>CAWIMW010000001.1:0-1300107 GCA_963837365.1 uncultured Acidobacteriota bacterium
TGACTTTCTTGATCCTGCGCCAGCAAATTCGGAAACAGGGAAATTCGGGGCGGAGGCGGAACGTTACCGAATATGCGTCCGGCTAGTGCTCCATTCAAAGCCTGCCCTGAGCTTAGTCGAAGGGCCCGGTTTTGGCTTGAGTGGGATTTACGAACGCCAGGAGCCGCATTCAGCCTGCCTGAGCCGTGGACGGTTTTTTCGAACCGTCAATGATCCAACAGAAACTAAACGACTTGCTCGTCTAGCTTCTGGAGAGTCTGTCGAGGCCCGGTTTCAGACCGAGAGGGACACTCCGAGAACAAGCTTCGTGTCAGGGCAGCGGCTTCAGCCCTGCCATTTTCATCTCGCTTTCGACCAACCCGCCCAAAGGGCGCAACTGCCACTGGCCCTGACTTCCTGATCATGCGCGGAAATTTTCGCTGCCTGGGGTGGAAGCCCGGTTTTGGCTTGAGTGGGGAATGTTCATATCTCCCACTCCTGTCATCTCGACCGGAACACAACCAGCCGCAAAGCGGATCGTTGTGCGAAGTGGAGAGACCTTGTGTTTCGCGAGCGCCCCAAAAGACTCGTGTCAGGATATGGCTTCAGCCATATCGTTCGAGAAAAGGTTCGTATCAGGGCAGCGGCTTCAGCCCTGCCATTCTTGTTTCGTTTTCGACCAACCCGCCCAAAGGGCGCAACTGCCACTGGCCCCGACTTCTTGATCATGCGCCGGAAATTTTCGCTGGCTGGGGTGGAAGCCCGGTTTTGACTTGAGTGGGGGTGTTCATATCTCCCACTCCTGTCATCTCGACCGGAACACAACCAGCCGCAAAGCGAATCGTTGTGCAGAGTGGAGAGACCTTGTGTTTTGCAAGTGCTCCCGAGGATTCGTGTCAGGATATGGCTTCAGCCATATCGTTAAAGTCTGAATAAGGACCGGCTTTAGCCGCTGGCGTAACTTTCCGCCTGTCCCCGGATTTCCGGAATTCTTCAGACGATGACTTCATCAAATAAGAGGGGGTGCTGTTGTCTTGCTGGCCGCTGCGAAATCGATCTCTCCTCTTTCCATGCGATCACGGGCCCTAAGGATTTCATCTGGGGCAGGCAGACCTTCAAGGACGATTGAGGCAGCGATTCCAAGGCGTTGGAGTAACCGATTAAGTTCTTTAACCACATGACGTCTCAGAGTCTCAATGGACCATCGGAATGTGAGCAACCGATAGAACTGGTAGTACTCAGTAGCGTATTGTGAATTCCAATCTCGTCCATTCCAGCCCCACTTTCGGGTAGCTCTATAGCGCTGCACTTCGTACGCACGCCTGTAATCGCCGACCACGAAGTCTTTCGGCCATTTTCCTTCCTTGAGATCGTCTTCCTGGAATTTGGGGCCAAGCGATGGCCACTTGCTAATCTTGGCGAGGAGTCTACGGTATCCGCGACAGCCACCAAATTCATGAGGCATATCTACACGCCACACGTCAGCAGATTTTAGAACCGCATATTTGGGTTCCAGATCACTACCACGAGGAGGGATTTGCAGACATAGTCCAAAAAGTAACCATGTGCGTGCGGAAGGGAAGGACGCTACTTTCACAATCTGACCATCTGAGTCGAGGACGAGCTCGAATAGTGCCCTTCCATAAAACGCAAGATGGAGAACTACTTTTTCGATGGCTGCCTCAATTGTATCTGCACGGCGGTATCGATCTTCGCCTATTAGGGTGCAGATATAATTTGCTCGTTCGCATTCTTCTTCTTCTCCTTCGAACTTGATCGAAACGCCGTTAGAATCGGCGCTACGGACTAGAATTCCACTCTGGAGGTCTTGAGTAAACATATGAAAATTCAATGACAGGTGGTCCGGCTCCCCCGGTGCGGCATATCTCAGCGCCTTACGGCGTGGGCGCTTACTAGAGTTCGTCGGGATCATCATCTTCGTCTTCGCTCTTGTCGTAAATCTCTTCTTCCCTCTGTAAGGAATGATTCAAATCTCTAGCTGCACGCCCCCATTGTAGTTGGTCGGCCCCAGTCTGTTTTGAAAGGTACAGGGAAACGAAAATTTCCCACCCGTCGAGAAAGGAATACTTCGCGTAATACCGGACTAGAGGGCTTGGGTGGACAACCTTGTCAGCCGTAAAGAATCCACCAATGCTTTCACCGCGAAGTATGCCCCGACGTAATACCTTATTCAGGTCATTTTGCACACGTATGGACCAATTACTGCGAACGAGCCCGCGATGCGGTATCTGAAAGCGAGGCAGGCCACCTGCAGTAATTGCGGCAAGCCAAGCTAGTGTGCCCGGGTTAGATTGGAGAAGCTTGTCCCAAAACCTTGCAATCTCTGTCCACAATTGCTCTTCCTGATGCAATTCAGCCAGCAACTTCGCGTAACCGCTCAACTCCAAAATGTCCAGGACAGGAGCCGCTGCAATCTGCAGCTTTTGCTCAGTCCACACGTCAGGCTTTAGCTTGGATGGCTTCATCCGGTCAAAAAGTGCCAAGGTACCTATTAGATACGGAGCAAACAGGTCAGGGACATCTTGGACCTGCTTAGTCATAAGCGCAGAAAACAAGTTTTCAGCGGTTTCATGGATGAATTGCCCAAGGTAGTCCGGTATCCCATCGGGCACTTTCCTTGTGCTGGAAAGAAGTACAACATGCTTCGCCATCGAACGCGCAACCGTGGTCCTGAGTTTGCTAGTCCGGTTGACCCATCGTTCCTTATCGAACTCTGGCCACTGTAGATCTGTTAAATGCTTAGCCGCACTGAGCGACTCAAAATGATCGATGAAAAACGGAAGGTGAACGGTTAACTTGTTCAGATACTCCAAATACCTAGCAACGACTGCCGCCGACTGCCAAATTCGGTTCGCTTTATGTAATCGTTCGGACCAATCCTGAAACGCCGTACCTTTTTCAATCAACGAATCTACATTCTCAATCAGGGTTTCCATCTGCAATTTCAAAATCAAATCCTGGACGTACCAAGCGGGTGTTCTGATCTTACCTTCCACGTCCATTTCCATCTGCATTCGTGGAAATATCCACTCAAGTTGACGGACTTCAGGAGCAAGAAATCCAACCGAATATAACGATTCAGCCATTCTCCAACTCACATTCCGGAGCCGCTCTGCTGTGCGCTCTGGTTTCGTATCCTCCACTGCTCTCCGATAGGCAACCAGAATTCGCAGGTGTAGAGAACATAGAGCGTCCACAATACCCGGCTCTTCGGCGCGCTCACCCTCGTGATTCGTCTCTGAAATACTCACGGAGCAAGCCTGCTCCCACAAGTCACACATCTTGTTCACGAAAATTGTCGCCCGGCGCAAATTGCCATTTTTCGCGAGGGCATCTACATACGTGTCCACGCCCGCGAGTAGATCGGGTACATTGTCGAGGCGCTTGCTGCGTATATTTAGCTCAAAGCACTCGAGCCGGAATTGCCTCGAGTCTCTCCTCGACCCAGTCATATTCAGGAACTGAACTGGGGCGAAGACTTGTCCCAGTAATGTGAGCCAGTGTCGTCGTTGAATCCTCAGTCATGTACCAGCTCTTATGTTCGTATTTCTGCTCGAACCAATAGCTGTCTGTTGGAATCCTCAATTTCCTGCCCTGATACTCGGCTAGGAGCACCAATATTCTGATACTAAATTCCAAGAGCGGAGCGCTTTGCAAATTCTCGTGGGTTGCCGCTAGATCAGAAAGAGTTCGGAGACTTTCAAGAATTGAATTTGCCTGCCGATGAGCATGACTTTGAAATGCACGATCTGCCCACCGGAATCCCCCAGCCCTAACTTGATAGAGCCAACGGCCTAAATCGGCAAAGAGTGAGCCAGCGAGCCTGGTAGGGTCAAACAAATCGAATGCACGTCGGCCAAGGGCCGCGAAAGCAACAATTCCCATACCAGCCATTACGGCTAATACCGGTAATGCCACGCGAACTGGCTCAAGTCCTAGCAGATGAAACGTTATGAGGCATAAAGGAAGAAATGTCGCTAAAGTCAGGTAACGGATGTAAATATTTCCGACCCTTTCACGCGTCATTAGATCCCTGACATTGTTTGGAACCGTTGCGTAGATCGCTCCGGCGGCAGCTGTGAGTGCAGTGAAATATAGAGCGATGAAAACCCCACCGATCTGCGCGAGGCTGCTTAGCCACGTCACGTAGTTAGAAGAGTCCGGAAGAGGCCACCGGCTAACCAGAAAAGGAACTAGTGCCAGCTCAACTATTTGAAGGGTGCCTGCGATGCAAATCGCAACTAAGAGTTGACCTGCTGTCAGAGTAACGAAGGATAGAAGGATTCCCGTATTCGTGCGCTCGTCACGCACAAAATACCTGAGAAGAAAAACGCGACTAAGTAACCTCAGTCGTTGCCGCTGGGCGAACGCACGAAAGCGCCAGAAAAATCGACGTTGAGCGAGTCTTAAAAAGATGTCCGAACTCACTGGGTGAAATACTAGCCGTACAGGTTCCGGAAATCTAGGGCGAAACTAAATTCAAATCCTGAACACAAATCCGCGCCGAGACGAAACTGACCCCATTTAACTCAATTCACTCTAGTTCGATCACCCGCAGCCCTTCCACTCCGGCAAAATGCCGCTGGTTGAAAGTTGCCACCCGACTCTCGCGCTCCACCGCCGTGGCCGCAACGATCAGATCGTAAGGCCCAATCATCTTGCCCGAGGACTGTACCTGCGCCCAGATTCGCGCATGGTGGTAGGCAGTCTGCTCGGTATACGGAATCACTGGAATCACACTGAGAAGGGAGCGGAGATAGTTCTCCCTGACCGCCCGATGCGCTCCGTCCGCTCGTTCCACCCCATGCCAAAGCTCCGCAACCGTAATGGCGGCGATCTCAAATTGCTCGTTCTCCGCTGACTGGAGCCACGCTTTCAAATCAAACGTGCCCTTTTCGCCACGGATGATCACATCGGCATCGATCATTATCGCCATTTGTCAGGGAGAGGCTTCAGGAATTCGGGGACAGACGGAAATGACCCCATTTGTTTACGCACCTACCCACGCTCACTTTGGTTCGATCACCCGCAGCCCTTCCACTCCGGCAAAATGCCGCTGGTTGAAACTTGCCACCCGACTCTCGCGCTCCACCGCCGTCGCTGCAACCATCAGATCGTAAGGTCCAATCATCTTGCCCGAGGACTGTAACTGCGCCCAGATTCGGGCATGGTGGTAGGCAGTCTGCTCCGTATACGGAATCACTGGAATCACACCGAGAAGGGAGCGGAGATAGTTCTCCCTGACCGCCCGATGCGCTCCGTCCGCTCGTTCCACCCCATGCCAAAGCTCCGCAACCGTAATGGCGGCGATCTCAAATTGCTCGTTCTCCTCTGACTGGAGCCACGCTTTCAAATCAAACGTGCCTTTTTCGCCACGGATGATCACATCGGCATCGATCATTATCGCCATTTGTCGGGGAGAGGCTTCAGGTTCTTCCGCGCGCTTCTGAGGTCGCTGCCCCAGTTCCGGGCCTCCTCGGGCGGCAATTCAACTTCGGCGAGCGCGGCCGCCAGGTCGCGGCCGGTGCACACCTTGTCGCTGGCCGGAGTAATGTGCGCCACCGGAGAGCCGTTCTTCAGAAGAACAAAGGTCATGTTCTGATAGTGCGCGCGATTCACGCACTCGGCAAAATTGCGCGCCGCCTCGGTGACGCTGATCGCTTTTTTCATAGAATCAGATTATATGATTTTGTGCATTTTTATTGCAAGCTCCTGCTTTAATATGACTATGGTATAATGACCATGGTCGAACATGAAAACCATAGCTGCCGGAACTTTCAAAGCCAAGTGCCTCGCCATCATGGACGAGGTCAAAGCCAAGCGCGAAACTGTGGTCATCACTAAACACGGCCTGCCGGTGGCAAAACTGGTGCCCATCACGGCAGTTTCCGACGATATTTTTGGCTTCTTCAAAGACAGGGGCTCGATTACCGGCGACATCGTTTCCCCGTTCTCCCCCGAGGAGTGGGGCAATCTCTATTGATTCTGGCAGACACTCATGTGGTTCTTTGGTTGGCGTTGGATGAGGCCAAGCTATCGAAGCGCGCCAGGACTGCCATTGAGCAAGCCCGGCACGAGAGTGAAGCGATTGCGATCTCGGCCATCTCGCTTTGGGAGATTACGTTGGCCGCTACTAGAGGCAGGATTGACCTTAAGGCCAGCCTGGAAACTTTTCTCTCCATGATTGAACAGAAGTTTGTCGTGCTACCGATTACGGGTCGCATTTGTGCGCTGACCACAGGTCTTCCTGCCACCTATCCCCGTGACCCGGCGGACCGGATTATTGGGGCCACCGCCCTTGATCAAGGCATGCTCCTCATTACTGCCGATGCTGAAATCCAGCGGTCCAAATCGTTAACCACGATATGGTGAGTTCACCGAAAGGTTGAATTTTGAATGCAAGACTTCAGCAACAATCATCCCTTCCTGTTTGCCATCGGTTTTGTCGTCTATTTTATTTGCCTGTGGTGTGGGATTTGCTTGCTGCTTGGGTTTGTAAGTGGATGGAGAACATTGGCAAAGCGCTTTCGTAGCACTTCAGCATTCATGGGATCTACCTGGAGCGGACGTAGCGCGTACATGCGCTGGTTGGTGCACTTGGGAAGAATTTTGACCGTTGGAACTGATTCCACCGGTCTATTCTTGAGGTTGATGATTTTATTTCGAATTGGCCAGCCATCTTTGTTGGTGCCTTGGAGCGAAGTCTCGGTACGGAAACGCGGGAAAATCCTATTCTTCAGATACGTGGTGCTCGAACTGGGACGGGACGAAAGAATACCGCTAATCATCAGTGGGGATTTGACCGACAAAATCCAGGCAGGGGCGGGTACTGAATGGCCCGTTGAGGCGATAAACTAGGGCGACTCGAAAGTACTCTGTCCTTCAGGATGTGCAAATCTCAAAGGTTGCTTGAAATTTTAGCTCGCCCGATTCCCAAGCTCGCGGCGTCGCAAAAACCCGCTAACCCACCTGTTATCTGCGGGATTGTGAGTAATCAACTAGTTAATGGTTTCGATACCCCAAACCCCGCTCTGCCCGGCTCTTTGCCGCCTGATCGTCACTTCCACAAGATTTTCCACAGGCTGTGGACAGCCAAAATCGCTAGTAATCGTCGCCGCCTATGCCGGTACCATCCGCCAGGGACTCAAATCGGGTGGAGTTCTTGATAAACGCCATCTTCACCTTGCCCGTAGGGCCGTTGCGCTGTTTGGCGATGATGATTTCGGCCTTGCCCTGAAGGTCCGGGTCGTCCTGGTTATAAACTTCTTCGCGGAAAATGAAGGCCACCACGTCGGCGTCCTGCTCGATGGATCCGGATTCGCGGAGGTCGGAGAGTTGTGGACGATGGTCCCCACCGCGGCTTTCAGGTGCCCGGCTTAACTGCGAAAGGGCCACCACCGGGACGCGGAGTTCCTTGGCCAGCGCCTTCAGACCGCGCGAAATGGCCGAGACTTCCTGGGTACGGTTCTCATACCGCTTGCTGCCTCCGGACATCAGTTGCAGGTAGTCCACGATAATCAGGTCAATCTTTCCCTGCGACTGCTGGAGCCGCCGCGCTTTGGCCCGCATCTCGCTCAGCGCGATTCCCGGCGTGTCGTCAATGAAGATTGGCGCATGGGCCAGTTGCTCCATGGCCTGGAGAACTTTGGCTTCGTCCTCTTTCCACAGAGATCCGGTCCGCATCTTGTGCGAATCAACCCGCGCCTGGGAGCACAGCAGGCGGAGCAGCAATGCCTCCCGCGACATTTCCAACGAGAACACCCCGACGACTTTCCCGCCATTGACCGAAGCATTCTCTGCGATGTTCAAGGCAAAAGCCGTTTTCCCCATCGAGGGCCGCGCAGCGATGATGATCAAGTCGGACTTTTGCAGCCCGCTGGTCATCTCATCGAGGTCGGTGTAGTAGGTCTCAAGCCCGGTAACCCGCTGGCCGCGTTGCAGCAGTGCATCGACTGAACCGAACGACTCTTTGACGATCTCAGTTACACCCAGGAATCCGCGCCCGATGCGCTTTTCCGAGAGCTGGAAGATAGAGGCTTCCGCATCGTTGAGGATTTCTTCCGCAGTGTCGCTCTGGTCGGAAGCGCGGGCGATGGCTGCGCTGGCGGCGTGGATCAGTCCGCGCAGCAAGGCCTTGTCGCGGACAATCCTGACGTAGTGCTCAATACTGGGGCGGTCAGGGACGCCATCGAGCAATCCAGAAACGTAAGCCACATCCCCAATGGCTTCGAGTTCTTTGTGTCGGTCGAGTTCTTCGACCAGCGTGATCAGGTCAATGGGCTTGGAAGTTTCCGCCAGGTCCACCATCCGGGAATAAATTCGCCGATGGGAATCAAGAGAGAAATCGTCGGACTTTAAATGCTCGGCGGCTTGGCTGTAGGCCAAATTGTCCAACAGGATCGCGCCCAGGATGGACCGCTCGGCTGCGACGTTTTCCGGAAGGGCGTGCGCGAGACTGTAGTCGGTGGTGGCCATTTTTCTTGCCAGTGGATTAACGACGGATGTAGTATAAGCGAATAAATAGCGAATATCTTGTTTTGTTTATGACAAAGGTGGACTTGATTTGAGGCTGGCCGACAAAAATTAAAACGGCCCAGGCCAGCCACCTGGGCCGCGTTTGCTGGTGAGTGTCGCATCTGCTGGTTCGCCGCGCTAGGCGGCGAGGTGCACTCTCGAACCGCGCTCCCGAAGGTGCGCTGGGTTCTTTGTGCATCCTGTGAACGCGAGTCCACAGTGGCTGCTTATGACTGGTGGCCCGATGCTGCCGTGATGGGGTTGAACCCATGAGGAGGCCGTACGCTTGGTTTCCGGGCAAACGCGCAATGCGCGATTCGTGAAAACCTGCCTGGCAATTCTTCCTCGAGAATTACCAGAAACCGCCAGTTCTGCCGCAACCTTCCGGCAAATGCTTGTGACATCTCACGCAAGCACTGGAAGCACTTTGCGGCATGTGCGGAAAGGCTTCAATCACAAAATCATGTTTGGTTGTGAAGAAGCTGTGGAGGATGCGAATAGTTTGTGGAAGGGAATGGAAAAAAAGTAAAAATCTGTCGATTTACGTCTGATCCATTCGTCTCACCCATGGAGGGACGGGGCGCAAATATCCTGAATCCTTGGTTTGTGGGAAAGAATCTTTTAACGATAGCAATACGGGGGGTGGGGGTGGTCTTGCCAAGGAGTTGGTTAAGTCTCTCAAATAAAGGGAGCAAACACTGCTTAAGGGCTTGATTGGCAGGGCATTCAGTGCTTAATCCTTGTAAAATTAAGGTTTTGAACGGGTGATGTCGTCCCGTTTCCTTGTGGCCGCATTATTAAATTTACCGAGCAAGTGAGATTAAGAGGCATTCATGGCAAAACGGATGATTCTGATGTTGGTGGTAGTCGGGCTGGTGGTAGGCGGCCTCGGCTTCGTTAAGCTCAAACAAATCCAGACAGCGGTGGCCCAGGGTGCGAGTTTCCAGCCGCCTCCGGTGGCGGTTACGACGGTTGTTGCCAAGCAGGAGCAGTGGTCTTCTTCCCTGAACGTGATAGGCACGATAGCAGCGGTACAGGGAGTGACGGTAAGCGCAGACCTGCCCGGAACGATAGACAAGATCAATTTTGAATCGGGTAAGTGGGTCAAGGAGGGCGACGTGCTGGTGGAGTTGGATACCCGCCAGGAACGGGCCCAATTAGCTGCCATGGAAGCGGCTCGTGATCTGGCGCACATCAATTTTGATCGCATGCAGCAACTGGTGAAGCAAGGGGTAGTGGCGCAGAGTGCATATGACAACGCGATCTCGCTGCAAAAGGCCAGCGACGCACAGGTAGGGGAAGTGCGCGCCACAATCGCCCGAAAAACGATTCGCGCTCCCTTCTCGGGGGTGTTGGGCATTCGCCAGGTCAACCTGGGGCAATACTTGCCGGCTGGCCAGGCCATCGTGTCGCTGGAGTCGCTGGATCCAATTTATGTCAATTTTGGCATCCCGCAGCAGGACGCCGGTGAAGTGCGGGTTGGGCGCGTGGTTACGATCTCGAACGATTATTTAAAAGGCACAAAGTATACCGGCAAGGTAACGGCGTTTGACTCGGTCATCAACGAATCGACACGCAACGTTCAGGTACAGGCGACCATCGCCAATCCTCACAGCAAACTCCATTCCGGGATGTTTGTTCAGGTTCAGATCTCGACCGGGGCCGAACGTCCAGTGATTTCTCTTCCCGCCACTGCGATCAATTACGCGCCGTATGGTGATTCGGTATACATCGTCGGCGACATGAAAGATCCCAAGGGGAACACCTACCGCGGGGTGCGGCAGCAATTTGTGAAGGTGCAAGGCTCGCGTGGAGACCAGGTCGGGATCATCTCAGGGCTCAACCCGGGAGATGAGGTTGTGAGTTCGGGAGTGTTCAAGCTGAGGAACGGTGCATCGGTTGTGATTAACAATACGATCCAGCCGGCAGATAATCCGGCCCCCAAGCCTGAGGACAGCTAAATGAAATTTACCGATCTTTTTATTAAGCGGCCGGTCCTCGCGATTTGCGTCAATCTGGTGATCTTGATTGCCGGATTGCAGGCGATACGTTCGCTGAGTGTACGCCAGTATCCGCGCAGCGATATCGCCGTGGTATCGGTGTCGACGGTCTACGTGGGCGCGAACGCCGACCTGGTGCGTGGATTTATCACTACTCCACTGGAGCGCGTGATTGCCAGCGCGGACGGCATCGACTACATGGAATCGGCCAGCGCCCAGGGTCTGAGCACGATCAGCGTGCACCTGAAGCTGAACTACGACACCAATGCGGCGTTGACTCAGATCCAGGCGAAAGTGGCACAAGTACGCAATATTCTACCGCCCGAGGCCGAGGCGCCAATCATCGACCTGCAAACTGCGGATACACAGTTTGCCGCCATGTACATCGGGTTTTCATCCTCGAATCTGGATCAGAACCAGATTACCGATTACCTGACGCGCGTGGTGCAGCCGAAGTTGAGCGCCGTAAGCGGTGTGCAGCGCGCGGACATTCTCGGCAATCGTACCTTTGCCATGCGTATCTGGCTCAAGCCGGATGAGATGGCGGCGCGCGGGGTTTCGCCATCGCAGGTGCATGATGCGCTGGCCAACAACAATTATCTGTCTGCGCTGGGGAGCACCAAGGGTTCCATGGTTTCGGTGAACCTGGTGGCCAACACCGATCTGCGCACCGCGGAAGACTTCAAGCAGATGGTGGTGAAACAGGAAAATGGGGTTGTGGTGCGCCTCGGCGAAATTGCCGACGTGGTGTTGGGCGCGGAGAACTACGATTCGGATGTTCGCTTCAATGGCGAAACCGCGACCTTCATGGGGGTTTGGGTGTTGCCCACCGCAAACTCGCTTGAGGTCATTCAGCAGGTGCGCGCGCTGGTTCCTGAACTCAAGGCGCAGTTACCCACGGGGATGAAGCTGGGCATTCCTTACGATTCGACCGCCTACATACAGGATGCCATCGATGAGGTGGTCCACACGCTGGTCGAGACGCTGATCATCGTCGTCATCGTCATCTTTTTGTTCATGGGATCGTTCCGTTCTGTGCTGATCCCCGTGGTTGCGATTCCGCTGTCATTAATCGGCGCCGTATTCATCATGCAGATTGCTGGGTTCACCATCAACCTGCTGACTTTGCTGGCCATTGTGCTTTCAGTCGGGTTGGTGGTGGACGACGCCATCGTCATGGTGGAAAACGTCGAGCGGCATTTGCAGCTTGGCGCAACCCCATTTCGCGCGGCCATCGATGCGGCCCGTGAGCTGATAGGGCCGATCATCGCCATGACGATTACCCTGGCCGCGGTATATGCACCCATTGGAATTCAGGGCGGCCTGACCGGCGCGTTGTTCAAGGAATTCGCATTCACCTTGGCCGGGGCGGTGACCATCTCCGGGATCGTGGCGCTGACCCTGTCCCCCATGATGGGTTCCAAGTTATTGCGTCAGGGTGCTGCCGAGCATGGTTTCGCCGGCATGATCAACCGGCACTTTGGGAAGTTTCGAAATCTATACTCTCGAATGCTGGCCGGCACATTGCACTATCGGCCGGTAGTGCTGACGCTGTGGGCGATCGTGGCGGTATTGATGATTCCGTTTTACCTGTTCTCGCAGCGTGAGCTGGCGCCGGCGGAGGACCAGGGGGTGGTGTTCGGAGTCATTCAATCCTCCGCGAACTCCACCATTGACCAAACCAACCTGTTCACAAAACAGGTTTACGACGTTTATCACTCCTTTCCGGAGAGCGAAAGTATTTTTCAGATCACGACGCCCAGTGGCGGCTTTGGCGGTATGGTCACCAAGCCGTGGAGCCAGCGCAAGAAAACGGCGCAACAGCTTCTGCTAGAATCTGCGGGGCCGCTGTCGAAGATCGCGGGGATCCGTGTGATTCCCCTGACCCCACCGCCGCTTCCGGGCGCCGGCAATTTTCCCGTGGACTTTGTTATTGCCTCTTCCGCGGAACCGCAGCAGATCACCGCATTGGCCAATCAATTGGTGCAGAAAGCCATGGCCAGCGGCTTATTTATCTTCGCCGACGTTGACGTGAAGTTCGACCAGCCGCAGACCGAAGTTGTCTTTGACCGCGACAAACTTCGTTCCCAGGGCGTTGATTTGAGCCAGGCGGGAAGGGACCTTTCCACCCTGCTAGGGGGAAATTACGTAAACCGGTTCAGCATTCAAGGGCGAAGCTATAAGGTCATTCCCCAGGTGAAACGCGTCGACCGTTTGACGCCGGACCAACTGGAGCACATTTACGTAAAAGGTTCGAGTGACAAGCTGGTACCCTTGTCAACTTTTGCCAGCCTGAACACCACTACCCAGCCGCGCACGCTGAATAAATTTCAGCAACTCAATGCGGTGCGCATTCAAGGCGTGATTCCGCCGAACGTGCCGCTCGATCAAGCGCTCAGCTTCCTGGAAGATCAGGCCAAGCAGATCCTGCCACAAGGGTTCACGGTTGACTATGCAGGTGAATCGCGCCAGCTTCGCGTCGAAGGCACCAAATTTCTGGGCACGTTTTTGCTTTCGGCAATTTTGATTTACCTGGTGCTGGCGGCGCAGTTTGAGAGTTTCCGCGATCCGTTCATCATTCTGGCGGGCTCGGTGCCGTTGGCCCTCTCCGGCGCGCTGATGTTTTCATTCCTCGGACTGACGACGCTCAACATCTACAGTCAGGTGGGATTGATTACGCTGGTCGGTCTGATCGCCAAAAATGGAATTCTGATTGTGGAGTTTGCCAACCAGCTTCAGGAACAGGGCAGGGACAAGATGGCTGCGGTCATTGAAGCGGCCAGCACGCGTCTGCGGCCCATTCTCATGACCACGGCAGCGACGGTCTGCGGCCACTTTCCGCTGGTGCTGGCGACCGGCCCGGGCGCCGGCGCCCGGAACAGCATCGGTATTATGCTGGTCAGCGGCATGATCATTGGCACGGCCTTCACATTGTTTATCGTGCCTTCGATTTATATGCTGGTGGCCAAGCGCCGTGTGCACGTCATCACGGAAGTGGACGAGCAGGAGCCGTCGTTCCCTGAGCCGGTAAGCGCGTAGTGGAAGTAGGTCCGCCAGGAATTAATCCCCCAGATAATTCTCGGGGCTTTTGTATTGTGTTCGTATCAGGCATGGCGTTTGGCCGGGCCGCTCGAGAGAGAACTTGAGATCCGTGCTGGTACGGCGCAACGATCAAGAAGCCAGCGCCATTTGGCAGGCGCGCCCTCCAGGCGCGTCGGTCGAAGCCGACACGAAAATTGGCAGGGCTGAAGCCGCTGCCCTGAACGAATCGTTATCGCAGCCGCGCGAAAGAATGTAGCACTTTCTCCCTTAGCGCTGCCAACGCCATGGACTCCGCTCAGGACAGGTTCTCCGCTCCGGTCGAGAATACAGAGTTGAGGATTGGGAACAGGCGGAACGTTTCCAAAAGCCAAAGCCCCGAGCAATGCTCGGGGCTTCGAGATACTAGACGACGTCCGCCAAACACTTACTATAGTAAGACGACATCGCAGTTTGTCCAGTTAAGGGGCTCTAACGGACAAAAGGCACGGCCGAAGCCGTGCCTTAAAAACAGATTCCTCGCTCGCTCTTACCTTCGGCTACGAGCGGCTCGGAATGAGAATGTTAGGGCTTAGTCCCTGACCCCATCCATGATAAATTCGGGGCCCGGGTGGGACGTTCTCGATCGCTTGAGCGCCCCATACGAAGGTAGTGCGAACCTTTGACCCGTAAACTCCAAAAAGCTACGATAAGAGCAGCGAGGATCCTATGGACATGATTCCCCTCAAGCCGGAACGCAAAGCGGAATTAGAGGAGTACGCGAAGCGGCGCGGCCTTGATCCTGCTGCTGCTTTGGATGACGTCCTTGCGACGCATCTGGAGTGGGAACGTGAGGACTCAGCACAAGCTACTGAGGCGGTACGACGGGGCTATGAAGATGTGAAAGCCGGTAAGACACGGCCTGCAGATGAGTTCCTTGCAGAGTTCCGCCGTAAGCATGACATTCCGAGTTGAAGTCACCGCAGAAGCTCAGCGAGACGTGGATGCTATTTATGAATGGCTGAGAATGCGCTATCTCTAATTTTTCGCAAAAACAGCAAAGCCCCGGTAATCAGCCGGGGCTTTTAAAATTGGGTACTAGATGCCGCCTGCGAAGCATCTTTAGGATAACTCTGGCGACGGCAAAGTCAAGTATTTTGGTCGAGTGACAACAGAGGGTGAGGGAATCGAACCCTAGTGGCTGATTGGGCCACTCGACCGCTTCGCAGGCGGCGGCCAGTACCCACTGGCTACACCCTCTAGACGCGAGCCTGCGCGGGATCAATTGTATGTATGTGCCTTGAATGTTAGGGGCGAATGGTCGAAATATTTTGGGATCGCGTGCCAATTCGGGAAAATAAAAAGGCACGACCGAAGCCGTGCCTTTCATTGTTTTGCTTTTCTCTGGGTCTCTGTGGTGAAAGACGTTAGTCTCTAACCCCATCCATAAACGCCCGCAGCTTCCGCGAGCGGCTGGGATGCCGCAGCTTGCGCAATGCCTTGGCTTCGATCTGGCGAATACGTTCGCGAGTAACCGCGAAGCTCTGCCCGACTTCTTCCAAAGTGTGTTCGCTGCCGTCTTCCAGGCCGAAGCGCATTTTGATGACTTTCTCTTCGCGAGGAGTCAGGGTGCGCAGGACCTGGCCGGTCTGGTCTTTCAGGTTGACGTTGATCACCGCTTCCGCCGGGGAAACTACCGCGCGGTCTTCGATGAAGTCGCCTAGATGCGAATCCTCCTCTTCTCCAATTGGAGTTTCGAGAGAGATAGGCTCTTGCGCGATCTTCAGGACCTTCCGGACTTTTGCTACCGGAATGTCCATGCGCTTGGCGATTTCTTCGCTCGTTGGTTCGCGTCCCAGTTCCTGCACCAGCTGACGCGAGGTGCGGATCAGCTTGTTGATGGTTTCGATCATGTGGACTGGGATACGAATGGTACGCGCCTGATCAGCGATGGCGCGGGTGATTGCCTGGCGGATCCACCACGTGGCGTACGTTGAAAATTTGTAGCCACGGCGGTATTCGAACTTGTCCACGGCTTTCATCAGGCCGATATTGCCTTCCTGAATCAGGTCGAGGAACTGCAAGCCGCGGTTGGTGTATTTCTTGGCGATCGAGACCACCAGTCGCAGGTTGGCTTCGATCAGCTCACGCTTGGCCTGCTCGGCGTCCATGTCGCCCTGGATGATTTCGCGCTGGGTGCGTTTGAGTTCCTGGAACAGAACTCCAACTTCCTGCTCGATTTTTTCCAGTTCGGCGTGGAGTGAACGGGATTGGCGCTTGTAGTCTTTACGCTGGTCTTCGCTGCGTGTGGCATCGGCCCGTTTTTCCAGGTTCTGGGCCTGGCGGTCGAGCTGGCGCATTCCATCGACGGTCTTATTGACGCGTTCGATCAGGCGCTTGCGCTCGTTGTTGGTGAAGCCGAGTTTGCGGACGCACTGCGAGACCTTCACCACTCCGCGTGCCAGGGTACGGCGGGCGCGGCGATGGTCCTTGGGACGCTTCTTCTGGGAAACGTTGACGAATTTTTCTTGCAGCTGGGCTGCTTTTTTGTAGGCCTTGGCCAGTTCGTCTATTTTTCCGGTGAATTCTTTCCGCCGGTTCTCGAGAATGTCCTCGGTGATTTCTTCCTCATCGAACGTGACTACTTCCTTGATGGAGCGGACGCTCTTTTTGAGGTCCTCTCCCAAGCCAAGCAGTTCGTTGATGACAATGGGAGACCGCGAAAGCGCCTTGAGGACGCGGATTTGGCCGCGCTCGATGCGTTTCGCAATTTCCACTTCGCCTTCGCGGGTGAGCAAAGGCACAGTCCCCATCTCGCGCAGGTACATGCGGACGGGGTCGTTGGTTTTTTCCAGCGTGCCGGGGGTGAGATCGAGTTCAACGTCTTCCCCAGCCTCTTCATCATCGAATTTTTTATCGAGTGCCGCGGAGGAAGGCAGTTTGGGCCCCTCCAGCACATCGATACCTTGCGTACCGATAGTCGTCAGCAGATCGTCTAGGTCTTCGGGACTTTGCACATCCTGCGGTATGAGGTCATTGACCTGGTCATACGTGAGATATCCCTTTTCTTTTCCTGTTTCGATCAGCTTTTTAATATCGTCGTACTTGTCATCAAGAGCCAAGAATTACCCTTTTCGTCCTACCGGAGAGGACGTATTAATGGTTTGAACGATTGGGAGCGTGGAGTCGCGGGGTGCGCGAAACGACACAAACCTTAGAAGTTTAGCATAAAGCGTCATGTTTCAACTACATGAACGCTTGAATTTTCATGCCGGCGGCCGCGGCTATTTCACTGCCCAATAATGACTTAGATGACATTTTGCGTCCTATAGTTTCAGGCTGCGCCAGTGTTTGGCGGCTCCTGGAGGCTGGGATCCATTAAAGCGCGCTTCAGGCGCGTTTTCTCCAGGAGCAGGTCGCGCATGCGGTCGGCTGGCAAATTCCGCGTATTTTGCAGCTCCTGCTGGACTTGGTCGAGTCGGCGGCGCAGGTGGATTCTTCTCAATGCGCGGACTGCGCCTTCCAAGCGCTCAGCGGTCAGCTCTTCGTCGTCCTTCAACAGGATTGCTGCCAACAGGTTGCGTTCTGACTCGGACTGCGGCAACGACATTACATCGGCAGCTTCCGGCCCTGCATTAAGCAGGGATTCGGCCAGCGACTCGGTGGAGAGGCCCTCGTGGAGGCGCTCACTTTGCAGGATGTAGTGGGCCTGGCGGCAGGGGTCGAATTCTTCATCGGTGCCTTCGCGGGAGGAGAAATGTTCTTCAGTGTTTTGGATTTCTGTCGAGGAAGCGAGGGCGCGGATCAGGATGCGCTCGGCGTCGGTGATCTGAGCTTCGGCCGTTGTAGATTTGACGGCTTTTGTGCCACGGTTGGCGGCTACGTGTTTTAACTCCTGGCGGAGAACAGCGGAATCGATGCCCAGCTTTTGCGCGATCTCTCCGGCGAGTTCGTCGCGCACAATACGGCTGGGGATCTGCTGAACGTGTGGGAGCAGAAAGTTCACCGCCTTCACCTTGCCTTCGGCGCTGCGGACGGGAAATTGAGTCCGGGCACGCTCGATCAGGTAGCTGAAGTAACGCTGCGAATTGCGCAGGGCTTCGGCGTAGGCGTCTTTGCCTTTGCGGCGGATGTAGAGATCAGGGTCGAAGCCGGATTCTAGAGTTAGCACTTTGATCTGGAATTCTTCTTCGACCAGCAGGCCTAGAGTGCGCTCAGTGGCTTTCGCACCGGCGGTGTCTGGGATCGAAGTTTACGACTACATTTTTGCTGAACCGTCCGAGGAGCTTGGCTTGCAGTTCAGTGAACGCCGTGCCGGAACTGGCGATTACATTTTGGAATCCGGCGGCGAAGACGGAGATGCAGTCCATTTGGCCTTCGACCAGGATGGCGTAGTCGAGCTTGCGGATGGCTTCTTTGGCGTGATCGAGATTGAATAACACCCGCGATTTTGAGTAGATGGCGGTCTCTGGCGAGTTCAGATATTTTGGGCCGGCCTTTTCATCGGTTGCTAGCGTGCGTCCGGTGAAGGCGATGACGCGTCCGGTTTCGTTGGCGATGGGGAACATGATGCGGTTGCGGAACTTGGAATACATAGCTGCTAGCTTCTGGCTGCTAGCTTCTAGCTTTCCACCTTCCCCATTGTCATCCCGAGCGGAGTCGAGGGACCCTTCGACAAGCTCAGGGCGGGCTCTTGTGTTTTGTTGACGGCTGTCGTCTTGTTTCCAGGAGAACAGGCCGCTTTCACGCAACACCTCTTCTTCGTATTCATTCTTCAAACGGTCTTTTAGTAGGAAGCCTGAATCTGGTGCAAAGCCGATGCGGAATGCTTTGATGGTTTCTTCATCCAGGCCGCGGCCCAGGAGATATTCGCGCGCATTCGCGCCTTCGGGGCGGCGAAGATATTCCTGGAAAAAAGCACAGCCTCGCTCGTGAACTTCCAGTAACACGGTTCGCAGCTTGGCTTCTTGGGCTTCGGCGGGACTGCTGTAGCTGGTTTTGGGCAGCGCAATCCCTAGCTTTTGCGCCACCGCTCGCACTGCTTCGGGAAAAGTAATGTTCTCAATTTTTTGTACGAAGCTGAAGACGTCTCCGGAGACCCCGCAGCCGAAGCAGTGGTAGAACTGTTTGGTGGCGTGGACGGAGAACGATGCCGTCTTTTCTCCGTGGAACGGGCAGAGGCCTGAGTAGTTCTGGGCCCCGGCCTTTTTTAGTTTTACGTAGTCGCCGACGATGCGGACTATGTCCGCCTGCTGCTTGACCGTGTATGCGAAATCGCCGGGGTTGGCCATGGGGGAATTGTCAGGCAAAGGACCGCTAATGTGAATATAGCGGATGTGAATTGCTGTGGAGAAGCTGTGGAAGGATTGGTTATGTGGTTGGAAGTGGAGGAAAACTTAGTTGTGAGGTAGGGGTCCTTCGACTCCGTAGATGCTTCGCTTCGCGAAGCATCTACTCCGTTCAGGATGACAGGGGGCGGGAGTTGTGGATGTGACGAACATCACAATTGCGTTGAGTAATTCCGAATTGGGGCTATGCCATTAATTCTGCGCGTGCCCTCTCCGCTATTTGTGGTAGTTCAGCTGCCACTGCTACCGCAATCCCGGTGCGCGCCAAGGTTCCCAGGGCGAATTCAACTTCGGGATCGTTGCGGTCCAAGTCATCGTCGACAATTGCGGTCAGCGATGCGCCTGCATCTTCTTTTCTTGAAATGCCGGCGACCAATTGCGGATAGCTGAACGACAGCGCTTTGGCTCCGTCAATATTTGCATCAAGCGAAATCGCTTGGAGCATTTTGACTACTCCATTGGGACGATACGAGATGTCAATCTTCAGCGGGTCGCCGATGTAGGTGTATTCCGCCACCGGAACATTTTTGAAGACCATGCCCCAGATTCCGGCGGATTCGTATGCGGTTTGGATCTTGCGCAGGATGCGGCGGCGGCCTCGGGGTTCGTGCTTTCCGACTTCCATGGGGAGGTCGATGGCGCCCTTGGCCAGTAGTTCTATCGAGGCCTCCCCATCCTCGGCCAGGCATTCGCGGTCGGCGGAGAGTTGGACTGAATTGCCGAAGCAGTCGCGCATCTTGCGGAGCAGTTCTTCGCGGCGGATGCCATTCGATAAGTGCTCGCGGATGTCGAGCTCCAGAAATTTGAAGTAGTCGAGGTCGGCGTCGGGATGGGAGCAGAGCAGGCGGCGCCAGCTTTTCATGAAGCGGACACCGGCGAAGCCTTCGCGGGCGCTCTCCAGCATGATTACGCCGAAGGTGACGTAGTCATCCATTGTGGGGTAGGGGGCGTACCTCAGGTAGAAGTAGTCGAATTTTTTTAGCTCTGGCATCCTGATGTACCTCAGCGGCTGAAGCCCGGAATCTTTGTTTGCATTCACCGCAGGGCCATAGGCCCTGCTCCACCCCTTCATGACTGCTTTTAGACTGCGCGTACTCCCTTTATGTCATGCGGCTTCTGTCCAATATGGAAATGGCTTTCGCTGTGACAGGCGGAAGGCCATGATTAGTTCACGAATTTTTCTGCGGCGCTCGATCAGGCAGCAGACCAGTTTTTCGAGCGCAGCCCATTCGCCTCCGTACCACTCTGGAGGAATGTCGGCGGCTGAGGCCCAGATGGGATCGGCGTCCATTTTTTCCACGTTGGTGAGCCAGGGCTCGAAGGAATTCCAGCCTTGGACTCCGGCATAGACCTCGTTGTGCGCATAGACTCCGCGCATGGGATAGTCGGGGAAGTTCCATTCTCCGGCGTTGAAGCAGTATCCCTGGTCGATGAAGGCGGCGGTGTATTTGCGCTCGCGCAACTTGCGCCAGAAGGCGGCTTGGCGGCCGTTGGCGTTGCCGGTCCATTTGTCGAGGACCAGCATTCCCGCGAAGGTTTCCAGGTTGCGGACCCGCTCCAGCATGGCTGTGGGGAAATAATCGAAGACCTGGCCTTGCAGGGGATCGACCACGTAACGCGAGCCGAAGTGCAGACCCGGCTGGCAGCGGATGGAGGTGCCGGCTAGCTGGATGTTGAGTTCGGCCGTATGCTCGACCAACCAGTCGCTTACTTCGATAACTTCGGTCATCGGGACTGGGAGACCTGCGGCTTCGGCCAGGCGCGTGGCTAACATCTCGTTGGCCAGCACGCGCAGGTGCTGCGGGTTGTTGCGGAACTTGACCACATAGAAGTTGTTGTCGGAGCAGCGCATCATGTGGCCTTGCGCTCCACCCCGCATTCTCCGTATGTGTTGCAGCGCAGTGACCGGCAAGCGTGCAAGTCCTCGAAAGTGGAGCTGCCCCGGGAAGAATGTACGTTAACTGAATAGTAAAGTATGTGACGGGTGAACATTGGGGGGCTGTGGATATTGGTAAGCCGCGAAGCGGCGGAAGAATGCAGCCCAGGGCGCAAGCCCTGGGTGGATCATTTAAAGGGAAGCCCCGGAGGGGCGAAAGAAGATTTCACGATGGAAGCGATACCTTGGTTAGTCGTTATGGCATCGCTCTATACGGAATCTCAGAATGGATGATTTCGATGTCTCCGCCGTGAAATTCACCCACACATGCTTGGGCAAACTGGGTGGCTTTCTCACGATCCGCAGACGGGCCGACCATGATCTGCTTCAGCGCTGATGATATTTTGCTTTTCCAGTCAAATTCTCGATATCGAACTAATGAGTACGGGCGCTGTCTAAATTTCACCGACACTTCCTTGTCAGCTCTGTTTATTTGTAGAATACGATATTCTTTTTCGCATTTGTAAGCTTCATGTTTAAAAAACACCATGGCCTGCAAGGCATAAAAGACAAGCCACTTTTTGAGTTGGAGCACATAACTCTCAGCTACGGTGGTTTTTAGGTTCCTGCCGCAAGGGATCGAAATTAAGGGAAATGCCACGTCAATAAGCTGACCAAATATCTTAGTAAGCAATGCTTCATCATAAAGAACTGGGAATGAGCCATTACCAGGTTGTGAAGAGTCACTCGCTTCGAAAAAAGCCTGTGCCAGCATTTTGCGATCAAATGCCATGGCATAACCACGGCCGTTGTCGGCATATGCTCGCCATTGTCCGAGGTCGTCTTTGTGAGCGCTAAAAGAACATAGGAAAAAGTGTGCAACTCGTTGAATATTTCCTGCGGTTGCAAAAGACTCAAAAAGCTCGGCAAATTTTTTAGCCTCAGGTGGGCCAATCGCTGCTTTAGTGTTTAAGACTTTTATGGCTTGGGAAAATCCATAATTCATCTCTGAGGGATCGTTCAGATCAAAAACGTCAGTAAGCCAAAAACATCCGCTTTCCAAAATTCCTCGGAGCCCTACGTCATTTGTGTAGTGGTAAATAATAGGAGGCGGTTCGACTGTCTCCAAATACTTGAGAGATGAATCCAAGATATTTTTCGCTTCCTCGTTAAACCTAACAAGTGCATCTTGCATGTCTGGCGGAAGTATCTTAGGGTCCCAAGGATCAAGTTCTTTATTCATTGGCTTTCTTCCGCCCCCTTCGGGGCTTCTTCGCTTCTTTCCCGTTACCCAGGGCGAAGGGCGAAAAGCATGCCCTTCGCCCTGGGCTGCATTCTTTCGCCGCTTTGCGGCTTTCCACCACAGTGCCTAAAGGCGCCTTTTTATTTCTCGTTTTGCGGCAGGCCTGAAGGCGATGCCCTGATACGAATCTCAACGAAGCTACTCGGCGGGTGGGATCCTCACACCTTTAATTCTGCAACCGTCGCCCCGCCTCCGCCCTCGTTTTGCGGAGGCTCCGCGACCGACTCCACGTGCGGGTGCTTCTGTAAATATTGTCTTAGCGCTTTGCGCAAGATTCCCATGCCGCTGCCGTGAACTATGCGTACGCGGGGCAGTCCGGCTAGAAAGGCGCGGTCAACAAACTTTTCTACTTCGCGGGTGGCGTCGTCTACTGTGCGTCCGATGACGTTGATTTCTGAGGGCACGTTTTCGCTCTCCGATCCCAGGGACACGGAAATCCCTCTTGCGCGGGCAGCTTGAACCGGAGTGTCGGAGGCGCGGGTTAGGACTTCGGCGATGTCTGTGCGCGGGATGCGCATTTTCATGGAGCCGATTTCTACCTCGAAGTTGTTGTCGTCGATGCGGCGGGCCACTTTTGCCGTCCTGCCCATGGATTTCAATTTGACGGTGTCGCCTTCGGAGACGTGTTTGACGATTTGCGGTTGGGCGTTGGGGTCGCCTTGGTCGGCTCCAGTGGAGTGGGCTACTACCGTGGCGTCGAATTGCTGGCTGAACTCGCGGCGCAGTTTGGCGATGCGGCGCTCGGCTTCTTTGGAGAGCTTTTGCGCGGCTACGCGGTCCTGCACGGCGCTTACGGCTTCGCGGGCGTGGTATTCGAAGTCGCGGAGCAGGGTGTCCAACTTTTTTTCTAGTTCTTTTATTTTGGCCTGTTGTTCTTTGCGGCCTTCGGCGGCCAGCTGTGCTTTTTCTTTTGCCAGTTCTTCTCCACGGGCTTTTAGCTCTCGGCGCTCGGACTCGGCTTCTCTTAATTGTGCGTGCAGGCGGTCCAGGAATTCTCCTACGTCTCGGGCTTGGGTTCCTATGCGCTCACGGGCGGACTGGATGATGGTTGGATTCAATCCCAAGCGCTGCGCGATATTGATTCCGGCGGATGCTCCGGGGACTCCGATCTTCAATTCGTAGGTCGGCTGCAAAGTGGACTCGTTGAATCCTACCGAGGCGTTGATTACTCCGGCGGTGTTGGCTCCGTAAACTTTCAGAGACGTGTGATGAGTGGAGATGATGGTCATGCAACTGATTTCGTGGAAGTGGGTGGCGATGGCTACGGCAAGGGCTGCTCCTTCTTCGGGGTCGGTGGCGGAGCCTAGTTCATCTAACAGCACCAGCGAATTTGGCGTGGCGGTGCGGGAGATGAAATCTATGTTGGTTACATGAGCAGAAAATGTGGAGAGATTTTGTTCGATGGATTGCGAGTCGCCGATATCGGCTAAGACGGCGTCGAAGATGGGCATGTCGGCGCGGTCGGCGGGGACGGGGATTCCGGATTGGGCCATCAGGGCCAACAGGCCTACGGTTTTCAGGGAGACGGTTTTGCCTCCGGTGTTGGGGCCGGTGATGATTAGTTCGCGGCGCGGGCCTTCCAGTTCCAGGGAGATGGGGATTACTTTTCCCCCTTTTGATTTTAGGTTGCGTTCCAGCAATGGGTGGCGGGCTTTGTGGAGCAGAAGGGTTGAGTCGTTCTTTCGCCCCTCCGGGGCTTGGTCGTTTTGCGTTGTTACCCAGGGCGAAGGGCGAAAAGCTTGCCCTTCGCCCTGGGCTGCAATCTTTCGCCGCTCCGCGGCTTCTGAACCTGTTGTGTCTTCAACTAGCGTTACGGCTACACAGTTGTAGTCTTCGGCGAATCTGGCTTTGGCAAATTGCAGGTCTAATTCCGCGAGGATGTCTTGCGCCGCTTTGATCGCTGGGGCTTGTTCACCTATGCGGCTGGTCATCTCGGCGAGGATGCGGTGGACTTCTGCCATTTCTTCTTCGAGCAATCTGACTAGCTCGTTGTTTTGCTCGATGGTTTCCAGCGGCTCTACGTAAACAGTTTGTCCGCTGGAACTGGCTCCGTGGACTACGCCTTGCACGCGGCGTTTTTGCTCTACCTTTACTGGGATCACGAAACGCTCGCCGCGGATGGTGATCAGTTCGTCTTGAAGAGAATCTCCTTCGGAGAGGCGGCGCAGGTAGCCTTGCAGGGATTGCTGGATTTGACGTTTTTGTTTTTCGGTTTCGCGGCGGATGCGGGCTAGTTCGGGCGAGGCGTGGTCGTCTATTGTTCCGTCGGGAAGGATTTTGTTGCGGACGTTGCGCAGGAAGTCGGAGAAATTTTCGATGCCGGCGGAGAGTTCGGTTACGGCTTTCCACGCGCTGCGCATAGCGGCGGGCGGGCTTAGGGAAATTTCTCTCCAGGCGGCAGCACGGTCGACCGTCAGGATGATGTTGCGGATTTCTTCGATTTCTAAGATTGCTCCGGCGATTTTTGATTTTGCGAGTTGGGTGGTCAGGTCTTCCAGTCCGCTGAATTCGAAGCGGCCGCCTACCCGGCGGAATTCGCGGATTTCGGTGGTTAGCTGGTGTTGTGATTTGATCCAATTTTCGTCGATGGATGGGGCCAGGGATTTTAGTTTTGCTTCTCCTAAAGAAGATGAGGCGTAGCCGCGCAGCAGGTCGCGGAGGGAGTCGAATTCAAGGACTCGGGCGCTGGTGTGGGTTAGGGGCTGTGCGGGCATGGCAGATCAATGTTACAAGAAGTTGTTTGAGAACTTGCAGTTTAGGTTCTAGAAACAGACACCTGACTTCACTCGCAAAAAGGTGTACAGTTTGCTCGAAATGAGACCGAATAAAGTATTACTCTTCGCGATTAGTGTCCTCCTAATTTTTGTTCCTGCCGCGATTTCACAGACGCCGCCTCAACCGGCAAAAGACAATCTGTACTCCCTTGCATTACAGGCGAGCATCCTTCAAATGGAGAAGGAGTGGGGACACCTCAACTATAGTGCCGAAGAAGGAATCCCGGTCGATTACCGCAACATGATTGTTGAGAAAAATCCAATCATAACCGATGATCTGCCGATGGCCTTTGAAAACCATTCGGTCAAATATCTCGACGACCAGGAACTGATTAACCGCTACAGCAAACTGAACAAATCTTTCGAAATTCTTAAGATTAGCCCAATACACAACAAAGGCGCGGTGCTAAAAATTGTAATCTCCACGTACTGGGTCAGCTATAAAAAGCATCGCCTTCAGTTTGCATATTCCGATTGGAGCGATGTTGAGTTTCGCTACGACTGCGCACAAAGCATGTTCACCATTGCGTCCGTAAAGCTAGGTGGGATTTAGAGGGTTTGACACCAAAAGGCTGCTGAACCCTGCAAAGAAGCCTGCTAGAATCGGCCCATGGGCTTCCCTACTACCCGCCTTCGCCGCCTCCGCCAGAACGAGCAATTGCGCTCTCTGGTTCGGGAGACGCGGCTTTCGCCTGAGACTTTTGTTTATCCATTATTTGTGTGTCCCGGCGAGGGGGTACGGAAGGAAGTGAAGTCCATGCCGGGGGTGTTCAATCTCTCGGTGGATGAAGTGGTGAAAGAGGCGCGGGAGGTACAGTCGCTGGGGCTGGGCGGGATTATTTTGTTTGGGCTTCCCGAGAAAAAGGATGAAGTCGCTACCGGGGCATGGGCTGAGGATGGGATCGTGCAGCAGGCGGCGCGGGCGATTAAGCGGGAAGTGCCTAAGCTGACCATCATTGGGGATGTTTGCCTTTGCGAGTATATGTCGCACGGGCATTGCGGGATCGTGCAGGCGGCATCTCAGCCGCAATCGCTGGGAGCGGCGGCGCGGAATGTAGTTGCCGTGAAGCCTGATGAGAAGATGAAGGCGATAGAGGCGGCTGCGGCTAAGTTGACTGAGTATGAAATCGTCAACGATGCGACTTTGGATCTTTTGGCGAAGACTTCGGTTTCGCTGGCGCGGGCTGGGGTGGATGTGATTGCTCCTTCGGACATGATGGATGGGCGGGTGGCGGCGATTCGCAAAGGGCTTGACGCGGCTGGGTTGATTAATACTCCCATCCTTTCTTATGCGGCCAAGTTTGCTTCCGGATTTTATGGGCCGTTTCGCGAGGCGGCGGATTCGACTCCGCAGTTTGGCGACCGGCGGTCTTATCAGATGGATGGCGCCAATATTCGCGAGGCCATGCGGGAGATTGAACTAGACATCGAAGAAGGCGCGGACATGATTATGGTGAAGCCGGCGATGCCGTATCTGGATGTGATCGCGGCGGCGCGGGAGCGGTTTGATTTGCCGCTGGCGGCTTATCAGGTGTCGGGTGAGTACGCGATGATTGAGGCGGCGGCGCGGAATGGCTGGATTGAGCGCGAGCGGGTGATGATGGAGTCGCTGGTGTCGATCCGGCGGGCCGGGGCGGGGACTATCCTTACTTATTATGCGAAGGAAGCGGCGCGGTTGCTGGATTGACGGAGACTATGAGCGATCCAAAGATCATGTGGGGTCCTTGTTGCTTCTGCGGGCGACAAGCTAATGAAGGTGACCATGATCCTTGTCGTGTAACCGTGGAGACATCCCAAGGGAAGTGGCAGGTTTGGTTTTGTCACGCGGCCTGTTTTAAATCACGTTTGAACCCGGATCCTTTGTTCGAGCCTGCGCACCTCTGATCACGACTATTAACGAACGTAGACCATCTGATCCGCCTTAAGTGCCCATACCAAACAGACTATCCAGCCAATCACGCTCCAGCCCAGGAAGAAATTTACCAGGAAGATAGTCAGCATATCCCGCTTGCTGCGGATGGCCGCGATCAGCGTCGGCAGGAAATACATTACGCAGCCGAAGCCGAAGAATGGAAAGAAGAAAACTCCCAGCAGATGCATTGAATCCTCCTTCAATCGCTAAGTTGGATTACGTTTCCAGGGAGCCTGCGGTTCCGTCAACTTCCGAGGAAGACGGCGGATGTGACACATCACTTTCCTGTTTGTCTTGCCCAGGCCCAAACTTTGACTCTTCCAACTTTTCCACTCTGGTGGCGACCTTAGTTGTTAAATCCAACCACATAGAAATCCAGGCAGCCAAACTGTAGGCAAGGCCGGCATAAAATGGCGCTGTAAATGTAAGTTGTGCCATCCCGCGCGCCATGTCGGGATTTGACCCCGCGGCATCCCAAAACTCGCGCCAACTGTGGAACTGAGGGATGAGGAAGTCTCCCCCAAAGTAGTAGTGCCACACTGGCGATGAGGGCGAGCTGTACAGAACAGAATGGGGAGATGAAAAGGTGGCTAGTTTGTAGACAAGAACGGCGGTTGGCACGATCCAAACTAGCAGTGCGGCTTTGTGCTTGAATCGGGCATTCACGGTCCCAGCTATTAACGCGGGGATAAAGCTAAACATGAATACGTGGGAGAACTGGAATTCCCACACGCTAGAACTCGTGTGTATCTGGAAAAAGGGTAAAAGCTTGCCATACGTCCAACCAGCGAGCCAAGGCGTGGCGAAGTGTACCAGGACGTAGACTGTAGCGAGATGGAGCGCAAACCAAAGAAATTCCCATCTGTTGCCAAATTTTGTTTTCGGCGGCGCAATGTGTGAGATGGACGGTTCGCCAAAGGAGTTGACGGATTCGGGCTCTGCGAACTTGCCCCAGGCTTCACTTTCGTTTTGTACGGCAGGAGTCAGCGAGTCGTAGTAAGCGCGGGTCTGGGTAGCGAGTTTTTCTGCTTCTGGTTTGGGTTCGTTCATTGATCAAAGCTTCGATCTCAAATGTATGACTATCATCCCATGACTGGAGCTCTTGAGTGAATACCTTTTGCGCCGAGTGGAGGGATGTAAGTCGGTAGGGGTCCTTCGACTTCGCTCAGGATGACAGGTGGTTGGAGTTGTTGAGCAAGTTAGGTTTTGTCATTCTCCAGGGGTGGTCTAGAATCAAATGTTTACCGTCCAACATCTGGTCTCATATAGTAAGGAGCACTTCTTTGCCAGACACCATTTATGACATTGCCATTATCGGCAGCGGGCCGGCCGGGTATACAGCTGCCATTCGCGCCGGGCAGTATGGGCTGAAGACTGCGCTGATTGAAAAAGACCACCTGCTGGGCGGGACTTGCCTGCATGTGGGTTGCATCCCGACCAAGGCGCTTTTGTTTAACGCCGAGCTTTGGGACCATCTGAAGGAAGCCAAGGAATATGGGATTGAGGGCGTGGACGCGCGCAAGCTGAACTGGGCTGCGGTGCAGGAGCGCAAGGGGAAGATTGTCGCTAAACATGCCAAGGGCCTTGAGTTCCTGATGAAGAAGAACAAGGTGGAGACTGTTCGCGGGTACGGGAAGCTGAATGGCGGCGCGAAGTCTGGCGTGTTTACCGTGGACGTGACCAACGACGGGAAATCCAGCCACGTCAAAGCTAAGAATGTGATTCTTAGTACTGGGTCCGAGGCGCGGATGATTCCTGGGCTCGAGGCGGGAGACAAGATTCTTAGCAACATTGAAATTCTGTCTTTGAAAGAAGTGCCCAAGTCGCTGGTGATTGTGGGCGCTGGAGCGGTGGGGGTTGAGTTTGCTTCTATCTTCAAGTCTTTCGGAACGGAAGTGACTATCGTCGAGATGCTGCCGCGGCTGGTGCCGGTTGAAGATGAGGAGATTTCCAAAGAGCTGGCACGGGTCTACCGCAAGCGCGGAATTGCGTTCCATACTGGGGCAAAAGTAGAGAAAGTTGATCAGACGAAATCGGGGATTGCCTGCACGATCACTGTAGGCGGCAAGCAGGAGAGGCTGGAAGCGGAGAAGATACTGATCGCGGTGGGGCGGAAGCCGCGCACGGAGAACATTGGGTTGGAGACTACCAAGGTCAAGACCGACCGCAGCTTTATCAAGACTGATAGCTGGATGCAGACGGTTGAGCCGGGGATTTATGCCATCGGGGACATCGTGCTGGGGACTCCGCAGTTGGCGCATGTTGGGGCGATGGAGGGGATCGTTGCGGTGACCAAGATCGCTGGAAAAACTGCCAAACCCATTAATCCGGAGCACATTCCCAACTGCACCTACTGCCATCCGGAGATTGGCAGCGTGGGGCTGACTCAGGTCAAGGCCGAAGAAGCTGGTTACAACATCAAAGTTGGGAAATTTCCCTTTACAGCGAATTCCCGCGCGTCGATTGTTGGGCAGCATGAGGGCTTTATCAAGATTGTTTCTGACGCAGACTACGGCGAGATTCTGGGAGTCCACATCATTGGGCCGCAGGCGACTGAGCTGATTGCTGAGGCAGTGGCCGCGATTGAACTGGAAGCTACGGTGGAAGACTTGATGTGGACCATCCACGCGCATCCTACCTTGGCCGAGGCCATGCTCGATGCTTCTAACAGTGTGTATGGGATGGCAATAAACGCTTGATTTACCACGGAGACACGGAGGCACAGAGAAATTCTAAGGATATGTTTTTCTCCGTGACTCTGTGTCTCCGTGGTGAATCAGTTGATCTCCGTTCTCCAACTCGGGACTGTTGATTACGCAACAGGTCTGCGTCTCCAGCAGCGGCTGGTGGAACTGCGCAAAAATGGGCAGATTGGCGACACGCTGCTTCTTCTGGAGCACACACCGGTTATTACTCTTGGCCGCAATGCCAAGGCGAAGAACATCGTCGCCTCGCCGGAATTTCTGGCGCAGCGC
This sequence comes from uncultured Acidobacteriota bacterium, assembly GCA_963837365.1. Lineage (GTDB taxonomy): Bacteria > Acidobacteriota > Terriglobia > Terriglobales > Acidobacteriaceae > CAWBXL01. The sequence continues at coordinate 29,721 of CAWIMW010000001.1, forward strand.
GGGGTTGAGGTTTTCGAATGCGACCGTGGAGGTGATGTGACCTTTCATGGGCCGGGGCAGTTGGTGGCGTATCCGATTTTTGATTTGCGTGGTTTTCCGGCGCACGACGGCAAGCGGAAGACTCTTGGTGTGATTGAGTATGTGCGGCGGTTGGAGGAAGTGCTGATTCGCACTTGCGCAGATTTTGGGATTCCTGCTAAACGGATTGCTGGATTGACCGGGGTTTGGACTGATCAAGGGATGTTGAGGCAAAGATTGCGGCATTTGGTGTCCATATTTCACGGGGAGTCACTTCTCACGGTGTGGCGCTCAATGTGAACACCGATCTCAGCTACTTCGATCTCATCATTCCGTGCGGCATCGAATCAAAGCCCGTGACTTCCATGCAAAAGGAGTTGGGAAAGCGGATTCCGTTGGAAGAAGTGGCAAACTCGGTTTCACGCAATTTCGGACAGGTGTTTGAGAGCCAAATTCTTTGGCTGGAGAGCCTGGATTCGCTGCTGGGAAATGCGGTTGGGGTTCCGATGAGACCTCCGGAGGAGCTGCGAAAGATACATGAACAAGATGATTCCACCTGGGCGTGATCGAGCCATCGTGCCGCTACTTCGCCCGCTGGCCGCGTGCCTGGTACTCCTTTTGACAATTACGTCGTGCTCACATCCAGCGAAAGTCAGTGTCAATCCCGATGTCCAACTTAGTGACGCGATCGACCGCGGCGATCTCAATGCGGCGCGACAAGCTCTATCCCACGGGGCCAATATCGAGAAGAAGGGTGAAAACGAAACGACCCCGTTGATCGCTGCCAGCGAACGAAACGACCCCGCAATGGTGAAATTTCTGCTGGAGCGCGGCGCGAACCCGGCAGTGGCAGGTAATGGCGGCGAGACAGCGCGAGTGGCGGCGGCGCGAGGTTTCAGTCCTGCCACGGTGAAGGTCTACTCGAACGCACGTCCGACGTGAAGGCGAAGAATCAAGCGCTTTTCGCGGTCGCCGGGAATGCAATTGCCGTGATACAGGTGGACCTAGGGACGTCTCGGCCGCCGGTCAAACGTGAGCACACCCCGGAATATGAAATCGCGCGCATGCTGTTGGACAGTGGGGCCAGTGTGGAAGCGCGGGATGAAGAAAATAGTACGCCCCTGATGGTGGCTGCCGCGCATGGGCAGGACGAAGTGTTCAACCTATTGCTGGAGCGGGGAGCGGACATCAACGCCACCGACAAATATGGACACACCGCGCTGATTGCAGCGGCCTGTGAATGCGCTGTGGCTACTATGCCGAGCACATACGAAATTATGGAGAAGCTGTTGTATCGTGGTGCAGACGTCAATGCGCGGGCCCTGGATGGAACTACCGCCCTCATGAATGCGGTGGGCGGATTCGGAGGCACAGCCAATGCCGAATTATTGATCGAGAAAGGCGCCAATCTCAGGGCCCGCGACGATAAAGGTAGGACCGCTATGAAAGTAGCTGAGGAAAGCAGGCGACCGGAGATGGCGAAGCTTATGCGCGACGCCTTGAGACGGACCGGTCCAGCAAACTCCCACGATTCGCGATAGCATAGTTTGGCAAGCGAGGAAGCGAGTTGAAGAAGAGCAGGGGTTCTTCGAAGCCAAAATCCGCAGGCAATCGCAATCACTCCGGACGTCGGCCCGTCGTGCAGGCGGACGTCAGCGCACCTACACGATCCCCGACTACCGCCTGGAAAAGCCCAGTTTCACGATGCGCCAAGCGCACGGGGATGAGGGTGTGTCCTACGGGTTGAGCGGAGACGTGCATGCTCCGGTGCCCCCCATCCGCGAGTCGAAATATCTGAGCAAGCAGCAGTGCATCGAGATCTACCGCTACATGCTGCTCAATCGAAAGATGGAGCAGGCGCTGGAGAATCTCTACAAGCAGGGAAAAGTTGTGGGCGGAGTTTATTTTGGGCTGGGGCAGGAGGCCTGCTCCTGTGCGTCGGCTTACGCTCTCGACAAAGATGATTGGTTTGCGCCCATGATCCGCAACCAGGGGTCGCTGCTGGTGCGCGGCTTTCGGGCGCGCGACACCATGATGCAGTACATGGCCAAGGCGGACTCGCCCACCAAGGGTCGGGACGGTACCTCGCACTTTGGCGACATTGTGGAGCGCAACATGGTGTCGCCTATCTCCATGTTGGGTGATTTAATCCCGGTGATGGCCGGCGTGGCGCTGGGCGCGCGGTTGCAGGGACGCAAGATCGCTTGCCTCACCTACATCGGCGACGGTGGGCAATCTACCGGAGTCACCTACGAAGGCTTGAACTTCGCCGCGGTGCAGGACCTGGGGCTGGTGCTGATTGTGGAGAGCAATCACTGGGCCTACTCCACGCCGTCGGAGATGCAGTATCGGGTGAAGGACCTTGCGGAGCGTGCGATTGGTTATGGGATACCGGGGGTGATTGTGGATGGCACCGATGCTTGCCAGGTTTACGACGCTACCCGCGATGCGGTTGAACGCGCGCATCAGGGCAAAGGGCCGACACTGATTGAGGCCAAGATGATGCGGATGAAGGGGCACGCCATCCATGATGCTGCGGATTATGTCCCCAAGGCGATGTTTGAATACTGGCGCAAGCGCGATCCGATTTTGCGGCTGGAAAATTATCTGGTGAATACGAAGAAATGGCTGACGGCGGCCGAGAACAAGGAGCTGATTGCCGGGGTGGAGCGGGAGATTGAGGCGGAGCGCGAGATTGCGGTGAGTTCACCGATGCCTGAGCCGGAGTCGGCTATGGGTGGCGTGTATTGCGAGGATGGATGCCATGAGGTGAAGCCGAAGTATGGGGTGCCGAAGGTGAAGGCGGGAAAGGGACAGTTCAAGGAGACGGAAGCGGCGGTGCATTTGAAGTGAATATCTCCGTCCAAATCTTCGTGCTCGGAACGCTATTGTTTTCCCAACTTGCTCTAGCCCAACAGGTCGGAAGTTTGGACATGACAACGATAACGCCGCGAGAGCGCAATCGAGAACCTGAGGGTATGGGAGGTGGGTCCTGTGGTGGAAGCTCGGATGCGCACTATCCTGAGGCTACCTGAGCCTTGTTGTTTTGGCAGATCGTGGTTGCTCATTACCAGAGTACACTTGCCGTCACGATTTAAAGTCTGCAAGGCGGACCACAGTTCTTCTGGGGCTCACACCTTGTGGAATCATCTAAACGCGAACGTCGTTAGACGGCGCGTTTCCATTGTGTTTGGTACAGCCCGGATTTGTCACCATCACTGCCGAAGCTGTGAGCCTTTTGTCTTTGGATGATACGCAATATACCCTTGGCGGAAGCATCAGACTTCGAGGTCAAAATTCAAAACGTCGGCAAGGGGACGATAGTTCTTCCCTGGGTCCCAGACCTTGCAGATCTCGAACCGCAAAACCCGTTTGCTGCCTATTCCTATTTGCAGGGCACAGTTTATCTTCACCTCAGTGCAGCGAAGCGGGAGTTTCTTGTTTTCGAGTTTCTACGGTTCTCCGGAGATCTCAGGGACTCTTAAGGAGATTGCGGCCGTGACGGTACACGCTCGCACGCAATTAGTCATCTATGACGATTCGTTTTCAGCGGAATTTGGCAAATCCGATTTCTTAGATGTTCAGGTTAGTGCTGACTTGATGTTGAACAAGGTAAAGTTTGTTCCGAAGGGGAAAGATGGAAAGCCGGCGGAGACCTCCTCTTGCATCCATATTCGCACGCAACGAATGAATCAATTGAAGGCAACGATATTCCGGCCACAAAACATCGATTAGTTTCTTATGCCACAACTCACTTATCTCGAAGCCATCCGCCAGGGAATCTGGGAGGAGATGGAGCGCGATCCTACCGTCTTCTGCCTGGGTGAAGACATCGGCATCTACGGGGGCGCGTTCAAGGTTACCGACGGTTTCATCCACCGCTTTGGCGCAGAGCGGGTGATTGATACGCCGATCGCTGAGTCGGCGATTGTTGGTGCCGCGTTTGGCGCGTCGTTGACGGGGTTGCGTCCTGTGGCTGAGTTTCAGTTCATGGACTTCATCGCCTGCGCCATGAACCAGATCAGCAACATGGTGGCCAAGACACACTACTTGTGGGGAGCGCCTGCGCCGCTTGTCCTGCGTGGGCCCAGTGGCGGAGGGGTGCATGGCGGACCGTTTCACTCGCAGAATCCGGAGATGTGGTTTGTACATAATCCTGGGTCTGAAAGTTGTTTGTCCGGCCAGCGCTTACGATGCCAAGGGTCTGATCAAGGCTTCTATCCGAGATAACAATCCGGTTGTCTTTTTCGAGCACAAGTATCTGTACCGCCGGGTGAAGGAAGAAATCCCCGCAGGACGACTACATCGTGCCCCTGGGAAAAGCGCGCATCGCTCGTGAAGGCCACGACCTCAGCATCATTACTTATGCGGCGATGGTTTTCACCGCACTCGAAGCCGCGGAGATTCTGGCTAAGGAAGGGATCAGCGTTGAAGTGATCGATTTACGGACACTCGCTCCGCTCGACCGCGAGGCTATCGCCAACACCGTGCGAAAGACCAGCAAAGTGATCCTGCTGCACGAAGACACGAAAACCGGAGGCATCGCCGGCGAGCTGGCTGCCATCATTAACGAAGAAGCGTTCGATGACCTGGACGGCCCCATTGTCCGTATTACGGCACTCGATACACCGGTGCCGTTCTCTCCGCCGCAGGAGGAATATTTCCTGCCCAAAGTCAGCGATGTTGTCCGGGAAGCCCGAAAACTGAAAGCCTACTGAACGGCATTCAAAAAATACCAATCAGCGGATATAACTTGAGTATGATGGCCATGCTTACTAGTAAGGAGGACTCATGCGCAAATTTTTCTGGGGTGTGATCATTACGTTGTTAATCATCTTTGTGGGAGGGCTGTCCTATGCCCTCCTGGGGTACATGCCGACCCACGCCAATGCCGCGCCACCCAGATGGGAGGCGGGCCTGGCGTCACGCGCGCTGGATGCTTCTATGGAACATCGCGCGCCCCGGGTTGCGAATCCCATTCCTCCGACCGATGACAACCTGATCGAGGGGATGAAGATTTACACCATGAACTGCGCGCTTTGCCATGGGAAGCTCGACAATCAGCCCAGCCTGTTGGTACATAATTTTTATCCCCCGGCGCCACAGTTGATTTTGGATCCCCTGGACGATCCGGAATGGCACGTCTACTACGCGGTTCGCACCGGGGTGCGCTATACCGGCATGCCTGCCTGGGACAAAGTTCTGACTCCGGAGCAGATGTGGAAGGTCACTGCGTTTTTGACTCGCTTGGAAAAGCTGCCTCCGGGAGTGCAGGACTACTGGAAGAATTCTTTTGGGACCGGGCCGCAGGCCCATGCTGAAGGCGGGGAAGAGCACCATCATTGAGAATAGCCAAAAGTCTCAGGGAACTTGGGTAGTGGTGCAGTTTCAAACTGCACCACTACCGGAATCCCGGCTTGAATCCGCAACTTTAGGAAAATCTTTATAATTAAAAATTGCGCTCCGCATGGCTTACGGTGGGGTTGCGCGGAAGGGAACTATGCCGATTGACGTCATCATGCCACAGATGGGAGAGTCCATCGTTGAGGGCACTATTACCAAGTGGTTGAAGAAGCCTGGGGACAAAGTCCAGCGGGATGAGCCGCTGTTTGAGATTTCCACCGACAAGGTGGACGCGGAAATTCCTTCGCCGGCCTCGGGCGTGTTGCAGGAGATCAAAGTCGCCGAGGGAGCTACCGTAGGCGTGAATACCGTTGTCGGCAGCATTGCAGCCGACGGAGAAGCGGTTGCTGCGCCTAAAGCAGCAGCGCCTTCGCCGGCCGCGCCGCCGAAAAAGGAAACGGCCCCGGCTCCGGTGGTTCCTCAAGCCGCTCCTGCCGCCCACGCTTCCGACGAAGATGAGCATGCCCGGTCGTCACCGTTGGTGCGCAAGATTGCGCGTGAGCACAATGTGAACCTCTCGCAGATTTCGGGGAGTGGATTGGGCGGGCGAATCACCAAGCAGGACATTCTGGACTTTATTGATAAGAGTCACAAGCCTGCGGCTGGTTCAACTCCATCCAAGCCAGCACCTTCTGCTCCGGCAGCGAAGCCTGCTGCACCTGTGGCGATCCCCGGCGATGTGGTGCCGATGACGCAGATGCGCAAGATCATTGCGCAGCGCATGATTGAATCGCGCCGTACCAGCGCGCACGTTCACTGCATGTATGAAGTGGACTTCACCAACATCGTGAAGCTGCGTGCTAAGCAGAAAGCCAGCTTTGAGCAGCGCAATGGCGCGCGGTTGACGTTCATGCCGTTCTTTGTCCGTGCCGCCCTTATCGCATTGCAGCAGTTTCCCATTATCAATGCTTCGATCGAAGGCGAAGGCATCCGCTACCACCGCCACGTGAATGTCGGTATTGCCGTCGCTCTGGATTGGGGCCTGATCGTTCCCGTGCTGAAGAACGCCGATGAACTCAATTTCCTCGGGTTGCAGCGCGGCATCTCCGACCTGGGTGAACGCGCCCGCAACAAGAAACTCAAGCCGGAAGATGTAGACGGCTCAACCTTCACCATCACCAATCCCGGTCAGTTCGGAGCGGTGTTCGGTCTGCCGATCATTAACCAGCCGAACTCGGCGATCCTGGGGGTCGGTGGAATCACCAAGATGCCGCTAGTAGTCACCGACGCTGACGGTAACGATTCGATCGCGATTCGATCCGTTGTCCACCTCACGCTGGGATACGATCACCGTCTCATTGATGGCGCCGTTGCCGATCAGTTTATGGCGCTGGTGAAAAAGACGATGGAAGAATGGAGTGAGGAAGTAGGCTAGGACTTAGGTGCTACAGTTGGCTTTGGGTGGAGCATCAGTTCTCAGCTGCCAGTTCCCGGTTCTCAGGCCAAGCCGTTCTGTTTTTTCCAGGCGTCTATAGCGGCTAGGGTATTCGCGTCGGCCGCAAGCGCTGCCTTGATAGTAGCCGCAACGTTTGCCTGCTCGTCTGGGCCTAGCTGGAACAGTTGTTCCAGCTTCAAATACAAATCCACACCGAGCGGGCCAACTGTGTTGATGGCGGCCAAAATTGCCTGTATGAGCAGTGCGATTTCTTGTGCGTCGAGTGCCATGTCAGTTTCCTTTCGCCAGTTGGAAGTCGGCTAGTACGGTTTCGGTCAGATTGACGATTCCTAGCAAGTCTTGAGTGAAGGTCTGCTGGCTCTTGGGGTTTTTTGCTCCCAGGCCGCCCGATTGAATCAGCACCGTCCCCTGGTTTTTGATTTCTTCCAGAAGCGCCTGAATTTCTGCCGCGCGATTGGTGGCCTGACTCGACCCGGTGGCCAGAATGTTTTCTATGGCTGCATGGTCTTTAGCCACGATTTCCTGATAATTCAAAATCGGCGCCGCCTGCTGCGTGGTTATGACCCCGGCCTGTTGCGCCGCGATGATTCCTTTGGCTACGTCGTTGTTGATCTGGGCCAGCGCCGCCATGTTGACGTTGACTCTCTCCCAGGTGCTGACTGGACCGCTGGCTTTGTGGATACAGGCTGCGGTGAATGCAGTCAGAAGAATGACCAGTGACGCTCGTTTTCTCATGGATCCTCCGAATGGAATGGTTCGACTTTATCGCGCGGATTTACTGTCCGGAATTTGGAGTGGACTTGGCCCACAGTGAGGCGTTCAAGCACTGCACCGTCCCGTCAATCACCATACCGATCCCAGCTTTGAATTTGGCTTCGTCCACGATTTGGTGGTTGCCCAGCGCTTCTGCGGTGGCGAGCGCGGCCTGAACGAAGGAAAGGGCGGCTTCTTTTTTGTCGGTGCCGGAGCGTCCGCCAAAAAGATTTTCCACTCCAGTGACCACGCCTGGAATGTAGGCGAGGCCCTGGAGCAATTTAGTTAGAAAATTCATGCCAGTTCTCCTGTGTTTGAATTGAAGGATTACTTAATGCCGAAATGATCGTGCAGGGCGATGGCAGCGCTCACCGCCATGGCAATCGCCGCATTTATCAGGCGGTCATAAACGCTCCGCTTAATGTCATTTCGTTCCAAGGTGGTCAGGCGGTTTTCTGCCAAGGTCATCCGTCCGGGCTGATCGCTTCCAGCCAACATGTCCATCTTGGTTTCAAGGCGGCCCAGCCGTTCCAGCACTTCGCTCTGGAAATCACTATCGGTAACGCGGATCACCAGAGGCTGTTTTTCCACGCTCCCCAGATGTGTGAATCGAGTTGAAGACTCGTGTTCGAGGTCGCTCATAACGGATAGTCCAGGTGCAAAGCTGCGGTGTAGCGGGAATAGCGCGGCGGTGTAGATGCATCGAACTGGCGCAGGTAGTAATCCTGCACGCGTGACAGCCGGGGCAGGGTCGCGGTCTGTGATGTATAGCGTCCTAGCAGGTTGCGGTCATTGTCCGGGCCCCAGCCGAAGTCGCTGCGGCGAATTTCTATTCCCCCGCCAGCCGGTGGGACAGCGCCGGCGTCGACGGTGACGCTGGTGGAAGTCACTCCAGTAATTGCAGCTGCCGTCAGATCGGCGATGTGGTTTGTGCCCACCTGGTCAATGGGGACCACCACAACGTCCGACAAGTTTGCAATCCGGCTGGATTGGAATTCGAACCCTAAGGGGTGAGCTGATTCTTCCGCGAAGCCAATTTTGTAAATGCTGTGGTCCTGGTCCAGATCTTTCACCTGAACTTCAACCTCACGCACCACACTGGCGAAAGTGGCGGCACGCGTAGGCACCGTAACCGGTATTGCATCGCCGGGGAAAATGTCTTGCGCATTTTGCGGAAGATAATCACTCCAGCTTTGGTATTCGCCAGCCCATGCCGTGCCGCTAGCGTCGTCTAGCAGGGCGAGCGCCGCGTTTTCGCAATCGACGGCTGTACGTGGCGCCGGAGATTTTATGTCCAGCACGGCCGCGCGGACTCCATCATCGCTGCCGTTTGCATGCGCTGCAACGCTTGCGGGGTCGATCACGCGAGTAAGCGCCAGGCCGTGTCCGCGGTAGTGGACTTCTATCAATTCGTTGGGTGCAGGTACGTAGGGTGTATAGAACTGCAACGCAGGCCCGGAAGAGGAGACCTGGCATTCAGCTCCGTCCGAGAGCGAACCGACAAGACGTGTGCGATAGCTGGATGAAGGCAGCGCGCTGCGAACTTCGGTATCCACCGCTTGCAGCAAACGGGTGAATGCAATCTCACAATACAGACTGCTGGAATTTATCAAGGCATAGAGACAGTAGCTGGGCGCCGCCGTAATGACTCCATCGAAAAGCACAGTGGACGGCAGAGTAGCCGAGAGCAGGTTGGCCGGATCGATGTCATGAACTTCCAGCACTACCCGGACGTTGGCGCTGATCTCAGCTCCACCGCGGGGATTGCCCGGCGGCCTGGCCGATGAATGGAACACCTGCTGCTTACGGTAAATTTGCGATGCGTAAAAACGAGTGGTGAACACATAATGATGGGTCAGGCTGGTGGCGACCACCGGTCCGGCCAGTGAACCGTTAATCAGCGCCTGGATACGCGAAGCTGCCCCGCTTGGAGTAATGCGAAAACCGGCCAGACAATTCGCAACTGTCGCTGTGGTCACATACAGTCCGCCCACTACGCCATCGGAAGCTCCGCTGAACGTAACATCTCCGTGCTGAAGGACGCAGGCCCCGCCAAGTTCGATTTGCTCGACAAATTGCACCAGGGTGTGCCCGTCCTCGCCGTTTCCACCGGCGACTTGCAGCTTGCCGCCGTTGACACTGATGCTGCTTCCCGGATCGGTCAATATCCAGCGATTCGGGTCGAGTTCTGAACCCCTGTACTCTTCATCGAGCAGGGTCCGGGTGCTCCGGGTAAATGGCGATTGTGAGAGATAGAACCTCAAGGTGAGGCCATCGCCAACAAGATAATCTTTTACATAGGCCTGTGGTTCGGAGTGGCCGATGACCGTAATGTCATTCAAGAGTCCACTTCCGGGCACGAGCTTCAATCCGTCGGGAGAAAATGCAGCATCACTCTCGTCCAGCGGATAGCTGGTTGTGCCGGTCGGAGAGAAAACCAGTGCGCCCGATTGCGCGCGATAACTGGCTCCGGCAAGTAGCGCGATCTCCGCTGCGTGCTCTGACCATTTTTTTTGTGGACTCGGACTGTAACTCGGCAGCTTGTCCAGGTCCTCGACAGAGCTGGTGTTGAATACTCCGGGGAGAATCTCCTGACTCAACTGTTTGAGCGCATCGCCCGCGCTTCTCGCCACGAATGGAGCGCGACTGGGGAGGCGCTTGCGGTCGAGGATTGCTTCGTCGCTGGAAGCCTTGAGCTGATATCGATACACAGGTCCGGTTTGCCCCCAACCCAGATATTCATAAGTTGGGGCCGCGATCAGATAGCCGGTAAAGATGTCCTGATCGCTGTTGCGCTTCAGCGTGACCCGCGCACCATTCGCCGGGACAAGGAAGCTGGGACTGTCCGCAACCAGAGTCACGTGCAACTGAGAACCTTGATTCAAGCGGCGGACAATGCGCGGCAGCCCCGTACTTTCAATGGCCGAGGTGTAGTCGTGCGGACCAATGCCGTCGAAATTGTCGATTTGCAATTTCATAGTGAATTGAGGGTCGTCGGAGTATCGGGTTACAGCACGGAGATTCAGCAGTTGTTACAGTTGCGTAACGGCGAATGGGACGTCATGGGACGAATCATTCCTTAGTGTTTTGTCTTTGTGGCTCTCTAGTAGTTTGCTGAAAAACTCGAGGTGGGTACCTCAGCGGCTAGAGCCGGCGTTCATTGCAAAGCTCTTAACGCAGGGCCAAAGGCCCTGCTCCACCCCAAATCGTAGTTTTTTCAGCAAACTGCTAGTACACCGGAGCCATACTGGCAGGGAAGTAGCTGCGGTAACACAGCACTGTGGCCTTGTCGTTGGTATCAGTACTTGCCAAAGCGAGGAAAGAAGCCTGCAAGGCCATCGCAGAAACAGGTTTAGCAACCTCGACTGCGCCTTCTTGTGAAAACTGGCCGCTCCGGAGAGGGCTGAGGCGCGGATAGTAGAAACAGATGCGGCCGCCGGAATCCTCCTCCGCCACAAACAAGGCTGACCATTCCTGGAAGAAGGAGCCACCTTCGCGGTCAACAAACGCCACTACTCTTTGAATGCCGGCCCCGGACGGTGGTGCGCCGCCAAGCAATGGTTGGGCCAATAATAAGGAGGTCGCGGTCTTCTCGGCGACTCGTCCTACGTTGAACGTCACCCGACGCACATAGTCAGGATCGTGATTTACGTCGGCTGAATCTCGCACATAAGCGGCGGAAATTCCTGTGCCTACGTATCCGGTTTGCTGCTCGTAGTCCGCATCGACGGCGACCAGATCACCGATAGAAAATCCGTCGACGGAGCCCGCACCGACCATGATTTCCATTGCGGTCGAGCCGGGAAGAACCGCGATTGCCGAGACCGGCGTGCCGCCTGAGGGTTTGGCTGAGCCATTGGGAACGGTCGCGAGCACATTCATATGCTCTGAGCCGCAGGCCAAAGCCATTTGCAACTTGCCCCACTCGCGAAAATCAAATTGGAGATGAGCCGTCAGGGGCCCACGAAATTGGGAAGCAGGTGCGCCTCGGGTTCCCGCGTGGACTGCGTCGGCGCTGGTCCCGCTGTTCCGCAGGAAGTGATCAATCCACCCCAGATCAATCCATGGTGATGGCGGAGTTGCCAGACTGAAAGCCCCAGATTTTCCAGGATCGAAAATTACAGGCTGTTCTGTTGAGCGGTCCACCGGTGCAAAGTAGGAGCGCATTCGCCGTGTGACCGGCACCATTGCCGGGCGTACTGTGCCGACGCTCATTGGATGTCCACCTCAGGATAGAAAAAGACCGTCAGCCGGGCTTTGCGTTCGAGTTGAACGCGCTTGTTGCTGGTTTCCCGCGCAATAATGCCGGAAACCTCACCTAGTTCCGGCGGGGTCCAAAAAATATTTGTGCCCAAGTCCGCGCTGGGCGACTGGGTGAAATCTTGCTTGGTGGTGTGCGCGGGATGGCAGATGCTCAGCAGTTCGGTATCGAGTGCTGCTAAAGTTCGACCACGATCCACCTCGCTGTCCACTGTGCCTAAGGTGTGGTGCGAGATCACACAGTCCATTCCCATGAGCGGTTTGGAACTCGCATGCTGCATCGTCACTTTGACCGCACCCCACTCGATGTAGAACGTATCGGGCAGAGGTTCGACCGGCACGACCGCCTCGTTTTCTGCGACGATGACGGCGGGGCGGGTCACACCGTTCACAGACACGACCCGCTGCGAATTCAGCGCCGCCAAGCGTTCGCGCAGCGCCATGTAAAAACTGTCTTTGGCAAATTGCATAAAGAAGCAGCTCCTAGCTCCTAGCTTCTAGCCGCTAGCTTGGTCGCGGGACAAATCGACGATTTAGCTAGGAGCTAGCAGCTAGGAGCTTGTTTCACTCCACTGCCACTACGCGGTAGAGGTACGCGGTTCCCGCGAAATGTTCCGTGGTCATTCCCTCTACATGAAAGAGATTGCCTTGATACAGCACGCCCAGGCATCCGTTGAGCAACGCCTGTCCTGAAGCGATATTTCGCTCGGTGGCTGCATCTGTCGCCGATGAAGCTGGGATGAGAAATTCCAGGCGACGGCGGGGGCCGTTGTTTTCTGTGGGCAGGCTCCGCGCGACCACTGGGGAGAGCGGCACTTGTTCGACGCCTGGATCGGCTATGCCGAGTTGCGCGCTGGTGTCGTCGGCGAGGTTGACGGCGGGCAGCAGGATGCTGATTTCTGCACCTCCCAGCGCTCGCAACATTGCGTCGGCGGCGCGCAATACGGCATTGCCGGAAACTCCAAAGCTGGTTCCTGGGTTGCTCATGTCATGCCACCTTTTGCGCTACGTAGGGCGCGAGCAGGGTCAGGACGGTCTGGTCAATCAGACTGTCGGAAAAATAGTCCAGTCGCAGCCGGTCGATTTGCCCTGAGCGCACGTTGAGCGCGGGAGTAGCCTGTGCATTACGTACGATTTGTGCGCAGGCCACCTTGACCGCGTCAGGCAACACGTCGAAACCGGCGGTGTAGACGATTTCCAACTCGCTGTAGACCAGGCCGATGGGATTGATGGGCAGCATCAGTTCGCCGGTGGCTGCATATGCCTCGATCGCTGCTGGATCGAGGTCTGTCCAAGTCCCCGGCAGGCTGAATGCGGTGGCGATGTTGAGACTCAAGTCATCAAACGGCGTCTCGCCGCGCCGTGGAAGCGCATATCTTCCCCGCGCTGAAACAATGGGACTGACCGCGGGCGCGACTGGCACGAGGGGGAGATAACTTAGCTGTGCAGTGTTTCGTCCTGCTGTGATGCGCAGCCGCTCGGTGTATTGCGTGACTGCCAGCGAAGTGCGGCGGCAGTGCGCGTCAATCAGCGCGGACGCTGACGTGACCCATGCCAGCGGCGTGGTGGCTTCGAGCCCGTAGGACTCGTAATCCGATGGAGAAAGATAGTTCATGAAAGTCCCAACTGTCGCGTCAATGGCCGCTGGTTTGAAAAGCCAACGGCCAAAGACAAACGACCGACGTCTGGTTTTATCGGGTGACCTTTACTTCTGTGTGCGCGTAGGACGCGCCTTTGACAACCACGCCGCCGAACTTCACGACTACCATCTGGGAGGCGAGCGATCCGGGCAGTCCCAGCTGGAACACGCGCGGATTCGGATCGGTCAGCCAGTGGTACTCGATCATTTCTTCGGTGACGATGTAGCAGGGGAGGACGGCTGTGCCGCTACCCGGTGTCCCCGTGAAACTCAACGACCATTCGGGGATCAACGGAATATCTCCGGCCTGAGTGGAGAGGGCTTTGACTCTCAGACCTCCGTTGACCTCGGTGGTGGAGAGCACCACGTTGTAGATGGTCTTCATTTCGCGATCAATCAGATCCAGCAGAACCGGATTGGCGTAGATCGCCGTGGGCCGGACTTCAAATGAAGAGCTGGCCACCATGTTGGCGATGATCGCCTTCAGGTTGTCCACGATGGGATCGGTGGTTGCCAGGGAGTGAGTGTTGCCGCCGGCGGAAATCTGGCCGATGGCGCCGAAGTATTGCAGTGTGGTCGGACTGCTCAATGAAGTGTCAGTTCCGTTCCACAGTGCGACATCGTGCGTGCGCAGTAGGCCTTCGACCGAATCCGCCAGGTCTTTGGCCTGGAGGAAGGCAAACTGGCTCTGCTGCGCTCCCACTTCGAGATCGAACAGGTTGTAGTTGATCTGGGAGACGAGCGCCTTCAGAGGCACGCTGCGCTCAACCCGGGTCGGACTGCCGACCGTGGCTGAGATGTTACGCGGATCTACAAAGGCGTTGGCTGCTGAGGGCGAGACAATCGCCGTCTGCTCGAAGAAGCGCGAGGGATGTCCGGTGGCAGGCATCTGCTTGATGCGCTGCCCGAACACGCCGCGCCGGCGGACGATGTCTGTAATTTCTGTCTGGTAACGGTTGACCTCGACCGCGCCCGGCCCAAGAAAATCTGCCGCCGCGTTCAGGTCGATAAATTGTGCGTTCATGGTTTCTCCTGAAAATGAAATGCGTACTTGTTTTGCCGGGCAAACAAAAAGGGCGCGATGGTTCGCGCCCTTTTTCACAAAACTTTGAGAGATGGTTACTTGATGATGCCTGCGCGCGCCATCTCCGACTTGACGGCGATGCGCTGCTCCACGCTGAGCGTTTGCAGGGACTTGTCGAGCGCAGCGGAATCCATCGGTCGGCAGCGTCGCTGTTCTTTCCCAGCAACGCGTGACCAGAGGAGGCAGGGTTTTCCGGGCTGCGCGGGCTGACTGGGCTTTGAGTTCCTGGTTGGTCCTCTCCAGTTCAGCCACGCGCGACTGCAAGGCAGTTACGCTCGCCGCATCATCTGTGCGAGTGGCATCAGTGCGTTGTTCCTCAACTGCTGCCACGATGCGGTCCACTTTGGCATTCAGTGATTCCTGTTGCGCATCCAGCCGGTCGAGCACTCGATTCAATGCCTCGGCCGCGCTCGCCAGTCTTTCGGCGGTCGCGGTCAGCTGTTCTGCGGTTTCTTTGTTCATGTTTTCTCCTGATTCGAGTTCAATCCAGGTGTCGTGATACGCGGCCTTGTCACGCCGCAGGACCGCCGCCCCGGTAAAGGTCACGTGAGTCAATGTCCAAATGCTGCTGCGAATGTCGGCCACCCGAGCATCGGTGATTTCATAGGACATTCCCAGTGCCCGTGTGGAGGCGGAGCTTGCTCCGCCAGTCCCAGATTTTCCAATTTCCTTAACAATCTCGGGAAAATCTCGGGCAAACAAATGCCCGCCCAAGCTCCAAATTCTTTCCGACAATCTCCGCGCGAGTAATGACGCCGACCTTTCTGCGTGTGTCATGCCGGTCAAGCGAGGGCGAGTAGTCCAGCCCCATGCCGAGCAGCGAAGCCAGGGCCTTCTCCGCCGCCGTCCGCGTCAGCACCACGCGATGACCGCGCGACCCTGCCGGAGGCTTGTCCGAGGGAACATCCACCAACGTCAGCACTCCGCGAAAGGCTTCGCGATTGGGGTGCTGGTCCACCACTGGCATTTGAATCGCCATAGATTCCAATTCGAGATTCATCATTGAGTCCATCCTGGGTTGAACTGGGAACAGAGAACAGTGAACTAGGAACTGAAATCTACTGCCCGCTCGGCGCAGGCAATTCGGCCAGCCCGCGCATGCGGCGGACTTCGTTGACGGTAAGCACGCCATTTCGCAGGAGAATTTCCTGGATCTGCGCTTCTTCCATTTCGTCGGCAACTTCAGTGTCGGCGAAGACAAATTCCAGATCAGTCCATCCGAGCTTCTTGCTAATGGCGTCGCGAGAAATGTGTTCCGCGAACAGGCGAGCCGTCGGCACGATCGCCTGGCGAAATGCCTGGTCGTTCATTTCGGTTGCAGTGGAACGATTCACGTCGCGCTCGACCCCGAGCAGTTGTGGAGGAATGTCAAAGGCGTCGGAATGATGCGAATTAAGAATTCCTGCCAGGCCAGGCGGAGGTCGGCATCCGTCCCGCCGCCAAAGCGAAGCACTTCGGGTTTGTTTTCGACGGAAAGAATTGGGACACGCCCAGTGCCTTCAATCTCGTCCTGCCACCAGCGAATCAGGCGTTCGTGGCGCTCGGGAGTCAGGCCTTGGAGCCACAGCGCGTATTCGACAACCGAGTTTGAGGCCAGCCGGGACGCAAAACGATGCGCGCTCAGAAATGCGTTCACAGTTTCAAACGCCACTTCAAGCCGTCCAAGTCCAAACGGCGTGTGCGTACGCGGATTCAGGCGCATGTAGATCAGCTCATCATCGTTCAGCGTGACGTTGGCATCGGGGCCAAAGCGCCCTGTCGCTTGCACGTAGCGTGGCGAGTCCGGCGAACCGTCCCAATCCGCGCGCATGCGGATGGTGGACCCATCCACCGGCCACAATGCCAACGGGTGGTCGGGATCGCCCGTTGCCTGGACTTCGACGGCACCGTATCCGCCGACGTTGACGTCCTCCAGCACCTGTTCCGCCAGCGAGCGGAAAGAATCATCCGGGATTAGGTGCGTCGAGATTGTCAGTGAGGATCTGCGCACGAAGCGCGCCGTCGGGTAATTCCTCCAGCGCCCGCCCTTGCGTGGCTGCACCCGCCAGCGCATTCCGGCGATGCGGTCTTTGATGGTGTTGATTGCCTTACGGGCCAAGGGCGTCTCCGAGAATCGGCGCAGGTTGGAGACTGTGGGTTTGGGCATGACATCAGTCCGTGGCCCGTAAGTATTGAGGATGGAAGGCAGCGCCACCGTCCGCCGCTTTTCAGTCGAGTTGCCGGCGAACAGAGACACTTCCGCCACCCGGCGCAGTGCGCCGCGAATCGTAGATGTAATGTTCATGATTGTTCTTCGCTTGAGGTAGTACAAAAGCTTTGTGAGTTAGTGCACTCAGTTACCAGGGAACGCTGGTTATAATCCAAAAGAATGCAGTTCCCAAATAGGCGACAGCCATCGGCAGAATGAGACGCGGCCTGCCAAAGAAACTCAAGATTAATCCTGCAACGCACACCCAAACGACGATTTTGGCCCACCCTAGAACGTAGGCAACCTGTCTTGCTTCAATCGAGCCGCCGGACCAACCGGCACTTGGCATGAAGATTTCCATGAACGGCCAAGCCAAAACTGCGAAAGATACCAAGATCAAAGAAGTGAACGTTACCCGTTTGCGCCAATTGTCTTCGAACTTAAACATTTTCTTGAAGTAGAAAATCCAGGAGTAACCCAAAGCAACTGGTGTCACGACAACGCATACAATCTCGACAACGTTTCCGTAATGCATCTTATTCAAAGATTACACGTAAATCGATCATGGCCAAAACTCGATTCTAAGACAGACCCTTCCTTGCCCCCCACGCGATAGCCATCGCCATCACACAATCGTCATGGCTGCCAACGGCTGCCCCAGAGTTTCCATCTAGCTGCCGCACAAACGTGCGGAACTCATTCAGCAATCGCGCGCTTCGAAAAAGCGTTGGCTCAGTTGCGAGAACTGCGGCCAGGTTTTCAATCATCGCTGGCCGCGTTATGGCTGAAGTCAACCAACCATCCTGCCCGCCTTCACGATACAGATTCGCGTAACCCAGCGACTGCAAATGGGCCAGGACACCGTAGCCGTGATTATTGCGTTCAACCACCAGCAACGCCTGGTTGTACGAATTCGCCAAAGCGATCAGCCGACCGGCCAGCTCCCGCAGCGGGAAGTGCCCATGCAACTCCGCGCATTGAATCCCCGTTTTCCGCTCGATCACCTGGGCGCACGAATAGTCGCCTTCCGATCCGCCGCCCGCCGGATCAACCCCAATCAAGTATTGCTTTCCAGACTGCAGGCGGAAACCAAGTCAGCAGCCGGCCGTTGTCTCGCGATTCGAATGGCTCGCCGCAAGCGGCGAACGGCGCGATCAATCGAGTCAAGATCGAACACGCACTCGCCCGAAGCGCGGAAGCAGGAAACCGCATCTTCAGCAAACTCCTGCGCCGCCAGCCCGCGTAACTGGGCCCGATTACTCCGCCGCCAGGCGATTTGCCTTTCCTGCAAACCAAAGCGCTGAACTAATTCCTCTTCCTCCTCAGTCAGAACGCTGAGCCCCAAGGTTTCTAACTGATAGCTTCCTTCATACCACCAGGGAAAGAAATGCTGCGTGTATCCAGTTTCCCCAGCCTGCTGCCACTCCTCGTAAAAAATCCCACCGGCGCCATTCGGCGTGGATTCGAGCACAATCTCTCCGCCATCCGGCACCGCCGCTCTCAGCGATGCCAACGTTTCCGCCCCGTCGCGGGGCCAGCGGGCGACCTCCGAGCAATGTAGGTTATGGATGGTCATCCCGCGGCCCGCGTTGGGGTCCGCCGCCGTCGCCACTCGGTATTCGCTATCGAGGTGGGGGAAGACGATCTGGCGGATATTGGCGCGCGACCGCAGCAGCGCGCCGCTCTGCATCGCTTCAGGCAGGTTCTCCCAGAAGCGGTGCACGATGCGAAAAATTTCTTCAGCCGATTCTTGCGTATGCGCAACCTGAACGGTCAGCGTTCCCGGCTGCGTGATGGTATGAATAAAAAAGCGCGCTGCGATGTAAGTTGTCATGCCTAACTGGCGCGCCTTCAATACGATGTTACGGTTGCTGCAAGTCTTTGAGTATTCCCGCTGCGCCAGGTTCGGGCACATGTCTACCAGCCCACGTGTCTTACTGCGGACCTTCAATAACGACCGGATAAGAAAATCACGGAGCGTTAGGTTGCCCGGAGACTGGTGATTCAAAAAGTTCCCCAGATGAATCAACAGGGCTATGTCGTTTCTGACGGAAGCGCTCACGGTTGGGAATCAGTTCTCAGTTCTCGGTTGCCAGTTCTCGGTTACTTTGCATGTCCGACGTATTCGGGGACGAAGGCATAAGCGCCTATCTCCCAGCTCGAACCAAACCGTGTTTGATCAATACCCAGCAAGTCATACTTGAATTCATCGGATAGCGTTGCTCCCTGGTCCACAACCGGTGATGCCGGAGTAAGCCGCAGATCCATCGGTCCCGCGGTCGCGGCATCGGCATAGTAAGTTGTTCCGAAATTGTGTTGTGTGCCCAGTATGTAATTCACCAACTGCGTGTTGGTCATGAGGGTCGCGCCGGAGGACTGTAAGGTGTCAATCATCAGGCCAACCTGATGCGGAGTCAGTTCATTCACGTGAAAGAAAACTCCAAAGGGCACACCCCACACCGCCGATTTGAAGACCAAAGCACGGAAGCGGTTAGCAAACTGGGCGTCGGTCAAGTTCTGGTAGTTCGGCACCATCCCCTGGCTGAGGATGTTCTGCACGTTGATTCCAGTGGCCATCACGGTAGCCGCGTTGGGAGCAGGCTTCATTGATCCTGAGCCGCGCGCCCCCACATACCCTGTGGCGGCGGCAATGGCCTCGGTGGAGTCGTCCTCAAAGCTCCCCGGATAAACATAAACGCGGTTGTTGGGTAATCCGGTCAAGTTGGCGTTCATCCACGCCAGCGACCAGCCGAGTTCATCCGTCACCAACCGGGTCTTGTCGATTTGCAGCGTATAGCCAGCAGTCATGATGTCCTGCGAAGTGACGTCAGCCAAGTCCTGGCTGCGCACTGCCGTCTTCATGTTGGGATCTGCCGTAACCGCAAACACGCCGCGTTGATTTAAGGTGGCGATGATTCCGCCGAGGTCTTCGAGCCCTGACGATGGCATGCCGGGTGCCGGAGCGGTCAAGTCCCAACTGACCTGGGCATTCGCGTCGCCGGGAGCATCGATCGTCAGATGTTTGCCCGAAATCGAGAGCGTTACGCTCGACGCATTCGTGCCCGTGTATTGCAGCGTAAATGCGTTGGGAAAGGTGAAGTACTGATGCGAAACAGAATGGCAGTCCACATCCCATCCTGCATCAATCCACGACTGAAAGGTGGGTACCAATTGCTGCGAGAGGTCATAGCCGGTGACAACAGCGATACTTAACGGTGCACCCTTCGCCTGAAATGTCGGCAGCAGCGCCTGGATGTATTGATGGGACCCATCAATCAAGCCGGGGTCGTCATAGGTCAGCGTGATCCGCGCCGGATAGCGCATGAAGCCGCGGATGTTCGGAGGCGTGTCCGCCGCCAGATTGTTTCCTCCATCGATCGGCGTGCCGATAACGTCGGTAGAAATCCCCGTCGCCAGATTGTTGGCGTAAAGATGACAGTGCGAATAGGTCACCGCGCCAGTGTTGTCCATAAGTCCGTAGGTGCGGTTGGCGAAGGCGCGGCAATTTTCCAACTCGGTGGCGGAAGCAGTTCCGTCAAAGCGGTAGCCCACGTAATTGCGGTGGGAATCCGTGTTGTAGATGTGAATGTCTCCCGGCGTACCCGATGGGTGTACATAAAATCCAACCGGGGTCGTGTTGTTGGGCACCTGACTGTCTGCCACCATGTTTGCCAGGATAAGGTGGTCGCTGCTTCCGAGCACCTGCACCCCGTAGGTGTCATACCAATCCATCTGTAAATGCTGCGCGTGCACCCAGGTCGCGCTGTTGAGCTTGAGCATCGTACTGCCGCCGTTGGCCGGCAGTTTGGCGTTGCTGATTGCAATTGGCGCGACCACCCCGTAGTACGCGTCCGGTGTAGCCCCGCCCGTGCATGTGCAGTAAACGTAAAGGACCTGCGTGCCGGTGTCGAAAAACCAGTCGCGATCATGGGCAAGACCTGCGGTCGAACTCTGTTGATTCCCCCAGATGGTTCCGAACAGAACAAAATTCATCACTTCCATCGGCTGGTCCAGACAGCTATAGGTAAATCCGGCGGACGGACACGGCACGCAATTTTGATCGGTAGGACAGTTGTCCCCGCCGGCTCCATCGTCATCGAACAACGGTTTCGATGGCCAAACGTTTCCCGTTGGAGATCCCCACGACCCCGCGATCGGGCGATAACCGGTAAGGCGCGGCGATTGCCCCGCTCCGGGAACCCCGATGGAACTATAGGAATCAATCACGATAGGATTCCCGCTGACGCCCGCGCTTGGCGCAGAAATAGTCAGCGTGCTGTTCCAAATACAGTCGCGACGTAACAAAATTCGATCGCCTGCGGCAAAGCCGGGGGTCAGGCTGAAGTTGCCGACCTTCAGCGGAGTCCTCCACGGATGACTGGCGTCGCCCACATTGCCATTTGAGCCTTGCAGGCAATCGACGTAATAATCCGTGGCCTGTGCGACTGGCACAAATAGAGCCACCGACAGGCAGACGAATAGGCAAATCTGCTTCATGAGTTCATCCCAAGTTGTAGTGATTGGTGGAACGTTTAAGAACTAGCTGCCATGATCACTGGAACCCGAAAATCGGCGCGGTTGCCGTCCAGCTCCAGGCGTCAGCCGGGGCCGTGAAGTTGCTCAATGTTCCTGCGCTGCTGACGGTGACATCGGTATTGGTGATGTTGGTGATGGCGTTGGCGCTGGTTGCCGTCAACGTCGCGCAGCCCGAGGTCGCGCTGCACGTGATGGTTGCATAGTAGTCGCCCGGCGGTCCGGAACAACTGGAGACCAGGTTCAACTGATGCGCCCCCGTGCCGGTAAAGTTCGTCGCCGCCGTGGTGTTGCCAATGTGGCAAACGATTGCGCCGGTACGGTCGGCCAGTCCCAGGTCATAGGTTGCGCCCGCCGTGTCTGCTGCTACGACCTTGTAGTTGATCTTGCTGAATGTCCACCAGTAGTCAATGTGCACGCCGAAGACTGTGGCTTTACCGGAGCTGGCAGAAAAACTAGCCGCTGACGTGCCAGAGGGGAAAGTCCACCACTTGCTCGGATAGGGCCCTGCCGCGACACCAGCGTCAGCAATCGCGCCCGATCCTGAGGCCTTGACCATGTTGCCGGAAACCAGAGTGCCGGTAGTGGGCAACGATGCCAGTGCGGTGCCGGAGTCGGCTGCGTTTCCGTTGGAATCGTAAGTGACGACGTGACCGTTTGTCGTGGTTCCGGTGGAGAGCTGAACTTTGCTCCCAGTGCCTTGCACGGCCGACAAAGTCGTGCCTGCCAGCACAATGCTGGTCTGAAAATACCCGGTCCGTACGCGGTGAGTCGCATCGCCCAGGTCGTAGGCATTGTCCGCATCCGGCCCGAACCAGAATGGACTCAGGGGCGATAACCGCCACCGCACCGAGCTGCCAGTCCCCAGCGCAATTCCGTGCACCGATCCGCCGGACGAGCCCGCCTCACCCTTGAGCAGATAATTTCCGCTCACCGTGTCGTAGGAAATCCCCAGCCGTTCAAAGTCCGTACTGCTGTTGTAGTTGCCGTAGAGGTTAAAGAATTGACGGTTGGCTCCGTTTCTCTCCTCCAGAGTGTTGCTGTCAGGGTTGAAAAGGTTCACCAGGCCCAACTGAATGGCCTGCCCGTTGTTGCTGATCACCTTGGGGCAGTGGCAGGTGGTATCGAACCAGAAGATGCCAAAGTTTGAAATGCCGGTGGGCGGCGTGGTCTCGGCCAGCTGAATGATGTCGGGAGTGCTGCAATTGGCATTGCCATTGGCTTGAATTCCGGTGGCAAAACTGCCGTTGCACTGGATCGGTGTGGAGGCCAGTTGAGTTGAGGTATTGGCATTGGAAACATTCCCGTTGACGTCCAGCTTGGCGACTTCGAATACGGAGCCGCCGTTTTCGGAAACCTGTAACTTCCCGCTTGCTCCAAACCCTAGCTTGGATTTGTTCGCGCCCGCCGCGGTCATGGTTCCGAACGCGCCCTCCAGCGTCCACGGACCAGTAGTCTGCACTGATCCCGCCAACGTCAGCCCGGAGTCCATCTGCACGTTGGTCTTGAATTCCTTGAGCGTTGAGGTGAGACGTTCCAGCCAACTGCTTCCGTTGCCAACATTCCCTATGTAGTTCGACAGTGACTTCGGCGCGCCAAAGCTGATGCCAACCTGGGCCGGGTCTCCATTGGCCTGGTCATAGCCGATGAAAGCATCATTCGCATCATTGGTCGGACGATTGTTAGAGGTGGCGATGGTCTTCTGAAAGTTTGCATCCGACAGGGTCATGATGTGTCCGGGCCCGGTTCCGAGACTGGCGAAATTCAACCGCCCTTTGAGATTAAGTTGTCCGCCGCCATCCGCATTGGGCTTGGCCATGAGAAGAAAACTGCCCTGTTCGTGGAAAAATGAAGGTACGTCAGCGCTATAACAACTGAGCCAGGTCGGTGTCCATTTGTCAGAAGGGCCGCAACGGTTCGCCACAACCGACGGCGCCACCGTCCCCAGCACCGAAACGATGCTGTCAAACGCGTTGCCCAGGTACGCGACCGCGGGGGCAGAAGGACTGCTGGAGTCGCTATTTGCTCCCAGAACCAAGGCTGCCGGCCAGAAGTCGAGCATGGGAAAATATGCAGGTAATGCAACCGTATAAGACTGCAAAGCAGCTTGGGTATCCGTGAAGGTGCAAACCCCATTCGTGCACGCGGATGTGCGGCTCACAGCGGTTGCCACGGCGTAGTTCCCCGTTCCGAAAGGTGCCTGATTGCGCGTGCCCGATACAACCCCAACCCGCAGCAGGTCAAAACTGTTCGCTCCGGCAATATCCGGTGTCGTGACCGTAATATCTCCAGAGCCATTGGTTAGAGCATTTCCCGCATACAAAGGATTTGAGCTTCCCAGGGTGGCATGGTGGGCGACGATGTAGTAGCGATAGTCCGTGGTTCCAGTATTGGCGAAGAGGGGAACTTTCCCGGCAGGCCCAGCGCCACCCTGGATGCGTACGCCGGTGGTGCCCGATCCC
Organism: uncultured Acidobacteriota bacterium; assembly: GCA_963837365.1. GTDB lineage: Bacteria > Acidobacteriota > Terriglobia > Terriglobales > Acidobacteriaceae > CAWBXL01. Next base: position 53,457 of record CAWIMW010000001.1, read on the forward strand.
TGGGCGATAACTCCGGCTTCCCCAATGTTGCCTAGCGGGTTGGTGCAATTGCCTACTTCTTCGTAAACATTATCGAGAGAAAAACCACCAAAGCCGCCGCGCCGCGTGCCCGCGCGCACCCCATATTGTGCGTACCCTTGAATGACGCTATCTGAAATGCGGAGCGTGTTGCCGCTCTGCCAGTCGACGCCGTTTCCCGCGCAACTCAGAGATAGATTGAGGTTCTTAAGCCAGCCAACGGCCGAGAAGGTGTTGAAGGGCCCAGGAGCATAGATCACGGGATTGCAGACGGTTGCATCACAACGGACCCCGGTGCCGCCCAGGCTGGTGCTTAACCCGTCAAGTAGAAATGCCTGATCGTCATCAACTTGTACCATTGTGCCGAAGGTGCCACCTGACAAAGCGACTCGGGTAGCCACATTGAAGAGCCGGGTCTTTTGCGCGTTCACTTCAATGAATGGGGCCTGCCCATTAGCGATGGTCGGCCGTCCGCGCGGGCTGATCAGGGTAATGTCAGTGAACAAAATAGAGTTCGACGGATCGCCAACAAAGATGCAGGTGTCAACCAGTTGGCACTCCACAATGGACCCCGAAAAATCCACTGTGACATTAGAAGCGCGAATGGACACACGTCCGAATACCTTGAATTCACCCGGTGGCACGATTACCTTACCTGCCTGGGAAGTTCCGGTGGGGTTCGTCGGGACGTATCGAGCGGCGATCAATGCCTCTTGCAAGCCACCGGAAGCGCTGGAGATGGTATATCCGGCAGGATGTGCATTGAGTGTCGTGAATTGTAGTGTTCCCGATGCTCCATTTCCGCTGCAAGTCCCCCCCGTCACCTGGACCGCTTCAAACGTTCCAGTTCCCGAGATGTACACGTAGTACTGTGGTTCTGATGCTTTTACCCCTGCGGGACATGCAGACAGGGTCACGGTTTTTGCACCCGGCGTACTCAGGTCTGCGGTTGGAGATTGGGACCAGGAAAAATCCACGGCATACTTGACTGCCTGCATACCGGCGGTGACGCCGCCACCGGCTTTCGGTTTGTACTTTCCGCTGGTGGCGTCGTAGGTTATGACCTGATTGTCGCTCGGAGCCACCGTATCGACGGGAACACTTTGGATGGAGATCGCATCGCTGCTCGAACCGCAGGCTCCCCAGGTGGAGTTCCCTTTCAAACAAGTCGTGTTATCGGTTGTTCCACTGCCTAGTTCTGCTGGAGGTACGACTCCACTGGCCAAATTAGCCTTGCCCGCCAATCCCGCATCCACATAGTGGCGGTTGGCTGCCTGGTTCGAAGCGGTGGGGTCTGAGCTGAGTTGCAGTGGACCTGTCATTACATCCCCTGACTTGCTGACAAAGGCCCCACTGCCCACTCCAGCGAGCGCAGTGTCTACGTACTCCTTGTTGACGGCATCGGTGGCCTGCACCGGAGTCGGCACGCTTGGCGCGGTGGAAAATTCTTTTACCCCGGTGATCGTTTCACTCCCTGATTTGTGCACGACGGCTGCATCACTCGCCTTATTGGATACGGATGTGTCCACGTATTGCTTCGAAGCCAACGAGGTTGCCGCACCGCCAGAACCCAGTGTGGTTCGAATTCCCGCCAGAGTTGCAGGAGAACTGGTGGGCACGACCCAGTATTCTGTTTTTACGGTTCCGTCACTCAGTTGATAAACGACGGTGTAGACCGTATTGGCAGGTGTCGCGCCGATATTCGGAACCAGCGCCACAGACAATGCACCGCCACTTCCTAACGTCACACTTTTGGTTCCCCCGGCGATTGCATCTCCGTTCGCGGTGGTAAAGGCCGGCCAGGAAATCAGCAGGGTCCCCGCTGCCGGGGTGCCGTCCGCCCGAAAGACCGTGTCGCTCACGGTGGTAGTGGGAGGCGTTTGAGCTTGCAGGGCCACGCACATCATGGCCAGCGACATAAGCCAGGAAATACGTCTCCACCGCGAGGTGCGCATCTCCACTGTGAGTTCTCGGTTTTGCATCGCAGATTTCTCTCCCGCAAGTTTCATGTCAATCGTCCTTGGCATTTTTGGCACAAAAGTCCACTCCAGCCCCGATCGGGCCGGGCGGCGATAGGTCCCACTATTGTCGATCTTGATAGTTACAGATGCTTGTACCAACCGGGCTGTTGGTGACTAAGTCGGTGCAGATAAGGCAGGCTAAACTTCTACGTGTTCCAGGAATCTTTCTACGCTCTCAACATAAACCTCGGCGAAGTCCGCAACCGGACGCTTGCCTTCGATCAACTGCATCGCTTCGTGCAATTTCCCGCCCAGCGAACACAGCACCGCCAATGTCATCATAGGCGCCCGGTGAACTCCAGCCGCACAATGAATAAACACCTTGCTGTCTTCCTGGTCGAGCGCTTCCTGAACAAATTCAACCCCGCGTTGAAAGACCTCAGGAGGCTTAGGCTGGAAGTCATCATCCACCGGGTTCCAAAGCACTCTCAAATCATGTGGCTCGGCCAGGGCCGTGTCGTCAAATTCAGACTGCATGTCCACGATGTGCGTGACACCGGCACGCGCGACCTCCGCCATGTTTTCAGCGTTCCATATCCCGCCACCGACCGCGATGCGGTCGGTCACCCAAGTCATATCCATTCCGGAGTCCAGGTATTTCCTGGTCGCGCGCCGCGACCGTAATTGTATTCTACGGTATCGTCTGCGAATGGCTTAGCTCTCGGCAGAATCTTTCGTAACTGTGCGCTCCGTACTCGGCAGCCCAGGAAGTCCAAGGGCGTGCAATAAAGTCGGGGCCAAGGCATTCTGCTGTTGTGCCTGGTCTTGCACCTCGGCTGGGAATAAGCCCACTGCCTCAAACAAATATTTTAACGCCGCGTATTGCCCGTTGTTTACCGCGTCAATGGTGGATTCCACCATGTGAAGGGCTTGCTGCCCCACGCGGTTCTTGATCTGCTGCCGCAGGTCCGCAAAGTCAATGTCGGTAGCGATAGTGCTCGGCTCCGCGGTTAGCGCGAGCCTATTTCTTGAAACGTGAGGTTTTTTCATGGAAAGTTGGCGGCAAAAAGCTGAAGGGCGCAACCCGTGGGTGCGCCCTTCTGTCAAAGTTTCTTATTTAACTTTATAAATACATTATAGCACACTTCATAGGGAAATTGGGACATGACTTCCAACTTTTTATTTTGCTTCTTCTGAATCACTTACAAGGATTTCGTCGTTTTTCCCCTCTTGACAAGATTTTTCTGCTCGCGGTTCCGTTTTGGGAAGGCGCTGCAAAAGACCGCCTTCTAGAAAAAAGGTGCTCAATTTGTCCAGCGCTTCGACAAATCGGCGGCCCACCGTCCTGCGCCAGCACCGCAAAATCATCGAGGCTTCGTCGTGAGTATGGTCCTGCATTACGATGGTCGCAATCAACTGCTGCTCGAAATGATCCAATTGGTCCAGGCTGCGCTCCACGTCGTGCACAAAAATCACCGCATCTTCGAAGGTGCCGACGCGATGGCGCGACACCCGCGTGCGGAAGATTTCTCGACCCAACAAGGAAGGTAAACGCCCAACCTCAACCGACATGCGCATGTACTTTTTCAATAAGCAAATCGTCTTTTGCCGATAGAGCCAAAGATCCGGGTTGTATGGGTGCGTATCCACCACCGCATCCAGAGACTCCGGAGGCCAATGAGTTTGTACGTTGGCTGGACCAATGTGCGGTAGAGGATTGTCGACGGCACTCATGCATGGCCTCCCTTCAGAAACAGCGGAGATACAGTAGTGTGCTGGCCCTTGATGTCACGAACGGGCAGGCGGGGCGGACGTTTCGATCTGCGCACAACCACCACCTCGGACAGGGCCGCAGCGCATGATGCGCAATAGGCATCTTGTGTTCCCAGTACGCGCAGCCATAACCCGCCGCAGCGCTCACAATATTTCAGTTCCAATTGCAGTACTTCGGCTTCCTCCGGTTCCATGATTCCCTCCACAGTAAGAAATTTGTTTCCATGGCCACTTTCCAAAAAACCGTGCAATCACTCTCGTTCGGCAAAAAAAAAGCCCTGTGCCGATGACTTCGGCTCAGGGCTCGTTTCTCTTACGATGACCTGGTTGTGAGTATGAAGTTAGGCGCTATGAATTTGGAAAGGAACGTCCAAATTTGGCAGAGCGCCTGTGTCTAGATGTTTGCTGGTTCACGCTGACGAAAGTAACCCTCCTCGTATCCGGACTTCAGGACCCGTCCATTCTGGATCACTACGCTTACCCGGCCAGTGAAATGGAGCGACTGCAATAATCTTTCCATGGCTGGGGAAAGCACTTCCGCAGAGCGCACCTTGCGGCGGAACTCTACGAAACCGACTTCCTCGCTTGCCTTCGGTAAATCCAACATATGCATTCACTCTCAAAATAAATTGCCCTGGCGGAGGAGAGTAAGGCGAGAACTGATCCTAAGATGCCGAGATTCCAAGGTCAATGGAACAATTGCTGTAGGTTAATAGTATCTAGAGTTGTATAGCTATAGGATATATCTAGCACTATAGTGGAAGCATGAAATTCAGTACGCTCCAAGACAACCTGCGCAGAATCTTGTGGGCGCGGATTGCCAAAGGTGAACTTACGGGATTGCATCTGGCGGAACAAACCGGGTTCAGGCAAGCTCACATTTCAAATTTCCTGAACCGGAAAAGAGGCCTAAGCCTGGAAGGTATGGATAGGGTCCTCAAGGGAGAGCGGCTTTCCGTGCTTGACCTGCTGGATCCCCAGGAAGTGAACCGCCGCGCCAGCATCTTGCCCTCTGGCGACGCACAGTTTGAAACCGTGTGTCTGGTGGATGCGGTAAATGCGGCAAAACCAATCATTATGAAAATGCATGTGATCGGCATTCATAAGTTTAATAAGATATTTCTAAACAAATTGCGCGTCGATTCAGAGGGCGATCGCGAGAACTGGGAGCGTTTTTTGGTCATTAAAGCCGACGGCAGGGAGGGAATGAGCATGTTCCCGCGCCTTCTCCCAGGTGCGTCGGTGCTGCTCGATCGTCACTACAACTCACTCCGACCCTATCGCAAGCATGATTCCAATATGTACGCCGTCTACAAAAGCGGAAGCTGTACCTTAAAATATGTAGAAATAGCGGGCTCGAACCTAATACTCCGGCCGCATAACCACCATTACCCAGTAGAAGTCATGCCCCTTCAGAATGGGAAGAAGGCAAGGGAATACATCATCGGCAGGGTTTGCCACGTAGGCATAGAAGCTTAGTGGAATTTAGTCCGCTTTTTTGGCCGTGCGCTCATCCTTCGCAATCACACCGTCTTTGATGTTAATGACGCGGTGCGCGTATTCAGCGATATCGTGCTCGTGGGTGACCAGAACGATGGTGTTCCCCTGGGCCTGGAGCCGATCGAACAAGGCCATAATTTCATTTCCAGTCTGGGAATCGAGGTTGCCGGTGGGTTCATCGGCCAGGATGATGGAGGGGCGGTTGACCAGCGCGCGGGCAATGGCTACGCGTTGCCGCTGTCCACCAGAAAGCTCATTCGGCTTGTGCATCATTCTCGATTCCATGCCCACAGAAGCCAGAGCTTCCTTGGCGCGGTCGGCCCGGTCGTGACTGGGGACGCCGGCATAGATCAGTGGCAACTCGACGTTGTGAAGGGCAGTGGCCCTGGCCAGCAAGTTGAAAGTCTGGAAGACAAAGCCAATTTCTTTATTGCGAATCCGCGCCAGTTCGTCGTCATCCAGTTCACTGACCAGCTGATGGTTCAACCAATATTGTCCCTGGCTGGGAGAGTCCAGACACCCGATCAGGTTCATCAGTGTCGACTTGCCCGAGCCCGACGGCCCCATAATCGCCACATATTCGCTTCGGCGAATCTGCAAATTCACCCCGCGCAAAGCATGCACCTGCTGCTCCGACCCCATGTCATAGGTCTTCCACAGGTCCTGCGTAGCGATCATGCACGCATCGGGAGGGGCCGACACCACGGGTTGCGAAATATTGATCACTTCTGCGGTCGCCATTTTTTTCTCCTGGTCTTGGGCCACTAACACGCTCTCTGGGTTACTTCCATTGCTTGGACGGTCAATCTGGTCAAAGGTTACGAGTTCCCCACCTTCGGCGCGGCGTTGTCCACCTTGACGCTGGTTCCCGGTTTAATTGTCCGCAATACCTTATAACTTCCGGTGACGATCTCATCGCCTTCCTTTAATCCTTTGAGCACTTCGATGTCCGTGGTACCGGCCACACCGGTTTCGACCGGCTCAAACTCCACTTTCTTGTTGCGCAGCACGAACGCACCCTGAATTTCTTTTTTCTCTGTATCTTTCGATGCGGAGTCCGCTGGAGGCGCAGCCTGCACAGATCCAGAACCCTTCCCGGCTGGTTTCAACTCGTCTTCACGCCGCACCACCAGCGCCTGAATCGGAATCGACAGCGCGTTGGTCCTTGAAGCTGTCGTGATCTTGGCCGTCGCCGATAGTCCTGGCCGGAGATTGACCGGAGGATCGGACAAAGTCACGATCACTTTGAAATCCTTGGCTTCCTGGCTGGCGCTGGTTTGCTGCGAAGTTGAAACCCCAGTCGAGCGCACAATTGCGTTATCGCCGATTTCTGATACGACCGCTTTGAAAATTTTTTTGGGAAGCGCGTCAATGGTGACTTCGGCAGGCTGACCCAGCTTTACATTGACAATGTCCGTTTCATCCACGCGAACTTCCGCGGTGATTACGGACATGTCCGCCAGAGTCATGAGCGTACTGCCCGGAGAATTCTGAATTCCCACGACTACGGTCTCGCCTTCGCGCACGGGGAGATTGGTGATTGTCCCGGGAAACGGGGCCTGATAAACGGTTTTCTGCAAAACATCCGCGGCCCGGGTCAGATTCGCTCGAATCTGCGAAATATGCATGTCGGCAGAATCTTTCTGCGCTCTGGCCTGTGCCACTCGGGCTTGCGCCTGCGCCAGGCCGGCGTCGGCAGTTTGCCAGGCGGCGTTACTGGCATCGTATTCCGATTTCGCAATGAGGGCGGCCTTGTAGAGGCCCTGGGCACGTTCCCAGTCAAGCTTGGCGCGTTCGTAGTCAGACTTGGCCCGGTTTAGATCGGCGAGAGAAGTTCTTAATCCGGCTTCGGCCGCAACTGCGTCCGTTGTGGCCGCATCCAGTGAAGCCCGGGTGGCGTTTACGTCCGCCGACGACTGGACATTCTCTAACTGGGCCAGCATCTGCCCTTGTTTGACCTTGTCGCCTTCTTTTACATACAGCTTGGTGATCTTGCCGAATGCATTGGCCCCGATGTTGACATAGGTCTTCGGCTTTATTTCTCCTGAAGCACTCACTACGGAGGCTAGGTCCTTCAGTTGGGCCTTAGCGGTTTGCACCGTAACTAAGTTCTTTTTACTCTGATAGACCGTCACGCCGATGATGCTCACAACCACAACCATCACCCCGGCGCCAATCGCGATTTTCTTCCAGGTGCTCATGGTTCCTCTGAATCGGAAGGTAACAACTCAAATTTACGCTATGGCCCTACACCTTGCAGATGCCCAACCCGTCAGAAGACATTCATGTTAAGTGGTACGTTCCGTAGCGGGGAAAGTTCCCTCGGGCCTTCGGATACATGTCATCAGGCAAGGGGGTAAGCAAACGTGATTGCCTCATACGATTATAACCTGCATGGCCACGGTTCCGGCGAGAGCGTCTGTATGTACTCTTCTGTAAACTGTTGAAAGATCGGTGTCTGACCGGGACATTTTTATCATAAGCCAGCCAACCTTCCGTCTTGCTTTGGCATTCGTACGACGGTAGAATAAGCAAGCGATTGTACGTCTCAAGGAGTACCCTCCTCTATGGTGCTTTCAGGTTCCCGCAACTTTCTTATCTTCTTGACTTCAATAGGTCTTATCGGCGGTCTTGCCGCCCAGACCGGAACTCAGCAAAGCACAGACCAGAGGACGGCAGCGGCTTCTCATAAGGAAGTAGATCCTCTGAAGCGCCCAGTCAGCGACAAGCAAAGACGCGAAAACGCCAAATCACTGCGGCACGAATTGAGCAAAGATCAGAGCAATTGGCTCAATCAGGATGTGGCTTACATCATCAGCGACGAGGAACGGGCCGCGTTCAAGCAACTCTCCAACGACGAAGAGCGCGATCAGTTTATTGAAGCCTTCTGGCAGCGCCGCGACCCTACTCCCGACACCGAAGAAAACGAGTTCAAGGAAGAACACTACCGCAGGATTGCATACGCCAATGATCACTTTCCGGCGGGGATCCCTGGGTGGAAAACAGACCGGGGACGCATGTACATCATGTATGGCCCGGCCGATGAAATTGAGTCACACCCGTCCGGCGGGACCTACGAGCGCCCCATTGATGAAGGTGGCGGCAGCACTTCCACCTATCCTTTTGAAGATTGGCGCTATCGCTACATTGAGGGAATTGGGCAGGAAGTCATCATCGAATTTGTGGATACCTGCATGTGCGGCGACTATCACATGACGATGGATCGTGGTGAGAAGGACGCTCTCATGCATGTGCCGGGGGCCGGTTTGACCATGTACGAACAAATGAACGGGGGCAATAAGGCCGGGCGCTTTAGTGGGGGTGGGCTGGAGACACTGGGTGTCAACCCTGCTATGAGCGATGCTCAGACCAAGCAATTTGACCGGCTGGAGCAGTTTGCAAAATTAAATCGTCCACCTCAGGTCAAATTCAAAGACTTGGAAGAAGTGGTGAGCCACAAAATCAATGTGAACCTGATGCCGTTTGATGTTCGCGCTGATTTCGTGAAGATCACCAGCGATACCATCCTGGTTCCAATAACAGTACAGGTCAAGAATCGCGACATCACTTTCGTAAACAAAGACGGCATACAGCGCGGCGTGCTCAATATCTTCGGGCGCGTTACTAATTTATCGGGGAGAATCATTCAGACTTTCGAGGACACGGTTCAGAATGATGTCCCTGCTGAACTCTTACCCAAGGTGGCAGAGAATGCTTCGATTTATTGGAAGGCGTTGCCGTTAAGGCCGGGCCTTTATCGCCTGGACATCGTGGTCAAAGATGTGAACGGCGATCGAGTTGGGACCTGGAATAATCGTCTCCCAGTCCCCAATTTCGAGGATGATCGCCTGGCCTCGTCCTCGTTGATTCTTGCCGACCAAATGGAACCAGTTCCCGCAAAGACCATCGGAACGGGAAATTTTGTAATCGGGGCCATGAAAGTTCGTCCGCGGGTGGCGCCCTCGGATGGCAAACCGGCAGTGTTCAAGCGTGGCCAGAAGGTAAATTTTTGGATGCAGGTTTACAATTTAGGGGTGGACGATAAGACGCATAAACCTTCAGCCACGGTCGAGTACGACATCACGAACACGGCAACCAAGAAAGAGATCGTTCATACGGTAGAATCAACCGATAAAATGGGCAACCTCGGCGACCAAATGACCCTGCAAAAGACACTTGCGTCGGCCGCGCTTGACCCAGGGGTGTATCGTATCCAGATTAAGGTGAATGACAACATCTCCAAGCAAACCCTGGTTACTCCGGCAGAATTTGCTGTAGAGTAATCCGAACGCTTGGTCTCCCATGAGGTGGTGGTCATGCTCCGCAAGCTCGGATGCCTGCTAGTTGCAGTCGGGCTCGTCCTTCCCGCTGTCGCGGCCGATAAGGCCGGGACCATCTCAGGATACGTACGTACGGTCAACGGCGCTCCGCAGATGGGTGCCATGGTGGAAGTGGTCGGTTCTGCTCTGCATTCCTTGCGTGTGTTTACTGATGAGAAAGGCTTTTACTCTGCCGCCGGGCTACTGCCCGGCGTTTATAGCGTCCGGGTATCTGCGCCTACTTTTTTGAGCCAGTGGAAGGAACGGGTCGGCCTGAAAGCCGGCGGAAATATCACCGTTAATCTGACTCTGACTACCCTGTTCGATGCCCTCCAGTTAGCCAATTCCAATTCCGCCGGCGACGAGGATGACTGGAAGTGGGTCCTGCGTTCGGCTTCCAACCGCCCGATTCTGCGCTTGCGCGATGACGGTACGCCAGTATTGGCATCGAAAGATGGCAAGAACCACGAGCTCAAAGGCACGGTCGCATTCATGGCAGGCGCACCTTCCGACGGGTACGGCAGCGCTGCCGATATGAGCACGGATTTCAAAGTCGAGAGATCTGTTTTCTCAACCAGTACAGTCGGTTTGCAGGGCAACGTTGGATATAACGGGGCTTCCAGCGTCCTGCGCGCGTCGTATACCCACAAAATGATGGATGGTTCCGGACCGGAATTGGCGTTCACTGCGCGCCGCCTGCCGGCCCCGGATTTCACCGGCAACAATGCGCTGCAAGCGCTTTCTCTGACAACATCGGACAGGATCATTCTGGGAGATGTGCTGGAGCTTAAATTTGGCAGCGAACTACAGACCATCCAATTTATGGGCCGCTTGAATGCGTTTCTGCCGTTTGGATCGGTAGGCGTGCACTTGTCCCCGAATACTATCGTCGAATACGGCTACACCACCTCGTTGCCCAACACGCGGATGGAAAAGGGTTTTGACACCTCTCCTGCCGACTTGAGCGAGTCAGGACCGCGGGTAAGCGTGGTGGGCTACGCATCTTCTCTGGAGCGGGACCAACATCAGGAGATTTCACTGTCCCGCCGGATCGGGAAAAACAATATCCAACTCGCGGCTTACACCGACCATATCAAGAACCCAGCGTTGGCTGGGGTCGGTTCTGTTTCCACCGATGGCGGGTATATTCTGCCCGACCTTTACTCAGAGACGTTTACTTACCAGGGTAGGAACCTTGACGCCAACGGCGTGCGCATAGTCATGCAGCGGAAGGTGAACGCTAACTTTACCGCCACCATGGACTATGAGTTCGGCGGGGTCTTGGCCCTGGATGAAGAGCATGGCACTCTGCAAGATGCAGCCTCGCATATGGTTTTGCGCAACCGCCACAGCGTGGCCGCCAAGGTCAGCGGCACGGTGCCAGTCGGCAAGACCAAGTGGATTGCTTCCTATCGTTGGACCGACGGCGCAGCCCTAACGCCAGTGGACATGTTTAATTCGTCTCCCGGCCAGGCCGATCCCTTCTTGAGCGTTTTTGTGCGCCAGCCCATCCCAGGGACAAGTTTCCTGCCAGGGCGTATGGATGCCGTTCTCGATCTCCGTAACCTGTTGGCACAAGGATATGTTCCCGTCGTAGGCCAGGACGGCCAGACGGTCTATCTGGTTCAGTCAGCACGGTCAATCCGCGGCGGATTGGCCTTCACCTTTTAGGAAAAAAACAAAAGCCAAATTGTCAGGCAGGAACCGAGGTCTTTTCTCGGTGAAGGTTCTAGGTGCACAAATGCTCCTGTTTGCGTACTTCCGCATCAGTATGCACCACTCCTGGTGCATACCACCGGAACCCTCGTCTGGCTGTGACAAGTGAACTGCCACCTCCTGTGAAAAAAATGTACTTTTTTCTATACAGGACTCCTCCATTGGTGCAATAATGGCCGCCCATTGAGTTGTCCCAGCTTGTAAACCATTAGAAAGAATGGAACTGCGACATGCTACTAGACAAATTGTCCGCAGGTGTACTGAGGGTTCTGACCCCACTCGGTCCGCGGTATATCAAGCCAACTTTTTCCCAGCGTCTTTTGTTGATCTGGATTTTTCGCCATTTCGAGATGCTTCCCCTTCAAGTACTCAATCATTGGCAACAATCGCTCATTGATACGCTCTGCATTCAGCAGCAATTCGTGGCGATGCATCCCGTCAGTGGCGTGGAAGATTTTCCCGTGATTGGTACGGTCGAGCGTCGGCCTCCGGTGGAAATAGAATCTTTGCCACCGCGCCGGCCCAGCGCACGAGTCACCGCAGTCGCGCACGTGGCTGGCGGCGCGCAACAGCGTTACTAGAAATTTCTGCCCAAGAAATTCAGCCTTCAGTGCGCAAGCACGGCCAGAGAATAGCCAAGGGTTTGTGTTACACTCATTCACGCAAAGGCGCGAATTTATTGTTTGAATTCGGGTTACCGGTTGCGCCACCAATCCGGCCCACCTCAGCAGCAATCCTCCAAGGGCGCGTAGCTCAATTGGCAGAGCAACTGACTCTTAATCAGTAGGTTGTAGGTTCGATTCCTACCGCGCTCACCATCTTTTCAACAACTTGCAAAATCATCCTACTGAAGAAACTCCGCTTTGTGACGTAAATTGTGACGTGAGTTCCGGTCATTGATGACCAAGCGGACACTTTCGAGCTCGGGATGCTGATACTGCATCGCAGTTTTCACGTCCCTGTGTCCCATGGTCTTCATGACGGCGGCTAGATTCCCCGTATGGCTCAGTGCGTATGTGCCGAAGTCGTGTCGAGCACAGTACATCACCAAGTCTTTGGGAAGACCGGCCTTCGCCCTGGCCCTGGCAAACTGCTGATTGATCCAAGTCAGGTGTCCAGTTTTTGACCGATCCGAAGGAAAAACCCATCCAGCGGTCTTGCCGGCGCAGCGCGTCATGAGCAGATCGAGAACGCGATCACTCATTGGAACGCTCCGCCGTGCTTCGGGAGTTTTGCCTTTCGGATTGAAAATCACGCGGTTGTGCCAATCAATGTGCTCGATGCGCATCCGGCATACTTCGGAAATGTTCCGCATACCGGTATCGCGCACAATCACGAGGATGTCTTTCAGCGGTTGACGCAGGAACGGCATCAGCTTGGCCTCGGCAACCTCGTCGAGCAGTTTCTCTCGCCGCATTTCCTTCTTGAGCTTGGCCTTCGGAACTCGCGGAATAAATCCCCAGCTCACACACTTACCAAATATGCGGCGCAGGGTTCGGAGAGCATTGTTAGCGTTTGAGTTTCCGCCAGGAAAGCGGAGAAGGGAAATAGCATCTTCGCTGACATGTGACACCAGCATCGAAGATATTTCCTGGCCCTCCAGCAATCGCCAGCCGTTGTGATAGTACTTCTTGGTTTTGGGTGCTAAATCACTGCCATCAACCAACGCAAGAAACCGTTCCGCCGCTTCGCGCAGAGCGGGAATTCTCCTGATTGTCTTGGGTTCTAAGCCCTGTTCTGTTTTCCCAATCAGGTCCCGCTCGAAACGCCGGGCAGCGGCAACATCGGTTTTGTGGGTTGATCCCCGATAACGCCTGCCAAAGACAGTGAAATCATAGTGATAAACACCGCCTCGCTTATAGAGACTCACGCATTTCCTCCATGTTTGCCCGCACGGAAGGAGTACGGCGGCCTCGGTCGATGTAAGCGAGAACATCAGCGAGATCATACCGTATCGAGCCTTCGAGTTTCAGCCATTTTGGGCCGATCCCGACTTTGCGCCAGTATCGGAGCGTGCCTTGCGGCACGGAAAGCATTTCTGAAACGGTCTTCGAGGTTAGGAGGGTCGGAAGCACAAAGGATTGTGATTGATTCTTTGATGGCGACGATTGCCGCATACACACCACCAGCGAACAGAAGGCGATTTCAACGCATGAGCGTTGGGCTGGGTCCTTCTGCGCTTACTGTGTTGGAATGGGCAAAGATGAGGAGAGTTTCGACCAAAGGCTTGCCGGTTGGAAATAATCGACGGTATGGAAAATTTACGACGATATTGAAACCGCACCCCACCTCGCGTTCGCTCGCTAATTTCCGGAATGCCAAATCGCCATTCCAGGCGCATAGGCGCGTCTCCGGCATTTGTGACCCCAGATCTTTTGTCGCCGTGGAGAATTGCATAGGAGCACGCGTTAACGCGATCAGTCCGCAAAATAACTGTTCATGGCATCCCGAAAGTTCAAGCGGCAGCCACTATCGGAATCGCTGAACTTGCTGAGGCAGTGTTGGCACCGATGAAATCTCTATCGACAAATTCTGCTCCCAGCCTCGTTGGCGCAGAACCATCAGCGATGCACAAGGGACAAACCGCTTCAGGTTCGCTTTCGCAATAAATAGGCCCTTTGTAAGTAAATCCACTGGTCCGTCCGGAGACCTCACACACTTCCTCTGAGACAACAATGCTGCCAGTATTCAAGGGGTCAGGGTGATATTTGAATTGCGGTACCTCCATGGACACGTCCTGCAGTCGTCAAATCTATCACCACACCTAAATGTTTCGCTTCGGCTTGCTGATTGACAGCCTCATTTCTGGCGAAATCCATCACCGCACTAGTAGATCGCCGCGATGTTAGGCGGTTTGCGTAATTCAGTTGCGGAAGGCCCGCCTAGGCAGCCGCCTAATGACCCGCCCAAGTTGAGACGGCGCAAAGCGCAGACGACAAGAACATTAGCGAAAGCACTTCGGAGCAAGCACAAGTCGGAAAGAGCTAGTTCCTGCGGGGAGCGACCCCACCCGCCGCCTAAGGCGTCGTGTCCCTTCGGGCTTCGGAGGTCGCTCCCCGCAGGAACTAGCAGGTGATGTTTAGGCGCAAACTGTAACAATTGAGAACCCGGTTGACGACAGGACAGGAATTCGGAATAGACCTTCGTTCCATTTTTCCGTTGGGATTTTACGGAGCGCGGGAGGTTCGTCAAGGCTCTGCGCTTCCCTCCGCCCGCTAGCGCGGCGCGCACAAAACGCACGGCCCTGACCAACCTCCCTTATGCGCTCTTATCTTGCTTCCAGCTATGGAAAAATGAAAGAGAACGATCCAACACGGCTTGAAACCGAAATATGAGCCATGTGGCAGCCTCTACTCAAGTGCCGCCTAACTGTTACACGGCTCACTCGGATCTGCGGAATCGATCTTAGCGAATCCATTGTGCGGCGATTTGTTAAACGGTTCTGCTAACCGCTCTATGGCACAGTGATCCTGACTATTCCGGCATCCTTTACCACGCCGTCCGCTGTGCCCTGAATGACCAGGGTGAAAGAAGTGCCCGTTCCTCCACCGCCCCCGCCGCCGTTTCCACCGCCACCGCCGTTTCCACCACCACCGCCGTTCCCACCACCACCGCCGCTTCCACCCCCACAGGAAAGCGCCAGTCCAACAGTGCTCAGGAGGAACAGGCATGTGGCGGCGCGTTTGCCATTGGAGCCGCAAAGCGACACGATGCAAACTCCCAGCAGAGTTCCTGAACACCACAACCAAGTTGGCACACGGTTCCGTGGAACGCTGGATTCGGCCAAAACGGCATTCGGTCGCGTGCTCACCGAAATCGTCATCGTGGCGGAGCTTCCGGGAGTCACTGTGCTCGGGTTGATAGAACAAGTGCTGCCGGATGGCATGCCACGGCAAGCCAGCGATACTGAATGATTGAAGTCGTTCTGCCCAGCAACAGTAATGCCTACAGTTCCGGATTGTCCGACCGGGATCGTGATCGCGGACTTGTCGAGAGTCGCGGTGAAGTCCCAGATCTTTAGTTGTCCTGACGCCATCCTTACATCAGGACTTGCTCCGGTTGTCAGTGTGAAATTGTAGTTCCCGGAAGGTGTGGCCCCTGTCTGGATCATTAATGTATTAGAGCCCGCGGTGAGATAGGGGCTCTGGCAAAGAGTCGTTGACGGAAGACCCTGGCAGGTTCCATACATTCCCAGTGAATCAAAACCAGATACCGACACGTTGACGTTGAACGTAGCGTTCGAATTTGGGAGAGCCGCGACTGTCGACGGTGAAATGCTGATGCTGTAGTTGCCCACGACAAGCAAAATGGACATCTGACCGGTCACGACACCGTCGGTCGCCGTGACCTGAATTGGATATCTTCCCAATGGAGTTGTAGTTGAGGTGGTAATAAACAAAGAGGTGCTTTCCCCCCCATTGGGTACTATCGTCAACGACGGTTTCCCAAACACGCACGTTGACCCCGGCGGGAGCCCCTGACATTCGAAGGTGAAGGTTGAGGCGTAACCCGCGATGGAATATGCGCTGAGCCCGAAGTTCGGAGTGGTCTCACCAGCGAACACTCCTTGAGTTGGATACTGGTCGCCAAGGGCGACACCGTACCGCCCGCCTAGCGCGACCTGAGTACCGTAAACCGTGGCTGTGGTGCCCGCAAAAGTCCCCTGAATCGAAAAGACATGGCTGGGGTCAAAGGTACCGCCAATTCCGAATGTCACATCCTTGGTGAGTTGTCCAGCTGGAATTACGGTGGTTGCCGGAAGACCGATGGCCGGATCGCTGGCCGTCAGGCTGACGGTTGTGTCGCTTCCCTGGAGGAACGCGAGTGCGATCCGCAGCTTGCCTTGGGAACCAACAACCGGGGAGGAGACTAGGCGCAACTGAAACGCGGGACCCGGATTCGCCAATATTACGTTGAATCCCGATGTCGCCCCGTCCAATTCGACCATGTCAGTGCGGCCGTCACCATTGAGGTCGGCCACGCCGTTGGGGATCGAGCTGTTGAAATCTACTATGTGATACGTAGGCGTGAACGAACCATCACCATTGCCCACCAGAAACTGCATGTAGTTCTTGGGCGGTGAATAAGAGCGATTGCTTTGCAGGGCTACGATGTCGATGTTGCCATCCCCATTGAAGTCACCGAGGAGCGGGAAGTACCTGTAGCCGGCTCCTGTTCCCCATCCGGAGATCGTGGTTCCATCGTAGGGCTCATAGGTATTGGTGAGTACAAAGCTGCCGTCGGACTGGCAGAGGAATATCCGGAACCGCGGTTTGGTGGTATCGGGATAGTCGTCCATGTGATCGCGTGACTCGACCACATCTGGAAGACCGTCCCGGTTCAAGTCGGCGACAGCAAAATTGTCTATGCTGGGAAGAACCAGCCGTGGAGTGCCAAACGTACCGTCGCCGTTCCCGAGAAGCTCGTAGGCATCATTGTGCTGGTACGGGACAACATTCTTGTTTAGCCAAACCAACAGATCGAGCTTGCCGTCGCGGTTGAAATCTCCCGCCCACAAGCCCAAAGGCGAAGGCCCGGAAAATCCTGTGGTGAAAGACAACGGCGTTGATGAAACGAAGGTCCCGTCCCCATGACCAAGGTAAGGCGAAATCCGAAAAGTCCCTGCTACCGGTGTATCGGCTACTATTACGTCAAGATTGCCATCGTGATTGAAATCGCCGGAGACTAGGACCCCGGTTAATCCAGTGGAGATTATCTGCGGCGCGCCAAAGCTGCCGCCGCCGTTATTGCGGCTGATAGTCAGCTTCGTGCTTTGGCCAACGCTAAAATACGATGAGAGTGTGATCAAATCAGGGTGGCCGTTGTTTCGAAAGTCGCCCAACAAGAAATCGAGAATGACGAAAGTGGGATCTGCGCCTGGAGAATTCACGGGAGAACCGAACTTGCCGGTGCCGTCATTCAACAGAGTGGTGGCTGCCGACGGGACCACGCCTCCCGGTCCGACTTGAAACAAGACGAGGTCCATCTTCCCGTCTCCGTCCACATCTGCGGGGACAAAATTTGTAATCGGGGAATTCACCGTGCCAGTAGAATTGTTGCCGTTAATAAAGCCCACATACTCTCCCTCGGGTCCCCCGAAACCACCATGTCCATCGTTCAAGAAAATGGCTGCGGTATCACTGTCCTGACTGGGGGTAAGAATGTCGGGATGTCCATCGCGGTTGAAGTCGGCAATGGCCACATCAAATGCGCCCGGGCCGCCGCGGTAGGTTCTGCCGCGCGAGAAATGCCCGGCACCATCGCCGAAGAACACGTTAACCAGGCTGCCAGCCCGCGTACCATAAACCTCGATGCCGCCGAAAATGCCGGTCGAGATTAGATCGAGATGCCCATCTCCATTCACATCTGCCAGGGCTACGGCCCAAGTGGTATCGCCCTCACCGAGCTGGTTGAACTGCGCGTCGAACTCCCCATTGCAGTGACCCAGGAAAACTCTCGCGATGGCAAGACCATCAACAAACACTACGTCGGGGCAACCATCTTCATTAACATCGCCTGCGGTAACGCCGAATGGCGGTGGAGCAAAAACGTTGTGAAAAATGGTCTGCGAACGCTTGAATAGACCAGTGCCATCGCCCGCATAGTAAGAAACCACGGGCCCGAACGGCGTATTAAAGGAGACGACTACACCGGGCTTGGCGTTCTTTTCGAAGTCTGCGACAGCAATGGAATTTACACTTACACCCAGGATGTCAGGCTGGACGAGCGGCAGGCCAAGCGTGCCGGAGCCATCTCCCAACAGCGTAGCCAGCGAGCCTGAATCGGCCCCAGCCACCATGCCAGCGACGATATCTGGATGGCCATCCTGGTTGAAGTCGCCCACGCCGAGTGCGACGGGAGCACCATTGACGAAATATTCCTTCTCCTTGGTAAAAGTTCCATCCCCATTGCCGAGCAGAACCCCAAGGGTAGCGCTGTCCGCCTCTGCGACAACCAGGTCCAGCTTTCCAGTGCCGCGCAAATCAACCGCGACAATCGCAATGGGGGAAGCTCCTGAGAGAGAGATTACTTGGATTCGGTCAAAGGTCCCGTCCCCATGTCCGTGGTACACCCAGAGCGTACTGCTGCCTCCATTAGCAACGACCCAGTCCGGATTCCCGTCCCTGTCAAAGTCACCAGCGGCGACTGCGGTGGGGATGAAATCAGCCGGCAGCAGTGGCCGCAATTGCATTCCGGGTAGATTTGCGGGAGTTATCCCGTGCGGAATCAGGTCGGCGGCCTGGGCTGAGCCCTGAGGGACCAAATTCGATATAGCATCGAGGCTTTGTGCTCGCGGGCGGAGGAAAGATTTTAGATAATCGGGCCCGCCCCTATCCGCATAATTCCATCCCAGAAACCGCTGGCGCCGTGTTGGAGGGGTGAAATCCTCCGGCCGCCAGTTGCCGCGCATGGCGGCGGTTTGTTGGAGATACAGGGGCGCAATGTCTGAGGCAACAATGGTCACGGGCAAGGAGTTCGACCTTCCACCCGGTGCGGGATTCACCACGGTTACTTGGGCGGTCCCTGGCGCAACGATATCCGTGTACGGAATGGGGACAAACATCTGCGTCGGACTGAGCACCCAACCGCCTCGCGCGGAACCGTTCCAATAAACCGACGTCGAAGAGTTGAATCCGGAGCCGGTCACTGTAAGAAAGAAGCTGAACGACCCCGCGGTTACTGAAGAGGGAAAGAGCGAACTGATGTTCGGTGCCAAGCCACCGATCGTGAAAGACAAGGCATTCGAGGTGCCTCCGCCGGGTGGTGGATCGGTCACCGCAATGGACGCCGGCCCCGGACCCATTCCGTTCAGACCGAGGTCGGTATCCGGAATCTGCGCCTGAACCTGGGTGCTGCTCACAAATGTTGTGAGGCGGGTGAAGGGACCGAACTCAACTTTGGCTCCAGGCACAAAGTTGGATCCGTTGACGGTAAGCGTGAAGCCTGGGCCGCCAGCAGGCGCAGATGCGGGCGAAAGCGATGTGACTTGGGGTTGAGGGTTGGCCGGAGGAATACTAGCTGGAATAGTCCAGAGCAGCGCCGTTCCATCTCCGACTGACTGTTGATTGATGCTCCACGCGGTGCCGGTCGTAGGCGAAACTTCCATTCCGACCGATGCATACGCTCCGTAATCGAGGTAGTAACAAGCACCGCCAAAAGCGGCATCTGCGTATTGGAACAGAACACTGCTAGTGTTCTCGGCGAATACCGCTTGGAACGTGACCGTCGTGTTGGCATCATTGCGGCAAATGAAGCTTCGTACACTCCGCCATTCGACTACCAACTCGCGATTAGGCGCTGCGCCAATGACTGACCAGAACACATTTTGTGCAGAGCCGGGAATGGGGTATAGATCACCCCAGAAAGGCGCAACTAACGTTACAGGCGGTGCTGTAGTCGTCGGAATCCCTAGATTAACGTAGGGTGAGTAGGCATCGGTGAAACTGATTGTGCCATTGCTTCCGACTTGCAGCGTAGTGAAGGTGCCGTTTCCGAAGTGGACAGGAAATGGAGAAGTCACGGTGGCGACGCTGTCGTCACTCAAATTCAGGTTGGTCCCGGTGATAGTTCGATAATTGAACGTCGTTGGCGCGTAAGTGTAGTTGCTCAAAACCACCACTGTGACAACGTCACCGCCGGGGAAGGTGAGGGTAAAAGTCCCTCCACTCGGAGGAGCCCACTGCGCCGAGTACACGCCATCTCCGGCAGCCTGGTCGCCGCTTGTGCCGTCATCGACCAAGGTCAGCGTTTGACCACCCGGTGACACCGTGACCTGGACAGTCCCGTTCGACTGAGCGCAATTAATGTTGAGCGCCTGCAAGGTGATTTGTGTGCCGACGGATGCCGCAACCGAGTTACCCACCGGCTGGAGCCGGGAGTAAACCGTTCGTCCGGAACAAGTCAGGGAGTTGTAAAGATTGAGACGGCGTCCAGTAATGGTTTGGGCCAGTGCAGGCTTGATGTCTCCGCTGGCAAGAATCAAGTTCTCTATGCCCCGCCAGTCCAAGCCGGGGTTAGCCGCCGCAATCAATGCCGCCGCTCCCGTGACGTGAGGCGCAGCCATGGAGGTACCGGAATAAATCCCATAGGCCCCGCCCGGAAGTGTACTCAGAATATCCTGCCCAGGAGCCCCTAAATGGACGGTATGAAGGCCTACATTGGAGAAAACTGCCAGTCCGTCGTTGCGGGTAGTTGCCGCGACTGAAATGACGTTGGCCAGAGCAGCGTTAGCCGGGACGGTGGGCGTCACGTCGTTGTTGCTGAACTCATTGCCAGACGCCGCAATAAACAGGATTCCCGCCTGCACTGGGCCTGGATGGCATCCTGAAGCGCCTGTGAGAAACCACCACCACTCAGCTATTATTCGTGGCTACTATGTTGTAGCCACGGTTCTTCATCATGCGCACATAATCGAGGCAAGTAATCGCATCAGAATCATAGCCACCACCACTCGAATTAATGAACTTGCAGGCCAGAATCTGCACGTGCCAGTTCACGCCAGATACACCACGCCATTGTTCCCGACCGCGCCAATCGTCCGGCGATATGGGTGCCATGGCCGTTGTCGTCCATGGGATCTCCCGGGTGCATGTTGTTCACAATGGCATTGATGCCGTAACAGTCGTCGATGAAACCGTCCCCATCGTCGTCGATGCCATCGTTGTTGCAGTCCGCTGAATTGCGAAAGAGATTCGCAGCAAGATCAGGATGGGTGTAGTCGACTCCGGAATCGATGGTTGCGACGACTACATTGTGGTCGCCCGTGGTCAGGTTCCAAGCCGAAGCAGCGCCTATGTCCGCGCCTGGAGTTCCGCCGCTCTGCCCGCTGTTCAACATGTCCCACATCTGAGAGAACATGGGATCGTTTGGTGTGGTCAGACATGGACTTCATAGTCAGGCTCCGCGTATTCAACCTCCGGTCGTTGCCGGAAAGCACGCACGGCCTCAAGGACGCTGAGTCCGGAAGGTAAGCCCACAAGTTGAAGATCTCTTACCAGGTCAAATTCGCGGAGTGCGCGCGTTCCGAGTTGTGCATGCACGGAAACTTGAGCATTGGCCCTCAGCGTCGGCCGAAATCTCACAAGAATACGATCAGACGCGTACTTGTTTGCCGTAGATTGGGAAGAGAAACGCGCGACGCGAGGTTAGATTGCCCAAATGCTGGCGTGACCACGACCAGCATGATAAGGAACCGAGTAAGTTTGGCGATGAAGCTCTTGCTTCTCAAGGGCACCTGCCTGACACGGCGTGAATTTGTCCCCGATAATTACGGTTTTCGATGAGGCCGCAACCGTCATTTAGGCAATCATATAGTGCCTAAGCGATTGTCCGCGGGCTGTGATCAGCATCATTTTCGTGGGGGTGGATGACACAGGGAGTGGATGATCATTGCCCGCATAGGCAACTTTTCTCTGAGTGCGTGCGATCAGTATCATAGGTGTTATAAATTCCGAACAATATTACGTCGTGCTAAACTTTTCTGATTTCGTGGATACATTCGCGCTGCGATTCCTGCACTTATTTGCGTACAGTATGTGTTGGCTCGCACTTAGGGAATTCCAGACTGTACTTTTGGTGGAGGCAACATGCATCGCTACGCTGTTGCGGTAGTGTGTCTTTTGTGTTCGTCATTGCTAAAGCCCAGACGGTTCAATCTTCTCCACTGAGTCGAGCCAGCCATCCGGCGGTGGTTCTGCTCGCGAAGAAGGCGGTGGCAGCACTCACGGGCGGAGCATCAGTGTCCGACGTGACGTTGACGGCAAGCGTGACCTCCGTTTACGGATCAGATTATGAAACAGGAACGGCAACCTTTTCGGCCAAAGGGCTTGCTCAGAGTCAAGTCGATCTAAACCGGAACGGAAAGATGGTCTGATGTCAGGAATCGGGCGAATGGTCTTCATCTGGGGCATGGTCGCAGAATGTCGCTCCTTCTAGAGCTTACGGTTAACACAATTGCTGGATCGACGCGGCGTGGTTCTTTCTCGCGCTCTCATCGCTGCGTATATAGGCAATCCTAATTTCGTATTCAAGTATCTCGGCCAAGAAGATCGAGTTATGACTACCGAACACATCCGTGTTGCATAGATTGTATCGAGCGATACCACTGCACTCTCAGCGGCTTAGCGAGACGCAGTTCTATCTGGACGCGATGACGAATGTCCCGCATGCGATCACCACCAATACTCACCCCGACCATGATATGGGGAGCACATTCCGCTCGAGTTTCGCTTCGCGAGCTATCAGTCAACCATTAGCGTATTAGTGCCGATGCATTTCCAACAGATTTGCACGGTGGTGTAGTTCTGGACGCTTAAGTCACAAACGTGGTGTTTAACATGGGCCTGCTGGACAGTCAATCGATTCTCCCGTAAGGATAAGGCAATCATGACTCCAATCCGGAATTCGTTCCTGCTAGTGTTCTTCGCCGTTCTCTCCGCGGTGGCCTCAGCACAGGTTGCCACCGGCATTCCGCCGTTCAGCAGCATTGAAGGCGGCTCCTTTGATCGGATAAATCTTGGCAACCTAAATGTAAACTTCGCAATTCCTATTGTGAGCAGACCCGGCAGGGGCATTCCGTTCGGTTTCGGTTTGGCCTACAACAGCTCGATATGGACGATTGGCACCGCAAGCGGGCACACCGCGTGGGTGCCCGCGAAGAGGGGGAATACACTCACTTGGGGCTGGCAGGGCATGGGGGCATCATTCGTTCCGTATCTCAGCTACACCTCCGTTGGATACGTGTATTACTGTGGTCCAAACAACCAGATGAACTACACGGATTTCGTGTACAGCAACTTTGTCTATCATGACAATTGGGTGGTGGACATTTATTGGACTTTTCGGGACACAACATTCCCAATTCGCCGGCTCCTAGCTACGGTTGTGCTGCAATGGGGTCCTGGAGCAGTGGCACGGGTCGTGCAAGCGACGGATCGGGATACACGTGGACGAATGCCGCTATACCGCCAGGTGTGAGCAGCACGGTAACCATGTCGAGCGGTGGTGCGATTACTGCGCCGATCGTTCAAGACGGGCTGCAGCCGTCGTTGACGAATTTCGCGATCCAGGACGCGAACGGAAACAAGATAGACTTCAATGCAAGCAACAACCAATTCACGGATACCACGGGGAATCTTGTCCTCACAATTTCCGGTACAAATCCAATCACGTATACCTACACATCGCCAACCGGCAGTGTCCATTCCACGGTCAACTACACCAACTACAACATCAAAACAAACTTTGCGTGTAGCGGGATTGCGGAGTACACGAGTACAGGCACCGTTGCTCTGGTGAGCAGCGTGGTTCAACCTGATGGAACCTCATATTCGTTTACATACGAGACTACGCCTAACAAGGCCGGTTACTACACGGGTCGGATAGCGTCCGTCAAATTGCCCACGGGTGGGACAATCACATATCAATACAATGGGCTCTCATGCCAGGACGGGAGCACGGCGGGCATCACCAGGATCCTTAATCGGGTGGTACATGGTCGTATACCTATGGCTAGGTCTCCGGAAATGAATGGTCTACCAATGTCTGGACGCCCCCTGATCCGCAGAATCAGAATCAAGCGCCGAATATAACGTTCTGTTGATTTTCAGCGAGATCCGAACACTGGGAATTTTTATGAGACACAGCGAACAGTGAACCAAGGGGGCGGCACTCCACTCCTCTCAACCACGACTTGTTACAACAACTATAATTCGAACTGCACCACCACAGCTGTTTCTCCTCCCATTACCCAAACATCTGTCACGCTCCAGTACCCGAACAACGGCCAAGCCTCTAAAGTAGTCACGTTCTACAACTCCACCTCGGGTGTTGTTACGGAAACCGACCAGTACGGATTGGGCGCGAGTGGTACGCCGGGGAGCCTCGCCCGAAAAACCGAAATTGCGTATGCCAGTCTCGGAAATATCGTGGACCACCCGTCGAGCGTGACTGTGACAGACGGCAGTGGGAATCTGCTCTCCAAGAAAGTCTTCGGCTACGACGAATATTCGCTCCAATACGGTACAACACCCAGCATTGAGCGCGACCGGATCGCGCGGCAATGCCACTACCATTACCAGCACTATCATCGGCACGACAACCTTTTCCCAGCACGTTCATTATTTCGATACCGGTCGCGTCTACCAGTCTGTTGATGCTAGTGGGGCTACTACCACCTACAATTATCCTGACGCCAACTCAACCTGTGGGAACACGTTCCCAACTTCGGTCACGCCCCCCATTGCAAGCCTGGCGACTTCGACGACGTGGAACTGCTCAGGCGGAGTGGCAACCTCGGGAACGGACGCCAATGGTAACCAAGCGACCACTACCTACACTGATCCCTATTTTTGGCGTCCAGCGTCGGCTGTTGCGCCGTACCAGCCGGGCAATTCTACAACGACAACCTTCGCCTACACGCCATACAACTCCTCAACTGGCGTGTTTGCACACACCGACACTCAGATGCTCTTCGGACAGCGTTTCCGAGCAGCTGACCACCGTGAACGAGTTCGGACAGCCCGTCTATTCACAGCAGCATGAAGGCCCAGGTTCTCCAAACTGGGATTCAACTCAGGTACTCTATGACGCCTTCAACCGAGGGAGCCAGGGAAGCATGCCCGAATTTCCGCCACAACTACGTTTACGGACCAAAATCTGGCCTGCCCGTCAGCAGCAACTACTACCACCACGTACGACGCTTTGGGCCGCCCCACAAAAAGGACGGATGGGGGAGGAGGGGTTGTCCAAATCATCTATACCGAAAATGATGTCAAGACCCAGATAGGCCAGATAGGCCCTCCGCCCGCCGGAGAAAGCCCCAAGACAAAACAGATGGAATACGATGCGCTGGGCAGATTGACATCGGTTTGCGAGAACACAAATCTGGACGGCTCCGGACCGTGCGGACAAACCAACGCTCTAAACGGTTATTTCACGTCGTATGCCTACGGCATGAACGCCTCAGGCTATCCGACGATGACGGTCTCGCAAGGCCCAGCTGGTTCGGTGCAAACACGCGTGTACACCTACGATCTGCTGGGTAGAATGATTTCCGAACAAAACCCTGAGAATGCCACCACGAGCTACTCCTACGACTCCGACTCGTCGGGGGCTTGCTTGGGCACGTACCCGGGAGACTTGGTCAAGGTCGAGGATGCGAAGCACAACAAGATATGCTACCAATATGACGTTTTGCACCGGGTCACCAGCATCACGTACCCGAGCAGCGGGCCGGACTCCGCCAACACTCCGAGCAAAGCATTTGTCTATGACAGCGCAACCTTCAACGGCACCGCGATGTCGAATCCGAAGGGGCGGCTGGTAGAAGCGTATACGGGGCCAGTTGGTGCAAAGACCACGGACGATTCTTCAGCTACTCCGTTCGGGGAGAACTGACGGACACCTGGCAATGCACTTCGAATTCCGGCAGCAACGGTTGCGCTTCGGTGAACAACTACTACCATATATCTGTGGGTTTCTGGGCAAATGGGGCAGTTGCCAGCTTGAGCAGCAACATCAGCGGTATTCCTGCACAGACCTATGGCGTGGACAGCATGGGCCGTTCGTATTCCGTAACGGCCAACTCGCAGCAGAACCCAAATGTGGTGTCCAACACGGTTTACAGTCTGTCGGCGTTCACTACAACGCTCACATTCGGTTCCGGGGACTCGGACGTGTTCACCTCCGATCCCAATACCGGGCGAATGACGCAGTACAAGTTCAACGTCGGCAGCACCTCGCTTACCGGGAACCTCAGCTGGAACCAAAACGGTTCCCTCGGCCAGATGGCCATAAACGACACCATTCCCGGAACGCAGGACACTCAGACCTGCAACTACACTCACGACGACCTGGCGCGGATTGCGACGGTTGGTTGCGTCAACGGCTCGACGCCCCCGACGCCGTTGTGGAATCAGAGTTTCACGTACGACTCATTCGGCAACATAACGAAGAACAGCAGCGGGCCGGGGATTACGTTCCTGCCCGGTTATGACCGAACAAAGAATTGGATCTCTTCCTTACCGGGGGCTACCCCTGTCACCGATGCCAACGGCCGCATGACGTACGACGGAACGCACAACTACACTTGGGATGCCGAAAGCAAGATGGTCGCCGTGGATACCACCACCGTGACCTACGACGCGCTCGGCCGCATGGTCGAGAAGAACGTAGGCGGTGTCTATACGCAGATTGTGTATGCGCCGATGGGTAACAAGTATGCCGTGATGAGTGGCCAGACCTTGCAAAAGGCGTTCATTCCTCTGCCGACGGGAGCCCAGGCCGTGTACAACTCCTCGGGGCAGCTTGCCTACTACCGGCATCCGGATCATCTTGGGAGTAAGCGCCTAGCCACCACGCCCAATCGCACGCTGTACTCGTCTACCGCCTACGCACCCTTTGGCGAGACCTATGCGGAAACGGGTACCAGAGACCGCTCATTCACCGGCAAGGACGAGGACACAACCTCGGGCATGTATGATTTCCTGGCTCGGAGGTATAGCCCGGTGCAGGGACGGTGGCTGTCGCCCGATCCGGCGGGGCTGGGTGCGGTGGATCCGGAGAATCCGCAGACCTGGAACCGGTATGCCTACGTGGGGAATAATCCCTTGGCACTCATCGATCCGCTGGGAGAGGATGCGTATGAGGGATGTTCCGTCAACACACCCTGGTGTTATTACGCGTACTATGGGTCAATCTTCTTTAGCGGATCCAGCGGATTGCCCTGGTGGTCGGATGCAAGCCAAGAAGGCGGTCCGGTGGGCCAACTGGGCAATCCGATCTATCAGATCGTACAAAGTCTAGGGAGTGCCCAAAGCTATTTCGACACAATCAGGGCACAAATCTACCAAGCGGATTACGATGCTTACGTAAAGATGGTTGGTGACGCGTTCGCCGACGCGAACGCGGCCGCGGCCGCTGCCGACGCGAAAAAGGATGAAGAGTGCGCCACCAAGATTATGAACGCTCTTCATCAAAAAGTGGGGCCGTTCACAGCACCACCGCCTGGAATAGCTAACGCCGGGGTAGGTGTCGCTACTAACGTTTATGTGAGTGCTTCCGGTCTTTCGGCCAATCAGTTTGCTGCTCTGGTCCCACGAGCTCGCTGGGCAATGAATGGAGGGGTTCTTGGTTTTCTGGGACTCGGATCATCATTGCATATTGCTGATCCTAACAGCCCTTGGGATCGCGCGTTCGCTCAATATTCTCCGGGCGCTGATTCAACCTCCGCGCTGTTCACAGCCCATATGGATGATGGAGTTGCTGATATTCGACACCCACTCGGGGCCGTACAGCACTTGTTTCAAGACATTGTGCTTCCTTTTCTGGGAGTGCCGAGGCGAAAATGCTAGCTAGCGGTGATGCTATCGTTGTAGGAATGTCACGGGCCTTCATATGCCTGCTCGTAGTGGCATCTTGGCGGGCACCTTCAAGCGCCGCGGCTGTAAGGGCCTTACCATTTCCCACACACGTCATTTTTTCTGCACGAGGGGACAGTCTTAGCGGCGAGAAGAATGCCCGAATTACCGATTTTGCAGTTTCACCTGATGGGCGCAAAGTTGCGGTAGAGTTTCAAGTGCCGGAGTTGGGCAAGCAACCTACACTGTGGTTGGCAGAATGGGACCTTGCTACCGGCAAATCGGTCGCACAAACTCGTCTAGTTAATTCAGTTTCCGCCACGGCGGGAGTGGATTTCGCCAGTTTTTTTCACAGCGGCATTCAGTATTCGCCGGACGGGGCCATGGTTATCGTTCGGGCGGGAAATGCGGTATATGGGTTGGGGTCCTCGAACCTCGCTACACTATATTCGATTGCTTCCAATAACGAGAACAATACAAATATAGGTCCTTTCTGGCAAGAGTCTTCCATTTCAGCGGATGGAGGGAGTCTGGCAGTGCTGATCGGCCAGTCAGAGATTCCAGCGAAAAGCGGTGCGGTCTACATCTATGATGCCACCACAGGTGGAGAAAAGGCTCATTGGTCGGCGCCAGCTCAAGTTCTGAATCTTTCTTTGTCTCAAGATGGCAAATACACCCTACTTACGGTCGCTCACTACTCAAGCGACATTCTGCTTCTCGATAGTTCATCTGGCGTCGTGATCAGGAGTTTTGTGAGTGGTTTCGACCGCGTAGCTGGGCGTGCTGTTGCGGAGGCTCTGTTCCTCGATCAAGATCATTTCATTGCGACTGCTGTGCCTTGGGAGAAGGCGAGTTCATTCGCTGCCAAAATCTTCAATTTAGCGACGGGCAAGGTCGAAACTCAACTAATGTTCGAACATTCTGGTTGGTCTCAGAACATCTGGCTTTCGAGCAATCGCTCCATGATCGCGGTGCTCAAGACATGGAACCGTAAGAAACACCTGATTTTTGGTGAGGGCGGCGGCTCGAAGAATGCTGAGATCGTATTGTTCCGTGTGAATGAAACCCGTCCATTTTGCACGGTGGGCCCCTTGCCGGAAAAGCGTAAGGAACCTTACCGCACTTCGGGCTTCGTTCGCTTCTCCAGAGATTTGAATGTTCTCGGTTTGTTCGTGGATAACAGTCTGAACCTGTACTCGCTAGCAGGATGTTATTAGGCGGGTGGTCCACATCTGCGGCCCGAGCCAAGACAGTGAAGATCTAGAACCATGGGGTGCCCCGC
Source organism: uncultured Acidobacteriota bacterium (assembly GCA_963837365.1). Lineage (GTDB taxonomy): Bacteria > Acidobacteriota > Terriglobia > Terriglobales > Acidobacteriaceae > CAWBXL01. The sequence goes on from CAWIMW010000001.1 coordinate 82,384, forward strand.
ATCTCGCGGTTTTCGAGATACGGGGCTCGGCACTCCGATTTCCGGCTGAAGATGAGGGAGCTAGAGCGTGTGTCCCTGCTCGGATTTGACTTGGACTCTAGTGTGGCAACACCGGAGTTCTCAGCGAAGGGCAGGACAGTCATGCTAGAGTGTTGATCCTTCAAGCCCACCCATGGTCGATGGCACCCAAGTCATTCTCTTAGTTTTGGTAGTTGGTCTCTCCTTTTCCGGATTTAGTTTTCTCGCACGATCAAGCTTGCTCGATCGAGTTCGTGCATTTGCTGTTAATGAGAGACTTACGCTGGGCGTCATAGCCGTATTCGCCCTCGCGGGCTGCCTAGCTGTTGCAGGACTGGTGCACGCGCCCATCCCTCGAATCACGGACGAGTTCAGCTACTTACTGTCGGCCGATACGCTTGCCTCCGGCCGCATATCCAATTCGACGCCGGCTTCTCCGGAGTTTTTCGACACTTTCCATGTACTGGTTCGTCCTGCATATGTTTCAAAGTACTTTCCTGGGCAGGGATTGTTTCTTGCCCTCGGCCAGAAGTTGACTGGTCATCCCGCGACTGGGGTCTGGCTGAGTTCTGCTCTTGCCTGCGCCGCCACATTCTGGATGCTGAAAGCATGGGTCGGTCCCATGTGGGGACTGCTGGGCGCATTCTTGATGGCCATGCAATTCGGCATTTTCAGCTACTGGAGCCAAAGCTATTGGGGCGGAATGGTCGCCGCACTCGGAGGAGCGCTCTACTTCGGCGCGGTTCGCCGCCTGTGGAATCGGATCACTTGGCAGAGTTCCGCCTGGGCCGCGCTAGGAATCGTCATCCTTGTAAATAGCCGCCCCTTGGAAGGAGCCCTTGCCGTTGCGCCCATCACCACTTTCCTCATTGTTCGGATGAACCGTCGGAGAGACTGGGCCAATCTTGAATTCTGGCGGAGCTTGGTTCTACCAGCCGGAGCTGTCTTATTGATCGGCGCCGCTTTGACTGGAACATACAATCGCGCAATCACAGGCTCTTTCTGGACCCCTCCCTACCTGGTTCACGAAAAGCAGTATCAGGAGAGCCCGCAGTTCGTCTTCATGCCTCTGCGTCCGAAGCTCACCTACAGCAGCCCGTGGGTGCAATATCTCTACGAAGTAAACGAAACGCGGCTCTACCTGTCCCAGCAAACGCCGCTCAACGTGATGCTCAAAGGAGCACGGAAGTTGACGTTGTGGTGGTCGTTCTACTTCGGCATTCTGCTGAGTGCTCCGCTACTTCTCATTGCATGGATCAAAGGCGGCCGGCTGCGCTGGGCCCAGATTGTCGTGCTGGTGGCCTTTATTGCCACTGCAGTCTTCTACACGCAAAGATCAATACCGGACCGTCTCGCTATCGACATCCTGGCCATCGCGCAGTTTGTGATCCTCTGGCTGGCATTCGAAGATTTCTGGCCTCGCCTCGCCCTGTCCACGATCGGAATCCTGCTGTTTGAGTCATTTTTCGTCAAATACGCTTTCGCGCACTATTTCGCACCCATCGCGTGCCTCGTTCTGTTTCTTCAGGTTGAGGCGCTGAAGAAGCTATGGCATTGGAGTGCCGAGGCGACGGCGCCGCTCAAACTGACACGGGGAGAGCGGCGGAGGGCGAACCGGGCGGCCATTAAATCGACGAGCCCGAGATTCCCGCTGCGCGGATTCGTAACGTTGCTGCCGATAGCCTGCTTCATCTCCCTAGTGTTGAGAGTCGAGGCACGGGCCAATGACTGGGCTATCGATCTGCACCCACCTGATGTGGACGCGCTCCTGACTCAGGATTGGAGTCTCCAGCGGGCAGAACTGGAGAAATGGCTAGAAGCACAGTCCGGGCAACAGTTGGTATTTGTGCGGTACTTTGCGATACATGACGTGGATCACGAGTGGGTATGGAATCGCGCGGATCTGATGCATGCAAAAGTCGTATGGGCCCGTGATTTCGGCTCCGATCACAATCAGGTACTACTTCAGCAAATGCCCAACCGAAAGGTATGGTCACTGTTGGCGGACATGCCAAATCCGAAGTTGGTGCCGTATTCCGACGTCCTGGCGCACGCACCACACGGTTTGCCTCCACCGGACGATCCGGTATTTCCGACCCAGGAAGAGCCATGAGGCTATCGAGTTGGCCAACAGCACGTTGAGCATTGTGCTTATGGTTTGGAGGTCATCTCGATTGTTTGGACGCTGGGACTATTGCGGAGCCGAGCGGTCATTAGACTTTGTGACGTAATTGTGACGTGGCCATTCACCCGCCATCAGCTAAATCCAACGAAATCAGCGGGAGCAGTTTTTCCTTCCGTGCGGGCCGAATTTGAGTTAACTCTTTGTTTTCTGATGCTTTACTCGCCATTTCGCGAGGCCACGGAGGTTGACTCTTAATCAGTAGGTTGTAGGTTCGATTCCTACCGCGCTCACCAAACCTTTTTAGATCAATAACTTGCGAGGGGAGATGCAGTGTCATTGACCTGCATTGACCTGTCGATCTCGGATCGGTGTCCGATACGGCTTCTCTGTTTTCAGCGAGTTGCCGCTTTCCTGAACGACTGATCCAGAATCAGTTGCTCGACCGGACCTTGCGAGAATGATGAGGCGAAGCAAGAGGATACGCGTTCGGTAATGAATCGTGTGGACTGAGTGTGGCTGCTCCGTAGCGCCAACAAGACTCAGAATCCTACCCTGTCACGCAGGCGCGCCGCGGGTTCGAGTCCCGCCGCTCCCGCGAATCAGCCTGTCGGCTACTGGGATCGCATCAATTCGCAGGGATTTTCCTATAGCCTGCCGGCGGCTCAAATATCGCTGCGGGGATTTGTCCTTTCTCGACCGACGTAGCGACATTGGTCAGCGTTTCGCCCTGCATCATGGGGCTTTGCATGGTGCTCACCGACTTAAGCATGTATCCCTTGATCTGACTTGTCCTCATTGCGTTGATGAATTGACCGTAACCGCCTACCTGACTTCCGATGCTTGCGGTAACCATGTCGTAGTAACCGGCCGGCAGTTCCAACTGCGGCGTGATCCAAGCTTCTGCGTGCAGCATCGGTGTGCTGATTGAATACTTGTCGGTTGCGTACCCTACAATGGTCTCGCCTTTGCCAACCTTGGAAAGAGTAGAATTCGCATTTCCGAAGCGCGCCATCATCTCGCGTTCTCTGGGGCCCATGCGGGCATTTCTTCTTTCGGCAATCTGACGCGCCTCCGCCAATGTCATCTCCGAGTATGTCTTCTGCTGATGATCAATATGGATGATGGTGCCCTTATCCAGGCGATAGATCACGTCAATGTCCACTGGACTGGACGAGACGTAGCGCACGGCATTGTGGCTGACGTACTGGGTTGAGGGTTGGCCGTCCTGGTCTTTCAGGTGAACCGTAAAATCCTGGGCCAGCACGAGCGTTCCTGAAACAAGCAGGAAGAGAACGGCCAACCGGACGCCATTTCGGATCGTTGCAACAAGTTCATTCTTCATTTTTATTGTCTCCTTACATTGAAAAATATTGCTTGCAACCGCCGGTTAGCCCGCCGCGCCGGTCGCACTCTTATTTTCCGATCGGCACACACGCCAGGCTGGCCTGATCGGTAGGCCCTTTGATGGATTCGGTCTGCAGTCGGATCAAGAGGCCGCCTGCATTGTGGGAAAACAGTGTTCGATATCCGGCATCGTAGATGTCCTCCTCGTCGCAAGTTCGGAAGAACTCCTGGAATGACTGCTGACTACATCGCAACACGCCGTACTCGGACGAGCGGCCATCTTCCTTGACCTCGACGGACTGCCCGTCGCCGGCGACCATGACTGTCCATGGCGTGCCCGGCTGGCTGCATATCAACGCTGGATTCGGAATCAATTTCATCTCCCATATCTGTTTGTCAGCGCTCCAGGAAGCGACTTCGATTTCTCGGGGCGCGTGTTTTTCTGTCCCAATGAGCATGTGGTTCGTGACTACGCTGCGCGGGAGCTGAACGACGCCCCGGGCATCCGACTTATGGGTCCAAAGCGTCGCCAGAGGACAAGGAGCTTTTCTGCAGACCACAGCCTCGCCGGCTTGGATATTTGCGTTCGCAATCGGCTGAGCAGTGGATGCGTCAATCAACATCAGTCGCACCGTCCCTTTCTCTTGCAAAATTGATCCATGAAATTCTGTGTGCTGCGAAGCCCGGCAGGCGGAGGTGAAAATCACCTGCACGACAAGCAGACAGGTGGCTAGCAGAACCGTGCCAGCGGCGGGGGACATCGAGCTTGTGCCGCGACTTGCTGATGTCAAAAACGGTGTCTCGCGTTGGTTGAGCACGTTATTTCCTCGAAAAAGTCAGTTCACAAATATCCGGCTTCTGCTTGGCCTGCTTCGTGCCGAACCAGACATTGCGCAAGATCAATTGCTTCCCATCGAGTCGGAAGGTACCCTCTCCGGCGAAGTCTTTCGGAACGAATACGCCTCCCGCGTCCATCTGCATGCTGATTACGCCGCTGCTAGGGACAACTTTGTAGTGGCCGCGATAGTCGGGAATAAAAATGTGAGGGATGCCTGTGGTATGCGCGCCGCCCCCTGGCCAGGTGACGGCGAAGGTTCCATCCGAGTTGAACACCAGAGTCTCAATCGCCGGATCAAGCTGTGATGCTGAAAGCTGTGCAGCCGTCTTGCAGAGCTTCCATCCGGACTCCCACCACGTCCCGGTGACCGCCTGTTGAACTGAGCGATCAAAAGTTTCACGCAACAGTGCGCCAAGTTCGGCCGATGGTTCGATCAAGTATTCGTGACCGCTGGTGGTGACTTGAAGTGAACTGGAAAAACCGTCTGGAATGACTGGCCCATCATTATGTAGTTTGGCCATTTGCGCAGACTTGAGGGCCACAGCGAACTTCGTCAGCAGTTCGGCGGCAACTTTGCCGTCGAAGGAGTAGCCCAGCTGCGTGTCCAATACCGCAAACTTCCGGTCGCTAGTCACCGTGAGAGAACGGATATTCCCAGCAATGCCCCCCGAAACGCTGGAGACGACTTTCCAGTCTCTTAATGGTTGGGGAAGCGACTGCCCCGTGGCAAGGGAGGCCGACATCCCAACGCAAAGCGCGATTGCCGCCAGCCAAATGTTTTTGGTATTCATCGTTTTTCCTCCTGCCAGCTACATCCTTGACAACTCCACTCTCCGGTTGTGGGCGCGCCCTTCCAAGGTGTCGTTGGTGTCTATGGGCTGAGATTTTCCAAAACCTGTGGTGGCGAGACGGGATGCTTCGATCCCGTAGCGCTTGACCAACGCGTCCTTGACACTCGCGGCGCGCCGTTTGGAAAGATCCAGGTTCTTCGCGTCTCCGCCGATGCCGTCTGTGTGGCCGGCGATGCTGACCTTCCAATCTGGGTGGCGGTGCAACACGTCGGAGATTTCTTTCAGGGTTGGGTTCGACTCGTCGCGAATCTCATCGCTGTTGAACGAAAAGTAAATGCTGTAGATGTCCACCTTGGTTCTGCTGGCCAATGATTTCTCCAACCCGGCCGCGGCGTCCCCGCCGCCTGCTGCCGCGGAGGGCACGGCGCAGCGGTAGGTGATCTTGACAACCCGCAATGTGTCCCGGTCACCACCCTTCGGGAGGTCACACCGCCTGCGATAGGGGAGCCTGGCGGGGTTGGAGTCGCCCTTAGGATTTCGCGTCATGTTGCACAGCTTGATTTCGTCGGAAGTGAGAGGCGTGATGCCGCCGATGCCGAGGCGGAAGGCAAGGGTCAGTGGATTGCGCTCGTCGTCGAGAAAGAAGAATTCGGCTTTGTCGCCGACGAAGTCTCCCTGGGCTTGGATGGCCGGGAGGACCACAGGCTGCTCGTTCACAACTACCGGCACGCGCACCGTCCCGACTTCCTTGATTTTGCCGCCCTGCATGTAGCTGTAGTAGTTGGGAAACTTCTTGCGGTCCGCGGTCAGTTCCAGGCCCCCGTAGGCATTGGAGATGCTCATCTCCACCTCGCCTTTCGTTTTGAGCGCTCTCAAGATGGCAGCCGATGTTCCGATGGCGGTGGTCCCGGGGATTGTTTCCGCCGATTTGTCCAAAAACGTCTGTTCATAAGAGGTCGCGGTCGCCAGATCGTGGTTCAGCATGGTGCGGTGAAGGGTTAATTTCGTCAAGCCGCCCTCCGAGAACATGTCGGAGGCGTAGAACTCGGACGAATACTTCATGCGCACTTGTTTTGCGTCAACCGACTCGATGGTCTTGATGGATTCGTAATCTCCCGACTGCTGGGCAACGGCGGTCACCACGGTCAATCCCGGACACAGCGGGATGGTGCGCAACTCAGGGCGGTTTGTGACCGACTCGACAAGTGGCGCGGGCGGTGCGGGAGCGGATCCAGGCGCTGTACCTGACGACCCGGCAATCTGCTGCGCCATCTTCCCCTGGTCCGACTGCAAAACTGTGTTGACGCCCTGGTCCGTCACTTTGCTGGCGTTGTTGACCGCATCCATCAGGTCGTCGCCGGAAGCGCCCTGGGAACTATTGGAGGCTTTACCGTTTTCCGATTTCATCGCATCCGAAGTTCCGGACGTCTTTGTCGCGGCGTCCTTCTTCGTTGCCGGCTCCTTGTGAGTGCAGCCCGTTCCGACCACGGTTGCCAACAAAAGAATTACCAACGACAATTTCAGCCGCGCCGAAACAAACTGGGCCGGAAGAACAAGTTCTGCCGCTCTGGTTCTCATGTTTTCCTACTTTCCTTTGCATGGTTACACTTCAATGTCACAGCACTCGGTGGTCATCCGCCTTGTGAGCCACAGACCTTCGGGTCGCCTATATACGCGTACTTATTGAACAGTTGTTTCCAGCGCGAGAGGATTCCACCGTGGTCCGGAATCGGAGCTACGTTGACGATGTGCAGGAAGAAATTCACAAATTTGGCGACGGGATGCGGGATCGTCCACCCGACTCCGCCACGTACGTTCATGGCAAGGGAGACGGTGCTGCACTGGATGATCCCGATGTTACTGCCCAGAGCGGCGCCGACAGAGGTGCCGATGTGCAGGCTGGGACCGGTGGTGAAACCGCCCATGCCCAGGCCTCCGGTTACGATCAGATTGTGAGAAATCACCAGACCGCGCGGGCCCAAAGACACACCGGTCATGTTGTTCAACATGCTTTTGCGGACGGTGATGCCCTGAGGGCCCAGCAGGGTGAATTTCTTATTGTGATAAGTAACGCCGAAATCCGCATTGATGTCGTAATCCCCACCGGCGCTGAAGCTCGAATGTTTGGCGCTGAAGACGGTTTGTACCCATACTTCCTGCCGCGCATCGATGGAGAGAGGCACAGGGCCGGATAGCGGGATCGAAAGAGAACCGGGTGGAATCCAGTACCAATTCAGGTTGCCGGAAAATTCATCCGAAACAGCGCTGTCGAAAGCCAGCTTCAACCCTGCGGCATTGTGCAGCAGGACCTTGGCATCCACCGTCCCGTTGTCAATCGAAAGATGAAATTCCACGCTTGGTGCCTTCATGCGAAGTTGGGCTTGCGCCACCAGGCGCACTCCGTGCCCCTGGTGGCGAAGTTCAACGCCAATCCCGTCGGAGTTGATAAGAGGCCTGGCTGCCTCGAACCCGACCTTTGGAGAAGTCGGCAAGATGCCCGCGGAACCGGGCGTCTGAAAAAACGCCACTGGCTTGATCGCCGGCGTACCTCCGGCTAAAAGAAGGGCATCGAACCTGTCCTGCATTTCAGGCACAGCACTTCGTTCCGGGGGCGCCGCGTCTGGTCCTTCCAGAGGGAGGTTCATCTCGGGTAGTTGCAGCGTGGGATATTCGAGAGCCTGAGAAAAATCCACGGGCTGGTTCAGACTAACTTCGAGCTTGCGAAAAATGTCCGTCAATTCAACCGGACCAAGCAGCAGGGTGAGGTCATTGCCTGCTCGTTGGACGTGCAGGATGCGGCCCACACAGCGGCCGGTCACGAATGCAATCTTGCCCACGACCAAATCGTCGGTATTGTCGGCGGTTTTGGCGTCGAGTATGCAAGTGAAGCCATCCGCGCCGAGAGAGTGCATGGCCTCGCTGCCGTTCTCGACCAGGACCACATCCGGCTGATAGGTGACGCTGCGGTCCCTTTTGGGAGAGCGGCCAAACTTGATCTCCGCAGCAGTCAGGTCGCTCGCTTTGAGCAAGTGAGGCGGCTCGGCTGGCCCGTGCCCGCACTCGAACATTGCGACCATGGCGGCGATTCCCGCGCTGGCCATGACCAGCCAAAGTGGCGTGAGTTTTTTCATTGCGGTTGGGGCGCGGTGAAGTGGAATTTGCCGTCTTGAATTGTCGGGTTGGCCTGTGGCTGGTAAACAGTGATTGTGCGGTTTCGTTGCCCCGCGATTGCCTTTGCTTCTTCCCGCACTTGGCGAATCAGCATCGTCTCAGTGTCAATCCACAGGGTCATCTTCCGAAGGTTCACTTCCTTGCCGGTTGCTCCATATGTGTCGCTGGCCCGCCCTACCAGGCGATAGCACCGACGGTTACCGATCAATTCCGTCCCGTCCATTTCCACGTCAGTGAAGTTGTTGAAGTCGCCTCCCATTTGTGCCTTTGAGTACAAAAGCGTCGGAATCTTCAGTGCGGTGTTTTTGGTATTCAATGCGGACATGCTGATGGCAGGAACATTGTTGGGGTTTGGGTAATCCATCTGTTGCCCAGTTGTCTTCCACCAGGTATGAAACGCGTCCGGATCACCCCAGATCACGTAGCGGTCGCCGCCTTGCTTGTGGAACTCGAGCAAGAAGTGCCGCGGGGCGCGATCGAAGTACGTGGAGAAGGTATGCCGGTCCTGGCTGGAGGTGCCGTACTCGACAAGCACTACGCCAGTATCGGAATAGGAGTTCAACGATCCATAAAGCGCGCGGCTCTTTTTCAGAATTTCCTCCGCATTTTGCGCGTGGGCGTCCGCCGCAAAGAATGCGGACAGGCATGCCAATGCAACCGCGCATAGAATCCGAGAGAATCTTTCATTGCGTACCATTTCCTCTTATCCTCCTGTTCTCGTTTCTGAGGTTGGGGAGGCTGATCCTGCGCTCCCACAGATCGGTTCAGGCTCTGCAATCTCATCTGATTTCAAGGCCCGATTGAGATATAAGGTCAAAACCAAGAACGTGAATGCTGCGACTGCGACCTGGCCTTTGCCTGTCTGAAAGTCGTAGAGTCCGTGCAGCGTAGCCGCGATTGCGATCCCAGTTGCGCAGATAGCGGCCCGTTGCCGGGTGAATCGGGAGAGTGCGACGAAGTAGCCGGCAATTGCCGAGAAACTGGCATGCAGAAAAGGCAAGGTCGTGGTGCGCAGCAGTGTCTCCATCAATGCCTCAGGGCCGGACTGGTTCTGCACCATGAACTTGTAGCCTTCCCAGGCGGCAAATCCCAATCCAGAAAGCGCTCCGTAAAAAGCTCCGTCGGCCGGCCTTTTGGCGCGGAAAATCCCATAGGTCAGCAGCACGATGGGCAGAGCCTTGAGCAATTCCTCGGTGAGACCATGGGAAAGCACATCGCCAACTAATCGCAATAAGTCGGAGGGTGAATCTGCCAAGTTGTAGAACGGCGCAAACAACGTGTGCTTCAGCAGCCTTCCGAACGGCACGCCAACCAGAATCGTGAACACCGCCGCGCCGATCCCCAGCCAAAGGTTGGAGGTCTTGTGGGTGAGGAAAAGGTAGAAATATACGGCCCAAGCCAGCGAACAATACACCACGAGAAACAGGAGAAGCTGTTCCCGGATGCCAGCAAAGCTATTGAACGCGAGCGGAGCGATACCGAAGAGAAACATCATCCATATCCCTGGGCTTTGCAAGGTTTTGAGCAGGCTGGCTTGGTCGAGGACAATCCACCTGGTGATGGAACGCTCTGTCATGGCAGCTTCACCAGTTCCACGCGGCGGTTTCGCGCGCGGCCTTCGGGTGTTTCGTTGGTATCTACCGGCTGTGATTTCCCGTATCCATTGGTGGTCAACCTCCCCGCGCTTACACCGAAGCGCGAGACCAGCGCCGTCTTGACCGCGGCCGCGCGGCGTTTGGACAGGTCAAGATTGGAAGCATCGCCTCCGATCCCGTCGGTGTGTCCGGAGATACCCAGCTTCCAGTCGGGATGACGGCGCAGGATTTGCTGAATCTCGCGCAGAGTAGGTTCCGATTCTTCCCGGATATCGTCGCTGTTGAAGCTGAAATAAATGCTGTAGAGATCGGCGTGTCCTGTTTCCGCCAGCGCCCGCTCCAGCCAGCTCTCGCCGGCCGCCGTGGCGCTGCAGCTGTAAGCGATCTTGATGACCTGCAAACTGTCGCGGTCGCCACCGGACTTTGCCCCTGAACCGGCGCCAATTCCGGTGCGCCACTTCAATGCCAAAGGATTGTCTTCGTCGTCCAAAAAGAAAAACTCGGCTTTGTATCCGTAGAAATCGCTTCGGCCGGTGGCGTGGATCACGGGCAATTCTGTTTTCGCATCGTTTACGATCAGCGGCAGTGTTGCAGGAGTACTCTCCGCGCGGCGGAGCTTGTAGGCTTCGGTGTAGTCGAAAACGTTGGGATGCTGTTGTGGATTGGCGGATATCTTCGTGGAACCTGGCAGCGCCGGTGGAATACTGAACATCCCCAGCTCCGCTTCACCTTTGGTTTTTAACGAGGACAGGATTGCCCGGGAGATTCCAACCGCCGTGGTACCCGGCATCTCCGCCGGGATGTTTGTACCGAAGATCTGTTCGTATTGCTTTGCGTTGATCAGGTCACGAATAAAGATGGTGCGTAGCGCATTCAGTTTGCGGGTGCGCAGGCCGCCTCCGATCTGTTCGGGAGGCTGCTCCGACGAGTACTTGAGCTGTACTCTGTCGTGGTCCACCAGCGTGACTGTTTTGATGGATTCGTAGTCGCCTTCCTTCTGGCTTACGGAGGTGACAATGGTCAGCCCAGGGCACAGCGGGACTTTGGCGCTCGACGCACTCCACAGTGGTGGGGATGCAAGAAGCGCAGCTGCAAGCAAGCAGATCTGCCGGGCCGATGGCTGTCGTCCTGCATGAAGCATCTTCATTCAGGGCCTCCCCGAGGATGGCGGCCCGCCCAGTGCATCGCTTGTGCCCGCGGATCCGACAATGACCTGTTGCGCGACCCCCGTTGGATTGCTGTTGCCGACTGGCGGAGCAGGTGGAACACCGCCCGGGCCCGCTCCAGGTGGTATTCCACCGCCGGGGCCCAACAAATCGCGGTAATACTTCAGCTTCAAATAACGATCACAGGCGGGGCTGTACTCCATGTTGTAGGTATAAGTCGCCCGGTTAAACAGTTCGTTTTCAATTTGGGGATCGCGCCCGACAGGTTGGCTCATGTACTGAACGAACTCTTGCGTCTGGGGAAGCATTTTCTTTTCGGCCGCTTTCACCGCCGCGTAGGCTTCCTGTAACTCTTCATCTGTAGGCGGGCGGGTGAGCCGTACAGGCTGCTTTAGTGGCTCAACGACCGTATGGTTCGGTCCATACTTGTTCGGGTCGGGCAGGGTGTCGCGCGGTCCACAGGGTCCTTGGAAGATCAACGCTGCGATAGGCATTGACATCGCCAGAGGCGCACGTGTCGGTAACGGCAAAGCGGTCAGGCAAGGTTTGGCTTGAGATGCTGCCTCCACTTCTTCCTCGGTGGCCATCACGCGTTTGACGAATGCCAGACCGCGTCCTGATGGGGAAACTTCCCAGGTGAGCATTACCAGGGGCAGAGTGGCCAAGAAGCCGGCGGCGATGGCTTGAACCACACAGGCATGCATGTTTTCGTCCGCAATCTCGATGGGATCTTGTGACTTGGGGCCGGGCGCCGTCCAACTCGGGTGCCAGCCTCCAAACATTTCCTCGTTGATGACCCTCATCGAGTTGACTGCGAGCGGAAACGACTGGCACAGGACATATTCGAAATCAAACGCCCGGGCGAACGTGATGGCCATTCGGAGTTGGTGGCTCTCTTCCGCGGCCTGACCCCAGCCGTTGGACGCAAAGCCAAGAGTGCTGCCGGTTTGCGGATCAATCCGCCACCAGCTGGAGAAATTCTCTTCGCTCTTCTCCACTGGAGCGTGGGGCGCCACCAGCACGTAGCCATCGGCGAGTTCTTTGTCCATGCTTCGGCGGATGTCATCAGAAAAGGCCAAGCCTTCAACAGCAGACTGTTGGGCAGGAGTGAAGAGCGCCCAGTTACTGGAGCCGGCATATGCTTCGCTGGTATTGCCGATTACTTTCCCGGTAGTCAACAGGGCTTCGGCGTTGGTGTCACGCACGCCCTGTTCAAGGCGAAGAGCAAATGCATCGCGTGCAGTCAGATCAATTGCAACTTCATTGGCCACAATGTCGGTAGCGTTTTGCAGTGCAACGCCGTTCGCCGTATCCACCAGCGATTCATGCCGGGTCAGTAGATTCGGGCGATCAATAAATATGTGCTCGGCCTTTTTGTTCCAACCCAACCTGAGCAATGCAAGAGCCAGCAGAGATGAGGCCGGCGGAGTGGCATCGGTTAAGTCTTTCTGTGATGTATCCGATTGAATAGCGAAACTGCCGCTTATTACCGAACGGATCAGGCCACGACTGCCGGTCACTGATTCTGTAGCCAGATGGGCCACGAATTCAGGAGCAAGTTCGCAAACGACTGGCAGCATCTCCGTTTTCATGGAAAGTGCAAGTCCGCGTGCAACTTTCTGCGAGTTGTCGAGATGAGGTGTTGGTGTGCCGGAAGCACGTGTGGCAGGCCCCAGCAGATCGAATACGGTGCGCCTGATCGTGCGCGGCGGCTCGCCAGGAACGCGAATTTCATACTCCAGCCACACGGCGCTCAGGAGTTTGCTGGAGCCTGCGCTTTTGCTCGGGTGGTTGAGTGTTTCATCCAGGGCTGCCCCAAAACCGCCAAAGGGGCCGCCCTTATTACTTTCTCCTTTGCCAGTGTTCCCGCTGCTGGAATCGACGATGGTGTCCTGTAGAGTTGCGGATGCAACCACCTTGCGTCCAACCGCGAGTGCTGCAATCCATGCATGCTCGTCGCGAGCAGCGGCCCGCACATCCGATACGGTTTGGGCATGCCGTGAATCGGAAACCCAATCTGTAGGCCAAAATTGCAGCGACAGCGGCTGACCGATGAAATCAGCGGGATGCAAGGCGTACTCCAGAACTTTCTGATTGCTCGGTCCGTTAGTGGACCACTGCTCGGCAACCACGCGAATCGAGATCTGATGGTAAAGATCCGCCGGCATATCTTTGATTGAGGTCGTCTCCCGCGCTGCGGGGGTTACGATGGGCAGGAGATCCAGATCAACCCATGCCACTCCATCTTCGCGTTGGACCCACCAGTGATCGCGCAGCGCCTGGATGCTGGCTTCGTATCGTTTCGTCCATTCAGCGTTTCGGTCTCCGCTGCCAGCGACTTGCAGCAGGCGAGTGGTTTGATCGGCGGTGCGGGTCTCGAGTTCATTCGAAACTCGAAACAATGCTTGTTTCTGTTCACGCACGATCCGGTCAATCGAACTTTCATCCAGTCCATATTGCGCAGCAGGCTTGTGAATATCCAAATCAGGAAGGAAGTCGGTTCTTTCGGGTGACGAAAAATCCAACACCCGTCTGGACACAAGACCGGGGAGCAGGGCCACCGCCTGCTCGCGCGTTAACTCTCCATGTGCGAGCCGTACCGACTGCCCGGCCTTCTCAAGTAATGTCGCCAGTAGGAGTGCGCGATCCAGACTGTTTCCTTGCGCGTCCATGAGGACGCCCACGGGACCACGCAGTACTCCTCGGTACGGAATCCAATAGGTATGGCTTTTTACCCAGGTGAATAATTTCTGCGGATCACGGCCAACAATATTGACGACGTAATCGGGGTCCCAACGGTCGCGCGGTATCTGACGATCGCCGTCTTCTAACGCCTGCAGGCTCCGGTCAAGGAGTGCGGTGCGTTCCTTCGGGTCCATTCGATGTTTGGTTCTACCGTCATAAGGAAACGAGGCAGCGACCAGGGCAACACAGGTGGTCAACGCAACCGCATCGTACAAATGCCGGCACAAAGATTTTTCGCGGAAGGCTGGAACTCCTGACCGTAATAAAGAAGCGATCCATCCCAGCGGCAAAACGACAAGGCAGCCGATGACCGCTGCTTGAAGGACATAAGGAAACGACTGGAACAGCCCGTTACCAGTTAACGCATCACGCAGAGTGGTACCGGTCGCGGTCGCGTAAGCGAGCGCCACAACACCGTAAGCTGTAAGTCCCGCAATGACCCACCTGACGCGGCGGAGCACCGGAATCTTCCACAAGATGATTCCCGCCAGCCCGATGCCGAGCCCTACAACTGCAGTGATGATGCGCGCCAGTATGCTCATCGCTTTTGCGTTCCAGTGAACTGTTATTGCCCGCTCTTGTGCTCCAGGATGCTTTCAGCGGCCCGCGCTACCACCGGCGTCAGTAGATCTTCGCCATCAACGGAAGCAGTCTGCGTTTCCGTCTTCGGCCCGAATTGGACTTGTCCGCTCGCCGATTCCAGCCGATATTCCAGGTGGACTTCATCCTTAGCTTTGGTGTTGGCAGCCATAGTCGAAGCTGCTTGCAGGCCGGCCGCAGCTCCTGCATTAGCTGTCTGCGCAACCACCGATCCGCCGGAAGGCAATCGCCATGAAGATTGCGCCGCCCCCTGCGTCAGGGCCTTTAAGAATCCGTGTTTGTTGACCGTCTTTTTGGTTACGGTGACAAACAGGACCGGCTCGCATCCTTTCGCCTTGGCTTCCTCGCGCGCCTGGGAAGGGAGTTTCGACTCTATGGCCAATGCCTTGATGGTTGGACCTGCAAGGTAGCTGGAAATGAGTTCCCGCACTCCGTTGGAAGCGTCGGCGATGCTCCCCGGGGCCCCTGAGACGGTCGGATTGGCGATCGCAATGCAACTGCCGTGGGATATTTTGTTGCTGTTGGCCTGGGCGCTGGCGCCGGTTGCGGCCAGGCAAACTGCCATCATCATGAGCCCCAGGTTGCGGTGTGAAATCAATCGCTTGATATTCATCGTGGATTCCTTTCGCCCACTGAAATACCCGGAACCGGCCCCACAAGTCCTCATAAAAAACTGAGATTTTCCTGATAAAATCCTGTCTCTCCCTCGCCGGTTCTTCCTATGGCTGCGTCGAACAAACAGATTTATGTGTTCGGAGATTGGCGTCTCGACCCGACCGAGCACCTCCTGTCGCATAAGGGCACTCCTATCCCGTTGACCCCTAAGGTCTTCGATACGCTCCTCCTGCTGGTCGAAAACTCCGGGCGGTTAGTCACAAAGGAGGAGTTCATGAAGCGCGTATGGCCGGATGCTTTCGTTGAGGACCTGGCCCTGGTGCAGAACATTTCCCAGATCCGCAAGGCATTGGCGACCTCGTCGGGGGCAGAAAATGGGGCGCTGATCGAGACCGTGCCCAAGCGGGGCTATCGGTTTTTGCCTACCGTGCAGATGGTTACAGAGGGACCGGCCAAGAACGGCGTTTTACAGGAGCGACAAACGGGGTCCGAGGCCGTAGC
Organism: uncultured Acidobacteriota bacterium; assembly: GCA_963837365.1. GTDB lineage: Bacteria > Acidobacteriota > Terriglobia > Terriglobales > Acidobacteriaceae > CAWBXL01. The sequence continues at coordinate 97,893 of CAWIMW010000001.1, forward strand.
GGCAAGCGGGCAGCCCACCATTGATAAGGATTCGACGAAGGCGCAAGAATCGCGGAACCGAGTCCTTATTATGGCCGGCGTAGGGATCGCAATCGTTCTTACTGCGGTAATCGCACTCACGCTGGGTTGGCATCGCGGCAAACGGCTAGCCGCCAATGACAGAGTTCTTCTGTCAGATTTCGAGAACCAGACCGGCGACCCTGCCTTCGACGCAATTCTGAAGCAGGCCCTCCAGATTAAATTGACGGAATCGCCTTATTTGAACCTGGTCCCGGATTCCGAAGTGCGCCAGGCCCTTGGCTCGTCCGGTTCGCCTGCCGGCCTTCCACGCCAGGCAGCGCTCAACGTGTGTAATTCGGTGCGAGGAAAAGCGGTGTTGGCAGGAGGGATTTCGCGGTCCGGCCAAAACGCGTATCGCATCAATCTGTCGGCGCTGCGCTGTCCCGATGGAGCGTCCATGGCCCAGGCGGAAGCGAACTCCTCATCACGAGACGATGTGATTTCTGCGGTTGGACTGGCGGCGGACACTCTTCGCCGGCGGTTAGGTGAGGCCAATGAGTCTTTGGAACAATTTCAGAGCGAATTAGGCCGGGCGACAACCAACTCTCTGCCTGCGCTCAAGGCATTCTCTCTGGGAGAAGAAAAGAGGGCCTCCGGCCAGGATTTCGAGTCCATCCCGTACTACAAGATGGCAACCGACCTCGACCCCGAATTCGCGATGGCCTATGCGCGGCTCGGCATCATTTACGCCAACGCAAACCAGAACGAATTTGCCCACGCCTACTTCAACAAGGCCTTCGAACTACGCGACCGTGCCACAGCGCGTGAACGTCTCTACATCGCCGCTCATTACTATGCGATGACTGGCGAAGAGAACAAGCACGTTGACGTCTACCGGCTGTGGCGCGAACTGTACCCCAATGATGTGGTGCCGGCGAACAACCTTGCTTTCGTTTATCTCCGTGTGGGGCAACCGGAGAAGGCGCTTGAGTCAGCCCGCGCGGCATTGCGCCTTTCGTCATCACAGGGCCTGGTGTACGGGACGGCTATGGGTGCTTACCACTGCAACGGCCAGTTTGCTGAAGCCAAGACGCTCTATGACGAAATTGTCCGCCGGCAGTTGGATGGTTTTGTCGCCCACCTCCTCCGCTATTCCGTTGCTACCGTGGATGGAGATCAGGCCGAAATGGACCGGCAACTCGCCTGGGCGCGCGGAAATCCGCGCGAGAGCGAGATGCTCCAGGAAGCGGCAATCTACGAGGCATCCCGGGGAAGGCTGAAGGCCGCACACGCATTGTTCACCCAGGCCGAAACGCAAGCGATGAAGGATGGATTGAAAGAACGGGCCGCCGCCGTGCTCCTCGAAGAAGCGGAAATAGACGCCGCGTATCACCTAAATGCGCAAGCCCACGAAATCGTAAACCACGCCATTTCCATGCTGGGCCGCGCGGCCGACCAGCAAGGACAGGCGGCCGTTATCCTTAGCCAATTGGGAGAATTTCAGAAGGCGGACGACCTGGCAGCAAAGGCCCAGGAAAACGCACCGCTCGACACGTCCGTGAATGAAATGTTTTTGCCTATTGCGCGCGCAGCTGCGGAATTGCGCCGCCACCGGCCGGAACGGGCCATTACCGAATTGGAAACAGTGAAACTGTATGATCTTTCAGTTTGGCTGCAACTTTCCTCTCTTTATTTCCGGGGCTCGGCAGAGTTGGCATTGAACCATCCCAAACAAGCCATATCCGAGTTTCAGCAGATGTTCGCACACCGTGGCGTCGAGCCGAATTCGCCTTATCTCTCCATGGCCCACCTGGGCCTTGCTCGCGCCTACTTTTCTCTGGGAAACATAGCTAAGTCACGCGCCGAGTATGAGACGCTGCTGGCGCGCTGGTCTGAGGCCGACGCCGGACTGCCGATCAAGACAGAAGCAGAACAGGAATACACAAAACGGTGCTCACTCCGGTGAGTTGATTGCGCATAGAGTTGCTAACCAACGGGAGGGTGTTTCGCAGGAATCGTAGGTCCGCGCAAAATGGCTAGTCGGTTGCAGTGCCAGTTTACGTCTGAAGTGAGATTGAAGCAGCACTATGGACCCCATTCCGTTCCGTGTGGCCGTAACTGTGGCTGTACATTGCTAGACACAGCCAACGTTTCGAGCATTCGCTTCCTCACGACCGATCATCCGCGCTTTCCGTCTTCTGCAGGCGGTTTCCTCAATTGAGGTGCGGAGAATCTCACTGGCTTGAGTTTCGGTCAAACAAGGCCCAACGTGCCACGCGTTTGGCAAGTGTCCTTTATCTTCGGCAATCCTTGGCGAGAGAAGGAGTTCCGTCTCAGCGGCGAACCTGCCCAACTTCTACGTCCTCGCCACGTGCGTTGCTCATCGGGCGTGCTATATCGCAGACGTAAAGCGGCAGCTTCAATTTCGATCGTCATTACGATTCCGTCGATCCCGACTGATTTGTCAACCTTGCTCAATTTCTGAACTTTATGCCCATGACGGAACTGGCATACGCAACTGCCTTGAGCGTCGAGCAGGCGATCGGAGCCGAAATAGGCCACTTCCTCGATCGGTTCCTTGAGCGGATACATGACTGCCCCAGGTGGAGTGCTCTCGTAGTAGTCGGCCAAAAGCCTGTCCAGGTGGCGCAATATATTCATGCGAAGCCGGAGGGCCATTTTCTGGACAGCCGTGAGCGTCAGGTAATTTCCGAGGCTCGTCAGCACAGTTCTTCCCTGATAGCTAAAAAAGATCAAGATCGCAGCCAGAAAGAGTAATCCGGTTTCTCGTTGAGGCAGGACCTGATCAATGAGCCATTTGAGGACCAAGGGAGTCAGGAGAGCCAGGAGGCTGCCCGCTGTCATGCAAAGGAAGCTGGCCACGTGCCAGGGCGCAAAGGGACGAATCTGCTTTGCCAGCCAATGCAATTCATTCGGGATCTTCAGGGGCAGAACGACCTCTGGCGTTAACTAGAATTTCAAGAGAGACTTCGGATCTGAGGATAGGCAGAGCCGCTCGCGATCGTCCAGACAAAGCGTGCGCCGTTCGCCTTTCAATCAATTTCGTCGGATTTTGTTGGAAATGCAGCGCTGTGAGTGATCAGCAGTCTAGCCCGGTTGTTCGCAAATCCGACTCTGAATTGCCTGGTAGGAGAGGCGCGTCGAGGCAGGCGCGAGGGAGATAAGTGTCAGTTTTGGTTCCATGATGGCACTATATTGACTATGAGTACGAATGAAGACACCAGCTTCGGTTGGTTTGGTTAGGCCGACGTCTCTTCACCCTTGAACTTTTGCAAAAGACGAAGTCGTCGCTTAATTCCTGCCGCGATCGAAGATGCCACCTGCTCCGGAAACTTTTTTGGCAGCTTCGACAGAACAGAATCGACCGCAGCACCTGAGATGTCCAATAGCTCTTGGATGATGGATTCGACTGCTTGCCGTCCGATGCCTGCTTTGGCAGCGGTTTGAAAGAAATGCCGTGGGGCAATCTGCCGGATCTGGTAGTGCGGCTTTGCGCCAAAAGCCATGGCAAGACGAAACTGCTTCCATAAAATCTGTTTCGAATCAACACTCGGCTGGGCTGAGATCACGTCGTAGAGTGGCGTCATGTGGAAGCGTCCACCCGGCGAGAGAAAGACGCTGAAGTTTTTCGCATGCCCGTCGGTAGCGCCCATTAGCCAAAAGACGACATTAGACTTCAGGAACACGCGTTGATCCGAGACCGCTTCATCACTGCCTCTCAGGAGTCGAACAATTCCCGGAATGCCCGGCCCTCCGTCGCTTTCGTATTTCAGATTGGGCGGTACGGAGAGTGCCTGGCAGCAGTCCTCTTGTGGAAGACGGAGCAATCTCTTGTCTCTCGTCCAGAGTCGGTCGAAACGCTCGACGATCAGAACACGCCGGTCGCCAAATGTTTTCATCTCGGCATTTGCAGCCGGAAGACCCAACTCTCTTAGAATCGTCAGGCACAGATATTCGTTCTCGACGCTTGCAGTCAGATCCACGCCATTGGGAAGCTTTCCGATCGAGGGTTTGAAAATGTGGGTCGTGGCGGTTGTGCCGTGCGGCTTATGCCATCGATCGTTCCAACGGAGGAGGGCAGTTTTCTCTTGTGCGCCAGCGATCGAGATTCGGAAGCTCTCGTCTTCCGTTATGCCAAGAGGCGCTGTTGCGAGGTTGTTTAGAATGGCCGTAATCTCGCGCTCACTGACGGGTACGGCATCGATGGCGCCGGCGGGCGCGGGTTCGGAATCCCTGGGAAGGAACTGTAGCGCGCCAACACAATCGTGACCAATCGCTGCCAGAAGGCTATATGCATCGGTTCCTTCGGCGCGCGCGCGCGCAGCGATCTGGCGTCGCAAGGAATCGTTGTCCGGCAATAGGTTTTCAAAGACCGCCAAAACCGGGGCTCCGATGTATGGCTGTTCACGTATGGGGAGAGAGAGCGACACTGGCAGGGCTGACTCCCAATCCAGCCAGGATCGGTCATATTGGAAAGAGATTGCTCCCGAAGTCTCGCGCCGGAGTTGGCCGACCAGGCGGCTGTTGAGGAAAACATTGAGAGGTTCGTAACGCGCTCGGCGTGGCATCAGAAAAGTCTCTCAATATCCTGTGGCGAGCCTTTGGTGCGTGGACGGATGACTAGTTCGAGGTCGAGGGCGGCAAGGGCCCGCAAAACTGTATCGAGCCGGGCTGCCGCGGACTTCTCGATGTCGGAAACCGTCCGCTGGCGCACGCCGATTTTGGTCGCCAAACTTTCTTGGCTCAAGCCGAGTTCGCGCCTCCGCTCTCGAATGCAGTTGCCGAGTTGTAAAGGTGTTCGGGCGATTTTGTCGTTTGTCATGGGACTAGGCGGTTATCCGCCTAAAGCTATATTAGGCGCTTTTCCGCCTAATGTCAACCTAGGCGCTTTTCCGCCTAATACACGTTTAGGCGCTATTCCGCTTAAGGAACCGGGCAGGCTTGGCGCGAGCTTTAGCCACCGACGGCGAAATCCCCAGAGATCGAAGTTGGCTTCACGCCCGTATTCCCGGATTGTGACCGCTCCCGCCGCTGTGGGCGTGCACCACGTTGAGAAGCCTCTCAAAAAGGATGAGTCGTTCGTGCGCGCGAAGACCTGCCCCAATCATCACGCAGTCGTATGCCTGTTTGCTCAGACTTTCCTTTAAGACCTCTTCGGCGGTATTGCCCGAGTCGACCAAGCAACTGTCGACCTCATATCCCAACGCGCGAATACGGGCCAGTTGAGAATCAATATAAGACCGAACGAGCTCCGGAGTTAAACCGGGCATCGACCTGAAGTCCGCGAAATCTGGATCGAGGCCTAACGCAAGTACCGTTACCATTTCCCCCTCCAACTTATGGAGACCAACTCGAACCAATGGAAGAACCCTCATTCATCGAGTACGGCAAGATCAAATTCACGCACCACACATCGCCAGCTGATAAAAGGCCGCCAGCGCGTCATCGATGGGATGGTGCTGCGGCTTCCCCGAAGGGTCCAGCTTGTTCCACCTGATGAGGTTGAACGCGACGGACATCCGTCGCTTGCCGTCGGCGCGGCTCATGGACATCGCTCCCCCACCCCAGACCGAGCCGTCATGGCCCCAGAATGTGCCATGGCCAGGAACCTCCTTCTTGTGCAGGCCGAGGCCATAGGTAATTTTCTTCCCCTCTTGAGAGATGACCGCGACAGTGCGCTGCATCTCGGCCAGCGACGAGTTATTCACAATCTCGCCGGCAAGTAGCAAACGATAGAAGCGGTTGAGATCGGAAACGGTCGAAATCAGCGAGGCCGCCGGCCCGACCCACGACATGTCGAAGACGCTGTAGTCGCGCGGCGGGTCGATCATGCCGAACCACGCTTCGTACATCTGCGAGTGCGGCTCGCTAACATGCGGTCCGTCCGGAAGCTCGGTGTCCCGGAGCCCAGCACGCTCAATGACGTTCTGTGTGATGCACTTCTCCGCGGTGGCGCCGGTTACGTGCTCCAGGAGTTGGCAGAGAATCTGGTAGTTCGTATTGGAATATATCCCCGGAGTGCCACCCGGCGTACCGACGGCGGGTGCCCTCACCCCCATCTCGATTAGCTCGGTCCGCTGAAAGCGCGTGAACCGGTTGTCGTCCAGACTCGTGGGCGTGGTGTCCGCCAGTCGAGGGAACGGCTTGAGAGACGGGTACGCATATGGCAGATATTCCGCTAGGCCGCTGGTGTGGTTGATCAGCATGCGGACGGTGATCGTCTTGCCGCGTTCTCCGGGCACCCACCGTGGCAGGTAGTGGCCGATTGGCGTGTCGAGCCCGATCTGACCCCTTTCGACCTCCTGAAGGACCGCGGCGGCAGTGAAGGTTTTGCTGATGCTGCCGACGCGGTGCCGCATGTCGGGGGATACGGGACGGCCGGTGCTGACATCGGCGACGCCGGCTGCGCCGCGCCATAGTTGGTCACCGTCGCGCACCTCGGCGAACACTCCCGGCATCCCCGCGCGATGGACCTTGTCGATGGCCGCGTTGAGCTCTGCGGCATCGAGTGGGTTCTTCAGTACATGTATCCTCTCGTGCTCAGTTTGTTCTTCACCACCTCGGTCGGGGTCGGCATATTTCGGAATCGCCATTTCATCCTCCTTTATTTTTCGAACACCCTACTTCCAGTGATAAGGATCTTCACGCTGCTCATCGCCTTGCCTCATATGCGGTCATCGGTTGGAAATGCTGAAAACCTTCATTGATCGATCATCGCAAGATCAAGTTCCTGTAGACGAGTTGGATCGGCGATGATCTCTGCCCTTGCGATTTTCCCATCGACGAAAGAGCAGCGAAGCACACGAAATACATGTCCGCCCGGGCTCCAAACCAGTCCCACGTCTCCGTTAACCAACATGGGTTGTACTGTACCCGGAAGTTGTCGCGAGAATGCGATTGCTCCCTTCGCCCAGTTCCGTGCGCCATTAATCTCTCTGGGCGCGCCCGGACGCGCGGCAGCTTCATCGATTCTGACCACAATATCGGGATCAAGCACCGCGACCAGCCCTTCAAAATCACCGCGGCGCAAAGCATCGAGGAAGGCGTCAACGACTCGGCGTTGCTCCACGATGCTGGTCTTGGGAACCGCCGGAGCGCCCTGAATGCGCCGTCGCGCCCGGCTAGCCAACTGCCTTGCCGCTACTGGCGACCGTCCAACGATTGAGCCGATTTCGTCGAAGGAAACCGCAAACATGTCGTGTAGAACAAACGCCAGCCGCTCGGCCGGATCCAAGCGGTCAAGCACGATCAGCAGTGCTGCGCCGATGGAGTCGGCCAGCAGTGTCTCTTGCTCCGGATCTCTCTGTTCCTCGCGGACGGCGATGGGCTCCGATGGCTGCGGGTCGAGTGCCTCTTCTTTTCGCGAAATGCGCGAGCGCAGCATGTCTAGACAAACCCGCGAAACGACCGTAGTCAGCCATCCTCCGAGGTTCTCTATTGTGCCGGCATCGGAACGGCTCAGACGAAGCCAGGCTTCCTGCACGGCATCATCGGCCTCGCTGAGCGAACCGAGCATGCGGTAAGCTACGGCCCGCAAATGGCCCCGGTTCTCCTCGAATTGGTCTGCCAACCATTCCTGTTCAGGCATAAAGTGACGCTCTTTGTTTAGCTCTGCTGCCCATACTGACGATGCGGGGCACGCTATGCGACCGAGGCGTGGTGCTGTTTGAACCTCAGGCCTTTGCGGTACAGTCCGTCGCTTCCCACTTCGAACACACGGTTGTATCGTGCACGGAAGTTTTCGAGTGCCGCAGTCGCCGCGAGCTCGATGAGCTGCTCTTCCGAAAAATGCCGGCGCAGCTCTTGATAGAGATCATCACTTATGTTCGACGGGGTATCAGCCATGGCGTCGGCCATGCACAATAAAGCCGCCTCCGCCGGCGCAAATGCTTCGACCTGCCCCTCGCGGACCGCCATGATTTCGTCGTCGCTCAGACCGTACATTCTGCCCCCGGCAGAATTGGCGTCGATTCAAAACGGGCACCCAACCCGCACCGCAGTGCGCAGTGTCAGCAGCATCCGCTGCCGTTGTGGGACCCCCGCTTTCTGTCCGAGCAGCCATTCTGCGATCGCATTAACCCAGAACACGCGCGGCACTCGGGCTGCGATTTTCTGCGGCGTGAGATCGCGGCCCAACATCTTCCGGACCTTCTTGAACACCTGCCGCATCGGGATTGACGTCTTCTGGGGATTGATGCCTTCGACTCTTGCCATAATCTGGTTCCTTGTTCATTCGATGTCGGGTCTTCTCACGAGGACTCGTCATAGAGATGACGGATTGACCCGAAGTGTTGTGACAGGAGACCTAGGTATTTTTCCGGGAAGGGCAGCACGGATTTCTTGGGGCTGGAGCGAATCTTCCGAGCCGGCAGGGAAACTCAAGAGACAAGACAAGTCTCTCAAAACACCTGCGTTAGGAGCGTATGCGCTCTCGCAGTCACGTTCTCCCGGTGTGATCCGTCATGGTAGTGAAGCCGAAAACACAAGTTCTCAAGAAGGAGATTGAGTCATGCAAGCACGAATAAAAAATCCGGCAGTGGTCATTCCCGGCGCGGTGGAATTGCTGCAAAGTTTGGCAAAGACTTCCGAGCAGGGCGGCGTACCAAAGAAGACACTCGATCTTGCTCACCTCCGGGCGAGCCAGATCAACGGTTGTAGCGTGTGCGTTGATCTGAGCTTCCGCTTTAAACAGGCGGACGAAACCATCGAACGCCTGTTCGCGGTGGCTGCCTGGAACGACGCGCCCTACTTCACGGAAGCCGAACGCGCGGCGCTCGCGCTCACCGAAGCTGTCACCCGACTGAGCGATCGGTCTGATCCGGTTCCAGACGAAATCTGGGCGGAAGCGGCAAGATACTACGACGAAAGGGCACTTGGGTCGCTCGTTCTCTGGATCGCTACGACGAATGTCTGGAATCGCATCAACGTCGCCACCAGGCAAGTGGCCGGTGAGTGGGCCAAATCGGACGAAGCCAGAGAGTGGAAGAAGAAACAGGTAGCTGCAGACTGAGCGAGGGTTGCGCGGCAGGAGAAAGGAGATCTTCATGTTTGTTGCTTATCTCATCGTCACACTCCTGACTGCCGGAGCCAATATCTTCTCCGCTGCGTACGATTTCGTTCGTTACCAGCAGGTCCGCATCGCTATGGCCAGAGCGGGCGTGCCCGATTCGTGGATGACGCCTCTGGGCATCCTCAAAGCGGCAGGGGCACTCGGGTTGCTGGTCGGTATTGGCGTACCAGATATCGGCACGGCAGCTGCAATCGGCCTCGTCCTGTTCTTTGTTGTGGCCATCATCATCCACCTGCGTGCGCACGATTACACGTTCGGTCTGGCTGTGGTCTTTCTTCTGCTCGCTGTGGCCTCACTGGTGCTCGGGCTACACACCAGAAGGCCGATGTATTTGGCGCTCTTCACGACGTGAGGGGTGCGGGAAGTTCACAATCGACTAGAAATGAGGTGTAAGTATGTCGCTTTATGGGTTCGTTCTGTTCTTGCACATTGCATCCGTACTCGCTCTATTCGTCTGCCTGAGCTTTGAAGCACTTTCGTTGTTTCGTCTGCGGCGAGCCTCGACCTTGGTTGAAGTTCGCCTATGGATCGAACCCGTCCCCCGTCTACCCTTCTGGACTGCGGGTTCGGCTTTAACGATCTTTGTTTCCGGAATCTATCTGGCCATGCGCATGTCGGCTTTTGGCCAGGCCTGGATCGACCTCACCATTGTTGCTCTCTTGTTGGTGGTGCCGCTTGGTGCGCTGACCAGCAAGCGCATGCGAACCATCCGGCAGGCCCTCACCAATGCATCGGTGTTGGAGCCTGATCTGTTCAGCCGCTTGGACGATGCTTTGTTGAAGATCTCTCTCGGCTTACGAATCTCCATCTTTCTAGGCATCGTACTTCTCATGGCAACCAAGCCGGAACTGTTGCAGTCCGTCAGCATCGTTGCGAGTTCTGTGGTCCTTGGTCTCCTGTCGCCACATGCGTTTTGGCGCCGCAGGATGCTCCTGTCGGCTCGTGGGACAAATCTTGGGAACGGATGACGAGGGGCCTGCGGCGGGGAAATTCTTCGCTCCTGCCTACGCTCGCGCGAACCGCAAGGCGAGCACACAAATTAGGTCGAAGTGAAGATCCTAGACCGATTCAGGGAAACTGCTCCGAGGGCGGCAGTCAGGTTGAAGTTCGAATTGGGTCGGTACCAGGTGTGCCGTAAGTGTGCCGTACGCTTCGATACTCTATGCGCCAATACGGGCTTTTTTGCTATTTTTCAAAAGTGCTTCCGTGCAGTGCAAGTGCGCCGTTACCCTCAACGATGGTGAAGCCTTGTACGGTATTGGTGGTGTTTCCAGAGCCATAATCACTGTTCACCGTGTAGAGAAAACCCGCCGGTGCGAACTCACTGGTAACAGTGATGGTCACGAACGCCTTGCCCACACTGCCACAATTGTCCCACGCTTGAACGACGCTATTGTAAGTGCCCAGTTGCAAATTAATGTAAGTATCAATGTTTGTGCCTTGGATGATAGGTGCGCTAACGTGCGGTGCAGGGTAGATGCGCATAGCTTGGTAGACACTAGGCTGACAATCAGGGCTCGTCGCAGACGCCACGAAGTGTACCGACCCGTGGTTTCTGAGTTGTTTGCCCGGCTGGTTACGGTAATGACTGGCGTGGCAGATGCACCAAAGTCAACCAGGACATGCCAGCCAGGACCAGAACAACGCCGCGTGAGGCAAAGCGACAAAACGATGAGGTAGACATTCCGCAACAACTCCTTGCCGGTCAAAATAAGGGCGGGTTAGATTGCGGGCGCGTTGGCAAGGGGTTGCCTGATTCCCGTGGGATCTAGTTCCGAGAAGGAAGAGGCGTCTGATTTTGGTTATATCTGGGTTTGAAACATGACTAATTCTTGGGTGGACTTGGTTCGAAACTTTCCGTGCACGGAAGATTCGCAGTGGAACTCCCTGGTCTTATCTCGTTTATCACCGTCGAGTTGACCAAGCTACCGTCCTTATAATGTTTCCACTGCCAGAGGCCATAGTTTTTGGCCAAGTAGAATTGCTCTTCGTCGCCACATTGCTGAAAATCCAGGTTGCAGTTGTACCGGTAATGCAAAACGCGAGTTGAAGCTTTTCCAATGTCTCCTCCGGCGTCCATAAGAACAGGCACATCGAGAGTGTTTATCGCAGTTTGCAATTGACCTTGTTTAAAGGCTCGACAGCCAGAGAAGAAATCATAAGACGTATCCTTGACTTTGATCTCCGGTCCGGCGCTTTCTTCCGGAACGCAACGTGCCGTTATGGGCAGGTCGTGGCGAAAGCGCTTGAAAGTGGTGTTGTCTTTCCAGAATAGTTCGGTTGAGCGCATGTAGACGTAATTCTCATCGAACGCCTTCACATCGAAGCCGTGACCATTCGAACTCTTCAGCCAGAACCAGTATCCGCTCACGGCAAAATCTACATCGGGGAACACTTCGGTGTAGATGGAATTCTTTGTCCCGCTCAGGAAGTGTGCGGAGCGGAGCTGGTGTGACATGACGAAGTAGTTCATCACGTCAGTCTTGCCGTCAGGACAGGAAAAATTCTGGGCAAGAACGGTCCCGTAACAAAGTACCAGCGCCAACGGCAGACTCTTCAACGACCACACAGACACAGGCCATCACCAGGAGAATTTCCAAGGACAGCTGTTAGTATGCGGGGAGTCGCATATCTCTGCCATCGGGGAAAATACTCATTCTGCGCATACTCGATCATTTAGGCTCTCCTGGGGCATCCTTAAAAGCGCCCAAGACGATAAATGTCCACATTTCGGAGAACACTGTCTCAGCCAAAGATCGCGAATACGCTGACGTTGACATCGTTCGCGACAATCACTCTGCCGTCCGCCACGACAGGAACGGCAAAGACGATCCCGGTTGATAGTTGGTCCCGTAGTGCATTCATATTGCTGTTCCAGAGTTCTCGGGAAACCATGGTGGCATCATAGGCATGCAGGATGGCCTGGCCCGAAAGCGCTTTTTCATAGGCCCAGACAATTCCGTTCTGATCGCCGTTCGAGGAAACAACCGTATTGGCGCCACGTAAGCCAGCGGCAGTTGGGGATTCATCGAAAGGTGTCGGGTTAAAGGAACCATTGCTGAAGCGATATTGCTTCAAAGGCAGACTCGACGCCTGGACATACATGTTTCCATTCCAGAACGAGATATTTCCGTACAGCCGGTTCCACCCGGGACCTTCTGCGATGCCGCCCCCGGCATCCTCACTCGTGCAGGAATGTTCGCCGATCATGAACTCCTGGATGATCTGGCTGTCTCCGGCGGGATTGTAGTGGCCCATAGTGTCAGTGTTGACCAGATAGAACCTGCCTTCCTTGCTGACGGTGACCGCCATCTGGCTGGAACCGGTCGTGCTGGCCGGTAACAGAACGATTCCCCCCGAACCGATTTCCAGGTCTGCCACATCAATGCAGGCTTGGTTGAATGGAGTGAACCAGTCCACAACCTCGAACTTGTCGCCAGCAAGGCGTAGTTTAAGCATTGTGTCGCCGTAGTTGTCGCCGCCCTGGTTCGCGTTGAAACTGCCGTCAGCAGAGTTGAGATAGATGTAGCCGTCTGTATCAATGGTGGGTGCCGCACTCCCTTGCCAGAAAGATCCTCCTCCGCCATGGTCTGCCGAACCATACGCTGGATCGTCTGCCTGATAATTCGGCGTGGGATTGAACACAGCTTTGCGTTCGAGGCTGGCAGCGTCAAATGCCATCAGCCAACCGTGATACTCTCCCTGGTCGGAGAATGATCCCCAGGCCACCAGAATTGAGCCATCCCATTCCCTTAGTCCGGCGCGTTGATTCCCTATCGATGGGTCAAATGTGATTTGTCCGTTCACGCTGGCCACGCCATCTCCCGGCACGCTTGCATTGATCCGCATACTCCCAGTGCCGAAGTCATTGCCGGTGCGTACGTCTACCGCCCGTAGCCACTGTTCAGCTACTCCATTGCGTGCCAGTGCGGTCACGAAATAAACCGCGCCGCTGGCGGGGTCAATCACCGGCGTGCCAGTAATTCCGATTTCTCCTCCCAACGAAGTTCGCCCTCCAACGTTGTCCGGCATTGGGGTTACGCCGTTTGCGGGGTCGAGATAGTTCCGGTGCCAAATCGGACCGGCATCGAGGTGATCGACATCAAGGGCGTAGATGCTGTCATTTTCAGTCACGATAAGGATCACATCATGCGTTCCGGCACTTCCCATGTCCAGGTCGCGTATGTATAGAGGTTGCGCCTCGATCAACCCATCGGCCACAAAATTTCCAACCTTTCCGAGGTGGTCAACGCCAACATTGGCCGGTGTCAGCGTGGTCTCATTGGTGTACTCTCCGTTGCCCGTGGTTTGACTCTTCCATGAAAGAATCCCGCTCAGATGGCTGGTTGGAGGCGGAGGAGGGTCCGATTTGCTGGTGCTTCCACTTCCACCGCAGCTCAAGAAGGTGAGGAGCGCTGATAGGACCGCAACTGCCCGGAACCAACACCGGCAGGGTATCGTCTGCATCGTGACTCTCCCGACTCAATTGGCGTGAACCTTCATTGGAAGAAAAGAAGATGCTTACAGTTGCCTGACATCTGGTTTGGGCAGACGCGCTGCGATCGGAAAAGCTACAGGGGAGGCCCTGGAACCCGGGCCTCCCCCGTGTTTGCTTACCGGGAACGAATGGCTACTTGCTGAGTGTAGCTTGCTGGCTGGCGCTTCTCAGGGCTGCGATAAAGGGTTCCGCGGAGGGCGGGGTTTGTACGCCACCGCTCAGGATCTTGCGGAAAGGTACGTCGTTTCCGTAGATGGCCTTGGTCGAGTCCACATCCTGCTCGATGACAGCTCCCTCCAGGGTGACGCCGGCGAAGACGCCCTTGGATCGAGAATAGGTCAGCAGTTCGGAATTCATCTTCCAGTCCGTGCCCGCGGATGCATGTCGGCCCACGGGTCCGGCTGCGACTGAGCCCTCTCCACTGAGCTGGAACTTGCTGGAGAGCAAATGCTGGAGTCCAGCATCGTTCATGACCAGCATTACCAGGTCAACACCTTCTACGCCGATCTGCAATCCCCAGCTTCCGCCGCCGACTGAGACAAATGCTGGAGCGCTCCAGCCTGAAGCAGTACGGCAGGTGGCAACGCCGCGCCCATGCTTACCACCCAAAATGAATCCACCCTTGACAAGGTTCGGAACCACTACCACGCACTTGGCGTTCTCGAGAACTTCTTCAGGAATCCCCTTGTCCGGTGCGGCCATGATCTCTTTCAGGACATTTCCTGCATCGCGAAGGCGGTCCTTTGATTCGCTGACTGCGTCTGCCCAAAGACTGGACACGAGCAAAGTAAAAATAGAAATTGTGACGAACAATGTAGATTTCATGAGTCTCCTTAGACCCAGCCGCTTGAGGCGGCTTTGAAGGTCCTTGTGCTTTATTAGAGTGCCGCTCTTCGTCCACTGATCAGGTTGATAAGCAGGACGACTATCGCCAAAACCAACAGAATGTGGATGAAGCCTCCCAACGTGTAAGAGCTGACGAGACCGAGCAACCACAAAACCAAAAGAATTACAAAGATTGTCCAAAGCATGCTCACCTCGCTGCGTGCGAATCGAAATTTAACGGCTGACCATCTGATCCATCTTGGCGACGGAAAGTTGTTTTATGGTGAGAGGCTAGATGAAACGTAATCTGCAAATACAGTTGAGCCCGTAAGCTCCTTCCAGTCACGGTGGACTTGAGCGCGTCCAACAATCCATTCCCTGGCTGGTTTTCTTATGCAGGAAATCCTTCCAATACAGCGTTCGCTGTATGCCATCGTTTTATTGCCAGGTGCTAAACTTATGCGCGCTTGGCGCGGATCAACGTGCGGGACTAAAGAGGGTGAGGTGGCATGTAAATCCCCGCCATTACGCACTCTATCAGCAGAACCTTTTATTTTAGAGTCACCATGCGGCCAGCCGATAACTTTGTTTGGCCGCAGAGAATATCTGGCCTTGATGGACAAAAAAAAAGACGAAGAGGAGGTTTACCGATTCGTCCTGGAATCGATCGATAGCGTCCCTCATCTCGAAGCTCTGTTGTTGCTTTGGAACAGTCGTCCCGCCTTATGGACGCAGGAACAGCTGGCTGAGAGGCTCTATGTGAATCCATATTTGGCGCAGACCTTGGCTCTGGACCTGCTGCATCAGCATTTTGCTGTTGCTTCGGAAGATGGAGGGCCGCAACGCTATGGCTATGATTCGAGTTCCGACGAAACGAATCGGCTAATCGCGATGCTGGATACGCTATATCGCAGGCAGGTTGTGGGGATCTCAACCCTCATCCATTCCAAGCCCTCGTCGTCAGTCTGCGATTTTGCCCGAGCATTTCGCTTTATAAGGGAGCGAGACTAAATGGGAGTTGTGGTATATATCCTGTCGGCGATCACCAGTGCAGCCTGTGCTGTGCTCCTGTTGCGGGGCTATGCGCGTGGCAAAAAGCAGCTCCTTCTGTGGAGCGGGCTGTGTTTCTTGCTGTTGGCGGTTTCAAACGCCATTCTTTTTATTGATCTTGCGGTCGTGCAAACCGTGGATCTCTATATTTGGAGACTCATCACCGCCGCGTCTGGGATGGTGCTGCTGCTGTATGGATTGATTTGGGAGAGCAAGTGACACATGATTGAGGCCTTCTTGCTCGGCGTTATTACGACCACTTCTTTCATCGCATCATTATTTTTTCTGCGATTTTGGACGTACTCCCGCGATTTTCTCTTTTTTGGGTTCGCAGTCTTCTTCTTCGTGGAAGGAGCGAATCGAGTGGCACTACTCTTCGTCGCCCGCCCCAACGAAGGCAATCCGTGGATTTATTCGGTTCGACTATGTGCCTTGCTGCTCATCCTGGGAGCAATCCTAAATAAGAATTACGGCAAGCGGGCATAGACAAACAAATCAAGGAGGCCCATCTGGGGCCCCCATCTTCTCACCTAACGCTAGTACGATTTCGTAGCCAACTCAATATTTGAGACGTGGATGGTATTCGTTGTACTGTCCAGGGTCCCTGACACTCTCACATTCTTGCCTGAGAACTTCCGCACCTGACTTTGATTGTCAAGCTTGTAAGCGGTGTTGGTTGCCTGGTCTTGAAGCACCAGACCGTTGCTGGTCTTCACGATCTTTCCTGTAAATGCCTGCACCTGCTGAGCAGATGGGTCCGTGGCCTGGGCAGCTTGTGATTGTGCGGGCTGCTGCTGTTCGTCCTGTTGAGCTTGGGCCAGAAGCGGTAGGCTTGTCAGTCCGAATGCCAGAACAGCGGTTGCGAGATAGGTGAATGCTTTCATAATCCGATGTACCTCCAAATTTGATATCGAGAACTCCACAACACATGGAGGATTTGCACGCCACCTGCCAATGCGTCAGTGGCGTAAGTCAATGCGTTGTACGTCTTGAGTGAAGTGGGTCTATGTAATCATTCGCAAGGTTCAAGTAAGTAATTCTCACCTTAGGGAACGCTACTGGAATCTCCGTAAGCATCCAACAAATCGTTGGACTCAAACCTCGCGAAATACAGTTTGGCCCGGATTGGCCTGTTCTGCTAACCGCTTTAGTTTAGTCACGTGGTTAACAGAGTTTCTTTAAACCAGGAGAATAAATCTATGGAACGCACAAAACATGTATGTGAAGCGTGTGGCCACACCTTCGACTCAGATGCCGAGCTCAAAGAACACATGCTGTCCATTCACGGAGAAGAACATGAAGGAAAGGGGCAAGAAAACAACAAGAGGAAAGATGTTGCTTGACTGACCATGCAGTGGGTTCTCTTTAGCGGCGGCATCTCTGGGTTGCTGTGAATGCCATGATGCCGCCCTTCGAAATCCGTGATTGGATGTACGTGGTTCTGCACCTATAGCTAGCGATAGTCTCGAAAAGTGCGGCATCGCACCTCAATGGCCGGGATAGGGTCCCGCCGTACCCTTAACCTCAAGCCTTCTTTCGGTTTTCAGCTCTCTTGGTTCGCTTCTCATATTCAATGCGCAGTCTCTCGTAGCCTTTCATAAGGTTTAATAACTCGCTGTCCGCAAGGTTCTCAGCATCAATGACCCGGTTATCGGCCCCGCTAATGGCATGGACAATTTCATCCAATTTCAGGTGAATTGCCCGAGCGTCTCTGTTCTGCGTGTTCTGAATCAGGAAAACAATTAGGAAGGTGACGATGGTAGTTCCAGTGTTGACCACCAGTTGCCAAGTATCTGAATAATGGAAGTGCTTCCCCAGCGAAGCCCATAAGATGATCGTGCCTGCCGCCGCGACGAAAGCGAAAGGCGAGCCAACAAGCTGGGCTGTCTTTGTGGACACTTTCCGAAACGTAGTACTAAACCCAGGAGATTTGGAGTCTGTTCGTTTCATCACCATATTAACCAGCCGGCACCATACTGCGCGGTCTTTCACAAGTAGTCCATACTGAATATTCCCTAAGGGAGCGTCGTTGTGTTCGTACAATCTTGCACTTGACCCAGTAGAGTCTGGTCCCGATTGTTGGCTCGATCCTGTCTCAGTATGTTGTTGCTCAGCGCAGGAGAGTGATATGGGAACAATCCTTATTGTGGTCTTGATTTTGCTGCTTATAGGAGCGCTTCCAACCTGGCCTTATAGCGCTGGATGGGGATACTATCCCAGCGGCGGTCTTGGACTGGTTGTGCTTGTGCTCATAGTGCTCGTGCTGCTGGGTAGGGTCTGAATCAGAATGTCCATGGGGCTTATCTTCTGCGCCGCAGGAGAAAGCCCCAGGGTATTCGAAGGAATGAAGGAACAGCGATATTATGCCCGTCAGGTTTGGGCACGTTCGCAGGTTTTGGCCTCCGGCCTAGGCGCGCCGCTGTTCCCGTTCAGTGCCCGTCTCGGTGGCCGGTGGAATCCGCCACGAGTCCACTTCTTGCTCTGCGGCATCTTTCGCGAGGCCGTATCGTTCCTGGATTTTTCCCACAAGCTTATCGCGATGCCCGTCAATAACGTCCAAGTCGTCGTCCGTTAGCTTTCCCCACTTCTGCTTTACTGTTCCTCTCACTTGTTTCCATTTTCCTTCAATTTGGTCCCAGTTCATTCTCTCCTCCGCAGTGTTGGATTGTTGTGATGTCACCAGGGTTGGCGCGCTGCGCTTACCCTTTACCCACACTAAATGCAAGACTCATCCGCAAGAATCCGGTGCATCATGTAGTTTGCTCGGAATCTGTTCCGTCTGCGGCTACAGATTCTCCTTAGGAGGTGTACGTGAAGCCCTGTATGTACTGTAGGCAACCGCGTGGTTTAGCGTTGCCCTAAGGCCTTAAACACTCGAAGAAAAAGGGGAGGAGCAGGGATGAAAGCTGAAGCAACCTACAAAGCGGGCGCGTTTGTTGCCGATATTGAGGAAATTCGTCGGCGAGCCCGCAAGCATATGGAGCAAGGTGCGGTGACCGAAGGATATCGGGCTGATCGGGCTACTGTGGTGGAAATCCTAAATCAGGCACTAGCAACCGAACTTGTCTGTGTGCTTCGCTATAAAAGGCATTACTACATGGCCTCAGGAATTCATGCGCAACCAGTAGCCGAGGAGTTTCTGCAACACGCGAACGAAGAACAGGGGCACGCGGACAGGATCGCCGGGCGTATCACGCAGTTAGACGGCGAGCCGGATTTTAATCCGGCTGGCTTGCTTAACCGCAGCCACTCGGAATATGTGGAGGGCCACACCCTGACCGAGATGCTTCGCGAGGACCTGGTTGCGGAACGCATTGCGATCGATTCTTACGCAGAAATTGTGCGCTACCTCGGCAACGATGACCCAACCAGCCGAAGGTCATGGAGGAGATTCTCGCCAATGAAGAGGAGCACGCCGAGGAACTGAAAACTCTGCTGGAAACTTTACAGCAAAGCAACTGAAAGACCTCTTCCCATCAGCTTATTTCACGAACAAAAATCCAATTCCGTGGGCTCAAGCAAAAACAATTGCGCTGAGCCCACGGCCCTGTTTTCGCTCTACCGCTTTACTTCGAGTTGGTTGACTACTTGCTGCACGTTCGGAACGGCTTGTGCGAGCTGCTGCGCTTCCTGGCGCTGAGGAACAGACTGCACCGAGCCAGTCAGGGTAAGCACCCCATTCTTGACATCGTAGCTGATGCCTTGTTTATCCAAGTCCTTCGCGGTTAGGGCGGCTTTGTAATTATCCTCGATAGCGTCGTCGGTATTCTTGGCAATATCCTTGGCTTCTGATTCCGCTCCTCTCGGCTGTACGCTGATTTCATTGACTACCATGCGTTCTCCGGCCGCGGATTGAGAGATTCGTCCGGCATCCTCTTTCGCCTCCTCCGAGTGGACCGTTCCGGTAAGAGTGATCGTGTTCTTGTCCTTGTCCTCATTCACATTAACATCGGTCAGCTCAGCCTGCTTCAACGCATTGCTAACCTGGTCTTCATAGGAATTTCTCGCAGACTGTTGCTTTGAACAACCCATACAGAGTGTCAGGGCAAGCACTGCCAATGATCCAATGATCTTGGGCCGCATAGTGTGTGTTCTCCTTTTCCTCTAGGCGAGGATATGAACATTGGGACGACGGCAATTCTCGCCGCCCCAAGTGTCGTGACGTCAGGGCCCATGCTAGAGTCCCAACGGGCAGGGAGACGATCCGCCGTACGCTGTAATTTGGGAATCAGGAAAACCTACGGAGCAGCAGGGCGGTCCGGTGAACGCTCTGGGGGAGATTGGCCTGACATTTACCGGAGATATCGAAGGAATCTACACGATCAAGTGGATTGGAAAAGAATAATGGACAGTCTATTCTGTGGGCGACTTCCCCTCCCCCCCAAGGCAGTGCCAGAGGCGAGCCTTTGGCACTTGCCTCCCGCCGATGACTTACTTCGTCACTGGCTTCCTTGTGCTCCGGCGAGCAGAAGGTTTCCAGATGTAAAGATTGTCCTTGTCCGAGGCGGTTTCTACTTGCACTCCTCGAGAACTGGTGGCACGATGAACCGCCGATCGAAGATTAACGACGCTTACTCCGCCCACTTCTTCGATTGGAACCTGGATGGCCGTCGCGGCCGGTAGTATCTCCAGCTCCTGAAGAATTCCTCCTAGCAGATCATGGTGCTTTCCGCGGCGGCGCTTGGTGAGATCTGCAATCGGGATCCGTTTGAAGATGGGAACCATAATCACACCTCCTTGATGGTGATCCATATCCATAATCCATACTTTTGAGATGCGATAGACATCCGTTTGGAGACGTTTAACGATTTCTTATAAATCTTTAGAAAATACGGTTAAAGATTGATTGACAATGCTTTGCGGCGCGGCAGCTCGTTCTTGGGAAATACCTTTGTACAGATTTGCAGTGCAAGGTTGCATGCATCTGCAAATCTTTCACCCTTTTTTTGCTTTTAGGGTAAGCTTGAATCCTACTAAGGAACGAACGCATGCCCGCTGAGTACGCCTGGCAGAAACCATACAGAGAAGCGATGTTGGAACTCGATACCGTGAAGCTGCGTCAGCTGATCGCTGCGGCGCAGGAGGCCATCGCGGCGCGCCTAGAAGAGATTGGGAATGATGAAACAGTGTCGATGGAGGAGCGTGTAACGCTCGGGGACGCCCAACAAAATCTTAGGGTATTGCTTCGAACTAGCAATCGTTCCGAGCCACGCAACACCGCGTGAGTGGAGCCTTCACTCTTAGGTAAGAAAGTTTCAGGCGGCAGGCGGGATGGATGACAACAAACAGGTTTCTCCACGCCGCGCGGCAATCTTTGTGGTTGACGCAGGCAAACTGGCCTCCCATGCCTGACATCGAAGTCCAAGCCTGGGGTTTAAAGGAGAGACCATGCCCGGAAAGAAACATCTACGCGGCGTCAGTAATAAAGAACAACGGGAATATGAGCACATTAAAGAGAAAGCACAACGCTCAGGCCGATATGGGCGTCGAGCCAAAGAAGTGGCGGCGCGTACCGTACTCAAACAACACCGGACAAGAGGCCATCGGAAGGGAAGATGAAAATCCTTACTGCGAAGCGGTTACCCGTGCTTCTGCTGGGGTGAACGTGCGCACCGGTATTACCACTTCCACCCGCGTTCCGGGGTTGGCATTCCCCAAGTGCAGCTCTCCACCAAATTCCTTGAGCCGCTGCCTCATACCACCGATCCCCATGCCGATGCTGCCAGGTTGAAAGTCTGCAACGAGATCCCCGATTCCTTTGCCGTCATCCCGCACCGTCACCACGATTCGGGCTTCATCATGGGCCAAAGTAACCCAGCAATTGGGCGCTCCGGAATGCCGGAAAACGTTGGAGAGAGCTTCCTGAATAATACGGAAAACTGCTGTCTCGAAATCGGCGGGAAGTCTTGGAAAATCCGGCGGACGCACGTCGAGAAAGGCCGCGATACCGCTGCGTTTGGTAAACCCATCTACATACCATTGCACCGCAGAGTGTAATCCCACTTCATCGAGCAACGGGGGATGCAGAAGATGAGATATACTGCGCGTCTGCCGGATCGCTCGATCAATTAGCGAGCTAACCTCTGCCGCGACATCGCTGGCCGGCTGGCTGGAACCATCAACAAGCATGCCGTCTAATATCATTTTCGCCGCAATCAATTCTTGTCCCAGGCCATCGTGCAGTTCGCGTGCAATACGGCGCCTTTCTTCATCTTGGAGCGCCATCAAGCGGCTGGAGAGCTGGCGCAGTGCGGTCGTGCGATCATCCACCATCTTTTCGAGTCTGACCGCGGTCTCGCGAATGGATTGCTCAAGGAGCTTGCTGTCATGAATATCGGAGCAACTTCCGTACCACTTGATGATGTTGCCTTCTGGGTCGCGGATGGGCACTCCGCGAGCACGGAACCATCGGTATACGCCATTCTTGTCGCGGATGCGATACTCAGATTCGTAGTTCCCGCCCCCTTTCAGAGCCCTGATCCAACAAGCCTCAACCTCCTCGGAATCGTCGGGATGGATAAACTTAAGCCAGCCGAATCCATAACCGGCTCCAGGTTCGGCTCCAGTGAATTCATAGAACCGGTCGCTGATGTAATCGCGGTGGCCGTCTCCCCGGCTGCTGAAGATTATGTCAGGAGCAGTCTTGACGATAGCATCCAGTTCCAGGTGTTTTCGGGCCAGTTCTTTGTTCAAATTCTGTAATGTGGAGGCCTTGTCCGCCAGTTCCTTGGTCCTTTCCGAGACCCGCTGCTCGAGGTCGCGGTTGAGGGCGGCGAGCTGTTGCGTCTTGCGGTGAAGGTCTGCCAGCACACTGACCTTCGCACGCAGGAGCTCAGGCACGACTGGAACTGAAATGTAATCGACTGCGCCACGCTCGTATCCCTTGAGCCGGTCAAGATCCGTGAGGTGGACCGCAGAAATAAAGATGATAGCCGTAGTCTGAAATCGGGGATGTTGGCGGATCATTTCTGCCAGCTCAAACCCATCCATCACCGGCATGCTGACATCCATCAGTACAACAGCTACATCGTGCTTTAATAATTGTTCCAGCGCCTCTTTCGCCGAAAAGGCCTTGATGAGGTTTTCTCCCAGATCACTGAGAATCGCTTCGTAGCTGAGCAGCTTGGCGGGCTGGTCGTCCACCATCAGTATGTTGACTTTTTCGTTTGCTGGCATAGTTCCTTCTTGCTAACGATGCAACCACATCCGCAATGCGGCTAGCAACTGCTCTGTGTTCACCGGCTTTGCCAGATACTCCGAAGCCCCCGCCTCCAGACACTTCTCGCGGTCGCCTTTCATGGCCTTGGCGGTAAGGGCAATGATCGGCAGACGCCGGAACGCGGGGATCTGCCTAATTACCTGCATGGTCTCATATCCGTCCATCTCTGGCATCATGATGTCCATTAACAAGATGGCTAAGTCGGGTGTCGATTCCAGGGTCGCGATCGCTTCGCGACCTGTCCCGGCCGTTAGCACGCTCATGCCACGCCGTTCCAATACGCTGCTGAGTGCGAAGATGTTTCGCACATCATCGTCTACGACCAGTACCTTTCGCCCGATAAGAGCATCGTCTGAGCGATGCAGCCGCTCGAGCATGCTCTGTTTCCCGGGGGGAAGGTTGGCGACCACGCGATGGAGAAAGAGCGCAGTTTCATCCAGCAAACGTTCTGGCGACTCTACGCCTTTCACCACCACGCTGCGCGCCAGCGTATGCAGGCGGGCGTCTTCGTCGGGAGACAGTTCTTTGCCGGTAAATACAACGATCGGCAAATCGCTGAGCGATGGGGTATCCCGCAAATGTTCGAGGACCTCGAAACCTGTCATGTCAGGCAGCCGTAGGTCAAGCACTACACAGTCCACTGGATCTTCATGGACGACTTTGAGCGCCTCCTTCCCAGTCGAAACCATTACGATATCCACATCGTCGTGACCCAAGAGTTCGCGGGTGCTCAATTGCTCGGCTGGATTGTCTTCGACGACCAACAGCCTTTTTCGACGCGGAGTTGCATATTCCTTGATACGTAAAAGTGCGGCGCCTATTTCCTCTGAGGTGGCAGGCTTGGTAATAAAAGCGAATGCTCCTCGGGCGAGCCCGTGCTGCCGGTCTTCCTCCAGGGTCAACATTTGGATGGGTATGTGCCGCGTGGCAGGCTCTTGCTTTAGATGGTTGAGCACAGTCCATCCCAGCATGTCGGGCAGGAATACATCGAGAGAAACAGCCGTGGGATGAAACTCGCGCGCCAAGTTCAAGGCCGTGGCGCCAGTCATTGCTACCAGGACTTTGAAGCCTTTGTCCCGTGCCAGATCGCTGAGTACCCGCGCATAATGGGGGTCATCTTCGACAATCAGCAGGACCATGTCGTCAGGTTGTAAATTCTCGCGGTCGTCATGGACCAGCTCGGCAGGAACCTCAGAAATGTCCACTGCCGCAAGTTGCAATGGCGAGGACATGGACATAGTTCGCTTTTCGGCCACCGGTACACCGGCAGGCCCAACGTAAGTTTGTGGCAGGTACAGGGTGAACGAACTGCCCTTACCCCGGGAGCTGTGCAACTGGATTTCTCCGCCCAACAGGTTGGCCAACTCTCGGCTGATCGCCAGGCCTAATCCGGTCCCGCCGTATTTACGGCTGGTGCCGGCATCTGCCTGTTGGAACGCCTCGAAGATGATGCGCTGCTTATCAAATGGAATACCGATTCCAGTGTCAACAACTTCGAGTGCGACTACCGAGGCCGCTCGGCTTAGGATTGGATGGTTCTTACTCCATCCACTGGCAGCCAGGGTGACCGACAGACGTACGCCCCCTTGTTCCGTGAACTTAAAAGCGTTCGACAGCAGGTTCTTGAGCACTTGGTGCAAACGCTTGGAGTCCGTGACCAAACTCCGTGGCAGATGGGGATCCGTATGAACATCGAACGACAGCTTGCGGTTGTCTGCTTCGTGTCGGAACGGGCGCGCGACCGTATCGAGCAGGCTGCCGAGGAAGATCTCCTGGGCGTCAACGGAAACCGTGCCGGATTCGATCTTGGAAAGATCCAGGATGTCGCTGATCAGATTGAGCAGGTCCGTTCCTGCACCGTGGATGGTGCGTGCGAACTCGACCTGCTTTGCGGTAAGGTTGCCGTCTGGGTTATCGGTGAGTTGTTGTCCAAGGACAAGAATGCTGTTCAGCGGCGTGCGCAACTCATGCGACATGTTGGCCAGAAATTCTGATTTGTATTTTGAGGTCAGGGCCAGCTCCTTGGCCTTCTCTTCCAAAGCACGGCGGGCCTGCTCGATTTCCTGGTTCTTTCGTTCCACTTCGACGTTCTGTTCCGCCAGCTGTTGTGCCTTCAGCGCCATTTGTTCGTTGGTCTGCTGCAATTCCTTCTGCTGAGTTTGCAATTCACCCGCGAGTTGCTGGGACTGTTTCAGCAACCCTTCGGTTTGCATCGTCGCCTCAATGCTGTTCAACACAATTCCAATGCTGGCAGTGAACTGTTCCAGGAAGGCCAGTTGCAAATCCGTAAAGGTGCCGAGCGAGGCAAGTTCGATGACCGCTTTTACGCGATCTTCAAACAAGACCGGCAAAACAATAACATTCTGCGGCGGCGATTCAAATAGTCCGGAGCGAATGGGTGTGGTATTTGGAGGTAAGCTGGTGATCAGCATACGCCGCTTCTCTAACGCACACTGACCGACGAGGCCTTCCCCCACCTTTAACCGGCGAAGGTGGCCATCTCCAGCGTCGCTGGCAAACGCCGAAAGCAGCATCATGCTTGCCGAATCTTCGTTCTCCATTTGATAAATCACGCCGTGCTGTGCGTTCACGAGAGGGGCGAGCTCGGATAGCAGCATTCTTCCCACAGTGGCCAGATCGCGCTGCCCTTGCAACATACCGGTGAACCGGGCGAGATTGGTTTTGAGCCAGTCTTCCTCAGTGTTGCGGTCTGTGGTCAACCGCAGGTTATCGATCATGGTGTTGATGTTGTCTTTGAGCTCTGAGACTTCTCCCGAGGCTTCCACTTGGATAGAACGAGTCAGGTCACCTTTGGTGACAGCTGTGGCAACTTCCGCGATTGCGCGTACTTGCCGCGTGAGGTTGTCAGCGAGGAGGTTCACATTGCCCGTGAGATCTTTCCACGTGCCGGCAGCACCGGGAACGTTGGCTTGTCCGCCGAGCCTGCCCTCCACTCCGACTTCACGCGCCACCGTGGTTACCTGGTCAGCGAAGGTGGCAAGTGTGTCAGTCATATTGTTGATGGTTTCAGCGAGCGCGGCGACCTCTCCTTTTGCTTTCACCGTCAACTTCCGCGTGAGTTCGCCATTGGCGACCGCGGTCACGACTTTCACGATGCCGCGTACTTGCTCGGTCAGGTTTGCCGCCATGACGTTGACATTGTCGGTGAGGTCTTTCCACGTGCCGGCCACACCGGGTACCTGGGC
Source organism: uncultured Acidobacteriota bacterium (assembly GCA_963837365.1). Taxonomy (GTDB): domain Bacteria; phylum Acidobacteriota; class Terriglobia; order Terriglobales; family Acidobacteriaceae; genus CAWBXL01. Next base: position 123,782 of record CAWIMW010000001.1, read on the forward strand.
CTGGCCTCCCAGTTTTCCCTCGGTTCCGACCTCGCGTGCCACACGAGTCACCTCAGCAGCAAATGCGTTGAGCTGGTCCACCATAGTATTGACGGTGTTCTTCAACTCGAGAATCTCGCCCTTCACGTCCACCGTGATTTTGCGCGACAAATCGCCCCGGGCCACCGCGGTTGTAACTTCAGCGATATTGCGCACCTGACCGGTGAGGTTCCCGGCCATAGCATTGACTGAGTCGGTGAGGTCTTTCCACGTTCCACCAACGCCAGGTACGCTTGCTTGCCCTCCCAGACGCCCTTCGGTCCCAACTTCTCGGGCCACACGCGTGACTTCAGCAGCGAATGAGCGCAGCTGCTCAACCATGGTGTTCAGCGTTTCTTTCAGCTGGAGAATTTCACCACGAACGTCTACCGTGATCTTCTTGGATAAGTCGCCGTTTGCGATCGCGGTAGCAACTTCTGCTATGTTTCTCACCTGCCCGGTCAGGTTTGAGGCCATGAAGTTCACATTGTCTGTGAGGTCTTTCCATGTTCCTGCAACGCCGGGGACCTCGGCCTGGCCGCCGAGTTTGCCATCCGTACCGACTTCGCGCGCTACACGCGTTACTTCACCCGCGAACCCATTGAGTTGGTCCACCATTGTGTTGATGGTGTTTTTTAATTCCAGAATTTCGCCTTTCACATCGACCGTAATCTTCCGGGAGAGGTCGCCTCGTGCCACCGCGGTGGTCACTTCGGCGATGTTGCGCACCTGAGCCGTAAGGTTTCCGGCCATCGAATTCACCGAGTCCGTCAAGTCTTTCCACGTCCCCGCAACGCCCGGTACGCTGGCTTGACCCCCAAGGCGGCCTTCGGTACCGACTTCGCGGGCTACACGGGTTACCTCTCCGGCAAACGCATTGAGCTGGTCCACCATCGTGTTGATGGTTTCTTTGAGGAGCAGAATTTCACCACTCACATTGACTGTGATCTTCTTGGACAGGTCGCCGCTGGCAATGGCAGTCGAAACCTCCGCAATATTACGGACCTGCCCCGTGAGATTCGAAGCCATGGAATTGACGGAGTCGGTCAGATCCTTCCACGTCCCGGCGACCCCAGGCACCGCAGCCTGTCCTCCCAATTTGCCGTCCGTGCCGACTTCGCGCGCTACGCGTGTGACTTCAGATGCAAACGCGCGCAGCTGGTCCACCATAGTATTAAGAGTGTCTTTGAGTTCGAGAATTTCCCCTTTGACATCCACGGTGATTTTGCGGGACAAATCACCGCGTGCGACGGCAGTTGCCACTTCCGCGATGTTACGGACCTGGCCAGTCAGGTTCGAAGCCATGAAGTTCACGTTGTCGGTGAGATCTTTCCAAGTCCCTGCAACTCCGGAGACCTCGGCTTGACCACCGAGCTTACCTTCGGTGCCGACTTCCCGGGCCACACGCGTCACCTCGCCGGCGAACGCATTGAGCTGGTCCACCATCGTATTGATGGTGTTTTTTAGTTCCAGAATTTCGCCTTTTACATCCACCGTGATTTTACGGGACAGATCGCCCCGGGCTACAGCGGTTGTCACCTCAGCAATATTTCTGACCTGACCCGTCAGATTGCCAGCCATCGAATTCACCGAGTCGGTCAGATCTTTCCACGTTCCCGCAACGCCAGGTACTTCGGCTTGGCCGCCGAGTTTCCCATCCGTGCCGACCTCCCGGGCCACACGCGTGACTTCACCGGCGAAGCGGTTGAGCTGATCGAGCATGGTATTGAGGGTCTCTTTGAGCTGGAGGATCTCGCCGCGCACATCCACCGTGATTTTGCGCGACAAATCACCGTTGGCGATAGCTGTGGCTACCTCTGCGATATTGCGGACCTGGCCTGTCAAATTGCTGGCCATGAAGTTCACATTGTCGGTAAGGTCTTTCCATGTTCCGGCCACGCCGGGCACCTTTGCCTGGCCCCCGAGTTTTCCATCCGTACCGACCTCGCGTGCCACACGCGTGACTTCACCGGCGAATGCGTTAAGTTGGTCCACCATCGTGTTGATGGTGTTCTTCAGTTCGAGAATTTCACCCTTCACATCGACGGTGATCTTGCGCGAAAGATCGCCACGTGCGACCGCGGTAGTCACTTCGGCAATATTTCGCACCTGGGCCGTGAGGTTCCCGGCCATTGCGTTCACGGAATCGGTCAAGTCTTTCCACGTTCCGGCTACGCCTGGCACTACCGCCTGGCCGCCAAGTTTTCCGTCGGTTCCGACTTCGCGAGCTACGCGAGTTACCTCGGAGGCGAAGGAGCGGAGCTGATCCACCATCGTGTTGATGGCTTCTTTCAACTGCAAAATCTCGCCGCGTACATCAACGGTAATTTTGCGCGATAAATCGCCACTTGCCACGGCCGTCGCCACTTCTGCAATGTTACGCACCTGGCCGGTAAGGTTGGATGCCATAGAGTTCACAGAGTCAGTCAAGTCTTTCCAGGTTCCTGCAACCCCGGGTACCTGCGCCTGTCCGCCCAGCTTACCGTCGGTCCCGACTTCCCGGGCCACGCGCGTGACTTCTTCTGTGAACACTCCCAGTTGCTGGATCATGGTGTTGACGATGTTTGCAGACCGTAGAAATTCACCCTCGAGCGGACGGCCGTCCACGTCGAGACGAACGGTTTGGGCCAAATTTCCCTGGGCGACAGCTGCAATAGCACGAGTAACCTCTACATTAGGCCGGAGAAGGTCCTCCACCAGAGAGTTGACCGAAACCTCCATTTCACCCCAAGCACCGCGCGATTCCCGGAAACGTGCATACTCACGTGTCCTGCCTTCTTTCCCGATGGCCTGGCCCACACGCTTCAGTTCCTGTGCCATCTGCTGGTTGGCGGCAACGATGTCATTGAAAGTGTCAGCGATTTTCCCTGGTAGACCCGTCCAATCTACGGGCAGGCGGGCGGAGAAGTCGCCATCCTGCATCCGTTGCAGGGCACCTAAAACCAATCCCAAGTCTGTGGCATACGTGTCGTCACCGTTGTGGTGATTGTCATTGATCCGCGCTCTTGTTTTGGCGTGGTCCGAGACGACAGGTTCGTCGCGTTCCGTACTCTTCATGGGAAGTCCACCTTTTCTTCGTTAGAGACGGGAACGGTGTTGTCGATTCCCAAGGACTCGCCGAATCAGCAAGCACTTTTAGGAACGTTCGCCCTTACTCTTGAAGGTCAGGAGATGTGGCTAAACAAGCCCTTATTATTATGAGAAAGCGTCAGATTGGCTCTACAGTGTTTGCTGTATGGGCCATGCAAACGAGAATCATCAGGTCCATTTCTTCAATCGCAAACCGGCACAGATAGAAACCTTCCCTACACATCCCCTCCTCGTTCTTTACATGTATCAGCGGATGGTGAGGTTGCTGTCTTCACAAATACATTCGAAGCTCAAGACGAGAAAGGCAGCCTTGCAGCCAAAAGACGAACCGAGTGCCGGAGAACAGAAAACTGATTTACCGTCAGCGTCGATTCTGCAACTTGGTAACTGCCGAATAATTTTGTAAATCCGCGCACGCAATCAAAGTGAGATCGGAGCACTAACAAAATATGAAAGCTGCTTGTAAATATCTTCTATTCGCCCTATTGTTTTGCAGTCCAGCCTTAATGGCGCAGGACCATGTTGAAGTCGGAGTTTTTGCGGACTACTTCAACCTGAGTCGTACTACGCCGAATATCAACTATGTTGGTGTAGGCGGGCGAGTCGCATTCAACGTCCACCCCATGGTTCAGATCGAGGGCGAGATGGCCTACGATTTCGAACGCAACTTTACCACTACCTTCTCGAACGGAATCACCACCCAATTTATGCGCAGTCATGTACGGCCCCTGCATGCGCTATTTGGACCGAAGATTCAAACCAATCGCGGACCATTCCGCGCCTTCGGGACCTTTAAGGTGGGGTTTGTAAACTTCAGCACCAGCAACGACAATGTCCCCAATGGATTTGTAGGAGCATTGGGAGGAGTCACATCGGGAGATACACGCCCCGCCATCTATCCCGGTGCTGGACTTGAAGGCTTCTGGGGGCCCTTTGGGTTGCGCGCGGAAGTTGGCGACGAAATCTATTTCGACAATGGTGCACGCAACAATTTGAGAGTAACCTTTGGGCCGGCAATTCGTTTTTGACCGCTCAATGATGGGATCAAGAAAACTGATGCTGAGGCAAGTAGTTTTCTGGCAGATCCGCCCGTGGCGGTCGCATCGCCACGGGCGTCGCTAGAAGTTTGGTTTAAAAACAAGTAGAAAAGGGCTCCACTTGGCCTTGCATCAATTTGTTTATGACCGTGACCTTGTCTGGCGGAGCATAGGTTCCGTCTGGTCCCAATCGCTCATGTTGCCATTTGACTAAACCATAAGGTTGGGCCAGATGGTATTCCTCTTTATCCCGGCAATTCGAATACTGGGCATCGCAATTGTAGCGATAACTGATCACCAGGGTCTTTAGGTCCGCGGGTAAACCGCCACCGAGATTTTCCTTGTATGGACCCCACACTTCGTTAATCACGTGACCAATCTGATGCGTCGTAAAGCTATTACAGTCGGAATGTATCTCATAGGCGGAGTCACTTATTTTAATGGTCGACCCAGGGTATCCTCCATGCGCGAAGCGGGGCGCTAAAGGCAGGTTGAACTTGCCATGTTGCGGGCTATTGAATACTTTGAAGCTATTTGGGTTTTGCCAATCCAGCTCTGTTACCCAAAGATAAATATAGTTGTCGTCGTAGAGCTGGATGTCCCAGGGGAAGCCGTGCGCAGTTTTTGTCCAGACAAATCGGTCCCGCAGAACTTTGGTATAAACGGGATTCGCAGAACTCGCCATGTGATGATCAGCCCGCAACCTCGGGCTCATTGTCATCCACGCGAGCATGTCATAGGTCTTAGATTCAGCGGCGACGTTGTTAGCAGAAATAGGACTGCAACCGACGAGGCACACGAGTGCTGTGAGGAGGGCAAGGCACTTCATCCGATGTCCCTTTCCTTGGCTTGCTTGTGTGTGAAATAAATTCCGAACGCGCTTGAATGCAGACTAGAAGGAAGGAAATTCTCGCACTAGATCACGAAGGGACATTGGAACCACGGCACAAACGACATCGGGAATTGGTCACTGTTACCTGGTTCCCTGACAGGCTTTCCAGAACATAGAGTGCGCAAACAAAAAGACATGCGCCGCAAGGGGCGCATGTCTAGTCTTGTCAATTACGACTGATTCTACCAATAGCTGAAATTCATCTTGTCCAGCCAAATTGAGTAGGGCTGCTGGAAGTAGTTCCCATCCTGCTGATAGTTCACGGTCACGCCATGCCAGTTCGTAGATGTTGGAGTCCCGTAGGAGTTCAGGGTGGATGCAATACCGTTTAGCGAAATGGATTCGAAAAGCAGATGATCGTCAGACGTCCGCTTTACTTTGAGGACAACATGGTTCCAGCCGTTGATCGGTTTACAGGGAATTCCGGTGGGAATCCACTTCTGTGCCGGATTGTCCCAAATGTCCCATTCGTGACCGCCGGCAACACGGCACTCGTGGCCCCAAATAAACGACAATCCATTCACGAACTGATTGATGTCGAATTCAAGGGCCTGTGACGTTTCCACGTTGCTCGAATAGAAGTAGACGTCATAAATGAAGTTGTGAATCGCCGGTGTCAGGGTCCGATTCTTATCAGGAAGTCCCAATGAAGAGAAATCTCCGATGAGGTGGTTGTTCCACAGGATGTCTGCATACGGCGTTTGCCCGCCGATGTCCATGCGAGATGAGTTTCCGCTTAACGATGGAGACGCTATACCTTGCGACATGGTCCATGTTGCTTCGGGGCCGACCGGCAAGCAGGAACTACAGATTTCATATCCCGAAGGCAACAGAGCATAGCCCGTCCAGCCAGCCATTTGATGAAGATTCGTAATGGTCTTTGCGCCGCCCGATGAATCGCTATTTGACGCGCCACCTACGGTGATCGTAATTGGAGTTTTTGCACTGCTTCCGCAGTGATCCCATTCTTGCACTACTGTTTTGTAGGTTCCCGGGGCGAGAGTTAGGAGTGTGTTCAGATTCGCGCCCTTCGTCGAGTACGCCAGAACGCCCGGCGCCGTGTAAATGCCGATGGCTGCTACACCTTTAGAGCACGGACTGGTTGCGGATGCGACATACTGCACGGTCGAAGCCACGTTCATGTTATTTGCAGGCGTTGCCACGACCACTTTCGCAGGGCTGCCTCCGACATTGATAGTGATCGGCGTTTTGGTTGAGCCTCCACAGTTATCCCACTCCTGCACGGTGGTGTAGTAGGTACCAGAGGCAAATGTCAGTAGAGTATTCAGTTTTGCTCCACTCACGGAGTAAGCCAATTTCCCGCTAGACGAGTAGATTCCCATTGCCGAGACGCCTTGAGGGCAACTTGTGGTAGCACTTGCGACGTACTGTACGGTTGTTGAGACGTTGCCATTGTTTGCGGGCGCCGAAACGCTCACATCAGCGAAGCTATTACCGGCGACAAGTAGTATAAGAGCCGAAAGAATAGGTAAATACCGGTGCACGAGCACACCCCTGCCTGATCTAGGATTTCCTGAAATTTTGATTTTTTCTTCCCTGAACTCGAGTCACCGCGATTCTATCGGAGGGGTTAGGTGAGTCAAGTGATTGTTGCCACACACCCTGATATCAGAAGTACATGGTCATACCTAGGCGAATACCTTTACATTGACCATGATCCAAGTCCTCCTGGGTACAGCAATGTCCCGAAGTGCATAACCGATGCCCCGTATGGACGGAGTCGGTTTCATGACATAAGTTTTACGTGATCCAATCATCGTCATGGCAGATTCGAGGGTGTGAGTGGAATTAGGGGCGATCATCGTACATCGAAGTTATGGAGAAAACCTTGCTACAAACTGTAGTGCCAGTGGCCCTAGTGGGCAATACGGCCGCGCTGCGTCCGTCGCCGATTGGAGTTTGTTAGGTCCGAGCCTCTATGAACGGACAGTGGATGATCTGAAGCGTGCCACGTCACTGATCTCGGTTGTCACCCTCGTCAAAGAGGGCAAAGGCGTCGAGAGTTTTATTCGCAATACCGTTTTCAAGGATTTGGCCGTCAACTACGCACGAAGCGGTGTCGAGCGGATACTAGTGGTTGATCTGATCGACTACGTGGAATTCAGCCTAGCCGACCTGCTTAGTTCTCATGTAGAGAAACAGGCGTGCCGCACCGAGTTGATCTATCGTCAAGAGGAACAAGGGATCACGGTGCTGGACGCGGGCCACTTTGTCGGCCATTCCGGCTCACCAAACCCCAGCGGACTGGCGCCGCACGCATTCCAGTATGAATGTTCAGGTTATTGCCAACGGTTCATGACACCCGGCGACTACCGGGAACTGGTGCGTGCCGCACTCCAGGGACAAGCGAAAATCAGGCCCGATGGTGTTGAGAGCATGCCTGGAGTATGGATTGCTCGTGGCGCCAAACTGGCTCCCTCAGCACGCCTGTTGGCACCGTGCTACGTCGGTGCGAATACCAAGATTGCACACGGTGCGCTGATCACAGGGAATGCCTCGATTGAGCAGCAGAGTCATATTGATTGCGGAACGTTTGTCAGTGACTCGACTGTACTTCCCGGTACCCATGTCGGGCCTGGCCTACATGTTTACCAATCGATCGTCGCGGGTACCCAACTGTTGCACCTTGGAAGGAATACCGGGATTGAACTCAGCACGGCAGGCCTCCTCGCGTACACAAAGTCACGATTCAGTGGAAAATCTGCCATTGAACTGAATCTTCTCGGCGCATAAGAGACCAGGAACAGTGTCCAGTCGGGCCAACTTCTTCTTCGACCCGGGCATCTCTAGACTGCACTGTCGGAATAGGCACCAGGTCCAGAGTTGTGCAAAGCCTCAATCATGAGGCTTAGGGAATCGCCCGGGAGACATGAACTTCGATGACGGTAATTCACCAATTTCCGGTCCTCATAGAGTTCCTTCCCGGATCCTGCGGGAAGAGCGACCACTTCCACTTCTTGCGCAATTTCACGTCTTCTTTGTCTGAATCGTACCGCCCGTGTGTCGTCCTCGATCTGTCGATGACGACACTGACGGACCCGCTGGACATCGACGCACTCTCCAGATGCATTGAGGAAATTGCGGCACGGGATGGAGAATTAAGTCTGATTGCGCCGCTTGCGCAAACACGACTTGTTTTGGAGCTTACGCGCATCGATCGTATCGCACGGGTCTTTGTTTCGACCGAAGAAACGAAAACAGAACTTGGAATAGCCGAGTTGAACCTGCTCGGGGAGATGCCCCGAGAGTTCGCCGATAAGGGAGGGACAAAATGGGCCGCATAATTCATCGGTCAATTGCCGTCGTGCTGATCGGGCTGATGTGTGGTGTCTGTGACGTGACCGCCGCATGGGCGCAATCAGCGTCGGATGCAGGAAGTGGACAGGCTGTGCAATCGTTACCACAGGATCGTTCTCAATCATCTTCGTCGACAACTACGGATACAACGGCGGAGCCGAGCAACGCTTCAACATCATCTCCAGATCAAGCTGACAAGTCTAAAGAGGAGTCATTACCGAACGCTCCCAGTACAACCCAGCAACAAGCAACAGACCAGACCAAAAGCGCTACAGAAAATGAAAACCAGGTACAGACTCCGTCTGGAACCGCTGCCGCCACAATTGGGAGTCCAAAAGGCAATCTCGCATCAAGACCCGCCGGCGCCGCAATTGCACCAGGCCCGCAACATCGCAGTCGCGCCTTTTTCGTTAAGCTAGGCCTCATTGTCGGCGCCGGCGTGGCATTAGGGTCCGTGTTGGCACTTTCCCAATCAAGCCCGGGGACGCCACCGGGTGCTCACTGAGAGATGGCGTTCTTTTTAAGCAGGAGTAATTTATCTGGCAACAAATTCGCGCCCATGGAACATTACTCACGACCAGTAATCATCAGTTTTTCTGGCATTGACGGCGCAGGTAAGAGTACTCAGATTGAGAGGCTCTGCTCCCGGCTCTTTCGAAGCGGCGTTCCTTTTGCCAGGCTCGCGCTCTGGGATGACATCGTTCCGCTCGCTCGCTGGCGTTCGCGATTCAGTCACAGGATACTGAAAAGCGAGCGGGGCGTGGGAACGCCTGAAAAGCCGGTAAAGCGTTTGGACAAGAATGTTCGACCGTGGTATCTGACGATGCTTCGTGGGGCGTTGTATCTATTTGACGCACTTTGCCTGCGCCATGTGATTCAGCGGTCCCGGGGCAGTGACCTCAGGCTGCTTGTATTCGACCGGTATATCTACGATCAGTTGGCGAATATTCCGCTGAACCGGATCGGGCGAGTCTATGTGCAAGTCGTTTTGAAAATAGTGCCTGCCGCGGATATCGCATTTCTGCTTGACGCAGAGCCGCAGGCAGCATTCGACCGGAAACCGGAATATCCTCTACAGTTTCTCACTGAGTATCGCCTGAGTTATCTGAACCTACAGAGACTGATTCCGGAGGCGGCGTTGGTTTCTTCTGCCGGCTTGGACTCTGTCGAACAATCTATCCTGTCTGAACTAAAAGCCCGCATACCAGGCAAGTTGCTTTCCTTGGACTATGAAAATTCTGGCTGTGTGCGGCGGGTCCTGGACCCAGCTCCTGCATCCATCTCAGTCCGTTCTGAACCCCCGCCAAGCGGGCTTTCTCCCCTCATTTCATGGGGCAACAAAACCTCGTAAGACTCCATCCAAAAGCAGCCACTAATTTCGACGGCTTGCGGAGTCTTCATGCGGTCACCTTATGAATGTTCCAAACTTGGTCTCGTTGTCCCGACCTTGAATGAAGTAGAAAATATTCGGCCCCTGCTAGTTCGAGTGCGCGCGGCGCTCGACCCTACCAACATTCCTTACGAAATCCTTGTTGTGGATGACGGCAGCTCAGATGGAACGCAACAGGTGGTCCGTCAATACGCCTCAACCGATCCACGAATTTCTTTATTGGAGCGAAGCGGAGCGCGAGGTTTGGCGGGAGCGATCATCTACGGCTGGAAGCACACCGATGCCGATCTTCTGGCGGTGATGGATGCCGACCTCCAGCATCCACCAGAGTTGCTGCCGATGCTGCTAGCTGGAATCGAGGCGGGCCATGATATTGCGATTGGGAGCCGCTATGCTAACGGCAACGGAGTGTCAGGCTGGAATCCCTTGCGTCACATGATTTCGCGGATTCTGACTTGGGTCACGGTGCCATTTCAGCGTCGAAATCTTCAAGTGGCAGATCCCATGTCCGGCTTCTTTTTAGTAAAACGCGATTGCATTAACGGCATTGATTTGCAACGTGATGGATTCAAGATCCTTTTTGAGATCCTCGTGCGTGGCCGTATTAAGTGTGCGATCGAAGTTCCTTTCGAATTCGGAATCCGTCTCGCGGGGAAGAGCAAAGCAGATGTGAAGGTTGCTTATCACTACTTCACGCTGCTGAGAAGGCTTTCGCGGGACCTGCTTCAAAGGTCCGAAGCACAATGAAGATTTGCCTGGTCAGCGCGTTCCCGCCCAGCCGGCGCCCGCTCAACGAGTATGGTTTCCACCTTGCGCGGGAATTGGCCCAAAAGAGTGACGTATCGCTTACCGTGTTGGGCGACGATCTGGATACGTCGGCCACGGAGCTGCCCGGATATTCAGTGATTCGCTGCTGGGGCTTCGACCGCGTAATGAATCCTCTGCGGCTCGTGGGGGCCATTCGGAACATACAGCCTGATGTGGTTTGGTATAACCTGGCTTTTGCGAGTTTCAGCACTCGTCCTGTTCCTGCGTTTGCCAGTTTATTGGCGCCCACTATTACTCGCCTCTGCGGCTACTACACGCACGTGACGTTGCATCAATTGCTGGAAACGGTGGATTTTGATGATGCGGGCATCTCGTCGCCGCGGCTCTATCTCGCGGCGGGATCGCTGACCACGCACCTCCTGTTGTCAGCCAATTCATTGTCAGTGCTCTTGCCGGGGTATCGGCGGCTTTTGCGCGCGAAATACAAGCGCGGTATGGTGGCTGTCCGCCCGCACGGGATCTTGTCCGGTCATCCGGAAATGCCTGATCTCGCCAAACGCGGGAATCCCGTTCATCGCATATTAGCGTTCGGAAAATGGGGTACGTATAAACGTCTCGAGTTACTCATCGGTGCTTTCAAAAAAGCCGTCAACGTCTTCCCGTCGGCCCAATTGCTGATCGCGGGGCAAGACCACCCAAAGGCAAAAGGTTATCTCGCCTCTATTCGAGAATCATGTGCGGGAGATTCCAGGATTCACTTTCTCGGCTACGTCGCCGAGGGCGACATCCCGTCTTTGTTTCAGACCACCAGTGTCGCGGTCATGCCATATTCGTCTTCTGCCGGCTCCAGCGGTGTGGCACATCTGGCGTGTGCATATGGTGTCCCAATCATCGCTTCGGACATAACCGATTTCCGTGAGTTGGCTGATGAGGAGGGCTTGGCCATCGAATTCTTCCAAGTCGGCAACCTGGATGCGCTCGCGGAACGTTTGTTGTTTCTTTTGCAATCTCCACGAAGACTGGCTGCGATGGCCGAGCGGAGTTTTACAGCTGCCCTGAAGATGAATATGTCTCAAATCATCGGCCGATACCTGACTTCTTTCGAGATGCAACACCGCCTCAGAGCGCTAAAGGCGGCATCCCGTCTTCGCCGCCTGCCACGGTGGCTTCCATTTCGTGATTTAGTGGCGCGACGCGTGGGCCGCGATTTTCTTGGTTGGAATATTCATGAACTGGGGCAGGATCCCAATCTTCTACGAAATCTGGAATATGATCCCCATTTCAACAACCACGTACGGCCCAATCTGTCCTCTGCAAGTTCATCAACCCAAACGATCTTCCATTTTTCTGCCCCCAAACCAACGGTAACCAGAGATTCCTCATCTCAAAGTCCCGACTAGTTCGACCCTAAAAGGGAGGATTGTGAATGAACGTGCGAGCGCAATGGTTTGTTCTGAGAATAGTTCTGTCCAGCGCAGCCTTGGTTCCGCTGATTGGTTGCCAAGGACTAAGGAACAACCCTCAGGGCAGCGGAGGGTCAATCAATCAACTCAATCACATCGTTTTCATGGTCCAGGAAAACCGGTCGTTTGATACCTACTTCGGAAAGTTGCCGGAGTATTGGCAAGCTAATGGATTCCCCAGCCAGTCCTTCGATGGCTTGCCCGCGGATGCATCGAACCCGAGTTTTGACGGTCTGAGTACGGTAAGCGCTTTTCACGCACCCACCGTTTGTATACAGAATCTCAGCCCTTTCTGGAACGAGGGCCATGTGGATTGGAACCGTGACAAGCCGACATCCGATACTCCAACCATGGATGGCTATGTATTTTCTGCGGCGCACTATGCACAAACCGCTCCACCGAACGAGGCGCCGATCTACGATATCGAGGGCCACCGTGCGATGGGGTATTACGACGGCAGCGATTTGAACTACTACTATTTCATGGCATCAAATTTTGCCACATCGGACCGCTGGTTCTCTCCCGTTATGACAAGAACCCAACCCAATCGGCTCTATTTGCTGGCGGGTACTTCGTTTGGGCTGGTCTATCCGCCTACTACCGCATTCACCAGCGACAACATTTTCAGTCTGCTGGACAAAGCGGGCATCTCTTGGAAGATTTACGAAACAGATCCCGGGACCTCCTACATCCACTATTTTGAGCCTTATGCTACACAGCACGCGGCGAACATAGTGCCGATTTCGCAATACCTTATGGATGTCCAGAACCAGACGCTGCCCTCCGTGGCCATGATCGAAAGCGGCTACGGCTCCGGCCGTGATGAACATCCGCTCAACAATGTGCAGACAGGAGCAGCCTATGCGGAAAGCTTAATCAACGCGTTGATGGCGAGCCCGTCGTGGAAAGATTCGGTTTTCATCCTGACGTGGGATGAAGCGGGAGGCCTCTACGATCATGTGCCGCCACAATCTGCTGTGAGCCCTGATGGAATCCCCCCTTCAGATTTGCAGCCCGGGGACATCTGCGAAGCTGGTCCATCATCGGGAGCGAATTGCGATTTTAACCATACTGGGTTCCGCATTCCTCTTCTGGTGGTGTCTCCGTTCACACGCAAGAACTATGTTTCACACACGGTGGCTGACTACACCGCCATCCTGAAACTGATTGAAACCCGATTTGGGCTCCCCAGTCTCACCAAACGAGATGCTGCCCAGATGGACATGTCGGAATTCTTCGATTTCGGAAACCCGCCTTGGATGACACCACCCAGTCCTCCTGTGCAAAATACTAATGGCCTGTGTGATTTCCAGGCCATTCCTTAAAAGAAGTATTTTGCCGTTTCAACTCGGATCCATCAGGTACGAGTACGTTGTGAGTGTTAGTTCTCCTTCGGTGGGTTTTGACCGGGAACGGTAGGCGAGGGAAGAGGTGGAGGGGCAACCGGCAGCGGAGGCTCCTGCTTGAGATCGTTTTCGTTGGGAGCTGGAGTTGCGGGTTGCGTGTTAGGCGCTTCCGCGGGAGTCGCGTTATTTGCGCTATCGCCGCGGCGCTTAAGGACAATCGGACCCTCCTGACGGTGTTTCCTCTCGCTGATCGTCTCGATCCTTTCATCCACCACGTTTTCATTGTTCGCGGCGACATCATCCAATTTTTTGCCTTCAGCCTGGCTGCGGGTCGCATAGGTAATCCGCTGATCCACGCCTAATACCGTCTGCGCCTCGTGATAATAGCTTTCTGCCGATTCTGGGTCGCCATTCATTTCCGAGAGGTAACCCATATTATTCAGGCTGAACGCGTTGTGAGGGTCGAGTTTGTATGCGCGTTCAAAGAATTCACGCGCAGCCTGCGGGTCATTGTGGTTGATGGCTGCAACCCCGCGCATGTTCAGGCGGGCCACTTGGGCATTCAGATCTTCACCCTGAGCAATCAACTGGGTTACGGCTCGTGAGTTTTCGAGTGCAACCTGCCTGATTGGCTGGCCCCGCCATTGGATGTCAGGTGAGATTGTGACCTGCGCTTGAGAATTGGTGGCAGCTGCGGAACTGTAGTAATGCAAAGCTGCCTGCTGGTCCCCTTCCAGTTCCATAACATAGCCGAGATTGTTGAGCGTGAAAGGATTGCGAGGATCGTATGTCAATGCCTTTCTCAAGATCGACTCTGCCTCGGCCAGCCGACCTTGACCGAGCAGACTGATGGCCTGGACATTCGCTTTATTCGCCTGTAACTCAGGAAATCGTAGTGCACTGTAGGCCTCGCGGATGGCGTGGCCTTGCAGGTCGGATTCGGTGGCCAGAGAGATCTTTGCCTCGGAACTGCTCTGTGAGGACAACTGGTAGTAGCGCAGCGCTCGGTCTGCATCGCCTTCAAGCTCGGCCACGTAGCCGAGATTGTTCAGGGTGAACGGATCATTCGGATCCAATAGATATGCCTGATAAAAGAGCCGTTTGGCCTGTTCCAAGTGTTGTTTTTGCAGTTCTTTGACTCCATCCCGATTCAGTTTTTGAACGGGAGTGGTCTGGTTTTCTCCAGGCAGCGGAATCTTAAGGTCGCCGGCCTGACAAAGCTCCGGGAACATGCAAGCCACCATGACTGGTACCAAGAGCAAGGATTTAATGGTCATAAGGGTATTGGGCTGCTCATGCAGGAAATAGCCTGCAAAGGCCCACTTAAGATGCTGTCAGCAATGGTTTGTTTGCCCAAGTGATTCAACCACACGCAATTTTCCTTTTTTGTGGGTGACCTATTCCTCCTAGGTTGCATCGAAGTTCGAGATCAGGCACATGTCATATTTCAGCTTAGTGGCGTTTGGGTTGTTCTCGACCCTCGTGGTTGCGCAAGTGTCGTCCCCAGTCGTTGGGCAGAGTAGGCAGCCGTCGTCCTCCGTTTCTGCCGTATCTGCCGAAGGACAAGGGGATCGTGATCCGTTATTGGACCTGCCTCCACTGCCGAAAAAGGAAGTGACTTTGGTCGGAGGCGTATTGGTTCAAGTAGATCGAGTCCGTGACCAAATTCTTGTGAAGCCGTTTGGCGGCCGGGACATGGACATCGCTTTCGACCTGCGCACGCGGATACTTCGCGACCAGGACGCGATCACGGCGCGGGACCTTCGTCCGGGCAGCCGCGTTTATGTGGATACGCTGTTCGATGGTTCCCGCGTCTTCGCGAAGACCATTCAAGTGAGAAGCCAGAGTAATTGTGGAGACGCACGTGGTCAGGTGGTGGGATACGATCACTCACGCGGACTGCTCGAACTAAGAGAGGAAATGGTGGCCACTCCCCTCTCAATCAAAGTGACACCTCAGACTTCGATACGCAGGAATGAACACAGCGCCGCCGCGTCCGATATTCCGGTTGGCGCGCTGGTCGCGGTCAGTTTTGCTTCTGGCGCCGACGGCCGGCCGGCAGCTTGTGACATTCATGTGCTAGCTGTTCCCGGGCAAGCCGTTACCTTCTACGGCACGATAACCTTCCTGGATCTGAGTTCGCGCCGAATTGCCATCAACAATCGGAGCGATGAGACGAAGTACGACATTTCCCTGGGCTCCATATCTCAAGCCGGCGCCAATGGCGTTCGGGAGGGAATGACCGCGACGATTACAGCGATCTTCGACGGACAACATTACGTGGCCAAGGCAATCGAAACGTACAAGCCTGTTACGGGGAACCAGCCCTAAGCGGTTCTACGAAGATTTCACTTCTGGAACATCCTGGCTTACCATCCGATGAGAATCGGCATTCTCGTCGACAGATGGATCATACGTTTGGAACCAGTACTTTGCTGTGTTCCATAAGTATCGTGACAGGCTGGTCGGGTTTGTTTGGTACCAGCAACACTGGCTCATTCGTGGCGAGAATCCGCAATAGAAGCGAAAACGGGTGTGAACAGTCTCCTGCTCATTGAGCATGGCCGCCATCATGCGGTGGTTTCCTTCAATGATGGTCAGTGGGCTGTTTTCATCTTTTCCGATCAGCAGGACCGTGTCGGGCACCGCATGTTGCCGGAGATCTTCACTGACCAACAGAATTTTCGTGGAAAAGGCGGACGCTTTATCGCGCTGCAGCCGCGCTTGAATTCGTCCAATCATGTCGGCCAGGTAGAAGCTGCCATCGGCGAGGATGCGCCAGTGCCTCCGTGGAAATAACCGGAGCCTCAGGATGTCGTTCGGCCGAAGGCTCACTTCCCACCATTTAGTGTTTTGGGGCAGTTCACACCACATGCGGCCACGGCGCCGGAATAACAGGCTTCGCCGTAATGCGTTTTCCTGGTGATTGCAAATGTCTGGGTCCGATACGATATTGGCGAACTTCTCTCTGCAGATATCGTATTCGGGCCGAAAAAATTCCGCTTTCAAGAACTCAGCGATGACTTCTTCTTCACTAACAGGTCTCACTTTGACCAGGGGCAGGCTGTTCGTGAATGCGTCCCTTTCTACGTAATGTTTCGGGAGAAGCAGGAATGGCATTGCCACGGCCAGGAGGAATAAAAACATGAGTACAAGCTGGACCCCAATGACCCAGTACAGGGAGGAGTGAAACAGATAAATTCCCACGACCATTGCCCCGCTGAACGCAAGTTGAAGCCAGCCGGTATTTGCGATGCGGTGGGACATCTCGTAGGTCATGAGTACGACACTGATGCAGAAGACTCCAGTCAACGCTGCATAGAGTGCCAACAGTGACGAGAACGACGCATGGCTGTTAGCGAGGAAACGTGCGCCCAGCATCCGGACCCATAGGCTCTCCGGCGCCAGCCAGAGCAGAAATGTGAACCCCGATGTAAGCATCACCACCATCAAAAGGGCGGTATGCAGAACCGTGCGGCGTCCCTGGCCGTCGGTACTGCCCGCCGATATGGGAAACATGCCAGTCACAACCGACCAGCAAAGGATGTAGACACCACGCCCCACCAGGGCGACCGCTGCATATAAGCCGGCAATGGCCGGAGCGAAGAAATGTTTTACCAGCACGATGTCCAGGTTGTTGATGGCGGCCTGGCCGACAAAGAAGACAATCGCCTGCAATCCCTCGTCAAACGATACGTGGGTTTGCCATGAAGTCGTGACCTTGAATTCTTTTCTGGGGCGTGATGCAACGTAAGCGCATGCGACCGACGCAACCACCGCGGCAATTACACCCATCACGCCGAATCCCGCATGTAGCAGGAGCAAAGCCCCAATGAATTTGGTCATCACCTCCAGCAGGGAATTGGCTGCCAGGCGGCGAAAGTCGTATGTCCCCTGGAGCAGTCCACGCCTCACACCGAGCGGGATATAAATCGTGGCGCCTATTCCAAGGAGAATGATGTAGGTCTGCCGGGGGAGATTGAGATAGTAGGTAATGAGCGGGCTCGCGGCAACGATCAGACAGCCGATCACGAGCGCAATCTGCCAGGAACGCCGATGTAATCTGCGGTAGATGGATGCCTGCGCGGCGACTTCCGGGTTTTTCGCAACCAGCTTCGAACACACGAGTTGAAATGCCAGCATGACCGAGGAGGTCAGCATCAATGACGTATAGACCACGCTCGCGTGCCCGAAATCGATGGCGCCGAGTGAGCGCGCAAGGATCAGGTTGTAAATGATGTTGGTGACGCCGACGATACCCGAACTGAACAGCATGATCATGCTGCCACTGAGCACGCGTGTCCGAAGGTCTGAGGGTTTGGCCGCAGCCGATGTGGCCGGCCCGTGACTGGGTTCGTCGCGATACACTTCTGGTGGTTTTGTGTTCATTAATTCGTGGGCTTCGGGTACGCTGCGGCCGAGTCCATGCGTTAGATGTAAGCAATCAAAACAACGTCAACTTGGCGACCGGAACTATTGCAGTCTGGCTCTGCCCGGGGAAAGCGTAAAACGTTTGTTGTTCCAGCCCTATGGAAAAGCGGAGGGGATAGGATGCTGACGTATTTTCCGGGCCATCATAAAGACTTCCGCTCAGACGTTTGGTGTACGAAATAAGCAAGGAACTGGTTACGTTGTCATAAGCATGGAAGCCTTTTCCCTGCGACCACGCGCCTGAGGCGCTGATCGTCCAGCGTTCGCTGGGTTTCACCTCCAATGTGAATCTGGGCCGAAGGGTCTGGGCAGTGACCCAATCGCTGCCCTCGACGCGCCACGCGCGCAGATATTCGGCTGCAGCCGACGCCGTAATCGCGGAGCCGAATCTGTGTTCAAGACCGGCGTAGGATCCGCTCTCGTAGTATTCATGGACGGAAGGGCTGAACAAAAGGTCGCGTGCATGATACCCGCTGATCAACGCCGTCCTACCCCACGGCCTGCCGACTCGAAAATCAATTGCTCCGGAAAAGTCCCGAGAATGGAGGTTTTGCTGGCTGAAAGGACCAGCTTCACGGATTAAATTTCCGGAGAATGCCAGCCAGTTTTGGATTGGGCTGCTCGAAACATACACAAACTGGCGGAACAGATTCTGGTTCATTTGAACGGGGGAGGCGGTGTCGCGGCGAATCGTGAATTGCAGTCCGGGCGTAAGGGTAAGGGTCACGCCGGGCAAGCGAAACACGTGGCCGATCGAACCATTCACAATGGTGTCATAGGTGTTGCGGTTCTGAATGAGCAGCTGATTTGGGAACGATGTCGTACCGCGTGCATTGCGTTCACCCACAAAACCGCTGATCGCCGGGAAGCTGCCAAAATGTAAACGAAACTGTTCTTGTCCAAAAGTTTCGTATGAGTGCCTGGGCGGCGGGAGCAACAGTCCAGAACTCAGGCCCCGTAAACGGGCGTCCATCTGGTAGATGTTTTCGTCCTCAAAGATCGGTCCGAATGACGCACGGGATTGAAGGCTAATGTTCTGCGTCATCGGTCTTCCTTCGGTTTCCGCCAATTCAAGCTCCGCATCACGGACCGCGTCATTGGTGGACTCCATTGAGTTCGCGCGAGCAAACATGGTGAGAGCTCGGGAGGTTTCCTGGCGCTGACGGTATACATTTCCCCGGGCGACGAGGTAATCGAAATTCTGTTCAGGGTCGCTGTCCGCGGGAATCGTGGCAAGCAGGGTTTCTGCATCCCGTGTTTCTCCCAAGGCGAGCGAGATGTTCGCCATGGCAATAGCAACCGTCGTCTGATCTGCGCCTGCGGCCTGGGCTCGCCCCAGGAACCTCCGCGCCAGCGTGAAGTCGTTCATGGCCGAAAGTATGTCCGCTGCGTTCAGATAGTCGTCCGCGGTAATTACTGCGGAATTTGATACTCTGGCTTCAGCAAATCCCAGGCCGATCTGTTCCCGTGCATCCGACCATTTGTTCTCCGTGGCAAAAAGCCTGGCCAGGGAAAGGCGTGTTTCAAGCCGGTCCGTACCCGACAGGTCAAGGAGATTTGTATAGCGTTGCATCGCCTGATCTCGTTCTCCGAGGATCATCAGGGTGTCTGCCGTAGTTAGCAATACCTTGCCGTTTCGGCTACCTGTCCGTTCTGCGGTTGCGATAGCGTTTATGGCATCCTGATCGCGCTGGAGTTTGGCATAGGAACGCGCCATCTGCGCATAAAGCAACGGTTGCTCCTCGCTCGAATATTTCAATGCGTTCTTCAAACTTGCGATGGAATCCTCGAAGCGCCCGAGACGATACTCCGCGTCCGCCATGGAGAGTCGGGTGGCCACATCGTTGGGCTCGCCCTGGAGAGCTGCCTGATACTCCGGTATGGCTTTGGCCATCATCACCTGTTGCCGGTATGACTCTGCCTTAGCCAGATGGATGGGCCTGGATTTGCCCAGGAGTTTTTCCGCCGTCTCGGCCTCCTGCAACGCTGGGCGTGGTCTGCGAAGTTCGAGGTAGGAATATGCGAGTCCCAGGTGCGCTTCTCCATAATTTGGTTGCAGCTTGATGGCTTGGTTGAAATCACGCTCCGCGCGAGTTGCCATTCTCAGATCATTCAACACGTAACCACGGTTCATGTAGCCCATCGCCATGTTAGGTTCGAGCCGTAGAGCCTGCGTGAAATCGTTCACAGCTTTTTCCAGCTCGCCATTGTGAGTGTGCACGTACCCGGCGATGAGCCGTAAGTCTTTGTCTTTGGGCAATCCCGGCTGGAACTGTTGAACGATCTTCATGGCGTCCGCATATCGGTGCAGGAACAACAAGTCATAGGCGAGATAAACCGGCGCTTCCGGATCGTTAGGGAGCTTTTCGATGACCTGATACCCCAGGGCCGCCGATTCCTCGTATTTGCCAGTCATCGTAAGGTAACGCTCGTGTTCGCGCATGACCTCCGCATTTTGCCGGATCGTATCGTTGGTTCGATCGAGCCACTTCTTGGCAACGGGAAGTTGGTGCGCTTCCAGGGCTGCGTTGATCCCTCGCGCAAAGACCAGTGGAACTTTAGGGGAGAGTTTGTGTGCGCGTTCGTAGTTCTCCTGCGCTTGAGAGAATTCGCGGCGCTCCGTATGCAAATCGCCCAACGCCAGGAATGCAGAGTGGTTTTGCGGATTGACGGCGGCCAACTTCTGGAAATATTTCTGCGCCGCATCCGGGTGGCCCATTTCCCGCGACAAGTATCCGAGGGAACTCAACGCGGCGGCATTTTCGGGCTCAACGTGTAAAACCTTGGTGTAAAGGTCTGCCGCCTCCTTCCGGCGCTTTGTTCTCCAAAGGAGGTTGGCGTAGTTCAGCATCAGGGTGCTGCTCGAAGGCTGGAGCGCCATTGCTTCTTTCAAGTCTTGCTCGGCCGCTTTGGTCTCGTTGAATGCCATCGCGATTACTGCGCGCAGACGTAGAAACTCAGGTCGGCTGCTATCGCGAATATCCAGCGGCTGAATCTGAGCCCGGGCGATGTCGGCTTCGTGGGCAGCTGCTGCTTTGTCATCATTGTCACGATAGAGTTGCATCAGATCTACATGAAGAGAAATGGGGTAGAGCACACCCTCCGGTATTGATTCAGGCAGATCTTTGATGGCGGTCTCGTATTCGCGAATTCCGTCTTCGTACTTGTCCTCCAAGCCATCAATCTGGCCACGGAGCGCATGCAGGCGATAGTGATTGGGGTTGAGCGCCTGTGCCCGGTCCAACATGTTTTGGGCCTGCGGCAATCTGCCCGCGGTTACCAATGACTGGGCGGCATTCAGCTGAATATCAATGCGGTCTTTCGCTGCATCGGCGGCGCGCATGTAAGTGTCGGCGGCCTGGGTTCTCTCTCCTGCGAGTTCGTATGTGTAAGCCAGCTCTGCCAAAGAGCCGGCCTCCCTTAGCGGTAATGAGGTCAGGATGCGAATCGCGTCATCATATTGGTTCGAGTCGCGATAATAGGCGGCGATGGAACGCAACACCTCGGGATCGTGAGGCGCCCTGCTTCGCGCCTTTTCCAACAATGGGCGAACTCGGTCCTTCTGGCCTAAACGGTCGTACGCTCTGGCCATAAGGAGTTCTGTCCGTGGCTGGCCCCGCAGATCTTCTGCGCGCTGCAAACAGCTTAGAGCCTGTTGAGGATCTGAACTCAATAACAATTCACCCGCCAACTGTAGATCGTCAGGACTCCGCGGGTTTGCCGCCAGGACTTTTTGCAAGATGGCTTGCGCCTCTTGATTACGTCCGATATGTGCATAAGTTTGCGCTAACCCTGAAAGCCCTTCCACCGAAGACGGACGAATCGCGATTCCTTTTTGATATGCATCAATCGCGGTGGAGTAATATCCCGCCAGGCGCGCGGAATATGCAAGTAAAAACCAAAAATCTGCATTTTGCGGAGCAAACTTCACTACGCGCTGCGCAGCGGTCATTGCCGTCGCGTAGTTGCCCTTCCGCAGGGCGTCTTGAGCGGCTCGAACCTGCCGTTCTACTTCGATACTTGAACCCCATCCCATGCCGCTGTCGGAGGAAGCTTGTGATTTGTGTTTCCCCGCGGAGTTGGTGGCTGATGTCTTCCTACCATTGATTTCAAACGTCTGTCCGAACGACATGGTCGTGACAAATAAACAGAGCGCGACCAGCCATGAACAATTGTTTCGCATTTAGATTTGCCCTGGAACCGGACTACAGAATTCCGTGCATCGCTCTGATGCCTATACAGTTGCCTTGGTTGGACATTCCTAATAACGCATAAGGCGATGCCTTTCCATCTTATTGAAGCGACAGGACGTGCCCCACCTAGCAACCTTCCCAAGGCGGGTCGAATCAAAGTGCCACTCAGTAATCTTGGGAGAGTCATGCATGAACTCTGATGCAGTTTGGTACCGGAGACCCATTCCGCTGGCTGCGATTGTGCTGATTGCGCTTGCCATTCATGGCCCTCTCCTGATCATGGAACTGCCGGCCAGGACTTCATACGATGCCAATTTCCATATGTTCTTCGCATCGCACTACGTGCATCACTGGTTTAGTCCGTGGAATGAAAAGTGGTTTGCTGGATTTTCCCAAACAACCTATCCGCCTCTCGTCCATCAATGGATTGCTCTGTTCTCACGAGTGGTCGGCTTAACCGAAGGATTCATGCTGGTGCAGTTGATTGCAGTGCTGCTCTTGCCGGTCAGCGTGTACCGGTTCGCGCTGCTTTGGGTGGACAAGCGTGCGGCAAGCTACGCCGCTCTGTTTAGTGTGTTCGCCGGAATCGTGGCCTTCCTGGTTTACTCTGCCGGCCAATTGCCGACGATGATGTCGGCGCCCTTATATCTTCTAGCCGTCCCTTATTTTTACCGATGGTCGCAAGCCGGGGAATGGGGCCCTCTGGCAAAGGGGGTAGTGCTGACTATCGCGGCCGCATCGGCGCACCACGTAACTCTGCTGTTTGGTTCCGTCTTCTTTGCCGCGCCAGTTTTGTTCCTCGCTGCGAGAGACGGCCACTATCATGGCCGCCGCCAAAGCACAATCGTTATGCGTGGCGTGGTCTTCGCGGTTCTCGCGGCAGTCGGAGTTGCAATCGCGCTTTCCCCTTATTGGCTTGCGATTATCCGCCATCCGATCGAGCAGATGCCAATTCCTCACGCCAGCCGGTCCAACTTCCTGATGGATTTTACCGTGCTGACGAATTATTTCTTTGTCCCCTACGGAGCCTTACTACTGGCGTTCCCATTGGTTGTGCTTAGGGGGGCGGCGATCCCACGCTTGCGGCCCCTGGTCATCTCTTTCTGGGTCGTGTTTCTGATCGGGCTCGGAGGTACGACGCCCCTGCCGCGCTGGATGTTAGGTAGAGCTTTTGAGATTTTGACTTTTGAACGCTTCACGCTCTGGGCAACGCTGCTCGCGCTGCCGATCGTCGGCCTCCTGGCGGAAGAGTTGATAGATCGTTTCAATTGGAAAGCAGCCGTTGGTATGGCCACTGCTTCCGTAGCCACTCTCGGGCTGGCGATGGGGTGGCTGACCTGGAGCCCTTACCGTCCGAGCGGCGGGTTGAATGTGGATTCTGTCATTGAGTTTCTGAATCGGGACGGACACGATCAGTATCGTTACCTCACTTTAGGATTCGGGAATGCTCTACCGAAAGTTTCAACCGGAGCTAACGCCAGCAGTGTTGATGGGGAATATAACTCTGCGCGCTTGCTTCCTGAAATGACGCCATATGGCGCCGCACAGCTTACTAACGCGAAGTTCTATGGGGCATCGGGGATGGCGTCGCTGCGAGCGATGCTTGCTCATGCCAATCGCTACGGGCTGAAGTTCATTTTTGTGCACGATCCTTTCTATAGGCCCCTGTTGGTGTTTGCTGGCTGGAGGCAAATCGAAGCCTACGATTCAGGAACGATTACCGTTTGGTCGAAGGATGATGTTCCTCCGGCCCACAAAATTACTTCTGACGCGATGCCAACTCCCTGGCAGGGACTTCTTTGGGGGATATTGCCGTTTGGGAACAGTATTCTGGCGATCCTCCTGTTCCTGTTCATTCCTGAACGCACCGCAGTCGAAGAAAAAGTGGTAACGATTTCACTTCCCGAACGCGAGGCGATCTACGCGGAAGGAGGGCGCTCATGAAACTGGGATTGCCAATCTTTATCTTCGTTGCAACGGCGCTATTAGCGGCCGTCGGCTGGGTGCAGTCCGGTGGAATCACGCGACACGAAATATATTCCTCCGGCACGCCGGAAGAAGCGATTCAGGCCTTCATGGCAAACATTCAATCGCGTGATTGGGCCCGCGCATACGCCCAGCTCGCCGATGCCGGTGATGTGGACAAGGCGGACTTCGTGCATGATCTCGCCGGTAGCGACGGCAGTCTCCGCACGTACTCGATCTTGCAGACTTTCCGGGAATGGCCTTTGCATGCGACGGACAATGACGCAACGGTCCGCGTCCGTATGACCTGGTCCAGCGCCGTCGGGCCCCTGGATGACGTTTTGGATTTACATCTAAAGCATGAAGGCTATGTATGGAAGATTGTCTGGCCGAAACCCGATTTCCCCGAAGTTCCTCCCCAGGTCATCCCTGTGAACTATCTGCGATGGGACGTCATAGGGCGCGGCCCCGGGGACGATTGGGGCGTCAATAACGTCGATACGCCGCAGGTGCGTGTGATGTCCATGAATGCAGTGGAGCGGCCGGACCGCGTGGTGATTGTCGGCGAAGTTGTAAATGAGGATACGGTACCCGCTTACGTAACTGTGAATGCCACGCTGCTGCGTCCCGACGGCTCCGCCATGGACGACGAAGGCAGTTTTGATACCACATCGCATTCGCTGTTGCCCAAGCAGGTCGCTCCTTATCGCATTGATTTTCCTGGCGCGCGGTTGAGTCAAATCAAGAGCGTCCGCATCGCCGCCCACGCTAACCTTGTGCCCGCGAGCGCGGATCCTGTAATTGCGGTCACCGACCAAAAAATGGATAAGGACGAAATGGGAAAAAATGTCCTGCGCGGCAATTTGATCAACCAGAGCGGACAGTCCGTTGATATCGCCCAGGTGGTGGCCGCGTATTACGACGCGAACGGTAAGGTGATCTGGGTCTCGGCCGGATACGTGAGCCGGGCGTTGCTGCCGCAGGTCCCAGTACCTTTTGCCGTGGACTTGCCGGAAGACATAGCGTCCAAGGTCCAGAGTTATCACGTGAGCGTAAATCACTACAGCGCACGAACGGTTTCGTAAATACCATGCGGAAGATACCTTGTCTTTTCACGATGTGGCTCACTCTTGCCAGTGTGCTGGTCTACGGGGCGGAACTGCGCACGCCGCCCGAAGTGACGGCCGGAACGGGTTTATCCATTGCCAGTTCAGGAAGTGGGAAGGCGACCTTCTACTTGATTGGGCCCGGACGCGTTGCGAAGCGCCAGATCGACTTGGGAGGCACTATCTCGGTTGGGCCAGAAGAGACTCAGAGCGCCGGGCGGTACGTAGCGATCGTCTGCGGTTCCGATGGTTGCGCGAGCAATTACTTTTATGTAAGCGCAGCAAAACCGGAACATCTTAGCTTTCTCTTGCATCCTTCGCGTGTTCCGGTGTCAATCCGCGATGCGATCAATGCAACCGCCTTCGTTTTTGACAAGTTCCACAATCCGGTCTTGGCGCCCGCCACCGTGGAGTTCCGCGTGACACCCAAGAACGGATCTTTGTATTCCCGGATTAACCGAACGGACCGTGGTGTGGCCTGGATTCGATTGGACTCTACGCCGCGAGAAGGCCCGGTCAAAGTCACGGCGTCTCTTGGCCAGCTCACGGAAACAAGAATGGTCCAACAGGTAGCATCCGATGCCTGTGATCTGCGGATCAAAGTGGAGAGGAATAAAAAAGGCGTTCTCATACAAACTGAACCGGTCCGTGACTGTAGCGGCAATCCTGTACCGGATGGAACTGTAGTTTCTTTTACGGTGGTTGACACTCAGGGAAAGACGACTGTGGATGCCCCCATCAAGAAGGGCATAGCCCGCACCGAGCTTCCGATTCGTGGGAGCGCCAGAATCTCAGTAGCCTCCGGAGTTGTCACCGGAAATGAAATCGCGCTCGGTGAGGGAACCTGATGAAATGTGCGCGAAAGAACGCGGCTGTTTGGGGCATGACGGCAATCCTGACAGCGGCGTGTGTCCTTTGTCAGTTGGGCTTCACTCAACAGAATACTGGTCCATTGCCAAACGTACGGTTGAACGCGGACTCCATTGGCCCACGGCCCATCGAAGAGCTTACAGGCAAGAACATTACTCGCGACTATGCGAGGGCCGTAAGGGACTTTGAATCAGCTTTGGCGAACAACGATGCCTCCGTGCTAGGCGACTATTTCACCGGATTTGCCAGGAGTAAACTCAGCCAGAGAATTTCACGAGCAAAAGAGCAGCAACATTCGCGTTCTCTATACGGACCATGGGCATGAGGTGAAAGCTGTGTTCTATTCTGTGGATGGTGGCGAGATGCAGTTGGTGGATCGCGCGAATCTCGAAATCCGGATCTTCGATGGTAACAACCTCATCCATCAGGAAAACATCGTGCAGAACTACCTCGTACTGATGACGCCCGGGGCCGACCGGTGGTTCGTGCGTTCCTTTGATCCCATTCCCGAGAACCAACCCTAGCGCAGTGGCCGAACCGGGATAACGTTCCTCCTTTGTTTCTCATCCAAAAGTAGGCCGATTCCACTAATGAAACGTCTCCATCAATCGTTCTTCTACTGGGTAGTTGCCTTGTGTTTCGTTTCGGGCGGATGTGAAAGACACGACGCGCGCGTGAACATCAAGCGGCAATTGCGCGGAACAGAAAGCTATCCCAAGGTGCTTGCGGATTACCAACCGTGGTTCGGCGATCCCAATCACATCGACGTCGGGTACAACTCGCAGGATCCCGCCGTCTTGCGCAAGCAGATTGCGCACGCGAAAGAGATGGGGATTTATGCCTTTGTCGTGGACTGGTACGGTGACCGGCAACCCTTTCTGGACCGCAGTTACGCCCTGATGCAGAACCTTGCCAGTCAAAACAACTTCCACGTCGCACTGATGTACGACGAGACCCAGGAAGACAACGGACATGCAACCGAAGAGGCGTTGCAGGCCATGGACAAGGCGTACAAGAGCTACATCGGTCCAAATGCGACCGGTAGGGATGCGTATCTTCTATATCAAGGCCGTCCTGTAGTGTTTGTCTTCCCCAAAGTTCGGTCACACCGACTGGAATGTCGTCCGGCGGCGGGTCAACACATGGAACCCTCCGCCATGGCTTATCTACTTTGATGAACCACCGCCGCAGTACGTCAATGCTTTCGACGGCCAATATGCCTGGGTCCATCCCAGCCACAAGTGGGAGCCTGATGGCAGTGATTGGGGCGAACAGTACCTTGAGAACTTTTATAAAAAGATGAAGACGAAATATCCAGACAAGATCGCCGTGGGAGGTGCATGGCCGGGCTTTAATGACACCCGCGCATCCTGGGGACTCAATCGCCATATGGACAGGCGTTGTGGCAAGACCTTCGAGGACACACTGAAGATCTACCGTCGTTACTACGACCAGTCCAACCCATTGCCGTTCTTGTTGATCGCAACCTGGAATGACTATGAGGAAGGGACTGAAATCGAGGCTGGGCTGAATGGCTGTGACAAGACACCGTCAGGGAGGTCGGGTTCGTGAGCGCTATTGCAAACCCTGCTTTATCTGCTGGGAACAATCTCCGCGATGGCACCGAGAGTGCTTGTCTGGGGCTACTGTCGTCCTTGCTGTTCAATAAACGCTTGAATGGTCACGTAGACGGGGCGGGCGTACTCAATGCAGCTCCGGGTGAACTGCAATATTTCCCGGGGTTCACCGAAGAAGACCTAACCACGCTATTCGAGCTTGCCGACGTTCACCATGTGACCGTTCGCGCACTAGGCGCGCTGAAAGTGGTCGCGGATGGGGATGGCCACCGCCTGCTTTCTGAACGTCTTGGCCAGCGCCTTGCAGCCGAACAACAGCGAATTTCTGCCGCCTTGGCCTATCTGGACGTAATTTGTCATGGACTGGAACGCGCTGGATGCCCGGCCACCGTCATCAAATCTCTCGATCACTGGCCTGATCTGGGTGGGGACCTGGATCTATTCACCAGCGGGCGTAGGGAAGTTCTTATCAGCACGCTGACGAAAAAGTTCGGTGCGCGGGTGCAACCAAGAAGCTGGGGAGACCGGCTGGCGGGCAAATGGAACTTTCAGATTCCTGGCCTGAGGGAATTGCTTGAAGTGCATGTGAAATACCTCGGCCAGACCGGCGAACATGAACTGTTGGCAACCAGGTTGGGACAACGCCGGAGGAAAAGGGAAATCGGCAGCTATATCTTCATGGTGCCCGCTCCGGAAGAACGCATCGTTGCTGCCACCTTGCAGCGCATGTATCGCCATTTCTACATGCGTCTTTGCGACATAACGAATATCGCGGACCTCCTTCGCGCCAAGGCAATTGACTTCCTTGAGCTTAAGAAAGCCGCCGAACTCGGGGGGATCTGGCCGGGGATAGCTACTCTGCTCGTACTCGTGACTGAGTACGTGCGCTGTTACGGAGAGGACATAGATCTACCCGTTGAAGTTCGGGAATCCGCTCAGTTCTCGCTGGATAAGGTCTATGTACAGCATCGGTTCCTGCGGATCCCGATCGTGATGGACGGTGCCAAACTCTACGGCAGGCAGCTGACACACACAGCCGGCAATGGCGATCTTCGAGCCGTTGCCCGTCTTAGTCTCCTCCCACCGCTGGCGATTGCCGCATTCATCAGTCTGAAGATCACCAAGAGCGATAAAGGTATTTGGTAAACGTGCAGAGCGAGACAGGGAAACTTAAGGCGCGTCGAGTGGATGCCTAGACGCGCCTCATCCAGAAGCTGGAGGGCCACACGCGTTCTCCATCCACGGTTGGAATAAAGCGCCGGCCATTTGCGGGCATCACCCGATAGCTTTGCTTCCAGGCTGGGAACGCCGCTTCCAGGGCTTCAGGATGGAATATCTGCATTGCACTGCTGCCCCAGAGAACTTCAAATGCTGGGTTGAACGTCAAGAAGGCCTGAAGCAAGTATTGTTCAGACCAGAAGACCAGGTTCTCGACGACCATTTTGCGTGGATAATCGGCCGGCAAAAAGATGTCGTGTATATGCACGATCACGCCACTCTGCAAACGAGGAAGGATTTCCAGATACTCCCGGATGACGTCGTTGCCGGTGCTCACTACGTGGCTGGAATCGATGAAGAGGATGTCACCCGCTTTAAGCGATGTGAATTCCTCAAGATCAACATCCTGGATCCGGTTTGGGAGGAGCCGAATTCGGTGGAACTGTTTGGGCAGCATTGGGCTGGGGAATGGGTCGATCGACGTCAAGTCGCCTCTGACCCCGTCGCGTTCCCAGTTTAGCTGCAAGGCATGGGCCAGCACGCAGCTGCTAAAGCCGCTTCCGATTTCGACCACCCGGGACGGCTTAGACTCACGCACGAAGCAATAGGCGATTTCTGCGTCCACTGCTTCAAAAAAACCATTGCTGTAGTGATAGCCAAAGGCGGCATTGGTGGCCCCCGGTGCAAATGAAATCTCATTCCCATACCGTGATACGCAGGTGTTAAGGAAGGCGAGTTGACGTTCCAGATTCAGGTCAAACCCCGCGGGAAGGGCATGGACAGGCCATGGACGGCTCGTCAGTTCAGAGATATCGGGGATTGGAAAATAGAAATGATTCGGACTCAGATTGAACCCGATTTTTTGCAGCGTGCGAAACGATCCGGTCATGATCCGGAACATGGTGTCATTTTCGCGGAGTCGTCTTACCAGGTCCACCAGAAATGGAATCTTGGCACTCCCATGAGTCTCAGTGCCTTTGGCTTCGCCTCGTAATTTTCCCAAGTGCTCCGCAAAATCAGTCCGATGTGGGTGGGCCCTCTCTAGTTGTCCTTCGAGCACTGCATCTCCTCCCATGCGAAGTTCTGCAAAACAGTAAGAGTCATTAGGAACTGCACATAGCCAGGATGACTTTTGGTATTCGGGTACTGAAAGTGCTGAAGTGAGACGAAAGTAAGTGGATGAAGGTTGTCTGGCGATACACCTCGATTTTCAGACCAATGTAGGAAGCTTGAGAACGGGAGGCTCAAAAACAGCATATTACCCACCGCTCATTCAATATCAAGCGCAATCAGGCAAAAACTGTATCTTCATGACGTGAAAGACAGGATTGTTTTATCGCAATATAAGGGACTAAACTTGTTGCCACTTCCGCTTTTATTGAGGTTGGCGAAGCCTCTATTTAGTTGAGTACAAAGGGAAATTAGTGTCGATTCGAATACTTATCGCTGACGACCATGACGTTGTGCGCGAGGGAATACGAGCAATCCTCAGGAAGCGCTTGGATTGGGAGGTTTGTGGCGAGGCGGCCAACGGTCAGGAGGCGGTCAAGCAGGTTGAAACTTTGGACCCCGACGTCATTATCCTGGACATTACTCTGCCGCAAATGAGTGGAATCGATGTGGCTCGCCGGGTATTGCAAAGTGCTCCCCGCAGCAGGGTGGTGATGTTCACCATGCATGACAGCACCACCGTGGAACATGCAGTCCGCGGAAGCGGGGCGCATGGGTTGGTCCTAAAACATAATGCGGCACGCGACTTGGTCAAAGCCTTGGATACTGTCATAAGAGGGGGCACGTTTTTTGGTTCCGCAGGGGTTGAGGATGCGGTCCGCTGAGAGAATAGGCCCGACCTACAGGAAACAATGTAGTGGTTGGATCACGATGAATTCTACATTCGGATGAAT
Source organism: uncultured Acidobacteriota bacterium (assembly GCA_963837365.1). Classification (GTDB taxonomy): domain Bacteria; phylum Acidobacteriota; class Terriglobia; order Terriglobales; family Acidobacteriaceae; genus CAWBXL01. The sequence continues at coordinate 154,368 of CAWIMW010000001.1, forward strand.
TCTACATTCTGATAGAACAAAAAGTAAGAATTACTCGATTCTAGAATTCCAGATCTGGTTTTGCTGGTTTGTTTCCAGCAATTTGGTGGGAGGCTGTGGGTTTGGTCATTCCGATGCAAGTACCCAAAGCAACCCAGGGTTCGAAATCCTTTATGGTCGTTGTTCCAACAGTGTGGATTCAGAAAGGTTGACCCTTATGAATAGCTTGCGGATTCTTGTAGCGGATGATCACGAGGTGGTCAGGCGTGGATTGTGCTCGCTTTTGGAGTCGCAACCCGAGTGGCAGGTGTGCGGAGAGGCTGCGGACGGACGCGAACTCTTGAGAAAAGTGACCGAATTGCGTCCCGATATTATTGTCTTGGATGTGGCCATGCCGAATCTCAATGGGTTGGAAGCCACGCGTCAAATTCTTAAGCTGAACCCAAAGGCCAAGGTGTTGGTATTGACGTTCCACGACTCGGACCAACTCATTCACGAAGTACTGACCGCGGGGGCGTCCGGTTTTGTTCTTAAATCGGATGCGGCTCGGGATTTGGTGACGGCAATTGAATCTTTGCGGCAGAACAAGACTTATTTCACCTCGAAGGTTGCCTCGATGGTGTTGAATGGCTTCCTCAAAGGTGGACCCGGCGCGTTACGAGGTGCTTCGGCCAGTCCACTTACCGCTCGCGAACGGGAAATTGTGCAGTTGTTATCAGAAGGAAAAAGTGCGAAGGAAGTCGCAGTGGCGCTCAATATTAGTGTTAAGACCGCCGAAACGCACCGTTCCAACATCATGCGCAAACTGGATCTACATTCCGTAAGCGAGCTGGTCCTCTATGCGGTTCGCAACAATATCGTAAATGTGGAATCGGCCTCGGCATGATCGTTCGGTGATCTGTGGTGTCCATTCAACGGATGTCCGGATCGGCTCTAACTTGTTTCGCAGGGATTCCTCTACAGGCGCCGGAGAGGCTGGGTCGGACTTGTGCGAAGATGGTTGCGGTATCTCAGACGGAAGTGTAGGTATCCTGCCCACTGCGTTCGGCTGCGTAGATCGCGTTTGGGAATTCGCGTCATCGTCTCCGAATGTCATCATGATGATGTTGTCTACCTCGTAATATTCCGTTGTGCCGTTGGCGGCAAATGCAATCACTCCTTGTGTGCCGCCGGCAAACTTGCCCTGAATCAAACGCCCATCACGCAAGGCGATCGAATCGGCCCGCGCTTGTGCCGGGAAACATCCCAGCAGTGCAACTATCGCGATTGTCCACACCTGGCATGTCATCTTCATTTTGGTTACTCCTGCCCTAGAAGGTGGACTCTTTCATTCATTCTTCCTATCCGCTGAAAAATGTATTTCCCTTGTGAATTAGGTAAGGAGCAAAGAAAGCCAGTGGTCACTAGAGCGAATTATTCGCCTTCATACCTGAATACCCGGAGATATTCTCAGCGGCACGAGGAATAGACTCACGATTAACATCTTCGGATTTGTTTCCAGATCGTACTCCTGGCTGGAACCATTGGTATTCACTTATGACTACCACCACTTCCACCGCTCGCCAAATGGATTTGCCCGCCGGCATTCACCGCGTATTGATCGTGGATGACCAGGATGCCATCTGCAAGGCACTGAAGCACTTGCTTGAGGAACAGAAAACATTCCAGTTGTGCGGGGAAGCAAATAACGGATGTGAGGCCGTGAGGATGGCAATTGACCTTAAACCTGAGATCATCGTGATGGACATCAGTATGCCTGTCATGGACGGCTTGGAAGCAACCCGCCAGATTCACAGACTCCTTCCGGAAATAGAGATTTTGATCTTCACCCAGCATGATCCCTTGCAGGCGGTCAAGGCGGCAAAAGACGCGGGGGCGCAGGGCTGTCTATGCAAATCGGAGGCATCCCTTCATCTGGTGCCAGCATTGCAGTGCCTGTGTATACATCAGCCATACTTTCCTGCAAGCTCTTCGCTCTGAGGGAAGATTGGTCGCAGACTAGATGATTCCCTGTATTGTGCAGCTGCCAGAGTCATGGCAAACTTGGATCAATTCTGAAAAACCGACGCGAAACTGGGGCAGACACATTCTCAATGTGCTGCCCCATCTCTTTCTCATTTGTGTTCGCAACCGCTTTGAGCGGCGACCGCCGGACTAGATGTGGGAACGAAGTAAATTATTGCGGACTGCGTACATAACGAGTTGGCTCACGGAATGGAAGTTCAGTTTGCGCATGATGTTGGCACGATGGGTTTCGGTGGTCTTCACGCTAATGCCAAGCGCCGCAGAAACCTCTTTGCTCGTTTTGCCCTCCGCCAACAGTTGCACGATTTCAGTTTCACGCGGAGTCAAACGACTACGATCGAGGTCCGTGGCCGGCGTCCGTTCGTGGTCGCTCAATCGACCTTCAATGGGGGGATTCCAACTCTTGGAGGTTACAAATGCCTGGCCACGCTGTAATCCTTCGACGGCCGTCCTGAGGCTTTGACCGGCCTCGGACTTTCGGAGAAAACCCCTGGCCCCGGCTTTGAGAGCCTCGCGAAAGACGTGTTCGGATTCGTCAATGGTTAGGACTAATACTGCAATCTGTGGCTCGACCTCCAGAATTTTTCTAGTGGCTTCCAACCCATTAATTATTGGCATCCTTATGTCCAGGATTGCCAGGTCAGGCTTTAGTCGAATTGTTTTTTCGATGGCCTCCCGTCCGTCCATTGCCTCAGCACAAATCTCCCACTCCACATGCCCCTGAAGTAAAACACGTAGGCCATGTCGCACGATTTCATGGTCATCCGCAATCAGTATGCGATATGGCGTCATAAGCCCAGTCCTTGGAAAGCAGCTGCTCTCCCCAGAGATTTGGAGAGCGTTTAGGGTCCTTCACCCGTTAGTGCGCGGAGTTACGACGCGAATAATGGGCTGGCAGTTGTGTGGTCCCAAGTTGTTGTGGCAGATCCGCTTTCGAACCACTCAAAGTACGAATAGGCGCGGCGTCTCAATTCTTTCCCTGGGAAGTTCTACAGCAACATACCTAAATAGCTACACGAGCAACTGGATTCTTCATTTCTTGTGTGCTGGCTAAGCTGATTCGGTGATGTGGAACTATCTCTTCAAAGGAGTCCGACATGAGCGCTTGCGCACATTTGATAGGTGGTACGGCAGTCCATACGTCCGATTTACCACGGCCCCACGCGGGATCCAGCCATGACCTTGTGACCCGAGCCCGCGAAGGGGACGGAGAGGCCTTTGGGGTCCTCTTTGAACAGCATAAGAAGCGCGTCTATTCGCTGTGCCTGCTAATGACCGGCGACATCGCGGATGCTGAAGATTTGACCCAGGATGCCTTTATCCAGGTCTTCCGCAAGTTGGCAACCTTTCGCGGAGATTCGGCCTTTTCAACATGGCTCTACCGGGTGGCCGTCAACACCGTATTGATGAGTCTGCGCAAGCGCAAACCGAAGCAAGTGTCCCTAGACGAACCCGTCTGCATAAACGATTCGTTTGTGCCACGGGATTTTGGAAAGGACGATCCGGAACTTTCCAGTACCGTAGACCGGCTTGCCCTGATCCGCGCGATTAAAGAATTGCCGGAAGGGTACCGGAAAATATTTCTCCTGCATGAAGTCGAAGGATACCAACATCACGAAATCGCATCCATGTTGGGGTGCTCAGTAGGGAATTCCAAATCACAGCTGCACAAGGCAAAGCTGAGGATTCGAGAACTACTGATGATCGACGGAACTCACTGGCTGGAGGACTCGGAAACTGAAGATACGCGCGAGACAGCGCCGATTCTCGGAAAGAGAACGCGAAGACAAGGACCAGAGCAACGATGTGCTGTCCCGCTGGTAGAGACCGGGACGGCGCACGCTTCTCTTACCGGCACAATGTAAGCGCAGTCCTGACATTTGCAACTGATCTCGCGATTTGCATTGTGGGCTACTCGAAACGGTAACCGGGCTTAAGGTCACAACGGAAAATATTGGTCTTGTCACTATCTGATCTTGAATTGCAGGTTGCCCAGCTCAGGAAAAGATCAGGGCCCAGCGGATAGATGACAGTTTCGCCGCCAACGTCTGCCTCCAAACTGACCCCCTCCGCGTCCGATGGCAAAGTGAAATTCATAGCTGAGCCAAATATGACCGGATATAACTGGTGATTAATGTCGCTCTGCATGACGTGGATGACCTCGGCTTCCACCAGGAACGTAGCCGTATCAGACCATGTGAGAGCTTCGGCCGTAATTGTTTGGCCAGGCCGCGAAAAATCTTCAGACTCGACCTTGGTGAAAGGGCATGGACCCGCGATGCAAGAAACACGAGCATTTAAGAATTCATTTGCCGTGCCGGCATCCAGCGTGATCGCCCCCTTAGCCGCTTTCCATTTTCCATCGGGTGAGCAAGGGGCCTTCCCATCGCACGGTATATTGCCCTTGTTCTTCACTTCGAAGGTCTTTACTGCACTCCCGACGTTCATCGTGCGCTCCGCTTTAATCGAGTAACGAACCCGCACGTTCCCGATTACCACGGACGGAGTTGCGCGGATCTTCTCGCTGATGGGGGTCAAGCGAACAACATAAAGTTTCTCCTCCACAGGTTCCTTCAGCTCCATTGGCTGATAGTTAGGATGGCGGAATTCCAGGATGATCGGATAGCCCTTTCTAATCCCTTTCTGCAACTTGATGACAAACAACCCAGCGGCGTCAGTTTTTGTGGGAGCTTCTGCCTGGCCATTCGCGACTGCGACTTCAACATTGGCAATCGGTAGTTCATTCCGTTCGTCGGAGTCTTTGATGGTGACCGCGCCCACCAGGGTAATGGGAGCGCGCAGCCGGTGGAGCACAAAGAAACTGATCAGGACCGCGCAAATCACGGCACCCAGCCCGATCCCCAACCATTTTGTCCTTACTTTAAACATCCAGCTTCTCTAGGATTATTCTACGAGACAGTCAAGCAATTTTGTTCGGCCGATGAATCGTTTAGAATTTTTCAACCGGTCCATGAGAGAAATGAGCAACGAACAACTGCTGCGTCGGGATTTCGTAAGACAGCTTCTTGGTCTGGCTGGTTGTATCCCGCTGTCCACACTGACCCTTTGCACTTCTGCGTCTGCGGCCGACAAAGAATCGTCCGAGCTTTCCCTCGACGATGACCAGCTATTGAATGACCTGGAGAAAGATACTTTCCAGTATTTCTGGGAGCAGGCTGACCCCAAAACCGGTGTGGTCAAAGACCGTTGTAATGTTCGTGTCGCGGACGCGGGGATTGTCGGCAGCATTGCGGCTACGGGGTTTGGTCTGACCGCGCTCTGTATTGGGGATCATCGCGGTTTTGTTTCCCATTCAGCAGCCTTGGAACGCGTTTTGGTGACTTTGCGTTCCCTTTGGGGCAAACTCCCCAACCACCGCGGGTTTTTCTACCACTGGGCAAATATCAATACTGGAGAGCGGGTCTGGGATGCAGAGGTCTCTTCGGTAGATACTGCAATCTTATTGTGTGGGGTCCTGTCTTGTCGGGAATACTTCCATGCCGCGGAAGTGCAGGCCTTGGCAGACGACATTTTCAGCCGCGTGGAATGGACCTGGCTTTCGGAAGACACCTCTCTCTTGCCCCATGGGTGGACACCTGAGATCGGTTTTCTCCCGTATCGCTGGGACAATTACAGCGAGTTGATGATGATGTATCTACTCGGTTTGGGGTCCAACAACTTCCCGCTGCGCGATGATACCTGGACCGCTTGGAAGCGGCTTAAGTTTGAATACCACGGATTACGCTATATCGGCTCGTTTGCACCTCTGTTTGTTCACCAGTACTCGCAAGCCTGGTTTGATTTTCGCGGGCGGCGCGACAAGTATGCCGACTATTTCAAGAACTCGATCACTGCAACGGAGGTCCACCGGTTGTTCTGTCTCGAGTTGGGGAAGAAGTTCCCCAGCTACAGCGAAGATTTGTGGGGCATTACAGCATCGGACTCACCTAACGGATATGTGATTTGGGGTGGTCCGCCTCAAGTCGGTCCGATTGATGGAACCATCGTGCCTAGCGCGTCGGCAGGATCGCTGCCATTCTTGCCTCAGCCCGTAATGCGTGTGCTGCGGACAATCAAGACGCACTACCCCAACGCCTATACAAAATACGGATTTGTGAATGCTTTCAACCCACTTACGAATTGGTACGACACCGATGTGATCGGTATCGATACGGGAATTACCTTACTGATGGCGGAAAATGTCCGCTCCGGATTTGTCTGGAAGACCTTCATGAAGAGCGAAGAAGCGCGCCGCGGTATGGGTCGGGCCGGATTCAAAAGATATTAGGTCCATCAAAAAAATCTATCGTGCGGAGATGCTCCACATAACATTCTTTCCCATCGCTATGAATATATTTCCTGCGCATTCAGGGGCAATTTAGAGTAAGCTCATTTTTCTGAGCCGGTTTTGTTCATTTTGCGAGAGTCTTTTTGTGCCCCCCCTGTGCCTACAACATAAACAATCGAAAGTACATGTGAGGCGATCGTCAGGCGAGCATTCCTTTGCGTTCATGTTTTTTTAGGTTCATGGGAGGTAAATCGGGCAAATCGGAACCTGACGTGAACTAGCAGACTAAGGGCGACCTAGTCATAGGGGTCTAAATCACTGTATTTCAAAGATCTGCGAAAACCCCAAAAACAGCTTAGGCATCTTGATTCAAGCACTTTTGAATTCAGCGAATCAGAGAAATGGCACAACGTGAAAGCTTCTGGAGCGGATGGAAAGAGCGCATCTCAGCAATGCGCAATGTACCACCTGTCCTGAAAATCGTCTGGCAATCGGGTCGACTCGTGGTCTCCTTAGGGCTCGTATTTCGCCTGGTTTCCTCGCTCCTCCCCTTGGCTGCGCTGTGGATCACAAAACTCATTATCGACACGATCGTTCGGTCGGTTACGGAACACCAGCCGGTTGGAAAATCGTTGTGGTGGTTAGTCGCAGCGGAATTCGGCATTGCCATCTTTGGCAGTGCGTTGAGTCGAACGATTGATTATCTAGACTCCTTGCTTGCCGACAAGTATACGCGCCACGTCAGTATTCAAGTGATGCAGCACGCCGCAAGCCTGGATCTGACGGCATATGAAGATCCGGTTTTCTACGACCGGCTTGAGCGGGCGCGGGTGCAAGCCACTGATCGTCTGGGAATGATTCAATCCATTGGCCGTCTGATTCAGCAGGTAATCACGGCAGCATCTCTTTCCGTTTCGATCCTAATATTCTCTCCGTGGCTCCTGTTGCTTCTCATTGTCGGGATACTCCCGGCATTCCTGGGAGAAAGCCATTTTGCTTTTCTCGGCTATGCGCGAAATTTCCGGCAAACGCCGGTTCGCCGGGAGCTTGATTACCTGCGCGTGCTGGGCGGAAGCCGGGAAGCAGCTAAAGAACTCAAGCTTTTTGGGCTGAGGGATTTCCTGATCGAGCGGTTTACCAAGCTTTCAGACCAGATTTATGTGGAGAACGTGGATCTGGCGCGCCGCCGGCTGGTGGCTGGATCTTTTTTGTCCATGATCGGGACAGCGGGTTATTACTCCGCCTATGTGTACGTCATCTGGCGCACGATAGCCGGCTCTCTGACAATCGGCACCCTGACTTTCTTGACTGGCGCCATCGTGCAGGCGAGTGGGAATATTCAACAAATCTTCTCTACGCTGTCGAGCATCGCAGATCAGGCTTTGTTCCTTACTGATTTGCTTGCATTTTTCGGCATGAAGCCCACCATTCGCTCGAAGCCAAATGCGCTTCCGGCGCCCCGGCCCATCATGCAGGGCTTTGAGTTTCGCGACGTGTCGTTTCAGTATCCGGGGAATTCCCGGTTGGTACTCGATGGTTTGAACCTCCGTCTTCAGGTGGGTGAGCGTGTGGCATTGATCGGGGAGAATGGTGAGGGCAAAACCACACTAGTCAAGCTACTTACGCGTCTCTATGACCCGACGGAAGGGCAAATCCTATTGGATGGGATCGATATTCGTGAATACGATCTGGAAGACCTTTATCGGGAGATTGGTGTCATCTTTCAGGACTTCATGCGTTATGAGATGACTGCCCGGGAAAACATTGCCGTAGGACAAATCGATCAGGGAGCAAATCTTGAACTCCTGAAAGCCGCCGCCGGCAAAAGCATGGCCAACGAAGTGATTGAAAGGCTTCCAAGGGATTACGAGCAAATGCTCGGGCGCCGTTTTGAACACGGAGTGGATCTCTCGGGCGGGGAGTGGCAGAAGGTCGCGCTGGCACGGGCATATCTTCGGGACGCCCAAGTTCTCATCCTTGACGAGCCCACCGCCGCCCTTGACGCTCGCAGCGAATTTGAAGTTTTCCAACGCTTCGCCGAATTGACCACGGGCAAAACTGCGTCTATTTATTTCGCACCGTTTTTCTACCGTGCGCATGGCGGATCGCATTGTTGTATTGGAAAACGGGAAGATTGCCGAAGACGGCAGCCATGAAGAGCTGGCGCGCCTGGGCGGACATTACGCAGAAATGTTTGAGATGCAAGCAGCAAATTACCGTTAGAGATTGATATCAATGCCGCAGAATACACATTTGGAGATCATTTCCGCTGAGAGTGAACGGCTTCGCGATCCGGCCCATACGATCCACGACCCGAGATCGTTACATCGTAAAGCTGAAGCACTGGCGTCCGAATTGGCTTGGTTGCCGAACCCGACAATTTCCCACGTGCTTGCCGACGAAACTGCGGCGGTAACGCGGGCGCTAAAGCCCATCCTTGCACAGTTGGATGGTCCAATCCCCCAATCGCCCATCTCTGACGATTTCCGCTGGCTCTACGACAACAGCCGCCTGTTTTACACAGAGCTGCAAAACGTGAATGGCCTGCTGCGGCAACAAAAAAAATTACCGTACGTTCGAGATGCCCACCATCATGTTCTTCCTCGTGTTTTGGCCCTTGGACGCAGCTTTCTTGAAAGCGTGTCCTACGATTTTAATGAACAGGAATTCACACTCTTCGTAGATGTATTTCAGAAGACCAGTAGTCTGCAATTACGGGAATTGTGGGCGCTGGTTTCTGTATTGAAGCTGGTCTTGCTGGAACAAGTTGCGCAGCGCGGCGCACTGGTGCTGCGAGACCCGTCAGATAACTCCAGCGCGGTGGGCACTTGTATCCGCAGCCTTCGCGAGATTGGGCAAATTTCCTGGAAAGACGCACTCGATCCGCTCATCGAGATTGATAAGATCCTCCGGCAAGATCCTGCCGGTGCATACGCAAGTATGGATTTCGAAAGTCGAGATTTATACCGCAACAAGATCTCGAATATTGCCGATCACTCAGATTTCAGTGAAATCGAGGTGGCTGGTAAGGTTCTGGCGCTGGCCCAGGACGCCAGCAAGCGTAACTATGCCGATCCACGGATCGCATTGCGCGAATCTCATGTAGGGTTTTACCTGCTGGATAAGGGTGCACCCTTGATTCAACGCAAGGTGAATTTCCGTCCGCCATTTGGACAAAGAATCCAGTCGCTGCTGCGTAGGTATCCGGACGAATTTTTTCTGTTGGGAATCCAAATGATGTCTGTCGCAATTATGGCGGCAATGGTCTTCTATTTGACCGATCCGGGCAGTTCAATATTCGTCATCCTGTTTTCCATGTTGGCCCTGCTACTACCGTGCTCGCAGAGCGCCGTGCAATTGATGAATCAATTGATCACATCGTTGCTTCCCCCGGAAATTCTCCCCAAACTCGACTTTTCCGGAGACATCCCGGACGATTGCTTGACCATGGTTGCCGTACCGAGCCTGCTTTTGAACGAAAAGCAGGTGCGAGGGCTGGTGGAAGACCTGGAGGTACGTTTCCTCGGCAACCACGACCCCAACATCCATTTTGCTTTGTTGACGGATTTACCCGACACGCGCGAACCGGCTCGTGAAGACAGCCCATTAATTGCGCTCTGCGCTGACCTGATCCATCAGCTGAATGCAAAGTACGCGGCGCAGGGAATGGGATCGTTTTATATGTTTCATCGGCACCGCGTTTATAACCCGCGTGAAAGGGCATGGATGGGATGGGAGCGCAAACGCGGCAAATTGCTCGACCTCAACAAACTTTTGCGAGGGCAGTACGACAGCTTTCCCGTAAAGGTGGGTGAGCTGTCGCTACTTCCGCAAATCCGCTATGTGATTACCTTGGACGCCGATACCGAGCTTCCTCGTGGCACGGCACGGCGCATGATCGGAACGCTGGCGCATCCCTTAAACCAGGCGGTGATCGATCCCGAGAAGAACATTGTGGTCACGGGGTATGGAATTTTGCAGCCTCGCGTGGGAGTAAGTGTCCAGAGTACGACCACTTCCCGCCTGGCCGCTATTTATGCTGGGGAGACTGGTTTTGATATTTACACGCGAGCGGTTTCCGACGCTTATCAGGACCTCTACAGCGAGGGCAGCTTCACGGGGAAAGGAATCTATGAAGTCGATACCGTCCATCGCGTTCTGGACCAGAGATTCCCGCGCAACGCCCTGCTCAGTCATGACCTCATCGAGGGCGCGTACGCCCGTGCCGGCCTTGCCAGCGATATCGAAGTGATCGAAGATTATCCGTCTCACTACAGTGCTTACAACCGCCGCAAGCACCGCTGGCTGCGCGGAGACTGGCAGATCGCCGGTTGGCTGCTCCCAAGAGTGCCGGAAGAGTCCGCAGATCGTGTGGCCAATCCAATCTCACTGCTTTCGTGGTGGAAGATATTAGACAACCTTCGCCGGAGCCTGGTTGAACCAGCAATGTTTATGTTGCTTGTGGCGGGATGGCTCCTGCCTGTGGGGCAAGCATGGCGTTGGACGATTGCTGCGGTTTGCATTCTCTTCATACCCACCTGGCTCCAATTCGCGATTAATCTCGCTAAAGCTGTCTTCTTTCTCAATCTAACCATTGCCCGGGATGCATTCAGTAGTTTCTACAATGCAAATGTAGGCCTCCTTTTTACATTGATCTTTATCGCTCATCAAACCATGCTGTCGGTGGATGCGGTCGTGCGTGCTTTGATCAGGCGATTTGTTACCAGGCAACACTTGCTCGAGTGGGAAACTGCCGCCGAAGCCGAGTTGGGACATTCTGGGCGCACGCCGGTTGACGTGTACCTGAATTGGACGCCAGCGCTGGCGCTTTGCCTTGGTTTATTGGTCTGGGCGGTCCGCCCTCATGCCCTCCAAGCTGCTTTGCCGATCCTGGTACTTTGGGCTTCATGCAAGGTAGTCGCTTTGTGGTTGAATCGCTCACCCTTCCCGCCGCGGAACCGTGCATCGGCAAAGGATGTAATGTTCCTTCGCCGTTGTGCGATGAGGACCTGGCGCTATTTCGCAGAGTTAAGCACCGAGGAACACAATTGGCTGATTCCAGACAATATTCAAGAGCAACCGGAGGCGGTAGCATTCCGTGTTTCTCCGACCAACATTGGCCTCTTGCTAAACGCGCGCCAGGTAGCATGTGAGTTTGGGTATCTCACCGTTCCAGAGTTCGTTTCGCAAACCGGCCAAACAATGGCCGCGATATCAAGGCTCAAGAAACACAACGGTCACTTGCTGAACTGGTACGACACGCGGACCCTTGAACCATTGCTTCCCCGCTTTGTCTCCTCGGTGGACAGCGGCAATCTCCTGGCCTCACTCTGGACGCTCCAACAAGGCTGCCTGGACCGCCTGAGGCAGCCGGTGCTACAACCCTGCCTCGCAGAAGGGTTGCTGGATTATCTGCATGCATTGGTCGCAAATCGTATTTTGTCGCGCAAAGTGGTGAGAGCTTGCCAGCGTCAGTCCGATACAGACAATTGGCTACAGTCTATCTTGAACTTGTCGAATGAAGTTCTGGAGAAGGCCCACCGGGATGCAGCGAGCGCCAAGCGAGTCCACGCCAAGTGGATCGCGAACGAAGCGTTGGCTCGTCTATGCAGCATCCGTAAAGCAGTTGATTCGTTTGCTCCTTGGTTATCCCCGGAATTTGCGAGCTTGCGCGGCGATGAGACCCTGAATCTCAAGCTGATGGACACTCTTTGTCTGGAAGACCTCCCTGAGTTCATCCATGAGCTGGCGGAGCGAACAGATTGGGTCCGTCATTCGCGAGGTACCGAGCGGAGAGAAATATTTGAACGGTTTCACGAGCGGCTATTCGCGGCCCGGTCGAGGATCATTGGGCTCATTGCTGAACTGAGAAAACTTGCAACCGAGGCCGGGCGGCTTGCCGATGAAATGGATTTCGGGTTTCTGTTGAACAAGCAACGTAAATTGCTGTCGGTTGGGTACGATCTCGAGACACGCCGTGTGCACACCGCCTGCTATGACCTGCTGGGGACCGAATCACGCACGGCTGTGTTTTGCGCCATTGCCAAAGAGGACATCCCGCAGGAAAGCTGGTTCCTGTTAGGCAGAGCCCATACTCTCGACCACGGAAGGCCAGTCCTGCTCTCCTGGACAGGAACACTGTTCGAATACCTGATGCCATCACTTTGGATGCGGTCATATTCGAATACTCTGCTGGAACGGTCCCGAATAGCAGCCGTTCGGGCGCAACAAACCTACGCCGCGAACAAGGGACTCCCCTGGGGCATATCCGAGTCTGCATACAGCAAACTGGACGAGTCAGGGAACTACCAGTACTACGCTTTTGGCCTCCAGCATCTCGCTTTACGCAAACGGGAAGTCAAGGGTGTAGTAATTTCTCCCTACTCAACCTTCCTGGCATTGGACGTTGAGCCTGGCGAAGCCATGCGCAATCTTCGAGTAATGGAAAATATGGGATGGTTCGGGAGTTATGGCTTTTATGAGGCGGCGGATTTCAGCGTTCCACGCCGCAAATTCTGGAAGAAACGTTACCAACTCGTAGGTTGCTGGATGGCCCACCACCAGGGAATGAGTTTGCTGTCTTTAGGCAATTTTCTCAATAAAGGTGTCGTACAAAGATGGTTTCATGCGGAACGCCGTGTGCAAGCCACTGAGCTGTTACTTCACGAAAAGCCTGTTGCGCACGTCAGACGCAAAGATATCCCTCGAAAGATGGCTGCCGCTTAAGAGTCAACGCCAACGGTATGGCGAATCGCGACGGGTTCACCAGATCCCTCTTTCGAAATGAATTCGGATGCAACTCTGACTAGAAAATTTTTCACTGTCATACGTAGTACCGATAAACAAGCCCTCGCAATCTAGCTACCAAGTTTCCCCTAGTTCAATGTCGGTAATTACCTGATCCGCTCCCTAGATGAAAATTTGGTCAGTGCTCCTAAATGCTTGTAATTGAGATGCGTGCGTTGTGCTCTACAGAACATGCCGGTTGTATCCAGAGCTTGTGGCAAGGCGGTTGCTGAGATAGGGGTGAAACTAATTCCCCCCCGGAGGATCCATGAAGAACCTTACCCGCTTTTTGATGTCGCTGTTGCTTGGCTGTGGTCTGGCGATGTTGCCCAGTCTGCTTACTGCGCAACAGGCGCCCGAACCACAACCCTCCCCCAACCCGCCGGCAGCCCAGCAGCCGCAGCAACCGTCGACGCAGGTGCCCAGCCAGACTTCACCGGAAGCCCAGGCGCAAACGGAAGAATCCGATGCCCAGGTCTTTTCCGGAACGATTGTGAAATCCGGTGAAAAGTACATTCTGCAAATGGCTGATGGCACTTCCTACAATCTCGATCACCAAGACTTGGTGAAAAAATTTGAAGGAAAGCAGGTCCGGATCAAGGGGACACTGGATACGGATGGCAAGACCATCCATATCGTGCAGTAATCGCGCTCAAAGGACGGCCAGTCTGCTCCGCAGATTGGCCATCTTCATTTGCCTTGGAAACGTTGAGCGAATTGGCCGGCTCGGATGATGTGCACATTTTCCAGCACGCTTTTTTTGAAATCCGGAATGACGGCTTGCTGCGAAGGTTGTCGTGTTGCGAACGTTCCAAAGGCTTGGAGTTAGCTGTAGGTTCGATTCCTACCGCGCTCACCAGTCCTTAGAATCAACCCATATACAGAATTGATTTCGATTTTACTGCCGTCCCCTCATTTGCAGCGATCCAGTCGGAAGGACTTGAAGTCGTATAGCCCAAAACCATCATGACGTTTGCACCGGGATCGCGTACCAGGTTGAGCCGTTTCGCCGTGAAGTAGAACGAGCCCTCCTTGGACTGGAAGGTAACTCGCGGCTCCACTTGGACTGGCAGAATCAGACCTATCAGGTTACGCTTGATACCAGCCACAGCGCCACGGTTCAGGTTCCGGCGCGGCAGCCTGTGACACTTTATCGCGGTGGTGGGAAGCAGCGTTGAAGCGCCCCTGCCTCGGATGTACGCTTGAAGAAAAGAGGTAACGGAGTATGAGCGTGATTTCCGCTCCCGTGTCGCATGTTGTCGGTACGGGCAGTCCGCAGTCGGACCTGTCTCCGTCCGCGCTCCGCGAAATTTTAGGCGACGTTCTTTCCGATATTACTCCAGGCTCGTCAGTTCTCGCGATCGTGGCCGACAAGACCCGCGACGACAACACTAGTGTCTTATTTCCGTTAGCGTCCCAAATTTTGCAGACGCGGAAGATTGGGAAGTTTGATGCCTTAGTGGCCCAGGGAACTCACTCGCCGATGACCGAAGGTGAGAAGCGGACCAAAATTGGAGCTGAGCGCGCTCAAATTCCAGGGCTGGGGCAGGTCTTCGATCACGATTGGGCCAACCCGGAAAAGCTGGTCACCATCGGCAAGCTTAGTGCGGACAGGGTGCGACAGATCACGGGAGGATTAATTGACCGTCCCATAGATCTCAAAGTCAACCGCCTTCTGGCTCCGGGACAGTACGACACCATCCTGATCTTTGGCACGACGATGCCGCACGAAGTCGCCGGCTTCTCCGGCGGCGCGAAATATTTTTTCCCAGGCGTGGCCGGCCCCGAGCTGACGCACGCAACCCACTGGCTGGGAGCGCTGGCCAGCATTGAAAATGTCATCGGCCGCGTTGAAACTCCAACCCGCCACTTATTCGAAGCAGCAGCCGACTTCGTTTCCGCGCGTGTTATTTTGTTGAACTCGGTGGTCTCTCGCGACCATGCGCGCCTGCGGACGTACGCCCTCTTCTGTGGTGATTTCCGGGAGGCGGTGCGAAAGGCAGCCGACGTCAGCCGCCACGTTCATATCAAATACACAGGAAGAAAGTATCGGCGGGTAGTAGCCTTGCTCGATCATCACTTGGAGGATTTGTGGGTTGGGGGCAAAGCGAGTTATCGCCTTGGCCCGGTGATTGAAGAAGGTGGCGAGCTGATCATTTACGCGCCGCACCTGAATTCGGTGTCGGACATCCATGGCGCATTGATCAAGAAGTATGGCTATATGCCGCTGGAACGAATCCGAGAGCTGGTGGAGACGTCCGAGGAGCTACAGCAGAACCTGTGCGTAGCCGCGCATCTGGCACACGTCAGCTTTGCGGGACGCCGGACTGCGGAGGGCAAGATTGTGCCGCGCTACACGATCACCTTATCGTCAGCGCTTCCCGCAGACACCTGCCGTCAGATCAATCTTGGGTACCTTGATCCGTCCGGATTCCGCCGGGAAAATTACGAGGGAGATCCGGATACCCTTATCGTGGAAAACGCAGGCCGCGATCTATATCTTGTGCAGTCGCTTGCAGCGTAAATAAGACCAGGCCGTGGCCCTGCTGCGGGGACTGGTATGTCGCTGATTTTCAGGCCACTGACGGCGCCGGGCTTTTCTATGAAGAGCGCTTTCATCTTCACACTCCTCGCCCTGCGTTAATGCTCAGGACGATCTTGCCGCGCTGGTGTGGGGCCCCCGCGAGCATCTGATGTGCGGCTTGGGCCTGGTCGAGACTTAGCACCGTCCCAACCTGCGCGGTCAGCTTGCCCCGATCGAATAAGTCAGTAAGCGCATTCAATCGCGCGGTCGTGACTTCGACGAGAAAGAACACAGTTCGAATACCGGGCGTCTTGAGGGATTCCGGGATGGGAGAAACGACAGAGACCAATGTACCGCCTGGCTTCAGCACTTTGATCGAGCGCTCGCGGGTCTCGCCACCTACTGTGTCTACAACGATGTCGAGCGCGGGTACGGCGTCTTCAAATTTCTCCGCTTTGTAATCCAGCACTCGTGTGGCGCCGAGGCTTGCGACATACTTTGAATCGTCCGAAGAAGCCGTAGCGACGACTTGAAGGCCGGCTTGGCTTGCGAGCTGCACCGCATAAGCGCCAACATTCCCGGCGCCTCCGTGGATCAGCACCGTTTGTCCTGCTGTGGCTTGGGCGTAATCGAATAACATTTGCCATGCGGTTACGGCGACTACCGGGACGGACGCTGCTTTCACATCATCCATGCCCTCTGGCTTGCGGGCCACCAAGTTGGCGGATGCTAATGCGTACTCAGCATAGGCCCCGATAAACTGGGGATTCGTGACCCCGTACACTTGCTCTCCGGTTTCGAAACCGTCAACTTCCGGCCCGACTTCTTCAATTACACCGGACAAGTCCGAACCCAGAATCAAGGGAAGCGAAGTGTCCACAACACTCTTGTGCTCACGAATCAGAGCGTCCCAAGGCCCAACCCCGGCGGCGCCGACGCGAATCAAGAGTTCGTCACGCCCTGGGGCGGGCCGCGCAACTTCCTCGACGAGGATGACCTCCGGTGGCCCGAATTTATGAATCCTTGCTGCTTTCACTGAGAATCCTTAATCCAGAAACTTCATCAACGCGTCGCTGGTTTCTTTGAAGTTTTCTTCCATAACCCAATGCCCGGTATTTTTCAGCACGACCACCGTGGCATCGGTTGCCACGAGTTTCATCTGCTGTCCCAGAATCGCGCCGTTTGCCTTCTCGCCGCCAATCGCAAGCACCGGCATGGTCAGCTTGGTTTTGGATAATTCTTCGAAGTCCTTGGCAGCTTGAGTAAAGGAAACAAAATATTGCCAACCGGCGCGCATTCTGCCGGGACGGGCATAGGCCGAGGTATAGGCGGCGCGATCGGCTTCGGAAAGCGAATGGGTCTTGTCCGCCGCGAAGTCGTTCCAGTAGTGCTCGAAGTAGGTGCGCTCCCGTCCGCGAACCAGTGCCTCAGGAGTTGGACCATTGAAACGGAAATGCCAGATTCGCGGGTTGTTATACACATCCTCCCACCCGGCTACGCCAGGAAGAAATGCATCCAGCACCACTAGCTTTTCAGTTTCTGCCGGGAACTGCGCGGCGTAAGCGTAGGCGACCATAAGGCCGATATCGTGGCCCACAACGATCGCTTTCTCGACGCCGAGTGATTTAGCCAGGGCGTGAATGGTAATCGCGGCGGACTTCATATCCAGGCCGTGTTGCGGAATACCCGAGTCGCCTATCCCCGGCAGGTCCGGTGCGATGACGGTGAATTTTTCCGCGAGCTTTGGAATAATCGGCCTCCACATGCGTGAGGTCTCGGTATAGCCATGCAGCAGGATAATGGTTGGGCCGTGTCCGGCGGTCAGGTAATGCAGCTTGAGGCCGTCAACCGTAGCGGTGCGCGACGTGATCGTCCCTGAACTTTGCGCTACTCCCGGCAGAGAGGCACACACCAACAATGCAATCAATACGACAGAGAGACTAAGAGGTCGAATATTTTTCACAAAGATCTCCCGAACCATAGTTATGCGGGTCCAACTCGTGATCCGTCTGTGCTGAGGAACTACTCTCCAGCCTGTGACGCCAACGTTTCGACAACCGCGACACTCTTGAGCAACTCCAGCGGCAGGCCGTGGCGCTCCTGCAAATACGCCGCCGTGTTGTAGGAAATCCAGACTCTCCCCTGGCTGTCTTCGCGGACCAGGATCTTTAGCGGAAGATCCATGGCAACGCTGGGAGCGGCGAGCATCAGGGGAGTGCCGACCTTCGGATTTCCAAAGATCAACAACTTGGTGGGAGGCATTTTCATTCCCACCTTTGCCGCCTCGCCACTGTGATCAATCACAGTGAACAGGCGGATGCCCTTTGCTTGGAGAATTCCCTTGAGCCTTTCCACAGTCTGATCCACCGAGGAATTGCTGGGTATTTCAATAATCCCTTTATCGTGGTTGTGCATCATGGATAGCGGGCCCTCACCTGGTCGGGATAGAAAGAGGACTACGCGCTCATCCGCGCGTTATCCGCTTCACTCTCAGCGTGATGGGTCGCCCAATCCAAGGCGTAGCTCAACAATTTCATTGATACCCAGGCCCGCAATCGCCGGGATCGCGGCGCAGCTCCTCGATATCTCGTTCAAGGCCTGGATCAGGACGATCGTGTTTGGCTGTTGCATATTCGTCTCCCTCAGTACTTCTTGATTACGCTGCGATGTGCCCGCTTCGCAGGAAGAAAGCGTGCAGGTCGGCATTGATCAGTTCTTTGTGGGTGGTACACATGCCGTGCGGGAGGCCGGGATATACCTTGAGTGTGGCTCCCTTGACCAGCTTTGACGAAAGCAGGGCGGCTGCGCCGATGGGCACAATCTGGTCGTCATCGCCGTGCAGGATGAGCGTGGGCACGTCAAACTTCTTGAGGTCTTCGGTGAAGTCGGTTTCAGAGAATGCCTTAATGCAGTCGAAAGCGGCCTTGTGTCCGCACATCATGCCCTGGAGCCAAAAATAATCCATCACGCCCTGGGAGACGCGGGCGCCGGGGCGGTTCGCTCCGTAGAACAGCATGGTCAGGTCCTTGAAAAATTGAGAGCGGTCACTGGCGACGGCATCCCGTATCTGGTCGAAAGCCTCGATCGGCAGGCCACCGGGATTAGCAGGTGTTTTCAGCATGAGGGGCGGCACAGCCGATACGAGAACAGCCTTAGCAACCCGCTTGGTGCCGTGGCGGCCGATGTAGCGTGCCACTTCTCCACCCCCGGTGGAATGCCCGACGTGGATCGCGTCTTTCAGATCGAGCTTCGCGGTCAACTCTGCCAGATCATCGGCGTAAGTGTTCATCTCGTTGCCGTCCCAGGGTTGGCTTGACCGGCCGTGACCGCGGCGGTCGTGGGCGATGCAACGATATCCCCGTGAAGCCAGGAACATCATCTGGTCATCCCAGGCATCGGAGCTGAGCGGCCAGCCGTGGCTGAATACCACTGGCTGCCCTGAGCCCCAGTCCTTGTAGTAAATCTGTGTGCCGTCTTTGGTGGTGATATGTGGCATGAATGTTCTCCTTGATTAGAAAATGCTCTCCCCATCACTACCCCGCCGCGCGCGGGAGTGCATAGGGTATTCTTCGCCCACCCGACGTAAACAACATCAAGTGGTACTACAAAAACTGGAGACAGAACCCCTTCCCGATTACACGGAATGCCTACTCGTGATTTTACACATCATTTTCCAGGAACGGGAACCGACAGCGCAGGCCTTCGCCAGTGTAATGTGATTGAAACAAATCTTCGTTTTGCCATTCCCGAACACGGTTTGTGGTGGAGGCTTTGCGGCGGTGACAGCAGGCCCTCAGTTGCGTATAGTGTCCAGTTGGTTTTTTATGGTGAACTTATTTCTTTAAGAGGCCCATCATGTTTTCGCTTCGAGAAATTGCGCCTGGATTTCGTTCCTGTTTGCTGTTCTGTTTTCCGTTATTGATCGTCGTGCTGGCAGCCGCACAACCCTCCGGCGGCCCCTACGGGCCGATTGATCAACGCTACGAGGTCCCGAAAGCCGCGCACGTCTACTACGTTGCTCCGGACGGAAAGGCCGACTCGCCGGGCACAGCACTCGAGCAGCCCACGACGATCGAGTCGGCCATCGAAAGAGTGGTGACAGGCGACGCGATCATACTGCGCGGGGCCATCTACCGCACCGGTGGTCTGGTCCTTAACCAGGGCATCACTATGCAGCCGTACGCCGACGAGCGCCCAATCTTCAAGGGAACGCAGGTCGCCACCCAGTGGGAAACACTTCGCGGTAACCTCTGGCGCACTAAATGGACACATCTGTTCCCCGCATCGCCCCTGGGTTGGTGGCAGCGCAACCGTGAAGGCATGCGCACCCCACTGCACCGCTTCAATAACGACATGGTGTTCATAGACGGCGAGTTCCTGAAATCGATGGGTTGGGAGGGAGAACTCGACGCGCACTCTTATTACATCGATTATCAGAACGGATATGTATATATCGGCACCGATCCCACCAACAAACTAGTGGAAATCACCGCCTTTGATAGCGCGCTGGTGCGAACCAGCAGCCCGGTCCACGGCAAGACCACGGACCACAAAGGCCCGGTGATTCGCGGAATCACTTTTACACAGTACGCCTACCGCGCACTTGAAGTGGAAGGGAAGAAGCACTTCACTATTAATGATGAACCTACTGACGAACCCGTGGGGTTGTCCGATCCCGCCACGTTTGGGAAAGAGACTACCGGCACGGTACTGGAGAACGTCACCATATCTTATTGTTCGCGGGTTGCAGGCTACTTTCGCGGCGACGGCCTCATCATCAGGAACTCACTCATCAGCGACACCGGAACGGAAGGGATCTACGTCATCGGATCGTCCGACGTTCTTCTGGAGAAAAACATCATCCGCCGGAACAACATCGAGCAGCTAACCGGTTACTATCCGGCGGCGGTGAAGATTTTCAACCAGACACGCCGCGTTACTTTCCGCGACAATCTGATCATTGACCAACCCAACTCCAACGGCGTCTGGTACGACGTAGGCAATCGCGACGGCGTCATCGTGGACAACTGGATTGAGGGGGCCAACGACGGTTTCTTCTTCGAGATTTCACGCGGCGCGACGGTGGCGGGTAATGTTTTTGTGCGCAACGACAAAGGCGTTCGCGTACTGAACTCCGCTGATGTGCACGTGTATAACAACACCTTCGTGGATAATCCTGCCTCATTCGAGCGCAACGAGCGTAGCGCCACTGCCGACCATTTCGGTTGGCATCCGTCCACGGGGCCGGATGTGGACCAGCGTGAGGGGCACGTGTTCGTGAACAACCTCATGGTAGCCAGCGGACATTTTCACAAGCCGCTGTTGCGTTTTGAACAGCCTGCCTCACTATGCGCGAGGCTCACGCGCCCCATGGCGAAAGAAGTCAACGGGAACGTGTATGTGCGCGCAGACCTTCCCGGTGCCGCTTCTGGGCCTCTCGTTCAAATGAGTCCGACGGCCACCGACAACTGCGTCTCCCCACTAGGATCGCTCGCTGAATTTCAAAAGCTGGTGCCGGCATTTGAAAGCAGCGGACGGCAATTCGACCGGACACCGCGTTCAGTATTCAAGTCGCCGGATCTCGAGCGCTACGAACCGCTTCAGGCGATTCCGGGAGGCGAGACGCTCCCTGCGGACGTCCGCAAGCTTCTCGGCTGGAGTGAGGAAGAGGCGCATACAGCGGGTGCGTACCCGTTTCGGCGCTAAGTTTCGTCTATTGGAAACGAATCTCGGAGAGCCCGCGCAATCGTTCCGCCGCGCTCTCCGGCGTGATGTCCCGTTGTGCCGCTGCAAGCAATTCATATCCCACAATAAATTTTCGAATGGTCGCCGAGCGCAGCAATGGCGGGAAGAAATGTGCGTGGAAGTGCCATTCGGGATGAGCGGAACCGCTGGGACGCTGGTGAAATCCCATCGAGTAGGGAAATGAAGTCTGAAATAGATTGTCATAGCGCACGGTGATGCGCTTCAAAATGTCCGCCAGTGCCGAGCGTTCCTCGCCGCCGAGTGCAGCCATATCGCTGACGTGCCGTTTGCTCAGGATGAGGGTCTCGAAGGGCCAGGTGGCCCAGAAGGGAACCACTGCCAGAAACCCGCTGTTCTCACAGACGATCCGCTCTTTCAGGTCAGCTTCCAATTTCAGGTAGTCGCACAGCAAGCAGGATTGATGCGCCTGCGCATACTCCTGAAACGATTGCTGCTCAACTTTGGGATAGGTCGGGAGCTCGGCCGTGGCCCAGATCTGGCAGTGCGGATGAGGATTGCTGCATCCCATCATGGCGCCGCGGTTTTCAAAAATTTGCACGTAGTGAATCGCAGGGTTTGCACTGAGTTTCTGGTACTCCTCAGTCCAGGCATCCACCACTAACTCAATTTCGCGCTTAGCCATGCGGGAGATGGTCAAATCGTGACGCGGAGAAAAACACATGACCCGGCAAATCCCCGGCTCACCGCGGGCCAGGATCAATTCCCCATGCTCGTAATCTGCCTGCGGAGTATCGGGCAGTAAAGCAGGATAGTCATTGTCGAACACAAAAACATTTTCGTATTTTGGCGTGCGCTCTCCGCTCGCCCGCAGATTTCCCGGACACATGTAGCATTGCGGATCGTATTGGAGCTCGGGTGCTGCGCTCGCTGCTTCTGTCTGCCCTTGCCAGGGCCGCTGCGTGCGATGAGGAGAAACCAGGATCCATTCCCGGGTCAGCGGATTGAACCGGCGGTGAGGATGCTGCTGGAGATCGAGCTTTGCCATCTAGGCTTCCAGGGCAACGCCCGATAGAGAAATCTCTTCGGCGCCGCCGGCAGGGCGAGAAATATAGATTTCCGGCTGCTTCCCCGTTTTCTGCTGATATTCGGACAAAACCGTAGCGCGCAATTGCGGAACGTTTTCTGAGTGCACCAGGTTGATGGTACAACCTCCAAAGCCTCCGCCGGTCATCCGCGAACCGACTACGCCTTCTACCCGGCCCGCGATTTCAACCATCAAATCCAGCTCGGCACAACTAACTTCATAATCATTGCGCAGGCTGCGGTGCGATTCCGCCATCAAACAGCCAAAACCGGCGGCATCGTTGTTCCGCAAGCAAATTCCGGATTGCAGCACTCGTTCATTTTCTGTGATCACATGCCGGCAACGTCTGAAGACCTTATCCGGCAATCCCTTAGCGTAGCGGTCGAGTTCGTCCCGCGTGACATCGCGTAACGCCTGCACATTGGGAAGAAACTTGGCCATGTGTCGTACACCCTGCTCGCATTCCGCGCGGCGTTGATTGTAAGCTCCGCTGGCCAGATCATGTCTGACCATCGTATTGCAAGCCACCAAGGTAAAACCCGAAGCGATGGGAAACACTTGATACTCCAGCGACCGGCAATCCAACAGCAATGCCGTGCCCTGCTTGGCATGAACACAGATGAACTGGTCCATAATGCCACACCGCGCGCCTACGAATTCGTTTTCTGCCCTCTGGCAGAGCAGCGCAAGCTGCAAAGGGTCCATCGAAAGCCCCGAAATCCCGAGCAATGCCGAGGCAACGGCAACTTCCAGGGCAGCAGATGAACTCAGTCCGGCCCCGACCGGCACGTTGCTTTCAATCAGTAGATTAGCGCCGGAAATCTTATGTCCGGCGGCGAGCAGCACCAATGCCACACCGCAGACGTAATCGCTCCAATGCTTTCTGGCCTTCAAAAAGGAATTCTGTAAATCAATTTCCACTTCCTCGTTGTAGTTCTCCGAGTAGACCACCAGCTTGCGGTCGGGCCGGGTGGCGGCCGCGACCTGGGTATAGAAATCAATACCGGCCGGAAATACAAACCCGTCGTTGTAGTCGGTATGTTCTCCAATAAGGTTCACTCTCCCCGGAGCGCGGAAGAGCCGGGGCATTAGTTTTATAGCGGTAAGAAAATTTCTCCACGAGAGTCATTTGGCTGGTCATGGGTGGCAATATGGAGCAAGACAGAGGCTGTCACTGCTTGGCGGTTTTTCGTCCGGCAAAGACCATGATCAAACCGAAAATCAGTAAAACAACGCCCCATATCAGGTTTACGTTGATGCCCAATGATTGCTGATAGATCGCCTTGTTGCCGAGCAGGCCATAGCCCGCCAGCACAAGCCCGATGAGTGCGAAGAATGCGCCAATGGGTAACCGGATATCGAGTCCCAAATCCCCTCCTACCAGAAGATCAAGTTTAACGTCAGCGCCAGAGCCAACACCAGTAGCCCCAACGCCAGCGGGCGTTTATAGAAGGGCAAATGCCCCTCGCTTGGACGCTCCGTGAGCGAATAAACAAGCCCCTTTAGTTCTTCTTCTTTTCTTGGGCGGGTAGCGAAACTGATGAGAATCGTAATCACAAAACAAGCCGACCATGCCCAAATCGCCGTCCAGAAATTTTGCGCCATATCGCTGGGATAGATGTGTACAGGCTTTATGTTCAGGAAGCCGGCGACCCAGCCTCCTTTGATCCCAGCAATCGCGCCTTCCGGCAGCGTCAGCCCATGATGCAACGCCGCCGCTGTAGTGCCGGAAAGCAGGCCAAAAAACGCGCCATGCCCGCTGGTGCGCTTCCAGAACATCCCGAGCAGGAATGTGGCAAACAGCGGTGCGTTTACAAATGCAAACACCAACTGGAGAAAATCCATGATGTTATTAAAGCGAGTGGCGGCATAGGCGGCGGCAATGGAAATCAGAATGCCAAACACCGTTGACATCCTGCCCATCCACAGATAATGCTCGTCGCTCGCGTTCTTTTTGATGTAGGACTGATAGATGTCATAGGTCCACACCGTATTAAACGCGGTCACGTTTCCTGCCATCCCGGACATGAAGCTGGCCAGCAGCGCGGTGAGTCCTAGTCCCAAAATTCCGGTAGGGAAGTAGTGAATCAGCATGTTGGGAATCGCCAGATCGTAGTCGAGAATTGGTTTGCCATTGGCGTCGAACTCCACTGCGCCGGTAGTTACGTCCACCTTAGCGGGAATCAGGCCTTTGCCAGGGCTGGCTAAAATCGTCGAAGCACCGCCGTTCACTTCGACGGTTGGCGTCGGAAGAGCAATTGCAATCAATCCCGGGAGAATGACCAGCACAGGGAAGACCATCTTCGGCAGTGCTGCAATCAGGGGGGTTCGCCTCGCCGCGTTCATGTCACGAGCCGCCATGGCGCGCTGCACCACCAGAAAATCCGTGCACCAATAGCCGAAGGACAGCACGAAGCCCAGCCCCATCACCAGCCCGAACCATTCCACTCCCAAGGGGTTGGTGTGAGCATTGCTCAGTCCCTGCCAGGAATGTGTAAAGGCAGAAGGCAATTGTTGTTTCAACCCGCTCCATCCGCCTACATTCTTCAGTCCCAGCATGACCAGCGGGAAAAATCCCGCCACAATCAGGAAAAACTGCAACACTTCGTTGTAGATCGCGCTCGTCAATCCGCCCAGGAAGATATACACCAGCACGATCACCGCGGAGGCAAAGATACTGACATGAAAACTCCACGAGATCGGCAAACCAAACCTGGCCAAGGTGCTGTCAAACATGTGCATGACCTGAATCAATTTGGCCATGGCGTACATGGAAATTCCCGAGGAGAAGACCGTCATCACGGCGAAAGAGATCGCGTTAAATCCACGGGTCTTTTCGTCGAAGCGAAGCCGCAGATATTCCGGCACGGACCGTGCCCGTGAGCCGTAGTAGAACGGCATCATGAACAGGCCGACAAACACCATCGCAGGGATGGCGCCGATCCAATAAAAGTGACTGGTGGCGATACCGTACTTCGCCCCAGAGGCAGCCATGCCAATCACTTCCTGCGCTCCAAGATTGGCCGAAATAAACGCCAACCCGCAGATCCATGCCGGCAGTGACCGGCCTGCCAGGAAGAAATCCGAACTGGTCTTCACATAACGCTTCAGGGCAACGCCAATTCCCAGGACGAAGGCGAAGTACAGCAACATGATGAGCCAGTCAATCGGCGCGAGGGTCACGGGTTATGTTCCTTCGACAGAATAATTTGCGGTGCGGATGCGCGGCCAGACCAGTTCTCCACCCCAATAGGCCTGGAATACTGTAAGCGCTTACATTTCAAATAGCAATCCTCCTCTAGACTGATTCAGAAGAGGAATTTGCTATGTTATTACGTGGCCCAAATTTCCTGTCGCGCTCTTCTTTTTGACCTAGATGGAGTTCTGATTGATTCCACGCCCGCGGTTGCCCGGGTTTGGACGAATTGGGCCCTCGAGCGGGGGTTCAATCCCGAAGAGATAGTCCGTCGCGCCCATGGTCGTCCCAGCCTCACTACCATTCGTGAACTCTTGCCGGACTTCGACCACGAGGCGGAAAACCGCGAAGTCGAGCGCCGCGAAATCGAAGACCTTGAAGGAGTAGTGGCGGCACCTGGGACACGAGCGCTGCTGGAATCTCTCCCAAGGTCGCGATGGACGATCGTGACCTCGTGCACGCGCGTTTTGGCCGAGGTGCGCATTCGCGCTGCCGGTTTACCCGTTCCCGAAAAGTTCATAACCTCGAGTGATATTCGGAATGGCAAACCCCATCCGGAACCTTATTTGAACGGCGCCGCCCTGCTCGGGGTTTCCCCAAGCGATTGTGTCGTGGTCGAGGATGCACCCGCAGGCGTTCGCTCGGGCAAGGCTGCCGGCGCCCGCGTGATCGGGTTGCTTCCCGTTTCTTCCCGTAATGAACTGGTTGACGCAGGAGCGAGTTGGACGGTTACAGACTGTAGCGCAATCTCGCTGCTGCCTTCGACAAACTCAGATTGTGACCTCCGCCTGCAACTTAAAGAGACTGCGAAAAATTAACCGATTCACTAAAGTTTTCGTAAATCCTGCCGAAGGCTCCTCTGAACCCCAGAGGAGCCCTTCCCCATGAAATTTCGTTTGCTCGCCAGTCTATTACTGTTAACCATTGCTCCTGCGTGCAGTAACCAGCCTTTGTCCAACAATCCCGTTTCCAACGCAGCGCGCTCTTACAATGGGACTGCTTCGGTAGGAGATTTCTTCTCCATCACGCTGGATCCGGCCGCCGGCACGCTGTCCTATACAAATATGTCCAACGGGGACAGCGGTACGGTGCCATATACCGTCAACAGCGATGGCACCTACACTCTGAATGACCCCACTGGTAATTTGATTGCCGCTTATGAGGTGCCGAATTACGCGCTCCTGGTGCAAGCCGCCAAAACCGGCCCGACTCATGACGTTCCCGCCTTGATCACGGCAGTGCAGAAGGGCAATATTTCGCTTTCAACCTGGGCAGGCCACGGCTTCAACTACATGCAGTTTCGCACCGCGGCCGGCGGGCTAGAGGCAGGTTCCGCCATCATGAATGCGCAAGGTGGCGTCACCATTTCCAGCTATTGGCCCTACGGCGCACAAGGGCAATCCGCCAATCCCTTTAATCAGGGAGGCTTTGACGCCAGCCTCTTTCAACCAGACGCTTCGGGTTCTTTTATGAAACTCGCTGACGACGGCGGGGCCTATGACTATATTTTCGGAACACCCAACGGAATCTTCGCCGTGGACACACCCAGCGGAGCGATTCTCGGTCTAAAGAAAGCGGCCAGCAAGAATTTCGATCCCACGTTTGCCGGAACCTATAAAGCTATCTTCTATGAGAAAACCGGTGCATCAACCGGGCAAGGGAACCTGGAAACTGGAACTCCCAGCCTGGGGAAAGCGACTCTGGTGATCAGCAGCAGCGGTCAGGTCACGGTGCAGGATGCGCAAAACAATACCCTGGTGCAAGCCACGCTGACTCCGGTGGCGGATACGCCGTATCTCTATGGTTCCGCACAACAGCTGCAAGACCCATGCTATGGCCTGTTTATCTTCCGCGTCACCACCGCCAATTCCCAACAGGATGTTTTTGTGACATTCATGGATCGAGCGGTCTTGTTCTCGTCCTTCACAGCATCGTTACCGTGGGGCGGGGGAAATACCTACGACTATCTTTATGGTGTAGGCCTTAAATAATGGGAGGGCCGGAATTCAGTTGTACAATGAAACTGAGAAAATTTCGCGCTTTGGCGACTGTAGTATCTGGTTCAGGCCGCCGACAACTCTTCCATCAAATCAGCCTTCAGTTGTCGCTCGTGTTCTTCCGACAGCTTTGCTCCCTCAGAGGTCAGATAGAACACGTCGATCGCCATCTGCCCCTCGGTATCAATCAATGCAATCTCAATATTGCACTTCTGATGCGAGAAGCGTGAGCTGATGCGATGTAAAAGCCCAGGCCGGTCCTGCGCGATCACCTGAATCAAGGTGCTGGTGGAGGAGCAGTCGTCGTCAAATTCAACCCGGGTGTCAACTTTCACTTTGGCGATAGCACTCTTGTAGGAGCGCGTGCGGTCGCGCAACATGCGTTCCAGATCAGCCTGGCCGTGCAGCACGTCGGCGATGCTGATTTTGAACCGCTCCCACTCAGGGAGATTCAATTCCAAGGTGCGGAAGGAATCCGTGAAGAAGAAAGTGTCAACCACCACGCCAGCTTCATTCGAGAAAGCGTTCGCTTTCACAATATTCATGCCCCACGCGGCCAACGCCCCCGCAACATTAGCAAACAAGAACGGCCGGTCGGTGGTGACCAGCGTGAGCTCATACCAGTGGCGTCCGCGGCGCAAGTCGAGTTGAACGGAATCTTGGCCCAAATGTCCGGTCATCTCCACGTGACGGAGAACCTCTTCTGCGGAATAGGCGCGCAAATACCTCTTGGGCAACCCTTCCAGGTAGCTCTTCAGCCTCTTTCCCGAGCTGGGGGCTAAAGCATGCAGTTGCGTCAGGCTTGCGTCGTTCACTTCCAGGTGTAGCCGCTGGTCAACGCTGTGACTCAAATAGTTGGATGTGCCAATGTAAAGCTGCCAAACTGTTTCCGCTTTCCACGGAGTAAGCGCCTCCGGATTCACTGCTTTGATATCGGCGTAAGTCAGCAGGCAAAGCATCTTCAATCGTTCGTGTGTCCCCATCTTGTCAGCGAAGGCTTTGATGGTCTCCGGATCAAAGATGTCGCGGCGCAGGGTGGCGGAAACGTCCAGGTGGCTCCCGATCAGAAAGCGCACGAGATCGCGCTCTTCCGGGTTTAGATCAAGCCGCTCCAAAACTGGCTCAGCAATCTCCAAGCTCGCGGTGACGTGGTTTTCGGCTGGTGTGCCTTTGCCCAAATCGTGCAGAAGGAGTGACAGGTGGAGCAGTTCTGGCTGGTCCAATTCACCCAGTATGTCTCCGTATCGTTTGTCCCATTCCGATTGCGATTGACTGGCACGGTGCAGGCTTTCAATCGTCAGGAATGTGTGTTCGTCCACGGTAAAGCGGTGATAGAAGTCCCGCACCACCAGGGAGTCAATCAATTTCATTTCCGGCAGAAGCAGCGTCAAAAGGTGCAGGGAATGCATCTCGCGCAGCGCATCAGCCGCGTGAGGTTCAAGCAGAATTTCGCGCAAATACATCCACAGTTCCGCCCCCTGGGGAGGCGTGGCTGCCAGCGACGGCAGCACGTTCTCAATACGGTGTTCCGTGGTCGTACTGAGCCTGAGGCCGTGGTGGGCCATGAACTGGAATGTCAGCAGCAGTTTTCCTGGGTCCTGGAGGGACGCCGGTTGCTGCATATAGATGAGCCCATCCACTACCGAATAATCGGCGTTGGAAAGTCGTGACCGCCAGTTCTGGAACTGGCGATAGAGCGAGGAGCGTGCCGCAGGGATCTCTTCCAATAGCTGGCTGGCCACGCGGAAGATCGCGCGCGCGTTCCCAAAGTAAAGGCGCATCCAATCTTCCGCTTTAAGCGTTCCCGCCTCGGGAGCGCCGATCTTCCGGGCCGCCGCCTCGTCCTGCGCGTCCCACACCAAAATATTGTCGTCGCGCCCGTGACGGTAGTGCAGGAAACATCGCACCGCAAACAGAAAATCCAGGGCCGGTTCAAACTGCTTGCGGACGCTGGCGGACAGCAGCGACCCCTCCTCCGGCCAGTCGCGCAATTTATCCATGGCGGAGATCAGCGCCAGCCAGCAGGCTACGTTGTAATCCCGAATGCCGCCAGGAGCTTCCTTAATATTCGGCTCCAGATGAAAAACCGTGTTGCCGTATTTTGCATGGCGGGAACGAGTGACCTCAGCCAGGCTTTGCACCAGGGACTGGGACTCGCGCATCACCAATTTTGGGATCAGCTTGTTGCGGAGCTTGAGAAATAATTCATGGTCTCCAGCCAGGTAGCGGCAGTCAAGCAGCGAAATAGTGAACTCAACATTACTGGTGTCGAATCGGTCACACTCTGCCAGGGTGCGCGTGGTTGGGCTGAGCTTCATGCGCAGGTCCCACAGTGCCTGCGAGAAATTCCTTACCTTATCGCGATACCTGCTTTCGCCACTGCTCTCCTCATGGAGAAAAAGCAGATCAATATCGGAGTGCGGGAATAGCCAGCCGCGCCCAAAACCGCCGATTGCAACCAGAGCAAAACCGGATGGGCCGTTTTGTTCTGCTGAAATCCATTCTTTCCACAATCGCAGCGCAAGACGTTCCACCAACACCGTGCGCTGGGCAACCGCAACTCTTCCGTCGCCTGTCCGGGTGAACTCCTGCTGAATGCGCGCAGACCCCTCGACATAAAGGTCGCGCAGTTCGTTGATTGGGGATGAGACGGTCGTCATGCCGGGGTCGCCAGTGCCCCTGTTACTCTATCCTCCCCCGCGGAGGCGCTGGAAATCAAAACTATTTATTATTAGTATCAGTCTAGGTTATTTTCCATATAGCCATTGCAGGTAAAGGAGTTATGGCCTACAAGGCCCGTTCTCCGCGGTCCTCGTTGCGGATGCGTATCGCATCATCCACGCGGGTCAGGAAAATTTTACCGTCGCCGATTTTGCCTGTCCGGGCAGTATTGGAAATAGTTTCAACGGCTTTTTCCGCCATTTCGTCGGTCAGGACCATTTCCAGTTTTACTTTTGGGATCAGGTCTACGGTGTACTCACGTCCGCGGTAAACCTCCGTATGTCCCTTCTGACGGCCGTGTCCACGGGCTTCGAGTACAGTCATGCCCTCGACCCCAATCTCATGCAGGGCATTCTTTACCGCCTCAAGTTTAGAAGGCTGAATAATGGCTTCGATCTTGGTCATAGCTTCCTCTCTGTCCTGGAATGACTGTTTATGTAAACTACGCCGGCACTTCCCAGTAGTAGCCTTCCTCGCCATGCTGAGAAAGGTCCAGTCCCTGGACCTCGTGATCTTCCGATACGCGCAGGCCAATTGTCTTATCGACGATGAACAGGATAAGGAGTGTGCCCACGATGGCAATACCCCAAGAGATGGCGACTCCGACAAACTGGTTCCACAATTGTCGCGCGTTGCCCTCGAGTAAACCGGAGCCAAGCGGGTTGATGGCGCTCGAGGCAAAAATTCCCGTCAGCAGCGCGCCGAGTGTGCCCCCGGCCCCATGAACGCCGAAGGCGTCCAGAGAATCGTCATAACCAAACCGCGACTTGACCTTGGCGACCATGTAATAACAGAATGCCCCCGCAATCAGCCCAATTACAAGCGCTGAAGACGGAGTTACGAACCCCGATGCGGGTGTGATTGCGACCAGTCCGGCGACTCCGCCGGAGATCGCACCCAGAACGCTTGGTTTTCCGCTCCGTATCCATTCGGCTGCGCCCCATCCTATGACAGCAGCGGCGGCGGCAAAATGAGTCGCGACAAAGGCACTGGTCGCCAGGCTGCCCGATCCCAGCGCGCTTCCAGCATTGAATCCAAACCAGCCTACCCACAGCAGGGAAGCGCCGATGAAACTCAGCACCACGCTGTGCGGCAGCATCGTCGTGTTCGGATACCCCAGGCGCTTCCCCAGATACAGGGCGCAGACCAAGCGCTGAAACTCCCGAGGTGATGTGCACCACGGTCCCTCCGGCAAAATCAAGCGTAGGAAAGCGGCCACCCATCGCCGCGTTCAGCAGCCCGCCTTTTCCCCAAACCATGTGCGCCATTGGGTCATAAATCAAGAATGCCCACAGCACCATGAACACCACCATGGCGCTGAACTTCATGCGCTCGGCAAAGGCGCCGGTAATCAAAGCCGGAGTAATAATCGCAAACATCAACTGATAGACCATGAAGGTCTGCTCAGGAATGGTGTTGGAATAAGCCGGATTCGGCGCCAGCGACACCCCATGCAGGAAAAGATGATTGAATCCGCCGATGAAACTATTTCCTTCACCAAAGCACAGGCTGTATCCGCACACCGCCCACAACACCGTCACCACGGCCATGAGGATGAAACTCTGCATCATGGTGGAAAGCACATTCTTCTTCCGTACCAGTCCCCCGTAGAAAAGCGCGAGACCAGGCCCGGTCATCATCAGTACCAGGGCCGCGCAGGTGAGCATCCAGGCGTTGTCTGCGGAACTCTTGGCCCCGGCCGCCTGCTGCTCCAAACTTGCCAGACGGCTGTCAACAGATTCGGTAGCAGATGACGGCACCGCCGCAGTTCCGTTTTGCGCCGAAACTATGGGACAGGAGATTAGTGCAATCAATAGAAACATCCATAAAATCAACATCTTTCCCATGAAACTTGCCCCCAGTTCTTTATGAGTTGCGAAAATTTTGAACCGATAGCTTATATGTTTTTGTTTATAGCGCAATAAAAATTTCAGCGATGAGCGGCATCGGTTAAATCGTTAGGCAAGGCGCAATTCTTGAGAAATTCGCTACCATGAACTCCGTGGAGCCAATCAAACCCGATCGCCGCACCGGCCTGGCGCGATGTCTATCCAAGCTTGGCTATTGTTCGCGCTCGACGGCATTCGGATTGATCAAAGCAGGGCGCGTCCAGATCAATGGCGCACGATGCAGCAATCCAGAAGCCCCGGTCCGCCTGGGCAAAGACAAGATTCACGTGGACGGCAAGCGAGTCCAGGAAAACTCCAAACTTTACTTTGTTTTGAACAAGCCGCGCGGCGTAGTCACCACTGCCTCGGATGAAAAAGGGCGGGAGACAGTGTTCGATTACTTGAGCAAAGACCTCCCGCATATCGGTCCCGTAGGGCGTCTGGATAAGGCCAGTGAAGGACTCATTCTCCTGACCAACGATTCCGAGTGGTCGGCAAAGCTGCTCGCCCCGGAAACGCATCTTTTCAGGACTTACCATGTGCAAGTCGGAAAGGTCGTTGGACTGCAGCTGCTGGATTCTCTTCGCCAGGGCGCCAAAGCCAAAAATGGAGAATATTTGCGTGTGAGAAGTGCTGGAGTGCTGCGCGGCGGGCAAAAGAATGCATGGCTGGAGATTGTGCTCGACGAAGGCAGGAACCGGCACATTCGCCGCCTGCTCGAGCGCTTCGGAATTGAGGTACTGCGATTAGTTCGCGTTGCCATCGGCCCGCTGGCCCTGGGAGATTTAGGTAAAGGGCAGTCTCGAGAATTGACGCCGAAAGAAAAGCAGATGCTCGATCGCGCCATGCTCGATCACGCTACGGAGGGATCCCATCGTCGTGGAGGCAATTGAAAAACTCCGCAGTGATGACCGGGTTGTAGTGCGCCGCGCCGGGGAGCCGGACGCAGGGGGCAAATGCGTAGTCTATTGGATGCAGCATGCCCAGCGCGCCGAAGACAATCCCGCGCTGGATGTCGCGGCCCGTCTGGGCAACGAGATCGGTAAGCCCGTGGTGGTGTTCTTTGCCCCGGTACCGTTCTATCCCAATGCGAATCTTCGCCACTATCGTTTCCTGGCGGATGGAATCCCACACATCGCTCAAGGGCTGAAGCGAAAAAACATAGGATTCGTATTCCGTTCTTATCCCGATCACAGTCTGTTGAAGTTCTGTGACGAGGTCCGTCCCAGCATCGTGATCGGAGATGAAGATCCGCTGCGGGAGCCGGAACAATGGCGGCGCAGAGCTGTAGAACTCTTGCGCGTTCCGTTCTGGACGGTCGATGCGAATGTGGTTGTCCCGAGCAGGCTTCTGCTGAAGGAACAATTCGCCGCCCGCACCATCCGCCCGCGCATTCACAAATTGCTGCCGGCATTTCTTGTCCCTAACAAAACGGCGAACGCGCGGTTTCCCTGGAACCATACAGTAGGCTCGCAATCGGCCCTTTCCGCGGACGATTTCATTGCGAAATGGAACCTGAGCCAATCCCCAGGCCGGGTTTCCGTTCGCGCAGGCTCCCCCGAAGCCATTCGCGTGCTCAACCATTTTGTGCGCACTGGATTGCGTGACTATCCGGAAAATCACAACTATCCGGAAGTGGGTGGCACCAGCCATCTATCGCCTTATCTTCACTTCGGGCAATTGAGCCCAATCCGCGTGGCCCTGGCCGTTCAACAAGCGGAGGCCCCGCAGAAGGCAAAAGAGGCTTTTCTTGAGCAACTGATCGTCCGTCGCGAACTTGCCGTTAATTTCGTCAGGTACAACCCGGCCTACGATTCCGCCGGCTGCCTCGAGCCCTGGGCCAACCGCACGCTGGCCGAACATGCCCGTGACAAACGTCCCGTGCTCTATACCGACGCCCAGTTGGAAAACGCAGAGACCCACGACCCGCTGTGGAATGCGGCGCAAAAGCAGATGGCCATCACCGGATGGATGCACAACTATCTGCGCATGTATTGGGCAAAGAAAATTCTGGAGTGGAGCCCGTCGATTGCGGCCGCCTACCAGCGTGCCGTCGTACTCAACGATCGTTATGAACTCGACGGGCGCGACCCGAACGGCTATGCAGGAATCGCATGGGCAATCGTAGGGAAGCATGACCGTGCCTGGTCGGACCGGCCGATCTACGGGAAAATTCGCTACATGTCGTTCGCCAGCACATCACGCAAATTCGACTCCAAGAGATACATCGCGCAGATCGCTGCCCTGGAAAAATCGTAGTTGCGCTTTGCTAATCCTTGGTGAACGGGTAGCCTCTGGCCCGCCAATCCCGGACGCCGCCATCCATCGAAGCCACATTGGTGTAGCCCATCTTTTGCAGGTTGTCCGCGGCCAGCGCCGACCGGAACCCGCCGCCACAATATAGGACCAGAGGCGCATTAAAATCCGGCACCCTCGCCTCCACGTCGCGTTCGATCACACCTTTTCCCAAATGAATCGCGCCCGGCAGGTGGTCTTTGGCGTACTCACTCTCTTCACGAACATCCACGAGGTGGAATTTCTCTCTCCGGTCCAGCCTGGCTTTGACATCGTCAACGGTAACTTCGCGGACGCGTTTTTTTGCGTCATCCACAATCTGCAAGAATCGCGGTGAATGATTGGGTGCCATGCAAGACTCCTTTTTGGTTATTCTAACCAACGCGAGTTCCTATGGCCGAAATCAATTTCCTCTCAGCGGCAAAGATGGCGCAAGAAATCCGCCGCCAAAAACTTTCTCCAGTTGAATTGGTCGAAGCGCACTTGTCGCAGATTGCACGTCTCCATCCAAAACTGAATGCTTTCGTGCAGATCGATACAACGCGTGCACAGGACCAAGCCAAACAGGCAGAAGCGAAAGCAAAACTGGGCAAAGACCTCGGGCCGCTGCACGGAGTCCCGATCAGCATCAAGAGTTCGATTGGAGTTGCCGGAATGCGGTGTGAAGCCGGCAGTAAGCTTCGCGCCGGAGAGGTGGCAACTCAGGATGCGCCTCTGGTCAAACGCCTGCGGGATGCAGGCGCGATTATTCTGGGCACCACCAACACCCCCGAGTTTTTAATGGCGTGGGAGACAGACAACCTGGTTTACGGCCGCACCAATAATCCCTGGGACCTCGCCCGCACACCCGGCGGCTCCAGTGGAGGCGAGGCGGCTGCTATTGCTTCCGGCTGCTCGGCGGGAGGTGTGGGCAGCGACGGCGGCGGTTCCATCCGGGTGCCCGCCCACTTCAGCGGAATTTGCGGGCTCAAGCCTACTCCCGGACGCATCCCCGCAACTGGCCACTTCCCGACGTCTGTAGGCCCATTCGCTTTGCTTGGTGTTGTTGGACCTATGGCCCGCGCGGTCGAGGACCTGAAGATTTTGTTTGAGGTCATGCAAGGGCCGGATATCGGCGATACCTCGGCGGCTCCGGTTCCTGTCCGCTGGCCCGACGTCAATGATCTAAAAAAGCTGCGCGTCGGATATTTCGAAGACGATGGCCGAACGCCGGTGACAGCTGAAACCCGGGTCGCGGTGCAAACTGCGGCATTGGCATTAAGGAAAGCAGGATTCACCGTCGAACCCTTCCGCCCTGAGGGTTTGGAACAGGCCCGCCAGACGTGGTGGAAGTTTTTTGGCATAGCCGGCGGCATGTTGCTTGGCCCCATGACGCAAGGCCACGAAGCCGAACTGAGCCCAATTCTCAAGCAGTTTTCCGCCAGAGTCGCCACCGAACCGTCACACACCGGCCAGTCATTACTGGATGCGTGGATCGAACGAGACGTGGTCCGCTGCAAAATCTTCGAGCAGATGCGGGAGTACCAGATCCTGCTATGTCCGGTGGCTGCCGTCCCTGCATTCCGCCACGGAGAACGCAGTTGGCAGATTGATGGCCACACCGTCGAATATCTGGATGCGTGGAGCTACACCGAGTGGTTCAACCTGCTGGGAACTCCCGCTGTCTCAGTTCCAGTAGGGAAGTCGGAAACAGGACTGCCGATTGGTGTCCAGATTTCCGCACGCCCGTGGGAGGAAGAGCTGGTTCTGTCAGTTGCAGAGATTCTGGAAAAAGAGTGCGGCGGATGGAGACAACCGATAGTCGCTTAGTATTTTTATCATTCCGACAAGGCACGAAGTGCCGGGGGAGGAATCTGCTGTTCGCTTGCGCCGCCACGAATGCCGCCAGCAAACAGCAGATTCCTCCTCTTCGCTGCGCGAATCGTCGGAATGACAAAACTTAAGGAATACTTCAGCTACCCAAGCTCCCAAACTCTAGCCGAAGGATGTCGTCTGTGGTTTACTTCTTCTATATGCTTCGGCGATTGTTCCTCGTTTGTGCAGGCGCCATTCTGTTGGCCGTCATTTTCGCAGCTGCCCCGGAAACCAAAGACAAGAGTGCTGAGGCCGCCCGTCTCAACAACATCGGCGCGGCCTACATGAACCAGCAGCTTTTTGACAAGGGACTGAAGTCATTTACTGAGGCGGCGGAGCTTGATCCCAAACTATCAATTGCGAACATAAACAAAGGCATCGCTCTGGTGAACATCGGCAAAGCGGACGAAGCCAGAAAAATTCTCGAAGAAGCCGCAAAAGCCAATCCGAAAGATCCGCACGTCTGGTACAACCTCGGACTCCTCTACAAGAACAACAGCGACTCGCAAGCCGCGGTAGATGCTTTCCGCAAAGTCACAGAGATCGATCCCACTGATGCGGACGCCTGGTATTTCCTTGGCACAGCCCACGCTCAGCTCAAGCAGTTTCCCCAGGCGATTGACGCCTTTCAACATGCGCTGAAACTAAGCCCACAGCACGCCTCTGCCGAGTTCGGGCTTTCGCGCGCCTATCAGCAATCCGGGGATGCTACGACTGCGCGCGAGCACCTGAAGCGCTTTCAGTACATCACGCAGAACAAGTTGGGGTCGGCGATCACGCTGGCGTATGGAGAGCAAGGGCAGTATTCGCGGGTGGAGGAGTCGCCGGGTGTTGAGGAAAAAGTTCTGCCGCAGATTCCGGTGAGGTTTGTGGATGTGACCAAGGCGGCTGGGAATCGTTGCCCAACCGGGAAAGCGGCAGACGGCAGAGGTAGATCTACGTTAATCATCATTGGTCCAGGAGCGTGTTTTCTAGACTACGACGGCGATGGGAACATCGATCTGTTTCGTTGCGGACAACGGCACAGAGGGAGAATGTCGCTTTATCACAACCTGGGAGATGGCAAATTCGAAGATGTCGCCAAGAAGGCAGGTTTGGATCGCTGAAATGGCCAGGTGTTGCATGTACAGCGGCGGACTACGACAATGATGGCGATACGTCGATCTCGCCGTGAACTCGGCAAAGGGCTTATTTTTGTCCACAACGAAAAGAGACGGCATTTTTAAAGACGTGACGAACAAGCGGACATCACGCGAGAAGCCCAATCGAAGGCCCACGGTAGTCCGCTCATCGGAAGACGCTGTTATGGGATTTAAGCCGGCGCACATTCGTGGACTATGACCACGACGGAGACTCGATTTGTATGTCGTGCGTGCGGAGACTCGACATCCGGCAGAGCCCGCTGAAACTTCGCAGAAAAAAGATTTCCGACTCTGGGCGACAACATCATGTGGCGCAACAACGGCAACGGAACATTCACGGAGTCATGGAAGCGCGGGTGTCGGCAGCCTGGGTTCCAGTGTGGGAATTGGGCTGCAAGCGACTCAACAATGATCGAGTACTGCTGACGTAGGGGACGACTACAACGGGGATGCCAGTGCCGGTGGACATTGTGGGTCAGGGGTGGTGCAATATTCCCCGCTGATCGTTTGAAAATCCGCGAGAAGGGAAGTTCTGTCTGGCTTTCACGCCATGGGCTTCGAATCCGCCAAGTTTTGGCGTGATCCTGCGCTGGATTTCGGCCACATGGCTGGATGGACATTCGCCTTCACGCATTTGGCACTGTCCAGGGATCACTCTTTGGCGCAATGAGCCGCGAAGTACATTCAGAGGGTTCAGCTACCCGAGTATGACTGGCATCAGTGGATGGGGCGTCGTTGCCTTCGACTACGACAACGATGGCTGGGTCGACTTGGCGTTTGTCGGCGAGAAGCAAAGATCAGTCGCAAAGATAAGTTCGAAGTCCGCCTCTTCCGCAACCTCGGGCCCGATGGATGGAAAGACGTCACCTCTGACGTCGGCCTCGACAAAATCGAACTCAAAGACCCCACGCGCCATCATCACCGGCGACTACGACGGCGACGGCGCCACCGACCTCCTCATCACCCAGAACCACGGCCCGGCGATCCTGCTACGCAATGAAGGCGGCAACAAGAACAACTGGCTCAAGCTCGACCTGACTGGCTTGGCCGATAACAAGAGCGCCATCGGAACGAAAGTTGAAATCTTCGTTGGCGGCAACCGGCAGAAATTTGAGATTGCGGGATCCAACGGATATCTCGGACAGAACTCGCTTGAACTCAACATCGGATTGGGCCAGGCCAAGCAAGCGGATGTTGTCCGCATGTTATGGCCTACAGGCGTACTTCAGGACGAAATCGAAGTCCCAGCCAATAAGAAGCAAAACTATACGGAGATGGACCGCCGCGGCAGTTCCTGTCCGACGTTGTTTGTCTGGGACGGAGATCACTATGAGCTAGTTGCCGACATGATCGGCGCTGGCGTAATCGGGCATTGGGTTGCGCCCGGTGAACGAAACATTGCGCGTCCCACGGAGTACATCAAGCTCAACCGCGCCGCTGTCCACGAAAAGGACAACAAACTTAGTTTCCGGCTGATGGAGCCGATGGAAGAGGTCGTCTATCTCGATCAGGTGGGACTGCTGGCTGTAGATCATCCGTCGGATTTCGACGTCTATCCCAACGAATATTTCGCCAGCAACCCGCCGTATCCATCATTCAAGGTCGTGGCCAGCCGGAATGCGCGGCCTCCCGCGGCTGTCCATGATGAACACGGACACAACCTGCTGCCTGACCTGCTGGCCCACAAATATGTCGGCGACTTTGCACTTGAACCATTCAAAGGCTTCACCAAGCTGCACAGCCTCGAACTCGATCTCGGCAAGCCCTACAACGGAGGCCCACTCTGGCTTCTGCTCAACGGTGAAATCGAATACTTCACCGCCACCGGAATGTACGCAGCAGACCAGGCAGGCATCAAAGCCATCGCTCCGTATGTTGAAGCTCTCGGCGCCAACGGAAAATGGACGCGTGTCATTGACGACATGGGATTCCCCGCAGGCGGCCCGCGCACGATGACTGCTGATCTGACCGGGAAATTGCCGCCCGGCACGCAGCGTATCCGCATCTGGACAAACCTCCAGATTTACTGGAACAGCATCCTGATTGACCGCACGCCGCAGACCCAGGCCACGCGTCTGACTCCTGTGCCGTTGCGCGATGCCAACCTTGATTTCCACGGCTATCCGCGGCAAATCGAATCACAGCCGCCGGGAGTGGTGAAGTATGTCTACGAGCAGGTCAGCCGCACCGGCCCCTACGCACGACAGGCGGGGACCTATACCCGCTACGGCGACGTGCTCCCGCTGCTCACCAGCTTCGACGATCGGCTGGCGATTTTCGGCTCTGGAGAGGAAGTGGCCTTGGAATTTGATCCCTCGCACCTGCCGCCGCTACCCGCCGGCTGGACGCGGGACTACTTCTTCTTTGCCAAAGGCTACGAAAAGGACATGGATTTCTATGCTGCCCACGGTGACACCGTCGAGCCGCTGCCCTTCCGTACCATGGGGACGTACCCTTATCCCCGAGGTAAATCGTTCCCGTCCAATGGTATGTACCTTGACTATGTCCTCAACTACAACACCCGCCAGGTTTCGGGGAACGAACCGCGCGGCTATCGGGTCGATTACGGGCCTGCAAAAAAGTAGGAGTGGGATGAGAAGGCCCTAAGGGAGGCCGGGGCACACGGACTACCCGTATTCCGTGGTTTATAATCATTAATTCCAAATCAGTCCCCTGGAGTCACCCTACATGATTCGCTTCCTACAAACCCCCGGCCCGATCAAGAAAGTCGTCCTCAGCGGACTGCTGCTGTTGATTTGCGCGGCCATGGTCATCGCATTCGTCCCAGGCGGGCTGGCTTCGAGCTTTGGTATTGGCGGTCTGGCCCAGGGAGTTATTGCCCAGGTTGGGGGAGAAGAAATTGCCACCACCGAAGTAGACCGGACCCTGGACGCGATGATCCGGCAACAATTCCCGCAGGCTGGCGCGCAGGCCAACATGCTGCGTCCTTATTTTTCTCAACGAGCATTAGACCAATTGATCAACCAGAAAGTGATCTTGGTCGAGGCCGGCCGCCTGGGTCTTCGCGCCACCGATGAAGAAGTCCGCGATGAACTAGAGCATGGCAAATACGCGGCTTATTTCTATCCAGAGGGAAAGTTCGTGGGCACCCAACAGTACGAGAACATGCTCAGTAACGCCAATTTGACCCCGCAAAGTTTTGAAAGCTCGGTCAAAGATGAAATTCTCATGACCAAGCTGATGAATTTGATCGCGGGCAGCGCTACCGTGTCCGATCTGGATGTGCACAGAGAGTTTGAGCAGCGCAATCTGAAAGTAAAGTTCGACTATGCGGTATTGACCCGCGACCAGATTCTAAAGACCATTCATCCCAGCGATGCCGAACTCAAGGCTTTCTACGACGCCAACAAAGCGCGGTACATCAACGCCATTCCCGAAAAACGCAAGGTACGGTATGCGCTGATTGACAACACCAAGCTGGAAGCCCAGACAGAAGTTACGCACGACGAACTACAGTCTTACTACAATCAGCACCGGGATGATTTCCGCGAACCGGAACAAGTCAACGTGCGGCACATTCTGATTAAGACCCCTCCGGCCGGGGCCGAAGGCAAACCAGATCAGAAGGGCATAGACGAAGCGCGCGCGAAAGCTGCGGACATATTGAAGCAGTTGAAGGCGGGAGCAAAATTCGAAGATCTGGCCAAGAAATACTCCGAAGATCCCGGCAGCGCGGCGAACGGCGGATCGTTGGGCTGGATTGGCAAGGGCAGAACCGTCCCCGAGTTTGAAAAAGCCGCGTTTTCCTTGCCAAAGGGCGGTACCAGCGATTTGGTACAGAGCAGCTATGGTTTCCACATCATTCATGTGGATGACAAGAAAGATGCTCAGTTGAAGTCGCTGGCTGAGGTTAAAGCGCAAATTGAACCCATCCTCAAGCAACAGAAGGTTGCACAAACTGCTGACAGGCAGGCGAGAGACCTGCTGACGGATGCCAAAAAAATCGGGATCGAAAAAGCTGCGGCTGCCAAAGGGCTTCAGGTTGTAAACACCGATTTCTTCAGCCGCTCGGATTCGCTGCCCGGGATCGGCAACTCTCCCCAGTTTGCGGAGGCAGTCTTTGGCGCAACCGAGAAATCCCAGCCGGATGAAGTACAGATACAACAAGGGACCGTAGTGTACGAACTATTGGCCATCAAACCGGCGGCGACTCCCACCTTCGACGAAATTCGCAGCCGCGTGGAAACCGATTTTAAGGATGAACGCTCCTCCACTCTGCTGGCGCAGAAAACCCAGGAACTATCCGACCGGGCCAAAGCCGAGCATGATTTGAAGAAGGCAGCCAGAGAAGCCGGTGCTACGGTGAAGACCAGCGATCTCGTGGCCCGCGACGCCCAAGTCCCCGAGATTGGTTCGCTGCGTGGGCCGGCCTCAGTTGTATTCACCATGAAGAAAGGTGAAATCAGCGGCCCAATCGAGGGCGCGGGCAATGGAATTGTCCTGTCCATTGACGATCTGCAAGAGCCCACTGCGGAAAATCTCGCAGCCCAGCAGGATGAAATCCGCGACACGCTGCGTACCAATAAAGAGAACGAGCTGTTTACCGTGTTCATCTCCAACCTGCGCGATCAGATGCAGAAAACGGGAAAGATCAAGATCAGTCAGGATGAGATGAAGAAACTCGGCGGTTCCCAGTCCCGGGACGAGGGGGAATAAGACCACTCGTCTCCGGCCAGTTCCCATCAGCCAGAGCAGATTAAGATGTCTTTCCCTCGCGCCACTGGCATTCTTCTCCACCCCACCTCCTTACCTTCGCGCGGGGGGATAGGAGACTTCGGGCCGGCGGCCTATGAATTCCTTGATTTTCTGGCGGCGGCACGCCAGGGATTATGGCAAGTCCTGCCGCTTGGCCCGCCCGCGAACGGCGCTTCCCCTTACTCTTCAACTTCGGCTTTCGCCGGGAATCCACTGCTGATCAGCCTTGAACGGCTGGTGGAACATGGGTGGCTGGATCATTCGCGCGTTGCCGGCCTTAGCGACCCATCCGGCAAGATGCACCGCGAGCAGGTCTCTCAACAAAAGCTTCCCTTGTTGTGCGAAGCGGCAGCCAATTTTCTGTCCCAAGCTTCGGGAGATGCAAAATCGAAATTCGACCATTTTTGCCAGCAGAACAATTGGTGGCTGGAAGATTTTGTTCTCTTTGATGCTCTGCGCAGCAGGCATACGGGAAAAACCTGGAACCATTGGCCTTCGCCGCTGGCCCGGCGCGAGCCGAAGGCATTAAATGTAATCCGCAAGGAACTTGCCGCGGAGCTTGCCATTCGGCGGGCGATCCAGTTTTTCTTTTACGAGCAGTGGCACGCGTTGCGGTTTTATTGCGCCCAGCGTGCAATCCGGGTGGTCGGTGATATCGCCATCTTCGTAGACTACGACAGCGCCGATGTCTGGGCGCGGCGCGACCTGTTCCGCCTGCGTGAAGATTTGCAGCCGGAAGTAGTCTCTGGAGTTCCCCCCGATGCTTTCAGTACCACCGGTCAACGCTGGGGGAACCCGCTTTATAACTGGGACGCCATACGCGCTCAGGGCTACGACTGGTGGGTCAAGCGCCTACGCTGGGCCACACAAACTTGCGACTACATTCGCCTGGACCACTTCCGCGGTTTTGCTCAATTCTGGGAGATCCCCGCGCACGAACCCACAGCCGTCCACGGTCGCTGGGTGGATGGGCCCCGAGATGAATTGTTCAACGTGCTACGTGAGCAGATGGGTGGATTGCCTTTCTTCGCCGAAGACCTCGGAGTCATTACTCCGGATGTGACCGCGTTGCGCGATGGCCAAAAAATCCCCGGCATGGCGGTATTGCAGTTTGCCTTCGGCGATCCCGGCGCGCACATCTACCTACCCCAGCGGCTTACCCCAGACTGCGTGATTTATACGGGTACTCACGATAACGATACGACCGTCGGCTGGTGGAATTCGAACCTGAGCGGCTATGAGCGGCGCGCTGTGATGGCTGCCACGGGAGATTGTAAAGATGGGATCAATTGGGGCTTAATTCGTCTGGCCCAGAACTCGGTCGCAAGTTTGTCGGTCGTTCCCTTGCAGGATGTCCTGGGATTGGGAAGCGAAGCCCGTATGAATACGCCAAGCACGATTAATGGTAATTTTCTCTGGCGCTACCAACCGGGATCGTTGGCCGGCGAGCTGGCGGAGAAATTGGCTGCGCTAGCAGAAGTGAGCGACAGGTTTCCCGCCGCCGTCCCCGTACCTCACCGGGAAGAATTTGTTGCGTGAGATCCGCTCAAACTAATAATCCACCCGTACCAGATACAGCCCACTAGCGGGCGCCGTAGCACCAGCCGCGGAGCGGTTGCGTGCGTCCAGGATGCGGTTAATGTCCGCAGGTGTAATCGTTCGCTTGCCGGCCAGCACAAGAGTCCCGACTAAATTTCGTACCATGTGGTGCAAGAAGCCGCTGCCGTGCACGGTATAGATAAACTCTTCCCCTTCCCGTTTCCATTCTGAAGATGAAATTGTCCGGACGTTGGAGACTGCCTGATCCCGTCCGCGCTCAGGGTCCACCGCTGCGAACGAAGTGAAGTCATGCTCACCGACAACCAAAGCGGCAGCTTCAGACATCGCAGACTCGTCAAGCGGGTAAGGATAATGCCACAC
Source organism: uncultured Acidobacteriota bacterium (assembly GCA_963837365.1). Classification (GTDB taxonomy): domain Bacteria; phylum Acidobacteriota; class Terriglobia; order Terriglobales; family Acidobacteriaceae; genus CAWBXL01. The sequence goes on from CAWIMW010000001.1 coordinate 198,490, forward strand.
ATAGTGGGCAAGAAAAGGTGGACAAATCGCTCCGCGGTACATGCGATAGCGATAAGTTTTGCCGCTGGCTGATTTCCGGGCATGAAACGAGGTCGAAGCCTCACTCGCTTCTACTACGCGAATCGACGGCGGCAGAATATGGTTGAGCGCTTTAACAAAATTCTCCGTCGGCACGGATGACTCAGTTGTAAAGGTGGCGACCTGCGCCAAAGCATGAACTCCCGCATCAGTGCGCCCGGAACCCTGCGGCAATGCGTGCTCATGGGTCAAGCGCTCGATGGCCTTGGCCAAAGTTTCCTGGATCGTTGAGGCGTCAGGCTGGACCTGCCATCCCGCGAACTCCGTGCCGTCATAAGCCAGAACCAGCTTGATATTCCGCATGAACCCTTGGTGCGATCCAAACATCGGCACCGGAAGTCCTATGATACAGTCGAGTTCGCGGAACCGGCAGGCACACTCTGGAACCCCAATCACGAATCCATGAATGTCACATTCCCCATCCTGCGCGGTCCGCTGGCGGGCAAGAAATGGCTGCTGGCCAGCCGCAGTAATTTTTTCTGGGGCACCTACGAGCCGGAGCAGACACAAGCGTTTCAAAAGATGATTCGTCCGGCGGATGTGGTGTTCGATGTGGGCGCGCACTACGGGTACTACACATTGCTTTCCTCCGCACTGGTGGGGCCGCAAGGCAAAGTATTTGCGTTTGAACCTTCACCCGGCAATGTCCCCCGCCTGAGGAAGCATCTCGAAATTAACCACTGCACGAACGTGCAAGTGCTGGAATGTGCCCTATCGGACCACGAGGGAACGGCACGCTTCGACAATCAGACTGGTTCGGGGACAGGTCACCTGGCGCAGGAAGGACGGATCCAAGTCCAAATCACCACGCTGGACGCCGTATCGGCCCGCCTCGGCGTTCCGAATGTCGTTAAAATTGATTGCGAAGGCGCCGAAGTGGAAGTCTTAAAAGGTAGCGAAACAACCATCCGAGCATCAAGACCCGCGATTTTTCTCTCCACCCACGGAGAGGCCCTCAAACAAACCTGCTTCAGTCTTTTAGATAGTTGGGGATACGTGCCTTCCTGTTTGCACGGGGACGATTATCTGTGGCTGGCCAAGGCCGCCTAGACCTTAGGTCGAAGCGTACTTTTCACTCTCTGGTCCGTCCAAATGTGTGGGCAATATGGGCTTGTTCATCGATTTTTTTGCAACAAGCTTATGGTTGTGGGTCATCTAAATGCCTAGCAAGCCTTTACAAAGTTTTACCTGCCCGGTTTCTGAGGTGCAGGGCTCTACTCAGCTATACTAATAAATTCGCTTGAGGTTTCGTATTCCCAGGGAGTTCTGTGTCCTGCCGCAAACATGAAACTTTAGCCCTGTATTTTGCGTAGTAATGACTAATTCAACCCGGCCTTATGCCGTATTGGCCGCAGTATTTTGCATGGAGATGAACGAAATGCAACTTGCCTCATGTAACTTTATGACTCGATTGACCAGCATTTTAGGGACCGTCGCAATACTCACGGCTGTTACCGCCGGGCAGACTGCTTCTCAGACTCCGCCCGACGCCCCCAAACCTCAGCCTCGGCATTTTGAGTTAAATAACTACACCAAGCCATATTCTTATTTTCCCAATCCGCTCGGGCCCTATATGGCGCACGATGTTCCTGCGCCCAACTTAAGCAATACGGCGCGTTTGGACCAGTTGATGCAAAACGGCAAGATCATGCTGTCGCTGGATGACGCGATTGCCCTGGCCCTCGAAAACAACCTCGATCTTGCCATCGCACGTTATAACCTGAACATTGCCGATGTGGATATTTTGCGCGCCAAAGCGGGATCTTCGATTCGCGGAGTCAACACCGGCGTGGTGCAGGGGACCCCGGGTGGCGGAGTCGGCGGTATTGGTAATACCAGCACGGGAAGCGGTGCGGGTGGTACGTCGTCCGGGACTGGCGGCGCTGGCGCGGGAAGTTCTGGAATTGTGACTTCCACCAGTGGCGTTGGCTCGCAAGTACCGTCCTTTGATCCGGTACTTACTGGAACATTGCAATTCGACCATAACACCACTCAATCGGGAAGTTCGTTTGCTAACCCTGTGACTTCGCAGAACACTACCACGACCGATTTCGGGTATCAGCAGGGTTTTGCGTTCGGTACGAACCTCAGTGTCGGGTTCAATAATACCCGCAGCACTACCAGTTCCAGTTTTTCGAGTTTTAGCCCTTCTTTGAATTCCAATTTTCGCGCTACCGTAAGTCAACATTTGCTCCAGGGCTTCGGCTTTCTCCCCAATACACGCTTTATCCGCATCGCGAAAAACAACCGGGAAATATCCGACGCGGCATTTCGTCTTCAGGTGATCACCACCGTGAACCAGATACAAAACATCTACTGGGACTTGGTGAACGCTTACGAAAACGTAAAGGTACAGGAGGAATCTCTCCGGCTCGCCGAGAAGACGCTTTCGGACAACAAGAAGCAGGTGGATATCGGCACGCTCGCTCCCATCGAAGTAGTGCGTGCGCAGAGCGTGGTTGCAACCAATCAACGATCCTTGATCGTGGCCAGGACCGGCCTGGAGTTGCAGCAATTGTTAATGAAGAACGCGCTTAGCCGCACGCTGGTCGATCCCCGCGTGGCTGAGGCGGAAGTAGTTCCCACCTCTACGATGGCTTTGCCGCAACAGGAACAAGTGGTGCCCATCCAGGATCTGATCAATGATGCTTTAAGCCACCGTGCCGAACTAGCTGAATCCAAGATTGATCTGACCAACCGAAAAATTTCCAACAAATCGGCCCGCAATGCGTTGCTTCCTAGTCTCGATGCGTTCGCGTACTACGGTGGGTCCGGTTTGGGAGGCGCGCAGAACCCAGCCAACATCTGCCCACCAACCCCACCGTTCCCCATCGGCTGTAATACGACAACGTTCCCCCCGATTAGTTATGGCGGTACCTTGAATCAGTTGGTCAATTCAACCGCGCCGGATAAGGGAATGGGATTGACCTTGACCATCCCGATTCGCAATCGCTCAGCGCAGGCCGACCAGATTCAGGCGCAATTGGAATACAGGCAGGCAGAAATGCGTTTACAACAGCTGGAAAATCAAGTTCGCATTGAGGTCCGAAACGCGCAGTTCACCGTTCAGCAAAACCGCGCGGCGGTGGATTCGGCGAAGGCGGCAGCCGCTTTGGCAAGAGAATCGCTCGATGCGGAGCAGAAGAAGTATGCGTTGGGTGCTTCAACGACCACGCTCGTGCTTCAGGCCCAGCGCGATATGGCTCAAGCCCAGTCCGATGAGGTCACCGCGATGGCAAACTACCAGAAGTCGCGCACCGAATTAGACCGGGTCACGGGACTGACATTGGAGCACAACGGCATCATGATGGACGACGCCGTACGCGGCCAGGTGAACACCATGCCACATGTCCCATACGTGACTCCGAAGGTAGACGTTCAGGCGTCACCACCAGGACAGTAGCCTTAAGGCGTGAAAGGGCGCGGCTGATGCCGCGCCTTATTTTTTGCAATCCTGTCCTGTATTCTCTTGTGTGAGACAATGACCGATTCGAAATGACTCTTTCCGTTGCCATTGTGGCCATGGACGAAGAAGCCAACATTGGCCGGACGCTGGCCAGTGTGCGCTGGGCAGACGAAATTGTTCTGGTTGACTCCGGCTCCAAGGACCGCACCTGCGAAATTGCGCGTGAATTTGGGGCGCGCGTCGTTGTTGAACCCTGGCGCGGCTATGTTGCCCAGAAGCAATACGCCATTGATCTCTGCACACAAGACTGGATTCTGCTGCTTGATGCCGACGAAGATGTAAGTCCCGGCTTGGCTGACGAGATTCGCGCGGTGCTGTCGCGCCCCAACCCTCCCAGTGCTTGCCGGATTCCGCGCAAAAACCTGTTCCTCGGCCGCTGGATGAAACACGGCGGATTCTATCCAGACCCTAAGATGCGGCTGTTCCGCCGAGGCATGGCCGTGGTTGCCGGATACGACCCTCACGATCGCGTTGACCTGAAACCAGGGGTGAAAAACGACACATTTCAGCTCAAGAACCCAATGATTCACAACTCGTACCCGACTATGACCTACTACATCGGCCACATGAACCGCTACTCACTGCTTGGGGCGAAGATGGTTGTGGCTCGGGGCAGAAGGCGCTTTGTGATTTTGGATATTATTTTCCGCCCGCTGCTTACGTTCATCTACAACTATTTCTTTCGTCTGGGTTTTCTCGACGGGCGCGAGGGCTTTTTGCTTCACGCAGGACACGCGGTTTATGTCTCGTGGAAATACATGAAGATATGGGAACTGCAAAATCAGAAGAGTTGACTCGATCTTATCCCGCGCGAGTTCCGTCCGGCACCGGGCTTTCCGGCACGGACAGCACCGGGCGCACACCATCCGCATAGCCAATATCAAACAGCATCCCTTCCGACACCACGCCCCGCATCTTGCGCGGCTCTAAATTCACTACAAACAGAGCTTGCTTGCCCTCGATCTCCCGAGGATGATCACGTTCATTGCGGATGCCCGCGACAATTGTCCGCCGATGGTCTCCGAAATTTACTTTTAACTGGCACAGTTTGTCTGAACCGGCCACATCTTCCACCGCTTCAATCGTGCCCACGCGAATATCAATTTGATCAAAGACCTCGGAAGTGATTGCCGGCTTAACAGGTGCGGGAGTCATCCCAGCATTGTAGCGCCCGCGTCCTCTGTGCAGGTGTTCTCTGCGACTCTCTGCGGTTAGAGCGGTTGCTCTTTCCGGCAAGTCAAAAGACTTTAAACGTAAAGAGCGCTGAGAAAGGCCGCAGAGGGCGCGAAGAAAACCTAACGCCTTGCTCCCCGCCCGTTCCTCTCCTATCATCAAAGAACGGTGGGAAATGGCAGATAACAAGCCACTCAAGACGCAGGTTGCGGAACGTCCCGGCGCGGATGTGTTCAAAGACCGGCATCCGTCGAACTCAGAAAAAGCCTGGGCAGAGAAGACGCTGAACCCGACTTTAGAGAAAGCTCCAGAGAAGCCTATCGGAGCAGCCTCCGGCGTAAATCTCGACGAACACGGTCAGGCCTGCTTCACGACTATCTCCGGTGTTCCCATCCGGCGGCTCTATACCAAAGCCGACCTGCCCGTAGATTGGAACCACGAGCAATACCTGGGCTATCCCGGCCAGCCGCCTTATACGCGTGGCATCCACGCCTCCGGTTATCGCGGCAAGCTTTACACCATGCGCCAGTTTTCCGGCTTCGCTTCGCCGGAGGAGACCAACAAACGCTATCGCTATCTGCTGCAACAGGGAGGCGGTGGGTTGTCAGTTGCCTTCGATCTGCCCACCTTGATGGGCTACGATTCCGACCATCCTGCCAGTGAGGGGGAAGTAGGCAAGTGCGGTGTGGCCATCGATTCGCTTGAGGACATGGAAATCTTGTTCTCAGGAATCAATCTGGAGAAAACAACCGTCTCCATGACCATCAACTCGCCTGCCTCGGTGCTGTGGGCAATGTACTTGGTGGTCGCGGAAAAGCAGGGCGCGGACTGGAAGAAGATTTCCGGCACTATCCAGAACGACATTCTGAAGGAATATATCGCGCAGAAGGAATACATCTATCCGCCCGCTCCTTCGATGCGCCTGGTGATAGATACTTTCGAGTTCGGTTCTAAATTTACCCCGCGATTTAACACCATTTCCATCAGCGGATACCACATCCGCGAAGCTGGTTCGACGGCGCTGCAAGAGCTGGCGTTCACGCTGTATGACGGCGTCGAGTATGTCGAGTGGGCCCGCCGCCGTGGGCTGGATGTGGACGAGTTCGGCCCGCGCCTGAGTTTCTTCTTCAACGCGCACAATGATTTCTTCGAAGAGATCGCCAAATATCGCGCCGCCCGGAAAATTTGGTATCAGGTGATGAAAGACCGCTTCGGTGCCAAGAACGCCCGCACCTGGCTGCTACGCTTTCATACGCAGACAGCGGGTGTTTCGCTCACTGCGCAACAACCCATGAACAACATTGCCCGCGTGGCTATTCAGGCCATGGCAGCGGTCCTCGGAGGCACGCAGTCGCTGCACACTGATGCCTACGATGAAGCTCTGGCTCTGCCTACAGAGGAAGCGGCCCGGATTGCCTTGCGCACCCAGCAGATTATCGCCTACGAATCTGGCGTTACCCAGACGGTTGATCCCCTGGGCGGATCATATTTTCTTGAAAATCTAACCCTGCAAATCGAAAAGGGCGCATTCGATTATTTCAACAAGCTTGACGCCATGGGCGGTATGGTGAAGGCCATCGAGCGCGGTTACCCGCAAAAAGAAATCGCCGAGGCGTCCTACCAATATCAACGAGCTGTCGAAGCGAAAGAGAAGGTCATTGTCGGAGTAAATGAATTCACCATCGAGGAAGACACTCCGCCGACGTTGTACATTGACGAAAGCATCGCCCAACAGCAATCAGCGAAGTTGAAGACGTTGCGGAAGCGGCGTTCCGGCGAGGAAGTTAATCGGCGTTTAGAGGCGCTGAAGAAAGCCGCGACGCAAGAGCCTGTCAGCGAATCAAATGGCAACATCTCTGCGGCAAACACTATGCCATTCATCATTGACGCCGTACGGGCCTATGCTACCGTCGGAGAAATTTGCCAGGCGCTGCGTGAAGCATATGGAACGTACACAGAAACGAGCGTGACTTAGCAAGATATATACCATGGTATAATGGTATATTAAAACGGAGAGACCATGTCACGAGCTTTCAACGGCCAGATTCACGTGAGGGTGTCCTCTGGCGTCCACGAAGAGGTCGCCAAGGAAGCCTTCGAGAAGGGGACTTCCATCAGCGGGATTCTCGCTCAGGCGCTGATGGTCAGGCAGGCACTCAAGGGCATCGACCCCTGGAAATCGATTGACGAAGTCCGGTCCGCCAATCGCGATATCCCGACACAAGAAATCGAGCGTGCCGTGGCCAAGGCGGTAAAGGCGGTCAGAAAAGGCCGGCGTGGGCAGTGACACGGCCAGCCCCCGTCTGGTCATTGATACGAACGTATTCGTGAGCGGATTGATTTCCAGCGCTGGCCCTCCTGCCTACATTCTTCGTGCCATTCGGAACAAGAAAGCCATCCATCTGGTTGCAGACCCAATCGTGGAAGAGTACTTACGCGTGCTTGAATATCCTCGCATCCGCAGGTTCAAGAAAATCACCGATGCATTCATCGCGGATATCGCCGCTTACCTGGTGTATCAAACGGAGCGGATTGAACTCGTCTCAAGCCTAGAACTCAGCCGCGATCCGGATGACGATGTTTTTCTGTCCACCGCCGTCGATGGAAGAGCGACTTTGCTGGTCACCGGCGACAAAGCCGATTTGATTTCACTGGCAGCAGTGGAAGGTATTCCAATCGTCTCGGCCAGCGAAGCGATAACCCGTTTGAAGCTTTGACAGGGGCCGGTATCAACCAGCGCGTGGCGCATATACTGTCCGAAGCCTTCGAAGTGACGGCGGTTATTGCTAAGGTCTTTTGGTGCTCGCCGGATACAGCCAACTAGCTTGGGCTATTTCGTACGTGAGCCCTTTTTGCCCGATCGTTCTAAATAGGCCTCCAGCGCAGCCCGCACCAGATCGGCTTCAGTCTTGCCTTTCAATCGTGCGCTGTTGCGAAGGCGTTGGCTGAGTGAATCTGGTACTCGAATGATGAGGCGATTCGATGCCATCTCAGACATTATAGAAAAATGTCTGACAGTAACTATGGGTATAATTTTTGCCATAGGTGCGAAACTCACTTATGGTCCTCGACCAGGAAAAACAAGCCGCCGCCCGCGCAAGCCTGCGCTTTATCAATGACGGCGATATCGTGGGCCTGGGGACCGGCTCCACGGTCTACTACACCCTGCAATTTATAGGGGAACAAGTGCGTCAGGGCCTAAAGATTCTAGGCATCGCGACCTCGAAGCAAACGGAAAAGATCGCCGCTGACCTGGGAATCCCGCTCACCACACTCGACGAACATCAAAACATCGACGTGGATATCGATGGTGCGGACGAAATTGACCCTCAGATGTCGCTGATCAAAGGCGGAGGCGGAGCCTTCTTGAGGGAAAAGATCGTCGCTTCAGCTGCCAAAAGGCTGGTGATCGTGGCAGACTCAACCAAGCAGGTTTCTGTTCTGGGCAAAGTGCCCGTACCCGTAGAAGTAGTACCCTTTGCGCAGGCGCTCGTAGCCAAAGAAATCAAGTCCCTGGGCGCTTCGGTACAGCTGCGTCAAAACAAAAATGGGAAAGTTTACGTCACCGACGAAAGCCACCACATCCTGGACTGCAACTTTGGTCAGATTGCCGATCCGCGTGGCCTGGAACGGGAACTGGAGGACATACCCGGTGTACTCGGGCATGGGTTGTTTGTCGGCATGGCAGATGTCGTGCTGGTCGGGAAAGACGATAGGGTTGTGGAATTGCGCGCCAAGGACAAATAATATCGCCTAAAGACTCAGCCTGCAATCTCGCCTAGCGCACTCAGAAAGCGTTGAACTTCTTCCGCCGTATTGTAGTGGGCCAGCCCGATGCGCAGAAATCCGCCGTCCTTCTCGACATCCAGCCGCTCCGTCAAGCCAATCGCGTAGTAATTTCCGTCCCAGGTGAAAAATCCGCGCTGGCCCAGTTTTTCCGCAAGCTCGCGGGGAGAATGTCCCGCGATTCGCACTGCCACGGTAGGGCACCGCTGGTCAAAATGCTTTGCATCTTGAATACCGTAAAACTTCAATCCGGGCATGGCGAGCAGCCCACCGACAAGCTGTTCCAACCGCGAACGCTCATGTTGCTGGATCGCTCCATAGGCTCCGAGCAAGGCCTCGCGGCGAGTGGCGATAGTTGGCGCTACTTTGCGCCCCAGATCAGCCAGATAATCCACGCATGCCGTGATCCCGGCGATGCATTCGTGGTTCAATGTCCCCCACTCCCAGCAAAACGGAATTGCATCCGTATTGGCGCGGAGCTTGTAGGGACGAAACCGCTCCAGAAATTCATCCTCGCCGTAGAGGATTCCCATATGGGGGCCAAAAAACTTGTAGCTCGAACACACCAGGAAGTCACATCCCAGTTCAGCAACATCTATGGGGCCATGCGGCGCATAGTGGACCGCATCCACGTACGTCAAAGCTCCATGCTCGTGGGCCAGATGGACGATTTCTTTGATGGGATTAATTGTTCCCACCGCGTTGGAAGCATAGCCCACCGCAATCACTTTGGTTCGGTCGGTGATTTTTCGGGCCAGGTCCTGCATGTTTAAGGTGCAGTCTTCTTCGTTGAATGTCCGCAAACTGGACCTTCACCCCACGCTCTTCAAGGGCCCGCCAAGGCGAGACATTGGCGTCGTGATCGAGCCGGGTAAGCAGGATTTCATCTCCCGGAGACAATTCCCGCCCAATGGCCCGGCTGACCGCGTAGGTCAGCGTAGTCATGTTGGGGCCGAAGACGACCTCATTTGCATGACAGTTGAAAAAATCAGCCATCGCGCCGCGCGCTTCCTCAAGGACAACGTCCGTACGCTGGCTGGTGGCAAACCCACCATGAGTATTGGCGTTCGACCGTTTTAGATAATCACTGATGGCATCGATGACCCGCTGCGGAACCTGTGTGCCTCCAGGCCCGTCCAAAAACACGGCAGGCTGGCCGTTTACGGTCTGGTGCAAGGCAGGGAATTGAGAACGGGCCCACGAAACATCCAGTTGCTTTGCGGTTTCGCTTGGTGTGATGAGCATTGGCTTACGGGAGTTACCCCATCATGGTGGCGTGGTCGGGCTGGATCTTGTACATCACCCGGACCTCTTTAGGATTGGTATAAGGATATTTATCCACGCCCAGATACTTCTTAGCCATCTTGTCAATATGTGCAGACGCTCCCTGCTCGGTGATCTCAACCACCCGTCCGCGCAACTCCAGGTAGCGGTATGGATTTTCTGGATCGATAATCGCCAGCGACACCCTGGGATCACGGCGCAAGTTCCGGTCTTTCTGTCTACCCTTGGCGGAGTTGACGATTACAAGCTCGCCTTCTACATCGCACCAGACCGGGGTCACCTGAGGCCGCCCATCAGGCATGAGGGTCGCCAAACTGGCGAAAGCCTTCTTGTTAAAGAGGTCACGATATTTTTCCGGAATTGCCTGGGACATAACACCTCCTGTGCCAAGGATTATAGTCGGGGCGCGAGGTTCATGGAGGATGGAAGTGGAACGCACCTTGCCTAACTGGTTATTCGGAAGCGCGATTTTTGTCTTTTGCGCCCTTTGCGTGGTGTTGTCTGCGTTCTTTGCGGTCAAGATCTTTACGCTCTCCATGTAAGTCGAAAAGAATTTAACCGCAAGCACACCAAGAAACGCCGCACTGTGGGCAAAGAAAGCCAAGTCAGGGCACCATCCAATCGTTGCCGGCAAAAGTACATTCCTCCTCGTCGCTGCGCGACTTGTCGGAATGACAAGGAATCCGTTGAACCGCCTGTCCAACAGGGCATCTCAGAGATTTGCACAACACAGACTCATCAGTGTGCAGACCCTCAGGGTTCAATGAAACCGCAGAAATTTACCAAAAATCGCCGTTCGGACGCACGCGAAGAATCGTCTCGTGCTGACCGCACCAATCCCGCTGCACCCGCCTGTGCATGGCCTGCACTCGCTTGAAAATCAAGCAGATAAACTCGCATACTTTTTATTGACTCAAGAATTAAAAGGAGTAAAAACATACTCGTTCTTTGACACCTTCTGAAGTTTTCCCGGTTGGTGCGGCGTCCGGGGCTCGAACCGAGTCGCTCATCCCATCGCAAGATGAGGATGAGAAGGCAAGGTAAGGGTCTATAGCAAAGCACTGGGTGAGGCGAACAAGAAGACCAGTTAAAGGCCAATACAGAGTCCCGAGGCGTTAGGCAAGTTTATCCAGTTGGCGGTAAGCCCGGAGCCCGAGTACAGATCGCGCGTAGCGACCGCAAGGAAGCGACGAGAGCAGGTCGGCGAGGGTCTAAAGCAAGCTACTGGCTGAGACGAATAGGCCTAACACCACCTCGGGACTCTTAAATTTTTTAGCGGAACAATTTGTTCGTGTGGAGACGGGGCTTGCCCCGTAGTCAAGAAGAAGTATCTGCCAACCGCTACGGCCCCTGCGCAATCTGTAATTTTCCCGGCGTAACCAGCCGCGCCCGGTGAATCGTATTTGTCTCCGCGATTTCTGCCACCACATCAACATTGACTTCATAGGCGCCCCGCGGCAAGGTCTCGCCAAAGGGAATTTCCAAATCAGTGGTGTCCCGCTTCAGAGTGAAATGTTGATAGCCGATCGCCGTGGCCCGCCCAATCTCATTCACCGCCAGCACAATCGCAGTCAGGTCGAAATCATTTCCGGTTGAATTTGATACTTTGATCGAGCCTTCGATCCTCTGACCATTGATCTTGGCCGGAGTGCTCCACTGGGCCAGCAACGGCGCCACCACATGAAGCACAAGTTCGCGGTTACGCTCATGCGCTGGGCGGCCACTATCACTTACAGTGACCGCGAAGCGAAAATCCCCGGTCTCGGTGGGCAAACCACTCAAGATTCCGGATGACTCCAGAGAAATTCCTTGGGGAAGTGACCCGCTGGTGAGTTGCCAAGTATAAGGAGCAGTGCCACCTTGTGCTTCCAATTCGTGGTGGTATGGCTCGCGTAGAAATGCTTTAAGAGCGAGTTGACCCTTGACCGAAAGTTGGGTGCCGGCCGAATCCGGCTGGCGCTGTGCAAGGAGCAGATACGGACTGGCAAACAACGAGAGGATCACGACTGCCAGAAGCCACCCGCGTTGAGTCGCCGTGCGCATGGTATTCAGATGCGAAAAAGCCCCAGCGAGAATCCTAATCTGCCGGGGCTTTGGCCTCCAGATGCCTTATGGACGCGGCGTCGAGATTAAATCTCCAATCAGGGCTGCTTGAGTCATCGCGCCATGAAGTGCAACCCCGAGTCAGCCTGCAAAATATAGGCATTGTTTGGTGACACCAGGTAAAACACCAAATTATTGGAAAAGTTGCTCACCGATCCCACGGCACGGCCATTGCTTGCGACTGTGTACGTCCCGGAGAGATTAATGGGCCAAGGTGGATGAAGGTAAGGACCCGATTCACAACGGGAATCAACGCCATGGACAGGGTTCCGGCCCCATTCCATTGCAGGGTTCCAGTCAGTTCGTTGGTGCTGTCTCCGTCAAACCCGGTTATCCCAAATGCGAGATGCCGTTTAGGGTCGAATTGCGGAGAACGAGCCTACCTGCGGAATCGAGGCTCCCATCCTCAACGCGTGTAGAAGAATTGGTGACGAAGAAAGCCCGAGTCGGACTGACCATCCAGTAAACCTCTGGATCGAACCGCTGGATGATGTGAGAGTCACAGCCACCCTGCCGTAACTCGCAACAGTGTAGGTTCCGGTGAACAGTTAACATTGTGGATGAAGTCGCCATCATTGACTGTGTCGTAGAACTCCCCCACTGATTCCGCCGCTGCCGTCGGCATCTGAACGGCCCGACTGTATCGGTTCCCTCGAAAAAATATTCGTGTCCCCGACCGTGCCAAATGCATAGGGCCCGGAAAGGACCTGTCGGTGAACGGTCCGCCGGTTTGCTTTTCAGCCTGGCCGGTTCCCAGGTGCCTGCCGTGTCGGATCGAAAAGAAGATCAGATGGTTGGCGTCAACAACGTAATAGAAGAAATGTTGAAGTGACAGCAACCATCCGTGAACGTCCCGGAGCCTCGTCCGGTCGTAGCATCGGGAAAATTGAAGTCCTGTGATACGTCGAAGCCAAAAGAGGTCCGGTTTTGCTGTCCAGTTTCCTGTAACTGTACCGCCGCTACGGTGAACGCCCCCAGCTTACTGGCAAGTGCCTGAGAACTGTTAAGCGTGTGCATGCGCAAGACAAAAGTGCCGCTGGGCACGCTGGAGAATGCGGTGGCATCCTGTTTCTGTCCCGTTCCTGAAGCGGAAGTGGCAAAGTCTGATCTCAACCATGTAGAACTGCGACGTGACCTGAGAGAGTAAGCGCGAAAGTCGAGCTTGGCCGCCTGGCAAAATTCAGCACTGCAGAGTCCGTACCATCGCCATTCACTTGATACGTGCCTGTGGAGTTGTCGGAAAAAATGGAGGTACCCGATTGCGAAGTCGTCTTTACCGCTGGTGATATGTCCATTGCCGTCTGCGACGAGCATCCCAGCTTCGTGAAAGGGGATGCCAGACTGCAAATGCATATCCTTTGATCTGATAGGCGTACTGCCCGCTCAAACTGGCGTTGGTAAACGTTGCCCGTACCGCCACCACCGCTACCTTTGCCACTACCCCCGCCACCGCAAGCCAAGCTAAACGCCAGCGACCCAACTCCAACCAAGAGTAGAAACTGCTTCCTGTATTGATTCACTGCGAGACTCCTTACTAGTGAAATCGGGTGGGAACAAACCACCAGGACACGCAACACGCCAGTTACCTTAAGAACGTTAGATGCTCCTAATGCTTCTTGATAACACGAATCAGGTGAGAAAGTTGTAAGGAAGGGTAATCGAAGGTAACCATCGGCTTGAAGGAAATTTACAAATCCCGGCTGTGGTAGATTCATTAAACCCAGACATGAACCAGATTGCCGAGTGGGCCCTCAATATTGCCAGCCAAAAGGGAGCGTCCTACGCCGACGCCCGTGCGGTCAGCGACCGCAGCCGTGCCCTGGCTACCAAAAATGGAAGAGTGGGCAGCGCTTCGGACTCAGAGTCCCAGGGGATAGGCATCCGCGTGCTCACAGAGGGGGCCTGGGGGTTCGCCGCCTGCGACGATTTGAGCCGGGCTTCAGTTGAGGCTACCGCCGCCCGCGCAGTCGAAATCGCCAAGGCTTCTGCCCGGGTCAAACGGGAAAATGTCCGCATGGCGGCGGAGAAGCCGGTCACAGCCGAATGGACCACGCCTTACAAAATTGATCCCTTCACCACTTCGGTCGAACAAAACCTCGAACTTTTGTTGAAAATTGATGCCGAACTCCGCTCGGTGAGCGGCGTCACTTTGGCCGAGACCAGCATGAACTTTCGCCGGGAGGAGCAGTGGTTTCTGTCCTCCGAAGGTGCGAATATTCATCAGACCAAGTACACCACCGGCGCAGGCTATGCCGCCTATGCCTTTGCCGGCAACGAAATTCAGAAGCGGTCATACCCAACATCTTTCGGGGGACAGTGGCAGAACAAAGGGTACGAACTGATTGAGGAACTGAAGCTGGTGGAGAACGCCCGCCGCATCGGCGAGGAGGCCGTCGCTCTACTGAAGGCGGACAAATGCCCGGAGGGGGCTTTCACCATCATTCTGGAAAGCGCCCAACTCGGGCTGCAAATTCACGAATCGGTTGGCCACCCGATTGAGCTGGACCGGGTTCTTGGCATGGAGGCGAACTTTGCCGGAACTTCATTCCTGACCCTCGATAAGTTACGGACTCTGCGCTACGGCAGCGACTTGGTAAACGTCGTAGCCGATGCCCGTCAGGAGCATGGCCCCGGCCTGGGTACCTTTGCCTACGACGATGAAGGCGTGCCCGCGCAATGTACTCCGATCATCAGCAACGGCCTGTTTACCGGATATCTCAGCTCCCGTGAGACTGCGCACACCATTGGCCTGGGTCGTTCCGGAGGCACTCTACGAGCGGAAGGCTGGAACCGTCTGCCCATCATTCGCATGACCAATATCAGCATTCTTCCTGGAGAGAAGCCGCTGACCCTGGAACAGCTGATTTCCGATACCGACCACGGTATCTACATGCAGACCAACCGCTCCTGGTCGATCGATGACAAGAGATACAACTTCCAGTTTGGCTGCGAGATGGGCTGGGAAATCAAGAACGGCAAGCGTACACGCATGCTGAAGAACCCGTCGTACTCGGGAATCACTACTGAGTTTTGGAATTCGATGGACGCAATTTGCTCCCGCGATGAGTGGACACTGTGGGGAACACCTAACTGCGGCAAAGGCCAGCCACAGCAGGTCATGGGGACCGGGCATGGAGCGTCGCCTGCGCGTTTCCGTAACATTAAAGTAGGTTCTGCCTACAAGGAAGCCTGAGAACTAAAAACCGAGAACTGAGAACTGATAAATCCTCCGCAATGCTAGATAAGAACCAAGCCGCCGAGATCTTCGCCAAACTCAAAAAATATTCGACTGCTGAAGAAATCGAACTCTTCATCTATGGCGGCCATTCCGCGCTCACCCGCTTTGCCAACAACACTATTCATCAGAACGTCGCCGAGGACAACGTTGGCATTTCCGTGCGGACGGTATTCGGAGGGCGCACCGCTCGCGCTACCACCAACAAGCTGGATGACGAGAGCCTGAAGCGGGTCGTGGAATCATCCGAGAACCTGGCCAAGGTGCAGCAGCCGGATCCGGATTTATTGCCGATGGCGCACGGGGTGGCAGATACGTCGGTCTACGCGCCATCCCGATATTTCGAACAAACTGCGGTGCTGGAACCCGCGAATCGTGCCGATGTGGTGAAAAAGATTGTCGGGGTTGCGGAAAAGCATAAGCTGACCACGGCCGGAATATTTTCCAGCTCAAACCATTTTGAAGGGGTTTTCAATTCTCAGGGCCTGTCGCAATGGCATACCCAGACGTCATCTGAAATCTCCATCACCATGCTGGGAGATGACTCTTCCGGCTGGCAAAAGGCGAATTCGCCAGATGTCGCCAACCTGGACGGTTTAGCCCTGGCGGAAATCGCGGCCAGTAAGGCCGCTGGAACCGTCCATCCCCGCGAGATTCCCGCCGGGAAGTACACCGTCATCCTCGAACCAGCCGCGGTTCTTGATATGGCGGGTTTCATGTTCTGGGATTTCTCCGGTATGGCGATTCTTGATCAGCGTTCGTTCTTGAATGAACGAGTTGGGACAAAAGTTTTCGGCGAGAACATCAACATCTGGGATGATGTGACCCATCCTCTGCAATCCGGTTCGCCCCACGATGGGGAAGGAGTTCCCCGGCAGCGGTTACAGCTAGTGGAGAACGGAATCGTCAAACGCCTGACCTATGCCCGCGCCACCGCCGCGAAAATACAGTCTTCGGAATTCAAGGACAAAGTCGGCCCGATTGCTCCAACTGGGCACGGTTTCCTGCTTCCGAATGAAATGGGCGAAGCGCCGATGAACGTTGTCTTCGGCGTACCCAAGGAGCCCAAGACCAGGGAGCAGATGATCGCCTCTACCGAGCGCGGCATCCTGGTGACGCGCCTCTGGTACATCCGAGAGGTCGATCCCTATCAAAAAATCCTTACCGGCATGACCCGGGACGGCACTTTTTACGTGGAAAACGGAAAAATACAATACGGCATCCGCAACTTCCGCTTCAACGAGAGCCTGGTGCACATGTTCTCCAACGTCCAAGAGATGGGCACGCCCGTTCGTGCCAGTGGGGAGGAGTCTTTCGATATGGTGGTTCCGCCCATGAAGGTCAAAGACTTCAACTTCACCGAAGTGACGAAATTCTAGTTTCGGGATCATCGTACTTGCGCCGTAAGTCGTGTATCTCCTTGCAGTTTGTCACAGCCGCCGCACTTGACGATTAATATCTGCCAGTCACAATCTCCTACCAGAATGCCAGAATTTGTCACAATTCTCCCTTCGAGTTTCTCCGCAATCCATTGATCTTAAACACGTTAGACCACACTTGTTCCATGACTTCCGTAACTTTTCTCTGTTGATACCGGGGTGTAATCTCAGCCCTGATGTCGCATAACGGCCGATCTGTGGAGAACGCGAACCGCAATCAGCCTCCAGATGAACGGAGAGAGGGTGTAGTGCCGATGCCCCAATCATCTTCGGAAACCGTAAGCAAAGCCGCCGCCTCTCGCTATTCGGAGTTGCAGAGTGCCGCGCGCTTTCCCGTGAGACTGCCGATCTCGGTGAAGTCGAATGCCGGGGAGAGCCTCACGGAATCAGAGAATATTTCCGCCAATGGAGTGCTGTTTCAGCTGGATTCCGGAATGCCGGTAGGCTCGGCTGTAGATTTCACAATTTCTTTGCCTGCGGAAATCGTAGGCGCGACCGCTGATGTGCAACTCCAGTGCCGGGGACGTGTGGCCCGCAGTTTTACCGAGGGGACCCGCGTCGGCCTGGGCGTGGTGATTGAGGAGTATCAGTACAAGCGTGGTGAAAATTAATGGCCAGTCCGCAACTTAGCCTCGAACCGCCGGAGCACCCGCAGGATAGCGGTGCAGATGGCCAGTTCATCCGCGTCATTACAGCGGATACGCAGGCGATTTTCCGTGCCGGGCTGCGCAAGATCTTTGCCGTAGAAGATGACATCCGCGTGGTCGGCCAAGCCGAAAGTTTGTCCCAGACCATGGCAGCGGTGAAAAGATTTCCTGCCGATATTTTGCTGTTTGAAGCGGCCATGGCGCCGAATCCGCCAGAAGCAGTTTCGGATTTGCTGCGGCAGAACCCAAACCTCAAGCTGGTGATCATCATCACCGAGCCCAATGAAGAACTCACCCTGGAACTGTTCCGCCGCGGCGCCCATGGAATCATCTCGCGCGAAGTGGAGCCGGAACTGGTGGTCGAGTGCTTCCGCAAGGTCTCCGCAGGCGAGCCCTGGCTCGACCGGCGTGAAACCCAATGGGTTTTGCAGGCCTATCGCACCCAGGGGAGCCGTCCGCCAACATCCCGCTCCAAGGTGCAACTGACGCCAAAAGAATCGCTCATCGTTTCCTGTGTCACCCAGGGAATGAAGAACAAAGAAATTGCCATACGCGTGGGTACGACCGAGCAAGTGGTGAAGAACTACCTGCGCAAGGTCTACGACAAACTTGGAGTCGCAGACCGGCTCGAACTGGCCCTCTACTGCCTGCAAAACCGGGTGGTGGATGGGGCCGTCAAGCCCGCTACGCAACCCCCCGATCCGCATGCCGGCAACGGCAGCGCGCCTTTGGCTCCTCCTGTGGCCACTCCCGAAACCGTTTCCTGATCTCTGATTTTCTTGAGCTAGTTACTAATCAGGCCGGCAAATTTCCTACCGCTGCTCGTGTCTCCGCTCGCGATGAAATGATATAGTTCTAAAAAACAAAAGCTCACCACGCGAGGACACAAAAACGTGAAAGGCGATCCGAAAGTCATCAACGTTCTCAGCCAGGTCTTGAAAGCCGAGCTGACTGCAATCAACCAGTACTTCCTGCACGCCGAGATGTGCGAAAACTGGGGCTACAAGCGCATGGCCAAGCAGGTCAAGAAGGAATCCATCGAAGAAATGCAGCACGCGGAAATCCTCATGGAGCGGATCCTCTACCTCGACGGCACGCCCAACATGTCCGACTACTTTAAGATCAATATCGGGCAGACCCTGAAAGAGCAGCTGCAAAACGACCTGAACCTCGAATATGAAGCGGTAAAGCGGCTCAACGCGGGAATCGAAACCTGTGTGAAATTAAGCGATAACGGCTCCCGGGAATTGCTGGAAAAAATTCTCACCGACGAAGAACACCACATTGACTGGCTGGAAGGCCAGCTGCACGCCATCAAGGAAATGGGAATCGAGAACTACTTGGCGCAGCAGCTGCACGAAGCCAAGGAATAGACCGGTCGTGTGGGGGCGGGTCTCTGACCCGCCCGCGAGCGTTAGCTCGCCGTCTGATCCGACATCTGCATCAGCCAACCAAGCAAACCTAAAAGCGAAAACCCCAGGCCATTCAACACTCCATGAGTACTGGCCATGCGTGGAATTAACAGCCAGTCCTGTCTCAGCCAGTCGCCGGTCGCATAAATCGTGGCCAGCGCCATACCGACAAATACGCATGATGCTGATAGCCAAATGTAGATTCGTCCCAGCTTGCTGCTGACCGTTCTTGAAAACCAAAATTGCAGACCCGCTAGAACCGCCACGCTGGCGGAAAGCACCACTGCGGCTGCCATCTTGAGAGTGGCCGAGCAGACGAAGCCCACAGCCACTACGAAGGGCGTGAAAATTACCAGCACGATAACAACTTTCAGAAAACTAAGACGGCTGCTGTTCAAGCCGGCATGAGTCAAAAGTGTGCCTGCCAGCAGCGCCGTGGCAAACCCCGTGTAGTGAAAGTGGACCGCAGTCAAAAGCACAATGGGTTCCTGTATTCCCAAAGGACGCATGCCCAAGCGCGACACCACAAGCCAGCTTCCAGCGATGGCGAGATCAATCCGCCCGACGTTAACAGCCCAGATGACGAGAGATTTGTTTTTCTCTTTAAACAGCATCCACGCGCCTGCCAAGGCAATGACCCCGCAAAACAAGAGCCAGGGAACCACGAGTGTTCCCGCCAGCCATCCCGGAGAAAGCCAAAAGGACGCGACCGTCAGCCCTGCGGCGATCGCTTGCCACCAATGGGTAAAAGCGTCCACAGATGGATGTTTAAGAGGCGACACCATTCTGCCCAAAGCCAGCCCCAATGGAACGATTACCAAAGGTGCAAACAAAAACAGTAGTTCAATCACACCGAGCGGAGCCTTTCCCGCACCAGCCAGGCCGGCAAGTGTGGCCCATGCGACAGTGCCACATAACGCAAAGACTTGTTCCCGCTTGGTTGTTCGTGGATTTGTCATAAGCACCTCACCCCCGTGGATACATGGCAAGAGGCCCGAAAATAGCCACTAACACAACCAGCACCGCCGTATAAACCAGGTAAAGCGTCCGGTGTTGCCGGAGCAGGCTGTAGTCGTAGTAGAGCCATTGCAACCCGATCCGCAAGAGCCAGAAGCCTGCCATGAATCCGCTTAGAAACCGGCCCAGGGGACTCGCGCCCATGAGATCGTGGGCAAAGCCAAAGCAGAGCGCAGCAAAGAAGCCCACAATGAGCACGATGTAAACCCAGTGCACGTAGAACACTTGTTGTATGAACCTGGGCACTCCAGCCAGGTTTTCGCGTACCCGGAGCATGCCAGGCAGCGGAATATTCGCCCCGATGATTCCCAAGTGAATGCAGCCTGCGACCCAGATCAAGTGCGTCACCGTAGCGTTGGTCATAGAAAGCCTCCATCTTTTATGTCAAACATTTCTGTATAAACAGAAATATGCGGGCAAATTTTTTTAGGCCGTCCCCGGCCGCAACAGCTTCCGCAGCTTTCCCCGCATGCGCAGCAGACCGCGCAACGCCGCAGGCGGCAACTGCTTAACTTCTTCATACGCCGCCGTCCCGGTCTCGAAAAACTCGGTCATCTCTTCCAGTCGTTCCCGGACATACGCATCCGGATTATTCTCCCGCTTCAGCTCATCCAGGCAACTGCGCAGCAGTTGCAGCGTCGGGTCCACCTCTCTTCGTTTCCGCTGCTCTACGATGATGCGGAACATTTCCCACACATCTTTCAGCGATTCGTAATGCTCGCGCCGCTCACCCAGCACATGTACCGGGCGGATAATCCCCCAGCTCTCTAGCTCGCGGATGGAAGTACTGACGTTGGACCGTGCCACCGTCAGGGTTTCAGCGATCTCATCCGCAGCCAGCGGTTTGGGAGAGAGATAGAGCAGGGCGTGGATCTGCGCCACCGTGCGGTTGATGCCCCAACGCGTCCCCATTTCTCCCCAGTGAAGGATGTATTGCTTTTGGATAGCTGTAAGAGTTGGCATATCTTTAATTTCTGTACAGACTGAATATACAGAATTTAACGATTGATGTCAATAGGCCTTCCTCACGGGTAAAGTGCTAGATATGAGGCGGATAATTTTGCTATTTCTCCCGTTCTTGTTGGCAGGGGTAGTTCCGGTCAGTGCTGTGCCATCACAGGACGTGTCGGATTGTCATGCTGCCAAAGGGATTGACGAGCATCCCGCATACCCGTACGACAGTTTCTCTGTCTTCGAGTTCTCCGTAGCGGGGAGTCAATTTCGCATTCAGGCAAATGGGTTAGGCTCTCGTCGTAGTGGCTCTCGGCCTCTTCAGCGTTTCCATCTGAGGCTGAATGACGAATACTTATCGCAACGTCTCTTTTTTTGTGATCTAGGGGCGGACTTGCTGATTGTTGCCGAAGCGAGTGACGGAGATGGGGCGAACGGTTTTGTGTTTCGCATCGAGCGAGGGAACTTGACAACAAGATGGCGGCAAGTCGTTCCAGGTTTCAATGTCGCGCAGCCGGTCAAAGACGGGCGTACTGTCTATGTCTCTGGAATTGGATTTATTGGCGCTATTGACTTACTTTCGGGCAAATATAAATGGCGACACAGCAATTTGTATGACGCTGGCGAGTTTAACGAATTTGCTCCGGCAGTTTTGAACGGCAACTTAGCATTGTTCAGAGAACCTGCACACTCGATCGATTCTGCCATAGCTGTTGACATCGGAACTGGACAGATCGTGCGCCCTGATTATGTTAGGAAGCGCGCAAGTGTCCAAGACAAGAGACCTTGAGGGATAGACAAATCCGTGTGTGACTAAAAAAGGGGCGGCCCCTAGGCCGCCCCAAACCCTAACGCTACTTCGATTTACTGCAAGACCCGGACGCGATGGGCCCACATCTGTGGGGCTCCAGTGTTCTGGTCCTTCAGGATCAGGCCGCGCACCACAAGGTTGGTGGACCCGGCAGCTTGCAATCCCGCCAGTCCGTTGATGTTCACAAAGCGCGTGCCCATGCCAGTCTGCACGGTCAGTGGCGCGCCCAGCACGTATCCCAGCAGGAAGTTGTTCTGTAGCTGGAAGCTACCTTGGTTACCGCTCACGATGTTCACACTATTCGATACCAGGTCTCCGACGACACCCTGGCGGCGCAGGGAGATCATTTGCGGCGTAAACGTGGTCCCGTCGTAGCTGCCACCGATGAAGACGCGCTGTCCAACCACCAGCGAAGAGTTGTTGAACAGGAAGTTGGTGAACCAGTTGTCGAAGAAGCAGACATCAAACCGGTTGACCTGGCTGACATCGAGCGTGGCCACCGAGTCGACCGGAATCTGGCTGATGGCCGGCAGTTCCTCGCCTATAAACAGGGTCACAGTTTGCACTGGACCAGTGGTCGGATTGACCGCGAGAATGCGTCCGGACACGAACGCATGGTTCGTCGTAATAACTTCGACCTCGGTGGCCAGGATGCTGCCGTCGGCCTGGATCCTGCCTTCGACCGAAACAAACGCCGGAGTGGTCAGGCTGCCAAGGCTCCATGAACCGTTGAACTGGGTCTGGGAGTTCACATTCACGGTGATATTGAGGCCGCCAATACGCTGCATGACGAAAGAATTGCCGCTGACATTGACCGAAACCAGTCCGCCGCGGAGGTCGGTAATTTCGCCTCCGTCATCCGACGCCCTCACCACCTGCAAAAAGATATGTGGATCCACAACTCCGGTGACCTGGCCGGCCATGTCGGTTTGCAGGGACTTACGTAGATCGAAGTCCATATGCAGGCCAGCCAAACCGTTCTGCTCCACCACCATGGGGGCCGCAAATGCAACCGTCACTGTGGAACTGGTCAGAGTTCCGTTGAGGGTGCTCACGGTAGGGGGATTTGTCCCAATGTCCAGGTAAGAAATCACCGGGTTGGCCAGCGTAAAAGTTGCGCTGGTGTAGGTGCCGGGTGCAACCGTATTAAAAGCCAGCAAAGAGCGCATGCCGACCAGGCGTGCGAAATCCACCGTAGTAGGCTGGCTCAGTACCGGTACGCTCCCGCTGCTGTTATTGAGCGTAATGCTATTCAAGGTAATGTTGAAAGCAACTACCGAAGGAAGGGGGGCATCTTCTCCAGTAACGAACACCGCGCTTTGGGCTGATCCGCGGACCCCTCCGGAGGAAGCCCCTCCTCCACATCCCACCAAGGCAAACGCCATCACCAAAAAGACACAAAAATATCCAAGCCGCTTCATACAGTGCTCCAGACGCAACAGGATTTTGTGAACCAGAGGTGCAGTTCTATGGTGGGAACCCGGTCAGAACGGGAAAGTTGCGTTACTTTTGAGCAGGGCTGATTTCCTCGAAAAGCCTTTCTGGGCAAGGCTTTCATCGGGAAGTGGGTGGTGAGGGGGCCTGCCTAAAAGGCGGTTGGGCGAACGACCAGCGACTAACGACCAAAGACCAAAGACTGCTACTTGATCTCCATCACTTCCTTCTCTTTTGCTGTACTCATATCTTCCATCTTCTTGATTTCGCCGTCGGTGAGCTTCTGAATCTCATCCAGTCCACGCTTTTCGTCGTCTTCAGCGATCTTCTTGTCTTTCATTGCTTTCTTGATGGCATCGTTGCCGTCGCGGCGGATGTTACGGACCGCCGTCCTGTGTTCTTCCAGCACCTTGTGCAGGTGCTTCACTAAATCCTTGCGCCGGTCTTCGGTCAACGGCGGAACAGGAATACGAATCATCTTGCCGTCATTCATGGGATTGAATCCCAAGTCACTGGTACGTATCACCTTCTCGATCCCTCCCATTACGCTTGGGTCGAACGGCTGTACAGTGATGAGCTGTGCTTCGGCGTGAATGCTGGCGATCTGGTTGAGCGGCATCTGCGAACCGTAGTAGTCCACGGTGACCGAATCCAGCATGTGCACAGAGGCCCGGCCGGTGCGCGTGGAGATCATTTCTTTGCGGAAATCTTCCACCGCCTTATCCATGCGGGCCTTCAGTTGGGCCTGAATTTCCTTTAAGGAACCAGCGTCTGCCATAAGTCAGCTCCAATCTACGAAGGAGTCAAAACGTTGAATTATAAACGGCAAAACCAAAAGCAGCCGCAGATCACACCGATCTTCGCAGATACTAAAATCCGCGCAAATCCGCGTAAATCTGCGGCCAAAGTTCTTTACGCGCTCACCAGCGATCCAATCTTTTCCCCGGTAACCACTCGCCGAATGTTTCCGTGCTGATTCAGATTGAAAACGATAATGGGGAGATTATTATCTTTGCAAAGGGAAATAGCGGTCGAGTCCATCACCTTCAGTCCCTGCTTGAGCACTTCCATGTAGGAAATCTCAACAAATTTATTCGCGTCTTTCACCTTCATCGGGTCCGCATCGTAGATGCCGTCCACCTTAGTTGCCTTGAGGATTACATCAGCTTTAATTTCCATGGCGCGCAGGGAAGCCGCCGTGTCCGTCGAAAAATATGGGTTGCCGGTTCCGCCGGCAAAGATAACCACCCGGCCTTTTTCCAGATGGCGCAAAGCGCGCCGCCGGATAAAAGGCTCAGCCACCTGGTTCATTTCAATGGCCGACATCACGCGGGTATAGACACCTTGCTTCTCCAGCGCGTCCTGTAAGGCCAACGCGTTGATCACCGTGGCCAGCATACCCATGTGGTCCGCGGAAACACGGTCCATCTCTTTGGCCTGTTCGGCTACCCCTCGAAAGAAATTTCCGCCTCCAACCACAATGGCAATCTGGATCCCCAGCGAGTGCACGTCGGCCAATTCAGCAGCGACGGAGTGGATATGCAGCGGATCAACACCGAAACCCTGGTTTGCGGCCAGCGCTTCTCCGGAGAGCTTCAACAGTACGCGCTTGAACACAGGGGTCGACATGATCAGTTCTCGGTTCTCAGCCGTCAGTTCTCGGACGACAACAAAAAAGGGCGCCATCGGCGCCCTTGGATTTTACTCTGACTTCGGCTCGGCAGGCTTGGTAATGGCAATGGTCTCGCCGGCATCGCCTACTTTAAACCGGGCAAAGCGGCGGACTGTGATATTTTCGCCCAACTTGCCAATTTTGGCGGCAATCAGCTGCGAGATCGAAATGGCCTGGTCCTTGATGAAGGGCTGCTCCAGCAGGCACACCTCCTCGTAGAACTTCTCCATCTTGCCGGCGACTATCTTTTCCGCGATTTCCGGTTTCTTGCCGCTGGCAATTGCCTGGGAAAGAGCGATGTCCTTTTCGCGGGCGAAGTCGGCAGCGGTGACATCTTCCCGGCGGACAAACTTCGGATCGCTGGCGGCAATGTGCATGGCGATATCGTGCACCAGTTCTTTGAAGTCTTCGGTGCGGGCGACGAAGTCACTCTCGCAGTTGACCTCAACCAGCACGCCGATCTTGCCCCCGGCATGAATGTAATGCGCGACCGAACCTTCACTGGTCACACGGGTGGCTTTCTTAGCGGCAACGGAAACGCCCTTCTTGCGTAGCACGACAACCGCCGCTTCCAGATCACCCTTGGCTTCAGTGAGGGCCTGCTTGCAATCCATCATTGGCGCTCCGGTTTTTTCGCGGAGCTCTTTTACTTGTGCGGCTGAAATATTCACCGTTGTTGTAATCAGGCCCCGGACTAACAGTCGTTAGTCATTAGCTCGAATGGTTCGTTTGCCAAAAACTAACGTCTACAAACTTAGACCCGCAGCCGGATGACCCGCGCGGGTCAGGATGCAAAGTCGCCGGGAGGTTTAGGGTTGGCCAACGACCAACGACTGACGACGGTCTAATATGCTTGCGTTTCAACTTCCGGAACTTCTCCGACGCCTTCCTCCGAAGCTACTTCCTTGCGGCGCGTCCCAGCACCGAGCACGTCTTCCATGCTGATGTCATCACTGCTGCCATCGTCGGTGACGCCTTCAGCGGGAGCCTGACTGGCGGCATCCGCTTCCTCCGCCGCTGCCTGCATCTCGGCGATCTGTTTGTCGTTGATCAACTGCACACCCTCGGCGGCAGAATCAGAAATCTTTGACGTAAACAGCCGGATCGCTCGCAGGGCATCGTCGTTGCCCGGAATCACATAATCCACTTGGGTGGGATCACAATTCGTGTCCACCACCGCGACCACGGGAATTCCCAGTTTGCGGGCTTCCCGCACCGCAATCTGCTCTTTATTGGAATCAATCACGAACACCGCATCCGGCAACCGGTTCATGTTCTTGATGCCGGCCAGGTTCGCTTCCAGGTGCTTGCGCTCGCGCTCCAGCTTAATGACTTCTTTTTTCGGCAGAAGCTCATAACGGCCATCCGTGGCCATTTCGTCGAGTTCCTTCAGCCGCTTCACCGATTTCTGGACCGTCACCCAATTGGTGAGAAGTCCACCCAGCCAGCGCTGGTTCACATAAAACATCCCGCAGCGTTTCGCTTCTTCAGCGACTGCGTCCTGTGCCTGGCGCTTGGTGCCCACAAAAAGGACGGTTTTCCCGGCAGCGGTCAGGTCCTGCACGAACTTGGACGCCTCTTTGAACATCTTGAGGGTCTTCTGTAGATCAATAATGTAGATCCCGTTGCGCTCCCCGAAGATGTATTCCTTCATCCTGGGGTTCCAGCGCTTGGTCTGATGCCCGAAGTGAACACCCGCTTCGAGCAATTCCTTCATGGTGATATTAGCCAATCAACCTCCTCGTTGAGTCTGCATCCTCTGCGTTTACTGCCGCTCTGGATTGCCATTCCCGTCCCGTACCTAAAGGCCGGGAAGAATTGAACACATAAAATCAGTGGCTAGTGGTTAGTTGCTGGTGCTTTTACTAGCCACTAGTCACTAGTCCACTAAGCACTTTTTATCTCTTGCTGTACTGGAAGCGCTTGCGTGCGCCCTTCTGTCCGTACTTTTTACGCTCTTTGCCGCGCGGATCGCGCGTGACCATGCCAGCCGCTTTCAGCGACTTGCGCAACTCAGCATTGAACAGCATCAGGGCACGCGTGATGCCAAGCTTTACCGCGTCCGCCTGGCCATTCACGCCACCGCCGGTGACCCGCGCCAGCACGTTAAATGTCGCCGCCATTTCGGTCGCTACCAGCGGCTGCTTCGCGCTAGCCCGTTGCGCCGGAGTCACAAAATACTCCTCGAACGCACGACCGTTAACCTTGAAATCACCATTGCCCGGGCGCAGAAAAACCCGCGCGATCGCCGATTTGCGGCGTCCGGTCCCGTAGTATTGAACTAAATCAGCCATTCTTAGCTCTCAGCACTCAGCTGTCAGCCTGTCAGCTAACAGCCCCTTCTTGAAATTAACTGGGAACCGGGAACTGACATCCGAGAACTGATATCTAATCCCGTATTCCGAAACCTAGTTACACCAGCACCAAATCCTGCGGCTTCTGTGCGGCGTGCGGGTGCTTGTCGCCCTTGTAAACCTGTAGCTTGGTGATCATCTGCTTGCCCATTTTGTTCTTAGGCAGCATGCGGGCGACAGCATCTTCCACAATGCGCTCGGGCCTGCTGGCCAGCCGCTTGTTGAATTCCTCAGTTCGCAGTCCGCCCGGATAGCCTGTGTAACGGTGATAGACCTTAACTTCGGCCTTCATGCCCGTAGTCTTCACTTTGCTGGCGTTGATGACGATGACGTGATCGCCCGTGTCGATAAACGGCGTATATTGCGGGTTTTCCTTACCCATGAGAATGCTGGCAACCCGGGACGCTATACGTCCCAGTGGTTGCTTGGAAGCATCCACGACATACCACTTGCGCACAATTTCCCCCGCTTTGGGGAAATACGTAGACATCAGAAATCTCCCAGAAATCAAGAGTCCAATGAAAACCGCTGAGTACCCTATATCAAGCGCAGATAGCGCGGGTGTTCAGGCGGGCAACCGCAGGACTACCAAAGACTTAAAGATAACGTAGCCTGTGGAGAATTGTCAACGCGGACACTGCCCCATAACCAGGGCATTGGCTATTCGTAAGCCAAAGCTTCAATGGGGTCCTTACGGGCAGCTTTAAAAGCCGGGTAAATGGCCCCGGCTAGGGCCCCTGTAATGGCGATCAGCGTGGTCTTACCGATCCAGCCCAAGTTGAAGACTTCCACAGGTAAAACCGGCACACGATGATGAATTATGGCCCCAGCTACCAGGCTCAGCACCGTCCCCAGCACAATGCCCGCAACTGCCAGCGCCGTGGTTTCGCGCAGTATCAGTGCGACAATGTACATCTTGGACGCACCCAGCGATTTCAGGATGCCAATCTCCCGCGTGCGTTCCATCACCGCTGTATACATCGCCTGGAAGATGACGATGAAGCCAATGGTTACCGAAATCCCGATAACGATGTCGATGAAGATGGATAGCGCAGGAATGTTGCTGGCCGTCATCATCGAGAGGTATTCCCGCATGGAGCGCACGACGTAGGTTTGCATCCCGGGGACATTTTTGATTTCCTCCACAACCTTGTCTGCGTTGGCAGGTTCATCCAATTTGACGTAGAAAGCGGAGGCTTTGTCTTTGGCTCCGACGAGATCTTGCAGGGTTGCGATCGGCAAGAACTTCCGTGCCCCCTTGCCATGTTCCACAATGCCAACGATGCGAAATTGATGATTCAGAATTTCGGTCGTGTCCCCGACTTTGGCCTGCTTACTGTGGGCAAAAAAGTCGTCAACAATCGCATCATAGGGGCCTTGAAAAGGCCCGCCCTCCAGGTAACGGAATGGCGCGCCCAGTCCATCGTAAGTCTTCAGATCAACCCCATAAATGATTTCAGGAGTTCCAGCTGATTGGGCCGCCAGCTGCATGATCACCGGTGACACCACTTGCACATGAGGCAACTTGGCTAGAATGTCCGCCACTTTAATCGGGGCAGGAGCTCCGGTAATTCCAATCAGACTGGAAGACCCAGGAGGAAGCACAATCACGTCCGCGCCAATTCCTTGTTGGCGCGCACGGGAATCATTGAGCATTCCCAGCGAGAACCCCACGATCAGAAGAATCAGTGTGACCTCAAGCGCAATGGCCACAATGCTGATCAGCGACCGCAAGGGTCGGTGCGCCAGGTTCGCGACGATCATTTTGTGCATCATGGATAAATGTGATTTTACTGCCCGGACTGGCCGGTGCTGGCACGGACCTGTGTCTTTGTATCGTGCAAGTTTACGACCTCGGCGCCCGCGGGCTTCTCCAGAATGAACTTGTCATTGGAAAGCACGCCATTCAATTCTAGTTTGACCATACTAAGCGTGATGTCGTATTCCTCTTGCGGCCGCTTGATTTCGATTTGTGAAGGGAAATTGATACCGCTGTATTCCTTGTATTCGCCATAGCGAACGTCGGTGGACTGGTTCCCATTTTCGTCGTAAACGATCTGGCGATGCGGCAACAGATCGGTCCGGCTGAAGACAATCTTGCGGGCAACGTACCAGCCGTCCTCTCCATTGCGGATCACAAGAATTTCATAATCCGGTTGCTCAAGTTTCAGCTTCTTGTTCTTTGGATCTGCAACCTGCTCAAAATCGCTTTGCATGACTGCGTGCTCAGTTTGCGAATTGATCGCCGGGATCAACAGGGCGTCATAAATATGCTGTGGACGCAGGTTCTCCAGCGGTTGCTGCGGATTTGGAGTTTCAACGTCATTGCGTCCTTGCACGAAGCGGTTTTTCGGCGGAATCCACAGCTTAAACTCCTTGCCGTCGCTGACCAAATCAAATGCTTTGGTGCGCACAATCGGCAAAAGGCCGATCATGCGCAGCATCTCCGGCTTACGGGCAAGAACATAGCCGCGTATCTGTTGGTAGTCGGTGACCCTGCCCTTTTTCGCTCCGCCCACAGTGGTGTCAATGTCCACCGTGGCTTGCATGGACTGGATCTTGGCCGCCTGGGTATTGATGTAATCAATCAGTTCCGCCTGGGTAGCGGTTTTCAGCGGGGCGGTGGATGCAGTAGGAGTGTACTTGCGCGACCGGAACAGGCAGCCGCTCAGCGGAATAATTGCGAGAAAGAGGACGACGGCTCGGAATCTGGCAGTATATGACATGAACTGTATATGTGTGCCTAAAAACAACCAGTATATATCGTCTCTCCGGTAATCAGCTTGCAGAGACCTCTCATGAGGCAGTTACACAGTAAACAGTAAACAGGACGCGGAACTCCCCGGAAAGTCTCCACAAAGAGGTTTTGGAAAAAATTGCGCAACTTCTTTATCGCTTGAATACGATTTTACGGAATTTCGCCACGTTGCGATTGTGTTCTTCCAGGCTGTGGGCAAAATTGTGGTGCCCGTTCCCGTTGCTTACGAAGTAGAAATAGTCACTGGTCGCGGGGTGTAAAGCTGCTTCCAACGAAGTCTTTCCCGGATTTGCAATTGGTCCAGGCGGAAGTCCAGGGTGCCGATAGGTGTTGTAAGGAGAATTTGTCTGCATGTCCTGATGGTGCAAAGCTCCGCTATACGTACCCAGAAGCAATTCGCCATAAATCACACTGGGATCTGCCTGCAATGCGATGTTCTTCGATAACCGGTTGTAGTAAACACTGGCCACCAGCGGACGCTCTTCCGGCGCCGAAGTTTCCTTCTCGATGATAGAAGCCATGGTCACTGTCGGCTGCACATTGGTGGTCAAGCCGATCTGTGTCGCCACCTGCCGGAATTGCTTCACCATTGCCGCCGCCATGTCATGCATGCTTTCGGTGCGCGTGAATTCGTAGGTGTTGGGGAAAAGGAAGCCTTCGAGGCTTTTCGCTTCGGGGGCCAAATCGGAAATCAACTTAGTGTCTGACTTTGCGACTTCCAGAAATTGCTGGCTGGATCCCAGGCCGGAATCTTCAATCGCTTGCGCAATGTCAAACATGTTGAAACCTTCGGGAATGACCACAGTGTGTACGTAGATATCTCCGCGCGCCAAACGGTCATGGATGCCGCGAGAATCTGCGGTCTTGTCGAAGAGATACTCGCCAGCCTTTAGCGAGCGCTGGCGATGAAAGTAGTGCCATAACAGAAACGCATCCGAGCTACGGATGATGCCCGCAGCTTTGAGCTCGCGGGCGATGCGGCGAGTGGTGAATCCCGGACGCAACATGACAAACGTCTGCGTGGCTGGCGTAACCGGAGTGAGCAGCGCCCATGCCAGCCATCCGCCTGCGCCCAGAACCACGACCAACAGAAGTGTGAGGAAAGTCCGCAACCTAAATAGTTTAGATGATTTCTACGGGCCAACAGACTGCCAATGGTGGCTGGTCATTGGTACTTCAGTCGTTGGTCGTTGGTGGCTGGCGATCAGCCTTGGCACCGTCTGTGTAAGGAACAAGGGCCAATGACAAACGACCACAGACTAACGACCACAGACTAACGACCACAGACTAACGACCACAGACTAACGACCACAGACTAACGACTGTCCTTTGCAGCCATCCAGTTTTGCAGAATCAGTACCGCGGCCAGCCTATCCACGACTTCCCCACGCCGCTTAATGGACATCTCAGAGTCGCGCAGCACGCGATTTGCCTCCGCCGAGGTCAACCGTTCATCCCAAAGATGCACCGGCAATCCGGACGCTTTACGCAAATCGGCGGCAAACTGCCGCATTTTCTCCGACTGGGTCCCCTCTAGGCCACTCATACGCAGCGGCAGTCCAACCACAATTTCTGCAACTTCGTACTGGCGCACGACTTCATTCAATCGCCCGAAATCAGTCCGTTTGTTCTTCCGGCGAAGGGTTTGTAACCCTTGCGCGGTGATCCCCAGAGGATCAGAAACAGCCATGCCGATGGTCTTCGAGCCGACATCCAAGCCCAGAATCCGTGGGCGCAATTTGGTTGGAGTGCCAGCCTGATCGTAGGACACATTGGAGATTATATGTCTCCGCCCGAAGGGCGGGTTACACTACTGCATCACCCATGGCTGAACACGATCCAATTCAGGCTGACGTTTCCTTCCCATCGGCTTCTGCGGCAGGGAACCGTCCCCGCTACTGGGCGCTGAATGTGATTGGCATTGCTGTGATTTTAGGAATTTGCTACTACGCGGAACTGGTTCTGGTGGTAATCCTGGTCTCGATTCTTCTGGCATTTGTGCTGGCGCCGGTTGTGGACCTGATCACTCGCATACGCTGTCCTCGGGCCCTTGCGTCGGGGATTGCGGTTCTGCTTTTGCTGGCAGTGCTGGGGGGCGTCGTCAATTTTTCCTACAACCAGGCAGTCAACCTGGCTGCTGATTTGCCCAGATACACCAGCAGACTCCGCGAAGAGTTCCAGCTGTTCCGCAAAAAGGCGGAAAGCCTGGAAGTCCTCAACCCGCAGCATGAAAGAGGCGTTCTGAACGTACGCCCGGCAACCGATTGGGGGAGCCTGCTGACCCAGGGCTTCGGTTCGATGACCCAGGTCCTGTTGGCCGGTTCATTTGTGCCCTTTCTGGTTTATTTCATGCTGAGTTGGCATCACCACGTGCGCTCCGCCACGGTGATGCTGTTTCGCATGCAGCACCGGCATACGGCCTACGTGGCCCTGGGCCTGATTTCCGCCATGATTCGCAGCTTCATGGTGGGGAACCTGCTCATAGGGCTTTTTCTCGGAGCGGTCAGTACGCTGATTTTCTGGCTCTTGCACGTTCCCTTTTTCTATCTGGTGGGGTTCCTCAGTGGATTTCTGAGTCTGGTTCCCTACCTGGGAGTGGTCCTGGCAATTGCCCCGCCGTTATTTGTTGGGCTTGAACATCTAAGTTCTCAAGACATCATCGTCATCACGATTGCGGTTGTGGCTTTGCATTTGGTGGCGCTTAACATTCTCTATCCTAAATTTCTGGGAAACCGCATGCGGCTCAACCCGCTGGCCGTAACCATGGCTCTGCTGCTTTGGGCGTGGCTATGGGGCGCAATCGGCCTGGTGCTGGCTGTTCCTATCACCGCGGCCATGAAGATAATCTTTGACCACATTGAGTCACTGAAACCGTATGGGGCTTGGTTGGCAGAGTAGTAGAGGAAGGGAAGTCTAAGCTTCGAATTCCGAAGCTTCAGGGAATCTTAAGTTGGATTTTGCCAGGGCTTTAGAGAGCAGATCTTCAACATGGCCGTCTTCGCAATTCTTAGCCATAGCCATTTCACTTACTAACAGGTAACGGGCGCGTTCCAGCATCTTCTTCTCACGAAATGAAAGCGGTTTGGCCTGGTTTACCTGTAGCAGGCCTTTGAGAACAGCCGCTACTTCCAACAGCGATCCGGTACGCATCCGGTCGGAATTTTCCTTAAAGCGGTCTTTCCAGTCGGAGTTGTTGTTGCACTCGCCATCTGTAAGAAAATCAAGGATTTTCTGGATTTCGCCATTCTTGACGACGCGCCGCAACCCCACCGTGCCAACATTATGGAACGGAATCATGACCTTGAGGCTACTGGATTGGATTTTCAGGAGGTAAAACTGCTCGACGTTCGCCCCAATGGTGCGGCTGCTGATCTGCTCGATGACGCCTACCCCATGGTTTGGGTAAACGACCTTGTCGCCTATGTGAAAATGACCGTTGCTACTGAGCATACTGGGCTCCAGGCGAACAAGGACTTGGCAATTCTATTCCACCTTGGAACCAAAATCAACTGCGGGAATGGGGAGGTATTGCGCCCAGATCATGTGTGTGATTCATCGTTAAGTATTTATTTATCATTAGCATGCATAAGTGCGGTTGATCGGTTCCGAGTGGCAAGTCGACCTACAAAGTAGGTGGTTCGATGGCGGCCTTCCTACCAAAGCAACGCAGGCAGTTACACCGTTTGGGGGTATAATTTCGCGAGCATGACCGAGCAAATCAAAAGGAAGCTGCAAGACGAGATCAACGCGCTGGAGCACGAGCTGGTCCACGAACTGCCCCGGGAAATCAAAAAGGCGGCGGCACTCGGGGATCTCAGCGAAAACGCCGAGTATCACATGGCGAAACAGCGCCAGGAGTTCGTGAAAGCGCGAGTGCGCCAGCTCGGCAAGCGTTTGGCAGACCTGTCCCTGATCAATATGAGCAACATTCCCAAAGACCGGGTTGGTCTGGGGTCGACGGTGCGTGTTTATGACACCACCAAGAACGAGGAAATCGAATACAAACTCGTCACCAGCGAAGAATCGGATGTAGCGACTGGAAAAGTATCTACGACCTCGCCGATCGGCCGGTGCTTGCTGAACAAGAAGGTTGGAGATACGGCGCAAGTAGTCACGCCGGCAGGGAACCGCGAATTGGAAATTTTGACCCTCAGCACCATCCATGACGAAGCTGAAGCGGGGGCAAAGGCCTGATGGCGAGGACCTGGACCAGCGTTTTCGGACGGGCCTGTGGGGTCCTTCTTGATGCCATCGTCCGCTGGCTCGCACTATCGCGGATCAATCCCAATGTCCTCACATTTTTGGGATTGGTTGTAAACACGGTCGCAGCGCTCTTGTTTGGCTTCGCCGATGCCGAGAACCAGGCACGTTTGTTTCGCTATGCCGGTCTGGTAATCATCGGTTCAGGTTTTTTTGATTTGGTCGACGGCCAGGTGGCCCGCGCTACCAACCGCGTCACCAAGTTCGGAGCATTTTTTGATTCTGTAATTGACCGTTACAGTGATGCCTCGCAGTTCTTTGGCTTATTGATATTTTTCGCCCGGGGAGGCCGTTTCTATTACGTTTCCCTCGCCGCATACGTGATGATCAGCGCGATCATGGTGAGCTACAGTCGCGCCCGAGCCGAGTCACTGATCGGCACCTGCCGCGTAGGATTCATGGAGCGCCCGGAGCGGCTGGTTTTGGTCATCATTGGGGCGCTGTTTAACGTAATGGCACCGGTTCTGTGGGTGATCGCTGTTCTTTCGACAATCACCGTAATCCACCGCATCCAATACACATGGAGCCGTACGCGATTGCTGGAAACCAATGCGGCTGATGCGGGCAGAGCCGCTTAGCGCCCCGCCCACAATCATGTGTTTTCGTAGTTGCTTGCGGATGCGAAATCCGGTTCCTCTCGCCTTTCTTGCTTGCTTTCCTCTACGCACCTGATATAAAACCCTTCGGTCTCACTTGCACAGCCACATGCGTGCTTGCCTAAGCCCGCCCGAATTCCCGTTCGTTACCTCTCTGCCCGCGCAGCCGCGAGCACCCCGATAGGAGCACCCTATGTCAGCATCGAAACTAATCTCGCAGATATTGATCGCCCTGTGGGTAAGTGCAGTTTGCTTTGGACAAAGTGCCGCAACCGGCGACTTGCATGTCACGGTAAAGGATGCGAAAGCCAGCCTCATCACGAACGCCACCGTGACCGCGCGTGATAGCGAGAAAGGCTTCGAGCGTTCCACCACGATCAATACCGATGGTCAGTACGACATTTTGGCGCTACCTCCTGGAACTTATACGGTGACAGCGGAAGCCCAGGGCTTCGCGAAAGCCACCATCCAGAATGTGCGAATCACCGTCGGGCAGCTTGCGGACCTGCCGGTGGAGCTTGCGGTTGCCGGAGCACAGGAGACGGTTTCTGTGAATGCGGAGGCCGCGCT
The DNA here is from genome assembly GCA_963837365.1 of uncultured Acidobacteriota bacterium. GTDB lineage: Bacteria > Acidobacteriota > Terriglobia > Terriglobales > Acidobacteriaceae > CAWBXL01. The sequence goes on from CAWIMW010000001.1 coordinate 233,536, forward strand.
GGTTGAGACCGAGCGCACTTCGTCTACCGACACCATCGAACAGCGCCGCATTGAAAACCTTCCCATCAACGGCCGCAACTATATCAACTTTGCCCTGACCGATTCGCAAGTCATGCGGGACAACGCTCCCAACATCGGCGCAGCTCCCACCTCGGGTCTGAATATGAGCGGGCAGCGCGGCCGCTCCAATCTGGTTAACGTGGACGGGGCCGATGCCACCGACAACTCAACCAATGGGGTCCGCTCCACAGTTTCGCAGGAGGCGGTGCAGGAATTCCAGATCCAGACAAACGGCTATGCCGCCGAATACGGGAGAGCATCTGGAGGCGTGGTCAATATTGTGACCAAAAGTGGTGCGAATGATTTTCACGGTAGTATTTTCGGTTTTCTACGCAACCGGAGCTTCCAGGCGACGAATCCTTTTAGCAATGTATCCGACCCCGCCTATACGCGGGTGGAAGCTGGGGCGACCGTGGGTGGTGCAATTAAGAAGGACAAAACGTTCTACTTCTTTTCCTACGAAGTTACTCGCCGCCATGAAACCGGGTTTTCCAGCATCGGCGCTCCCAATGGAAGTTTTGGGTTGGTGCCTTTTGATGCCTCGGCTATCTTCTCGCCATTGCCAGGTCCGTTCATGATCCAGGTCACGCCCGAGCAGGCGGCATTTCTGCAAAGCGGGGCCCTGCCGCAATCGGCGATGCAGCAATACGCTTTCCTGGCGGGAGGCGCGTCCGGCATTGCCCTCAACGGCAGCTATCCGGCATCGTTCGGGACGCTCGCAGCAGTTGGCGCTATTCCCACTCCCTCCAACGGAAGCAGCCCACTGACTCAGTTTCCCAGCTCCTGTAACAGCGCGAACACAACCTGTAATGGTCTGCCGGCTTCGATGCTGAGACTGGCCCTAAACGCGCAGACCGGCAACTTCCCAGTTTTTGAGGGGACCAGTCTCTACTCGCTGCGCCTGGACCACAACATCACCAACGCCAATCGCATTAATTTTCGGGTGAGCGTCAGTCCCAGTACAGTCACGGGAATCGAGGTCAACGGACAAAATCAGACCTTCGGGCAAAACGCCTTTTCGCGCACCTCACAACAGACCTACCGCGATGCGGCGGGCGTGTTCCAGGACACGTGGACGATCGGCAACAATAAGGTGAATGAATTTCGCTTCCAGTATGCGCGGCGAGGACTGCAATACTTCTATTCCAACTCACCCGGCGGCAGCGATATTGCCGTCAATATTCCCGGTTTTGCTTACATCGGCCGGGAACCGTATTCCTATATCGACCGCACAGAAAAGCGCTACCAGCTCACCGACAATTTTTCCTGGGCTTACGGGCGTCACAACATGAAGGCAGGCGTTGACTTTAACCTTCTTCAGGTGGACGCCACCTTTACCGTGAACTACGGCGGCGTGTACGGATTCGGCAGCCTGGACGCGACTACGTTCGGCTTTCCCTCCGGCGTGCCGCAATTCTCTCCCGTGCAGGCATTTGGCTTGGGTATCCCCAGCACGCTGGTGCAGGGCATCGGAGACCCCAAGGACAGCTTTAACAACAAACCGCTGGGCCTTTTCTTGCAGGATGCGTGGCGGGTCCGGCCCAATCTCACGCTCAATCTGGGACTGCGGTATGACATCGAATATCCCCCGCAACTGGCCAAGCCGAATGATTTCGCGCAGGCCGCATATGATCAACTGGGACTGCAAAAGGGAATTGGCACCGACACCAACAACTTTCAGCCGCGTGTCGGTATTGCCTGGGACCCACGGGGAGATGGCAAGAGCGTGGTGCGCGCCTCGTATGGGATCTTCTACGATCACCCGCTCCTCGGCCTGTATTTCCTGGGCGATGCTTCAGACGGTTCGAAGAGCGGGCAGTTGCTGTTTCCCGGAGGAAGCCCTTGTGCAGCCGGGCGTAGCGCCGGGTGCTGCCAGTTTGAACGCCACCAACGTTTTCCAGGGAACTCTTGAACACGCCTCTTGTCTGCCGACAGTTCCTGGCATACTTGCCGAACCAGCAGCGGTTTGATCCTTTCAACGCCGGGCTGTTCGTCAATCAAACTTATCTTCAGCCTTCGACTTTCTTCCCACTTGGCCTTCCAGCCATTCGGTTACCCGCAGGGCAAGGGATTTGTCTATGCTTACGCGCAACAAGCCAATCTGACGTTTGAGCAGGATTTGGGACGGGGTTTTGCCCTCAGTCTGGCTTACAACTTCAACGGAGGCCGGCACCTCAACCGGCCCATCAACGCCAATACCACCCGCGGCGATTTGCTGTTAAAAACTGGCAGGCCGCGATTGCCGACGCGTCGTCTCGCCCTTAACTTCGCCCACAGACCAAACTTCCCCAGCAATCCTCTATTCGTAGTGGACTGCAAACCCGGCCGTTCGTCCCCCTGCGGAGTGAGTCCCACCGGACAGCCATACGTGCCCGCTTCACTGGCCAATTTCTTTCGGCCTTCGGGTCTAAATCCGGCGATTGCCGCTCGCGCTGCTCTCCAGCGGGGAGGCCGCGTGTGTCGGGTTGTGGCCCCGCAAATTCTCCAGGCGGCCGGCTTGAATGCCAGTTGCGACCCCACAACCCTAACCGGCTGTGTGCCTTTCAGTGACATGGATGCCAATTATTCCAACGGCAGTTCCGTCTATCACGGCTTCACCGCCAATTTGCGCAAACGCTTCAGCAATCACTACGAGTTCCTGGCTTCCTATACCTGGTCGCATGCGATAGATGACTCGACCGACTTGCAATCTCCCCTCGCGCCGCAGGACAGCTATTTCCCCAGCGCGGAGCGCTCCACTTCGCTGTTCGACCAGCGCCATCGGTTGGTCTTCAGTGGTGTCTATCAAAGCGGCAAGCTTTCCGGCGATAGCTTTGCCAGTAAGTTTTTCAGCAACTGGACCTTTGCTCCAGTTGTGGAGGTGGCCTCCGGGCGGCCGTTCAACATCATCACCGGCAACCCGGACAACTTCCAGTTCTCGCCCAGCACCGGCCGTCCGAATGTAGTGGCGTCCGGCACTCCGGCCAGCCCATGCGGGCCAACAGTAGCGTCGAAGTATTCACCCACAGGATTTTTCCAGGAACCCTGCTACGCGATCTTCGCCGCGCCGGGGTCGACTCCTACATTGCAGGCCCTCGACGGTAATTTTGCCCGTAATGCAGGTGTCAAACCCTGGACCGTCTTCAGCGACCTGCGCGTGGCTCGCCGCATAGACTTAGGCGAGCGCATCCACATGGACTTGATCGCCGACATATTCAATCTGCCCAATAAGTTCAACGTGGCAGATGTAAACCAATTATTCAATGCTGCCGGACAGCCTACCTCGGCCTACGACCCGCGGCAGTTTCAGTTTGCGTTAAAGGTGGGGTGGTAAGGATGTAGGGCGGACACTCCTGTCCGCCCTGCATACAGCTGATTTGCATTCGAATCGGTGGACGGCAGTCGATCCGCCGAGGCAGCGCGGACACTCCTGCCCGCCCTACGCCTGCTAAACTTGGCGTTTGCCTGGAGCCTACCTGCCATGCCTGAACCATCCGCCCCAACCGCCCGCACCCGTGTAATCCGTGAAGCCGAGCGCGGCGTCTACGACCGCGAGACCGCTTACAAGATTCTCGATGAAGGGTTCATTTGCCACGTCGGCTTCGTGGCTGATGGCCAGCCCTTTGTCATCCCCACGAGCTACGGACGCAAAGACGACAGCCTCTATATTCACGGCTCCGCCGCCAGCCGGATGTTGAGGAAACTGAATGAGGGATTACTGGTGTGCCTCACTGTCACATTGCTCGACGGCTTAGTGTTGGCGCGATCGGTTTTCAACCACTCCATGAACTACCGCTCGGTGGTGATTCTCGGCACGGCAAAGCTCGTAGATGATCCGCAAGAAAAACTTGAAGCCCTGCGGATTCTTTCTGAGCACATACTGCACGGGCGCTGGGATGATGCCCGCCAACCCAACGAAAAGGAACTGAAGGCAACGTCAGTTCTAACATTGCCTATCGCGGAATTTTCTGCCAAGGTGCGAACTGGCCCGCCGACTGATGATGAAGAGGACTACACCTTTCCAACCTGGGCAGGAGTAATTCCGCTAGAGATGGCAGTAGGCGCACCAATCAACGACCCTAGGCTCCCAGCCGAAAAAAGAATTCCCGCTTACGCCAGCTCGTATTCCAGAAAAAGCAAATAATGTGGGCGGGCACTCCTGCCCGCCTGCATGCAGCTTCACGCCTTTCGCGGTCTAAACCTAACGTCTCAACCGCCGTTCTCCCCGGTACTCCCGCAACACGGCACGCAGGCGGGCAGGAGTGCCCGCCCTACACGTCAATTTAGCTTGCCTCAAATCAGCTTCCCGATTGGCCATTTCAGAATCGGGAATCACTAAATGGCAATTGTATTAACCTCTTGCTGTTCTGTGAGAAGTGGGAGTAATATGCCCGCCTGGTTCCGAAAGTAACGTTGGCTAACCCTATCGGGCCGTTGACCCATCCAAGTGGGGGATGTAGCATTTTAAGAACTTGTGGGGCTAAAAGCACCCATGGGTGAAGCGGTAAGTCATAGATAAAAAATGAGATTTTCCAAATATTATCTATTGATCGCGCCGCTTTCGGCGTGGCTTTTAGTCGGCACAGCGTGCCAGAGCGCGCGGCCTGCTACCTTCTTGCCTCCGGCACAGGCGACTGCTCCGGCATTGACCGCAGAGGCGACTCCCGCACCAGCTCTTCCTGTAGAAACTGAACCTAACGAGCCTGAGGTTCAACCGGTTCCCAAAACGGACCCAGTGGCAGATCTCATCGCCCAGGTCGAAAAGGAATATCAGGCGGGGCAGGCAAACTTCAAAGCCGGACGCTTGTCCGCTGCCAAACAGAACTTTGATCATGCGTTGGACATGCTGGCCAAGAGTCAGATGGATGTAAAGTCTGATCCGCGCTTGCAGCAGGAATTTGATCAGCTGCAACAGGCTGAGAAGAGTGTGCAGCAGCAGGATGTGCAAGAAGCGCAGGCATCGGATGAGGTCCCCGCCGAGCCTGCTCCCATCGATGAAGCCAATGATGTGACCCCGCCGGTGGACGCCAATACCAAGGCCAAGGCGGAAGCCGAAGTCAAGAACACCCACTCCGACTTGCCGCTTATGATGACGGATCAAGTGGCGGGCTACATCGATTATTTCTCCGGGCGTGGACGCGAGAACTTCGAGAATGCGTTGATTCGCAGCGGCCGTTACCGCGATATGATCCAGCGGACTTTTAAAGAAGAAGGTATTCCCCAGGATCTGATTTACCTGGCGCAAGCTGAATCCGGCTTCCATCCTTTGGCGCTGTCCCGCGCCGGGGCTCGCGGTATGTGGCAATTCATGAGCAGTCGTGGCCGCGGGTATGGTTTGCACCGGAACCGCTGGGTGGATGAGCGTCAGGACCCCGAGAAAGCTACCCGGGCGGCGGCACGCCACTTGAAGGATTTGTACCACCAGTTTGGAGATTGGTATCTCGCCATGGCCGCCTATAACTCCGGGCCCGGCGGGGTGCAGAGTGCAGTCAAACGCACCGGATACGCGGATTTCTGGGAGCTCTACCGGCGCAACGTGCTGCCTCGCGAAACCCGTAACTATGTGCCGATCATTCTCGCCGTGACCATCATGGCCAAGAACCCGGAACAGTATGGGTTGGACAATCTACAGTTGGAGCAACCGGTCGCGTACGACGCGGTCAAAATTGATTATCCGGTGGATCTCCGCCTGGTGGCCCAGTGCGTGAACGTCACGCCATACGCCCTACAAGACTTGAACCCAAGCCTATTGCGCTGGACGACCCCTGAGAACGGGGAATTTGAGCTTCGCCTGCCGGCTGGGACAAAAGACCAGTACACGGCGGTGATCGAACAAATCCCGGCAGACAAGCGGGTTTGGTGGAGATATCACCAGGTCACGCCCGATGAGACGCTGTCATCCATTGCTCGTGCCTACCGTACGACGCCGGCCGCCATCGCCCATGCCAACGACCTCGATGTCGACTCCGAATTGACCGCAGATAGCCACCTGGTCATTCCGATTACTCCAGGGAAACACGCCGCATCGGAAGATCCACAGACCTACGCCAAGCACATCACCCGCTATAGAGTGCGCAGGGGAGACACGGTACAGAGGGTGGCGGACAACTTCAACGTTCCCCCAAGCATGGTGCGCCGCTGGAACCATCTCAGGGGAAATAGCTTACGTGGGCGTCGTGTGCTCTATCTCCATCAGCCCATCAGTCCTCTGGCTGCGGCGAAAGCAAGCATATCCAAGGCCAAACCGAAAAAGGCTACTCCTCCGGCTGCGGCTTCGACAGTGCGCCACCAGGTCAAAACGGGGGAGACACTTTACTCCATCGCCGCTACCCACCACACCACGGTAAAGGCCCTCCAGCGTGACAACGGTATTCTCCCGACCATCCGTCCGGGAATGGTCTTAATTATCCGTCCGAACTAGCGATTCCGCGCTGGTTTCTGGTTGTTCTCCTGAGGGATAATTTTTGGATGCACTTCGTCGCCACAAATCAAAAACTCGGTGTAATATGCCGGGAAGGACGGCAATACACAAATAGTGGTGCAGTTTGAACATAAGGTTCGTATCAGGGCATGGCCTTCGGCCGTACCGCAGGAAAGGCAAGAATTTAGATCGGCGCGCAACTATCAACAAACCCGTTGGCTATGTGGCAGTTGCGTCCCACGGGCGCGTTGGCCAAGTGGACGTGAACGCGGCACGGCTGAAAGCCGATGCCCTGATACGAATCAGCTCTTTCAAACTACACCACTACCCATACACAAGCATTCTTGCCGCAAAAAGCAGGCATGCTATAATCGCCCGCCGTTCGAGTTAAGCACAGTTTTTCTGGTTTTATTTTCAGTTTCCTTGGTACCAGCTTTCGCCCCCAAGCAGGGCTTAATCAGGAGGGAAGATGAGTTTTGACGAGACGCTTTACGGACGTGATGATGAAATGGATGACTTCGGCGACAGCAGCTTCGGCGATTCCATGGATGAAAATGTCGAAGAAGAAGAGGAGGAAGAAGAAGCTGAAGTCCCGGCGATAATTGAACCGCCGATGATGACGCCTCCTCCTGCCCCTCCTGCGCCACCGAAGCCCGCAGCCAAAAAGCCAGCACCCAAGAAGAAACCGGCCAAGAAGAAAACAGCCAAAAAGAAACCGGCCAAGAAGGCGGCGAAGAAGAAGCCTGCCAAGAAAGCCAAGAAGAAAGCTGCAAAGAAAAAGCCCGCGAAGAAAGCCAAAAAAGCGAAGAAGGGCAAGAAACGCGGCCGTCGATAAAGTGAAAGCTGCAGGGAAGCGGGGCAGTTTCCCGCTTCCCCCCGCTCTGCGTGACGCCTATTTCTTCGCCTGCACGGCCTCCAGGCACTTCCCATAGAGCTGCAACAGGTGATCGGCATACTCCTCAGGTTTTGACGCCGCTCCTCCGCCCTGGAAACCTACCCCTCCTCCTGCGCTGGTCTTGCCATAGCCTGTGGTCATAGCCACAAACTTCATCAAATCCAGCGCGATATCTTCATTACGGCGCGAACCTAACGACATGCCGGGAACGTCCATGAATGCCTCCGAGGGGACTGAAATATTGGGTAATTCGCCGTCCATCGCGCTGATGATAGCAGACTGAGGGAACTAGTATTCCACTACGGCCTCGGAAGCTTTTCTGGCTTCGGCGGCCATCTTGGCCGCCAGTAATCGTATACGTTTGCCCATGATGCTGCCGTGGATCCAAAAGAAGAATCCAATCCCCATGTAGAGGAAGCCCGCCAATCCCGGCTGCCAGAAGGCTATGACGAAGGAAAGCAGCCCGAACAACATAAGTGCAATATTTGCCTGGAGCGACGCCCGCGTAACCAGGCTCTCCACCGGATTCAAGTCCAGCTTCGTCCGCAACCGGTAAGCGTGGAGATACATGAGCGCAAACAGGGCGAACACGGCGGCAAATCCCAAGGCATACACCCGCATGAGCACGGAGGCATCTTGCCAGGAAAGACTGCCGATACTCTCCATCCCGACCAGCTCACCCAGCAAATGGGAGAACAGAAACTTCAGCGGGTACACGTAAAAAAGGACGAGAAACAAAAGCAGGACGTTGAGAAATACCGTGTAGGCATCTTCCAGCCCGTAGCGGCGGGAGAACCGATAGTGCGTGATCCAGATCCAGACGAATTGGGCGAAGCAGGCGGCAAAAGGCAGAAAGCCGCGTATCACGTTCATCAATTCCCCAAAATTGCGGGGAACTTCCAGGGAAACTACCAGCAGGGTGATGGCAAAGCCGAATACAACATCGCAGAATGCTTCCAGGCGAGTAATCTCGCCGGCGCGCCAGTGAAGGTATTTCTCCGGAGGTAGCACGTGGTGCATATCGTTTCGGGTGAAAGAATTACGATCGCGTGATTATAGCGATTTTTCCAGCCTTGAACTATTTTTGCTCCAGTGTGCGCTTGGCAAATTCACTGCGCGGATTGAGGCGCAACGCCTCCTGCAACGCCCTGGTAGCGTCTTGGTTGTCCCCCTTCTTGCGGTAGGCCATTGCCAGCCAGACAAAGTTCTCGTCAGACTTGGGGTCGAGTTGGGTCGCCTTCAGAAAACTCTCCACTGACTTATCGATGTCGCCGCCAAACATCTTCGGGGCGAAGAGATATTTACGCCCAAGGCAGGCATAGGCCCGTGGGTTGTTAGGATCGAGCGCTAGTGCCTTCTTGCTCTCAGCGTCTGCCTTGGGGCCGTAGTGCATACCCGCAAACATTCCACCGAACCCAATCTTCCGGCCATAAAGATCCGCCAGCAAGCTATGAAATTCGGCCGATTTATCGTTCAGGCTGATCGCGTGTTGCACCGCGGAAATCCCATCTTCGAGAGCATGTTCCGCGTTCTTTTTGTCGCGATGATTTTCGTAGAAATCGGTGCGGTAGGTATCCACTCGGGCCAAGTAGTAGAAGTAGGTGGCGTTGTTGCCATCTTTCTGAGTGAGTTGTACGAAGTAATTCGCCGCAGCGGAGAGCGCCTTGTTATCCAGCGTGGTCCGCGCTTCTTCCAGTAGTGCCAAGCCTTTTTCCAATGCTGGATCTGAGGTTTGGGCGAGCGTCAGGACTGACACAACGAACAGCGGCAATACCGTTTTCAAAACATGTCTCATAAAATCTGATATGAGAACGGACTTTTCCAGTTCAATAAATAGGCGGCTGGCCTTCCGGGCGAGTCTTCCACCTGCGATGCACCCAAAGCCATTGATCGGGATATTGCCGCACGTAGTTTTCAATAATCTTTGTAAATAATTGCGTGTTGGCAACGGTGTCAGCTTCGATGTCGCCCGTCCTGATCAAGTCAACGGCAGGATCGAAGCGCAGGCGATACTTTCGCAGCCCCGGGTCCCAAATCGTAAAGCCAGGAACTACAGCCGCATCGGTGCGTAACGCAATCCTTGCCAAGCCACTCGCGGTGCAGGCCGGTATCCCGAAAAAATCGACAAAAATACCTTGTGGCGGGGTCATGTTGGTATCCATAAGAATGCCGACGACCTCGCCATTTTTCATGGCGGCCAGCAGTCCGCGAACGAAATCATCTTTGTCCACCGTTGTATTACCGTGCATGGTGCGGTATTGGCGAATCATGCGGTTGAGGTACACATTGTCCATAGGTCTCATCACAATGTGCATCCAGTGGCCGTGCATGGAATGAGTAAAAGCGGAGAGCTCCCAGCCACCGAAATGAGCGGTCAGGAACAGCACTCCCTTACCACGGGAATAGGCCCGCTCGTAGTTTTCAAATCCGTCGTAGACCACAACCTGCCCGACATTTTTCAGGGTGTATTCAGGGAAATGGCAAACTTCCGCCAACTGGCGGCCCAAGGAGGTGAATTCTCCCCGTAGGATGCGCGCCCGTTCCGCTTTACTTTTTCCCGGGAATGCCAAAGCCAGATTTCGCATTCCCACCTGCCTGAGACGCACATGCAGGACGTAAATCAACTGAGCAAAAACAATGCTGACCGCACGCGCCAGCGGACGAGGCAGAATGCCCAGCAGCTTAATGATGATCCAAGCCGGGGCGTACTGAAGTCGTTGCAACATTCCTGGGGGAAGGCGACCGTAGCACTACGAAAAATCCGTTGTCAAATCTATTACGGACTCAAACCTATTTCTCGGAGGCCTCCTTGGCCCATTTGGCCAGACTCGACAGGAACGGATATGCCGATTGCGGAGGATCAATGGTCCCTTGCAGGGAAGTCTTGAAAGGCACCATGCGGCCATAAAAATCGCGGGTGCTGCTTTTGTCTTGTTTTACCGTGGCTCCAGCCAGCTCAAGCCCGGCAAACACTCCACGTGCACGCGAGTAGGTGAGGATCTGCGCACGCATCTTCCAATCGGTATCCGCCGATGCGTGGCGACCGACCGGTCCCGCTGCTGCGCTGGCATCTGCACCGATCTTGAATTTGCTGGACAGCAAATTGTTCATACCGTTCTTGTTCATGATCAGCATGACCAGATCCACCGCCTGACCACCAATCTGAAGCCCGAAACTGCCTCCCCCCATCATGAAGAATGCCGGAGCACTCCAGCCTTTGGGCGTGCGGCAACTGGCAACACCCCGTCCATAACGGGCACCCACGATGAAGCCTCCTTTAAGCATGGAAGGCACGACCGCCACGCACTCCGCAGATGCCAGAACCTCCTCGGGAATCCTCTGATCGCCGGCCCCCTGGATTTCGTCCAGAACCGTGCCGGCAGCTTGTATGCGATCGACAGCTTTGGAATCATCGGCGGGGGTATCGTCCGCAAAGCCTGTCGCAGTCAAAACCGAAAGGAGACACAACACCAGGATTCTCTTCATTGTTAAGCCTTTCTCATAAAAGAGCTTATGTTTGCAGTTAGATGCTTTGATTCTAACGGATTACTGCCTTGAACGACGGGTTGCTGATGAGGTTCGCTTTCGGCTGGGAAGCCTTTGAGAACAAAAAAATGCGGGGCTGGCAACGGTGACCCTAAATCTCCGCTCCCAACCCCGTCTCCCAGGTTCTGTGGTAGGTGATGCGAGTATGGCCTTGGGCTTTACGACCGGCAAGATTACTTAGGCCAGTGTCCCAAAGTAATGTCATTGCAGCGAAAGCCAAACCCCCAATTTACCAACCACTTACCACACATGGCAGGCATTGTCTCGGACCATGGGCTGTCCCTTCTTGCAATCAAAGGCCTTTTGAAATTCCGGCATGTTTTGCACCACGCCATTGACCCGGTATTGAGGCGGTGAATGTGGATTGGATTGTGCCACCAGGCGCAAGAACTGCGGCGTCCACGAAGAACACCAAACCTGCCCATAGGCGATGAAGAACCGCTGCTCAGGGGTAAAGCCATCCACTGCTTGGTTTGATTTACCTTCGGCTGCAAGTGTATTTTGCAGTGCCATCAGTGCGATTCTCGCTCCTCCATTATCAGCCGTGTTCTCTCCCAGCGTCAGGTTGCCATTTAACTTGGTTCCCGGAGTCGCTTCGAACGATGAATATTCATCGGCGACGCACTTGGCCCGGGACTCAAACTCTTTGTTGTCTTGCGCCGTCCACCAGTCGCGGAGGTTTCCGTTGGCGTCGAATTTTCTGCCTTCGTCATCGAAGCCGTGGGTCAGTTCATGACCAATCACAGCGCCGATGGCGCCGAAATTAGCCGCATCTTCAGCTGTTTTGTCGAAGAGCGGAGGCTGTAAGATTCCTGCGGGAAAATTGATGGTATTCAGCTGCGGATCGTAGTAGGCGTTTACGGTAGGCGGTGTCATCAACCATTCCCCTCGATCCACAGGCTTGCCGATTTTCGCCAATCCACGCTTGAATTCGAACTCGCCACTCCGATACGCGTTCCCCAATGCGTCCCCGCGGACGATCTTCACGCTGGAATAGTCACGCCACTTGTCGGGATATCCAATCTTGTCTTCGATCTTTTGGAGCTTGATCGCCGCTTCTTTCTTGGTCGCAGGGGTCATCCAGTCCAGTTGCTCGATATCTTTTCCTAGCGCCTCCTCCAAAGCGTGGACAAGCTTTAACATCCGCTGCTTGCCATCGGCCCCGAAAGTCTGGTCAACATAGGCTTCACCCAGCGCTTCACCTAAATCCCGGTCCACTGCCTGAGTGCAACGCCGCCAGCGCGGCCGCTGTTCTTTTTGTCCAGTGAGCTTGCGCCCGTAGAAATCGAATCGCGCATCTTCGAAGGCTGAGCTTAAAAGATTGCCGGATATATTGACCAGCTGCCAACGCAGGTAGGTTTTCCAGTCGTCAAGGGAAGCCGTCGCCATGAGCTGATCGACTTCTTTGAAGAAATCTGGGGTTTCCACAAGGTAGTGAATCGTCGGTGGTGCTCCTCCAATGGCCCTCAGATATTCACCCCAGGAGAAGTGAGGTGTAAGCGTCTGTAACTCTTTCAGAGACATTTTGTGATTCAAATTGGCCGGATCGCGACGTAACACAATGTCCATGGAAGCTTTGGCGAGTGCTGTCTCCATGTCCATAATCGCTTGGGCATGCGCTTCCGCGTTCGTGGGACTATCGCCCATCAGTTCCTGTGTTTTTTGTATATATGAAACATATTGTTGCCGCGTCTCCATAGATTTGGCATCGTCTTTCAAGTAATAGTCACGATCGGGGAGCCCGAGTCCTCCCTGGTCGGCCGCGGCTACCACCTTGGAAGCATCATCCAAATCCTGGCTGGAACTGAAGCCGAACAACGGAGTCTTCGCGCCAGAATCGGTGGCCTGCGCCAGAGCGGCAGTGATGGCATGCAGATGGGCCAATTCCGCGGGCAGCTGTGATTTCTGTTTCAGCGCGCTAATCCTGTCGAGTTCCGGCTTGAGGGCGGCAATCCCCTTGGAATCGATTGTTTTTTCATTCATGCACGAGGCATAGTAGTCACCGATTTTCTGGTCCACTGCGCTACGTTTCGGGTCATCAGCGGAAGCCTTTTCCAATACATCACGCAATACGCCCTGGTTCCACAGATTGAGCTTGGAGCCATGAGACCAGGTGGACTGATCGCCCGGAATCGGATTGGCATCAATCCACTTCTTGCAGGCGTATTGGTAGAAATCAACACAGGGGTCGAGCGACTTGTCCACGGCATTTAAATCAAAATGATCCAGTTGCGCGGCTGTGGCAGCCTGTCCCTGTGCCAATACCACTCCGGTGGCCAATGCAATGAGAATCAATATCAGCAGAAAATATCTTTGGGAGTTCATGGCTGTCCTCGTGTAGACGTAGTTGGGGCTTTGGCGCAGAAGGATACAGGATAGACGAACGCCTGCCCATAAGGTGAGCAGGTAGAGAAGTGATTGCCAGAAATCTTACTTTGCGGTAACCAGCGAATGGGTGATAGCGTGAACCGACAGCGCGATCCGGTTCTGTACGCCGACCTTGCGCATCAGTTTCGCAACGTGGGCCTTTACCGTACGCTCTTCGATACCCAGCGCTGAGCCAATCTCTTTGTTGGAGCGGCCGGCAACCAGCATCTCGAGCACTTCTTTTTCACGGTCGGTAAAGGTGACGCGGCCCGCCGGGAAAATGCGTCCCGGGGAGGTGCTGACCCGTTCGATGAACATGGAGAGCACTTTCCTTGGCGCCCACACCGAACCTTGATTCACAATGCGTATGGCCTGGACAAACTCGGCGGGTGATGCCGCTTCGTCCACATAACCCTTGGCGCCGGAAGCAATCGCTTTAAGAATGGTTTCGTCATCCATGCCCGATCCGGTTACGATAATGCGTAGGTCGGGCCGCGAAGCTTTCAGGCTGGCCATCACATCGAACAGATTCTGGCCATTGCGGTTCCCGAGCAGGATGAGATCGATATTCTGCTGGGCCGTGATGTCACCCAAAGACGCGGAGATCAACTCGAAATCGGTTTCGGCATCGAAGAGTGCTCGAAAGCCAACGAACCGTAAGGGATCGCTTTCCACTACGGCAATGCGTATCAATGGTTTTCTAGCCGTTGCAGCCTTCATAGGCATCCTATGTTGCTAGGTCTTGCGGTAAGCATAAATGGAATTGTGTTTATATTGAAAGACTCGGGAATACATATACGATTACGCCAGTAACATGAGAGGAACCCATGAAAATGGCTTTGGGCAGGGGAAAATCGTGGCAAATCGCAGCGATAGCAGCAATTTTGCTGGTGATTTCGCTGAATGCCACAGCGCAAACTGCGGAAACTCCGCAAACTCCACAGGCGTCGCCGCCAGAGCAAACTGCGGGGACTTCGGAGGCGTCCGCCCCTGCACCCCCGTTACCCGTTTACCAGCCCAAGTTTCCGGGCGATCCTGCGCGCTCCGAGTCGGAGGCGCTTGCGCTCGGCTACATGCGGACGGTGCTGCGGGCCCAGAAAGACTACAAGAAGAAGTATGACCACTACGCAACGTCTTTGCCTGCCCTTGTCCATACCGGTTCCTTCACCCGGCGTATGGTCAAAACGGACCGCGGAGACTACACCGTAGGTTTCAAATCCAACAAGGACGGTTTTGACCTGACCCTCACTCCAAAAGAATTGAGCGCGAACCAGCGTTCGTTCTTTGCCGACGAGCACGGGGATATTCATGCTGATGAAGAAAAGGGTGCCGACGATAATTCTCCGAAAATCAAGTGAAGACGGAGCTTAAGTGCCCGGTTTTACCTGGACGGCTCGGTCGTTCTCGTAGGTGACAATGAGGGGTTTGCCGTCGTTTGGATATGTGACCGTGCGGTTGTCCGCATCGTGCAGGTTGTCGGGCGAGCCCATCCCGATGGAAAAATCAGCTTGCAACTGATTCATGCCCGGTCGGACCTCGTGCTTGGAGATTGCATCCCACACATCCGCAGGCCAATGCTTGTAGAGTTCGCGCGGGTCCTGGACCAGCAGCATGTCGTCAGAATAGATCGTGTAGTTGTCGCCTTGTGCTACGCCAATGGGGAAAGCGAAACTATGGCCGTCCTTTTGGAATACAGCCATGACTTGCCGTTGGTCAGATTTCCCCGGCGTAATGTCAGTGACCACATCATGGATATCGAGTTTCTCAATCGGCCCAAGAGTGCCCGCCTCATGAGCGAAGTCGGCATGTTTGCTGGTGGTGTTGTAAGGATAGTAGGCAAACCGGTAGCCCTCTCTCACCCAAACCGGCTGCTGGGTCAACTGGTGGGCTGACTTCAGATCATAGGGATGGAGCTTTTTCGGCGTAACGTAATAGTCTGCCCTGAGCGAGGCTTCCTGCTTCACCACGGGAGCATTTTCTTGATGACGCTGGTAGAAGATATAACCAGTGCGGATGGCGGCAACGGCAATCCCCGCAGCCAGCAGCAGCTGGATTTTTTTAGTGGTTTCCGGGCTCATGGCCGTACCTTAACAGAGTTGATAAACTGAAGCAGGAGATTCTCCATGCCAGAAGTAACTGAAAGCGACGTAATGAGCGCGCTAAAGCAGGTTTACGATCCGGAGATTCCGGTGAATATCGTGGACTTGGGATTAATTTATGGAGTTCGTTTCGAGGCTGCGCCGGAGGAAAAACAAGACGTATCGGTGGACCTGACACTGACCTCTCAAGGTTGCCCAGCCCATGTAACCATCGGCGAACAGGTGAAAGCCCGTATAGAACAATTGCCGGGAGTGCGTACTGCCCAGGTCAATGTTGTCTGGACTCCACCCTGGACCCCGGAACGCCTAAGCCCGGACGCCCGCAAACAGCTGGGAATTGAATAACTGAGAACCGGGAACTGCGAACTAGGAACTGATTTCGTCCCAAACCTCCCGGCCACGGCGCTTGGAAAATTCCGCGAACCGTGCGCTGGCCCGGGAGGCAAACTCCGCCAGCCGCATCCCGCGGCTGAAATAATCCGGCAAAGCACGCCGGGCTTTAGTAAATTGCTCAGGATATTCCGCGGCAACCGTCACCAGGCTCACACCCGCCAGTAAGATCCCGGCTCCCGGTTTCTTCTTCAGAAACATGATCGCACTGCCGGCCGCTGAACCGGCGATAAGAGCCTTCTTCCAGTTCTCCATTCTTTCTCCCCAAACCATTCTAAAACGCGAGGCAAGATCGTGCCGTATACTGCATCGGGTTTTATCCAGGGGAATCAAATGCTGAACTTACGCACGGTGGTTGTGGCTGCAATTTTGTTTTCAAGCCTTCTGGCAGCACAGACGAAACCACGGGCCCGTGATTTGGGAGTCCCGTTCGACGGCGCTCCTGGTCCATGGAATGCCATAACCGACGTAAAAGGCGTAGAGGTCGGGCATACCACGTTGATCTCCGGGGAAGGGCCCCTTAAAGTTGGAGTGGGTCCGGTGCGCACTGGTGTCACCGCCGTACTTCCTCGTGGGAAGAATTCCAATGATGATGTCTTTGCCGCATGGTTCACGCTCAACGGCAACGGCGAAATGACGGGAACAACCTGGGTGGAGGACTCCGGTTTTCTCGCTGGCCCGGTGATGATCACCAATACTCACAGCGTAGGCGTGGTGCGCGATGCGGTCATTGGCTGGAAGGTCAAGAAGGGCAAGCCCGACGACGAAGGTTACTGGTGGTCTCTGCCGGTGGTCGCAGAAACATGGGACGGATATCTGAACGACACCAATGGGTTCCATGTGAAACCTGAGCACGTAATCCACGCGATCGATTCCGCGCACGGGGGGCTGGTAGAGGAGGGCAGCGTCGGCGGCGGAACCGGCATGGTCTGTAACGAATTTAAGGGAGGGATCGGGACCGCATCGCGGGTCCTAAACGCAAAGGCCGGTGGATACACGGTCGGCGTCCTGGTGCAGTGTAACTACGGACGCCGCGATCAGTTGCGCATTGCGGGAGTTCCGGTAGGAAAAGAAATCCCCGAGCATACTGTCTATGGGAGCGACACGGGATCGATCATTGTAGTAGTGGCGACCGATGCCCCCTTAATTCCGACCCAACTGAAACGTGTAGCCCGGCGGGTTTCTCTGGGGCTGGGGAGAGATGGAAGCTATTCGGGCGATGGCTCGGGAGACATCTTTCTCGCTTTCTCCACGGCGAATGGTGGGGCGGGAGGAGCCACCGGACCTCATGCCATCACCATGTTGCCCAATGATTCCCTGGATCCGATTTTTCTCGCGACAGTACAAGCCACAGAAGAAGCGGTAATCAATGCGATGGTCGCGGCCGACACCATGACAGGAATCAACAACCATGTCGTGATTGGGCTGCCGCATGACCGTCTGCGCGAAGTGCTGAAGAAATACAACCGGCTGGAAAAGTAGCGAAATGAAGGCACGGGCGCCCCCGCCCGTGCGGCAAGCGCGCAGCAGATCGAAGCTTCGAGGAAATTCCAGATCAGAGGACGGGTGGGGACGCCCGTTGCTCCATTTCTTTAATAGATCGTGTATCCCGGCGCGGGCGTGCGCAGATCCGGTTTCGTCGCCGTCAGCAACAACGCGCCCGTCCGTTTGAACGCACGCAAGTCTTCCAGGCTGTTAAATGATTTCGTCTTGTAGTCATCGGGCGTAGGCGTGTCATCGGGAATCTGGCGCGCTTCGACATTTTCGAAAGCATGCTTTTTTAGGAGTTCGACATACTCTGCTGCCGACCGCACATGCACCGGGACTTTCAGCTTGTCCACCCATTGCAGCGAATAAGCGTTGTCTTTGTACAGATTGATCAGAATAAACATCCGCCCATGTGGCGCCATCACACGAAAAAGTTCAGCCAGTGCCCGGTCCTGATCCGCATAGTAGTAAAACGACTCCACCGACAGCATCTGGTCGAAGAAGTTCTCTTCCCAGGGAATCTGCTGCGCTGATCCCCAGACGTACAGAATATTCTCAAAATCCTTCGACATCGCCCGCGCCTGCCGGATCATTTCATCCGACACATCCACACCCACCACCTGCCCGAATCCCTCCGGCCCGTCGGCGACCAGCCGGGCCAGTAGCCGAGTTGCCCATCCCGAGCCACACCCGAGATCGAGCACGCGCTCTCCTGGGCGCAGGCCCATCAGGCGAATGGTTTTTTCGGTGATATCCAGATGGTGCTGCTCCATCTTCGGGCCTTCGCCCTGTTCGGCCCAGCGGTTGAATTCGAGTTGCAGCTTTTCGTCGGGTGATGGGTTGGGCATATCAGTTCTCGGTTCTCAGGGATCAGTTCTCAGAAGATACCCTATCTATGCTACATTTCCTTGCCCCATGTCTCCAGAGCCTGAGACCCCGCCCAAGCCGGAATTGCTCTATTGCCCGCGGTGCGCGCAGGAAGTCAGCGACCCGCTCACCTGCGGAGACTGCTCCGCAGTAATCTGCCGCCGCTGTGGAACTCCGCTGGAATCTCCTGATGAACTGGGGATTGGATAATGGCGAATCCCCCCATCTCTGTTCCCGAGCAGGAGTCCAAACCCACGCTGATCCGTGGCCTTTCACTGCTCGACTCAGTTCTGTTGCTGGCCAGCGGCATCATCGGGTCTTCCATTTTCCTTACTGCCAAAGACATCGCCGGCCCACTTCCGAACCCGATGATGTTTCTGCTGATCTGGGTGTTGGGCGCGGTGATTTCTCTATTTGCCTGTGCTGCGTTTGCTGAGCTGGGATCGATGTTTCCGGATTCCGGTGGCCAGTACGTTTACCTGCGCGAAGCGTTCGGCGACCTGGTGGCATTTCTGTATGGCTGGATGCTATTCACCGTCAGCAATGGCGGGAGCATCGCCGCCCTCGCGGTGGGCGCCGCCGCATATACCGGGCAGGTCTTTGGCGTGTTTTCGCAATCGTACGTGGTATTCGCTGTGGGTGGCTTGGTTGTGACCCGCGCCCACCTGCTGGCTTTGGTACTAATCGCAGTCATGACTTACGTGAATGTCGCGGGATTGCGCTGGGGAGCTTTGCTGCAAAATATCTCTACCTGGACGAAGTTTTCGGCGATGGCCGCATTCGTGGTACTCGGCCTCATCTTCGGAAAAGGAGATTGGTCGCACTTTCATCCCACCAACGGCCTTGCGATGGGGATGAGCGCGACGCAACTGATCTCGGCCATGGGAGTGGGGCTGATTGCCGTCTTCTGGGCGTATGACGGATGGGTCTACATCACCTGGGTTGCTGGGGAAGTGAAAGAGCCTCGCCGCAACGTTCCGCTGGGGATGTTGTTCGGGGTCCTGGCTGTGGCGGCGATTTACCTCGCCATGAATGTGACTTATCTGTACGCTCTGCCGACAAGTGAAATCGCGAAGTACGAGACCATTGCGCATACCGCTGCTTCCGTGTTGTTTTCGCCCGCGACTGCGGTGTGGTTGTCAGCCATGATCGCGATTTCCTGCTTCAGTGCGGCGGCGACTTGTACGCTTTCCGGCGCCCGCGTGTATCTTGCCATGGCCCAGGACGGCATTTTCTTTAAGAGAATGGCTGTGATCCATCCCAAGTGGCGCACGCCGGTGTTCAGCTTGGTGGGCCAGGCAATCTGGGCGGGTGTTCTGACCTTGAGCGGACACTATGACGATCTCTATACGTACGTCATGTTCATGATGGTGCTGTTCTATACCCTGACTGTGGTCGGACTCTTCGTGCTGCGCTGGAAGCGTCCGGATGCCGAACGGCCTTATCACTGTGCCGGATACCCCTGGCTCCCAGCGTTGTACGTGCTGATCGGCGGCGTGTGGACCTTAAATACGATCTGGACCCGCCCCAAGCAATCGCTGGTGGGAATCGCCATCGTGTTAGTGGGTGTGCCGTTGTATTTGTACTGGAAACGGAGTGCTAGGAAAGCCGTCGCAGTGGAGTAGCAGATGTTTGAGCGTTATACGGAAAAAGCCCGCCGCGTTATCTTCTTTGCCCGGTATGAGGCCAGTCAGTTCGGCTCTCCTTACATTGAAACCGAGCACCTTTTGCTAGGGCTTATGAGGGAAGAGTCGGGTTTGCTCCGGCGGCTTGTTCCCAAGCTGGACTACCAAACTGTCGGTAAGAAGATCGAAAATCAAACTCTAAAGCGTGAATTCATTCCTGCTTCGGTAGATTTACCCCTGAGCAACGAATCCAGGCGGGTCTTGGTCTACGCTGCTGAGGAAGCGGAACGTTTGAATCACCGCCATATCGGTTCCGAACATCTGCTGCTTGCCCTGCTGCGGGAATCCGAAGCTTTTGCCGCTCAGATTCTGAAAGAAGGGGATGCGAAACTTGAAGAGCTCAGGCATCATATCGCAAAACATGCGCGGGACTTGGCTGCTTCGCTAGGTACGTCCTACGTAGCGGCGAAGAGCGCGCGGCCCCAGTTTTCCGACACCGTGGAACTCCACGGCGTGCGGCGAAGGATCGACTCTGTCCAACAAGTTGTTAAAACGCTTCGCGGGACTTCGTGGTACTGGGAGAAATGCTCATGGAAGCCGCGGGACATCGTAATTTCGTGCAAAGGCGGCGCTGTCTCATTTGACCTCTCGCTAGCGAAAGATGTAGAGAACTTCCAACTGGTGAAGGCCGGATGGAAGAGGGACTGCTGCGTCGTCTGCCAGTGGGAATTATTTGAGACAGAAGAAGTGGCCCATGGCGAGGGCTACACCAACGGCCGCGAATGGTTGTGCGCGGAATGCCATCACAAATTCTTCGAGGGCCCGGACTTCTTCCGGTCGGCCTACGCCGAAATCACCTAATGCTGCCGATTTCCTGCTCCGAACAGGTTTCCACACCCAAGCGCGTCATGGGCTTCCGCGACCTCTTCCTCTTCTACGTCGTTACCGGAATCAGCCTGCGGTGGATCGCATCCGCAGCCAGCGCAGGCCCCAGCGCCATTGTGATTTGGCTGGGAGCGTGGTTGTTCTTTTATGTTCCCCTGGCGCTTTCGGTCATCGAGTTGTCGTCACGCTTTCCAGATGAAGGCGGCCTCTATGTCTGGACCAAACATGCCTTTGGCGAGTTCCCGGGATTTCTTTGCGGTTGGGTCTATTGGACCAGCTATTTCCCCTATTTGCCCGCTGCGCTCTATTTCGCAGCGGGCAACGCACTCTACATTCACTATGGCGCTTGGGGGCACTTGTCCCATCATGCAGGGTATTACGTAGTTTTTTCTCTCCTCACTTTGGGGCTCGTGACCTGGATCAATTTAGCGGGTCTCAAGGCAGGCCGCTGGCTACACGATGCCGGTGCGCTGGCCATGTGGATTCCAGCCGCCATCATCTTTTTGATGGGACTGATAGCCTGGCATCGCTATGGTGCAGCGAATCCCTTTGACCTGCACTCCATGGCGCCCCGCATACGCTTCAAAGACATGATGTTTTGGTCGCTTCTGATCTTTGCTTTTGGCGGATCGGAGACCGCGTCTTTCATGGGGGCGGAGATCAAGGGGACGAAGCGCACTGTGCCTACTGCGCTACTTGCCGCTGGTTTCACTGTGGCGTTGTGTTACATCCTGGGAACACTCGGTGTCCTGCTGGCGTTACCTGCCGTGGAAGTCAGCAATTTGCAAGGGCTGATGCAGGCCGTCGCTCGGACAGCCGAACGCATCGGGTTCAGTCATGTCGTTCCGGTAACGGCGTTCTTGATAGCTCTAAGTAGTATCGCCGCGGTAAGCGCTTTTCTGGCTGCGACGGCAAGACTGCCATTTGTCGCCGGCCTTAATCGCATCCTTCCGTCCGCCTTTGGGAAGCTACATCCTCGCTGGGGAACGCCTTGGGTCGCATTAATCGTTGAGGCCGGCGTCGGCGCCATTTTCCTCCTGCTGGGGCAATTTATGGAGAGCGTTAAAGGTGCCTATGACGTGCTGGTCAGCATCGGCGTGATCACATATTTCATCCCGTATCTTTTCTTGTTCGCTGCCCTGCTGAAACTCCAGAGCCAGCCCGCCGGCGATAACGCAATCCAAATTGCCGGGAAGAAATGGGGAGGACGATTGGTTGCGACGGTTGGGCTCGTAGTAGCTACCCTGGCCATCTTCTTGTCGCTGATCCCAGATCCTGATGAACCGCACAAGCTGCTGGCCATCGTCAAGGTCACGGGTTCAACCATTGCCCTGCTGGGAATCGGGGCGTGGATTTATTGGATGGGAAAGAGAAAAGCGCGGATCTCCGCTTGACTACACCGGTACGACGGTCTTTCGCGCGGGATTGAAGAATGGTAGCTTCACAATCTTCGCCGTGACACTCTGGCGCACAGCTTCAATGGTGATTTCCATCTCCAGCTTCCCTCCAAGTGCCGAGTGCGCGGTTTCCACGCTGGCCAAGGCAATCATCTTCTTGAGTATCGGGGACCAGGTGGTGGTCGTGGCCTTCCCGACTTGTTTGCCGCCCGAGTAAACAGGCACGTGCACACGCGACGCCTGGCTGGGAGCAGCTGGGGTGAGTCCATACTTTTCGTAACGCGCCTCAACTTCCGTCCAGTCGACTTCAAGCCCCACAAGTTGACGCGCTACGCCGTGCGTCTGGTCGTGCAGGAGCGCCGCTCGCCCGATGAAATTCTCTTTTTGCAAATGAACCATCTTGGCAAAACCAAGTTCATAGGGGGAAAACTTTTGCGACGTGATGAGCGCTTTCTTGCTGCTGGAGTAGTCAACTTCGATGAGCAGCAGACCGGCTTCGACACGGGCCACATCGAGAGCCAGCATTCCCGCCGCATGTAAATCAAACTGCTTACCCCTCTCCGCGAGCGCATCCCAGACCTTGAGCGCGTCATTCCACGGAACCCAAATCTCATATCCCATGTCGCCGGTGTAGCCTGTGCGCGAAATATCCACCGGAATGCCCGCGATTTTGCCGCTGGTCATGCGGAAATATTTCAGATTGGCAACATCGGCTTCTGCTGCACTCTTGAGCAGCTTGCCCGAAGTCGGGCCTTGCAGGGCCAGAGCGGCTACTTTTTCAGAGATGTCCTCCACGTGCACGTCCATGTTCAACCCGTTCTGGCGGAACCAGCGCAGGCTGGGATCGGCAGCGGTCCAGCGATATTTATTTTCTTCGAGCCTGGTGATAGTGCCATCGTCGATGACTTTGCCCTGCTCGTCGCACCAGCAGCAGTAAATGACCTGCCCGACTTTTACCTTGTTGATGTCGCGCGTGATGATGCGATTGACTAGTTTGGTCGCGTCCTTGCCGGTTATCAGATATTTGTACAGTGGAGAGATATCGATCAGCGCCGCGGCATTGCGGATGGCGTTGTACTCGTGCTCGTGATGCACTTCATAAACACTGACCGTGTAATAGCCGGACCACTCGCGATAATTCAAGCTGTGGCAAAGCGGGAAAGTTCTCTCGTGAAATGCGGTTCCGACGGGCAAGGTAGCTCCTCAGTGAATTCCTCTGTGTGACTCTGCGCCCTCTGTGGTCAAAAGGTTTTAAAAGCTCGAACCACAGAGTCACACGGAGGCAACTCGATCTCGTGCTGGATTATATGCAGCCTACTGCGACCTCTGCAATTTGTCTCCTGACTGTGGGTCAACTCAGTGCATCTGGTAAAGCGGACAATCGCTCTACCACTCGGCTACAATGAAGCACCTCTATGCGCCGCCTTATTCAATGGTCGGTTCTTCCCAGTGGACTCTGATTCCCACAGCCGCTAAACTGCCCCCTCTACGTTATTCTTCCTCAGCAGAGAGCGAAAGCTAGGAGCTAAAGCGAGTGGCTGATTCAAGCAAATACGACGCAATCGTAATCGGAGGAGGCCACAACGGTCTGACCACCGCGGCCTATTTAGCCCGAGCCGGGAAAAAAGTAGTCGTGCTCGAGCGCCGCCACGTGCTCGGCGGCGCTGCCGTCACAGAAGAGGTCTTCCCCGGATTCAAGTTCTCCGTCTGTTCGTATGTGGTTTCACTGCTGCGTCCTGAAATCATTCGTGATCTCGATCTTCCACGCCACGGCCTGGAAATTCTCCCACTGGACGGCACGTTCACGCCGATGCCAAGCGGTGACTACCTCTGGCGCGTGAACGACCACGGCAAGACCCATCGCGAAATCGCCCGCCACTCCAAGCTCGACGCCGAAGCCTACGACGAATTCGGCAAGGCCATGCAGGCCATGTGCCGCTTCGTAAAGCCAATCCTCAGCATGGTTCCGCCAGATCCTCACTCGCTGAACCCGAAAGAACTGATGAAGTTGATGTTCCTCGGCCGCCGCTTCCAGGGCATGACCAGCGAGGACAAATACAACCAGGTGCAGTTGATGACCATGAGCGCCATCGACTTCCTCGATCAGTGGTTCGAGACCGACGTGCTCAAGGCCACCATGTCAGCATCGGGAATTATCGGTACGTTCTTAGGTGTGCGTTCACCCGGGACTGCGTACGTGCTCCTGCATCACTACATGGGAGAAATTGATGGCGCATTCCGCTCCTGGGGGTTCTCACGTGGCGGCACGGGCGCAATCTCCAACGCGATCGCAGACGCTGCACGTGAAGCGGGTGCGGAGATTCGCACCCAATCCGGCATTGTCAAAATTATCGTCAAGGACAACAAAGCCAAGGGCGTGGTGCTCGCGAATGGCGATGAAATCTATGCCGACGTAGTTTCCTCCAGCATCGATCCTCGTCACACCTTTGTCGAGTTCATAGACAGTGGCCATCTACCGGCGGACTTTCTGGAGGAAGTTCGCCGCTACAAGTACCGCGGTTCGTCCGGCAAAGTGAACCTAGCCCTCGATGCTCTGCCGAATTTTAAGTGCCTCCCCGGCGTGGGGGCCCATCTTCGCGGTGCGATGTCGATTTCACCCAGTGTCGAGTACATGGAGCGCGCCTACGACGATGCCAAGTACGGCAACTTCTCCCGCCGTCCATACATTGACATGGTCATTCCCACGCTGACCGATCCATCGGTTGCACCGGCAGGAAAGCATATCCTGTCATGCTTTGTGCAGTACGCGCCCTACAAGCTGCGTCCGGGATTAAATTGGGACACGGAGAAAGACGCCTTCGGCAACAACGTGATCGACACCATCTCCGAATACGCGCCCAACATCAAAGACATCATCCTGCACAAGCAAGTGCTCACGCCGCTCGATCTGGAGCGCGAATTTGGCCTGAGCGAAGGCAACATCTTCCAGGGAGAGCTTTCGCTTGAACAGCTTTTCTTCCTGCGGCCCGTGCCCGGCTGGGCGCAATATCGTACGCCTATCAAGAACCTCTACATGTGTGGATCTGCCACGCACCCGGGCGGCGGCATCATGGGTGCCAATGGCCGATTGGCGGCGCTGGAAATCCTCAAAGACCACAAGGGAGCGGCCTAACCGATGCCTGACAAACGCGATGTAGTCATCATTGGCGGCGGTCACAACGGTCTGGTCACCGCTTTTTATCTGGCGAAAGCTGGATTCAAGCCCCTGGTACTCGAGCGGCGCGCGCAGGTGGGTGGCGCGGCCATCACAGGAGAATTTCATCCCGGATTTCGCGGCCCGATTCTTGCCCACTCTGCCGGCCCTTTGCGCGCGGATATCGTCCGCGAGATGCAGTTAGAGAAAAACGGCCTGCACTTGATTGAGCCAGAGGTAGGAGTTACAGCTCTTTCTCCGGATGGCCGGGCCCTGGTTCTGTCCTCAGATATAAGAAAAGCCGTAGACGAAATCGGTAAATTTTCCGCTAAAGATGCAGCCAAGTATCCCGAGTTTCAGCAATCTCTTGAAAAGATCAGCAAAGTAATCGCCGAAGTACTGGCCACTCCACCACCGGACATTGACAACCCCAGCTCCGGCGACTTATGGAGCATGTTGAAAACCGGCCGTGCCATCCGCAACCTCGGCAAGAAAGATATGTATCGCCTGTTGCGCTGGGGGCCGATGGCCGTGGCTGATTTAGCTGCCGAGTATTTTGAAACCGAGTTGCTGCGGGCGGTAGTCGCTGCTCGGGGAATTTTCGGCACATTTCTCGGCCCCTGGTCAGCAGGAAGCAGCCTGGTGCTGTTGCTTCGCGCCGCTGCCGATTCCCACCCCGCAGGCTCGGCATGGTTTGCCGCAGGTGGTATGGGTGCGGTTACGCAAGCTATGGCCGCCTCAGCCAAGCAGGCCGGTGCAGAAATTCGCAGCGGCGCAGAAGTCATTGAAGTGCGGGTAAAGAACGGCGCGGCGACCAGCGTGGTGCTCTCCACCGGAGAAGAGATCACCGCGACGGCAATTGTCTCGAATGCTGATCCCAAGCGTACTCTGCTCAAGCTGGTTGATCCCATCCATCTGTCGCCCGACTTCGTGATGAAACTTCAGCACTACCGAATGCCCGGGACCGTCGCCAAGGTTAACCTGGCCCTTTCAGGATTGCCGAAATTCACCGGGATCGAAGACAACACTGCGGCCTTAGGCAGCCGCATCCACATCGGACCTGAAATTGACTACCTGGAACGGGCCTTCGACGAATCCAAGTACGGAGATTTTTCCAAACAGCCTTATTTGGAGGTCACAATCCCCACGCTGACTGACCCCTCGCTTGCTCCATCGGGGCAGCATGTGATGTCGGTTTACATGCAGTACGCCCCGTTCAAGTTGAAAAACGGCGATTGGGAGAGCCAGCGCAAAGCACTCGGCCAGACTGTGGTCAAGACCCTTGCCCAATACGCTCCCAACCTGCCGCAGTCGATTCTGACCCACCAGATCATCACACCGCAGGACCTTGAAGACACCTATGGCCTTACCGGCGGGCACATTTTTCATGGGGAGCTTGCGCTTGACCAGTTCTTCACTATGCGCCCGTTGCTCGATTGGGGGCGCTACAAGACTCCGATTGAAAATCTCTTTTTATGCGGATCGGGCACCCATCCCGGCGTTGGTTTGACGGGCGGATCAGGAGCAAATGCAGCCCAAGAAATTTTAAAGGCCCTGAAAAAAAACTGAGAACCGGGATCTGACAGCTGACCACTGGTTTTCCGCCCCCAACGCAAGTATCCTAGCAAGCCAGTCACAAACGGAATGAAGAACTCTGCCATCCTCCTAATCACCTGTCCCGACCGCAGGGGGCTGGTCGCGACCATTTCTGATTTTGTCTTCCGCCACAACGGCAACATTCTTCATGCCGATGAACACGGAGATGCCGAGTCTGGCCTGTTTCTAATGCGGGTGGAATTCGATCCTGCCGAGTTCGACATCAAGTTTTCAGAATTCAGCCAACATTTCTCCCCCATCGCCGAGAAATATCAGATGAACTGGCGGCTGGCGCAGTCGAGCTACCGGCCGAAGATGGCGGTTCTGGTTTCGAAATACGACCACTGCCTGGTGGATTTGCTTTATCGCCACAAGAGTGGAGAACTGGCCTGCGAGATCCCCATCGTTATATCCAACCACCCGGACAACAAGCCCATCGCGGATTTCTATCAGACCCCGTTCTCGATCGTCCCCGTTCCCAAAGAAAACAAAGCAGACGCAGAGCAGAAAATTTTGGGATTGCTGCGGCAGCACCAGCCCGATTTCATTGTGCTGGCCCGCTACATGCAGATTCTTCCGCTGGAATTTTTGCATGAGTACCCCCGGCGAATCATCAATATCCACCACTCTTTTTTGCCGGCTTTTGTGGGGGCGAAACCCTATCACCAGGCCTTCGTTCGCGGGGTGAAGCTGATTGGCGCAACCAGCCACTACGTCACGGAAATTCTCGATGACGGGCCGATCATCGAACAAGATTTGGTGCGCATTTCTCACCGCGATTCCCTGGATGATTTGCTGCAAAAGGGGCGCGATCTGGAAAAAGTTGTACTATCCCGCGCTGTAAGGTGGCATATCGAGAACCGTATCCTGGTTTATGGGAATAAGACGGTGGTCTTCACCTGATAGGCGATTGCGAACGGCCTAGAATGTTCTTATCCTGGGAGGTCCGCATGCTTCGCAAACTCTGTCTGTCTCTTGTTCTCCTTGCTTCTTTCTCAAGCCTAAGCTTTCTTCCCGCACAAACTGCAAGGTCTGCTGAAGACCCCGAACTACAGGCCATGAAGTCCGATGTGCAAAGAATGCGCGTCATCCTGAATCAGATGAGGACGAATCTGGCGTTCGTGGCGCCTACCCAGAGTCCTTTAAAGCATCAGTTTGAACTCGAAACTGACATGTGGCAGGTGGCATTGGACCGGATGGATCGAAGAATTGCGGCAATGGAAGGTAATTCTCAACACAAATAAAACGAGGCGGGCGAGTCGCCCGCCTCCACACGATGTGTTTCACGGCATGATTTGCCTAGATCGCTTCCCCACGTTTGCGTAGGAAAGCAGGCACATCCAAATCATTCTGCTCATAGTTGGCGACCATGGCATCCCGCATACTGTCGAGCGGTATGACTTCAGCAGGGGCCGCTGGTTCCGGCATAAACTCCTCCATCACCATCGGCGGTGTGCTCTCACCTTCTGAATCCGGGAAGTCATTCTCCGCCCGCGGCGAGATGTAAGGCGCGTGTCTTTCCTCCCGACGCCGGCGCGTGCGGTCGGAATCCTGGAAGCCGGTCGCGATCACCGTGATCTTCACCGTGTCTTTCATCTTTTCCTCCATGACCGCACCGAAGATGATGTTGGCATCTTCGTGGGCGGCGTTCTGGATGATGGTGCAGGCCTCTTGAACTTCAGCCAGCTTGAGCGATGTAGAGCCGGTAATGTTGATCAGAATCCCCCGCGCGCCGTCAATCGCCCCGGCTTCGAGCAGTGGCGAGGCAATTGCCTTTTGCGCAGCTTCAGTGGCGCGGCGTGCCCCATTCGCCGTGGCCGTGCCCATGACGGCGTAGCCCATGCCCGCCATAATGGCTTTTACGTCGGCGAAGTCGCGGTTGATGATCCCGGGGATGGTGATGATGTCGGAAATTCCCTGCACGCCTTGACGCAGAATGTCGTCCGCCACCAGGAAGGATTCAAAGAACCCTGCATCCTGGGCGACAGCCAGCAGCTTTTCGTTCGGGATCACAATGGTCGTGTCGATCGCGTCCATCAACTCCGAAACGCCGCGTTCCGCCTGCTGCATACGGCGCTTGCCCTCAAAGGCAAACGGTTTGGTGACGACAGCAACCGTCAGCGCGCCCATTTCGCTGGCCAACGATGCGATGATGGGCGCAGCACCTGTCCCAGTGCCACCGCCGAGGCCGGTGGTGACAAACACCATGTCCGCGCCTTCAAGAGCTTCGATAATCTTTTCGGAATCTTCCAGAGCGGCTTTACGTCCGACCTCAGGGTTCGCGCCCGCGCCCAGGCCGTTGGTCAGCTTTACCCCAAGCTGAATCTTCACCGGCGCGCGAGACATGCGCAGGGCCTGCAAGTCGGTGTTGGCGGTGATGAACTCAACGCCCTCTACGCCAGCGTCAATCATGCGGTTAACGGCATTGCCACCGCCGCCGCCCACGCCGATGACTTTGATCTTGGCATCGTTGCGGGGTTCTTCGTTAAAGCTGATGCGAATGTCCGTGTCTTTTTTCATGTTGACCACCTAAATGAAATTTGCGTACCTCTTGCTGTCTTAAAGCAGGTTTCAAATTCAATCCTTAGCGCAGGGCCACAGAGGCCGTGCTCTGCTCAAACCCAGATAAATCATTGCCAAAGACTAACGACCAACGACCAAAGACCAACGACGGTGCTCACGCGCCCTTGCCTACCAGCATCGCTTTCAACCGCGAACTCCACCGCTCATCCTGCAAGCCGCGGGCGATGCGGGCGCGGTGTCCGTAGAACACCATGCCTAAAACCGTGGCGTATTCCGGTTCGGCCAGCGTGGACGGCATCTTCGCCAGCGGCGTAGGCCAGGACATCCGCACCAGCCGCCGCAGAATAGATTCTGCGATATCCACCATGCCGGGTAGCCGCGAGGCTCCGCCGCTCAGGACAATCCCTCCCATGCACGCTTCCAGCATCCCGGCGTGGCGCAGGTTGTCACGCAGCATTTCAAAGAGTTCGCGAGCACGAGGTTCCAGAATGTCTCCCACCAGGCGCTGGGAAATCATCCGCGAAGGGCGGTCGCCGACCGATGGGACTTCTACTTCGTTGCCCTCGGGAATGAGCGTGGCAATCGAATTCCCGTACAGCTTCTTGATTTTTTCCGCCTCAGCAATCGGAGTGCACAATCCCACAGATAGATCGCTGGTGAAATGATCGCCGCCGATGGGGATGACCGCGCTGTGTGCCACAGCGCCCTCCCGCATGACAATCACATTCGTCGAACCTGCTCCGAGCTCAGCAAGGCAGACGCCCAGCTCCCGCTCATCCGTGCGCAGCACAGAGTCGGCGCAGGCCAGCGCTTCGTAAACCGTATCGTCCACATGGACACCAGCTTTGTTTACAGCGGTGACTACATTTTGCACGGCGCTGGAAGCCGCGGTCACGATATGCACCCGTACTTCCAGGCGGCTGGCCATCATGCCCAGCGGATCATGGATACCGCTCTGGTTGTCGAGAATGAATTCTTGCGGCAAAAGGTGCAGAATCTCGCGGTCCGCGGGCAAAGCAATGGCGCGGGCTTTCTCTACAGCTTGCTGGATTTCTTCACGTCCAATTTCCCGTGGGCGCACGCCGAACGAGATCCCGCCCTGACTGTTCACCGCGCGGATGTGCGGCCCTGCGATGCCCAGCATTGCGTGCTCAACCGGCACACCCGCAGAGTTTTCCGCCTGCTCGACTGCGCTCTGAATCGAGCCGACGGCTTTTTCCAGATCTATGATGACGCCCTTGCGCGATCCCAGCGAGTCCGCCACGCCATGTCCGCGATAGCGCAGGCCGTTGCCCGTGATCTCCGCCACCAGCACGCGGGTCTTGGCGCTGCCCACATCAATCGCGGTTAAGAAATGTTCATACTGATTTCCCATGCTACTGTTCCTGACTCCTGATGGACGGACTGGGTTTCTTGCTCGTCGTGCTTGGAGCGCTCGCCGCCACAGCAGGCTTACTTGCTGGAGGCGCCTTAGTTTGTGCTGCCGCCTGCACGACCGGCGGCTTCACCTGTATTCGTGCGGCGGATTTCTTCTTTGGGACCCATTTCTTCTTGGTAACAGATCTTGCCGGAGCTTTGCGTGAAGAGCCTCTGGGCGCCGAGGCTGGTCTCGCCACTGATTTTCTAGCCGGTGGCGGCGCAGTTGTTTTCGTACGCCCGGGAACACGGGTAATTAGCGCCGCAGGTTTCACACCCGCGGCCATGGCGGCTTTGGTTGCGGAGGTCGTCAACCGCGGCGCCTTCACCGCTCCGCGCAAGTCCGGATTCACCACGATCTGCCGGTCGTAGCGCAGATCAACCGATTCGAGTTTGTCGAACTGCTGTCGCCACTCCTGCAAATGCGAGACATAGATCTTGTAGCGGTCGAGGTAATTCGACGCGCCCAGATGCACCAGCACCGTGCCCGCCGGATCGCTGGCCAGCACCTTCACGTCATCCGGATCGGACAAGTCTACTTCGCTGAGATCGCGCGAGTAGTGCGCGCCGCCGGCGTCAAGTTCTCCAATCAGCTGGTTATAGATCTTCATGCGTGCGGCACGGGTGGAAAGCGGTTCGCCTGCGCTTGCCCCCAGAATTACAGGGAAGGAGAACTGTGCCTTGCCATTCTCGGGCAAGTCCATCAATGCCCCGCCGGCATCGATCAGCAGGATTTTGGACCCAATGCGTGCGAATGCGACCGGCGTGCGCTCATGGATTTCAACTTTCAAACGGTTGGGGACAAAGCGCATCACACTGGCGTGTTCAACCCAGGGAACTTGCTCGAGCTGTTTCTTGCGCTCCTCGAGCGGCACAAAGAAAATATTGCGGCCAATGTCTCCGCCGAGCACTTCCATAATTTGTGAATGAGATACGTTGTGCAGCCCGGCGATTTCGATGTCGTCGCTGGAATTAATGCGAAATCGCCAGGAGTGCTTGCCGTAG
Organism: uncultured Acidobacteriota bacterium; assembly: GCA_963837365.1. Classification (GTDB taxonomy): domain Bacteria; phylum Acidobacteriota; class Terriglobia; order Terriglobales; family Acidobacteriaceae; genus CAWBXL01. The sequence goes on from CAWIMW010000001.1 coordinate 265,249, forward strand.
TTGTAGAGCGTGGCATAGGCGGCCCCGCAGAGCAGCAGCACGCACACGGCGGCAATGGCCCAACTGATCCACGAGACAGTTTTCTTGGGCAGAGACCCGCGGCGGACGGGGACACGCTTTTGCCCGCGCAGGAAAGGCGATTCCTGTTCCACGTCGAGATCAAGCAGACGCGCATCATCCATTTCTTCGCGCACCGGCTGGCCTGGCGGTGGGTACAACTCTTCCTGCAAGATGGAGGGGCCGTTTTTCCGCGCCATCAATTCAGGTCAGTTGTCGACAGCGAATCGCAGAGGAAAATAATATAAATGCTTTTGTTCATGAGAGATAGGGCAAAGTTGGTTCATTTCTTCCACAGGGGGTGAGGGTGGGGTCGCTTGTCAGCATGCAACGGGACAGGACGGATTCATCCGTGCCGAAAGTTTCTCCCCAAAATTGTCATTCCGAGCCGTCGCAGCCGCGCGGAGAGCGCGGCGAGGGCGAGTCGAGGAACCTGTTTTCGATTCCGGCGTCGTGGCTTTGGCGACCGACATGGTAGTCACTCCACCGTGATACCATTTTCCCGTGCTTCCAAGGGACACTACACCCGCAGCGCAGGCTGTCCAGACGAAAGTCCACCGTTTGATGACGGGGGAACAGCGTTTGCTGCTCGCTTTCGAAATGAGCGAATTTGCCCGCGACCTCAGCCGGGCGCGAATTCGCCAAGAACATCCGGATTGGTCGGAACAGCAGGTCTCCCGCGAGTTGCTGCGGCTGGCGTTCCTGCCCTCTTCATTGCCTGACCTGCAATGAACCTCCCTGAGGTTTTACGAAGAATCACCACAGCGCTGGATCAAGCGGGCATCGCCTACATGCTCACTGGATCGTTTGCCTCCGCCTACTACGGCGCTCCACGTTCGACCCAGGACATCGACCTTGTTATCGCGGGCACAGGGCAGCAGTTACGGACATTTGTGGAAAGCTTACCTGTTAGCCAATACTACTCGGATATGGACTCTGCAATGGAAGCGCATCAGCGAGAGTCTATGTTCAACGTCATTGACACGGAGTCTGGATGGAAGATTGATCTGATTGTTCGCAAGTCGCGAGCGTTTAGCCAGGAAGAATTCCGCCGCCGGCGGCGGGTTGATATGCAGGGGACACATCTTTTCGTGGCAAGCGCTGAGGATGTGATCATCGCCAAGCTGGAATGGGCAAAGCGAGCGCAGTCGCGGCGACAGATTGAAGATGCGGCAAGTATCCTGAATGTGTGGAGAAATTCGTTGGATCGCGCTTACCTGGAAAAATGGATAGAAGATCTGAAGTTGACGGAAGAATGGCAATCCGTCCAGCGGATTGCTGGAGATCAGTAAGTCGGACGCCTTCGTGGCAGTTGCGCCCTACGGGCGCGTAAGTCAATATTGTGAATACGGCAGGGCTGAAGCCGCTGCCCTGATACGAAGCCTCTTTGGATTGCTGCCAATATGAAATCTCGACGAAGAGCCACGAAGCCTGATCTTTCATCGCCACCGAAGAAGGAGGATTGGGGAGATTACAAGTCCGATCTCGATCAGAACCACGCGCACAGTGTTTTCGCCGCTCGCACAAATCAGGAAATGCAGCGTTTTTTTCGAGACAATCCCATCGAAATGACTGACGAGTTGCGCTGGATGCCTGATGTGCCATTTCGTTATTACATGCTGGGATTCAGGGATTTCATGATGGCGGAGGATTTCGACGGCCACGACTCGGACGCCGCGAGTTGCTTTCTCGGACTGATTCTTGAAAAGCTCGAAAAATACCCTCTGACCATTGTTCCGATAATGCAAGAATTACTGCCCGCAGTTGAGTATGTAGCTCAAAACCAAGCCAAATTCGATGCTAGCACTGAAATTTACGGGAATTTTCTAGACAGGTTGGCTAAAATCAAGATGTTCTATGGAAAACATCGAGCAATATTCTAGACAATCGCTCGTGCATTTAGCTTCTCCAAAATCATGGGCCCCAACTGCGAAATGCTCCCCGCACCAAGTGTCAGCACCATATCGCCATCCTGTGCTGAACCAGCAACGCCCTCGACTGCCTCCGCAAACGAACCCACATACTGCGCAGCCTGCCCACCCTTCTCGCTAATATTCCGCGCCAATGCCTCTCCACTGATGCCCTCAATCGGCTGCTCGCTCGCTGCATAAATGTCCAAAACCGTGAGCGAGTCGGCATCCTTGAAGGCGGTTGTGAAATCTTCCATCAGGTCGCGTGTGCGGGTATAGCGGTGCGGTTGGAAGATCACATGGATTTTCCTGAAGCCGCACTGTTTCGCAGCTGCCAGCGTAGCGCGAATCTCGGTGGGATGATGGCCATAATCGTCAATCACACTGACTCCCGCGATCTTGCCGCGCAGCTGGAACCGGCGGTCCACCCCGCGGAAAGTATCCAGGCCGGTTCGGATTTGTTCCACGTTTACGTCCAGCCCAATTCCAACGGCGATCGCAGCCGTGGCATTGAGGATGTTATGAGTCCCTGGCACATGCAGCTGAAATTCACCCAGGTCCTTACCGCGATAAGCCACGCGGAAACGATTAATCGGCCGGTCCTGACCCGCCGGAATCGTGGAACTCCCCGGCTTGATCAGAAAGTCGGAGCCTCGGCGTGTACCGTAGGTCACAGTTCGGCGGCGTATGCTCGGGAGCAGCTTTCGCAGCAGCGGATCGTCGTTGCAAGCGACCACCATGCCGTAGAAGGGGACCCGGTCCATGAATTCAATAAAGGCCTGCTTTACGTCACGCATATTGCGGTAGCAGTCCATGTGTTCGCGGTCAATGTTGGTGACCACGGAAAGAATCGGAGACAGCTTGAGGAACGAGCGGTCGCTCTCGTCCGCCTCAGCAACCAGATAATGGGACTTCCCCAACCGCGCGTTTGATCCCATGGCATCCACGCGGCCCCCGACGACGACTGTCGGGTCAAGTTCACCGGCAGCCAAAACAGCAGCGACCATCGAGGTGGTTGTGGTCTTGCCGTGCATCCCGGCGATGGCGATGCCGTATTTCAGCCGCATCAATTCCGCGAGCATTTCGGCCCGCTGGATCACCGGGATGTGGAGTCTGTGAGCTTCGGCGACTTCGGGGTTTTCGGCAGAAATCGCGGAACTGGTCACGACGACTTCCGCCCCGGCCACATTTTCTGCGCGGTGGCCTTCGAACGTTGCGGCGCCCAGCCCTGCCAGCCGCTGTGTAACCGGGGAACTTTTCAGGTCCGAGCCGGAAATCTTGTAGCCAAGGTTCAACAGCACTTCGGCAATCCCGCTCATGCCGATGCCGCCGATACCTACAAAATGCACGCGTTGTATTTTGGCAAACATATTCCTGGCCGCAGATTTTCGCGGATAAACGCGGATTGATTAATGAATCCGCGAAATCTGCGTGTATCTGCGGCTAGCTGTCTGTTCCTGCCAACCTCGACGCAATCTCTGCAACATCCCGGGCTGCATTCGGATGAGCCAGTTTTGATGCCGCCTGGCCCATCTGCGTCAAACGAATTTTGTCTGCAAGCAAACTGCTTACCGTGTTCACCAAACTTTCCTGGGTAAGCTTTGATTCTTCCAGCATAAGCGCCGCGCCCGCCCGTTCCAGCGCCTCCGCATTGCGCTTCTGATGATCATCCGCGGCCCGCGGGAAGGGCACAAAGACCGCTGGCTTACCGGCAGCCGCGATCTCTGCCACCGTACTGGCGCCAGAACGGCACACAATCAAGTCCGCCTGTTCGAAGTAGGCAGGCATATCGTCAATAAAACGGTGTGCTTCGGCAGATGCGCCAAGCGAAGTATACGCAGCCTGCGCGGCATTGTAATCACGCTCACCAGTCTGATGAATGATATGCAGCTCCGGAAGACGTTCAATCAGCGCAGGCGCTGATTCGATCATCGCTCGATTGATGGCCTGCGCGCCCTGGCTGCCGCCAAACACCAACAATGTTGGCTGCCCTGGGCTTTTTGGGGCGATCTTAAAGAATGCGTCGCGAACCGGTACGCCAGTTACCTTTGCATTCTTGAAGTATCTACTTGTTTCCTCAAAATGAACCGCCGCGGCCGAGACCCACCGTGCCACCACCCGATTGGCAAATCCCGGCACAACATTCGGTTCAAATGCCACGGTCGGTATGCGGCCTAGCACCGCAGCCAGCATGGCAGGCCCGGAAGCATATCCGCCAACTCCAATCACCACATCCGGGTGGAATTCCTTGAGCATGCGTCGAGCTTCGAGGACGGCCCCGGGCAATCCCGTAAATGTTTTCAACCGCGTCTGCCAGCTTACGCGGTTCAGCGTGCCGACTTCGATCAACTTGAGAGTGAATCCGGCAGCAGGCACCAGACGGTTTTCGATTCCACGCGACGTGCCGATGAAGAGCAGTTCGGCTTGATACTGTGTCTTAAGTTCCTGGGCGATAGCGAGAGCCGGGATGACATGTCCGCCGGTGCCGCCTCCCGCCAGTATGACTCGCATGCAGTGACTATAAATCACGCTAGGGGCATAGAAGTTTTGTCTTTCGCTACCTCTGTGACACTCTGTGTCCTCTGTGGTTCAAGCTTTTTCTAACCATAGCGCACACACAGGAAATCTTACTCAGTTTGCTTGGTCACGTTGAGCAATACACCAACGCAGGCCAGCGTCACAAACAAGGAAGACCCTCCATAGGAAACGAAGGGCAGCGGGATTCCTTTGGTGGGCATCATGCCCAGCACCACGCTGATGTTGACGAATGCCTGCACCACCACCATGCAAGTGATTCCGACCACCAGAAACTGGCCAAACGTGTCCTGGGTCCGCAGCGCAGTCCGAATCCCCCGCCACAGGAAGACTGCAAACAACGCCACAACGATGATTGACCCGACCAGACCTAACTCCTCAGCAGTCACCGCAAAGATGAAATCCGTATGTGGTTCTGGGAGGTAAAACAATTTTTGCTTTCCTTCCATCAATCCCAGGCCCGTAATGCCGCCTGTGCTGACCGCGATCATAGACTGGATGATGTGGAAGCCCTTACCCTGCGGATCGGAAAATGGATTGATAAAAGCCAACATACGGTCGCGGCGGTAACGCACGTGAAAAATCAGAAAATAGAGCGGCAACAGAGAAGCCAGGAAGGCGTATCCGAGATATTTCAAATTCAGCCCGGCGATGAACAGGACACAAACCGTGATGGCGCAGCAGGCAAGCGCAGTCCCCAGGTCCGGCTGGAAAACAATCAGGCCCACAAAAACCAGAGTAGGAATCACCGCCGGCAGAAGCGTATTGCGCCAGTCATCCATGGATTTGGTCCGGCCTTCCAGAAAATAAGCCAAGAAGAGGATGAGTGCCGGTTTGGCCAACTCTGAAGGTTGAAGGGAAAAACCTCCTAAATGAATCCAGCGGTGGGTGTTGTGGGAGCGATCAAGAAAGAATACAGAAATCAGCAGCAGGGTGGTGATGCCTAACACGGAGAACACTACAGCCGGGTGCTTGAAGCGGCGATAGTCAATCCTCATGCCAAGGATCATGGCGATGAGTCCCGCCACCGCCCAGCCCAGTTGCTTAAAAAGGAAGTAGTATCCCGAGCCGTACCGCTCCTTGGCCATCACCGCGGAAGCACTGAACACCATGACCAGGCCGATAAATACCAGGACCAAGGTGACGGTGAATACCCAACGATCGACACTAACGCGCTTTGCCATGCTTGCTGTTTACAACGGAGATAAAGGAGGCGCAGAGAAGACTATTGAAACATCGCTGGACACTAAAAAGGTTATCCAACGATGTTCTCCCTAAGAAAAAATTGTTTCTCTGTGACTCTGTGGTGAAGAAGTCTGGGCTTTACGCCAACGCTCGCACCGTTTCTTTGAACACCTGCCCCCGGTGCTGATAATTCCGGAACTGGTCAAAGCTGGCACAGGCCGGGGCCAGGAGCACCACGTCCCCTGCCTGGGCAGATTTAGCCGCTTGCTTGACCGCATTCTCCAACGTTACGGCGTGAATAATCTTGGCCGCTCCCCCAATGTGCGACTCAATTTTTCCCGCGGCCGCGCCGATGGTATACACCTGCTTCACCCGTTGGCGGAGAAGGTCATTCAGTTGCGTGTAGTCGCTGTCCTTGTCTTTGCCGCCCAGGATCAGGTGAATATTTGCCGGGAAGGATTCCAAAGCCTTGATGGTGGCGTCCACGTTCGTGGCCTTGGAGTCGTTGTAGTATTCAACGCCGCCGATGGTAGCCACATATTCAATCCGGTGTTCGACCGCCTTGAAATTCTGTACAGTTTCGCGGATACGGCCAGGCTGGCAGTGCAGTAGCATACCCACGCAAACCGCCGCCAGAACATTCTCGACGTTGTGCGCGCCTTTGAGCCCAATCTCAGAGACCAGCATGACTTCCTGCGGTCCTCCTGTGTCACGAAAAACAATTTGTCCCTCGCGAACGTAGGCCCCTTGATTCACCTCTTTCTTGCGGCTGAACCAAAAGGTCTGGCCCCGGGTGCGTGGGGCCAGTTCAAGGCATGTCGGGTCATCAGCATTCAGGACCGCGAAATCATCCGCCGTCTGGTTCTCGAAGATTCGTGCCTTGGCTTCCACATAGGCCGCGAACGTATGGTGGCGGTCGAGATGGTCGGGGGTGATGTTGAGAATGACAGCGATCTTGGGGTGGAACTTTTGGATGGTTTCCAGCTGGAAGCTGGAGACTTCGAGCACAGCAATCGTTTCGGAGGTCGCGCCCTGAATCAGTGAAATGGCAGGTGTGCCGATATTGCCTCCCACTACAGCTCGATGGCCGCCTGCCGTAACCATCTCACCCGCCAGCGTAGTCGTTGTGGTCTTTCCATTCGAACCTGTAATGGCAACAATCGGGCCGGGAAAAAACTGGGTCGCAAGTTCAATCTCGCCGATGACCGTTTCTCCCAGCGCACGTGCTTGCACCAGCGGACGCGCATCCACAGGCACGCCGGGACTGACAACGATCAAATCTTGCCCCCTGAAAGTGCGCTCGCCATGCCCCCCTGTTTCAACCGCGATCCCCTGGTCCAAGAGGAGCGGAATCTCCTCCTGCAATTGGTCCTGCGGCTTGGTATCTGAAACTGTTACCTGTGCGCCCCGGGATTTGAGAAACAATGCGGAAGCCACACCTGACTTGCCAAGTCCTACGACCAGCACGCGTTTGTTCTTGAGGTCCACTGGTTGGAGATTATAGAGGCTAGGAAGGGAATTCAGTTCTTAGATATCACTCCCCGGTTCTCAGCGCAGTTTCAGTGTAGTCAAAGCGAAGAGAGCAAATACCAGCGAAGCGATCCAGAAACGCACAATGATCTTCGACTCCGACCAGCCCAGCAATTCAAAGTGATGGTGAATCGGTGCCATCTTGAAAATCCGTTTTTTGCGGAGCTTATAAGACCCAACTTGCAGGATTACCGATAAAGCCTCAACTACAAACACCCCGCCGATGAAGGGAAGTAGCAGTTCCTGTTTGATCATTACCGCCACGGTTCCAATCGCGCCGCCTAGCGCCAGTGAACCCACATCCCCCATAAATATTTGCGCTGGATGCGCGTTATACCAGAGAAAACCAATCGATGCCCCAACCATTGCCCCGCAAAAGATGGTCAATTCGCCGATCTGCGGCATGCGGGGCATGTCCAGATAGGCGGCAAAAGTCGCATGCCCGCTGATATAGGTAAGGACCGTAAGCGCCCCGCCGGCAATAATGGTGCAGCCGATTGCCAGCCCATCGAGTCCATCGGTCAGATTCACCGCATTGCTTGAGCCGTACAAAACCAGGATCACAAAAGCGATAAAAGGAAGAAAAGCCAAAAGCCATAGGTGGGGATTCTGCTCCAGATGTTGGAGCACAAGATCAGGGCGGAACTGTTTGAAGAACGGAACAATCAGTTTCGTCGAGTACATGCCATACGTTTGCATGGCAATCAGGGCGATAGCGACGACTATGCTGGCGGCGATCTGGAACCCTGACTTGGCGCGCGCGGTCAGGCCAAGATTGCGGCGATGAACAACTTTAATGTAGTCGTCTGCAAAACCAATCGCGCCAAATGCGCAAAGAGAGAACACTGCCAACCAAACGAAGCGATTGCTCAGGTCGGCCCAAAGTAAAGTAGGAACCACAATCGAGATAACAATCAGCAGCCCGCCCATGGTGGGTGTTCCAGCTTTTTTCTGATGGGCTTTGGGGCCTTCTTCGCGGATATATTGGCCGATTTGAAATTCCTGCAACCTGCGGATCACAAGCGGCCCGATCACCAGCGCAGTGAACAATGCAGTGAGACTGGCGAACGCAGTGCGGAACGTGAGGTACCGGAAAATGCGGAAGGGCGGGAAAATATGAAACAGCTTTAGGTACAGCAGCCAATAGAGCAATCCGCCTCCGTTTATTCAGCCGTTGGTCGTTTGTGCAGGTCGTTGCCGTGATATTTCTGTTGCGACCGATGACTAATGACCCGCCGCTGAAGACTGTTGCCACTTTTCGAGCGCTTGCTCCAGCTTCACACCCCGCGATGCCTTGAGCAAGACGATGTCGCCTGGTTTTGCCTCCCGGGCCAACCACTCCCCGGCTTCTTCGGGGGTAGCCATAAACTCAGCTTGCATGCCTGATTTCTCAGCGGCTTCCACCATATGCTGGGCCAGGCCGCGGACCCCTAAAAGTAAATCAATCTTCTGCTCGGCGATATAACTACCGGCACGGCGGTGCATCTCCGCCCCTGCCGACCCGAGTTCCAACATCTCTCCCGCAACCACAATCCGCCTGCGTGCCGGCATACTTGCCAGCGCGCTCACCATGGACTCCAAAGCTTTCGGATTTGAATTGTAGCAATCGTTGATGACTGTAATGTTATCCACTTTGACGACCTGCCCTCTCTTGTCGGAGGGCGTCAAAAACGCCAAAGCCTTGGCTGCGTCCGAAGGAGTAATCCCACGTTCCAACGCGACGGCGACGGCGGCAAGTGCGTTATAGATGTTGTGTACGCCGACCAGCGGCAGAGCCACATTTTCCCGGCATGCGCCGACGATGAGTTCGAAGGAGGATCCCCCTGGCCCGCGCTGCTCTACGTGATCCGCCCAGACGTCAGCTGAGGATCGCAAGCCATACGTGACGACTTTACCGTGGAAGTCACGTCCGAATTGCGATACGTATTCATCATCCGCGTTCAGCACCGCCGTGCCCCCCATCGGCAGGGAAGCGACTAGTTCGTACTTGGCCCGCGCGATGTCCGCTACCGAATGGAAGAATTCCAAATGGACCGGGGCCACGTTGGTGACCACTCCGATATTGGGTTGAGCGATCTTTGCCAGGGCGGCGATCTCTCCGGCGTGCGACATCCCCATCTCAATCACTGCGGTGTCATGCTCGGGGAGCAGCTTCAAAAGCATCAACGGGAGGCCGAAGTGATTATTGAAATTCCCCTCCGACTTGAGTACCCGGAATCGAGTCGAGAGCAAATGCGCAATCGCGTCCTTAGTTGTAGTCTTTCCCGCTGATCCGGTTACCGCGACCAGTGGCTTGCCCCATAAACGCCGCACCGCTGCTGCCAGTGTCTGTAACGCAACCAAACTATCATCCACAACCAGCAGCTGCGATTTCGCAGCGTAGCGATCTACCTGGTCTTTCTGGACCACCGCGGCAACCGCTTCCTTGGCCAGCGCTTGTTCTACATAGTCGTGGCCGTCGAGGCGTTCGCCCTTGACCGCGAAAAAAAGTTCACCCGGTTGTATGGTGCGCGAATCGATCGAGTAACCCGATGCAATCAGCTGGGCCTCGAATTCGCCCGTGGCTGAGATAAATCCGGCAATGCGTGACAGAGTCAGTTTCATAGCTTCTTGGTCGTAGCTTTGACAACATTGTCATACCCAGCGTCGCGTAACGCCTGTTGCGCGACTGCAACGTCGTCGAAAGGAATTGTACCTTCGCGGGAAATTTGTATTTTTTCGTGTCCCTTCCCCGCCAGCAGCACAATGTCGCCGGGCCTTGCCTCCCGAATCGCCAAATAAATGGCAGTCTTACGGTCCGGTTCAGTCTTGTAATTTGCTCCTGAGCGCTGCAACCCCACCAGCGCGTCGTTGATGATGGCAAGAGGATCTTCGCTGCGTGGGTTGTCAGAGGTCAAGATTACGAAATCGCTCCCCCTGCCCGCTGCTTCGCCCATCAGCGGGCGTTTACTGCGGTCACGGTCGCCGCCACAGCCGAAAACCGTGATTACACGGCCTTTCTGCCCCGCCTGCTGAACGAACTCCCTCGCCAGAGCGGTTAAGTTACGCAGAGCGTCATCGGTATGGGCATAATCCACCACCACCGTAAACGGTTGCTTGTAATCTACGCGCTCAAAACGTCCCGGAACTCGCGTCAACTGTGCGATGCCCTGGGTGATTGCCTGGCTGCCGCAATCTTGCGCGTAGGCGGCAGCTGCCGCCCCCAGAATGTTGTACACATTCACCTTGCCGATCATCGGAGAAAATAATGGGAGACTCTCTTTCGGAGTCACTAAGTCGAACCGCGTGCCGCGCGAGGTGATCTCCACTTTTTCTGCGTGAAAATCCCCCTTGGCCCATCCATAGGTGAGAACCTCAGAACCGCGATGGCGGCTCACCTCCACTAGTTTTCGTCCATATTCGTCATCTGTGTTGAGCACAGCGGACCGTGGCGGCTCGGTCCCGCATCCCTCAAACAAGATGCGCTTGGAGGCGAAATATTCTTCCATCGTGTGGTGGTAGTCGAGATGGTCGCGTGTGAGATTGGTAAAGATCGCAGCGCTGAAAGGGAATTCCAAAGACACGCTGTTGTGCCAGTGCATGAGAAGAGACTTCCATCACCGCCTGCGTGGCGCCATGTCCCACAGCTTCGTTAAAGATCTGATTGAGTTCCAGCGACTCCGGGGTGGTATGTGGGGCGGGCAAAATCTTTCCCGCGACATGGTATTCGATGGTCCCTATTAACGCGCTTTTGCGTCCGGCGGCGGTAAGAATCGCTTCTACTAGGAAAGCAGTCGTGCTCTTGCCGTTAGTTCCTGTAATTCCAATGACCGCCAACCGTTCCGCTGGCCGCTTGTAAAAATTTGCGCTGATACGAGCTAGAGCGCGACGGCCATGCGGAACCTGTGCCCATGCCAGCTCCTGCGCGCGGCTTTTCGCTTGCCGAGTCACTGACAACGGCAATGGCTCCCGCAGCAATTGCCTTGTCGATGAAGTTGTTCCCGTCGCTTGACTCTCCTCGCATGGCGACGAAGGCATCGCCCGGCTTCCACCCGCCGCGAATCATACTCCACCCCGTTAATGCCGGGGTTTCCGCTCTGGGCGAGAACTTCCGCGCCGTAGAGGAGTTGTTGAAAGGTCATTGGAATGAATTATAGATTGTGTGAGGCGGACGCCCTCGTCCGCCGAGGGATCTTTAGCTCCCCTGAACTCCGCCGCGCCCCCGAACTCCGGCGAGCTAAAGCTCGCTGCCCAGGTCCTGTACGAAGTCGAGGGAGTGCGTCCGGCCCCCCGTCTTAGTTGTGCTATCGTCCGAACCTCACCACAATTCGCGATCCCGCGGCAACGTGGGAACCTGCTGTAGGTGATTGGTCTATCGCCAATCCACTGCCGAGGATGTCCAGGTCGAGACTGTTCGTTTCCGCAAGTTCCACCGCCGCGCGCACACTCTTGCCGGAAAAGGAGGGGACCACAATGCCTCCCTGTTCCACATCCAAAACTACAGTCCCGGTCAGAGGGGTGGCAGTAGCGGGAGCCTGCAAGGCAGTCTTGGCTCAACGGCGATGGTTTCGGCCCCACCGCAACCGGTGCAGGCGCGCCTGTCATACTGGCGCATGGCCGCTTGAACTACTCCCGATGGTTCAGAAGAAGGCTTCGCGTCTTGTTCCGGGGACAGAATCTGCGATGCTGGAGGATCATTCAGGTCAATCGCGTCTCCTAGTCGGTCAGGAGATCCCTCTTCGGTATCTTGTTCGGTAACGTGTCTTTCAGCCAGGAGTACCTGGCGGCTGGCCGGCAATTCAACATCATGCGGAATATGCAGGTATTCAAGCACCGGTTGGGAGACGCGCTGGAAAATCGGCGCGCCCAGCATTCCGCCATGGTGCTCGCCTTGCGGGGAATCCAGAATCACCACCACGGTGATTGCCGGGTTATTCACCGGCGCAAATCCCGCGAACGATGCGATGTACTGTGTACGCGAATACATTTTCTTTGCGCGATCAAATTTTTGCGCGGTGCCCGTTTTTCCCGCCGAACTATAGCCCTCAAGTATGGCTTTCCTCCCGGTGCCGTGCAAAACCACTCCCTGGAGCATTTGCTTCATCTGTGCAGCGGTAATGGTGGAAATGACCCTCCGCTCCCCTGTCGGGATGAAACGCAATGGTCTGCGGAGAGTTCTGCGGTGGTGTTACTCCGGCTACAATGCGCGGGGCAACCCAAACCCCATCATTGGCAATCGCCGAAACCATTGCCGTCATTTGCAACGGCGTAACGCCGATCTCCTGCCCCATCGAGATTGCGCCAATCGATACTTTGGACCAATCGCTCGCAGGTTTTGCCAGCCCACGGGTTTCATGCGGAAGTTCGATACCTGTCCTAGTTCCAAAGCCAAACCCATGAATGTATTTGTAAAAACGATCATTGCCCAGACGCAGGGCAATTTTGATCGCTCCGACATCGCTGGATTTGGCCAGGATGTCGGAAACCGTCAGCATGCCATAGGGCTTCCAGTCGTGAATTTTCAGGCCATTCACGACAATGGATCCCATCTGGCAGTCAAACACTTCGTTTGGGTTGGACAAGCTTCTCTTCCAGCGCGGCAGCAACGGTTACGATTTTGAAAGTTGACCCCGGTTCATATACGTCGCTGACCGCATGATTGATCAGTTTGTCCGAGGTGATGCCCCGCGGAACATTGGGATTGAACGTAGGCCAGTTCGCCAACGCCAGGATCTCTCCCGTATGTGGGTTTTCCACTACGATGGTGCCGGCTTTGGCGTGAGTCTCCTTGATTGCAGCGTCCAGTTCACGTTCCGCGATGTATTGAATTTGCTGGTCGATCGTCAGGACAACGTTGTCGCCGGGGTCAGGCTGCTTCTCCACGCTGGCAAAATCTTTGCGGCGGGCATCCACCGAGATCGAAATCCGGCCCGGTCGACCGCTCAATTGCTGTTTGAATTGCCGTTCGATCCCGCTCAGGCCCTTGTCATCCATACCTGCGTAGCCCAGTACCTGGGCGGCCAGTTCCCGCTTGGGATAGAAACGCCGCGACTCCTTCTGAAAATAAATGCCGCGAAGATTCAGCGCCCGGATGCGTTCCGCAGTTTCAGCATCAGTTTTGCGGGCAATCCAGCAGAAGCTTTTGGACGCTGCACACCGCGCCAGAATTTCATGGGGATTTTCGTGGGTGACGTGGCTGATGAGCGAAACGGCGTTGGTCAGGTCAACTTGTTCGCTGGGGACGGCAAACACCGAGTCCACTGACACCGACATTGCCAGTTCATGCCCGGTGCGGTCGTAAATGACACCGCGCTTGGCGGAGAGTTCGACCGAACGTTGTTGCTGATGTTGTGCGCGCTCGACAAAATCCCCGTAGCGGAAGATTTGCAGGTAGACCAGGCGAACGCAGATGGCACCGCACCAGAAAATCAGGATCGCGCCGAGAAGGTAGAGTCGGCGTGTATTGCCGATGCGCGATGTTCTGGACTTCATAAGGATTCGACTTCTCTGTGGCAGTTCCTCTGTGGGACTCTGTGATCTCTGTGGTTAGTTTTTAAACCCTTTAACCACAGAGGACACAGAGTTTCACAGAGAAACGTCCACAGGGCTAAGACAAACTAGGCGGCCCGCTGAACCAGCGAAAGCCGCCATTAAAACTTAATGTCGAGCTCCGCTCGACGCACGGGGCAAGCCCCGTCTCCACACATTCCTGTTTACCGTTGCGAGATCACCGAAACCGGAGTGATGCTGGCCATTACCGGCATTTCGCTCTGCGGAGTTGCAGCATCCATCCGGACCACTTGTCCCGCCTGGGGTGTCTGCAAACCCATTTTGCGCGCCAGCACGTCAATCCGCTCTGGATCACGCAGGGAAGCCTCTTCCAGACGCAGCGTGTGATTGGCCTCGATCAGTTCGTTGCGCTGTGTTCTTAATGCTTCGATCTTGTACCCATACTCAATAGCTTTGAAGTGCTGCCAGGCAAACGTCATCACCAGCAGAAACAGACAAGCCAGTGCGCCGCCGAACAGTTTCATCTCCCGGCCGCGGTTGGGATCTTCAATCTTCACCAGCCGGGAATTATCAATCGCCTTGGTGAAGTAAATTTCCGGCGTCCCGGTCCAGCAGGGACGCCGTAAAGTTGTTGGAGCCAGTGCGTGCGCGGCCATTTATGCCACCCCGGCGAGTTGGAATTGCGCTATCTCTTGCTGTGCCAATGCGTAGAAGTAGGTAAGTCTTTCGTCTTCGATCAACGACTGCTCCTCGCAGGTGCGCTCTTCGGCGCGCTCTACCGTAGCAACCAGTTCGTCAATTAGTGTGCCCATCAACATCGGTAAATCCTCCTTACCTACCCAGCAGAACCTTCTCCGGAGCGGCACCGTTAGAGAAGGTGTGTTTGAAATTCGCCCTATTTGAGAAAGGCGATGCCGCCCCGGAAACTTTTAACCACAACCACTAAACTTTTTCCGCTGCCCGCAGCTTCGCGCTGCGTGCCCGCGGGTTGCGCTCAATCTCTTCCTCACCGGGCGTTACTGGTTTCTTTGTGAGCAGCTCGTAATGACCCAGCTTCACTCCTTCGCGGAAGGAATCTTTTACGATTCTGTCCTCCAGCGAGTGGAAGCCGATAATCACCAGCCGCCCGCCCGGTTTCAAGATCTGCGGAGCCGCTTGCAGCAACTCCCGCAGATCGTCTAGTTCGCGGTTTACGAAGATTCGGAGAGCCTGAAAGGTCCTGGTCGCCGGATGAATGCGCTCATGTTTCATTGGCCGGGCCGCGGCTGAAATCACCGCTGCGAGTTGCGCAGTGGTTGATATCGGCCGCGACCGGACAATGGCTCTGGCGATTCTCCGCGACCTCCTTTCCTCACCGAATTCGTAAATCAGATTGGCGAGTGTGACCTCATCCACCTGATTTACCACTTGTTCGGCAGTCTGCCCCGACTGCGTATTCATACGCATGTCTAAGGGGCCGTCCGCCTGAAAACTAAAGCCTCGCGCTGCGTCGTCGAATTGCAGGCTGCTTACGCCGATGTCGGCCAAAATACCGTCGTAGGTCTTTGGTCGTTGGTCTTTGGCAAAATCTGCAAACGACGTATGCACCAGAGTTACCGCCGGCCAATCCTGGTTTTCACCAACGACCAACGACGAATGACCAACGACTCTTTTTGCAATCTCTAGCGCCGCGGTGTCCTTATCGAGCCCAATCAAATGACCCGGTGCGCCCAGGCGTTTTGCAATTTCGAAACTGTGCCCGCCCAAACCCACCGTGGCGTCGATATAAGTCCCACCACGCTTTACGGCTAAAAAATCGATCGCTTCTTTTAAAAGAACCGGAACGTGACCACTGCCACGCCCAACCCCCTGAGGGGTATTTGTTAAACCCTCTGCCACTAGATGCCCAGATCGTCGAGCGTCTTCTCATCCTCAGACGTGAATGCCTGTTCCTCGATTTCCTTGCGATACGTTTCCAGATTGCGGACCAGTAAGCGGTTCAGATTGCCGGTTACCGCCACTTCGCCCTTGATCTGGGCCCCGTCGCGCAACAACTGCGGCAGCAGCAACCGGCCCTGGCCGTCCATTTCCACCATCTGGCCGTAGTAATTCACCCGGTCCAGGAACTTCTTCTTGGTGGGGTTGTAGTTCGAGAGCCCCGCCAGTTTCTGCTCGATCCGCTCCCATTCCTCGAAGGGATATATTTCGGCAACCTTCCCATCCACGCTGGTGATGTAGAATTGCGTGCCGTACTTCTCGTCGATCACGCGCTTGAACTCCGCGGGGACCTTGAGCCGTCCTTTTTCGTCCACGCGAGTTGGGTGATTGCCGCGAAACATTGGTCTTGCCCTTTGTGGGGCTGGAATTCTTAACGGCTACTGCCACTGCTACGAGGGAGGCAAAAGCGATAGAAGCGCAGGTCAATCCGGGTACGTTTGGGCTGTTTTTAGGGCTGTCAGTCATCAATTCCACTGGCGCCTCGAATTTGGTATCAGTTGCCCACGACCTCTACTGTCTTGACCACTTTCTACCACTTTTGTCCACATACTACGCCTAAATGCTTTGCTGTCAACGAGAAAGTTAAAGGTTGCTAAACCAAAAGTACCTCGGGCGGGGAAAGCGCGATCAATTGTGGTTATTCGGAAAGACAACCACTAGATATGGGATTTAGAGACTAGGTTCTTTCGCCGGTTGTTCGCCTCGCATCTCACTCTCTCAGAAAGACTTACCTCTGAAAATGTTGTGGAAATCAAGGCTGAAATAGAAAAGCCCCGGCGATTGCCAGGGCTTTGAGGTCCAGCATTACCAAATGAACTTAGCGCCCAACTGAATGTGCCGCGAGCCGCCGGAGCCGATGACCGGGTTGGAGGCGTAAACATCCGGAGTGGCGCCTGCAAGTCCGAAGCTGCTGGGGTCTCCGAGTTCGCCTCCGATAGAGCCGCCGGCGAAGTTCGGGTGATTGGCTACATTGAACATCTCTCCACGCATCTGGAGCTTAAGCCTCTCCGATAATTTCCAGATCTTGGAAACAGAGGCATCCCAGTTGGCGAAACCAGGGCCGCGCACGATGTTCCGCCCCATGTTGCCGAAGGTGCCGAAGGCCTGCGGATATAGGATGGTCCCGTTCTGCGCATAGCAGCCTCCAGCATAATCCAGAGAGTCCTGTAACTCTTGCGTAGTCGCCACCGACTGACACTCCGGACTGCTGGGGTCGAGGAACGGAATTGAGTCTTTAGCCGACCATTTTAGATTTGCAGGATCACCTTTGATATTCCATCGCTCGTTGCTGGCATTGTCGTAGCCCTCGTCGGTGCCGGACAAATCATTAATATTGTCGTAAACCAGGAGCGGATAGCCGGTTTGCCAAGTAACGATGCTGGTCAATTGCCATCCTTCAAGCATCTGTCCCCAGGACTTCCGTGAAGGGAGATCGTAGGTTGCAGAAAGCGTGAAGCGGTGACGGGTGTCGTAGTCCCCATTCCCCTTCTCGGCGTTGAAGTTCAGGCTGTCCTGAGGAACGTAGGCAAGGTTATTGGTGCTCCCGGCGGTGTCGATTGCGTGCCCCCAAGTGTATCCACCCAGCAGGTAAAGACCCTTGGCGTATCGCTTCGTCAGGGTTACTTGCAAGCTCTGGTACGAGGAAGTGGATTTGTTGCCAAGGAAGTTGAGGAATGCGATATAGGGATAGCAAGGCGCATTGCCGGTTCCAAGGCCAACCGGCGGGGCGCAACTCGCAGTCATGGGGCGGGTCTGTGAGTCAAAGACGTCGGAGTTTGGCGGCGACTGATTCAAGTCCACTGTGCTGTACAACTGCACTCCATGGTTGGCGACGTAGGCCATCTGCAGGTTCATGCTGGGCGTCAATTGCTGCTGTAGGCTGAGGTTCCAGTTGAGCACGTACGGTGTCTTGAGGTTCTGGTCAACGCCAAAGATGTTGCAGGGGTTATCCGCGTCGCAGGTATTGAGCGAAGTATTGTCGACGGGGAAGATCGGTCCGGTCGTATTCCAATTCAGCAAGGAGGTATCGGCGCCGGTGAGCAAGTAGGAGGTGATGGTGCCATTGGCCCCCGGGTTAATCAGGGCGCTTGGGTTCAGTTGGAGCCCACCGCTGGAGAACATAAATGTGCGGATCGAGGGCCGGACGTAAATCATTCCAAAACCGGAACGCAGGATGGTCTTCCCGGTGCCAAACACATCGTAAGCGAAACCCACTCGAGGTGAAACATTCCCCCAGTTGGTTTTGTAAGGCTGGTCGATACCGTATCCCACCTGAACGATGCCTTTTGAGGGGACGTAGTTCGCCAACCGATTCTGGGAGTCCTTGATGGGGAACGTCACGTCGTACCGCAGCCCCAGATTTACAGTCAGGCGACCGGTCATGCGGAAATCATCCTGGAAAAAGAAGCCAAAGGACTTCATGGTGATACTGCGCGATGGGTCCCCGTAGAGCAAGCGCCAGGAGCGAATGTTGTCGGGATCGTTGGCGAGAAGAAAATCCGGAAGGTAATGGAAATCCACGCGGCCACGGCCATAGGGAGCACGATAGTATTCCACCCCACCATCACTGAATTCCCCGCCAAAGCGGATAGCGTGTTTGCCCACGTTGTAGGCCAGGCTATCGGAAAGGTTCCAGCTATGGCTGGGTGAGGTGTAGGCTGGCCAACTGGAGTTTCCGCCCAGGTAATTGAAGTACGAGGTGCTGGGATTGATTCGGGGAAAGCCGAACAGTCGTGGGTCGGTGATTCCCGTATTCAATCCATAGTCGGATGGGTTGACATTGGCATCGACAGGCGCGATTTTCTCGTAAAAACTGTTGAAGCTGAAGCGTGCGGTATTGACCCATCGCGAGTTTGGAGTCCAGGTCCAATCACCGCCGAACACTTGAGTAATGGGCGCAGCGTGCGAGAGCCATTCCGCACGCAGCGGGGACGCATCCTCCTCCACTTGATTACTGTTGGAGTAGATATAGCGGCCGGAAAAAGTGTGCTTGTCGCCGAGATGGTAATCGCTTTTGAAAACCAGGTTGTCGGCGCGGTCGTGGTTATCGAAATTAAAGTTGATGATGGTTGGGTCGTTGGCGTTTGCCGTGTAACCCGGATTGTTGGGGAAAAGCTTGATCAGATTAAGACTCAGCTGGCTGCAATCCGGGGGCAGGGGAACCTGGTCGCAACCGGTGTACGCCAACGCGTCCACGATGCTGGAATAGGGGTCGCCTTCGGGATTGCCGGGGGTAGCCAGCGAAGTGGTGACTGGGCTGTAAACGTTGTAGGGATTCCCCACCTTGGAGCGGACGCCTTCATAGTTCGCGAAGTAGAACCACTTGCTTTTGATGATCGCTCCGCCGATGCTGCCGCCGAACTGGTGAAGGAGCAGATCAGAGGTCGGCTGTGGCTTCGGATTGAAGTAATTGCGGGCATCCACCGCGGCGTTGCGGGTGAAGTAGTACCCGGTTCCATGGACAGTATCCGTCCCGGACTTAAGCCCGATGTTGACCACCACTCCGGGCTTCTCGCCGTAATCAGCCTGCGGATGTTCCTGGGTATTGAACTCCTCAATGGCATCGAGCGGGAGTGTGCTGGCGGGCGTGCCCTCAATTCCGGCCTGGTTGACCACGGTATCGCCCCAGTAGACGTCGTTATCGTTGGCGCCGTCGATGATGAAGTTGTTGTCATCCGGCCGCAGGCCATTGGACGTCACGGAGTGGTAGCCGCCGCCAGGGTCGCGCTGCACGCCGGGATGCAGTGCCAGCAGATTCTGGAAGTCGCGGCCTTGCAGGGGCAGCTCGTTGACCGCTCGGTTGGAAATGACGCCATTCAGCGTGCTGTCCACAGTATCGGCGAGGGCCCCCACGTCGGTGACGTCCACCACCTCGGTGACCGCGCCGGGTTGCAGTTGCAAATCCACGCGAACGTCGCGCGATACCTCTACGGTGACCGTGCTCACCGCCTTCTTGAAACCGGGGGCCTCAGCCGAAACCCTGTAGGTCCCAGCCTCCAGCGACGGGGCCACGAAGTCTCCCGCGTCATTCGTTTCCAACAGCCTTTGCGTGCCCCTCACCGTGCTGGTGATCGTCACCTTGGCCCTGGTGACGACCGCGCCCGAGGCATCGGTGATCCGCCCCAGGATCCGTCCTTGCGAGGTCTGGGCAACCGCGGCGATGCAGCCGAGGAGGACTGCCAACAGCAATGTCAAACGAAGTGAAAGCGATTTCATGTCGGTTCCCCTGTTCTGGTGTGGCAAGCCGCCTGATTTAAGTGTCAGGCAATTGATTTTTCGGTTGACGGAAAGACAAAGCGCCCAACCTGGGACGATGGGATCATAGTCCGGCTTCGAGTTTGCCGGCATCGACGAGCTTCTCGACCTGGTCCAGCGTGTGGCCGGCAGCGGAGAATAAATTTGTGCGTACTCTCATGGATGATCAAACCGCATCGCGGTTGATCGGGGAAGTTTGTCAGACTCCCGGCAAGTTCGTCAATAGAAAACAGCCCCGCGAGACCATCTAAAAAACGCTGCGTGCCATCTCAGATTTTAATATAGCGATTTGTCCGGCCGGCTGGAACTGACTACGCCGTTCTCCACTGAAAGCGTGTAGCTTTCGCCTCCCTCACCGCTCCAGGCGGTCAGATCAAAATGTGCCCCCCTGGGAGCGTGGTAGGTGGACAACGCCGTAGTGGTTAGTGGCACTCCCGGCTCGCACACCGTGGGAGGTGTTGTTCCCTGAATGAAATAAGCCCCTTTGCCGCTTCCTACGACGACGCCTTTTCCGTCGCCATCCACCAGAACGGCCGAACGTTCATCCACCGCGACCTCGCGCGGATTTTTCGACCACCCGTCCTGCACGATGCGGGAAAGAAAGACCAGCGAACGGCCCAGCCGGTCACGCTTGGCAAAGTGACTGTCGGTGATCAGGTTATGCAAATGCGGAACGCGCAAAAAATCTCGCACGACCGCGACTTGCGGATGGTATGGATTAGCAAGAGCGGCTGCCGAAGTGAGGTCTGGGCCATCGCTGAGATCATTCATCGCGCTGTAAACATATTCTCCCTCTACCGCAAGCCCGGCGCTGGTTCCTCCCAGAGGTTTACCCGCAGCCACGTGATCGTTGATGGCATCCTGCACGGGTGAGGTTTTCCAGAAATTGATATAACGTGCCTGGTTCCCTCCGGAAATAAATATGGCTTCGGCGTGGCGGATGATGTCTGCCACCTTCGGATCCAGCGCGGCATTGCGGTCAGGGATCACCAGCGTCGCCACGGAGTTAAGCTTGCACAACTGGTCCACATATTGGTTGTAGTCGTTGCCGCCGCGGGCACGCAGGATCAGAAAATCTCCGCCATTAGCCTTCGCGCACAACCAACGAAATGCCTCATCGAGGTCCGCGCCGCCGCCCATCATGGCAATTCCTGCCGTAGGGACAGTTTGAATGTCACTTTTGTTGCCTATGCGTTTGTACTTGAGTGTTTTCGCCTGTAAGCCGCCACCTACGAGGACAACAAACAACACCGCCATAAAACCCGATTTCAGTGACATGGTGAGGAAACACTATAACGCACCCGCGAATACCGCATACAATCAGTCATTCGATTGATCCAGAAGGCCCAATTCGAACATTGGATACCGGTGGAAAGCGGCAGAGTCTTTCTTTTCTTCGCCAACCCACAGAACCTGCCGCGAATCATGCCACCAGCTACCGCAACGAAACTAATTGAACTGAAGCTGATTCCACCGGCCGAAGCCGGTGTCAATGAACGTAAGAACCTCGCCGGTTTAGGTTCCGAGATCGTTACTTCTTTCCGCGTGCTTCCGTTTCTTCCATTCCAGGCCAGGTGGACGGCCCGCATCACAGAATTTGCGTGGAACCGCCACTTTGCGGACTTACAGATCAGAGGGCCATTTAAGCACTTCTATCACCGCCATGAACTCCTTCCGGGATCTCGCAACACGGTTGAAGGAACAGTCGTTCGCGATGTTGTCGAGTACGAAGTAGGGTATGGCTTGTTAGGAGAGTTGCTGGAAAGATTTATCGCCCGACAATTGCAGAAAACCTTCAGATATCGTCAGCAAGCAGTCGAGAAATTCCTGGTGATCTAAGAATCATCGAATCGGTTCTACCACTACAGCCGTTCCATAGGCCAGAACCTCGGTCACGCCCTGCATGACCTCAGTCGCGTCATAGCGCGCCCCGACGACAGCGTTTGCACCCAGCTGGGCTGCGTGCTGTAGCATGAGATCGAATGCATCGGAACGGGTTTTTTCACAGAGATTGGTCAACAAAGTGATGTTCCCGCCGACCAGCGTCTGCAAACTGGCGCCCAGGGTCCCAAAAATCGAGCGCGAGCGCACCACGATTCCACGGACTACTCCCAGGGTACGGACCACACGGAACCCGTCAATCTCGAACTGGGTCGTGACCATGGTGTGCGCGACCATTTCCAAGCTCATGCAGTGTTCCTTTCTCGCGAAGAGGACAGAAATTTCGATCTTGGCTGCGTGAAGATTCGATCACGACTCCAGCTCCGCATTGATTACGTATCCCTTCTCATCGGGATCGTATTCAATATGAAGTACGTTCGGTTTGCAGCAGGCCTTGCAGTCTTCCACATACATCTGCACCCGCCCGGCAGACTCATCCACTTTGGTATCGTTCCACTCCCCACAGCCGGCACACTGAAATCCAGCGTCCATGCATTCTCCTTGGTACCGATTCGGGTTACGCCTCAGGCACCGGCGGACAGCCTGGAAATTCTTTCAAGTGGGTATTGCCAATGTACCCAAGATACTTTATCCCGATTTCACTGGTGAAGAAACCATCCGCCGTCAGGTTTCGCAGGAATGAAAAGAATTCTACTCCCTGGCTCAAGCCCGGAGATGCATTGGCATTTTTTCGATAGGCGATCAGGTCAAGAATTTCCTTTTGCTGTTGTTCGGAACTACTGGAAAAACCCGCGCCGTAGCGGTCTTTGCAGGTCGAGTCCAGCCACATGATACCGCCACCCAGGGTTAGCTTGTAGTCAGGGTTCTCACTGGTAAGCAGGTCAATGAACTCCGGAGCGCCGGCTTCGATCGCGCCTCCTGAATCGGCATCGGCAGGAAAGATGGCATCACACAAAACATTAAGAGTTTTGTATTGATCCGCGGAGAAGAACTTCGGCGTATATTTGCCGGCTGCATCTGCCGCCTTTTCTTTGGCGATCAGCTTATGAACGTGTTCCGCCGCCTCTACGGGGATCACGCTGAGCACCGACCCTGCGGTCACCCCGATGGTCAGCGATCGCAACACATCCCGCCGCGAAATGTTTCTTGTCGCCATGGCTAGAGATTTCCTTTCTTGGCTTCATCCAGGATGTATTCCGAAGCTCGCCATGAGATCGCCATGATCGTCAACGTGGGGTTCTTGTCGGCATTGGTGACAAAAGCCGCGCCATCCGTGGCGAACAGGTTCTTCACATCATGGGCCTGACAGTATTTATTCAGGACAGACGATTTAGGATCAGCTCCCATACGTGCAGTGCCGATCTCGTGAATGATTACACCTCCGTCTGCGATTCCATAAGGGTGATCGGCATCATTCTTACCTCTTGTCGAGTAGGTGCCGCCCGCGGCTTCCACGATGGCGCGCATGGTTTCCTGCATATCTTTCGCCATCTTGATCTCGTTGTCGCTCCACTTCCAATGGAAGCGTAAAACCGGGATCCCCCACTGATCGACGGTGTTCGGATCGAGGTCACAGTATGAATCGGGATTGGGAATCATTTCTCCGCGTCCGGCGAAGCCTATGCCGGTGCCGTAGCTGTCGTGGCATCTCTTCTTAAGTGCCGCTCCATATCCTTCGTGGGCCTGGCAAACGGAATCGAACATTCCGACACCCGGCATTCCACGCCCGCCTCCCAGTTCAATGTGGTATCCACGTAGAAAGTCATTCTTGCGGTCGAATTTCCACCACGGTACGTACATGTGCATTCCACCGACGCCATCGTGGTTGTGGGGAGGCATTTTCTCCAGGTAGGGGAAATATCCGGATCCGGAAGACCCGACCGAATCCGTCAAATACCGGCCAACCACGCCAGAAGAATTCGCCAGTCCATCGGGAAACAATGTCGAGCGTGAGTTCAGCAACAAACGGGCCGATTCGCACGCGCTGGCGGACAACATGAAAGCTTTGGCATAGACGCGCTTCTCCGTGCGCGTTGTTTTGTCAATGTAGGAAACAGATTCGGCCTTTCCGTCCTTGCCTACGATCACCTCGCGCGCCATGGCGCCGGTAATAAGCGTGAATCTGCCGGTGGCCTGCGCGGGTGGAATCATCACCTGGCTTGAACTGAAATTCGAACCGGTCACGCATCCCCGGCCACACTGCCCGCAATAGTGACAAGCTGGACGTCCATTCAGCGGTTGGGTAATAATTGCCAACCGCGAAGGAATACAGGTGACATTTATTTTGTCACACGCCTTCTTGACGATCGAGTCGGTACAACGCGGGACTGGAGGCGGCATGAAGATGCCGTCGGGCGCGCTGGGAATGTTCTCTTTGGTCCCGAAGACACCGATGAAGGATTCCACCTTGTCGTAATAAGGAGCAATCTCTTCGTAGGTGATAGGCCAATCATCGCCCATGCCGTCCGTGGAGCGTGCCTTGAAATCCACGGGAGCGTAACGAAGCGCAATCCGTCCCCAGTGATTGGTGCGGCCGCCCACAATGCGCGAGCGGAACCAGCGAAACATGGAGTCCGGTGCGGTGGTGTAAGGCTCACCGGTAATTTCCCAGAAACCGTTAGGCGCCAGGAACTCATCGTTCAATTCATGGCGGGCACGTCCGCCAATATCGGCACCGCGGTGCGCAAGATCGTAGGGCCAGAGATGTTCCTTGTAATCCTGGGCCGGATCAAGAGCAGGCCCAGCTTCGAGCATGACAACGTTCAGTCCGCCCTCAGTGAGGACTTTGGCTGCCGTTCCGCCCGCTGCGCCTGATCCGATGATGCAAACATCATACGTCTTGGGCGAACGGATGACCTGCGCCATGCGGCAGCCTCCCGGAGAACATTGTTCTCACTGTGTTAGAAACGCAGTTTTTTCAGATACGCGTAACTGCTGGCGATACTTTCGAGCGGCATCTCTGGCTTGTCATGCTCCACGAAGTAGTGCTTGATGCCTGCCTTCTGGTCATGGCTGAAAATATTTTTCCAGTCAATGATTCCGCTGCCCACCGGAGCTAAATCGGCGGTATCGCCAAAAGTCTGGCTGCCACCCTCGCCAACTTTCGGGAGAGTCTTGATGTCTTTCACGTGCACTAACGGGAAACGCCCAGGATACTTGTTGAAGTAGGTGATCGGATCTTTACCCGCGGTAGTGATCCAACAAAGGTCAAGCTCCATTTTCACCAGATTGGGATCACTCTCGGCCAGCAATTCATCGTAAGGCAGCTTGCCATCCACCGGCAGAAATTCGAACCAGTGATTGTGGTAGGCGAATTGAATCCCAGCTTTCTTGGATTCCTCTCCTGCACGATTGAACACGGCCGCGGCTTTCTTCCAGATGTCGGGTTGCTTGCGGTCCGCTTCTTCGATCCACGGCATCACGATATAAGTGTTGCCAATAGTCTTGCTGGATTCGATGACCTTGGGAAAATTTTCCGGAGTCAGGCTGGAATACTTCACGTGGGTCGACGGCGACACCAGCCCATGCCTGTCAAATGAAGCCCGGACATCTGGCGCCTGCTTGCCCCAATAAGTGACGGCGCCATCGGCGGCCTGATCGAACCCTGCCAGTTCGACTTCCTTGTATCCGATGCCTGCCACTTTGGCCACGGTGCCGTCAAAATCCTGCTGCATGGCATCGCGCACGGTGTAAAGCTGTACACCGATGCTTTTGATTTCATGTTCGGCTGCAAAGCTAAGACGGCTGCTCAACAACGTAGCCGCGGTAACGGTTCCAAGAAAAGACCGGCGATCCATCATCTAATGGTTTCCTCCACCGCAGGCATTATAAGCATTTCGTCCGCCAAGGCGAAAATAAAGGCATGATCAGACGAGAGCTCTTGAATTGCGTTTCTGAGAACCGAGAACCAGGAACCGAGAACTGATTTCGTAGCCAGTTTTTGGCTTCATACAACCACAGCGGAGAGATCTCAGTTCTTCGTTGTCAGTTCCCGGTTCCCAGATGTTGTTTCGTTTAGCGCAGTTGCTGTCCCTGGCAAGCCGCTCTTTAAATCCGCAGCCAGCAGGCGATGAAACAGATGTTCTCCCGCCTCGCGCCGGACCGACAATCGCCCCGCTCCGTAGGCCCTCGACTTTAATCCGCGTTGTACCGCTTCGCAGATGTCCAGGTCTTCGGTTTGCACGCGGTCGCTTACCGTAACGCTTTGCTGGTTGTATTCCCGCGCGCCTTCACTGATGTCGCTGAAGTAAAAGTCGAAGATGACGCGACAGTGGTCCACATCCAGCGGCAAGGCCAGATTCGTATCCATATATCCCGCGTAGCAATTGATCATCAGATTGGGATATTGCCAGAAGTACCAGGCCCGGTCGCCTTTGCGCGTGTTACTGGTGGCAACGTCTTCAGTTCCCGAAACCATCGGACTCGACTGCAAGCAATAGCGGTCTTCGTTCTCAATGGTGTACTCCTTGTAATCGAGTACGGAACTCAACCCTTTGTGGAGATGAGGAACGTGATAGCCGCCATCGAGGTAGTTGTCTATGAAGACTTTCCAATTGCAATGGATGTCGTACACGCGCCGGTCGAAGTGGTGCAGTCCGGCCACTCCCAAGGGAGCAATCCGTTGGACCATGCCGCCGAGAAAACTATGGAGTGAGCCAGCGTTTGGGTCGAGGTTCACAAAAACCAGATTTTCCCAAACATCCACTTTGACCGGAACCAGCCCATTCTGCTGGCGCTCGAAGTTCTTAACTCCGTCAAATTCAGGCATGCCCTTCAGCGCGCCATCTAGCCCGTAGTTCCAGCCATGATAGGGACAGTGAAGGATGGTAGCCTGTCCGCATTCTTCCATTACTACAGCAGCTGCGTGATGGCGGCAGACGTTGTAAAAACCACGAAGTACACCGTCGTTCCCGCGCACCACAACGATTGGTTCCGCGGCAACCTGGGCAGTCACAAACTGGCCGGGTTTTTCCACCTGATCAATCCGCCCCACCAGCTGCCAGCTATTGCTGAAAACAGTTTGGGCTTCCAATGCAGCAATCCGCGGATCGGTATACCAGGTTCCCGGAATGGTAGATGCTTCTTGTAGCGGAGACCCAGCGTCGTAGCTTGCCAGGATTTCCTGCAAGGACCGTTCTTTGATCATGGGAGTGCGATCAGTTTTTTCCTGAACCGATGGCTCGTTGCAGGATGTCCAGAAATTGCGTGATCCTCATTTCCTTCTTTTCCGCGACTCCACCTTGTCGCCGGAACAGCCCGGGATCGAGTTCTTCGGTTACCAGGGCATCCTGAAAGCGCTCCGTGGTCCAGTCAATAATGGAAACTGTCATGTCCTGATCGAGGTTGGCGCGCAACTCTCCGCGCTCTATGCCGAATCGTACAAAAGCAGCGGTCCCATAGGGGTCTTCAGCGAGCAGAAAGCGGTTGATCTCGCGTTTCAGCGCAAGATCGGTCCCATAATTCCCCAGTAGCGACACGCGGTAGGGAATCCAGTCTTCGCGGATCAGATGTTCCGTCCGCTCCAGCCAGTAACGCAGCACTGCAAAGAAGCCCTGTTCGCGGACCTCGGCAGGCGCATCGAGATAACGCGAAAATGAGCGGACCGCTTTTTTGTACACCTCAAAAAAAAGCCCATCCTTGCTGCCGAAGTGCTGGAAGATAGAACCCTTGGCGATGCCCAATTCCGCGGCCATATCGCCGACCCGGGCAGCATGATAACCCTGCTCAGCAAAGTGCCGCATGGCGACATCAATGATCTTTGACCGCTTGTTTTCCGAACGTGGACGTTCAAGGTTTGGACGATAACGTGGAGGAGTAACCAAGCTGCTGCCTATACCAGCCATAATTTGACCTCAGGTCAAAATACTCTACTAGGTATGTGAAGAGATTTCAACCCCTTGATTCTGATGGGCTACAGCTGATTGTCCGCTGAACTTCTTGTCAAGATATTGAACAGCAGTCATATCGAGAAATTCTGAGTTTAGGACAAAACGAAAACGGGCCAGCGAATGCCGGCCTGTCTACGAGAAGAATGTCGAAACAGAATACGGATACTTACCCCGCCACTGAGTAATTCGAGGTCCCGGGACCTACCACCTGGAACGGGCTCAGCAGTGGCCGCCCGTTCAATATTGTTAAGAACTGTAGGTCAGGCCGCGCCTGGGTTTGTCACCAAGTTGTCAAATCTTTGTCAACGAGTTTCAGTGCTGCTCATATCCCGGGGTAGGCGGCGTGGGTGGATCGTAGTCGCGTCCATACTTGTTCTTGTGCGCCTCGACTGGATTGCCGGCAGCTAATTGCAACACTCCCAAAGTTGAGTTGCGCTCAGATACCACAACCTCTCTGGTTTCTGCGCCCAACTCACTCGGCGGGATTCCTTCATACCAGAGGTGAAGGGTGTACCGCCCCACACTCACATGGGGAATAATAATTTCCCCTTGAGCGTCAGAGATTGCGTAGTAAGGAGTCGGAACCGCAATCACCACGGCGCTCATTTCCGGATGGATATTGCAAAAAATATAAGAGACACCGGGTTTGTTGAAATGTACGTTCCTGGTTGTGCCGGCTTCATAGAGACCTAGATCGAAACGCTTTCCTTCAAACAAAGAAAAAACGTTGTGGAAGAATGGATCTCGATTGGGAAATTCCACAACCGAGCCAACTGGCACCACCAGTACATGTGGTTGGAACGTCTTATTTTTTTGCACTAAGCGTGGATGCGTGTTGTTTGACGAAAGCTGTGGCGCTGGCGTGTCGCCGGTTGGAGCCAGCCACACCGCCACACCAGCCGCCGAGTGGTTCGGACTCTGCTTGGTCCATTCCACACGCGTGGTAAATGTGACTTCCTGTGCCCACACGAATGAACTGAAAATCAGGACAAACGGGAGCAGTAGACGAAGTGCGTATCTCATCATGCTAGAAAAGAACTCCCATCATAAGGTTCATTTGCCCGGCGGACTGGTTCCCGCTATCCACTACAAAGGTCTGCAACCGGCGATATTCGCTGGAGAAAAGGACGTTCGATCGTGCATGGTAAACAAAGTTGACCAGTGCAGCGCGATTCCGTACTAACGTCGGATCGAAGTAACTCACCGACACCGGAAATGCCCGGACGTCACTGGCCATCGGATTGTCCAGCCCGAACGCGCCGTTAAACTCCAGTTTAGGAGTTGCCCTAAATTTGATTTGTGACCATCCTCCGACTGCGTCCAGTCCAATAATCCGGGTTGATGGGTCGTAGATGCTGCCGCTATAGAGTGTGCTTCGCCCAATCCCACCTCCTAAACCGCCGATCGCCCGCCCACGATAAAACTCGCCGTTCAGCGACCAGCGTTGCGACAAGGGAACCGCCCAATCGAACATCCCTGCCCAACCATCCACGTGCCGGTTGAAGCCCCAGCTCTGGCGGCTGTAGTAGCCGGCGGTCCCGAATGTGAATGGCTGGCCAAATAACTTGCGGCTCCACGCCACACGCACCCCATAAGCTGGCTGGCCCGAAGATTCCCCCGCTTGTTTTTGCCGGTCGTAGGTGGTAAATGGCGGTTCTCCGGTAATGTTGTCCAATATTCCCGCTTGGAGGGTGATATTTTCATCGTCCGCGATTGCGAAACGGTGTTCCATTCTGATCTGCGGGATCCAACCCCACAGATTTCCTCCGTAGCTCAGCGCTGGAACCGCCAGTGACGCGAACGAAGTGGGTGACTCAGGAGACAGAAACAGGGCATCTTGCCCGACGATCAGCGACGTATTCTGCCAATCCATACGCATGCTGGCCGTGCGCAAGCGAAACAGTCCATAATTTGCTCCGCTCAGTGTGTTGGGGAACCCACCGGCGAAATCTGCCTGAATATTTCCCGATACCCGTGCACCAGCCAGACGAGGGCCAAAAATTTCCAAACCAAGTTCAGACTGGCGCAACGTCGCGCCCAGGCTCGCACCCGAATTGAAGGGAGTGGGCTGGGGCACATAGCTGGGGAAATCTGCATTGTCGAATGATCCCCGGTTGGCATACAAATTGAGCAGTGCAATTCCCGAGAGGCGGATTTTGTACTTCGAGCCGCTCTCCACTTTGGTCTGATATTGCTCGTCGATCTTTCCGTTGAGAAGTTGCGACGATTCTTCCAATAAGGCGACGCGGCTCTCCAGATTGCTGGTTGCAGAAGGAACTGGAGCTGGCGTGCTCTGGCGTGGCTACGGAAGGCGCATTGGCTTGTTCCCGGGTTGCCTCCAATTCGCGCCGCAACTCAGCCGTCTCAGCCCGATAAGCCGCAGCCTCTGCGCGCATCTCATCGATGGCGGCCCGCAACTCCCGCACCTGTTGGGCTAGTTCACGGACAGTAGGATCGACCTGCGAGGTTTGTGCCTCCGTCGCAGCAGTCTGCCCCCAACTGCAAACGGCGGCCAGCCCCAGGAACAAGGCCAGCAAGCCCGCTTTCCAAATTGTTTCCAGCCAACGATTCTCTCCAGTCATTTCAAGCCTCCCCGGCTGTCAAAACCTTCACGGACTTTGTTCTGTCCAGGTTACGAACTCTCATGCCCATCTTTTCTGCTTTTTATATTGTTGGTTTCGGAACTGCGGCTGGCGGGAGCTTTTCTTCTCGCGCACCCTCACCTTGCGAGTCAGGTGACAATGGCAGCGGAAGCCATAACTTGAACGTAGTTCCGTGCGGAGAAGTTTCTTCCACCACAACTTCGCCTCCGTGGTCGGAAATAATTTTCTGCACAACCGTCAAGCCCAGCCCCGTGCCATTTTCTTTGCCATAGCTCACAAAAGGATCAAACAATGTTGTACGAACTTCTTCAGGAATGCCGCGTCCGTTGTCTGAAACGCGAATTTCCACTCCGCTGGCGCCTTCACGCAGCGAAACTTCCACGTGTCCGTTTTCAGAGGGAACAGACTCGCAAGCATTGAGGACCAGGTTAGACAGGGCCCGTTGTAGTTTCCTGGCATCGAACCAGCCCTCACTATGTCCGGTCTCGGTGATTGAAATCTGCACCCGATGAAATTCCGGATGTGCTCTTACCGCCTGCACTGCGCGATCCACCGTGTCCCTGACGGTGGCATAGACCGGCCGCAGAGACTCGCGGGTGCGCGAGAACTCAAGCAAAGAGTCGATCAGGTCCGTCATTTGATTCACTGCGATGGTGACTTCTTCATACAGCTCTTCCCGCTGTTCTGAAGACAGCCGGCTTTCGCACAGAAATTCGGCATTGGCCACAATCGCGGCCAGCGAGTGCCGCAGGTCGTGAGAAATCGAACTGGCCATGCGGCCAATCGTGGCCAGTCGCTCTGCTTCAAGCAGTCCTTGTTGCGCCCGGAGCAAATTGTCCCGCATGTTTTGAAACGATGCCGTGACCTCAGCGACTTCATCGCTTCCACGAACATTCAAGGGATAACCGAAATCACCTCTCCCTAAGGCCCTGACGCCTTCGACGAGCTTTGCCAGGGGGCGAGTAAATGTGTCGGAGATGAAAAACGCCAGACCGCTGCCGATGGTCATTGCGACCAGGCCCAGAATCAGTAAAAGCCGATTCAAACTAGTCAGTACGGCAGTTGCCTGGTCGTAGGATTTGAGTACTGTCAAACGGATTAAACTTGCGCCTTCCGGTGTGAGGTTTACCGTGGTCGCCAGAAACCGCTCGTTGCCCAGGCGCAACGCCTTGCTCTGGTCGGAAATATCTTGTGGCAACTTCGTATCGTCAAGTTGTTGTTCTTCTTCCGGGGAAAGTGTGCTCTTAACGATTTGATCGCCAACATAAAACACCACCCGGCCGCCGGCAACATGGCTCACCTCCGATGCCACGGCATCATTGATCTCATAACCTACTGCCAAAAACCCTAGGGCATGGTTCGCGGAGGCCGGCCCAAAGTAAATCGGACGGGTGAAGACCTCGTAGAGATGTGAGCCACCTACCCACCACTGGCCTTGCTGATCCAAGGGCGCTTGCAGGAACGGTTGGGCCATTGCGGCGGTAAATCCCGGCGAACTGGTATGCAGCGCAACAATCCTCCCGCTTTGGTCCGCCAAAAGAAAAAGATCGCTTCCCGCGAGTTTCCAGACATCCTCGGAAGCATCCTGAATGGTGGCCGGATGCTGCGTGGTCATCAACGCGCGTACATTCGGGAGATCGGCCAGCAACGCCGCAGATCGGTCGAGTGTGCGTTCCCGCTCGCGCTGAAAACTCTTAAATGTCTGAATTGAATTTTGCAGTTGTGTGGAGATCTCTTTCGTAGCCTGGCTTTGTACCGCCCGCTGCACCACAAACAAGCTGAGAAGGGTAAGACCTGCGGACACCGACAGGAGGGAGAGCAAAAGCTTGGTCCGCATGCGAAGCTTCATGGGCTCCCTCCTCACTTAGGGAATCTGCGTGGCTAATGCGCGTCGCGCACAAACTTGTAACCCACGCCGTGGACAGTGCGGAAGTGCGCCGGGTTCCCGGGGTCTCTCTCCAGCTTTTGCCGAAGCTTCAGAATGTGGTTGTCCACGGTGCGGGTAGAAGGATAGTTCTGATAACCCCAGACTTCATTCAGCAACTCATCGCGCGTGATCACCCGCTCGGCATTTTGCAAAAGAAATTTCAGCGTCTTGAATTCCTGCGCGGTCATTCCCACCGGTTCGCCGTCACGAACGACTTCCATCTTGGTGAAATCCACCGAGACTCCATCGAACCCAGCTCACCTCTCCGGTGCCGCTCCGGGTGTTGCGCCGCAAAGCCGCGCGCACCCGCGCCAGCAGTTCTCTTGGACTGAAGGGCTTGGTCACATAGTCATCCGCCCCAAGCTCAAGCAGCAAGACTTTGTCGGAGACATCGCTCATGGCGCTGAGCATGATGACAGGAACAGTGGGCGATTGGCGCTTGATTTCCTGACAGACATCGCGCCCCGACATGACCGGCAAACGCAAGTCGAGCACGACAACGGATGGAGTAGACCGGCGAAAGGCCTCCAGGCCTGACTGCCCATCACCCGTGATTTCGACCGCCATGCTCTCGCTTTCGAACAGGCGCTTCAGCGCCTTCTGCACTGCGCGGTCATCTTCGACTACTAGGATCCGTTCCATGGGGCTGGTCAGGGAGAAAAATTATATTACTAGTCTCACATAAGACCGTGATTGGGCGTCAAGTTATTTGTAGATCGGATGCTGGTTTACTGCTCAGTGGTTGGACACGCTCTACTGGTGAGTCGCCTTTTTGTTAACCCAAAGGTTTTGACGATTACGTCAGCTCCCTGCCGCGAACATACATTATCTATCCAAAAGAAGTTGCGGGTTTGAGCTAAAGCTGGACACACACCGACTTATTCTCGGTGTACAACTCCAGCCCCGCTTGCCCGGATTCCCGTCCCCATCCAGACTGCTTATAACCGCCGAAAGGCATGGCTGGATCGAACACGTTGTAGCAATTGACCCAAACTGTCCCCGCCTTGAGCCGCGCAGCCATGCGGTGGGCTTTGCTGATGTCGCGCGTCCACACGGCGGATGCCAGACCGTACATGGTATCGTTCGCGAAGGAAGCAACTTCGTCCGCTTCGTTGAAGGGAATGCAAGTCACCACCGGCCCAAAAATTTCTTCGCGCACCACCTTCATGGTTGGCTTCACATCCACCAGCACGGTAGGTTCAACAAAGTATCCTTTGCCGGCGATCTTTTTCCCGCCCGCCAAAGCCTTGGCGCCTTCCTTCGCCCCGGAATCCAGGTAGCCGCACACCCGCTCCATCTGCTCCTGAGAGACCAACGGTCCCAGATTGTTTGCCGGGTCAATGCCTGGGCCGATGTGGAAACCTTTGGTGAACCCAGCGACGCCTTCGACTACTTTGTCGAAAATCTTATTTTGCACAAACAACCGCGAACCGGCAGTGCAGATTTGTCCCTGATTGAAAAAGACGGCCAGGGCGGAGCCGGGAATCGCGGCCTCCAGATCAGCATCCTCGAAAACCACGTTAGGGGATTTACCGCCCAGTTCGAGCGAAACTTTTTTCAGATTTCCGCTAGCCGCATTCAAAATCAATTTGCCCACCGCAGTGGATCCGGTAAAGGCGACCTTATCGACATCCGGATGGGCCGCAATTGCCGCACCCGCCGTTTCCCCGTAGCCGGGGACGACATTGACCACGCCCTCGGGGAATCCGGCTTCCATCATGAGTTCCCCAAGCCGCAACGCGGTGAGCGGAGTCTGTTCAGCCGGTTTGAGGATGGATGTGCATCCGACAGCAACGGCCGGAGCCAGCTTCCATGCCGCCATGATCAAGGGAAAATTCCAGGGAACAATTTGGCCGACAATCCCCACCGGTTCGCGCAAGGTGTAAGCCAGATGGTTTCCCCGCGCGGAAAGAGGTATGGTGTTTCCTTCAATCTTGGTTGCCCAGCCCGCGTAGTAGCGAAAAGTTTCCGCCGCGGTGGGGACGTCCACAATCCGTGAGAACAACACCGGCTTACCGTTGTCGAGGGTTTCCAGTTCGGCTAGTTCTTCGCGGTGCTTATCAATGAGATCGCCAACCTTCCACAGCAGCTTGCCCCTGTCCGAAGGGGACATCTTCGGCCACGGGCCGCTCTCAAATGCCTTACGGGCAGCTTTCACGGCAAGGTCAATATCAGCCTTGTCACCTTCCGCAACCCGGGCCAGCACCTCTCCGGTCGCCGGGTTGTAAGTATCAAATGTCTTACCGGAGACGGCATCCACCCACTTTCCGCCAATCAACATCTTCCGTGTCTTGCTTATAAAATCGGTAACACTGTTCTGAATTTGCGGAGTTGCGGATGTCGCCATGATTGCCTCCTAAATAAGGTGGACCAGAAGTTAATTGTAGTCCTGAGAATCTTCCCCGTCAGGGGGCACTTCCGCGTAACTAAGTCGCTCACCAAGCGGATAAAGCCAAGGGTGACAAACACTTCACGCTCGACTATGATTTTCCCGTCTTCGTGAGGACTTATATATGGACCGGGTCGCGAACGAACGTTCGATTATTACCCCCTATCATCGGCCAGAGCCGGGAAGCCAGCCTCCCATGCCGTGTGAGCCCTACAAGTCCACAGTGAAGAGGTCCCCGTCAAAACCTCTGATTTTTCTTCCTCACACGCTCTCGGAAACCACCGGGCCGGTCTATGGACACGATGCCATCGCCGAGACTGACAACGATCTGACCCGCCAACATAAAGGCGAACCGCAGGGAGAGCGCATCATCGTTACCGGGCGCGTGCTGGATGACAATGGCCGTCCCATTCCAAACACCTTGATCGAAATCTGGCAGGCAAACGCCGCCGGGCGTTACCTGCACCAGAGAGACCAGCACCCCGCGCCACTGGATCCGAATTTCTCTGGCGCAGGCCGGATGTTAACGGATGAGAATGGCGCCTATCGCTTTGTGACTATCAAACCCGGGGCCTATCCCTGGTTCAATCACTACAATGCCTGGCGTCCCCAGCACATCCACTTTTCGATTTTTGGGCGGGCGTTTCTTTCCCGGCTGGTGACGCAGATGTATTTTCCTGGTGATCCGTTGTTTGCCTACGACCCGATCTATCAATCCATTTCAGATGAAAAAGCGCGGGAGCGAATGGTCTCTAAATTCGATTTGGAAACGACGCAGCCGCAGTGGGCTCTCGGCTACAAATTCGATATCGTGGTGCGTGGTCCTGAGGCCACCCCGTTCGAGGCATAACGCTATGAGTCTGGGACATACTCCTTCGCAAACGGTTGGCCCATACTTCCGTATTGGCCTGACCTGGAAGCACGCCGTTCCACGCATCGCCGGTCCTGAGGCCAAAGGTGAGCGTGTCTGGCTGACTTGCCACGTCACCGACGCTGACGGCACTCCTATTAATGACTCGCTGCTGGAAATCTGGCAGGCGGACGCGGGCGGAAAGTACAACCATCCCGACGATCCGCAGAATAAAATCCCGGACCCCGAATGTTGCGGCTTTGGGCGCTTGGGCACTGACGATGAAGGCGCGTGTGTATTTGAAACCATCAAACCCGGACGCGTTCCCGGCCCAGGGGGCGTGGAACAGGCTCCGCATTTAAATCTAGCCGTATTCGCTCGAGGCATGCTGAAACATATCCATACCCGCATCTATTTCGCGGGCGATTCCGCCAACCCAACCGATCCTGTTTTAGCTCTGGTTCCCCAGGATCGCCGCGAGACCCTCATGGCGAACCCAGTACCTGACAAGCCGGGACACTGGAGCTTCGACATTCGCCTCCAGGGCGAAAAAGAAACCGTCTTTTTTGACGTGTGATCGCACGTGCCCCGGGAAAGCCATCGCATGCAACGGCACAAGTTTCAGCACGACGGTCTAACCCTGTCGTACCTTGACGCTGAAGGTGACGGGCAGCCGCTCATCGCGCTGCACGCGCATTGGCTGGAAGCGACAAGCTTCGTGCCGCTGGCGAAGGAGTCTGGCACCCGAATGGCGGGTCATCGCCTTGGACCAGCGGGGGCACGGGTATTCCGGCCACGCAAAAACCTACACCCGCGACGATTATCTACGCGACCTCGAAGCGTTCTTCGAACATCTTTACCTGGAAAAGGCTGTTCTGCTGGGTAACTCCCTCGGCGGTGTCAATGCCTACCAATTTGCCGCGCGCTCATCCTGAACTCGTACGCGCTCTGATCATTGAAGACATCGGCGCCGAGATTGCGGATGACACAAGTTTTGCCCTCATATGGGCAGGTACTTTCAAGACGCGTGAGGACCTGGCGCAGTGCGTCGGCCCTCGCTTCCTGCCCTACCTGCAAGACTCATTTCGCGAAACCGCAAAGGGCTGGCAACTCGCGTTCGATCCCAACGACACCGTAGCGTCGCAGAAATGTCTCAACGGGGACCACTGGCAGGACTGGCTGGCCACAAATTGTCCGGCATTGCTGATTCGTGGGGCGGACAGCCGGGTCACAAAGCCTGAACATATTGAACAGATGGCCGCGCGTCGGCCCAATACCCAACTTCGCGTAATCAAAGGTGGCCACGTTCTTCACACAGAAAACCCGGCAGACTTTAACGAAGCGGTGCGGGCATTTTTGCGGCAGCTCTGAGTATGGTTGTCGGCGGTTCAGTCATCATCTATATAATGCCGGACTAAGGAACACTATGCCGGCGCGCCTGATCGATAGCCTAGCCACCACCGAACCGCTGGCCGACGTGTTCTCTGATCGGTCCGTTCTGCAAGCGATGCTGGATTTTGAATCCGCACTGGCGCGGGCCGAGGCCCGGGTTGGCGTGATTCCTCAGTCTGCCGCCAACGCTGATTCGCAAAGCTGCCAAGGCAGATGAATTTGACACCGCGAAGTTGGCAGCCGCAACTCTGCGGGCGGGAACGCCAGGGATTCCGCTTGCAAAGGCTTTAACCGAGCATGTACGCGCCACCAATGAAGACGCTGCACGCTACGTACATTGGGGAGCCACCAGTCAGGATGTTGCCGATACCGCGCTAGTCTTATTGCTCAAGCGTGCGCAACCGATCTTGTCGGGCGATCTCAGCCGGTTAGCGCGCGCGCTCAAGAAATTATCGCAAGCGCACAAACAAACCGTGATGCTGGGCCGCACCCTGATGCAGCCCGCACCGCCGGTCACGTTCGGGCTAAAAGCCGCGGGATGGGCCACATCTGTGCGGCGCGGCCAGCACCATCTTGACGCGGCATTCGCGGACGCATTGGTTGTGCAGTTCGGTGGCGCCAGCGGAACGCTCGCTTCATTAGGGAAAAAAGGGGCCGAAGTCGCTCGTGTCCTGGCGAGTGAGTTGAAGCTTGCTTGTCCGGAAGCTCCTTGGCACACGCAGCGAGAGCGGTTGGCTACATTGATGTGTGCCTGTGGTGTGCTGACTGGATCACTCGGCAAGATGGCGCGCGACATCAGCCTGCTGATGCAGGGCGAAGTTGCAGAGGCAGCCGAACCCGGCGGTGAAGGACGCGGCGGTTCTTCCACCATGCCGCACAAACATAATCCGATTGGATGTTCACTCACATTAGCCGCAGCCCATCGTGTTCCGGGTCTGGTCGCATCATTTTTATCCGGCATGGTGCAGGAGCACGAGCGAGGAGTCGGTGGCTGGCAAGCAGAGTGGCCGACGGTGGCGGCGGTGATTCAGGCAACAGGTTTGGCGGCTTCGTCGATGGCGGAGGTTGCAGAAGGACTCAAGGTCGACGCGGCTAAAATGCGTTCCAATATCGAGGCCACTCATGGCGCAATCTTCGCCGAACGCGCCACCATGCTTCTCGGATCAAAGTTAGGGCGCGACGTCGCCCACAAAATTTTGCAGGATGCAACCAAGAAGAGTGCAAAACAGAAACGCCGTTTGTCAGAAGTGCTGGCAGAAATCCCCGAAGTGACCAGCCATCTTGACCGTTCAACTTTACGAAGCCTGGAAACCCCGGAGGAATATCTCGGTTCCGCCGAAGCTTTCCGCAAAGCGCTGCTGTCTGCCAAGTCATCCAACCCCAAGAAAAAGGAGCAATAACCTTGCCCTTTGCTAATGTCAACAACCTACGTTTGTACTATCGCCTCGAAGGCGCGGCCGGGAGCGCCCGTGCTGGTGCTGTCGCATTCAATCGGCACCGACCATGGCATGTGGGCCCCGCAGATGCCCGATCTTCTCCAGCATTTTCAAGTCCTGCGCTATGACACGCGCGGACACGGCGCCTCCGATGCACCCGAAGGCGAATACACAATTGACCAACTGGGGCGCGATGTTCTCGGCCTGGTTGACATTTTGAAGATCGCAAAATTTTCTTTTTGCGGTCTTTCCATGGGTGGTGCCGTCGGACAGTGGCTGGCGTTGAATTCTCCGGATCGTCTGAACGCACTGGTTCTGGCCAACACCTCCCCACAATTCGGCCCGCCCGCCAATTGGGTCACGCGCAGGAAAACCGTGCTGGAGAATGGCATGGCAGCAATCGTTGATCTGGCCATGCAGCGGTTCTTTTCGCCCGAGGCCTCAGGAAGGGACGTCCTTGTAAGCGCCGCGACTTCAGTCCTGTTGGGCACGAACCCGATTGGCTACGCAGGCTGCTGTTCTGCGCTGCGCGATGTAGACCACCGGGGCCAGTTGGGGCGCATCAAAGTTCCTACACTGGTGATCGCGGGCAATAAAGATGTGTCCACCCCATGGGAGGGACATGGCGAAGTCCTGGCCCGTGAGATTCCGGGCGCAAAATCAGTGCGCTTACCCGCTGCACACATGTCGAATCTTGAATGTCCGCGCTCATTTACGGTCGCTTTGCTCGAGTTCCTCAAGCCGGCTGCAAGCGGTGATCCGCTCGAACCCGGCTTTGCGGTTCGCCGTGCCACACTGGGAGACCCCCACGTAGACCGTGCCATCGCAGGAACTACTGACTTTAGTCATGACTTCCAGGAGCTGATTACACGGTATGCTTGGGGAACCATCTGGACCCGCCCCGGCCTTGACCGCCGCACTCGCCGGTTGCTGGTTTTGGCAATGATGCTGGCGCTGGGCCGGTGGGAAGAGTTCAGCCTGCACGTACGGGCTGGTCTCTCGCATGAACTGGAGCCGTGTGATCTTAAAGAAGTGCTTTTGCAGGCAGCAATCTATGCGGGAGTGCCCGCGGCAAACACCGGGTTCCATTTGGCCAGTGAGGAGATCAAGAAATTAGGCCTGAACTAACCCACGGCCAATCATTGTTATGTCCCCATCGTTTACCAGGATCCTTCTAGTTTTTTCTTTTCTTGTCGCTGCGGCAACCGCGCAATCTGTGCGAGTCGAAGGCGTTGTGCACGATTCCACCGGCGCAAGCTTGGCCGGAGCAAAAGTGGAATTGCATGCGGGCGCGTTCTCTGCGTCCCACGATACGGACGCACAGGGAAATTTCGTTTTCGACTCAATTCCGGAAAACAGCGGCACTCTGACTGTACAGGCCAAAGGCTTTGGAAATGTTGAACAGAAATGGGACGCAAGTGCGACCGGAGGAGCAAAGACTGGAGATTACCTTATCTCCGGCAAACGTGAGCGAGCAGGTTTTCGTTACTGCCACCCGCACCGAACTTCGCCTCAGCGATATAGCCGTGAGTTCAGTGGCATTGACCAATCAGGATCTGGATGCCACACCAGCACTCACTACTGACGACAAGCTACGGCAAATCCCCGGCTTCACTCTTTTCCGCCGCTCCGGCAGCCGCACTGCGAACCCGACATCGCAAGGAGTTTCCCTCAGCGGATTGGGAGCCAGCGGCGCCAGCCGTGCGATTGTCCTCGAAGATGGTGTCCCCCTGACCGACCCCTTCGGCGGATGGGTGTACTGGGGCCGTGTGCCGCAGGAGAGTGTGCAGAGCGTTGAAGTAGTCCGCCGCGGTATTTCCAGCTTGTATGGTTCTGATGGGCTGGCCGGCGCGATCCAATTCATGCCTCGGCAGGAAGAAACGCCAGCTTTTTCTCTGGAAACTTCCTACGGCACCGAGAAGACTCCTGACCTTACTTTCTGGGGCGGAGGCCGCTTCGGCGGTTGGGATGCAGCCATTTCCACGGACTTGTTTCACACCGACGGTTATATTCTGGTCCCACAATCTGTACGCGGAAGCGTAGACACACCGGCCAATGCCGAGCATGCCGCGGTTGAGTTCACCCTCGGGCGACATGTCGGCAAAAATAGCCGGATCTTTGGCCGGGGTTCGTACTTTACCGAGTCGCGCCACAATGGCACAGTAGTTCAGTTTAATGACACGCAACTCGCGCAAGCAGTCCTGGGCGCGGATACCCACTCCGATTCTTTGGGATCGTTTTCGTTCCGGTTATATGGACAGCCCCAAAGTTATAACCAAAGCTTCTCTTCGGTCGCAAGCGACCGAAACAGTGAGTCCCTTTCGAATTTGCAGCATGTTCCCGCCCAGCAATTCGGCGGCAGCGGCTGGTGGAGTAAGGCCGTGGCTCGTCAGGTACTGGTCGCCGGCTTCGATGCAAACGAAGTGATGGGATGGAGCAACGAGAGCATATTTAACTCTGGTACTCACCTTCGCGACACCATTGCCGGAGGCCGCCAGCGCGCGAGCGGCGTATATGGTCAGGACATCATAAGCATTACGCCCAGGTGGATTCTCACCATCGGTGGGCGCTTTGACCACTGGCGCAACTTCGACGCGGAATCGGTGCGCATGCCGATAACTCCACCGGGCGCAACCACCACAGCGCCGTTTGCCGAGCGTTCCGAGAATGCTTTCAGCCCACGCGCTTCTCTATTGCATCAAGTGACCAGCAATCTGTCGCTCACCGCCTCCGTTTATCGCGGTTTCCGCGCCCCCACTCTGAACGAACTGTATCGCGCATTCCGCGTGGGCAACCGGCAAACGCAAGCAAATCCAGACTTAGAAGCCGAACGACTCACCGGCGCAGAGGTGGGAACGAATCTGTTCGCCCTGGACCGCCGTCTGAACCTGCGCGGTAATTTTTTCTGGGATGACATCGTGAACCCAATCGCGAATGTCACACTCGACCCGAATTCCAACCCCATTCAGGTGCAACGACAAAACCTGGGACGCACTCGCTCGCGCGGCGTGGAACTGGATGCCGTGGCGCGCATCACCAGTCATATTGAAATTTCCGGCGGCTACCAGTTCGTAGATGCGATCGTGCTGAGTTTCCCCGCTAATCCTGCCAACAACCCAAGTTTGGTAGGCAATCAAATTCCCCAGATCCCGCGCAATCAGTTCACCTTGCAGGCGCGGTATTGGAACCCATCCCGTCTGATGCTGAGTGTGCAGGGGAGATTGGTCGGCGACCAATTCGATGATGATATTAATTCTCTGCTGCTCGGCCGTTACTTTGCACTTGATTTGTTTGTGGGGCGGTCGCTGGGCCATGGCGTCGAAGTCTTCGCCGCAGGCGAAAACATCACCAACCAGCGCTACGACATTGCCAAAACACCCACGCCGAATGTCGGGCCTCCGATCTTGGCGCGGGTCGGTATGCGCTTCAATTTTCCCGGACGCCACTAGGTATCCTTGCGGTTCCCACCTGATTTTGCATCACAACAGGTGATAGACTCGCGGACGTTCGCGTTGCTCGTGCGAGCAACCATTATTGTTTGGAGAGCCGGATGCGCGGGCCAAAAACCACTTCTCTGATTTGCATTGTTATTCTGGGTCTCTCTTTAGCCTGCAAAAAACAAACTGCAAAAGACGCAGCTCCGAGAAAGCCGGGGGAAGTCGACACCGCGCGCATCATCCATGCCGACAACGATCCGGGAAACTGGGTCACGCACGGCCGCACCTACGGCGAACAGCGCTTCAGTCCTCTGACCCAGATCACCGACAAGAACGTCAGCCAGTTAGGTCTCGCGTGGTCTTACGATCTCGACACCAACCGCGGCCAGGAAGCGACACCTCTCGTAATTGATGGGGTGATGTATTTCACCACCGCGTGGAGCAAAGTGTTTGCATTCGATGCCGCCGGCGGAAAGCTGCTGTGGTCTTACGATCCCAAGGTCCCACCGGAATCGGGTGTGAACGCCTGCTGTGATGTTGTGAACCGCGGCGTGGCCGCATGGAAGGGCAAACTTTTTCTTGGAACCATAGACGGCCGGCTGGTTGCTCTGGATCAAGCCACGGGCAAGCCACTATGGGATGTCCTAACCGTTGACCCGAAACTGCGCTACACGATCACCGGCGCGCCGCGCGTAGTAAAAGGCAAAGTCATCATCGGCAACGGCGGTGCGGAGATGGGCGTGCGCGGATACGTCTCCGCCTACGATGCCGAGACAGGGAAGATGATCTGGCGCTTCTATACCGTACCTGGCGATCCATCGAAGCCTTTTGAAAATGCAGCCATGGAAAAAGCTGCCAAAACCTGGAACGCGGAATGGTGGAAGCTGGGCGGTGGGGGAACGGTGTGGAACTCCATGGCCTACGACCCCGATCTCGATCTTCTGTACATCGGAACCGGAAACCGCGCGCCCTGGACACAAAAAGACCGCAAAGGCGACAGCGAAAGTCTGTACACCTGCTCCATCGTAGCGCTCAAACCCGACACCGGCGAATACGTCTGGCACTACCAGCAGGAATCCCCCGATGTCTGGGACTTCGACGCGGATGAAGACATCATCCTCGCCGATCTGCCGATCAATGGCCAGACTCGCAAAGTGCTGATGCAAGCGCCGAAAAATGGAATCTTCTATGTTCTCGACCGGGCCACAGGCGCGCTGATCTCCGCCAAGCCTTTTACCTACATCAATTGGGCCACGGGTGTGGATATCGCCACCGGGCGTCCGATTGAAACTGCCACCGCGCGTTACCCCGGCGCAAATCCACCGCCGGTCGTACCCGGCCCTCTCGGCGCGCACAGCTGGCAGCCCATGGCTTACAGCCCGCTGACTCGCCTGGCATACATTCCGGTGAACGATGTTGGCTTCGCTTACAAATCCGATGAGCATTTCAAACCCACGCATTTGGCGATGGACACCGGACTCGACATGATTGCTGCGGGCATGCCGCAAGATCCGAAGATCAAGAAAGCTATCCTCGGCACCGTCAGGGGCAAACTGCTGGCTTGGGATCCCGCTCAACAAAAGCAGGTGTGGGCTGTCGAGCGCCCCGGCCCTTGGAATGGTGGCATTCTGGCAACGGCTGGGAATTTAATTTTCGAGGGTACTGCAGATGGCCATTTTGAAGCCTATCGTGCCGACACCGGGGAGAAAATCTGGTCATTCGATGCGCAGACAGGAGTAATCGCC
Source organism: uncultured Acidobacteriota bacterium (assembly GCA_963837365.1). Classification (GTDB taxonomy): domain Bacteria; phylum Acidobacteriota; class Terriglobia; order Terriglobales; family Acidobacteriaceae; genus CAWBXL01. Next base: position 308,755 of record CAWIMW010000001.1, read on the forward strand.
GGCCCAGTCACATACACCGTAGGCGGTGAACAGTATGTTGCCGTGCTTGCCGGCTGGGGAGGAGTCTTCCCGCTGGCAACAGGTGAAGTTTCCCTGAAGTCTGGAGTCATCCGTAATATCAGCCGCATGTTGGTTTTCAAGCTGGGTGGCAAAGCAGGCCTGCCGCCGCTTCCAGAAGTAGAAGTGCCGGAACTGAAACCACCGCCATCACATGCAAGCGCAGCCACCATCCACAGAGGAGAGCAGGTGTATCAGCAATTCTGTTCGCGCTGTCATGGTGACGTCGCAGTTGGGGGAAATGTGCTGCCTGATCTGCGTTACTCAAGCACTTTGGACAGTGATCAATGGTTTTATGTAGTGATGAATGGCGTATTGAAATCAAATGGCATGGTCAGCTTCTCCAAAGATATAACCCGGCAAGACGCAGCGGCAGCGCGGGAGTACGTTATCTTCCGGGCCAATCAGACGCTAAAGGAAATCAGACAAAAAAACAGTAAGTAACCATACCTGCCTTGTCATTCCGAAGCACGGTTTTGGTGCGAGGAATCTGTTTTCCTGGACCGTATCCCGAAGTTGCCGGTCCATAGCAGATTCCTCCTTGTCGCTACGCTTCTCGTCGGAATAACAAAAGAAGGAAAACATTCAAAATGCGACACAACCTATTTTTTCGGCTTCTTCTTGCCGAATAGTCCGATAATCTGGTCCACCGGATTTGGCTGTTGTTCTTGCTGTTGGTCTTGTGCGTCGGCCGGCTGTTTCTTTTGTCCTAACAATCCCTGAATCAGCGAAGACGCGCCGCCCTTGGCCTTCCTCTGTGCAATTTTCTTGGTGTCAGGTGTGAACTTCGGATTCTGCAATGTCCCGGTGACGATGGCCGGGATCACCAGTTCGCCCTCACTGTTTGACAGCGCGGCATTCAGGAAATTTCCCACATTCGTGCCGCCCACGCTCGCGCCACTTACTTGTTTACTGAAGGCCTTGTTGAACACAGCGTTCACCTGCATGTTCAGCGCCTGGCTGGCAAGATCGGCGGTGCCAACCGCATCCAGATTGGCGATATCGAAGGTGGCTTGAAGATTGTTGGTTTGCGCAATGCCGTTTTTGACCAGGATATTGCCGGTCATTTTCAAAATGTTGGTGAAGCCTTTATCTTCCTGTCCCTGCTGGAGACTCCCGGTCAGGGCGGCCAATCGATGTGAGATGTCCACTCCGGCATAACGCACATCATTGAAATCAACATTGAGGGTGCCGTTGAGCGCCTTCATGATCTGGTCGGAACTGATGGTTTGCAGCGGCCCCACCACATGCATATCTAAATTAAGATTCCCCGCTCCGCTCAACTTGTCGAGCCCGGTAACGCCGTAGGCCTTGGCCATGGACAACAGTTCGGGCAAGGCTGCCTTCGGTGCCCGCACCGTAGCATCCACAAGTGGAGATTTGGAGGTGTATTGCTTCAGCGTGAATTGCGTCGATGCAGTAGTGCCGCCGGCAGTGACATTGAAATTATCTGAGCGAATTTCAGTAGGTGTGAGCGTCACATTAATTGCCTTGACCTGAACCGGCTTGGCTATGTCTTTCCCGGAGATCTGAATATCACGCCCGCCGAGGGTCCCATTCAAGACTGGCTTGTCGGCAGGGCCCCGCGCCTGAAGGTTGGCATTGATCCGTCCATCCACCTTGGTGTCAGGAGAAAAAGCCATGCCCGCAGCCGCGGCCATGCGGGCGATTTCGACGATAGAAACATCGTTGGCCTTCAGGTTTACATCCAACTGCGCCGGCGTTGGTTTGGAATTCACTGTGCCGCTAATAAGCAGTGGTGTCGGCCCCAGTTTGATGGCTGCTTTGTTGATGGTTAGTAGATCAGTTTGGAGATTGTCGTTGATGTCATAGTCCAAATTGATGGGATATCCCACTTCAATACCGTGCAGTTTCGGTTTATCCACACTCATCTGACCATTCGCCGACACCTGTCCGTTCTGGTTTGCAATCTTTGTGTGCCCGGAGAGAATTCCCTCGGTGTTTTCCAAGGCTGAAGTCTGGAGAAACTTTTGCAGTCCCGCGATATCAACATCTTTTAGGTCCAGTGTGCCCTTAAACGAAGTAGACGCAGGATCGTCGTGTGACAGCGGACCGCCTGTCCCTTGTAGTTGGATCTGCTGGTCTCCCGATCCGGGTAAGTGGACCGATGCCTCCAGGTTGAAAGGTTTATTAGGGGCAAAGTCCGTAAGCTGGAAGTTTATGTGGTCATAGACAGTTCGCGGTTTGTGATTTTGCAGGTCGGTGATGGCAATTTGCCCATCTTCAATCGCCAGCTTCCCCAGAGAAAATCCTTGTTGCTCCGACGAAGAAGAGGGTGTGGCTGTCTTTTGCCCCAGCGAGGCGAAATTCCATACCCCTTGCGCATCTTTGATCAACTCTACATGGGGCTGTTTCAGGGTGAGCGAATCCACTTGAAGAGATTTGTGCAACAGTGGTAACAGTTGCACCGAGATGCTCAACTCCCCAGTCTGTATGAACGGCTGAGTGCTTTTGAATTTTGCATCGTCGGTGATGGCGAGATTGGCCACGCGAAACCGCGGCGGAAACAGTCCCAAACTCATGTCGCCGAGCTGGACCTTGCGGTTGAGTTGCTCTTCGAGTTTTGTCTGGATGGTCGCCTGATAATCATTTGGATTAAAGGTGGCCACGAATATGCCGGCCGCAACAACAAGCAGAACCAACACAATCCCGATAATGAGTAGGATTTTGCGCATAAAGACCTCTGAATGCTCTGGATTAGGGTATACCTTGAGGATACTCCTCTGAAATCAGGAGGGCACCGAACAATTGGACAATCAAGGGGGTCGTTTCGTGGAAGGTGCCCTAATTTTCTGTTGTGAAAAAATTAATGCTCACAGTGGCGAGGTCCGATGCTGGGAATTTGGCTTGATAACGCGGATCGGCTTTAAGTCCGGCTTCGCGAACACATTCCAGAAAAATAGGGACCTCAACCAGATATTGGTCTGAAAATCCATGTGTGCCGTCGTAAGCCACAGCCGGAGTCTTCTCCAGATTGGCAGCCGTCAGCTCGGGAGGCAAGGTGTGCAGTTCCAGCGCCATCAGCCCAAAACGCCCGACATAGGGAGCCCAGCGGCGAAGGTGGCGGACTAGATTTTCCTCTAACTCATCCGGCGCGACTTCTTTGCCAAAGTGCGAAAATGCACCGGTCGAGTGGCTGGTGCGTGAGCCCCTAACATAGTCGGTCGGCGGCAGGAACGGACGATTGTGGTCGAGGAAGGAACGCACATGCAGCAAATCGTGAATGTCCAACCCAATCTGCTCCAGGTCGCCGGCTAATAGCGCGGGACGATTGATATCTCCATGGATGACGTGAAAGGTAGGAATCTCAGCCTTGCGCAGCATCTGCTTGGCCACACGGCGGGCCACTTTGTTGAAGTCGGCTCCCACAATGATGAGGGGATTTTTGTCCAGCGACTGGCCGCGCAGCGTGTGTTTCTTCACCACCGAATAAACGTGCTCCAGAAAAGTGCCGTCGCCACAGCCCATGTCACAGACACCGCGCGGTTGTTGGGCGAGTGGGCGGTTGAAAATCTCGATAACGATTTCATCCACTTTCTTGAAATATGTTTTGTGCGCTCCGCCACTCCCCCAGACGTTCATCCCGCGATTCACCAGCAACTCGACGCCGTTGTCATCCATACGCGGAATGCGGGGATTGCCAAAAAGAAGCGTGCTGACCACATTAAACGTAGGCAGGTAGGAGACAGTGACTCCGTAGGAGGTTGCAATTTGGGCTGCATAGCGCCCGCATGACGTCAGCGATACCGCACCTTGTTCGCGTGTGACCCACCCCTGCATTGCCAGCAAATCGAAAATGCAGGCAAGGCTCGTCTGGTTCCCCATGTCGCTGAGTTTGACCGGCCCTCGTTCGAGGTGTGACAAAATTCCATCGCGAGCCAGCGCCACCATGGCGGGACCGATCAACATTCCTTCCATATGCCCGCGTACCTGCTCGCACACCCGAGCTGAGAGTTCATTCTGCTCAGGGTGCAGTCCCCAATGCTCTTTGGCACGCGAAACAAATTCCCGCAGTGAAGGAAGGATCGGCTCATCCGACCCGCTATACAGGAAGTCTTCCAGGAAGACCGCTTTGGGAATGAAAGAAACCACTTCTGCATACAACGGCGGCGCGACCTTCAAAGCATAGCGGCCTTGTTCAGTCAGGCTGAAGCTGACCCGGCTCCCGTTGTCACTGATGTGCTGGTTCATCCAACCGGCAGAAGCCAACAACCGCAACGCCACTCTCAAATATCCGCGATTGCCTCCCGTACGCTCAACCACTTCATCGAGCCAAACTCTTTTGTCCGAATTGTCAAATAGATCAAAGACACGTCGGTCGGATAGTGCCTTAACGGTGGGGGCCAGCACAATGCCCGCGAGATGATTGAAGACAGTGGCGCGGACAACTGCTCTTTCGTCTTCCACGAATGCAGGACCCATGAGAACCTCAAAGCAACCGCTACATTCTTCCTTCGAACAGATCTCGCCCTTCTACTAACGCGCGCATCTTGCGGTCGACAACGCTACGCTGCAACATCCAGAAACCACAGTCGGGGTGGACGTATTTCAACCGCTCGTATCCCAACACCTTCACTACTTGCTCGATGCGTGAAGCCACAAGTTCCGGGCTTTCGACTTCGTTGTCCTTGATATCAATCATCCCAACCCCAAGCGCGATTTTTGGATTCAGCTCGTTGAACACCGCCAGTTCGTCATAGCCGCGGCGGGCAAACTCCAACACCAGGTGATCGGTACGCAGTGAGTTGAGGAAGGGAATCAAATTGCGCCAGAAGCCGCGCAACTGCGGCTGGCCTCCATAATTGCCGAAGCACACATGCACGGCTTTCTCGTTCAGGACACCGTCCAGTACGTGATTGATGGCTTCCGCCGCCCAGGGTGCGTCTTCCGGCAATCCAACGATAGAAGCTTCATCCAACTGGACCATGTCGGCTTCGACCATTTCTAATTGGCGGCGGAGAATGGCCGCGATGTCCATCGCCAGTTCGGCCTCATCTTTGTAGAAGCAGTTGGTCAAGGTACGCGCCAGCATGTGGGGGCCGGTGCAGGTGAACTTAAGAGGCGTCCGGGTAAGCCGAGCGACAAATTCATAATCGCGCGGCAAATTCAATTTGCCTTCGCGGATTTTTCCCATCACCATCCCCGCCGTCAATGGGCCCGAACTGGAAGAGCGATCGGAGCGAAAGCGGTCAAAATCAGAAACTGAAAAATGCTGGCGAATGCCTTCCATCTGCGAAGCGAAGTAATCCACCATACCGTTGGTTTCAGGATGGCTGGGATTGAAGCGCATCAGCTCACCGTCGCTGATCAAATCCAGTCCGGCGAGTTCCTGCGTTTTCAGCACGGCCATGACGGCATCGCGCAATACAAGGCGGGAGGTATTCCCGATCAGCCAGGAGGGCACCGGGTAGCTGCCAACTACAGTGGTATTGATTCGCCCATTCATGGCTTAATCTTCTGCCGCGCCGGCGTGAAGCGCAAACATAATACCCCCAAAATGTCAGCTCACTTCGACCCAATCCAGCGCTGGGAACAACGTTCGGAGAAAAAGAGTTTTCATAACTTCATCACAGCAAAAGATCAGCAATAAAATTTGTCACTCGCTGTTCGAATTTTGATTATTTCTTTCTGACTTTATGGCTAGCAAGTACACCCAGTGCGCCTTTCAGCCTGCCCGGTTTCTCGCCGCATGGTTACAAAAAAGTGTCTTGAAATGAAATGACAACAGGAGTATGGATGTTAGAACATTTCCGTTGTAGTTGGAGGCTGGCGTGTTCCGAAGCGATGTAGTTGGGAGCCTTTTGCGCCCCGAATACCTGAAAGAAGCGCGCGAAAAGCACGACGAAGGCAAGCTCACAGACGCGGAGTTCAAACGCGTAGAAGACCGCGCCATCAACGAAGCCATTGAGCTGCAAATTCGCACGGGGGTGGAAGTCATCACCGACGGCGAGTTGCGCCGCTACGCATTCTTCGGCCACTTGATTGACGCGGTTGAAGGCTATGACAAGTTCGGTGGTTGGGCCATTCCCTTCCGCAATGAAAAGGGAGAAGAATTAGTTCTGCCCCGCCCGGTCGTAGTTTCAAAACTTCGCCGCAAGCGTCCGCTGTGCGCCGAAGAATTCACTTTTCTCCGCGCCCGCACCGACCATCCCGGCAAAACCACAATGATCAGTGCGCAACAAGCGGCGGCATATTACGACAGCAAGAAATCCGCCGGCGCCTACCCAAACGTGGATGCCTATCTCGCCGATCTGGTGGACATTCTCCGCGATGAGGTGGCGGAGTTGATCCGCCTGGGCTGCACTTACATCCAGATTGACTCGCCTCAGTACACCGCGCTGCTCGATCCGACGCTGCGCGAAGGTTACAGAAAACGCGGCAACGATCCTGATCGCCTGCTGGATCTCTCCATCGAAATGGACAATGCCGTAATCGGCGATCATCCCGGTATCATTTTCGGCCTGCACCTCTGCCGCGGCAATAACCAGAGCAAGTTCTACTCCTCAGGCGACTACGGCCCGATCACCAAGGTGTTCACGAACACCAAATTCCATCGTTTCCTGCTCGAGTACGATGACGACCGCTCAGGAGGTTTCGAGCCTCTACGCGAAGTTCCGGAAAACCGAACCGTCGTGCTCGGCTTGGTGAGTTCCAAGAAGGCTGTGCTAGAAAGCAAGGACGAACTAAAACGCCGCATCGAAGAGGCTTCGCGTTACATGCCTCTGGAGCGGCTGGCCCTGAGTCCTCAATGCGGATTTGCATCCACTCTGGAAGGCAACCTGGTCACCGTCCGAGACCAGGAAGCCAAACTGCGTCTGGTGGCGGATGTGGCCAGAGAAGTATGGGGAAAACCAGTACCGGTTGGTTCTTCCCGCGGTTAAAGTTTGGCGAAACAAAGTTAGCTAACCCGTTTCCGTTTGAACTTATTGTCTTGACAGGCGAGGGGTCTTATGAAAAATACTTCACCCGAGGATATTTGAACGTACGTTCGATAGGGATTTTTTTCTTCCGGGCAGGGGGCCATCTCGAAAGCACTACTACCCAATTGCATGTTTGCATGTTTCTGCAATTTTAGAACGTACGTTCGCTCTAGAACGATGGAGGTTTTATGAGACTGCGTTGCTTCTGCTGGGTTCTGATGGTGTTGCTCTCCGCTTCGCTTCTAACCCTGCCCGCTTTCGGCCAGGCCACTGTCAGCTTTGCTCAATTGAATGGCACCGTGCTCGATGAAGGCGGACGCGCAGTTGTCAAAGCATCCATCAACCTGCGCGAGATGGAGACCAACCAAAGCTATACGGCGACCACCAATGATGCGGGATTCTATGTGATTCCGGCGCTCCCTCCGGGACGCTATGAGCTGACCGTTTCCTACAGCGGTTTTGGTAAATCGACGCACTCCGGAATCGTCCTTTCCGTCGGCCAGACGGCGAGCGTCAACGTCACTTTGAAAGTCGCCGCTAAGGGTGAAGTGATCAACGTCACGACTGAGGCGCCAACTGTCGAAACCACCCGCACTGAAATCAGCAACGTCATTGATACCCGGCAAATTCAGAATCTTCCCGTCAGCGGCCGTTTATTCACGGATTTTGCGCTGTTGACACCGGGCGTCGCCACGGGCCGAACCAGCCTCGGAACCACGTTTACTGAATTCGAAATCACTCAGATTTCCTTTGGTGGCCAGCGCTCTTTTAGCAACATCATCACTGTAGATGGCGCCGATTTCATCAATGCGCAAACTGGGGTGCAACGAGCTACCCCACCCCAAGAATCCGTGCAGGAATTCCGCGTGGTGAACAACAGCTTTGGCAACGAATCCGGACGTGCCCTGGGCGGTATCGTGAACGTAGTGACCAAATCTGGAACCAATGATCTTCATGGGTCGATTTACGATTACCTGCAAAACAGCGGAGTGGATTCTCGTTCGCTTTTGCAACCGCGCCCGGCCCCTTTTGCGCTGCGGCAGAACCAGTTCGGCGGCACTCTCGGCGGCCCGATCAAGAAGGACCGGACCTTCTTCTTCATGAACTATGAAGGTGTGCGGCGCGGCGAAGCGCCGGTTCTCCCAGGAGACTTCCGCGATAATATTTCCCTGATCAACCAGGCGAAAGCATATCTAGGACTACCGCCGGAAAATCCAAATCCAATCAAGACCAAAGACAACGATTACGGTTTCGTCAGAGTAGACCATCAGATCAGCAACAATAATCGTCTTGCCGTTCGTTACAACGTCGAAGACGCGCGCGATCTGAATCAGTTGGTGGGGAACACGGAAGACGGCGGTGGTATTGGAGCAGCCAGCGGAGGACGTAATCTCTTCATTCGCGATCAGTCAGTGGTTGGTTCGTTGACTAGCCTACTAAAGCCGGATCTGGTGAACACAGCTCTGGTCCAGTATGCCCGGCGGCACTACAACTTCCCCGGCGTCACCGGCCAACCAAACCTGGACCTTCCCAACGACCTGTCATTCGGACACAATTTCGGCACGTTGGATGCTATTTACGAGAGCCGTGTTCAATTTGCCGACTCCATGGACTGGGTCAAAGGTAACCATGTCTGGAAGTTCGGCTACGATTCAAACTACCTCAACGACTACGGGAACTTTCCTGGTTTTACTCCCGCTCGGATCGTTATCCCGGGTCTCGATTGTTTGATGGAATTCGCCAACTTTGTAAAGTACGACGCCACGACCGGCAACTCCAATTCAGCGCTTCCGGACCTTCCCATGATTTCAGGCGCGCCGGGACCGAGTGGAACGTGCCCGGATGTCCCAGGGAACTTCCAAAATGGCGCGGCGGTGACGTTCTTCGGAGTTGCACTTCCCAGGGAGAATGGACCGGGGGCCAATCAGTACCATGAAGGCTTCGTACCCTCCGGCCCCTTCGGTGGCGGAGCGGTGGATCACAACTGGCCGAACGCTTTCGATCCAAGCTTGTTCTCCAGTTACGGTTTTCAAATGAACCACGGCTATCAGGGTTTCTTCGTTCAAGATCAGTGGAAGTTGAGTAACAAGCTCACCTTGAACTATGGCCTGCGGTGGGACTTTGAAACTGGCCTTAGCCGGCAGATCGACTCCTATTATGGCGGTTGGCAGCCGAGGTTCGGTTTTGCCTATGCCCCAGACAACAAGACCGTGATTCGTGGCGGAGCGGGCATGTTCTTCGACCGCAACAACATGACCTTCTTCTTCATTACCGGGAACCAGAAGAATGTCCCCGGGTTTCTCTGCAACCCGACCAGCGCCGACGTTAGTTGTGCCGCGAACACTCCTATCAATCTTCCCATGGTGCGAACCGGTGCAGCGGATGGGGGCTGGCAATTGGATCAAGTTGTTTCGCTTGCGCAAGTTCCCGGACTTGGAAACCTGGCTGCCGAAAAAGCTATGTCGATCCTGTTAACCGGGCAATATGGTCCACAATTCATGACAGGAGAGTGTGACCCTCCTTTGGGCGTATTCAACTGCAATGGGCCGGGAGCGGGAGGCATGGATCGTCACAACAGCAAACTTCCCTATGCCGAGCAAGCCAGCTTTGAAATTGACCGCGAAGTTGGCGGTGGCCTTACCCTGGATCTCGGATATCTGTTCGTGGGCGCCCATCGTCTGATTCGCGGCAACAACTTGAATGTCTCTTGTCCAATTGGCACATCGAAGCCAGGCAATCCTGGCGATGCGCAAGGTTGGCTGAATCCGGACGGCAGCCATAGCGCGTGCGTTGGAACCCCGGATTTGGAGTTTGGCAAGCCCCATTTTGCCGGACCAGAATTTCCTGGTGCGCCCGGACTCCTTAGTGCTGGCCTTCTTGATTTCAACAATGGTGTAGTCAATGCGAATTACCACGGCCTTACCTTTCAGGTCATCGAGAGACTAGGCAAGTACTTCAACTTGAATGCCAACTACACCTTCTCCAAGAGCATTGACGATGGCAATTTCACCACCTTCATCAATCTTCCGCAGAATCAATTTGATTACAAAGCGGAACGGGCGCTTTCCAATCAGAATGTACGCCACCGTTTTGTGGCGAATTTTTCAGCGAGTACCCCAACTCATGGGTCGGCACTGTCCAAGGATTGGACATTCAGCAGCATCATTACCGCGCAGTCTGGGCGTCCCTTTACCTTATTTGATGGTTTCGATGCCAATGGTGACACCAACCCGGTGACCGATCGAGTTGGACTCTCGCGCCGCAATACTTATATTGGCGACAAGCTCCTCACCTGGGACGCGCGGGTGTCGCGGGCCTTAAAGCTCAATGAACGCGCGAAACTTGAGCTCAGCGTCGATGCTTTCAATCTGTTTAATCGGCAAAATGTTGATGAAGTTACGTCTGTTTATGGGTTGCCGGATTTCTTTGGGGCACCTGTACCTCAGCACTACGGAGACGGAATTGGGCCGCTACCAATTCCTGGCGCCAACGGAAACTTTGGACAGCCACGCACCATGCTGAATCCACGGCAACTCCAGTTCGCAGCCAAGCTGACTTTCTAGACCGGCGCCTCAACCGAATGGGCCGTTCACTGCTGTGAACGGCCCATTTGCCTTGCCGGTCTTTTTATTTTTTCCAGTTCAAATCCTGATACCGCCTTCTCAACTCCGTCTTGAGCAATTTTCCGGTTGATGTATGCGGAAGCTGCTCGACAAAAACAAATTCATCCGGCAACTGCCACTTGGCAAACCTCTGGGCCAGGAACTCGCGCAATTCTTCTACAGACGGCTTGGCATCATCTTTAACCACAACCACTGCCACCGGCCGCTCCTGCCACTTGGGATGCGGCACTGCGATTACAGCGGCTTCGCGCACACTGGGATGGGCCACCAGCGCATTTTCCAGATCGACGGAACTGATCCACTCCCCGCCGGACTTAATCAAGTCCTTGGTGCGGTCCACAATCTTGAGATACCCTTCGTCATCCCAACAACCCACGTCTCCGGTACGAAACCAGCCGTCGTCGGTCCATTTGTCCTTTTCGTCCGGCAGGTTGTAGTAGCTGGCTGCCACCCACGGCCCGCGCAACTGGACTTCTCCCATGGTTGCGTTGTCTCGCGGGACTTCTCCAGATTCGTTTACAACTCTCAGCTCCACGAAGGGCACTGGAATCCCGGCTTTTGCTTTGGTGGCATACTGCTCATCCTCCGGCCAATTGTTCATGTGGGATTTCAGTTGGTTCGTGGTAGCTTCCGGGCTGCTCTCGGTCAGACCCCAGCCTTGGATCAGCTTCACCCCATACTGGTCCAGTTTCCGGATCAAGGCTTCTGGCGGCGATGCCCCACCAACCAGGACCCGGTTGGGCAGGCACTTACGCCGCTCCGGATGCCTCTCCAGGTAATCCACCAGACTCAACCAAATCGTCGGTACTCCCGCAGCGACTGTGATCTTCTCAGTCTCAAAAAACTCCAGAAGACTCTCGATATCAAGGTGCGGCCCGGGCAAAACCAATTTGCACCCGGTCAAAGCCGAGACAAACGGCATCCCCCAGCCGTTGACATGAAACATGGAAACCACCGGCAGCAGCACATCGTTGTGGCTGATGGCAAAGTTGTCGGCGGTAGTTTGCAGAAAAGTGTGCAGCACAACAGAACGGTGGGTATAGATCACGCCCTTAGGAACTCCAGTCGTGCCCGAGGTGTAGCACATGGAGAGGGCGTCGTTCTCCTCGATAGCCGGATAAATAAAGCTCCCGGATGCTGTAGTCAGAAACTCCTCGTAGTTATCGTGGCCCGACGGAACCCCAGTACCGGACAGCGGCACAACAATCACTCGCTCAAACTTCACCGAGTCTTTGAACTTCTCCAGGAGCGGCAAGAGAATGTCGTCCACAATCAGAAATCGTGCCCCGCCATGGTGCGCAATGTATGCCAGGTCGGTTGGCGCCAGCCGCAGATTCAGAGTGTGAAACACACCCCCGGCTACAGGGATGCCAAAATAAGCCTCAGCATGGGCATAGTGGTTCCACATCAAGGTGGCCACGCGGTCTCCTGGACGCAGCCCGGCTTTTTGCAGCGCCTCAGCCAAAGCGCGAGAGCGGCGATAGAATTCCGCGTAAGTGTAACGATGCAGCGACCGGTCAGGCAGGCGGGAGACGATTTCACTGCGCGGGAACAATTTGCCGGCGCGCTCAAGAAGATGCACCAGCGTCAGCGGATAGTCCATCATGGTTCCGCGCATGAGAGTTTCCTGTGGGGCCTCGTTGCCAATGGCGAGAAAGTCGACTATTTTTTAGCTTGCAAATTATAACGTACGTTCGATAGAGTTTCCCGCTGACTACCCAGGCCAGCCAATATGGCTTCCGAGTATCTGGACCCAAAGATCGAGACTGCCACCACCAAGACTGTCCAGAAGCTACAAGAGGCGAAACTCGAGAAGCAACTGGACTACTTGTTTGCCAAGTCGTTGTTTTATCAAGAAAAGTTCAATGCTGCTCGCCTAAAGCGGAAAGATTACCGGCGTTTGCGGGACATTGAACGCTTTCCCTTTACCACAAAAGAAGAACTCCGCGTGAGTCAGGCTTCATTCCCGCCGCTCGGTAAGCACATTGCCGCCAACATTAACAATGTCATTCGCGTGCATAGTTCCACGGGTACGACTGGCCGGCCAAGTTTTGTCGGCCTGACCCGTCGCGATGCCAAGATGTGGACCCAGCTCACCGCAAGATCGTTCTACACCCAGGGAGCCAGAAAGCAAGATATCGTTATCCATGCTGCCGGGTTGACTCTCTTTGTTGCCGGTTTGTCCTCAAAAGACGCGCTCGAACATCTCGGCGCCATGTTTGTTCCCATCGGTACAGGGGCATCGGAAAAAGCCCTGATGGCGATTCAAATGTTGCAGGCGACCGCCATGCATTGCACCCCATCCTACGCCGCTTATTTTGCCGACTGGGTGCGACGCGAAGCGAAAATGGATCCGCGTGAACTGGGTCTCAAAAAGCTTTTCTGCGGAGCTGAACCCGGCGCGGGAATTCCCGCGGTCCGCGCGAAATTGCAGCAAGACTGGGGCGCCCGCGTCACCGAAGGCCTGGGAAATGCCGATATGGCGCCCATTATTTTCAGCGAGTGCCCCGATCAGTCAGGCATGCACTTCAACGGTCAAGAATATGTGATGGTGGAAATTATCGATCCCGACAGCGGCAAAGTTCTGCCCATAGAAAAAGGCGTGACCGGGGAACTGGTCTATACCAGCCTGGAGCGGGAATGTGTTCCGCTTGCTGCGATTCCGCACCCGCGACCGGGTGGAAGTCCTGGATACCTCCTGTCCCTGCGGCCGCACCAGTTTCAAATTGCGTTGCATCGGCCGCACCGACGACATGCTGATCGTGTTGGGGGTCAATGTGTTTCCCTCAGCGGTAAAAGACATTGTGTCCAGCTTCTTTCCGCATACCACAGGTGAAATTCAGATTGTGTTGGATGCGCCACCACCCAAAGTTGTTCCTCCGCTCAAAGTAACGGCAGAGCATGCGGGAAATGCTGACCTCAAAACACTGAAAGACGATATCGAAAAGAAGATCAAATCAACTTTGACGGTAGCAGCTACAGTGACCCTTGTGCCATCGGGTACGCTACCGCGTTTTGAGATGAAAGGTCAGTTGGTAAGAAAGACATACGAGGAATGAGGAGAATTACTCAATATTCGCTTGCGCTTAGGGGGGGCTCTGAGTAATATGAACGAACGTTCGATAGATATGGCCACCTACACTATGCCACCGCAGGTATCTACCACACGAACGGTTACGCGCTTTGACCGCCGCCTGGCCAAGATACTGGAACACGCCACTACAATTTTCTGTGAAAAAGGCTACGAAGGCGCGTCCATGCGGGACTTGTCGCGGGTGAGCGGAATGTCCCTGGCAGGACTCTACTACTATTTTGAAAGTAAAGAGAGGCTGTTGTATCTGGTCCAGAAAGATCTTTTCGCTACCGTCATGGAGTTGCTCCGCGAACGTCTGAAACCTGTGCTGGATTCGGAAGATCGGGTACGGACTTTTATCACCAATCACGTGGAATTCTTTCTGGGTAAGCCGAAGGCGATGAAAGTCCTCTCCCACGAAGATGACGTCCTGCAAAAAGAATTGGGCAGCGAATTGGCTGCCCTCAAGCGCCAGTACTACCACAGTTGCACCGATCTGCTGGAAGCACTAAAGCGCGATAAGCGATTGAGTTTCAATACACGGGCTGCGGCCATGAGCCTGTTTGGCATGATCAACTGGCTTCATACCTGGTACAACCCGAAGGTGGATGGCAGTCCGCAGGCGTTATCCGCGGAAATTGCCGATATCTTCCTGCGGGGAATTTATTCCGCTGTCGCTTGAGTTCGGACCGCTACTCACGTCTAGGAAGCGCCCGTGATCACCGATTGCCACGTCCATATTGCCCCGATGGAGATGTTCCAGCCGGCTGCTCTGGAACTGGTCAAGAAGAAGCGTTCCAACTACGATCAAATTGCCGAGTACTGCCGTAATCCCAAATCATTTTTGAAATATATGGACGCCTGCGGCATTGACCGCGCGGTGCTCATCAACTATGTGGCCCCCGAAGTGATCGGTTTTACCGGCGCGGTCAATCAGTGGGTCGCAGATTATGTGAAGGAAGATCCCAAACGGCTGATTTCATGCGGGGGACTTCATCCTCGTACTACGCAGAATATTCTGGTGGATGTCGAACAGATATTGAAACTCGGCATCCGTATGATCAAAATTCATCCGCCGCACCAGCTTTTATTCCCCAATGACTATCAAAATGGAGTGAAGGAGCTGGAGATTATCTACCGCGCCGCCGAGGCCAATGGAATTCCCGTCATGTTTCACACCGGAACTTCTATTTTTGCCAATGCGCGCAACCGCTACGGCGATCCCATCTTTATTGATGACGTAGCGGTGGACTTCCCCAAGCTGAAAATCCTGCTGGCCCACGGAGGCCGGCCGCTGTGGATGAATACTTCTTTCTTTCTGCTGCGCCGGCATGCCAATGTGTTTTTGGATATCAGCGGCATTCCTCCCAAGCTACTGCTGAAATACTTTCCTCGCCTGGAAGAGATTGCGCACAAAACCCTCTTCGGGACAGATTGGCCGGGGCCGGGAGTTCCGGATATTAAGAAGAACCTCGACGACTTTCGCAGCCTTCAGTTACCCGAAGCGATTAAGCAGCAGATTCTTAGTAAAACGGCACTCAACATCTGGCCGAGTTAACTGCCCAAACGCAGACTTGTTCACCATAAGTGGTAGTAGCCGTCCTTGCGGGCGATCTCTACCGGAGTTCCGAATAGTGCGGATAGGCGTTTCGGCTCCAGCATTTGTTCTTTGTGGCCGTCGGCTAGGATTTTTCCTTTGGACATCAGGACTACTCGTTCGATTTCTGGAACTATGTCGGCCAGATCGTGGGTCACCATGACTATGCCAATTCCGGAGTTTGCCAGCAGGCTCATGGTCTGGCGCAAGCTGTGGCGGGCAGCGAAGTCGAGCGAGTTGCTGGGCTCATCGAACAGCAAAGTGCTGGGCTGGTGGACCAGGGCCCTGGCGATCAGCACGCGCCTGGCTTCTCCGGAAGACATCTCCCGTACCTTGCGGCCGGCCAAATGAACGATCCCCAACTGGGCAAGGGCCGCTTCGGCCAGTTTCTGCTGGTCGGGATGAATCTGGTGGTTGGGAAAAATGCGTGTGCTGCTGAAAAAGCCTGAAAGAACGATATCGCGCCCGGTTGTATTGCCGGTGCAGGCGGTCATTAGATCGTTGGAGACGATGCCCAACATGGAACGCAGCTTGTAGACTTCCCAGCGGTCGTGACCGAGGATGGTCATCGAAGAGCCGTCACGCGCGACGGGATAGCATTCGCGGGTGATGGTCTTCACCAGGGTGGACTTTCCGCAGCCGTTCGGCCCGAGGATGGCAACGTGTTCACCAGCTTGGATCACCAAATTGAGGTCGTCCAAAACCACGTTGTCTCCGCGCATCACGCGGATGTTACGCAAGTCGAGTAAAGCGGCAGGTACGGTCTTCATGGTCGCAGGAAGAGTGTAAGGGGAGACTCATCAAATTGCGAGGCGGGCGGCGCGGCGAAACTCACAGAAGGTAAACTTCCTGGACTACACTATCCACAGATGCCCCTCTCGGTCTCCCTTCTTCGGCGCTGGTTCGCGATCGCTGCGGTGCTGGTGATCGTCGTCGTTGCTGGGGCCTACTATTTCGCCAAATGGCGCATTGAAAATGCTTTGAAGCGCGTCCCCGAGAAAATGAACCTAGAGATCCAGCAGAGCGCCCAGGGGTTCACCATCTCCAAATCGGAAGAAGGGCGCACTGTGTTTAAAATCCAGGCGAGTAAGGCCATTCAATACAAGCAGGGCGGAAAGACTACCTTGCACGATGTGGCCATCACTCTTTATGGGCACGATTCCACCCGCTACGATCAAGTCTATGGTTCCGAGTTTGAATACGATCCGCATTCAGGAGACGTTACCGCCAGGGGAGAAGTACAGATTGATCTTGAGGCGAACCCCGAGGGCCTGGCGCATGATGATCAGGCTATTCCCAGGGAATTGAAGAACCCCATTCATCTTAAAACCAGCGGTTTGGTTTTCAATCAGAAGACCGGGGATGCGCACACTGCGGAGAAAGTGGAATTCCGCATTCCCCAAGCCGTGGGGACAGCCGAGGGAGCGAGCTACCGGGCAAAAGACAACGTGCTGGTGTTGCACGCGCATGTCCAGATTAAATTCAATGGGGCCGGCCATGCGACAGTTAACGCGGACCGGGCAACCATCACGAAGACTCCTCAGGCGATCGTGCTCGACGGTCTTCATATACGCCAGCAATCGCAGGCATTGGACGCGGACGTGGCTACGCTTTTTCTCCGCAAGGACAGCACGATCGAACGGATACTGGCACGGGGCAATGTAAAAGCAGATTCGCAGGGGGTGTCGGAATCTCACCTGCGCGCAGAACAGCTGGAAGTGCTCACGACCGAAAAAGGTGAAAATGTCCGTACCGCGACATTTTCCGGCAACGTGCAGATGGAGGCCGCAGGAGACCAGCCGATGCAAGGCAACGCGGGGCGCGTCACCCTCAATTTGACTGGGAAAAACCAGTTGACTCGGGTGCGTGCGGAAGGCAACGTCAAACTGCTCCAGCATCAGAAACCTGCGGTAGTCCAAGGCGAGGCGCAAGACCTGGAAATCACCGCGCCGGCGATGGACTTCTTGTTCTCGAAATCCCGGCATATGGAGCGTGCCGAAACCTCGGGTGCGCCGCAGATTGCTTTGCGTCCTTCGGATGCAAATTCGCTGTCGCAACAGACCCTAGTGACCGCCGCAAAGTTTGTCGCCGCTTTTGACGAACAGGGATTGACCTCGATCCACGGCGCTCCCAGTGCGCGCATTGTCACCGTGACTCCCGGCGAGCCAGATCGCGTCAGTACAAGCGATGTCCTCGATGCATTCTTCCATCCCGGCAAAGGACTCGATTCCATCACGCAGCAGGACAACTTTGCTTACGTGGATGGAGAACGCAAGGCGTGGGCCCAGCGCGCGCGTTACACGGTGGCGGACCACATGATCACACTCGGCGGTTCGTCGCGGGTGGTTGACGGCGGCATGACGACCACGGCGAACTCCATAAGACTCAACCGTGCCACCGGCGACGCGGTCGCAGATGGAGATGTGAAGAGCACTTATAGCGACCTGAAGCAGCAACCGGATGGTGCGCTGTTGGCGTCATCCTCACCCATTCACGTCACCGCGCGCACCATGACAGCGCACAAGAGTCCGTCAGTCGCCGTCTATAGTGGCAATGCCCGGCTTTGGCAGGATGCTAACGTGATTGAGGCCCCATCCATTCAATTTGATCGTGATCGCCGTTCAGTTGTCGCGAATGGCGCCAACGGAAGACCGGTCGCAATGCTGGTCACTCAGATTGACAACAGGAATAAGGCCGCATCGTTGACGGTGAATGCCACCCATCTTGCCTACACCGACAACGAACGCAGAGCCCACCTTGAAGGGAAATGTGGTAGCAAAGTGGACCGACCTGACCATTACGGCGCGGACCCTGGATGTTTTTCTTCAGGCGAGCGGCGAAACCGCATCCACTTCAATGAATAATCTAGGAAAATTGGATCGAGTAGTGGCGCACGATCAGGTAAAGATCAACCAAGCCAAACGCCAGGCCACGGGGGACCAGCTGGTCTACACCGCAGCCGACGACAAGTTTGTCCTCACCGGCGGGCCGCCTTGCATTTTTGATGCCGAACAGGGCAAGATTACCGGGGTTTCGTTGACTTTATTTAGACACGATGATAGGGTGCTGGTAGAAGGTAACGCTGCATCCCCCGTGGTTACCCAGACGCGAGTGGTACGATAAATGCGTACTCTGGCCACCGACGAAGTCGGCAAATCGTACCGTGGCCGACGAGTCGTGAATGGAGTCAGCCTTCGCGTAAATCAGGGTGAAGTTGTTGGTTTATTAGGGCCTAACGGCGCCGGTAAGACCACAACTTTCTACACGATTGTTGGCCTGATACCTCCCGACACAGGCCGGGTTCTGCTGGACGAGGACGATATCACTGACGTGCCCATGTATCTGCGGGCCCGCCAGTATGGCATCAGCTACCTCCCGCAGGAAGCCTCGGTCTTCCGAAAGCTCACTGTAGAGGAAAACATTCTGGCGGTGCTGGAAGCGCAGCCCATCTCCTGGCATGAACGTCGGGAAAAGATGGAAACGCTGATTGACCAGCTTGGGCTGGAGCATATCCGGCTGAACCGCGGCTATGCGCTGTCCGGGGGGGAACGTCGCCGGGTAGAGATTGCCCGGGCCTTGTGCATCAACCCGACGTTCATTTTGCTGGATGAACCGTTCTCGGGCATTGACCCCATTGCGGTTTTAGATTTGCAAAAGATTATCAGCGATCTGCGGGCCGGTGGGATTGGCATTTTGATAACGGATCACAATGTACGCGAAACGCTTTCGGTCACGGACCGTGCGTACATTATTAATGAAGGCCGGATTTTCCGGCAGGGAACGCCTGAGCAGCTTGGCAGCGATCCTGAAGTAAGAAGAGTTTATTTAGGCGAAAGTTTTTCTTTGGTGTGAGAGAGGTCGTTGGCCGTTAGTCGTTGGTCATTAGCCAAATCGGGCTAGGGCCAGCGACCACGACCAAAGACCAACGACTAACTATGGTGCTCTTACAACCCAGACTGAATCTGAGAGTTTCGCAGAGGCAGATCCTCACCCCGGGACTGGTGCAGATGGTCAGCGTCCTGGCGCTCAACAAGCTTGAGCTCAAGGACATGATCACTGCCGAGATGGTGGAAAACCCGGTCCTCGAGGAACTCGAAGATTCTGTCCCCATGATTGATGAAGTGGGCCGCAAGGAGGAGGAGCGCGACCGCTTGTCGGCTGCCTCCACAACAGAAGAGGCGCCAGCCACTGCGGAAGAGAAGAAAGACCCCTTCGAAGAAATTGATTTTGGTTCGTTTTTCAAAGACTACCTCGATCCCGGTTACCGCAGCCCCAGCGAAATGGAGGAGTTCGAACGCCCATCGTTCGAGAATTTTCTCTCCAAGCCCACCAATCTTACCGATCACCTTGCCTGGCAACTGGGGGCATTGTCTGTGAGCCGGAAAGTTCGTGAAGCCGCCGAGCTGATCATTGGCAACTTGAACGAAGACGGGTACTTGATTGCCAGCGACGATGAACTCATGGGAGTCGCGCCACCGGCATCGCCGGAAGCGGATGCGACGGTGGTTGAGAAAGTAGTCCAAGAAGCGGCCGCATTGGGATTGGGTACACCCGAACTTGAGGATCGTGTTAGTACGGAAGCGGCTGCGCCGTCGTCAGAATGGATCGGGGCAGACCCGGGTTTCATTCCCACGAACGGCAATATGGTGGCGGCCGCTGCCCCAGCTCCTGCGCCCATGGCTCCTGAACCAGCCAAGGCCGCAACTCCTGCTCCACGACCTGCCTACAAGCCAAACTTCAGCTTGGAAGATCTCCATGAGGCGCTTGAACTGGTACGACAGATGGATCCTCCGGGCGTAGGTTGCCGCGATCTCAGGGAATGCCTGCTGGCCCAATTACATTTCCATCAGCAACATCAGGAATCGGGGAAGCACGATGCTTCCACGAACGGCAACGGAAATGGCAATGGTGACGCGACAGCTCAGGTGCTGGCCGACTGCATAGCCGTCGTAGACCAGCATCTTCGTGGTTTACAAGCCCGACAACACAAAGAGATCGGCAAGGCTATCAATCGTCCCATTGAAGCGGTGCAGGCGGCCCTGGAATATATCCGGACCCTCGATCCGCGCCCCGGCCTGCGCTACAACAACGTTCAGCCGCGGCTTATCGAACCGGATGTCGCTTTTGTTAAGCACGGCGATGAGTGGCTGGTAGTAATGAATGAGGAAGATCTTCCTCAACTCCGCCTGAACCCGGCCTATAAGCGATTGATGACGCGTGACGTTAACGATAAGGATACGCGCAACTACGTCAAGGAGCGTTACAAGAGTGCCATTCAACTCATCAAGAACATAGAGCAGCGCAAGCAAACCATCACCAAGGTGTGCTATTCCATCGTCGCCCGCCAGCAGGACTTCCTGGAGCACGGAATTGATCAGCTCAAGCCCATGATGATCAAGGAGGTAGCCGAAGAGATCGGCGTGCATCCATCCACGGTCAGCCGCGCGGTAGCCAGTAAATATGCGCATACTCCGCAGGGTGTCTTTGAACTGCGCTATTTCTTCAGTGAAAGCGTACAGGGGCCGGAAGGCGGCGGAACGTCGTTGCTGATCCTGAAGCGCCGGGTCAAAAAGCTAATCGAAGATGAGGACCCCACGCGGCCGCTGACCGACGAACAGATCACCCGCATTCTGCAACAGCAGGGAATACAGGTTACGCGCCGTACCGTCGCCAAATATCGAGAGGACATGAACATCCCGAGCACTCATCAACGTAGAGTCAAGAAATAGATCAGCTCTTAGCTATTAGCTTGGAGCTCTTGGCTAAAGTCGGCCAAGTTGGGGTTCAAGCTAATGGCTAAGAGCTAAAAGCCAAGAGCTAAAGCTATGAATGTGGAATACACCGGCAGGCAGCACAAAATCACCCCTACCAACCGCAAAGAAGTTGAAACCGGACTGGCGAAAATCCGAAAAATCCTTGGCGACAAATTTGACGCGAAGGTGATCCTCACAGTAGAGAAACACCGCCACAAAGCAGAGATCACCATCACCCCGCGCAATGGTCCGCTAGTTGGCCTGGCCCAGGCTGGAGACATGACCGTAGCTATCGGAGGAGCGCTGGACCACCTGCAAAAGCAGGCGGTCAAATACAAGACCCGCTGGCGCAGCAAGAAACGCCATCAGCAGAAAAAATGGGCCGGCAAACTTCCTGCCGAAGCAGTCACGTCAGCTCCTGGCGGATCCGACAAGACTGTCGTGTCAGTAGTAGTACATAAATTCCCGGCGATTGCCAAAACCACCGATGTGCATTTGGTTCATTCCAGCGATGCCGTGGCCATCCGGCCCATGACCCTGGAAGAAGCCATCAAAGAGGTCCACTTTCGCGACCGCGATGTTTTTGTCTTCCGTGATCCTAAAGGCAAGGTTATGGTTCTGCACCGTACCCGCGACGGAAAAATGGAGTTGATCGAAGCCCCCTAGGAGTAAGAGTCGCCCCAGAGGCGCCCCACCTCCTGTTTCTACCCTCGTTCATCTTTACTTCCGACCCCGCGCGCGAACGAGAGCCCTAGCTTCCGTATTTCCTCCAGTGGCAACCGGACTGGTTGCGTCCATGAGTTTTGCAGCTAATGTAAATTCCCTTGCAGAACAGGCTGTTAATAATGGAACTAAGAGTTGATGGAGCCGGTAATCAACGGGGACCTCACTCACAAAGTGACTCCACCGCACGATATGACGTTTCCCTTGCTTCAGGATCTTGGCTGGTAGAGAAGCTACTACCGCCCAACCCCCTTTCGGGGCTGGGCGGTTTGGGCTTTAGGAAAATCACGATAATTTGGCTAACTGCTGACAACGCATGCCTTTACGGAAGTAAGGGTTACCTCGCTGTTACCAACGCCTTAAGACTACATCCGCTCGGTTCTAATACTATGCGCATCTGTTCCACACCGCACGGCATGGCTAGACTGCAATCCTATGCGTTGGGGATCGATATTCGGTGAAGTTGTAAACTCCATTCCGATCATTGCGACAGTAGTAACCAGCCTTCTGAGTATCATGATGGCGCGGGCCACTTTGCGCTACGCTGTATCCGCCGAAAAGAGTCTGGCGTTGGCGCGCGAGGAGTTCGAGCGGGAATGGGCCCCAGAACTGCACATTAAACTGGCCAGAATTTCCGCCAGCGATGCCGATCTTATCGTTACAAACCTGGCAAAAATTTCCGTCCTTCTCCAATTGGTGCAGTTGCGCAGGCTTTCTCACGTGGTCCCGTTCGAAAAGGTTTTCCTGAATGAGCCTCTGGTTGGGGGTAGAACCTGGACCCAGAATTTTCAACGCCGCCTGGTGACCGCTACCGGCGATGAATTTGAGGGGCCAATCGCGGCATCGGTCACATTCTTTGCTTCGGGAAGAATGTACCGTACAGACTGGTTTCGCTTCCAAATCAAAGTGCGGGATGGAAAGATTATTTACCTCGAGCCGATAACGATGACTGCGCGTCGCGTACAAATCCTCGAAGAAGAAAGTTGCGAGCCTCTTAGCGAACGCGAACTGGAGCTGGTGCAAGACGTGACCGGCGGAAATACCAAGCCGGATAAAGCCTTTGCTGCTGATTCCTCGAACTAACCGCAGCCAGTGCTCATATTCTAACCACTGCGTTCTCTGCGCTCTTTGCGGCTTTTCTTTGCGGCTCTTGCGGTTTAAGATTTGTTCTCCACCGGAAGCCGCATGACACCTGAAGCCACATCCACCGGCAAGATTTCTGAAAGTGCATGGGAGGTAATCCGTGGCGCCTATGACTTGCAGGTGCATGTTGCTCCCGATGTGATCGGCCGGCGGATTGATGACCTCGATCTGGCAAAGGAGTTCCTGGCGCATGGCCTGTGCGGGTTCGTGCTGAAGTCGCACTATGTGCAGACGGCGGAACGCGCCAAGGTGGTCTCGAAAGCGGTACCTGGGATTTCTGCATTTGGAGCGATCACACTCAATCATGCGGTGGGTGGGCTGAATCCTGTGGCGGTGGAAATTGCGGGACGGTCGGGCTGCAAAATTGTCTGGATGCCCACCGTGGATGCAGAGAACGAGACTGCGGGCCTGCCTGGTGGAGGCCACAAGAAGCTGCCGTTCTGGGCTGAAATCCAACGAGAACTGGCGGCGATGGGAATTTCACCTGCTCGCATGACCGTTTTGGATTCTGCTGGCAAGGTTTCGCAGGGCGCGCGGTCCTGCTTAGAACTGATCGCCCGTCACGATATGATTCTGGCGACGGGACATCTGGGCCGTCATGAAATTTTTCCTCTGGTAAAGACTGCGGTCGAAATGAAACTTAAGAAGGTGTTGATCACCCACGCCGAATTTCCTTCCCAGAACTTTTCCGCGCCTGAACAAGTAGAACTAGCTCAGATGGGCGCGATGATCGAACACTGCTTTACTACCATGCATACCGGAAAAGCCCCGTGGGAAGCAGTCCTGGAGAGCATTCGCAAAGTCGGTCCTGAGCGCTGTATTCTTTCAACCGACCTGGGGCAACCGATCAATCCTCCGGTTGCCGAGGGATTTGCCATGTTTGCGGGCAAACTGCTGGACAATGGATTCTCGCCGCAGGAAGTCCGCTGTATGGCAGTGACTAACCCAGCCGCGTGGGTGGCTTAACCAAAAAATGGGCGACGCAAGCAAAACTATGCTGGTGGTGAGTGCCCACGCTGCCGATTTTGTTTGGCGAGCGGGAGGAGCGATCGCTCTCTACGCCGAACGTGGGTACAAAGTACGCATACTCTGCTTGTCGTGCGGAGAACGCGGCGAGTCAGAGCGATTGTGGAAGCAGCCCGGCATGACGTTGGAGCGGGTGAAAGAGTCCCGGCGCGCCGAGTCCGAAAAAGCTGCGGAAATTCTTGGGGCAGAAATCCGTTTCTTCGATTGCCAGGACTATCCGATTCAGGCATCGCAGGAGACCATCCACGAAATGGTGGTCGAATTCCGCCGCCATCAGCCGGAGATTGTGCTCACCCACTCGCTCGCCGATCCATACAATCCGGACCATCCGGAAGCATCGCAGTTGACCATCCGCACTCGCGTGTACGCGCAGGCGGCTGGATATCCTGCCGAGGGTGGAAAATTGGCAGCTCCTCCAGTGTTCATGTTTGAGCCCCATCAGCCCGAGCAGTGTGACTTCAAGCCGCAGGTTCTGCTCGACATTACACCGGTGTTCGAACGCAAGCGTAAAGCGATGGAATCCATGGAAGCGCAAGAGCATCTATGGCAGTACTACACGGACCTCGCCGTACGCAGGGGCGTTCAGGCTGTGCGAAATTCGGGCAAGAAGGAAATCAAATACGCCGAAGCCTATCAACGCTACTATCCGCAGGTGACCGGCGAGTTAAGCTAGATCCCCATGAAACCTAGAATTGTGCGCAAAATCGAAAGACCACCCGCTGACATTGTCCGCGAGCTTGGAAAGCAAGGTGTCGCCACGGTCCATGAAGCCCAGGGACGCACCGGACTGATGTATCCCTACATGCGCCCGATTTATACGAGTGCCCGGCTTGCGGGGCCGGCAGTCACCGTGTTGTGCCATCCCGGCGACAACATGATGATCCATGCCGCTCTCGAGGTTTGTGCGCCGGGGGACGCGCTTGTGGTTGCGACGTTGTCCGAATCATCTGATGGCATGTTCGGCGAGTTGCTGGCTACGTCCTGTCAAGCCCACGGAATAGTGGGACTAATCATTGATGCGGGCGTGCGCGATACTGCCGATTTGACCACCATGAATTTCCCGGTCTGGTCAAAAGCGATTTCGTCCCAAGGTACTGTGAAAGCTACCGCTGGCTTTGTAAATGTGGACATGGTCTGCGCAGGAGCTTTGGTTCATCCCGGAGATGTGATCGTGGCCGATCAAGATGGCGTAGTGGTTGTGTCGCGGCAACACGCCGCAGAAACGGTGAAGCTCGGCCAGCAGCGTCAGGCAAAAGAAGAGAATGCTCGCAAGAGGCTTCGTGCCGGTGAACTGGGCTTGGATATGTATGACCTTCGCACAAAGCTAAAAGAACTAGGCGTGGAATATATCGATTCGGCCGACGAACCGTAGGCTTGTTCGTGTTAGCTGTCGCGATGGACTGTCTCCATCGAAAACGCAGGCAAACAAACCGCGATATATTCCGCTCCTCCGTCCTGCGGGGTTGAATACTTGACCCATTCCCCACGGTGAGCAACTACCGCCTGTCCCGCGTTCACATCCAGCGTGCCGCCTTTATGCTCGACCCGCACCATACCCTTCAAGACAATAGTGAACTCGTCAAACTCAGGGCTCTGCCCCGGTTCTTCCCAGCCTTGCGGGCTGCGCATGTGCGCGACGCTGGCTGCGGAAGTCTTGGAGTTTACGCGGCCAATGTATTCATCAATCAGTTTGGGTTTATTGCCTGCGGCGGTGATACGAGTGGGTTGAGGTATGAGTGTTGGCATAGTGGCTCCCAGACAAGAGCCACTACTTTAGCAGGGAAGGTGATGCGGCAAAAACGCCGGTTTCCGCTTACACCGACAGCGCCCGCGATTTCTCCGCGTGCGCGCGCGCCAGGTCTTCCACGCTTGGGCACGAGTGTGGCATGGTCAAACTGCGTTCCGGCGGTTGTGCGCCAGTTTGCACTGCCCGCACCAGCATTTCCAGCCCCATATCAGTGTTGGTAGGGACCACGACGGTGGCAGCCAATAAGCCGCTTTTCACCCATGCCTGGCCTGTTTTGGGTACACCGTCAACGCCGGTATAGGGGAGGTTCAACCAGCGATCTCTATCCCGAATCTCGCTGATTTCCTGAAAAGCTTTTCTCGCGCCAACGGCCATCGCGTCGTTCTGCGCGATAATGGCATCGATCTTAGTCTGGCGCGAGGTGGACAAGCGCAACCATGAACCGAGCGCCTTGTGCGCGCTGGCTTCGGTCCACTGTCCACGGAGGCTCTTTACCTGAATATTCTGTGGTTTGGCCTCGTAAAAACCGACCGTACGGTGCTTGGCCGCATAGTTCTCTGACGGCCCTTCGATATATAGGATCGACCCGCCTTTCGGCAGCAGCGCGGCAACCTGCTTGGCCTGGATGCGGCCAATTTCTTCGTGATTCGCGGCCACAGTAAAGATAGGTACGCGAAAGGCCCTGCGCAGGTCAGAAATATACTCGATCTCACGGTTCAGGACGACCCATGCAATTCCAGCGGCAACCGCTGCTTTGCCCACCTGAGGCAGGGCCGTTCCCCCCACCGGTTCAAAAAGGATTCCATCCGGATGAGAGTCGGACCGCGATTGAATGATGTTTAAAAGTTGCTGGCTCTGGGTGATGGTGTCATTGTCGGCGTAGATGATCTGGAGATCCACTCCGAGCTTTCGGGCTGCTTCTTCTGCCGCCTTGCTCTGCTCCATCTGGTAATCGTTTTCTGTAGTAGTCAGCGAAACAACAAAACGCAGCCGTTTCATGGGTTCCCTGTGGCCAGCGGAAGGCCGTGGCGATACGCACGTCCACGCCTTCGAGGTTGCAGAGGACGTACGTCACGCCACATTGCGTGACCCCCCTGAAAGTCTTCCGCAGCCTTCCTAACATTCCGAATCATACGCTTCCAGATTCGGGACTGCATCGTGACTAAGGTACTCGCGACCTTTGCGGTTGCTCGGATCGATAACCTTGCCCTGACGCAATATCTCGGTGAGAGAGTGTCGATCTGCCCCAGAGATCAAGGGCGTATCACCGGTTCGCCGTTCTCGGCGAACCCGTCAAACCCGGTCTGCGGCCCGCTGTTTCGCAACGCTTTTCACGAACGTAACTTGGGTAACGTTGGACCCCTGATACCCCGATGCTAGGCTTCTACCAGGCTGAAATCCGAGAATTTGAAAGGGAGGTTTAGCCGGTATTCGACCCTTCCGCGCTTAGCTTACGCCGGCAGTGGTTGTGCGTAAGAACCATACTCATGCCACGTTTACCTATCTTTCGGCTCGGCCAGTCTAAAGAGGAAATTCAACCGCCTTCGCTGACTTCTTATGCACCTTCGCTTTCCCTGACCGGTCTGCAATTAGGCATCGACAATCTGCGCCATGATGTTCACCTCAGCCCAAAGTTTGTAGAACAGGCACGGTTGCATGTCGCGCGGCTGATTACACGCCACGGAATGGTAGAAGGGCTGGTCGCAGCAGAAGCTCCCGCACGTCCCACTGGGAATTATTTCATCGGTGGAAACCCGGCGGCGAAGGCGGTATCCAAAGCGCAACCTTCCGATCTCAAGCGTCTGCTTGCTGAACTGCATGTGGCGGCGCTAAATCGCGCCAAAACCGCCAGCAATCCTGCGATGGACATGGTGGCCCGCCTGGCGGTCATCAAATTTCTGCGCACGGAGCTTAACGCCCAGTTTGCTCAGGTGCTGGAACGCTGCCGCATGATGCTCAAAAGCTATGAAGGCGTACGGCAGCAAAAAGCCATGGAGTATCGCGAGCGGGTCGCGGGTTTTCAAGTTTCAAAGAAGATTATTCAACGCAAGACAGCACAGGAGTTATTCACAACTCTGCGTGAAATTGAAAAAGAGACTCTGGCCCGTATGCGGCGCTCGTTGTTCGGTTCTGGCGCGGATGCGCAATACCGGCTGTTCCAGAACCCGCTGATCTTTACCGAAGACGGGCGCGACAATTATCTCAACGCTGAGAACTACGTCATGCTGGGCAATTTCGATCGTGATCCCGACCGCTTTGCCGCCGTCAGGTCCATGGTCAGTAGCTTTCTACGGTCCCCTGAACTGGGAGCGAAGTTCGCCGACGATTCCACCATAGACGCCTGGCTCAATGTCGCGGAAAATGGGCAAGAGCTGGTAGGCACAGGCTCCACCAGCGAGTCCAGCACGGATACCTACTCGCAGAAAGCCCGTCTTGAAATCTGGGTGGACCTGTTGGAACGCGAGAAGCTGATGAACTATGTGATCGCGTCCTATGAGGTTGTACCCCTGCTGGTGGAATATTCACCCCAGATCAACGCGCAGCAATTAAAGAACGCTCTGGTTTCGCCAGAAGAACGCGAACGGGTGGAGAAACTCATTGCCGATCACGGCAAGTTATCCACGCGTAGTTTGACGGCAGCCGTGTCACGGGTGGATGGCTGCCGGGGCGCGGAGCGCGAGAAAATGGCGGCCCGTTTCCTGCGCGATTTTCTGCGCTATCACCGCGACCTTCGCAGGCTGGAAGCCCTCAATGCAGCCCTGGACAGCGTAAACCTGATCGGCAATCCCAAAATGCGGGAACTCTCCGCCATGAATGGCACGCTGTATGAGTTCTTACTGCCGGATGAGCAAAGGCCGATTGAAGAGAAAGTGTTGGGGCATGTGGTGATCAAGGCCGATGTGCGTGACTCTTCGCGGTTGACCAAATCGCTGATGGCGCGGGGGTTGAATCCGGCGTCTTACTTCAGCCTTAATTTCTATGATCCAGTAAACAAGCTGCTCACCAAGTATGGTGCTACCAAAGTGTTCCTGGAAGGCGACGCCATCATTCTCGCCATTCTGGAACGCGAGGGAGAGCCGGGCTTGATCGTTGCCCGTGCCTGTGTCCTGGCACGCGAGATGATTGAGATCGTCCGGGGATACAATCAGCTTTTGGAGCGGGCCGGGCTGCCGGCTTTGGAACTAGGCATTGGGATCTCCTATCAGGGGGCTGCCCCCATGTACCTGCTGGACGGCGACGACCGCATCATGATCTCCGATGCTCTGAACGAAAGTGACCGCTTGTCATCCTGCAATAAGCGTGTGCGCAAAAGCATTGAACAGATGGGAAGCCCGTTTCACGTCTATGTGTTTCAGACCACCGGGAGCGCGGAAGCGGCAGAGACTCCCGATGAGTTCATCTTGAATTACAACTTGGGCGGCATACGCATGAACGAAGGCGCGTTCCAGAAGCTATGCCAGGAAGTTGCAGTTGAGAACTTCCAGCTCAAACTTCCCCAACTTTGGGGAACGGAAGGCTTTCAGCTGCACACTGCTCTAGTGCCCCTGGGAAACGACATTTTCCGCAAGATCGTGGTCCGCGCAAGCCGTATGCCCAGAATCGATCTGTCCACGTTCTCCCTGCAAGAATGGACGGAGCGGAAATATTATGAGGTTTGCACCAATCCAGCGGTTTATGCACCTGTCGAAGGGAAAGCCGCAACCGGGAAGTAGATCTACTGGCCTGCGCGCAGCGGGGAGATCATTAATCCGCCCGCAGCCTTTTTCTTGCGGTCGGATTTATCGTGCTGGTAGACCAAATCAAGGGCGCCTTCAGAACTGACCGAAGCCTCGGCTAAGGCGGACGCCAAGCCGCGGAATGACCGCGCAATGTCGCTGTTTTCCTGGAAAGTTACGGGTACGCCTTTGTCAATGGATGGAGCTGTAGCCTGATAGTTGTTGGGCAGCTTCCACAACAATCTGCAATCGGTAGCTTTTTCGACATCTTCATCGCTAAAGCCGGGGATCTTCTTGTAGCGGTTCAGGACCAGACGCACGCGGTCGCGGGACGCTCCTTCTTCAAGGTAAGGACGCATGCGGCCGGCGCTCCACAATGAAACCACGTCGGTCTGTGCGACCAGAAGCACCGCATTCGATAATTCGCAGAGCAAACGTGCGGTCGCGTCAACCCGGTTGGAGCAGTCGACTACAACATAACTGAACTGAGCCACAAGGAAATCAAAAAGGCGCGCGAGTTCCGCGGCGGTCGGGGCCAGCGAGAACGGCTGTTGTGGGGCCGCCAGCAACTGCAAGCCGCCGTTGCATTGTGTCAGTAATCCCTTGAGTAAAGATGGATCCAGGCGATGCAGATTTTGCAGGGCGTCAAAAACGCCGAAAGCCGGGCGCAGATTTAGATGAAGCGCCGCATGTCCGAGCGGTGCAAAATCCACTAGCAAAACGCCACCATGAATTTCCTGCAATGCAGTCGCGGTATTGACCGCTACAGTCGTCGCACCCGCGCCGCCTTTGGCGTTGGTCACGGTGAATATACGGGCCCTCCCGGAAGCTGATCGCGCTTTACTGCGTGCCGTAGAAAAGCGGCTAAGCGCTTCGGCAATAACTTCTGCGGCTGAGTCCCGCTCCAAATATTCACCTGCACCGGCCCGCATGGCCGATACGATCGTATTTGGGCTGGTCATCGTGCCTACAGCAAAAATCGTGAGATCGTTAGTGGAGGATTTAATCAGTTCGATCGCAGTCAGCGCGCGTTGCTCATTGCGCAGATCAATATCAACCAGAACGACTTCTGCGTGGACATCTTGAATTTGCCGCAGAATGGGATCCGCAGGCCCGGCAGGGAACCCCGCGTAGCTGAACACAGAATGTCCAACCTGGGTGTTGTCCAGACGATGCCGGAGCACGGGCAGCCGTTCTTTGTCTTCGGTCAGGACTGCAACGGCTACGCCCTGCATGGCCAACCCCTCATCGTGCTTATCCTAGTCTTGGGCAATGGTATGGTTCTACAGATTCGTCCGCCAAGTGACTTTGGTACCTTTCACAAACCAGCGTACAGACTGCTCTCCACGGATCAGCCGCTAATCATAGCGGATAAAAACTGCCCGGGAACTTTTACTTTCAGGAGGATCGAAGTTCTTCTTGGGGTTACTCTCTATTTTATGCAAAAGAAGGAAGCTTGCAAATAGCACAATCGTGTGTAATCAAGTCCATTAGCTGCAAAGGTTTAAGCGGAGGAAGTTACCGATGGGCCAGGTTGGTGGCGCTTTTCCAATCAAAGGTGTGCATTGATCCTGCTTCATCCGCCGCTGAGCCTACAGGAGGGGCGTAGCTGATTTTGGAAGTATTTTCGGCTGGCAGATATTCATAGCCAGCAAAATGTACTGCCACGGAGCTTTTACCAGCCACGTCGAGGGCCTGGACCCTCTTTACCTGTCCCCGACAGCGGACCCGCATGTTCTCACCCAGGGTGATCTCTGACGGCATCATCAAGGTAAGCTCGACTGGAGTATCTTCCACCAAACTCATGTCGGTGATAAAGGAAACGCCCCGTCCACTCAAATCCTGTGTGAAGCCGCTTCCGGCGCAGCCGGAAGCAGCAATGACCACCGGCAATTGAAACTCGAAGCGTTGCGAGGCACGGCGTTCAATTCGAACCTGGGTCGTGCTCATGGGTTCCTCCCATGGCCGAAAACTCGAATACGCAGCGGCCACTGCGTCGGGGGACGGTCACGCGAGAGCGCGTATGAACTTAAGAAGCCCTGACAGGGGGCCCAACCGCAAGACGAACCTGGCGTTTACTTCCCCGACTCTACCCCAATTCGATGCCCACGGGAAGTTACAAGTTGGTGACTGCAACGGTTTTGGTGCATCTTGCGGCCGCGCATCGTGAAGCCATGAATTAACATCCATATAACGATTGATGAAGAGTCATAGTTCACGCCGATTTTCGCTGGCTTTCCCCGCTCTTCGCCACCGCAACTTCCAACTATTTTTCAGCGGCCAACTGATCTCGCTTATCGGCACTTGGATGCAGACCACTGCTGAACTTTGGCTGGTTTATCGCCTGACTCACTCCGCACTGTGGCTAGGTGTAATCGGGTTTGCCAGCCAATTCCCGGTGTTCCTGGTTGCACCAATAGGAGGAATCGTTGCCGACCGCAACAACCGCCACAAAGTCGTGATCTGGACCCAGACCTTCTCCATGATTTTCGATTCCGCACTGGCGGTGCTTACCCTTGCCCATGTTGTAACCAAATGGCACGTTCTGGTACTGGCCGCTTTAATGGGAATCGTCAGCGCCTTCGACATACCGGCGCGGCAGTCTTTTCTGGTGGACATGGTGGGGAAAGAAGACTTGATGAACGCCATCGCACTCAACTCTTCGATGTTTAACGGGGCTCGTATCATCGGTCCCTCAATCGCCGCCATCTTGATCGCGAAGGTTGGTGAAGGATGGTGCTTTGCCATCAACGGGGTGAGTTACCTCGCGGTGCTCGCCGGATTATTCATGATGCAAGTAACCCGTCCGATGGCCTTGGCCAAATCAGCGTCCCCGCTCACTCATCTCGCCGAAGGTTTTGATTTTGTGCGGCGCACCGTACCGATACGGGCAATTCTGACGTTGCTGGGACTGGTGAGTCTGGTGGCCATGCCCTATACCGTG
This sequence comes from uncultured Acidobacteriota bacterium, assembly GCA_963837365.1. Lineage (GTDB taxonomy): Bacteria > Acidobacteriota > Terriglobia > Terriglobales > Acidobacteriaceae > CAWBXL01. Next base: position 341,098 of record CAWIMW010000001.1, read on the forward strand.
CTTATGCCGATCTTTGCAGACAAGGTCCTGCATCGAGGGGCCAGCGGCTTAGGGATTCTTATGGGTGCCACGGGAGTGGGTGCTCTCCTGGGAGCATTAGCACTGGCTACTCGCACCGGCGTCAAAGGATTAGGAAGATGGGTAGCATTGTCATGCGCCGGCTTCGGATTGAGTCTGCTGCTGTTCTCATTCTCGCGGCATTTTTGGCTTTCCGTCGCAATGCTGCTGCCGGTTGGCTTCTGCATGATGTTGCAAATGTCTTCGTCGAACACCCTGATTCAGGCCATGGTTCCTGACCAGTTGCGCGGGCGCGTGATGGCGCTCTATTCCATGATGTTTATGGGAATGGCACCGATCGGCGCATTCTTCGGCGGAGCTACGGCAGACCGGCTGGGAGCTCCCATGGCTGTAATGCTCGGCTCAATTGCTTGCCTGGGTGGAGCGGCGTGGTTCGGTGTGAGGCTGCCCAAAGTGCGCGTGGAAGCCCGGCGTCTCATTGTTGCCCAGGGAATGGTTGGCGGAGAACCCCCTGCGGAGATGACTTCTCGAGTGGTGGATGACGGCGTCCTTCCTGAGAACGGAGAACTGGCGTCTGGAAACTGATATTTGTCCAACCTAGCGCCAGTGCAATCCATCTCCATAGAACGGAACCACCGTAAACGTGAGTACTAATAAGGCCAATCCGATCACGGCCAGCACCCAGCGATCAGGCGGCAACTCAGGATATTCAGGCGCCTGCTGCTGGCGCCAGGACATAATGTTCATGGCAGTCACCAGAAACGCCCAAAGCCTCCATCCGATGTAGTGCCATCCGAAGTAAACCAGAATCCCCACCACCAGCCAGGAGACATAGCGATGAGCCTTGGGCCAGAGGGCGTATACGATGTGTCCGCCATCCAACTGCCCGCTGGGAAGTAGATTAAGCGCCGTGGCAAACATCCCCACCCACGCGGCAACAGCGATGGGATGTAAATTCATGCGGCTGAGTGGTACACCGCCGGTTCCGAACGAACCCATTAATGTGTGAGCGAGTTGAAAAATCAATGGATATCCGAGATTCAAGTCGCCGGCAGGAGCATTTGCTGCAAGTGGTTGTGACAATGCCAATGCGATCAGCAAAGTCCCAACCGCCGCGATAAAGCCGGCAATGGGTCCAGCGATTCCGATATCAAACAATGCAGCACGGGTGCGGATGGGTGACTTGATGCGAATGACCGCTCCTAACGTTCCAATCAACGTGGGCGCAGGAAGGAAGAAGGGCAGCGTGGCGACTACACCGTTCCGCCTACAGTAGATGTAGTGCCCCATCTCATGCGCCAGCAGAATGAAGATCAATGCGACTGCAAAAGGGACACCGAGCAAAAGCCGCGAAGGATCTGCCAGCGCCCAGGCAATCGGGAAGAAACCAAGGTACTCATCCCCGGCAGTAAAAATAGGGATGCCGTTCATGAAGTTGAACTGCATCCGCGATCCCACCACCAGCATGGTGAAAAAAGTGACCACCAATAACAACACGTGCAGCCAATACCGGGGCCGGTAAGGCCGGACCACAAATACTTCAATGGGGCGCTCAAACTCGGTCGCCGTAGGGATTGGGGAATGGAGATCAGACATCAAAGGGCCGTTAGATGACGAATACAATCATACTGGCTGACAGGAGTCAGCGGAGAAGGGACAAAGGGAACGGGCTATCTCCTTCAATCGATGGACTGCAACTCTTTGCCTGGCTTGAACCGCACCGCCTTGCCCGGAGGAATGGAAACCTCGGCCCCGGTGCGCGGATTGCGGCCGATGCCAGTCTTGCGCGGACGAACGTTAAACACGCCAAATCCCCGCAATTCAATACGATCGCCCTTGGACAACGACCGCTTCATGCTTTCGAAAACGGTTTCGACGGCCATTTCCGCTTTGGTTTTGGTGATTCCGGTTTTGTTGACCACTTCGTTGATGATATCGAGCTTGATCACAGGGAGCTCCCAGCGGCGGAGTCACAAACTGCCCACCAAGTCATTGATGCTAAGGGACATAACAGAGATTGTCAACGGGAGCCTTTGTCCCTTAAGATGTCCGAACCCAGCCCGTAAACATTTTGTAATTAGGAAATTGAGAAATTGGGGAATTTAGCCCAATTTCCAGAAGTCTTTTAGAATTACTCAATTACCAAATTTCCCAATTACTCAATTCTCTTCACAAGGGAGCTGCATGCTGAAAAGTGATCGCTGGATCCGCAAGATGGCCAAAGAGCACGACATGATTAACCCCTTCTCCGAGAAGCAGGTACGGGAGGGCGTGATCTCCTATGGGCTGTCTTCCTATGGCTATGACTTGCGCGTGGCCGATGAGTTTAAGATTTTCACCAACGTGAATTCCACGGTGGTGGACCCCAAGAATTTTGATGAACGGTCGTTTGTGACCCTACAAGCCGCCTGCTGCGTTGTGCCGCCAAATTCCTTCGCGCTGGCCCGCTCGGTGGAGTACTTCAAGATTCCTCGGGACATCCTAACCATTTGCGTGGGCAAGTCCACCTATGCTCGCTGTGGAATTATCGTGAATGTCACGCCGTTTGAACCGGAGTGGGAAGGGTTTGTGACGCTGGAAATCTCAAACACCACTCCACTACCAGCGCGTGTGTACGCCAACGAAGGTCTTTGCCAGATTTTGTTCTTCCAGTCGGATGAAGTTTGCGAGACCAGCTACGCGGACCGCAAAGGGAAGTATCAGTCGCAGAAGGGGATTGTGCTGCCGAAGTTGTGAGCCAGTACAGAGAGAAGGGTGCTGCGTTAGGTTTAAAAAGCTTAAGGAGGCGATTCAATGCTCAACTTCGATTGGGGAGTATTCTGGGCAATACTCGCCGCGTTAGCAATTAAGGGAATCGTAGGCCGAGTCTTTAGGCAAGATGTGGAGATTCTTCGTACCGGTGTCGGCTTCGTTATGCGAAAGTAAGGTATCTCTCTGCAATTTGCGATTGTGGATGTCTTGTAATGCCATATAATACATTGTATATACCTGTATTATGTCTGTCTCCGAAAAGACCATCAGCTTCCGCGCCCGCGCCGAAAAAATTGACGCTCTTGATGAGCTTGCCGCCGCGCAAGATCGCCCTCGCAGTTATTTGATTAACGAAGCCATCGCGAACTACATTGAGTTACATGCCTATCAAGACGCCTTGGTTCGCCAGGGGCTGGAAGCAGCTCGCAAAGGCCACGTCGTGAGCCATGAGGAAGTTGTGAAGCGGCTAAGGCGGGGAGGGCGTGTTCGGCAGTGATCGAATGGACCGAGCCGGCGATCCAGCAACTTAACCAAAGTTACGACTACATTGCTCTAACCAATAGCGAGGCAGTAGCAAGCCACCTTGTCGAGCACATCCTGGCCAGCGTTCATAGGCTAGCAACTTTCCCGCTATCGGGGAGACGAGGCCGTGTGCCAGAAACTCGCGAGTTGGTAGTTTCCGATACGCCATTCATTGTTGCCTACACAATCGAAGGTGGCCGCGTCGTGGTTCTTGCAGTATACCACAGTGCGCGACAGTGGCCAGAGACGTTCTAGCATTCTCAGGCGATATTCTGAACTTGCGCCAACTTCGCCGCCCGCTTTCTCTTCCGCCAGCGCACGATCATCCTCACCACCCAAGCAAACACTAACAAAAACGCCACAACAAAATACAGCAAATGCGACCCCAGCCACAGCAACGCATGGATCCCTTTCGTCATCTGCGCCGTCTGTCCAAGTGATTCCGCAGGAATCACAACCGCCTGCGTCCAATCCAGCGTCTTCAGCTTCGGTATAAATTCCTGGCGCACACAGCCCTCCAGGCTGTACACGCCAATTACCGGCGAGAAGTGATGGGCCACAATCAGGTCGCGGGAGAACTCCTCCCAGGTCAGCGGAGGATTCTTGGCGTCTGTAGCCGCGTCTCCACTGGTTGCGGTGCTGCCGACTGCAATCGTCTGCGCCACCGGGCCATATTGCCAGATCAGGCCCGCGCCGAGCTGGCGGGCGAAGTTCGTGTACAGCATCAAAACTTCCCGGTCGCTATGAACGTCCACCAAACCAAAAATTCGCTCCAGTAAAGTAGTGTGCGCGTTGCGTTCATTCACGAGGAACATGAGTTGATGCGTCTGAACCTTGTATCCGCGGGACTGCATCTGCCGAATCAGAGCGGCATAAGCATCTCGTGACCGCGGTGACGCGCCCCGAGTCAAGCGCCCGCCGCAACGCCAGAGAAAGGAGTTTCCCTTTGTGGCCCATGAGCGTTGCGTACTCATTCAGTGTGGGCTCGATATCGAGACCAATCTCCTCCCAGCGCAGGCCATATTGCTGCGTCCACTGATCGAATGCTTCGAACCGGGCCTTGGTTTGCGGAGCGTTGCTCGCGTTTACGTAATAGCCCTGCTCTTTAGGCAATACGATCCAGGCCATCATAGGTACCCCGGCTGCATTCAACTGTTGCACCATCTTCGCGCGCTCGGGGCTCAGATCTTCAAGGGAGAGCGCAATCGCTGCGTGGAGGTCTTTGAGATCGGAAATCACCTCAGGGGTGAACAGCGATTCCAGATCTTTGGTCTGGCGGTCGCAGGCAAAAATCAGTCGCGGTTGGGTTGCGTTCGCATCCTGCACACGGATGTCATGCATGGCTTCGGCGGCGGTTGCTGGAGTTCGCAGCAGGACCATGCTTGCCGCAAGCATCCAGAAACAAACTGCTCGCAACCCGGTAAAAGTCTTCATGAGAGCCTCCAGCCGAACCTCAGCTGGAACTATAGTGAGTGGGCGAAGGCAGAATAGCTAGTGGAGCCTGTCAATGGAAAGGCGTGACAATTGTCAGGCGGAAGGTGGGGCTTACGCAGATTCCTTTTACTGCCCGCTGTTCTCCCCTTCTTTATACAAATACTTAATCGAAGGCTTGTAGATCATGAGGTTGGGGCCGCTGGTGCGGTTCACTTTGATACAGTTTTTGTCGTACCACTCGATAACGCCGTGGATCTCCTCGTCATCGCAGAGCACGATGACCATGGGAGTCTTCGACTGCATCTGCTTCTGGTAGTAGAAATTCTCGGCATTGGTCTGCTCGGGAGGCGCCAGCTTGCGCTCTCCGCCGCCCCGGCTGCGGTCACCACCCTTGTCGCCTCCGCCGCCGTGCGCCGGCCGCTCACGGCGCTCTCCGCCGGAGCCATGGTTATGGTCGTTACGGTTCAAGGAAGGGCGGATCAGCTTCCGGTTGCCAAAGCCTTCCTGCTCGGTAGGATTTTGGGCCGGAACTGAATCTAGGGTTGTGTCTTTCATGGCGCCACCTGTTGGTCTGCTGCCACATTCACTGGGATTGCCGTGATTGTGGGTTGCTGGAATAGGCGTGAATTATTCTTACCGTAGCACAGGATGGCGGCTGTGACAATCCTCCATCTGTGCTCGGGCCCTGACTGTGGGACAGGGAACGTGCGGTTACCGCTTTGAAACCATCGTTGGAGGCTATGCCCGTTCCAGGGCGACGGCAAACGCGTCCAGCGACAGGGAACGCAGCAGGTTGCGTCGCATGCCGCGTTCAACTTCTGCCAGGCGCTCGGAGGCGGTCACAATCCATTCGAAATCGGCCGACTCCGCCAAATTTTTTAGCTCGCCTTGGATGTCGATATTACGTACCAATTCCGGAGTCCCGGAGCTGAGAAACACAAGGTCTTGCAGCAGAGAATAGAGCGTACGCAGCAGCTTGTCAGTTTTCTCGCGTCCCTCCGCGCCGGCGCGATAGGTTTCCGTGGTTCGGAATAGCTCGCTGTGATCACTGGACCGCAAGGCGGAAGTGAGCAGTGTCAGCGCATGCGAGCGCGCAGTAGTGTAGGCCGGCAGGTCGAAGTTGCGCGCTTTTCCGACTGCACCCTCGGAGAGCCGCGCCGCCAGCGCCCGCTGCGGGGCTTTCCACTCCGGCCGATATTTGCCTAAATACTGTTCAATTTCTTCGATGGCGAGGGCGCCGAGCGTAACAATCATCGAACGCGAACGAATGGTGGGCAGCAGTTCGCCGGGGTTTTCAGTCAGAAGGAAAATCGTGGCAAAGTCAGGCGGTTCTTCCAAGACTTTCAGCAGGGAATTGGCCGCTTCCTTCATGAAGGCAGAGTCGGTGAAGATGTAGACTCGCTCCTTGGCCTCTCCGGGACGATAGTAAATCGTTTCAATCACGCGTCGTACCTGGTCCACTTTGATCATTAGCTGCGGCGGATCGGGCGGGATGATCAGGACATCCGGATGGGTCTGAATAAAGAGCCGGGTTTCTTTCTTGTCGGTGTCACGAAGGTTCTCCCGCGCTTCGACTGCTTCCTCGCATCGGGCGTCGAGGTCTTCCGCTTGACTAATACGCATGCAGTTGGCGCAGGTTCCGCAGAACTCGGGCAGGCCATCGGTGAGAACAGGTGAAAGGCAGTTCATGGCCCGCGCCAGCATCAGTGCGAGGGTATATTTCCCGGCACCCGAGGGTCCGGCCAGAATCACGGCTTGTGGAAAGCGGGCGTGGGCCAGCATCTCGCGCAGGCGATGGACGACGCCGGCATTGCCGTGGAAGTCAGAGAAGGGCATAAAAATCTATTTCACCACAGAGACACAGAGGCACAGAGAAAACCTCCTTTGTCATTCCGGCAAGTCGCGCCAGCGACGCGGAAGAATCTGCTTTTGCTTGAGGCGTGTGAAGATGTACAGGAATCGCAGATTCCTCCCTCCCCTTCGGCAAGCTCAGGGTCATCGTCGAAATGACAAATAGTTGTGTCAACCACTCTTAGCATGAAGTTTCAGTTTCTGTGCCACTAGTTCGACAATTTTTGCGTGGGTCTGGTCGGCAGGACCGCGCGCATCCACTACAACTACGCGCTTAGGCTCGCGCTCAGCAATCGCCAGATACGCATTGCGGACCCTCCCGAAAAACGCCCGGCTTTCCTGCTCAAAACGGTTCTCATCCCCCTGCGTATTTCCATTTTCAGAAACCTTCGACTTGTTGCGGCGCCGTGCCCGTTCTACGCTGGCGGCTACTTCGGAGTCCATCAAAATTGTCAGGTCAGGTTGCAGGTCTCCACAAAGCACGCGGTGCAGGTCCAAAACCGGCCCACTCCCCAGCTTGCGGCCACCGCCTTGATAGGCCTCCGAGGAATCGGTAAAGCGGTCACAAAGCACAATGCTTCCATTCGCCAGCGCCGGCTGAATTACTTCTTTGATATGCTGCGTGCGCGATGCAAACATCAGCGCCAACTCGGCGAAAGGAGAAAGGCCGGCGGTGGCGCTGTCCAGTAAAACGCCACGAATTTTTTCTCCGGTCAAAGTTCCGCCTGGCTCGCGAGTACTGACCACCGGGAGGCCCTCATTCCGCAGCACCGCCGCCAACTTTTCCATCTGAGTGCTCTTCCCGCAGCCGTCCAGGCCTTCGAAGGTAATGAAGCGTCCGCGATGGGAGCGGTTGGACATGGCAAGAATCATAACAAACGGGCAGACGACATCCGCGAACCTCCCAATGAGTCAATCGCTTTGGGTGATGTCAAGCTGCCTGTGTAAATAGGTTGAGGGTGCGGGTTTTCCATTCCAGGTTGAATCTCTGGAAGATGGAGTAGATGATGCGGTCGACGCTGGCCACGTTTACAAAGCAGACCATGGGCCGGGTTCGGCGTCGCACTTCCACGAAGCAGCGCTCGATCACGTTGGTGGTGCGTACCTTCTTCCACAGGTGCCGGGGCAAGGTGAAGAACGAGAACAGCTCCGGCAGGTCGCGCTCCAGGCGCCGCAGCATGGGGCCGTACTCCCGCGACCAGCGCGCGCGGAAGCGGCGAAAGGCGGCCTGCGCCTGGGCCCGGCTTTCGCCGCGATAAATCGCCTGCGCGCCCCGCTTCACTTCGTCGTAATCGCGTTTGCGCACGTGCTCTAAAATGTTGCGCATCTTGTGCACCCAGCAGCGTTGATGGGCCACGCGCGGATACACCGTCTGGATCGCGGCTGCCAATCCGGGACAGCCGTCGGTAACGATCAGCAGCAACTTTTTGCCCTCCAGCCCGCGGCGGTACAGATCTTCCAGCAGACCCTCCCAGTCGGCCTGGCTCTCGCCCCGGCTGCGCAAAAAGGCTAGCAGATGGCGCGTGCCGTCCTGGCGCACCCCGTAGGCCACCAGCATGTGCACCCGCTTGCGCCCCGCCGGACGCCGCATGCGCAGGCTCACCCCGTCCAAAAACAGATACCCGTAATCGTCGCGCAACCGCGCCCGATGAAACTGCCGCACCAGTGCGTCCAGCGAGCGGGTGATGCGCGACACGGTTTGCGGACTCACCGTTTCACCCGTCAGCGTGGCCACCACCCGGCCCACCTGCCGGGTGGAGATGCCGCGCAGAAAGGCTTCCCGGATCATCACTCCCCAGCTTGCGCCCGCCGCCTTGATAGGCCTCCGAGAAATCGGTAAAGCGGCTCGCAAAGCACAATGCTTCCATTCGCCAGCGCCGCCTGAATTACTTCTTTGATATGCTGCGTGCGCGATGCAAACATCAGCGCCGACTCGGCGAAAGGAGAAAGGCCGGCGGTGGCGCTGTCCAGTAAAACGCCACGAATTTTTTCTCCGGTCAAAGTTCCGCCTGGCTCGCGAGTACTGACCACCGGGAGGCCCTCATTCCGCAGCACCGCCGCCAACTTTTCCATCTGAGTGCTCTTCCCGCAGCCGTCCAGGCCTTCGAAGGTAATGAAGCGTCCGCGATGGGAGCGGTTGGACATGGCAAGAATCATAACAAACGGGCAGACGACATCCGCGAACCTCCCAATGAGTCAATCGCTTTGGGGGCCGTATGACGGCTTGCGAGTGTTTTGTTATAGTTTCTAAGTCGTTCCCAATCCTCGGATGCCCCGAATGAAATCAAATTGCATAAAGTCAGCAGTATTCTCACTCGCCTTCTTCGCCTTCGTAGTTCTCCCGGTTGCAGCGGAAAAAGGGAAGTCGAAGGCATCGCCAAAACCAGCACCCCCGACGGTGATGCTGTCCGTGGATGCCACCGAAGCCCCACGAAAAATCTTCCATGCCAAACTGACGATTCCCGCCAGCCCCGGCACCTTGACGCTCTATTACCCCAAGTGGCTTCCCGGCGAGCACGGTCCGACTGGCCCCATACAGGATTTGACGGGTCTTAAATTCACCGCCAATGGGCAGACACTAACCTGGCGACGCGACCTGCTGGATGGATGGACGTTTCACGTTGAGGTCCCAGCCGGGGCGACTAACGTCGAAGCTAGCCTGGATTTCGCATCTCCGGCAGGAGCCGAAGGCGTTTATACTTCTGGCGCATCGGCCACCGACAAGCTCACCATATTAGCCTGGAATACCGTTCTCCTCTATCCCGCAGGCTGGACTTCGGATGAACTCCAATTTGAAGCTAGCTTGAAGGTCCCCGATGGCTGGAAATTCGCCACACCGTTGCCGGTGGCATCCCAATCCGGAAACGAGATCAAGTTCAAGCCGGCATCTTTGACGACGCTGGTGGATTCTCCCGTCAGCACCGGGGAATTCATGCGGGTGTTTGATCTGGCTCCCAATCCGCCGCAGGAACTCGATATCATGGCCGACAGCGCATCCGCACTGGATGTGCCGGTCGATGTTCTCAATCCCTACAGGTCGCTGGCAGATCAGGCGGAAAAGCTTTTTGGCACGCGGCACTTCCGCGATTACCATTTCCTTTACACCCTCAGCGATCACGTGGCGCATTTCGGACTGGAGCACCACGAGTCGAATGATAGCCGCCTCGGCGAACGCTATCTGGTTAATCCGGAGTTGCGGCTCCTCGGTGCTGGACTGCTGCCTCACGAGTATGTCCACTCCTGGAATGGCAAATTCCGCCGCCCCGCCGATCTATCCACGCCTGACTATCAGAAACCCATGCAGGATGACTTGCTCTGGGTTTACGAGGGACTTACTTCTTATCTGGGAGACGTGCTCAGCGGCCGGAGCGGCATCCGCACACCTGAACAGTACCGTGACAACCTGGCCAGGATCGCGGCTGATCTGGATCACCGTCCCGGACGCACCTGGCGCAATCTTCAAGACACGGCCGATGGCGTCCCCAGCATGCAGGATGCGCCGCACGCCTGGGAGTCCTGGCGGCGTCCGCTTGATTACTACGAGGAAGATGTTTTGAACTGGCTGTGGGTGGATACGATCATCCGCCAGCAGACTCAAGGCGCCAAGTCGCTGGATGATTTTTGCCACATATTTCATGGAGGTCCCAACAACGGCCCTGAATTAAAGACCTACACCTTCGACGACGTGGTAAACACTCTCAATCAGGTCGTAGCCTATGACTGGCGCGGATTCTGGACCGAGCGGCTGACCAATCACGGCCCGGGAGCTCCGTTGACTGGAATCGAGAACAGCGGTTGGAAACTGGTCTATGACGAAAAAAAGGCTCCGCTCATGGATGGCTGGGAAGGCGAGCGCAAACAAATTGATGCCCGCTTCTCAATCGGGTTGTTGCTGACCTTGGACGGCAAGATCATTGACACCGTCGAAGGCATGCCTGCCGCCAACGCAGGCATTGGGCCGGGAATGAAAATCGTGGCAGTGAATGGGAGAGGGATGTCCAGGCACGTCTTTCATGATGCGCTGCAAGCCACTAAGAACAGCGCCGGACCGCTGGAGTTACTCGTAGAGAACACGGACTACTTCAAAGTGTACAAACTCGACTATCACGGCGGGGAGAAGTATCCGCATCTGGCGCGTGATGACTCCAAACCGGATATGTTGAGCGAAATCATCAAGGCGAAATAGCAGCGATGTGGGGCGGACACTCATGTCCGCCCTCTCGCCAGGACCGCGAAAGCAGAGTTCGTGGTTACGCTCGGAGAGTGGATAAGCTTTACGCAGAGCGGACAAGAGTGTCCGCTCTACACGCTTCGCGTATCCCGCCAAAAAGATCCGTTTCCTGCTGGGTCACAGTGGTAACCGTGGAAGCGGCAAGGTGAAACAGCTCCTGCCGCTGCTGCCCAACATATTTCTCAAACATCGGCAACAATGGTGCTTGTGTAAGATGCGCTTTAAACGCGGCCAACTTGACCCGAAACAGATCGCCAATCTCAATCGAGGCCGTAACTGGAGCAAGGCTTACTGCTGGATATCCCGGCAACGAATGCCTCGCGGTGCAGTAGTAAAGCTTCTGCGGCTGGTGAACTCCGTGACTATCTGTCAGTTGCTCAGGAAACCGGTTCGCCCGCCCTGCCCAATGGAAGGCTAGTGTGCCAAGCGCGGAAGCCACGGAGTGATCAGTGTGTCCAGTCAATCCACCTTCGGGCCCGAAGGTGAGGATGACTTGAGGGCGAAATTCGCGAATACGCCGGACCAGTTCACACGCAACGTGGTAACTCTCCTGGCGGTGAAGCCGTCCGTCAGGGTAGTCAAGCACAACCCCCAGTGTTACTTTCAAAATCTCGCAAGCGGCGGCGAACTCCTGACGCCGCATCGCGGCCAGTTGCTGATCGTTTTTCGCACCGCCACGGTGGCTGCCGGCCTGGCCCGGTGTCAGGCAAATGACGGAGGTCTCCACTCCACGGTCGGCATAAAGTCGCAGAGTGCCGCCAAAATTTGAGGCTTCATCGTCCGGGTGCGCGGTAATGGCCATTAATCGAAGCATGGGAGAGATTGTACCTCTAGCTAGATCGCCTGCGCCTCAGGTTCCACAAGGGCTGGACTCTCTTCTTCGATCATGAAAGCTAGAACTTCCTGCGGGGTTGGCGCATTCCAAACTGGCGCAAACGATTGGCGGTGCAGCGGAGAGGGCCCGTACTGTCGCAAAGCGGCAAGATGCTTTGGGGTGCTATACCCCTTATTCGATGCCAATCCGTACATGGGAAATACCGGGTCCCATGCGGCGATCAGACGGTCGCGCTCTACTTTAGCCAGAATGGACGCCGCCGCAATCGAAACTGACAGCGCGTCACCGTGGATGATGGCTTGTTGCGGCTGGCAGCAGTCCAACTTTACCGCGTCCACTAACAGATGGTCGGCGGCGGGATTCAACGCGGAAACCGCCTCACGCATGGCGACCCGCGACGCCTGATAGATATTGATCTGATCAATGCGGGCGGAGTCCACCGCGGCGATGGACCAGGCAATCGCATGTTCACGAATGCGCTCGGCCAACACCTCGCGCCGCTCACGCTCCAGAAGTTTGGAATCGCGCAGCCCCCGAATGCGGACCTCCGGATTCAGAATAACCGCAGCCGCTACAACACACCCAAACAGCGATCCGCGCCCGACCTCATCCACCCCTGCAACCATGTGCGCTCCGCATTCCCAGGCTTTTTTCTCGAACTTCAGGGTGCAGCGCAACCTCTTCAGCAGACGCAACTTGGCTGCGGAAGCAGAGATTTGGTCAGCAGCGAGCTTTGCCCTGGGAGACACGCGTGCGAGATAAAGGCATGATCGCCGAGATGGCAACAAAGCGCAAGAAAACAAAAGGCAGATCACAGATATTGCCGGAGCGCACCTGCAAAAAGTAACCGGCTCTGCTGATTACCAAGGTAAATTGCCGCGTCTGGTACTGATTGTTACGCTCGTTACGAGACAAGGTGTAACGCGGACCCTTTGTGAAACCGAGGAAAAAGCGGGAAACTGCTCCCAAGACCATAGATCGTAGCGCTAAGCGCGTGCACGTCGCCTTGCCTATTCGCATCACCTATTGGGACCAGGATAAGAAGCCGGGCCTGGAAATGGCCTGTACCTACGATATTTCCGCCCACGGCGCGAGGATTTCCAGCCTGCGTTTCGTAAATCAAGCCGGAGAAATTGTCGCTGTTGAGCGTGGCCGCAACAAGGCCTACTGCCGCGTGGTGTGGGTCGGGGACGAGAAATCCAAGCTTCATGGGCAGGTTGGGCTGGAGTGTGTTGAGCCGGACCGAAACCTGTGGGAATCCGAACTCCGTGACATGGACAATGTCTACGAGAAGGTTGAGAAAACTGCTAGCCCTTCAAAGTCTGCGTTAGCCGGCAATCGCCGCCGTAGAGAGCGGGTTCCAATAGAAGGGACCGCCGAAATTGTTAAGTCAGACAGCATCGCACTGAATGGTGGTCAGCAGGCGGAACTCAGAGATTTATCGGAGATCGGCTGTCTGGTGAAGACCAAAGAAGTCTTGATTCCCGGAACCGATATCAAGCTGGTAATTAAAGTCGCCAACTACGACCTGGCCTTGAAAGGAAAGGTCAAACACGCGGCTGATCTAGGGGTAGGAATCGAGTTCGCCCAGATCCGCAAATCAGACCGCCAGACCCTGAAATTCCTGATAGAAAAACTGAAAGAACAGAAGCTCGAGGAAATACTGGAAGTCGAAGTTTAGGCCACGGATCTACATGGATAAACACGGGTTTTTTCATCCCTGTGCATCCGTGAAAATCCGTGGCTAAGCTTTTTAGGAGGTAACCGCTTCCGGAGCTGCCACAACCTCGCGTTCCACATCCTTCAGACGAGCAGCCTTGCCACGTAGATTGCGCAGATAATAAAGTTTCGCGCGGCGGACTTTGGAGGGCTTCACCACGTCAACCTTATCCACAACTTTGGAAGCGATGGGGAAGATACGTTCGACGCCGTGGCCGAAGCTGATCTTGCGCACGGTGAAGCTGGCCTGTGGGCCACGGGTCTTGGCGATGACTACGCCTTCAAATGCCTGGAGGCGCTCTTTGTCGCCTTCTTTAATCTTCACCTGCACGCGGACGGTGTCGCCGGGGACGAAATCAGGAATGTCTGTGCGCTTGGTTTTGGCTAAAAGTCTTTCGATGATCAGGTTCGACATGTTCGTGTCCTCTAAATTTCTTTGCCCGTGATCTGGGCCAGCAATTTCTTGTCTTCTTCGTTCAAGGCCGCCTGGTCAACCAGGTCGGGCCGGTTTCGCAAAGTCTTCTGCAACGCTGTGCGGCGTCGCCAGCGCCGGATTTCGTCGTGGTTTCCGGCAAGCAAAACTTCCGGGACCGGCATGCCACGAAAATCCGCGGGACGCGTGTAGTGCGGATAATCCAGCAATCCACCGGAGCCGCAAGTAGAATCCGCCCCGTTACGCGGCTGGGATTCAGCCCGCACCGTAAATGACTCCTGCTGGGTGGAAGCTGCGTTCCCCACGGCTCCCGGAATCAGCCGTGTGATCGTATCCACAATCACCGCCGCGCCTAATTCTCCGCCGCTCAAAACGTAATCGCCGATGGAAAGCTCGCGATCAGCCAAGTATTCGCCGACCCGCTCGTCCACACCTTCATACCGGCCGCAGATCAGGATCACGTGATCCAGTTCAGCGATCTCGCTGGCCTCTGTCTGATCAAAGCGCTTGCCCTGCGCCGACAGCAGAATCACACTCTGTTTCGTGCCGGCACGTTGATCCCGCGAACCCACGTTCAACGTCTCAATACATTCAAAGATCGGTTCCGGCTTGAGCACCATGCCCTCGCCGCCGCCGAAAGGGCGGTCATCCACGGTGCGATGTTTGTCATGCGCAAACGCCCGCAGATCGTGTACTGCTATTTCCGCCAGACCAGCTTCCCGCGCCCGGCGGACAATCCCATAATCCAGCGGCCCACGAAAGAAATCGGGAAAGATCGTTAAGATATCGATCTTCATCGCTGGAAAACCTTAAAAGCTTAAACCACAGAGGACACAGAGTTGCACAGAGGAACCACCGTGAAACCTCTGTGTAACTCTGTGTTCTCTGTGGTTCAAGCTTTTGACTTCCTTTGCGCCAATTTCTCTTCGTCGGTCAGCGGCGCATTCACATCCAGCAGCCCTTCGGGCAACTGCATCTCAATCCGTCGCTGTGCTACATCTACTTTCTTTAAGTATGCTTCAGCGTAAGGAATTTCGTAAGCCGTCGTCCCCGAATTCACAATCAGCAGCGGCGCTTCACCGGCTGACAGGTGTACATCAGCAATCGTACCAACCTTACGATCACCATCAAAAACTACGCAGCCGGCCAAATCGCTGATGTAGCTCCAACCCGGCTCAAGCTCGGCTCGTTGCTCCCGCGGAACCTGCAACTCACAACCGGCCAACTCTTCCGCGTCGGAGATCGAATCTACTCCAACCAACTTCAGGACCAGCAGCCCCTTATGCGGCCAAAGTTCCTCAACTTCCAACTCCCGTCGCAAGCCATCCTGCGCCAAAGCCGATAACTTCATCCCCGGTACAAACCGGTCAGGCACATCACTGTAAGGCTCAACCGCAACTTCGCCGCGACGCCCCTGCGTCTTCACAACTCGCGCCAGGGTGATGAACTCACCGCCTTGCCCTGAATCACTTATTCGATGATCTCCAGCACATAGTGCTTGTTCTGCTTCAAACTCGCCGCGCCCAACAAAGTCCGCAAGGCCTTGGCCGTGCGGCCATGCCGGCCGATCAGCTTGCCGACTTCATTCTCCGCGACCTCAACTTCAATCACGGTGTCGCCATTTTCTTCGACCACTTCCACAAACACCTGGTCCTGCACATCACAGATCGCCTTGGTGATCTGCTCCACCAATACCCGCACATCTCCAGTTGCTTCACTCATGAGGGCTCCTGAATGTCAGGTGAGAAGGTACGCGCCAGACTAGGCTACGGAAGCAGCGGCAGGGGCTGACTTCGTCAGCAGTTTGCCAACACGATCGGACAGCTGTGCGCCCTTCGACACCCAGTAATCAATCCGTTCACGCTTCAGGTTAATGCTAGTTGGATTGGTGCGGGGATTATAAGTCCCGACCACTTCCACCGGACGCCCATTGCGCGCCCGCGCCTTCTCAATCACCACCACGCGGTAGTGCGGTTGTTTACGCGCACCTACGCGCGCCAGTCGAATCATTAACACGAGAGATTATCCTTTGTTCCGGAAAGTCCGGCGGGGTAAAGCCAAACCATTATTATGCCGGAGGTTAGGCGGATTGACAAGGGGAGGATAAGGGGCTGCACCATGGAAATTCAAATAAAATCAGCAACTTGAACCGCCTCCAGAATAGACCATGACCAAATGCCCCTCCCTAAAGCCGTAGATTCGATACGAGTGTGTTTCGGGATCACTCACCGTTGTAATCAAGAAGTCACGCCCGCTCTTAAGCCGAATGGTTCCGATTACACTCTCCTCTTCGTCGACCATGTTTTTCTTCCAGTGGAGAGTCTGAAATTGATCTTGCTCAATAGTGCCAATCACGAAGACAAATTGTGCTCGTTCATCCGGACTCGCGAAGTCTGAGTATGCCCTTTGAACGACGACTACGTCGTGACCTTCCAGCCGTATTCCTATAAATCGTAATCTTCGCGTGGAATCAAGTTTCTTAGGTATTAAACGGGCGAGACTTCGCTGGATTATTGCGATTTCGTGCTTGTCAAGATTTCTAAATGGTTCAGCATCTTCGAACATCTCAGAGGAACTGGCCGCAATGGCTGAGTTCGCGATTGATGAGCCAGAATAGGTTCCCTTTCCAACAAAGTCGTAACACTCATTCAGGGTGGCAGGGGCAGCGTTAATAGTTGCGCCTTTACCACCAGGGCTGATTACGGTGTATGAGTGCGTCTTGCTGAGATACTCGCGCTCAAACTTCCGGCATCCTTTTCCACCTGGCGCACACGGGACATTCTTCCACTCACCCGCGGACGTGAGACGAACCATAGGCTCCACAGCAATCCTGCCTTGTCTTAGCCTATTACTAGGACCTATCCCCCCAGCGAGCAGTGACTGATCTCGCGCTACAGCAGCGAGCATAATGTCAGGACTTTGGGCAGGTGCAGGCACAGATTGTTGAGCCGGAGCAGTCGTTATTACTCCCAAAAGAAAACAGCTTACGACTCGCCGCATGGCTTTGCTCCGGGTAGAGACTGTTACGGTAGGTGCAGTATATACCGTGGCCGGGACAGCAGATTCCTCCTCTTCGCTACGCTCATCGTCGAAATGACAAATTGGGTTGGGTTTCTTCCGCAAGGTTGGATGTCACATTGGTGGCGCTTTACATGTGGGGAGTCGCGGTCCGCGTCATCTATGCTTTCTTATACTTGTGACCTAAACTTCCCGGATTTTACCCCTAGATTTCTTCTTACAATCTGAGGCTTACGAGGTTTTAGCTTGGGACTATTAAAAACAGAAGCGAAATCTCATTTCTAAGTCAAAGCCCGGCCTAAGACCGTCACTTTCCACATCAATTCTTTCCTATCAAGCAACCAACGCAAGATAGGCGGTGTTCGTACGTTCAGTGCATGGGGGCACACCCGATGAAGATTTCAAAACTGCTGTTCTTTTGGCGAAGTTCAAGACTGTTTCTGGGCCTGGTCGTATGCATGTTTTTTCACATCGGCGCGACAGCGTTCGCGCAGGACACCCACGCCGGCGGCTGGGTGGTCATTCCAGTAGAGGAGTACCGGCAACTCCACAACAAGGCATATCCGGTCGAGCCCGAGCGCGAGCCGCCGCCGGTCGCGGCCACGCTGACCCGCGTCGAGTACGACTTACGGGCATCGGGAGACGTCGCCCGAGGCAAGGCGAATCTCACCGTAGATGTGCTGAAGGACGGCTGGGTGAGAGTTCCAGTTCCATCTGGCCTTTTAGTGCAGGAAGCCCGGCTAGACGGAAAGCTGGTCTCGCTGGTCCCTTCGGCCCCCGGAAAAGGCGGGAGCCAGCTTTCGGCGTTGCTGCCGCACGCCGGTCGGTTCGTTCTTTCGCTGGATGTCGTTTTACCGGTGGCTTCGGGTGCGGGAAATGAGAGCGTCTCGTTCCCCACGGCGGAGGCTGGGGCAACCCGCGCCTCAATCCAGCTTGCTCGCAATGGGGTGGATACGCGAGTCAGCGGCGGCCTTCTGCTGGAGAAATCTGAATCTGCCGCGGACAGCAAATGGGTGGCTTACGCACAAGGCAATCAGCCGCTGGTATTTACCTGGAGGCGGAAGACGGAAGACCATCGCGCCACTTTGCCATTGCGCTACCGAGGAGAGCTGACCCAACTGGTCAGCCTCGGCGAAGATTCCACAACGGTCTATGCAGAGGCCAACCTCGAAATCGTGCAAGGCGTTGCCAACGAAGTAAAGATCCAGCTTCCCGACAAAGTCACCATCAACCAGGTTTCCGGCGCGATGGTGGCGGACTGGGAAATGAAGGACGGCGCGCTCTCGGTGATTTTTCTTGAGCCTGTTGAGCACACGGTGCGCTTCACGCTCAATGGCGAAATCCGTCTGCCGCGCGAAGGGCTGATCGAGATTCCCATGCTGCGCCTGATAGGTGACGAGCGCGATACCGGCGGAGTCGCAGTTGAAGTGCTGGGCGCAGGCGAAATCAAAGACATCAAGTCGCAAGGACTGGAAGATGCCGACGCTTCCGACTTGGGAGAAATGGTTGCCAGCCGCCAATCTCCGTCACTGGCGGCATTTCGCTACCGTGTGAGGGGAACGCCGACTGCGCGGTCCCTTTCAGTGAACGTCGCCCGTTACACTCAGCAAGCCGTGCTCATGGCCAATATCGAAGAGGCGCGCTACGACGTGCTGATGAGTGACGACGGAAAAATTCTGACTCTGGCGCGCTATGCAGTCCGCAACAACCAGCGGAATTTTGTGAAGATCACGCTGCCTCCCGGCGCAACCGTGTGGAGCGCTTCCTTAGCCGGCAAACCGGCCAAGCCGGGGCAGGCGCCCGATGGCAGCTTATTGCTTCCGCTGGAGAAAGCGCACGGGGGAGAAGACACGCCAGTTTTCCCGGTGGAAATCCTCTATGTCAGCAAAGCAACAAACTGGGGCGACAAAGGGAAAGTCCGGCTGACCTTACCTTCGCTCGATCTGCCTGTCTCTCGCACCGGGCTGCTGCTTTACTATCCACCGCTTTTTCAGGTCACGGCGGACACGGGTGCATTTCGCACCGAGGCGTACGCGGCTCCATCTTCGGAAGCTTTCAGCCCTCCAGCGCCACCACCACCGCCACCGCCGATGGGAGGTCCCGCCATCATTCATGGGAACGCGAAGGAGTTTGACCGCACCGAACAATTTGCCTTCAAGGCTAAGGATGATAAGACCACACAAGCTCTCTTGGACAAGTACCGCGCTAAATCTGCGGGGGGAAAGGTCGCCGGAATCTTGCCGGTCGGTATTTCGTTCCCGGTATTCGGGCCTTCCACGTTTCTGGTATCCGAACTGACCGCTGAAAATCAGGCCCCAGTGGCAGATTTTACCTATCAAAAAGAGAAGAAGAGAGGCTCGCGATGACTAAGAAACTTTTTGTTCTTGTGCTGATGTTCTCGCCGCTGGCAATCGCGCAACTGAAAAATGTGACGCTGCCGCTGCCCGATTCTGGCAATGTGTCCCTGCCGCTGGACGAATACAACAGGCTGGTTGAACTGGCCAGCAAGCCTGCGAAAAAGCTCGAACCGCCACCGATCAATTACTCGATCAAGCACGCGGACCTCAAGTTCCGTGTGGAAGACGAATCCGTGTCCGGCGCCGTGCAGTTGGACGGCGAAGTATTCAAGAAGGGCATGGCGAAAGTACCGCTAACTACGGGTATGACCATTCTCGACGTCCGCGAACAAGGCAAGGGCGTGCCGTTTTCTCCGGAGAATGGAACTGAGGTCGCAATCCTGAACGGGCCTGCGGAATTTTCGGTGAATGTGAACGTTGCGTTGCCGTTGCAGGTCGAGGCAGGCAGAGCATCATTCAGCTTGCCTGTTCCTTCAGCGGGTGGCGCTCAATTGACGTTGGTCGTGCCGGGCGAGCACACCCAGGTGAACCTCAGCCCTGGACTTATCACCAACCGTACATCCGAAAACGGTCACACCACCATTGAAGCCACCCTTCCCCCGGGACAGCCGGCCAACGTCTGGTGGGCGACACGCGAGGCCGCAACTCCGGCAGTTCCCAGAGAAGTCCGCTTTCTCTCCAACGTCAAGACTCTGGTCTCAGTGGGTGAGGCTGACCTTCGCCTGGCCGCACTGGTTGACATCAACGTCGTCCAGGGAGATCCCACGCAATTTGAACTGGAAATTCCAGCTGGATACGAAGTCATCGGCGTTTCCGGTGCAACTCTGGAATCGAGTGAGACGCAGGGGAAGACTCTGGTCCTGAAAGTAAACAGTCCCAGCCAGCGGAACCATCAGTTCCTGATTTCCCTGGAGCGGTCCATCACAGAAACCAAGTCACCTGTGCCTTTCCTGAGTTTCAAAAATGCGCAGCGGGAAATTGGTGAGGTTCTGATAGAAGGAACCGGCACCATGGAGCTTACCGCCACCGAAGGAGGAAGCCTCAAGCGCATGGACGTGAAGGAAACCAATTACTACCTGCGCGCGCTCGCCCACTTCCCACCGCAGGCAGCATTCCGTTATCACCGCCAGCCGAACGAAGCGCCAACGCTGGCTTTGGGGTGGGTACGCTTTCCTGACAGTAGCGTCCTTGCGGCAGTAGCCGAAGATGCCCAGGTCACAACACTGGTGACTTCTGAGGGCCGCACGCTCACAGAGGTAAAACTGCTGCTGAAGAACCAGGCTCAACCATTCCTGAAAGTTTTGTTGCCGGCTGGAGCAAGCATTCTGTCCGCTGATGTCGAGGGTGAGAAGGTCAAACCTGTACTCGCCCCTGACGGGAGCCGTGTACCTTTGTTGCGCCCGGGCTTTCGTCCCACGGGCTCGTACACCGTTTCCTTCGTGTTCATCCACGCGGGTGCTCCGTTCGCGAAAAAGGGAGAATCAGAACTGTCTCTTCCGGCGATGGACATTCCCATCAGCCTGATGCACTGGGAGGTATTTCTACCTGAGCAATATAAGGTCAAGGACTTCCATGGAGATGCAATCTCGGCCAACCTGGTGCCGCCGGCGTTTCAGGAAGTCGGCAGCGGAATTGCCTATGGCTACGGAAGTGGTATCGGAAGCGGCAGTGGCGCTGGAACTGGCGGAGTCATCATAGCGAACAGTGAATTGGCATCATTCCCGCTTGCCACTGGGCAATTAGGGGGTGTCATCGCCGACCCGTCCGGCGCCGTAGTTCCTAACGTGACGGTCACGGTGACCAATCCAGACACCGGGTTTTCCACCAGCACAGTGAGCGATGCAGAGGGTCGCTGGATCGTCTCCAACGTCCCCTCAGGCAAGATCAGAATCCGCGCGGATTCCAGCGGCTTCAAGACGATGGATCGCGGAGCTGTGTACAGTGCCGACCGTCCGGCCCACTACAGCTTTTCTTTGTCAGTGGGGACAACCGCCGAAACCATAACTGTTCAGGCCGAATCGCTTGCAATCAACGGTCGTGATGTGTCTGATCTATATGAACTGAAAGCTGGGACTGCAGCTCCGCAACAAGCTTCCGCGAACGTAATGAATCTTCAGCGGCGAGTTGCGGGAGTTTTGCCAGTGGCGATCGATGTGCCCAGGGCGGGCGCATCGTTTCAGTTCGTCAGACCGCTTGTTCTGGACGAAGAAACCAAAGTGACGTTCAACTACAAGAGCAAAGGATAACGTTGTAACTTACAAACATTACCATTCACCCGCGACACAGGTGCGAAGCTGAAACAGGTAGGTGCGCAGGAGTCCATAGGCCCGGTTCATCATTCGGATCGAAGGTCATACGCTGGACCATTCTTGCTTGCCAGGTAACTTGGCGGAATGGAGAAAACACCCAGTAAGTTGTCGGTAAGGGAGTCATACCATCAGCCTGATCACCATGCTCACCATGAGGATGGCGGAGTCTGCCATGCAGGCCAGCAGGAATCCGAGCAAGAAGCGGCCGCCGGAGCGGCGCTTTTCTGGGGCAAGATCCGCGCTCTTGCAAACGATGGTATGTGCCCACTCATCGCCGTAGCGCTGTTGGGTTTCGTCGCGCTTCATGGCGTAATACCCGATCAGCCCAAAGAAAAGAGCATCAACGTGGTAGCCCAGGTTGCGAATCAGCGCGGACTTAAACCGGCAGGGTGAACCATCCTCTTGCACCACCACCATGGAGAAAATCAATTTGCCCAGAGTGCTGCCATGGACCGCATCGCAGACCGTGTGGTAGACGAGGGCTCCAACCAGCGCCAGGAGAAACGCCGATGGTGTGCCAGACACCATTTTGTGGACAATTCGCGCGCCGGATTGATGGGTCGCGGCCGCGGCCACGCCAACCATGAATCCCATCAGCAGCATGGTGAACGCGCCGATGACATAGTGAATGATCAGGTCGATGACCCGGGCCCCTGCCCGTGGCCAAAAGCCCACCCCTTTCAGGCCTTGTGTCTGTTCAACATACCCTCCGAAGGAGAACGATTCGGTTGGTGATGGGCCCTCAGGAATGGGGAAGATGCTCGACATGGTGGAGGGAAATATACACCTCGAGTCAGCCGCCGAAACGATTTATTTCCTGCGAATAAATCGCAGATTTGCGGTTGAGCACGCCTATCCCTGCATATACAATGGATAGCCGTCCCACCTGACATTCTCATAAGCAGCAGGACGCGCATACGTTCAATAGTGCTGCACTTATTGGAGGAATTACATGAAGCTCACCCCTGGAAAATTAGCTGGATTACGCAAAGTATCGAACGACCGCGGTGTCATTGCCGCGGCTGCAATGGACCAGCGCGGTTCGTTGCAAAAGTCTTTGGCAAAAGAAAAAGGCGGCGAAGTCACCGATGCCATGATGGAGGAGTTCAAGTCGCTGGTCACCGAAGTCCTGACGCCGCATGCCACCGCTATCCTGCTCGACCCCGAGTGGGGCATCCCTGCCTCGAAGCGTCGCTCGAAAAATGCCGGCTTGCTGCTGGCGTATGAAAAGACGGGTTACGACAAGACCGGCCCCGGACGCCTGCCCGACCTGCTTCCGCACTGCTCGGCGAAGCGCTTGAAGGAATACGGCGCTGATTGCGTGAAGATTCTGCTCTACTACACTCCCGACGATCCCAAAGAGGTAAACGACCAGAAGCATGCCTGGGTCGAACGCATCGGCGATGAATGCCGTGCCAACGATATCCCATATTTCCTTGAGTTTGTCGGCTATGAAGAAGGAGCCGATGAAAAGGGCCTGGAGTATGCCAAGAAGAAACCCCGCATCGTTACCGAGAGCATGCGCGAGTTCAGCAAGGACCGCTACGGCGTGGATGTGCTGAAGGTGGAAGTTCCCGTGAACATGAAATTCGTCGAAGGCACCAAGTCCTTCGCCGGACAAAAAGCCTACAGCAAGCAGGAAGCCATTGACCTGTTCCATAAAGCCGCCAGCGTAGCCACCAAGCCGTTTATTTATCTCTCTGCCGGAGTCAGCAACGCAGAATTTTCTGAGACGCTGGTGCTGGCCGGAGAATCCGGCGTGAAGTTCAACGGCGTGCTCTGCGGCCGGGCAACCTGGAAAGAGGGCATTCCGGTGTACGCCAAGCAAGGCGCGGCTGCATTCCGTACCTGGCTTGAAACCGAAGGCGTGAAGAACATTAAGAACGTCAACGACAAACTGAAAGCCGCAACTTCGTGGCACTCAATCTACGAAATCGAGCCTGCATTGGTCGGCGCGTAGACTTTTCAAGAACGGGAAGCGGCGGGCCGAATTGGCCCGCCTTTGCTTTTTGTCTGGTATAAGCAGGGGATATGAGCAATCCGCAAACCGCATTAATTACCGGCGCCTCGGGCGGCATTGGATACGAACTCGCCAAACTTTTTGCCCGGGACCACTACAACCTGGTGCTGGTGGCACGCAGCGCAGACAAGTTGAGCCAGTTTGCTGACGAGCTGCAACGACAGCATCAAGTATTGGTCAAGACGATTGCGCTCGATTTGTCTGATGCTGCGGCGCCAAAGTTCCTTTTCGATCAGTTGCAGCGCGAAAGTGTCGTGCTTGATGTCTTGGTAAACAATGCCGGCTACGGAAGTTTCGGCGAGTTCACCACCATGTCGATGGATGATGCGCTGGGACAAATCAAGCTCAATATCACCGCGCTGACCGCGCTGACCAGGCTCTTTGTGCCCGGGATGGTGGAGCGCCGTTCAGGCAAGATCATGAATGTAGCTTCGACCGCCGGTTTCCAGCCGGGCCCGCTCATGGCTGTGTATTACGCTACCAAGGCGTACGTGATTTCATTCTCCGAAGCGCTGGCCAATGAATTGAAGCCCAAAGGAATCTCGGTGACTTGCTTCTGCCCCGGTGCGACAGAAACGGGATTTGCCTCGCGTGCCGGAAATGACAAGACCAGGCTCTTCCAGAAGTTTGGCGCGATGGACGTCAAAACCGTCGCGGCAGACGGCTATCGCGGCCTGATGAAAGGCAAGACATTAGTGATCTCAGGGATGAAGAACTGGCTGGTGGCGGAGTCTGTCCGTTTTGCTCCGCGCAAAGCCGTCACGGCAATCTCGCGCTGGATCACCGAGGAGCAAAAGTAACTTCAATCCAGGGGGCGAAGTTTGACTATCCCCACCACCTGGGTGAAAATCAATAGAGTCACTTCCTGAGTTTTTCTTCATGTGGGCCTGTGGCGCAGCTGGGAGCGCGCTTCCATGGCATGGAAGAGGTCGTCGGTTCGATCCCGACCAGGTCCACCAATAACTTCCATATTTGCAGCAAACGGTCAGCTCCTTTTTTCCGCATTCCACTTTTGAGAAGCAAATTTGCTACCAAAATGCTGCCAAGCTGGATCGGTAGCGTTCCGTGATGTAAGCCGCAGCTCGTCGATCTCTCACGAT
Source organism: uncultured Acidobacteriota bacterium (assembly GCA_963837365.1). Taxonomy (GTDB): domain Bacteria; phylum Acidobacteriota; class Terriglobia; order Terriglobales; family Acidobacteriaceae; genus CAWBXL01. The sequence continues at coordinate 365,696 of CAWIMW010000001.1, forward strand.
AAATCTTGCTTTACATCAATCATTGCCAAATCACTATTTCCGCGCATAAATGTCTCTGTAGATGATGACTGCTTCCAAGCGGTGGAAGCAGTCATGGCTGCCAGGTGGCATTGTTTCAGCGCTGCTTCAAGGTGCGATTCGTCGACACGCCCTGGTAAACATCCGGTTCAATCAACGGCATTCGAAGTTAGCAGCGTCTTGCGTGTCTCCTTGTCCCTTGTATTGGGCATGCTTCGGATAAGCGCATAGAGGACGGCTGCGCCCTGGGAAGGCTTTGCCAGTTGCAATCACTGACGTGGGCTCCGTGCCTTTCTCCACCCAGTTGACCATTGCGCCCAATAAATCAAACTGATCGAGCGCCTGACCTCCGCCGCAGTGACTCATGCCGGGAACAAAATAGAACTGGCTCCACTTGGAGACGGCTTCGAGCCCGCCGTTAGCGGTGGTCATATCTTTGTAATAGCCGAAGGTATCCAGAGGGGAGAACCAAGGATCGCTATCGCCGTGGTAGAAAATCAACTTTCCTCCATGCGCGGAAAAAGTCGTCAGGTTGGTGGACATCGAATCTGTCAGCGGCTGGATGTCCGCCAATGCTTCCTTGGCAACATCCATTGTCATGTCCGTGGGGGCTGGGCCGAAGATGCCAGGGCCGGGCGACAGCAATCCCCGGAACGGCGGGCCGTTGGTGATGCCTGTGTCGTAAGGGAACCCAGGATAGACCTGGGTTCCACCCGAGGTTTTGGGGCCGGCCAGGGCCTTCTTGATGGCAGCAGCTTTTTCCGGAGCCAGGCAGGAGTCGCTCTTTTCGCCCTTGCAGGCCAACATCTCGGGATCGAAATCGCAGACGAGAGGATCGGAGATTAGACCGTCGGCCACGCCATCTTTCGCGTCGCACCGGTTGAGGATTCCCTCCTTGATCAGCTTGCGGTCATTGTCCGTAATGGACTGCACGATGATTGGTTTTCCATTCGCGTCCTTGGGAGACATCTGGTTGAAGGCGATGGGTATCCACCTGCCGATGGTGAGATTGGAAAGCCCGGTGCGCATGGCCGGGTCTCCGGAGATGATTCCGTTAAAGGCCGTTGGGTAGCGCTGGGAGAGAATCATGCCTTCACGGCCGCCCGTGGAGCATCCGGCAAAATAGGAGAAGGCGGCAGGCTTTCCATAGTATTGCGCGATGATTTGTTTTGCGAGCGCGGCCACCTGGGCGTTGGCAAGATAGGCGAAATCCAGGTAGGCCTGCTGGTCCTTCATGAAGCCGAAATCGAAGCCGCCTCCGTGGCTCTTGTGGCCGGTGTCATTGCTGAGCACGGCAAAGCCGCGCATGAGAGCGGGCGTGGCTCCGGCTGCAACCAGGCCAATCGGCGGCAGCACAACGCCATTTGACCCGCCTCCGCCTTGCATCAGAAAATCGCCGTTCCATTTGTCGGGCAGGGCCAGGGCGAAGTTGATCCCGAACTCCTCACCGCCGACTCCGGTGCGGCGATTCATGACGCCCTCCACTCGGCAGTATGCAGGCAGCGGTGCGCTTCTACCACCCCATACCGGCTCCGTGCTGCCGGCGGCAACCGGCGCCGCATTGGTGATTTCGACCCCGGACGCCTTGGAATTCATCAGACTTGCGCAAGGCGTCGTCGGCTGTGCCAAGGCGGATGAAACGAATAAAAGCCATGTCATGCCCCGTAGAGATTGTGAATACATTTTGTCTCGCTTTCTATGGCTCCATTGGCCCCATCCCCAGATAGGAATTCCGCGGTTCTATGCCTCGATCAGGCATGCCATGTGTGTTCGCGGAAACTCGATGTTCAACGTCCCCTCGGCAACGGCAACTTTGATGCCGAGATCTGCGGGATAGAGAAGCCTGGCGCCGGAAGCTGCCCACGGAATTCTCGTAGTCGCCGGACCGTCAATTCTCCACACTCCGAGCATGGTCTTTTCCGGAGAACGCATCCCCAAGGCAAGTGGCGATTTGCGATCGGTCACGTCCGACATCCCCAGTGGATAGAAGGGTATCCACGCAGGGATGTGTTTTCGGAGAACTTCTTTGTAAACGCGGATACCCTCGGCCACCTGCGTCAACACTTGCGGTGCAATGGAATCTACGCGTCCGCTCTGGTGAATACGGCACAACATGGCTGTGACCATGTTAAAGCTGGCTTGATCCGCGTCCGCGTTGGCGAGCGGATACGTCCAGATCCCAAGTTGTTCCGGCAAAACCGCGGCGGATGAGCCAACCAGGATCGCCGGCACCTTGAGATAGTTTTCCTGGTCGGTCATGGACTGCATTTGCAGGCGGCTGAGCATGGCATAGTCCAAGCGCCCGGCCCCGCTGCCGCAGTTCTCGATGATCAGGTCGGGATATTTTTTGATGATGCTTTCCAACCACGCGAGAAGCGCGCGATTATGTTCGAGTAAACCCTGTCCGAAGCTGTCAGCGTTGATCTCGGTCCCCTGAAGAGAATCAACATTGTAATCCATCTTGATGTAGCCGACGCCGTAATCGTTCACCAGCCTTGCCATCACCTGGTCGAGATATCCGCGGACTTCGGGCTTGCGAAAGTCTAGCAGGAGCCGCGAATTCTTGAATACCCGCTTCCCATGGCGCATGAGGAACCAGTGGTCCGGTTTTTGCGCGAGCGCCGACTTTGCCCCAGCGACCTCCGGTTCGAGCCACAAGCCCGGGACCATGCCAGCCTGCCGTATCTGGTCCAGCACGAATTTGAGTCCATGCGGCCAGCGTGTGGTGGAAGGTTGCCAGGCGCCGATGGTTTGACTCCAGTCTTCGTCGAGTTCTGCATACCATCCCGCGTCGATGACGAAGTATTCACAACCTGCTTTGGCAGCAGCGGCGATAAGTGGCAACTCCTTGGCCTCGGTCGGATCGCCCCACAGGCAATTCATGTAATCGTTGAAAATCACAGGGCAACGGGAGTTGGTCTTGCTGGGCTTCACGCAAGCGGCGCGGCGGTAGCGCGTCAAGGCTGCGACGGCGTCGCCGAAATCGCCGCGCACGCAACCGACGGCCACGGGAACCGTCTCGTAAGCTTCTCCGGGCTTCAGATTTTTCCAGGCTGCGGAATGCAAGTCATCCGGACCGCCCAGGTATGCGTAAACATCGTCAGCATAATTGTCCTTGGACGAAACGTTGGAGATTTCCCAATACCATGATCCGTTGTGTTCAATCTGCCAGAACCACATCAGGCCCAGCCGAGTGTTCTCGGCCATAGCCATCGGTATATAGCGCTCGCTGGACCAACTGCCGATGCTGCCGGCCTGCGCTTGCGACCAACTGGTGCGCTCGTTTTCGACAAAGCCCATCTCCGATGGCCGCAGCCTGTGCCACTGTCCTTCCGCCATCCAGCTGTTTACCGCAGTGTGGATGCGCAGTTCCCGGTCAAAATCCTGCGGCGCTGCCAGACCGTGCAGCATGGCTGAACTCAGAAACTCGATGCCTACCGGCGCATTGCCAGTATTCGTAATCCGTGAATAACGGCGAACGACCGGCACTCCGTCGAATGACTCATAAACAGATTCCACATTTAGCCGCAACGCTGGATCGGTGTGCATGCAGACCAATCGCTTTCCTGTAGCAGTGGATTGCTCACGCTTTCCCGCGAAAAGCAGCCGGGCCCCCGGCTGCCCCATTGCCGATTTCATGCCCTGATCGGGAGAATTTTCTCCGCTGCATTGGAGCGCAACCTCGACGCCAGAAGAATCATCGTCGGTCAGCGTGGCACCGCCCGTGGGAGTCAGGCGCTTCTGGCGCAGTCTTCCTACCTTCACATCAAAAGCGAAAATCAACTCATTGGTTTGCCATTGAAACGGCTCGATTGCGGTTACCGCCGAGGCAATACGAGAAATGGAGGGTACGAGAGTACCGGCTGCCGCAATGCCGGTGGACGCCAGAAATTTCCTACGGTTCATAGACATGATTTAAGATTGTCCCCGAGCCAACGGCTGAGCTTTAAGGTAACGATAACTTTATCGAAGATGGATTGTATTCACTAGCCGGTAGAGGTTGTCAATAGTGGCGGCCACAAACGAATGCTTCATGCGGTGATGTTTATGGAACCTTCGAGAATTGGCTCGCGAAGTGTAATTGCTGGAAACACTCTGGTGACCCAATGACACTTTCCCGCCGGGCGTTCGTTGCGCTCACGATGGCCGCTGCCGCGGAACGATTGCTGGCGCAGGGGGTTGCTGCACGCGGCATCAAGCCCCAGGCCAAGCCAACTCCATCTGGCCGCCCGTTCAATGCCCATTTTGTCGATGTGGCCCGTGAAGCGGGACTGGTGGCGCCGGTCATCTACGGAAGGCCCGATTACACGGAATACATTCTGGAAGCTATCGGTTGCGGTTGTGCTTTTATTGATTATGACAACGATGGCTGGATGGACATTTTTCTGCTCACCGGTACTCGGCTGACCGGTGCTCCCCCCGGCACGACCAACCGGCTGTATAAGAATAATCGCGATGGAACCTTCACCGACGTGACTGAAAAGTCAGGGCTGCACGATGTGGGCTGGGCCTCTGCCGTCTGCGTTGCTGACTACAACAATGATGGATTTGAGGACCTGTTCTGCACCTATTTTGGACAGAATAAGCTCTACCGCAACAACGGTGACGGCACCTTCACCGATGTGACCAAACAAGCCGGACTGCTGAATGAGAAAACGCGCTGGGGCGCAGGCTGCACTTTCCTTGATTACAACCGCGACGGCCATCTCGACCTTTTCGTTTCCAACTATATTGAATTCGATTTTAAAAGCGTTCCGAAACCTGGCGAGAACCGCTACTGCGCCTGGAAAGGGCTCCCAGTCGAATGCGGCCCGCGTGGACTGCCGTCCGGCTATCACTCTCTATATCGCAACAATGGTGACGGAACGTTCACCGATGTAAGCGGGCCAGCGGGAATTTCCCAGTTGCAAGGCAACTACGGCATGACCGCAGTTGCAGCGGACTTCGATGGCAACGGTTGGCCGGACATCTATGTGGCGTGCGATTCAACCCCGAGTCTGTTGCTCATCAACAGTGGAAAGGGAACGTTCAGTGAAGAAGGTGTTCTTCGCGGCGTCGCACTTAGCGGCGATGGAATGGAACAGGCCGGTATGGGAGTAGGAGTAGGTGACTATGACCTGGATGGGCACCTGGACATTTTCAAAACCCATTTTTCCGACGATACCAATGGCGTCTATCACAATGACGGCACTGGCAATTTCGAAGATGCGACGCGGGCCGCAAGAGTCGGCGTGGACACGCGATACATCTGCTGGGGCGCGGGCATTGTCGATCTCGATAACGACGGCTGGCCTGATCTATTTATGACCACCGGCAGCGTTTATCCGCAGATCGAAAAGAAGTTGTCGCAATTTCCCAGCAAAAGCCCGCGCGCCATATTTCGCAATCTGGGCAACGGCGTTTTCGAGGAACTGGTGGACGAAGCCGGGCCGGGCGTTGCCGAGCCACATTGCAGCCGTGGGTGCGCCTTCGGGGACTTTGATAATGACGGCGATGTGGACATCCTGATCGTGAACTTGAATGAGCCGCCTTCGCTGCTGCGCAACGATGTACGCGGCGACAATCACTGGTTGAAAGTCAAATTAATCGGGACCCATTCCAACCGCAGCGCGATCGGAGCGACTGTGGTGGCCTCCTACGGTGGAAAGAAGCAGGCACAGGCTGTAATGAGCCAAAGCAGTTTTTACTCCGCCAATGATCCTCGCCTTCACTTTGGGCTGGGGGCGGCGAAATCCGCAGACCTCGAAGTTCGCTGGCCGAACGGGCTGATGGAGAAATTCCACAATATCGCGGCCAATCAGTTGGTGGCGATTAAAGAGGGCGTTGGACTCGATCTCAAGGCCGGGTCGCCCAAAGCGTAGCCGGTCCGTCACCAACGTAAACCCGAGCGTTCTCCGCAACTCAGCAAACACAAAGAAGCGGCGAGTTTCTCGCATTTTTATAATAGGTAGCGATTACGGTATCGTATAAAATACAACATCGGAGACGCAAGGACTAGAGAGGCTTGTTTTCATGACTATTGCTTCTGAAGTGCATGCCATGCAATATCGCCCGCTGGGCCGTACAGGTTTAGACGTCTCGCTGATCGGTTATGGGGCATCTCCTTTAGGCGATGTCTTTGGCACCACCGATCCTGCCGAGGGAAAACGCGCAGTCCATCTTGCCATCGAAAACGGCATCAACTTTTTTGATGTGTCGCCTTATTATGGCCTGACCCTGGCCGAAGAGCGTTTAGGAGAGGCATTGGTTGGGAAGCGCGACAAGGTCATTCTCGCCACCAAGTGCGGACGTTACGGTGCTGACCAGTTCGATTTTTCTGCCAAGCGAATTTTTGCCAGTATTGAAGAATCGCTCAAGCGGCTGAAGACCGACTACATTGATTTGTATCAAGCTCATGACGTGGAATTCGGCGACATTGAGCAAGTCATCGATGAGGCTTTTTCAGCCATGCGCAAGCTTCAGGAGCAGGGAAAAATCCGCTTCATTGGCGTTACCGGTTATCCCCCGCGGACCCTGATGCGTGTCGCCAAAGCTGTGCCGGTGGACACCATTCTCAGCTATTGCCGTTACAATTTGCTGATCAACGACATGGACCAGGAACTGACTCCCTTCGCCAAGAAGAACGGGATCGGGCTGATCAACGCTTCGGGCCTGCATATGGGAATATTGACAGAACAAGGATCGCCGGAGTGGCACCCGGCGCCGGCGGCGGTGCAGAAAGTGGGGCGCCAACTGGCGGCGCTATGCCGCGACCGCGGCGTCAATATTTCCGGCGTGGCGCTGCGTTACTGTTTCGATCATCCTTATGTTTCAAGCACACTGGTAGGTATGGCGAAGCCTGCGCACGTGACTCGCAACCTGGAACTCTTGCGAGTGAAAACCGATCCTGCACTGCTGGCCGAATTTCGGCAAATCATTGCTCCGGTTTTCAACCATGTCTGGCCATCGGGACGCTCGGAGAACCAGGGCTGAGGGGATTTCGCTCCCATGATCACCTATGAAAGTTAAGATGCCTGGGACTAGGAGGAGCGAAGTATGAAGGCGCTGGTAATCAGGAAGCCCGGCGACGCCGCAGTCGAATCGGTGGCCGAGCCGGTGGTAACCGGGGAAAAGCTCTTGCTCAAGGTGCGCATGATTGGGCTTTGCGGGAGCGACCTCAATTCTTTTCGCGGAAAGAACCCCATGGTCAGCTTTCCGCGCGTACCCGGCCATGAAGTTGCGGCCACGATCGTAAACGGGAATGCGTCCCTGGCCGCAGGTACGGATGTCACGATGTCTCCCTACACCAATTGCGGCAAATGTGCCTCTTGTCGCCGCAACCGCCCAAACGCCTGCCAATTCAACGAAACTCTGGGTGTGCAGAGGGATGGCGCGATGGCCGAGTACATCGCCATGCCGGCCGAGAAACTCTATCCTGCCAAACTCACGATTAAGGAGCTTTGCCTGGTCGAGCCGCTGACCGTCGGTTTCCACGCCGTCGCCCGTGGAAGGGTGACAGCGCAAGATTCAGTTGCCATCGTAGGTTGTGGAGGTGTGGGATTGGGCGCGGTTGCGGCCTCGCACTTCGCCGGTGCACGAACCATCGCCGTGGATGTGGACGATATCAAGTTGGGCATCGCTAAAAAAGCCGGAGCCGATTACACCATCAACAGCCGGCAGGAACCGATGCACGATAAACTGCTCGAACTCACGAACGGGTTGGGACCGGACGTGGTCATCGAAGCCATCGGTTTGCCGGAGACCTTCCGCGCCGCGGTGGAAGAAGTCGCATTCACCGGGCGGGTCGTTTACATCGGATATGCAAAAGAGCCGGTGGCATACGAGACGCGTCTGTTTGTGCAAAAGGAACTCGACATCATGGGTTCGCGCAATGCGCTGCCGGAAGATTTCCGTCAGGTGATCCGTATGCTGGAACATCATCTTTTTCCGGTTGATGAGGCGGTCAGTACTATCGCGCCGATTGAAGAGGCCCCAGGTCTTTTGCGTGCCTGGACGGAAAATCCTTCACGCTTCACCAAGATTATGGTGACGATGGATTGATCTGTTTCAACTCCGCAGCGGAAGGCCCGGCGAGCGGGACTTGCAGGCGGCATGAGGTGTGACGCAGGTTTAGAAAAAAGCAGGTCATGAGGTCACAAGAAGAAATTGCGGAATTTTCTTGTGACCTTCGCACGCCCGCCGGATGTCGCTAGGCCTGGCGCGATCTACTTCTTGGCAAATCGAATCCGAAACGTATAAGCGTACTTGCCGGGAGCCTGCTCTGGAAGCTGAATGTGCAGGCCGTCGGGCTTGGCCTGGAAAGAAAGCTTCGAGTCTGAACCCAGCAACTCGATGGATTCGACGGTTCGCTCGCCCACCGCTCCGGTTCCAACCGAGTGAATGACAGCCTCAGGTTTAGTCGGCCAGCCAAGTTCGATGGCATAGAGAACGTCCCCCTTGGTGGTGAAGCGGAAATCATTGGGTGTGTACGGCCGTGTGTTGGTGTCGTTAAATGATCCTTCCGCCACCTGAGTCGGGCCTTCCCCAAAACTTTTCCAGGGACGGGTGCCGTAAATCGCATCGCCATTCACCTTCAGCCAGGAACCGACATCGCGGAGCACCTGCTGCACTTCATCCGGAATTGTCCCATCGGAGCGCGGCCCAATGTTCATCAGCAGGTTGCCGTTTTTGCTGACCACGTCTACCAGTTGATGCACGATGAACTGCGGCGTTTTAAAAGTGTCATTCTCGATATAGCCCCACGACTTGTTGCTGACCGAGGTGTCGGTCTGCCAATACTGCGGACGAATGCCGGCGAGCTGGCCGCGTTCGATGTCCAGCACGGCCGAGTCCTCCTGCATGGCATAGTCTTTGTAGGTGATCACGCCTACCGGCCCGCCATTCTTGAGTGAGTAGTTGTAATAGAACGCAGCGAATCGAGTCAGATCGGATCGTACCGAGGGCTGTCCAATCCACCAGTCAAAAAATACAACGTCGGGGTGGTACTTCTGAATGATTTCCGCCGAGCGGGCCAGCCAGTCGTGCGTCCACTCCGGGGAAACATAGGTGAAGTCGTTGTTGAGTGGCGTACCTCTTTTGTTGGCCAGCCAGGTGTGGGCTGGCCCATAGAACGCCGCGAATCTCGGATCGTTGATGTCAGAACGAAATTCGCGGCCCACTCCCAAAAAGAAGTTATGCTCGACGCGATGCGAGGATGCTCCCAAATGCAGGCCCTCGGCGCGCACCGCCTTAGCGAGATCGCCAACCAGGTCGCGATGCGGACCCATTTTGACCGCTGTCCAGTCGGAAAGTCCGCTGTCATACATGGCGAACCCGTCATGGTGTTCAAACACGGGCACTACATATTTGGCGCCTGAGTCTTTGAACAAACGCGCCCATGCCGCCGGATCGAATTTCTCCGCTTTGAACATGGGGATGAAATCCTTGTAACCGAATTTATCCTGCGTACCATACCTAGCGATGTGATGCTCGTATTCCGGCGAACCCTGGTTGTACATCTGCCGCGGATACCATTCACTGCCGAACGCCGGCACGGAATAAACACCCCAGTGAATGAAGATGCCGAATTTTGCGTCCTTGTACCATTCCGGAGCCTGGTAGGTTTGCAGCGACTGCCAGTCCGCGCGGTAAGGGCCGTCGTGATTGACCTGATCTACCTCTTTAAGGATGGCGGAGCGTTGGGTATCGTACTTGGCGCTGGCCTTTTGCCATGCCTGGTCAATAGCGGCTGGATCTGCCGATTTTGTTGGAGCTGTCGGATCGGAGGAACTCTGGCTCAACAACGCAACCGGAAGCAGGGCGAGGGTGCTGCACAGCAACAGTTTGACCGCAAGACGCCAAACAGACGAAGGGTGGACTCTTAGCTTCATGGGAACTCCTTTAGTCCTGGCACCAGTGCTAGATTGACGCTGACAAGTATACAAGAGTTGTACGGTAACGTGACCGATACCGTATATACTTCATGGATCACATTTTATGAACTGTGGCTGCATACTCCACTCTGCTTCGGGAAGACTTTGATGACAAAGCGCTATTGCCTTACGCTCGATTTGAAAAACGATCCCCATCTGATCGCCGAATATCAACAACATCACGCGCCGGGAAGAGCTTGGCCGGAGATCACAAAGAGCATTCGTGATGCGGGTATCGAAGACATGGAAATCTACCTCTTCGGCACGCGAATGTTCATGATCATGGAGGTAAATCAGCACTTCTCATTCGAAGCCAAAACCAAGGCAGATCGCCTCAACCCCAAAGTGCAGGAGTGGGAGAAATTAATGTGGAAATTCCAGCAACCATTGCCTCAGGCGGTCCCTGGCGAGAAGTGGGTGTTAATGGAGAAGATCTTCAAACTGTAGCCAATGCTAAGGCTGACTTTGTCCTAGGCAGATCGGCCGCAATCGCGGTATGCGAGGACTTTCCGCAAGCACAAACCGGTCACGTTCACAGCGTGGGTTTCATCAAATCAAGGAACTGTGAGTGTGGCCCGAGATGTTAGCGCCGCACCTTCGCCTTCGAAGGCGCAGTTTTTACCGCACGCCTTTGCGACGATCTGCGCACCACCACTTTTGGTTGTAGCACGACCATTTCTGGTTTGGGAGGCACTTTCGTTTTCAGAATTGCGAGCGTAAGACGGGCGGCTTCCTCCCCAATTTGCCGGCTGTGCTGGTCGACACTTGAAAGTGGGACCCGCAGAGAATCGTCATAGTGGAGATTTCCACAACCGATCATTGCAAGGTCCTCTGGGATGCGCAGGCCTTGGTCCAGAGCGTAATTCATGGCACCCATCGCAAGTGGGTCATTGAAACAGAACACGCCATCAGGCCTTGGCTTAAGACTCAATAGTTGGCGCATGGCTTCCGCGCCCCGCTGTTTAGTTCCAACATCCCCTTTAAGTTCAGTAATGATGTAGTCGTCAACGATCTTCAATCCGGCTTGCGCCAGTGCTTGTTTGTATCCATTCAGACGGCGCATGCTCGTACTGGTTTCTGGCCCGCGAATGTGAGCGATTCTCTTGCAGCCGATATCGATAAGATGTTTGGTGGCTAGTTTCCCTACGGCTTCATCGTCCACCCCAACGAAATTCGCGGTAAGGCCGGGCAAGGTACGATCGATCAAAATATAGGGTGTCTTTTGTTTTTCGATGCGAAAGAAGAGATCCACGGTCGCGCGGCACGAGGCAATGATCAAGGTATCGAGACGGCGTGCCAACAGTTGCTTGATCTCCTGTTCCTCAATATCGGGGTCTTCTTCCGAAGAGGAAATGATGAGATAGTATCCGCTGGCTCGCAGGACATCCGAAAGCGACTTGGCGATTTCGGCGAAGAAGGGATGCAGCAAGTCTGGAACAACTAAGCCTACGAGATAGGTTCGGCCGGTGACCAGGCTGCGGGCCGCCGGATTCGGCCAATAATCAAGTTCTTTCACTCGCGCCAGAACACGCTCGCGCGTTTCGTCTCCGATATCAGGTTGATTCCGAAGAACCTTGGAAATTGTGATAACGGACAATCCAAGATCTTTGGCAATGTCCTTCATTCGTGTGCTCATAGGTGGTTAGACATTATATAAGGCCCTCATGGTGGTCGGTTTGGCGTCTGGAAGGTTTGATCAAATGGCGCGACGATCGCGCCTTTGAGAACCCCCTGCATGAGTGTAAAGTTCTCAACTCCTCATACTACGTTCTCGTTGACATCGTTAACGGTAACGATTATCGTCCGTCGAGTGCAAATTCCTTTCGTGCCTTCGGAATCTGCCTGGGTCTGAATCTGAACGGGTACCTGAAAGAAACATTCTAATACCATGAACACTTATCCACGCGAGTCGATACCTCCTGTTGCTGCGAACGGCGGTAGTGGCGGTTTATTTCGCACCGCCGACGGCAGAAACTTTGCCGCCACTTTTATATTGATCACGTCCCTGTTCCTGCTCTGGGGTTTCTGCAACGGCATGATTGACATCCTCAATAAGCACTTCCAGGACACCCTGCGGATCACCAAGGAACAGTCCGGCCTGGTGCAGGCGGCCAATTATCTTGCCTACTTCCTCATGGCCATCCCCGCCGGCTTGATGGCGAAAAAAATCGGTTACAAAGGCGGCATTCTTGTGGGCCTGTCGCTGATTGCAGCTGGCGCGTTCTGGTTTGTTCCAGCCACTCGCATCGGCACGTACTGGGCGTTTCTGCTGGGCTTGTTTGTCATCGCCGCGGGCATGACGTGCCTGGAGACGATTGCAAATCCTTACGCGACCGTACTGGGAGCGCCTGAAAGCGGCCCCACGCGCATCAATATTGCACAGTCCATCAATGGTGCGGGCTGGATCCTCGGCCCGATTGTGGGTGGCTACTTTGTCTTTTCCGGTGCTGAAGGGGTGAATGCTAACGCCGGAGTTTCCACCCCCTACATGGGCATCGGCATATTCGTAACTTTGCTGCTGATTATTTTCGTCGTGTCGCGCGTCCCCGACCTGCACGCCGAAGATGAAACCCTCAGATCGGCCAGAGAGCAGAACCGGCTCAAGCCCTCGGGCGCTCAATTGGCGGCTATCGCTCTTGTTTTGGCAGCCGTTCTCGCGTTGCTCTATTTTTTTATTGCCCCGATTTTGGGGCTGATATGGACTCTGCTCCAGATGAACGAAAGCTTGTTGCAGCCGACGAAATACGGGTTGCTGCTGGTGGCCTACGCGGCGGCGTTCTTTTTGGTTTCGAGGAACTGGGACATGTTCCGGCGTAAACATTTCACCCTGGCCATTGCTGCTCAGTTCTTCTGCGTTGCGGCGCAGACGGGCATTTTCAGTTTTTGCGTCAATTACGTCTTGGAGAATGACCCGGGAGTGACTCGGTTGCAAGCCTCCAAATGGCTCGGCTTCATCGGGTTTGGATTATTCACGGTCGGACGCATATGCGGGAGCGCGGTGATCAGTCAGTTCAAGCCATATCGCGTACTTGCCGCCTATGCGGCGATCAACGTGGTGCTGGTCGCGGTGGCTATGGGCGGCGGCAAAGTGGGACTTTATGCGATGTTCGCTACGTTCTTCTTTATGTCGGTGATGTTCCCCACGATTTTCGCACTCGGCATCCGCGGGCTGGGCGAGTACACCAAGCTCGGCTCATCGCTCATCGTCATGTCCATCGTCGGAGGGGCCATTGCGGCGCCGTTCGTGGGCCATATCGCGGATATGCACTCGATGCGCACCGGCTTTGTGGTGCCGCTCGTCTGCTTTGCGTTTATCGCTGTCTACGGATTCATTTGGCCAAGCCTGTGCAGGCTCGACTTGTAGTTGCCATGCAATTAAGTAATCAGGTTCATCGCAACGGAATATCTCTTCGGTGACCGAGTCGGGCCAGAGAATCGCGATAACACTGCAATCAGGCAGTAAGCGCCATCACCAGTAGTAGGTTGCTACCACGGTCGGCGAACCGGGAATGTCGTTGATAACATTTGTGTGCAATACAACCTGTAGATTTTTCTTGCTCCAGCCCTTGGGTGCGTTCTTAACGATAGTCGAGAGAAGCTGCGGATTGGTGGCGAAATCACCGGCGGCGCGAGTGCCCGTATGATCAAGCCCCGCGATCGTAACCAGAACCGCTCCTGTTTTCGAGTCCAGGACGCGGGAAATAATAGCGTAGTCTTCGCTGAATTTTTCGCCGGAGAACTTTGGCCACCAGGAGCGCGACGCATCATATCGGTCGCGAACATGCATTTCGGCCCGGTCGCCGCCTTCAAAGACGAAACGAAGGCTGTCGGTCATGTTGAGCGTCCAGTCGTTGTTAAACGCCCCAATCAAAACTGCCGAACCCTCGCGCAAATCGCCGAACGAGAGATCACTGCCAAAACGCAGATCATAAGCGTGACGGCGTGAGGTCAAGAGCGAGGAAATCTCCGCTGTTGCTGAAGCATCCCCGATGGTCAGATAAGTGTCCTTGACGGGAACGAAATCATCACCGGTGAGGTGCTTGAGGTCTTCCTTCGGGACAAGCAACTCCAGGTTTGGAGTGCTGTCCTCTGCCAGCGGGTGGCTCCTGCTATATCGGGAGCGGGCTTCTCGCGACAGGATATAAACGCGATTACTGCCGGTGCAGATCAGCACCGGCCTTGAATCTGCCAAAATCGGGCCCCAAAACAAGTCGAACGGAGTCGCTGCGCGGAAAGTACCCCGCAACAGCGCCAGACCAGCCAGCGCCATGGTTAGGCATGCAGCGAGCGTGGCAAGCGGCCATAAACGATTGCGTTTACGAGCGCTGATGTTCGCGGACTCGGTGACTACTTGAGCGGGGGCAAGCGGTTCAGGTTGTCGTGGAACCAGCTTCGCCGACACTGGAGCCGGCAAGGGAATCTCTGAAAGATGGAACTGCGCTCTGTACGATCCTGTCGGAATCTCGATTTTCCACTGGATCGGTTCTGTGTGTGCCTGATAGTACTGGGCCAATCTTTTTCTGATGTCGGCGGCGCGCAGCCGCACCACCGGGTCTTCCGCGGTGTCGTAGCTCGGGGCCCGCCCGAACACTTCAATTCCGATGATGCGTTCACGAAGAGAGTCATCCGAGGGGGTGAGGCTGTGCTCGATGATGTAGCGAAACAAATCCTGGCACTGGCGGCTGGTTCGAAAAGGGGAACTCCGCAGAATGTCTTCCAGTAAACCTTCGATTTGGGGTCTGGCAGGAAGCGGAGAATGGTCGAGCAGCGAATTGTGCTGAGTAGCCATAGAAGATCCCCCACAAGTCTTTTCGCAGTACGACGAAAAGTTGACGGTATATTACCGCTAAAGGTACCGATATCTAAGAGTTTTATCCGTGTTCGTAACCCGTTGTCAACACAAGATTTGGAGGTTTCGATACCGGTAATTTACCGCAGACAACCTAGACACCAGGGCCAATTCGGCATATTCCCTTAACTCCGACGCCCTGAAGCGCCTGAATAGCCGTGTGGCAACGTTGAACCCACGATCACTCCAGGGGACGTCAATCAAGGAGCGTTCGCAATGTGCAGACTTCGGAACCTTTCCCTGCTTCTGTTGGTGGCCGTTTTGGTGGTGGTGGTAGGTACTACCATTCCGGTAGCGCAAGGCCAAACGCTGGCTTCGACGGCCTCATTTTCAGGCACGGTGTTGGATCCCTCCGGGGCGCGTGTGGCGAATGCAACGGCCACGATAACCAGCGCGGAGAAGGGAATTACGCGCACCTTCAAGACCAACGACGAAGGCGGGTTCTCTTTCGCGCTGCTGCCGGCAGGAACCTACATCCTGACCGTCGAGGCGCAGGGTTTCAAGACTTTCAAACAGCAGGGGATCACGCTGGAGGTTGGCCAGTCTGCGAGCCAGAGCGTCACACTATCCATAGGATCCAGTGAGCAAATCGTGGTGACGGAGACGGCACCGTTACTCCAGACCGACAATGCTAATATCGGCCAGGAAGTGTCCACCAAGCAGGTGACGGAACTGCCGCTGAACCTGAGAAACGTGTTCAACTTCGTGCAGCTGAACTCCTCGGTCAACAATAATTCGCAGCAGCAAGTTCTTCAGGGGGGCGGCGAGCAGGGTACATCCGACCAGGACGTTTCCTTCTTCAACTTCGGTGGCGGTTTCTTTGGAACAACGGCGTTCCTGTTGGATGGCGCCTGGGATTCCATCGGCAGTTGGGGCGGCGTCATTTACGTCCCTTCCCCGGATAACGTTCAGGAATTCAAAGTACAACAGAACTCGTTTACCGCCCAATACGGCTGGAGTACAGGGAACGTCATTAACGTCGTCACCAAATCTGGCGGCAACAACCTGCACGGAGTTGCGTACGAGTACCTGCGCAATGGCAAGCTTGATGCGAACTCGTATTCCAACAACGTTAACAACCAGCCCAAACCGAACTCACACCGCAATCAATTTGGTTTCGCGATTGGGGGCCCGGTCTACATCCCGGGTATCTACAAACAGCGGGATAAGACTTTCTTCTTTGTCAACTATGAGGGCCACCGGCAAAATGACCCGCTAAGCACGGTTAGCATCGTGCCGACAACGGATTTCCGCGGCGGCGATTTCTCGGCGAAGCTGGGTGCCAACGTGGGAGCGGACGCTCTGTGTCGACCAGTTCTGGCAGGACAGATTTATGATCCCTACACCACGCGGCAGGTCAACGCCACCTGCGCCGTGCCTAACGCCGATCCAACCAAGGCAATCGCCGTGGGGCAGCTTGTATGGATTCGTGATCCTATCGCGGGCAATAATCTGGTTAACTCGGTAAACGGCATTGATCCAGTCGGGCAGGCGCTAGTCAACTTTTATCCGCAGCCAAACGCCAATACAAGTTCGGGAAACTGGGCCGCCTCAGGCTTGGGCGGCAACAACTCCGACGAAATTAGCGCGCGCATTGACCACAACTTCAGCGACAGCACCCGGCTATACGGGCGGTACTCGTACAAGCGGGAATTCAAAGATGTTTCGCCAGCATATTTTGGCTCCGACAATCCCGCCGGCCCGGGACAGAGAAACCCCAATAATCGTTACAACATCGGCCTTGGCGTCAGCCATGTCTTCACCCCCACCTTTACCATGAGCGCCAACTTCGGCCTCATGCATTGGGTAGAAGGCAATGACATGCAGAGCAATGGCTTTCAGGTTTCCTCTCTCGGCCTTCCCGCTTTCATCGATCCGGTTTCGCCCGAGTATCCGGTAATTGCTCCGTCCGGTTATCTCGGTCAAGGGCCGCAACAAGGTGCCGGACAAGGCGCATTTCCCCGGGCCGCTACTAGTGGATCGGTGGATTTTGTCAAGATTGTTGGGAAGCACCAGCTGACGTTTGGATATATGGGGGTCGCTCAGGATGAGAACGGCGGCCGCTTCCACACCACAAACTTCAATTTTGATAGCGCATTCACCGGTGGTCCAGATCCGTTAAACCTCACTCCTAATACCGGCGATGCTGTCGCCGCCATTCTGCTGGGCACGCCTACCAGCGGCGGCACCGGGATTGCGGTTTCGCAGGTTTCCCGCGCCTGGCTCCATGGAACGTATTTGCAGGATGACTGGAAAGTCACTCCAAAGCTCACACTGAACCTGGGAATTCGCTGGGAGATCGAGCGTCCAGTGACGGACCGTTTCGACCGCCTGTCGGGATTCAACTACAATGCGGCCAATCCTGCCTGTACTGCGGCCGGTCTAAACTGTACGGGTGCCGTCGAATTTGCCGGTTCCGGCGATCGAGGCCAGTACAATACCAATTTCAAACACTTCGCGCCGCGATTCGGGTTTGCCTACCAGGTGATGCCGAAGCTGGTGATGCGTGGAGGGTACGGGATCTTCTTCCCACGCCAATACCCAGGAGTGCCGATCATCCAGGGATACACCTCTGAAACGCCTTACGTTGCTACGACCAATGGTGTGAGTCCCTGCGCAGGATGCATGTTGCAGAATGCGTTTTCGGGTGGACTTGTGCCAGTGGTGGGAAATTCGTCAGGCGCACTAACCAACGTCGGTTTCGACACGGGCGCGGTCGCGGCTAATCGTAAGACTTACTATGATCAGCAATGGATGTATGGGTTCCAGTATGCGCCTACGTCGAGCGATGTGATCGACCTCACCTACGTGGGGAATCACAGCGTACACGTACTGGCTAGCGGCTTGAATCTCAATCAATTGGACCCGAAATACTTCTCCATGGGGGCGGCACTGCTCAATCAGGTTCCCAATCCGTTTTCCGGAATCATCACCTCCAGCGGTTGTGGCCTTAACGGGGCCACGATTTCGCAGGGCCAGTTGCTACGACCGCATCCGCAGTTCTGCAATATTAATGAGAATCAGTCGCCCTCCGGCGATGGTGAATACAACGCACTGGATGTGAACTACACTCATCGAGTGTCCCAAGGGTTGACGCTATTGGCGTCCTATACCTTTTCGAAATTTCTCGACAACGTGGGAGGTCCCAACGCTTGGGCCAATGCCTCCGCCAACTTTGGGGAAAATATCCGCAACGTCTACAATCTGGCGGCGGAAAAATCGGTCGACGCTAACGACGTCACGCATAGTTTTGTACTCAGCTATGTGTACGAACTTCCGGTTGGAAAGGGAAAGAAGTATGGCTCGGGGATGAACGGCGTGGTGAATGCGATTGTCGGCGGATGGCAAACCTCCGGCGTAGCGACGTTTAAAGGGGGATTTCCGCTGCGGATCAACGTTAACAACGCGAATCCATTCGGTATAGGCCAGAACGCGAATGTTGTCGCCGATTATCATGTATCGAACAAGGCCGTTAACCAATGGTTTAATACGGCCGCATTTGTGGCGCCCTCCCAGTTTGATCTGGGAAATGCCCCCCGGTACTTCTCCGATCTGCGCTCTCCGGGTTTCAACAACTGGGACATGAGTATTCAGAAATATTTCCCCATCCACGAAGAAGTACGTGTCCAATTCCGGCTGGATATGTTCAACGCATTTAACCATGTAAATTTTTACAAGCCGGATACCAATCTGAGCAGCGGCACATTCGGGCATCTTACGGGTGCCTACAGTCCGCGACTTATGCAGGCAGCACTCAAGTTGTACTGGTGATGCGTGAGAACAATCAGGGTTGTTGTTGCGGTTTGTGGTTGCTGGCTGTTTGCTTTGGTGGGGGTGGCATCCCCGCAACAACCCGAGCAGTTTGAATCGCTCCTGGCCTCAGCGCAAGAGGCCCAGGCCAGGAGTGATTTTCAGGCAGCGGCAGAGTTCTATCGGCAAGCTGTTACGCTCCACCCTGAAATCCCCGAACTCCAAGCCAACCTCGGCTTGATGTACTACCAAACGGGTAAAGACGAACAGGCCAGCGCTGCCCTTCGCCAGGCACTGCGGTTGAAGCCCGGCTTGTTCGTGCCCAACTTGTTCCTTGGACTTGTCTCTCTGAGATCGAAACGATTCGGTGAAGCCCTCGCCTATTTCAAGCAGGCTGGGCTGGCCAAACCCGGTGACGTCCAAGTGCAACTCGGACTTGGCCAGGCCTATCGCGGGAGTGGGAAGCCCCGCCTCGCCAGCGCTGCATATTCACGGGCCGCGCAACTCGATCCCGGGAACGGCAACGCCTGGTACCACCTCGGGGTGAGCTATCTGGAACTGGTCGAGGCCGATGCACGCATTCTGCTGACGCAACACAGGGACTCGGCCTACGTGCAGGCGCTGATGGCGGAAACCTTCGTGGAGCAAAGGGCGCTCATCCAGGCCGATGACGCATATAAGAAGATGCTGGCTCTCCCCAAATTTCCATCTGGTGTGCATGCCCGTTACGGTTTCGTCCTGCTCAACCGGCATGACCCGGCCGGCGCACGGCGGGAACTGGAGGCTGAGCTTGCGTCGAATCCCGGCTCCCTGACCGCAAAATTGGGTATGGCCCGCCTGCATCTGGAACAAGGGGAGGCAGCACAGGCCGCGAAGGAAATCGCGGAGATCGGCAAGATCGACTTGGGTTTTCTTCGAACCAACGTGTCTCTTTTTAATTCGGGCTTGGCTCAGTCGAAACGCGCGGAGTTACAGAACACCTTGGGCGAGGGGCAACCCTCTGGAGAACTACCCCAGAATGTCGTGGCCCTGTTCAACGGTTCTGGGGCGGGTGGAGCCAATGATCTTTCGGCGGACCGGGAAACAGGTGCCAAGACGGCGGCAGGTAATCCCGCGCGGCTGTACGCCGAAGGTAGTTATGGCGAATGCTCTAATGTACTAGCGCCACGATTGGAACGACTTCCCGTAAAAGACCTCCAGTTGCTGGCCTCCTGCGCTTATCTCACCGGCAATTATCCAAATGCACTGAATGCGGCGGCGAAATTGGCTGCGAATACTGCGACAGAAACTGAGGGCTTGTATTGGGAAACAAAATCAGCCCAAATGCTGGCTACGCAGTCGCTCGCTCGCGCGAGCACAACCGATCCCAACTCTCCCAAATTGCACGTGTTGTTGGGAGACATTTACCGGCAACAGAAAGCATTCCCGGATGCAGAACTGGAATACCGCAAGGCTCTGGCGTTGTCCCCTGCGGATACCGGCGCACAATTCGGTTTGTCGCTTGCCATGCTCGCGGAAGGCCAGAACGATCAGGCAATGAGTCTGGCGCAGGCTGCATTGGAAAAGAACCCCGACGATCCTGAACTGAACGCTGTAATGGGGGAAATCCTCTGCGCTAACAATGATTTTGCGGCGGCGGAGCCGTTCCTGAAAAAGAGCCTCAACACCAAGCCGGAGTTTGTTGCCCGGGTCCACGCATTGCTCGGCAATGTGTATGCCAAGACAAATCGAACCCAGGAAGCGATTGCCGAGTTGAAGCTTGGTCTGGCAAGCGACAAGGATGGCAGCTTGCATTATCAGATTGCGCGTCTCTATTTGAAAGTGGGAGACCGCAATGCGGCTAATCAGGCTTTTGAAGTTTCGAAGCGAATTCAGCGGGAAGGGTTGAGGCGGGCAACTGTCGCGATGGAGCAAGGCAGGGAAGATACCGAGCCTCAATGATGAACAACCTGCGGGGGGCTCGGAGCTACCGATACCCCGGTGGTCAATATTTCTCACAAACATGCGAAAGGAAGTCAGCGAACCACAATGAACAAAACGAACCGTGCCGTTCTGGTCTTCATTCTTCTTGTTACGTCTGCCGCGTCGGCGAGTGTAGCCACCTTCTCCATCAAAGAATCGCACCAGGACGCGAACGGTGTCACCCTGCAAACCGCCGCCGGAACCATGAGGATTGAAGCCTGTGGCGACCGTGTCATCCACGTCATAGCCAGCCCGACCGCAGAGATTCCGGTGCCCAAGGTGCCGGTGGTTTCGCAACCATGCAGGGCAAACAACCTGGTAGTCAAAATCGGGAAAAAGGATGTGAAGCTCTCGACTTCAGAGATGTCGGTCACACTCGATGTGAAGACGGGCGCGGTAAGATTTCTTTCCGCGGACGGAAAGACAGTGCTGGCGGAACCGAAAGATGGCGGCAAGGCATTCGACGTGCCCGCCCTCGCCGAGATGAAGACCTGGCAGATCCAGCAGTCGTTTCTATCGCCTGCCGATGAGTTCCAGTACGGCCTGGGGCAGCACCAGGAAGGTATTTTTGATGTTCGTGGTGTTCCCATTCGGCTGCATCAGGCGAATACCAACATTTCAATTCCGTTCCTGCTGTCGAGCAAGGGATACGGCCTGCTTTGGAACAATCCGTCGCTGACGGATTTCAATCCAGCCGACCAGGCAATCGCCATCGATCCGGCCACTGGGAAGGGGAAATTTACCACCGGAGTAAAAGGCCGCTACGGCTTCCTGCTGGCCAGTGACAACAAGGACCAGCTCATTGTGGATGTGAACGGAAAACAGGTAATTGATTTGGTGAACATGTGGACGCCCAGCTCCGCATTCGGTGTGGTAGACCTGGAGGCGAATAAGGAGTATGAGGTGACAGCCAAGGGCGGCCCTGGAGGGCTCCAGTTGTCCGCGCGTCCGCCGCAGGACACGACGACCTTCCGCTCCGAAGTAGGGCAGGCCATCGATTACTACTTCTTTTACGGCCCAGAGTTGAACCAGGTGATCGCAGATTACCGCCACCTCACCGGGGAAGCGCCGCTGTTTCCCAAGTGGGCGTATGGATACTGGCAGTGCCGGGAGCGCTATCACACCCAGAAAGAAATTCTCGACGTTGGCATGGAGTTCCGCAAACGCAAGCTTCCGGTGGACGCGTTGGTGCAGGACTGGCAGTACTGGGGCAAATATGGTTGGAACGCCATGAAGTTTGACGAGAGCAATTATCCTGATCCTAAGGGAATGATGGAGCAGTTTCATGCCATGGACGAGCACGTACCGATCTCAGTGTGGTCGAGATTCGGGGAAGATTCGGATGTTTACAAGCGCATGAGTGCAAAATCCTTGCTGGTTCCGGGAACGCCCTGGGTGGATTTCTTCAATCCTGAAGGGCAAACTGCATTTTGGGCAGAGCTCAACAAAGGACTCTTCGTTTATGGGATGGATGGCTGGTGGATGGACGCGTCTGAACCCGAGTTCGACATTCTCAAAGGCCATCAGACGTTTCTGGGCAGCGGAGAGTCGGTGCGCAACGCCTATCCTTTATATGTCACGAAAGCTATTTATGAAGGACAGCGCGCAACCACAGACCGCAAGCGGGTGGTGATCTTTACCCGCTCGGCCTACACCGGACAACAGAAATACGCGGCCATTTCATGGTCCGGCGATATCAGCGCGAACTGGATTACTTTCCAGCGTCAGATCCCCGCCGGCCTGAACTTCAGCATGTCGGGCCTGCCCTATTGGACCACCGATGGCGGCGGGTTCTTCCGGCCCAAAGACCAATATACCAACGAGGCCTATCACGAACTGCTGACGCGCTGGTTCCAGTACGCCGCGTTCAGCCCGATTTTCCGCGTGCACGGATGGATTTCCAATGCCGAAATATGGAACTACGGTCCGCAGTTCCTGGATATTGCCACGCAGTACGATGAACTCCGCTATCACCTGCTGCCATACATCTATTCCTCCGCGTGGGGCGTCACAAGCAAGGGCGAAACTCTGATGCGTGCCCTACCACTTGAATTTTCGTCGGATGCGGGAGCTCGTGCAGTCTCTGACCAGTTCATGTTCGGTTCGGCATTGCTGATCAATCCTGTAACCACGGAGGGCGCGAAGCAGCGGACGGTCTACCTTCCCGCGGGCAGCAGCTGGATTGATTTCTGGACTGGAAAACGTGCGAACGGAGGCCAGAGCATCACAGCTGAAGCTCCTCTGGAAAGGATTCCCATCTACGTCCGCGCCGGTTCGATTGTTCCCTACGGCCCACTCGTGGAATCGGCGGCGGGCAAGGCGGACCCAATTGATCTGCGCGTCTACGCCGGAGCCAACGCCGACTTCACCCTGTATGAGGACGAAGGCGACAATTACAATTATGAGCATGGGACCCGTTCGCTTATTCCAATTCATTGGGACGACAAGTCCTCAACCCTGACGATCGGGGCCCGCGAGGGAAGCTTCCCGGGAATGCTGGAGCACCGGACCTTCCGCGTCGTGGTGGTTCGGGAGGGAAAGGGTACAGGAATCGCATCCAGCTCCGAACCTGACGCTGAGGTCGCGTATGATGGCAAGTCTGCTTCGGTTCATGCCGTGCCAAAGATGTAATGGAACGTTAGCGAGAAGGGTTGATGTTCCCCCGGTCGCGGGCTACAGAACGACAGCTATCGTCTTCCGCATCGCGCGGCGTGGGCAACCTCGAAGGGGCGGAGCACCCGCGTTACCGTGTTTGGCGGATAGCCCTGTGATTTATCCTCAAAGGAGACCGCTGTGAAGACCATCAATCGCCGTGAGTTTGTTACAACTGCCGCCGTGGTGGGGGCAGGCGCCGTTCTTGGCAGGGAAGCATTCGCCTTTCAAAATCAGAGCGCGACGGCGGGAACTGCTGGCATTTCAAAACCAGTGGGGCACGAAGTGGTTGCGTCGCGAGCTCTGCCGTTCCCCATGAAGGATGTAAGGCTCCAGCCCGGCGCGTTCAATGCGGCAGCCGAGGCGAACCGTAAATATTTGAAGACCCTTCCGACTGACCGACTGCTGCATACCTTTCGGTTGAATGCGGGACTGCCCTCTTCCGCCGAGCCACTGGGGGAATGGGAGAAGCCCGATTGCGAACTGCGCGGACACTTCACCGGCGGACACTATCTTTCGGCTTGCGCTTTGGCTTTTGCCAGTTCGGGAGATGAAGAACTCAAGCGCAATGGCGACTTGATGGTCGCAGAGCTGGCCAAGTGCCAGGCGCAACTCAAGAGCGGTTATCTCAGCGCGTTCCCCGTCACGTGGTTCGACCGCCTGCGCGATGGAGTGAGAGTCTGGGCGCCTTTTTACACCTACCATAAGATCATGGCCGGGCATCTCGACATGTACACGCTGGCCGGCAACGAACCGGCGCTGGATACAGCAGAAAAAATGGCAGGTTGGGTACAAAGTTGGGTTGGGCCTTTGAGCGACCAGCAAATGCAGCGTGTGCTTCAGGAAGAATTCGGCGGCATGGGCGAAGTCCTCGCCAATTTATATGGCGTGACCGGCAAGCAGCAGTATCTCCGGCTCGCTCAGCGATTTGATAAGAGAGGATTCACCGATCCCCTTGCGGCGCATCGCGACGAACTCAAGGGACTGCACGCGAACACTCATATCCCGCAGGTCATCGCGGCGGCGCGTCTGTACGAAGTGACGGGGGACAAACGTTACTGGAACATCGCCGACTACTTCTGGAATGAAGTGACCAGCGAGCGTGCCTATTGCACGGGCGGCGTCAGCAACTTCGAATTTTGGAAGACGGACCCTGGCGTACTGTCCACGCAACTCAGTGGAGACACGTCGGAGGATTGCTGCGAGTACAACATGATGAAGCTGACGCGGCATGTGTTCGGCTGGTCACCGCAAGCGCAGCACATGGACTATTACGAACGACTCATGTTCAATCACCGTCTGGGAACCATCGACCCGGAGACGGGAACAACCGTTTATTTCGTGCCGGTCGGGGGCGGCTACTCCAAAATTTACGCCAAGCCCTTCGATTCGTTCTGGTGTTGTAGCGGAAGTGGCGCGGAAGAGTTTGCCAAGCTGACCGACACCATTTACTTCCACGACGACAACTCCATCTTCGTCAACCTCTATGTCGCTTCCGAGGTGAACTGGCCAGAGAAGGGAATTCGCCTGAGCCAGCAGACCTCCTTCCCGGAAGAACAAGGGACCACTCTGATTGTCTCGGCGGCGAAGCCGGTCGATGTCGATTTGAAGTTGCGCATTCCGTACTGGGCCAAGAATGGCAGCGTGAAAGTAAACGGACGCGCCTTGCCGGCTTTCGCCGACCCCAGCAGCTATCTTGTCCTGCGGGGGCCGTGGAAGAACGGAGACCGCATCGAACTGAGCCTTCCGATGCAGCTGCACGCGGCCCCCATGCCCGACAGAGAAAGCCTTCAGGCGGCAATGTACGGGCCGCTGGTGTTGGCCGCGCGCTTCGGAAATGAGCCCAACGAAAAATGGTACCGTCACTACCAGGCCCAAACCAAGCAAGAGCCCGCACCACCGTTGCAGTTTAAAGGCAAGCTCGACGATCCGGCGAGTTGGCTCCAGCCCGCAGACGGGAAGCTCGCGTTTCGCGCAATTTCGCAGGGGCAACCCGTTACGTTCTTCCCGCTGTCGAGCGTCCTGCATGAACGGTATTTTGTTTACCACGAGATTCAGTCATGATTCGCGCGGAGTCAGCCATGCGTCTCAGAATTTCCGGTGTGTTAATAGTCGGGCTTGTGCTCGCCCTGGTGGCATCGGCGCAAGACAAACCTTCGATACCTCCGCATGGAAAGCTGTCGCCGCTTTTTAACGGGAAGGACCTCGCCGGATTCGACACCTTGCTCGAAAAACATGGCATCAACAGCGACCCTGACAAGGTCTTTCAGGTCGAAAAGGGAGTGCTGCATATATCAGGGCAGGAATTCGGCGGACTGGTGACGCAGAAAGAATACGGGAACTACTACCTGCGCGCCGAATTTAAATGGGGCGAGAAGACTTATGAGCCTCGCCAGGGGAAAGCCAGGGACAGCGGCATTCAATACAACATCACCGGACCCCTCAAAGTATGGCCGCGGATGATGGAGTTTCAGATCAACGAGGGCGGCACCGGCGATATGTGGGTGGTCGGCGGTACCAGCGCGACGGTTGACGGGAAAGCTTATGAAAGCACGTCATCCGGGCCTGGTGCATACCTTCGCATTGCGCATATCGGCAGGGGCCCTCTGGTCAATGTCACGGGATACCGTGACCCGGCGGGCGAACTCGAAAAGCCCCACGGACAATGGAATGTCCTGGAACTGGTGGTTGATCATGACCGGATCATGTATTTTGTGAACGGGAAACTCGCCCTCCTGGCGAGCAATGCAAACACAACCCAGGGCAAGGTCCTCTTTCAATGCGAAGGGTCGGAAGTATATTTCCGTAAGATGAAGATTGCGATGCTGAAATAGTCAGGGGGCTCGCGAAATTGAATCGCCGACAGTTTCTAGGTACCACAGCGGCTGCACTTGCATCCAGTCCGCTTTCCCTAACCGCGTCTGCCGAGGCGCAGGCTTCCACGAAAGACAACCGCTCTTCTGCGACGCCGCGTAAGAATCTCCCGATTGGTGTCTTCAATCCTCCTTTTCGCGGGATGTCACTGGACCAGATGCTGGAGAAATTTTCCAGCCTGGGAATTGAGGCGGTGGAGATTGGCGCAGGCGGCTATACCGGAACGCCACAATGCCCAGTCCCCGAATTGCTGGCGGACCCGGCAAAGACCCGGGAGTGGAAGCAGAAATTTATCGATCACAACGTTCCCATTATGGCGATCACTTGCCATGGCAATGCGCTGCATCCGGATCCGGCAAAAGCGGGGGTTTTTGCTCAGCAATTTCGTCAAGCAATCCAGCTTGCCAGCATGCTGGAGGTTCCTACTGTAGTTGGCTTCTCCGGTTGCCCCGGCGGATCGCCAACCGATACTGTCCCCAATTGGATTACCTACGGCTGGCCCGACGGCGCGGCCCCGCTCGAGTGGCAATGGAATGAGCGTGTCATTCCGTATTGGGCAGAAACCGCGAAGTTTGCCCGCGAACACGGTGTCCATCGCATAGCGCTGGAGATGCATCCGAATTTTGTGGTCTACAACCCGCGAACATTAATGCGCTTGCGTGAGGCTGTGGGTCCGGAAATCGGCGGCAACTGCGACCTTAGCCATCTCTTCTGGCAGCAGTGCGATGCCGTCGAGGTCATTCGTTACCTCGGCAAGGAACAAGCTCTGTATCATGCGCATATGAAGGACACCACGTTCATTCCAGAGAACGTGGCCCGCTACGGCGTCCTGAACTTTGCCAAGTCGAAGAATGACCGGGAAGGATCGGAATTTTTTCGCGCGGTTGGCTACGGACATGGTGCCAGCTTCTGGAAAGACGTGATTGCCGCCTACATGGAAGTGGGCTACGACGGAATGCTGAGCATTGAGAACGAGGACCCGATTCTCAGCGGAGAAGTTGGCGTTCAACGATCTCTCGCCACTCTCAAGAACGTTCGTGGAGAGATACTGGCGAGCTAAGACCGCCGCTTCTGCCCAGCGAAAGAAAACAAGGTATGTACCGCGACCGCCTTCTCCACGCCCTGGAATCTTTGAGTAGATACTACTATCATGGCGGCGTATCGCACTTTAAGTAAACGATTACTCATAAGCCAATCTGAACTTCTGGAGATTATGATGCGTCCAAACAACTACCGCGTGGTCGTGCTTCTAGCACTTGTGTACATCGCCAGCAGTTTGTCCGCCCAAAATTCCGAAAAGCCGCCATATTTGAAGACTTCATTATCGGCTGAGCAGCGGGCCGCCGACTTGGTCCACCGCATGACCGTGGAAGAAAAGGTCTCTCAACTGGTGAACCAATCGCGCGCCATCCCCCGGTTGAATGTGCCGGACTACGATTGGTGGAGCGAGGCGCTTCATGGGGTGGCCAACAACGGCGGTATCACTACATTCCCTGAGCCGGTCGGCTTGGCAGCCACCTTCGATACCGAAGCCATCCACCGCATGGCCATCGCGACCAGCATTGAGGCGCGAATCAAGTACGTGGAGGGCATGCGCGACGGGCACAGCGATATCTTTCAGGGGCTCGACTTCTGGGCGCCGAACATCAACATCTTCCGCGACCCCCGCTGGGGCCGCGGTCAGGAAACCTACGGCGAAGATCCATTTCTATCCGGCCGCCTGGGAGTTGCATTCGTCACGGGCATGCAGGGTGACGATCCCAAATACTACCGGGTCATCTCCACGCCCAAGCACTACGCCGTCCACAGCGGGCCCGAAACTACGCGTCATAAGGCCGACGTGATGGTAAGCAAGCATGATGAGCTGGACACTTATCTGCCGGCATTTCGTGCGGCCGTAACCGAAGGCAAGGCCGGGTCGGTCATGTGCGCCTACAACAGCATCAATGGCCAGCCCGCATGCGTAAATGAATTCCTGCTGCAAGACCAGTTGCGCAACAAGTGGGAATTTCAGGGCTATGTAGTATCGGACTGCGATGCCGTCGTCAACGTCTTTCGCGATCATCACTTCACCAAGACCCAGCCTGAGGCATCTGCCCTGGCCATTCAGCGGGGCATGGATAACGAGTGCATTGACTTCGCAAAAGTGAAGGACGATCACGACTATCGCCCCTACTACGAAGCTTACAAGCAGGGATTCCTGAAAGAGAGCGAGATTGATACCGCACTCGTCCGCCTGTTTACGGCGCGCATGAAGCTGGGCATGTTCGATCCTCCGGAGATGGTCCCTTACACCAAAATTGATCCTAAGGAGCTGGACAGCGCGGAGCACCGTGCCTTAGCGCGGACCATCGCCAACGAGGCCATGGTGCTGCTGAAGAACGATGGCACGCTGCCGCTGAAGCAGGGCAAACTCAAAATCGCTCTGGTGGGCCCGCTGGCGGACCAGACCAAGTATCTGCTGGGCAACTACAACGGCACACCCAACCACATCGTTTCAGTGCTGGACGGTCTTAAAGCGGAATTTCCTGAAGCGCAGATCAGCTTCGTCCCCGGCACGCAGTTCCTGCGGGCGGATGGCGAACTAGTTCCGGAATCTGCGTTGACCAATTCAGAGGGGCAGCCCGGACTGACTGCCAAGTTCTCTTCGGGAGTCAATCCTGGGGAGGGCACCGTGCTGGCCACGCGAACCGTGAGCAAGGTGGACTTGAAATCGGAGGACATTCCCCAGGAAGCGGCCGGCACCTATCCGCTCTCGGTGGAGTGGGACGGCTTCATTACCCCAACCGAAACCGGCGAGTACAGCATTGGAGCCCGCGGGATCGGCAATTTCGCAATGGTACTGATTGATGGCAAACCGCTGGCCATGCAGTATCTGAACAGTGAAAAGTCGCAAACCAAGGCCGGCCACGTTCATCTCGAACAGGGCAAGAAGACGCCGATCAAAGTTAGATATCGTGCGACCAAAGCCGGGACTCTCCAGATGCAGTTAATTTGGTCGAAGTACGATCCCAAACCGAGCCCGGAGGCAATTGAAGCGGCAAAGAAGGCCGATGTGGTCGTGGCTGTGATGGGAATCACCAGCGAACTCGAAGGCGAGGAAATGCCGGTGAGCGAGGAAGGATTCAAAGGCGGAGACCGCACCAGTATTGATCTGCCGAAGCCAGAACAGGAGTTGCTCGAAGTAGTGACGGCTACAGGAAAACCTGTCGTACTGGTGCTCGCCAACGGAAGCGCGCTTGCCGTGAATTGGGCCCAGGAACACGTGAACGCGATTCTTGAGTCCTGGTACGCGGGCGAGGAAGGCGGCGCGGCGGTCGCGGAAACTTTGTCGGGGAAAAACAACCCAGCGGGACGCTTGCCGGTAACGTTCTACACCGGCGTCGACCAGCTGCCTCCGTTTGAAGATTATGCGATGAAGGGGCGCACCTACCGTTACTTCAAAGGCATGCCGCTGTATCCGTTCGGACATGGTCTGAGCTACACCACATTCTCTTACAGCGGGTTAAGGCTTCTGAGAAGTGCGATCAAAGCGGGAGATCCGCTCACGGTGGAAGTCACCGTCAAAAACACCGGCAAGCGTGAAGGAGATGAAGTGGCACAGCTCTATCTCAGTTTCCCCGATGTCGCCGGAGCACCTTTGCGCGCTCTGCGCGGGTTTAAACGTGTTCACTTAAAACCTGCTGAATCCCAGCAGGTGAGTTTCGAACTGAATGAGCGCGATCTGAGCATGGTCAATGAAGCGGGCGAACCGATAATTGCTGAGGGCCAGTACACGCTTGCGATCGGTGGTGGGCAGCCGAACACGAAAGCGCCGGTGGTTGCGGGAACATTCCAAGTGAAGGGGACGAAGACGCTTCCGGAATAGGCGCGAATCGTGCAAAATCGCTTGAGCGGGCTGGTTGAGTTTTTGCGCATCCCGGTTTTACGAGGTTTAGGATTTCCCCGATGCGCGTCTGCGCAAAGAAAAGCCCATAGCCGTGGAGACGGCATCAGCAGCTGACTTCACTATGCTGGCAAGTACCGGAACCTGAGTTGGGCTTACGCGTGTGACCGGGCCCGAGATGCTGAGTGCGCCAACCGCCACCCTATCATTGTTGAGGATGGGTGCGCTGACGCAACGGCAGCCCAGCAAGGCTTCTTCGTTATCCACCGCATAGCCTAGACGACGGACTTTGTCCAGCTCCGCGCGCAGTTGGTTCATGTTGGTAATGGTTTTAGCAGTCATGCGCTGAAAAACCACGCCGCGAAGAACGCGCTCGTATTCACTGGCGGGAAGAAAAGCCACGAGTGCCTTGCCTAACGCTGTCTCCTGGATTGAGCGGCGGGTTCCAACCCGCGAGACAAGCCGGAAATCATGCAAGCTTTCCATCACATCGATGTACAAAACCGTTCCTCGATCCAGTACACCCAGATTTACGGTCTCTTGAGTTGACCTCCACAGGTCGGCGAGGACCGGTCGGGCTACCACCTGCAGCGTGGCACTCATGCTTGCGCAGACAGACATTTGTGTCAGCCTAGGGCCGATGAGGTAGGTGCCGCCTTCCGTATGGAGAAGATAGTTCTCACGTTCGAGGTGTCTGAGGAAACGATGCGCCGTACTCTTGTTGATCCCGGTGTCGTCGCAAATCGCCTTGAGGCTGAGACCAACCGATGAGGTCTGCAACGCTTCGAGGATTCGCAAAACCTTGGAAATTACCCCCACCGACGCCCCTTGCGAGCGACCGGCCACTTGCGTCCGGGGCATCACCGCAGCCGTGCTATCGGATCCTACTACTCGTTTCATCAAAGTCCTCTACCTAACAAAAATCGAGTTGACGCCTCGGAACACTATCACAGAAATGAACGATTTCAAGGGTTTATCTCACTTATTGAAACTGCGGTTTACATAAATGAAACCTGCGAGAATCGATTAATCCGAGAAAGTCCCATGGGCGAGAACAGAAAGTCAGAGCTTCGAGGGCTTGTTCCGTTTCCGCCCTCAGTTTGTTTCAATAGATGAAACTTTATCCCCTTAACGTTACCGAAATAGGTCTTTCGAGTTTCACTATGTGAGATGCTCTGCCGGTTGACCGCTCGCTTAACTTGTTTTTTATGAATGATTTAGATTTCCGCTACGAAATTTTCTTGACAGTGAAATTGGATCACCTATACAACCCGCTCTCATAAAGTTAAGTAAACGATTTCCTGAAATACGGATTTGTTCCTCCTGGCGCGGAGGAGCTACTTCAAAAATGGTGAATTCGGTAATCCAGTTGGGCAGGAAGTTGCAGTTCTAAGATTTCGTCACAGACAGTTAGTACGGCACCGTTGACTTTTACTCTATTGGGGTGGGGACATGAAATTGATGACGTGCAGTTTGAGAACCTTACTTTTTCTCGCCGTTGTAGCGAGCTTTTCTGTGGGCGGTTTGTACGCTCAAACCTTCGGTGAAATTACTGGACGAGTGACGGATGCTTCGGGAGCGGTGATCTCCGCAGCGTCCCTTACCCTGACTAATACCAACACCAACGCAGCCCGCCAGACAGCCGCCACGGACGCGGGTGTATACGCTTTTCCGTCCGTCCCGCCGGGCTCCTACCGGCTGAGGACGGAAGTTCAGGGGTTTAAGACTGCGATCAGCGAACCCTTCCAAGTCCAAGTCCAGCAATCGGTGCGTCTCGACGTTACGCTCCAGGTGGGCAAGACCACCGAAACCATCGAAGTGGTTGCCGAAGTTGCTCAGTTGCAATCCGAGAATGCAACCCTGGGCACGGTGATCGAAAACAAGATTGTTACTGAATTACCTCTGAACGGACGCCAGTACCTGAATCTGGTCGCACTTTCGCCCAATGTGAACGTACTCGCACCGGCGGCCGGTCAAGCGGGCTCCCGCCAGGGTGGCGAGCGCGCCGAGCAGGCGATATCCGCTGGGGGGCAGCGCATCTCCTTCGACTACTACACGCTCGATGGCGTCAACAACATGGACGTGAACTTCAATTCGTACGTCGCACGTCCCTCCATTGATGCTATTCAGGAGTTTAAAGTTCAGATCGGCGTTTATCCTGCAGAGTTTGGGCACCAAAGCACGCAGGTGAACGTGCTCACCAAGTCGGGTGGCAACAAGTACCATGGCTCGCTCTTTGAATTTGTGCGCAACGATTTCTTCGACGCTCAGCCGTACGCCTTCCGCGTCCCTCCGCAGGAGACGTTCAAGTGGAACGACTACGGGTTCGAAGTGGACGGGCCGGTGCGCATCCCCCATCTGTTCAACGGGCGCGACCGCTTGTTTTTCATGTCGAATTATGAGGCGTTTCGCCGGCGGCAAACCCGCAACACCCTTTACTCCGTGCCCAGTCCTGCGATGTTTGGCGGCGACTTCAGCGAATTGCTCTTACTAAAAGATGCCCAAGGTAACCCCGCTCCAAAAGTTGTCTACGATCCGAACACCGGACTGCCCTATCCGGGGAACGTCATTCCCAGCGACCAGTTGGATGCGACCTCGTTGAAGTTCCTGAATTACTATAAGTCAGCCACTCTGCCTGGGCTCGCCAGCAACTTTGCGCAGAACAACTCCAATCCCATTAATCGCGACGGATTTGTTCTGAGAATGGATTTCATCGAGTCGTCAAAGTCGCAGTGGATGGGACGGTACAATTGGGGCGACGAGAACCAAGTCACGCAAGGCTTGGGCCTCGCGGGAACCAAGGTGTTGACCAACTATGAACAGTACACCGGGACCAACACACGGACCTTTACGCCTACTCTGGTGAACGAAGCCCGTTTCGGCTATACCCGTTTTTTTAACTCGCTGGGCACTCTAAGCGCCGGTAGCTTGGATGTGGTTTCTGATATCGGCATCCCCAACCAGAACCCCGGTGATCCGATCACTTGGGGAATTCCAAACGTTCCATTCAACGGAACTGGGTTCACCGGGATCGGCGATGCGAATGATGGTCCTTTCGCCAACAACAACAACACCCTGCAATTCGTGGACAAGTTGTCCTGGGTGCATGGTAAGCACGCCTTCGCCTTCGGGTTCGAGTACAACCGGCAGAACTTCAACCAGGTGGGCAATCAGTTCTCGCGCGGGGTGTTTACTTTCCAGGCCCTCGCCACAAGGAACCCTGCCGATAGTACCGGTGGCTACTCCTTTGCCGATTTCCTGCTGGGACGGCTCTTCCAATCCACCAATGCGGTTGCGGTTGCCAATGCGAAGTACCAGCGCAATGTCTATCACGCGTTTGTGGACGACACCTGGAAAGTGCTTCCCCGGCTGACCTTGTCGCTGGGCTTGCGGTACGAATTGACGCCGCCCTACACCGATACGCTGGGCGACCTGTTCAACGTGAAGATACCGAAGTACATCACGACTGCTAACGCCCCGCCGGAGGATTGGCCGTTCTTTGTCCGGCAGAGCGGGTGCACGGACCCCTACGAGGGCCTGAACATTCATTGGACCAGCACGAACGCGGTGTGCGGCGGCGGCCTGAATCACAACCTGTTAGAGACCAAATACAAGAACTTCGCTCCGCGGGTCGGCATCGCCTACTCCTTCGATGACAAGACGGTGATTCGTACCGGATTTGGCATCTTCTACATGCAGGACATCGGAAACTCCCTGTACTTCGACATGGCCCGCAATATCGCGGCTCGAATTGATCTCACCTCGACCGCTGCAACTCCTGTGACTTGGAGCAATGCGATTCCCGGCGGAACTGGAACCGTCGCTGAGGTGCCGCCGCCGTTTGCGCTATCTGCCGCCTACAGCCACGCTACGGCTTACACCATGCAGTATCTGCTGAACGTGCAACGGCAGCTGGGCACGAAGTGGGTAGTTGAAGCAGGCTATCTAGGGTCGCAAAGCCGACACCTCTACGGCTTCCGAAACCTCAACCAAGCCGAACCTGGGCCCCTGGCCAGCATCAATTCGCGCCGCCCGTTTCCCAACTTCGGTGTCATCTCAAATGCTGCCGATGGTTTCAACGCAGGCTACAACGCAGGCAGCGTGAAACTTACGCGGCGCTTCAGCCAGGGTGTCAGTTTGACTACGAATTACACCTGGTCCAAGTCCATTGACAACGCCAGCGGCCTCCGCACTCAGGGTTACGACACGCTCTTCCCGCAAGACAGCACCTGCCTGGCTTGTGAGCGAGGGTTGTCGTCCTTCGACGTACGCCATCGTTGGGTACTGGGCGCCGTTTATGACCTGCCAATCGGCAGAGGCAAGGCCTTGGGGATCAGCAATGGTGCTGCCAACGCGTTTATCGGCGGCTGGCAGCTGAGCGGGAACATGACCGTCCAAAGCGGCGTTCCGCAGACCCTCAGCGTCGGTTTCAACAACGCTGGCACTAACAATCCGCTACCCGACCGACCCAGCTACACAGGGACAGACCGCGGGTACCTGTCGGACCACACCCATGCGACCCTGGGAGTGCCATGGTACAACCCTGCCTCCTTCGCCCCAGCGCCACAGGGGACCTTCGGCAATGTCGGGCGAAGTTCAATGATTACACCCGCATTTCAGACATTCGATCTCGCGGTGCACAAGCAAATCGCCATGCCTTACGGCGAAGGCCATTCCCTACAGTTGCGACTGGAAGCTTTCAACGTATTCAACCACCCTGTCTGGAGCGCGCCGCAGGGAAATACTTCGGCGTCTGACTTCGGGATCATTAGCTCAACTTCTGCCAACGTCCCGATGCGCCAGCTTCAACTGGGACTGAAGTACTCGTTCTGACCTAACGGTCTTCAATCGCCGGACAAGTGACTTCGGGCAGGTAACCGGAGTCGGATTAGATGGTTAGGGAAAGTTGCAGTTCTAGAACTTGGCAAGACAACAATCGAACTATAGTGTGGCGCATCAGGCCCATCGGGCCTGATGCGCCCTTTCTGAATAGACGGAGTGGTTAACACGAGTGCACCGATCCGTGGCAAGAGGCTGCATGTCCGGTCAAGCGAGCAATACGAAACAGATTTACAAATATTTTCAATCCACGACAAGAAACTTACGTACAATTCACTCTGCTCGAAGATCCTTGAAATGGTTCTCCAATGCCGCTTCGCCCCAAAAGTAAACGTTTTCTCAATCGCAGGAGCCTTTTTCGAAGCAGCAACGCCTAGAGGAGATTGGTGACTGGCTGAAGATCTCCGTGCCACCAGCGTGGGGTACTAGGGATCGCACAATGACTTGACTGACTTACCCGAGTTATCGGGAAAGAACAGCGTGAATTCTGAACATACAAAACGGCATCGTCGAAAATCGCACGACGCAAGGAGAGAAGAGTGAAGATGAAGCTGATTGGAATAGCAATGTTGCTGCTTGCCAGTTTTTGTTCCGCCCAACAGGCCGGAGATTTCCAGCCATCTGCTACCAATGTGTGGGGGGCAGACTATCCACGGGTTGACAGCGCCGGGCGAGTGGAAGTTCGGGTGAAGGCCCCCGACGCGACCAAGGTCAAGTTGAATTTTTGGAGTGGGCCGAAGGTGGACATGGTGAAACAGCCCGACGGCTTTTGGACCGTCACCACCCCCCCGCTCGTTCCCGGCTTTCACTATTACACGTTGAATATTGATGGTGCCGAAGTCGCCGACCCCAGCACTCATGCGTATTTTGGTGGAAGCAAGCCCGCGAGCGGCGTGGAAGTTCCCGAGCCCGGCTCGACATATTATTCGATTCAAGACGTGCCCCACGGCGCGGTGCGTGAGGTCTGGTACAACTCGAAGGTGACCGGGACCTGGCGGCACGCGCTGGTTTATCTGCCACCGGATTACGAGAAGCAGACCAAGGTCCGCTATCCTGTGCTCTATCTTCAGCATGGTGGCGGGGAAGATGAGACGGGCTGGATTCGTCAGGCGAACGCCAACTTCATCCTCGATAATCTCATTGCAGCGAAAAGCTGCAAGCCCATGATCGTTGTGATGGCGTATGGCTATGCCCGTCGCGCCGGACAGGTACCTCCTGATCTGACTGGGAAACCATTCGGCTCTCCTGAAATGTTGAAGGCCATGCAGGACATGGCGTCGGCGTTTGAAGATGATGTGACACAGGCCTTAATTCCGTTCATTGATTCCACCTTCCGTACGCTTTCGGACCGCGATCATCGCGCGATGGCGGGCCTTTCCATGGGAGGCATGCAGACCTTCCAGGTCACGCTGAATCATCTCGATCTGTTTTCCTACATCGGCGGATTCAGTGGAGCGGGCGGGATGCTGGTGCTAGGGGACCGGAAACTGGATCCGAAGACCGATTACAACGGAGTGTTTGCTGATCCGGCCGCGTTCGGCAAGAAAGTTCATTTGCTCTGGATGGGCGTCGGAACAAAAGAGCCGGAGAGAATGCGGGCCGGGCTCCTGAGACTGCACACTTCGCTGGACGACGCGAAGATTCAGCACGTCTTCTACGAATCACCCGGGACAGATCACGAGTGGCAGACCTGGCGTCGCGATCTAAAGGACTTCGCGCCAAGGCTCTTCCAGTAAATTAGTTGGCAGTACGCTATTAGCGGGCACTCAAGCGAATGCTCGGGAAAGAGGTTCCCTGAACTCATGATTTACAGACGCGCTCTCAAAGGCATCACTGTAGCTGCCTTTCTGCTTGGCCTGCATTGTAGTTCTTTGGCGCAGAATACCGCGGAATCGGCAGCCAAGCCGCTTCCGTTCCTCAGCCCGATCTTTGGTGACAACATGGTGTTGCAGCGCGGCAAGGCAAACACCATCTGGGGCTGGTCCGATCCCGGCGACAAGGTCCAGGTTGAAATTGCCGGCAAACATGCATCGGGGCTGGCGGGCGCCGACCGCCGCTGGCAGGTGAAGATCCATCCTCCTCATGTCGGCGGCCCATACACCCTCACGATCAAAGGCCATCAGACGGTCGAACTCCATAACGTCCTGGTCGGCGATGTATGGTTGTGTGGCGGGCAATCCAATATGGAAGTGCCACTGCGCTTTGCACGCAACGGCGAGGAAGAAGTCAAAGCCGCCAATTACCCGGAGATACGATTCTTCACGGTCGCGACCCACGTTGCCTACCACCCCACCGATGTTCCGGAGGGATCATGGAAAGTGGTGTCACCCGAAACCTCCGACCGGCTCTCGGCGGTCGCGTACTACTTTGCCCGCAAGGTTCAAAATGAAATTCATGCTCCGATCGGCTTAGTTGTAGATGCTGTCGGTGGAACTCCCGCCGAGGCCTGGGCCAGCGCCGACGGGCTTCGCCCGCTTCACGACTTCGATGTGCCCTTGGCAGAGCTGGCAAAGCTGACAGAGGCGGGCGCACCCGAGTACGGAAACTACGTCATGCACTGGTATGACCAGTACGACGTTGGGCTCAAGGGAAACTGGTCGGCTGAGGACTTCGACGATTCGAGCTGGAAGCAGGTGGACGTTCCCGGCGGATTCGCCGAATTGGGCGTGCCTGACACGCCGGCGCTGGTGTGGTTCCGCAGGGAGATCACGCTGCCGGAAACAATTCCAGCGGGACGCACATTGATCTTTCTTGGCTCGATTGAGCGTATGGATACCGTCTACATCAACGGGAAGCAGGTCGGGGCGAGCGCGTGGGTGGAGAACCCGCGGGTCTATTTCATTCGCGATGGCGTACTGAAGCCGGGAAAGAACGTGATTGCAATCCGCGTTCTGAAGACCAAGCCGCAGGGTGGGTTTCTCGCCAAAGCGGAGGATTTACGCCTCATGCTCGCGGACAAGACGAGCATTCCGCTGGCCGGGAAATGGAAAGGTCAGCTGAGTCTCGATGCGAGGCCGCCGCAACCCTTGCCGATTGGCTACGAGAATTGGCCGGTCATGCCCTCGGTGCTGTACCAGGGAATGCTTGCGCCCATCGCTCCGTTTTCGATCACAGGCGCCCTGTGGTATCAGGGAGAGCAGAACTCGGACCGCGGATTTCAGTACCGCAAAATCATGCCCGTCATGATTGCGGACTGGAGAAAGCTTTTCGGACAAGGCGATTTTCCGTTCTACATCGTCAGCCTTCCCGCCTTCCATAAGCACAGCGATACGCCTATCGATGATACCTGGGCGGAA
The DNA here is from genome assembly GCA_963837365.1 of uncultured Acidobacteriota bacterium. Taxonomy (GTDB): domain Bacteria; phylum Acidobacteriota; class Terriglobia; order Terriglobales; family Acidobacteriaceae; genus CAWBXL01. Next base: position 403,733 of record CAWIMW010000001.1, read on the forward strand.
ACGCGGGAATCGCAGGCGATCGCAGCCGCCAGTGTGCGCAACTCGTGCCTGGCAGTCACGATTGATACCGGCGATCCCGACAATATTCATCCGAAGGACAAAATCCCGGTGGGAGAACGCCTTGCCTTTTGCGCTCTGGCGAAACACTACGGCAAGAAAGTGGTTTACGCGGGGCCAACGCTGGCTTCGGTGGACCGCATTCCCGGTTCCATCCGGCTGAAGTTTACCCACACCGATGGCGGGCTGGTGGTCAAAGGAGACAAGCTGGAAGAGTTCGCCATCGCCGGGGAGGACAAGAAGTGGTATTGGGCCGATGCGCGCATCGAGGGCAATACGGTTGTCGTCTCGTCTCCGTCGGTGCCCAACCCGAAGGAAGTCAGGTATGCGTGGCAGGGAGATCCGAAGGCAACGTTGTTCAATGGCGCCGGCCTGCCAGCCGGCCCTTTCAGAACGGACACCTGGCCGGGGATCACAGACAGCCAGAGACCTTATTAATAATGAGCACCCCGGGACGGAGGCATTCGTACTCAGTATCCGGAAAACAGGGTTGAGATTTGGAGAGAACCAGTCTATGCGTTTTAACAGGAAGAATCTGAGTTTCGTGAAGCAGGTTGTGCTACTCGCCGCGATCGTCTTTGCGACGCTTTCTTTCGCTCAAACTCGGCCGGTGAACGCCACTATCGATGCGTCCAAGACCGGCGCCCCGATTTCGAAATATATCTACGGGCAGTTTCTGGAGCATGGCGGAAACATCGTCAACGAAGGTGTCTGGGCGGAAATGCTGGAGGACCGCAAGTTCTACAATCCGATTACCTCGAAGGCGCCGGAGGAACCACCGGTTCCAGCGTGGAGGCGCCGCGGTCCGCCACGGCGGTGGACGCCGATCGGCGGCGACGAATTCGTGATCATGGATAGCAGTAAACCGTACACCGGCGATCACACCCCGCTGGTCAAAGTTGATAAGAAAGAGGCACATGGATTCCGGCAATCCGGCGTGGCCGTGCGCAAAGGGAACTCCTACACCGGCCGCATTGTCGTGGCGGGCAGCGCGGGCACAGCCGTGAAGGTGGCCCTGATCTGGGGCAAGGATGCGGGCGACCGGCAGACGGTGACGATTCCCGCGCTCGGCGCCGCGTACCGGAAGTTTCCGCTGAAATTCCAGGCCCAGGCCGACAGCGACGATGCGGTCGTGGAAATCACCGGCACCGGTACGGGCGAGTATCACGTAGGCGCAGTCTCGCTGATGCCGGCGAACAACGTTGAGGGATTTCGCGCGGAGGTCATCGCCGCGCTCAAGCAACTGCGCTTCGGCGTCCTGCGCTTTCCAGGAGGAAACTTTGTTTCAGCCTACGAATGGCGCAATGGTGTCGGCGCCGATGTCGACAAGCGCCCGCCGATCTACGATCCGGTGTGGCATGCGGTACAGCCGAACGATGTTGGCACCGACGAATTCCTGACGTTGTGCCGTCTGCTGGGGGTTGATCCTTACATTACCGTCAATGCCGGCTTCGGCGATGCCTGGTCCGCAAAGGAACTGGTCGAATACACCAACGGCGCCGTCACCACGCCGATGGGGAAATGGCGTGCCGCCAACGGCCATCCGAAGCCTTACAACGTCAAACTGTGGGGCGTCGGCAACGAGCCATGGGGCGACTACCAGATGGGAGCCATGTCACTGCCGCAGTTCGAGATCAAGCACAACATGTTCGTTAAAGCCATGCGAAGTGTGGACCCCTCGATCAAGCTGATTGCCGGCGGCGCCATGCCTGACGTCATGGAAGGAGCCAACCAATCCAAACGCATCAACGGGCAGTATGTTCCCGACTATCTTTCGGCGGGAGACTGGAGCGGGAACCTGCTGCTTCATTGCCTGGACAATATCGATATGCTGAGCGAGCACTACTACGCATCCGGCACGCAACACACTGATATGAAGCTGGAGAAGAAAGTGCCGATCGACCCGCCGCTGACGCTGGTCGAATGGGAGCGCGAGCCTGCGACCCAGGTGAGGGCAAAGTATGAGCACTATCAGCAGTACCTGAAGCTCATCCCTGGACTCAGGGCAAAGCCTGTACCCGTCGCCATAGACGAATGGGCGTACTTCGGCGGCGGGCCGAATTCCTACAAAGTAGTTCCGGCCTACGCCTGGGCCTTCCACGAAATGTTCCGCCACTCCGATATCTTTCAGTTGGGAGCGTTCACCTTCGCTACTGCGATGATGAGTTCCAACCGGACCGAAGCGGAACTGAATCCGACCGGCCTTCTGTTCAAGATGTATCGCGATCATTTCGGTACGATCCCGGTGGAAGTGTCTGGAGACTCGCCGCAACCCAAGCCGGCTTTTCCCGCCGGCGGCGACCAGCCCGCAGTCAATCCGGGCAGCGACACCTATCCTCTGGATGTGAGCGCTGCTCTAAGCGAGGATCGGAAGGCACTGACATTCGCCGTGCTGAATCCGTCGGATTCAGAACAGCAGTTGAAACTGGCGATCAACGGGGTAAAGCTTTCCAGCCAGGGTAAGGTCTGGCGCATGGCTCCGTCGAGCGTTGATGCAACCATCACTTTGGGGCAGAAGCCGGGAGTGGAGGTACAGGAGCAGGACCTCGTATCTGTACCCGATGCAATGGCGGTCCCGCCGTTTAGCGTGAATATCTATTCATTCCCGCTGCAATAGTGGTTGATCGTTGTTGCGAAACAAGGAGCGAAGCCGCTGACGTTGCACCGAAAAATGCAGTCAGGGATAAAAACGGCGCTGATCGCGGTCGTAGCTGCAACCGCTTTGTGCGGAGCTGCGCAGGCGGCGGCTTCCGGATTGAAGCTCACGTTCGATCATCCCGCAACGAAATGGACCGAGGCTGTACCCGTTGGCAACGGGCGCATCGGGGCCATGGTGTTTGGCGGCACCGACGATGAACGCCTGCAAATCAACGAGAGCACGCTCTGGGGCGGCGGGCCGCACGACTACACCAACCCCGAGGCATATTCCCATCTTGAAGAGGTGCGGAAGCTGATTTTTGCCGGCAATGTGGAAGAGGCCGAGAAGCTTTCCGAAGGCATGATGGGCAAGCCGAAGCTGCTCATGCCGTATCAACCGTTCTGTGATGTACGGTTGCATTTTCCGGAGCATGGGCCGGTGACCGAGTATCGCCGGGAACTTCACCTGGATGATGCCATCGCGGAAACCTCCTATAAAATAGGATCTGCCGATTTCCGCCGCGAAGTCTTCGTTTCCTATCCGGATCAAGTGCTGGTTGTTCGCCTAACGTCCAGTCAACCGGGGCAGCTCATGTTCAGCGTGGGGATGGATTCACCACAAGACGGGACCAGCGTGAAAGCTGTGGCCAGCGACACGCTGGAACTTGCCGGCCAGATTCAGCCGCGCAAGAACCCGCCGCAATCCTGGACAGGCTCATGGGACGAGCCGGGGATGCGGTTCGCCGCGGTGTTGAAAATCTTGCCCGAAGGCGGCTCGGTTCGCAGTGCGGAAGGACGTCTGGAAATTTCCGGCGCAAACTCAGTCACTATGCTGTTCAGCAATGCGACCAGCTTCAAGAACTACCGCGACATCAGCGGGGACGCTATCGGCTCGGCACGGGCTTATCTGGAGCGCGCGTCGAAACACTCCTATGATTCATTGCTGCAAAGGCATCTGGCTGACTTCCGCCCGCTGTTTGCGCGGGTGCAGTTGCGACTTGGCGAAGACAAATCAACCGACCCCACCGATGAGCGCATCAAGAATTTCGCAGAAAATGAAGATCCCTCTCTGCTCGCCCTCTACTATGAGTTCGGCCGTTATCTTTTAATTTCCTGTTCCCGTCCCGGAGGTCAGCCGGCGAACTTGCAGGGAATCTGGAACCAGGACCTGCATCCTGCCTGGAGCAGCAAAATGACCACCAACATCAACCTGGAAATGAACTACTGGCAGGCCGATGCCGGCGACCTCTGGGAAACGCAAGAGCCGCTGTGGAGTTTGATCCGCGATTTGCGTGTGACCGGAGCTGACACCGCGCGCGTGGACTATCACAGCAAAGGTTGGGTGCTCCATCACAATACCGATCTTTGGCGTGCGGCCACGCCGGTGGATGGTGCGTGGGGAATCTGGCCCAGCGGCGGTGTATGGCTCGCCAACCAGATGTGGGACCACTACGAGTTCAGCGGAGATCGCGAGTTCCTGCGGAATGACGGGTATCCCGCCATGAAAGAAGCCGCCGAGTTCGTGCTCGACAATTTAGTGGAAGCGCCGGCAGGGACGCCATTCGCCGGGCGATTGGTCACAAACCCCTCGATGTCTCCCGAAAATAACTATTTCCTGAATGGCAAGCGGCACAGCATGACCTATGCGCCAACCATGGACATTGAGATGATTCGTGAGCTTTCAGAGAACTTGCAGCAGGCCACGAAGATTCTCAATCTGTATCCCGAATTTGCCGAAGAGTTCGAGCGCGCCGTCAAGCGCATGCCGCCCCTGCAAATTGGTAAGCGTGGGCAGCTACAAGAATGGATTGAGGACTACGACGAAACCGAGCCGCACCACCGGCATGTTTCGCACTTGTGGGCGCTCTATCCAGGACATGACATCAGTTTGAGTGAGACTCCTGAATTCGCAGCCGCGGTAATAAAGAGTCTCGAACTGCGCGAGGACGGCGGTACTGGGTGGTCCACGGTGTGGCGTGTTGCTCTTTGGGCGCGGCTTCACAATCCTGAGCACGCGCTGAACAATCTGAAGATCCTGATCACCACCAGCACACTGCCAAACATGTTCGATTTGTGCCCGCCGTTCCAGATTGACGGCAATCTGGGCGGTCCCGCCGCGATCTCCGAGATGCTGGTGCAAAGCACTCCTGACGAAATCACAGTGTTGCCGGCGCTGCCGCATCAATGGTCAAGCGGCAGCCTGAAAGGCGTGCGAGTGCGCGGGGGCGGCAAGGTCGCCATCGCCTGGAAGGACGGACGATTGACCGAGCTTAGGCTACGAACGGATCACGCCAAGAAATACCGGATAAGCTACGGTGATCAGTCAGCCGAAATTCTGACCAAACCAGGCAAGGAAACGGTGTGGGATGGCGTTCTGCACAAAATTAGTCGGTAATCTCGAAGTGCGCGAGATAGCAGTCCGGTGTTTCGAGAAAGGATTGGCGATGAAAGCGAACAAAACGTTTTTTTATCTCCATCGGGCCCTCACGCGGTTCTGTATTGCGCTGCTTCTCGGGGGGTGTTGTTTCTTTTGCAACGTAGTGAAGGCAGGGGCCCAACTATGGGAGGTGCCACCGCTACCTTCTGTCAAGTATGCGCCGGCTCCCGACGGGATGACGGCCACGGTCGGGAATGAAAGTCTGCACATTTCCGTGTGCCGTGCTTCCGTCATACATTTTGTGGCCACGCCCGAGCAGCCCATGACCGGCAGCCAGAGCAAGCCGTGGATGCTCGACGCAAAGGAGTCGTGTCCGGGCGCAAAGTTTGAAACCTCGCAGACAGACGAGGCGGCGTTCCTCACGACGGACACTCTGAAAGTAGAACTATCTCTGAAGTGGGGAAACGTCAAAGTAAGCTCGATCACAGGAGAGACTCTCCTGCGCGAGCGGAACGCCGTTCCCCGCACCTATGAGCCGGTCGAACTGAACGGCGAAAAAACATTTCATGTGACCGACAGATTTGGAGCGGACTTCTCGGAGGCCCTCTACGGCCTGGGACAACATCAGAGCGGATTGTTCAATTACCGCGGAGCTACCATCGAACTCGGGCAAAACAACACCGATGTAGCCATTCCGTTGCTCTTATCCAGCAAGGGTTATGGGCTGATGTGGAATACGGCCTCGCTGACGTATGTGGACAATCGGTTTCCGCTGGAGCTGAACCTGCGCTCGCTGGCGGGCCACTCGATCGACTATTACTTCATCTACGGTCCGGAGATGGACCAGATCGTTCATGAATATCGAAACCTCACCGGGCACGCACCCATGCTTCCCCAGTGGGCCTATGGCTTTTTCCAGTCGAAGGACCGGTACATTTCTCAAGATGAGGTGCTGAATATCGCGCACCGCTACCGTGAAGAACACATCCCCCTCGATGCCATTGTGCAGGACTGGTTTTGGTGGGAGAAAGAGGGCGATCCGATCTTCAATTCCAAGTTCCCGGATGTGCCCGGCGAACTCAACCAGTTGCACGATGAGCATGTCCACGCGATGTTGTCGGTGTGGGGGATCTTCGATACCAAGTCGCAGAATTTCCAGGAACTCGCGGCCAAACATTTCGACGTACCCGGCGCGCATGTATATGACTCCACCAATCCGCAGGCGCGTGACTTCTACTGGGACAAGCTGGCCGGCAAACTTTTCTCGCTAGGCTGGGATGCATTCTGGCTCGACAGCGCAGAACCCGAAGAATACTGGCCGCACATGGGCGATGCCATCCTAAGCAACAAGCAGATTGCGATCGGCAATGGAGCCGAGTATACGAATATATTCCCGTTCACGCATACTCTGGGCATACAAGAGCACTGGAAGGCCACAACCGACCGAAAACGGGTTTTTCTTCTGACGCGGTCCGCCTTTCTGGGCCAACAGCGCGTGGGGGCAACGGTGTGGTCCGGTGATGTCTACGGGTCCTATTGGGGACTGAAACATCAGGTGGCCGCCGGGTTGAACTTTGCGCTTTCCGGGTATCCGTATTGGACGACTGACATCGGCGGATATTGGCCGCCGCATGACAATCCAGTTGCAGATCCCAAATTTCAGGAGCTCTACGCGCGATGGTTTGAGTACGGTGTTTTCTGTCCTATTTTCCGCACCCACGGCCACCGGCCGCAAAATGAGATTTGGGCTTTCAATACGATCAAGCCGGTCCTGATCAACTACGACAAGCTGCGCTACCGTCTGATTCCGTATATCTATTCTCTTGCTTGGCGGATCACCAACGACGACTACACGATCCAGCGGCCGTTGGTGATGGATTGGCGCACAGACCCCAAAGTCCGCGATATCGGTGATCAATTTATGTTCGGGCCCGCATTCCTGGTTAATCCGGTGCTTCAGGCAGACGCCACCCGGCGATCGTTGTATCTGCCCGATTCTCCCGCCTGGTATGACTTCTGGACGGGAACATCGCAACAGGGAGGCCGTGAGATTGACGCCGACGCCCCTCTTGAGCGTATGCCCCTTTACGTGCGTGCCGGCTCGATTCTTCCGCTGGGCCCGGAAGTTGAGTACGCCGGGGAAAAACCCGCAGGTCCTATCGAGTTGCGGATTTATCCGGGAGCAGATGGAAAATTTGAGCTGTATCAGGATGCGGGCGATAGCTATGACTATGAACGCGGAGCCCACTCTGTCATTCCAATTAAATGGACGGAGTCAACTCGAACTCTGACGATTGGAGACCGGGAAGGCCGTTATCCCGAAATGCCTGCGAGCATGCAAATCAAAATCGTTTTGGTATCCTCCTCGCATGGCTCAGGACTTGCGCCTGTTGCCAACCCCGACAAGGTTGTGGAATACACGGGGAAAGCGGTGACCGTTCTCGCGCCGTGAAAATGCCAGAGCAAATCGGGATTATCCGGCGGATTGTAACGGAGAAAACTGTTTTACATGGGTGTCGTAGTAGTCGTGGGACGTAAATTGTTTTCTCGACATTCTTAGGAGAGGGAAGCAGATGACGATGATAAGGACGCGTTTGTTACTGGTTATGATCTTGGCGATATCCGTTGTTCTTGCGGCACAAGTACAGACCGAAGTGCCTGCGGTCATTCCCGGTGCGAAGCCCGATGTAGTCGAGCACATTAAGATTCACGGGACGACTCTGGAAGGCAATTTGGAAGGCGATGCCGTAGATCGGGACGCGCTCGTGTTCCTGCCGCCAAGCTACGCCAAGGAGAAGAAGCGCCGCTATCCAGTGGTGTACGCGTTGCACGGATATTCCATCGGTGCGGAACAATGGAGCAAGGAAATCCATGTCCCGCAGACCATCGAAGGTGCTTTCGCCCAAGGCGCAAAGGAAATGATTGTGGTGCTGCCTGACTCCAAGACCATACACAACGGTTCGATGTATTCGAGTTCGGTCACCACCGGAGATTTCGAGAACTTCATTGCTCACGATGTAGTGTCCTACATCGACGCGCACTACCGCACCTTGCCAAAACGCTTGAGCCGCGGCCTGGTCGGCCATTCGATGGGTGGCTACGGCGCGACGCGCATTGGCATGAAACATGCGGACGTGTTTGGCAGTCTGTACATCATGAGCCCGTGCTGCTTGTCTCCGCGCCAGCCAGGCCCCGCGAACCCGGAAATTGACAAAGCCCTCGACGCGGTGAAAACTCCTGAAGATTCGGCCAAGTTACCGTTCTTTGCCCGCGCCCAACTGGCCAGCGCTGCGGCATGGGCGCCCGATCCGAAAAATCCGCCGCTTTATCTAGACTTGCCGACAAAGGACGGTGAACCTCAGCCGGACATTATCGCCAAGATGGCGGCGAATGCGCCGCTGGCGTTCATCGATCAATACATCGCAGGCCTCCGCCAGTACCAGGCAATTTCGTTGGATGTGGGCGATCAGGACCGCTTGCGCGTGGATACCGGCAAACTGCACGACGTTCTCGATAAGTACGGAATCAAGAACAGTTTCGAAGTGTATTCTGGCACGCACACAAGTAGGGTGGCGGACCGTTTCCAGAACCATGTGATGGTGTTTTTTAGCCAGAACCTCTGTTTCGAGGCAAGCTGCCGTTAAACAGCGTAGGACCGAGGGCCGCCCCACATGCAGTCGCAATAGGCAGATCGGAGAACTTGGGCCGTCTTATTTTGGGCGGACGTTGGCCAATACTCGCCATACCTTCCGATGGATCGCTAAGATTACGTCGTGGACGTGATACACGAGCCAGCGGGAAAAAGATGGCATTGATTATTCACGCGAGCGCTTGGGGACAACCAGAGCAGCGAAAGCGATGGAGCGACGCCAAAGTCCGGCGAATCGAGAACCTCCCATGGATTTCGGAGCTGAACTGTTGTGGGCCGCGGTCACGCTGCGGCGTCAGGAGGAGGAACACAAGCAAGGTGGGGCCGCACGCAACAAAAACGAGCACAGGAAGGGCAGCAACTCGAACGATATCAGGAAAGAAGCAAGGTAAATGTACTTGGCCGGTTTAGCGGCTTTTATCGTTTTCGCGTCCGCGTTCGAACGCATGAATTTGCTATCAAATCTTGGTCGGTTACGTTCCGCGATAGGAGTCGCATCGGCACGGGATTCGATACGGTTCTGAGGAATGGGCAAACCAATTGGAAACAGGTTTCCACTTTGACGAGTCCTGCGCGCTTATACCAACGGCTGCTCCGGATTGTAATTGTGGCGCAGTGTTAAAGAGCCATCGGCATTGATTTTCTGTCGGCATGCCCAACGGACTGGATAACGCACGCCCTTGACCTCGAGTTCAGCTTTCAGCCGCAGACCCTCCCATTGCGAACCTGCCGGCAATATCAACATGGCTTGATGAACGCCCGTCGGCTTCGGATACCCGGGGTCAACGCTGCCGGAGACATGAATCTTGTTGTCTTCACTGAACACGGTCAAATGAAGCACTCCCGGCACCGGTGAGATTCCGTCGTTAGCGAGTCCGATTACCAGACCGGGAACTCCGTCCCGCTTGAACGTCCAGATAAACGAGGGGCGGACGCGGTAGCCGATCTGGCGGGCCATCTCATCAATTGGTCCTGGGAACTTGTCGTAGTAGCTCAAAATGTTGGCGGCGGATTGGCTGTGCCAACTCCAAAGCGATAGATAGTTGACACCCACGTCGGCCGCGTGGGAAATGATTTGCTCGTTATAAGTAATTCCATCCTCGTCGATCCGAAGTTCCTTCGGATCGCCGGTAGTAAAACCGACTTCGCAGATGGCGGCGGCCCAGGGCGGACGGTAGCTCAGCGCTTCGATCTGAGTGTTCTCGATGAAGATGGTATCGGTACGCAGCCAGTTGCCGGTACGCATGGTGCGATCGAGCAGGTCAGAGTTGCCGACGTTGCTAAAGTCGGGCTGCGTGTTTGTGGCCAACGGGACTTTGGTCCAATGTTCGAGTTGCATCTCAAACATGGCCGCCCAGGTCTGTTCCGCAACCAAGTCACTTGGAAACGGGTTTCCCTCGAATGGCCACGTGTGTCCTTCGCCCCAAAACCCGTACATCATCGTGTCCATGAACTCGACCTGTGGATGACCGTTGAGTTCAGCGGCCAGCAGCCCATTCAGCTCGCGGAACGCAGCTTGATACGCCGGGTGATCGTAACGCGGCACGCGGTTGTCTTTCCGGTAGCGCATCTGCGTGGTGTCGCCCTTCCACTCCCCTTTGAGCTTTACGTACGGGACCTTATTAAGGAGAAAATCCGGCATACCTGGATCAGGGAAGTCGGGATTCTCCAGCATGACGCGGAAACCAATACGCTTGTTGTAGCGGCGAGCCAGATCGAACGTGATCTTCCACCACTCCGGGAAGTCAAGGCGGCCGGGTTGTTTCTGCACATCCCGCCAGTTGGGGCGAATGTAGATCTTTTGCGCGAAGGGAAGCTTGATCAAGTCTTCGAGCGTTTGCAGCAGCGTCTGGCCGGGGACCTGGAGAGGCCCGGTGTCATCCGAGGCATAGACGACAAGGCCCATGCCGTAGTTGCCCACGATTTCCCTGGATGGCGAAGTGACCATCCAGACATCGCTTTCGGGAACCACCGAACACGGACCATACTGCGGAAACGGGCCTTGATAAAGCCGGTCGAAAACCGCAGGGCCCGATCCCCAATCGTATTTGTCCCAAGTGTGTTCTGGAATCGAGGAGTAGGCAGTGGCCTTGCACAACCCTAGGGTGAGTCCCGTGGCGGTGGTGGATTTTAAGAAGCTGCGCCGGTTCATGAGTGCTCCTGCAACGGTGAAGTTTCAGCCCGGTCCTCTGTTTTGCCCGCCAGGGCCTTCATGCGTTCATTGAGCAGAGCAAAGCCGTTCATATTGTTGATCGATTCCCGCCTGTACCGATGCTCTCGCGACGTATGGCATCGCACTGAGCAAGAAAGACAATCGCCTGAAAACAGCCCTTGGAGCGAACGGGCCTACTCTTTATCCGCTTCCAGCAAAAGGCTCCCCGTAAACTGCGCATCCAGGGTAGGGCTGGTGGCGTCAATCTCGCCCAGGTCTTTGTCATTGACGTAGTCATGCACGCGGTATTTTCCGGGAGCAAGCCCGCGGAGTTCAATTTTGCCTTTCCACTCAGTATGTGCTTTCGGGGAGTAGAAGGCGTAATACATCTTGCCGTCCTTCTCAATCGCGTACGCTTCGGGCGTGTCGTAGCCATAGATGTACAAATCCTTGAATACGCCTTTGGAAAGCATCTTGGAGTTGTAGAGTCCTGTCCACTTTTTCCAGTGTTCTTCTTTGTCGGGAGTGAGCGCCACCCGGGCAAATTTCGGATTCGAATCACCCCAGGTAAACTTTGTACCGACCACTCCGCCGGTCCCAACCGTGGATGCAAAGTCACGGCCCTGTTCGACGTACTGTCCGGGTTGTGTCTCTGGCATGTCCGAAAGTTCGACGTGATCGCCATAGATTGCTGCGGTCGGGCCGAGCAACGCTTTGTACCACTTGATGCGGCGGCGTACTTGGATCGCGCCCACCGGATCGGCGGTAACAGCCTGGTCCATGGACCCAAGCCACGCCAGGTTCGGTGTGGTGCCGCAAGGGCAAATTTGCGTCACGCTCTCGGGCTTCAGCGCTCTGGTTGTCTGATAAATGATTTTGTAGACATCCGCCATGGCGTTGGTTGAATCCTGGGGCGACTTGTGATGATGTTTTGGGTTGTAACAGGCGGGCACAGAATAAATGTTGTCGAGCTTGTGCCCGTCGAACCCCCACTCTTTGATAAATTTCTCAGTAAGCTTTTTATAGTATTCCTGCACCTCTGGCAGCGACGGATCGAGGATGGCTAAGCCGCGGAACACGCGCGCAGGCTTACCGTCCTTGCCCAGCACCAGCCAGTCTGGATGCTCCTGCACTACTTTGGAAACGATGTACTGGTGCGATTCCCACCTGCCGTGTCCGTCTTCCACTACCAGCGGATACCACCAGAGTTGGGCATAGATTCCCTGCTTATGGAAATCATCGACCATTTTCTTGATGGAGTCGCCGGGAAAGGTTTCCGGGCGCGGATCCCAATCGCCATAAGTGGTGAACCAACGGTCGTCGAGCGTGGCCCACTTGATTCCCATCTCTTTCAACTTTGGCACGGTGCCCAGCATCTGCGCCGGCGTTACGTTGAACTCGTAGCCCCAGCCGCACCAGGCAATCCCGTAGTCCTGGTCATTCGGCTTTGCCGGCGTCCACCCTTCTTTTTGCAGCGCCAGCGAATACGTTCGGAGAGGTTCGTAAAAGTCCCCGTGATATACGGCAACAAAAGTACGTGGAGTGGCAAACGAATCGCCCGGCCTAAGAGTAGTTTTGGGTTCCAAGGTGAGGCTGGTCTGAATTCTCTTATCTGCGGCGACGCTCACTGGCAAAGACAGAGTTAAAGGCAGAGTTTCAATATGACCAATGGCCTCGCCGACACTTGCCGTCCAGAAGGCATTTACTGGAATTCCCCCGCCCGTGCCTTCTTTTGGCACGGTTACGCCCATGAGATTTGGCCGGGAGAACTTGGCGGGTATCTGTAAGACTTCATCCTGTCCCCAGGTGAAGCTTGCGCCCTGAAACGACCAGAGCTGGTAGGGGGCCGCCATCGTATCCGCGAATGACGCGTTGATACGATGCTCCTGTGCGTTCACACGATCCAGCACAACGTTTTTGGTTCCCGTGTTTTTGTAGGACGTTGTGACCAATGCCATGCCGGGAAAGTCATCGTAGACTTCGATAGAAAGTGTTTCGTCCAGGCCAGACATTGCGCTGTGAGCGGGCACATCAATACGCTTACCAACTGCGCCGAGCTTGCCCACGGCGTCTGTAACGGTTGCCCGGCTCAAATCCAAAGTGAAGTCACGCACTGGTTTCCCATCCGCGGTGACGCCGCCACCCGGTGCATCGTCCGCCGGATCGTCCAAGGTAAGGCGTTTCCCGTCGCGTAACAGAAACGCCTGTACGTAGCCTCGCGGCGTGACATCAAACTCAGCGGCTCTGGTCTTAATGACCAGCGGGCCTGCTCCCGCGGGCTGGACTTCCACCTGGGAAACCGTTGGCTTGGCCGGCATCGCGTGTTCGGAAGCGGGGGCAGCTTTCTGTTTTTCGCATCCGGGCAATACCGTCAAGCTGCAAACAACCGCGAGCGCTAAATAGAGTCCTGTAGTTTTGCACCTGAAATTATTCATTACTCTCTCCCGTGTGCCGATGCCTATTTTTCTGCCAAGCTCACGCCTTTAAACTGGCTAAACAACCGCTCAGCGTTCAGGTGATAGATCTTTTCCAGCACAGGATCAGGCAAATACAGCCCAGAAATTGTCCAACGGCCTTGTGCTGGTGATCCCCAGTAATCGAACGCTTCGTCGTCGGTTTCCAGCCAGCGAAAGTTGTTTTGATACATTTCCACTTCAGGGGTATTGTCGGTACCAAACATCACACGGTCCTGATAATCCATAAACAGTTTGCGGGCACGGCGTGGCTGGCGTCCGAGTTCCGCCTCCCGGGCTCCGAACTCGATCACAGTATTCGGAAAGCGGTCCATCATCTCCGCGACATTGTCCAGATTTTCCGGCCAATTGCCCGCGTGCAGCACGATAAAGGTGGTGTGGGGATGCTTGGCGAACATGCGATTGCGGGCCGCGAGCAGTTCTTCAAAACTGGGAAATTGCGGACCGTAAAAACTCCAATCCGGATGTTCGTTCAATTCCTCGTACCGCTCATTCTCTCCGTTAATCGGGTGAAAAAATGCCTCCGGGTCCGCGACGTGGATGGCCACCGGGATTCCCAGCCGTCCGCACTCTTCCCAGACCGGATCCATCCGGGGGTCATCCACCGTGATCAGCTTGCCGGTTTTGTCTTTCACTCCCAGTCCGAGTTCCTTCAGAATTTTGTAGCCGCGCGCGCCACGACGCACGGCATCGTCCAGTTGCTCCACCATGAGTCGGCTGAAATTGGCATCGTCAATCTTGCTCCAGTCGGGTTCGGTGAACACGACGAAGCGGCCCGGGTAGGGCTTCACCATCTCGTCCATGATCTTTTGCAACTGTGGGCCCCACCCGCCGGTCAGAATCACCATCGTCTTGACGTTCAGTAGGTCCATCCTTCGGACAACCTCGGCAGGAGGAATGCGCTCGCCAATGCCGCGCGCGTCGTTGACGTGCTGGTGCACGTCGATCACAGGAAATTTCGCCCGCAGGACGGGCGTCTGTTTCAGGTGCAGCATGGATTTCGGATGAAAATCCTTGAGCAGCAGTGTCTCCCTTTGCGCTGCATCGGGGGCTGGTTTATAGCCGATCTGTGCTTGCAAGGGCGCCAGCAACATGAGAGACAATGCGACATTCCACACAAATAGCCGCTTCATTTCCGGTCCTTTCCAGCGAGGATGCGAAAAGCTCTTCGATTCTAGAAACAGAGGATACAGCAAAGTGATACATTACGAAACAAAAAATAGCAAATCGAAATATCGTAAAGATGTCTTGGAATTATGACCGCCCGCTACCCAGGAATGAAATGCGCTCATGTTGCCCGGACGAGGTAATGAGTTTCGTATAATTTCGCTTTTGATTGATACGTTTCTATTTTAAAATCCATGGGCGGACTGTAATATCGTTTTTGGTTTCGTGAAAAGAGCTAAATTCATTTCACCCGAAGGACCTTGAAAAATGAGAATACTGCAACGGCTGCTGCCAGTCGCCCTCGCCGTCTCGATCGTGTTCATGTTGGGACTAACCGGCTCAAACTGCTACGCCGAGAAGCACAAACGTATTAATCTTGGCGGTGCCAAGGGCCTCCCGTTTAGTGACGGCGTGATTGCGGGAAACACGTTGTATGTGGCGGGACAGCAAGGATCGGATGAGAAAGGCAAGCTGGCAACCGGTGGGATCGCAGCCGAGACGAAGGCGGCACTCGGAAATGTCCAGAAGGTGATTAAAGCCGCGGGATTTGAGATGTCTGACATTGTTTCCGTGACCGTTTATCTGGCGGACATGCAAGAGTTTGGGGAGATGAACAAAGTGTACAAGGAAATCATGCCCGACCCGAAACCAGCGCGTGCGACGATCCAGGCGGCGGCCTTGGTCGACAACGCCCGCATCGAAATCTCCGTTATCGCGGTCAGGCAATAGCCATCCGACTCCCGCGTGGTATCTAAGTTTTGCACGGGTAATCAAAATTTGACCTTCGATCATGATTGCCGTTCGCTCCTGCGTGGCGGAGAAAGCAGGGTGACAGCGCGGTGAGAAGAAACGGTAGTTGATCGGTAAATTACGTTTTCCTTCGATCTATTGCTAGCGTCAATTCTTGCTCCTTTGGGCAAATATAGGAGAACCAGTGCTAAGGAGGCGGAGCTCTCTGAACGCCGTTTTGGTCCTGATATTCGCAGCGTTCGCCTTTCTAGGGAATGCGCAGGTGGCGCGACGACCTTTCGCTCTGGAAGGGCAGGAGCCCGCCTTTTGGAATCTCATAAGCCATGACGCCAAGTTGGAAACGGTCGCCAGTGGATTTAAGTTCACGGAAGGGCCGGTGTGGGACCCAAGGGGATTTCTCTACCTCAGCGATGAGCCCGGCAACAAAATTTACCGCGTGTACCCGGATGGCCGGAAAGAAGAAGTGATCGCAATAGGCGATCCCGACGGAAACACCTTTGACCGTCAGCACCACTTAATTAGCTGCTCAAGTGTGCTGCGCGCGGTCGTCGAAATCACCCCTGCCGGAAAGTACAAGATCCGTGCGAATCGCTATGATGGCAAGAAATTAAATACTCCAAACGATGTCACCATCGGGCCCGGTGGCGCCTTGTATTTCACAGATCCAAACATGGACCTCGCCCCGGGCGCAAAGCAAGAACTTGCCTTTCAAGGCCTTTATCGCTTGGATGTTAAGGGAGACCTGACACTCCTTACCAAGGACTTGACCGAGCCCAATGGCCTAGCCTTCTCGCCCGACGGGAAACAGCTTTACGTTGACGATAGTGAGCAGAGAAACATCCGAGTCTACGACGTTACCTCCAATGGCTTGCTTACGAACGGCCGGATTTTTGGTGAAGAGCCGGGAGAACACGGAGAGGGTGTGCCTGACGGCATGAAAGTTGATTGGAAGGGAAATCTGTACGTCACAGGCCCCAAAGGTATATGGGTGTGGAACGACCGCGGCCGGCACATTGGCACCATCATTCTCCCCGAACAACCTGCGAATCTCGCTTGGGGAGACAGCGACCACCGCACTCTTTACATCACAGCCACCACTTCAGTTTATCGCCTGCATATGAAAATCGAGGGGTACGTTCCCTGGTTGAAATAACAAGGCAGTTGAAAGCGCAGGGCATAAAATCGCGCCGCAGCGCCTAAATCCAGGGGTTTCTTGGCTTCTGATAGTGACCGCGCGTGGGATGTGATTTCGCCGAGCAAGAAAAAACTATACTTCCGAAGTATTTCGAAATATTTCGATTGACAGCGTATTGGGGTTGGGTGTATCAGAGTTTACTAAGCGTTTCTAACGCTTTCGCATGGTGTCTTTCCTGATTGTTTGGCTGGATGACTAGCCTGTGAATCGAGAAGCAGTTATTGGAGGCGTGGTGGAAATCCGTTCCAAGTTTTCTTCAGTCAACTTAAATAGGGGGTGGGGGATGCATATTCTACTTCAAAGCTTTAGTAGGCGCTGGGGAATGGTTTTAGCGCTTTTTCTTTTGAGTTTGTGTGTGAGTAATCGGGTCACAGCGCAATCTACCTATACCTCCCAGTTGACTGGTATTGTTAGCGACAGCTCCGGAGCAGTGATCCCTCAAGCGAAGGTGACGCTGACCGACGAAGGCACGAACATCGCGGCCAATAACGTAACCAATGGCAGCGGGATCTATCTGTTTACCGGGGTGCGTCCAGGGACGTACACCATTCGGGTGGAGGCCTCGGGCCTGGGCACACAAGAGCGCAAAGGCTTGACTCTTGCAGTAAGTCAAAGCGCGACGGTTAATTTCACCTTATCGCCGCAAGCTGTCTCTGAGGTTGTTACGGTCACGGATCAAGCCCCGCTATTGGACACAGGGAACGCGTCCCTGGGTACCGATGTGACCAATGAATATGTGCGCGACATTCCGCTGTCCAATCGCAGCATGTTTGGGCTTGTCTTTCTGGCGGGCGGAGTAACCGAGACAGCCGGTCAAGGTACACAGGATTCCTACCCAACGGGTACAAATTTTGTATCCAATGGCCAGCGCAATGCCACGGCGGAGATCCGCCTTGACGGAGCCCTTACCAGCGCGCCGGAACAGGGCGAAGGTGCAACTACCAACGTCTATTACCAGCCTTCGGTGGAGACCGTCCAGGAATTCAAGGTAGAGAACAACAGTTTTTCAGCGGAGTACGGCAATAACGGCGGTACGGTTGTGAATATTGTGATGAAGCAGGGAACCAACAAGTTTCACGGAAGCGGATGGTGGTTCGGACAGCGCTCGGCGCTGGATGCCAATGAGTTTTTCAACGAGGCGAACGGAGGCGCAAAGCCCGACCACGCGCGCGATCAATATGGATTTTCGCTCGGCGGACCGATCAAACAAAGCAAGACATTCTTCTTCGTGGATTTCGAAGCGATCCGGCAGAATGACCCGTTCAATATTGACGCGTTCGTGCCTACGGCTGCCGAACGTGCTGGCGATTTCCGCAATTCTTTGCAGCCTATTTTTAATCCTTTCGATGTTACGAACGGCGTTCGCAACGACTTCACCGTTCCCAACGTGATTGATGCCGGACTAATTGACCCCATCGGAGAGAAGATTATCAATCTGTATCCTCAGCCAACCGATCCAAACGCGGCCCCCGGGGACTTTAATTTTCACCAATCGGTCCTCAATAAGACCACCGGACGGCAGTTTGACATCAAGATTGACCACAATTTCACCGACCGAAGTCACCTGTCGGGGCGCTACAGTAACCTGCATAGTGACAACACCATCCCTACTATTTTTGGGGATGGCGATTGGGGTTGCTGCGGCGACGGTTTTAGCAGCACTACCGATGTGCATAATGCCTCGCTGGAGCACACTTTTACTATCACGCCGAACGTTGTGTGGACGAACCGATTTGCGTTAGATCGTGCGGTTGCTCCGGTAACCGAAAACTATCCCAACCTGAATACGGTATTCGACC
This sequence comes from uncultured Acidobacteriota bacterium, assembly GCA_963837365.1. Lineage (GTDB taxonomy): Bacteria > Acidobacteriota > Terriglobia > Terriglobales > Acidobacteriaceae > CAWBXL01. Next base: position 421,990 of record CAWIMW010000001.1, read on the forward strand.
AACCCGGTGATGCCATTCTTGCTCAGGCGAACCATTTGACCCGTTTCCCTACGATCCAGATGGATAACAACGCGACATCTTTGTTCAATCAGTGCTGCACGGACACGGGATTTGCGCACACGCTTTATTCCTATAGTTCGGCGCTGTCCTGGGCAAAAGGGCGGCAAATCTGGAAATTTGGCGGGGAACAAAGACTGTTTTTTAACAACTTTTTTCAACCCGGAAACCCGACGGGTCAGTTTCACTTTACACAAGGCGTAACCGAACAAGTCATCAACGCGGGAGACGATACTCAAGGGAACTCATTTGCCAGCCTGCTTTTGGGTTATGGCGACCCGGGGGATTCCTTCCTGGATACGAACGGAGCGGTGGCCAACAAGTCCAAGGAAACCGCGTTCTATTTTCAAGACGACTGGAAAGTATCATCGAAGTTAACGGTGAATCTGGGTTTGCGTTACGAATGGAGTACACCGTATTCGGAGCGGACTAACCAGGTCCAGTTCAGTAACTACACTGGCGATACTGGCGTAGCCGTGCCGTACAGCGTTGTGGACCCGAACGATCCCAGTGTGACGTTGCTTAGCCGTACGGGAAATCTTTTGGGCATCACGGACTTTCCGACCTCGGGACATCGCAATATCCCGGTCGACCGGAACAACTGGGCTCCCCGCGTTGGTTTTGCCTACGCATTAGGGTCGAACACGGTGGTTCGGGGCGGTGCCGGAATCTACTATGGCCTAAACGTCGCCACCAATTATCAAAGCCCGGGCCCAGCGTTTGGCGGTTCCAACGGGATTCAATTTTCGAAAGACGACTTCAACACGCGGTTTGCCACACTCGCTGATCCGTTTCCGGGCGGATTTGCGTCTCCACAAGGTGAAAAGTATGGAAAGCTGGCCATGTGGGGCTATAACAACAACAACACCTTGGGTACAACTTCAGCCCGCAATGCCGAGATCTATCAGTGGAATCTGGGAGTGCAACATCTGTTCCCCGGAGGCATCACCATTGGAGCAGACTACTCAGGAAGCCAGAGCAGGCACCTGCCCTTTAGTTCTGGGTCGAGAACAGGCAATAAGAATTTTCTGCCCTCTGCCGTCCGCCGGCAGATCGTGACGGACTACAACGATTGCCTAGCTACAGATCCGGATCCTGCTAATGACTGCGCCTCTCCAAGCGACGCGCTCGCCACCCAGGTTAGCAATCCATTCAAGCCACTTTTCCAGGGAGCAAATGCCATTTTTAACGAGCCTAGCTCGATCTATAACGATGACACGATTCCGCTGATCAATCTGTTGCGTCCCTTCCCGCAATTCGATGGGCAGTTCTCCTCGCTCACCGCGTTGGCGGCCAGCGCCTCGTATAACTCACTTCAGATGCGCTTTCAAAAGCGTACCAGTCATTACGTGAGCTTTGAAGGCAATTACACCTGGGCCAAAGCCATGGACGACTCATCGGCCGGGGCGAATTCATTCATCACTGACGCTTTGGATTCTGGCAGAAGACCGCAAGAACTGGACAACCTGAAGGCGGAGCGTTCCATCAGCGCTAATGATGCGACACACCGCCTGGTTCTGGCCACCATCGTAAGCGTTCCCGTGGGTCGCGGCCTGTGGATCGGTCACGATATGAATCGAGTGCTGGATACGATCGTGGGTGGTTGGTCGGTTTCTACCATCCTGACCTTTCAATCAGGTACGCCCATTCACATCGGACTCAATTCGCCCCAGCTAACCGACGGCTCACAGCGCCCTAACATCGTATGTCAGCAGGTTTCTTCGGGGGTCAGCTACCACCAGGCGGCTCTGAATGGGCTGAGCGGAAGTGGCAATCCATCGGTTTTCAACGACGCATGTTTCGCCGAGCCCGGAGATCAGGTAGCCGGAAATGCGCCGCGCTACTTTTCCAATCTTCGGAGCGACGGCATTCATAACAGTGACCTGTCCCTGAGCAAAGAAATCTCCATCCGGGAGGGCATGAAGCTCCAGATCCGTGGGGAGTTCTTTAACTTCACCAACACTCCCAGATTCGGTTTGCCGGGAACATCCCTTGGCGACTCGCAGTTTGGGCAGGTGACCGGCACATTGAACAGCCCACGCCACATGCAGTTCGGAGCGCGGTTCCAGTTCTAGAAAATGAATGCTGTAGTTTTACGAAACACGGCGGCTGGCAGGCACAGCCGCCCTTCTTCTCCACGCAACTTCGAGCCAACGCGGTATCCAGATTGAGCTGAACATATTCAGGTGGAAACAGGAGATCTCGGGTCATGAAGCTCTGGTCGATGTTCGGTTTCCTTGCACTTGTTAGCGGCCTGTTGACCAACTCGACGGCGCAGGGGCCCCAGCAAAATTGGACCCACAAGGTCCGCATCGGTGCGTATAGTTTGAACCGCAACGATGCCGATCAGATCGTACGCAAGGCGACTGAGGACCATGTCTTCGGCATTGAAGTGGACAACGATATTCCTGGACGCTACGAGAGTTTCCTCGATCCCACCGACAAGCTCAAAGTTATTCGCGAGGTAGCCGAGCAGGCGCACAAAGCCAACAATAAGGCTTTTGTGTACATTGCCGGTACAGAATGCATTACGGCCAACGCGGACAAATCCGCGCACACGGTAATGAAAGATCATCCGGACTGGTTGCAGCGAAAGATCACGGGAGAGCCCGCGTTGTTTACCGGCGGTGCCGCGTTCTGGATTAGAGAGGGCGATGAGGATGTGTGGATCACCCCTTACGCGAAAGAGTGGCGGAAGCAATACATGCAACGAGTGCGCGAAATCGCAGCCACCGGCATTGACGGGATTTATGTAGACATCCCTTACTGGATGACGCACTTCGACGGCTGGGAAGCGAGTTGGGCGAGTTTCGATGACTACACGGTCGCCGCCTTCAAGGAAAAAACCGGGCTGGATGCAAAGAAGGATGTGAAAATCGGCGATTTCCAGGACGCGAATTTTCGTAAGTGGGTAGATTTTCGAATCGAAACCATGACCGATTTCGTTAAGGAAATTCGCGAGAACGCCCGCAGCGTAAATCCTGAAATCATGCTGATTCCTGAGATTTATCCGGGGATTGAAGAGGAAGCAACCCGAGTTGGCGCAGATGTTTACGAAATGTACAACGTAGTGGACGTCATTGCCCACGAATATGAGTTCGGCAACGGCGAGCACATGGCGGCGATGCGTTCACAGGTGGACTGGTTTTTGTATCAGGCCGGGATGCTGTCGTTCCGCGCTTTTGCGCAAGGCAAGGCCAGCTGGATTTTGAACTACTCATGGGATGGGCAAAAAACAGTTACTGCACGTGAACCCATGAAAAATCTTGCCAACTCGATCGTTATGGCGGGAGCCAATTTTTGGGACGCGCCGGGGCATTCAATGGCCGGGTCGAATGATCTGGCCACGCGTAGGCAGATTTTCCAGTGGATCGAAAAGAGCGAAAAGGAGTTGTATTCGCCGCGGATCCCCATCGGTCGCGTGGGAGTGTATTTTTCCCCGAAGAGCCGCGATTACACTGCAAAGGAATTTCTTCCCTCCTATCGGGGCACGCTGGTACTGCTCATCCAACAGCACCGTGCCTTACAGGTGGTCACGCCGCGAACGCTGGCGGAGTTTCATGGTCAAACCCTGGTGCTGCCGAGCGTAAGTGTACTGAACGAAACCGAAAGGCAAAGTATTAAGGCATTCGTTGGCCATGGCGGCCGGCTGGTTGTGTTGGGCGAAGATTCCTCCGGTGTCCCGCAGTCATCGCAAAAGATAATGCTGCCATCCGATCCGGCACGCGAGTACTACAACGCACTGGAGAGTAACTTTGCGGCCGGCTCGGCAAATCCTCCCGCGGAACTATTGAATGCGTTGGGCAGGAACGATGGCATTCAAGTTGATGCTCCACCTACGGTGGCGGCAAATTTCGCTACGGTGAACGGAGCGCCACATATCTATCTCGCCAATTTCGGCGGCCTAGTTCCCGGCAAGGTGGTTATTCCGACGCCAGCAACAGGCATCCACGTGAAGGTTCCAGCAGCGATGGGAGACTCGTTGTCGTATCTTCCATTCCTTGGTGAGACACAAATTGTGCATGGAGTGAAGAGCGGAGAGCTGGTCGAATTCACGCTGCCACCTCTGGAGAGGGGCGCGGTGGTGTGGGTTACCGGAACCAAATGAAGGCCGAGCTTTGCCATTTGCTGAAAGCGGGTGGCATCGCCCTTGCTCTTTTGATCTTGTACAGCTCTGGTGTAGCGCAAACCTCGAACTTGAAAAGCTCAGCAACCCAAGTCGCCAACAGCAAGGGCAAGGAACTCTTTGAATCTTCCTGCGCTGTGTGTCACGGACTTGACGGGGCCGGCGGCGAGCATGCGCCGAATATCGGCCGCACATCTGCTGCCAAATCCAAGTCCGATCCGCAGCTTGCCCGCATTCTCCGGGATGGAATCCCCAGCAAGGGAATGCCGCCGTTCAATACCTTGGGCGACCTCAAGCTCAGGTCTCTTTTGTCTTATTTGCGTGTTTTGCAGGCAAAAAATGAAAGTCGAGCGGACACGGGAAATCCCACCCAGGGGAAACAACTGTTCTTTGGCAAAGGACAATGCGCCGCTTGCCATGCAATGCACGGGGAAGGGCATTTCCTGTCCACCGACCTAAGCGATTTCGCCTATGATCACGATCCCAACGACATCCGTGTTGCCATCACAAAGCCGCAAGAACAAGAAGCGCTGCCCCACGTCTTGGCCCGGGTCACGACCAATTCAGGGCGACAATTTTCCGGCGTTATTCGTAACGAAAGCAATTCTTCTCTGCAAATCCAGGACACAGACGGGCAATTTTATCTATTCATGAAATCCGACTTGAAGTCTTTGGAAAGGTCGCCTGCATCGTCGATGCCGGTCGACTATCAACAGAAGTTAAGTTCAGCCGAGATTGAAGATCTGGTGAGTTTCATCATCCATCAATCGCCAAGTTCACCGGCTACAGTTTCACAACCCGCCAGTCGCAAAAAGGAAAATGGAATCGAGTAGGAAAGTTCCGTTCGCCATTCGCGAAAGGCTCAACCGCAGAGAACACAGAGGGTCGCACAGGATTACCGAAACTTGGTCAGAGTCGAGTTTTCAAAATGGAGGCTTCTGAATGCCAGTCATTCTTGATTCCAGTCGACGTAACTTTATCCGCTTGGCCGCCGCAGCGCCGTTACTCAGCCAGATTTTCGCCAAGAACGTATTCGCCAGCGCAGCCTCTGCGATGGGCAAATCTCGCCAAAATGTCTACTCCCGGCTAGGCGTAAAGACGGTCATCAATTGCCGGGGAACCTGGACCTACTTAAGCGGCTCATTGGAATTTCCCGAAGTGCAAGCTGCCCAGCGCGAAGCAGCAGAATATTTCGTCAATATCTTTGAGTTGCAACATGCCGCCAGCCGCCGGTTTGCGGAATTGACGGGAGCGGAAGCCGGCATGGTGACTTCCGGCGCTGCCGGAGCCATGGCTTCGGCGACTGCGGCTTGCATCGCCGGCAGCGATTCCAAACATATTTGGCAACTTCCGGACACCACCGGCCTGAAACATGAAGTCATCATGATGGGCGGACGAAGCGCCTTTGATAATGCCATTCGGCTGACTGGGGCCAAACTCGTCTTGGCGGAAAACCCTGACGAACTCGCCGCCACGATCAATGACAATACGGCGATGATATACACCACTCATCTCGGCGATGACTTGGAAAAAGAAAATGCCATTGCCAAGAAGTCCCAGGTCCCCATGCTGCTCGACGACGCTGCGGGAATTCCTCCCATCGAAAATATCAAGCTCTACGCCAAGATGGGCCTGGACATGTATACATTTTCTGGTGGAAAAGGACTGCGCGGGCCACAGTGCACCGGCTTGCTGCTTGGCCGGAAGGACCTGATCGAGGCAGCCTTGCTCAACACCAGCCCTTGGGAAGGCGCGGTGTGTCGTGCCATGAAAGTTGGTAAAGAGGAAATCGTCGGCCTGCTCACCGCCGTCGAAACCTGGATGAAGACGGATTTAAATGCGCTCAATCGGGAATGGAATGCGCGCGTGGAGCGCATCGCCACACTTGTCAAAACGGTCCCGGGCGTGGAGACCGACATTTCCATTCCTACCGATGGCAACCGCTATCCGACGCTTCACGTTTCCTGGGACGAAGCAAAGTGGGGATATACGGTAAAGGATTGCGTACAGGCGTTGCGTATGGGTGATCCCGTAATCGAAATCGCAGGAGCCGATAATCCCAGCATTGTCCCCGCGGTTCGCGAAGGAAATCCAAAACCCAGCAAGAAGGGGCCCAAGCCAGGCAAGCTGGAGCTGGTCTCATCAACCATTCAGCCCAACGAGGTCCTGATTGTGGGGCAGCGCCTTCGCGAGGTTCTTAGCGCCGCGCGCAAAGCCGCGCCGGCCGCTTGATCGAGAATACGGGTCCAAGGAGAAGGTTTCCATGCGTCAATGCTGGTTAGCAATTGCTTTGCTGGTTGCGAGTGCCGCCTATTGTCAGACCACCCCAGCCTCGGCCAAGTGCACGTCAGCAATGGATGCCGATGGGTATGTTTATGTGGCGGGACAAAGTGGCAATCGTCCGGATGGTGCCGTGGCCGAAAACTTTTCCGAACAGGCGGCCCAGGCTCTTGAGAACGTAAAGGCGATTGTCGAGGCCTCGGGCCTGACGATGGAGCACGTCGTTTATCTCCAGGTTTATCTCGATAATATAGACAACTACCCCCTGTTCGAAACCGTATTCAAAAAGTATTTTCCCGGTATCCCGCCTGCCGGCGCGGTCCTGGGGGTTGCAAAACTCCCCTTGCCAGGTGTTCAGATCAAAGCAGTCGCCGTGCGTGACCTGAACGGGCGCAAAGCAGTCATTCCTCCAAATTACAAATGGGACGAACCGTTTTCGCCAGGAATTTTGACCCATGATCGTTTGTTTATCTCAGCCATGCAGGGAAGGGACCCGCAAAGCGGTAAGCTTGCGGATGACCCGGCTACGCAGACAGACCTCGCATTGGATGGAATGAACGCTGTCGCGGAAGCGGCCGGATTGACGATGAAGCATGTGGTGTTCGTAAATCCATATTTGACAAACAAGATTCCCGGCAAGGTCATGAACGAGCGCTACGCCCGCCGTTTTGAATTTGGCAACACACCGGGGCGAGCTACCATTTGGGTGACGGCTCTGCCACTGCAAGCACAAATTGAATACACGGGTGTGGCAGTACGCGACCTAAATCTTCGCCACTCCATCCGTCCCAAGAACATGCCGCCAAGTCCCACCGCCAGCCCATGTGTTTTCGCGGGTAATACTTTGTATTGTTCGGCAAAGAGCGGATTCATTCCAGGTCCGCACGGCGGAGTTTTTGGCAACACGACGGCGGCGCAACTGCGGCAGACCATGCGCAATCAGCTCGACAATCTGCAAGAAGCTGACATGGATTTCAGCCAGGTGGTGAGCACCACTGTCTATCTGGACGATCTTTCAGACAGCGGCGCATTCAACAAAGTCTATGCAGAATATTTCCAGGGCGCTCTGCCCGCGCAAACGCTGCTCCAACAGCTTCCTCCAGCGGATCGCGCACCGGATGCGGAGGGGCGCTATCCCGACCTGGAGCAGATGTCGCTGATCGCTGTAAGGACCTCCAAGACGGCCATCGACAAATTGTGCAAATGAAAAATAAGGTGACATGTTGGCTCCCGAGAACGCTGTTAATCATGCTTTTGGTGGGACTTCTTCAGTTTGCCCAGGCGGAACAGCCGCCCGCTCCTGTTTGCAAGGTTGAAGCCGTAAGTTACAAAGGCTGGCAAGCGCAACAAGTTTCCAACCCTTGGGTGAAACTGATCTTTGTACCGCAAAACGGCGGCCGCCTTATGCAGGTTGTTTTTGATGAGCACCCTTTCTTATTTGTAAATCCGGCATACGCAGGAAAATACCTTCCGCCTTCGAGCCATGAATGGTTTAACTATGGAGGAGACAAGTTGTGGGTGCTTCCCGAAGGGGATGACGACGAACAGCATTGGGTAGGGAACTCGGATGTGCTGGATGACAGTCCTTATGCCTTTCAAGTCCTCTCACAAGGAAAGGCGTGTGAAGTTTCTCTGACAGGCCCAGCGGACCCACTTACCGGACTGCAATTCACCCGCACCATCCACCTTGATGCGGATTCCCCTCGCATCCGCTTTCATGCTGTGTTTTCCAACGCGAGTGGACACCCAATCGAATGGTCGGTGCAGTCGGTCACGCAGTACGATATGGCCGATGCCAAGGACCCGATGCACCATAATAAGGATATCTGGGGATTCAGCAGCGCCAACCCTGCGAGCGCCTATCTCAATCGCTACCACGTAAGATTCGGACCGGCGGAAAACTCCGCGGCCAGAGTCAGAGAGGACGGCATCTTCTCATTGCATTACGTGCCGCTGGCGGCTGAGCTGTGGCTGGATTCGAAGGATGGATGGCTGGCGGTGATGGACGGCACCAGCCAGTATGCCATGGTCGAGCGATTCCGTTACGACGACACCAAGCCGTATCCGGGAAAGGCTTCGGTCATTTTTTGGACCAATGGCCCGCAACTCCGGCAGGCAGCGGATGGCACAGTAACTTTTGGACGCCCTGACAAAGATCCGCCTCCTTATTATATGGAGGCGGAGTTGAATTCTCCGCTGGTACGGCTTTATTCCGGAGAATCGTATAGCTTTGACACGGAATGGTTCCCGACCCGCGGCGACAGCAGTTTTAAAAACGTGCGGGATTCGGGAGTGGTGTTGAAGCCTTTGCGTGCGGTGGAAGCCAGTGATAGCGGGAAGATCGATATCACTGGAACTTTTGGTGTCTTTTTTCCCGGACAGCTCGTTGCTTATTTTTACAGTTCAAGAGGATCTGCGATGGGCACGCAACCTGTCGTGGCAGTAGATCCCCGAAAAGTCGTCTCCTTGCAAAGCTCGGTGGCGTTCCCCGGACATCCCGGACGGGTTTCGCTTCATCTTGTCGATACCAACGGTTCGGACCGTGGATCGCTCGGTGAAGTGGTAATAGAAGGAGCGGGCCGCGCTCAATGAAGGTGAACTTATCGTCGAGCGTATTGACGATCAGCGGTCTTGTCTGTTTGTTTTGCGCGACCCTTCTGTTTGCGCAAGACGATGTGGCGGCGAGTCCAAACGGAAAGAACTGGGCATCCTACAACGGAGACTACTCTGGGCAAAGGTACAGCAACCTAACTAGCATCAACGCAACGAATGTTCCGCATCTGCGGGCTGCATGGATCTTCCACACGGAGAACACGTCGAGAATGGAAGTCACGCCGGTGGTCTACAACGGTGTGATGTATGTGACCGCCGCCAACACTGTGTCCGCTCTGGATGCGCGTACGGGGCGAGAGTTGTGGAAGCATGAACGCGCAGTCAGCAGTGGCCTTATCGATGACGCAGCCGCGCATAAAAATCGCGGCGTGGGGCTCTGGAAAAACCGCGTATACGTGGAAACCGACAACGCGCACCTGCTTTGCCTGGACGGCCGCTCCGGTCGCGTACTTTGGGATATTACGTATGCGGATTCCAGAAAAGGCTATGGCGCGACCAGTGCTCCGCTGGTCGTGAAAGATCAAATCATTGTAGGTACTTCGGGCGGGGACAGTGGAGTGCGCGGGTTCCTTGCGTCATACGATGCCGAAACCGGTGCACTGCGATGGAAATTCTGGACGATCCCTGGGCCTGGGGAACCTGGTTCCGCAAGCTGGCCGGGCGTCGCCTATCTCCATGGCGGGGCCACCACGTGGATGCCCGGCACCTTTGATCCTGAGCTGAATCTTCTGTATTGGACAACCAGCAATCCAGCCCCTGACTTCGCAGGAGAGACCCGCCCCGGCGACGATTTGTATACCGATTGCGTTTTGGCTTTGGATGCCGATACAGGAACGTTGAAGTGGTATTTTCAATTTACCCCGCATGACTTGTATGACTACGATGCCAACGAAACGCCGGTACTAATTAATGTAGATGAGAAAGGCGTACAGCGCAGGTTACTGGTGCAAGCCAACCGCAACGGTTTTCTTTACATTCTTGATCGCACCAATGGAATACTTCTGAAGGTAACGCGCTTCCTAAAAGAACTGACATGGGCGAAGGGAATTGACGACGCTGGCCGCCCCATTCTTTCCGGACTCATCCCGTCGCCAGAGGGCACGCGAATTTGCCCAGGCATTGAAGGCGCCACCAATTGGCATTCACCGTCCTACAGTCCCGAGACGCGGATGCTCTATTTCCTCGCATTGGAAAGCTGCAACATGTTTTTCTCCAAGCCTTCCGAGTACAAAGAGGGGGCGACGTACTATGCCACAGGCACGAAACGAATCCCCACGGAAGGTCAACAAAAGATTCTCCTGGCGTACAGCATCCCGGATGGAACCTTGGCGTGGCGCTACCCGCAGGTAGGGCAGGGAACTTCGTGGGGAGGGACCTTAGCCACCGCCGGTGGTCTGGTATTTTTTGGCGACGACACCGGATCGTTTGCGGCGGTTGACGCACGCACCGGTCGTCCGCTGTGGGAGTTCAACACCGGCCAATCGTTCCGCGCTTCTCCCATGAGTTACGAAGTCGACGGGACGCAATACGTAGCCATCGCCGCAGGAAGCGACGTCATCTCGTTTTCTTTGCAGCATTGAATACATTGCTGCAATGCGCACAAACGTCTCAGGCTAGACAAGTTTCAACTCGCGAATCGCATCTCCAGCCCCGCTCAGGTTAGCCAGCCGCATCTCAGAATACTTGCGAGACAAAATCACACCCGGCGCGCCCGCACGGAAGGCTGCCGTCACCGCGTCCTTTACACTTTGTGGGGTACGTTTGCTGTTGGGCGGCTCGGTCGGAATATCAACATCAATACCTGACCATATTTGAGTCTTGGTGCCGGCAACTCCTTCCACTGCACGTTTGGTTTCGCGGTAGACATAATCGGCTGACAGCCCCGTGTAAGGAATCTCGTCGTAGCTGCGCTCCTTGAACCCCATCACCTCGTAGGTAAACTCGGTCAGTTGTTGTTTTGTGAGGTCGCCGTAGAGCGTTGAGCCGATGTTGTCCACGTACAGCGCCATGCGCTCGCCGCCGCAATTGTTGTACATGACGACCTTGATGAAATCCGAATACTTCGACAGCTCCTGCCAGTCCTGTTCGGCGCGGTAGATAGGATTAAACGACGTGTTGTGCCAAATGTGCCAGCCCACCGGAATAGTCGGCTTAGCGGTCTTCACCGTGTTGTAGAGTGCCGCGTAGGTCTCACGCAGACTGTCCGTGAACATCATTTCCCAGGCGGCCAGTTCGGGATACCGTAGTAGAATCCGCCAGAACTGAACGAAGTATCCATCTGAGGGGCGTTTGCCGCTGCGTGCCGAGCGAACGAACTTCTCCAACTCCAGAAATCCTTGTTTGGCGCGGTCGGGATTGATTCCACGCTCTTTCGCTTTCTTCAAGCAAAATTCGCAGAAGCAAGTTACGTTGCCCGGATCGATCGGCGGAGTATCATGCGTGGCGCCAAGACTGTCGCAAAGCGCACCCTGACGCTCCGAACCCCACATGATCCCGTCGACGTCATAGGAACGGGCAAAGTCTTCTACTAAGCCGGTAAAGAAATTCAGGTAGTTGGGATTGTTGACGCACAACGTCTCCATATTCCGCCCGTACAAGTCTCGTTCCTGAACTTTCTCAATGTTAGGCAGGTCGGTGCGGAACACGTCCTCCATCCAGCAGATAACTTTCAACCCCCGTTTTTTTGCGGCCGGGAGCACCTCCGCCAGAATGTCGATGTCGCCCTGGTCAGGCGCGTGGGCCGGCTGGATGACCGTGTTTTTGTAGTACTGAGGATGTGGCGTGGCGAAGTTGCCGCCATGATAATTGAGATCGTATTCCTGCTTGCCGTGATCGGGCAGGGGGTACCCGGGAATCTGTCTTCCAGCGATGCCTCGGCCGTAGGTGAATACTGCAAGAAACAGCGTATTCACGCAAGCGCGCTCCTGAAGGATATCCAGCACTTTCTCAGTGCCTTCATCCACAAACGAAATTGCTCCCACCTGGATGCCAATCATTTTGGAGGAAGCAGGAACAGCAGCAGCTTGTCCCAGAGTTGGCATGGCCAGGGCAGCACTCGCTCCGGCAGTAATTTTCAGGAAGTCACGGCGATTCACTTCCGGTTTCAACATGGTTTTCTCCTAGGGTCTTTGGTAACAACCGAGGTCAATCTTTCCGCCTTTGATTCGCGGCGAACCTTCTAAATCCACTTCTCCCACCGGCATCCCGTCAGTTGTGGCGGCAGCAAGCGCGGGAGAATCCGATCCCAGATGAAAGTCATTCTTGGAAGGGTCAACGAAACGCGGGTCCGAAAAGTGAGAATGACTGTCATTTCCCGTAGACTCAACGTACTTGTCGAATCCCGTCACGGTGGTGGAAGCTCCGGCCCATGTGCTGGCCTGCGCTCCGGAAGCACAGTAATAAAGGTTGTGATCAATCACAGCGGGTGGATGGTGTTTGTCGAGCTGAGATTTGTTCAGCAAGATAAGGCAGCGTGGCCCTGCATACACGATGTTGTTCTCGAAAATATTGTCCGCCATGTTCCACTGCATCTGAAACTCACCGGAGCCAGTTGCCGATGTGTCGTTGTCATAGAGAGTGTTGTTGACCACGGTGCAGTGCTCGGTGTGTCCTCGCTGCGGGTCATAGCCTCCGATGGAAACACCCGCGGTATGGGAGTGGTAAATAAGATTATTGCGCGCGGTGATGTAACTGGTGGCGCGGTCTTTGTGCTCACTGGCGAGTTCGATTCCGAAATCCACATCATGCATGACGTTCTGTTCGATCAGGATTCGGGTGCCGCCGTCCACGTAAATGCCGTCGGAGTTCTCTTCATTGCGGTACGCGGGATTGCCCTTCGAAGTAATGTTGTAAACCAGGTTGTTGCTAACCACTCCGTCGCGGGCCTGGTCTACGGCCGGATCGGGTGCCGTGCGCTCGAAGCCAATGACGTCGATTCCGATGTTGTTGTTGTCATGGACGACATTGTGCGTAATGCGGAAGTTGGTGACGTTTCCGTTCACCACCAGCGACTCGCTGGAACCGGTTTTGAGGTGATGCACCTCGTTGCCATCAATGATCAGGTCAGTGATAGGGGTCTTGGCGTCGGTGCCGTACACCGCAATGCCAAATCCGTTGGCACCGTGTCCCGGACCATCGCGGCCTTCAAAGGTCTGCTGAATGTGATGCACGTTGTTTTTCAGAAGCTCTATATGGGAGCCGGATCCCATGACGCTTATCCCCAACGGCGCGAGCCGATGTTCGGCGGTGTGGAAGTTGCGAATTTCAAGACCCTCGATTCTCACGTAACTCTGATTGTGGATGGTAAGGATGGCCTGTCGGCCAGTGGGAGTGAAATGGTCTGCGTCGAGGATCGCGGTCTCGCCTGGATAGCTTCTGAAAGTGATGAACCCATCTGACGCGTTGCCGGACGCGTTGATGCTTACGAGTTCTTCGTAGATTCCTCCGCGCACGTTGACGGTGCTACCCGCACGCGCGGTATCAGCAGCATGTTGGACGGTTCGCCAGGGGGCCGTCTCGGTGCCAGCGTTCGAATCATTGCCCGTCGTCGCCACGTAATAAGAGGTATTGACCTGCGCAAAAGCGCTGGAGACGCACACAAACAGCGTCAAGAAAATTGAGAGTTTCAATGTCGCCTCCTCTAAAACCAAAAGCTTGAACCACAGGGGGCACAGAGTTTCACAGAGGAACGCCACAGAGGAATTCTCCGGCGTCTTTACCTCTGTGTTCTTCCTCTGTGGAACTCTGTGATCTCTGTGGTTCAAGCTTATTTTCATGCCCCTATGACCTAGCGGTTCGACCCGCGAGAATTCAGAATTCTCTCCGCATTGGCCCGATACACTTTCTGCAATACTCCGTCCGGCAGTCCGAAACCGTTCAAGCTCCAGTGATATCCGAACATGTCGTTTTCGTAGAAGTGCTCGTCCAACGTCTCAAGAACTCTGAAGGTGACCCGGTACATCTCTTTGTCGAATCCCATGTCGGTGCCATAAACCAAACGGTCCGCATACTTCGCATAAAACTTCGCCACAAAGCGGGGGATGGGTGCTGTCTCCGCATAGCGCGCGGAAATATCCGCATACAAGTTGGGGTGCCTTTCGAATAGTTGTCCCAGTCGCTCCAGGTCATAAGAAAGATTGACCAAGTGGCAGGCAATGAAAGTTGTATTGGAATGCTTCTTGAGCGTGCGCTCCAGGATGTCGACCATTCCGGAATGTCCGACGATGCCCGGCTGATTATCCAGCCGCCAATGGAAGGCATTCATCAGACCGTCGTTCTTGTTGTCCATCGGTTCGTACATCCAGATGGGGTCGGCGACATGAAGACTCACCGGCATTCCTAATTGTCCGCATCGCTCAAATAGCGGGTCCATGCGCGCATCGTCCGGGTGCATGCCGAAGGCATTGGCTGTGTCCGAAACCAAACCTTTGCCTTTATCATGAAGTTCGCCAACTCCGCGCGCGCCTGTCTGGTGGCACTTCTCCAGCGCTCGTACTGCCTGAGGGCCGAACTCAGGTTGGTCATACCCCGTGCAATCAAAATCGCACCAGAGTTCGAAACGGCTGGGATAGACGGCATACATCCGATAGACATCATCAAACTTTTGCCCGGTTGCTCCCGTAAGAATGATGGTTTTCTCAATTCCGACCTCGTCCATATTTCTGACCCACTCGGCAATTTCTTCCGGCGTTTTTGCGTACGGGTGGGAATGCATGTCGATGATGGGAAATTTCGCCTGCGGAACTTCTGTAATCGGAATCTTGTAAATGGATTGAGGCTTGTAATCCTTCAGCAGTATCTTTTCCGGCGAAGCTTGCTCGGGCTCTTTCTTTGCGCCGGAAGAACTGGACTGTGTATCCTGCGAGTTTGCCGGAAGCATGCCCAAAGCGGGTGTAACTCCGGCGGCCAAGCTAGCAACACCAACTTTCTTCAAAAAGGAACGACGTTGCATACGCTCTCCTATGGCTGAACCAACTTCGGATTTACGGTGCCTACTCTAGCTCGATCGTCAACAAGCCATAAACGCGCACCTCATCCAGATTGACGGTCAACGACTGCCGATCTCGATGGGAACTCGACCTGACGCTCACGGGCTTCATTTCCGAAAGCGTGCCATTCCAATTCACCTCGCCCGCCGTCTTTCCCGGCGGTAGCGCTACCTGCAACTGCAAGTTGCGCGCTGGCGTGATAGTTCCATCCACGGTCACGTCGTAGTTCACGACATGCACCAGCATGCGATTTCCCGTCGTTTCCAGCATGCTGCTGATTTCGACGTACGGTGCTGGTTGCGTGAGCCGCGTCACTCCAGTTCCGAGAGTGTTTTTCACGGTGCCGACCACTTTCTGCAAGATGCTGCGCAGCGCCGGGTCGATACGGTTACGGGTGTATCCTTCCGGGATGTCCGCAAACAGATCGGCCATGGTAGGGCCAAAGGTTGTGTAGTCGCCGTGAGATTTCATGGGGATCAGAAAGTGGGACGGCGGAATGTTCAGGGGAATGAATACCACTTTACCCTTGCCCACTGCGCGAGTCCGCTCGGCGTCCGGATATTCGCTTCCACCGAGGGCCGCCGCCAATGCAATCCGGTTCTGGCGGACGTCGTACTGGTCTTTGGAGCCGCTTGCTCCCAGAACCAGCAGCGTCTTTCCTGACTTTGCATAATCCAGCAAGTGCTCCTGCTGTTCAGCGCTTAACAAAGGGAGATAGGGCACGATCACCAAGTCGAACTGGTTGAGCATCGGCGTGACCAGATCATCTTCAGTGAGCATGACGTGGCTGATGCCGTTGTCTGCCAAGACGCGGGATGTACTGAATGCAAAACTCAATTCATCGGCCAGATACTGCCGCAAGGAAGCGACCACCGCCACATTCGAGTACAGACGCACGTTGCGCAATGCAGGTTCGTTCGCCGCCAGGAACTTGTAAACCTCTGTGGCGCCGGGCGGGGTTTCCCGTTTTTCGCGGAATATGGTCCGGTTGGCCACGGCTTCCGCGATGTTGATCTGCGACATGGCGCTCAAACAGCGCTCCGTCGGATTGGGGAAAATTGGTGGCGTTATCTCGGTGGCGTAGATGAGTACGGGTTTCCCATGGGTGGCCGCGGCAAGGAATTTCAGCGCCGGGCTGTTCGTGATCTTGGTGCCATTTTCATCTTTGCGAGGCGCAGAGTCGAGGTGTTCCTGCATTTCCGAGTAAACAAAATCATCATGGCCGTCGCGACCCAGCATTTCCATGTTGCCGGCTGCGTCGTAGGCGATGGGGCCGTAGCCGAATCCGCCAAACACGTTGCCCGCGATCATGAAGTTCGGATTGTATTTCCTGGCCACATCATGCATGTGTTTGTGAAACTCGGCGACCGAGTCCCCGCGAAACGCCAGCCACTCCATCCAGAACGGTTCCCCGCGTTTCTGCGGTGGGCTGACCTTGTCGTAATCGTCCGTTCCATATTTCGCGCGTGCCGCAGTGCCCGGCAGGTTTTTCTTCAGGTACTGCACGAAGTTCCGTTGGCAGTACTTGCAGTAGCAGGTCTCCCCCGCGATCTGCGTCCAATCGATATAGGAGCCGTCGATCCCGGTTTCCGCCTGGGCGCGTACGCGGCCTTCCATCATGCGCACAAAGTGCGGGTTGTTCGGGCACCCCCAGGTTTCAAACCCGCCAGTAGTTTCTTTGCCGTAAGGCGCGTAGCGGTAATGCGGGAACGTGCCATCGGGCCGTACCGTTATCCATGTGGTCGGATCTTCATCGGGTTTGGGGCCAATGTAGTCTTCGAACTGAGTCCACCGTTCGTTCCAGAACTTAAGAAGTCCAATCTGGTCTTTCCGCGGCTCGTCTTTATTAGTGGCGGTTTGGCCCGCCAATGAACTCGTAAGATAACGAAGAACGATATAGCCTTGATCGTGGAGAGCGCGATTTGCCGCCTTCGCCTTCTCCATCTCCTGGTCGAACTCGTCGCGGCTGACGGCTTCGAAGTTGGGGGCGCCGCTGCCGAACGTCACCGTCATGTTGTTCTTCTTTAGAAATTCCACATCGGCCCGCTGCCCTAGCCGCCAATGCCCCCAGTCGGTGTCCGGTTTCCAAACCGCAGGATGCTCCTGACTTCCAACTAGCAACGCGAATGTGAACAACCCAACAACCACGCGAATAATTACTCTTTGCATCATGACGCACCTCCGCTCAGCGCCGAGCATCTACAAATCGCTGGTCGAGTTTTTATGAAAGCAATAGAACCGATTACGCCTAAATATGGTGATGCAGGTTAGAGCGCAGAGCGAGTGAGCCATCATCGTTTAGCTTCTGGTGACACGCCCACTGCACTGGATAACGCATGCCCTTCACCTCGATTTCGGCTCTAAGTTTCAATCCCTCAAATTTTGTTCCTTGTGGCAGCACAAATTGTGCCTGCCTGAGCTTGCCGGGCAGGGGATAGCCGGGATCCAAGCAACCGCTCGACAGCACCTTCCCGTCTTTGCTCTCCACGGTCACTCGCAACACCCCCGGAACGCCCGCGATGCCATCGTTGGCGAAGCCGATAATCAATCCCAGGTAGCCGCTATCTTCATAGCTCCAGATCATGGAGGGCCTCACCCGGTAGCCAATGCGACGATTGATTTGATCAAACCACTTGGGGAATGCCTGGTAGTAGGCCAGCAGATTCTTGGCGCTGATGGCGTGAAAGTTCCACAGCGACCAGTAATTCGCTCCTACGTCAATCACGTGCGCGATCATGTTCTCTGCCGGAGAAAGTCCTTCCTCCAAGGGGAACGAGTCGGGACTCTTTGCAGGAATTCCCTGTTCGAGGGCTGCGGCGATCCACGGCGGACGATTGCTCAGAGTTTCGATCTGCTCGTTCTCGATAAAGATAGTGTCACTGCGAATCCAGTTGTAGCTCCGAATCGTGCGATCAAGGACCTCCGAATTACCGACACGGCTGTAGTCAGGTTGCGTGTTGGTCATCAACGGAGTCTTGGTGAAGTGCTCCAGTTGAACTTCCAGCATTTTGACCAGGGTTCTTTCGGCTGTCTGGTAGTCAGGGAAAGGGGTATTGATGAAGGGCCACGTGTGCCCCTCGCCCCAAAACCCATATAAGAAGGTGTCCACGAATTCAATGGAAGGACTTCCATTGAACTCCGCCGCTAAGAGTCCGACCAGTTCAGCGAATGCCTGCTGAAAAAAAGGATGATCAAAGCGGGGCTGAGAACGGGAATATGGGTTTTGAATGAAACGCGCAGCCGCTTTCTTTTCCTTCTCATCAGGAATGAGCTCAACCATGGGCACTTTGTCGAGCACAAAATCCGGGAGCGCCGGTTGGTGCCAGTAGTCCGGAGCGCTCATCTGAATGCGAATTCCCACACGCTTGTTGTTCTTCTTCGCCAGTTCAAAGACAAGCCTCAAATAGTCAGGCAGGTCAAGGCGTCCCGGTCGGGGCTGAACCTCCCGCCACGTCGGACGCACATAAAGCTGTTGCCCCAGGGGAAATCGAATCAGATCTTCGATTGCTTGCGGAATGTTGTCCGATTTGATTTCGTCTGTGCCACTGTCCGCCGTGATGTAAGTGATCAGCCCCTTGCCGTAATTGGGCACGACTTCTTCCGAAGGAGTGGTGGTCATGACCACGTCGTCAGTCGGAATCAGCGCCTCGGGCGGGTACTGCGGAAATGGGCCCTGATTGAGCCGGTCCGTTACCGGCGGGCCGGAACCAAAATCGTACTTGTCCCAGTTGTGAGCGGGAACGAGCGCCTGCGCCTTGTTGGTTCCGAGTTCGGCCGCTACTGCCAATGCAACACTGCTTTTTAGAAAGTCTCGACGTTGCATCAAAGTTGCGTTCTCCTTATATTTTCCTCAATTTCAATTTCGTCCTGTCCGACGCCACCACTGGCGAAACGCCGCATTGTGTTACCGCGCTGTTCCCTCTACCAGCCGCAACAGGCCAAAGCTTTCCGGGACGTGAAAAGTACTTTTCCTCGTGCTTCGCCACTCTATTTGTGCTCGGTCGGGCGGCGGCCCTTGGCTGCGAAAGAGGTTGATTCGAAATTGCTCACCAGTCGCCGGGGAACCGCTTTCTAAGGCCGAGAATGGGATGCGCATTGCGCCGTACCAGGTCTTCGTGCCCGCATCGACGTGCGCCGCCACAGTAAAGCCAGAGTTCCAGGTCCAACCATCTTCATGGTGGGGACTATCCAGGTTGATATCGAGATCAATCCACTCTCCCTGTGGAGAGATTTCGAATTCTTTGTAGCGCCTGATATTTTGGAAATCTGAACCGATAAACACTTCGGCGACATCCCAATCCCAAAGCTGAAATGTCTCCGTGGAAGTGCTGGGTGATGGTTTGAGATTGAGTTTGTCGTAGGGACACACAAACAAGAAATACAGGTTCTTCTTGGTCCAGCGGGAGCGGATTTCGGTGCGATAGCTGCGCAGAGTTTCTCCCTGCGGACCTTTTTCCGCATAAACGGGGCGGGCTGCCCTCCAGAACGGGATGGAGGGATCCGTGGACAGTGCGGTGTCCTGCTGAGATTTTGTGCTTTCGATCAGACCATCGTCAGCGGCTTTTGCCAACTGGGACCCGATGACAAACAGCGCGCAAACCATAACCAAATGACGCATGCCATCCCTCCAGAAGCAACCGAGAGAAACCTTTTGCCAAGGCGGGAATGATTTACCCAGTGTCACAATTCCTTCAGCCAGGCGGCGAGGCTTGTTGACGGGACATGTCCGGTCACGCCACAAGTACGAATACCCGCGCCACAATATTCTTGACAAGGTATTAAACCGAAAGTAAAAGTAACATAACGTAATGATACGCTATAATACGTTTGAGTCGCTGAGAACGCCAGTATTTAATTGCTGGCCATGTTTGCCGGTTGTGAACAGATTCAGTTTGCGGCGAAGTTGAGTGACTGGTTTGCCGCGGGCAGGATTTTCTTGAGGGCAGGAATGATTCTAGGCAGAGACGGCAGCTCTTCCATTGCGGCACGGGAGCCGCGGTTCCGCGATCCCGGCACGCGACTCCAGAATGTATTGCACCGCAATCGACACATGAGCAAAGGCGGTGTGTATGCAGTCTGCACCGCCCATCCCCAGGTCATAGCCGCCGCCATCCAGCAGTCCATCGAGGATGGTTCCATTCTGCATGTGGAGTCAACCTCGAGCCAGGTAAACCAGTTCGGGGGTTACGTTGGCCAGACCCCTTACCAGTTCGTGGAGTCCGTGCTGTCTGCTGCGCAACGCGCCGGACTGCCTGGGGAGCGTGTGCTTTTGGGTGGAGATCACCTCGGCCCGTTTCCGTGGCGGCAAAAAGCATCGAGTGCAGCATTGGAAAATGCAAGAGAACTTGTGTGTAGTTGCGTGCGCGCGGGATATCAGAAAATCCATCTCGACGCCAGCATGCCTTGCGCGGACGACGGAACCGGAGTACTCCCAGAAGAGACCATCGCCGATCGGGCCGCCATGCTGTGCCAGGTTGCAGAAAAAACATTTGAAGAACTCCCATCAGGTTCGCCACAAATTGTCTATGTTGTGGGGACTGAGGTCCCGTCGCCGGGCGGAGAATCAGGCGACGCACAGGCCCCAGTGGTAACCGCGGCCGAACATGTGCACCGGACCCTGGAAGTATTCCAACGTGCGTTTGAGAAGCGGGGCCTGTTGTCAGCGTGGGAAAGGGTGATTGCACTCGTAGTCCAGCCAGGAGTAGATTTCGGAGCGGACGCGGTTTTTGACTATGATCGCGTCAAAGCCAGGGCATTGGCGGCCGCGTTATCGGAGCACCCTGCGATCGTGTATGAAGCCCACTCTACGGACTATCAGTCTCCCAAGTCTCTACGGCACATGGTGGAAGACCACTTCGCGATCCTTAAAGTTGGACCAGGGTTGACTTTTGCCTTTCGGGAATCGCTTTTTGCTCTGGCCGCGATCGAGCGCGAGTTGTTCGACAAGCGGGCGGGGCATCAATGCTCGCGGGTGCGCGAGGCGCTCGAAGAAGCAATGTTGAGCAACCCCATCTACTGGAAGACGTACTATCACGGAGACGAACAAGACATTCGTCGAAACCTTATATATGGCTACAGTGATCGCTGCCGATATTACTGGCACGAGCCTTCGGTGCAGAAGGAGATTGCTCGGCTATTCGCCAACCTGGCCGTGTACCCGATGCCGCTCACGCTGGTGAGCCAGTATCTCCCGGGAGCCTATGAACCAATACGGGAGGGACAAATTCACCCCCTTCCCGAAAAGCTGATTCAGCATCATATTCGGCAGGTACTACGCGGTTATGCCGCTGCCTGTGCAGATTGATGGATTGACGTTCGATAGCACTCAGTGAAATTCGCACCGCGGGGAAGAATGGAAAAATTACATACAACCAAACAAGACAGTGGCGCGGATTTGTCAGTGGGATCGATCCCTGTCACAGTCATTGGCGAGCTCAACGTAGATCTGCTGATCACCGGCCTGAGCAGTTTCCCGCAACTGGGGCGCGAGGTGCTAGCCTCGCATTTCGAAACGGTACTGGGAAGCGCCTCGGCTATCTTTGCTTCCGGCCTGGCGCGGCTTGGATGCCCCGTCAATTTTCATAGCAGAGTGGGGGACGACGACTTCGGGCGTTTCTGCTTAGCTGCCCTTCAGGAACTGGGCATCCCGACCGGCAATATCACGGTTTCCCGTTCCAGCCGGACCGGTGCCACGATTGCGTTAAGCACAGCGGCCGACCGCGCGCTCGTAACCTTTCCCGGAGCTATCGCCGAACTCAGCTACCCGGATCTGGCACGAAACGCTTTGAACGGGTCTTCCCATCTTCATCTGACGTCGTTTTTCCTCCAGCATGGATTGCGCTCCGGTTTTGCGCAGCTCTTTCGCGACGCCCATCAGCGGGGTATGACCACGTCTTTTGATCCAAACGGAAATCCTTCCGAATCCTGGACCGCCGACATCTGGGACGTGATCGCAGAAGCAGACATTCTTTTCGTGAATGAGATCGAAGCCTTGTCTCTGACCAAAGAGAAGACCGTGCAGTCCGCGATGGCGCGGCTGGCCGCCAGGGTGCCACGCGTGGTGATCAAACTAGGCGCGAAGGGAGCCATCGGTTGCACGAACGGCGAGATCGTCACTGCTTCGCCATTCCCAATCTCCACGGTTGACACGACCGGCGCCGGGGACTCATTCGCGGCCGGGTTTGTGCATGGTCATCTTTCGGGCAAGAACTTCCGTGACTGCCTGGTTGAAGGAAACGCATGCGGCGCACTGTCCGCCTTACGAATTGGCGGAACCGCTGGCCAGCCCACACCGGACGAACTCGCGGTTTTCCTTGCGCACCATCAGATTCACTCCCGCGCGATGAGTGAGGAACGACACGGACCGGCAACGGTGATGCGCCAGGCGTGAACATTGGAGGTGCAAGGTGACTCTCAACTCTTGTGCAATTACCGGCACGCTCGTAATCATGCTTTCAAACGGATTGCACGCCTCTGCTGCGAAGCCCTCCAAGCAAAATCCCCAGATTCAAAGCGCGAACCTCAGGGTCGAATTCGACCGCAGCCTGCGCAGCCGAGTGATTGCCCGATTCGACGGTAAAGAAACGGTGACGGGGCCATTGGTGTCGTCTGAGAGCGTCATGGAAGGAGACAAGAAAGTATCCGTATTCCTCCTGACCTCGCAAACCCGCGGGCCTGTCAAAGATGCCTTCGGAGCCGGGGAACGGCTCACTGTGACGGGAAAGTCAGGAACACTATCAAAAGCGGTTACGGTCACAATGTACGACGATTTTCCTACGATGGGGTTCTTCGACGTTCAGTACACCAACACGGCAACAACCAAGCTACCTCTCACTGGATGGACTAACAACGGATACACACTGAATGCCCAGGCGCGCATTCATGGCTCGGCTGCGCACGGCGACCGTAGCGCGCCCGCGTTTTGGTCTTATCAAAGCGGCTCGTACGAGAAACGCCCTAACTGGATTGTGCCGCTGCACGCCAAATTCCAGCAGGAGAACTTTCTTGGCATGAATGCCAGCGACTACGGTGGCGGCACACCGGTCGTGGATGTTTGGCGCCGGGATGTTGGCATCGCCGTAGGCCATGTGGCTCCCCGTCCGCGGTTAGTTTCCCTGCCGGTATCCATGCCCGATGCCTCTCATGCCAAGATCGCGGTGCGCTACCGGCACCCGATTTCGCTGGCCCCCGGAGAAAGTTTTCATACTCTGCGCACGTTCGTCGCGGTCCACCAGGGAGACTACTTCCGCACCTTGACCGACTATCGCCGTTTCATGGTGAAGCAAGGTTTTCAGATGGCTGCGCCGCCAGATGACGCCTACGGAGCGATATGGTGCGCCTGGGGATATGGCCGTTCGGTCCAACCCAAGCAGGTGTATGACACGCTGCCGACCGTCAAGCGATTGGGATTTACCTGGGTCACCCTCGATGACGGATGGCAGAACGATTATGGCGACTGGGGCCTCGACCCGAAGAAATTTCCTCACGGGGACGCCGATATGAAAGCTCTGGTGGACCGAATTCACCAGGAAGGTTTTCGCGCCCAGCTCTGGTGGTCGCCGCTGAACGCCGTGCTGAAGTCAGAATTGCTAAAGGAGCACCCGGACTACTTGCTGCTGAACCGTGATGGTTCCAAGCGAAAAATTTCCTGGTGGGATTCCTATTATCTGTGTCCGGCAGACAAGCAGGTTGTGGAGTATCACAAGGCCCTGGTGCGAAAAATCCTGGTGGATTGGGGTTTCGATGGCCTGAAGCTGGACGGTCAGCACATGAACGGAGCGCCGGCTTGCTACAACCCCGCCCATCATCACGCGAGGCCCGAGGATTCTGTCGAGGCCATGCCGGATTTCTTTCGCGAGATCTACGAGACCGCGCAAGCCGCGAAGCCCGGAGCGTTGGTGGAATTCTGTCCTTGCGGCACGGCATACTCCTTCTTCACCATGCCGCACTTCAATATGTCCGTAGCCTCTGATCCTGAAAGTTCCTTCCAGATTCGTTCCAAAGCCAAGACATTAAAGGCCCTCATGGGAGACTCGATCCCATACTTCGGAGACCACGTCGAGCTAAGTGACGGTGGCAACGACTTTGCCTCCACGGTTGGTGTGGGCGGGGTTATAGGAACGCAGTTTGTCCTGCCCTCACTCGTCCAAAAGAGAAGCAAGTCTGATCTGACACCCGAACGAGAGAAGGACTTCGAGAAATGGATGCGCATCTATCGTGAAAAAATGCTTTCGCGGGGGCAGTATCTAGGCGAACTCTATGACATCGGCTTCGATGTGCCCGAGACGCATGTGATCCGCAAGGAGCAGACCCTGTACTACGCTTTCTTTGCCAAGCATTGGAAGGGGCCCGTCGAACTGCGTGGCCTTGAAGACCGTACCTATACCGTGCTCGACTATGTCAACGGCGTTAGTCTCGGCACGGTATCCGGTGGCAAGGCACGCCTGCCGGTTGCGTTCAACCAACATCTGCTCTTGGAAGTACGGCCACAATAGGAGCGAAGAATCGGAAATGCACTTCGGCAAGTAATGATTTGGAAGGGGAAGAATGCGGATTCTCGTCGGGAAATCGTTGGTATTTCGTTTTATTGTATAATCTTTCTATATATTTCGTAATATTCCGAATAGATCTAGAGACAAAGTTGAAGCGTGCGTTTGGCAAGGACGGTAAGGAGGATCACTTGCAGAATCCACTGCAGGTTCTACTCGATTTGGCTGACGAGGAAAAGGATGTGCGCGGCATCCGGCACACCCCACAAGAGATCTCGCAACAGCCCGGTAGCTGGAGGGGAACCTACGAACGGTGCCGGGAACGTCAGGTGGAACTGAGTTCGTTTTTGAAGGGATCCGCTATTGGATCAAAGCATCCTTGCATACCTACAGTATTTCTGGTCGGCGCTGGGACCTCCGACTATATTGGACGCGCCGTGGCCGATCTGTTGCGGCAGCGCTGGTCTTGTCACGTTTGGCCGGTTCCGAGCACCGACCTGCTCATCAACATGGAGAGCCTGACGGGGGCAGAATGCGACTCCTTGTGGATTTCTTTCTCCCGGTCCGGCGACAGTTCCGAGGGTGTTGCCGTGATGGAAAAGGCCTTTGCGGCATATCCCCGAATCCGGCATCTGCTTGTCACTTGTAACCGTGACGGGCAAATGGCCCAACTTTGTTCCGAAAGACCGGACCAATCGCTCGCTCTTGTCCTCGACGACGCGGTAAACGACCAGGGTCTCGCGATGACTAGTTCGTTTAGCAATATGGTGGTCGCTGGTCAGTGTCTTGCACACCTGGATGATTTGGAGTCCTACGGGGAAATTCTGGCGAGGTTGTGCGAAATGGGGAGCAAGTTCCTGAGAAATGCAGTGGATATTGCGGCTTCCATCGCCGCGAAGAATCTCTCGAAAGCTTGTTTTCTTGGCTCCGGACCGCTTTCGGCGGTTGCGAACGAGTCTGCACTAAAGCTGCTCGAACTCACTGCTGGCAAGATTCACACCCTGTCCGAGTCGGTACTGGGGTTCCGCCATGGTCCCATGTCAGCTTTGGATAAGGACACGTTGTTCGCGCAATTCGTCTCAAATGACCCGCGGCGGCAAAAATACGAACTGGACTTGCTTCGCGAGATACGGAACAAACAATTGGCGGGAGTCACCGTCGCAGTGACGCCGAAAGCGGTTCCAGGACTGGATCGGTTGGTTGACGATGTGATTTCCTTGGATGCTCCGTCCAGCCTCCGAGACGAATACCGGCCCCCTGTGGACGTGATTTTTCCGCAATTGCTGGGCCTGTTCTCGTCTTTGAACGCGGGGCTTCGTCCTGATCTCCCAAGTCCGAATGGCGCGATCAACCGGGTGGTCGCAGATCTCCAGATCTATTCCTAAGTTGCAGCATGCCGGCGACTAATTATCTTAAGTGCGTAGCGGAGGAGAGTCATGGCGGCGTTGGACGTATGCGTGGTTGGTGAAATCAACCTTGACTTGATCCTCTACGGCCTGCCTAAAGAACTGGTGCTGGACCGGGAACTCCTCGCCAGCCATCTGGCGCTTACGTTGGGCAGTTCGTCGGCGATTTTTGCCCATAATCTGGCCATGCTTGGCAGCAAGGTCGGCTTCATCTCGAAAACTGGTGGCGACGCGCTGGGGAAAATGGCCCTTGAGAGACTGGCGGCTGCGGGTGTCGAAGTAGGCCGGGTAAAGCATTCAACCGGGCGGACGGCTACGGGACTGACTGTAGTTTTGCCTTACGCGCGCCAGCGTTACATCCTTACCTATCCCGGCACCATGTTTGAACTGCAGTATTCTGACCTCGACATGGGATATGTGCGGTCCGCGCGGCATCTGCACGTTTCCTCATTCTTTCTGCACCGT
Source organism: uncultured Acidobacteriota bacterium (assembly GCA_963837365.1). Lineage (GTDB taxonomy): Bacteria > Acidobacteriota > Terriglobia > Terriglobales > Acidobacteriaceae > CAWBXL01. The sequence goes on from CAWIMW010000001.1 coordinate 448,412, forward strand.
GCGCTGCGGCCCAGAATCCTGGATCTATTCCGCCAAGCGAAGGCGGCGGGGCTGTCAACTTCTCTTGATACGAACGACGATCCTGAGAACAAGTGGGACCGGGATTTGCTGGAAGTACTCAAGCACGTGGATGTTTTTCTTCCCAACGATCGTGAAGCAAAAAAGATTGCCCGCACCGACGACCTCTCGCAAGCCATCAACCTGCTCGCAGGATTGGCCAAGATTGTGGTCGTGAAACGTGGCGCTGCAGCCGCCATCTGCCGGTCCGGGCAGGAGCAGTGCAGCCTTATGCCTCCCAGCGTAAAGTCTGTGGATGACATTGGGGCGGGAGACAGTTTCGACGCGGGATTCATTCACCAGTTCCTGACCGGAGCGAAACTTGAGGACTGTCTGGCTTTCGCAAACCTGGCCGGTGCATATTCGACCACCAAAGAAGGTGGCACGGAGGCATTTCGCGATCGGGCCGCGCTCACCAACTTTGTCCGGCAGCATTGAAGAGCAAAGGGACTAAGCTAGCCTCGGCCATGAGATCCGAGGAGCGGACTCACACTAGCGTCACCTTAATGCCCGCATCTTTCAATGCCTGGAGGTCGGACTTGGGGATGGCTTTGTCGGTGATGACGTGCTGTAGAGATGCGGTTTGCACAATGAGAGACAGACTGCGCCGGCCAAACTTGCTGGAATCGCAGACGACGACGGTGCGTTTCGCAATTTCTGTCATGATCCGATTCACTTTGGCTTCCGGAAGGTTGGGCGTGCTGAGGCCGTGGCGGACATCGAATCCATCGACCCCTAAGAACAGTATGTCGGCGCTGAGCCGGCGCAGCGTCTCTTCTGCGATCGGGCCAACCAGAGAGAAGGAATTCTTGCGTACGGTGCCCCCGGTCAGGATGACCTCAATCGAGGAACTCGCAAGCTCGGCGGCAATATTCACACCGTTGGTGATGACCGTCAGGTTCTCCAGATTGCGCAAAACCCGGGCAATTTCCATGGTGGTCGTGCCGGAATCCAGGATCACCACCTGCCCCTCGGATACCAAGCGCGCTGCTGCCGAGGCAATGCGAAGTTTTTCTTTCCTCCGCCAGCGTTCTTTTTCACGTAACGAGGGATCTTCGAGAGCGCCATCGCGCGTAGGTAATGCGCCTCCGTGGGTGCGCTGGATCATCCCGCGTACATGGAGCGCTTCAAGGTCCTTACGGATGGTGACTTGCGAAGTATCGAACTCCTTTGCGAGATCGGCTACCAGCACTCGCCTTTCACGTTGCAGAAGTTCAAGGATCGCCCGGCGACGTTCCTCATTGAGCAAGCTTGTTCTTTCCAAAGAGCGCATCTTGGCGTTTATGTGTTGCCCTGCTACGCATAGGGACGATTCTTTATATCGCATGTCCTGCGGATCAGCAAGGAGCGGGCCGCGCATCGCATGTGAATTTACGCGTGGACCAGCGCGGTCACCAGCGAATGTGAAAGAGTGGATGTTCTGATTGGGGACCTAGGATGACAAGATGAATATTCCGGCACAAACCAGTTCTTCTTCAACAACGGCCGCTGAAGCCCCGCGTCTAAGACGATCGTTGACACTATGGGACCTGATTCTCTACGGAATCATTGTGATTCAAACGGTGGCGCCGATGTCCGTTTCCCGCGTGCTCAGTGACCGCGGTCACGGCCACGTAGGAACCTCCATTCTGATCGCCATGGTGGCGCAAACACAAAATGGGGGGCAGTCTGCATAGATTTAACAACCTGATTGAGGCGCTTGAGGCTGCTCCTGCCGAAGGGGAATTTGTAACGGCTTGGATCGACGAGGACGAGCGCGAGGTGATCACGTTCGACGGATTTCGACGGCGCGCACGGCTCCAGGCCTCAATACTTGGCCAAAACGGCGTGAACTCCAACGACCGCGTGGTCATCGTGATGCCGCCATGCATTTCCGCCATGGCGGCGTTTGTGGGGGCCATGATGTTGGGTGCAGTACCCACGTTTCTTGCTTATCCCAACTTCAAGATTGAACCTGCCAAGTATCGTTCCGGACTGGCTGGAGTTACGGCAAGTCTGGGCGCCAAAGTCGTACTCATTGACGACGATTTCCCTGAAGAAATGTTGGGCTATGTGTCTCTCTCCGAAAAGACGAAGCTGCTGCGCGTGAACGCCGGAGGCCTGGCCTCGCAGGAATGCGCGGAATCGCTCAAGTTGGATTGTACGTCGCAGAATCTTGCCTTCATTCAGCATTCCGCAGGCACAACCGGGCTGCAAAAAGGCGTGGCCCTAACGCACTCTGCGGTCTTAACCCAGCTCGAGCACTTGGTGCAGGCGCTGCGAATCGATGCATCCACCGACCGCATTTATAGTTGGCTGCCGCTCTATCACGACATGGGGCTGATTGCCTGCTTCATGCTGCCCATGGTTTACCATTTGCCTCTGGTCATGCAATCGCCGCTGGAGTGGGTGATGCATCCGGAGACCATGTTGCAGATCATCAGCGAGTACAAATGCACACTGGGGTGGATGCCGAACTTTGCCTTTCAGTTTGTGCCCCGCCGCGCACCGCGAAGCCGGTGGGAACAGTGCAATCTTTCTTCGCTTCGCGCCTTGATCAATTGTTCCGAACCAGTCCGTCCCAACAGCATGGATGAGTTTCAAAATGCTTTCACTGCCATTGGGCTGAAAAGCGGCGTGCTCCAGTCCTCTTACGCGATGGCGGAAAATGTCTTTGCGGTAACACAATCAGAAATTGACCAGCCTTCTGGCCCATTGCGCGTGTGGGTCGACGGAGCACAGTTTCGCACCCAGGGCGTGGCCGTACGGGTCCCGCAGGGAACACCGGGATGTGTCCGCTTTCAATCATCGGGCCGATTGTTGCCCGGACAAGAGGTTAAGGTGGTGTCCGATTCCGGGGAGCCGCTGGAACCCGGCCACGTGGGTGAACTTCTTATCAAAAGCGATTGCTTGTTTGCGGGGTACTACAACCATCCCGATCTGACCGCCACCGCCATCATTGAAGGTTGGTATCACAGCGGCGATCTTGGGTTTTTCCTGGAAGATGAGTTGTTTGTAGTCGGCAGAAATAAGGACCTGCTCATCGTCGGCGGCGAAAATATTTATCCACAGGACATTGAAGAGATTGTGGCCAGCCATCCGGCGATTCATGATGGCCGCGTGGTTGCCTTGGGAATTTACAACGCCGATCTGGGAACGGATGATATTGTCGTTGTCGCAGAAACGGAAACAAAAATGCCGGCGGTAGATTCCGAAGCAATCGCGCGCGAACTGCGTAATTCCGTAGTGGCGGCAACTGGCGTGGCCGTTCGGCGATTTTTCTTGCAGCCTGCAAAGTGGATTGTAAAAAGCACTGCTGGAAAGCCGGCACGCGCCGCCACGCGTGAAAAATTGCTGCGCGAGCATCCCGAACTCAACTCCGAGGAACAAGGCCTCGCATGACGCCTGAAGCCCAGCAAATGATTGCGCACATCCTTCAGTTGATTCGAAGCCCCACCTTGACCATCGATGAGAACACCGCGCTGGTTTCTTCTGGACTCATCGATTCGATGGCATTGGTGGATTTATTACTGAAGCTTGAAGACCTCACCCACATGCGCATTCCGCCTGGGAAGGTGCAACCGAAGGACATGGATTCGGTTGCGAAGATGTTCGCGACCGCGCAGCGGGTGGGTAAACCGCGAAAGCAGGGTTAGCGGGAAAAGCCGAACCCCACGACCAGCAGTACAGCGAAGGCTAGAGCATGTAGCATTTCACCCCAACCGAGCCGGCGTATGACCAGAGGTCCAGGCTTTTTGGCGAACCAGGCAAAGCCACGAAACAGAATGGGCAGGAAAGCCAACAGCGCCAGTTTCGGCAGCCACGCAAAGTGGTAGAGGGAGGCCAACACGACGCCGAGGAAAATATTTCCTGCGAAGAAGGTCCAGCCGATCCCGATTTTTTCTTTCAGGCTGCCGGCGTGCGTTCCGCGGATACGGAGCCACACAAAATGGATCTGGCCGACAGCAAACAACCAATTCACCAACCAAAGACACCAGGCTGTAGCGCTCAGGCGGCCAACCGCCGCTGAATATGCGGCAGGCGCAGTCGAAGTAAGCACGAGGGCCCCACATAATTCGGCGGCCATTCTCGTGTTACGCCCGATTCTTTTCAGCAGAGTCTGCGCCAGAAACGCAATGCCCGCAATTGCGCCAATCCAGAAAAGCTGAAGATTCTGACCTTGCCAGAAAAGCGCGGTGAGGCTAACCACTGTCAACCCGGCCAACGGCCATAGGACGCTACTGACCAGGCGCTTTTCATCACGCGACTGCACATGTATGCCACCGGCGCCATACAGGCTCTCAAGCGGTGTACGCAGCCAAAATAAGGCCAGGGCGGCCACCGCGAGCGTGAGGACGGAACTGCTGCGTCCTCCCTCCAGCAGGCCAACAAGTGCACCCGTAGCCAAGGGAATCAACAACATTCCCCAAGCCCCATGTTCACGGGGAACTACAAGCGCGCGATGCCGCGCTTTCTGCGCGAAGGCCCGAACTGGATCTGCCGCCGTAACCGAAGTCTGAGCCGGTATAGCTCCCATTATGATCTGCTCACGAGAAGTACCTCAGCCCAAAAACTGCTGCACGGCGAACATCGCTGTACCCGTGCAGCGTTTACAAATCTCACAATTATGGCAAGTTGCCTACTTCTTGAGCGTACGAATGTAGCCCACCAGACCTTTGACTTCTTCCGGTTTCAGCGATGCATATTTCGGCATCTTGTTTTTGCCGTTGGTGATAATGTTGCTAAGCTCTGTGTCCGACATCTTTTGCACATCGGCCGAGGTGAAGTCGTGCGCCCCCAGTTTCTTCCCTATGGCTGAGCCGGTGCCGTCCGCGCCGTGACAGCTGACGCATTTGGTTTTAAAGAGTGCTGCGCCGTCCTGTGCTTGTGCCGATACGGAAAGGCCAAGAAAGGTAGCAAATACTGTTGCGACTGCCAATGCACGGACATCAATTTTCATTTTTTCTAGCTCCATCGAGTTTTGGGATACCAATCATCCAGCGAAATCATAAGTCTGGAATCTGTCGCCATTGTCAACGTTTTGCAAATACGGTTCTGTGATCCCAGTCACAATCGGCTGGAAGACACTCAGATACTATAACTTGGACGAGGAATGTTGGTTCGAGGCATCCTATACATTCTGGTTTTTCTGCTCTGTCTGACAGTCTTCGCGAAAGCGCGCTCGCGAAGAGTGCGGCAGATCGTTCTTCTGCTTGGCAGCTACGTGCTCTATTGCAGTTGGGGCGCCTGGTTTGCAGGCGTTCTTCTTGCCTCGACGGTCATAAACTTCCTGCTCGCCGAGTGGCTTCGCCGTAAACCCGTCCGGCTGGTACTGGCAATCGGGGTTCTATTCAACCTCGCGGTTTTATGCACCTTCAAGTATTTACCGGAAGCGGCGGTAAGTTTCCCTTTCTCCTCTCTGCAACGGTTCTCTCATCTGGCGTTGCCGCTGGGGCTTTCTTTCTGGACATTTCAGGCCATGAGTTTCCTGTTCGATCTTTACCGCGGCGAGGAGCTTGACCCGTCATTCGTTGAGTTTGCTTCTTATATGGCTTTCTTCCCGGTCACCATCTCAGGGCCGATTTGCCGCATGCCGGACATGCTTCCACAATTTCGCGCGGACAAGGTAACCACGCTGAACGAAATCGGCGGTGGATGCGCCCGCATCGCAACCGGGCTGTTGATGATGCAGTTGGCCAGGTTGCTGGGCCAGGGAATTCTTTCGGGCGACGGAATTAACCGCGGATTCGATCACGTGGCGCGGTGGAGTGGGACCGATGTCTGGTGCCTTACCTTCGGGTTTGCACTCCAGCTTTTCCTTGACTTTGCCGGCTACTCGCACATTGCCATTGGCGCGGCACAAGCGCTTGGCTTCACTGTGCCAGAAAACTTCGCGCATCCGTTCCAATCCACAACGCCTTCGATTTTTTGGACACGTTGGCATATGTCGTTGTCGTTCTGGATTCGCGATTACGTTTTCCTGCCGCTGGCCCCGCTGCGCCGGGAAATTTGGTGGCGATATCTGACGTTGATATTTGCCATGGTCCTGTTTGGACTATGGCATCGAGCATCTCTATTGTTCCTGCTGTGGGGTTGTTATCACGGCGTGTTACTGGTACTACACCGTCAATGGCAGGCGCTCCAGAAAAGATGGTCCTGGTCCTCACCCTCCGCGATAGGGACAACTCTTTCATGGACAACCACCGCGGCTTTGATCAGTTTGGGGTGGATATTCTTTCGCGCCAATTCTCTGCCGCAAGCCGGCCAGATGTGGTCAGCGGTGTTTTCTCCAGCTCACTATGCCTCTCACTTCCTCAGTGGAAGCCTATATCTTATGGTGTTCATTTTGGCCGCAGGATATTGCGTTGTTCTGTGGATCAACGACGCACTCAACCGCTCCATGGCCGTACCGGCAACCCGCGCTTCGTCAGCAATCGTCCACGCCATAGCGAGAACTCGTTGGTATTGGCTCCCTCCTATCTATACGTTGGCTCTGATCGTTTCGTTGATTGTGACCCATTCCCAAAGTGCGGGCGCAGCGCAATTCATGTATCGCCAGTTTTGAATTAAACCTCTCTAACTAACACCGGACCTATCACGGGCCACCTCGTCATACCTAAACCTTTGCAGCCATATGCCGATTTGTTCTCTTACCTTCATGGCGAAACATTGCAGGGCCGCGCTCTCGGAGGGTTGGCGTCGTCGTGTATTCCTGCTCATTTTCTTAACTGCCGTACCATTCTCCACCACTACCGGATTCACCGCGCCCACTCCCGCAACGCCCGATGCTTCTCCCGACTTTACTTATCACTCTTCAGTTTCGGAAGTACGCCTCGTACTCTTTGCCAGGGATGGACATGATCGCCCGGTGGAAAATCTTCAAAAGGGCGATTTCGCCATCGTTGACGATGAGCAGATCATTCGAGACTTCCGAAGTTTCAATAATTCGACGGAAGCTAAGCTTGATGTCATCGTCTTACTGGATTCCAGCGAATCGACCCTGTCTCAGTTTCAGAGAGAAGTCGGGCAGGTCCGGGAACTAATCACCCAATGGCCGTGGAACTCCAACGATCGGGTGACGGTCCTTTCATTCGGCGGTATGGAACCGCAGGTTGTGTGTTCAAAAAACTGCAGCGCCTCATTGCTGAATGCGGATGATGCCACATCCGTGTCCCATGGCGGAACCACGCCCCTATTTGACGCGATTTGTGCTGCGGCCCACAAACTTATAGAACGCCGGCAGCCGGACGTCTGGCCCTTAATCATTCTCTTCTCCGATGGCAATGACACCATCAGCAAAAGGTCCTTCCGTGAGGCCTTGGAGAACATTCTGTCGAGTGGCGCACAGGTCTATGCCGTGGATGCAGGAAATCCTAAGCAGCCTACGTCTGGAACTTCGACCCTGCAAAAACTGGCGGATGACTCCGGAGGCAGGCGCTTCTTTCTCAGCCAAGGCGCGGCGGCCATTCTCCACGATGTCTTAAACGATCTGCACTCGGCTCGCGTTGTCACTTACGCTTTGCCTGCTTCTGGGGGGGATTTCCATACGGTGCGAATTCTTCCCGCCCACAATCTCAAGTTGCAATTTCGCTGCCGCAGCGGCTACTACCGGCACTCATACGGTTCCCGCTAGAGGAGAGAATCTTCATGAAACGTGTCACCTTGCTAATTTTTTTCCTGAGTAGCTTTTCCAGCCTGCATGGGGAGATCGGAATTTACCTACATGGCACGGTTGTGCGCATGCACATGGGCGACTGCCTTCTTTCGCATCACGGATTCATGGCGGCCGCCTTTGGTCCTGCTTCCATGCCGCAACCACAAGAATCCTGCCCAGAGTACACGCTGGTGTCAGCCAACGTTGTTTACGTTGTGGTTGGCAAGTCCAGCAATCAACTGATCCCGCTAGCCGAGACGATCGACTTCCGCATCCTTAAGAACGAACTTGCGGTTCGGGTGGATGACGCGAAGCATGAGACCAAGTTCAGGATCAAAGAGATGGTGGTCCGCTCGGAATGGGACCGCCTGCAACGCCACATCGATCAGCAAATGAAAGTTTCAGAGACATACGAAACTGAGGCGAAGTGATTGGAGAGATGCGCTTCCGTGGTTCAATGCATTCTGCCGTCGGGCGTCACCAGGGGAAATCCATCGAACGGGCGCGCGGCACGGAACTCGGCCTCCGCAGCCATTGGATTGTAACTGTAGAGAAACAATCCGTAGTTGAAATGCAGGAAGCGGTCATCCGGCTTTTTCCCAATCGCCCATTGATATTCCGCAGCAGTTTGGTTTGGGTCTTCGGCCAAGCCCTCCGTCATCATAGACAACCTCAAAACCTGCTCGGAGTGATTTAACTGGTTGGTAAACGGAGGCTCTTGCAGCCGCCGCAACATCTCGCCCGCAACCCGGGCCCGGTCATGCAGCGTAAACGCCAGCCAGCGTTCGCAATCCGGTTCGGGTGGGACCTCCTCGGAAGTATTTGAATGCCCAGCCGGCAAGTGCTTGGCGATCTGAATGAACATAGCGCTCGCTAATAGATAGTTGCCCCGCGGAGTCAAGTGTACGTGCTCGTAGATCAAGTCGCTGCCAGGAATCCCATTCGCGCTTTCTTTTGAGAAAAGTTCATCCGTGTCAATCAACTCCACGCCAGTAGAACGCGCAACCGACCGATTCACTTGGTTTATCTTGCTGTCGGCCCGAAAGCGAAGTGTGTCTAGATCGCGGGCCCGCAGAAAATGTTGGTGGGCTGGTGCGTAGTCTCCCAACGCGGCGTATGTACGCCCGATGCGGAATTCCAGCTCGGCGTAATCACTATCAATAGCCGTGGCCGCCAAATATGCCTTAAGTGCCTCGGCATGTGCGCCTGCGCTCTCGAGATCATTCCCCTGCTGAAACAATGCATTCCAAGTGCGCAAATCCTCCGGGCTTAGCCCCTCCCGGTGCAAAGACGCGAAGGGAGCGCAATCCATCAGGTTGGTGGCAACCGTTGAGACCATCACCCGTGCGCCGGCTTTGCGGGCCACTGCGATGGTGTCACGCAGGTTCTGGTCGAAGTTCGCATAGACGTATTTCATGAGCGGCGAATTGGCGGGTACCTGCTTGTCGAGGAACATAGCCATGCCGCCCCAATCCCGTTTGGGCGTGCCCAGCTTGGTGAGCAACTGGCCGATGCGGGTGGAGTGGTAGAAGATGCTGCCGCGGATGGCGTGCAGGTTCATCCCGCCCGACGTCAGCGCGGTACCTGGTCCGTACGGACCGACAACCTCGTTATTTCCCGAATAGATGATGAACAAATCCGGCTTGAATTTCGCCAGCCCTTCGGCGATAGGCAGCATCACATGCGAATTGATGGCGGCGCTGCCGGTGTTCACAATTTCAAACCTGATGTCGGGAAAACGTTGGCGCAGCATCACGTCAAGATAGCGGCTGAATCCAAAAGAGGGCTCGGGATCGCCCATGGCTGCCGACTCGCCGAGCACAAAAATACGAAACGTTCGTGGCGGCTTTTGGGCTGGAATCGCGTACACCTGCGGCGTCTTAATCATGCCCGGAGGAAAAAACGGAGCGGCGAAAAACAGGTTGTAGCAGGATGCTGGCTGGCCGCCTACGGTGCAGGGAAGCGTGACGTCGGTCGGATATCCGACTCCGCCAATGCGCAAGCCCACTTCCACAAGCGCGAGCAGTGCGACCGGAGCCAGCAGCGTGATCGCGATCCGGAGGGACCAACGCCGCCATCCACTCGCGGCCGCCCCGGAAGCCGGTGCTTCTGTCATAGCCTCGGGATAGGATGCGGCTTGATTCACTGGAGTACCACCCTAGAGGTTCCGCTTCGCACTCGCAGTTTTCGCGTCCTGCTTGGCTTGCGCAATCATGCGTTCCACCTGGTCCTTCTGGGGGAAGTCGGGATGATATTGGAGCAGCTTTTCCCACATCGCGACTGCGCCCGCGGCATCGTTCTTGCCCCGCCACCGGATAATGCCGATATTCATCAGCGTGCCCGCATGTTTCGGATCGAATTGCAGCGACTTATTGAGCTGCGCCAGCGCGCCATCCACGTCTCCGGTGTAGTACAGGCATGAGGCATAGTCCGCCCGCACGGCAATGTTTTTCGGATCGTATTGCAGCGATTGTTCGAAGTATCCTTCCGCCGCCTTGAATTGATGAGCGTTCTCGTAGATCAGCCCAATCTGGTTTTGTAGCTGGGCATTTTTTGGCTCGGATTTTAATTTTTCCAGCAAAGGCGCAGCCTTCAAGTCGGCCATGCGCTTCAGATCGTCGAGTGTAACTTGCTTGTGGGGCGAAGCGGTTTGCGATTGGTTTGCCGTTGTCGCCATTGCGGGTGAGTCGGGCGCTATCGCCATTGCAGCCGGGGACACAGGTTGTGTAGTAGCCGGAGCCGATGCGCGCAGCCAGTAGCCGGCCAGAAAGCCGATTCCGAGACAGACCCCGCACATCACCACCACGTCCAGCGGCCTCCAGGCCTGTTTCGGTTTAACTTCTGCTTTGGTTTCATCGCCCATGCTTTGCTCCGCTTCGTGAATTGAGAATCCTGTCTGCTTGTCACCTTATCTTGCCGCTATGCCAGCACTTTGAGCGTTGGACACGGTGCCGTCCGGGTTATGAGCAACCTGATGGCAGCTCAAAACGCAAGTATTGCTGCTGCGGTTATAGGTGATCGGGGCGCCATTGTTTTCTCCGACTACCTTCACGTCAAAATTCACCAGACGTTCCCCGGAAACTCCCGCCGAAATTGTACCCACGCCATGCGCCGTGTGGCATGTCGAGCAGGAGAAGCCGTCCTGCGACACATGGCGGCTGTGCTGACTAAAACTGGTATCGGAAATGATGTTGCTCAGGTCGTGGCACTTGGCGCACATGCCGTACGGTCCGTTGAGAGTGACGTCTGGGTTGGGGAACAAATTCGTAACCAATCCGCCGGGGGTTGTGGCCTGGGCGAATTGATAGTTGTGCTCGAGAATGTGTGGATAAATTGAACCGTGCGGACCGTTGGCGCCGTTTCCGCCAAATTCGCGATTGTCGTCGCTGTTATGGCAATCGCTGCAAAGGATCTGCGATCCCATGAGCCGCCCGGGCGTACCGTTCTGATTCAGCATGTTGGTGAGCAAACTGGGCTGCGGCAGTGGGCTCATACGAACGTGGGTGACGGGATGGCTCGAGCTTGCTGTCGAACTGAACTCGGGAATCACATTCAGCGGGTCGGGAGCCACGACCAATCGTTGCGGCGCGTATCCGTAAATCGGTAACTGCTGTTTGCCGACACTAGTGCCGTGACAGCGCAAGCAGTTCTCATACTGGTTGATGGCGGGGAGCACAACCGTCGTGCCATCGATCGCGGCAATTCCGGTCACATTCGCCTGCGAAAGCCGGATGGTGGGAGGCGCGGGAAACGTGAGTACCTGGTTTGAACTGTGGGCGCTGTGACAATCCACGCAGGTAGCGTGGCGGTTGTTGTTCAAAACAGCCGGTTCAGCAGCGTCATGATAGTTAGTTCCGGAAGGAACTGGATGCCCCGTCTTGGCAATTTCTGCCATCACATTAGGAGCAGATGGAGAAACCATTGTTCCACCGTTGTGGCACGTCATGCAGACCTGCGTCGCACTATCGGTGCCCGGCGCCGGCGGCGTGGCTGGACGAAGCAGCCGGGCTGGGCTTGTTGCATTGTGCGACATGTGGCATGACATGCACGCGTTGAGGGCAACCGTGCTGTAAGAACCAGCATGTGCATCCGGCGAAACCTGGTTGATCGCGGTTTGGTGGATGCTATTTGCCCAGCCAGCCAGGGAGTTGGGCTGCCCTTGTACGACTCGATTAGGATCGTGACAAGCCAGGCACAACTGGCCGCTGGAACTGTCGCGGACCAGGAATTGTTGCGCAATTTTGTCCGTCGCCTGCACATGCGGTTCGTGACAGCTGGTGCACTCGACATTCCCATTGATCAGCTTCACCGCCCCGGTTGGGTCCGCCGTCTTGCCTTGTGTGACCAGAGATGCGACCAGGTTGGAAACATCTTTCATAGGCATCATGAGGCTGAAAGGATGGCTCCCGCTCAAATTTGTCCCGAAAGAGTCAGCACTGTTCATGGATCCGGTCACCGGCAGCGTGCCATAAGCTGCCGACTGTCCTACGGCCACTGTGCCGTCATGACAGCTGAGGCACAGACTGCTGGTGACGCCCAGGGTTGGTTGGGTGCTGCCCTGCTGGGAATAGGTAGTGCTGGTGTAGGGCGTGTAGGTCGCCTTGGAAAGCGTCTGGTTCCACAGCGGAGTGTTTGCTCCGAGTCCGCTATGGGGTGCGTGACAAACGGTGCAGCCAAGGCTTCCCTGGGACGTCACCGAGGCCCCGCTGGAAGGCGTCAGGTTATGCATGCCTAAGACGTCTGCGGTCGGTGTCTGCGCTGTGGCAAGACACAACGCCAGCATTACAGCGCAGCCCAGAACCAAGGTACGCTTCATGGTCTGCCCCCATCCGCTGTCTTGGCCGCAGCGTAGTAGTGGAACACTTCGATGCGGTGGTTAAACGAATCCACGACATACACCCGATCGTGGTTATCAATCTGAAGTCCGGTCGGGAGCTGAAACTGACCATGCGCGGTGCCGCGCTGTCCGAAGTAATACAGGAGCCGGCCTTGCCGGTCGAAAACCTGCACCATGGCCGACAAACCGTCGACGACATAGAGATGTCCCTCGGAATCAAACCCGATCCCTTTCGGGCGGAACATCCATCCCACGCCTTCTCCCAGCTTGCCGATTGAGTAGTGAAAGCCACCGGAGCGGTCCAGCACCTGCACGCGGAAGTTCATGGCATCCACCACGAACAGCTCGTCGCCGTTTAACCGCAATTCCGTCGGGAAGTTAAATTCGCCGTCTCCGGTCCCGGTTTTCCCGATCGTGGCCAGCACACTGCCTTGCATGTCCATGACAAAAATCTTGTTGCGCAGGGTGTCGGTGATATAAATCTTCTGCGCCGCGGAATCGACCGCGATGCCTGTGGGACGCTTAAAAAATCCTTCTCCGCCTCTGAGGCTGCCGATGACGCGCTGGAACTTCCCGCCGGCATCGTAGACAAAAATCTTGCCTGCCTCGGAATCGGTCGCGTAAATATTGTCCTGCGCATCGACCGCAACGCACTGCGGCATCAGCATGGGATCTTTGCCGCTGTCCTTGCGGGAAAGAAACTTGTACTTCTTTCCGTTGAAATCGAAGATGTGTATCCCGTCCGCGCCCGGATCGGTAACAATGGCTCGGCCGCGCGAATCGATGGCAATGCTGTAGGGATTGACCAGGAAGTGATAATCCGGCTCGCCGGCCACCACATCGACCAGCCGGGTCCAGAAACCTTTTTTGGGCTTGACCTCACGCTGAAGGCTGAAGCTGCGCTCAAAACTTAGTTTTCGACCGCCATCCAGTAGTAAATCCGGAGGGGCCTGGAGTTGAATCGCGGCTTTGGGTTGTTTCCCAGCCAACGCCGGAACGCCCATCAGCAGGGCCAAACCGACGAGCATCAGATTATTTCGCAACCACTCCGCACACCGCCGGCTCAGAAGAAATCGAACCATCTTGAGACCCCAATGAAGTACGCGTTTGCAGTTCCCGGCGGAGCTCCAGTTACGCTGATGCCCTGTGTGAAACGTGTGTACCCGGCGAGCAAGCCGATCCTTCTCAGATGGTACTGCAATTGAGTGTTGAATATCTCCGTGTTGTTGTGCGAATTCGTGGTGCTGCTTGATGTGTCGCTCAAAGCCCGGTTGAAGTTCGCGGAAAGTACCAGCCGCCGCACTGGCGTGACCGAAATTCCGCCGCCATAGCTGTGTGCATTGTAAAGAATCACATCGCTTAAGGGAACGCCCGGGGCCGTAGGCACGTTTACCAATCCCGAACTGGTCAAAATCGATTGGCCAGTGGATTGTGTGTAGTTTCCTGTCAACGTGAATGGCCGCGAGCTAAACGAAGTTGAATAGCCGTTGCTATGGTTGTCGCTGCCGGGCTGGTTCGTCAAGCCGCTGCGGCTCCCGTTGTAGGCAGCGATCCACGCCAAGCCAGGCCCGAAACGCCGATGCAGTCTTGCCGAGTAGTTATAGTACGAAGTGGTGTAGGTGACCAGCACCGACTGCACATTTTGCGCATAGCTGAACGAGCCGGAGGTCTCCCAACGGTGGATCCGGTGGAAGTAATTCATATTGCCGACAAAACCGAAGGAATTGCTGCCTTCGGCGTTCGACGACTCAACGACTCCCGCGGAAAAGCTGAACATGTTGAGAATTCTGCGCGAATAGTTCACATTCCCACTGATGAAAGTGGCGCTGAAATCCCTGCCGAAATAGTGCTGGCTGTAATGCGTCGCCTGCGCTTGCGTGGAAAGAAAATTAGTGAACTGGTATGTGGCCCCTCCGCCCATTTGCAATGAATGCGAACCCACGCCAAGGTCGAAAACTGCCGGCACCGGATTGCCATTCACCAGGTTTTGAGTCAGGAACCCCGAAAGATTATTGGTGTAGCTCTCATTGGCAAACACGCTCAGCTTTTGAAAGGGATGGAAAGTGACACCGGAAGTCTGCGTATCGGTGGTGTAGTCCGTCGTGTTTTTGGTAGTTCCAAGGAAGTCCGTTGTCGCCGCTGACCGGTTATAGCTCGCATAGAATGAGCCGTTGAAAGGTAAATTGCGGTTCGCACCAAAACCAAAATCATGACCACCGGTATTGGATACCGACGCCTCCTGCCCCACCAGGAACGAGGGGTACTTGGAGTGCAAATCGTTGTGGTCGAAATAGCCATTCAAGCGAAAGCCTTCGATCGAGTAGGTTGACCGTACGTTGAACAGCTTGGTGTCGGTCTCAGTCTGTTGATCGGTACCGTAAACTGTGCCGGACCCGTTTCCCTGCGAGTAGCCGACGGAGAGGGTGGGCTTGTCAGGTATCAGCGCACTCCAGTTGATTCCGAACCCGTCTCCGCGGCCATGCGTCGTGAAATTTGGCTGGCCCGACAAGCCGAAGGTGCCTGTGCTGTTATAGTCGTTGCGGTAGGAAATGGACCCCGGAAAGTGGCCGCCGGAGAATAGATTCATCGTCCCTGTGACTCCACTGGCGCCGGTTATGGATTGGTAGGTGGAATCAACTTGGGATCGGTTGTAATAAGGGACCACATTGAATGAGAGAAAGTTAGGGTTGTAGTAAAAACCCGAGACTGTTCCGTCAAATCCAAAATTCAGATTGTGGTTCGCCAGAATCTGGTTTGAGTCTCCGTAATTCCCCGAATATCCCGCGGTTAGCAAACCGCCGGCCTTAATTTGAAGATCATTTCCCACGGTCAACTGGGCCGAAGCAAAAGGCGTGGCTACGAGAAGCAAGAGCCCAACGATTCCGTGCAAAACGATGATGGGAGTGGTCTTTTTCATGGTGCCGGTGTTTCCCCCTCAGAACCAGACCGCCCGATCCGGCAGATACCGTGGGAAAGGCACAATCCATACCATTCTTAGACAGTTCTGAGAAATCTATTAATCGTTTAAAATTAACGAGTTACATTCGATCCAGCAGTTGGGCTAAAGCGCTCTTTTCGGGGTCGTTGCGCCATATCGCACGCTTGGCGAGTTGAATAACTCAATTTGAGAGAAATCGGGAAATGACGTAGGGAGGCCAAGCAGATCCTGGATGCCGAATGGACTGGGTAGAAATCACGGCCCCCTAGATCGACAAAGTTCCTGATGGTTACACGATTTCGATCTTGGCTTTCGCACGCAGGCTCTTGGCCAGACCCGAGCGCAGCTTCTCGTATTTGTTCTTCCGCAACTCGATCAGTAAATCGGCCTTTACTTCGCTAAAAGGCTTTATTCGGGCCGGATTGTGGGCGTTCAGTCGGAAGGTGGTGAACGCTTTTTCGATCTGGATCAGGCCACTCACTTGTCCCGGCTGCATGGACAGGGCTGCTTTGACGAATTGTGGCGGCAGTTCAGTGCGGCTCACCGCGTGATGGTCGCCCATATTGACGCGGAAATCGTCTTCCGAGATCTTTTCCGCCAAGAGGCCGAATTCCTCGGAACTCTTGGTGGCCTGGGCCTGGCGTAACGCAGCCTCAGCCCGTTTCCGGCTCGCATTCAACGCCTCTGGAGTGCTTTGCGGGGGAGGGAGAATCGAAATGCTTTGGAAGCTAAACGACTCGCCCAGATGGAACCGCGCGGTGTTCTTATCGTAATAGGCGCGGACTTCTGCCGGCGATACGCTAGCCTTGTTGCCTACGTCGGCCTGCAATACTTTCTCAATCATCAGAGAACGCTGTATTTGTTTGCGCAGGACCTGGCGCGAGCCTTGCATTTCAGCTTTCAGATATTGTTCGTACTCCTCCGGGCTGTGGAATTGGCGGCGAAAATCATTTTCGGCCTTGTTCAACTGATCGGCGGAAACCGTGATCTTGCGCCGGCCGGCCTCTTGATACACGAGTTCTTCAAAGATGATCATCTGCAGCGCGCCCATGCGGATGTTGGCTTCCTGGGCCTTGGGAAATCCGTTGTGCTGTCTGGCGTAGGGAAAAATCGCAAACATTTCGCGCAGCAGATCGCGATCGGTCAGTACTACTCCATTCACCCGCACCACAGGCTTGTCACTGACTTGCAGTGGCGATGTCTGCGATGCGGCTGGCGAGGAAAACACCGCGGTAGGGGTATGAGAAGCAACTTGGGCGGCCGCAGCCATGGCCACCATCAGCGGGATGCAGATCAGAATCTTATGTCTCATATTTCCTCGCTCATGGTTAAAGAATGAGGGGAGAAAAGTCCTCTCCCCTCCAATCACAGTAGCTTACTGGAATTGCGTGGTGATGTTGTTGGTGTTATTGCCTTCGTTGGCTTCGCCAAAGTGGCACTGACGACAGAACTGCGTCGTCGAGGGTGCCGAGTTGCTGGCGTAGGTCTGAAGGTTCGGGTTATAAGGGCCGTTGATGAAGAAATACGTGGCATAGTACTTTCCGCCACCGTCGTTCTGAATCTGGCTCTTTGCGCTCGAGGCATACACGGTCATAACGTGCTGGTTGTGGCAAGTGGTGCAAACCACATAGGGTTGACCCGAGGGGGTCACGCCGTAGGGGTTCGACCAGGTTCCAGGCGCCAGGGACGGCCAGCCGTAGTTAGCTACGAACTGGGCATAAGGACTGCCAGCCGTTACGCTGAATGCCGTGCCGCTCCACACCAGGCCGGGCATTTTAGTACTGATTGTCGCCGCCAGACCAACCGGATGGTCATTGTTATAGTTTCCAGCGGCCGATCCGTCATTGCCCAACAAGGTTGGAATCGGCGCGTTGCCATACGTCGTGTTGGTCAATAAGCCGATCCGTTGTTCATAGGACTGGTTGGTCATCATGTTGGAAGCGGTCACATTGCCATCATGGCAGCTGAGGCAAAGCAGAATTCCGCCTACCTCTTCGTCTCCGCTGCTGATGCTGGAGGGAAGAACTTCCGAAAATCTACCGTTGTCGCCAAAGGTGAGGGTCTTGCCATACAGTGGGCTGGCGTCCTGGCCCCATAAGGCATAGCTGCCGGCATCGGCTGCGCCGCCGTGGCCGGAGCCAAATGAGCCGCTGTGCGGTGCATGACAGCCTGCGCAGCCGCGGCCTTGGTTATTATGTGCGCCGAGTACGTCGACCGTGGATGACCAGTTCTGCGCCATCATTAGTCCCGTCGCGGCAAGTGTGAAAAGTACTATGACGATCAGCTTTCTCATCAGTACAACCTCCTGTTTGTTGCAACGCGTTACAGTTACTGGAGGCTCAGGCCGAGGCTGCCAGCATCTCGCAGCTTGCCCCCACGCCTTTCTAAGCAAATTCCCATCCAAGGGCGTGGGCCACAGAAGGAGGCCAAGAATTACCTCGTAACATTAATGTTATCAAATGATTAGAGGGTTCTAATGATGGCGGAGTTTGACCTTGCAAAAGGTTTCAACTGGGGGAAAAAGCCAATCATTCCTAAGCTGCGTGGTTAAATCCCTCAGTACTACTGTTGAAAATCGCTGTAGTAATCTTGCGTATTGCTCTTGGATCGTAGTTCTGTGAACTGTTGAAAAACACAACAATAGCAGGGACTACGCTTCCCTAGGGGGATTGGCGCAATGACTACCTTGGCAATGACCACCTTGGGCTCTGCTGTACGTTTACGGGGATTTTGCCTGCGGAGTATCTAACGGAACCACTTCCTTGTCTGACGCTCTTTTCTCGTGCTGTGTCTCTCTCTCCTTGCGCAACTGCTCGGCTTCTGCGTCGGTAACATAGCGGAACTGCTGCACTCGTCCGGGAAAAATCTCTGAGGTGAAAACGCGGTTCATCTTGTCGATGGCGATGCCGGCGATCCCCTGGAACTGACCCGGGAGCAGACCGTGACCGCCAAAGCTGATGAGCAATTGCGCCTCCTGATTGAAGACCTGCACACGGTCCTGCATTCCGTCGACGACCCAAATGTGATTGTCACCGTCAATCGCAACCCCCTTGGGGCGGGAGAAGTAGCCTGGCCCATCGCCGGGTTTGCCGAAAGCGCGAATAAAGTTGCCGTCGCCATCAAAGATCTCAATGCGATTATTCAGCGTGTCGGCGACATAAAGATTGCCGTCCTGATCAACCGCTACTCCGGCCGGGCGGGCAAAATCTCCGGGCGTGGTCAATTCGTGATTGTGTCCGCCGGTACCGATCTTACGTATCAGCTTGAGCGAGTCAGCGTCATAAACCAGAACCTGGTCTTGATCCACATCTGCGACGTACAGGAGCCGGTTCTCCGTATCAATCGCGAGTCCGCCGGGGGACACCATGCCCTCGGTAATCACATCTTCTGCCTCATGCTTGGCGTTGAATACCAGCACGTGTTTCAGGCCCGGATCGGAAACAAACAAGCGGTCATTGTCGTCCATCGCCAAGCCGATGATACGAATGAAGTGGGCCTGGACTCTGTTCTTGATGAGTTCTACATCCCGAGTCTCGGTATTGAAGATGAAGATGGCCCCAACTTTCTGGTCTGCAACATAGAGGCTTCCCTTGGAGTCCACCGCCATGCCGTACGGTTCTGCTAATTGAAACAGTACTTTCCCACTTTCAGCAGCGGGTTGCGTACCGGCGAGACGATCCATCCAGGATTGTTTCTTACTGGACTTGTCGGCCGGCGGGATTTTCTGCGCGGCATAGAAGGCTTGGTACTTGATGCGCGCGATGGCAGGAGGGTTCGGCCAGACGATGTTGGAATAGTCGATGACTGGAGGCGCTTTCGGCGGCTCATTTTTCTTCTTCTTTGCGGCAAACGCGGATACGGGCGATCCCAGCCCGAGGCTCAATAGAATCAGAGCGCTTAGAAACTTCCCGCCCAGCTTCGATCGGTTGATCAGCATCGCACTACCTCCGCGTCATCTCGACTTCAAGTCTTTGTGGCAAGTGGAGCAGAATGCCATATTGTTGGCCTGGTCCTTGACCAGCAGGTCGGGCTGCAACGAAGCGTGCGGCTGGTGACAGGTCAGGCAGTTCATTGGGGTCTTTACCTTGTTGGGGTCGCTGGGATCGCGCAAGTCGGTAACTGGATGACCGGCGACGGGATGACCCATTCCATACCGCAAAGGCAGAATCACAACTTTGTTTTTCGAGAAATAGTCTTCGGGAAGCTTTACGCTCCCATTGAAGATAGTAAGCAGGTGCTCGGCTTCCAGTTTCTTCGGTTGTGAATCCGGCCCGTGGCATTCCAAGCACAGCCCGTTGGGAGTCGCAGCGCGCAACAAGTGGTCATTGCTTCCACCATGCGGCTCATGGCAGGTGGCGCAGCCTTGCAGAAATGCCGGCTGATGATGATGCGGTTTCTTTCCCTCCTCTGCGACATCGCTGTGGCAGCCCAGGCAGATATCCACGGAGTTGGTCTTAGGTAAACCGGGTTGCCGGCTGGCATGAGGGCTATGGCAGTCGGTGCAATCCCCGGCCGCGCCAGGATGCTGTACTTTTGCCGAGTCAATCAGCTTGCCCTTATCCTCGTGGCAGGTCAGGCACAAAGTCTTGACATCACTCTGCGTCAATACGACTTTTCCGTCTTTGGCGGGTGCGTGGCACACTTCACACTGCTTGTCGGAAAAAGGCGGATGGGTGAACTTCGCCAATAGCTTAGGCGCAGAGGATTGATGCGGATCGTGACAACTCACGCAATCGGTTTGCTCGAAAGGCTGGTTTTGGTGCGCTTTTTTCAGCGCCTCATCTTTCACGTCGTGGCAGTCGGCGCAAAGTGCAGGCGGCGCCTTGGTGAGATGAAAATCGAACTCGATTTTGCCGGCTTCTCCCGTCTTATGTGTGGTGTGGCAAGTGTCGCACCCCATGTCGAGGGCCGCATGCCGGCTCCCTTTTTCCGGAACGTCGACCCCGATTTTGTGGCAGCTTAAGCATAGGTTTTCTTTCACATCCCCCGAGGCCGGCTTCAGCAATTGATTCTTGTTGTCGGAGGTGTGCGGGTCATGACATTTTATGCAGTCGCGCACGGCAGGGGGATGGACTTTCCCCTTGATGTCAGCTGCATTCTTGTCGGAGTGGCAGGTCAGGCAGAGGGCCTGGGGAGTTGTCGTAATCAACTTGACTCGCGTGATGTCTTTGTTAACACGAATCTCATGGCAACTGGTGCATCCCATGGCGATGGCTGTGTGCACTGATTTGCCTTTGGTTTTGTCTTCGTGACAGGTAATACAAGTGGAAGGATCAGCTTTGGGATCAAGCGGTACGGGATGTTTGGCGGCAAGAACGGGGCACACGAAAGCAACCATCATGAACAACCACACCAACCCGCTGCCGCAGCGAAACCTAGGACTTGATGCGAACCGTTCCAGTGCCACTCACTGCCCCCTCTGTGCTCGGTTGGTGCACGCAGTTCACCGAATTTCTCCATCCGGAAAATTTTTGCCAAGTTGCCGTAACAAATTGCAAAGGCATCAGTTGCCAGCAATATTCATTCGGGTTGGAACCTCCATGATCGGCAATTCTCACGGCGATGGGGGTTCTCCCGCAGTGCTATCGTCAAATGACGCAAGTATCGTGCGCAAAAGGCTTTGCTGTTCCTCGCCGAGAAGTTTTGTTTGCCGAGCACTGATTTTGCGCCAAATTCCTTCAGAACTCCAATTCGCTGTGTGATTTGCCTCAGGATTTATTTCTACAACATTACTCCGAGAATGCAACAACTCCGTCAATTTCATCAACTTCACCTTGTTTTTGCAAAATGGCGGAAAACGTGCCTCTTAAAGCCCAAAGGGGAATGACATGGCTGCGATCGCCAACTCCGTCACGCGAAAAATCTGGCAGACCCTCGGGGCGGTGAAAACCGGCGTCATTCTGCTGATTCTTGTGGTGATCCTTGCCGCTGCCGGGACCGTGATCTTGCAGCGTCCGGCCACCGATGCCGACGAGATGCAGCGCGCTTATTCCCCGCACATTCTGCGCCTGCTCGACGCCATCGGCCTTACCGATGTTTTTCACGCCTGGTGGTTTGTCTTGTTGCTGACGCTGGTGAGCTTCAGCATTGTGGCCGCATCGGTCCAGCGGTTTCCTGGTTCCTGGAGATTCTTTTCCCGTCCTTATAAGAGTACCGACGAAAACTTCCGTAAATCGGTGGCCAACCGGGCGTTGATTCCAATTCAAAGCGAAGAGGCGGCGTTGAGTGCTGCGGAACGCGTCCTGCGCAAGGACGGGTTCCGCCCCGAGCACATCGTGCGGGAAAGAAGTTTCTCGCTCTATGGCGAACGCAATCGCCTTTCCGAGCTGGCCGTGTACGTTGTGCATGCCAGCCTGTTGCTGATTTTTCTGGGCGGAGTCGTGGATGCGATCTACGGCTGGCGCGCATATCTCACCCTGACTCGCGGGCAACAATCCAACCAGGTCGAACCGCAAAACGGCAGCAAGCGCACTCTGCCGTTCGCCATTCGCTGCGACGGCGCCGGCCAGGAGAATTATGCCGACGGCATGCCGAAACGCTGGTGGTCCGATCTGGCGGTTGTCGAGAACGGACAGACTGTGCTGCGCAAGCAGATCGTGGTTAACGAACCGCTGGTGTACGGCGGCGTCCGTTTTTACCAGGCCGGTTATGGCAACACGGGAACGCTCGACAAACTGACGCTGACCGCCACGCCGCGTGATGGTCAGCCGTCAAAGGACATCGTGATCGGCCCGGACGAGACGGTCCCGCTCGATGCTGACACCACCGTCCGCCTTGCTGAATTTATTCCCGACTATTTCCTACAGAGCGGACAGGTCTACACGCGCTCCCAGGACTTGGTAAATCCGGTCGCGCATCTGGTGGTGGAATCGAAGAACTCGGAGGGCGCAGTCCACTATTGGATCCCGCCGATTGAGGGCCTCGAGCAAAACGCAGCCTCGCCCTACTTATTCGAGGGCAAGCATATTCAGATGGCGTACTACACCGGGCTCGAAGTTTCGCACGAGCCGGGGCAATGGGCTGTCTGGACGGGTGTAGTGGTCATGGCGATTGGCCTGACCCTGGTTTTCTATTTCGTACACATGCGGGTGTGGGCGGTGACGGTCCGCGATGCTCGCGGGCAATTGATGCTTTGGATCGGCGGGACGGCAAACAAAAACAAAGATGTATTTGAGCAACGTTTTCGCGAGCTTGTGGAACAGATCGAAACCGACCTCAAAGCCTCTGCGCAACCCGGCGTGGAGAAGCCAGTGGCCGCACTCGTTGGACGATAGAGTTCGAAAACGGAGGATGATTCATGTCACAGACGGCAAGGGCTGAAGCGCAACCAGCCACGACGGGCGCATCGCTGGTGGTCGCAGTAGGGCTGGGAGTCGTTTTCCTGTTGTTCATGGCATTCTTGAATGTAGTGAAGGGCGGCAACCTGCTCAACGACAGCAACCTCCTCTACGTGGCCCTGATTTTCTTCACGGGCGCGGCTGCCCTGTACCTGGGGTTTGGAGTTACCGGGAACGAGTCCTATGTACGTTTTGCTTCGTGGGCTTCAATCTTAGGACTAATTGCCAATACAGGTGCAGTAGCACACCGCTGGTATGAAGCTGGACATGCGCCGTTTGCCAACATCTATGAAATGCTGCTCAGCTTTGTGTGGATGCTGGCAGTGCTCACAGTCGTCGCCGATAAAAAATACGGCGTCAAGGTCATCGGCACGGTGACCATGCCGGTCGCAATCGTGGGCGTGGTCCTGATGCAGTTGCTGCACACCGAAGTGCATCCGCTGGTGCCAGCGTTGCAATCCACCTGGCTGCACGTTCATGTCACGCTGGCGATGCTGGCTTATGCGGCGTGCGCTCTCAGTTTCGCGCTGGCCCTGATGTTCCTGGTGCAGGACAAGATGAAGACTGAAGCATTCCTGGCCGCTACCAGCCTGTTCGGTATGGTGATCTATGCTGGCATTCTGAGCCGCTTTGAAAAATGGGGCGGGTTCAACGTCGGGGCTTGGGACCCTGACCGGAAATCAGAGGTATTCATCTCCAAAGGAGTGCGCCTGTTTGTGGTAATTCCCGATCTTGGCTGGCTGATGCTGCTGGTGCTGTTGGCCGTGGCTGCGCCACTCGTGTTCTATATCTTCTGGCGCAAGACGGGAAATGAGAATTGCATGGTCAACGCGAACCGCGCAGTTTTCGTAAGCATTCTGATGGAAGTGCTGGCCCTGGCATTCTTCCTGTTGCGGGCCCACCATGGCCGTTATGCCTCGCTCGACGCCGATGGTTTGTTCGCTACCAGCTTGGCCGCCAGCCCGTTCATTCTGTCCGGACTGGTGGGCGCCATCTTTGCCTCTTTGCTCTACCTGCTGCTGCTCTGGAGGCGGGAAGATTTGCAACGCGTGCTGCCCAGCGCCGACAATCTGGACCGCATCACTTACAAGACCATCGCCATCGCGTTTCCCCTGCTCACCTTGATGATCGCGGCAGGTTCTTATTGGGCCAATCAGACCTGGGGATCCTACTGGAGCTGGGACCCCAAAGAAACCTGGGCCGCGATCACGTGGCTCATCTACGCCGCCTATCTGCACATGCGTATTACTCGCGGCTGGCGTGGCCGCCGGGCGGCTTACTTTGCCATACTGGGCTTTGCGGTTGTAATGTTTACTTTCTTCGGCGTAACTTACCTGCTACCCGGGATGCACGCCTATGCCTAGTAGTGATCAGTCTGCGGTGACGGAAAAGTACGCGTCAGCCAAGATTGCCAACACCGATCAAGGGGATGACTCCAGGTCGTCCCCTGTGCGTGTAAATTGGCAGATCAAAGCAATCTTACCGATAGGCTTCGTTCTCCTGGCAGGGCTGCTCCTGTTTACTTTGGCGACGGTTTCGCTGCGCGACCCGGAACGCCATCAAGTGCTGCTTGTCGCCGGCGTAGGTGCCGTCGCCATCTGCGCTGTGTCCATGGTCGTGCTGGCCTATCTCATTCAACAGCCTTTGGTTGAGTTGCAGGAAAAAATCGCGACGGTGAGCGCGGGGAACCTGAATGTCTCGGTCAGCTTTGCCAAGCGCAATGACGAGATTGGCGACCTGGGCCGCAACTTCAATTACATGATGCAGCAGTTGCGGGACGGCCGCGCGGAGATCGAACGCCTTCACCGCACCCAGATGTCCCGCGCCGAGCACCTGGCCACGCTGGGCGAGCTGGCGGCTGGCCTGGCCCACGAGATCCGCAATCCCCTGGCGGGAATTGCCGGAGTCATCGAAATCGTCGGCAGAGATTTGCCCTCTACCAGTCCGGCCCGCGCGGTCGTGAAAGATGTTCGCCAGGAAATTGCACGCATCAATCACACCTTGACCGACTTGCTGGGCACCGCGCGGCCTCATCCGCCCCAGATCCGGCGTAGCGATCTCAATACGACGGTGGAGCACGCTGTCATGCTGGCGCGCCAGCAAGTGCTCTCCAAACCCATCAAGATCGAACTGCACAAAGCTGAGAATCTTCCTGAAGTCGAGCACGATAGCGACCAGATTCATCAGGTGCTGCTCAACCTGCTACTCAATGCAGTGCAGGCGATCGAAGGTGGGGGGATGGTGTTGGTTGAAATTACAGCGCAAGATACTGCTGCCAAGATCGTCGTGAGCGACACCGGACGCGGCATCTCAAGCCACGATCTGCCGAACATCTTCCGGCCTTTCTATACCACCAAAGGCAACGGTACGGGTCTCGGCCTCTCCCTCGCATGGCGTATCGTCGAAGAACATCATGGAAGCGTCAAGGTCGACAGTACGGTGGGGGTAGGAAGCAAGTTCACAGTACTTCTGCCCTTTCAAGCGCCGGTCGCCGAGAAAACGGCTTCGTAAATCCTGCCAAGACAACCAGAAACGGAGCCAAAAGCGCAATTATTGCGCCATTGATCGGCTTGCTCACGATGGCAAGCAATTCCGCTAGCACCTCCTCCCCAATGTATTTCGTAGTAATCTAATCACCGGATGGCCGAGAAAATCCTGATTGTGGATGATGAGCGCCTGGTCCGCTGGTCGCTTCGCCAGAAGTGCGAAGAGTGGGGCTATCACGTCATCGAGGCCGACTCCGGAGGCCCGGCGCTGAAGCTGGCGCAGCATGAGTCCCCCGACCTCGTGCTTCTCGACGTGCGTATGCCCGACCTCACCGGCATCGAGGTGCTCGATCAGCTCAAGAAAAACGGCGATGCTCCCGCCGTCATTATGATCACCGCCGACCCGCAGTTGGACGACGTAAAGGCCGCACTGAAGCTGGGTGCCTACGACTTTGTAGGCAAGCCGGTGGATTTCGACGAACTGCAAGTGGTGATTAAGAACGCGCTCGAAACTAACAGCCTGCGCAGTGAAGTCCAGAGCCTGCGCAGCGAGGTGCACCGCGGAGCAGGCTATAGCAGCGTAGTCAGCACATCGCCGAAGATGACCGAGCTGATGAACTTTGTCCGCAAAGTGGCCGCCAGCGAGGCTACCACAATTCTCATCCAGGGTGAAAGCGGCACCGGCAAAGACCTGATCGCCAAGGCAATCCACTACGAAAGTTCGCGCCACGAAAATCCGTTTGTAGCCATCAACTGCTCGGCCATCCCCGAGACCCTGATGGAAGCCGAGCTCTTCGGTCACGAAAAAGGCGCGTTCACCGACGCCAAGCAGATGAAGAAGGGCCTGTTCGAGACCGCCGACGGCGGAACCCTGTTTCTCGACGAAATCGGCGAACTGTCTCCGCTGCTGCAAGCCAAACTGCTGCGCGTGCTCGAGGACCAAGTCATACGCCGGGTCGGCGGCGTGCGCGATATGCAGGCGGATGTACGCGTGATCGCGGCTTCCAACCGCGACCTGGAAAAGGCCGTGCGCGAAGGACAGTTTCGACAGGACCTTTATTATCGGCTGGCGATCATCGCCATCTTCATTCCTCCCTTGCGGGAGCGGAGAGAAGACATACTGCCGCTGGTGGACTTTTTCATCGAACGTTACAACCGGCGCTTTAAGAAATCCATTCGCGGTATCACCGACGAGACCCGGCGGCTCATTCTCAATCACAACTGGCCGGGAAATGTGCGCGAGCTGAAAAACTCCATCGAGCGGGGAATGATTCTGGAAGACGAGCCGTACGTGCGCCCGCTCTATCTGCCGTTTGCCATCGGCGAAACCGGCGGCCGCACCGCCTTTGAAAGGGCGTCTCCCGCGGATGGCGGGCCGAACTTGCCCGATGGCCGCTCTCTGCCCCGCCTCTACATTCCTGAAGGCGGAACGTCGCTGGAGGAAGTGGAGCACACCATGGTCGAACTGGCCATGCGGCAGGCCAATGGAAACCAGACCCACGCGGCGAAGCTGCTCGACATCAGCCGGGATGCCTTGCGCTATAAGCTAAAGAAATTTGGCTTGATCGGCGGCGACGAAGAAGGCGTGCAGGCGGACATGACGGAAGAGCAGTGAGCCGGCCAGCTTCCAATCCTTATCCCTGTAAGTGTTGCTTGGCCTTGGCGATGTATTCCTCCACTTGCGGCCTCTGCGGGTAGTCAGGATTGGTCTGCAACAATTCTTCCCAAGCCTGGACTGCGCCTTTCGGATCCAGCTTGCCCTGCCAGCGAACAATGCCCAAGTTGAACAACGTTCCGGGATGACTGGGCCGAGACTTCAGCGCCTTCTGGTATTGCGCAATGGCTCCGTCGGCGTCTCCGCTATACCAGATCGCGGTACCGAGATCGGTGAGCACATCAGGATTCTCGGGCTGGCTCTTTAGGGCCAGTTGGTAGTACTTGATCGCGTCCGGATATTGCCGCCCATCATAATATACATCCGCAACTTGCACCAGCGTGTTGAAGTCGTTGGGGGAGCTTTGCAAGTTCGCGAGCAAAGGTGCGAGGGCCTGGTCCAGTTTAGCCCTCTGCTGTTCGGGAGTTGGCTGTGCTTGTCCCTGCATCTGGGTCGCATTGCCGGAGGAAACAGACGCCGAAGCCGTGTGCTCAGCAAGTGACGCGGAGCCGCGAAACAGATAGCCGAGAGCTACGCCCAGCACGAGGCAGCAGGCCGCGAGTATATATGCCTGAGCGCTGGTCCAAGCGATTGTGTTCTTTTCTCTCTCGGCCATGTTTCGCTCCTTTAGCGTGTGGCGCCGGCAAGCGCCGCTTTGGGTGTTTGCAGGTGAAACAGGTGCTGCACTGCGGCAGTTAACAGTTCCTGTTCTGATTTGTCTGGAAGTTCCTTGAGTTCACGGGCCAGGAAGCCGGCGATTCTCTGCGTCGCTCGCCCCATCACCGCTACTAACATTGCGTCCTCGTCTTTCGAGAAAGGCCCGTTCTCTTGCCGGAAGGAATCCAGCTCTTGCCGGCAAATCTCATCCAGCGTCATGCGCAAGGCGACAATGGTCGGCACGATCTGCCTGGCCATCAGCTTGCCGAAAAAATCATGTGTTTCGTCCCATAAAAATTTCTTCGCCGCGGCAACGATCACATCGCGCTCGCCCACTGGGCTACTAATCGAGACCTCCGCGCACACGCGCTCTGAGATTGTAAGCGCCTTCTCCATGACCGCATCGAGGAATCGCCCGGTGGCGCCAACTTTCTGTGCCTGCTGCCAAGCCTGCTTCACCTGGGAGACAATCTGCGGCTCGCCCGCCACCATGGAATCAAGACTCGAAGCCACACTGAAGATGTGGAGCAGAGCAGCTTCATCCAACAGCCGGTAGAAGTATTTCCACTCGCAGAGTTTGAGTCCGCATTCAGAGCTGAGCAACCGCATCACAGAATTGCCGGCCAGCGTGACATCGTTGACCCACAAAAGAAATTCGGTGCGATGACCGGTGGCCAGCACGATGACTTCTTCAATGCCCTCCGCCCGTGACAACTGCTTCAGCGCATGTTCGCGGCGAGCGTCACTAATCCAGAAGCGTTCCCGCATGGCCGACGTGGCCGACCGGAAGTTCACACCGACCACCAAGAGAGTGGGTTCCAAAGCAGTCTTCCCCTTGCCAATCACATGCCAAGAAAAGCACCCCCCGTGCCAAAGAAAGAGTGGTAGCGTTTTTAAATTATCTCCCTTATTTATCAATCACTTGAGCGGTTTTTATGGGGTGTGAGATTGGGGATTCTGGGATTTCCATGCGGAATATCACACAAGTCGCGTGGTCTTTTGGCCCTTTGGATCCGTAACCAGTCGCAAAATGAGGCGAAATTTCACAGGTTGGTAGCCGGGCTCCTAAATAGCCGAAATCCAAGGAACCATCCGCCAGAAATACTACTCGGTCACGCGGTTCTACAGGAGCAAACGCGCCGCCTCAAGCCAGCACTGTGATCGGTCTAACTTTGGTAGTGGCTCAGTTGGTTTTATTTGCGTCCTTGGCGGTTTTTCTTAGCGATCTTTGCGGTCAAGATCTTTCACTGAACCTTCCAAAATCTAAAGACTGTAACCACAAAGACCGCAAGAACTTCCCAAAGGACGCGAAGGAATTCAAATTGAGCCACTACCCTAACTTTCAAATGGCACCGTGTGAATTCGATCTGACGCTTGGTATAGATCCTCGCCCAGCAATAAATCTCAATTCAGATAAACGTTTTTCTCATTCGATGGTATTTCTTTCTCCGCCAAGTGAGCTTCTCCCTGCTCATTCTCTGATATAACAAGTGCCGGAAATCATCTGGAAACGAAAGGAATATCCAGACTAATGAGGAATGGTCGATTCGCGCGCGCACTTGCGGTGGTGGGTTTCGGCGTACTGACAACATTTTTCTGCGCGGCACAAACAGCTAATCGTCGCCCACCTGCCGATGCGACCTTGGTCAAGCCAGAAAGCGTTGGCTTTTCCAGCGAGCGGCTGGAAAACCTTCACCACATCATTCAAGACGAAATCGACCACAAGCAACTGGCCGGCGCCGTCACTATTCTCGCGCGCCACGGCAAGATCGTGGACTACCACATCTACGGCCAGCGCGACCTGGACGCGAAGACGCCGATGACGAAAGACACCATCTTCCGCGACTATTCGATGACCAAGCCCGTCACCGGCGTCGCCATGATGATCCTTTTCGAGGAAGGGAAGTGGCTGCCCAACGATCCCATTGCCAAATACATTCCCGAGTTCAAAAACCTCAAGGTCTTCGCCGGAGTTGATAAAGACGGCAATCCGATCCTAGTTGATCCCGATCACGCTCCGACCATGCGTGAGCTGATGTCGCACTCGGCCGGCTTCTCCTACGGCAACGGCAAAACCGTGGTGGATGCGATGTACAAAGACCTGAAGCCGGCGCAATCCGCCAACCTTCAGGAGATGATCGACAAGCTGGCCAAGATTCCGCTGAACTACCAGCCGGGCAAGGGGTGGACCTACAGCCTCTCCATGGACATCGAAGGCTACCTCGTCGAAAAATTTTCCGGCCAGACGCTGCCTGATTTCATGCGTGACCATATATTCGTTCCTCTTGGCATGAAGGACGCTGGTTTCTTCGTTCCCCAGGAAAAGCGTTCGCGCTTCGCCACCAACTATCGTCAAGAGCAAGGCCAGCTGGTTGTAACCAATGCAGGATCGCCTCCTACCGACTACACGACCCAGCCGACGCAACCTTCTGGCGGCGGAGGTTTGGTTTCAACCGCGGAAGACTATTATCACTTTGCACAGATGCTGGGGAATGGCGGAGAGTTCGAGGGCAAGCGCATCCTGGCTCCGGCCACCGTCAAGCTGATGGGCTCGAATCATCTCCCTGCCAACCTCCTGACCGGTGAATTCGGCATCGGCATGCACATTATGCGTCCCGGTTTCGGCTATGGGATCAACTGCGCGGTCGTGTTCGATCCGCCTGAAGCAAACCTGCCTGACGGCAATGGCACTTTTTTCTGGGACGGCGCCGCCGGGACATGGTTCTGGGTTGATCCCACCAACGACATCGTTTTCGTCTCCATGATCCAGCGCATGGGTGGCGGGGACAATCATCCACTTCAGTACCGTAGCCACTCGGCGGTCTATGGGGCATTGGTGGATCCTTCAAAGTAAGAGAATGGTCTGCCTCGATGTCAAGGAATGAAGTTGGATCAGCGCAGTCCCTTTAATTCGTACACTTTCGGAACGAGGTTTGCTTTGTCTGTCCGCCATCATCTCAGTCTTATATTGCTTGTCGTTTCGCTAACGTTTTTGCAGATTCCCTTTGCCTTGGCGCAAACTGCTCCATCTCAGGTTCCGCCCGCTCAGACTCCGCCTACATTCTCGCCGCCGGAACCTCATGTGAATGCACCTCTGGGCGACATTCCAGCTTTTCCCGGTGATGGAGATGGTGCCTACAAGACTGGACAGTATCGTGATCTTTTCGCCGAGCAGGGACACACTCCGGCAGAGACCCGCGCGAAGATCGACAGAGCGTTCCAGCAACTGTTTCATGGCGACGGTCAGGAACAGCGGGTCTATTTTGAGACCGGGGCCAACCAGAATGGCACGCTTGCCTACATCACCGACTGGGCAAACAACGATGCGCGTTCTGAGGGCATGTCCTACGGCATGATGATCGCGGTGCAGATGAACAAGCAACGTGAGTTTGACGCACTGTGGAACTGGTCCAAAACCTACATGCTGATTACCGATCCCAATAACCCATCGGAGGGATACTTCGCCTGGTCGATGAACACCGACGGCACGCCTCGTTCCACCGGCGCCGCGCCCGACGGCGAAGAATATTACGTCATGGCGCTCTATTTCGCGGCCAACCGCTGGGGCAACGGTAAAGGCATCTACAACTACAAGGCTGAAGCCGACAAGATACTTCGCGGCATGCGCCATCATCCGGTGCTGAGCGGGACCAGCCCGTTCCGTATTCATCCGGATGATCCGCCGTTCACGCCACCCGACCATCCCTGGCCCAGTCCAAACAACAAAGAACGCGCCCGGCAAGCGGCCGCAAATGGCACCACTGTCCCTGTTTTTCACGCGCCATGGGACAAACCCCGGACCGAATCCATCGGCCCCATGGTGGATGAAGACCACTACATGATCCGCTTCATCCCAAACGTGGATGTTGCGTTTACCGACGCTTCCTATCATCTGCCGGCATTTTATGAACTGTGGGCACGCTGGGGGCCGGTGGAAGACCGTGCATTCTGGGCCAAAGCGGCAGATGTTAGTCGTGACATGTTCAGCAAAGTAACCGGCCCGGAAACCGGACTTACCCCTGATAGTAACAACTTCGATGAGACGCAAATCATCCGACGCAACGGAACGGCGACGCCCTTCGGCTACGACTCCTGGCGCAGCGCCAGCAACTGGTCGGTGGATTATTCGTGGTGGAAGAAGGATGCACGGGAAACCCTATTGAGCGACCGCATCCAAAAATTTCTTTTCGGGGAAGGCATCAACAAGTTCGCAGATCGCTACACGCTGGACGGCAAGCCGCTCTCCACGCGTCACTCGGTTGGGATGGTGGCAACGACCACGGTTGGCAGCTTGGCTGCCACCATTGGACCTACCTCAAAGGCTTTCATTGACGAGTTGTGGAATACCCCTGTCCCATCGGGAGATCAGCGTTACTTCGACGGCATGTTGTATCTCATGAGCATGCTGCACTGTAGCGGGAATTTTCGCATCATCATGCCGGGGACTACCAAACCTTAGGGCTTGATCTGGATCGGCGTCCCATCCGGGACAAGTTGCCAGATTTCATCGATCTCTTCATCGGTGACGGCGATGCACCCATCCGTCCAATCTCTTAGACGATGCGCGCTACCGACTGCTCGATAACCGTTGGGAAGACCGTGCAGGAAGATGTCTCCTCCCGGCGGGACGTGGAGTTTTGCTGCATGCGCCCTGTCTGTGGCATTGGGATAGGAGATGTGAATGGATCTGTAGAACTGGCTATGCACATTCCTGTGATCGAGAACGTAAACTCCCTCGGGCGTGCGATGATCACCCTGTTGCACCTTGGGTCCGACCGGATTTCCCCCCAGCGCTACTTTGTAGGTCTTAAAAACCTTGCCATGATTCAGCAATTGCAGGGTCCGTTCCTGCTTTAGCACGATGACGCGGTCGGCTTTTACTGGATGAGACAGATCATCTGCAAAACCGTAAACTGCAACCACAAGCAAAACCAGAGTGCAGATGAAGGTTCGCACGCCCGGATTATAGCGTCCGCGATGCGCCAACCGGTGCTAGGCTAGTTTTCTATGGGTAGAAGAGGGTTCAAAATTCTTGTTGGCATCTTGTTGGCCATAAATTGCGGCAATCTTTGGGGCGCGGACACAAATGCTCATCCGGCCTGGTCAGTCCAGTGGCAACCGACTCAGCTGGTCAACGGTTCTCCGGTGTTCTTTCGGGTAAAGCCAGCCATTCGACTGAAATCACTCTCAGGCAAATGGATGGAGCACGATATCTCTTTCGTTCTTGAACCCAAAGCTAAAAACTGGAATGCCCTGGCGGGAATCCCTTTGAGCGTCAAGCCCGGTGTGTACACGCTCTCATTGAACGGGACCACAGCCAAGGGCGAAGCGACCTTTGAGCGACGGGTAAGAATCCGCGCCGGAAAATATCGCACCACCACCATCACCGTCCAATCCAAATACACCGCTCCCAGCCCGGAGCAACTGGAAGTCATCACGCGTGACAGAAAAACCAAGCAGGAAACTTTCAGCAAAGTGAGCCCGGAGCGTGAATGGGCAGGTTCTTTCAAGCCTCCGCTCGAGGCGCCGTTTTCCGATATTTTCGGGACCCGGCGTACATTCAACGGACAAGTGCGAAGCGTGCACGAAGGGCTGGATTTCGCGGCCAATGCCGGGTCTCCGGTGACCGCACTCAATGCGGGAACGGTGCTGCTGGCCCGTCCACTTTACTTCGAAGGCAATTGCGTGATTTTGGACCATGGGCAGGGACTGCTCACGCTCTATCTTCATTTGTCAGAGTTCAAAGTAAAAGAAGGCGACAAAGTAGAGCGCGGCCAGGAGCTTGGACTGGTCGGCGGCACGGGACGCGCCACAGGCCCGCACCTGCATATCGCTGTGCGTTGGCAAGGGGTCTATGTGGATCCCGCCATGTTATTGAAAATGAAACTGCACTGAGAGCCGATTACAACTGCTCGCGCAATCCCAGGTTGCGGACCAGGCGATGGAGGTAGTTCACGTGCAGGCCCAGCAACTTGGCTGCATCGGTGTAGTTGCCCTTGGATTCTTCCAAAGACTTAACAATCAGTTGTTTCTTAAGCTCCTTCAGCGCGAAATGGTATTTCGTTCCGGTTACTCCGGCAGTGACGTCTTTTGACACCACCGATTCGGGCAAGTCTTCCGCACGGACCAGATCGGACGAACCCAGCACAAGTGCCCGCTCGATGGCATTTTCCAGCTCACGAACGTTACCCGGCCAGTCGTAATTCATCAGGCAAGTCATGGCTTCCGGCGAAATACGCTTCGGCCTGATGGCAAATTTTTGGCTATGTTTCTCGACAAAATGTCCGGCCAAAAGAGGAATATCTGCGCGCCGTTCGCGGAGCGGAGGCATAACAACCGATACCACGTTCAGGCGGTAGTAGAGATCGCGGCGAAATTCCCCTGCTTTGACGGATGCGGCCAAATCCTTGTTGGTGGCGGCGATAATGCGGACATCCACCTTAATGCTCCGCGTTCCGCCCACCCGCTCAAATTCGCGCTCCTGGAGTACCCGCAGGATTTTGACCTGGAGCTTGGCAGACATTTCTCCGATTTCATCCAGAAACACGGTCCCGCCATCCGCAGTCTCCAGGCGTCCTTTTTTCTGCGTGATCGCGTTGGTAAAAGAGCCGCGTTCATGGCCAAAAAGTTCGCTCTCCAGCAAATCCTCTGGTATAGCAGCGCAGTTAATGGGCACAAACGGCCGGTCCTTGCGCAGGCTGCTGCGGTGAATGGCCCGGGCTGCCAGTTCCTTTCCCGTTCCGCTCTCACCTTCAATCAGCACGGTCGAATCGGTAGGAGCAACGCGCGCGATTACACTACAGGTTTGCTTGAGTCGTGGGCTCTCACCCACCATGTTGTGCTCCAGGCGGATTTCCGTCGCAAGGCGCAAGTTTTCTCGTTCGAGCGAATTCAGGCAATGGGCGTTTTCCAAAGCCACCGCACAGATGCCAGCCACCGCGGTTACCAGTTGTAAGTGGTCCTCGTCAAAGCGGGCTGCGGCATTGGAGGTGTCCAGATAGATGCAACCCGTGACCTTCTGAAAGACAATCAAAGGCACGCACAGCAGCGACCGGACGTTGGAAACCAGCAGGCTTTCGACGTTGTTCAGCCCATCATTCCTCAGAACGTCCATCGCCAAAATTGCCACTCCTTCTACTACAACTCTGCGGGCTATGGTGCGGCTTACGCGAACCGGATGACTGCTGGCGGCTGCCCGATGCCGGGCAAAGACCGAAGCAAATTTTTCTCCAGAACCATCCAGCAGAATGGCCCCACGTTCCGCGGGTGCGACCTCAAACATCAGATCGAGAATTTGCGACTGGAGCTTATCCAAATCATGGATCTGGTGAACGATCCGGCTGATTTTCAGCAAAGCATTCAAGTTTCGAGTTACGCGCGAAGTTGAGGGGGTCTCTCCCAGGATGCGGTCGGGTTGCAAGTAAAGCGCATCCTGCGGCCGAACCTGGGCTGTGGCTTGGGCCGGCCTGTCTTCAAACTCAACTCCGGCTTCCGACGCCCCATTACCGTCGTCCCGCATCAGCAGGAGGAACACCGAGTCTCCGACCGAAATCTGGTCGCCGTGCTGCAACGGACCTTCCTTGACGGACACACCATTTACGTAGGTGCCATTGCGGCTATCCAAGTCGCGAATGAGATAACCGGTTTCAGCAGGGAGAATCACGCAGTGACGGCGAGATAAAGACGGGTCCGGAATGGCCAGCACGTTCCCGGGGTCTCGCCCAACAGGAACTTCGCTGCTAGGTAACGCGAAGATCGAATCGCGCAACGGGCCTGACAAGCCTAACAATCGTGGATTGACCTGGGGGTTCACGCAGAGCCTGTTTATCACAGCCAAACGTGGGGATTCACATACAACCCCAAAGTTTTACGCTATCCGAACGGATAGAGTCGTAGCTGATCGGATAGGGTTTCGGGGCAAGACCTTGGTTCCGCTGCTGACCCGCATATCACTATAACTCATTGTAAATAAAAGAAATAATTTGGATATCTAGAAGTTTACGTCCCTTGGATGAATGAACGGTGAGAAAGATGCAATGTAGCGAAGCGACGCTTGGCCTAGCAAAAGCGATGGGGGAAGCGCTTCAGCAGTCCAGCTGGGCAACGTTCACTCGGGAACCTGGGGGCCCCCCTCATCAGGTTCCCGATTTGTGTTTTTGGGGCATCTCAGGACAAAGAATTTTAGTCAGCCGAAAAGGCGGTTGGTGTGGGATTTTCTCCACGCCGGCTGACATCCTCAGCCTCAGTGAGTGCGACTCCATCGCGAAACGTAACAATTTTCCCTGAGATAGCGGGCACGCGCGCACCAGGAACGAGAATGCCAACCAAGTTCAGAGGATCCGCGGCGGATACAGTCATAGTTTCACCGCTGAGCGGTTGTTTGCGAGTTGCGCGTACAGATTCGACAGCCACCGGAAGCGCGAACTGTTCGCCAAGAAATCCGTCCACAAAACGTCCGCCGCGAATTTCCCCGCGGTCTTCCAGCCGCCGGAAGGCAACTTGCAATTCGCGCCATTTCGGCAAATTTGTCTCCCGCGCCAGTAAGTCACGGAAGACGATTCCGTATCGCTTAAGCAGCATCCAGCAAGTGGCCTCAACCGTCTTATTACGATCACTGCTCTCTTCCGAATAGAGCACCGCCCACCGCCCCGCGCTGTGCCGAGGGCGGGCACTGCGTGCGGAGCCTTGGCCTGAACGGCGTTTGGGATCAATAAGCGAGCGCAGGTTATCGAATCCGTCGGCTGTAATAATTCCAGCGGCGACCAGTTCCCAGAGCGCAGTCTCAACTTCGGATTTCAGCAGATTGGTGCCGCGGACGATATCCGCAAAAAACGAGGCGCCACGATGCCGCAGAAAATTCAGAACGCGTGCGGCGCCCTCACTAAGGCCTCGCGTTTCCGCAGGATCGGCGGCGGGGTGATGCGGAGTCATCCAGTCAGCTTCCTCGCGCACAAAAAAAGTAATCGGGGCGACGCTGGTGGGAATGACTCGCCGTTTTCCTGCGGCAGAATCTTCCAGTGTCGCCGGGTGCGGAGACAATCTCCCCCAGCCTAGGGCCCCCGTGAGGCAAAGCTGATCCAGCCATGCCGGATCATAGTTGGAGATGCGCCGCGCCAGCACCTGCCTCTCCCAGGCGTTCGCCGGAATTTCAAATCCCTGAAGCTGCCGAACTACATCCAGCGTCGCGCGCTCTCCATGCACCTGCGTACCTGGAGCAACATGCTGCCACCGCAGCAGCCAGCGCATGAACTGCGCTGCCGTGACCGGCTCAACTTGTTTGCGAAGGGTGGCGACCGTAAGCCGGTGAATCCGCGCCAGCAGCCGCCGTTCACACCACTCGTGTGGCGCGGGCACTCCTGCCCGCGCTCCGTCCCCCGAAGTGAATTTTCCCCGCAGCACGGCTCCGCTTGCCTCCATGCGCAGTAGGGCCTTCTCGATTTCAGACGAGAAGATCCCGAGCATTTCACCCAGCCCTGGGGAAGTGACGGGGCCCAAGTGGGCCATCCATCCGGTGACAGTTTTCATCAAGGCATCCTCAGCCAGGATGTTCTGCTTGTATTCAGAACAGACTGGTTCAAACTGGACGGCAGGGAATAGTGCTGAGAAAGCAGATGTCCGCTCCGTGGCCACCCAGTAGGTGCGGTTCTGGTGCAGAACCTTGGCCGCACGGCGCTGATTTTCCAGCTGCTCAAAATAAAACTGCCAAGCTCCGCCGGCGCGCGAGTCGCTCGCCCCCACACGGACTAAAACGTCTGCTGGCACGACGACCAGCGTGTGCAGCACATCGTGCAGTTCGTCAGCGTCTCGGATGTCCGGCCAGGCTTCTTCTCGCACCTGCGCGATCGCCACCGGGTCAAGTCCGCCTACTTCCTCCAGGACCGACTCCGGCAACATTCGCCGCATTTCCACGGCGCGGGCGCGGCGCTCTTCTAAAGGAGCGTCATCGAGAAAGGCATACGGGTTCGCATTCAGGATTTCGTGCGAGAACTGTGAGGGCACTGGAGTATCTACTGCGACAGCGCGAATGCTGCCGTTCTCCAGCTTGCCCAGCAGTTCTTTCAGCCCCTCAATGTCCATCGCTTCGGTGAGGACATCTTTCATGACTTCCTTCACCAAAGGGTGATCGGGAATTTTGATGTCGCCCTCGATGTTTTCCTGGCAGGCGGCAACATCGGGGAAAACCGCGGCCAACAGGTCGTCTGAGCGCATGCGTTGAATTTGGGGAGGAACTTTCTTGCCGCCCATAAAACGTAGCAGTGCTAAAGCTCGACTAGCATCCCAACGCCAGCGTGTGCCGAAAATCGGCGAAGCCAGGGCGGCTTGCTCCAGCAATTCCTGCACAGTTTCAACTCTGAGAAAATGAAAGACATCAGCCAGCGGGAAACTGTGTTGCTCCGCGAGAGAAATATTGAGCCCGTTATCGGTGGCGGCGGCCTGCAACTCGAAGTTGAATCCGCGGCAGAAACGCTTGCGCAGGGCCAGGCCCCAGGCCTTGTTGATGCGCCCGCCGAAGGGCGCGTGGATCACCAATTGCATCCCTCCGCCTTCGTCGAAGAAGCGTTCGGCGATGATCGTGTCTTGTGTCGGCACAGTGCCCAGCACCGCCCGACCTTGCAGGATGTATTCAATCGCCTGCTCGGCGGAGGAATCATCCAGTCCGCACTCCTCTTTCAACCAGCTGACGGTAGCGGCCACCTCAGGCTGATTTTGCGAGACGCCAACCGGCGACACATTGGGCAGGCGGTCACTGATCTCTTTTCGCAAATCAGCCACCTGGGCGGAAAGCTCTTGAGTGCGTGCTGGAGCTTCGCCCAGCCAAAAGGGAACTGTGGGCGCGGCTCCGTGAGCGTCTTCTACAATTACTCGCCCTGACTTGCTTTCAATGCGACGAATGCGCCATGACATGTTCCCCAATAAGACAATGTCGTCACGATTGCTCTCGATCGCGAAATCCTCATCCAAAGTGCCGACGACAGTTCCTTCAGGTTGGGCAACGACGGTAAACAGTGCTGTCTCGGGAATTGCGCCTCCGCTGGTGATGGCAGCCAGCCGCGCGCCACGGCGAGGGCGAAGTCTGCGGTTCACTCGGTCATGGTGAATGTATGCGCCATAACGGCCTCGACTCGAAGCAATTCCCTCGGAGAGCATTTCCAGAATCCCTGCATACGTTTCCCGGGAAAGACTCCGATAGGGATAAGCCCTCCGTACCAGATCGAACAATTCATCTTCATCCCAACCTGCATCGAGTGGCCCTACATGGCCAGACGCGCAAGTCGCCACAATTTGCTGCGCCAGGATGTCCAGCGGAGCTTCGGGAATCATCAGCCGGTCAAGATCTCCTTGCCGGATGGCTCTTACCAGCGAAGCGCATTCCAACAATTCATCACGAGTAGTGGCAATAAATCTTCCCTTGGGGATTGCACCGCGCCAGTGGCCAGAACGCCCAACTCGCTGGAGTGCACCGGCAATGGCCCGGGGTGAGCTTATCTGCACCACCAAATCCACAGTGCCAATATCAATCCCCAGCTCAAGCGAGGCAGTCGCCACCAGGATTTTGATTTGGCCTTCTTTGAGTTTGGTCTCAGCCGCCAGACGCAGTTTGCGCGACAGGCTCCCATGGTGGGCCGCAACGTTGTCTCCTCCCAGCCGTTCAGCCAGGTGGTGCGCGACTCGTTCCGCCAAGCGCCGGGTATTCACAAACACCAGCGTAGAACGATGCTGTTCCGCCAGGTCTCGCAGCCGGTCGTAAATCTCATCCCACATTTCGTTGGTCGCGATGGGACCAATCTGGGTGGCGGGAATTTCGATAGCAAGATCGAGCTTGCGCTTGTGACCAATGTTGACGATGACCGGATCAGGCCGCCCATTGCCGGTCAGAAAGTGGGCGACTTCTTCGATCGGCTTTTGCGTTGCAGAAAGGCCGATACGGGTAAGGGCTCTCCCTTCTTTTGTCATTCCGAGGAGCGAATGCGACGAGGAATCTGCTCTCCCCTCCCGCACCAGTGATTCCAGCCGTTCCAGGGACAGAGTTAAGTGCGCTCCACGCTTGTCATCCGCCACGGCATGGATTTCATCCACAATCACCGTCTCCACATCGCGCAGAATCTTCCGGCTGCTTTCGGCGGTCAGCAGAATGTAGAGGGACTCGGGAGTAGTCACCAAAATATGCGGAGGCCGCTTCAGCATGGCCCGGCGTTCTTGCATCAGCGTATCGCCAGTGCGGACCGCGGTACGGATCTCGGGCATCAGCAGGCCGCGCGCGCCTGCCATCTGTAGTATTTCTCCCAGCGGTCCTTCAAGATTTTTTTGGATGTCGTTGCCTAGAGCCTTAAGCGGGGAGACATACAGGACCTCAGTTCGATCCTGTAACTCGCCGGCCAGAGCCTTGCGCACTAACCGGTCAATGCAAGCCAGAAAAGCTGCCAGCGTCTTGCCGGAGCCAGTAGGCGCAGAGATCAGCGTGGTGCGGCCAGCCAGGATGTGCGGCCAGCCTTGTTCCTGCGGTTCGGTGGGAGTACCGAACTTGTGGACGAACCATTCCGCCACCAGAGGATGGGCCCACGCCAATGAGCCGGGAAACGACATGACAAAGATTGTATCTGCCGCAGAGGCTTTCGCAAATCGTTCGCCTCGGGGCAAAAGGTTTACAGACTTCTTCTCCCCTAGTGATAATATATTGATTACGATGATGAATAATAATATGAATAATTCATAAAGGAGGGTCAAAACATGGCTAGTGCGAAAGTTTCCCTGCTCACCAAGCAAGAAATTAGCACCGCAGCACAGCGCTTTCAATGGAACCGGCAGTTGCCCAAATGGACCGTGATTGTAGAAGGGCGGGAACTCCCCGCCAGACCGCTTGTCCTGGACGCTGCCGGCGTGCCGCCGAATGACCCGACCAACTCCCATCAAGCGGTCGCGATTTTGCAGGACTGCGGATTCGATGTCCGATACCAAGGCAAGACTTTGCAGAATGAAAGCGGCGATCCTGAACTGCGTCCGACTATCGATGACCTTATCCACAGCCTTAGAGGGTCATGCAAAAGTGGCGAGTCGCTCGTCGAAACCAGGGAACGTGAACATAAAGTAGAAAAGATCCGGACCCGCAAATGAGAAAGACTTACGTCCTGGATGCCAATGCGGTGCTGGACTTTGTGGAAGATGGCCCCGGTGCGGAGCGCATGGAACAGTTGCTCAAAGACGCTTCGCGGCTGCGTAGTCCACTATTGATGTCGGTTGTGAACTGGGGCGAGGTTTTCTACTACTCGTGGCAGCAGCATGGAGAAGAGTCTGCGAGGAAGATGATTTCCAACTTGCTGCGCCTACCGCTCGAACTGGTACCAGTGGATGCACCCCAATCGCTGCAGGCAGGGGAGATCAAAGTGCGTCACAAAATTCCCTATGTCGATTGCCTTGCGGCATCTTTGGCGATGACTCGGCAGGCTGTTCTAGTAACTTCCGACCGCGATTTTGAAAAGCTCGGCCGCCGGATACAGGTTTTATGGTTGGCACGTCCGTGAAATGAATTGGCGTAGATCCTGAAACCGAAGCGGGCTTGCAAAAGCCTATAATCTATAAGGGATGAAAAAAGTA
Organism: uncultured Acidobacteriota bacterium; assembly: GCA_963837365.1. Lineage (GTDB taxonomy): Bacteria > Acidobacteriota > Terriglobia > Terriglobales > Acidobacteriaceae > CAWBXL01. The sequence goes on from CAWIMW010000001.1 coordinate 489,604, forward strand.
GTCCACGCCGCCTGCCCGCATGATTGCCCCGATGCCTGCGGGGTCCTGATCACGGTGGATGACGGGCGAGCGACCAAAATCCAAGGCGATCCGGCGCACCCGGTCACGCGTGGGTTCTTATGTGCCAAAGTAGCGAAGTACTTAGATAGGGTCTATTCTCCGCAACGAGTCTTGTATCCCATGCGGAGAGTCGGGCCTAAAGGCCCGGCGGGCGAGCCTGTCCTGAGCGAAGTCGAAGGATCGCCCGCCTCCACACAATCAACCTCGAGCTTTCAGCGGATTTCCTGGGATGTTGCTCTTGACGAAATTGCGACACGCTTCAAGCAGATCTCTGCCGACTTCGGCAGCGAGGCGATTCTCCCCTACTCCTACGGTGGAACCCTGGGCACTCTTAACGGCGCATCCATGGACCGCCGTTTTTTTCACCGTCTGGGCGCGTCACAACTCGCGCGCAATATCTGCTCGGAAGCGGGTGAGGCTGGACTGAAGTCGGTGATTGGAGCCAAGCTCGGTACTGAGCCGGAACAGTTCAGCCACTCCCGTTACATCATCTGCTGGGCGGCGAACATTCACGGGAACAACGTCCACCTGTGGCCGTTCATCAGCGAAGCCAGACGTGCCGGCGCAAAGTTAGTGGTAATTGATCCTTATCGCACACGCACTGCAGCAGTTGCCGATTGGTATTTGCCGATCAACCCTGGAACGGATGCGGCCCTGGCCCTGGGCATGATGCACGTCATCATCAAAGAGAATCTTCACGACGCAGCCTACGTTGCCCGCTACACGCTTGGGTTCGAGCAACTCCGTGAAAAGGTCCAGGATTACTCTCCACAAAGGGTGGCGAAGTGGACCGGCATCAGCGCGTCCGACATCGAGAAGCTGGCCCGCGAATACGCAACTACACATCCAGCGGTCATTCGTCTGAATTACGGCATACAGCGTTCGGAAAACGGTGGGATGGCAACCCGTGCTGTCGCCATGTTGCCCTGTATCACCGGTTCATGGAAGGAAGTGGGTGGCGGGTTGCAAATGTCGCTCAGCGGTTCCTACGGTTTCAATAGCGAGGAGCTTGAACGTAAAGACCTGATGCAGAAATCACTCGGCCGTCCGGCGCGCACCATCAACATGGTGGAGCTGGGGACCGCCTTGAATTCACTCGATAACCCTCCAGTAAAAGCGCTATTGGTTTACAACTCCAATCCAGCGGCCGTTTGTCCGGACCACAATGAAGTCATTCGCGGCTTGTCGCGGCCCGACCTGTTCACGGTTGTGCACGAGCAGTTTTTGACCGACACCACCGACTATGCCGATATCGTCCTGCCTGCCACTACATTTTTTGAACACAAAGAACTGCAAAAGTCCTACGGACATTATTTCGTCCAGATGTCGCATCAGGCCATTGAGCCCTTAGGAGAATGCCGCTCGAATGTCGACTTGTTTCAAGCTTTGGCACGCCGCATGGGCTTCGAGGATGAATGTTTCAACCACTCCGTAGATGAAATGATCGACACTGCTCTTAAGTCAAAAAATCCCTGGCTCAAGGGAATTGACCGGCAACGATTGGAGAAAGACGGTCATGTGCGGCTTGGGTTTGAGAACCAGATCTCAGATGCCAGTTCTCCGTTCCCAGTTCCGTTCCTGCCTTTTGCTGAGGGAAACTTCTCTACACCGAGCGGCAAAGCTGAACTTTACAATGAGTCGCTCATTGCCCAGGGACTCGACCCAGTGGTGCAATTCGTTCCACCGGATGAATCCCGCCACAGCACTCAGGCAAAAAGGTATCCGCTGGAACTTCTGGCGCGTAAAGCCGACAATTTCCTGAATTCGACTTTCTCCAATCTCCCTTCGATCCAAGAGATGGAGGAGGTTGGCCTGCTTGAGATGAATTCCGCCGACGCAAATCCTCGCGGCATCTCCGACGGTGACACTGTCCGGGCCTTCAACCGCCGCGGCGAAATCCTGTTAAAGGTCCGTGTAGATGGTACAGTTCAGCCCGGAGTGGTTGCGGCCCGGCTGCATTGGGCCAAACTGGAGGCCGGGAAACGGAACATTAACGTCCTGACCTCAGAAAAACTTACTGACATGGGCAACTCGGCGACGTTTTATTCCGTCTTGGTGGAAGTAGAGCCTGCCAAACCAGCATCCTAGAAGAAGCGGGAGTCTGATCGGACTTTGGACGGTCTACAGTTCTCTACCGTATAATTGCCGTTTTGCAAAATCCCTTTGGCTGAGGTAGTGCTGATTCTTCGTTCTCAACAGGAAAGCCCTGCACGGCGCAGGCGCACATGGCCTCGAGCTCAGTCTCAGCCGCATCCATCTTCTTCATTCCGAAGTGGTTGGAGCCGTGTCTGCAAATTCGCAGCATGGCCAACCGTATGGCTGTTGCTGCTTTGTGTTCTGGGAATGGGGCAGCAAGACCTTGTCACCGAAATTGTTGTCCACAACAACCGCCGCATACCTGCCGAGACCATTAAGGCGCGCATCTTTACCAAACCCGGAGACATTTATGATCCTGCCGGGTTGGAACGCGATTTCAACGCCCTGTGGAATACCGGTTATTTTGAGGACATCCGTTTCGAGCGCGAGCAGACCGCCAAGGGCTGGATTCTTCACATCTTCGTGAAGGAGCGTCCCACCATCCGGGAAATTACCTATACCGGGCTAAGTTCAGTCACTACCAGTGATGTACTGGAAGCATTCAAACACACCAAGGTTTCTCTCACCCCTGAAAGCCAGTACGACCCCACCAAGTTGAAGAGAGCGGAAGTCATCATTAGGGAGTTGCTGGCCTCGCGAGGCCGGCAATATGCCACAGTTCGTAGCGAGGTGCGTACAATTCCGCCTTCCGCTGTCGGCATTACGTTTGTGGTCAAGGAAGGGCCAAAAGTAAAGGTGGGCAAGATCCACTTTGAAGGCAATAAGCACATCGGCAGCCGGACCTTAAGGCACGCCATGAAGAATCTGCGTCCACTTGGAATTCCTCATTCGATTTTCCTGGAAGGCTTGTTTGCCAAAACCTATGACGGCTCCAAGCTCGATGAAGACACCGAGCATGTTCGGGAGGAGTTTCAAAACCGCGGCTATTACAAAGTGATTGTGCAGGACCCTGATGTCAAGATCCGCGACACCGGTAGCAAAGGTTTTCATATCTGGCCGCTACAACATGGCCCGGGCAAAACGGCGGATATCAACATTCCGCTTGAGGAAGGCGATCAATACCGTCTGGCCTCGATCAACTTCAAGAACAACAAAGCGGTGAGCAACACTAAGGCGCTGCGCGCCCAATTTCCCATCAAGGATGGCGATATCTTCAGCCGGGAGAAGATTGCCAAGGGCCTGGAAAATCTGCGCAAGGCCTACGGCACACAGGGATATATCAATTTCACTTCCATCCCGACGCCCACCTTTAATGAAGAAAATAAAACCGTTACTCTCGACATTGACGTGGATGAGGGCAAGCAGTTCTTTGTGCGCCGCATCGAGTTTTCGGGGAACACCACCACTCGCGACAAGGTGATTCGCCGCGAAATTGCCTTGGAAGAAGGCCAACAGTACAACCAGCAACTTTGGGAATTCAGCATTCTGCGTCTAAACCAGCTCGGCTATTTTGACCAGATCAAGGCCGATGACCCCAACACGACTGAGCGGCATATCAATGAAAAAGATGGCACCGTCGACCTTACGCTCAAGCTCAAGGAAAAAGGAAAGAACAGCATCGGCTTGAGCGGCGGCGTCAGCGGACTCTCAGGCTCTTTCATTGGCCTGAATTACAGCACCAATAACTTCCTCGGATTAGGTGAAACGCTCACCGTGCAGGTGGACCTCGGTACACGGCAGCGTGACCTTTTGTTCGGTTTTACCGAACCGTACATGTTTGATCGGCCGCTTCAGTTCGGTTTTCAGGTATACACACGCAAGTTTAATTACAACCAGGTGCGCGAAACGCAAATCTTGACCGGCCAGCAGCTCAATGTGACCCAGGCGATTCAGGACAACCTCCAGAACTACACCCAAAACAGCGACGGTTTTTCACTTTCCTTCAGTTACCCCTTGCGCCGGTCGCTCAAACGAGTGGGCTTTACCTATTCGTTAGATCGTTCCTCTATCTCCGCCTTGAGTAATGCTTCCAAGCAGTTGTTTACCAACCTGGCCTTCAGTGGTTTCAGTGGTCCAAACTCGCTTCAGGGAATTGTTACCAGCAAGATATTCCCCAGCTATACCTACAACACGCTGGACTCTTCTTACCAACCCAGGCACGGAAGGAGCGTTTTCTTCGGAATGGAATTAGCGGGATTAGGGGGCACCGTTCGTTCCATCCGGCCTATCGCGCAATACCAACGGGCTTTTCCCATGCAGAAGGGGCGTAATGCACTTCTGTTTAAGTTTCAAGGATCATTCATTACCGGGTACGGAGGGGTTGTAGCGCCGCCATTTCAACGCTTCTATGAAGGCGGAGAATACGATCTGCGCGGGTTTGATATCCGCACGGTTTCGCCCGTAGCTTTCTTGCCGGATAGGGCAACGATCCCCCTGCAAAACCCGGATGGATCGCTGGTTCCGCTTGATCCCAACAACCCGCGCCGGGGAACTTACAACATTCCCATCCCTGCGGAACGGATTGTATTTCCTGGCGGCGACACCAGTATGGTAACCAATCTTGAATACCGGGTCACCGTCGCCTCAGCGGTAACGCTCGCCCCCTTCATGGATTTTGGAATTGATTCCATCCTTCGCAAATCGCAGTTGCGCATTAACTCTGGGCAGCTTCAGATACTGAATAGCACTTTGTTTGGATGTCCGGCTCTGGATGTTGCGTTGAATTGTATCGGCCAGCAAAGCGCGCAGTTTACCCAGATTCTCGACCCTGTCAGTTCCACCAATTGGACCCCGAGAATGTCAACTGGCCTTGAATTGCAGATCCTTATGCCGATCTTGAATGCCCCGTTCCGTATTTACTACGCGATCAACCCCATGCGGTTAAACACTACTGCCCAGTCTCCGGTGCCGATTACCCGCGACATGTTCCCGGCAGGCGGAGCGGGGGATTTTACCCATGCCCTGGCAGTCGCCAGCTTTGCACCCAAGTTCGACCTCAAAGAGCCGCGCCGGACCTTCCGCTTCACCGTGGGAACCACCTTCTAAATAAACGTGCGAAAGCGGCAGAGTTTGACGGCGAATATCGATACTCCTATAATGACGGGCATCCCAGCCTTGGGAAGAGGGAATCTTATAGGGCTGGGCACCTGCGCCTTCGAATCCTGGCGCTGGCGGATCCGGCCCGCCGTCCCCGTGATACCGAGTAATTTGACGAGGCGAGGACGCGGCCCAGCAGTATCCGCGCGAGAGACATCTGACAAACAAGTCCCGAACAATTTCTCAAGGAGTTCAAGTAAATTATATGACTAGCATGTTTATGCGAATTTCAGTGATTGGCACGTTGCTTTCGTCTTTTATGGCTGTAGCCCAGACGGGCAGCGCGGCCTTACCCGCAGCGCCGAGTTCCGCGGCCGCTGCTCCCAACGAACCAGTCGTTGCCACCGGGAACAAGGTGGCCACCATCAACATCACCGGTGCACTGGCCGGCTGCAATGAGGGGGAGCGTGATTTCGGCGCTTTGGACAAGAAGTTTGAGCCCCGGCAGACTGAACTTACCAACATGAGCAAAGAGTTGGATGCCCTGAAAGGCCAAGCCAATTCCGCTACAACTACTATTGCCCGTGAAACCGCGGTCAAGCAAATTGAGACCAAGCAAAAGGCTTTTGAACGCAGCCGGCAGGATGCAACCGACGACTACCAGACCCAGCAGAACGAGATCGCATCGCGCATCCTGACCAAGATGGCCCCCATCATGGTGAAGTACGCGGCTGACAATGGGTTCGGCGTGTTAATTGACACCACCAAGCAGTGGCCGGATGGACAGGTAATCTGGTCCTCTCCAAATAACGTGGACATCACTCGCGCTGTGATTGATGAGTACAACAAACAGTCTGGCGTGCCTGCTCCAGTTGCTGCGAAGCCCGCGGCAACCAGGCCGGCGGCATCGTCCACCACACCGAAATAACCGAGTCTGACACCAGCACGTGTCGCAATGTTCCTGGAAAGGCCGCACTCCATGCGGCCTTTTTTCTTTACGCAATGAAGCGAAAGTCTTGTCCGTCTGTGCGGCCGCGGTGTCATTAGAGATCAGCAACACCGATCTCAGGAGGACGCCATGTTTGCTGATGCACTGCTGGACTCCCCGCACTTGGGCAACTCCCGCCGGGGATGGGCCACGTTTACCTCGTTTGGCATGCAAGCGATTGCGGTTGCTTGTTTGCTGATTGTGCCGTTGTTTTATACACAAGTTCTGCCGCACCTACGAGCGGTGCCACCCGTCATCCTTGCGCCATGGGGTGACTCAGTGCCGCCACAACCTGCGCCCATACAGGCACGCGGAGGAAGACCATCAATCTTTACGGTCGCTCGACCCAATGTGCTAATCACTCCATACGACGTACCGCATGGAGTGAACTCAAGTCCCGACATCCATGCTCCCACGATTCCCGGATCGGGGTGGTCAGGACCCAGTGGGATAAGAGAAGGAATATTAGGAATCGCTCAGGTAATAACGATTCCATCTCGTCCGACAGCACCGCCGCCCACGAAGCCAGTAATCGTATCGCGCATGATGGAGGGAAGTCTTATTCACAGGGTCGAGCCGGCTTATCCACCATTGGCGATCACCGCACGCGTTCAGGGCACAGTAATACTCGAAGCGGTGATCGGTCGTGATGGCATTGTAAAAAACCTTCAGGCGGTAAGTGGCCATCCATTACTTGTGCCCGCCGCTATCAATGCAGTGAACCAATGGCGTTACCGGCCATACCTGCTCAACGGAGTGCCCGTTGAAGTTGAAACACACGTCACCGTGAATTTCATCTTGTCAAGATGAGCAATCGGCGGGGATTAGATCGAGGTAGCACCGCGGTAACCTGCTTCCTCAGCTATCCCCGCTATAATCCCCTGTAGTGGCTACTGTCGAAATTCAGCGTCGTACAGCAACTCGTCCCACCTGGGCCGAAGTTTCCCTGGACAACTTGCGCCATAACTTCCGTGTGGTCGAAAAGCATGTCGGCTCTGGCGTGACCGTGTGCGCTGTAGTCAAAGCCGATGCTTATGGCCACGGTGCGGTGGAGTGTGCCAAGGCGTTGGAAAGCGAGGGGTCAGCCTGGTTTGGCGTTACATCTCTGGATGAAGCCATCCCCTTGCGTGACGCCGGCATTCGCGGACAGATCCTGCTGATGACCGGTTTCTGGCAGGGCGAAGAAGAAGAAATCGTCCGCTTAAAGCTCACTCCCACCGTCTGGGAATCCTCGCAAGTCGAGCTGATTGAGAAAGCCGCGGCAACGCTCAATACCGAAGCGAAGGTTCATCTCAAGGTGGACACCGGCATGGGCCGGCTCGGCGTAGGAGTGGACGGCCTGTCAGCCTTATGCTCGACGCTCAAGTCATCGCCTCATGTGGCTTGTGAGGGTCTGTCAACCCATCTGGCATCTTCGGAAATTCTTGACGCTCCTTCTGTGGAGGAGCAAATTGCCAACTTTGAAAGTGCGCGGCGGATTGTGAATGAAGCCGGACTGAAGCCCAAGTTCATCCATACCGCGAACACCGGCGCGGTGATCTCAAGGCCCGAGACTTGGAACAACATGGTCCGTCCGGGAATTGCTTTGTATGGATACCACCTGCCCTTTGAGCGCGCGGGAAGGGAAGTCAGCGGCAAGAAGCTGCGCCTTCCGGTAAAACCAGTCCTGACCTGGAAGACTCGTATCCTAGCTTTACGAGATGTGCACGCGAACCAGGCGCTGGGCTACGGCGGCATCTACGTCACCAAAGCCCCGGCGCGGGTTGCGGTCCTTCCCGTCGGGTATGCGGACGGGCTGAACCGGCACATCTCTTCTCATGGCCGGGTCATCGTCCGGGAAAACTTCGCGCCGATTGTAGGCCGCATCTCGATGGATCTTACTTTGGTGGATGTCACAGGGCTGCCGGGAGTTGCGGTGGGAGACGAAGTGGTGCTTCTCGGCGCACTTGATGGACTAAGTGTGGATGCGCGTGTGCATGCGACATTGGCCGATACGGTTGTCTATGAAATCTTGTGCGGTATTTCAAAACGCGTACCAAGAAGGCATGCGTAAGCGGTTCCCGTGTGGAGACAAAGCTTGCCCTGTCTGTCCAGGATTTTTCTCGAGACCAAGACACGCGGGGCAAGCCCCGCCTTCACACAACCTGAATCGTTCAACGGGTAAAACTGGCTTGCGAATGCCTTAAAATCGCGCTTCGCTGCGCTTAGCACGACCGTTCGCCAAAAAATTGCTATATTTTTGACCAGAGCATGCCTTCACGCTACGCCCAATGGATGTACGAGTGGGAGACCCGACTTACCTCGGTGGACAATAACCGCGTGGTCCGTCCGCTGGAATGGGGGCTGGAATGGGCAAAACACTGGCCGTGCCGCAATGGTTACGCTCCCGGGCATGTTCCCACCGATGCGGAAAAGTATCTCAGGGAATACAACGAGCGGATTATCGCCAACAGCGATGAGTTTTATTCGTATCGCGTTCCCCAAGATTTCCGCTTGGAACGCCGCGAAGTAAAAGTCCACAGCACTCGTGAAGTACCCGACGAAAAGTTAGAGCGCAAAGTGCGCGGCACTCACGCTGAGTTTCTCCGCTTCACCTCGCCGGTTCCCAGCCCGTACTCTGAAAACAATCTGGTGAATGCGCGCTGGTTCCCAAAAGCGGGCCGCCGGGCAGTAGTCCTGTTGCCGCATTGGAACTCGGATGCACTTGCGTACACATCACTGTGCCGCACGCTGAACTGGTTGGGGATCGCCGTCCTGCGCCTGACCATGCCGTATCACGACATCCGTATGCCGGCTGAGATTCGCCGCGCCGACTATGCAGTTTCAGCCAACGTCGGACGCACGCTCGATGCCACCCGCCAAGGCGTAATTGATATCCGCTGCTGTCTCGATTGGCTGGAGCAGCAGGGATATCAGCAACTGGGAATCGTCGGCACCAGCCTGGGCTCGTGCTTTGCATTTTTGGCGGCAGCGCATGATCCGCGCATACGCATCGCTGCTTTTAACCACGCCTCTACCTACGTGTCGGACGTGGTCTGGCACGGGCAATCCACTCGCCACATTCGCAAAGGCCTCGAACCCTACATTGACGCCGATCGGTTGCGTGGACTATGGAGCGCCATCAGCCCCATGTCCTACTTCCACCAATTCGCCCGCTGGCCAAAAAAGTCTCTGATCGTATATGCAAAATACGACATGACTTTCTTGCCTGAACTCTCCCGCCAGGCGATCCAGGCATTTGCCGGCCACGGCCTTGACCACAAAGTCGCGGTCTTGCCCTGCGGCCACTACACCACCGGCGAAACTCCCTACAAGTACATGGATGGATGGCAGTTGGTGTCCTTCCTGCGCACAGCTTTTGAAAGCATTTAACCGTAGCGCCGGCATCTTGCCGGCTGTCCACCGCCCCCGAGCCTGCCCTGACCTTACCGAAGGGAGCCGGCGAGGCGGCGCCGCGACGACCCTTGTTAGAATGTCTATATGAAGATTGCCCTCGGCGCGGACCATGCCGGATTCGAACTCAAACAAAAGGTAAAAGGGTACTTGCAGCACAAGGGAATTACCGTGGATGACCGGGGTACGACATCCGCTGAGCCGGTGGACTATCCCGACTACGCGCGCCTGGTAGGCGAGGACGTGATCAACAAACGTGCCGATTTTGGCATATTGGTCTGCGGCAGCGGCATCGGCATGTCCATCGCTGCTAACAAACTCCCCGGCATTCGTGCGGTAAACGCGCATGACGAGACCGAAGCCCAGCTTGCCCGTGAACATAACAACGCCAATGTGCTCACGCTGGCTGGAAGATTCATGGATGAAGCTACCGCTCAGAAAATTATTGATAAATGGCTGTGCACGTCTTTTGCGGGTGGCCGTCACGGGCGTCGAGTGGAAAAGATCGCCGAAATCGAGCGTGCGGAAGTGTCCCGTTGAGGTTGGGAAGCCTCCTATGCCGAAATTGTACATTCCAACTTTTGTCATTCCGAAGCGCGGTTTTTGCGCGAGGAATCTGCTGCTCCCGCTTCGGCAGTCAAAAGCAGATTCCTCCTCGTCGCCACGCTCCTTGTCGGAATGACAAGTAGAATTTAGAGATCAAATTATGAAAAACACCATGTCGCGTCCGATCCACGAAGTAGACCCCGAAATCGCCACCGCCATTGACAACGAAGCCCGCCGCCAGCACGAAGGCCTGGAGCTTATCGCTTCGGAAAACTTTGTAAGTGAAGCCGTGCTCGAAGCGGCCGGCTCGGTGTTTACCAATAAGTATGCGGAAGGCTACCCCGGCAAGCGTTACTACGGAGGCTGCGAGTTCACCGACGTGGTCGAGAATCTGGCCCGCGATCGCGCCAAGAAATTGTTTGGCGCGGAGTACGCCAATGTGCAGCCACACGCCGGTTCCCAGGCCAACATGGAGGCCTACGCATCGGTGTTGCAGCCGGGTGACACCATCCTGGGCTTGAACCTGGCGCACGGTGGCCATCTTACCCACGGTCATCATCTGAACTTCTCCGGCAAGACCTATCGCATTGTTCCCTATGGCGTCACCAAGGAGACGGAAACTCTCGATTACGATGCGCTGGAAAAACTGGCCGAGACAGAGCATCCCAAGCTGATTGTCGGTGGTGGCAGCGCATATCCGCGGATCATTGATTTTTCCCGCATGCGGAAGATTGCCGATAAAGTTGGCGCTCTATACATGGTAGATATGGCCCACTTCGCCGGCCTGGTCGCGGGAGGCGTACATCCATCTCCGGTGCCGCACGCTCAGATTGTGACTTCGACTACCCATAAGACGCTGCGCGGCCCGCGCGCCGGCATGATTCTGGCCAAAGCGGAATACGGCGCGGCCATTGATAAAGTCGTTTTCCCCGGCATGCAAGGCGGCCCGCTGGTGCACATCATTGCGGCCAAGGCCATTTGCTTCCTTGAAGCTTCACAGCCTGAGTTCCATGACTACGCCCGCCAGGTTGTGGCCAACGCCAAAGTTCTGGCAGAAACCCTCGCAGCGGAAGGCTTCCGCATCATCTCCGGAGGTACCGACACCCACCTCATGCTGGTGGATGTCTTCTCCAAAGGCATGTTGGGCAGCGAAGCCGAAAAAGCTTTAGGTGAAGCCGCCATCACCGTCAACAAAAACGCCATTCCCTTCGACACCAACCCGCCCATGAAGCCGAGCGGCATCCGCATCGGCAGTCCCGCCCTCACCACGCGCGGGATGAAGGAAGCCGAAATGCGTCAGGTCGGACGCTGGATTGCTGAGGCTTTGTCTAACCGAACCGACACTTCGGTGCTGGCGAAGATCCGCAAGCAGGTGCTGGAGTTAGCTGAGTCATTCCCGCTTTATCCCGAACGCCGGGCCAAAGCCCAAGTAGAAGCCCGGGCATAAAGGCGTTGACCACCCTTAGGGTGCGCTCAGGGCAGGCTGCGGGCACAGAGTCACACAGAGGTACGACTCTGTGAACTTTTGTGCTCCTGTGGTCTAATTCTCCCGTGAAGGTCGCGGTCGACATCCGGCGGATGAACGAGTTCGGCGTAGGCACTTATACGCGGAACGTGGTGCGTGCGTTGGGCCGGCTGGATCGCGAAAGTGAATACTATCTTCTAGGTTCGCTCGAAAGGGCCACTGAGATAGGTTTTCTTCCTCCGAATTTCAAAGTCATAAACCTGCGCCAACCGGAAACCCCGATTGCCGGCTACCTGGAATACCGGGCCACCGTGAGGCACCTCCGATGTGATTTGGTGCACATCCCGCACCTGTTCTGGATGCCACGCCATTTGCGCTGCCCGTATGTGATGACGGTGCACGATGTGCTGGAACACCTGTCCCACGCGCGTGGGCTTTCGGGGATGCGCCGAGCCCTGCACTTTAAATTGACCCAGCAGGTGCTGCGCGGGGCATCGCGCATCTTTGCGGTTTCAACTTTCACCAAGAACGAGATCGTCAACCTGTTCGGCATTCCCGCCCGCCACATCGAGGTCATCTATAACGCGATCGATGAACGCTTCCTGCACGGTCACGCCAGCGAGGCTGACCGCAAGTTCCTGGCCGAGCGCTATCAGGTATCTTTTCCGTTCTTGCTGTACGCGGGAAGGATCAGTCCGCACAAAAATGTCGTTCGTATCATCGAGGCATTTTCTGCACTGAAGGCAGAGCTGGCAAAAGAGGACAAGTATCCAGACTTGAAGCTGATCATCATCGGAGATGAACTTTCCAAGAACCCCGACCTCCGCCGCACGGTAATCCGAGGGGGCGTGCAGAATGATGTCCGCTTCTTGGGGTTTGTTCCCATTGAAGTGCTGCGCGTGTTTTACGACGCGGCCAAGGTATTTGTGTTCCCATCGCTCTACGAAGGCTTCGGTCTTCCGCCGCTTGAAGCCATGGCCCACGGCACGCCGGTGCTGGCCTCCAACACCTCGTCACTACCGGAGGTGGTGGACAATGCCGCAGTCCTGGTCAATCCGGAAAATGTGTTTGAGATTATGCACGCGTTGCATCGTGTACTAACCGACCAGCCGCTGCGGGAGAAGTTAAAAAAACGCGGCTATGAGCAAGTGCAGAAATTTTCCTGGGACATCGCTGCCCGCGAACTGATCAATACCTATAAAGAAGTGGCAGGCGGGATGCGGTTCAAGCCACTGGTGCAGGATGAGCAGACCACCCAAATAGGGGTTGGCTGGGGCCGGTAATCTCCCTCAGTGTTTTCCTCTGTTTCACAGTGAAATTCAACTAAGCTTTCAGCAAAGGCTGGCCCGGCGAAACCAAGCCCAGCTTGTGCAGTTTCGACTCCAGGCGACTCTTGTCTTGTGCGTTAGTGGCTTGGGTGTGGCGCTTCAGTAATTTGAGCACTTTTTCTTTACGGGTGCGGCGACGACGGATCTCGGGACGGCGGCTAGGGGCTGACATGAATTCAATGGCTCCTTGAAGTATGTTTTTGTCTCGGTAAATTATAGTGGTACTTGAAGTTATTGCCAAATCGTGTGGAGGCGGGGCTTGCCCCGCATTAGCGGTTTGGGGAAATGAAAATCAAAAAAACAGGCAGACGGGGCAAGCCCCGTCCCCACACAGCTAGTTTGCGATCTATGGGATTCAAATTTCCGATGCCCCTAAATAAAACGTCATCTTGACAGGGGTTGGCTGCATCTCTAGTATCGGTAGCAATCATGCAAGCTTTCCACCAGACGATGTGCGCGTGTTGTTGTACTTGTTGTTGTACGCGTGTGTCCTCTGGCGCGGAAAGGCTACTGCTGACCTAAGAATCCTCTAGAAACAGCACAAGATCAAGCCACCGCCAGATGACAACTCTGGCGGTGGTTTTTTTGTGCGTGTTTTTGGGGTTCGGGTTGAAAAGCAAATGAATCTGTTTCCTATCTTCGTCAAACTGGCTGGCCGGCGGTGCCTGGTCGTTGGAGCAGGCACCGTGGGCCAGGCCAAAATCCAGAGTCTGCTGGATGCGGGCGCCAAGGTCCGCGTGGTCGCGCCGCATGGGACTTCGAGGGTGGTGGAATGGGCGCAGAACGGGTTAGTGGAATGGGAAGTTCGTGAGTTCAAGCCGTCGGACCTGGAAGACGCATTCTTAGTCATCGCCGCAACAAATTCCACGCAGACAAACGCAATCATTCATAACAAGGCCTTGCAGCGAAACATTTTGTGCAACTCCGTGGATGATCCGGAGAATTGCGATTTCTATGCGGGAGCGGTTGTGCGCCGGGGAGATTTACAGATCGCGATCTCTACCGCAGGCAAGAGCCCGGCATTAGCGCAGAGACTGCGGCAGGACCTGGAAGCAGAAATTGGTCCTGAATACGCCGTATGGGTGGATGAGCTGGGCAAGGAACGCGAGAAACTGTTTGCCCAATCCATCCCGGCTGAAGAACGCAAGCGGTTATTGCACGAACTGGTTCGCCGCAAATTTTCCCGTAAGGATTCTTCGCAGCATATTCCGGGGTCGCGCGGCAAAGTCTTTCTGGTAGGGGCTGGGCCGGGAGATGTCGAGCTGCTCACCCTCAAGGCGTTCAAAGTCCTTCAATCTGCCGAAGTGGTCTTGCACGATGAATTGGTCGGGCGCGAAGTCCTGGCACTGATTCCGCCAACTGCGGAAGTCCACAACGTGGGCAAGCGGTGTGGGCAAAAGAGCGCGCGCCAGGAATATATCAATGCCTTACTTATCGAGTACGCCTCGCAAGGCTTGCGAGTCGCTCGCCTGAAAGGTGGCGATCCGCTGCTGTTCGGCCGCGCCGGCGAGGAAATCGAAGCCCTGCGCAAGGCGGACATTGATTTTGAAATCGTGCCTGGTGTGACCGCCGCCTTGGCCGCATCCGCCAGCGCACAGATTCCTTTGACCCACCGCGAGGTTTCATCCGCGCTAATGGTGTTGACCAGCCATCATTCGAAGGCGGCTGCATCCGATCCATGGCCGGAGCATATTCCCACCAACGTGACTCTGGTGATCTACATGCCGGGTTACGCCTATGAAGCCACCAAACGCAAATTACTCAAAGCGGGACTGAGCAGCAGAACTCCTTGCGCGGTGATTTCCCAGGCCACCTCCCCGCAGGAGCAGGTTTTCCGTACCACGATATCTGAGTTGCATCGCGCCCCGACGTTGCCCGCGCCCACCTTGCTGGTGGTTGGAGATGTGGTGCGCTTCGCCGATCACGAATCGCTGCGCACCCAGTTGTCCCAGCAAGGGGAAGGATTCCAACCTCCGTTAGCGAGAGCAGCCGATTTTCTTTCTGAAGAACAGGAGCAAGCTGAGTGAGAGAGCATATCGAGCAAGTGAAAGCGCAGTCTGAGCAGTGGCGCCCCGAGGAGGTCCTCCGCTGGGCCTTTACCACCTTCCGCCAGGACCTGGCCATCGCCTCTGGTGGCGGGGTCGAAGGCATGGTGCTGCTCGATATCGCCACCAAAGTGAATCCCACGCCTAGGGTCTTTACTCTTGACACCGAGTTCCTGTTTCCCGAAACTTACGAGTTATTTGACCGTGTAGAAAAGCGTTACGCAATCAAAATTGAGCGAGTCTATTCAGCCCTTACCCCAGAAGAACAACAACTCGCTCACGGCCCGGAGCTCTGGGCCCGCAATCCTGATCTATGCTGCAATTTGCGAAAAGTTGAACCGCTGCGCCGCAAGCTGTCAGAGCTGAAAGGATGGGCAACCGCCGTCCGCCGCGACCAGACAAAATCCCGTGCGCACGCTGGAAAAGTCGAGTGGGATGACAAATTCCAGCTGGTAAAGGTCAATCCTCTTGCCGACTGGACGATGCGTATGGTGTGGGACTATGTTCACAAACATAACGTCCTATACAATCCGCTCCACGACCGCAATTTCCCGAGCATCGGATGCACGCATTGCACTCGCGCCGTCCAGCCAGGAGAAGATGCTCGCGCCGGACGCTGGGCGGGATTCCAAAAAACAGAGTGCGGATTGCACGTAGGACCACAACCCGCATCAGCCCAGCTAGTCAGGATAGGAGCCGACTGAAAGTAGAGCCGGCGTCCCGCCGGCTGCCGCGTAGGCATCCCGCCCGCGCGGATTGGTGAGGCGCCGCCGAGATCCTTCGGCTTCGCTCAGGAGAAGCTACGTTATAATTCCGCACTCATGGACTTTGATCAGCTAGTCACTTTTCTGGAAGTGGCCAAACTTGGCAGCTTCTCGCGCGCCGGGCAAAAGGTCTTTCGCTCGCAGTCCGCAGTGAGCGCGCAAATCCGCCAACTCGAACAGGAATACGGAGACCGCCTGCTTGACCGCTCGGGCAAAGACGTCACCCTGACGCCGGCTGGCCGTGTGCTGTTCGCCTACGCCGAGCGGTTGCTGCAAATGAAAGACGAGTCCATGCTTGCGGTCGCCGACCAGGGCAACGTGCCGCGCGGGACGATTTCCGTGGGCGCGAATGAAGCGACATGTCTGTACGTGCTTCCCGAGGTCTTCGCCAAATTCACCAGCCTCTATCCGGGAGTGCAAATCAGCATCTACCGTAACTTCAGCTACAAAATCGTCGAAAAGTTAGAAATGGGGGCCATCGACGTTGGCATCGTAACTCTCCCGGTAAAATCCAGCAGCCTGAAAACCCACGCCATCTTTCGCGACCAGCTCATGCTGATGGTGAACCCGCAAAGCCCGCTGGCCAAGCTGGACGTGGTGCCGGTAAGCGAAATCGCCAAACAGCCGTTGTTACTCCCGAAGACCGGATTCAGCCGCCGCATCATGGACAAGCTGTTTCGGCCCTATGCAGCTCATTTACAGGTGCGCATGGAATTGCCCAGCGTGGGGATGATCAAGAGCTTCGTCGCGGCAGGGTATGGGTGTATCGCTGATCAGCGCCAGCTTCGCGCGCGATCAAGTGCTGGCGGGACGCGTGAAATTAATTCCCATTCAAGATAAAGAATTGTGGCGGGAATTGGGAGTTGCCTATCGCAGAGACCGGACCATGACTCGCGCGACCAGTACGTTCATCAGCACAGTGCGGCAGCTAGGCTCAGCCTCCAAGTAATAGGTCCGCAACCCAACAAAATGAGGTTATGGGAAAGGCACGGCTTAATGCCGTGGCGATAAGGTGAAGGCAGTCCCCTTCCCGTGTCTTCAATCGCAAACCCGAATCTCGCTGATTCAATTTTCCGATAAGCATCGCGCTCCATCATTGCTAATCTACTAGCGAACAGGAATCTGTAGGAGGTGTAGCAATGAGCGATCTAGAACGTGGTCTAAACAAGATTCTCCAGGAACACCAGCAAGAGAGCGGTCTGCACATGATCGGCGGCAGACAGCGCCTGGTGGATCGCCTGCTCGAATTCTTCGAAGAAGAGCAGCGCCAGGCGGAAACTCAAAAGATCCAGCAGGAACACTAGAGCACAGTTTTTCGCCCACTTGACCACTAAGATTTTGGGCGCTTCTTAAGCAGCCGGCTCAAGTCTCCGCACACGCCAAAAGGTTTGTGTGCTCTATTTCCTGAACATACGGTGACCTTTGTACCTTGCGTATGATCCTACTCGTCAACTCTAATGCGCGAGAGGGCGCCGTATGGGACGAAGGCTGACATTCACCATTGGACTAATCCTGCTGGCGGGGATGGGCCTTTTTTTAGCGAATCGTGCAGGGTTTTTTCATCGGCGCGCGATTCCGTCTCCGCCCCCTGCTCAAGCGACTGCACCAGCCCCTCAAGCCGCACCGACTCCTGCTGCCGCAACTTCCCCGGTCAATGAAGCCAAGGTGGGTAACGGTGATCCAGCAGTGTCCTCAATCGTGGCCGAGACCGACGACAACACTACCGATGAGGGCACTTTTGTGGCGATTCGCTACGACAAAACCCACGTTCTTTTTCGCGTGGCAGACCCACGATCAGATTTCGATTTCGGTGAAGACCGTGCCAAAGACCTCCACACTCTACCCGAGCCAATTGCCGAGTTCGGTGGAGGCTCACTGTGGGAACCCGACGCCAAGCTTCTGACCGACTATAAGGCGTTGTATGATCGCGCCCCGGTCGGTGAGACTTGGCAATTGGAGATCACTGCAGGTTTGAGCGTGCCGGTCATCGTGCGAAAGCCCGTGCTCGCCTCGGCTGGCTGTTTTTCTTATGCTGGAGTCATAGCCGAAGCATCCGACCCGGCTTTCGCAGTTTCCGGGAGACGGTATTTCCTGGTGCACAAACCCCCAGCCGCTTCTGTTTCGGTGCGAAAGAGCACTTCCGTTAGCGAGCTTGTGGACTGGAAACTTACTCCTGAACTCCGTGGCCAAATTGAAAAGTTGCTGCAGCCGAGGATCAAAGACGAAGCCGTGAAAATGCATGAGTCATACTTAGACGAATACGAGCGCTTCGCAAAGATTGACAAGGCTCAATTCGACTGGGCTCAACACTGGAAACAGGCCGATGAGCGGTTGATGCGCGGGGAAGGCAGGCTCGATCTTGAAGTGCGGGCGTTCCAGGTTACCCCGGACGGTGCTCCCCGGCTGCTGGTTCGAGCCAAGTCATCCCTTGACGGAAAAGCTGCGTTCCTGATGATCGCATGGCTCAGCCTGCAACCGGAACTCGCAGTTGATTCGATCGATGTAGGCGCAGCGGGACAGATGCGTATGGCCGAGTTCCAGGGCAATTCCTTGGACTATCCGGCCTTGGGGACGGTCTTGAATATTTTCGACCTCCACAACGATGGCCGGGGAGAGTTGTTGATCTACAGCCCCGGATATGAAGGCTACGATATCCATCTCTTTCGCTACACGGCAAACGGCCCGGTCGCCACCAGCATCTCCCACGGCGGCGGCTGCTAGTTCACCCAACTTTTTTCTTGACGAGGGCGGCATAAGCCCCGATAATAAATGAATAATTATTCACTCGACTGAATAGCTATTCATGAGTAAAACCCTGCGGCAAAAGACGATTTTAGCCATCCTCGACCAGGGCCCAGTGGCCAGTCAGGAGGAGCTTCAGCGCGCCCTCCACAAGCGGGGCTGCGATGTGGGGCAGGCGACGCTCTCCCGCGACATTCATGAGCTAGGCTTGATAAAGTCGGGCAGCGGCTATGCTCAACCCGGCGGTGAATTGGTTGTCGAATCGCCTCTGCCTCCCGTGTCGCGTCTGGTGCGCGAGTTTGTCCTTGATGTGCGTCCCGCTCAAAATCTCCTCGTAATTAAGACCACCGTGGGTAGCGCCCAGCCTGTTTGCGCGGCGCTCGATAGCGAAGAATGGCCGGAAGCCGTTGGCAGCGTTGCCGGGGATGACACAATCCTGATTGTCTGTACCAATAACAAAGCCGCATCCCGCCTGGCGGCCCGAACCCAGGAGATGCTTGCCTGATGGCCGCCAAATTAAAGACAGCGGTCGTGGGAGCGACCGGATATTCGGGCTTTGAGTTGACGCGCATTCTGCTGCGTCATCCCCAGGTGGATACGCCTGTCCTGCTGAGCCGCAATCCCGAAAATGACGGCACTCGCAATCTGGCCGACTTGTTTCCTGCAATCTCGGGCAATGGGAGCTATCCGCTGAAGCCTTTGTCCTGGCCTGCCGTGAAAGAGCAGGGAGTCGAGTTGCTGTTCCTGTGTACACCGCACGAAGCGTCGCGCTCGCTGGTGCCTGAAGCTGTCGCGAACGGCCTGCGGGTGATCGATCTGAGCGGCGCCTGGCGGATCAAGAACGCCCAGAACCGCGCCGTCTATGGATTCAAAGATGAAGGCACGCCGGCGGCCGTCGAGTTCACCGAAAAAGCGGTGTACGGTTTGCCCGAGTTGCATGCAGATGAGATCCGCAAAGCTACCGTGGTCGCCAACCCGGGCTGCTACGCGACCTCGGTGATTCTCGCGGTTGCTCCGCTGCTAAAGACTGGAGTTGTGGACCGTGAGCGCGGAATCATTTCCGACTCCAAGTCGGGCGTCTCCGGTGCAGGCAAAGAGCCGACCGCGAAAACACACTTTGTCTCCGTCGCGGACAATCTGTCGGCGTATGGCGTCTTCGGTCATCGCCATCTCGGTGAAATCGTCGAGCAATTGGATCTAAGGGTGGAAGATCTTACTTTCACCCCGCACCTCCTGCCGATTCCACGGGGAATTCTTTCCACCGTGTACCTGTACTTGAGCGAGCCGATGCAGCCGGCGGGAATTGAAACTATCTTCCGCGATTTCTATAAAGGCAAGCGCTGGGTGCGGGTATTCGCCACTCCAAAATTGCCCGAGATTCAATTCTCGGTGAACACCAATTACTGCGACATCGGTTTCAACCTGGCAAAAGACGGACGCCGCCTGATCGTGGTTTCCTGCGAAGACAACCTGCTGAAAGGCGCGGCAGGGCAGGCGGTGCAGAACATGAATCTGATGTACGGATGGGACGAAGCGGAGGGCCTGCAATGAAGATCATCGTAAAAATCGGCGGGGTGGCGCTGGAAGACAAAGCCACCCTGCACAAATGCGCTCATGCCGTGGTGGATTTGGCGCGCGACGGACACAAAGTCGCAGTGGTTCACGGTGGAGGCAGCACGCTCACGCGCACGTTGGCGCTCCTCGGCAAAAAAAGTGACTTCGTAAACGGCCTGCGCATCACCGACGCGGAAACCCGCGATGTGGCCCTTATGGTTTTGGCAGGCATGGTGAACAAAGGCGTCGTGGCAGCCATTGTCGCCGCGGGAAATCCGGCTATCGGACTGTGTGGCGGGGATGGCATGTCATTCCGCGCCCGTAAAAAGCAGACCGTAGGTTATGACCTGGGATTTGTCGGCGAAATCTGCTCGGTCGAGCCGCGCTGGATGGAAGCTATCTGGAACGAAGGCGGAATCCCCGTGTTGTCTTCTTTAGCTCTCGGTTCCGATGGCGAGTACTACAACGTCAACGCCGATCAAATGGCCTCAGCATGCGCGGTGGCCTGCCACGCCGACACTTTAATTTTTCTCACTGATGTTCCCGGAGTGAAAGACGCCGACGGCTTAGTCATGCCCTGGCTGAAGATCAAAGACGTGGCCAGCATGATCAAAGAATCGGTGATCGGAGGCGGGATGCTGCCCAAGCTTGAAGCCTGCGGCAACGCGCTGAAAAGAGGCGTCGCGCGCGTGCGTATTCTTCCCGCGTCCCAGGCGGAAATCCTGCCGCAGTTTTACTTCACCAAACTGGAATGTGGTACGGAGGTGCTGAGCGCATGAATTTGGCTTCTGTCATAAAGTCTGAATCCGAAGTATTGCTGCCCACCTATGACCGCCAGAAGGTGCTGTTCACCCGCGGTAAGGATGTCTACCTGTGGGATTCGAAGGGAAAGAAGTACCTCGATTTCCTCAGCGGTCTGGGCGTGAACGCGCTGGGTCACGGGCACCCCGCGATCCAGGCGGTCTTGAAGAAGCAGGCGGGAAAGCTGATTCACATTTCCAATTTGTTTTTCCATGAATATCAGTCCGAGTTGGCCAGGAAGCTGATCAAAGTTTCCAGGCTCGATAAAGCTTTCTTCTGTAATAGCGGTACAGAAGCCTGGGAAGGCGCATTGAAACTGGCACGTGCTTTCGCTCGCGTCAACAATTCCAACGGTCACAAAGCCAAGTGGAGAATTCTTGCGCTGGAAAATTCGTTCCATGGCCGGACATTTGGATCACTAGCAACCACAGGCCAGGCAAAGTATCGTCACCCGTTTGCGCCATTGCTTCCCGGAGTCAGCTTTGTCGGATTTAACGATGTCGAAGATCTCAAACGGCAATTCGACGGCAGCGTTTGCGCGGTTTGCATGGAGACGATCCAGGGCGAAGGCGGAATCAATCCTGTCTCGCCGGAGTTTCTCCAGACTGCGCGCCAGCTTACAGAAAAAACCGGAGCGCTGCTGATCCTCGACGAAATTCAATGCGGCCTCGGACGGACCGGGCGTTGGTTTGCCTACGAGCACTACGGCGTGAAGCCGGATATCGTGACCGTCGCCAAGCCGCTGGCAGCAGGCCTACCGTTGGGAGCGATCCTCACCACCAACCGAGTAGCCAGCGGTATGCACCCCGGCTTGCACGGAACCACCTTCGGTGGAGGGCCACTGGCTTCTGCGGTCGCGATTGAGTTCCTGAATCAGGTCAGCGGTCTGCTGAAGCACGTCAACGAAACCGGCAGCTACTTCCGTGGACAGCTCGAAAGCCTCGCCGCCAAGCACAGTTCGATCCGCGAAATCCGCGGCCTGGGTTTGATGTTGGGAGTAGATATCGACTCTCCTGACACTGCCAAAGCGGCAGTCCAATCTCTGTTTGACCGCGGAATTCTGATCAACCGCACGCACGACACCGTACTGCGCTTTCTACCGCCGTACATCATCAAGAAAAAACACGTCGATCAAGTGGTACGCGCGCTCGATGCCGCGCTGTCGGCTAATCCGCCAGTTGCCGGGAAAAGCGCCACCAGAAAGAGGAAAAGCAATTGAGAGTCCAGCCCTACAAATCAACTGACAAAATCCTTTTGCCACCGGCAGCCAGTGAGCTGTGGTCGCGCGATCTGGTTTCCAGCCGCGACCTGAGTCCGGCCCAGGCCGAGGCGATCCTGAATCTGACTTCTGTAGTGAAGGCGCGCCCGGCCGATTTCCGCGCCGCGCTCGCTGGCAAACATATGGTGATGTTTTTCGAAAAGGCGTCGCTTCGCACGCGGATCACCTTCGAAGCAGGCATGACGGGTCTAGGTGGAACTGTGACCTTTGTCGACCAGACGAAAGAACGGCTTGGCGAGCGCGAAACTCTCAGCGACGTGGCGCACAATCTCGAGCGCTGGGTGCATGCCATCGTGCTACGCACCTACGCGCACGAGACGGTAGAGGACATGGCTCAGCACTCTTCTGTTCCCGTGATCAACGCGCTCAGCAATCTGGAGCACCCCTGCCAGGCGCTGGCCGACTACTTCACCTTGCAGGAACGCTTCGGCGATCTGAAGAAGGTCACGCTGGCTTATGTGGGCGACGGCAACAACGTTTCGCACTCACTGATGCTGACCGCAGCCACGCTGGGCTCTAAGATTCGCGTGGCCACTCCCAAAGGTTATGAGCCGGAGGAGGAAATCGTGACTACGGCTCGGGCCATTGCCACCCAAACCGGCGCCGTCATCGAAGTGATGAACGACGCCAAGGCGGCGGTCTCCGGAGCTGACGCCATCTACACCGACGCCTGGCACAGCATGGGTTGGGAGCACGAAGCCGCACAGCGCGAGAAAGTGTTTGCGCGCTATCAGGTGAACGAAAAACTGGTCGCCGGCGCCGCTGAGCACGCCGTGTACATGCACTGCCTGCCCGCGCACCGCGGCCAGGAGATCACCGACGAGGTCATGGACTCTCCGCAATCGGTCGTCTTCGACCAGGCGGAAAACCGCATGCACGTACAGAAAGCAATTTTGTTACTTTTGCTGGGTGGCGAAATGGGCCACCTGAAGATTAGGAGCGCGAATGCCTGAGAAAGTTGTACTAGCTTATTCCGGTGGTTTGGATACTTCCATCATCATTCCATGGTTGAAGGAAAATTATTCCTACGATGTCATCGCCATGGTCGGCGATGTGGGCCAAGGCGACGATATCGATGCGGTCGTCGAGAAGGCCTACAAGACTGGCGCGAGCAAGGTCGTAGTCAAAGACCTGCGCGAAGAATTTCTGACAGGGTATGTGTTCCCAACATTGAAGGCGGGAGCAGTGTACGAGCATAAGTATTTGCTCGGAACTTCGATGGCACGTCCGGTGTTGGCCAAGCACCAAGTTGAGGTCGCTCTGGCGGAAGGCGCGCCTGCGGTGGCCCACGGATGCACCGGCAAAGGCAACGATCAAGTCCGCTTCGAACTCGCGTATCAAGCGCTGGCGCCCGGGTTGAAAGTGATCGCACCTTGGCGTGAATGGGACTTGAAATCGCGCGAAGACTGCCTCGACTACGCTGAGAAACGCGGTATCTCTGTGACCGCCAGCCGCACCAAGATCCACAGCCGCGACCGCAACCTGTGGCACATCAGCCATGAAGGTGGCGAGCTGGAAGACGCGGGCAACGCGCCTTTCGACACCACCTGGCAAATTTCCCGTTCACCGAAAGAAGCTCCTGACCGCGAAGAGCAGGTCGAGATCGGCTTCGAGAAGGGAACCCCGGTTTCGGTCAACGGTATGAAGATGGAGCCGGTGCAGCTGGTCGAGCTGCTGAATGAAATCGGCGGACGCAACGCCATCGGCCGTACCGATATCGTCGAGAACCGTTTTGTCGGCATGAAGTCGCGCGGCTGTTATGAGACGCCCGGCGGAACTCTACTGGTTGCAGCGCACCGCGAGTTGGAAGCCCTTTGCCTGGAACGCGAAGTCGCACACTTCAAGCAGCACATCGGACTGAAGTATGCGGAGATTGTTTACTTCGGCCTATGGTTCACGCCTCTGCGTGAAGCGCTCGATGCTTTCGTAGACAAGACGCAGGAGAACGTCGCCGGCACGGTCGCGCTATCACTCTACAAGGGCAACATCTCTGTGGTCAGCCGCAAGTCGGAGTTTTCTTTGTATCGCACCGACCTGTCGTCGTTCACCATGGGCGACAGCTACGACCAGAAAGACGCCGAAGGCTTCATCCGCATTCTCGGATTGCCCTCGCGTTCGCGCGCGCAGGTGCACGCGCAACAGGTGAAAGAGGCGCTGAAATGAAGATGTGGTCGGGCCGCTTCCGGCAGCCGCTGGATCCCGGCTTCGAACAATGGCAGCGTTCGTTCGACTTCGACCGCCGGTTGCTCAAGCATGAGCTGGCGGCAAGCCGGGCCTACGCTCAAGCGTTGAAGAATGCTGGTGTGCTTTTGTCGAGCGAGTTGATCTCCATCCTGCAAGGGCTGGAGCAGATCGGCGAGAAGGCGTCCGCCTCTCCGGAGTTTCTTCAGGACGAAGAAGCCGAGGACATCCACCACTTCGTCGAGAAGCAGCTCGTCGTGCTGATCGGCGGCGATGCGGGATACAAACTGCATAGCGGACGCAGCCGTAATGAGCAGATTGCGACTGATCTGCGGCTGTATGTGCGTGTGGCAATCGATCATCTGCATGAGCAGTTGGCGGAATTTTCCGGAGCGTTCGTAGAACGTGCCGAACAAGCGGGTGATGCAGCCATGCCGGCTTACACGCACCTCCAGCGTGCAGAGCCAGTCCTGGTCGGTCACTGGCTGCTGGCCTACGTAGAAATGTTTCTCCGTGATGCGGATCGCCTGGCTGACTGCCGCAAGCGGTTGAATGTCAGCCCGCTCGGCTCTGGCGCAATTGCCGGAACCACGCTGCCGCTGGACCGCCGGATGATGGCATCGGAACTCGGTTTCGACACTCCCACAGCCAATAGCATCGACGCCACCAGCGACCGCGACTTCGTCATGGAGTTTGTCAATGCTCTAACACTGCTGGCGCTGCATCTCAGTCGCTGGGCGGAGGAGATGCTTCTGTTCTCCACCCAGGAATACGGCTTCGTGCATTTACCCGAGGCCTACTCCACCGGTTCGAGCGCCATGCCGCAAAAGAAAAACGCCGACCTGCTGGAACTCACCCGCGCCAAGGCTGGACGTATGCTCGGCAACGCCACTGCGCTCATGGTGACGCTCAAAGGCCTACCGCTCGCCTACAACAAAGATTTGCAGGACACGCAGCAGCCGCTGTTCGAAGCGACGGAAACCGTGGTATCACTTCTGCCACTAGTAACCGGATGGATGAAGGCCGTAGATTTTGATCGCGAACGCATGCAGCAGGCTGCCCAGACCGGGTTCATGAACGCCTTCGCCGCCGCCACCTATCTGGTAAATCGTGGCGTCCCATTCCGTCTGGCCCACGAACAAATCGGCAAAGCCGTCTCGATGGCGTTGGCCAAAAACTGTGAGCTGCAAGATCTATCGTTGGAGGACTTGCGCAAGTTGAATCCAAAGTTTGACCAGGATTTCTACTCCTGCTTAACGGTGCAAGCAGTGCTGGCCATCCACGACGTTCCCGGCGGTACGGCCCCGGCACGTGTGCGCCAGGCAATTGCTGAGGCGAGAAAAAAGATCAGTTCCATGCGGGAGGAAATTCATGCGCACGCGTGACGCCATCCTTCCCGACGCCCAAAAAGTCTACGACCTGATCTGTGCTTATTCCGGCGATGGAACCTTGCTGCCGCGCAATTTCGCCGAAATCTGCGAGAACGTGCGCGACTTCGTTGTGCTCGAACATCGCGGCAGAATCATCGGTTGCGGAGCGCTCCACCTCTACGGGCTGCACTTGGCGGAAATACGCTCGATCACGGTTGATCCCAAGTACCAGCGCCAGGGCGGCGGCAAGCGACTGGTGCAAGCCTTGATGGAAGAAGCAGAAAAACATCAGGTAAGCTGCATCTCGTTGTTTACCCGCAAACCGCAGTTCTTCGCCCAGCTGGGTTTTGCCGAGGCCAGGCGCGAAGACCTCCCCGACAAAATCTATAAAGACTGCCACGTCTGCCCGCGCCTGCACTGCTGCGACGAAGTTGCCATGGTGAAGGGCGAATTGCCCAAATTTGCCATCCTGCCGGAACCGGAGAACATGATCATCAAGATCGAGGCGTTGGTCTAGAAGATGAGCGCGCCGTCCGTTTTTCCTGACACAATTTATCTACCCAAAGGATTTTCCTTTTCCGCAGTGAAGGCTGGCATTAAAGTCAGCGGACGTCCTGACCTGGCTCTGGCGAGTGTGCCGTCCGGTGCTGCGGCGGCTGCGATGTTCACGAAGAATCGAGTCATAGCAGCGCCGTTAGTCGTTGGTCGTTCGTCGTTGGCTAGAACTCGTGGCCTTGTGCGTGCGGTGATTGTGAATGCCGGCAACGCCAATTGCGCCACCGGCAAGGCTGGAATTCAGGCGTGCCATGAAGTTTGCCATGAGACCGCAAAAGCACTCGGCATTAAGGCGGAAGAAGTTTTCCCATCATCCACTGGGATCATCGGCGTCCCGCTACCGCAAGAAAAGATTATCGCCAACCTTCCCGGATTGATTGCCAACTGCGAAGCTGGTGTGGAAGGTATTAAACAGTTCGCTGGCGCGATCATGACAACCGACCTTCGTGCCAAAGTAGCTTCTGTTGAAGTCGGAGTGGGTAAGTCGAAATTCACCCTGCTTGGGATCGCCAAGGGTTCGGGAATGATTCACCCGCAGATGGCGACCATGCTGGTGTATTTGTTTACTGACCTTGCCGCCACTGCGGGCAATCTGAAGCCACTGCTCAAGACCGCCTGCGACCAGACTTTCAACTGCATTTCCGTGGATGGAGATACCTCGACCAACGACACGCTACTGCTCCTGGCAAACGCCCAGAGCGGGATTCGCATCAACGACGCAGGCGTTGCCAGGAAATTCTCGGATGCGTTGTTGACGATCTGTCACTCATTAGCGTTGCAGGTGGTGAGTGACGGAGAAGGCGTAAAACATGTCATTCGTCTTTCCATCGAGCAGGCAAAAAGCCGCGATGAAGCCATGCTGGTGGCCAAAGCCATTGCCCATTCCGCATTGGTAAAAACCGCATGGGCTGGAGCCGATCCCAACTGGGGGCGGATTTTGGCTGCGGTTGGCTATAGCGGCGCTCCCATCCAAACCGAAAAAGTTGAAATCTGGATTGCGCGGCAGAAAGTATTTGGCCAGGGGGTGGTCCAGAAGTTCAATGAAATGGAAGCGCACAAATCGCTTTCGCAACCCAATTGCGATGTCAGGGTAAAGCTCGGCCGGGGTAAGAACGGAGTCGTCTTCTACACCACCGATCTGACAACTGAATACGTCCACATCAACGCCGACTACTCCACGTAGTGCGGACAATGCATATAAAAAGGATCCTTACAAAATCCGTCCACATCAACGCCGACTATTAAACTGAACCTGTCTAGCGTTTCCAATTCCAAACTGGGGCGCCTTTACCATCCCGGAGCAGGAGCTGGTCATCGCTCTTGTTCACTTCTCGGGCGAGGATCAGGCTTCCGTCCTCCACCTTGACCTTCGACCCGGTGAGCGATATCTCATCTCCTTTAAAACTAACACCCATCTCGTCAAGGAATGATTTGGGGCAGAGTAAGACATCAATGGTCTCTTCTCCGCTCTTAAGCGACAGGTGGAGGCTGTCTTTATCTTTTTCGGGGCGGGTTACCTCTAACACCGTTCCGTTGATCTTCACTTCGGTTGAAGATCAATCGGTATTGGCGGGGCTGCTTTCTGGGCAAACAAAATCCCAAAGGTAGGCCGATAAGAGAAATGATCAGAACAAATGGGCGGCAAGATCGCCGTATGGAACGGCATTGTAGCGGTGGACGCATGGTTCCTCCTTGACAGGGAACGCGCCAGGAGCCAACAATATTTATCGGTATGAAGAGATGACCGGTTCGTGGTGTCTCCGATCGAATCGGATCGGAATGAGGCCGGGTTGTGAGGCAGAAGAATAGTCCTACGCGGGAGACATAAGTCCAGGGGATTTTCGGCGCACCCAGTTAAAGGTTCGATTGGAGTCAAAGACAAAATCAGCAGCGACTGAGCCCCCCAACTGACCGTTGCTCCGTCGGCCAGTCAGGTTAGTGACGAATCACACTTTCGATCCCACGTGTCAGGAACACGTTTAGCGGACGCAGAGGATCTCAGCAATCAGTCGCTCGGCTCCCGAGCGATGTTCATCATCTGAGTCCTCATCTCCAGCCGCGTGGGCAAAACATTGCTATCATTTGACGTTTCCGCAAGAAGACTCCAGCCATTTGGCGTTGAACGATGTTGTAGTGTCCATTGTGTGTCCTTCCCCTCTGGAAGTCATGTGACCGGAACCTTTGACCCCCTCAGGGCTAACTGCCACGAGGCTCATGGTTCCAGTACTTATGACACCGCCGAAGTCGCATTCGAGCTTTACTTCTGCCTGGCTGCTCGTGGATTTGAGCAGGGTCTGCTTGCACTCCTTTTGATCGTTGAATGGCTCTTGCGCGAGCTTTTCTTTGGTCTCGCAGGTTTTGGTCGTGGTGGTGTTTGTCCTGGTTCCGGAATGTGCCTTCCTCCGCGCCTCGAATTTAGCACGCTGCTCCGGACTTAGCCTGTTCAGCATCTCTGCCGGAACCGGCAGCTGGCCGCTGATTGTGGAAGTGATGGTGCTCTCCCACAGCCCCGTCTTCACGTTCAGGGGTTGGAACTTCTTCTGTGCCCAAGCCCCCACCGAGAACAGCAATAATCCGATCATTATCTTTCTCACCGTTATCCTCCGTTTCGAATGTGTGTTTTCATTTTTGCTGCACTTTCTGTTCAGAAATCCATTCGCGTCGGCTCGATGCCCACTGGCCCGACAACCCACACTTTGATCGCATACTCCGAGGAGCTCATGCTGAAGCGGAACACCGGTGGAATATACGACCAGCACGAATTGCTCGCCCACGCTACCGTAAAGCCGTGCACATCGAAGTTCGTGCTCCAGTCCCCGTCCTTCTCCACGCGTGTGACATCACCGGGGCACGCCATGTTGTAGATTTGTACCTGCGCGCTCTCGACCACCCACCCTGGATTCAACCGGGAAAAATCGTAGAAATCCTCGCCCCCTCCGAACTGGCCTGGATCGGAGCGAACCACCAGTCCAGACGCGCGGTTCAGGTCCCGTGGGACATCCTCGCTTCGGGCCGGCGGCGACACATACTCCAGTTGCCGGATGGAGTGCGATGACGTCGTGCTGGCGGCCAGTTTCACCCACGACGCCGCAATCGTGCTCAGCAGCCTGGGTTCACCACGGGCTGCGATAAATAGGCACCCCGGCAACTCCAGGCGCTGGCCTTTCCCGGGATAAATTACCAGCGTGACCGGCGAGTCTGCGACCCCGGAAAGGCGCGGATCAATATGAACATTGATCTCCGTGTCCGACCAGGCGTGAGGAGATCTGTCAATCTGTAGAGCAATGGGTAGTGCGGATTGACCCAGCAGCGTCGGATGGGGCTCCAGCTGGAGTTGCCCGCGCACCATCCCGAAGGCACAGCCTTCGATGGTGTAAACATTGCCAGGAATTTGCGGAGTGAAAACCACTGCTGTGGATTTTCCATTCACCAAACGAATCGCGGGTGTCTGGCAGGCGTCGCTGGACCGGCTTTCCGCACTCGACAATCTGCTTTGATTGAGCAGCTGCGGTTTGGGCCTCCCTTTCTTGTTCACAGAGATTGCGCTCGGGTGAGGGGATGCATTCCTCATTGTGGATGAGGTGCGGCGGGCCCCGCTGTTTTCGAAGTAGCTGATTTGTTCTTGCAAGCTTCGCACGATACCGGGATCGAGTCCGCCAATGGAGATGTGTGGGTTCTTGATTCTCGGGCCAAGCCGGAAACTGGCATTGGCCATCGCCTGTATGCTCAGCTTCTCATAGCGCTCCGGGGGAAGTTCCTGACGCTGGCCGTCGGGGTCGGTGGGCGGCTTGCCATGCAAGGTGGCGACTGTAACCTCTGGTGCGACCGCGGTGGCCGCCAACGCGGAAATCCAGTGCGTGGTGCAGAAGGCCAGCAGAAACATCAGCGAAAAATATCGTCGGCGCATGGCTCGCGCGGCCTTGCTTCGCACACGCATACCTGTCGAAATGGAACGGGTTATTGGCAAGTTTCATTCCCGCATTGCTTCACCTTCTGAATGCACTTCTGCTGCGCATTGCCGGTAAGGGGATCGGTGCAGCGGGGCCCACGTACCCAGACGTTCAGCGCGTAATACGATCCCGTATGGTTGGTGTACACCGCCAGCGGAATGCCCAATGGGCTAGGCATGAAACCGGAACACGAGGTGTTCGCCCACCAGACTCGAATGTCGTCGCCAATCCACTCCGCAGAAGCTTTCCCGATGGTCTCTTTGTAGGTGACGATGTAGGGACAGGAGTCTTCGTCGTAGCTGGAGAATTGCATGGAATCCGTGGTCCAACCCGAAGCAAGATGGTTGAAGTGATACCAGTCTCCCCCTTCCGTGAACTTAGCGGCGAACTCGCGCGACACGTAAGCAGAGTCGCCATTCGCTGCTGGCGGAACCAATCCGCCGGCGGCCGGTGAACTGTAGTTTGCAGGAACGGTCGGGGGGTTGAACTGCTTCACTTGTGCGGTCACCTTCTGCAAGTCCACCCAGGAGGATGGGATGGACGGCAACAGAACGGCGGGGTCGGAACGAGCGGCCATAAACTTGAATCCTGTGGCCTTGATCTGGGGCGCCTGGGCTGGCGCGATCACCAGAGAAATATTGTCCTGGTCGAGTTCGCCGCTGATGTTCGGATCGACCCGGGCGTCGATCTCGTTGTCGCTCCAATACTGGACCTGAAGATCAACCTGCTGGGCATGAAGTTTCCCGACCAGATAAGCGTGCCCAGGTTGATTTCCGAACTGGCATCCGGTGATGGTGTAGGCGTTGTATTCCAGAACGGGGGTAAAGATCACGCCCCCCGCACGACCGTTGACCGCACGTACTCCTGGCCCGAAGCACACCGAGAGTGGCTTAGGCGCGATCGACTTCGGATTGGCCGGTTGCTTTTGTGGTTGCACGGAGGTCGGTGGTGTCCCCCCAGCGCGAGCGTACTTGCCGGTAGGGTTTTCGCCCATGGTGTGACTCGGCCCGGTGCTGGGCGAAGGAACCTGCGCCCGGATCCCTACTGGGGCAGGCGCCGACTTTGTGTTCAAAGATCCAGGTTGCGCTTGCGGGGTCAGAAGAGGACGAGCGGACCCCAACATTCCCCCGCCAGCGCCTGTTTGAGTTCCGGAAGTTTGCATCGGCGCCACCGTGTGCCGGTGTGCGCTGGTTGCGGCCAGTTTCTGAAGTTGCAGCACTGCTGCGAGAGACGGCTTGATCCCTTTCTCCCCGGCGTTGGGGTTCCTTTTCTTTGCGGTTACCTTCCCCTTACTCTTCATCAGCTTGTCAGTCACTCCCTTGCGAAACTGTTCCGCGGAAATTTCTGGCAGGGCCTGCTTGGTGCCGGCTTTGGCTTGAGTGCTTGACTGTTGCGCGGCTCCCTGGGGAATTGACAGCGCCGCGGCGACGGCAAGCATTGTAAAAAGACTGGCGTTCCGCCCGATCATAGGTGACTCCTGTCGCATACGTCCGGGCTCTCGGGTCCGGCCGTAGCACAGGAATAGCCGACCAGCGGACAGCGGTCAAAGGAACTGCTTATTACTCTTTCCTGACCAGATAACTTGTTCCGGTTCTGCGGATTACAGGAATTACTGACGCGTCGAAGTGGCCATGCTATGATGCCAGCGGCATTTCAGGTCCATCGCCAATGGAGCCCCCGGTTTCTTCGGCACAGGTTTTCAGGTTCGGATTATTCGAGGCAGATCCTACCCGCAACACGCTGACCCGCAATGGGTCGCGGGTAAAGATTCAGGACCAACCCTTCCGCACTCTCATCCTTCTACTGGAACAGCCAGGAGAGATCGTCAGCCGCGACGAGCTACGGCAAAGACTTTGGCCGGAAGGCACTTTCGTTGATTTCGATGGCAGTCTCAACGTCATCCTCAAGAAGCTGCGTGCGGCCATTGATGATGATTCGGACAATCCTCGCTTCATTGAGACTGTCCCCCGCCGCGGATACCGCTTCATAGCGCCAGTCACAAGCAGTGCGGCCCCAGAATTGCCGGCGGCAGACGGGCAGTCTGTCCTGAAAAAATCGGCGAAAGCCAGCACCGTGCAGGCCGGTAAACACACCGACTCTCCACCATCCGTCACGGCAAAAAAATCGCATCGTGCCATCCTTAGATATGTGGCATCGGCGGTGGTGGTGGTCGTCCTCCTTTTCGGAGCCGAGTGGCTGATGCGGCGTGGAGTGGTCACACCCACAGGTCATTCACATGGTAATGCTCAGGTGCAGATGCGCAAGTCCGTGGCGGTCCTCGGTTTCCACAGCCTTTCGGACAGACCCGAAGACGCGTGGCTCTCCACGGCGCTTGCGGAAATGTTGAGCACGGAGCTAGCAGCGGGCGAACAACTTCGCATGGTATCCGGAGAGGACGTGGCAAATTTGCGCGTCACCTCACCCTGGTCTCAGACCGACACACTGGATCGTGGGACAACCAGTCGGGTCGGAAGCGCGTTAGGCACTGACCTGTTGGTCCTGGGCTCCTATACAACCATCGGCAAACCTGATCGAGGACAGTTGCGGCTGGATGTGCGCCTACAGGATGCCACGACGGGTGAAATACTCGCGGAGATTGCTGAGATCGGAAGCACGGAGGATCTGTTCCGGCTGGTCGCACGTGCGGGGGAAAAACTCCGAGACCGGCTAGGAGTGCCCCATCTTGAAGACACGGATCAAGCGGGAGTGCTGGCCGCGCTGCCTTTGGACCCCGACGCAGCGCGGTTCTACTCGCTGGGAGTTGCCAAGCTGCGTCAGTTCGATGCGCTCGCCGCCAAGGATCTCCTGCAACAGGCGGTGAAGACCGACCCGAAATTCTCCCTGGCTCATGCCATGCTGGCGCGGGCCTGGGCGCAACTCGGCTACGAGCAGAAACACCGGGATGAAGCGAAGAAGGCGCTGGATCTCTCTTCCGACTTGCCACGTGCCGACCACATGATGGTCGAAGGCGAATATTACGGAAGTTTGGGGAACCAAGAACAAGCCGCGTCCGTCTATCACGCGCTCTACGAGTTATTTCCCGACAACGTTGACTACGGATTGCGATTCGCGAACGCAGCCATGCTCGCCGGCAACAGCAGCCAAGCCATGGTAGTTCTGGGGCAGCTTCGCGCTTTGCCTCCTCCTTATTCCGAAGACCCGCGAATCGATCTGGCAGAAGCTCGGGCGACCAAAGCAAACCGGCCCGCCTCCCTGGTGCTGATCCGGAATGCGATCGGCAAAGCCTCGCAGCAAGGCAAGACGATTCTTTACGCCGAAGCCAAGAAAGAGGAGTGCATGAATCTGTTGTACGGCGAGCATCCTGATCAGGGTCCGCCAGCCTGCGAGCAGGCCTACAACATTTTTCTGGCAGCGGGAAATCGTGTGGGTGCCGCCGATGCCATTCGCCTGATCGGGGATGGCAAAGGATCTGAGGGGCACTTTGAAGATGCAATCGCCGCCTACGAAAAGGCATTGGGTCTGCTTGCCGGCCTGGGAGAGCACGAGAAGACCGGGGCCATCCTGAACAACCTGGCCATCAATTTCGCCAACGAAGGAAAGCTCGCGCACGCAGAGCAGCTCTATCAGCAGGCTAAGTCCCACTTCGAGCAGGCCGGCGACAAGCAAAATACGGCAACGGCGATGTCCAACATCGCGGACATTCTTTACCTGCAAGGCAATCTGCCGGGGGCGCAGAAGCTTTACGAGCAGACCCTGGACCTGATTGCGACCACGGACCATGGCGATCCCAGCTACGCGGTGTACAGGCTCGCCGACCTCGAACTGAATCGCGGCAATTTGAAAGAGGCCCGCGATCGTGCGCAACAGGCTATTGATGTCCTGCGACCATCCCAAAGGGGGTATCAGTACTTGACCGGCGCGATGCTCGAACTAGGGGAGGCGCTGGAAGCGGCGGATGATCTGGCCGGAGCGCGATCACAGTTTGAACAGACGCTGGCCATTCGGCAAAAGTTGGGAGCAGCGGCGCTGGTAGCCGAGAGTCAGACTGAGATCGCCAATCTGGACCTTGAAGAAGGCCACCCCGAACGCGCAGAACCCGTCCTGCGCGCGGCGATTGCGGAATTCGAAAAGGACAAGAGCGATCCGGATGCAAGCAGCGCGTACACCTCGCTGAGCCGCGCATTGTTGGCCCAGGATCGCGTGGAAGAAGCGCGCAACGCGGACGAGCGCGCCGTTCAGCTTAGTCTCACCAGCGCGGATCCAGCGCTGAAGATTCCTGCCGCCATCCAGAAAGCCCGCGTGGAAATGGCGGGCTCCGGCCACAGTTCGTCGAGTTCGGTAACTGCGCTCCAGGATTTGCGCACAATCATCTCGACCGCCCGCAAGCTCGGCTACTACAGCCTGGAAGCCGAAGCTCGGCTGGCTTACGCAGAGCTCCAGCTCAAGATCAATGCCTCTTCGGGCCGGGCGCTATTGACTGCATTCGCCTCAGAAGCGCGCGGCCATGGTTTCAAACTGCTAGCCCGCCATGCGGACGAAGCACTGTCCAGTGCGAACGAGGTCGCTGCGAATGGTAACCCCCACTAGCCTTCCCTGGGTTCCTGGCTCTTAGCCGCAGAGAAATCTTGCGCCGTGATTTTCTGGTCACTTCTTCTCACAACTGACTGCTGCTGCGAGGCTTAACAGGTCAGTTCCGTTTCAGTCGCAGTTCCTTTGACCCGCCGTCCTTACCGGAGTATTCCACGAACATGCAGTCGCGCAGAAGGTTCTGCGTCGGAGGAGGAGCTATGTGGAGAACAGATACTGGCCTGAGGATCGCTGGAGTGGCCGTCTCGGGGGCGTTGGTTCTGCTGCTGTGTGTGAGCGTCGCCGCACAGGTGTCGAGGACGGCGCCATCGCCGAACCGCAGCTTGACGGCGCCGGATCCAAAGCGTCAGCAGCCACCAGCGCGGCAGGCGCCCAATAGTCAAATCTCCAGGGCGACCGCGCCTATTCCTGCGCCGGCTGCCGGGGTTATCGACGGCTATGTGTACTGGGACGCGAGTTCGATTTCACACAAACCAGCTTCCAATTGCGGCGGAATGGCGATCACCGTCAGCGTCGCAAGTTCTTCGGGTGGTCCTTTTGAGGCTTATACTCCGATGACCACGCTTAGTAACAACTTCAAATATGTAGGACAGGTAAAGGCGTTCCTGGCTGGTGGCAAAGTGGCCGTGTATGACGTGTGTGCCTACGGGTACAATCACGTGCCCGTGGGTCCGGATCTCCAGGTCAAACTCACCGTTCCGCAGGCCACAGCATTTACGCCCCAGGCAGGGCCCCAGTTCTCGGCCCTCGGCCCGATCAAAATTATCAACGCTCAGTGCAACATGCTCCCGAAAGCGGTCCCATCGTCCTTGTCGGATCTGGCTGCTCACTGGGGCTCCTGCCAAAACATGGCGTACGGCGTGAACTTCGTGTTGTTGCCGTCGGTGCACATCATGAGCAGCAGTGGTCCGGGGAAATCATCGGGGACTTCCGGCGCGCAGCCAGGAATGCTTTCCAGCACGCCTCGGCAGGGGATGCTCGCGCCAGGCGCCTCTTCGGGCATGCTCATGGGAAATAGCCAGCCCCCACAGGGACAAGTCGGCGCCCGCCCGAACCCCGGAGGCAAGGTGGAACTGAATCCGCAACCGTTGCCGCCGCGCTCTATGGGAAATTCGCGGGGCAGTAGAATCGCCCAAGCGGGCAATCATCGCGCGGGAGTAAGCCTCACCGCCCCAAAGCAAGGCCAGAAGATCACCAATCCCAAAGCCGCCCTCAAGGATACGGCTATTATCGCGGTCCTTCGGAATCAAAGGCAGGCCGCGGATGCCGAAGCTACGCAGATGAAACTGAGCCTTCACCCTGCGGGTGTACAGACCCAGCCCTCAAGAACCATGTCGACAACCAGCGGAGCCGGCATGATGAACCGGCCTTCAACCACGCAGCGCACTTCTGTTCCTCTTGCCGGAAACAACGCTTCCAATTCTTCGCCGAATCGCTATGCGACGCTGCAACCAGGAATGATACAGGGGGTTGCATTGCAGTGCGGGCACGACCCCAGCATGCGAATTCTCACGGTCAGTGGCGGTCCTCACCCGGCGATTTTTACCCAAGACGCGAAATACAACTTCTACACGATTACCGGCTGTTCCTTGGGTAATCCTGGGCCGAACTCGAAGGTCTACATTTACTATCAAAGCGCCTTTCATAAAGACCTCCAGATCGAGGAGTGGAGTGACAACTGGATCAAACTTCATCTCGATCCCAACCTGGCAGGGGTTGACGACCAAAACAATCTGACCCTGGTGGTACAGCGCGCCGACGGCAAACAAGCCAGCAAGGGCGGCTACAAATTCTATGCGGCGCGGGACACCGTCCTTCTGCATTCCATCCCCAAGAGTTACTTTGCGCTGAATGGGTTTCGGCCGGACAGCGCAATAACCAAAACCTGGAAGCCTACCTATACGTCGGGGTCATCCGCGTCCGTCCTGCCGAACCTGCCGGGATTGTCCGCAGAAGTGCACTGGGACAACACGATGGATGCGAACGGCAACCCCGCAGGCGGCGGCGACATTTACGACTTTAGCCATCTGCACAGCACGTTCGTACTGGATAGCGCGTGGATGGAATGGGTCGATGTTTCATGCACCGATCCCAATTACAGCAAGTTTGTCGCCTCGAATGATAACTGGGGCATTGACTGGTACGGAGCTTCGGGAGTCCAGGTGCGCTGGCAGGGACAGCAGTGCAACTACACCCCCGGAAGTTGCGGGGGCTTCTCTCAAGGCGATTGTTTCGTCGGCGGGTCGGAAACGAATTACGGAATCAACGTTTGGGTAACGGGGCCGCGCGGCGTCGATCCCTGGACTGGTAAGCCCGGCTCGTAACGTTTTTCACTTGAGGTTCTGCTGCGGAAAAAAAAGGAGATTGCGATGAACTTGAAAACTCTTCAAAACATGCTCATAGCTGTAATCGCAGTTGCGAGTCTGTCCTTTGCGCAAACGTCGAAAAAGGCGGCCGCCAGCGCCGCCCCGGTTTCAAAGTCGCGAATGCCGCGCGTCACGGCTAATGCTGGCAGCGGGACCCAGGAACTCAAGCTGGAGAAAACTCAACTGGCCGAGACCAAGACGAAACCTTCGTCCATGAAGTCCCTGGCCGCCGATGCCGCGGTGACTCAGGGAATCCAGGCTGGAGTCAACACCGTGGCCTACAGCGCCATGAGTCACATGAGTTCCCCGGTGGGTGGTTCGGTGGTACAGCAAGCAGGGGGAATTCTTGGCGGCATGATGGCGCACCGCCAGCCGAAGGTCACCTATGTCTGGGGTGTGCCGGGGCCGGCTTCCGCAAATGTGCTGCCGAGCGCATCTCCGTCATTCACCATCGATTTTTCCCGCGCCTTGGGAGTAAAACCCGATGAATACGAACCAGCGATCGTAAAACTGACCCCTGCGCAAAGCACCTGCCGCATCCTGGGAGCGACGCAGGGCAAAGAGGACGCGCGTTCCAGTCCAGCCGCCGACTGGCAGATCTATTCGCATTTCCTGGAAGAGCGGGTCACAACGCAATCGCAAAAACTGGCTCCGGGGAAGTACAAAATCTCGCCTGCTGCTGAACTGGCTCCCGGCGAGTATGGCGTGGTGCTGCGCCCGATCTCAAAGGACAAGAAATTCTCCGGTGGAGATGTGGCGCGCTCCCAGGGTGACGGCCTGATGTTCGATGCGGTCTGGACTTTTCAGATTCCGGAAGATGCGCAATAGCGGAAGATAAAGGCGAAGGGAGAAACGCGTGAAATCCTTAGTCGATTGCAGGATGACAATTCTCAGGCACCTCGTGGTCGCGGCGGTGGCGATCACCTCATTCGGCGTATCCGGATGCAACTCCAGCCATACCTCTAAGACTCCAGATACGGAGCAAGCCGCTGCCCCGGCCCAAAACAGTACGCGGCCGGACATTGATCTCAACTGTGTGATGGACCACCTTTCGAGTCCACCGGAATCTTTCCACTATACGTTCAAGGACGAATCTTCCAATCGATGGGAAGAGGAAGCGGACGTCACACCGCAGGAGATCCAGGGCAGTTTTGCAAACAATTCCCTGCCTCGTGCCCAGGAATTTCATGGGCCGCCGCAGGAGGCCTCATCCAACCTGCGTGCCATTGGACGACTGTCCAGCACTATGGCCCTGGTGCATGGCAGTTCTGCCGTCGTCCGGGAAGGCGCCGAGCCGATGAACGGTTACGACACAGTCAAATATTCCATTGATACGGCACGTGGCGACGCGACAGAGCAGGGGTTGTACTTGAGCGTTCTCGGCAAAGGTGGGTCGGAAAAGGGCACAGTCTGGGTCACGGCGCAGGGATGCCCGGTACGACTTGTTCTGGATGAGGAGTTGCACGCAAAGGACGGCAGTCCACTGGGGAATGCGCATTACGAAGAAGCCATGGTCAAGAAATAGGAGAGTGGGCTGGTTGATCTGGAGGAAGACCGTTTGTGAAAGGAGCAGAAATGGAACGAAATGAAGGATTGTCATGGGCAACACTTAGGTTCCTGCCAGTGATGGCGCTTGCGCTGATCACCATTTCCGCATGCAATTCCGGCTCAACCTCAAAGAATGTCGAAGATAAAACTTCTGCGGTCTCGAACCCTACGGACGTTTCGATTGACCTGAATTGCCTTGGAGATCACATCGACAATCCGCCCGAAGCTTTTCACTATTCCTTCAAGAAAGTCGAAGGGGCAACCTTCCGCCAGGAAGAAGCCGACATCACTCCACAGACCATGGACGGCACGCTTACCATCGACAACGCTAAGCCTTACAGGTTTCACGGCGTGCACTCGGACAGCGCCAGCTGGGACGGCGCAACGCTGAGTTTGACCGGGGCCGTCGGAATGCTGACCGCCAGCGCTGGCCTTCTCAGCGGCAGTTCCGCCATGGTTCGCGAGGGTACGGAAAAAATGAACGGCTATGACACGACCAAATACTCCATTGATACCGCGCGCGGAAGTGCACACGAAAAGGGCGGCTATGAATTACTTTTAGGCCCCGGCGGCTCTGCGAAGGGTACGGTTTGGATTACGGCCCAAGGCTGCCCAGCGAAGCTTGTCCTGGATGAAGATGTGCGCCAGATGAACGGCGGCATGAACAAGCTACATTACGAAACGGCCATGGTAAAGAAATGAGCCGATTCAGCTGGATAGTTTTCAAACGGAGACAACGAGCAGCGGGAAGAGAGGGAGCGATGACCAGATTGCAATGGCGATTGTGTATATTAGTTGTACTCGGGTTGGCATTCCTGACTGGCTGCTCGAAAAAGAGTGCGTCGCCGGAATCTTCTGGCATACCTGTCGTCAGGCCTTTTCATGATCTCCGCGAACTACCGGGGACGATTGCTGACGTCACTCTGACCAGCAATACGGTACGCATTGACGAAGCGACAACTCACCGCATTCTGAAGAGCGTCGGCTCGGATGGAGACGTTTTCGTTTTCGATGACTCCGACAAACGCATCCAGGACCTTCACGAAGGCCAGAACCTTTTGTTGGATAACGTCGCGGTGCGCAAGGTGCTGGCGATAGCGCGGAAGGACAACCTCATTATCGTGGGCACAGATTACGCAGCCCTTCCGGATTTTATCCAGCAGGGACGCCTGAAATGGAATGCTCCGATCCGGTTCGGTTCTCTGTTTGCGCAGAAAGAAGACCCGTCCACTGTGCACACCGCTGAATCGGGGATGTGGTGGATGCCGGATGGCACGGTCTATGCCGCGAGCGGGGCGCTCGCTTACTCCGGAAAAGTTGACGGCTGGGACACCAGCATGAGCGTCACCCCCAGTTCCAACCGGTTGGACATGACGTTCAAAGTTTCCAGAACTTACCAGGGCATGAGCGTGATGGTGTCGTCGAAGGGATACCTGAAAGACTTTCTCAGCTCGGCCGACATGCAAGTGGCCCAGGGCGATCTCAGTGACTTTTCCTATAACGCCAGCAACCTGAACGGAGCAATGAATGTCGAGTACGCGGCAACTCGTGGCGGGGATGCGGCCGGCATCGACAAGCCAAATATCAAGCTTCCCCCTCTGGCGAAAATCCCCATGCCGATTGACGGCATTCCCTTCATGCTCACCATTAACGCCAATCTCATCCTCAAGCCGGGATTCGGCGCGAAGAAGGAGGCAGCCAGCGGCTCCTTCCAGATTACCTACAACGGGGACGAGGGGTTCCAGGTCAAAGGAGGAACTTCGCAACCCAGCGGCAGCATGGACGGAAGCGGAAGCATAGGGCACGTCGACACGGCCTCACTGGCGCCGCACGCGATCCTCATCGGCCTCGCCGCTCCCAAGATTACCCTGAGTCTTGGGTTGCAGTCTGCGATGGATGTCCTGCAAGAGGCCTTTCCGTCGAAGCTGGCGGACTCGCTCAGCGATTTTCTCTCCAATTCCAGCGCCGGCAAATGGGTCAAAAAGAAGATGAACTCGAGCTTCAAGACCGAGGCCGCGGCTTACGTCGAAACGGTTGCGGTGGGAACCATGACCGCCGCGGGGTCCCTGGCGATGGTTCCCTGCAAACTCACGCATCTGTTACTCGAATTTCAGGCAGGCGCAGACGTTTATCTCTTGGGGAAGAAGGGCATGGACAAGGACCTCGTTCTTGCAAAGAAGGATTTTGTCGTCAGGGACCCAGACATCAACGCGTGTGGTGAAAAGTAGAAAAGGAGGCACTGAAATGGCATTCTGTGGAAATTGCGGTGCAGCAGTAACAGAAGGATCGGGATTCTGCTCGGGTTGTGGCACGCCTGTTGGAGCGCCGGCGCAATCCGTCACTCAACCGTCGCCGACCACCGGTACACCGCCCGGAACCAGCGGACTTACGTCCAACGTGGCCGGCGCGCTGGCCTACGTGGTCGGTTTCATCACGGGGATCATTTTCCTGGTGATTGAGCCGTACAAGCATGATCGCTTTGTGCGCTTTCACGCCATGCAGTCGATTTTCTACAGTGCCGCGTGCATTGTGTTCAGCATTGCCTGGAGCATTATGGTCGGAATTCTATTCGACATTAGCGCTGGGATTGCTCTTATCACCTTTCCCATCCGCATGCTGATTTCGCTGGGATTCTTCCTGCTCTGGCTTTACGTGATGTATCAGGCCTACAACAATCGGGAGTTCCGTATTCCGTTCATCGGAGCCCTGGCTGCAAAGCAAGCGGGATAACAGGGATGGTTCGGGGCACACTTGGCACTGAGAGGAGTTTCTATGTCTGCTCACACAATGAAGCGGGCGCTTTACGCGGTCGTCTTCCCCTGCGTCATGATCCTGCTGAGTTGCACATCCAATTCAGGCCGGCGAAGTTCTGGGACAGAGGGGAACAGCTCTGAATCTGCGGCGGCCAAGTCTACAACACAATCCGGCGCCAAGGATGACCTCCAGGAAGCTATGGACAAGCTCGACAGCTCCATTGAGAAGCCGTCATCAACCTTTAACGTGTCATTCAAGAAAAGCGACTCGGACGGTTTCACCTATCTTTGTGAAGCCGACGTTTCTCCCAGCGGGATCACTGGTCAACAAACCGATATCAGTCCGGCCACCCACATTGGAAGCGAGAACTTCCCGGCGAGCAACCGAAGCAGAAAATTGGATGGCACACCCTACGGCAGCCCGGCATGGCAGACCGTGCGAGGCAGCATTGCGATGGCCTACCTGAACGGTCACATTCGCGATGCGCAAGAGGGGGTGAAGTACGCCGGCGATGAGCAGACCGGCGGCTTCGATACCCGCCGCTACAACTTTGACCTGACCGGAATTGACGCCACCATCAAGAGGGCAATGACGATGGGCAACGCCCTCGGCATGCGGCACACCACCGACTATAACGTCAAAGGTTCTGCCTGGATCGCAAAGGATGATGGGCGCATGGTGAAGTTCCAGTTCGACAACATTATGACCTTCAGCAATGGCGAGGTAAGCACGACGCACTATGAAGGCACGGTCACCAAAAAGTGAATGGCAGCACTAACGCGCGTTCCGCCAGGAGAACAAGATGAACATAGTTTGTGAAGGGTGCGGTGCGCCGCTCAGCGAGAGTCAAACATTTTGTACTGTCTGTGGAAAGAAGAGAGCTGCGGCCGAACCTGGTGCGCCGGGGAAGATATTCTGCGCGGGCTGTGGCTCGCCGTTGTTGCCGGGGCGCAAGTTTTGCGAGAAGTGTGGGGCGCGAGTGCCCGCCGCGGCCAGCGCTACTTCTCCGGCTATTTCGAAAGAGCACAGCCCGGCATTGCAAGTAGTGCACAGCTCGAATTCACTCGCCTCCACATCAGCCCCGCCTCCAGCCGGCAGCAAAGCCCTGAAGTTCATCATGATCGCGGTCGCCCTGTTCATGTTGTTTCTGCTCATCGTTATGGGAAGTTGCGCGTACATCGCCTACCGGGCGAAACAGAAGGCAAATGCGATTGAACAGGCCTACAAGCAAAATGATATGAACAAGGTTGCCAGCGAACTGGGCATCAACCACCCGGCTGGACAGAACACCAGTGGAAACTCGGGTTCGTCGGCTTCTTCCTCAGGTGGCTCCAGCACTGCTTCTACTGCTCCATATGGATGGACTTTAGAAAACGGAAAGCTGGTGCCGGCTAAAGCTCCTTCTGTCGCCGCGCCTCCGAAAGCTGATCCGGTAATTCCGGTCTCGGCAACAGGCGACCAAAGCAAGGATTGGGCACTAAGATACGAGCGCACAGAAGGTGGCCCGGAAGCAGACCTGGTCGCGCGTACGGGCGACATTAACAATCTTAGTTTTGGCTGGCCGACAGGATTCGATCCATTCTCGGGAAATTCAACCCCACCGCACCAGTGGCCCGACCTAAACAAGATACCATCGGGTGCGCCGGACGGCACCGACCGCATCATGATCGGCTCGGCTGTGACCCCAGGCCCTGGAGATGGCTATAGCGGCGCGCTAGGAGACTGCTCGATCGAGCAGCAGCTAGCGGCGAATGGTCCGTTGCCGCCCGCGACTGCCGAGAAGCTTGAGGCTGGCTGTAAAAGAGGCCACCAGCTAACCGCACCCCAGCCGATCGTGCTCAGCGTTGGGGCATTACCCGGCAAAATCGATGCCGTCCTGGTCCAGATTTTTGCCGATGATTTTCAACCGGTACCCATGCACTCGCACTTTCAGGTGAGCCTGAACGGCACCCGGATTCCAAGTTTCGAGTACGCGATCAATGCGCTTGATCAGAGTGGCCCAATCGGAAAACTGATCAGCGTGCGATTGCTGCCGGAGTACTGGCCTCTGCTGAAATCCGGTACGGTGAAATTGCTGATTGACGATCCGACCACCCACGTGCCCGACGGATACGCCATCGACTTTGTCCGCATATTGGTCAATCCGCATGGCTTCAAGTACAAAGTTGCGCTGGCTGCGACGGTCACCGACGCCGACAAGCACACGCCGATTGCAGGCGCTACCGTAACCGCGGCACTCCAAGCCGCCGCAACGGATAATCACGGGAAGTGCCAACTGAGCGGATTGCCCGCTGGACTAGTAGTGGCCACGGCTGCCGCACCGGGCTATGACGAAAACTCCGTGCCGGTTGATCTCGTCTCTGGACAGGCCGGGCACGCCGAAATCCAACTACATCGCCACGAAGAAGGTACTGCCGCGCTGGAGCGCGCCATTGCGCAAACGGGAACAGCCACGGTTTACGGAATTCATTTCGACACAGACTCAGCCAAGCTCAGGCCTGATAGCGCCCCCGCGCTCAACGCGGTGCTTGGTCTAATCAACAATCATCCTGGTTCTCGCTGGCTGATCGCCGGACACACGGACAACCAAGGGAACGCTGCACATAACCAGACGCTTTCGGAAAACCGCGCAGGATCTGTGATCGCATGGTTAAAGAGTCACGGTATTGACTCATCCCGCCTCGTGCCGCAAGGTTTTGGCGCAAGCCGGCCCGTGGCAGACAACGCAACTGCCAATGGCAGAGCTCTGAATCGGCGTGTGGAGGTTGCACCGGCCAGGTGAATCACGCAGGAGAATTCAGCAAGTTGCTGAAAATAAAAAAGATGTGGCAGCCGGACCTGTAAGCCGAATTCTGTCCGCCTTGCGGCGGGACGGTCATTCCTCTGGGACGCGCATTGCTGCGCGCCTCAAGCGACCTACCCGGAGGTTTGACGCACCAAGCCGGCACGTGCCCGAACCGAAGTCCGGACTTCCTCCCTATTTGGTCTTGCTCCGTGTGGGGTTTGCCCTGCCCGTCGCATTACTGCGGCGGCGGTGCGCTCTTACCGCACCTTTTCACCCTTACCATGTGCATCCATGGGATGCACATGGCGGTATATTTTCTGTGGCACTTTCCGTCGAGCGATCCCAGCTGAACCAGCCTGGGGGCCCTCCCGGACGTTATCCGGCACACTGCTCTGCGGAGTTCGGACTTTCCTCTCCCTTGCGGGAGCGACCGTCCGGTCCAGCTGCCAACTGATTCATTATAGTGGAGGGACGGGCGTCCCGCCCGTTCCTCGTCGTTGGTCGCTAGTCTTTGGCCGTTGGCTGAACTGCAAACCCTCTGATTCCGTATAGAGATACAGTACCTAGGCTGGCTTTGTTAGACTTAAGTTGATCAACGGCCAAAGACCAACGACTGATTCATGAACC
The DNA here is from genome assembly GCA_963837365.1 of uncultured Acidobacteriota bacterium. Classification (GTDB taxonomy): domain Bacteria; phylum Acidobacteriota; class Terriglobia; order Terriglobales; family Acidobacteriaceae; genus CAWBXL01. Next base: position 534,326 of record CAWIMW010000001.1, read on the forward strand.
TTTCCGAAGCCATCCGCGTTGCCCTGCAATCCCTCTGGGCCAATAAACTGCGCTCCATCTTGACCCTGCTAGGTGTGGTGATTGGCGTAGGCGCTGTCATCGCCGTCTTAACCTTCGTCAGCGGCATCAACCGCTATATCGCGGAAAAGGTTTTCAATCTCGGCGCGGACGTTTTTATCATCAACAAGCATTCTTCGGTCATCACCAACATTGACCAGCTGATTGAAGGCGAGAAGCGCAAAGACATCACCCTTGAGGATTACTACGCAGTGAGCGAGGGTTGTGACCGTTGCGCGGATATGGGGGCCATGATCACCAACCTCGCCGGAGAGGTAAAGTTCGGTGAGCAGTCCATCACCAACACCTTTGTGCGCGGACTCACACCTTCGATGCCGGCCATCCTCAACATGGATCTGGACAGTGGACGCCCTATCAATGATGCTGACGTGAACAACCATTCTCAGGTCGCGGTGATTGGCACCGACGTTGTGGACAATCTTTTTCCCGGAGAAGACCCGCTGGACAAGGAAATCCGCGTCCAAGGCCAGCCTTATCTCGTGGTCGGAGTGGGGAAGAAGCAAGGTACAACGTTCGGACAGAGCCGTGATAACTATGTGATGATCCCCATTACGACCTATCTCAAACAGTATGGCAGGCACAACAGCATTATCATTTGCGGCAAGGCAGACGGTGTTGGAAGCCAGCTGGATGCGGCCATGGACCAGGCCCGGGTAATCCTGCGGGCCCGCCGCCATGACGCTCCGGGCGCGCCGGACAGTTTTGCCATCGAGACCAATGAAAACTTTCTGGCTCTCTGGCAGAACCTGACGCAGACGTTCTTTATCGCCATGATCGCCATTGCCGCGACCGCGCTGGTGGTCGGCGGCATCGTCATCATGAACATTATGCTGGTCGTGGTGACCGAGCGGACCCGCGAAATTGGTATCCGTAAAGCGATGGGCGCGCGTGGGCAGGATGTTTTGCTCCAATTTCTGATCGAGTCCAGTACGGTCTCCCTGGTGGGCGGCTTCTTAGGCGTGGTGGGCGGAGTCTTCGTGGCCAAGAGTGTCACGCTACTGATCGGAATGCCATCCTCAGTTCCGTTGTGGGCGGTTATGGCTGCTCTGATCGTATCGACGTGCGTCGGATTGTTCTTTGGCGTGTACCCGGCAAAACGCGCAGCTCGACTCGATCCGATCGCGGCCCTGAGGTTTGAATTATGAAAAGGCGAGACTACGGCGAAATCATGCACATGGCCATTGCGACCATACGCGGCAACAAGCTGCGTTCGGGGCTGACGATCCTTGGGATTGTCATCGGTGTGGTGGTGGTCATAGGAATTTCGTCGTTTGTAAGCGGCCTGAATAGCAGTGTCATGGAATCCATCGGGAGTTTGGGCTCAGACCTGATATTCGTCTTCCACATCCAACCCTTCAGCATCGGCCGGCCCACGGAAGAAATGCGTACCCGCAAGGTCCTCACCTTCGAAGACTACGAGGCGATTGCTCATCTGCCCCATGTGAAAGCGGCAACCTGCGGATTGCGCTATCAGCGGCCTGAATTCGGCACGGGCACCTACTCCGTAAAGTATGAAGGCCACAAGACCAAGAACACCATCCTCGAAGGGGATGTGTACACCTGGAAAGATGTCTTTGACTTGCAACCGACCCAGGGACGCTGGTTTAGCCAGATTGACGAAGAACGTCGCGCGCCGGTGATTGTGCTGGGCGCCGATGTGAATGATGAGCTGTTTCCCAGCGGCGGCGCTCTGGGCAAGGAAATCAATATTGACGGGCAGCTTTTTACCGTCATTGGTGTGGCAGAAAAACGCAAGAGCGCCTTTGGTGGCGGGAAGAATCCGGAAGACAACCTGATCTTTTTTCCGTTGAGCACATTCAAGAAGCTGCACCCGGAACTGGAGCGCACCGGCTATTGGATCAGCCTCAAAGCCACCTCGCACGAAGACATGGCCAAGGCCGAGGACGAAATTCGCGAGGTCATGCGCCGCCGCCGCAAAGTTGCGCCGCAGGACCCGGACAATTTCGCCATCTTCACCCAGGATGCGATGTCCGACCTCTGGAACCAGCTGACGGGGATGCTGTTTATCTTCATGTTCGCGGTCTCCAGCGTGGCCCTGATGGTGGGTGGCGTCGGTGTCATGAACATCATGCTAGTCTCGGTCACCGAGCGGACTCGTGAAATCGGCGTGCGCAAAGCCATCGGCGCACGCAAGGGTGATGTGTTATTGCAATTCACCATTGAGGCTGTGATCCTGACCGCAATCGGCGGCATCATTGGCATATTGGCGGGATCTTTCATTGTTTGGCTGCTTCCGACGATTTGGTCGTCCCTTCCAGCCCGCCTGTCCACCTTCTGGGTTGTATTAGCCTTCTGCGCGTCGGCCAGTGTAGGACTGGTTTTCGGAATTTATCCGGCATGGAAGGCCGCGAACCTGGACCCGATTGAAGCGCTGCGTTACGAATGATTCGCCACGGTATTTCGATCATCGAGCTGTTGGCGACGTTGGGTGCGCTTTCCAGCGTCGGGTATTACGCGATCTGCCTCGCCGGAGCGGTGAGGTTCCTGCGGGGGCGCAAAGCGACGACCGCTTCAAGTTTTTCGTTTCTCCCTCCGGTTTCCATCCTCAAACCGCTCAAGGGTACCGACCCGGAGATGTATGAGAGTTTCCGTAGTCACTGCCTGCTCGACTACCCCGAATACGAAATTATTTTCGGCGTCAGCCAGGCCGACGATCCTGCGGTTGAGCTTGTCCGCAAGCTGCAAACCGAATTTCCCCAACGGGCCATCCATCTGGTGGCCTGTACCGCGACCTTAGGGGCAAACCGCAAAGTCAGCAACCTGGTGCAAATGCTCCCCGCGGCGCAATCTGAGCACCTGATCGTCAATGACAGCGATATCCGCGTGGAACCGGATTACTTGCAGCGCGTGATTGCTCCACTTTCTGATGCTAAAGTGGGCATGGTTACATGCTTATATCGCGGTGTTCCCAGCAAGACTCTGGGATCACGGCTGGAATCTCTGGGCATCAGTACGGATTTCTCCGGAGGCGTGCTGTCCGCACGCGAATTAGAAAAGGGAATTCATTTTGCTCTGGGCTCGACTTTGGCCTTCCGGCGATCCGATCTTCAGGCAATTGGCGGGTTTGAGGCCGTGGTGGACTATCTTGCTGACGACTACGAACTCGGCCGTCGAATATCTGCGCGTGGGTTGCATGTGCGATTGTCCGAAGTAGTGGTCGAGACCTTTTTGCCGCCTTACAAATTCGGACAGTATTTCGACCATCAACTGCGCTGGGCGCGCAGTGTGCGCGACTCCCGCCGCTGGGGATATCTTAGGAGTGATTCTTACCTTCGGCGTCCCCTGGGCGTTACTCGATTCTAGCTTCGATTCGTGGCACCTACTGGGCGTGGGGGCTGGCCATGGTTGCGGTGCTGCTGCGGATGACTTGTGGCCCTTGTGGTCGGACGTTTAGTGTTGAAAGACCGACAACGTTTTGCGGGTGCTGGCGCTGGTTCCAGTCCGTGATTTGATTGCTGTTGCTGTCTGGATCGCCAGCTTTGCGGGACACACAGTCGAGTGGCGCGGCACCTCATTCACGCTCAGAGACGGCAAATTGGCTAGATTGCGGGCCGATTGAAGCAATCGTAGGTGACGCGTCAGTTCCGCATTGCCGACCTACAAGAGCAACGAGTTCGCAAATCCCGGGTCTTTAGATCCAAGCGGGGTTCGGAACACAGCAATTGCTCGAAAATCACAGAAAAAAGCTTGACGCCGTTCGTATACTGTGTATACTGAGTATATACAGATGGACGGCACGTTCACGCTTTCCCAAACCGACAAGCGCCCGATGTACCTCCAGATCATGGAGCAAATAAAACGACGCATTGCTGTGGGTGACTGGGGCGAAGGACAGCCGATTCCCTCCATACGGCAACTGGCGGTCGATCTTCAGGTAAGCGTCATCACCGTCAAGCGCGCTTACTACGAACTGGAACGCGAAGGGATCATCGTCACGCACCATGGCAAGGGTTCGCGCGTATCGGCCACGGCGGGCTTGCGCGACCGCCTGCGCGAGCAGGAATTGCAACAGCACTTGCAGCAGGCCGCCCGCATCGCGGCGGCGCTGGGCATGTCTCCCGAGGAACTTGAAGACCGCTTGCAGGAAGCCGGGAACCAGCCCGCCAAGAAGAAAGGAGAACTCGTATGACAGATCTCGCTATAGAACTGAGCGGAGCCAGCAAGAAATATCGCTACTTCACGCTGGACAAGGTGGACCTGAAACTCCCGCGAGGGCAGATTATGGGACTCATCGGAGCTAATGGCGCGGGTAAATCCACCACGATTCGCATTTTGATGGGCCTGGTTCATCAGGATTCGGGTGAAGTTCGCGTGCTCGGCTACAGCATGCCTGCCGAACAGGTCGCCGCCAAATGGGACATCGGTTTCGCATCGGAGGACATGCGCCTCTACGATTCCATGACTCTCGCCTGGCACATGAATTTCATTCGCTCGATCTATTCCAACTGGGACGCCGCCTACGCGCAGCTTTTGCTCAAGCGTTTTGGGCTGCGAGCAGACCAGACGATCAAGGGCCTGTCCCACGGCCAGCGTGTGAAGTCGGCCCTGCTCCTGGTCCTGGCGCGCAAACCCAAACTGCTGGTGCTGGACGAGCCCACGACAGGTCTCGACCCAGTGGCTCGCCACGAGATTCTCCGCGAGTTGACCGACGTCATGGCGGACGAGGGCCGCAGCATCCTGTTCTCCTCGCACAACACCCAGGATGTGGAACAGATTTCCGACCGCATCACCTTTATCGATCGCGGGCGAATCATTGACTCCATGGACAAGGAGGCGTACCTCGACCGCTGGCGCCGGCTGCGCCTCGAAGTCCCTTCGGGAATCGATCTCCCGGCCTTGCCCGGAATCATCGGAGTGCGCCAGCAGGGAAGGCTTGCGGTTGCGACTGCCAGCGCCTTTGTGCCGGACCTTGCCAATGCCTATGAAAGGACCGGCGCCCGCGTTCAACGCATCGAGAACATGACGCTCGAGGAGATTTTCGTTGCCAATGTCGAGCACAGCCGCGAGGAGGTGAAAGCATGAAGGGCTCCATCATCGGTCATCTGGTTCTGAAGGATTGGCGTCTCAACCGCCTGCTCATTTTGCTCACGCTGGCGATCGGACTGGTTGCGCTGCTGGTGACGCAATTCGGCGGGCTGGCCCGTCTCATCGGCATCGTGTGGTTCTTTGTGGCACTCTGCATTCTGGGCAGCATGCTGCCCGGCTCAGCCATCCTGAATGAGCGAAAGAAACAAACCCTGGCGTTCATCATGAGTCTTCCCGTCACCTCGGTGCAGTACAGCATCGCGAAAATGCTGTCTATCTGGGCGCTGTTCCTGGTTCCCTGGCTCACGCTCCTGATCTCCGCGGTGGTCCTCGTCGAGACCCGCCATCTAGTTCCAAACGGGTCTATTCCCACGGTGCTCATTCTCGCCATGCTGCCGCTGATCGGTTTTTGTCTCGTCTCCTCGACCACTCTGGTCGGCGAATCCGAGGGATGGCTCGTGGGCGTCAGTATCGTCTGCAACTCCTCCTACTGGCTGGGGTGGTTTTTGCTGGCCCAAATCCCGTCGCTAACGATTAACTGGAAGGGGCCAGTCGCAGTCTGGAATGCGACGGAGATCATAGTTCTGTGCTCCGAGCTGGGAGCGATCGCTGTCACCGTCGGTGTCACGCTCTTCTTGCAATCCAGAAAGCGTGATTTTATTTAGCGGCTAGCGACGTCCGTCGTCGGCCTAAAACACTCGAAAGGAGAATGCCATGCGATACGTTTGTCTGCTTGTTCTAATCGCCTCCACACTTCACGCTCAGGATGGTGCGGCAATTTACAAGCAAAAATGCGCCTCCTGCCACGACACGCCCGCCGCGCGGGTTCCGTCCTTGAGCACGATCAAGGCGATGAGCGGTGAAGCTATCTACAAGTCCTTGACCAGCGGCGTCATGAAAACTCAGGCAGCCGGTCTCTCCACCGCTGAAATCTTTGCTCTGATTGGCTTCATCGCGCCTACCGGTGGCGCCAAGCCGGCGACCACTGCGGCCCGCACTTGTACAAAGCAACCCGCGTTTCCCACCGGCGCCAACATCCCTGAATGGAACGGCTGGAGTACAAGCGTCACCAACTCCCGCTTCCAGGATGCCGCCTCGGCCGGGCTTGCCGCCGCTGATCTCGGCAAACTCAAGCTCAAGTGGGCGTTCAATCTAGGCGACGTCACCGACACGCGGTCGCAGCCTGCCGTCATCGGGCGATACGTATTTGTCGGTGCCGGCAGTGGGGATTTCTACGCGCTCGATGCCGATTCCGGCTGCACGTTCTGGGTGTTTCGCGCCGCCGCTGGCATCCGTGGCGGCGCTGCCATCGGCGAGGTCGCGGGGTCACCGGCTGTGTTCTTCGCCGACGGCGGTGCAAATGTGTACGCGCTGAGCGCGGAAACCGGCAAGCTGATCTGGAAGGTCCGGCCCGTCGATCATTTCGCCACGCTTGCGACGGCTACCCCCCGCTATTACAACGGAGTGTTGTATCAGGGATTATCTTCTTTTGAAGAGGCAATCGCTGGCGATCCAAAGTACCAGTGCTGTAGCTTTCGCGGCAGCGTGGTGGCTCTCAATGCCGCCGACGGCGAGAAGCTATGGCAAACCTTCACCATCTCTGAAGCGGCCAAGCCTACCGACAAGAGTCCCGCGGGAATGCAGCAATTTGGTCCCTCGGGCGCAGCGGTCTGGTCAACTCCAACCGTCGATTCGCAAGCAGGCGCACTCTATGTTGCCACCGGCGATAATTATTCGGACCCGCCGACCGACACCAGTGATGCAGTCCTTGCCATGGACCTCAAAACCGGCAAGCTGTTGTGGTCCACTCAACTTACCGAGAAGGACATCTTTAACAACGCGTGCTCGATCCCGATTCCCGGCAATTGCCCGGCGAAGCATGGAGCTGACTACGATTTCGGCCAACCACCAATCTTGCTCAGCCTGGGCGCCGGCAAACGGGCCTTGGTGATTGCACAAAAGTCCGGTATGGCCCACGCGCTTGACCCCGACGCCAAAGGCAAGGTGCTGTGGCAAACCCGTCTGGGCGATGGCGGACCGCTCGGAGGCAGCCAGTGGGGCTCGGCTTCCGATGGCAGCAACGTCTATGTGGCTATCTCCGATCTTGGATTGAGCGGAGTGCCGGATCCGAAATCGCCGCAGGGCTATCGCCTGGTGCTGGACCCGAAGAAAGGAGGCGGGCTCTACGCGCTTGAGCCTGCGACCGGCAAGATTGTGTGGACCAAGCCGGCGACACCCTGCGCCGCGTCTCGGACCGACTGTTCTCCAGCGCAATCCGCCGCACTCACCATCATTCCCAGCGTGGTCTTCTCCGGTTCGGTGGATGGACACCTGCGCGCCTATGCAACCGCGAGCGGCAACGTTCTTTGGGACACCGACACCGCACGCGATTTCCCGACCGTAAACGGCCCACCCGCGCATGGAGGATCCATGGACGCCGCCGGCCCAGCCGTCGTCAATGGCATGGTTTTCGTCAACTCCGGCTACGGCCAGTGGGGCGGCATGCGCGGCAATGTATTGCTGGCCTTTTCGGTTCAGTGAGGCCAGATACTGGCGGGAGCCGCGGCTCAGGTCTCGACCTCAGTGTGCGAAACGATTCGGCCACCTTCGAGCGCGAAAGCTTTGCGGATAGATCCCAGGTGACGACCCAGAACTGGTCCATAACAAACCGGAGGCTAGCTTATTTGCTCACTGCCGGGTGTGGTGCGGACAATCCTGCCGCCCTCCAGTAATTTGTACTGGCTGTCGCGCCACACCGAGCCTCTGCTCAGATAGCTTGCGCACCAGACAATGAATCCAAGTAGGTCGCGGATTGGATACAACCAGGGTGAGCGCAGCGCCCGCGGATCGTGAACTACTCCCCATCCGATTAGCAGGCACTCAATAAGGCGATTCAGGATTGATGCGGCGAGCAGGCTGACGCCAATGACCGGGTGCCCCAACCAGGTCATTCCTAGGCACGCCAAAATCCCGTATGGGACCGAAAAGATCATCCCAGTACCAAAATGCCCCTTGGGCCGCGAGTAGCGCGTGCTTTTGGCCCAGCGTACTTGCCGCTCCCACATGCGCTTGAAAGTCATCGGCGGCACAACGTGGTCAATTATGTGGTCGGACAAGACAACCTTGTAGCCGGCCTTGTCGATGAAATTTCCAATAACAAAGTCATTGGCAAAATATTCACCGAGTACTTTGTAGCCGCCAATTTTCGCCAGCGAATCCTTGCGCACAACAATAGTTGGCCCCAGGCCGAACTTCATGCCCTCCAGCATATTTGCCACCAGGACTCCAGCCGTCATTTCCACGGACATGCCGATGGCGTCAATGCCGGACCAGAATCCGCCGGCATTTTTGCCGCGATAGACGCAGGTGACCATACCGATTTTGGGGTCAAGCAACGGGGCCACAACGTGGCGCAGGTAGTCAGGCTGCACTTCAACGTCGCTGTCGCTGGTAACCAGAATGTCGTGGGCCGCGATTTCGGTCATGCAGTGGAACGACCATGCCGGAGGATTGGGCCACGGGGGTTTGCCATTTACGATAATGCGGCTGCGGATCTGCGGATAGCGGGTGCTGATCTCGCGCACGACATCGAGCGCGGGATCGTCAGCAGTATCGGCGGCAAACAAAACTTCGTAGTCACGGTATCGCTGGACAAAAAAGCTTTCCACATTCTCTTTGAGCCGCGCATCAAGCCCATGCACCGGTTTCAATAAGGAAACCGGCGGAAAATCAGGATCTTGAGGGGACAACGCCTTTGCCCGTCGGGCATCACCATGAAACTTTACCGCCCCGAAAATGGTGAGAAACAGAAATACTGTGGAGGACGCGAGTCCAACCAGGGCCAGTGCCACAACAAAGTAAAGGACGTACAAACCGGGGTTACTCTCTATCGGCAGAAGAAAGGATGCGCTGCCGAATTGCGCTGAAGATAGCGTGCAGGATGCTCAAGTGAGCATCCTCAATGTACTGCACATTGTCGGACGGTGCTATAACGCAAAAATCACTTAGTGCCTTGACGCGTCCCCCCTTGAATCCGGTAATCGCAATCGTGGTGGCGCCCGCTTGCCGGGCCACTTCCAGCCCGCGAACCACGTTAGGGGAGTTGCCGCTGGAAGAAATAGCCAGCGCGACATCGCCTTTCGCAATGTGGTGAAGCTGCTCGGCAAAAATTTCCGCGTAATCCAAATCATTGGCCAGGGCGGTAAGCATGGCCACGTTGTCATTCAGTGAGAGGGCGCGCAAACGGCGCCGCCCACTCGCAGCAGCACCCTTCTCCAAATCGCAGGCAAGATGTGAAGCCAGTGAGGCGCTTCCCCCGTTGCCAAAAAGGTACACGGTGCGGTCCCGCACGTAGGCCTGCCAGATCTGTTCGCTGATGCGGTCGATAAGATCGGTATCCAGACGCGCCAGCACCTCGCGCGTCTCGCCGATGTACTCCGCGGCTTTCACAAGCGATTCTCTGGCTACCACCTCAGTTTTCACAAATAGGCCTTAACCCTATAGTTACTAAGATTTTATACCGTAGCAGCTGAACTTGGGCAAGGTGAGGAAGGGTTACAGGCGATGGCTTACTTGGAAAGTACCGGAGGTCTGGCCGCCAGAATCGGATCATTCTGTCCATCGTTGTGAATTACTTGCGATCCCTCCTTGCTCATGGCAAACGGCATTTCCTGAAGATGCGCCAAAGCGTCGCGCACCTGCGATTGCTTGTCCGGCTGGCAATACAACAGGAGAAAACCTCCACTTCCGGCTCCCAGCAGTTTTCCGCCAACCGCGCCGGCTTCGCGCGCCAGGCGATAGTTGGATTCGATAGCGTTATTGGTGATCCCCCGCGCCAGTTGCGATTTCAGGGTCCATCCGGCATGCAGGATCTCGCCGAAAGAATCAATTTGATTGCGGCCCAGCGCCAGGCAAAGTTCCTCGGCGAGCCTGGTCATTTCCACGACTGCGGAAAACTTATCGGACTGGGACATATTTCGTCCCTGCTCCTGCAAGATGGAACTGGCGGCTCTTTCCCCGCCGGTATAAAAGAGCATCAGGCGGCGTTGGAGTTCATTCCGGGTTTCAGCGGTGCACACGATAGGAGTGACCGCAACACTCTCGTCACGGTGAAAGCGAATGCAATTGAGTCCACCGAATGCGGTGGCATACTGATCCTGCTTGCCGATGGGTTCTCCGACGCGATCAATTTCAATATGACACGAGGTGCTGGCCAACTCCGCAGCACTCGGATTTCGTCCGTCGAGGGCATAGAGCGCATGAAGTAAACACACGGTAAACGCGCTACTGGAGCCCATTCCCGTGCCCGCCGGAACATCGGCGAAGCTGGCAATTTCCATTCCGCACTCGACGTTCATCATGCGCAGACACTCCCGCACCAATGGATGCTGAATTTCCGATGTATTGGATACGTCTTCTGTGCGCGAATATTTGATGCGGATTTTTTCGTGGAAGTAAGGGTGGATGGCGATATACATCGCCTTGTCAATCGTAGTGCTCACGACAACCCCGGTTTGCCGCCGGTAAAAATCCGGTAGATCGCTGCCGCCGCCCGCGAAACTGATGCGAAAGGGAGACTTGGCGAGGATCATGCCAGTTTCTCGCTCAACGCTTGGAGTCCAGCAGGGCTACCCATATCGAAGAATGGCTCAGGAGTTACCCAGGCACGCATCTCTCCCCGCTTGATCAATTTGGGGAAAACTTCTTCCTCTAGCGAACATACTTGAGTTGGGGCGATATCGTCGAGAACTTTACGCGCGAGAACGATCGCCCCTGCATCCGTACAAGTCATGTTCTCAGGATTTCGTTTTTGATAGGCAGTGACCCGTCCGGCGGCAGAAACGGCCAGGTTATAGGGGACAGGCATTTGATCACTCCTGCGCGCCACAATCAATGCTTCGGGTTGGTGTTTAAAGAAATCGGCAACCACCGCGCGATAGTCCACGTCGAGGAAAGTATCGCCGTTTAACAACAAAAAGTTCTCGTCCAGCTTAAAATCGGCGTTCTTCAGTGCTCCTCCAGTTCCCAAAGGCGAGGGTTCGTAAGAGTAACTGAGGTCCATGCGCAGCGGGCCGCCGTTGGAGAAAAACTGTTCAATTTGTTCCCCAAGATAAGAAACCAGCAACAAGACCCGCTCGATTCCATTGCTCCGTAACAACTCAAGCTGATGTTGCAGGAACGGTTTTCCACAAACCGGAATCATCGGCTTGGGAATTGTTTCCGTAACCGGGCGCAACCGCGTGCCCAGGCCGCCGGCGAGAATGACTGCCTGGCAATCAATTGTTCCCGGCGCGGTCGGCATCAGGCTGAATCATAGCCGAATCGAAAGGATGGAGTCGAGCTAGAGGCGGGTAGCGGCCCAACTCAAATTTCTTCGCGCCCTTTGCCGAAGTTCTTAGCGGCCCTTGCGATCAAGATCTTTCGCTTGACCTGCAATAAATCCAAGACCCTGACCGCAAAGACTCCGCCCAGGGCGCGGAGAAAACAAACTGGGCCACCTACGGGGCTGGACGATTGCTATAAATCGTCTTGCCCGAGCTTTCGGCAATCACGTACTTCGGGGACTGAAGTAAACGACACTACTTTGGCCTTTTGATAAGTCGTCACAAACAGAAAAATGCGCGTGGTCGAAGCTCCCACTCCCGCAGCAAATCAGCATCACTCAAGTAAATCTTGGGGGCGTCAGGAAACGTAGAGCCGAACCACATGCTTGAACTTTTCCCGTTTACCAGTTCAATGGGGCGCTGCAAATAAAAGAGCAACGACGATCCAAACGATTGGTCACCGTAAATCATGACTTTGTCGCCGGGCTGGATTTGGGCTGCGATTTTCTGCGCCAAGGGCTTCGAAGAAAGGTAAGGCTCGAAACGCTGCAATGCGATGTGAGCGGCGAAGAGGAACACGGTCATAGTCACCGCCATCGTCCAGGTGGCAGCCCAGTGTCTGCGCTTCCAGCGAAGAACCAGTGAAGTAATTGGACCGAGCAAGAATGCAATTGTAGCCAGCATCGCGGGCAGCCGAAGCGCGGCGAACGACTCTCCGCTCAGGTCCAGCATGTGCGACATGGAGAGCGTGTCGTTGGCCAGATCATGCTTCGCCAACACTGTCCCGATGTCCGGCACAAATGGCAACTGGCGTGAACTCCACAATCCAGCAATCAGTGCGCATCCGGATGCCACCGAGACCATCGCGATGAATGCGGTCGCACCGATCAGCCAGCCTGATCGTTTACCCGATGCCTCTTTCACTTCGGCAGACGAAACCGCAACTGCCAGCAGAAGGATCAGTGGAAAATATGCGGGATAGGTGTAGTACTCCTGGTTGGTCGACAGCGAGAAAAACACAAGAATGACCCCAGCCCAAATCCAGCACAGCAAACGGGTGCGCGCGTCGAAGCGGGGAATCGCAACCTTGCTCTTAAGTGTCTGCCAACTATCTTTCAAGGCCAGAGGGAAATACATGCTCCAGGGAAACAGCCACGCCAAATGGAGCGACCAGTAGAGGTATGCCGGTAGTTTGTTGTAGTCCCGGGGATAGCGCTTGCCCAGAAAACGCAGAAAGTGCTCATTGACAAAATAAAACCAGAAAAACCTATGGTTGCGGGCCCCGGCCAGCAAATGCCACGGCGCGGCGATCGCCAAGAACAATAGCGTGCCGGACAGCAGACGAAATTCACGCCATCGCCGCCAATCCCCGGTGAGCACCACGAACACCAACATGATGGCACCAATAAAAACCATGCCAATCAATCCCTTGGCCAGTATCGCAAGGGCGGCGCAAGCATATCCCGCATACCATCGCCACGCCTTTGCCTGAGGCTCCAACGCCGTGAGGAAAAACCAAAGCGATGCGGCAATCAGGAGGCTAAGCAATGCTTCAGGAATGAGTATTCTGGAAAATAAGTAGAACCCGATGGCTGTCGTAACAAACAGCGCGGCGTAGATTCCGACGCGCGTATCGAAGGCCCGGCGGCCCCAACAGTAGGCCAGTAGCATCATCAAAAGGATGGCGAGCGCTGACGGCAGTCGCACCGCCAACTCATGTACCCCAAAAATGTGGAATCCACCCGCCACCAGCCAGTAGGGGAGCGGCGGCTTTTCCAAATAGCGGACGCCATTGATGTGTAGTGTGACGTAATCTCCACTGACAAACATCTCCCGGGCAGCTTCAGAATGGCTGGCGTCGGCATCGTCGAGGAGCGCGGGAGAGGTTAGAGATCCAAAATAGACAACACCAAATAAGAAGAATAAGGCAGCCAAGGCCCAACGGTAGCGCGGTGCCTGCTTGATTCCATTGGTTTGGGCCAGCTCAGGGACAGTGATCGTCAATCGCGACGGGCCTCATGGAGCAGTCTCATGAAGCATTGAGTTTATCAGCTAGAGTGTGTGAAAGGTCTAGTGGTGTGCAAGAGTCAATTGGTGAGAGTTGCCAAGGACGGAGAAGGCGATACGTTGGTATCGAGAATTTGCCGGATTTTTGTCGCCATGGATTTGAGCCCAAAGGGTTTTTGCAGAAAACTGTTGGTGACATCGATTGCGCCATGACGCAGCACGGTACTCTCCGCGTACCCGGAGACAAAAAGCACTTTCATGTCGGGACGTGTGGAGGCCAATTGGGCTGCCAGTTTTGTCCCGCCCAGGCGTGGCATCACGACATCTGTAACCATTAATTCAATTGTCCCTGCATGATTCTTGGCAACGCGCAATGCATCTTCCCCATCTTTCGCCTCGATCACGGTGTAACCATTCAAGCGCAGAAACTCTCCGGTAGACTGCCGGACAGCGGTTTCATCCTCGACCAGCAGAAGAGTCTCGATACCTCGGGGAGTTTCAGGTTCTGACGTGACCACCGGCTTTGCTGCTCCAGCTTCTTTTGTCAACCGAGGCAGATAAATCTTGAAGGTGGTTCCAAGTCCAGGCTCGCTATACACCCAGATGAAGCCTCCATTCTGCTTCACGATTCCATAGACAGTCGCCAATCCCAAACCAGTGCCTTTCCCCTCTGCTTTGGTGGTGTAGAAAGGCTCGAAAATATGGGAGAGGTGCTCGGGCGCGATTCCCTGGCCGGTATCCGTTACCGCCAGCATCACGTAATCCCCGATCGGAACAATCGAATGTTTCTGCACATAGCTCTCATCAAGTCCCACGCCTGCGGTCTCAATCGTCAACTTGCCGCCATCCGGCATGGCATCACGTGCATTCGCGGCAAGGTTCATTACGATTTGCTCAATCTGCATGGGATCGGCGCGCACGCAACCAATGTTCCGTCCCGGCACGATGGTGAGTTGAATGTCCTCTCCGATCAGCCGCGGCAGCATTCTGCTGATTTCCTTAAGCACCTGGTTCAAGTCGAGAAGCTGTAAAGCCTGCATCTGCTTTCGGCCAAAGGCCAGCAACTGACGCGTCAGATCAGCCGCGCGCCGGGAGGCTTTCATGATTTCCTGCACGTTGTGCAGGAGGGGGTGGCGGGGGGACAACGAATCTTGCATTAACTCCGCGTACGCGCTGATCACCATCAGTAAATTATTGAAGTCGTGGGCCACGCCGCCGGCCAGGCGCCCAATGGCATCCATCTTGTGGGCCATTTGCAGTTGTGACTCCAGCCGTCTCCGGTCGCTGATATCGCGGTCGGTCGAAATGAAGTGACTGATGTACCCCTCAGCATCGCGCAAGGGGGTGATGGTCTTTTCCACGACAAAGGTTTCACCATTCTTTTTATGGTTGATCATCACACCACGGAACACCTGTCCGCCAAGAATGGTCTCCCACATCCCCGTGTAGAACTCTGGAGGATGTTGCCCTGACTTAAGGATGCGCGGAGTTAACCCCAGCACATCATTGCGGGAGTAGCCGGTAATGGCCTCAAATGCCGGGTTTATGTATTCAATGTTTCCGCTGTGGTTGGTGATGATCACCATGTCCGCTGATTGCTCCACCGCCCGCCCCAGCTTGCGCAGCATGTCCTCGGCTTTTTGCAGTTGCCGCTCGTTGCAATAGGTATCTACGGCTTCCGCGATCTTGCGGGAAGGGTGATTTTCGTGCAGCGGGTAGGTTGCGGTGCTTTGCTTAATTCGCGTCTCCACGCTGGCACGGTTGACATGGTCGCTTAAGAAAATCAGGGGTAGATGGGTATCGTTTTTGCGTGATTCGTGGACCGTTCGAAGAGCGGTGTAATCCCCGGGTTCGTAGTCATACAACAGAAGGTCGTAGCGGGAGCGCTTTAACATGGGCAACGCTTCTTCGAGATCGTGGGCATGGTCGAGGTGGAACTGACCATTGATGGGACGGACCATCAGGTCATACAAATGTTGGAAGTTTTTCTCGCTGCTTCCCACCAGCAACAAATTCATACGGGCGGGGATGGCAGGCGCACTCGGCGCACTTTTCATGCATAGCTCCGCACCTCTTACATCGGTAACTCACAAGCGAACATGGCCAACCGACCTAGGAGAAAGGCTCTGACAAGATATTTAGATATCAATAACGGAATGGTACGGTTTCGGGAAGAAATGCTTGCCTAATGCGGTAGATGAGCGTGCTGCATGATCCAGGCGGGAAGCTCAGGAAACTTCATCCAAATCACGACGGCTGCGGTAGCTACAAGAATCAGAACAGTCCCGATGGTGTAGCCAAGGGAACTACGCCCACCACGCTTTGCTGTTCGCGATTCGCCCGGATGCGAGAGGAATGACAGAGTCACAGGTTCTTGGGACTCCGCTGCTTCCTTGGGTTGCGCCGCTGCGCAATCGATGCATAGTCTGCGGTGCCCGGAGACGGGAAAGCCGCATGCCTGGCAATTTCCGATTATGCCTCGTTCGATTAGCGGCGCTTCACCCTGCTTGTCAGTTTTCGCTGGCTGACTAGCAGGAGACCCTACCCCGTCTTCAACTGCCAGGGGATCGAGTTTCAGAGGAACGACACCGATTTCCGGGGTTGGCAACTCCTCTTCAAAGAAAGTGTCTGGTGGTGTCTGCTTGGCGGCGTCGGCATGTTCCATGGCCGTCTCTACCATCTCACCTAACCGCGCCAAAGCACTCAGGTCTCTTTCTTCGAAAGCCTGTGCCATCCCGGAGAGGAGTTCGAATACGCCGATGACCTCTGGCCCGCGCGCCAGGGGCATCACCATGGCGGAGGAAATGCCGTACTTCTGGCAACTTTCCGAATTTGTGCGCACATCGACCGAGGTGTCGTTGCAGCGCAGAATTCTGCGGGTCCTGACGCTTTCAGCCGCAAGTCCGGATTCCACCATCAGCCGCGTACCGGTTTTCTGCTTGGGAGCTCCGGTGCAGGCGTGGCAGATCAACTCCCCATCTTCATACAGCGAAATAGTCGCAGCCAAAGCGCCGGTGATGTACTTGGCGCGCTCGACTAAAAGCTGCAATGCCGCATCCAAATCCTCGCAGGCGGTCTCAGACAGTGATTTGCCACCATCTTCGCCAGGGAAACGGACAGATTCGCCTCCGTTTCCGTGTGAACCCGAAGCTGGATGAGCCTTCGATACGGCAGGCACGGGTACTAGCGTCGAAGATTGATCCAAGATGGAGTAGCGATTCATTGGTTCGAAAAAACGTCTTTATACACTGCTCCCGACATCAAGGTCGGTGGATTACGAGCAGCTTCCTCGTAGTTCATTACGGGGTTTGACACTACTCCCGTTAGCCAGTGCTTTCAAAATACACGAAGCAGACTGACCCCCGCCCACACAAATAGGCAGTTACCATGAGTGTTACTCTCCTAAAATCCAGTGTCAAGGAGGAGCACATTGCGAAGGTACTATGACAAAGGTCACACGCATTACTTGCGGTATTTGCCGGGCTCAAGCTTGTGTTGACTTGCAGCGCTCCATGCTCGCCTAGTTCAAATCCTTAAGAGTCCCGATCGAGAAGCCCCCTGACAGACTATTCATCACCACAATGGTTCGGTTCTGCGCTGCATTGAAACTCACCGCTCCGGTATCGAGGAAGGTGAATGTAGAGCCATGAGGGGTGAAAACGAAATCGTAGCTGCCTGCCGAGAGCTCCAGATACGCCGATGAGGATTCAAAGCCCAGGCTCACGACCGTGGGCGTAGCGTTATTGATGTCCGTACCTGGGGGAACTACATAAACATCTACAATCCCGAGGTTTGGAGCCGCATTTACGACACGCAGCTTGATTTTGCCCGTAGCTGGCGCGGTAGTGTCGTCAGTCAGGACAATCGCACTGCTGGTGGAAGAGAAGTTGGCAATGATCGCGGTGGTGTTGGTCGCGCCGTCAAGGTTGAAAGTCTGATCGAGGAACACATTTGTCGCGGACGACGGCTCGACCTGAAGCTGCCGTGAGCCTGATTTGGTCTCTGCGTAGTCGCTGGCCGCGCCATAAGCGACCGAACTAGCCACGCTGGTGCCGTCCAGCATCGCGGTGATGCTGGGTTGGTCCGGAACTGCATTCATGGCGCGAAAGTGCGCTTTGTTGCCAATACCGCCTCCTCCACAACCGAATGCGATAGACATTCCAAACAACGCTAACAAGCCGACACTCAATCTGTTCAACATGCGTCTCCTTAGGTAAAAGGTAGATTTTTCCACTTAGATGCGGGCAGGGGTTTCCGTCCACGAGCAGTTCAGCAAAGTTCTGTAAAAAACAGTCAACTTATTGTAAAGCTAAGAGTTGAGAGCCAAGAGTTGAGGCGAATCTAGTCGCACTGGGGTGAGATTGTTAGTGCTGCTGGTCGCGTTGGCGCAACCAGTCCAGAAATAGCTGCTCAATCGGCTTGTCGTAGGTCATCATGACGTGACGGACCGTATGCCCGCTCACGAAGTGGCAGACCTCCTCAGCCAGGTTCTTGGCGTGGTCGCCGGCACGTTCTAGAGACTGTGTCATGAAGATCACTTGCAGGCTGGCCTGGCGGTGCATATTTTCGGGATTCTCGATGTGGCGCATGAAAATCAGGTTCCGCAGACGGTCCATCTCTGCATCTGATCGAAGAACATTTACTGCCTTTTTTACGTCTCGAGTGGAAAAAGCATCGCCTACATCGGTAAGCATCTTCTCCAGGATGGTCGCCATGTGGGTAAGGTCACGCGTATCATCTGGATCTAATCCTGAATTTGCCGCTTGTGCGCTGCCGGCGAAGCTGAGCAGCAAGTCGCCGATGCGCTCCAGCCCAATCATGAATTTCATGCAGGCCAGCAATTCGCGGGCCTCGGGATCGGTGACCTGAGTAATCGTCGCGGTTACCCCAGCATCAATCTCACGGTCTAAATTGTCGAGGTCTTTTTCCCGCTGCCGAAGGCTGTTGAGAAGTTGTGCTGATCCAGTAGCAATGCCTTCGGCCGCCGCTCCAGCGGCTTCTTTTGCCAGTTGGCAGGCGTCAATGGTGCACTTGACCAAGCGCGAGTGTTGCGACTGCGGAATCTCAACTGGCGCGGTACTCATGCGGACTTCCCTCCGCGTGCCGGTTGCTCTCACCCGCACGCTGGACTCTCCCCTGGCCCGTCTTTTGAAACTGAAGTTCAAGCCATAAGAATAGAGTGCTTTCCTAAAGCATTGGGTTAAATGCTTGTAAATTTAAGCGGTAGTTGCTACTTGTTACGAAAAACGGACAAGCTGAGAATCAGCCAGGTGTTGGGATGTCAGGGCTTTACGGCCGGCAAAGTAAAGACAAATTTGGATCCGTGATTCAGTTCGCTCTCCGCCCGAATCGAGCCATTGTGGGCAAACATGATGTGCTTGGCGATGGCCAGGCCCAGTCCAGTGCCACCGGATTCGCGGGAGCGGGCCTTATCTACCCGGTAAAAACGTTCAAAAAGCCGAGGTATGTGTTCGGAAGAGATTCCCGATCCAAAATCTTGTACGTAAAATTCGACAGTGTTCTGCACGGGACGTGCTCCCAACACGATACGACCTCCGCTGGCCCCATATTTCAGCGCGTTGTCTACCAGGTTGGAGAAAACCTGGTGTATGGCCTCTCGGTCGGCGGCGACTAGTCCCTGAACGGAATCCTCCACTTGTAGTTCGGTACCCTGCGCTCGCGCATTTTCGCGAAAGCTCTGTGCGGCTTCACGGAGCAACTCGCCCGTGGCGACGGGTTGAATATCAAAGCGATGTTCCCCTGATTCCACCCGCGCCAGCGTAAGCAGGTCTTCGGTCAAGCGCGACATGCGGGAAGCGTTTTTGCGGATGATGTCGAGGAACTCGCGGGTATGACCGTTGTCCATGCCCCCATCGAGCAAGGTTTCCGTGTATCCCTGGATGGAAGTCAGCGGCGTCCTCAATTCATGGGAAACATTGGCGATGAAGTCCCGCCGGGTTTTTTCCACGCGTTCGGTTTCGGTCAAATCACGCAGCACGGCAACTGCCCCGCCACCGGGCAGAGGCGCCGCCGTCACGTCAAATGTGTGACCGGGAATGATGGAGTTAGCCCGTGAGGTAGATACTTTGCTTTCCTGGCTGGCACGGCGGACCGCCTGAAGGAAATCCGGGTCGCGGATGGTTTCTTCCAACGGCGAATCCAGACGTGCCCGTTGCGGCACCAGGTTATCCAAACTTTGATTTACCCATTGCACCCGATCGTCTGGCCCGACAGCGATCACAGCGTCTTCCATGCTGTTCAGTAGTGTCTCCAGCTGATGCTTGCTGGTTTTGAGTTCCGCAAAGCCGGTCTCCAGGCGGCGTGCCGCCATATCGAGCGAGGATGCAACCTGGCCGATTTCATCATCTGAACGATCTGCAACTTGCGCATCCAGGTTGCCCGCGGCGAGGCGTTCGGCGAATTGAATGATGTTGCGCAGGCGGCGAGTCATGACCACAGCAAACACTCCTGCGACAATGATGGCGATCACAATGGCAAGCAGCAGCAGAACCAGGCTGCGGGAAGGAAAAAGAATACCCACCAACGCGGCCGCAATGACCAGGGCAAACGCTGCCAGCAGCTTGAAGAATATCCGTTCTTTCACTTAGGGGCCTCGAAACGGTACCCCGCTCCGCGTACCGTCTTAAGGTAACGCGGATTTTCGGCGTCCGGCTCGATTTTTTCCCGGATACGGCGTACATATACATCGACCGACCGGGGCGTCACGTAGGCAGTATCGCGCCAAACTGAATCAAGCAGCTGGTCCCGGGTAAATACCCGCCCCAGGTGCCGGGCAAAGTATTCCAGCAGACGGAATTCAGTGGCCGTGGTCGTGACCGGCTTCCCACTGACGGTGAGAATCATGGCTCCCGGATCAATTTCAATATCGCCGATCCGAAGCGGGGTTGGCGAAAGAGGGCGCTCAAAACGCCGCAGCACAGCTTTGACGCGTGCCACCAACTCTCGCGGGCTAAAAGGCTTGGGAATATAGTCATCCGCGCCCAGTTCAAGGCCCAGTACGCGGTCTGCTTCGCCGCTCTTGGCGGTCAAAAATATTACCGGGATCGGCGCCAGCGATTGGGTTTGCCGTATCTGCCGGCAAAGCTCCAGCCCGTCTTTGCCCGGAACCATAATGTCCAGCACAAACAGGGCTGGCCGCATCCGTTCGGACTCGGGGATAACGGTGTGTCCAGTTGGGAACAGCCGAATGGCGAAGCCGGCGCCTTCGAGGTGATGACGCACCAGGCGGGAGATGTCTGGGTCGTCCTCAACCACGTAAATGTTTGGTTTCACGAGGACATTGTAGCGGTCAAAGCCCCGCCCAACCTAGCGAACTGAGGCGGGAAATGTTAAAGGACGATGAAAAGTTGAAAGGATTGTGGGTCTTAGTGGGCGGCGGCGTAGTAACCGGGTTTTGCGTGGACCCATAGTGGCCAAATTGACTTCGGAACGCTCAGCTTGATCTTGATCTTGTGCCATTTGCCGTTGCGCATGCTTTCGTTGGGACTGTAAGCCAGCATGTATTGGTTGCGCAGTTCTGCCCCGACTTTGACGGCAAGGGCAGGCAGCAGGTTAAGGTTATCCAGCGCAAAGGACCGCCCTCCTGTTAATCCAGCAATTTCTTCCAGAAGAATGGGGCCGTTGATCTCCTCCTGGGCCTGTGAACCCCGGTCAAAGATACCAATGGAATAGATCTCGACGTCAGCCTCCTTCACCATGGTCCGGATTTCAGACTCGGTATAACGGCTGCGATTGTCTCCCCCATCAGAAATGATCAGCAGCGCCCGCTTCTCATATTGGGCATGGCGCATCTGACTCAGGGATAGGTAAATAGCGTCGAGTAGTGCGGTACGGCCCTTGGTATCCGCAAATGCCAGCCGCCTCTGGATGGCCTCAGGCTCTTGGGTGAAGTCCAGCGCCAATTCGGGACGGTCGGCGAACGTCACCATGAAGAACTCGTCCAATGGGTTGGCAGCCTTGCAGAATTCCTGCACCGCCTGCCGGGCCCACTCCATCTTCTTGGACATACTGCTGCTTAGGTCGAGGACGATACCCAAGGACACCGGAGCATCCTCACTGGAAAAGTGTTTGATGGCCTGCGGCTGCTTCCCGTCGAACAGCTGAAAATTCTGCTGTTCAAGACCGGTAATGATGCGGTCTCTTTCATCGGTAACCGTTACCGGCACCATAACCAAGTCAACATTTTTTCGGATGACGGGTGGGCCGGCATAAGGGATGCCCTGGTGATGGTGAATTTTTGGGTTGGGCTGGGGGGTGATGTGAACTTCATCCAGGTTGCTCTGAGCAAAGGCGAACGTTGATGTCGCGCACACCAGACAGCAAGCCAGCACTGGTGCGTAAGTCAGACAGCGTTTTGATGGGCAACGCCGCGCCATAGATTTCCCCATGCTATGGCGAATCGGCGGGCGAACAAGATTACTTTAGGTAATGAACCTCGCGTGTGGAAATATTTTTTCCCGGAGCACGACACTCTGAACCCCGTGCCTGTAGCAGGTTTTGAGGTTTCATAAAGCACGAAGTATTTTTTTCTTAGGGACTGCCTGTGGAAAACTTTCGTGCTGATCGAAAATTCCGATAGCTATGCGGCAACCAATATCCCGGGATCGCCCCGAACAACTCCTCAATCTATCCTTTGGAAGTAAACGCCAGGGTGATCAAGGTCTTCTGCTCCACTTCATGCGCCTTGGGTGAACCGGTGGCTGGCGTCGCGCTGGCCGATCGCTTTACCGTCAAAACATGGCGTTTACCAGCAATTCGCTTCAGTCGGGGTTGGACATAGAATAGTGCCCCCATGTTGGCCGGTTCTTCCTGCACCCAAACAATGTCTTTCGCATGCGGGTGCCGTTCGAACTCTGCCGCTAGCTCCGCGTCAGGAAAGGGATAGAGTTGTTCCAGGTAGACGATCGCAATGGAGGAGTCCCCCCTCTTTTTGCGTTCTACCTGCAATTCGTGGCCGATTTTCCCCGTGCACAGCAGAATTCGCTTGGCATCGGTCGCGCCTTGGTCGGGTAGAACATTGCAAAATTGTTTATGGGTGAAATCCTCAATCGGCGAGGAGGCATCCGGGTGGCGCAACATGCTTTTGGGGGTAAACACCACCAAGGGCTTTCTCCAGTGCCGCAGGGCCTGCCTCCGCAGCAGGTGAAAATACTGCGCGGCATTGGAGGGCTGGCAAATCTGAAAGTTGTGCCGCGCGGCAAGTTGCAGGAACCGTTCGATACGTGCGCTGGAGTGTTCCGGCCCTTGACCTTCGAAGCCATGCGGCAATAGGAGCACGACACCCGACAACAGTCCCCACTTGTCTTCCCCAGCACTGATGAACTGATCAATAATCGCCTGGGCAACGTTGGCGAAGTCCCCGAACTGCGCCTCCCATAGGACCAGAGAATCGGGATAGTCGCGGCTGTAGCCGTACTCAAATCCCAGAACACCCGCTTCCGATAAAGTCGAATTGAAAATTTGGCAGGGCGCCTGTCCTTGGGAGACGTGCTGTAGCGGCATGTACTCTCGTTCGTTTTCGATATCGATCAGGACAGAGTGGCGCTGATTGAAGGTCCCGCGGCGGCTGTCCTGTCCGCTCATGCGTACCCGAATGCCTGCTTTGACGAGGCTAGCGAAAGCCAACGCCTCGGACATGCCATAATCTACCGGGCGCTTGCCCTCGCCCATTTCGGCACGCTGTTCCAGAAGCTTTTTCACTTTGGGGTGCACATGAAAATCTTCCGGAGCGGTTGTGAGGTGGGCTGCGAGCGCGCGCAATTCCTCAGCCGGTAAGCCGGTTTCGACGTCATATTGGGTCTTATACCGCCCGCCTTTGTAGGTGTCCCAATAAGAGGGAAGGTCGCGCAACAATGGTTTCTTACGGATTGATTTGGCCCTGGTTTGCGCAGCCTCCAATTCAGCCCGCACTGCATCGGCCCGCGCTTGGGCGTCCTTTATTTCAGTGTCCTCAGCGTAGATCTCCCAAAGCGCAGGATGGTCTTTGATGGCCTTGTAAAGCAACGGTTGCGTGACCGTGGGATCATCCACCTCGCTGTGCCCGTGCCGCCGGTAGCCGATCAAATCAACTATGACATCGCTGGCGAACGTGTAGCGATAGTCGAGCGCCATACGCCCCACGCGGATCACAGCATCAACGTCTTCGGCGTTCACATGAAAAATCGGAATGTCCTGGCGGCGCGCGATCTGAGCGGCAAAAGCCGAAGACTGTTCTTCCCGGTACGAGGTGGTAAATCCGAGCAGATTGTTGACGATGATGTGCACCGTCCCGCCAACCGAGTAGCCGGGAATGTCGGCGTAGTTGAGGGTCTCAGCCACGATGCCTTGTCCAGCGAAAGCGGCATCACCGTGCACCAGCAAGGGCAGAAACTTCTTGGCGCCGTCCGCGCCTGCCCGGTCCTGTTTGGCTCGCGTTCGCCCGATGGTGACGGGATCCACCGCTTCCAGGTGGCTGGGATTGGATACCAGGTGAATATGAACCTTGTGTCCGGAACGGGTGACGTACTCCCCGGTCGCGCCCATGTGATATTTCACGTCGCCGCTGCCTAGCACACTGCGCGGGTCAACGTCTTCAAATCCAGCGAAAAGGTCCTCCGGAGCGCGCTCGGCAACGTGGAGAATCACGTTAAGACGTCCGCGATGGCTCATTCCCATCACGAGTTCTACAGCCCCGTATTCGCCTGCCGCTTCGATGATCTCGTCCACCAGCGGGATGAGCGCGGTAACACCTTCCAGCGAAAAGCGTTTATTGCCTAGATAGCGTTGCTGAATCACCTGCTCGAACAAATCTGCCCGTATGAGCTGATCGAGCACGTGTTCCTGGTCCACCTCCCACTGGGGGCCTTCCATGCGCGCTTGGATCCAGCGGCGGCGTTCACCGTCCGCAATGTGCATAAACTCCGCGCCCACGGTTGAGCAATACACCCGCCGCGCTGCCTCGGCATGCTCACCCTCGATTCGCAGTTCGGGGCGTGTTTGCGGATGTAGAAAACCCAATGGATCAAGGTCGGCTTCAAGGTATCCCCACTGCCGGAAAGCGTCGAATACACGTTCCCGATCGCTGGCCACGCCGGGCAAGCGGTCTTCTTCAATCAAAGTTTTGCTGGATGCCATAACTCTCTAGAATAACGGATGTTGCAGTTCCTCTCAGAGATTCACCCGACGGTGGTGCAAAAATGCAGCAATCCCCAACTTCCCTTTCCCCTATGATAACCCGCCGCTTCAAGCTGGAGCGGAGCGGGGAACTGACCGCATAATCAGACCGTTGATGACAATGGTGATCACCGATGCCGCCAGCACCGCGTTATAGACATCGCTATTCACGATTTGAGCGTCCCGCGCGACCCGCACCAGGACGTAGGAAAACTCTCCGATTTGCGTCAAGCCGACCCCAATCAGCAGTGCGGTTCGCAGCGGGTAACGGAACAACCACACCACGGATGTCCAGATGATAAGTTTCCCCAGCAAGATGAGTAGGAGAAGAGCGATCCACAACCCAGGTTGATGCAACAGCACGCGCGGATCAACCAGCGCGCCAATGGTCACGAAGAACAAAGCAACGAAGGCGTCCCGCAAGGGCAACAGGTGGCCCAGGGTTTTGAGGCTATCCGAGCCACTTACCACCATACCGGCAAGAAATGCTCCCAGGGCAAGCGAGAGTCCGATGGCTTGCGTGGCGGCAGCAGTGGCAAACCCCAACGCCAGGACGACCAGCAGGTATAGTTCATCATTGCCGGTGCGCGCGACCCGGCGCATGATGCGAGGGACCAGATTGGCCGCGACAAAACCAACCGGAATTAAAATCAGGATCGCCTTCCCTAATGCAATCGCCAGCCCCAGCAAGTGGGTGGTCGTAGTGCTGCCCAGAGTAGGCAGTAGGACTGTAAGCGCTACTACAGCCAAGTCCTCGACCAACGTAATCCCAATCATCACGCGGCCGTGAGAGGAGCGAAGTTCTCCCCGATCCACCAGCAACTTTGAAAGCACCATGGTGCTGGCCACGGAAATGATGGTGCCAATCGCGATGCTCTGGGCCGTGCTCCAGTGCATCAGCCAGCCGACGGCCAGGGCCAATCCTACGGACAACAAGATACCGAGTGGGGCCCCCAGGATTGCCACCCACTTCACGTCCAGCAATTCCCGGAAGGAAAATTCCAGACCAATCGAATACATCAGCAGGATGACACCAATTTCCGCCAAAACTTCAAATTGATGGATCTCTGAGATGGTAGGGCCCGGCGTGAACGGCCCGATGAGAATTCCACCCAACACGTAGCCCACGATGAGAGGCTGTCGAAGTAAACGGGCTAGGGCTCCGCCCAGCAAGGCGGCGCCGAAGACGTATGCGAGATCCCGATAAAAAGTGGTTTCCACAGACAGGTCCTGGGCGTGCCGGATGCACTTAGAGAAGTTGTTCGGGAAAGTCCCTATTTCAGCACGATCACAAGCATGCGTCCATCTGAGTGATATTCGCCTCCGGTGGCATTCTTGGTGGCTTGGACCGGGTCAGGAGGAAGATAGTAGCTCATGGTCTTCACCTTGCCAGCTTTTTCCAGACTGGCGCCGATGTT
This sequence comes from uncultured Acidobacteriota bacterium, assembly GCA_963837365.1. Lineage (GTDB taxonomy): Bacteria > Acidobacteriota > Terriglobia > Terriglobales > Acidobacteriaceae > CAWBXL01. Next base: position 560,370 of record CAWIMW010000001.1, read on the forward strand.
GTCGCGCTCGCCGTCAATAGCAGGGTCGATTTTGTGGGTGACCTTTCCGTTGCGTTGATCTTTTTCAAAGCCGATGTCGTGGGTGCCGGCGCCTGCCCAGACGGTTTGCCCATTCCAGGTAAACGGGGCTTTCCATATTCGAAAGTGATGCCGGCTGGCTACTACAGCATAAGGCTCGGCCATCTCGTATCCGAAGTCCTGCACCCGGCCGAACAGATACAAACGGCTCATGGGCATGCTTAGATAATCTTTCTTCTGATAGGTCTGGAGGACGGCTTTGATGGCTGATTCTTTCGAATCAGTGTCGGCAACGTTCCAGGTAGCTGCGGTCAGCGCGCTCTGTACCTGCTCTTGAGAGCCGACCAGCACAAAGTTCACCATGTCGCCGAGATTGTTGAATTGGTCGTTGATCCGCCGCGGCAGGGCGTCGATCCCTTTGCGGAGATCGGAATCAAGGGGAGCATCAGGAACCTTGAGAGCGGGCACAGCGGCAGGGGCAGTTGTATTCGAGGTTGCAGAATTGGCCGGCGCTTCCGCAGAACCTGAAGCAGAAGATTTGTTTCCCAACTGCCCCGACATCCAAATCTGAGCGGCACTGGCCAGCTTATCTTTGATACTTACAGGTTGAGCCGCAGCCTGCGGCCGGGTTAGCGTCCACGGTTTGGGCACAGTGGCGCCTGCGGGCAAACCGACAAACCTTAGCTCTGCCTGGTCCGCCCCCTTGAGTTCAATTTCGTATTGAGTCGCATCGGTTGCATTAGCGCCCTTCGAGGTCAAATGCAGAACCTTGTCACTGAGTGTTGCTTCAGTAAATGAATCTTCTCCATCCTGTGGTGCTGCGCTGGTGACTTCCCCTTGATTGTCCAATTGGATTTGCGAGTGGCTGATGGTGCCGGTCAACTTGCCGTTTTGCTCTTCCAGCTTGATGGTCACAAACGTTTTGCCCTGAAATTGTGCCTGCCAGGTGCCGATGAATGCCTTGTTCGGATCAGTGGTATCGAGGGAGGACGCTTGTTGAATCAGTAGACAAGACACTGCGACAAAAAATAGTCTTTTGGATATAACGATTCGATTAAGCATGGCGCGCCCGTATAGAGGATGGTACACCTTCGTGCGAGAAGGGGTCAGGTGATCCCGTGATTCGGTAGTGGTGCAGTTTGAAAAATGATTCGTATCAGGGCATGGCTTCCAGCCGTGCCGTTGTCGCATCCATTTCGACCAACGCGCCCATGGGGCGCAACTGCCACATAGTCAACTGGTTTCTCGCTAGTTGCGCCGTACCGGCGCCGATTTCAATGTTTGCCTTTATGAGCGGCACGGCCAAGGCCATGCCCTGATACGAATCTTCTTCAAACTGCGCCAATACCCGTGCTTCCCAGATCTCGCAACTTCGGCGAGATCTAGGGCACCCCGACCAACATCACAAAAGAAAAATGCTATCCTCTGTTCTCGCTGATGAGTCTATAGCCCATGCGCGCTGCCGTCCGCCATCTCAAAAAAGCCGATCCCATACTCGCCGCCATTATCGAACGTGTCGGCCCGTGCCGCATGGAGTTCGGCCCGCCGGAGTTTCATAGTTTGGCTGAGGCCATCGTCTATCAGCAGTTGAACGGCAAAGCCGCAGTCACCATTTTCAAGCGCTTTGCTGCGCTGACCGGTGATCCCGTCACGCCAAAAGGAATCCTGAAATTGACGGATGTACAACTACGGTCAGTGGGTTTGTCGAAACAGAAGTCCTCATACCTGAAAGACATGGCAGAGCGCGCTGGGCGTGGCGATCTGGATTTTTCCCGCTTGCCGGAGATGAGCGACGATGAGGTCATCAAACATCTGACCCAGGTAAAGGGCGTCGGCGTCTGGACGGCCCACATGTTTCTGATGTTCACCTTACGGCGGCCGAACGTCCTACCCACCGGCGATTACGGAGTGCAGGTAGCTATGAAGAAACACTACAAAAAACGAAACCTGCCGAAGCCGGAGCAGATGATGAAGATCGCTAAGAGCTGGGAGCCATACCGTAGCGTGGCCTGCTGGTATTTGTGGAAGAGTCTGGACGTCAAAACCTTATAACCACAGAGGACACCGAGTCGCACGGAGGTTTCACAGGGAACCTCTGTGTAACTCGGTGTTCTCTGTGGTTAAATGGTTTTGCGATGCCGGACCCTAAAATCCGCGTCCTGGTAGCCAAGCCCGGTCTCGATGGCCACGACCGCGGCGCCAAAGTGATCGCCCGGGCGCTGCGCGACGCCGGGATGGAAGTCATCTACACCGGCCTTCGTCAAACGCCGGAGATGATTGTCAGCGCGTCGTTGCAGGAAGACGTTCACGTCATCGGACTTTCCATCCTCTCCGGAGCTCACAACGCCATCGTTCCCCGTGTCATGGATCTTCTCAAACACAACAAAATGGATGACGTCCTGGTAGTGGTCGGTGGAATCATTCCTGATCAGGACATCGAGGGACTCAAGAAAGCCGGAGTCGCCGCCATCTTCCAGCCGGGTACGGCGATGGATGAAATCGTCACCTTCATCCGAGCCAACGTAAAGCCACGCGGCGTTCCGGCTGTCTGATCCCGCGGGTTACACTGTTGTCAGATGCCTGCAAGTATCTCCACCCTCCGGCAACAGCTTCAGAATGTCATCGGCCCGGCCCCGTGGTATTGGAAGACATTTCCCGGGCTGCGCTCAGATTCCGGCCAGCGTTTTGTGTGGAGCCATCACGATGAGCAAGGCCCGCTAGGTTATGTGGTTTCGCTGGGACTGGAGCAGCAACCGGACAAGCCACGGCTGGCGTTGAACACATATTGTCGCCCGTTTTTAATTCCGCCTGCGCGGCTGGGCATCTGGTGCCCGGAAGGCCGTAATATCCGGTTTGTCTGTTTTGAACCGGATCAGCTGAAGGCCTTTGACTTGGCCGAAATCGCAGGGTGGTTCAAACAGTCTTCCGACCGAATTTATGCCACCACTGCACCGGTGGTGGAGTTTGAGGTGCCGGTGAAGCTTGCGCCCGGAATGAATAAAATCGAAGTCCCCATCGAAATGCAAACCGTGGATGAGTTGATTGTGCCGACCACGTATACCGCGATGAGCCAGGATGATCCTGCTATGGCGCTATATGTTTTTTATCTCCAGGCAGGTTTAGTGGAAGTGCTGCCGCAAAAGTGGTTTACCTCGGCCCAATACAATGTGGGCCAGCAATGGATCACCCGCGCCGCGCGTGACCCGGAGTCGCACCAGATTTTCGGGGAGGCAATCAGGCTGGGAAGTTTCCTTCTCGAAGAAGACGGCTGCCGCCTGCAAGAGTGGATGGATAAGAAGATTTAGCCGGACGGTGGTGCAATTGAAAATAAGGTTCGTATCAGGGCACGGCCTTTGGCCGTGCCGCTCGAAAAGGCATACATTGAGGTCGGCGTCGGCACGACGCAACTAGCGAGAAGCCAGTCGGCTATTTGGCGGTTACGCCCCATGGGCGCGTGCGTCGAAATGGACGCGAAAGCGGCACGGCTGAAGCCGATGCCCTGATACGAATCATTTTTCAAACTGCACGACTACCGTTTAGCATGCAGGTTTGCAAGCTCGTATCCCCCTGTTATACCGTTAGCAGTTTCGGGTTGTACCCTATGGCCGAACGCATAGATCCCACACCGCCAGCAACTTCTCCAATCATCGAGACCCGTGTGGACCCTACCTCCGCGCGCTTCGAAGCCAACATGCGCTTTCTGGCGGACATGGTTTCGCAGGTGCGCAACGAAGAAGAAAAAATCCGCGAGGGTGGCGGAGCCAACGCGATTGAAAAACAGCACAACAAAAAGCGGCTGACCGCGCGGGAGCGCATCCATCTGCTTGCCGATCCCGAAACATTTTTTGAGTTGGGCGCATACGCTGCCTTCGGAATGTACGAGGAGTGGGGAGGTGCTGCCGCGGCTGGCGTCGTTACCGGACTGGCGCGCGTACATACGCGTCTGGTGATGATCATCGCCAACGATGCCACGGTAAAGGCCGGCGCATTTTTCCCGATGACTTCCAAGAAGGTCATCCGGGCACAGAACATCGCCCTGGAAAATCGCATCCCGACGATTTATCTGGTGGACTCGGCCGGAATTTTCCTGCCGCTGCAAGAAGATGTGTTCCCCGATACGGACGACTTCGGGCGTGTATTCCGGAACAACGCGGTCATGTCAGCGCTGGGAATCCCGCAGATTGCGGCCATCATGGGGATGTGTGTGGCCGGCGGCGGATACTTGCCGGTCATGTGCGACCACGTGCTCATGACCGATGGCAGCGGATTGTTCCTGGCTGGTCCAGCTTTGGTACAGGCCGCCATCGGACAGAAAGTTTCCGCTGAAGACCTGGGCGGTTCGATCATGCACTCTTCGATCAGTGGAACCGTCGATTTCCGCGAGCCCGACGATGAAGCCTGCATCAACCGCATTCGCGCCATCGTGGAGAAGTGGGGTTACCGTCGCCAATCCCCGTGGGACCGCAGAAAGCCGGTTGATCCGGCATTGCATGCCGAAGAAATTTACGGCATCTACGATTCGTCTCCCGGGCGTCCGTACGACATGAAGGAAATCCTGGGGCGGATCCTCGATGGCAGTGCGTTCGACGAATACAAGCCCGAATATGGCAAGACCATCATCTGTGGTTATGCGCGTATCGGCGGGTTTGCGGTAGGAATTGTGGCGAACCAGAAAATGCACGCCCAGCAAACCGATCACGAAGGGCATAAGCGCATGGAGTTCGGCGGGGTGATTTATACCGAATCCGCGGAGAAAGCCGCCCGCTTCATCATGGACTGCAATCAGAACCTGATTCCGCTGATTTTTATCCACGATGTGAACGGTTTCATGGTGGGCCGCGATGCGGAGTGGAGCGGCATTATCAAGGCCGGGGCGAAGATGGTGAACGCGGTGTCGAATTCGGTGGTGCCCAAGATCACCGTGATAGTCGGAGGATCGTTTGGCGCCGGCCACTACGCCATGTGCGGGAAAGCGTACGATCCGCGTTTTGTATTCGCTTGGCCTACCGCGCGATACGCAGTCATGAGCGGGGACTCCGCTGCCAGCACGCTGGTGGAAGTCAAGATCAAGCAGTTGGAGCGCTCCGGCAAGCAGCTAACCGAAGAAGACAAGAAAGAGTTGTACGAATCAGTGAAGCGCGCCTATGACGAACAAACCGATCCGCGTTACGGAGCGGCGAGGTTGTGGATTGACAGGATTATTGATCCTGTCGAAACCCGCGATGCAATCATCCAGGCGCTCGAAGCCGCAGCTCTGAACTCGGATGTGCCGGAGTTTAAAGTAGGAGTGCTGCAAACATGATGAACCACGGAGACACCGAGGCACGGAGCAAATTGCTTCATGAAGGCCTCACCGAACAGATCATCGCGGCGGCGATAGAGGTGCATCGAGCACTGGGGCCTGGACTACTTGAATCTGCGTACGAGGAATGTCTCTGTCACGAGCTTAATCTCCAGAACCTAAGTTTCCAGCGCCAAGTTCCTTTGCCGATGGAATATAAGGGAGTCCATCTTGATTGCGGCTACCGGGTTGACGTAGTCGTAGAGGATAAAGTCGTGCTCGAGCTCAAATGCGTCGAGCATATTGTCCCCGTGCACGAAGCTCAGCTGCTCACTTACTTGAAACTGACAGGGAAACGGGTTGGCCTGATCCTCAACTTTCATGTTTCGACGTTAGTCCGCGGTGGTGTTGTGAGAAAAGTTCTATGATTTTTCTCCGTGTCTCGGTGTCTCCGTGGTGGAAAAATGGATGATATCGTCAAAATCATCGAATGCCCGCGCGACGCCTGGCAAGGTCTAAAAGGTCAGATCCCGACATACTTAAAGATTGACTATCTGAAAGCCTTGATCAGCGCCGGATTCAAAAGCATCGACGCGGTATCTTTCGTCTCCCCCAAGGCCGTACCCCAGATGGCTGACTCGGAGGAAGTGCTGAAAGAACTCGGCCCGCAGAGTGATGTGGAAATTATCGGGATTGTAGTCAACGAAAAGGGTGCTCAACGAGCGGTCAACACCAACTCCGTCCGCACCCTGGGGTTTCCATACTCCATCTCACCAACCTTTCTCCGGAACAATCAGCACCAGACCTTCGACGAAGCCATTGACGAACTGGAGAAAATCAAACAGAAGGGCGAGGAAGCTGGTCTCGACACAGTGGTATACATTTCGATGGCGTTCGGCAACCCGTATGGCGACGACTGGAGCATCGAGGAAGTCATCAACGCAGTGGATGTTCTCGAGTCCTACGGTGTGCGCACGATCTCGCTGGCCGAGACCGTCGGCATGGCGGGGCCAGCCGAGATCCGTGATGTCGTCTCGGCGGTGCTGGCAAAATACGACTACATGGAAATCGGGGTCCATCTGCACAGCCGTGCCGACCAGGCAACTGAGAAAATTCTCGCGGCGTACGATGCAGGTTGTAGAAGGTTCGATTCCGCGCTGGGTGGCTTGGGTGGATGTCCGTTTGCCCAGGACGCGTTGGTGGGCAACATCGCCACAGAGACGGTGCTGAAAGCGTTGCAGGAGCGCGGCGCGCAACTGCCGCCCCTGAAGCCGCTCGATACTCTGCTTCGCATTTCAAATGAAATCGGAGCGCGATACACAAGTTCACAAGCAGCAGATTAAAACTATGGAATACAAAACCTTAAAGCTAAGCACTGAGAACAGCGTCACCACCATCACGTTGAACCGCCCGGAAAAACGGAATGCGTTGAGCGCACAGCTAGTGGAAGAGTTGCTGGCTGCGTTTGATGAAATTGAGAAGTCTTCTGCGCAAGTGCTTATCCTTACCGGTTCCGGCAAGGCCTTCTGCGCGGGCATGGACCTTGACGGCCTCAAGTCCCTGGTCGACAAGACCGAGGAAGAGAACGTCCACGATTCAGAGCGCGCAGCGCATTTGTTCCGCCGAGTGTATGACTTCCCGCTGCCAACGATTGCGGCGGTCAACGGCGCGGCCATAGCCGGAGGCACGGCCATGGCAACCATGTGCGACTTCACGCTGGCGGTGCCTAACGCCAAGTTCGGCTACACGGAAGTGCGGATTGGATTCGTTCCCGCGATTGTGTCTTCGTTTCTGGTCTGGCAAGTGGGACACAAGATCGCCCGCGACCTTCTGCTTAGCGGCCGCACCTTCGACGCGGATGATGCCTACCGTTTTGGTCTGGTCAACGAAGTCATCGAGCCCGACCGTCTTATGTTTCGCGCGACTGAAATGGCGACTGAACTCATGCAGAACAGCCCTTCCTCTATGCGCGTGACCAAGAAACTGATCAACGGCTTCATCGCGAAGGCGCTGGACCAGCAGATCGCAGAGGGAATCCATGACAACGCGGGAATCCGCACCACCGAAGACTTCCGCGAGGGCATCACGTCCTTCCTCGAAAAACGCAAGCCAAAGTGGAGCGGCAAGTGAGCCAAAGCCGCGTTTGCGAAACTCGTGTACGCGTGCGCTATGCGGAAACCGATCAGATGGGCGTGGTATACCACGCCAATTATTTTGTATGGTTTGAAATCGGCCGGGTCGAAATGCTGCGCCAACTGGGTTTCTCTTATCGCGATATGGAACAGCACGACGGTTGTTTCATCGCCGTGGCGGACGCGCGCTGCCGGTATAAGGCCCCGGCACGGTATGACGAAGAGATCATCGTGCGCACGCACTTAAAGAACGTAAGGGAGTCGGTGATTCATTTCGGATATGTACTGGTCCGGGCTGAACACGGCGAAGTACTCGCCGAGGGCGAGACCACCCATGTGGTCACCAACGCGGAGATGAAACGAACCGTCCTCCCGGAAAAATACATGAACGTGTTTCGCGAAGCGGCAGGGAAGTAGCGCCGCCGTCCTCGGCGGCACCATGGTCTGAAATGAAAGCCCTCCACATCAACGGCAACGATCTCACGCTGGAGGCGGTGCGTGAGGTCGCTATTGAACGTCGTGCCGTGTTACTCGACCCCGATGCGCGTGAGGCAGTGCAAAATGCCCGCGCCGTTGTGGATGCTCTGGTGGCAAGCAACAAGGTCTCCTACGCCATCACCACCGGTGTGGGCAAACTCAGTGATGTCCGCATCCCCCCGGAACAGATTCGCCAGCTTCAACTCAATCTCGTGCGCTCCCATGCGGTCGGCGTGGGGGAACCGCTTCCGTCCGCCGAAGTCCGGGCCATGATGGCGCTCCGCGCCAACTCCTTGGCCAAAGGCCATTCTGGAGTTCGTCCGGCAGTAATCGATACCCTCTGCGAAATGCTGAACCGGGGAATCACGCCATTCGTTCCCTCGCAGGGCAGCGTAGGAGCCAGCGGCGATCTTGCGCCGCTTGCACACCTGGCGCTCGCACTTATTGGTGAAGGGGAATGCCTCGACGAAAAAGGAAACAGGGTCCCAAGTTCTGATGCGTTGCGCGGTGCTCAGGTCACGCCTCTGGTACTTGAAGCCAAAGAAGCCGTCTCGCTGATCAATGGCACCCAGGCGATGCTGGCCGTAGGAACGCTGGCATTGTCCGCGGCAGAAGTCTTGGTGGATACAGCCGACGTTATTGGCGCACTAACTTTGGACGCGCTGCGCGGCACCGACGTGGCCTTCGATGAGCGCATCCACAAAGCCCGCCCACATCAAGGTCAACTTACCTCAGCCGGCAATCTGCGCAAAATGCTCGAAGGCAGCGAAATCCGCCGTTCGCATGCCGATTGCAATCGGGTACAGGATGCTTACTCGTTGCGCTGCATTCCCCAGGTTCACGGCGCGGTGCGCGACACTCTGGCGCATTGTCGCGAGGTGTTTGAAACAGAAATCAACTCTGCCGTGGACAATCCACTGGTGTTTGTGAAAGATCCAAAAACCGCTGAGGGGGATGTACTCTCCGGCGGCAACTTTCATGGAGAGCCGTTGGCCTTCGCCTTGGATTTCCTGGCGATTGCGTTGAGTGCGCTGGCAGGGATTTCCGAGCGGCGGATTGAGCGGCTGGTGAACCCGGCACTAAATGAGGGCCTGCCCGCATTCCTCGCGCCGGGGGCAGGCCTGAATTCGGGTTTCATGATGCCGCAGGTGACTGCCGCTGCGCTGGTCAGTGAGAACAAAGTCTTGGCCCACCCTGCGTCGGTGGATTCGATTACTACCTCTGGAAACAAAGAAGACTATGTTTCGATGGGAATGACGGCGGCGGTGAAACTAAAACGGGTCGTCGAGAACACGCGCAACGTGTTGGCCATTGAAGCCATGGCGGCAGCCCAGGCAGTGGAGTTCCTCGCTCCGCTAAAGACGTCAAAGCGCTTGCAGTCTGTGCACGCTGCAATTCGCGCGGTTTCTCCCGCGATGGATGCGGACCGGGTTATGTACGCAGATTTCGCGAGAATCGCCCAAGTGATAATGAGCGCAAAAATTGCGGAATCTCTAAGATAACAAAAAGGCACGACGGGAAATCGTGCCCTCCCGTTTTCTCTGCATTGTGGTCAAGCCTTCCCGCCGGCCATCTTCTGCGCCTTGGCTCGAACAAATGCATAGGGCAACTGCGGCAGGGAATTGAACTCCGCAGCTTTCTTGCAAAAGCCCTCTGCCTTACCGCTATCTCCCTCGGCGTGATATGCCTCACTCAAACGATAAAGATTGCGCGGGTCCTGCTGGTTCGCTTGCTGTAATTCCGCAATCGCCTTGGCGTAGTCTTTCTGGGCGAGCGCGATCCGCCCAGCCAACTCATGCGCCAGTTTCAACTGGGCCGGGTTCTTGGAGATTTCAGACCCTTTTCGATATTCCTCCGCGTGCATTTTTGCAGACGAGAAGTCTTTCTTCGCAATCGCCAACGCCGCCATGTTGAAGTGATGCAGAAGCGTGGCGTTGTCCTTAATTTGTTGGGAGAGACTGGAACCCTCAATCAGCTGTAGCGACCGGTCAAAGGCCTGCGTGGCAGCGTCATAATTCGGAGTTTCTGCCAGGATGTTCCCCTTGGCTTGCAGGTCAGCCGCCATCGCCGCCGCATCATGCTTTTTCTCGGCGACGGCATACTCCTTGTCCATAGCCGCAACCGCTTTATCCATGGCGCCACTGTCGGCAGCGACCACGGCCATGCCAAAGTACGCAGTGCGGAGTTCACCATCGTTACGCGCCATAGCAGCCATCGTCTGCAATTCAGCCTCAGCGTCTTGCGTTTTGCCTTGATACATCAGGTCCGCGGCAATTCCGAAGTGCCCGGGGACCCAATGCGAATCAATCGCCAATGCTTTGCGATACTGCGCGATGGACTCGTCAAACCGCCCCATCTTTAACAGCAATTCAGCGTACGAATCGTAGGGATTCGGGTCGTCAGGGATCAGCTTGATGTATTTTTTGAAGGCCTGTTCGGCGTCGGCATATTCCCCCTGTTGACGATAGGCATAGCCCAGCAGGTTGTAGGCGGTCGAATAACTTGGGTTAAGTTCCGTTGCCTTCTTGTAGTGTTCTGTGGCTTCTTTCATCTCCTGCTGTCCAAAGTAATAGCCCGCCAACGCGAAGTGGGCCCGCTCATCTTTCGGATAAGCTGCGACCAGCTTTGTGAGATATTCCTTTTGTTTGACCACATCCCCGTTCGTACCTGCCTGCGCCGCCCAGATTTGCAGTTTTTCACCCTCAGAGGTTTTATCCGCCAGACTGACAGCCATCTTTAAGTGCTCAAAAAATTCTTTTGCGGTTGGAGAGGCATTGGCACGGGCCAATTCTGCTGCGGCAAAACTGGGATCGAGCGCCAGCGCCTTATCAAAATGCTGGACGGAATCGTTGACCAGCAGCCTCTCAACCATATCCCGCCCCTGCACGAATTCCTTTCTCGCTTCATCGGATTTTGTGGTGATAGGGATTTTGCCGTCGCTGGCTACGGCGGTGATACTGCTGAGGATCAGTATGACGAGAGCTGCTGCCAGCAAGGACCTCGGGGATTTACTTGCACGCATGGAACTACCTCCTTCGCGGTGTCAAAAGATAGAATTTGGGTCAACGCTTTTCTTTGTCGAAAACGCTTTTACGAAGTGCTAGACGTTAGCGGCGGGAGTTCGGATAGCGGATGAGATGTGAAGAGATGTAAAAACTTGGCGAGGCGGCTTAGGAGGCTGGTGGTTTTACACTTCCATCCAGTCCCAGTTCTGCGGCAACAGCCTTCATGGCCTCGATACAAAAGGCGATGTGCTCTTCCAATTCGACGCCCAGGTCCGCAGCACCATGCACGATGTCATCCCGATTCACGCTGCGGGCGAAGGCTTTGTCCTTCATTTTCTTGCGCACGGATTTAGCGTCCACTTCCGCCAATGACTTGCTTGGCTTGACCAAAGTCACCGCGGTGATGAATCCTGCCAGTTCGTCACACGCAAACAGAGTTTTCTCCATAGCAGTATCCCGAGTTACGCCTGAATACTCAGCGTGCGACATGATGGCGCGGCGAACTTCTTCGGGCCAGCCGCGTTCCTTCAAAATTTCGTTTCCCTTGTAAGGATGATCGTTAAGACTTGGCCACTTCTCGTAATCAAAGTCATGCAACAGCCCGGTAATTCCCCACAACTCCTCCGCCGCAGAGGAACCTGGAGATAACTTCCGCGCATAAGCTCGCAGGCAGGCTTCAACCGACAGGGCATGCTTGCGCAAACTTTCCGATTGCGTGAACTCAATTAGTAAACCCCACGCCGCTGCTCGGTCATTCATGTTTTTATCCGTGTTTCTTAGGGTTTTCTCCGGTTACTTTGGTTTCTGATGATCATTATTACGCTTTGCTTCCGAGATTTTTCTTGACATTATGAGCCTAGTCCCGCAAATTACCCTGAGGTTTGGAATCAACTCAGTTGGTTTCAGAATGCTGGCTCTTGAGTAGGTCGCGCTACAAAGAGCTTCGCGGATTATAGAGGCACGGCTTAAAAGCCGTGCCCTCCCGTTTCAAAGCATTCTTAACTACTGAGTCCTCCAAGGGAAGCCTTGCTCTGGCCTGCTCCCAACCTAGATGGCCACAACTCTTACCCCGGTAGATTCACGGGAAGTCGTCCGTTGCGACCGCTGCCTGTTGGTTCAATTCCGTACCACAAATAACCTGTGCCGCCGCTGCCATGGCTCTTTGGATGAGGACGAGCCCGAAGTGGTCGCACCAGTCCCCGAGCCGGTCATCATGCCGTCGCACGGCAACGGACGCGGACATTTGAACCTGGCGGCCTCTATTCGCTCGCTACGCCTGCGCAACGGGCTCAGCCAGCGTCAATTGGCCGCGCGCATGTCAGTGCCGCGGACCTACGTCTCCAAGATCGAAAACGAAAAGGCGACTCCTACTCTTTCCTCACTGGAGCGGTTGGCACGGGCCCTGGAAGTGGCTGTGCCGGACCTGCTGACCGGCGGAGAGCGGAACCGGCAGGAAGAAGTCCGCGACCTGATGAAGGACGAATTTGTCGCGGAAATGATTCCCTTTATGTCGCAGCTGAACGGCATGCAGATGTCCAGCATTTTGACGCAAGTGCGCGATATGACACTGCGTCCGCGCCGTACTGCATAGTGGGAGATCCTTCGCGTCGCTCAGGATTTCGGCGCGCGACTCCCGCTTCGCTCACGCCGCGCAAGCGCCTCAAGTTTTATCCGGGCAACCAGCCAACACTGACGCCGGGGTCCACAAAGACCCCGGCTTTTTTGTCGGCCAAGGCTCGGGTAGAATGGGAATCCGCAGGCGAATCCGGGCGGCAAGCCCCGTAATGAGGTCAAACTTTTGGCCACCACGACCAGTACCGTGACGCAGACTCCACCGCAGCTTTCCCACCATAAAGTCAAGATCAAGAAGGAAGGCCAGCGCGCCTGTAACGAGAAAAATGAAAAGGGCAAGTTCTGCGGCGGGCATCTCAAGCGCTGGTTTTACACGACTGACGTAATTGAGCAGGCGTGTGGCGATGCAGAAAAGGCCTGGGGCAAAGACGCCGAGGTCTACCGTTGTGAACACTGCAAAACGCTCTATCTGCCCAATGCGGAAGAAGCGAATGGAATGAGCGTGGCAGGACAGGGACAAATCTCAGTCTTCGGCCTGACCTTGCCGGGCAAATCGTAGCATTCCAGAGTTTCAGTGAAAGCTTCCGAACTCATCTACGACTGGAACCAGCAAAGCCCCGCGCCGCTGCCGCCTTCCAAGCCAGTCCTTCTAAACGATGAAACTCTGCGAGACGGATTGCAGTCGCCGTCCGTACGCGATCCTTCCATCGCAGAAAAGATCAAAATTCTCTATCTGATGGAATCGCTGGGGATCCAGTCGCTTGATCTGGGTCTTCCCGGAGCGGGTCCACGCGCGATTGAGCATGTGGAAGCTTTGGCCCGTGAAATCATCCAAAACAAACTGAACATTCAAGCCAACTGTGCGGCGCGCACACACGAGAACGATATCCGTCCCATCGCCGAAATTGTGCAGCGCACCGGCCTGGACATTGCTGCCGCAACTTTCCTGGGATCAAGTCCGATTCGCCGCCACATTGAGGGTTGGAGCGACGACTTCCTGCTTGAGACCACCGAGAGAGCGGTAAAGTACGCCATCTCGCTCGGCTTGAAGGTGATGTACGTGACCGAAGACACGTCGCGCTGCGATCCGCAAATGGTAAAGCGCTTGTACTCGACCGCAATCAACTGTGGTGCGCGCGCCATCGTGATCTGCGACACCGCCGGCCACGCCACACCGCTGGGGGCCTATGCGCTGGTGAAGTTTGTGAGGGACGAAGTGGTGAAGCCCTCCGGCGAGAAAATCCGGGTGGACTGGCATGGCCACTGCGACCGCGGGTTCGCAGTGGCAAATTCCATGGCGGCGCTGATGGCGGGAGCTGAATGTGTCCACGCCTGCGCGCTGGGAATCGGAGAGCGCGTGGGCAACACGCAAATGGACCAGATGCTGGTGAACCTGAAGCTGATGAGCATTGCGCCCTGGGACAAGCAGGACTTGACAAAGCTAAAGGAATATTGCCGGGCAGTATCGCAAGCCACCGGGGTACACATTCCACCCAACTATCCCGTAGTCGGTGAAGACGCGTTCCGCACCGCCACCGGCGTCCATGCCGCGGCGGTAATCAAAGCGTTCAAGAAAAATGACGTGGAACTGGCCAACGCGGTCTATTCCGGAGTGGCCTCGCAACTGTTCGGCTTGGAGCAGGTAATCGATATCGGGCCGATGAGTGGAAAGTCAAACATTCTGTTCTGGCTGGAGCGCCACGGGATGCACGCCAACGATGAACTGGTAGAACGGATCTATCATCGCGCCAAATCTTCCGACCACACTTTGACCGATGACGAAATTCGGCAATGCGTTAAAGAGCATTGATCAAAACCACGATCCCGACAAGCAACACTATGGCCCAAATGACTCCGCCAAAAACGGCAGCGAAGCAATCCCGGTAGTCGCAGTCCCCAGAACCACGATAGCTCCTGAAATCCCGGCATTGGCCGGTTGAATAGAGGCCAGACCGTTTGAACCCGATAGCAGCGTGGCTTTGGAAGAGCCGAGTACTACCGGTAACGGATGGCGTTGAATGTTCGTATCACCGATCGAAATTCCAGAGTCGCCGTCCGTATAGCGCCCGATCAAAAGTTGAAAGGTGACGCTTGCCCCGCGCACCGGATTTCCCCCGCCTGACTCGAAAACCCGCACCGCAACCGGTTGAAAGCTCTGCCCCACCGTAGCAAATTGCAAGCTCCCACTCACTGGGGCCAACCGCAGTGACGACGGCGTGACGGCAAAGAGATGAAAAATCCGGCAAGGGCTGTTTTGCGGGCTGATGCAGGCGCTAACGTCAACCTCCGATGCCATCGTTGCCAGGTGCAAGGTCACGGTCGCAATGCCGCTGGCACTGGTCGCTGCGCTCGCACTACTTAAAGTGCCGGCCCCCTGCGTGATGCTGTAGTTCACCGCGCTGCCCGCAGCACCGGTCCCATTGACCAGCACTTTCGCTGCTAGAGCAATATCAAGAGTCGCACCCTGTGCTATCCACACGGAAGGCGTGCTCAGTGCCAGGTCAAGCGACGAACCTGTTGCGAAAAGCGTGGTCTGGACTTGTTTTGGTGGCGAATATGAGGCTGGAGCAAGTTGTGCCGTGATGGTGGTTGTTCCCGCTGTGAGCGGAGTCACGCGGGTGAGGACTTCACCGCTTTCGTCGCTTAGAACGGTGCAGGTAGCGGCGTTACCGCAAGCGGAAAATGCTACCGCTGGACTTGCACTCAAAACCACGCTGGCTCCGCTGATAGGAGTGACTCCATTGGCATCCAGCACCTGAACACGTATGGGATTTTGTGCCTCCCCACCGCGTGGTGTTGAGGGATTTGAACCGGAGAGCAATTTGAGGATGTCATTCGGCCCGGCTCCATAGTTAACGGCGCCCGTCATGACTGAGGTAGCCCCGGTTACCGGATCCGTTAGCGTAATGTCCCGCGGCCCATCCGGGTTTGCCGCTGTTGTCAAGAATACTTGCCCCGGTGAAGTTGATAACACCGCGGCGCTGGAGGTACCTACCTTGGCTTGCGTATTCGAGCGAAACCCAAATCCGCGAACCATGAGCGCACTTCCACCACGCACACTGGCCCGCGCCGGTATCACCGAATCTCCATAGAAAACCCGGGCGTGATAACGGAAATCAGGCCGCCCATCTCCGCGATAATCCGCGATACCAATGCGAAAGTCCGTGGATGACAGGAGATTGGCGTTTAGGCGGCTCATCCCTGGTATTGAAGTATTGAAGGCGTCCGGCGTGGCCAACGGCGCTGGAGTATCCGGATTGGCCAATGACCACATGCCAATTACCGGCAGAGCTTTGCTTTCGGAGGGAGCGCCCAAGGCATCCAACGCGGTCACTTCCACCGACATCGAGCGGTTCGACTGGCCGCTGAAGCGGAAGTAGTCCACATTGCCGTAGTCACTGAGGGTTCCAGTCCAATCGCCATCCCCCGGTACCGGTAAAGGATTGGCAAAACTCTGCGGACCAAACCAATCCGGAGTATCTACCGTGCTGCCGACCATCAGGATGTCCTGCTGAAGATCACTGCCTTTGCTGATGGTCACGGTTAACGGATGCGGACTTCCCGAGGGCTGCACTTGCCATGGCTGATAGGGTCCGACATTCTGCGATAACAGGGGATCCACCGGTGCGAGTGTGATTTGGTAGGAAGCCTGTTGCGAACCATCGGGAATTTCCAGTCCGCTGAGATCGAAGTATCCCTCCAGCGCCGGGTCGTCCGATCCAAAGCGATCCAGAGATTGCCCCAGGCTGTCAGTGAAGCCGGTGACAGGATTGCC
Organism: uncultured Acidobacteriota bacterium; assembly: GCA_963837365.1. GTDB lineage: Bacteria > Acidobacteriota > Terriglobia > Terriglobales > Acidobacteriaceae > CAWBXL01. Next base: position 576,630 of record CAWIMW010000001.1, read on the forward strand.
GGCATTCCCACGAAAGAGAACTCCAGACACCGACGATGCTACAAATGTCGAAGACACGGCACCAGTGTCGGGATCAATCCAGCGCGCAAGCACATTGACTCCCTGCATGGGTTGCGCGGGCTGGCCATTCGCATCCACAAAGCGCACCGACCCGTGGAAGCTCACTGTATTGTCCTGAAAAACTTGTTTGCCGGGAAAATTGGCCAGATTTTGCGATGTAACCGGATAAAGCCGCGACAATGCCGCCCGGTCATCCATCTTCGGGATGTCCGGAGATGTATAGCACTTCGTGATGGGCACGCAACCCACCGCGTCCACAGCGTGCATGATGGTAAATCCGTCATAGTCCTGAGGAGATGGATTGATATTCGTCTGCGACCAGCCGAGCCCGAGCACGCGCCCTAACGTCCGCACCAGACGATACTTCACGTCTGTTAGTTGCGCGTTGGTGGATGCGCAATTGCCGTTCAGCACTACGAGCGCATGCGTGAAGTGTCCGTCAGAACCGAAATTATCGGGTCCTCCAAATACTGAATTGGTGAAGCATGAATCTGCGGCCCCGGCACCTTGGCCGAGCAACGAGTCAGTTACTTGTCCATCGCGGTCATAGACGATTGCCAGAGGTGTCGAAGTGCTCGCCGGCAGGATGTCCGAGGGCATGTTGATAGTACCGTCGGCGTTGAGGAAAACATTGGTTCCGCTGACGTCTTCACCGAGTTGTCCCGCACGCGTTGCGGACACTGCGGCCATGGGGATCAATGTCCATCGGGTGAAGGCGTCGGCGACAAAGGTATCAGCAGACGGCCCCGGCAAAACGGAGCTAAGGTCCCCCTGATCGGTGTAATAGCTCACCGACCCTTGGGCCCAGGTCAGGGGGGTGCCTTTGACGCTAGGGTCAAAAAAACTGCTTCCGGCAACATAAGCCGGTCCACCCGCATAGAGCGGGCGGACCGCCGCGACCAGCAACAAAAACGTGCGGATGCAACGAAGCGCATATCTGAACATCACTGGTCTCTCACCTTGCGAATGGCGCGCAATAGATCACGGCTGTCCATGGGGACTTTTCCTTTTGTGGCGGGGGTTGGAGAAACGGGAGTTTCGATTTGCAAGGCCGCGAGACGTCGCGCGTCCAGCAACATCGTCCCGTGATCGTCGAGCTTGAAACGCCCAAAATTCCCGTTTACCGGACTGGTCAGACCCAACTTGCTCGGCCGGTAGAGGAAAAGCACAACCTGCTGGCCCGGACGGTAACGATCTCCCGAGTCCCAAAGCCCAGCCCACTCGCGGATGCTAAAAACCTGGCGCGAGGCAACGCCCCGCACGGCTTGGTTTACCCGGAAAGTAACCCGAACTGTCGCAACCTCATCAAGAGCTTTAGGTTGCACCCGCTCAACGGACAAGACTGTCCCCGAAAATATGTAACCCGCTTTCTGCGTCAATTGCAGCAGAGTTGGGGCAGAAGGCGGAGCCGGAGTCCGAGCCGGAATCTGGATAGTGCGTGCGGACAGCCAGGAGCAGGACAGGAGCAAAACGCACAGATAGGGATGCAATCGTAAGTGCATGCGGGCCTCGAAGGAAGCCAGCGCTGACGGGAGAAGCAGATATTAATACGCCACAACTCATCGGGCGTGCGTCACATGTCACATAGTAATGTGACGAACGAACATTTTCCGTTCCGGGAACAAAGGAAAACCCTTGGCTGTATGCTGTACGAAGACATGAAGGAACGCGGCTCAATGGTGATTGTGCCCTCTTCCGCAGTGGAGACGATGGGTTTAGGCGGAAACCTCGCCACCGCTGCTCTGGGGGGAGTAAAGCCGGCGTAGTCGCAACTTAGGTGAAGTGGAGGTATCTATGACTAACGCACAATCTGCACCAGCTCCAGCAAGCCAGCACGGCCATCGCTGGTTGACCGCGTTAGCTTCATTAGTTGTGGGCGGGGCATTTTTTGCTCTTTGGTTCTGGCTGCTGCCGCGATGGCTCGGCTTCAGGGTTCAAATGGCAGGGGCAGCGCGTTGGCGCTGGCTGGCCGCGGTTCCGTCCGTACTTGGATTCGCTGTGGCTCTGCGCTGCGTCTGGGACTTTGGCTGGACCGGTCGGGGTACGCCGGCTCCCGTGGTTCCGCCGCAACGCTTGGTGGTAGTTGGGTTCTACCGCTATGTCCGTAACCCCATGTACGTCGGATTTGCCGCCGGGTGGATCGGGTTGTGGGTGATTTTTGGGCACGCTAAACTCGCATTGATGGCTGCTGTTGCGGCGGTTGCTTTAGGCGTGGATCTGTTTGTCATGTTTTACGAGGAGCCAACTTTACGAACGAAATTCGGGGATGATTATGAAAAGTATTGCCGCAACGTAAGACGTTGGTGGCCGCGCCTGCGTGCTTGGAATCGGGACTAGGATGCTCTTATAGTATGCCGCTGCGCCGACAGGTTGGCTCCGGCCAGCAGAAGCAACCCACTCAGAAACGCCCAGAACATCAGGCTTACTGACAACGCGAAAGGTCCATAGACTTCCTGAAAGTTCAGCCGCGGCAGGGCCAGAATGTATGTGTATTTGAGGATCTCCGACATCAGACCCATAGTGATCGCAGTCGGCAGCACGGTTTTTGCCGGGACCTTTCCATTGGGCAACAGCCAATAAATCAAAAAGAAAATGGCAATGCTGGCCATGATGGCAAAGGTCTTCATGGTGATGAATCCCACCATCTTGACGAAGAAGACACCGTGGCCGTGCATGGAAGAAGTCAGTAGCGCAACATTGCCGGCAGTCAGCGCGATCGAGAGCAAGGCCAACGAGCCGCAGCAGAATGCCAGGGCCAACGAAATCAACTGGTTTCGCAGATAAGAGCGGTTGTTTCTAAATCCCCAGATGCGGTTCAAGGCCACTTCGAGTGGCATGAAAATTCCCGTCGAAGTTACCAGCAGGATGATTAACGAAAATACTTCGGCGCGCTGACGGGCCTCGACCAGAGCGTTGAGATGGCGGATTACAAAGTCCTGGCCGGCTGGCAGATAGTCCCGCAAAAGCTGCACCACCACGTCATACATCACGCGGGAATGGAACACGCGCCGGATGAGCGTCATCAGCAGCAGCACAAAAGGAAAGAATGACAAGATTGCATTGGCTGCCACCGAGAATGCGAAGGTATGCACTTCGGTTCGCAGGAGGTACTGCACGGTGGAAACGATCTGCGCCCTGCGGCGATTTCTAGCCGGTGCGTCTCGTATTACCGGCGGCGCTGGGGCGGTTGTATATGACTGTTGGTCAGGCAAGGGCTTTCTTCCATCCTATCAAATATTTGCGGAATTCCTGTCGCGCGCGATTGCTTGATTTTCGGCCACTAAAACGTTTTCACTGAATTTCTTTCTTGCCATAAACATACTTTCCTGCATATTATCTGTTGCTCGTTGTGACTCTATGTCATAACGAGGTTCAGCAGACCCAGGTTGATGTTTTGTGTACGCAGTCGAAACCCGCGCAGTCAAAACTGGCCTCGGAGCTTTGTGCCGTTGTCTCGAACGGCGCAAAACTCAGAGGTCATTTTTTATGCGTGCCGTCGGGACGGCCTACATGACATCCGCCGTTGCAGTGCTCTCAGGTAAACCAGGGGGTGTGTCAGAGGCGAAAGCTTCACGGTGAGCTTGAGATATTTCAAAGCGCAGATGCGAAAGGAGTAATTTGTGAGAGAAAAAGGAACAGTGAAATGGTTCAACGGAGCAAAGGGATACGGTTTTATCCAGCGCTCCACCGGGGAGGACGTATTCGTCCATTTTTCAGCGATCCAGGAAAACGGCTACCGCACCTTAAACGAGGGCGAGACCGTGGAGTTTGATCTGCTGAAAGGCCCCAAAGGCTTCCAGGCGGCCAACGTCGTCCGCGTCTGAACGCTTCAGGTTCCACCACCTGAAAAACCCTCCCAGTCAGTGGCCTGGGAGGGTTTTTAGTGCCAGTTATCTTATTTCAAGAGAGACCAAGTCTCCATCCGCTTTTCCTCCAGCTTTGTAGTTCACGATGACCGCAACATTTTTCCAGTCGCAGGAGAATTGATCCGATCCGAGGAGCAGAAGCGCATGGAAATCTTCCGTTCGCAAACGCAAGGTCCTGGTTCCAGCCAGAGTAAGAATCGCCACCGGGGACTGTGAACAATCCACCCGCAGCAGCTTTCCTTTGGCGAACGTCACTTTGCGGCGGTCGGGTGCTGGTTCTGCTCTAGGGTTTCTTGAGTCCTCCTCTTCATCATCATCCGCTGCTGAAGCTTTCTTCACCTGCTTCGGTCTGTCTGCTTTTGCAATCGCGCCCGGTCGGGGAGGAAGAATTCCATATTTTTTTGCATTGGGCAGCTGGTCGAGATAGTCACCTGCCTCCTTTGCAATCTTGGGATCTTGGCTGGTCTTGAGCCGGGTCAACAACGCCGTGGCTGCATCCCATTTTTTCGCCGCCGTGTATGCGACCGCCATATTCAGTACGTAAGTTTCATTGCGCGGGCTCAGTTGTACGGCTATCGACATAGCATCCACGGCGGAGTTTACCCCTCCTCCTTCGGCACGGGCTACGCCCAGCATGTTGTAGGCCTCGGCAAAGTCCAGGTCCCAGTCGATGACGGTGCGCAAGTCGAGCAACATGCTGGCCAGCCCCTGAAAGCGCTCGCCGCTTTCCACCGCCGCCCGGTATTTCATGCGGGCCATGTAGTAATGCGACCAGGGATCGTGAAGATCGAGTTCGAAGGCCCGCTGAAATTCTTCCACCGCGTCGCTGTCTTTTCCTTGCTCCAGGTAGACCCAGCCCAGGGCGTGGTGCTCGATAGGGTTTTCGCTCTTTTCCCCATCAACCAGACCGGTTAACTCCTTGATCGCCGCTTCGCGATGTTCGGGTAAACGGAGCATCATCTCATCTACCAGTGCCCGCGCTTCCGCAAGGGGCACTTCCTTGTAGCTAGTGCCAATGTCGATAGCTTGAACTGGGTTGAAGCTTGTCGCTCCCGGAGGGCTGGGGGGGAGGGAGGACTTCTTGTCAGCGGCCGGCACTGGCTGGGCGGCTGTAATCGAGTGCAGATGTTCTTTTACCGCTTGTTCCAACTGTGCGGATGTTACGCCGTAAGCTTTCGTAATCGCTTCATCGATCGGTTCCCCTTGCCCTTCAACCAGGCCGAAGTAAGCGCCGGTCTCAGACATTTTGTCCTGACTCAGTAGATAGTGCATCACGATCCACGATTCCGCCCGGAAGATAAGCTTGGGCGGCTGCTTGGAATCAAGGCGAATGGCGAACAGTTCCGGCAGGGGAATCCATGTTTGCGAATTTAATGCAGTCAGGTAGGAGCCAGGGTCGGCCCCAATCTCACCGAGATCATCCGATAGTTGCAGACTCGAAAAATACTCCGCCAGACCCTCATCAAACCAACTCGGCGTGGGCGGATAGTTGTAAGTGAGAAAAAGATGACAAAACTCCCGCGCGACGGTCTGCCAGCTCTTATCGTCGGCCAGATTCAGGACAATGTAATTGCGGTCGTCGCCGTGAATGAAGAACCCTGTGGATGAAATGGGCCGCCCGTCGCGGATGGGAGCGAGTTGAACGTATTCCTCATCGCTCTTTACCGCAATCACGTCGAGAGGCAATGACAGGTGCAGCTTCGACTTCATGAGCTGATGGCCAATCACCGACCGCATCTGTTCCAGCCGCAGCAGCAGTTGTTCGCCCTGCTTTGGTCCCGCATCGGTGAGCAGCACGAAATGGGAAGAACTAGAACGAATCCACTTGGGTTCGTCCGAGGAGTAAGCCGGTTGAGACAAAACGGCCAGGAAGAGGCCGGCAACGAAAAGGGAAAGAAATGTTCGCGTGCGATAAAAAGTAGTCAAACTTGGCGCCGCCAGCACATGATTCACTGCACACCATCCTGACCGACGAAATGCTATCACGCGAGCGATTGCTTGGACTCGCGGTCGGGGGACGAAATATCAGTTTCCAGTTCCTGGTTCTCAGTTCTCAGTTTGTGTGCTGCTCATCGCGCATGATGTGTTTATCTTCATCGCGTAGTTCCTTCGGCAAGGTAGTCAAACCTGGCGCCACCAGCACATGATTCACTGCACACCATCCTGACCGACGAAATGCTACCACGCGAGCGATTACTTGGACTCGTGGGCGGGGGATGAAATATCAGTTTCCAGTTCCTGGTTCGCGGTTCTCAGTTTGTGCGCTGCCCATCGCGCATGCTCTGCGATCTGCGCATCTTCATCGCGGCTTAGTTCCTCCAGCAAGGGGAGAAACTTCCGATTTTTGCTGTTCCCGATGGCGACTACCGCATTACGCCGAATCCCGTTACGCTTCGCGCGTTTCAAGGGTGAGCCACGGAACTTTTCGGCAAACTCGGCCGAGTCCATTCGAGTGAGCCACTCTAAAACTGGATGGACCAATTCTTCCCGCGGCTGGAACTCAGGTGTATTGCCGGCTGGAGCCTTTCGATTCCAGGGACAAACATCCTGACAGATGTCGCAACCGAAGATATGCCGGCCAACGCCCTCGCGCAGGTCCTCCGGAATCTCTCCCCTTTTCTCAATGGTCAAGTAAGCAATACAGCGGTTGGAATCGAGTCGATAGGGGCCGATGAACGCATTGGTGGGGCAGGCATCAATGCAGCGAGTGCAAGTGCCGCACCGGTCGGGCGCGGGCATGCCCGGATTGAGTTCAAGCGAGGTCAGGATGACTCCCAGAAATAACCAGGAACCCTTTCCCTGATTGATGATGCAAGTATTCTTTCCTACCCATCCCACGCCCGCGTACTTTGCATACACGCGCTCGACCAGAGGCCCGGTATCCACATAGCGGCGGCTCTCAACTCCAGGTGCCATTTCCCGAAGTTCGCTTTCCACAATGACAAGCCGGCGCATCACGGACTCGTGGTAATCCTCGCGGCCCCACGCATAGCGCGAAATCCAGCCGCGCTCCGGATCTTTGAACTGGGTCGAGTAAGGATGCGCAGCGTTGTAGTTGATCGCACATACAATCACGCTACGTGCCCATGGCGCAACCGTTTTCAAAGAAGATCGTTTCAGGCTGCCGAAATCGTCGCGCGCTTCCAGGTATTTCATTTCTCCCGCATGTCCGGCTTCCAGCCATGCAGGGAAGTGCTCTAACTCCGGGAAATCCCGGACCGGTGCGATGCCCGCCAGATCGAATCCGGCTTCCCGCGCGGCACCTTTGATTCTGTCCGTGATTTCTGAGATCTGCGCCATCTTCCATATTCATTATCGCGGACCCGGGCGCCTCACGCCATCTGTTCTCTGTGCTACACTAACTGTTTCGGAAACGAGTTCCTGTCCGCACTATGCTTCTGTCCAAAGAATATGTGGGCTATCTGGCCCGCCAAGTCACCAAAAAATTGATCGCTGGCGAGTTCATTGAGACCAAGACTGTCCCGGCGGCGGTTGAGCGCGTCCATGCGTCTATGCTGGAAGAGTTTGGCTTGGAAGACCGCATCAACGACGAAGTCCGGGTCATCCTTGAAGCCTACGCGGAAGAAATGCGAAAGACCGGCGCCAACTATCAGGAGATGTTCCGCAAGGTGAAGAGCGAACTTGTACGCAAATACAAGGCGGTGCTGTGAGAATCAGCCGCGACAAAGTCAACAAAGTGGCGCACGTCGTCACGGATGCGCTGGCCGAGTTGGACGCGGTCGATTTTGTTGAAGACCGCAACACGCTCCGTCTCGAAGTCCGTAGAATTCTTGAAGAACTGCTCAACCAGGAAGAAAGAATCGACCAGTCCGCCCGCCAAAAGATTGAAAGCCAGAAGCGCACCATCCTCGAAGGCAGCCAGGAGTGGGACATCCTCTATCGGAAGTACTATTCGGAAGAGGTCAAGAAGCTGGGAATGTAAAAGCGGTCGTTTGCCTTTGGTCGTTGGCCAAAGACCAAGGACTAACGACCAAAGACCACTCTGTCATACAATAACGGCAGACCTGATAATTATGCTGTCCTCACCTGATAACCTGTCGACCCTGAAAGACGACATGATCGCCTTCATCGAAGGCCATGGCATGCGTCGTTTCCAGGGCTACGTGGACCATGAAGAAGTCCAGACGGTGATGTGGAAGGTCAACGGCAATCCTGAAAGCTGGAAAGACTTCGTGGAGTTGGCCAAGCTGGCCAGCGCTCCCTTTGTCACCATGGATTCATGGGAACTCAAAAAAGAAGATTTGGACGACCTGCTGGAGCGTCTCAGCAGCGCGGAATTTACCGGTGACGAAGAAGTGGAAGAAGCACGCTGGCTTCGAACCTATCTGGGGAAGACAGGCTTCGTGCAGATCGGTTTCGCATTCCAGGGCGTAATGATGGTCTTCGAGTCTTCGACAGACTGGTACGACCGCTACCAACGACTGGTGGAACTGGCGGAAGACTTCGGCGGCATCCCCATCGACGAACCCGACCAGGACGAAGAAAGCTAAACACTAAACCAGGCTGTGTGGAGGCGGGGCTTGCCCCGCCTGTCAAGCCGTGTTCAGCTTGTGAGATAAACTGCTGTACATGCGTTGGGCCTTAAAGCCGGCTGATCCGACTGAAATCAATTCCTTAGCAGTGGCCCTGGAAGATTCTTTCCTAAAGACCCCCCCCCAGATGGCCGTAACGCTCTCTCGTTTATTGGTCAATCGCGGGATCACCGACATTGAATCTGCCGAACGCTTTCTGTCTCCGTCGATCTCCCAGCTGCACTCTCCGTATCTGATGAGCGGTATGAAAGTTGCTCTGGACCGCATTGAAGCCGCCATCGAGCGCAAAGAGCCAATCCTGATTTACGGCGACTACGATGTAGACGGCACCACCGCCATCGTCATCCTCAAGACTGCGATTGAACTCTGCGGAGGCGCCACCGACTTTCATGTCCCTCATCGTATTCGTGATGGATACGGAATGCAGGATGACGTAATCGAACGCGCCGCGGCCACGGGTGTGGGTTTAATCATCAGCGTGGACATGGGGATCCGCGCATTCGCTCCTGCCGATACGGCGCGACGCGTCGGCGTAGATCTCATTGTTACCGACCATCATTTGCCGGGGTTGGATGGAGTTCCCAATGCGCTGGCGGTAATCAACCCCAACCAGGCCGGTTGTGATTATCCATGCAAAGCATTGTGCGGAGCGGGGGTGGCTTTCAAACTCGCCCAGGGCCTACTGGAGCGAAAGAAGCAGGGCAGTGATCTTTCGCGTCTTTTGACGTCGTTCATAAAAATTGTGGCGATCGCCACGGTGGCGGATGCGGTCCCCTTGATTGGCGAGAATCGTGTGTTTGCCAAGTTGGGTCTCGAGGCTTTGCGTTCGGCAGTAAATCCTGGACTGAAAGCTTTATTGGAAGTCGCCCAACTTGGCGGACGGCCGTTAACTTCCGGCGAAGTGGCATTCCGGGTTGCACCGCGAATCAACGCCGCGGGCCGTATGGATGTCGCGCGCGATGTAGTGGAGCTATTCAGTGTAAAAGACCCAGAGCGCGCCCGTGAAATCGCCAACCGTCTCGACCAGCTCAACGCCGAACGTCAGGAACAAGAGCGCCGTATCTTGGACGCCATTCAAGCTCGGTGCGACGAAGATAGTGCCCTAAAAGATGCCTTCTGTCTGGTGATTGATGGCGATGGCTGGCACCGCGGGGTGATCGGCATCACAGCAACGCGAGTAGTCGAACGATACGGACGCCCCGCGCTAGTTATTTCCCGCGACGGCGACGAAGCCCATGGCTCGGGCCGCTCCATTGCTCCATTTCATTTGTTAAATGCGTTGGAATCCTGCCGGGATTTGTTTACTCGCTATGGCGGGCATTCTCATGCCGTAGGTTTCGCGTTGCCCGCATCGCGCGTACCGGAACTAAAAACTCGGCTTGATGCTTTTGCTCGCCAGCACCTGACTCTGGCTGACTTCGAGCCGGTCCTTAGTTTCGATGCAGAACTCCCCCTCGACCAGATAACGCCAGAGTTCTTCCAGCTCTTGTCCCGCCTTGAACCATTCGGAGTAGGTAATCCTGAACCAGTATTCACCGCAGCAGGAACCCGCCTGATGGCGCCACCTCGCGTGCTGAAAGAAAAGCACGTGAAGCTCAAACTTTCATCAACTGAGAACCGAGAACTGAGAACGGAGAACTGGCGTCGTGCCGTTGCCTTTAACGCCATGGGATGGCGCATGGCGGAAAGAATAAATCAGGAGCAGATTCTGCAAGGCGATGAATTGGATATCGCGTTTACCGTTAGCCATAACGATCACCCTGATTTTGGCGGGCTGGAATTGTCCTTGCGGGACTTTATGCGCACCCACAGGATTTCTGAATCGCTAGACGTAACCGCCGAAGGCCGGGCAGTCTAAGCGTTTAGTTCGCGGCGTCGGGATTCTCCACCAGCAACGCGATTCCTTGTCCGCCACCAATGCAAGCTGAAGCAATTCCATAACGCGTCCCCGATCGTTTAAGTTCGCGAGCCACGGTAACGGAAATTCTTACTCCAGTCGCACCCAACGGATGTCCAATCGCGATCGCTCCACCATTCACATTTAACTTTGCATAGTCGAGGCCCAGTTCACGCGCACAGGCGATCGTCTGCGCGGCAAATGCTTCGTTGATCTCCACTCGATCAATTTGCTCAAGACGCAGTCCGCTTGCTTCCAGGACTGCGCGTATGGAAACCACCGGCCCAACCCCCATAATTTCCGGCGGCACACCAATCGCAACCCCGGCCAGTACCTTTGCCAGCGGTTTCTTGCCATGCTTTTTTACGAAACTACCTGAAGCCACCAGCGTCGCTGCCGCACCGTCTACGATGGCAGAGCTGTTTCCGCCCGTCTGTACTCCGCCAAAGGCCGGAGCCAATTTAGCCAAAACCTCTAAAGATGACGGCCGGATATGGCTGTCAGCCTCAAAGGATTCAACCTTCTTCGGCAAGCGAATTCCGCGCGGAGCATAACCGGGTAAATCAAATGTTTCATTGAGCACTGGCACAATCTCACCGCTCAGGAAGCAAGCTTTCTGTGCGGCAACTGCACGAGAAAAACTTTCCGCGGCAAATTGATCGGCGTCTTCGCGGGTAATTTTGTAACGTTGGGCAAGTTCTTCCGCTGTATTTCCCATGGATTTTTTCGGACACGTGTCCATCAGCGATTCCCATAAGAAATCTTTAAACTCAACTTGCCCCAGCTTGAATCCGCCGCGATGGGTATAAGACGCGATTGGATTTCGCGACATGGATTCGGCACCAACCACAAGTCCGAGATCAGCTTTCCCCAACTTGATCGAGTCCGCTGCCTGAATGATGGCTTCGATTCCGGTTCCGCAAACTCGCTGCACCAGATGCGCCGGCACTTCCGTAGGAACGCCGGAGTAAAGCCCCACATGCCGGGGAAGCACGTAGGCATCGAAGCTGGCCTGCGCGACGCTTCCGGCAACGACGGTGTCCACATCCTCGGGAGACACGCCCGAGCGCTTGAACACTTCACGGGCCACTTTAATGCCCAGATCGATCGGAGAGACCAGTCCTAAGACAGTGTTGTAGTCGGCAAAAGGGGTGCGTACTCCGTCCACCAGATAAACATCGTCGTATTGAGAAACCAAACCTTTGGCGTGTCTCGACATGCAGCCTCCCATGATTCGATTCCGTACGAGTGCTTAAGGGTTCAACTGTCAAATCGTAATCGGGGCCTCGGTGGGAGCAGACTTTTTGAGACTTGTTTTATGAAAACTATTTTCTTTAGGAATCCCATAGCGCGCCCGGTGCTTGGTTCCCCAGGCCGACATCAACTTCAAAATAGGTTTAAGGCTCTCCCCATGCTTGGTAAGCGAGTATTCGACCTTGGGCGGGACTTCGGCATAAACCTTGCGATGCACCACCTCGTCCCGTTCCAATTCGCGCAGATGCTGCGTAAGCATTTTCTTGGTCATGCCTGGGATCAGTTTTTGCAATTCGCCAAACCTGTGGGTCCGGCCTTCCAGATAGAAAAGGATCAGGGGCTTCCATTTGCCGCCGATAACGTCGGTAGTTAACTTGACCGGGCAGTAAAACTCTTCCATTTCATCCCTCCAGGTGGATACTAGGTTACGGCAAAGTACCTACTAGCCTTTTAGATACTTTAGCCTAAAATCGCCCCTATGCCCAGACGGGGCATTAACGCCCGGTCCGGGCACCACGCTGCGGCAAGGCAACCACAATTGTCCTTGAGGGGGGTGCAGCGTTGTGGTGGAAGAAGCCTGAAACTGTATTGTGACGGCGGTTTCCTACCGATCTAAACTACCGTCGGTACAGAGCGTCCCATTGCAATACCCAGAGTGCAGCCATGAACAGTAAGCGACCGGTCGTGATCTACGGAGCCAGCGGATTTTCAGGCCGCCTGGTGGCCGAGTTCCTGCGCGAATACAACGTTCCTTTTATTGCGGCAGGACGAAATAAAGCCAGGATCGAGCAAGTGATGGGGCACGTCCCCGGAATCGAAACTGCCGACTATGAAGTGGTCGAAACCAGCGGTTCGGTGGAGGACCTCGCCAAGCTTTTTCAGGGCGCAAAGGTAGTCTGCAACACCGTAGGTCCATTCATCTATAACGGTCCGCGCGTGATCGAAGCCGCATTGAAAGCGGGTTGCCACTATCTCGATATTGGCGGCGAGCAAGCCTGGGTGCGCGAAGTGGCCGAGAATTGGGGAGCAAAGTTCGCGGCGCACGGGTTGCTGGTATCTCCGGCGACTGCCTTCATGTCAGCCATGAGTGACGCTGCCGCCCGACTCTGCGCCGAGACCGCGGCCATTGACACGATTGAGACGCTTACCATGTTTAAAGGCATCCCCACCTTCGGTTCCACACAAACCATTTTTGCCGTGATCCAAACCGACGCCCATTATCTGGAACAGAACCGCTACAAACCCTGGCCTCGGGCTACACGTTATGACGTTACCGTGCCTGGTTCGGTGCATACGCAACTCGCTTTGGCCTGGGGCGGTTTTCCGCAACCGGTGTGGTTCAAAAACCATCCGCAGATTGCCAACGTGCGTTCCATGGGTGGGTTACTGGATCGTCAGATCATGGAAGGGGTGGCTGCAACCGAGCAGATGTTTGAAGAGCAAATCCGCCCTCTGCCAAAAGTGGAGCAGGAGAAAAAATTGGCGGAGATGGCCAATGCGGTGCAGGGAACCACGCCCCCACGAGAGAACACGCGTGAGCAGCGGACCATCGATGTGGTGGAGGGCCGGGGCTCTCTCGACCATGTGAGGTGCGTAATCGTAGGCACCTGCTGCTATCGCAAAACCGGCCTGATCCAGGCCTTCGCCGCGCATAATCTGGTCCATGCAACACCGCGCAAGATGGGCTTTGCGTCTGCTGCCGAAGCCTTCGGACATCGGGAATTACTGCGTACAGTGGAAAGCCATGGCTTGGCGAAAGTCACTGTGACTTCCTGAACTTGCTATGCGGGCCATCGATTATTTCGACAAAGGTGCGGAAGCCCAGCCCGGCCGGGTCGCGATCGTTGATGGGGCCTCGCAATACACCTACCGCGAAGTCCGCGCCATCACAGAACGGATAGCCCGCGCGATGTGGGCCGAGGGTTTGAATGGAGAGCAGTGTGCCGCGATCTATTCCCCCAATGACGCCCGAGTCTTGTTCTGCATGCTGGGCATCATGCGTGCCGGAGCGGTCTGGGTACCGATGAACTACCGCAATGCCATAGACGCCAATGTTGAGTACCTCAACTATGTCGAAACCGCGTGGCTGTTCTACCACAGCAGTTTCAAGACAAGTGCCGCCGAAATCGCAGCTCGCGTCCCGGCCTTGAAGCACATGGTTTGTCTTGACGCCGAGGATGGCAACTATCCATCGCTCGAAACCTTCATGGGCAGTGGATCCACTGCTATGGACATTGACTGGGCTGACGTCTATGGCAACTTCGACCGGTTGGTTGGCTTGGTCCCAACCGGCGGAACAACTGGGCCTGCCAAGGGAGTGCGCGTCACCAATCTGGCATGGGGCACAATGACCGAAATGGCGGTCCACTACTGGAAAGGGGGTTGCCCGGGAGCCGTCTGCTTAAACACTGCTCCACTTTCCCACGCCGCCGGTGTCTTCGCTTTTACCATGTTCGCGTTGGAAGCCACTAATGTGATCCTGCCGAAGTTCGACGTGCTGCAGGTGTTGCGGTCTATCCAGGAATTCCGCATTACCCACCTGTATTTACCTCCGACTGCTTTTTATAATTTGCTCGCGCATCCAGAAGTCGGCAAGTTCGATTACTCCAGCTTGCGTGTTTTTTTGCTGGCGGGTTCTCCGGTATCTCCCGACAAGCTTAAGCAAGGGGTGGAAGTTTTTGGCCCGTGTCTATGCCAGAGCTATGGACAAACCGAAGCTCCGATGCTTCTTACCTGGCTTGATGCCAGTACAATTGCCGCCGCGGTGGAGGGGATCTATCCCGAACGGTTGCGCAGTTGCGGCAAGCCAACTTCCGCCGTGCATTTAGCCATCATGAACGATGAAGGGAAAATTCTCCCCTCCAACCAGCCGGGTGAAATCGTGGCGCGTGGGACCCTGGTCACTCCCGGCTACTACAAAATGCCAGAGGCCACCGCTGAAATCCGCGCTCATGGCTGGCATCACACCGGTGACATCGGCTATATGGACGGCGATGGTTACGTGTATATCGTGGATCGCAAGAAGGACATGATTATCACCGGCGGTTTCAACGTTTATTGTGCTGAGGTGGAGTCTGCCATCATGGCTCTTCCACAGGTGCATGAATGTGCGGTGGTCGGTGTTCCGAATGACACTTGGGGCGAAGCCGTGAAAGCGGTCATTGCGTTAAGAAACGGTGAGCAATTGACTGAAGAATCGGTCCTGGCCCACTGCAAAACAAAGCTAGGCGGAATGAAGGCGCCAAAATCAGTAGAGTTCTGGCCGGAGATACCCAAAACTGCGGTCGGGAAGATCGACCGCAAAGCAGTGCGCAAGTCTTATTGGACTGGTGTGGATCGTGGCGTTCATTAAAAGCAGCCGCGGGTTTTCGCGGATCAACGCGGAAAATTCCTAAATCTGCGTTCATCTGCGCAAGTCTGCCGCCAGGATTTGGCAAGGTCAAGGTGATGTTGACAGTGCTGTGGATGGCAATATCTAATGCCGTTGTTTTAGCCCTGTAGGCCGCGCCGGACAAGCATTCTGGTTCGAAGGGGGAGTTATCATCACCACACTGAAAGTCCCCAAAACTGGCGGGATTCCGACCACCAAAGCCAATGTAGTGCGCTGGCTCAAGCGCGAGGGCGATGCCATCAAAGTTGGAGACCCAGTAGTTGAACTGGAAACCGAGAAGGTAAGTTACGAGCTGGAATCGCCAACCGAGGGAGTCTTGCTCAAAATCATGGTGAGCGAAAATACCCAGGTGCCGGTGGGCGAAGCGTTGTGCCAGATAGGGTAGAGCGGACACTCCCTTCGATTTCGCTCAGGGCAGGCTCTGTCCGCCAAACGCCGACAGCTTCGGCAATGTTTGGCGTTAGCAGAACGATAGCCCGAACGATTCGTGGTGGTGTACGCAGGGCGGGCAGAGCCTGCCCTGAGCGCAGTCGAAGGGAGTGCCCGCCCTACAACGAAGGAGGAATCATGACCGACCTCAGCAAAGACCGCTTAGTCTGGATGTACACGCAGATGGTGCGCATTCGCGAATTTGAAGAGCGGGTAAAGCGGACATTCCTTGAGCATCCGGGCGCAATGCGCGGACACACCCACCTGGCCGACGGTGCAGAAGCCAGCATCGTGGGAACTTTGGCCACCCGCAACAGCGAAGACCTCGCCATGCCCAGCTATCGTTGTCACGGCTACCCAATTGTTCTGGGCACCTCGCCGCGCAACATCATGGCCGAGTTGTATGGCCGCAAAGACGGCCTGTGCAAAGGCTTCGGCGGCTCTATGCATCTGGCGGATCCGGTGCACCATTTTCCCGGCACCTCGGGAATCATCGCGGCTGCGATAGCGCATGCGACCGGTGCAGCACTCACGGCTCAGGTCAAAAACACCAGCCAAGTTGTGTATTGCTTCTTCGGCGACGGTTCCTCCAAGCAAGGCGGATTTTTCGAGTCAGTCAACATAGCCGCCGTATGGAAGCTGCCCATCGTGTACGTTCTGGAAAATAACGAGTATCAGGCCTACACGCACGTAGCACTCGAAGACGCTAACGCCGTTGCGGGTGAACCGCTATCGAAAAAGGCAGCAGCCTTTAGCATCCCTGGAATTACTGTGGATGGTACGGACCCGCTCAAAGTTTACGAAGCGGTGGCCGAAGCCGCCGCCCGCGCCCGGGCAGGCAAAGGTCCTAGCCTCATCGAGTCCAAGTTCTACCGGCTCAGCGCTCACGGCAATGCAATCACAGTGCCACCAGCTCCTACGCAGTTCCCCGAGCACGAAGCCATCGGGGTCTACGGCAAGAAAGCAGAATTTCAAGCGGCGAAAACAAATGATCCGATCCCACGCTTCCGCTCCGCACTCATCACACAAGGCGCAATGAGCGAAGCCGAAGCGGCAAGTATCGAGCAATCCGCCCGCAGCGAAATGGACGATGCGGTCCAGTTTGCATTGGCCAGCCCGCTTCCTGCCCCCGAAGAAGCGACCAACTACGTCTACGCATAGGAGATTTTATGGGACGCACCATGATGTACGGCGAAGCGATGGCCACCGCCATCATTGAAGAAATGAAGCGTGACGAAAACGTCATCTTCTACGGCCAAAACATGGCCATGACGGAGCGCGATCCCATGCTGAAGATGTTCGGGCGAAACCGCGTCCGACTGGCGCCGATTTCGGAGACGGCTGAGATTGGCATTGCCGTTGGTGCTGCGATCACCGGACTGCGTCCCATTGTTGAGCTGTGGATGAGCGAATTTATGCTAGTGGCACTCGACCAAGTCATCAATGAAGCGCCGCGTCTACGCTACATGTCCGGCGGGCAAGTTAAGGTTCCGTTGGTGTTGAAGGCTGGCTACGGCTTCGCGGCAGGTTGGGGCGGCCAGCACTCCAATTGCGTCTATCACACGCTGATGGGCGTCCCCGGACTCAAGGTAGTTGTTCCCTCCAACTCGGCAGACGCCAAGGGCCTCATGGCCGCCGCCATCCGCGACGACAACCCGGTGGTGTACTTACATCCTTATATGCTGATGATTGATTCCAGCGAAGTACCTGAAGGTGAGTATGTCGTTCCTATCGGAGTCGCCGATGTGAAGCGCGTAGGTAGCGACATCACCATCGTTGCCACCGGCTGGATGGTAAAGAAATCATTGGCTGCCGCCGAAACGCTAGCTAAAGAAGGCATCAGCGCCGAAGTCGTCGATCCCCGCAGCCTCGCCCCGCTGGATGTGAACACCATCATCAAATCCGTGGCCAAGACTGGACGCCTTGTGCTGGTAGATCAGGCCCCGCGCCACGCCTCCGCTGCGGCCATCATCGCCGCCGAAGTTGCCGAGCACGGATTTGAGCATCTCCGTGCACCCATCAGCATGGTGACTGCGCTCGATACTTCCATCCCCTACAGCGAGCCCTTGGAAGAGTACGTTTTGCCGAATGAAGAGAAGATCATCAAGGCAGTCAAAGCGGTGATGGCGAAGCAGGTCGTGGCCGCCTAAATCAAGCATATTGAGGAGAAGGTGCTCTGCTTTGCCCGCAGGGCTGACGCCTGCTTCATAGTTTTGGGATAGCATATCGGAATGAAAATCCGGACACGGATTGCTTGCCTCCTTTTTCTTTTAACCCAGATTGCCTTTCCCCAGGACCGCCACACCGCCCGTTCCATGGTAATCACCAAGTATGGCATCGTGGCTACCAGCCACACCCTGGCCTCACAGGCAGGAGCGGAAATCCTGCGTCGGGGTGGATCGGCTGTGGACGCCGCCATCGCCGCCAATGCCACGCTCGGTGTGATCGAGCCCATGATGAATGGAATCGGCGGTGACCTGTTTGCCATTTACTGGGATGCGAAAACCGGAAAACTCTACGGCCTGAATTCCAGCGGCTGGGCGCCACAGGGGCTGACGATTGCACATCTGAGGGCAAGGGACGTGACCAACATGCCTCATTTCGGAATTGACTCGGTTACCGTCCCGGCGCAGTCGCGGGATGGAATGCGCTGCATGGGCGCTTCGGGAAACTTCCGTGGAAAGAAGTTTTCCGGCCGGCAGTCTTTTACGCCGATCAGGGTTACCCGGTCACTGAGATCGTCCATGACTTCTGGGGAGATGCAACCGAAGCCTTTGCCCGCGATCCTGAGGGACAGCGAGTGTATCTCGCCAACGGCAAAGTCCCCGCCGTGGGCCAAATCTTCCGCAATCCTGATCTGGCGAAATCGTTGCAGACCATCGCCGACAAAGGGGCCGATGCGTATTACAAAGGAGAGATCGCCCAGGCCATCCTGAGCACTTCTAAGGCGCTGGGAGGAACGATGTCAGCCGACGATCTGGCTGAGTTCAAACCCGAGTGGGTTGAGCCGGTGTCCACAACTTATCGTGACTGGACAGTCTATGAGCTTCCTCCCAACGGCCAGGGTATGGCTGCGCTGGAGATGTTGAACATCATGGAGACGACGCCAGCATCTCCCGATGGCCCGCTCAGCGTCGTCGAGCTGCATAAGAAGATCGAAGCCATGAAGCTGGCCTACGCGGACCTCGAACGTTACAACGCCGATCCGCGTTTTGCCAAAGTTCCTGTGAAAGGGCTGCTTTCGAAAGAATATGCGAAAGAGCGCGCCAAGCTGATTGACGCCACCCACGCGAACTGTGATGTTGCCTACGGTGCTCCGCACAGCGATACAACTTATCTGACCGTCGTAGACCACGAGGGCAACATCGTTTCGTTGATTCAAAGCAACTACGAAGCCTTCGGCTCCGGCGTCACCGTACGCGGCGCCGGATTCGTGCTGCAAGACCGGGGCGCGCTGTTCTCTTTCGATCCCGCTTCGCCCAACGTGCTCGCCCCACGTAAGCGCCCCTTCCATACCATCATCCCCGCCTTCATGGAGCGCGGCGATCAGCACATCGGCTTCGGCATCATGGGTGGAGCAAACCAACCACTGGCCCACGCGCAATTTGTCTCCAATATCGCCGACTACGGAATGAATATTCAGGAAGCCCTGGAAAACGCGCGCTTCACCGTTCACCCCAAACGGGGATGCAACATCATTATCGAGTCGCGGGTTAAGCCGGAGGTGTTGGAGAAGCTGTCAAGTATGGGCCACAAGCTGGATGTACAGAAGGAGTATTCGACATCCATGGGGCGCGGGAATGTGGTGCTGCATGATTCCAAGACCGGGGTTAGTTACGGAGCTTCGGATGCACGGGCGGATGGGTCCGCGGAGCCGGAGCCGCCACCGTTTAGTAAGTAAAGGGTGGGACTTTTGACTTCGGAAACACAGTCAACAACCCCACCCTGCCGCAAAAAGCGCGACAAGGATGGGGCAGCCAATTTCAGAACGGCAACCCGACATAGTTCTCCGCCAACGTCTGGGCCCCCGCCCGCGAACTGGTGACATAATCCAACTCGGCCATTTGCCGTTTGTTATCAAATGGGCTGGCATCTGGAAACAGATGCAGCATCGAAGTCATCCACCAGGAGAACCGCTGCACCTTCCAGACCCGGCGCAGGCAAACTTCTGAATACCTGTCGAGCAAATCACGTTTGCCGCGCTTGTAGAACTCCGTCAACGCCTGTGCCAACACACGTACATCGGAGACGGCCAGATTTAGTCCCTTGGCTCCGGTCGGCGGAACGATATGGGCGGCGTCTCCGGTCAGAAACAAATTGCCATACTGCATAGGCTCAACCACAAAGCTGCGCATTCCGGTGACGCCCTTTTGAATTACTGGGCCTTCGGTCAATTTCCAACCTTCGGTGGATTCAAGCCGCGTGTGCAGTTCCTTCCAGATCTTTTCGTCCGGCCAAAGGTTGATGTCTTCGTCCGGCGCGCACTGAATGTATAACCGGCTGAGTTGGGGCGAGCGCATGCTGAGTAGAGCAAATCCGCGCTGATGGTAGGCGTAAATTAATTCTTCCGAGGAAGGCGGCGCTTCCGCCAGAATTCCCAGCCAGCCAAAAGGGTATTCACGTTCGTAGACCGTCAGGGCCTTCGCAATCGCGGGACGGCAGATGCCGTGGAAACCATCGCAGCCCCCGATGAAGTCGCACTGTAATTCTTCCTCTTTCCCATCCCTGCGAAATCGGATTTTAGGTGCTGCACCGTCAAACTCGTGAATACTCACATCTTCAACTTCAAAAAACACCTGCCCGCCGGCGGCCAGGCGCGCGTCGTTCAGGTCTTTGAGCACTTCGGACTGCGCGTATATGGTGATGGTCTTTCCACCAGTGAGTTCACGGAAATCAATGCGATGGCCCTTTCCTGCGAAGCGCAGTTCAACCCCGTCATGGACCAGGCCTTCTTTCTTCAGCCGCTCACCCACACCGGTTTCACAAAGCAAATCAACCGTGCCTTGCTCCAGCACGCCGGCACGGACCCGCTCCTCGCAATATTGGCGGGAGCGGTTTTCCAGAACAACAGATTCGATTCCCTGAAGGTGAAGTAAATGGGAAAGGACAAGACCCGCTGGGCCGGCTCCGATGATACCTACCTGTGTTCGCATGGGGCAGTCGTTGGTCGTTAGCTCTTGGTCATTGGCTAACCACGAAACGACCAAAGACCAACGACTGCTTATTTTACGCTGCCGCCGCGATGCGGTGAATCAAGTCTTGCTGTTCGTTCTTGTTTTCCGCGCCAATGGTGAAGGCATCCAGCAGGTTCAGCGACAATGCGTATTTAATGGCCTCATCCTGCCGGTTGCGTAGATCGCCCTGGCCAAGAATCTTCATGCCGACCAGCGCTTTTCCGGAAGCTTTCATTTCTTTCATCACGCCGACCACCGTCTCAGGATCGGCGTCCATGTGAGAGCCAATCGGGTTGATGCGGACCAGATCCACCTCGACCCACGGCGACTTTGCCGCCGCCCGCAGCGCGCCGATGCTGTGGCACGAGCAGCCATGCGCCCGAATGATGCTCTTTTGTTTCGCCTCGGACAGTACATCCATTGCGCCCTGGAAGCGATTGGTCCAGTCATCCTCGGTCAAGCAGTGCATCAGGACGACATCCAGATAATCCGTGCCTAATTCCTTGCGGAAGCGGTCCAGGTCAGCCTGCATCCCTTTGGCGTCACGCGCCCAGCTCTTGGTGAGCACAGTAGCTCTATCGCGGGGAATGTGCTTCAACGCTTCAGCCACGTGAGGATGACTTCCGTATGAATCGGCTGTGTCGAAAAAGTGCAGGCCGTTGTCGTAGCCATTCAGCAGCAGCCTTGACAACGCCTCTACCCCCATACCGCTCTGGTTGGAATGGTGGTTAAACCCTACAGTGCCGGTGCCCATCGCCAGACGACTGGTCTTGATCCCGGTATTGCCAAGGACCACAGTGTCCGTGGCCGTGAATTTCTGTGATAGCGGCGCGGCGAGAATATTGTTGAACAGAGTTTTTGAGCCGAGCCAGGCAGCTCCCAGGCCGAAGGTCGAGCGAACAACAAAGTCTCTGCGATTCATAGCTCCTCCGCAGGCTTAAGGTGGGTACGCCTATTATGACGCATGCGGAGGTGGGTTGGTTATCAGAAAATTCAACCCGAGTCTGTGCCGGGGAGTTGCATTTCGCCGTCGCCTGGTACCGGGAGAATTTTGGGAGAAGGAGCTCATGGGACGCGGGGCCCGGCTGGTTCGCCGGGCCCGCGTTCGTCCAGACCGCGAAACACAGCGGTCGATCAGGGAACAGATTGGGGACTAAGCGGCTTTTGCCCGCTCTTGAATCTCGATTTCATGCTCGATCATGTCAACGACGGGTCGAGGAATCCGCATGCGCGTCAGTTTGCCCGACTTGCGGGCGATGCCTTCAATTAGCAAACCCGTTTCCGTCCGGGCATGGCGTCTGCGATCAATTCCAGTTCTTCCCCGTAAAGGCGAATCTTTTTGTGTTGCGCGTAACCAAGGGCCATCAGCCGCGTGCAGAGGACAGCCAGTCTTTCACTGTGTACCATGGCGCAAACCTCGGAGGCGTTCGGCCGTGAGACGGGCAAGGCCTAACTGGATAAATTCGAGAGTAATTACAGTCCCAAAATGGGACCCTTGCGGTGATAAATCTCACGCGCGAGGGTGATCAGAAACACGGAGTTATTTCCAAGCGGCTGTTTACTTTCCGGTCAAGTCCTCGTTGGGGATAAGTTGGTAGCTGACGAAAGCCAACCGTTTACTGTCCGGCGACCAGGATGGAACATTGATGGTTCCCTGCCCCCCAAAGAGCTTGGCCAGCACGGAAATCTTCTTGTCGGCCAGCGACATGACCCGCAGAGTGACATCTTTGTTGGGCGGATGTCCTTCGACGCTCTTGTCGAAGGAAATGAAGACCATCCATTTCCCGTCGGGCGAGATATGCGGAAACCAATTGTTGTATTCGTCGGAGAAAACCTGCTCCTGCTGGCTGCCATCCGCCTTCATGCGCCAGATCTGCATGAGTCCTGAGCGCACAGAATTGAAGTAGATGTAGTTTCCATCTGGAGAATATTCCGGGCCGTCATCCAGATCCCTTGGCCGTGGTCAGGCGCGTTTCCTCGCCGCCCGTCACCGGAATCGAATAAATATCAAAGTCGCCATTACGCTGGCCCGACGAACGCAAGCGTCTTTCCATCCGGCGACCAGCCATGCCAGTAAGAGGGAGAATTCTGGGTGATGCGCTTCGGCTTGCCGCCGGTGATCGGCAAGATGTAAATCAGCGAATCGTGTTTTTCCTGCGACTGATCACTGATGACAAGTTGGGTTCCGTCCGGCGATATTCCGTGGTCGTTGTTGCAACTCGTGGCGAATCCGGTGTCAATCGTCTCCGGCTTACCGCCCTCGACGGGCAGCTTCAAAATGTGGCCGTCGCGGTTAAAGATGAACGCTCTTGCCGTCGCGCGACCAGTTCGGGTGCCTCGAAATGTTCTGGCGCGATATGAACAACGGTGACATCCGGACCATCCACGGGAACAACCGATAGGGCGCTAAACAGAGTGGTCTTGCCAGAGGATGCTGGCGGAGGTGTCGTTAAATCGACGTTCGAGAACACAGCTTTCTCGACAACATCTTTATCGTGAGAGCAAACGCCGATGCCGACGTAGAACGTTCCCTGAAGGGGGATCTTGATCCAGCCGCCGGCCACTTGCAGGTCGCCGCCATTCGCGGCCAGTGACATATAAACGTAGTCGCCACGTTTGATAATTCGCAGGCGCGTGGGAGAAGAGATGCTCGACACCACCTCGCGCGTGGTCGCGCCCTTTTCATCGCGGAACTGGAGAGCGGTCAGGCCATTCCCGTGGCGCGCGATATCCGCATAAATCGAATCCGAGTCCAGAGTCTGGCGGATCATCAACGCAGCCTTCTTATGTTCGTTTCCGCCCGCGGTGGGGAAAGGAAATATCGGCGGTCAAGCTCACATCCCCTGACATCTTCTTCCAGGCAAACTGGAAGTCGTCCTCGCCAAGCCACATATTCGTGCCGCTGCCGGTAAGCGTGTAGGTCTGCTTGGAAGCATCGTATTCGGTGGAACCGGCGTGGAGAACTGTTCCCACGTCTCCGTGGCCTTCAAACATTCCCACAGGGCTTGATGAAGTCTGGGCAAAAGACCGGATTGATGAAGCGCCGAGCACAACTGCTAGCGCCACCACACACAAAAACGCAGGTTTCCGTTGCACGAGAGGGCCTCCAAAGTTGGTACGGAGAAAGTTAGGGCCGCGAACAGAAATTGTCAATGCGCGTTTGAGATAAGCTCGCTCTTTTGTCATTTCGACAAGTCGCGGAGGGATGACAAGGGCCTTCCGCGAAACCGCGCCACTTCGGGACGGGAGCGTGACGGGCACGGTATACTCGGGCCAATAGTCCATGGCCAAATTCTTTACGGAGTCAATGGCGAGGGCGCCGGGCATTCATCCAGGGCAAGGGAAGTAATCTCCCATCTGCAAAGCAGGGGACATGCCGTCCACGTTGCATCTTTCGACCGGGGGCTGAAAAATCTCAGCAACGATTTTGAGGTCACAGAAATCTACGGACTTGCGCTTCGCATACGTGAACAATAAAGTCCGCTACCGGCGCACATTCACAAAAAATCTGACTACAGTCCGCCAGGCAGCGAAGAGCCTTAGGCAGTTCAGCAGCTTGGCAGATGACTGGAAGATTCAGCTGGTCATCACGGATTTCGAGCCACTTGCTTGCCACATCGGCCACCACAAGCACCTGCCGGTGATTTCCATCGACAACCAGCATTGCCTCACCAATACGGACGTAACTTATCCCCGCCAATATAGCCGCGATGCGGCAGTCGCCAAGCTGGTCACGCGGATGATGGTCCCTCGCGCTCGGATGCCTACCTGACAACTTCATTCTTCAGGCCAAGATGCGAAAGCCCCGGACTTTCTTGTTTTCGCCAATCTTGCGTCAAGAAATTTTGCAAGCCCATCCGGCGGCTGGAGATTACGTATTGGTATACGTCACCTCGCCCGCCCCAGCACTGGCGAAATTGTTGACCAGGGGTCGCGGATCATTTGTCGGCATATGGATTTGGCCGTGAAGGGAGGGAAGGGAACATCATTTTCAAAAAGCCCAGCCTGGACGGGTTTCTGCGGGATTTAATGTCCTGCAAAGCCATCATCGCCAACGCCGGATTTTCCTTGGTGACCGAGGCGCTCCACTTGGGGAAACCGTACCTGGCGATCCCGGTCAACCACCAGTTTGAACAGATATTCAACGCCTACTGGCTGAACAAGATGGGCTATGGCGCTTACTGGGAAGATTTGAACAAGGAGCGAGTCGAATCGTTCCTCTACAATGCTGCGCACTCTACGCAGCAAAAGCTGGCCACTTATCCGCGTCAGGGAAATGATGCGTTGTTTGGAAAAACTAGACTGCGCTGATTGCGGAGTACACAATCAGCATGAACGACGAGCCTAGTGCCCGGAGTGAATCGGCCGACCGGCAATCGTCTCCCTGAACTGGAAACCGTTCCCAAGCCCACAGTCCTGATGGAAACCGTAACCCTGGTGAGCTTGGCCATTGCTGCCGGCTCGTTAGTGCTTTTTGCCTGGATCGCCGGAAGCCTTTCTCACGCCTGGGTAAGAAATTTCGACTTCGCGGTCCGTAATAAAGTCCACGAGTACGCCACGCCCGCGTTGACGAAGTGGATGATCTGGATTTCCTTGGTTGGGGGAAGCGGCCTGGCGATTGCAGCCATCCTGGCTTTAGCGATGTTCCTCATCTTTCGCTGGTGGCGGGCCGCGCTATGGCTGGTCATCAATATCTCGGGCACGCTGGTGTTGGATTTGACTTTGAAATACAGTTTCGCCCGGCTGCGCCCGCTTCCATTTTTCGGACCCATCCCGCGTACCCCGAGTTTCCCCAGTGGTCATGCGCTGTTCTCATTTTGTTTCTATGGAGTACTGGCTGGTTTGTTGGCAAATCGCATTGAGTCGCGGCGATTGCAGGTCTTGATCTGGACTCTTGCTGCCGTGCTGATTGCTGCGATCGGCCTGTCGCGGATTTACCTGGGTGTCCACTACCCTAGCGATGTGATCGCAGGCTATCTCACCGGGACGCTGTGGGTAAGCGCCATGGTCGCGGTTGACCGCATGCGAAAACAGCGGGAAGTCAAGACTTAATGAAGGGACGAGCATCCCCCGCCCGTCGCTCCATGATCAACTAGTTTGGCAAAGTAGCGTCGCCAGTAATGGTGAACTGAGTTTGCGCGCCTGCGGTCTTCGGCAGCCCGGAACGCACAACTGGTTGCCCGCCCCCAACCCAAACTTCCACAGTTCCCGGCATGATGCGGTGTTTGCCTTCCGCATCCACCACGCTCAGCGCACGATCCCGTAGGGTGAACGATACCGTTTTCTTCTCCCCGCGATTCAGATGCACGCGTTGGAATCCCTCTAGTGCTCGCAGCGGAGCTCCGGCGATACCCGTGTGAGTGATGTAAAGCTGCACGACCTCATCACCCACCATCGCGCCAGTGTTGGCGACATCCACTGACACTGTCACCGTGCCATCCGCCGCCACGCTGGGGTTGTCCACTTTCGCATTGCTATAGGTGAACGATGTGTAGCTCAGCCCATACCCAAACGGATACAGCGGATCGCCGTCGAAATAACGGTAAGTCCGTTTGGCCATGGAGTAATCCTCAAATGGCGGTAACTGATCGACCGATTTGTAGAAGGTGATCGGCAGACGTCCAGCCGGACTGAAATCTCCGGCAAGCGCTTCGGCTACGGCAGTGCCGCCTTCTCCACCCGGATACCAGGCTTCAAGAATTGCAGGGACTTTCTCATCGGCCCAATTCACTGCGAGGGCGCTGCCGTTCATCAGCACCAGCACCGTTGGCTTGCCCAACGCAAAGACTTCCTCCAGCATTTGCTGCTCCGGCGCCGGCAGATCAATTTTGGTGCGGTCGCCGCCTTTGAAGCCGTCCGCATTGACCTTCATTTCCTCGCCTTCAATACGCGCCGAAAGCCCTGCCACCACGATGGCCAAATCAGCACTGCGGACCGCATTCAGCATGTTTTGCTTTTCGGTGTCGGGGATTCCCCAAATGAAGCGTGCCTCGGCCCCACGCACTGTTTGGAAATATTCAATCTTGACGGCGTAAGCGTGGCCTTTCTCCAGATGCACTGCCTTGGTCTGATTAGTCGAGGGACGGTGGGTGGTCCAGTCTTCCGCGATCACATCGCCATCCAGCCATACTCTGTAACCGTCCTGCCCGCTGAAGCCGACTACATACTCAGCGGTTTGCGCTGGAACCAGAACGCCCGTCCAACGGGCAGAATAATTTCGCACGAGCTGCGGATTGACTCCGGTAAAGCCCCAGGTAAAGTTGATGCTCATGTCTGTGCGTTTCAGCGCAGGCTCACCTTCCAGCTTGATGTTGGAAAAATACTCAGCCTTCAAGCCATGGCGCTTCATAGATTTATCGGTGTAAAGCGCACTGCCCGGAATCGGCTTCGTAACTGGTCCAATCAACCCACTGCCTTGCACGTAAACAACTTTGGATTTGGCAAACCGTTTGCGAATCCCCGACAGCACGGTCACAGGATTTGAAGGCGTCCCGTTGTAGTTGCCCTCGAGTGCGTCCAGACTGTCGGCATTAGGCCCAATGACGGCGATGGTCGCGTAGGCTTTTTTAAGGGGAAGGAAGTTGTCCTGGTTGTTTAACAGCACAATCGCTTCCCGCGCAGCTTTCAAACTGAGCAGACGGTGTTCTTCCGTATTGTTATCCGCAGGGGTGATTTTGGAATACGGCACCATCGACGGCGGATCGAACATGCCCAGCCGGAACCGTGCCGTAAACAGCCGGCGTAGTGAGGTGTCGACATCCGCTTCAGGAAGAAATCCCTGTTTGATCGAATCGAGGATCGCCTGCCGCTCTTCAGCGACGTCTAGCGGCGGATAGGCGCAGACGTTATCTGTTCCAATCTTGAACGCGGCCGCTGCGGCCTCAGGCAGTGACTTGGCATAGGCATGGCCGACATGAATGTCACGCATGGCGCCGCAGTCTGTGACCACGTAGCCGTTAAATCCCCAATCCTTGCGCAGATGCTCCTGCAGCAGCGTTGTATTGGCACAGGCCGGTTGGCCGTTAAGCGCGTTGTAAGCGCACATCACTGACTCAGCTTTGCCTTCCATGATGGTCGCGCGAAACGCCGGGAAATAAGTGTCTTCCATGTCGTGGCGGGAAGCCGTCACGTCCACTTCATGGCGTGTGAGTTCAGGGCCGCTGTGTACGGCGAAATGTTTCGGGGTCGCGACGGTCTTGAAATATTTGGGATCGTTCCCTTGTAATCCAGTGACGAAAGCTACACCCATGCGTGACGTCAAAAATGGATCTTCGCCGTAGGTTTCTTGGCCCCGCCCCCAGCGCGGATCGCGAAAGATATTGATGTTCGGAGACCAGATGGTCAGCCCCTTGTACCACTCCGTCGAGCCATCCTTTGCGACCTGGTCGTAATACTTGGCGCGAAATTCGGTGCTGATGGTGTCGCCGATCTGATGCATCAGAGGTTCATCAAACGTCGCCGCCATTCCTATCGCTTGCGGGAACACAGTGGCCACTCCTGCACGAGCCACGCCGTGCAAGCCCTCGTTCCACCAGTTGTAAGCCGGCACGCCCAGCCGGGGAATCGGATCGGCCACGTGCACGAGCTGGCTCGCCTTTTCTTCCACCGTCATACGTGAGATGAGATCGTTCACCCGCTGCTCGATGGGGAGTTGGGGATCTTTGTAAGGTTCGGTGGTTTGTTGGGCCGATGAGGTAAGAGAAATTGCGCACAGCAAAGTAACTACAAAAGCGAAAGTAGTTTTTCTCATGAGTATCCGGGGAAGTGGTTTGATCAGCGGGCAAATTGTACGCCTCGCGAACGGAAGGTCGCAATCTAAAATGATTTAGCTGGTGCCCCGCAACGCACAAAAACGTTTTTCTAGTGCCCGACTTTTTCGTCAAAAAATTTTGCCATGAACTCCAGTGCCTCTTTTGTCTCCGGAAGATCGAAGTGATACCAGAAGGTATGAGGAAGAGCATCGAACACCACCAGCCGGGCATCCACTCCAGCGGCTAGCATCGCCCGATGCAAGTTGGAAGTGTCGTTGAGTAAAATATCGCGCGTGCTGGTCACCAGCAGAGTGGAAGGCATCCCCTTCCAGTCGGCAAACAGGGGCGACAAGACCGGATCTTTGGGATTTGCCTTGCCGACATATTCGGCGTCCCCGGGATGGTTGGGATCGCTCGGCTTCAAGTCGCCCGGAAAGCCATTCAGGGTGAATAATTGCCGCGAATCGCTCACCCGGCTGAAGTCGCCTAACCCCGAAAAGACCCCGAGCGCGGCGGGCAGGGGCAATCCCAGTTGTTTGAGTTTTACGGCAACTTCACAAGTCAGAATCGCGCCCGCGGAAGTCCCGAAAATTCCGATGCTGCCGGGTTTGTAGGTCTTGAGCAGTTCTTTATAAACGGCCACGACATCATCTACAGCCGCGGGGAACGGATTCTCCGGCGCCAGCCGGTAATAGACCGAAACAACTTTTGTTTTTGTAAGATTCGCGATGGGATCGCCTTCAATGAGTGATCCTGAATCAGAATTAAACCCGCCACCATGCAGATTTATCAGCACGCGGCTGCGGTTTGCCTCCGGCATTTCGAGAGGCGTGATGATGTCGGTCCGTACTCCCGCCGTGGTGGTTTCTTCAATGTTGACGGGGTAATGTTTCTTGGCGTCGGCGGAGCCGAATTTGCGCCAGGCATCGGTGGCAGTGCGGCGCTCGGCCAAAGTTTGTGGCCCGCTTTTGTAGTGCGTAAGTGACTCCAGCCACTTCTGCGCCTCTGGGCTGATCGTTGTAGGCATGGGAACCACACGCGTGAGGTGCGCCGTGCCGTCGGTGTCGAAGGTGGCGGAGTCTTGCTGCTTGGCGGGATTGGACTGTGCGAACAAAACCGAACCAAGACCGAGCAGCACCCAAACGTGTGATGTAATTTCCATGTCCTCTCCGGAGTCCTCTATTTCGATGCCTGTTCCGCCAGCCGGTGCAGTCGATCGATGACGTTCAGCAGCGCGCGGCTGTCATGATATGCGGCTTTCCAGATACTGCCTTTGTCATACGTCATGGGTTTGCCGTTTGCATCCACAAGTTCGTACACGCCGCCGTACTCGTGGTCGATCTGGTAATCCTTCAAGTATTGCCACTGTCTTTGAAAGTCCTTGAAGTACACGTCTGTCTGTTTGCCGTATTGCTCATGTAGAAGCAGAAAGGAATTCAAAGCTTCAAATTCCACCCACCATTCTTTCTTCGTGTCTTCAGGCTTGCCGGTGGCGGTGCCGTCACCGTAAATGCCGCCCATTTTTTCATCCCATCCATAGGCCAATGCGTGATCGGTCAGCAGCTTAGCCATGTGCTCTGTCTTGGGATTGTGTCCGCGGCCCAGCACATCCTCGGCCTCGAGCATCAGATAGGTTGTTTCCACATCGTGTCCATAAGAATCGTGATCCGGAATGGCATGCCAGTCGTTGGTGAAGTAAAGATTCATCGCGCCAGGATCGACGGAAATCCTATCGCGCACAATCGCCAGCAGTTCTTCAATACGCTCGCGCAAAGTCTCGTCCTTCCACACTTCATAGAGCTGGGAAAACGATTCCAGCAAGTGGATGTGCGTGTTCATCGACTTATAACCGATCGGGCCGATGAGCGAATGCGAAACCTTGCCAGTGTCTTTTTCGCCTTCGACGACTTTGCCATCCCGCGTCAGCCATTCGAAGTACCCACCGTTCTTGGCATCGTGAGCATGTTCATCGGTCCAGCGAAATGCCCTTTGCGCCAGTTCCAGCGCTTTGGGATCTTTTGTAGCCTGATATGCCGCGGCCGCTCCATAGATACCAAAACTGATTCCATACAGATGCTTGCCGTCGGTAAAGACCGGCGAGATATTGCCGTCGTCCTGAAGCCCCCAATAAAATCCGCCGTATTGCTTGTCCCATAGAACATTGCTGAGATACTCAACCCCGTGGTGAACGTAGGGGAGATATTGTTCCTTCAAATCCGGACGCCGCATCACAATCTCCGCCGCCACCCAAGTCATGCGTCCTTGAAACACGGAAAATTTCCCTTCGCTCTTGCCAGGTTTCCATTGGCGATCAAAACTGGCATTGAAGCCGCCGTTGACATTATCCACACACGCCGGAAACCACTTGCTGAGGATGTCCTGGCGAAGCATGCTTTCAGCTTCATCCGCGAACTTCAGATAGTTTTCCCTGGACGGTGCGACGTAGCTAATTGGCTTGGGTGCTTCCTGGGCAAGTAGCGAGCACGCTGATATCGCTATCAACGTTACGCAAATTAACGTCCCTTGCTTGAGGCTGTTCGACATAAATATCCCGGAGTTCTTTGGTATGGACCCAGACTTCAGATGATCATCAAAAAGGGCCGATGCGAGGTCCACATCAGGCCCTTAATTCTCAATTTCGCTGAATCAACTCCAGATGTAAAGAACAAAGATAGACGCTAGGTTAACTTCACGGTATTTCCCGTCTTGCACGCCTGATAGATCGAGGCAATGATCTTCATGTCCCGAAGTCCTTCTTCTCCCGGCGTGAGGGGATCTTGGTTGTCCATCACACACTCAGACATGTGTTCCATTTCCGAGGCGAAATGATCGCGCGGCTGAATAAGGCGCTCAGACAATTCATGCCCGTCATAGACGCGCATTCGCAGGCCGGTATAAGACATGGCCGGGTCCAGCTCGAAATACCCTTTGGTGGTCAGCGCCCGGAAGTGGGAACGGTATTCGCTGCCGTAACTGGACGTGGCGTTGGCCAAAATCCCGCTGGGGAAGCGCAACTGGAAGTTGATACTCTCTTCCACTTCCTTGAACCGGGGATCATTGGGGGTGGTGTACTCCATGGCATTGACTTCCGTCGGCTCCTCGCCGGAAATGTAGCGGCAGGCTTGTAGCGCATAAATACCAATGTCCATCAGTGAGCCTCCACCTGCCATGTCCTTCTTGAGGCGCCATTGATTGATGTCGCCGCCCATATTGAATCCAGCGTCGGTCTGAATAATTTTTACCGGCCCAAGCTCCTGGCTACGCGCCATCTGAATCATGGCCTGATTGTAGGGTTCGTAGTGGCAGCGGTAACCGATCATTAGCTTGCGGTCTGCCTTCTTGGCGGCTGCGATCATGGCCTCGCAGTCCGCAACCGACGTGGCCATGGGCTTCTCGCAGAGAACATGCTTGCCAGTCTTCAGCCCGCGGATGGTGTACTCCGCATGCATGCTGTTAGGTAGCACAATGTATATGACATCGACTTCAGGGTTGTCCTTGAGTGTGTCGTAGTTCTCGTAGTTGTAAATGTTCTTAGGATTGACGCCATAGCGCGCCGCAATCTTGTTGGCTTTATCGGGATGTCCGCTTACCAGCGCCACAACCTTGGACTTTTCGCACTTGTTGAAAGCCGGCAGGATGGACCAAATCGCAAGCTGGCCCAATCCGACAATGGCGTAACCCACCTTCTTGCCCGGGGCATCTGGAACCCGGAGTTGTGCCGCTGCATCTCTCAGAAAAATTCCGGCAACGTTGGCTGCGACCAGGCCGCCACCAACTTTTGTGATAAACCCACGGCGTGTAAGTTCTTTCTGTGATGCATCAGACATGAAAGCTCCTTCAGGTGGATTGGTGTGCGGCGACATTCTAGCAGGGAACGGAACGAAGATTTCGTTTAGTAGGGAGAGTTTACCTCGAGAATTGGTTCATACCAGGTGAACGCTAATAGTAAAACGATCATTCGCAAAATTTGAGTAGAGAAAAATGTAGGCAGCCTATTGCGCACGCGATGGAGGTGACGGGACAAGTCCCGTCACCACACGTTCTATTTTGTGACCTGAAATTCTGCCTGTTCGCCCTCGATCGCGTTGGGAGCAACCCACACATCGTAGGTTCCCTCCGGCACGACCCACTTCAGGGAAGGATCGTAAGAGCCCAGGTCATTTGCGTTGACCGAGAATTCCACCTTCTTGTGCTCTCCTGGCCCAAGCGTGACCCGCGAGAAACCCTTCAATTCGCGTACGGGACGCGAGGTCGGCGCGACCCGGTCATGTACATAAAGCTGAACCACCTCAGTGCCTTCACGCTTGCCTTCATTGGCAATGTCCGCAGAAATGCGCAATACCCCAGAAGAAGTAATACTAGGTGTCTCCACGTGCACATTGCTGTACTTGAAAGTGGTGTAGGTGAGCCCGTAGCCAAACGGAAACAGCGGCTCCTTGCTTTCGAACTGATATCCCGTGTGCCAACGGTCTGGCGAAGTCGGCCGGCCAGTACTCTTGTGAGCGTAGTAAACGGGAATCTGCCCAACCGTTCGTGGCCAGCTGATGGGCATGCGGGCACTGGGCGCTGCGTCGCCAAACAATAGGTCAGCAATTGCGTTCCCAGCCTGTGAGCCGGGATACCACGCCTGCAAGATGGCCTGCACGTGATCGTTGGCCCAAAGAATATTCAGTGGACGCCCGCTTTCCAGAACCAGAACCACTGGCTTGCCTGTTTCCGCAACTGCTTCAAGAAGCTTTTCCTGATCGCCGGGGAGATCAAGCGTGGAGCGTGAACTGGCTTCGCCCGTGTAATTCGAAGGTTCGCCGAGGAAGAGAACGACTACGTCTGCCTTCCTGGCGGTACCGACCGCATCCTCAATACTCATCGGGCCGGTAGCGGTTTCGCCTGCAACCCCGGTAGCGGTGGAAGGAGCCGGCGCAGCCCCGGTTGCACCCGAATCATAGTGAGGCCCGCGCAGATCAAGATCCACGCCACGCGAAACCAAAATGTCGGTGTTGGGCAGCTTTGCCTTGATTCCCTCGTGCGGCGTGACCACATCCTGTGCCCGGCCATTGGCCACCCACGATCCAAGCTGGTTGGCTTGGTCGTCAACCAACGGGCCGATCAAGGCGATAGTCTTCAGTCCTTTGTCGAGCGGCAGCAATCTATTTTCATTCTTGATCAGAACCATGGATTCTTGCGCCATCTTCCGTGCGGCTGCAAGGTTCTCTGGCGACAGAATCTCTGTCTGTGCTCGTTTGGCATCGGTATAAGGGTTATCGAAGAGGCCGGCCTCGAACTTCGCACGCAATACCCGCCGCACTGCTTCATCCACTACGCTGATCGGCAGCTTGCCTGACTTGACCAGGTCCGGAATAAATTTTCCGTACAATCCGTCCGCCATGTCCATATCTACGCCTGCGGTGATTGCCAGCTGTGCCGCCTCTTCTTGATTGTGAGCAACCGCATGCACAGTTAGTTCATTGACGGAGCTGTAGTCGCTGACTACGGGCCCTTTGAATCCCCACTCGCCGCGAAGAATATCGGTTAAAGTGTGATGGTTTGCCGAGGCCGGCACACCATTCAAATCCTGGAATGCCGACATCACCGTGGCGGCGCCAGCTTTCAAGGCAGTATGAAATGGCGGAAGATAAACTTCGCGCAGGGTCTGTTCAGAAATATCTACGGTGTTGTAGTCACGTCCTCCCTCAACCGCGCCATATGCCACGTAGTGCTTAATGCACGTCAACACGCTTTGCGGATCAGCCAGGTTGGCCCCTTGGAAGCCGCGTACCCTTGCAGCTCCAACAACTCCACCCAGATAAGGATCTTCGCCGGCACCTTCCACCATGCGTCCCCACCGCGGGTCACGCGCCACATCCAGCATAGGAGCGAATACCCACTTGATGCCGGCAGCAGTAGCCTCTTTCGCCGCGATCCGTTCCGACTGCTCAATCAGTTGAGGGTCAAAACTGCTCGCGCTGCCGATGGGAACCGGGAAGACCGTGCGATAGCCGTGGATCACATCAAATCCAAACAGTAGCGGAATTTTCAACCGGCTTTGTTCGATCGCAATCTTCTGTGCAGCATTCGTGTTCTCCGCCCCAATCACATTGAACAGGGAACCAACCTCGCCCTTCTTCAACAGCTCCGCCGTCTGCGGTGACATGCTGTCATATTGGGCGAGCTGCCCAGCCTTCTCTTGCAAGGTCATTTGCTTTATGAGGGTATCAATGCGCCGCTCAACAGCATCGTTGGCCTTACTTTGCGCCAGTGCAACGCTAAACGCGTACAACAGGAGTACAGTGCAGCAAGCAACCCGGTGGAATCGGACCATTACGCCCCCTTAATGTTTTCGACGTAGCATAATGGCGGGAAATCACATGCGCCGTCAAGGAGTTAGCGGAATTTCCCCAATATCATTTTTTGCCACATTTGCCGCGAAAACAATTTAGATTGTAAAGATCGAGTGAATTGCCGGTGATCTGCAACATAAACAGTTTTGATTGGACTCATAACGTGCCAACCTCTAGAGTTAGTCTCTTCATCCGGACTTCGCACCGAAGTCTCTGCACATTGGATTTATTAAAGGCGAATAAATGGCGACGCATGAGTCTGGTATTGGCCGATACACTATGGAAGGGTCCGAGATGAACTCTATTGAAGCAGCGATTGACGCTTTCCGCGTTCTAAGTCTGGACGAGATCGGGAGTTTGGCGTCCAGCGGAGGTAAGCCGGCAGAGACTCTGATGAACGTGGTCGCGCTTATCGCCAACCGCTTTCAGACCGATGTGTGCTCTGCTTATTTGCTCGAGCCAGACCGCGCCAATCTCGTGCTGGCTGCGACCGTAGGTTTACGCCCCCAATGTGTGGGCACTCTCCGTATGGGGGTTCATGAGGGCCTCACGGGTTTGGTTGCGGAGCAAGTCCATCCCGTGGCCGCTGAATATGCGCAAACCCATCCACGTTTTAAATATTTCAAGGAGGCCGGGGAGGATACTTATCAATCGTTCTTAGGCGTGCCGGTGATTGACCGGGGAGTCCTGCAAGGGGTCCTGAACATACAGACCAAGGAGCCACGGGTTTTCAGCGAAGACGAAATTCGCTTGCTGGCCGAGGCCGCTTCGCAGGTCGCACCCGTGATCAGTGAAGCTCGTACTCTGGACCGCTTCATCGCCCCTATTCAGGAAAGGCTCTGGACCCTGGCCCGCAACTTGTGGTGGTGTTGGGACCACGATACCAGCGGCCTGTTCCGTGACATCAATCCGGTACGCTGGAGGCAGTTAGACCATAATCCGGTTTCGCTGCTCAGTGAAACGCCGTTATCCACCTTGGAAGGGCGCGCCCGCGAGCTGGTATTGCACAGCCGTATCAACTATGCCTATCGCCGCCAGCGGGAATACCTGGAAGGCGATCGTACCTGGGGAGCGCGAAATGCCGGCATCCTGCGTCCTCGTCCAGTGGCATATTTCTCGGCTGAATTTGGTCTGCACGTTTCCATTCCAGAATATTCGGGCGGCTTGGGTGTACTGGCCGGCGATCACGTCAAGAGCGCTTCTGACCTCGGCATCCCCTTGGTAGGCATCGGCCTGTTTTACGGGCAGGGATATTTCCGCCAATATCTTGACATCAATGGCTGGCAGCAAGAGGAGTACATCCACACCGACGTCAGTCACCTGCCGATGGAACCCGCAATCGGCATTAACGGCGAGCCGGTCCGATTAGAAATAGAGACCCGCAGCGGCATGATCTACGCCAAAGTGTGGCGCATGCGCGTGGGCCGCTGCGATCTGCTGTTACTGGATTCCAACGTAGACGGCAATGCTCCTGAAGACCGCGAAGTCACCTCGCGTCTCTACGGTGGTGACAGCCGCACGCGCATTCGCCAGGAACTCTTATTAGGAGTGGGAGGTTTCCGCGCTCTGCGGGCTATGGGCGTCACCCCAGGCGTCCTCCACTTGAATGAAGGGCACAGCGGATTCGCTCTTTTGGAAGCTATCGTGCGCTGCATGGATGATGAAGGTCTGAACTTCGAATCCGCGGCCAGCCGCGTCTCCCGCGAGGTTGTGTTTACAACCCACACGCCGGTTCCGGCGGGCCATGACCGATTCCATCCCGGTCTGGTCGAAGAACATCTCGGACCTCTACGGGACCGTCTCGGAATATCGCACGAAAAGCTTATGGAGTTGGGACGGGAGAATCCCAGTAACCCGCACGAAGAATTCTGCATGACGGTTCTCGGCCTAAAACTTTCCCGCCGCGCCAACGCTGTTTCCTCTCTCCACGGCGAAGTATCGCGTGCCATGTGGCGCGGCCTGTACCCCGGCAAGCTGGAAGAGGAAGTCCCGATCGGCCACATCACCAACGGCGTCCATGTCCCAACCTGGCTTGCGCCGCAAATGTCCCGCCTTTACGACCGCCATTTCGGCACCGGCTGGCAGGAGCGCAGCAGCGAGCCGGAAATCTGGGAAGGCATTGATGCTGTAGATGACGGCGAGCTCTGGGAGACCCATCTCAATCTGAAGTCCCGCCTGGTGGATTTCGTCCGCAAGCGCGCGATTGAACAGGCGGAACGCCGCATTGAGCCACCGGAGACCCTACAAAAGCTGAACCGCATCCTCAGCCCGGATGCGCTGACCATCGGTTTCGCACGCCGGTTTGCCACCTACAAGCGCGCTAATCTGCTGTTGGCAGACATGGAACGCTTGGCCTCTATGGTCAATGACGCCAAGCACCCTGTGCAATTCATCTTTGCAGGAAAGGCGCACCCGCGCGATGAACCGGGAAAACGCGTACTCCAGGAGATCGCCCAACTGATGCGCAACTCAAAGTTCTCCGACAAATTTGTTTTCGTCGAAGACTACGACATCAACGTAGGACGCCACTTCGTCCAGGGCGTGGATGTATGGCTCAACAATCCGCGCCGTCCGCTCGAAGCCTCGGGGACCAGCGGGCAAAAGGTGGTCTTGAACGGAGGTCTCAATCTATCCGTGCTCGACGGTTGGTGGGCTGAAGCCTACGACGGCCTGAACGGCTTTGCCATCGGCACCGGCAAGACCCACTCCAACATGGACGCCCACGACCTCCGTGACGGCGCCGATTTGTTCCGCGTCTTGAAGGAAGAAGTAATTCCGCTTTACTACCAACGGGACCGCGACGGCCTACCGCGCGGCTGGATCAAGCGCATGAAGTGCACCATCCGCACCCTGGGCTGGCGCTTCAACGCCGACCGTATGGTGATGGATTACACCTTGAAGTGCTACATCCCTGCTGCTGGCGGGAAGTCCAGTGACATGCGTGTGACTCTGTAAGTTCTGTCGGCTGGCGTAGGTCACTCACCCATGCCAGCCGGCATCATAGCTGCGGACGAATGTGATCCATCAAACTTTGAAACAATCCCGGCAAACGGCCATTCCATTGGTTCCAATCATGAGCTCCAGGTCCGGCATGGAACTCATAACGGAAATGGTGCTCTGCAAGGGTTCGGGCGAATTTCCGATTTGCAGGCAGCAGCCCTTCTTGTTCCCCGCAAGTCAGAAATAGGTAGGGCACTTTCGTGGGATCGGCCGTTCGGGCTAACACAAATAAATTTCTTTGATCAAGAGCAGCACTGTGGAAAGTTATGTCCTGCAGTGATGGGAGGCCAGGCGAGGATGATCGGGCTTAACTTCACTCTTCTTGGTGCATCCTCCCTGGAGGAGCAGCAATACACAAGCGAATAGGCCCCTGACTACGCGGCAAAAGCGGTTTACAACCATTAACCATTCTCCTAGTCAAAATGAGCCCTTTTCATAAAGCTTCCTGACAATCCCATGTTCTAATTTAACCGGAGGCAGCATGAGCGACCTGCGTTATCCGACCGGCAAATTTAACTATGATGGTGCACCCACTGAGGCGCAACGTAAGAAGTTGATTGACGATATCGCCCATACCCCTGCCGCACTCCGCGCCGCCGTAAAAGGCCTGTCCCCGGAGCAGCTTGAAACTCCCTATCGCGAAGGCGGATGGACGGTACGTCAGGTTGTCCATCATGTTCCGGAAAGTCACATGAACGCCTACATCCGTTTCAAACTGGGTCTCACCGAAGATGAACCTACGATCAAGCCTTATATGGAAGACCGCTGGGCCCACTTGCCGGATGTGCAGTCCACCCCCATTGAGGTCTCGCTGTCCCTAATGGACTCACTCCATGACCGTTGGGTGCGCCTGTTGCGGGCTATGGAGCCGGAAGATTGGAAGCGAACGTTCAAACACCCCGAATTGGGTCTTATGCCGCTAGAGAAGAATTTGTGCCTCTATTCGTGGCATGGCAGACATCACGTGGCGCATATCACGGAACTTCGCAAACGCATGAACTGGTAAACCCCACAACATTGTCATCTTGAGCGGAATGGCTGCTGCGCTGCCATGGAGCCGAACGCCCCCTTGGTGTCATTACTACTATTTGTGCGGCGTTTCCACCACCGACCTGCGGAGGAACAGCTTCCGCTCGGCGGATACGATATAGAGAGCCGTTTTAGGGTGCTATGAGAATGCCTTGCTGTATTCGTCGTTGTGCAAGCCTTGCAGGGGTTCTTCGACTGCGTTGCCGCGCGCTTCGCGCCCGGCAACTTCGCTTAGGATGACAAGGGGATGTAGTAGGAAGTCCTGCTAGACCGGCAGGTGCAGCCGCCACGCAATATAGCTCCCCGCCTCACGAATTACAGCCTGCGCTCGCAGCACCGCAGTTCGCGGTCGCGAATCCGGACGCGGCGCGACGTAAACCTTCATGCCTTCATGCTCCATCAGCTTACGGATGCGAAATACGTGATATTCGTCACTGACCGCAACACAAGTGCGCATGTGATTGGCGCGCATGATCACCGCGACCCGCTCCGCGGACTGCGCGGTATCCGATCCCAGCGTCTCCGCAATCAGATTTTCTTCGGGAATGCCGCGATGCATCAGGTAGTCGCGGCCCACTCCGCCTTCGCTGTATTTGGGATCGTTGCCGGAGCCTCCCGTGGTAATTACCACCGGAGACACTCCACGCTGAAAAAGATAGAAAGCATGGTCCAGGCGGGCACGCAGAACAGGAGAGGGGCGGCCGTCATATTCAGCGGCCCCGAACACGATGATGGCGTCAGCCGGACGAACTTCGTGCTGCCAGGATTCCCTCACCACCCAAAGGCAGGTCCAGCCGAACCAGAGCAGGAACAAGAATAGAGACAACGCCAGCAGCTTCAGGAGCCCATGGTGTTTGGCAGACCCACTCATCCCTGCGCAAAAAACTCCGAAATCTCCTGCGAGGAAATCGCCCCTTGCCGCAGAACGTACCAGCGTTTTTCTTCGTCGGTGAGGTCCACGATGGTGGAAGCAATGTCCCGAGGCGAGGTGCCTCCATCTACGATGATGGAGATGCGGTCCTGAAGCTGCTCCCGCACGGCCAGCGCAGTCGTGCATTCCGACTCGCCGCTCAGGTTCGCTGAAGTGGCCGTGATAGGAATGGCCGCGGCCCTGACTACTTCCAGGGGAATCTTGGCGCTGGGGATACGCAAAGCCACGTTGCCCGTATTGGCGGTGACTTTCAAAGGAAGCCGTGACGAAGCCTTCACAATAATGGTCAGCGGCCCTGGCCAGTAGCGTCGGGTGAGAGCATAAAACTCGTCGGGCAGCGGCTGGGCCAGTTCTTCCGCCTGGTCCACACTTTCGATCAGCAGGGAAAGCGGTTTGTGGCGGGAGCGCGACTTAATGTCATACACGCGGTCTACCGCACGTAAGTTGAAGGGATCAGCCGCCAACCCGTAAAAAGTATCGGTGGGCATGCCCAGCACTTCGCCGGCACGGATCTGGTCGGCGGCGTAACGAATCAGTGAAGTTTCCGGACTTTCAGGATTTACCTTGAGGATTTCAGCGCGCACTAAGCCCCCAGCCTCCGTGACTGTGGAAAACTGCGAAATTAAACATACCACATGCCACCACGCTGCACGCTGATCCAAAGGCAGGTATGATTCTGCCTAGCCAACCCGTGAAAAAGACCTCAAAAACACCGGCTGACTCGCGTTTGCGCCGTATCGAAGGCCGCCATAATCCCCTGGTCAAAGAGCTGAGAAAGGCCTTTGCTCATGGCGAGCCCACCCCTGAGGGCTACACCGCCATCGAGGGCGTCCGCATCCTGGAGGAGGCCCTGCGCAGCAGCCTGCGTTTCCATGCAGTGTTTTTCAGCAATTCGGGGATCGCCAAGGCCGAACGCCTGCTGCCTCAAATCGCGGCCCATGTGGAAACCCTGTTGCTCCCTGACAAGCTGTTCGCCAGCGCAGTACCCAGCGAGACGCCACAAGGCGTAGCTGCCTTGGTACGAGTCAGAGCATTCTCTTTGCAAGATGTACTGGCCAGATCAGAAGCCGGCCCGTTAGTAGTTATTGCCGGATTGCAGGACCCCGGCAATCTGGGCACGATCCTCCGTTCAGCCGAGGCCTTTGGCGCGGGAGGAGTGATCTTGGGCGAGGGGACGGTCCACTACTTGAATCCCAAAGTAATTCGCGCGTCGGCGGGCTCGGCCTTCCGCCTGCCGATAACTGCCAGCAAACTTGCAGACGCCGTCCACGCGATGCGGCATAAGCAAATACGGCGGATAGCGACGTCTTCGCACAAGGGAATACCTCTTCGCGATGCCAACCTTAAAGGTCAACTCGCCATGTTCATCGGCAGCGAAGGAGCGGGAGTACCGCGTGACTTGATCAGAGATATGGATGAATTTGTCGCCATTCCCCATTCGCCACAAGTGGAGTCGTTGAATGCCGGGGTAGCCGCCAGTATTGTGTTGTACGAAGCAGCGAGGCAGAAGTCATGAAAATTCTCACCACAGAGGCACAGAGACACAGAGAAAATCCAGAAGAAAAAGACCCGAGAACTGACGGGATCATCCCTAGA
This sequence comes from uncultured Acidobacteriota bacterium, assembly GCA_963837365.1. Classification (GTDB taxonomy): domain Bacteria; phylum Acidobacteriota; class Terriglobia; order Terriglobales; family Acidobacteriaceae; genus CAWBXL01. Next base: position 617,899 of record CAWIMW010000001.1, read on the forward strand.
GAAACCTGTTGGCCTATTGATCAATTTCAACGTTGCGTTCCTTACCAAAGGCATAATTCGAATGGTTTTATGAATGGTGTTCTCTGTGTCTCTGTGCCTCTGTGGTGAAAGGTTTATGGGTTTATTTCAATCTATCCCGAACAAAGATAGCGACACAGACCGCACCCGTCCCCTCGCCGACCGCATGCGTCCGCGCACGCTGGACGAGTTTGCTGGACAAGAACACCTAATTGCCCCCGGCAAGCCCCTACGCACTCAAATCGAACGCGACGACCTGGGCTCTCTGATCTTCTGGGGGCCACCGGGCACAGGCAAGACCACACTAGCCCAAATCATCGCCCGTATGAGCAAGGCCGAGTTCATCGAATTTTCTGCCGTGCTCACTGGAATCAAGGAAATCAAGCAAGTCATGGCCGACGCCGAGCGAGCCAAGCAGTACGGCACTCGCACGATCGTCTTTATCGACGAAATCCATCGTTTCAACAAAGCTCAGCAAGATGCCTTCCTGCCCTACGTGGAGAAGGGCAGCATCCGCCTGATCGGCGCCACCACCGAGAACCCATCGTTCGAAATCATCTCCGCGCTGCTCTCCCGTAGCCGAGTCTATGTGCTCAAACCGCTGGCGGAAGACCAGATCGTAATGCTTCTGAAACGAGCCCTTGCCGACGAAGAACGTGGCTTGGGAGCGAAGAAGCTGCATGCCGCAGACGAGATTCTCGCCAAGATCGCCGCCTATTCCAGCGGCGACGCGCGCAGCGCCTATAACGTACTGGAAGTGGCCGCATCCCTGGCCGGTGAGAACGCCGAAATCTCCGACGAAATTATTCATGAAGCTTTGCAGAAACGCGTCCTGCTTTACGACAAGACCGGCGAAGAGCACTACAACCTAATTTCCGCCCTGCATAAGTCTGTCCGCAACAGCGATCCCGATGCCTCGCTCTACTGGCTGGGGCGCATGCTGGAAGCCGGAGAAGACCCGCTCTACATCGCGCGCCGCGTGGTCAGAATGGCGGTGGAAGATATTGGCCTAGCCGAACCCAACGCGCTCGCCTTGTGCATGGCCGCCCGCGATGCGGTGGATTTCATCGGCATGCCGGAGGGAAATCTGGCGTTGGCGCAAGCCGTGGTCTATCTGGCGGTCGCGCCCAAGTCAAACGCTCTATACACCGCTTACGGTGACGTGCAGGCCGACGTAGAGCGCACCGCAGCTGAACCCGTCCCGCTGCACCTGAGAAACGCGCCCACTGGACTAATGAAGGGGTTGGGGTACGGACAGGGCTACCAATATGCCCATGATGTGGAAGGAAAAGTCGCTGACATGCAGTGTCTGCCCGACAATCTCCGCGACAGAAGTTACTACCGCCCGACGAACGAAGGCGTAGAAAAAAGAATCCGCGACCGCATGGAAGAGATCAGGCGTCTGCGGTCGCAGAAAAATAAGTAGCCAGATCGTGAGGCGAACTTCCTAGACAACTATGTAAGGCGGATTGAAATCCCCGCCTGCCCTGCGGCCCACAATCCAACGAAGCACATAGACGACTGCTGGCTCGGTGAGACCGCCGGAAAACGTGTTGGGGATTACTTCCAGTAATGTGTGACTGATCACGTCTTTGTGGTAGTCAACGTCTGGCTCAACGACCACACACTTCACCCCACTGATGATTTTGGTGTCATCTTCATGAAATGTCAGCTGGACGTTGGCTTCATCAAACAAAATCTGTTTCCAACTGGCGGTGGCCCCGGGATGGAATACATCTAGACCCCTTCTCCTCAGCAAACATATGGTGAGCCGCAGCGTCCCGCACTACATCCACAATTTGGCGTCGCAGTACGCAAAAAAACGGTCTTGCGCAAGACTGTTGTCCCACTTCATTTCCTTGAGGTAATCCAGCGGTCCGCTGCCATCCGGAAATTTGATTTGTGCCAATGAGGAGGTAAGATTCAGTAAAGACGCCAGCGATTTCGGTTTATCTTCCATTAAATCGTTGTAGCGGTTCCGGGCCGTATTGGCGTCCACGCCATTGGCAAGAAATGGCAACACAATCTTGATTGCATCCCAGGATGCCTGGACGAAGTTGAAATTCGGGTTATTAGGCAGCAGCATCAGATCAAGCGTCTGCGGTGCCTGCGGTGAAAGCTTAATCGGCGTATATCCGGCTTGCTGAAATCCCTTGGCGGACACGATGACTCTGTGGTTATCAAAAAGATTGTTGTGAAAAGGCACGTTGAAGGTCAACGAAGCCGCCCTTTTCATGGGTTCAGCAATCTCTTTGGTAGTCCCATCAAACACTCGGTAGAGAATGTCAACCGGAGCCGAAAAGGGTTTCCGAGCTCCATCAAACACGTTAACAGTCAAGATGGACTGGTCTGGGGCAGGAAAAGGTGTAACAGCCATACGAACAAACTCCATTTCTGGGGGCCTAGAGGGGAACGCCAGATTACCACAGAACTAAGGATTTTCAACCGCCCAATCGCGCCTTGTGTTCTTTCAGGATGCAGCGGTCCATCATCACGAAAATGCCCGCCTTGCGGGCCTTTTCCGCCGCGTTCTGGTTGACTACGCCCTCTTGCATCCAGATCGCCGGGACTTTCAGTTGAATGGCCTGGTCTACCACTTCCTCCACAAACTCGGACCGCCGGAAGATATTTACGATATCAATCTTCTCTGGCACATCGAGCAGGTTGGGATAGGCCTTCTCCCCCAATGATCCATGGATCATGGGATTCACAGGAATGATGCGGTACCCATGGGTCTGCATGTAGGCCGAAACCCCGTGGCTGGGACGCAGGGGGCTGTTAGAGAGTCCGACTACGGCGATAGTTTTGGAACACTTGAGCAGTTCGGCAATCGGATCGGGTTGGGGAGAAGACATAGCAGCAACTATTCTACAAGCTCTGCGCGGCTTACTTCTTGGTTTCCACTTTCTGCTTAAAATTCTTTAGAGCCAGTTTCCGCACCGTCTCGGCAACTTCTTTATTGCCCGAAAGATGCTTCAGGTCCTGAACTAAAAGATGCTTCATTAACCCGAGCGACAGGTCCAAGGGGGTCCTGGGATTGAAGACCAGGTTCCGCACCACCGGATATAGCTTGGAAAAGCGCCGCTTCATGGGGATGGCGCGCAGCACCGCTTCCAGCACATTCTTTTGTGCCGCAAATTTTTCCACTTCACCGTCGGTGATCTTAGGCGATTGCAATACCGCTATCGCCACCAGTTTGGTGCCATCGCGGATCAGGATGGAGCGTTCTTCCTTGGTCCCTTTCATGGCCAGCTGAATTCTTCCTTTTACATCCAGCTTGGCGATCTTCTGCAATACGCTCCCGCGCTTCTCGTCCTCGATCACGTGATGCTTTTTGAGTGCTGATGGTTTTCTCTCGACTGGAGCCTCCGTCTTGGGTGCTGCCTCAGGCGCAGGTTCTGGCGTGGGTTCAGCTGCGGCTTCAACTTCGGGCCTTTCCGAATCAATTTCGTCGTACACGCCGCCAATGGCCTGAAATGGCTTGTTACCTTCTGCTGCAATCTCAGCCGAATGCTCGTTCAGATAGACATTTACTTCTTCGTCTGCCACGTCGGCATCGTCAGCCACTGCAACTTCGTCGCCGTCAAACACTCCCGTAACCGTTTCTCCTTCAGTCGTCAGAATTACTTCCCCGGGAACCGGGTCACTATCCTCAGCCGGCTGATCCATCGCAGGTAAATCTGCAATCTTTTTCTCGAGATGCTCGACCTTGTGGGCCGCCATGTGCGGATTCTTCTTCAACTCTTCCAGCAGCCGGGGAGATCGATTGATCCGTGGGCTTTGCAACATCGCCTCAATGATTTCCTTGGAGGACGTTGCCATCAAATCAACCAGCAAACCTTCGCGCACGGAAGGGTTCTCGAGCAAGGCAGGCAGCAAAGCAGGCCGCAGGTTATGCGGATTAATCAAATATTCCAGCACTTCTTTGGAGGTTTTCGGATTCGCCGCCGCCAACCGCGAGGCGGCCTCATCCCACGAGGCCAGCGTCATCCGTGCCTGCTGGCCAAAGATAGGATTCTTGACGGCGAGATGGACCAAAATTTCAATCATCTCTTCCGCTGGGACTTTAAGGGAGCCTCGCGACGCTTGCTGCATCAGATTGGAGGGCACCGCCGAAACGCGGATCAGATCTATCATTCGCGACATGGTGCGCTCCTCCTTTCCAATTATTGCCAGTTTCCCGGCATGCAAACAACTAATTCTGTTTCTCCCCGCGCCTCATCACTAAATACCCCCGGATAAACGGTTGCAGGTCTCCATCCAGCACTCTGTCCACATCTCCAACTTCAACCTTGGTGCGATGGTCTTTGATCATGCGGTAGGGCTGCAATACATAAGACCGGATCTGCGAGCCAAAATTGATGTCGAGCTTAGAGTCTTCAATCTTCTTCGTGGCCTCGCGCTTTTTCTCCATCTCGAACTCATAGAGCTTGGACCGCAGCATGCTCATGGCCCGGTCTTTGTTTTTGTGTTGCGAGCGCTCGTTCTGACAGGCTGCCACCAGTCCGGTCGGAATGTGCGTGATCCGCACCGCAGAATCCGTGGTATTGACGTGCTGCCCGCCCTTGCCGCTGGAACGGTAAGTATCAACACGAATGTCTTCCGGCTTGATGACGACTTCAATGGTGTCGTCAATTTCCGGGGACACATACACACTAGCAAATGAAGTATGCCGCCGTTTGGCCTGATCGAAGGGCGAAATACGCACCAGCCGGTGCACACCGATTTCGCTGTTCAGCAGTCCAAAGGCGTACTCGCCATTGACCGCAAATGTTGCTGATTTGAGTCCGGCTTCTTCCCCAGGCTGGTAGTCGTAAAGCACCGTCTGAAACCCCTGCCGCTCCGCCCAGCGCAAATACATTCGCAGCAACATGTCAGCCCAGTCCTGCGACTCGGTCCCTCCGGCTCCGGGATGAATCGTCACGATAGCATTGCGCGCGTCGTTTTCGCCGGACAGCAAAGTCGCGGTTTCAACCCGCTCGACCAACTGCCTTAGCCCGTCAATCTCACGCCGCAAATCCTCATCAACTTTTTCACCTTCATGGGCGAGATCAAAATAAGCGGCAATGTCGTCGCTGCGCCGGGAAAGTTCGCCCTCAGTCGTAAGGGCGCTCTCAAGGCGCTTCTTCTCCCGCATTACCGTCTGGGATTTCTGGGGATTCGACCACAGATTTGGATCAGCGGCCAGCTTATCAACTTCTACTAATTGCTGACGCAGTTGGGCCGCGTCAAAGGTACTCCCGGAGGTCGTGGACTTTGCCTTTGAGGGCGCCGTATTCCTGTTCTAATTCTTCCACCATCGGGAGTCTAATCCTTGTGAGGAAATAACAGCGGCAGAACCAACCCGCCTAAGGAGATTATCGCACACAGATAGGCGAACCAATCGCCATGCCGGGTGTAGAACGTGGTTACGCTGGTGAGGCCGTAAGGGGCCGGCAAGGATGTTCGCAGCTTGCGGGGGATACTGGCCACGATGCGGCCATCGGGATCAATCGAGGCGGTAACTCCGGTGTTGGTGTCCCGCAGCAGCCAGCGCGAGTTCTCAATCGCCCGCATACGCGCCTGGCGCAAGTGCTGCGCATAGGCGCCACTGTCGCCATACCACCCATCATTGGAAATGTTCACAAAAACTTCCGCGCCCTCAGCCGCCGATTGCCGCACTTCATCCGGGAAAATAGATTCGTAGCAGATGAAAACTCCCAGCTTGATTTCGCCAGCTTGTAGCGGCGCACGGGAGGTGCCAGGGGTGAAGTCGCCGACCTGGTCCGTGAGTCCAGCTGCGAAAAAGAACAGTCGGCGGAATGGCACATACTCGCCGAAGGGTACGAGATGGACTTTGTCGTAGCGCGTGACCAGTTCGCCTTGAGGGCTGAACAGGGAAGCAGAGTTGTAAATCGCCGACTGCATTTCCTGCGAGTGCATGGCATTCCGCTGGCCCAGACTCCCGGCCAACACCCAGGCATTGGCCTGCCTGGCGATGTTGCCCACCGCATCCCGAAACAACGGGTCGTTTGTATAAAAGGGAGATGGCGACTCCGGCCACACGATCAGGCCGGGATGCTGCCCGCTCTCGGCCGGCTTCAGGCTGATCGTAGTCAGGTCGCGCAGGGTGCCTTCCAGATAGTCTTTGGTCCAGTCAGCACCTTCAAGGATAGGAATATTCTCCTGAACCAGAAGTGCAGTACGGTCTGACGGAACGACCGGGGCTGGAAGCAGCACACCAGCTTGAAGCACGATGGCAGCGGCGACCGCAGCCAGCAACAAGGACTTTCGCTTGTCCCGGCGAACCAGAAACGCCGCGGCGAAAGCCATGTTCACGATCATGACCTCCAGCGAGATTCCGTACACTCCGGTGACTGTCGCAACTCGCGCCAGGGGAATATTGTCGACCTGCGTGATCCCCAGCAGGTCCCAGGGGAAGCCGGTGATCCGCGTGCGCGCCAGTTCAATCGCTGTCCACAGAAATGGTGCCAGCACCAGCGCGAGACGGTTTTGCGGATTGCCGCGCGCAGCCAGGCTGATGGTCAGCCCAAAAACCCCGTGGTAGAGCGCGACATACAGGCAAAACAAAAACATGATGCCAACCGCTACCGGCGCGCTGGCGCCACCGTAGTGACGCATGGTGCTGTAAATCCAATAGCAAGTTCCGCCATACCAAATTATTCCGCAAACATAGGCCAGTAGAAACGCCTGTCCCGCACGGGCAGGCAACAGCTTTGCACCTTCCGAAAGTTGCAGGGTCTCCGGTTCCCGCGCCTGCAACAATGCAACCAGCAACGGTGCCAGCGCGACCCAACTAAGGAAGTAAAGATTCGGCAGCGGAAAGACCAAGATTTGTAGGCCCGCCGAAAGCAGCATCAGTAGCCATGATTTTTTGGCGATCCGAAACACTCGAAGAGAATAACAAAGGTCTCCCTTTGAGTGTGGTGTCTCGGTTCCAACCACTCCATCCTTGTCATTCCGACGATTCGCGAAGCGAAGAGGAGGAATCCGCTTTCGGTCGGGCGACGCAACCCCACCCACCCACGCCAATCGCAACTTTCCGGCCTTTTCCTATATAATGCGCGGGTGGAAAGAGTGTTCTCGCTCCTATCGCCGTTGCTCACTCTGCTGTTCGCAATCGGAATGGCCGGATGCCTGATCGTAATTCCGCTCGTGGCCTACAAGCTGTTCCGCGTCCTGTTCGAAGACGATTCCGAAGATGAGCCGGGAAGGGCGCTTGTTCCACGGGTTTAATTGTGGGGTTGTTGGCGCACTTAGAGGAAACGTTGTTCCGCCGGAAATGCCTCCCAGCCGGTAGCTTATCTGTCCTATACAAAAATTGACTAAGCTTAGGAAGCTGGGGATGTGGTGTAATTACGAGTTTCGCCTGACCGACTGAATGTCTTCTCCAATTCAACCCGGTGGTTCCACTTCAGACCGTGTACGCATCGTGGTTGCGACCTCGGTCATGTTGACTTTCATTTCCTATTGGCGTGCCGCCGCCATTGTGCTGAATGATTTAGGCTCCTCGGCTTTCTATGCTGCCGGCATCGCGGAGCAGGCCGTAGGCAAATCCGCCCCTTGGTTCATCCTGGGTGTGATGTTGTTTTCCTTCACCGTGCGAGCGGTGTATGTGGAGAGCTGCTCGATGTTCGTGCGCGGCGGTGTCTACCGCGTCGTAAAAGAGGCCTTGGGCGGCACGCTGGCCAAGATCAGCGTTTCCTGTCTGATGTTCGACTATATTCTCACCGGGCCGATCTCAGGTGTATCCGCAGGGCAGTACATTGCGGGACTAATCAACGACGTGTTCGTCACCATGGACACGCACGGCTGGATTCCGCGCGCCGTGCATTCGATTTTTCACGGCACTCCGCAAGTCCCGGTCAACGGAGCTTCAGTCGTATTTGCGCTTGCCGTGACCCTTTATTTCTGGTGGCAGAACACCAAGGGCATTGAAGAATCCAGCGAAAAAGCTTTGCGGGTCATGCAGATCACTACCGTCATGGCGGTGATTCTCCTGGGATGGTCTGCTATTACTTTAGTCAAGCAAGGGTTTCAACATGTCCCGTTACCCACACCTGGCAACTTGCACTTTAGTCCGGAATCGCTGGGATTTCTGCAGGGCACCGGCTTTGCTCACGATCTAGCGAAGAAATTCGGCATCCTCGGCATTCTGATCGCCTTTGGTCACTCCGTTCTCGCCATGAGCGGTGAGGAATCGCTGGCCCAGGTCAACCGCGAACTGGCCCATCCGAAACTGAAAAACCTGAAGCGCGCCGCGATCATTATCGCGATCTACAGCTTCGTTTTCACCGGAATCACTGCGCTGCTGTTCGTGATGATCATCCCCGACTCAGTGCGGATATCGGTTTATAAGGACAACCTGATCTCGGGCCTTGCGATGTATCTGTGGGGGCCGCAAATACTGCGCCTGTTGTTCCGCGGCTTCGTCGTTGTAGTTGGCTTCCTGATCCTCTCGGGCGCCGTGAACACAGCCATCATCGGTTCGAATGGCGTGCTCAACCGTGTGTCCGAAGACGGTGTTCTGGCGGACTGGTTCCGCCATCCTCACAAACGCTTTGGCACCAGTTACCGCATCATCAACATGGTTGTCCTTTTGCAGGTATTCACCATCCTGCTCAGCGGCGGCGACGTTTATAAGCTCGGTGAAGCCTACGCTTTTGGGGTCATTTGGAGTTTCACCTTTAACAGTTTGTCCATGCTGGTGCTGCGCTTCAAATACAAGGGAGAGCGTGGCTGGAAGGTTCCGCCAAACATCACGATTGCCGGGCGCGAGATCCCCCTGGGGCTGGCGTCCGTGTTCATGGTCCTGTTCTCGGTTGCGATCGTAAACTTGTTCACCAAGTCGGTTGCCACCGTTGCCGGGCTCGCTTTTGCCGGCGGCTTCTTCCTCGTATTCACGGTTTCCGAGCGTGTGAACCGGAAGAAACACGCACTGTCCCAGCAGCACATGAAAGAGCATTTCCAGCTCACCCAGAGCGAAACTGTTGAGCGTTCTGGGTTGGGGGTTCATCCGGGCAATGTACTGGTGACGGTCCGCGACTACAACACTCTTAACCAGCTCAAATGGGTCCTGGAAAGGACCGATACCAGCGAGCAGGACATCGTCGTGATGTCAGCGCGAGTTAGCCAGTTCGGTTCGGCAGCCTATGACCTGTCCACCGAGCAGATTTTCACTGAGTATGAGCAACAGCTCTTCACCCGAGCAGTGTCTGTAGCGGAAAGCTTCGGCAAGCACATTTCGTTGCTGGTGGTTCCCGCGCGTGATGTATGGTCGGCGATCGTTCAGACCGCGATTAACCTGGAGTCAGCGGCGGTGGTCTCCGGCCTTTCCAGCAAGATGGCTGGCCCAGAACAGGCGTTTGAGCTGGGAAGAACCTGGGAAGCCATGCCGGAGCCCAAGAAGCAGTTCGTTTTTCAGGTAGTGCGTCCGGACATGTCAGTGGATACATTCCGCATCGGCCCGCATACGCCTACCATGAAAACCGAGGACGTTCATCTGGTGCACCGCCTCTGGCTCAATATCACGCGTGAAACTGGACTGGATGCCGTTCACCATCACGACATCCTCACCGAAGCCTTGACCCGTTTTGCCCGCGACTATACCGGACCAAACCGGGAGGAAATCCTCAAAGGCCTGCGCCGGGCAACCAGCCGTTACACGGCCAGCCCCGAACATACTGACAAGAAATCCGATCAAGAAGAAGTTGTGGTGGACGAGCATACTCAAATGGAAAAAGACGGCGATGTACCGCCAGGCTCACAATAGTGCCCGGCTTTATTTGCGCCTCATTTCCCCCCGCACGAACTCAATCATTTCCGGGGTAACGTATTCCGGCGGTTGGATGTGAAATACAGGGCGTCCCACGACTGGTTTGAGGGACACTTCCTGCCAACGCGCATCTCCCTTTGAGTTATGCAGAATGACCGCATCCGCACGGTCGAGGAATTCGTGTGCCGATGCTTTGAAATCAGCCGTGGCGGGATCAAGCACAGTCAGGTAAACATCCGGTCGTAAAAATTTCAAAATGCTGTTTGACTCGAGAATGGCATGTTGAGAAGCAGCCAGAAGTTTTCGAACGCCGGGCAACGCTTCGGCCAATCGCCCCTGCTGCGACCGCACCCACCAAACGCGTTTCGCACCTGCGACTAAGAAGCGGGAGGTGTCGGTAAGTCCCGAGCGTTCCTTTTCTTCGGAAATGGCCCAGCTGTGATCGTCAGTTGCGCAATGGCAAGGTCCGCCATCATGTGAGCAAATACCATGGCCGTGTTGCGTGATCTTCATCGCAGTCCAGCCAAATTCCGGCAAGGCGGCAATCAAAGCAGCGACCACGCTGGTCTTGCCTACATTTCGTGAGTGTCCGCCGACCACAAGCAGGGCCATAACGTAATTCTAAGGCAGGGTGCCCAGGTCTCGCGGATTTTGCGAGACCGAGGAAAACTCAATCTTGGTTCTTCTTCGTCAGCCTTCCCAGCACCGCCAACTCTTTGAGATACTCCCGCACCGGCTTGGCTGGTGTCCCCCAAAACGCAATTCCTTTTCCGCGTAGAACCTTCTTGGGAAGGACACCGCTCTGCCCGCCGAGCATCACGCCTTCCCCAATCGTGGCTTGTTCCCCAATCCCGACCTGTCCGCCAATCACGGCGTTTTTCTCGACCGTGATGCTGCCGGAAAATCCAGTCTGCGCGGCGATTACGACGTCTTCACCGATTTGCACGTTATGGCCGACATGAACCAGGTTGTCGATCTTCACGCCTCGGGCAATGCGAGTTACGGCAAGGGCCCCACGATCAATCGTCGTGTTAGCTCCAATTTCCACGTCATCTTCAATTTCCAGGCGCCCAATCTGGGGAAACTTTTCGTATCGTCCAGTCGTGTTGTCACGAACATAGCCGAAACCATCGCTGCCCAGCACAGCTCCCGCATGGACGATGACACGACTGCCGATTCTTGTCGCAGGGTAAATCGTCACACGAGGATAAATATCGCAATCTTCGCCGATCTTGGAGTTCGGGCCGATGACGCTCCCTCCGCCAATTCTGCTGCGGTCGCCGATCTCGACTCCTTCGCCGATCACCACATGTGGGCCCACCATAACATCATTCCCCAGGCGAACGGCGGAACTCACCACCGCCGTGGGATGGATCTCTTTTTTGAGCAGAACTGTAGGAGCAAGTATGCGCGCGGCGCGGGCGAATGCGAGCTTCGGTTGGGATGAGATTAATAAGGGTTTGCTCGTGCCGGCATTCTCCGCAAATTCTCCTGTAATGACCGCAGCTGCATTCGAGGCAAGCGCCTGCTCGAAGCTTGGCGGGTCTTCGGCAAAGACAATGGCGGTTGGCGATGCCGTGTCAATGCTGGCGACGCTGCCTATCAGCGTGTCTTGGTTCCCGATTAGACGAGCATGTAACAATTGGGCGATGTCTTTCAAAGATCGCGGCATGGCATCTTTTTATACGTTTGCCGATGGAAAGGGAAGTGCAGTGACTAGAATGTAGGGATGCAACGCAAAGTCATGTGGATATTGATCATTGTTCTCGGCCTGGTGGCTGATTTCATCCTGCCGCTCTGGTGGGGGATACTGGCAACCCTCCCGATTGTTTTTTTGAGTTGGTGGGTTGCCTATAGAAGCGGTTGGTTTGTGGACTAAGACTTTAAATAGTTTTGCGCTCCGGTCCAAACAAAGTCAGCAAATGCCCGTCCGGGTCAGGAAAGTTCGCCGCCCACATGGGCCCGTTTACCTGGTGCGGTTCATGAGAAAACTGCACGCCCTGCTGCTCTAGGGCAACAGTGGCGGCACGAACATCCTCCACCGAAAAGATGACTTCGGTAGCACCGGCTACGCTGGCGGAGTTCTTTGCAAGTGATTCACTGAGAATGACACTCACGGCGCCGGTCTCAAGGAAAGCAAATCCCGGAATCTGCATATTCAGCTTGATTCCCAGCTGGTCGCGGTAGAAAGCGATGGATTGCTCAAGGTTGCCTACCCCCAGCATCACCATACTGACTGGAGGCAGGCTAAAAGCAGGCATTTGATCTACTGAGACCCGCCGCCGACAGACTTCATGCCCGCCGTATTGGCCGGTGGCTGGCTCAGGAAGAAATTGTGGTCGTACAGGTTGCGGTAGATGCGTCCAGTGATCTCGGCAGCCTTGGGGCCATAAGTCGGCCGTCCGCCTTGCAGGAAGACCACCACGACGATGCGGCCCACGTCCGTGTTGGCATAGGAAGCGAACCACCCAAAGCGCGTACCCGCGCGCGAGCAAGTCCCGGTCTTGCCCAGGATTTCCTCTTCATCAAAATTCACCCGCACGCTTCGGGCAGTTCCATAGTTCACCGCGCCGGCCATGCCGTCCGAAATCTCGGGGATCACCGGAGCAATATCCAGGTGCCGCTTCACCCGCGGCTCAAAATCAGCCACTTCGTCGGAGTTCGCCGGATGCTGCAAGTAGTAAAGCGTCCCGCCATTGGCGATCGCGGAAACCAGCGCGCCCAGTTGCAGCGGGGTCATCGAGATCCCTTCGCCGAACGAGCACATCTTCCCCACGCCACCCAGCCGGGAGGAAATTTCATCTTCCGGATAAATGCCAGGCTGCTCCCCCGAAATGTTGTACCCGGCCAACTCGCCCAACCCATAGCGATGCGCGTAGTAGCTCACCTTCTCAAATCCCAGCTTCCGGCCCAGCGCTTCAAAGTAGGCATTGTTCGAATGTGCCAACGCTGCGGTCAAATTCATGTGGCTGCGGCGGCCCAGTTTGATCTCCGTCTCTTTGGTGATCAGCCCTTCATTAAGCGCCGCTAATGCAACCGATAGTTTGATGGTCGAGCATGGCTGCGCCCCACTGGAAAGTGCCAATTTCTGGTTCACCATCGCCAAAATGCGTCCACTGGTAGGCTCGATGGCGACCACAGTGCCGTTCATGTTGCCCAAGGCGTCAACCGCAGCCTGACGCACAACCGGATCTTCACCGTCCGTTGCGTCGCCCGCAGTGATGTCTTCCGCAAACGAACTGGTATGGAAGCGCTCACGGCGGTGACGGCGACGTGCATACTTCGGATACCCGCGAGAGTGGGCCAATGTGCGTAAATGCTTGCGCGCGCCCGCAGTCTCGCTAACCTGGGCCTTGGGTTTCTTAGTGGCCAGCTGTCCCGAATTTACCGTGGCAGCAGTGCCGCTGACATGGAGCATCAGCGCGAAAATAAATATGATGACGGGCCGAATAAAGAAAGAACGCTTACAAAAAGTCACTATCCTGCTCCCCGGAATTGTGATTGAAATTACTCTTTACTAGAGGCACGAATCCTGCCAGTGGTCGCCACCACCGCAAGAAACCGCAATTCCCAGATAATACGGGACTTAAGCAGATAACCGCAATAGCAAATTCGGGCCATGAAAACCGCCCGACAATTAGGTAACCGCCTAAGAATCAATAGCTTGTGAGGGGGTTTCCGTTCGGAGCAGCACTTTGGTAACTAAGGCATGAGATTACTCTCATGATCTTGCTCAAAAAGGGAAGACTCTTTCCACTGTGCAAAAGCGGATCCCAAACTCGATATCCTGCAAGAAAATCCATCTTGGTTTGAGTTTAAGAACAAACTTCACCAGTCCATTTGTCATTCCGAAGCGCGTTTTTTGCGCGGGGAATCTGCTGTCTTGGACAGTGCGACAAAGCCGTTAGCGAAAGCAGATTCCTCCTCTTGGCTACGCGAATTGTCGAAATGACAAAGGATATGGCAATTCATCTTTCCATCAGATTGTCGAAACTGTTACTCCACTTTCTCGCGCTCCTCGTTGTAAGTCCCGAACTTCTTCGCTACCGGCTTCAACGTAGGATAAAACTGCACGAAGCTGTGTTCCACTGCCGCATGCGCATCGTGGCACGACCAGCATCCACCCTTGGGATTTGCCGCGGCTTCTTTGCTGTCCATGTCAAAGTTGTAGTAAGTCCACGTGTCGGGACGGCTGCTGTCCTTGACTTCCATTCCGTAGCCCATGGCGTCCACCTGATAGTTCCCATGCTTATTGATGGACGCTTTGCTCTCCGCCCCACGCTCTTCCACCACGAACATGGTTTTATCCGGCCACTTCCCGTTGTTCAGAAATTCGTGATAAGCCCATTGTGGCACGAAGACATTGGTGAACATTTCGTGCCCGCCGGCCTGTGGGTTGTAATTCATGCCCAATCCTGCGGAGAGAAATATCCATTCGCGAAAGTCGCCGGGCGCGAGCAAGTGCCCGTCCTTCGAATACTGCGGCGTAGGATGGTTGGCATCGGGCGAGGCGCCAAGCAGCACCCCCACCAGCAACAGCAATGCCATCGTCGTAAACACAAAATATTTCATGCAGTCTCCTTGGCAAACGGGTTATGAGAAGGCAATACGCGATCCCGTACCAGAATGTTCCGGGCACGTGATTGGACGAAATGAAGGTTGCTTCGGAAAGCAAAAGCCGGACGATTTCCGCCCGGCTTTTAAGGATTTATGGGGCTCAGTTAACGTCGAACTGTTCCTGGTGGAGCGCGGGATCGCTCTTCACAATCACTGTCTTTTTGGTCAGTTCTTCCATTTCAGTCAATAGGCGGCCGTTGTCTGATTTAAGTGCCTTGGCAACCTCGGGGTTCACCCGCAACATCACGTCGGTGTGTTCCAGGTGTTTGGCAATCTTGCGCATCTCCACGTAGATTTCGTTGCAGACGGTGGTGACCGATTTTACAAAACCGGTGGACGTGCAATAGGGGCAGGGTGAACCAATGGTCCGTTCCAGCGACTGTTTGACCCGCTTGCGGGTGATTGCCACCAGCCCGAAATCATTGAACTGAAGCACCTTCGAGGGTGCGCGATCGCTCCGCAACGCTTCTTCCAGTGCCTGCATGACTTTCTGGCGGTTGCGGCGCTCATCCATGTCGATGAAATCGATGATGATGATGCCGCCCAGATCGCGCAGGCGTACCTGACGCACGATCTCCTTGATCGCATCCACGTTGGTCTTGACGATGGTGTCTTCCAGTCGTGCCGTCTTGCCGACGTACTTGCCGGTATTGATGTCAATCGCCACCAAGGCCTCAGTCTGATTGATGACGATATAGCCGCCACTCTTGAGCCAGACTTTCGACTTGAGCGCCTTGTTAATTTCTTCGTTGAGACCGAACTGTTCGTAGAGCGGCGTTTCTTTGGAGTAGAGCTTCACCCGCCGCACCAGCGCGGGCTGGAAGCGGTTGGCGAAGCGCAGGATGCGTTCGTATTCCTGTTCGTTGTCGACCCAGATCACGGAGAAATCCGAAGTGACCTGATCGCGCAGCACACGCTCGACGACATTGAGATCGTGATAGATCAAGGCCGGCGCCTTGCCGCTGTCAGAACGGCCCTTGATTTCGTTCCAGAGGCCCTTGAGAAAGCGGATATCAGCCCGCAATTCTTCTTCGGATGCATTCTGTGCCGCGGTGCGGACAATAAATCCACCATGTCCGTTCTCGCGTTCGCTGATGATGATCCGTTTCAGGCGCTGGCGTTCTTCTTCCGAAGCAATCTTGCGCGAGACCCCAGTGTGGTTCACCGTCGGCATGTAGACCAGAAAACGCCCCGGCAGCGCAATGTGGCTGGTGATGCGCGCGCCTTTTTTGCCAATCGGTTCCTTGGCAATCTGTACCAGAATCTCCTGGCCTTCTTTCAGCAGATCGCTGATCTGCGGGACTTGCTGGTTGTCACGGCGGCGGAAGTGGCGGCCGCCACCTCCACGGCGTCCACGGGGACCACGCCGGTCAGATCCTGGGCGGCGGGCACGTTGCGTGTAATCGGCCGTGGCTGCCGGAGCGCGGAGTTCCGCGCGAACGTCTACCGTACCATTGCCGCGAGCTTCTGCATCGAGAATGGCTTCTGCCTCTGCCTGGGCCTCTTCCAGTTCATCTTCTTCTTCGGCCTCATCCTCCACGTCTTCAGTTTCGCCAATGGCCGCTTGTTCTTCAGAAATTGGGTCCGAAGAGAATGCCATTACCGTTTCAGAGGCTGATTCACCAACCGCTGCAATCTCATGGGCATGGTTCTGGTTGTGATCACTTGCCGCACTGGTTTCTTCTTCCATTTCATCGAATGCGGCATCTTCTTCAAGCTCTTCGACGTAATGGGCCAGATCGGCTTCTTCCTCTTCGATCTCTTCTTCCGCGATCATGCCCACGGCAGCGATCTGGGAGGAATGGTCCGGGTGATCGGAAATCGCAGTTAGCTTCTCTTCCCGAGCCGGTTCTTCCTCAACGGTTTCTTCAAAGGCCGCCTCGATGGGAGTCTTGTGCTGCGTCTCTCGCTCACGGCCCCAGAAAGGCTGTTCTGCTTCCGGTTCTTTTGCCTCCACAACCGTGGGCGTTTCTGCGGCTTCTTCGACAACTGGGGAGGCAAAACTGGGTTCTTCGTTTGCAACTACTTCCGGTCCCTTGGCAAATTCCGGCTCATCGTCGGGAAAATTTGCAGCCAGGGCTGGATTGGAATGGGTGACGACCGCCACATGCTGCGGTTCGGCTGCAACCTGATTGCGGCGATATTTGGAGATGGACTCTCCGGGAAGAACAATGGGTTCATATCCCGGAGGCGGACCGAAATCATCCCGCCCCGCTACAGGCTCGGTGGCCGCGGGCCGGGAGTATCTTGGCTCCGGGGTCTCGCGTTCCCCACGCCGTCCACGCCCGCGGCGGCGCCGTCCACGCCAGCCCCCCCGTTCCTGCCGGTCTGCTGAACCATTGGATTCGCGCGGCTCAGCAGGCTGGCCCGGCTGCCGGCTTGATACTGATTCCGCCTCCGTTTCAGCTTCGCCGCTTACGCTTTCTGCGGCCGGCTGGGCTTCCACCCGAGGCTGGGGCCGCCGTTCCTGCACCGGACGATCGGTGGATACTTCGTCCACGTCATCTGTGTCTTCCAACTCCATGAAGTCGGAAACGTACAGGAAGGCATCACGCTCCAGCCCAATGTCCACAAACGCAGATTGCATTCCGGGAAGAACGCGGGTGACCCGGCCTTTGTAGATCGAGCCGGCCAAGGTGTATTCGTTTTCTCTTTCGAGGTAAATTTCGGCAAGTAGATCATCTTCGACCAGGCCCACACGAGTTTCGTGAGGAGTGGCCGAGACAAACAGTTCTTTGTTCATGCATACTCCGGTTCCCAGCCGTGCTGGGAATTCACCGGATCAGTGGCAGGAAACGACGGGAGGAGCAAGCGCTGCGATAACTGTCCCTAACAAGGGAAAGCTGGGGCCCCGGAGCTTTGTCCGGAACCGAATCCGTGGCACAACCTGTGGAATCTTTCGCACTATCGCATTCACGTTCTTGCCGGGGTTTGTGACCGCTCTCTCAATTACTGAGGGGGCCGTTACCTGCCCGGAACGCCTTAGCTTTTTCCTCCGGCCTCTTCACTGCAACCGCCGGTAAGTGCCCTCTTTACGCGAGAGCGATCGTTATCTTTAAATCTCTAAAACCTGTAAATCTCTAAACTTTTCCCGCCCGCAAGGAGGGGCTCTATCTATCTTGTTTCCGTTGCTCAATTTACAAAGCGGCGCATGCGGACATTCATAACCAGCCCCAGCGCCATAAACATGAACAGAACGGAAGACCCGCCATAACTCATCAACGGCAGGGGTATTCCCGTGACTGGCATAAAACCAACCACCATGCCGATGTTAACCAGGACATGAAAGCTGAGTACAGCCACCACTCCCATGACGATAAACGTGCCCGCCCGGTCGGGGGCGGTTTGCGCGTTCTGCGTCAGACGCATCAGCACAATGAAGTATAGCAGTAGTAACCCCAGGGCACCCACAAATCCATGTTCCTCGGAGAAGGCGGCGAAGATAAAGTCCGTTTGGGGAATGGGTAAGAAGGATAAATGCGTTTGGGAGCCACCCTGGCTGCCCCAAATCCCCCCCGAACCAACCGCGATCTTGGATTGTATAACTTGATACCCCGTACCCTGGGAATCAGCCTCCGGCTCCAGGAAACTGACCAGCCGGTCGCGCTGATAAGGCTTCAAAACATGCCATGCCAGCGGCATCATCATTCCCGCCAAGAGGACGACCGCAGCCGCCTGCTTCCACCGCAACCCTCCCAGAAACAGTCCCATAATCGCAATCGGCAGATAGGTAAGGGACGTCCCGAGGTCAGGCTGCTTCAATACCATCAGCATGGGAATGATGACTATCCCGCCCGCTTTGGCAAAATCCGACCAGGAAAGCTCCCGCTGGCTCAAATCCACAAAATACTTGGCCACCGCCAAAATCAATATGAGCTTGACCCATTCCGAAGGTTGAAAGTGAACACCCATCGGCAGTTTCACCCACCGCTTGGCTCCCAAATACCGCTGCCCGAAAACCAAAACGATCATCAGCGATCCCAACGCGGCAAAGTAAATCCAGTGAATCTGGTCCAGCAGCGTCTGGTAGTTCAGCAGGCTGACGACGAACATCGCCGCCACGCCGGCTGCGATCCAATACATTTGCCTGATATGGGCACCGGCAAATTTGGTGTGTGCCGTGGCGCTGCGAATTTCGAGAACACCCAGGACGCAAATGATGAAAACAAAAAACAGAAGCAGCCAGTCAAAATCGCGGAATGAAACGTAACGTGCCATAAGTTAACTGAGAACCGGGAACCGGCAACTGCGAACTGATATCAATGGACCCCCGGAGCAGCCACAGCCAAAGCAGTGGGCTTGTTGGACAAAGGCAAAAAGAAATGCCCCGCTTGCAGGCCGTCTCTGTGTTCCTCCGTAGGAGCGCTCCAGACCGCAGCGATTTCCGCCTTTCCCTCAGACTCGGCAATCTTGCTGGGTATGCGCCGCTGCTTCTCGACATAGGCCTTAATCACATCTGCGACAATATGGGCAGTGCGGTCGCCGTGTTCCCCTTCTTCGAACAAGGCCGCCACCACAATTTCCGGATTACGGCGCGGCTCCACCCCCACGAACCAGCCGTTATCTTTGTATTTTTCTTTTTCCGCTGCTCCCATCTTGTTTTTCAACGCATTACTGATCACCTGCGCACTACCCGTCTTGCCCGCCATGTCGATGCCCTGAAGGCGCGAAAGCGCCGCCGTACCCACCGGACTGACCACGTCCGCCATCGCATCCGTGATGATCTGCCAGTTTTGCGGATCGATCGGTACCTTGACCTCATCCGGGACCTTGGAAGCTGGGACCACACTCGGGGGCAAGTCGGTCGGGTTTGTCACATGGGGCCTGCGCATTATCCCCCCACTTGCAATCGCACCGATGGCGCGGGCAAGTTGGATCGGAGTCACCGTGACAGCTCCCTGGCCGATGCCAACGGAGATGGTTTCTCCGGCATACCATTTCTGCTTGAAGTTTCGGATCTTCCACTCTTCCGACGGCATGACGCCACTTGCTTCCTGGGGTAGATCCACCCCCGTCCTTTGTCCGAGCCCAAATGCCGTGGCGTACTTCGCAATTCGATCAATTCCTAGTTTTTCAGCCAGCGTGTAAAAGAAAACATCGCAGGATTGGTAGACGCCTTTTGTGACATCAACCACACCGTGGGTTTGATGCCGTGCGGAAATCCAGCACTTGAAGTAGCGGCCATAGAATTCTGCGCCACCATTGCACACGACCTTCATATTTTGCGCGATCCCTTCTTGCAGGCCGGCGGTGGCCATGATGATTTTGAACACTGATCCGGGCGCCAATTGCGCTTGGATCGCCTTGTTCAATAGGGGGTGGTCATCATCATTGACCAGCTTGTTCCATTCCGTATGGGAAATACGCACGGCGAAGTCGTTGGGATCAAATGTTGGACGGCTGGCCATCGCCAAAATCTCGCCGGTACGCGGATCCATCGCTACAACCGCGCCATTCCTGTCGCCCAACGCCTGCTCCGCAGCAATCTGCAAATCAATATCAATGGTGAGTTTCAGCGGTTTCCCCGGTACCGCCGGTTTCTCATCCAGTTGGCCGACTTCCTTGCCCTTGCTGTTCACTACCACCTGCTTCGACCCATTCTGCCCCATCAGAATGGAGTTGTATTCCAGTTCCACCCCCGACTGCCCCACCACATCGCCCGGATTGTAGAATTCAAACCGGGGGCGGTTCAGCATCTCCTCGCTGACCTCGCCTACATACCCGATCAGGTGCGCCATAAATCCATTCCGCGGATACAGCCGCCGGTGCGCCATGATGGTGTCCAGCTCCGGCAGCTCGTTATGGTGCGCGTCAATAAATGCAAGTTCATCCGGAGTGATGTCGTCTTTCAGGTAGATGGGTTGATATTGCGGAGTGGAGGCGAATTTCTTAATTCTTTCTCGGACCTCTTTACGGTCCATGTGCAGGCCGTCGGCGATCATGTCCGAGTCGGCTACAATGTCGCGGGAAGAATCGCGCAACAACAGCGCGCTGAACGATGGGTAGTTGTCTACAATCGTGCGGCCTTCGCGGTCCAGAATTTTTCCCCGCGGAGCAAGGATCGGAACTTCGCGGATACGGTTTTTTTCCGCGAGTGTGGAGTAGAGATCGCTCTGCGAAACTTGCAACCGCCACAGTCCGTACGTCAACAGCAAAAAAATTCCCAGGATGATGTACTGGACCGCAGTCAAGCGGCCTGGCGAGATTTTTTCATCGCGGCCAAACATAGATTCGTCGTTAGCCTTGGGTCATTGGTCATTGGACGTTGGCCAAACACCAGGCAGGTTTACTTTATTGTAATTCGTTTGCGTCAACTGAAACGTTGGCTATGCGGTGACGGAGGGACACAGTCATCTGCGCGTTTGGTGGGCCACAGGCCAACGGCTGCAACCAACGACCGGCCTTCACGCCCTCTGCTTGAGCCGGTCCATCAACAGGAAAAGCGGGACTGAGAGGACCGCATTGGCGCCAGCCGCTGCCAGTTCATGAGTCCAACTCCACCCCAAGCTTAACCCCACCAGCCCCCGCGCCACGCCGAAGTAAATGACCTGGTGCACGCAGTAAAAGACAAAAGTCAGTAACAAGCGCGTGCCGGCGTTTTCCACGTCCAGTTTGACTCCTAAAGAGGATGCTCCATATCCCACCACGGTCTTGGCAATTCCATAGAGGCCGATGGGTTGGTGGGCAAGGGAGTCCTGCAACAGGCCGATCAATGCCCCGGTCAACATTCCAGAGACTTGGCTGCGTCTGGCCACGGCAAAGAAAATTGTTACCAGGAGGGGCAGATCGAACAAGGAGAAGAACGGCATCCGGATGGGCAGGAATGCCTGGAGAAAAACTGCCGCCACCGGGACAAGAATGGCGATGGGAAGACTGAAGCGGTAAACCTCTGTCTGCTCGCCAGATGTATAAGTGATGGTCACGTTATTGCGGCTTGTCCTCTTCTGCCTGAGGCTTGGGCTCCACGGTGGCGGGCTTGGGTTCCGCCGGAACTGGCTGCTTGATTGCGTCTTGCGAAACCTTGACTACGGATGGCGCCGGGCTCTCTGCGGGTTCGGTTTTCTTGGGCGTTGTACCCCCGGCGGTCGTACCCCCGGTCGCAGAAATTCCTTGATGCTTGGGTGGAACGGTATTTGGCTTGGGTTTCACACCCTCGTTCGGCTGAGCGGGATTTGTGGCTGTTGCTTGCGCCTTGTCCTCGGTTGGCTTATCGGGGACAGAAGGCAGTCGCCGCGCCAGTATGTCAGCCGCGCGTTCGGGCGTATTGTCGGCCACCGCCGGAATTCTTTGCTCCTTCTGCACTACGACCAGGACTTCTTCCAACTTGCTCAGGTTTACCGCGGGTTTTATTTGAATGCTCAGGAAGGCCTCGGCGGTGCGTTTGACTTTTGCGACTGTGCCCACGGGCAAGCCTTTGGGGAAAATCAGATCACCACCGCTGGTACGTACCACTTCACCCGGGGTTACCGCTTCATCGGCCATGACCCGTTCCAAAGCGACTTCACCCAGCGGGGTCCCTCGCAAAACCCCCTGGATACGCGAATTCTCCAAAATGGCCCCGACACCGCTTGATTGATCGTTGATCAACAATATTTGTGAGGTCGAACCAAAAACATGTAAAACCTTGCCCACGACGCCATCGGCCGTGATCACCGCCATGTCAGTGGCGAGACCATCATTGGAACCCTTATCAATAAAGATGGAGCGGGATTGTTCGCTGCCGCTTGACCCGATCACCTGCGCGGCTACGGTTTTGGCAACGTATTGCTCCTTGAATGCCAGCAAGGCTTGCAGGCGGCGGGCCTGTACCGCATCTTCGGACAAGCGGACGCGTTCCAGGCGAAGGCGCTCGATTTCCATTTTCAGGTCACGATTCTCCTGACGAACTCCGCGCAGATATATGTATTCGCGCCATAGATTGCCCGAGCCATTTTGAAGCCAGACAATGCCTTTTTCAAAAGGAGTGATAGCGCCGACCGCCCACACCCGAATCAACCGGCTGGATTCATCTCCACTGGTGCGGCGCACCTGGATCGCGAGTCCCAGCACCTGGGCAAAGAGGACCCCCACCAGGATGCTGACGTTACGGTAGCGGTGGAGCAGGTTTTCCATAAGACAGTGGTTAGTGGCTAGTGATGAGTGGCTAGTTTCTGGTTTCGAAGTCCACCGCGGAAGCAGGGATCGAAACTAGCAACTAGTCACTACCCACGAGTCACTGTTTTACTCGATCGAGATCTTACGCAGCAGGTTGAAGTCGCTCAGCATTTTTCCGGTGCCGAGCACCACGCTGCAAAGTGGATCGTCGGCAATGGAAACGGGAAGCCCGGTTTCTTCGCGGATGCGCTTGTCCAGGTTCTTGATCAACGCCCCGCCACCGGTAAGCACGATGCCGCGATCGCTGATGTCGGCGGAGAGTTCCGGAGGCGTGCGCTCCAGAGCGACGCGAACTGCATTCATAATGGTCGAAATGCACTCGCTCAATGCTTCACGAATTTCACTGTCATCTACGGTGATGGTCTTGGGCACGCCTTCGATTAAGTTGCGGCCCTTGATTTCCATGGTCAGCGGCTTGTCCAGCGGATAAGCCGAACCAATTTCGATTTTGATTTGTTCCGCGGTACGCTCGCCCACCAGCAGGTTATATTTCCGCTTCAGATAATTCATGATGGCTTCGTCCATCTGGTTGCCGGCCATACGCACAGAACGCGAGTAGACGATGCCGCTCAAAGAAATGACTGCGATATCAGTAGTGCCACCGCCAATATCCACCACCATGTTTCCGCTGGGTTCGGTAATTGGGAGGCCCGCGCCAATTGCGGCCACCATCGCTTGTTCCACGAGGTGCACCTCGCTGGCTTTCGCACGATACGCCGAGTCCATGACCGCGCGCTTTTCCACCTGCGTGATTTCCGACGGCACCCCGATCACGATGCGCGGATGCACCAGCATCTTGCGGTTGTGCGCTTTCTGAATAAAGTAATTCAACATTTTTTCCGTGACTTTGAAATCGGCGATGACGCCATCTTTCATTGGCTTGATGGCGACGATATTTCCCGGCGTGCGCCCCAGCATTTCTTTGGCTTCTTTGCCGACGGCTTCCACTTCTCCCGTGTTCTTGTTGATGGCAACAATGGAAGGCTCGTTCACCACGATGCCTTTACCACGCGCATACACCAGAGTGTTGGCAGTGCCGAGGTCGATGGCGAGGTCGCTGGAAAATACGCTGAACAGCGACCGCAAGTTGTGCATGCGTGAAGCGCTGGAGTAACCGTTGGATGACATTTTTGCCGACTTCTCTCTTTAGTGTTTAGTCACGGATGTCCACACGGACATGCCCGTTACCTTTGTGCAAAAAGGGGACGCTCTTGATTCTATTGGATTTCTCAGTCGCGTGCCGCACACTAAGGTCGTTGCACTTCAGTTGTTCTGCTTAAAATTACTCTACTCCAATCCGGAATCTTAGGAAATGAACCAAGGAGGTCAACGGAAAAAGGGGAGTGCCGTACCCGGGGCACAAACAGGTTCCAGCTATTGGATGACAACCCTTTTTTGCACGGTATTGACCCCGCCCTTGGCATTCTGGGCTGTTATGGTGATGAAGCTTTCCCCAGCGGGTAAGGGAGGGGTGAAGTAGCGGAAGCTTCCGTCCGTACCCACGACCGGAACTTCCCGGCCGTTCACCATGACCCGCGCGCCGGATTCGGTCTTGCCGACCAATTCAATCACGTGGCCATGCTGGACGAAGGGATCCAGGTCAAGGTTGATGGCTTCCATGTTCTTGCCTTTAGGAACGATGCTGAAGCGGTTCTTTTCGCTTTCCACGGATTGATTCCCCTCGGCGTCGTACGACTGAACCATCCAGTAATAGGAGCCTTCGGTCAGGCCTGAAACCAGTACGTCTGCGGTATCCACGCGGCGATCCACCACCTTGGAAGTGAAATAAGGATTTCGCGAGATCCGCAGATGGTATCCCACCGCATTCTTCATAGGAGTCCAGGAGAACTCTACCGGCTTGGTCTCACCCGAGTTGATCACCGGCATCATGTTGGCCGGGGAAATCGGGGTCGGTGGACCGATTTCCTTCCCTTTATCCATGCGTGTATCTTCGGCGCGAAAACTGACTTTTTCCCAGTCCGCGAGGCTCACTACTTCGCCATTGCGGGTGACTTCGCCGGCGCCTTTCTTCAACAAAATCTCGTGCTGGTCTTTCTTGGGGTCGTTGCTGACAATGGCAGCGCTTTCAGGGGCCAGGGAAGCAGTTGCCCCGGCTACAGTTACTTGCGATTTTGAGCCCTGAACGTAGGTTCCGGTGGCCAGGTCCACGGTGCCGCTGCTGACCGCTACGGTCACATTGGTCTGTTGCTGCTCATTCGCAGAGTTTTCCTCGATGACAATCAGCGAGTCCTGCTTGACCGTGTAGTTGGTGCCGTCTCCAAAGACAATCTTGGCCATGCCTTGGGAACTGGTCTGGACCACGTCTCCTTTTTCTAAGGGAACGTTGTAGTCGGCGTTTACCCAACTATTGCTATTGGCCTTTTTCACGCGAACCGTGCCGTCCAGAGCGGTGATATGGGCTTGCTGCGGTGATCCGGGATCGCCGGTTTTGCCTGGCGTTCCAGCCGCACCGGCAACCATTTCCAGTAGGCGAGTGGCAGTTTTGCCTGCGCTATGCAGCGTGCTCTGGGTAAATTGCGGAAAGGTGAAGTACGCGGTGCCAAAAAAAACAAGAGCTCCGGCCAATACCATCAGCAGCACGCTGCGGTACGTGACTGTCGTCCACGCGATGTGGATGCCCGGCTTGCGATTCGAGGACATCGAGGCCGTTAACACCTACTAATCAAAAGAATTCGGGGAGTAACTTTGAGGCTAACACAGGGTCGGCGGAGGGGTGTTAATCCAAAGGACTAGGCTTGTAGTCACGTGTAGGTAACCTCATTCTCTAGCCCAGGAAGCACGGCTAATTACGGATCTCAGTTTTACAGAGATTTGTGCAAGAAATGTTGAACCGCGACGGTCGTAACGGGCCGGAAAAGAACGCGCAGCTATACTCGGTCACGACTTGCTCGACATTCTCCATGACCTGTAGCATGGAGTTTTGGAGGGAACATGGCAACCGACATCCTTGTCCGCCCCACTATCGCCGGCAACAGTACCAAAACCAAGGTTTTCAAGAACTTCATTGATGGCGAGTGGGTCGAGGCATCCACCGGAGAGACCTTCGAAAACATCAGCCCCGCCGATACCCGGGACGTTGTGGGCATCTTCCAAAAGTCCGCCAAAGCCGATGTTGACGCTGCCGTGGATGCGGCCAAGCGCGCATTTGCCAAGTGGCGGCTGGTGCCGGCGCCGCGCCGCGCCGAGCTAGTGTATCGTGCGGCCGAGATGTTGTTCGAGCGCAAGGAAGAATACTCCCGTGATATGACGCGGGAGATGGGGAAGATCCTCAAAGAAACGCGCGGGGATGTGCAGGAGGCAGTGGACACCGCCTACTACATGGCAGGGGAGGGAAGGCGTCTGTTTGGGCCCACTACTCCGTCGGAGCTGCCGAACAAGTTTGCCATGGCGGTGCGCACGCCGATTGGGGTCTGCGGCATGATTGCCCCGTGGAATTTCCCCATGGCAATTCCGTCCTGGAAGTTGCTGCCGGCCATTGTTTGCGGCAACACCTGTGTAATCAAACCGGCTCAGGACACTCCTCTTTCTACGTTCAATTTAGTCCGGGTGCTGGCGGATGCCGGCCTGCCCAAGGGGGTCATTAATATTGTCTCCGGTTTCGGGCCCGACACCGGTGCCCCGCTATTGGAGCATCCGGATGTGCGCGCGATCTCATTTACCGGCTCGTCGGTAGTGGGCCAGATCATCGGCACAACCGCAGCCAAGAGCTTCAAGCACTGTTCTCTGGAACTAGGCGGTAAGAACCCCATGATCGTGCTGGACGATGCCAATCTTGATTTGGCCATCGAAGGCGGACTGTGGGGAGCATTCGGCACGACGGGCCAACGCTGTACGGCCACCAGCCGCATCATCGTGCAGAAAGATGTTTACGGCGAATTCGTGGAGCGGTATGTGGAACGCGCCAAAGCGCTCAAAGTTGGCAATGGCCTGGATGAGACTACCGACATGGGGCCTGCCATCAATGAAAGACAGCTGCTCGGCAACCTGAAATATGTGGAAGTCGGAAAGGCCGAGGGGGCGAAGCTCAAGTGCGGCGGCAATCGGCTGGATTCTGGAGATTACCGCTATGGCTGGTATATGGAGCCTACGGTGTTTCACTGATGTCGATCCCAAGATGCGGATTGCCCAGGAAGAGATTTTTGGCCCGGTGGTCTCCATCATTCCCTGCGAGAACCTGGAGCATGGGATTGAGATTGCCAATGGGATCGAATACGGGTTGTCTTCCGCTCTCTACACCAAGAACGTGAACAAGGCATTCTCCGCCATGCGTGATCTGCATGCCGGCATCACCTATATCAACGCTCCTACTATCGGCGCGGAGGTTCACCTTCCGTTCGGCGGCGTGAAGGCTACCGGCAACGGCCACCGTGAAGGCGGAATCGGCGCCATTGATTTCTACAGCGAGTGGAAAGCGGTTTACGTTGACTATTCTGATAAGTTGCAGAAGGCCCAGATAGATAGGGCCGATTGATCCATTACCACGGTAATCTTGTAGGGTTCCCGGTGTGCGCCTAGGCTGGTCGAGGATTTCATCGCCAGCAGTCGAACGTAGGCTTGTGTGCCGAACCCAACAAACATTGCGCCGCTGTCAGGTTATGGCCGCCGGTTGTGGCTGATCGCCGCCGGGTTGGCACTGCTCTTAACTCTCGTCACACCCCAATTAGGTGCAGAGGACAAAAAGCAGGAAGCGAATAAGTCTGAAGATGCGCCAGCTTCGAGCCGCATACCACGCAAGTTGGTCCGCAAAGTTGAGCCGATCTATCCACAAGACTTGAAGCGCCGCAGCATTGGCGGGACCGTAAAGCTTGACCTCAGGATTTCGGCCAATGGCAGTGTAGAAAAGATCGCCATTGTTGGCGGGAACCCAATTCTTGCTGATTGCGCGGCCCGAGCGGTCAAGCAATGGCAATATGCTCCGGCATCGTCCTCAAGCAGCATGTTGCTGAATGTGGAATTCAATCCCAACCGCTGACCAGTTCTAGACCTTAATCTTTCTGTAAAATAGATTCATGCCTGTCGCTTCCATCCGGGAAATTCCCGCCGCGCGCCGTCTGGACAATGTCCGCTACGCCATCCGCGATTTAGCGGTGATGGCCGACCAGCTTGTGCAGCAGGGTAAGCAGATTCTCTACCTCAACGTCGGCGATCCGAACATCTACGATTTTCAGACACCTGCACATTTGGTGGAAGCGGTTGCCAAAGCCATGCGCGACAACAAGAATGGCTATGCGCCATCGCCGGGAATTCCTGAGGCAGTGGAAGCCATCCGGAGTGAAGCGGTGCGGAAGGGAATCACTAGTGTGCAGGATGTGTTTGTCACTTCCGGGGCCAGCGAGGCCGTGGATGCCTGCATTACTGCGCTGGTGAATCCGGGGGAGAACATTCTTACCCCACGTCCGGATTATCCACTGTATTCGGCGGTGCTATGCAAGTTAGGGATTGAACTCAACACTTACGATCTGAATGAAGAGGATGGGTGGCAGCCTGATCTAAGCGACGTGGAAAGCAAGATTACGCCGAAGACCCGGGCCATCGTACTGATTAATCCGAATAATCCTACCGGTTCGGTGTGCACACGACGCATGCTGGAGCAGATTGCAGAGCTGGCTCGGCGGCACAATCTGGTTATTTTCTCGGATGAAATCTATGACAAGTTGATGCTGGATGGTGATACTCATCTTTCCATTGCCGCGGTCGCTCCCGACGTGCCCGTGGTGACGTTCGGCGGAATGTCGAAAAATTATCTTGCGCCGGGTTGGCGGCTGGGCTGGGGGATCCTCAGCGGGGATGCTGCGGCGGTCAAACCTTATATAGAAGGTATTCATCGGCTGTTGCGGGCACGGTTGTGCGCCAATCACCCGGAGCAGTATGCGATCAAGCCTGCGCTTGAAGGACCACAAGACCATTTAATTGAGACCAATAAGAAATTGCGTAGCCGGCGCGATCTGACAGTCAAGACTTTCAATTCCATTCCACACATGAGTTGTGTTTCTCCGCGCGGGGCGTTCTATGCGTTCCCGCGGCTGGATATTCCTGAAGGCGACGATGTTTTTGTAAAGGCACTGTTGTTGGAAAAGCACGTGCTTGTGGTCCATGGCTCCGGTTTTGGACAGCGGCCCGGGACTAAACATTTTCGCGTGGTGTTCCTGCCAAATGAATCCACGTTATCTACAGCATATGCTGCGATCGGCGATTTCATCAGGGCAAGATTTTCCTAGTGCGAAATTGTCATTCTCAATTCACATAGATTTCACAGTCCTGTAAACAAATCCATCTAGGTTCTCCAAGAGGTTCATGCGGGTCGGTAGGAACTCGTGTGCCCAGGAGGAAAGGGGAAACATGATGAAGATGCGTTTGTTGTTTGCCACAGTCGTCGTACTTGCCATTGTTGCCTTAACCACCAGCATCGCAACTGCGGGAGAATCTGAACATCATGACGATCATCGCAGGATATATACCATCGGTTTGTGGGGTGATATGCCGTACTCGACCGAGCAGGCAACGGTTGGTGTTCCCAATCTGATTGCTGATATGAATAAAAACGGGCTCGCCTTTACTGCACACGATGGCGATCTTAAGAGCGGATCGAGCGAGTGCACAGACGCGATTTACACCCAGGCGCTGGCATACTTTGCTGCGCTGAAGGCGCCGGCGGCATTCACTCCCGGTGACAATGACTGGACCGATTGCGACCGCACCGCGGGATACAACTCGCTGGTGCAGCTCGACAAAGAGCGCAAGCTTTTCTTCGGTACTCCTTTCACCTTGGGACAACGTCGTTTCAAACAGGAAGTACAGATGTCTCCGCTGTGCCTCGGGGTAAGCGGCAATGTTCCCTGCGTGGAAAACCGGCGGTGGACCTACGGCGGTGTGACCTACGCAACGCTCAACGTTCAAGGATCGTGCAACAACCTGTGCAACGTAGCACCTGACTCAGCCGAGTACACTGCGCGAAATCAGGCCAATATCGTGTGGATGCAGCAGACCTTCGATGAAGCCAAGGCCCGGCACTCAGCCGCCGTCATGCTCATCTCGCAGGCTGATCCGGGATGGGACCTGACCGATGGCACACGGGCTCCGCTGCGTGACCCCCAAACCCTTGCCGAGACCGACGGAGATCCCGACGGATTCCAGGAGTTCCTGGTTGCGCTGCGCGACCAGGTGGTAGCTTTCAGGAAGCCAGTGGCCTATGTGCACGGCGATTCCCATTACTTCCGGGTTGACAAACCATTCCTTGATGCCAAGGGACAGCGTTTGGAAAACTTCACCCGCGTGGAAACGTTCGGTGATCATCAGGAAAATGGCAACAACGATGTACATTGGCTCAAGGTGGTCGTGGACGCACACAGCCCTGAAGTGTTTGGTTATCATGAGCAGATCGTTCCCGGAAACCGGACGGCGGTGCCCGCTCCATAGTTAGTTTGTTAGCGAAATTAAGAAGGCCCCGTTCTTGCGAGGACGGGGCTTTCTTCATTTGCAAAATTTCATCTGGAAAATTTAGCGAGTAGTTGGTAGCATCCCGCTCATGATCAAACTATTGGCAGTGATGCTCAGTCTGGTGGCGATCGCCTCCGCCGTGGACCTTCCCAGCAGGAAACATCTGAATCTCGCCGCAATCAAGGTGATGGTCGCAGCCGCCGAAGCAGAAATGCAAAAGCAGAATGTGGAGGTTACCATCCTGATTGTGGATGAAAGCGGCAACACGATTTTCTTGCAGAAAGCGGACAAAGCTTCGCTGAACACGCTGGAATTTGCTCGCAAGAAGGCGCGGCACGCGTTGTTTTATCGCAGCCCTTCGCGCATGGGAGCGGAGTCGTTGAAAAAGGGAAATATGGAAGTGATGACCTTCCCCGACTACTTCCCCAACCAGGGCGGACTGCCCATTCAGGTGGACGGCGACACCATCGGTGCGATCGCCTGTAGTGGCGCCAAGTCTGAGATTGATGAGGCCATTGCCCAGGCGGCGATTGATGCGCTGATGAAGAAGTAGGGGAGATTTTCCAAACCGCGAGCGCTACGGCGCGAACCTCCGTCGTTAACTGCCGCGCATTGCATTTGCCGCCCTCACCACTTGTCATGCTAGGCCAACGCCTACGTGATTTTGAGGCACGGCTAAAAACACTAAGGTCACCTTCCTCGGATTACTGTCGCGTTGTACCGCTGGAAATATTTGCCTTGTCCTTGCGCATGCATTTTCTCTGTACCTCGGGGACTAATCAATCTGCGGACCCACAGGTAGGATTGGGACGTCTTAAATCTCGTTCTCGGCACGGAGGAGTTGGAACTATGAGACGTCTTGGAACCCTGCTGGCAATCTTGTTGTTGACCGGGTACGCGTTCGCTGAGCACTTTCATTCTCACCGACTTCTTCCACCTCCTACAAATTTGACGGCCACTGCCGGGAACGCGAAAGTGAGCCTTACATGGACAGCCAGCAAGGGAGCGGAATGGTATCGTGTGAAGCGCTCCACCAGGAGTCGCGGACCCTTTTGGCACATTGCCGTAACGAGAAAAACGACGTTTACCGACACGCACCTGACCAATGGCAGGACTTATTTTTATGTCGTCTCGGCGGCAAATCGGGAGAGGCGCAGTGCCAACTCAGCGGAGGCTTCGGCAGCGCCGATAGGGTCGGTAACCATTCCCGCGACCCCGAGCGGGTTAAGTGCAACCGCCGGGAACCTGCAAGTGGCGCTCTCATGGAGCGCGAGTTCCGGTGCGACGAGCTATCACGTGAAACGGGCGACCACCGGCGGCGGACCTTATACCCAGATTAGCGCGCCTACGGGCACTACCTTTACCGATGCTGGACTTGCAAACGGCACAACTTATTTCTATGTTGTTTCCGCGGTCAATGCGGCGGGTGAAAGCGCGAATTCAACGCAAGCAGCGGCTACGCCAAAAGCGCCGACGCCGGCGGTTCCGGTTGGCGTGTCGGCCACAGCTGGCAATCAGCAGGTGGCCCTGGCATGGAGTGCAAGTTCCGGCGCGACCAGTTACAACGTGAAGCGCGCTACCACCAGCGGCGGCCCCTACACGCTCGTGAGCGCACCGACCGCAAATAGTTTCACCGATACCGGCCTAGTTGCGAGCACGACTTATTTCTATGTTGTATCAGCGGTCAATGCGTCGGGTGAAAGCGCGAATTCGATGCAGGTATCGGCTACGACAAACTCACCTGTGCCCGCCGTTCCCACAGGCTTGTTGGCCACTGCCGGCAACCAACAAGTGGCCTTGTTGTGGAGTGCGAGTTCCAGTGCAACCAGCTATAAGGTGAAGCGCGCAACTACGAGCGGAGGCCCATTCAATTTAGTGGGGACGCCGACGGCAACCAACTTTACCGATATTGGGCTAACGGACGGTACGACTTATTTCTATGTAGTGTCCGCGGTCAACGCCTCCGGCGAAAGTGCGAATTCATCGCAAGTATCGGCTATCCCGCTACCACCGGCGCCAGCAGTTCCTACCGGCCTAGCGGCCACTGCCGGCAAAGAGCAAGTGGCTTTGTCGTGGAGTGCCAGTTCCGGTGCAACCAGCTATAACATCAAACGCGCGACCACGACCGGCGGCCCATTCGGCGTAGTGGGCACATCAACGGTGACCAGTTTCAGCGATACCGGTCTCACCGACGGTACAACCTATTTCTATGTTGTCTCGGCTGTGAATTCTTCGGGTGAGAGTTTCGACTCGGCTCAGGTGAGCGCAACTCCGGCGAACATTCAGGCCGACGTCACGATCACCATTGATCCTACCAAGACCCACCCGATCTCGCCGTGGATTTACGGCATCAACTCCTTCTCCAGTATTCCCAATGCGCCCCACTTCACCATGGACCGCATGGGTGGCAACCGCTGGACGGCGTACAACTGGGAGACGAACGCCTCGAATGCGGGCAGCGACTTCAACTACCAAAACGATGATTTCCTGAGCAGCAGCTCGATTCCGGGAGAAGCTGTTCGCCCGGTCATTGAGGCCGACCAGAATGCGGGCATGGCCAGTCTGATGACGGTGCAACTCCAGGGCCTGGTGGCCGGGGATGAAAGTGGCCCCGTCAGCGTGGCCAATCCGCCTGATTTGACTCGTTTCAAGCGTGTCGGCTTTAAGAAGAGCCTTATCGTGGGTGATCCCTTCACGCTCACGCCGCCAACGACGGATTCCATTGTTTACATGGATGAATTCGTGTGGGCGCTCGATCAAAAATTCCCGGGTCTGGGACTCTTCGGCGCGAACCCTGAGCATCCAACGTTCATTAGTTTGGACAATGAACCTGAACTTTGGAATTCCACTCACCTGGAACTCCAGGATTCAACCCCGGTTGATTCGGACAGCTACATCACGAAAACCATCAATCTCACGAAAGCACTCAAGGACCAGTTCCCGAACGCGGTCATCTTTGGGCCGGTGCACTATGGCTTCCAGGGAATCTACAACTGGCAGGGAGAGTTCACCGCCACACCGACCGGCACAGACTGGTTCCCCGACAGATATCTTCCGGCGTTGAAGAGCGCATCGACCACGTACGGGCGGCCACTGGTGGATGTGTATGACTTCCACTGGTATGCCGAAGACTATGACTCCAACGGCACCCGCATCACCAGCTTGAGCGGTACCAATCTGACCGATGCGCAAGTGCAGCTCATCGTGCAGAGCCCGCGTAATCTGTGGGACCCGACCTTTACCGACCCGGGCAACAGCAATCGCTGGATCAACTCCGAGCTAGGCGGCGCCCCAATCAACATCCTGGGACGGCTCCAGTCGAAGATCAATGCCGAATTCCCCGGCATGAAAATGGCGATCACCGAGTATGAAAGCGGTGGATGGAACCACATTGCCGGTACCATCGCGCAAGCCGACAACCTCGGTATCTTCGGCAGCCAGGGATTATTCGCCGCCTCGTTCTGGCCTCCGAACGGCACCTACGACTATGCGCTAGCAGGTTTCCGTGCCTTTCGCGGATTCGACGGCGCCAATGCGAACTTCGGCGATACTTCGTTGCAGGCTACTTCCAGCAACGTGCAGAACGTGGTGGTTTACGCCAGCAACGACAGCACGACTGCGGGCCGGGTGGTGTTCGTCGCCATCAACCGCTCCTCGTCACCGCAAGTGACAGCCATCAACGGCCAAACCCTGTCCGGGGCCGCACTTATGTATCAGATTACGGCCGCGTCATCCCAGGGCCAAAATCCCGTGATGCCGGTCGCGATTGGACAAATGCCAGTGAGCGGGTCGTCACTGACGCTCACCTTGCCGGCGTATAGTGTCACCACAATTGATGTTCATTAAGGACATCAACATCTAAACCTGAGGGAAAGGCCGAACTGAGTTCGGCCTTTCACTAAAACTATCAATATTTATCTCAGCGGTCAGCCTCCTCAAATCGCCGCCTTGATGGCGGCCACTCGGTCGGGCAGACTTCCGGGCTCGATGGAGATTAGCTCAAAGCCGAAGTCGCGGTAGGTTTTCTCGTGGATACTCTCAAAGCGGAGGGTTTCTTCGAAACTGATTCGGCGTGCCGCTGTCGATGTAACAAAGCCAAGGTTCCTTATGAAGAAGACTCGCTTTTGGTAGATCAGCTCGGTCCTGATGCGCTCCAATTCGCGCGAGAGCGTGCCCGAGACGCCGTGCCCGAGGTAATGCGCTAGGGCGGCAGTGCAAACTGCTGACCGATCATGAAACTGTATCTCATCGGGCTGCTGCGATGCTCGCATCTCCCGCTGCTTTTGCAGGTTGGTGATCGAATCTATGAACTGGTGTGCAACCACGGCTCAGCGGTACCGCATGGCCTGCTCCAAGGCGATGATGTCGGTAGCTGCCTCTTCCACTACACCGAAGCCATCGTGTTCCAGTTGTCGGAGTATCGCCGTCTTCCCAGAACCGGGCGCCCCAGTCAGAATGAACCTCTTCATGCCGTGTCCTATTCCTTGTGACTACGTTTCTTGGCGGCTGGCCCTAGTTTGATCGTTCTCGCCCTAATGCTAACAGCGGCTGCGGTACGGCTGAAGCCGTCCCTTCCCTCCCGACACCAACCCCAAATGCAAGGTCCCTCGCTCCATAAGGGATGACTGTATGAGTGGTCCTCTTTGCTTGCGCCATTGAAGATCACTATCATGGGAGCCGGAATCGTAGGAATTCGCCTTGGTGCGGAGGACGAACATGAGAGCGACGCGGTACCTGGCAATTTTACTGACGGTCTTGCTGTGGAACGGCGTAGCTTCGTCACAAACCTACCAGCCCTCGGAATCGAACCTTAAAGCGCGGCAGTGGTTTCAGGATGCTAAATTCGGCATGTTCATCCACTGGGGTGTTTACAGCGTGCCGGCGTGAAGGCGAATGGGTGATGGAGATCAAGAAAATTCCCGTCTCCGAATATGAGAAGTTTGCCCCGCAGTTCAATCCCACAGAGTTCAACGCTGCGGCTATCGTGGGGCTGGCCAAGGCTGCGGGCATGAAGTACATCACCATTACCAGCAAGCATCATGATGGCTTCGCCATGTTCGGCACCAAGCAGAACAAATGGAACATCGTGGACGCCACGCCCTACGGGAAAGACCCGCTCAAGCAGTTAGCCGACGAATGCCACAAGCAGGGAATCAAACTGTTCTTCTATTATTCGCAGCTGGATTGGCACAATCCTGATTACTATCCGCTGGGGAGGACGGGACACGCCGCCGGCCGGCCTGAGGGCGGCGACTTCGATCGCTATCTTGATTTCATGGATGCGCAGCTTACAGAGTTATTGACCAACTACGGCGAGATCGCCGGCATCTGGTTTGATGGCATGTGGGACAAGCCGGACGCCGACTGGAAACTTCAGCGGACTTACTCGCTCATTCACAAGCTCCAGCCGGCAGCGATGATTGGCAGCAATCATCATCATGCGCCGTTCGACGGCGAAGACTTTCAGATGTTCGAGAAGGATTTGCCGGGAGCCAACACAGCCGGGTTCAATCAAACGTCCGTCAGCCGGCTGCCTCTGGAGACCTGCGAAACTCTCAATGGCGCCTGGGGCTACAACAAGAACGACAAGAACTATAAGAGTGTGCCGAATTTGATTCACTATCTGGTCCGTGCCGCCGGTTCGAACGCGAATTTCCTTCTCAATATCGGCCCTATGCCGACAGGACAGGTTCAGCCGGAATTTGTGGAACGCCTTCACGCCATGGGCGAGTGGCTGGAGAAAAACGGGGAGACAATATACGGCACGCGTGGTGGTCCGATTGGCCCGCGGAGTTGGGGCGTCTCCACAGAAAAGGGAAAGAAAATCTATCTCCACGTGCTCGACTGGCAGGATGAATACTTGGCATTGCCGAATCTTCCAGGAATCAAAGACGCTCACTTGTTCCGTACGAATGCCAAGCTGGAGCTCAAGCCACTGGATGGCGGTTTGCTCGTGCGGCTGCCGAAAGATTCCCGTGATCCTATCGACACGATTGTAGTACTGGAATAGCTCCGGTCTTTGCTACCGACACCCGCGATGGCTTTCCTTGACTTGCCCCGGACTCTGAGGTACGCTCGCCCGGTCTTGAGAAGGCGCTCTAATTCTTGAGTGCCTTGAGGGCCTTTCCTTTCCAAGTCAACCTAAGTTGCGACCGAGGAGGTCAGCATCCATGAAAAAATTCACTGGTGTTTTGTTGGGATTGTCGTTTGTTGTCGGGGGAATTAGTGCTATGGCGGCACAGGACAAGATGGAAGGAACTGCACCGCCACCCAAGGTGCT
This sequence comes from uncultured Acidobacteriota bacterium, assembly GCA_963837365.1. Taxonomy (GTDB): domain Bacteria; phylum Acidobacteriota; class Terriglobia; order Terriglobales; family Acidobacteriaceae; genus CAWBXL01. Next base: position 654,201 of record CAWIMW010000001.1, read on the forward strand.
GGTGCTTTATCGCGAGTTCCTGAAGCCGGGCAAGAGCGGCGCCACGCATGAAAAAAGTGAGAGCGCGTTTGTACAGGCGGTAACCATGGCCAAGTGGCCGGCACATTACTTCGCGGTGGATTCGCTCTCGGGGAGGGCGCGTTCACTGTTTTTGTTTCCATATGATTCGTTTGATGCCTGGGAGAAGGACGCTCAGGCAAGCCAGAAAAATACCGCGCTATCCGCCGCGCTCGACCGCGCGGGTGTTGCTGATGGCGAACTGCTGAGCGATATGGACGCAACCGTGTTGACCTATAACGAGGAGCAAAGTCTGCGCGGGCCCGTCGATATTGCCCACATGCGTTATTTCGAGATTTCCCTGTTCCAGGTCCGCCCCGGTCATGGGAAGGACTGGGCCGACCTGGTGAAACTGGTGATTGCGGCGTATCAAAAAATACCCAGCGCGCACTGGGCTACCTATGAAGTGGCCTATGGTCAGCAGACGAACGCCACTTATGCGATTTTCGTTCCACTGAAAGCAGCAGCAGAAATCGACCAGGAATTTGCCCAGGACAAGGACTTCGTGGCTGCCATGGGTGAAGACGGAATGAAGAAGCTGGCCGAGTTGGAAGCAGCTGCGGTTGAATCGAGACAGAACAACTTGTTCGCATTCAATCCCAGGATGAGCTATCCGCCGGATGCGTGGGTGAAGGCTGATCCGGATTTCTGGAAACCGGCTGCCACGGCGATGCCAAAGAAAGGGGAAAAGAAGACGGCACAGTAAGGCCGGTACAATTTCTTCAGAACTAAATATGCCCTACGTTCGGTATTAAGAATGTAGGGCATGTTTTTTGTTAGCATTTGCCGTACGGGCCCTGGCTTCGCAGGGTTGGTAAGACCCTGGCCGCCACATTTGAACCGCCCCGCGTTAAGCACTACCATCCTTAATATATGTCGGTTGAAACTGAGATCAGCGAGTCCACCTATTTCCCCATAAAAGCCCCGCGCGGTACCGCCATCTCCTGCAAAGGCTGGCAGCAGGAAGCGGCCATGCGGATGTTGATGAACAATCTGGACGAAGAGGTCGGGGAGCGGCCGCGCGATCTGGTGGTGTACGGCGGTACCGGACGAGCGGCGCGCAGTTGGGAGGCGTATCACGCGATTGTGAAGTCGTTGAAAGGTCTGGCCGATGACGAAACCTTGTTGGTGCAATCCGGAAAGCCTGTAGGAATTTTCAAGACTCACGACTACGCCCCTCGCGTGCTGATTGCCAACTCGAATTTGGTTGGCCACTGGTCCAACTGGGAGAAATTCAACGAACTGGAACGCGCCGGCCTGATGATGTACGGCCAGATGACGGCAGGCTCGTGGATTTACATCGGCTCGCAGGGGATTGTGCAGGGGACATTCGAGACTTTTTCTGCCGCTGGAGAAAAACATTTCGGAGGAGACCTCAGCCGGCAAACTGATTGTCAGCGGTGGTATGGGCGGCATGGGCGGAGCCCAGCCACTGGCGGCCACCATGACCGGTGCGGCGTTCTTGGGAATTGATGTTGACCCGGAGCGTATCAAGAAGCGCCTGAAGTCCGGCTACTGCGACTTCATGGTGACTTCGCTCGATGAAGCGCTGCGCATCCTGAAGAATGCCGTGCGCAAGAAAGAAAATGTTTCTGTCGGCTTGGTAGGAAATTGTGCGGACATCATTCCCGAACTGGCCGAGCGCGGCGTAGTTCCTGACATCCTCACCGATCAGACTTCCGCGCACGATCCGCTGAACGGCTATGTGCCGAACGGCATGACGCTCGAGCAGGCGCTCGATCTGCGCGCGCAAAGATCCCAAAGCCTACGAAGAAAAGTCGCTCGACGCGATCGCCCGCCATGTGGAAGGCATGTTGCGCCTGCAAAAGATGGGCAGCGTGACTTTTGACTACGGCAACAACATCCGCACCTTCGCCTTCCAGCGCGGCGTAAGCCAACGCCTACGATTTCCCCGGCTTCGTGCCCGCCTACATTCGTCCGCTGTTTTGCGAGGGCCGAGGGCCGTTTCGCTGGGTCGCGCTGTCGGGCGAGCCCTCCGACATTCACATTACCGACGATTTAGTTCTTGAGCTTTTTCCGGAGAACCGAATTTTGCGGCGCTGGATCGACCTCGCGCGCAAGCGCATCAAGTTCCAGGGACTGCCCGCGCGCATCTGCTGGCTCGGCTACGGCGAGCGCGCCCAGTTCGGCCTGGCCATGAACGACCTGGTCAAAAAAGGCAAACTCAAAGCCCCCATCGTGATCGGCCGCGACCATCTGGATTGCGGCTCGGTGGCCTCTCCCTATCGCGAAACCGAATCCATGAAAGACGGCAGCGACGCGGTCGCCGACTGGCCTCTGCTGAACGCCCTGCTGAACACCGCCGCCGGCGCGTCCTGGGTCTCCATCCACAACGGCGGAGGCGTAGGCATCGGCTACTCGCTGCACGCCGGCCAAGTCACCGTCGCCGACGGCACCGAGATGATGGCCAAGCGCATCGAGCGCGTCCTGACCACCGATCCGGGGATGGGGATCGTGCGGCATGTGGATGCGGGGTATGAGGAGGCGAAGGAGTTTGCGGGGAAGGCGGGGGTGCGGGTGCCGATGGGCTAGTCTAGGAGGTTGTTGAAAAACCACTGCCCATCCATCGTGGAAACATGGTAAGAAGCAGGGATGCGAGGAGACGATCAGCAACTGCAAACGGGGATGTTCAGTTATGTGTCGTTGGAAGATCGGATACCAGCGGATCATCCGCTGCGCGGGGTAAGGAAGCTGGTGGACACAGTCTTGGCGAAGATGTCCCAGGACTTCGATGGGCTGTACTCGCAGGTGGGACGGCCCTCGATTGCGCCGGAGCGGTTACTGCGGGCGCTGCTGCTGCAGGTGTTCTATTCGGTGCGCAGCGAGCGGCTGCTGATGGAGCAGCTCAACTACAACCTGCTGTTCCGTTGGTTTGTGGGCTTGGAGATCGACGACGCGGTGTGGAACCACGCGGTATTCTCGAAGAACCGCGACCGGCTGTTGAACCAGGATCTGGCGCAGAAGTTTTTCGCCCATGTGAAAGAGCAAGCGGCGGGGCTGATGTCGGACGAGCACTTCACAGTGGATGGCACGCTGATCGAGGCTTGGGCGGGACAGAAGAGCTTTCGCCGCAAGGACGACGGCGGGTCGGGGAGCGGAGGAGATTTTCACGGCGAGCCACGCCGCAACCAGACGCACGCCTCCCGCACCGACCCGGAAGCGCGGCTTTATAAGAAGTCGGCAGGCCAGGAAGCCAAGCTGAGCTATCTGGGACATACCTTGGTGGAGAACCGGAACGGGTTGATCGCGGCGGCGATGACCACGCAGGCCGATGGCACGGCGGAGCGCGATGCGGCTTTATTAATGTTGCACGAGTTGACCCGGAAGCGAAACGGTCGGATCACGACGGGAGCGGACAAAGCCTATGACACGCGCGACTTCGTCAGCACGGTGCGCGAACTGGGAGTGACGCCGCACCTGGCCCGCCGGCAGCACGGTGCGATCGACCAACGCACCAGCCGGCATCCGGGGTACGCGATCAGTTTAAGCAAACGCTGGTTGGTGGAGAAGCCGTTCGGATGGTTGAAGCAGATCGGCCCCCTGAAGAAAGTGAAACTACGCGGACTGGCGAAGGTGGATTGGTTGTTCGTGTTCAGCTGCGCGGCCTTCAACCTGATCCGTATTCCGAAACTGCGGGCGCAGAGCGCGTGAACCAGCAACGGACCCAACCTTCGTTTGTGAGACGGACATCGGGGACAGATCGGAAGTCCCAACCACAAAACTCAGTCTGAGCGTGCGTCGTAGAAATGATCCACAGGCTGCGTGAAGGGTATTTTCAACAAGCTCCTAGGGGTGTTTGATTAGATCAATATGATTCCCGTTTTTCTTAACTGGTGAAGGCTCCCGACCAAGCAACGCTTGGTCGGGTCACCCTCGATGACAGAAGGCTCAAAGGCGTGGGCTATTCACCGAGCAATAACCTCAGTTTCTCACCCTAGCGAACGAAGTTGTCTATCTAGCACTTGTAAATCCCGCTCATAAAAGTCGCTTCCATTATGAATGGAGAGACCCTGTTGCACATCCTTTCGAGCCCTTGGATGGTTCTTCGCTCGAAAATATGCGCGAGCAAACTCTAGAAGCATCTTCTGGGTAACGGTTCGCGCTAACTGCTTGTTCCCTGCGGATAAGGCAAGCTTTTCCGCTTCTTTGTAGAACTGTCGACCAAGCTCCAACTCGCCCTCCACAATATGCAAGAGCCCCCAAGTCGCGGTTAGGGCAACTTCAATGGATGAGTCTTTATTCGAATCTTCAGTTAAGTCAAAAGATTCAAGGACTGGCCGTGCCGCTTTTGCATCGCCCATCATGAGATATGCATAAGCAAGGTTATTGACGACACCAGAATCTTTACCGAACTTCTTGTAGCCTTCCCGCAATACTTCAAGGGCAGGACCATAGTCGCCCTTTACGTCGACAAGGATTCTCCCTAAATCTGCGTAAAGTTCTGCCCCCGCATTCCCAGACGCAATAAAAGGTTCGAATTGCTTAATGGCCTCATCATACAAGCCGCATCGCGTCAAAGCGCTGGCGGTCAAGAGAACGGTGGTTTGGTTATCAGGGAATCGTTTACGGCAACGTTCGAGGATTGCGATTGCCTCACTGAACTCGCCTGTCTGGATATAAACCCTAGCTAGATTTTGGTAGGGAATTGGATCATGGTTCGGCGCAAGAGCCAGTGACTTCACCAACCAGGGACGTGCTTGGGCCTTATCATCGTCGTTGAGGAAGAAAGCGCCGATGTTATTTGAGAGGCGAGCCTTAAGTTCGAGATCCTCGCTCCCGCTTGTCTCAACTTCCGTGAAAACGTGGATAAGTTGAGCGATAGCAGAGCGGTACTGCTTTCGACCAGCATATGCTCTTGCCAGCAACTGTCTAGACTCGTGGTCATCCGGTACCTTTTCCAGATGATCCACAAGCAACTCCGTCGCTTCTTCTGTTAAACCGAGATCCAGCAGGACTTTCGCAAGTCCACGGACTGCGTTGTGAGAGGAGGGAGACAATGATAATGCAGTCTTGAACGCAACCGCTGCCCGACGAAAGTCGCCGTTCAAAGCATAAGCGGCACCCAGTCCTTCATAGACAAAGGGTGCTCTCACTTCATCGCGAGCCACAGACCTAAGCAGTGATATGGCTTCACGGCTCTTACCGAGCTTCAACCGAACAATCGCCAAGTTGTACCTAGCCGTTACGGCTCTGTGCCCCATTTGAATGGCATCTTTGAGCAAACGCTCAGCATCCACCCAGTCATGGCGCTTCATAGCAATGTGAGCAAGACTCACAAGTGGGGTGGGGTTTCTCGGATAGTGGTGCTGAATTTCTTCATAAATGCGTTCAGCCTTCTCGAAGTTGCCTGCCTCAACCTCAATCCGTGCGAGACTAGTCGCAGCTATGTAGTAGGTTGGTGTAATCTTTAGCGCGGTTTCAAACTCCGCCCTGGCCGCTTCGACCTGACTAGCATTCAAAAGCGCAATCCCAAGATTCGTGTGAGTCCGGGCGCTATTTGGCCTGCGTTCAACCTCGCGCCTGGAACGGCCGATCATTCGGGAACCGAGGGTCTCGTTGTCTTTGGAGTCGGGGTCTCTAAACTCCCCTAAGGAATTCAGATCCACACCACCAGTCCCTTTAGTCAAAGAAAACGTTGAGCTGGCCGCAAGAGGGTTGACCCGAGGAGCTCCAACGGTAAACTGAGGATCTGGTTCCGATTGTTGGATTTCCCTTGCAGTTTTCTCCGATGCAAGAATCATTTCAAATTCCCCTTCACTGACAGGCTCGTTGCCCGCCTTTGCTGACGCTCAATAGCGGCCTCGTGTTCTTTTTCGCGCCGTTGCCGCCATTGTTTAATTTTCTGTTCGTTGTTGAGAATAAGAATTGCACGACTAATCCTTAAGAACACCATCCCAAAGTCCCGGGTTCTTTGTCGGTAATCCAGTGCCGACATCGACCTGTACAATTCGTCAACCACGGGGACTATGCAAGCAGGCACCGTTGGTGAAAACGCAGCAATGGTCGGCAGTACTCGTGAATTAGCAATGCCTCCAACGAACTGATCATATATTCTCTTCCGGTCACCACGGCGGATCGACGCCATTGCTTGCACGAGATCCTCCTGAAATGCCTGGTCGAACAGCTGAACCCCAAGAGGAACACCTGAAAACATTTCGAACAAACTAGCACCTAGTGAAAATATGTCAGCGCCGAAACCAAATCTCGGGTCATCGTCGTGCAGAGAGGCCAGTATTTCTGGTGCCGCGTAGCCGAGATCACCGGGTGGGAATCCAGCATAGTCTTTAATTAAACCACCGGCCCCATCACCGACTAGCCGAGCGGTACCGAAGTCAGAAAGTTTGACATTTCCATCTGCCATCACCAGAAAATTCGCCGGTTTAACGTCACGATGCACTATGCTTAAATTGTGGACTCGCTGCACGGCCCTGCACATAGCTCTAAATTGCAGAAGAATCTCTCGTGTGCTCATCTGTCCGGCCTCAATAACAGATCCGAGATCACTAGTGGCTAGTTCAAGGACGTAATATTCGAATCGTATTGGGAATCCGTGTGGCTGAAGAACACAAGAAAACTCTGCTCGGGGCGCAACGAGTTGAATAATGTCCTTCTGGCCTACGACCCGAGCTAGTACTTCAGGCTCACGTTTAAAACATCGCATTCGATACTCTTCGCGTTCGAAGGGATGCAGGAACTTAAGCGCGACTTTTCTGTTCTCCTTCTTATCGTCTGCTTCTAGGATCAATGAGAAAGAACCACTACCCCCATTCAACCCTAATCGGCGAGCGTTCACGAAACGTCCCCCTATGTCCCCTTGTGCCTCGATCATTTCGAGAAGCTTCTGGGTTTGGGGGTCGATCATCACTTGACTCGCCCAAATCGTTCTTTGAGGAATTGAATGGCTTGGTCTGGATTTTCCCGGAGAATATCGAGCACGTCCGGAGGAACCTTCCCCGCCGACAATAGGAGGCGGTCGCGATCATATCTGAAATACTTAGCAATCCTACGAACTAGTTCTTCGGACGGTCCGACTTCATCATTCTCTAGCTTGCTTAGATAGCTGTAACTGACGCCGAGTCTTGGCGCTAGACCCTTAATTCCGATCCGACTTTCAGTACGAAGCTGCCTGAGGACAGTACCGAATTTCATTGCTGCGGCCCCCTGGTTCTATAGGGTTGACATTACTATCAACCCACCTCATCTTAAGACGGGTTGATACCATTGTCAACCCTAAAGGGTGTCGTTAAACCTCAATAAGAATGAGGGCTCCAGCCCCTGAGGACGCGGATCAAACCCAGCGGCTAAAGCCGGATCGTGTGGGCCTTTGCGGCAGGGCTGAAGCCTCTGTCCTGATACGAACCTTGATCGGCCCTTCGAAAATGGGACAATTGATCTACTCACTCAACCTTGCCGTCCCCGCATCCTCAAATACTCTCCCGGCAGCACAATCCTCACGCCCGCGATCTTCTTCCCGAAGTACCGTCCAAAATCCCGCACATCGCCGGTCAGCAAATGAGTTGCCCTGGCCTCGATGGCAGCCAGCAGAATGGGGACGTCCTTTTCAGGAAGAACAATCCCGCGCGGCAGTTCGCGAGGAGGAGCTTCAAAGAACTCCAACTTCTGCGCAAAGAGCGGTCAGCCGCCTGCGCTGGTCATCATTGTCAAGATTGAGATCGGCTTCCGCCAGCGCATAGCGCGAGCTGCACAGGACCACATCCTTGAGTTTCCAGATTCGCAGCAGGCCCGCTTCCGCTTGGTAGGCGGCGGAGAACAGAACGTTGGCGTCGAGAAACAGCCGATCCATCTAGCGAGGCCGCCGGTGGCGCACCTTGTCTGGATCAATCCCCAGTTTGCGGACTGATTTTCGCGCCCGGCCATAGTCGGCCTCGTCCACCGCATTCGAGAGCAAAAACTCGGCCTTGCGCTCGGGCGTGTACCGCTCCACCGGAACGATCACGGCAGGGCGGATCAGGATGCCCCCATCCCGCTCCTCGGCCACCACCATGCTGCCTTCTTCGATCCCGAAGCGTTTGCGCAGCTTGGCGGGAACGATGATGGCGCCGCGCTTGCCGACTTTGGCTGCTTCCATATGCCTGATTATACAGATTGCCTGAAATTCAGGCAATCTATTCTCGGGACATAAACCAAACCCCTGCTTCCCCCGCCCGCTTGACTCCGCGGCCCTACAAGCCCATACTCCGTCAGCCTGCCCAATTCAAGCCAACCTCGATCTCGTACTCTGACCGAGATAACACGTATCCCCAAGTTTCAAGAGAGGAAACTATGAACAAGAAGCGCATTTTTTTGCCGTTATTGATTGTTTGTACCATGCTGCTGGGTTTGTCACTCTATGCCCAGATGAACCGTCCCTACCACAACAGTTCGGTATGGCAGGTCTCGTTTATCCAGGTGAAGCCGGGCATGGATGTTGCCTACCTGAACTATCTGACTGCGGATTGGAAAAAGGAGCAGGAAGCCCTGAAAGGCGCAGGGATCACCCTTTCCTACAAAGTACTAACCACCGAAGGCCACAGCGCGACCGACTGGAACCTGATGTTAATGACCGAATACAAAGATATGGCAACGCTTGAAGCCAGCGAGAAGAAGGCGGACGCTCTGGGTCAAAAGCTGTTCGGCACCGACGAGAAACAACAGCAGGGCTACAAAGATCGCCTGGCGATCCGCGAAGTCCTGGGTACTCGGGTGGCACGCGAAGTGATTTTGACGCCGGATATGTAGTTGTTGACGAGGAAGGGGTGCCCCGTCCAAGCTCTGCACGGGCAGGGCATCCTTGGTTCGGCGAGAAGACCCTCACGGATACGCAAGTCTCCCCAGATAGTCCACCAATCCAGACCTGCGACGACTTGAGCCTTTGTGATAGGGTGTTTTTCTCCAGGTATGCCCAAGCGCCCACTCTCGGTCACGATCATCGCTTGCCTGTTCGCAGCCGCCGGCCTGATGGGAATTGTCTACCACCTCAAGGAATTCAAGCCGCAACATCCGTTCCAATACGAAATCGTATGGATCACCCTTGTCCGCCTGCTGGCGGTCGTTGCCGGAGTGTACATGCTCCTCGGCAAGAACTGGGCGCGCTGGCTTGCGCTGGCCTGGATCGCATTTCACATGGTGGTCAGCGCGTTCCATTCGCTGCCGGAACTCGCCATGCATGCCCTATTCCTGGCGGTGTTCGCATACTTTCTTCTGCGTCCTGCGGCCTCGGAGTTTTTTCGCGGAGAGACCAGGGCGAAGGTCTGAACTCGAAAAACTTGGAGAGATCCTTCAACTCCCCGTGATGTTCGCTTTGCGAACTTCATGCTACGCTCGGGGTGACAATACGAGCTATGGTGGCGAGTAGTACTATGCCTTCTCCACTGAACCTTCAAGACACGATCCTGCCCGCGTGGAAGACCAACAACCGCATCACGATCTACCTGGTCGAGCGCTTACCCGTCGAACTCTTGGATGCCGCGGTACCTGGTGCCCCGCGCCGCACCGTCCGCATGATTGCCGGGCACATCCACAATGCGCGGTGTATGTGGATCAAGACGCTTGGCAAAGAGCACGGCATCGCCGTGCCGCGCAGCGTCGATCGGCGCAAGGTGAAACCTAAGGACCTTATTCCCGCGATGCAGCGCAGCGGCGCGGGCATTTTGAGCGTACTAAAGTTGGGTTGTGATCACGGGGGAAGCATTCCCCTTACTCGGTCCTATGTGTGGCGAAACCTTCCGCTCGACGTTGGGCACGTTCTCAGCTATTTCGTCGCGCACGAAGGCCATCACCGGGGGCAGATTGTGATGCTAGCCCGCCAAATGGGACACCGCCTGCCGGCGGAGGTGACCGGCGGCCTTTGGCAGTGGTCGAAGCGGGCGCGGGAAGCTTAGAACAAAAAAAACAGAAGGGCGGCTCTAAAGGCCGCCCTCGAAGTTCCAATCTAAACCCAAGCGCCCAGGTTCGACGCTCCTAACACTTACCATTTACACCTGCGGCAAAAATTCCGGAGATTTCCGTAGCGCTGAGAGCGCGGCTATAAAACGAGAGTTCGTCCAGACTTCCATCGAAGAATGAATCTGGAGCGGTACTGGCCCCGGGAGTCCGGCCGCCAATTTGGAATTCAGCGGTGCTGGTAATGTCCGTGATCGTGGTCGGTGTAGTTGCCGAGGAGACCCCATCCACATAGGCGATGAGATTGCCCCCGCTGCGTACGAAGGCGTAGTGATGCCACATGCCGTCGTTGATGGGAGGTGTATCCACAACCGACGCCGAAGACGAGTCGGCAATCCGAAACCGCAGTTGATGATTGACCGTGGGCTGGTAAAGAACCCGGAACCCCTGGGCTTGGCCAAGCCCCGCGTCACCTGCGATCAATTCACCGAGCCCACTGCTAAGGTCTGAAGAAGTTTTCAACCAGAACTCGAGAGTAAAGTCGGATGCGGCGATGTCAAGCGTGGTGCCGGTTACGGATCCCACGTTGATCAACGCAGTTCCGTCAAAGACAAACCCCTGGCCTACTTCCGCATTTGCAAAGGTGACGTTTCCGGTGATGGTGCCGTTGTGGCTACCTAGCGTATCCTGAGCGTTTGCTTGGCCTTTCCACCAGCTAACCAGTCCGGCGGGCCGGGCAACGCACAGCGGCGTAGGCAGAGGTGCGGGCTGAGGTGCGGGCTTGCTATCTCCGCAACCCGACACTGCAAGAAAAGCTGCAAAAACTATCAGGCATAGCCAGCGTTTGTTCTCTACTCGAATCCTCGGTGAAGTCATTTTCTGCCACCTCTATTTCATTTCTTGCTACGTTAGAATCGAGCGTATCACGTTGCCGCGCCTACTCCAGAGCGCAGTGGTGGAGGAACATAGTTGATAAAGTGGGACAAAATCTACGTCCGCCATCGAAATCTCACCGAAGAAGACCGCCTAAAGTTCTCCCCTCGCTTGCAATTAAGTTCTTATCCGGGTATTTGAAGTCTATACTCCGCTCTGAACGGTCCCCTGCGCTGACCAGACTCTGACTTCCCGCAAAGCCACACGACACGCTAGACTGCTGAGGACGTGACATCGTTCGCAAAACCGCGTCCGCAAGTTCAGCGGCCCTTGCTCTTCGCCAACATCGGTCAACTCCTTACCCTGCGCTCAAATCAACCCGGCCCGCGCCGCGGTCCAGAACTCAAAGAACTCGGCATCATCGAAGACGCCGCTGTGCTCTGCCTGGTCGGCAAGATCGTCTCCGTCGGAAAGACCAAAGACGCGCTGCGCGATCCCTGGCTCAAGAATAATTGGCGCAAGATCACAGAGATTGACTGCGCGGGCAAGGTCGTCCTACCCGGCTTTGTGGATTCGCACACTCACCCAGCCTTCATTTCGCCGCGCCTGGCGGACTTCGAGAAGCGCATCGCGGGCGCGACCTACGAAGAGATCGCCGCGGCCGGCGGAGGCATTCGTTCCAGCGTGGACGCTGTTCGCAACGCTTCCAGGAAGGAACTTTCTGAGAAAGTGTTGTCCGCGTTCTATGAGATGTCCAGCTACGGCACGACTACGGTTGAGGCCAAATCCGGCTATGGTCTGAGCCTCGCCTCTGAACTCAAATCGCTGGAAGCCATCCGCGATGCGGCGGCGGGCTGGCCCGGAACGGTTGTGCCTACCCTGCTGGGAGCTCACGTGGTACCTAAAGAATTCAAGAGCAATCCGCAAAAGTATGTGGAACTGGTCTGCAAACGGATGATCCCGTACGCGGCCAAGAACAAGCTGGCGAAGTTTGTGGATATTTTTTGTGACAAGGGCGCCTTCACCGCCGAAGATACGGAGAGGGTTTTCGAGGCGGCCACAAAAAATGGACTCGGCGTCCGCGCGCATGTTTGTCAACTGAGCGAAACCGTTCTCTGGCCGCTGCTGCGGTTTCATCCCGCATCGTTCGACCACATGGACCATGTAAATGAAGATGATATTCCGCAGTTGGCCAAGCGGGACACCGTAGCCACACTGGTACCGGGCGCAAACTATTTTCTCGGAACAGGAAAATATCCGCCTGCGCGCAAGCTGATTGATGCGGGAGTTCCCATCGCCCTCGCCACCGACTACAACCCCGGCAGTTCGCCGACTCCGAGCATGCCGTTTGTGCTGTCACTGGCTTGCACTAACATGAGAATGCCGCCCGCCGAAGCCATCGCCTCGGCGACCATCAATGGCGCATGGTCGCTGGGGTTGCAGGACCGCAAAGGCTCGATCGAACCTGGCAAAGACGCCGACCTCGCCGTCTTCGATGTGGACGATTATCGAGAAATCCCGTATTGGTCTGGCGTCAACCGCTGCGTGGCAACGATATTAGATGGGGAGAAAATCGGGTAGGGGAGTTTCAGCACACAAATTTAGCGTCCCAAAGTTTTGCTATAATCATGCCTGCTTTTCCCTCCCAGCGCGCGACTGCCGTATGAGCCGGCATTTCCGCAGAAATTTCAGCGTGTCCTTAAAGACCCGCAAGGCGCTGTGAGCAAAATGTGGCCAGGTAGCTCAGGTGGTAGAGCGCAGCCCTGAAAAGGCTGGCGTCGGCGGTTCAACTCCGTCCCTGGCCACCACATTGCGTCGTGCTTTAACGCCCTGCAATATCCAGGCTTTTTGCACGTGACGCGAGTTCCCGCCAACCGTGGTGTAGGGTATGCCTAAGAAGTGACCCTCGGCGATTTTGGTGACCTCAAAGCAGTTGAAGTTCTGCTCGCGCACTTTCGAGAGGATGCCGAGCAGCGCACGTTGAGTGTTTAGGGCACCGGGAGGGCCAAAGACGGTGGCTTTGACCTCTCCAGCCAGAAAGAAAAACCTCCATCCGGCAGCGCCGACTTTCAGTTCAAAAGCAGAGGCGCCAACGGTATTGAGCACACTCCAGCCTCGCGAAAAGGACTCACCGTCCAGTCCTAAAGACTGAGTGATGGCGGGCCGGTCCTCCATCAAGATGGTGCCTACCTCTATTTTGATAGACATATGTCTCGATACCTCGCCTTCATTGGGGAAGAGACGCGGGCGGAACCGTCTCCGTCTCTGCCGGAGTCAGACGGGTGCGGTCGCAGTGGCCGTAGCCCTCGCGACAAGCCTCATAGTTGCGTTTGTGCTCGGCGATCGCCAAGGTGCTGACTTCCAAAGGAGTCAACTGCGAATAGTTGCAGGTATCATTGCCATTTCTGCAATCGGAAAGGTTGCGTAGGTGTTCTGCGGCAGTGTTGGTGTGCAACTCCTGCGGAGTCAGTTCCGAGACATTGCATCCGCTCCAGCCGTTCCTGCAATTCGAGAGATTGCGAGCATGCTCAGCGGTGGCAGCTGTGCTCACTTCCGACGGGGTCAGCTTCGATGGATCGCAGGCCCCGATGCCCTCTGTGCAGTTGGAAAAATTACGGCGACGCGCGGCAATAACCACGGCGCCCGCCTCTTTTGACGTGAGTGTCACCAGGTCGCACGGTTCCCATCCCTCCATACAATTCGAAAGGTTGCGTTGGCGATCGGCGACTGCTATGTCACTGGCTTCCGCCGATGTGAGCCGCGAGTGGTCACAAGTTCCCAGGCCGCTCTTGCAACTGGAGACATTGCGTTCATGATCGGCGACCGCAAGCGCAATGGTTTCAGACGGAGTGAGTTTCGAGCGGTCACAAGATCCCCAACCGTTCCTACAAGCGGAGACGTTTAGCTGATGCTCCGCCGTATTCATCCTGGCCTGCGCCGGCCCGGGCTTGGAGGCTTCGCAGGCCTGGGTGCGGTCGTTGCAGATTGCGGGATTGCTGCCGAGGTCCGCTGATTGTGCAAATGCAAGACCGGAACACAGGCCGAGAAACGCTAGCTGTACCCAGATCCGTCTTGGAGAATTGAGGTTCACGGTTCGCCGCCTTTTGAGTGCTGTGGAATGACAACACCAATTCGTTCTACATCGACCGCGTGCCTGACTACTTCGTGGCTTGTTCTTTGGCTTCTGTCACGCGGGCCTGCTTGCCGGCATCGGAGACGGCCTTCATGAACTCCGCTGCAACTTCTGGAGTCGCGGTCTTGCCCGACAGTACGGTACGGAATGGGAGCTTCTTTTGATAAACGGCACGTGTCGAATCATCATCCTGCTTCACCACCGCACCCTCGAGTGTCAAGCCAGCGAATACGCCTTTGGCGCGCGAGTAGGTCAACATCTCCGTGTTCAGCTTCCAATCGGTTCCGGCCGAAGCATGACGGCCAACCGGCCCCGCCGCGGCAGAACCTTCACCACTGATCTTGAACTTGCTGGAAAGCAGATGCTGCAAGCCCTGTTCGTTCATGACCAACATCACGAGGTCCACGCCTTCCACTCCAATTTGCAGACCCCAGCTACCTCCGCCCACTGATACGAACGCAGGAGCGCTCCATCCAGCGGATGTACGGCAAGTGGCGATCCCGCGCCCATGTTTACCGCCGAAGATGAAACCACCTTTGATGAGGTGCGGGACCACGATCATGCACTTGGCGTTCTCCAGCACTTCTTCTGGTATGCCGTTGTCCGGCGTGGCCATGAGCGCGCTCAAAACGTCAGATGAGAGTTTCAGGCGCTCTACAGTGTCCTCGCGTGCCGTACCGGCCCATGCGTTACTTCCCAAAAGACCCAGGGCTCCGACTAGACAGAATGCAAGCAGCTTTTTCATGAAATGTTCCTTTCAAGGTTGTGGACCTAAGAGGGGAAAACTTCAGATGGGCTGACTTAGCTCAGAAGACCTGAAAGGAGTAGAAGAGGTGCTCGTCTCCAACAGCATCATGCGATAGATGGAAGACAAATACTGGTCACAATTGCTCATTTTCGCGTTGGGATGGGTGAGAAGCTCAACAATAGGCGGGAGGGTAGATCCATGTCAGTGCCTCGTCTTTACGCACGGAACCGCGGGCGGCTCGCCTCAATCGCGCAGTGGTTCGGGAATTTCTGGCGAAAATCAAGCCCACGGGCAGGGGACTTCGGGTCTCTCTGCGTGTGTCCATCGTGCGGCCTGATCACTTCCAAGTATAAGAACCTGTGTTTGGAGTGCGGCAAGGCCTTGAAGCCGGCCTAGATATTCCTGCGTCGACGGAGCGCTCAATCGTGCAGCACTACGTTGAGCAGTGAACTGTGTACCTGTAACCCGCCCTCAGCCCCACCCGCATAGTGGATGAAGCCCAACTTCCGAAACCGGTTCATGAAGAAGCTGACGCGGGAGCGAGTGGTGCCAACCATCTCGGCCAGGGTTTCCTGGCTGATCTTGGGCACCACGGTCTCCGGAATGCCTTCCTTGCCGAAGTGCGCGAGCAACAGAAGGACGCGGGCCAGTCTCTTTTCACTGGAATTGAATAGTTGGTCGACCAGGTCTTCTTCATAGCGGATATTGCGCGCCAGCAAATAGGCGACGAACATGTCCGAGAACTCGTGTTCCCGGTGGAGGGCGTCCATCATGGCCTTCTTGTCGATACGGAGAAGTGCGCAATCGGTCATTGCAGCTGCGGAGCCCATGCGCACGAGTTGTCCCGCCAGCGCGCCCTCGCCAAAGAAGGTCCCTTGGTTCAATATGCCGATGGTCGCCTCCTTGCCAATTTTGGAAACGACGGTGAGTCTCACTTTGCCTTTTTGGATGTAGAAGACCGCGTCGGCCGCGTCTCCCTGACTGAATATCGATTTCTTCTCAGAAACCGACAGAGCCTTCCTGCCGGAGCCAATCGTCGCCAGGAAAGTCCTGGCGTCGAACTCACGGGCATTCTTCCTCCCATTCCCGGCAGTGGCAGCAGGCTTCATCAGAGATTATTGTAGTCCCGGCAAGATTCCCGGAGTGAGCCATTCTGCACAGTATTCCGGGAGAAAAGGGGCCATGCTAGGGGTGGCTCAAGAGAGCGGTCTTTACGCCAAACCAGGCGGCCTGCCCTCGTTTCTGGGCCGGGGCTTGCCAGACCAGGTGGTTCGCGGGCACTTTCCGGTCATGCTTATCAGCTGGAATCCGCAACCGAGCCGCCTTCCACCGGAAGGCACCTTGTCAGGCCAGCCCCGATGCAACCCTCCCCTGGGCTGGGAGAAGTGTCATGCACCGAGCCGACCTATTGAAACCTGACATCCTCAGTGAAATCGTGCTGCTGGGGACCGGGACACTGATACTTGCGTTTCTAGTGCTTATCGCAGTTACTGCGTTCATGCGAATCTAGCGGATCCGCCTACTTCCATGTGGGACATACAGCGGTGCATCCCTGCCTCAGTCGAGGCAGAGCGCTCCGAGAGCGACCAGTTATTTCTCCGAACCCGCCAGCCGCCGGTCCCGGTGCGGCTCGGTTCGGGGCAAGCCAGTACTAAGTTCGCATTTTTGTCCCGGCTTGGCGCCGCACGTGGGGCACCGGACTGCCAGGGCTGCTTCCTTCTTGGGTTTCACGCCTGCATCATGCAACAACGCGCCACCGGAAGATGGTCAATTGTGACCAGACACATCCTCCCGTGAGCGCACTGAAGTATCTTCGAAACCGAGCAATCTTGAACATCGCGCCCCTTTCGTGAAGCGCAACATGTGATTAGTGAAAGGGCGCGACTGAAAGCAGCCGGTGGAAGCCGGCATTCTCGCTTTCCACCTTGCCGCCCCTTTCCCCAGGAGCGATCTCATGTTCAGCTACTCAACTGCCCACTCCAGCAAATCTATCGGACCGCCGCCGGCCTATCCTGGTGCACCACCGGACGCAGAACGCGCCCACCAGCCACCCCTGCCGGAACCTCCCTACAAGCCCTATGCCGACAAGCCGGGGCTACCGGACCTTTTATATGAGCCGTATTCGAAGGAGCAGTTGCCGCAAACTCCGTATGAGCCTTATGCCGAAGAGGCCACACCGAAGGCGCCTCCTTATGACCCGTATAAGGAAATCTAGTCTCCGAAGAGAAGGGGAGCAACATTCTTATGGAGCCACTGCGCTGGATTTTCCGGTCGGTGTTTGGGTGGTGCCACCACAACCGATCGCCTACCCCGGCCTGAACATCGAAGTCGGGGGCTATACGGACAACGTCGGGGGGGATGACATGAATCAAACCCTGTCCGAGAACCGTGCCCGCTCGGTGCGCGACTACTTGGTGGACCAGGGAGTCACGAGCGCATCAATCACGTCGAAGGGTTTTGGCGAAACTTTGCCGGTATCGACCAATGATACCTCCACGGGCCGCCAGCAGAACCGGAGAGTTGAACTGGTCGTGTCCGGCGAGGCCATCGGCCAGCCGATGAATGCGACAACAGGGAGCTTGCGTTAGAGCAGGCCGAGGAACCAGCAGTATTGGAGCCACTATGAAAGCAAATCGGATTGTCAGTATCGCCATCCTGTCTTTGCTTCTCGCCATCGCAGCTCCTGTGTACGCACAGCAGGAGCAGCGCGGCGAAAAGCAAGACCACCCCGGCCAACAACCGGGGAAACAAGCGCAAGCCAAACCCGAACAACAGCATCAGCAGCAGGCCCAGCAGAAACAGCAACAGGACAACCGGAACCATCAACAACTGGCCCAGCAGAAACAGCAACAGGACCGGGACAATCACCAACAGCAGGCACGGCAATCGCCGGGGAAGCAAGCGCCGCAGCATACGCAGCAACAGCGGCGTGTCGAGCAGGCCGCCTGGCAGCGGCATGGATCACAAAACTGGGATTCCGACCACCGCACCTGGCAGCAACGTGGCGGCTATCACGGTTACCGCATCCCGGACGACCGCTTCCGCGGCCACTTTGGGCCGAGCCATGGATTCCGAATCTACGGCCTTCCATTCCGGGTTGTCAGCGGATATCCACGGTTTCAGTACGAGGGATACTGGTTCAGTCCGGTTGATCCCTGGCCAGCCTACTGGGGCAACAACTGGTACGACAACGACGAGGTCTACGTCACCTACGTTGACAACGGGTATTACCTGTTCAACACCAGGTATCCCCAACAAGGCATTGCCATCAGTATTTCGTTTTAACCTCCACCTGGTGCGGCCCCGCGAGGGGCTGCACCATTCATGAACGCCTGATAGGAGCACACCATGCTTGGAACCATCTTGATCATAGTTTTAATTTTGGCGCTTCTCGGAGCCCTGCCACGCTGGTCGCACAGCAGAACCTGGGGGTATGCCCCGACCGGCGGCGTGGGAGTGGTTCTCCTGATCGTCGTTATCCTTCTCCTCACGGGCCGCATTTAAACCCATGCGCTACCCGGCAATCGCGGCAGGCGCCTTCGCAAAAAGCTGGCGCCTGTTTTCCGTCCGTGCGACGGCGCTTCTTCTCGTCGTGCTGATGTGCAGCGGCAGTTCGTCCGCGTACTCCGTTCTCACTCACGAGGAGATCGTGGACTTATTGTGGGCCGATGCGATCCAGCCGCTCCTGCTCAAGCGATTTCCAGGGCTGTCGGACGACCAGATCAGGGAGGCGCATGCCTACGCCTACGGAGGCGCCGTCATCCAGGACCTCGGCTACTACCCGTTCGGCAGCCGGGAATTCAGCAACCTGGTGCACTACGTCCGCAGCGGAGACTTTGTTCGCGAGCTGTTGCGGGAGAGCCAAGACGTCAACGAGTACGCCTTCGCGCTGGGCGCGCTGTCGCACTATGCCGCGGATATTGCCGGCCATCCAGCGGTCAATCAGGCCGTGGCAATTGAGTATCCCAAGCTGCGAGCGAAATTTGGCAAGTCGGTTCGATATGCTCAGGACAAGACTGCACATCTGAAAACGGAATTCGGGTTTGATACGGTACAGGTCGCGAAAAATCGTTACGCCTCCCAGAAGTACCACGATTTCATCGGGTTTCAAGTGTCCAAGCCCCTGCTGGAGCGGGCCTTTCCCGTGGTCTACGGAGTGGAGTTGAAAGACGTCCTCACCCACGAGGACCTGGCGGTGGGATCGTACCGTTTCGCGGTCAGCCGGCTGATTCCGCACATGACCGAGGTCGCGCTGCAAGTTCATAAGAAGGAATTCATGCGCGAAACGCCAAACTTCGCGAAACGGAAATTCCTGTATCGGCTTTCCCGCTCCAGTTATGAAAAGGAATGGGGCAAGGACTACGTGAAGCCCGGCTTGGGCACTCGCATCTTGTCAACCCTGCTGCGATTCATGCCGAAGATCGGACCATTTAAGGGGCTGGCGTTCAATAACCCGACTCCGCAAACTGAAGACCTGTATATCAAGAGCATCAATCTGACGGTCGATCAATACCGCGCCTTTCTCGAAAAAGTGCGAACGGACACACTAGTACTCCCGAATTGCGATTTCGATAGTGGCACGGTTACCAGGGCAGCAGAGTATTCGCTGACGGATGATTCCTACGCCAAGTTATTGGCCAGGCTGTCCGAGCGGAAGTTCGATCTGACGACTCCGGATCTGCGCCAGAACATCATGGAGTTCTATTCCGACCTCTCAGTACCGATCGAGACCAAAAAAGACCAGGCCCAGTGGCAGGAGGTACTCACTGCATTGGAGCAGTTGAAATCGGTGGAGCCGGTACCGACGGTGGCGAGCGGAGTTGCCCAGTAGTCTCAATGAGGCTTCCCAGGGTGTTCAAAAGTGAACATTCTTAGCGCAGCCATTGGCGGTATGGTGAGACTAGCCGATGAAAAGACATTTCCAGGCTGCTGGTTGGGCGCTGCCGCTCCTGCTGTGGCTGAGTGGGTTGCCATCGGTCACAGGTCAGGCAGCCGTGCCTGACTTTGGACCACGGGCCGGCCTTAGTGCCGAAGAAGTGGTAAGCAGCATGGTCCGGAAAAACCTCGAACGCGCCAAGGCACTGGACGCGTTCCAGGGGACACGGGTCTATAAGCTGGAATACCACGGCTTCCCCGGTTCTCGCAGCGCGGAGATGGTAGTGGATGTGAAATACCAGTCGCCGGCAACCAAGGAATTTACAGTGCGATCTGCCACCGGCTCCAAATTCCTTATTGACAGAGTGTTCAACCGTTTGTTGCAGAGCGAGAAAGAGGCGCTGACCGAGGAGAACCAGAACCGGGTGGCCCTCAACAACGACAATTACAGCTTTACGCTGGACGGAGAGGAGAACACGCCGGCTGGGTCGTTCTATGTTCTCTCGGTCCAGCCGCGCACCAAGAACAAGTTGCTGTACCGGGGCCGAATCTGGGTGAATGCAACCGATTTTGCGGTGGCGCGGATTGAAGCTTCGCCGGCGAAGAATCCTTCGTTCTGGATCAAGGACACCAAAATTGAACACGCATATGTCAAAGTGAGTGACTTTTGGCTTCCGGCGTCGAACCGCAGCACCAGCAGCACTCGCCTGGGTGGCAGCGCCGTTCTGACCATTGACTATACCGACTACAGAGTTTCGACGGTGGGTACGCAGTCTGAGTCCAGTCCCGTGGCCATGCAATTGCCATCACGGTGACCCTGCTCTGTCGCAGAGCGACTGCGTGACTCCTATGAAGTAAGTAATTTGACAATCGTATGGGGGGCAGCTAGGGTTGAAGATGAGCGAGCAACTTCCTTTCACTCTTTCAGATTTCTGAACTAAGTCAGCCCATCTGAAGTCCTTCCCTCTTAGATCAAGCGCAACCGTGGAGGTTGGCCATGTTCGCTCGTACCGTCGCCGTGCGGCTCAGGCCCAATTGCCTGAACCAGTTCAAACAGATTCTTGACGAGCAGATCATTCCCATTCTGCATAAGCAGCCGGGATTCAAGGACCTCATCACCTTCGCCTTGGAGGGCGGGACTGACGTCACCGCCATTAGCCTGTGGGAGACTCGGAAAGACGCTGAACTTTACCACACGGCGAGCTACACCAAAGTGATGAACACTCTCGAACCGCTGCTCGATGGGAGCCCGAAGCTGCGTATCGCGGACATCGTGAGTTCGACGTTCCATCAGGCCACGGACCGGGCTGCTGCTTGAGCGATTGTTTACACACGGAGGGCATTCAGGTTATGGCAACAACCGTTCAAGTCGGCACCATCCTTATCGAGAACCGGCCGCTGATCTTGCGGGCGCTCGACTTGGAAAGCGAGTCTTATTCGGGAAGTTGGAGTGTACTTCACTCTCACACCAGCACGACCCTGGATCAAAAGATCCGCGGCACCGGCTGGAACTGCCTCTGCCTGGCAGGCGAAGTGAAGGCGACCGTGTTCGGCAGTCTGGCAGCCAAGACCGTCCGAAGGGCCTTGAAGCACATCTTTACGAAAGTTCAGGAACCCGACTTCAACTGCCTGGAAGTCACGAAGATAATCGAGGACCGATTTTTGGGAGTGCCCTACCTGACGGTCAGCGCACATTCCCGGCACATCCAGCAGGGCTCCATCATGGAACTAACTGATGAGAGTAAGACCTTCAGAACTGACTTTCCGAAATTCGAATCGAGGAAAATATGAAGAACATCTACGTCGGCAATCTGCCGCAGAGCGCCACTGAACCGCAACTCCGCACCCTGTTCGAATCATACGGAGCAGTCGAGCGGGTCAACATCATTACCGACAAGGGCACCGGACTCCCGAAAGGTTTCGCATTTGTGGAGATGACCGAGGCCGGTGCAGCCGACAAAGCGTGCCTGGGCCTGACCGGCACCGAGATGGAAGGACGCGCGTTACGCGTCAATGAAGCCAAGGCCAAATCGCACTAGGGGGAAAGATGTTTTCGGAAGATGAAATGAGGACGACATGCTTACAGGCATCATGAAGTGCGCCGCGATTGTGGCGTTGCTCGTTGGGATGTTCTGGCAGCCGTCGCCCAACCTGCGGAGCTATTTGGATTTTGTGGTGGCGGCTGGCGCAGCATTTGCGCTGGTGCAGGCGATCAATCTTCGCAAGTACTGGTGGGCGGTGGGATTCGTCGCGGTCATCTTCCTTTTCAATCCCATCTGGCCGATTGGATTTTCCTTCGCATTTACGGTGGCGGTACAGATCGTGACCGCCGTGGTCTTCGCGGTCTCGCTGCAAATCCTGAAGACGAACCCGAGGCTGACCATCGATTCGATCACCCAGGCCAACCCCAGGACCGAAGCGCTCTGATGTTCAAACCCAACCAAGATCTCGGTCAAACGCTCGAAGCCGCAGTAGTGGCCGCGTGGGATGATCTGGTCCAGGCCGGCAAACCCGGATTGGCTCATATCAGGTACCGCTTTGCGGCCGATCACTCTCTTGCGGACCTCGAGGTATGGGTCGCTGAAATCAGCGGTCATTGGATGTTGGTTTGCCGATACCCTAGCGCTTCGGCGGCGGGAAACCGCAACCTCACTTTCAGCAACGGCTATCGTTCGGATCTGCTGGCTCAGTTCCTGGACTTCGTCATCGGGCACCAAGACGCCTTTGCTCGCGCCCCCCTGCTGGACCGCGACAGTCTGATCCAGGTCCAAGTGCCGAGCGGAGACGAGAAAGCAAGGGCACTCAAGTTGATGAACGAGGCGCAGTCGCCGGCAGTCCTCGCACAAGCCAGCTAGAAGACAGACAACCAGTGACTATGCCGACCAAACCCTCACTACCGAGCCGGATTGCGGTGATCGGGAACCATCTTCCCCGCCGCTGCGGAATCGCCACGTTCACTACGGACTTATGCGAAGCGCTTTCGGCTGAATACGGAACCGCCCGGCTGATGGCCGTCCCCGTGAATGACACCGAATCGGGATATGACTATCCCGCGCGAGTGCGCTGGACGCTGGCGCAAGACGAGTTGCAGTCGTATCAGGATGCCGCCGACTTCCTGAATTTCAACAACATTGACATGGTCTGCCTGCAACACGAGTATGGGATTTTCGGCGGACCGGCCGGGAGTCACATCTTGCGCCTGTTGCGCGGGCTGAAGATGCCGGTGGTGACCACCCTGCACACCGTGTTGCGGGAACTGAACCCAGATCAACAGATGGTGATGGAAGAGATCGCTGCGCTTTCCGACCGGATGATCGTCATGAGCCAGCTCTCCTCCCAGTTTCTGCAAGAAATTCATAAAGTGCCTGAGGAAAAGATCGATCTGGTCCCTCACGGCGTCCCCGATCTGCCATTCCTCGACCCTAATTTCTACAAAGACCGGTTCAACGTGGAAGGCAAAGCCGTCTTGCTGACCTTCGGGCTGCTCTCCCCAAATAAGGGGATCGAGAACGTCATCCAGGCCATGCCGCGCATTCTGGCCGGGCACAAGAACGCCGTTTACATCGTGACCGGAGCTACCCATCCTCACGTTCTTCGCCGGGATGGAGAGCAATATCGCACCTACCTTCAAGATCTCGCGAAGGATCTCGGCGTCGAGGCACAGGTAATCTTCCACAATCAGTTCGTGAGTCCCGAGCAGTTGGTGGAATTCATCGGTGCGGCGGACATCTACATCACTCCCTATCGCAACGAGGCGCAAGTAGTTTCGGGTACCCTGGCGTATGCGGTGGGCGCCGGCAAGGCGATCATCTCCACTCCTTATTGGCACGCGATTGAATTGCTCGACGGCGGCAGGGGAGCGTTGGTGCCCTTCGCCAATCCTGAAGCCATTGCAAAAAAGACGCTCGAGTTACTGGACACCCCTGCGATCCGCCATGCCATGCGCAAGCGCGCCTACCTGTATTCGCGGGAGATGATTTGGAAGAAGGCCGCACAAGGTTACATGGCCAGTTTTGAGCGGGCCCGGGCGGAACGTACGCGCAATCCGCGGGCAGGCTTCTCGACGCAGGCTATGGTAACTGTACCAAACCACTTGCCCGCACTGAAACTGGACCACCTCAAGCGGTTGACTGATAACACGGGAGTACTTCAGCACGCGATCTTCTCCGTCCCCAAGTATGGAGAGGGATACACCACGGACGACAATGCGCGGGCCCTCATACTGGCGCTCCAATTGGAACAGCTCGGGGCGACCGTTTCGTTAAAGACCACGGGTCTGGCTTCCCGCTATCTGGCGTTTTTAGAACATGCGTTCAATGAGAAACTTGGCCGATTCAGAAATTTCTTAAATTACGATCGCCACTGGACGGAGGAAGCCGGCTCCGAGGACAGTCATGGGCGCGCGGTTTGGGCACTGGGGGCAGTCTTGGGGCGATCTGAAAACCGCGCACTGAAAGGCGCTGCGGGACGACTCTTCGAGTTCGCACTTCCGGTGACTGTGACTTTCACCAGCCCGAGAGCGTGGGCCTTCACCGTGCTCGGGATTCAGGAATACCTGGCCGCGTTTCCCGGAGACCGGGACGCACAGAAACTGAGATCAGTATTAGCGATCCGATTGCTAGAGATGTATGACGCGATCAAGGTGCCATCCTGGAAGTGGTTTGAAGACGTCGTCGCCTATTCCAACGCGAGATTGCCGCAGGCCCTGCTGGTGGCTGGCTCAAGCAGCTCCAATGAACGAATGATCTCCGCCGGCCTTGAATCTCTGGACTGGCTGCTGAGCGTGCAGAGGTGCACGGAACAGGGACACTTCGTTCCCATCGGCTCACAAGGCTTCTATCACCAGAACGGCGAGAAGGCTCGTTTCGACCAACAACCGGTCGAAGCCGCGGGGATGATCTCAGCCTGCCTGCAAGCCTATCGCGTGACCAGAGACGATCGCTGGCGCCGCGAGGCCTGGTCGGTCTTCAAGTGGTTCTTAGGCGACAACGATCTGCAACTACCGCTTTACGATTCGGCCACCGGCGGTTGTCGCGACGGTTTGCATCCCGACCGGGTCAACCAGAACCAGGGAGCGGAATCCACGCTCTCATTCCTCACCGCGCTGGCCGAGATGCGCCAACAGGAAAAAGCTGAATTGAACGTACCAAGGTTCAAGATCCACGCCGTGCAAACCACTCCAGATCCAGATGAATTCACAGCCATCGTTTCGAAATAACCTATGAATGTCCTTCGCAGTCAGCCTGATCCGTTGCTACGCCGCCATCCCGCGAACCCGATACTGAGCGCGAAAGACTGGCCTTATGCCATCAACAGCGTGTTCAACCCTGGCGCCACACGCCTCCCGGACGGGTCCACCTTACTTCTTTGCCGGGTGGAAGACCGTAGAGGTCTCTCTCACCTTTGTGCTGCGCGTTCACAAAATGGGGTGGATGGGTGGGAAATCGATAAAGAGCCGACGCTCATGCCAGATCCGGCAAACTACCCCGAGGAACTGTGGGGCATCGAGGATCCGCGCATCACGTTCGCGCCCGAACTTGGGCAATACGTCGTGACCTACACCTCGTACTCGCGGGGCGGGCCCGGCGTTTCCCTGGCGCTGACCAAAGACTTCCGCAGCTTCGAAAGATACGGCGTCATCATGCCGCCGGATGATAAAGATACGGCCCTGCTGCCACGAAGAATTAATGGATCGTGGGCGCTGATTCACCGTCCTATGACCCCACTCGGATCGCACATCTGGATATCTTTTTCCCCCGATCTTCGGCACTGGGGACGCCACAGAATGATGCTGGAGGCTCGCCGCGGTGCTTGGTGGGACGCAAACAAGATTGGCTTGTCTCCGCCGCCCATTGAGACCCCGCGAGGTTGGCTCATGCTTTATCACGGGGTTCGGCAGACCGCTTCTGGCTGCATCTATCGTTTGGGGTTGGCTCTTTTTGAGCTCGAGGACCCGGAAAAATGTATGTTGCGGGGAGATTCCTGGATCTTCGGGCCGGAGGCCGACTACGAACGCCATGGTGACGTTGACGATGCTGTGTTCCCTTGTGGATACACCATGGATGCCGACGGAGATACTCTCAATCTTTACTATGGTGCTGCGGATTCATCCATCGCCCTGGCCCAGGGCAGTGTCCGTTCGCTGCTGGAGTGGCTAGATGCTTTCGGCTCGTGCGACCGTCGAAGTCAACGGTGAGTGACTGTCGCTGATTTTACTGTGTCCAAATTGCGATCGGGGCTACGGACCATGGGTAGTTTTTGAATTCGGGGTCTGATTTTGAACCCACGATCTCAACCCACGATTCGCATGTCTTTCACGGTTTCTCAAGGACTTAGGCGGCCACCTGGAGTCTCTTAAGTTGTTGAAAATACAGCTTGTTGTAAATCTGAAAAGGCTGGCGTCGGCGGTTCAACTCCGTCCCTGGCCACCATATTTTCAATCGGTTAGAGGAAATTCTTAAAGTTAGTGGGAAGCGGGGCTGGGCCTTCTATCTTGGGCTGGCCTTCAAATATGATTGCAATGGTTGGATGTGCATTTTCTTTGATCTGATCAACTTACAGTCAAGAGCTGCCTGTCGAGCGCAGCCTTTTTGTCGATTTTGCGCTCTACTCTCCTAACTCCTATAGTGGCCAACGAAGTACACGGCTAATGCTGAGAGAGTGAAACCACGGAACCCCGATTACGCGGATCGTCTTTCGATCTGACGTATTCCAACCCAAGCGGACCTATGGCCGACACCTGCGTGATGTACTCGCCGGATTTCGCCCAATGGAAGTGCGACGTATTTCCGGGCAGAATGATCACGGCCCCTGGGGGATACGCTTCCAGTTTGTCAGCGTCGAATTCGTCTCCGAGGCCAATATAAAAAACACCCGCTATGACGGTGTAGATGCGGTCCTCGGGATGTTTATGCGGCATGAGCTTCACGCCGCGGGGCACGCGCACGCGGATCACGTATGGTCCCGGTTCTGAGGGCTGACCGACAAGCACCGCGAGGCGAACCGACGGTGGAAAGGCGGCAAACGGCCGCCAGTCGATGTCTTCGCCCAGGATTGCCCGGAAAGCGGATTGGCCGGGTTCATGCGGTCGGACAGTTGTTTCGGTTCTTTCTTTCACGGCTGTCTGCTTTTGCAACATTGGGGCCTCCTTAGCGCCTTGCACACACACACCAAGTTCATTTGACCACCAAGGCGTTTCTCAAACAATTAGACGATGGTATCGGCAAACTAGAGTTCGTTCAGTCGTATTGCCTGCGCGAGGCGAACGTGGGGTTGCAGATTGCTACAAAGGTATAGGCGATACCATCGTCTGATTGTTCCTTTCTGACCCTTCTGCTTTCATAACGGCACGCTGCAGATTTCATCGGAATCTGCATCCCGGATACGACTTTGAAGATTACTTTCTAACCCTTCGGAGAAAAGATATGTCGCCCAACAAAGCAGCAATCGCCATTGACGCATCGCTCGTAGCGTCAAATCCTCTTGATAGCATCCCAAACGAAATACCATTCGATGTACCCTACGGCCCGCCGATATCACTCGATCGGGCTCAGGCAGTTATCAATGCCGCGGTGGTGGAGGCGAAGAATCGGAATTGGAAGATGAACATAGCGGTATCCGATTCCGGAGGCAACCTCGTCGCCTTCCAACGAATGGACGGAGCGATGCTTGCCTCCATTCAGATTGCAGAGCACAAGGCGCGGGCGGCCGCAACCTTCCGGCGGCCGACCAAGGTCTTCGAGGACGGCATCAACCTCATGCATCTCAACTATCTCCTCGCGTTCGATGACGTCATTGCATCTCGCGGCGGCATTCCACTGCTCGAGCAAGGAAAGATTATCGGCGCCATCGGTTGTTCGGGAGGCACCGATTCCCAGGACGAAGTCGTCAGCGAGGCCGGCGCGGCAGTGACCAATCAACTCTCGGCCAGGAACAAATAGGTTTGTAATCCTCGCAAGGGAGAAAACGACCCATGTGCTTTTCAGCTACGGCGAATTTCGTGGGTAGCGGAGTTTTGGGCGCCGTTGGTACGGTCACCTTGACCAAGGTGAAGCATCGACGCGAACTGCTTTTCGCGTCACTGCCTTTGCTATTCGCTGTGCATCAGTTCACCGAGGGATTCGTCTGGCTGGGATTGGATGGAACTCTTTCCCCGGAGGTGGCGCACGACATGGGTGCGGCGTTCATGCTTTATGCGCAGGGGCTTCTCCCTTTCTTGCTGCCGCTGGGCGTGCTGCTGTTCGAGCCAAACGTGAAGAGCCGCCGGCGGATGCTGCCGTTCCTCGTGCTCGGCGGTGCAACAGCGCTCTATATTTTGTGGGCGCTGACGGCCTTCCCGTTGCAGGTGTACGTCAGAGAAAATAGCATCGTCTACATCAATCAAGCGACCAACAATACTGCGGTTGCCGTGCTCTATGTGATTGCAACTTGTGGCGCGCTGTTCTTCTCGAAGATCAGGATGATGGTAATCTTCGGCGCGGCCAACCTGGCGATCCTGCTGGTTGTCATGGTGGTCAAACGGTACGCGTTCACCTCAGTGTGGTGCGCGTACGCAGCGGTTGCTAGTGTCATCATCCTCGCCTACTTCTGGAAAAGCCACAAAAACCGGCCCTTCCTCTACGCGTAGCGAGACAGCAATCTCCTGTGCCCTGAGGGAACAGATCATGCGGAGGTCGCTACAGGACAGAAAGCCCCCTGTCGCCAAATACAGCGGCCCTGTAGTTTAGCGAGATCGGGACGGGCGGCCCGGATGTCTCTACTCATTCCGTGGCCAGGTCAACGAGATTTGTTCGCACTCGGTCGCCGGCCTGCGCGCTCTTTAGCGTCGCTAGGAATTTCTTGGTGAAGTCCTGCTGGAGATGGAAATCCTGTGCTGCTTGCGACTTGTAAATCTCATAGAAAACGAATGTATTGGGGTCGTCTTTTGGTGTCGTGAGGTAAAACGCTTCCACGCCTGGTTCCGCCCGTACCAGCGGCAGGTATTGGCGTGCGGCCTCGACCAACTCCGCGCGGCGCTGTGGCTGAATTTTCGCTTCGATCAGCATGATCACTTTTTCGTTCGTCATGTTGGAATGTCCCTCTCGATTTTCACTCGCCGGCGCGTTCGCCGCCCGCTCCGCCCATAGTGCGTGCGTAGCCAGCGCGCTTGCGGCCACCAGCACTGCGACGGTCACGATTCTAATGGCTTTCATGTGTGAATCCTTTCGTTAACATATTCGACGCGCCTCCCGTACGGATTGCGGAACCTGCGGTTACAGGCTCCGCAAGGAGTGCGCGCTTGTACCAGACCTACCGTGGGATTTGGCTGAGGTAATATCCAAGCCGATTTTCGGCATCCCCCGGCTTGTGAAAACCTTTCGCCATCAGCGCTTTGATCCCATTTTGAGCGGCGGTGCGCCCGAGCGATGCGATGCACGCCTCCCAGCCCGCACCGAGTTCCACATCTGGGGGGAGGCTGGTGTTTACCAGACGCTTGGTTTGACCGATCGCCCATTTGTCGAATTTGGCGATCCGGGTCGCGAGTGCTTCCACAAACGCATCCAGTTCGGCATCAGGCAGCGCGCGATTAATGTAGCCGTAAGCCTCGGCCAGGTCTGCCTTGATGTCTTCCGAGCTTAAGAGCACTTCGAGAGCACGGTTTCGGCCGATGAGTTGGGGTAGCCGGGCCATGGGGCCGCCGCCGGCGACCAGTCCCACGCCCACTTCCCACTGCGAGATGATGGTCTTCTCTTTGCTGGCAAAACTCATATCACAGGCCAACGTGATCTCACTGCCATTGCCCGTCGCCCGGCCGCGAATCAGGGCGATTGAGGCAACCGGCAAGCGAGTCAGACGCACCAGAAAGTCCGGCCAGGGCGGCAAACCTGTGGGGCCGGGCGGCATCGAGGTCAGGTCCTCAAGCCTGGCCGTGAAATCGGAGTGATTCAGAAAGTAGTCGTCCACCGCGCTGTCGAAGACCACGACCCTGACATCCTCGTCCGCTTCGAGAGCGTTGATGACTTCCTGGAATTGTTTGACCATTTCCGGCCCCATGACGTTGATGGGCGGGTTGTCGATGGTGACACGCCAGTAGCCGGGCGAGCGCCGGGTCACGCGGATCTGTTTTGTCGGTGCGTTCATCTGTGCAAGGTTGGAAGGTGCGCTTACAGTTGCCATTGGATTCTCCTCTGTATTTGTTGTCTCGCGAACTGGTGACCGCGCTCGGCGAAGGCCTCACGCGGCCGCTAGTTCCGCTGACCGTGTCTTGTGCGGTTCGCCTAGATAAGGGAAATCTGCTGTCAGGTCTTTGTGGGGACCCACGTTGTCCCGCGTTATCTTCCCGTTGGTAAGGATAGAAACGAAGAAGTCTGCGACGTCATCGGTCAGTGTCCGGCCGTTGCCAGGGTATGACGCCGGGCGCGTGTGATCGTAGGGAAGGATGTCCGGCAACAGAGACCGTGCCATTCGTGTTGCTTCCTCTGGCGTATATCCACCCGTGTGCTCCAGTGAGTGCGCGAACACGGGAACGAAACGTGCATCGTCGACCGGTTCCCCAGTGAGGTAATCGGCTTTTCTTTCGCCGGTGAGGAAGACCGATTGCGAAGCCAGCGCGCCACGATCTACCTGGATCCACCCCCCAGAGGCGCCGTCGAGCGTGCGATGCCAGAGACCAATCTTGTTAGGCCCGAGGGCGGAGTTGGGCACTTCCAGGACAATGCTGCATACATCCTTATTGGTAAAAAAATCGTCACCGGTGAACTGGAGGTTGTTTATCGCGCCCATCGTGTCGAAGAAAAAGGGATCGCTGCGCCAACCGGCGAAGAAGCGGTAGCCATCAGCCTCCGCCACTTGTGCCCCGCGTCCGGTGGAGACTGGTGCGCGCTCGATAATAATCTGCCCGCCGTCTCCTGTTCCCGCGGCTTCGGCACCTTCAACCCGCCGCAGCGTTGCGGTCTGCGCGCCGTTCTTGGAAGACGTGAAGCTAACTCGGTACGCGATATCGGCGAGGGCGTCTCCGTTGGTGTCGATCTTGAGCTCATAGATCGCACCGGGAGCGAAGGGTTCGTCGGTGGTCGGTCCCGACGGATTGAGACCAACAGATGGATGAACGTTCATAATCAGGACCGACTTGTCGGCCCGCTCGGGCGAGGGGAAGGCATACAGGTCGGTGAGGTCGAGGCGGGCGTCCCCGTGAGGGAACCCGACTTCGGGGCCGGAGTAGTGATGTGACATAGATTGGTCTCCTCATGTTTTACTGCAGATAGTCCGGCGAACTTCCACCCCGAACCCATTTGCCACGCGACCATCAAACCAAAAGCTTAAAAGTAAAAACAATTGGACGATGGTATCGGCAATACCTTCGTATTGACTGCGATCTTCTTGTCGAAGGGGATACGGATTTTCTCCATCCCACCCTGCTTGGCTGAAGGCTTGATCCTTCGCAAGGTTCCGTTAAGTTTTCTTTTTCACGTGCTCGAATCGCATGGGCTTCGGCTGTGTGTGAAAGAAGCGAAGAAGTGAAGACTCTACGCGACGGATCAACTCAAACGTGGCGGGTTCGCGTTGTCAAGAATCTATGGCTGCGTTACCCGAGGCTGAACTGGCGTCAAGCCACGTGAACCATTGGATGTGCGGGTCGGAGTTTTGCAGCCATCCTCACCAGGTCAGCGAGGGAATTGGCCTTCATCTTTTGCATGACGCGCCCTCGGTGCGCTTTGACCGTAATCTCGCTGATGCCGAGTTCGCCGGCAACTTGTTTATTCAACAGGCCGGACACGACGAGCGCCATCACCTGTTGTTCCCGGTGAGTCAGGGAGGCGTAACGGTCACGAAGTTTCTGCATCTCCGCGTCTTGAGCGAGGGTGAGACGGCTTCGTTCCAGGGCTTTTCCGATAGCGCTCACCAAAGCGTCGTGATCAAGGGGCTTGGTCAAGAATTCGAGAGCGCCGGCCTTCATGGCTTGCACCGACTTTGGCACATCGCCATAACCGGTGATGAAGATAATCGACATTTCAATGTGTTCAGCGGCGAGTTGCTTCTGCAGCTCAAGACCGTTCAGGCCTGGGAGTGAAAGATCAAGGACAAGACAGCTCGGAACGAGTGCTCTCGGGTGGTTCAGGAACTCCTGCGCGGATGAGAATGTTTCCGGCTTCCAGTTCTCATTCCGGACCAACAATTCCAGCGACTCGCGTACGGAAATATCATCGTCAACAACGAAAACGATGGGCATAGAAGCCGGCGTTGGTAATGCACCCATTTCAGAACCCGTGGTATGCGCTAAATTCATTGTATTCCCCCTGGATCAATCACGGAACCCTCAAGTGCCCGGGAGCGCCGTTTTGATGGCCGCAAGCAGATCTGCGTCACTGAACGGTTTGAACAGAAACCCCGCGGCGCCTTGTTGGAGCATTCGATTACGGATCGTCTCATCTCTTTGACCGGTGATGAATATGATCGGGATCTCGACTCCGCGACGCTTGAGCTCCTGGTAAAGTTCAGGTCCACTCATGCCCGGCATAGCGATGTCCAAGATCAGGCAACTGGTCTCACCGATGCAATCGGATGAGAGAAACTCTTCCGCTGACGAAAAGGCCCGCGCCGCAAAACCGAATTCCTTTAGCAGGTCGGGCAGCGACTCGCGCACCGACTCATCATCATCAACGACTACGGAAAGGAACTGCCGCTTGTCGCCCCTATCCTTTGGGGACTCCATGACAAGACAATGCGGCATTCGATGCGGGGGCGTCCATTGTACTTTGGTATTGGTCTAGGCCGATTGTGAGCGGCCCCTCGAAATTTATGCGGCATCCGTCGAGGGATCAGCGCGATTGACAAGGCTTTCGCCGTCCGCCGAACCCTCGAGCACGCAAGGAATAGCGAACGAAAAGGTGCATCCCGGCCCGTCGTTCGGGGTGGCCCAGAGACGTCCCTGATGAGCCTCAATGATGGAGCGGCTGACGGAGAGCCCGATCCCCATGCCGTCGGTTTTTGTTGTGTAGAACGCTTCGAAGATCTTGTCCGCGGATTGAGGCGTGAAACCGACTCCCAAATCTTTCACGCTTAGCCGGACCAGATTCGTACCCTCCCGTTCAGTTCTGATGAGCAACTCTCTCGGGCGGTCGTCGATGCCGCTCATTGCGTCCGCAGCGTTTCGAACCAAGTTCATGATGACTTGCTGAAGCTGGATGCGGTCGCCGACTACTTGCGGGAGGCCTTCTGCAAGCTCTTGCCGCAGAATCACCCCGCTTCTCTGGATTTCACTCAATGCTAATGTCGTCACCTCGCGGGCCGCTTCATTCAAGTCCATCGATTCAGGGGACGGCTCTTTCTTGCTATAAAGCGTTCGCAATCGCGTGATTACGTCAGAGGCCCGGTTGCCATCACGAATCGTGCGCCGGGTAGTTTCCCGGGCACCGTCGACATTCGGGGGATCCGTGGAAAGCATCCGCAGACAGGTGCCGGCGTTGGTGATGATGCCCGAAAGAGGTTGGTTGACTTCGTGCGCGATGGACGCGGCCAGCACTCCGAGGCTCGTGATGCTTGCCATTTTTGCGAGTTTCGATCTTGCCATGGCGAGAGCCCCCTCCGACACCTTCCGTTGCGTAATATCTTCGGAGAGGACCATCAAAAATCGCGGCACCCGGTCGGTGCCGGGCACGACGGAAAAGTTGTTGCGTACCCAAACCGGTTGGCCATCTTTGCAGCGGTACTGCTTCTCGATTTGAAATTGCTTGCGCTTGTGGTCGAGCAGGTCACCCATCATCGTCCGCTTCTCTTCAACATGCTCCTCGTGGGTGATGTCAAGGAAAGTGAGTTGCTGCAATTCATCCTCGGTGTATCCCAGCATCTTCTGGAAAACGGGATTGGTCGCAATAAACCGGCCATCCAAGTCTGCGAGAGCGACGCCGACGGCAGAGTTCTCAAAAACAGATCGCCACCGTTCTTCGCTTCGCACAACTTGCACGTGTGCCTGGGCAAGTTCACTGGTTCGTTCCGAGACCCGCCGATCCAGCTCAGCGGAAATCCGCCTTTGTTCACTCAGGAGTCTCGCCTGTTGCAAGCCGATTGATGCCTGATTTGCCGCCACGCTAAGAAGCAGGCTCTCGGTTTTCTCAGGGAAACCCTCGCGGATGGAACCCAGGGCGATCATGCCGATTTCACCTTGTATGCCTAACGGAACGGGGAAGATCGAAATGCCGTCAACTCCTGATCCATTTCGAATTTGTGGAAAAGATGCTTGAGCGTAATCTGCCGAGGGGCTGCGGAGCGATTCGAGCAGTTCCTCAGCCGACAGCTTGATTTTGCTCTCGTCGTCGATTCGGAGGATTTCCACCGGAGTCAGGCCAAATTCGTCGCTCAACCGCGCATACGCGAAATCCAGGCTGAGCATATTTAGGAGTACATCGAGAAGGGTCTGAACGACTTGGGATGGCTCGCTGCCGCGCCAGATAGCCGCTAGGCCGAGCAAACTAATCAGATCGTTCATGCAGCGCTGAAGCCGCTTGATCTCCAGGGCCGGATCTTCGACTTGCTCTTCCATGTCAGGCGGCTGCGGGTGAGTTCTTCCGATGGGAGCGGCGTTGACGAAACTCTTGCAGGAATTCGTCCGGCGGAATATAGAAGGGATTTTGCTGAAGAATGCCGCCGATGATGACCATCGGGTGGGTCCGCATAATGTCAATCACTTCGTCGCCACGAAATTGCCCGAGGTGATAGGTACAAATGACCGCGTCTTCGTGACGGCGCCACACATCATTTACGCGTGACTCGAATTCAATCACATCGTCGACATGCGATTGATCCTTCACCGACCAGTCCATACGACAACAAATGCGACTCAGCGGGTATCCTCCCCCGGAGTTGCCGCTGGCCAGTTGCTCAAACGCCGCGATCATGCGATCTGGATCGAAGTGGCCATCCGGCAGGTAGACGTCGGTGTTAATGCGAAGCTCCAGTTGTCCGCTCTGCTGCGCAGCCGCCGGGTCGATCCCTACCTCAGCCAGGCGCCGGAGGTGATCCGGACGCTGGTCAGGATTCACAACGTGAATCGCTTTGTGGCCGCACTGGATTCCATCTTTAATGAAAGGGAGTAAGACCCGATACTCTTCCTCGGCGCTGTTAAAGAAAGCGCAGACATGACGCGTCTGGTCGAGCTGGGAACCAGCAAAAGGAATGGGAGCGGTAGCCTTCTTCAAGTCGGAAACCCCCAGGAAATTGAACGTCACCCCTGATAAATAAATGATGCTCCCCTCGGCCCTAAATGTCCAATCCATACTTTGGTATTGATCGATACGTTCGTCTAATGGATTCGTGGTCGAACTTCTGGCTTACTCAAATTGGGTGGAGGGCATTCACAATGATCGCATTATCGGGATTGGAACCGTCAACGAGCGTACAAATCGGACAAAAGAGCTATGAGATGCCCCCGCGGGAGGGGATCAGCATCGCGCATTTTCTCACCGTCGCCGATATCGGCCGCTCGGCCCGCTGGTACGAAAAAGTCTTCGGCGCTCGCATTCTAAGTCCAGGTGACGGCAACGCGCCTGCGTACCTTCAGCTTGCGAATATCTGGATGATTTTGAACGTCGGGGGCGGGCCGACCCCGGATAAGCCGACGGTAACCCTCAGCGTGCCCAACCCAGACAAGATCAATAGCTTTATGAATATTCGGGTTGCAGATATCCGAACCTGCTATGCATTGTGGAAAAGCCGTGGGGCAGAGTTCATCACCGAGCCGATCCCCAAGTACGGCGAGATACGCTGCTACATCCGCGATCCTGATGGGTACATCATTGAGGTCGGACAAAGCACGGATCTCACGTACGGCTGAGGGCCTACCTCGAAGGCATGGAGATTGGAATGTTTGGGGATGTTCTCTTCCATACACACGTATCGCGATCCAAGGAGTTCAACAATGCGTTCTGACATTGTGCCTGGAAGCTTGTTTCCCGACTACGAACTGCCCGATCACACGGGCAATCTGCGCAAGCTCAGCGAGCTACAGGGCGAAGACCCTTTGATCCTTACGCTCGCGCGTGGTCATTACTGCCCAAAAGAACACCAGCAGCATCTAGAACTCGCCGCGTTTTACCCCAAGATCGCCGTGGCTTACACGCAGATCGCCACGATCTCAACTGACGACCACCACACGCTCCAGGAGTTTCGGGCATCGGTTGGAGCTGAATGGTCCTTCCTTTCAGACCCCGACCGGACGATTCAGAAGGATCTCGACATCCAGGAGTACACCGATCCTGAGCATAACCCGATGATTCCGCACACGCTCGTGCTCAAGCCGGGCCTCATCATCTATAGCATCTACAACGGCTACTGGTTTTGGGGTCGTCCGTCGATTGTCGATCTTTGGCATGATCTGCGCGCCGTCTCGAGCGAAATTCGTCCGGACTGGGATTTGAGCAAACCTGGGCTCCGGGAGGCCTGGAACGCCGGCGATTTCTCGCAATTCCACGGGTGGAACAAGCGGTCCAGTGTGCATGCGACGTAACTATGGCCGCTGCTCGCGACCCAGTCTCACCCGAGGATAACGATATGGCCACAACCACGGAAATTGCGCCCAACATCTATCGCATCTCGATCTACGCCCAAGCGGGCGATCTGCAATTCAATCACTTTCTAGTGAAAGACGATGAACCGTTACTCTTTCACACCGGCTTGCGGGGAATGCACGCGGAAATTCGTGAAGCGGTTTCCAAGCTCATGAACGTTTCTGATTTACGACACATCAGCTTCAGTCATTTTGAGTCCGATGAGTGCGGTGCGCTGAACGAATGGCTGGGCGCGGCGCCCAAGGCGGACGTGATTTGCAGTCAAGTCAGTGCGCTGGTCTGCGTGAATGACTTCATTGGCCGCGAAGCCCGCGGGCTTGCCGACAGCGAATCGTTTCCGACGGGCAAGTTCCGCTTCCGCTACTGCCAGACGCCCCATCTGCCGCACGGCTGGGACGCAGGCGTGCTTTTTGAAGAGACCCAGAAAACGCTCTTCTGCTCAGACTTGTTCCATCAGAACGGTGACAGAGAGCCGATTACTTCAGACGATGTCGTCGGCCGCTCGTATGAAGCGATGAAGGCCTACCAGGCAGGCATCCTGGCGGAGTACGTTCCCTATACGCCGCTCACCGCACAGAACCTCAAAAAGCTTGCCGACCTGAATCCGAAAACACTCGCCATCATGCACGGCTCGAGTTTTACGGGCGACTGCGCCCGCGCGCTCGATGACATGAGCGCGGTGTATCGCGAAGTCTTCGGCCAGGAGAAGAGAGCAGGCGTGAGCCGGTAGATCGTAATGAGTGGAGCCAAACGGCACCCGCCCGGTGGAAGAACCAAGGTCTCGCGAGTCGTCTTCCCGCGCATTGGGTCGCCTCACACAAACCGATATTGCGGTCCGGCTCCGTGAACGCATCGTCGCTAGCGGCGCTTGCCCAAGGCGCGTGCTTGGGGACCGCTAAGATCCGGAACTTCTTCGTCGAGCGCAGTAGCCAGATCGATTTGATGGTCCTGCTCCTGAACGAGGATTTGGCGAATCTGCTCCGCCATCGCGAATTCTCCAAGAGCCTCGCATTGCCGGACGCGATCGCGGTAATTGCGAATGGTTTCATTCTCATTCTCGAGATCGAAGCGCAGCATTTCCTTCGAATCCTTCGACGTGCGAACCGGCTTGGGAGTAACCGTTGGCATTTTCCCGAGATAGTCGATCTGCCGCGAGATGATCAGGGCGTGATCCAGTTCCTGCTTGGCGTGGATCTCGAGCTGCCCCGCGATGTCCATGTATTCAGCGCCACTGAGGACTTGGGAATAGACTACGTAGCCGATGATCGCTTGATATTCGCGAGCAAGGTCTTCATTCAACAACTCGGCGAGACGATCACGCGAAAGTTCGTTTTCGACCGCGGCGGATTTGGAGTCGGGCATTTGATTTTTCCTTTCGGTTGTTGCGGGTGGTGTCAAGTTATGAATCCGTGAAAAACTGCGGTCGCGGGTTCCGCCTGGGGCTCTCTTGAAGGTTGTTCGATCTTCTTCAAATTATTCGACTGCATAAATATCCTCTCCCGCAGAACTCACCCTCGCTACTAAAGATGCATCACGGCGCAGTCAAGCGCCATTGGACTTTGGTATCGGTGCTGTCATTTCAGCGCCTCTTTGGCCTGCATGGGGACCTCCGGCCGATCATCCCAAAGTGTCGGCAATACTATCGTCTAATTGTTTGGTTCTCATCCTAATGATGTGATGCGAGCAGCCCGATTAAACCTGCACCAAACGATAGGGAGATAAGAATGAAAATCTTGATGGTGTTCACTTCGCATGACCAACTTGGCGATACAGGCCTCAAAACCGGTTTCTGGCTGGAAGAGGGAGCGGCTCCCTACTTCGTTTTCAGAGACGCCGGCGTCCAATTAACCCTCGCCTCACCTAATGGTGGACAGCCCCCGATCGATCCAAAGAGCGATGATCCGAAGAATCAGACGCCTGCTCAGGCGCGTTTTAAGAAAGATGCGGTGGCACAGAAAGACTTCGCTAACACCGTGCGCCTGGCGGATGTGAACGCAAAAGATTTCGATACGGTCTTCTATCCGGGCGGGCACGGACCCATGTGGGATCTCGCGGAGGACCCAGTGTCCATCGCTGTGCTCGAATCGTTCTACAACTCGGGCAAGCCAATCGCGCTCGTCTGCCACTCTCCCGGAGTGCTTCGCCATGTTAAGTACCAGGGCGAGCCACTGGTGAAGGGTAAGCAAGTAACCGGCTTCACGAATGGGGAGGAAGAATTTATGAAGCTCACCAAGGTGGTGCCATTCCTCGTGGAAGACGAATTGTTGCGGCTCGGCGCCATTTTTGAGAAAAAGAAAAACTGGGACCCTTTCACCATCACAGATGGACGCCTCATCACCGGACAGAATCCCGCGTCATCGACCATTACAGCCCAGGCTCTTTTGAAATTCATGGCTGCTAAAAAGGCAGCCTAAATTCGACAGGAAAGCGGCGGGAGTGCTATCACACAGGCAGACCGAGCCGATGAGTGCTGTCTGTTTTGCGGGAATGATGAAGTAGCCGGTTTAGGCTGCCGTTACACGAAGGAGGCACTTACACATGAAGAATAAACGAGTCCGGATGTCTGCAATCGCTGGAGTAGTCTTTATCCTGTTGGTCGCCCTGACCCTTTTGGCGCAGCAGGACAGGTATACGCTGAAAGTGCCGGACGGACTCGCATTCTCTGAGTTCAAGGGATACGACACATGGCAGACCATAGCGGTCAGTGAAACCAAAACCAGCGTCAAGGCGATTCTGGGAAACCCCACGATGATTGAGGCCTACAAATCGGGAGTCCCAGACAATGGCAAGCTCTTCCCCGAGGGCTCAAAGACCGTGAAAATCGAGTGGCTCAAGAAACAGAATCCGGAGTCGCCGTATTTTGTGGAGGTGCCAGACGTTCTGAAGTCGCTCTCCTTTATCGAGAAGGACACGAAAAGATTCCCGAACACGCACGGGTGGGCATATGCCAAGTTTGAATATGATTCTGCGTCCAAGACGTTTAAGCCCTCCGTAACCGGCTCCGAATGCGGATATGCTTGCCACACGAGGGTGGCATCGAAAGATTACATCTTCACCGCGCATCCGCTTCGGTAAACACTATTCGCGCTGGTGATCCGGTAAATGTTGTCGGCTAAATTGGCGATCATCGCATTGGGTGACATTTTTCCCGGCGCTGCGAATGCGGCGCACAGTTTGAGAAGGCGAGAGCATTCGAAGGAGCAATTCTAATGTGGCACGCGATCGAAAACTCATTGGCAATGCTCCACGCAGCGGAATGGATGCCGATGACTGCCGCCCGCGTCTTAATCGGTATTTTCTTCTGCATCTCTGGCGGGACCAAGCTATTTGTACCGGCTAAGTTCAGCACGATGGAGCAGACCTTGGCTTCGTCGCACATCCCGTTCCCGCACGCCAATGCGATCTTCGTGTCGCTTGTTGAGTTCACTTCCGGCGCCGGTCTGGTGATCGGCCTGCTCACGCCACTGTGCGCGGTAGTGCTCGTGGTTGATATGATCGTCGCTATTGCGACCAACCGAATCCACAGCATCCAGACCACCAGCGTGCTCGCCTGGCTCGATGACTTCCTTTACCTCCCAGAGGTTCTGTACGTGATGATTCTCGTCTGGCTGATCTTTTCAGGGCCGGGACGCTACAGTCTTGACGGGTTAATTAGGCGGTAAGGTCAGGTTCAATCCGAAATCGATGACGATTCCGATCCGGGCAGCGGAAAAAGCTTGAAACACATCGCGCAAGTCGAAGCAAAAGGATTCTCTTCATGAGCTCTGGGACAGTTTTCTTAGGAGGCCGATTTTCACAAAGTCGACAGCCGCGAGATAGCAGCCGCAAGCGATCAACAGGCTGAACAACAGCCTTGGAGCGATGGCCTCCATTAGGAGGCCGTTGGAAGCGAGAAAGCTCACGACCACAATATCGGCGGCCGAACTCAGAAGCAGCCACTTACTGGGCCTTGACTTCCAGAAATGCTGGCGCTCTCGGACGAGATAAACTGTGCCTTGTCCCGTAAAAACCAAGGTGATGAAGACCAGCGTCTGCAACTGGGGCAGGGGCAGTTGCAGCCAATAACGGCCGGCTAAAAAGATCCCGAACGAAAACACCAGAATCAGACTGCCCAGCACGATGCCAACCTGAACGAGCCAACGGATGTGCCAGCGATCGGGCTGCTGTGAGTAAGACACGGTGTCGGTCGCAATCGACATGGTTACAAAGTCATTGGTGAACAACAGGAGGACTATAAGCAGAGGGGTAATGACGAAGCTTCTGGTAAGCATTACACCCACACTCAAGAGGAGCGCGATTTCAATGGTCTTGATGATTTTGTTGAGCGTGTAGGTGAGCATGCGCTGATAGATGCGGCGGCTCGTCTTCACCGCAGCGAGGATATCCGTGAGGCCGGGATTCGTGAGCACGAGACTGGCCGCGGCTTTTGCCACGTCTGTGGCATTGGCTACGGCGATTCCAACTTCGGCTTGCTTCAAGGCAGGAGCGTCGTTGACACCATCTCC
This sequence comes from uncultured Acidobacteriota bacterium, assembly GCA_963837365.1. Lineage (GTDB taxonomy): Bacteria > Acidobacteriota > Terriglobia > Terriglobales > Acidobacteriaceae > CAWBXL01. The sequence goes on from CAWIMW010000001.1 coordinate 694,836, forward strand.
GGTCATTCCCGTGACCATGCCAGCTCGCTGCATAGCCTGAACTAAGTGAAATTTGTCCTCCGGATATACGCCCGCGAAAACGTCGCTCTGGAGCGCCTCAGGCGCAGCCTCCTTTTTCAAATCCTTTGGTTCGACGGCACGGCCCCCAATGCCGACCTGGCTGGCGACGGCGCGGGCTGTGGCCAAGCCGTCTCCAGTAATCATGACGACTCGTATTCCCAGATCGTGAAGGTTCTGGATCAGGGCCTTCGAGTCGCTGCGCGGCGGATCTTCCAGTGCCAGGAATCCGAAAAAGCGTAAATCATCGTCTGGTCCCGCGGCCACCCCGAGCACACGGTATCCTTGTGCGGCCAAACGCTCGACATCCTCCGAGTCGTCAGGCAAGGTTTTTACTCGGCTGGCCACTGCCTTTGGCGCACCCTTGATGGCACGCCACCGTTCGGTGCCCTTGCTAATGACTGCTTCAGAAAGCTTGGTTGCGGGTTCGAATGGAATCAGTTCTAGTCTCTTCCAACCTGACGGCTCGATATCATGACCGGCCGCTGCGTTCAGAATGGCTAGGTCGATTGGATCCTGGCTAGCGGCGTCGCTCGCCAACATGGCAAATCGCAGCAGATCGTAGTCTCCATAGGGGGCGTATGGTTGCAGCCTGCCGACTGCGAGGCGATTTTGCGTGATCGTACCGGTTTTATCGCTGCAGAGCACTCCCATCGCAGCAGCTTCCTCGATAGCTGACAGCCTGGTCACGAGTACTCCGATGCCAGCTAGTTCCATGGAGCCAAGCGCGGTTGCCAAAGTGAAAGTCGCCGGCAGCGCAACGGGAACTGAGGCAACCAGCAGCATGAGCCCGAAGGGCAGCATTTCCATCATCGCCAAGTGCGCGAGCCGCGAATAGATGAGAAGGATGATCACGAGTGCACCATCCAGCATGACTAAGTATTTGACGATAGTAAAAATGATGGCCTGGAGATGACTGACAGTCTTGGCGGCTCGCACCAGCTCCGCCGTTTTGCCGAAATAGGTGTGGACGCCGGTGGCGGTGACTTTGCCACTTGCTTCTCCGCGGATCACCACCGATCCAGCAAACGCAACTCGGCCGGATTCGGCTTCGACCGGTAGCGATTCACCCGTGAGCGTGGATTGATCGACTTGGATGTGTCCGTCAACGATCCGCACGTCCGCTGGCATGACGTCACCCAAACGCACGTGAACGAAATCTCCAGGCACCAGGTTTGCGGCCGGAAGCAATTGCCATTGGTCTTCGCGCAACACTCGAGCTTTTACCGGAAGACGTTTACGTAGCAGCGCCAGGGCATTCTGAGCGCGACCCTCCTGTACAAAAGCAAGACCCGCGTTAAATACGAGCAAAAAGCCAATAATGATGGCTTCGGGACGCTTGCCCAAACTCAGTTCTAATATGATTGTGACCTCAAGCATCCAGGGCACCGGCGCCCAAAACTTTTGGGCGATTGTCAGGAAAAGATGAGACTTCACTTCCGGCACAGCATTAGGGCCGTAATGGCGTAAGCGCAGCTCGGCCTCCTCGCGAGTCAGACCATGAGGCGTAATATTCCCATTCGTATCTAAATTCGTGGGAGACATTCCTCGCATCCGCGTCGGGGACCGGACATGAGCGCACCGCACGGGAAATTTGTCCCCAGCCTCGCACGCAGTCGGACAGCGTCACGAGTCCAAACTCCAACCATTGGCATTCTCTGGGCTCCTTGTTACCGTTGGTGATGCAACTCGAAGCATTTCAGGGTTCTACTCTCGACCACCAAGATCGTTTTGTTTTCTTCATCAATGCGAATCGTCATGCCGGAAGAGCACACGGAGCACAACCAGGCGTATTCCAGCCGCCTCGACTTGCTGGCGGATGCCGATCGCAGGTTCCGCCCATCACAATGTGATACGGAACTTATCAAATAGAGCCTCCCTTCATGCAGGTAGCGAAAAGGATTCGGACAGGTTGGATTCGCGCATTTAGAGAGCATCGTGGTCTCCAAGCTCGCAGTTGGAGACGGTAGTACCGCTCATCGAATTCTCGCGGTCTCGCCGTCTTATCTGCCAGACGCTACCCACCAAGCAAACCACAGGCGTGCAGACAAGGCTATTGGACGAAGGTGTCAATCAATACCTTCGGATTACTCCCGGTAGCCGCGCCGTGAATCACAAAGGCCTCCACAAGGAGGCCTCTGTAGCGCTTATCGGAATGAGTTGTCATTGACTCTCAAAAGACTCACCCGGGTCACGCCACGCGCGCCGCTTCGGGCAAGGGCTCGTAACTTTCGATTTGCTCCGCGCCTGAAGTCTTCAACATGTCGCGGGCTTTCACTACTTCGTCGGCGGTTCCATGTGCAATCAGAATGAACTTGCCCGCTTTGAGCGACGTCTCGTATTTCACGATGCTGTTTTGGGGAATGCCGAGACTGTAGAGCCCCGCCCCTAGGGCACTGAGCCCTCCCACGACAACTGCTCCCTCCAGAGCTGCGACGATCCAAGAGACAATGGAGCCGGCAGCAACAATCGGACCGATGCCGGGGACGATTAAGAACGCAGCACCGAACAGCAGACCCCAGAGCCCACCCCAAAATGCGCCCCATTTGCCCCAGTATTTCATCCTGTCGCCGGTGCTATAGAAACCGACGACATCCGCTTCCGTTTGGTAGTCGCGGCCGACGACGGCCAGCTTCTTGATGTCAAATCCACCACCCTTTAGCTCCTTGATGGCGTTTTCCGCCGCGGAGTGTTGGCTAAAAGTTGCAACCACCGAGTTTTGGTCCTGTCTTGGCATGTAGTTCATCGTTCATCTCCTCTTTTTATATTCAGAACTTGTGACAGACATCGCGATTCATTTCGAATGAGTTATGCCTGCCGTGAACACCAGCATTTGGTTACCTACGAGATTCTCCAGAGGCTTTCTTCGCGGTGCCTCTTTCTGGTCCTTACGCCTTCGGCTGCGGCCTCGAACCGGTGCCGATTGGGATGTTTACCGAGCTCGTGCCAGCTGGTTTCGGAAAGATTCACACCGTAATACATCGCAGCCTTTTCAATGTTTACAAATGCTAAGGCCCGGTCCTCATCTGATACGTCCAGTACCTGGTTAAAGCGGGCAACAGCATTGCGCACGTGCTGCGCGTCGGTCATCGGTTCTTTGCGTTGTTTGGGATAGGCAAATACAATTTCGGGAAGGTTGCTTCGCGTTGTGAGGTATCCGGGCTCCTCGAATGGCTCCCAGGTTGGTTCTAAAGTCGACATACGACGCCTTTCGCTGTACTGCTTCTCGATCAAGCACTGAACCTTGAACGTTTATTGGCATTAGGCCAGAGGCGCAGAAACGAATCTATTGCACGATGGTATTGAGCGATACTTTTGTATCAAGGGCACGCATACCACGCGTCGGCGGCACCAGCCAAAATCCGATCTCATACGAAGGTATGGATCAATACCATCGTTCGATAGATTCAATGCGACTTTTCTGGCGTAATTGTGAGTGAGGTACAGTTGCGGGGCGAAGACCTCGCCCTCAAAGTCGCAATAAAGTTGTGGCATAGCCACAAATAAAGCGCGGGATGGTGGAATGAAGGGGAGGACATATCTCAGGCTGCGCGAGTATGCCGGTTGGCATTGCGACTCCTGCGCTCGGCTTATCACCAGCGTCAACAACGGGTGGGTGGAGTGGTTGGCCTCAGAAGACGATGCCGGTGCGGCGATCGTGAATGGGCTGCGTTTGGTTCATCGCGAATCATGCCGCTATGATGCGCGAACCGTGTTCCGCAACCGCAGAAGCGTGGTGGAAGGCCTCTGTCTCGAACGCTTCATTGGGCCCGATGGTCTGATTCTGCTGCTATCGCTGCTAGCGGTGGGAGAACTACCTACTGTAGATGTCATCGAGTTGGCAAAACGGGTGCAAATTCCGGGCTATGAATTGGCCCGCAATCTTACCGGTAAAGAAAATCTTTCACAGCTTTTTCCACCCGCTTTGGGGCACGGATGTTACCTCCAATCGGAAATGGATGAAGTGATCACGTGGGCGGTCAAGAAACAGAAGCGCCTCAATCTGGTCCGGGAAGCAGGCGCCAGGGCGCTATGATTTTTCGGAGATGCACCAACCTAGCCTTTCGCGGTCAGCCGCCGTGACCCAGATTGAATCGCGGAGATCGCATCTGGCTTTTTAATTCGTACGTCGTCGGGAACATAGTTTTGGTGTCACAACCACGACGCCGAGGGACGAATTCACATGTCCAGAGCAATATCCTCTGTAGGCCGGCTACAACACAACAGAACGTTACCGTCTGGGGCGGGCTCAATCGGATTTGGTTGATAACTCACCGAGCCTGTGATCAGTCCAGTTTCGCAGGTGTGACATACTCCCGTGCGGCACGACCATCTCGCAGGGACATCACATGCTTCAGCCAGATCCAGGAGGCTTTGGTATCGCGAAGCCCACGAGACTGTCAGACCGCTTCGCGCAAATGCTACTTTGGGCCCTTGATCTGTCGCTGCCGGCGGCTGGTGCGGCATCCGTGAAGGTGCACTCTTTATTCCTGGCGTGATCGAGGGCAGCGAACCAAATACCTCTGAATGAATTCGAGACCCAGGAATTCCCATTGTCCGCAGGCCTGAACTCAAGTCCCCCATAAACGTCGGTGGACCACACAAATAAAAATGAGCGCACTCGGGGATTCCGAGCCTGGCGATATCTTCGATCGTGAGCCGACCGGGCGCGTCAAAATCCAAGCCGATTCTGTCTTCGCCGCCCGGCTGGCTGTACTTCACGTAGCTCTTCGCCCTGGGCAGAGCTTTAATGAGCGCTTGGGCCTCCGCCGCAAATGGGTGATCTTCACGATTGCGGGCCCCGAACAACCACCAAATCGGACGGGTTGCCCCAGCGATTGCCAGAGCGTGGAGCATTGCCAAGACCGGAGTAGCCCCGACGCCGGCGCTGAGTAACACGACCGGATCATCATCCTGTTGGAGTACGAAATTCCCTCGCGGCGCGCTGACATCCAGCACATCGCCGGTTTGCACCTTTCTTTTTAGATAACCACTGACTGCACCGTGGAGTTCTTCCTTGACGCTCACTCGATAATGCTCTGCGCTGGAGGCACCGGACAAAGAGTAGCTGCGTAACAATGGTGGAGATTCGGGTTCAGTGTGGACTCTTAGGACGACAAACTGTCCCGGCTGCGCTGCGGCCAGCGGTTTACCGTCCTCTGAGGCCAAAAGCAGGGAGAAGACACTTTTGCATTCCTGATGGACACCTGCGACTCGTACTTTACGAAATCCGGGCCACGCAGGCCGCGGGCCAGAATCTGGCGCAAGCCCGGGATTTCCCTCCGGCGGCTTTCCACTCTGCTCCTGCTCCAGAAGGGCCCTAAACGAGCCTTGCCAACCAATGGACAATGCTGGAATCTTTAACGCACGCTGCAACTTTTCGCGCGAATGCCCGGGCAGGTACAACAAGGCATCAATTTCCGCTATCGTCATTTGTTCGGGGCCCGAGCTCACCTTGACGATCTCGTCCCCGGCACCGACATCACCTTCGTGCAGCACTCGCAAATAGAAGCCGGGACGGTGATGGGCCACCAGCAGAGATGCCATCCGGGGCTCATCCATGCGAATGCCGACGCGGTAGCACGTCACCCGTGGCTGCGATACTTCAAATAGCGCATCGCCGATGCGGTATCGATCACCGATGCAGACCTCGTCATCCGGGAGTCCTTCAACAGTGAAGTTTTCTCCGAACTGGCCGTAAACGAAGTTATTACGTCCGAGAAAGCGTTCCCAATAGTGATAGGAGTCCATTTGATATACAAGGACCGCGCGGTGCTCCCCGCCGTGACCGGCGAGGTCGCCTTGGGCATCGCCATCAATATTGAGCTTCCGCACCATTTGTCGTCCCGTGACTGGAGATTTCCACACTGCGGTGCGCACAGCTTTGCCGTTCCATGTCACGTCGCGTGGAAACCCGACATTTACTGAAAGCAATCGGGGCATTGGTACCTCGTCGAAGTCCAGCGTCTGGTTAGACTCGTTCTATTTTGTAGATCGACCCAGCCTCTGCGTGGCGATTTCATCCCGCCGCCGTTTTGCGGATCCGCCGCGTGAAGAATCCACGAATTTTTGTTCCAAGGCGAAGATCGGGTTTGCGATGCTGCACAACAGCTAGCCGACTTGCCAGTCTCGCCGAAGCCGCCATCGTGACCGCGCGCCAATTTCGACTTGTCGACCGGGGTGGGCTATCCGTCAGTTCCGCTTCATCGAGCCAATCTTGCGCCGCCACTTTGGCCTGCTCGGGACCGAACCGTTGAGTCACAGCGCCGATGAACGCGGATAACTCACGCTCCGCAAGGTCCATTTCGGCTGCGTAATTCCAATTACAAGATTGTTCTTGGTAGTTCATCGTAAATCAGGCCCCAGTAGTTCTCCGGTATCGTTCGCGGTGCACATCCCGATTTGAATCGTGCGACACCACGAGGCATTGGCTGAGGTTGCCGCATCGTCACAAACACTGCCGGAGGTGTGCAAGCGCCACGGTATACCAACCACAATTGTCTTGCCAGGCTCGCCTGATCTCAAAACCGGCATCTCCGAGCATGCTTCGAATGCCTTTCTCCGTGAACTTGTAACTGTTCTCAGTGTGGATGGTTTCGCCTCGCATGAAATGAAGATCAAGCTCCGCGTCCTCAATACTTACGTCCTGCTCTCGCGTGCTCTCGAGGTGCATCTCAATCCGGGATTCGACAGAATTCCAAAGCGCGCGATGGCGGAAGCGAGCAGCGTCAAAGTTGGCTCCCAGTTCTCTGTTAAGGCGATGCAGAAGATTCAGGTTGAATGCCGCGGTGATTCCATCGCGGTCGTCATACGCATCCAGGAGAATGCGTTCGTCTTTCACCATGTCTGTACCGAGCAACAGCGAATCCCCGGCTTGCAGCTGACCACCTAGATTTCGCAGGATGAGTCGCGCTTCTTCGCACGAAAAGTTGCCGATACTTGTGCCGATGTAGAGCGCGAGCGTGGTGCCGTCAAATGGCTCGAGTTCGAGCGGGTTAGTCACATAATTCCGAACGAGGGGCTGTATGCGCACTTCAGGTAACTCGCTTGCGACGTTTTCGCACGCCAACTCAAGGGCATCGGAGCAAACATCGACTGGCACGTAAACGACATCGTCAGAAATGCGCAAAGCAGCTTCGAGCAAAATGCAGGTTTTCGAGGCAGTGCCGGAACCCAACTCAACCAGGCGCAAGGGCAATGATCGGTCGTCGTCAGCTGCGGCAATGATCGCATCTGCGTACGCCGCCAAGATGGCTCTTTCCGTGCGTGTGGGGTAGTATTCGGGAAGATCCGTGATGCGGTCAAAAAGACGCGAACCCTCTGCATCGTAGAACATCCAGGGCGACAACGAGCGTGGCCGCGTGATCAAACCGCGCCGAACTTCGCGAGTCAATGCTTCGCGCACATGCGCCGTTGCAAAATGTCCTACGTCAACTGTCTGCGCGTAGGTTGCCATATACATGAATCCTTTCAGGCTGCCAAGCGAATCCCGGCGAACTGCCATCTGGTTGCTGGTGGAAAGAAATTGCGATAAGTCGCACGTATATGACTCGCAGGAGTGACGCACGATCCTCCGCGCAGAATCATCTGGCTGGACATAAACTTGCCGTTGTACTCGCCCAAGGCACCCGCAACGGGCTTGTATCCCGGATAGCCGGTGTAGGCGCTTGCTGTCCACTCCCAACAATCCCCGAAGAGTTGTTGAATGCCCAAACCATGCGCGGCCGCAGGATGCAGCATCCCGGTGTCGAGTAGATTTCCGTGCGGTATCGCCCCGCCCGCCACAGATTCCCATTCTGCTTCGGTGGGAAGTCGGCAACCTTGCCAGCGCGCATAGGCATCTGCTTCGAAGAAGCTCACATGGCAGACAGGTGTATCAAGCAATGTCGAGAGCGAACGCCAACCCCGCAGGGTGAAGACGCGCCAACCGGCCTCGTCCTCTTCATCACGTTCCCAATAGAGCGGTGTCCGCCAGTTCTGTTGTTTCACCGTGTCCCAGCCTTCCGAAAGCCAGAATTCGGGCCGCGAGTATCCGCCGTCTGCTATGAACTCCAGGTACTCACGGCACGTGACAAGGCGATTTGCGATCTGAAACGGCTCCAAATACACCTTGTGGCGAGGAGTCTCGTTGTCAAAACAGAAATCGAGAGAATTCGTCGCGTCGGGCGAATAACCAATCTCAACGAGTCGCCCGTTAAAGCTGTGCCAGCACAGTTCAGGCGCTGGAAGTTTCTTCTCCACTGTGCTGGGCGAGGCGCTGTAAGCGGGACGAAGAGGATTCGAATAAAAGGCATGCTTGATGTCGGTAAGGGCCAGTTCCTGATGCTGCTGCTCATGATGCAGGCCCAAGATGATGCGCCGCGATGCTTCTTCATCAATTTGGTTCGTGAGTAATCTCTCGATCGCTTCGTCAACCTGCGCACGGAAGGCCACTATCTCATCGAGCGACGGACGCGAGAAGGAAGCGCGCAGCTTCTTTTCCGGAATCTCTTCCCCGAGCGAGTTGTAATAGCTGTTGAAGAGCCATCTGAACTCCTCGCGAAAAGGCTCGTAGTCCGTGAGAAATGGACGCAGCACAAACGTCTCGAAGAACCAGGTTGTATGCGCCTGATGCCATTTCACTGGACTGGCTTCCGGGCATGACTGCACCATCTGGTCCTCAGCGGATATCCCAGCGGCCAGGGACCGAGTCACCGCACGCACGGCTTTATATTTCGCGTCAAGTGCAGATGTAGTCGTGCTTGTCTTTACGCCTGCCTCGGCAATTAGCGTGCCAAGGGCAAGTGCAGGCACATGGCAGACTCCGTCGTTCAGCGCTATTCTCGTCGTCCGAAGATCAGAAGTTTCGATCATGGTCACCTCTCCGCAGCAGATCGTTTTTGACTGTCACCGTCTCATAACGCGCATCAATGTTTTCTGACATCTGCTCAGTGCGATAACTTGATGTCCGTGGAAGGCCAATGTTCGCTTGCGCCTATGTTCTCGCCTGACACGCATGCTCATTAAGCCAGAGTCTGGGGAGGAGAATCTATTGGACGAAGGTATTGATCGATATTTTCGCATCAGTGGTGCTACCGGCCACGCCTTTGGCCTTAAGGGCATTGGCGACAATCCAGGCGCTTGCCTAGGGCTCATTATTGGCCGTTCTGCTGTTGCTTTCGTTTCAGTTCCAGGTCCGATGGATCTTTGTCCTAGCAGTCGTTCCCGGCCTGCTTGCGTTCTTAATGATCGGTGCCACGCAGCCGAGTTACCGCCACACTCTCAAGGGTGTCTCCGTCCGCTTATACCAAAGCATAATTGCGCATTCCTGGATGACGGTCTATTGATAAGGGAACGTGGTACAGAGGGGTACAGTGGCGTCATAAGACAGAGATGGGCCGTCACAATCCCGTTGCACTTAGGTGGTAGGATCGCACACCTCAAATCGGGGATGCGAAGGATAATTATGCAGACCAATACGCAGGTAGACGTTGGAGATCCTCCTCTCCAGTCCGAGGTTCTCAAGAACAACCAATTTCGTGTCGAAGCGGTGTCGCCCGGTTCGGCGTTGCTGGTTGGCGATACGGCAGTGTTCAATGTCGCCGGCAATTTCTGCGCCACGCAGGCTAAATGCACTCATCGCGGAGGTCCTTTGAACGAAGGCAAACTCGAGGGAACACGGTGACCTGCCCCTGGCATGGTGCTCAGTTCGATGTGTGCACGGGCGCGGTGCGGCGAGGTCCCGCCACACAGCCGGTCAGAACGTACTGTGTGATCACAGAAGGCAAAATCGCACATGTGGAGAAAGAGAACTGATGGACACGAGCGAGGCGGTGCATCACTGCACCGATGACAATGGACATCAGCGAGGATGCTCGTCGATCGGATCCTCCGACACTTGCAAATTTTTATATCCGCAACACAGCAGCACGAACAGGGGCCCGGACTGAATGGGAGCTATTCAAATCGCCAACGAGAGTTCGATGACCGAGTCGGCCAGCCGACAGGATGATTCCGCCAAACTCAAGGCACCGCACGAGAGCGGTGACGTTCTGGAAGGAAGCCCGGCGCCGTGGGGCGCGCATCAAGACGGAGACGGAGTTAATTTCGTGTTATTCAGCCGTCATGCAACGGATGTCCGCCTGGAGCTCTATCAAAATCCTGACGACCGTTCCCCGACCAGGATCATTGACTTGAATCCAGTACGTCATCGGACTGGAGACGTCTGGCACATCTGGGTGCGAGGCATTCCCGTCGGACAACTCTACGGCTATCGCATCGAAGGCCCCTATCTACCGCAAGAAGGACACCGCTTCAACCCACACAAATTGCTTCTGGATCCATTTGCAAGGGCAATTGCCGGCGTCGAAGACTGGGATTTCACCGCCGCGCGCGGCTACGATTCGTCTAGCAGTCAAAAAGACTTAAGCATTTCGACAATGGATGACGCGGGCACAACGCCGAAGTGCATCGTGACCCACGATAATTTCGACTGGGAGATGGATTCGCCTCCGAAACATCCCGCGTCCGATAGCGTCATCTACGAGACTCACGTTCGTGGCTTTACAATCCACTCTAGTTCGGGCGTGGCGCATCCCGGAACCTTCACCGGCTTGACCGAAAAGATTCCCTATCTCCGTGACCTGGGCGTGACCGCCATTGAGTTGATGCCTGTTCTCGAATTTAACGAAAACGAATCGAGCAGCCTCAATCCGGTTACAGGAGAGAAACTCAAGAACTACTGGGGCTACAATCCAGCCGCATTCTTTGCCCCCAAGCAGTCCTACAGTGCCAGCGGATCACGCCGGCGACAGGTCCCAGAATTCAAAGAGATGGTCAAGGCCTTTCACCGCGCTGGCATTGAAGTAATTTTGGACCTGGTCTTGAACCACACGGCGGAGGGAAATGAAACCGGGCCCACCATCTGCCTGCGCGGGATTGAGAACTCAATCTTTTATATGTTGCAAGAGAACGGCCGCCGATACTACAAGGACTTCACTGGTGTGGGCAATACGCTTAACGCAAACCACCCCATCGTCAGGCAGTTCGTCATGAGTGTACTCCGTTACTGGGTCATGCACATGCACGTGGACGGGTTTCGCTTCGACCTCGCTTCCGTTCTGGGCCGAGATGAGCATGGGAACATCCTCCGCAACGCTCCGCTTCTTGAACTCATTGCAGAGGACCCCATTCTGCGTGACGTAAAACTGATCGCAGAAGCCTGGGATGCAGGCGGCGCCTATCAAGTGGGCAGTTTTTCCACGCGGCGTTGGACAGAATGGAATGGGCGCTTCCGTGACGATGTGCGCCGCTTTTGGATTGGCGATGCAGGCATGATGGGATCGTTCGCAAGTCGCATCTGTGGAAGCTCGGACTTGTACCAAGGTTCTGGCAAGGGGCCTGCAAGCAGTCTCAACTTCATAACTTCTCACGACGGGTTCACCCTGAACGATTTGGTCAGCTACAGGCAAAAGCACAATGATGAAAATGGCGATCACAACCGCGATGGAACCGATGCCAACGACAGCGACAATTACGGAGTAGAAGGACCGAGCGATGATCCGGCTATCGAGGGAATGCGAAACCGTTTGATCAAGACGTTTCTCTTGAGCCTCTTTATTTCTCGAGGAATTCCCATGCTGCTGGGCGGCGATGAATTTCGCCGAACCCAGCGTGGCAACAATAACGCGTACTGCCAGGATAACGAGGTGAGCTGGTTTAACTGGAGCCTGCTGGAAAAGCACAAGGAGATCCGTCGCTTCACTCGAGGAATGATTGCATTCCGCCGGGCCCATCCTGTTTTGCGAAAAGAAGTTTTCTATACTGACGCCGACATCAAATGGCTCGCGCCAAACGGTGGCAATCCCGACTGGATGGATGGGCGGCAGAAGTCCTTTGCCTGCCTGATTCTGGAACACGCAGAACCTGACTTGTTCCTCATGTTTAACGCCGACACCAAATCCATTGACTTTTCCATACCTGCCTTACCAGGAACTAAGATTTGGCGTTTGGCGGTGGATACTTCCCGAATGGCCCCAGATGATCTCTATGAAGCTGGGAGGGAGCCTTCCATGCAGGGCCAAATCAGTTTCCGGGTTGAACCTCGATCGAGTGCAATTCTTTTGACGGATGGATAACGGGCGTGGAAAGTTTGTCTTTTGTTACCTGTGTGCGAGTGTTCGCATCATAGTAAGAGAGGAGTTTTTTGCCGTGGTCAGCAATGGTGTCCGGTTAGACGGCGCTGTGAGACAGCGGGCAGAACTTTCCGCCGAGGTGCCACGTGAAAATTAGTGCTGCTGCCGGGAAGCCGGCCGACCCGTCAATCTTGGTGAATCTTCCGAAGCTCCTTACGGCCTACTATGAGTTGCGGCCTGATCCGAGTGATCGGAGACAGGGGGTCGTGTTTGGCACATCCGGCCATCGCGGATCTTCTCTGGACGCGGCTTTCAACGAGTGGCACATCCTGGCAATCACTCAGGCGATTTGTGACTACCGTAAACTCCAGAACATTGACGGGCCGCTTTTCCTTGGGATGGACACCCATGCCCTGTCCGAGCCTGCATTTGCGAGCGCGCTGGAAGTGCTTGCGGCAAACAACGTAGAAATAATGCTGGCCGAAGGTACTGCGTACACCCCAACTCCTGCTGTCTCCCACGCAATTCTGGTTTACAACCGTGCACGAAGATCAGGGCTCGCCGACGGGATCGTAATAACGCCATCCCATAATCCTCCCGATGACGGTGGTTTTAAGTATGACCCTCCGCATGGCGGACCTGCCGATTCGCAGGTAACTACCTGGATCGAATCAAGGGCCAATGAATTTCTGCGAAAGGCGCTGGAAGGCGTTAAGAGAATGGCCTTCAACAACGCCCTGCACGCCGCCACAACACACAAGTACGATTTTTTGAGTGCGTATGTGGAAGATCTCGTCAACGTTGTCGATGTGACCGCGATCCGCGACGCCAAGATCAAGCTTGGAGTGGACCCCCTCGGAGGGGCGGGCATCGAGTATTGGCCGCGGATTGCCGAGCAGTACGGTCTCGACCTCACCATCGTGAACCGATCCGTTGATCCAACGTTTCGCTTCATGACGGTGGATTGGGATGGAAAGATCCGCATGGATCCGTCCTCGCCTTATGCCATGCAGAAGCTCATCGCGCTGAAGGACAAATTTGATATTGCGTTTGCCAGCGATACGGATCACGACCGTCATGGCATAGTCACTAAGGGCAGTGGGTTGCTGCCTCCCAATCACTACCTTTCGGTCTGCGTGCACTACTTGTTTTCAAATCGGAAGAGCTGGCGGGCAAACATGGAGGTTGGGAAGACCATCGTGAGCAGCAGCATGATTGATCGTGTCAGTGCGCGACTCGGACGGCAGCTTTACGAAGTTCCAGTAGGCTTTAAGTGGTTTGTCGAAGGCTTGCTCACCGGTCGGTTGGGTTTCGGCGCCGAGGAAAGTGCTGGCTCCTCTTTTCTCCGGCACGATGGTAGCGTGTGGACCACGGATAAAGACGGAATCATTCCTTGTCTGCTCTCAGCAGAAATTACGGCGCGCATGGGCAAAGATCCGGGTGAGATCTATCGTGAACTCACTCGAGAGCTGGGAGATCCCCTCTACGAACGCATCGATGCTCCCGCTACGCCCGAGCAAAAAGCCGTTCTCGATAAGCTGTCTCCATCTGATATTCATGCAACAGAATTAGCCGGCAAGCGGATTCAGCAGATTTTGACCGCCGCTCCGGGAAACGGTAACCCCATCGGAGGAATCAAAGTAATTGCCAAGGGTGGCTGGTTTGCAGCACGTCCCTCCGGTACGGAAGAAATCTACAAAATTTACGCCGAGAGTTTCCTCGGGCAGGACCATCTACGGCAAATCGAAAACGAGGCCCAGACTATTGTTTCGGAAACGCTTGCTCACAGCGCCCGAGCGGCCTGAGCCGATAAACCATGAGGAGAAGTTGATTATGGGTAGCGCGACATACGCTGATGGTCGCCTCGACACAACCATTTCAGATGCACTTACCGACCTGGCTCTGGACCTCAGATGGTCGTTCAATCACTCGGCGGACCGGCTTTGGGAGCAACTTGACCCCGAACTCTGGGAGCTGACTCATAATCCGTGGGTCCTGCTGCAAACCGTATCTCGGGAAAAACTGCAAAGCATTACGGCCGAGCCGAGCTTTCAAAAACTGTTAGCTGCTCTCCACGGAGAGAAGACGCTTGATGAGGAGTCGGAAGCGTGGTTTCAAAAGGCACATCCACGTTCGGGTGTGTCAACGATCGCATATTTCTCGATGGAATTCATGTTGAGCGAAGCGCTACCGATTTATTCGGGTGGGCTCGGAAACGTTGCCGGCGACCAACTCAAAACAGCAAGTAACTTGGGCGTCCCGGTGATCGGGATCGGCCTGCTCTACCAACAAGGTTACTTTCGCCAAGAAGTCGACGCTCAGGGCCACCAGCTGGCTTTGTATCCATTCAACGATCCCGGCCAGCTGCCGATCAGACCGGTGCGGCAACCAAATGGCGAATGGTTGCGCCTGGTCCTCCCTTTGCCTGGCTTTAAATTGTGGATCCGAGTTTGGCAGGTACGAGTCGGCAGGGTGAAATTGTATTTGCTCGATACCAACGACCCAGCGAACCCTCCGGCCTACCGCGGCATTACGACTGAACTTTACGGGGGTGGTCCGGAGTTGCGTGTGAAACAGGAGTTGGTCCTTGGTATTGGGGGTTGGCGGCTCCTGCGGGCCCTCGGATTGCGTCCCGAAGTTTGTCATCTCAATGAAGGTCACGCGGCATTCGCGGTACTTGAACGGGCGCGTTCCTACATGGAAGATAACAGTCAGCCATTTGACGTCGCACTTGCCATCACTCGTGCCGGCAATCTTTTTACAACCCACACTCCTGTGGAAGCGGGCTTTGACCGCTTCACTCCCAGCCTGATTGAGCCTTATCTCAGGAAGTACGCTGAGGAACGCCTGTCGATTTCGTTCGAGCGACTCCTGGCACTGGGCCGGCGGGATCACAAAGACTCATCCGAACCGTTCAATATGGCCTACCTGGCGATCCGGGGTAGCGGCGCCGTCAACGGAGTCAGTAAATTACACGGTCAAGTAAGCCGGCGAATTTTCCAGGTCCTGTTTCCAAGGTGGCCAGAAACAGAAGTGCCCGTGACATACATAACCAACGGAGTGCACATGCCCACTTGGGACTCCGTCCAGGCAGACCGCCTGTGGGAATCCGCGTGCGGCAAAGGCCGTTGGCGCGGAACGTTGGCAGACATCGAAAGCGATATTCGCTCACTCGGTGATTCTGACCTTTGGCAATGCCGAGCCGATGGTCGTAAGACCCTTGTCAGCTATGTCCGTAGACTTTACGCCCGCCAATTAGCAACTCGAGGAGCGTCGTCGGAAGACCTGGCGCGAGCCACACAGATACTCGATAACAATATTTTGACGCTGGGATTTGCCCGCCGCTTTGCCGCCTACAAACGCCCCAACCTACTTCTCCATGATCCATCGCGGTTTCTTAACATCCTCAATGATCGAACGCGTCCAGTACAACTCGTGCTTGCAGGCAAGGCACATCCCCAAGATGTCGAGGGCCAAAACATGATCCGGCAGTGGATTGAGTTCGCCCATCGCCCTGAAGCTCGGTCCAGGATCGTTTTCCTTTCTGATTACGACTTGCTCATGGCAGAACATCTGGTGCAGGGCGTGGACGTTTGGGTGAACACTCCGCGACGGCCTTGGGAAGCCAGTGGCACGAGCGGCATGAAGGTGTTGGTGAACGGCGGCTTGAATCTCTCGGAACTCGATGGCTGGTGGGCGGAGGCGTACTCCCCGGAAGTAGGCTGGGCCATCGGGGACAGGGCCGAGCATGGAGATGATCCTTCCTGGGACGCAACTGAGGCGGAAGCTCTTTATGCGCTGCTCGAACGAGAAGTTATCCCGGAATTTTATGCCCGCGACGAGCGTGGAATTCCGCGCCGCTGGGTTGCGCGCATGCGGGAAAGCATGGCTCGGTTGACTCCGAGCTTTTCGGCGAATCGTACAGTACGACAATACACCAACGAGCACTATCTGTCGGCGGCATCGGCATTTCGCCAGCGTGCCGAAAATCGCGGTTCCCTGGGAGCCGGCTTAGTCGCCTGGCAGGCCGAACTCGCAAGACATTGGTCGGCCCTACGATTCGGTTCTGCGACCGTTCTACAACAGGGTGGGCAATATCTCTTTGAGGTTCAGGTCTTCCTTGATGATATGGATCCTGATGCCCTAAGAGTCGAGCTCTACGCGGAGGGTGAAAAAGATACTGGCCCGATTACGCAAACTATGAATCGGGGCGAACGCCTGGTCGGTGCGGCGAATGCCTTCACGTACACAGCCGTCGTCCAGACCAACCGCCCGGCTGCGGACTACACCCCGCGCCTTATTGCGCAGCACGTAGAGGCGTTTGTGCCGTTGGAGGCGCCTTTTATTCTCTGGCACGACACGCCCTCCTGGCGATGACGGAAGAAGTTCTTGAGAATTGGAACACGAAAGAGGAATGAGTTGTGAACATCGAAGGTGTGAGCGGAAGACTTGACAGGTACCACTGCGGACACTGCGTTCGCACAGGGGTGTACAAGAGGTTGGAACTAATCCGAATCCCGCTAGGGATCAACAAGTTGAGACAGTTGATGAGCTGTCATGAGTAGTGGGACCCTGGTATTGGCAGTCAACGGAGGCTCTTCCAGCCTGAAACTGGGGCTGTACCGTATTCGAACCAGCGAAGAAATTTGCCTTATTTCGATTGAGGCGCGCCGCATTGGCATTACCGGAGGAACGATTCGTGCCTCGCATGAGCACGGCGAGACAATTTTCGAAAAAGAGATCGCTTTTGCCGATGTGCGAGCGGCGCTCACGTTTTCCCTCCAGTGGCTGAGGGAAAACCAATACCAATTCGAGGCTGTCGGTCACAGAGTCGTTCATGGCGGTCGCATTGCTAAGCCCGCTCTTGTATCCCGAGAACTGGTTTCCCAGTTGCGAGACCTGGTGTCGATTGATCCTGAGCACGTGCCTCAGGCACTCTCGCTCATTGAAGGGATGCAAAAGAGTTTTCCGGCATTACCGCAGGTTGCCTGCTTCGACACAACCTTCCATCATCAAATGCCGGAGGTCGCGCAGGTCTGCCCTCTTCCTCTCGAGTTCCGTGAAGAAGGGGTGCTTCGGTACGGATTCCATGGGCTCTCGTACGAGTACGTGATGTCGGAAATCGAGCGGTCCCGTCCGGAACTTGTCAAAGCGAGAATCGTCATTGCCCACCTTGGAAATGGGGCGAGCATGGCAGCCGTGCACAACGGAAAGAGCCAGGACACGACCATGGGATTCACGCCGACCTCCGGGCTACCGATGGGAACTCGATCGGGAGACATCGATCCGGGTGTGCTCCTTTACCTCCTACAGGAGAAGAAGATGTCGGCCGAGCAAGTCAATAATCTGCTGAATCGGAAATCCGGGCTGCTTGGTATTTCAGGGCTCAGCGAAGACATGCAGGATCTGCTCGCAGCAGAAAAAACCAATACTCGCGCGGCATTGGCGGTCAAACTATTTTGCACTCGCGCAACCAAGTACATCGGAGCGTATGCAGCCACCCTTGGTGGCCTTGATCTCCTCGTGTTTACGGGAGGAATCGGCGAGCACTCACCCGCGATCAGGGATCGCATTTGTTCCACCCTGTCTTTCATGGGGCTGATCCTGGACGCGAATCGCAACACACAAAACTTACCTCTAATTTCAGCAAACGACAGCCACATCGAAGTAAGAGTAATCCACACCAACGAAGAACTCATCATCGCCCGCCACACGGTCAGACTTATTAAAGCTCTTTCATCAGCACATTCCTTGGAGACCTTTAGCCATGCGAACTAATTCCGCAAGAAAGACCAGTGCCCCTCCGCCGAAAGGACCTCAGCCAGTTGCGCGCACTGCCACGGAGCCGCAGACGACCACAACTTTCGTGTTCAATCCCGCACTCTCAACGGCTGTGAAAAGAACCGGGCCCATTCCATTCGAGAAGAAAGAGGTTCGTGGACCGCTGGCACCTGACCTCCTGGAGAAAATGCATCGTTATTGGCAGGCAGCCAACTATCTAACCGTTGGACAAATCTACCTTTCCGACAATCCGCTTCTCAAGGAACCGCTTCGATCGCAGCACATAAAACCGCGGCTGCTCGGACACTGGGGGACATCGGCGGGCCAGAACTTTATCTATGTGCACCTTAACCGGCTTATCAACAAGTTCAATGCGGATATTATCTATATCGCCGGGCCAGGACACGGCGGACCTTCACTGAACGCGCACTCATACCTCGAAGGTACATACTCGGAGGTCCATCCGAGAATCACGCAAGATGCCGCTGGAATGCGGCTTCTGTTTCGCGAGTTCTCGACTCCGGGCGGGGTTCCGAGCCACTGCGGCCCACATGTTCCTAATTCCCTTCACGAGGGAGGAGAACTGGGCTACTCGTTGCTCCATGGATTCGGTGCCGTTTTCGACAACCCTGACTTGATCGTTGCCTGTGTGGTTGGAGACGGTGAAGCGGAGACCTGTCCCCTGGAGGGAAGCTGGAAGGGCATCAAGTTCCTAAATCCCAAGCGCGATGGCGCTGTCCTTCCCATCCTTCACCTTAACGGTTACAAAATCTCCGGTCCAACGGTGGAGGCCCGCACCAGCGACGACGCATTGACCGCTCTTTACCGTGGGCATGGCTACGACCCGCATTTCGTCGAGGGAGACGACCCCGAAAGCGTGCACCAGGAATTCGCGGTTGCGCTTGAAGAGTGCTACCACAAGATCCGCGAAAATCAACGGAACGCAAGAGAGAGTAATTCGGTAGGGCCGCCTGTCTGGCCAATGATTATTCTGCGTACTCCGAAAGGCTGGACCGGCCCCAAAGAAGTTGAGGGCATGCCGATCGAGGGGACATTCCGCGCCCATCAGGTGCCGCTGGCAAATGTCTCCGAAAACCCTCAGCATCTGAAGCTCCTTGAAGCGTGGATGAAAAGCTATGAGCCGGAGAGACTGTTTGATGCGAACGGCAAACTGCTGCCTGAACTGGCCGAACTCGCCCCGGGTGAAGACCTACGAATGGGTGCTAATCCCCATGTCAATGGAGGCCGCCTACTAACGGAGCCAGACCTCCCCGACTTTGCCGAATATGTACTCGACGTGCCGGGACCTGGGCAAGTTCTCGCCGAAGCTCCACGCAAACTAGGCGAGTTCCTTCGTGACATCATTAAATTGAACTCCAAGAATTTTCGATTGTTTTGCCCGGATGAAACTGACTCCAATCGCCTGAGTGCTGTCTTCGAAGCGACGGACCGTTGTAGTGCAGAAAAGACTGTTTCTATTGACAATCACGTAAGCCTGAACGGGCGAGTGATGGAGGTCTTAAGCGAACATTGCTGTGAAGGCTGGTTGGAAGGGTATCTCCTAACAGGCCGGCATGGCGTATTTTCATCCTACGAAGCGTTTGCGCAAGTCGTGGATTCGATGGTGACGCAGCATGCCAAATGGCTGGAACAATGCCGTGAATTACCCTGGCGAAAACCAATCGCATCCTTGAACGTATTTCTGACCGGCCACGCCTGGCGCAATGACCACAATGGCTTCAGCCACCAAGCGCCGGGGTTCGTCGCCAATGCTCTCGCGCGGCGTAGCGAAATCATCCGGATCTACTATCCACCGGATTCGAACTGTCTGCTCAGTGTAATGGACCACTGCCTGCGCAGCCGCAACTATGTCAACATTGTCACCTGCGGGAAACAACCAGAGTTGCAATGGCTGAACATGGACGAAGCGGTGGCGCATTGCTCGCGAGGCGCGTCCAAGTGGGAGTTCTGTTCAAACGACGGTGGCACCGAACCCGATGTGGTGCTGGCTTGTGCTGGCGATGTTCCAACGCTCGAGACCGTTGCCACCTCGTGGCTCCTGCAAAAATATGTTCCAGGAATCAAAGTTCGCGTCGTCAATATTGTGGACCTCGGCACTCTCGCGAGTCCCGGAGATCATCCCCACGGCATGGATAACATCTCATTCGAAACTCTCTTTACTGCGAATGCTCCGGTGATCTTTGCGTTCCATGGCTATCGTTGGGCCATTCATAGTATGGTCCACGGCCGTTCCAATGAAGCTCGCTTTCATGTCCGAGGATTCATTGACAAGGGAACCACAACCACTCCCTTCGACATGGTGGTACTGAATAAACTCAGCCGCTTTCACTTGGCCATGGACGCACTCAAATATGTACCCAGGCTGCGCTCCCATGTCTCAGATGTGATTGATATGTTCAACCGGAAACTTTACGAGCACAACGTATACATTCGCGAACACCTGCAGGACATGCCCGAGATAAGAAACTGGCATTGGACCAGCGATTTCAGTGAGCCGAGCAGTCCGCCTCCATTGGCGAAGGGCCATCCGAGCGGACAACTCTTTACGAATTCTTGAGGAGAATGTCGTGGCCAATCCTCATATTGTGTTTACGCAATCCACACCTGTCGACCTCGGAACCGCTCGACTCGAACTCGTGAAGTCGCGCCTAAATGCTTCTGGCGAGGGTCTAACCCAGAGTGAAGCTCAAGAGCGGTTGAAGCGATTCGGTTACAACCAACTGCCGGAAGAGAAGGTCAATCCGTTACTGAAGTTCCTTTCCTATTTCTGGGGTCCCATTCCCTGGATGATTGAAGTTGCTGCGGCCCTTTCCGCCGTGGTCCGCCATTGGGAAGATTTTGTCATCATTCTTGCCCTGCTGGTCATGAATGCCGGTGTCGGGTTCTGGGAAGAGTTCCAAGCTGGCAATGCCATCGCCGCACTCAAGGCAACTCTCGCCCTGAAGGCACGGGTGAAGCGGGGTGGAAAATGGTCGGCGATCCCGGCACGCGAACTGGTTCCCGGCGATCGCGTGCGCTTGCGAATTGGCGACATTGTCCCGGCGGACGCTCGTCTGCTCGAAGGCGATCCGATCGAAGTCGATCAATCCGCGTTGACAGGCGAATCGCTGCCGGTTGCACGGCAGCCGGGGGAGGCTGTTTACTCCGGTTCGGTTTTGAAGCAGGGAGAAATTGATGCGCTGGTTTACGCAACCGGACAGAATACTTACTTCGGCAAGACGGCCCGTCTGGTAGGAACGGCCCACACCGTAAGCCATTTTCAACGGGCGGTCCTGAGAATTGGGGACTACCTGATCGTGCTTGCGGTTGCGCTCGTGGTTCTCATTCTTGGCGTGGCTCTGTTCCGTGGCGATCCAATGCTGACCACGCTGCAATTTGCCCTGGTGTTGACGGTAGCAGGCATTCCGGTCGCGATGCCTGCTGTCTTGTCGGTGACGATGGCTGTTGGAGCGCGAACTCTGGCGCGCAAGAAGGCCATTGTTACCCATCTGGCGGCGATGGAGGAGTTGGCCGGCATTGATGTGCTCTGTTCCGATAAGACCGGCACTCTGACCCTGAACAAGCTGACGTTGGGAATACCTTTTTGTGTGCCCGGCGTTCCGCCGAATGATCTAATTCTTGCGGCCGCGCTGGCTTCCCGCACGGAAGATCAGGATCCGATTGATTTAGCTGTGCTAGGCGGATTGAGAGATTCGAGCCAGATGGACCGGTACACGGTTGTTCATTTCCTTCCTTTCGATCCCATCCATAAGCGAACAGAAGCCACAATCGAGGGAAACGACAAGATCCAGTTTCGAGTCACCAAGGGCGCTCCACAGGTAATTCTCGAACTGGCGGATAACGCGGGCCAAATCAAAACCGAAGTGGAGACAGCCATCAACGACTTTGCCGCACGAGGTTTTCGTTCGCTCGGTGTAGCCCGGAGTGTCAAGGATGGGAAGTGGCAGTTTCTTGGGGTGCTGCCACTGTTCGACCCTCCACGGGAAGATTCCAAAGAAACGATCGCGACTGCGAGGCAGATGGGCATCAAGGTGAAAATGGTGACCGGCGATCAGGTGGCCATCGCCAAGGAAATGGCGCGGCAACTTGGGCTTGGACAGAATATCGTGAGTGCCGATGCTTTTGCGGAATCCAGGTACCAAGAGGCAAGTCAACTGATAAGGACCGTCGAGCAGGCGGATGGGTTTGCTCAAGTCTTCCCCGAGCATAAGTTTCACATTGTTGACATCCTTCAAAAAGCCACGCACATCGTGGGGATGACGGGGGATGGAGTGAACGACGCTCCAGCACTAAAACTGGCGAACGCCGGGATTGCCGTTTCCGGGGCCACGGATGCAGCGCGGGCTGCGGCCGACATTGCACTTCTGAACCCCGGTCTCTCGGTGATTGTTGATGCGATCAAGGAAAGCCGGAAGATGTTTCAGCGTATGTACAGCTATGCGACCTATCGCATCGCCGAGACGATCCGCGTGCTGCTTTTCATGACCCTCTCAATCCTCGTCTTTAATTTTTATCCCGTCACCGCGGTCATGATCGTCCTGCTGGCGATTTTGAACGACGGTGCCATTCTTTCAATTGCCTATGATCGGGTTCACTATGCGAATGCCCCGGAAGCATGGAACATGCCGGTTGTCCTGGGTGTGGCGACAGCTCTGGGGCTCGCAGGTGTCGTTGCTTCTTTCGGGCTTTTCTACATGGCAGAACGAGTATTCCATCTCAGCCGTGAAATAACGCAATCGCTCATTTACCTCAAGTTGTCAGTCGCTGGACATCTGACGATTTTCGTAACTAGAACACGAAAATCCCTGTGGTCGGTACGGCCAGCCACGATTCTTTTAGTAGCCGTCTTTGGAACCCAGACCATCGCCACCTTACTGGCCGTGTATGGAATTTTTATGGCGCCAATCGGGTGGGGCTGGGCCCTTTTCGTCTGGGGTTATGCTTTGGCATGGCTCCTCGTCAATGATCGGGTCAAGTTGATTGCCTATCGTGTCTTCGACTCCCGTAGGCCAAGCCTACTGGGGGCCATTGGACTTACAAGCAAGCGCCACTTCAAATTATTCACAAACTGACCTGCGGCGCGGCTATCTTTGCCCAGAATAGTAGAAGCCGTACTGCTCGTGGTCTTAAGGTGCCGGAGGCTCTGGTTGAGGCAAAGAGCAATGTCGGGCTGCTGACGGTCCATGCGGCAGAGCGGGCCGACGGAAGTATTGCGTAATGCTCATCAACCAAAGCCCAAAGGAGAAGTCCACGGTCAAATTGCAGGTTGACGGCGAAGAGCTCGCCTCCGAGGGTTTCCGCTTCGACTGGGGGCAGAGTAGCCCGACGGATAAGTATCCGGTCACGCAAGAGCCGATCACCGGCATCGGCAACTCATTTTCGGTCGTCGTTCCTCCATACACCATCACCAACATCGTCATTCCACCGGTTCCAGTAAAATGACGCGCGGGGCGCAATCACCACGAAGAAAGGCTCATAAATCAATCATGTTCCGTTGTCTGAAGCGCAGTAATAAGCTCTCGGCCCGTTTTCTGGCTAGTCTCATCCTGTCCTGCTTGGCACTGCTCCCCTTGGCTTCGGCGAAGGACGCCAAGCTAACTCATCGTCGCATCCAGCTCGACGTTGCCCAGGCCACACAACCGCTCGACCGTTTCTTCGATCTGTCGGTTGGCTCCGATTTTCCCGGCACATTGATTCGTGACGACAGTCAGGCGCAGTTGAAGATTGCCGTTGACGAACTCGGTTTCCGTTACATTCGTTTCCACGCGATCTTCCACGACGTGCTGCACACCGTCAGCGTCGACGACGGCAAGTACGTCTATGACTGGACGAAGATTGATCAGCTCTACGATGACCTGCTGGCACGCCACATCAAGCCCTTTGTGGAATTGGGCTTCACGCCGAATGCGATGAAGACGTCGGACAACAAGATTTTCTACTGGCAGGGCAATACTTCTCATCCCATCCCTGCGGCTTGGAAAGACCTGGTCGATGCCTTCATCCGCCATGTCGAGCAACGCTATGGACAAGCTGAAGTTCGCACTTGGTTCTTCGAAGTGTGGAACGAACCCAACCTGTCCGGCTTCTGGGAAGGCGGCGATCAGAAGGCTTATTTCGAGCTGTACGACCTGACATCGAATGCGATCAAAGCGGTCGATCCCAGTTTGCGGGTCGGCGGCCCTTCCACGGCGGGCGCAGCGTGGGTGCCGGAATTCCTCGACCACGCGGCGCAAAGCGGCGCTGCGGTCGACTTCGTGACCACCCACACCTACGGCGTCGATGGGGGCTTTCTCGACGAGAATGGAAAAGAAGATACCAAACTTTCACCGTCACCCGATGCCATCGTTGGCGATGTGCGCAAGGTCCGGCAGCAGATTCAGGCTTCAAAGTTTCCCAACCTGCCTTTGTACTTCACGGAGTGGAGCACCAGCTACACTCCCCGTGACCTGGTGCATGATTCCTATATCAGTGCGGCATATGTTCTCAGCAAGCTCAAAGCCAGCGAGGGTATGGTGCAAGGCATGAGCTACTGGACATATACCGACCTATTCGAAGAACCCGGCCCTCCGCCAACGCCGTTCCACGGCGGATTCGGCTTGTTGAACCGCGAGGGGATCCGTAAGCCAGCCTACTTTGCCTACAAGTACCTTCACGCGCTCCAGGGTAACGAAGTCCCGGTACAGGACCCGCAAGTCTTTGCCGCCACCAATCATGAAAGCGTTTCGGCGGTCATCTGGGACTTTCAACAACCGCAGCAGAAGGTCAGCAATCGTCCTTTTTACAGTCGGCTTGTTCCCGCTACAAACGCGCCGTCGCTGGATGTGAAGGTAACGAACCTCACCACAGGCAGCTATCGCTTGAAAGTTCGTCGGACAGGCTATCGCGCCAACGACCCGTATTCTGCTTACCTCGACATGGGCGCGCCAAAAGAGTTGACACCTGTGCAGCTCGAACAACTGAATCTGCTCACCCGTGATCTCCCGGAGGTCGACCGTTATGTGCACATCGGGAAGGACGGATCCTACTCGATGTCGTTGCCCATGCGCAGCAATGATGTTGTACTGGTGACTCTGGAGAAGGCCGGCGGGCAGGAATCCGCCGGTGCCAATTGACGCAAGGAGGCAGGCAATTGTGAATCGCCGTTCATTCCTGCTAGGTGGGGCAAGTGCGTTTGCATTGACCGGAGCCGCCAAGGCCTTCGCGGGCTCACAATTTTTCCGTGGAGAGGTTCCGGACGGGCCATTCCTGCCATTCTGGGAGTCTCTGAAGTCGTACCGCTGCCCAGATTGGTTTCGTGATGCGAAATTCGGAATCTGGGCACACTGGAGCCCGCAATGCGTGCCCGAACAAGGAGATTGGTACGCGCGAAACATGTACATGCAGGGATCAGGTCAGTATGAGTTTCACGTAAAGCACTATGGCCATCCCTCTGAGTTCGGATACAAAGACATCTGTCATCTCTGGAAGGCTGAACGATGGGACCCGGAAGCGCTGATAAAGCTCTACAAGCGCGCCGGTGCTGAATATCTCGTCGCACTCGCCACCCACCACGACAATTTCGATTGCTGGAATTCAAAGCACCAGCCGTGGAACTGCGTCAACGTTGGCCCCAAGCGTGACATTGTGGGGACGTGGGCCAAGGTCGCGCGTTCGAACGGGTTGCGATTTGGCGTGAGCTATCACGGAACCCCGCATCGTACTTGGGATGAGTTTCTTCCGGTTCGCTACAAAAGCGATACGACCGGGCCGCTCGCAGGGGTTCCCTATGATGGAATGCAAACCATCGCCGACGGCAAAGGGAAGTGGTGGGAGGGCATGGATCCGCAATTGCTCAACGGCAAACCGCATGCAAAGAACACGCCGTGCCCGGAGTTCGTGCAGCAGTTCCTGCTGCGTGTGCAGGACGTGGTCGACAGCTACAATCCAGACATTCTAAATTTCGACGATGGGGCGCAGTTCACCTTCGACGAGGGTGGCCAATGGGCGCCTGATTTAAAGGTTTGGCTGGGCATCCCAGATCTCGCGCCGCAGATCATGGCCTACTACTACAACAAGAATATGCAGGCGCATTCCGGCCGATTGGAAGGAGTGGTTGACCTCAAAGAAGTTCCCGAGCCGGTGTGGGGCACGCTGACGCGCGACTTCGAGTTCGGCATGGCCGAGGGGCTTCAGGAAGAACCCTGGCAAACAGAAATGTGCATCGGGAACTGGCACTACAACCGCCGTCTGTTTGAGAAACACTCGTATCAGAAAGCTTCCTCCATCATTCCTTTATTGGTGGACATCGTCAGCAAGAATGGAAATCTCCTGCTGAGTATCCCGTTGCCGGGCCATGGAGAACCGGACAGCGATGAGTTTGCCTTTTTGAATGAACTTGCTGAATGGCAGGAGGTGAATTCCGACGCGATCAAGGGCACGCGCCCCTGGAAGATTTTTGGCGAAGGCCCGTCAACAGAAACCAAGAAGGAGCTGACGTATGGATCTCCTCAACTCAAGTTCGATCATACAGACATACGATTCACCACCAAGGGGGACACGCTATATGCCATCGCCTTGGGCTGGCCGGTTGAAGGAAAACTTGTTATCAATTCGCTGGCTGAAGGTTCTGCGAACCATCCTCTTCAAATCAGGAAGGTGGAATTGCTGGGGACGAAATCCGAACTCAAATGGACGCGGGGAACGCAGGGCCTCGAAATTCAAGTGCCCAACGTTCCGCCGTGTAAGTACGCATACTCGTTCCGAGTTGTTGCGGGCTAAAAGCACGCCGTGAGTGGACGCAATTCAAGCCAAAGCTGCAAAGCAAAAAGGAAATGATCTTGAGACGAACTCTAGTCACCATCGCCTTGTCCCTGAGTTATGCACTGGCCTTTGGACAGAGTGCCGATCAACATCCCGATTGGCCCGGGAAGGGCCAACTGTTTGTCGGAACCTGTTATCAGCCGGTGGATCGTTCCCCCGAACAGATCCGCAAGGACATCGCTTTGATGAAGCAGGCGGGCTTCACCATGGTGCGCATGGGCGATCTTTCGTGGGACGCATTCGAGCCATCGGAAGGAAAGTTTGAATTTGCCTGGTTCGACAACATCCTGGAGCAGATGCACCAGGCGGGAATCAAGGTGGTGCTCGACATCGGCGGGGCGCCGGCGCCGATCTGGCTTCATGACAAGTATCCGTCGGTGAACATCGTCGATGAGCACGGCGCGGTCCTGCACCCGGCGGAACGCTATATGGACGATATCGGCAGTCCCGATTATCGCCAGCACCTCATTCGCTTTGCCGACGAATTGACCCGGCACTATGCTCACAGTCCCGCGCTGGCCGCCATCGGCTACAACAATGAGATCGGCGATGGTTTCCTGTCGTACTCCGAAGCGGATCGTCAGAGATTCATCGTGTGGCTGAAGAAGAAGTACGGAACCATCGAAAGCCTGAACCAGGGCTGGGCCACGCAGCGCTGGTCGCGGCATCTGAATTCTTTTGACGAAGTGCAACTGCCCTACGTCAACGGTCCGTCTCCGCCGGAGCGGTATCTGGACCTGCGGCGCTATTGGTCCGATGAAACCATTTCCGTCCTGGAAGATCTGGAAAAGGTGCGGCAGCGCAACGTTCCCAATCTGCCGGCAGTTTCCAACCTGTGGGACACCGCCTGGCGCAGGGGTTTTGACTATCTGAGTTCAGACAGAAAGTATGTGAGTTATGGGGCCGAGGGGTTCTACCCGGCGAATCCGCTGAACGTCACGCTGGGCGCGCTGCTCATCAAAGGAGATCTTCCCACGCCGGCGTGGTTTAACGAATTCACCAGCGGCGGCGGTGGTATCTACGGCGGCCCCAAGGGCATCATCCGCATGTGGGCCTATCTTGCCCTAATGGATTACGGACAAACGTTTCTGGCGTGGACCTTCAACACCCATCGGGGTGGGGAAGAGCAGGCGTTATTCGGGCTGCTCGATCACGACGGCACGCCTTCCTGGAAATACGAAGAGTACAAGCGGATTGCGGGCGAGTTTTCCAAGCTGCAACATTTCGGCTTTCCCCGTTACCACAAGCCGGATGTGGCGATCGCATACTCGTTTGAAAGTAATATCGCATCGCATCCGCCGGGGCCAAGCAACACCGTCCGTCAGTACTTCACGGTGGGATACGGCGAACAAGTGGAAAGCGCGTTGCAACCTTTCTTCGAAGACAACATCGATGCGGCAATCATCAACATCGGCCATAGCACACTCGATTACAAACTGCTGGTTGTGCCGGCCGATTACCTGATGGACACCGCCAGCGCCGAGGCCATCCGGAACTACGTCCGCAACGGCGGTACGGTAATAATGACCGCGATGTCGGCAAAGGTCGATGAGAACAATCAGTGGTTCGACATGCCAATGCCGGGACGTTTAAGCGATGTTTTCGGGCTCCGCACGGAAGAGTTCTACAGGCCGGGCACGCCACCGGAGTTCAGCCTGAATGGCAAAACCGGGAAGGCCGCCATCGGCTTCTACGAAGTGCTCGAACCCCGCACTGCCAAGCCGATGGCTATGTTTACCAACACTCCGGAGAAATCCCCGGCCATCACAGTCAACAACTATGGGAAAGGGCGCGCAATTTACGTGGCTGTTCCCGCGCAGATGTCGGTGCTGGCTCCGCTTGTACGCAGCCTGTATTTGGAGCTTGCCATCGAGAAGGGACCGGATACTCCCCCTGGGGTTTACGCTCGCGTGGTTGAAGGAAGAACGTTGTATGTGAATACAACCGGCGAAGAGAAGACTGTGACGATTCAAGGGAACAAGCGCGGGATCATCAGCGGCGCGTCGTACCATGGTGTGATTCGGTTGGAGCCGTACGGTGCAGATCTGGTGGAGTAGGAAAGCCATCGGCCCAGCGAGCAAGCGGAAAGGGTGAGCGTGCGCCTCAGTTCCGGAATGTTGAGCAGAATCTCGAACGCCTGCTGCGGCGTCATCGGGACCGCCGTGTAAACGGCTGGTCGTTCGCTGGCTCACCCAGTTCATGGGATTGCCTTCCTGACGGGCGTGCGCCAGCCGCATGGTCTCAACGCACCAGGATGAAATCAACGCCGACTATGGCGTAGTTTTAGTGACCGACCTTTGGGCGTGCATATCGCCTGCACGCCCGTTTTCCTCGCTCAAGCTAGTTCAGAACCTCCACAGCTCGAGGGCCGGTATCGTGGTCGAAATACGGTCGAAATACCAGAATGGCGTATCTGGCTCGCAAAACAGAAATGTGTTGCCTAACGCGCCTCCTCGCGGACCACCCTCACCGGCCCAAGCAGACCGGAGGGCAGCGGCGGCGAACTCGCCTTATAAGGCTTCACATCGGCGAAGGTATACTTCGTGGCTCCGGGCTGCTCGTCACCGATTAGCCGGTTCACCCACGCGTTCACTACCTTGATGGTGATTTGGTTTGTACCGGGTTTGAGAGCGGAGGTTGCATCCACTCGATAGGTATCGGAACATATACCAAGACCGTACAGGCCTCGTCCGGCTGGTTCAAGAAGGGGGCCTTGCTAACCGCTGATTTCACGGCAAAGCAATTTCAATGACCACATCAGTTGGCCTTCGAAGTCATAGCATTTTGAGCTGTGCGAAATGTTTTATGCTGCTTGCCTCCGTTTTGTCAATGGGGGTTTAGTTTCGTATTTGAAACAAAATAACACAAATGACAACCCGGCATGATCTTTCCGAAAGCCAGTCGAGCCTCTTGCAGGCACCCCCTTTGTGCTCCTGGCCTAGTTCTATTTTGTGAAATTCAATAGGTAGACAAATTGTGATTTGCTTGACATGGGTCCGTTGTCCCACTAAAGTTCGTGCGAGAACGTGCGGCGGTGTCTAGCTTTTAGCCTCCAGGCGCTAACGCGGCGCACGTTTTCTTGCGGAACTCCCACGGTTCCGCGACCCATTGCCAGTCACGTGCCAGGCTGCTTAACTTCCTGGCACGTGATTTTGTGTAGCGTTGATTTACCCAAATTTTGCCAGGTACCGTTCATCCGGCAAACCTTATCTTAGGAGCGTAGCCAGCATGAGAAAGATACTCGCAGTGCTTTTTCTGGTAAGTGCCGCGTACGCCACACCCGTTCACCTTCGGTGCGAGTATTTAAAGAATCCCCTCGGTATCGATGCAGCCACTCCACAGCTTTCCTGGCAAAGCGATTCCGCCGAACGGAATTGGCAACAGGCCGCGTATCAGATTATGGTTGCCAGCAGCATGGACAATCTGCGCCATGCGAAAGCCGATGTTTGGGACAGCGGAAAGCAGAGTTCCGGAGAGTCGGTAGGCATTCTCTACGGCGGCCCGAAGTTGGAGTCGAGAAAACGTTACTACTGGGAGGTGAAAACCTGGGATGCGGCTGGCCAGGTTTCCGAATCCAATGTTGCCTGGTGGGAAATGGGTTTGCTTGAGAAAGCGGATTGGAAAGCGAAGTGGATTACCTGGACCAACCCCGAAGAGAAAGCGGATTGGAACGCCGTCCAGTGGATTTGGGCGCCCGGTCAGGATGCCTTCAAAGTCGCGGTTGATACTTCAACCACGTTTCATTTGGATTTCACCATTCCCCAGAAGCCGAAAAGTGCGGCCATTTTTGTGATTGCCCGTGGGAACTTCACCGTAAAAATAAATGGCAGGGAAGTAAGTTCAAAGAGTCGCTGGACGCAGTTTGATCGCCAGGAGGTTGGCGACCAGCTGGCCGCTGGCAGGAATTCCATTGATGTGACGGTTACCGCCGCGAAGCCTGATAGTTTCGGTCCAGAATCGAAAGCCAAAGCGGTCACAGCCGCAATGGGTGCATTACTGAAAATCACCAGTGCTGATGGAAATGTGAAACGCTTTGCCACCGGGAAAGAATGGAAGGCCCGGCTGGGAAGCGACTCGAATTGGAAATCGGCCGCGGTAATTGGAAATCTAAATGACACCCGCCTCGGCGTTCCTGCGCCGTTTCCCCAGCCCGCAGCGCTGCTGCGGCGTTCTTTTGCTGTATCAAAGAAAGTGCAGTCGGCGCGTTTGTATGCCACAGCTCTCGGAAGCTACCAGATATTCCTGAATGGAGAGCGGGTGAGCAAAGATATTTTCACTCCGGATTTTACCGACTACCGGAAGCGTGTGCTTTATCAGGTCTACGATGTCACGTCTTCGTTGACCAGCGGTCCGAATTGTATCGCCGCTATCTTGGGAGACGGATGGTATGGAAGCAGTCTTACCTGGGCGAGCGCTCGTCTTTTCCCTCCGCCGGACCGTCTTGCGGCGCAATTGGAAATCGATTACGAGGATGGCAGTCATGCAACCTTAGTTTCGGATGATTCCTGGAAGGCTGCACAATCGCCGATCCTGCATTCAGAAATCTATGCGGGCGAAGTTTATGACGCACGCGCAGAGCAAGCAGGCTGGAATAAGAGTGGATTCAATGACGGCAGCTGGTCATCTGCCGCGGTTGCTCCGACGCCCTCAATCGTGGTCTCTAGTCAGAACACAGCACCGGTGCAAATTACGGAAAACATCGAGCCTAAATCCGTGACACCATTTCCTAATGGCACCTATGTTGTCGATATGGGGCAGAACATGGTGGGTTGGGCCACGCTCAAAGTGAGCGGCACAGCCGGCACCGTGGTGCGGCTGCGCTTCGCGGAAATTCTCAATCCCGACGGAAGTATTTATCGCCAAAATCTCCGCAACGCCGATGCTACGGATACTTACATTTTGAAGGGCGGGGGAGAAGAAACTTTTGCGCCGCATTTTACTTTTCACGGCTTCCGCTACGTGGAAGTATCAGGCTTTCCCGGCCAACCGACAACCGCTTCTCTCACGGGGAACGTCGCGACCAGCATTGAGGGCGAGCCTACGGGAAGGCTGACAACCTCCAGTGAATTGGTCAACAAGATGTGGTCCATCGGTCTGTGGGGACAGCGCGGGAACTTCCTTAGCATCCCGACCGATTGCCCGCAACGCGACGAACGGCTCGGCTGGATGGGCGATGCAGGTGTGTTCTGGCGGACTGGAACCTACAACTACGACATTGCCGCGTTCTCCCAGAAATTTATGGACGACGTAGTTGACGCACAAACGCCGGAGGGTGCGTTCACCAACGTTTCTCCCGATATGCTCAGCGGCCTGGGCTCGATTGGAGCGCCGGGCTGGGGCGATGCCGGCGTGATCATCCCGTATACGACCTGGTTGCAATACGGCAATCGGCAAATCATCAAACAGCACTGGAATGCCATGGAACGCTGGATGGAATTTATCCAAAACGCGAACCCGAATTTCCTGCGGGAGAAAGGGGTCGGCCCCAACTTCGCCGACT
Source organism: uncultured Acidobacteriota bacterium (assembly GCA_963837365.1). Taxonomy (GTDB): domain Bacteria; phylum Acidobacteriota; class Terriglobia; order Terriglobales; family Acidobacteriaceae; genus CAWBXL01. The sequence continues at coordinate 727,107 of CAWIMW010000001.1, forward strand.
GGCTTGCACCGGACGAACACACCGATAAGACCCTGCTGGCAAGCGCTTACTGGGCGCTCATCGCAGACATGATGTCGAAGATGGCGCACGCAGTAGGCAATGAGGCCGACGCCAAACGCTACTCGGATCTGGTGCAAAACATTCGCTCGGCTTTCCGCACCGCATATATAAAGGATGACGGTACGGTTGGGACCGGCACGCAGACCTCTTACGTGGTCGCTCTCTACACCAAGATGGCGCCAGAATCTTTGCAGCCAAAGCTTACGGAAAAGCTGGTAAAGGACATCGAATCCAAGAATTGGCATTTATCCACAGGGTTTTTGGGGACGCCGTTCCTGCTGTTCACACTCTCCAACCACGGGAGGACCGACGTAGCCTACCGATTGTTGATGAATGAGACATATCCTTCCTGGGGCTATATGCTTTCCAAGGGGGCAACGACGTGGTGGGAGCGCTGGAACGGGGACACCGGCGATCCGGCGATGAACTCGTACAACCACTATGCCTTCGGCTCTGTCGTGGCTTGGGTTTACCGGGATGTCGCTGGAATTAACACCACGCTTACCGGGCCCGGCTTCCGGGAAATTGTCATTCGTCCGCGGCTAGACTCTGCTATGGATCACGCTCACGGCGAATACGACTCGGTTTACGGTAAGATCGTTACCGACTGGAACGGCATTCCATCCGGGCCGTTCTCATTGAAGGTTACCGTTCCGGCGAATACGTCGGCCAAGGTATATTTGCCTGCGATTCCCAACACGCAAATCACTCAGGATGGACAGCCAGTGGCGGCGCAGCAGGAGTCGGGATCACCCGTTTTGCGGATCGGTTCGGGTACCTATGAATTCCAGGTGAAATAAAGTTGAGTCCTGACGAACGGGCCAGCATCGAAGGTTTGAGACTTAGGAGAATACTTCATGGATCGAAAGAAATACGTAGTAACCTTTGGCGCAATTTTGTTTGCTCTTGCCGCGGTTAGTGCTGTAGCGCAAAGCGAAACCTGGCAAATCGATTCCGCCCATTCCGCGGCACAATTTTCCGTTCGCCATATGGGGATCTCCACGGTTCGTGGCCAATTTCAGAAGGTGACAGGCACGGTCAACTACGATCCGAAAGATGTCACCAAGACGTCGCTTGAGGCCACCATTGACACAAACTCGATCGATACGCGCGTCGAAATGCGCGATAACGATCTCCGCAGTGCGCATTTCTTTGATGTGCAGAAATACCCCGCCATCACCTTCAAATCAAAGAAAACTGAATCCGCGGGCGAAGGCAAGTTGAAAATTACGGGCGACCTTACCATGCACGGCGTGACCAAAGAAGTCGTGCTCGACGTGGATGGGCCGTCGGCTCCAGTAAAGGACCCAAGAGGCAACACGCACGTTGGCGCTTCGGCCACAACCAAGGTCAATCGCAACGATTTCGGCGTCAGCGGGGCCCCGACGATGGTGGGAGATGATGTATCGATTACACTCGATGTTGAGTTCACTCAGGCGGCAATGACCGCGAAGTAGGCATGCTTCAATTACGCGTACGTGCTGACCGAGCCGACATTGCGCTCTCGGCGGGCGGCTGTGATGCGTTCCAGATAACCACTTTCGCGGAAAGCCTGCATCGGATCCTGCGGCAGGCCGTGACTTTTGCGCCAGTCTTGTATGACCGGCCTTACGTCACACCAAAACGCGGAGCGCAGGCATTCTTCCGCGTCCACCAGTGAACAGCTTTGCTGGAGCTTCGCCAGTTTTTCGTGGTCGACCAAGGAGGCCTTGGCGTAGAGCTCTTGCGCCGTGCAAACGGTCTGGATCATCGCTTCCATTTTCCCTTTGAGGTTATGGCTTTGGTCCACCATGTAGGCGATGTCTGTGGGGGCGCTAGTTTCCCATTCGTAGGTATGAATTTCATGGAAGATCCTGAAGATTTGGTAGGGATCAATCGAGCCGAGAGTTAGATCGTCGTCCGCATAACGGCGATCGTTGAAATGAAAACCCCCGATCATGTTGTGATGCAGCAGCCAGGCCACGATCTGTTCGATGTTCTGGGCCTGGTAGTGATGGCCGGTATCGACCAGAACAAGTGCCTGTGGTCCTGCTGCCTTAGCCAGAAGAAAAGCCATTCCCCAGTCGGCGACGTCGGTATGGTAAAAGGCCGGTTCGAAAGGTTTGTATTCGATCAGTAGACGTTGCTTTGGGCTGAGTCGCGCATGGACTTCTTTTAGGGCTTCCTCGAACCAGGCAATGCGCTTCCGCATGTTCTGGGTCCCGGGATAGTTCGATCCGTCGGCGAACCAGGGTGAGATGTCACGGCATTTGAGCGCATCAGCGATGGCGACACAATCTACCATGTGATGGATGGTGCGCTTGCGGATTGCCGGATCAGGGTTGCCCGCTGAACCATACTTATATTCTTGATCCTGAAACACGTTGGGATTGATCGATCCGGGGCGGACTCCATATTTCTCCGCCAGACCTTCAATTTCTCCGGCTTGTTCCAACCCTTTCGGCATATCCCATTGGATATGCAATGCCACCGTCGGACAGGAACCAGTCAGCGCATGCACTTGTCCGGCATCGCTGAACTTGTCTTCAGTCGAGATCGCCGCCGCTGCCTGGACAAATTTTCCAAACCGGGTACCCGTGTTGGCAAACCCCCAGGAGGGTAACTCAATATGAAGAGCATCCAGCGCTCGGTAGATCCGCTTCTCTTGCTTGTCAGTCATGCTGAGGGCCTCTCTGATTCTGGGATCGATTCTTGCCGCTCGCTTGATGCGGACGGCGCCTGCTGCGCTGCGGATGCAACTGGTCTGCCCGCGAGTAACTCCGCGAACTTCGCGACCACAGCCTCATTTACGCCAGTTCTGTCGCTGTATTCACGGGCAAGCGCCGCTAGCTGAATGGCGAAATTGCCAATGGTGGCGCACTCGGTAGGACCTACGACTACTTTCAATCCTGTTGCTTTGGCGGTAAGGCGATTTAGAAATCCATTCCGGCTTCCACCGCCCACAATGTACAACCGCGCGAACGTTTTTTGGGTGATCTTCATTACATCCTGTAAGACAGCGGCATAGCGAGCGGCGAGACTGTGGAAAATTAAATTTGCCGCGACGGGGGCATCCGCAGATTGCTCGGAGATGGCAGACTTCCCATTCCTCAGTCGTTGGGCATTGATGCGTGACAGCATATTTCCCGGCAGAAGCAAGTCAGGATCGTCCACGTCCAATAAATGGTCATGTGCAGGAAGTTTTGCGCTCGCAGTGATTAGATCGTCCAGCGTCCATGCCGCGCCTTGTGATTGCCATTGCTCCATGCACTGACGCAGCAGCCACATGCCATTCACGTTCTTGAGGAAGTAAGTCTTGCCGCCTACGCCGCCTTCATTACTGAAATTCTTGTCGCGCGCGGCAGCAGAAACGTTGGGCAAATCAAGCACACAACCCACCAGAGACCATGTACCCGAACTGATAAAGGCCCAGTCATTTCCATGCGCTGGAATTCCCGCGATAGCCGACGCGGTGTCGTGACAAGCCGGCACGATCAGTCGCGTATTGCGAAACGCGGGCAATTTCGCCAAGGGGCCGGTTACTTGGCCGATCTCGGTTCCACTCCGCGCCAGAGGGGGCGCAGCATTAATATCCAGACCAGCAGCGCTGAATATTTCTGGGCACCAGGAGTGATTGCTTACGCCAAGCAGTTCGGTATGGGTTGCATTGGTGTACTCGGAGATGAGCTTTCCGCCCAAACGATAGAGTACGTACTCCGGCAAATTCACCCACCTCGCGCTTTGCTCGATTCCGGAGGCGCTGTCTGCGAAGAGCTGATACAGGGTGTTCAGCGGAAGACTCTGGGCGCCAGTCAACTCATAAAGCCGTTCAGCGGGAATTCGCTTGTGTACTTGTTTTTGCGCTGTCACATTGCGTTCGTCCCGATAACAGAATGGATTGGCGATCAATTTTCCCTGAGAATCCAAACGAACATAATCCACCGCCCAGCCATCGACTCCGACGGCAGCGATGCCTTCGGTGGCGACACGCGCACATTCGCGCAGTCCTTCTTCTACGCCAGCGTAGATTTTCTGGATGTCCCATCGCAAGCCGTCGCTGGTGAGGACCGGTGCATTTGGAAAACGGTGTGCGAGGGTGATCTCGGGAACTTCGTTGATCCACCGCAGCAGGGAAACTCGGCAACTCTCCGCACCCAAATCAACTGCGACTAAGGCCCGGGTGTCGCCGGATGGCGGCCCATCGTTGCCCTGTGCAGATGTGCGAACGTGGAGAGTGCCAGTCATCGCATGAAGGCCTCGGTGAGTCCTCCATCGACTGGAATCAAATGACCGGTGGTGCAGCGTGACTTCGGGCCAGCCAGAAACAGAATGGCCTCAGCGCAGTCTTTTGGATCAATCGCATGATGGGTGAGAGTGCGCTTGGCGTAGAAGTCTGCCAACAGGCCTCGCAATTGTTCGTCAGTCATGGCAGCCTCAAAAGCGATCCCATATTTCTTAAGTGACGCGATCACGCGATCACGAGGAAACATGGTAGATCCCTTGATCACGGTGGCAGGGCTGATGCCATTCACGCGTATTTTCGGCGACAGGGAAATTGCCAGCTCTCGCACCAGGTGGCTTAACGCCGCTTTACTTACGTCGTAGGCTTCGCTGCCGCGCTTGGCCACGATAGCGTTGGCTGAACTGGTCAGCACGACGGACGCTTCGAGGTCCTGGTCACGCAGGATGCGGGCAGCCTCGTCTGCAAGCAGATAATTTGCAGTAACATTCAACTCCAGGGTCGTTCCCCACTGCCGGTCGCTAATTTGACCATCAGGCGACGCAGGAAACAAGGCTGCCGTATTGATGAGAATGTCCAGCCCACCGTACTCGGCGATCAGTTGCCGAATTGCCTGACGGATGGCTTCTCTCTGACTGATATCAACTGGGACTGCTCGTGCAGCTTCTTTTCCGGCGATGACTTTTGCGTCTTCCGCCACCTTTTTTGCTCCCTCACTGTCGCGGTCAGCGACTATGACATGGGCGCCGCGCTCTGCTGCAAGCAATACGGTCTCACGGCCAATTCCGCTGCCGCCTCCAACCACCAGCACGATTTGCCGGCTTAATTCTTTTTCCGCAGGCTGACGGCGGATCTTGGCTTCTTCCAACGCCCAGTATTCAATGCGAAAAGCCTCCGACAAGGGCAAGGCTACATAGTTAGAATGCACCTGGAAAGCCTCAGTCGGCGCTGCTGCGCCTGCTTGTGGCAGGGTCTTCGGAGCATTTCCGTCGCCGAGGGAAGTCGCACCTTCCATTACGTGGATCGCATTGACATAAAACTCACCGGTTAAGCGTGCCTCCGTCTTGTTCTTTCCAAAGCTGAACATGCCAACACCAGGAATGAGTACAACCGTGGGGTTGGCATCGCGAATTGCCGGCGAATCCGGCAGCGCGTATGACTTGTAGTATTCCGCGTATTCTTTGCGATACGTGGCCAGCGATGAATCGATCTGTTGCTTCAATCCCTCGACGCCGGTTGCAGGGTGCAACGCAACAAACAGCGGTCGAACTTTGGTGCGAATGAAATGGTCAGGGCAACTGGTGCCAAGATGAGCAAGATCCTTTGCATCGCGAGAATTCACGAAGCGAAGAACCTCGGGAAGATCGCTGAAGTTGCCGATCAACCGGCGCGAAGCGGAAACGCGGCCGCGTATATAGGGAAAGATATCCCATGCGATCTCACGGTGCTCGGGCGCGGTTTCATACTGCTTCCCGCCGAAAAGCGCTTCATCCTGCTGGTCCGTATGTTTCTGCACGAATTGGCCGAGTTCGTCGATGATCGAAATCGTGTTCTCGTAGCATTCGTGCTGGGTTTCGCCCCAGGTAAAAAGTCCGTGCTCGCCCAGAACAATTCCATCGCAGCCTGGATTTTTCAGGACTGCATCACGCAACATCATTCCTAATTCAAATCCAGGGCGTTGCCAGGGGACCCAGATCAGGCGGTGATCGAACAGATGGTTGAATTCCTCCATCCGCTCACGGCCGTTGGCCGAGGCCGCCAGCGCGATACCCCAGTCAGGATGCAAGTGATCGATGTGGCGGAAGGGGAGGAAGCCGTGCAGCGGAGTATCAATGGATGCCGCAACCGCATTTTTGCCAAAGGTGCAAAGTGGATACATCCCGACCATCTCATCTTCATGCTCTGCTCCTCGGTAGTTGTTTTCGAGGGCGTGCAGTTTGTCCAGGTAAAGTGTTGCCAGTCCCGACAGCTTGATACTTCCAAGGTCGCCGCCGCTGCCTTTGATCCACAGTACTTCTTCTTTTTTGCCGGTCAATGGATCGGTCTGCAAAATCTTCGAGCTGGTATTTCCACCACCGAAATTTGTAATGCGGAGATCCGAGCCCAGCAGATTGGAGCGATAGCGCAGGCACTCGGCTTCCTCCATGTTCTCGACCGCACGATCATCCCATCGGTCTTCGAGGTATTGCAGTCTTGTTTTGACTTTCATAAGTTCTCAATCTTGTCAGAATTTCCCAAGCTGAACCAGCATCTTCCGTGTAATTCGGGGTTGGGCCGTCCGTCTGGCACGCAAAAGTATAATACTTCATTGATGCAATAGAACAATAGTTTCTAATGAAAAACATTGTGAGGGGAAACTGTGGCGACGATATGGCGAAACTGGTGCGGGAGTAGTCTAGCTGCGGACGACGTTTCGGGTGGCCGCAGCGGTGACAAGCTTATGTTCCACGTAGTTATAGGGGGACACACGCTGGCCGCTGAGGATCGCCAGGCCTAAGCGGATAAGCAACGGCCCGTAACTCTGGGCTTGGTGAGAAACCGAGGCGATAAGGGGGCTGCCCGGGATGCTCATCTCCTCAAGGGCCTCCGGAATGCAATCCTGTCCCACGACAGCCACATGTTTCTCTCTGCGTAATTCCCGAATAGCTTGAACAGCGCCGAGGGCGCTGGTGTCGGTTACTGCGGCGATCAAGATTCCCCGGTCTTTAGCATGGCGTCGCAAGAAATCGAATACCATGCGGTAACTCTTATCGCGCATGCCGCGTCCATCCAATCGGACCATGGACTCGTCGGGAATCCCGGGCAGTTTGGAGCGGATGCCTTCAAATGCACCTGTAGCACGGCTTTGGACCAGGGGACCTGCTTCCTCAATATCCAGGCCCAATGCCCAGCGAACCTTACCATCCCACGCCTTCTTTGCGTATTGGGCCAGGTATTCGCCCGCTTCGAACCCCACCCGGTAGTTATCTACCCCAAGGAAAGTCGCGTGGGGATGGGGAATATCGACCGCGATAATTGGAATACCCGCCCCGTTAATTTTATCGGCGATGACCGGCGCGGCCCGCTGGTCAATCTGGAATTCGATTACCAGGTCTACATCGCGGGCCAAAAATTCATCCGCGTTACGCACTGCGGTTGCGCCGTCATAGCGGTTGTCAAGCATGACCAAGTCCACTCCGGCTGCGGCGGCCGCGCTTTTCAGGCTATCCGCAACTGCCTCAGAAAAAGGCATCTCCGCGGACTCGCCGCCAAAACCAAAGCGGGCCTTTTTAGGCCGCGCGACCAAACGATATAGGCCGTCTTGGGACTGGGCCACATAGCCGCGATGCAGAAATGTCTTCAGGATGCGGTAAACCGTGGTCTTGGAAATATGAGTGCGCTGGTAGATCGCCTCAAGACCGAGCGGAACGCGTTCCGTTTGCAGCAATTCGAGAATATCAAGCGCCTTGGAAAGGACTGGAATCAGATACAGCCGTCGCGGAGCCAATTTGGTCAATGTATGCGCCTCACCAAAAGAGTAAGCACCTGACTATAGGGTGTACGCAACGATTGTCCCATATTTCAGTAACCTTCTCTGCGTCCCGACGTTTTCCTGCGTGGTTCACGGACACGTGCTTTGATGGAGAATTGCCGGCCAATGCCTAAGTTTTTCAGAGCGCTTCTAAAATTTCAATAGAAAAACGATATCCTAAATAATTCAATAGGTAAACAAATTTATTTTGCTTGACAATCGCCCTCAATGCTTACTACAGTGCCGGACGGTCGGGGTGCACCCGCATAGCCAGGGAAGGCGTGCAGTGTGTCAACCCGATTTTTCAGCGGCCAGCGAAAGAGAATTCCTCAATCGCGGGCGCTGCCCTCAGTCAAAAAGTCTTGTGGGGATCTGGCACCGCCATCAGCATTAATGGAGGCCGCCCGACATCCAACAACTACACCTTGGACGGCTTGGTCAATACCGACACCGCATTGAATACTCCGGCGGTTATTCTGTCGCAGGATGCCATCCAGGAATTCAAGGTGCAGAGCGAAACCTACTCTGCGGAATACGGATTCAGCGCCAACCAAGTCAACATCGTGAGCAAAAGTCGGGACCAATCAATTGCACGGGACTGCGTTTGAGTTTCTCAGAAACGATGCACTGGATGCCTTCTCGCCCTTTCAATCCGGGACCAAGCCGGTGTTGCGGCAAAACCAAATTCGGCTTTGTGGTGGGTGGTCCCATTTATATTCCCAAACTTTACGACGGTAGAAACAGAAGTTTTTTCCTGGCGAACTACGAAGGCTGGCGAATTCGCCGGGGAAGTAACGCTTTCTTTAACGCTCCGCCGCCGGCCTGGCTGCAAGGCAATTTTTCGTCTTTGTCCGGGTTAGGTACTCCGGTGGCGGCAGGCGGAACTTGTGTGCCGGGTCCGACTAACTTTTGCCGGCCGATTGATCCCGCCACCGGTGCGCCCTTTGCGGGCGACATGATCTCTTCGGCTGCGTTTTCCAGGCTTGCGCAGCCGCGCTGCTGGGTATGGGGTGTGTTGAAGTATGCTGATCTTTTCATGCGAAGAATCCTAAGGAGCTTATGAATCCAAATCCGGCAATTGGAGTTCTGTATCACTGGCTGGGCGGCTTGGCCTCGGGGAGCTTCTACGTCCCCTATCGTGGCGTGAAGGGTTGGGCGTGGGAGACGTTTTGGCTGGCCGGCGGTTTCTTCAGTTGGATCATTGCCCCGTGGTTTCTGGCGGGACTGCTTACCAAAGATTTGATGGCCGTCCTTCATGAAGCTCCTGCTGCAAGTTTGTTCTGGGCATGCTTCTTCGGATTGCTGTGGGGAGTCGGCGGCCTTACCTTCGGCCTCACCATGCGTTATTTGGGCCTATCCCTTGGCATGGCGATGGTATTGGGGTTGTGCGCGGCGTTCGGGACGCTGATGCCCCCGATTTTCAGCGGTGAGTTCATGAGCCACGTAGTCGGTACGACTTCAGGCCGTGTGATTCTGCTGGGAATTTTCGTGTGTCTCGTGGGAATCGCGGTCGCAGGACTCGCCGGTATTTCCAAGGAACGCAGGATGTCCACGGAACAGAAGCAGGCGGTGATCAAGGAATTTGATCTGAAGAAGGGAACTGGTGTCGCGATCCTATCCGGTGTAATGAGCGCGTGCTTCGCTTACGGATTGGCTGCCGGTGATCCCATCAAGGCCCTCACCTTGAACCACGGGACCCCCGTTTTATGGCAGGGATTGCCGGTGCTGATCGTGGTGCTGGTAGGAGGCTTCACCACAAATTTCATCTGGTGCATGTGGTTGAATTTTCGTAACCACACCGGCCACCAATATTTCAGCGCGAAGCCGGGGCAGATGGGAGATGGATCGCCCACCTTGGAAACTGCGCTAGACGCGCCGAGCCGGGAAGTAGTGGAGCATGCGCCGTCCCGCATCGCCGTACTTGAACCTACGTCTGCAACTAAGCGTGTCCCCATGCTGCGTAATTATTTGCTGTGCGCGCTGGCCGGTACCACCTGGTATTTTCAGTTCTTCTTTTACACCATGGGTGAAACCCAAATGGGCCAGTACAAATTTTCCAGCTGGACTCTTCACATGGCCAGCATCATTATCTTTAGCAGTTTGTGGGGGATTGGCCTGAAAGAGTGGAAAGGCGCGGGCAAGACCGCGGGAGGTTTACTTGCTCTGGCGCTTATGTTGCTTGTCGGCTCTACCGTCATCGTGGGATACGGCAACTATCTCGGTCTGGCTCACTAAACTGGGCCTCGCTTGCCTTCATGAATCTCTCAACTGCGATCAATATCGGCGATTTGCGTCGCATGGCTCGGGAGCGTCTGCCTAAAGTCGTCTTTGACTATCTGGACGGTGGCGCGGAAGACGAAGTTACACTGCGCGCACATTGCGCCGCATTTAATTCCTTACTTTTCGCCCGCGTAACGCCGTAGCCTTCGGCGAATGCGACTTGCGTACCAAAGTATTAGGTTTTGATTTATCGTTTCCCGCTATCCTCGCGCCAGTCGGCTACAGCCGCATGATGCATCGCGAAGGAGAAGTAGCCGCGGCTAGCCCCGCTGGGGCTGCCGGCACTGGATATATTCTTTCTACAATTTCCGGACACCGCATGGAAGATGTGAAGGCAGTGTCGGATGGGCCGGTTTGGTATCAGTTGTACCTGTTAGGAGGCAGCGGACCAGCCGAAGCCTCCATCGAGCGGGCTCGTAATGCGGGCTTCTCCGCGCTGGTGGTAACCATTGATACCGCTGTTGCCGGACTGAGGGAGCGCGACTATCGCAACGGAATGAAGCCATTGATGGCAGCGAACTCGTTTTTTTGTAGGCCGAATGCTCGCGCATCCTCTAAAAATCCTTCGACTTAGCTACGCTTAGTCTCGCGAATTCGCGGCCAGCGATCTCCGATTACTACAAGTGGACGCAATTGCCTTACAATGACTGGCGCGTATGAGTAAACGTTTGCTCAGGTCGCCTCGGTCGAGAGTAAGCTGAAAAATGTGAGTAGCACGATGCACTACATGGCACCTGCTTACTCCATCCAGGTGATTCAGCTCGATCAGAAGTAAAAATCCACTCCCTGACTGGCGGAAGTGCGTCAGTCGGGGAGCGTTTCTGTTCTTGAGGTGTGTAGGCACAACTACCCGGGAGGTCGCTTCCTTGCACTCATCACGTTGCCTTCAAATATTCGCTTTGCTTGCCGCGCTTGCGGTCTCAAACTTTCTCGCAGCTCAGACTCTTACACTGTCGATCGACGTGAACCAGGTTAAAGGCAAAGTAAGCCCGATGCTCTATGGTTTGATGACTGAGGAGATCAACTATTCCTACGATGGCGGCCTATATGCCGAGTTGGTGAGAAATCGCGCCTTCACCGACAACCGGCGACTCCAGCCTTTTCATTGGGTCCTCTACGAAGCCGGCAATGCGGATGCATCCATGGTCATGGATATGAAGAACGGCCCAAGCGCTGCTCTGCCGTTGAGTCTGGCGGTCACGATTCGCAGCGCTACGGACACCGATCAGGCCGGCATTTCAAATTTAGGTTATTGGGGAATCCCGGTCCGCCCAAATACGACCTATCAAGGTTCGTTCTACGCCAAGGCTGGCGATTCCTCCATCGGTCCGATTATGGTGCGGATCATTAACGAGGAGACCAGCAAGGTGCTGGCATCCACTACGGTTGCGGGAATCAGTTCAGACTGGAAACAGTACAAGTTTAGTTTGCGTTCCGATTCCAGCGTTGCATCTGCCCACAATCGTTTAGTACTGACTGCGGGAAAACCGGGGAAGTTGTGGTTCAGCCTGGCTTCACTTTTCCCGCCCACCTACAAAAATCGAGAGAATGGCAACCGCATCGACCTCATGGAGATGCTTGCCGGGCTGCGCCCAACGTTTCTGCGTTTCCCCGGCGGAGATTATCTGGAAGGCGACCACGTGGCGGATCGTTTCCCCTGGCAAAAAATGATCGGTCCGCTGGTGGACCGGCCCACGCACCCGAGCCCCTGGGGTTATCTTTCTTCGGATGGCATGGGCCTGCTTGAGTTCCTGGAATGGTGTGAAGATTTGAACATTGAGCCGGTGCTGGGTGTGTATGCCGGATATTCACGACGGCAGGATTTCGTGAAGCCCGGGCCGGACTTGGAACCGTTTATCGCGGAGGCGCTCGACGAAATCGAGTACGTGACCGGCAGCACAAATACCAAATGGGGCGCGGAGCGGGCGAAAGACGGTCATCCCGCTCCCTTCAAATTGACTTACGTAGAAATTGGCAATGAAGACAATCATGACAACAGCGGCAGCTATGACCGGCGCTTCACGCAGTTTTTCAAAGCGATCAGGGCGAAATATCCTGACCTGCAATTGATTGCCACGACTCCGGTCAAGAGCGTGGTGCCGGATGTTGTTGACGACCACTTCTATCATTCTGCGTCGCAGTTCTATGACGATGTGAATCACTATGACAAATTTGACCGGCAAGGCCCGAAGATTTTTGTGGGTGAATGGGCCACGCGGGAAGGAAGCCCGACTCCCAACTTCAATGCCGCCCTCGGAGATGCCGCTTGGATGACAGGCATGGAACGAAATAGCGATCTCATCATCATGTCCTGCTACGCGCCTCTGTTCGTGAATGTGAATACCGGAGGCATGCAATGGGAGTCCGACCTGATCGGCTACGACGGGCTTACGAGTTACGGGTCACCCAGCTACTACGCGCAAGTGATGTTCAGCAACCATATCGGCGATCAGATTGTGAACGCCAGCGTCGATAGCCCACCGTTGCGGTTCTTTTACTCGGTCACTCGTGATTCCAAGAGTGGAAAGTTGTTCTTGAAGTTAGTGAATGCGACCGCAACTCCGCGGACGCTGGCGATCCGGCTGAATGGTGTCTCCAAGGTGGCCAAGCGCGGGAAAATAATCGCTTTGAGCGCAAAGACACTAGAGTCTACTAACACAATCCTTGAACCCAAGAAAATCGTTCCCCAGGAAAGCACGATCGGAAATGCGGCGGCGCAGTTTTCGCACACGCTTCCTCCCAATTCTATCGAGGTAATGGAATTGGAAACGCATTAAGAAACTATTGGGCGGTGACGCGCAGCATCAGCTGAGTTCTGCCGTCCAAACGTACGTTTTTCGTTTGCGAAACAATCAGTGGAGTCTTGGTGGCGTCGTTTGGACGAAAGGCCAGCGACAGCCCTTCGATCCCAAGGACTCCGTGACACTGGGGCGTAAGTCCACCGTTTGCGGTGCGGCCGCCGGACTGATCGTAAGCAGCATTTATCGGGCTGTCCGGCCTTCCAGGCGCGCCTGCATTTGGATCGGCGTTTGCGCCCATGGTGCTTGGATGATTCATGGGGCCCATACTGCCGGGGCTGTCGGCGGGCTTTAGCGTGCCCATCTCCGGTGGGGGATCTGTGGAAGTGCGATCCGGCGCGACCGCTTGAATGGTCAGCTTCAGTGGGAGTTCGCCGCCTCTTTTCCGGATCGCGCGTTCGAAAGCTATTCCCAGTATCGAGTTCGGGTCATCATGGGTGCGGGCTTTGGCTTCTGTTACATGACCGAGAATTTTCGAACCTTTGGGAATGATGATCTGCTCATCTTCTTTGACCGTTTCTGTAGTTTGCGCGAGTACTTCATCTCCAACCCTGTTCTTGCGCGCATCGACCGACTTGTCCAACATTACGGGAATCGTGGTGCCAATGGACAACGCGTGCGACTCCGCGACCTGCGATTGAGCTGAAGATGGCGCCCAGCAAGTAATAAGAGCAGCCGCAAGCAGGGAAGCGAATACTTTGTTCATGACGGATTTTCTCCTGTCACGTGTGCGAGTATGGGAACGGTCAGAATCCTAGTAACCTATGATACCCGAGCCTGGCAAGTCCACCGGCGCGATGCCGAATCTGCAAAGAGGATTGTTCAAGATCTTCGCCGGCCTGCTCACACTATTTCTGGTTCCTGTAGCAGGGACGCAAAGTCGCGCTGCGCAGGAAGTGAAGCCAGGACCGGCTTCTTCGGCTGCCGATGCCAGCTACCCCGAACTCGTCGACATCACTGCGTCCACGGGAATTCAGTTTGAACATCTCTCCAGCCCCGAACAAAAATTCATTGTTGAGTCGATGAGCGGAGGTGTTGCTCTCATTGACTATGACGGCGATGGCTGGCCCGATATTTATTTCACCAATGCACCGAACGTGGAGATGGCGCTCCATGGCAAAAAAGCGCGGAGCGCCCTGTACCGCAACAACCACGACGGAACATTTTCCGATGTCACAGACAAAGCCGGGGTCGGTGGTCCCGGATGGGCCATGGGAGCAATCGTCGGCGACTACAACAACGACGGGCGAGCCGATCTGCTGGTGACATGTTTTGGCGGAGTGGTTCTCTATCGCAATAATGGCGACGGCACATTTACCGATGTGACCAAAGACGCCGGTCTCAGTGGCGACACGCAATGGGCCACTGGAGCGGCTTTTGGAGACTATGACGGAGATGGATGGGTTGATCTATTCGTTTCTCACTATGTGGATTTTCGCCTGGACAGCATGGCTGCATTCGGGTCCAGCGATACCTGCAAGTACATGGGCATCGATGTGCAGTGCGGGCCGCGTGGTTTGAAGGCATCGCCGGACAGTCTTTATCACAACCACCGGGACGGAACTTTCACCGACGTTTCCGCTAAATCCGGGGCGGGTGATCCAGATAAACGATATGGCCTAACCGCTATGTGGTCCGATTTTGATAATGACGGCAAACTCGATCTTTTTGTAACCAACGACGGCCAACCGAACTATCTCTACCGTGGTGATGGCAAGGGCAAGTTCGAGGATGTCGGATTTCCCTCCGGTGTGGCGCTGAGCGAAGAGGGCGTTGCGCAGGCGAATATGGGCGTCGCGATAGGCGATTTCGACCATACCGGGCGCATGTCGCTTTTGATTTCGCATTTCGACAATGAATATGCTGCCTTCTATCGCAATGATGGGGAGATGAGCTTCACCGACATCTCAGGGGTTTCAAAAATTGCAAGTGGGACCAGGGGCTACGTAGGGTGGGGAGATGCCTTTGTCGATTTCAATAACGATGGCTGGCAGGACTATTTCCTGGTCAACGGTCATGTATATCCCCAGGTGGACAGTGTTCACTCCAAGCTCCGGTATGCCGAGCCGAAATTGTTGTTCCGGAATCAGCGCGATGGAATTTTCAAAGACATCAGTACTCAGGCAGGGCCGGCCATCCAGATTCCGCAGGTGAGCCGTGGTATGGCAGTGGGAGATCTGTTCAACGACGGCAAACTCGAAGCGGTGGTCGAGAACCTGGTGGGCAGGCCAATGATCCTTCGTCCAAAGGGCGGCCCGCCAAACCACTGGATCAGCTTTCAATTGGAGGGAGTCAAAAGCAACCGGCTCGCCTTAAATGCGCGCGTGCAAGTGACTGCGGGGGGCCTGGTGCAACTTGGCGAAGTATTGAGTGGCGGCAGCTATTTATCGCAAAACGATCTTCGCCTCCATTTCGGACTGGGTGACCACAGAAAAGTGGACAAGGCAAGCGTCTCCTGGCCGGATGGAAAAATCCAGATCCTCAACAACCTGGTTGCCGACCGTTTTTACTCGGTGCAGGAGGGGGTCGGAGTGGTTTCCTCCCATCCTCCCGAAATCGGTAATCTAAAGTCCACGGAACCCAGATAACTCGACCCGGGCTGGCGTTTCCGCCTGATTTCCCGGCCCCATGCCGGGGACAGGTCGGATTCCGGGACAATGCCCCAGCTCAAGCGCGAAATGAATTTCCGGGACCGAAATGGCTTAGGTAAACGATTTCCTAACGCCTACCCCGGCCATGATCAAATCACAGGCTGCCACGCCCCATGAATCGAGCCATCAAAATTGCTGAAACCCGAGTACTAAAAGGAATATATGTCTTGACAAAGGAAATGAAAACGGAGTAAAGCTCATGCTCAAGAAAACGCTTACTTTCGTGTGGGGATAGCGCTTTCTTGATGTACAGGTTGGCGCGTGATACCTCGCAAAAACGGAGAAAACTTATGAATCGTGTGGTCCGGTTCAGTATTATTCTGCTGGTACTCGCTACCGCAGCTTGGGCGCAGGACAACGCCACCATTACCGGAACGGTGATGGATCCCAGCGGAGCCGCAGTCGCGGGTGTTTCTATTTCGATTACAAACGCTGCAACTGGGCAGGTAAGGGAAACTGTCTCAAACGCCGCTGGCGATTATCGCTTCGCCAACGTAGGCGTCGGTAAGTACACCCTGACCGCGTCTGTGACTGGTTTTCAAAAATACACCAAGACTGGAATTGTGGTGAATGTCACCCAGACTCAGGAAGCGAACATCTCACTTGCAGTCGGCAGCACACAAGAGTCGGTGACGGTGGAAGCCGATGCCCTCCAACTGCAAACCGAAACCAGTGAACTCAGCAGCCTGATCAGCGGTGAGCAGGTGACGCAGATTGCGACCAATGGCCGCAACGTTACGTCCCTGGCATCGCTCGGCATGGGCAAGTCCAACAACCTGCCTTCCTATAGCGGAGCTGTCGCGCTGACCAGCGCCAACGGCATCAGCTTCAACGGGACCCGTAACACTCACAACATCTGGCTGCTGGATGGCGGCGAGTTGAACGATCGTGGTTGCGGCGGCTGCTTTAGTTCGCTTCCTTCCGTCGATTCGCTGGCTGAATTCCAGACTCTCGATAGCAATTACGGACCTGATTATGGAATCGGCTCTGGCGGAACTATCGCCATGGTTCTCAAATCTGGCACCCAGAAATTCCATGGATCTTTGTGGGAGTTCAACCGCAACGAAGTTTACCAAGGCAACAATTATTTCCTGAAGAACGCACCCGTCCCAAAGCCGCGGCCGGAATTTCGCTTGAATGTGTTCGGCGGCAATATCGGCGGCCCCATCGGAAGGAAAACCTTCTTCTTCTTTAACGAAGAAGGACGCCGGCAGATTCAGGCCAGCACACCATCACCCCTAAACGCTATTCCGGCATCCAACTTCCCAACCCTCGGTCAGGATCTGAACTATGTAACGAACACCACCGACGTCGTTGCCAATGCAGTTGCGCCGATTGTTCCTATGACCACGGATCCCGCAAAATTGGCGCTATATGCACAAGACGGCTTGACTGCTGGTGGGCCGTTTTTCCAACCGGGTGGAACTACGCCGTGTGCACCAACCGTCGGCAATAACACATGTCTAATTCCAGCCAATTTGATTGATCAAAACGTAGTTCGGATGCTGAATGCTGGAACATTTCCGAAACCGAACTCTGGTACTCAATTCCTCCTTGCCGTGCCTCAACCGACCAATCTTCGTGAAGAAGTGGCTCGTATTGATCACACTATCAATAGTAAGTATCAGTTGATGGGGCATTATCTGCACGATGCAGTTTCGCAAGGCATCTACCCGCCGCTTTGGGGCAACAGTACTTATCCAACGGTGGGAACAGCCATGAAAAACCCATCATGGTCATCCACCATCAAGCTGACGCAAACGTTCTCGCCAACCTTGCTCAATGAAACCACTTTCCTGTTCAGCGGCAACACCATCCATCTCGATCCAATCGTAGGCCCTGGCGAAACGACTTTCTCGCAGCCCAGTGGCTATGACGCTACAAGCTTGTTCCCGCTGGCCAATAACAGGCAAGCCCGGTTGCCTGGTGTCACCCTGAATGGTGCGCCAGCCAACAGCATTACGTGGAACCCAAGTTACTATCCCTGGAAGAACTCGTATTTTGGCTATGAACCCCGCGATGACATGTCGTGGACGCATGGCCGCCACCAACTCAAATTCGGCTTTAGCTGGTTGCATGCTGTAAAGAACCAGGAATTGCAGGCGAATACCAACGGAACGTTTACCTTCAGCAATAGCTCATTTTCCAAAGACTCGGTGGTTAATTTCCTGCTAGGTGACGCCGATGCTTTCACGCAGCTGGATTTCCTTGCCGGCAAACACTGGGTCAACAATAACTACGCGTTTTATGGGAATGACAATTGGAGAGTTACCAATAAACTGACCCTCAACTTGGGAATGAGGTACGAGGTTCTGCCGCACGCATTCGAGCGGTATGACCAGTGGTCGAACTTCTTACCCGAAGCCTACGATCATTCGCTGCCGAATCCCGTGCTTGCAAATGGAAGCATCGATCCTACCCAACTGTCGACTTTCAATGGCAAGCCTTTCTACCTCAACGGAATTAAGGCCGCCGGGGTTGATGGTTTTCCGCGTGGTAACGTCAAAAATTACTACCATACTGCCGAACCACGAGTCGGATTTGCTTACGCTCTGGGCAATGACAACAAAACCGTGTTGCGTGGAGGCGCTGGAATCTTCTATGAGCGCGTTCAAGGTAACGATGTCTACAATGCAGCCGTAACTCCGCCGTTTGCATTCCAGCCGACGGTGAACAACGTTTACTTCTCTGATCCGACAATCAGCGCCCAAGATGGTTCATCGCCAGGGGCGCCCGTGTTCCCGGCGTCGATTCAAGCTGCGCTGGCATACAACTACAAACCAGGTGGAACTGCGATGTTCAGCCTGGGTGTGCAGCGGCAGGTAACTCAATCCGTGATTGCACAGGTGCAGTACGTCGGCACCAGGGGTTGGAACCAAAGTACGGATATTCCGATCAACACTTTGCCGGACGGCGACTTGCTGGATCGGCAGGGGGTTGCTTCGGGTGCCTTGAAGCCGAACGCTTACAGAATTTTCCCAGGCTTCGCAGGCATCACACAGGAGGCGGCTAACACTAACTTCAGCTACAACTCATTGCAGATGGGTATCCGTATAGAAAACCGTCACGGACTTACCATGCAGGCGGCCTACACTTGGTCGCATGAGATCGACATTGTTAGCAACGACCTGAATGGTGTGGCAAATCCATTTGACCTGAGCTACAACAGGGGTTCAGGAGCATTGGATCGTCGTCACATCTTTAACGTCAACTACGTCTACAGCCTGCCGTTCTTCGCGCATAGCACGAACAAGGCAGCTCATGGTGTTCTGGGTGGCTGGCAGTTCTCCGGCGTTACGGTTTTCCAGGCTGGAGTGCCACTTCAGGTTACCTATTCTGGTAGTGATACTCTGGGCTTGGGAGGCGGTACAACCAACCGTCCGGATGTGATCGGGCCAATCAAGTACCTCAAGAAACCTACCCAGTGGTTTGATCCCACTTCGTTCGCGGCTCCGAAAGCTCCTTGGGCTGGTGGAACTAACGACGGGTTCGGAAATGCCCGCAAGGACACGATCGTTGGACCCGGCCTGTTGAATTTCAACATGGCTTTGTTCAAGAGCATTAACTTGACTGAACGGATGAAGTTCGAATTACGCTTCGAATCCTTCAATACCTTCAACCATGTTCAATTCCTCAACTTGGGCACAACGCAGAACGATCCTGGTCACTTCGGCAAGCCGACATCGACCTACGATCCTCGGACCTTGCAGTTGGGAGCAAAGTTCAGCTTCTAGAAAAGTTAACTCCGGAACGAGTTAAGGGCGCGGCAAAATATCGCCGCGCTTTTTCTATTTGTGCATGAACCATGGTGTTGCGCGCGACCTGCCGGGCGGGCGAGAATGCGAGTGGAGAAGCGCATGAGAGGGCTGGTATCGGTCGCCTGTATTTTGGCGGTGCTGTTTGGAACGTCGCTCAATGGTCACGGCCAGACTGGGCGTGAACTGCAACAGGAAGCTGTCGCGCTCGAGAAAGCCGGGAACATTGCCGGGGCCTCAGCGGCATGGCATTCGTTTTTAAAAGTGCAGCCCGCCAACGCGGAAGCCTATGCGCATCTCGGTTTTCTTGAAGCGCAACAGGAGCATTACCAGGAATCCATTCCTCTTTATAGGAAAGCGTTAGCCCTGAGTCCCGGCATGCCGGGTTTGAAGATGAATCTCGGCCTTGCACTATTCAAGGCAGGTGATCTAAAGGAGGCGGTCCGAGTTTTCCGGCCGCTATTGAACAGCCATCTGCCAGCCTCGCCGGAAGCATTGCGCCTGAAGACGCTGCTCGGCTTGGCCTACTACGGGCAGCAGCAATACGCGCCTGCGGTTCCGTTTCTAAAGACCGCTACCGCCAGTGACCCGCAGAACCTTCCCCTCCGCCTCATTTTGGCCCACAGCTGTCTTGGCGCAAAGCAATATCAATGTGTCTTGGATGTGTACCGCGAAATCCTGGCTTTGAATGCTGAGTCAGCGGAAGCTGACATGCTCGCGGGAGAGGCCCTGGATGAGATGAACGACCACGAGGGAGCGATCCAACAATTTCGCGCCGCGGTCAAAGCGAATCCCATGGAACCCAATGTTCACTTCGGCCTGGGATACATGCTGTGGACACAACATCAATACCAAGAAGCCGCCCAGGAGTTCCAGGCCGAACTAACGAATGTGCCAGATCATGTCCAGGCCCTCGCCTATTTAGGCGATACCCATATAAAGATGAATCATCCAGAAGTCGCACTTCCACTGCTTCACAAGGCGATCCAGCTCGACCCAAGAATGGAGCTTCCCCATCTTGATCTTGGCATTCTGTATGCAAATGAGGGCAGCCAGGAGAGTGCGTTGCAAGAATTGAGAATTGCTGCCAGATTGAGTCCGAACGATGTCAATGTCCACTGGCGACTTGCGAGACTCTACCAGTCCATGGGCAAAAAGGACGAAGCGAAAGCGGAATTCGAAAAGACAAAAACTCTAACCAAAGCTGCTGATGAGTCGGTCTTTAACAAGCTTAAAAATTCTGGAACGAATACTAAAGCGGCTCAACCACATGCCGACAGCCAACCAGCCAGGTAGCCCTTGGAACCGGGCCACATCTAAAAGGGAACCAGGCTCGTAATTCCTGGAAACTCATTCCTCAGTCCGCAGCGTTAGCTGCGTCCCGCCGTCGAGATGAACGTTTGTGCGGCATTTCAGACGTGTTGGCCGTTTTGTCAGTGGACAAACGAAATAAAACGTTATAAAGTGAAACAGAAATCACAACCCCCGGAACAGGCCCAGACTCCACGATGAGCGGAACCTTGTGCTGAACGAAGAACGCAGACGCGCGATTATCGAGCTGGTTAACCGCGAGGGACGGGTCCTGGTAGCCGAGCTTTCGAAACAATTCGAGACCTCGCAAGTCACCATTCGCAAAGACCTGGAATTGCTGCATGAGCAAGGGCTATTGCACCGCAGTCATGGCGGGGCCCTGCCGGCGCGGGAAGGCGCGCTCCAGGACCCAACTCTGCGCGAGAAAGAACAACTTCACCGCCGGGAGAAGCTGCATATCGCCTCAGCTGCTGCGCGTTTTGTCAAAGAGGGTCAGGTCGTCATTCTCGATTCCGGCACGACGACTACCGCGATTGCGCGGGCATTACGCAGTTTTCGCAATCTAACCATCATCACCAACGCGGTAAATATCGCGGCTGAACTTTCGAATACGACTTTGGATGTGATTCTTACCGGAGGCACGTTGCGCAAGAATTCCTTTTCGCTGGTCGGGCCGATCGCGGAAGAAACTCTGCGCCATCTGAATGCTGATTTGTTGTTCCTGGGGGTGGATGGTTTTGATGTGCAGTACGGGCTGAGTACGCCCAATTTATTGGAATCGAAAGTGAATCGCGTGATGCTGGAAGTCTCCCGGCAGAGGATTGCGGTATGCGACTTCAGCAAGTTTGGCCGGCGCAGCCTTTCCTTGATCGGCCCTACGTCCTCGCTGCATGGCGTTATCACCGACCATGCGATTCCGAAGTCTGATCTGACCGCACTCAAGAAATCTGGTATCGAGGTCACGCTTGTCTAACTCAGGAAACAATGCGCACGCTCCAGGCTCTTACAGCTTGGATGAAATTTTTTCCCAGCCGCTGTGTTGGACCGCGAGTCTCGAAGATCTGCGCCAGAAGAAAACCCTGGAGTTCGTCGCCAAGCGTTTTGCGCGTGCCGCCGAGTGGTTGTTTATCGGATGTGGGTCCAGTTATTACGTGGCTCTGTCCGCGGCCGCGACCATGGGCCGCCTGACCGGCCTTCGTTCCCGCGCACTGCCGGCGTCTGAGGTATTGCTCTATCCGGATGTTGTTCCCGCAGGTGCAGGAAATTGCGTGCCGGTGCTCATTTCCCGCTCTGGCCAAACCTCTGAGGTAGTGGCAGTCGCTGAAGCGCTGAAGGCCCGCGGAATTCCCTCGCTTGCCATCACCTGCGCAAGTGGCCAGCCGCTCGCAGCGTTCGCCAGCGAGACCATTCTGCTTTCGCGCGCCGATGAAAAAAGCACCGTAATGACGCGCTCGTTCAGTTCCATGCTTTTGACCCTGCAAGCACTGGCGGCTGTCATGGCGGGCGATTCCGCGTTTGTGGATTCTTTGGCTGCAATGTCGCGGGCCGTCGCACCGTTGCTGCCAACGTTGCAAGAAACGCTACGCGCATTTGTTTCAGCCCACGATTTTGACGACTACGTCTACCTCGGCCAGGGCCCATTCTATGGATTGGCCTGTGAAGGTGCGCTGAAGGTGACTGAGATGTCGGTGTCGTATGCGCAGTCCTTCCACACCCTGGAATTTCGTCACGGACCCAAGTCGATCGTGGGGCCGGAGACGCTGTTGGTCTTCTTACTTTCCGAAAGCGGATATGAGGCTGAGTGCGAAGCGCTGAAAGAAATGAAGTCGCTGGGAGCGACGACGCTGACCGTCACCAATCGGGCGAATGGCACAGTGCGCGCGGCCTCTGACCAGGTGGTTGAGTTGCAACTGGAGGTTCCCGAGTTCGCCCGTTTAGCCCCGTACCTTTTCGTTCCTCAGCTTGTGGGACTTCATACGGGCCTCAAGAAAGGTCTCGACCCCGACTCGCCACGGAACCTTAGCCGTGTAGTCTTGCTCGGCGACGAAAAATCCGGCACCAAACCCGAGCATGCCTCGATTTGACGTCACCATTGCGACGATCGTCAATGGGACGGACTGTTCGCTTCACTCAGGCTTGTACGCGCCGTCTTTTCGTTGACTGCCGACACTCGCTCCAGGATGTTCCTGGCATAGTCAGCTACAAGCTGGACGCCGGCGGCATATTGCAGGTTCGGATTTCTTGGCCCGCCATTGTAGGCGCCGACAGCTTTGGTTACATCGCCATTGAAGCGGTCTAACAAGTCTCGCAGCAGAAGGCCGGCATAAGTCGTAAGAACATGTGAATCGGTCAAATCCAATTCCAACTTTGCCGGCGGAACTAATCGTTCGGGGAGCGTGGAATAGTCCCGCTTGTCCTTAAGGTAGAGATTGTGAGCGTAACGGAGTGTTTCCCGCGTGATCTGCCACACGCCCACTGAATAATCGCTTACCAGCACGCGGTGGCGCCTGCGCTTGAGGATGATGTCGTCTTTGGCCGGCCTGCGTTTCCACACAGAATGGCTGGTGTCGCCACGAATGCTCAGGTAGTTGTTCTCCATGGCTCCAATACCAAGAAAAGCGTCGAGGGGTAAATCGTAGAACTTGGCGACAGCAATGATATCTGCGGCAAGTTCATTGGCTTGCTCGGAGCTGAGCGCCGTAGCATCGGCCCCATTTCCACGCACGCGCGGATCGGTCCGTGACTTGAACGCCAGGAAGCGTGCGGTACTGTGGAGGAGCTGTTGCGCCGTCAGGTTCTCCAATTTTTGCGTAACCGGTCTTTTATACGCGACAACGAAAAGTTCGGTTTGTTTACGGCTGTATTCAACCGGAGCAGGTGCGGAAAACATCAGGCTGAATTGTTGGATGTACCCGCGTGCCTCGAGGTCCGCCAGAAACGGAATCGCGGTCAAGGCATCGTTAGATAGCACCATGCGGATTTCGTATAGCGGGAGTTGTTCCTTTTCTGTTACCACCAACAACACCTGCGAAGGCTGTACTCCGTTGCGGCTTCGAAGGTAATCGAACCAAAGATATGCGGTGAGTTCGTCGGCGAACTGGCCAACCTGGGCCAGCAATACCTGGGTGGGGAATGGGGCCACCATCCGTCCACCTTCAAACCGCACCGGCGGCGGGGACAGATAGGTAAGAGCTATGTGACGTGGCCAGGTTTTAAAGCCAACCCAGCTTGAAAATCCAGCGCAACCGAGAGCAAATACAATGATGAGTGACCGGATGAACCATCTCACTCCTGCTGACTTCACCTATTCCGCTCCTGTCGCTACACTTTAGAATACTAGCCCGAAGGCCAGGCGTGCCCGTAGGGGCAAATGGATTGTTTCCAGCGATTGATGCGTCACTCAAATGACTTCAGCAACTGCGATCTCCGCTCTACTGCTAAAAAGACTGCGAACCGGTCTCGCCTCGATACGGCCGTTGTTCCGTCCACGTAAGGAGATTTATCAGGATGCATTTGAAGGGCGTCAGTTTAACTTCCTGTACTTCTCAATGCTGGTCTTCGCCTGTCTGATCGCGCTGCTGGGACTTCTCCTGAATAGCCCGGCCGTGATCATTGGCGCGATGTTGATCTCACCGCTGATGGGTCCAATCCTTTCCTGTGGACTGGCTTTGACCCTGGCAGATTGGGACCTTGGACTAAAGGCAGGCAGGAACACGCTTTACAGTGTAGGCGAAACCATTCTGATTGCCGTGCTGGCCACCTCGCTATCACCTTTGAAAGATGCAACTCCCGAAATACTTGCCCGCACAACTCCGAATCTGATGGATTTGTTGATTGCCTTTTTCTCTGGGCTGGCCGGGACGCTTGCACTGTCCTCCCGCAAAGGCGGGCTGAGCATTTTGCCGGGTGTGGCCATTGCCACCGCGGTCATGCCACCGCTGGCGACGGTTGGATACGGCATCAGCACGCGCCAGTGGGCTGTGGCGGGCGGCGCGTTCATGCTGTTTTTCACCAACTTCACTGCGATTGTGATCAGCGCCGACCTGGTATTTTTGCTGATTGGGTTCCGTCCCAAGCAGGTACAGGTGGGGCATGAGCATTCCGTGCTGGTGAAGTGGAGGATCACAATTGCCAGCGTGGTGCTCCTGACGCTTTCAATCCCTTTGCTGCGTACCCTTCTGAGAGCGGCGCAACAAGCCCAAATCCGCCGCGAGATTTCTGTGGTTCTCCACCAACAGTTTGACCGTCCGGGACAGAGCCGTCTGACCAGCACAGAGATCAAAGCAGCCCAGCAACCTTTACTAATTGATACCGTCGTTCAGACTGAGGACTTCATCGAGGCGCATGAAATTAATGCAATTGAGTCGGCTATCGCAAGCAGGCTAAAGACGCCGGTGCGCTTGATTGTCGAGCAAGTGCAACTTGCCCACCAAGTGCCCGCCCCATCGCCCACGCCAGTTACTGGCGGAGACGACTTTGTTGCCGGAGGAGTTGTCCGGCCCGGAGGTGGGCCGGAATTTGCCCAGTCGCTGACCGAAACCCTGTCGCGAATGCAAGACAAAGCCCAGTCGATCCTGGAACCGCTCCTGCTTCCCACCGGAGTCACCAAGCTAAAGGTCAATGGGCTGGGGGTGGAACCGGGAGGGAAAGTCCGCGTCGATCTCTCCGCGCATGAGAGCGAAATTACAGACGATCAGGCATGGGCGGTTGCCTGTGTTGCGGTCGGAAAGGAGCTCAAAGCCAGTGTCCGGATTGTCGGCATGATTGAGTTAGACAGCATTCCCGGCCACGATCTGCATTTTGCCCGCAATTCTTCTCAACTCACAACCGCCGAACTGAGAAAGGCTACTCGCCTTCTTGCGCCCTGGAAAGACAAGGGGGTTCGGGTATCGTTAATTGTGCCTCAATCGTCGGCGTCGGACCTCAACCAGCGGCGAATCTCGTTTCTGCGGCGAAGGTTTGAGGTGGCCCATGTGGCTCAAGCCTCTCCGGAGGCTGCGCTTGATAAAAACGTGGTCCAGATGCGGATTGTGCAGGTGGTCAATACTGACCGCGAGGCGGGGAGTGCGGAAATTTCATTCAAGCCGGCCGGGTCGCAGCCTTAGGAAACAAATAACGCAGTAGTGGCGGCGCGAGCAGCGTGGTTACCGCCGTCATGAATATCACAATCGCATAGGTTGACTCAGTTACGATCTGTGACTGCAAGCCTACGAGCGCGACAATCAGCGCGACTTCTCCCCGCGGCATCATGCCCACTCCAACTTGCAGGACGGTTCGCCATCCTTCCCGTAACATCGGAAGCCCGCATCCGGCCAGCTTGGAGAAAATCGCCAAAATAGAAATAATGATGGCGACCACAAGCACATCGCCGGTGAACAGGCGCATATCCAGCCGCGATCCGATGGCAAAAAAGAAATAGGGCGCAAGAAATTCCGTGATGCCGCTGACCTTCGAATGCAAATTCCATTGCGGCGCATAGTCGGCGAACATCATGCCGGCAAAGAAAGCCCCAATAATGGCCGCCATGCCGATTTTGGCTGACACCCACGACAGGAACAGGCAGAGGACAAGTGAAAGGATCAACGGCGCATTGTGCGTGGAAAGCTTTTCCACCCTGGGTTGGATACGCTTCACCATGTGCGGTGCTACATAAATCATGAACACCGCGAACGTGGCTGCTTCGACCACCAGGACAACCATGTGAATCCATTCCAAGCCCTGTGGGGAAGCCATGCCGGCAACGATGGCCAACAACACCATTCCCAGGATGTCGTCAAACACGGCGGCCCCAAGAATGATTTTTGCGCTGTTGGTGGAGAGTACACCCAGGTCAGCGAGCACACGTGCCGTGATTCCAACGCTGGTGGCGACCATTGCGGCTCCCACGAAGATTGCCTCAGTGGAGGTAACCCCATGCCACTTCATATAAGCGAAGCCGAGAATGAACGGGAGAACAATACCGGCAATGGCGACCACTAAAGCTTTGCGGCCCACGCGGATCAGTTCGTGCGGACTGGTCTCCAAACCCGCGTGAAATAACACAAAAATTGCCCCGACTTCAGCAATCGAGTGGATGGTGTCGCTGGGATGGATGATTCCGAAGGCGAATGGGCCTAACGCCACTCCCGCCAGGATCTCCCCCAATACGGCGGGCAGCTTGACCTGCTCAAATATCTCGCCCGCAATCTTCGCCGCCAAAAAGATGGCAAAGAGTTCGAGAAGAAGTTGTTCAGCGCCATGAGGCATGCTTAGCGAAGAATAGAGGAAAGATCTAAGCCGGCGCAAGAACCCATCTGAAGTCCCGGTTCACCAGATTCAAAGAACTTGCGATGACGAATGCGTGCAGGCCTGTCTCCACGTCATCGCTCTCCGAGTTGCGTTAGTGTGTCGTCGCCTTTAGAATTTAAAAGTAAGTCGAACGTTCCCAACACGCTTCCCGTCAAAAACGTGTTTCCGGAGAGATGGCCGAGTGGCTGAAGGCGCACGCTTGGAAAGCGTGTTTACTCGAAAGGGTAACGTGGGTTCGAATCCCACTCTCTCCGCCAGTTTTCAAAAGCTTAACTAGGCTTACCTGCCGTTTCCCTGCCGTTCAGCGCAAGCCTTACAACTTTGCTGTGCGCTTGGGACATTTCTGGAGT
Organism: uncultured Acidobacteriota bacterium; assembly: GCA_963837365.1. Classification (GTDB taxonomy): domain Bacteria; phylum Acidobacteriota; class Terriglobia; order Terriglobales; family Acidobacteriaceae; genus CAWBXL01. The sequence goes on from CAWIMW010000001.1 coordinate 754,330, forward strand.
CACCACATCGCCATAGACGTTCATGGTCGTGCGAATATCCGCGTGCCGCATTAGTTTCTGCTGCACGGCGATTGGGGTTCCAACGGCATCCAGCCAAGCACGATAGCTGTGGCGCATTGTGTGCGTTGCCAGCTTGCCGACTCCGGCAGCCTCCGCTGCGTTCTGAAATGCCAGCCATACACTCGGATAGGACCAAGGGTTCCTTCCTAGCCGTGCAGGACTCGCAAAAACCCAATCATTCTCGCCTGTAAACTGACTAGACTGCTTCCATGTCTTAAGCAGTTCGAGCATGACAGCATCAATTGCCATGAACTGCTCCGATCCATCCGTTTTCACATCGTTCAAGTGTTGACGGACGATTCCCTGGTGAACATGAAGTTTCGAGGCTAGCCAATTCACATCCGACCACTTTAGGGCCAAGCATTCGCTAATTCTCAGCCCGAAGCAGACGCAAACCAGCGCAATCGTGTGGAAGGGTTCCGCAAGATACTGTAGAAATCTCTGGAACTCACCCACCGTGAGACTGCGCGGCCTCCTGGTCCTTTTCGTCGCGCCACGGACCGTAACTAATTCCATTGGATTACGTTCTACTGGAATGAGCCCGGCCCACATTGCGAAGTCCCAAAGGATACTCAAAACGCCACGAATGTGTGCCCGACTCTTTGGAGCAAGGTCCAAATGCTCAAGCCACAGCTCTACTGGTCTAGCTTGCAGCTCTGTGATTGGAGAATTCCCCCACCTTGGCAGGACATGATTTCTTAGCCAGCACTCGTATCCGTACCGAGTGCTGAAGCGTTTCGGCATTTTCTCTGCGCGGTATTGCTCTACCAGGGTGCTCACGGTTGGCGTTGGGTTGTTGAGCTTGTCTTGGTTTTGAAATGCATCGCGCAAGGGCTTTGCTGCTCTCCATGCGGACGCCTTGGTGGGGTACTGGCTCGTGGTGCCGATTTTCTTGGACCGCCGCTTGCCGTTCTCCCACCAAAAGAAGTTCCACGCCTTAATTCGTTTATCGAGTACAACGCTTCCTTCGTTATTCCGTGCTCTCTTCACTCAATCCTCTCTTTCCCGAGAGCAACGGGCGGCCCGGAAAGCATAGCATCGAGGTCGTCGTGAAGGAATCTCCAGGTCTGGCGCTGGGTGCCCGAGAGAACGTAGCCCTTAACTTTCCCCTGCCTTGCCCACATCAATAACGTACGAGCCTCAATCTTCAAATATGTCGCAGCTTCTTTAGCCGTAAGCCAGTTGAGAGAAGAACTGTCCATAAAATCACCCGTATCAAATCCCCCGAGCGCCAAGTTCAACTTGAATCCCGGTAGTCTGGTTAAATCGCGGTCTTTAATTCAGCAAATTGCTCAAGTTCCTTGAATAAATTGCTCAGCTTTGTTTTCAGTAACTTGCAAGCCCGTAATTTGTCTTTATCAGGAAAGAAAAACCCAGTCTGGGATTCCAGCCGCTCAATTTGTTGCTTGACGCCGTTTATTTCGGTTAGCAAGGCCTGGATTTGATAAACCTGCTCTGCTCGTTGCCTAAATGGAATTTCGTGCCTGGAAATATTCCGCAGTAATTTCTCCAGGAGTTCGATTCCGTGTTTCCTGCGAACAAAAAGCTGAATCCCGCACGGATTGCAGACAAAATACGGTTTGCTGTTCTTATCAGTACGTTTTTCGAGCTTCGCACCACATAAGAAACAAGGCAAAAACTGCATATTTCTCGCTCTCCTAACGTTAACGTTGTGATCGCGCCGTTTAACCTTATTTCGCGTTCAAAACTGCCAAGAACGATTCCAGCACTCCATCTTCGTCCAATGAAAATGTCTCAATTTGTGCGGCGTAAACCTCAAACAACCTGAAAATCGGTACACGAATCAGAGTCCACACTTCCTGTCTGGGGTTCTTTTCGAACAGCCTGATTCCGCGAGAGGTTGTCACCCTGCGAGAGCGCAAAGGGGCGGATAAAAGCAATTCCTTCGTCAGATACTTAGACAAGTAGCGTGAGACATGGTGCACGTCCACGTAACGGATGTCCACCATGTACCCCCCGCCCACCGCAGTCCAGGCAGACTGTATCCATGCGCGTGCGATGTAGCGATCAATCAGGATGTGAAAGTGTGGATTGCCGTTCTTCTGGAATTCCAGAATCCGAATGTACTGGGGCGCAAGACCATACTCGCGGTGGAGGTAAACCCGCAGCTTGGCAAAGACGGCATTCAAATACTGAACCGCATCACCTGTGATCTTCTTCGGGTCTAGGGTTAAGGTCAGGAACCGTCGCAACTGATGAGCTTCCGCCGTGGCGCGGATCGCATACCTGTATCGCTTGGCTCGACGTGGTCCACAGTATGAGCAATTCCAAGACTTGCAGTTGACCCGATGAACCCGTGTTGCTGTCGAATCCGGCACCGAGCCAAGCACCGAGAACCGGCCACAATGCTTGCCCCTGCCCCGCGGCTTGTTACGATTAGTCTGTATTGGGTCAAGAGAAGACCCCACGGCGGCTTCGCCGCCGCCGGGGACTCCGTCCCCGGACCCCTGACCACTTTTAGGCTGGGATGGAGGGCAAGCCTCCGGCATTCGACCGGCTGTCGGTGGAGTTGTTGGCCCTACTCCCAGCCCCGGACCGGAGTGGTCAACCGGTAGCCCGGAATTGTTTCGGACCGCACCCCGCTTGCCCGTTTCGTGCGCTGCTTCGTGCATTGCGCGGTCAGTCTAAGGCCGGGTTCTCAATTCAAGCCTGGATGGCCCGAGCCATCCCTGAGAATTAGGTGGAGGGGTATACTGCCACGGTCTCTATTATGTGGCGAAACGTTCGCTATGGATGACGAATTAAGTGGCGTAGAAAATATCCTGGAAGTCTTGACAGGAAATTCGCGGGAGCCGAACAAACGGGGCCGTCCGTTTTCCCTGGACCAGCCGTCTCTTTTGAACAGACGAAGGACCTTGCAGTTCTGGATTGACGGTTCCTGGGGAAAGATCGGTTGGAAACTACGAACGGCAAAGACTGTCAGCGACATTCGCAAGGCATTCAAGCCCCTCGGCGCTGACAGCAACCATCCAGCAAACCTCTTCGCGCAGAATACCCGGAAGACCGCGACAGCCGCAAAGATACGCCTGCGCTCAAAGCAGTTAGGCCGTCTCAACGGGATCATGCGTAGAGAGTCCCTCGCTACGCGCCAGAGTCAAGAAGCAGTGGACCGAGTCCGCGCGGCTTTTCAACAAGCCGAATCTAAACGGGACAAAGGCGAATTCGAAGAGATTCTTAATGAACGTGTCAGTCTCCAGGAGGAAGCACAACGCAAGTATGCCGCTCTGGAGCGCAAGGAACGGAAGCTAACGGAGCAGTTGAGGGAGGAACGTGCATTTTTCGCGCAACATGAGCTGCTGCGCTGTCTCAAGAGCGGTCGTTGTGCATTCACTCCCTACAAACTGGCAAGCGCGATGGCAGGTTTGCCGGAGGTGGGTTGGAGGCGGTCCGCTAAACGTTGTTCGCGGGATAAATCCAGCAGCGAGGCGGGCCAGATTTTTTGGCTGTTTCGGTTGCTGTGCCGCGCAATCTCGGAATCGAAAGCTGCCAACACGAATTTGTCGGAGCATGTGCGCCGTACACTGCAAACCCATAAGGACAGAAAAGACTACCGGCTGATAAACGCGAAGGAGAATTGGCGTCACCTGCGGCGGGCCATTGAGGGCGCGACCAGGAGCAAGAAACAACACCCAGGATCGCTGCCCTATCGAATCATCGGCCAATATCAGGAGTACATCCAACGAAAAAGCGCAGTCGAGCTATTTCGTGAGGCTGAAGAAAAACTGGAGTGAGGAGCGCCGTAACTGGAGAAGGAATCTGTCCGAAAGAGAAGTCTCGCGCGCGCGTTGAAGAAACGGCGGGGCTGGTGATGTTGAAAGCCCGAAAACTGGCATGATCGGACGGGTTTGGGTCAAGGAAAGCGCCGTCGGGCGCGAATCTGTGGCCCAAGGCCGAACTCAAACGCACCGCGTGAGCCTATCAACTGCCCCGCCCTTGCAAAGAACGCAAGAACGGGGCACCCTCTAGCTAGAGTAGTTAAACCTCTATTCCTGGTCGGAAGCAAAGGGTGCGCCACCCGCCCCCGGCAAACTATAAGGGTGACCCAACAGGCTCGCGATTTCCTCAAGATCGGTTTGCGCCTGCAAGACAGTTTTCTTAAACGTTCCCAAGTTCCACCTGGCTTCAAAAACAGATTGACCGATTCGACGGTATATAAATCGCTCGCACGCGTCTTCCTCGATGAGAATCGCTTGCCAGTGCTTGAAGAATGGGTCTCCTCGCGGGAGGATTTCAAATGGGTACAGGCCCTCACGACTCCCGACCAGTCTGTCACGCTTGGGATCGTCATCGCCATATACAGCCCAAACCACGAGGTCCAGCGCTTCTGCGTTGGTCATAGAAGACAAAAGGGCGCTAACTCGCGATCCCGTCTTACGGGCACCATTAACCAACGTACCAAGCCCAACCGAGACCATTTCAAATTCTTGCGATTCGCCGAGGCAACGCCCTTCGACCCATAACCATAAACTGCCCCACCATTCATTAACGGGTCGGTTCGGATCAGAGTCAGGATGTACCTCAAACTCAACGCAAAAAAGTTGTTGGGAACCTATCTGCCTTCTTACGCCCTTATCTATCATGCATGCTACCTATTCATCTGGTTCAACAGGTTGTAGGGCTTTGCGAATCCACATGGGCACCCTTTCTTGTGGAACCGTGCCACTCCAATGTACTCTATTATTCTGCCCTTGGTACTGATAGTAGTCGCCCTCAGCGTTGCGTCCATAATATTTGAGGCCCGTACCTGATGCGCGATCCGTATCTTGTATAGCCGGGGAAATCCCGTTTTCCGGATTTCCGCTATATACCTCTTCCCAGTCATCCGGAAGTGGTTCCTTATTGCGGTTAAAGTTAGGGGAATTCGGATCGTGAGTTCCTGGATTTTCCAACAACGCTCTGATCAGGTTTAGTGGTATCTCTGGCCCAGGACCGAGCGTGTCTGCTACCGGCGCAGCTCCCAAGGCTTCTTTGACCATACCGGGAAGCGTTTCCAACTTGGTACCCTTATCCAGTTGGAACCACAACCATAGCCTCTCTAAAAAGGACGGGGTCGACGGGTTCGCCTTCTTCTGTTCTCGTCGGGACTCGTTACGGTGTTGTGCCCGCTGGGGTTTCGTCTTTTTTTTCGTTTCCTGCCGTCCGGCGTCGGCATTCTCGTTGGAGCAACTTGCACTCGAAGATGCCGCCTCAAACATACACATGTGCCCGTCCGGGTCCGCGAGCGAGGCAGGATTGTTTCGCACGTAGGCGTACAAGTTGAGTGACTGAGGATCGGTCAGCACTGCGTACGGGACACCCGTTGGTTGGGAGGACCAGTCCGGTGTCATGAAGCGGCCGAGAGCCGATGCATCGAACCGCGCGCCGAAGTCGTCCAGCCCGCTCTCTGAATCGCGTTCTTTGCCGGTGAACTTGTAGTTCTGGTTGGCGAGATTGGTAAGATAAGCCCTCTCGCCACCGTAGGGATAATAGGCCGAGTCGTTCTCCAGCGTGCCTGTGGAAGTGGCGACCACGTCCGTCGAGCCCAGATTGTCGGCGAAGTAGAAGTGGTACGCCCCGCCCGGCAAATCGCGACGGGCAATACGCTTGCCTCCCGCGAAGATGGACTCCCGCTGCAAGTTGCCGCTCAGATCGCTCTCTGCCAACGCGCCCCAGTACATAGTGCCATTCGATTTCTTCACCCGGTTGCCGTCGCCGTCGTAGGTGTAGGTCACGCCGCCCGCCGTCGCCAACTGGCCCTCGGCGTTGTAGGTGTAGCTGGCTCCGCCGTTCGAGGTCATGTTGCCTGCCGAGTCGTAGCCGAAGCTGCTCAGCCGGTTGTTGGCTAGCACGGTGACGCTCAGCGGATCGGCCGAGCACTTGGTCACCGTGCGGTTGCTCAGGTTGCCCCAGGCGTCAATGGTGAAGCTCTCGCCCCAGTTCTTGGTCAGACTGGAGTTGGTGGGCACGGCGCTGCAATCGGTATTCGCCGTGGACGCCGAGGCGATCCGGTTCAGCGCATCGTAGGTGTAGGCCACGCTGCGATTGGAGTCAATATTGTTGGTCGCACCGAGCACATTACCGTTGTCGTTCGCGCCAAGGCCGAAGTTGTATTTCAAATCCAGTAAAGTCGCGGGACCGTTGCTGCCGGAGCATCCTGTCGAACCGGGCAATTGCGCGCCCGTAGTGACATAAAACCAGTCGAGAAAAACTTGCAGCGACGGTCACTCTACTGCCGGGGCCTGTGGAAGGTCAACATATTCTCCTCACAAATGTTTGTGATTTGGATCACGGAATGCTTGCTTCGATAAGACTGATTCACAATTGTGATCGTTCTTCCTTGTTTCTCGCACGGTCCCCGCCAGGAAAGAAGGGACCAATTCGATCAGTGGGTGGAGATTTCCTATTCGTTAGGGATTGTGTCTTGCCCTTCTGGGCCCAATAGTAGCTCAATATCCTTGAGTGACTCCCTGCCATTCACCTGCCGTTATCATTGCTTTGCATCTCCAAACAACGCCAAAATCGCCGCCCGTTACTCTCTATGTTATTGAATCTACGTTTCTGTGGAGATTCGAATCCCACTCTCTCCGCCAGTTTCCCCACAAAGAATATTTGCCAGTTTTACGGTAGTGGTGTTGTCATCATCGTCTGAATCTCCGCGGCCGACAGTGCGCGATTGTACACACGCACTTCGTCGATGGTCCCATTGAAGTAGTAACCACCACCGCGCCGTCCGATGTTCACATTCACGTTTTGCAAAACCTGAGCAGAGGGCACCGTTCCACGGAGCGTCCCGTTATCCAGCACTCCGTTGACATAAATATCCAGCGTCTGTGTGGTCGCGTTGTATACACCAGCGACGTGATACCAGGTATTCAGTGCGCGCACGGTTTTGCTGTAGCGATAGGTTTGTCCGGCACTCCCGGTCACCTTCACGCCGAAAGTTGCAGGGCCGGTGTCCGGAGTGGTCTTGAGCTGCCAGCCGCCTCCGTTGGTTGACTGCGAGATGATCTGCCCATCGTTTGTGGGATTAGCTGTGGCATACACCCATGCAGCCAAAGTCATGCTGCCGGTGTTCTGCAACAGTGCCGGAAGCCCTACATCTACGAAACTGCTCGCGCCATTGAATGACAGAGCACTCCCGTATTCTCCGGTTGGAGTCCAGGTAGCTCCATTAAGAATTCCAGTGATGCCGTTGCCGGAACTGTCGGTGGCTGTGGTCCCGGTGCTTTGGTTGAATGAATAGGCTGCGATCAGGCCACTGGGCGCGCTGTTCAGCACTGAGATCGTGACATTAGCGGCCAAGGCGGCGTTGTTGGCTCCGTCACGCGCACGGGCCGACAGAATGTGAGTTCCGTTGGCTACCGCGGACGTATTCCAGTTGAAGGTGTACGTTGGGCCGGGGCCGGGAACTTCCGCTCCGAGATTCGCTCCATCCAACAGGAATTGCACTCCGGCAACGGCCACGTTGTCGGACGCCGATGCGGCGAGAACTGCAACTCCACTGAGCGTTGTTCCGGCCGCGGGTGAAGTGATCGATACCGTGGGAGCAATAGTATCCAACGACACTGTTGCGAACGCCTGGTTTGAAGGAGGGCTGAGGTTTCCAGCCGCATCCTGTGCGGTGACGGCATAGTAGTAGATGCCGGATCCGGAAAAGGTGGCGTCCGTGTAGGAGGTTGTTGCCGTCTGACCAATCTTGTTCGCGGCTGAGGGAGTGAATCCCGAAGTAGTAGCGCGATGGATGTTGTAACCGGTCACGCCTACGTTGTCAGAGGCGGCGGACCAGGCAAGGGCCACTGAGCTGATGGAAGTGGTTGCGCTCAGGTTGCTGGGAGCTGACGGCGGCTGCAAATCCTGGCCCGGCAGCGGCATGCGCGTCATGGCCGCCATCGAGGGCACTCCGTTGCTATCAACCAGGAAAATCATGTAAGGCCCCGGTGGCGCAATATTACCGTTGGGCGGAGCCTGCACGTTCAGTGAACTTCCCACGCGAGAAAAGGTGAGCGGCACAAACCGCTGGTTCTCATTGAAGGCATGGGTTACCGCTCCCAACGCAATCAGCGAGACGGAGGCAACGCGTGCAGCGTCTGGCGTTGCAATAGAAAAGCTCCCGCCGTATTGCAACAGCGAGGGCGCAGAGGAAATCACCGGCCGCGGGCCTTTGAACAGATAGGGCGGAGAGAAAATCTCGACATTCGGCTCATCTTTAGGATCAGGCTGAGAGCGTCCGTTCTCGCGGCCTCCGCCGGACACGAGCACAGTTGCGTCGGGGAGCAGTAATCCTATCGAGTGATACAGCCGTGGAGTCTGCATGCTGGACATGGTGGTCCATGTCTTGGTCACCGGCGACCACAACTCTGCCGGATATACGGCGGTGGCGAAGTTGGCCTTGTCGGTGGTGGTGCCCCCTCCGGTGGCAAGGACGTTCCCGTCCGGCAAAATCGTCAAGTTCAGATAGGAACGCGGATTTGCCATGGGCGCAACCGTCTCCCATTTGGGCGAGGGCTGATTCATATCAATGATGTACGTGGTAGGTGCCGATGGATGGCCGGGATTGTCGGAGGTTGCGGTTCCGGCTTTGATGATTTTTCCCGGCAGATACATGGCGGCGCTGTGGCCGTCGAGAACACGGGGATCCACCGTGGTCCAGGTTTGAGTCGTGAGATCAAGCAGTTGTGAGGCGATGGCTTTATCGTCCTGGCTGCTCACAAAGATACGGCCATCCGGCAGTACGAACGTGTGCGGATAGTACTTGTACGCCATTCTCGTGGTCGAGGCCAGTTGGGTCCAGGTGTTCTGCACCGGATCGTAAATCTCCGGCATGTCGGCGATGCAGGTTGAACAGGTGGTCGTGCCGCCTTGAACCAGGATGCGGCCGTCCGGTAATGTCGTCGCCGTCGGATAGTACCGACCTGTGAACATCAGGGCGCCCTGAGACCATTGTTCGCTGACCGGGTCGAAAATGGTGGCATCATGCGGGCCCATATCATCCTGAAGGCCCACAATGCCTCCCGTTACCATCAGGCGGCCGTCTGCCATGTAAGCGTGTCCCGCACAAAATAAACTAGTGGTGTCGTAGGTTTTGGGGACAAAAGTATTGGTAGCGCGCCGCCAAATCTGCGCTCCTCCCATCGTGGTGTAGTCGGTCCAGCCCAGAACATCACCGCTGGGTAACAGGATGGCGTGGACGGAGACAATCGGCCAGTTCATCACAGGAGACCACTTGCCGACTTGCGCCGGCGATGGCGCGATCACATTCACGTTGACGTTCGCACTGCGGGTCGAGTTGTTGCTGAAGTCGCTGGCGATGGCCGCGAGGGTATGCGCACCAACCGTGGTGGTGCTGGTGTCCCACTGCGTGGTATAGGGAGGATTGGCAACGCCATTTCCCAGGTTGCTACCGTCGAGCAGAAACTGGACGCCGGCTACACCAACATTGTCTGAAGCGGAAGCCGCCAAAGTTGTGGTGCCTGCCAAAGTTGCCCCGTCAGCCGGGGCAGAAATAGACACTGTCGGTGGTGTGGTGTCAGGCGGCGGGGCAGTTCCGGCAATCGGAGTCGCCATGTCGGCCTGAATTTCGGTCTGCGACAGTGCACGGTTGTAGATCCTTACCTCGTCAATGGTTCCTTTGAAGTAGTAGCCGCCGGTACGGCGCCCAATATTCACATTCACGGCCTGATTCAGCTGAGACGACGGGATCAAGCCAACCACTGTGCCATTATCGAGATTGCCGTTGATATATAAGGACAGAGTTCCCGCCGTCGCGTCGTACACTCCGGCGACGTGATACCAGGTGTTCAGCAATCGTTGGCTGGTGCTATACCTTTGGGCTGACCCGGACGCGCCGTAAGCTTTTACCCCAAATGTTTGCACACCTGTATCAGGAGTTGTTTTGACCTGCCATCCTGGCCCACTGGATTTGGAAACGATCTGGCCATCATTCGTAGGATTGGCAGTCGCATAGATCCACGCCTCAAGCGTCATGCTGCCGCTAAGTTGGAGCGCAGCAGGATTTCCCAGGTCCACATAATTTGTGGCGCCGTCGAAGGACAGTCCATTGCCATACCTGCCCGTGGTCCAGGTTGCTCCCACGATTGTGCCGGTCAGATTGTTCCCGGAAATATCAGCCACCGTAGTGCCGGAGCCTTCATTGAAGTTATAAGCGGCAACCAGCCCTGGCGTGTTTTGCGAACTGCACGGTGTCTCGCTCGTGAAGAGAAAGCTGAGAACTCCGCAAACGAGAATGGCCAGATGTTTCGATATTCTCTGCGTTGTGGCACGCATAGCAAGTCCTTTCTCGCGGCTGCAATGAGTCGCGAGCACACTTAGTGCGCGGTGCGAATGCTCTGAGCGTAGCGACAGGCTGGTTTGCTGCGCGCCGCTAAAGCACGCTGCAAAAGGGGAGGAATAACGGTCACGAGGGATCAAGCCCTAACGCGAATGGGTAGTGGTGCAGTTTGAAAAAATGATTCGTATCAGGGCATCGGCTTCAGCCATGCCGTCTTCGCGGCCATTTTCGACTCAGGCGCCCATGGGGCGCAACTGCCACAAAGCCAACGGGTTTTTTCGATAGTTGCGCCGTACCGGCGCCGACTCAGTTTTTGCCTTTTCGAGCGGCACGGCCAAGGCCGTGCCCTGATACGACCCGTTTTTCAAACTGCACCACTACCCGCGAATGGCGGCAATATAGTCCAAGCTCAAGAGCGAGTCAATGAGATTTATTTCACCTGTTGGTGAATAGTTTGCGCAAGCCAATCAAGGTTCGCGCGTGACGATCCGAGGATCGCTGTAAAGCTTGCGCAAATTTTCGTCATGTTCTGTTGCCTTTGCCGCATCGGGAGTTTGCGGGGAAAGCAGGAACCAACTCCAACTTGAAGGCGGCGCAAATACATCAGGAGGGGGAACCTTGCCGGAGAACCGTAGACCGATTGGCTTGTTAACGGAAAAAACTTCAAGAAATCTACCGGCCCAGCGGATGTTGGGGCTTTCCACGTCGAGTTGGAGTGCGTCCACGTACCCGAGCCCAGGGAAAAAGTCTGTGTATTGGCCATCTGCATTTGGACCCAAGCCCGGAGGCGTGACATCCCAGACCCAAATCAAATTGTGCAGACCGTGATGATTGGTCAGGCGCTCAAAGACTTGGCGGTACAAGGCTGCCGAGCCGCCATTTCCCTTTCTTCCTGCCCACCAGAACGTCTTACCATTTGATTCGGGATAGGCATGCCACAAAACGGCAATGTGCGCATCTTGCAGTTGTTTGAGAGATGCAGCTACCGCATCCACCTGCGAGGTCCAGCGTTGATGAAGATGCGTTCCAGGAGTGAGCAATTCATTCCACTCGAAATCGCTCAACTGGCCATTGACGCTGTCTTTCTGGCTGCCAGGTCCATCATCCATCGGACGAGTTGCATACCATGCGAGACTCATCACCGTATGGCTTTGATTTTGTTTTTTGGCTTGGTCAACAATCGCTTGCCTTGCAGCGGCAGTTTCGACTCCGGCTTCCTTGGTTATGCCAAGGTCCGCAGCATAAATTGCGGGATACTTTGACGTGACCTGGAAGACGTGATCGGTGTCTGCTGTAACCGAGGCGGGATTATTTTCCTGTCCGCTGAGAGCAGCTCCTGTAGATGAGAGCCGTTCAAGCAGCGATTTCGCTTCATGGGAGGCGTCGGGAGTCACGGGTTCTTCAGTTATAGGCCGGGTCGGCTTGCGGATAGCCAACATCGGCCCCGCTACACGAGGATCATCGCGGCTTAGCGTGTTGGGAGAACTGTAGACCGCCAGCAATTTGTCCAGCGGATTGCCAAATTCCAGAATGTCGCTCCAGACCATGAACCAGGCCCACTTCGGCTGCGATTGCAGGACCTCCACCGGCGGCACCGCCCCGACTTCACCAAGCGCAATTGGTTTGCCTGCGGCCAGCGCCAATACATCGTTGTAGTACTCGGCCTTGAATTCGCTATAGTTGTCTACGCTCAACACATCGACACATTCGTTGCCGGGAAAATAATCTGCAAATGGCCCTGCGCTTCCTCCCGGAGTGTTTACATTCCATACCCAGATGAGGTTGTCGAGTTTGTGGTAGTTCACGAAACGGTCAAACAACTGGCGATAGAGTTCGGCGGAACCATTTTTGCCCGGCCTGCCTCCCCACCAGAACCAGCCTCCATTCATTTCGTGGTAGGGCCGGATCAGCACGGGAATGTGCGCATCGCGGAGTTGTTTGAGATATCCCGCATACACGTCCACCTGCGTGAGCCAGCGTTGGTTGAGGTTTGTTCCTGGGTTCAGCAACTCATTCCATTCAAAGTCCGTTAGATGTGCCTGCACGCTGCCGCGAAAGGTCACAGGTTCATCATCGGTCGGGCGGACTTCGTGCCAGGTAAGGGTGGGAATCGCCCCATGGTGCCACTGCCGTTCGACTTCAGCGAAGAGCGCCGGCCGGGCTTCGATTGAATCCTTATCGTCGCCGCCGGAAAATCCGAAATCCTGGCCAAAAATTACTGGATATTTTCCCGTTAGGTCGTATGCGCGATCGGTCCAGCGTGCGATGTGATTGGGGTAGTTGTGCTGGCCGGTAAGCGTGTATTCGCCGGAAATGGAATACAGGTACTTCAGCAGGGCCCGAGCTTCCGGGGAAGCATGCGGGTTGACGGGATCATGGCTGGGAGTAGAAGCAGATTGCGCGACAGACAATGCAGTTAACAGGAGAACACTGGAGACAGTTCTTATCACTCGCTGTCGCATAACCGTCACTCCTTACGATGACAGGGTTCAGGTGCGGGGCAATTGTAGATGCAAAAATCTATTGGGCAAAATGCAAGGAGATTGGCTGGCAACAATATTGTTGAGATGGATCGGGTGGAACATCCAGCTCCCAGAAGATGGTCCTCAGTTCTCAGTGCAACAAGGCAAGGATTCTGACCGGGGCGCCGGAACCGCCTTCGAGTTTAATGGGCGCAACAATTACCATGGCGCCCGAAGCCGGTACTTGATCCAGGTTGGCAACATCTTCAAGGTGATAAACGCTATGTGCCATGGTGTACTGGTGGACAGGGAAGCCAGGCGAAGGGCCATAATCTACGCTAAGGGTGTCAATGCCAAGCCCCAGCACAGCGCGCGCTTCGGTCAGAAACTTGGCAGCATCTACGGAATAACCGGGAAAGTGCATTACGCTTTTTTTATCAGCGTTGCGAAAATCCTTGACGGAATCCCAGCGTGACCCCCATCCAGTATTCAACATCACCACTGCATTGCCGGGGATTTGTCCGTGAGCCTGTTCCCAATCGGCGATGTCTTCGACAGAAAGCTGGTAATCGGCATTGGCTTTTGCCTTTTCCCCTACGTCAATTACAACCAGCGGAGCAACTAGACGCTCGGGAGGAATCTGGTCCACCGTCCACAGGCCCTTGGCAAAGTGTGCCGGCGCGTCAATGTGTGTGCCGTAGTGCTCGGGCAGGCTGAATTTTCTGGCGAAGTACTTGTTCTTTTCGATAGAAGCTACGGTGGTGACTTTGTACTCCGCGCTCTCCTCCAGGCTATAGGGAGGAACTTTGCCATTGACGGTATGCGTAAGATCAACCACGGCCCGAAAACCGGAGGGCAGAACTGGTTCCGTGCGCCGTTGCTGAGCGAACAGCAACAGGGCAATAGCGAGAACACAGCCGATCACGAAAGTATGTATTTTCATGCGGTTACGGAATCAATCGGGCTGAAGCCACCATTAGAAGTCAGATGCAAGCATATGCTTCTCAGGGTGCTTACCACATCTTACTGGGCGTGGTAAAAGCTCTCAATTACCGGGAGTGCATGGCCAGACGGGCACAACTGCTTTGCAATCTTTTGTCATAGGTAGAATTGCCACATCGCGGCGACTAATACCGCAATCAATGTGCCCAGGAAGTTGATGGAATTATTGTTAAGTAGGCCCCGTAACTCCAGCGTTGCTCCCAGATAGCTATCACAGACCATCCCGACGGTACCTGCAATAAACGATGCAAACAACTCGTGACGCTGGATGATTCCCGCAAAAACTGCTGTGCTGCTCACCAGCAAAGCGGCACTGGTGCCTGCCAAAGTCCCAACCACCGTTATACCTCCATCCCTGCCAGCCGGTACTCTTTGCCAGTTGGTCACTAACCACGCATCCCTGCTAAAGGTTTGTCCAACTTCACTTGATACTGTGTCAGCCGCCGCCTCAGCCAATGCGGCGCACATCGCGAGCAGGAAGATCGTATTGCCATGCCAGCGATATGCGGCTGCACAGGTTGCCGCTACACCAACATTTGCCCACACTTGCGATGCGGTACGGCCTTCTTTCTTTTCAGCCGTACCAAGTTTTTGTTTCCGTTGGTATCCAAGCCGGGTCACACCCCAGGTGAGAATGAAAAGCAAGACCAGTATGAGGAATGCGCCTGGGCCCGCGCTTGAATAGAGCACAAAACAAACCATCCCACCTGCGATTGCCCCTGAGAGGCTAACGCCGCGCACCGCACGAGCCAGAAACGCGAACAGCACCGTCACCAGGGCCACCACCCAGAAGGGGTGAGGGCTTAACGAGATTGGGAATACTTCTGACACGAAGTGGTCCTATACCACGACTTATGGTGTATCTAATTTAAGAACCCTATCCCTAGGGATTTAGAATTCGGCTACCTATGCTTCAGGCCGGTTTCTTGGCTTTCGGGTAGTCTAAACTCAAACTATTCTGGCGCGTACTCCGCGCCTCTTGATTTCGGGGTGAACTCTATGGCGTCCTCCGTATGGTCTGGCTATCTTACCTTTGGATTAATTTCCATGCCGGTACGACTTTTTTCCGGCGCGCGCAGCTCGGGTATTTCCTTCAACATGCTGCACCGCGATGATCTGCAGCGGGTCAAGCAGCAATACGTGTGTCCCGCTGAGGACAACAAGGTTGTCGAGCGCAGCGAAATTGTGAAGGGATTTGAATTTCGCAAAGGCGAATATATTGTCATCGAGCCGGAAGAGATCAAGAAGATTGAGCCCAAGACCGCCAAGACCATGGAAATTCTTGAGTTCGTGAAAACCACGGATGTGGACCCGGTTTACTTCGAATCTTCCTATTACATGATGCCGGAAGAAGCCGGCCGCCGTCCCTACGCGTTGCTCACCAAAGCTTTGGAAGACAGCGAATACGTGGCCATTGCCAAACTCACCATGCACAACCGGGAGTACACAGTATTCCTGCGCCCGCATGAAGGCGGCATGATGTTGCACACCATGTATTATGCGGAAGAAGTGCGGATGGTGGAAGGTTTCGGGCCGCCGGATGTTGAGATCAAAGATTCCGAATTGAAAGTCGCCCACCAGCTCATCGAAGCCCTGGCCGGGGATTGGGACCCCGAGAAATACCACGACTCATTCCAGGACAATTTGAAGCAGCTGATTGAGACCAAGCTGGAAGGTGGGAAAGTTGTAGAGGTCGAGAAGCCCAAAAAGATGGCCCCGGTGGTGGATCTGATGGCCGCCCTCAAACAGAGCCTGGCGGAGATGGAAGGCAAAAAGAAGCCGGCTGCCGGTACGCGGGAACCCACTTCAGCGAAGAAGTCACGAGGCCGAGGATAGCAAGCGAATCTTTCCATCCATGGCGTTTCCCCTGAAGACCCGCATTTACAACTAAACCGCTGTTCCGCCGCATCAAGTCCCTAGAGTCCGTCATGGCAGACCCGATGGCGTCCTAATTTGGTGTTTTTTGCGTACTTTGCGGCGTTTCTTGGTTTTTTTTCGGTTAAATTCGTTTGACTTACGTGGAGAGAATCAAAGAACGCAGAGAACACCGCGCAAAAGGCGCAAAGACAGCCAAATTAAGACACTACCGGCAGACCCAGTTGGCTGGCGCAGATAGCCGATAGCCAGTAGAATATGAAATTCTTCCGGTTCACGATGATCCCAGTGTGTGATCTCCCAGGGGTGCCGATGCGGGTAATACGGATGTTGTGGGCGATGGCGGTTTTGTGCGTCGCTATCATGGAAATCAGTTGCGGGGACACATTTCGCCCCATCGCTATTCCCCAGAATCCGTTTCCACCCAATCCCGAAAGTACGCATTTTGCGCTGGTTCTGACCGCGAATGGGCCGGAAGTATGCCCAATACCAGGATCACCACCCCCTCCGTGTGATTCCGATCCTCACCCTGGAGGCAGCAGCCGAATTGATGTTTCCGGCGACACCAATGTAGGCACCGCGACGGTTGGTTTAGGGCCAGTTCACGCCGTTTTGCTGCCCCCGAACGGCAACACAGCTTTCGTAGCGAATCAATTGGACAATACGGTCAGCTCCTATGCGACCGCGAGCCCAGGACCTCCGACGACCACTATCGCCTTGCCCCCCGGCACGGACCCGGTTTTCGTAGAGACGACGGAGACTGGAAATGTCTATGTCGCAGGCAAGGGAAATACGGTTTCGGTCATCTCCGCCATCCAGAATGTGGTTACCAAAACACTCACTTTAAGCGATGGAATCGGCCACAACCCTGTTGCCATGGCAGAGACACCCGACGGCAAGAAGCTCTATGTGGTGAATCAGGATGATGGCACGGTCACGGCGATCAACACCATCGACAAGACCGTAAATGCTGTCATTCCGACCGGAACAACTCCAATTTGGGCGGCGGCGCGCGTGGACAATGCGCGTGTTTACGTGCTCAATCAGGGCAGTGGTACGGTGTCAGTCATTGATACCGTCAATGATGTTGTACTGGCAAATATTCCCGTCGGCGCTGCCAATTACATGTTTTATGACAAAGAACTAAACCGGCTGTATTTAACTATCCCTTCCACCGCGCAACTTGCTGTATTGAATGTTGTTGCTGATCCGCCGGTTGCGTTGCCCAATGTTGACCTGAGCTCTGTATGTCCAGCGGGATGTGTGCTTGATTCTGTGACTTCGCTCCCAACCAGCCTGAATGGCAGCAACCTTCATAAAGTTTATGTATCCAGCCATACCATTCTGGCCTCATGTACCCAATTGGCAGGCGCCCCGGCTGACAGTCCGCCTTGTGTCACGACGCAGGTCAGCATCATTCAGCCGCCCAACAATACCGTAGTTAAGACCCTTACCATGCAACACACGGTATTCGTGAATTCTCAATCGGTGGGTTCGAAGCCGGATGTGCCCGTGGTGCCCTTTTGCGAGACAGTACGATTTAGAAGGCAGATTGCATCCGCTGGCGATGGTTCACGTATCTTCGTGGCCAATTGTGATGCCGGAGGGACAGACATTATCCGTACCTCAGACGATACTTTTGTGCTGAACCTGGTCGCCCCCGTAAGCTCCGCCCCGGTGCTACCCAACCAGAGTTTTCCGCCTCCCCAAAATCCAGTCTTTGTTGTTTCCGGGCGTTAGCAGTTCAGGTATTTAAGTCAGAGAGGTAACAATCAATCAAAAGCGATAGAGAAATAGAGAGACACGCCGGAAGATTTGCTGGCCTGCCTCTCTATTGGGAAGCTGCCGCGGCAAGATGGGAACGCTTTTTGCCGTAGCGTAGTGCAAGATTCATGAATACCGCGCCGCTTTCGGTGTCGAAGCAGAGCACCAGGGCTTCGGTATCTTCACTGCTGCTGGCTCCGGTTTCCGAAGTGTGCAATACCGGTGGATGAATGCGGAACTGAAAGCCAAGATCGTTGAGCGTGCAAATGGCATTGCCGACAATCTGGTTGGCCAGTTCGCAGACGGTTTCCCGGATCAAATCATCGGATTCCGGAAGCGTTGCACCCGCTAGTTTGCTGGCCACACGGATGGCAGTTTCTTCATCCAGGTCGAAGACAATGCGGCCTTCGATATCACCAGTCAGCCAAACTTGAGCGGCCACACCTTTTCGCCGATAGGCTTCTTCCTCCATGGTGAGGTTCCCCACGGAGGTAGGAGATTGCAGCATCTGCGAGAGCACCGCATCCGCTGCATTAATGAACGGCTGGATCAACTCCATTTTCATGGTTAGTCTCCTGCGCCGGCAGCGCTGGCTGCCGCCGCATCGTCTCCCAGCACATATTTGATGACTTCGTAGAGCACTTCCGGCTTGACCGGCTTTTGCACAAAGTGCCGGGCCCCGCGCTGAAGCGCAGCCACGATGTTTTCCTGATATCCCACCGAGGACACCATCACGATGCGGGCTTCGGGATGCTGCTGCACAATCTTTTCAGCAGCCTCGATGCCCTCCATCTGTGGCATGGTAATGTCCATCAGGACGATATCCGGTTTGAGGCGATCGTATTCCGTGATCGCGGTTTTGCCATCTCCGGCTTCGCCCACCAGCTTGCCCCCAAATGTTTCAATAATGCGGGCCAAGTTCTTGCGGGCGAAGACCGAGTCGTCCACTACCAGGTAGCGGACCGGCTGGCCGTCTTTGCGTTTTACTGGCGCGAATTGATCCATGTTGCAACCTCCATATCCTTTCGACTCTGTCTGTCACGCTCCGGATTTCTCCGGCGCTGAATTAACCGCGAGCTGCTCCAGCGGCATGATGACCGCCGGCATTGCACTGCGCTATCAATGTATTCACCAGGCCGTCCAAGGAGACGACGCGAGTCGCATAGCCGCGCTCTATCGCTGCCTTCGGCATGCCATAAACCACGCAGGAATCCTCGCTCTGGGCGATGGTGATTCCGCCCTCGTGTTTCACTGCACCCAAACCTTCGGCGCCATCGTCCCCCATGCCGGTCATTAGCACGGCCACAACCTTGTTGCCGAATTCCTCGGCCAAGCTTCGAAACAAAACATCTACCGAAGGACGGTGCCCATTCACCTTTTCGTCATCCGTCAAGACCGCGACATCCCCGAGCGCCATCTTCTTCACCTTGAGGTGGCGATTGCCGGGGCAGATCAAAGCCCGCCCCGTCTGCAAAATATCCCCGGACTGTGCTTCTTTCACCCGGATTGCGCAAACTTCGTCCAGTCTCCGAGCAAACATTTCGGTGAAATTTTCCGGCATGTGCTGTACCACGAGGATAGTGCCGGGGAAATCCGCGGGCAATTGAGGCAGTAGGTACTGCAAGGCCTGTGGGCCTCCGGTCGAGATGCCCAACCCCACCACCTTGGAGGGCATGTTTTTGGGGTCCGCAGAGGCCTTTTCCTGATTGCGTTGCAACTCAAAGGAGGGTAGGGGCCTAATCGCGGCGCCACTGCTGTTGGCCGCAGCCTTGATCTTACTGATCAGTTCCCGCGCAATCTCCGGCATGCGCGACGAGACATCCGCAGGTTTGGCGACAAAGTCGAACGCTCCGAGTGACAGGGCTTTGAATGTGACTGAGGCGCCTTCCTTGCTATGCGAACTTACTACAATGACCGGCACGCGCTGGCGCCGCATGATCTCCTTGAGCATGTCGATGCCGTTCATGCCCGGCATTTCCAGATCGAGGGTCACAACCTGGGGCCGCAAGTCTTCGATCTTCTTCAGTCCGAAGTTTCCATCCATGGCCGTGCCGACCACTTCAATGGAAGTGTCCGTACTCAGGATCTGCGGGATCAACTTGCGCATCAGCGCGGAGTCGTCCACTACCAGAACTCGGACTGGCGCACTCATTGCCTGACCTCCACTGGGCTGGATACCGATATAGCCCGGTCCGCCTGGGTTAGTAAGAGTCCGGAAGAATACTCTCCCGTATTGTTAAGGCTGCGTCGGTTTGAGCGCTCGAGAACGGAAGCAAGATTAAGGATCAGCACCACCCGTCCGTCACCCAGGATGGAAGCACCACTGACCAGGTCCGTTTCAACGGTGCGGTCATCCAACGCCTTAATCACCAATTCTTCTTCGCCTTCGAGTGCGTCCACGATCATCCCCAGTTTGCCCCCACCGAAGGAAATCACCAGGACAAAAATCTTGCGTGACATATTGTCGTCATTGGGACGACGTCCAAGACGAACGACAGGCAATGCGCGGTTGCGGAGTTGTAGAACTTCACGGCGTTCCACCTGGTGTAAATCAGACTCTTTGGCGCGAGTGATTTCCGCCACTGCATTGAGCGGGATCGCATAAAGCCTTTGTTCGACACGGAACAACAGGGCCTTGATGATGGCCAGCGTGAGAGGAAGCTTCAGCCTAAATGTAGTGCCTTGTCCGGAGCGGGTTTCAATTTCCACCGAACCCTTTAAGCGTTGTAACACACTCTGCACCACATCCAGACCCACCCCCCGGCCGGACACCTCGGTAATTTGGTCAGCCGTGCTGAATCCAGGGCGGAACACCAGTTCGAAAATCTGTGCCTCGGTCAAATGAGTGGAATCATCGGCAGTGACCAACCCCTGCTGGACAGCTTTAGCTCTTACTTTTTGTGCATCAACCCCGCGTCCGTCATCCCTGACTTCGACTATCACCTGATTGCCCTGATGGTAAGCGTTCAAATGAAGCTTGCCCTGCGCCGGCTTGCCATTCTTGACCCGGTCTTCCGGATTCTCGATACCGTGACTGACAGCATTACGTACCAGGTGGGTAAGCGGCTCGGCAATGGCATCCAGCAAACTCTTGTCGAGGTCCGTGTCCTGACCGCTTACGCTGAGTTCAACCTCGCGCCCACATTGTTTGGCAACATCGCGGACCATGCGGGGAAAACGTCGAAACAGTTGTTCCACCGGCACCATGCGGATTTTCATCACCGAGCGTTGCAGATCGTTTAACACTCTCGCCTGAAACGCCATGGCATCGGCAAAGCGGTTGCGCAACCCTTCTTTGGGAAAACGGCGGCTGAATTCGTTCAGCCCCTGCTGCAACATGGATTTACCGATGATCAACTCGCCGACGAGGTTTAATACGTTATCGATGCGTTCTGCGTCCACACGAAGGACTGTATCTGCATTTTGCCCATGAGTTTGCGGCTTTCCGGCACTATCGTCAGCCTGTGCCACCGTTTGTGAGGAGACTACAGCCTCGACTGGGGCAGCATAGGCAGGCGCGATATCGTCCTTCTTTTGGAGCGCGGTACCCGGTTTCAGTTTACGTGCGACCGGTTGGCACTTAACATCCGCGATAACGGTTGGAATGCTGCATTTGGCGGAAACCTTCTCTACGGAGTGATCGGAGGCAAACAATAATTCGATTCGCTTCGTGGCCAATGGTGAACTGGCATCTGGCCGGATCCCCAACACTTCACCCATACCCTTCATGCCGTTGAGCACAAGCTGTCGAGCCGCGATGGGCATTGCGCAATTAGCGTCAATGGTGGCGTGGAGGTGGTATACGTGCTTTTCCTGGGCCAGCGCTTTTTGGATTGCCAGCTCCTCGTATTCCGTCCATACCGTTTGCACAACTTCGGTTTTGGCTGCCGCCTTATTTTTATTCTTAGTACTGGTCTTACTTTTGGGCGCTTCCGCGAGTTTGCGGATCATCTTGCGCAGATTATCGGCAGCGGCCGGTTTCTTATGCTTGCGATACGCGCCCAACATGCCGTTGAAGGCGTCCGCAGCGGCAAAGGCCACCTCCGCCAAAGAACCGCCGGCCGGTATCTGCTCAATGGCCAAGGCGTCTTCCAACTCGTGTGCCGCTTCACTCAATTCACGAAAGCTGCAGGCCGCGGCATCCCCTTTCAGGGTGTGTACCGTGCGGCGGATTTCGCGTACGGTTTCCAGGTCCTGCGGATTTTTTTCCAGCTTGAGCGCGCTGTCGTTCAGGCTCTGGAGCAGTTCCTGCGCGGTCTCAAAGAAGAGGTCCCGCAGTTCTGCGCCGCGCTCGTCGGAGGTATGGCTCACTTGGCCTCTCCCACGCGCACGTAGGCGGTACCGTTATTCCGGTACACCATCTGGAACTTATCGGTAAGCCCCAGCAGACTCTCGGCGTGGCCGACAAACAAATGGCCGCCGGGATTAAGGCATCGCCAGAATTTCTCTACCAGCCGTTTCTGTTCCGCTTCGTCGAAATACATCATCACGTTGCGGCAGAAAATGATGTCGTTGTTCTGCGGCAAAAATTCGGTTTTGAGGTTGTGAAAGTCGAAGTGGACCAGTTCTTTCAGTGCTTTCTTGACCGCATAGCGGTCGCCTATTTTGTCGAAGTAGCGCAAGCGGTAGTTGTAGTCAACGGATGCCATGTGCAAGTCGTTGTAAGTGGCGTCCTGGGCCGAGCGCAGTACGGAGTAGCTGATATCGCTCGCCAGGATTTCCACTTTCCATGGATTGGGAATTAATGGTTTAGGCAGTTGCACATGACCGTTGGAGTGGCGGAGTTCGTAATAGGCCAGCGCATCTGCGACCAGCATCCCGATGGTGTAGGGTTCCTGTCCGGTGGAACATCCCGCAGACCAGATTTTCAGGCTAAAGTCGCGCTTTTCCGGTTTGACACGCAACAATTCCTCGAGCACATGCTTGTGAAAAAGTTCCAACTGTGCCTGATTGCGGAAGAAACTGGTTTCGTTGACCGTCAGATCTTCGACCAGGCGTGAAAGTTCGCCTTTGCCCTGGTCGCTAAGCAACAAACGGTAGTAGTTGTAGAAAGAGTCCAGGCGGCATTCTTTCAGGCGTCGTTGCAGACGGTCTTCCAGGAAGTGGGTGCGGCGCTCGTCGAAATACATGCCGCACTCCTGATAGACAAGTGCCTGCAACAATTTGAGCTCTGCTTTCGTGATCTGTAAGGCCGGAGCGGTTCCGATCATGAGTGTTCTTTCTTTCGCAAACTTTTACAGTGCACCCTGGGCAGCCGCGGCCGCGCGGGTTTCCGCAGAATCACCATCCGACGAACCTTGCTGACGCTGTCCTTTCAGTTCCAGCAACTTGTCCATGTCAATCAATACAATCAGCCGGCCCTGATGTTTGGCCAGGCCGGTTACGGAGTTGAGACCTTCATGAAAAACTTCGGTGGCAGGTTCAACATCAGAAGCCGGAATTTTGAGCACTTCCGATGCGGAGTCGACGATCAAGCCGCACAATCTCCCCTGGTGCTCGACCACTAAAATCCGGTTGCGCCGGGTGGAGGTTACAGCCTTGTCGCCAAAACGCTTGCGCAGGTCAATGACGGAGACAATTTTCCCCCGCAAGTTGATCACGCCTTCCATGTAGTCGGGAGCGTCGGGTACGGCGGTGATTTCCGGCACCCGTACAATCTCCTGCAAGGCAGTGATGGTGACGCCGTAAGTCTCACGTCCCACCTGAAAACCGACGATGTGAAGTTCGCGAGTCATGGCTGGGCCCCGGTCCTATCCACGCCCTGCCGCTGCCTGGCGGGTGTTCCCCCAACTTCCGGAACCGGAACGATCATTCTGGTCGATGGCAAAGCGGTCCATGGATTCAAGCAATCCACGCGACATTTTCGACATCTGCTCGGCGGAAGCAGCCAGCTCGGTCGAACCCGAAGTGGTCTGTTGTACCAGTTCTCGCATGCGCTCCATGGCTCGGACCACAGCCTGAGCTCCCGAAGCTTGTTCTTCCACCGCGGAGTTGATTTCGTGGGTGATTTCGTTGAGCCGCGAAGTCGAGCGTGCAATCTGCGAAGATCCGTTCGATTGCTCGTTGGTGGCGGCGCCAATTTCCTGGGCGAACTTGTAGACTTCGGTGACCACGCTGGAAATCTTGCGCAGTGCGCTGTTGAGGTCCTGTCCCAGCCCCAGACCCTGGTTCACGATGCCGGTACTGTGTTCCATATTGCTCACAGCCTTACGGGCTTCGGTCTGAATGCTTTGGATGAGTTCAGAAATTTCTTTGGTGGATTGTGCTGATTTTTCCGCCAGCTTGCGGACTTCATCCGCAACCACGGCGAATCCCAACCCGTGTTCGCCGGCACGGGCAGCTTCGATGGCGGCGTTGAGGGCCAACAGGTTGGTCTGCTCGGCGAGATCGTCAATTACTTCGATGATCTTGCCGATGTCATCCGCACGCTTGCCAAGCACATCAATGATTTCGCCGGAAGCACGGATGGTGTTGTTGATCTTGTTCAAGCCTTCTGTGGCCTTCTCCATGGTGCCGATGCCATTGTTGACTTCCTCGCGGGAACGGTTGGAGATGTCTAACAGAACTTTGGCTGTATCAGCGACACGTTGAATGGAAGCCACCATCTGGTCAATCGAGGCTGAGGTCTCGCTGACGCTGGAGGCCTGGGTCTGCGTGCTCTTTACCATGTTCTGCACGTTGACGCTCATTTCGTGCATGGTGCTGGTAACTTCATCTATGGCGGAAGAGGTTTGTAAGCTGATTTTGGCGGATTCGTCCGACGCTCCGGCAACCTGGTTGGAAGCCGTTGCCACCTGAGAGGAAGCGTCACGCACATTGCGCACAAGACTGCGCAGTCCATCGGTCATGCGCGTGAAAGCATTTCCCAACACATCGTTTTTGGAACGGGGCTGGACTTCGCCGGAAAGATTTCCTCCCGCGATTGCTTCGGATACGCCAGCCATTTCCTTGAGGTAGGTGACCATGCCGGAAAAGTTGTTGGCTAAGTCACCTATCTCGTCTTCACTCTTTATGTCTATTTCGTGATTCAGATCGCCTGCTGTGGCAATTTGGCGGGCAACCTCGATCAGCCGGGTCAATGGACCGGTGATAGCTTCCGCAGTGCGGTAGGCGACAAAGGTGCCAATGATTAGGGCAGCGAGCGTGCTCAACAGTGCGATGATGAACGTCACTTTGCTGGCTGTCTCGTCTGATTCGCGGCGTTTATCGAGGAGCGACTTATTTTCCTGGTCTGCCTGGTCAAGGAGATCGGTGGCGGTCTTTTGCCACGATGCGGGGTCTTTCTGGAGGTAGGAAATCTGCAACTCTGCGACCGTTGCATTGCCGGAATCAACATCTTTACGTTTCTGGATGAGAGGCTCGGCAAAGTCACGTGTCCAACTTTGTTCCGTTGAGAGCACCCTGTTGAGGAGATCTTTTTGCCGTTCGCTTGCCGCCAGATTGATGGCGCCTTGCAGCGTATCTCCCATTTTGCGGACGCCTTCATTCATGTGATCGACTTCCCGCGTGTCACCACTCAACAGGTAACTGTTGAGGTAGAGGCTGTTTTGCACCGTCTGGGAACGGATCTTGTCTTGGGCCTCTTTCAGTTGCATGGCCTGCGTGGACGAATCCCTGGCGCTACGTTCGCGTTGCACTGCGAGGTAGTTGATCGCGAACAGCAAGAGCACCATGGACAGCACAATGGCAAAACTTTTGTACAGCTTGTAACGGATCGAACTCTTGCTGATCATCATCGCTGCTCCCTATTGACAACTGCCGCCCGCGGCGGCCAAAAGTTTCCGTGTTATCGGGCTCACTCTTAACCAGGCACACACCCATCTTGGGGGGATGGATATTTAACGAGTGCAAGGCCTTTGCCAGCACAAAACCAGCCTGGAGTACTAAGGTGTTACTCCATCTAAGGGATGATTCTGCAACTAGTTAAGGAAGATTCATAGGTAACTTTGGGAGTGTAGCTTCAGATTATATCTGTCTCATCCGATAACGCGCCTCTCATTGTGAGACGTGGGAGAAAATGAGATTATCGACGAATCCTTGATTTGGCTTCCTCGGTACCTGACCGCTTTATTCCCTTGACTCAAATTGAGATTAAGGGCTATTTTTCCTGTGTATTCAATTACTTGTGAAGTTCCCGCTAAGCTTCCACCTGGACATGAGATCTGGCAATACGACAGCTTTCGAAGGACTGGGGCCGCATCTCGATTCGGCGTTCCAGCGCCTGCTCCTGCGCTCTTCCATGGCGGCCGGAAACCCCAGTGGGCCGGGCTCGCGCATCCGCCAGTTTTGCCAGATCATGCGCGAGTTTTTGCAAGTTGACGGAGTCTATTTCTGGCGGTTCGAGCCCCCGGATGACCTGGTAGGAGCTGAGGCGGATGGGGTGATGACCGAGGCTTTCGGCAGTTCACGGCTGCGGGCGAGTGATAATGCCATTCTTAAAGAGGCCATCGAGCAGCGCAAAACCCTCTACGTAAACCAATTAAGCTCTCGCTTTAAGCTGCCGGCACAGTTCCAGGCTCGTTCCTTTATGGCCTCCCCGCTGTCCGTAGCAGGCCGGGTCGTTGGGGTTGTGGGGTTCCTTCATACTTCCGCTCCTGAGTTTTTTAATGATGACATAGCTTCAAAAGCCGCAATCCTGACGGTGCAGTTGGGCAAGCTGCTGGAGAGCACAGGCGCGTTCCTGATTCGCGGGGATTCTCCTCGAGAGCTGATCGGCAAAGCGGCGAATCCGTTCGACGTTTTGCCGGATCGGACGGCGTTGCTGGAAGGACTAGCTGATCGCTTGCGGTTGCTGTTGCGCACCCGGCTGGTATGCGTTCTGCAACGGCAGGGAGGCGGCTTTGCTTTGCAGGCGGTTGCTGCCGAATCTCCACAACTGGCCGCGTCCGTGCGAGCGCAGCATGACCGGCGCGGCATGCAATTCGCGGCTGATCTGGCAGTGCGGGCCTTGAGTGCGGGCGAGCCGATCACAGTTTCGATTGATCCTACGACCTACGCGTTAGGGGATTTAATTCCAGCTGGAGTGCTGATCGCAGCCCCGTTGCGTAGTTCGCAGAACCAGGGCGCGGTGTTGGTGTATCCGCGACGCGAAGGCAGTTTCGCGGACGCGGACAGAGTCCTGGTTGCTGCTGTTGTCGGCTTTGGAGCCGTGGCCCTTGCCCATGCTGAACTTCACGCCACAGCCGAAAGCCACACAGAGGAAGTCCAGCGCCTGCTGGATTTTGTTTCCGAACTCAATACCATCGAACAACCTGAACTGTTGATGCAGAAGTTGACCGTCAGCGGCGCTGAATTTCTGGGGTTTAACGGTGGTTGCATCGCGGTCAAGGAAGATGGAAATTTCCACTTGCGTTGGAAATCAGAAGGCGGCCAATTTGCATCGCTGGATTTACGTTTGTCCTTCCAAAGCGCGATTGCTCGCGCGTTGCTGAACAAGGAAGTCTTCTGGACTGCCGACGCCAGCAAAACCAATGCCTCAGAGATTGAGATGGCCGGCGATTTGGAGCAGCGTCAGTTGCTGGCGGTTCCACTCCTGGCGAAAGATGGCTCAGTGCAGGGAATGTTTGCACTGATGGACCGACGTGATGGCGCGAACATTTTACAGGAAGATATCCGCCGCACCCAGCAACTAGGAGCACATATAGCTTCCGCGATGGAGAAATTTCGTCTGTTCACGCGGATGGAGCAAGCCAACCGCAACTGGATTGAAATCTTCGACGCCATCAGCGACTTCATTGTGGTTCACGACCAGAACAGCAAAGTGCAGCGGATCAACCGGTCCCTGGCAGACTTCATCGGGGTTGCACCGTCTGCGCTGATTGGCGTGGAGATGTCGGCCTTATTCGGTACCCCGGATGCTGCCTTAGCGCGTACCTGTCCCTTTTGCCGTACCGACGAATCCAGTGACGAGTACCTGCATTCCATGTTGGAGCATACCTATTTGATCTCCAGTTCGCGAACTACCAATCGCGAAGGGCTGCAAACCATTCACGTCCTCAAAGACGTTACCGACAGCCACGAGGCGGAGCGGCGCTACCGCGAACTTTTCGCCAATATTCAGGAAGGCCTGTTCTTCGCCACCCCCGACGGGCGTTTCGTCGAAGTCAATGACGCGCTGGTGCGCATGTTGGGATATGCCAGTCGTGAGGAGTTATTGCAAACCGACATTCGTACCCATGTGTATCTCTCCGAAGAGCGATATCAAGCGTTTGCTCAGAAAATGCAGCAGCATGGCGGCGTCAAGAACCACGAAGAAACGTTCACCCGCAAGGATGGTGTCCCCGTCTACGTGCTCATTAACGGCTTCGCGGTCCGTGACACCTTTGGCCACATCGTTCAATACCGCGGCTTAATTCTCGATATCAGCGGCGTCAAGACTTTCCAGAATGAGCTTCAGCGGGAGCGTGATTTTTCCGGCAAGATACTCAATCACACCCAGAGCTTGATTTTGGTTGTAGACACGACCGGACTCATCAGCTACGCCAACCGGCGCTGGTTTGATATGGGATACGAGCAGCGGCACTTGCTTGGACTTCCGCTCCAGGACTTGGTTTCAAAGACTCGCCGCCATCAATTGGACGATGCGCTGCGCGTTACCTTAGAGGGCGAACAGGTAGACAATCTTGATCTGCAAATCTTACGTGGAGATGGAACCATCGGGCAGTTTTCGGTCAACCTAAGCCCGATGCGAGATGAGCAGGGAGGTGTAAATAGCGTAGTTGTGGTCATGACGGACGTGTCCGACGCCGCCATTTTGCAGGCCAAACTCATGCATGCGGAAAAGATGGCTGCCGTAGGGCAATTGGTGTCCGGCGTGGCGCATGAGGTCAACAATCCACTCACTGCCATCCTTGGGTTTGCCGATCTGCTAATGGACAACAACGACCTGCCCGAGATCGTTCGCCGCGATCTGCGCGTAATCCTGCAAGAAGCCCAGCGTACCAAGCAGATTGTCCAGAATCTTTTGAGCTTTGCCCGGCAAATGCCTCCACAGCGCGCTCCTGTGCAGCTCAATGCCATCTTGCGCCGCACGATTCAACTCCGCGCCTATGACTTCCACAGTCACGGGGTTGAAGTGATCGAGCAGTTGGATGAGTCTTTGCCCGAGGTGATTGGGGACTCGCAACAGTTACAGCAAGTCTTTCTCAACATCGTTAACAACGCGTACGATGCGGTACGCGAAACCGGACGCGCCTCCAGAGTGGAAATCATGACCGCGCGCCGCGGACAGTTTGTGGAAGTCTGGTTCCGCGACACGGGGCATGGAATCAGCTATCCCGAAAGAATCTTCGATCCATTTTTCACGACCAAGGAAGTTGGCAAGGGAACTGGTCTCGGGCTGAGCATTTGCTACGGGATCGTGCGTGAGCACGGAGGAGAAATTCTCTGTCAAAACAACGCGGAGGGGCCGGGTGCGACGTTCATCGTCCGCCTGCCCTCCGCCTCAGAAGGCGCTCCCAAAGGCGCCATTGCCGGGGTGAGTCAGCTATGACATTGCCTGCCTTAAAACCCGAAATTTTGCCGGTGCTGCTCATCGAGGATGAGCCCGCCGTCATGTCGTATGTTTGCGCAGCGCTGGAGCGGAACGGCTATTCGGTGGTGTGCGCGGAGTCCGGGGCCGAAGGTTTGCGGCTGCTTCAGGCCGGAGATTTTCTGGGTGTGGTTTCGGATATGCGCACGCCGGGCGGGATTGACGGCGCCGATGTTCATGCCTGGCTGACCAGCCATCGCCCGGATCTGGCGTCCCGCCTGGTTTTCATCACTGGTGATATCGCGAATGAGGAAACCGTTGCTACGTTGAACCGGACGGGTGCGCCGTGTGTCGAAAAGCCTTTCCGGGTGCAGCAATTTATTTCCGTGGTCGAGAAAATCATGGGGAAAAGTTAGTGACTGAAGATTTGCGAATCCGTCTGCTGATCGTGGATGACGAACAGAGCATCCGTAAACTGTGTATGACTGTGGGCGAGGCTCTGGGCTACACCTGCATGGAAGCTGAGAGCGGTGAGTCTGCCCTGGCTCTGCTCGAAGAACAGCCGGCCCACATGGTGCTGACTGATTTAGTTATGCCCAACATGTCTGGTCTGGAATTTCTGGAGAAGCTGAAAAAGCTGTTGCCGCGCACTGAAGTGGCGGTCATGACCGGACATGGCTCTGTGGAAACCGCGGTGCAAGCCATGAAGCTGGGGGCCTACGACTACATCAGTAAGCCCTTTTCGCCGCTTGAGGAATTGCGCCTGTTCCTCCGGCGCATGGCGGAAAAAATCCAGCTCGTCGAGGAAAACCAGTTTCTGCGCGACCGCGTGGATATGGAAACCGATCTTCACGGTATCGTGGGAGTCTCGCCTAAGATTCAGGATGTGCTGCGCATGGTTTTGCGATTGAAGGACACGCGTACGCCAGTGCTGATTGCCGGGGAAAGCGGGACTGGCAAAGAACTCGTCGCACGCGCCATCCATTTCCGCGGGGCCTTAGCCAATCGCCCGTTTGTGGCAGTGGATTGCGGGTCCCTGGTGCCTACGCTGATTGAAAGCGAATTATTTGGTTACGAAAAGGGAGCATTCACCGGCGCGATTCGTTCCAAGCCGGGACTTTTTCAATCGGCCAATGGAGGGGCAATTTTCCTGGATGAAATCGGGGAACTGCCGCTGGAGATGCAGGCCAAGCTGCTTCGGGTCTTGCAGGAAAAAGAGGTGCGGCCGGTCGGCAGCAATCAGAAAGTCAAGGTGGACGTACGCATTATTGCCGCCACCAATCGCGATCTGGAAGCCGAATACCGCAACGGTACCTTCCGCAAGGACCTTTATTTCCGGCTGAATGTTGTGACGGTACACTTACCCTCGTTGCGTGAGCGGCGTTCGGATATCCCCATGCTGCTGCATTGGTTCCTCGACCGCTACGCCAAGGGCAATTCAATCCAGGTCACCAGTGCCGCCATGAAATGTCTGCTGCAATATGACTGGCCCGGTAACGTACGCGAACTGGAAAATTGTGTTGAGCGCGCGGTGGCTCTGGGCGATCGTGAAATTATTGATGTGGGCGACCTGCCGCCGGCACTGATTGCGGCATCTTCCTTACCGATCGGACCGGGAGAAGTCTCCACTTCGGGTCTTTCAACCACCGATTTGGAAGCGATTGAGCGCACTACGATCGAGCGGGTCTTTCAACAGGTTGGTGGTGACAAAGTACGGGCGGGCAAGATGCTGGGGATCAGCCGGGCCACGCTCTACCGCAAACTGAAACGTTACAACATTGTGACTCGATCGGCATTGCTGCCTGGATCACATACTTTGCAGTAGATAGCCTTTGTGAGACTCTGTGTCCGCTGTGGTTTAAGGTTCTAAGACGCTAACCGCATAGAACACAGAGTCATACAGAGGGGACCCAAAAAATCAAGTAGATGAGAGTGAGATTCTGTCTCAGTCTGATACTCATATTCAGATTTATGATAAATACTGACTGACCCTGCAATTCAATAATAACCTTAGAATCATACACTTATGTAGTCATTCCCAGTCCTGCACTTTGGCCGCGTTCTTGCATCTGCACTAAGTCGATGCGGCCTGGGTGCCGATGAGCCATGCTAACCGGCAGGCTCGGGATCCAAGCCGCGTCTACCCATACTAAGAGGATTCATGGCCCAGCAGGCTACAGCTCGCATGCGTACCGCGCAGGAAAGCTCCACCGCCAAACTGGCGAAGTTCTTTCCCGAGGCCACGCCCGTACGGATTCCGATTCACCTGACCCGCATGGGCCAGAGCACCGCCTTTTCCGAAAGCACGGTCATCGAATTTGGAACTCCGCGAGAAGTGCTGTTTGCGTCCACGCTTCCCATGGAGTTTGGAGACAAACTGCGAGTGCAAAACTCCGACGGTACGCTCGACGCAGAAGCCTGCGTGGTCGCTGTCCAATACAACACCGGGCGCACCGCTGTCGCTGCACGCTTTACTCGCGCTGTCGCCAATTGGATTGTGAAATCATGAACGTAATACCCAAGCAGACGCCTACGCAAGAATGGCAGTCCATGCGGCTTCTCCGGCTGCTGTATGTGCGGTTGGCCCGTGAGTTCGCGCTGAATGCTCCCCCGTGCGATGAACTCGATACCGGGATCGACGTACCTTCCAAAGAAGACATGATCGCCGGTCGTCAGTGGTTCTACCAGATGGACGACTTGATCCAGGTCCATCAACTGCGCCAGTTCCTGCAAACCACCACTGGGGTCAACGAAGAAACCCTGGTTGCGATGGTGCAACATTACATCGCAAAGCCGGTGCACAACGAATCCGACCGCGATAAGGTGGACTTTCTACTGGTGCAGTTTCTAACCCAAACCTCACCCGCGAAAATCGAAGAGTCGGCCGTTACCATGGGATTTGTGGCCAACGGACTGGAAACGGTGTTGGGCAAAATTACTGCCGCGCCGCCCACTTCGCTAAGCCTCCTGGAAGGCCTGATCGTCACAGCCACGACTTGCAACAACCTCAATGCATTATTTAGCAGCGGGGTGCTGGAAAAAGGCAGAAAGATCAAGATTGAGGCCGGAGAAAGTTATTTTATTCCTGCGGCACTGATTGTATTTGTCCGGTTTAATTTTCTGTTGCGCAGAGTGTTTTTCCGCCTTATGCATGAGGACATCAACGCCATCCTCGACGGTCTGCGCGAATTGGAATTCAACGGCGTAGAAACCCTGGATGGTACTGCCGCACAGTTTTCGGCGCAGGAATCAATCCTGCAACTGCGGATGATCTGCCAGTCATGGAAGATCATGTTTCAGGCCGAGTATTCTTCCGGGCAGCCGATGCGAGTATTGGCGGATTTACGCACAGTGGTGGAATCGGCTTTGGGGCCAAAAGTGCCAGCGAAGGCAATTGCGAAACCCGCACCCAAGGCCAAAGCAGCGGCAGCAGCTTCCTCCGCAGCTTCCGATCCTCCTGAATTCGAAGTTTCCGGCGGCCACCATCCTAACTCTACGGAGTCGTAAGTCCAACAAGCAGTCGATTAGCGCGGAGTGAGTAGAAAGTGAACCAGCCCACAGTAGTTATCGTTTCCGACGATCCGGAATTCTCCAGTGCCGTCTCCAGCCGCTGGCAGCAAGAGCGCGGCGCGCCTGCGTTTACTCTGGTTAGCGGCGATTTATGCCAGGGGTTGGCTCCAGAGACTTTTGACCTAGCCATCGTTGGCAACGTTCGTGCTGATTTGCAATTGAGTGTCATCAAAACACTGGAGCAGTTAGGCAAACCCGTGTTACAGGTATGTGACGAAGGTTCTACAGGAACAAAGGCTGGCGACAAGAGTTTCCGGCTGATGGTGTTACCGCGGCAGGCTGGCTGGCTGGAAACGTTACCCTTACTGGCTTCCGAGGTCTTGCGCCGTTGTGAAGCGTTTACCCGGCTGCGCCGTGCGGAACAGACTAATGCAGTCATCGAGCGGCAGGCGGCGCTCGGGCGCTACATGATCGACATGCGGCACAATTTGAACAATGCCCTAACCTCTATTCTAGGAAATTCTGAGTTGTTGCTGCTGGACTCGGACCTGCTGTCGGGCCAGCCTTACTCGCAAATCGAAACCATCCGCAATATGGCGCTGCGCATGAATGAGATCCTACAGAGGCTTTCCTCGCTGGAAAAAGAACTTAATGTGGCAGCGCGGCAGAGTGAGAGGGAAATCAAAGCCAAGTCCCATGCGGCTGTTGCCAGCTGGTAAGGTGCAGGCAGCCATCAGCACAAGCGATGGCTTGCACTAATCAACCGCTATCTTGTAAATATTCCCCTTGCTATCTTTAGCAACGCCACGGATGGTTCGGCCGCCCGTTCCGACCCTTTCACCTTCAGGTTGGTACATTTCCAAATTAATAATGGTCCCTCGATCACCTGAAATCATCGCCTGAACGTACATCGAAGCTCCGAGTACATGGGACACATAGAAACCAGTCCCATACACGGTATCCCATGCAGACGACATGCCACTCGCAGTCTGAAGGCTGGCAGCGGGTGCCCCCTTGGAGGCTTGGACCGGGCGGACGGCTGTCCAACGTCCCTTACACCGCTCGCCATCGCTCATTACAACAGCAACATTTCCCGAGTGTGTTCCTGCCGTTACTTTCCCGGTCAATACCGGTAACGGCGTTTGCGTCGACAAAGGGCCTTGCACTGGATAGAGCCGCGCAGTACTCGTACACCCCAGGGCAGTCAACAGGACCAGGAGGATACCACCCAGCTTGAACTTCATGCGAACACCTCTGCTGCTGAAACGATTTGTACTCGCAAACCGGCAACTGTTCAATGATTCAAATGTCTATTTTTGTATTACGCTCAACACGTGCTTTCGGATCGTTGCCGTATCGATCTTGTGGGGCAAGGGAACTTGCGTGTCCATGCCGACCCCGGGATATTTAGGTCCAAGATATTTCTCTACGAAGAGTTCCAGCAGAAAATGCGGAATTTCCGCACCGTCGAGTGCCACCGAATCTACATGGATAATTCCGGTCCCGCCACTTCCCCGGGCGTGGGCTTGAACTTCCACATTATGAACTCCTGCGAACATGGAGAGCAGAGGATTGGATGATTTACGTCCATTCTTGACCTTATCGAAATCTACCCGCGCCGTCGCAGTGACCATTCCATCCAAACCAACCAGATGTACGGAATCCACACCTTCAGGCAAATTCACTCTACCGGAGGCGATATAAGCGTTGATTTCCGGTTCGGTAAATTCCGTGGGAGCCGGGTCGGGATGTGCGAGCGCACCGTTGGCTTCAATGTGGTCGACCTTGCGTTGCGCACCTGCCGCGGTTGCGGACACCGATGTTGGGCCACTCCACGCAATTGAAATTCCTGCCGCCAAAAGCGTTAGAAAAGGGAGTTTATAGGCAAGCTTCATTGTTGCTTGAGTTCAGCCCGTGTTTCAGGAGTGCCTAGCACGACGATACGCGGCGCCGCCAGCGGCCCGGTGATGGTGTATCCGTGAATGTCATCTCTAAGCACGCGCAAATTCAGACCTTGTCCCTTCAACGCAGATCCACTGACTTGATAGATGCTGCCGCCGGTCTCCAGTTTGCCTTCCTGAATATCAATCCGGTTTCCACGCAACAAGATCTTTCCGGTGAACCGCTTGGCATAAACCGGGCCGGCGTTGGCGGCCAATATCATGTGGGCAAGCGTTGCCGCGCGGGCCTCAATGTTTAACGTGCCTTGAACAGAAGAGAGAAATTCTGCTGTGCTCGTGCCTGAGGCGTTAATTTCATATGCAGCCGATGCTGTTCCTGTCACCCAATCGTCATGCATGGCTTGTGCCAGTTGTCCGAGTACGGCGTGCTGTACAGCCCCGTGTCCCGAATATTGCGGCGTATCGGCAGAGAAGTCGGCGGTCCAAGCTCCGGTATGATTCCCACCCAGTAAGGCGCCGCGCAGCTCCGTGAGTTGCAACTGCCGATCTTTCCAGGCCGCTTTTAATGACACCTGGGTGGCGTTGATTTGGTGAATCGTTAACCTGCCTACGCGCAACGTCCCGCTTGCATTCAGATTGGCGAGAAAAGAACTGCTGGCCCCGGGGGACGATAGAAAGCGGTACCAGGGCTTGCGCGTTCCAGGGACGAACAATCCAGCCAGTTGATCGCCACTCAACTCTTTAGTCTGAAATTCAAACTGAATCGGACATGTGCTTAGTTCTGCGCAGTGGCGCGGGAGAGTAAGAGAACCATGCCATAGGGTCGGTCCCAGCGCCGCGGTTACATCCTGCGCAACCGTGTTATCCGTCCGCAACGTAACGCTGGCAGCAGAAATCTCAAGTGGCGTGTTGATGCCGCTGATTTCTGCGTGGACATTTGCCAACTGGGCTTTTCCGGTGATATCTGGACGCGGGAAGCCACTCCATACGCCGGAGATTTGCAGGTCCACCTTCGCGGGCCCATCGGCTGCCGCGCGGGCGTAAGAAAGTCCTGCGATTCGCGCCGTCTGCAACAGCTTCTTGATGTGCGTGTCTCCCTTAATATGCAAACTATAGGCGGTTGGAGAAATCCAGGCGTGCAGGCTTGCCGGGTTGGGCGCGCCAAGGGCGAGACGGACGGGGCCGACGTCGATCCGCGGAAGAAAACTTACAACACCCTTCCCTGGTTGTTCTTGGACGACAGCAAACGGAACGCGGTCAAGAACTACATCAGCGCCGTTGGTCCGCGAAAGCAGGCGAACGTTCTGAATCACCCCGCTTCCTTTCCAGATGGGGTGGAGGGAATTTTTGCCCGCACGCAAGCTGACCTCTGCATTTACGCTTCCGGCAGAGACCAGGTCGCCGGGGATATCTTTCTTGGCCCGCTCGAGTAACGCCAGGACCGCGGGTACAGGAATATCATCGGCACTGAACGACAGATCGTACATGCGGTTGGCGTTCAAGCTGCTGATGGTGCCGGCCAGTTTCAGAGCGCCATTGCCGACCGGCGCATCACAAGTGAGATCAGTCACGTTCATCCCCATGGCGTCATAGCGGGCAGAACACTGGGCCGCGAGACGCAGCGCCTCTCCGGTGGCAATATCGTAACGCCGGAAGTCCTGGATGGATGCGTCGGCAGCGACCCTTAGATCGGCGGTCGTACCACCTACAGATGCCGATAACAGGACTGTGCCTCGCCAGCCCCGGTCAGCCCCGGTCGCCAGCTTGGTAAATTGTCCGAGCTGTGCGTTTTCCCACTGCAATTTGAAATCTAACGGGGTTTGCGCGATCGTGGCCGCCCTCTGCCATGATCCTTCGGCCCGCAGAGTCCCCGTGTCACTGAGATTAGAATTGGTGCGCATGGGCTGCGCTTTGAGCCGCAGGCTCCATGCATTTTCCGAATCCTGCCAGAGCGAGAAATCGGCGTCCATCAGAGCGAAGGCTTTTTTCTCATGGCCCAGCTTGAAATTGATACGCCCATTACTGGCTTCAATGTAAGGGAACCCCGGTCGCGGCTCACTGTTCGCTTTGCCGGTAGGGGCTACCGGAATTCTTGCGGCGCGTTCCACCAGACCACTGAAGTTCCAGCGCCCCTCCTTGTTACGCACCAGGTTCAGACTGGGCTCAGTGAGGCTCAAGCGGGAAATCTCGAGACGCCCACGGAATAGGGAAGTCACGCGCAACGCTGCCGTTACTTCCTGTGCGCGGAGGACTGGCTCCGCGCCGAAGGCTGGTTCGTCAAAGACTACAAAATCTTCCAGATCAAAACCAGGTTGAGGAAGGAAGCGGAGGGAGACGGAAGAAACTTCCACGCGCCGCCCTATGGCACTGCTGATAGAACCCATGATCCTTGTCCGCAGGCTGTCTGCCCCGGGGCGGACGAAGTACAGCAACAAAATCAGCGCTGCAAGGATAGTCACTACGCCGCGCCGCGAACGCGCGAATTTGAACGCACGCCAACTCAACGCACCACCTTGAAAGTACGGCTCCATCGGGTCTTGTCGAAGAAATGAATGATCACATGCAAGAAACTTACCGTCCGCGCAGTAATTTCCTTCTGCTGATAGTCGCCTTCCGGAGTATCAAACGACCAATACACAAACATGGGCCGCCCAACTACATTTTGTTGCGGTATGAATCCCCAGTAACGGCTGTCATAGCTCACGTCGCGGTTATCACCCATGGCGAAATAGTTGTCAGGGGGCACGACAATGTCGTTTCCTTGTATGTACTGCGGCAAGGAGAGTTGCCAGTATTCCGGCAGTTGGTCGGCAATATTTGGCGGCGTTGCGGGGAAATTGAGACGGTAGGGATCGTATTCGGCAGAACCCCTATGCTTGATGAAGGGCTCAGTCAGCTTTTCGCCATTGCGGTAAACCACGCCTTCGCGAAGATGAATATGGTCTCCTGGCACGCCGATAATGCGTTTTACCACGTACAAGCCCGGGGTCATCGGGGAAAGGAAAACCACAATGTCGTCCCGATGGATTTCTCGATAGGGCAGCAGCGGCCCCATCCAATGGGTCCGCGGCGCGAATGCGATCCTGTTCACGAACACATGGTCACCAATCAGCAATGTGTTCTCCATCGAACTCGACGGGATCACAAATGCCTGAAGGATGAAGGTAATGATGAACAGTCCGCTGACCAGCACCGACGCCATGGAGGCCAGAAACTCGACAGCAGTTTCTTTGGGCTTTTCTTCCTGAATTTCCTTCTTCTTGTCTTTCGAAGCCACTCGCAGTCCCTCGGGGGCTGAAGCCCAAACTCATAGCAATTCAAACGCAGGATCAAAGGTCCTGCCTAAAATCATTTCACTGCTTTGAAAGTACGGTTCCAGCGTGTCTTGTCAAAGAAATGAATCGCCGTATCTACAAATGCCTTCAATCGCGCGGTCCATTCCGTTTGCACGTAGTCGCTGCCATCGCTTTCAAACGACCAATAAATCCCTATGGGCCGGCCAATAATATTCTTACGGGGC
Source organism: uncultured Acidobacteriota bacterium (assembly GCA_963837365.1). GTDB lineage: Bacteria > Acidobacteriota > Terriglobia > Terriglobales > Acidobacteriaceae > CAWBXL01. Next base: position 792,182 of record CAWIMW010000001.1, read on the forward strand.
ACAAACCCCCAGTAGCGGCTGTCAAAGCTGTTATCACGGTTGTCGCCCATGGCGAAGTAGCTGTCGGCCGGCACCACAATGTCTTCTCCCTCTACATATTGCCGCATACTAGCTGCCCACGCTGGCGTAGCACCGCCCGCAATCCCTGAGGGAAAATCATCCCGATAAGGGTCGCTGAACGGGTCGCTGTGGATCACATACAGTTCGTTCAGTTTTTCACCGTTGCGATAAACATCGCCATGCCGCAAATGAATGTGGTCTCCCGGAATTCCAATCACGCGCTTTACCAGGTGAAGGTCTTCTTGCGCGGGCGAAAAAAACACAATAATGTCTCCGCGTTTTACTTCGCGATAGGGCAGGATGGCGCCCATCCAGGAAGTGCGGGGAGCAAGCCCAAAGCGGCTCACAAACAGATGGTCGCCGATCAACAGGGTCTTCTTCATGGAGCTCGAGGGGATGGCAAAAGTCTGGCCCACGAAGGTCATGATGAACAACACCATCACCAGGGTGACGGCCAGCGAAGCCAGAAACTCGACCTGGGTCTCGTGTGGTTGGGTATCGATTTCGTGTTCTTTTTCGGACATCGGTTCCTTAGCGCGTTCTGCTTCTCATTTACCGGTGCTGTCCTAATTACCGGACAACTTTGAAAGTGCGGTCCCAGCGAGTAATCTGAAATATATGCATTGCGGCATGGATGAAATGTAAAATTTTACCACTTGCCGAAAGCGGGCGGGGCATATCGTCACTCAAGCTGCGCAATGACCAATAGATGATCAACGGACGCCCGATCACGTTTTCTTGCGGGACAAAGCCCCAGTAGCGACTATCGTAGCTATCATCCCGATTGTCTCCCATCACGAAATAATGGCCGGAAGGGACGATCAACTGGCCATCTTCCACCAGTTTCTGCATCTGTAACCACCAGCGCGCGTCGAGGCCATACGGCAAATTCAGCTGGGGAAACTCGTCGCGGAACACGAGGTGATTACCGATTTTGTGGACAACGTAGGGTTCCGTCACCGGAATGCCGTTCACATAAACCTGCCGGTCGATCAGGCGGACTCGGTCGCCGGGTATTCCGATCACGCGTTTCACGAAGTGCTGTGGCGGATTTACCGGGTAGTGAAAGACAATGACATCGCCGCGTTTGATTGGCCGGTATGGTATGAACGGATAGCCGAAGTTTCCCCCATAGTGCAGCTTGTCCACCAGCAGATAGTCGCCTACGAGCAGCGTGTCTTCCATGGAATCAGTTGGAATTTGAAAAGCCTGGATGACAAAAGTGATGACAAAAATTGCGATCACAATTGTCGAAAGCAAAGACTGCACCGAACTTAGCCAGCCGAAGCCAGTGTCGGAGTCGGAGCGGGCCACAGGCGCTTCCGTGGGTGGTGCAGCTGTAAGGGTTTCATCCATGCCTGGCATCCATGTCGGAGCGCCCGGCCAAATAGTCGAGAACCTGGCGGGCCGCTTCCTGCTCGGCATTCTTCTTAGTAGAACCTTCGGCACGCCCCACAAATTCCGGAGTGTTACGGTCGGGAGCGCGCAGATGGGCTTCCACGGTAAATTGCTTTTTGTGCTCCGGTCCTTGTTCGCCGACCAGCACGTAAGCAGGTTGCGGCAGCCCGATGGCCTGGAGCCGCTCCTGAAGTGTGGATTTGTAATCGTTCAGCGGCAAGCGTTTTCCGCTGCGGGAGAGATGTTCCAACTCCGGCTCCAGGATATATGTCAGGATGACCCGCCGCACGGGATCCATCCCACCATCCAGATAGATGGCCGCTAGAATCGCTTCTAAAGCATCCACCAGCAGAGTGGTCTTGTTACGTCCTCCACTCTTTTCCTCGCCTCGGCCCAGATGCAGATATTTCCCCAAATCCAACTGCTGCGCCACACGAATAAGATGCTTTTCGCTCACCAGGTGTGCGCGCACCTTGGAAAGCTCGCCCTCACGGAATTGAGGGAAACGGTGGAACAGCTCTTCGCCGGTGACGAAGCCCAGCACGGCATCGCCCAGGAACTCAAATTGTTCGTTGTCGCCGACGCGCGGCGATTCCGCCGGCTGGGCGGCTTCTTTTTCCCGCGCATGGGAAGTGTGGGTCAGCGCCTGTTCGAGCAGCTCGGGGCGGAGAAAGTGGTGGGCCAAAGATTCTTCCAGCGCCGCAATGTCGCGTGACCTCATTATTTGGTTTGCTGGAAAGAACTCAGTGCCTCGCTGAAAACTAATTCTTTGGGGGCGCAACCTGACCCGTCGCCGGCTTCGGCGCCGGAGTGCCTCCAGTCAACTGGATCAACCGGTCGCGCTCCTGCTTGGCATAAGTGGCCACCGAAGAATCGGCCTGGCTGGACGTCAACTCGACAGCTTTATTGACTTCCTTCAGGGCCTCTGGATATTTGTTTTGCTTGTCCAGCGCCAACGCCAGCCGCAGGACCACAACCGGGTCTGGTTGTGAAGGATAAGCGTCAATCGAATGGCGAAAAGAGTCTTCAGCATCCTTATAGTTTTCTTTGTTGTACTGCTGGGTGCCGATAATCGCGTAGGCACTGGAGCGCAAAAACTTCTTGTAAGTGTCCAATTGTTCGGGAGCAACGCCCGCCGGCACGGTGATATTAGTGTCCACGGTCTCAAGAGCGTGCTGTGCCAGCTTCATGGCCTCGCCGAGCTTTTCGTCCTTGTCGAGATCTGTGTCTCGCGTCCGCTCGGTGAGCACCTCGGCTACACCCACCATCGCCTCGGGATCATCCGGATCCAACTTTAAGACCTGGCGGCCCATTTCCAGCATTTTGTCCCCATTATTATCGCGCTGGTAGGCGTGCATGGCGTCGCGGTAGAGCAGAACCCGCAGTTCACTGTCAGGAAACTTGGTGGCGAAGTTGTTGGCTGCTGTCTCCATCGTGGCCGCGTCACTAATCTGCGCATGAGCGGCGTTGTAGGCGTCATATTCAGGCTGGGTTTTCGCCTGTAGCGGATGTCGGGCCGGCACTGTGGGTTGGGCAGTCGCGGGTTGGGCAGTCGCGGGCTGCGCAGTCGCGGGCTGGGCGGCCGGCTGGTTCTGCGTAGAAGATGGTGTGGCCGGAGTAGTCGCCGGCGGAGTTTGTGCGAAGGCGATTGTGGCCATCAACATCACAAGTATCGCTGTCTGCTTCATTCGTTCTCCTCGCCTGCGGCATTCCAGTCGCAGGTTTGCATGGACTTAGTTCTGATCATCATCCGGCGCCTTGCCCGGCGGCGCGTATGCCTTTTCGATGCCGCGCTCTGCCGCGGCTTTGGCCGCGGGCAAACTTCCGCTGGCATTCAGGGCGGCTTTGTAGTGGTCTACCGCGGCATCCCGCTGTTCCTGCAAATCGAAAATCCGCCCTAAGTAGATATGGGACCAGGCAACCACCTTGGGTTCCTGGGTAGCGCCCAGCGCCTTCAGGAAATAATCGCGCGCGCCGTCCATGTTGCGAGTCATGGTCGCGACTTCAGCCAGGATAAACAGCGCCCGTCCAGAGTCTCCAGCTTTTTCGTCCAAGGCCTGCTGGGCCAGTTTCTGTGCCCCTACAGGATCTCTTGCGTTCAGGCGCTGCTCGGCTTCCATCAACAGCTTATTCGATCCGGGCTGCTCCAGGTGCAGTACATCGGTGTCCGCCTTGGCGGCGAAATGAATTTGTTCCGCCCGCTTGATTTCAGCTCGAACGTCAACTTTGGCCAGCATGTCGCTAAATAGCGCGCGCAGACTGGCCGGGTCCTTTTCGAAAGCGATTAACGCGTTGTAGAAGTAGCCGGTGAGCACGTAGCCCTGACTTTCAGAATCCGTGACCGCCGCCAGCCGCTCGCTTTCCGGCGTCTTTTTCGTTCCCAGCGTCCGCGCCTCCACCGCGCGAATCAGGCACTCGGTCACCAGCAATGACACATCGCTCTTGAAGCTGTCATCCAATGGCGAGGTCCTCACCGTCGCCATAATGGGCTCCACATGTTTCAGCTCCATGGGATATTTCAACGCCATGGGATCCAGCAGGTAATGCAAATAAGTGTGACGGATCTGGTCCATCTTTATGGATGCGTCGACCCCGGGCGAAATCACAATGTAGTAGTCCAACCCATAGTTGCGGGCGTTGATCTGGCTGGGCGCACCCATGGGGTCGAGATAAATGGTGAAACCGCGTCCCAAATATCCCGCCGAGGGCAGCTTCAAATAGATTTCGGCATCGAACATCATCTTGGCAAGGGCCTGGTGGTAGCCCTCTGTCAGGTCCGAATAAGCCGGAGAATGCTTCTCCCAAATCGAGTGTATGTCGGCCTGCTTGTAAAAGTTCTGGAGCATCGGCAGGATGCCGATCAGGCCGGCCGCATCCGGTGGCATATCGGCCTCCTTGACCTTGGCAGTCAGTGCGGGAGGCGGATCAAGGTAGAGCGCCAAAGAGATATATTGCGCCAGGGTGCGGGAGGGATCGTTCTGCTTATGCTCATTGTAGTAATCGCACATGGTGCGCGTGGCTTCCGACAACTCGGAGGACGTCTGCACTGCCTGGTTCACCTCTGCCCGAACCTGGCTGCGAAGTGGTTCCGAAGTGCTGAGTTCAACGTCAAAACCGCATTGGTTTACCATGGCGAGCACGGAAAACAAGGTCTCGCTGGTATCAAGAGAAACCGCCTTGGCGGGAATCTCGGCAGGCGGTTTGGCCGGAGGGGGCGCAGGTGCAGGCGTATCCTGTGCAAAACACAGGCCGACACTGAGTGCCAGCAAGGCAGCACTCATCGAAAAGCGAAAACCAGAATTCAGGAAAGGCCTCCTCAGGCCGACGGGAAACGGCTGGTACTTCGATAGTTTAAGGGGTTATGCACAGGGGGTCAACGGAGGGTGGGGTGGTGTATGGCAACAGCAAAATGCTCCCTCAGCCTTTCGAGCAGGAGATCGTAGGGATGCCTCACTCCACCGGGCCGCGATGGGACTTTTTGAGACTAACCCTCAAAACTGAGACCATTGCTCGAAGAACGAGTAGCACCCGCGCCAACACGGCACGCTGCAATTATCAAGAGAATCACCAGTCCGCTTGCGAACACAGTATTGCCAATCCGTGTGGTGACTCCCGAATTACCCACGGCCGGATGCTGGAAAAACGCATGCCACGCGTAAGTCAAAGCTGCCCCGCCAGCCAGCGCCAGTCTATGGCGTCCATCCCAACCGGAGCGGTGGGACCAAAACGTGATGACAACAATCGCCATAGCTACCAACGCTAGTTGCGAGGTGACGGCCTTCCATCCCCACGCCGGTGGAGCTATTAAGAAGAGAGAAGAAGCAACTAGAGCGAAACCGCCAACCACCCAGGGGTCAGGTGCTAGTCCCGATCGATGAATGGCACTGCGCTTTGGCAAGAGGAAAGCTGCTGTGGCGACAGCTACAAAGAGAATACCCGCCCAGGTGAATTGCGCGGTGGACGCGACAAAGTGAGCTTGGTCCTGCTTTACGGAGTGAAATGCAGATCCCAGAGTGATCAGGGTGAACAAGACAGTGGTGATCCCAAGGCCCACGTTCCTCAGCCATGGTTCGGTGGCGCGGTCGGGCACCATCGCTTCGACTAGCGCGATTGAAGTGGAAATGCTCCACACCGTGTGCAGAGTAAGCACGAATACCGTCCACCACACGCCCATGCCGAAGGCGGGAATGTAGGCATGGTCGAGAAGATGCAGGTTCAGTCCCAGATAGTTTGGGTTGAACAGGGTCTCGGTCATGAAGGCTTCTTCCAGGATCGCGTAGGCCAGCGCCAGTACCATGATGCTGGGCCAGCCACGCCCGGCGCGCCGCACAATCTCACGAATCAACAGCGCTCCGCCGCCATACATGGGCGCCAGAAACAGCAGAGCACCAATCATGGTGATGGGGATATCACCTAGCAGATATTCGGCGACCAAGGGTGCGAGAAAGAACAGGCCGATTGCCGGCAGGATGCGTCGCAGCAAGAATTCCTCCGCGGACATTGTAAGCCGATCATTCTAAAACAGGCTATCGGGTGTGGACGGTATGGTGCTCAGATTGGCGAAAGAGAAGCTTGCGGTGGTATCTTTTCTGCCCGCCAGTACAGCTCTATCACTGTTTGAGTGGCTTTGACACCGCAGTATTGCTGCTCATCCATATTGGCCGCCGATTCGGGTTGGCATCCAATGGGTTCTCTCTCCTAACGGTTGATACTTAAAGAAACCATGCTCCGTAAATAAGAACAGAGTGTCATCAGTATGGGAGTTGCCCACTGCCAGCGAACGTGATCGAATTGACAAATCCTAGCAATTGAGAAAAAATAGCTAACGCGCGCATAGTGTTTCCCCTTGTTTGTCATGTGTATCAAACTCACTTTACTACGTGAACCGACAACCGGAATAGTATGACCAGTTCAACCCAGACCCGATAAGAACCAGACCACCTAGCACACGCCACTAAGACTCGACTTTTCGCAACACCGAAACCAAGGACCATCAGCACTGCGAAAAACACGACCCAAATAATCCGCTCATCCATACCTATACTCTTCTCTGGCAACTTGAAGAATCTGGCCTGTTCCCCCTGGCTTTGATTTGCCTACGCAATATTAGACGCCGAAGGTGGAATAATAGAAGTCAAGGAAATCGCTATGGTCGCGATCAAAAAGAAAGGCTTGCTGTGGTATCTGTTTCGCGTGCCGGTACGCCTCTACTACTGGCGCCTGGGTTGGTTGTTCGGACACCGCTGTTTGCTGCTCACCCATATTGGCCGCCGTACCGGCTTGCGGCGTCAGACGGTTTTGGAAGTCGTCGAGTACCGCAAGCAAGGTCCGGAAATTGTCGTGGCCAACGGCTTCGGCCCCAATTCTGATTGGGTCCGCAACATCGAGCAAGGGCGCGGAGAGGAGATAACTGTCGCCTCGCAACACTTCGCGGCCGAACACCGCTTCCTGGGCAAAGAAGAAGCGATGAAAGTGATCGAAAATTACGAGCACCGTAACCGGTTCATCGCCCCAATTGTCCGCCGCGGCTTTAGCTGGCTGGTAGGGTGGAAATACCGCGGGGGTGATGGTGATCGGCGACGCCTTGTCAGCCAGATTCCGTTGATCGCTTTTCGACCCGCGGCCGGGGCCGCAAGGGCTAAGCCGCTGGTCAGAAACGCGAGTTGAATCTGACGACGGTGCCTTTGGGCCCGACGGCCCAGGCTTCAGAACCGGCAAAGCTCGACGCATTGAGGTTCTGGGGAACTAGGCGTTGCCAATGAACTGCTTTGTCCCGGCTTATGTCAGTCCCATTCGGTCCGACCGCGATCAGACCGCCAGAAGGGAGAAATCCGACCGCCGAGCGATAGCCTCCTACTTGCTTTTGTGACAAATGCCAGGTCTGGCCGGAGTCTTCCGAATACGCCGCGACTTGCTGGGCGCGATTCGGGTCTTTGTAGTCGCCTCCGACTGCCACAACGCGCGTGCCTTTGCACGCGAGGCTGAATATTCCGCTCGATGGATTTCCGCTGGCGATTGGAGTTTCCCTGACCACCCAGGATCGGCCTTGATCGGTCGAGCGAAAGACCCGGGCTGCCGGGCCACCCGTGCCGAAGAAAATCTTGCCTTCACATAATGCGATGGCAGTCCCGCTCGCGGCAAACGCGCCTTCCTTGGGTATGGCATCGGGCATGTGATCACGGAGCAGTTCTTTCCAATGCTCTCCATCGTCTGTGGTCAAAACTAGAAACTTGCCCTCCACTGGATCGCTCAGCGCGACGCAGTGTGTCATCGAATCGCAGGCCAGCGAATCAAGAAAAAAGCCCGGGCGCTTGTCCGAGTACTGCAATTGCCAACTCTGGCCGCCGTCCGTGGTTTTGTAAATTCGGGATTTGTCCCCATCTCCACTCGACATCACGTAGGCTACGTTTTCGTCCAAGGCTTCGATATCGCGGAAATCTAAGTCGCTTCCACCCCCAACGATTAGCTGTTTCCAGGTCTTCCCATCATCACGGGAATGAAGAATCACTCCATTCGAGCCAGAAGCCCAGATGGAATAGTCAATCTGTGGCCCGTGGTTGATCTTCTTCACGCTGATGCCGCGCAGGTTCGTGTCTAGGCCGGTGGTCTGTACCGACCACGGCGACGCATCGCCGAAGTAGAACATGATCGCCAGAAGAACTGTGCAAACTGAGCTTGCGCAATTAAATACTGGAAACATAAAGGGATTGATCTCTGACCACGGATTCGCGCATCCATCGTATACTCTTGCGACGAGATCAATCTGCCGATGCTCAAAGTGCTCAAGCTCGACCCACGCGCCAATACACCTACGGTAGCCAATGCGGGAGAAGATTTAGGGTTCGATATTTATGCACTCGAAGACACCCTTCTTCCTCCGAATACGCCAGTGAAAGTCCGTACCGGAATCGCGGTTCACTTCGAAAAGCCCGAAGCCCCGCAGGAAAAATTCGGGTTGCTGGTGCGCGACCGGTCTTCGATGGCGTCCAAAGGAATCATCGCCAGCGGTGGGGTGATTGATGCCGGATATCGTGGCGAACTCCTGATTTTGCTTACGTCTTATCTTTCCGGCAATTCTTTTGCCATCAGGGCCGGAGACAAAATTGCCCAGCTGATTCCGTTGCCGGTGCTTACCGGGGCGGGAGTAGTCGAAGCCGAAACGCTATCGGCATCTTCTCGGGGGCAGGGTGGATTTGGGTCTACCGGAAAATAAACGTCCGATCTAGCCCGTATTGTGCAACCCAGCCGCAATTCCATTGATGGTCGCCCCCAATGCGTAATTGAGCGCATCAGTGTTTTCGCCCGCCCGCTTGCGGCGTAATAAATCCACTTGCACCAGGCTCATCGGATCCACATAAGGATTGCGCAGGCGGATGGAACGCAGCAATACCGGATTAGTTTCCAGCAATTCTTTCTGTCCGGTCACCGAAAGAATCATTTGTCGCGTCCGTTCAAATTCTTCAGTGATCATCTGCCAGACACGCTCGCGCAGACCGCCGTTGGTTACCAGTGAGGCATACAACCGGGCGATGGTCAAATCAGCTTTCGACATCGCCAGTTCGACATTGCGGACCAAATCAGTGAACAGCGGAAAGTCGCGCATCATCTCTTTAAGCATTTGCCCACGCGCGGGTTTTTCGGCGATGAAGCTTTCCAGAGCATGTCCGATGCCGAACCATGCCGGCAGTGCGATGCGGCTTTGCATCCAACCAAAGCCCCAGGGGATGGCCCGCAGGTCTTCGAGGCGGCGGCCCTTTTGACTGCGCCGTGACGGACGCGATCCGATTCTTGCCAACTCCAGTTGGTTCACCGGCGTCGCTTGTTCAAAATATTCCAGCACGTCGGAATTTTCCGCGACGTTGCGGCGATAAAACTGGTAGGCGCACTCGGACATTTCTTCCATCGCGCTGTCCCACTCACGCGCAGCGTCGGGCTGCTCGCTTGGCCGAATCAAAACTTCGAGACATGCGGCGATCATGATTTCCAGGTTCCATTCCGCCAGCACCGGATCGGCGTATTTCCAATTCAAAACTTCGCCTTGTTCGGTAATGCGGATTTCTCCCGAAAAATCTCCCACCGGCTGGGCCAGAATGGCGCGATGGGTCGGCCCGCCGCCGCGTCCTACGGTTCCACCACGGCCATGGAACAGGCGCAGCTGAACGTCGTTCTCGCGGGCCGCACGATGCAATGAGCGGTGCGCCTTGTACAGCTCCCAGATGCTGGTGAGCATGCCTCCGTCTTTGTTTGAATCGGAGTAGCCGAGCATCACCTCTTGCCAGCGTCCCCAGGAGTTAAGCAGCGGAATGTATTCCTTTGTCCGCCAAACCTTCTCCATGATTTCAGCCGAGGCGCGCAGCGATTCGATGGACTCAAACAGCGGTATCGGCATCAGGCCCGGGTCGTGTTTCGTTGCTGCCAAACAAACGCCGCTGACTTCGGCAAGTTTCAAAACCGCAAGAACATCCTCTTTCGACTCAACCCCGCTAATGACATAATTGCGAATCGCCGAGGCCGGGAAGCCCTTTTTTAACTGTGCAACCTTACGAAATGTCTCGAGCAGCTCAATGGAAGGTGTAGAGAGCCCAGCCGGAACATCCAGCGGAGAATTACTTTTCCACCCTTCCGGGATTTCCTCCATGGCCTTGGCGTGAACCCGGGCATGTTGGCGGATGTCAAGCGTCGCCAGATGGAGTCCGAAAGTTGCAACCTTGCGCAGCAGCGAATCAAGAAACAGCTCTGCCAGCGGTTGGCCGTGGCTGGCGCAAAGCCCATCGCGAATCAAAAGCAGATCGTCCCGCAACTCGTCGGCGGAAGCATAGGCCATGCCTTCAGATTCAGAACGATTATGATGAAGCCGGGCAGCAATAAAGCTGATAAACCGCCGATACAACTCGGTTGGCGAAATCCGCGCCGCTGAATGCACATCTTCCCCCAGAGCTTTGCTGTACTCCTCCAGGCGATGGCGGAGCTTGCGGGAAAACTTCACTTCGCGGGACGACGAACTGAGGCGGCGAGAGATGTGTCCTAACTCATCCATGTAGTGGTCGAGAATGGTGTTGCGGGCTCTCTCCAGGGCCTCGCGCGTGGATTCTGGTGTGACAAATGGGTTGCCGTCGCGGTCGCCGCCAATCCAGGAGCCGAACTTGATCAACTCGGGCAATTCACGGGCGTCGAGCGTGACACCGTAGACTTCGCGGAATGAATTGGCAATCTCTTCATATATCCGCGGCAGGCTTTCGAAGATGGACATGGGATAAACGTCAAGACCCATGCGGATTTCATCGGTGACCAGCGGCCGTTCCACGCGGACTTCGTCGGTCTGCCAAAGAGACGTAATTTCGGCGTGAATCAGTGCTTCGTGCTGGGCCGCATCGGCGGAGGGCAAGGGTAAATGGTCAAGATTAGCCAGTTGTTGCGTGATGCGTCCACGCTTGAGCAAGACCGTTCGGCGCGCGACCTCGGTCGGGTGCGCAGTAAAAACCGGAGTCACTCTTACTTTTCCCAGAGTCTCAAGCGCGTCCTTCGCACTGATCCCAGCCGCATGCCAGCGCCGAAGAGTTCCACGAAAAGATCCCGCCAGTGGTGGCTGCTCGGTATGCAGCTTGCTCGCACGACGGCGGCGTTTGCGGTGATTGGTTTCGGCCAGGTTGGTCAGCTCGAAATAGATCGCAAATGCTTTGGTGATGCGATAGGCATCGGCGACATCCAGCCCGGCAATGGCATCACGGGCCTTGGCCATTTGCGGATCTTCAAAGTTTAGAGCAGCGGCCTCGAGCCGGGACTGTTCGCGGTGGCGGATCAGCAGATGGCGAAGTTCTTCGACAACGTTGTAAAGGCGCTTTCCCTCCTGCTCGACGATCACCCGTCCCAGCAACTTCCCCAAAGAACGGACATCCCGCCGCAGGGGCAGCTCTTTCAGGGGATCAGCCGTGCCCGCCGTCAGCTCCGCCAGACGGCTGGGTTGGTCGTCGGGACTCCAGAGGGGATTTTCGCCCATAGGGAAATATATTACAGAAAGGGACTGCGGGTAGTTCGCGTTAGCCAGAGCAAGGGAGGTGGAGGTTCATATCAGTGCAGTGGCTTCAGCCCTGTCGTTCGAGAAATGGTGAGATTGAAGGCGCGCCCAACGGCGCGGGCCCCAATTCGTCTTCGCAATTGCTGGCAGGGCTGATGCCACTGCCCTGATACGAACCTTAGTGATTTCCGTTCCCGTTAGCCGGAACCTGCTTCCAGCATTCGCAGAATTTCCAACGGCTCAGGGCGTTCCGTGTAATCCTCATTCGCCGAAGCGTATAAAACGGTGCCATCGCATCCAATGATGAAATTTGCGGGTAGCGGCAGCTCCCAGCTTTCGTCCCCATTCGCGTGAGGCAAGTTGACAAAGACGCGCTTGTAAAGCGCCTGCTCATAGTCCGGAACTTTGTACGCCAATCCGAACTGCCGCGCGACAGCATTACCCACATCGCTCAGCAAAGGAAAGCGGAGCTTATGCTGGTCGTGCATGAAGAACGATTGGTGCACGGTCTGTGGAGAGATTGCAACCAGTGACGCCCCCGCTTGCTGGATCTGGGGAACGATCAGGTTCATGGCTTCCATCTGACCGACGCAGAAAGGGCACCAACGGCCGCGGATGAAGCAGATGACAAGGCGCCCTTGTTTCAGTAGTTCGGCGGAGGAAATCGGCTTGCCATTGTGGTCTTTAATGTCGAAGATTGGAGCTTCGGATCCAACCTGGAGACTATGTTTTGCGACTTCGCCAGCCTTCAGTTCGGCTACGGCGCGGGCATGAATCTCGCGTGTTTCTGGCGGAACGTATTTCTCGATTAACGCTTTGCGCTCTGCATAGATTTCGCGCAAGGGACGCAGGTCGGTCGTGTCCGATTCTTCCAGTGATCGCCATTTCATAAGGGCAGTGACTAGTGGCTAGTAATTAGTGGCTAGTTTCTCAGCGGGTAACTAGCCACTAACCACTAGTCACTAGCCACAGTTTTCACATCCCCGGAAACTTCATCCCCGCCATCCGCCGTGCAAAACTTGGTTTCCCCATCTGCTTGAACATCTTTCTCATCTGAGCATACTGCCGTAGCAAGTTATTGACTTCCTGAATCGAAGTCCCCGACCCGCGTGCGATCCGCTTGCGGCGGCTGCCGTTGATGACTTCGTGGTGGTCGCGCTCGTGCGCCGTCATGGAATTAATGATGGCTTCCACCCGGTTGATCTGCTTCTCGTCCACTTTGTCGGCGGCTTTTTGCAGGCCCGAAAACGGGCCGACGCTGGGGAGCATACCCAAAAGGTTCTGCATGGATCCCATCTTCTTCACTTGCCGTAACTGGTCGCGGAAGTCTTCCAAAGAAAATCCATCGCCGGACAAAGCCTTGGCGGCCATCTCCTGTGCTTTCTTCTTATCTACAGTCTGCTCGGCCCGCTCGATGAGCGAGAGAATGTCGCCCATGCCAAGGATGCGAGAAACAATGCGGTCGGGATGGAACGGTTCGAGCGCATCATATTTTTCGCCGACGCCAATAAACTTGATCGGCTGTCCGGTAACCTGGCGGATGGAAAGCGCCGCGCCCCCGCGGGCATCGCCGTCCATTTTGGTGAGCACCACGCCGGTGAGCGCGAGCTTTTTGTGGAATTCGTCGGCCGAGTTGACCGCATCCTGCCCGGTCATGGCGTCAGCCACAAACAGAATTTCCTGCGGATTCAGCAGCCGCTTGAGCGACTGCATCTCATCCATGAGCTGGTCGTCAATGTGCAAACGGCCGGCAGTATCCACGATGAGCACGTTGCAGCCAGCATTGATGGCCTCTTTACGCGCCTCTTTGGCCAGGCGCTCGACGGTGGCGGTGTTGCCTTCGGAGACTTGGCCCTCGTAAATCTGCGCCTTGATCGCTTGGGCAACAACTCGTAACTGCTCACGTGCGGCCGGACGGTAAACGTCCACCGAAACCAGTAGAGGACGATGCCCTCCATTCTTGAGCCAGTTAGCCAACTTGCCCGAGGTGGTGGTCTTACCGGAACCTTGCAGTCCGGCCATCAGCACGACTGTCGGAGGCTGCGAGGCGAACTTGAGCTTAGCGGTATCTTTGCCGAGAATTTCGACCAGCTCATCGCGAACAATCTTGATGACCTGCTCGCCGGGGGCGAGCGCAGTCATCACCTGCTGGCCGACGGCCTTGGCCTGTACCTGATCAATGAATAGCTTTACGACTTTGAAGTTAACGTCGGCTTCCAACAGCGCCAGCCGCAGTTCGCGCATGGACTCCGCAATGTTTTCTTCATTGAGGACGGCCTGCCCGCGCAGGGTCTTGAAGGCACGCTGAAGTTTTTCCTGGAGATTCTCGAACATAGCGAAGCACTATTCTATCAGCGGAAACTAGATGTGTAGGGCGGACACTCATGTCCGCCCTGCCGACAGGGTTACGAATGCATGGGGTTAAGCAACTGTTTCGGCTAAAACTGCTCCGATGCTTCCAACAGGGCGGGCAAGAGTGCCCGCCCTCCATGGCCTAATCTGCTCCGGCACGTCCGCTCTAACGGCCTCCTGATTTTGGTCTGACTAGTTCAAATCGCTGCGTCGTCCGGCTGTACTGAACCCCGCCCATGCGCCCAATCAGATCCAATGAATTAGGATCAAGGCGCCCATCTTTAAAGTGCTTTTCGTCAACATGCACAAAGACGATCTCGCCGATGACCAGGCTGCCACCGTGCGGGGGCGATGAGAAATCAAGAATCTGGTAGACCTTGCATTCGAAGTTCACCGAAGATTCGGCTACGTGAGGCGGCTTTACCAGTCGTGAGGGCCGCGGCGTGACCTTGGCCAGTTCAAATTCGTTGACGGAGGAGTCGTACTCGCCGCTGGTGAGGTTCATGGCTTCGGCGACATCATAGGTCACGACGTTGACCACGAACTCTCCCGTCTCGCGCACGTTGCTTAACGTATCTTTGGTGTCACCACGAATAGCCGTGCCTTCTCCGCGCATGCGCAGCCCCGGCGCAAATGCCAGTAGCGGGGGCCTGCCGCAGATCGCATTGAAAAATGAAAACGGCGCAAGATTGGGTTGACCTGCAACGCTTACCGTCGAAACCCAGGCAATCGGGCGGGGTGCAACCGAACTGATTAGGATGCGATAAAACTCATTGAAGGGCAGGTCAGAGGGGCGTGCGTCCATGATGAGAATTCTACTATTCGCGCATGTCAGGCAGCGGAATTCACCGACCCGTCCGGCACCAGTTCATCAATCTGCACAATGGGCTGGATGTTGGTGTAATTCGGAATGTCGCTCATGATTTGCGCCCCATAGGTTGCCATGGCGGCGAAGAACTCATCCGCACTCTTGATTTGGATCCTTGCGCTGCAAACAAACGGAGCCGAGGGACCGGTAGTAGAAGCAATGCCCCGGCAAATTTCGATCTTCGTTTTCAATAGCCCCGCGACCATGGGAACATGCTTGCTCATGTAGTATTCAAAATCGAATTTCGCGCCTTCGTGATTGGGATAAAGTACGCTTGCCCATTGCATTTGGGACCTCCTCGAATCGCGATCTATTGTCGCAGAAGATGAGACTACAGCAGGAATGCCAATTAATTCTCGCGGTAGACTTTCTCTGCTGCGATCACAGTGTTGCAATGGATGCTAACTGTGTCCTGCACGTTGCGTGCGTAGCCACCGGCATATGTCACCATCACGGGGATGCCACGGGCCTTGGCCACTCGAAATACGAGTTCATCCCGCCGTTTAAGGCCGTCAAGCGTAAGAGAGAGTCCGCCAAGCTGGTCTTCTTTATAGGGGTCAGCGCCGGCAACGTAACAAATCAGTTCCGGGTCAAACTGGCGTAAGCCCGAACTCAGCGCGTTGTCCAGCCAGCCGAGGTAATCGTCGTCGCCGATACCATCGGGAAGGTCCACATCGATGGAGGACGGCGGCTTCACCGTCGGATAGTTGTTGTGCTGGTGGAGCGAGATGGTGAAGACCTCGCCTGCGTGGGCGCCGCGCATTTTGCCGGATGCCGGCTGGCCTAGTGCTGAGCCCCCCGCCGATGGCAAAGGCTCGCTGGCGGTGCGCGTTCCGGCAAAGATTGCGGCCGTTCCATTTCCCTGGTGCACATCGCAATCCACGGTCATGGCAGTGTGGATTTTGTCGTCGCGCTGCATGCGGCGGATGGCGACCGCAACATCGTGGATCATGCAAAAGCCTTCGCCGTGGTCGGGAAAGGCATGATGGAACCCGCCCCCGATGTTAATGGCGACGCCGTCTTTCAAGGCGTGTTCGGCTGCGAGAATTGAGCCCCCGGCCGCCAGCCAGAAAGCGCGCACCAATTCAGCCGAGAAGGGAACTTCCAACTGCATTTCCTCCTGTGCGGACAATGTTCCTGTCTTCAGCCTCTGCACGTAATCGGGCCGGTGCACTAGAAGAATGTCCTGGTCGGAGGCCGGTTGCGGAGTGAGGAAATCAGACGCACCGGCGATTTTGCTTTCGAGAAGTTGAGTATGAACGCGCCGGTACTTCTCCGCGGGAAATACGTGCTGGCCGATGGGCAGGTAGTAGCCATCGCTGTAGATGAGCTTGAAGGGAAGCATGTGGAACTACTCATCATAAACTCCCCTGTCATCCTGAGTGGATTAATCGCGACAGCGAAGCGCCGCAATCACGGAGCAAAGGCACCCTACCTCCATTTCGCCGTCAGGAGCGGGGAAGGTCTTTCTGAGATGACTCGGAAAACCTGTTCAGCACTGCTCAGGTTTGGAATTCTTGCGAATAGGCGCAGCCATGCCTCAGTGAAATCGTGCTTACACGGGGTCCGTCGACTCCGCACAGGATGACAGAGGAGAGGAGTTATTTTCTCTTGGCAGGGACGGGCGGCGCTATCGGCCGCCGAATCGGCACGATCGCTCCCTTCGAGGGGTCCGCCGCGGCACTAGCGCGCGACAGCACTTCTTCCTGGATGTACTTCACAAAATCCTGGATCTGCCGCTGCATCTCCTCCATGCGTTCCCGCATTTGCAGGATGATGGCCATGCCGCTGATGTTCACGCCTAAATCGCGGGCCAGCGACAGGATGAATTCCAGCCGTTGCAAGTCCTGGTCGGTGTAGAGGCGGGTGTTGCCTTCGGTGCGGGATGGCTTGAGCAGGCCCTCCCGTTCATAGAGGCGCAGGGTCTGCGGATGAATGCCGTACATCTCCGCCACCGAGGAGATCATGTAGGCGCCTTTGGATTTGCGTTTGGTCATTGCTCTTAATTTACATCAAGACGCAAATGTTCCAGGGGTTTATGGCAGTTGGCGAGAATGAGGTCCGACGGGCTTGGCCGTGACTTTCTACGAAACGGTTTGCGGTTTCGGCTCGGAAGGCAAATTCCATCCCTGTGGTCGCAGTGCCGAGTTCAGGAAGTACGCCACCACTCCCGCCCCGATCAGGACCGCTCCCAAGGCGAATGCGCTCATACCCCAGACCTGTTCGTGCTGGCTGCGGGTCACCGCAAAGCTTAGCAGGAGCATGGGAGCAAGTCCGGCCGCCACCGCACCAATCATGCCGCCGGGTACACGGAAAGGACGTGGAAGGTCAGGCTCGCGGACACGCAGCACCACCAGTGCCACGAACTCCAGCATGAGGCTGGCACCGTAGACCAGCAGGTCAATCGTGACCAGGCGCTCAAAGCCGAGCGTTAGACACATCGCCCAGCCTACCGCGCAGGCCAGGATCGCCACCCAGGGGGCTTGTGTCCGGGAATGCAGTTTGCCAAAAACCTTGGGCAACATGCCGTCCTCAGCCATGGCCAGAGGCAGGCGCGAATAGCTCATCACCAGCGCATTGAACATGCCAAAGGCGCTCATCATGCCGCCCAGCACCAGAGCAATACGTAGCAGGGGGCCGCCTAGCAGGCCGGCGATGTCGGCCCATGAGCCGGTTTCCCATGCCGCCGGCGCCAGCCCGGTCATCCAAACTGCTGCCACCGGGATAATGTACGTCAACGTGACCACTGCAACCGACGCCAGCATGGCACGCGGATAGGTCCGCTGCGGACGCTCGACTTCAGCGGCAATGGTGGAGGCGTTGTCCCATCCCATATAGTTCCACATGCAGATGAGTAGGCCGCCAACCAGATCGACCGAGGAGGTAGTGGGAGTGGTGACTGCGTGAAACAACGCCCCATACTTCAGCGGGGCCAGCAACACGATCAGAATAAATGGTGATGAGAGCAGGAAGAACAGCCACAGCGATGTGGTAGAAACCACGCGCACCCCGGCGATGTTCAGCAGCGCGCAGGCGGTAACAATGACCAAGCCTACATAGAGTCCGCGATGCCCAACCGCAAACCAGGGAAACAGGCGGGTGAGGTACAGAATAAAAAGTGTGGGGTAGATGGCCATGTCGAAGATCGAGGCCGCCAGCGACAGCCAGGCTTCCTGAAATCCCCAGAAGTTCCCCATAGCGCGGCGCACCCAGGCGTAATAGCCGCCTTCTTTAGGCAGGGCGCTGGAGAGCTCGCCGATCATAAAAGCCGCCGGAAGACTCCAGAGAATCGGGGTGATCGCCAAAAAGAGGATGGCGCGGCCATATCCGGCGCCGTGGACGATGTCCTCGATGCCGTAGGTGCCACCCGACACCATAAAGAAAGTGGCGGCGACCAGCGGCCAGAGCGTCAGCCGGGCGGATTTCTTTTTGGGGAGAGCGGTAAGAGGGGACGATTGAGACTCGGTAGGGGCGCTAGCTGTGGCCAATTTCGAAGGCTTCCTCCTCAGGGCGAATCACTCTCAGCTTGCCCTCGGCGGTCGCGCTCCAGGTCTGCCAGTAAAGTTAGATTCCGGCAGTTCGGCCAAAGTTATTTCGCAGTCGCAGAATACGGGAAATTTTCACAGACGCAAGTGAAATTTTGAAAATTTGTTTGGAAACTGCGAAGCGGCTCTGACTGGCCCCAGCCTGCTGCCTCGGTCCGCTCATTTGTTGGCCCAATATAGGCGGTGTATCATCCAAGCATCCCAAGAAATCCAGGAGGCAAGGATGCAGCGAATGTTTCTACTCGTCTTATTTGCTGTGGCCGTCGCCATTGCGGTCCCCGACACCGCGCGCGGCGCCCAGAACATGCAAGCTGAACCGAGCACGCCGAACTCCTTCATGGCTGGTCAGATCAAGTACGGGCCGGCCCCACCGCTGGTGCCGGCTGGAGCAGAATTCGCTGTTCTGGAGGGCAATCCCATGGGCACCTCCGGGGACTTCACCATCCGGCTCAAAATGCCGGCGGGCTACAAACTGGCCCCGCACTGGCATCCCAACCGGGAGAACGTCACCGTAATCTCCGGCGCGCTAAAGGTGGGGATGGGCGATAGCTTCGACCAAAGCAAGATGACGACCTACAAGCAGGGAGGTTTTGTCTATCTCGACCCCGACATGCATCACTACGCCATGGCAAGCGGTGCCACCGTGGTTCAGGTCCACGGCATGGCCCCGTTTGAGTTCCACTACATTAATCCGAACGATGATCCGAGGAACCAGAAGAAGTAGGTTGGAACTATCTTCGCGGGGCGGGCTTGGTTGGATGTTCCTCAAAGCCCGACCCGCAAATCCCAGTAGAGACTACTGGATGTCGCATATCCCAGCGTTTATGTAGTAAACCATCCACGGTATCTTTCGATCTCCAGAAGAGATATCTGACCCTGTATATTTGAACACCGATACTCCAAACGTCTGAAGGCCATCGCGGGTATACCAGCCGCAATCTTCGATCAGTCCAGATTCTGAAACATCAACACTTCTGTTGTTGCACCCATCGAACTGCAACGCCGCCTCCGGCAGAATGTCCCATTTTTCCGTCTGAGCGCGTAAAAGATGACTCGCTGCCTCTTTTGCTTCGAGAAAACGCCACGATTGGTCTCCGTCAGAAAACATTTGCTTTGCGATCATAGAAAATTTCTGTGTTGCGACAGCGAACTGATTCTTTTCGATCAAGGCGTCCCATTCCATTGCGAGTTCTTCATTTTGAAGCGGGGAGAGCTCCTTACTGCGGCAGGAAACGGTCTCCCCACCATGTTTCGAAGCGCGATCCGGTGAAACTGCACGGCAAACAGTACGTGTAATAGAGTCCGGGGCCATATCGCCATTTCTGGTGGCCTTGCTGCGGGCAACGAACCGGGTAAGCAGGTCGGAGGAGAGCCAGTCGGTCACCAAACTACCATTTGTGTCCTTCATCATGTCCAGTATTGCTCTATCCTTCAGGTCAATGGCGTCCTTCCAATGCAAGGCAACCTGAGCAAGACCGTCATTGACATAATCGTCGCAACTTCCACCGATTGGGCAAGCTTGCATAAGGTTGAGGTTTTTGACTTCTTCCGGTTTTGGCGTCCATGTATCTTGATTGCATTGAAATTCGCCAGCGATGGGCACTTTGGTCCGTTCGGTGCTGACCGATGCTACTTGTTGGATCACCAACAAATGGCAACAGCCCAAATGCCCGAATCCAGAGAAAGAGCCCGAGTCTTCAGGTTTTGAGAAAAATGTTCCTGTCACTGAGGCCGTGACACGATATAAATTGCATTCGTCGTAGCAAGTTTCTCCACTCGGACGCCTTAGTCTTCGGGCCGTCAACCGATCACGCATTTCTTGATAGGCGGCGTCGCGAACAAGCGGAAGCCGATGGCCCTCGACCTCAACATCGGCCCCTTTTTTCCGCTCGTGTGATCCACAGCAATAAACCGCAGGGTCGGTTTCATCTCCGCCGTAGGTGAGCCAGACTGGCGACAGTTCACGATTCGTCGAGAAGTCAATACCGCAATTTCGGTCCGTGATTGTGAAATTCTCGAATTCAAGGTCAATATGGCCGGGCACGCGGACTAAATGTCCATTAAAGGAAGCGGCATTTTGGATCAGTTCGCAAACGCTAACGTCTTGCGGGGCTTGTGATGTGGGGGTAGCCTGTGCCGAGACACAAATTGCAGCGCAATCGAGCACTAAGGCGAGAAAAAGACAAAATCTGAACATCCCGGCGATATTACATCTTCGCGCTTCCAACCTTCAAACGTTCTTAAATAACTCTTCCCGCGGATCCTCGGGGTTCAACTTGGCCAGCTCGCGTAGCAATTCTTTAGTCTTCTCATCGCGCGGCATGGGGACGGTGATCTTAACCTCGACAATCTCGTCCCCGCGCACCCCGTCTTTCGTCGCTGACGGCACGCCTTTCTCCCGCAGCCGCAGCTTCTGTCCTGATTGTGTCCCTGGCGGAATCCTCAGTTCGGCGCGGCCGTCGATGGTGGGAACTTCCACCTTCGCTCCCAGCGCCGCTTCAGTAGTAGTTACGGGAACGGTTAGATAGATGTTGTCTCCATCCCGGCGGAAGATTGGGTGCTCACCCATGCGAATGATGACGTAGAGATCACCGGCCCCACCGCCATGCGCTCCCGCATTCCCGCGGCCTTGCAGGCGAATACGCTGCCCATCGCGCGTCCCAGCCTTAATGCGCACTTCGAGCGGCTCGGTCCGATCAACAGTACCTTCACCGTGGCAGACCGGGCAGGTAGAAATATTCTTGCCGGTTCCATGGCAGCGCGGACACTGCACGTTGAACTTCATGCGTCCGCCGGTCTGGGTGATCTGGCCGCTGCCCCCGCATTGGGGGCACTTGCCGGGAGACTCGATGTGTCCCGCGCCGTGACAATTGCCGCAGGTGTCGCGTCGCGCGATGTTGAGTCGCATGACGCCGCCGCGGATCGCCGTCCAGAAAGGAACGTTGACCTGATATTCGAGATCGGAGCCGGGCTCGGGGCCTTCTTCGGCCACGCCTGCGCCGCCGCGTCCGCCGAAAATTCCCGAGAAGATGTCACGGAAACTTCCGCTGCCGCCCGCGCTTGATCTGCCTCCGCCCATATCGGAGAAGTCAAATCCACCGAAATCGAACGGCACGCCCTGTCCGCCGCCTTGAGCCCCGGGGAATCCGCCGGAGAAACCTCCTCCGCCGCGCGAGCCCGCATGCGCATAGGCTTCCGCCGCCGCCGGATCAATATTGTCCGAATAAAACCCCAGTTGATCGTAGACTTTGCGCTTCTTGGGATCGCTGAGGACGTCGTTGGCCTCAGAGATAATCTTGAATTTTTCTTCCGCAGACTTGTCGCCGGGATTTACATCGGGATGATGCTTGCGCGCCAGCTTGCGGAACGCCTTGCGAATCTCCTCGGCCGTGGCGGACTTCTTCACGCCTAGCGCACCGTAGTAGTCTTTTTTTTCGTTGGCTGCCATTTAGTAAAGAAAGCCTAATTCTAAGTCGAAGGATCTATGTAGTTCAGGTTACCAGTAGTAATTTCTGGCGTCGGATATTTGTCCGTCAGCAATCATTTTGCGAAGTTGTTCCAAGTTCTTCGCAGAGTTTGCTGCAGAACCACCCCACTCGAAATGTGCATCGCCATCTGGATCGATGTTGAATAAGACTACGTAGTAGCTGTGGCCTCTACCTCCTCGCTCGTAATGGATGAACCACCGGTTATTCAACACACCTGCGAATATGAGGCGTCTGAAAGGCAGACCTCGATGGGCCACGACATCGCCGACTTGGTATTTTTGTCCAGGCTCAGCCATCGCAAATGAAGGCTGTCGGCTGATATGCGAAAACTCCTGCTTAATATTTGAGGGAATGCGTTTTGTGGTCGAAATTACCTCAAACTCACCATCGAGAATCTGCTTACGTTCACCTGTGGACAGCCGATGAATATTCTGCTGCGCTAATAGCATCGGAGACAGACCGCAGGCAACGAGGGCAATACCGAGAGCTCGCACCCGCTTTTGGTGGCGATTAGCAATGAGTAACTGCATAGGTCCTTCGACTCCGCTCAGGATGACACAACTTATTTGTCCCTTACCATTCGTATAGGCCCAGGATATTGCGATACCACAGAGTCGGTCGTCAATAGCGTGATGCCCTCGACCGTCGCCTGTGCCACCAACACTCGGTCGAATGGGTCTCTGTGAATGGGGGGCAAGCTCTCGGTAGCAACCACATGATCGCTGATGATCGGCAATTCGCTATAGCCGTTGTCCAGTAGCCCGCGGCGTAGCAACCGGGCATCCACCTTGAAATCTGGACGGCCCAACCCGCGCTTGATCGCTACCTCCCATAAACTGGCCGCGCTGAAAAGAAGTTCGTTCTCCGGATTATTGATCAGCTTGCGAGCTTGCGCGGAAAGCCGCTCGGGATCGCCAGCCGCCCATAAGAGAAGATGGGTATCCAGCAGCAGTTTCATGCCCCGCCGCCGAAGATCCGTTCAATCTCCTCACTGCCCATTCGGTCAAAGTCCTCGGGCACGGAAATCTGTCCTGCCATAAAACCGAGTCGGCGCATTTCAGCGCTCGTGGGAGCGTGAAGCGCTGTGACCTTGACCACTGGCTTGCCAGCCTTAGCAATCACGAACGACTCGCCTTTTGACGCTTCTTCCACCAGCTTCGAGAGTTGCGTCTTTGCCTCGTGAATATTCACTGTTTTCATATACTTGAACTAGACTAAGTTTAATTAGTTTAGTTTATATATTATGAAGGAAATTGGCAAGTCATTTAGCGAACTAAAATTACGTTAAAGAAAAACACCCAAGACAAAATACCTGCCATGCTTAGTGCGATGATTCCACATAGCCGGACCGAAACCAAGTACGCGGGTTTCTTCATCCACGTATGCCAAGGGTTGAATTTTCCCGATGATGATTTCAAGGCGAACTGCTGAATTTTCGATGGCGCAAGCAAGCAGAATGTGCCTATCAACGCGAGTATCAAAATAAATACTAAAAGCCCGAAAACTCTCATTTAGGGCCTCTGATTATGACAGTTTTGGTGTCCCCTTGTATTTTCTTGCTGCTCGGTCTTGTTTCTTCCCATCCACATACACCGGAATTCGCTGCAGCCCGTCCCCAGCCTGCGTGAACACAAACCAGTCATGTTCCTCGTCGATATATTCTAAAAAGTAGTCCTGCCCTTTCACCTGGAATTGCATGTTGTCACCCCCACTACTTAAAGCGAAAAACCAGCCGCGGATTACGCAGATTTTCGCAGATTTTTAAATCCGCGTTCATCCGCGTAAATCTGCGGCCAATGTTCTTAGATCCCTCGCTGTGCGCTCGGGATGATCGCAGCGGGGCTCAAACGCCCCGCTAAACGCGATCACTTCTTGTCCTCAACATCCACGTACTCAGCATCAATCACGCCTTCGTCTTTCTTTGCACCCGAGCCGTTGGTTCCCGGCTCAGCGTTTGCCTCAGGCGTTGGTCCCGCTCCAGGAGCCGGCTGCGCTTGTGCTGACTTGTACATCTGCTCCGCCAGTTTGTGCGAAGCGGCGGTCAGCGTCTCGCGCGCCTTCTCCATCTGCGCCTTGTCGTTCGACTCGACGGCTTTCTTCGCGTCGGCCAAAGCGTTCTCCACATCGCCGCGCTCGGAGCCGGAGATCTTGTCGCCCGACTCCTTCAGCATCTTCTCGATCTGGTAGATCATCGAGTCGAGCTGGTTCTTGGCGTCGATGGATTCACGCTGCGCCTTGTCCTCGGCCGCGTGCGCGTCGGCGTCCTTTGCCATGCGCTCCACTTCTTCTTTCGACAGACCGGAAGACGACGTAATCGTGATCTTCTGGTCTTTGCCGGTGGCGTTGTCCTTGGCCGTCACATTGAGAATGCCGTTCGCGTCAATGTCGAACGTCACTTCAATCTGCGGCACCCCACGCGGAGCCGGTGGCAAACCGGTCAGGTGGAACTTGCCCAGCGTACGGTTCTGCGCCGCCATCGGACGTTCGCCTTGCAGCACGTGGACTTCAACCGACGTCTGACTATCGGCCGCGGTCGAGAACGTTTCCGTCTTCTTAGTAGGAATCGTCGTGTTGCGCGGGATCATCGGCGTGGCCACGCCGCCCAAAGTTTCAATCGCCAGGGTCAACGGAGTCACGTCGAGCAGCAACAGGTCTTTCACTTCGCCGCCCAAAACGCCGCCTTGAATGGCCGCGCCGATTGCGACGACTTCATCCGGGTTCACGCCCTTGTGGCCTTCGCGTCCAAACAATTCTTTAACAATCGCCTGGATACGAGGCATACGCGTCTGTCCGCCGACCAGCACGACTTCATTGATCTTGCTGATGTCAACGCCCGCGTCCTTCATGCACTGCTTCGACGGCCCAACCGACCGCTGAAGAATGTCTTCGACCATCGACTCGAGCTTCGCCCGCGTCAGCTTCTTCACCAAATGCTTCGGGCCGGAAGCGTCGGCAGTAATAAATGGAAGATTGATTTCCGTCTCCATGGTTGTGGAGAGTTCAATCTTGGCGCGCTCGGCTGCGTCACGCAGACGTTGTAGCGCCATCTCGTTGCCCTTGCCGCGCAGGTCGAGACCTTCATCTTTCTTGAACTCGTCAATCAGCCAGTCCACCAGGCGCTGATCAATGTTGTCGCCGCCGAGGTGGGTGTCACCGTTGGTAGCCTTGACTTCGATCACGCCTTCGCCGACTTCGAGCACCGAGATGTCAAACGTCCCGCCGCCGAAGTCGTACACCGCGATGGTCTCGTCTTTACCTTTGTCGAGACCGTAAGCCAGCGCAGCCGCCGTAGGCTCATTGATGATTCGCTTCACCTCGAGCCCGGCAATCTGTCCGGCATCTTTGGTCGCCTGTCGCTGGGCGTCATTGAAATACGCCGGCACAGTGATCACGGCTTCGGTGACTTTCTCGCCGAGATAGTCTTCCGCCGCCTTCTTCAGCTTCTGCAAAATCAGCGCGGAGATCTGGGGCGGAGTCTGCTTCTTGCCCTGGGCGATGACGGCCACATGGTCGCCGTCGCGCTCCACTTTGTAGGGCACCATCTTCAACTCTTCGCTGACTTCGTCATAGCGCCGCCCCATAAAACGCTTGATCGAATAAACCGTGTTCTCAGGATTGGTAATGGCCTGCCGCTTAGCCACCTGCCCAACCAGCCGCTCCCCGGTCTTGGTAAATCCAACGACCGACGGGGTAGTGCGGCCTCCTTCTTCATTAGGAATGACCTTGGGCTCGCCACCCTCCATAACGGCCACGCAGGAGTTGGTGGTGCCGAGGTCGATTCCGATAATCTTGGCCATGATGCTCCTCCTAAAACTTTAAGTGCTTTGTAATCAGTGTGATTATGGTTGCACTGGACAGTATGGTAAGACTTGAGTGAGTTACTGTCAAGTATTGGATGCGACAGGGAAACGAAAAGTCGCTCCATAAATTCCTATAGTGAATGTACAATCCCTCCGCCATGTTGACTTTTAATTCAATTCTCAAGCTTGAGCAGATTGAACCGAGAAATGTTCGGCTCGTGCGGCATCAAGATAACCGCGCTGAAGTGCATTGCACTCCTTACAATTTATGGCGTGCGGCGGACGGGCGACTTGAAACTTATCAGCGTATACAGCGGCGCAAGGTTTTCGATGTCGGGGGCCTTTTGGCAAGTTTTGTGGTCACGCCGTCGGACGAAACTTTATTTGTTGGACTCTATCGCGTGAACAACATTGGCATAGCTCCTACGGGAACAATTGATCCAGTAATACAAGCGGATAGAGCAGGGATGAATCTTTATGACATTTCCAAGGAAGATAAGCTTTCTGATTATGTAGGCCACTTGATTGTGGATTGGGGCGGTGGACGGCGAGCATGGGTACAACTAGCCCATAAACAAGATAAACCGATTATTGAAATCAGAAAGGAATTGCGAGAGCAACCATTTCCGGGATTCAAAGAGTTTTCTTGGGACATCGATGAAATAGTTTCTATCCCGCTAACTTGGCAGGCAGTATTGAAATCTGTAAAAGGTGTGTATTTGCTTATTTGCAAGGATACTGGCAAACAATATGTCGGGTCAGCTAAAGGGGAAGAAAGTCTATGGGCGCGCTTCCAGGAATATAAGAATACTGGACATGGCGGCAATATCGAACTTAGGGCTCGTGGCCGTAAACAATATCGAGTGACGGTGCTGGAAGTTGTAAACTCAGACGAAGGAATTGAAGAGGTCGAGAGCGCGTGGAAAAGGAAGTTGATGAGTCGTGAATTCGGGTTGAATCGCAACTAGAAATGTTCCTCAGATTTTTGTTAGCGGGCTCGAAGCCACGGACCCTCCCTCGCCGAGAAATGTCTTCAGCCCTTCGGGTTTGCCCAGTACTCGATCTGCTCAATCTTGTCCGCGCTCAGACCATCCAAATCTGCTTTGGCCAGCCATCCGTCGCGCAACAACTCGGCAAACACCGAAATCAACACTGAATATCGGTAGTCGTAGCGCTGGTCCACCTTTTTCCGCTCGCGGGAAAGATAGTCGTGAAGTTTCCAGATGCCATACGGGGGCGCAGAGGCAGCCAACATCTCTTTCGCCCGCGCAGTGATGGCGGAGCACTGCCTCTTCAACGCCGCGTCAAACGCCTTGCGGGCAATTTTCTTCTCTGCGGGAGACCACCCGGTTTCGATGCGAAATGCTGTGGGCGATTTCATGGGGCGGCCTCCGGTTCGCGTAGTCGGCAACATAGTAACGGAAATCCCACCTTCCGTGGTCTTCGAAGCGCCGAAATTCCACTTCCCCAACCCTGTCATCCTGAGCGGAGTGGCCGCTTCGCGAATGCGAAGCCGCCACGGAGTCGAAGGGCCCCGCGACCGCATGCAGCGAGACAGACCTCGCAAGGTATTCTCAAGGTGCGCTGAAGTGATCGGAGAGAATTCCCTCCAGCAGCGCCAACGCATCCAGCCGCACCGGGGTCCTTCGACTCCGTAATTGCTGCGCTGCGCGCAACCATTGCTCCGCTTGATTGCATAACGACGTTGGCCCGCTTCGTGGCGAGTAAATTGGAAGCTGCGAAGTCGACCAAGGCTCGAGAAGGAGCCAACGTCATGCTGATTATAGGCTGTGATTTTCATCCTGGGTTTCAGCAGGTCGCGATCTTTGACAAGCGAACGGGAGAGTATGAGGAGAAGCGGCTGAACCACCGGGAAGAGGCGGAGCAGTTTTACCGTTCTTTGGCGGGGCAGGAGGTGCGAGTGGGGATGGAGGCCTGCGGGCACTATCCCTGGTTCGAGCGGTTGCTTCAGGAGTTGGGGTTCGAGTGTGGCTGGGAGATGCGGCCAAGATTCGGGCCTCGGTGGTGCGGCAGCAGAAGACCGACCGGCGGGACGCGGAGCAGTTGCAGGTGTTGATGCGGGAAGAACGGTTTCCGCGGATTTGGGTGCCGAGTCTGGAGGAGCGGGACGTGCGGCAGTTGCTGGTGCATCGGCACAAGCAGAGCCTGCCCTGAGCTTGCCGAAGGGTGCAGGCGCGGACCCGGACCAAGAACCAGTTGCATGCGCTGGCGTTGAGTCAGGGAGTGCAGCGCAAGCGCAAGCTGTGGACTGAGGCGGGACGGGCGGAGTTGGAGAAGTTGGAGTTGCTGCCCTACGCCGCGGTGCGTCGCGAGCGTTTGCTGGCCGGGCTGGACCAGCTGGAAGTGGAGATCAACCAACTGAACCGGCGGGTGGAAGAAGAAGTGAAGCAGAGGCCGGCGGCGGTGAAGTTGATGACGCATCCGGGAGTGGGGCCGGTGACGGCGTTGGCCATGGTGCTGACGCTGGGGCCGGCGGAGCGATTCGAGAATGGGCGCAAAGTGGGCAGCTACTTTGGGCTGATTCCGAGCGAGCATTCCAGCGGAGGACGGCAGCGGCTGGGACACATCAGCAAGCAGGGCAGTTCGTTTCTGCGCTTTTTGCTGGTGGAGGCGGGGCAGAGTGCGGCGCGTTACGACGCCGAGCTGGGCCGCTTTTATCGCCGCCTGGCGGCGCGCAAGCATCGCGCGCTGGCCAAGGTGGCAGTGGCCAGGAAACTGGCGACGAGGTTGTACCTGATGTTGCGCGAAGACTGGAACTATGCGCAACTGTGCCAGGCGTTTGTGCAGGCGAGCCCGAGTCATTCTGTGGCGGCAAGACCGAAGCCGACCGCTTGAGTAGGCAGCCTGCCTCCCTGAAGTAAGTGGGGAGTTCGAAGCAGCAATTGTGGGAGCACGTACCGAAGAGATGGGTGGTGAGACCTTGCGTCCACCGCGAGATTGAGAGAACACACGAGCCGTGGTCGAAATCGCACAAGCAACGGCAACAACAAAAGCAAAAGCGCTGGGGAAAAGGAACGTCAAAACCTCTTCCACCGCGTCGATGCCGTGGTGTCGCCAAAATCTGCCTTGACACCGACTCCGTCGTTAGAGACAGGATGACAGTTTGTTAGCATTGCCGCATGACTCGCCGAGAACAATGGCGGCCCGTGCTGGAAGCCGAAATGAAGCGCTGGTCGGCCAAGCCGGTTCTGTAACTCCTATCCAAGTTGAAGGATGTGCACGCTTACCAAGTGAAGTTCGCTGCCAAGGACTACACCGTAGAAGTGCAGCTTCTGGAGAACACCGATCACTATATCCACGTAAGTGTGGATGTGGATGACGGAACTCTCCCGGCATCCTTCCGCCCGTTGAGCGACAGTTTCATCCGCGAGAAATAACTACCGTTTCAGTTCCGGCACCACCCACTCCAATACCTCCCGCGCATTCACAATGGGTGTCTGCCGCCACTGTTTGGGGAAGTGACGTTTATTACCCGTGACCAGATACTCGGCCTTGCCAGCCTCAGCACATTCGAGAAAGCGATTGTCGGCAGGATCGCGGGCCGCGTCCAGCGTGCGAGTTGGACGCACGGTTCTCGCCACTGCGCGAATAGCGCGCAACGACTGAGTCACCTGCCGCGGCTTGATGCCGAACTTCGGCCGGCGCAGGACGCCTTCGTACTCAGCCAGAATCGGCTCCGAAATGGCGAGCTGAAGCTTGCGGGCGAGGACGAGGTCGAGAACGTGCCGTTCATACCCCTCCGCATTCAGGTGCGCGGACACAATCACATTCGTGTCCAGCACTACGCGGATGATGCCCATAACTAGAGTGAGCGCTCGCGGCGGTAGGCGCGAATTTCACGGTTGATTTCGCGCATGGAGAGCTTGTTCTTGCCCTGCTTGCGGGCCGCATTGCGGATGGCGGCGAGGGTTTTCTTCTCTGGGGCAATCGTGCGTAGGAAATCCTTGATTCCCATGATCACCACTTGCGGCTCCCCGCGCCGGTCCACCACAAACCGGGTGTCGTCAGTCCTGGCACGCCGCATGATCTGGCCGAGCTGGGTTCGGGCGGCCAGCGCAGAAATGATCTTGGGAGCGGCAGTTGGAGAAGTAGCCATGAATTGATTAATTAATTCAGCGACATTATATCAGTTGAGCACGAAGTCGAAGAGCCTGTCCCGAGCAAAGCCGAGGGGAACCCCGCGTCCGCAGGCAGCGAGACAGGCCTCGAAAGGCATTCTCAAGATGCTCTAAAGTGACCGGGAAGAACTCCCTGCAACAACAGTCATGCATCCAGCATCACCGGGATCCTTCGACTCCGTAATTGCTTTCCTCCATTGACATGTGTATACACATGAAAGTATGCTTATCACATGTCAAAAATGATCCAGCTTCGCAATGTCCCCGACGCCCTGCATCGCAGCCTGAAAGCCCGCGCTGCCATGGCAGGCATGTCCCTTTCGGACTACCTTCTGATGGAGATCAAAGAGATTGCGGGGCGACCTACGCTGGCGGAGTTGCGTGAGCGGCTACACCAGCGTCAGCCGGTGGCAGGCGAACTCGAGACCGCCCGCTGGGTGCGGGAAGAACGTGAAGCGCGGTGATCGTTCTGGATGCGTCCGCCGCGGTTGACTGGCTGCTCCAGACACCCGCAGGACGCCACATTGATAAACGAATTTATTCACGCAACGAATCTCTGCATGCTCCGCAGCTTTTGGATTTGGAAGTCGCACAAGTATTGCGTCGTCTTGCCCGAGAAGGGCGGATCTCATCGCAGCGTGCCGATGAAGCCATACAAGACTTGCTGGACCTGCGGGTGACGCGTTATCCGCACTCTTTATTGCTGCCTCGCATTTGGCAACTGCGCCACAATTTGTCCGCGTATGACGCGGCATATGTCGTGCTCGCCGAAAAGCTCGGAGG
This sequence comes from uncultured Acidobacteriota bacterium, assembly GCA_963837365.1. Classification (GTDB taxonomy): domain Bacteria; phylum Acidobacteriota; class Terriglobia; order Terriglobales; family Acidobacteriaceae; genus CAWBXL01. The sequence goes on from CAWIMW010000001.1 coordinate 822,630, forward strand.
TACTTTGATTAGCCGTGACAACCGGCTTGCCTCCACTCCAGGCCACACCGCGCAAATCGAGTTGTTCTAATGGCCTGACAGTTCTGACGACAGGCAGCCGCTCAAGCCCTCTAGACCTGCTTTCGCCCCGCTGCGATGATCCCGAGAACCAGGCGCACGACTAGACCACACTGCTCAATATCACCACACACAAGAACCCGAGCATCAGCCCCAGGGATGGCGCTTTCGCCTCCGGCTGTTGGCGACACTCGGGAATCAGTTGGTCTGAAGCCACGAAGATCATGGCTCCAGCCGCCATCGCCAGAGCAAAGGGCACGATCGGCCCTACTAGCGAGACAAACCATACTCCCAGTACGGCCGCCAGCGGTTCGCTCAGGCCCGAGGCTGTGGCCCCCACGAACGCCTTCCATCGCGCCAGCCCCGCGTTTCGCAACGGCATGGCGACAGCCAGTCCCTCAGGTATGTTCTGCACGGCGATGGACGCGGCCACCACAATTCCCACCGAGGTCCCGCCTCCGGCGAAGGCTACGCCAATCGCCAAGCCTTCGGGGATGTGATGCAGCGTAAGCGCCGCCGCCAGCAAAAGGCCCAGCCGTTTATCTTGGCCGCGGAGTTCTGGCGCGAAGTGGGGCTCCAGATGGGGCACCGTCCGCTCCAGCAGATAGACAAGCAGCGCACCGCACACCAGCCCAATTGTGACTTGTGCCAGTCCGTCGCGCTGAAGTGCCGGCCACAGCAGACTGATTGAACCGGTCGCGAGCATGACTCCGGCGGAGAACCCCAGCAGCGTGTCGTACAGACGCCGGCTGACTCTGGGCACAATACAAATCAGCAGACCACCCAATCCGGTCCCAAGTCCCGCCAGGAAGCTGGCCATCAGGGCATTTCGCATCTAGGCTCCTATGATCCTCAAGGATTCCCTGATGCGTTGTTCTACGCTGTGATTCGGGTCACAGCAGATTGTTCTTGGCTGGGCCGGGAGCAGCCTGCTGCGGGTATTCGCGCTATTCCGCGAGCAGGTTTGACACTTCTTTTTCAAAGACCGAACTGTCCGTCGAACCGATATGTTTGCTGCGGATCCGCCCATCCCGCCCGATCAGGAACGCGATGGGGAGGCCGAGCACGCCGCCGTAAAGCTCGCCGATCTTCGCGTTGCCCATGACGACGGGATAGTTCATCTTGAACTCCCGGTAGAAATCGCGCACCGGCTCCGGCTCATCGTCCATGGAGACGCCGATGATTTGCAGGCCCTGAGGGCCATATTTGCTTTGCAGGTCGACAAAATGTGGAGTCTCATCGCGGCACGGCGCACACCAAGTGGCCCAGAAGTCGAGTAGGACAATCTTCCCGCGGAATGCCGAGAGCCTGAGTGGTTCACCGTTGAGTTGCGGTAGCGAGAAATCGGGCGCGATCGCTCCTGTTCCGCTTCCACCCGCGGCGTGAGTGCGCGAGGAGTGGCGTGCCAGGAAATAGATTCCGCCGACAAATGCAACTCCTAGCAATGCAATGAGCAGCTTCCTGTAATTCACGAAGAGACCTAGTCTCCCTTTGCCACTGGGTAGCCCTTGTCTACCCAGTCATGCCCGAAGTTGTCGGCGATGTAGAGGACTTTGACGCGTGAGAAGCCCATGGCCCGCAGGGCGGCATCGGCTGGCTGGACGTTGGGGCAGTGGTTCCAGGGGCAACATCCGCAATAGATGACGATGAACTTGTCCCGTGGCAGCGGGTCCACGCGTTTACGTAACTGCTGCAAACCGTTCTCATTGGAGCCCGGCCCAATATATTCCGACCCCGGAATGTGGGCCTGGGTATAGAGCACGTGGGAGCCGACCTGGATGATTAAAGGCTTTTCGGCCTTCGGAGAGCGAAGTATGTTAACCAGCTCTTCACTTTGAATCTGGCGCGAATTCGGTATCAGCGTGGCTTGGTAAGCCGCAGCCGAAACTGCAAGCACAGTAAATACTCCCAGGGCGAAGACAATTTTCTTTTTCATGTGTGGAGTCAGTCTCTACTCGTTCGTATTATCAATTCTTGCCACCGATGCCCGCAAGCCCAAGCCATACTTAGGCTCCCCGGGGTGATCAGAAAAAGTTCGGTAACACTCCACATAGACGATGGCAACGACGCCGGACGGTCCACCTACCGCCGCATGGCCGCGCATGCCTGATCAAACTCCGAGCGGGGGCCTTCCACAAACGTGATCGGCAGGCCTTGGGTCGAGTAGGGGTGGTTGGGGTCGTGACCCCGATAAACCGTGCCATCGGGCTGGAAGGCGTTGGCAATGCTGCCGTGGTCATCCATGACGATGTTCGGGTTCTGCCAGTGCCCGCGGAATTGCAGGCTAGGACGATGGTCGGCGATGAATCCTCCAGTCCACAACGGCCAATAGTCCATATAAAGACGGATGGACTCTCCCTCGGTCGAGAGGTGCAAATGCTTCGGCATGCCGCCGCCCAGATGCATGGGAAGGCGCTCGCCGCGCGGAGTACAGACATAAGCCGTGCCTGTCAGGTTCGACTCCAGATACATCCTACTGCCACGCGGGGTTGGTTCGAACCGCACCCATACCAGATAATCGCCGCTTTTGGTGTGCTCTTTCCCCCAGCCCTGCCACATGGGCATGATGTGGAATTTTCCGCCGAGATAAAACGCCCAGGGGTAGAACACTCCCGTAATTGCTGTGATGAGGATCACCCCCAGCAGAAGCGCCAGGCTTACCTGCCCCAGGCATCCAAGGCAGCCTTTGCCCGCTTTCCGGGCTGCGAGCTGCGGGAGTGTGTACTCTGGGGACATGGAAAACGTGAGAAAACGCTATCGTACAATATTCAGGTGGAGACTTGACATACTCCCCCAGCCAGCCCAGATTGTTGAACATGAAAATTCGCGATGCAATCCCTGTTATGGCCGCTGTTTTCTTTGCCGGCGCGCTTGTCTGCGCACAGGAGCCAGTCCGACCTGCTGCTGACGTCGAATCTCTTTTTAAGGACAGTGAGAAGAACGAAAACCAGATGAAGCAGGTGGCTTATCACATCGAGCGGGACCTGCTGCAATGCAATCACTGGGATGAAGCCGGCAAATGGCTGACCGAGCGCTACATTCAACACAATCCGCTGGTGGCTTCGGGCCGGGCCCCGGTGGTGAAGTTCTTTGGCAGCCGTCCCCGATCAGCGACCTGCGACAAACTCAACGCTCCAGTCGTGGCGGTCCTGGCGGACGGCGATCTGGTGACCGTAGTGACCGTAGCCAATCGCAAGGACTCGAAGGGCCAGGCGTACACCACGACCTGGTTCGACATGTGGCGGATCAAGGATGGCAAGGCCGACGAGCACTGGGACCCGATGGTGAAGCCGTAGGGGGTAGATTTCGGTTTGAATCTGGGGTGCGACATCCTTGGTGGGTTTCGAAGGTCGGGATTCTTCCGACGCTCGTTACGGAACCAACTTCCTCGGCAGCCTGAAATTGCTTAGTTTTGCCCAAATAAGAACCGGGGACTGAATATCAGTTCCCGGTGGGCTGTTCTCAGTTCTCGGCGGCTTACTCCACTGTGACCGACTTCGCCAGGTTGCGCGGCTGGTCTACGTCGCATCCACGGCGGACGGCAATGTGATACGCCAACAACTGCATGGGCACAATCTCCAATATTGGCGAGAGGTCTTCAGGAGCTGCGGGCACGTAAAGCACGTGATCGGCTGCTTCTTTGATTTCCTCATCGCCTTCTGTCGCGATGGCGATGACCTTGCCGGAACGGGCTTTTACTTCCTTTAAGTTGGAAATTGTTTTCTCATAACGAGTCTTGGAAAGTTCACTGCTTTGATCGCAAGTCGCGATTACCACTACCGGCAGATTCTCATCAATCAGCGCGTTGGGGCCGTGCTTCATTTCTCCCGCCGGATAGCCTTCAGCGTGAATATACGAAACTTCCTTTAGCTTAAGCGCGCCTTCAAGAGCGATGGGGTAGTGGATGCCGCGGCCCAGAAAAAGGAAGTCGTGGGAACGGGAATACTCCTTTGCCAGGTCCTCACATGCCTCTTCATGGGTCAGCAAATGCTCAAGCTTCCCGGGAATGCGGGTCAACTCCTGCACCGCGGCTCGTGCTTTCTCGGGCGTGATCACTCTCCGTACCTGAGCGAGGTAAAGCGCAAACAAATACAAAGCGGTCAGCTGTCCGGTGAACGCTTTGGTCGAGGCCACGCCGATTTCCGGGCCCGCGTGGGTATAGATTGTGCCGGAGGCCTCACGCGTGATCATGGAGCCAACCACATTGCAGATCGCCAGAGTCTTTGAGCCTTTGGCTTTGGCTTCGCGCTGTGCCGCAATTGTGTCGGCAGTTTCGCCGGATTGCGAAATCAGAATTGTGATGGTGTCCTTGTGGACGATGGGATCGCGATAGCGCCATTCGCTGGCGTAGTCCACTTCCACCGGAACGCGTGCCAGGCTCTCAATCATGAACTTGCCCACCTGAGCAGCGTGCCAACTGGTACCGCATGCCGCAATATTGATCTTCTTGGCGGCCTTGAACTCCGCTTCCGTGATTTCCATTTCATCGAGAAAAACATGGCCGGTTTCCTGCGAAATGCGGCCTAGCGTTGTGTCTCGTACCGCGCGCGGCTGCTCGTAAATCTCCTTGAGCATGAAATGCTTGAACCCGCCCTTTTCCGCCATGATCGGGTCCCAGGTCACGTGCTGGACCTGGCGCACGACCGGCTCACCGTCGAAATCGGTCAATTGCACGCCTTGCGCGGTAATCACTGCCAGATCGCCGTCGCCCAGGAAGAACAAATCACGCGTGTGGTAGAGAATCGCGGGTACGTCGGACGCCACAAAATATTCATCTTTGCCTAGGCCAATTACAGCCGGCGGGCCATTGCGTGCAGCGACAATCTTGTTGGGTTCATCCACGGAGATCACGGCCAGCGCAAAAACACCGGTGAGTTGCTTGACCGTCTTGCGTACTGCTTCTTCGAGCGAGGGCTTGTGCCCATTCCCGCTCTGCATAATTTTCTCCACCAGGTGGGCGATAACTTCGGTATCGGTTTCGGTGGTGAATTTGTGGCCTTCCTCAATCAGCTTCTTTTTGAGCGGGACGTAGTTCTCGATAATGCCGTTATGCACAACCACAATTTTGCCGGTGCAATCGCGGTGCGGGTGGGCGTTTTCTTCCGTAGGTCTTCCGTGCGTGGCCCAGCGGGTATGGCCGATACCATAGGTGCCGTCAATCGGCTTGAGCCGGATGACCTCTTCCAGATTGCGCAGCTTCCCTTCGGCGCGGCGGATTTGAAGGCCGTTCCCATTGCCAGCGACGGCAATGCCGGCGGAATCATATCCCCGATATTCCAGCCGCTTCAATCCATCCAGGATCACAGGGACGACACGCTTGTTTCCTACATAGCCCACAATGCCGCACATAAAATAGGTCTCCTGATTCGGCGGGGGTACCGAAGGTGATGATGCATGAAAGTCAAATGGACTACCGTCGCGGAGTGTCAGCAGGCGTCATGGCTTGCAACACACCATCTAGATGCCGCTCCCGTGCCACGGGCCGCTAATCTTCGAGGGAGTATCGGAACTCTTCTATGACTGGATTGGTGAGCACGTCTCGCGCGATTCGTCCAACTTCGACCTCAGCTTCCGGACGCGTAAGCCCTCCGTCCAGCGTGAGCTCAAAATACTTGCCCTGGCGAACGCTTTCCAACCCCTTGTAACCCATCTTCTTAAGAGCGCCCTGAATGGTCTTGCCTTGAGGATCCAGAACACTCTTCTTCAACGAAACGTACACGTAAGCTTTCATAGAGGCAAGAATATTATACGTCACAGCATTACAAGCGGAATGGCCCCAAAGAGTTAGTCTAATTTTCCAAGGCGTTCATTGAGATCCGCCAAAGCTCGCTCTAACATGCTGCGATGATTAGGTTTACACGCCAACTGAAGTTCTTGCAATACCCTTTGCCGGGACAGTTCTAATCCCTGCCGGCGCTGGTCAAGCGCGATTTGCTCTGGTGTTTTAGGGGGTTGGGTAGATTTGTTGATATTTTTCGCTTCATTTTGCTGTTCTTCCACCGACTTGCTTTCCCAGCCTTTGGCCATAGCAGGATTTTAAAACACGCAAATCCATAATGGAGCTATCGCGGCTATCGTCTCATAATGAGATCACAACCACCCTGTTCCTTTTTTGGAATGGGAATAATAATTTTGCGTTGCGTGAGAAAGTCTGATTTATCATCACGCGCACGGTTTTAAGTACGGGGAAACAAAACGCGAGGGGGGAATTCTCAGGTTAGGTGCTCGCGCCATTGGTACCCGGCAGCCACTTCGAATCTGACGCCGAACTTTGCCGCTACGAGGCACTGCTGCACATGGCAGATCTCGTGGTGCGTCCCTCTGATTTGCGGCAGTTGTTCCGCGATGTGTCAGAGCGGCTGAGGCATGTTTTAGTTTTCGATCTCATCGTTTTTACCATACACAATCCCGCGAACAACACCATGCAGTTGTGTTATTGGGAGTCTTCCGAGGTCGACCTCGAACAGCATGGAGAGCTTCCGGTTGAAGACGCGCCCAGCGGCTGGGTCTGGCTGAACCAGGTCCCGCTGATTGTCCCGGACCTGGACGCCGAAGTTCGCTTCCCTCGCGGACTTAGGACCATTCGCCAGGCGGGGATGCGGTCCTATTGTTGTCTTCCGCTAACCACCGCACAGAAGAGACTCGGGGCTATGGGGTTGGGTTGTTCCGCCGCGCATTTTTGCGAAGAGAAAGATCTGCGTTTTTTGCAGCGCGTAGCTGAGTTAGTGGCCCTGGCAATGGAAAGCGTACAAAGTAGCAATGCGCTCCAACAGGAGAAGGCGCGCATGCAGATGCTGCTCGAGGTCAATGCCGCCTTGGTTCCCAATCTCGATTTGCCGGAATTGTTTCCCGCTATTTCAGGGTTCATCCGCAAGGTTGTCAAACAGGACTATGCCAGCCTTTTGTTGTATGACGAGCAACGACAGACGTTGGTCAAGTTTGCCAGTGATTGGCCAGGGAAGAACGGCTCGTGCACGATTGCAACGCAATTATCGTTGAAAGACAGCGCCCCGGGCCGTGCTTTCCTGGAAAGGCAAACTAAGGTACATAACCGGGAAGAACTAATCACGCTGCGTTCCACATTGATTGACAACCTCGCAGGCGTGCAGTGGCTGTGCTCCATCCCGCTGGTTTCGCGTAAAGGCGCCATAGGCACCATAAACTTTGCCCGTCACGATGCAGAGGCTTTCAACGCCCAGGACCTCAGCCTGTTAAAACAAATTGCCGGTCAAATCGCGATTGCCATGGACAATTCGCGCGCCTATTCCGAAATTGCCGCGCTTACGCAAAAACTCTCCGTGGAGAAGCTTTACCTTGAGGGCGAAATTCGCTCCGAGCTGAACTTCGAGGAAATTATCGGGGAGAGCCTGAACTTGAAGCAGGTTCTCGAGCAGGCCAAGACCGTGGCGGGAAGTGATGCGACCGTATTGATCTTGGGCGAAACCGGCACGGGAAAGGAATTGATTGCTCGGGCCATCCATCGTATGAGCCTGCGCAGTGACGCCAGTTTTATCAAAATGAATTGCGCGGCCATCCCCACCGGATTGCTGGAGAGCGAACTGTTCGGTCATGAAAAAGGCGCGTTTACTGGAGCTATCAGCCAAAAAATCGGAAGGTTGGAGCTTGCCCACAAAGGCACTCTATTTCTGGATGAAATCGGCGATATTGCCTTGGAACTCCAGCCTAAGTTGTTGCGCGCGCTCCAGGACCAGGAGTTCGAAAGGCTGGGTGGGACGCGCACCATCAGGGTCAACATCCGCCTGATCGCTGCTACCAATCAGGATCTGGCCAAAGCGGTGGCCGACAAACAGTTCCGCAGCGATTTGTATTACAGGCTGAACGTATTTCCCATTCGCATCCCTCCGCTGCGCGAACGTAAAGAAGATATTCCCCTGCTGGTGCGCTATTTTGTGCATAAGTTCTCTTCCCGCATGGGGAAAGCCATTGATTCCATTTCCAGCGAAACTATGCAGGCACTTTGTACCTGGGATTGGCCGGGAAATGTGAGGGAATTGGAAAATTTCATCGAGCGCTCAGTGATTCTCACCGAGGACTCTGTTTTGCGTATTCCCCTGGCGGAACTTACCACCCTTACGGAAGAGAACGGAAGTGACAGCACGCTGGAGCATTTGGAACGGGAATACATCATTCGCGCCCTTCGCGAAACGGGTGGGGTGATTGCCGGCAGTCGCGGAGCCGCGGCACGGTTGGGGCTCAAACGCACCACATTGCAATCTCGAATCCAAAGGATGGGGATTTCCCGCGAGGAATATGGGAACTAACTCCCATGAAAATTGCGTCTTTGCGTATCAATGACGCAAAATCGGCACCGTGCCGGTACGTCGTCATACTCAATCTATTCTTCTCTAGCCCCAAGTGCTCTAAATTCCCAATTCTGCAATAGCTTACGAATTTTGCCCAGTTTGGCACAACGACTGCGATAACTATTCGGTCGTCTCCTGAGCAGTGCGGGCCCCTGGGTTTTCCCTCCCCCTGATTCTTTTGAGGAAACATGCGAGTGTGCACTCACGCTGCCAGCAGGCGCGCTGGTGGATTTGGAATTCGCCGTACCGCCGAGGTGGACGCCAGCGTTCCAGCCGCGCGCGTCGTCCGCTGTAAAGGTCCGCGCACCAGCCATTGCCAAACTGACCACGCAACTGCACCAAATCCAGTCGTTCAATCCCAACTTAGATCCGTTGTATCTGTTCCACTGCGGATTACAGTGGCACGGGCAAACCGACACCGGGGCGGGTTGGGAGTTGATTCGTGCGCTGAGATCAGTCGATCCCAGAACGCGGCTGATCGCGGGATCTCTGTTGGCCAAAACTGAAGATGTGCGGGTCCTCGCGCGGGACATGCGCCGGGCCTCCAATCGAGTCAATCGTATGGCGGCTGAGCATGCCAGAACGTCAATCCGTATCCACGAGGTGCAGCAGATGAATACTCCCTATGGACTTGAAATCATAGAGAGCTGCATAAGTTGCAAACTACGCAAAGACAAATGGTTCTGTGGATTTTCACCCGATGCGCTAAAGTCATTCAGCAGCGGCAGCCATCTGACCACCTATCCCGGCGGTGCCCTGCTATTTGTCGAAGGACAGACTCCGCGCGGTGCCTACGTGTTGTGTTCGGGACGGGTGAAGCTTTCAACCACGTCGCGCGACGGTAAAGTCCTCATTCTCCGCATGGCCGACGCGGGAGAACTCCTCGGCCTCAGCGCAGTGATCAGCGGCGAACCGTATTTGGTGACCGCCGAAACTGCCGGGCCATGCCACGTGAACTTCATTGATCGCGATGCCTTCCTGAAATTGATGGAGAAAACCGGCGAGATCGGCCTGCGCTCCGCACAAGTGCTGAGCCGGGAATTCCAGTCCATGTACCGAGACGTGCACGATCTTGTATTGGCCCGTTCGTCTGCCGGCAAGCTGGCGCGGTTGCTGCTCTCCTGGTCACCTGGTATGCAGCCCGAGCCCGGACGAACTGAGGTCCGCATCCGTTCCAGCCTGACTCATGAAGAAATGGCGCAGATGATCGGTTCTTCGCGGGAGACTGTAACTCGCCTGCTGAGCGACTTGAAAAAGAAAGAATTGATCCGCCTTGAAGGTTCCACGCTGGTCATACGCAACCGGCCGGCACTGGAAGCGCTGGCTGCGTAGTAAGGTACGCAGCTGGTTTTGGGTGGCTGTCCAAACCCCCCGGACAGCCACCTCCCCGGGTTGCTCACTCTCCACAAGCTCTATCCGGGTTTACGGAACACTTGACGCACCGATGACAGAAACTTCGGTTGAGACCGTGCGCCAGGATCAGCAAAATGCTGCCCAACATTGTAATCAGGGTTTCATTGAACCTGGAATGCAGATAGCTTTCACCAAAGGCCCCACATGCGACCAGCAAGATTCCTGCGATCATCGGCAAAAGGATTAACTTCCGACGGTGCCTCTTGTACCCTGAAACAAACGCCACCAGTCCCAGCGATACGACAAAGAAAATGAGGGCTTGGTGAGTTGCCGTGCTGCCAGGCAACATGGTTGCAAGAGTCGGGCTCATGGCCAGAACAAGTGGTGTCAGGGCACAATGAACCAGGCAAAGCAATGAAGCCCCTGAGCCCATCGCATCCCAACTGGTGCGTGCGAAAATACTCCTGAGCGAAGACATTCCTAGCGCTCTCCTCCAGAGTGCTCTAACTGACTAGTTCGACCAAATTTAAGAGGGGCGGTAGCGCCCCTCTTCTCGCGACAGGGGTTAGAAGTGGAAGCCCAGTTCCGCCGTGAAACTGCGTGGCGTGACGTAGTGCGTTCCGGTGAAGGTTGATAGGAAATTATAGAGCGCAACTTTGTTGGTCACGTTAATGGCGGTAAGCTGAAGGCTTACCTTGTATTTGTCACCACGGAAGAGGTTGTCATCTCCCACCGACACGTCGAAAAGATGGCGCGGAGCGACCCGTGGCGGATTAACATCGCTTCCCGATCCAGGCGCGGGTACCTTTACAAGGCTAGACCCGAATTGATCTCCGGCGCATGATGTTGGCAAAGGAACAGCCGGAGTAGCACGCGCGCTTCCACAGAAGAAGCCAGCCTGGAACTCTTGATCCGCAGTGAGGCCACTTAAATCAACCTGAAAATCCGGGCTGTTGGGATCTGCTGAAGCCGCGCTCGGAACCGCGCCAGCCACCAATCCGCTGTCATATCGCCAATTGAAGCCAAACCACGGTCCTTTCTTCCATGGCTGATACTGCAAGTGGGTTGTCTGATTGAACTTCTCGTCGTGGTCGATCAGGAATGGAGTGATATCACTGCCAATCGTCGACCCTGGCGGAACCGCACCGGCCCCACCCAGCTGCGGGTTGAAGAAGCGCGAGGTGACGCTGGAGAAAACCCAAAGCGCGCTGAAACCATGAAAATCCGGCACACTTATGCGGCCTGCAAATGCCGGAATCTTGGAGTTGTGCCACTCAATCGGGAAGGTGAGCGGAGTGCTTCCGAAGACTCCGAAGTCGTAAGCGTTATGTGTGTACTTCCAAACGTATTCTCCCGAGAAAACCAAGTACCTGCCAAATGCCTGTTGCAAGCCAGCGTGGAATTCGTTGCGCCAACCGGGGCTGAAGGGCGTAGCCGCGTTTGTGGAACATGTGAGCAGCGGATTCAGCACCGGATCCGCGCAGCCGTTGCTGGAGAGCACCAGGTTTTCATTGAACGGAGTTTCCAGCAGTCGCGCGTAGGAAACACGGAGCACAGTGTTGGTCTTCTTGATGTTATAAGCGATACCAATGCGGGGCTGTGCTTCACTGTGAGAAGTGAGGCCGTTGTACACATCGCCGCGCAGTCCCAGATTGATTGACCAGTTTCCTTTGCTGATTGTGTCCTGTAAGTACAGGGAGAGCAGCTTGATGTCGGTGTGCCCGTTAAAGGGAAATAGACTTCCTCCCCGGGTCAGATCAACGGGAAGCAGCAGAGAGTTAAAGTCCGGGTTCGCGCTGCCGCCCGGATTCTGGGCACCACCGCATTGTCCCGGATCCGTCACTGCGGGATCGGTGTCAGGGCTTCCGTCGGCATTGAAACACACCGCATTGAATGTCGGGTCCACGATACCGAAACGATTATTTTCGTCGAGAAAAGTCTGCTGATAGGTAACTCCCGCTTTCAGGTTGTTTACCCCCTTGATAAAGGAAACATCGGACCGAAGGCCGGCGTTGGTTAAAGTGCGGTCTTGACCAATCGTCTGCGATTGGGCAGCTGGTGCGAGATCGGCGAACAAGTTTCCGCTTGGGTAATAGTTGAACAGGTCGCGCCGGACGAAACCACCGAACGTAAAGACCGCATTGTTACTTAGTAAGCGGGTCCAGGTGGGCGCAATATTGAATGTCTTAATTTGGGCTCGTTGATCCGCGGGCCCGACGACGTTGCCGTTGGGATCGAGGCCGCCGTTGTCCACCACTAGTCCGGACCAGGCCGTGGCATTTTGCGCATCGAAAGAATTGGGCGTCTGGAACCAGGAGCGCGTGAATCCCGCATTCAAATGGAGCGAATCCACTTTGCTCATCTGAAAGTCAAGCCGGTCAAATATATTTTCTTGATTGCCTTTGGCATGGACGACGGTGAACTCCGGGGGATCGAGAAATCGTCCGCTGTTCAGGCCGTTGGCGGAGACAAAGTTCCCCCACTTCTGCCCGCCATAACCGAGGTTGAAGCCCACGCTGGAGGAGCCAAAGCTGCCATAAGAAGTAGAAAAATCACCATGAGGCGTAGTCATGCCTTGCCCCGAGCGGGTAGTCACGTTGATCACAACGCTCGCCTTCTCGCCATATTCAGCCGGCGGTGCACCGTCAATGACTTCCAAAGACTGCACCGCATCCAGGGGAATCTGATTGGAGAATACCTTGCTCTGCTGATCAGTGATCGGCTGCCCATCCAGCGAAAATGAATTTTCCGCGTGATCGCCCATTCCATGAAATAAACCGTTCGAATCGGCCGCAATTCCGGGTGACGACAAGGTGACAAGAGAACTCAATGATGAAGACTGGCTTTCCAGCGGCAGCTTGTCAAACAAGCCACGATCAACGTCGGTGTGAAAGGTGGGATCGTTCTCCAATAAATCTCCCGCGGCTTCAACCGTCACAACTTCGCTCGAGCCTTTGATCTTCAAATTGATGTCGAGGCTTACAGGAATAACTGAGCGGACATCAATGTCTTGCACATATGGATCGAACCCCTTTCGGGTCACGGTGAGATGATAGGGATTGAAGGGAACGTTGGGAACCGTGAAATTTCCCAAACTGTTCGTGTCGGCGCTGCGTTGAAAGCCGCTTACAGGATTACGAATGTCTACGGTTGCATTAGCGACCACAGCCCCAGTCGGATCTTTGACCGTACCAGTGACTGAAGTTGAGTTACCTGACTGTGCGTAAGAGGTAGCGCCGAAGACGAAAAGAGCAACAGCCAAAAAAGCCGCGCGAAGCGACTTCGTATAAGAAGCCAGCATGAATCCTCCCGGAAATAGTCCAATGCAATGATGTGGAACGGCACCGCTATTTTGGACAATTAGGCGGCAGGCGGCGGACGGACGCTGAGAGCAAAAGCCACAAGGTGGAATCTGGCGTGGCTGCGGCGCGGAGGCGCCGCGGTCTCGAAGAGAAAAGTCGGTCGCGGGTTAATGGAGACCGTCGCTGGTGTGGTTGAGTGAGCGGCAACACAAACGGAGCACTTGGCGGCTTCCGTAGCGTTCGCATGATGGTGCACAACCACCGCCATTACCGACCAAAGGGTCAGCAATAGACAGAACCATGCTATTTGTTTAGAAAACGATCGCATTTCCGCTGGCTGTAACGACCCACTTGAGATTAAGTTACACTCAAATAGGATGCAAAACAACTGTTATTCGGTTAATTCCGTACTTTGTCTGGTTCGCAGTGAACCGCGGCTTTACAAGACACATCAGCTTTGTTTCTTGAAGGTTACAAACCGAATAACTCTCGTAACCGCTTGGTTTGAGCGCGGCTTACGGGGACCTCGGTCTGCTTCTTGTCATCCATGCGGAGCTGGTAAGAACTCTTGAACCAGGGGACTACTTCTTTAATGCGGTTGATATTCACAAGGTACGACCGGTGCGCCCGCCAGAACAGATTTCCGTCCAGGCTTTCCAACAGCTCTTCCAGCGTGCGGCAGTTGGATTGGCCTTCCATGCCGTTGAGTCCGCCGGTCACCACCGTGATTACGCCATCCGCGATCGAGGCATAGCAGATGTCCTTTTGATTGACCAGAAATAGCCTGCCCGCGGCCTTCAGCAGGACCTTAATCGCCTGTGGCTTTTGTGAACCCAACATTCGTACCAGGGTCTCAAGTTTTTCGGATGAGGTGTCGGGACTCTCCATCTTGGCGCGTGCCTTTTGCACCGATTGTGCAACTCGCTTCTTATCGAAAGGCTTCAGCAGATAGTCAACCGCATTGACCTCGAATGCCTTGACGGCATACTGGTCGAAAGCGGTGGCAAAGACGATGTTAGGAAGGGGGATTTTCTTATCCAGCAGCTTCTTGATGACTCCGAAGCCATCGAGCCCCGGCATCTGCACATCAAGAAAAACCAGGTCAGGATTGTGTTCGCGAATCAGGTTGACCGCCTCCACTCCATTCTTACCTTGCGCGACGACATTCACATCACCGGCATTCTTGAGCAGGTATGCAAGTTCATCTCTTGCCAGCTGCTCATCATCCACGATCACTGCGGACAGGGACATAGCTCTCCTGACGGGTGCTAAGCAAAGTATAGCGACCGGATTTTCCGAGCGTCAATCAAGCTGGAGAGGAAATGGCAAGTCTGCGCTTTTATAGGTTTGGTTTCGACCTAAACGGCCAGCAGGCAGTAAACTGGGCATTCCATGAATCTTATCTACGGGATCAATCCGGTGAGCGAGGCCTTGAAGGCGCGTGGCCGCGCGCTGGAGTGGGTGGGAGTAACTAAAGAGCGCCATGACTTACGCCTGCAACGTATTGTCGAAGATTGCCGCAAGCAGGGAGTGGCGGTGCGCTTTCTGACTCGCCAGGAAATTGAACGCATGACTCATGACCACGGCCATCAGGGCGTGCTTGCCGTAACCTCGGCCAAGCAGTATTACGGTCTCGATGATTTGCTGGCGGAGAAGAAGGGGAGTCATTCGCTGATTGTGGTCCTCGACGGCATTGAAGACCCGCATAACCTGGGGGCGATTCTCCGTACCGCGGACGCTGCCGGGGCCGATGGAGTTGTGATTCCAGAAAGGCGCGCCGCCGGGGTTACGGGAACCGTAGCGAAGGTGTCGGCTGGGGCGAGTGAGCACCTTCGGATCGCCAAGGTCACCAACATCTCACGCACCCTCGAAGAATTAAAGTTGAAGAACCTATGGACGGTCGGACTGGATGAACGTGGCGCCCAAAGCTACGACTCCCTGGACTACAAAATGGATTGTGCGGTGGTGCTGGGGGCGGAAGGCAAAGGGATGCACGATCTGGTGCGTAAGAAGTGCGACTTCCTGATTTCTATTCCCATGCTGGGAAACGTGCCGTCGTTGAATGTTTCCGTGGCCGCGGCGGTTGTGCTCTACGAGATCGTTCGCCAGCGCCGCAAAAGGCAGGCATGAAGTACCTCTGCGTCCTCTGCGTTCTCTGCGGTTTAAGGTGTTTCGCGCTCGACCGGGAGGCGTTTACTTTCACCAACTATGATCTGCACGTTCGTCTCGAGCCGGAACAACAAAGACTGGCGGTGCGGGGACAAATTACTCTCCGTAACGATTCCGATATTCCACAGCAAAATCTAAGTCTGCAAATATCGTCGAGCCTGACGTGGCGCTCGATTCGTCTCGACCACGATCCAGTTGAATTCGTTTCTCAGTCCTACACCTCCGACATTGACCACACGGGCAGCCTTTCCGAAGCAGTCGTCACCCTGCCTAAAGCAGTGCCCCCAAAAGGCGAAGTGCAACTGACGATTGGTTATGAAGGAATCGTCCGGCCAGACCAAACGCGTCTCACCAGAATCGGTGTGCCGGAAAACAAAGCCAAAGATACCGATTGGGACCAGATCGGTACGGAATTTACAGCAGTGCGTGGAATCGGTTACGTGACCTGGTACCCGATCGCGACCGATGCGGCGAACCTCTCCGACAAGAACAGCGTGTTCACCACGATTGAACGTTGGAAGTTGCGCCATGCCGATTCTGCGATGAAAGTGTTGTTCGAATCAACTTTGGATCAACCTGTTTTATTCAGCGGCCATCCTGGTTCCGCAGAGGCTCCAGCCGATCCGGGAATTCACAAAGTAGCCAGCTATTCCATTCTTCGCTTTGGCATGAATGTGCCCGTATTTGTGGCAGCGGACTATGCGGAGATTTCATCACGAAAGACCTCTGCGGTTTATTACTTGCCTGGCAGCTCCGATGCGGCGGCATCCTTTGCTGCATCTTTTTCTACGTTGAATGTTCCTGAAGTGTCGTCAAAAGGAGGAGCCCTTCAGGTCCTCCAGTTGCCGAATTCCGGGGCCGCTTCCTTTGTTTCCGAGAGATTGCTGCTTACTCCCTTGAATGCATCCATTCCCACAGAGACCAAGTTGGATCTGGTTTACGCTTTGACCCGGCAGACCACTGATTCGCCGCGTGTGTGGATTTACGACGGTCTGGCCCACTATGCGCAGTTGCTTTACCTGGAGTCGGAAGGTGGCAGGCAAGCTGTACTTGCCTACCTGGCTACGCGCATGCCGCTTTTGGCCAGCCTGCAAAAGGATTCAGATCCTCAGGCGCAAAGTGAAGCGTCGGGATCGCTGATCAACTCAGGCGACGATGCAAAATCTCAAATCAAAGCCATGTGGGTTTGGTGGATGCTGCACGACATGTGCGGCGAACCGGTCGGACGATCCGTGTTGAACTACAACCGCACAGATGACAAAGAGCCATCCTACGTGCAACGCCTGATCGAAACGGCTTGTAAGAAAGATTATGAGTGGTTCTTCGACGATTGGGTCTATCGCGACAAGAGCCTGCCGGATTTTCATGTAGTGTCGGTTTATCCTCGCAGAAACTTGAAAGAAGGATATTTGACCACGGTGACGGTGGAGAATCTGGGAAACGCGGCTGCGGAAGTGCCGGTGATTATTCACGATGCCAGCGGCGACATCACCGAGCGGCTCCTGGTGAAGGGCAAATCGCACGACTCTGTCCGGTTTGCGACCCATGGCTTACCGGATCAAGTGACCGTAAATGATGGCAGTGTGCCGGAGAGCGATCTCAGCAACAACACGTTCAAGATAGAAGCACCTGCTGTGGGTATTAGATAATCAGTTCACCACGGAGACACAGAGGCACGGAGAAATCATTTTCACAAACGGCCCGTGCGGCACATTGAGATTTGTTTTTCTCTGTGACTCTGTGACTCCGTGGTAAGTTTCTTTGGTCGTAGGAGGAAAAACTTTGGCCTACATTCAATTTCTCGGCGCGGCCGGGACGGTGACCGGCTCCAAACATCTCATCAACACCAGCGGCGATCCCACCGGGAAGGGAGGATTTCAGGTCCTGGTTGACTGCGGCATGTTCCAGGGGCCGAAAGAGTGGCGCGAGCGCAACTGGCAGGAGACCCCCATTCCCGCACGCAGCATTGATGCGGTCATCTTGACTCACGCCCACCTTGACCACTGCGGCTGGATTCCCCGCCTGGTGAAAGAAGGATTCAACGGTCCAATCTACGCGACTCCCGCAACCATTGATCTGTGCGGGATCATTCTCCCGGATTCCGGCCACCTCCAGGAAGAAGACGCAGAGTTCTATAACAAGATTAAAAAATCAAAGCACACACCTGCACTGCCGCTTTACACGCTCGACGAGGCCGAGGCCTGTCAGCAATATTTCAAGCCGGTGGAGATCGGAGAAAGCAAGCAACTCTCTCCCGAGATTTCATTCCGCTTTGTGAGAGCAGCGCACATTCTGGGTTCGTCCATGGCGGAGATCACTTTACAAACCGCCGGACAGACACGCCGCATGCTTTTTACCGGCGACATTGGCCGCGTTCGCGATAAGAACATCGCTCCCGGCAAAGTCGTGCACTCGGGTCCTCAGGAAGGGGAGAGCGCCGACATCCTGGTGATGGAATCAACTTATGGGAACCGTCAGCATCCGGATGAAGACCCGCGCCCTGCCCTCGCGGCCGCAATTCGCAAAACCGTAGAACGCGGCGGAAGCGTGATAGTGCCGGCATTTGCCGTGGAACGCACCCAGAAATTTATTTTTATGATCAAAGAGCTGATCGAATCCGGGCAGATTCCCCGCATTCCGGTCTATGCCGACAGCCCCATGGCGATCAAAGCGGTTGAAATCTTTCTGAAGCACAGCGAAGAATACAGCGAAGAAGCCAAACGATTGATCAATCAATACGGCTCTCCGTTGCGTTGGGACGGGTTTAATTTTGCTTTAACCGCCCAGGAATCCAAGAAGATCAACGACTCAAAATTTCCTGCGATCATTATTTCTTCCAGCGGCATGGTGACTGGAGGGCGAATTCAACATCATCTGGCGCAGCGACTGCCAGACCCAAGAAACACTGTGATCTTCATCGGATTCCAGGCCCCGGGAACGCGCGGAGCCACCATCAAGAGTGGCGCATCGGAAGTGAAAATCTACGGAGAGATCGTTCCCATCCGCGCCCAGATTGCGGTATTCGAGCAGTTCAGCGACCACGCCGATCCGCCCGAGTTGCTGCAATGGCTGCGGACTTTTCAGAACCAGCCGCGCACCACGTATCTGGTGCACGGAGAACCGTCGGCATCCTCGCAGTTGCGCGACATCATGGGCAAAGAACTAGGATGGAATGTGCAAGTGGCACAGTGGATGCAGAAGGTGGAAGTGAACTGAGAACGGAGAACTGAAAACCAGGAACTGGCGATTGATCCCACGCGGAATGAAACGATATGACTGAAGCTGAATTCAAAAAGCATCTCGACGCCGCGGAAAAGAGCCCAAAACAAATAGCCGCAGCCGTGACCGGCCTTTCAGACAAGGTTCTTCGTTACAAGCCTACACCGGATAAATGGTGCATCCTGGAAATCCTGGGACATCTGGCCGATATGGAAGTGTTGTATGCCTACCGCTTCCGGCAGATGCTGGCAGACAAAAAACCAGTGATTGCTCCCATCGATCAGGATGACTGGGCGCGCAACTTGGGCTACATGGAAAGGCCTCCCGCTGAACTGGTGGCTTTGTACGGATTGAATCGGCATGCCAACGTGCAACTGCTAAGGCGTTTAAAACCTGGCGATCTAAATAAATCGGCTTACCATCCGGAGTTGAAGCAGGATGTGACTGTGGCGGAGTATGTAGAGAAGATGGGACGCACGGGGCGAATCATCTGGCAGCAGATTGAGCGGCTGAAGAAGGAAGCCAAGTAAAGTTGATTGAGGCGGTTCTTATGTGCACTCAAGGCGGCTTGCAGCTCTCGGTCGCTTCGTAATTCTTGTTTGTGGTTTTGTTTCTTTCGTGTGGGCCGAGACGATCGCGAAGAACCCTTCCACCAGCCTTTTCAGGAGGGCTGTTGCCTGAATCACAGCTTCCCGCGTCCCCAGGATGTTTCACGGTCGGTGGTTCCAGACGCGAGACTATAGAAGTGCTGAATTGTGCCACGAATAATATGTTCGTCGGTGGAACGCGGTATTTGGCGGAAGCGTTCGGGGATCAGAAGTCACTGCACATTGCCTACTACTACGGAACTTATATGCCTGAGCAAGAGGGGCCTGCATTGGCCATAGCTGTGTATTCAGTTGACGGCAAACATGGTGTCCTATTCGACGTGGACTGGGAATCTAAGAAATACTATGTCGAGAACTTGCCGCCATTGTTGAGAGCATCCAAGGAATGGCGGGTAGGGGAGATCAACGGCGGTCTGTGGAGCTACACCCGGTTGTGGTATCTCGCGCAGGAGGTTGGCTCACGGCCCCGCCATTTGGTGACCATCAAAGCAATTGAGCGGAGCAAGCCTAGAGCGTGTATGGTCTTCGTTGAGGATCAGACAAACTGGAAGTCTGACGGCAAAGGGAAAACTGGTAGGCGATTCTGTCCGTCAGGCAGTTCCCGCTAAGCGGTAAACAATCGGATGTCATGTGATTTTACAGTGTCACTGTGAGCGAGAAGCCCATGTCTTCTCAAGGTGCACAATTTGCGGTAAAACGCAGCAGCTTTTCTAATTTAGTTGCAGCGCAACCAGAATTAATCGCCTGTGCTCGCCAGCGGTAGCGCATTGCTCAAGTGAGCTGCTTTCCCCGCTGCAACCAACGCCGCCGCCGCATTCAGCAACACCACATCACGCCGGGCCGACTTCTTCCCGTCAAGGACTTCGCGAATCATGGCAGCATTCGCGGCCGCATCTCCACCAGAGATATCTTCCAAGGTGGCCCGCTGCATGCCAAATTCTTCCGGGGTTACCTCATAGGTATGTACTTCACTGTCGCGCACCTCTGAAATCCGAGTCGGGCCGGTGACGGTGATTTCATCCAATCCGTCCAGCCCATGCACCACCAGGGCGCGCCGCACGCCCAGCATGCTAAGGGCTTCCGCCACTTTTTCTACCAACTCAAGCGAGTAGACTCCGACCACCTGTGCCGAAGCGTGAGCGGGATTGGTCAGCGGGCCGAGCAAGTTGAACACCGTACGCAGCTTCAACTCGCGACGGGCCGTCTGTACGTACTTCATGGCAGAGTGCATGGCTGGCGCATAAAGAAACGCTATGCCTACTTCTTCCAGACACGCCGCCAGTCGCTCCGGAGACAAGTTGATGTTGACTCCGAGCGCTTCCATCACGTCCGCCGAACCGCATTTAGAGCTGATGCTGCGGTTACCGTGCTTGGCCACGCGTACGCCTGCCCCGGCAACCACAAACGCCGTAGCCGTAGAAATGTTGAACGTGCCGCTGGTGTCGCCCCCGGTGCCGCAGGTGTCCACCAGCGCGTCGCGTTCGGTACCGCTGACGTCCACCGTGGAGTTGCGTTGCAGGGTCAGAGGCGTGGCCGCGGCGCGGATGGCTTCGGCAAACCCTACAATTTCTTCGACCGTCTCGCCCTTCATGCGCAGCGCGACCAGCAGTCCCGCAATCTGGGAATCAGTGCACTTACCGCTAAGGACCTCCGCCATCACCATCCGAGCCTCTTCGCGGGAAAGCGACTGGCCGTGGGTAGCGATGCGATGGAGCGCGTCGAGAATCATAGGCACTACAAGGTTAGCATTGCCGCGTGATTGCGGGAGAATGCCGGGTATCTAAAGCCCTTGGAAGGGGCGTATCAGGGCAGTGGCTTCAGCCCTGCCGACCGATGCGCGCTGTTGGCGCAGACCACCATTTTGTTGTGGCTAGACGGCAGGGTTGAAACCGCTGCCCTGATACGAATCGCTGTTAGTTCTTTCCAGCCGTCAGATTCGCATTCAACTGGTTGAGTAGCGCAGTGTTGTTCGACAGCGCGCGCTGCAAAATCTCCGCTTGCTGCCGTGCCGTCGCCCAATCACCTTTTTCCACTGCTTCCGTCAAGCCCGGCAATTCGAGGTGCGCATAGGTGAAACGAGCGCCATACAAAATGTGTTTAAACCACGGCCGCCCGGGGATGCCATCCGGATTCAGCCAATTGCGTTCTGCCTGCATCAGGCCGGCGTTAATTTTCGTTGCCACCGCAGGATCAAGTTTCCCAGCAGCCAATGCCGCCGTGATCGATTCATCTAGTTTCTTGCCGGCAGCTTCGAAGTCGTTGATCCCATCCATCACCGGCTTTAGGTCCAGCTGGCTCAGATCTTTTCCTTTAGCCATCTCGGTGACGAACTCCCGAACGTTGGCGGCGTAGCTTGCATAATCGAACGGCAGTAGGTCGGCGTTCCCCAGCCGCAAAGCCAGCACTCCCCACAACTGCGACATCAAGGTGTGATAGCGGTAGCCCGGATCGCCAATGTGGTTCATCCAATAAAAGTCGTCGTACATGGAATGGTAGACCCCGTAATCTCCATCGAATTGCAGGCCGATCATGGGCATTCCAACATAATTGAGAAACACGGTATGGTCAGAGCCGCTGCCGATGCGAGTGTCCGCCAGATTGAAATCGGTGACTTCAGTTGGATCTTTAGCGTCCTTTCTTTTCCGTATGTCCCAGTCTTTCCACGCTTCATACAGAGTCTTTCCCGTCGCCGGATCCTGAAGCGTGTGGCTGGTTTCAACCATCATCGGCGTCAGCGATCCCACCGCGCTGCCATCGAAGTTCGGGCCAGAAGTGGATGAATCTACGTTGAGGTATGCGACGGCTTTCTTGCGCAGTTCGTCGGCGAACTGCTCGCCCCATTCGGTGGAGCCGGTGAGGCCGACTTCCTCGCCATCCCAACTACAAAATACGATGGTCCGGCGCGGGCGCATGCCGTGTTTGGCAAGCTGTCCCATGGCCCGCGTCAGCTCCATCATGGAAGCCGTGCCGCTGCTGGGATCTACTCCGCCGAACACCCAGGCATCGCGATGATTGCCAAGCACGACCCATTCATCGGGTAACTCTGAGCCGCGAATACGCCCCTCGACCACGTAGTATGGTTTGATCGAGTTGTCCATCTCGATCTTGAGGTGAACTTTGGCCTGTTCGCCTCCCAGGTGATATTCAATTGGCAATCCACCTTGCCAGTCTGCCGGTGCGAGCGGCCCGCCTAGATTTTGCAGGATTGGCCGGGCATCGTGCCAGGAAAGCGGCAGCGCCATGATCTTCGGAACAGAGCGAGCTTCTTCGAGTGGAATTCGTTTAGCTCCGGGGAGCGAGGCCCATCCCGGCGTGAGCGGATCACCTGGCACAATAAAATCGTAGGTGATCGCGCCGCGCTGGATGTGGCTTTCGGGACCCCATGGGCCATCGGGAAACACGGCGCCTTTTTTGAAGCCATCTTCAGCAGGATCGCTGTACACCAGCATCGCCGCCGCGCCTTCGCGTTCCGCCGTGAGTGCTTTAAATCCGCGATAGCTGTAGGGATTCGAATAACGCACCAGCACGACCTTGCCCTTCACGCTGATGCCTTGCTTGCGCAACAGATCGTAGTCCTCAGGATTGCCGCTGTGCGCGTACACCACAGGAGCAGTTACTTCCCCTGAAATGGACATGCCGGACCAGGCCGGACTCACCCGCGGATTCTTAGTATCCGGGTCCTGGGGATAAGCCTCCTCGCGCAGGGTGGCGAGGTAGTGAGTTGGTGCAACCATCTCCAGAAACGAACTTTTCGGCATAGTTGCGTACACGTCGTAGCGGCGGATGACTACATCGTCCAATCCCTGCTTCCGCCATTCATCGGCAACGTATTGCGCCAGATCGTTATTGCGTTTGGACCCGGCAAGGTGCGGCTCCGCAGTGAAGATGCGGTGCTGGCGGCGCTCTTCCGCAGGAGAGGGGATTGCCTTGAATTTATTTTCGGTTTCATTCTCTTTGGCCGCGTGGGCAGCGGTAAAGCCCAGAATGGATGCGGCAGAGTCGCTCTGGGACTTGGCTGGAGTTAAGGTTAAAAAGAATATGAGAAGGGCGGATGCCAACGCACGAGGCCTGAGGGAATCCATGGACGCTATGTTCTCATTTCCGAGTGGGAAATTGAACATAGCGGCGGATTATAACAGGCAGTTTAACTATGATTGCCGGTCACAATCGAACGCGTCAGATGCGAACTAATTTCGCAGATTCTGACGCGGTACAAATCAATTCTCGATAGGGATGTTTAGTCGTGCCAGACCGCGGAAGCTTTCTTATCGTTGGCATGCTGCTGCCGCTGAATGCGGGCCGCCTCCCCCAGAGAAACTTCTTCTTTAACTGATGAGAATTCCCACATCTGGCGCATTCCACGGACGATAGTGGGAGTGGTATCACCCAGAATGCTTTGCTCCTGAGCAAGAGGCCGCCTGCTGGCATGGGCGGGATGCGAGGGAATCTCGATCTTTTGTGGTTCGCTGTTCAGTACCGCGCCTACTTGACCTAACGCACCAGTGGCGCAGAGCATGGACAGCAGAAAAGCAAGAGTCTTCATGGGAACGATCTCCAGAATCGGGACCACACGGATCTCCAATGTTTCCGGGAGTTTCCGGCGGAAGCCACAGGCGGTGCTTCTTCGGGTACCCGTGGCCCTGCCCTGACAAATGCAAGCCCCGTACCAAACCCGCACATCAGAAACAGGCAGTTAACGCCTGCATCCGGCGAGTGCAGCAATTTTTTGCACAATTGTGACGGAACCATTGAGGTAGATGGAGAAGACTGTCAGAACTCGAAATACTCGCCCGTCGCAGCTCGGTGCGGATTACCCTCTGTCCCCGATGGCAGCAAACCTACAACCCCGCTGAGCGTTTCCCAGGCCGCTTCGGTCAGTGCAGGATCGGAGCCTACCAGGTCGCGGATCATCTGCCATGCGGCTACGTTAAGAGCGCCTTCAGGTGGTGGCCCCATGGCCAAGGAGACCGAACACTGCGGACAAAAGCAGATTCGCTGTGCCCCTGATTTTTGCCGCGGCCTGACACCCACCGTCTGGGCGAACATGTAAACCGCGACCGATTTCTGGCCCGCCTGAATTTCTCGATTGCAGCGAAGGCAATACAGGTTTTCCAAGGTTCCTCTGTGTGTCCCAAGGCCTAAAACTCAAATACTGTCGCCTGTCACCCTTGGGCGCAAGTATGTAGACAGATTCCAGGCCACGTTCATTTTCTTGCTTTGCCCCTTCTACCCACCTCATCAATTGCAGTCACGTTTTGAATCGCGGTGAAAGTCGCTGATGCGCCACCCAATTGTGGGACCGGCTTGCGCAGGTGGCTTGCGGCATAATCGCGATCGGTCAACCCGAGATCGGGTCCTCTCAGGCGGCGAATGTATCGCATATATAAGGCATGAACCTGGCCGTCTTGCTGCCCGGTTGCCGATGCCTCAAATTGAACTTGCTGGAGAGGATCTTTTTGCGTTCTGAAATCCGGGACTGGGCTTGCTGCAACCGGTCTGGCTTCGTTTCGCGATGGCTTGATCCGTGCTGCCGCTCGGCGGATCACACGAAGAAGTTCTGCCGCGTCTTCGCTCCGGCGATCGTCCTGCAAGCATCGTTTGGCTTCAGCGGTGGAAAACCATGTCCGGTTTCGCCCGGTTTCCTGGGGAGCGCCAAGCCGCAACACCTCACACAAATGAGCAATGACAGTTTGCTTCCCAGAACTTCGTTTTCCAGGACGCCGCACTCGATATCGTGCGAAAGGCGCTTCCTCAATGCGGCCGTGAACACCAGCCTCTTCGAAGGCTTCAATCGCCGCTGCTTGGGCATGGGTCAAGCCGGGCTCAACTCCTCCCTTGGGGAATATCCAGCGTCCCCCGCCGGTCTGCACCAGCAGAAATTCAATGTCCCCGCCGCGCCTGCGATAGCAAACCGCGGCCACTTGTTCGGTTTCGCACAGATCCCGCAGCTTTGATACCCGGAAGAACTTAGCCTCGGCGGTCATGCAAGAAGAGTGCGTCATAATCCTTACTTCTGACTAGAGTAAAGATTGGTTCGGGCCCTGGGATCAATCTCAGCCTGATGCCCCCGCGGGTGTGGTGTTCTTAGCAAGTTAAAATGTCCGGTTTTAGTAGCAAGTGAAATGTCCGGTTTCAAAGTTGTGCCCTCGCCGATTGGGTTGGGTGGTTTTTGGGGATGGGGTTGCAGGGGAAGGGGGCAGTTCCCCTTCCCCTGCTTAGCTCTGTACTAGGCTTGCCGGGTAGGGGCAGACCGGTGTCGTCATAGCGACCCAAGCAGTGCGGTCCATAGCTGAGACTGAGAGTTCCGTCCAGGTGTTGGTGGGCGATGACGTTACAGCCAGCGAGGGTACCGCGCCAGCGCACCGGTTCGATCTGCAGCTTGCGGTTCTGAAAGCTGACGGTGTTGTCGCGGTTCACGGTGCGCTCGAACTGCAGGGAGAACACCTGGCGCAAATTGCGTCTGCGGCAGGGAACAAAAGCGTTCCCCTGCTCTGCCGCCGGCACCTGAAAGCGACCATTGAACTCAGCCGTGTAATGTTCGCGTAGGAAGCGGTTGGCTTGGTCGAGCGTGGTGCATCCCGCCAGCCGCAACTCCTGCGGCAATCGCCCTTGCCAGGTGCCGAAGTTGCGTTCACTGCGTCCCCGCGCCTGCGGCGAGTAGGCCGGGATCATGCGAATGCCCAGCTCGCGCAATGCCCGTCCCACCTGGGTCAGGCGATGCGGATCGACCGCTTCTCCCGCCTTTGGGGTCAGCCAGAAATGGCTGCCGCGATCGCTGTACAAGGCGCAGAACAAGCCTTTGCGCTCGATGACTTCCTTGAGTGCAGCCATCACCGACAGCGTCGATTCCTCCTCCACCAACTGCGCGTAGTAAATCTCGCTGGTGGCATCGTCCAGCATGACCAGCAAGTCATACCAGCGATCGTCCTGAAACCAACGATGCTGGCTGCCATCGATATGCAGCAGCATGCCCGGCAAGGGCCGCCGCTCGCGCCGCTGCCGGTGCACCCCGCGCTTGCGCCCGCGGGCGATCAGCCCCGCCCCTTGCAGCACCCCTTTCACCCAGCTGTAGCTGAGCTCGATCCCATGCTCGGCCTCCAGCTTTTCGTGAAAGTGGCGCACGTTCAGATCGAAATACTTCTCGCGGTAGAGTTGCAGCACCCGCTCCACCACCGTCATCGCCACCCGCTTCGGCGAAGGCTCGCCCCGCCGCCGGTCGAATAACCCGCGAAAGCCGAACTCCTCATAGCGTTCCCGCCAACGCCGCATCTGCCGGTCACTGATGCCGATGATCTCCGCCGCTTGCCACCACGTGATCTTCTTGGCTAGCGCCCGCAAAATCACTTCCTGTACTTTCATGGCCCGCTCCATCGCGGCCCTCGAGTAGCTTTCCATGCCCAGCATGGTCTCCTACCCGCGCCGCCCGCTAAGCGGACACATCACCTGCTATCTCAACCGGACATATCATGTGCTAACGACAGCCCCCGCGGGTGTGGTTGACAGGCGAATCAGACCCAAGCTACCCTGCCCGTCATAGTCAAGGGAGACCGGCGTGGCGCTAAGGTTCTGCATCGAGTGCGGGAAAGAAGTATCGGACCGGGCTTTAGCCTGTCCTCATTGCGGGCACCCGGTTGAGGATGCGATCGTACCCCAAAAGGCAGAAACCCCTGTAGTCATAGTCAAGAAAAACTCACATCCCGTCCTGACCTTGATTGGAATCGCGGCAATCGTCGTGGCTGTGCTGATTGGAATATTGGTCATTATCGCCGTGAATCACAAGCAAGCGAAGTTTGTGGTCACTGAGTCTTCAAGTGATGCCAACTGTACACAACTTACCGACTATTGCATCAACGTCTATTGCACCTATCAGAATGTCGGTAACGGGGAAGCAGAGGAACGGATCCATGCGCAATTACTGGATACTGCCAGCAATGAAGTTCGAGCTGACCACTACGTTGATCTGAGCCTGGTACCCCAGGCAAGCCAGAAACTGGCATTCAGCTTTCCCGAAGCAGAACTCGATTGGCACGTTTCCTACCAGTGCAAGGTTGAGCCTAAGAAATAGGCGGTAAAGCTAGGGTTTCTGCTCCGACTGCTTCTTCAATTCTTCCTGAAACGCATGTTCCTTTTCTGCGATGTAATTCTTATATCCCCCAGGATCAATAAACGGATTTTCTCCGTGCCCCAAGCGCGGGTACTTCGCTTCCAGGCCGTAGTAATCGCCGTGCGCTCCGAGAAAGACATCGCATGGGAGCGACTTCCAAACCGCGAAACTATGTTCATAGTCCTTGGCGATGTCCGGGTAGGCCTGATTGTTTACCAGCTTGTATCCGGGATTTACATTCGGGCTGCCGACAATCACCACGTTGAGCATTTTGCCGCCGTCCTGCACCTGCATCGTCCAGGTCGTAGTGCCCTTGGTATGGCCGGGAGTGCGGTGCGCCACCAGCACCGTATCGCCCAGCCGCACTTCATCCCCATCATTCAACACGCGATCTACCTTGGTCGGCTTATAGCGAGTGTTTTCATTTCCCCCATACTGAAAATCAGTCTTACCGCCGGATTCCACAACATCCACGTCAGCATCCATCACGTAGTATTTTGCGCCGGTGAGTTCCTTTACCAGGGCGCTGCCTGCGCAATGGTCCCAATGGGCATGGCTGATAAGGAGAATCTTGGTATCGCTGAAATGGAACCCAAGTTTCTCGATGCTCTCGCGAATCATGGGAACAGAACTTTCCAGACTGCTGTTGATGAGGATGTTCCCCTGCGAGGTGGTGATCAGAAAAGAGGCCAGCCCCTGGCTTCCCACGTAATAAATATTTCCAATGACGCGATGAGGCGGGAAGGGCGTCGTCCAATCCGGAGGGGACTGAGCGTTCAGGCCCACTGCCAGTAATGCCACAAGGGCCGAGACACTAACGATCCGGCCCACGTTCTTTTGCGATTGGCTCATTGTTGTTTGTCCGGAGCCTTTGGCTGGCCCGCAGCTGGAGCACTTTCTTGCGTAGCCTCCGGAGCTTTCGCCGGAGCTGTATCCGGAGCCTTCGCTTCCGGCTTCTTCTCCTGAATCGACATTAACTCCACTTCAAATACCAAGGTTTCGTTAGGAGGCATTCCCGGGCGTCCGCCCTCACCGTAAGCCAAATCCGGAGGAATGACCAGTTGCCACTTCGAGCCTACCGGCATGAGTTGCAGCGCTTCGGTCCAGCCTTTGATTACGCCCGTGACATCAATGGTGATCGGCTCGCCGCGTTTGTAGGAGCTGTCAAATTCCGTACCGTTAACAAATGTCCCTTTGTAGTTGCACACAACTTTGTCAGTAGCAGTTGGCTTGGGACCTGTGCCCGCGGTCAAGATTTTGTACTGGAGACCGTCGGGCAGTGTGACCACACCTTCTTTGGTCTTGTTGGCAGCCAGAAAGACATCTCCTTCTGCTTTATTCTTTTCGGCTTCCTGCTTGGCCTTTTCTTGCATTTCCTTCTGCAATTCAGCCTGCACTTCGGCCAGCACGGCATGGGCTTCTTCGTCAGTCAGGCGGAGCTTTGCGCCTGCCAGAGCGTCCTTCATACCTTGTGCCACCAGGTTTGGGTCAAATTCCACGGACTGTGACTTGAGCCGGTCACCCAGTCCTTTCCCAAAATTCATTCCCAGTGCGTAGCTGAACTTGTCCTTGCGTGTGGCGAAGGTTGAAGCAGCGCCAGTTTTTGCGGGTGTCTTCGCACGGGCCTTAGCTGCGGTCGCGGGCTGGGCCTTGGCTGGAGTCGTGGGTTTCTTTGCCGGAGGAGTTTGCTTGGTCTGGGAATAAGCACTCCCAAACAGCATCATCGCAACTGCCAATAGGTAAAACGGGGTAAAGAGGGTTTTTTGCATATTTGCCTATTGTCCCATTGGCTGGGTGAACCGGCAAATGCGAGTCTTAATATTTGATACACAATTCAAAAACATGTCGAAACTCGGGTATTCTTTACCATGCCTTGTGGCCACCTACCCGCTGGAGACCAGACCCTGGTCCAGATCATGAACGCAGCCTTGGCGGATTCCGTTCGCCGGAGCGGCAAATGGCTGGCCTGTAAGCCCGGATGCTCGCAATGTTGCGTAGGTGTGTTTGCCATCAATCAGCTAGACGCGGCAAGGCTCAGCCATGGGTTGACGGTGCTCGAAACTCAAGATCCAGAGAGGGCTGCTCGTGTTCGCGCCCGGGCCCGCGATGCGGTCACCCGACTGTCCCCGACCTTTCCCGGCGATCCAGCAACCGGACTGCTCGATCAATCGAAGGAAATGTACGAGCGCTGGAATAATTTCGCCAACGACGAACCCTGCCCCGCGTTGCATCCGGAGAATGGGACCTGCGAACTCTACGAATTCCGCCCTATGACCTGCCGGAGTTTCGGCCCTCCAGTCATGGATGAGAGTGAGAATGACCTGGCCGTCTGTGAACTTTGTTTTGATGGCGCAACGAACGAAGAAACAGCCCTCTGTGAAATGCGTCCTGACCCGGACAATCTACAAGCCACACTGCTCAAAGAGATAGAGACCGCAACAGGTGCCACTGGCGAAACAATCATCGCGTGGGTTCTCGCGCGAGATTGACTACTTTGAAGCTTCGTCATGCCGAGTGCCTGTTTCGATGCGAGGGATCTGCCAAGAACTCGCGCCGGTTTGCCCAATCTTCCGCGCTTCTATAAAATCAAAGGTTTGCTGCCCGCAGTGCTAAGCCGCAAGCGAGTCCTGCCGATGTTTAGTTAGGAAATCGAACCAGGCTTCTTTTATGAAAATTCACGAGTATCAGGCCAAAGCAATTTTGAAGAAGTACGGGGTTGCCGTGCCTCGCGGCGAGATGGCAGAGAACCGCGACGAAGCCGAAGCCGCCGCCCGCAATCTGTTCAATTCTGGTTCGACCGGCGTTGTCGTGAAGGCCCAGATCCATGCCGGAGGCCGGGGCAAGGGCGGCGGCGTCAAGATCGCCAAATCGGTAGGCGAGGCCGGCGAGATCGCCGCCAAAATGCTGGGGATGAAGCTGGTGACTCACCAGACCGGCCCGGAAGGCCGCATCGTACGCCGCTTGTTGATCGAAGAGACCCTGCCGATTGAAAAAGAGCTCTATCTCGGAATCTTGGTAGATCGTGCAGAAGGCAAGCCGGTCTTCATGGCTTCCGCCGCTGGTGGCATGGACATTGAGCAGGTAGCGGCTGAGAACCCGGATGCCATTCTGAAACAGCACATTGATCCCGGCATGGGGCTGGAGCCGTTTCAGGCCCGCAAAATTGCCTTCTCGCTTGGGCTTAAAGGACAGCAGGTCAATCCAGCAGTGCAGTTTCTGACGGGTTTGTACAAAGCCTTTCTGGAAACCGATGCATCCCTGCTGGAAATCAACCCATTCATTACTTGTACCGACGGCCGTTTGTTTGCGCTTGACGCCAAAATCAACTTCGATGACAACGCCATGTTTCGCCATCCGGATCTCCGGGAACTGCGCGATATCACGGAAGAGGACCCTCTAGAAGTTGAAGCTTCCAAGTACAGCCTGAACTACATCAAGCTGGATGGAAGCGTCGGTTGCATGGTGAATGGTGCTGGCCTGGCCATGGCGACCATGGACATCATCAAATACGCCGGCGGTATGCCTGCAAACTTTCTCGATGTAGGTGGCGGCGCAAATGCTGAGCAAGTGACCCATGCGTTCGAAATCCTGCTGAGCGACAAAAACGTGAAAGCTGTACTGATCAATATTTTCGGCGGCATCCTGCGAGTCGATACGCTGGCCACGGGCGTGGTCGAAGCCGCGCAAAAGACACATATCCAGCTGCCCATTGTGCTGCGGCTCGAGGGAACGAACGTCGAGCAGGGACGGGAAATCCTGAAGCAGTCCGGGCTTAATTTTATTGTGGCCGAGACCATGAAAGACGCTGCCGAGAAGGTAGTAGCGGCCGCCAAGTAGTTTTTGTAGGGCGGACACTCTTGTCCGCCCTGCCGGCGGCGTATCAAATGCCGTAGGGCACGAGAGGGCTTGAACCATATATCGTGGCAAGAAGGCGGACAGGAGTGTCCGCCCTACAAAAGAAGAAATCATGAGCATTCTGGTCAACAAATCAACGCGAGTAGTGGTCCAGGGGCTGACCGGCCGCGAAGGCACGTTCCACGCCAAAGCCTGCCAGGAATACGGGACCAAGATTGTCGGCGGGGTCACTCCCGGCAAAGGCGGTACGACGCACGAAGGCTGGCCGATCTTCAACAGCGTGCAGGAAGCCGTGGACAAAACCGGAGCAGACGCTTCGGTGATCTTCGTCCCGCCGCCGTTTGCCGCTGACGCCATCATGGAAGCCGCCGACGCCGAGATCGAACTGATCGTCTGCATCACCGAAGGCATCCCCACGCTCGACATGGTCCGCGCCTGGGATTTCCTTCAAGACCGCCGTGCCCGCCTGATCGGGCCGAACTGCCCGGGCATCATTTCGCCGGGACATTGCAAAATCGGAATTATGCCTGCGCGTATTCATAAAGAAGGCGCGGTCGGAATTGTCTCGCGCTCGGGCACGTTGACCTACGAGGCGGTGCATCAACTCACCACGCGCGGGATCGGGCAATCGACGGCCATCGGTATCGGCGGTGACCCGATCATCGGCACGAATTTCATTGATGCACTTGAGTTGTTCAACAAAGATCCGCAAACCGAAGCCGTCATCATGATCGGCGAAATCGGCGGCAATGCCGAAGAGATCGCGGCCGAATACGTGAAAAATCACATGCGCAAGCCGGTGGTAGGTTTCATCGCCGGGCAGACCGCCCCTCCGGGGCGGCGCATGGGTCATGCCGGGGCAATCATCTCAGGTGGGAAAGGGACCGCCGCCGAGAAGATCAAAGTCATGCAAGCGGCGGGAATCCGTGTGGCAACCTCTCCTGCCACAATCGGTGAGACCCTGGTCGCGGCTCTAGGCGTGAAGGCTTAACCGTAAAAAAGATTTGGGAAGGGCACGGCTTTTCAGCCGGGCCGTTGAAAGCGCAAGGAAACAGGTTTTAGCCGCTGAGGCCAGACTGCCGGAAGCTGGAATTTGTTAGTTTTCAGATCGCAGTCCTCGCTTCTTAGCGCACGACTAACCATCAAGGACCAACTACTCATATGAAGACACTGCAACGTACTCTGACCATTGTCAAACCCGACGCCGTAAAGAGAAAGGCTGTCGGCGACATCATCGAGCAGTTCGAAAAGAACGGCTTCCACATTCTCTGCATGAAGATGCTGGAGATTTCCAAGCATCAGGCAGAGCAGTTCTATGCAGTCCACGCCAGCCGCCCGTTCTACAACTCCTTGACCGAGTTCATGTCGAGCGGCCCAATCGTGGCCCTCGCTCTGGAGAAGGAAAATGCGATCGCCGACCTCCGCAAGCTGATGGGCGCGACCAACCCAGCGAATGCGGAAGAGGGCACCATCCGCAAGAAGTGGGCGAGCAGCATCGAGCATAATGCCATCCACGGCTCCGATGCTGAAGAAACGGCCCGCTTCGAGCTAAGTTTCTTCTTCGCGGGATACGAATTGGCACAGTAGATTTTGGCGATACGCCCAAATTGAACGCTAAGGAGAAAATGAGGTGACCAGGAACGCTGTTTCCGGGACGCGCCGGTTTGCTTTGCTGGTCTTGGTAGTTTTTAGTTGCACGGGTGTGCCCTTCGCTTGGGCCCAGGCCCCAGTTACTTCTCTCCCCCATCTGGAACATCGCGGAAAAACCACTCAACTGATGGTGGACGGTAAACCCTTCCTCACTTTTTATCGGGTTCGTTTGTACCGCTATCGTTAGTTTCAATCGGATGAAGGAGGGATCTGATTCATGCCCATGGTCCAAATCACAATGCTGGAAGGCCGCACGGCTGAGCACAAGCGTAAGGTGGCCAAGCGCATCACAGAGGTTTTGGTGGAAGAACTAGGTGTGAAGCCGGATGCCCTGGTAATCGCGTTCAATGAGGTTTCAAAAGAAAGTTATTCGATTGGCGGTGTACTGATAGCAGATAGAAAATGAAATCCTGTGGAGACGGGGCTTGCCCGTCACCCCAGCGGGTTATACAAATTTCCCTCAATCCGCGCACCCAGCTTAGGCAGTTCCTTCTTGACGTACTGCAAAAAGTGCGGGGCCGCCCGGTGGGCCTCGAGGGCTGCATCATCCTTGTACTGCTCATAAACAAGAAATCGCTGGGGTTCGGTTTTGTGCTGGTGGACCAAATACATGATGCAGCCAGCTTCTTTGCGTGACTCCTCTGTCAATTTTGAGAACACGTCGACAACTTCCTTCTCGCGTCCCACTTTTGCCATCCAGGTTACGGCCAAAACGATCATGCTTGCTCCGTTAGTTGTTTCCGGTCAAAGATTTTAATGCGTCGGCAAATGTATCCAACAGGATCGTCTGCTCGCGGTCCGGGCCGGTTGAGACCATGCCAATTTTTGCACCGGTCTGTTTCTCCAGGAATGCCAGATAGTTTCGCGCCGCCTGGGGTAGTTTGTCTATCCGCGTGATGCCCTCGGTGGAAGTCCGCCATCCCGGGAACTTCTGGTAAATACACTCGATCTTGTCATAGCCACAACCCTGCGCGGGAATTTCCTCTGTAGCTTTTCCGTCGATCTTGTATCCCACACACACCGGGATCTCGGCCAATTCATCAAGCACATCCAGCTTGGTTACAACCAGCCATTCGATTCCGTTAATCATGCCAGCGTAACGCAATAGAGGCAAATCAACCCAGCCGCAGCGCCGCGGACGCCCGGTCACAGCACCGAATTCATTGCCTTTCGTGCGAATCTGCTCTCCCGTGGCATTGTGCAATTCCGTGGGGAATGGGCCTTCCCCAACCCGTGTGCAATAAGCCTTCGAAATGCCGATGACCGTGTCAATTGCGGTTGGGGCAACTCCGCTCCCGATCACAGCCCCGCCGGAAGTCGCGCTTGAAGATGTGACGAAGGGATACGTGCCGTGGTCGATGTCCAGCATCGTCCCCTGCGCGCCCTCAAAAACAATCGATTCCCCATCCCGCAACGCTCCGTTGATTAACGCTGCCGTGTCACAAACGAACGGCGCAATCCTATCGGCGATCGCAGCATATTCGTTATACATGCTGTCAGGATCGAGCGGCTCGGAGTTGAACAAGGCGTGCACGATCATATTTTTTTCGCGGCAGGCATTCTGGATGTGGGTGCGCAGCAGCTGCGGATCCAACAGATCGGCCACACGCAGGCCACGGCGCGCCATCTTGTCTTCGTAGGCCGGGCCAATCCCGCGCGAGGTGGTGCCGATCTTCACGCGGCCCGGTGCAGTCTCCGCCGCCAGTTCAATCATGCGATGGTAGGGCAGAATGACGTGTGCGCGGTTGCTGATGAAAATGCTGTTATCCACCTTGACCCCGGCATCGCGCAGTTTGCCGACTTCTTTCAAAAACGCCATGGGATCAAGCACGACGCCGTTGCCGATCACGCTGCGGCATCCCGTGCGCAGCACCCCGCAGGGGATCAGTTGCAGAATGAACTTCTGTCCATTGATGATGACGGTATGCCCGGCATTGTGCCCGCCGGCATAGCGCACCACTACCCGGAAATTCTCCGAGAGCACATCAACAATCTTGCCCTTGCCCTCATCGCCCCACTGGGCGCCAACGATGACTGCTGTCTTACCTTTTCTCAAGCATCACTCCGTAGGCGAGGTCCTTGCCCCGCAAGCGGCCAAATTTCACACACCTTTGAGTAGCCCCGAACAGAAAATTAAGTTACTGGGATAAATAGCGAAGAAGAGATTACTAGTAATAATAACCCGCCAGGATTGCCGCGGGCAATCGAATCGTTGAATCCAGCCAATCGGATTCTCGTGCCTGTGTGGAGGCGGGGCTTGCCCGGCCCGTACGCGATGCGACTACAAACGATAAACTGTCCCCATGCCCGAACTTCCTGAGGTAGAAACCATCGCCCGTGGCCTGGCCCAGCGGGTGAATGGGGATGTAATCGAGTCGGTCTGGCTAGGATCGAAGCCCGAGCCCTTAAAGTCTCCGGCTGCGGAAATTGCTGCCACCTTGGAATCGAAGCAGATTCTAGATGTGCGCAGAGTAGGGAAGCACATCGTGTTCGATCTGGAAAAGACCAATGTAGGGCGGGCACTCCTGCCCGCCAGAAGCCGGCAGCGGAACAAACGCAAGAAGATCAAGGCTATTCCCGATGGCCAAGGCCACGCCCAGTGGATCGTCCACCTGGGGATGACCGGACGCATGTTGGTCTGCACACCGGATGAAGAGATTGCCAAGCACACACATGCCATCGCCAAACTGGCTTCCGGCAGGGAACTAAGGTTTGTAGATCCAAGGCGCTTCGGCAGATTAAGCGTCACCCAAGGCTTCGCGGCCCCAGGCTCAGAGCCGCTGGAAGTTGAACTGGAGAAGTTCGTAAAGCTTTTTCACGGCCGCAAGACCCCGATCAAGAGCGCGCTGCTAAACCAGAAACTGCTCAGCGGAGTCGGCAATATCTATGCAGACGAGTCTTTATTCCGCTCCGCGATTCGGCCCAAGCGCCGGGCGTCGTCTCTTACCAAGGAAGACCTGCCGCGGCTGTATCTGGCATTGCAGGAGGTGCTGAAGGAAGCCATCGCGTTGGGTGGATCGTCCGTTTCCGATTATGTGGACTCAGATGGTGAAGAAGGGTTCTTCCAGTTGCAGCACCGGGTTTACGGGCGGGAAGGCGAGCCGTGCTTAGTTTGCAGAACGCCGGTCAAGCGGGTGGTGATCGGCGGGCGAAGCTCGCATTATTGTCCAAAGTGCCAAAAATAAGTTTGCCGCGGATTTCCGCAGATGCACGCTGATTTGTTTTATCCGCCGGAATCCGCGTAAATCTGCGGCCAAGTTCCTGTTTATGAAAATTTTCGAACTCTGGCGTTCACATCGTCCGCAAATCGTTTGACGAACCCAGCGATGTACTCCGCCGGATCGGTTTTGTCGTCCTGAATAAGCGGAGTTAAATCCACTCCAAAGTTGATCATCTGCGCGGCATCCACCGAATGGCTCTGATGATACGTCGCATGCGCCCGCCGCCGCGCCATCGTTGCCAGGTCATAGCGCTTGCCTCCGGCAATCTGTGAATCAAATACTCCCACCAGCGACGCGGCAATGTTTTCCCGTTCATCCAACTTGAAAACTACCTTGTCGTTGTCCACCAGCCAGTCAAGATCGCGCCATACCTCGCATCCATAGAGTTTTTTCGGACGCTGGTCCGCCGGCAACTCGCGCAAGGCAGCGATGGTACGCAACCCAACGCCGACATGGGTGTCGTGCTTGTCGGCAAGGTTGTGGGTATAAATCACCTCAGGCCGTGACGCCGCTACAATCGCCTTGATGTCATTCTTCGGCCCGGTATTGCTGGAACTCTTCACCGCCGAGCTGGCATGGTTCAATAGCGCGACCGCCGCATACTCTCCTACGAAAGCAGCTTTCTTCTGCTCCAGCCTGCGGACAGTCTGCATCTGGTCATCGCTGTATTTCCCATAAATACCGTCGCGCGGGCTGCCGGCGCCATTCGTCACAATGACGGCTGTGAACCATTTTTCGGTGTTGCCAAAGCCGGCTAGAATCCCTTCCAGCGCCATGATCTCAACGTCGTCCTGATGCGCGGCAATGGCCATGTGTGTGGTGCGCTTGAGCGCGGCGTCTTCGCCGACTCCATCTGGCACCCAGATTTCAGCCGAGCTTTCGGTCAATTTCATTGCGGGTCTCCTTTCAGTGAGGGCAGGCTGGCGGCGGCGATGGACTGGCCCACGCGGCGGCTTTTTTCGTCGGGCAACGCAATAGAAACTCTGCCGGCAAGCTCAGGAAAGTCCAATCCAAGAACTTCTTTCGCCTTACTGAGAATGATATCCCCGCCTTGCCCGGTGGTCACGCGCCCGAGAATGAGAACGTGCTTCAATTCGTAAAAATCCGCGTAATGGGCCACGCCGTAGCCCACGTACGTGCCGATGGTTTGGTAAACCTGCGCGGCCATCGGATCGCCGGCTGCCATTTTCTTTTGCAACTCAACCAGGCGTTCAGGCAGGCCCATGCCATCTGGGGATTTCATCCCTGCGGTTACCGCAACGCGATTCGTGGCCTGTTGGGAAAAATACTGAGCGCCCACGCAGTCACCGGACCATTCATCCTGCGGTCCATTCGGGCGATAATCTACCGGAGCGAAGGCCAGTTCATTCAGCCAACCTGTGATATTTCCCTCGTGGTTGACATATCCGGCGGCCTGGCTGGAGCCGAGCGCAATTCCCAGCACCGGATTTTCTCCAAGAGACATAGACCCAGCCAGCGCGGTCACCTCGCCATCGTTGACAACTTCCATCGGCACACCCAGGTCATCGCGCATCCGCAGAAACATCGGCGCAATCTTCTCAGCGAACAATTTCGGCGGCACCGAGCGATACAGCGAGGCCACTCGTGCCCGATTGTTGATGTACACTCCCGCCGCACTTCCACCGACCGCATCCAGCCTCGGCAAGTGCGAAGCCGCGCGGCGGATGGAATCCATTACTCCCTGATAGTGGTAGTCAGGATCAGATGCATTCTTCGGGTCCCACGCAATCTCTTCACTGAAGACGGCTTCGCCGTTGACCACGGCGCTGGCCTTACGGTCGCTGGCGCCCAGATCGAAGCCGACACGGCATCCATCCAGGTGGCGGCCCAGAGGGATGGTTGTTTCCTGCGCAGGTGGGACGGCGTCGGCCGTAGTAACAATGACTTCAAACGGCCTTTCGTAAACCGCGCCCATAAACCCGAAATCAAACTTGCGCACTCCCCGCGGTGAATAAACCGACTTGATATGCTGGCCAATCTTCTCCGGCCCGCCGACGTACAGCCTCCACCCTCCGCGCTGCCAAAGCAGAAACTTTACGATGCGCTCGACGAATAGCAATGTCGCTTCAAGATGGCCTGCGGAAGGGGGAACGACGGCTGTATCGAAGCGCGAGACTGAACTGTCGGCACGTTGCAATGCCAGGTGCAATGGGACTCCATCAGTCGCACCCAGCCGGCGGTATTCGCGATTGAACAATGCCGCGGGCAGAAATTCCCGATCAAGCGCAGCCACAACGGCTGGTTTGACCTTAATCCCGGCAACTTCCAGGTTCATGGTCGTTTCTCGAACACAACTTTGGATTGTATCGGAAGAAAAGTCCAAACCAATCGGACGAACGTGCGCAGTAGGATACCAGCTAGGTGCGCTTAGACCTCAGCGCTGGCAGTCGCGCTGCGCCAAAAAGTCCTGCATCGCTCCCCAAGAGTGCACGCGTGATAATCGTCGTACGTGCCTGTCCCTGCGACTGCTTGGGTGTCGTTGCTGCACCCGTGGTCTCATGCGCCATTGGCGGAGCAGTGGCCGCATACACCATGGATCGCGTATGAACTTCCTTAAACATGGTGGGAGCGAATGCCTGCCATGCACTGGCCACGCCACCGCCGACCACATAGATAGGAAAGTTGAACGCGTTGACTAAATCTGCCAACAAAATCCCCAAGGCCCAGCCCACTTTATCGAAAATAGCTTGAGCGGCAGTGTCGCCCTGCAATGCAAGATTGAAAACACTCTTGGCAGTAAATTCGACATCTCCATGCGCGGCTTTGGCAAGTGCGTCCGCTTTCCCGGATGCAATCGCTTCTTTCGCCATGCGAACAATCGCAGTCGCGGAAGCCAACTGCTCCGCGCACCCGCGGCTGCCGCAGTTACAAGGATGCCCCTCGGGCTCAATATTGATATGGCCGAATTCGCCGGCCATGCCCGTCATGCCATCCCAAATATCTCCGTTCATAACGATGCCGCCGCCCACACCGGTCCCCAGCGTGATGATGATCATGGCGTCCGCATCCCGGGCCGCGCCCAGCCAATGTTCTCCTAAGGCCGCTGAGTTAGCGTCATTCTCCAGAATGACCATGGACTGTAACCGCCGTTCGATCTCTTCCTTTACGGGATAATTGAGCCAGTCGGGAAGATTGGGAGACTTGATCACCCGACCGGTTTTCTTTTCGATGATTCCCGGAACGCCGATGCCCACGCCAGTCAGCGAATATTTCTCCTGAAATCCTGTAGCCACGCTCTTGATCGCCTTGCACATTTCCTCGATCACGAAGTCGCGGCCACGCGAGACCTGTGCGCCGACGGTCAGTTTTTGCAGCAATTTACCTTCCGAATCCACTGCGGCGATCCGCAAGTTGGTTCCGCCGAGATCAACTCCAATTGAAAAGGAAGACATAAGTATGAATCCCGTATTTTCTCACAGATGGCAGAAACCAAACCTACCGGGCGGCGGCACGCAACCGTGAAACCTCTCGCGGATCAAGGCGGCGAAATTTTCCCGGGGGCACATCCAGTTCGAGCGGCCCGTAGCGCACGCGCTTGATTTTTTCTACATGATGTCCGATTTCTTCGAACATGCGGCGAATCTGGCGGTTCTTGCCTTCCATCAAGGTCACTTCGTACCAGGGATTATTGCTCTCGCGGATGGGATTAATTATTGCCGGCGCAGTCTTTACTCGTTTGCCTTTGTCCGAACGAATCGTTAACCCAGCCCGCAACTTTCCCAAGCCTTCCGTAGACGGAGTGCCCGCGACTTTCACCATATAAGTCTTCGGAACATGGGACGCGGCTTTCATCATTAGGTTGGCCAACTCACCGTCGTTAGTAAGCAACAACAACCCTTCGCTGGCGTAGTCGAGTCTGCCGACGGGATACACGCGCGCCCCAACGCCACGCAACAGCTGCATCACCGTCGGTCGTTTTTCGGGATCGCTCAACGTGGTCACATAACCCTTGGGTTTGTTCATCAGCAGGTAAACGTGGCGCTCCGCCTCACGCAGCAACTTCCCGTTTACCCGTATGTGGTCATGCTCAAGATCAGCTTTAGTCCCCAGTTCGGTGACAATTTTCCCATTGACCGAAACCAGTCCTCCTGTGATGAATTGCTCGGCTTTGCGCCGTGAGGCAATGCCCGCAGCGGATATGATTTTTTGCAATCGTTCAGCGGGCATAATGGGGGACTACTCGGTGCCAGTAGCAGGCGTTTCCACCGGGGCTGTTTCCTCTTGCGAAGGCAGCAAATCGCCCTGGAATGATTCCGCCACCAGCTTTTCGAATTCTTCCATGCTGGGCAGTTCGTTTACGTCTTTCAATCCAAAGCGCAGCAGAAATTCTTTGGTGGTCTTGTAAAGCATCGGACGCCCGATCACAGCCTTGCGGCCCGCGGTAGTAATGAGTTTGCGGTCAAGCAGCGTGCCAATGACACCGCTGGCATCCACCCCGCGGATTTCTCCAATTTCGGCCACGGTAACCGGCTGTTTGTAAGCGATCACAGCCAGCGTCTCTAACGCCGGCAGCGACAATCGAATTGGAGGCTTCAGGCTCTTGGCAAAATCGCGCACCACATCGTGGTGCTCAGGCTTGGTAGACATGCGGTATCCGCCTGCGACCTGCCGTATCTCAATCCCATGCGTTTCCGTACCGTACTCGGCCACCAATTCTTCCAATACCGTGCGCACCTCTGACTTCGCGTCGCTCTCCTGCTGCTCAGGCCCTTTCACCAGCTTGACCATCTGCTCGAGCGTGACCGGAGCTTCGGTCGCGTAAATAATGGCTTCAATTTTGGCTTTAAGACTCATATCTGAGAACCGGGAACTAATATCTGAGAACTGATCATCCTACCGCCAGTCATCCCGCACCGCAGACTGTTGGTTCATGACCGCTTCAAACCCAACATGCTTGCGCAGCAAGATTTCTCCAAACATTCGCTCCTGCCGCAGCTGAATGGCCTGCAACCGCACCAGCTCCAGCAAAGCCAGAAACATGCAAACCAGAGCAGACCGCGACTCCACGTTGCGCAAAAGCTGTTTCAGCCGTATCGGCCGGTCTTCCAGCGCCAGCCGCCGCCGCAGGTAATCAATCATCTGGGCCACGGTAACGGTTTCCTCGTCCACATTCAAAATGGGGCGCGAGCGGGCCCGCTCCATAATCTGCTGGAAAGTTTTGACCAGGTCTACGATGTCGGCCGCAATTTCCGGATCAGTGCCTTCCGCGTCCTTGAATTCCTTGAGTGCCGGGTTCGACCACACCGCATCTTCAATCTGCTGCTTTTGTAAAAGCATCTGCGCCGCAGCTTTGAACTTTTCGTGCTCGATCAGCCGGTTGACCAGCTCAGAACGCGGATCGTCGTCCACTTCCCGTGTCAGGGGATCGCGCGGCAAAAGCATCTTGGACTTGATGTGAATCAGCACCGCCGCCATGTAGATGAAATCGGCAGCCACATTCACATCCAACTCTTTCAGCTTCTCGACATAGGCAAGATACTGCGCAGTGATCTTCGCAATCGGGATGTCGTAGATGTCGATGTCCTGCTTGCGAATCAGGTCCAGAAGCAGATCGAGCGGTCCTTCGTACACATCGCCGACGCTCACGGCAAACGGGAAGTCGCTCTCTTTCGCCTTAGCCGTACGGTTAGGCGATTCCTGCACTACGAGTTTTGCCGGTTCACCCAAGTCTTTTTCCCTTGTCATTCCAAAGCGCGCAGCGCAGAGCAATCTGCTTTCTGCCGGCAGCGCCACAACTCTATCCACCAAACTCCAGCGACATCCCCATCGCCTCGCGTACCTCGCTCATGGTTGCACCTGCAACCGAGCGCGCCTTGTCCGATCCAGCTTCCAGAATATCCCAGGCGAGCCGAGGATTCTCCTCATATTTCTTGCGCCGTTCCTGCATGGGGTTGAGGATTTGCACCAGCGCATCGGCGGCCCAGCCCTTGCACTCGATACAGCCGATCCCCGCCGACCGGCATCCGTCATACACCTTCGCCATAGTTTCCTTGCTGCTGAAAATCTTGTGCAAGTCCCCGACAGGACATTTGTCAGGATCACCCTTGTCCGTGCGCCGGATGCGCGCCGGGTCAGTGACCATGGTCTTCAGCTTCTGCCGGACCACTGGTTCGGGATCGGTGAGCATGATGGTGTTGCCGTACGACTTCGACATCTTGCGGCCATCGGTTCCGGGCAATTTGGGCGTTGGCGTCAACAAAGCCTGGGGTTCAGGGAAGACCGGTTTGCCCTTGAGTTCATAAAACTGATTGAAGCGGCGGGAAATTTCGCGAGTCAGCTCCACATGCGCAACCTGATCTTCGCCCACAGGCACAACCGCACCTTTGTGAATCAGGATGTCCGCCGCCTGTAGCACCGGGTATCCAAGGAAACCGTAAGTGCCCAAGTCTTTTTCGGTGATGTTCTCCCGCTGCTCCTTGTAGGTAGGGACACGCTCCAGCCATCCCAAAGGCGTCACCATGGAAAAGATCAAATGTAGTTCCGCATGTTGCGGCACATGCGACTGGATGAACATCGTGCACTTTTGCGGATCGAGCCCGGCGGCCAGCCAGTCAAGCGCTACCTCGAGTGAATTCACCTTGACCTTCGATGTATCCGCATAGTCGGTAGTCAGGGCGTGCCAATCGGCCACAAAGAAAAAGCAGTCGTACTGGTCCTGCATCTTCACCCAGTTGGCCAAGGCACCGACATAGTTCCCCAGGTGCAGTTTGCCTGTGGAACGCATGCCGCTGACCACGCGTCTGCGACCGCTGGGAGAAGATGGCATTAGGTATGCACCGTTAAGGAGTCGTGGCCGCCAAGGCCCAGGATGTTAGCCAGCTGCAAGATCATTCGCGAGTGATTTTGATACTACCATGCGCTGTTGGCAGTGTCTCAATACCACCCTCAACCCATTGTCATGCTGAGCGCAATGGAAGCAAGCGAAGCGCAGCTTCCATGGAGTCGAAGCACCCCTACCTTCTTGAACACTGTTATGAGTTTAGGGGTTCTTCGCGATACACCCGCTCAGAATCACAACAATTAAATACGCTAGGCCCGCTAGTAACGCCGCAAGCATGTCCCAACCCGCGCCGGAACTGCTAAATTAGTAGGCAGAATGCGCTTAGTCGTCAAAGTCGGGACCAGCCTGATCGCCCCCGGTGGCCGTATTGCTACCAATCGCATGCGAGCGCTGGTAGATCAATTAGACCTATCACGCCACGAATATTTGATTGTCAGCTCGGGAGCCATCGCTTCCGGCATGTCGAACCTGGGGCTGCCGCATAAGCCGAGCAGCGTGCCGCAAATGCAAGCCTGCGCCGCGGTCGGGCAGAGCGTCCTGATGCACACTTATGAGCAGCTTTTTTTCGGCAAGAAACTTGTAGCCCAGTTGCTGCTCTCGAGCGATGACTTCACCTCGCCGGTACGGTATAAGAACTTGCAAAACACTCTGAAAGAGCTGCTGAAGCTGGGCGTGGTGCCGATCGTAAATGAGAACGACAGCGTCTCCGTTCAGGAACTGGTGGGCGCATTCGGTGACAACGACGAACTCAGCGCCCTGCTCGCGACAGCCGTCAACGCCGACTGGCTCGTGCTCTTAACAGATGTTGACGGTTTCTATGTCCCCAACGGCAAGCGGCCCAAGCTGGTGCGCACCATCCGTAAGCTGACTCCCGAGATGGAAGAGCTATGCAACGGCAAGAGCGCCCTGGGCAGAGGAGGCATGCGCTCCAAGCTGCGAGCGGCCAAACTGGCCAGCGAATCGGGCGTAAACGTAGCCATCGTGAACGGTTCCCACAAGCACGCCATTCCTTGGGCCTTGGAGCGTAAAATCGGAACTTATTTCCCTCCGCAAGGCAGGAAGGCTTGATATGGCCA
Source organism: uncultured Acidobacteriota bacterium (assembly GCA_963837365.1). Lineage (GTDB taxonomy): Bacteria > Acidobacteriota > Terriglobia > Terriglobales > Acidobacteriaceae > CAWBXL01. Next base: position 866,370 of record CAWIMW010000001.1, read on the forward strand.
CAACCATGACGCCCCCGGCGACCACGCAGGAGAAACTGCTCCGCGCCCGCGAAGCCTCGGCCAAGCTGTTACTGCTTTCCACCGCCCAGAAAAATGCGGTGCTGATGGTGATGGCCGACGCCATCGAGGCCAACGCCGAGAGCATCATCGCAGCCAACAAAGAGGACCTGGATTCCTCCGGCCTGTCAGGCGCCATGCTCGACCGCCTGATGCTGAATCCAAAGCGCATCAAGGAAATGGCTTCGGGCGTGCGCGCTGTTGCCAAACTGACCGATCCCATCGACGAAACCCTAGCAGAATGGACCCGCCCCAACGGTCTGCGCATTCGCAAGGTCCGAGTGCCGCTAGGTGTGGTCGGAATCATTTATGAGTCGCGTCCCAATGTCACCGTGGATACGGCTGTCCTGGCCTTCAAGACTTCAAACGCAATTGTCCTGCGAGGCGGCAAAGAGGCGGCCCACAGCAACCAGCGCCTGGTAGAAATCCTGAACAACGTAGCCGGGGTCCCCGAAGGCGCAATCGAGTTGCTGGATTCCAGCACCCGCGAATCGGTAGGTGAGTTGATTAAAGCCCGCGGCCTGGTGGATGTAATCATTCCCCGCGGCGGGCAGGGATTGATTTCTTACGTAGTCGAGAATTCCGTTGGTTCCGGTGATCGAAACCGGAGCAGGGAACTGCCACATCTTCGTGGACGAGTCCGCCGACCTCGAAATGGCGGACCCCATCGTGATCAACGCCAAGACACAGCGCCCTTCAGTCTGCAACGCCGCCGAAAAGTTGCTGGTGCACGAAGCCATCGCCGCCGAGTACGTTCCGCAGAATCGTGCAAGAAACTCGATGGAAGCTCGGAGTTGAAGTTCGCGGAGACGAGGAATCGCGCCGCCTGGCTCCGGACTGCAACATCGTCCCCGCCCAGCCGCAGGACTGGCCGGAAGAATATCTGCGCCTCTGCATGGCGGTGAAAGGTCGTGAAAGACGTGGACGACGCCATCGCCCACATCAACCGCCACTCCACCAAGCACTCCGACAGCATCGTCACCAAAGAAGAAGCCAACGCGCGTCGGTTTTTGAAATTGGTGGATTCAGCAGCCGTGTACTGGAATGCCTCCACCCGCTTCACCGACGGCGCCGAATTCGGCTTCGGCGCGGAAATGGGAATCAGCACGCAGAAACTACACGCCCGCGGGCCGTTTGCGCTTGCGGAGTTGACTTCGACGAAGTATGAGATTGTTGGTACCGGGCAGGTGCGGTAGCCAAAGGCACCAGGCGTTCTTAAACCCATCGCACAAACACTGCTGGAACCACCGTGGAAGGGCACCGGCTTCAGCCGTGCGGTTGGGCTTTGTTTGTTGATCGCGCTTTAGCGCCTGCGGTTAGAATACTTCAAGGAGCAGCGGCCATGCCCGCAAAGAACCCGCCCCATCCCGGAGATTTCATTCGCACCGAGATCATCGTTCCCGCAGGTTTGACGGTGACGGCAGCGGCTGCAGCTCTTCAGGTTTCCCGCCCCGCCTTATCCAGCTTGCTCAACGGCAAAGCCGATCTCTCCGGCGACATGGCGCTCCGCATTGAAAAAGCCTTCGGAGTGAAGATGGACACGTTGATGCGTATGCAGTCATCCTACGACATCGCCCAGACTCGCAAGCGTGAGGGACAAATCAGGGTCCGGCGTATTCCGCGGTTGGCCGATGTGCATGTGTGAAGAACCTGGTGTACCGCGGAATTAACGTCGAGCAAAGCACGAGATCGGGAGAAGTGGGCAAGCGCGATAGCTAACTATGGTTGAGCGGCTAATCGCAGAAATGCCTATCAGCATGACCGCCGATTCTTTTTGGAAGAGCATCCCCTTGAGCGCCTCCGGTTGAGATATTGAGTCAGCTGTCTAGCTCCGCGCGCTTCATCCAGGCATATCTCGTAAGTGTGTTGTCTGTCACTATCGGGATGTGGTGGAAGCCAGGGCAATGCATCTAGGTAGGTGTTGGCTATTCTGGAGGAAGGCGCCTTCTTCCTCAATTTCTCGTAGACGCGGATTAATTCTTTCGCGAGAGCCGCTTCAAGGCATATCCCACGGCTCCGAAATTTACTTGAGAACTGCCCTTCGATAGTCGATCTCCCACCGATCTTCATCTCCGTTTTCAAACTCGATTTTAGTTTTGGAAAATCGCTTACATGCCTATTACTGACGAGAATTGGCGCATCCCCATATCGAAATGGCATTGCATGAGGGAACCACGTAGCTTCTATGCAGCCATGGTGCTCTCTGATTTGTACCGGCGGCGTTAGATGTAGAAGCCTCGTGCCCTGCCTGCCACCCTGCGCAAATGCAAATCGAACGCCCTTAAGTCTTTCCACGTGTTTCCGATGCATCAAATTCTTAGCGTGGCATTGGGTGATCCCAAAACTTCCAAACTCCCAGAAGGGATCAGACCGTTTTTCGTCCGGATTCTTCGTCCTCGACTTCGGGCGACGCAAGTGAACGATGATGACATTCTGCAAGTTAGTTGTTCCTTTTAAGAAGTTTTAGATCCTGCTGCCGAAACCACTCGTAGAATTTCTCTGCGTTTACGAAAGCAGGGGGCACCGCGCTACGTTGGATATAACCATCCCGAACTGTGAGCCCGCCCCAGGCCTCGCCGATGTGCCGACAAATACGATATGCTTTATCTCGCCACTCGCCGATGGGGATGCATCGGTCGCAACGCCCCGATATTTCACTCTTGCCGCGCACAATTACATCGTTCTCGCTGATTACTGTCCAGCGAGTATGTGCATTTTCACTCCTTCGTTCGGCAGGCACGTTTACTGCGCGGACAACTTCTTCGACAACGAACAGACCGATTAGCGCATATACCAGTTTCTTTGAATCGATGATCGAGCGAAGGCCTGAGTAAAATACTAGCAAGTCATTTGACTCAAGTTTCGCGATCCTCGACCCACGACGCGCTCCATTGTCTCCATAAGTAAGGTGGTCGAAATCTGGATCCAGATGCATCTTGCGCTGTCGCAGTGTTTCCGGACAGCGAAGATCCGTCACATTGCAATCTTCCGCGAACTTAGCCAGCGGGGCAATAATTTCACCGTATTTCCGTGCATTATTAGGCGTGTACTCTTTCTTAGCACCGTCGGGAATCGGCACAAATACAAACTGTCCTGTCCTAGGATCAACCGGTGCATTCCATCCACCGTAAGTCTGATCTACTCCGACGCGCACCAGGATTGCCTTCATCAACAAGATCTTACAGGTCGCTAGGGAAAAGTGAACTGGTAATTGCTAATACGACTATCGCCAAACCGCCACCCGCATCACCTCAAAATGATGGTCATACGTCCAAACCTCCAACTTCAGCCGCGTAGCCATCACCGCCGCCACAGCGTCAAACAAGGTAATCCGCTGGTCCGTCAGCGCCCGCACTCGCACCACCGCCTCGCGGTAATCTTCTGGTGTTGGGTTTACCAGCGAGGCTTCGGCCATATAGGTGAGCCACTTGAAGGCGGCATTCGTGCCCATACGAAACAACACCAGCGAATAGGCCTCAAGCAAGGTCGGATAAGCAACTACGACCTCCCGGCGATCACGGGCCAGCTTCTGTAACTGTTGCAGCGCTTGCTGGTGGTGCGCATCGCTGCCATCGGCGGCGGCGTACAAGGGACCAACGTCGGCCAGGACGGCGCGCTTCATTTCTTCAGGCCTGCAAGATATGCATCATGTTTCTCGCTGACATCGCTGCGGCCGCTGCGCCCTACGGGTTCGATTCTTAACGGACGATACTTGCGCAGGAATCCTCGTTCGCGCAGGTACTCCCTCAGGGCCGCCTGCACCACTGTGGTCAGCGAAGGAGCGGCCTCCTGCGCCTGCTGATAATTCGCCACCGCTTCGGCCAGGTCGTCGGGAAGAGTCATCGTGGCCCGTTTCATACACCAATTATATCACCAACTGGTGAAGTTGGTGAAAGTGGTGCATCGAGGGACCACGAAACCCTTGTCATTCCGACAAGTCGCGCAGCGACGCGGAGGAATCTGCTCTTGGCCGACAGCCTTGTGGTGCTGTCCAGGAAAGCAGATTCCTCCTCTTCGCTGCGCGAATCGTCGGAATGCCAAGGGGAAGGCTTATCGCCACACTTCATCCCTGAGATCTGCTCAAGGGGTTGGTTCTAGGAGGCAGTTTTCATCATAGTAAGATGCAAGTCAATCGCGACCACCTCATGGTCCAGCACCGAAGGCACTCGAATCCGGAGCCTCGAACCATTGCGCTCGACCTGAGGTTCCTTCTGCGCGACCAATAATTGGACCTTTCCCGGACTCAACAACGCCGGAATTTGCACCTCAACCACCTGCTCTCCAACAGGAATAAACTCCCGATACGGCCCCTTCATCGCCATGGGATTACTCAAATTCACCAGATGAATGACTATCGCATCCCGATTCCGCCAAGCAGTCACTTCAACCAGACCCGGCCCCGAGACTTCGAGATGCGAAGGTTCGTCATTTGCCCACTCCACCGCATTGCGCAGCAGTTTGAAATGGTCGAGGCACAAGACCTCCCAATAAGTGCGATCAATGTCCCAGGGGAAGTAAGCGACTCGCCCGTCGCCGAACTCACGCAGATATACCTCCGCAATGTCGGTTTTCGGCTGACGGGGATAAACCTTTTCCATGGGTAAGTCTGGATAACTGGGAATCAAAGTAACCGGCACCTCCGCAAACTTCTCGCGCGGCTCCACAACCACTCGTGAAACACCGTTGATGATCCGAGGCGCATCCTCCAATCCGCGCAGCAATGGATGACGCGGCGCAGCCTCATGCTCCAGCCTCAAATACGAATTCTGCATGGGCCCTTCGATCTTCCCACTCCACTTCACGCCCAGCAGATCAGCCAGGCCAAAGTCTTTACGGCGCACGCCCCACTCGTCGTAAAGGCTGGTTTCGTGGGTGGCGATCAGGCTGCCGCCGTTCTTCACGAACGCCCGCAACTGATTGCATTGTGCTTCACTAAGCGCGGCAATATTCGGCAGGATCAGCGTCTTGAACTGTTTCGTCCGCTCGGTATCGAGCAGCCGATCATGCACCATCTCGAATGGAACGCGTGCCTCCACCAGCGCCTGATACCACCCAAGCGCATGGTCTTCAACTTTGGCATTGGCTTGCTCTCCACCGTAAAACCACGCGGTCTGTTGCGAATAAACCAGAGCTACGCGCGCAATGGGCGTGTCATGCCGTAGATACCGCTCATTGTCTGCGTGCCACAGGTACAAATCTTCCACCGGTTTCAGCCAGCGACGGTCGTGCAGCGCTCCACTGAACTTGCTGAACCATGGCTGGCCGCCGTTAGCAATTCCATCCAGCGCCCAGATGCGGATTTCCTCATCGCTCTGCACGCTGTCTTTCCAGCGATACGGTTCTTCAAGCCCCACGCCGAACAACCCAACCATAGGTTTCTGACCGAGCACAGCCCGGTATTCCTTTACAGTTTTTCCATTCCGCCACGGAGGCATGAGCCCGCGCCGCGCTTGCCGGTCCGCAACCAGCAGCGGCACGCTCGCCCCAAACTTGGCTCCATCGTGCGGACTGAGCGCCCCTGCGCCATTATTGGGAATGACACATGAATCAGAATTGATCTTGCGCGATTCCCGGTCCCACAGTTGCCACAGATCGAATAACCGCTGCTGTTTCCACAGAATGTAGGCCCGCCGTGCCGGATCCAGAGGATTGCTCGTGCGGGGCAGTTCAAATCCCGACGCATCTTTAAAGTTCTTCTGGCAATGCACGCAGTAGCATTCCCCCGACCCGTCCCACCGATTTACGAAAAAACCATCCATGTGATAGCGGGACATGAGTTCTTTTTTCACTTCAGTCATGAATTCGAAGTTGTAAGGCCCGTAACCGCAGGTGACCCACATCTCCGGAGAAGCCCAATGCCGCCGCGGCTTTCCCTCGGCATCCACGGCAATCCAGTCGGGGTGCGCCGCCTGCATATCGTCGTAGGTCGCATGCGGATCAGTACGTACAATCACCACCATCCCCAGCTTCCGGCAACCGGAAATCAACTCACCCAGCACATCGCGGTCGCCGAGCCAAGCGCTGCGGTGGTGAAAGGGAATCTGAGTAGGGTAGTAAGCCACGCACCCTCCGCCGCTGAGGCAGGCAGCATTCGAATGCGTGCGCTTGAAGTAGTCCAGCCAAAACGCCAGATCGAATTTACCGGGGTCGTCTTCCACCAGTGTGAGCTGAGCCCAACGCATGGGTTTATCAATCCAGGATGGACTTACTGGGCCCGTTGTTTGAGCGCCCGAAGCAGATAAAGAGGTGAATTGGCTCAGAGTTACGGCCGCGCCGGCGATCGCAGTTGTTTCCAGGAATTCTCTACGTGTAAACGGCGGAGTCATGGCAGACATGCTATCCCATGTGAAATATGCTGCGCACAAATTTCACGTTTAAAGGGTAGTGGTGCAGTTTTCAACAAACAGTCTTTTTGTCATTCCGACGATTCGCGAAGTGAAGAGGAGGAATCTGCTTTTGGCCGACAGCTTTGTGGTCCTGTCCAGGAAAACAGATTCCTCCGTGTCGCTTCGCGATTCGTCGGAATGACAAAGGGGCGCCTAGTCAAACTGCACCACTGCCAATGGAAGTGCGTATCCGACGTTCCCTCTGCGCCTGTGCTAACGTACTAGCTTCGTCCAGTGAACCTAATGAGACTCTTATCTGCTCTGATTATTGGTTGCATCGTGTTGTTTGCGTCCTTGTCCACCAGCTTGGGTGATTCTGCTGGGCCTTCAGTCCCGGAGCAAATCTTCGGTTTCCGCGACACCGCAGCAGAAAACGCAGTGGAATCACGTTTCCTTGCCGTTCCCGACCGGAAACTGGCCGAAGATCACCTGCGCATCCTGACCCAGGCCCCGCACATGGCCGGCACGCCGGAAGACAAAGCCACCGCTGACTACGTTGCACAAAAATTCCGCGAGGCTGGCCTTGAGACCGAAATCGTCGAATACAAAGTCTGGCTCAACTATCCCGCGGAAATCAGCGTTGATATGACACGTCCTGAGGGCGTGACCATGCACGGCCCGGCCCGCGAACATGTAAACGGCGATCCCTATCAGGACGACCCGCGTGTGGTAATGCCGTTTAACGGCCAGTCCCCTTCCGGGGATGTCGAAGCGTATGTGGTCTACGCCAACTACGGTACGCCCGAGGATTTTAAGAAACTCGCTCAGATGAACGTGGATGTCCGCGGCAAGATCGTACTAGTCCGCTATGGACAAAATTTCCGCGGGGTAAAGGCGCTGGTTGCACAAGAGCACGGCGCGGCCGGTGTATTGATTTATTCCGACCCGTACGACGACGGCTGGCGGAAAGGCGACAAATATCCCAAAGGCCCGTGGCGTCCTGATACCGGCGTACAACGCGGATCGGTGGGATTCATCTTCAATTACCCTGGAGATCCCACTACGCCGGGTATCGCTTCAGTGCCGTCACTTCCCGATGAAAAACGAAGTGATCCCGAAAAAGTGGGTGGGATGCCCCGCATCCCCTGCACGCCCCTCTCCTATGCAGACGCCTGGCCCATTCTTGAGCACTTGGATGGCCCGGAATCGCCACGCGAATGGCAAGGTTCGTTGCCATTTACTTACCACGTTGGCCCCGGTCCCACAAAAGTCAAACTGCACGTCAAGCAGGACTACCAGTACCGGACAATATGGGACGTCATTGGGAAAGTTCGCGGCTCCGAATGGCCGGACGAATGGGTGGTTGCAGGCAATCATCGCGATGCCTGGGTGTACGGCGCGGTGGACCCGAACAGCGGCACGGCCGCAATGCTGGAGTCGGTGCACGGTGTGGGAGAGCTTCTTAAGTCAGGATGGAAGCCGAAACGGACAATGATCTTTGGCAGTTGGGACGGAGAAGAGGAAGGCCTTATCGGTTCCACCGAATGGGCAGAACAACACGACGTCGAATTGTCCCACGCCGTCGCATATTTCAACATGGATGTCGGAGTTGCCGGGCAAAAATTCGGCGCGTCCTCGGTTCCCACGCTCAAGCAGTTCATACGTGATGTGACCAAGGTTGTTCCCAGTCCCAAAGGCGGGACGGTATATGACGTGTGGTTGAAGGCCAGCCAGCCGGGCAATGAAACTCCCGGCAACAGCGGCACCAACTTCCGCGCGCCTGCCGCACAAGCTAGGCAAGACGCTGCTGTCGGAGACCTGGGCAGCGGCTCTGATTACACCGTATTTCTGCAACATCTCGGTGTGCCTTCCACCGACGTTGGTTCAACCGGAAATTACGGTGTCTATCACTCGGTCTTTGACAACTACAACTGGTTCAAGAAATTTGCCGATCCTGATTTCAGCTACGAACAGCAGATGGCCCGAGTTTTCGGCCTCGAGACTATTCGTATGGCCGACGCCGATGTACTTCCCTTCGACTACGAGGCCTACGGAAAAGAAATCGGCAACTACATCGAAGCCGCAAAAAAGAAAGCCGAAAGCGAATTTGGCACGGATGCGCCGCGTTTTGATGCGGCCCTCGAGGCGGCCCACAAATTGGAGCGTGCGGGCGGAAAAATGTCAGGCCATCAGAAAAAAGCATCGGGAGATCTGGCCAGGTTGAATCTGACCCTGCGCGATGTAGAGCGGGCCTTGATAATTCCCGATGGTCTTCCCAATCGTCCCTGGTTTCGCCATGCCATCTATGCTCCCGGCCAGTACACCGGGTATGCCGCGGTGGTGATCCCTGGCGTGAACGAGGCGATTGATAAGCATGACTTGGAACGTACTAAACAGCAGTTGGAATTGCTTACCGCCGCACTGGAGCGGGCGACAAAAGTGTTGACGGACTATCGTTAGTGTAGGGCAGACACTCCTGTCTGCCCTGCCTGCGGCGTTGAGAATGCCTGGCGTTAGCCGTAATGCATCACCCGAACTTCAGAATTCAGTTTTCAGTTCTACAGTCACCGCGCGCCCGGGCGCGACCGCAGTCCCGGAGAAAAGACTGGCAAAATTAATCACGTTCACCCGGTTGGTTAGATTTGAGACTTGCGCGAGTAATGATATGGATTTGTACTCGCGGTGGTAAAGCTGAACGCCGCCGCCCAGATCCAGCGAAAGCGACGGACGCACCCGCTCCGCCGCGAAATCTACACGATTCAAAATCTGCGCTCCGTACTGCGTCAAAAGGAAATTCAGATCCAGGCTTCCTCCCTCAGCCTCCACTGGCAACCCGCTCCCGACGGAGTATCCCAATGCCAACCAACCACGGGATGTTAGTTGATAGCGTACCCGGGCCCGGGCGGTATTACGCTGGTCCTGCGAAACCGGGAAGCGGCTTGCTGTCGGTCAAAGCGCCTTGGGCCTCGTCCCCGAGAAAAAGCCCGCCAGTAATCGGACCCTGTCCGAGCGCTACTTGATTGGTGTAACTGACGAATCCCGAAAAGTTCCCCACGTCCTCGACAGTGAGCTTGGCCTCAATCCCTTTGACCCAAGCCCGAGAAAAACTGATGGGAAAACTGATGCCGGTATTCAGCAACACATCGTCATCGGAAAAATTTGTCCACGCGCGGCGGAAAGCATTTCCCGTAAGCCTCAATTTCCCGGCAATCGCCTGCGTGATACCGATCTCGTAGAAATTGCCCGCGCCCGGCGGGATGGGTACACGTAGTACAGCATTGCTCAATTGATCTACTTGCGGCGAACTGGCCAGCAAAAGGTTTTCGATCGCAGGGGTCTGGAAAATGCGGTCATACGAAGCGTGAACCAGCAGCCCAATTCTGGGGAAATAACGTGAAACTGCAACCCTGGGGCTCCATGCGGATTGGTCCACTACCAAGCGGTAATGATCGAACCGTATCCCACCGCTTACATTCCAATTGCCCAGTCGCATCTGGTCCTGCGCGAAAAACGACTCCTCGCGGTCATGGCCGCGATCTGCAAATTGAAAGTTGGGCGCAACCTCAGGGCTAAATGCCGAAAGATCGGTGATTTGATATTGCAGCGCCTCGTGCACGTTGCTGAAAAGCCCGTCCGCCCCAATTTTCCAGTTATGCCGTCCGGATTGCCCCGCGAGATCCACACGAGCATAACCTTCGCGGAAGCCGCGCTGCTGGGCAGCGATCACCGGGGTTGACTCCGCATTGGACGCCAGGTTGGCATCGGTATCGCGCACACTCCCCGCCACACTGAGCAGCAGATTTGGCGAAAGCACCCGCGAGTAGATCGCATCCCCGCTGGTTTCCTCATTCCGGCGGCCCTGCTTTTGACCGGCTTGCTGCTGCACCAGTTCATTCGGCACCTGCAAGGAAACCGAATTGTGTTCCAGCGAAATGCGTAGATGATCGACCTTGGTCAGTTGCCGCGCATAGGAAAAAGAAAAATCGTTCAATGATCCATGGTTGGTGTAGTTATTGAGCACGGGAGGATCGAGATAGCGGTCCGTCAACCCGCCGCTGATGTTACCCGCGAACTGGTTCGCACCGCGGCCATAACTCAGGCCTAGGTCCCCGGTCGCGGTAGAAAAACTTCCGCCCCCGAAAACCGCCTGGCCATGCCATCCGGGGAGCACATCACTCTTGCTGGTGACCTCCACCACACCCCCCAGCTTGCGTCCGTACTCTGCGGGATATCCACTTGCACGTGTTTGTAATGACTCCACATTTTCATCTTCGAAGGGGGCGGCAAACGCGGGCGAACGGTTCTCGGTGAGCGGCAGCCCGTCTTTCACAAATTGAACGTCATACTCAGAGCCACGAGGGTGCAGAACTCCGTTGGCTTCATAAAGCCATCCTGGCTGGGCGTTCACCAGATCGAACAACGCCCTCCCTGGCGCAGTCGAGATGCGTTCGTTGATCGCCCGCTGCCCATCGGAGTAGATATTGGAAGATTCATAAGGATTGACCAGCGTGGCGGAATCATTCACTTCAACCTGAGTCGCCATAGTCGCCACCGCCAATGTGATTGCGATATGGATGGGGACTTCCGAGCGGATCTCTACCGTCCTGCTCTGTGTGGCGAAACCGCTATGGGAAATAACCAGACGGTAAACGCCGAAAGGTAAATCGCGGGCGATATGCTGGCCTTGAGAGTCAGTTTGAAATTCCCGCTGGAATTGACTTGCGTCAGAGCTAAGCGTGACGTTGGCGGCCATGCCCGCGCCGGTGGAATCACGCACTTCCAATTGGAGTTGCCCGTGTTCACGCTGCGCGGATGCAGGCAATACAAGGAAGAGCGCAAGTCCAATCACCTGCATAAGGCCACAACCAGCGGAATAAGCTCTGCGATCCACTTTAAGTCCTGACTACATCATCAGGAAAATCACCGGCGTGAGCAAGATCGCTAACGGTCAAGGGCGCAAGGGGTGGCCTTGGACTACTTAATCGACACCAGCTTATCCACCAGTTCCGAATAGTCCTTCTTCTCCAGCCCGTGGACTTGCTTGTTGTACTCGTCCACTTTGCTCGAATAATTCATCGAACAGAACTTCGGGCCGCACATGGAGCAGAAGGCTGCTTCCTTGTAGAAATCATCAGGCAGGGTTTCATCGTGCATGGAGCGCGCGGTTTCAGGATCGAGCGAGAGCGCAAACTGCTTCTCCCAATCGAATTTATAACGTGCATAGCTGAGAGCGTCGTCGCGGTCCTGCGCGCCAGGGCGGCGGCGGGCGATATCAGCCGCGTGGGCCGCAATCTTGTAAGCGATGATGCCGTCCTTCACATCTTTTTCATTAGGCAGGCCAAGGTGCTCTTTCGGAGTGACATAGCAAAGCATGGCCGCCCCGTGCCATCCGATCATGGCCGCGCCGATCGCCGAAGTAATATGGTCGTAACCCGGTGCGATATCGGTGACCAGCGGCCCCAGCGTGTAAAACGGAGCTTCGTAGCAAAGCTCTTTCTCTTTGTCCACCTGCTCTTTGATTTTGTCGAGCGGAACGTGGCCGGGGCCTTCGATCATCACCTGTACGTCATACTCCCAGGCCTTTTTGGTTAGCTCGCCCAAAGTTTTGAGTTCGGCAAATTGGGCTTCATCGCTGGCATCCGCAATGCAGCCGGGGCGCAGTCCGTCCCCAAGCGAAAAGCTGACATCGTGCTTGGCGAAAATCTTGCAGATGTCGTCAAAGCACTCGTACAGGAAATTTTGCTTGTGGTGATACGCCATCCACTGCGCCAGAATCGCGCCGCCGCGGCTCACGATCCCGGTAATGCGCTTGGAAACCATCGGCAAATACTGAATCAGCACACCGGCGTGGATCGTCATGTAATCCACGCCCTGCTCGGCCTGTTCTTCGATCACTTCCAGCATTACGCTGGCACTGAGGTCTTCAATCCGCTTCACCCGCGAAATTGCCTCATAAATTGGCACCGTACCGATGGGCACAGGAGAGTGCCGCAAAATAGCTTCGCGAATTTCGTGGATATTGCCGCCGGTAGACAAGTCCATCACCGTATCCGCCCCAAAGTGCACGGACGTATGCAGCTTCTTCAACTCCTCTTCAATATCCGAAGTGACCGCGGAATTTCCGATGTTGGAATTGATCTTGCACAACGATTCCACGCCGATGCACATCGGCTCGAGTTCCAGATGATTGATGTTAGCGGGAATAATCATGCGGCCCACGGCGACTTCGTCGCGCACCAACTCGGGAGTCAGCTTCTCTTTGTGCGCCACGTACGCCATTTCCTCAGTGATCGCACCCTTCGGGCGTAATGCATCTGGGAGAAGTTGCCGTTGCTATTCTCGGCCTTGCGCCGCGCAATCCACTCCGCCCGGGGCTTTGGGACTGCGTGTTCGTGTCCATTACCATTTGTGCCGTTCGTTGAATTCATCGCCATCCTGCCCACATGAGTAAAACTTGATTATACGCTGTGAGATTGTGGAACGACCCAGCGACCTGGCGAAAACTCCCACGAATCAGCTATCCTTTTGCCACCTTGTCCGTCCAAACCCCTTCGGGCAAAAAATGACCTCTCACGAATCGAGGAAACGTATGCGCTTGGTTGCTCTGCTGATTTCTTGCGTTTTTCTCTCCGCTCTCTGTGTTGCTCAAAGCACTTCTCCCGCTGCATCGCAGGTCGGTTTCAGTCTGGACAATCTGGATAAGACCGCTGATCCCTGCGTGGACTTCTACCAGTACGCCTGCGGCAACTGGCTGAAGACCCAGGAAATTCCGGCGGACGAGACTGAGTGGGCCAGCTTTGTCGAGCTTTATGAGCGCAATCTGGTCACCGAACGCGAAATTTTAGAGAAGGCAGCCGTCAATAACCCGGCGCGCACCCCTGTCGAACAGAAGATCGGCGACTACTACGACGCTTGCGTAGACGACAAAACTACGGATGCCAAGGGGTTGGACCCGCTGAAGCCAGAACTGGCGCGTATCGCTGCGGTAAAAAATAAGCGGCAACTGATTGATGCCATCGCCCGCGTTCAGCTTTTAGGGCCGAATCCATTGTTTAATTCCTATGCCGGCCCCGACCTCCACAATGCCGAAATGGTCATTGCCTACATTGACCAGGGTGGACTGTCTCTCCCCGACCGCGACTATTACCTCAAAGACGATCCCAAAAAGGTCGAGATGCGCAACCATCTGGTCGAGTACGCCACCCAGCTGTTTACCTTGACCGGCCAGTCGCCGCAGCAGGCGGCGGATTCCGCGCAAGCGGTCCTGCGTATTGAAACCGCCCTCGCCAAGGCTGCCATGGATCGCACCCTGCGCCGCGACCCCAAGACCCGCGACCACAAGATGACCACTACAGAAGCCGCAGCGCTGGCGCCCAATTTGTATTTGAATCGCTATCTGATAGCGATGGGTGTTCCAAAAATTTCTGAACTGAACGTCTCCAACCCGGAGTTTTTCCGGCAGATCAACGGGATGCTGGGGTCCGAATCGCTGGAGGCGTTGAAAACCTACGTGTCCTGGCACTTGCTGCGCAGTGCCGCCCCCTGGCTCTCCAAGCCATATGTAGACGCCAATTTCAAGATGGACCAGGCGCTCACCGGGCAGGCAGAAATCCAGGCCCGCTGGAAACGTTGTGTAGATTCCACGGACAACGCCTTGGGCGAGGCACTGGGCCAGAAATACGTCGAGCTTACTTTTGGCGCCGACGGCAAACAGCGCATGTTGAAGATGGTAGACGCGCTGGAACAATCGCTCGATCAGGACATCAAAACCCTGCCGTGGATGACTGAAGACACCAAGAAGCAGGCCAAGATCAAACTCGACGCCATCCGCAACAAGATCGGTTATCCCGACGTGTGGCGCGATTACAGTTCACTTAAGGTCGTTCGCGGAGATTTGTTGGGCAATTTTCTGCGGGCCAACGAATTTGAAGCTCGGCGCCAGGTCGCCAAAATCGGCAAGCCGGTGGACAAAAAAGAATGGGGTATGACTCCCCCCACCGTAAATGCCTATTACAGTGGCTCACACAACGAGATCGTCTTCCCTGCCGGTATCCTGCAACCGCCCTTCTTCGACAAAACAATGGATGACGCCGTCAACTTCGGAGGTATCGGCGCGGTGATCGGCCATGAACTGACCCACGGCTTTGACGACCAAGGCCGCAAGTTTGATCCGCAGGGCAATCTCCGCGACTGGTGGACCAAACAGGACGGAGAAGAGTTCGAAAAGCGTGCCAGCTGCGTCTCCAGCGAATACGGCAATTTCATAGCCGTCGATGACCTGAAACTAAACGGCAAGCTGACGCTAGGTGAGAACACTGCCGATAATGGCGGCGCCCGTATCGCCCTGATGGCGCTCGAACAAATGATTGCCGCAGACAACACCGGTAAGGCCGGAGAAAAAATCGATGGCTATACGCCGGAGCAGCGCTTCTTCTTAGGCTACGGACGCGTATGGTGTGAAAAGCGGCGTCCAGCGTTCTCGCGAATGCTGGTGAACGTCGATCCCCATTCTCCCGGCAAATACCGCGTCAACGGCGTAATGCAGAACATGCCGGAATTCCAGAAAGCGTGGAACTGCAAAGCGGGCCAGCCCATGGTGGCAGAGAATGCTTGCAGGGTGTGGTAACAGAAACTGGAGCACGGGCGGGGACGCCCGTGCCTCCACTAATGTTTCTCGCTGCTCTTAAATCCCTTACGCCGCTGATCGCTATAGCGTTGTAGCGCGTCGAGAATAATGGGGTACGCCTCCGCCGCAGGCCGGATCTCATCCACCTCCACCGCCTTCTTCTCTAGCAGTTTGTAGTCCTGAAAAAAACGCCGCAGCATCAGCGAACGATGCGAAGGCATCTCACTGGCCTCACGATAGCTGTTGAATTCCGGGTCTTCGGTGGCCACGGCAATAATCTTGTGGTCCTTCTTGCCGGAGTCAATCATGGTCATCAGGCCAACTGTGCGGGCATGAATTATGGTCAGGGGTACCACCGTCTCCTGGCACAGCACTAAGACGTCGAGCGGGTCGTCATCCTCGGCGAGCGTCTGCGGGATAAAACCGTAGTTCGCCGGATAGTACACCGCTGAATACAAAACGCGATCAAGCTTAATCAGGCCGCTAGTCTTATCTAACTCATACTTCACGCTGGAGCCAAATGGAATCTCAATGACGCTCTGAAATTCCTGGGGCAGTCTTTCGCCGGGAGTTACGTCGTGCCAGGGATGAATCATGAAAGTAGCGAAACCTCGTGGGAATAGAATTCAATCCCGATTCTAGCTGAAAAATCTGGGCCGGCTGGAGTACGTTGGTAAGCAAGAAAAAAGGCCGGTCGGATGACCGGCCTGAGACACCGCATTGTATGGAACCTTATTAGAAATCCAGGCGCAGAGAGAATTGCATCACACGCGATCCGGCATCACTGGAAATAACCCCAAAATTAGGCCCATTGATGTCGGCTACGCTTCCTCCAGGTAGGGCGAAGTTCACATGGTTGAAAACGTTGTAGGCCTCAACGCGAAACTCCACATCAAACTTCTCCTTGATGGGGAAATGCTTGTTGAGGGCAAGGTTGGTATTGGAGAATCTTGGTCCCCTCAAGTTGTTGCGGGTGGGGCCATCCAACCCGATCGGGCCGGTGAAGGCATTCAATGCCGCGTTCGGATCGGCAAACAGCTGGATTTGCCCGGCGTCATCGTGAATTTTCACTCGGATGTCGTGGGGCGTGCCGATAAACACCGCCGGACTATTGGAGTTGAAACTCACGGGAAACGCCTCGGTCACAGTCGAGAATGCGAAGCCCGTATGCCATTGGGTGAGGGCCGCCACCTGCCAACCTCCGACGATCTGATTTGCCCAGCCTGGCATGTTGCTGCCCAGCCAGCGGCCACGGCCAACCGGCATATCAAAAAGGGCATTGGCGCTCACTATATGGGTCACGTCAAAATCGGAATTGCCACGGCAGGACCTCAGCTTGATGGCATCGCAAAGAAAACCGCCGTAGCCGCCGGTGGCCGACGTGCCGGTCGCGTTATTGGCAACCGTCGAACTGTTGTCGATGGAGTGGGAATAGGTGTAGTTGAGATCGAACTGAAGTCCGTGCGACAGCCGCTTGTGCAGAGTGGTCAGCAGTGCGTTGTAGCTCGAATAGCTCTTGTTCCCGAAGTAAAGCTGGCTGGAGAACTGTGGATCGAGTCCCACATTCGCTGGGATCGTAGGTCCACCCCCCAACCCGGCATACATGGCCTCAAAGGTATCCGCCATGTCGCCGATACGCGGGAGCGGATCAAAGACCTGAGCTACCAGGTCTGCGCAGCTGGCAAAACCAAAGTCTTCGCATGTGCCGCCATAATTCTGGGTTAAAGTCGGGTTCATGATGTTTTCCCAGAAAGGCGTGCCGACGGCAGGTTGTCCATTTCGCACAGCTAGTGAGAGCTGGGCAAACTGATCGACCAAATGCTGGCCCGAAGCAGGATCCACAAAGTCCACCACCTGCCCCGCATCTGAGCGCGACAACAACCTATGCCCCGTGCGGAGGAAGTAGGTGGTCTCCAGCATAAAATTACCGGGCAGTTCGCGTTGGATGCCGAAAGTGAAGGTTTCCGAGTACGGCGTCCGGTAGTGAGGATCAATCGCCAGTTCGTTCGAATTACTGACCAGCCCAGTGAACTGGTCGGTCGTCCCGCCCGCCAGGTATGGGGTAAACGGGACCGAGGCGGGTTGTGGCGGGGTTAGAGTTGGAAGGCCTCCCAATCCGCCAACGTCAGAAAAGCGTGGATCATTCGCCAAGCCGGTATTGGACAGGGTCCCGACGCTTTGTCCGAAGACGAAAGAAGATTGGTCGTTGTAATTATTGATCGCGGAGAGGATGGTGTGGTCGAAAACGATGCCGGCGCCGGCCCGGATGACGGTCTTGCGGTCACCAAAGATCCGTCCCAGCGGACCGCCGCTAAACGATGGGTTGTAGGCAAAGCTCAACCGGGGAGCAAAGTCTTTCCAATCCGGGTCGTAATATCCTCGAGCGTGGTTCGCCTTCCCGGCGAAACCATATTGCACAGTAGGAACCACAGCATCTCCGCTGATTCCCGCCGCCGCCGCAGCGGCGCGTGCGTTGTACATGGAGGCGAAGTCGATATCGGGAGCAGTCTGGAAACCGTTGACTTCATAGGGAACGGAATAATACTGCCAGCGCAGGCCGTAGGTCATGGTCAGGTCGCTACGCAGGCGCCACGTGTCCTGGGCGTATAGTTCCGTCTCGTAGTATCGGAATTTATGGGTAAAGCCTGTGCCTTGGGGCGTGGCCTGTAGATTGTGGTCGTTATTGTAATTGCTGGCGACATTGGCGATCCGTCCCAGGGCGAATGCATATGCCTGGCTCCACGTGCGCAGGGCGGTTCCGCTGATGAGGCTGACGTCGCCAGGACTTCTTCCCAAAATGTCTGTGGGTACTTCATTGAAGCCAGTGTCGG
Organism: uncultured Acidobacteriota bacterium; assembly: GCA_963837365.1. GTDB lineage: Bacteria > Acidobacteriota > Terriglobia > Terriglobales > Acidobacteriaceae > CAWBXL01. The sequence continues at coordinate 884,210 of CAWIMW010000001.1, forward strand.
TGGGTGTAAGCTGCAACAGGTTGCCACCCAGTCCAACCGTCACGTTGTTGAAATCACTTACTAGCGTGCTGCTGGACATGATTGGTTTAAAAATACCGCCTATCTGAATGTTGTGTTTGCCGTGAAGGTAAGTGAAATCGTCTTTAAAAACCGGAATCGGAACCGTTCGGCCCTGGCTGTAAGCGCTAAATGGCGCGGCGTTGAAAGGTCCATCAAGAGAGGACAGGCCGGTGGCGGTACCCATCATGGATTGATACTGGGTGGTCCCCGTGGGGTTGAAGCGGACAGGGAAATCCAGAATCGAGCGTGTTTCCCCGTAGTTAAATTGATTGACCATGTTGTTGGTTATGTTCCAGGTGTGGCCAATTACGAAGGCCCAGCTGTGATCAACCACCTGATTGGTGACCGGGTCTCCCGGGAACAGCTCCGCTGAGGCACCCTGCCCAACTGCTAGAGCGGTATTGATGTCGTCGTCTGACGTCCTGCGAAAGACACTGACTCGGCCGAAAAGCTTCATCCGGCTGGAGAGGTTGTAGTCGATGCGGCTCACATAATCGTTGCTGGTATAGCGCGCGGGAGCGTTCCACAGAAATCCCCCGGTGTTGACACCATCCCCGACCGTCAAATCATTGGCGTGGGGATAGCGGCTGTTGATGAAGCTCAAAAGCTGTGCATCGGGGCCTCTTCCGGCCGGATCGAAAGTCGTATCGGACATTGGAACCGTGCTGATGCAATTCGGGGTGGTGTTGACGCGGCTGTGGAAATTACAGGGTTGGCCATTGTTCCCAGTCTGACTGTTATTAATATAGTTAACATTTCCGGCACGGAGGTTGTCCAAGGGCACGATTGGTTCGACAACATCGGCTCGTGCGTCACGCCGCCCCTCATAGTTGAAAAAGAAGAATAGTTTGTCTTTCACCACAGGGCCGCCCAGGCTGGCCCCGAATTGGTTGCGCGTGAGTGGCGGTCTGGCAACGCCGTTACGTACGTTAAAAAAATCGTTGGCGGTGGTGGCCGCAGTGCGGTTGTACTCGTAAGCCGAGCCATGCCAGCTATTGCTGCCGCTCTTGGTGGTCATTTGGACTTGCGCCCCACTCCCTCGACCTTCCGCAGAAAGAGGATTGGCGACCTCCGTACGCAATTCCTGGATGGAATCGATCGGTGCTTGGCCCGCCATGGCAAATGCCTGGCCGGTGCCAAAATCATTGGTGTCGAGGCCATCCAGGGAGTAATTGCTTTGATCTCCCCGTGCCCCTGCGACCGCTCCGTCCCGGCTGCCGAGTGTATTGTCGGCGCCACCAGTAGCAGCCGTTACTCCAGGGGTATAAACCAAGAGTCCTAGCGGGTTGTCGCGTATCGCCAAAGGAAGCTCATGGACGACTTGCATGGAAAGGGACGAACTCACGGAAGTGTCAGTGGTATTCAGCGAGACTTGTGAACCTGAACCCGATACCTCGACGGTCTGTGTCACTTGGCCGATTTCTAATTGAACGTTCTGGGTTTGCGTGGAGTGAACACCGAGATAAATGTTGTCGATGGTGAGACTTTGGAAGCCCTCTTTGGTCACCGTTAGCCTATATCCCGGTCCGGGGAGAACCTTGACGAAGGTATAGGCCCCCACGTCATTGCTGGTCGCTTGGTAGCTTGTGTTGGTTTTGGTATCGACAAGTTCTACCTTAGCGGCGGGTACCACTGCTCCGGTTTTATCCGTTACTACGCCGATGAGCGAGGCAACCTCTTGGCCGATTAGCAAGCTAGGGAAAGTGGTGAGAATCAGAACAGCCAGAGTAACGACCAGCTTTCGTAACATAACGGCGCTCCGTTGTAAATGTTTTAAAATAAAAGACTTATCGGCGATAACATGTGCAGTTTTCTCTCCAATGTTAGAAATTGTCAGGCAGTGAGGATGGATTGAATGGGGTAATTCTCAAATCAAGTAGATAGGCTGGCTTGCCGATTCGCAAGCCGGAAGGATGAGGTAAGGGTGATCCACAAAACTGTATAATGACTACCGAATTTGAAATTTATGGTTGTTTGATTTTGCAGGCGCTTTGCCTTTAGGTATCCTTGACTGGACTTCTGAGCAATACTAGAGTTGAACGAGAGCTGCATATGTCTAGAGAACAAAGCAAATACATGAAGTTTGGTGCCGCGATTGTAGTGATCCTTGTGTCCCTGGGTTTTCTTGCTTATACCGGGATCCAGGAGAGCAAGAGCTACTATGTCACGATCAAAGAGCTGCGCGGCATGGGCGACGGCGCCTATACCAAACGCCTGCGCGTAGCAGGAAACGTACAGCCGGGCTCGATCAAACGCACCGGCACCAAAATAGAGTTTGTATTGATTGAGAACGATCAGACTCTATCCGTCGTGTATACCGGGACCGAAGCTCCCCCCGACACATTCAAGGATGAGTCCCAGGCCCTCGCCGAGGGCAGTTTTGGCCGCGATGGGGTATTTCATGCCAAACAGCTGCAAGCCAAATGCGCTTCCAAATACGCGCCGAAACAGCAGGGAATGCCCGCCGCTGTGGGCAACACAACGTAAAGGAAATTCAAGCCATCCAGGCTGGGACGCTATACTGCCACGAGTATGAGCGACTCGGTGGTTGACATCCAGGGAAGACACCTCAAGCTCACCAACCTGGAGAAAGTCCTATATCCCGCCGCTGAGTTCACCAAAGGGCAAGTCATTGACTACTACGCCAGAGTGGCACCCGTTTTAGTTCCCCATTTGCACGGTCGCCCTCTGACCCTCAAGCGCTATCCAAACGGGGTGGACGCTCAATTCTTTTTTGAAAAGAACGCCACCCAGCACCGTCCCGAGTGGATCAAGACCACGCCGATTTGGAGCGAAGGCAACCACCGCACCGTCAATTATCTGCTGGCCAACGATCTGCCCACCATGGTGTGGATTGCAAACCTGGCTGGCATCGAACTGCATCCGTCGCTTTCTTTGGCAAAGCAGATGGATCGTCCCACCATGCTGGTATTCGATCTCGACCCTGGCCCGCCTGCCGACATCGTGCAGTGCTGCCAGGTTGGAGTCTGGCTGCGGGAAATCTTCGATCACTTCAAGTTGCAGAGCTTTCCCAAGACCTCCGGCTCCAAAGGGCTTCAGGTATATGTTCCGCTGAACACGCCCACAAACTACGATGTGACCAAGTCCTTCGCCCAGGCTCTGGCGCGACTTCTCGAAACCGAACACAGAGAGCTCGTTGTGTCGGATATGAAGAAACAATTGCGCACGGGGAAGGTGCTGGTGGATTGGAGTCAGAACGACCAGCACAAGACCACCATCGGAGTATATTCACTGCGCGCGCGTGAGCGCCCCACTGTGTCCACTCCCGTGAAGTGGGAAGAGGTCGAGCAGTGCCTCAAAAAGAAAGACGCGAAAATATTGGTGTTTGAAGCCGATAAAGTCCTCGCTCGTGTCGGGAAAATGGGCGACTTGTTCGCTCCGGTACTGACCCTCAAACAGAAACTCCCCAACCTTCCCGGCCTGGACCTCGCAGCCCAGGCGGAGAAAAAAGCTTCTCGCCCGCGCACCGGCAAACGGAAGCGCAAGGTATAAACTGAACCCGATATGGCTCAACTCTATGCTGGGACCTCAGGATGGGCGTATCCCAACTGGAAGCCTGATTTTTATCCCGCAAAGCTGGCACAAGCCAAGTTTCTCGGTTACTACGCCACGCAATTGAATGCCGTTGAGGTGAACTTCACCTTCCGCCAGTTAGTAAAAGACACCACCATTCAGAAATGGATTGAAGGGACCCCTGCTGGATTCTGTTTCAGCCCGAAAGCCCATCAAGTCATCACCCACATCAAGCGGCTGAAGAATATACAAGACTTCCTGCCACGCTTTCTGCGGACACTCGAGCCGCTGGCCCAGGCGGGAAAGATCGGTCCGGTCCTGTTTCAGCTGCCGCCAAACTTCAAAATGGAGCTCAGCGTTCTTGAAGAATTCCTGGCGACGCTGCCTCGCGGGGTGAAAGCCGCGTTTGAATTCCGCCACGATTCCTGGTTTTCCGACGACGCATTCGCGCTCTTGAAGAAACACAACCGCGCTATCTGCGTGGCTGAAACCGAAGAGCGGGTGACGCCCGACGTGGTGACCGCTGATTTCTGTTACTACCGCTACCGTAAGGCGGAATACACTCCGGACGAGCGCCGCAGCATGCTTGGCCGTATTCGCGCGCACTTGCAGCAGGGAAGAGACGTTTACGGCTACTTCAAGCACGAAGAGACGCCGCAAGGGGCTTTATATGCGGTCGAAATCCTGAAGGAAATCCACAAGCAGGGATAGAATCCCCATCGCTACTTCTCTCAGCGTCCGATAACGCGCATACTGATTCAGTGTCTGCCGAAGTAAATTCCCGCATCATCGCTGGTTTTCTCGACTACCTCAGGATCGAGAAAGGGCTTGCCCCGTTGACTTTGTCCGCCTACACCAGCGACATCGTGCAATTTGCAGACTTCTTGCAGAAACGGAAGCGGACGCTGCTCACCGCGCGACGTGAAGGCGTCCGTGAATTCATCCAGCAATTGTTCGCGAACTCCGTGGATGGCCGTTCTGTCGGACGAAAGCTTTCGGCGTTGCGCCACCTGTATAAATATCTCTTGCTGGACAAGGCCATAGCTCACGATCCCACTCTGAACATCGATTCTCCCAAGCAATGGAAAGTGCTGCCGAAGGCCCTTGCGCGAGGTGAGATGGAAACCATCCTGCGCGGTCCGCGGCAAACTTCGAACCGAAAAGAGTCCGCGGCAATCTCGCTCCGTGACCGTGCCATGCTGGAGATGTTCTACGCAGGCGCGCTGCGGGTTTCAGAAATCGCCGGGGTCAAACTCGAAGATCTAAAGCTTGAAATGGGATATGTCTTAGTGCGCGGCAAGGGCGACAAAGAGCGCATTGTTCCGCTCGGCCGCTCCGCGCAGGATTCGCTGACCGCCTACATGAAAGATTCGCGCCCCATATTAACGGCAGGGAAGAGTTCCCCATTCCTTTTTCTTGGGCGTGGGGCGCGCAAGCTGACCCGCCAGCGAATCTGGCAGATGGTCCGGGCAGCATCCGCCGGCACCGGCCGCAAGGCAAGCCCCCATATGCTGCGTCACAGCTGTGCCACCCACATGGTGGAAAACGGAGCAGACTTGCGCACGGTTCAAACCATCCTAGGTCATGCCGATATTTCTACGACGCAGGTCTACACACACGTGGCCCTGGATCGCCTGAAGAGTGTGTACCTGAACCATCACCCACGTGCGAAGGCCCAACTGAGAACTGGGAACCGAAAACTGAGAACTGGATAAGCCTCCCGCGACACTTACCACGGGAAGTATCGTGACCACAATGACAAAACCGGCCACCATCGTTGAAAAGGCGGTAGCGCAATTTTTGGCGACCCTGCGCGAACGCAACGCCTCCGCGCACACGATCAAAGCTTATACAGGGGACTTGAAGGAATTTTGCTCGTACATCGGTTCCCGCAACTGGCCCACGATTGATCATCTAGCGATCCGCGGATTTCTATCGCATCTCTATGAGAAAGGACTCGGCAAGACTTCCGTGGCCCGCTCTTTGGCTGCCGTGCGCTCGCTCTACCGCTGGCTTGCCCAGGAAGGAGTGGTGGAACAAAACCCTGCCGCGTTAGTTTCCACGCCCAAGCTCCCCAAGAAGCTGCCGCGCGTACCCACCATTGAAGAAATGAACACGGTGCTGGACGGCGAGATGCCCGAGGTAGCGGCCTTTCCAGAACGCGATCAGTTGATGCTGGAACTGCTCTACAGCTGCGGTATTCGTAACTCAGAGTTAGTCAGCATCAATCTTGAGGACATCAGCTTAAGCGCGGAGGCAATCCTGATTCGCGGCAAAGGAAAAAAGGAACGGTATGTTCCGTTTGGGGACTCTGTGAAATCCGCTCTGGCGCCATATTTGCCAAAGCGTCAGCAGATCCTGATGGGGAAGAAGGGCCATCTGCCCGCCTTACTGGTCAATCAACGTGGCGGGAGGCTCACCACCCGCAGCGTCGGCCGCATCATTAAGAAAATTGCAGTCGCCAAGGGACTCTCTCCCGACGTTCATCCCCACACCTTGCGTCACGCCTTCGGCACTCATTTACTCGAAGAGGGCGCCGATCTGCGTGCCATCCAGGAAATGCTCGGTCACGAACGTCTCTCGACTACGCAACGCTATACGCAGCTTTCTATGAAGCATGTCTTACAGGTTTACGATCAAACCCACCCACGGGCCAAATAGGAACAGCTCAGTTCTTACTTTGAAGATCTCGCCACATCTCGATTACCCGAGCCTTAAGTTCGGACGTTAGTTCTGCATATGCGGTCTCGGAAGCTTGAGCTTCCGGCGGCGGGCAAATTGGCTCACCAAACTTAATGCGGAACTTAGTCAGTTTCTGGAAGAAATATTTCCCTCGCGGCCAGGCTTCATAAAATCCCTCAATGGCCACCGGCACGATCGCTACCTGCATATGCACTGAAAGAATTGCCGCCCCCTTCCGGAATGTCTTGGGAGTGCCATCAATGGAGCGCTCACCTTCCGGATAAAGAATCAAGGTTCGCCCATGCCGCAGCCCAGATGCCGCGGCCCGCATGGCAGGAACCAGGTTGGCATCGGGATCCACCACCACCACCCGTATCCATCGGGCCAAGCGGCGCATGAAGACGGAGCCGAAAATCTCGCTGGTTCCCACGGCAAAACTCTTGCTGAAAACATTCCAGGGAAGAAGGCTGGCCAAAACCACCGGGTCAATAAAACTTTGATGGTTGGAGGAGATAATCACTGGCCGGTCGGTGGGAAGTTTTTCCAACCCTTCAACCCGCAATTGATAAAGATCAAGGGCCACCAATTGCAGAAGCCGCGTTACCACGAACCAGAACACTTCAGAAATTGGACGCGGCTTAATGAGGGCTTGCACTTCAGGATCAGCGGATTCTTCTCGAAATACCTCGCTCCATCCGGCAAACTGTGTCCGCTTGTGAACTTTGCCGCTTCCCGCGCTCTGTAACACCGCCTCCACCAGTTGGCGCACGGTATAGATATTGGCAATCTCTGTCTCGGGAACATCTCCTCCCAACCCATTTTCTAGCGCCACGAGCAGTTCCACCCGCTGCATGGAGTCGAGACCAAGGTCGAGTTCCAGGTTATAGTCAGGGCGGATTTGTGAGAGCTCCGAACGCGAAGACTCTTTGACGATAGATAGTGCCCGTTGTACAGTAGCGTCATCCAGCCAGACCTTTTCTTCATCGGTAAGCGGTTTCTCACTCGAAACGTCAGGCGAGCCGCTTGCCCCCTGGTTCGCCAGCACACGTTTCTCAATTTCAAAGCGCTTTATCTTGCGGGTTGTGGTGCGTGGCAAGTCATCCTGCCATATTTCATAGCCTGCAATGCGCTTGGTTGAAGCCATTTGGGAAGAAAGATTTTCGATATCGAAACGAATAACTTCCTTGGTATTGACGATCTTGCGTTCTTTCAACACTTCAAAATTAGGAACAACCACCGCATAAAGCCGGTCGGACATGGGATCGCCGGGATTCGCCTCAATCCCCATCACACAAATTTCCTTGATTAGCGGCGACTTCAAATAGTGGGCCTCGATCTCCTCGGGATAAACATTCTTGCCATTGCTAAGAACAATGACTTCCTTCTTGCGGCCGGTGATAAACAGGTTGCCATTCTTGTCGAAGTATCCGATGTCGCCGGTGTAGAGCCAGCCTTCGCGCAAGACTGCATCGGTAGCATCGCGCCGGTTCCAGTAACCTTTCATCACGATCGGTCCGTGAATCGCAATCTCTCCGGTCGGCGGCCCGTCTTCCTGCGGCTGGGGATCAACAATCTTTGCCTCTCCACCGGGCAGCGGCTTGCCCACCGAGCCGATCACGTTGTCGTCAGGATGCGTGGCAAACGCTCCTCCGCAGGTTTCAGTCAGTCCGTAAGCCTGCAAGACATCAATTCCGAGATCATAGAAGTCGCGTCCGATTTGCGGGTCGAAGCGTGAGCCTCCGGTCACCAGAAAGCGCATCCGGCGGCCAAAGGTGTCATGGATTTTTCCGAACCACATTGGCCCGGCGTTGATGCCAAACCGGCGCAGCCAGTGGTTGACCTGCATCAAGAAATGCAGCATTCGTACCATCAGCATTCCCCGCTTGGCGGCTTCTTTGAAAATGCGCTCGTGAATCAGGTAGAAAAACTGCGGCACCACTGCGAAAGCTGTGATGTTCCGCTCGCGTAATGCGCGCAAGAGTTCGGTGGTATTGAGAGTTTCCAGATAAACTACCCGCGCTCCGTTTGCCAAGGGAAGCAGCAGGTTTGCCATCTGGGCAAGCGAGTGAAACAGTGGCAGGATGCCAAGAACGGCATCGTCCGGCCCAAGCTCAGCCCAGCCGCGGACGGCCGCCACTTCTCCCAGCATGTTTCCATGAGTGAGCATTACGCCCTTGGGATCAGCGGTCGTGCCTGAGGTGTAAAGAATTACGGCAACAGAATCCGTATCAGGAGACGCGGGAAGAAACCCCTCGGGCCCGGCAGCAAGGATCTCATCAAGAGAGAATTGTGCTTGGGTTTGTGCTTGTGTGGAGGCAAGCGACTCGCCCGCCCGTAGTAAAACAATCTTAATCCCAGATTCCCGTACTGCTTGAGCTGTCGCAGGGAGATGCTTGGGATCACAAAACAGCCATGAACTCCCACTATCCTTGACTAGCTTGGCCACCTGGTCGGCATGAAACGCCGTGTCCAGCGGAACCGCAATATGCCCGGCCGCAATGATCCCTAAATAAACCGCCACCCATCGCGGATGGTTCTCCGCCAAAATGGCACACCGGGAACCGAGCTCCAGGCGCTGTTGTTGCAGCCAGCGCGCCACAGATTCAGCCATCCGCCGCAATTCGGCGTAGTTGAAGGCCTCAAGCTCTTCGCCCCGCTGGATTTCCAGCGCAATATTTTGCGGCCAGCGTTCCTCGCATTCCACAAACAGGTCGTAAAAGGTCGCCATGGGTCGAGGGGAATATACCTGAAAGAGCTTATCTTGTGTGGGTGGTGTGAGGTCGTGTGGAGGCGGGGCTTGCCCCGCCCCATCTTAAGGCAAAATAGACATAGTCGGCCATGAATGATATCATGATATCAAATCAAGGACTGGCCCATGGCCCAATTCGTTGTCCGCAAGATCGAGAACGCCGTCAAATCGCGCCTGCAACGCCGCGCCCAGCGCAATGGCCGCAGCATGGAAGAAGAAGTTCGCGACATCTTGCGCAGTGCGGTATACAGGGACGCCGAACCCGCCGGTGGACTCGGTACAGAAATCGCCGGCATGTTTACCAAGGCGGGCCTGAATTCCGATATTCCCGAGCTACGCGGCCATCAACCCAGGCCGCCATCATTTGAATGATCATTCTGGACACCAATGTCCTCTCTGCCTTAATGCGCCAAACCCCCGAGCCGGAAGTTGTCACCTGGCTCGACCGTCAACCGCGAACTTCGATCTGGACAACCTCCATTACACTGCTCGAAGTCCGATTCGGATTGCAGGTCCTTACTGCCGGAAAGCGGCGCTCCGCCCTAGTCCATGCATTCGATGGATTACTGAAGGCGATTGGACATCGCGTTGCTCCTTTTGATTCTGCTGCTGCCGAGCAGGCAGGCGACTTGATGGCATCTCGCCAGAAGAAGGGCCGCCCAGGTGATCTGCGCGACACCATGATCGCCGGCATCGTCCTCGCTCATCACGCCACTTTGGCCACCCGAAATACAGCCCACTTCGCCGATCTTTCCGTTTCCGTAGTAAACCCATGGAATGCCTGATTTGTTGGCCCGCACACCCTGGTCTTAAAGTATTCTTTTGCAGTGCTGGGAATTACTTTGCGTTTTCACCTTCTTCTGCTTTTGTCGATTGCCGTACTCCGGCTGACGGCCAATACTGCCCAGGCCCAGACCTGCGGAGAAATATCAGGACCGCAGAGCCTGGAAGATGCCTACATCAAACAGCCGGCCCCGCTGATTTTTGGAGACCACTATCAGGTCCCGCGCATGCGTATCCGATTTCTCGATCAAGCGACTGGACAGACGCTAAAAGCCGTAAGCGTAAAAATCCACTACCGCTGGCGCTGGCTGGAATACCCGTACTCCGAACATGCTTGGGGAGCGTGGTCCCAGGCCGCCGATTCCTGTACCTGCCATCCTGACAAAGATGGCTGGATCGAGGTCCCAGCCCATGAGGTAGTACCTCGCGGCTGGTACGATGGCAAATACACCCGCTGGCCGTATTCAAAAAAGCCGCGTTTCGAGCGGGTCGAGATCGTGGCTTTGACGGGGAACTTTGCCCGCACCAGCATCGCGCCCAAAGATCTGCAACAATTTGAAAAACACCAACTTGTGATTACCGTGCAGGATGGCTGGAAAACCACAATCCAGTGGCAACCTTCTTCCAGCCCCTAGCTCCGCCCGGCGTATCCGTGATTCAGCCACGGCCCTGCTACTGGGCCTCAGCTTTCGCATCTAATATGCTAGGCTCTTAAAGAGGCTGGCAGAAGCGCCTCTAAAAGGATTCTCAAGCTTTGATTAACAAACTTGCAGGCAAGATCTTCGGGACCAAGAATGAGCGCGAACTCAAGCGTTTGAAGCCACGCGTGGCGGAAATCAACGCGCTTGAACCGGAGATGCAAAAGCTCTCCGACGACCAGCTGCGCGCCAAGACCGAGGTATTTCGCCGCCGCATTCAAGAGCGGATGGCCGCCATTGCGGACGAATCCGACGCCGATTTCGACCGCCAGAAGCAGATTGAAACCGATCGTTACAACCTTCTTCAGGAAGCCCTGAACGAAATCCTGGTCGAGGCCTTCGCTGTGGTCCGCGAGGCCGGCCGCCGCGTGCTCAACATGCGCCACTTCGATGTGCAGCTGATCGGTGGCATGGTGCTGCACCAGGGCAAAATTTCCGAAATGAAGACCGGCGAAGGCAAGACGCTGGTGGCCACGCTTCCGGTTTATCTCAACGCGCTCAGCGGGCGCGGCGTGCACGTGGTTACGGTCAACGACTACCTGGCCAAGCGCGACTCGGAGTGGATGGGCAAGCTTTATCGTTTCCTCGGATTGAGTGTCGGCGTAATTGTTCACGACCTCGACGATGCCGAGCGCGGCGAAGCTTATGCTTCTGACGTCACTTACGGTACCAACAACGAGTTCGGGTTCGACTACCTGCGCGACAATATGAAGTTCGACCTCAAGGACTGCGTGCAGCGCGGACACCACTTCGCCATTGTGGACGAAGTCGACTCCATCCTGATTGACGAAGCCCGTACCCCGCTGATCATCTCCGGCGCCAGCGAAGAATCCACCGATAAATATTTCAAGGTGAACCGCATCATTCCCAAGCTGGACAAAGGCGAGGAAATCCCCGGGCCTCCGGGCGAGCCGCCAACCTACACCAAGGATTACGTCGTAGACGAAAAGCACCGCAACATCACCGTTACTGACGAAGGCTGGGAAAAAGTCGAGCAATTACTTGGCATCGGCAACATTGCCGATCCCGAAAATTGGGACCTCAAGCACCACGTGGAAGTCGGGGTAAAAGCGCACGCCTTGTATCGCCGCGATGTGGAATATGTCGTCAAAGACGGCGAAGTCATCATCGTGGACGAGTTCACCGGACGCATGATGCCCGGCCGCCGCTGGTCCGATGGCCTGCATCAGGCGGTTGAAGCCAAAGAAGGCGTCAAAGTCGAGCGCGAAAACCAGACCCTGGCGACCATCACCTTCCAGAATTATTTCCGTATGTACAAAAAGCTGGCCGGTATGACCGGTACCGCGGAAACCGAAGCGTCGGAATTTGAAAATATCTACAAGCTGGAAGTGATGGTCATTCCCACCAACAAGACTCTGCTGCGGAAAGAAAATCCCGATGTGGTTTACCGCACTGAGAAGGAAAAGTATTACGCCGCGGCGGATGAGATCCAGAAATTGCATGAGAGCAGCCAGCCGGTACTGGTGGGTACAACTTCCATTGAGAAATCCGAGCGCCTCTCCGAGTTGCTCAAGAAAAAGGGCATCAAGCACGTTGTGCTCAACGCCAAATACCACGAGCGCGAAGCGGAGATTGTGGCCCAGGCCGGACGCAAGGGCATGGTCACCATCGCCACCAACATGGCTGGCCGTGGTACCGATATTTTGCTGGGCGGCAATCCGGAATTCATGGCCAAGCAAGAGACCTTAAAAAAGGGACTTGCCCAGCCATTTCGTGAGGCCCAGGGCAAGATCGAAGGTCCGCAGGAAGACGACAAAACTGCCGTGTGGTATTACTCCGGTAAAGAATATGTCGTCCCTGCCGACAGGTGGATCGAAATCTACAATCGTCACAAGCTGACAACCGACAAAGAGCACGATGAAGTCATCGCCGCCGGCGGCCTGCACATTTTTGGCACCGAGCGCCATGAATCGCGGCGAATTGATAATCAGTTACGCGGTCGTGCCGGACGCCAGGGCGACCCCGGTTCCTCGCGTTTCTATCTCTCCCTCGAAGATGACCTGATGCGCATCTTCGCCAAGGAGTGGGTCTCAAAGCTGCTCCAGCGTTTGGGGATGGAAGAGGGCGTCCCCATTGAGTCGCGTCTGATCTCCCGCCGCATCGAGAAAGCACAGGAAGCCGTCGAAGCGCAGAACTTCGAGTCCCGCAAACATGTTCTCGAATACGACGACGTGATGAACAAGCAACGCGAGGCAGTCTACGGTTTGCGCCACCAGTTATTGAAAGGCGTGGACCAAAAAGATTTGATTCTCGAGGACTACGTCGTCAAGATCCTTGGCGACTTGATGGAACAGTTCTGCGCAGTCAAGGTCCACCCCGAGGATTGGGACGTCAAGGGCCTTAAAGACGCCATCTTCACCCGCTTTGGCGTGGATATCCTGGCCGAAGGAATCAAGCCTGATACCCTCAACCGTCAGGAATTAGGCGATGAGATATTTGCCAAGCTGAAAGAGCGCTACGAAGCCAAAGAAAAGCTAATCGGACCGGACGCCATGCGCTATCACGAGCGCATGATCATGCTCAGCGTGATGGACCAGCAATGGAAAGACCACCTGCGCGACATGGACCACCTGAAAGAAGGCATCGGCCTGCGCGGCTACGGCCAGCACGATCCCCTGGTGGAGTACAAGCGCGAATCCTTCGACATGTTCGAAGCCATGATGCAGCGCTCGCAGGAAGACGCGGTTCGGTATCTGTATCTAATGCAGATATTGGAGCGGCCTTCTCAGGTCATTCAGCCTTCCGAAACGGAATCTTCCGCGCCAATTCTGGGTCGTGATGGCGACGGCAACGGCCACCGTCCGCCGCGTGGGGTGTCGACGTCCGTAGATGATCTCGAAGAGGCCTTCCAGCGTAAGAAGCGTCGTGAACTAGAGCAAGCGCGTATGGCAGGTTCAGGAGAGCGCCAGCAGGTCCAGCAAGTAATCCGCGGCGAAAAAATCGGCCGCAACGATCCCTGCCATTGCGGCTCCGGCAAGAAGTACAAGAAATGCCACGGTGCGAACGCGTAGGTTCGTATCAGGCTACGTCTTCAGACGTAGCGTACAGTCTTCCATTCGCCGTTCGCGCGGAACCAGTGCAATTGTTAAATTAGGCTATGGGTCGCGCTTTACAACGATTATTCTCAGTTGGCGGCAGGGCTGAAGCCACTGCCCTGATACGGATCAATCAACAATCCGCGCAGATCCGCGAAAATCTGCGGCTGATTTCCTTATTCCTGCTTGCCCAAAATAAACGACTTCACCACAACCTGATTCGGCTGCGATCCCACCGGAATCATGGTCAGCAGAGAATACTCCCCCGGCTCCAGCTTGGTCGTCTTGCGCCTCTTCTGAATCACGGTCACATCTCCACTTTGTGAATTTAATACCAGCAGGTAGTTCTGGTCCTGCGTGAGGGCCACCCCATCGGGTTGGCTCCCGGTAGGCATCACTGCAACCACCTTGCCGATATCAACGTCATACACGGCCACGGTGTCGGTACGAAAGTTGCTGACATAGAGCCGTGAATTGTCAGCCGAGACCACGCCATGCGAAGGCCCGTTGCCAATCAAATAGCTTCCGCCCACTTCGTTGGTTGTGGTTTCGATGATGGAGATGCTGTCGGAATCGAAGTTGCTGATGATCAACTCTCCCCCGTCGGGTTTGAGTGCAAGATGCTCCGGGTTCTTGCCCACATCAAGATAGGCTAGGACCTTATCGGTTTTTAAATCAATGGAAGCGACTTGCGCCGAACCGCTGCACGCCACAAATGCCTTGCTGTTGTCGGGAAGAATGGCTATATCGGTAGGCTGCTGGCAGATGGGCAGAGTCGCGCGCACTCGCAACTGCTCTGTGTCGATCAATGAAACTGAATGATCACCGCGGTTGCTGACCACCACGGTCAGTCCATCAGGAGATACTTTGGCCATTCCCGGCTCAATGCCTACGCGGATGTTGGTTATCAGGGCCCGTTTTTCGAGGTCAAGAACTGAAACGTTGGCCGACCCGGAATTGGCCACATAAGCCCGTTTGCCATCCAATGAAACATCAATCGAGTAGGGAAGCGCATGCACTCCGATCGTGGCAACGACTGTATTGTGTTCAGCATCAATCACGCTGATGTTGTTCGAGCCGATATTGGCCACATAGATTTCGTTCTTCTTGGTGTTGGCCGCAAGACTATCCGGATCCAGACCGACCGGAATCGTCCCGGCCAGGGTAAAGGTGCGCAAATCAATCACTGTGACGGAGTTGCTTTTGCCGTTGGTGATGTAGGCGTACTCGCGATATGCCGGGCCGAAGCTGCGCAACTCCCGGGGGCGAAAATACAGCCATCCCGCCGCTCCGGCAGTGGTGAGCAGAACAGCAATGAACAAGAGTCTTTTCAGGGGGCCAACCTCATTGGGAAACAGAGCCACGGCGAATTCCGCATGAACACTCATCGCGGCAGACGCGACTTTTCAGCGCATCGAAGCCGGCCGAGTTTCATTCTTTGCTGCTTCAATGGCCGCGCCCGATACATGCGCCCCAATTCCCGGAACAGTTCGTCCAACCACCTGGGCAATCTGTCGCACCTGCGTCATCAACTCATCAAATTGCTCCGGGAACAAAGACTGCATGCCATCCGACAAGGCCTTGTCCGGTTGATGATGCACTTCAATAATCAACCCATCTGCACCCACCGCAATCGATGCCCGGGACAGCGGCGTGACTTTGTTACGTTTCCCCGTGCCCTGGCTGGGATCAACAATGATCGGCAGATGGCTCAACCTCTGCACCGCCGGGACCACGCTCAGGTCAAGCGTATTGCGAGTGTGATCCGCAAACGTGCGAATTCCCCGTTCACATAGGAATACTTGGTAGTTGCCCTCGCTCATCACATACTCAGCCGCCATCAGGAATTCTTCGAGGGTCGCCGACATGCCGCGTTTCACCATCACAGGAATCCTGGCCTTGCCCGCCCGCTTCAGCAGGGAATAGTTCTGCATATTGCGCGCGCCGATCTGAATGATGTCCGCATACTTTTCCACCAGGTCCATGGACTCATGATCAATGGCTTCCGTGATGATCTTCAGCCCAAACCGGTCGCGTACTTCCGCCATGATGCGCAGGCCTTCTTCCCCGAGCCCCTGAAAGGAATAGGGGGAGGTGCGTGGCTTGTATGCGCCTCCACGAAAGAATTGCGCTCCTGCCTGCGACACGCGCTCCGCCACCGCAAACGCCTGCTCATGGCTTTCGATCGAACAAGGGCCAGCCATAATTGCCAGGCCTTTGCCGCCAATGGTGGCATCGGTCCCAGCGAATCGAATGGCGGTGTTATCCGGCTTGATATCGCGGCTAACCAGCTTGTAGGGCTTGCTGACCCGGATCAACTCCTGGACGCCTGGCATTTCATCGAGCGTGCCAGCCTCAACGACACCCTTGTTCCCAGTAATACCAATGGCGGTGCGCTCCGCACCGGGCAGGGCATGGGCGCGGTAGCCCAGCGACTCGATCTTTTGGCAAACCGCTCGCACCTGCTCTTCGCTGGCGTGCGCTTTCATCACCACTAACATGACTGCTCCTTACTTTAAGGGCTACCAGTTTATCGTTAAGCAGATTGCCCTGCAAATGAGGCAAAAACTAGGTAGTGGTGCCGTTTGAAAAAATGATTCGTATCAGGGCAGCGGCTTTCAGCCGTGCCGTTTTCGCGTTCATTTCGCCAACCCGCGCCCATGGGGCGCAACTGCCCCATAGCCAACTGGCTTCTCGATATTTGCGCCGTACCGGCGGCCGATCCTAATTTTTGCTTTTCCTGGCGGCACGGCCAAAGGCCATGCCCTGATACGAACCTTAAAAATATCCGTGTGGAGGCGGGGCTTGCCCCGCCTGTCGTGGATTTGCCTCGCTCACGGACGGGGCACGCCCCGTCTTCATACGAAAACGAAAAGCCCCAGAACTGGAAGGTTCTGAGGCTTTCGAAATCGAATCGCCTAAAACTACCCTCTGACGCTGATCTTCGAGAACGAAAGAATCGCCCGCCCTGCCGTCGGACGCCCAAATGAGGTCGCCGGACGGAACGTGGTAAAGATCAACATGTTCTTCACCTGCGGAAGCAGCTCGGAAGACGTGCCTTCATCGGAAAGTATGTGGTAGTCCTGCACCCGGCCATGCGAATCCACGTCGGCTTCGATTACCAGTGATCCCTCGTGGATGGAATCGAGCGTAGCCCCGAAGCTGATCTGCTGAATCTGCGGGTCGGTTCCCACCACCAGCGGAACATCAGGGTTGCCTGCTTGTAACGGAGCAGCCATGAAACCCATAAGCACGCCGAAAACCAAAACCGCACTGGCCAGCCCAGCCGTAGCCGGGACCATCAGGCTCTGGAGTGCGTTTCCCAGCCGCACGAAAACATTTTCCAGCATAGGACGCCGGGAGCGCGCGATTTCCTGAGAAATAGCCACGCGCAGCTTCAACCCTAAATCCTCTGGCGCTTTTCTGTGTCCCACTTTGTTGAGCAATTGCTGGGTCTGGCGCAAGGAATCATATTGCTGCTGGCATGGGCCGCAGCCCTCAAGATGCCGGCCCACTGCTTGCATCTGCATACCGGTCACCGCGCCATCCAGGTACAACGAGAACAGCGATTTGGCTTGGCCGCAAGTCATGACATCACCTCGACTCCCCTGCCATCTGCTACCCGGGAACGTGCCATCTTCATCTTGATGGGTCTTTCCTCCGGAGCTTCCAGCCCCAGTTCGGCGCCCACTTCTTTTACATATCCTGTAAGCCGCTGCCGCAGGGCTTCGCGCCCGCGTGTCAGCCGCGACTTCACCGTACCCAGAGAGACCCGCGTGATCTCAGCGATCTCTTCATACGACATCTCTTCCAGATCGCGCAGCACCACGGTCGTGCGATAGGGCTCGGCTACCTTCCTTAACTCTTCTTCCACCCGCGTCCGTACTTCTTCATGGGCCACGCATTCCAGAGGGGACTCATGCGGATCGGTCAGCGTGTCCTTGTAACCGGGCACAAAATCTTCTGCTCCCTCGCTCTGCATCGGCTCCATCGAAGTTTCCCGGGCCTTATGCCGGAACCACCACCGCCGCCGGTTGGACGCTTCGTGTATGGCGATGCGGTAGATCCAGGTCTTCAAACTGGATTCACCGTGGAAGTGCTTCATTCCGCGGAAGACCTTCAGAAACACATCCTGCGTGGTATCGGCCGCGTCAGCGGAATCGCTTACGATGCGATACACCAGGCTGTACACCGGCTGGTGAAATTCGCCGATCAGCCAGTTGTAGGCGTCTTCCGACCCAGCCTTCAGTTCGGCCACAATGGCCGCTTCCTGCGTCCGAATTCCGATTGCGCCTGCAAGTTCACCCAAGGTGGCTGCTCCCGCCATTACTCTCATGGCGTCCCCCTTATTATAGGCCGCTACGCGCTAAACACCCCTTACAAAAGTCACCACTGAAACCACCTACCCGTAAACATAGACTCCAGGGAGGGCACTAAGGTTCCGGTTAAAAGCTATTTATTTTCAGTGAATTAGAAGCTGCCGTTTCCTGAGAACAGAGAACCGAAAACAGGGAACTGAGAATCTTACCGGTTTGAAGCGGATCTACTGCGCCTTGGGCGTGGTAGGGTTGGGCTTTTTAGCTGACGCAGCGGGCGGTTTTAGCGCCGCCTTCTTTTTGGCGGGCTTCTTGGCAGGCTGATTGTCGTCCACAATGATTTTCTTCGGCCCGCTGTTTGGAACGGAAGCCTGCTGAGCCGTATGGATCTGGCTGCGTAGCCGGGTCAACTCAACTTCTTTTGCCCCCGCCAAAGTTTCCATGCGGTCCGCAAAAGAACGGCGCGAGCGTTCAATTGCCGTGAGGTCGTTTGCCAGCACTTGAAAATCGTCCTTGGAACCAAACGCACCTGCGGACTCGACTACCGACCCCAGCACATCGTAAAGCGCGTCCAGATTACGATACAGCTTGAAGGTTGAAACCAGGCTCTCCGGAGCCGCGCGCAGTTCTCCAATCATTCCCGGCAAGGCATCATGCAGATTGCGAGTGACCGATTCCACGTTCGACAAGGTTTGCCTTTTGCTGGTGGAATCCGCTCTCCAGCGGTCAATGCGGAGTTTCGCCAGGTCCACTTGTGTGGTCTGCGACTGTTGCTCGAGTTGCGCTAACAGGCTGCTGACTTGGCTCAGAGAGGCATATGAAACAGGAGCGGCCATAGTCTGCTCACTGGCAGGCTCAACTTGCGCGGTGACCAATGAAGTCAAAACCACCACCGCAGACGCGAGATATCGGGAAATGGAGACGGGGCTCATCAGGGCTTGTTTAGACGCTGTTCAGGATACTAAGGTTTGCACAGATTCGCAAAATGGGAAGGGTGCGTAGCGCGGGCGCCCCCGCCCGCGAATCCGGAAGATGAGACTACATTCCTAACCTCCGAATATGCAAGAATTTGAGTATGGCACTCGATACAGCTCTTGACCGCCTCATCGAAAAAGCCCGCCGCGCCGGAGGCCACAAGACCAAGAAAGAAGCGGTCACTGTGGCCCTGAAAGAATATGTGAAGCGGCTTAGCCAACAGGGGATTCTGAACGCATTCGGCACGTTCGATTTCGATCCGGCTTACGACTATAAGGCAGAGCGCCGGAGGACGAAGATTCTCGCCCAAGCCTCCATCCGGCGGCTTCGTGGCAATGTGAAATGGATCGGAAGCCTAAAGAAGTCGCGTTAATGGGTCGCGATCTAACGGATTTTATGAGGAACTAGCGTCAGGTAGTGTGCGAGAACAAGGTCAACATCAAGAATACGAGTAGTAAACCGCCAAGCACCAGAGCGATTAGCTTCTGTCGGCGTATGGCTCGCTTCTGGAGGTCAATTGCCTCCGTCTGGTTCTTGAGCGCGTCTTTGTAATTTTCCACGTGCAACTTCTGCAAGTCTCTAATCTCTTCCAATAGCTTAATCATTTGTTCATCGGCCAAGGTGTCCTCCTTTTTCGTGCAGTCAGCAAGTTTGACATCATCCAGATGGTTTCCGTGATGTGCAACTCCTCAAGCCCGTGGCTTAAGCCATCCCCCATCCGCCGCTACTAGCGCGTCCGCCTCCCCAGGCCCCCAGCTGCCGGGTTTGTACGCATGCACCGGCGTCGCATTGTCCAGCACCGGATCCACGATCCTCCACGCTTCCTCAACATAATCCTGCCGCGAAAAGTGGATCTGGTTCCCGTGCATCGCGTCGTCCAGCAACTCTTCATAGGCCGACATTTCTTCCGGATCGGATGACTCGGTCACCATCAATTCCTTCATCTTCCCGTGAATTTCATCGCCCGATTCCTTGACCAGTGCGGCGGCGGCAATTTCCAGATCGGGCGTGACCCGGAAACGAAAATAGTTATGCTCCATGGCGCCATCGCCAAAAATCGCTGGAGGCTGCCGCAACTTGACGATCGCCTCCGTCGCCGTCACCGGAAGCGATTTGCCGGCGCGTATGTAAAATGGCACTCCCTTCCACCGCCACGAATCGATTGCCAGGTGCAGCGCAACGTAGGTCTCGACCTGCGAATCTTTCTTCACCCCAGGTTCATTGCGGTATCCATCGAATTGTCCTCTGACGACATCCTGCGGTGTAAGCGTGCGAACGCTGCGCAGCACTTTCACCTTCTCGTCGCGCACTCGTTCGATTTCGGTATTCGGCGGAGGTTCCATGGCAATATTGCAGAGCACTTGCAGCAAGTGGTTCTGCACCACATCGCGGATCGCCCCCGCCTGTTCGTAAAACCCGCCGCGTCCCTGCACCCCGAAATCTTCCGCCATGGTGATCTGCACGCTCTCCACATACCGCCGGTTCCAGATCGGCTCCAGAAAGGAGTTGGCAAAGCGGAAAAACATCACATTCTGCACCGCATTCTTCCCCAGGTAGTGGTCAATGCGGAAGATGTCCGGTTCGTTAAACTCGGTGTGCAATATCTGGTTCAGTTCCTGGGCCGACGCCAGATCTCTGCCGAATGGCTTTTCCAGGATCACCCGAGCGCCCTCGGTGCAGCCCGCCGCTTTGAGTTGCTGCACCACCGTCGCGAAAAGGCTGGGTGGGATGGCACAATAATGAATCGGGTGCTGCGCTCCGCCAACTTCCTGGCGTACTTGCTGAAAAGTTTTCGGGTCGCCATAATCCCCGTCCACATACCGCAGCACGCTCATCAACTTCGCAAATCCATCCGGATCCAGTCCGCCATAGTGCTCCACGCTGTCCTTGGCGCGTGCCTTGAGCTGTTCGAGGTTCCAGCCGTTTTTGGCGACCCCGATGACTGGAATGTTCAGTTTCCCCTGCTTGGCCAGCTTTTGCAGGGCGGGAAAAATCTTTTTGTGGGCAAGGTCGCCAGTGGCTCCCAGGAAGACGAAGGCGTCGGATATTGGCTGAGACATGGTACTAGTTTAGATGCAACCGGACCTCTCTCGGCGGTAGCGTCTCAGAGAGATTTCCCTTGCGAACTTCGTGTGTTTTTCCTTCGCGCACTTTGCGGTTAAAAAACAGTTGATCTATGTTAGAGGAAATTCAAAGCCCTGACCGCAAAGAACGCAGAGAACGTCCGCAAGGCCGCAAAGAAAAGCAAACTGAGAATGGTTCTTGGGTCTAGCTAAAACTTTAGGAGCTAAGAGCTAGAAGCTTCTTCTCACTCCCACTCAATCGTCCCCGGCGGCTTCGACGTAATGTCATACACCACCCGGTTCACACCTTTCACCTCATTCACAATCCGGCTGGAAATGGTTTTCAAGACTTCGTGGGGAAGCGGGACCCAGTCCGCAGTCATGCCATCTTCAGAATGCACCGCGCGGACAGCGCAGGTGTAAGCGTACGTCCGCATATCGCCCATCACGCCGACAGTCATAACCGGCAACAGGACCGCAAACGACTGCCAGATTTTCTTGTACAGGCCGGCATTCTTAATTTCGTTGACCACAATGTCATCGCATTCCCGCAAAATGGCCAGCCGCTCAGGAGTGACTTCGCCGAGAACGCGAACGGCTAATCCCGGCCCAGGGAACGGTTGGCGCTGCAAAATTTCCTCCGGCATTCCCAGATCGCGCCCAATTTTGCGTACTTCGTCTTTGAACAATTCTTTCAGCGGTTCGATCAGCTTGAGCTTCATCGTCTCCGGCAGGCCGCCGACGTTGTGATGTGACTTGATCACCTGCGAAGGCCCGCGCACCGAGCGCGACTCGATCACATCAGGATAAAGCGTGCCCTGCACCAGCCAGTCAACCTCGCCCTCTTGTTGCGCAATGCGGTGGGCTTCCTCGTCGAATACCGCGATGAATTCGTTGCCGATGATCTTGCGCTTCGTCTCGGGATCGGTGACGCCGGCCAGTTTGTTGAGAAAGCGATCGGTAGCATTCACGGCGATCACGTGCAGTCCCAGCTTGTCGCGCAGATTCTGCTGCACCTTCTCAAATTCGTTCTTGCGCAGCACGCCGTTGTTTACAAACACGGAAGTCAACCGGGATTTTCCATCCCCATCGCGCAGCGCGCGGTCCACTAACACTGCCGCTACCGCCGAATCGACTCCGCCGGAAAGTGCGCAGATGGCCCGTCCGTTTCCGACCGTCTTGCGTACGCTGGCCACGGTTTCATCAATAAAGCGCTGGGCGGTCCAATTTGGCGTGGCTCCGGCAATCTTCAAAGTAAAGTTGCGCAGAATGTCCGCGCCCTGTGGCGTATGGTGCACTTCGGGATGGAACTGCACCGCCCACCATTTTCGCCCAGGGTTTTCAATCGCTGCGACCGCATTTGGAGAACTCGCTGTCAGATGAAACCCTTCCGGCAATTCTTCTGCCTCATCGCCATGAGACATCCATACGGAGAGCGTTTTAGGAAGTCCGTCAAAAAGCTGCGACCCGTTCCTAATCTCAACCTGCGCGTGCCCATACTCGCGCTTCGCCGCCGGGCTCACCTTCCCGCCCAGCGTATGCACCATGTACTGCAAGCCATAACAGATTCCCAGCACCGGCAGGCCCATCTGCAACACACGCGGGTCGGCAGGCGGCGCGTCTTTGTCATAAACCGAAGACGGCCCACCAGACAGCACAATGCCCACAGGGGAATAGCTGCGGATCTCGTCAAGCGAGGCCGTGCAGGGAAGCACCACAGAGAAAACATTCTGTTCACGGATGCGGCGCGCGATGAGCTGCGAATACTGCGCGCCAAAGTCGAGGACAACGATGGATTGGGTTTCCACGGACGAGTGTCTCAAATTCCTAAGCGAGTGTAAAGAGAAAGAGCATGCTTACCATTTGCTTCTGCCTTAGGCATCGTCTGGTGTTGGCAGAACACCGAATTCTTCTGGATGTTTGGATGCATGAGCAAATAAAAGGCTCGTTAGGTCATGCGGGTACGCGAAAAACTCTTGGTCTAACGGCTCCAACTCTTCAAGAATTCTATCCGAAAAATCAGAGGCAGCGGCACGAACAGCTTCCTGTGTTTCGGGTAACCCATCAGGAAACGCAACTCCGATTGCCCGCCGGCAGATATCTGCAGTTGTTGGAGCACCGATCATTTCCAGTGCGCGTACTACAAACGAAGCAGTCTCATTGCTATCATTAAAAAAGTATTGGGAAAAACCTCCGTTATTGACCTCTGACTCGACTGCCCAAATCGCTGAGAAGATTTTTTGCGGAATTGACTGGCTAGGAAATTTCTTCTTGCCGAACTCTGTCCGGTCCGACTCGGATAAGCTGATCAAAATGTGATTTTTAGTCATGATTTTGTGCTCGACGCGTCTCCCGTCCCGAAGTGAGGCCGATTTACGAAACCGGCAGATCGCTAAGAATCAAATCATCCGGATCAACCCGTTCATCAGGCGGCGCAATAGGCGTGGAAGGCGGACTCACTGGAGGAAGCATCACAATCTCCGACACCGGCTCAATGGCCGGCCCTTCCACGATCCACACATACGACCCCAGCCTACCCAAATACAGAAGGTCTGCCACTGCAAAATAAAGCAGAGTGATCGCCAGCACTCCACCGAACACCACGCCACCGGGAAGCACTCCCACAAACGCCAGAGGAAATGCCACAGCAGAACTGGCTACAGATATCGCCACGATATGCCCGATCCCAAACCACGTGCTGGATGCAAATACTGCGCCCGTGCGGTCGCGAATAAGGCCAACGGCATCGCCAATCGCGCCCAGCGTATCGGCATTCTTGATGACAACAAATATGCTGGCCAGCGACAACACCCAATTCACCGTCGCCCAGGCAAACCATGCCAGCGCGGCCACCGCCAGGAAGATCAGAAACGCCGACCCGGGAGATGGATCTTTCTCGGAAGACGCCATTCCACCCAATACCATCGCGCCCATGGAGCCGACCAGTACCGCCAGGACCGCGCCGGCACGCAAGAAGTTCAATCCAAGCAGCGAACGCATGCGGAATGGAAAAGTCTTTGCCGGATCATCGGCCCAGAAATAGCTGAGCAATCCTTTCAGGGTTGCGGCGCGCCCAAAAGAAGCAATCACCACCCAGGCCAGGGCAAGGGTCAATCCCAGAAGTACCGAGGCAGCCATAAAACGCGCCCCGCTGCCCGCCAAAATATGAGAAAACGCGCGCGAAATTAGCGCCGGTTGGCGAGTGCGCAACAAGAACAAATCACGGTTGCTGACCGGTAACGTATCCAGATACTCGAAGAATGAAAAACATAGAAGCGCGGTGGCTCCCGCGCCGAAACTCCAGCGCCAGGAAATCTCTGCGAGCCCAAGCGAAAAACGCCGGAAGATCAGCTTGAATCCTTCGAGAGTGGGAGATCGGCGCTTCATACAGTTGCCAGCCTGCCTTGCCTCAGGAACGGGAATGGCAGCTCTGTCCCCGGCAAATTTTTCTTTGTACCACCAAAACCTTTGCAACCATCCCGAGAAAATGAAGCATCTTTCAAGATGGGATTAACAATCTTTCCATCGGCTGCCAGGTCACCAAATGGCGGTCTCTAACTGGATATTACTCGAAGGAGCGAAGCTATGCAGTATGTGAAGTATCTAGCTGCTGTGGTGGCGGTTTGCCTTATGGCCGCCGGTAGTTCATTTGCAAGTGCAAAATCCAAAGATAATGGTCCACTCACCATTGCCGATAGCCCAGTGCGCGTTGGGTCTACCAGCCTAAAGCCCGGCGCCTACAAAGTCGAGTGGACTGGTCAGGGGAATAACGTCCACGTCGATGTTCTTAAGGGGAAAAAGGTCGTGGCTACCGCCCTGGGCAAGATCGTGGATATGACAAACCCGTCCCCAAACAACGCGGTCGTGATCAAGACGCTCAAGGACAAGACGAGGAAGCTCGTGGAAGTGGACTTCAACAATCGCAAGCAAGCGCTTGTGATTACTCCGTCGACAACCGCAATGCGCTAGACCAAGGCTTCAGAGTGGACGAAACGCGGGTGAACCCCGCGTTTTCTTCCACCTGACTTCAGCGGACGACAATATTGACCAGCTTGCCGGGGACCACAATGATTTTCATAACCTGCTTCCCCGCGATCAAGCCTTGAATTTTCGGCTCAGCTGGGGCGAGCTGCTCCAATTCCTCTTTCGAAGTGTCCACCGGCACGACCAGCTTTCCCCGTAGCTTGCCGTTGACCTGCACTGGAATTTCAATTTCGTCTTCTTTGGCGAGTGCAGGATCGTACTTCGGCCACGCTGCGCGCAACAAGGAAGTTTTTTCTCCCAGCATCTCCCATAACTCATGGGCGAGATAAGGAGCAAACGGCGCCAGCAAAAGCACAAGGCTGCGTTGCACATCAGCCAGCAACGCTATGGGTAACGGCTTTGCTCCGGCTTCCGCATCGTAAAGTTCGTTGACCAACTCCATGGTGGCGGCAATGCAAGTGTTGAAATGCCAGCGCCCCTGGAAGTCATCGGTAACCCGTTTGATGGTCTGGTGAAGTTTGCGCTGTACCTGACGCGCCACTGGTGACAAATCGCTGGGCACTGG
Organism: uncultured Acidobacteriota bacterium; assembly: GCA_963837365.1. Taxonomy (GTDB): domain Bacteria; phylum Acidobacteriota; class Terriglobia; order Terriglobales; family Acidobacteriaceae; genus CAWBXL01. The sequence continues at coordinate 909,675 of CAWIMW010000001.1, forward strand.
CTTACGCCAATCCGCATGTTCCGGCTGAGCATTGCGCACAACAAAACGATACACACGTCCCAAAAATCGCTGGATACCTTCAATCCCAGTGTCCTGCCAATCCAAGTCCCGGTCCGGAGGCGCAGCAAACAAACTGTAGAGCCGCGCCGCGTCCGCCCCGTAGCGCTTCACCATCTCATCCGGCGACACCACATTGCCCAAGCTCTTCGACATCTTGGCTCCATCTTTAATCACCATGCCCTGGGTGAATAGACGCTCAACCGGTTCATCATTTTTGACCAGTCCAATATCACGCATGAACTTGGTCCAGAAGCGCGAGTAGATCAGGTGCAGAATGGCGTGTTCGACACCGCCGATATATTGATCGATTCCACGGTCTCCAAACCAATAGCCCGCCTTATTGCTGTCGAAAGGAGCCTTGACATTCTGTGCGTCCGTATAGCGGTAGAAGTACCAGGACGAATCCACAAACGTGTCCATAGTGTCGGTCTCGCGCCGGGCCGCCCCGCCGCACTTGGGACAAGTAGTATTCAAAAATTCCGGCACGCGGCCTAGAGGAGAGCCGCCAGTCAAAGTGATGTCCACATTGTCCGGCAAAATGATAGGCAGATCTTTTTCCGCGACCGGCACCACACCATCTTTATCGCAATACACCATGGGGATCGGCGTACCCCAGTAGCGCTGCCGCGAGATACCCCAGTCTTTCAAGCGATAAGTGACGGTTGCCTTGCCAAAGCCCTTTTGTTCTGCGAAAGCCGACATCTTCTTGATGGCGTCATCGCAACCCAGCCCAGTGAACTCCCCGGAATTGATCAACTTCCCATCATGAGTAGTAAAAGGCAGCTCAGAAGTTTGCCTGGAATCAGCCCGTGTGGTGGCGGGGCTTGCCCCGCTAGTCGCGGGTTCAATCACCCGCCGAATCTCAATCCCATACTTCTGAGCAAACTCAAAGTCCCGCTCATCATGCGCCGGCACACTCATGATGGCCCCAGTACCGTAATCCATCAGGATGTAATTCGCCACCCAGATCGGCACCTTCTCACCGTTGTAAGGATTAAGCGCAAAGTGGCCGGTGTTGACGCCATGCTTTTCAATTTCGCCGATGTCGCCCACTTCCTTGGCCTTGCGCTGCTCGGCGATGAGTTGATCAACTTCAGCCCGCAACTTCGGGTTACTCGAAGCCAAATCCGCAACCAGTGGATGCTCCGGCGCAAGCTGCACTGAAGTCGCGCCGAAGATCGTGTCCACGCGTGTGGTAAAGACTGTAATTGTCGAAGCCGTAGCTCCATCCAGCTTGAAATCAACCAACGCGCCTTCGCTCCTCCCAATCCAATTCCGCTGCATGGTGCGGACTTTGTCCGGCCAGCCTTCGAGCTTGTCTAAATCCAGCAGCAACTCGTCGGAGTACTTCGTGGTGCGCACAAACCACTGCTCCAGCTCACGCTGCTCCACCGGAGTATCTTCATGCCGCCAGCAGCATCCTCCGACCACCTGCTCGTTGGCCAAAACCGTGGCACACTTCGGGCACCAGTTCACCCTGCTCTTTTTGCGATAGGCCAAGCCTTTTTCGTAGAGCTTGAGAAAGAACCACTGGTTCCACTTGTAATACTCGGGCAGACAGGTGGTGACCTCGCGCGACCAGTCGTAACCGAACCCCAGCCGCTTCATCTGCGTTTTCATGTTGGCAATGTTGCGCAGGGTCCACTCCCGAGGCGGCGTATGGTTCTGGATGGCGGCATTCTCCGCCGGCAGCCCGAACGAATCCCATCCCATGGGATGCAGCACGTTGTAGCCGTTCATCCACATGTAGCGGGCGAGCGCATCGCCGATGGAGTAATTGCGCACATGTCCCATGTGCAGCGCGCCGGAGGGATAGGGAAGCATCTCCAGCACGTAATACTTCGGCTTGGTTGAGTTCACCTCAGCGGCGTAGAGCGATGCATCTCGCTGCCAGCGCTCCGCCCATTTGGGCTCGATGCGCTGCGCGTCGTAACGGTCGTCATTTCGCTTGTCGTTATTACTTTCTTCTTGCGGCATAGAAGGAGATTTCGCGTGAAAGGTAAACCTTGATTTTACAACGAGGAGATGGAGCGTTCCTCCATTACTTTGCTACTGCCGCAGAGTCAGTGTCCGCAAGATCGCCTGCTGCTTGGCAATCAGCGACTGCACTCCCTGACTGGCAAATCCCAGCATCTTGTTCAATTCGTTTTCATCAAACACCTGCTGCTCGGCAGTGGCCTGTACTTCAACCATCTTATGCCCGGCCGTCATCACAAAATTCATGTCCACATCCGCCCGGGAATCTTCTTCGTAATTCAGATCGAGCAGAACTTCTCCATCCACAACTCCAACGCTCACCGCCGCCACAAAATCACGCAACGGGACCGAAGTCAAAGTCCCAGCCTGCACCAATTTCTCCAGCGCCAGTCCCAAAGCAACAAACGCTCCGGTTATGGAAGCGGTCCGCGTGCCCCCGTCCGCCTGAATCACATCGCAATCAATCCAAATCGTTCGTTCTCCCAGCCGCTCCAGATCAGTCACCGCCCGCAGAGAACGTCCAATCAGCCGCTGGATTTCATGCGTGCGCCCACTCTGCCGCCCCTTAGTGGCATCGCGCGTACTGCGGGTCAAAGTCGAGCGAGGCAGCATGCCATACTCGCTGGTAATCCATCCCTTGCCGCGATTACGCATAAATGACGGGACGGTCTCTTCAATGGAGGCGGTGCAGATCACCCGTGTATTGCCGACTTCTATCAAAACCGCACCTTCAGCGGTGGTGATAAAGTCGCGGATAATATTGACCGGGCGTAGTTGCTCGGGCGTGCGGTTGTCGGAACGATAGTGCATAAGTGGGGATTGTAAATTAAATGGTCCAAGTTAACTGAGAACCGGGAACTGACATCTGAGAACGGATGGTCCCAACCCGCATTTGATTCACAGCAACATAAGGGGAGAGCAACCAGTTCTCTGATCTCAGTCCCGGTTCTCAGTCGCAGACTTACTGCGCCTGCATTTGGTTGAGCAAGTCCCCGGCGCTGGCAGCTTCGTAAATGCGGGAGAGATCGGCATGGCCGGCGAGCGTACCTTGTTCTTGTCCGTTCACCAGAATTTTCACTCGCGTGATTCCGGGAATGTTTGCCGTCAGGGTTTCCACCAATGAGACCACTGTCAATTCCTCGACCAGTATGCCGGAGCGGTGGCCCGCCGCAAACGCCGAATTAAGATCAATCACCGCCAACCCAGGGTCCACCAGGTAGACATGGCGTACGTCTGCGCCGGGACCCATGGGGTGTTGAGAAGTCTTGTCTGTGTAGACATCCATCAAGCTGCGGAGCAATTCCTCGGCACGCTGCTGCCGTCCTCCAGCCAGTGGGATGACCGAAGCTTGGGGCAACAACACTCCCGGATCGTCATACGCGACGTAAAGCGTGACTTGCTCCGTCGCACCGGTTGCGGGCGGCGCCACCGGCCGCGTATAGGTGGAAGCCGTTTCCGGTTGTCGCGCCCGACGCCGTTCACGCCCGGCAAAGAAACCCACGACCAAAGCCGTCAATGCCATTGCTGTTATGCCAAATTTCAAATGGCGGGGAATCATTGGCCACTCTCCAGCCGCGCACGCATGTTCACAAGTGAGGTGGCTATTCCGTTGGCCACAGAGGTTTGATATTCCGCCGACTCAAGGCTGGCCGGATCACCGTTGGGCGCAATCTCGATCGCCACCGCGGCAGTTGCAATGTTGTTCAACGGCCGAATCGGGGCTGCGAGCAATCGTGCCGTGATGTGCTCATTTTGCAATTCCTGGGTCAGACCCGCCGCTGCAACCCGGCTGAGCGGCAGGAATCCAGCTTGAGCGGTATTCCAGTTAAGGAACGGCCCACTGCTTTCCCCACTGGGCGGTGGCAACCAGCCGGTGTAAATGCGTGCGCCTTTACCCAGCGAACTGGCATGGATGCAAATGTAAATTCGGGCATGCGCCTGGTTCGCCAAATCCGCGCGCTGGTCCAAACTTAGAGTATTGTCTCCATCGCGTAAGACTAGAGTCGGCAACCCCCTCGCCTCAAGCAACTGATGCAGGCGGCGGGAAAATTCGAGGGTCACATCTTTCTCCGAGAGCTGATCGCTGAGCATTGCCCCGCGTTCTTCTCCCCCGTGGCTGGCGTCGATGATCGCAAACACTGCGTTCGGCTTGCGGACCGCGGGTGTTTCGGTGGATGGAATTGTGCCAGGCGCCGGTGGGATCTCGCTTGCAAGCGATGGAGCGGAAGCAGCCGGTGCGCTTGGTTCCGAAGCTCTTGTCTGAGCTACCGGAGAAAGCGTAATGGTGCGTCCGTTGTCGCTGAAGCTGGCAAAGAGCGGCACGCGGGTGTTGACAATGATTTCTGCGGCACCATTGCTCTCCTGATACGTCGCCGAGGGAATGCTCCGGCTGTCAAACGTCAAATAGGTTAAACTCGGCGGCACCAGCGGTTCATGGGTGAAGAGCATCTGCACCTTACCGGGTTCTGTCGCAATTCTCGGATTGACCGGAGAGGTGAAATTCATTACCAATGCAGGTGGATTGCTTTCTCCAATCTGCGCTGTGAAGTGGACCGCCACGCTGCCGATGTACAGCCGGCGCGAATTCTCGTGAAACGTTACCGGCCCCCCCAGGATCTGCGGCAGCAGGGTACTTAGAGAAGCCAGTGGCACCAATCCACGTCCGTTTTCCAATAAGAAATTTGCCGCGAGACCAACATCGCGGCTTTGAATCCGTGCGCCCCGCGAATTTGCCACGAATTGACTCTCCACATCGTTATAGCGAAGCTTCCATTGCGCACCCGTGGCCTGCGCGGTCACCCTGCCAAGCGGCTCAAGAATTTCCAGCAATCCCACATAATCGTGACCCTCCCGTTCGAGAACCGGTAGAGAGTAATTCGCCACCAGGGAATAGATCGCAATCCGTTTTTCTTCCGAAGCCCCCGGCAGCGATGCGGTGAGCACCACAATCAGCAAACATAAAATCCCGCTCCACTGGCGCCACTGTCGCTGTGCGTGGTGTGGAACAACTGGAATGGTGATGTCCTCGACAGGCCAGGCCCGCTCAGGACATCTTATATTTAATCGCCCAGGGTTTCAGCTAGTCCAGTGCATAGGTGGTAAAGCCACTGATCATCTTGGGGAAAAAATCAGTGGACTTCTGCGGCATCACTTCTCCGGCAAAGGCAATATCGCGCACCTGTTCGATCTTGGCCGGATTCATCAGGAAGGTCACATTGGCGGAACCGCGCCGCACCTGCGCCAATGCTTCGCCGGCGTCACGGATGTAGCTGAGGTTTTGCTGGTTGCGGATGGATTCTTCCGACAAGCCGAGCACCCCTTCGAGCAGGCACTTGTGCAACTGCACCACGTCCAGCGATTGCTGTCGCACTGACAGACCGGCCAACACACTCGCACCCGCTGACTTGGGGGCATCCATCAGAAACGCACGGTTGTGAGTAACAGCTAACAGCGCAGTACTCTGGCTGCCGGCATCGCGCAGAATCTTGACGGCTTCTGCTGCGTCAAACTCAGGATCAATTTCCTTCACTTTGAAATAGGCCTTGGCGCCGTCCCGGAGTGCGTCGGACACAAAATCTGTCAATCCATGGACCACCCGATGCGTGGGCAGAATCACCAATCCGGGCCGGTCCATGTTGACGAAGGTCATAACCGTGAATTCATAGCCTGCCTCTGGATTTGTACTCCCCCCCGCTGCCGCCCGGCACTCATTCCTGTAGCTGAGCGATGTCTCATAGCGATGGTGCCCATCGGCGATGATGAGCTTTTTGTCCGCCATCTTGTTCTGGACTAACTGAATCAGTCTGGGGTCTGAAATCTTCCAAACCTTGTGCGCGACCGCGTACTCGTCAGTTGTTTCCATGTCCGGCGTAGTACTAGGGTTCAACGCTCCGTCAATCTCAGACGCCGGATCGCTATACAACATGAAAATTTGTTCGAAGTGCGCTTTGGTGGCCCGCAGCAAGTCCAGCCGGTCGGCCTTAGGCTTGGAAAGGGTCTGCTCGTGGCGGTAGACGACCCGGTTGGCATAGTCTTCCAACCGGCCCAGCGCAATAAACCCCGTTCGCTCTAATCTCTCAGTCCCGCCCGGAACCGCAAACTGTTGCACATAAAGATAAATTGATGGCTCCGCGTCCGGTTTCAACACGCCTTCGCGGCGCCACTCGGCAAAATATTTCGCGGCCCGGGTATAGACATTGTTTTCAGCATGATCCGATGCGTCTTTTTTCCCCAGCACAATCCGAACCAAATTGTAAGGACTTGCATCGTAATAGTGCTCCTGCATGGCAGAGGTGATCTTGTCATAAGGTTGGGTAACAGTTTTGGACAGTGTGACCTTCGAAGGGTCATAGCGGAGCGCACGAAAGGGTGAAATATGGGCCATAGTGAAATTGAGATTGTACAGGATTCTTTCTATGGCATGTCCCTTGCTGAGCAAGGCTTTGCAGGTCAATGATAGGGGCTTGCAGGAATCGGAAAAAGTCTTGGCTGCACGCGCAAGTAGCGTGCTAGTATCTGCTCAATGAGGTTTTTCGACCCTTTCTGGTGGGTGTGGGTCGGCATCTGGTCCAGCTAACCGGGTGTTTTCCAGTGTTGAGGAGGCGCCTATGCCGCCTATCAAACGTCGGGTTCTTCGCCTTTCCGTTCTGGCCCTACTCGTTGTGTGCAGCGCTCCTCTCCTTCTGCCTGCCCAAACTCTTAGCGACGACGTTCATATCACTCCACGCCCTCAGCCGGTGCAGCCCGAAGCGGCAAGTCCAATCGTCGACGCCGCTCTTAAATCCCACAGCAAACCGATCAAGGTGGATGTGGACCTGGTTCTCGTGCCAGTCACTATTACTGATCCCATGAACCGGCTGGTCACCGGTCTAGACAAGGAAAACTTCAATATCCTTGAAGGAAAAGAGCCGCAGGAGATCCGCCACTTCTCCAGCGAAGATGCTCCCGTTTCGCTGGGCGTGATCTTCGATCTCAGCGGCAGCATGAACAGCAAGATCGAGCGTGCCCGGGAAGCGATCCTCGAATTCTTTAAGACCGCGAATCCGCAGGATGAATTCTTCCTGATTACTTTTGCCGACAAGCCGGAACAGCTTTCTGACTTCACCCAATCCGTAGACGACATTCAGGGAAAACTGGTCTACACCGTCCCCAAAGGCCGCACCGCCTTGCTGGATGCCATTTATCTGGGCATCAACAAGATGCACCAGGCAAAATATCAAAAGCGCGCATTATTGATTATTTCCGATGGCGGTGATAATCACAGCCGCTATACGGAAAATGAAATCAGATCGGTAGTGAAAGAAGCCGATGTGCAGATTTACGCCATTGGCGTTTACGACCACTATTTTGCCAGCGCCGAAGAAAGATACGGCCCGGTGTTGTTGAGCGATATCGCCGATCTCACCGGCGGGCGGGCCTACACCATCGATAATCCCAACGACCTGGCCGACGTCGCTACAAAAATAGGTATCGAGCTACGCAACCAATATGTCATCGGATACCGTCCAAAGAACCCGGCCCATGACGGCAAATGGCGTAAGATAAAAGTGAAGTTAATTCCGCCAAAAGGGTTACCGCCGCTCAGGGTGTATGCCAAAACGGGTTACTATGCTCCTTCGCAATAGCCGAGTCTTAGTTTTCCTTGCCTTCCTAGTTGTTGCTTTGACTGAATTGCCCGGGCAGGATACTTCTGCCCAGCCTCCTGAAGCGGCCCAGCCGCAGACAGCCCCCTCGCCATCGGCTCCCACGCAGTTGCCCGATGCTCAAGGCACGGAACCCGCGCAGGATCAGTCCGGTTTTGTTTTCAAGACCCACGCGGAAGAAGTAGTTCTACACGTGACCGTAGTAGACAAAGACCGCAGGATGGTTACCAACCTGGACCGCAATGCCTTTACCGTCATGGAGGACGGCAAACCGCAGCCGATCACTCTATTTCGTCACGAAGATATCCCGGTTGCCATGGGGATCGTCATTGATAATTCCGGCTCCATGCGCGATAAGCGGGTAAAGGTGGGCAAAGCAGCGCTGAACCTGGTCCGCGCCAGCAATCCCCAAGACGAAGTTTTTGTAGTTAATTTCAACGACGACTACTACCTCGACCAGGATTTCACCAGTGACATCAAGAAGCTGAAAGAAGCCCTGGAAAAAATTGACACCAAAGGTGGCACCGCTCTCTACGACGCGATTGTGGCCTCCTGGCAAAGTGAACTCAAGAACGCCAAACGGCAAAAGAAAATACTTTTCATCGTGACCGACGGTTACGATGATGCCAGCCGGAAATCGCTGGAGGAAACGGTCGAATTGCTGCAAGTGGAGAACGGCCCGACGCTCTACGCTATCGGCATCCTGGGCGAGGAAGAGCATCCCAAGCGTGCCAAGCGGGCTTTGCAGATTCTGGCTGAGCGCACCGGCGGGATTGCCTATTTCCCCAAGACGGTTGACGAAGTGGATGACATCAGCCGCAGCGTAGCGCGCGACATCCGCAATCAGTATTCGATCGTCTATAGGCCAACCACGCCGCAATCCCAGGGTGGATATCGCACCATTCAAGTCAATGTAAAGGCCAAAGGTTACAGCCGACTGGTTGCCCGTACCCGCAGCGGCTACTATGCCGGCCAGCAACGCAGCACCAGCGGCACCCAATAGTATGGGTGCGTCCCCACAGTCAATTGACGCTCGCACCATTCACCCTTAATCTGGAGAGTGACAGAGAAGCCCATCCCCGGTTTGCGTGTTGCAGATGACATCACACAACTAGTCGGCCGTACTCCTCTTCTGAAATTTGGCCGCATCGTACCGCCGGCATCCGCCGATGTTTTTGCCAAGCTGGAATATCTGAATCCCGGTGGCAGCATTAAGGACCGGGCCGCTCTGGGAATCATTCAAAAAGCCGAAGAGCAGGGTCTGCTCAGGCCAGGCAGTACCATCGTTGAAGCTACCGCGGGCAATACCGGCATTGGTTTGGCGCTGATCGGAGTGAACCGCGGATACAAAGTCGCATTCTTCGTGCCGGAACGCATGTCGGAAGAGAAAGTCACCATCATGCGCGCCTTGGGTGCAGCGGTGACTCGGACTCCGGACAGTGAAGGCATGGCCGGCGCCATCCGCCGCGCTCAGGAATATACCGCTGCCTGCAAGGGCTTTATGGCCCGCCAGTTCGAAAACCCCGCCAACCCCGATTTCCATGGTCAGACGACCGCAGCCGAGATTTTTCAGCAGATGGATGGCCGGATTGATGCGGTGGTCATCGGGGCTGGAACAGCCGGGACCTTTACCGGAGTAGCACGATACGTAAAGGAAAAATTACCCAAGGCTCTTGCCATAGCGGTAGAAACGCAAGGCTCAGTTCTGGGAGGCGGCCCGCCAGGTAAACACAAGGTGGAAGGCATTGGTTCCAGTTTTATTCCCAAGAATTTCGACCAGACGGTCTGTGATGAAATCATCATGGTGAGTGACGACGACGCTTTCGCAACCGTGAAGAAATTAGCAGCGCTCGAAGGTGTGCTGGCCGGCTCCAGCAGCGGAGCGAATGTATTTGCGGCATTGCAAGCGGCAAAGAAGCTAGGTGCTGGAAAGCGAGTGGTAACCGTCGTCCCAGATTCCGCCGAGCGCTACTTGTCGAAGAAGATTTTCGAAGGTGGGATTTAACCGAGAACTGACATCCGAGAACTGAGAACTAGATTATTCCCCCTCATTTCGGATTTAGGAACGATATGAAAAGGCAAACAACTCCCGGCTTCGCCACCCGCGCCATCCACTCCGGCCAGGAGCCTGATCCACTCACCGGAGCCGTCACCGTACCCATCTACCCCACGTCCACCTATGTTCAGCAGGGAATCGGCGAACACAAGGGCTACGAATACTCCCGCGTTTCAAATCCCACGCGGGACCGCCTGGAAACCAACCTTGCCGCGCTTGAGGGTGGAGTAGCCGCCAAAGTCTTTGCCAGCGGCATGGCGGCGATTAACGCCATCTTCAGCATGTTGAAAGCTGGTGACCATATCGTCTGCGGCCACGATCTCTACGGCGGCGTTCCGCGCTTATGCAACCAGGTGCTGGCTGAATTTGGCCTGAAATTCAGTTACGTCAACACCACCGACCCAGCCAATGTCGAGCGCGCTATCCGCAAGAACACGCGCATGGTGTACATCGAGACCCCGACCAATCCGCTGATGTCGGTCAGCGATATCAAAGCCATCAGCCGCATCTGCCGCAGCAGAAAAGTTGACTTGGTCGTGGACAACACCTTCATGTCCCCCTATTTCCAGCAGCCGCTAGCTCTGGGGGCGGACATGTCGGTCCATTCCACCACCAAATTTTTGAATGGTCACAGCGATGGGCTTGGCGGAGTAGTGATTTGTGCGAAACAGGAACACGCGGACAAGCTGGCCTTCCTGCAAAAGGCCGCAGGCGCGATTCTCTCTCCGTTTGAGTGCTGGCTGGTGCTGCGCGGCGTCAAGACGCTCGCCGTCCGCATGGAGCAGCACGACCGCAACGGCAGGGCGGTAGCCGACTTCCTGGCCACTCACAAAAAGGTAAAAAAGGTCTTCTACCCCGGGTTGATGGACCATCCCCAATACCAACTGGCTTGCCGGCAGATGAGTGGTTTCGGCTCCATGATTACTTTTGAAACCGGCTCTCTTGCCAACGCCAAAAAAATGCTGAAGAAAGCCCGAATCTGTTCGCTGGGAGAATCGCTGGGCGGAGTAGAAACGTTAATCTCTCATCCCGCCACTATGACCCACGCCGCATTAGGAGAAAAGGGAAGAAAAGCTATCGGCATCACCGACGGCATGGTGCGGATCTCCGTAGGAATCGAAGATTTGAATGACATCATCGACGATCTCGATCAAGCTCTAGCCGCCGTGTAGCGCGGGCACTCCTGCCCGCGCTGCCGGCGGTGCCGTAAATGTTGAAGCATTTGTACTACTGCCGGCAGGGCGGACAAGAGTGTCCGCCCTACGCAACCGATTCCTCAATCCAGCGCAAATACTCCACCCCGCCGTCCTCTACCGCCAAACTGATGCACTCGGGCATCTCATAAGAGTGCAGATTCTTAATTGCCTCGCAGACCTGTGCAAACACTGTTCTTGTGGTCTTGATTACCAGCAAACATTCTCCGCTTTCTTCAATCTTGTTCTTCCACCGGTACACCGATTTGATGTTAGGGAGAATATTCACGCAGGCTGCCAACCGCCTCTCAACTAACGAACGCGCAATCTGGTTGGCCTCTGCTTCAGACCCGGCAGTGCTGAGGACGAGGATTTTGTCAGTCATATAGAATCGCTTTCTGATTTTACGGCACTTCAATTCTTACCCGGGGTAAAGATTTCCATGGCCACGCAAATCAAGTTCGGTACCTCAGGCTGGCGCGCAATCGTCGCCGAGGAGTTTACCTTCGCCAACGTCCGACGGGCAATGCACGGGATTGCCCGTTACGTGGTTTCACAGAAGCCTTCGGGAGCGCGCGTCATCCTAGGCCGTGATCCCAGGTTCTTAGGCGAGACATTTTGTGAAATCTCGGCACAGATTCTCGCCTCGTATGGAATCACTCCACTGGTGATTGCCGAGGCCGCGCCAACTCCGGCCATATCGTATGCAGTCATTCAAGAAGGCGCGGATGGCGCCGTAAACTTCACCGCTTCGCACAATCCGCCGGAATACAACGGCATTAAGTTCTCCACCCCGGATGGAGCACCCGCCCTGCCCGAGATCACGAAAAGGATTGAAGCGGAAATCGAATCCCTGGACCAGAATCAGGGTCTCGGCCCCGCCACCAACCCTCCGGCTGCAAAGCCGCTCGAACCTCGTGGGATGTATCTCTCCCGTCTTAACCAGCTCGTAGATTTCGCTGTCATAAAAAAGGCCGGTTTGCGTGTAGGCTTCGATCCCTTCTGGGGAGCCGCCCGTGGATACTCCGACTCGCTGCTTCGCGAAAATGGCGTAGACACCTTCACGGTCCACGACATCCGCGACGTACTTTTCGGTGGCCACGCCCCCGAACCCGACGACCATCTTCTCGGAGAGCTCCGCACCAAGATGAAAGAGAAAAAAGCCCACATCGGGATAGCCACCGACGGCGACGCCGACCGCTTCGGCATCGTGGATGAAGACGGCACCTTCATGCAGCCCAACTATGTCATCGCGCTGCTGTTCGATTATCTGGTGGAAAGCCGGGGCTGGAAGAACGGGGTGGGGAAGTCGGTTGCCACCACGAACTTGGTCAACGCTCTGGCCAAGCATCACAAAATCGAACTTCACGAAACTCCCGTAGGCTTCAAATACATTGGGGAGCTGATCAAGCAGGACAAAATCGTCATCGGAGGCGAGGAGAGCGCCGGGCTCTCCATACGCCACCACGTCCCCGAAAAAGATGGGGTCCTCGCCGGACTCCTCTGCTGCGAAGCTGTCGCCCGCCGGGGAAAATCATTAGGGCAGCAATTAAAGGAGCTATTTGTCAAAGTTGGTTCCTTCTACCCACAACGGGAGAACTTCCGCTTGACCCCGGAAGTGAAAGCAAAGTTTACTGAGAAGTTACGTCTCGAACCCAGCGAATTTTTGGGCCGCAAGATCGATGAGGTCGTGCGGACCGACGGACTCAAGCTGGTGTTCGCGAACAGTTCATGGGTGTGCTATCGCCTGTCAGGAACAGAACCAGTTGTACGGGTCTACTCCGAGGCCGGCAGCCCTGGTGAACTGGAAAAACTCAGCGCCGCCGCCAAGCAATGGATCTTCGAGTAAAACCACGCAAAATTTCCGGCCGAGCGATCCCCGAAAAAGGATTGCTTGCTTTGGCGGAACAGGCCCCCAAGGCTGAAGCCTTTGCCGAACGTTGGGCAGAGCGGGTCCGTCCCATTGCAGCCAAACTGCACCCCGCGCGCCGTCGCATTGCCACCGCTGGAGTTTTCGCTTTGACTGCCTGGCTATTTCTGCATGTGATGTTTGGCGCCAATGGCATGGTGATCTACCGCCAGAAGAAAGCCGAATACCAGGTCCTGCAAAAAGAGGTAGATGGCCTGCAAAAAGAAAACGATCAGGCTGCGGATGAAATCAAGGCCCTGAAAGAAGATCCCCAAACTATTGAAAAGGAAGCGCGCGAGCAGCTCCACTATGCCAAGCCGGGCGAGGTGATTTACGTCGCCCCTTCTCCTCAACCACCGCAACCTCCAAACACAAATTCCGCACGTAAATAGAGTCAGCGGTGTGGTATATTTCCACAAATCCCCGGTTTCGGAAAATGATTGTGTAACCTGTTACCGGGCTGCCACTCTATTGAGCAGTAACGACTACTCACCCAGGCGTTTCAGCGGTGGCGTTCGGGTAGCGGTTTGTGGGAACAAGACCAAAAACGCGGCTGCGGCCGCAGGAAGATCTAGAGGAGACTTGATTATGAAGAAAGTATTAGCTATTTGTACCATCCTTTGCACAATGTCGTTCCTGGTTCCGATGGCTGTGGCCGGCGATGACATGGCAAAAGAGTCGACTGTGAATGGCTGGGTCACAGATTCCGGATGCGGTGTAAAAGGCATGAGCGCTGATCATGCCGCGTGCGCGAAAAAGTGCCTGGAAAAGGGCGCGAAAATGGTCGTAGTGACTGACGAAGACAAGAAAGTCCTCACTGTGGAAAACCCCGATGTTCTAAAGGATCATGTAGGCCATCACGTAGCTGTGACCGGACACATTGATGGCGATACCATCCACGTGGAAAGCGCCAAGATGCTGTGAGGTTTTACCTGTGCAGAAATATCGAGGGACGGCATAAGCCGTCCCTTTATTATTTGGACATACCAGCGCGAGGAAAAGTTGCGCCTATCACTCCGCTGGGAGAATGGTAATCATTTTCCGGAAAACGACCAGTTAATTTTCATGTAGACGCTGCGCTTGATCAGCGCGGGGTTCACCAAGGTCAAATCATCGATTAATTCCACCTGGTGGTCCCGCACCAGATTTTGTCCGACCAGACTGACCGGCGGGTGGCACACATCTCAGTTGAAAGGATAACTCTGGCGAGGATCGCTTAATTTTCGATCGCGGGGTGCCCCATTTCTCGCGCAGTTATGGCAGAAGCGATGGACGGTAGAGGCGTGGATCCAATATCTTGCCGCCGGAGAATCCGCCGCAGAGATCGCGGCTCTGCGCCGATTCACTCACACCGGGCGTCCTTTGGGAACCGCCGCCTTCGTGGCAGATCTGGAACAATCCACCTTGCGCCTGCTCGCCCCGCGTAAAAGGGGCCGACATCCACAGCCCGCCGCGGATTCTGACCAAGCCCAGATCACCTTCGTCGCCTAGTCAGCCATTGGGGTCAGTTCCGTCTGTCCCTTTTTCCTCGCACCACTGGAAACGGGAGCAAAGTATTCCTTTGGAGCTAGGGAGAACTCAGCCCGAACCCGGTAAGTTCCAGGTTTGTTGATCTGGTATCCCGAGCCGCTAGGCGACGAAATCACCGCGCGAAACGTCGTGGATTGGCCAGGCTCCAGAACGACGAAGAAGTCGGAGGGATACGATCTACTAACGATCTTGCCCTGCCATCCGATTCTTTTGCCCTGTCCATCTAGAACGTCCAAGTAAATGAGATCGTGCAGGCTTGCCTGGCGAGTTGCTAGAACTTTGTGTTGGGATACGTTCTTCAGGCTGAACTCCAGCGTGATGTCGGCATCCACGTCGAACGAGGGCATGGTTGGTTTCAGTCGAAAGAGCAGGTCCGCAGCGGTTCCCGCTTTCCCAACCTGGCCAACAGCAGACAGCGAACACAACACTAGAAAAATGCAAAGCGTCACGCGGATTCGGTTGGTCATTGTGCAGTCACCGTTATGGATGTGCCCTGCGTCTGGACCGCAAAGCCGCAAGTCCCTTCCAGAAGGCGAACTTTGTTGTGTTCGCGATTTTCCTGTTGCGGATTCAGCTGCTGATACCACGGCAAGTAGTGGCCCAGCATCAAGTGGCCTAACTCATGCACCAGATCCTGCGCGATATGCGTAGGGCCAGAGTTGCAGCCGTTGGGCGTCATGTAAATGTTGAAAGGATCACCGGGATTTATGTATGCCAAAGTGTTTTGCTCTCCCGGCGCACTGTTGCCCTTCGGGTCATAGTTCACTGTGTAGAGTGGGTTATCGAGCAGGACGAAAAGTGGAATGTGAGGCCCATGAGAGCTAAACCAGCAATCGCATGCAGGAGGACGATTCTTGAGCATTTGGATTGCGTTCAGCAGGTCAGCCAAGCACTGAGGGCTGAACCCTGGGCCGATGGACAGGAGACCAGTCGGATCTCTGAAGAACGTTGGGTGATTCTTGACGTAGCGGTAGAAACTTCCGTTATCAGAGTTGAAGCCAAGTGGGTCCTCGCTCAGGAACCTCCCGATACTGGAATCAAGATAACGTGCCCTGTAGAAGTCAAGACCCGTCTCTTGATCGTGCTCGCGTCCGGTGTATCGGAATGGATTGGTGAGTGTGCCGGTGGACGCGGTCAACTTGCCGAACGAGTCGTACGTGTACGTGTTAGCAATCGCGCCAGTGTAATCGGTGAGCGCGGAAATTGAGCCTAGCCCGTCCTGCGAATAATAGCTCGCGGTTCCTGATCGCAATTGAGCCAGCGGTTCATCGAGGCTCGCCCCGTGAGTGTAGCGCGCCAGAACATTGCCAGCGTTGTCCAACTCCTCGATCAGATTTCCGTCGTCGTACAAAAAGTTCGTTGTGCCGAGTGCAGAACTTTTCTGAATGCGCCGTCCGAACGGATCATAGCGAAAGGAAACGGTGCCCCCGCTGCCGGGCAGAGTTACGCTACTGAGGCGGTTTTCAACATCCCAACTGTAGGTTTTGCTGTCATCTCCGAGGGTGTTGCCGTTTGCGTCATCTGCAACTGTGGCCGCGGGCGTCATAGCTGAATCCAGGCGCATCGTAGCCATGGAAAGCTACTGCACCTTTATGAGCCCAGCGACTACGCCATGCCAGACCCCAAACTTGCCTGATTCCGCCGACCTTGGAACGTCATAAACGACCACGAGAGTGTCTCCGGGCTGGAAGCTCGCTTTCTTGTTGCCGAAACCATGGTCGTTGTAGCCCCCGCAGTATCCCAGTCCGCACCAGTTTCCCCCATTGAGATTGAGTGTCTGCTCGAGACTTTCACCTGCGGCCACTTCACGATATTGCGGATTGTTCTTTGTGAACAGCTGATCGGGATTTTGAAAGAAGACATAAAGCTGTTCGCCTCGGATCAGCAATACGCGCCAGTGGGCAGCTCCCCAACTGTTTGACTCCTTCCAGATCCTAATGGGATCCTTGGAATTGTTAGCGACAACTAGGGTCAGCGTGCCAGAGTGATCTACCGCACTGATTCTCATTGCAAGGGAGTCCATAGGCTGATTGTCAGCCGCAAATCCTGTGCCTGACAAGCACGCAATCATCATGACGACGCAACTGACGATTCTCATCCTCTCACCTCAAAAGTTGACGCTAATCGTTTTGCTTGTGTAAATGGTGTTGCCACCATTGCGAACATCAACAACTATCAGACGAAATCGGAGTGTGAAGCCCGGCAGGCTCGGCGGGTTGGATCCCCCCGGTTGATCTTCCCCGTAGTAACTGTCGTTGCTGTATTGGTTGTACGCTGGCCAGTTGCCGTTCGGAAGCCGATCCACATAGGGCCCAGTGCGTCTGCCGTAGCGCGTCCCTTGATCGTCGCGATCTTCGTACCAATTCCCTGGCAAATAGGGGACAGACGGAACTGACCCCAATTCTTTTGTCCCGATCCGGGAAATCATCCGAGCAGATTTCCCCAAATATTGTAAAACTATGGTCCGCCTCTGATAAGTTGTCGTCATGGCTCGCCGGCCCCGCGTGGTAGTGACTGACATTGCCCATCATGTTACGCAGCGCGGCAACGCCAGGCAAGCGATGTTCGAGAGCGACACCGATCGCCTCACTTATCTGGAACTTCTACACGAATACTGCGGACTTTATCATCTCTCTCTGCTCGGTTATTGCCTGATGTCGAATCATGTGCATCTGATCGTGGTTCCGCGCACCACCCACTCGCTTGCGCAAACTCTCAAGCATACCCACGGCCGCTACGCCGCTTACTGGAATGCGCGTCGGTACTCCAGTGGACATGTATGGCAAGGACGATTTTATTCTTGCCCGCTCGACGAAATCCATCTCTGGAGCGCGTTACGTTATGCGGAGTTAAATCCAGTGCGCGCAGGCATGGTGGAAACTGCCTCGCAATGGAAATGGTCGAGCGCCGCCGCTCACTGCGGTGTAGGCTCGGCAGAGGTCGGGCTCGACCTGGAGTTGTGGCTGAAGCGCTGGACGGTCGCGGAGTGGGCCGGATATCTTGCCGCGGGAGATTCATCGACGGAAGTGACGGCCCTCCGCCGCTTCACTCATACCGGCCGGCCGCTGGGAAACGCCGCCTTTGTCGCTGCACTGGAACAATCCACCTTGCGCCTGCTCGCGCCGCGTAAAAGAGGCCGTCGCCTAAAACCCGCCGCTTCTGACCAACAGCACGCCATTACCTTCGTTGCCTAGCCGGAATTGGGGTCAGTTCCGTCTGTCCCCTATTTGTCCACAAAAGACTGTGGATTAGGAGTAGTTTTTCAGCAGCCTGCTAGTATATTGTTGCCTTGTTTTGTAAGTTAAATGAGTGAGTTAGAGAGAAAAGGAGACTTTGGGGGACTTGACAAGAGTTTTGGGATACAGTGAAAAGACTCAATTTAGAGAATAAGGTATAGTGAGAGATTCATCAGCCAGACGATTTCCCTTTGAGTCGAACAGTGAAGACAATCGTGACACTTCAGTTCTGATCCAAGTATCTAGTGAGGGCCAAGTCGCTACCGGCGATTTTGCAAGTGTGCGTGTCGCTCTACGAAATACGTGAATTCGGCCATCCTCGCGATCGATACACGCTCCAGATCCGTCAAAGCCGTACCCACCTATACAGAGCAGTCTTTCTGGATCATATGGAGGCCAACGTTTGTTTTCATCTTCGATATCAAAAGGAGGGAGCATAAAGGGTTGCTCTCGATTCAGTGATTTATTAGTTGATAAAACACCATAAACGCTCAGGCTTCCAGCAAACAAGATGGCCCCGTTTTGTTTCTTTAGAAGATCCATGAAGGGAGCAGGAAATCTCATTGCGCTACCCATCTCTTTCAGGACATATGGGACCGCTGGCTTGTAAACGACATGTAAGTATGCCTGCTCTCCAACCCACGGTATCTTCGTACGATAGAATGCCATTTCGGTATCTCTGTCATTTGAATCTTCACCTACCGACACTAGTCGCAAGAGGTCAATGGACATTCGGTGAACCTTTCACATTTTCGAACGGTTATATCATGCATGGGCGGAACACACAGGTTGATCCCGTCGAAAACTCGGCTCCTTGCAGTGTGCTAGGATCAACCGGTTTGTCGTCACCCGAACGATAATATTTACCATTTCGGATTGTGTATTCAGTGTGAGTTCCGTGCGACCCCCAAACAGTGATAGTTTGACCATCCAGAGTGACAGCCGCTATGGCTGGATCCGTAATAAATAACGCCTCCGGATTCGGTATCATGTCTCTGAAGCTCCACGCTTCTTGAACGCCAGTAATTTTGGATTCGGAATATTTCACCAGCTCACCACTAATGATCTGAGCTATCGCCAATGCTCCAAGCGATCTATTCATCAATTCAGAACGATTGATTAATTCACCGGTGGTGACGGTCCGAAAATCTCCGCCATGTTCTGCCAAATTACCCTCGCTGCCTTTAACAAACTTAATGTTATTTGGATCGCCGGCAAGTTCTGGGTTTCCATTGACGCTGTTGATGTGATGCCCTTGATAACCTTCAACACGCCCGGTTTTGAGCAGCTCCGCCCGCTCCGCAGCAGTCCAGTTCACAGTGCCCCTGCCCGTTTTGGTGACGAGCTGCTGTTCTTGAGGTAAATAGGGGACAGACGGAACTGACCCCAATTCTTTTGTCCCGATCCGGGAAATCATCCGAGCAGATTTCCCCAAATATTGTAAAACTATGGTCCGCCTCTGATAAGTTGTCGTCATGGCTCGCCGGCCCCGCGTGGTAGTGACTGACATTGCGCATCATGTTACGCAACGCGGCAACGCCAGGCAAGTCATCTTCGACAGCGACGCCGATCGTCTCACTTATCTGGAACTTCTACACGAATATTGCGGACTTTATGACCTCTCTCTACTCGGTTATTGCCTGATGTCCAATCACGTACATCTGATCGTGGTTCCGCGCACGGCCCAGTCACTGGCGCAAACTCTCAAGCAAACCCACGGTCGTTACGCCGCTTACTGGAATGCGCATCGCTGCTCCAGTGGGCATGTATGGCAAGGACGATTTTATTCTTGCCCACTTGACGATACTCATCTCTGGAGCGCGCTGCGTTATGCAGAGTTAAATCCAGTACGCGCAGGCATGGTGGAAACTGCCTCGCAATGGAGATGGTCGAGCGCGGCGGCGCACTGCGGTTTAGGCTCGGCAGCCGTCGGTCTCGACCTGGAGTTGTGGCTGAAACGATGGACGGTCGCGGAGTGGACCGGATATCTTGACGCAGGAGAATCATCGGCGGAACTGACAGCGCTGCGGCGCTTCACTCATACCGGACGACCGCTGGGAAACGCTGCTTTCGTCGCCGGACTGGAACAGTCCACCTTGCGCCTGCTCGCGCCGCGCAAAAGAGGTCGCCGTCAAAAACCTGTCCCTTCCGACCAACAGGACACCCTTCAGTTCGTTGCCTAGCTGGAAATTGGGGTCAGTTCCGTCTGTCCCCTATTTGTCCCAAATCATCCAGCCCTGATTCGGCGTCCCGTTCTTTGCCGGTGAATTTGTAGGCATGCAGGGACGTGCAATCGTAGGCACAGGCAGCCTGCATCGTAGGCATAGACGAACCTCAGGGTTTGATCGGTTTCCCAACGATCTCGGCACCCGGTTCGCAGTCATTGCACGACGGCCTGGTTGGTGCCGCTATGATCTTCACCAATGCCGGTAGCTGCATCTCGACTTTGGGGTTCTGCATGCTGGCTGTTTCGCTGCCGTGCAACTCGTACATGAAAGTAGCCGTAAACCTTCCATTCACTTCGGGCGCAAAATGCCAGCTCCTGATATTGTCAGTTGTCGCTTTCACCAGGAACGGATGCCCTGTCTTCGCTTCCGCTGCAACGACCTCTCCGCCCTTGATCGTGAACTCTGCCTCTATCTTGCCGGTGATTTTTGCCATGCGTGCAAGAGGGGGGTACACAGGCGCATCAGCTCGCAAAACGAGGGGATATTCGCGGGCCTGTTGAGCAACGAGCAGCTGGCCGCTCAATAGCACGCCAAGCCAAAACATCAGCACTGATTTTTTCATTCTGACCTCTTTATTGCGGATAAATCGACGTATCGAACTGCGACTTTTCAAGGTCCGGCTTATAGCTGCTCTGCGGATCAGTGAGCAACTGATCGATCTTCCGGTACGTATCTTGTATCGAGTCATTAGCGCCGAAAACGCATGGACGGGTGGCCCACACAACGCGGTGTTCGTTGTGTGGGGTATTTCGGATTTCTACTCGATCACTCTCCAAGTCCAGGGAGAACTCCGTCTCTCCTTGACTTTTACTTATCATGGATGTCCCCTATTTATCGTCTGTCCCTGTATTTCCACGATTTATCCGATTTTCCCCGTACATTTAGAAATGCTTTCCATACGAGGAGCGCTGCCAAGACGTTGGTTAGCACAACAATAACGACTACGGTAGTATCAACCGCGCCTAAATGGGTGTTTTCGAATTTTACCTTCGCCTCACCGGGCCCGCTGCCGACGACGACGGGATGGACCGGCCTGTGTACCACAAATCTGTTTAGAACCCATGTGTCAGTTAGTAAGCATAGCGCAAACATCAGCACCAGAAAAATTTGATATATGCGGCTCATCTCACGTCCTCTATTGTTTCGGTTTTATAGCTTCAGGGTTGGCTGGAGCAGCATAACTCCTGGGTTCCAAACCCGTCCTAAACCGTTGGTTTGAAGAATTAGGATCACTACGCCTTGACAACGCCTTCGTTCTTATCGAGGGCCACCCGTCCTCAGTTTTTTTGATTTCAACAAAAAACTTCAAGACGGAGGAAGGGTGGGCCAGCCCCTGGAATGAGGCACGATCTTCTACTTCTGCTTATCCGAGTTGCCAGCCTTCTTCTTGGCATTATTGAATCCGACCCAATGGGAGCCATCGCATCCGCGCGTCAGGAGTTCCGATAGACGACTTTCAGTGTCAGTACCTCTTGTCCCTGAGGTAAATCACATCGTTGATTTTGAATAGCCCGTTTTCCGTCGTTACGACGACTGCAACTCGCCAATTCCACGGCTTTTCTGGTGGACCTTCTGTGAGCCTCACGTAGGCGCGAAAAGAGCCATCATCTTGCAGTTCCATTTTCTCAATCCGAAATGCTCTAGGAGCTTGTTGAAAATACCCTTCACGCAGCCTGTGGATCATTTCTACGACGCACGCTCAGACTGAGTTTTGTGGTTGGGACTTCCGATCTGTCCCCGATGTCCGTCTCACAAACGAAGGTTGGGTCCGTTGCTGGTTCACGCGCTCTGCGCCCGCAGTTTCGGAATCCGGATCAGGTTGAAGGCCGCGCAGCTGAACACGAACAACCAATCCACCTTCGCCAGTCCGCGTAGTTTCACTTTCTTCAGGGACAAATCGGGGACAGACGGAACTGACCCAATTTTTCTAAGCCACAAAGGCGATTGGCGACTGCGCAGGATCGGCGGAAGGCTTGGCGCGGCGGCCTCGGCGGCGCGGAGAGAGCAGGCGCAGGGTGGATTGTTCGAGAGTCGCGATGAATTCCGCCGTTCCCAAGGGACGTCCGGTATGGGTGAACTGGCGGAGCGCGGCCAGATCTCGGCAGGATTCTCCGGCGGCTAGATAGTCGCTCCAGGCTTGCGGCGTCCATCGCGTCCGCCATAACTCCAGGTCCAACCAAGGTGGAGCGGTCGCACCGCAGTGGGCGGCGGCGCTGGACCATTTCCATTGCGAGGCAGTTTCGACCATGCCGGCGCGCACCGGATTCAACTCCACATAACGGAGCGCGGTCCAGAGATGCGAGTCGCCGAGTGGGCAGGAATAGAACCGTCCTTGCCACACGTGTCCGCTCGAGGACTGGCGGGCATTCCAGTAGGCGGCGTAACGCCCATGAGTATGCTTGAGACTCTGGGCCAGCGCCTGGGCGGTGCGAGGCACAACCATCAAATGCACATGGTTCGACATGAGGCAATAACCCAACAGAGACAGGTGATAAAGCTCGCAGTGCTGAACTAACAATTCCAGGTAAGTGGTGCGGTCGGCGTCGTTGTCCAGAATGACTTGCCGGGCATTGCCGCGCTGGGTAACATGATGCGGAACGTGCACGGCCACCACGCGAGGCAAGCGAGCCATGAGGAAAAGGTATCAGAGCGGGGGAGCCGGATTGGGGTGCGGGAAGAGATTTTTGGGAGGATTTCCCGGATTGGGACGGGAAAAATGGGGTCAGTTCCGTCTGTCCCCGATTTGATTATGTGGAGTTGAATCCCGTTCGCGCCGGCATGGTGGAGACCGCGTCGCAGTGGGAGTGGTCAAGCGCCGCCGCGCACTGCGGAGTGTCTGTCCCGGAGCCGTGGTTGGACTTGCAGTTATGGCAGAAGCGGTGGACGGTGGAGGAGTGGATCCAATATCTTGCCGCCGGAGAATCCGCCGCGGAGATCGCGGCTCTGCGCCGATTCACTCACACCGGGCGTCCTCTGGGGACCGCCGCCTTCGTGGCCGAACTGGAACAATCCACCTTGCGCCTGCTCGCCCCGCGCAAGAGAGGCCGTAACCAAAAACCAGCCGCAGACACTGATCAACCACAGATCGCCTTCGTCGCTTAGTCAGAAATTGGGGTCACTTCCGTCTGTCCCCTTTTTGTCTGACTTTCAGCAGGCGAGACAACTTCCCTCGTGGCGTCGGTAAGCCTAGGCGGATTAGCGCCGCTGGCAACACTGAAGGTCAACGTCCACTTGGTAAAGGGTTCCTTCACATGGGGCGTACGGGTCCGCGAAAGTCAGAGTACATTCGCCATCAGTGCCGCAAGGACTTGGTTCGCCTGGCAGCGGTTCGATAGAAACGGCTCCCGCGTGACCAACTAGCGCCATGTACAGCTTTCCTACCGCGCTCCACCAGCCGGACTCGATGGCGGCTTGGGGAGGGAACGCAACAGCGCATTGAAGGCTGCAAGATTATGGGGATCGCTCTCCACGTTTGGCACTTCGAGCATCCCCGATTCGGTCGGGATAACCCAGATTTGGGCTATCCCTGATACCTCCATCACGGAGAAGGCCGTCGCGTCGTCAGTCCTAGCGCTGATCTTTCGGAAATGGAGCAGGCTTGCTCCAGCGGCCCAAGGCGACTCGATCTTGGTACATGCCCAAGGTTCATTGAAGTGGTTATCCATACGAACTCAGGATGGCGTCATCCCCAGGGCGCTTTACTCAGTTCAGCAAGAAGCGGAGAGTCTGCGCATACAGACCATCAGCCATGAAAGCTAGTGCGTGTTATGCTCGCTTCTGCCCTTGAGACCAAACTTGCCTAACCACGACAGCAGCAAAACAACGGAATGGCTAGGACGGATGTGCTCTTTCTTCATTTCTGCCCCACGTCATGTACCCAAGCGCGTTGATCCGCTCCGGATTCCAACTGATGATTAGTGTCCATCGAGACTTTCACCTGCGGTTACTTCACGATATTGCGGATTGTTCTTTGTGAACAGCTGATCGGGATTTTGAAAGAAGACATAAAGCTGATTCGCTGATCAGCAATACGCCCCGACGGCAGGGTCTTGAAGAGCTTTTTGTATTCCCATTTCCGAGTATTTTTGTTGGGTAAATTGCCCGTCTGCGTGCCTCTGGTCGATGAGTGCTTGACCGCCAGGTGCTTCGGCTTGTTCAACGTGTCCAAGCTCGTGGACAAAAAGGGGACAGACGGAACTGACCCCAATTCCAGCGCAATCACCGCACCACGCCCTCAACCGGCGAACTGGCGGTAGCATACAACTTCTTCGGCATCCGTCCCGAGAGATAAGCCTCCCGCCCCGCAATCACCGCATGTTTCATGGCGTCCGCCATCAGCACCGGATCCTGCGCCGCCGCGATGCCGGTATTCATTAGAACCGCGTCCGCTCCCAGTTCCATGGCGATGGTCGCATCGGACGCCGTGCCAACTCCGGCGTCCAGAATCAGCGGCACTCCGGTAATCATTTCCCGCAGAATACGAATGTTGGCGACATTCTGAATTCCCATCCCGCTTCCAATCGGCGCGCCCAGCGGCATGATGGCGCTGGCCCCTGCGTCGAGCAGCCGCTTGGCAAAAACCACGTCGTCAGAAGTGTAGGGAAGCACCGTGAAGCCTTCTTTCACCAGTACGCGCGTCGCCTCAACCGTGCCCTGTACATCGGGATATAAAGTCGCCTGATCTCCGATGACTTCAATCTTGACCCAATCGGAAATCCCTACTTCACGCCCCAGCCGCGCCGCACGAATCGCTTCATCCGCCGTATAACACCCCGCGGTGTTCGGCAGCAAAAAATACTTCTTTGGATCAATGTAGTCGAGTAGCGATTCTTTACTGCGATCCAGATTCACCCGCCGTACTGCGACGGTGACCATCTCTGCACCGCTGGCCTCCAGCGCGCGCGCGGTTTCCTGAAATGATTTGTACTTTCCAGTGCCTACGATTAAACGAGAGCGGAATTTGCGTCCGGCAATGATAAGTGCGTCATCCATAAGAATTCATTGTAATGAAATACCGCTGCGAATGTTGGACGCGAGAATTCTGCATCAACTGGGCGGAAGCAAGAAAACGGGAACACCATCAGTTTTTGAAAAGGTTTTCATTTTCTTGGAACAATGTCGGTATTGAAAGCCGCGATTCCTATTTTCGTAACGCCCGGGGCCCAAAACCACATTTTTTTCGGTAATCGTAAACCAGGTTAACTTGTTGAAAATAATTAAGATAACAAGATGTCCAATGGGACCTTGCGGAAATAAGTAACTTTTTTTTGTATTACTTTAGTAACATACCCTAGAATTCGGTGCGTGAGGTTCCCCCTCCCCCAACGGAGCCTCCCAGGAGAAAGAACACCATGAAACGAGCAGTTCGTTGGATGATCGTGGTGGTTGGTTTGGTAGGTGCTTCACTGACCGTAGCGGTCCCCCTAATGTACGCTTTCGACGGCGGACCGATCCCGATGTGTAACCCTGACAACCCCAAGTGCAAGAAAATTGATATACCCGACGCCCCGAAGAAGCCGTAAGAGCGGGCGCATGCTCTTTTTGGGCTGACGCATTGACCCTGCGTCAGCCTTTATCTTTTGCTCTGAGTTCTTCCACAGTCTCGATTGGTGGGAGGCAGGTAAATTCCTGGCATATGACGGCGATTGTTTTCCCTTCCTTTAGCGCCGGCAAGTGGGGAATTGTTTCAGACAAAGCGGGGGGCAGATTTTGCGCCACGGCCTGATTGCGCGTCAGTTTGATTACGGCCCGGCCAAAGCGGAATGGTCGTACTGCCGCCGCGTAGAATTGGTCGGCCAACTTGTCTTCGCCAATGATCACAACCTGGCTGTGCGGCTGGGAGAAGTGGACAGCTGCGATGCCGTAGGTCGCGGCAAAAATTCCATACTGCCCGGCAGATCCCGCCAGAATTTCCAGCGTGCGTTCGGCTTGCTCACGATAGTTGGACTGATTGGTGAGTGCGTGCATCCGCAGCAGAGCGATGGCTGCGACCGAATTTCCAGCGGGGGTAGGCGAGTCCTGAAAAGGCTTGCGCCGGGTAGCCAACACTCCAAGCATTGGTTGAGCATTGTCAATTTGTGCGGTATCGAAAAAGCCACCACCCGTGGGATCGTAGAACCACTGCACCATGCGGTCCACGATGTTTTGCGCAAAATGAAAATAGCTTAAGTCGCTGGTAGCTTCATAGGCGTCGAGGCAGGCCAACGCGGTAAAAGCATAATCATCCAACAGTCCCGGCAGATTGGGTTTCTCTGGATTGCTATCGGAATACGCAATCACATGGCGCAAGCCACTTTGCGGATTCCAGCCCTTAGCCAAAATGCGGTCCAGCGAGCGCAGAGCGAAGTGCTGTGCCGAATCCAGCGCAAGCGCCTTGGCCGCCTCCAAATAAGCCGAGACGCAAAGCGCACACCAGCCTGTATAAATGGTTTTATCCACGTAAGGCGTCGGGCGCTGCAACCGCGCGCCATACATTTTCTCTTTGGCCGATTTCAGCAAAGCGGCCACCGCCTCCAGCGGCAAATTCATCCGTCGGCCAATCTCATCCAAGGGCGCCCGCAGGTAGAGGACATTTTTCGCAGGGTTGTGGTGCATCTCACCGACTTCGTTGATGTCATAGTGGAGACACGCGACTTGGGCCTCCTGTTCGTTCAATACTGAGCGGGCTTCATCGAGGGTCCAGGTAAAGTAGTCGCCGTCGTCGTCCATGGAGTAGTCGGCGTCCTGGGAGGCATAAAATCCGCCGTGCTCGCGGTCGCTCAGCCATTCGTCCATCCAGCGGATGATGTCTTTGGCAACTCCGGCCAAAAATTCTGAGCCTGTGACCTGGTAAGCGTGCACATAGTTCTTCAGCAATTCTGAGTTGTCGTAGCACATCTTCTCGAAGTGAGGCACTACCCAGCGTTCATCCACGGAGTAGCGATGGAACCCTCCCGCGAGTTGGTCGTAGACCCCGCCAGTTGCCATTTTTTCCAGGGTCGTCGTCAAAACTTTATGCAGGGCGTCATCGTTTGACCGTGCATACTGATCGGCCAGCAAATCCAAGGCGGCCGGATGGGGGAATTTGGGTGCGTTGCCGAATCCGCCGTGGGTAGCGTCAAACATCTTGAGAGCTGCCTGAACAATTTCATCCACGACCTGCGGAGAGAAGGCAAAGCCCGCACCACTGTGAGCCTCGGCGCGAGAAATAGAAGCCTCAACCAGGCGGGCCTGTTCAGTCACTTCGCCACTCTTATCGCGGTATGCATCGGAAATGGCGGTCAGCACGCGGCGAAAACTTGGCCTGCCGTACTGGTCATCAGGAGGGAAGTAGGTCCCACCATAAAACGGTTTGCCCTGCGGAGTAAGAAACGCGGTGAGCGGCCAGCCTCCCTGCCCGCTCACTGCACTGACTGCGATTTGGTATCGGCTGTCAATGTCAGGGCGCTCGTCGCGGTCTACTTTTACGGCTATGAAGCGGTCGTTGATGAGTTGGGCGATTTCCGGGTTGTCGTAGGATTCGCGGTCCATGACGTGGCACCAGTGGCACCAGACGGCTCCGATGTCGAGCAGGATGGGTTTGTTTTCCCGTTGGGCGGTGGCGAAGGCTTCCTCTCCCCATTCGTGCCAGTGGATGGGTTGGTGCATGGCGGAGCGGAGGTAGGCGGAGGAGGCCTTAGCCAGGGAGTTGAGGGTGGAGGTCATGCAGCAAGTTTAGCGCGAGTGGGAGGGCGAAGGCGCTCGCGTGTGGTGTGGGATTCTTTCGCCCCTTCGGGGCTTATCTTTGTTCCGGTGGTCCCCAGTGTGAAGGGCGAACAGCACGCCCTTCACACTGGGCTGCATTCTTTCGCCGCTTCGCGGCTGACTCGGTCAAGGCTCTGTCGACGAGCCGAATACAAGTGTTTACTTCAGAGCCAAAAGCCCCCCTTTCGACAAAGCTCAGGGCAGGCTCGCGAGCGCACCAGTCCCCACATGAGCAAAAGCAAAGTCAAAAGCAAAGGCAAAATCCAAACATCAACAGCAACATCAACGTCAACGGCGGCGGGCAGGAGTGCCCGCCCTACATTAGTTGGTGCCAGGCTTCGCGGTATTGCTCGTACATGCCGGCGTTTTTTCTGGGCTTGGTTACGGGGTAGACGTAGATTACTTTTCTGCCGGCAAGTACTTTTACCGGAATTACATACCAGATTTGCAGCGGGGCTACGTAGGCGACTATGAAATCTATGTCGTTGATTTTGTAGGCTACGGAGCCGGTGCGGGTGGTTTGGCAGACGCCTACGGAGTAGCGGTTTTGGTATCCCGCGCGGGGGGTGAAGACCGACTTGACCTGAATGCGCAGGACGCGGGGGCCGCACTCGAGCAGGAAGTCGTAGGGGCGGCGGTCTCCGTAGGGGCGGGACGGGGTGAGGCCGAGGGAGGTGGCTTTGAGGACGAAAGCCAGTTCGCCGACTTCGCCGTGACGGCTGGCATCGAAGCGGGGCTGGCGGGCGGGGATATCGTGACTCTCGGCTGGTGGGTGGAGGTCCCGAGAGTTATCTGGCATGTGTCTGGAAATAGAAAAGGCGCAGGACTTAGTTAGTCTGCGCCTTTCAACTTATATATCTATTATAACACATTTTAGGGGTGGATTGGGACATGGGTGGGAAGTTTATATTTTGAGTTGGGTGAGTGGGTTAGGGGGAAATCGGGGGATTTGGGGGCTTGACAGGATTTTGGGCAAGCTTGAGGAATCGCGGCCCAAAGTCAAGCGCGGCTTCACTGGGTCAAGCATCCTCGATTTATCTTGTTGTACAATTGTACATGTCGTATAATGTGGAACTGTGGAAATAGTGATCGACACCTCCGCTATTCTCGCCGTGGTCGGGGAGCAGCCGGAAAAGGCGGTCCTGGTCAGGCTGACGCGTGGAGCAACTCTGGTGGCTCCAGCCTCGGTCCACTGGGAAGTGGGGAACGCACTTTCGGCCATGTTCAAACGCAAGGCAATCGGCATCAAGGAGGCACTCGAGCTTTTGGAGGCCTACGCCGAGATACCGATTCGCATGGCAGAGGTAGGTTTGAAGCAGGCGGTGGAATTGTCGGCGAGATGGAATGTTTACGCCTACGATGCGTACGTACTGGCATGCGCCATCAACCAACGAGCGCCGCTACTCACGCTGGATGGCGGATTGAGAGAGCGCGCGCGGGAGTTGAAACTGGAGATACTGGAGGTCAACACGCGATGAAGTCTTATAGCTATTCTGAGGCGCGGGGAAATTTTGCCACGGTGCTCGATGAAGCCGAGCGCGACGGGGCGGTGGAAATCCGCCGCCGCGACGGGACCGTATTTCGTATTCTGCCGCTGCGAAAGTCGAAAGCATCGCCACTGGATGTGAAAGGCGTGAAGCTGGAAGTGTCGGCCGCCGATCTGGTTGCAATTGTGCGCGAGGGGCGGGAACGCGGGTAGGTTCGTTGGGCTCCGGCGAACGCAGGGATGGTGAACGGTTCGTCCGTCCCCGGGTTTGTCTGGACGCGAACATAGGCGCAGGTTAAGGCAGGAGATTTGGAACAAGAATAACTGGCCTGCTTGACGATTGAGATGTGCTCATGGTCGGGTCCCACCCTAGCCGCAAAGAACGCGGCTAGGATGGGGCACCCCAAGGGTTTGGAGTGCTGCTCGTGGTGAGAGATAAAGGGTCCGCCACCCGCCAAGAATCGGTTGATTGCTGAGGGGCGTGCCGACAGTTGGGTGTCGCAGCTCAAGAAGATAGATCGCGAATAACAATGTCCAATACTCGCTCCGCTATCTCAATCTCCTCTAATGCCAAAGTCAAGCCCGACCTGTATTCAAGACCTGGATGTACGAGATTACGGTACTCGCGGACTGCGTGGCCAAACGACTGTGCACTGGAACTTATAAGCTTCAATTCCACCGCCGCATCAAGCAAGGCTGAGAGACCCCACTCTTCAAGGGACCTACCACTTCTCCGGCCTGTCGAGGTATTCATAGCTTTGGGAATATCTTGCAACAGCGCATCGAGAAGCAGGCCTTCGATGATGCCGCCCGCAAGAATAAACCGGGCCTTGAGCGCAGTGCCGCGAATCTTAACGAGCTCTTTATAGTCTCTCTCAAGGATCGCTCTGATAACAGAATTGTGAATAAATTCAAATCTCGATATCGCCGTGACTCGCTGTGGAGGCTTCTCGGGTTCCGATTGAATCCCCGACTTTCTATAAATTGTCCGATCTAGTTCTGCGGGAGTGAGTGGGCCTCTTTTTACTTTTGTCACTGGATTTATGCCGCGTACAGATAATTCCTCGGTCCATGCCGTGGTAATATCCGTGAAGTCGCGGATCGCAGGACGGAGCTTAATCTTGGGTATTGTTCTCACATTAGCCATTGGTTCGTCGCCCGAGGGATGCTCAACAGAAATAACTGACTCAACTAGATTTGAGAGATCCGAAATTAGATAGAGCATTGAAGAATCGGCATCAGGTGGCCACGCAGGAGCTCTTTCAAACTGCAACAGTTCTACCTGAAGGGAATCTTTTTCTATGGCCAGCTGACGTAGTTTTTGCAGCCATCTATCTGCACCCTTGAGTGCAAATGCAAAGCGCTTGGAGTCGCCGAGCAACTCGAAAGCCAATAGCCTGGGAAAATAACGTGGCTCTTCGCCATCCCCCACGCGCAATAACACTTTGCCTGTCGCTAGTTCCGCCAAAACTGTAGACTTATCCCAGATTCTAGTTCGTATCGTAGCTGCGACCGTTGGTCTCCATGTCGTGAGGAAACGATCAACAACTTCTAAAATGAGTTCCTTTTGATCGGAGTCTGTCATGTACAAATGAGCCGAGTATATACCTCTCATTTCCAAATCGGCTCGGACTGGTCGCCCATTCAAGGGCGATTTTGGCTTGAGTGGGCAAGTTCGACAGGCGAGTGGCGCATATCTACCACCGCATTTCGTCGATACTCCTAGGTATAATTTCTGAGAGGGAATATCTATGAGCAAGATCGTACATGTATCTTGGCTGAATCCCAGTCAGAGCGTTGATCACTATCCAGCCGTTCTCGAAGGCATGAAAATACAAGACAGACTAGTTAAGCCTACCGGTGAATACTTCTTTCTTGCCACAATCGAAGAAGCAGACGAGTTAAAGGCGAGAATGGAACTACATATTCCGAGAAGGTCATACACGGTCGTTGACGCAGATAACAAGCTTGTCGGTCATCTGGTCAGCGAGCCAGAGATCGCGATTCTGAATATTTAGTGATTGTCCTGGACTGATTCGATAACCGTGTCGGCTCGTAGCGCCGAGTAGACTTGGTGTTGGGGCAGGCACCCCCGAGTTGTACATCCAGCGGAGAGTAAAGCAGGTCCCTTCGGCTGCCTCCTCGACTTCGCTCGGACCTTCGGCAAGCAGGGCAGGTCTCTCCACTTCGCAGATCATCGCAGTCGCGATTATCTGCTCCGGTCGAGATGACAGGAGTGGGATGGGGGAGCGTCAAGATCCCCACCCAAGCGAAAACTAGGTTTGGATGGGGTACCCGGCATGTGATAGGCGTCTAGTTGAAGTGAGAGGCTCAGTTGACAAATGAGTTTCGAAACTGCGGTCACTCGGGCAGGGTGTTAACTATATTTCAAAGTGAGGACAATATCATGGGGGATGCACGGATCATTGGGCGGGGCCCGAAAATGTTCTTATTAGGTGGAAGGAGGGGGCAGTTGATGCTCAAGTTGCACATCGGAAGTCTGCAAAACACTACTGGAGACTCCACTACGCAGTCAGCGGCACAGTTGCGCTGCTCTCTGCGGTGAACGCTGCGAGCTTGGCAACTCAGTGGCAAAAGACAGCATGGGGTGGTTGGTTGTTTGCGGGTTTTAGCGTGGTGGTGGCTCTCGGAGCTGCACTTCAGGCATTTAGAAAATTCGATGACAGAGCCGACAGGCACGACACTCTCCGGGCGGATTTTGCTTCCATTCGTAGAGAAATTGAAGCCGAACTATGTTTACCTCGTCCGCTTAGAAAAGAGCCCCGTGTGGTCCTTACTGAAATCCGCACAAAGCTCGACAAACTGGCACACGAAAACACGCCTGTGCCTGAGTTGATTTGGTGGCGCGCGATGGCGGAGCGCAAAAGACACGGAACGGCGCTGATGCTAGACAAGAAACAGTAGGTTCTCCGGCGAGTGGCGCACATCTGCTATTAACGTTTCGAGCGTAACTCTTAAAAGGAGAACTCATTCTCAATCTTGGGGTGGCCCATGTTTGCCCGGTTTTGGCCCTTCGCGGAGTCGAATGGGTGGGAGCTTGCTCAGGGTACAAATTCTTCCGCGCCCTAATATCAGCGGCTGCCAGAATCGTTCCTGTGGACGGGCCCCGGCCATTCGAGTTTGCTCAGGGCAGGCTTTCTCGCAAACCCCGTGAGAAATGGGGCGCCTCCGGAGTTGTACATCCAGCGCAGGGTAAAGCAGGTCTCTCCACTTCGCCGATCATCGCGGTTGCGATGATCGGCTGCGGTCGAGATGACAGGGTGGGGACGGGTCGAGATGACGGGGTTGGGGTAGTCGCCGAGCACGGTTCTTTCGCCCCTTGCGGGGCTTGTCGGTTTTTCTTCTGACCCAGGGCGAAGGTGCAAAGCCCGCACCTTCGCCCTGGGCTGCATTCTTTCGCCGCTTCGCGGCTGATTTCTGGATTGGCGCTGCGGGTGGGCCACATCTGCCATAAACGTCGAGAGCGTAACTCTTAAAAGGAGAACTCATTCTCAATCTTGGGGTGGCCCAGGTTTGCCCGGTTTTGGCCCTTCGCGGAGTCGAGTGGGTGGGAGCTTGCTCAGGGTGCAAATTCTTCTGCGCCCTAATATCAGTGGCTGCCGGAATCGTTCCTGGGGACGGGCCCCGGCCATTCGAGTTTGCTCAGGGCGTCCGACAAGCAAAAGCAGATTCCTCGCGCAAAGAACGCGCTTCGGATGGCAAAGGGATGGGGTGGTGGTCAGGGAAGACAAAAGCAGGTCTCTCCACTCCGCAGATCATCGCTATCGCGATGATCTGCTCCGGTCGAGATGACAGAGTTGTGGGTGGATCGCGTCTAGATGAACCCGAGTTCGCTGGTGACCGCATCAAGCCCGGTTTGGCCGGAGTGGGCTTGATGCTGGCCAGGTTCACACCTTACAGACATCGGCAGAGTTTGCCACGGCTGGTGCTGTAAACGTTTACAATCATCCTGCTTCACTTGGAGGGCACATGACCAAATTAAATTTTGGCTGGCTGTTGTGCGCGCTTACTTGGCTATTTGTCACTCATGCGACAGCCGCACACGCGGCCCAACCGGCGAATCAACTTCCGCGCCTGGTTAACAAGGATGGCCGCTACGCGCTGTTGGTGGATGGCGCTCCCTATTTGATGTTAGGCGCCCAGGTGAATAACTCCAGCGCGTGGCCGGCGATGCTTCCCAAGGTGTGGCCTGCACTGGAGCTGCTGCACGCCAACACCGTGGAGATGCCTATCTACTGGGAGCAGTTCGAGCCGGAACCGGGACGATTCGATTATTCAGTTCTGGATACGCTGCTGGCGCAGACGCGGGAACACCATCTTCATCTGGTGCTGTTGTGGTTTGGGACATGGAAGAACGGCAGTGCGCATTATGCGCCAGGCTGGATCAAGCTGGACAATGAGCGGTATCCGCGGGTGGTTGACGTTAAAGGCCACAACGTCGATTCTCCTTCGCCTCACGCCGCCGCGACCCTCGAAGCCGATACGCGCGCCTTCACCGCGTTGATGCGTCACCTCAAAGAGGCTGATGCACAGCACACGGTGCTGATGGTCCAGGTGGAAAACGAAGCGGGCACATATGGCAGCGTGCGCGATTATTCGCCTGCTGCACAAAAATTGTTTGCAGCTCCGGTGCCTGCGGCGCTGCTGACTGCATTGCACAAGCAACCTGGGAGCTGGCAGGAAGTTTTTGGGTCAGAGGCTGACGAATTTTTTCACGCCTGGTCGGTGGCGCATTACATCGAGCAAATCGCGGCGGCCGGAAAAGCAATCTATCCGCTGCCGTTATATGTCAATGCTGCCCTGCGGGATCCTTTGAACCCCGGGCCTCCGACCACTTACGAAAGCGGAGGCCCTACCGACAATGTGATTGGCATCTGGAAGGCGGCGGCTCCGTCGATTGATCTTCTGGCGCCTGACATTTATCTGCCGGACAGCCCTCGTTACCTGAAAGTTCTCGATCTTTACCAGCGGGCTGACAATGCGTTGTTTGTTCCTGAAACAGGTAATTCAGCTTCCTATGCACGCTACTTCTTTGCCGCTCTGGGTCATCAGGCGATCGGCTTTTCACCTTTCGGGTTGGACTACACCCGCTATGTCAATTTTCCGCTGGGTGCAGCAAAAGTGGATGACGATCTGATTCATCAGTTCGCGATGAACTACGAGCTGATTGGTCCGATGCAACGAGAAATTGCCAAGCTTAACTTTGAGGGGAAGCTCCAGGGGGTCGCGGAAGAAAAAGGGAAGCCGTCGCAAAGTCTCGACTTCGGCGCCTGGCAGGCGGTGATTTCTTATGGCCTGGCGCAATTCGGCCCCGGTGAGCATCCGCCGGGGAAGTTCAGAACCGATTGGACGGGCGCTGGTGGCGCAGCTTGGCGATAATGAATTCCTGGTCACAGGGTTGTTCTCCCGCGTTGATTTCAAATTGAGCGACCCGGCTTCCGGAAAGAGACGCCAGTTTGTGCGAGTAGAAGAAGGAACCTACAAGGATGGGGTGTGGCATTTCACCCGCATTTGGAATGGCGACCAAACCGACTGGGGCCTGAACTTTACTTCTGTGCCACAGGTGTTGCGGGTGCGCGTCGCTACTTACTAGAGGAGTCAGGTAACCAGTTGTTTGGCAATCGAGCAATACAGGTCTACGGCTTCAAGCAGTTGTTTCTTTTCGATGTATTCACCTTCAGTATGGGCGGTGTGAATTGATCCCGGCCCCAAAAGCATAGGCTGTCCCCAATTGCTGAGTGCCGGGATGTCGGTGGTGAAGGCCGCCACCATGGTGGGCAAGCCGGCTAAGGTGCGCAAACGGACAAAGGGAATTTCCAGGGTGAAGTCTACGCGGGCCAGGTCGCCGACCGTCGCTCGAATTTGTTCACGGAGTTTTTCCGCCGGGCCAATCAGGCGATAGAGAAGTTGCGCCTTGGCCCTGTCGGGAATCACGTTGGGTGCGCGTCCGCCTTCAATGACTCCAATATTTAGTGTGGAAGGCCCGACTTCCGGATCAACCGGCAACTCCATAGCCCGGAGCCGGTGCAGCGCTTCCACCAGTTTGTCGATGGCTGATTCCCCAAGTTCCGGGTAAGCCGAGTGCGCCATCTTCCCGCGGGCGGAAACTTCGGCACGCAGCGCGCCCTTGGATGCGATGGCAACCTTATTCTCTGTGGGCTCGCCATTGATCAGAAACTTGCAGCCGATTGGTTTTTCATTCGCGACCTTGGCCCCCAGGCTGTCGCGTTCCTCGCCCACCAGGAACAGAAGTCCCACATGAATGCCTTCTGCTTTGAGCCGCTCCGCCGCCGCAACCTGGGCGGCAATGATTCCCTTAGCATCGCAAGACCCGCGCCCGTAGATGCAAGTCGCGTCCTCCCAGGAAGGAATGAATGGAGGGACGGTATCCATGTGGGTAGAAAAAACAACCTCAGGCTTGGGTTGTTCCGGGGAGGTGGCTAAAACGTTGCAGCGTTCCAGCTCTGCGGTAATCTTCTGGGCCTGATAGCCCATGCTCGCAAGTTGCCGGCATAGGAAAGTCCCGATCGGGCCTTCATTCCCAGTAACCGACTCAATGTCCACCAATGCGCGCGTAAAAGCAGCGACATCCATGCCTTTGAGCATAACCCAGGGCTTCGTAGACAGGCGAATTGATGCTTTTGATGGGCCGCATTCACCGATTGGCAATGACTTGCTATGCTTGAAAGCTGAATGAATGCTGCCCCCAATGCGATCCGCTCTCTATTCCTCAATGGCCCGGCGGGACGCCTGGAGGCTTTGTTGAATGAAGGTTCCAACAAGGCAGCCTACGCGGCATTGGTCTGCCATCCTCACCCGGTTTACGGCGGAACCCTGCATAACAAAGTTGTGTTCCATACTATGAAGGCCCTGAATCATTTTGGCTTCCCGGTGTTGCGTTTCAATTTTCGTGGTGCAGGCTTGAGCCAGGGAGAGCACGACCACGGGCGCGGGGAACTGGAAGATGTCCGCAGCGCACTCGACTGGCTGGAGCAGGAATTTCATCTTCCCATGTTCTTTGCCGGATTTTCCTTTGGCGCGGTAGTGGGACTGCAGGTCGCGTGTCCGGACCCGCGAATCAAGGCGGCAATCGGACTTGGCCTGCCGATATCTCCCATTGATGATCGTGGCTACAGTTTTGATTTTCTGCACAAATGCTCGAAGCCGAAGTTATTTGTCAGCGGTGCGCGCGATCAGTATGCTCCCCTGCCTGACCTGGAGCGCCTGATTGAATCGCTGCCTGAGCCGTGCCAGCTGAAAATCATCGAGAACGCAGATCACTTTTTTGAAGGAAGATTGCGCGAGATGAGGGACACGCTGGAAGCCTGGATCAAGCAGCAGCTAGAAACTCTGAAATCTAATCCTTAGGAACTTCCACGCGGATTACGTTGGAAATCTTGCTTTCCTGCTGTCCTTCCAGAGTAGTCACACCATAGAAAAAAATTGCGCCTGAGGGAACCGGGGTGTCCACATAACTTGCGGTCTGCGAACTGCCGATTTTTGCAAAGGCACCGTCTTCTGTCCGCCGGTAAATATTGTAGGAAGTAGCTTTGGGCGAGGCATCCCAGTGCAAAGTAACAGAATGCGGTTTCTTGCCAAGCATTTCAGAGTGGCGAAATGCAAACACCGCTACGACAGCCAGAAACACAACTGCTGCCACCATTCCCCAAGTCTTCGATTTTCCCATAAGAAAGCCCTTGTGAATTGTAGCCTGAATCATCCACCCCGGGCATGGGCACTCCTATAATCGAAACATGCCTTCACTTCCGGGCAACCAACAAGCCGCCGCTATGCGCGGGCTGGTCCGGCAATGGTTCCATCATGCGCTGGAAGTGGCCGGCGTAGAGAAAGCTTTCGCGCGTCATGTTGAATGCGAGCGCGGCGTGCTGCGCATCGGGGAAGATCTCTATCACCTCAATTCATACGGCCGGATATTCGTAGTTTCCATCGGCAAGGCTGCGCATAGCCTTGTGCAAGCTTTGGAACAGCGGGCGGGCAGCCGCTTTGAAGGCATTATCGCCAGCTCCACTGAGCCGTCGTCGCAACTCCGAGGATTTCGTTATTTCCACAGCGGCCACCCCACCCCCAACGCAGAGTCGGTCCGAGCCGGCGATGCCATGCTCAAATCACTCAGCGCGCAGAATGCAGCCTCACTGGTCATTTTTCTGCTGAGCGGTGGGGGCTCCGCGATGGCAGAAAAGTCAATTGACGACGAGATTAGGTTGGACGACTTAATTTCCACTTACCGCGTGCTGGTGCACTCCGGCGCGCCGATTGGGGAAATCAACGCGATCCGCAAGCATCTGTCTGCGATCAAAGGGGGCCGGCTGGCGCTGGCGGCTTCACCGGCGATGCAGGTGTCGCTCCTGGTTTCGGATGTGCCCGACAAAACGCCCGATGCTCTGGCCTCAGGCCCCACCATGCCTGACTCCAGCAGCGTGGAAGACTGCTACGCCATCGCCACAAAATACGACCTGGCGGCGAAGTTCCCGGCCTCCGTCAGCGAGCTTTTTCGCCGGCGCGCGCTGGAAGAAACCCCGAAGTCCGACGATCCCGCATTTCACAATTCCCGCTGGTGTACCGTGCTTTCCAATCAAACTGCCATTGATGGTGCCGCTGAAGCTGCGAAGCACGAAGGTTTTGTGGTTGAAGTGGACAACAGTTGCGATGATTGGGACTACGCGCGCGCAGCAGGCTACCTGCTGAATCGCCTGCGCGACCTTCGGCAGAGGTCCGGACGGGCGGGTTTGATTTCCGGCGGAGAGGTCACAGTAAAAGTGACGAAGGGAGGCGTGGGCGGGCGAAATCAGCAGTTTGCCCTGGAGTGCGCACAAAGAATCAGTGGAGAAAAAATTGTGGTTTTAAGTGCGGGCACGGACGGAATCGACGGCAACAGCACGGCGGCAGGCGCAGTAGTAGATGGAACGACACAACAGCGCGCCCAAGCCAACGGCCTGAATATCCAGGACGCATTGGCGAAGTTCAACGCCTATCCCTTATTTGATTCGTTGGGTGATGCGATCATCACCGGCCCAACTGGAAACAACGTAAGAGACCTGCGAATTCTGCTGGCGTATTGATAAGGTGTGGGGCGGACACTGGCGTCCGCCGGTTGACAGTGCCACAAATTGTTCCCGGCAATTTTATTCGCCGCTCAGATTTGTACCGCAGGCGGCAGGGCGGGCAGGAGTGCCCGCCCTACAAGAAACTCAGAAGAAGCGGGTCACACCCTCTTCCAGAACCACGACTTTCTTCTCAATTCCCGCGTCCCGTGCCTCCTGCCGCAACAGTTGCAAAGGCTCGTCCAGAGGTTCGCGGGACAGGCGAAACGTCCCATAGTGCATGGGGACCATCCAGCGCGCTTTCAAATCCAGGAATGCTCTGGTGGCGTCGGCGGGGCTGGTGTGTACGTTGCGAAATGAGGGCGGGTTATAAGCCCCAATCGGCAGCAGTGCAAGTTCCGGCGAGAGCCGCTCCCCGATTTCACGGAAGCCGCCAAAATAAGCCGTGTCCCCGGCATGATAGAGAGAGTGCTTGCCGCCTCGCAGGACATAACCGCCGTAGCCGCGATGGGAATCCTTCAAGACCCTGGCACCCCAATGCTTGGAAGGTACGTGGGTGACGGTGAGGTCATGATGGCGGTAGCTGTTCCACCAGTCCAACTCCACCACATCTTCAAAACCAAGGTCGGAAACCAGATCAAAAACATCTCGCGGGACGACAATGATAGGGGCCTTTTTCCGCCGCCGCGCCTCCCAGACAATCGAACGTAACGAAGGACGATGCAAGTGATCAAAGTGAGCATGGGTGACCAGCACTACATCAATCGGGGGTAGATCACGCAGCCGGGTGCCGGGTCTGCGCAGACGTTTCAAAACAAAGAGCCACTTGGCAAAGTTGGGATCAATGATGATATTCTGCCCGCCGATCTGGGCGAAGAAACTGGAATGACCAATAAAGGTCAGCCCAAGCTCGCCATTGGTGACCAGCTTGGGTTTATGGGTCTGCCCGATGCGCGGGGTGACCGCGGAGTCACGTACCAGGTGACCAAAATTACTGGCACGCTTACGCAACGCGGGATTCTTAAGCGTGTGCTTTAACATGAAGTGCCGAACCGGGGGTGCTGGCACTGTACTACCCTGGGTCCTACAGGTATTTTAGAACATGTGGACGGGATTTCTTGACCATAGTAGCCGGGTAAGTTCTAATCAACTTGGTTCGCATTGATAGATCGGAGATTACAAGATGAAGGTAGCGTTTCTGGGATTGGGGATCATGGGCCGGGGGATGGCCACCAACTTGGTGAAAGCCGGACACGATGTAACCGTTTGGAACCGTACTCCCGGAAAAACCATAGAAGGCGCGGGTAGCGCCGCGACTCCTGCGGAAGCAGCGCGGGGAGCAGAAGTAGTTTGGATGTGCGTTTCCGACACGGCGGCCGTGGAAAGCCTGCTTTTTGGTCCCGACGGCGTTGAACAGTCGCTCACGCCGGGCATGATTGTGGCGGACTCCAGCACCATCTCACCCGCAGCCACGCGAAAGTTTGCCGAGCGAGTCCGCGCGCGGGGAGCAGATTACGTGGACACTCCTGTAACCGGTTCCAAGATTGCGGCCGATGGGGGATCGCTGGTGTTTATAGTGGGCGGCTCGGAAGCGGCAGTTGAGAAATTAAAACCCTTGTTCGCCGCCATGGGCAAAGTATTTTTCCGGGTGGGGGAAACCGGCAAAGGCCAGTCCGCCAAGATTGCCATGAACCTGCAAATCGCGCTGATCTACGAAGGGTTTGCTGAAGGACTGACCCTGGCCGCGAAATTAGGGGTTGATGCGCAAACCCTCATGCCGTTAATTCAGGCATCCATGATTCGTTCCGGCGTGGTGGATTACAAAGCTCCATTTGTGCTCAAGCGCGACTTCACTCCCAATTTTCCCATGAAGCTGATGCATAAAGACATCAAGCTCATGCTGGAAGCGGCCAAAGAAGCCCGGGTAAAGCTTCCGGCACTGGAGATTGTTGAAGAAATCTATGATGTCGCGGTGGAAGACGGGAACGGCGACCTCGACTATTCCGCCATCATCACGCTGCTTGAGAAATGGGCCGGGGTAGAAGTGAAAGAAGCAGTCGCGTAGATGGTTGTTTCACATTGGTACATCACCAGACCTGCCCTAAAGTTACTCTCGTAATAACGCCTATTACATAACTATTACAGTCTTCCCTGTGCGGCACTGGTAATTTGGAATCATTACCTCGAACACAGGGACCCCATACATGGAACTCGAAGTTTTAAACCGGAAAGCCGCTGCGGACGGAGAAATCAACTGGGTCACAGCGGGATTCATGACCGCTTTTCACCTCGGCGCCATCGCCGCCATTTTCTTCTTCACCTGGAAGGCGCTGCTGGTCTCCATGTTTCTTTGGTGGGTGTCGGGGAGCCTGGGTATCGGCATGGGCTATCACCGCCTGCTGACGCATCGCGGCTACAAGACTCCCAAGTGGGTGGAGTATTTTTTGACCGTATGCGCCACGCTTACGCTTGAAGGTGGGCCGATTTTCTGGGTGGCTACGCACCGCATTCATCATCAATATTCGGACGAGAATGGTGATCCGCATTCTCCCATCGACGGCAAGTGGTGGGCGCATATGGGATGGATCCTCATGGGCAAGTCCATGCACCATGACACCACGACCCTGGCCCGTTACGTTCCCGATCTGGCCAAAGATAAATTCCACATTTGGATTACCAAGTATCACTACGTTCCAATCCTCGTGCTGGCTGCGATTTTATTCGCCATCGGCGGGCTTCCATTCCTGATGTGGGGGATTTTTGTCCGCACCGTAGTTGGTTTGCACGCCACCTGGCTGGTAAACTCCGCCACCCACAGTTGGGGAACGCGTCGCTTCGTTACTACGGATCTTTCGACCAACAGCTGGTGGGTTGCGCTGCTGACCTTCGGCGAGGGATGGCACAACAATCACCATGCCCATCCGGTTTCGGCCCGGCACGGGATTGCCTGGTATGAAGTGGATGTGAACTGGTACGGCATCTGGGCGCTGAAAAAGCTTGGCCTGGCGCGCCACATTTACAAAATCAAACTGGACCATCTTCCCGCCACTCCGCCGTTGACTCGCGCGGTGGCGAATACGACCGTCGTTGAACCGGCTCCAGTGGCGATGTCCGACTAATTCAACGCCTCAAACCAGCCGCAGATTGACGCGGATTTTCGCAGATCAGTAATTGGCGAAGATCTGGGTCAATCTGCGGCTAGATTTTTGGGGTACTTTCATCCCGCGATGGCGTTGCTCCGGGCTGACTTGCGACCCAGGCGGCAAAGCGGTTGGCATATTCATTGATCTGTTCCAACGGAACGCCGCGCACGAAGTGATGGGCTAAGCACGCGGTAAAAGCATCCCCCGCTCCCACTGTGTCGGCCACTTTGACCGGAAAGCCTGGATGACTCGCGGTCTCTGTGGGCGAAATCAGCAGGCTTCCTCTCGGGCCACGGGTGACGCAGACCAGGTTCAGTCCATACAAACTCAGTAATCGGCGGGCTGCATCTTCTTCGCTGCCAAACTTCAGGCCGAGCAGCCTAGTGGCGATTGGAAGTTCCTCGTGGTTCAGCTTGACGACCTGAGACAACTTGAACGATTCCTCCAGTATTTCCGCAGAGAAATATTCTTGCCGCAGGTTCATGTCCCAAATACGCAGCGCAGTATTTGGGACGGCATGCAGAAATTGCCGGATGGTGTTCCTCGACTGGAGAGATCTTTGCGCCAGCGTGCCAAAGCAAACGATGTCTGTCTCATGTGCGAGGGTTTGCCATTCTG
This sequence comes from uncultured Acidobacteriota bacterium, assembly GCA_963837365.1. Lineage (GTDB taxonomy): Bacteria > Acidobacteriota > Terriglobia > Terriglobales > Acidobacteriaceae > CAWBXL01. The sequence goes on from CAWIMW010000001.1 coordinate 951,558, forward strand.
CATTCCATTCCAGAAAGTCCCAGGCTGAGGGTGCGGTGATGAGAAAGACAGGTTGCCCGTCGGCATCGACATTGACTCTTGCGGTGCCTGTCGGTTGTTGCCGATCAAGCTGCACAAATTGGGTGATTGAGTCTTAGCGCGGTCATTTTCCGCAAAGTTTCCTGGCCCAGTGGATCGTTGCCCACGCGGCTGGCTACAATCCCCTCATCTCCGAGGAGGGAAGCCATGTAAGCAAAATTTGCGGGAGCGCCTCCGAGTTGGTTGCCTCCGGGCAGTATGTCCCAGAGCACTTCGCCGAGGCCAACGGTTTTGTAACGGGGGTTCATGTAGCGGCGGTTGTTTGCGTCTTTGTGCGTGCTCGGCGATTGGAGATTTTTCTTGCCACTCTGGGAAGCCGCAGAGTTGGCAAAGAAACCGCAAAGTGTGCAAAGAAAACCTAAAATACGGTATCACGCGGCAGACGGGGTAAAATCCTCACATGCGCATCGCCCGCCGCAAGTCGGCCTTGTTTTTCCTGTGCCTGGGAGTTTGCCTGGCCGGGTTGGCGCTGGCGGTGGGCAGCGGCTGGATCATCCTCAACTGGCGGTTCGACGTCAAAGTTATTTTTGGCATCATATTTTTCGGCGCGATTGCCGCCGGGCTGATCCTCAACACCAGTTTCCTGGTCCGCGAAATCCGCCTCAACGAGCAACATGACAGTTTCATCAACGCGGTGACCCACGAGCTGAAGACGCCGATCACCTCCATTCGCCTCTACCTGCAAACCCTGGAACATCGCGATGTGGACGAAGCCCAGCGGCGCGAATTCTACCGCCTGATGCTCGATGACTCTGACCGCTTGCTGCGCACGGTGGAGCAGGTCCTGAAAGCTGGAGAAGCCCGCCACAAGCGCGAACGCCGCCACGCCGAGCTCGATTTCGGGAGCCTGGTGCAGGAGTGCATCGAAGTAGCGCGCAACCGTTACCATCTGCAAGCGGACGCCATGCGGTTCGAATCATCCATCAACGGAGTTCGCCCCATCGTGAATGGTGACGCTGAGGAATTGAACACCGCAGTCTCGAATGTGCTCGACAATGCGGTGAAGTATTCCACCAAGGGAGTGGACATCGCCGTGCGCCTCGCGCTGCCCGATGAGAAACGCATTGTGCTCAGCGTGCAGGACCATGGAGCCGGCATCCCTGCACAGGAACTCAAACGCGTATTCCGCCGTTTTTATCGAGTGCGAACCCGCGCGCTCAGAACCGTGAAGGGCACAGGCCTGGGGTTGTTCATCGTCCGCGCCATCACCAGCAAACATGGCGGACGGGTCTTTGCCGAGAGCGAGGGCGAGGGCAAGGGAACGACCGTAGTGATCGAACTGCCGCGGATCGCTCCATGAGCCGGTTAGAGTTGGGGTGGCGCAGGGATTTGGCCCTGCGATAAAAGGTCAAAATAATTCCGGGCTTCAACCCCTGAGGTAGTTGTACTTGTTGAAACCATGAGCCGTGTCCTGATCGTCGAAGACGAAGCGCACCTGGCCAACGGCCTCCGTTATAACCTGGAGGCTGAAGGCCATGCTGTCAGAGTAGTAGGCGATGGCGAAGGCGCGCTTAGCCTGCTTCTGGACAAGAAGCAGGATTTTGACGCGGTCGTGCTCGATGTGATGCTGCCGGGAAAAGACGGCTTTACCGTCGCCTCCGAGCTGCGCGCCGCCAGACACTTTGTGCCGGTGCTCATGCTGACCGCTCGGGGCCGCCCCGAAGACGTGCTGAAGGGTTTCGCATCCGGGGCCGACGATTATTTGCCCAAGCCCTTCGAGTTGGCAATTCTGCTGGCTCGTCTACAGGGCTTACTGCGCCGGTCGGACTGGATGAAAGCCAGCCAGCTTGCCGGAGCTCCAGTCAAGAAAAACGGCGGCCCGGAGTACGAAGTTTTCTCTTTTCACGGACGCACGATTGACTTTGGCAAGCTGGAGCTGCGGGTAAAGGACAACATTACTCAACTGACACTGATGGAGGCGGAGTTGTTGCGGCATCTGATTCGCAACCAGGGTAAGGTTGTTTCCCGCAAATCGATTCTGGAAGAAGTCTGGGGACTGCACGAGGACACCGATACGCGGGCCATTGATAACTTTATCGTGCGGCTGCGGCGGTACATCGAGGAGGATCCCGCCAGTCCTGAGCATTTGCTTACGGTAAGAGGTGTGGGATACAGATTTGTTGCCGAGCCAAAAAACTAGTCTGAGGATTGTCGCGCTGAAGCCCCGACCGCCAGCTCCCGCACCACTTCCAAGAATCCAGCCCCAGCCTGCTGATCGGAGAGATTTTCCAGCGCAACGGTAGCGGTCAGATGAGGTGACTTCGAGCGGAAGCGCACGCTGATCAAGCTGTGTCCGCGGGAAGTCATCAGCGTGTTTACCACGGGGGTGAGTTCCTGGTTCCAGTTCGTACGGGTGGTCAGCACCACAGGCCCGGGGCGGGAGATCATCCAGTTATGCGATCCAGTATCCTGGTTCGCGGGGCTGTTGCTGGTGAACCAGCGGTGGCGCAGAACTTCTAAATTAAACGCGGGAACATGATCGAGGTCAGCTTCGAAGGTAAGAGTTTCTTTCTGTCCGCGCCACAGGCTCAACATCCACTGCACCGGCAGAGGCCGGGGCCGCAAGCGAACGGTCACGGAAGCATCTTCAATGGGCTGCCGGGTGAACCGCAGGTTTGCTTTGACACGGCTGGCGCTTAGCCAGCGAGAGTCTATGATCCGGCCTTCGCTGGCACAGGCAGCTTCCACCCAATGCAGGGCCTTAACACCCTTGCGCCGATTGTATTGAGTGAAGCCGACGTACCACAGCAGCAATGCCGCGACCGCGATGATTCCGGAGATGAGGACTACGTGCCCCACGCTAGCCTCTGATGCGATAGTACGTCCGCGGGTGGTATGTCGGCAAGCGGGACGTGTGGGGGTGGTGGCTGAGTTTGTTTTCTTCGCGATCTGGCGGCGGTTCTTGGTGATCTTTGCAGTCAAGATCTTTCACGTAACCTGCCCAAATCACAGATCGTAACCGCAAAGACCGCGAAGGACGCGAAGGAATTCAAATTGAGCCACACGAGCACGGTTAGAATAAGCCTGTGGACCTTACCCTGAGAGACGCTGACTCCCGCGACTTTGAGGCCCTGTGGCGCATTGACCAGCAATGTTTCATTCCGGGCATCGCCTACTCTCGGCGGGAACTGGCGGCCTACATGGCCCTACGCGGCGCCTTCACCATCCTGGTCAAAGACGATGAATCCCAAATCCTGGGGTTTCTAGTTGCCACCACGCGCCGCAATGGGGCTGGGCACGTGATCACAATCGATGTCTTGCCGGACGCCCGGCGGCTGGGAATCGGATCCATGCTCCTGGAAGCAGCCGAAGACCGCCTGCGCACCCTGAAATGCCATAACGTATCTCTGGAAACCGCCGTGGATAACCGTTCTGCCCTCACCTTTTATAAACACCACCAGTATTTCATCGTAAAGACCATTCCCCGTTACTACTCGAATGGGGTGGACGCCCTGGTCCTACAAAAGGATTTGCTTTCCACCGCACAGGCCAGCTAACGTGCTGAGGATGAAAGTTGCGATCCAGGGAGAATTAGGCGCGTTCAGCCACGAGGCGGCCCGCCGCATGGTTCCGGGCTGCACGATTGTTCCGTGTGCCCGTTCGGTGGAGGTCTTTGACCGGCTTGAGGGCGGTTCGGTCGGTATCGCGGTGATTCCCATCGAAAATTCACTGGCCGGGTCGGTCACCGAACACTTCGATCTTCTGCTGGCCCGCGAGGTCTTTATCCAGAAGGAATACCGTCTGCGCATTGTGCACAATCTGATTGCAGCTCCGGGGGTGAAGCTGCGCGATCTGGGCAAGGCATACTCTCATCCGGTAGCTCTGGACCAATGCCGCGATTTTTTCCTGAAGCACCGCAGCATTGAAGCCGTTCCTTTTTATGACACGGCGGGCAGCGTCAAGCATGTGACCGAAAAGCATATTTCCGATGCCGCCGGCATCGCGGGCAGGCAGGCAGCAGCGGTTTACAAAGGGAAAATCCTGGCGGCGGGCATCGAGGACGATAAGAAGAATTTCACCCGCTTTTTCCTCATCCGGAGAGGAAAGAGCGTACTGCCGGGAGCCAACAAGACTTCAATCGCTTTTCGCTTGAAAAACGTGCCGGGAGCGTTATACAAGGCCCTGAGCGTTTTTGCCCTGCGTGACATCAGCCTGAGCAAGATCGAATCCCGGCCGATGCGCGGCCGTCCTTGGGAGTATGTGTTTTACGCCGATTTTCTTCGAGGGAACGATGCCGTTGCGAGAAAAGCGCTGAATCATTTAGGGGAAGTGGCCGATCTGGTGAAGGTGTTAGGGATTTACCCAGCGGCATAAAGAGTCCTGGCCACGGATTGGCACGGATAATCACGGATATCAATTCACCAAGCGGTGAGAATCCGTGCAAATCCGTAGCGAAATCTGGGAAAAACTTGAGGGTACATCGGGCATACACATGTGTGGAACCTTGGTTTGGTGCAAAGCGGTTATGCCAGGGGTAGAATCCGATCTATAAGCAGTCTGCATCCTAGTGGGCCCAAGCAGCATCAAAACTTGAGCGAGATACACTCAAGGTAAAAATATGGCACAAGAATCGTCTTCGGATCGCACGCCATCATCTGCGGAAGTTGATCTGCAACAACCACTTCCGATCCTCCCCGTGCGGGATACGGTGCTGTTCCCGCATGCGGTATTGCCCCTCACGGTAGGCCGGGAAAGCTCTGTCCAACTTATAAATTCACTAGGCGAAGACAAGACCATAGTGGTGGTAGCGCAGCGCGAAGCCCGGGTTGATGCCCCCCAGGCGAGCGACCTGTATACGGTTGGCACCCTGGCGGTAGTCCACAAAGTCGTCAAAATGCCCAACCAGAGCCTGTTCGTATTCGCCGAAGGGCTGGAGCGGGTGCGGGTGGTTGAATTTGCTCAGCTTTCGCCCTTCATGCGTGCCCGGGTGGACTCGGTTCCAGAAGCTATTCCCCCGCAGAGCCCAGAACTCGAAGCTCTACAACGCAACGTGCTGACATTGTTCCAGCAGATCGTAGCGGGTTCGCCGACCTTGTCGGATGAGCTTTCGACGGTGGCCATGAACATTGACGAAGCCGGGCGGCTGGTGGATTTCATTGCCTCCTCGCTGCCGTCGCTTTCGACCCCAGACAAACAGGACACGCTGGAAACTACCGACGTCCGCATCCGGCTGGAAAAAATCAATCATCATCTGGCCCGCGAACTGGAAGTCCAGCAACTGCGCAACAAGATCCAGTCCGAAGTACAGGACAAAGTTCAGCAGACCCAGCGCGAGTACTATCTGCGCGAGCAGATGAAAGCCATCCAGAAGGAATTGGGGGAGCAGGACGAAGGCGCGCGCGACACTGAAGAACTCAAGCAGAAGATCGAAGCCGCCGGCATGCCGGAGGATGTGAAGAAGGAGGCCCTAAAGGAACTGGGCCGTCTGGCCCGCATGTCGCCGATGGCTGCCGACTATTCGGTCACTCGGAACTACATCGAGTGGCTTGCTATCTTGCCGTGGGCGAAGAGTTCTGGTGGCGAGGTGGATATCCTGAAAGCCAAGGAAATCCTGGACGCGGATCACTACGATCTCAAGAAAGTAAAAGACCGCATCCTGGACTATCTTTCGGTGCGCCGTCTGAAGCCCAACATGAAAGGCCCGATTCTTTGCTTCGTGGGACCTCCAGGCGTGGGGAAAACTTCACTCGGCAAGTCTATCGCTCGTTCTCTGGGCCGGAAGTTTACCCGGCTTTCGCTAGGGGGCGTGCACGATGAAGCGGAAATCCGCGGCCATCGCCGCACCTACATCGGCGCATTACCTGGACAAATCATCCAGGGAATCCGCCGGGCGGAGACCAACGACCCAGTGTTCATGCTGGACGAGATCGACAAAGTCGGCAAGGATTTCCGCGGCGATCCCGGTTCGGCATTGCTGGAAGCGCTTGATCCTGAGCAGAACTCGACGTTCCGTGACAATTACCTGGACGTCACTTTCGATCTTTCGAAAGTCATGTTCATCACCACCGCGAACATGCTCGATCCGATTCCGGAGCCGTTGCGCGATCGCATGGAGATCATTGAACTCCAGGGCTATACGGAAGAGGAAAAGGTACACATCGCATTCCAATACCTGATTCCGCGCCAGATTGAGGAAAACGGAATCACTGCGGAGCTAATCGAATTTCCGCACGAAGCCGTCAGCTACGTGGTCCGCCATTACACCCGCGAAGCCGGCGTACGTAATCTGGAGCGGAACATTGGCACCATCTGCCGCAAGCAGGCGCGGCGTATCGCTGAGGGGAAGGCGGACAAGTTAGTGGTCACGCCGGAGATCGTGGTGGAGTTCCTTGGCGGCATCAAAGTCCGCAGCGAGGGCGAAATCGCCGAGCGCACCAAGCGCCCCGGCGTGGTGGTCGGCTTGGCGTGGACCCCGTCTGGCGGCGATGTGCTGTTCGTGGAAGCCAACGTAATGAAAGGTAAAGGCGATCTCACCATCACCGGACAGATTCAGGATGTCATGCGTGAATCGATGAAAGCGGCGCACAGTTGGGTCCGTTCCAACGCGAAGCATCTCAGCATTGACGAAGACTTTTTTGCCAAGAATGACATTCACATCCATGTGCCCGCCGGAGCCATCCCGAAGGATGGCCCATCGGCAGGCGTCACCATCGTGACCGCGCTGGTCTCGCTTCTAACCGGGCGTCCAGTAAAGCCTCTGTTGGCGATGACTGGAGAAATCACGCTGAGCGGGAATGTGCTGCCCATCGGCGGCGTGAAGGAAAAAGTTCTGGCAGCGAAGCGTGCGGGTGTTCGTGACGTCATTCTTCCGGCGGAAAATAAGACCAATGTCGAAGAAGACCTGACGCCGGAACAGTTGGAAGGCGTGACTGTGCATTATGTGAAAGCCATCAGTGATGTCCTGAACATCGCCCTGCCGACTACCTCAAGAGCGCAACGCGAGGATGAACGGGAGAGGGAGCGGGTCTTAATAGGGCAGGCAGCCGTCTAAAGATCAATCAGGAATATTTGAGGCCGGATCCAGTGGATCCGGCCTTTTTCTTTGCAGTCTTCGATACACTCAATAGGGCGTAGTTAAAGGTGTGGAGACGGGGCTTGCCCCGTCGGTCCAAGATGTTGTCATCCAACACGTGGGGCAACGTCCCCGCTTCCAAACGAGCAGGAACTTAATGCAGGTGCGTGTTCTATTTTTCGGAATGCTAAAGGAATTAACGGGAACGGCATATGACTCGATCACCCTTCCCGATAACGCAACTTTGGCCGATCTATTGGACCAGATTGAAGGGAAAGTTCCCAAGCTGAAGGAAATCATGCCGTCCATCGCTATTTCGGTGAATGAAGAGTACGCAAGCGCCGACTCTAAACTCAGCAATGGAGATGAGGTAGCGCTGCTCCCGCCGGTAAGCGGAGGATCGGGGCAGCGCTGCGAAATCGTCCGCAGCTCAATTCATACGCAGGAAGTTCTCAACCAGATCAAACAGCCTGAAGACGGCGCGGCTGTCGCATTCGAAGGTATAGTCCGCAACAATACTCGCGGACGCCGCACTCTTTACCTCGACTACGAGGCCTACGAGAGCATGGCTCTCAAGCAAATGGAGGCGCTCGCCGACCAGGCCCGAAGCCAATTCAAAATCCGCGACGTAGCCATCATCCATCGTCTTGGAAGACTGGAGATCGGCGAAACCAGCGTCCTGATCGTGGTCGCTTCAGCCCACCGCGCCGCTGCCTTCGACGCCTGCCGCTGGCTGATAGACACCCTGAAGCGCACCGTGCCCATCTGGAAAAGGGAGTACTTCGAAGACGGGGCCGTCTGGGCAGACGGCGAACCTTTTCCTGCGGAGATTCCCAGGGCGGAAGGGATTTCCGCCGCTCAACCCGCATCTAAACCAAACAGCCGCTGATGAAACTCGCCGCCATTTATTCCTTTCTGCTTACCGTATGCCTGAGCGCCACTGCTCAGGACCCCGGGGCCACCATCAATGTCAACGTCCGCCTGGTCAACGTTTTCGTGACCGTGACGGACAATCACGGCGCCCCGGTAGCCGGCCTGAAGAAGGACAACTTCACGCTCAAAGAAGATGACCGGGAACAAAAAATCTCGATTTTCGATAAAGAGTCGGAACTGCCGCTTTCTATCGTCCTGGGAATCGACACCAGCCTCAGTACCCGCAAAGACCTGCCGCTGGAGCTGGCCTCCGCGCGCCGCTTTGTCAGCGCCATCCTGCGCCCCGTAGACGCTATTTCTCTGTACCAGTTCAGTGAAGTGGTGGACGAAATGACCCCCTTTACCTCCGACTCCAAAAGAATCGACCGCGCCATAGGCGGGATCCAGCATGGGGCCGCCACCGCGCTGTATGACGCAATATATCTGGGGTCTCGCGCACTGGAGCGCCGGGATGGGAGGAAGGTTATGGTGGTCATCACCGACGGGGGCGACACGGTCAGCAGCGTCAGCTACCAGGATGCCGTGCGCGAAGCCCAGGAAGCCGAGGCCATCGTGTACAGCATCATTATCGTTCCGATCGAAGCCAGTGCCGGACGCGACACTGGAGGCGAACATGCATTAATCCAGATCTCGAATGATACCGGGGGACGATATTTCTACGCTAATTCGGAGTCGCAACTGGATGCGGCGTTCGGCCAGATCAGCGACGAACTGCGGACCCAGTATCTGCTGGCGTATTACCCCTCGAGGAAGCTGTCGGATTCCGCCTTCCGGCGAATTGAGGTGGCGGTGCACGGAGCGGCGATGCCGGTGAAGGTGCGGCACCGGACGGGGTATTACACCTACCACGCTAGCGAGTGAGAGGACGGGTGTGGCGTGCCCGTCGGGGACTGTTCAAGCTACCTTCGATCAATCTGATCCACTGGTTCGATGTTTTTGAAAATAGGGCCATTCGGGCGCAACCGCAGGTACTTCTGGAACTTCCTTGCAGCCCTTTTGAGCTCATTTGAAAATCGCAAGTCTTCTTTCGCCCCTTCGGGGGAATCAACGCCGCCTTTACCCAGGGCTTGCGCCCTGGGCCGCAATCTTACGCCGCTCTGCGGCTGGGGTTCAGATTCCTGCCATATTGCAAGAACTCCAGGAGCCCAAAAAGGTTCGGTCAATTTACTACGCAAATAATTCGGGGGAAGGGCGATACGCGCCCTTCCCCCGAAGTCTAAGACAGCAGTTTCGAATTAGAAGCTGAACTTCGCTCCGAATCTCCATTGGGACGGCGACTGAACCAGCAGAGCCGATCCCCAGAAGGGATTGACGACTTTTCCCCCAACACCGGGGAGGCCGCTGTTGAGCGCGAACGTCTGATCAAGAGTAACGGCACGCTGCGCATTGAGGACATTGAACCAATCCGCCGACAGACGAAGTTCCATCTTTTCGCGGAGCTTGATCGGGTAGTAGAACCCGAGATCCAGGTTCGCCGTGGTTGGAGTGCGGTTAGCGCCGATGCTATCCACGACGTTCGGGAATCCCGGCTGTGAGGCGGTCACTGTGGGAACGATGGCCGTCCCTCGCGGAGTGCAAACTCCTGGTGTGGGATTAGCTGGATCGTTTATAGACAGCGGGCCGCAGAACCCGAAGCCCTCGTTGTTCCCGTAGATAGCATGCGGTGTCAGCATGTTGAAGGGGGAACCCGACTGGATATAGAAGTTGCCGCTGACCATCATTTTGAACGGCGTCTCGTAGGAGCCGTTGAATTTGAACTGGTGAGGACGATCGTTCGGCAGTCGTCCGTAGGTCCCCTGTAACAAGCTGACCAAGTCAAATAGCGAGGTAATGTTCGGGTCAGACTGTCCATTGTCGTTACGGAACAAGCCCTCGTAGTTGCCAATCAGACTTGAATAGGTATACGAAGCGATAAACTGATAATGCTGCGTAAACCGCTTTGTTGCCGTGAATTCAACGCCGCGATAGTAGCGGCGGGCGGGTCCGAAGCAACCGATCGTCGGATCTGCGCAAGCTTTATCCTCAGTCGTTTCGCCGTTACCCCGGCGGCCCGGATTGAAGAGGAAATAGTTGTTTCCATCATCGAAAGAACCATCTTCGATGATGTTCACGTAGTTGCGGTAGAAGCCGCGCATGCCCAAAACGAGGCTCTGAACCGGCGCGAATTCGAGGCCAGTGCTGTATTCTTCCATGGTTTGCGGTCGCAAACCCGGATCAATCGGAGTAGGAGCGGCACCGAGGTTAACCGTACCCTGACCGCTTACACAGCAAACGATGTTTGCTGTTGAGGGCGCATTCAACGTATCTACGTTGAAGTTCTTGTCAGTCTGGCTGGCGCCGCCACCCGCGCGGACGTTGACGTCAAGCGGGATCGGAGTCTCCACGAATCGGGCATAGTTGAAGCTAAACTTGCCCTTCCCATTGCCGGTGAAGTCCCAAATCAAGCCCAGGCGTGGCTGCGTGTCATGCCAGAACTGATTCAGTTTGATGTAGGGTTGGCCATCTGTGTTGAACCCTTCCTGCATATCCGTCCGCAGGCCGAGGTTGAGTTGGAAATTCTTAAAAATTCTCCAATCATCCTGGAGGTACGTCGAATACACCCGCGTGTAGGTGTTCGCATGGAGTTCGAAGTCACGAACGCGAGTCGTGTTGCGCACCAGGAATGGATTACCGAATGCCTCAGATGTCGTGACTCCCGACACCCCTGGGCAGTCTGGCACACCATTGGTCGAGGTGTCACACCCTCGTACGACGCCAGTAATGTCCGCTGGGAGTTGACCGGCGTTGTACGCGGCAAGCAGATTGTCTCTGGATCCTGCATTCGGGCAAACAACTGTGGTCGCACGCACTGTGCAAACGACCATGTTATTCGTAATGCGCTGATTGATGGTTTGGTTATCTTCTGGAGCATCCTGGAACAAGCCACCAGGGTTGGCATAGGTGATTGGACCGCCACTTGAGGTGTTGATGTTGTTGTAAATATTCTTCGACCACTCAAAACCATACTTGATGCTGTGCTTGCTCAAGGTGTTTTGAAGGTGAGCGGAGAATTCGTAGCGGTTGCGATCGCTATTTTGATACAGTCCGAATCCCGGTCCCCGGAAATAAGACCGCTGCAAACTACCACCGCGGCCATCTACAAAATCCACAAATCCGGTCCCTGATCCACCCGCTACGCCAGTGGACGTGACATCCAATACTGCGTTGTTCAGCAATACAGAAAAGTTGTCACTGATCTGCGGTGCACTCAGAGAGGCGGCCACCGGATTGAGATTGTTTCTTTGGAAGTGCAAACCTCCGGCAAATTCACCGATGAACGTGGGTGTGAAGGCAGAGTTCAGGCGGAAAGAGTAGTTTTGACCGCCGGTCTCCTGCTTGCCCTGGAAGGCCGTAGGATCCGAGCCAAAGCCCGAAACGTTATTCAAGGCGGCGGTGGCTATGAAGCCCTCGACCTTAGTGTAGTCCGAGAAAGTGGATATGGTCAGGGTGTGCTTATCGCTCAGCGCCCAGGTGACTTTGCCCGCATAGAATGGGATGGTCACATCGTTCTTAACGGGCGCATGGAACGTTTGCGTCAGATACTGGTTGGTTCGGTACTGAGGATTGACCGCACCAAAGAACCAAATCTTGTTCTTTACGATGGGTCCGCCAACATCGCCGCCCATATCTTTTTCGGAAAATCCGTTGGCCGCGGACCCGGTGAACGGGAAATTCTTTACGCCACGCACGGCTCCGAGAGAGGTAAAGTATCCAAAAACGTCGCCGTGGAATTCGTTGCCGCCGCTCTTGGTGATTACGTTAAAGATGCCGCCGGTAGACTTGCCGTATTCCGCGCCGTAGGCGCCGGTTTTCACTTCGACTTCCTGTACGAATTCGAAAGGCAGGTTGGCGCCGCCGCCGCCGAAGGCCGGGTCCGACGTGCTCACCCCGTCCAGGATGTAGTTGTTCTCTGGTCCGGAGGAGCCACCTACCGAAGGATCGCGGTCCTTGCCGGATGCATCGCGCAATCCCGACCGTGTGACTGTGGGGGCGATGTTATATAGCCCCTGCACGCTGCGGGCGGTGGGGAAGTAGGAGAATTGGTCACTGCTCACGGTGGATCCGGCAGTTGCCGTAGCAACGTCAATGGCCACGGCGTTCGCGTTCACCGTGATTTCGGTTGAGGTTTGGCCCAATTCCAACTTGATCTCGACCCCAGTGCTTCTCCCGAGATTCACATCAATGTTGTTCTGTGCGTACTTGGAGAATCCCTCATGCTCGACAGTCACCGTATACTTGCCCGGTGGCAGGTTGAGAATGCTGAAGGTGCCGTCGGCTTCGGTTTTCGCCGACTGTGGGCGAATCAAGTTGGGACTGGTTGCTACGACCGTCGCACCAGGCACGACTGCGCCACTTGGGTCTTTGACCGTTCCCACGAGGAAGCCCGTGGTTGAAGTCTGGGCCGCCGCGCTCAGCGCTAGCATGCCCACCAATAAGAAGACGAACATGATTTGTACCGTCTTACGTTGCAGAAAATCCATTGAATCTCCTCCTGGAAGAACTTGAAGACTTCTTGAGAAAATCAGAACCAGAAACTAGACAGATAAACTAGACAGATGAATTACGCAATTGACATAAACACGCATACATAACAGCATGCTGTCAGCCAAACATAAGTGTTTATTTTATAAACACTTGAAGGCTGACACCCAGTGCTTTATCCGTTTTTTGGGAGGCGCAAGGCCGCCATTTATATGAATTTTGGAATGAAAAAGGAGGAAACCTGGAAATTCCTAATCTCCGAATTGAATCGGCGTTGCGGTGTGAAGTCCACTTTTGAGAGAGGGGGTCAAGGGTTGAAAACCATGAAGCGTAAAGGGCAATCGCACCTTTCCCAGCTTAAGTCATTAATTTGTCCTTTTTGGGGTAGTGGAATGGAACGAAGAGCGCGATAATCAGATTCGCGGAAGGAGCAATGCAATGCTCAATCGAAATCTCGTGCGTGTTTTCGCCGCGGCATGTCTGATCGGCGGGTTTTCATATTCGTGGCCTGTGTGCGCCCAGATTTCGGGCCAACCGACGACGAACCTGCCAAGTGACCGTCCCACCGAAACTCGGCGTCCGGTCTCTATCAGCGGCACGGTTGTCTTGGAAGACGGTTCGCCGTTGGACGAGCCCGCGGACATCCAGCGCGTGTGCGGCAACGTGGTTCGTCGCGAGAACTCCAGTGATGCGCGTGGAAGGTTCACCATATGGCTAGACGAGGATTCGCGGATAGGCTTTCAAGGCGCTTCAGAAGGCGGGGGAGCGAGCACTATGGGGGCGCAGCTCGGAAGTCGTGCCTCCCAAACCACCAGGACGCAGTTGTGGGGATGCGAGATTCGCGCCCTACTCCCCGGGTATTCTGCGGGAGCGGTATCTCTTGCCGGACGCGATTTCAGCACGCCAGTAGCACTCGGCAACATCGTGCTTCACCGTATTGGAGGCAGCGCTAGTTCGATCGTTAGCGCCGTCGATCTTCAGGCACCGGACGAAGCGCGAAAGGAATTCGAGAAAGGTCGCGAGGATTACTTCAAGAAGAAGTACGAAGGAGCCGACAAACATCTGGCCAAGGCCGTCAGCGTATATCCGACCTACGCGTCGGCACTCGACCTGCTGGGGCGCGCGCAACGGGCGCGCCGCATGGATGACGAGGCGGAAAAGTCATTTCGCGCGGCAATCGCGGCTGACGGGAAGATTGTCCCCCCCTACCTGCATCTTGCCGCTTTGTTCGCCAGCCATGGGAAATGGCCGGAAGTCATCGCCATGAGCGATAAGGCGATCGAACTTGACGCCAACGGATACACCGAGCCGTACTACCTCAAGGCGGTGGCGCAACTGATGACGAAGCAAGTCCCCGAAGCGAAGATCAACATCAGTAAAGTGCTCGAGATGGACAAGGACCATCGCTTCCCTCGCGCAGAACTGATGATGGGCAATATTTTGCGGAGCGAAGGCAACGACCCCGAGGCGGCAGAGCACATGAGAAATTATTTGAAAATGGAACCGAATGGTCCGGATGCGGCAAAGATCCAGGAATACTTAGCTAAAATCGAACCAGAAAAACCGCAGCCTGGGCCACAGAAAGAACAACCTTAAAATATACATCAGCCAAGTGCTAATACCCTCGACGAAGTAGCCAAAGCAACCGACAGCTAAGCTGGGACACCGATCACCGGACCAAGATTCACACCAACTTATCCCCACCATATTCAAATAAGAATTTTTACATTCCAAGTTCGGAATTTACAGGGTCATTTGTAAAATCCGAAAACATCCAGACAACCCCGCGATATCACCACGAAATGTTTGACTTAGTGTTGTTTGTCGAGTGTTGGAATGTTGATTGCTAGTTATCTCTGCGTTCGCGGCGGACGCGCATTTCGCTTAGATCCTCCTCACTACTGACAAGTGTTATGTTTCGAAAGGATGGCAGGACATGTTACTAACTCCCAGAATGCTGAGTTATAGATTTCCACGATTTTACATAACAATAACAATTTGTTTTGTATTGTTATCCACCTCGCTGCTCTTTGCACAATCCACCGTAAGTACGGGAAGCATTGCAGGAACGGTTCTCGATCCCCAGGACGCGGTCGTGAGCGGGGCAAAAGTTGTAATTACCAACACACAGACCGGACAGGTGGTCAGTCTTATCAGCAATGGCGCCGGTGCTTTCAACTCTGGTGCATTGCCGTCCGGAAATTACAAGGTGCAGATTTCTGCCAAGGGATTCAGCACTTTGAGCATTGCGTTCGCCGTCCAGGTCGGTAACACTGCCACTGCCAAAGCCCGCTTGCAGGTTGGGCAGGAAAGCCAAGCATCGAGGTTGCTGCCACTACGGTGCAGATCAATACCGAACAGCCACCGTTCAGGGTGTGTTGACGAGTCAGCAGATTGAGAACACTGCCCGTGGATGGCCGCAATTTTCTTGACCTCGCGCAGCTTGAACCTGGAGTGCAGATTCAGGACGGGCAAAACTTCGATCCCACCAAGGCCGGTTATTCATCGATTTCGTTCGGCGGGCGTTTCGGCCGCACTGCTCGCATTAACGTGGATGGAGTCGATATCAGCGACGAGACGGTGGGCACGACCACCCAAAACATATCCGCCAGCGCGATTGATGAGTTTCAGATCAGTCAGTCCACGATGGATCTTTCCACTGAACTTACATCTTCGGGAGCCGTGAACGTAGTTACGAAGTCGGGTACCAACAAGCTCCACGGGGATGCGTTTTATCTTTTCCGTGACAAATCGTTCCTCGCCAATTTCCCTGGCGCCTTGGACACTTACTATCAGCGGAACCATTTTGGCGGTAGTCTCGGTGGTCCGATTGTTCCTGACAAACTTTTCTTTTTTGCCAATGCCGAGCGCATTAAGCAAGCACAACAAGTTGCCATCGCACCGCCCACGCCATTCGACTCCTCTTCAGGGTCGGCTTTTATACCCTCGGGCTATCCGGGGGGGTTCAAGGACACGATGACACTGGGTAAATTGGACTGGCACATTAAGAACAACATGACCATGTTCTACCGGTTTACCTATGAGTGGAACGGGGATTCGCGCGCCTATGGTTCCACTTATCAGCCCTTCGTGAACAAGGACAACACTCCAGCACAAGCGTTAGGTTTGGACTTCACCACGGGAAGACTGACTCATAGTATTCGCTTCGGATTCGTCAATTTCCAAAACCGTATTGCCGACGCCGTTCTTGGAAATGCCGGCGTTTATAATCCAGCCGGAAATGTTCCGGTAGCGATTCGTGTCGGTCCTGCGGGAGTTTCGAGCCGGTTTGGACCTTCACGGCTGGCGCCCCAAGGGACGCTTCAGACCAACCATCAAATCAAGTATGACGGAAGCTGGTTACTTGGCTCCCACACCGTGCGTTATGGCTTCGGCTTTAACCGCATTCGTGGCGGTGGCTTCGCGTCCTTCTACGGCATCGCGCCGGAAATTCGCACTCAAAACAGCGCTGCTGCCCAAACGGCGGCCGACGCTGGACCCTTTCCCGGTGGCAGGCAGAACCCGCTTAATTACTTCATGACCTCGATCCTTTTGGGCAACGGACAAGGCTTCTTCACGGAAACTCCCGCATTCGGCTATCCTGCCGGCGGACAAGGTGATAACCGTTTGTCTGCCTACCTGGGAGACAGTTGGAAGATCAAACCCAATTTCACGCTTACCTACGGTGTCCGTTGGTCTCGCGATTCAGGTCGGCAAGACAGCGACTTGGCTCCTGCCACCTGCGACCAGATTGATCCAACCGCGTTCGACCCATCATTTCTTCCCTGTACCGGAAGCAGCTTGATCCTCAATCAGTTTGGGGAACCAAACTTGGGGGGGCGAGTCCACCAGCCTAATTTCGATTTTGGCCCGCAGGTCGGATTTGCCTGGGATCCCCACAAAGATGGGAAGACCGTAATCCGCGGCGGCACTGGTATCTATTATGAAAATGCCGTTTTTAACAACGTGCTCTTCGATCGCCCGGCACGTTTGGCACAAGGCCTGTTCTTCTCCACGGCGAGCCCCAATTGCACAAGTGGCACGCTCGCACTTCCCACTGGGCCGGTTTCGACGATCAATGGAGTCGATATCAAAACTGGGATTTGCGGTCAGCGGGTTGGAGATATTCTGAATTCAGCCGCGGCGATGGAGGCCTTATACCAGCAAGCGACGGCTTCGGTGGGCGCGCAAGCCAATCCTGTTTTTATCGGCGAGAACCTGGCCAACGGGCCGACCTCGACGGGCAATGGCTTTATCGCTCCTAACTACAAAACCCCAATGTCCATTCAGATGAACCTCGGGATTCAACGTGAGATTCGTTCAGGAATGGTCCTTACCGCCGACTTTGTGCGTAACGTAGGTTTGCACTACTTGGTGACGCACGATACCAACCACGTTGGTGATTCGAGGTTCCTGAACATGAATGCCGCGTTGAACGCCATCTCGGCAACCAACAGCGGTTTTGGTTGTGGAACGGGCACCACTGCAACCGACATCAATTGCGCAATCACGGCCGGCGCCACGATTGGCGATTATGCTGGGAATGGCCTGGATTCAGGCAAATTCTATCTCGGCGGATTGCCTGCCGCCAGCGGGGCGAATGGCTTGACACCAGATACCGGTGCGGCTTTCCCCGGCATCAATCCCCTGGTTGGTGAAAACGAAATGTTGTTTTCATCCGGGCGCTCGACGTACACAGCTTTGCAGATGAAGCTGGTGCAAAACATGACCAATCCCTTGCCGGGTGTGAAGCATGGCAGTTTCCAATTCTCGTACGCCTTGTCGCGCTTCAATACCATGGCTCGCGACCAGGATTTTCTCCCGGTTGCTTTTGATTACCGCGATCCCGGCCGCTACTATGGGCCCGGTTCTTTGGACCGCACACACCAATTCTCCTTCGGCGGAACTTTCAATTTGGCCCACGGTCCTCAGTTGAGCATGGTCGGCCATTTCTCTTCGCCATTGTCCAACAATTTGGCAGTCTCCAATGAAACCCGCGCGGGTGAAATCTTCTTCACCGACTACATCGGCGACGGTGCAGAAGGCGCAATCGGGAACAATCCTCATCTTGTTCCCGGACAACAGCTCGGAAGTTGGGGCCGGTCAGTAAATCCAGGCAATATCAACGCTCTCGTCAACAACTACAACAATACCGTGGCGGGAAAATTGCTCCCTGCGGGACAATCGCTGGTGGATGCGGGCCTGTTCACCACCGGTCAGTTGCAGTCATTGGGCGCGGTCGCCGATACTTTAGCCGCTGCACCTACGAACGAGTTCGGTATGACATGGATGCGAGGCTTTGATTTTAAGTTTGCCTGGCCTATCAGGGTTCGGGAAGGCGTCACGATTGAGCCTGCCGTGAGCTTCTACAACCTGTTTAACCTTGTGAACTTCAACGCTCCTGGGAATCTACTCGGTGGCACTGTCGGCGAGATCACATCGTGTCCGTTTGGCTCGGCTACATGCGATGGCTCTCCCAACACCGCCACGGGCACGCCCAATACGCAAGCGTCCACAAACTCGTTGCGTATTGGTACGGGCACGGGCGCAAGCATCTCGGGTGCTCCCCGGCAGATCGAGTTCGGTATGAAGTTGACTTTCTGAAGCGCTTATAACGAGTTAGCTGGAAGGAAGAGGCAGAGCATAGGCTCTGCCTCCTTTTTTGTGATTTTGTGAGAGTAGATCACTTTTAGTTCCCTAGCTATGTCCACATGTGTCGATGATCAGTATCGCGAAGTTGGACGTGTAGAATAACTTTATGGCATTCTCTCGGCAGCCGCCGCCGCGTAACTCTAAACCTGTCCCTGCCGAAGAAACTTCAGCCGAGGCCACCTATCTCAAGGCTCTGGGTGAAAAGCAGACTCCGGTCACCATCAAGTTGAAAGACGGCGAGATCGTTGAGGGCTGGATTGAGTACTACGACAAGGACATGCTGCGCCTGACGCGTGAGCATGATCCTAATTTGTTCATCTTCAAGCACGACATCGTTTATATATCCCAATCCGAATGACCAGCCCAGGCACTGCATCTCCATCGCAAAAAACAGGCAGCGGAAACTTTGTGCCCGCCATGGTCGAAATCGCCCGTGAAGCCGGCGCCCTACTCATGGATTTTTTTGGCCGAGTGACGATTGAGTACAAAGGCGAGGCCGACCTGGTCACGGTGGCTGACCGCACCTCGGAAAAGCTGATTCGTGAACGGATCAAGAACTTGTGGCCGACTCACGACATCCTCGGCGAAGAAGAGGGTTTGGTGGACACCGGCAGCGATTATCGTTGGTATCTGGATCCGCTCGACGGCACCACGAACTTCGCCCACGGTTTCCCGATGTTCTGCGTCTCTATGGGTTTGGAGCACAAGCAGCGCCGCATTGCCGGCGTGGTCTACGATCCCACTCGGGACGAAATGTTTTCCGCCGAACAGGGAAGTGGGGCGTATCTGAACGGCCAGGCCATTCACGTTTCCAAAACGGCGAAGTTGGCTGAGTCACTGGTTGCCACGGGTTTCCCCAGCAACAAGCGGCATCACAATCCCAACATCCACTTTTATCATCAGATTACGTTGCGGTCACACGGGGTACGCCGCGCGGGTTCTGCTGCGCTGGATCTTTGCTACGTTGCCTGTGGACGGCTCGACGGGTTTTGGGAATTTAATCTAAATCCCTGGGACACAGCCGCTGGCGTGCTGATGGTCGAAGAAGCGGGTGGCCGCGTGTCGGATTATCAGGGGAACTACTATCCCACCGATGGGCGGGAGACCATGGCGTCGAATGGCCTGATCCACCAAGCCCTGATGCACGAGTTCGAAGAGATTTTCGCCGGGCGCGGACTGGAGATGCTTCCCGATCCGCGGCTCAGAGAGAAATAACTCTGTGCTCTCTGTGCCTCTGTGGTTGGGTTTTAAAACCTTCACCACAGAGGCACAGAGTTGCACGGGGGAAGCGCAGGGTTTATGACGACCAAGTCCGCTGCCATTGCCGGGATTTTGCTGCTGGGGCTGGTTGCTTCGGCGCAAGGACCGCCTGTCGATCCCGCCTACCAGCAGTCTTTCGACAAATGGAAAGCTGAACTGATTGAAGGCCGCAAGAAGAACTGGCTGCCTTTGGCGGGGCTGTTCTGGCTCAAGCCGGGAGAGAATACGTTCGGCACAGATCCCGGCAACGGAATTGTCTTTCCCAAAGGCCCAGCCAAAGCAGGTTCCTTCGAGCTAAGCGGCACGGATGTTACTTTGAAGTTGTCGCCTGGCACCCAAGCCACCATTCAAGGCAAACCGGTCACCACAGCGAAACTCGAGCCTGACACCTCCAAAGACCGCACAGTTGTGGAAATGGGCAGCCTGCGCTTTCATGTAATCGTGCGCGGCAAGCGGATCGGCATTCGCTTGAAGGACCTCGACAGCCAGGCGGTCCGTGACTACCGCGGGCCGGAATTTTTCCCGCTCAACCCGGCCTATCGCGTGATCGCGAAGTTTATTCCCTCGGACGGGACCAGGACAGTGGATGTCCCCAATGTTCTCGGAGATATCGAACCGGTCACGATTGCCGGGACGGTGGAGTTTGAATTGAACGGCAAGAAATGCGAACTCACAGATCTCGGTGGCGATCCCAAGGAAGGACTGTCTTTTGTCTTCAGCGACACGACCACCAAAAAAGAGACCTATCCCGGAGGCCGCTTCCTGGATACCGACGCGGTGGTGAACGGCACCGTAGTGCTCGACTTCAACGAGGCCTACAGCCCGCCATGCTCAGTGACGGCGTACGCCACCTGCCCGCTGGCCCCGAAAGAGAACCGGCTGGCCATCGCGATTCCCGCGGGAGAAAAGTTTGATCGCCACGGGCACCACTGATCGCGCAGTACAATAGGAAGAGGTACTGAGTGGGATGAGTTCTCTTCTCGAACGCGCCATCGAAAAGCGCCCTGACAAAGTTCGTCTCTCAGGCCGCATCCTATTTCTCACCGAAGATCCTGAACTCATCAAGCGCCAGTTGGCAGGCGAAGATCTGCCTTGGGACATACAGAATCCAGCCAACAATCCCAAGCTGCGCGACGATATTTCCACCGACGAAATCACTCCTGCGCACTACTGCTTCTACTTTGATGAAACCCTGGGCGAAATCCCCTACCTCGGGCTCAAGTGCGGTGATGTTACGCCTATCGGACGGGGTGATGTAAAGCGCGGTGGTTTCGTAGCCGCGGTCAGCGGCAAGCGGCGCGGCAAGGGATCAAGCCGAGAGCAGTCGCCCTATGCTGAAATGTGCGCCGGTATCCGCCTGGTGATCGCGGAAAATATCGAGCGAATCTACAAGCAGAACTGCCAGAACCTGGGTCTGCTGACCTCGACAGATTTTTCTCTGATTGATAAGGTGCGCGCGGGGGAAGAAATTCCTCTGACGACGTTCACTGCCGGTGAAGATGAAATCACCAAACAGGTGATCGAGTATGGCGGCCTGTTCCCATTCAACGTCGCCCGACTACAAGGCAAAGTTGTTCTGCCGGCAGTCGCGGACAGGAGTGTCCGCGCTACACGCCCCATGACGATAGCGGAAAAGATTTTTGCCAGCCACATGAGAGACCGTGTGGAGACGGGGCTTGCCCCGCCGGTCCAGCCCGGAGACACCGGCTTCGCCCAAGCCGACCTGCGCTTCAGCCATGAGTACGTCACGCCCATGGCGGCCATCTTTTTCGAACGCTACGTAGGCAAAGATGCCAAGGTCAATGATCCCTCTACGATCCTTTTCTTCCGCGACCACCTTACCTTCCTGGACGAAGTAATCTCCGAAGAAAAAAAGAAGCTGGGCCTGCTTGACTTAGCCATACAGCTCAAGCTCAAGCAACAGGACTTTGCCGCCAGGCAGGGAATCAAGCTCCACGGAGAACTGAAAGACCGCAAAGGTTCCGAAGGCATCTGCCACTCCATCGTTCTGGAAAGTTACGCATTGCCCGGCCAGCTCAACATCGGCTCCGACTCGCACACTCCGCATGTAGGAGCCATCGGCTGCGTGGCCTTCGGCATCGGCACGACCGACGTTTTCAATTCCTGGATCACTAAAGATGTCCGGGTAAAGGTGCCTGAGTCCGTGAAAGTAATCATTCGCGGCAAGAAACATGCCAACGTTACGGCTAAAGATTTCATCCTGAAAATTCTCAGCCTCGACTACGTGCGCAGCGGCAAGGCCCTGGCCAAGGTCATGGAGTATGCGGGTGAAGCCATCGAGGAACTCAGCGTGGACGAGCGGGCCACCATGACCAACATGGCGGCTGAGATCGGAGGCTTTACAGGAATCGTCGCCCCGGACAAGAAGGTAGTCGAGTTTCTGGTGGAGCGGCGCAGTCTGGATCGCAACCACGCCGAAGGGCTGATTCAAGGCCTGTACAGCGATCCCGACGCGCAGTATGCGCATGTGATCGAACTCGACGCCGCGGACATCACTCCCATGGTCGCCACCCCCGGCGATCCCGGCAACGGAAAATACATTCGCGACCTCAACACTCCGGTCCCGGTCGAAATCGCGTACGGCGGCACCTGCACCGCCGGCAAGAACGAAGACATGGATATGTACGCCAAGGTGCTGAACGATGCGCTCCAGCAAGGCAAGCGGGTGGGGGATTCGGTGCAGTTCTACATCCAGTTCGGATCGCAGGAAACCCGTGACTACTGCGTGCGCAAGGGATATCTGGACATCTTCCACAAAGCGGGCGCGCATGTGATTGAACCCAGCTGCGGGGCCTGTATTAATGCCGGCCCCGGCGTCTCCACGCGCCCCGACCAAATCGTAATCAGCGCGCAAAACCGGAATTTCCCCGGGCGCAGCGGGCCGGGGCAGATGTATCTGGCGAGTCCCTACACCGTCGCCGCCAGCGCAGTCGCGGGCTACATTGTCGAATACGAACCCAGGGAGGCGCTGGAACTCGTTGAAAAAGCTTTTCCCACGCCCTGACCCAATCCCGCTCTGTATTTCGCCTCAATAAAAGTAAGCCGATATATCGCATTCCGCCCACAGTTCTCGGAAACATGGTGGTTGGCGCTCGCTAATGGCGTGGGAATTGAGCACAAGAATGAAGCGTAGCCATCTCGACCGCATAGTTAGTAGATCGAGGTCGCTTCTTCAGTCCATGAGGGTGCTGACCACTGTGGCAGTCCTCTGCAATCTCGCGCTTGCTCAGTTCGCCAGCAAAACCCCGGAGGGAGCCATCTGCCCGCTTTCTGAATCGCAAACCCAGAAATCAATCGCAGCTTTCGGCAAGATCGCTTCGACCATTGCCAACGAGCCGCGCTGCCTGGGCTGCCATGGCCGCGTCAATCCCCACATCGACGGTGTTGGATCGGACCCCAGCAACCCCGAGGCACCGCCATCGGAGTTCGAGCATGGCCCCGGGGCGGTAGACAGAACGGCCGACTGCAACGAATGCCATAGCAAGATGGCTCGAAGAACGAGAGACGGCTCAGAGTCGAAGTGGATGACGGCACCCGATTTTCTAGCTTTTGTAGGCAAAGATGCCGCGACTCTGTGCCAGCAGATAAGAGACAACCTGCCCACGGTCAAAGACTTCCTGGGCCACCTCAAAGACGACAATGGCGGCAATAATTTCGCCGGCACCGCTTTCAACGGAGACCGTGGCCTTGACCGGAGCATGTTCCCGGAAAAGGAAGTCCCCACCCAGAAACCTCACATTAGCCAAGCTGCATTTATGAAACTCGCCCAGGACTGGGCCGACAGCACCGGCGGCGAGTTTAAAGGAGACAAGTCGTGCGGGTGTAAGCCCATCCATTACGCCATTCAATATTCCACCTCCACCGAGATCGACATAGAATCGATCCACCACAGCAGTGCCATGGAACCGGCGGATATCCCTATTACTTTTAAGGACGATGGCACCTACACCGGCGAGGGAACGGGCACTTATAAAGCTGCCGGCACCGCCGCAGGATGCAGCGAACAATCCGCCCTCGACGTGGTGTTCAACGTCTCTGGCCAGGCCACCGAAACATCACTGAAGCAGTCCATGCATCTTGACCTCGAATATCCATCCCCGATGGCGTACACCATGACCGCGGAGTGTGAGGGCGAAAGTGGCGGCGCAGCGGCCAATATTCCATCGATAAACGTGAAATCGTCTTTCGATATGAAGGGCGAACTCGGAGAAGAGATAAAAAAAGAGGAATCAGCCATGGCCGGCATCGTTTCAAAGGTGCAGTTGAAGATCGTGACGCTACCGGAACCCGCACCCTAGGTCGGCACCGCCACAATCGAGTCAGGCTCACGCGCTGGTTCGCACTAAGCCCGCACTCACCAAGGAACGCTATATAAGGTGGTCATTCCGCATGCTTAGCCGGGAACTCGGGCATCTCCCGACAAGTAAAGAACTTATCCGTTCCTTATAGGACGTGCCTCGCGCATCCAAAACACATCCTAAGCACATCCTTCTGTGATCGCGGTCACATCTTCTGCATCCGCCGCGACCGACAATTCATCAGGAACACTAGTAGGCCGCTGATTCCCGGGAGGATGTCAAATGTTCGAACAAGAGATTGAGTTAGAAAAGCACCAGTCTTC
Source organism: uncultured Acidobacteriota bacterium (assembly GCA_963837365.1). Lineage (GTDB taxonomy): Bacteria > Acidobacteriota > Terriglobia > Terriglobales > Acidobacteriaceae > CAWBXL01. The sequence goes on from CAWIMW010000001.1 coordinate 975,656, forward strand.
AGTCGTTCCGCTCCTGCTGATTGCTGCGCTGATTGTGGGGATTGTCGGGATCGCAGGATACTTTGTGCTTGAGAACCGCAAGGTGCTCTCCATGCAGGAGGCGACAGGGCTTGCCACAGATTTGTTGGCGAAACAGAACGCGCCCACAGTCCGCTTCCATACCGGCCTGGTCAAAGAAGGTTACGATGAAACCACTCGCGATCCCCGCTATCGCCTTCTGGAAAAGGCCGGTGTTCTGAAGATTGGAAAAACCAAGGGCGAGATCACTCCGGTAACCCTTACCCCCAAGGGTGAGGAGATGCTCAAGCAAATCGCCGGAGTGGACAAATCCAAGGGTAAGAACGATACCGATGCGTACATGGTGCCGCTGGCAGAGAGAAAGCTGGTGGCCGTTTCCAATATTACTAAGATTGGTACCGGACGTTGCCTGATGGAATACAGCTGGCAATGGCAGCCGAACCAGCTGGGCGAATTCTTCGACGTGACCGGCGCAACCGTAAAGTCGTTCAGCACCTGGGACCGCGCCACACTGATTGAAAAGCATGGCGCAAATTTTTATCATCAGGATCCGACAAAAGTCGCGATCTTTACGGTACGGGGTGATAAAGGCTGGACAGCGGTCACAGAATAAAGTTAGGTCAAGTGAAACCAGAGTGCGGGCTGCGGCCCGCACTTTTTTATTGTGTGGTAAGAGCCTTTTCCTTTTGCTTGATCTCCGCCACCAGCTCTTGAAACTGCGGCTGATCGCGGTAAGCCTTGAACTCATCGGCATCGAGTCTTGCAGCATCGTTGAATCCCGCTGCCACCGCCGACTTCAAGGATGCAAGGACTCCCTTCCCGTCTCCTTTCAGTGCGTACACCCGGGCACGCTGATACAGGGACCACCCCGGAAACCGTGCTCCGGCCGCGGCCACCTCAAAATATTGCAGGGCATCGTCGTACTGCTTCAGGTCGGCGCTGGCCTGGCCGTCTTCGAATGCTTCCGCCACAACCTGTTGCCGCGTCCTGAGGGCGACCAGCGATTCTCGATCATTGTGACCTGCCGCAGGGTCGGCTTTCTTCTTGAGTTCAGCCATCCGGCTGCGTAGCTCAAGGTAGGCCACTGCATCGAGCCCGTTGGGGATCGCACTGATCTGCGACGAAATCTCTGAACTCAAATGCGCCTGCTCAGATACGGCGTCCGCTTCTTCTCTTTCGGCGTTCTTGTAGGCTTTCTCCTTGACCAGAACTGCAAGCTTTTCTCGTGCTGCGGTTACATCGCTCAATTGGTCGAAGTCGCGAATCACCGATTGATACTCACGGGCCGCCTCCAGCGAGTCGCCGCCGGCTTGCAGTTGCTCCGCTCTTGCCATGGCGTCCTTGAGACTTTGTTGAATTCGCGGGCCATCACGCGGCAAAGCCCCGGTAGCCATGGCTTGCAGGTCGAGCCAATTCAGGGTCTCCAACCAGACCTCAGGAGGCGCCCAGCCGTGCTCTCCCTCAAATACCCGTATCTTGTAGCGCGCGTGGACCTCGTCGAGCTTCTTTCGCAGCCGGAAAAATTCCGGGTAGTTGAAGTCTGCGTTTCCCACCGTACCGAAGTAGACGAACTTCATATCGGCCGGGGGCAGCGAAACGCCGGGGAAACCGGCGGCGTTGGCGACCACTCCAGCGATGCAGCCGTTGCAGTGCAGCGCGATTCCGGTGGCAACGCGCGCTCCGCCCGACATGCCTGCGGCATAGCGCCGTTTCTCGTCTACCGGTAACTTGATCTGGGTGTCCTGCCAAATCGCCTGGGCGGCCTCGGTATTCCCGCCGAGCGGGCCGTTGTGGGAGTTGTTGGACGCAGCCACGATGTATCCATATTTCTCCGCTGCCGCACGGACTGTTTCAACTGCCAATGGTCCCCGGGCAACAGGATCGAAAACATAGAGGATGGGCCACTTTCTCTCATTCGAGATGTGGGAGGGCAGGTACAACGCGTACGTCTGTTGGGGATTGGCGTCGCAGGTGACGCTGGGAATGACCGTACCAACCGGAAGGACGGAGCCGACTTTCTGGCTGAATGCCGGTATTGAACAAATCAAAGCAAAGATCGAAGAATCTCTGTAGCACCTACCCAAAATACCAGCGGGCGAACCACAATGAGGCTGGCAACTTGTAAAAAGTTGTGAACCTTGGGCCATTCTCCCCGAGCGGTAAAACTGCTCCGCTTCTTCGCGGTGGGCCAGGCGCTTCTCCTCGTACTCTCCCGTTCGTTTGTCAAAGATCGCGACCTGCTGAAACCCAGGATGAAAATCACAGCCTATAATCAGCATGACGTTGGCTCCTTCTCGAGCCTTGGTCGACTTCGCAGCTTCCAATTTACTCGCCACGAAGCGGGCCAACGTCGTTATGCAATCAACGATGCGCAGGGCAAGGTTTGCCCTTCGAGCGAGGTCCCACGTTTGCCAACACCGGGCAAGCATTGATTGGATAAGAACGAAGGCTCGATTCAAAAACCCGGTGGTCTTGGTTTGAGGATCAAAGACGCTGGGAAGAAAGGAGCCTTCGCAATGATGATTATAGGATGTGATTTCCATCCCAGCTGGCAACAAGTGAGTTGGGTGGACACTGGAACTGGGGAAACGGGGGAGCAGAAGCTGGTGCATGCCGAAGGACAGGCCAAAATGTTCTACCAGCAACTGCTTTGGCTCTTCTCGTGACATGCGTTCTCCTCTTGAGAACTGTCACCATTTTCTCTGTCTCAGTTTTGGGGTGCACTCCATCCTTTTGTCCCCGATTTTTCCGAGCCATCACCGACTGTCTTCGCAGCTTAAGTCACCGCCTCCTTGTGATATCCTAAATGCGCAGCTGCGCGTCCCGCCTTCCGGCAATTCCGCAGTTCTATAACTCATGATTTCAGTTAGCAATGTATCCATGCGCTATGGCGCGAAAGTTCTATTTGACGAAGTCTCTACCAGCTTCACGCCGGGGAAGCGCTACGGCCTGACCGGGCCGAATGGCGCCGGTAAGTCCACTTTTATGAAGCTGTTGACGGGGGAACTCGACCCGCAGAAGGGAACTGTGGTTCGCCCCAAAAAGCTGGGGGTGTTGAGCCAGGACCAATTTGCCTTCGATAAATATCGTGTGATTGACACGGTCATCATGGGCAACAAGCGCCTCTGGGCGGCCTTGGAGGAGCGCGACAAAATCTATTCCAAGCCGGAGATGTCCGACGAAGATGGTATGAAGCTGGGCGAACTGGAAGGAATCGTCGGCGATGAAGACGGCTACACCGCGGAAAGCGATGCTGCCATTCTGCTGCAAGGGCTTGATATTCCGGATGAGCTGCACGAACGCAAGATGGGTGAAATCCGCGGCGGAGAAAAAGTGCGCGTGCTGCTGGCCCAGGCTTTGTTTGGACATCCGCCGGCGTTGCTGCTCGATGAGCCTACCAACCACCTGGATTTGGATTCCATTCATTGGCTGGAAAAATTCCTGAACGAATATGACGGTGTACTGCTGGTCATCTCACACGACCGTCATTTTCTGAACAATGTCTGCACCCATATTGCAGATATCGATTACCAGACCATCATTACTTACACCGGCGCGTACGACGACATGGTGGTGGCCAAAACGCAGATCCGCTCGCAAATCGAATCGCAAAATGCGCAGCGGGAAAAAAAGATTGCCCAGCTGAACGATTTTATTGCGCGGTTCTCCGCCGGTACTCGTTCCAGCCAGGTGCAATCACGGCGTAAGGAAGTGGAACGCCTGCAAGTCACCGAACTGGCCCGGTCGAATATTGCCCGCCCGTTCCTGAAGTTTGAGCAGAAACGGCCCTCGGGGAAGCACATTCTGGAACTTGAGGGTGTTACGAAATCTTACGGCGACACCGCAGTCATCGGCAGCTTTACGGCGAGCGTGGTTCGCGGAGAAAAAATCGCCTTGCTGGGACGCAACGGCGTGGGTAAAACGTCCATGCTGAATGCGCTGCTGGCAAACTCACCCACGGTGCCAGACGCCGAGCTGCGCAAGACCAGCGGCTACGATGGCCAATTCCTGACCGATGGAAAAGTGATTTGGGGACACGAAGCCGCTGTGGGATACTTCGCCCAGGACCACAAAGCTCTGATCGAACTGGGGATGACAGTTTCCGAATGGCTGCACCAGTGGGAGCCATCGGCCTCTCACGAAGAAATCCGCGGCCTGCTGGGGCAAATGCTGTTCCAGAAGGACGACGGAAATAAGCGTACCGATGTGCTCTCCGGAGGCGAGGCGGCGCGCCTGATCTTCTGCAAGCTGATGCTGCAAAAGCCCAACGTCCTGGTTCTGGATGAGCCCACCAATCACCTGGATCTTGAGTCCATCAACGCGCTGAATATCGCGCTTCAGCGCTATCCGGGCACGGTGCTTCTGGTAACCCATGATGAAGACCTGATTGATGAGGTTGCCACCCGCGTCTGGCACTTTGAAGGGGACACGCGGATTACTGACTTTAGAGGCGCATACGAGGAATATCAGGCGGTCGTGGTATAGCTTGGTGTCCTTGGCGTGAACTTTGCGTACTTTACGGTTAAACCAGCAGGGCAAAGTCGAGACGCCTGAATTCGCGAAGTTAATGCCCAAAAAACTGCACGGAACTGCAAAAGACTGCACTCGGCAAATCTTTACATTTCTCCCCCGAGAAGGTCGCGCAAGCGGTATACTCATGCGCTGAATCTCGGCCCCACCCTGCGGTGCATGTGGGGAACCCTAGCCAGCCTAAGGAGAACCCGTCATGAACTGGAAGGCAAAATTGGCCCTCGGTATTCTCACCGCATTAGCCATGTCTGCATTAACCTTGACCCTGCCGCGGGGAACAGCACTGCAAGATGCGATGGTCGTGCAATTTCCTACCACCGTGGGCGTGTGGGCGATTTTCGTTCTGCTCTTTGTGAAACTCAAATAATAAAACTTTACTCCCTGGGTTACGCGCGTCGTTCGTGGCGAAGCTGTGTCCATGCGTGTTGGAGCATTTATTTTGCGCCCTTTTTGCCGGGCGTATAATCAGTCCAACAGCAGACCCAGGGGGTTCCTTCATGAGTTTTCCACGGACACTCGGCGAACTGCGCGAAAGTGTCTTCTCTGAACAACGTTTGCGCACGCGTCATGTGAAAGACGAGTTGCGTGAAAACCTGGCAGCTAAACTGAGTTGCCCAGGCCCGATTTTCCCCGGCATCATCGGCTACGACGACACGGTTGTCCCGCAGATTATCAATGCCATACTTTCCCGTCATAACTTCATTCTTCTGGGACTTCGTGGACAGGCCAAGAGCCGCATCCTTCGCGCGTTAACGTCGTTGCTCGATCCGCAGATGCCTTACATCGCCGGCTGTGAAATTCATGACAATCCTTATGCTCCGCTGTGCCGCCGCTGTCATGAAGACATCGCCAGACACGGGGATGAAACGCCCAATCGCCTATCTCACTCCGGAACAGCGCTATGTAGAAAAGTTGGCAACCCCGGATGTGACCATTGCCGACCTGATCGGCGACATTGATCCAATCAAAGCGGCCCGTGGCGGACATGAACTAAGCAGCGAGATGACGGTGCACTACGGCCTGCTCCCTCGGGCCAATCGCGGAATCTTCGCCATCAACGAACTGCCCGACTTGGCGGGAAAAATTCAGGTTGGATTGTTCAACATCATGCAGGAAGGCGACGTGCAGATTAAGGGGTATCCCATCCGCCTGCCGCTCGACATCGCCCTGGTATTCAGCGCCAATCCTGAGGACTATACCGCCCGCGGCAAGATCATTACCCCGCTCAAAGACCGCATCGGCTCAGAAATTCGCACGCATTACCCCGCAACCGTGGAAGAAGGCATTGCGATCACGACGCAGGAGGCCTGGACCCAGCGTGATGGCAGAAAGCTGCAGGTTCCCAAATATGTTCAGGAAGTCATTGAACGCATCGCATTCTCGGCGCGCGAAGACAAGAAAATCGACAAGCGTTCCGGCGTGAGCCAGCGCCTGCCGATCTCCACCATGGAGAACGTAATCTCCAACGCCGAACGCCGCGCCATCCGTCACAAGGAAAAAGTCGTCGTGCCGCGCATTGGCGATGTCTACGCTGCTTTGCCTGCCATCACCGGAAAGCTAGAGCTTGAATATGAAGGTGAAATGAAAGGCGCTGACCACGTCGGCCGTGAACTGATTCGCGCGGCCATCGCCAAGACCTACGACGGCTATTTCAAAGGCGTGGACATGCAGCAGATTGTCCAGTGGTTCGACCTGGGCGGCGAAATCCAGATGGCGGACACCGCCAGCACCTCCGAAGCATTGCCATCACTGCGCGGCATTCAGGGCCTGATGGACAAGATGGTCAAAGTCGGCGTGGGACCAAAGGACAGTCAGGAAGCCCAGGTTTCGGCAGCGGAATTTGTGCTGGAAGGTTTGCACGCGCACAAACGCATCGGGCGCAACGAGGAGCGGGTGTTCACCGCCGGGGAAAAGCAGGTCAAGAAACCGGAAAAATCGTTTGAAGGAGAAGAGCATCCGTTTCGGACGAGAAGGCCGTTTAATTAGTGGCTAGTGACTAGTGGTTAGTGGCTAGTAGATTCAACTGCCAACCCCGTTCAGGTTTTACTAACCACTAGCCACTAATCACTAGCCACTGTTTTTATGAAGCGCATCCGCTACAGCAAATACGTTCCCGACCCGGCGGGCGAGATGAGCATGGAAGATCTGCTCAGCGCGCTCTCCGACTACCTGCTGCAAAGCGGCTATCAGAACTACATGTACTACGACCAACCCGGCGAGCAGACGCTGGAGGATCTTAAACGCGCTCTCGAACAGGCGTTGATGGAAAGCGATCTGCTCGACGAACAAATGCGCGAGCAGCTCCAGCAGATGCAGATGGAAGGCCAGCTCGACGAATTGATCGAGCAGCTTATCGAGCGAATGCAGCAGGAAGATTACATCAGCATTGACCAGCCGCATGACCCGTCGAAGAATTCCAGCGTTGGAGGCCAGGTCGGCGAGGCCCAGCAGCAGGCCAAATTCGAAATTACCGACAAGAGCCTGGATTTTCTGGGCTTCAAAACTCTGCGCGACCTGCTTGGTTCATTGGGCAAATCCAGTTTCGGCCGCCACGATACCCGCGACATGGCCACCGGAATTGAAGCCAGCGGGGCCTCGCGCCAATACGAATTCGGCGACACGCTGAATCTGGACATCACCGCCACGCTTTCCAGCGCCATCCAACGCGAAGGCCTGAACATGCCGCTGAACATCGAGTATTCGGATTTGCAGGTGAATCAGTGCGAGTACCAGTCGTCGTGCGCCACCGTGCTCATGCTCGACTGTTCGCACTCGATGATCCTCTACGGAGAGGACCGCTTTACCCCGGCCAAGAAAGTGGCGATGGCGCTGTCACACCTGATCCGGACACAGTATCCCGGCGATTCTCTTTCTTTAATCTTGTTCCACGACTCCGCGGAAGAGGTGCCGCTGTCACAACTGGCACGGGTGAAAGTCGGCCCTTACTACACCAACACCCGCGAAGGCCTCCGCCTGGCGCAGCGCATCCTGCAACGCCAGCGCAAGGACATGAAGCAGATCGTCATGATCACCGACGGCAAGCCCTCGGCGCTGACTCTCGAAGACGGACGAATCTATAAGAATGCCTTCGGCCTCGATCCGCTGGTGGTGAGCCAGACGCTGGAAGAAGTTTCCAAGTGCAAGAAAGCGGGAGTGCTGATCAACACTTTCATGCTCGCGTCTGATTATGGGCTGGTGCAGTTTGTGCAGAAGGTGACGGAGATGTGCCGGGGGAAGGCGTACTTCACTACGCCGTACACGCTGGGCCAGTATCTGCTGATGGATTACATGTCGCGGAAGACGAAGACCATCCATTAAATGTTATTTCTTGTAGGCTAGGCACCTTCAACAGTCAGTATCTTTAGTCCCCGTGAAATCGCCTCGTGCAGCAGGAGAATTCGACCACCAATTTTTTTCGCGTGGTCAGGTTTTTGGTCTTCGTGCAATCCCCGCTTTTTGACCAACGCCGTAAATATTCTGATGTCTTCGGGAAGTAATACAGGATTATGCAAGAGTTCCTCATGACACTCGTAGCAATACACATCGGTTTTGCCCTCATGGCCCCAAGGACAAACTGCGAAGATGCCCTCGCGTTTGGTACCACGTCGATTGGTTGATCGGCCGAAAAACCGTTCTGCCACCAAGTGGTGTCGAGTGGCGTGTGAGCGTCCGGCAACCGTGGAGGTTGCGTATTCACCAGAGCGATGCAGTTTACAGCCACAAATCGCGCATGTTTCGGACCGGTTCTCCATATCTAGTACCGAGGCCTTTCTGTAGGATCGGCAACACTTGGCGACTGTGCCAGGACTGGATCTAACCTGCGCTCTTACTCCGCTTCTTTGGGAGCAACCCTGCTGACAACTCATCCCCCTCCACCGGCGGCTTGCCCCTTCCCACCCGCTTCAAAATCCGCGCAATCTTTTGCGGATCAGCCCGGCGCGCCCGCTCGGCGAAATATTCCTCAGTGCGCAGAGCAGAAATCTTCTCCGCGAGCGCGACATTAATCAACTGATTGAGCGCCACTCCTTCGGATTCGGCGAGTTTGCGTGCTTCATCCAGCAAAGAAGGCTGCAAACGCAATGCAAAGTTGCTCCGTCTCACAGTATTACTCCTTGGTTCCCAGTTTACTCGACCGCTTTTTCCAGCACCCGGAGGAACTCTCCCGGACGCATGACCAAACACCCAAACTCGGCCGCGAACGGGAGAAAATCGCGTTCGTTGAACGTAATAATCGCGTTCGCCTGGCCGTTGATTGCAGTCTCCAAAACCATATCGTCATCGGGGTCTGTCAATGTGGGCCGCCAACGAAACGCCAGACGCACCCGCTTCCCCACCGCCGCCAGCCCGTCAAGTACGTCGCTGACATCCCGCGCGTTGGCTCCCGATGCCGCCAAGTGTTCCGGACGGTTTAGAACCGCTTCGTACTCAAACATCAGAGGCACCGAAAGCAACAATACAAAACGCCGATCCAAGGCTGCGTCCAAAACCCGCCGTGAAGCTCCCGCGTCGCTCCGAAATGCTGCGACGAGCACGTCGGTGTCCAGGACGTACGGCTTCATCCAAATATGATATTGCATGCAATATCATTCGTCAAGTGCGTATTGATCGACGTGCCTACTATGCCCGGCGAATCTGCGGCACGGCCCTGGAGTCAGAAAATACAAAAGTAAAACTGTTCCCCTTCCTCACATTGGTCACCAGCACAGGTCGAAAGCAGGCGATACAGGTTCCTCCGGATCGACGTGCGCTAGGGTAGACAATTCCAGCAGATCCCAGTTCTAGAAGTTGGGCCCCTGCCCGTTGCGACGCCGCGTAGGTGTCCGGCGACAAGCAATCTGCATATTCCTTCGCCTCACGAATATCGTGAAACTCAGCCCGAAAATCGGCGAGATAATCCACATAATCAGAGCTATCTTCTTTCTCCCAATTGATTTCTCTTAACCACAGCCGCCGATGATAGGCCGCTTCTGCCTGAGAGGTTGCCAGCTCAAAAGATGCATACCACGCACCGCGGTCTGGAGAATTGAACCGCGACCCATTCGGCGCAGTGTGACAAAACGCCGCATTGATGATCCGGTATGACGGAATGCCAAATACCAGTTCTCTGGCATCAACACCAGGCAGTTTTCCCGATTCCGCCAGCAAGCGGTCGTTGGTCGCATTATCGAGTTCGAAAATGCCGTCGAGAACTTCGCCGTCGTCTGTTAGACGCGTAAGAACAGAGGCGCCATCGTCGGCATACTGCGCAGGGATCAAACGATGAGTGTCGCGTTGATCGATTTGGGATGTGACGGGAACCACTTAGCGTCCGCCGCGCCGGCTATCCAGCAACCGGCGAACCTGCACCATCGCCGGCATTCCACCTTCAATCAACGAGGACAACGGTGAGGCGCCATTGAACATCGGGTTACTATTGGCGAGAGACATCCACCGGTCTGCCAGTTTTCTCGCGAAAAGAATATTTAATGCCTTGAATATCCCGATCAGCAGAGAAATGCGCGTCAGTTCATCCTGGGTGAGAGTGCCCCTGCGCGTTTTCTTGAGGCCATAGTATCGGCCGTGCGAGACGCCCCCAAGCAACTGCATGGCGTCATCGTTGTTCAAGCCCCAGACCTCGACGATCTTGAAGAAAGCGGCAATGGCTGAAGGGCTGAGCCGCTTGCGGGTGGCCGCATCATTGAGGTTGGGAAGCTTCCTGAGATCAAGCCCAAGGTCCGGAACTGCAAGTGCAGCATTCATGGATACTCCAAATATGTACTATTATTACTTCATATTAGGAGTAAGTCAAGGCATAAGTTAAACCTATTAGATTCAATTGGTTGTGATGATTTCTAGCTGTTGGAGATCTCATTTACCGCTCTCCAAGCCTGATCGATCGCGCAATCCGTATACGCATAAGCTCCAGCATCAGCATTGGCAATCGCCAACCTGCCAAACGGTTTCCGCGCCACTTCACAGGGCAATTCGCCGCCCTCCAGCCAGAACTTGTCCCACAGCGAGTTGTATTCGTAGGCATACCCATGCGGCCAGCGATTGACTGTGATCGCGGAGATATCGCGTGCCGGATCAAATCCTCCCGGGCCCAACGTTCTGGCTAGCTGATCACGAATCTTCAGTTCGATGGTCTCGAACGATGTCATGAACAGTTCCATACGCCCGCTGCTGTGCTGGCGGCGGGCCGGCAGTCCCGGATGGCACGGAGACTTCATCATGTGGATCACGATCGGTTCTTCCGGTTTGCGGGCGCATTCGTAGCCGCCGATGCTTACGGGAATGTCCAGCGTGAAGTTGGAATGGTAACTCCCCGGCGCGTAGACCGAACTCACTCCCAGCTTCTGAAATGCCTTCCAATCCCGCAGCGCAACGTTGGTGTAGAGCAGCGGCACTTTGGCGGCGTCGGCCAGCGCGTCTTTCTGCTTGTCGGGCAGTTCATCGCAGATGTAGGGAATCACCACGTGCCAGCAGGCGAGGATGCAATGCCCAGCTTTCACGGTGTAGGCCTTGCCGCCGCGAGCGTACGCGATCTCTACTTCTGTCGCTTTGGCAGGATCGCCCAGGTGTTTGACTCGCACCGCGGTGCTGTTCAGGCGAATGCGCACGGGCGATGAAGCCTCATCCAGTTTCGAGTAATCCGCGCGCGCCAGCACAATATCCGTAGCTGAACTTCCGGGGATTGCCTCAGGGATGAGCTTCCGCACAATCATGCGCGCAATGGATGCGTTCCCGTCCGGAAAATGAAAAAAGTACTTTTCTGCTTCCTCGTTGTAAATGGCATCGCGGTTCATGCCTTTACCGGGCGCAGGATCCAGGTTCATGCCGGCAAAGCCGGGCATCTTCAGCCCCCAAGCATCTTGAGCGGAGATGGCATCAATGCCAAGGCCGAATAGCGGATGAGGGAACGCCTGCAAGAAGCGGACGACTTCCTCATTCATATGTGCTGACTCGGTGAGAAATTTCGCATAGCTGGTGCGCGCCATGCGGGCTTTTTTCTCATCGGAACTCAGGCCGGGGAGATAGTCGTTCTTTTCATAGAGCAAGCGTCGCAGATCATTTTTCGCCGCGTCGGAAAGAGGGGCCTCGGTTTTAAATGTGTCCCAGACTGCCTTCCCGCCCGCAGGTTTGTCACTGGTTTCAGTTCCGCCATTTTGCAGGGGATTGATCGCCAGCTTGTCCGCGCCGAACGTTTCCTTATCGAAGAATACTTTGGGCGATAGTCCGAAAGACCGGTACAAGCCCTGGGAAACGTATCGCGGATAAGAAGGCACATCGATGCCAAGCTCTTCCACCAAGCCTTTTGCGACCGCGCTATAGGGCGCGGGACTTTCAATGGAAAACGTTCCGCCAAAGCCAAGGCGGAAGTTCTGCCCCGAGTTAAACTCGTTGCGCTTGGCGTGTCCACCGAAGTCGTCGTGATTGTCCAGGATGAGAATGCGTGCCTTAGGCCCGGCGATTTTTCGGTAGAAATGCGCAGCCGAGAGCCCGCTGATGCCTCCGCCGACCACCACTAGATCGTAGGTCTCACCTGTGTCTTGTGGTCTACCGGCGGTGTCCCAAAATGTGCCATCGCGCAGACTGTGGGCCGCCTCAAAGGACCCGGGATGGCTGCCACGCATTCCGGTCAGCGCCGGCGGATAGTAAACAGACGAGCCTTTCGCGGAATCAAACGCAAACAGTTGTTCCGGCAGCAAGGCCGCGCCGGCAGTCAACGCGACCCCATTCAGAAAATCCCGCCGGGTGATGTGGCGGTGCATACCTAGTTCTCGACTACGGGATTTGCGCACGAAGAGTCCTCGGCAAACTCGAGCCATGGATGGCCGAGCCGATTGGTGAACAAATTATATGCCGAGAAATTGTGGTTGGATGTGGCCCAAGGTCAACCACTACGCAGGCGTGTCCGACTTCTTCACTGCCGATTCAGCGCCTTGGAAACCAATTTTGCTGTGGGTACCGTCACAAAAAGGTTTGTTGACCGAGCCACCGCAGCGGCACAAAGAAATTCCCGCTTTTCCGGTCAAATCAAATTTGCTGCCGTCAGCGCCAAACAGTTCAATTCCGTCCGCCGGTTCCACGCGATAAGGGCCATTCGGCCGAATTGTAATTTTGATTGCCATGACTCCTCCGAAGATTTGAATGATGAAGATATCACGCCGAAAAACTTGGCCGCAGGTTTTCGCAGATGAACGCCGATCATTTGCGAGGTTATCCGGGTTTATCCGCGTAAATCCGCGGCTAGGTTTTGATCTCCTCCGGAGGCCGCACATGCCGGAACGACCGATACAACAGAAAATCATAAATCACCTTCATGCTGCCTCCCAAAATCAGCGGTGCAGAAAAGGCCACGTGCTGCATTAGCACACCGGACAGGGAAGCCGTCACAGCCCAGCCGCCGGTTCGCGTGAGGTTTGTGACTCCGCTGGCGTAAACCCGCTCGTGGGGCTGCACCACAGCCGCTACGTAGGATTGCCGCGTGGGCACATCCATCTCCACTAGCGCTTCGCGAAACAGCAACAACAGCGCCGCGATCTTAAAACTTGGTGCAAACGGAACCATCAATAAGAACAAACTGGAGGGAAGGTGAGTAAACACCATGGTTCGCACCAGGCCAATCTTGCCGGCCAGCCATGCCGCGCCTAAATGGGAGACTCCATTCAGTATCCGCACGATGAAGAACAGCACACCCAACCGTGCCTCACTGACGCCGAAGCGTTCAAAGAACCAGTAAGCCAAAAGGGCATCAGCCAGAAATCCGCCCCCGCCGGCATCCAGCGCAAACAGCGCGGCGATTTTGCGGACGGTCCGCTTGGAAGCGGGAGAAATCAGCTGACCAGTTCGGACTCCCTTCTGTGTTGAGACTTCGATCTGCGAATCGAGAAAGACGTACAGTGCAGCGCTTACCAGATTGAGGACGGTGTAGAACAGAAATACTGGCCTGTACGCCTGTAAGACAGGCCAGCCGCTCCACTGCGCAATGAGTACCGGCAACGCCCCGCCGAGTGCTCCCACCGCCCCGGACGTGTCCAGCACGACGTTGTACCAGGAGAGTGCCCAGGTGCGGGTGCGGTCGTTTACCAGTCCCGGAATAATGGCCTGCTCTACAGCAAAAGATGGACTGCGGTCTGTACCCATGCCGTTGAGCATGAACAGAAAGGCGAGCGGAACCAATGCGGCCGGAGTATGGACAAAAGCAAGCCCGATCCCCCCAACCGAGGACAAAACCGCTGCTGTGATCAGCAATCGCTTTCGTCCAAAGCTTTCGCCGTAGCGGCTGGTGAACGCCGTTCCAACCGAGTTACCCACCAGCCCGGAAGCTAGTACGAATCCGATGGCAGTCGGGCTGAAACCCGTACGCGCCAGGTAAACCGCCAGCAAAACGCCAAGCAGCCCGACGCTGGCCGAGCGCAGGAATCCGGCTCCGTAAATCAGACCGAGATTGCGGGTGAGGCGCATGGAGGGCGGAAAGGAAGTTACTACAATCTATCTGAGCCGGCTTGATGTTGTCCCGCATTTCATCTACGCAAGATAATCTCGGCGTACTTCGCGTACTCGGCGGTTCAAGATTTAAGGTTCCGCTGCTCGTAGGATAACTGTGGAAATCAGGGCGATAACCGTCTTTGTGACCATTTGACTCACCTTCAAATCATGGATATTCTGTCTCGTCACAGATCCGGGGGGATTGATATGGAAGCATACAAGCCTTTACTGACCAAGCAACACGAAGCCAGAAACCAGGAACGCCGCCAGGAACGCGATATTGAAGATGAGCGTCTCCACAAACTGAAAATGGGCCTCTTGCAGAAGATGCAAGCTATCAGCCCAAACCAGCCCAGACCCACCAACGCCGCGTAATTAAATCACATTCGCAAGTCGATGCCAGAAATCACCAATGGCTGGCTTGAACCGCATTCATTTTAAGATATTCCTCTTTTTTTTCAATTACTTACGCTCCATCCAGTGTTCAATTTACCCCGCTGAACCCCTATTTTTCCCCGCTCATTGGGTTATCCTGTGACACCCCTAGCCTTTTCAATAGGATAGATTCCAGTAACCACCCGCAGGTACTGGTGTACGTATCCCAGGGTGAAGGTCACGTGGCAGGAAAATCTCAGGTTCATCCCAGAGCAAAAACTCTGCAAGGTTGAACTATTTTCAGTGGAGAGCGAGAACAAATGCACAAGCCAATTAAATATGTGGAGAAAGCAATCACATACGGAGCCAAAGGCGTGTGGGCAGTATTCGACCGGTTCAACCGGATCAGCCCCAACCCGTCGCCGACGCCGAAATGGTCTGACAAGCCTCTATTGAAGTCCTACGAGAAGTCGAAGCCGCCGCTCGGCTGGCCGCGCTCGACTGACTCGCTTTGCCCCAAGTGCGTCCCGGAAATCCGCCAGCAGATTCTCGACGGCAAGCTGCCGTACGAAGTGTTGATGAACGAAAAGGTCGGCGAAATTAAAGCCACCATCGTCGAAAAAGACGGCAAGATCCTGATGGTGAAGGATTGCCCCATCCATGGTCACTTTGAAGATGTAATGTCGATCGACACCCAGTTCTCGCAGCACCTGGAAGAAGTATTCCCCGGCCGCGATATCAAGGCCCATAACGACGAGAAGCTCCACCACCACGGCAGCTCCACGGTGAAATATGGCCGCGGATCGGTGTTGACCATCGACCTCACCAACCGCTGCAACATGATGTGCGACCCATGCTTCATGGACGCCAACCAGGTTGGCTTCGTCCACGAACTCACGTGGGAAGAAATCAAGCAGATGCTCGACAACGCCATCACCATCAAGCCGCGTCGTCAGATGAGCGTGCAGTTCTCCGGTGGTGAGCCGACGCTGTCGCCGTACTTCCTGGATGCAGTCCGCTACTCCCGCAAAGTCGGATACAACGCGGTTCAGGCTGCCACCAACGGAATTGAATTCGCAAAAGATTTTGAATTTGCCAAGCAGGCTGCGGAAGCCGGCTTGCGTTACGCCTACCTCCAGTTCGATGGAATCGGCAACGCCGCCAACTCGCATCGCGCCGTAGGCAACTTGTTTGACGTGAAACTGAAGGCCATCGAAAATCTGCACAAAGCCGGAGTCGAAATCGTTCCGGTCGTGACCATCGTGAACGGTATCAACAACGAGCAGGTTGGACGCATCATCCAGTTCGCGTTGGACAATCCGAAGACGATCAGCTTCCTGAGCTTCCAGCCCGTCAGCTTCACCGGACGCGACGAAGCCGTCACCGACGAACGCCGTCAGGCGCAGCGCTACACGCTGTCGCACCTGGCGCACGACGTGAAAAATCAGACCGGCCTGGGCGAACCCACCCGCGACTGGTTCCCGATCAGCTTCATGGGCACCTTCAGCGATTGGGCTGACCTCATGCACGTCAACGACGTAAAGAACGACTGGGGACAACTCTCCTGCGGCTGCCACCCGAACTGCGGCACCGGCATGGCGATCATGATCGACAAGGAAACCAAAGAAGCCGTCCCGGTCACTGCGTTCCTGAAAGGCGACCAGCTGGCAAAAGATATCGCCAAGGTCAACGACGCAGCCCGTGGAAAGTTCCTGACGGTCGTCGGCATGGCGCTTTGCCTGATGAAGAACTACGACTCCTTCCAGTCGCCCAAGCACTTCAAGATGATGGATCTGCTGGCGAAGTTCGATAAGAACTTCAACGCAACGGGAAAGAACTACGGCAAAGTCGGTCCAGACCGCACCATTGACGACGTCATGAAGCGCCGCAAAGACCGCTGGAACTTCCTGTTCATCGCCGGAATGTGGTTCCAGGACCTGTTCAACTACGACTTCCGCCGCACCGAGCAGTGCATCATTCCTTACGCCACGCAGGAAGGCGAAATCTCCTTCTGCGCCTACAACACCGGCGTGGGCTGGAGAAACATTATCGAAAAGATGCACATGACGGCCACGCTCACCAAGTGGTACGAAGAGCACGGACGTCACGAAATCTTCGCGGGCGGCAAAAACGTGAAGATGGAAAACGAAACCCACAACCTGGTGGTGAAAGACGGAATCCTCACCAACGAAGTGCAGCATGACCTCGACAAGCTGGGCATCGCCAAGACCGCGCGCGAAGAAAAAACCAGAGCACGTGACGCCAAGCAAGCCGAAGCAGCCGCACGCGGCCCCAAGAAGAACGACGAAGCCTACAACGCGCGCATGGCCTCCATGTATCGCGAAGTGGTGCTGAAGGAGAAGCCGGTGCAGTCTGAGGGTGGATTTATTCCGCTAGGGGCGCTGGCGAAGCCGAATGGCAACGGAGCGCCAGCTGCGAAGCCGGAGGCTGCTGAGCCGGTTTTGGGCGACTAATAAATAGTCGTCAGTACTTAAATAAGGCCGCCGTGAGGCGGCCTTAAACTTTGATACATGTGGATCTTGCCTTCTCCGCGTTTCGGAATAGAATGCGGACAATTAGATAGATAGTGTCATGCAAGATGTTTCGAAAACAATTCGTCCCAGTAAAACTTCTGACATACTTCTAGGAACGCATCTTTCCGCAATCGAGAAAGGTGATTTTTGCTGGATATTCCAATTCAGTAATAAAGCGTCTCTGACCACGGAAACACCCTGGCGGGTTCTATCCAGCGATTCAATTCTTCTAACGAGTGAAGATCACGGTCAGAAGTTTGGATTGTCCACACCAATCGATGCTGTCTTCGAAATAAATAAGCTTCTTGCCAATCACAGCGTAACCTCAGTTGAGGTCGACCATGCTACTTGTGATCTCCATTTGTGCTTTGATGACGAAAAGGTTCTTGAAATCGTCAATTTATCGTCTGGTTACGAATGTTGGGTTTTGAATGCGCAGAATGTAATCGTAGTCGGCAGGAATGGAAATGCGTAAACCGCTGTTATGTCATCCTGAGCGGAGTATCTGATGCGCAAGGCGCATCAGATACGAAGTCGACGGACCCCTACAATTCCGACATCTTTAACCACGGTGTCAAGGCGTTCTCCCCGATGTTCTGGAGAAGTCGCCAAACCAGAAGCATCGTGAGAATTCGAAATCCATTTCAATGATCACACAGTCTCGCGAATTAAGGTTCGTGTCAGGGTGGTGGCTTCAGCCCCACCGCCATTCGATATCGTGTTGGGTTGGCGCCGATCAGGCGCAACTACCACAATACCGTTAGCTCTAGGCATCACACTGGCGCCACACATCAAAACGACAATTCTATCGATATGCCTGAAGGCATATCCTGACACGGACCAAACACGATCCAGACTCAATGCACGTGCCCATTCCCGCCGGCCAACTTGCGGGCCATGGCTGTACGCTTTAGCGTAGGCAATATCGTCTGAAAATAAGAAACCACCGCCGGCATGCGCTCCGCTTCCGATTTCATGGTCAGCAAAGTCTGCTTGAAATCCAGGTCCAGCGGCAACGATCCAGCTAAATAATAAGAAAGCTGCGGAATGTTCTCGTACTCGGCATCCTCTTCCGCACCGGCAATCTCCGGCAACTGCTTATGCAATTCAACCGCCTGCTCAATTTCCTCGGGCTTGGCTACGCCAGGCTCATCCTCCAGATAAACCACCTCAGCCTGCAAGAACAGACGTTCCTGATTCACTTCCATCACTTCAAACCGCCGCCGCCCGGTGGTGGCAATATCCATCCGCCCATCGGGATACTTCTTGGTCACATCCAAAATTTCCGCGGTACAGCCGATATCGGCCACACCTTCGTCTTTGGCGCGGACAATGCCAAACAGCTTGTCCCCGGCCAGGCATTCGCCAATCATTTCCTTGTACGCTAGGCTCGAACACATGCAGAGGCATAGGCGCGCCCGGCAACAGGACAATATCCAGGGGAAACAGCGGCAGCAGCTTGCTCAAAACGCCTCCAAGTCCATTTATTGTACCCTCGTAGCTTGACTTGAAAGGCGCAACCGAATAAAAGCACGACATGGATCTTTCCGGGAAAGTAGCGGTGGTGACAGGCGCTTCGATGGGTATCGGCGAAGCCATTGCCAAACTGTTTGTGCAAAAAGGCGCGAACGTAGTCTTCCTCTCCCGCGACACCGCCCGCGCCGAAGCCGCCCGCGCCCGCGCCGGCCACACCGACCGCACCATCGCCCTTTCTTGCGACATCCGCAACCGCGAGGAGATCGACAAAGTCATAAACCTTACGGTGCATTCTTTTCGCCGCATCGACATCTGGGTCAACAACGCCGGCAAGGGCATCATGGATGCGAGCCATCAGGCGGACATGGCGAGCGTCCGCGACGTGTTCAACCTGAATTTCTTTGGAGCGTTGGAATCGATGCAGGCTGTGGTTCCGGTGATGAAGCAGCAGGGAAGCGGGCACGATCATTAATATCTCGAGCGTGGCAGGACACGTCCCGCTGCCTTTCCACGGAATTTACAGCGGGACGAAGTTTGCGTTGAATGCGGTAGGCAAAGCGGCACGGATCGAGTTGAAAGATTCAGGCATCAATGTGCTGACGGTCTGTCCCGGTTATGTGCGCACGGAATTTGGAAAAAATCTTGTACGCGGGCGTGAGGCCAAAACGGTGCGGCCTCAGCAGACCCGGGGTATCAGCCCGGAGCGGGTGGCCCGCGCCACGCTACATGGATATTTGAAACAAAAAAGGGAAGTGATTGTGCCCTGGACGATGCACCCGTGATCAAGCTGTATCAGTTGTTTCCGGGGATCGTGGAGTGGGGGATGTTAAAGATGATCAGAAAAGTGGACTAAACCGAAGCCCAGCTTTGTCATTCCGACAAGTCACGTAGCGACGAGGAGGAATCTGCTTTCCTGGGCAGCGCCACAAGACTGTCAGCAAAAGCGGATTCCTCCTCTTCGCTACGCGAATCGTCGGAATGACAAATTTGAGTTGAATGGCTAACCAAGTTCCGCCAGCATCGCTTCCATCTCCGAGAGCGCATGCCCATTCCCGGTGCGCTTCGCGGAAGCAATCCCGTCCCCCAGCATCTTCTTAGCCTCCTCCACCCGTGAAGCCTTCGCCAAAGTCTGCGCCGCCATAAAATACCCGGCCGTGTAGTCCGGATGCGCCGCCAGCAGCTTGGCGAATTCGGCGAGCGCAGCTTCAACCTCATCGCGGTTGGAATGCTCCATCGCCAGTCCATAGCGGGCGAAGGCGTCATTGGGATTTTGCGCGAGAATCTCTGTCAGCAGGGCAATTCGATCCATAAGTTCCAGTTCGAATAGACTACTACAACAATTCTCAAGTAGCCCCAAAACAAACCTTCAACTGCAAAGGACGCCGAGAGAACCACGCAAAAGGTCGCAAAGAAAACCTTAAGAATCAGCCGCTCACGTTACAATAACTGTTCCATTAGGAACTGACCGTGGCTTGCCCCTACTTTGTACCCACAGAAAAATGGGATGGCGGTGGATGGCTGCATCCCTCGCGCCTGCCGCTGGGCGGCGGATGGCTGGGGTGCTGCTCCGCCCCCGGCCACGAGCAAACTCAGCCTGAAGAGTCCGAAGTGCGCGAACTCTGCAATCTGGGCTACGCCCACAAATGTTCGCGTTTGCCGATGAATCGGCAATTTGATGCCGTGCGCTTTTGCATCACCAGTGATCGTGACCAGCGAGTTCTGGTCTCGTGCACCGGTGAATTTGCGCATCTCCCGGTCGAGCACAAGCAGTTGGAATTCGGCATATCGCAGATGCAATGGATCGTATTCCATTCCGATCCCCGGATTCAGAAGATGGCGGATTGCTACATTCAGTCCTATCTACAGCGCAGAACTCAAAACTCATGACCCAATCAATCAATCCGACTCCGCGTCCCGTGTGCGAATCCTACTCGGAGATGAACGAAATTGTCCTGCCCAATGACACCAACCCTTTAGGCGCGTTGTTAGGCGGACGCCTGATGCACTGGATTGACATGGCCGGGGCCCTGGCTGCCCACCGTCACTCACACAGTTACGTGGTCACCGCGGCCATCGATCACATGGATTTCTGGGTGCCGGTGCATGTCGGCGATCTGGTGATTATGCGGTCAGCGGTCAACCGCGTCTTTCACACCTCCATGGAAGTCGGCGTGAAGGCCTGGATGGAGAACTACCTCCACGGCACCCGCAAACACATCAGCTCAGCTTACCTGACGTTTGTCGCAGTCGACGGCGCCGGAGGCCGCCTGCAAGTTCCGCCCGTTGTTCCAGAGAGCGAAGAGGAAAAGCGCCGTTTCGAAGATGCCGGCCGCCGCCGCGAAATCCGCAACGCCGAGCGGGACCGGCGGCTGAAGAACTCGAGCAAATAAACCGGAACCGGGAACAGATGACTGGGAACTGAATATTTGTGCCCTCTGGTTCGTATGAGTTTGTGCAAGAAGAGCCCGACTCTTGATTGAGATTCGAATGGATGGCTTCGCGACTGTAAGATGCGAGAAGAAAGACGGAGGATCAATCCAGTTCACAGTTGCCAGTTCCCGGTTCTCAGCAGGGCAGGTTAGACGGAAAGTTTGTCTGCTTCTTCCTGAATTCTTTTCCAGGCATTGACTACATGGCGCCGCTCGGTGTTTGCCTGTCCAATACAAATCCGCAACGTCAACTTGTCTTTGAGCCGGGTGTGTGTAAGGTAAAGGTCGCCGGAGCGGTTCAGCCTGTCCATCATTGTCTGGTTTGCCTCATTCCCGGCCTTATGCCGGAAGCAGATTAAATTCAAAGGCGCGGGTGCAGCCAACTCGAACCGGGAATCGTTCTTCACCCACTGGGCGAATTCCTGGGATAGCTCTACGTGCCTCCGCACGTGATGTTGCAGGCCTTCTATTCCGTAGTGACGTATCACAAACCATAACTTTAGCGCGCGAAAGCGCCGCCCGAGCGGAACCTGCCAATCGCGATAATCGATCACGGCGCCAGATTCGGTGGCTTTATTGCGGAGATACTCGGGAAGCACGCTCAAGGTCTGGATGAGTACCTTGCGGTCAGCAACATAGAAGCAGTCGCAGTCGAAGTTGGTGAACATCCACTTGTGCGGATTGAAGCAGTAGCTGTCGGCAAGCTCCAGGCCATCATGGATTTGGCGAAACTCAGGGCAGAGCGCCGCCGTCCCGGACATGGCCGCGTCCACATGCAGCCAGAGATTCTCCTTCTGGCAGATCTGGCCAATTGCTCGAATTGGATCAAGGGCGTTGGAAGAAGTAGTGCCAACAGTTCCGCTGACGAAGAAGGGAACCAATCCAGCGCCGCGGTCCTGTTGGATTTGACGTGCCAGTGCATCCGGCTTCATGGCAAATGTATCGTCCACTTCAATCAGCCTCAGATTCTGCTTCCCGATTCCAGCCACCTGAATCGCCTTCTCAATCGAAGAATGCGCCTGCGAAGAAGTGTAAGCCACAAGCTTCCCATCGCAGCCTCTCTGGTTGCTGGCAAAGTTCGTGATGCGCTCACGGGCTGCAAGCACCGCGCAGAGAGAGGCGCTGGAAGCCGCATCCTGAATGACTCCTCCGCCCGAGCTGGTCGAGAGGAACTTCTCCGGCAGCCCCAGCATTCCCACCAGCCAGTCCAGTACATGCGTTTCCAACTCCGTACATGCCGGACTGGTAGCCCAAAGCATGCCCTGTATGCCGAGGCCGGAGGAAAGCAATTCTCCGAGAATCGATGGCCCGGAAGCAGACGTGGGAAAGTAGGCAAAGAAATTCGGAGACTGCCAGTGGGTAATTCCCGGCAGAATCAGCTTTTCCACGTCACGCAACATGGCTTCGAATGATTCGCCCTTTGTGGGAGGCTGCTCTGGAAGGGAGGCGCGAATCTGCCCCGGCTCAACCTGCGACAGAACCGGAAATGACTCCATGCGGGAGTAGTAGTCGGCGATCCAATCCACCATGGCATATCCATGGCGGCGGAATTCTTCCTGGGTCATGTGAAAGCTCTTTGGTTCAGACACGGCGGCTCCTCAAATGTGCATCCATTGAATCAGATTTCTAGCTGAGTTGTGCGTAGTAGACGCGGGTGTTGTATTCCAGAACGACTTTCCCATTTACTTGATGGGCGTCAAAGATGCACCGCAGTTTAGTCAGCATGGGTGCGCATTTTACATGTTCAGGTGAGGGAGCGTAGGACGACGATAGCAGCCGTCCTTCCAATCCGGCATAGTCAGTTTTCTGGTCCAGCTTGAACACCTGGGCCTGAAACGGACTGGGTGCAAAAAAATCCTGAATATTATCCGTCGTGCGCTCGTGGCGGACATCCTTGTAGTCGGTGCCATAGTCGAGCAGAAGCTGCTCGTACTCCCGCAGGAAGGGCGTGGACTGGGTGCTGCGTTCATTCCATAGCAACACGGACCAGCCTCGGGGCCTGGCGATTCTCAGAAACTCCTGCCGTGCTTTTTGCAGATCGAACCAGTGGGCCGCCTGCGCCGCGGTCGCGATGTCAACGCTGCGGTCTGGTAGGGTCGTCGCCTCAGCCGTTCCCGCGATGCTGGTAAAGCGGGGATATCCAGCCAGGTATTCCTCTCCCGCCTTGCGCATGTCAGGGTTCGGCTCGACGCCAAACACACGGTTTCCGTTTTCCAGCAGCAACTTGCTGAAGATCCCCGTACCGGAAGCAATGTCTGCAATGATCGAATTCATAGTCAGGCCGCATTCGTCTTTTAATAGGTCGACAACTTCAGGCGGATAGCTCGGCCGATAACGGACATAATTCTCTACGCGGGAAGAGAAGCGTTGAGTGGAATCCGAAGTAAGCATTGCCGCTATCCTAAACCTTTGTCATTCCGACGATTCGCGCAGCGAAGAGGAGGAATCTGCTTTTCTGTGCATTCTGCACGAACGTTACCGGCCAAAAGCAGATTCCTTCTTGTCGCTCCGCTCCTCGTCGAAATGACAAATCAGCTTTTCTCCAAATGCTTGCGTAGTTCTTCCGGCGCAATGGCTTTGACCTTGATTGGTTTTGCAGGGATACCCGCGACGATGTGATAAGGCTCAACGTTCTTGGAGGCCACGCCCAGCGATCCTACCATTCCGTGCTCAGCAACCCGCACGCCGCTCATCACGGTTGCATGGTAAGTGATCCGCGCCCGAGGCCCAATCTCCGTCTTGTGGTTGGAGACGATCATGCCGTCGTTGAGATCGTGCGCGTGGGAATAGACGTTGGCATAGTCGGAGACCGAACTGCCCTCATGAATGACAATCTCGCCGCGGTCATCGAGCAGTACATACTTGTGGATGGTGCAATTGTCCTCTACGGTCAGGTTGTATCCAAACGAAAGTTCCACTCCATGAAAGATCTTCACATTCTTCCCGCAATATTTGAAGATATGCCGGGCCAGCATAGCGCGGACGCGAAAGCCCAGCCAGTGATTGAGCCCCGCTGGTGAGCGATCAAACATCATCCAGAACCAGATCAGCGGCTTGCGCTCGGCATATTTCTGGGCGTCCACGTCGCCGTAGTATTCCGGCTCCAGTGTGGTGTTCCGGGGATCAAACGAGTGGACCAATGCCTGCGCGGCCAGTGGAGCTGATGGGGCCGGCGCCGTATAAGGCCTCTCCAGATAAAGCTGATGCAACGCGTTCCGCACAACATTGCTGCGATGCTCAACGTCGCGGTGCATAAACTCCTGGTCCAGTTGCTCAATCCAGGCCAGAAAGGCCTTCTCCGCAGCCGGCGTCGGAGCTAGCGGACGGTATTCATATCGGGGCATAAAACCTCTTCAGGTAGAGAAAATAGACCATAGCATATAATCCACGCTCACCTCATGGCCACGCTTGCCCGCAAGCTGCGCGTCGTCGATTACTTCACTCTCGCCTGGGGAACCATGGTCGGAGTGGGCTGGCTGGTGGTTATGGACGACTGGCTGCTGCGCGGCGGAGTGTTGGGCGGAGTTTTAGGGTTTGCCATCGGTGGCGCACTCCTGCTCCCAATTGCCTATGTCTACGGCAAGCTGGTAAGAGCGATCCCCGACGCAGCCGGAGAAATTGCCTACACCGCCAAGGTTTTTCCTGCCGCTGTGAGCTTCGCTACGGGCTGGATGATGACGCTGGCATATTTCATCGTCTGTCCGTGGGAAGCGGTGGCCGTCGGCAAAATCGCGGCGTATATCTTTCCTGCGCTGGATACGCTGGCGCTGTACAAGATTGCCGGACAGCCGGTGTTCCTGCCGCGGCTCCTCGTCGGTTTGGCTTTAACGGGATTTCTTACCCTGCTGAACTATCGCGGTATCCGCTTGAGCGCGACTTTCCAGAATTGGACCGCGTTTGGCACCATTGCCCTGGTTGCGATTTTCGTGAGCTTTGGGGCGGCAAGAGGGTCAGCGCAGAATTTCCAGCCTCTGTTCACCCACGGAGCGTTGGTCTCGATCCTGCTGGTCTTACAGATTGTGCCTTACTTCATGACCGGCTTCGAATCGGTGTCAAAAGCAGCAGAAGAAGCCAGTCCGGAGTTTAAGGACCGCGGATTCTCAACCGCGATCTTAATGGCATTGCTGGTGGGAATTTTGTTTTACACCGTAGTGATTGCAGCCGTCGGCTATGCGGCGCCGTGGAAACAATTCGCCCATGACAGGTTTATGACCGCGGCCGTATTCGAGCACGCGGTTGGTTCCCGCTGGATTGTCAGCGTGGTCCTGACGGCTGCGCTACTGTCTTTATTCAAAGTATTTAACGGGAATTTTATTGCCGCCTCGCGCCTGTTGTTTGCCATGGGACGTCGAGGCCTGATTGCGAAATCCGTAGGCCAGGTGCACACCTCCAACCAAACCCCGTCGGTGGCAGTGTTATGCATCGGCTTAGCGACGGCGGCATGTATGTTTCTGGGTGATTCGATCCTGGTGCCAATCACAGAAGTTGGCTCCCTGGCTTCCGCCATGGGATGGCTGGCGGCTTGTGCAGCGTACTATCGCATGCGGGATGTTGGTGGGGGGCGATGGGTGGCTGCGGTCGGAGGATCAGTGAGCTGCATTATGATTTTGATGAAAGTCTTGCCAGGCATACCAGGCCATTTCAGCGGCTACGAATGGCTGGCGCTCGGGATTTGGATTAGTCTGGGAGCTGTTTTAGGCTGGCATGGATTGAACCGGAGGAAAATGTGAGAGCTATGGGTATTTTGAGGGCGATGTTTGTAGGAGTCTTTTTAGCCGCATCAGTCCTGGCAGTGAGTGCGCAACAGCCCTTCGATATCGTCATCAGCAATGGGCACATTATTGATGGCACCGGCTCACCGTGGTACTCGGGAGACGTCGGCATCCGTAGCGGGAAAATTGCCGCCATCGGCAATCTGAACGCAGAGCCCCGCGCGCGAACGATTGATGTGCACGGCAAGGTCATCGCGCCAGGATTTATCGATATGCTGGGACAATCGGAGCTGACCATCCTGGTTGATCCGCGCCTCCCCTCAAAAATCTATCAGGGCATCACAACCGAGATTACCGGTGAAGGCGGATCAGCGGCGCCACTCAACGACGCCATCGTCAAAGCAGACCAGTCTTACTACGATCACCTTCACATCACTCCGGACTGGCGGACGCTTGGCCAATACTTCGACCGTCTGCAAAAGCAGGGGATGGGAATCAATCTGGCAACGTATGTGGGGGCGACCCAGGTACGCCGCATGGTGCTGGGGGACGCCGACGTGCAACCTACAGCGCAACAGCTTGGGCAAATGAAAGAGCTGGTGAAGCAGGCCATGCAGGACGGTGCGGTGGGGGTCTCAACTTCGTTGGAGTACGCTCCTGCTCCTTACGCAAAGACTGACGAACTCATCGCCCTGGCAGCTGAGGCTTCACCCTTCGGCGGGATTTACGCCACGCACATGCGCAATGAGAGTGATGGAGTCCTGACGGCAATCGATGAAGCCGTGCGCATTGGCCGAGAGGCCCATGTCCCGGTAGAAATATGGCACCTCAAGGTCGCCGGCAATAACAATTGGGGGCGCATGCCTCAAGTAGTCGCCAAGATCAATCAGGCCCGCGCAGATGGCATTGACGTGACTGCCGACACCTATGCCTATACCGCGTGGTTCAACGACCTCTCCGCCTTCATTCCGCAATGGGCGCATGACGGCGGCACGGCGAAAATGGTCGAGCGGCTGAAAGACCCGGTCACCCGCGAGCGCATTCGCAAGGACATGCTGACTCCTTCAACCGACTGGGACAACGAGTGGCAGGAGATTCCCGGGCCGGAAGCGATTCTTATTGGAGTCGTGCACAACCCCAAATTGCTTCCGCTTCAAGGCAAGCGGTTGTCCGAAATCGCCAAGCTTTGGAATAAAGATCCGCTGGACGCTCTGTTTGATTTGTTGATTGAAGATGAAGGCAATACGGCGGTGGCGGTGTTTGGTATGTCGGAGCCCGATGTCACTCTGGCGCTTCAACAACCGTGGGTGGCGATTAACAACGATTCTTCCGGTGCGTCTCCGGAGGGAATTCTCGGGCAGGAACATCCACACCCCCGTGCCTATGGGACCTTTCCCCGAATTCTGCGGAAGTATGTGAGAGAAGAAAAAAAGCTGACCCTGGAGGATGCAATCCGTAAATTTTCATCTTTGCCCGCACAGCGCATGCGATTGACGGGCCGTGGAGTATTGAAAGCCGGAATGTGCGCCGACATAGTAGTTTTCGATCCCCAAACCGTGCGAGACGTTGCGACCTTCGAAAATCCCAATCAGTTGTCGGAAGGCATGGAGTACGTGCTGGTGAATGGAGTGCCTGTGATTGATGGCGGGAAGATGACGGGCAAGCTGCCTGGGAAGGTGCTGCGTGGGGCGGGATATACGAAATAGCACCACTTTTGTCATTCCGACGAGGAGCGGAGCGACAAGGAGGAATCTGCTATTTTCACGGGGCAATTTGTTCCCGTCTAGCTAAGACCTTCTCGACGAAGTTGTACAAATGGAGTCATACGCTCGGTCGATGCGTGCAGCAAACAGCAGATTCCTCCTCTTCGCTGCGCGAATCGTCGGAATGACAAAGATTAATTAAGTGTTCTTCGGAGCCTGATCATGCGTTTAGCAAAGTTAGCGATACTCGGTGTTCTATTCCTGGTAAGCTTGCTCCCGGCGCAAGCCCAGTCCCCATCTTCCCAGAGCAAGCAAACGGCGGCCACAGACACATCCCAGAAAAAGATCATCGAATACAGCCTCCCGCCCGACAAACTGGAGAAGGCCCACGCGCTCTACCTACAGATCGTAAAGTTCCAGGTCATCGATACGGTCTATGGATTTTTGATTCTATTGGCACTGCTCTACTTCGGAGTAGTGGCACGCTTCCGCAACCTCGCGGAAAAGAAATCGCAGAATAAATGGCTCCAGGGCCTGATCGTCTTCCCGCTGTTCATAATTACAACTGCGGTCTTAACCATTCCCAGCGATATGTATCACCAGCACGTCCGCCGTCTTTATGGCCTTTCCGTGCAGGGATGGGGTTCGTGGTGGGCGGATTGGGCCAAAGTCCTTTGCCTAGGTCTGCTGCTGGAGACATTTTTATTGCTGCATTTGTACTGGATGATCCGCCGCAGCCCGAAGCGGTGGTGGTTCTACGGGTGGTTACTTTGTATTCCCGTACTGATCTTTGTGATATTCGTTGCTCCTCTGGTAATTGAGCCACTTTTCTTTAAGTTCACTCCTCTGGAAAAGACCAATCCTGAACTGGTCTCTCAGATTGAGCGCGTCGTACAACGTGGCGGATTGGACATCCCTCCCAGCCGCATGTACTCCATGAACGCCAGCGAAAAATATACCGGCGACAACGCCTATGTCAGCGGATTTGGGGCCAGCAAGCGAGTGGTGGTGTGGGACACCACCCAGAAACACATGACCTCAGGCGAAATCATGTTTGTGTTTGGGCATGAGATGGGGCACTACGTGCTCAATCACATCGTGAAGGGAATTGCTGCCCTGCTGCTGTTATTGCTGGTGCTCTTGTATCTTGCTTATCGCTGTTCAGACTGGGCGGTCCGCCGCTGGGGAGGCAAATGGCAGATTCGCTCTTTCGCCGACCTGGCATCCGTACCTTTGCTGGTCTTACTTCTGGGCATTTTCTCGTTTATTTCAACCCCCCTGCAAAACGGAATCAGCCGCTATCTGGAACATCAGGCGGATACCTACGGATTGGAAGCTATCCACGGCCTGGTTCCGGATTCCCAGGCGGTCGCAGCCTCGGCTTTCCAGAAATTAGGCGAGAACTGGCTGGAGTATCCCGACGAGGGCGATTTCTTTGAGTGGTGGTCGCAAGACCATCCCATTACCCGCAAGCGCATGCACTATGCGCAGGCCTACGATCCTTGGGGGCAGGGGAAAGAGCCGGAGTTTGTGAAGGGGGTAATGCCAGCGGAGAAATGAGGGCTGGTGCTATTTAGACTAATCTTGATTCTGCGGGGAATCACCGTGGAGGGCACTGGCTTCAGCCCTTCGTTATCTGGTGTTCGCGAACGAAACAACTTAAGGTTGGCGTTGGTTACGCATTTGTCCAAGATAAATGTTAAGAATCTCCGTTACTGATGCCAAACGACGCTTCGCCGCTATGCTCGACGTAGCCCAGCGGGAGCTTATAGTGATCCAACGGCGAAGGCGCGATGTTGCCGTGATCATATCCTTTGAGGGATATGAGAGAATGCACAATCTTAACGCTGCAAAATTTCAACGTTTTTCCGATCGAGTGCGTCGCTCAGGCCAAAGTAAATGACCTCAATCAAAATATTCTGATGAGTCGCCGGGTGCCCCAGGTCTCGCTGCTTTTGCGAGACCTGGGAATAGTCGGGTTCATTCATTACAAATGTTCCTTGCACTTGATTAGGGCTCGATCCATGAGGGATGGCGCGGGTGACTTGCATTTCATCACGTTCAGTTGCGTCCCATTCCCAGGTCTCGCAAAGACAGCGAGACCTAGGGCACCCGGCCGTGTCATCCTTCGGCTTCAGTTTGGTGGCGGGACTACAAGCTCACGCGAATAAAAACTCCTTCGTCCGCAACTCCTTAATCGTATCCCTAAGCTTCGCCGCCTTCTCAAACTCAAACCGCTTGGCCGACTCGCGCATATCGCTCTCCAGGCGCACGATGTAGGCGTCGAGTTCTTCCTGCGACTTGAACTCCGGCATGCCCTCGGACTCACTGGTCAGGTCGGTGTAGTCAGCATCAATCACTCCAGCCAGTGACATATCCAGCGACCGCACAATGGATTCAGGGGTAATTCCATTGGCCAGGTTGTAAGCCTCCTGAATCGCCCGCCGGCGATTGGTCTCGTCCAAGGCTTTCTTCATGGAATCGGTCATGCGATCAGCGTAGAGCACAGCCCGCCCATTCAGGTTCCGGGCACAACGGCCGATGGTCTGAATCAGCGAGCCAGCCGAGCGCAGGAATCCTTCTTTGTCGGCATCGAGGATCGCGACCAGAGAGACTTCAGGCAGGTCCAGCCCCTCGCGCAATAGATTGATCCCGATGAGCACATCGAACTCGCCCTTGCGCAGATCGCGCAGAATTTTCACCCGTTCCAAAGTTTCGATCTCAGAGTGCAGGTAGCGGCATTTCACGCCGACTTCCGCATAGTATTCCGCCAAATCTTCGGACATGCGCTTGGTCAACGTGGTAACCAGCACGCGTTCATTCCGCGCAACCCGGTCGCGAATCTCATGCAGTAAATCATCAATCTGTCCCTTCACCGGACGAATCTCAACCGGTGGATCGATCAGGCCCGTGGGCCGGATAATCTGCTCAATGACCACCCCGGCAGACTTGGTCAGCTCCCATGGTCCCGGCGTTGCCGAGACATAAATCATCTGGTTCATGCGGTGCTCAAACTCCTCAAACGTGAGGGGACGGTTGTCGAGGGCTGAGGGCAGGCGGAAGCCATATTCGACCAGCGTCTCTTTGCGCGAGCGGTCGCCGTGATACATGCCATGCAGCTGCGGAACCGTCTGGTGCGACTCATCCACAAACATCAGATAGTCTCGCGGGAAGTAATCCAGCAATGTCGGTGGCGGTTCGCCCGGCAGGCGTCCAGTGAAATGCCGCGAGTAATTTTCAATGCCATGACAGAACCCCATGGCTTTGATCATCTCCAGATCGAACATCGTCCGCTGATGCACGCGCTGCGATTCCACCAGGCGTCCCTGCTTTTCCAGTTCTACTTCCCACCAGGCCAGTTCCTCGCGAATCGACTTCACCGCTTTGCTGCGGGTTTCCGGCTTCATCACATAGTGGGTCTTGGGATAAATCGGCAACCGGACGTACTTCTGTTTCACCGTCCCAAATAGCGGATCGATCTGCGCCAGCGAATCTACCTCATCGCCAAACAGTTCGACCCGGTACGCCATGTCATCGTAGGTGGGGAAAATCTCGATTACGTCTCCGCGCACCCGAAACGTACCCGCGGCGAAAATCTCCGTCAGTGCGCTCATACAGAATCTCGACCAGCTTGCGAGTGATGTCTTCACGCTTAATCTTCTGCCCTTTCTCCAGAAAGAGCATCATGTCGTAATAAGCTTCAGGAGAGCCCAGGCCGTAGATGCAGCTCACCGAGGAAACGATAATGCAATCGCGCCGCTCAAACAGCGAGCGGGTTGCGGAAAGCCGCAGCTTGTCCAGTTCATCGTTGATGGTGGACTCTTTTTCGATGTAAAGGTCAGCGGCTGGGACGTACGCCTCCGGCTGGTAATAGTCGTAGTAGGAAACGAAATACTCCACCGCATTGTGCGGGAAAAAGTTCTTGAACTCGTGGTAAAGCTGTGCCGCCAGAGTCTTGTTGTGGGCCAGGACCAGGGCAGGGCGGTTGATCTGCTCGATCACCTTGGCCATGGTGTACGTTTTGCCGGAGCCGGTTACGCCCAGCAAAACCTGGTGCTGCTCGCGGTCGTATACCCCGCGCACCAGCGATTCGATGGCCTTGCCCTGATCGCCCTGCGGCTTGTACTCGCTGACCAGCTTGAAATCCATAGATAGACAGACCTTGCCGGTCAAAATCCTTTCTTGAGGGTTACAGAAGGGGATTTTGGCGCCAGAGAATCTTTCTATTATAGCCCGTGAGAAAACAAAACAGCGCGAGGAGTGTTCCCCTCGCGCTGAAGAATTCACTGGCAGAGATTTACGGGAGTTTGAAGTTCACCGAGATCTGAGTTTCGATTTCAACCGGCTTGCCGTTCAGTAAATACGGTTTGTACTTCCATTGCTTCACTGCTTCGGTCGCCGCGCGGGCCAGTATGGGGTGGCCGCTGACCACTTTAACGTCTTTCACGCTTCCATCTTTGGCAACCGTCGCTTCCAGCTGCACCACTCCTTCAATCCGCAATTGCCGTGCTTGCGAAGGGTAGCCAGGCGCAACCTTCTTCAAAATCATGCCCTGTGATACACCCTGCGAAACCTTCATGGTCCGCAACACGGGCGTAGCAGGCGTGGACTCCATGATGTCGGCGAGGGCCTTATCGCCAGAGTTAGAGGCGATGCCAATCACCGGGATCGCTTGCGGCGCTTCCACCTGGGTGGCCGCCGATTTGGTACCTGAATTCCTAACCATCAGCGGCTCATGAGCGGGTTTTTCCGCGTGTTCCGGTTGAGGTTTCGCTGACGAACTGGACTTAGTTACTGTGTTAATAGGTTCGTCCGAAGCGTCTTCCTGCACCAGATCCTGACTGGCAGGAGCTGTTTGGGGTGCTGGAGTTGTAGCTGTAGGCTGCGAGCTGGCTGGGTTGGAATGTCCTCCCAGGGTTATATCTTGGGCAGGCGCGCTGGGTGCAGGTGCTGTCTCCGCGGAAGCGTTGCTAGCCGGTGGGGTGCTAACCGGAGCCGGAGATCCCGGATGGAGCTTAGTCGAAGCAAAGTACCCACCCGCAGCGGCCAGCAATATCGCTAGCACGATGAAGATCCACTTTTTTGCCCCCGAACTTGCTGGTTCAGGGGTACTCAGGATCGGAGTGGAGGAATGCGTCTCTGCGCGATGAGCCCGCACAGATGGTTTCATCGGCTCACTAAATGCCGGTGTGGACGCTGCCGGTTTCGGTTCCAATTTTTGCGGATGCCGCGGGGCAGTTTCGCGTGCTGGAGCGACTCCTGCTGCTGCACCCGAAATCGTTCCTGGAAATGGTTTGTTGCCGGCTGCCGGAGGCCATGCCGCTTTTGGTGCGATTGCCTTGGGAGCGGGGGTTGCCGCCACCGGGTCGGGCATAGACTCGAGCAATGCCGCATCCGCCGATTCTGTTTGTGGCGTAGGTTCTGCTTCCAACTCCAGCATGGATGGCGCTTCCGCCCGCACCACAGGAGGTTCTGGCCGCGAAGTAATGGATTTTGGCGGTACCACCGGTTTCAACGCTTGCGGCGATCCCGGGGTCAACGGCCGTGCGAAGGCTGGATTCGTGGGCGTGGGCCTTGCCGGTGCGGCAGGCGCCAGCGGAGCAGCTGCTGAAGCAGGCTTTCCAGCTTCCGGCTTTTTCAACAAACCGCGGGCTACGCGCAGAGTTCCTTTGGACTGCTCAACGTTGATGGGCTTGGTCAATACCAGGTTGGCGCCGATGCGAAATGCTTTTGCAATGCCAGGCTGTCCTTCAACCACTGCGACTGCCAGTGACGTCTTGTTGGGTCCGGAGTTACGCGCACTTTTGAAAAGCAGCGAGGCATTCTGCTCGTTTTCGCAATCCACCACGACCGCATCGAAATGTTGAGTGGTCAGCCGTTTGACCGCGGCAAAAGGCTCGTTGGCTGGTTCGACGCTAAACTCCAATTCGTTAAGGACTTGCGTCACCAACCCGGCGGTCTTTTCGTCGGGGCAGAATAGTAGTGCCTGGTAGCCCATACCTTGCCATCCTATTACTTCCATGAGTCCCAGCAAGTTACCGAGGTACCCAAGAAATGGCCCATTTCTAGTTGATTTCCACGATTGATTCTTGTGCGAAGCGGGCGGCGTTGCGGTTACGCTTGGGGGTTCTCATAAGGAATTAATTCTGCACATGTGGATACAATGGCGGCGTATGCGCTTGCCGCTCTGGCTGAAATTGACCTGGACGTTGTGGGTGATGGTGTGGGCGCCGTTGTATTTGAAGTACTACGGAGCGCAAAACTTTTTGTGGTTTTGCGACCTGGCCAATTTTTTCATCCTGATCGGATTGTGGCTGGAGAGTCGCCTGATTTTTTCCTGGCAGGCAACCGGGCTGTTGGTCTTTCAATCGTTATACGCAGTGGATCTGGTATGGGCGTTGGTTGCGGGCAGCCACGTGATTGGCGGCACAGAATATATGTTTGATGCTCAGGTGCCGTTGTTTCTGCGCCTTATGAGTTTGTTTCACATCGTCACTCCGCCCCTGTTGTTGTGGGCGATTTGGCGGTTAGGGTATGACAAACGAGGATGGAAGTATCAGACGCTGACGGCATGGGTGGTGGTTCCCATTTGTTATTTCTGGCGTGGGCAATACGATATCAATTGGGCACGCGGGTTGTTTGGGCGGGAGCAGCATGTTGTGCTAGGAGTAGTTTATTTGGCCGGGTATTTGCTTGTCGTGCCCATGGTTATCTATTGGCCGACCCACCGGGCATTGCGGTGGTGGTCAGGAAGTTTAAGATGTGATCGCGGAGTACGGCAGATCTCAGGACGGTAATTTCCCAGCCCGACAAACTGCCCGGAACCGCCATCGCTGGCTTCCCCTAAGCCCGTTTCTGGATAGCTTCCGGTAGGCCGACAACTCGCCCTGAATCCGTGCGTTCAGCGAATACAGCCCTTATCGCAATCCGTCAGGACTGATTGCTCATCTCCAGTCCCGGAAGCACCTGACTAACTGCCATTCGGAAGCGACTAACGCCCTCTTGGGATAGCCGGCTCGCGAAAATATTCACTTGACTTCGGGGTGGCGTTGCCGTGCAATATGTTGCATACCCAT
The DNA here is from genome assembly GCA_963837365.1 of uncultured Acidobacteriota bacterium. Lineage (GTDB taxonomy): Bacteria > Acidobacteriota > Terriglobia > Terriglobales > Acidobacteriaceae > CAWBXL01. Next base: position 1,009,980 of record CAWIMW010000001.1, read on the forward strand.
ATATGGACCCAACACTATCACAGACGGAGTGGAAGAAAGGCAGCGCCGAGATGTTGATTCTTTCGCTCATTGAAGCACGCCCTCGTCACGGCTATGAAATCAGTAAGCTCATTGAGCAACGCTCTGGCGGCGCGGTTCGCTTCTATGTGGCCTCGCTCTACCCGCTACTCTATCGCCTAGAACGTCGGGGCTGGATACAGGGGCGCTGGGTCGAAAAAAGCGGCCAGCGTCGCCGCCGGTACTATCGCCTCACACGGCAGGGCCGCGGAGTTCTCGCTTCGCAGCTTCGTAGCTGGCGCGAATTTGTGGCCGGGATCAACCGCATCACGGAGGCTGAAAATGCCTGATTGGAAGCCAGAGATTCTCCGCAGAGTTGCCCGCTTAAACCTCGCTCCGACGCGTGAAGCCGAGATCGCCGATGAGCTTTCGCAGCACCTCGAAGATCGCTATCAGGAACTTCTCGCCAGCGGCCAATCAGAAGGCGCCGCATTCCGCACTTCACTCGACGAACTAAAAGGCGAGGACCTTCTCGCCAGCGGACTCAAGTCCGTCGAAAAGGCCTTTTACCGCGAGCCCATTGTGCCGGGAAAGGCGGGTAGGAATTTTTTCGAGGGTGTCCTTTACGATGTTCGCTATGCCCTGCGCATGTTGCGCAAGTCCCCGGGCTTCACGGCGGTCGCCATCCTCACTCTCGCTCTCGGCATCGGCGCAAACACAGCGATATTCAGTGTGATCAATGGAGTGCTGCTCAGTCCGCTTCCCTACAAGAATCCGGAGCAACTCGTCGTCATCAAGGAAAACGATTCGCTCCCGAACGTGATAGATATCCAGAGACAGACGCGCGCATTCTCGCAGGGCGGCGGAATCAATGTCGAGAAGATGGACTACATAGGCGCAACCGAACCTGTGCAAGTTCGTGTCGGACTCATCAATGCGGGGTTTCTCGAAACGCTAGGCGTGCAGCCGATACTGGGCCGGATCATTTCGCATGAGGAAGATGTACAAGGCGGGCCGCGTCTTGCCATGGTAAGCAACCATTTCTGGCAAAACTACCTTGGCAGCGATCCACATGCGGTGGGTAACACAATGCAACTGGGTGGAAACTCTTATACGGTGATCGGCGTAATGCCCGCGAGTTTTACTCCGCCAGCGGAGCATGCCGACGTTTTCGTTTCACTCATGGTCTTCGACCCGGAAGGTGGCGCTGAGCGCGATTTGCACTTCATGCATACCTACTGGCGATTGAAGGCGGGCGTTACGCTGGCGCAGGCGCAGGCCGATATAGGCGCGATCGACCGCCGGCTCGCGGAGCAATATCCGGCCGAAGAAAAAGAACGGAAGAGCCAATTAGTTCCGCTGCATGAATGGCTGGTTGGAGACGTGCGGCCGGCACTGTTGGTGCTCTTCGGAGCTGTCGGCCTGGTGCTGCTGATTGCATGCGCGAATTTCGCGAGCTTGCTGATGATGCGGGCGGTTGCGGAGCGCCAGGAATTGGTGATCCGGGCGGCGCTGGGCGCGGGACGCGGACGGCTCATCCGGAAAACTCTGACAGAGAGTTTACTGTTGTCGGTCTTCGGCGGTGTGGCTGGACTACTGTTCGCGAAGTGGGGCACGAGCCTGCTCCTGGCCTTGAGGCCGGAGGAACTGGCGCGGCTGAGCGGGATTCACATGGATACACGGGTGCTTCTTTTCGTCCTGGTGGTCTCATTGCTGACCGGCATGGTGTTCGGAATGGCGCCGGCATGGATCGCGGCCCGCGCGGACGTTGCCGAGGCCCTGAAAGAGAGCGGGCGGAGCACAACTGCGAGCACGGTGGGGCGTAGCATACGGAAAATTTTGGTTACATCGGAACTGGCAGTTGCCTTGGTTCTGCTAGTGGGGGCCGGTTTGTTGATCAAAGGATTCTCACGATTGCGCTCGATGAACCCCGGTTTCAATTCCGCGAACGTAATGACGATGTATCTTCAATTGCCCCAGACGCGATATCGCGAAATCCCCAAACAAACACAGTTTCGCCGCGAGTTGCTCACCCACTTGAATTCCCTGCCGGGCGTACAGGCAGCGATGGTGACTGATATACCGCTCGGCGGTAATTATGTGGGCCACAATTTTGTCATCGACGGACGCCCTCCCGTAGCCGTGGGGAGTGAGCCCTCGGTGCAAACCCTTTCGGTGATGGGCGATTACTTCCACGTGATGCAGATTCCCCTGCGCGCGGGTCGCGACTTCACCCCCTTGGATCGCGAAGAGCAACCACTGGTGGCAGTTGTAAACGAGGAAATGGTGCGGCAATTTCTCCCGCATGAAAACCCAATCGGCGCGCGGATCCATTGGGCACGCGAGACAGGGCCGCCACGATGGATGACCGTCATCGGCGTGGTGGCCGACGTAAAACATTCAGGATTGAATCAACCGACGGACCCCGCTGTATATACCCCTTTCCCGCAGTCCGACGAAGCCTGGAGAAGCTTTATGACGCTCGCCATCCGGTCTCCGGATACGTCTCCTGGGCTGGTTGAAGAAGTGAAGAAGCAGATCTGGAGCGTGGACAGCCAGATTCCGGTGAGCGACGTGCACGCCATGGACGAGCTCATCGCTGTGTCGCTTGCGCAGCAGCGCTTCAACATGCTGCTCCTCGGACTCTTTGCCGTGCTCGCGTTGATCCTGGCGGCGGTGGGAATTTACGGCGCGATGGCCTATGCCGTAAGCCAGCGAACGCATGAGATCGGCATACGGACAGCGCTGGGAGCACAGCGGCGTGACGTGTTACGGCTCGTTATGAAAGATGGAACGAAAATCGCGCTCTTCGGCATCGCCACCGGGATTGCAGGAGCGCTTGCGCTGACTCGCCTGATGGCCAGCCTGCTTTTCGAGGTGAAGCCGACAGACCCCGCCACATTCGCGGATGTCGCAATCCTGCTCGCACTGGTCGCGCTCGCGGCTTGCTACATCCCGGCGCGCCGCGCAGTGCGCGTGAATCCTATGGTCGCTTTGAGATACGAGTAGTCCTTTGCGCAAGTGACTGGAAACCATTCCTTAGAACACGCTGGCATAAGCGTGTGGGGACTTCTGAAGCATTTTGCGGCACGCACGCAGGCGCGTCGCTCCACAGGTCTGTTTTGTGGACACTACTGGCGATTGTTCCCGAGTGAGGGAACCCTGAAGCTATGCCGGGCCACAAGTCTGTAACCGGAGAAATGAAATCTGGCTGACTTCCATGAAGTCCTCTTCGGGGAAGTCTGCCGCTGGACGATCAGTGAAATTCTTCCCGGACAACATGCAATCCAGAAAATATTGTGTGGGGGGTTAGAGCTTTCGCAACATAGCCCGTCTTGGCAAGTTATTGGACGGTCGCAAGCGCTTTTTGTGTTGCTTGCAGCAAAGCATCCGCTCCCACAGGTTTCCCCGTGGCGTTCTCCATCCACAAGGTCCGGCGTGACCCGCCCCATCTTGGCGATGCGCTCGAACTCCGGCCCGATACTCCCGGCCTTTTTCATCTGCTCTTCGATCTGGTGAGCGATCAAGTGGCCAATCGGATAGTCCGGCAGATACAGGAAATAATTAATCATGTGGGAGTACACACCCAGCAGAATCACATCCTTCTTGTGGAACACCGGCGCGTAGTAGCGGTTCCAAATATCTTTTGCAATCTGGACTGTCGCCTCGTTCAATTGTTTCGGGGTGGCATCGGGATGGTCGTACATCCAATGCCACACCGCAATGTCCACTAAGGCCACTCCGGAAATCTCGTATGTGGCCCAAAAATCATTCAATGTTTTCAGTGCCTCGCTTTTTGCGTCTGGCGCCGCTAACCCCAGCAACTCAAGGTCCTGTCCCTGAAATACAAATGCCAGTGCCTCGGTAAACGCCGTCCCAGGGACGCCGCTTAGTAGAGGATGATCCACATCGTTGAGCGACAGAGTCTGCTCCACGTTATGCCCCATCTCATGCACCGCGATATTGAAACCCTTATAGTTCATGCCAGTCTTTTCGATGCGAGTCCGCAGGTGCGCCTTCTCGCTGCGCATTTGCGCGCCCATGGCGTGGCCGGAGCCGCGTGCCGGATCTACCACAATGTTGTCCGCAATATATTTCGCCCGTTCGGGAGCGAATCCCAACTTCATCAGCAGGTTCGGGATGTCTTTCTTGTATGCCTCCGCGTTCGGATAGCGTTTCCTGACAATCTCATCAAGCTGTGCTTCCGTGTACCTACTGGCCGGCCGAAAGCCGCTATACCAGATGTCGAACGGCTCTAATGGCCGTCCCAGGCGCGTTTCAATCAGTTTGGCAGTTTGCGCGGCCTGCGGAGAAGTCAAAACCTGCTCCAGCATGGCTTTGACTCTGGCCTCGGGAAGTTCACGGTCTTCCTCAAACCGGCGCGCCATCAGGGTCGGAGCCGTCGGCGAATACGGGTCCGCTTTCCGTGCGGCCTGAAATGTCTTCAGCAGCATCGCGTACCGAGTGTCTGGCTCACGGATGTTGCTGGCGCTTTTCGTCTTGATCGCGGAAGGTTCCGAGTCAATTTCTGGGGATGGTTTTACTTCATTGCTGTACGGGTCCCAATCCACGCCGGGGTTGTCCACCACGACTGCCGGTATAGTCTGCGTAATAATGCGTTCCATCACCTCCTGAATCATGCGCTGCTTGGCCAGGCCATTCTGGGTATCGGCGTAGTCCGCTTTAATTTCATCCCGCAGGTTCCAGTGACTCAGCAGGCGCATCCTGGGCGGAAACAATCGCTGCCCATTGGCATCGGTCAAGTGATGCATCCAGATGTTATATTCGTCGATATAACCTGCCGCCTCAGCTTCCGCTCCGCTGATGGCCAAATTAACCTGGGCCGGAATGCGTTTAGAAAATCCCTGTGCCAGCCGGGCCTCAGCCCACTGCCTGCGCGTCCAGGTTGGCCCGTCCTTGAGCCGCTCATCCAGTGTGGTGAGAGGGAAATTCAACAAGACCACAAAGGCCAGCTTGTTCTGAAAAAAATCGTCCAGCACGTGCGCCGACGGATCATACCCCGCGAAGGTCTGGTCAAAGGGAAGCACCGGCCCCAGGTCGAGGTCCATCTGCTGGCGGAACTGCCGGTTGATCTCGTGCATGTGGCCGGAAAGCTCCTCCAGCAAATATTCAAAGCGGTTGAACATGGTGTCCAACATCGCCTGGTCTCCGGCAAAGTTCGTGCTGACAAACTCCGCAAAAGTGCCGGCGTCACCATCCTCAGGACGCCAGAATTCTCCAACCTGCACCAACCCGCGCTGGACGCGGGCCCGCTGCTGTTCTCCAAACTTCGTTACCAATTCAGCTTCCAGCCTTTGCGTGGTAGCGTTCATCCAGGCCGGCGCAGTAGGCTGCGCGACCGGCTGCGTAGAAGTAGACATGGCTTGCTCCTGAGATTGAATAGGCGGCAAAGTGAGTAGGACAGCGATCAGCAATACAACAATTCTGATAAACCGAAGGTGAGTGCTCCGGAGGCAACGCCGGCCCGAATCCATACTGAGCGCCATCTTATCGCAAGTGCGGTCAGCCTGTATTCAGGGCAGCTTATGAATTGACTGGGGATTCGGTTTCGCCCTTGCTTTCAGCGCCGGTTTCAGCGGCGGGGATTTTTCCCTTGCGCTCTATCATGGCGTTCCAGAGCTGGTCCTGAGAGTTCAGCAGAACATGCTCAGCATCCTTGTACTCAGTGATGTCTTCCAGGATTCCTATGTATTGCTGAATTTTACCGGTGGTATCTGGAACAGGGAAAAAGCGGTCCCATATCCACCGGGGGCGGCCGTCGGGGCCCACAATGCGGAACTCCACTTCTCCTCGTTCTCCCTTTTTCTGCTTTTCCAGGACTTGCTCTCCAATTTCCCTGTCTTCGGCGATCATCGGCCTCAGCCAGGAAGCAGGATCGGAGTACAAACTCTCGCAAGATTGTCCCCAAAGTTTCTGATAACTGGAACTCACATAGGAAAACGTCTGGGTGGCCGCATCCTTCACCCAAAATACCTGATGAATGTTATTAGCCAGCAAGTCCAGTTTGGTCTCGGTGCTGCGCACCATGTCCAGCATGGAGTTGATCGCGGAACCCAGTTCGGAAATTTCATCCGCTCCGCTTAACTGAACATGTTTAGCGGTCCAGTGATGCAAGGCAATCTGTGAAACCTGGTCATGAAGTTGAGCCAGCCGGGACAGCACGCTGTGGTGTAACAGAAGCCAGGTCGTGAGCGCGAACGAAAACCCAAGGAGGCATAACGCAACCAGAAAATAATGAATTCCAGTGAGCCCGCTCTGTGAAATGCGGCGGTTTCCGTCTGCCCGTAGGATGAGCGCAGGTTGTTCGTGAATATCGCGCAGCATGGCATACGCAGATATGGTGTTGGAGTCGAGCACCTGGATCGGGAATCCTTCGGGGTCGGCCGAAAACTGTCCGCGTGCCCAGCGAAAGTCAGATGGCAAATCAGGTGCGGTTACAGTCGCGACCGATAAGTGAGTGCGGGTTATTGTTTGCAGGTCCATCAACGCCTGAGAGTCAAGATTGCGGGTCATGACAACCACTCCCCGGACTGGCCCTCGATGTTCGGTCGTAGTAATTGGGCAAGCTGCAATTAACACTGTGCCAGTGGGTTGAAGCAAAAATCCATAAGCATGAGTCGCCGACGAAATAACATGGCGTAGCCACGGATCGGAGGCTAGAGACCGACGCATTTCGGGGGCCATGTCGGCTGATAAGTGCTGATGAAAATCATAGACCTTGGAAAAAACAACGCGTCCAGCATGATCAGTCACCAATACAGAATTCAGACGCAACCCCTGTAAGGTCCCATCCTGAAACTCATCCGCAATCGCTTTGGGGGAAGGTATGGCGATATATTCATACATCCTGTCCCAGGCGCCGTAGTCATTGGTCGTGGCATTCAGACTGGCCAGACTGTTGTGCATTAGCTCGTTGCGAACTCGCTCCACAGTTGTACGTGCTTGCTCTTCTTCCAGATGCGAGAAACTTTGCATTACGAAGATGTGGGCCGCAAAGTAGAGGAGTGCAATCAGCCCGACGATCGTGACCGCCAGGATGGTGAATGTCTTGCGTTGCAGTGTCATGCCCATGAACACATTAGTGTGGGAATACCCAATTGGAATATCGGAAGAAGCTGCGCATACTTTACTGCCTAGCGGCGGTAGGGACGGCCCAGCACGGGCGCACAGGAAAGTAGACTAATTGTCCGCGGGAATTTGCTAAGAAGTTCCTAATCAGGGGCCTGGCGGAACTCAGCGCCTTGGACGGTACACGTGGGTGCTGGTACCAAAGAAGACTTCCGCGGATTCCATGACCGTCTCCGAGAGCGTGGGGTGAGGGTGAATGGTCAACGCAATGTCTTTGGCCAACGCCGCCATCTCAATGGCGAGCACACCTTCCGCGATCAGCTCTCCCGCGCCCGATCCTACGATGCCAACGCCGAGTACGCGTTCAGTTTCCGGATCAATCACCAGCTTGGTCATGCCTTCAGTGCGGTCAAGAGTGACTGCACGGCCCGATGCGCCCCAAGGGAACTTTGCGACTTTGACCGTGCGGCCGTCTTTCTGGGCTTGCGTCTCCGTGAGCCCGGCCCAGGCGATTTCGGGGTCGGTGAACACAACTGCGGGAATCGCATTGGGTTCAAAAGCAACTTTGTGCCCAGCGATGGCTTCCACGGCGGTGCGGCCCTCGTGAGAAGCTTTGTGTGCGAGCATGGGTTCGCCGACTACATCGCCGATTGCATAAATTGTGGGATCGTCGGTTTGTAGCTGCTTGTTGACCTGAATAAAGCCGCGTTGCCCCACTTTGACTTGGGTCTTATCCAAGCCAGGGATTTCAGAATTAGGTTTGCGCCCAACGGAAACCAGGACTTTCTCGAAAACCTGCTCGCGCTCTTTGACGTCCGCACCGTCAAAGCTGACCCGGATGCCATTGCCTTCGTCTTTCACCCCGGTTACGGTGGTGTTGAGCATGATGGAGTGGAAAATCTTCTCCATGCGCTTGTACAGCGGCAACACCAGATCTCGGTCCGCTCCCGGCAATAACCCAGCCGTCATTTCCACCACCGATACGTTTGTCCCCAGAGCGGCATACACGGTGCCGAGCTCGAGCCCAATGTACCCTCCACCAACCACCAATAACGTCTTAGGAACGTCTTCCAGGTCCAGAGCGCCGGTAGAGTCCATCATGCGCGGAGTATCGAGCTTCAAGCTCGGAATCACCGCTGGGCGTGATCCGGTGGCGATGACGATCTTGTCGAAGGTCAGGTTTTGTGCGCTGCCGTCTGTTTTGGTCACGCGCAAGGTGGTCGAATTCTCAAATGCCGCCCGGCCCTGAATGTATTCCACCTTCCGCAGCTTGGCGATCTGGCCTGTCCCGCCGGTGAGCTTGTTTACCACGCTCTCTTTGAAACTGCGCAGACGGGCAACGTCGATCTTTGGTTCGGCAAATTCCACGCCCCAATTCTTGGCGTGGCGGGATTCTTCTATCAGCTTGGCGATATGCAGCAATGCTTTCGAGGGAATGCAGCCGCGGTATAAACAGACTCCGCCCGGATTCGTCTCCGGGTCAATCAGCGTGACCTTTATTCCCAGGTCAGCAGCAAGAAAAGCGGCGGCGTAGCCTCCAGGGCCAGCGCCAATCACAGCAATGTGCAAGTTCGTAGAATCCGTCATTCGATTGTCTTATCCCTGGACCGACAGCAGGAAGGGTTGTTCAAAGGCTTCGGCCACCCAACGCAGGAAGCGCGCCGCATCAGCTCCGTCAATCAACCGGTGATCGTAAGAAAGTGAGAGCGGCAGCACCAGGCGCGGCTCAAACTTGTTGTTCATCCAGATGGGCTCGGTACTGGAGCGTGACAAGCCAAGGATCGCGACTTCGGGATGATTCACGATGGGTGAAAAGCCAGTACCACCAATGCCGCCAAGGTTAGTGATAGTGAAAGTGCCGCCCGCCATGTCGTCGGGGGTCAACTTCTTCTCCTTGGCTTTCCTCGACATCTGCGTCAGTTCAGCGGCCAGCTCGACAATATTTTTCTTGTCCACGTCGCGAATCACCGGGACCAACAGTCCACGATCGGTATCCACTGCGACCCCGATATTGATGTATTGCTTATAAACAATCTCTTCTTTCGCCAGATCAATGCTAGCGTTGAACTGCGGAAAAACCTTCAAGGCCGAGGCAACGACTTTTAGAGCAATGGCGGTCACCGTCATCTTGCCGCCGGCTTCCTGCGCGCGAGGCGCGAAGCGCGCCCGCAATTGCTCCAGTTCAGTGATGTCCGCTTTGTCCTGCTGGGTAACGTGAGGGATGGTGTTCCAGGCTTCGCGAAGATGTTCGGCGGTCTTGCGGCGGACTCCGCGCATGGAGACCCGTTCGATCTTGCCCCATTTGCCAAAATCGGGGAGCACCGGCTCCGTAAACTGCGTAGAGCGCACTGTGCCTGAAGCGATTGCCGCCAACAGACCCTTGGCATGGGCTTTGACATCGTCCTCGCTGATGCGCCCGCCCGGGCCTGAACCTTTCACATCGTGGATGTCGACGCCAAGTTCCCGCGCCAGCCGCCGAACATGCGGCGCGGCCGGAACCGGAGCGCGATGTTCTGTGCCTGCGGTTTTTGCCAAATTCGCCGGCATGGCGAAGCTGACGGCCGATGGCTGTGGTTGATCGGGCCGCAGCACCTGCTCTTCGGTCTTGCCTTCAGCCTGGATCGCGGCATGAAGTGACACCCGCGCATCGTGCTGCTCGGACCCATGCTCGACCGGCACATGCTTGGCCTTCGCGGGGGCGGCGGAGGTGCTGCCTTCGAGCGTGAAAATCAACTGTCCGACTTTGACCTTTTCGCCTTCTTTAACTTTGACTTCTTTCACTACGCCGCTTACCGAAGAAGGAACTTCTACCACGGCCTTGTCGGTCTCCAACTCCATCACCGGCTGGCCTTCGGAAACCTTGGTGCCGGGAGAAACCATCAACCTCACCAAATCTCCCTGATGAACGTTCTCCCCCAGTTCGGGAAGTGTAAATTCCGATGGCCTAGACGTGACCTGTGCAGGGGCGGCAGGTGGTGCAACCTGAGGCCCGGCAGCAGTTTTAGTGGTAGCTGCCAGCGGAGCCGGTTGAGGTTTAGCAGGGGCAACTTCGGCAGGCACAAGCTTGGCCCCAGTCCCATTCTCCAACGTAAAAATCACCTGGCCGACCTTGACCTTCTCGCCTTCTTTAACCCGTATTTCTTTGACTGTGCCGCTTACCGAGGAAGGGACTTCAACCACAGCCTTGTCAGTCTCCAGTTCCATGACAGGCTGGCCTTCGGCAATGCTGGCGCCGGGGGAAATCATCAGCCGGACAAGATCACCTTGGTGAATATTCTCGCCCAGTTCCGGTAGTTTGAATTCGGTCACGCAGGTCCCTTTCGTTCTTTAATGGAAGATGATCCCACTACCTAGCTCATTGCCGGATTGAGTTTTTCCGGATTGATGTCCAGGTCGGTCACAGCTTGTTTCACCACCGATACATCCATCTGCCTGTCGCGAGCCAAAGCACTCAAAGTGGCCAGCACGATGTGTTTGGCGTCCACTTCGAAGAAATCACGCAACGAAGAGCGTCCCTCACTACGGCCAAAGCCATCGGTCCCCAAAGCCACCAGCGGACGCGGCATCCATTGTGAAATTGACTCCGGGAGCACCTTCATATAATCCGATGCCGCCACCAAAACCCCGGGTGCATTTTTCAGAGACTCTGTCACAAAGGGCACGCGAGGAGTTTCTCCCGGGTGCAGCATGTTCCAGCGTTCGCAATCGTTGCCGTTGCGGTAAAGCTCTTTGTAACTGGTCACGCTCCAAACATCGGCGCTGACGCCGTACTTCTGTTCCAGAATTTCCTGCGCCTTGAGGACCTCGAACATAATGGAGCCGCTGCCAAAGAGCTGGGCTTTCAGTTTTACATCTTTCTTTTCCGATGACTTGAAGCGGTACAGGCCTTTGAGGATACCGTCGCGGACATCCTGGCCTTCCGGCATGGCGGGCATGGGCAGAGGCTCGTTGCCAACCGTCAAATAGTAGAAGATCGGTTCCTGGTCCACGTACATGCGCTTGATGCCGTCCTGAATGATGATACCGATCTCGTAAGCGAATGCGGGATCATACGCCAGAAGGTTTGGCACCGGCAGTGCCAGCACATGACTGTGGCCGTCCTGGTGCTGCAAACCTTCTCCGGCCAGAGTGGTGCGCCCGGCAGTGCCGCCGACCAGGAAGCCATGGCAGCGCATGTCCGCCGCTGCCCAGATCAAGTCGCCGATCCGCTGGAATCCGAACATGGAGTAGTAAATAAAAAACGGGATGGTATTGATCCCGTGATTGGAGTATGCAGTTCCGGCGGCAATAAATGAAGACATCGAGCCAGCTTCGGTGATGCCCTCTTCCAGAATCTGCCCATCCTTGGATTCCTTGTAATAAAGGAGTGTATCCATATCTACCGGCTCGTAGAGTTGGCCTACGCTGGAGTAAATGCCCACCTGGCGGAACAGCGCTTCCATACCGAAGGTGCGCGCTTCGTCGGGAACAATGGGCACAACCAGCTTGCCAATTTCCGGATCGCGCAATAGTTTCGCCAGCAAGCGCACGAAGACCATGGTGGTAGAAACTTCACGGCCCTCAGTGCCTTTGTGGAATTCTTCGAAATGCACCGCGGAAACCGGATTGATCGGTTTGGCGCGCAGCTTACGCGTCGGCATATAGCCGCCGAGCTGTTTGCGCCGTTCCTGTAGATATCGAATCTCTGGACTATCGTCTGACGGACGATAGAAAGGCGCCTCATGCAGTTCTTCATCCGGGATAGGAATTCCGAAGCGCGAACGGAAGATCCGCAACTCTTCATCATTCAACTTCTTCTGCTGGTGAGTAATGTTCTTACCTTCCCCGGCCTCGCCCAGTCCGTACCCCTTGATGGTCTTTGCCAGAACTACCGTCGGCCCTGATTTGTGGTCAACCGCAGCGCGGAAAGCAGCGTGAACTTTGATGGGATCATGACCGCCCAAGCGCATGCGCGACAACTGATCGTCGGAGAGGTGCTCCACCATCTTGAGCAGGCGCGGGTCCGTGCCGAACAGGTTTTGGCGGAAGTATGCGCCGCTTTCGACGAAGAATTTCTGGTATTGGCCGTCGGGCACCTCGCCCAGCCGCCGTACCAGAAGCCCATCGCGGTCGTTCTGGATCAACGTGTCCCAATCGCTGCCCCAGATGACCTTAATGACATTCCAGCCTGCGCCACGGAAGATGGCTTCCAGTTCCTGAATGATCTTGCCATTGCCGCGCACCGGTCCATCCAGGCGCTGCAAGTTGCAGTTGATGACCCAAATCAGGTTGTCAAGCCTTTCGCGGGAAGCGAGGGTGATCGAACCCAGGGATTCGGGTTCATCCATTTCACCGTCGCCCATGAAGGCCCAGACTTTTCCGCTCTTGGATTCCTTCAATCCGCGATTTTCCAGATAGCGAATGAACCGAGCATGATAGATGGACTGGATGGGACCGAGCCCCATGGAGACGGTGGGGAACTCCCAAAACTCGGGCATCAGCCAGGGGTGCGGATAGGAAGATAAGCCTCCGCCCGTTTTCAACTCACGGCGGAAGTTCTCCAGTTTTTCTTTCGACAGCCTACCTTCCAGGTACGCGCGGGAGTACATGCCGGGTGTGGCATGGCCCTGGAAATAAACGACATCGCGGTCCCCGTCGTCGGTTTTAGCGCGGAAGAAGTGGTTGAACGCCACTTCGTACAACGTAGCCGCCGAAGCGAAAGTAGAAATATGGCCGCCAATACCGCTCTCCACACGGTTGGCGCGGACCACCATGGCCATGGCGTTCCAGCGAACCAGGCTCTTGATTCGGCGCTCCATCTCCTGGCTCCCTGGGAATGGTGCCTGCTGCCGCGAGGCAATCGTATTCTGGTAGGGCGTAGTGGCGGTAAAGGGCAGGTTGACCCCGGCTTCCCGACGGGCGTGCAAGGAGAGCTGCTGGAGCAGGCGCCCTGCCCGCTCCGGCCCGCCTTTGGACAGCACATAGTCAAGCGAATCCACCCACTCCCGTGTTTCCAGTACTTCCAGTCCATTGGTCTCGGTTTCGGCCACGTTCACGCTCTCCAGGCTCAAGGATGCTAAACATTCCATAATAGTCAATAATTTGGATTTTTGCCGAGCTACGAACAAACCAGGCAGGCACTTTTGGCCAGATTGGGCAGGAATGTGGGATTTGGCCTCAGGCTGGACACTTTTAGGAAATTAGGTTCAAAACTAGGAAGCAATCATTCCGCGAACCAGACACGAGATTTGGCAACTAGACGACATACTTCGCGAAGGCTGGATCATACCGAAGAAGTCCACTTGCTCCGATTTCGTACAAATTTTGGTTTGCATCTGTGCCACTTTTAGGACTAACATCGCTGGCCAGTGACTGTCCCGGGGTCACTTTGAAGATATGCCCGTCGCGATCTGTTACGAATTCGGAACAAAGAGACGATAGGGCATGGCAAATAACGTTTTCAGGAATTAGTATCCGGAGTCACCGAATTTTCTGTATTTCAGCGTACAGATTCGGGACCATTAAACTATCGTTATTTCTTCTGCCGGAGGGGGGAGATGTTCTCAGGCGGACAAAATCTCAGGGCCTTGCGTGAGCAATTAGGTTTGACCATGCGCGACGTCGAGGGCGCTAGTGCGCAGATTGCGGAGAAGCATGGCAACGACGAATTTTCCATTCCACCCAGTCGACTCTCCGACGTAGAAACAAAAGGGGTAGTCCCCAGCATTTACCGCTTGTACTCGCTGGCGGTGATCTATCGCCGCGATGTGCGCGAGTTGTTGACCTGGTATGGAATTGATCTAAACATGGCGGCGGCAGATATTGAAATCGCGGTGCCGCGGCGGTCGCATTTTTCTGAAGCGCTTTCTGGAATTTCTTCCGTGAGAATGCCGGTTCGCTTAGATCCCAGTTTCGATTTGCGTAAGACTTCCAACATCGGTCGTCTCGTCGAGCAATGGGGATTAGTTCCGCTTTCGTACCTGGAACAATTCGCCAATTGCCATTTCACCTACGGCTACATCGGTAACGAAGACCTCACTATGTACCCGCTATTGCCGCCTGGTAGCTTCATTCAGGTGGATGAGTCGCGCAACAAAGTTTCTGAAGGAGGTTGGCGCACAGAGTACGAACGTCCCGTCTATTTTGTCGAAACCAGGTCCGGCTATACATGCTGCTGGTGTTCGCTGGCCGGGGAGGCGATTATCTTGCAGTCGCACCCCTTGTCTCCCGTCAGCGCACGCGTGTTGAGGTATCCCCAGGAAGCCGAAGTCATCGGACAAGTTGTCGGAGTAGCTATCCGACTCGGGGAGTGGCGCCCGCTCGAGACTTTACCAACACAGAAAGAGCGTTCAGCACTGAACTGAGGTGTTGTTCGGTCGCCGTATTGCTTCCAGGCGGAAGCAATGAAGAAGTTTTTTTTGCACGCAGCTTCTCCATGAACAACTCAGGTGTGGTTCCACACACCTCACTACACCGTTGTACATCTTGCAACAGTTTTTCGATCGGCGCTGCCAGCACCGCAGCGACCAAGCGCCGATGTTCATCTGCTAAAGCCTGGGTCGCTGCTTCTTCTCCATGGACACGGGCCAGTCCCCAGTGAGAATATGGAGCAACGTTGCTATCTCGTAGATCAGCAAGGTATTGCAGCTTATTGAACCCCCCCCGAATGGACTTTAGACTTGTATCACGGAGATCCTGCTGGGCTGAGTGTCGCGCCATAAGGGTACCGCTTCCGGGAGAAGTAAAAGTATTGAGCTGAATCTCCAAAGAGCACTAAACACAGCACATTATCACGGTGATTTTACCTTGGAAAGGGGTTCTCACCGTGAAAAAGACTATTCTTTGGACTGCAGTACTGTTCTTGCTGGCCAGTATGAGCCTCCCCACTGTCGTGATGGCGGATGGAAACCCTAGGTGCTCCGGGTCAGGCTGTCCTGCTCCGCCATGGGGAGGCCCGTAAACCAGGAAACTCGCGGTTGTTGTTTAGTTAAGTGGCTTGTAGGCCACCGCAAAACACGATATATTCCCGGCGGTGGCCTCATGCCCCTTTTGAAATGGCTCTGGTATTACCTTTGGATTGCCCCCCACCTACTACAGATAGGTATCGTCGGAATCATGTTCCGTCGCAAGTTGATTCGACTTTTCCCCTGGTTTTTTGCCTACACGGGTTTTGAAATTCTTGAGTTCGGATTGCTATTCGCCTCGGACCGTCTCCATATCGATGGAGTTGCGTACTTTGGTTTGTATTCGGCTACGGCAGTTGTGAGTACAATATTGCGGTTTGGCATTATTCTGGAAATCCTGCATCAATCTGGCTTCCAGCTATGCTGCTCTGGAACGAGGTAGTTAAACCACTATTTCGTTGGGTCACGATTGGGCTCTTAATTGCTGCGTTAGCGTTGACTGTCTACGCCGGAGGCAACCGTTCCGATCGCTCGTGGTTTGTCATGAATATGTTGGATCGCACTGCACTAATTTTGCAAGCAGGGCTGTTGGCCGGCCTTTTCTTGTTCTCCCGATACCTGACTCTTTCATGGCGCAAACAAGTGTTTGGCATCGCCTTGGGATTAGGCGTATACGCAATCGTGGATCTCGTCGTGGCCGCCATTCTTTCCCAGACCGGCATCTTACACGTGAGGTCGCTTGATTACGCCAGCATGGCGGCATACCACTGTAGTGTTCTGATTTGGATGTTCTACTTGTTGGCGCGAGAGCGGTCTCGGCCGGGTGGGGATGTACAGGATCTGCCCACCCATCACGAAATCGAAGCCTGGAACCAGGAGTTAGAACGGTTGTTGCATCGATGAGTATGCTTCTTATTTTTCTGTTTGCTCTTTTGGTTTTGCTGTTTGTGATACGGCAGGCAAAGGGCGACACTTCCGGGATCAAGGGTCCCGACGATTTGCGCACCCGACTTTGTGCGGTTGACATTGATGCATTCCGGAACCTCACCGATCCCGGCGAAGAAGACTTTCTGCAATCCCGCCTCCCGGGTTCTACCTATCGTCAAGTTAGACGGCAACGCCTGCGTGCCACTCTGGCATATATTTCCTGTGTCGCGAAAAATGCCGCGGTCCTGACCCGCATGGGAGAAGAAGCCCGGCGGAGTTCGGACGCTTCGGTGGCCGAGGCCGGCAGCCGGTTGGTTGATAATGCCTTGCGCTTACGGCTACAGACCCTCCAGGTGAAGGCAAAGATCTATGTGCAGATGATTCATCCCGGAGTTCGCACTCCCTCCGGCGAACTCGTCAGCCAATATGAGCAGATGACCCGCCAAAGTGTGCTGCTTGGCCGCTTGCAGTATCCCGCCCGCGGAGTTTCCGGAGTTTTCTAGTTGTGCATTATTTGACAACGGAAGAGGTTGGAGGCGCGGGTCGGAATCGAACCGACGCATAAAGGTTTTGCAGACCTCTCCCTTACCACTTGGGTACCGCGCCCCTGAAGACTACGTTAAGCCATCGGCGGAGAACTAGTCTAGCGCAACTCCGCCCTAAAAGGCGAAAAGCCCCGTGCTACCAAGGGGCTTTCCAAAACTCTGGAGCGGGAGACGGGATTTGAACCCGCGACTTCGACCTTGGCAAGGTCGCACTCTACCACTGAGTTACTCCCGCCTGCACAAAGGAAATTATAAACAACTGCCAGGGGGGCAGCAAATCTAGTGTCCGGTGTGCCACTGCGGGTCCTTCTCAGGATCGACAATCTCCCCGTCGCGCATGTGGATGATGCGGTCTCCGTAAGCCGCTGCCGCCGGGTTATGGGTGATCATTAATACGGTCTGCCCCAGTTCCCGATTGGAGTGGCGCAGCATCGCCAGAACGGCATCCGAGTTTTTAGAATCTAGATTGCCAGTGGGCTCGTCGGCCAGAACAATGGCCGGCTTGTTCACCAGCGCGCGCGCCAGGGCGACCCGCTGTTGTTCCCCTCCGGAGAGTTCGGAGGGGCGATGGTCCAGCCTTTTGTCGAGCCCCAGCAGTTCCACGATCTTTTCCAGATAAGGCTTGTCGTGACTCCCGTTCGTACCGGCAATATCCACCGCGACATCAATATTGCTGCGCGCGCTGAGAGTCGGTAGCAGATTGAATTTCTGAAAGACAAACCCAATCTTGCGGCGCCGCATGCGAGTGCGTTCAGAGTCGGAGAGCCGAGAGAAATCGTCCCCGTCAATGACGACACGGCCGGAATCTGCCCGCGTCAAGCCTCCCAGCAGGTAGAAAAGGGTCGACTTTCCACTGCCGGACGGGCCGACCACGCTGACAAATTCCCCCTTCTGTACGCTGAAAGAGATGCCACGCAAGGCGGGAACTTCGATCTTGCCCACTTGGTAGGTTTTACGCAGTTCTATGGCTTCGATGAACGGGGTCATCCAAGTCATTGATCTTACACGAAAGCGGCGGATTGATGGGGCCTAAGCGGCGCCGATTTGCGGAGGTTGCTGGGTGGAGCGCACGGTGGCCTTCTTGGGACCGCGTTTGCGCACCAGCAGCAACCGTATGCGCTCCAGAAGTTCAGCTGGTGCGTACATTCCTTTGGCTAAGAACACATCCGCCCGGCTGCCATGATCGTAGGTTCGTGCCTTATCTGCCAGCAAAATGGCGGGAGTCTGGGGAGAAAGGTTTTTCACCGCGTCGATCAGCTTGCTTCCATCCACTCCGGGCATGCTGAGGCGCGTAACCACCAGGTCCACATCCCCGATACGGAAGCGGTCCATACCTTCCTCGATATTCTTGCAGGCGGCCACGCGGTAGCCGCGAGTTTCCAGCAGGATCTTGCGGATCGAGAGCGATTGCTCATTATCATCAACGCAAAGAATGGTACGTTTCGGTTTCATGCGATTCGAAGTGGCCAAGGCGAAAATTTGTTGCTGAGAGACTGCGAAAGCGAACTGCATCGTAACGGGAATCAGTGGTGTCTGTAAAGTGCCATCCATGCCAATGGCGCGAAAGTTCCATCAAGCATTTTGCGCAGCAGTGAAGCATTGTAGTTTCAACGCCTCGAAGCGAATTCCTCACCAGGAAATTTCACCGCGCAGAATCTCGATGGCATTGCCTCCCACGCGGACGTTAACCACTCTGTTATCTTTTTTCCCCGCGCGCACAAAAATTCGCGACGGGCGCTTGATCTCGATGCCTTGTTCGATCAACACCCGCTCCTCGGGTTTCGCAATGCTGCAAGCCACCATCCAGGCGGAGCAACAACCAGCTGCCGAGCCGGTGGCTGGGTCTTCCCCGTTGTAGAAAATCATGCGTGCGTGCAAGCGAGCGGCTGGATCCACGGTTTCCCGGGTCACAAAATAAAAAAATTTGCTATCCACTTTGGACAGATACTCAGAGGCTGCACGGGTGTCTACATGGAGGCGGCGAATGGCTTCCAGCCCACGCAATGGAACCATGGTGTACGGCAAACCAGTGGAAACAGTGAGTACCGGCAAAGATGGGTCAATGTCCCCATCGCGCAACCCAGTAGCCCGCACCACGGCCTCACGGTCATGTTCCATGCCGAAGACCGGATCTTTCTGCGTCATCTCGCCAAATGTGGGTTCCCCGGGAGCGTCTTCAAAGCATACGGGCACGGTGCCCACGTTCAGATCGAGCGCTACTTTTTTGGCGCCGGTGGAACCGCGCAGTACAAATGCGGTTCCCAGCGTAGGATGCCCGGCAAAAGGTAGTTCCTCTTCCACCGTGAAAATTCGTACCCGCACGCCGCGTACCGGTTCCGTGTCAGCATCGAGTGGCAGGACAAAAGTCGTCTCCGATAGGTTCATTTCCCTGGCAATGGCCTGCATCTCCGCATCGCTTAACCCGTGCGCGTCAGTAAGAACCGCCAAAGAATTTCCCGCAAACGGCTGCGAGGAAAAAACATCCACCTGCACAAATGAATAGCGCTTTTTGTGGTTCATGAGTTTGACTCGAAAATCGCAGGCGGGTATTCTACAAGAGAATATGCGGATGTGCTCTATGCCCGGCTGCCTTTGTTGTTGTAGACAGGCGCGGGTGTCTACGTAGCGCTAGCAGCGACTCCCCACCCGGCGCCAATCGAGTTGCAATCGTTAAAGATTCCAGGATAAGAGGAGATTGAACCGTGTCCCTACGCATCAACGACGTTGCCCCCGACTTTACCGCGGAAACCACGCAAGGCACCATTCACTTTCACCAATGGATCGGCAACGGCTTTGCCATCCTGTTCTCCCACCCCAAGGATTTCACTCCAGTCTGCACCACCGAACTGGGGTACATGGCGGGACTACAACCTGAATTCGCCAAGCGCAACACCAAAATCATAGGCTTGAGCGTTGATCCGGTAACCAGCCATGGCGCCTGGGCAGCGGACATCGAAGAGACCCAGGGCCACAAGGTGAACTACCCCATGATCGGCGACCCGGAGCTGAAAATCGCCCATTTATATGACATGTTGCCGGCAGGCAGCGGGACCACGTCCGAAGGCCGCACCGCCAATGACAATGCCACCGTGCGCACGGTGTTCATCATCGGTCCTGACAAGAAAATCAAACTGATGCTGAGCTACCCCATGAGCACAGGCCGCAACTTCGACGAAATTCTGCGCGCGCTGGATTCCATCCAACTCACCATGAAGCACAAAGTTGCGACTCCGGTGAACTGGAGGCCGGGTGGAGATGTAATCATCGGCGGAGCAGTTTCGAACGATGAAGCCAACAAGCTCTACCCCAACGGCTGGAAGTCGCCGAAACCGTACATCAGAATCGTTGCGCAACCGAAGTAATAAAAAACAAGCCGCAGATTACGCGGATCATCGCAGATCAAGAATCTGCGAAAATCCGCGTGCATCTGCGGCAAAGTTTTTACGCTTTTGCCAAGTTAGTCCGGCTGAGCGGCAACTCCCGCACTCGCGTGCCTGTAGCTGCAAAAATCGCATTGCACATCGCAGGAGCAAACGGTGGCACTCCCGGCTCACCAACCCCGGCCGGCGGCGCATCGCTGTCTACGATAGATACATTCGTCTGACGCGGGGCCTCATTGATCCGGGCTACCGGATAGCTATCGAAGTTCGACTGCTCAATTGCCCCGTTCTTAGCGGTGATTTCCCCAGTGCGCACAATGCTGGTTCCAAAGACCGCGGCCCCTTCAAATTGCGACCGCGTAGCCTCTGGATTAACCACCAGTCCGGCATCCACAACCGTGTCTACCCGAGGGATGGTCACTTCGCCGCTGCTATCCACATTCACTTCGACGACCGTGGCGACATAGGTCAGGAAGCTGCGGTGCACGGCGATTCCCATCCCCGAGCCCGGCCCCAACTTTCTTTTTCCCCAGCCGGACTTATCCGCCACCATCTCCACAACATTGCGCATCCTGCCGATGTCGAGCGGGTAGTCATCCGGTGAGGCATCGTAATTGGGATAGCCATAAGCCTTGAGATCCAGCTTTCGAGCCGGCCCCAGCAACTCGAGCAGATACTCCACCGGATCGCGTTTTGCCCGATGCGCCAGCTCATCACTGAAGCTCTGCACCGCAAAGCCGTGATAAATGTTGGCCACCGACCGCAGCCAGCCGATGCGCACGTGGGCCTTGGCATCGCCGTTCTCCACCCGCAGGTTGGGAATGGCGTAAGGTATATCCGTCCAGCCTTGTTGCAGATCGCCAGCCTCTCCGTGTACAGCTGCCGGATTAAATGTCGAACCAATGGGGGGGAACACCGAGCGCTGTAGCCAAGCCGCAGGTTTACCTTGGGCATCCAGCACCGCTTTCATGTACATGGCCGCAACCGCGTTGTAGTAGCCGAACTGAATGTCGTCTTCGCGTTTCCAGACGACTTTGACCGGCTTGCCAAGTTTCTTCGAGAGCACCGCAGCCTCGGCAACATAATCTGGTTTCGACTTTCTGCCGAACGCTCCGCCCAGCAAGGTCACGTGACAGATGACTTTCTCTTTGGGTATTCCGAGTTCTCCCGCAATCGTGTCCTGCACTGCCTGCGGATTTTGGGTTGGGCACCAGGTTTCGACTTTGCCGTCTTTGAATTCCGCTACCGCAACCATGGGCTCCATGGGAGCATGGGCCAGCAGAGGGACGTAATAGTCAGCTTCAATAACATCTCCACCCTTGGCGAAGACCGATTCCGCATCGCCCTCGTTCCGCACCACGTTGCCAGACTGCCGCGCAGTCTGCTGAAGCTCTTTCTTGTACTCATCCGAGTTGAACGACGCATTTGGCCCGCTGTCCCAAACCGCATTCAGCTTGGTGCGTCCCTGAAATGCAGCCCAGGTGTTGTCGGCAATGACGGCAACCCCGCCGAGCGGCTTAAATACCGCCGGAGGTTTGAAGGGATCAATGGTGACGGTCTGGCGAACGCCTGCCACTTGAAGCGGTGCCTTCTCGTCGTAGGCCTTCAGCGTCCCACCGATGACTGGGGAATGCTCGATGGAGGCATAGACCATGCCAGGCATGGTTGCATCCATGCCAAAGACTGCGGCTCCTTTCACGATGCCATTGATGTCGTAGCTCTTGATGCCTTTGCCGATATACCGCCATTGGTTTTTCGTTTTGAACTGTAAATCTTCTTTCTTGGGGACCGGCAGCTTGGATGCAGCCGCAGCAAGCTCGCCATACCCAAGTTTGCGTCCGCTTGCCTTGTGGACTACAGCATGCAAATCAGTGGAGCATTCCGCTACTGGCACCTTCCATTGTTGTGCCGCCGCCTGCACCAGCATGGTCCGCGCGGTCGCTCCGGTTTGCCGCATGGCGTCATAGAAGGCGCGAATCGAATACGAACCATCCGTGCTCTGGTCTCCATACTTCGAGTCCCCGATGGCCTGCTCAATCTCCACCCTTTTCCAGTCGGCGTCGAGTTCATCGGCTGCAACCATGGGCAGCGAAGTGCGGGTCGTAGTTCCCATCTCGGAGCGGTGCGCGATAATGTGTACCATTCCGTTTGTCTCGATCCCCAGAAAAATGTCCGGGTGCAGAACGGACTTCCCCAGCGCTCCCATCAGGTCAACCTCTTGCGCCCAGACGGTCTCGGGAAGATAGCGCGCGCTCAAAACAAAAGCACCGGCGCCCATAAGGCCTGTGATGAATCCGCGGCGGCTAACGTTTGTGATGACGCTCATGATTGCACCCCCGCAGCCGCCTTGATCGCAGCCCGTATCCGCTGGTAGGTCCCGCAGCGGCAGATGTTGCCCTGCATGCCATCGTCAATATCTTCGTCGGTGGGCTTGGGAGTTTTGGCCAGCAGCGAAATGGCCTGCATGATCTGTCCAGGCTGGCAATATCCGCACTGCGGCACATTGACCTCAATCCACGCTTTCTGTACCGGATGAAGTTCTCCGCCGGTGCCAATGCCCTCGATGGTAGTGATCTCCGAACCCGCCAGTGAACTCATGGGAGTAATGCACGATCGGATCGCTTTGCCATTTTTGTGTACGGTGCAAGCACCGCACAGAGAAGCTCCACACCCGAACTTGGTGCCAGTCAACCCCAGCACATCCCGCAAATACCAAAGCAGGGGCATACTGGAGTCACCCTGGAAAGATTGGCTTTTACCGTTCACTTTCAGCTGAATCATCGCTCACCTCGGAACACAATGATTGCAGGCGCAGAATGCGCCTTGAGCGGCATTGTAGAACAAAGTCGTGTTCGATGGTCTAACCACGCTGAGTCTGCGGATTAGAATGCTGTACTGTGTACTCCGCACAGATGCTCGACCATTTTCAGAATCCGCGCAATGCGGGGGATGTTCCCAATCCCGACGCCTCCGCGCAACTCGAAAACCCAGCCTGCGGCGATATTTTAAAGTTGACCCTGCGTATGATCGACGGTCACATCGCTGAAATCCGCTTTCGCGCCAAAGGGTGTGTCCCCGCCATGGCCTGCGGATCATTGGTGACAGAATTGGTAAAAGGAAAGACGCCACAAGAGGCACGCAAATTGACTCGTGAAGATTTGATAAGTTCGATCGGCGGCTTGCCCGAAGCTTCGTCTCACGCCAGTCACCTGGCGATTGACGCGCTGAACGCGGTTTTACGTGGATTGTGAAGTCAGCGCGGCGTAATCTTCCGGATTATTGAAGTTCATCGTGGTGTCCGGATCATCCACCGCGACATACTGAATCTGTGCCTGATGCTGGTGCTGAATGTCCCGAGCATTGGCGGTTGCCGGCGCCCTCAGAAAAGCCTCAATCATCTCCCGCCCAATCAAAATAGGGTGCCCGTGTTGCCCACCGTATTCCGGTACTACCGCCCACTTCCCAGCCGTGACCGTAGAGTTAAATTCCTCCAGCAACTTTTCCAGGGTGGGCGCCTTTACCGGAGGCTTGTCTACCAGTGTGACCATCGCCGCATCGCGCCCGCGATTCAGGACCTCCTGTAATCCACATTGCAGGGAACTGAATTGTCCCCGTTCAGGATCGGGGTTCACAGTTAAGAAACCAGCATTGGCATCAACGATTGGCGTAAGGTCGGCTGCATTTCTTCCTGCTACGACAATGACGAGGTCACTGAACGAGAAGGCCTTAATAGAAGCCGAGAGCAGCGTACCGCCGCCGGCGCCGGTGGCTGGCCAGGGCAGTAGCGCTTTGTCCTTGCCCATGCGGCTGGAGGCGCCCGCCGCCAGAATGACTCCACAAAAGCTGCGATTGCTCATGCGGCGAAGATACCAGATGAGAAGGAAAATTTCCGCAGATGTTGAATGGAGACCTCGGGCGGGCACGAGTTCACTCGTGCCGATTGGCCGTTAAATATGCTTGCGCTTTAGCGCCGGAGGTCCTTTTCGGCCTGTATTTCCGCTTCCGTCTCAGCCCCAACTTCCTTGTGTCCGCGATGGAACCAGCTCATGTGCGGTAACTCCCGCTCTGCCCTCCGCCGATGCGCGATCAACTCCGCGGTAATCGCCACCGCAATCTCCTCCGGAGTCCCCGCCCCGATATCCAATCCCACGGGGGCATGTACCCGCTTAAAAAGCTCTGCCGAAATCCCTTCTGCGGTCAGCTCACGGAAAATGGCAATCGTCTTCCTCTTTGACCCAATCATCCCGATATACTGCGCCGGAGTCTGCACCGCCCAGCGCAAAATTCGCATATCGTCTCGATGTCCGCGGGTGAGAATGATGATGTAAGACATCTGACCGGGCGACAGTCGCGCCATCGCCTTATCGAAATCCTCGGCAATCACTTCCTTCGCGGTAGGGAAGCGTTCACGGCTGGCGTAAGTTTCACGGTCATCCACGACGGTAATATCAAACCCGGCATTGCCGGCAACTTTGCCTACATTGACGGCGACATGCCCAGCCCCGAACATGTAAAGCACCGCCGGAGGCAGTACCGGTTCAATAAAAATGTCGAGCGTGCCCCCGCAAACCAGCCCGGTGTCATACTTTGGATTCTGGTTGAGATTGAATTTCAAAGTCCGAGGCTTCTCGCTCTCCATGACTTCGCGCGCCGCCTGCCAGACTTCAGCTTCCACGCAGCCGCCGCCGATGGTCCCCACAATCGACCCATCGTCCCGCACCAGCATCTTGGCAGTCTTAAAGGAAGGGATGGACCCCTGTACACTCACGATCGTAGCCAGAGCCCCGCGCCGTCCCTCCCGGCGAAGCTGCACGATTTCCTCGTAAAGATCCATAGACAGTGATTATTAGGTCTTCTGGAAGCCGAGTCAATCAGAAGGTTAGAACGACGGGCCGCAGATTACGCAGATTTCCGCAGATAAAGAAAAAATCCGTGCCAATCCGTGGCTAGAGTTTTTTGGGCGAAACCTAAGCGCTGGCGGCGTGGCTGAGGGCATCTATGGCATCCTCAGCGGTTTCAAAAATCAGGAACAGCGAATCGGTGCGGGTAATTTCCAGCAGCTTCATCACCCGCGGGCAGACCCCGCTCAACGCCATTCGGTGTCCAGATTTATGCTGTGAAATATAGGCGCTGACCAGTGATCCCAGCCCGGCTGAATCCACATAAGGGACTTCGGTGAAATCGAGCACTACGGTGTCTGAGTTCTCCCGCCGTATGGCATGTTGAAACGGCATCAGGTTCTCCGCCGTGAGCGGCCCGTGGAGACACAGGATTCCCTGACCGGGAAGGTCGCCTCGCAAACTCTCGATTTCCAACGAGTCTGCCATGTAGGAGGCAGATTCTAGGCCAGAAAACCCCAGGTAGCAAGCCCCGGGCAAAAATATTACGCGGCCCTTACCTTAGGCCGATAATAGCTGTCCAGTACCTGGTTGGTGATGTCCCACACGCTGCGGAAGTTGCCCTGTTTGGGCAGTATGATCCGCGCGAGTTGGGAAACCACCACCTGCACTTCATCTAAACGATTGAGTAAAACCTGCGTATTGTCCTGGGGTACTTCTCTTAACTGATACATCTAACCCACTCTCCCATACTGCTCTACTTTGCTTAGATTCTATTAATGGCCAAAGCGCAGCACAATCGGTGAGAAGCTTGATTACCGAAGTACCTGTCCCACTGCAAGTCCACAGACAGCAGGCGGCAACACTTGATAGTGAGGGAGCGCAGCGAGGCGTTTCATGGGCCGCGGGGGCACATCGTTGTGCGACGCCATGGAATGTTAGGATTTGAACCTGTAACCGGCTGCAAAACTAGCCTTTGACCGGATACTGGGTGTTCCTCTGTGTGCTCTGTGGGTAAGAGGTTTTCTTTACCCCGGGAGGAGGAGAAGCAAAGTAAGACTTGAGGTAAGTAACCACGGAAGCGCATGGGGTCCGGTGATCTCCCCGGTCTTCAAAACCGGCGGGCGGCCCGCCTCGCGGGTCGCCGGTGGGTTCGACTCCCACTCGCTTCCGCCAAACCTGAGCCGTCCCGCCAAAGCAACCATCACACCCACATAACCGCCGATATTTTCACAGAGAGCGAATGTCCATGCGTCACAGTCTTCCCGTGGAACCAGGTCTATAGTCTTTGCCATCATCCGTGACAATGCGCCGGAGAAGTTACCGAAAATCATTCTTTCGCCGAATCCGCAGGGAACATCTGATCGTCGCGGGTTTCATGCTGCTGATAGCAATTGTCAGCGCGGTTGCCATTAGCCGATTCGGTGAGTCCATCAGCAAATTCTTCCCTCGGTAGACGTGGCTATATTGTGGGCCGTCCAAGGACGGCGGCAAACTGGTCTGCGATCCACGGCAGGATGGGAACATCGGCAAAGATCGGGCATCCCGCGCTACTGATGTGGGTCAGGCTGAAGCCGCGAATGGTTTTGCCGGTGTAGTGATACCAACCGTCGGCCCGCGTGTCCGGGCCCACTGCATCATGGCGAAGGGCAACGTGGCGCCCGGAAAGGTGTTGCCGTCGGCCGCAGTTCCGATGAACGGGTCCGCAGCATCAAACGCCGCCGGCGTTTGCGCCCCGGCTGAAAGCGACGTGCCCTCGGTCTTATCGAAGGGCACCCGGCCCTCAGTTCGCAGGATGCGGCTTGGCACCGGTCCATGTCCACCCGCCAATCTTCCATGTTCCCGCTTCCATACGCAGCACAAAAGTCATCTGTCCTTCTTCAACCAGAGGCTGCCCGTGCTCCTTATATAAGTAGGTCGTGGGCACGACTACGTAGGCCACGCCGCCTTCGATCTCAGTCCGCGTCGGCACTCCGTATTTCACAGATCCCTCAGAGACACCGGTGGCCTGGGTATGCTTGTCATAATCCGCGGCCCATTGGTGGGGCGCTTGCGGGCCGGTCCAGAGGTGTGGAGCGAATTCGTCCACAATGACGATGTCGCCCGTCGCATAGGCGGCGTACGCGGACTTTACGTCGCCGGTGTTGAAACCGTCTATGAACTGATGGATGGGAGCCGTCACATCGCCAGGCCCGGCGGCGAAGGCGGCTGGCATGATCAGAACGGTTGCAAGCAGTATCAGGATTGCTTTCTTCATGGGTCTCCCTTGAAACCGCCGCCTGGAGATTGCGGAGGTCCAGCAGGGAAGACTCGCACCCCGGAAACCTGGAAGTCAATGGGAAGCTGTGAAAATATACGGACGAATGAGCAAGGAATCAGGACTTCAAGAACTTCTCCGGTACTACTACGCCACTAAAATTGCCCCATGCCTAAACTCGCTTCGGTTCTAATCGTTCCTGGCCTTTCCAACTCTGGGCCCGAGCACTGGCAGAGTATTTGGTGCGGGAGGCATGGTGAATATCACCGCGTGGAGCAGGAAGATTGGGAAACACCACGCCGCGCGGACTGGGTGCGAAGGCTGGATGCCTCCATCCGCCGCATCGAAGGCCCGGTGGTGCTCGCCGGACACAGTTCAGCATGTGCCACCATCGCCCATTATGCCGTAGAGCATGGAGATGGCAAGGGCCGAGTGGTAGCTGCCTTCTTAGTTGGCCCGAGTGATGTGGAAGCTCCGAGCTATCCGGTGGGCCCAACCGGATTTGGTCCCATGCCCTTGCAGAAGCTGCCATTTCGTTCCGTAGTGGTGGCGAGTACGAATGATCCGTACGTCACGCTGGAAAGGGCCAAGCTGTTCGCCGCGTCCTGGGGAAGCCGGCTGATTACGTTGCAGAACGCCGGTCATATTAATACTGCTTCGGGACACGGGGCTTGGCCGGACGGGGAGAAGTGGCTGGAGGAGACTGCGGAAGATTGGCTAGCAGCGATCAGTGATGGCGGAAGAAGTAGATCACTGCGCCGATGATCAGTACCGCCAGCAGGAAGCGGATAATGGGCCACGCGCCGTTTGCCTCAGGTGTCAACAGGGAATTGGACGATGGTTTCAGTGCATCTTTGCTGCGCGCAAAACCAGCTTGAATCGAGACCGGAGGCAATATCTGTCCCGCATCTCCAGAAGTCAGACTTGGCGCCCCTGATGAACCGCCCGCGTTTTGATTGACGAATACCTGGATTTTCCCATCAAGCTGGCCACCCAGCGCCTGCGACAACTCAGGCATGAAGTGCTTGCCCATCGCCGCCACCAGCTTTTCCAGGAATGGGTTCTCGATTTCCGCATGAGTAGCCCCAGCAATGGACGGAGCATTTCCGCCGGTGGACTCGATCGAGAAACCGCCACCCGGCTTACGCTCAATGTGAAAGGCAAGGTTGACCTTATTGTTGTTGATGGGGACCTTCAGGCCGGGAAACTCGGTGGCCAGCGTGGCCATAATCGCGGCCTGGATTTTCTGTTGTAACTCCACACGGGTAGGCGCTTCCAATGGCGGCACACTGGGATCGGTGGCGTGGGCGATGAATCCGCCTTCGGGCTTGGGTTCGATGCGGTAGGTGAAGTGTGAGATCAGGCGCTTGAGTTCCATAGCTGACGGCGATTGTAGCGCGACGGGCAGCGGCCAATAAGTTACGTCGGTGGTGCGTATTCGCCAAGGCCTCTCCGCTCTTTAGGTGCTGGTACAGGCAGGCCATGGCGTGCGGCCCACATCTCGGTTGGAAGTATGACTCTGGCAAGGAGCACTTAAGATCAATCTCGGGGTGCACCATTTCTCGCGGGGTTTGCGAGAAGTGGTGCCAAACCACATGCACTGGGGACGACACAGAAATTATAGCTTCAGTCGCACAAGGAAAAAAATTTGTTCTTCGAGCGAGGTCCCACCCTTCGGGTTGGCTCAGGGCAGGCTGTTTGCCTGTCAGCAAGCTGATAGGAAATGGCGACGATGCAGATTCGACGTTAAGTTAGGGCGACTCGATTCCCCGAGGGGGCTTTGCGTTTTTCAAAGTGCGGCGACTGCGGCCATGAGTTTGTGGATTTCCTCTTGCCGGTGCTCCCTGCTGATCGTTCAAAACTTTATGCGGAAGCATTTGATGTTCCCACCATTTCCAAAATCAGTGGTCAGTCCCTAGACATACTTTACAAGTGTCCCGCGACATCCTTTACACTTACACACGCGCAGAAAAAAGAAGAGAAGAGAGGTAGTCCGTCATGCTCACACGCCGTCGCTTTGTTCGGAATGCTGGCGCTGTCTCCACCGCTCTGGCGATAACTCCTCAAGCAAATTTGCTCCTGGCCCAGTTGGGCTCCAGCACCTACCGCAATCCGATTATGGGCGGCGATCATCCCGATGCCAGCCCCATCCGCGTCGGCGACGACTTCTATCTCACACACTCCAGCTTTGACTACGCCCCCGGACTGCTGATCTGGCACTCGCGTGACCTGCTCAACTGGCGTCCGGTTGCGGCCGCCCTTCACCAATATCATGGCAGTGTTTGGGCGCCTTATCTCTGCGAGTATGAGCGCCAGTTTTACATTTATTTTCCAGCCGACAATCGCCTCCGCGTGGTGCATGCTGAACATCCCACCGGCCCGTGGAGCGATCCCGTCGACCTCGGCATCAATGCTATCGATCCGGCGCACGTGGCGGAGAATGGCCGCCGCTTCCTCTACATGGCGGGAGGACAGATGGCCGAACTGACAGACGACGGACTCGCGGTGAAGGTTGCTCCGCGCATCGTGCTCGAACCCTGGCCTATTCCCGCTACCACGCGCATGGAATGCACCTGCCTGGAAGCTCCGAAGCTGCTTCAGCGCAACGGCTACTACTATCTGAACGTCGCCGAGGGCGGCACCGCGGGACCGGCGACAAGTCACTCCGTGGTCAGCGCCCGCAGCCGCCACGCCGAAGGCCCGTGGGAGTTCTCGCCTTACAACCCGGTGGTGCATACCCGCTCGCGTGACGACCGCTGGATGAGTGTGGGACACGGCCGGCTCGTCGATACTCCTGAGGGCAAGTGGTATATGACCGTTCATTCCTATGAGAACGGCTATCGCACTCTGGGACGCCAACTGTTATTGCTTCCCATCGAGTGGACAGCCGACGGCTGGTTCCGTGTACCGGCGGGGATCACGGCGGATTCCGCCATTCCCGTACCCATCCGGGGCGCCGGTCAAAAACCTTTGCCTGATCCTTCCGACAACTTCGCCGGACCGGAACTGGGACTCCAGTGGGGCTTCTGGCACGAGTACGACGCTTCACGATTTACCGTGGGGAATGGCGCTCTCACGCTGGCGGCCCGCGGCAAATCGCTGGCCGATACCTCGGTGCTCACCACTGCCGTCGGCGGACACTCTTACACAGTCGAGATGGATGTCGAGATCGAACCCGGTTGCGAATCCGGACTGCTTCTGTTTTACAACCCCGACCATACCACCGGCATTCTGCTGGATTCTGACGGCATCGGCGTGAGGTTGGCCAATGGCTATGTCCCCAGCCGTCAGCAGAAGGGTGCGACGCGCGCCACATTGCGCGTGGTCAACGACCGGCAGGAAGTGGATTTCTATTTCCGTGTGCCCGGCAAAGACTGGCAGCGAACGCAGGAATCCTCAGAAATTTCGGGAATGCAGCACAATGTGCTGGGCGGGTTCCTCGATGTGCGGCCTGCGGTTTATGCCAGCGGCTCCGGCAAAGCGACCCTGCGCAATTTTCGCTATTGGCCGGAGGTGAAAGTACCGGCGTAGGAATTTCA
This sequence comes from uncultured Acidobacteriota bacterium, assembly GCA_963837365.1. Lineage (GTDB taxonomy): Bacteria > Acidobacteriota > Terriglobia > Terriglobales > Acidobacteriaceae > CAWBXL01. The sequence goes on from CAWIMW010000001.1 coordinate 1,040,435, forward strand.
TTTCCTTTTAAGCCAAACCAGCATGAATCCCGAGCCCTTCAGCCACCTTGCGGAGCGGCTTGTCCTTTGTCCACAGGAGTACTGACGGATTGAGGAAGACAGCTGCGATCAGGTGTGCATCGGTCAGCCCGATGCCGAGGCTATACAAACGGCGGGCCTCAATCATCGAACGCACTTCATTCAGCTGCGCCATCCGCACCTGCGGTAACAGATCCAGCAGGGCAAGCGTCTTAGTGCGATGTTGCAATGATCCAAGGGCAAGTTCCGCGATGATGAAGGGATGGACCACAATGCGGCCCTGCCCCAGCTGCATACGCATTTCCTGGTTGCCAGCGCGTAGGTGGTCGATCCAAACGGATGTGTCGGCGAGAATCAACTCGAGCGTACTCTGCGGCGGGGAATATTCTTCAAGGCCGGCATAGTGCCTCCGAGAGACGCCAGCCGGCGAGCGCTTTCCCGCTCGATGAGTGCTTTGAGGGCCTCACGAACCAGGGCGGTTTTTTCCTCTACTCCAGTGAACTCCTGGGCAATGCGTACGAGGTCATCATCCAGAGCAAGAGTCGTTCTCATAGGCACTTATTATAACATCAAATGATGCTTATTTTTGTGCCTATTTTTGGGCCTAGGAAATCTGGGGGTTTGGTCGTGATTGTGACCATCTTCTACGAATATTCTATCCTCCGACAAAAACATCCCTCGGAGCCCGGTCCACTCTTCCTCATTCCAACCGGGAGGGGAGGCTGGCCCACGCTTGCCCGGTTTCTCACTCCCTCATCAACTGAGGCTGCCCCACCCCTTAGCGTTCCAAAGGGCAGGTTTCCAGCCATCCCTGAAACGTTTCCCCCACCAATCCCACTATCCCGCATAACAAGGGTCGGTGCTCATGCCCTTAAGCTTGAACGCCCACCCATGTTGCTCAGATGAGAGGAGGAACTATGCGAACGATCAGTACAGGAGCCTGCATGGCTCTTGTCCTCTTCACTGTGGGTTGCTGCAATCCTGGAAACATCGGATCGGTCCCGGTTACTTTGAACGGACAGCAAACCGGCATGTGGTGCTGGGCGGCCAGCGGACAGATGACGATGAACTACCTGCATTCAGCCTCCAACGTCCAACAATGTGACGAGGCCAACAAACGCTTCGGACGCAACGACTGCTGCAATTCGCCCACGCCGAATGCTTGCGTGACTGGCGGGTGGCCGGAATATCCCAAATACAACTTCAAGGCCGATACCACTTCGAATGCTCCCTTGACCTGGGACCAGGTCAAGAGCCAGATCTACTGCGCCAAAAAGCCCTTCGCCTTTGCGTGGCATTGGAATACCGGTGGCGGACACATGATGGTTGCCACTGGCTATGTGACCATTGACGGAACAAACTATGTAAGTGTGAATAATCCATGGCCTCCAACCTCAGGCGTTCAGGAAGTTGATACCTACGAGGAATATGTTGGTGGCGCCGGTTACGACCACACTCACTGGGACGACTACTACAACATCACCTACACGGGAGGACCATAACATGCGCTCCCAAATCTTGATCTGTGGTTTACTTTTGTCCATGATGGCGTGCGAAAAGGCGGAACCGCCCAAGCCTCCATCCACACAACCCCAGGAAGCGGCCACCACCGCCATTGGTGTGTTGCAGAAGATGGTCAACGAGTCGAACTTTCGCGATCTGGGTTTTGATTCGCTCGACCAGGTAAAGCAGGCTCAACCCGGACAGCCGCTCAAGGTCTTCGAAATTGGGCTCGACCAACTCAAAGGCTATAAGGCGGAGACAAATCCGGACAGCTTGCTCCTGCAAAGCTCCAAAACCATCTATCCCGTTGAGGTCAATGGGCAGGTGAAGTCTTCGTTCACTGTCAACCATCGGGAGAACGGATACCAGGCTTCAAGCTTCGGCAACGCTGCGATCATCAAGAGTCTCTCGCAGTATCGCCAGTCAGGGGTGGTGGGGAATGATTTTGTTGTCCGCGTTCCCGCTTTCAACATGTACTACCTGGGAAGACGAATTGAGAACCGGTTGCTGTTGGTTCCCATCATTGACGATCCCAGACTGAAGCTGAAACCGGGCGAAGCAGTTCCGGCACAAACTGTGCTGGAGCAGCTTGTCCCGCTAGCCAACGCTTACAACGGCCTGCCCATGTAAGCCCTAACGGCAAGGAAAGTCCACTACCCCATCTTTGACGCCGGTCTAAGGTGGGGTATCCAATTTGGGAAACCCAGGAGCAGTTCTTCCTCCTTAATTGTAATTACCCACCTTCAGGGCTGAATCTTTCCGTCCGTAACGCTACAATACAGAGTGCTCACCATTGTTAGCGCCTTGACAATCCCAGCATTCCCAGTAAAACGGCGAAAGGAAAGACTTCCGTGATTATCGGTGTGCCTAAAGAAAGTTATCCAGGGGAGCGGCGGGTCGCGCTGGTGCCATTGGTAGTTCCGCCGCTGATCAAAGCGGGCTTCGAAGTATTAATACAAGCCGGTGCCGGAACAGAAGCTGGATATCTGGACGCGCACTATGTGGATAAGGGTGCGAAGATCGCGCCGGATCGGGCTGCCGTATTTGGTACAGCAGACATTGTGGTCCAGGTTCTTTGCTATGGCTCGAATGATGTGAATGGCGAAGTTGATTTGCCGCTCCTTCGCAAAGGACAAACGCTCATCGGGTTTTTGCGGCCATTCGGATCTGCTGAAGTAATCCAAAAAATTGCTAGCACCGGAGTAACGGCGTTCTCGGTAGAACTAGTGCCCCGCACCACCCGCGCACAAAGTATGGACGCACTTTCTTCCATGGGTACAATCTGCGGATACAAAGCAGTTTTGCGCGCTGCCGACAGTCATCCGAGAATTTTTCCCATGCTGACCACCGCAGCAGGGACCATCACTCCAGCGCGCGTCCTCATCATGGGTGCTGGGGTCGCTGGTCTCCAGGCCATCGCCACCGCCCGGCGCCTGGGTGCAGTAGTCTCTGCCTATGACCTCCGCCCTGCGGCCAAAGAGCAGGTGCAAAGTTTGGGCGGCCGTTTCGTCGAACTCCCCATCGAAGCGAAAGACGCTCAGGATGAACGCGGCTACGCCCGCGCGCAGGACGAAAGTTTCTACAACCGCCAGCGCGAGCTTTTGGGCAACGTAGTGGCGGAACAAGATGTGGTAATCACCGCTGCGGTAATTCCAGGAAAGAAATCGCCAATTCTTGTGACCACCGACATGGTGAAGCGAATGGCGCCAGGGTCGGTGATTTTTGATCTGGCGTCAGAGCGAGGCGGCAATTGTGAACTCACACAGATGGGAAAAACCGTGGTGGAATACGGCGTCACCATCATCGGAGAGATCAATCTGGCGACGGGTGTCCCGTACCACGCCAGCCAGATGTATGCCCGTAACATTACCTCGTTTCTGCAATACATTATGAAGGACGGCAAGGCGCAACTGAACCTGGAAGACGAAATCGTCCGCGACACCCTGGTGACGCGCGATGGTGCAGTGGTCAACAAACGCGTGCGCGAGTTCTTCTCGCTGCCCGCCTTGCAGGAGGCCCGATGAACCTGATCGATGACTTATTTATCTTCATGCTCGCTTGTTTCATAGGCTTCGAAGTGATCCGCCGTGTCTCCCCGCTGTTGCACACACCGCTGATGTCGTTGACCAACGCCCTCGATGCCATAGCTGTAGTAGGCGCAATCGTGCTGGCCGGAGAACATAAGACCACCTACGCCACCATTCTCGGCACCATCGCCATTGTCGCCGCCACCAGTAACGTAGTCGGTGGGTTCCTGATCACTGACCGCATGTTGAAAATGTTTAAAAGCAGCCGCCCCACAAAATAATGAACGAGCTAGCCACCAGTCCCTACGTCATCGAAGTCATCTACTTAATCGCCAGCGCTCTGTTCATCCTGTCACTGAAGTGGATGAGTTCTCCCACCACCGCCCGCCACGGAGTCTGGGCCGGCGAGTTGGGCATGCTGCTGGCGATAGCCGGAACGCTCCTGCATCACGACATCGTCAGCTACAAGTGGGTGATCGTCGGATTGGTGCTGGGATCAGGCATCGGCATCCCTCTCGGCTATGTGCAAATGACCGCCGTCCCACAGCGGACGGCTTTAAGCCACGCCTTCGGTGCCCTGTGCGTAACGCTGGTCGGTGCGGCTGAATATTATTTGCAGGCGCCGCATGTGCCTCGTTTCACCATGAGCGTGCTGGCAGCGGAGGTCATTCTCGGAGGGCTCACCTTCACCGGAAGTTTGATGGCCGCAGGCAAGCTGCAAGAAATCTTGCCCCAGCGCCCGCTTACCTATAAAGGACAGAATGTAGTCAACCTGGGATTGCTGCTGGTCGCGATCGGATTGTCGGTCTATCTGGTAATCCATCCCGAAGCCAGCCATCTTTTTCCCATCATCATCGCCATTGCGGTCACCTTCGGTGTGCTGCTGGTCATTCCTATCGGCGGAGCGGACATGCCCACGGTCATCTCCCTGTTGAACGCGTATGCCGGACTTTCCGCAGCGGCCATGGGTTTTGTCCTCAATAACAAACTACTGATCATCGCCGGCGCGCTGGACGGCTCCTCTGGACTCATCCTCTCGGTCATCATGTCAAAAGCCATGAACCGGTCGTTTACCAACGTATTGTTCGGGGCCTTCGGACAAGTCCAAACTGCCGCTGCTGGTACGCAAGAAGCGAAGCCGGTGCGCAGCGCCACGGCCGAAGAAGCCGCCGCCATCCTCTCAGCCGCCAACAAAGTAGTGATCGTCCCCGGATATGGCATGGCTGTAGCCCAGGCGCAGCACAAAGTCCGTGAACTGTACGACGCTCTTACCAAACGTGGCGTGGATGTGCGCTTCGCGATCCACCCGGTAGCCGGACGTATGCCAGGGCACATGAACGTGTTGCTGGCCGAAGCCGACATTCCCTACGACCGTCTGATGGATATGGAAGACATCAACGGAGATTTCCCCCAGACCGACGTGGCCCTGGTGATCGGCGCGAATGACGTCACCAACCCATCCGCCCGGACGGACACCACCAGTCCGATCTACGGCATGCCAATTCTGGACGTAGATAAAGCTCATACCGTGATGGTCATCAAGCGAGGCATGAGCCCAGGCTTCGCGGGAATTGATAATCCGCTCTATTACCTGGATCGCACCTTAATGCTGTTCGGCGATGCCAAAGCTTTTGTAGGAAGTATTATGCGGGAACTAACCGGCGGGGGACACAGCTAAACAGTTTGGTATTGCCTTTGAGTTTGATGGTGTGGGGGGCGGCGACTCGCCCGCCCCCACACAACCCTGGATAAATATTGCGGCCAATGATTTAAGCCAGGGCGGGTTTAATTACGTTTTCGTTATGCAACGAATCCCCGCGCCCCGGACGGCTTAGCGACTGCACACAAATCACCCGGCGGCTGCTGGGCAGTTCCCGCCAGTGGATCCAACTGCGGTCCATCCAGTAATAAATGGTCGAGCGGCTCACCCCAGCTGTTTTGACCGCCTTGAAAACCGGAAGAAACTCCGTTTCCTTACTGCACTGCTCACAGAAAAAAGTAGACATGGCCCGACTTTCCTCAAGGATGCAAATTGGCCAGATATGTTTAAGGTAAAATCAACGGCACGCGCTGTCACAAACCAGTGAAGATTTTCCGGTTTGTGTAACAAATTGTGCGCGCGCGGTCGAAAAACAATTACCTACTGGGGCGAGGTAGTTGGTGTGCTCGTGCTGGCGGCTGGAGCTCCCATCATGTTGCCGATTACGTCTCCCGAGACGATCATCTCTACGCGACGATTTAGTTTCCGGCCTGCGGAGGTCCCATTGTCGGCGACCGGCTGAGTTTCGCCAAAGCCACGGGCGATGATGTTGTTCATGGAGACACCGGAATCCACCAGATAATCCCGCACCGAAGCGGCGCGTTTCTCCGAAAGCCGTTGATTGAATTCATCTCCACCGATGCTGTCGGTATGGCCTTCAACTTCCAGTCTTAATTCTGGATAAGCCAGCACGATGCCTGAAATTCTGGCCAGCCGTTCCCGCGCCGCAGATTTCAGGGTGTATTGTCCGCTGTCAAAAAGCACGTCGGGCATGTTGACCACCAGGCCGCGGGGCGTGTCGCGCGTTTCCAGAACCTGGTTCAGTTGCTTGAGCAGCCGGGCGCGCATTTCCTCCTTCTGACGGATGGCTTCGTCCGCCGCCAATCGTTGCCGCTCGGCTTCAGCCTGCGCTTTTTGTTGTTCCAATTGCGCCTGCGCACGGGCGGCATCAGCCGCCGCACGAGCCGCGTCGGCTGCGGCCTGCTGTTTCTCGGCTTCCATCTTGGCTTTCTCCGCTTCCACCTGGGCTTTCTCCGCAGCTAGAGTGTCGGCTTCCGCCTGGGCGCGCTTCCGCGCATCTTCTTCAGACTGGGCTTTGGCCGCAGCCTCCGCTTCAGCGGCAGCTTTAGCGTCGGCTTCCGCCTTGGCCCTCGCCGCTTCTATACGCCGTCTTTCCGCTTCTACTTTCTCCTGGTGTTTTTTCTGAAGAGTCAGCACGCGGGCATCTTCCGCCATCTGCGTCGCGCCACGGGAAGCCGTGCCGATCGGAGTTCGCCCTTGCTTGCGGCGGAGATAGTCTTCGGCGCGGTCCAACATGTCCTGCGCTTTCTTCAAGCTCTCGGCGGCATACTGGTCCGCACCGGCCGCTTTGGCGATGGCCACTGCGTTGCGCGCCTCCAGCAAATCCACAGGAGTATTTGGGGGAGAAGTCGCCGAGGGAAGCTGGGTCGCGCTCACATCCACGACATACTGATCTCCTTCCAGCATGTTAAAGCGGGCATCAATCGGTTGTTCAAAGCCCTTGGTTTCCTGGCGGATGATGTTTTCCATCACCACCACATTGCTGGGCCGCACCACGGCAAAATACGGCTCTGCGGTAACGATCATGCCAAAGGCTTGTAGATCCGTCGTCACCTCAATCTTGGTCGAGCCATCCTCCGCGATAATTTCTCCCAGATTGACCGAACGCCCTTCCGGGGTGATGGCCCACAAGACGTAGGTAAGATACTGCGCCCCAAACTTGGTGGGAGGCCCCATGCGCTCGAATTTTGCATTGATCTGCAAGCGCCCTTCTTTGCTGTTCACCTTGGCGTCGCCATTGGCTTCCGGCATCAGCGAAGTGCCTTTGAAATCAACCTTGGTCGAGCCTCCACGATGGCGATAGTTCACCGCCTTGGTGCTGCGTGCAACCACTTTCACGCGGAACACCGGCATCTCATCCATGGGCTCCACTTGGGTGGAATTCTGCTGGGGCTCAGTGGCACTCTGCTGGGCGGCGACGCTCATTGCGATCAGCAACAGACCGAGCAGACTAATGAGTTTCTTCATGGGGTATCCTCGAGGCGTAGTTTTCGGCAAAATTCTCAATCTATTATGGTTCCACACAGGGGTAACACTCTGGAAGTGCCGTAAGGGTTACCTGGCCGGCAGCTAAGGGTCAATTTGCCATGCTGCCCTTCGGTAAGCAAGACTATATGGCTCGGCAATGGAGGACTTACGGGATCGTTGCTTATCCTTACGGGTACGATGGGGGCGGGCAAGACAAGCGTTCTGGGGGAAGCGTCAGACATTCTTGCCCAGCGCAGGATCGTCCATGCAGCAATCGACGTGGATGCGCTCGGCCTTGCCCATGTTCCGCCTGGAGCTTGCAACGATGATGTGATGTACTCCAATCTTCAATCTGCCTGCGAGAATTATGCTGCTCTCGGAGTGCAGCGGTTCCTTCTGGCGCGGGCCTTGGAAGGCCGTGTTGATCTGGAACGCTGTCGCAACATGGTTCCAGCCGCAGATACGTTGGTCTGCCGGCTCACGGCTAGCATCGCAGCGATGGAGCAGCGCGTAAGGATGCGCGAAACAGGCATATCGCAGCGGGAATATGTCGCTCGCGTTGCGAAATTGAATGTCATCCTTGACGGCGCGCGGCTGGAGGATTTTGCCGTCTCTAACGAAGATCGTTCCTTGACTGATGTTGCGCTGGAAATGCTTATCAACGCTAAATGGATTTCAAACTGACCCATTGCCGAATATGATCAACGCGTTTATTTGCGAGGGAGTCCGTACCCCCATCGGGAGATACGGAGGAGCGCTGGCCCAGGTCCGCACCGACGATCTGGCAGCCCATCCTCTGAAAGTATTGCGGGCGAAGTTCGCTGGGGGCGACTGGGAAGCCATCGACGAAGTCATCTATGGATGTACCAACCAGGCGGGGGAAGACAATCGCAATGTCGCGCGCATGGCGTTGCTGCTGGCGGGGATTCCGAAATCTGTGCCGGGAGTGACGGTGAACCGCCTGTGCGCATCGGGCATGGAAGCAGTTGCCTCCGCGGCACGGGGCATAGCCAGCGGCGAAATTTCCCTGGCCATCGCGGGCGGGGTAGAGAGCATGAGCCGCGCTCCGCTGGTGATGCCGAAAGCCACCTCCGCATTCTCTCGCAATGCAGAAATTCATGACACCACCCTGGGCTGGCGCTTCGCCAATCCGGTCATGCAGAAGATGTATGGAAACATCTCCATGGGCGAAACCGCCGAGAACGTGGCGGCGAAATACGAAATCGGACGCGCAGCCCAGGACGCATTCGCGCTGCGTTCTCAGCAGAGGACAGCGGCCGCGCTAAAGGCTGGTTTCTATGACGGAGAAATCGCGCCGGTAGACGTTCCCCTGGGAAAAGGCAAAGTAAGCTCGGTCACCCACGACGAGCACCCGCGGCCTGATACCACGCTCGAAGCTCTGGCCAGGCTGAACACTCCCTTCCGCGAAAACGGGACGGTGACCGCCGGCAACGCCTCCGGGATTAATGACGGCGCGTGCGCCATGTTCGTGGCCTCGGAAACCGCCGCGGCCAGGTTCGGCCTGACGCCCATAGCCCGAATCGTCGGCGCCAACGCCGCCGGAGTCGATCCGAACTTCATGGGAATAGGCCCGATCCCCGCGACAAGAAAACTACTGGACCGCCTGAAGCTGACCATCGGCGACATAGATTTTTTCGAACTGAACGAAGCTTTCGCCGCGCAGGTGCTGGCCATCACGCGTGACTTCGGCCTGCCGGATGACAGCGAGAAGGTGAATCCCAACGGCGGGGCGATTGCTTTGGGGCACCCGCTGGGAATGAGCGGGGCCCGGTTGGTGCTGACTGCGGCGCGACAACTTGAGCGTTCCCAAGCACGTTGCGCCTTGGCCTCGATGTGTGTGGGAGTAGGGCAGGGAATGGCGATTCTTTTAGAGCACACCTAAGCGCGGAAGAGGGGAGCAGGTCTTCCATGTCTGCTTCTCGGAGCTTTTGGGCGGAGCAGGGCTTTTGCCCTGCGTTAAGTGCGCAAGTCCCGGCTTTAGCCGCCGGGGTACCTTAGTGATAACGCATGAAAATGAACACCTTAGTGGTATGTATGTAGGATCATCCGTTCCTCATGTCACGCACGTATCTAGTTGTCGCCATAGCAATACTGTTCGGATCAAGCATTTCCTGCAAAAAGTCTCCTCCGCCTGCCCCGTTGACAATCGAGGTTTTGCTGTATCGTTCAGCGGACATTGCCTTGGAACTTCGACGCGCAGACTACAGCTTTGCTCTAAACACTCCCACCTTGCGTAGCAAACGCCCAGTCAAGGTGCAGATGGATGGATTGGACTATGTCGATTTTCCAAAGCGACTGAGGAACTCCGCGCCAGATGTTTTGATTTTTGATTCCATTAACCTCCTTCCTAACGACAAATCTGTACTCGAACAACTGGGACAGTCCACTGCTGTGTGTGGCCCTCATCCTGCATTCATACCCAATGCTGTTACCGGCGAAAGGCGCGAAGCCGCCGAAATGTATCGGGGCTTCATGGCCGCCCACTGCAAAGTGGTTGTGCCTCCGCCTGCACCTGTTGCTGAAAGTCCGCCATCTGCGGCGGAAAAGGAAGTAGTAAAGGACCCTAACCGCCCAGTTTGCAACAGTGCGCGATGCGGAAAGATCAAGGAATTCCTCAAGCGCCACTATTGCGGTGAATCGCCATTTGGAAACGGTCCCGATGATGGATGTGACATTCGCATCGATAGGAAGCCGGTCACAGGAACCAGAGTAACAGCAGACTATGTTTGTAGATGGAACGAAACTGACACAACTTCCAAGTGTGAGCAAAAGGAAAAACCATCGCCCGAAATCCGTGAAGTCCTGCTTCGCGAAATGCGAAGTATCGGGCTGCCGCCAAAAGCAGAACAAGACGTCTACTTCACCGTTTTAGATTCCAAGTCCGGTTGGTCCCTCATGGCAGCTAAGTACAGGCTAATAGAGGGACTCAATCTCACGATTGCAGAGATTATTCTGGTAGCTGACCAAAGCAAACAAATTCATGTCTTGCGCAAATTACCTCTGCGAAAAACAGATGCTGATGTGCCTAACGTCACCACGTGGTCTCCAGTTGACATCGCCGATACAGACGGCGACGGGAGCGTGGAGATCGTTTTAGAGGCAGATGCTTACGAAGACCATTGGTTCGAGGTTATCGACACTCAGGATGGCGCCTTCCAAACCATCTTTTCAGGTCTTGGGTACTACCTATAGTGGCCGCCCGTCACCATACAGCGTAAATGCCGCCGTCTTGTTGTACCCACTACCCGCAGTAATCGTGATGGTCGAGTTAGCAACGTTCGCAGTAATCGCCCGAGTAAGGTTCAGCCTCACACTCTCGCTACAGCCAAAGTGAATCCGGAGACATTCACCACCACGGTGGCAGTCCGCGCCATGCCTCCTCCACTGGCGTTGACGGTCAGCGTGTAAGTTCCCGTCGTCATTGTAGTGGCGGCGGAAATCCTCAAGGTACTGCTACCAGAACCCGGAGAGTTGGCACTTGTGAGGGACAAGCTCGCCGTCATCCCAGGCGGCTTCCCGCTCACGCTAAGACTTACCGCCGACCTGAATGTGGAGAAGATGGCGGTCCGAAACGGAGACCATCCTGCGCGTGCCCACAATAACGCTTGCGGAACGGACAGAAGTGGCAAAGGTAAATGTGGCGGGCACGGTAACGACCAAGTTCATGGAAGTAGATATGGAAATCCCGCCGGATGCAGCCCTGATTATGAGTGGATACGTTCCCGCTCGCACACTCGAGCTAGCGGCAAAACTCAGCACGGTCATACCCGACCCGGACGCGGACAATGTGTTTGGATTGAAGTTGGCGGTGACTCCTGCGGGAAGTCCTGCGACCGACAGCACCACCGGGGCATTGAAGTGGCTATTCACACTCACGCTAACCCTGACATTCGAACTGTTTGCCGCAGCCAGGCTCACGCTAGCGGGAGTGCTCAACAAGGCCGAAGGAGGCGCCGGGGCACTGCCTTCACTCCAGTGGGTAACCAGCATATTGGCGTCGACGGATCCCAGCCCCGCGGCGAGATCGTATCCAGCCGCGGCATTGAATCCAATCACGCCAGGCACAGTATTGCTTCCAGATGTAGTGTCGTGAAATACCGCAGCCTTGCCCGAATTTTGCCGGTCGGCCAGGGTATAGAAAATGGGGTTGACGTTGCCTTGCGGTGTTGCCGTGCTTTGCACCACTAAGGCCATGATTCCAGCCAAAGACGGCGACGCCGCGGAGGTCCCGCCCAGCAGCATAAGTCCACCGTTCATGTAGACGAGATATCCGTCGTGTACCGCCGCAGTCAGCGAAACATCGGGCACATCGCGTTTGCCATCGGCAGGAACCCCCGTGCCGGTTTGCCAGAAAGGTTTGGAGTAAACCGAGCTGGCTCCTCCTCCTCCCGCCCAGAGCCCGGAGTTGCCGCTCTCGTTCCAAACTTTCTCCGGGATATAACTTTGCGCCGAAGCCTGCGTCGTGGAAGCGTTAAAAGACGACCAATACAATCCCGGATTCGTTGTGTCATCAAGCTGCGTGCCGCCTACACACACGCTGTAAGAAGAAGAACACAGGCCATTGATCCCGCGTCCATGTGTACCGGAAGATGCGGAGGATGAGTCGCATCCCGCGGCCCCGCTGTCTCCGGAAGAAACGAAGACAGTGATGCCCTCCGCTGCCGCCTGTTGCCACAGGCTATTGATGAAAGTGTTTCCCGAAGATCCCAGCGCCGCTTCGCAAAGCCCGAAGCTCACGCTCATGACCGGAGCAACGTTGTGGTTCACCGCATACTGGGCGGACAAATACACTCCATCGCTGGAATTAGTCGAAGCCGACACCACAAACTTCACCGTCGCATTTTTGGCGATGGCACCAGACCACTCCACATCCAGCACCGCCTCGGATTCTTCGTTCGCATTTAAGATTCCCGGATCGTGGCCGTTCAAAATGATCTGCGGATCGCGGGCCGGCAGCCCAAAGTTGCTGCGAAAGCTGCGTACGTCCGCCAGGTCTAGGTTCGAGCGTCCAATGATGGCGATGCTCTGGCCAGAACCGTCCGTGAGGTTCTGATACAACGGCGTCAAATTGTAGATGGTGGCAAAATCCGCTGGAGTCAGGTAGTGCGACTTTCCGCTGGTGAAATTGGGGGAGGGGGAGGGAACTGGGTTGTAAGCCGGCGTCACATGCATGGGCTCAGTCCGGAAGTCATGCAGCGAAACAATCCCGCCGACCACTCCGGCAAATGCCCGGGGAATTTCTGGTTCGCTTTCATTGGCATGATGGACTTCGCCATCTACCTTGTAGCTTTGTATTCGAGTGTGAAAAGCAGCCGCCACTTGGCCGGCATTACCATTGAATACAATGGAGCGCCGTCCGGGAGCAACTTCCTCCACGTTCATGCCGTGCGATTCCAGCCACTTCACTACTAGAGCAATGTCGCCTTCCGATGCGCCAAAGAGTTCGCCGAAGTGCTCAGGGGTGATCCACTGGTGGTAATTAGGGGAACTGCTGTCCTGCTGTTGTGACAATAGATCGTCCAGTGCTGCCTGCTGTGCAGCGTCGGGAGTCAGGACCAGCATCATGCGATCCATGCGGAAGTTTTGCGCGACCGGTTTCAGGCGGAATTCTGGCTGCGCCAGCGGATGGAGATTGCCGGACAAAACAATTCGCTGCGTGTCATCCACTGGCCGGACTACACGGTCCTGGGCATAGGCCAGCAAGGGACTCTTAGGTTCAAGGTTTTGTGCTTGGGCGATCGGCAGGATGGCAAAACATGTCCCCAATGCAAGAGACAGCAACAATCTCAAATTCATGAGCGACCTCTAATGGGATGGAGGCGTATCGTCCATTAAGCCGGACTAGCCCTTAGAGCGGGCATCGGCAAGTTGGAGCAGGACTGTAGAGGAGTGGGTATTTTCGTGAATAACAGAAGTAACGCAGAAATCAGGTTAGACGTTTAGAATAACGATTTCGTACTCAACTACGTCAGATAAGTCACTCAGCCGTAAAAATCGGGTCGGAGGATTCATGAAGCTACGCCTGAAATGTGCAGTTGTGCTGGTCTTGATTTGTGCCACGTGGGCCTGGGCAGGAGATGCAATTCCCAAAGCCGCCTGGAAACGTCCCATCGGTCTTCCGCTGGAAAATGCCGGAGGCGTCAAGCCGCAACTTAAGGGTGGAATGATCGACGACGGCTACTGGCAAGGCGCGCCCGTCGGAGGGTTCGGCGCAGGCACATTCTCCCGCACCTATCGCGGCGATTTTTCCCGCTGGCACATCAAGGGAGGCGTGCACAAATATCAGACGATCTGGGCGAACCAGTTCGCCATGTATCAGAAGTCGGAGGGCGCGTCTGAAGGCACGGCGCAGGTGCTGACCGCCACGCACCCAGATGGAAACCAGCTTGCCAACTGGAAATGGGACTACCCAGTGGGAGCAGGCGATTATTACTCGCTCTACCCCAAATCCTGGTACGACTACAAATGGGAAAAATTCCCCGCGCAGGTGACGCTGGAGCAGTTCTCGCCGATCCTCCCCGACAATTACAAAGAGAGCAGCTACCCGGTTGCCGTCTATCGCTGGCATGCGGAGAATCCTACTGACAAGGCAGTCACCGTTTCAGTTCTGCTCAGCTGGCAGAACTTGTTGGGAGCGTTCCGGACATTTGGTCTGGACTTTGCGGGGGCACAGTATGCCGGCAACATCAATCAATTCGTTAGCGAGCCTGCCGCAGGCGGGGCCATCAAGGGCATCGTCTTTGATCGCGAGCGTCCCAAAGGAGTTCCCGAAGAATGGGACGGCCAATGGGTCATCGCTACGCAGGAAGCTCCCGGCACCGAAGTGAGCTATCAAACCACATGGGTTGACGGGGCCAAAGGCGACAATACCGCCAGCGGGCTTTGGCAGGCTTTTGCCAGCGACGGCCGTCTGCCCAACAGCAACAAATCCTGGATCAGCAGCGGTGAGCAGATCAATGGCGCAATTGCCGTCAGGTTCACGCTGAAACCGGGCGAGAAGCGCACAGTCCCCATGGTGATTTCCTGGGACATGCCGGTGGTGCAATTCGGTTCCGGCCGCAAATGGTATCGACATTACACGGAATTCTTCGGCGCGGATGGAAAGAACGGCTGGAAAATCGCCCGCGAAGGCCTGCTCAATGCCACCAAGTGGAGCGATGCCATTGATGCATGGCAGGCTCAATACGTCAACGACGACAGCAAGCCGTTGTGGTATCGGGGAATGTTGTTCAACGAAATGTACATCCTCGCCGATGGCGGATCATTCTGGGGACACCAGATCGGCGCGGCACCCCAGACCCGTGACACCTTCAGTTTCATGGAGTGCTATGACTATCCGTTCTACGGAACGCTCGATGTGCGCTTCTATGGCTCCATGCCGTTGACCAAATTCTGGCCGGAGCTGGACAAGCAAGCGCTCCGCCAATTTGCCGACACCGTCCCACGGGAGTGGCCGGATAAACAGGTGTGGGCGTGGAAGACCCTGCAAACCGGCGAATTGAATTACAAAATAAGAAAGATCAAGGGAGCAGTCCCGCACGATCTGGGGGTGCCGCAGGAAGACCCATTCCTTCAGCCCAATCAATTCAACTGGCAGAACACCAGCGACTGGAAGGACCTCAACAGCAAATTTGTCCTGATGATCTACCGCGATTACGTTTTCGGGGGAAAGAAAGACGCAGCATTTCTCCGCGACACCTGGCCGGCGGTGCAGGAAGCCCTCGAGCATCTGAAGAAATACGACCGCAACGGCGATGGCATTCCTGAAAACGACGGCTTTCCCGACCAGACCTACGATGTCTGGGTCGTCCGCGGAGAAAGCGCGTATACAGGCGGCCTCTGGCTGGCGGCCCTACGAGCAGCCGAAGAAATTGCCCACGCATTGAATGATGTCAAAGCCGCAACCAGCTACCATGATCTGTTCGCCAAAGCCCAGGCCAGCTACATCAAGAAACTTTGGAACGGCGAATACTTTAGCTATGACACGCTCAGCGAATACAAAGACAACGTGCAGGCCGACCAGCTGGCCGGACAGTGGTATGCGGACATGACCGGCCTGGGCGACCTGGTCCCCAAGGAAATGCGGCAAAAAGCGCTGAAGAAAATTTATGACTACAACGTGATGAGGTTTGCCAAAGGCGAGATGGGCGCAGTCAACGGCATGGCGGCCGACGGCAGCATCATCAAGACCAACGAGCAGGTGCAGGAAGTCTGGGTCGGTACAACATTCAGTGTGGCGGCGTTGATGTTGAGCGAAGGCATGAAAGACGAAGCCTATCGCACCGCGTGGGGCATCTATCACACCAGCTACGAAACCCAAGGCTACTGGTTCCGCACTCCGGAGGCATGGGAAATTGACGGACACTATCGCGCCGGGATGTACATGCGTCCGGCAGCCATTTGGGCCATGGAGATGACCGCGCCACCAAAGTAATGAAAAAGCTAGCCGCAGATTACGCGGATTTTCGCAGATTTATGATCCGCGTTCATCTGCGTAAATCCGCGGCAAAAGTTTTTGATTTGTGAAACCTTTCAACCTTTGGTGAATCAACTTGGCAGGCGAGGTGTCGGCCGCGATGAGGATTTTAGCTGCTGTTTTGTTAGTTCAATGGTTTGTCGGTTGTGTGGGCCTGGCCGCTGTGGAAGCGCCCAAGGCCACCACAACACCAGTGTTGGTAGAGCTATTCACCTCGGAAGGCTGCTCCAGTTGCCCACCAGCGGACAACTTGCTCCGTCAACTGGACGCCCAACCCATCCCCGGCGTGGAGTTAATCGTCCTCAGCGAGCACGTAGACTATTGGAACCACATCGGCTGGAAAGACCCCTACTCTTCCAAATTTTTCAGTGACCGCCAGAGCGCCTACGCTCAAAGACTGGGCAGTGGCGCCGTCTACACTCCGCAGATGATCGTTGACGGCACGCGTGAATTCGTGGGCAGTGACCGCAAGGAAGCGCAGAAGGCAATCGATAAATCCCGCAGTGACGAAAAATTGCCGGTCACCCTTTCCGGCGCAACCCTCCGCGATGGGCTACTGCACGCGCGGATTGAAGTCGGCTTGCTTCCTGAATCGCTGCACGCCCGCTCGGCCGATGTATACGTCGCAGTCGCTCTGAATCATGCCGAGTCGCAGGTCCTGCGAGGGGAAAACGAAGGCCGCCGCCTTCAGCATGTTGCGGTTGTGCAAAGCGTTACCAAGATTGGAAGCGTGAACAAGAGCAAGAATTTTGCCCTGGAAACCGCGGTCAAAGTGGACCGGAAGGACGATCCCGCAAATCTGCGGGTCATGGTCTTCGCCCAGGATCCGGTTTCGGGCAGAGTGCTGGGAGCGATGCTTCAGCAAATCGGGAAATGACTGTTTACGAGGCGCGCTTGTTATCAGAATCAGGGGAAGCGGAAGGAGGAGCGGGAGGGCTGCAAACTAGTACGACATATCGCGCTTGCGCGCGCGGGCGGCCTGTTCGGCAATCTGGCGTTCCTCGTTCACGACCGCCATATAGATCAATCCAAACGCCAGAACCATCGCGAGAATCACTGAACTCATAGGTTCACCCCCGTTGCTTGGATCACTCTAGTTCCGTAGCCCAGAAAGCCGCAAGATCACGGAGGAATACGGCAGTGGTTACTATTGGTGCGAATGTGAATAAAACCCATGCTCTCGCGGGGTTACAGGGACTTTGATACAGTAAATCACCGCATGAAACCAGTCCGCAGCTTCGCCAGCGACAACAATGCCGGGGTCCACCCGAAGATTATCCGCGCTATTGCGGAAGTGAACCAGGGACACGCGGTCGGTTACGGCGACGATCCCTACACCCAGGCAACACTGCGCAATTTCCGCGAACATTTCGGGCGAGGAACGGAAGTCTTCGTGGTGTTCAACGGAACTGCGGCTAACGTCTTGAGTTTTGCCGCCCTGACGAACCCTTACCACGCCGTCATCTGCGCCGAAGCCGCGCATGTCTACGTGGACGAATGTGGCGCGCCGGAGAAACTAACCGGCTGCAAGCTGATTCCGGTCCCGGCAGTGGATGGCAAATTGACCGTGGAGGCGGTACAGCACGCCTACCACGGAATCGGCGACCAGCATCATGTTCAGCCCAGAGTGATATCCATCACCCAGTCCACCGAAGTGGGCACGGTTTACAAGCCGGAAGAGATCAAAGCTCTGGCCCGTTTTGCCCATGAGCGCGAGATGTTCCTGCACGTGGACGGAGCACGCATCGCCAATGCCGCCGCCAGTCTTAAGCTGAATCTGCGCGAGGCAACGCGCGACCTGGGAGTCGATGTGCTCTCCTTCGGCGGCACCAAGAACGGAGCCATGGGGGCCGAAGCCGTGGTATTTTTCAATCCAGACTTGAGCAAAGACTTCCTGTTTCGCCGCAAGCAGGGAATGCAACTTGCTTCTAAGATGCGCTACATCTCGGCACAACTGGATGCGCTGTTGTTGGATGATCTTTGGTTGCGCAACGCCCGCCACTCCAACCGCATGGCCAAGCTGCTCGAGCGGAAGCTGAGAGAAATCCCTGGCGTCGAAATCGCCTACAAAGTAGAAGCCAACGGCGTATTCGCCAGGATCCCGCAGGAAGCCATCGCGCAAATCAAGAGGCGCTATTTCTTCTATATGTGGGATGAATCTCAATCCATGGTGCGCTGGATGTGTTCCTGGGATACAACAGAGGAAGATGTAGAAGAGTTTGTGAAATTCGTGGCAAGAACCATCAATCCTCACTGAGCAGTTTGTCCAGAGTAGGTTTGTATTTTTCTTTTTTCTCTTTCCGGTGCGGAACTACTTGGGCAGCTGGTGGCGACCCCACTCTTTCTCGCGCCAGGGCTTTGACCGCCGCCACCTTGGTAAATTTCTTCACTTTGCGCTTCTTCGCCATCGCTCACATCTTGCCATAACTGGCCTCGCAGCCCCAAAACTGCAATAATTGAAAAGGCCAAAGACCAACGACGTACCAACGAAAACTATGGAAGAGCGCGAGTTTTTTGACGAACGTCCCGAGAAGAAGCCGGCCACGCTAAACTGCCCGCATTGCCAGCAATCGGCCGAATATGAAATCAACTGGCTAGTGCGCACCAAGAAACGCCAGCTCCCCGGCCGGGCCGACGAGCGCGACCGTGCCCGTTTCGCCAAGGCGCGTACCTACATGATCCGCCGCGACGACATGATGGCCTGCAAGAACATGCGTTGCCGGAAACGCTTCGAAATTTCCGGTGTGCAGTCGGTCGTTTTTACCGAGTAGTGCACCAACTGGACGCTTAGTACAAACAGTGGAGTGCCAATTCCGTCCAGTTCATTTATACTTTCCCCGCTGGGAGAACGCCTGTGAAGATCCTTGTCTGCATGAAGCAAGTCCCGCAGAAGGATGCCCCCCTCAAACTGAATGAATCCGCCACTTGGGTGAGGGAAGACCTTTCCTACGAAGTGAATGAACCCGACGCCTACGCGCTCGAAGAAGCCCTCCGCCAAAAAGAGAAGCACGGAGGCGAGGTGGTAGTGATCACCTCCGGTCCACCTCGCGCCCAACAAGTAGTGCGCGAGGCGCTGGCTAAAGGCGCAGACCGGGCCATTCACCTCGAAGACAATGCCTTTGTTGGACTCGATGCCTACAATACCGCCAAAGCATTCGCGGTGGCGATCAAAGATGAACAATTCGACCTGATTTTCACCGGCCTGCAATCCGATGACTATGGATACGCGCAGACCGGCGTGATTTTGGCGGAACTGCTCGGCTGGCCCCACGCCACCATCATCATGCAAATTGAAAAATCGGACGGTGGTATCAAAGTAAAACGCGAACTCGAAGCCGGATATTTCCAGTTCGTAGATATGCCACTGCCCGCCGTCTTGACGATTCAGTCCGGCATCAACAAGCTGCGTTACGCAACATTGATCGGCATCAAGCAGGCCAAGAACAAACCTCTGCGAAAAGTTGCTCTGGCCGAAGTGCAGTCCGCCATCGGCAGCAACCTGCAGAAAATCGAACGTCTGTACGTTCCCCAAAAAACCAAGAACACGGAATTCCTGGAAGGTGCACCGGGTGAAATTGCCAAGAAGCTAGTGGAAAAACTACGGAATGAAGTACGCGTGCTGTAACTGAGAACCGGGAACTGTAAACCAGGAACTGAAATTTACGGTCCGACTGAAAACCAATGCCAAACACGATCTTAGTGGTGGTAGAACAACGCGAAGGCAAATTGAACCGGGTCTCCTGGGAGACGCTGACCGCCGGACAGGCGCTGTCCGCAGAGACAGGCTGGGCACTGGAGGCAGCGGTCGTGGGAAGCGGCGTGTCAGCTTTTGCCACGGAAGTAGCCGGCAAGAAGCTAAGCAAGGTCTACGCGGTAGAATCGCCCAAACTCGAACCCTACACTCCGGATTCTTTCTCCGCAGCCCTAAAGCAATTCGTAGCATCCAGGCAGCCCAAGCTGGTGCTGATGCCGCACACCTACCAGGTGCGCGACTTTGTCCCCAAACTGGCCACGGCAATGGGCCGCACGGTCATCAGCGATTGCATCGGTTATAGAAAAGAAGGTGACAGATTGTTGTTCACCCGCCAGATGTTTCAGGGCAAGCTGGCCGCCGATGTCAGCTTCACAGGCGATGCCCCCTGGTTTGTGACTTTCCAGAACGGGGCCTTCCGCGGCGATAAAATCGAAGCCGGAGCAAGCGCAGCGCCGGTTGAAACCGTAAACGTGGAAATTGCCGATGGAGTTTTGCGCAACAAGCCGCAGGAAGTTTTCAAGGAAGCCAAGCAGGCGGTAGACCTGACGCAAGCCGAAATCATCGTGGCTGTGGGACGCGGAATCAAGGAACAGAAAAATATCGAGATCGCCAAACATCTGGCTGAAGCGCTGGGAGGTGAAATTGCCGCCTCGCGTCCTATCTGCGATTCCGGATGGCTGCCTATGGACCGGCAGATTGGATCGTCCGGCCAAACGGTGGCTCCAAAGCTTTATCTTGCGCTGGGAATTAGCGGAGCCATTCAGCATATCGTAGGCATGAAGGGTTCAAGAACGATCATCGCGGTCAATAAAGATTCGGAAGCACCGATTTTTGAAATAGCGGATATTGCGGTTGTAGGAAATCTGTTCGATGTAGTGCCGCCCCTGATCGAAGAAATAAAGAAAGCGAAAGCAGGAGCCTAAAAATCAGCCGCGGATCTGCGCAGATCTTCGCGGATCAAAACTGCCGGGACTTATCCGCGAGAATCCGCGTAAATCCGCGGCCAAAGTTTTCTGATGCTAATCTTCCGCAAACCCGTTGAAGGTATCGAACGCCCGCAGATGCCCGCCGATGTGGTCATCGTAGGCGGAGGCCCAGCGGGAATGGCGTGCGCTCTGCGTCTTTCGCAACTAATCGACGCACACAACGCCAAAAATCCAGATGCGCAGCTCAGTAAAGAAAATATCTATGTTCTAGAAAAGGCCCGCGAGGTGGGCCAGCATTGCCTGTCTGGTGCGCTGCTCGATCCACGCTCCATGCGTGAACTGCTACCCGGATTCGAAAAAGAAGCCCCACTGGAAGCCGAAGTCACTAAAGAAGCGGTCTACTTCCTCACCAAGAACGGCAAGATGAAGCTGCCCGTAACGCCGCCTCCACTCCGCGACCACGGCAACTATGTAATCTCGCTCAACCGCTTCGTGAAGTGGCTGGGAAGCAAAGTGGAGGAAACCGGCATCACCATCTTCACCGGTTTTGCCGGATCGCAACTCCTCTTCGACAACGACCGCGTCACCGGAGTCCGCACCGACGACAAAGGGGTGGATAAACAGGACCAACCCAAGTCGAACTATGAACCCGGCTATGACATCCAGGCCAAGGTAGTAATCCTGGCAGAAGGTACGCGCGGCTCTCTCACCAAGGAACTCATCACCAAATTCGACCTGGCCAAAGACCGCAATCCCCAAACCTACGGCCAGGGAATCAAAGAACTGTGGGAGGTTCCCGCCGGCCGCATCGCCCCAGGAGAAGTCATCTACACCATGGGCTGGCCGCTGACGCCGAAGGAGTACGGCGGCGCCTGGATTTACGGCGGCAAAGACAATGTAGTCTCGCTGGGCTTCGTTACCGCGCTTGACTATCCCGACCCGCGGACCGACCCGCAACGCGTCTTGCAGGAATTCAAGAAGCACCCATTCGTAGCCAAGCTGCTGGAAGGTGGCAAGATGGTGCGTTACGGAGCCAAGTCCATGCCCTACGGTGGCTGGTGGTCCATCCCGCCGGTAGCCGGTAATGGCTGGATCATGATCGGAGACTCAGCCGGATTTTTGAATTCAGCGCGGCTAAAAGGAATTCACCTCGCTATCAAGAGCGCAATGCTGGCCGCTGAGACTGCATTCGAAGCACTGGTAAAAGACGATTCTTCAGCCGCCACGCTGGGAGCATTTCAAAAGAAAGTTGAATCCAGTTGGATCAAAGAAGAATTATGGAAGGTGCGCAACTTCCACCAGGCCTTCGAGCATGGCTTGTGGCGAGGTCTTTTCCATGCCGGCCTCCAGCAAGTTACCGGCGGACGTGGTTTGTACAATCGCTATCCTTCGACAGCCGGCTATCAACACCTGAAAAAGCTGGCCGACCTCCCAACCGATGGCGGCGCCGAAGCGCATCTGCTGGGCCCGGTCAAAGGCGACGGCAAACTGACCTTCGACAAACTGACCGATCTCTACCACTCCGGCACCAAGCATGAAGAAGACCAGCCCGCGCACCTGGTGATTCACGACACTGACATCTGCAACACTCGTTGCCTCAAAGAATTCGGCAACCCCTGTCAGAATTTCTGTCCCGCCAACGTGTACGAGATGGTGGACGATTCCACGCAACCCAACGGCAAGCGCATCAGCCTGAACCCATCGAACTGCGTCCACTGCAAGACCTGCGACATCGCTGATCCGTATCAGATCATCAATTGGGTTCCACCGGAAGGCGGCGGCGGGCCGAATTATGATGGGATGTAGACAGATTGTGTAGAGACGGCGGATCGACGCAGATCATCTAAAGCGTATGTCGAATTATTAAAACAGTTAGGCAGCCCAATTTTGCACCTTCAGCCCAGGGACGCGCCGAAATTCTTTTTCATTATTGGTGACGAGACTCAACTCAGAGGCAATGGCATGGGCTGCGATCCAAAGATCATTATTCCCAATGATCTCCCCCTTCAAAGCGAGTTTATGACGGATCTCCCCGTAGACCTCCCCCGCGGCTTCGGGCAGAGCAAGGGCGGGCAACCAATGTAGAAGCTCGCGCAATCTCTCGAGAGCCAAGTCTGCCTGGGCGCTCTTGGCGGCTCCGTAGATCAGCTCTCCATAGGTGATTACCGAGAGCGCAGCTTCGCCCCGGCGCAACTTGCGAAAGCGGCGCAAAACTGGCTCAGGCCTTTGCTGGCGGATGTAA
The DNA here is from genome assembly GCA_963837365.1 of uncultured Acidobacteriota bacterium. Lineage (GTDB taxonomy): Bacteria > Acidobacteriota > Terriglobia > Terriglobales > Acidobacteriaceae > CAWBXL01. Next base: position 1,063,210 of record CAWIMW010000001.1, read on the forward strand.
ATGCAGATGTTGGTATCCAGCAAATAGCGGGGTTCCATCTACAGTCCCTTGCGATCTTGCGGATGATCGTCGCCGCGCTCAACGGTAAAATCTTCCGGCAGCCCAGCCAAAAGGTCGAACGCTCGAGTCATATCCCCGGCCCTCTCCCGCAACACAATTTCATTACCCCGCCGGAAGATTTCAACTTCTTTACTCTTGAACCGGAACTGCTTTGGCAGGCGCACGGCCTGGCTATTGCCGGAACGGAATACGCGTGCTGTGCTCATGGGACTCTCCAGCGGTATGTATATACATTAAGTATATACATAGCTGGATGGCCGGGCAAGCTCCAAAAACACCACAAATGCGCTATCCTTTCCCCCTGAGGAAACTATGCAAACCAAGATTCGCCTAGTCGCGCACTTTGCTGCCCTCCTGCTCTTAGCGTTCGCCGCCCAAGCGCAACAACCCGCCCCCGCCATCCCCTCCACCGGCTTCCCCGGACTGGACCAATATCGAGCCTCCCGCATAGCCGTCTTCACCGACGACTACGGCCAGCTCCAGCGCTACCGCGGAGCCAATGGGGAACTGCGCGCCATGCCGGAGCAAAAAGGCCGCGTAGTATTCTTTGGCGACTCCATCACCGACATCTGGAAGCTGGAGAAATATTTTGGCAACAAGCCCTACGTCAACCGTGGCATCGGCGGGCAGACCACGCCGCAAATGCTGGTGCGTTTCCGTCAGGACGTGATTGATCTGAATCCTAAAGTCGTCGTGATTCTGGCCGGCACCAACGATATCGCCGGCAACACCGGGCCCATGCTGAATGAAGATATTGAAGCCGACCTTGCTTCGATGGCGGAACTGGCGCGGGTCCACGGCATCCGTGTAGTTCTCTCTTCCTTGACTCCAGTGCACAACTACACTGAGCGTTCCAAGGACTTCTTCGCGCAGCGGCCGCAGGAAAGAATTCTTGAACTCAACGGGTGGCTCAAAGACTACTGCGCCAAAAATAAGCTTGTTTATCTCGACTACTTCAGCGCCCTGGTGGACGACAAGGGAATGATGAAGAAGGACCTGGCAGATGACGGCCTGCATCCCAATGACGCAGGCTTCAAAATCATGGCCCCACTGGCCGAAGTGGCGATTGCCAAGGCGATGGCGAGCAAGTAATGTTGACAACGCTGTCTGCCCGGCGGATATTTAAAGCAATTTAAGAGCTATGCAAATCTCTTTCCAGCTCACGCGCGACGAACTCAAGAGAGCTAAAGGCCAAGCTTATTATCGTCTGGAAAGCCGAGCAAAACGTTATTTGGATTACGTTTCCATCGCGGCGGCATTTATTATGCTCGGCACGATGGTTTTGCTTCTCTACACCCATCACTGGCAAGCGTCTTGGAACATGCCGTGGGGGCTAGTTGGATTTTCGGTAGTTTTTTCTGTCGGCAGGTATCGAAAGCGCTATTCATGCACCGACTTGGATTACTCCGAGAGGCAAATCTTCGAAATTCAGGACGATGGCATTTACCGATCTACGTGGCCCGGTCAAAGAATCCGACTCCCATGGACAAAAATTGGTAAGTATGCCGAGACTGAGGATATGTTCCTCTTAGTGTCACCGTGGCCTTGGGGAACTGAACGTGAGCCGAAGGTTTCATGGCGTGCTTTGCCGTTTAGGCCTGTGTTGCTGGTTTTGCCTAAAACAGCATTTAGTTCCTCACAAATAGAAGAGTTTCGCAGCCTAACTCATAGCAAGCTGTCTGTATGGGCCAAGAATCGCGGCCTGCGGTCGCAATTGCTCGGCACCCAGACATAAGAATTAAGATCCCAAGTTTTCAAGGTTGCATACTTGTCACTAAGCCATCATCGCTTAAACGAAAAATTCAATCCTGTAGTCAACAGGATGTCATTCTGCCGGGTGCCCACCGGCGGATTGGTCACATAGATATCCCCAAACGAATTCTGCCATCCCAGCCACTGATTGATCTTAGTCACCGTCCCAAAGTTGAACGTAGCCCGGTATTCGCCGGTCTCACTCAAGTTGGGATAGAAATACAGCTTCTGCGTGAGCGCCGTGGACTCCCCCAGCTTGGTCGCAAGTTCCTCTCCCAAAGTGAGTCCCGCAACATTGCGGCTAAAGGTGTCATATTTCTCGCGGGTATAGTTTCCGCCGCTGAGGAGGTCTAGCGTTGTGCTCTCCCGCTTGATTGCGTGAAATCCCAAACCTCCGCTGAACACTGAGCGTAAATCAAGTTCCTGCAAAGCATCCGTCTGAAAATCCGCGGCCCCAAAACCAAACATCCGCGAATCAAAGTTGTGGTCGTAACGGACCCCGCCCTGGACGGCATTTGCGGTGATGTTCGGCACTGCGGCGGGAGCATCATTGGTGGCATAGACCGAGTTGGTATACAGCCCCAAGTGATCATGTTGAGTTTTGCGGTCTGCGGTAAAAGCCAGCCCCAGATTCTTGGTTTCGCTATTGCCCCGCGTTAGAGCAAAGCTGACATTCACTCCGCCCGTCCAGGCGTGGAACCAGTCGGGATGCAACGTCTGTTCATAAGCCGCCTGCTCGCGCTGATTGCGAATCAGCAGAACAGACTCCTTCGCGACCGCGACCTGACCTTGGTCGGTTGTCTGAACATCAATCTTGCCGTCTTCGGTCTTAACCGGCCCCAAAGCGCTCTGCCCGTCTTTCGACTCAACATGCAATGGGGCGGTCGAGTTCAATTCCTGGATGGCCTCCCATTGCACCGAGACTTCACCGGCAAACTCGGTCTTGATTACCAATTTTTTCCCGTCTGACTTGACGACCGTTCCAGTCAGCCGGTCCCCATTCTTGAGGACTACCTGATCGGCAAGGGCGAATTGCGAAAAGAGAATGGCAGTCAGCAACACTGTGCTTAGTGATTTGTACATGGATTGACCTTACAGGAAATCTCGACACAAAAAAAATCGTGGTGCGGGCATCACGGTTGACAGCGGTGTAGGCTTACCTGACCTAAGCAGACTATAATAAACAAAGTTTCCGACCGCCACGAACCTTGGGACACACTCTGGTTCCGGCGGCGAGGGACGTGGTTTTGTCCCGAGGGTGCAGGTGGAAACACATGCGCCTCCCGTGTTTGGAAAGGAAACGCAGGCCGGAATTTTCTTCCTGCCAGTGTCTCCTTTCCTGTTTGTTCCGAATCAAATTGCTAATGTCCGCGCTCACCGACAAATTCGGCCGTCCCATCACCGATCTGCGGATTTCCATCACAGATCACTGTAATTACAAGTGTGTTTACTGCCGGACAGGGAATGAAGGTGCGCTTTACAGCGATTTGCCATTCGCCGATTACCTGCGCATGGCGCGCGTGCTGGTCGAACTGGGAATCAGAAAAATTCGTCTGACCGGTGGCGAGCCCTTGTTGCGTAAAGGAGTAGTTGAGTTCGTCCGCGAATTGGCCGGGCTGCAAACGATCGACGGTGAATGTTTAGACATCGCGCTTACCACCAACGGCGATCTCCTTGCGGAAATGGCACAGCCGCTGAAAGATGCTGGGCTTGGTCGGATAACAGTTTCGATGGATGCGGTCGATCCCGACCGTTTCGCCCGCATCACTCGCGTTCCCAAAGGATTTGACAATGTGCTGGCCGGCATCCGTGCCGCCCGCCACGCCGGATTGTGGCCCGTCAAAGTCAACTGTGTACTGATGCGCGGCTTCAACGAAGACCAGATCATCCCCTTTGGCATGTTTGCCCGCGAAGAAGGTGTCATCGTGCGCTTCATCGAATTCATGCCGCTGGAAGAAGGGCGTACCTGGTCGCCTACGACCGTGGTCACTCTCGACGAAATCGTAGCGCGCATGGCCGAGTACCGCCCGCTGGTCGAAATTCCCCATGCCCGCAGCGAGACCGCCCGCCGCTACCGATTTGACGACGGCATCGGAGAAATCGGCATCATCGCCCCCGTCTCTCACCCCTTTTGCGGGCACTGTAGCCGCATCCGCATTACCTCGGACGGCAAAATTCGTACCTGCCTGTTCTCGGTCTGGGACCACGATCTTCACGGACTCATGCGCCGAGGAGCTTCCGACGAAGATCTGGCCGAATTCGTGCGCGGCGTAGTCCAGAAGAAAGAAGAGCGTCATCACATCGGCGAGCCGGATTTTGTGCCCGCTTCACGGACCATGGTGCATATAGGCGGTTAAACCAGCCGCTATCCCACGCTCAATTCCCATTGGCAAATGCAGGGTGCTGGAGTATGCTTCGGCAGCAACCGGGCCCCCATCTTCTAAGAGGTCGCGATCAATGAAAAGCCGAAAGGCTTCTTCTGGCTCACACGGTTCTGCGAAAACATCAGTCATAAAGCCCAAACCCAATCTGGTGACCGCGGCAGATTACCGGCTGCTCATCGAAACGTTTCCTCAATGGGTCTGGATGGCGGACGCAGCGGGCTCAACGACCTTTTGCAACCGCTATTGGTATGAGTTTTCCGGATTGAGTGTAGAGCAGACCTTCCGCAATGAGTGGGTAACGCTTTTGCATCCGGATGACAAAGAGCGTGCCCGCCAAATTTGGGAAAACGCGCTGGCCTCCGGCAAGGCTTATGAATCCGAGTTCCGCTACAAACGCGCCAAAGATGGGAAATATCGCTGGCACCTGGCCAAAGGGATCCCACTCAAGAACGCCAACGGGAAGGTGGAAAAATGGATCGGTTTCGGTATTGATATCCACGATTCCAAAACTGCCGAAAATGACCTTGCAGACCGGGAGGCCCGCCTGCTTGCGATCGTCAACACCGGGCCGGAATGCATCAAAGTGCTTGCCGAAGATGGGACCCTGCTGGAGATGAACCAATCCGGCCTTGCTATTTTGGAGGCAGACTCCGCCGCCGATGTGATCGGCAAGAAGCTGATCGAGAAGGTTGTGGATAAGCCATACCATCAGGCTTTTCACGATCTCAATCAAAAAGTATTTCAGGGCGAAGGCGGGACCTTGAGTTATGAAATCACAGGATTGAAAGGTTCGCATCGTTGGCTTGCGACCCACGTAGCACCGCTGAAAGACAAGACCGGTAAAATCTGGGCCGCGCTGGGAATCACTTGGGACATTACTCAACAAAAAAAAGCGGAAGATGAGCTGCGCGCCAGCGAGGCAAGATTCCGCGCTCTGCTTGAACACAGCAGCGATGCTGTAGCCCTGTTCGATGCCGATTGGAGAGTTGTGTTTAGCTCCGCTTCCACTGAACGGGTCCTTGGTTTCCAACCGAACGAGCTTGTGGGCCGGGCTGCATTTGAATTTGTCCATCCCGAGGACCAGTTATTGGTGCACCAGCGATTTCAGGAAGTGCTCCAACATCCGCATACAACCGTTACGGTACGATCACGGGTCAAAACCAAAGCTGGAGCCTGGCGGGTTCTTGAAGGGCAGGTTACGAACCTGCTCCTCGATCCCAACGTAAAGGCCATCGTTAATAATTTCCGGGATATCACGGAAAAGCTCCAAGTCGACGAGGCGCTGCGCGGATCAGAAGAGCGGTTCGTCAAGGCTTTTGAATCCAGCCCCCTGCCCATCATCATCACCACCCGCCCCGATAGCCGATATCTCGATGTCAATGATGCCGCTCTCGAATTATCGGGCTACAGTCGAGAAGAGGTAATCGGCCGTACTGTAGATGAGCTAAATTTATGGGCGGAGCCGGAAGACCAGAATAAATTTATTCAAATACTGAAAGAATCCGGCGCGGTAAAAGGGTTACAAACGACCTTGCGCACGCGCCAGGGAGAAATCCGGCAAGTCGAACTTTTTGCCGACTTGATTGAACTAGGCGGATCCTCCTGTGTACTCGCAATTGCCCGCGATATTACTGAATCCCTGAAGATGGAAGCCCAATTTCGCCAGGCCCAGAAGATGGAGGCCGTGGGAAGGCTGGCCGGCGGTGTGGCCCACGACTTTAACAACATGCTGGCTGTAATCGTCGGCTACATCCAACTTCTGCAAGACCGCCTCGACCCAGCCGACGCCGGACAAAGACACATCGAGCAAATCAGGAAGGCATGTGAAAGAGCAGCCGGGCTCAACCGCCAACTTCTTGCCTTCAGCCGCAAGCAAGTCGTGCAACCCAGGATCCTGAATCTCAATGCGGTAGTAAACAATTTGAGCAAAATGTTGCTGCGGATGATTGGCGAAGATATCACCCTATCCATGGTCCCCGGTGCACCTCTCGGCAGCGTCAAAGCCGATCTGGGTCAGATCGAGCAAGTTCTGATGAACCTCGCGATCAATGCGCGCGACGCCATGCCGCATGGGGGAAAGATCGTGATTGAGACCGCAAATGTCGAATTAGAGGAAGATCATGCCCAACATCAGCCCACGGTAATCCCTGGTTCGTATGTCATGCTTTCCGTCCGCGATACAGGCACCGGCATGGATGATCCCACCATGGCGCGAATTTTTGAACCGTTTTTCACTACCAAGGGCCCAGGCAAAGGTACTGGCCTGGGTCTCTCAATGGTTTACGGGATCGTGAAGCAGAGCAACGGCTATATTTGGGTGACCAGCCAGCCTGGAGAAGGTGCAAGCTTCAAACTTTATTTTCCGCGAGTCAATGAAGCCGCCGCACCGCTCATCATACAGCGCTTGGAACCTCCGGCTGCGAAGGGTTCAGAAACAATCCTGGTAGTAGAGGATGATCCATCTCTGCGCGAGCTAGTGGTTGATCTATTGGAGGAAAGCGGCTACAAGGTTGTAGAAGCCGTAGATGTTGAAGCGGCGCTTGATCTTGCCCAGAAAAAGAAGACCATCCATCTACTCCTTACCGATGTGATCATGCCTACCATGAGCGGAGGTGATCTCGCCGCCCGCCTGAAGATGTTGCGGCCCGAATTGAAGGTCCTGTTCATGTCAGGATACTCTGGCGACCTAGTCGCGGAGCACGGCATTCTCGAAGCAGAAACCAATCTGCTGGAGAAGCCTTTCACCAAGCACGATCTGGTAAGCAAAGTGCGCGCCGTTCTCGACAATTGACTTCCCTGCAAATTACCCGTTGTGACGCGATTGGCGCTCCGTTTTATGACTGATCCAGGCCCCTCGGCATCCTCCTGGATTGTCCTTGTCCGCGGAAACTTTATAATCCCCAGATGGATGACGTATCCCACTATCAGGCAGGCAGAGTCACACAGGCCCTGGATCCTAAAGCCTTATACCTGAGCCTTCACCACGTAACCATTTTCGTCAAAGACCTGGACAAAAGCCTCCTCTTCTATGTAGAGAAGCTCGGCTTCAACCTGATAGTCGACGCCAAGTTTGAAGGGGGGCGATGGATTGCCGTAGCCCCGCCCGATGGTTCCACCAACCTAGGCTTGGTGAATCCCGCACCAGAAACCCCCGAGCACAAATTAATCGGGCGGGGCAGCAACGTAGTCTTTCTCACCGAAGACGTGCCGGCAAAATACGAACAATGGCTTAGGCGGGGAGTTCGTTTCCAACACCCACCGGTGCAGCCATTGTGGGGAGGTACATTCACAACGTTTGAAGATATAGATGGAAACTCGTTCGCATTGGTGGGACGCGACGAGATGACCCAACAAATCGAACAGGAACGCCGCACACGTGCTGAGAGACAGGAAAGCGAACGCCGTAATGCGCAGGAACTAGCCATCGCCAAGCAGGTCCAAGCCAGGCTCTTTCCCCAGACTCTTCCCCTGCTCAAAACCTTGGACTACGCCGGCATCTGCATCCAGGCACGCCAAGTAGGTGGGGATTACTACGATTTTCTGCATCTAGGCCGCGAACGGTTAGGGCTGGTCATCGGGGACATCTCAGGCAAGGGAATTGCCGCCGCGTTACTGATGGTGAATCTGCAAGCCAACCTACGCAGTCAGTGTACGGCGTCGGATGAGCCGCAGCCCTTGTTGCGCTCGGTGAACAATCTTTTTTACGAAAATACGACCGACAGTTCGTATACCAGCCTGTTCTTCACTGAGTACGACGACAAATCCCGCCGCCTGCGTTATGCCAATTGCGGACATCTTCCCGCGCTGCTCCTGCGCAGCGATGGCACGCTGGAAAAACTGGATTCCACCTGTATGGTCCTCGGACTCTTTAAAGAATGGGATTGTTACATGGGGGAACGCCGCCTGCATCCGGGAGACACCCTGGTTCTATACACCGACGGCGTCACCGAGTCGTTTGACGATTCCGGAGAAGAGTTTGGGGAAGATCGCCTGATCGAGGCCGTCAAGCGCGGAAGGGAGTTGTCAGCCCGCGAATTAGGTACTGCAATCGTGCGCGAAGTCCAACAGCACAGCCCCAACGGCCAATATGATGACATCACCTTGATTGTTGCCAAGTGCCGGCAATGAGTGAGCCCGGATGAGTCCCCGCCAAGGCAGGCCGCCCGTAAGCTTGTTAGGTCTATGCACCAACTGTAGGTTCATGCGGCTGGTCCAAAATGATCGAGGGTCCAACTTCTATCTGTGTGAGCGTTCCGCCAGCGATTCGGCCTACGCCAAATATCCACGGCTTCCCGTGATGGAATGCGCAGGCTACGTCGCTAGAGATCCCGACTTCGTGGCTGAGCCCGCGAAAAATGTCAAATAATACTGCCAACTGGAAGCCTGATCGTGAAGTTTGTACTGCTCTTCATTCTTTGGCCGCTGGGATTTCGCTTCAAACCCTGGGGGGAGCAATCTTCGCGTGGCGCTATCGTCGTTCGTATCCGCCTTTGAACATGCCCTATATGGCTGCTGGATGTTCACGGTTGGCCTGGGAAAATTCTTCTACTGAGGCATGCGTTAGCTTTTCTTTGCGTTCTCTGCGGTATTTCTCTGCGACCTTCGCGATTTAAGATTTTGTCTTTGCCCGAAAGTCAAAGGCATGACCGCAGAGAACGCAAAGGAAAGCGCGCGGAGGACGCAGAGAACCCAACCCATACAATTGCCCCCGCCTTTATCCTCCCCTTGCCTATGCCCCACAAAAAGGGCAAAATAGCAGTGGATGGCAAGCTGGGGCAGGGGAAAAAGTTGACACCTTCCGCCGGCCCATAGCATCCAAATAGCTGTAAGAGCAAGAAGTGGCTTCAACATCCCCGCGGGTTGGGTTCGCGCAAGCGAATAGTGAATCCGCTGGAGCCGCTGAGAGGCTTTCAACATCCCCGTTCCAGTTGAGCGGAATGAGCAGTCAGTGCTCGCCCGTGTCTGGAGCTGAAAGCAGGACAAATATGGCTACGGCGGTAGAAATTTGTAGTTTAGAAAACTATCTCGTCCTCCCCGACCACACCATGGACGACCGCATCGCCGCCGCCCGCAAGGCTTTAGGGCGTGAATGCGTAATCCTGGGACATCACTACCAGCGCGATGAAGTAATCCGTTTCGCCGATTTCCGTGGGGATTCCTACAAGTTAGCGCAGGAAGCCGCCGCCACTGCCGGGAAGTACATTATCTTTTGCGGCGTGCACTTCATGGCCGAAAGCGCCGATATTCTGGCCCGCCCCGGCCAGGCAACCATCCTTCCCGATCTCAACGCCGGATGTTCCATGGCCGACATGGCAGAAATCACCCAGGTAGAAGATTGCTGGGAAAATCTGGTGCGCGCCGGGCTGACCAGTGACGAAGGCGAAGGCGTTACCCCCATCACCTACATGAATTCCACAGCCGCGATCAAGGCCTTTTGTGGCGAGCGCGGCGGCGTAGTTTGTACATCCTCCAATGCCAGGGGAGCATTCAACTGGGCATTCGCCAAAAATTCCAAAATTCTGTTCCTCCCAGATCAACACCTCGGACGCAATACTGGATACAACCTCGGCATCCCGCTGAACGAAATGGCAATCTGGGACCCATACCTGATCAACGGCGGCCTCACCTCAGAGCGCCTGAAGAGTGCCAAAGTAATTCTTTGGAAGGGCCACTGCTCCGTCCACCAACGTTTCCTGCCCGAGCACGTAGACAACGTCCGCACCAAATACCCGGGCATTCAAGTAATCGTCCACCCCGAATGCCGCTGGGAAGTCTGCCAGAAAGCCGACGGAATCGGCTCCACCGAAGGCCTGCTGAAAATGATCAAGCAAGCCAAACCGGGCACCATGTTCGCGGTAGGCACCGAAATTCACCTGGTTAACCGCATGGGCAAAGAGTTCGCAGGAGAAGGGAAAAAGGTCATCACCCTCGACGACTCCGGCTGCCTCTGCACCACCATGTTCCGCATTTCCCCTCAGCATTTGTGCTGGGTGCTGGAAAACCTGGTCGAAGGCAACGTAGTCAATCAAATCAAAGTAAAAGCAGACGTAAAACAGTGGGCCAGGGTAGCGTTAGACCGAATGCTGGAAATCCAATGACGTGGTGACAGCTGCCCTTCGACGCTCAGGGCAGGCTCCCGGCTGTCCGCGACGCGAAGCTAACGGTAACCAAAGTGTGATTACAAACGCACTCACTGAAAATGGTTTCTATCCTTCCCTGCGTGTAGTACATCCAATACAATAGAGACACATGTCAGATCGTACCTTCACCCTAGACGAAGCTCTAACCCTGCTGCCGGTACTCGAATCGCTGCTCCGCGCCTCCATAGACGCCAAAAAGCTAATCGAAACCGTAGATGGCGAGATGCAGGAAACCGCCCACCGCGTATTTCTGGCTGGAGGCATGAACCTGAACATCGTGCAAATCGCCCGCCGCAAAGCGGAACGGGAAAAAGCCATCCAGCGTATAAAAGACACGCTGGCGGAAATCGATGCCATGGGTGTTCAAGTAAAAGATCTAGACATCGGGCTGCTGGATTTCCCCTGCGAAGTAGAAGGCCGCACCGTCCTGCTCTGCTGGAAGTTAGGCGAAAAGGGAATCACCCACTGGCACACTCCCAGCGAAGGTTTCGCCGGACGCAAGCCGATCGACGAGCGGATTGCCAAGGCGAAAAGAACACACTAAGTGGCTAGTTGCTAGTGACTAGTGGCTAGTAACGGACTCCCGATCCAGCGACTTCAGCAGTCCATTAAGAACTCTTCCGATTTCATCAATCTTTGCGAGGAGATAGCTGGCATCTTCGGGCGTGAAATACTTGAGATTACGTCCGATCAGGATCTGACTATCCATTCAAACGCTGAGCTCCGGGCGTGCCCTAGAAATTGTTTAAATTCTCCCCGCGATCAACGACCTTGGCCCTCTGCAATGTTGCTTCGAATCGATACCGCCGCCCGGCATATCTGGCTGGTTAGTCCATACATTTCCTCACGCGGAAAACTCTGGGTTAGACGATAGATGTCCGTGACAAGTTCAATTGCTTTCTGCCACCCAATGAGGTCCTGATAGCTGCGTAGGGCATGAAGAAACTCCAGATCAAAGTGTGCAATGACGATTACGAGCAAGTCTGTGATATTCATCACAGGCAGGTCTTGTGGAATTTCCAATAGGGAATTAGGTTCACTAGCCACTAGTCACTAGCCACTGGTTATTCCTACGGTCTTCCGCCTGGGTTCCACTGCGGTCTAAAATCGGAATTCACTAGCCACTCAACCGGCTCCAGCAGCGAACCAATCGCTTCGTCCATATGTTGGAAGTCAATGTGGGCGATATCATCCCTCGGCTGATGATAATCGGCGTGGAGTCCATAGCTGGAAATGGTCTGCGCTACCACACCCTTCTTAGCCAGCACATAATTATCGGAGCGGGAGAAAAACTCCTGCTCGGGATGGGGATCGCTGACCAAATGCGCTCCATGGGATGCCAGCGTTGGCCCCAAATTAGACCGCTCCCATCCGGTCAACCAGAGCGTATCCGGATTCACCGCAGGGTCCGCCCTGCCGATCATTTCAAATTCCAGGTTCGCCGTAAGGTCGCTCAGTGGTACGGGCGGATGTTCGCGGAAATAGGTTGAACCCGTGCCGCCCACTTCCTCACTGCCAAACAGGGCAAAAATCACGGTGCGTTTCGGCCTTGCCTGCGAACCGAGTACGCGCGCAATTTCCAGCACAGCGCTGCATCCCGAGGCGTCGTCATCGGCGCCGTTATAGATGCGGTCCCCGTGTACCGGCTTATTCACGCCGATGTGATCAAGATGGGCGGAAAACAATATGGCCGCGTGTTGCAGCGAGGGATCGCTGCCCTCCAGTATCCCCACTGCGTTCCAGGTGGCTGCTGGTTTGGGCGTAGAGGGAGCTCGAAAACGCAGGACCGTTCCTTCCGGCAGTTGTGATAACGACTCGATTGCAGCGCCACTCAGTGCAAGCCCGTTAAATCTGCTGCCTAACACTGCCTTGGCCTGGCCGGCAAACATGGAAGGAAGTTCCGGGAGCTTCTCTCCGTCCCGCTGAAACCCTGCCGGGGTATCGGTACGAGAAGGTATCAGTATTGCTGCGGCGGACGAAGACGAAAGCACAGCTATTGCGCTGCGGATTTTCTTGCGGTCTTTCCCGGCAATGAGGACGATGGCTCCCGCTTTCGCCGCAGGCAGCTCAACCACCGAATCAATGTTTATTTTTTGCAGCGGTCCTGAGAACCGCGTATCAATCAAGTCCAATGTCAGAAAATCTTTTGCAAACTTAAATATCGTGGAAGTCTTGGCTTCCGGCGCGACAAACCTCAATGTCGGTGGCGCGGTAACTACCCGCTGAATGAGCGGTATTTTTTGCACATAGCCACGCGGGTCAGCCGGTTGAATGTTGTATTCCTTAAGCCGCGCCCCAATGTACTCCGCGGCGCGATGTTCATCTTCGGTGCCGCTGCGGCGTCCCCGCGACTCATCGGAGGCAAGGAACTCCATATTCTTTCGGATACACTCCGCACATACGGTTGGCGCAGCTTTCGGCGCGGGTTGCGTTTGTGCACCAGCCCACACCCACAGAAAACAAAAGCAGAACCTGACGATCTTTTTCATAGGAGAGAGGTTAGGGAATTGTAAAGCAATAAGGTATTTCAGGAGGGAATTCAGACCTTCCGGTAGTGTCCTAACCTGGTTGTCTTTGCGCCTTTTGCGGGTAAGATTTTTATGCGCTCCACGTAAGGCAAAAGAATTTAACCGCGATGAACGCCAAGAAACGCCGCAAAGTACACAAAGACAGCCAAATTAGGGCACCATCGACCTTCCCGCTTGCATCTTAAATAAAACGTGCAAGTCGCATGGCCAGACACGTTCCTGAATGAAAATGGGTTTAGGAGGCGTACTAACGGCTAAAAGCCTGCTAAGCCGGGCAAAACAGGTCTGCTACAATTTCAGTGATCTGATCCGCCGGACGCCGCCTTTAGGTCGTGTCCCAGTTGGGTAATAAAAATATGTCGAGTGCCAAGCGGAAACTTCAACTCCTGACTGCGCTTGCCGGGCTTTGCGCGCTCGCGACTGCGGTAAGCTGCAAGGGCTTTTTCGTAAATTCTCCGGACTCCATAACGATCAGTCCTGACCCGGTTACTTTTTCGGATGTTGGCAACCCGCAACAATTGAGCGCGCAAGCCACTTTCGGCAACAGCACTCAGGATGTCACCAATTCCGCCGTCTGGAAAAGCTCGAACGGTTGTGCCGTGGTTCCCAGCACCACCCAGATTGGCCTGATGACGCCCATAGCCACGGGTTCCTCCGTTACCATCACCGCCACTTACAATGGCGTGAGCGATACCGTGACCGCCACTCTTCCAGCCGGAATTAAAATCACCCCTTGTGGCACGTCGGGAAAGTTCAGCAGTGGCGGAGCCGCCGTCAATTTCACGGCGACCTCGGGCACCACGGACGTCACCGCGAGTTCAACCTGGACTTCGAGCGATACCACCATCGTGAAGTTTGCCAGCGCGTCAAGCAGCACGGCCACTTTCGGTCCCACGACCGGCACCGCAACCATTACTGCCAGCGACGGCACCAATACCGGACAGCTTCAAGTGACCGTGCAATAGTTCACCCGCGGTACGCAGCCATTGTTCGGTTCCGTAAATCACAGCTATCGCGCGAATTCATACGCCCACCAGTAATCTCCCGCTAAGTTTCATGAGACAGTATTATTAGAGGTTGTCCGCCAAGGCGGCCAACCCCAACAAATCAAACATGTCAGATATTCGCTGCATCGCCATTTCTACTGGAGGCGGGGACGCTCCCGGCCTCAACGCGGTCATTCGCGCCGCCGTCAAAGCCGCCATCCTGAAATACAAGTGGAAGGTCATCGGCATTCCCGATGGGTTTGACGGCCTCATCTGGCCGGAAAAGTCCTTCGAGCTGACGCTCAAACACGTAAGCGGCATTCTGCCCCGTGGCGGCACCATCCTGGGCACCACCAACCGGGGGAATCCATTTCAGTACAAGACAACGGAAAATGGGAAAGAGGTCGTGCGTGACATTTCCGGCGACATCATCGCCAATGCCGAAAAGCTGGGGATTGATGCCATCATCACCATCGGGGGCGACGGCTCACAAACCATAGCTCTGGAGATGTTTCAGAAGGGGGTGAAGATCGTCGGCGTCCCCAAGACGATTGATAACGATCTCTCCGCAACCGAAGTGACGTTCGGTTTCGACACTGCATTGACCACGGCGACCGATGCCGTAGACAAGATCCACACCACGGCTGAATCTCACCACCGCGTGATGGTGGTTGAAGTCATGGGGCGTGACGCCGGCTGGATTGCCTTGGAAGCGGGTATCGCCGGTGGTGCGCATATAATCCTGATCCCGGAAATCCCCTTTACTGTCCAGAGACTTTGTGACTACGTGATCGCACGGGAGAGCTACGGCAAGCACTTCACAATTGTGGTGGTGGCGGAGGGGGTCAGGATGCCTCCCGAACTGAAGGAAAACCGCCGAAGCGGGACGGTCGGCAGCCTAATCGGCACGGTGGTCGCCGCGGGCGCGCGCAAAGAAGTCCGCGTCAGCGTGCTGGGACACATTCAACGCGGTGGTTCGCCTACTCCGTTCGACCGTATTCTTGGCACACGCTTCGGCGTAGCTGCTGTAGATCTGATCGCCAATGGCGAATTCGGGAAAATGGTCTGCCTGCGCAACGAAATGATTCAGGCAGTGGACATCCGCGAGGCCATCGGCAAGATGAAGACAGTCGATCCCAACGGCGAACTGGTCCGCACCGCCCGTGCTATAGGCATTTGCTTTGGAGACTGACAAATTCTGTCGTTGGTCGTTTTGCCCTTGGTCGTTGGTCAAATACGAACCCAGGAGGCAGCCTGCAAAGCGGGTTGACCATATAGGACCAACCACTAACCATCGACAGCCAACGGCTGCTATAGTGTTTTTGATCCCGTGAAAACTTTGATCCGGCCCCTGGGACGAAGTACAGCGCTTGCGCTGGCTGCCCTATTGGTGTCCTCCGCGTGCAGCCGCAGCCACCGGAAGGGCGAACCCGCCTATGTTTCAGCGACGCAGGCAAATCTGCGCGACCGCGTGGCTGCGATGTACAACCAAGTTGGCACCGTCAAGAATGGCGAGCGCGTCGAGATCATGGATCGTGACAAGCGTTTCGCCTTGGTGCGCGCGGCAAATGGTACACAAGGTTGGGTCGAACAGCGTTATCTGGTAACGCAGAAGGTGTTTGACGGATTTCAGAAACTAGCCCAGCAACAGCATGACACTGAGGCCCAGGTCGCGGCCGTAGCCCGCAACGAAACCAATCTGCATCTGGAGCCAGGGCGCGATACCGATCATCTCTACCAAGTCCCGCAGAGCGCAAAGCTTTCGGTCCTGAAACGTGCCATGACTGAGAAACGGCTTCCGGGTGAAAAACCTTCGCCGGATGCAGCCAAGCCGATGGAAGACTGGTGGCTGGTCCGTGATTCCGACGGCCATGTCGGCTGGGCCTTAGGACGCATGATTGATGTGGATATTCCGCTGGAAATCGCGCAATACGCGGAAGGCCAGCGCATCATCGCCTCATTCGTGTTGAATGAAGTCCAGGACGGCGAAAACAAAGTTCCGCAATATCTGGTTTTACTTAACGAACCCAAGGATGGCCAGCCTACGGACTACAACCAGATCAAAGTCTTTACCTGGAACGTCAAAAAGCACCGCTATGAAACCGCCTACCGTGAGCGTCTGGCTGGAAATTTGCCGGTGACCGTCACCCGCGAAGATTTCGATAAGGAAGGCAATCTTCCCGTATTCATCCTTCGCGTCACCGACAACACCGGAAACGTGACCGAGCGGAAATACAAGCTCAATAATCCAATCGTACGGCGAGTATTGGCCCCAGACGAACCGTCGGCTAAGTCACAGCGATGAGTTTTCGTCGATAAGAGAACTTTGTTCTGCGTTCCCCTAGCCGCAGGGACGGCACACTGCAACTCAGGAATAGAACTCTGCAATATTTTCTATAACCCACTTCTGCTCATCTTCCGTCAACTCAGGAAACATAGGCAGCGCCAGAACTTGCTTGGCCGCCAATTCTGACTCCGGTAAATCCCCTTCGCGGTACCCCAAATACTCAAAGCAAGGTTGCAAGTGAAGAGGGATGGGATAGTAAATCTCTGTAGAAATTCCGCGCTCAGCGAGGAAGGCCCGCAATTCATCCCGCCGCTGCGCCCGCAAAACATATTGATGAAAAACGTGGTGCGCATGCGGAGAAACGTAAGGCAGCACGACAGGCGCCGTATTTGTCGGATGCTCAGCTCCACGCTTGCCTAACCCATGCGTTTCGACCAGGCGGTCATACGTGCCCGCCCGCTCCCGCCGTTTCCGGTTCCAATCTTCGATATACGGCAGCTTCACCCGCAAAATTGCTGCCTGCATCGCATCCATGCGGCAATTCCACCCAAGCTCGTCATGAACATAGCGTCGCGGACTGCCATGATTGCGCAGGCGCCGCATATGTTCCGCGCATTCCAAATCGCGCGTGGTCACCAAACCGGCGTCACCATAGGCGCTCAAGTTTTTTGTCGGATAAAAACTGAACGCGGCTGCCAATCCCAGTGATCCGGCACGGCGATCTTTCCAGGCTGCCCCTATTGCCTGTGCTGCGTCTTCAACCACGGGAACCTTGAATTCCTGAGCGAGTGCGCTGATTGCATCCATGTCCGCGCACTGCCCATAGAGGTGCACAGGAAGCATCGCCCGCACCCGAGATCCCGCGGTTTGCAGCTTGCGCTTCAGGTTGGCAGGATCAAGGTTGAACGTGCGCGCATCAATGTCCGCGAAAACCGGGTGCGCGCCAATCCGGGCGATGGAACTGGCAGAAGCGAAAAAACTGAAGGCGGTAGTAATGACGGCGTCCCCAGGCCGGACTCCCGCTGCCAACAAAGCCAGCCAAAGTGCATCGGTCCCCGAAGCGCAAGCCACAGCACACGGCACATCTACGTATGCAGCAATTTCGTTTTCCAACGCAACCACTTCTTCGCCTAGAATGAAATGCTGCGAAGCGCAAACCCGCTCGACTGCCTGGAGTATTTCCTCGCGGATTTGCTCATACTGGCGGGACAAATCGAGCATGGGCACGGCATCAAAATTGCCCGCCGACACAGGACGCCGCTTGGCAGTTGGGTGGGTCACGGAAATGCGATTCTAACAAACTGCCGCTAGCGCAACCTTTGCAATTTGGGATGAGGAGGCACCGGGAGTCCCTGATCCAACGCATTCTGCCATGCGAAAAGTGATGCCCGAAACTGCGTCAAATTGAGATTGAAGTAGTCTTCGGGGTAACTACTAAGGTTCCGCGCAGCCCGTCCCAAGAGCGAACGCGCACCCACAAAATTCGCATTCGAATGATGATGCAATGCCACTGCCACCTGAATCAGCCCTTGAAGAAACAACTTGTTCGGCCCCACCTCTGCCCGCCACAGATCCTCCAGAACCTCATGTGCCTCATAGAATTCCGAGAGATTGAACAACTCGATTCCTCGCGCATAAAGATCCACGTTCAACGCTCAAATCCTCCGACAAAATTCATAACGGGCATACAGAATCCCATAGGCGAATTCATTATTGATCTCCCGTTTTCTGTAAAAGAATAAAAAAACATTTGTAAATCCATTTGTTTGCTATATGTTAAGCGGTTGTGTTTTGGAATGTCAGTTGCTTTTCAAACATGCAAGCTTTCAATAACAACAGAAACCCTTTGCCCAGGCAAACACTGGAAACTACCTCGCGAGGTCTGATACCCATGAAAAGACTCTTCTTTGCCCTTGTGGTCTTCTTAAGCGCCGTGCTGTTCACTCCTTTTCTGTCGGCGCAGGAACTTGCTTCTCTCACCGGAGTAGTGTCCGACAATACAGGCGCGGTGATTCAGGATACTGCGGTGAAGTTGGTGGATACCAAAACCAACGCTAGCTATGAAACTAAGACGAATTCAGTGGGTGCCTATACCTTCGTGAAATTGCTGCCCGGGCCCGGTTACGAATTGACCTTTACCAAAGATGGATTCGATACCCTGACCGTTTCTAAGATTTATATCGGTGTCGGATCGACCTATACCCAGAATGCCCAGATGCAAGTCGGCAAAATAACTGAAACGGTGGAAGTCGCAGCCTCAAGTCAGCCAGTCACGCTCAATACCACCGATGCGACTGTGGGGACGAACTTCGATATGAACATGGTGCACGAGTTGCCCATTGCAAACCGAGACTCACCGGCAGCGTTGTTATTGCTGCAACCCGGCGTTACCAACGGACCCACAGCGGACGGCAATGGAAGCCGTGACGGTGCAACCACTGGGGCTCGCAGCGACCAGACAAATATCACTTTGGACGGGCTTGATGTCAACGACTTTGCGACCGGTCAGGCATTTGCGACCGTGGGAAATGCGCCGGTTGACTCGATCCAGGAATTTCACGAAGAGACGGCGAATCCTCTGGCGGCCAGCGGACGGGGCGGCGGCGCGCAGGTCCAGTTCGTTACGCAGAGTGGCACTAACAATTGGCACGGTGGCGTCTACGAGTACCATCGCAATACCGTTACCGAAGCCAACAATATATTCAATGCGAACGCGGGAGTAGCCACCCCAAAACTCATTCGCAATCAATTCGGTGTCAAAATTGGCGGCCCAGTCGTTAAAGACAAACTGTTCTTTTTCTTTAATTACCAGGGACGACGCGACGCCCGTGAAGATTCCGTTCTGGCGACCGTGCCGTTGGATGCTTTCCGCAATGGCGACGTGTCGTATATCAACGATTCTGGCACTTGTAACGAAAATAGTCGCATCAACACTACTCCAGGCTGCATTTCGACTCTTACCAATGCGCAAATCCTGACCGATAACCTCGACCCGCAGGGCACCGGCGCCAACGCCGCTCTTTTGAGCTTTATCAATGACCGCTACCCGCGCGCCAATGATATGACCCGAGGCGACGGTATCAACACGGGAGGGTTTCGTTTCAATGCGCCGGTTTCCCGCACCGCCAACGATTACGTGGGACGGGTTGACTACAACCTGAACGACAAAATGAAGCTCTTTTCCCGCTTCAGTATTTTAAGGGACGCGTCGGGTGACGATGCTAATTTTGCCGCCCCGTTCCAGTTCCCCGGCGACCCAGTCACTCACCAAATCATTGATCATAGTTATGCCTATGTAATTGGGCATACTTGGACCATTAGTCCTACCAAGGTCAACAATTTCTACTACGGCGAAACCCGTTCGCAGTTGAATTTCCCGACTACCTTTGCTCCCACTGGCATCAACTATTTTCACGACTTTCGGCCCGATTACCAGGCCCTTTTCCAACCCGGAATCGCAGAACCGTATCGTCCCGGTACCGGTTTTCCGCGATGACTTTACCTGGGTAAAGGGCAAGCACAATTTTGAGATGGGAGGGACGTTCAAGCCCATCAAAACTCGTTCCATCCAGGTCAATGATTTCAATTTTGTGAGCGTCGGACTGGGGAGCAATTTACCTGCTCTGGACCCATCGAACGAACCATCGGACATTCTCCAGGATCCCAACCAGGTAGCGCTGGGTCTTTGGGACAGTGCGTTTGCGTTCGATCTCGGGCGGTTTGCAAGTGTGGGCAGCAACTTTAACAACGGCGGCGATCTGAACCCCTTGCCGCAAGGCACCGGGCACCGCCGTGATTATCGTTACTACGAAACCGAAGTTTATTTCCAGGATACGTGGCGGATGCGGTCAGATTTCACTTTGACCTACGGGTTGCGCTACCAGTACTACTCTGTGCCCTATGAAACCGCCGGACTGGAAGCCATTCCGGACATGTCACTGGCGCAGTTCTTCAACCCGCGGGCTGTTGCTGGGGCCCAGGGGAGACCTTTCAGACCGCCCGCTTACCCAGTATAATCTCGGCGGCAAGGCCAACCATGGACCTGGCCTTTACAACCCGGACCACAAAGATTTTGCCCCCCGTTTAGCCTTTGCCTACAATCCGGGGTCGTCCAAGGGGTTCCTGGGCCGGTTGTTCGGAGATAGAAAAACTGTAGTTCGCGGTGGCGCGGGTCTGGTTTTCGATCACCCTGTGACCAACGCCGTTAACTTTATCCAGGACCAGGCAACGTATATCTTCCAGAATGCTACTTCTAACGTTGAACCGGGAGATCTGGCGACCGACGAAAGGTTCAAGAAGACCAGCATCAACAGCATATCCTGCCGTGACCGTCCCTCCTCCAGCAACGGTTCCGTTTACTCCCTTCGACGGAGTTGGTACGGCAGGCGGCGGCCAAATTAATTACGCGGTTGACCCGGGTCTCAAAACGCCGTATTCCATCGCGTTATCGTTTGGCATACAGCGGGAGCTCCCCGGTAACTTCCTGTTCGAGACAAACTATGTAGGACGGTTAGGACGTCGTCTGTTGGCCCAAGCCGACGCGGGGCAGGTCGTGAATTTCAAAGACCCAATCTCCGGACATACCCTGGCGGGCGACTTTGCTGCGCTTTCCGCGGAAAAGCGCGCGGGGTCCCCGACGACATGCTCACAGCTCAGCCTTTTTTTGAGAACGTGATCCCGCAATCGCCGTTTTTCGGGGGCTTCCCCTGCGATGCCATTGGTTTTGTCAATTGCAGCGATCTCATCAGCGAAATCTTTGGCGGCCTGGTTCCCCGGGGTGATTTAACGGACGTCGTTCAGGGGTTAGATTCAATATCCGTTGGCCTCCTGCCCCCGGGAGTCGGCCTGCACCCTCAATTCGCATCCAATGTTTTCGTTACCAATAAGGGGTATTCCAGCTACAACGGCCTGCTGACTACCTTGCGCCACCGCATGTCGCACGGTTTGCAGTTCGACCTGAATTACACCTACTCCCACTCGATCGACAACATCTCGGCGCCTGCCAACAACGTGTTTGGCACGGCAAATCTGGCAGGCGGCATTATTTGCGATATCACCGACCTGGCAAAGTGCCGGGGAAATTCTGATTTTGACGTCCGGCACATTATCAACGGGAACTACATCTACGAACTTCCGGTTGGCCGAGGCAAGCAATTCGGCAGCAACATGCCGGGCTGGATGAATCAGGTGATCGGGGGATGGCAGGTTTCCGGCACCGTGTATTGGCTGAGTGGTTTTGCCTTTACCACGGTTTCTAACGCGTTCCCGATCAGTTTTCTGAACAACGCTCCAGCGGTGTTCATCGGTGGCCAGTCTGACGTCGCTGTGAAGATCCATCAGGATTCGTCTGGTGCATTCCAACTATTCAAGGATCCTTCCAAGGCACTTGGTGCTTTCCGCGGACCTCTTGGATTGGAAGGCGGCACCCGGAATAACCTGCGTGGCCCCGCCTTCACCAATTTTGACATGGGAGTCGCCAAGCATTTCCCGATTGGGGAGCGCTTCGTGGTGGAGTTCCGTGCGGATGCCTTCAATGTATTCAACCACGTGAACTTTGGCCTGCCGGCCGCGGGTGGCGGCGGCACCGGTGGAACTGCCGATATCAGCAACCCTGGTTCGTTCGGGGTCATTACGTCCAGTGGTTCTCCGCGCCAGATGCAGTTCGCCTTGCGTCTGGATTTCTAAAATTAGATCTTCAAAATCTTAGGGCCGGTCTTTGGACCGGCCCTTTTTCTTTCCATGATTGCAGTTCGCCAAAGCTACTTCCCAAAAATCGGATAGTGCGACGTAGCCGCCATAAAAAACAGCATGGGGACCGACAAATAAACATTCGCGCGCGAAGCCAGAAATGCCTGCCGCGCCATTGCCGCCGCATTCGCCGGAGGTGTCCCTGCCAGCGTTCCTTTGATAATCCGCTTATTGTTGGGCCAAATGATTCCCCAGACGTTGAACAGCATAAAGACTCCCATCCCGCCGCCCACTCCGATGCAAAGAACGTGATTATCATCCCGCCCAACCGGGGTATGCGTCACAAAGATCCACCCGGCGGCAATCACCACGACGAGCACAATGAACGCCAACAGCCAGGGATTGGGAACTTTCTTGACGAATGCATAGAAAATCCACCAGGCCGCAATCCACACCAGAAAGAACAGCCCAATCGTCCCCAGAGTGCTGCCGCCATTCAGATGAGCGTCACCCGATACGTACACCTCCGCCCAATACCAGACACCAACAAACACGGTCAGCAACGCGCTCCAGCGGAAAAGGTTGAGCGCCGGCAGGGTGAGGTGCTCAAGGATTTTCGGTTTTGCGGCCGCGTCTACCGTCTTCATGAAAGGGACGTTGATCAGGTTGAAAAAATACAGCATGCCGATCCAGGTAATTCCCGCCAGAAAATGGACTAAGCGCAGCACAATAGCCTTGGTCTCAACCCCGGTGTGGGACGGCATGACCCAAGCAGCAAACTCAAGAAGATGATGCATTCAATTCGCCTCCGTTAAGCGAGGAACTTATCGCACTTGTCGCCACAATTGTCAAATAAGCCAATCATCGAATAACGGACTGGAATTGGGTTCTTCGCGTTCTCTGCGGCTTTTCACTGTGTCCTTTGCGGTTTGAGATTTTGCTTTTTTCAACCGCTACCCTCCTTAATTGTGTCAATCCAACATTGGCGGTAACCAGGTACTGCCAATCCCGCGACCACAATCCCAGTTGAAACTTCCTCCCGCACCTCGTATCGTAGGAACAATTGCTTGAGGTACACCGGATTCCGGCGCTGGGGGCCACATCTTTAAATTTTCCCACCGTCAATTTCTGGCCCATCCGGGGTTGTGTGGTAAATCACATTCCAAGGAGATCGGCGATGGACAACAAGCCGGCACAAAATATTCAGGATTCATTCCTCAATACTGCACGCAAAGACAGACTCAATATCACCATTTACTTGGTAAGCGGCGTCAAATTGACCGGGCGTATCCGTTCGTTTGATAAATATTCGGTCGTGCTCGAAACCAATAATCAGGAGCAGCTGATCTTCAAGCACGCCATTTCTACCATCGCCATGGGCAGGGTGATGCACGCCCACGGCGACCGCCCAGCTCCGTCTCCGGTAGCGGTGCCGGATGCAGCGGCGGCCTCGGGCACGGAAGGATAGTGTTTCGGGTTGTCCCGCGCAAATTCCACCTTGAAAAGCACGCGCGACACGCGCCAGGAACGGGCGTTCCTGGTAGGCATTGAATACCGCACGCGTCGGCGCGCCAGCAAGAAATCTCTCACCGACGGAGCCCAGGCGGCACGCGATGGCAGCGTGGCCTCCAAAGCCCCGCCAGTGCCGGAGTTCACCGCCGAAGAATCGCTCGACGAGTTACGCTCGCTGGCCACCAGCGCCGGAGCCGAAGTGTCCGGAGAATTTCTCCAGCACCGCGACCGCCCCGATCCTGCAACGTTAGTGGGCAAAGGCAAGCTGGAAGAAATCGCGGGAGCGGCGGCATCGGTCTCCGCTGACCTGATCCTGTTTGACCACGACCTCACCGCTTCGCAGCAGCGCAACATAGAAGAGGTGGTAAAGACGCGAGTCATTGATCGTACCCAACTAATCCTCGATATCTTCGCCAGACACGCCAGAACCCGAGAGGGCCAGATGCAGGTGGAGTTGGCGCAACTGGAATACTTGTTGCCCAGGCTGGCAGGGCGGGGCATTGAAATGTCCCAGCTGGGGGGTGGCATCGGCACCAGAGGCCCGGGCGAAACTCAGCTGGAAACCGACCGCCGCAAGATTTACCGCCGCATCCGCCATGTAAAGCAGCAACTGGAAAATGTAAGAAGAATCCGCGCCCAACAGCGGCAGAGAAGAGAGTCCGTTCCGGTCGCCACGGTGGCCCTGGTTGGCTACACCAACGCGGGGAAGTCCACGTTATTCAATGCGCTGACCCAGGCTGGAGTGCTGGCGTCCTCCAAAATGTTCGCAACCCTCGATCCCACCATACGGGCGGTGGCCCTGCCGTCCAAACGCAAGGCCTTGATTTCCGACACGGTCGGCTTCATCCGCAACCTGCCGCATACTCTTGTGACTTCATTCCGGGCGACGCTGGAGGAAGTCCAGCGGGCCTCGTTAATTCTGCACGTCTCCGATGCCAGCAACCCGTTGTCAGTCGAGCAGGATGTGCAAGTGGAAAAGGTACTGAAAGAATTGGAAGTCGAAGGCAAACCCCGCCTGCGAGTCATGAACAAAATAGATTTGCTGCTGCCTGCGCAGCGAGATGCATTGCGCGACGACGCACAAACCACCTATGTCTCCGCTGCCAAGGGAATCGGCATCAGTACTCTGCTGGAACGGATTGATGAACTGCTGCAAGAAGACCGGCCCAGCCGCGTCCGCTTGAAGATTCCCCAGGCAGAAGGAAAGACGCTGGCCATGCTGGAAGCAAAAGCGCAAATCTTTTCCCGGAAATATAAGGGGGAATCGGTCGAGCTGGAAGTAAACGCATCTGCGTCCGTTCTCCGCATGGTAAAAAAGTGGCAGGTTGCCGCGTCCGCTGAGCGCCCCGCTTAGATGTCATAGCTTGAACAGACACTCACTGATTTGAACTTGCCCGACAGTGGTCGCGGAAAGGTCACTTCCGGATTGCCGACAAACTGTCCGTTAGAACGCTAGTTGCGGAGCCGCGACCGCTATGAGGAGGTCACCCCACCCATGTTTTTGGGCGAGATTCTCCTGCATCACCCTTCTGTCACCAGCACTGGTTCAGGCGCGAGCAGGTACTAGTATCTGCTGTCCAGCACTCCGGCTTGACAAGGGTCTGGCACGCCTTTCTGTGATGCCGATCACATACATGGCAGCTCTTCTACTCGCATCATTTGTAGACCGAGATCCGCGATGAAGAACTTATATGCCGTCGTGCTTGCCGTCCTGTTTCTAGTTTCGCCCGCTTGCACGCAACAGTCTGCTCACGAGGGTCCTGATATCGCTGGCGCATGGTTTGGGTCCATCGATGTTCCTCCAGGAATCAAATTGCGCGTCGTGTTTAACATCGCGGGCTCCGGCAACAACCTGACCGCAACCATGGACAGCCTCGACCAAAATGCCAAGGACATTCCGGTCAGCAAGGCAACGCACAACGGTTCCGCAATCGTGTTCGACATGCCGAATATCGGCGGGAGATTCGAAGGACAGTTGGATAGTGATGCCGCGACAATTACGGGGAAGTGGTCGCAGGGTGGCAATTCGCTCCCACTCACGCTCACACGCGTGAAGGACCCGAGTGTTCTACAGCTTTCGCGCCCACAAGAGCCAAAGCGGCCCTACCCGTATCGCGACGAAGAGGTGAGCTATGAAAATCCTGGGGCGAGTTTCAGGCTTGCAGCTACTCTGACCATCCCCGCCGGCAAGGGGCCCTTCCCGGCGGCGCTACTCATCACAGGCTCGGGTCCGCAGGATCGCGACGAAGCGATCATGGGTCATAAGCCGTTCCTGGTTCTTGCCGACTATCTGACGCGTCGTGGCATCGCGGTGCTGCGGGCGGACGATCGGGGCATCGGCAAGTCGGGTGGGAACTTTGCCGCCGCCACCACGGCCGATTTCGCGACAGATGCGGAAGCCGGAGTCGCCTACCTCAAGACCCGCAGCGAAATTGATCCTCGCAAGATCGGTTTGATCGGCCACAGCGAGGGCGGAATCATCGCCCCCATGGTCGCCGCTCGCAATCGTGACGTAGCTTTCATGGTGCTGCTGGCCGGCACCGGACTTCCGGGAGATCGGATCGTCGTGGAACAGGTCCAGACCATGAACGCAGCCAGCGGTTTGAGCGGCGCCAAACTTGAAGAATCCACGGCACGTCACCGCGAAATTGTTGAGATCCTCAAGTCCGAAAAAGATGACACCGTCTTCGCGCAAAAGGTGCGCGAACAAATGACCGGCAAGCTGTCGGAAGTAGAGATAAATATGGCGATTGCACGAGGCCAGGGTTCATGGGGGCGCTACTTCATCGCATACGACCCCGCTCCCGCACTGCGGAAAGTAACTTGCCCCGTGCTCGCGCTCATCGGCGAGAAGGACACGCAGGTTTCGGCCGCACAAAACCTGCCCGCAATCCGTGCCGCGCTACAAGCCGGCGGGAACAGGGACTTCGAGACCATCGAGGTTCCCGGCGTGAACCACCTATTCCAATCCGCCGAGACCGGAGCACCCGCTGAATATGGACACATTGAAGAGACCATTTCCCCGAAAGTGCTCGACAAAATCGCTTCCTGGATTGCGGCACGCGCGGTTTCCGCTCCGGCAGGACGCCAGTAGTCAGAGCTGGTTGTTGACGTAAAACAGGCGACAGCTCTCAAGGCTACACTCCAGACGAATTCTTGTCGGAGGACGGGCGATCTGGAAACTGACTTACTGGACCCGGGTTGATTGCGGTCTGACGACGTGACGTTCGCCGGGCGTCATACATGCAAAGGTCGAGGTTCTCATTATCGCCGCTTAGGAATTACGTCGGCCCGGCAACATGAGGGCATGTTTTCGTTAGCGCGACCGTTCTCCGGCAATATCGGCCAACTCCCGCTTCGATCGCTCCAAATGCCGAACTCCATATCGCTCATTCAACACCCAAACCCCGGCAAAAAACGCGGTAACGAACGGCAATCCCACCAAGCTAGCCCATCTCACTGCCAGCGGTTGCCCCTCCGCCGTCAACTGCATCCACACTCCCACATTGCCAATGACAATCCCAATGTAAGGCGGCAGCAAGTACCAATACTTCACTCGCCGGAGCAGCCGAATCTGCTGGTCGTAATTCTCCCGCAGCAAATTGCTGTATTGAGACAACTCCATCCCCGGATCAAGCCGCTTCGGCCCCGCGCCGAACCGCATAATGTAGTAGGCGATCCAAACTCCACTAAGGGCGACAATCGCCATCCCAACCCGCATCACCAACCCCGGCGCCTTCCAGGCAAAAAATCCGAACAGACAGAACACAAATGCTGCGGCCACGACTTCCACTGCATTCCGCACCGCAATCCGCCGGTCAAACGCACGCGTCTTCTCAATTACCAGAGCCAACATTTCTTGTTCCCCTTTTCCGGGCCGCAAGTCGGCCCCGCGGTGCCAGAGATTTCGCAATTCATCCGGTGTCGTCATCGCTGGCTTGCCTCCATTTCTCGAATTTTGCTGGTCAAACGGTCGCGAATGCGCGAAAGCCGGGTGGCAATCGCGCCCTCGGAAATTCCTGTGATCTCCTGGATTTCCCGATAGCTAAGGTCCTCCAAGTGAAGGGCCACCATCTGCCGATCGGATGCCGAAAGCTCTCGCGTAGCTTTCAGCAGCAGTTCGTGCTTCTGTTGTTCGATCAGGCGTTCGTCGGAACCGTCTTTGACGGCAACCGCACTCGCAGGCGCATCTTCCAGCGCGGACTCTGTTCTCCCACGCCGCCGCAGCTTTGTGACGGCAGTAATCGCCGTGTTGTGAGCGATGCGGTAAAGCCATGTGCGCTCGCTCGATTCCCCGCGAAACTGCGGGATGGCACGCCACAAGCCGATGGCGATTTCCTGCACAATGTCCTCCTGGTCGCTCGGGTCGTGCGCATAAGCGGCAGCCAGCCGGTGAAGCGCAGCCTGATACTCCGACATCAGCCGCAGAAACATCGCGCGGCGTTCTGCATCGGACTTGGCGACTCCTATCATCGCGTTCAATCAGGTAGTCTAACGGGCGGGAAAAAGCTTACATCTTGGGAGAACCGCTATTTTTACCACGGAGTCACGGAGACACGGAGAAACCCAATTGCTTTGGGAACCCCTTCTATTTTATGGTTTTGCGCTTTCAATGTTTTTCTCTGTGTCTCCGTGCCTCGGTGGTGAAAAATCACTGGGAAGCGCTGAAAACTTAAATGGGCCGGCAACCAAGAAGCGGTGACTTTCCTTGGCTATCGGCCCATTCGACCCTGAATTGGATCGGAGGTGATACTTCTATGCTAGACCCCTCTGACTGGAAGTCAAGCATTCTTTGTGCTTTGCACCGCGCCTCTTGACAAATCCAGAATTCCCATTTTTGGACAATGCAAGTTGGGCACAAATTTACCGTCCTTTACGTTGACTACTAAGCCCGTAGAATGTTAGCTTTAACAGTTTTCATAGCCCTCTTAAAGCTCGGGTAAATTTTCAGCACAATGGATGAGACGCTTAAACAACTAGGGGGATTACTGCTCGGGGCGATACCCACAGTGATCTTTTTCCTGTTGCTCTACTGGCTGTACACCGTGCTGGTGCACAAGCCTTTGGTACGCGTGCTGGCCGAGCGTCGCGCAAAAACCGAGGGCACCATCGAAAAAGCGCGCGCCGATATCGCCGCGGCTGAGGCGCGCACGGCTGAATATGAGCAGCGCATCCGCGAAGCTCGGGTAGCGGTTTTTCGGGCGCAGGAAGCGCGCCGCCAGCAGATCACGCAGAAGCGTTCCGCAGCGGTGGCTGCGGCAAGGGCCAAAGCGCAGACACAAGTGGAACAGGCCAGAGCCGTGCTCGAGAAAGACAAGTCAGAAGCTCAAGCCGGTTTGACCGCGGAGGCAGGGAAGCTGGTGACGGAAATCATTCGTGTAGTATTGCGTCCGGCGATGGCGGGAGGCGAACGATGAACCGCAGCCGGGTTGCACAGAAACTATGGGTGGCAGCTGTAGTCTCCTTATTGTTTGTCGCGACTGTGGGGGTGGGCAACGCCCAGGAGAAGGAACATCCGCAGTCCTCTACTTCCGCCACTTCGGACCAGAACCGCTACGATACCCAATCACTTCGCGGAGAATTGGCCAAGGAATCGCGTGAGGCGGCCGGTGAAGATGAGTCCGCTGAATTCAAGCAGTCTTCGTCGGTTCAGTTTATTGCTCGAATCACGGGGCTGAGTCTGGTCCACGCCTACTGGCTCTGTGTAGTGCTTAACTTCGCGCTGATCGCAGGCCTGATTTTCTGGGTGTCAAAGAAGAACCTGCCGGGAATGTTCCGTAACCGCACGGCGTCCATCCAAAAGGCAATGGCCGAGGCGCGCGCCGCAAGCGATGACGCCAACCGGCGCCTGAAGGAAATTGAAGTCAGGCTTACGCGCCTCGACGGTGAAATCTCTGAAATGCGCGGCGCCGCTGAAATGGAAGCGATGGCCGAGGAAGAGCGCATCAAGGCGGCAACCGCCGAAGAGGTGCGCCGGGTAGTCGACTCCGCCGAGCAGGAAATCTCCGCCGCAGCCAAAAATGCCCGCCGCGATCTCCGCGCCTACGCCGCGAATCTAGTGGTTTCGCTGGCCGAGAAACAAATCAAGGTTGATACCGCGACCGATCAGTCCCTGGTAAAAGGTTTCTCGCAACGGCTGACCTCCGATGGTCCCGGCCGAAGGGATGGCCGCTAACCATGGCAACCGTGACCAACACCTACGCGCGCGCTTTCGCGGACGTAGTCATCGACCGCAAGCTCGACCCGGCCAAGACCCTGGCTGAGGCCAAGTCGCTTGTCGCGCTGGTGGGGTCAAGCCAGGACTTGCGTCAGGTGTGGGAAACGCCATCCATCCCGCCTGGCCAAAAAATAAAACTGCTGGATGCGATTGTGGCTAAGGCGAAAATCTCGGGGGAAGTGCGCAATTTCATCGCCGTCTTGATTGATCACAGGCGCACAAATTTCCTGGACGCGATCGTAAAACAATTCGAGCAGGACTTGAACCAGCGCATGGGTTTTGCCGTAGCGGAAGTCACCAGCACGCGCGATTTGAGCGATGCCGAACGCCGCACGCTGGAGGCGGAAGTGGAGAAATTGACCGGCAAAAAAGTCCGCGCCAACTATGCAAAAGACGCTTCAATGCTAGGCGGCGCAGTAGTAAGAATCGGCAGCACAATCTACGACGGCTCTGTAAAAGGACAGCTGGAGAGGTTTAGGGAGCAACTAACAGGGAGCACGTAGCAATCCGCACTCAGCATTCAGCCATCGGAATTTGCCGAAACCGGCTGAATGCTAAGTGCTGAATGCTGATTGCAAAAAGCTAAGGGCTGACAGCTGAAGGCTAAGAGCTAACTATGGCACAAATCAAAGCAGACGAGATCACGCAACTGATCCGCCAACAAATCGAAAACTACGAGACCAAAATCGCCGTAGACGAGGTAGGTACCATCCTCACCCTGGGCGACGGGATCGCGCGCGTCCACGGCCTCGACAAAGTCATGGCCGGAGAACTCCTTTCCTTCCCGCACAACATTGCCGGCATCGCCATGAACCTGGAAGAAGACCAGGTCGGCGTCGTGGTGCTCGGCGAGTACACCGAACTCCAGGCGGGGGACGAGGTCAAACGTACGGGACGCATTATGAGCGTGCCCGTGGGCGACAAAATGATAGGTCGCGTAGTCGACGCGCTAGGCCGGCCCATCGATGACAAAGGCCCAATCGCCAGCGACCAGTTCATCGCGCTGGAGCGCCTGGCGCCCGGCGTAATCGACCGCCAACCGGTACGTGAGCCCATGGCCACAGGCCTCAAGGCCATCGACAGCATGATCCCCATCGGTCGCGGCCAGCGCGAGCTGATCATCGGCGACCGTCAAACCGGAAAGACCGCTGTTGCCATCGACACCATCATCAACAGCAAGGGCAACGACTTAATTTGTATTTACAACGCCATCGGCCAGAAGCGGTCATCCATCGCGCAAGTTGTAAAAATCCTGGAAGATGCCGGCGCGATGGAATACACCATCGTGGTCGCTGCCTCAGCCTCAGAGCCGGCCCCAATGCAGTACATTGCTCCCTACGCAGCGTGTGCCATCGGCGAATATTTCCGTGATACCAAGCGTCATGCGTTGTGTATCTATGATGATCTCTCCAAGCACGCGGCGTCCTATCGTGAGATTTCTTTGTTGCTGCGTCGTCCGCCGGGCCGCGAGGCGTATCCCGGCGATGTGTTCTATCTCCACTCCCGTCTGCTGGAGCGCGCCGCCAAACTGAGCGACAAAAATGGAGGCGGTTCGCTGACCGCCCTGCCGGTGATTGAGACACAGGCCGGCGATGTTTCCGCCTACATTCCGACCAACGTCATTTCCATCACCGATGGCCAGATTTATCTGGAAACCGATTTGTTCAACCAGGGCGTACGCCCGGCGGTGAACGTGGGATTATCGGTCAGCCGCGTAGGCGGCAGCGCGCAGATCAAAGCCATGCGCCAGGTAGCCGGCAGCATGAAGCTGGAACTTGCCCAATACCGCGAGTTGGCCGCTTTCTCCCAATTCGGCAGCGACCTGGATAAGGCGACGCAAGCCCAGCTAAACCGCGGCCAGCGCCTGGTGGAAATTTTGAAGCAGGGACAATTTTCCCCGCTCCCATTCTCCAAACAGATTCTGATCATTTTCGCCGGCACCGGCGGGCATCTGGATGACATGCCAATCGATCAAGTCCGTGACTTCGAAAAAGAGTTGTACAAGTTTGTAGATGCAACCAATCCCGGCCTCCTGCGCACAATCATGGAGAAAAAGATTTTGGACGACAACCTGAAAGCCGAGATGACAAAAGTGATCAAGGAGTGCAAAGAAACCTTTGTAGCTGAGAGGCAAGCGGTCGCAGCAAAGTAAACACAAGGTCCCTCGAGGCCTTCGGCCCTCGGGATGACAGAGTTTTTTAGGTTTTGGAGGTTTAGCTAAAAGCTAAAAGCTAGAAGCTGATTTCATGCCCAACGTACTAGACATTCGCCGCCGCATCCGCAGCGTGACCAACACGCGGCAGATCACCAGGGCCATGAAAATGGTCTCCGCGGCCAAACTCCGCCGGGCCCAGGAACGCGCCCTGTCCGCCCGTCCCTACGCGCAAATGCTGACCAATGTCCTGAAGTCGTTGGTCTCGCGCGCGGAAATCTACGACCCGGAAACCGGCGAGCCCAAGCATCCTCTGCTGGCCGCGCGGCCCGAAAACAACATCCTCTTTATGGTGGTCACCGGAGACAAAGGGCTGGCCGGCGCTTTCAACACCAACATCCTGAAAGCCGCCGCGAAATTCCTGGCCACCGAATCCGGTAAGAACATCGAGATTGAAGCCATAGGCCGCAAAGGCCGCGACTTCCTGCGCCGCCGTTTCTCCTCCGCCTCCCCGCGCCAGGCTGATTCGACCGAGTCCCCGCGCACCACCATCGTAGGCGAGCACATAGGCGTATTGACCAAACTTGAATATGAGATGGTTTCCGATATGGCGGACCGCATCATCGATCGCTACTGCAAAGAAGAGATCGACTCCGTCTACCTGGTTTTCAACGAATTCAAATCGGTGATTAACCAGCGGCTGGTCGTGGAAAAGATCCTGCCCATAGGAGAAGTAGGCGTGGCGGGAATCACGCAAACGGAAGAATTAACCCAAGAGCAAAAACAGCAGATCGTCGAAGCCACAAAGGGCGCAGGGGTTGGAGTCCGCCCTGCCGACACGAAAGCCATCGACGAAGCCGCTGCCCATTTCGCTGCTGCTCCAGTGGATTACATTTACGAGCAGCCGGCAAGAAACCTGTTCAACGCTCTGCTGCCGAAATACGTGGCCATACAGATTTTTCACGGCCTGCTTGAGTCCGTAGCCGCCGAGCACGCGGCCCGCATGACCGCCATGGAAGCGGCTACAAGTAACGCAACCGACATGATCGATAGCTTGACGCTGGTGATGAACCGGGCCCGCCAGGCGAAGATCACGAAAGAGATCATAGAAATCGTGAGCGGCGCAGCCGCCATGTAATCCCAAGCTTCCAGCTCCTAGCTAGGAGCTAGAAGCTAGAAGCTGAGGTTCTTATGGCCGATAACGTAGGACACGTAATCCAAATCGCCGGACCCGCCGTAGACGTGCAATTTCCTGAGTCCGCGCTGCCGCCCATCTACGAAGCCGTGCGCGTAACCAGCGAGGGTTTCACCGTCCCCACCCCCATCAACGTAGTCCTGGAAGTGCAGCAACATTTGGGCGAAGGCCGCGTCCGCTGCATCGCCATGCAGCCGACCGACGGAATGGTGCGCGGCATGACCGCGCTCGATCTTGGCGGACCCATCTCGGTGCCGGTAGGCAAGGGCACGCTTGGCCGTGTGATGAACGTCATCGGTCAGCCGGTGGACCTGCTTGGTCCCATCGAACATTCCAAAGAATCACCCATCCATCGGCCCGCTCCGTTGTTCGACGAGCAGTCGACGACCGCGGAAATGTTCGAAACCGGCGTGAAAGTCGTTGATCTGATCCAGCCATTCTTGAAAGGCGGCAAAATCGGACTGTTCGGCGGCGCGGGCGTGGGCAAGACCGTCGTTATCATGGAGCTGATCAACAACGTCGCCAAGCAACACGGCGGATACTCGGTGTTTGCTGGCGTAGGCGAGCGTACCCGCGAAGGCAACGACCTCTGGCTGGAAATGACCGAGTCAGGTGTCATCACGCCGGGTGATCCATCGAAGTCAAAAGCCGCGTTGATCTACGGCCAGATGACCGAGCCTCCAGGCGCAAGACTGCGTGTGGCGTTGACCGGGCTCACCGTAGCCGAATACTTCCGCGACGAAGAAGGCGCAGACACGCTGCTCTTCATCGACAACATTTTCCGTTTCACTCAGGCAGGATCAGAAGTGTCCGCGCTGCTGGGCCGCATGCCCAGCGCGGTAGGTTATCAACCGAACCTGGCAACCGAAATGGGCGAATTGCAGGAGCGCATCACTTCAACCAAAAAAGGCTCCGTCACCTCGGTGCAGGCCATCTACGTGCCGGCCGACGATTTGACCGATCCGGCCCCGGCCACGACGTTCGCGCACTTGGACGCGACTACGGTGCTCTCCCGCGCACTGACGGAAATCGGAATCTACCCCGCAGTCGATCCCTTGGCCTCGACTTCGCGCATTCTCGACCCGCGCATCGTCGGTCAGGAACACTACGATGTAGCCCAATCGGTCAAGAAAACCTTGCAGACCTATAAAGACCTGCAAGACATCATCGCCATTCTCGGCATCGACGAACTAAGCGAAGACCAGAAGTTGACGGTCGCGCGCGCCCGCAAAGTGCAAAAATTCCTGTCGCAACCATTCCACGTGGCGGAACAATTTACCGGCGCACCCGGACGCTACGTAAAAGTCGCTGATACCGTCAAAGGTTTCAAGGGCATCGTAGAAGGGAAGTACGACGACATCCCCGAGCAGGCTTTCTACATGAAAGGCACAATCGACGAAGTGCTGGAAGCCGCGGAGAAATTGAAGACAGCAGCGTAAGAACTGTGGTGGGCCGTTAGCCTTTGGTCGCTGGCAAAACCAACGACGTATAGGCAGACGAACAGCGATCAAGGACCAATGACTGATACGATCCAACTCGAAATTGTCACCCCGGAAAAAATGGTGGTAAAGGAGACCGTCGAAGAGATCCAGATTCCTGGTCAAAATGGGTATCTGGGAATCCTTCCCGGCCACGCGCCGCTCATTACCGAACTTGCAGTTGGAGAAATTACTTATCGTAAGGATGGGGCGGCACATCAACTCTCCGTGGCCTGGGGTTTTGCCGAGGTCCTTCCCTACAAAGTCACCATTCTGGCAGAAACCTGCGAACGTCCCGACGAGATCGACGTCAAACGTGCCCAGGAAGCGAAGGTAAAGGCCGAAGAACTTTTGAAAAACGGACAAACGGAACACGACTTCAGCCGCGCCGAAGGCAAACTACAGCGGGCAGAAACCCGCCTACATGTAGCCGAGAAGGCCGACCAGTAACACATGATTTTAGTGACGCGGGCACTCCTGCCCGCGTTGTGTACGCTGCCGGTAAACTCTGTCTGGATCTTCCGCTAGCGCCATGCGGTTGCTGCGCCTGATGCTTCTGGCGGACATGAGTGTCCGCCCCACTCCCTAGTGGCTTTCCACTTCTCCTAACGGCACAATCGTGGAACTCGTATGAAATTTCTTGTAGTCGCTGTAGGCGACATCCTCAGCGAGATTCACCCCTTTGAACAGCGCCACCCGCGCATCCAATTTCAGCGCCACATGCTTGGGCAGCCAGACTTCATCATTCACCCGCACCAACTCAATCTGAATATTCGACCCTTTATGTAGCCGCACCAGGAATAGTCCCACCGAAACTGTGTCAATGCACTGAATGTCGAGCCTTACCCACTGCGATTCGGACCTATCAATCCAGACACGGAAACGGAACTTAGGCAAAAACCTTGCATCCTTTGTATGCGGCTCATACCCCGGACGCGGATCGGCATCAACCACATAAGTTTCCCGGCCGTTCAACGTCTCCATGCCCACCCATCGGAAGTTGTAGGCATCGGCGATTTCCTTCACAAACTGCCGGCCTTTTTCCCGTTCCTGCTCAGCTTTTTCCAGCCGCTTTGTTCGGTCGTCCTCACTCTCATTCTTCCGCTTGTCAATAATCTTCTGGATCTTGTCGTCTTCCTTCTTAGCATCTTTATCGGAAAGCGGTTGGTCGTTCTTGGCCACCATCTTCCGCACCGGCTCCTCGTATAGGACCATGATTTCGTAAGTGCGGGTCTCGGTAGATTTTGTCTGCCCATCCCCATCCAGCTTGTGTTCTTCCTCGCGCTGTATATAGGTGTAGTCACGCAACGTCTTCTGGTTTTTCAAGTCCTGGTCGGCAGCCTGCCGCACCAGCGCCTGGATTTGTTCTTGTGAAAGCGGAGTATCTTGAGCAGCGAGAGGAAGGGATGCAAACAAAACGATGAATAACGTCGCGCAGAATCTGCCCATAGGATATTCAAACACAGATTTTCCTCTGTAAACCTCTGGGTTCTCTGTGGTTCAACCTTCTAAAACATTAACCAAAGAGGACACCGAGTCTCACAGAGAAAACACGGAGAAAGCAACTTAGTTTTGCACAGGTTTGAATTCCACCAGGACAAATCGCGCCGCATCCGGAGAGGTGTTCATCAGATCATTCTTCCGCCCCTCGCCAATCCACCAGGCCTCGCCAGGCGCCTTCCGGATATGAATGTCACTGCCAGCGGTCACATCCAAATCAGTGACAGGAATCAACAACTCCGATATAGCGGTGTCCGGGGGAGGCAAAATGTCCCTCTGTAGCAGTTGCACGTAGCTGGCCGTGGCCTCGCCGAGATCAAGCGAGCCGCGGAATTTCTTGTTTGGGTCCACGGGCGGATTGACCGCACTGCTTCCATAATCCCACTTGCCGGTGTTCGCCTGATAGCCGAACGTGGTCACTTTTGGATTCAAAAACTCGATTGTAATATTGCGGTACTCGCTGGTGCGGTCGTTGCGCATACCGCGCGCCGGGCCGCCGTAGAAGAATCGAGTATCTCCCTGGTTAAACCGGAAATTGAATATCTGCGATTCTCCCTGGTTCCACATCACCATTTCACAATCTTGCAGGGTCACGACGATAAAGTTGTAATGATGCTGCACAAAGACATGTTCAGTTGGCCGCAATAAAATCTCAAATACGCGCGCCTGATTATTACTCAGCAACAGGTGGTAGTGAGGCTCAGCGGTCATTTCGTCGGGAATGGGTTCCTGGGCGTGGCCCTGCGGGACACTGAGGGCCAACCATGCAGCTGCCAGAAATCCCAGCAAAGGCAGCTCTCGCCGGGGAACCCGGAGCCAGGGCAGAATCGGATATCTCATTGCGGACCTCGCAGCGACACTACTGTTACAACAAATTGTTTACAATTCTTTGACAACCAATGCGGCCATATTTTTTAAATTTATCTTGATCCAAACACGACTGCCAGTCGGGAGTGAGCCTACTGGAAAGCGAAACGCCCGAATGCGCCTAGGCGGTTTTTTGGATAAGGAACGCCGAGAAACCTTGCAGAGGCTGGCTATGACCTCAAGCCCCATGCCGGCCTCTGCTCTCGGCGCCGCGTGCCAGATGTTTCGGCGCTTTGGCAGCCTTCCCCAAACACTCCGCCTGAAATAATCTGTCGTCCACGCGGGAGAGCCGGCGGGCCATCCCCGGCTTCAGCAGCTTGTAATGCTTGATCTCGAACAGATAATCCACAATGAACCAGAGAGGCTTCTCGGTAGTCATCCAATGCTGCGGATCAAACCGCTTCAGGTTCACCGGCCGGGAATAATTCCGCAGCGTCCGCTCCCGCCGCATATTGAAATAAAGATTGAAGTAGCTCATCGCCAGCTCGCGCAGTGAACGATAAACCGGCTCCCGCCACCGGCACCCGCTGTAATTCGATTTTGCAATGGCACCCCAGTGCCCATTTACGCGATAGATAGCCATCACATGGTCGGTATCATTCTCCGCTTCTAAATCCCAAATCAGCGGAGGGTAACCGTTGGCCCACAGGGCGGCGGCGGCGAACATGGCCCCTTCAAGACAATGAGAACTGTTATGACGCAAGACCAGCCGAGGCGACCAGGCAGTGTCCTCGAGGTGATAAGGCATGTCATCAACGAATCTCTGGATACCAGAAGGATTCTTCAGGCTGCGCAATTTCCGCAGCTCAGCAGGAGTGAACGACGCGTTGGAGGGGGCCATTGCTATGGAAAGTTTATCCGAGATCAGGCGAGCAGGGGATTAACCATATAAGCCCACAACACAAAAGCTGCCGCAGATTCACGCAGGTCTTCGCGGATTTAGGATCTGCGTTAATCCGTGTAAATCTGCGGCGAAAACTTTTGATCTATTCCGAAAACAGCTCCGTCAACTCCCGCGCCGAATCCACCAACACATCCGGCGGTTCAGCGCTCAAGGTGTGCGGCGCAAATCCATACGTTACTCCGCAAGACCACAATCCGGCATTGCGCGCGGTAGCCACATCCACATGAGAATCGCCAACAAGCAAAGCCTGCTCAGGAGCAATGCCAGTCTCCCGCAAAATCACCTGCGCCCCCTCGGGATCAGGCTTTTTGGTAGCAAAACTATTCCCACCATAAACCGACCCAAAAAACGGAGCCAATCCCAGAGCCTCCACAATCGCCCGCGAAGGCACGACCGGCTTATTGGTGAGCACAGCCAGCTTCCGCGAAAGTCCATTCCGGCCCTGAATCACCACAAGTGCGTCCACAATCCCATCATAAAGACGGGTATGGTCCAGCTTGTGCTCGCGATAATACGAAAGAAAAAACTCCAGCCCGGTCTTTACTAGCGACTCATCATCCGCCTCAGCTCTCAGCGCCCGCCGGATCAGCATAGGCGCGCCATCGCCCACGTAGCTGGCAATCACATACTCCGGCAACTCCGGACGCCCGATATGCCGCAACGCCGCATTCACCGAATGCACCAGATCAAGACGTGAATCAATTAAGGTCCCATCCAGATCGAAGATGACGAGCCGAATGTGTGAGGGATCAAATTGCCGGTGGAAGCGAATCATTGAGAAAACCCAGAATATCATCCTCGGACCCCGAGGGGATTTTAAGGGTCGTATCAGGGCATCGGCTTCAGCCGCGCCGCAAGAAATAGTTGTAGCGATCTCGCGCCCATGGCGCAACTACCACGAAGGTAGACTTCTACGCACCTCATCAGCGCCAAACATCATTTTTCAAGATGCATGCGGCATGCCTGAAGGCGATGCCCTGATACGAATCTCAATCGCCTCAGATGTACTGCTTCCGAATCGAAACGTCTGCGTCATCCTCTGCTTCCCTCCTTCCCCGTCCCGGTTTACAATACCTCGTACCATCTGTCAGGCTCTACCATCTCAAGCGAGGTAGGAATGGATGGCGACCACCAAAACCGACCCTAAACCCATTGCCGTTGCCAACCACAAGGGCAAGACCTATCAGGGCCTGACCCACCAGCAGCTCATCGAAATCTATCGCTGGATGTACACCTCGCGACGGGTGGACGACAAAGAAATCCTGCTCAAGCGCCAGCAAAAGATCTTCTTCCAGATTTCCGGGGCCGGCCACGAAGCTGCCGGAGTAGCGGCAGCCATGGCCATGAAACCCGGCTACGACTGGTTCTATCCTTATTACAGAGACCGCGCCCTTTGCCTGGCTCTGGGCGCAACGCCGTACCAGATGCTCTTGCAAAGCGTAGGCGCAGCTGATGACCCCAGTTCCGGCGGCCGCCAAATGCCGTCACACTGGAGCTACCCGGACCTGAACATAGTCACGCAGTCCTCAGCAACAGGAACGCAAATCTTGCAAGCGGTGGGATGCTCAGAAATCCCGCGCTACCTGCTGGCCCATCCCGGGGCCGCGCAAAAAGTCGAAGGCGATTACCGCGAATTCAAAGAAGTAAAATTCCGCAGCGACGAAGTGACCTATGTCTCTCTGGGCGACGGCACGACCAGCCAGGGAGAGTTCTGGGAAGCCCTGAACGCCGCCGCCAACCGCCGCCTGCCCATCATCTTCGCCGTGCAAGACAATGGATACGCGATCTCCGTTCCAGTCGAAGTGCAAACCGCCGGCGGGAGTATCTCGCGCCTGGTCTCCAGCTTCCCCAATTTTCACTTCGAAGAAATTGACGGCACTGACCCGGTAGAAAGCTACGCTGCGTTCACCCGGGCAGTAGCGCACTGCCGCGCAGGAGAAGGCCCATCGTTCGTCCACGCGCACGTAATCCGCCCCTACTCGCACTCGTTGTCGGATGACGAAAAGTTATATCGCCCCGAATCCGAGCGCCACGACGACGCCGCCAGAGACCCGATCAGCCGCATGCAAATGTTTTTGCTGCGCGAGGCGATCCTGGATGAAAAGGGAATCAACAAATTAGAGAAGCAGGTAGACGACGATCTACAGATTGCGACGGATCAAGCCTTGTCCGCGGCACCCGCCACACCGGACAGCATCACCAGGTTCCTATATTCGCCGAACGTTGATGCAACGTCGCAAGCATTCCACACCGAGCCAGTCTTCGCGCAAGCAGAAGTCAACCACGACGGCAAAAAGCCAGCCGCCAAAACCATGGCCGACCTGATCAACCACACGCTGCGCGACGAAATGCGCCACGATGAGCGCATAATAATCTTCGGAGA
Source organism: uncultured Acidobacteriota bacterium (assembly GCA_963837365.1). Lineage (GTDB taxonomy): Bacteria > Acidobacteriota > Terriglobia > Terriglobales > Acidobacteriaceae > CAWBXL01. Next base: position 1,103,243 of record CAWIMW010000001.1, read on the forward strand.
AGACGTAGCCGACTGCTCCCGCGAACAACATCTTCAGCAAAAGTCGGTCAAAGGAAAAGGCGGAGTCTTCAAACTGACCTTCGGCCTGCAAACCGAATTCGGTTCCGAACGAGTCTTCAACTCTCCGCTAGCCGAAGCCGCCATCATAGGCCGCGCCACGGGCATGGCCACAAGAGGCCTGAAGCCGGTGGTAGAAATCCAGTTCTTCGACTACATCTGGCCCGCCATGATGCAATTGCGCGACGAACTCCCCATCATGCGCTGGCGCTCCAACAACGGATTCTCCTCGCCCATTGTGGTTCGCGTGGCCATTGGAGGCTACCTAACCGGTGGGGCCATCTATCACTCGCAATGCGGCGAAAGCATCTTCACGCACACGCCGGGGATGCGCGTCGTATTTCCGTCGAACGCTCTAGACGCCGTCGGCCTACTGCGCACCGCCATCCGCTGCGACGACCCGGTCTTGTTCCTGGAGCACAAGCGCCTCTACCGCGAAACCTACGGACGTTCGCCTTATCCCGGCCCCGACTACATGGTCCCGTTCGGCAAAGCAAGAATTGTCCAACCGGGCACCGATCTGACCATCATCACCTACGGAGCCGTAGTCCCGCGGGCATTACAAGCTGTGCAGAAGTTAGAACGCGAAGATGGAATCAAAGCCGAACTAATCGATCTCCGCAGCCTGAATCCCTTCGACTGGGAAACCATCGCCGCCTCGGTAGAAAAAACCAGCCGCGCCATCGTGGCCTACGAAGACACGCTAAGCTGGGGATACGGCGCCGAAATCGCCGCCCGCATCGCCGACCAACTCTTCCATCATCTCGACGCCCCCGTCCGCCGCGTCGCCGCCACCGACACCTTTGTCGCCTACCAACCCCTGCTCGAAAACGCCATTCTCCCCCAAGTCGCCGATCTCTATCGCGCCATGAAGGAATTGGCAGGATATTAAGAGAAAATTTCGATCAGCTATTACTTTGACCCAGCGCGATGTAAGAGAGCGAATCGATGGTTGGTGGAACGATGAGTTCTGCTGGAAAATGATTTAAGCGTGATGTTCCAGCGCCTTGCTCTTCAATGTTCTCTGGCAAACGGACGGTGCTTACGCACCGGCCGGGAGCACTACGCCCTTGATATCACCTTCGCTCTTATCGAGGGGCAACCCCCAGATTAGAATAGAGCGATCTTTTCAGGATTATTACTTCCACCGAGATGTGGGCTACCGGCAGAGACTTCTCCGTTCTCTATGCGTCCCGGCATCTGGACTTCGGCTCTGGTCCGAGGCAAGCTTCCCGGATAGCGTTGCTGTAGGAAAGCGATCAGCTTTTCCCTTACATAGCAGCGCAGGTCCCAGGCCTGTGGTCCATTGGGTGCGCTCATCAGCGCACGCAACTCCAGGGTATGTTCCCTGGCATCGGTGACCTGCAATCCCCAGGTTTTCTCGTCCCACATTCCAGACGATTGCAAAATCTGATGAAGTTCCTCACGTACGACGTCTACGGGAACCGTGTAGTCAACGTATAAGAACACAGTCCCCAGCAGGTCCGCCGTGACCCGCGTCCAATTCTGAAATGGCTTTTCGATGAAGTACGACAACGGCACAACTAAACGGCGCAGGTCCCAAATTCGCACGATGACATAGGTGGTGCTTATGTCTTCAATCCAGCCCCATTCTCCTTCTACGATGACGACATCATCAATGCGGATGGGCTGGGTCAAAGCGATCTGGATGCCGGCGACGATGCTGGCCAGAGTCGGCCGCATGGCCATGCCCAGCACCAGGCCAGCCAGTCCTGCCGAGGCGAGCAGGCTGGTCCCCAAGGTGCGAATCGAGGGAAAAGTCATCAGCATGATGCCCAAGGTCAGAAGCACAACCACGACCACAAAGATGCGGCGAAGTACCTGGGTCTGCGTTCGAATACTTCTGGCGGTAAGATTGTCGGCCACGTCAATGGCATACTTGGCCGAAAGGGCATCGCTGAAAACGTCCGCCAGCAGGATTACAGTCCAGGCGATGGAGCCGATCACACCCAGCCCGAGAACGTGTTGCAGCGGGCTCAGTATCTCGGGACGGATGGGTAAGAGCGGCACGGCCAGCAGGATGGCGATCAGAGGGAATATCCAGCGGGTTGGTCTTTGGCCGTGCCGGAGCAGCGAGTCGTCAACGACGGTGCTGGTCTTTCGCGCCAGGCGCTTGATCAACAGGAACAATAAATAGTGCACCAGCAGGGAAAGCAAGACTGCGCCTGCTAAACCTCCAGCTGCCCATAGCCAAGGCCTCCAGCGTTCCAACTCGAAAATCATTGATCTGTCTCCTCCCTTCGCAAATTCGGCCGGCTGGAACACATTTGCCGACGATAACCAACAGTAGACATGAATATCCTTAGAGTACCCCTTTTTGAGTCTTGAAGAGGAGTCGAACAACTCAAAGTGGCGGTCGAAAATGAGCCGATAATCGTTGACTTATCCGACCCCGATTGGTATACTTAAGTCATAGAAAACAAGATACATAGGTCTAATAAGCGGCGTCGAGCCCCTGCCTTCGCCGTGGGGGAGAAGTGTCGTCAACAGACCATCATTTCGCCAGGGAGATTCGGAAAATCAAATTGAAAATCACTCGCAATGTGCATGTCCAACTGAAGGATGGGAAACAGAAGGAGTTCGTCCAGCTGTTCGAGTCGCAAATTCTGCCGGTGCTTCGGCAGCAGAAGGGATTCCAGGATGAGGTTACCTTGGTGGACAACAACCGGGCGCTCATCATCAGCTTCTGGGATGATCGCAAGAACGCCGAGATGTATCACAACTCGGTGTACCCGAAGCTGGCGGAAAAGTTGAGTCCGATGATTCAGGAGCCTCTGAAGTTGGAGACCTTCGAGGTGGCCACGACTACCTTGACAGTGGCTGCCTAGTTCCATCCGCCGGTTGCTCTGCGCAGAGTGAAGGCCCCGTCCTGGGGCCTTTTTCTTTTGCCCTAACTCTGGGTTGCTGAGAGCCGGCTCCTTCCTGAGCTAATGCTGCCGATGATCACAATTGCATTGGTGACAAGGATGACAGCGAAAGCAATAGCTGGAAGGAAGGCGAATTCAGCGCCCATAGTTTCTACGACCTGGATGGCAAGAACCGCGGTAATCAGCCCTCTAGGGAGAATCCAGATAATGAGCTGGCGTTCGTTCTCCGGTATCTCGTGGCGCGACCAACGGCTGACCCGGGAGGCGAGCCACCTTCCCAGAACGATGGCCCCGAGAATTCCCAGCGTGGGCAAGATGAATCGCGGGGCAACGAACTCCATCACCACGCCCAGGAGGGCAAAAAAGAAGGTCCGGAGCAGGAAGGCCAGTTCCGAATGAAAAGTCAGGATGGGAAGATGTTCCTGCCCGGGAGAAACCCCGAGTTCTTCGGCGCTTTCGATCAATGGTCGGATGGCGCCTGAAAAATTGGCCAAGGTTAAGCCGAAGGCGACAACCGCGATCAACCCGCTGCTATGGAGGGCTTGGCTAGTCGCATAGAGCAGGAGAACCACGCCAAAGGTAAGGACGTGCCAGAATTGCTGCTCGGAAAGCAGGGGCAGAAGGCGGGACCACAACGCTCCAACTACGAAGGCGAGAATCAATGGGATGCCCACTTCGCGGATCAAAGCCGGCAACACGCCATGCAGGGTACCACCGCCATTTAAATTGATTAGACTCTCCGCAGTGAGAACGGCCAGGACATCACCGAGGGAGGCCTCCAGCAGCAGGGTCACTTTCGTCGCGTCGGAGACTTGCATTTGCTGAAGTATGGGCAAGACCATGGAACTGCTGGTGCAACCCACGATGGCGCCGACCAGCAGCGACGGAATGATGGGGAGTTGCAGGCCGAAGTGGGCAACCATCTCCACTAGACCCACCGTGAGAACATAACTCAACACTGACAACAGTAGAGCCCCGGGAAAATGACGGACCGTCTCGCGGAGTTTGAGTTCGAGTCCACCCTCGAAGAGAATCACGATCAACGCCAGCGTGCCAAAGGCGTGGGTAACGGGTTTGAACTTTTCTACATCGACCCAGTGCATGACTGGGCCAATTAACACACCGATCCCAATCAGCACCACCAGGTCCGGAATCCGGGTATGACGAAACAGCCGGTTGGCAACGAATGCCAACACGATGAGACCACCGAGCAGGCCAAATAAGAGAGATATATCCATATTGATCAGGCAGTTCGAGTCCGGTCTTCGCGGAACACCGCCTACGGCATGTATTGCGGATCGACGGCTCCTTTGCCCTCGGCGAACTGCACGTTGAGGCGTGGCATATTCACCAATTCGAAGGTTGCGGACGCCAGCCGGATCCTGTTATTGGATTTGTCGACCTCTTCGAGAATGCGAGTGAAGAGGCGGTCCTTCACGAACCGGCGCTTTCGGTAGTCAACGATGTAGCGAGCTGTGAACTCGATCCAGTTATCGTTGGCTGCCAAGGTAATCATCGGTTCGATTTTCGCTTCCTCCAGACGGTATTTCTTCACCGCAGTTCGCCAAGCCTCAAGCGACTGGATCGCATAGTCGCGGCAAGTCTCGTTCACTACATTCTCAAGCGCACCGCGTGTGTATTCCCAGTCGGAGCCATATCTCACCGGCAAGGTGATTTCGTCCCATAGAAATGGGAAATCAGCTGAATAGTTGTACACCGGCTCCTTGAAGATAAAACTGTTTGCCACGCGCACGATGCGTCCATTGTAGAGATCGCCGTGGACCCACTCACCCACCTCCATGAGAGTCGTGCGGAGAACACCCACGTCGATTACGTCGCCTTTGATTCCTCCCAACTGCACGCGATCTCCGGGGGAATAGAAATTCCCCACCGACACCGCTACCCAACCTGCAACGCTGGCGATGACTTCCTGCAATGCAAAGGCGATACCCGCCCCGGCCACGCCCAAGGCAACCGTCAGACCGGCAAGGCGGTCACTAAAGACGGTGGCTAACACTGCAATACTGGCAATGTATCCAATGAATGTAATGAACTTCCGAACACGATACCGAGTGTCCGTGTCCATCACGTAGCGTCCAATGGAACGCTGTGCCAGCCGGGCAAGCGCATAGACGATGAGAAGACCGGCAAGCGCCGCGACGAATTTACCCAAGGTAGGGTCAAACAGCCAACGTCTAAGTTGGTCTTCCATAACTCCTCCTTCGGTTTTTCGCTGCCTGTTCGGAAAGCCCGCGGCCTGAGGTTCGATTGTACGGGAGTCTGGTGGAAAATAATGACCGAGCCATCGGTAACGGAGAACCAACAAGGCGAATTAAAGCGAGGATCTGAATCCACTATCACCAGAATCGGACGTATCACGTTCTGCGTCCTGCTTATTTTCTGAACTCTATCAAGTGCGCGCGGGCTCCGCTCCCACCCATCGACGCCTACCTTTCGCCGGGAAGCGGCATGGAGAGCGGAATGTTTTTCCTTCTGCAAGACGGAGGCACAGTCCTCGTCTGGCCGGTTTCGGGAGACAACCTGGCTAAATTACTCCAAGGTGCGCAGACGTCCACCGATTCCGGGGCCTATGCTCCCAACGGACATCCGGAAAAAGAGGTCCTGCAAGTTGGCGGCAACATTACAACTCCGAGCAATAATGGCGTACCGTGAGCGCATGGCCGGTCCCCGACAGCAAGATGCACGATTTGCTGACGGTCCCTAACCATTGAACTGAGGCAGTCAGCTTTGCTCGCTGAAGATCTGCGCGTAGGTCTTGTCATAGGGATGGAAAAGCTGCTTGTCGCCGCGCGCCCAGGCAGCTTTCATCTCGGGAGTTTCAATGTCCCAGTCAGGACGGCACTTTTTCAAGACCGCGCGTAGATCGTGGCGTAGCTCTTCATTGGTGGGCCGGGCAAAAAACCAGTAGCCGCAGTAGATCCTATAAATGATGAGCCCCGGCTCCAGAACAAATGTGTAGGGAATCATGGGATTGAAATCCGGATCGGTGTACTCGCAGATATCCAGGTCCTTCTGCACCTTGCGCCCTGGATCAGAAAGAAAAGGCCAATGGGCGCCGACGCCCGTGCGGAAATGATTAGTGTCGAGTAGATTGTCGGTGCTGATGGTGACCAGGCGGCAGTATCCAACTTCGATCTCACGATAAAGCTCATTTAGATTCTCGGCCTGGCGGCGGTCTTTAGGGCAAAATCCGCCACGGCTGAGGACCAGAATCATCGGGTCAGAACCTTGCAGCTCAGAAAGTTTGCGCCGCTTGGCGGCGTGGTCGGTCAATTCGTAGTCAGGAAACTTGACGCCGGGTACGATATCAGCTCGCATGAAAGGTGATTCCTCCAGATTCATTGCAGTATAGCGTCAGCTACCAAGAGTCCGCTGCGCAGATTGACGCGGATTCTTACAAATTGAGCCCAAAGGAAACCCATGGCCGATTTCCACCGTCCATTTTCGAACAGGAACTTTCAGGACCGGACATCCGTATCCCTCCGTATGCAGCACTTCCGCATTGTTATCCGAGACTTATCTCATTCGTCAGAAGGTAGGGCGTTTGCACTCGATTTAATGCTTGCAGCCAATTAACAAAACAGTGCCATCCTGTGAGCGACGAGGGAACCATGGGGCCATCAACCACGATGACGATTTCTCCGACGTCTCAATCTCGAATCATTTCTCTAATAGAATCCTTCGCACGCGACCTGCGCTTTACCATCCGCAGCCTGCGCCGCAAACCGGGGTTCACTCTAGTCGTGGTGTTGTCACTCGCGCTTGGGATAGGAGCAAACACAGCCATTTTCAGTGTTGTGGACGCCATCCTGCTGCGGCCGTTGCCCATACCGCACCCGCATGAACTTATTACTGTGGATGTCGCGGCCTCGCGCCTTAGTCAGTTTGGCGCAGCATCCTATTTGGATTTGCAGGATTTCCGCGCCCGTAGCCGTGCTTTTGAGAGCCTGGCGATCAGTCAATCAACATCGGCCGGTCTGAGCACTGGGCAGGGAGAGCCGCAGGTGGTTTATGGCATGTTGGTGTCCGCCAGCTTCCTGCACACCATGCAGATTCAACCATCGCTGGGCCGCGACTTCCGCGCCGATGAGGACAGCGTGCCGGGAAAATATCCCGTGGCCATCATTAGCAATGCGCTTTGGGGCCGTGTTTTTGCTAATGACTCTGGGATTATCGGGCGGCAGGTGAAGTTGAATGGCAAGAGCTTCACCGTTATTGGAGTTACGCCCAGGTCGTTTACTGGTTCCAATCTGTTTTTCCGGCCTGACTTTTATGTTCCCACCATGATGGTGGAGGGGCTCACGACAGATGGCAATGCCACGCTCACCCATCGTAGCTGGCGCGAATTTGAAATGACGGGACGTCTCAATCCCGGCGTAACTGTGGCCCAGGCGCAGGCGGAAATGGATGGCATCATGCGCGACCTGGAGAAAACCTACCCCGATACGAACAAAGACAGTGTCGTGTACATCAGGCCGGAAATGAAACGGCGGCTGGAAGGGGATGGATTTGTATTTCCTGCAATCCTGATGGGCCTGGTCATTATGGTTTTGCTGATCGCCTGCGCGAATGTTGCCAGCCTGCTGATGGCGCGCGCGACTACACGCATGCGGGAAATTTCCACCCAGCTGGCAGTGGGCGCGTCGCGCGCAACTCTGGTCCGACAGCTACTGACAGAGAGCGCTGTGCTGGCGCTCTTCGGTGGAGGCTCCGGCATCCTTCTGGCCTTTGGATGCATTCGTAGTTTTGCCGCCATGTTGCCGGTGCAAAACGGGCCAGGTGGACCGGACTTTCATCTCGACCTGCGCGTGTTGACGGTGGCCCTGCTGGCGTCAACCATTTCGGTTTTTCTGTGCGGCCTGGCGCCGGCATTCTCTACGGTGAAGGAAGCCATGCTGAAGATCACCAGCAACGTTAGGGCTGGTGCGGCTGATAGCGGAACCTACGGGGCGCTGGCGCGGCGGATTCTCATTGCCGGACAGATTGCTCTGTCGACCATTTTGTTGATTGCCGGAGGGTTGTTCCTGAAGGTGTTCATCCGGGCCCAGAACATTGACCTGGGCTTCAATCCGGACCACGTCTTACTGGTCAATATTGATCCCACACTGCGTGGATACCCCGTGGACAAGTCGCTTATCTTTCAGCAACAACTTTTGCAGCAGACCTTGAATTTGCCGGGAGTAAAGTCGGCGAGTGTGGCTTCCTCGGTGCCGTTTCTTTCGGGTGCATCGTGGGACATTTCGATTGAAGGTTACGCCGGCGCGGGAGGTGAAAAGTTCATTGATACCAACACCAACCAGGTGGCTCCGGGCTATTTCAAGACCATGCGGATTCCGTTGCTGCGCGGGCGGGAGTTTACCGATCACGACGACAAAAGCGCGCCGCTGGTTGCGATTGTGAATGAAACCCTGGCGCGACGGTACATCGTGAATGACGGCGACCTGGAGAAGGCCATCGGACACACCATCTCTCTCCGTGACCACGATGCCATTCCCATCGTCGGGGTGGTCAAAGATTCCAACAATGGATTCATCGGCTCGCCGGTTCGCCCGATGTTTTTCATGTCCTACGCACAGATGGGGAGGCCGAGGGCGGCACTGCATGTGCGGACCCAGGGCGACCCGGGAGCAATGACCGCCAGTATTCGTGAACAAATCCGCAAGCTCGATCCCGATCTTGCCCCCTTGTCGGTGATTCCGTACCGGAAGGTGATTTCCGGCTCAGGGCTCTTTATGCCGCGCATCGCTGCCATTCTTGGCGGCGCATTTGGGTTGGTGGCCTTATCTCTAGCGGTGGTGGGCCTCTATGGGGTAGTGACTTTTATGGTTGGACGCAGAACGCAGGAGATCGGGGTTCGCATCGCCCTGGGTGCGCAACCATGGCAAATTCTACGGATGGTGCTAGCCAATGGAATTTCGCTGGCGGTGGCGGGACTGCTATTGGGCGGGATAGGGGCTTTCTTCGCCACTCCACTCATGGGCGGAATGTTGATGGATGTGAACCCGCGTGATCCGGAGATTTTCCTGGTCATCGTAGTCGCGTTAATGGCTGCGACCCTTGGTGCCAGTTGGATTCCGGCGCGCAGGGCCACGCGAGTGGATCCCATGGTAGCGTTGCGGTATGAGTAGAACCGTTCGAAATCTCAGTCATATATCTTTCGTCTGTATTCCGGCTTACGTGCGCATGCAGCATAGTCAGGGGCAAGACGATCCCGTCCTCCCCCGAAGAACTTCACTAAGCCAGCCATGAATCCTGAGCAGGTGAAGATAGAGGGAATTTCTAACCTGGTGGCGCAGGGCTTTCCAGACCTGCGATAAAAGCTCTGACATGATGAGGGCTTCAGCCCTGAGGGACTTGATCCATCAACACTTTCCACGCGTCGTACAACCTTCGTACCGTCTCTGGTACTTTGGTTATCTTAGACGTGACTACCAGGTTCTGCCCTTCGCCAACTACAACTAATCGAATCTTGTAACCATAAAACCACAACATATAGATACCATCCACAACTACCCCAAACCTCTATTCCAGAAAACCCGCAAAAAACCCAGTAAAACGCGGTAATTGCCGGAGTCCTCGTGTCACAAACCTGCTGCGCTATGCTCAGTCCACATGAATTCACTCAGACGCTTTGTGTTTGAGGAATTCTCTCCCACAAGATCAGTTCTGGTTCTGTGCAATAGGGAACGAACTATGGCCGACTCACGCGAAGTAATGAATATCCGCCAGGCGTCGCAGTACCTGGGAGTGAGTCCGGACACGCTTTACAAGTACGTAGGCGAACAAAAGATTCCGGCTTTCAAGTTGGGCAATCGCTGGCGCTTCAAGAAATCGAAGCTTGACCAGTGGATGGAAGAAAAGTCCAACCAGATGGAAGTACGCAGCAAGAAGAATTCGAAGGCAGCTACTAAAGCTGCCGGGCAATTGTAAAGGCGGGCACATGTTTGGATTCGGAGCGAAATCGATCGTTGGTCTGGATGTGGGCTCTTCAAGCATCAAGGCTGTCGAGCTTAAGAAAAAAGGCGGGCTGATCGAAGTCGTCCACCTTGGCGTAGAACCCCTGGCTCCAGACATCGTTGTGGATTCCATGATCGTGGATTCGGGGACGGTTTCCAGCGCCATCTCGAAGCTGTTTGCTGAGAACCAGATCAAGACCAAGGCAGTCGCCACCGCGGTCAGCGGGCACTCGGTGATCGTGAAGAAGATCTCGCTGCCGTCAATGAGCGACCAGGAACTGGCCGATACGATCCAGAAAGAAGCTGCTCACCACATTCCCTTTGATCTGGCCGATGTGAACCTCGACTATCAGATTCTTTCTGAGGACGTCAGCAGCCCGCAGATGGATGTGCTGCTGGTGGCGGTCAAGAAGGACAAGATTCTCAACTACACCAACGTACTCTCGATGGCGGGGAAGACCCCGGCTATCGTGGACATTGACGCGCTGGCTCTACAGAACTGTTACGAATACAACTACGAGCCGGCCCCTACTCAGGTGGTGGCCTTGCTCAACTTAGGCGCCAGCGTCATGAACATCAACATCGTTAAAGGAACTACGCCACTGTTCCCGCGCGATGTCAGTGTAGGTGGTCATCAATACACCGATTCGCTCCAGAAAGAACTTGATCTTAGCTTTGATGATGCTGAGGCGCTCAAGTTGGGGCAGAAGGTTGGGACGGTCAGTGAAGATGCCAAGACCCCCATCCTTCAGCAGGTGACTGAGATCATCGTTTTGGAAATTCAGAAGACGTTCGACTTCTTCCGCGCCAGCGCGGCGGGAGAGCACATTGAGAAGATTTATCTGGCCGGAGGTTCTTCCAAGGTACCTGGCCTGGTAGAAGCACTGCGTCAGGAGTTTTCGTTGCCGGTGGAGATTTTCAATCCGTTCCAACGGATTGCGCCGGCGGCGGATGGCGTGGGGTCGGAGTTGATCGAGCGGAATGCAGGCCAACTGGCAGTGGCGGTGGGTTTGGCCCTAAGGAGTTTTGAAGAGCTATGATCCGAATCAATCTGCTGGGGATTGCAAAACAGAAGGGCAAACGTGGCGGAGCGGGGGCAGCTTCTCCGGATATCGCCATGGCAGCCGGACCGGGCGGTTCACCGAGTATCAAAATTCTGGCGATTCTGGTCGCCGTGGCAGTCATCAACGCGGGCTATTGGTATCACCTGGACAAACAGAAGCGTGACATTGCCGCGAGGATGACGGTTGCTGAAGCCAAGAACCGCGAGTTGGCCGACGTCAAGACCCGCTACATGGAGCGGCAACGCCAGGCAGAAAATTACAAGCGCCGGGTGGATGTGATTGATCAGTTGCGCAAGAACCAGACTGGCCCGGTGGAACTGCTCAACATGATCGGCGACACCGTCAACAACACCGAAGCGGTGTGGTTGAACTCGATGAAGGACGAGGGGAACAGCATCAATATCGAGGGCATGGCCCTGAGCAATGATGCGGTTGCTTCGCTGATCACCAACCTGCAAAAGACGGGACGTTTCCGGAACGTTGAGATCAAAGAAACGTATCAGGATGCCGCCATTAAAGAAATGCAGGCTTTTCAGTTTACTTTGACCTGCGAGAAGGGCAAGTCCTAAGGACGGAAACTATGGGCAACTTTAGCGAACTTTCGAGTGTGAAACAGTGGGGAATTCTGGCTCTCGCTGCCGTTCTTCTCACCGGCGCTCTGTACTTCACCGTATTCAACAGTCAGCAGACCGCGAACGCAGCTGCACAGAGACAGCTAGACGACAAGGTGCGGGAGAACGCAGAGTTGGAGAAGTACCGGACCAAGTTGGACGATATTGAACGCCAACTGGCCAGCCTCAAGCAGCAACTGGAAATCGAGCAACACATTGTTCCGGATGAAAAGGAAGTCGACAACTTCATGAAGATGCTCGACGCTGAGGCCTTGAAAGCGGGAATCGAATTGCGCCGCTATACCTCGAAGCCGACTTCAAACAAAGAATTCTATACGGAAGTTCCTTTCGAAGTTGAATTAGACGGGCCGTATTACTCGACTTTGAATTTCTTTGACCGGGTAAGCAAGCTGGAACGCATCGTGAACGTGTCGAACTTGCTGGTGGCCAGTACCAAGAAGCCCGGCGATGCGAAAGCGAAGCACCAATATCAATATGCACCGAATGAGAGTGTGGTGGCGACCTGTACGGCCACAACCTTTTTCAGCCACGACCAGGTGCCGGCTGCGCAGAGCAAGCCGGCCGGGGCTAAGTAAGGAAAACTTATGAAGCTGACAAACGCACTTCTTGTACTAGCTCTAACTTCCGGAACGGTTTGGGCACAGAATGGGCCAGTCATCATCCATGGCGCCAAGGCCAATGCCGATGCCGCACAGCAGAAGCAGCATGCTGCGGTAAAGGTCGTCTCCGCAGCGATGCCGCAAGCCTCCAAGCCGGCAGCGGCAAGCAAAACGCCTGTGGCCAAGCCAAGCGCTTCCTCCGCTTCTTCGAAGTCACCGATGTCGCCGCGCAAGGCTGTTGCCGTGAAACCGGTTGCCGTGAAACCGGTTGCCGTGAAGCCGGTTGCCGCAACCAAACCAGCGACCAGCAAACCGGTTGTCGTCAAGAGTGCTCCAGTTGCTGCGACCGCCAAGCAAGTGTCAGCGCCAGCAAAAGCAGTGAAGGTCAAGGTGGCGGTCAGCAAACCGAGCGCGACAATGGCCCCCAAGCAGGAAAATGTTTCCGTGGAGAAAGCGCCGGAGCCGGCAAAGAATGAAAAGACGACAAGAACCATCAGTGCGAATGGGCGGCGCGATCCATTTGTCAGTCCAGTGATCAGTCAGAGTGCAGTCGGTTCAGGTTGCAGCTCCGGTAAACGCTGCCTGGCGGTCGGCCAGATCAGTCTGAAAGGTGTAGTGAAGTCTGAAACTGGAATGATTGCCGTAGTGGTGAATGCCCTGGACAAGGCCTACTTCTTGCGGGAAAACGACCCGGTATTCGATGGATACGTTTTGAAGATCACCGGCGACTCCATCGTGTTCAAGGAAACTGTGCAGGACAAACTGGGCAAGCCGTTCACCAAAGAAGTGACCAAAAAGATCAACACTCCGGTGGTCTAAGAGCCGGGGTTGGCAGAGAAGCAAGGAAGTTTGGGCAATGAATTTAGAGGTTCAATTGCGGGACGCGCGTTGCGGGCCCGTGGGGAGAAGCGAAATGCGAAAGCAACTGCTGGGAATATTCCTACCACTGCTGGTGTTCTGCATGCTGGCAGCCGGTGAGACACAGAGCACAGGTTCGGCGGCGAAACACTCTGCGCTGCTGAAGGTGAACGTGGCACATTCTACGGATGCGGTCACCCTGGAGCTCACGACCCGTGGCCAAGTTGAGCCCAAGATCAGCGAGCTGGGTTCGCCAGCGCGCCTGGTGCTCGACCTGCCCAACACTGTCGCGGCCACAAGGGCCCCTGTCAGTGTGGACAGCGACGGCGTGAAGCAGGTGCGCATTGGCTCCAATGGCCAGGCGTCGCCGACCACGCGCGTGGTGGTGGACCTTGACAAGGCTTGCCGTCACGAGCTGGTTTCCAGCAGCGGCAACAAGCTGGTGATCAAGCTCTACACCGGCCAGAGCGTGGCCCATAAGGATGCAGCTCCAGTTGCGCCTAAGCAGATGGCGGCAGCCCGTGCGGAATCCCCCTTCACGGCCAAGCCGATGACTGCGGCGCCGGAAACGAAAGCGGCCCAGCCCGCTTCCGCCAACGATTTTGTTGTGGTCGAGCCGGCCTACAAGCCGGTGTCGGACAAGGTCGAACCTGCGGTCCGGGCCAGCGCGGCAGCGTCCAAGTTCGCCGACCGTCCGGCTGAAGTTCTGCCCAAGGCCAGTGCCTCGATGCAGCCACAAGCGGCCAATACGGTGCAGCCTGCGGTAAATCTGGCGGCCGAGCAGAAGTCGCAGATGCAGCAGGCGCCGGCCATGACCGGCGTCAAGTACACCGGTGAGCCGATTTCGGTGAACTTGAAGGACGTGGACCTGAAAGATTTCTTCCGCCTGATCCACGAGATCAGCGGATTGAACGTAGTCCTTGATCCCAACGTGAAGGGCTCACTCACCATCGTGCTCGATGATGTGCCGTGGGACCAGGCCCTGGACATCGTTCTGAAGAACAACGATCTTGCCCGGCAACTCGAAGGCAACGTTCTCCGTATCGCAACGGTAGAAACGCTGCGTAAAGAAGCCGAGTCAAAGCGTGCCCAGCAGGAAGCTGAAGCGCTGGCGGTGGAGAAAGTCACCATTACTCGTTTCCTCAGCTACGCCCATGCCAAAGACGTCGTCACTACGATTAAAAGTTTCATGTCACAACGCGGCGATGCCATCGCAGATGATCGCACCAACGCCGTGATCATCAACGACATTCCGGCGGTGATCCCGCATATTGACCGCCTCCTGACCCAGCTTGACCGCAAGACGCAGGAAGTGGAAATCGAAGCTCGCGTGGTGGCTGCCACCCGCAGCTTTGCCCGCGATATCGGTACTCAGTTGGGACTTGGCTGGGGGAATGGACCGACTGCCATCGGTGGCGTGCAGAATGTTGGCACGACTCCCACTACGATCGGAACGGGATTGGTTCCCAACCCCAAGTACATCATCAGTGGTGGCGGCAGCACCACGACAGGAACACAGATTCCGTTGTTCTCAAACCTGCCAGTGACCAGCCCCACCAGCGGCATCCAGATCACGAATGCCACCAACAACTACCGCATCGACTTCCTGCTCAGCATGGCAGAGTCACGCGGCTTGCTGAAGATTCTTTCCCGTCCGCGCGTAGTCACGCAGAACAACGTGCAGGCCTTTGTGAAACAGGGCGTGCGCGTACCGATCGTGACCCAGGCGCAGTTGGGTGGACCTCCGACCGTAACCTACGTGGATGCGTTCCTGCGGTTGACCGTCACTCCGCAGATCACCTCGGAAGGCACGATCTTCCTGAACGTGGATGTGGAGAACACGTCTCCTGACTTCTCGCGCGCCATTCAGGGCAACCCGACGTTGATCACCCAGCAGGCTACCACTCAGGTGCTGGTGACCGATGGCGGAACGGTGGTGATCGGCGGCGTGATCCAGACCCAGAACTCGGTCAATGTCACGCAGGTGCCGTTGCTCGGAAGCATTCCTTACCTGGGCAACCTGTTCAAGCACACGGCGGTTTCGACCACGAACCAGGAGCTGATTTTCTTTATCACTCCACGCATCATTCAGACATAGAAGTTTAGTGAGCAAACCCTCAAGCCGCCGGTATCTGGAGAACCTGCCAGGTACCGGCGGTTCTGCTTTTGGGGTTAAGCGGCAGGCCGAAGGCGTCGTACACATACGTGTCGGTCACCGTTCCTGTTGTGCCGGTCATCAAGAAGCGGACGTTGCCGTGGCCGTCGTAGCCGTAGAAGCTGATCGTCTGCGTCGTGCCAATCTTCTGGTTCTCGCTGATGCGTTGAGGCCGTAGGTGTAGGTGCGGGTGACCGCGCCGCTGACCAGTTCGTCCATCACCTGCGCGTAGCCGGTGGGATTGAGCGTATCCACCAGATACTGGGTGGTCGAGCCGCCCACCGTCTCCGCCACCCGGTTGCCGTCGCCGTCGTAGACCAGGGTCACGGCCCCGTGGCTGAGCATGTGGTTCTCACCTCTGAAAATCACAGTGGGGCAGGGCAGACCAGTACACAATCATCTTGAACTGTTGTCTCAGGTGAGCCCGCCATACGTAGCTCACCGTTACGGGCAATTGCAATAGTGAAGAGAGAAATCGATCCAATACTTACGCCCACTCCCAGCGCATATGTTTTGAATGTTTCTCTGGGGACGGAAGTTCGAGCGAATTCAAGAGATTCGGTAAGCCGCCTCGAAACCTGGAACATTAGCTCGGAGACCTGCTGGGCGGTAGCAACGTTTGCAACTAACGGTTCTCTTTGGAGTGGCTTTTCAGGATTTGGCGGCTCAATCGGATCCATTGAGGTCACGAGAGCAAGTATTGTCCCGATCTGACAGAGAATCTTTCTCGCACCCCTACTGTACGCAACAGCATCTTCAGGCGGACAAGTCTCTTTCACCAGCCGAATGGACTCAAGAAGTTGACCCATCGCTTCGAATATTATTTCAGAAATCTGCTGTGGGGCACCGGGGCCTGTCGCCATTCCGTTCACTTCCTCGCCAAATATTTGTCAGTATCTTGTATACCTCAAACTCACTCGCAACGAGCATCTTCCATGCATCTGTGCAGGCATGCGAAGAAGTCTCCGCTTCTGTCTCGTGGGCCATACGGAGCCATGAGGACATCTTCCGTGCATTGTTCGATACACGCAGCTTTCGCCGCTGCGCAATCCACTGCTTGGCCCAGCCCCTGCAGTATGCTCACAGCCGCTTGCTTTTGTGCCGGATTTTCGACAATTACGATGGATGTGGCGGCCAAGATAAACACAAGAGGCGCGGTGTATTCTGCAACCTCCGCACGACCAGTTGGATCAAGCTTATTAACAGGGTCAGCGGCAACATACAGATACTTGTGCAGCTTGGCAGGTTTCGTTCTACACGCTGTACACGCACAATCGTACGGATCCATCGCCAGGAACCGCCCAGTAGCCGGGTTGTAATACCGCGCCCGCAGGTAGTACATCCCCAGCACGCTGTCGAACTGCTCTCCGCTATAGAGGAAGTTGTTCGGCGTTGTGCCGGTCGAGGTGAGCGGCAGGCCGAAGGCGTCGTACACATAGGTGTCGGTCAGCGTGCCTGCCGTGCCGGTCAGGAAGCGGACGTTGCCGTGGCCGTCGTAGCCGTAGAAGCTGGCCGTCTGCGTGGCCCCGATCTTCTGGTTCTCGCTGATGCGTTGCAGGCCGTAGGTGTAGGTGCGGGTGACCGCGCCGCTGACCAGTTCGTCCATCACCTGCGCGTAGCCGGTGGGATTGAGCGTATCCACCAGATACTGGGTGGTCGAGCCGCCCACCGTCTCCGCCACCCGGTTGCCGTCGCCGTCGTAAACCATGGTCACGGCCCCGTGGCTGAGCATGTGGTTCTCGAAGTCGTAGGTGTTGGCGATGCCCGCCGAGGAAATGGTGTTGCCGTTGGCGTCGGAGGTGTCGCCGCTTAGGCGGTCGTTATTGTCGTAGGAGAAGCTTCCGGTTGGGACGCCGCTAAGGATCCTGAAGATTGACCTGCTAAACTTCTGCCGTGGATTACAAAAGGCGCCAGAAGCAACTACAAAGCGCTCTCGTTAGCGCCCGGCTGGATGCTCTACTAGTCACCCACCTTCCTAATATTCGCTATCTCAGTGGTTTTACAGGGAGCGCTGGTGCGCTCCTGGCGACGGAGAAGCAATGCGTCTTTTTCACCGATGGCCGTTACACTGCCCAGGCCAAAGAGGAAGTAAAAGGGCCGCGAATCGTGATTGCCGCGAAGACGCCGCTGGCTTCTCTGACGGAGTGGCTTGGCTCCCAGAAAGCTGTAGCCCGAAGTCTTAAGCGAGTGGGTTTTGAGGGCGAGCACCTTTCGTTTGCCAGTCACCGTTCGCTGGCTAAGGCAATGCCCCCGGGGATCCGTCTCCGCCCCGCTCCAAACTTGGTGGAACGCATCCGCATAATAAAGGATGGCGATGAACTCGCAAGCATCCGCGCAGCAGCCCTGTTAGGCGCCAGCCTCTTTGACCGGGCAGTGGAAGCCATACAACCCGGGGTGAAGGAAACCGAAGTGGCTGCGGAAATGGAATATGCCGCCTCCTGCGCTGGGGCGGAGGGGATGTCTTTCTCCACTATTGTTGCGTCCGGGCAGCGGTCGGCCTTGCCTCATGGCCGGGCGTCCAATCAGTTGATTCCGGAGGATGGGTTCGTGGTCTGCGACTTCGGTGTTATACTCGCTGGTTATTGTTCGGACATGACCCGGACGGTATACGTGGGGCGTCCCTCTGCGGAGGCACGCAGCGCATACCACGCGGTCAGGGAAGCGCAGCAGGCCGCACTAGATGTTGTGCGTCCCGGGCAGAAGCTTGGCGAAGTTGACGGGGCAGCACGTAAAGTACTGCAAAAACATAAGTTAGGTAAGTATTTCACGCATTCAACCGGACACGGTGTTGGTCTGGAGATCCACGAAGCACCCCGGATTGCAGCAGGTCAGCTCGACGAATTACGGCCTGGCATGGTCATTACTATCGAGCCGGGAGTTTATCTGCCGGGCAAATGGGGAATACGGATCGAGGACATGGCCGTAGTCACAGACAAAGGGTGTGAAGTATTGACCCCGACGACTAAGGAACTGATCGTCTGTTAAGAGCGGGTTGAACCCGCGATTTCTCTGGAAACACCCCTTCATAAACGATGAATCAGAAAGAGCTGAAGGAACTCATAGAGTTCTTAATTGAAAAGGATATCGCCGAGTTTGAGCTGGAACGCGGCGATGTCAAAGTAAAGGTCAGGCGTGGGGCCGGGCCTTCGGCGCCGGACCAGAGGTATTTTGCCGTACATGCCGCTCCCCCACCGACACCGGAGTTAGGTGTCTCTCCTGCGGTTCCGGCAGCTCCACCTCCAGGCCAACCAACCACAGCGACGGAACCGGCCCCGGAAGAAGGGCTGCACATGGTGCGGTCTCCCATTGTGGGGACTTTTTATGAGTCGCCGTCTCCAGGGTCGCCTCCGTTTTTGAAGGTCGGTGACATGGTCGAGGTTGGACAAGTGCTGTGCATCGTGGAAGCCATGAAGTTGATGAATGAAATTGAAGCGGACGCGGCCGGAGAACTGGTGAAAAAGCTGGTAAACAACGGCCAGCCCATTGAGTACGGGCAGGAACTGTTCGCCATTCGGCCCAAGAAGTGAACAACGCAGGTTGAACCAGGCGCGCTGGCCGCGCCTTTTCGTGTTTTTGCCACTCGCATGTTCAAGAAGATCCTCATAGCTAACCGCGGTGAGATTGCCCTGCGGGTGATCTGCGCCTGCAAAGAGCTGGGCATAAAGACGGTCGCCATTTACAGTGAGGCCGACCGCAACTCTTTGCATGTGAAGTTTGCGGATGAGGCCATTTGTATTGGGCCTCCGCAGCTGGGGCAGAGTTATCTCAATATTCCTGCGGTGATCAGCGCGGCTGAAATCGCCAATGTGGATGCGGTGCATCCTGGATATGGGTTGCTGGCCGAGAACGCCAATTTTGCCGAGGTGTGTGAGACCTGCAACATCACTTTTATTGGGCCTCCCCCGGCGATTACCCGGATGATGGGTGAAAAAGAAAAGGCCCGCGCCGCCATGAAGAAACATGGCGTGCCGATTTTGCCGGGATCGGACGGGATTGTTGCCAACGAGGGCGAAGCCATTGAGTGGGCCCGGCAGGTTGGATTTCCGGTCATCGTGAAGGCTTCGGCTGGCGGCGGCGGGCGCGGGATGCGCATTGTGCGCAGCGAGCAGGAGCTCCCTGGATTGTTCAAGGCGGCCCAATCGGAAGCGGCTGCGGCTTTCGGCAATGGTGATCTTTACATGGAAAAGTTCATCGAGAAGCCGCGGCACATTGAGTTTCAGGTCCTGGCGGACCAATACGGCAATGTGGTGAGTCTCGGAGAGCGTGAATGCTCCATTCAGCGGCGTCATCAAAAGTTGCTGGAGGAGTCGCCTTCAACTCAGGTATCGCCGGAACTGCGGGAACAGATCGGCGGGACTCTTTCCAAGACACTGTCTGAGATTGGTTACGTGAACGCCGGGACGATTGAATTCCTAATGGATGAGGACCGGCGTCTCTACTTCATCGAGATGAACACCCGGATTCAGGTAGAGCATCCGGTTACGGAGATGGTGACCGACGTGGACCTGGTGAAGAGCCAGATTCTGCTGGCGGCGGGCCAGCGGATGAGCGAAGTGCTGATGGGACCGATTGTGCACCGTGGTCATGCCATCGAATGCCGGATTAACGCGGAGCATCCGGAGAAATTTACCCCGTCGGCGGGGAAGATTACGGTGTTTAATCCTCCAGGCGGAACTGGAGTGCGGATTGATACTGCGGCGTATGCCGAGGGGGTGATTCCTCCTTATTACGATTCGCTGATCGCCAAGTTGATCGTGCGCGGGAAGGACCGGCATGAGGCCATTTCCCGGATGAGCCGGGCTTTGGAGATGTTCGTCGTCGAAGGCATTTTTACTACCATTCCCTTGCACCGGAAGATCCTGGCCGATCCGGATTTTCGCGAGGGGAAGCTGGATACTACTTTCATAGAACGGTTCCTCGCCAAGAACGGCAAAACCACTTCTGCGACACACTGAGTACTCACGGATCTTATGTTCCACGCCTCTCCGCTTTTCTTACCGCGACTGTATGCCATTGCAGACCGGTCGTTGTTTGTCGAAGCCAGCGCGTTCTTTGAGTTTGTAGACGAGTTGGTGGGCGGAGGCGTTACCCTTCTGCAATACCGCAACAAGGCTGGCAGCCCAAGGCAGGTGTTGGATCAGGCTTATGAGCTGAAACGCCGGGTGGGGAATTCCGTCAAACTGATTATGAATGACCGGGCTGACTTGTGTGTGGCGGCTGGGTTCGATGGGGTGCATGTGGGGCAGGAGGATTTGTCCCCGGATGGTGCTCGCCGTGTCATTGGTGCGGATCGCTTGCTGGGAGTTTCGACCCATAATCCCGAACAACTGAAAGCTGCGGACAAAACTTCGGCTGACTATCTGGCCATCGGCCCGGTGTTTGCTACATCCAGCAAGGCGGATCCCGATCCTTTAGTCGGGCTTGATGGGGTGCGCGCAGCACGAGTTTTGACTCGTAAACCATTAGTGGCAATAGGGGGAATCACCCGCGAAAATTGCTTATCGGTGATCGAAGCCGGGGCGGATTCGGTGGCTGTGATCGCCGGTCTGATGCGCGATCCCCGCAACTCGGCACGAGACTTTTTGCGCTAGTTAAGTTAAAGTCTTGAGATTCATTTGTCAGGTAGCTGCTGACCTACGTTTGACCGGAAAACTGTGAGCACAGAGACCAGGTTACCCGCCCCCACTTCGGCCAGCGATTGGGAAATCCATTCCCATCAAGATAAAGAGTTAGTTAAGGGTCTCGGCCTGACCAGCGCTACCACGCTGGTCATGGGGTCGATGATTGGCTCCGGGATTTTTATTGTGTCAGCGGAGATTGCGCGAGAGGTGCAGTCTCCAGCCCTGTTGATTGGCGCATGGGTGGTTACGGGGATCATGACCATCATCGCCGCGCTGAGCTATGGCGAGCTTGCCGCCATGATGCCACGGGCCGGCGGTCAGTACGTCTATTTGCGTGAAGCCCTGGGACCGCTCTGGGGATTTCTTTATGGCTGGACTTTATTTCTAGTCATCCAAACCGGCACCGTCGCCGCCGTTGGCGTGGCCTTCGGTAAGTTCCTTGGTATTTTCTATCCCTCCATTTCCTCGTCGCGCTGGATTGTGCATCTTTGGAAAGTACCGCCGATTCACCTTGGCCCCATGACGCTGGGAAACATGGATGTGGGGCTGAATACCCAGAATTTAGTGGGCATCATCGTTGTGGTTCTGCTATCGCTGGTTAATATTTTCGGGGTCAAGACAGGCGCACTGATTCAGAACATCTTCACCATCGCAAAAGCTTCGGCTTTGTTTGGATTCGTGCTGGTAGCTTTGTTCGTAGGGCGCAACGTGTATGCGCTGCGAGCAAATTTTGGGCAAAATTTCTGGTTCAACGCCAACTTGGGCAACCTGCATGACATCGGCGGAGGAGTGTTGGTCGGAACCTTGACCGTGCTGGCGGTGGCGCAGGTGGGCTCGTTGTTTTCCGCCGACGCCTGGAACAACGTTACCTTCACCGCGGGGGAAGTAAAAAATCCCAGCCGCAACCTGCCGCTTGCGCTGGCATTGGGCACCGGCATCGTCATCTCTCTGTACATCGCCTGCAATTTTATTTACCTCAATACGTTGCCTTTGGTCGGGAGCCCGCAAGGCACGACCATTCTTGAGCGGGGAATTCAATACGCGGCGGAAGATAGAGTCGGCACTGCGGTGATGGCGCAAATGTTCAGTACGACCGGCGGCAAGCTGATGGCAATTGCCATACTGATCTCCACTTTCGGTTGCTGTAACGGGATGTTGCTGGCGGGGGCGCGCGTGTATTACGCGATGGCCAAAGACGGCCTATTCTTTCGCAAGGTAGCCACCCTGCACCCCAGGTATAAAACGCCGGTAGTTTCGCTGATGCTCCAGATGGTCTGGACCTGCGTGCTTTGTGTTTCGGGAAGCTACGGGCAGTTGCTGGACTATATCGTGTTTGCCGTGCTGGTGTTTTATATCCTCACGATTCTGGCGATCTTTGTGCTGCGCCGGACGCATCCTACGGCGGAACGGCCATACAAGGCGTTTGGTTATCCGGTACTGCCCGCGATCTATATTGTGATGGCGTTGTTCATTGATGTCGTACTATTGCGATACAAACCGCAGTACACGTGGCCGGGGTTGATTATCGTATTGCTGGGAATTCCTGTGTATTACCTGTGGTTGCGGCGATCCAGCGCTGTGAGTGCAGCATAATCCTTCGAGGGAGCAAAGCATGCCAAATATCTGGGCAAAAAAGCCGCTGGGAATGTTGCTGGCGGAGTCCAAAGAGACGGGTGAGCACACGCTGCGTCGGACCCTGGGGCCTTTTCAACTGACGGCACTGGGAGTGGGCGCGATTATTGGCGCGGGAATTTTTGTGCTTTCCGGGTTAGGAGCACACTACGCCGGGCCTGGATTGATGCTCTCCTTCGTTTTGTCGGGTCTGGGATGCGCATTTGCCGGACTTTGCTATGCGGAGTTTGCCGCCATGATTCCCCTGGCCGGCAGCGCTTACACCTACGCCTATGCAACTCTGGGCGAGTTGTTTGCGTGGATCATCGGCTGGGATTTGACTCTCGAATATGCCATGGGCGCCAGCACGGTTTCTTCGGGCTGGTCGAACCACTTCATTGAATTGCTGGAAATGTTGCACATCCGCATGCCGCTTTGGCTGGCGTACGACCACTGGACTGGAATTAGGATTGCCGAAAAGGTTATCGCTCGCGACATGGCACACGCGGCCGATCCATCTTTGGTGCCGGGCACGCAAGCCTTCCTCGATAAGATGACCACTATCTTGGTTGCGCATCCTCCAGAGATGGTGCAGAGGGCCCACGACTTGCTGGCGGCGCCGATTTTGTTTGGCCATGAGTTTGGGTTTAACCTTCCGGCATTCGTCATCGCACTTTTGATTACGGTTATTCTGGCTATCGGGATCAAAGAAAGCGCCCGGTTTAACGCCACCATCGTCGTCATCAAAGTAGCGGTGGTGTTGTTTGTGATCGCTCTTGGATTTAAGTATGTGTCCCACAGCAACTGGGGTTCAGACTGGTCAACCTTCGCGCCCTACGGATTTTCGGGTATAGGCGCAGGCGCCGCATACATATTTTTTGCTTATATCGGATTTGACGCAGTATCCACCACGGCACAGGAAGCCAAAAATCCACAACGCGATTTACCGATTGGCATCATTGCATCTCTTTGTGTCTGCACAGTTCTATATATTCTGGTTGCGGCGGTGCTCACCGGCATGGTGCCCTGGCAAGAAGTCAATATTGAAGCTCCCCTGGCTCGGGCATTCCTGGACCGCGGCCTAGTCGGTGCTTCGCATATCATCACCATTGGCGCTCTGGCAGGGCTGACCAGCGTCATGCTGGTGATGCTGCTTGGCCAGACTCGCGTCCTCTATGCCATGGCGAATGACGGATTGTTGCCCAAGAAATTTTTCGCAGCCATTCATCCCAAGTGGCGGACGCCGTGGAAGAACACTTTTCTGGTAGGGTTGCTGGCCGCGATCGTGGGTAGCGTGACCCCGATTGATGACATCGGCAAGATGGTAAATATCGGTACGCTGCTTGCCTTTGTGATCGTGTGCATTGCGGTATTGGTGCTGCGGAATACCAATCCGGACCAACCTCGTCCATTCCGCACGCCTTGGGTGCCGGTCATTCCAATCCTGGGAATAATCTTTAACGGCTACATGATGTACAAGCTAGGCTGGATCAATTGGGCCCGGCTGATCATTTGGCTGATCATTGGGCTGGTGGTGTACTTCACTTATAGCCGCCATCACAGCCGGGTGCAGGCCATGGCTGCGGGAAAGTCAGACCCGGCCTCCCATATGGCTGACTAGGCTAAACCGAAAACTTTGGCCCTCCGCACATACACGGAGGGCTTTTTTGTTTTATAGTCTAAAACCGGTCGTTGGTCTTTGCTCGTTAGTCTTTTGGCCAAAGACCAAAGACCAACGACCAAATGCGTGCCTTTCACTACCTTCGTCTAATTGGACTCGCGCTGGTCACGCTATTGTTTGTCGGCACAGCCGGGTTCCATTTCATCGAAGGCTGGACTTGGTTTGATGGCCTCTATATGGCCATCACGACGTTCACCACCATCGGCTATCAGGAAGTGCATCCGCTCTCCCACACGGGGAGAGTCTTCAATATTGGTTTGATCATTGCCGGGGTATCGCTGGTCTTTCTGGGCATCGGGGCGTTGACCCAGGCTTTGCTAGAATTCGAGCTGCGGAACTTCTTTGGAAGGCGGAAAATGGAGCGCGAAATCGGCCGGCTTTCCGGCCACTACATCATCTGCGGGATCGGGCGGGTGGGGCGGAGCGCGGCCCGCGAGATGGCGCGCAATGGCGCATCTTTTATTCTGATTGATCAGAGCGACGCCAAGGTGACGCAGCACCAACACGACTGGCTGGTGCTGGTCGGTGATGCCACCCAAGAACAGACCCTGCGACAGGCGCAGATTGAACGGGCGCGTGGAGTGGTCGTCGCAACCACCACCGATGCCACCAATTTGTATATCGTATTGACGGCCCGCGAACTGAATCCCAAACTCACAATCATTGCCCGCGCCAGCGATGAAGACGCGGAAAAGCGCTTGCTCAAGGCAGGAGCTGACTCTGTAGTCTCGCCTTATCGCTTTGCCGGGCAGCGGATTGCTCAGTCGTTTCTGCGCCCGCATGTAGTCAGCTTTCTTGATACGGCTACCACCCACCTCGGCATGGACCTTGAAATCGGAGAAGTCATGGTGAGTGGGGATTCCGCGCTGGCCGGGAAGACGATTGAGGCTTCCCGTATCCGGCAACATTCCGGCGCAATCGTACTGGCGATCAAGCGTCCGCAGGGGATGCAGTTCAATCCGGCATCGGAAGATCGGATTGATCCCGGCGATTGTCTGATCGCCATGGGACAGCCCGCGCAGCTGCGGCAACTGGAACATCTGGCGAGCGCATCTGTAACCAATCATCCATGAAAATAGTGACCGCAGCGGAAATGCGCGAGATTGACCGGGTTACCAGCGAGCGGTTCGGTGTGCCTTCCACCACTCTGATGGAAAATGCCGGGGAGTCGGTGGCGGTGTTTGTGATTTCCCGGTTTCCCGCGGTCCACAGCGTCGGGGTGATTTGCGGCAAGGGGAACAATGGTGGCGACGGCTTTGTCGCCGCGCGGAAGCTGCATGATGCCGGGAAAGATGTTCAGGTGTTGCTGCTGGCTGATCCTTCGGAATTGAAGGGCGATGCGGCGGAGATGTACAAGCAGCTGGCTAACGCCGTGATCGTGAAATCGCCCGAAGAACTCGACCGCGAGCCTGCGCGCTCGGTCTTCGAGTGCAAGCTCCTGATTGACGCGATTCTCGGGACTGGCTTCAAGCCTCCGGTGACCGGGCTTTATGCGCAGGCTATTGCGCGGGTGAACACCAGCTCTTCGCTTGTGGTTGCGGTTGATATCCCCTCCGGCGCGGATGCGGATTCCCTCGAAGAACAGACTGGGACAATTGTGCGTGCGAATGCGGTGGTGACGTTTACTGCGCCCCGTCCGGCGCATGCGTTTGGCGGGTCGACGTGGGGGACGGTGCTTGTCTCACCGATTGGTTCTCCGCCGCAGGCGATTGTTTCCAAGGAAAAGATCAACTTGATTTCCGCTGGTGATATCGCGCCTTTAGTCGCACCTCGCGCAGTATCAGCCAACAAGGGAAGCTTTGGGCATGTATTGGTGATCGGTGGTTCGGTCGGCAAGGCGGGAGCGGTGGCCATGGCGGGAATGGCGGCCCTGCGGGCTGGGGCTGGACTGTCTACAGTGGCGACGCCAAAATCTGTGCTGCCTACGGTGGCTGGCTTCCATCCTGAGGTGATGACCGAGGCACTGGAGGAAACCGAGATTGGCAGCGTTTCCAAGCGCGCCTTGAGCTATGGGCACGTGGATGCCATTGTCAAAGGCAAGACGGTCTTGGCCGTAGGGCCGGGAATTTCGCGTCACAAAGAGACGGTCGAGTTCGTGCGATCTGCGGTGAAGAAATTTACTGCGCCCACGGTCCTGGATGCGGATGGGCTGAACGCTTTTGAGGGTCATGGCGATGAACTGGACGGGAAAGATCGTACTTTGGTGATTACTCCGCATCCTGGGGAGATGGCGCGATTGCTGGGGACGACCGTCGCTGCGGTCCAGCAGGACCGAATCAACGTTGCCCGCAAGTTTGCGGTTGAGCATCAGTTGATTGTGGTTCTCAAAGGCCATCGCACCCTGGTGGCCGCTCCCGACGGGGAGGTTTGGGTCAACGTTACCGGAAATCCAGGGATGGCTACCGGGGGTACGGGTGACATTCTCACTGGAATGGCTGCGGGGCTCATGGCGCAAAATCCGCAAAACATTTTACAAGCCGTGATGGCAGCGGTTTATCTCCACGGGCTTGCCGGCGACGCTGCCCGTGAGGCGATGGGAGAGCATTCCTTGACTGCCACTGATCTGCTGCGTACCTTACCGGAAGCGTTTCGCCACGCCCGAAAAGCGGCTGAAAGTTCCACTGTGGAGTGGGGCGATTAGAGGTAAGAAAGGCGTATCGGTTACCCCAAATTGGAACTCGCTATCTTATTGATTTATAAAGAATTACCTGAAACTGGACTCACGTTGCACGCGAATCCGTACAAAGTGCTTCCGTAACCTGTGCAGGGGGGCGGTGCGGTGCGATAGTGGGCTTGCTATGACACACTTCCCCCAACCGCACCCCACCAAACGCGCTCCGCGCGTCAGAGTTAACGGATCCATTCCCGCCGTCGTCATGTTGGAAGATGGACGACGCGCCAAAGCGAAACTTCAGACCATATCAACTACCGGCGGATTGCTGCGGCTGGCCGGAGCGCTGGGGAAGGGCGACTTTGTTGAAGTTGCTTTTGCCACCAACACCGGCTCGGTTCGCGGCATGGCGGAGATGTTGAACCCGATTCCCTCGACTGACGGGGCAATGCAGTCGTTCCGGTTTATCGCCATGGGCGATGACGAGCATCGCGTGCTGCGCACCATGGTAGACTCAGCCGGCGACCAGAGCATGCTGGGGTTGCGCTCCAGTTCCTGGGGTACGACGCACCGGGCGTAGGGTCGCTATACTGGTCTTCACGGCCAGATGAGCGCGCGCGAATACACTACACATTCTCCTGAGGAAACCATCGCTTTGGGGCGCGAGCTGGCTTCGCTGCTTACGCCCCCCAAGCTCGTTTTATTGCGCGGCGACCTTGGGGCAGGGAAGACTACTCTCGTCAAAGGAATTGCCGAAGCTTTCTCGGCTGCTTCCCAGGAAGATGTCACTAGTCCTACCTTTACTTTGATTCATGAGTACCGCGGGCCTCGGGTCAAGCTCTACCACATTGATTTGTATCGGATCGATACCCAGCGTGAGTTGGATACGCTGGCGCTGGATGATCTGATGGCGGAGGACAGTATTCTGCTGATCGAGTGGGGGGAGAAGTTTGCCCGGTTTGAGCGGGAGCGGGATGTGGAGATTGCGTTGGAGCGGGTGGGGGAGAATGAGCGGAGGGTACGGGTCAATGGCTAGAATCTTATCAATGCGTCGTTACTGTGCTAGTTTCGAAACAACACTGCCGTGGTCCTGGCTTCGTAACAGGTTAGCAGTCGCCGTTTAATCCGTGCGCGGTGTCGCGCTGGCCAGGGCGAGAATTGCTCCGGCAAACAGCAGCGTGTCCGCAAAGTAGTTGATCCCTTCAACCTTGACTGCGGTACTAGGGTCGGACAGCGAAACGATCAGCATAGGCCCGTAGATGCACAAGACCAGCAGCAGAATCCAGGTACCGAGATAAGTTGCCGCCATCCGCGTCTTCTTGGCCAGCAGAATGCTTGCTCCCGCGACCGCAAGAATTGCGCCCGTCAGATAGCCTATGAGCAAGCGCCCCGGAATCCAGGCGGGCGTCAGTTTTTGCAGTGGGACTCCGAGAGCTCCTTCTGGGTGCAGAAAGTGCACAACTCCAAAAAATATAGCTGCGATTGCGATCAACACGCGGCCCATGGTGATGAGCCTGCTTCCGCCCTGCCCGCGGCCTTGCTCACGCAGGGCGTTTCCCGCAAGAATCCAGCCTCCGGCCCCAAATGCCATTTCACGGATGGTCAACGTCCATCCCAACCTGTCTCTTGGGCTGGCGAGAGATCCCGGGATGTCCAACATCGCCACAAAAAGAAACATCGCGATCCCGAACAGCAGGCCGGACCAGCGCACCTGAATTTTTGTGGCAATGCTCAAAGACGCAGCCAGTAGCGCGAAGCCGAAAAAGTACGCCCAAAACAACCGCCACGGCATATAGGAGGGCACCATTGACATGAGGGATTCAGCGGCCGCAAGATGCAGGGCACCGAATATCGCCAAGGGGATGGCGAAACACAAATTGCTCAAGGCGACAATCTTGTCGAGGCCGCGGGCCCGCGGGATATCGGCCTTCGCAGCCCATAGAGCAATCAGGAAAAGCAGGATGCCGGCGCTGCACATCGAGGGCACTGTGGGAGAGAACTCCAAAAATATCGCGAGAATGGTTGTGTGCATGGGAAAGGCTGCTGGCCTCCGCCTCGTCGGAAGTATACCTCTGGAAAGGGACACCTCATTTTCGATGTTGGGCTATTGACCCGGTATTAGACTTCACACCGTAGTTGCGTGGAGGCAAAATCATGGCGAGTGGGACGGATGCGTGGATTCTATGGGCAATCGCACGCAGGGCGCGGAGTCCATGCGAACTGGGTGGCGCGGTTACTTTGCCATGTGCCCGGATTTTTGGATTCGAGTACAGAATTTATTGTCGGAAAAGAAAACCGTACTGGCTACGGGAGAAGCGGGAGGAACCATCGATGGCACAGCATGGCGGACGCCTGCGGCTTGGCAGGCTATGGTCAGCGGCGGGCGAGTTTCCGAATGGCGGGTATTCACAGAGAACAAGCCGGTCTTTGAAATTCTAGCAAGGCGAAAGTGATAGCTCGGGAACGCGAAACGGGCAAACAGCGGCCAAATCTCAAGAGGTTGAAAGTTGGGCTTCCCACCCTCTGACGCAAAAGGTAATGGATGTCCCTTATTTCCCCCCTATTTTCCCGCTCAGCGGTCCGGACACCCAGAGTCCGAGTTCAGCTGTAGTACAAATTTATCATCGGCGTTTTTCTGCTCCCCAAACAAAAAGCCGCCACATTGCCCCTGGCGAAACACAATCGTAAAAGATTGCCCATCATCGAACGTGGCATAGCTGGTTACATTGCTCTCTGGCGTCGCCTGGACCGCAAATCCTTGCGCTCTCAAGCGGCTCGGCAAAACGGATTGAGCCAGGGTCGCAAAACTTTCGTTGCTGGGTTTTCGATAGACGAAAGCCAGACCGTTCTTTGCACGGGTGGGAGGAGTCACGTCATGAGAGAGTTGAGATTCAGGCACTCGTAACAGCGGGCTCGACGGATAGCTGCCAATATACGTGAATCCATCAAAGAGCTTAGCAACGTCAACTTCGGGAGGTGTTGGTTGCCGGTTCCGACATGAGATTCCGACACAGAGCGAAATCATCAGTATGACTCGAGTTTTCAACATAGAACTTCCTCCTTGGTATCGAATCTTTAATGGTTCGGCGGGCTGGCCCAACTTTCAGTTTTGATTCTTCTGGCCCTCATCATAACTCTGCTGCCCCATCCCTTTGTGGTTGTTCAAAGTGTGGGGACCGGTGCGGCCAGCATCGCGCAGGCAAGTAGCAGATTCCTCCTCGTCGCTGCGCTCCTTATCGGAATGACAAATATAAAAATCTAGAAACCCATGATGTTATAGCCGCAGTCTACGTAAATAGTTTCCCCGGTAATTCCTGAGCTGGAGTCAGAGGCCAAAAATACTCCTGTAGCTCCTACTTCGTTTACTTCCACATTGCGTTGCAGCGGAGCACGCTCCGCATGAGACTTCAGCATGTCTCCTAAGCCAGAAATGCCGCGCGCAGCCAGGGTTTTGATCGGCCCCGCAGAGATTGCATTGACCCTGATCTTGCGTTTGCCCAGATCGTAAGCCAGGTAGCGGACGGTGCATTCGAGCGCTGCTTTGGCCACCGCCATCACGTTGTAGTGAGGGACGACTTTTTCCGCACCGTAGTAAGTCATGGTGATGATGCTGCCGCCGTCTTCCATCAGCGGAGCCGCAGCGCGGGAGACTGCGATCAGCGAATACACGCTCACGTCATGCGCTACGCGAAAGCCTTCGCGGGTGGTGTTGACGAATTCTCCTTTTAGTTCCTCAGCGGGGGCGTAGGCGACGCTGTGCACCAGCGCGTGCAGCTTGCCGTAGCGTTCTTTGAGTTGGCCAAACAGGCGGTCAATTTCGGCATCGTTCGAAACATCACACTGGAACGCTTCTGCGCCGGGCAACGAGAGAATCAGATCTTTGGCTTCCAACTCCATGCGTTCGTTCTGGTAGGTCACGGCGAGCTTGGCTCCAGCGTTGTGCAGGCCTTGCGCGATGGACCACGCGATAGAACGTTTATTGGCGACTCCGAAGACCACCGCAGTGCGCCCTTCAAGGTTGAATGACATTCAGTTCCCCTCAATTTGGAACGAAAAGGATATCAGAGGAAGCGAGCCAAACGCGCGATTGATGTGCGCAAAAGGCGCAAATAAATATTAACGCGGTAAGCATTCGTGGCGGTTGCGCCCGATGGGCGCCAGTCTTTCTTACTTATGATTGCGGCGTGGCTGAAGCCGACGCCCTGATACGAACCCGCATCTGACAAGCCAGTTGTGCAAGAGACTGCATCTTTTCTTGGGCGGCAGTCGGCCGTCCTCAACTCAGGGCGGGCTTCACTGCGCAACGTGCGCTTGCTCAAGATAATTAAGAACGTTCAATCCGCCGGAGTGGTTTGGGGAATGGTGGTGGTGGTGTTTAACGGCCAGCTAGAGGCCACAAATGCCAGCGCGTATACGATTCCGATCACGGCGAACCCGGCAACCAGATTGTATTGTGCGACTGCGCCGACAATCAGGCTCAGAATAATTTGCATTGCGGTCCCGGCGCAGTAGAAGGTGTTCTGCACGCGTCCCATGAAGTGTTGCGGCACCATTTCCATGATGCTGGTGTTCATGGCCACGCCGCCGACCCCGCGGGCCGAGCCCATGATTCCAAAACAGAGTACTGCCAGAGCAAACAGCGGCGAAAGCGGCGCGATGCTCACGCAAATGGCCAGCGCGCCCATGGCGATGGCTATGGACCGCCTGACTCCCAGTCCTGCAATGGCCTGAGAGGTATAGAACGTGCTCAGGAATGCGCCCACGCCCCAGCCTCCGTTGAGCCAGCCGTAGCCATACGCCCCGGCATGGAAGTGGTCGGCGAGCGGACCGGTCACTACCACACCGGTCAGCATGGCGCCTAGAAACAGCGCCCAACTGACGCCCAGCATGATGAGGCTGGGATTGCCGTGCAGGAACTTGAGTCCTTCATGCATCTCACGGAAGAAGCGTTCAACCGTAGTTTCTGCGCCGAGCAGATCAGCGCGTAGCTCCGCGGCACGGGGAACAATGTGCTTGCCTTTGCGCACCGCCAGATAGCAGAGGAACGAGACTACATAAGTCGAAACATCGATGAGCAGCACGCCGCCCAGCCCAATGTGGTTGTACACGAATCCCACAATCGCGCCAGCCATGAAGAAGCCGCCTTGCACTCCTGCCAGCAGGAAAGTGTTGGCGTGGACGAATTCTTCTCCCGGAGTCAGTTCGTGGATCAAGGCGGTGATGGTAGGCCAGAACATCCAGAAGCCGGCGGCTACCAGAGTGTTCATGGCATACAGTTCCCAAACCTTGACCCGGTGCGCGAAGGCGAGAATGGAGACGCCCAGAATAATGACGGCGCGGATGGCGTCCAGCATCATGACCAGTCGGCGGCGGTCTTCCCGGTCAATGATGACCCCGGTGAAGGGAAGTATCAGCATGGCGGGCAGGGTTTGCAGGACGGCGAACGTGCCCAGCGCCATCTCGGAGTGCGTAGCTTGCAGGATGTACCAGGCCACGGCGGTGGAATTCATTCCGCTGCCCAGCATGGAGACCATGTTGGCCACGAAGATGTATCGCAGCCCCGGTTTTCGCAAAATGGTGCGCACACAATACTGTAACTGATGGGGATGGAGTGGGGTCAACCGGGTGGATTCCAGAGCGTGGAGAGTATTGTTACGCCGCTAACAAGAAGCAGATTCCTCCTCGCCGCTATGCGGCTTGTCGGAATGACAAATGTCGGCTTGAGTTCTTGCGGTTTACCGCTATTTCCCAGATTGCGTAAACGATCAGCAACAACATAACTGGCTCAATCGGGTGCTTATAACGGGGGAAAGGGTTCACCAGATAGTAGGGAAGCGGATAGACGATCAGAAAGCAGGCAAACAGAAACATGCCAAATTTTCGCTTGCGCCAGCTTAGCCATAGTCCTATAAATGCCAGCGTGCTCGGTACAAAAAAACTGAGGTGTCGTAGTGGAACAAAGTTGTGTCCGCCGAAGGTTGCATTCTGTGGTGTGCCAATCCAGAAGTAGAGAGCCCGCTTGAGAGTGAATCCTGCGAACTGTCCTGGATGCTCGCGGACAAACTGCCGGAACTCCTGTTGCTTTTCCTCCATGAAACGCAGTTCGCCCAGCTCCTCAAACCTGCGCATCGATTGAGGATCGTTGCCGGGATGTTCGTGACGGGTCCACAAACCATCGGAGGCCTGGTTATTTGCCACTTCGAGTTCCAGAGGCAAGTTGTCCCGGATAAAAATGAATTTGCCGAAGGCTGAATAGTTGCGCGCCAGCCAGGGACTGATGGTGGCGGGAATAACCAGGCTGCACACACACATTCCCGCGAATAGCCGCAGCCGCTGGTGCGAGCGGTAAAGGAGCCACAACAATAGAAAAGGAAGCATGGAAAGCAGCGCCGTGTTGATAAGTGCGATGCCTCCCCAGAGCAAACCGAACCCGGCCCAGGCACGCGTTCTGGGAGGAACATCGGCCATGCGCAGGGTGAGCAGCAAGGCCAGGGTCAGTAAGAACGTGCTCAGGCTGGTTTCCCATACCACGCGTACGGACCAATAGATCATGTAAGGGAACAAGGCCCAGGTCCAGGCGGCGGCGCGGGCAATCTTTGCGTCATAAATTCGCTCGCCGATCTTATGGATCGTAATGCAAGTCAGCGCCCCGAAAATGCTGTTGAAGGCAAGAATGACCCAGGCCGAAGCATAGCTGTAAATTCCAAAGGCTTTGAATACTCCAGCCAGAATGTACGGGTAGACAGGAGGCGCCCATGCGCTGGGACCGCTCGGCAAATCAGTCGGCGAGCCGAATCCCTGGCCCAAGGCCAGGGAGCGGGCGATGCGCCCCATCTCCCAGCCGAATTGAAAGTGGTCTCCGCGCGGGGTGATGCGGTAGGTGTGGCCTATGGTAATGACGGCCAGCCGCAGTAAGAGCGCAATCAGGAAGATGTAAGCGGGCGAATGATGCCAGGGGCTATGGGTCTGATTCGGAGCGATCCCGGGGGAGGTTGGTCCGCGCTGATTCTCCATTCGGCCCGACTATAGCATAGGGAGAGGCCGATTTTTCGGTGGGTAGGAACAGCGGATTCCTCCTCGTCGCTCCGCTTCTCGTCGGAATGACAAATCAAGTGCGAGTAGGTATCAAACCACTTGCCAGCGCCCACGTTCTGGAGATACGATTCGCGGCACAGAACATTATGGAGGCTGCTCGATGAGAGTCATTCGCTGGCTGATGGTTGGCATGGCTGCCCTATTTCCTTTGTTGCTTCAGGCGCAGATGGACAAGATCGTGATCGCTGCGGGCACTCCGGAAGATCAAGCCTTGCAGGAAATCTCCAAAGAATCCGACGCCCAGAAGAAACTGCCGATGTATGAGGATTTTCTCCAGAAGTTTGCCGCGAACCCCGATGCAGTGGCGTATGGCAATTGGCAGATTTCGCAGTATTACGACAACACCGGGGACACGCAAAAGGCGATTGAGTTTGGCGACAAAGCCCTGGCTGGCTCGCCCCGGAACCTCGATATTCTGGTGTCGCAGGTAAACATGCTGCAAAAGGTTAAGGACCGCGGCAAGATTGTGGAATATGCCACGCGCGGCGGAGAGATCTATAACTCCCTCGGTAAGCAGCCGCGACCCGAAGGGATGAGCGAGTCCGATTTCGCAGCGCGGGTTGAGTCGGACAAAACTACGGCGCGCAGTTCATACGAGTTCCTGGAGGCTTCTGCCTACAACGCCATCGTGGATGAGAACGACGCCAAGACGCGTATGAACTATATCGAGAAGTTCACTCCGGCCTTTCCAGATTCGCGTTTTGGCGATGGGATTACTTCTTATGCGATGGCCGCTTTGTCTGATCTGAAGGACATGAACCGGCTGGTGGCATATGGCGAAAAGACCTTGGCCACAAATCCCGATCATCTGCCAACGTTATTGTTGTTGTCTGGGGCCTACGTGGATGATCCCAAGCCGGGGAGTCTAGCCAAAGCGATCACGTATGCACAAAAAACCATTGCGGTTGCCAAAGCCGATGCGCCGGATGCCGATAACAGTCGCAAGATCTCTGCCGGCTTGGGGCATTCCACGCTAGGGTATGCATATCTGAAACAGGACAAGGCTACGGCGGCAGTGCCGGAATTGAAATCGGCTGTGGGATTGCTTCGCGGGCTGGATGATCAGCAATTTGCCATTGCTGCCTATCGCCTGGGATTCGCTTATGGCAAGCTGAATCGGATGGCTGAGGCGCGGGAGATTTTGCAGGAGGGAGTGAAGATTCAGGGGCCGGTGCAGCAGATGGCGAAGGACTTACTGGCCAAGGTGAGCACCACCCGGAGATAGCTCAGTGTTTGATTAATTCTTCCGACAGCAGGTGGGCCTTGAAGGCAAGGTTGGTTGCCCCTTGTACGTCGCCCGCGGCAGCGGCGCGCTTCGATTGTTGCATGTAATTTCGGATTTGCTTGACCATGTCCTGCTGGTTCGGGTTGAGTTCCTTCGCAGATATTTTTTGCAGATTTAGTGTCGTACCATTCAGCAGAGAATTCGTTTTCTTGAGCTGTTCGGGTGCTTGTTGATCCGTGGTCCCGGAAGAAATCTGTCCCTGCGAATCTGAGGTTCCCCCGTTCCGAACCACGACGACACTTTTGCTTTCCTTCTCCGTTTGTTTTTTTTCGGGTTTCCGGGCAGCTGATGTTTTAGCGTATTTCTTCTTTCTGGACACGGCTGGTTTGGGTTTTACGCTCTTGGGTGGCCCTTGTGCCGATTGTTGTTGATGAGCAGGATTGGGGCCATCGGCCGCGCCCGGCAGCTGGGCAGCTGGGTTAGTGCCCTCCACGTGCGCTGGTTCGGTTTGGTTTTGTGGCGGTGTCTGTTCCGGCGGATTTTGTGCCGGAGAATTTTCCTGAGCTTGAAATAGGAGAATTGAGGCAGGAATATCCTGCGGCTGGGGATTTGTCAGCAACAGCAAGAGCCCAAGTGTCGTGGTCAGAGTCATCTCTAAACTTAGATGCGTACCTAATGTGCCGAGTCAGCCGGCGCAAACCCCGGCATTACCTGATCTTCCTTGACTCCATTTGCCGTGGCTTGGACTTCCGACAGAGGTAAGCGCAAGCGGAAGGTGGTTCCTTTACCGTCCTGCGATTCGAATTCCACCGAACCGTAATGCCATTGCATGATCTGGTAGGTCTGCGCCAGGCCGATCCCACTGCCTCCTGCTTTGGTGGTGAAGTAAAGCTCGAAGATCTTTTCCTGCAAATCTTGCGGGATGCCACGGCCTTCGTCGCGGATCTCGGTGACGACCATGGTTTCTTCCCGGCGGGCGCTGAGCCAGAGGTTACCTCCCTGGGCCATTGCCTGCACGCCGTTCAGGACTACGTTCAAGATGGCTTGCTTCATGAAATCGGAATCGGCAGTCACGGGAAGCGCCTCTTCGGGCAGATCGCTGTGGAGAGTCACGCCATGTTGCTCGGCATCGGGGGTGGCGAGTTGGGCTACGTCTTCCAGGATGTGCTTTAGATCAATCTGTTCTAAATGAAGATCGCGGGGGCGGGTGAAGTCCACCAGGATCTGCACTACGCGATCGAGACGATGAATTTCGCTGTCAATAATGTCCATGTGGCGGCGGGTGTCGGGATCGGCTTGCAACAATTTATTTTGCAAAAGTTGCAGGTGCAGGACGATCGCGTTGATAGGATTCTTGACTTCGTGAGCTACTCCGCGAGTCAGGCGCCCACTGGCGGAGAGGCGGCGCGAGGTCTCAATTTCATTTTCAATGCGGCGGACGGATTCGGTGTCGTGCATGGTCAGGAGAGCGCCAATCTGGGTGCCGCCCTCATGAATAAAGTCGAGCGCTACCTGAGCAGATTTTCCTCCGGTGGTTTCAATTTCCCGCTGTCCAACCGCACGGCGGAGTTGAAAGCCCTCGAGCACCAGCGCCCCCAATGGGGTGCCGGGAGAAAAAATCTCTTTCGCCGTCTTTCCCAGCAGCGCCTGCCGTGGGATACCTAAGAATCTTTCGACCGAAGCGCTGACCAGGACCACGCGGGAATCGCGGGTGAACAGCATCAGGCCGTCTTGCAGGTTGGCCATGATCTGGTCCACGTTGTCTTTTAAGGCGGAGAAGATTTCTTTGGTGTCGCGCATCTGGCGGCCGAGGTGGGCAATTTTCAGAGTCACCAGACCGTATTCGTCGCTGGCGTGATCGCTCTCCGTGGCGGCTACGGCCTCGCCGGAGCTCATGCTGTCCAGGCGTTTACTGATTTCTTGCAGTGGGCCGAGGGCCAGACGCGACAAAGATGCAGCCAGGATCAGTGCGAGGAATACCGCTACGGCGCAATAAACGGCGGCCCGTTGCAGTAAAGGCGTGATCTCATTCTTTAGAAAAACGGTCGAGATGCCGACACGGATGCTGCCAAACTGCGTACCGCTCAGCATTAAAGGCGTTTCTACGTCATAGACCATGGGTGCGTTGTAGATCATGCGCAGCTGCCGGCGGAAACTTGCGTCCTGGACCAGTTGAAGCGAAGGGCGGGGAGCGATGGCCTTTCCAACCTGATCGCGATTGCTATGCAAGATGGCCTTGCCGTTAGCGTCAATAATGGCTGCGTCATAAACCGTTGGCCAACTGCTGACTACAGAAGTCAGGATCACATTCAGGTCGCGGTCCGTGCCAAGGTAGTAGGCGAGGTCCCGGTTCACGGCTGCGGGATTGTTGATGTCCACTTTGGTGCTGCTGAGATCGGGAGCGGCGTTATTGACTACGTACAGCAATTGGGTGGTCAGCTGGGACGCTGTAGCGTTAGCTTCAATGATCAACTGGCGCAGAATTTGCGAGATGTAGATGACCGAAAGACCGATGGCGAGCACCGCTACCATCAGGGTGATGGACAGTACGAGTTTGGTTCTGCGACGCATCTACGACCACGGCCCAGGCGGGGCCGGATTAGACCTCTTCTACTTTCTCCGTAGCCAGATCGGCTGCGGCGCTGCCATATTCCTTTAACTTGTTGTGCAGCGTTTTCAGGCTGATTCCCAGAATTTCTGCGGCGCGGGTCTTGTTGTTGCTGGTGGCCTCCAGCGTTTTGAGGATCAGCAGTTTTTCGGCTTCTTCGACTGTGGTGCCTACGCCCAGACGCACTGCGTCCGGATCGTCGGCGGAGATGCGGAGCGGGGTTTGACCGAATCCGGGCGGCAGGTGTTTGGTCTCGACCACAGCGCTCTCGCAGACAATGACCGCGCGTTCCAAAGTATTTCTCAACTCGCGTACGTTGCCGGGCCACGAATAGTTCTTGAACTGGTTCAAGACGGCTTCGCTGACCGTGGCAACCTTACGGCTGTGCTTTGCGCTCATGTCATTGAGCAGGGACTGTACCAGGTCGGGGATATCTTCCCTGTGCTCGCGCAGCGGAGGCATGTGAATATTGAAAACGTTGAGGCGGTAGTAGAGGTCGTTGCGCAGTTCTCCGCGGGCAACGGCTTCTTCGGGGACTTTGTTGGTGGCAGCAAGCACGCGCACGTCAACCGAGGTCTCAACTTTGCTTCCCAGCCGCCGGAATTTGTGGTCTTCCAGAACACGCAGCAGTTTGGCTTGGGTGGAGACCGGCATTTCGCCGATTTCATCCAACAGCAAAGTTCCGCCTTCGGCCAGTTCGAAGCAGCCGGTGCGGCGTTCCAGGGCCCCGGTGAATGCGCCTCTTTCGTGGCCGAAGATTTCGCTCTCGATCAACGTTTCTGGGATGGCTGCACAATTGATGGGCACGAACGGCTTGCTGCGCCTTGGGCTTAGTTCGTGAATGGTGCGAGCAACCATTTCCTTGCCGGTCCCGCTGGCGCCGGTGATCAAGACCGACGCAGTGCTGGGCGAGACCATTTCGATCAAGCGGAAAATCTCCTGCATTTTTTTAGATGAGCCGACCAGGGTGCCCAGTGATCCGGCATCGCGTAGTTTGCGGCGGGTCACTTCGAGTTCGGCGCGAGTGCCCAGCAGGGCCGAGGCATTCTGCAAGATTGTCCGCAGGCGGCTGGTGTCGATGGGCTTGGTGATGTAGTCATATGCGCCCATGCGCATGGCCTGGACGGCGCTATCAATGGTGCCTTGTGCGGTGACCACGATTACTGCGACCGTCTGCGCAGTATTGGCCAGTTTTTCCAATAGTTCGAGCCCACCCATGCGGGGCATTTTCATGTCGGTCAGGACTATGGCCGGGGAAAACGCGGCCACCCGGTCTAATCCCTCGGCGCCGTCGCGGGCGGTGTCGGTGCGGTAACCCCAGGAGGAGATCAGCTCGGCCAGGCCGGTACGCTCGTTCTCTTCGTCTTCAACGATCAGGACTTTTTCTTGACTCATAGAATGGGAGACTTAAGCCATTATTGAGGGCTTCACAATTCCCTGCAAGCCCGAGTAGGCCCTGCCAAGCATAACTGGAATCCGAGTTTCCGAAGCTACGCTCCCGGACAACCCGGTGTCAATGTGAGACGCATGTTTTTAGGGGCGATACTTGGCTACCGGAGCCTTCTCCGATTAAACTTAGGGAGCGATAGAAGTCATTCACCGCAGCGCAGTTACCCACGTCGGCCCCCAACATCTGTAAAGAGCGTGGGATCTCAGGGAATCTCGAAAGGTTCGTGGAGGATTCGCATGTCACATTGTCGCAACAAAGGGCGTGTACTACTTGCGGCTGTTACGGTTAGTTTCATCATCTTTTCTTGCGCAGTGTCAGCGCAGGAGACGCCGAAATCTGAATTGTTCATCGGATACCAGTGGCTCAATCCGGGAGGAACAGTCCCCGAAGCCCGCCAGCCGCTGAATGCTCCGGTTGGGGTCAAACCGCCGAGCATGGGCAAAGGGATCGGTGGCAGCTACACCTACAATTTCACCAAGATTCTCGGGTTGGAAACAGATGCCGGGGTCAACAGCAATGACTTTGGCCGTGAGACTACTCTTTCTTTAGGGCCTCGGCTGACCTGGCGTCAGGAAAATATAAACCTTTTTGTACATGGTTTGTTGGGCTACAACCGTTTCTTTGAAAACGGAATTGCCGACACTAGAAATGGTTTCGGCGCCATTGCCGGCGGCGGCATGGACCTGAAGGTGATCAAGGCGCTGAGCATCCGCGTATTTGAAGCGGACTATGTTTGGGCGCAGCACCATTTCGACGACGTCGTAGGACCGGCGTTTAATGACTTGCAGCGGCCGACCTTAAAGGGTGCGCGCTTGCGCGGCGGTGTGGTCTTGAACTTTGGCGGCGCGCCAGAGCTTACGCCAGCTGCAACCTGCTCAGTACAGCCTGGCGAAGTGATGGTGGGCGAGCCGATCACCGCGACTGTGAACACCAGCAACTTCAATCCCAAACACACGCTCACTTACGCATGGACCGGCAACGGGGGCAAAGTAAGCGGCAAAGACACTACGGCCAGCATTGATACCAATGGTGTAGCCGGCGGCAGCTACACGGTCACTGCCCACGTTACGGACGCCAAGCAGAAGAAGAATGGGGAAGCAAGCTGCTCGGCGAACTATACCGTGAAAGAACCGCCGAAGAATCCGCCAACCATGTCTCTTTCGGCGAATCCAACTTCGGTGCAGGCGGGCACGCCCATCAGCCTTACTTCCACTTGCAGCAGTCCGGACAGCGTTCCAGTCACGGTGAGCGGATGGACCGCCAGCGGTGGCAGCGTCTCTGCAAGCGGAAGCACTGCGACTCTGAGCACCACCGGTGCTTCGCCTGGCGAAATCACAGTGAGCGCTACCTGTACCGACTCTCGCGGGCTGACAGCTCCAGCTGCCAGCACTCAGGTGACAGTGGAGAAGCCGCCACTACCACCTGTGAACAAGGAACTCGAAGCCAGACTCGCGCTGCACAGTATTTATTTCCCGACAGCGCAGCCCACGGTCCAGAAACCGGACGGAGGCCTGCTAACGAGCCAGGCGCAAACCCTCACCGAGTTGGCCACCGATTTCCAGGAATATCTCAAGGCCAAGCCGGATGCCCACCTGATTCTCGAAGGGCATGCTGACCGCCGGGGAAGCGTCGAATACAATGAGGCGCTCTCGCAACGGCGGGTTGACCGCACCAAGAGCTTCCTGGTTCAACATGGCGTTCCCGAGGACCACATTGACACCAAGGCCCTCGGCAAACAACAAAACCTGACCGACGCGGAGGTAAAATCTTCGATCGCCGGGAACCCCACCATCACCACCGAGGAGCGGAGGAGGATTCTCCGGAACGAGTTGACAATCATTCTGGCGAGCAATCGCCGGGTGGATGTCACGCTGAGCACCACCGGTCGAATCGTCGGTCCGCCAATTCCCCTTCAACGCCGCAGATGCCTTGACCTTGATCGGGGGACGGGAAACGCCTAAGAAGCCCATGGCCAAGCCTGCAATGAAAAAGGCGCCAGCCAAGAAGAAGTAGTTAGCAGGGAAGTATTTGGGATATTGGGGAGGGTGCGGAAACGCACCCTCCTCATGTTTTCTGTGAGGATAGCCAGGAATTTTTCCGAACGGGACCTTGGTTATTGGCGCGTGGCCCGCATCTGCCCATAGAGCGACAAACGCGGCAGCGGGTGGATGTGGAGAGGCCATGTCCTTCGACGACTTATTTCGAAAAGATCGGCCTAACACGGCGCAGCAATAAGAAGGAAACCAATATGAAAAGCGTTAGAACAAAAAAGGAGTTGTCAGCAGAACAACGCGAAGAACTGCTCGGAGGCTTGAAAGCCCGCTTCGAGGGAAACATGAACCGCCATGAAGGTCTCGAATGGGCCGAAGTAAAATCAAAACTGGAAGCGAATCCCGAAAAACTGTGGTCACTCAGCGAAATGGAAAGAACGGGCGGTGAACCGGATGTTGCTGGTCATGATAAAAAGACGGGCGAATATGTCTTTTTTGATTGCTCACCGGAAAGTCCTAAAGGCCGCACCAGTCTTTGCTACGACCGTGAAGCATTGGATTCCAGGAAAGAACATAAACCGAAAAATAACGCTCTTGATATGGCAACGGCCATGGGTATTGAGCTTTTGACGGAAGAACAATATCGAGAGCTGCAAAAACTTGGGA
The DNA here is from genome assembly GCA_963837365.1 of uncultured Acidobacteriota bacterium. Lineage (GTDB taxonomy): Bacteria > Acidobacteriota > Terriglobia > Terriglobales > Acidobacteriaceae > CAWBXL01. The sequence goes on from CAWIMW010000001.1 coordinate 1,145,032, forward strand.
ATTTCGATACAAAGACATCGAGTTGGGTGAAAACACCTGCAGATATTAGAAAACTCGGCGGCGCCATCTTTGGTGATCGCCGCTTCGGCCGCGTCTTCGCGTATCACAACGGTGCGGAGTCTTACTATGCCGCCCGGGGGTTCCGTGGCTCGCTAAGGGTCTAAATTCGGACTTTTTTCAGCATTGAGTCATTGTGGCCGTGCCGGGTGGTTCACTCAAGCCCGATTTTATTTGCGAGAAGTGGGCCCTGCCACCTTCGCGACGCTTGACTGAATCGGTTCGTACTCCAGGGTCTACGGTTTTGTGAGCGGTGCGATGATCTTGTGCAACAGATCAGCACTCTCCGCCCGTTCAAGATGCGGATACCGTTCCCCTTCGTGATAATTGATCGAGTAAGTCTTGAAAAAGTCATGATTTTCGACCAGCAATTCAATCGGAACGTTGTTGCTCTCACTCGTGCGCAGCGCCTCGCGGAGCACGTCCTTTGACCAGCGCCGGCCATTGACCGCCACCAGCTTCATCCCTGGGCCAATGCCGGTATTGTAAGCAGGCGATCCGGGAATGACATCACTCAAAACCCCACCCTCTGCCACTCCAAACCCGAGTGAATAAAATGCATTCAAGGACTTCCTTTCTTTCTCGGCCGCTTGAATAAGAAGATTGGGCTTGTCGGTGTATACCAGCTTCCAACCAGCGGCTTCGATACCCTCCAGAGGAGCATGCGGAGCCAATGCCGCCGTGCGCTCCATCAGCAGAGTGGCCCAATCGTAAGGCGCCAAATCATTGAGCGTCTTTACGAGGTCGTCGAATCCGTAGGGCACAACGATCGGTGGTCCGCTCTGACCGCCATGAAAAGCGCGGCAGAAATCGTCGAGCGATTTTCGTCCGTCTGTCAGCCGGCGAAGCTTGGTATCAACCTCCAGCCAGATCAGCGATCCCTCACTGTAGTAATCGGTTCCGCGTCGCCAATTTAGCCATGTAGCGCCAGCGAGACGCAGAATCTGTACCGATCGGGCGGTATCTTCTACCGGACGCCAGGCGCGCCCAGCGCGATGGTCCAGCATTGCGGCGGTTGCGGCCAGGTCCTCGCGATATTCCTCAGGAGAGCGCAGCCCCGAGCGCGCCGCGAGAATCTCCCCCAGATATTGCGTCAGCCCTTCGTAAACCCACAACAAATCGCCGACCATGGGTTCTTGATAGTTATGTGTCGCAAGACCAGCCGGGCGGCGGTATTTTCCGTTCCACGAATGCACAAATTCATGCGGCAAAAGGTCGGCCTCAAGCAAGTGCAAGCCGGGCTCAAGGAGCGTGCGCTCAGCGACGCTGTTATCGCTCGATTGGTGATGTTCCAGGCCGTGATGTCCAACCTGGTCGCTGAGGGTATAGAGGAAGTGATATTGGTTGTAATGGCGGGCGCCAAAAAGCGCGCCTGTCTCACGTACCAGAGCGCGATAGGCAGCAATATCTGCGCCCGACATGGCAAGCCCCGCTTCGCTCTCGCTCACCATGTCGATCTCATGGGCAGGAGCCTCGCCAGTTCCGGTGAGTTCTATTTTTCGGTAGTGGCTCCCCGCGATCAAGGGCGAATCGACCAAGGTCGTCAAAGAAACAGGGGCGAACTCGACCACATCTCCGGAAGTCTGCGCGACGGAAAGCGCAGTTCCAAACCTCCACCCTGATGGCAGATGGACGGAAGCTTTAAACGATACATCATCCGAATTCGCATTCTGCGGATAGAGCACCACTTGATTCCAATTTAGATCAAGCACATTGGACGAGGCCGCCCCGCCGGTTGCCCCCGCGCTGTCAGTGGAGGTAGTCGTATCCATCGCCACTACAATCTGCTGCACGCCAGGGGGCACAATCACATGAAAAGCGTACATATCAATTGGATCGCGGTCCCAGGTCAGGTCGTTGCCGTTCGCAGAGAATTTGATTCCGACCAGGTTCGCGATAGGCCCACTGGGGCGATGATTCCCCGGAATCCATTTGGGATAGACCAGCGTTATGGGACCAGGATTCGCCGGAATAATAAGGTGTTCATGAAAGATATTGCGCGGAGCATCGGTAAGGTCGACGTCGAGCGTAATCTTCTGCGCATGAGCGCTTCCAGCAGAAAAAACCAGCGAACCCGTAAGTATCACCAAGAGCCAAGCCACGCGCCGCACGAGAGGTCTCCTTGAGAGTGCGAAAGACAAGAACGCAGAGCTTACCGAACGAGTGACGGATAATGCAAGCTCGTACACCCTTCATCGCGAACTTTTGTTGAACGTATCCAATGCGGCACCGAGCCGCTCCAGCCCGGCACTGACGGTTTCGGTGGGTCCACAGAAGCCCACACGGAAATTCTGCTCCTCCTCGAAGAATTCACCAGGCACTACGCTGGTCTCAAACTGGTCGCGTAACAACGTAACGAAATCGGCCACTCGACCGCTCTTGAGCCGAGGAAATATGGTGGTGCCAAAACGGCTGGGTGGACATTCAACTTCGGGGTGCGCAGCCAGAAATCTGTTGACCAGAGCTCGATTAGTTTCGAGCAGACCGCGAGCACGTTTACGTATTCGATCCAGATGATCGAGAGCAATCACCGCAAGGAGTTCGGATGGGTGCGCAGGCGTGCCGTAGGTGAAGTCGATTACCTGCCACATGCGCTGCACCAATTCCGGCTCGGCCAGGATCCATCCACAGCGAATGCCGCTCAACCCATACGCTTTGGTCAGGCTGCTGGTGACAACAAAGTTCGGGCCCAGATGAAAGGCAGAGCGCCAAGGCTGATCGAACAAGGTTTCAAGGTAGACCTCATCCACCAGCACTCGTGCTCCCACTTTCGCCGCCAGCTCGCCTACCTGGCGTAGAGTCTCGTCATCCGTAAGTACACTGCTTGGGTTGTGCAGATTGCAGAGAACTACCAGGCGGGTTTGCGGCGTGATGCGGCGTTCCAGTTCTCCGATGCCCAAGCGAAAGTCGCGGTCTGCGCGGCGTTCGAAGCGGCAGACCTTTGCCCCGAGGTGATCGAGAATCGTCAGCAGCGGATCGTAGGTCGGCTTCTCGATCAGCACTTCATCCCCCGGATTCACCAACGCCGTCAGCGCGACGTAGTTCGCCATCGAGGTACCGATGGTATAAACGACGCATTCTTTCGCCACGCCGGACTTCGCGGCCAGGCGGCCCATTAACGGCTTGTAGCCATAGGAATCGGTGCCACCGATTTCCAGGTCTTCGATGCGGACTGGCAATTCCGCCAGGGGATAATCGGCCACACCGCTAACGGCGAGATTGAAGCGCGCAATGGAGCGCAGTTTGGCCCACGCCATGTATCGAGAGAATGCGTGCGCGCGTGAGGCCGTCATGCCTTGATCTCCTCGGAGGATTCTTTTTTGCCAGTCCGGCTCCAAAACCAATACACCGGAATGCCGGCCAACAGCAGGCCCATGCCGATCAGGCTGTTTTCAGGATAGCGATGGATCGTATTCGCAACTACCCACCAGCATACGGCTACAAATATCACCGTAGTCACCGGGTGGCCGGGCACTTTATAACCCAGGCCGGCGTTCATCACGCCACGCCTGGCGCGGCGACGGAACACGAATATCGTAGTCGCAGTCAAGCCAAAGAATATAAAATCCATAGAGACGACATAGTTCAATATCTGCTCGTAGCGGCCGGAGAGCGCAATCACAATCGTCCAGACACTTTGGAGAATGATGGCGACCACCGGAACCCGCGTGCGTGGGTGTAGCCATGCTACTTGCCGGAAGAAAAGCCCATCGTCCGCCATGGCGAAGTAAACCCGCGGCGCGGTCAGAATCGACTGACTGAGAAATCCCAGGGTTGAGATGGCAATCGCCGCGGCTATGAATATGGCGCCACGCTCACCCAAGGCCATCCGCATTACGGCGGTGGCCGGCGTGGTTGTGGCTGCGAGTCCTTCCGGCCCGAGTGAGCGAACGCACACCCAGTTCACCGTGGTGTAAAGCACCACCACGCCGAGTACACCAATTAAAAGCGCGCGCGGCAGATTTTTCTTGGGCTCGCGGATTTCTGCGGCGATGAAATTTGCTGTCTGCCAGCCACCAAAGGCGAACAGCACAGGCACCATGGCCGCACCGAAAGAAGCCAGCGGGAACGGCTCCGTGCGCGATGGAGTCGCAGTGTGTACACCTGCCAGGGCCAAGCCGGCGAGGACCATAGCCGCTATTGCCACAATCTTGAACGCCATCAACATACTTTGGGTCCGGCTGCCGGTCTTCACCCCGAGGCAATTGATGAGGGTCAGGATGCCGAGCGCAACTGACGCGACGACCCAATCCTGCGCGTTTATGCCGGTGAACTCGACGAAATAGCGCGCGAAGGTAATGGATACAGCCGCCATGCCGCCGGTCTGGATCACCAGCAGCAACACCCACCCGTAAAGGAACGCGATTGCCGGATGGTAGGCCTCGCGAAGATACGCGTATTGCCCGCCGACTTCAGGCAGCGTAGCCGCAAGTTCTGCCCAGATGAAGGCGCCACCCAGCGCGACGATCCCACCAAAAATCCATGCTCCTAAAATGAGCGCAGGCGTGTGGACCTGCCGTGCCACCACATAGGGATTGATAAAAATGCCTGCGCCCACAATACCGCCCATGACCACCATGGTCGCGTCGAACAGGCCCAATTGCCGGGCCAGGCGCGGTTTGGGTGTATCGGCGTGGGCAATCACGAGATGGGTACGTGGAAGAGCATGGATATATCCAGCTTTTCGAATGCGAGGCATTGTACATCGGTTGCTGGCGACGGTTTTAGCCATGCCTGTTCCGAGCTGGCCATTTTGTCTTTGGACATTACTGGGTGGACAATCCGCGAGGGTGGGCCACTCGCCGATCAACCTTCTAGCATCATCCTGAATTCGGTTTCTACCGATCTTGGGACAGCGGGTATGTCACGTTCAAAGTCTTGGACGCTTTTGTGGCTGCTCTCAGTATTTTTTGGGCACAATACCTGACATGCGTCTACAATGCTAGAGTTTGTCGCTCGCGAGTAAGCGTTTTCTCGAATTGTACGCATCGCGGCGACTGGCGAGGCAGGACTTGCTTTGTTGAGTGAAACAAGACTGAAAAATACGGCATATTTCCGGAGGAGACAAAATGGTTTTGGCACTCGCTGATCCATCAAGACTTGCCACCCGCTGCTGGAGGGGCCGACCATCGCTGGTCATGCGTTCAATTCTTATTAGTCTCTCTCTGCTCGCCATAGCCCTGACCGCTCCTGTCCTGGCCGCGGACAAGGTCGAACTGGCAGTTGATGCGTCTAAAACCGGGGCAAAGATTGACCGCAATATTTTCGGTCAATTCGCCGAGCATCTCGGCCACGGTGTGTATGAGGGCATATGGGTGGGGCCCGATTCGTCTATCCCCAATACCCGCGGCATTCGCAACGACGTGGTGGCCGCGCTCAAGGCGATCAAGGTACCGAACGTGCGCTGGCCCGGCGGCTGCTTTGCGGACGAATATCACTGGCGCAACGGCATTGGGCCTCAGCGCACGGTCACTCTTAATCCGAATTGGGGCGGGGTCATCGAGCCAAACACATTTGGCACCGAGGAGTTCATGGATTTCGCGAACCAGATCGGCGCCGACGCGTACGTATCCGTGAATCTCGGTTCCGGAACAACCAAGGAAGCGGCCGACTGGCTGGAATACATCACCGCGGCGCAACCAACAACCCTAGCCAAAGAGCGCGCCGCCAATGGGCATCCCGACCCCTACAAGGTCGCTATGCTCGGCCTTGGCAACGAGAGTTGGGACTGCGGCGGCAACATGAGCCCCGACTACTATGTCAGCCAGATGAAGGACTACAGCCGCTTCGTGCGCAACTACAATCCAGCTCAGCAGGAGAAGCAGCAGCAGATGCTGAAGATTGCTGTTGGCCCCGGTGGCGACGGCCCCCGTTGGACCGAGTGGACCGAAACGGTGATGAAGGCCTATCAGCATCACACCTGGAGCTGGGACATTGACGGCCTTTCCATGCATAACTACACGGTGAATTGGCAGAACAAGTTTGCCTCCCTGGGTTTCGCTGAAAACGAATACGCCAAGGTCCTCAAAGACACGCTGGAGATGAACGATCTAATCAATAAACACTCGGCCATTATGGACAAGTACGACCCGGACAAGAAGGTCGCGCTTATCGTGGATGAATGGGGCGGCTGGTACGCGCCGTTACCCGGCAGCAACCCGGGATTCCTGGTTCAACAGAACAGCATGCGTGACGCTGTACTCGCAGCCCTTAACCTGAATATCTTCGCCCGCCATGCCGACCGCGTGCGCGGCGCCAACATCGCGCAGATGATCAACGTGCTTCAGGCCATGATCATGACCGATAAAGAAAAGATGGTTTTGACCCCGACCTACTACGTCTACAAGCTGTACCTGCCGTTCCAGGACGCCACGTTCGTACCCGTGACTTTCGACGCCGGCACGTATACGCATGACAACATCAGCTTGCCGCGCGTGGATGCGATCGCCGCCAAGGACACGCATGGCAAGTTGTGGCTGGAGATCACGAATCTCGACCCGAATGAGCCGGTCGAGATCGAGGCAACTCTGGCCGGCATCGCCGCCAAATCAGCATCAGGCGAGACGCTGACCGCACCCAAGGTGGACAGCGTGAACACCTTCGTTGCACCCGCCACCGTCGTGCCCAAACCCATCTCGGGAAAGGTTCAAAGTGGCAAGCTGACTCTGAAGTTGGAGCCTAAGTCTGTGACCGTAATTTTGGTTGAGCAATGAGCGATGATCGTCGTCCTGCCCGATTCAAAGACGCTGCACAACGGTTCCATGTATTCGAGTCCGGTCACCACAGGAGACTTGAAGAAATTCGTCGTGAAGGGACGGCTCCGGACGATAGTGGAGAGTTATTCGATCCCTGGAGGGCTGCCCATCTTATCTTTTGAATCACGAATGTAGTTTTGGCGAGAGACCGATACAGCAGCGGTGAATCCAGGATGCCGTGCCAAGTTTTCCACCGTTTTTGCGACTGAGTTTGTCCTTGGAATCCGATCAAGAAACTCCGTTTTTCCCGATTTGGCGCTATTTCCCAAGCAGTTCCCGTTTTGTTCACCCATCACTAAATTCTGTGACGAATAACCTTAGCGTCCGTGCTTGATTCCTCTAGACTTCCCGAATAGGGAGACTGAAACGAAGGGATTTTTGGGAAAAACGTTCCGGAGTTGGATGGGTCGAATTTGGGAACGTGGATTGCTTGTTCCTTTTGTGGGTCGGGTGACGGGCTTGATCGAGTGCTTCCCCCTTTTGTCATTCCGACGATGCGCACGAGCGAAGAGGAGGAATCTGCTGTTTGCGTACATCGCCACAGGAGCCTCACGCCAATAGCAGATTCCTCCACGTCGCTCGTTGTCGGAATGACAAATGCAGGTCTGAGAAATTTTTGATGAATGCTGTCACGCAATGGCCATCGCTCCGCGATCAACCCGGTTTGGATGTTGCGCGCCATCGCGCGGCGCACCATCCCCGAGGTCAAAATTCTCTAGCGCTGGAAACCGTGGGCAGGCTGGTCGGCGGGGTGGCCCATGATTTCAACAATCTGTTAACCGGGATCTTGCTTTATTGCGATCTGCTGATTGCGGCGCTGGAAGACCGTCCGCGATTGCAGGGCCAGGTGCGGGAGATGCGGACGGCCGGGGAGCAGGGTGGAGCGCTGATCCAGCAGTTGCTTACGCTGGCGCGGCATCAGGTAGCGGAGCCCCGGCGGATTGCGTGGAATGACACCATCCTGGGGCTGAAGGCCTTTTTGCAACGGCTGATTGGGGAGAATGTTGAGCTGGTGGCGGACCTCGATCCTTTATTGGAGCCGGTTGAGATGGATCCAGCGCAGATGCAGCAGACCATCATGAACCTGGTCCTCAATGCTCGTGACGCCATGCCGGACGGGGGGAGGGTCACTTTGACTACCTCCAATTGCAAGGCGAAGGGCGCGGCGCGGGCGGCGGCTGTCGAGTTCAGCGTCAGCGATACGGGATGCGGTATGGATGATGAGACCCGTGCGCATATCTTTGAACCGTTTTTCAGTACTAAAGGCGGCCGCGGTAGCGGGCTGGGTTTGGCTACCGTCCACAACATCGTTTCCCAATATGGCGGGACGATTCAGGTGGAAAGCGCGCCCGGCCAGGGCACGCGCGTTGTGGTGCGTCTGCCGCGGCTGCACCGAATTCATAAATCGCAAAGGAAGAGGGGAAAAGTATGAGTACCGCACTTGTCAGCGCCAGTTCATTTATTCCTCCGCAGATTGAAGGCGCAAATTTTCTTAACTTGATGATCATTGATGATGAACGGGCCATCCGCGAAGTCTGTAAAGAGGTGGCGCAGTCCATGGGGTTCAACAGCTGCGTGGCCGATTCGGCGGAGCATGGGTATCGCATGCTGGAGACACAGAGTATTGATGTCGTTCTGCTGGACCTAAAGCTGCCGGGGGCGGGGGGGCTGGAGGCGCTGCATCAGATTAAGGCGCGGAGGCCGGATGCGGTGATTGTGGTGGTCACTGGGTATGGGACGGTGCAGTCGGCGGTGCAGGCGATGAAAAATGGCGCCTACGACTACGTGACCAAGCCCTTCAGCATGGAAGAGTTGCGGCTGTTGCTGGAGCGCGTGGCGGGGCATTTGAAGCTGAAGACCGAAAACCGCATTCTGCGCGAAAAGGTGAAATCCAAACAGGGATTTGGCGGGATTGTGGGGCGTGCGCCGGAGATGGAGAAGCTCTACCGGATCATTGCCAAGGCGGCGCATAGTACGCATCCAGTGTTGATTCTGGGGGAGAGTGGGACGGGGAAGGAGATGGTGGCGCGGTCGATCCACTTTTCCGGGCCTTATCGGGATAAGCCGTTTATTCCAGTCGATTGCGGGTCTTTGGTTCCTACTTTGATTGAGAGCGAACTGTTTGGCTATGTGAAAGGCGCATTCACCGGCGCCATGCAATCGAAGGACGGACTGCTGGCGATTGCCGAGGGGGGCACGGTTTTTCTGGATGAGATTGGCGAACTGCCGGTTGATTTGCAGGCCAAATTGCTGCGCTCGATTCAGGAGAAAGAGATTCGGCCGGTGGGAAGCACGAAACGCATTCCGATCAACGTTCGCATCTTGGCGGCTACCAATCGCGATCTGGAGCAGGCGGTTTCGCAGGGGGCATTTCGGCGCGATCTTTATTTCCGGCTGAACGTCTTGAGTTTGAAGATTCCGCCGCTACGCGACCGGCGGCAGGATGTGCCCTTGCTGGCCCAATATTTCCTCGACCACATGGCGCGGGAAACGGGGCAGGAACGACTCTTGAGTGACGATGCCATGAAAGTCATGCTGGCCTATGACTGGCCGGGGAACGTTCGTGAGCTGGAAAATTGCCTGGAGCGGGCTTGCGCTCTTACCACTGGGCCGATGATTCATGTGGCGGACCTGCCCACTTCGATCCATGGTGTCGGGGATGTACAGGCAGGAAATGGTGATAGCTCATCCAAAATTCTCCCGATTGCTGAGATGGAGAGGCAAAGCATCCTGACAACGATCGCGCAATTGAATGGTGACAAGCTTCTGGCGGCGCGGCTGTTAGGGATTGGGAAAACTACCCTCTATCGCAAGCTAAAGGAATACGGAGGCCAGGTCTAAGGCAAAAACTGAGACTGGGTGGTTTCTAAACGGGAAATACACTTTGGGTGCTACCTGATAAGTGGTTTGCTTTGAACTAATTGAGAATGGCTACAGACGTGCCATTCAATTTTTTATGATCTTACTCATTACACCTTCAGCAAAAGTACAGGAATGCGCGAAGGTATTGGAAGAAGCTACTGCTGAAACATTGCGGATTGCGCCCACTCTGCGCCAGGCCACCGCCCATTTGCGTTCGGATGAATACTCGGTCGTAGTCCTGGACCAATTTCTGGTCGAGGCAGAACCCGAGGAGAGCGAACTGGTCCTGCAACACATTGGGCCGGCAGTCCCCATGTATGCCAACTTCGCCATCAGCGGGATTGACCGGGTCACGCGCGAATTGCGCGCGGCCTTGAACCGTCATAAACGCGAAGCCGTGGTTGCGCGCCATTCCGCGGAGCAGGCGCTGCGCAATGAGTTGAAAGGTACACTGACCGCGCTGATGATTTCCTGTGAGCTGGCATTACAGGCTCCCGATCAGGCGACTGCGGAAGGCAAAATCCGTCAAGTTTACGAACTTGCGCTGGAGATGCGTGGGAAACTCGGTATCGCTGAAGATGATCACGCATTCAAAGCTGCGAACTGAGTCTGCGTCCCGGCCTAATTGTTCTTTGACGCCTCACTCATTAACGTTTGCTCTCGAACCTGTAGCTTCGCGGTCCCATCGAAATAAGATCGCGCTCTGGCCCAGGCCTTGGCCGCAACCAGCCGCCCCAATTCACGGCCAGCCAGGTCTGCGCGCCTGAAGTGGATGCCTCCATAGCGGCGGGACATACCTGCTTCATTCGCCGCGTCGGTGAAAGTTTTCCAGCTGAGCATTACGGGATGGGCCGGGCTTGTCCCAGGCTCAATTCTCGAGCTTCCTGCCGCGAAGCTCACGGAATTGTTGAAGCGATCGCTTCCGGTCCAGTCGGCCAAAATCGTGGCGGCTGCGGCGCTATAGGTACTGTGCCCGGACACGTAATCCGGAAAGGGCGGCGTGGGGAAGGTTTTCGGCTGATACGAATCCACTGAGAGCCGTCCATCTCAACCGTGCCCTTTCCCGGGCCTCCCCACGCCCGCATCTTCTTGCCCTGATACAAAAGCGGGATGGCGGTTGCCGGACGCACTGAGTCGAAGGAGCGCTTCATGTCCCACGCGGCGATCCCGGCATCGAAGACGGCGTTCGTCAAAGCGAAGAACATTTTTACGTCGTCATCCAGAGTGTGGTGGTCTCTGGCCGAGACGAACTGACCAATCAGCGCCCAATGCCCCGGAGGCTGTTCTGAGTTTGGCCCGTCTAGCCAATATTCCACGATGGCCTTTTGCTTGTCGGTGAGTCCGCCGCTGAGGTCAACCAGTTCTTTGGCTTGTTGTTCGTATTCCGGCGACCCGTATTTCGCCGGGCCTTCGGTTTGCGCCAGTCCGCGGAACTCTTCGCCTTGCGAAAGGGCAAATGGAGTGACATAGCACCACTGCGCTGCCATAAACCTCTGCGTGACTAAGTCCCCATAAGAGTTCACATAGGTGAGCGGTTGCCAGTGGTTCGGGTCGGACATCTGGGTGCGAACCGGGACGGGGGTCGGCTTGTTTGCGGTTGCATAGCCAGTCCAGTCGGAGTAAGGCCCGGGGGCGAGGTCGCCGAGCTGGTTCGACTTGTCATGATGGCGATATTCAAGGACTGCGGCACAAGCTACGTTGCCGATTCCGGCGGGGGTTTCGATGTCGGTTGAGTAGTCGTTTGGATCGTAGCCTAGCTGCTTCATGAGCGGGATGTAGAATGAGTTTGTGTCTACCGGCAGGATGTCGGAAAGCGCTCGAAAGGCAGCATAGCTGATGGCCTTTTCTTTGTTGGCTTCGGTTCTTTCCAAAAAAGGGCGGCGCAATGCTCCTTGCAGTTGTGTGCCGACGGCACGCCCGTCGTAAGCGGCCCAGGCGTCGTACATGCAGGTGTGGACTACGGCTAACGCGCGCGCGATCATTGGCGCTCCGAGTTTGGTGTCGCGGATGCCCTGGAGAATGGCATCGTTCCACTGGAGAACAATGTTGGGGTGAGCCGGAGCTGCTTGAGCATTCAATGCAACAAACAATGCAGCGCTAACTAAGATTTTCATAGATCAAAGATCACCAAACTGGCTCAACGCGGCTTTTCTTCAGCCCACCATTTCTTCCAGAGGTCCGTGTAGAACTTCGGATTCTTGTCGAAAAGTGCCATGTTGGGTGCGTAGTCTCCATATTTTTCAAATGTTTCGGCGAGCGTGATTACGGCAAGATAGCGGACATATCCATCTGAATCATCTAGACGTTGAATGAGGGTAGGTCCAGACGATGGGCTCTTCATTCCACGGATTGCTTGCATCGCACCCTGTTTGATCGAAATCACTTTCGACCCGCTGAGGACCTGCAAAATTGAAAGAGTTTTGGGATTCTGGAGTTGTGCCAGCTCTGAACTGATACTCATGATCGCGATTGGCTGATCTTCACTACCGTGCGAGTCTAAATAGGCCTTCAGCCGTTCAAGATCTTCCAGTCTCTTGGTTTTGAGTAGTACCGCGATTGCTGATAATGCAATTTCTTGATCTCCCGAGTCGCTGAGCATTGTGAGGCGCGAAATGGTATCCGGATCTAATTTCTCGAATCCTTGCAACACTCTCATAGCATTAATTTGATCGTCACGAACCGACTGTCGCAGAATTTCAGCTAGCGCGTGCTGCAATTTTTCAAGACCTGAGCCGACCGAGTTTTGGGGCAAAAAAGTGAAAGGAGTGACACCTAGAAATCTGTCGACCAACACATAAGTGCCCGAAGAGGTCGATTTCAAGAAAATAAGGGCTTTTTCGTCCTTACTAAAAATTTGCTCTTCCGCTTCAATTTCAAGTGCTTCCTTAGCCCCATCTGATTTATATGTGTCCCGGATGTCCACTATGACTCGCACAAGTCGTGAGCCCTCTGCTTGAGCTTTGCCTGGTTCAGAAGGTGCAGCATGAATCGATCTCACTAAGCAATTGCACACGAGATCAGATGTTTCAAACTCCGAGTCAACCGACTGAGTACCAGGGACCGGCGCAACAGTGGCTGTCAGAGTTGCTGACAGCACAAAAGCCGCAAATAAAACCAACCGAATTGTCATATTCCACCTTATCTAACTGGTGAGACTATATCTACGTGACTGCCGTGGTCACGATATTGTCTGAGCGTGTCAGTTTGCACAGATAAGCCAGGTGTAGTGCACCCCTGCAAACTAGACACAAGGGGCGATGTTTGAAGTAAGGGTTTGGGCAAGGAACTGAGCACGGGATTCGTGCGGTGTTCTGCCCCGGAGTCCGCGATGCGGACGGTCGTGATTGTACTCTTCGATCCAGCTTGCAATGCTCTGCTTGGCCTGATCGAAGTTCTGGTATTCGTTGAGCCACACCTCCTCTTCTTTTAAGCTGCGATGGAACCGTTCGATGTAACTGTTGCCCTCGGGATGGTTGTAGGCGGTGCGTCGGTGCGTGATGCCCAGCCGATTCAGGGTTTCGACATAACGGGCGGACGTAAACTGCGTGCCGTTGTCGGTCGTCAAAGTCAAACCCGTTCCACGAGGACCGAAAGGCAAAACCTCAATCTTCGCCGGATTTTCCCTGGATGTCGAACATCAGGTTCACGCCTCCACGTGCGCAATCTTTTGCAGCCTGAACCAGAACCGCAGAAATCTGTTTCCGAAGCCCTTTCCCCGCTAGAATGATTCCCACCAGGAGGCCATTGCTTAGAGCGGGCTGCCCCTGTTTTCCCAAGGTTCTGATCGTGCATGTTCTAGTCACCACCGACACTCTAAGCGGCGTGTGGACTTACACGCGGGAGCTGGTTACTGGGCTGGTGAGCCGCGGCATGCGCGTGACGCTGGTCAGCCTGGGGGAGATTCCGCTTCCCGATCAGACCTCCTGGATGGATCATCTTCACGGGCTTGCATATCATCCCACGGCTTTTCGTCTCGACTGGATGCAGGAAGGCGAACAGGATTTTGTGGACTCTTCCGTGTTTTTGTCGGAGTTGGTCCGCGAGTTGAAGCCTGATCTGCTTCATCTGAATCAGCCCTGTTATGGAAATCTGGCGGTGGATGTGCCGCGAATTGTCGTCGCGCACGGAGACTTAATCAGCTGGTGGAAGGGCGTTCACGGGCACGAACCTAAGCCCAGCCGCTGGCTCAACTGGTATCGGACGGCGGTTTCGCGCGGCTTGACTGAGGCGAATGCGGTGGTGGCGCCTACGGTTTGGATGCTGGACTCGCTGCATGATTCTTATGCGCGTCCGGTGCGCGAGGAAGTGATTTATCACGGGCGCAATCCCATCTTCTTTAATCCCTACGTAACCAAGGAAGATTCAGTCCTTTCGGTGGGACGGCTAGTGGATACCGGCAAGCAGGTTTCCTTGCTGACGCAGTATCCGCAGGCCATGCCGGTTTGCATCGTGGGGACTGAAGAAGTCCCTACCGCGCCGATCCGAGCCGATGTCAAAGTTGCGCTGGATGAAATCCGGGTGTCGCTAAAAGGACCGCAGACGGAAGCGCAGATGCGTGCCTTGCTGGGGAAATCATCCATTTATGCAGCGACTTCCCGCTACGAGCCATTTGGCATGTCGGCGTTGGAGGCGGCGTTTTCACGGTGCGCGATCCTGGCCAATGACATTCCTGTGTTTCGCGAGGTGTGGGGGAATGCCGCGCTCTACTTCCGTGCGAATGATGCGGCCAGCCTCGCCAGCCTGATCAAAACTCTGAACACGGATCGTGACTTGTGCCGAGACTATGCCAACCGCGCCTTCCAGCGGGCGCGCGACTGCTTCACCGCGCAGCGCATGCTTGATGAGTATCTGGCGCTCTATCACGAATTGCTGAATTCAAGGCGCGCAGCGGCTTGAGCTGCGCGAATCTGATACTCCCATGAAGATACTGCGAACGATTGCGATTGTTCTTGTCTGCACGCTGAGCGTGTGGGCCAAGCCCAAGCCTCTTCAAATTTATTTCATTGACGTTGAAGGCGGACAGTCCACGCTGATTGTGAGTCCGTCGGGGCAGTCGTTGCTGGTTGATACCGGCTGGCCGGGATTCGACGGACGCGACGCTGACCGCATTGTGGCCGCAGCCAAGGCAGCACACGTCAAGCGGCTGAACTATGTCCTCATCACCCATTACCATCGCGACCACGTCGGTGGTGTGACCCAACTTGCCGAGCGCATCCCGATTGATGCTTTTGTAGACCACGGGCCAAACCAGGAAGACGACGCGCAAACGAATGCCGGGTACGAGGCATATAAGAAACTATGGGCTAAAAAGCAGCACCTCGTGTTGAAGCCGGGTGAGGGCATCCCCGTAAAAGGCATTACAGTGCGTGCCATGTCGGCGGCGGGAGAAACCATCGCTACCCCACTTCCGGGGGCGGGAACGGCCAATCCACTGTGTGACTCGGAACCCAAGCCTGAGGCCGATCCGACCGAGAATTCCCGCTCGCTGGGTGTGTTGATTACCTACGGGAAATTCCGCTTTCTTGATTTGGGGGATTTGACCAAACAGAAGGAATTGCAGTTGGCATGTCCCAACAACATGATCGGCACTGTGGACCTGTTCCTGGTAACTCACCATGGATCGACACCGTCGAATCCCAGGGCGTTGGTTCACGCACTTCATCCGCGCGTGGCGGTGGTTAACAATGGCGCGCACAAAGGAGGAAGTGCAGAGTCATGGCAGACCGTGCACGATTCTCCGGGCATCGAAGGAATGTGGCAGCTGCACTACGCGGTTGATGCCGGTAAGGACCACAACGTGGCTGAAGAGTATATTGCCAATCCGGATGAGAAGGCTGATGCGGGTAACTATATCGAGGCCTGGGCTGAGCCGGATGGGAATTTCACAGTGGAGAATTCGCGGAACCACGAGAAGAAAACCTATAAGAAGTAAGAACGTGTGATCGCCGTCTCGCGAATGGCTATTTCAGTTTTTCTAAAAGCTTCTGAAACCGTGGGTCATCGCGCAGGATGTCGTAGTCGCTGTCGTGTTCTATCCAATCGCGCTTCCCCCATCCGTGACTGAACGCCCGCTCTAATAATTCGAGGGCCTCTTCCTTTTGCCCTGCCTTGGCATGGAGGCAGGCGCCGTTTACAAGCGCTCCCATGTCATCCGGATAAAGCTCCAGCGCTCGCCGTGACCACTCGAACGCGCGCTCCCTTTGGCCGTCTGCGAACAGAGCTCCTGATCCAAGAGAAAGCGCTCGGCCGTCTGTGGGATTCTGCAAAAGCATGAGTTCGGCGCGTCGGATGCCTTCCTGGGTGGCTTCCCGCGCTTCCTCGGTCTTTCCCATCATGCGCAGCGATTGCCCACGCAGCATCAGGCTCTGAAAGTCTTCTGGGCGAATGGCTGCGGCAGTGCGAAATAGCTCGGCGGAACGGGCAATATCGCCATTGGCGAAAACCGTGCGGGCAAAATAATAGTGGGCTTCGAACAGGTTGGGGTTGAGGCGGATGGCTTCTTCAAATTCCTCTGCCGCCAGGTCGTATTGGCCCGACAAAGACAGGGTGAACCCGCGAGCCAGATGGGCCTCGGCCAGGTTCGGAGCCACCTCCAGAGCGCGGCTGCTGGCGCGCTCGGCTTTGACCAGGTCTTCTTCTTTGGCTCCAAACCACTCGTAGAGAATTGAGCGCGCCACGGCCATGCATCCCCATGCCGGGCCGTAATTCGCATCGACCGCGATCGCCCGTTCAAACATTTCCACACTTTGTTCCAGGCCCTGCTGCGTCATCGGGGGCATGCTCTGCCGTCCGCGCAGGTAATATTCGTACGCCGCAGCGCCGGTGTGGGGACGCAGCACGGACGGCCTCTCCCCCCTGGTCAGCACGCTTCCTCGTAGAGAGGTCGCAACGTTGTCCGCAATGCTGTCCTGGATTTCGAGCACATCTTCGAGCTTGCGGTCGAAGCGCTGCGACCAGCGGTGATACCCGGTGGCAATGTCAATCAACTGAACGGTAACCCTCAGGCGATCGTCAGCTTTGCGCACGCTGCCTTCAAGCACCGTTCCGACACCGAGATGCTGTCCCACTGCACGAATATCCGCTCCAGGCTCGCGGAATTGGAATGACGCAGTGCGGGATGCTACGCGCAGCCCTTCAATCCGGGTGAGAGCGTTGATCAGTTCCTCCGCGAGTCCCAGGCAGAGGTAGTCCTGGTCGCGCTCGGGACTCATGTCCGCGAAAGGCAAAACCGCGATGGAGGAGATGTCATTTGCGCCTTGCGGCACTTTTGAGGATGGCACAGGCTTTTCCGGACTAGTGGGCTGACGCTCGTTCGCGCCGTCAGCCACGGGGGCAACAAACCGGTATCCAACCCGCGGAACCGTCTCGATATACGACTGGCCGTCCGTTTGTTCTCCCAGGACCTTCCGCAGTATGGAGATGTTGCGATCCAGATTGTTCTCTTCGACCGTAGTTTCCGGCCATACAGCGCTCATCAGGTCCTGCTTCGACACTAGCTTGCCGTGCCTCTCCACCAGGACCCGCAGAGTATTGAAGGCCTTACTGGTCAGCGGGACAGGGCGGCCTTCGCACACCAGCCTGTGCTCCTTCGGCTCCAGCCGAAAGGGGCCGAACTCATAGACCGCGTTGGCTGCGTTCTGAAATCACGTGTCAGAAAAATGGCAGAAAAAAATCAGTCCATCCCAAGGACTTAAGCACCCTCCGCCAAGCCTAATAGGCAGCAACGGGGTCCCATCGCACTTGTGATTGTGATTGTAATCCCGAGTTCCACCGGAGGAGAAACAAACTATGTTGGGTCGAATCACTGCTTTTGTTTATGGGGTCGTCTGCTATGTCGTGTCGCTGGCGATCTTTGCATATGCTGCCGGCTTTCTGGGCAATTTCGGGGTTCCCAAGTCGATTGACTCTGCCCCCCAAACACCCTTTCTGGAGGCATTGGCCGTCAACCTGGGATTGCTGATATTGTTCGCACTGCAACACAGCGTCATGGCGAGACCTGGATTCAAGGCTGTCTGGACGCGAATCGTCCCGGTCGCCGCCGAGCGCAGCACCTACATGCTGTTCTCCTGCCTCGCCCTGCTCCTGTTGTTTTGGAAGTGGCAACCTATGGGCGGGGTCGTTTGGGAGGTGCAGAATGCTCATGGAAGACTGGCACTCAATGCCCTCTATGCTCTTGGCTGGGTCCTGGTACTGCTCACAACCTTCCTCATCAATCATTTTGACTTGTTTGGATTGCGGCAGGTCTGGCTGCACCTGGTGGGGCGGCCATATACGACGCTGAAGTTTCGCACGCCTGGCCCGTACCGACTTGTCCGGCATCCTCTGTACGTGGGATGGCTGACGGTCTTCTGGTCGGCTCCGACGATGACAGCGGCACATCTGGTCTTCGCCGTGGCCACGACGGCATATATCCTCATCGCAATCCAGTTCGAAGAGCGGGACCTGATCCAAGTCCACAGCGAATACGCCGAGTATCGCCGCCGCGTGCCGATGATCGTTCCTATCGGTTCCGCGCAGGCTCGCCCGTCTTCGGAGGCGCAGTCGGCATGATGCCCGATTGGATTGTAGAGAGGTTGCGCACCGCGGTCGGTTTGCGGGTGGCACGAAAAACCGGGTCCCGAGTCGTTGATGCAGAGAGGGCTGAAGGGCGTACGGACGAGAGCATCGCTGCACGGCGCTCGAAACAGTCCTTCCGCTCTCGATGCGGCCCGTTAAAGGAAAGAACATGCTGAGCAGAATTGCAATTTACGTAGATGGCTTGCTGTTCGGTGTTTTTCGCAGGCCGCCGGGCAGAACGATGGAACAGCGTTCGAAATAGATGGCCGAAGGGACGGGGCCCTACATCTCGCGGCTTTCCAGATGTAGGGTCCGAGTTAAGCAGCATCCTTAGTCGGAATTGAAGGCCGATCCTTTTCGATCACGTCGCCGATCTTCTTCCTAAGTCTTCCACCAAGGTTGCGCAGAGAAGCTTTGAGTCTCCAGGGCGGCGGCGGTTGGTTGGCGCGCGCGAGGATTACCCGCAGGTGTTCTAGTTCGTTGTCTGACATAAATGACTTCCTTTGGGGGGCGCAACAGGGGGCCAAGATGCAGTGTAGCGCGTTAGCCTGTGGAAAATTCAGATCCGCAAAATAATATCTGGTGGTTCCACCTTTCCAGCCAGAGTAGAGGGCCCAATTCGCAAAGCCAGTCTCCGGCAATGCAGACATGTCCGCTTATTCAAACCGCAGCGCAGTAATAGGACTCACCTGAGTGGCCCGCCGGGCCGGGACCCAGACTGCAACCAGCGCCACCGCGCAGAGCACCAACGGCGTCGCGACGAACGCTGTGGGGTCCCAGGTCTTGACTTGAAACAGGAAGCTGGCAAGGAATCGTGTAAGCCAGAATGAGCCGGCGATTCCAATGATGACGCCTATAGCAGCGAGAACCATCCCCTGGCGGATGACCATATTCCGAATGATGGGAGCCTGCGCACCCAGCGCCATACGAATGCCAAGTTCCTGTGTGCGCTGCTGGACGGAGTAGGCCATCAGGCCGTAGATACCGATTGCGGCCATGAGTAGCGCTGCTGACCCGAAGATGGTCAGGAGCAGCATGTTGAAGCGTTGGCGCGATGTGTCCTGGACTACCAATTCATCCATATCGCGTATGTGCGCGACAGGCAAGCCCCCGCTGGCTTCGCGGATGGCCACAGCAATCGACTTTTGCAAGGTATGGGGTTCAACGCGTGTCCGTACGATCCACCAGAGTGGAGTGATGCGCGAGTTCAGTGCGGTTACTTTGTCTGGCACTTGCGACAGCGGGATGTACATGGTGGGGAAGGGATCCTGATTGAGGCCGCCGGTACGCATGTCTCCCACCACCCCGATAATTTGCCTCGGCCCTTCGTCGAAGGCCGGACCAACATTGGCTCCAATGATGATGCGGTCTTGCAGCGGATCACCCTTAGGCCAGAACTGTTTGGCCATGGCCTCATTGATGATCACTACTCCGGGAGCCGAGCCGTTGTCCTGCTCGGTAAAGTTGCGTCCGCGCAGGATGGGAACTTTGTAGGCATCGAAGAAAGTCCATGAAACGGGGAAGTAACCGCCTCCGCCGGTGGATGGATCGTTTCCCTTGGGCCGGCCCACCACGTCGAAGGGCAGACCAAAGCCTCCCTGCAATGGCAGACAACAAGCGGCGGCGGCCGTAACTACGCCGGGGATGGCGTTGATTCGCTCGGTCCCGTCGCGCACCACTTGGGCTACGCCGGCGCTCTCTTGAAATCTGTCTCCGCCAACCGCCATAGCCATCGTCAGAACGTTGTGGGTGGTAAAGCCGGGATCCACTGCTTGCAGCTTCATGAAAGTGCGGATCAGCAGAGCTGCGCCCACTACCAGAATCAACGACAAAGCCATCTGGCCAATGACCAGGAGCGAACGCATCTTACCGCTGCGGAAGCCCGCACTGGTATTGATGCCGCTTTCCTTTAGTGCACTTACAAGGTTTTTACCCGAGACACTGATGGCGGGAAAGAGTCCAAACAAAACCCCGGTCAGGATCGAGATCCCGAACGTGAAAAGTAGAACGTAACCATCCAGCGTAACCGCAGCCCCATCTTCCCCAATGCGTGGAATTCCTCCCGGGCTTAGGGCCAGCAATATGCGGACACCCAGAAAGCCGAACGCTAATCCCAGCGCGCCACCTGTCAGCGACACTACCAAACTTTCAGTGAGTAACTGGCGGATGATGTGCCCGCGCCCCGCGCCCAATGCGCTGCGCGTGGCCAGTTCTCGTTTTCTTGCCGTCGCCCGAACCAGCAGCAAGTTGGCCACGTTGGCGCATGCGATGAGCAGCACAAAGCTGACTGCCCCAAACAAAACGAGAAGAGAGAGACGCGTGTCGCCCACGATCGCGTCCTGTAACGGTTCGACACCGAAACTTCCCTGTGGACCCAACGAATTGGGATAGGTTTGCTTGTATTGCTCGGCGGCGAGCTTCAGTTGAGCGTTGGCCATCGCCAGTGTGATTCCCGTTTTCAGGCGGGCGGCTGCTCCGAAGTAGTGGGCCTGGCTTCGTGATGTCAAGTCGAACTGGAAAGGGAGCCACAGATCGGCATTCTGCTCGGTCACGAAATCTTTCCCAATCACACCTACAACCAGATAAGGCTGATTCTCCAGCTGGATGTTGGTACCCACGATCTCGTGGTTGCCGCCGAAGCGGCGTTTCCACAATCCATAGCTGAGGACAACTTCGTGGCCTCCGTTGGGCCGGTCTTCGTCAGCAGTGAAGGTACGGCCTGCGACAACGGGCGCGCCAAACAGGCGGAAGTAGTTCGCTGTTACGTGCATGGCCTGTACCTGCTCAGGATCTGTGCCTCCGGTGACGTTCATGCCGGCGCCGCCTCGGTCGTAAGCAGCTACCGTCTGGAAGATGCTGGTCTGTTGGCTCCAGGTGTAGAACTTGGGGATATTGGCGCCGGGGAATGAACCTTGGGGACCAGTGTTTATCAATTGAACCAGGGACTGCGGATCGGGATAAGTAAGCGGCTTGAGCAGTACCGTGTTGATGACCGAAAAGACTGCCGTGTTGGCGCCGATTCCGACGGCAATCACCAGAACGGCAATGATGGTGAAGCTGGGCATTTTGCGCAGCGAACGCACCGCGAAGCGGAGATCGCGCCACGCATCTTCCACCCAGGGCAGGGAATTGTGACGCCACACTTCATCCCGTGTGCTCTCGGGGTTCCCGAACTTCAGGCGTGCCTGGCGGCGGGCTTCTTCCGGGGAGAGGCCTTGTGCCTGGTTCGTATCCTGCTCGTGCGCCAGGTGTGATTCGATTTCCTGGGCGAGGTCGGCGTCCTTTTCTTTTCGATGCAGGAAGCGACGAAGACTCATAGGCCCCACTCCTTATTTGCGGGACTCTCCGAGAACCAGGCTGATGGCGCGCGTCATGCGCTGCCAGCGATGGGTGGCTGCGGTCAGGTGCTGGCGGCCCTTGGGCGTCAGGCGGTAGAACTTCGCTTTGCGGTTGTTTTCACTGACTCCCCACTCCGATGCAAGCAGTCCGCGATCCTCAAGGCGATGCAACGCGGGGTACAGCGAACCCTGTTCGATATCGAGTGCATTCTCCGACGTACGCTCGATGACCTGCGCAATGGTGTGGCCGTGCGCTGGCCCGGTGACCAACGTGCGCAGTATCAACATGTCGAGCGTGCCTTGCAGGATGTCGCCGGCGTCTTCTTTGCGGATCATCGGTGCTCCCCTCGAATGTCTATGGGAGAGTACTATACTCCACTCGAATGTCTAGGGGGAAGAGATTTTTCAGAGTGGCCCACATCTGAATCCCTTGGGGTGCCCCGGATCTCGCGGGGTTCGAGATGTGGGGCCCAGCCGGCACATCAGATCCTACGCGTGCGACGCACTCTCATTTTCAGAATCTGCCACTCATTCACTCTGACCATGCCCACTTCTCCATACGCATAAGCCCGAAAGCTGCTCCAGCGCCACTGGTCGGGCTGGGCCACCAGTCCTCGCTCCACCGGATTGCGATGCATATAGCGCAGCTTCTCGATGCGCTTGTGCTCGGTCCACACATTGAAATCGTAAAAGCGGCGCTGCCAGACATGGGCCGACCCATCCCTCTTCCATAATAGAGGCTGGTTGTGGCGCCGGGCGGCACACAAAAGCCGCCGCGCGAAGCCGATCTTTAGGGCCTGCATGACGATGGAAGGATCGCCGAGCTGCGGCTCGCTGATCAACAGGTGAAGGTGTTCGGGCATGACGACGTATCCAACGACGACCAAGACATACTTCTTGCGCATCGCTTCCAACACCGAAAGGAACAGATCGCGCCGGCGGGCGGAACCGAGCCAGGGCTGGCGATGATAACAGCTGCAAGTGATGTAATGCAGATCGCCCGCGCCATAGTAACGCTTGAGATTTCTGGGCACGGAAACAAAATAGAGAACCAGGAAAGCTGTGTCTGGACGAATGAACATCGGGGAGAGGGCCGGGCCCCACATCTCGAACCCCGCGAGATGCGGGGCACCCCAGAAAGGAAAGAAAGTATACTGGGCGAGATGTGGCCCACCCGCCGGCCCAATGCATCGTAGATCATCGTGACCACTCAACGTACAGAACTTTCCTTATCGGTCGTGGAGATGGTTGGGGCCCGCATCTCGAACCCCGCGAAACACGGGCCACCCTAAGAGATTTGCTTCTTACTTATTTTCGGATCGAAGGCAGATGTGGCCCACCCGCCTCTTTTACCTTTGAAGAATAATTACTTCAGCGATCAAGATTGCGACAAACAGAAATTTAAGCATAACAACTTTTCGATACTTGGATTTTGCCTCCTTCGGAAGATCTCTTAGAATCTGCTCACGTTTTATTCGCTCCGAAAGGTTAAAAGCTCCAAAATCGCTCACCATCTTCGAAGGTTGAAAAGCACTGTCAGTCAATTGCTCCTTTAGTCTAAGCTCCCAAAAGCCGAAGAACATTGCAGCTAGAATCGTTACGCTGTATATAACAACTTTCAATATGAACATAAGCTAGTGACCTGCGGCAGCACACAGTTGATTCGCTACGTACATGATTGCAGTCGGCGGATCAAAAAGTGTCCAATACTTTCCCATCTGAGTAGGAAGTGAGTAGGTTGTAATGGCGGCTATTGCCCGACCGGGAGTTTGTAAACCAAGAGAAACCGTAGTCACATGTCCTGGTGCGGTCGGGTTTATACCGGACAAAGGACGAGCTGGGCCACCGCTAGAAGTCGTGATGGAACCAGTAATATACCCGGCTCCTCCGAATACTCCAGTGAATCCGCCCGAAAAATTAGAATTGCCTGAACCGAGATTGCCGAAAGTATATCCGCCGGTCACGGAAGCTCCATAAGTCGTCGCCCCTGCGAAATAACCAGGCGAGAAGAAGTTCGTTACCTCGCCTGTTCGAAGGTTTGTTACAAGATCGAGCGACCCAGCAGGGCCAACAAGAGTCCCATTTCCAGAAACACTCATTATTGTCCCGGAAGGCAATGCACCACAGACTTTCTTCGCTATGCTGTTTGCGGCATTACCGCCACCGCCCCCACCGCCCCCACCGCCGCCGCCCCCACCACCGCCGCCTAGTCCATCGTCATAGCATGTGACATAAACGGTTTGGTGAATATTGCCGTGATTGTCAGAGTATGAATGGCAAACTGAATGCAATCTTTTGCTAGCCCCAAAGGATCAAAAAAGTCGATGGGATTATTTCCAACATATGCATAACGATTCCAGCTTTGTGGATCACTTGGATCAGTCACACCAAGGCCTGCCGGATCAGGCGAAGCCCATCGCCCATGCGCAGTACGATACTCGCGGAACAGGAAATCGTACAAATTTGCAGACCAGCCCCCACTAACTGTGTCCTGATTCTGATCGGTGAAAGACAGATCGGCTGTGGTTCCCGAGCCGTCGTAGTCCTCGCCGTAAGGAGCATACGCAACGTCGTAGTATTTGGTGCGGCCGGTAGTCGTGGCCAAGCGGGAACTGCCAAGATGGTCCGCATGACGGTAGTAAGCCAATCCGCTGCCGTTATAGACGGCCCGCGCCCCGCTGGGCAACTCTACGAATGCATTCACCAGAGTCGTCCCATTCATCAGCGCCAGTTTCATGCCGTAAGGGCCGTACACGATCTCAGTGTGGCTGGACCCGCGTGTCTGCTCAATCATGCGGCCCAATGCATCGTAGATCATCGTGACCGCCGTGCTATCCACGCTTAACATGTTTCCTTCGGCGTCCCAGCTATAGGTGTGGGTCACGTCATTCTTCATGTTTCCGTTGGCATCGTAGTAGTTCGAGGCTCCAGTTGGGCCGCCGGAGACTTGGTAGTACTGGTTCAGTGGCGCAACCCCGGTCCCGGTATCCCCAGTATACGTCGGAGAAAAACTGGCTGACCCGGATTTCTTCAAATTGCCAAAGGGGTCGAGAGAAAAGGTTTGCGACCACGTGGCGCCGCAATTCGCGCTGGTAATTCTGGTTAAGTCGTCGTATCCGTAGGTGCAAGTCTGGCTGTTAGCAGTATTAATCTGGTCGGTAATTTGTAGCTGTTTCACAGTGCCGTTCGCATTCCAGGTAAGCGCGCCGGTGTGTGACTGTGGCCCGGTTCCCATGTTGAATTGATACTGGGTCATGCGCGCGGTGTTGGTGTCATATTGATAAGCATCGTTGTCAGAGGAGCCGAATGTCACAGCGGTGATCTGGTCCCTTACGTTGTAAGTAGTCGCGGTAACGGGATTCTGCCCAGAGGCTGCGGCAACTTTCGTGATGCGTCCTTTCCCATCCATGCCGGTGCCACCGCTGTAACCGTAGGTGATCGCAGGCAAACCCGAAAGAGGACTGGCGCCGCCGTTCAGCACATTGAGCGCGCCATTGGCCCAATAAGTGGCGTTGACGTGATACCAACCGCCCGAGTGGGGCGTAGATTCCCAAACATCGGCAATTTCTCCACGAGCGGAATAGCTGAAGCCTTCGTCCACGATCTTGGTGCCTGGGCAACTCGTAGAGTTCGATGTGTAGGCCTCCGCCAGCCGGGTCTTGGCATTTGCCATCGAGCTGCCGTTTACCGTGGCGGAGTCGTAAATGTAACACTTGGTGGGCGTGGCGGTAGCGTATGTTCCCGAAGGATAGGTAGTCTGGGTTACCCGATGTAGAGCGTCATACTTAAGACACGTGACGTTACCCATCGCATCCTTCTTTTCGACCAGATCACCGGCAGACGTGTAAGTGCCACAGGAGGAATCCCAGGAATCGTAGATGTAGGCGATGGCGGTTGATCCGGTTTCCGGATTGAGTTCTGAGGTGAGGCGACCGGCCATGTCGAAGACATAGGTACGCGTTTGCTGGCTTCCGCTGGCGGCTTGGGCATTTTGGGTGACGCCGGTCATATTGCCGTTCACGTCGTAGGTGTATTTTGTCCAGAACCCAGTTTGACTGTTGGTCTGAGCACAGTTCCCGCCGCCATTGCCTGTGCTGGTGAGTTCGCACACGGAAGTCAGCCACCCGAGCGCGTTGTATTCGTATTGCCGTTGCTTTGTGTTCTCCCCCGCGGGTTGTCCGCTAACCACCTGGAGAGTATCGTTTTTGGTGTAGGAATAGGTGATCGTGCCGCCACCACCATCAGTGGCGGATGTGGGCCGATACAAAGCGTCGTATGCTGTAGTCGTGCCGGGACAGGTGCCAGAACAAGTGGCATCTGCATTGCCGCTGTAAGGCAGCGTATTTTTCGACACTCGCCCCAAGGTGTCATAGTCCGTTTCGGTTGAGTCATAGGTGCTGGAACTTGGGCCTTCTTTCACCTGATTCACAATCGGACGGCCTAGGTTATCCAGCTTGACCCGATGGTCAACCACGGAATTGCCACCGTTGAATAGCATTGTGCTCTCGCTTGCAGTAGCACTGGGATAGCTCAGAGTAGTTGGGTTGCTGAGCTGATCGGTGGTTGCGTAGGGACGCCAAAAGTTAGCATCGGCTGATTTGCCGAAATTGCTCCCGGTGTAATAGACCGTCGAGACCTGGCTGTTTTCGTCGGTGACCGAGGTCATGGCTCCGCCGTTGCAGTCCCAAGTCATAGAACGTGACAGGGGCAATGGCTCGGAGAGGGAAATTGGCGGGTGGGCCACTTCTCACTGCATATACCCTCTCAAAAGAACCACTCATTTTCAATCTTGGGGTGGCCCATGTTTGCCTGCTTTTGGCAAACGTGGGACCTCGCCCAGCGTACAGAATCTTTCGCCGTAGCGTCACCGGCTGTGGACCTGCGACGCCTTTGGGTTCAGCTACGACGCCTTTGGCCGGGTGACGCAGACCAGCTTCCCGTCGTCCTACGCGGAGACTTACGCCTACGACGCGCTGGGCAACCGTGGGTAACGCTTAGTAAAGGGGTGTTCCGATGCGCAATCCCCTTTTATTGCCAGAGGTTAGCAGTGTAGAGGCATTAACCGTGTTCTCCCCGGCACCAGATCAGACAGCCTCGGTTGAGGTATAACCTTCGTTCTTTTGATCCGATTGTTTACAATATGGGCTGCCTGCCCTGATTGGGGCGACCTGAGGCTCCCAGCAACTCCAGGGACGAGAACCTTATTGGAAAAGTCGAACCCAAAAAACGGCCACGGTCCGTTCGTGTATTGGCGTGTAGAAGGCACGCTGCTGGAACTGACAACGGTCAGGCCGATTGCGTTTTTCACCACTAATGCCCAGAGCTTCCTTGGCCGTACCTTACGCCGAGTCGTGGTCTTTGCCATGGCGGTGCTGCGTCCGGTTCTTTATTTGCTTCACCGGAGGTTTGCGACTCGCCTTGTACATGCCGTGTTGCGGGGAGTCAGTCGCGACCGGCTCGACATGCTGGGTGAAGAGTTTTTCAAGTACAAGTGGGAACCGCATCTGGACCAGGAGTTGGTGGGCCGGCTTAAGTCGCTGGTGGAGTCGGGAGCCAACGTAGTCTTGGTGAGCCACAGCCTGGATCATCTGGTTCGTCCGTTGGCTCAATACGTCGGGGCGAAGTGGATCATCGCCAACCGGCTGGAGTTTCGCGACGGCATCGCCACGGGGCGGCTGCTTGAACCGGTGATTCGGCCCAAGAGGATGTTTGAGCGCCTTTTCGGCCGTACGCCTAAAGTGAGCCGTGATCCCGAGCTTTTGGTGCAGGACCTGGGATTGCGCGATGTCGCGGTGCTGGAGTCGGCAATCGTACCTGCTTTGCGGCAACTGCCCGTGTTCAAACGTCCCATCGTTCATTTCGATACCAACCACCGCGCCAGGCCGCTTTCAGTGCGGCAGGCTCTTGCCGGGAAGCACATCATGCTGGTGGGCGTGACCGGGTTCATCGGCAAAGTCTGGCTGGCGAACACGTTGTTGGACTTGCCGGAAATCGGGAAGATCTATCTGTTGATTCGGCGACAGAAATCGAACCCTGCCATCCGGCGCTTTGAAAAGATGGTGGAGGAGTCTCCCGTTTTTGATCCGCTCTATGAGCGGTATGGCGCAGAGCTTCCGCGATTCATTCAAGAGAAAGTGGAAGTAGTTGAGGGAGACCTAACTGCCCCGGGGCTTGGTCTTGATTCCGAAACCTTGAGCTACCTGCAACAGAAGTTAGATTTAGTCATCAATAGCTCGGGGTTGACCGATTTCAATCCTGACCTGCGGGATGCGCTGACCACCAACGTCGATGCTGCCGTGAACCTGGTTGAATTCATACGGCAATGCGATCACGCGGGGTTGCTGCATCTTTCCACCTGCTACGTGGCAGGCGCGCGAGATGGCCGGGTGAGCGAAAAGCTGCGTCCGAACTACACACCCGTCGGTGTCAAGGAGTTTGACGCGGAGCAGGAATCGCGCGCTCTGCATGAATTCATAAAGACCACAGAAAAAGATGCTGAAGGTCCGTTAGTCACCGCCGAGTTGGCCAAGCAGGCGATGGACAAGGAGCACGCTTCCAAGAACCTGCAAGGCGCCGCGCTGGAAAATCAGATCCGCAAGAACCGGATTCGCTGGCTGAAAACTTATCTTACCGATGCCGGCATGAAGCGTGCCCGAGAACTGGGCTGGCCAAATACCTACACCCTGACCAAGAGTCTGGCGGAGTCGTTGATTGATAAACATGGCGCGGGCTTGCCCATTGCGGTGGTTCGTCCTGCGATTGTCGAGACCTCCGTTGAGAAACCATTCCGCGGGTGGAATGAAGGAATTAATACATCCGCAGCGTTGTCTTACCTGCTGGGGACTTATTTTCGTCAGTTGCCTTCGAATGAGCGCAAAAAGTTGGATATCATCCCTGTGGATTCGGTTTGCCAGGGGATGACCCTGATTGCGGCTGCGGTGATTGAGCGGCGGCATGAACCGATGTACCAGCTGGCGACTTCGGTCACGAATCCCTGTGACATGGGGCGCTGCATCGAGCTTACTTCGCTGGCCCACCGCAAACATTATCGTGCGCAGGAAGGCATGGAGCACTGGCTGCGCCTGCGCTTCGATGCGATCCCGGTTTCCAAGGAGCGCTATCGGCGCATGTCTGCTCCGGCGCAGCGCGCGATCATTCAATCGATTCAGAAGATCATGTCTCCCTTGCCGCTGCGCAAGACACCTTTGGCTAAAACTGAACGTAGCCTGGAGCGGGTAGAGAAGCTGGTTGAGCTGTTCGAGCCTTTCATCTTGCTGAATGAACATGATTTCACGGCGGATAACGTGGAAAAACTCTCCTTCGCACTGGTGCCGGAAGAGAAGAAAGATTTTGGTTACAGCACACTGGCCATTGACTGGTGGGAGTACTGGATCAACATCCACATTCCCGCCCTACGCAAGTGGACGTATCCTTTAATTGAAGGTAGGCCGCTGGAAGCGCGTCCGGCGCGCGAGTTTCAGATGGCTTCCGGCACAACCGATAACATGACTGCCAAGACCGGCACAAACGGAGCAACGTGGCGATATTCCTGACCGGTTCCACCGGATACATCGGCGCGCACATTGCCGCCAACCTGCTGGAAGGATACCGGGACAACCTGAACCTGCTGGTGCGGGCCAAGGATGCTCATGAGGCCGAGGTGCGCCTGTGGCAGTCGCTCCAACTGCATCTGGACTTTCCGCGCTTCCATAATCACCTGCACAGCCGGATCAAAATCTTTCGTGGGGATTTGACTGCGCCGGGTTTCGGCTTGCCGGACAGTGATTATGCGGGATTGGTGCAGACGACTGACT
The DNA here is from genome assembly GCA_963837365.1 of uncultured Acidobacteriota bacterium. Lineage (GTDB taxonomy): Bacteria > Acidobacteriota > Terriglobia > Terriglobales > Acidobacteriaceae > CAWBXL01. Next base: position 1,174,414 of record CAWIMW010000001.1, read on the forward strand.
CCGTCATTCATTGCGCGGCTTCGTTGAACCGTAAGTCCGAGAAGAGCTGCCTGAATGTGAATTTGCGCGGCACGCTGGAAGTAGTCCAGATGGCCATGCGCGCGCGCAACGACCACGGCTTGCGACGCTTCAGCCACGTAAGCACGGTTGCGGTGGCCGGGCGGCGGAGCAACGAAGTCGTTACCGAAGATAAGTCCATCGAGTGGGACCGCTCCGACTACGATCCCTACGCGCGCACCAAGAAATTCTGCGAGCACATGATCCGGCAGTTACTGCGCGACACCCCCAAAACATTCTTTCGCCCGAGTATTGTGCTGGGAGACAGCCGCTATCCGCAGACCACGCAGTTCGACATGGTAAAGGCATTTGTGTTTCTGGCCGGCCTGCCGGTGCTTCCGTTCCGGCCCAGTGACAAGATCGACATCGTGAATGTGGATTTTGTGGCGGACGCGATCGCCACGCTGCACCAGAAAGAAAATCCCCAGCACGACATCTATCATCTTTCGTCTGGCACGGCTGCGCAGACCTTCCGCGAGTTGACCACGGCGCTGGCGGCCTCACAAAACAAAAAAGGCCCGATCTTCATGCCGAGCCTGGAGCGGCCCTTCGATGGCACGGTGAACTGGCTGGCGAACCGCAAAGGAAAGATGGGCTACGGCGGATCGTTGATGAAAGTGTTCATGCCTTATCTGACGTGGAACACGGTCTTTGACAACACCCGGGTCACGACCGAGTTGAACCGCAAGCCGGTGCCGTTTTCTGAATACAGTTTTCCCCTGCTCAAGTTCAGCCGGGAGAGCAATTTCTCCTACAAGTTTCAGGAGTGGCCGGCCGCGGTGGGAGGTTCAGCCGCATGATGGACATTGTTTTAGAGGCCTGGGTCAGCGGCCTGATCGAAGCCTCAAAAGCGGGATGGGTGCTGGGGAAAGGCCGCCCCTGGCAGCCGGGCGAGAAGTTGAAGCTGTTGTTTGCCGGCTACAACGGCACGCGCAACACTGGTTCCGATGTGCGTGTCGAAGAGATGCTGCGGCAGATCCGCCATATCCTGGGCGCGGAGAAGGTTGACTTCAGCGTGATGTCGCAGAACTTCGATTTTTCCAAAGGCTATTTCAACGACACCCGGCAAGTGCATCTCCCGGACATTTTTCCTCCCTTTCTGGGGAATGAAGTTCCCAAGCATCATGGCGTAGTGGCCTGCGAAGGCTCGATGTTTAAGAGCAAATTCGCCAATGCGCTGACCACCATGATGATCGGTTCGTTGGGAATTGCGGCCGCTCAGAACAAGCTGTCGGTCGGCTACGGCGCCGAAGCCGGGCATATGGACACGCTGGTGCGGAAAATGTGCGAGCGCTATTGTCAGAATTCCTTTGTCATCACCCGCAATGAGGAATCGCGGACGCTGTTGCGGGAACTCAATGTGCCGACTGAATTAGGTACAGACACTGCCTGGACATTCGAGCCTGAATCGCCGGATTACGGCCGCAAAGCCTTGCGGGACGCGGGCTGGGACGGCAGTTCCACGGTGCTGGTGGTTTGCCCGATCAACCCGTTTGAGTGGCCGGTCAAGGCATCGGTGGGAAAGTTTCTTGCGCGCGGATTGAGTGGAGCTTACAAAGAAAGTCACTACCGCTCGGTATATTTTCATAACTCCGGCCCTGCCGCGGAGCGCGCTTACAGACAATATCTGAATGCGATTGCGAATGCGGTAGATGCCTTCCGCAAGCAGCACAAAGTTTTTGTCGTAATGGCGGCAATGGAGCGCCTTGATGCCCGCCCGGCAGGGAAGATTTCCGAGAAGCTCGGCGGGGTTCCCATATTTACTTCGGACGACTACAACATGTATCAGCTGGTGAGCATACTGCGCGCTTGCCACATGATGGCTTCCTCGCGCTATCACGGTATTGTGACTTCCATGCCGGGGCTGGTACCGTCTTGTGGTATCACGATGGATGAGCGCATCCGTAACCTGATGCGGGATCGCGGGCATCAGGATTTACTGATGAATGTGGACGATGCCGATCTTGAGCCCAAACTCCTGGGCGCGCTGGAAAAGCTTTGCAAAGACAGAGAAGCCATCGCCAATGGCATTGCCAAAACCGTGGTGCGAAACTTAAGAGTTATGGCCCGCATGGGCGTGTACTTTGAAGAACAGGTGCAGCGGCACTATCCCGATTTCCCCACCCGTCAAGGTGAATGGAACTGGGAAGATTACCTGCCTCCGATGAGCACAGGCTTGCACCAGTTGGTGGAGGCGCATGCCTAGGCGCAGACCGATTTCCGCATGAATTTCCTGGAAAATATTTTTAAGCAGTTGGAAACGTCGCCCCAGGCCCGTTTCCTGCAAGAAATGTCCGAGGGTAAGCCGGTCGCGGCGACGGGCGGCGAATTGCTGGAAATGATCGGTCGCGCCCGCGCTTTTTTCAGCCAACGAGGGCTGAAAAAAGGCGACCGCTGCGCATTGCTGGCGCATAACAGCATCCGTTGGGTTGCGATGGACTTGGCGTTGATGGCGGAGGGGCTGATTGTGGTGCCGCTCTATGCCCGTCAGGCTCCCACAGAATTAGTAGCGATGATGAAGGATTGTTCCCCGGCGTTTATTTGCTGCGGCGATCCGGAATCCCAAAAAGCCATCCGGGAAGTCTGGCCGGAAGCCCCGAAACAGTTTCTATTCGATGAAATTTTTGCCACCCGCGCTAATGCCGCCGGCAAGCCGCAACTTGCAGACCATGATCCCGTTGCCATCATCTATACCTCAGGCACATCCGGCGAGGCTAAAGGCGTCATCATCAGTGCCGCCAACGTTGGCTTCATTCTGGAACAGACCACGTCCCGCCTCGATTTGCTAATGACCGGAGCTGCGGGGCAGGAGCACGTCTACCACTACTTGCCATTTTGTTTCTGCGCTTCGTGGATTGCGCTTCTCAGCTACCTCTCCCGGCGCAGCCTGGTCACATTGAACCTGGACCTCACAAAACTGGCAGCAGAGATGCGTGCCGCAACTCCCGACTATTTTCTCAACGTGCCGGCCTTGCTGGAGCGCATGAGAAAAGCAGTGGACGAACAGCTGTGGAAGACCGGCGGGATTGTGCTCTCGATCTACACTCGCGCCAAAGCCGCATGGACGAGAAAGCAGGAAGGAAAGGCGAGAGGTGGAGACGGTATTTGGCTGGCGCTGGCAAAGGCACTGGTCTTTCCTGCCATCCGCAAGAAAATGCTGGGAGCGAAGTTGAAAGGACTCATCAGCGGCTCGGCGCCCCTCAACATCGAGACGCAACATTACTTTATGATGCTGGGCATGCCGGTGTTGCAAGTTTACGGACTCACGGAAACCACCGGAATTTGCACTATGGATGATCCCCGGCGGGTAATTCCGGGGCGGGTTGGTCCCGCGGTGGACGGCCTGGAGATGAAGCTGGGAGAGAACGACGAAATTATCGTGCGCGGACCGAATGTCTTTACCGGCTATTGGAACCGTCCGCAGGAAACAGCCAAAGTCCTACTTGACGGCTGGTTTCACACTGGAGATCAGGGAGAAGTGGACGCAGCAGGGAACTGGCGGATTGCCGGGCGGATCAAGAACCTGATTATTCTTGGGTCAGGGCACAACATCGCTCCCGAGCCGATTGAAGAGAAGGTGCTTCAGCATCTACCCGGCGCGCAACAAGTCGTTCTGGCAGGAAACGGTCGCGGATATGTTTCAGCGATCATTACCGGCGGAGTTACGCACGAGCAGGCGCAGGCCGCTTTGGATGCGGTGAATCCTGGGCTTCCTCACTACAAACAGATCAGGGCATTCCATATTCAGCCGGAAGCCTTTACGGTTGACAGCGGATTGATGACGGTAAACGGCAAATTGAAGCGGGATGCGATCACCGCGCGATTTAAGGACGAAATCGAAGAGATGTACAAGGTGAAGCAGGCATCGTAATGAATTCATTCCAGGGCAAAGCATTGTCGTGGGAACTGAAGGCGGGTGTGATCGAGCTTGCCCTTCATCGCGAACCCTGCAATGAGATGGGTTCACTGGGGCTGGAGGAGATGGAGAAATTCGTCGAAGCCCTAGGAAGCTTGTGTCATCAAGCACATGCTCTCATTCTATTCAGTGCCTTGAAATGCGGATTCTGCGCAGGAGCGGACCTAAGGGAGCTCTATCAGCGTTCTCAGGAAATGGAGAAAAGTGAGGCGATCAAGGGTGTCCGCCATTTCCTGGAACGTACCCACCGGGTAATGAATGCGCTTGATGTCGCCCCGTTGACCACGATTGCGGCAGTCCATGGAGTTTGTTTTGGCGGCGGCTTCGAATTAGCCCTGGTTTGCGATCTGATCATTGCCGACAAGATGGCCCGCTTCTGTTTCCCCGAGTTGCGCCTGGGACTGGTCCCCGGATTCGGCGGAATCCCCCGCCTGAAACGGGACTTAGGCAATGGGGTGGTTCGCGATCTCTTGTTGACCGGAAGAAGCTTCAATGCCACCAAAGCCCAGCAGGTGGGATTGGTCAGCCAGATGGTGGGTGAAGGGGAAGCCTTGCGCGTGGCCCGTGCCACCGCTACGCAGCTGGGGAAATTCGATCGCGCGACCGCAACCGCAGCTAAGAGATTCATCAAGCCGATTCCGTATGAAGAATTGAAAAAAGAGATCGATATTTTCTGCGAACTGTTCGCGCGACCGGCAGTTGAAGCGGGATTGCGTAAGTTTGTGGAGAGCACAGACGCGCAACCCTACTTACCCTGAAATCCATCTTTTTCGATATAAACTAGGAAATATGCGCACATCGGACCAGACACTCGAGGAGATACTGAATCTTGCGGCCTCACACTTCAAAGTGGGCCGCGAGAAATTGACTCCAGACGATGATTTTTTCAAGACCCTCGGGGTCGACAGCTTGCAAGCGCTCGACTTGCTGACGAAACTCGAACATCATTTTCATGTCGAGCTGCCTGACTATGAGATGCAAGGGGTTTCTGATTTTCGGACCCTGGCCGGCCGGATTCAGTCGCGCTTGTAGGTTCCGGACGTTTGCATACAGGAATGAAAACCGGGGAGGAAGATATCAGTTGTCAGTTCTCGGTTCGCAGTTTTTAGTTGGTTTTCTCTGTGACTCTGTGTCTCTGTGGTGAAATAGTTCTTTGAATGTTAGATCTTGACCAATACTCCTGCCTCGGTTCCGCACTGCGCGCCGCATTGGACCGTTGGCCGAACGAAACCTGCTTAATTGAAGCCGACCGCGACCGGGAAAAGGTCCGGATGACCTATTCGGACTTCAAGGAAGTGGCCCTGCCCTTTGCCCGTGCGCTCCAGGACGCGGACTTTAAGCCCGCTGACCGCGCCGCCATCATCATGACCAATCAGTCGAAATGGCTGATTTCGGCGTATGCCGTTTTCTATGGTGGCGGAGTGCTGGTGCCGCTCGACTACAAGCTGACAGCAGCCGAACATTTGCAGCTCTTAGCGCATAGCAAGGCGCGTTTCCTGATTGTCGAATTTCACATCTGGCGCGCCATCATGCGAACCGATGGCTTCAAAGAACACAAAGTAGAGAAAGTACTGGTGACCGAAGCGCCTCCCAGCTCGGATTTGGGCGGGGCTTTTCGCTGGGAAGATTTCAAGCGCAAAGGGGAACCGTCCTTTATTTCCCGCAAGCGTGACGATGCCGCTGGCATCGTGTATTCGTCAGGGACCGGCGGACGGCCCAAGGGCTGCGTGCTGACCCACGAAAATTATCTGGAACAGTGCAAGTCACTGACCGCCTGGTATCCGTTCTGGCCGGGGGTGCGGTATCTGAGCATTCTTCCCACCAATCACGCCATTGATTTTATGGTGGGTTTCATCGGGCCGTTTGTGTGCGGCGCCTGCGTGGTGCATCTGCGCACGTTGCGTCCGGAGTTTGTGCGGGATGCGATGATTCGCTATCGCATTACCTACATGGCGTTGGTGCCGATGGTGCTGAAGAATCTGGAGCGCGGATTAAAGGCCAAGTTTGACGAGCTTTCCACCCTCAAGCGGTTCATGCTGAAGCGCATGATTGGAATCAACAGGCGGTTGACCCGCAAGCAGCCCAACGTGGAGAAGAGCCGCAAACTTCTGCCGCAGGTGCATCAAGCCTTCGGAGGCGAACTCCTGGCCATGTTCACCGGCGGCGCGTTCATGGAGCCTTCGACCCTGCAATTCTTTTATGATCTGGGGATCCCGGTGGCCAACGGATATGGCTTGACCGAAGCTGGAACTGTCTTGACGGTGAATGATCTAAAGCCATTTCGCGCCGACACGGTAGGCAAACCTTTGCCGGGCGTCGACTTGCGTTTACTGAACCCCGACTCCGAAGGCATCGGAGAGGTGGCTGCGCACAGCAAGACGGTAATGTCACATTATCTGGATGATCCGGAGTTGAGCGCGGAGACTATCGTTGATGGATGGTTGCTCACCGGCGATCTTGGACGTTTTGACGACGACGGACACCTGCAACTTTTTGGGCGCAAGAAGAACATGATCGTCACCGAAGGCGGGAAAAACATTTATCCCGAGGACATTGAAGCCGCCTTCGACGGTTTGCCGGTCAAAGAATTTTGTGTCTTCGCCGCCAATTACGTGTGGAAGGCGAAGACCTTGGGCAAGGAGATGCTGGTGCTGGTTTTGCGCCTGGAGCAGAACCAGGAATTCAGCCATGAACTGGAACAGGAAATCCAGGAACGCAATCGGCGTCTGCCGGATTTCAAGCGCGTGGGCGGGTATTTGATCTGGGAGCGTGATTTCCCCCGTACAGCTTCGATGAAGATCAAGCGCACGATCCTTGCTGAAGAGATCGGCAAAGCGAAAGAGCGGTCGGCGGTAAAGTCCCTGTGAACGAAAAGTTTCTCGCCATTGTGAATCCCGCCGCGGGTGGCGGACGCTGCCGCAAGCTGGTCGGGCCGGCGCTGGATAAATTGCGCAGCGGCGGCATCAAGCTCGAGGTCGCGGAAACTGCTGCGGCCGGCGACGGCATCTCCATTGCCCGTGACGCTTATGCCACGGGATACCGCAAGTTCGTCGCTGTCGGCGGCGATGGTACTTCCTACGAAGTGATCAACGGATTGTTCCCCGAAGCGCAGGTAGGCGATCGTCCCAGCCTCGCATTCCTTCCATTGGGGACGGGCAATTCATTTCTACGCGACTTCACCGACCAAGGGGTTGAATACGCTCTTGATGCATTGCTGAAAGGGAAGTCGCAACCCTGCGATGTTTTGCGTCTCCGCCACAAAGATGGCGTGCTTCATTACATTAATTTGCTGAGCATGGGGTTTTCGGCAGACGTGGCGACATTGCGCGCTCGCCGTTTCAGTGGCTGGGGAGAATTTGGATATCAGACTTCGATCTTCATCTGCCTGGCAAGATTCAGGCGTCGGCCATTCCCATTGCAGGTGGATGGCGAAGACAATATTGACCGCCGGCCCTGCCTGTTTCTGACTTTCAGCAACAGCAAATTTACCGGCGGCACCATGATGATTGCTCCTAGGGCTGAGGTAAACGATGGGTTGGTCGAATTCGTCCGCTGGGGGCCGATTGGACGTGTGGGACTGATTCGCAACTTGCCCACTTTGTATGACGGCACGCACATCCACCATCCCCTGGCGGAAGCGCGCTCGGCGAAACGAATTGACTTTCATCTGGATGCGCCCGTCGATGTGATGGTGGATGGAGAAGTTCTCACCCTTCACTGTCAGACGCTCGATGTATTGCCATCCGCGATTAACGTCGTGGTATAAGACTGCTCATGCCGAAACCATCCGCCAATCTGGAGGGCGCCAGGCCTGTCATTGCATCCATGCTGATTGGGCTGGCCGCCTGCCTTCTTTTCATTCCCGCCTGCAAAGGCAAAGAGTCCCACGATTCTTTTGCCAAATGCCTCACCGCGAAACAGGTCACCATGTATGGCCTCTACTGGTGCGAACATTGCGCCGAGCAGAAGGAGATGTTTGGCCCATCATTTCAGTATGTGCATTACGTAGAGTGCGGCATCAAAGGATCGAGGGCTGAGACGCCTGCCTGTATTGAGGCTGGGGTCAAGAACTTTCCTGCCTGGAAATTCCCGGACGGCTCAATCGTGGAAGGCGTCAGGCCGCTGGCTTACCTGAGTGAAAAATCCGGGTGCAGCCTGCAATGACAGCGGGCCCGCGCTGGATTCTGAACGCCATCATGTTCCTGGCGGTGGCTGGTATTGCAGTATCATCCATTTCCCTGTACCACCATTACGGTACATCGGATTCCTCCTTCTGCGACTTCGGGGGAAATCTCAACTGTGACATCGTGAACCGCAGCATCTACTCGCAAATCTTTGGTATTCCCGTGGCATTGATTGGAATTCTGGGATATGTGGGACTCCTGGCGTTAGCCCAACTCTGCCGGAAAAAAGCGGAAGGAAGAACGTTTTTGCTGGTAGCAGCATTGGCCGGTTTAGGATTTGCCCTGCGCCTCACCTACATTGAAGGGTTTATTCTGGCGGCATGGTGCATATTGTGCCTCTCTTCCCTGGCCATCATTTCTCTCATTACAATTTTGGCGGCAGCGTTCACTGCCACCTCCAACCGACGCAATTGATCCTGTTAAAATCTCATTCCTGACAAATTCCGATTTGGTAAGGGGAAAAGCAATGTCTCTGGAAGCGGCTGGAACCGTGAAACTGGGCGGTGATCTCACCGTCTGCCGATTGGGTTATGGAGCCATGCGCCTGACGGGCGATGGCATCTGGGGCCCGCCAAAAGACCGCGCTGAAGCCATCCGCGTTCTCCGCCGCGCGGTGGAATTGGGCGTCCATTTCATTGATACCGCCGATTCGTATGGCCCTTACGTCAACGAGGAAATAATCGCAGAGGCCTTGCATCCCTATCCCGAGGGCCTGGTGATCGCAACCAAAGCCGGTTGGACCCGCGGCGGTCCGGGCATGTGGGGACACAACGCCACCCCGCCCTATCTGAAGCAGTGTGTTGAAGGCAGTCTGAAGCGGCTCAAGCTTGAGCGCATTGACCTGTTCCAACTCCATATTCCAGATCCGATGGTTTCGATTGAAGATTCCCTGAAGGCCCTGACGGACATGCAGAAGCAGGGAAAAATCCGCCACATTGGCCTGTCGAACGTCACGAAAGAACACATCGAGCGTGCCCGCAAAGTCTGCCCGATTGTTTCCGTGCAGAACCGCTACAGCTTTGCCGACCGCGAGTGGGACTATGTGGTGGAATATTGCGAAAAGAATGACATGGTGTTCCTTCCCTGGTTCCCGCTGGCCGCCGGGCAGGCGGGCATGGATAGCGTCCACAAAGTAGCCAGAGCGCACAACGCGTCTTCAATGCAGGTTGCGCTGGCGTGGTTGTTGCAGCGCTCGCCTAAGATTCTGACAATTCCGGGGACCTCGTCAGTAAAACACCTGAACGAAAATCTGGGAGCTCCAGAGCTGCGCTTGTCAAAAGATGAATACGATGAGATGGCCAAGGTGCAGGAACTGACCTTCTCCCGCTAGTGGCATTGGCCTGCAATTAGTGCGAAAGGGGGGACTCGCTCCCCCCTAAGTTCCGGCTATACAAAAACCTCGCCCGGCAACGCCGTCAAGGTCCGTGAAGCGAGTGTGTTTTGCACCACCCGCTTGGGCTGATCTTCTGCGGATGCGTCCAGTTGCTTGCGCTCGATGCGCAGCTTCAGAGTACGTTCGATCTGCCGCAGTTCCATTACTTCCGCGCCGGCCACCAGCGATGAAGCGTGACCTTGCGATCCGGCCCGGCCAGTGCGTCCCACGCGGTGAATGAAATCTTCCGCCATCTTGGGCAGGTCGTAGTTAATCACGTGGGCGACGTCGTCCACGTGCAAGCCACGCGAAGCGATGTCAGTCGCGACCAGCACCTGGAAGTGGCCTTCCTGGAAGCCGCTCAGAGCTTTGTTTCGCTGCGACTGGGAGCGGTCACCGTGGATCATGGCAGCATTAAACCCGTCGCGTGCCAGCGATTTGGCGATTCGTTCCGCGCCCCGCTTGGTGCGGGCGAAGACCAGGGTCTGGCCGGTTTCCGCGTAGAGCAACTGCCGCAGCGCGTCCATTTTTCCCTCTGGGCGCACTTCGTACGCCGTGAGCCCCACACTTTCCGCCGGCTTCAGCACCGAGCCCAACGCCACTCGAACCGGGTTGCGCATGTATTCATGCACCAGGTTGGCGACGGACTGTTCCATGGTTGCTGAGAAACACAGCGTCTGGCGTTGTTGAGGAAGTCTCGCCACGATACGCCGGATGGCGGGCAGAAATCCCATGTCCAACATACGGTCGGCTTCGTCCAGCACCAAAATCTTGATCTGGCGTACGTCCGCCAGCTTGCGATCGAGAAAGTCCTGCAATCGCCCCGGAGTGGCGATAATCAGCCCGGCCCCAGCGCGGAGATGTTGGATTTGCGTTTTCTCCGCCACTCCGCCAATTACAAGCGCTGCTTTCGGCATGGCGCGGTCGCGCAGTTGTTCGTATTGCTCATGGACTTGCATGGCCAGCTCGCGCGTCGGTAGCAGGACCAGCGCGTTCGCCTGGCGTGCCGGAGCGCGCCGCAGCATTTCAATCAGCGGTAGCAGGAATGCCAGTGTCTTGCCGGTCCCCGTCTGCGCTGTGCCGATTACGTCTTTGCCTTCAAGGGCAGGAGGAATGGCTTTCTCCTGGATGGGGGTCAAGGTTGTGAATTGAGCTGCCGCCAACCTCTGCTGCAAGGCAGCAGACAAGGGCAGTTCTGTAAATGTAGTCATTCGATTTTTGTTTCTTTCTGGAGGGGCCTGTCGTCACACACTCGGACACACGTCGGAGTTCCCACGCCGCTCACGTTCAATTTAGATTTGGCGCTGAATAAAACGGCGGGCAGGAAAGGCGGAGATGAAACTGGTCCAACTGAAGACCACCGCGAAAACAAGCAAACCGTGCAAAAGCGTCATAAAGAGTATAGCAGAAGCCAGTTTAGATACCGGGCAATGAACCTCAAAGCGCACCCCGGCTGCCCAACTTCATGGGGTCGGCAAAGCGTATCTGGGAGAGATGTAATTCCTTGGCGTGCTGATTGATGGCGGCTGCCGCCTGGGTCCGGCGGTTGCCCTTGGTGTGATCGAAATCAAGCGTGCCAACACTGTGTTCGCAGAAAACGCACTTGAACCTGATCCCGCCATTCAACGGCTTAGTGGTGTAATAGCGCACAGCTTATTGTAGTCCTTTTGCAGTGTGCGGTGGTTGGGCATGAGGTGTTGGTCTTTCGGGTGCCCAATGAGTTCAGTTGGTCAATGCGTATAATGGCGATTTTTCGCCAACTGACAGATGGTTTCCGGATTGCCGCCATTCGGGAATTAATGGCGATAAGGGCGTTTCTCGGCGCTGGATCCACTTCATCCGGCTTCTTTTATCGTCTTGGTATGTGTAGGAGGAAAGGGATCATTGCTGTGAGCATCTCTCCTGTGCCGCACTTCGCGGCGATTCACCAAATAGAAAAACACAGGCACCAGGATCAAAACATGGATCGTTGACGTGATCATTCCCCCGACGATGGGTGCAGCGATCGGTTTCATCACATCGGATCCAATACCCGATTCCCACAAGATCGGAGCGAGACTCAAAATCACCGCGGTCACGGTCATCAGTTTTGGACGCAGCCGTTGTACCGCACCGTCAATTGCCGCCTGTTCAACATCTTCCTTGGTCAGGAGAGTGCCAGATGCGATTCGCTGCTGTAGGGCCTCGTGCAGGTAGACGACCATGACTACTCCGGTTTCGACCGCAATCCCGAACAATGCGATATAACCCACCCAGACGGCAACACTGAAGTTGTAGCCCAGTGTCCATTGCAATAGGAGCCCTCCCGACATGGCATAAAGCGTGGGAAAGATGAGTACGGCCGCCTCGGCCGCCGACTTGAAGACCATGTACAGAAGGATAAAGATCACGAAGAAAACGATGGGCAAGATGATCTTCAACCGTTCCTTGGCGCGTAATTCGAATTCATATTCTCCGGCCCAGCGATAGGTGTATCCCGCGGGCATGGCGAGTTTTTCTTTCAGCAGCTTGTTGGCCTGGTTTACGAATCCGCCGTAGTTCTTGGTTTTCAGATCGAGAAAGACGTAACCGGTCAGTGCGCCGTCTTCGTCGCGGATCATGGCGGGGCCGCGCGAGAAAAAAACTCGCGCTACTTCTGTGATCGGAATTTGTGCGCCCGTGGGAGTCCCGATCAGCACGCGGCTGATGGCAACCGGATCATCGCGAAAGGTATGCTCGTAGCGCACATTGATGGGGAAGCGCTCGCGTCCTTCCACATTTTCCGCCACGTTGGCACCGCCGATGGCCGAGCTGATCACGCGTTGCACATCTGCGACGGTCAGTCCGTATCGCGCTGCTTCAGGCCGGTTCACGTCCACGTTCAGGTAGAACCCTTGCGACACTTTCTCGGCGAATACCGAGTTTGTAGTAGGCATAGTGGAGAGAATCTGCTGAATTCGTGACCCGATTTCCTGGATCTGACCCAATTCCGGTCCTTGAATTTTCAAACCCACCGGCGTCTTGATGCCGGTTAACTCCATGTCGAGCCGGCTGGCCACCGGCATGGTCCAGGTGTTGGTCAAGCCGGGAAATTGAAGCTTTTCGTCCATATCCTGGATGAGCTTTTCGTAGGTCATGCCGGGGCGCCACTGTTCACGCGGTTTGAGCATAACGGTTGTGTCATACATGTCGAGAGGGGCGTTGTCGGTGGCGCTGTCCGAGCGGCCCACCGTTCCGAAGACGGTGGAAACTTCGGGAAACGAGCGAATGATGCGGTCCTGCTCCTGCATGAGCGCACTGGCTTGAGTGATTGAGATACCCGGCAGAGCGCTCGGCATGTAGAGCGACGACCCCTCATAGAGAGGAGGCATGAACTGGCTGCCGAGTTTGAAATACAGCGGAATCGTCACCGCCAGGAAGATCAGGTTGACGACGATGACCACTTTCCAGTGACGCAAGCACCACTTCAGGACTGGAAGGTAAAGGGCCTGAGTCACGCGTGCAGCGGGGTTCTCCGATTCCGGGCGCAAACGTCCGCGAATAAACAGCGGCATCAATACGGGGACCAGGGTGATCGAAAGCAACGAGGAGAACACCAAGGCTAGCGTTTTGGTCCAAGCCAGCGGACGAAACATACGCCCCTCCTGCGCCTCCAGCAGGAACACGGGAAGGAATGACACCAGAATAATGATCAGCGAGTAGAACAGTGCCGGGCCAACCTGCTTGGCCGCGCCCAACAAGATGCCCCGCCGCTTTGCCTCGCTCATCTGTTCCCCCGGAGCGAGGCCATTGCGTTCCGCCAGATGCTTGTAGCCGTTCTCGACCATCACGATGGCCGCGTCTATCAACACGCCGATTGCCAGCGCCAGCCCGCCGAGTGACATCACATTCGAGCTGACGTGCAGGAAATACATAGGAATGAACGCGCCCAGGACAGCGATCGGCAACGTGATGATCGGCACTAAAGCGGAACGGAGATGAAAAAGAAATGCGATGCTGACGAAGCTGACGATGATGGCTTCCGCGATCAGATCGCGCTTAAGCGTCTTGATGGACTCGTCAATCAGCCACGAGCGATCGTATCCGGTAACTACTTCGACGCCGGGTGGCAACGAGGGTGCAATCTGCTTCAGCTTGGCTTTTACTCCGTTGATCACGTCCAAGGCATTCATGCCGAAGCGCATGACCACAATTCCGCCGACCGCTTCGCCTTCGCCCTGCCAATCGGCGGCGCCGCGCCGCACTTCGGGACCGAACGCTACCGAGCCCAAATCTCGCACCAGCACCGGCGTTCCGTTCTTGGTTGCTACCGGGATGTTTTCCAGGTCCTGAAGCGAGCGCAAATATCCCAGTCCGCGCACCATGTATTCGGCGCCGCTCATTTCCAAAACATCGCCACCGACTTCATTCGTGCTTTCTCTGACGCGGTCAATCACTGTGGAAAGCGGAATCCCGTACGAGAACAACTTATTGGGATCGAGCCTGACCTGATACTGCCGGACGTAGCCGCCAATCGTGGCCACCTCCGCTACACCCGGCACCGTCTCCAACTGATAGCGCAGGTACCAGTCCTGCAAGGCACGCAGATCCGCCAGGCTCTTGCCGTGCGTGCGGTCAATCACTGCGTATTCGTACACCCAACCAGCGCCAGTTGCGTCGGGCCCAATGGCCGGATGCACATCAGGAGGCAACCGACCCGCGATCTGCTGCAAGTATTCGGTGACCCGGGACCGCGCCCAATAAAGGTCCGTACCATCCTCGAAAACCACGAAGACGTATGAATCCCCGAACATGGTTTGCGCCCGCACGGCTTTGACGTGAGGTGCAGCGAGCAGGGTTGTGACAAGAGGATACGTAACCTGGTCCTCGATCACATTAGGCGGCTCTCCCGGCCACTCGGTGTGAATGACGACCTGCACATCGCTGATATCGGGAAGTGCGTCGAGCGGGATGTGGTAAAGAGACCAGACTCCAGCAACAATTAGAAATGCAACCGCGGTGAAAACCAGGAAGCGGTTTCGCTCACAGACTTCAATGATTCGCGAAATCATCACATGCCTCCTGTGACGTTCACGGTCAGTTGCTTGGAAGCGATCCGCTGTCCGTCATGCAGAGCGATGACGGTCACCTGGTACGAACCTCCGCTGGGAAGTTCCAGGCCGGCCTCATAAGTGCCGTCGCCTTTGCCGGTCAGCGTCGCCGTTTTCTTGACGGCCGCCATTCCCATCGCTGACATCGCCGGCATGTAGAAAGTCACGTTCACCTGGGCTGCCGTGACGGCCTTGCCATCGGCGTCCGAAAGTTTTATGCGTACAGAATTGTTCCCTTTGTGGGGTGGAGACGGTTCGGTAGTAAAATCAACCATCACTTCCCGTTTGGACATGTTCATAGACGCGGCCTCGCCCGCGCCCGGTGGAGGAGGCACGAACGAGCCGATCGCGGCCTGGAGTTGCGCCTCTGAGTCCAGAAGGAAGTTTGCCGAGGAAACAATCTTGTCGCCCACACGCAATCCCTTTGTGATGACCACGTGATCGTCAAGCCGCGGACCAATTTCGATCTCGCGAGGTTCGAGGTATCCGCCGCCGTGGTCAATGAAAGCAATTTCCCGTGAACCCGCCTGCAAAGCGGCCGAGGCTGGAATCACCAGTTGCCGTCCGAGTGGAACTTTCATCGTGACGTTTACAAACATTCCGGGCTTCAGTGCCAGCCCCGGATTGCTGAACACAAAGCGCACGCGGACGGTACGGGTCATGGCATCAACCTGCGGCAAAATCTGGTCAATCCGCCCGTGGAAGTTTCTTCCCGGATAAGCATCCACCGTGACCGTAGCGGGCGTACCCGGCCTCAGCTGGCCAACGTCGGTTTGATATACATTCGCGTAAACCCACACGCTCGAAAGGTCGGCGATGGTGTAGAGCTTGGTCTCCGCCTGCGCGTACTGGTTGGGCAGCGCATTGAATTCGGTGATGAAGCCAGAAGCCGGAGACTCAATCGCGATGTCAAGTTGGACCGTCCCGCTCTTCTCCAACCTCGCTAGTTCGCTTGCGGGCACCCCAAACTGGCGCAGGCGGTCCGCAGAGGCTTGCAGCAACCAGTCACGCTCTTTGGTGGCGGTGCCGTGCCCATCAGTTGCGAAGGCCTGCTGATTCTGCTTCGCTAAAAGATATTCCTGCTCGGTGCTGACCAGTTCCTGGCTATAGATCGTGAACAGCGGCTCTCCTTTGTGGACATACTGGTACGTTGCGTTGGCAAACACCTTCTGAATCCATCCGGGGAAACGTGTTTGCACATAGGCGAGTCGGCGTTCGTCGGCTTCGACGTTGCCGGGAACGCGGAGGTCATTGCTGACGTCCCGCTGTTCGACCAAAGCAGTCGTCACCCCGATCGCCTGCAAACGCTGCGGCGACAACTGCACAGGAATGAGTGCCGGGCCAGAGTTCGAGGACGGAGCGGTGCCCTCCGCGGGTTGCTCCGTCGGGCTGGGTCCTTTAGCGGCGACAACATTGATCTCTTCAGGCGCAGCGTATCTATTACCCCAAGTCACATAGGCCAGAGTTCCGGCGAGTGCGAAACACGCGGCCAGGGCAACCCCAAATCCAAATTTGTATCTAGCTTCATTCATTGCGCCACCTCCGGCGTGCTGTTTACCTTTCCGTCTCTTGGGAGCGGTGTTCCTACCGCGAGTTCAAGGTCTGCAAAGCGGGTTTCGAAGTCCGCGAGAGCCTGGAAATAGGCCAGGTCAATGTCTACGACCGTACTCTGGCTATCGAGCAGATTGAGAAAGTCGGTGCGGTCGTTCTCATAGGCAATTACGGTCGAACGGAGAGTCGCCTCGGACTGCGGCTGTAACGCGTCGTGGTAAACGTCCGCCAACCGCTTGGCCGCTTTCACTTGCACCAGCGTCTCCTGGATCTGGCCGAAGGCGGCATTGCGCATGGCGGCGAATTCGGCGTCCTGTTCGTTCACCCTGGCCTTGGCTTCGGCAATCTCGGAGTCGTGCTTGCGACGATTCAGCCACGGCAGATTGATCGAGCCCTCCAGCATGTAGTTGTTCCGGTGGTCGGAGCCGGTCGGCATGAGCATGTATCCCGCTGCCACGGTGAAGTCGGGTGAATAGGCTTTCGAGGCCAGCGATTGCTCCTGCCGGCTTTTTTCGAGTGCGGCTTGCGCTTGCGCCAGGTCCGGCCGCGAGGCCAGCGCGGTCTTTTCGAGGTCCAGGATTCCCGGCAAATGTTGCGGGACCGCGTACTCTCCGCGAACGGCGATGGAAGTCGCGGGATCGCGTCCCAGCAGTGTGTTCAACCGTGCGCAGGCGACATCGGCGTCCTGTTCGAAATGAATCAAGTGTTCCGCCAGCCGGGTGAGCGCAACCTGCGCCTTCAGGATGTCCTGCTGCGGCACATTGCCTACTGTGTACTTGATGCGCGCCGCTTCGACCGCCTGCCGGGCGATGCCGACATGCTCATCGTGGATGCGAAGTTCGTCCTGGGTGCGAAGCAGATCGTAGAAGGCCTTGCGCACCTGTACACGGATATTGAGCCGCGTATTCTCTAATGCCGCTTTGGCTTCGGTTACGTCAGTACGCGCAATGTCAGTGCGCAACCCGCGTTTACCGAACCCTGGAAGGTTCTGGCTCACCATGAACATGTTTTGTGCGGCGTTGTAATTCCAGGGCTGCGAAAGAGGCACGCCCCAGCCGCGGTAACCGAGCATGGGATCATCCAGTGCCCCGGCAGCCGGAACACGGGCCTCAACCACACTCAACTGGCGCACCGCAACCCGGATGTCTGGGTTGCCGAGCATTGCCATCTGCTCGATTTCATCGAGCGTCAATACCGGCCCGGAAGCACTGGCGTGCTGGTGTTGTGGCAGCAACGCATCCGCCACCACAAACGGGTCCTCCGCGCTGGCGGTGAGAACACACGCGCCCAGCAGAAGTAGTACATGCACGAATCTCATAGATACTCTCCGTCAACTAGGGACAAACACTTTGGGCTTGCGCCCAAATACACAAAGACAGAGAGACGCCTAGATTCTCAGGATGGTCGTTTCAGGCAGGAACTCGCCGGGAGGATGATGATGCTGGCTTTGGTGGAGTCGTGCGAATAATTGTGGCCTTGCTGTTACAGAGACAGCCGGAACCACGTGCAACGCCGGCACCGATTGCGGTTCGATTGTGACAACCATCGCGCCGCTCGGCTGCGCTTCCATTTTGCAGCACGCATGCGATGACGGCATCTTCGGCAAGCTGCATGTCTGGGTCAGGTGTTCACAGCATTCGTGCTTCTGTGCTGGAATCACCCTATCTGTTAAGGCGCAACCCAATATGGGAGCGGCAACCCAATAAAGGGTTAAGAACGCAGACGCGAGGATGGTGAAACATCGCACGAAGTGAGTGTATGGGGAGTGTGCCCTGACCGCAAGTGATCCAGATCACAAGCCGAGGTGACCATGATCTCCAACGCTAACCGGCGACGATTGGTCGGCAGAAGTGGGAGTTCGCCGAGTTCAAGTCGGTACTTCCAGAGTCATCGTCCAGAGCCGTGGTAGGGTATCGCCGGCCGTCCTTTGAGCGCCGCCCGGATCTGCATGCGTTGTTCAGCGCTCAATGCGGTGAACTGAAATCCGTACTCAGTTCCCAGCGCCCGGACAACCTTCGCTGGGATTACCTGTTGGTCTGAGCCCGACAACGGGATTTCGAGCGTAACCAACTCGCCCAGTGTCAGGGCTTGAGCCACGAATGCGTTCAGGCCACTTTCGCTGAGATTACGGGTCCAGCCCTGTAGGGTAAGGTTCGGGCTTTCCCGTTGCAGGCAAATCCGGATCCTGGTCTCGAACACATGCCGGGTTGAGATCCGACCTTCCAAATCTGGCGCCTTATCAGAAAAAGGAGTTGTCATTTATCGAGACCGGATCTGCTGTACCAATGACAGAGCAGGCATTGCCAAGCCGCCGATGATGGTTTCGATCCTTCAGCACTAGCCTACCATCCGATCACACAATGCGCCTCTGGTGAGGTGAATACCAGTCGTCAACTGTGGTAATCAGGCGTTAGCACAAGCTGGCCAATGAGTGTAATGGCAATGCTACGCCAGCGATTAGTATGCTTCGTGTTCCGCCTCTTTCCGCGCTCTCGCACAGTTGCGCCAGCCATAGGCCAGTGACGGCTTCCGCTTCGGGCGGCAGCCTACCGCGACGCCGGTGAGAGAAGGCAACGAAAACCAAGGTGGTTCGTGCCCGTGCCTACCTCTCCCTTGCCGCGCGTGCCTACCATGTAGCGCGAGCAGTACTGATCGGTGCAGAGAAACGATCCGCCGCGGTGCACGCGCTTGGCGACACCAGGCTCGTCCGGATCGTAGGAAGATGAAGGTCCGCGCGGGTTGCGGGCAACCTCGTTTGAGGGCAGACCGCGGTAGTAATCCGGCCGATACCAGTCGCTCACCCACTCCCACACGTTTCCGGCAACGTCAACGAGACCGTAGCCGTTCGGCGGAAACTGTCCCACCGGCGCGATGCCCGCGAAACCGTCGCCTCCCGCGTCGTGGTCAGGAAAGTGGCCTTGATGGGTGTTGGCCATCTGCCGCCCACCGGGGCTGAATTCATCACCCCAGGGATAGAGTTTGCCGGACAGCCCGCCGCGCGCGGCGAACTCCCACTCCGCTTCCGTGGGTAGCCGCTTGCCGGCCCATTTCGCGTAGGCTTCTGCATCCTCGTAGGCCACGTGCACGACCGGATAGTTGCCCTTCCCCGTGATCGTGCTGTCCGCGCCGGACGGATGGCGCCAGTTCGCCCCCTTTACGTACACCCACCATTGCAATTCGTTATCGAGCGGCACGGGATGATCGGGCGGCGAGAATACGGCAGACCCGGCAACCAGCCGGTCACGCGGCGCACCGGGAAAATCCTCGGCGCGCGGCGTGTGTTCGGCGATGGTCACATAGCCAGTCGCATTGACGAACGCGGCGAACTGGTCGTTGGTCACTTCAGTCCGGTCCATCCAGAAGCCGTCGACTGAAACACGGTGGACCGGTTGCGAATCGGCGATCGCCTGCATGCCCACCACATCCGCCCGGTTGGCCGGTTCGGCAGCTCCCATTGAAAACTCGCCGCCCGGAATCCAGACCATGCCATCAGGTGCGGCCCCAGGCGCCGGGGCCACGTTCTCAATCGTCGGACGGAACGCGTTGTCCTCTCCGATTTCGTTGCTGGCTGCATGTTCTGCGCGCGGACAGACAGAATAGCGGCCGATGGCGATCCACGCTGCCACTCCCGCGGCGACGATCACCGCCGCAATTGTCCAGAGAGGGGCCCGACCTATGCGCGACGCGAGCGCGGTGCGAAGTAAGCTCATACGAAGCAGGTTGAGTATATGACGTCGAAAGACGTTTCGCCCTTGCGCTGTGGTAAACTTCCGCCGCAGTTCTTGGAATCCCAATGCTGACCAGACGCTCTCAACGACTTCGGTTAGCGATGCTCGTCGCGGCGGCCGCAGTGGCTGGCACAATCGCGCTCGGCGCCTCGCGCGTGAAGCCAAAAGCTCAAACCGATGTTCGACCGAACATCATCCTCATTCTCGTGGACGACATGGGATGGTCCGACATCGGCCCGTATGGCAGTGAGATTCCCACGCCGAATCTCGACGCGCTGGCCGCGCGCGGCGTCCGATTCACGCAGTTCTACAGCACGCCACGGTGCTCGCCGACGCGCGCCAGTCTCCTGACCGGTCTGTACCCGCACCAGGCGGGCATGGGCCATCTTGATAACGTCATCCGTCCGGGCTCGGTCGGCACGACCGGGCGGCTCAACGATCGCTCGGTCACAATCGCCGAGGCGTTGCATGAAGCCGGCTACTTCACCGCCATGTCCGGCAAGTGGCATCTGGGCCAGGACCACGGGTCGCCGCCCTGGCAGCGCGGGTTCGACCGTGTGCTCAGCCTGCGTGCCGGAGGCATGTACTTCCCCAACCAGAACTTCCAGGGGGGCGACGATGTGCTCACCCGTCGCGCTCATGAACCGCTGTATCTCGACGGTACGCCGACACCGCGTGATTCGCCGGTATTTGGCAAGAATTGGTACGCCACCTACCTGTGGACCGACTTCGGTCTGAAGTTCATTGACGAAGCGCGCAAGGCAAACAAGCCATTCTTCCTCTACCTGCCCTACAATGCGCCGCACTTCCCGTTGATGGCGCCGGCGGACCTGATCGCCAAGCATCGCGGCAAGTATAAAGCGGGTTGGGACCAGTTGCGGGAGGCGCGGTACCGCCGCCAGATCAAGATGGGCTTAATTGACCCCAAGTGGCCACTGAGTCCCCGTCAAGCGGAATCACCGGCCTGGGAATCGCTCTCCCCCGAAGCCAAGGACCGCTTCGACCATTTGATGGCCGTCTACGCCGCGATGATCGAGGCCATTGATACGAGCGTGGGCAAGCTGGTCAAGGAGCTGGAAGTTCGCGGCGTCCTCGACAACACGATGATCGTATTCCTGTCGGATAACGGCGCTAACGCCGAGTCTGGTCCGGACGGGCGGTTCAACGGCGATCCTCCAGGCGGGCCGAACTCGAACCTGTACCTGGGCATGAACTGGGCCACGCTCAGCAGCACTCCCTTCCGGCGGTTCAAGCATTTCACGCAGGAGGGCGGCATCGCTGCGCCGCTGATCGTGCACTGGCCACGGGGCATTCCCGCCAGCCGGCGCAACGCCCTTGAGAATCAGCCGGCACACGTCATTGACGTAATGCCGACCGTCCTCGACGTGGCAGGCGCGGCATACCCGCGCGAGTACAACGGCCACACCATTCAACCGATGGAGGGTGTCAGCCTGCGTCCCGCCCTTGCGGGCCGCGCCCTCGCTCGCACGCAGCCGCTTTTCTGGGAGCACGAAGGCAACCGCGGGGTGCGATCAGGAAACTGGAAGATCGTGTCAACCTATCCGGATGATTGGGAGCTCTACGATATGGCCGCGGACCGCGTCGAGAGCAACAATCTCGCCGCCAGCCACCCCGAGCTCGTCAGGAAACTCGCGGCCGAATGGGACGCGTGGGCCAAGCGAGCCAACGTGGACCCCTGGGACGGTCCGCGCCGGTTGCCCTGGGGCGACGACGCACCGCCGGCGAAACGGTAAGCGCGTCTCCATAATTATGCCCGCTGATTTCAAAAATCGAGTGCGAGTCCGGCTGTATGAGTTGTTTCTGGAGATGGGCCGGTGCCCTTCCAAGGAAGAGGTTGCCGCAGATCTTGGATGCAGCGTCGGCGAGATCGCGGATGCATTCCACGAACTGGCCACCGCGCACATGCTCGTGCTTCAGCCCGGCAGCGGCGAAGTCCTTATGGCGAACCCGCTGTCGGCTGTTCCCACACCCTTCGTGGTGGAAACCGGCGGAACCGGCAACCCCCGGCGCTGGTACGGAAACTGTATCTGGGACGCGTTGGGCGTAATCGCCATGTTGCAGGGCGACGGGCGCGTGCTTGCGTCCTGTGGATGTTGCGGCGAGAGCATGACCATCCAGGTTCGCCAAGGTGTGGTGACATCCCAACCGCCGGGAGTGGTTCATTTCGCCATTCCGGCCCGCCGCTGGTGGGACGACATGGTCTTCAATTGAAAAACCATGCTCCTCTTCCGGTCGGAAGAGCACATCGATCGTTGGTGCGCAGCCTGGAGGCTTCCGCGTGGCGGAACCTTGAGCCTGGAGCAGGCCTGGAAGCTGGCTGACGCATGGTACCGCGATCGCTTATCTCCCGATTGGAGGCGCCGAACCGTGGACGAGGCCCACGAACTCTTCCGTTCGCCGGGACTGACCTCGGACTTCTGGCGGCTCGACTGAGCCGTGAAACAAGGCATTTGCCATAGTCCTCTGATTTTCAGTTACTTCTGACAAGCCATCCAAACACAGTCCATTTCTAACCACGGACTCCCAGCAAAACAACACAGACGTTCGGACAAGTGTTCCATGGCCGCAACCTGCATATTGAAAGTGCAGCAAAGGGGCCCGGATTGCCGGGAATGGAGATGCCAGCATGGATGCGAACGCGAGAGCGACAACCACGAGCAAGAATACGACGAACGATTTCGTTCGTCTCGCTCTCGACGCGGACCAACGTGGCCGAAACTGAGATGATCATGCGAAACGCTTTACGCCTCAAGCTGTACCTTCTTGTCCTGCTGACAACATCGCTGGCGGGCTGTGGCTACAACGCCCAATACAACCCGACAGCGCAATACTCGCGCTTCGCCTATGTAGCCAACACCGCTGACAACACGATTTCCTCCTACACGATCGACGAAGCCACTGGGCAGCTGCGGCCGACAGGCCAGACGCGAACCGGCGGCGCGCACCCTATTTCGGTGACGCTGGATCCCACGGGGAAACACGCTTATGTGGCAAATCTTGCTTCTGGCGACATCTCGGTGTTTACCAGCGACGCCAGCACTGGGAAGTTGACTCTGAATGGATCGCCGGTCGCTGCGGGCCGGGCGCCTCGGGCTGTGACGGTAAGTCCTACAGGAGAATTTGCCTATGTGGCCAATGAAACATCAGGTGACATTTCGGTGTTCTCGATCAATGCGCAAACTGGGGCGCTAACCGCAACGAGTTCAAAGGCCACTGGTGGGGATAAACCATTTTCCGTGGCGGTAGCCCCTTCCGGGAAGTTCGCCTATGCGGTGAATTTTACTTCCAGCGACGTTTCCGTGTTCAACGTCGATGGCACAACTGGAGCACTGACAGCGGTAAGCTTGCCGGTAGCCAGCGGCAGTGGCCCGGTTTCGATCACGTTGGATCCGTCGGGCCGGTTCGCCTATGTGTCGAACTTCAATTCCGCCAACATTTCCGTATTCGGCATCAATGCAACAACTGGGGCGCTGACCGCGGTGGGCTCGCCGGTAGCCACTGGAGGCGGCCCTGTTTCCGTGACCATGGCCCCCTCCGGAAAGTTCGCATACGTGGCAAATTTCGATTCCAATGACGTTTCGGCATTCACCATCGACGCTGCAACCGGCATGTTGACGGCGGTGGGCTCTCCTGTCGCCACTGGCGCTACTCCCGTTTCAGTTACGGTGGATTCTTCGAGCCAGTTCGCGTATGTGGCGAATCTCAACTCCAATAACGTGTCCGTGTTCGCCATCCATGCCGCCACCGGTGCGCTAACCGAAATTGGCTCACCCGTCGCTGCGGGCATGGGGCCTGCTTCGGCGATTACAACCGGAAAAATCCGGTAGCCCGGCCAACGAGCGATAGGGGGATTTAGCGTCAACTACCAGCATCCAAAAGTGGAGGGGCGCTCGATTTCAGTGATTACAGGCTGTACGACCGACAGCACTTCAATGACGTGCTCCCCCATGAATAAAAAATGCTCGACGGCCCAGTCGCGGTAAATTCCAAGCGACTGGTCGTGAAACCACTCGACCCACGTCGAATGCTCGACCTTGAAGGTTGGCCACGGTAGTTGCGAATTGATAGGCTCGATTAGCTTCAAACGATAGCTCTCGTTAACGGAACGGAACGCGAGGGGTTGCTCGAACTCTACCCTGAAGGCACGCCCGTTTGCGCGTGGTTCGGCCAGAATCAAGTGAAACCCATTGTGGTAGTCAGTCGTTAGTGATGGCGTATCCAGATCGCGAGGCAGGCCGGGAAACGGCTCCCATTTAAGCAGCTGTTCACTAGTGCGTTCCATGGGTGTGATTTTCGCCTCTAACCAGGTCAACTGTCGAGAGGAGGCGTTAACACGCAAAACCCGGCCAATGAGTGTAATGGCGATGTTTCATCCAATGAGGAATCCGGCCATATTGCTAAGCGTCCGGGGATTAATGCGTTCACGACGAAATATGAATGGGCTTATGCACGACTCCCAAACTTTGCCACTAAGCAAGTCAGATCATCATGTGCCGCAACATCTCCCAAAAAATTTTCCACAGTGGAGAGAATGGAACTACGGATCTCCTCTGGGCTCGCGGTTGGCGATCGCAAGAGCAATGCCTCCAGTCGCGACTCCCCAAATTCTTCCCCCAACCGGTTGGTAGCCTCTAAAAGCCCATCGGAGTAGAGCACCATCACATCCCCAGGTTGGATCTCGGCACGACCCTGCGTGTAAGCAACTGCCGGCAAGAGGCCCAGCACAGGGCCACCCACATCGAGTCGTCGAATTTCGGCTTTGCCATTGCGCAGAGCAATCAACATGGGAGTGCAATGCCCGGCGTTCACGTAGTGCACCACGGTATTCTCCAGATCACAGTAGCTCCAGAACATTGTGGCAAACCGGTCCCCAGAAGCGCGCTCGCAAAGCAGGCGGTTGAGTTCGGCAGTTTCGTGCTCGTGGTCCGCACGGGACTGTGTCCACATGCCTGATCGCACAGCGCCATGAATTACTCCCATCAATAGCGCAGCGGGAATGCCTTTGCCCGAAACATCTCCAATCACGAGTGCGAGCCCTGCTTCGGTTTGGAATGTATCGTAGAAATCGCCCGCAATTTCCTCTGCCGGTTGATATTCCACTGCCACTTGAACTCCTCCGCCACCGAGGTCGGCGTTTCTCGGCAAAAGGTTGGCTTGCACTTGTCGCGCAATCTCGACTTGCTGCTCGAGCTGCTTGCCGCGTACATATGAACGAAACCCCCAGGTCGTCAGCCCGACCGTGAGCAAAAGCGCGAGGGCAGCGGCAATGTTAATCATGAGGTTCCGCCGAATGGGCCATAACGTCGTCGCGTCCGCGGCGCTCAACGGCATCGCCACTTCGGTGGCGATCACGAATGGTCCACGGCGACTCCCAGTTCCCGCACTCTCCGTCGAGGGCCGCGGACTTCCCGCGTAGACGGGAAACACTTCCACCACGGCTTCCCCTTGGCTGCTCGCAATGACGTCAAACAGTGGTTCGCGGCTCTGAAAGTGGCTAGTTTCCTGATCGTGTGTGAACACCTGACGTTCCGGGGTACCCGTCTGCTCAAGGACGTGCCCGTCCGGATCGCGCAGCACAATCCATAGTGGTTTTCGCGATCCAGTCGCCATCTCGTCCATCAGCAGTTTGAGCCGCGATGCCCCAGGGATCCAGTTCTCCCGTAAATTGTGTTCAAATGCCACGACGTGTTCAGTAACTTGACGCCTGACCTGTTGCGTAGAGAAGATGCTGGCAACAAAGAAGTAATCGCGGAGGGAGTTGGCGAGCAAGAGAAGTGCGAGCAGGACACCCACTCCCAGCCAGATTTGAAGCCAGCGATAGCTTCGGGCGGAGTTCTGCTTACTCAAAGCCCTGCGATTCATCGGCTGTAAGGATACCAGTCGGCGAGCGGACCGGTGATCCTGCACGCGTCTTGACCACAACATTGGGTGGTATCCCGGCGAAATCAACGCGATTAAGCGCAAAACCCGGGCAATGAGTGGAATAGCGATGTTTCAACCGCACCCTGGGCTAGCTCCCAAAGCGTTCAATCTGAACTCCACATGAAAGTTACTGCGCAGCGTTGCGAACGGGCGGGGCTGAATATACACTGGGCCGCGTTAGAAGTCCCTACTGTCCATGATCAAACTATCCAGATACCTTGTACTTGTCTCCGGTATCCTCTCGCCGCTGGCAGCTCTTTTCTTGTACGCGCTCGTCTATAGCACACTCACGGCGCGAAGCGCCGATCTCGAAAAGGACTGGCTTTTTCGCCTCTCATTGTCGACAGCCGCGATGAGCGTACCGTTTCTCGTTACCCTCGCTCTAGCCGTAAAGGACCGCCGCCGGAACGCGCTTTCTTTGTCCGGCAAAATAGGTCTTGCCCTCGCGATTCTGTCGCTGGGGCTCGCTTGGAAACCTGTGAGCGACGGCATCACTCGTTCGAAGCAGTCACGAAACCTGGCGCTGCGGGATGTGGCAGCGCCGCCCTTCGACACCCCGGACATTCTAGGGAAGGCCCAGCGCCTCGAAGATCAAAAGGGCAAGGTCGTGCTCGTCAATATTTGGGCGACCTGGTGTGGACCCTGTCGGGCGGAGATGCCGAAGCTCGACCGCCTGTACCAAGAGCGGAAGGATCAGGGATTCGTTGTGTTCGGGCTATCGGACGAGGACGTTAATGTACAACGGAAATACCTGGAGCGGGTTCCGGTGAGCTACCCGCTGCTCACGCTGAGTGGGCATGTCCCCAACCTCTATCGAGACATTGCGCGTTTTCCGGCTATTTTTCTGATTGATCGCCAGGGGCGGCTGCAACCTGCGCCGAGACCAGACCAACCTTTCGAGAAGGTTGAGTCAGCAGTCGATGCTCTGCTCAACCGTGGCTCGCATTCGTGATGGCGTACGGCCAAGTCTCGAAGGCCATGAGGCGCGTCTCCCGTTTTTACTTCGGTATCGCAAACACCGTGATCGACATCGCCGGGAAGGTCACATTATCGATCTTGCTGGTTGTACTGCCGCCGCTGGGAGCCGTCACCGCCCGGTCTGGCTTCGCCACGATCGAGGCGAGGTTTGCGGTGCTGTAGAGGTATACCTTTGCTGGGCCGGTTGCCGTGAGGTTGGGAAGCGATAGTGTCGTGGTCAGGTCGCTATAGGTTTTGTTAATCACAACCACCGTCACCACGTTGTCGTTCGTGCGCAGCGCTCCATAGACTGAGAGCTTACCCTGGTCCGCGCTGGTCGAGGCCAGTGCCATGTCGCCGAACTCGCTAGCCGCGCCATCGTAGTTGCGGAAAATCTTGAAGGCGTTGAGTCCGGGCTTTTGCGTGTTCGGGTCCGGCGGCCCCCAAAGGGTACCCACGTCCAGTCCTTCCCGCCCGAAGATTCCTAGAATGTCCGCCTGGGCCACGGCGCCGCTAATGTGCTCCTGCGCGCCCCAGTTGTATTCCGTGATGGCGGTCTTGGTGCCCGGATAGTCGGCCCCGATCCACGCCTTCATCTTGCGGATAATCTGCGGCGCCAGCAGATTCGGGGTCCGGCTGGTGTCGTCTGGGTCGGTAAAGCCCGGATCGGTATACGTGGAATCCCAGAAGACGCGGGTCGAGTTGATGACGGCCATCTGAGAATCCGTGGTGCCGGCGGTCTGAAACGCCTGGTTGTTGGCCACGAAATAGGTGTGGAGATCGAGATAGTCGAGGAAGCGCGTATGCGAAGGATCGGCATCCTGCGCAGCCTTGAACTGCTGCAAGTAATACTCAACCAAAGGGACATTGCCGTGGGCCTGGCGATCCACCGGATTGCCGTTGAAAACATAATTCGGCCCGCTCGACCAGCCGGTTTCAACATCTTTTTTGGAATAGAAATAGTTCGGCCAGAAGTCGATCACCGGGCCGCTCACTTCCGCGGTCGGGTCAGCGGCTTTGACCGCCTTGGCCACTTTCAGTCCATTCACCGTGACTTCATCGTAGGTAAATGGCAGAGGATGCACGTCACGATGATTTGCATCCCACCAGCTGGGTTCATTGTCCAGTGAGTAGATGGCCACGCCGCCACTGGCGGCATTACCGAACTTGCCAACCAGGTACGTCACCCAGTCATTGGACCATTGCTCCGTAATCGGCATGCTGGTTTCGTTGGGATCGTTACCGGTGACATTGGTGACTCCGTCTGGTTTTACGCCGTTGCCGCAATCGGCCCAGTACGGATCAGTCTTCTGCTGCGCACCATACTTGGCAATCGAAAAGCTACAGGCCTTGACTCGTTGCTTGGCTGTCCACCCGTTTACCGGGACTGTGCCCATGGTCTTGATGTTGCTGGCCTTGTCGTTCTGCACCTGGGTGTTGAAGTCGGAAACGTCCGGATATTGTGTGTTTGAGTTGGGCAGAGTTTCGAAGTACCAGTCCGCGCCGATGTTGCCTACGTCGAGCTTGTAGTTATAGCGCGAGGTGCCGTTGCCTCCCCACCGGTTCACCGTCACGCCTGCGTCCTGGGCGGCACTGAGATTGGTCTGGAACTCGTTCCAGCCGTAGATCAGCGGATTGATGGCGTGGGTCTGCGTGCCCAAATCCACCATCAGAGCCGGACCGGCAGCCGCCGGACTGGTCAGGTTCACTGTCGCATCGCCGTGTTTGGTCGTGTCATACGTGCTCGTCGCGGTGACCTTGATCGAAGCTGGAATCGGGTACGGAGTCTTATATAAGCCCGTGCTGGTAATCGTCCCGACCGTAACGTTGCCGCCTCCTACCCCATTCACCGACCACGTCACTCCGGTGGTAAATGATCCCGTACCCTGCACATTCGCAGTGAACTGCTGCGTCTGGCCCGGAGCTAGAGGTGCGGGGCTCGGAGTAACGGTCACGCTGGTGATTGCATTGACCGGCGGTGGCGGCGTTGTAGACCCGCCTCCTCCACCGCAGGCCAGAAGGGTCAGGCAAAACAGAATAAGGAGTGCCGTGAGCGCTTTCATGATTGGTGGGTCTGTTCGTGCACCATCAAATAAAACTGAATTGCGGAAGGAATTCTCTCATAGGCACGACCGTGGCAACAATTCACCTTTCACCTAGTGTCAATCCGTGTAGTGATTAGAAAACCAGGCGAGAACGAGAGAAAAGGGCTTATTCTGGAATTGGCCCGAAATCATTGGTGCGAAAGGGGGGACTCGAACCCCCATGGGTTACCCCGCCAGATCCTAAGTCTGGTGCGTCTGCCAATTCCGCCACTTTCGCACATCTCGGAGCTTCGCGCATGTCCGGCAGCGATGGCCATGCTGAGGCGATGGCGTCATGAATGACCGGCCATCACTGGTTATTGTAAACGCATCTACACGCGGAATGGCTACTGGCAGGTTAGATGTGATCTTACCCGAACAATAACGCTTGCTTGGGAACGTTCAATTCGACCGGCGCAGCTACCTCCCGATCATCGTTCTTCGCGTCATTCAACCGCGTGCTCACCGGATACTTTCGCATGCGAGCCGCGTCATAGGATTCGAGCAGGCCCAGAGCATCTTCCAGCTTCCGGGAATTCAGCCAAATGTAATACTTCTCCGGGTTGAGGATCACCGGCATCCGGTCATGGATTTCGGCTACCAACGGATTCGCCGCTGTGGTCAGGATCGCGCAACTTTTCTGCCCGTTCCATTCGTCCCAGAGTCCGGCCAATCCGAACAAGTCTCCCTGGCCTACCTCGAAGCAATACGGCTGCTTTACCGACCCCATCTGCTGCCATTCGTAAAAGCCGTCCGCAGGGACCAGGCAGCGCCGGGAGACAATGGCATCGCTGAAGGATGGCGTGGTGGTGACTTTTTCCGAACGCGCATTGAAGTTTCCGGATGTAATCCCAGTGGCCCAATGCGGAATCAATCCCCATCGCATCGGCGAAAGCTTGCGTTTGTCCCCGTCCTGGCGGACGACGAGGACCGGTTGTGTGGGTGCAATGTTGAACCGCGGCCGGTAGTCTTCGATTTCGTCCCACGCCTGGAAGTGTTCCAGCAGGGTCGAGAGACTGCTGGTCGCACGGAAGCGATTGCACATGGACCCTATATTACGCGGCGCGGGTCGGGATCAACGAACGATCCATCTGCACAAGTCAGAAACGCAGAAATAGTTAGATTGTTCCCATGGCGAGCTTGCAGAAAACACACTTCTTCCCCGGATTTAGCCTTCATCTCCGCTGGCCATGGCGGACCTACGGCTGCACGTGAGTCAAGCCGTCGTACACTGCCAGGCCGGCGATGATCAGGATCAACACGGCGGAGGTTGCTCCCAGCCAGCGCAACATCGGCGTCAGACGGTTGACTCTTTGCATGAGTTCCGTCTGTTCCTTTTCCATGTGGGCTTCCGCCTCACCCAGGAAAAGCTGATCGTCTTCTTGCATGGTGAGAGTACTGCGGTAGATCAACAAAATCACCAGGACTGTGGTGACGGCACTCCAGATAATGAGCAGCCAGACCAGGGAAGTCATAGGCCACCTCAACGGGCGATGTGGAGCCGGGCCTGTCGTATGGTGAGTAGGGCCGCCATACCGCTCCAGGCGAGGCTCCTAAACAAATTGTAGTCCTGAAAAACGGACTTGCAAGCACTTTAGTGACTGGGACGTTGAGTCGCCGGCGACGCGTACCTCATCCAATAAAACTGAGGAATAGCAGGTTTTGGCTGGTTGTAATTGACGCGTTTGCTATAATACACACGTACTTTCAAGGAGATACACATGGCCACCACAGTTGCGCCGACTACACCAACGGTTACCCCTGAAGCCCCGAAAACAGCTCCGATCTGGCTTACGCCCAATGCGATCACCAAGGTGAAAGAGATTATGGCGCAACAGAACCCGGTTCCGACCGGCCTGCGGGTGGGTGTGGTGGGTGGCGGATGCTCCGGGTTCTCGTACTCGATGGCCTTCGAGAATGGGGCCGGCATGATGGACAAGACCTTCGACATGGACGGACTGAAGGTTTATGTGGATGCGACTTCGATCATGTATTTGAACGGCTGTCGCGTGGACTATGTGGAGACCCTGGAAGGCGCCGGGTTCAAGTTTGAGAACCCCAATGTGAAGAGCACCTGCGGCTGCGGATCATCGTTCAGCGTGTAAAACAGACTCTGTGAGTTTTGAAGCCCACCGTTCGCGGTGGGCTTTCCTATTGTCGGAACTATTGTTGTTGCTGCTGATCGGGCGGAGGCACATCGGTTGGCGGCGCCGCAGGCGGTGGGTTTGGTTGGGGTGATCCGGGTTGCTGAGGTTGTAGGCCGGTGGCCGGTGCTCCGGCCACCGGGACTGCGCCTTGCAACGGCGGTTGCGCAGGAGTATTCAGCAGGCCGCCACGGTCGGTGGAAGGATCGTAAATAAACTGCCACTGGTTGTAGTGGTTCTTGTGATTGAACTCACGGATGGACTCCGCCTTACTGGTACTGACTACGCCGACGATCGGGCCTCCGCCGAATACCTGCCCGGCCAGCTTGTCACCCGAGTCGGATTGCGACTGGTCGGGCTGCGACTGATCGTCTTTTTTGCCTGCGTCGGGCGTGCTTTGTTGCTGGGTCGGCTGATTCCCTGGCTGTTGTCCTAGTGCTCCGGGCATCGCGCTGACTGGAGTTGCTCCTGCCAGGCCGGCGCCGGGCATCAGTTGTACTTCTCCTACGTGCAGTAGTTTGAAGTCTTTCCCCGTAATCGGGTCTTTATATCGTTTGCGCAGGAAGCGGATATTGTTGGTGTTTTCCAGGTCTTCAATGCGTGTGGGATAGCGTCCGAACTTTTTGACATAACGGCGGATGGCACGCGAATACTGCACCCCGCGGTGGATCATTTCTTCTTCCCGGTCGCGCTTCACCTGGAAAGTGATTTCCGGCAAAACCACTGCCATGGAAATGATCAGCAAGGTCACGAACAACAGAAGCGTAAGCAGAATGTAGCCCTGTTCCTGGCGACGAGCGTTGCCGAATTGATGCCAAGTCTTCATGCGGGAATAGTCCCGAAACCGCTAGCTCTGCGTCAGCGGGATCTGTTGGACGTTGTTGTTCAATACGTCTTCGATCTCGACTGCCATCGGGTAAATGTGGATGACCTTATAGCGGCGGTCCACAATGTCGCCTTCCTTGGCGATAAAGATGTCATCGCCCTCCGACAGGAAAACTTGCTTCACTCCGCCGTGTTCAGCGGCGAAGCCGTAAAACTTGAGATTGATCGGGGGCGGAGGGGGCGGCCCGGGTGGGGGCGGAGGGGGTTGCGGCGGCAATGGTTTGTGATCGATTGTTCCATTCCCGATAGGGACGATCGGCTCCACCTGCGCCACAAAAATATTCTTGCCATTTCCCTCGTACTTGGTGGCTTCACTCTCTTTCAGCAAGTCATAGCGCAAGGTGGGATCAAGAGTTGACGGCAGCGAAGCGCCCTTCTTCCCGGTGGCAGTTTGGGCAGGACGCGCCACCGGAGTCTTGGCTGAGGCCGATGGAGTAGAGGCAGGCCACAGTTCCCAGATCACCACCGCCAGCGCGACCAGCGCCAGGGCGATCGCGGCAATGGCCTTGTTCCGGTTTTCGAATCCGAGAGTCACTTACGCTCCTCCCCGCTCAAAAGTCCGGAGTTTTACCTGCAACTTGACAATGTTGTTCTGCTCGCCGCCGAGATCGATACTATCCACAATGAAAAATACCGGCTGATTGCGTTCCACTGAATTCAAAAAGCGCGCCAGCTGCGGATATTGGCCGGAAAGGCTGGCCTCGATTTCTACCGGGCGCAGGCCCGCCGCCACCGCATCCTTGGGGGAATATTTCACCTGCTCCAGCTTCACCCCGCTTTCCGCCGCTACTTTGCCCAGGTTGTCTGAGATGGCCGAGTCGCGCGAGGGCAGCCGGTCCTTGAAGAAGGCGGAGATCTGCTGGCTGGCTGAAGAGATTTTTTGGTCAATGTCCCCGACCCGGTTCACCTGCTGCTGCTTCATCTTTTCTTGCAGCTTGAGCTGGGTGATTTCATCCCGCCGCTCCTGGACCAACGGGGAAAACAGAATGGCAATGGCGATCAGGCAGAGTAAGGCCATCGCAGCAAAGGCGATCACCAGGCGTTTGCGGGTTTCCCTGAGGCCAGGCATCAGTGGGCCTCCGGCCGGACAAAGCTGGCATTATCGCTGTGGTAAAGCGTGCTAATTTCAAACTGCACGGCATCGCCCGGGTCTATGCCGCGCCCGGCGGATTCCTGGGAGATGTGGGTCTGGTGGAAATGTTGCGAGTCTTCCATCTTGCGCACCAGGTCAATCGCGCGGTCGCGCGATTCCCCAGCCACCGTCAGTTTTATTTCCAGCTGCTTGTCAGTATTGATTTCCGGCTTGATTGAGACTACGTGCAGGCGCGGAGGCATGACCCGCTCCAGATCTTCAAACACTTTTGTCCAGGAGAACGCCTTTTGCTGGAACAGACTGTTCAGGTAATTGGATTGCTCCCGCAATGTGCGGTTTTCCGGGCGGTCCAGCACTTTCTGGGAATGGTCCAGCTTGGCGTCGAAGGCGGCAATGTTGTGCTCTAGTGAGCTAAGTTGATTGCGGTCCTTGGCGGCTTTGTTCCACTTCCACAAGGTAAAGCCCAGCAAGCCGACGGTGACGATCCCCATTAACGCCAGGCCCATGCCCCAGCGGCGCCAAAACTCTTGGGCGTCCTCGTAGGGGTGACTCGCGAGATTGATGTCTAAGCGCATTTAAGACGTCAGGGCCCCCACGACTCCCGCCATTTGCCAATGGGGCGCGGAGCCGCTGATTTTTGTGACCGGCAAGGAACTCACCAGGTCCTGAACGTCGGCCCCCGTCTGTGCCCGCAGCGCAGGAGCGGCGTCCCGTGTCTGCGGCAGTCCGGAAACGAGAATCTGGTCAATGTTGAGGTTGTATGTGTCCTGGAAGAAGACCACTGAAGGATAGACGTCCTCCGCAAGTTTTTCTCCGGTGATGGCCGTACCGCTGGGATTTTCCATGGCGCGGAACAGGAGCAGTTGTTTCTGTGCCAGGATCGCAATGGATGTAGTCCGCGAATCCACTTTCAAAACCAGGGTAGGGCGCTCTCCGCTGGTCGCACCCAACGCCGACAAGGTTGAGGGCAATACCACGCCGGGGTTATAACCGGCCTCCCGGAACAACGATTCGTATTCTTCCACGACGCTGGTCAAGGCAACGGCGGCGATGACGCGGACCCCGCTGGTCGAACGCTCGGCGTGATAGGAAACTTTGGCTTTGTCCAGGTCGAAGGGGAGAGATTTCTTCAGACGGAAGCGCACCACCGCTTCGGCGTCGTCGCGCTTGGTGGGGAGAGATTCGAAGTCCAGGAGCACGACTCGGACCGCTGAGTCGGGGAGAACGGCGATGACATCCGTTGAGCGCCCGCTGACACTGTCGAGCACATCGTGCAGGGCGCGATAGACGGCATTGCGGTCATGTATGTTGGTCTCGGTTAAATCTGGAGCCACGACACCCGGAGTCAGGTCGTACGCAGCGCAATCCACGACGGAGCTGTCGGACAACCGTCCGGCGAGTACGCGGTCTGAGGAGATTTCACAAGCCAACTTGGGCTTGGCGGCGGATTGAAGCTTGCTCACCATGTATAGCTATAAGAACCCGACTGGCACCCGCAGCGCAAGCGCTGATAGGACAGGCTTGATTACTGCCCGAATGCGTGCCTCGCTTTAGGTTTTCTCAGCGTTCTCTGCGGCCTTTCTTTGCGAACTCTGCCGTTTAAGATTGTGCATTCCTTGATTGGATAAGCAAATCTTAGACCACAAAGGGCGCAAAGTTTGCGCCAAGGCCCAGACAAAACCACCAAGAAATGAAATCCTGAGCGCTAACGGCTGCTTTCGATGAACGTTACTTTATTGATTTCCTTCAGCGTAGTCAGCCCCAGTCTCACTTTGTCCAGGGCAGACTCACGCAGGAAGCGCATGCCTTCTTCGCGCGCAGCTCGGCGGATTTCTGAAGTCGGTTTCTTCTCCAGAATCATCTCGCGAATGCGGTCGCTGAGGTCCAGCAACTCGTGGATTGCGGTACGTCCGCGAAAGCCGGTCCCGGCGCACTCGATGCAGCCCTGTCCTTCATAGAAGGGGACCTGTCCCCATTGCACAGGATCGAGACCGCTCGCTTCCAGTACGTCAGGCGGATAATGCACCACCGTGCGGCATGCGTTGCAGATCAAGCGGACCAGCCGCTGTGCCAGAATGCAGTTCAGCGCAGAAACAAAGTTGTAAGGCTCGACTCCCATATTCAGGAAGCGGCCGATGACATCCACCACGTTGTTGGCGTGGACGGTGGTGAAGACCAGGTGGCCGGTGAGGGCGGACTGAATGGCGATCTGCGCGGTTTCCGAGTCGCGGATTTCGCCGACCATGATTTTGTCGGGATCGTGACGCAGAATGGAACGCAATCCGCGGGCGAAGGTCAGCCCCTTCTTCTCGTTTACTGGAATCTGAGTGATGCCGCGAATTTGGTATTCGACCGGGTCTTCGATGGTGATGATTTTGTCTTCGTCGGTCTTGATTTCGTTGACCGCCGCGTACAGCGTAGTTGTTTTGCCGCTGCCGGTGGGTCCGGTGACCAGCACCATGCCGTACGGTTCTTTGATGTAGCGGCGGAATCGGCGCAGGTCGTCCTCGTCGAAGCCAACCACATCCAGCACCAGCGAGTGGAACTTCTCGCTCATGGATTCTTTGTCGAGTACGCGCAGCACCGCATCTTCGCCGTGGATGGACGGCATGATGGAGACGCGGAAATCGATGGGTCTCTCCGGCTGTCCGTACTTCACGCGGAAGCGGCCGTCCTGCGGGACGCGCCGCTCGGAGATGTCGAGCTCGCTCATAACCTTGATACGGGAAATGATAGTGGAGTGGTGCTCACGTCCAATGGGCGGCATGGCTTGCGTCAACACCCCATCGATACGGAACTTGATCATCACCGAGTCGTCGCGGGTTTCAATATGAATATCACTGGCGCGGCGCTGTAACGCCGTAAAGATAGTGGTGTCCACCAAACGAATGATGGGGCTGTCGCCTTCTGCGGTGAGGCGATCAATCGAAATTGTTTCATCGCCGCTCTCATCTTCGCGCACCACACTGAGCGCGAAGCCTTCGCTGGCATCTTCCAGCACCCGCTTGGACTGCTCGGTCTTCTTGAGGATTTCGCTGATCTGGGTAAAGGTGGAAACCTTGGTGATGACCCGGCGGTTGAGCAGCAAGCCGATTTCATCAATCATCATCAACTGGCTGGGATCAGCGATGGCGATGGACAGGCTGCCATCCTGCATTTCTTCCAGCGGAACGAAGTTATAGCGGTACATCAGCTTGACCGGGACTTTTTCCAGCAGGTTGTGGTGCAACTGGAAATTACGCAGATCAATGAATTCGCAGCGATAGCGGCGCGCGACGTCACGCGCCTTGTCCATGTCGCCATCGTTATCGCCGGGCCGCTTACCCGGCATTTGCGGCGGGAGACCGCCGTTTCCGCCAACTAAAATTGGTTTCTGTTCTGCCATTCCACTCATACCCACATCTTCCTACCCGAGCCTGGGTCCGACTAGTTAAGAAGCGCTAATGAATATTCGATCCCAAGGTAAAGATGGGTAGGTATAGCGAAATCAAAATACCTCCCACCACCACCGCCATGAAAATCAGAATTACCGGCTCGATCAACGCCATGGCTGCAGTCAGCGCCGTCTGTACGTCTTCCTCATAGAATTCGGCCACGGAGTTTAGCATGGAGGGGAGCGCTCCGGTGGATTCTCCGACTTCAATCATCTCCACCGAAAGATCCGGGAACAGCTTTTGTTCCTCCAGGCTTTTGGCTAAGGTCTTACCTTCACGAACCTGGGTTGTGGCTTCTGAAATACCGTTTAAAATGCTGCGGCTACTCATGGATTCGCCCGCGGTTTCAAGCGCCGGCACCAGCGGCAATCCTCCGGAAAGCAGCGTGGAGAGCGTGCGGGAGAAACTGGCGACCTGGTATTTGAGCCAGATATTGCCCAGCAGTGGAAGCGCAAGAATTACGTGATCCACCCGTGCCGCTCCGCGATCGGTAGCCTTCCAGCGCAAGAAGGCAATGATGAGAACCACGCATCCGACGGCCAGGTACGGAGCGTATGCCTGCGCATGCTTGCCGATCGCCAGCATGATCACAGTGATGGTGGGCAGTTGTGCATTCAGCTCTTCAAACAGCATGGCGAACTGCGGCACTACGTAGGTGACCAGAAAAATCATCATGCAAATCACTACTGACACCAGCAACGTCGGATACACCAGTGAAACCAGCAACTTTTTCTTGAAGGTCAGCGCCAGCCGCTGGAACGCAATGTAGCGGCTGAGGACTTCCTCCATATTTCCGCTGCGTTCGCCGGCCAGCAGTGTGGTGGTATAGATCTTGGGAAAAACCTTTTGAGCTTCAAATGCGTCGGAAAGCACCGACCCGCTCTTGACCCGCTCGCGGACGTTTTCTAATAGTGACCGCAGGTTCTTGTCCGACTGTCTTTTGATGAGCAAATCAAGGGACTGAAGGATCGGCAAGCCAGCCTTAATCAGCGTCAGAAACTGTTGGTTGAACACCAGGAATTTACTTTGGGTGACACCGCTTTTATTCGAGAGACTCAGTTTGCCTGTGGAAAACACTCCGCGCGGCTTGACCCAGTAGACTAAATAACCCTGCTGCACGAAGCGGTCGCGGATTTCGGATTCCGAATATCCACGCTCCACCTGCTTTTGCAAGTGGCCCTGCTCGTTCGCGACTTTGATCACGTACTCAGCCATGTTTAGGTCAGAGTTGTCCTTCTAAAGTCTATCATTTCAAAGCGTTAACAAGTGGCGTCAAGCGCTTTCTAGGAGTGCCATCGGGAAATGGCCGTTGGTAACCGGGGGCAGTTTAGCCTTTCTTTGGTGCACCGAAGTGAAAATCCGGTAAACAACTATTGTCCGAATTCTCCACTAATGGTTTCAACTCCCGCGGGAGGCACGAACTTGAACTGTGAATCGGCAATCGGCACGTTCTCCTTAGGGTCTTGAAACCTGAACTCGGTCTGCGAACCGTCCACTTCCTCCACTACGATGCGCCGGAACCAGTTCCCAGGCGCTACCTCAAGAATTACCTGGCTGACCCGGTCTGCCATAGCCTTCGGAATACCCCTTAGAACTGTGTCCCCAGTCACCGAAGGGGTGATGTCGGTTGCCAAGGACAAGCCCTGTAACTCCTTTTCCAACTTAGTCTTACCGAGTAAAAAGCCCAGAGGTGAACGGAGATCGTCCAGCTTGCGCACCGGGGTTTTCCTAACCTGCCGGTCTCCCGGCACGTAAAACCAGGCATTCTTCCCATCGCTGAGAAAGAGCTTCTCCCTGGGAGAACGGTATTCCCAGCGCATCTTGCCAGGTTTTTTCAGCCAAAGGGTGCCGGATTCGGCACGGTCCATGCCGGCGCCACGATAGGTCTCCGTGAAGGCAGTTTGCATGCTGCGCAGACGGTTGTAGTGCGAGTCCACGGCGGACGCGATGGAGTGGACGTCCTGGGCGATACCGAGCAGAGGCACGAACGTAAGCAGCAACAACGCGCGCGAAAGGGTTAGGAGTTGCATCAAGACTCGCAGGGTGACGGTTACTTAATTGTATGCCACGGCCGAGGTGAATGGGCCTCCGCGGCCTTTCAGCGTTTAGCTGTAAAGATCGAGCAGGATTTGGTCTTGAGGCATCGCTCCAGAGCCGGGCAATCCAGTAGCATCGTTTCGTATTCAGGGTTGTGGTAAAGCACCACGAACTGCCGGGGATTATCTCGCAGGGCGCGCTCCAAGCGTTCGACGACTTGTGCCAATCCTGATTTCGGCAGCGGGTTGAATAAATACAGCACGATAGGCTCCGAGGGGAATTCAAACTGCGTGGCATCGGCGCACACTGATTCCAGGCGGAAACATTGCTGCGAGTCACTGCGATACTTCGCGATGTTCTGAAGGGCGACGTGGTGCAGCGAATCAAGCAGTTCCACTCCGACGATCCGCTTGAAGGGGTAGTCAGAAGCCATCAGCAACGTGCGGCCCTTGCCGGAGCCCAGGTCGATGAACGTGAAAGCGCGGAAATCAATCCTCAGGCTACCGAGCATTTGCCGAAAGAGTGCGGGTTCGGTCGGCTGGTACGGAGAGTGTAGCGTGCCCAGCAACCGGTCCCGCCAGCTGACCGTGGCGCCAGTGGTGTCGACGCGATAGTCCCAGTCATAGTCCACGTCCCCATAGCGTTGGCGTCGGCGCGAGGGCAGGGAATCCAAGGCGAATTGCCGTATCCCGGTGAGGAAACGACGCAGGACGGAGAGGAAGTCGCCGTCGGACAAACTGGTCCGCCACCAGCGCGTGATTCCAACTGCGACACCTGTGCGTTGTCTGGAACTCACACAATCCATGGTAAGGGAGAACTTGAGCTTATTCTGTGGGTAGGATCTTCGGCAACTTGGTCGGTTCATAACCCAACGGCAGGCCGAAGCGGATGAACGGCAGTTTGTCCGGATCTCGGACTTCCACGCGGCCATCGTGTGTCAGTTGGTACGGAACTCCGAACGGATCAAGTGGAACTTCGCGCAGTGTGCCCGCCGCGATCAGATCGGCAAAACTAGCCGGCGGTTTGCCGCTGGCGAGCTGATAGCGTGCAACCATGGTTTCCAACGCGCTCACATCCTCGTCAACCTGTAGCGCCCGAAGATGCGCGGCCGCATTGGCCTTAATCATCTTGTCGCCGGTCGTTTCGTAGGTTGCGCTCCACATCAAGCGCGCCATTTTGGTATCGCCGGCGTGGGTGGCCATCTCGCCAGCGAGCAGCTTCATCACGGGATTCGCCTCGGGCACCTGGGAACCGCGTGCGAAGGTGTCCGCTGCCGCCCTGTAGTCCTTGATTTCCATGTAGTAAATGAAGCCGAGATCGTAGTAGAGCTTCCAATTGTCAGGGTTGTTGCGGATGCCTCGCTCGACCAGATCCACAGCCTTCTCAGGCAGACCGGCGCCGTTTGGCGGTGCGGGTGCCAGGAAGTTCGAGCCGAACTCATAGGCCACGATGAGGTGCGGATCGAGGGTGGTGGTGATGTCGAGAAGCGGGGCGAGCAGTTCATACCGCGCGTTGGCTCGGCGGAGGTTGCCACCGAAATACTGGACGGCACGAGTCCAATAAATGTCGGCCAGAAGGCCGTCATAGCCGAGGCTTAGGTGCTTAAGCGCCCGTGGCGAAGAAATATACAGAACCTCTTCGAGCGTGGCCCCGGTCTGGATGGTGTCCAGTCCGCGAAGCGTCATGACCACGCCGCTGAGACAGATTGCCAGCAACGTGCCGCTAATAAGCGTGGTGCGCCCCGAGCCCCTCATTTCAGGTTCCGATGCTCGAAGATCAACACCGACGCGCTGAGTGCGGCGAGCACGTATAGCAGCGCGTATCCGGTGTTGTAGAGAACCAGCTGCGCCGAGAGGGGCTGTCCGTGAGCCACCAGGTTGATCACATTCAGGGCGGAGAAGTTGGGAACCATGTAGGCGGCACCTGTTGCCAGCCAGCGTTCGACTCCGTGGGTCATCGCCGCAAAACCGCGCAGGTCTGCCGCAAAGCTGCCAATGACAAACATCGCGAAAGCAAAAACCGCAGACAGCAATGGGGAAGAGAAAGACGAGAATAGCAGCGCCAGTGCCGTCACAATCAAGAACTGGAGAACAATGAAATATAGCGCGACCAGCACCCATCCATCGGAACGTTGGAAGTGGCGCGAGACATAGAACAGCGCCGCAAACACTCCTGCCGCCATACAAATGGTGTTGACCGTCAGCGTCCCGGCTAAACCGAGAAACTTGCCTGCGATGAACTCCCAGCGGCGCACCGGGCGCGACAGGATGGTGTACAGCGTGCGCCGGTCAATTTCTTTGGAGACCAGCCCGATGCCGATGAAGATGGCGATTACAATGCCGAACAACGAGACCGCCGTCAGGCCCAGATTGAGGACCACCAGGCGCTCGATGTCGATCGAAATCTGCCCCACCAAAACCGCGGCGCCGGACATCAGCAACGCGAACGCGATCAGGTTGTAGAGCACCCGGTCACGCACCGCCTCGCGGAACGTGTTCGCTGCAATATTCAGGATCCGCGCGCTCATGCTTTTGCTCCTGCCGCTTCCGTGCTTTTCACCTGGCTCAGGAAATAGTCTTCCAGCGACTTACGGACCGGAGTGACAGACACCAGGCGCAGTCGTTCGCGCCGCAACGCTTCCAAAGCCGCTTCCTGACTGTCCTCCGGAACGATGGCGCGGGCCATGTTGCCGCTGACGTGGCACTCTGCGCCAAGGGTCTTCAGGGCTGCCAGCTCTGCCGTGCCTTGCCATACGATCTCCACCCGCCCGTGCACGCTCGAAGTTAGATCCGCTACTGTGCCAACTCCTCTGAGCTCTCCCAAGTGGATGATTCCAACCCGGTCGCACAAGGCTTCGGCGTCCGACAGAATGTGGGTGGAGAAGAAAACGGTCTTGCCTTCGATTTTTAGCTGCTCGATCAGGTCGCGGACTTCGCGTCGTCCCATCGGATCCAACCCCGACATCGGTTCATCCAGAAACACCAGCTTGGGGTTGTGCAGAATGGCCTGCGCAATTCCTACCCGCTGGAGCATTCCCTTGGAGAACTTGCGCAGTTGGACGTGGGCGGAATCCGCCAGGCCGACGCGCTGCATCATCTCGTCCACTTTCTTCGAGCGTGCTCTCGCCGGAACCCCTGAAAGCCGGCCGTAGTAATCCAGCAGCTCGCGTGCGGTGAGGTAGTCGTAGAAATACGGCTGCTCGGGAAGAAAACCGATCTGTGCTTTCATGCGCGGATCATTGAGGCCCATGCCGAGAATGCGGGCGGAGCCAGCGGTGGGATAGACCAGACCCATCAGGATCTTCAATGTAGTGGTCTTACCGGCGCCGTTGGGACCGAGAAAACCGAAAACCTCTCCGTCCTCAACCGACAGGTTCAGCGACTTGAGGGCGCGCTTGGGACGTTTGCGCCAGAACCCCACACTGAAGGTCTTTTCCAATCCCAGGATGTCAATCGCTGCCATGGCAAGAAGGGCTGAGTCTCTCTGTGGTGAACTCCTGCCATGATGACATGTCAGTTCGAACTGCGGCAATAGCAGCCGGCTTGTATGTATTACGAAAGTAAAAGGCCGGGACTCTGGTCCCGGCCTTGGCTTGGTACCCTCCCCCAGGTACTTTGCCACTATCGGTACTACATAAGTATTGCCAGCAACCGAATGACCATCAATTTCCGATCGGCGAGAACGCGTTGGTGAGGCAGGTAGCATGATCCACAGGGGGCGCCGCTGGAGTCCGATAGCGGATGATGATGTCTTCGGTTCCGCAGAAGCCCTTTATCCCTGTAGAGTTGCTATCAGGGACGGCGTTGATTATGAACTCATCAGTGGGCACCCCAGCGCCAGAGTTGTTAGCCGAGAAGGTATAACCACTCTTGGCGCCGCTCGTGAGTTGACTGTCAACGAGGCACGCAGTCGCCACACTGAATGCACAGGGAGAAGGTCCGCCAAGATTAGAAATACCTGCGGGATAGCCGACACTGGGGAACGATGTCCTGTAAGAAGCTTCTGCCGTGTGAAGGGTACGAACCGAAGAGGCTGCGGAAGCCTCATTGGCTGCGATTCTCGCACGAAGTAAGTTGGGTATAGCGATGGCAGCAATGATGAGGATGATCGCCACCACGATTAGTAACTCAATCAGTGAGAAACCCCTCTTTTTTCGCATTACTGGCTGCCTCATTTTGATGGACACGATCATACCGCTGCAATTACTCCTGCACGTTGAATTCCATTAAAGGAAGAACGGTCGCAGTCAGAAAGTAACGTACTTTCAGAGGCATGTGATCACGGGGATGACGTAGTCAAGGTTGCGGACAGGCAAACCCGCCACATCTTGTCTATCCGATGACCCATCGCCCTCCCGCCAAGGGCGGTTTCAAAAAACGAGGGAGCCTCGGATTCATCATCCGAGGCTCCCCAGTTGTATCCTCTGTAGAATACTTTGCCGCGTTGCTTATTGACCGATTGGTGCCAATGCGAGGCAAGCGTCGTGCGCCT
This sequence comes from uncultured Acidobacteriota bacterium, assembly GCA_963837365.1. Lineage (GTDB taxonomy): Bacteria > Acidobacteriota > Terriglobia > Terriglobales > Acidobacteriaceae > CAWBXL01. The sequence goes on from CAWIMW010000001.1 coordinate 1,217,359, forward strand.
TCGCGCCGGCAGCAGGCGTCTCAAAACGAACGACGTTGTCTTCGGTTCCGCAGAAGCCTTTTACGCCGGTCGATGTACTGTTCGGAACAGCACTGGAACCGAACTGCTGATTTACATTGTTGGCATCAGGCAGAAGGCCGGTTGCTACGAAGGTATAGCCACTCTTAACTCCGGTGGTGAGTTGGCTATCAATGAGACAACCGGTCGCAATACCAAAGGTGCAAGGAGCGGCCCCGCCCAGAGTGGCAATGGTAGCCGGATATCCGACCGTTGGGAAAGATGTCGCATAAGAAATTTCTGCAGTGCCGAGAGTACGAAGCGACGCCGCAGCGGACGACTCGTTGGCCGCGATACGTGCGCGCAGCAAGTTTGGAATGGCGATGGCAGCGATGATCAGGATGATCGCGACCACAATCAACAACTCGATAAGTGAGAAACCCTTCTGTTTCCGCATCTGTTTTCCCTCGTCTCCTAAGAACGTTTTAAACTTTTACTGGTCCTTTGATGACCAATTGCCATGTATATTCGCATTTTAGCGGCCACCGGGCGTAGTTACCAAGGTGACTGCTGCAATGTGCGTAGCGGGTTTGTTTTCACGAGCGAAGTGATCTTTGGTTATCAGTAGTCACCTCGGTACACTGCCTAAGATGCCTGAAAAACTGGCGAATTTTGTCTTGGGGCTGACATTTTTTGTCACAAATTACGGCATTCGGACAATGGGGTTTTGTCCAATTTCGTGTTGGGGGCCCTGTACATGAAGCCTGGTTTTAGGCCCTAACATCGCTCGAGAGAAAAAGCTTAACCAGTACGCATGTAACGTCGTCATGCTGGGGAGCGGTTCCAACAAAAGCGTCCAGGTCGGTCATGATCCGGCGCAGTAAGTCATCAGGGCCCGATGCCCCATTCCCATTCAGCATTTCCAGCAAACGTGCTTCGCCATATTCTTCCTTGGCGGCGTTTTCAGCTTCTACTAATCCATCTGTGAATACAATCAACCAGTCGCCGGGCTGAAGGACTAAGGATCCGGCTTCGTGAGCGGTCTCGGCCAGAATCCCCAGTGGGAGGCCTCCCAGGCTCAGCCGCTCAATCTCCCCAGACGCGCGCTTCAAGATGGGTTCATTATGACCGGCATTGATGTAGTTCAGCACGCGGGTGGTTGAATCGAACTCGGCGATGAAAGCGGTGGTGAAGCGTAATCCTCCCTGGCTGTTGGTGCAGGCATATTGGTTGAGGTTTGCTACCAGTGTGGCCAGGGAACATCCGGTCGCAGAAAGAGTTTTCAAGCTGGCTTGAAATGTTGCCATCAGCAACGCGGCGGGAATGCTTTTTCCGGCGACATCCGCCACCGCCAGGAGGTAGTGGGTTTCAGCGGAGTCCACGGTGCGCGGGAAGACATCGTAAAAATCTCCAGCCACCGTGTTTGCCGGACGGGTGGCAAAGGCTATCTCGAGCCCTGCTATTTGTGGAGGGCTGGTGGGGAGCAGCCAGCCTTGGATATCGCGGGCAATTTCCAGGTCGCGTTTCATGACCACGCGGTCCGCTATCTCCAGCATCAACAGTAAAAAAAGGATGGCTACGCCATAAAAACGAAGACTGATTTCTATGCCGTGGACTTCGCCTGAGTGACCGGTGTAATGAAATCCAAATCCTCCGAATATGAGAATCACCACTGCAAGCAGCAGCAGGACTCGCCGCGCCGGGCTGAGTTTTTCCAGAATGGCCCAGGTAAATTCCTGAATGGTGTTGAGGACGTCGTGGCGCCGTCCTTCGTGCGGTGAGCGCGCATCAAAGTCGCGCTGGTAAAAGCGAAAGCTGCTCTGCGCGTCGGTCTTGAATTGTTTCCACAGTTGGCCGAGTTCCAACCCTTCTGTAATGCGGTCCCAATACTGACGGAGCCATACGATAAATTCCGGTTCACGCCGTTTCTGTCGGGGATCGGGTTGCGGCGGTGGCGCTGCCGCAGAGGGGCTCCCGTGATTCGGCGTTTTGGGAGCGCTGGGTGGGTGCAGGGGCATGGAGCTACGGGCGTCCTTTCGGCTTCGCTCAAGGCAACCGCGCCCGTCCCTCGGATTATAGTTCAGCTAGAACAGATGCATCTGCGTCGGCGGCTGCCAGACCGGCGGTTGCTCCCAGCGTTCACTTTTGATCATGCCGTACTTCTGCCGCAGCCTCACCATGAGTTGCGAGATTCTTTGCTGGTAGGACTTCGGCAGGAAGGCGCGGTCTTTGTAGCGTTCGCGGTAGGCGTGTGCCAAGTGAGGGAACTCCTGTTCCAGGAACGGCATGAAAACCGCAGCTGAACAGGGCTTCAGGAATAAGGGATTGGCGAAGATGTAATGGCCTCCGGCTTCGACCGTCGCTTGGACCAGCGACCCCAGACTCTTGGGAGAATCGGTGATCTCTGGAATTACAGGGCAACAGCTGACTCCGGTATGCAAGCCTGCCTTGGACAGTTGATGCACTGCTTCTAAACGAAGATCAGGGCGGGGAGCACGTGGCTCGAGGAGGCGTGCCAGATCCACATCCAATGTAGTGATGGTGAGGGTCACCCCGAGCCGGTTGTGTTTGGAGATCTCCTGCAACAGATCAATATCCCGCAACACCAGATTTGATTTGGTGATGATGCCAAGATGAAGCCCTTTGTGGCGAGACAGTTCTTCCAGGATCGCGCGCGTGATTTCGTAGCGGCGCTCGGCGGGCTGGTAGGGATCGGTGGCCGCGCCGATCACGATGTGCTCGTCAGGTTTGACCTGGCGCAATTCCTGCCGGAGCAACTCAGCCGCGTGCTGCTTTACGTAAATTTTCTGCTCGAAATCCGCGCCATTACGCATCTCCATAAATTCATGGGTGTAGCGTGCGTAACAATATTTGCAAGCAAATTCGCAGCCGCGATAGGGATTGATGGTCCACTCAAAAGACACCCGCTTGCTGTTGCAGCGGCTTAGCACCGAACGCACGGGCAGGGTGAAGTATTCGACTTCGTGGCCCTGGCGGATGGAGTCTCCGCTGGCGGCGAGGCGGGCGATGCCTACCAGTTTTGGGCCGGGAGCTTCGGGAAACAGACAATCGGATGGCATAACTAGATTCGCTTTTTGTTCGCCTACAATAAATGCACGATTGGGGCTTGTCAAGGACGTTCTGGGGGTTATACATAGCGGGAAAAATTCGGCTACGCCCCCTGGGGGTGGGAGCATTGGGGGAGGAGCGCGGATGGAGCGGCCAGGGGCGGTGGGAAGCGGGAGGTCAATGAGTGAAATTGCCTGTTTTCGTCAACCAGAAGTACGCGGTGAAATGCGCCAGGCTTGGGCCATCCCCAACCTGCCTGCAAGCACTCGGTCACTGATTGGGTGATGCAAATACGCTCAAGGCAACGGCCTCAAGAGCAAAGGCTGTTATCCATAGAGTTGTGCGGACTCTGTGGGCTTTTTCCCAAGAGCTCCAGATTTCTCGGAAGTTGTCCGGCGGGGCCGCCGGATTCCAGGTCATAAGCTGATCGTTGATCGGAAAATTCACAGTCACTGTGAGGGCAAATGCGAAGGCTATCGCCCCCAGCGCTAAGGCCACGAGCCAGAATTCCGCGCTGGTCCAGCGCGCACGCGTCAGGATCAGCCACGCAAGGGCGCTCACGATGGCGGTCAGCGTCAAGGCTGGCAATATCCTCACGACGTGAACGTGGATGATCTGTTGTTGTTGAATAAAGCTAAATGCGCTCAGCTTCGGCCGAGCAAACGCGGTCCCTATGAGATCACCAAATAAGAAGCCAGTGAATAGCCCACAGGACAGGATCGCGATAACTCGCACTGCGCCTAAGATGTTCATCTGTGTGCTCCTTCTACCCCGAAGGGCGAGGCCGATGATGTTGGGACGCACGAGAGAAGGCCAGCATTTTAGCACAGGTTGCTTTTCCAGGTTCGAAAAACGATGAGCGATGTTGAAACATCGCCATTACACCGATCATCCTCAGACAGGTGCACCAGCTTTGTACCTGTCAAGGTATTCTGGGCGCAACGACACGGAAGGAGTTTTTAACATGGTCACTTTGATTCGAGAATCATATCCTTGCCGGAAGAGCGCGATCACTCAGTCAGCTTACCCGTTGCCAAATAGTTCTGTGGCGGAATCCCAAACGCATCTGCCACGCGATTAAAGAAAGCAAACATGGCGGTGATGTACACGGCTTCGGCAATTTGGTTTTCGGTCCAGCCTGCATCCCGCAGTTTCTGGACATCCTCCGCAGTGGAGCGGTGCGATGCTTCGGTAATCAGCTTCACATAATCCATCAAGGCGCGCTCCGCCGCCGTCAGGCCGCCGTCATCCAGCCGGCCTTCTAAAACTGCGGTCATATTTTCATCGGTGGCTCCCTGAGCACGCAGGAAGTAGGCGTGGGAGTCCAGTCAATACGGGCAGCGGTTCAGGTAAGAGACGTAGCTGGCGATCATCTCCTTGTATCGCCGGGATAGATGGCCTTCGGAAAAGTGGACGGTATTGGAGAACTGCATGACCTGGCGGAGAAAGTCCGGGCGTTGACCGAAGCACTTGAGGATGCCGGGCATCTGCTTGCGGCCTGAGGCAGCGCGCCATTCGTCATACGCTGCGGCGGTGTCGCCGGTGGCCTCGGCGTCCTGAATTTGTTTGATCTTGAGGCCTTGCGAGACTGCCTGAATGTAGTCCGGCATCAGCAATTTGTTATCGTCACTCTTTCTTTCTTCACTCATGGCGTCATCTGCCCCATCGCCATGTAGTCCTGCACGGGAACGCCAAAAGCGTTGGCAATGCGGTTGAACATGGCAAACAGCGCAATGATGTAGACCGCCTCCGCAATCTGCTCTTCTTTCCAGCCGGCGTCGCGCAACGTTTGTACGTCCTCCGGCGTCGTGCGGTAAGCGGCCTTGGTGACCAGTTCTACGTAATTCATCAAAACTCTTTCCCCAGCGGTGAGATTGGCCTTGTTCAAATCACCTTCCAGGAAGGCGGCAACGGTCTGATCGTTTACGCCCTGCATCTTCAGGAAAAAGGCATGGCTGTCCAGGCAATAGTGGCAACTATTGAGAAAAGAAACATAGCTGCCGATCATTTCTTTGTGGCGGCGTGAAAGGTGTCCATCTGAGAACTGTATGGTGTTGGAAAAATCCACCGCCTGCTTGAGGAAATCCGGGCGGGCGCTCAAGGACTTGAGAACTCCGGGGACCTGCTTGCGCCCCGAACCGGCGCGCCAGTAGTCGTAAGCTTCTGCGACTTCACCAGTGGCGTCGGCATCTTCGACCACCTTGATTTTGGTCGCTGGCGTGGCCTCGCCGTCATTCATGGACAGCGCTCCTGCCCGCGGCGCGGCTCAAGACTTCGTAGACGGGGAGACCCGCAGCAACGATAGCCACCCCAAGCAGGGCCTGAGTCGGGTTCCGCATCAGGATCATGGCCAGCAATACCAGTACTAATAATAGAAAGACCAACGGAGTAAAAGGATAAGCGGGCGCAAGAATGGTGGCATGGGCTTCCTGATGGCGCGAGCGCACGACGAATATGCCGGCGACCGTCAAACCCAGATAGCCGACTGCGGCAAACATGAAATAAGGAATGATTTTCTCGAAGGACCCCAGCACAATAAGAACCGACGCGACCGCCCCCTGGATGGTGATCGCAACCACCGGCGTGCCAAAGCGCGGATGAACCCGCGCCACTGCGGGCAGGAACAACCCGTCTTTGGCCATGGCGTAGTAAACGCGGGGGGCGAACATGATAAATGCTGCCAAGCCTCCCAGGATGCACACCACAACAATCGCGGCAAATGCTACGCCGCCGCTGTGCCCGAAGATGGCCTCACCCGCCTGCGCCACAAAGGTTTCGCCTGAGGACACTGCATCCAGTGGAATCAGGTAAACAAACACAGCGCTGACCAGGATGTAAACCACCGTCACAATGGCAACGCCCAGCAACATGGCACGGGGAAGCGTTCTGCCAGGGTCACGAATCTCCCCGCTTAGCTTGCTGACATCCCACCAGCCTCCGAAAGAAAAGAAAGCGCCAATCAAGCCTCCGGCCAAAGCCGGACCCAGGCTTTCCGATCCAGGATGCTGCGCCACAAACGGCTGGAAGTTCGACCACGAACCGAGCCGGAAGAGGATGGCCCAAACCGTGATCAATCCCAGCGTGCCCAGCTTGAGCCAGGTGATCCAGCGCAAAAATCCGGCGCTGATGCGGATGCTAAGGATGTTCAAAACACACAATGCGCCGACGGCGATCAGTGCCGCGGCCTTGATGGTCACTGGGGACCAGTGGAATATGTAAGCCGCATATTCGGCCATGCCGACGCTGAGCGCAGCGGTCAGGCCGGGATCAAGCACCAGCAGACACATCCAGCCGAACAGGAAAGCTATCCGCGCCCCAAAGGTTTCGTGAAGGTACACATACTGGCCACCGGCACGGGGAAAGCGTCCGGCCAGCTCGCCAAAGCAGAGCGCGCCGCTCAAAGTCATGACTCCCACTGCGAGCCAAACGACCAAGAGCCAAAACGGTGAGCCCAGCGACTTCGCCATGCCTGCCGGGGTAAGAAAGATTCCTACGGCAATGGCACTCCCCGCCACGGCAGCAGTAGCGGAGCCCAGACCCAGTTCACGGCGCAGTCCATCGCTGGCGGCCGCGTTTGGCGTAGTCGTAGCGGTTGTCATTCGATTAGAACGTCAACTTGGCTCCTAGTTGAAACGCCCTTGGCCCGCCCGAACCGAAGATGCCCCCGGCCTGCGAAACCGGCTTCCCAAAATTGGTCGCTGAGATCACATTGTTAAAGCCGGAGTAGTTGGTGTTCGAGACGCCGAGGATGTTGGTCACATTGAACAGATTGAAGACCTCCGCCAGCGCCTGTACGGATACACCCTCGTGAACGCGGAAGTTTTTGGACAAGCGCAAGTCGAAAGTATTGTAACTGTCGCTGAACTGAGCGTTCGAAGGAACGGTTGGCAGCCCCAGCTGAGTCAGGGCAGTATTCAATTCGGCGGCGTTATGAAACTGCCGGCCTCCGGCATTGCGGCTGAACCCCGGCACGCGCGAGCTATTGTCCGGCAGCCGTATGTCCATCGGAACACCCGAGGCAATCGTCCATAGCGGCGAGAGGCGCAGGCCAAATGGCAGGTCCGCTACGGCTTGCAGCACCAGCCGGTGGCGCTGGTCATTCGGCGCCGGTCCGTATTCCCGGTGCAGGTCGTTAGGGAACAGTGGCGGATAAGAAAACGGAATCTGGTCGTCGTTCGCGTAGTTCAGAGCTTTCGACAGCGTGTACGCCGCATGGAACTGGTAGCGGTTGGAAAATCGTTTGTCCACCGTCAGCCAGAGCGCGTCGTAATGCGTGTTTACGCTCGATTCCAGGTTCTTTACCACATCCGGCCCGCCTACAACCGGATTGAACACCGAGCCGACCGGGACGCCGATAATGAAGTGCGTACCCAGGTTGTGAATGCCATCCACTTTCACCACCCAATTTCGCACCGGCTCCCACTGCACGCCAAGATCGAACTGCTGCACCTCAGGGTTCTGGATGTTGTTATCAATGATGTTGATGCCGCCTGCTCCGGCGCCAGGGAAAATAAATCCTGAGAACGGATTTGAGAGCGTCGGCGCTCCGGGAACAAAGAAACCAGTCATGGGATCAATGAAAACTGGATTTCCCATTGGATCGGTAATCGCATTGCCGGCTCGCACTTCGACCGGTAATGCCCGCCCATCCAGGCCGCGCTCCAGGGATTCGATTTCCAGCGTGATGCGGTCGTAGTAAATGCCGTAGCCGCCGTGCAGACTCATGCGGCCTTCTTTAGTTGCCCAGTTGAAACCGATGCGAGGTCCCCAGTTGTTGGTGTCCTTGTGGCGGTTGCCGTGGTAGAAGGAATCCACGATGGGGTTGCGGTTGGCGTATCCACTGACATTGTTTACGTCGGTATCCAGTTCGTAGCGCAGTCCCAGATTGAGCGTGAACTGTGGATGCAGGTGCCAGTCGTCTTGCACGTAGAAGGCGATGTGGTTGTTATCGCAATTGGGCAGGACCAGTGGGCGATCGGGAAATCCGCTGCGCAGGGTCACTGCGAACAACAGGTCTTCGTCGTTGATGACTCCGTCGTTGTTGTGATCAAAATTCGCAAAATCCTGTACGGCGACAACCCGTCCATCCTGAAACACCGCCAGGTAAAACTTGTCATCCAGGCGCTGCACCTGCGCTCCAAAGCGGAAATTGTGCCTCCCGCGCGTCCAGGCCAGGCTATCGTCAAATTGCAGACGGTTCTGCCAGGTTTGCTGGGGTACCCGGAAAGACGCACCATCGGTGATGCTGGGGAAATCAATCTCCACCCCACGCTGTACCGGGAAGGTGGAGTTGAAGAAATTATTGACGCTGAAACTGAACGTGTTCACCAAAGTGGGATTGATGACGCGCGTCCATGAAGTCAGAAAGTCCTGGAAGTTGTTCTTGAGGACCTGACGTTCAAGGGCAGTGGCCAGTGCAGTCTCCACGCCACTCAGTGCGGTGGAGGATTGCCGCTCGATCAAATAGCGGAAGGTAAGGCGGTCTTTATCGCTCACCTGCCAGTCGGCGCGGGCATTTCCCAGCGTGTCGTTTAGCGGAGCTGGAGCGAAGCCGGTGGAAATTGTCTGGCTGGCTACGTCGCGCGTGCCCACCAGTGATCCGCCAAGTTCATCACGATATTCAAATGCCCCGAACCACCAGGCTTTGTCTTTGACCAACGGCCCACCCAGAGTGCCGGAGTACTGTTGCCGCCGGAAAGAAGGCGTGGTATTGCTCGCAGAGGGATTGAAGTTGATTGGTGTCGCCTGCAAGCTCTTGTCGCGTTCATACACGGAAGCCAGGCCGTGCAGTGTATTGCTTCCTGACTTGGTCACCACATTGATGACGGAAGACCCGGAGCGTCCCACCTCAGCCGAAAAACGGTTGGTAGCAATCTGAAATTCCTGCACCGCATCTTCCGGCACATTCAGCAGCATACCGCCCACGGCATCGTCGTTATCGTCAGAGCCGTCAATGCTTGTGTTCCCGCCGCGTCCCAACTGGCCGGCGGATGAAACCAGGAACGTGTTGGCCTTGGTGGGATCAAAGTTCGGCGCCGGAACATTCCCCGGAATGAGCAGAGAAAGCTCCGCGAAGTTGCGGCCGTTCAATGGCAGATTGTCGATCTGGTGTGCGCTCACCACACCATCAACGACCGAAGACACGGTATTCACCTGCGATGAAGCGTCCGCATCGTCAATCGTAATGACTGTTTTTTCTTTGCCGACGGCAAGCGGAATTTGCAGGTTTCGCTGCTGGCCCACAGCCAGGTTGACAACTGCATCGGCAACGGCAAAACCGGGCGCCGAGACTTGGACTGCGTAGCTGCCCGGCAGCAGCCCGTTGAACACAAACAAGCCCGCAGCATTGGTGACGGTTGTCCGCTGAGTGCCGGTAGAAGTCCTCGTTGCAACAACCTGTGCGCCCTTGATCACTGCGCCTTGTGGGTCAGTGACGTCGCCGTTAAGTACAGCGGTCCCCAACTCCTGCGCAGTGGCGCACAGGCTTAACAACAGCAAAAATGCGGTGAAAAGCAGATTGCGTACAGAACCAGAGATCTGCACTTGAGGCATGAGTCCTCTCAATTTTTAGTCGAAAGAAGAGACTACTTTCCCTGCCCACAAGCAGGGATTAAGGTGCCGCCTCGCAACACTCACTGAGGTCGGCGGATTGGAGAACTCTACAGACGGGATAATTTGGTCACAATCCTACAAAAATACTAGAGAGGAGTTATTTGGACCCTTTCGGTTGGCTTTCGACCCGCAATATCCACGCCGAGGTCGCACTCGGTCTTGTGCTTCCCAGAACATTCTGTTTAGGCTGGCCACTCTTTTGGAAATGCGCAAAGAGTGGGCCAGCCTTCGCAGGGTTGCTCCTCCCGGTTAGCTCGTGTCCGGTATGCAGCTGCTTTCAGTCAGGTGTAATCCGCTCCGCCTTGAGATCTCCCTTTGCCTCGAAGACCAAATTGTGAGAAAGATCAAAAACGTCGAACTTGAAGGAACCGTGATAGCTGTTGCCGCCCGGATCAACCGTTACCGTCTCGCTGATCACACCGGTTCCTGCGAGTTGGGAATTCTCGTCGAAACCCCAGAACGGATGTTTGAGCTTGTAGGTCCTTGGCCCCACTTTCTCGTAGACCCCTAGGCAAACTGTGCCGGCGCCATTGGCGGGTTGTGGAGGCGCTGTGTCGTTCAGAATTTCTACGCCGTCGCTGAGCCACATGTCGTAGCCCTCATCGAACGGCTGCCCGTCGGAGGTAAACAGCACATGCCACAAGCCCACGATTGAGGCGGAGTGGCTACCTGCTGCGGATGGCCCCTTCGACTTAACGAAATCTCCTGCCGACTGGAAGGCGGACATAACGGCAAATCCACCTCCGCTGGTACGGTGATCACAGGAGGCTTGTGCCGTCGAAGGGAATACCAGAGAGCACGCCAGGACTGCGATTGCCAGGCAGCCAAAGCCTTTGCTCATTTTTGCGAGAGAGCGTCTGAAGCCATTCGGGTTGTGGAAACAAATTTTCAATAGCGTTTGCATAACTTGTTTTCTCCTCTCATGTCTTTTTTCTCCGCAGTAGACTCTGGGGCTGAACCTGGGCTGCGAATTAGGCATGGTTCACTCAACCGGGGCTAGCGGGTCAATGGTGGCGGTCTGACCATGCTCTGCAACGAGCCTCACGAGCTAACTGCCAGGTGGAATTGGGTTCTTCGGAATTAAAAGGGCACGCCGTCCCTCCCTATGGTGGTACACTCTGGCCCAATAACGGGGGTGCGACCATGTCTCCGCCGCATCCAGCACCCGGAAAAGTACGATTCGGCCCCTTTGCGTTGGACCTTGAAACCGGGGAACTGCTCAAAGAGGGCGTGCGAATCAAGCTTCAGGATCAGCCCTTCCAGATTCTCTGCATTTTGCTGGAGAAGCCCGGCCGTGTGGTGACCAGGGAAGAGTTGAAGAACCGGGTCTGGCCAGCCGACACATTCGTGGAATTTGACCAGGGTGTGTACAGCGCCGTCCGGCGTTTGCGCGATGCCCTATGCGACTCGGCCGAGTCTCCGCGTTACATCGAGACACTGGCGCGAAGAGGCTATCGCTTCATTGCGCCAGTGGAGAGCGGGAACGTCGTTCCCAGTCACACCGATCGGCCCATACTGGTTGCTTCGCACCCTCCTCGCCGCCGGTCTTGGGTCACTCTCGCTGGAGTGTCGCTCTTAGCGCTGTTTGCGATTGGCATTTCTTGGTTTGCCTGGCAGCGTTTCAAGACCGCGCCACCTGCCGCCCATCGCACTCCTGAGATTCACATCCTGGCTGTACTGCCGCTGGAAAATCTCTCTCACGATCCCGAGCAGGAGTACTTCGCCGATGGCATGGCCGATGAGTTGGTCACGCAGCTGGGGCAGATCAGCGCGGTCAAGGTCATCTCGCGAACTTCGGCCATGCACTACAAAGGCACCAAGAAGACGCTGCCCGAGATTGCCCGCGAACTCCACGTGGATGCCGTGATCGAGGGCTCCGTGCAGCGGTCGGGCAAGAGGGTGCGGGTCAACGCCCAACTGATCGAGGCCGCCACCGACCAACACCTGTGGGCGCACAGCTATGAACGCGACCTGAGCGACACTTTGGTCCTGCAATCCGAGGTCGCGCAAGCGATCGTTCAGGAGATCGCGGCCCGGCTGACCCCGCAGGAGCAGAGTCGCCTGGCGAATGTTCGTACCGTGGATCCCCAGGCCCAGGACGAATACCTGCTGGGGCGCTACTACGAGAATAAGTGGACCGAAGAAAACTTACGGATTGCCATTGGGCGCTTCAAACAGGCAATCCTGAAGGACCCAGGTTACGCTCGCGCCTACGCGGGACTGGCAGACACCTACCGCGAAATGGGAGATCCTTACCGTGGGGGCCATCGTGCAATCGAAACTTTGCCTCAAGCAAAGGCAATGGCGATGAAAGCGCTGGAACTGGATCCCACACTTGGCGAGGCCCACAGCTCTCTTGCCAGCATCGTCAATCTGTTGGACTGGGACTGGAAAGAGGCGGAGAAGCAATACCAGCTCGCGCTCCAGTTGAACCCCAGCTTCGCCCAGGGGCATTCGGACTACGGCATGTACCTGCAAGCGCTTGGGCGGAACGACGAAGCACGCACCCAGCTCAATCAGGCGATCGAACTGGATCCTTTGAGTAGTGCCTATCGAGGCAGACTGGGAACATTAGCGCTGATGTCGCGTGAGTACGATCTCGCCATTCAGCAATTCCAACGTATGGGCCCCGAGGGATCGAACGTTCCTCTGGCTTGGGCCTACATCATGAAGAAGCAGTATCCTGAGGCGATAAGCTTGTTGGAAATCATGATCGGGAAGTACGGCCGGAATCAGAATCTCCTTTCGTTTCTGGCGGAAGCATACGGTGATGCTGGAAGGAAGGACGACGCCGAACGGGTAATCCATGAGTTGCTGGCGCAAGCCCGGGTGAGCTATGTTCCGGCAAGCCACATTGCCGGCGCTTACATTGGGCTGCGCGACAAGAACCAGGTGATGAAATGGCTGGAGCAAGGGTTTGCGGAGCGGGACGAAGAAATGGTTTGGGTCAACGTGGCCCCCGACCTGGATTTCATGCGTTCCGAGCCCCGCTTTCAGGCACTGCTGCGGCGGATGAACTTTCCCCGGTAGGATGCTTCCTTGATCCGAAGATGGAAGGTACTATGCCTTTACGCCGGTTCCAAAATATGACCGAAAACGCAATAGTTCCTTTGCGCAAGTGAGGGGGCAATCTGCCCCTCATTTGCGCCCCCTCCGGTTCCAGCGACATAGACACTGGTATTAAAGACCGCGCCTCTTTCCAATGCTTATGGTCGCGATCACGCCTTGCTGTTCCGCGCCCGGAGGTCCAACGCTGGTGACCACAGTGTCAATTTCACGACCTGCCCCGGCGATCACGAAGCTGGTATTCACGGGCGGGCGTCCATCGGTGAATTCAAGGGTGAAAGTGCCTGTGCAATCCGAGTTGACCTGGTAAGTGCCGGTCGCCAACGGATGGGTGAAATCGGACACGAGTATTCCATTGATGGTGACAGCGTCAATCTGGGAGAGCCCGCCGTGCCCGTCGAACGAAGTCATGGCCACGCCCTTTTGCAGACCCGTCGGGGTGCCCGGAGGGCCGGCTAGTTTGGCGCCATCGATGGTAAAGCTGTAGGTACCGCGAATGAGAAAGTTGTTACAGAAACGAGAAGTAGGCAAGGACTGTGCTGACGCCGGCCCAACAACCAAAATGGTGGCTAGGAGTGTGGTCACAACAGCAATGCCTGTGTTAAGCATTCTTTTCATGGAAGTCTCCTGATTTTCAGATTCCGGAATGTCCTGGGAAAATTTCACTGACCTAAAGTTGCGCCCGACAGGCCGCCATCCTCGGTCCGTGTGGCATGATGATGGCCTTCCTAAGCTCCATCCACAATGCAGCCGAGATGAAGAAAACGTGAAGACTGAGGCTGCGGGCAAGTACTTGATAAACGAGGCTCTATCGTTCGAAACGCGGTACAATCAACCCCTCTCGGTGGGGGGACGCGGATGACGCGACTGATCAGGTTTGGAGTCTTCCAACTTGACCTCGGCGCGTATGAATTGCGCCGCCGAAATCGCGTAGTAAAGATCGAACGGTTGGCGATGGAGCTGTTGCAGTTGCTCATCGCCCGTCAGGGTGAACTGGTCTCGCGCGAAGAAATCGTCGAAAAGCTATGGGGTAAAGGCGTTTTTCTGGATGCGGAGCACGCGGTGAACACCGCAGTTCGCAAAGTTCGGCAGGCGCTCCACGACGATTCCAAAAATCCGCGCTTCATCCAAACTGCTCCTGGCAAGGGCTACCGCTTCATTGCCGCGGTACAACGCGTGCATGAGTCGAACGAGGGGTCAGGACGCATCATGCTGGCGGTGCTTCCTTTTTTGAACCTCGACGGCAATCCTTCGGATGATTACTTCAGCGATGGTCTTACGGAGGAAATCATCTCCCATTTAGGGGCCGCGCAGCCACAGCATCTGGGGATCATTGCGCGCACTTCCTCGATGGCCTACAAAGGGTCCAACAAACCAGCCAGGCAAATTGGACGCGAGTTGCATGTGGATTATTTGCTGGAAAGCAGCGTGCGCCGGCAAGGCAAGCGGTTGCGAATCACAGTCCAGCTTATCCGTGTCGCGGACGAAACTCACATGTGGGCACAAAATTACGACCGTGACTCGCAAAACTTTCTCGGTCTACAGCAGGAACTGGGGTCTGCCATTTGCGGCCAAATCGAGGTCCGCCTTTCGCGCAGCACGTCGGCCAAGCGGACATTCACTCAGAGCGCCGCCGCATATGATTCTTATCTTCGTGGACGCTATTTCTGGAACCAGCTTTCACCCCATAACCTGGGCCGCGCGGTTGAGATGTTCCAGGCAGCGGTGGATGAAGATCCCGACTATGCGCTGGCATACGCGGGCATGGCCGATGCCTACGCTTACCTGCCGCTCATCAGCGACGTGCCGCCCCGGGATTATTGGGACAAAGCCAGGGCGGCGGCAGAACGGGCGGTACAGAACAACGCCGAACTCTCGGAATCACATACTTCCGTCGGCATTGTGAACTTTTGGATGGATTGGAACTGGGCGCGGGCTGAGACTGCACTGCATCGCGCAGTACAACTGGATGCGAGCAACATCATGGCTCATCGCCTGCTCGCCCATCTTTTGTCGCAGACGGGACGCCATGATGAAGCCATCGCCCGTATGGAAATCGGGCGGCGACTGGATCCCTTTTCGCCTGTAATGCAGGCGATCTCGGCCCAGTTCCTATTTCAAGGGCGCCACTATGCGGAAGCGGTCGAGCGGGCCCAGGCGGCATTGACCCTGGACAGTAATCTGTGGGTTGCGCACCTCATGCTGGCACAACCGCTTGCACGAATGGGCGAATCCGAGGCCGCTATTCGAGAATGCGAGATAGCATTCCAGTTGTCCGGCAGAAATACCCAACCGCTCGCGCTTAAAGGATATATTTTGGCCACCACCGGTCAGCCAGAGAAAGCCCGCGAAATTGTGCGTTTGATGCAAGCCAATTCTCTGGATTGTTTTGTTCCTGCCTACAACATTGCGCTTGTTTATGCGGGCCTTGGGGATGAGGCCACTTGCTTTCATTGGCTGGATCGCGCTCTGAGCGAACGGAATGTTCACATGGTCTTTCTCACCGCGGATCCCAAGTGGGACCCGTATCGCTCAGACCCGCGATTTGAAGACCTCTTAAAGCGCTGCGGAATTACACCGAGTTTGCATGCACCGAGCGCGTCCGGCAGTACCCGCGGCCATTAGGCTATAGGTACATTCCTCGACATTTATTTGCTGGTTCCTGACCAGGAATAACTGCTTTACTGCGCAGGCTTCTCCGCCGGCTTCTCAAACATCTTTGCATCCACACTGGGATTGAACTCCATCTTGTTCACCTGCACGCTGCTGGAGTCTTTTCCGTTCTGTTTGTTCATACGCACGCGAGGCAGAGTGATGCCGTCAGTGGTTTGCCATTCTTCGAAATCGGTTTGGCCCTGCACAGGCCCCGACTGATTTATGGTCGGGTAAGTTTCGCGCAGGACTTGTCCGCTTTGCGGATCTACGAACAGGCGCATCGACATACCATCGCCACTGACATCGAGAATTTGTGCGTCTACCGCGCCAATTTTCTCGCTCCCATTGGCGGCGAAAATGAACGCCGGATCGTTCGAATGCTGCCCAACATAAATCAGGTCGCGCTTGATCTGCACCAGCATTTCTGACTTCTGAGAGCCGGGCATATCGCGGGTCCCCATGCTCCCCATGGACATGAATCCAGCCTGTGGGGTGGCGACCATGGTGATGCTTCCCATGGGTCCTTGCAGCACAGCACTCAGATGATCGGGGAAGACCACGGTGCTCTGCATAGTCAGCGGAAGGTCTCCCTGAGGAGTTTTCTGGGTCACGTTCAAGTCAGAGCGGATGGACTTGATGGTTTTCAGCTTCGCTTCGCCCCCTAGTGCGGTCACGACTTTTGCAGCCAGCGCTTTTCCCTCTGGGTTTGAAGCGGTGGGCTTCTCCGCTGGTTTCGCGTCTTTTTCTCCCGGCATGGGAGGGATGGTGATGTCAACGTTCGTCACTGGGCCAAGCGATGACAAAGGCTTGTCGAACTCAGAAGCATTTCCCACTACCAGCACTGCAAGCTCATCTTTGTGGAGATACTTCGCGGCGACCCGAGCGACATCTGCATTGGTCACTTTTTCAATCCCTGTGCGGAAGCGCTCCAGATAATCGGCGGGATAGCCGTAGAACTCGTAGGCCATTTGTTCCCGCAAGACTTTGTCGGGAGAGTCGAAGTTGAAAACAAACCCGTTCAAGATGGAATCCTTGGCACGCTTCAGCTCGTCGTTACCGATGGGTTCTTTCGCCAGCCGGGCAATTTCCGTATAGATGGCTTGGATGGCTTGCACCGTACTCTGACTCTTGGTGCCTACCTCAAGGCGCAAGATTCCCTGATGATCAAATGCGGAACCGATGCCTCCGCCCACCGCGTAGGCCAGTCCCTTTTTGGTTCGAACCTCACGGAATAATCGAGAGGAGAAACCCCCGCCGAAAGCTTCGTTGAAGACCCGGATCGCGTAGTAGTCGGGATTGTTGCGCTTGATGCCGAGCGCCACCATCTGCACCGTGCTCTGGTTCACATCATCCTTTGGGATGAGGTAATAACCGGGCTGCGCGGGTTGAAAAGAGATGTTTGGTTGCGGAACGACAGGGCCTTTTGCCCAGGTTCCGAATGCCTGGCGCAGCTTCGCTTCTACCGCGGCGGCGTCGAAATCACCAACCACTCCAAGGATGATGTTGTCGGGAGAGACGTGATTCTTGTACCAGTCGAGCAAATCCTGTCGCGTAACAGCAGCGACGGTGGCGTATTCATCATCGCGCGCATACGGATTTTGAGCGCCGTAGGCCAGCTTGGTGGACTCGCGCGCAGCGATGCCCTCCGCATCATCGTTGCGCCGGGAGATGGCGTCGAACAATTGCTTGCGGACAATGTCAATCTTATCTTCGCGGAACTCAGGTGTTTTCAGCAGGTCGACGACTACCTTGAACACATCGTCAAAGTCGCCTTTAAGGCATGACCAGGAAAGGCTGGTGGAGTCGGCGTTGCTGCCGGTCTCGACTTTGGCAGCGCGGACTTCGAGGAAATCGTCCAGTTGGTCGCCGGTTTGGGTTTTCGTTCCGCCGGTGCGCCAGGCATCGCCGTAAATATCCAGCAAGCCGGTTTTTGCAGCCGGCTCAGAGCGTGATCCGCCGCGTATGCGGATCGTACCGTTAATCAAAGGTAATTCATGATCTTCCTGGAGAAAGATCACCATGCCGTTGGGGAAGTGGATACGCTTGGGCTGTTTGGGGTGGAACTCAGTCAGTGGTGGAATCTTGATCTGCTTCCAGTCGGTGACCTGGGCGTTGCAGACCGCGCTGAGAGCGAGGCATAGTGAAAACGCGATGAGCAGTAGCTGCTTCATTGTGCGCCTCCCTTGCCGGCCGGGGGCTGTTTGGTTTCTATGATGCCGACTGTCCGGTTATCAGGGGTGAAGGTCTCTGCCGCGACCCGGCGGATGTCGGCTTTGGTAACCGCATCAATTCTGTCCACGGATCGGAACAACTCCCGCCAGTCGCCATAACGCGACTGATAAATGGCAAGCTGCGCGGCGAGACCGGCATTACTGTCCAGGCCGCGGATCAAATTTGCTTTGGCGCGGGTCTTGATCATCTTCAACTCGTCGTCGCTGATGTCTTCACTTTTCAGGCGCTCGATTTCAGCATGGATGGCATCGGCGGCTTCTTCTGTCTTGTGGCCTGGAAGCAGGAATGCGTAGAAGGCGAACAGATGAGGATACTTGTTTCCCGGCAGGCCGCTGAAGCCGGCAGAGTACGACGCAATTTTCTTATCGCGGACCAGGGCACGGTACAAGCGCGAAGTGCGGCCTTCGGACATCAGATCGGCAATGGCGTCGTAGACGGCGTCGTCTTTGCTTCTGTAATCCGGACGATGGTAGCCCTCAAGATAAAGCGGCTGGGAGGCTTCACGCAGCACCACGCGGCGTTCGGAATTCTGTGGAGGCTCGACTGTGGTTGTTTCGTCCGGCTTCTCCTGGGAGGGAATGCGGCCAAAATATTTCTGGATGAGGGCCATGGTTTCTGGTGTCTTTACATCACCGACCACCGCGACCACCATGTTCGACGGGATGTAGTACTTGTGAAAGAAATTCTCCGCGTCGGTGGCCGAGAAGGAATTGAGATCGGACATCCAGCCGATCCCTGGGCGGTGATATTGATTCGCGGCGAACGCCGCGGTGACGAATTGCTCAACCAGCCTTCCGATGGGGTTGCTGTCCACCCGCATGCGGCGCTCTTCGATGACCACGTTGCGCTCGTCGTAAAATTGGCGCATCACTGGATGTAGGAACCGTTCCGATTCAAGGTAGGCCCACAGCTCCAGACGGTTCTCCGGAAAGGAATAGTAGTAGTTGGTCTCGTCTTCGGCGGTGTTGGCGTTCAGCCCTTCGGCGCCATTGTTCTCCAGGATCTGGGGAAATTCGTTGGGCTTGACGTATTTGTCCGCTTCGGTAATCGCGTCCTTCCAGGCCTTTTCCAACTGCTGTAGCTTTTGCTGGTCACGGCCCACCTGTTTGTCGCGCTCGTGAATGTAGGCGGCGTAGTCCTTTTCTACTTGCACCAGTAGCGGTTTTTCCTTGGCATAGTCGGTGGTGCCGATGGTCGGCGTGCCCTTGAAGGCCATGTGCTCGAACATGTGGGCCAGACCGGTTTTGCCCATAGGGTCCTGGACCGAGCCGGCATCTACGTGGGTGAAGAAAGAGAACACCGGGGCCTCGGGTCGTTCACAGACGATCACCGTCAGTCCGTTGTCCAGAACTTTGACAGTGGTGCGCTTTTCGAAAGACGCAAGATCTTGGGCTGCGGCCAGGCTGGCGAGCACAACTACGGCAGCAAGGTATTTGAGGGCTTGATATCTCATGAAACCTCCAACTGCGGTTGGGCGATGCATGACGGGAAGAATTTGAAGGTACGTGGCGCGGGGGTGCATTGTCAAACCAGTTGGACGGATGGGACAAGATTTTGTGAGTGCGACTCGACTTCGCATTTTGCTTCAGATATCTTCACACATGAAGCGTGACTGACACCGCAAGTCCAATCATCACCGTCAACGGCGTAGTCAAGCAGTTTGGCCGCTTTGCCGCGTTGCGCGGCGTAAGCGCTGAATTTGCCCCTGCCCGCATGTATGCCATCCTCGGCGACAACGGAGCAGGCAAGACCACGCTGCTGCGTAGTATCGCCGGCCTGTCGAAACCTACTCGGGGCGAAATCTCCCTGTTGGGCAGCACCGATCTGCATGATGTGTGTCACGAGATCGGATACATGGCGCATCCTTCTTTGCTCTATGACGAAATGAGCGGGATGGAGAATCTGCTCTACTTCGCGCGCCTGTATGGAATTCACGACGAGCAACGGTGTGCCGACGCGATTTCCGCGGTCGGACTGGATCCGGCTCTCTCCCGCCCCGTGGGGCAATATTCGCAGGGCATGCGGCAACGCATGTCGCTGGCGCGGGCCCTGCTGAATCAGCCCAAGGTCCTGTTGCTCGATGAGCCGTTCTCGAATGTGGACGTGAAATCCGCGCGGGAGATGGTCGGGCTGCTGGTGAAGCTGCGCGATCAGGGGAAGACTATTTTTGTAGTGACCCATCAAGCTTCCTTGCTCGAAGGGGCAGCGGATGAATTTGTAAGGATTGAGGAAGGAAAGATCGTGGCTCGTACAGCCACGGCAAGTGAGTCCATCTCAGCGGTTAGGGCCGACAACAACAAGGTGATGCTTGGCGGTCCGTCCAAAGCCTTGATCTCTACGCCGAATGACACGAATCAAATTTCATTTCTTGCTACTACCTACTCGACTCTCCACAAAGACCTCCGCCTGGAATGGCGTTCAAAAGACGCCATAAATTCCATGCTGTTTTTTTCGCTGCTGGTGGTGGTGATTTTCAGTTTTGCGTTTAATCCCACAGCAGAGGAATCGAGGCTGATTGCCGGAGGCCTGATCTGGGTTGCATTCTTGTTCGCCGCCGTGGTGGCGCTCAATCAGACCTGGGCACGGGAACTGCGCAATCAGGTCTTGGACGCCTATCGGGTCGCTCCCGCTCCCCCCAACTCTTTGTTCTTAGCCAAGGCTCTGGGGAATTTTATTTTTGTCAGCATATTGGAGATGCTGATGACGCCATTGTTTGTTGTGTTCTACAGCCTGCGCCCCCTGGGCCCTATTTATCAGTTGCTGATAGTGGCTGTATTGGGCACTTGGGCCTTAGTGGTCAATGGAACATTCTTCGCCGCCATGTCGCTGCGCACACGCGCGCGGGAGATCATGCTGCCGCTGTTACTGTTCCCGATTTCAATCCCCGCCTTGCTGGCAATGGTCGAGGCCACCACAGAGATTTTGACGGGCGAGTATTCTCCTCGCTTCTGGATCACCTTGCTGGGAGCGTATGATGTGGTGTTTACTATCGCCTGTTTGTTCTTTTTCGAAAAGGTATTGCAAGCCGAATGAAAACCGTTTTCCCCATTCTCGCGCTTCTGACTGCTGGATTACTCAGCTACGCCCTATATCAAGCCTTGGTGGTTGCACCTACGGATCAAATGCAAGGTGATGTCTACCGCATCATTTACTACCATGTCCCTTCCGCCTGGACGGCCTTCATTCTGTTCACCGTCAATTTTGTGGCTTCGATCATGTATTTGATTTCGCGCAACCCCAAGGCGGATATGCATGCCCTGACGGCGGCGGAAATGGGCGTGGTTTTCCTGACGGTGAACCTAATCACTGGGCCGATCTGGGCCCGGCCGGTGTGGGGAATCTGGTGGACCTGGGACTGGCGCCTGACTTCGACCCTGGTGGTGTGGCTCATCTATGTCAGCTATCTGATGTTGCGGCGTTTTTCCGCAGGAGAAACTCCGACCGTGGCGGCGGCCCTCGGTATTTTTGGCGCCTTGTGCGTGCCGTTTGTGTACTTCTCCATCTGGTTTTTCCGCACACAGCATCCGCAGCCGGTGATCGGCGGCGGAGGTTCTATGGATCCGCTCATGTTGCACGTGCTTATTGGTGAACTGGTTGGCCTTCCTATGTTTTGGAGGACTGGTGTACTGGTCGCGTTACCGCCTGGAATATTTCCGGCGGGAAGTGGATGAGGCCCAGGCAATGCGATCGCTGACGGAAACCCGGGGTGCACGATGAACTATCTCTATGCGGCTTACACCTTGACGTGGGCCATTCACATCACCTATCTGATTACGCTGGTTCGCCGCTATTCCCGTTTGCGCAAAGAGGTTGATGAGTTGAAGAAGCAGTAGCGGGAAACGCTCCCACAAAGATTTCTTCAGATTGATTCGATTGTCTTCGTGGTTAGAGAGCGGAAGGGAGTGTCCGTTCTACGCCAAAACAAAATCACTACATTGGCTGGATGGGAACTTGGCCGCTTACGGCTTTGAGGAACTCATAGTCTTCGATTACTGCCGCCACTCCTACGCGCGAGACTGGCAGCGGGTTTTCCACCCGGACTACTTTTGCCGTGAAACGCACCCGCACTGAATCCGTTAGCGTGATATGTGGCGGGAAGGTCAAGGTCACTTCCAGAGACGAGCCTTCGGCAACGGGCCGATCCA
Organism: uncultured Acidobacteriota bacterium; assembly: GCA_963837365.1. Taxonomy (GTDB): domain Bacteria; phylum Acidobacteriota; class Terriglobia; order Terriglobales; family Acidobacteriaceae; genus CAWBXL01. The sequence goes on from CAWIMW010000001.1 coordinate 1,239,135, forward strand.
GATAGAAGAACACGCCCTTGGCACTTACGTTCATGGTTTCGGTGAGCATCTGGTCTGGGACATCGCCTGTCATCCTCACAGAGGCGGGTAATCGCATATCGAAACGGCGCATCACACGGCGTTCCTCAGGAAGTTGGTGCATTTCGGTTGTTTCCATGGCTAGCATCTAGAATCACCAGCTTAACTTTAAACAGCAAGAGTTGCTTAGTTCGTAATAGTTTGCAATGTATAAAGTAGCTTAGGAATTAACTCAGTTAACCTGGCTTGCTGTCAAATTCGGCAAAACTCCGGCAGTGATAGTGAGGTTCGTATCAGGGCATGGCCTTTGGCCGTGCCGCTCGGAAAGGCAAAAACTGAGGTCGCGCCGGTACGGCGCAACTATCGAGCAACCCGTTGGCTATGCCCAGTTGCGCCCCATGGGCGCGTTAGTCGAAATGGCCGCGAAAGCGGCACGGCTGAAAGCCGATGCCCTGATACGAACCTTGCTTTCAAACTGCACCACTACGAAAACTCCGGGCAGATTCCTGCTCCCGGCATCTTCCTACGCTATGAAGTGCATCTGAGCAAGACAGGGTGCGGCCAGCGTGTGTCGGCTTGACAGTCTATCCAGTAGATGATTAAGTAGTTATTTAATTTTTTGGCCATTTTTGTGGCAGGACGAAGGCCGCTTCGCTGGCGCTTGACCCAGGTATTAGATTGCGCCCTTTTCTTCCTCTCCATGAACCCAGGTACTCGGAGGAGCTTGTGACATTGAATTGCTGCGTATGGGGTAAGAGTGTGGCACGCATCAGGATTCTGCTGGCCATCACAGTATTGGTGGCTGGAGCGGTCGCGCTTAGTCTGGTTTCCCCTCGGTCCTCGGCGGGCAATTTTCCGCAGGCTGCGCCTTCCATGGTTCCTTTCGCTCCGCATAGCCCCCAGCAACTTCATGTTGGGTACGGCCAGCTTCCGCTGGCGTTTGAGCCGAATTTGGGGCAGACCGATGCACAAGTTAAGTTCATGGCCCGTGGCAGCAAGTTCGGGCTGTTCCTGACAAGTCAGGAAGCGGTACTCAAACTGGCCCAGTCTTCATCTTTACTTCAGATGAGTCTGGCTGGCAGTAATCCCGAGGCCAAAGTTGCGGGCACGGATGCCTTGCCGGGCAGAAGCAATTACTTGGTCGGCAACGATCCTTCCCGCTGGCACCGCGATATCCCGCAGTTTGCCCGGGTGCGCTATAGCCAGGTTTATCCCGGAATCGATCTGGTTTACTACGGCAAACAGGGTAAGCTGGAATACGACTTCGAGGTTCTTCCTGGAGCAAATCCGTCGCAGGTTGCGTTGCAGTTTCAGGGTGCAGACAGGTTGATCCTGGACCGCAATGGAGATCTGGTTCTGGGCATGAAGGGCGGAGAGATGCGCCTCGAAGCGCCCCGTGTCTTCCAAACAGTGAATGGGGAGCAGAAGGCGGTTGAGGGAAAATTTGTCTTGCAGGCGAACCAGCAGGTCGGATTTGAGGTTGGTTCTTATGACCGCAGCCGCACGCTGGTCATCGACCCGGTCTTGACCTATTCAACCTATCTTGGTGGAGGTGGGGCTGAGTCTTTTCCTGCTATCGCAGTAGACGCTGCCTCGAACGCTTATATTGCAGGCACCACAACTTCTGCGGACTTCCCGATTGTTGCTGCTTCCGCGCCAACTCCCGTGGGATCGTTTCAGATTTGTCTCAATGACCCAACCCAACCCCAGCCTGCTGACGTGAGTGGCTGTGCCAGCCCAGGCACCAACTCAGATATTTTCGTTGCCAAGTTCGATCCATCGGGCACCGTGCTTTTGTTCTCCACCTATTTAGGTGGCGGGGGGAACGATATTGCCGGCGGGGTTGCGGTTGATGCAGGCTTCAACGTTATTGTGGCTGGCACCACGAATTCTTCAGATTTTCCTGTGATGAATGCCTATCAGCCATCTCAGGGAACGTCGGCTGCGAACCACGTGTTCGTGAGCAAGGTGGATGCAGCGGGGCAGCACCTGTTGTATTCGACCTATTTGCGGGGTACTGCGACAGAAACTGCAAGCGGTGTTGCCGTGGACAATAAGAACAAAATTTATCTGACCGGCACCACTGACTCAACCGATTTCCCCGTTACGGCGGACGCATTTCAGGATACTTCGCGCGCGACCCATCAATTCTTCATCAGCAAGATTGATCCGGCCATGATGGGCACACCCAGCCTGGTTTATTCGACCTACTTCGGGGGCGGTACGCCGGCAAATGGTGGCGCCGTCGGTGGCGGCATAGCCGTAGATACGAGCAACGCTGTTTACATCACGGGGACCACGAACTTCCAGCATACTGGGGGCAACCCGTCTACCGATTTTCCCATCTTGAATGCATTTCAAAGCTGCCTGGATGATCCGACCAATCCAGCTCCCTGCCCCACAGCGGTTACCAATACCGATGCCTTCGTGGCTAAGCTGAATCCTGCCGCCCCGATTGGCTCTCATCTGGTTTATTCCACCTATTTCGGCGGTAGTGGCAATGATGCAGGCACAGGAATTTCGGTGAATAGCGGCTTTGCCTACATTACGGGCACAACCAACTCCGGGGACATTCCAATTCCCACCGGCGCTGTCGCGTTCCAGCAATGCCTGGGTGCTGGTACTACCGCAAATCCGGTGTCTCCCGCCACTTGCCCCACAGTTTCAAACAACGATGCATTCCTGGCTAAGCTGAGCAGTTTTACAAGCGGTACCGCGACTAATCCAAACGTAACTGTTCTCTATTTTTCCTACCTCGGCGGCAGTGGGGACGATCACGGACTCGCTATCGCGGCGGACGGAGCCCAGGGTGCTCATATCACCGGGTCTACTTCCGGTGGGTTTGACATTCTTCCCGTTCCCAATCCGGTGCAGGGGAGCTTCGGCGGAGGGGCCACCGACGCGTTCGTCACTACCATTGATACGACTGCGACAAGCCAGACTGCTACCGGCCACAGTTCCACTTATCTAGGCGGCAGCGGGCCAGAACGTGGTACCGGGATTGCGCTAGATGCAGCGGGTGCCACTTACGTGGCTGGGGACACTTCATCTGGAAATTTCCCAACGGCAAGCGCATTTCAGAATGCTCTGGATGGTTCCAGCGATGCCTTCTTGAGCAAACTGGGGCCTAAAGTAAGTTTGGCAATGACCGCGACCGCATCCCCCCAAACGGTTGGGATTGGAAGCCCTGTCACGTTCACTTTTACGATCACCAATAATGGCGATACGGTTCCTTCGATCACGTATGTGAATAATCTGCCGCCAACCGGGTCGTTGGGTTCTACGCCACCTGGCAATTGTGGGCCGCAAACGGGTACGCCTCCGACGGTGACTTGCAACCTGGGATTGTTGAAGTCAGGAGGGACCACCACCATAGCCTTTAGCTTGACCCCTGGTTCAACACAGCCGGCAGGCCCCTCACCGTTCAGCGATACTGCCAATCTGATCGCGCCGGGGTTGGCGTCAGCCGGCGCCAGCGTAACCGTGAACGACTACTCCCTATCACTGGCGCCTAACAGCGCCACCGTGGTGGCTGGCAGTGCCGCAACCTATAACGCGACGGTAACTCCAACCGGGGCCTTCCCAGGTTCGGTTTCGTTGTCCTGCACCGGACTCCCGACCGGTACGAGTTGCTCGGTGGCCAACGGTGCCATCACGAACCTAACCAATGGAAGTCCCCAAAGCCGTTCCCTGGTTGTGAACACCACCGCCCGTACCACGACAACCGTGCAACTCCGCCAGCACGGACCCGTGTTCGCAGTGTGGTTGCCGGTTTCAGGTCTTGCCTTTCTGGGGCTGGGAATTGGCGGCACTATGTCACGCAAACGTCGCGTAATTCTTGGATTGTTGATCGGAAGCTTCTTTGTGCTTGTTTTCCTACAGGCGGGGTGTGGGTCCAAGAGTTCGGGCACGACAGTCACGACTGGCACTCCGGCCGGCACCTATACCTTTACGGTGACGGCCACCTCAGGTTCAGCATCCCGCAACCAGATTGCGCAATTGGTAGTGCAATAGTATTGACAGGAGTCCCGGATCTCTTACGTTCGCAGCACAAGAACAGCGAAAGGGATACCTTTTGTCGTTCTTTTCTTGCCTCATTCGGGTAGTCTGACGACAGATGTGTAGCCTTCGGCCATCGGGAAGCCCCCTCGTCCACAGTTCTTCACCTCCTGCACCGCAGCAAAACAATGCCACCGTGGGAAGAGTTCTCTGCATCGCAGTCTGGTTCGGCGTCTTGACCGGGTTGATTGAAGGCTGTGGGTTGCTGGTATTTCAGAGCCTGAACCAAACCGTCTTAGACCCGCGGGTTTCTACTCCGATCCTCTGGATTTCAGCGGCGGTAGATGTTCTCCTTTTTTGTTTCTTGGCGCTGCTCGCTGTGGTTGCGTCAAATGTTTATCGCAGGATCGATCCGGTGCGAGTGACTTTTGTTTTGCTGAGCAGTTTGGCTGTGTATGACTTGCTCACACTGACAGCACGGCTAAGCTCACGCAGCCGCGTGCTTCTGGCGATTGGCGTCGGGTTTGCCGTGAGTCGTTGGTTTCCCAAGCATGAAGCCGCAGCTTGGCGGTTCTGCCGGCGTTCTGTCCCGTGGGTTGTGGCCGCCGGTGTCTTGGTGTTTGTAGGGATCCAGGGCAGCCGCTGGTTTGGCGAAGTCAGCGCAATTGCAAAACTTCCGGTGCCTGCACCGGGCTCGCCGAATGTGCTGGTGATCGTCGTTGATACTCTGCGGGCCGATCACTTGTCATCGTATGGCTATGATCGCCCTACCAGCCCAAACATCGATGCACTGGCCCGTGAAGGTGTACTGTTTGAAAATGCCATCAGCGGCTGTTCGTGGTCCTATCCTTCGCACGTCTCACTGGTGACAGGGCGATATCAGTTTGAACATGGAAAGAGCACGTTCGCGCTGGCGCCCTTTTTCCATCCCAGCAAGAACATTTTTAATGGATATCCAACCATCGGGGAAGTGCTACAGGAGCATGGATATCGCACCGGGGCCTTTTCCGCCAATCGAATCTTTTTTACCGGCAACCTCGGCTTCAACCGGGGTTTTATCCATTTCGACGACTACTTCAATTCCATCCCCGATATGTTTTCCCGCACGCTGGCGGGCAGGGAATTTCTCCGCCTGTACGGCAAAGCCGCTAACGGCAAAGTGGGGAACCAGGTTTTGTCCTATGGTCTGCACAATGGTTTTCGCAAGCAACCCGCAGAGATCAATCAGGAAGTTCTCAGCTGGATAGACAAAGCCGGTGCACGCCCATTTTTTGCGTTTCTTAACTATTTCAGTGTTCACGCGCCCTACGGAGCACCTGGCGCTCTGCGGACCGAACCAAAAGGTACCGCGCAGGACACGGCACTTTATGACCAGGGAATTGAGTACACAGACCAATACATCGGGCTGCTGCTACAGGCCCTCAAGCAAAGGGGCCTGGACAAGAACACTCTGCTGATTCTGACTGCGGACCACGGCGAATCATTGGGTGAACATGATTATTTCACCCATGGCCGCGTGCTGTATTGGGACCAGATCCATGTGCCGCTGGTGTTCTGGTATCCCGGTCATGTGCCCGCAGGGACCCGCATCTCACAGCCGGTCAGTAATGTTGCGATGGCCGCCACAATCATGGATTTAATCGGCATGAACGGCGGAGAATTCCCAGGCCCAGCGTTAAATTGGTCATGGCAGCCAGGCCGCAAGGTGGACTGGCCCGATCCGATTTCAGAATTGGCGGAGGATACGCGAATTTTTAAGGATGATCCGGCACTTGACAAGAGAGTGGCAACGGCACAAACGGGCGCGATGAAATCACTGGTTACGGCGCAGTGGCAATTGATTGTGCATGGGAAGCTCGGCGAGCAACTCTACGACTGGCGCCATGATCCTAAGGAGTCCAACGATCGGATCGGTACCGAGGAAGGCCAACAGATGGCCGGCCACCTGTTGGCGGAGCTTGCAGACGAATTGAGCGGTTCGACTCCAAACCACAACCTGCCCGGTGCACCAGCGAAAATGTCAAATACAGCCATGCGCAATGGATCCAGGATGATTGCTGAAGCGCCGGGCAGTGCGGCTACACGACATGAGGTGAGTGCTGAAGCTGGTGCAAAAATAAATATTGTCGTGCACGCCGCCAATTCGAGGTTGCGGCTTGATCCGGTCTTAAGTATTGAAGATACATCAGGACAGATATATCAAACCTGTCGCAACCGTGACGACGACGACATTCCGGCTCCCGGTGTTTCGGACCCGACACCTCAAGCCTTCGATGATATGTGCATTAATGGAGGATTCCCCCCTGGTAGAAGCCCAAATTCTGAACTTGAGATTCTGGTTCCCGGAAAGCCGGGGTCTACTACCGAGATGCAAGTCCGGATTTCTGACTGGAATGGCCGCCAAATAAAAAAATCTGATTACCTTATTACCACAATCCCAGAAGCAGAATAATGTTTTATCGCTTATTCCAAATTTGGTAGAAGTTTCGAAGGAAATCCGCCCATGTACCTTCGTGTTCACTTTCGTCACTCAATTTGACAATTCTATACACAATATTTCCATGTTCCCCTCTAGACTGACGATTAAGCGCAAAACTACGTGTACTAAAGCAACACGCATCACCACAAGTGTTTAGTGCATCAGAACACAATTCATGCGAATGGAATTTCTGACAGCTATGTTTGTTTACGGCAGCCCCGATCAGATCATGACCGTGACTTCTGGCCTGGCAAGTGCACTGGGAATCTTGTTGATTTTTTGGAATAAGATGGCCGGTTTGTTTTTCCGTGTGGTGCGGTCCTTCAAGGCCTCGCCTGAGGGTACGGAGAAACATTCCTTAGATCCTCAATGATCTGGGGGCACGTGTTTGCGCAGGAAAGTTATCGTCATCGGCCTTGACGGGCTGGACCCGGGCATTGTGGAATCGATGCTCGGGCGTGGCGAGTTGCCTCAACTCGCGAAGATTCGTCAATCTGGTTGTTTCACTCGCCTGGGCACAACCTATCCCGCACAGACTCCAGTGGCATGGTCCTCATTTGCGACGGGGACAAATCCCGGAGGACATGGGATTTTCGATTTCATCTCTCGCAACCCACAAACTTACCAACCCGACGCTGCTCTGAGCCACTTCGAGCGCGCTAAGAACATGCTTGCGCAGCCGCGGGTTGTGAATCAGCGCAAAGGGGTGCCAGTCTGGCAAGTTCTCACCCAAGCGGGCATTCCCAGCACGGTGTTGCGTTGTCCCTGCACCTTTCCGGCGGAGGCATTGCAGGGGCGGATGCTGGCGGGGGTTGGAGTCCCCGATGTCCGCGGCAGCCAGAGCAAAGGGACGTTTTATACGCAGGACCCGGCAGTCCAAGCCGCAGGAAAACGAGCAACTCATCGTACTTGACGAAGGCAGCAGTCCCGACCACCCATGTGATAGGCCCGCGAAACACGCGGCAATCCCCGGCCATAGATACTGCATGTGAAGTCCGCGTCCAGGTGGACAAGCCGGCGCGCAGCCTTTTATTTCAGATCAGCGGGGTCGCCGATAAAATCTCCGTCCCTGAGGGAAGTTGGAGCGGTTGGGTCCGCTTGAAGTTCAAGTTTTCTTTGCTTCAGTCCGTGACTGGCATTGCGCGTATCTATGCGCGCCGGATTGAGCCTTGGGTTGAGTTTTATGTCTCGGCGGTAAATTTTGATCCGGCTGGCGCCGATGTTTCCTGTTTCATTTCCTTCCGATTACGCGAAGGAGCTAAGCGAAGGCATCGGGTTGTTCTCGACACTCGGCATGGCCGAAGAGCATAACGGTCTCAACAACGGGCGGCTCGACGAATCCGCTTACATGCAACACTGCGAACTGGTGCTGCAAGAGCGCGAGCGCATGATGAACCATGAACTCGCCCGGTTCAGCGAAGGCCTCTTTTTCATGATGTACGACACACCCGACCGGGTGCAGCACATGATGTGGCGCTTCCGCGACCAGAAGCATCCTGGGTTCGAGCCTGACCTTGCGCCCCAGCTTTCCACGCGCATCGAGGAGCATTATCAAAAGTGCGATGCGCTGCTGGGTTCGGTGCTCGACAAAGCCGATGAAAACACTTTACTGATCGTGCTCTCCGATCATGGCTTCGGCAGCTTCCGCCGCGCTTTTGATACGAACACATGGCTTTGGCAAAATGGCCTGCTGCAGTTGAAAGACGGGTAAGAAACCCAGCGAGGATTTGGGCGAAGGGTTTGCCGCGGTCGACTGGTCGAAGACTTACGCGTACGCGGTTGGATTGGGCGGAATTTATCTGAATCTCAAAGGCCGTGAGCGCGAAGGAATTCTGGAAGAGGGAACGGAAGCGGACCGGGTGCGTCAAGGCAATCCAGAAAGGCTTGACGGAATTCCCTGATTCAGAAACGCAGCTTCCTGCAATCCGCAGCATTGCCCGCAGGGAGCAACTGTATTCCGGGGCATATATCGGCGATGCACCCGATCTCCTGGTAAATTTTCGTCCCGGGTTCCGTGTCTCCTGGCAGAGTGCTCTCGGCGGTTTTGCCAACCGCTTAATCAAGGACAATACCCGCCGCTGGAGCGGGGACCACATTGTGGATCCCGAATCTGTCCCCGGTATTCTCTTTATGAATCAGCCTGCCCGCCACAACCATGCTCAGATTATTGATCTCGCGCCCACCATTTTGAATTATCTTGGAGTGTCGGCGCCTGAATCCATGGAAGGGAAGTCGCTACTCTAAACGATGAAAATCTGCGTTCTGGGACTTGATTGTGCCGCTCCGGAAGTTGTGTTTGGCGATGAGCGCCTGGTAAATCTCCGGCGTTTAATGGATATGGGTGTCTATGGGCGATTGGAGAGTGTGTATCCTCCCATCACTGTTCCTGCGTGGATGTGTATGTGTACCAGCCAGGACCCCGGATCGCTCGGCGTGTACGGCTTCCGCAATCGCGTGGACCACTCTTACGACAAGTTGGGATTTGCCAATTCGGCTTCCATCAAGGCGCTGGCTATTTGGGACCAATTAGCGCGCCAGGGCAAGAAGTCCATTATCGTCGGAGTTCCGCCAAACTATCCGCCGCGGCGCATTAACGGCATCAGTGTTGGTTGCTTTCTTACTCCAGACACGGTCAAGAACGACTTCACCTATCCGCCGAACATCAAAGCTAAGATTACGGAATTGGTGGGCGAGTATCCGGTTGATGTAAAAAATTTCCGCACCGACCGCAAGGATTGGCTGCGCGACGAAATTTTCCGTATGAGCGAGAAGCAGTGGAAAGTTGTCCATTGGATGCTGCGCGAGCAGGAGTGGGACTACTTTCATTTCGTGGACATTGGTCTCGACCGCATGCACCACGGATTCTGGAATTATTTTGATAAGAAGCACGTGCTGTATCAGGCGGGAAATCCCTACGAGAATGCTATTCCAGATTATTACCTTTGGCTCGACCAGCAGATTGGAACGGCGCTTGAGCTTCTGGATAATGACACGGTGGTGCTGGTCGTCTCCGATCACGGCGCGCAACGGCTGGATGGCGGATTCGCCATCAATGAATGGCTGATTCGGGAAGGCTTATTGACCTTAAATGAGGCGCCGCAATCGTTGACTCCGTTTGAAAAGCTGAATGTAAATTGGAGCAAAACCAAAGTCTGGAGCGAGGGTGGCTACTACGCGCGCATCTTCTTCAATGTTCAGGGGCGTGAGCCACAGGGCATCATTCCCGCCGGGGAATACGAATCTATTCCAGAATGAAATGAAAGCCAGGCTGGAAGCGCTGTCTGACGACAAGGGACAGCGGATGAACTCGCTGGTCTTCAAACCCAAGGAACTCTATCGCAACGTGCGCAACGTGGCTCCGGATTTGATTGTCCACTTTGGCGGACTTTATTGGCGGTCGATTGGCACAGTTGGGCATGGAAGAGTCCACGTGCAGGAAAATGACACCGGCCCGGATGCCTGCAATCATGCGCAATATGGAACGTTTATCCTGGCTGCGCCGAACTGTCCATTAAATGGCGAGTATGAAGGCGCGAGACTGTTGGATATCGCACCCACCTTGCTTGATCTGGCTGGCTATGAGGTCCCTGACACTATGCAGGGTAAGTCTCTGGTCGCCGGCCTGGACAAGAAAACTTCTGGGCCGGGTGACGATGAAGGCGAAAAGGAAATTCACAACCGCCTGGCCGGGCTGGGATACGTCTAACTCTTCATCTGCAACATTCTCGCTATCTGACTGGTGCCCTTTGCGAACTTTGCGTACCCTTAGCGCATTTCGTGGTTAAGCTGTTTTGCACTTTGACAGTCGAACAGCAAAATCTTAAATCGCAGAGGCCGCTAAGAAATACCGCAAAGGCCGCGAAGGATCGGAACACTACTTGGTACTCTTTTTCTTGCCACCGAGTATTCCTGAAAGCGTATCGATCGCCGAGCCAACCGGATCCTGGCCTTGTGCTCCACCGTTTCCCCGTCCACCAAGCAATCCCGTCGCATTCAGCTCAAATTTCGGGTCGGAAGAAGTGCCGCGAATCAAGAAAGGAACGTTCGTGCCTTTACCACTCAGTCCAGCCATTTTCGCCAGCCCGGAGGTAATGCTCCCGGTCAAACTCGCATTCATTTTGTAATCTAACGGGCCGCCGCCGGGAACCATGGTCCCGCTGCCGGTGACGGTGCCGAGCGAAGGCACGATCACATTGATGTTCTGGGTCTGTATCGTGTTATTGGCATATTGGGCATCGGTACTCAGATTTTGCACTAGTGTGTTCTCGCTGACCGGAATTCCTCCCAGCAATTGCGTAATGGCCCCGAGCTTTGACCCGAAGCTGAAGCCTGCGAGCTTGGTGTTTGCCAGGCGAATGGGGCCATTGACCACGGGTCTTGCGGATGTGCCGGTAATCGCAAGATCGGCGGAAAGAGTTCCACCTTCCAGCCTCGAACCCCTGGGAAGCACGACGCCGCATGCAGGCAGCATGGCCTGGAGTTCATCTACCGGCATGGCATCTCCGTTCAACTTAGCGTTGAGCGTGGTGGTTTCTCCCTGCGTCTGGTAATTGCCGGTCAACTTGGCCACGGCTTTGCCGATGGAGATGTCACCCTGGGTGATGGTCCCGGCGTTCTTAGCCAGGTTGTGCTCGATGGCGTATTTCAGTTGCACCGTTTTCGAAGCCGGAGTGCCTTTGTCCACAAGCTTGAGCTTGTCGGCAGTGAGGTCGCCGGAGGCGTGGATTACATGTCCATCCGAATTCACTTTTCCAGTAAAGTCAGCGACACCGCCAATCCCTGAAGACGGCTCGACAAAGCCGGACTCCGCCAGATCAAGGTTCTTGACTGAAATTTGCGCATTCAGCGGAGTCTCCGCAGCATCCTGCGCGATTGGGCCAGCCTGACCTTCCAGCTTCAGGTCGCCGTCTCCAGGCAGTTTCGCAGACATCTCGAAAGGGAATTGCGATTTGCTGGAAAAATTCTTTACCGTGATGTTCACATCTCTATAAGTTTGAGTCTTGGAGGAGTTGGTTTTCCCCAAAGTAATACTGCCGCCCTTGACCGCGAGCCGGTTGACGGAAAGATCATCCAGATTGGCAGAGGAAGACGATTCTGTTTTCTGGAGTTTGCCCGTGGCTCCCAGGCTGGAAAAATTCCATTTTCCTCCCGGCGTCTGAATCAGCCGGATCTGCGGCTGGTCGAGCACCAGTTCGTTGACCTTGAGCTTTTTGGAAAAAATCAGCGGAACCAGTTCTACGCCGACATGCAGGCTCTTGGCCTTTACAAATGACTCTTTGCTAAACGCAGGATCATCCGCAATCGAGAGGTCCTCCGCGGAGACGCTACCCGTCAGAATTGACAATCCAAGGTTGCCGACTCTCACTTCGCGCCCCAGTGCAGTGGTCAACGTGGACTCGAGCTTTGGCCGGAAGCTGTTTACATTGATCACGAACGGCAGGACGAGAATCACAACCAGGATGATGGCGAGAGTAATCCCTACGATCTTCAGGGCTTTCATAAGGCCCTCCTTGGATGCAGCCTGTCATAACAGGGCAGCGTGCGGTTGGCTTTTGCGGCAAACTCAGTCTATCAAAGCTGGCAGGCTATTTAGCCGACTTCGGCGTGCTGCGGAGCAGGTTTGACGACTCTAAGCGCTTGTTCAAGGTCGGCGACCAGGTCGTCGGCATTTTCAATTCCCACGGAAAGCCGCAGCATCTGTTCGCTGACCCCCATCTTCTTACGGTGCTCCGGGGAAACCATCATGTGCGAGGACAGGACCGGGATGCTGACCAGGGACTCAACTCCTCCGAGGCTCGGAGCCAGGGTGAACAGATTAAGTGCTTCCGAAAGCCGGCGGGCATCGTCCCCTGTACCCTCAACTTCAAAACTCACCACCCCGCCTCCGCCATGCATCTGCTCCATGGCCAGCGCGCGGTCGGGATTGCCCTCCACCAGCGGATAGTGCACCCGGCGAACTTTGGGGTGCTGGGACAAAAACTCTGCGACACGCAACGCATTCTCGTTTTGCCGTTGCACACGTACTGCCAGCGTCCGAATGCCGCGCAGCAGCAGCCACGCGGCATGAGGGTCCATAATTCCGCCGAGCGTGTTGCGGGTTTCTTTGATCTTGTCGAGTTGTGCTTGTGATCCGGCCACGATTCCGCACAACAGGTCGGCGTGTCCACCGAAGTATTTGGTGCCAGAGTGCATGACCAGATCAATGCCGAACTCGATAGGCCGCTGGTTGATGGGCGTGGCAAATGTGCTGTCAATCATGATCAGAATGCCGGTTCGTTTGCCCAGCGCGGCGACTTTCTTCAAGTCCACAATCCGGCCCGTGGGGTTGGTCGGCGACTCGACATAGATCAACTTTGTGTTGGGACGCACAGCCCCGGCCTGTTGTTCATAATCGCCGACATCCACGAATGTGGTTTCGATTCCCAACTTTGGCAGCCAGCTGCTGAAGAATTTTGTTGTGCCGCCGTAGATATCGCGCTGCGAAACGATGTGGTCGCCGTTTTTCAGCAACGCAAGCACAGTCGTCGTGATTGCATTCATCCCCGAAGCGAAAAGCAGCGCCTGTTCCGCGCCCTCCAGTTCGGCGATAGCTGTTTCGGCGGCGGTATTGGTTAGGTTGCCATAACGCGTGTAGTACTGGTCGGACCCCGTGACCCGCAGCATTTCTTCGTTGTCGGCAGCCTCGAAAGTCGAAGTCTGATAGATCGGCGTGTTTACTGGGCCCAGTTTCTTGCTTAGGTCCGTTCCCCCGCGAACGGCCTCGGTTTCCTGGCGGCGTTTGTGCTTCATGGCTGCTCCTGATCTCTACCTTTATAATCCAAGTCGGGCAGAAGCGCTGAGAAACATAGCTTCAATGTGGAGTGTTCCATGAAGAAAAAGAAGCCGGCGAAAAAGGCGAAATCGGTTCGGACAGTTACAAAGAAAAAAGCAGCGAAATCACAAATACAGCACGTCTCTTGGCAGGCGTTGGAACTGGAACAAGTGACGCCCCAGTTCCACCGTCACTTTCTTTCCGGCGAGAAGGTCATGCTGTCACGCATTTTGCTGAAGAAGGGGTTTGTCGTCCCGTTCCATCAACACCACAATGAGCAGGTTTCCTTCGTGCTGGATGGCGCATTGAAATTCATTTTTGAGCACAGGGAAGTCGTGGTGAGCAGCGGCGAAGTACTGGTAATCCCTCCGAATGTGCCGCACAAAGTGGAAGCGATGGTAGATACTCTGGACTTCGACATCTTCAGCCCACCACGCAGCGATTGGATCAATAAGAGCGATCAGTACTTGCGGAAGCCTGCTGAGGCGGCGAAGCGTCCGCAAGTAGTCGGGTAAGCATTAGGCTGTGGTGCAGTCTCGAGCGACCGGTTCGTATCAGGGCTGCGGCTTCAGCCCAGCCGCATTTTGCGCCGGATTTGACCGCCGCGCCCATGGGGCGCAAGTATTAAGAAACTCCGGGCCGGGGACAATTGCGCCGATCGGCGCGTTGGTCGAAACCGGTACAAAAATGGCAGGGCTGAAGCCACTGCCCTGATACGAACCGCGTTTTTCTAAACGTGCATCACTACCGTTTGTCCGGGTAATGGGCTACTTTGAATTTGGAGCGTCCGCGCCGCGATCGGAGGTATCTGCTTCGCACCTCTCCGGCGATGGCCGCTGGCATTACAGATTGCCTCTTAGCCGAATTCCACGAGAATGACCCCATTATTTTCTTGATCGGAATATTGCTCCTCTCTGGAGGACTCACTTGGTTATGGAAGCTCAGCGGTTTTCGCGGGCTTAATCCAAAGTAGCCCACTACCTTTGTCGAGATCTCCCCAGAAACCTACATTCGTCTGCTATTCTGGATAGCACTTTTCAAACACAACTGAGCCTGACTATGACGCCGACCTCACAACTCGACGACACCCTGCTGCGCTGCATTGGCTGCGGCGCGGTTACTCCGGTCGCCGAGTCGGGTCTGAACTGCGAAAAATGCGGCGACCTGCTGGAAGTGGTATTTCCGCATCCCGGCATGGGTAGCGACAAGCTGGATGCCGCGACTCTGAAAGCCATCTGGCGAGATCGCCGCTCATCGTCGCTGCCCCAAGACCAGAGCGGGGTTTGGCGTTTTCGCGAAGTACTGCCTTCGTTGGGGAAAGACTTTCCCATTACGTTGCGCGAAGGCAACACGCCGCTGTATGAGCTGGCTCTATGCTCGCGGATCACTGGCGTTCGCCAGCTCTATGCCAAGCATCAAGGGATGAATCCCACCGGGTCATTCAAAGACACCGGAATGACGGTAGCATCATCATTCGCGCGCAAGGATGGTTTCCGTTGGGTGGCCTGCGCTTCCACGGGAAATACCTCCGCTTCCATGGCGGCTTATGCGGCGCGCGGGGGCATGTACAGCCTGGTGCTGATTCCCGATGGAAAAATCTCCTGGGGAAAACTTTCGCAGTCACTCGACTACGGTGCGGTCACCTGCCAGGTGAAAACCGATTTCGACGGTTGCATGCGCGTGCTCAACGAAATTGTGAAGCACAAGGCGATCTATGTCCTGAATTCGATCAACCCCTTCCGCTTGGAGGGCCAGAAGACGGTTGCCTTCGAACTGATGGAGCATTTCAATTGGCAGCCGCCGGACCATATCATCGTACCCGGCGGGAACCTGGGGAATTCTTCAGCTCTGGGCAAGGCGTTTCAGGAGATGAAGGACTTGGGGCTGATCACGCGCTTCCCCAAGATTTCGATTATTCAGGCAGAAGGCGCGAACCCGCTGGTACGGACAATTCGGGAAAAGGGTGGGAAAGAGCTTGTCTCCGTTAAAGCCGAAACCATGGCAACCGCCATCCGCATTGGAAGCCCGGCATCATGGAAGAAGGCGCTGCGCATACTGGATGCGACCGGCGGCACGGTCGAGCAGGTGACCGAAGTCGAGATTGCCCTGGCCAAGGCGGAAATTGGAGCCGATGGCATCGGATGCGAGCCGGCTTCGGCTGTAACGCTGGCCGGACTCAAGAAGTTAGTAAAACAAGGTTTTGTGAAACCAGATGAATCCGTGGTGTTAGTGCTGACCGGTCATGTGCTAAAGGACCCAGACTTCACCCTGAAATTCCATCGTGGCGATTTGTTCACGGGAACGCCATACGAAAAAGATGCCCAAATTTTGAAACCCCGCCAAAGGGCCCCCATTGTTCTCGAGGCCAGTGTGGATGCCGTTCTCCAGGCGCTTGAACAAGCGGAGAAGCAAAACTAAAAAAATGGGTAAGTCCACCCGCCGCGCATCTTCGTTTTCGATCAGCCTGCCGGCTACCTCTGCCAATCTGGGGCCGGGGTTTGACGCCGCTGCCCTGGCGTTTGACCTCCGCTTAAAAGTGACGGCGCGGCCAGCTAAAGAGTTCTCCATCGCAGGCAGTGGTCGCGATTCCACTATTTGCGGCAGGCTCGAAAAGAATTTGATTCTCAGCACCTACTGCGAGGTGCTTCAGTCCGAAAACAAGCGGGTAATTCCGCTCGCCTTGCGTGTTGAAAATCAAGTTCCTATCGGGAAGGGATGCGGTTCATCAGCCTCGGCGCGCCTGGCGGGAATCGCCCTGGCCGATCATTTCGGAAAGCTGCGCTGGCCCGACAGCAAGATCGTAGGCGAGGCCTCACGCCGCGAACATCACCCTGACAATGCCGCCGCCTGTTGGATGGGCGGCGTGGCCGTCGCCAAAATGTCGGGCGAAAGCGAAGCTCAAATTGCCCGCATCGTGCCGAAAGGGAAGTGGCCTCTGCTGTTTGCTGTGCCCGACCAGCCGCTCTCTACCGAAGAAGCGCGCCGGGTGCTGCCGGCCCAGTATTCCCGTGCCGATGCGGTCAGCAACATCCAGAATGCTATGTTGCTGGTGGCTGCGTTTGTTCAGGGACGCACTGATTTGCTGGCTTCCGCACTCGAAGATCGCATTCATCAGCCTTACCGTGCGGCTCTGTGTCCGTTGCTGCCAGCCTTGCAGAAGCTGACGGGGACGCCGGGAATTATGGGGTCTGTTCTCAGCGGAGCTGGGCCCTCCGTCCTGGTTTTCCTTGATCCGAAGGCAAAGGCCGCCAAAGTCAAGTCGCAGGTGGAGGCGCATCTTCGCGCCAGCGGGCTTACAGCAGAATTGATCTTAACTGGGATTGATCCAAAAGGAAGGGTGTTGAAGAAGACTTAGCAAGCCTGCATTAAGCGAAATGAACTTGCTCGCTTTGTGCCGTAATCGTAAATAGATGGTCTTCAAAACTAAGCTGGGGATCCTTCGCAAACCTCTCCGGGTATGAGTTGATAGCTTTCAGGAAATTCTCGATTTCCTGTTCGGCTTGGTATCGCAGCTTTATTTCCGTCAGGCTCTGAGTTACCGCCTGGATTCTCTCGTTGCGCATCATCATCCCCCGAAGAACTTCGCCAACCGCACTTTCATCTGCATGACTACTCCCGGCGAAATCTAGTAATCAGCAGTGGGGGAAAGTAGAGATTACGATTTAATCAGGAAGGTGTGAATAGCACGGGTGTGCCAGAAACATGCCCCTGAAACATTGGAAATTGGAATCATTGTGTGGGAAAACAACACTTTTGGGGGATGAACCGCGCAGCGGCGACAGAATGCAGCATTGGGCCTGCCGCTACGCGGCCGTAGTTACTGGCGGCTGGCTGGCGGGATGATCCCATTCATCCGCAGGTATTCAACCATCTGACCGTAGTGGTCGAAGCCGTGTCCTACCAATAACACTGCCATGCTCAGACGTGTGGTTGTGCCTTCGCCAAACGGGGACTTGATGGATCCTACGGAATTTGTGTCATTGATGGTGCCTACAGCCTTATGCACGTACGCAAATGAATCCTTCAGGAACTGTACAATTTCCGCCTTGCTCTTCACCGCATCCGGCCCGTTCTCGCCGCCGGCCTCAACTGGAGGTTTCTCGCCAAGGATCGCCGACGCCACCATGTAATTCACCGCTGCCACGTGCTTTGCCTGCTGAGCAAAAGTGCGGACGCCTTTGAATTCCCCGCTGCTGGGCGCAAAGGAATATTTTTCCTCCGGCATGGCTTCAGCGGCGGGCACGAACTCGCCTTCGATGCCGGAAACAGACTTGTCCAGCACCTGGGTCATGGTTGGGGCCGGTTTCGTGTCCTGAGCGAACAACGCGCTGGATGCCAACAACACCAGGCTGACAAGTATCCAATTTCTATTCTTCATGGGATCTCCTTGCGATCTTTTTTGAACTCTTCTCGCGCAACGCATTCTATCTCACTCGGTATCCGCCTGCGATTTCACGGGAAACGGCCACTCATGGTTCCGCCATGCGCGGGCCAGATAGAGCAATGCTCCGGTGATCAGCACAACCAATGCGTAATTGATCTGTTTATGCGAGTTGGTTCGCGAGACCAGAACATAGATAAAGCCCAAAGAGGCGAGTATCGCTGGAACCGGATAAAGCCACATGCGGAAGGGTCGAGGCAAATCCGGACGGCGGATGCGCAACACGATCAATCCAACTGCTTGGACCAGGAACTGGAGGGTGATGCGAATTACCACCAATGCTGCAATCACGTCAGCCAACGACAGAAAGCAACACAGAACGGCAACCGCGGCCAATGCTAGAAGGGAAACATAGGGAAAACGGTGCTCGGGATGGACCCGGGCAAAGACGCGGAAGTAATTTCCGTCCAGGGCTGCTGCGAACGGCACCCGTGAATAGCCCAGCATCAGGGAGAAAACTGATGCGAACGCCGTCCACATGACCAGGCCCGTTACCAGGTTGGCGGCCCATGAGCCATAAATTCTCTGCATGAAAATGGAGACCACATAGAGCTTGTTATTTCCCGCGCCGGATTGCATCAGCTCCTGCCAGGGGACGACTCCAAGGATGCTGAGGTTCATCACAATGTACAGGCTTGCAACCAGCACGATCGAGAGCAACAACGCGCGGGGGATATTCTTTGTCGGTTCCTTTATCTCGTCACCAAGAAAGCAAACGTTGTAATAGCCCCAGTAGTCGTAGGTGGCAATCAGCATGGCGGAGCCCAATCCCAGGAAGAATTGAGGAGAAAGGTGGAACGCTCCGGGAGGGAAACTCAGGGCCCTCGCCAGGTTGAAGTGGGTCAGGCCGGAGATGATGATCCAGGTTATTGTGCCAACCACACCGCCCAACAGCACTTTCGACATCCAGCCAACGCTGGTGATCTTGCGATAAAGAAGCACAAGGGCTACCAACACCACACCAATTGCGACGAAGGTGGCGCCGGAAACCAGCCAGCGAACCTCGAGCGATCCCAGATGCGCGAAATTCAGTGACCAGGTGTGGGAGAGATAGGGGTGTTCGAGATTTGGCCAGAAGAAGGAAACATAACCTGCCAGGCCAATTGCTCCGGAGGCGATGGAAAGCGGCGCGGTAAAGGAGAGTTGCCAGATAAAGAGGAAAGAAATCAGTTTTCCCAGCCGCTTGGGCCCGTAAATCTCGCGCAGGTAACGATACGACCCGCCTGATCCCGGCATGGCCGCACCCAGTTCGGCCCATACCAGTCCGTCACAGATGGCAAAAAAGGCGCCCAGAATCCACCCCAGCATCGCCTGTGGACCACCCATGGCGCTGATGATGAGAGGAATGGTAATGAACGGCCCCACGCCGATCATGTCAATCATGTTCAGCGCGGTGGCAGTGCCGAGGCCGACGCCGCGAATCAGTTGGTCGTTGGTGGCTGGTCGCTGGTCGTTGGCCATTGGCTTTTGGGTGGAGCTGGGCTGGGAACCCCTGCTCCACCTGTTTACCGTCGGTTAATGTCCCGCATCCAACAAATTCACAAACAGCCGAATCGCTCCCGGGACTCCCGCGGGCAATTCACGGAAAAAAGCATATCCCGTGTAGAGATAGGTCCCTTTTCCATATTGCGCTCGCAGTAACCCGCCTTTGAGTGGCTGCTCTCCGGGGTCATGGGACGAAAGCAAAGGCTTGAAATGATCATCCCACTGGTCCACAAAATTGAGTCCGCGTTCCTGGACCCAACCCTCGAAATCACGCTGAGTGATTTCATTGGGTGCATGGAAGACACTGTTTTCGGGAGCAAGTATTTCCACCGGAGCTTCTTCCACCGAAACCCGTGCGCGGCCGATTTGCGCGGGGTAGGGGGTGAAGTGGCCGCTATTGAAGTCTCCAACTCCAGCGTTGTACTGCACAACCAGAGTGCCGCCGGCGGAAACGTAGTCAAGCAACTTTTTGTTGTTTGCGGCGACCTCTTTTTGCGTGTCGTAGGCGCGGATTCCGAGCACAATGGTTCCGTATCTGCTCAAATCTTCACTGCCAAGTTTTTCGGCGGGAATCAAGGTTACATCTAGGCCGATCTGCTGCAATAGCGTAGGAATATCGTCCCCTGCACCCATGATGTAGCCGATCTTCAAATCCTTGGGGATCTTGACGTCTACGATGCTGACACGCTGGGTGGCTGGTTGGTAGTAGTAGAAACTGGCCAGGTCTTCGCGGCTGACCAGCGAATATCCCTCGCTGAATGTAGTGCCGCGCGCGTCGAGCACGGCATGAATCTCTGATCTGCCTTCCTTGGCAGCCGAAGGAAATACCTTGAACTCAAAATATTGTTTTTCGCCGCGTTGCTTGAATTCCACCGGAAGCTCCGCAGGTTCGGAGCGCCAGCCAGATGGTAAATCCAGATGAAGTTTCCCGGTGTTGCTTCCAGCCAGGTTGCAGGCGACCATGACTTTGACATTGCTTTCCGTTCCGCCAACCGGGATGACTTGCTCTCCCGGTTCCAGCATGACAGAGTATGCCGGAACTATGGCAACCGGCCGTTTGTCTGGCCTGCCCTCATCGTTGATAAATTCGGCAACCACCGGAACCGAAATCCTGCCGTCCAACGTCTGGTCATGGTGTTTCGGCGCCAGCTGCGAGAGTTTTGATCCTGCTGACTGCGCTGAATACTCAACCTGCACCCAAAATTCGGGAGGGGGGAACGGAAGCGTCTGGAATTTTGGGTCGTCGATGATGTTGACGCTATCTGTCGCCGGATTGTTGCGATGCCAATAGGGGCGCGTATATTCGGCACTGGTTTCGACGGTTACTTGAAAATTGGCATAGTAATCTTCTCCCGGCGCCAGGCTTCGCATGGTGCTCTTATAACTCTTCACGGCAAATCCCGGGGGTGTTTTTAACTGCGCATCGCGAATTTCCATGAACAACTTGGAGCCATTGTGGAATTTGGCGATGAGCGGAACCGTCTGCCCCGGCGAAATCATGGTCAGAGCATCCTTTTCACGGGGAATCTCCGATTCCGGTCCCTTGGGTCTGGCGACTGTCGCCAGCAGGGAAACGTTCAACGCCAGATTGGCGGCAGTTTCGCACTGCTCTTGTTTTTCGCGCAGGAGGGAAAGAATCTGCGATTTTCCCGGCCCGAGGTCAGTCTGCTCAATACGATTCACCAGTGCGTCGAGCAGATCGAGGGCTTGCAATAACGGGAGTGCTGCCTGATCTGGATGGTCGCTGGCCTCGTCCGCGTCATGAATCTTCTCTGCAATTTGCGTTAGCGAGCGCTGCAACAAGGGGAAGTTGTTCTTATCCGGCCCGAATCGCCCCGTCAGCCCTTGCAAGCTGGTGTCAACTCCATCGAAAAAATCCTTCTCGGGTCCGCCCTGGCCAGGGATCACTGAAGCGGCCAGCTTGTAGAACGTCCAGCGGTTTCCCGGCTCCACCGACCAGCCGCCAGCTCCCTGCGAAAGTTGGTGACGCAGCCCTTCCATCGCAAACTGTATGTAGGATTTGCCCAGCAGCGGATCAACCTGCCCGGTATTCAATTTGACCGTGTAATTTTCATCTGGACAGGTGCTGGCGCCGAAGCCGCAGACATTTCCGATATAGAGTTTTTTCGCCTGCCATGGCTGCAAGCCTTGTTTAATTTGTTCGGGAAAACGGCTCGGATCAGCCGCTGCCTTATAAGCCTCCTGCGCCAGAATGGAGGAGGCTTGATGATGCCCGTGCCCATCGCGGCTGGTTCCCGAGAATCGGGCCACCACTACATCTGGTCGGAAAGTTCGGATCACGCGCACGATGTCTGCGAGCGCGGTATCGTGTCCACCCCACTTTTGGAAAGTTTCCTCCGGACTTTTGGAAAAACCAAAATCGGCTGCGTGGGAAAAACGCTGCTGCACGCCGTAGTACCGGTCCGACGCAGTGAGTTCCAGGGACCGCAACACCCCCAGCACATCAAACAGGCTGCTGCCAACTTTGTTCTGTCCACCCTCTCCGCGGGTCAACGTCATCAGCGTTGTGGACACGCCTTTGCCGCGCGCTTCCAGGGTCAACATCCCGCCATCTTCGTCGTCGGGGTGGGCAACCACCTGTAGCAGGCGCCCGGTTGTGCCCAGCTTGCGGAGTTCCAGTTTCAGTCCATTAACCCCGGTGTCCTGCGGCAGGGGATCAAGTGCGTCGGTCACTCCATTCTGCGCAAACAGGCTTGGCGTCAGCAAAGCAATTGCAAGCAGAATGGAGAGAGGCCAGTAGGCCGCCCGCCCCTTGTTGAAGGTCATGCCAATCGGATTGTCAGAGCGATAGGGAGGAAGCAATGGTTTCGCGTGCATTTGTAGGTTCAAGGTTGCGTCGTCACAGTATGCCAGAAGTGATCACCAGCAAACCGTACCGACACTAAAAAATCCTAACTCTTGCGCAAGTGTGTTAGAAAGTAAGGCGTTCAAAAACCGACCTCTTTATTGGAGGATAGATGCGCAGATTTCGATTCACGACCGTGCTGTTGTTTGTCTTTTGTGGGTGTCTGGTTTCTTATGCCCAGCTATCGGAAGTCGAAAAGGCCAGCGTGCTGGTCGGCAACCATTTTGATGTAGACGCGAATGTTATCTATAAAACCGCCAGTAATTATGAGGCAAAACTTGATGTTTACTATTCGCCGAAACAGGATGCGAATACCCCGGTCGTGATGATGATCCATGGTGGCGGCTGGATCGCCGGCACCAAAGAGCAGGGGGTCCTGTACATCATGCCGCTCCTGCAAATGGGTTTTGCTGTGGTGAACGTGGAATACCGTATGGGCCCGGTCGCGCTGGCTCCGGCTGCGGTTGAAGACTGCCTTTGCGCGCTGCACTGGATCGGCCGCAATGCCAAGAAGTATCACTTCGATCTGAGCAAAGTGGTAATTACCGGCGGATCAGCGGGTGGGCACCTGGCGCTGACCACCGCCATGATTCCTCCTTCCGCGGGCTTTGAGAACGAGTGTCTGGCGGAAGATGACTACGGCTGGACCGGCAAATTCATCGAGAACCGGCCGCCGGTCGCTGCCGTGATTAACTGGTTTGGGATTACCGATGTCAACGACATGCTGGAGGGCCCGAACAAGCATGGCTACGCCGTGTCATGGCTGGGCAGCTTGCCCAATCGTGAAGACCTGGCCAAGCGTCTGTCTCCCTTAACCTACGTGCGTCCGGGACTCCCGCCCATTCTTACCATCCATGGCGACAATGACAAATTGGTGCCTTACTCCCACGCGGTGCGGCTGCACGCGGCCCTAACCAAGGCGGGGGTGAAAAATCAGCTTTACACCGTCTCCGGCGGCGGCCACGGCGGATTCACCGACGAACAGGAACTCACGGCGTGGGAGGTTACCCGTGCGTTCCTGGTCAGCACTGGAGTTCTGGCCAAGTAGTTCGCAGCTTGGAATTCGCTAATCAGCGGCTGAATTCAGGTTTCTAATGCGTTATCCTGTACCCAGGACAGCATTCTTGCTAGAATGTCCGGTCTTAAATAAGTGCTGTATAGATCAGGGAGATTGACGCTCTATGGCATACGTGATCGCAGAACCGTGCATCGGGACCAAGGACACCGCTTGTGTGGACGCCTGCCCGGTGGATTGCATTCACCCGAAAAAGGACGAAGAAGGATACGCGACCGAAGAGTTGCTCTACATTGATCCGGTCGAATGTATTGACTGCGGCGCCTGCGTGCCGGTGTGTCCGGTATCGGCCATTTTCGTGCTGGATGATCTGCCGGAGAAGTGGGCAGCTTTCACCGCGCGCAACGCGGCGTACTACGGGCGCGAGTAACGCGTAGACCGAGTTTCTTTTTGAGAAGGCGCACTTGTGTTTCTCACAGGCGCGCCTTTTGCTTTGAGGATGCCCCGTCCTGGTCGTTCCCGTTTTTGGAACGACAGGACGGGGGCTGGTGAGTTAATGTCACGGCTGTTCTTGGGTAATACAAGCAGCGATATCGCTGCCATTCAGACCACAAACATTCCCATGCCAACGCAGGGTTTGCGGACCTTCGCCCACCAGAACTTGACGGAAATCCTGCCCAGCACAAACTCCCCCAACCCAGGTATGGTCACAGTCGCTCGTTATTGTCGCGTGACCGAAGATGCAGGCGAGCCGCCCATCGTTTGACACCGCGCAAGTACCGTCTTTCCACATGAGGACCTTACCTGCCTTGATCTCGCTATAGGCTTGGCCAGAACAAACTTCGCCGAGCCATGTCTGTCGGCAACTATTGGTTACTGGCACGCTCTGCGGCTGTGAACTTTTTGTTGGAGCGAACTTCGCTTCGCTCGATTCCTGGTTCGAGCCCCTTTTGCGAAGCTCTGCGTGGATTGCAGCTTCATCCCAGCCCCCTTCTTTCAAGGACTGCACGAGGGCATCGACCTGCATGTTAGGTATAAATACTCGTTTCCATCTGTCAAGAAGTTGGTCGCTATCGTTAAGCCAGTGAATAATATTCCGAGCACGTTGGGGCGAGACAGTATGCCGGTCATCAATCCAGACCTTCGAAAGTGCCTCTTGAGTGTTAGTTTGTGCTGCCCACCACTGTGCTGCCTGGAGAGCACCGTTTTCTTGGTGACCCATTTTCATGAGAACGGTTGCAAATTCGTCTGCGGCATCCTCGTTGTCCCACATTGGGAGACCCCATCCACGAAGCAGCGTATGCCCCAACTCATGAAAGAATACGAACGCTATTGCCGATTCCAGATGCCGTTTCCCCAGGTCGTTGATCAATTCAGAGCACAATGTGATGTTTGGGTTGGAGAACGCATTTACCAGTCCGCAATGACGGATAGCAATGTTGAAATCGGGGAAAATAAAAGCCTTTTTTAACGCTTGGTACTGTTTTTCCAATGAATTTTCTAGATTTTTGCTCTCAGGAGTTGGTTCTGGCAAAACAGCAAAAACATTCAGTCTCACCGTGCGTGACAAAAGCCACGCTCTCCGATTGTCGAGGATGAGGTAATAGATGCTCGTCTGTGGAGCCGTAAACTCATACTTTGCACCTTTGTTAATTGCTCCTGAGGTTCCTTTGAAAAATGCAAACGGTTGGTGCGCTTGGAACCGCTGATAATTCGGCTCATCCAGCAGCCAAACATCTATTCGATCGTTAGCTCCTCCCTCAAGAATCGCAAACGCAGCGGTCAGTCTTGTGCCACGTGTCAGAGTAAAGTTGAATCCGGAGATATCTTTGGCACGGATAGTAATAGTGTTGTCTAGCAGAACTGTTGATGGTTCCACGTATACGTGGGAACCGCTGGCGAACGTGGGTTCTTCAGTTTGTGCGGTCGCCAAAAAGGAAACCAGGACACTCAGCAGGACAAATAGCTTTCTCACATCAATACCTCCACTGCAGCGGTAAGTATGTCTTGCAAGCGGTAGTTGCCGAAGATTACGGAGGTAATTTCAGGATCGGCATGGTCAAGCGTGCTAGCCTAAATTCGATTCCAGCCAAATAGCTGACGGCTGGCCTTTCTTCTATTACAATCATCCCTTAGCCTGCTGGGCTTCCATGCCACTTAAGGAGTCGGAAGCGATCATCTTGCGCACCTACCCGCTGCGCGAGGCCGACCTTCTGGTCACCCTGTTCACCCGGTTGGAAGGGAAGGTGCGCGGAGTCGCGCGCTCGGCCAAGAAGTCTAAGCGGCGCTTCGGCGGAGCGCTGGAGCCGTTGACCTACGTCCGGGTTTACTACTCGGATAAGGAACGGCAGGAGTTGGCGAGCCTGGATTCCTGCGATGTGCTGGAGTCGCCGCTGGCTACCGAAGTCGGCTATCCGCGGGCAGTTGCGATGGCGCATGTGGCCGAGTTGCTGGATGAGTTGCTGCCGGACCGCGAGGCCAACGATGCGGTGTTCCGGCTGGCCCTTTCGGTGATCGCGGGATTGCGCGGGCCGGATATCTGGATGCCGGTGACGTACTTTGAACTGTGGATGACACGGTTGATGGGCTATCTGCCGGATTTTTCCGAGTGCGTGGTCTGCGGGCGTGAATTGAACGGGAAGCGGGCTTATTATCACGCGCTGGCCGATGGACTGATGTGCGCCGACGATAAGCGGCTGGCTTCGTCGGAGATATCAGCGGAGTCGCGGGTGCTGGCGGCGCAGATGTTTCGGGCTCCGCTGGAGAGTTTTTCAGAAAAGCCGTGGCCGAAAGCACAGGGCGCCGATTTGCGAAAACTTTTAGTGCAGACTTTGCAGCGGCACATTGAGAAGAAGTTTGTGACCGCCAGCATGTTGGACAAACTAAGTGCATAAACCCTTAACCACAGAGGACACCGAGTCGCACGGAGGAAACACTGTGAAACCTCCGTGGAACGGAGCCTGCCCTGAGCCGAGCCGAAGGGTGTTCTCTGTGGTTAGCTTTTGATCTCCTTGACCTCACCGAAACCCAATTCGCTGACGTTCCAGGAACTCATCCTCCGCCTGCAAACTTTCTGGGCGCAGCGCGGATGCGTCCTTCAGCAACCCCATGACGTTGAAGTCGGCGCCGGCACCATGGCCCCGGAAACGTTTCTTCGAGTCTTGGGCCCGAATCCCTACAAGGTTGCCTATGTGCAACCCTCGCGCCGTCCAGCGGATGGCCGTTATGGCGAGAACCCCAACCGCCTGTTCAAGCACATGCAGCTTCAGGTCATCCTCAAGCCGCCGCCGGAGAATGTGCAGGAGCTGTACCTCGAATCGCTTGGCGCAATCGGCATTGACCTGCGCCAGCACGACATCAAGTTCGAAGAGGACAACTGGGAGTCGCCCACGCTGGGTGCGTGGGGCATCGGCTGGCAGGTGATGCTCGATGGCCTCGAGATCACACAGTTCACTTACTTCCAACAATGCGGGGGTGTGGACCTCGATCCCATCTGCGCCGAACTCACCTATGGATTAGAGCGAATCGCTGCTTTTCTGCAAGACGTGGACTCGATTTACGACATTGTCTGGTCGCGCGATCCTGACACGGGCCGGGTCATGCGGTATGGCGAAGTCCGGCTGGCCGATGAGCTGCAATTTTCGGTCTACAACTTCGAAGCCGCGGATGTCGAGAAGACCTGGAAGCACTTCGAACTGTACGAAGCGGAGTGCAAAGGGCTGATGGACCAATTTGCTTCGCTCAATAAGAAAAAATCTGAGGAAGACGGTGTTGCTCGTGACAAGCGGCGTTTTCCGCTGCTAGGTGCTTACGACCTGTGCCTGAAATGCTCGCACTTGTTCAACATTCTTGACGCTCGCGGGGCGATTTCGGTTACCGAGCGTGTAGGCGTGATTGCGCGCGTGCGGGCGCTGGCGGTAGGCATAGCCAAGGCGTGGGTGGAACAACAGAAGGATGAGCCCGCTCAGGAAGAACCGGAACCTGCGGCTCCTAAAAAGCAGAGAGATGAAAAGCTGTCGCCGGTCGGGACCTAACTTGAAGGACTGTCATCCTGAGCGTAGTGGAAAGCTCGTGAAACGAGCTTTCCACGCAGTCGAAGGAGCCCTTTCGAGTAAACAGAATTCAAAAGGGTAAGGGTACTTCGACTCCGCACAGCGCCCGCTTCGCGAACGCTATGCTCCGCACAGGATGGCATGGTTTGGGTTAAGGTACACAGCTGGCTGTGATTACGCTCACAGAATGAAATAGATAGGTTTTGTAATACTAACGGGTTTCACTGCATGGCAGATTTTCTACTAGAGATTGGTTGCGAAGAAATTCCCGCGCGGATGATTGCCGCTGCGTCGCTCGAACTACGTGAGCGGGTGCAGAAGTTGCTGGACCGCGAACGGCTGACTCCCGGTGGGGCGGTCACCGGTTTTGATACTCCCCGCCGTCTCGCTATTCTTGTTTCCGGAATTCCCACCGCGCAACCCGACCTTACCGAGCAACTGACCGGGCCTTCGGCCAATGTGGCTTTTAAAGATGGAAAGCCAACGCCTGCCGCCCATGCCTTTGCCAAGAAAGCTGGGGTGGACATCTCACGCTTAGAGAAGATCACCACTGCCAAAGGCGAATACCTGGCCGCGACCGTGACCAGGAAAGGCCGTAATGCCGGTGAAGTCCTGGCCGAATTTCTCCCCAAGGAAATGAACTCCATCTACTGGCCCAAGAACATGTACTGGCGCAAGCCGGGCGAACGCTTTGTGCGTCCCGTGCGCTGGCTGGTGGCGATGCTGGATGGGGCAGTTGTACCGCTGGAGTTTGACGGGATCCGCTCGGGGAAAACCTCACGCGGCCAGCGCATTATCGGGCAATCATCCGTCGAGATCCCCAACGCCAGGAGTTACAGTGACGCGCTCCGACAGGCGAAAGTACTCAACCGTGAAGAACGCTTGCAGCTGATTCGCAAGGCTTTAGACGCGGCCACCCGCACCATCGCTGACGCCCGCTGGCGCGAAGACAAGTCGCTGCTGGATACCGTCGTCCACCTGACCGAATGGCCCTCTGTCATTCTGGGAAATTTCGATCCCGAATTCCTGGCCCTGCCGGAAGAAGTTCTAGTCACGGTGATGCGTGACCACCAGAAATATTTTGCGGTCGAAGATGCGAACGGCAAACTGCTGCCGCACTTCCTTGCAGTGCTGAACACCGACGCCGATCCGCAGGGCATCATCCGCCACGGACACGAGCGCGTTCTCCGCGCGCGCTTCAACGACGCTCGTTTCTTCTGGGAGACCGACCAGAAACATCCCCTGCGTGAGCGCGCGGTGTGGCTGAAGAACGTCACTTTTCAAAAAGATCTCGGCAGCTACTACGAAAAGACGCTCCGCGTGCAACGACTGGCGAGTTGGATTTGCAAAGACCTGGCAGATCAAGGCTGCAAAGTGCGGGTTGGGATTGTGCACAAGGCTGCTTACCTGGCCAAAACTGACCTGACCACGGAGTTGGTCAAGGAATTTACCGAGCTGCAAGGCATCATCGGCGGCCTGTACGCGCGGGTACAGCAACTCGATGAAGACCTTCCCGATGCCAACCGCCAGGCCATCGCAACCGTCATCTATGACCAGTACAAGCCGCTATCCATGGAGGATTCGGCGCCCGCGACCCTTGAAGGAGCGGTGCTCTCCATCGCGGACAAAGCGGACAGCATTGTTGGAATGTTTGCTCTGGGGTTGGAGCCGACGGGATCGAAAGACCCATTCGCGTTGCGGCGGCAAGCTAACGGAATCGTGAAGACCATCGCCGAGCACAAGCTCACGCTCAGCTTGCGACACTTGTTCCAGTACGCGCGCGAGACTTACCGGCTGACCGAGGCGGAAAAGAAATTCCGCAAGGATGAAGCTCCAACCGCTCTCCACGCCTTTTTCCGCGAGCGGCTGGAGTTCTACATGCGCGACGCTCTGGGCTTCAAATATGACCTGGTCAGCGCCGTGCTCGCCGCGGGTGCGGACGATGTGAGCGATGCCGTGGCCCGGGCGGAGGCTGTGAAGTCTGTGCTCGAGATGGCCGAATTTCAGGCCATCGCCGCCGCCTCCAAGCGCATGCGCAACATTTTGAAGCAGGCGCAGGAAAAGAAGGTCCGCGTGGGCGAGAAGTTCGAGTTGCTGGCCGACACCTCGGACGAAGAGAAAGCGCTGGAAGCATACCTGACCAGCAATGCGCCGAAAATCGAAGCTCACCGGCAGAAGAAACAGTACCGCGAAGCGCTGATGCTGCTGGCCGACGCGCGCGGGCCGGTGGACAAGTTCTTTGACAAAGTGATGGTGATGGTGGAGGACGGACGCGTACGCGCCAACCGGCTGGCGCTTTTGCACGATTTACTAAAGCAATTCTCTACTATTGCCGATTTCTCCGAAATAGTGACCGAAGGCTCTAAAGAATCCTCAAAAACATAAAGGACGAAATAATGGCGACAATGACTCTCCCCGAAACAGACGTGAAGGAAACCAAAACCAGCGGAACAAAGTATGTCTATTTCTTCGGCGGCGGCAAGGCCGATGGCGACGGCAAGATGAAAGATGTGCTCGGCGGCAAAGGCGCGGGCCTTGCCGAGATGACCAACGCCGGGCTGCCCGTGCCCCCCGGATTCACCATTCAGACTGAAGCTTGTCGTGAGTACATGCGCAGCGGCGGCGTGTCGGCGGAAATTGGCCGTCAGATGGATGCTGCCCTGGCCAAGCTGGAGGCCTTGCAGGGGCAGAAATTGGGCAAAGGTGAGAATCCCTTGTTAGTAAGCGTCCGCTCCGGCGCGAAGTTTTCCATGCCCGGCATGATGGACACGATCCTGAACCTCGGCCTCAACGATGAGAGCGTGGAAGCGCTGGCCAAACGCAGCAACAATCCCCGCTTCGCTTACGACTCCTATCGCCGGCTGATCCAGATGTTCGGCAACGTAGTGCTGGAAATTCCCAAGCACGCGTTTGACGAAGTTTTCGATGCCAAAAAGAAACAAAAGAAGACCAAGCTCGATACCGGTCTGGATGCCAAAGCACTGAAGGAAGTAATTGCTGATTACAAAAAGGTCGTCAAGAAACACACCAGGGGAGACTTCCCGCAGGACCCGCATCAGCAGCTGGAAATGGCGCGTGATGCCGTGTTCCGCTCCTGGCAGAACGACCGTGCCAAGCACTATCGCCGCATCAACAACATTGATGACATGCTGGGAACCGCAGTCAACGTGCAGGCCATGGTCTACGGCAACCTCGGCGATACCAGCGGCACTGGCGTGGGCTTCACCCGCAACCCCGCCATTGGTACCAAAGAGTTCTACGGTGAGTTTCTGCTGAACGCGCAGGGCGAAGACGTGGTCTCCGGCGTCCGCACTCCGGTTCACATTCTCGAACTCGAAAAGATCATGCCCAAGGTTTACAACCAGTTGCGTGAGATCACCACTCGCCTGGAAAAACACTACAAGGACATGCAGGACTTCGAGTTCACCATTCAGGACGGCACGCTCTACATGCTGCAAACCCGCAACGGCAAGCGTACCGGACGCGCGGCAGTACGAGTCGCCATCCAGATGGTGGAAGAGGGCCTGATCACCAAAGAAGAAGCTATCTTCCGTGTGGAACCCAACCAGTTGTATGACTTCCTGGTTCCGCGCCTCGATGAGAAGAAGACCAAAGTCGAGGTGCTAGCCACGGGCCTCCCAGCCTCGCCTGGTGCAGCGGTCGGACAGATTGTATTCACCGCCGACGAAGCGGTCGAGAAAGCTGGACACGGTGGGAAGCATCCCGTGATCCTGGTTCGCGCCGAAACCACGCCGGAAGACATTCACGGCATGGAAGTGGCAGTTGGCATTTTGACCTCGCGTGGAGGCATGACCAGCCACGCCGCCGTAGTGACGCGCGGCATGGGGAAATGCTGCGTCGCGGGCGCCGGTGACATTCACGTGGACGAAAAGAAACGTGAGATGCAGGTCAAGGGACAGACCTTCAAAGGGGGTGACTGGATTTCGCTCGACGGCACCACTGGCCGTGTAATCAAAGGTAAGCTCGGGACTCTGGAAGCTTCGCCGGATGATCCAGAACTGCAAAAGCTGATGGGCTGGTCGGAACCCTTCCGCACCATGAAAGTCCGCGCCAATGCCGACATTCCGCGCGATGCCATCCAGGCCCGCACTTTCGGCGCTGAAGGCATCGGACTGTGCCGCACCGAGCACATGTTTTTCGGCGAAGAAAAACTTCCTCACATGCGGGCCATGATTCTGGCCAGCACCGAGAAAGACCGCCGCGCCGCGTTGAAGAAGCTGTTACCGCTTCAGCGCAAGGACTTCGATGGCGTGTTCCGCGCCATGGACGGCTTCCCAGTTACCATCCGCCTGCTGGATCCTCCGCTGCACGAGTTCCTGCCACGGCGCGAAGATTTGCTGGTGGAAATCGCGGTACTGGAATCGAAAAAGAACAAGTCTCCGAAGCTCAAGGGACTTCACAAGCTGCTGCGCCGCGTGGAAGAACTGCACGAGTTCAACCCCATGCTCGGCCATCGTGGCTGCCGCTTAGGCATCACGTATCCAGAGATTACCGAGATGCAGGCCCGTGCCATCTTCGAAGCTGCTTTGGCGGTGTCGAAGGCCGGCAAAAAGGTCTTGCCGGAAATCATGATTCCGCTCACTGCAACGTTGAAGGAAATGCAGAACCAGGCAGCCATCGTTCGCCGCGTGGCGGATGAAGTCTTCAAAGAAAAAGGCGCGAAGATCGAATACATGGTCGGCACCATGATCGAGCTGCCGCGCGCAGCCTTGGTAGCGGATGAGATCGCCAAGGAAGCCGAATTCTTCTCCTTCGGCACTAACGACCTCACGCAAACCACGTTCGGGTTCTCGCGTGACGACGTTAACAAGGTGCTGCCGACCTACATTGCGGAAGGAATCCTGAAGCAGGACCCGTTCGCGGTGCTGGACCAGGAGGGAGTCGGTCAGTTGGTGAAGATGGCCACTGAACGCGGCCGTAAGACCCGTCCCACGTTGAAGGTCGGAATTTGCGGCGAACACGGCGGCGAACCTTCGTCAGTCGAGTTCTGCTACAAGACCGGCTTGAACTACGTTTCCTGCTCACCGTTCCGCGTGTTGACCGCAAGGTTGGCGGCGGCGCAGGCTGGCGCCTCCGACAAGCTGAAGGTTGAAGGCGGAAGAACAAAATAATACACGTAGGAGCAGCCGCCCACGTCTGCTCAAGGAGCTTTAGCTCCGACTACCATAAACAGGCCCGGACAAAATGCGAGCTTAAGCTCGCTGCCCAGACGAGGGCGTCCGGGCCTACGTATTTTTTTCAGCGGTTAGAGATTACTTGCAGGTCAGCGGTGCGGGTTCCGCCAGCACCCAAGTATCTGGAAAGCTGTAGGCCCCGGTAAGCGCATCCGACGGCGACTTCCGTTCGAACCATTGCAGTAGGGCTTCATTCTGCAAAGTGTAAATCCGCGCATCTTTGCCTTTGCCGACCACCTGTTGGTGCAACTGAATGTGCGCGGGCGCATCTTCCACCACATCTCCAACTTCTATGAAGCTCTGAAAACACTTGTTGTCGTCGAACGGATCTCCCCACAACAAAGCGCGGCTGCTCAATTTTCCGAGGAAAGCATCATGAATGGTCTCAGCAACTTCATGGCTCAGCGTCGCCGTATCCGGGGAGGGGATGGTAAACAAATCATCCACATCCACCAGCCATGAAGTGTAAGTAAAAACATTTTCTTCGCCTCTGGACTCGCGAAACACAGCATCGTGGTAACCGAATGCATCCTCTTCCAGCGCGTTATAGGTTACAAAGATTAGGTATTGGTCGGGTGGGTACTTTCCACTCCTCATCGCGGCGAAGATCGGGCCATCAATCGCATTCTTGTTCACCACCGCCAATAGCTTTCCCGACGCAGCGCGGAAAACATTGGAATCGCCTGCGGGCACGGTGATGTCCATTGTGGCCCCGACAGAAGGCGTCAGAATGGTATGCCAGGAGGAAGCCGCCTCACGGAACTCGGCGCGCAGCATGGCGTCGCCGAACTGCTGGAAACCGGTGATGTAGTAGGACGGCTGGAAAATCGGGCTGCGCAGGATTGGCCCGGTCACGGTGGTCGCGTCCAGCACCAGCTGAGTTCTCCCGTCCTCGGAGAAATCAGAAATCGTCAGCCGGATGGGTACAATCAGGGTCTTTATTTCCGTGGTCTCTCCATCTGTGGGGCTACTTCCCAAAATTGTGTAGTGATAGCGTTTGCTCCCAATCAAATATGACCCTTGCCAGTGCGGGATTGTCTGCAAAGCGCCGGAGGCGAGCGCTGCATCGGCTTTCTGGCGTTCTTGCGCAGTGTGACGTGCCGCCAAACTACTCGGCGCTTGCGAAGCAGCAGGAAACTGCCTCAGATTTTCGTCTGCCTCAGGTTGCTTTGACTGTGCTTGCGCAGCCAAAACCGGCAGACAGATAAAACACACCAACATCACATATGTTCCACAGCGGGAGGAAAGCATCCAATCTCCAGAACGGGTGGGAGTGAATATGCGGATGTTAGACGGTGAATACTCGCCAGTCAAGGGATGAAGAGCAAGAGTTGCTTTTCAGTTAAGTGCAGATGGACGAAGGATCCTACTTACTGAGGTCCTGAAGTTGCAAATACTAGGCGTAGTTTCTCCCGCGTCAGGAGCTCCTTGAGAGAGTCTGTGCCGAATTTGGACTTAAGATCGTAGACGGAAAATTTCCGCCAGCCGAATGGTTCCAACCTGTAGATGTACACGTACTGATCATCGTCCCACTTGCCGCTTTCGTCGGCCTCTTTACGGGGCAGAAATCCCTGGGTGTCGAAGTCAACGCGAAAGGCAAGGGAATGAGTTGCATCGTTTACTTCGACGGGATAGTCGATGAAGCTTTCAAAGTTGTTGGCGTCGCATGGCCAGTTGTTTGCCTGGCAACGTTTCTCATCAATGACCTCGTCCAATCGATTGCTGAAGTCTTTGCGGAATGGATCATTCTTCGGCGGATAGATTTTTTCAGGTCTGCGCGCGACTGGGTCATAGAGAAACAACGTGGCAGGATGCACCGGCGCAAAATGCACCATGTTTCGTTGATAAATAAGTAACCCTGACTTGAAGAACGCTGCCGTCCATCCAGTCAAGATCTGATGGACAGCCAGATTGCGGTTCAGAATGACCAGGCCGCCTGCCGATGGAGTCCAATGCAAATCGAGGTAATACCAACTCCCATTGCTTTCAAAGTGCATGGCTGAGCCAATACATTCGTACTGGGTTTCCTGTTTGGTTCCGGCGAATAGCGTCACCTTCAGGTCACTCAACGATGTTTCATCCCATTTCCCTGACTGCTTATTGAACCGTGCGATGAGCAAAGGAAAGTGCAACTCGTTTCGCGGGGCGGCGAGATAGTAGGCGATTAGGAATTCACGATCGCTGTTCAACGTAGCGTAGCTGGTGATGGCATCATTGAGATGAGAAACTGAACCCTGGGGGAGCGAAACCGAATTTTGTTTCAGCACGTCCGCCAATGTTGGATCGTGCTGGCTCCACACACCTACGGGAACAAACACAAAGAGAAGCGCGGAAACCACTATTACCCACCGCACCGGGTTCCGCCTCGAAGGGTATGCAGGATATCCCATTTTACGTTGGGCCCGGGAGATGCTACTGCACTTTCTGCAACCTGAGAATCAATTTCTGCGCCAGATTTTCTTCCGACTCCGACCACAATAAACGGGCGCTGGCGCCCGAGTTCTTCTCCACCTTGACCGTAAACTCAATGAGCTTGTGAACGTTGATTCGAATCTTTTCTTCCGCTTCGGTGGTCAGTTTCACTTCCTCTTGCAAGAACGGCGAGTCGAATCCGAAATCAATCTCAACATGCCCATCCTGTTTGTAACTGCGTTCATCAAACTCCGGGCCATGAGCAACAAACCTCACCAGAGAAGGCCGCAGTGTCCACAACTGGTTGTCCTCTGAAGGCATCCAAAGGTCCCACGCCGCTTCGAACAAATACGCATAGTCCTCATGGAGTAAGTCGGATGCAATAAGAATTGCCTGCTCGGGAACAACCCCGGGATTAAACCGCTGCTCCAGTACGGTCGCCTCATTCCAGGAGACCGGATGCAGTGACAGATAGCTGACTCCAGGCTGCTGCACAGAAAACGGGAACTGCTGCATCACCGCCAGCGCGCGGGGAAGCAGTTCATCCAACTCCAAATTCGGAAACCAAAGACTGAGGTAAAGAGGATCGGCCATAGATGAATGCGTGCTTGGGAAATCAAGCACTTGACCTATTGTAGAGTGATTTTACGAGCAAAAAGATTCAACGCAGGCGATTTTGACACCTTACAACTGCACTGCTAACATCAAGATGCTACTGTTCTGATCCTTTCTTACGCTCGTCCCCGTCGTCTAGCCTGGCCTAGGACATCGCCCTTTCACGGCGGTAACACGGGTTCAAATCCCGTCGGGGACGCCAACAAAATAAAGAACTTCCGCGAAATCGCCGTTTTCCTTCATGGTCCAATTTGGTCCACTTAGCAGATTCCCTGTCATTTCGCAGGAACGGCTGCGTTCATAACCATGTTTACGAGCTTGCTCTGAGCCTCGCGTTTTTGTGAGCTGACGGCCTGCATATAGACGTCGGTCGTCACTTTCAGGCTTGCGTGGCGAAGAAGTTCCTGAACAACCTTGGCATTTTCTCCGTTCGCATTCAGGAGCGTTCCAAAGGTGTGTCGGAACGTGTGGTAGGTCACGTTCTTGGTCACCTTTGCACGCTTGAGGGCCGGTCGACCGTAATATCGCCACAGTGTGCCCGGCCAATACGGCTGCTTTCCCTTCATTTGCGGAGATGCGAACACCCAATCTGCCAGCGGTCGCATAAGCGCACCGTTGTCTCCACGTGAATAGAGACTCGGCGAGTTGCGCGTCTAACGGCACGTCTTTTTGCGACGCTTCGGTCTTCGGCAACCCTTGCACCATGGCGACAACCGATCTCCGAATGTGAAGGACCAAGACTTCGAAATCCACGTCCTCCCATCGGAGACCGATGAGTTCTCCGCGGCGCAAACCCGTGAAAGCATCCAACTCGATCATGGTTCGGAGAGGTTCGGGCAACTCCTTCAGAATTGCAACGATCTCTTCCGGAACCAGGATGTCTGGTGCTTTCTGTCGCTTTGCACTCTGGCGAACGCTCGTGATCGGATTGCGGTCCGCCCACTCCCAACGAATTGCATGCGAGTAGAGCGCACTCATGATGTTTCTGATTTTCGCTTTGCTCCCCCGAGCGAGCGGAGTGCCTGTCTTTTGGAAGCAAAGTGTCTTCAGCCATTTTTCGACATCTACTGCCTTCACGTCTGAAAGACGATAGGAACGCCACCGTGGAAGGATCCACTTTCCCAAATATCCCTCGTAGGTGACCTGGGTTGCGTAGGACTTGCGATCCTCTTCGACCGCATCCGGCGTCGGCTTTGTTTCGTTGAAGATATCCGGGAGTTCGTGCTCCCGATAATGTTTTGCGAGTGTATCCAAGCTGATGTTCTTGATAATTTGCTGCGGGGTCTGTTGATTGATCCTCAAGCGAAGTGCGTCGACAGCGGTCTGAGCCGCTGATTCGTTGGCAAACTCTCTCAACGTTCCAATGACGATGTTCTTTCGACGAGTTGACCCGTCTACCTGAACCTCTCTCCATCGAAATTCCCAGACCTTACCTTTCTTGCGATCCGCTAGTTTCAAACTGCCTTGCTGATAACTTGTGCGCCTCATTCATTCCTCCTTAGGTTGAGGCGACACGGATGGCTTGCCTCAGCTTAGCGCAAATCAGTGGCGGTTCGATAGAACATCTGCGCACGTTTAGCGGGGGTCATCCAGCCCTTTTCGTTTTCAGCCACTCTTCAAGATCCGAAGCCCGAAAGCGCCACAACTTTCCAACCTGGATACCGTCAATCTCGCGGTTGCGGGCCATTCGCTGTAGCGTTTTGGGGTGAATGCGGAGCAACCGCGCTGCTTCGTCG
This sequence comes from uncultured Acidobacteriota bacterium, assembly GCA_963837365.1. Taxonomy (GTDB): domain Bacteria; phylum Acidobacteriota; class Terriglobia; order Terriglobales; family Acidobacteriaceae; genus CAWBXL01. Next base: position 1,276,259 of record CAWIMW010000001.1, read on the forward strand.
CTGTCCAGCAGCGGTTCGAAGGCAAATTCGTTCCTTGGCCTGGGCTGACTGGAAGAGAGGGCGAACCTCGATGGCTGGGAAGCGGACATAAGAACTCCTGAGCCAAAAACACACACCACCTGCTGTGCTTGTTCTTCTAGCCGAGGTTACGATCTCGGTCAAAGGACGGCCGGATCGGCTCAATTTGACTGAAACGCCGCTCCGACTTAGCTTCTTGACGCCCAAAGGTTCTCAGAATTCTGGCCTAGGGTGGGGTGGAAGATGTTTTCATCACTTGAAGAACTGACAGAAGGGCTTCGGCATTCTGGCTACATTGTCGATTCCGTCACGACGACGGCTGTTTACCTGGCCGCAACGCTTCACAAACCCATCCTCTTGGAAGGCCCGGCTGGCAGTGGGAAGACCCAGTTGGCCTATGCTGTTGCCGAGGCGGCCGACACCAAAGTCGAACGGCTGCAGTGCTATCAAGGAATCAGCGAGGACAAAGCGATTGGCAAATTCGATGAATCGCTGCAACAGCTCTGTGTGGATCTCACAGCAAGGTCCATCAATGTGGAGTGGGATGCGCTCCAGGTGGAATTGCATGGCAGAAAGTTTTTCAGTGCCGGGCCATTGCTGCGCGCTCTCGAATACAAGAACGCGTGCGTGCTGCTTATCGACGAATTGGACAAAGTGGACCAGGCGTTTGAAGCCATGCTGCTGGAGTTGCTGAGTGTCTGGCAGCTGAGCATTCCCAAGCTCGGAACTGTCAGAGCCGAGACCATTCCCTTTGTTGTCCTCACTTCCAACGAAGAGAGGCGTATTGGAGACCCTCTACGGCGTCGCAGCTTTTATCTTCGCGTAGAGCACCCGTCAGCTGAACGTGAAGCCGAGATTGTTGCTTTGAAAACACCAGGTGCCAGCCGGGAGTTTCACGCTGGATTGGCCGGACTAGCCAAGGCGCTTCGCGGGTGGAGTCTGGAAAAGCCGCCATCTATCGCGGAGATTTTGGATTTGGCACAGGCACTGAAGGTTCTGGGCGAGGAGCGAGTGACCCCTCAAATGCGGGACATTCTGTTGCCTCTCCTAGCGAAGACAGAGGCTGACAGGAAGAAGCTCCTTCTGCGCGATGGTTTCGCCAGCCTGATCTATGACGCGCAGCAACACACGCAAGAAGCACTCAGGAGTGCCGCATGAGGAAATGCTTGTTCCTGACGCTGTTCGCCCTCGCTGCTTTGAACTGCCGAGCCCAGCCGCAGCGAACTGCGGCCCGGCTCGAAGCGGAATACTACGTTGCCGCCTATGCCCGGCACTACAACGTGCCGGTGAGGTTTGTGCGGGCGATTGTTGAGCAGGAATCGAGTTGGCGTCCCTGTCCGGTCTCTCCGAAAGGTGCGGCCGGCCTCATGCAGTTGATGCCCGCCACAGCTGCCCGATTGGGAGTCCGCGATCGCTGCAATATCGGCGAGAACGTATCTGGTGGAGTCCGTTACTTGGCGTGGCTTATACGCAAGTTCTCAGGAGACCTGAGATTGGCCGCAGCGGCGTATCTAGCTGGCGAAGAAGTCGTCGCCCGCCGTCGACTTCTGTATCGGAACCGCGAGGTCGTCGCCTATGTGTCTCGAATCAGAGAGAGTTACCAGCATCAATTTGCGGAAGACAGCGGGGCATTGTCCACCGCATTGAGGAGCAGAACAATCCGATGAAAATTTGTTGGGTTTTTGTGTATTGCATAACGCTAACCGTAGCCTTCGCTCAGGCGGACCCGCCGCCACGGGCCTTGCCGGAGGCTCGAATCGTCCACCTGACACTAGACACTCAAATCGTTACCGTTCTGCACCTGCGACCAGGTTATGTCAGCTCGGTGCGAGTGCCGGAAGATGTGAGCTCGGTGGTTCTGGGAAATCCCGGCGCCTTCAAAGCCGAACATTCCGACGCTGAGCCACGACTCGTGTTCCTGAAGCCTACGGCTTCAGCTCCAGGCGAGACCAACGCACTAATAACGACCAAGACCGGCCGCGAGATTTCCCTGCACTTGGTCAGCACCGGAAACTCAAATCCCAGGGCTGTAGTTGACTTCGCTCTCGAATACGACAACCCGCGAGGCTTTTTCATCGAGCCCTCCCATCCTACCTTCGTGATTGCCGATACCCGCAGTCTCACTCCCGATCCCGCGCCAGCGACGCTTCCAAGTGGTACATCGACGAGTACCCAGGACCTTCTTAAGCAGCAAGCTGCACCGCACCCACACTGGCAAGGCAAACAGCTACGGGTAGCGGTGGGGCTGGTCACTGCGAACAATCAGCAAATGACTGTGGCGTTCTCGGTACTGAATGCCTCGCCGAGAACGATCGAATTGCTGCCCCCGCAGATACAACTCGCCGGTGAATCAAAAGATAAGCACGGAAAACGAGTGAAGGCCGACCAGGTTGCCGTCACCGACTATGCGACCACGGCACGACGCCTACGTCCTCGCGGTCGAGCAGACGCGGTTGTGGTATTTGAGCGTCCGTCTTTCAAAGAATCGAGAGAACAAATGCTGCTCCAAGTAGCCCAGGCGGAAGAGGTGGACCGCCCAGTCCTTGTGCCGATCCCGTTTGTGGCGCCGCTGAACGGAGGATCGAGATGACTTCACGGAATGGACAAAACGGGACCACCGCCATCGCGGACGCGATTGCCGAACCATCGGCGAACGCCGCGGCTGCACCAACCGCTGCCGGGCAGAGCACCAGCCCGGTCACACGAACAGAACTGCGAGCTAGACAAAAGTTCCAGCAGAACCGATTCGTCATTATCGGAGCGGGAGCGCTAGTGGTGGCGCTACTACTGTTTGTTGGCGTCTCGATGCCACGTAAGAACACTTCGCAAACGCCGAAAACTGGAGTTGCTGTTGGTCAAGCTAAATCTCAGCAGGGCGACGCTTCGGCCGACAGCCGCAGCCTGTTGCCGATCACCGACTCAGGCCGGCCTATCGCGAAGGAAACTCATGATGGTTTTGTCGATGAGCAGGATTTACAACGAACAGCAACCAGGTCGCCTGTCCCCGCGAAGACTCCCCGCCCATCACCAGCCATTCAAGATGGAACATTAGCTTCGGTACCACCTTTTCCTGAGCAATGGCAGGCGCCTCCCTATCAGCCGGGTGCTGAAGGCAGCGCGCACACGGCGGATCCGAGCAAAGCCGAAAGGGACGCACTTGAGCAGCCTTCGCTTGTCTACGTGCGGAAAGGTGCAATCTCGCAAGGCGGTGTTGCATCTCAGAATGTCATGGTCGACCCGGAACCCATGATTGGCCTGGGGCTGCCCACCGGTACACGGCTGCGAGCGCGTCTCGAGTCGGCGGTGAGCACAGCGGTTCGAACGCCAGTGTTGGCCGTGATTGAATACAACTATGAGCGGGCCGGAGAGATCATCGTTCCAGCCGGAGCGAAGGCGATAGGCCACATCCAACAGGCCGACCGCTCTGGGTACATGACGATCCAGTTCGATTCGTTGATGATGCCCGATGACGCCAGCATCCCGATCCAGGGCGTGGCCACAGATTTGAGCCTGCGACCTCCGAAGGGGAAGGTTGAAGGAAAGAACACCGGCAAGAACGTCTTGGTGCGATCTCTGTCGGGAATTGGCCAAGTCGGGTCTCTCTTAGTGGGCCGCGCCAGCCTGAACCAGCCATTCAGCGCCGGCGATATGCTACGAGAGCGGGTGAGCAACAACATCGGCCAGGCGTCGGACGAACAGGTATCGAGACTGGCTTTGACAGAGCATGTCGTAGTGACGATTCCTGCCAACACTCCGATCTATGTCGTACTCGAAAAGAATGTAAAGGCCAACCCTGCTTCAGCGGGAACTCCCGCTGATGGTCCTCCACTTTCGAATTCGGCAAATGCGGATGAACTTCGACAATTGCTACAGTTGCAGCGAGAACTGAGGCAAACGGCGACCAACGAGGAAAAATAACGCCAACCTGTCACCTACGGTGCTCAGGGACTTCCCAGAAGCCCGTTTCTGGACCGCTTCCGTGTGCGGATAGCTGGCCGGTCAATGAGTGAAATGGCGATAGTACGACAGTCAACTTGCGGTGGTGGCACAGTTTTGAAATCCACAGGGGGGTAGCGCCGAATGGCGGCCTGTGGGAAACTGAGGACATGAAAAAACCAGAATTGACCGCCGAGGGTTGGCTTGGACCAAGGCACGAAATGGACGACGCCAGTCATCGTTTCGGCAAATGCTCTGAATGCAATGAGACTATCTGTGTCGAAAAAGCGGTGACAGACCCAGAGAGTACGGGACCAGAAACAATTGAAATGCTCCGTAGGGTATTTCGCAGACACATTAAGCTTATGCACTCCGAGGACTCGACCCAATCTGCTGCCTGATCGCGAGAAGAGTCCCAAAATCTGGTGAGAGGTTTCGAGTGCCACGCCCTGGGTTGCTGAAGACCGCGCAACTCCCGTTCGGCGCGTCCCTCTACGGGGTTCTGAGTGTAATGGCGATGTTTCAAGAATCGACTGCGCTTGGTAATGGCTCAGGTTCGATCTCGTGCTTGGTTGAACGACGCCAAGTCCTTACTGCCAGCAGCAGGGAGAGCACGTTCACTCCGAGTAGCCTTCGTCCCCATCGTCATCTTCCTCGTCGCCGTCGTGTTCCTTCTCGTCGTCCTCTTCCTCATCTGGCTCTTCTCGAAGGAGGACATCAGCGGCTATCGAGCGGCCGGAGTGGTCTGAGCCGGAGCATGGTACGTATGCTTCATCCATGATCAATGGTACGCCTTATGCACATCTTGTATGCCCTTCTCGGAATACGGCTACAAGGGGTCGTTAACCCGGCCACCCAAAGCCGGCACGATGAAGGACGGAATTATCCGACCTCACTGTCGCTAGCCGAGGCGTTATCACCAACAATCCCGGTCGTCCATGGCGGGGCCGGAGGGGTCAATGAGTGAAATGGCGATGTTACGCCAACGACCCAAGTCCAATATTTCATTGCATGTTGCTTACTTGAAGAACTCTCAGAGCTGTCACTGTGACTGTGAAGCAGTTCGCAGAGGCTCCAGTCGGACGTCGAGTTGCTTTCTTTGACCTGCGGCTAAATTTAATACTGGCCGCGACGGATTCGATGGATCAGCAAAAACCCACCCCTTATATCCGTTCGCCGTAACCATTACGACCAGATCGCAACCCGGAGGGACTGTAAGATCAAACGTGCCGGACTCATTAATTCTTGATGTGGAGCCGCTAGCATTACAATCCAAACCGCTATAGGAAATCCAGGCAGGACGAATGGGCTTGCCAGTCAGACTATCTGTAATTGAGCCGGATACAATTCCACCCGGCTTGCGCATTTGAATCGTGATGTCCTGCCATAGTTGGTTGGGACTAATCTTCACACGCTGCCCAGGTCTCTGATTCTCTATCGAGTACCCAGAACTTTCGTCGATGGCGAATACTTGGTAAGAGCCGATTGGTAATTGGTCAATTGTGAAGTGCCCATCGCTGCCTACAGACCATCGACAACTACTTGAGGTTATATTGCCCGATCGAGTTTCTATACATACCTGCGCGTCAGTGGCGATTTCTTGATCCTCCGTGCCAACGAATCCAGTGATACCGCCGCGCTCTGCGGCCTTGCCATTCTGTCCGTAACAGTAGAGCACTGTCGTAGCGAACACAACCAAGCTCAATAGGGTCCGAAGCATGTACCGCCTCCAGATACGCACAAATTCTAGCACCGGGGCGATGACTGACGAAAACAGGCGATAGCGCTTAAAACCCCCTCCCGAGGGTCAATGAGTGAAATGGCGATTTATCTTTCGTTTGGAGGCTCCAGAGGGGGATCGGTATTCGCGGGCTCCCGCTTTTCTTCGGTGAATCGAATGACACCGGTCTCATCGGTATAGTAACTGCGCTGGCTTCTGCTGAGTCGCTTGGCAGGTTGGGCGATGATCTTGTAGTGTTCGATGGGGGCCGCCTCGCCAACATGACCATATGATTCTTGCGAGCTCGCCGCGCCGAGCGAGTGAAGAACCGCATTCTTCGACTGCTCTAAATCGGCTAGTCGAAGCATTGTTCTTGCCTTGGAGCGTTTCGATGTTTTCCGATGCGCCATACTTGGCGGCCTCCCAGGCCGCGATCAGTATGGTCGTTCAGATGGACGCTCATGGTCTCGAAACCCGTTTGCGGATAACTTCCGGTTGACCGACCATCCACGAAGTAACGGCGTCATCACTCTGGCTGCGGCAGTCCCATCCGGCGCAGCAGGTCGGTGTAGCGCGTAAATCAATGGACATCGTTTCCGTCCGGAGCGTCGTTTTCGCGAGAAGCGAGCCCGAAAATATAGCGTGGCCCTTGGGCCAAGCTGGTCTCACAGGTTCTGACGACGAACAGTCAAGTGAAAAGCACACGAGGGAATCGAAGTGTCAAAGTCCCGCTGTCGCCCGTACCAAGCCTATCTGTTTGGTTTGTCCGAAGTTTCGCCGGTTGGACTCAATGAAAGCGTCAACACTCTTTGCCGGCATGGGTTCCGCAAACAAGTAGCCCTGGGCTGACCCACAACCAGCCAACGCCAACAGTTGGTGTTGGTTAGGTGTTTCCACCCCTTCAGCGACCACTTTGAGATCTAGATTACGCGCCAGCCCGATGATTGTCTTAACGATGGCGTAGTTTTCGGCATCCATTGTCTTAACGAACGCCTGATCGATTTTCAGGGTGTCGACTGGAAAACGACGAAGATAGCTCAGAGAGGAATATCCGGTACCAAAATCGTCGATACTCAGCTTCACTCCTAAAGTCCGTAGCTGCGACATTGTGTGGAAGGTCGCAGCAACGTCGTTCATGGCCAAGCTTTCGGTGAGCTCGATGGTTATGCACTGCGGATCAATCGCACTCTCTTCAAGTGCATCTTTGACGTGCCCAATAAAACCGGCGTGAGAGAAATGCTTTGAACTGATGTTCATGCTGACATATAACGGCGGGTCAGCAGGATAGCGCTGTCGCCAACTTGCCGCCTCTAAACACGCCTTCCTTAAAACCCAAACACTAATAGGAACAATCAGGCCGCACTGTTCTGCTACCGGGACAAAAGTGTTTGGTGGTATCGAATTCGATCCCGAGGGCTGCCACCGCAAGAGTGCTTCGAAGCCCTGTACTGCCGTCGTATCTACCGCGACGATTGGCTGGTAGTGAAGTGTCAGTTCTTCATTCTGGAGAGCATATCTCAGCTTGCCTTCTAGAAGAAGTCGACTCATGACTTGCTCGTGCATCGTGCGGTCAAAGAGCTCACTGCGAGCCTTGCCTTGGCTTTTCGCACGATACATGGCGATATCGGCATTCTGAAGCACCGCCTCCGCAGATGTCTCTGGTGATGTCAGCGCGATGCCAATTGACATGCTCTTGAAGACCTCAAGTCCCTCCAGTAGGAACGGCTGTTCAAACGAACATTGGATTCTCTCGGCTACACGAATGGCATCGCTAGGATCAGTAACGTCCTCCACTAGAACCGTAAACTCATCTCCCCCCATCCTGGCTATTGTGCCGTCGCTGCGCAAGCAAGCCCGCAGTCTGTTGCTCACTTCTTTGATTAGAGCGTCCCCGATTACGTGGCCGTAGCAGTCATTGACGACCTTGAAGTCGTCGATATCAATGAAAAGGACGGCAGCGGCCTCGTGTGGGTGCCTTTTCATCCGATCCACGACGCTTTGCAGACGTTCGAGAAACAAGGCCCGGTCGGGAAGGCCGGTGAGCACATCGTGGGTAGCGTTAAAAAGCAATTGTTCCTGAGCATGTTTTCTTTCTGTTATATCGCGGGCATTGTAGACGATGCCGCCGATATTCTTGTGCTGAATCAAGTTTCGAACCACACACTCGAAATAGGGCCACCTTCCGTCTGCATGTCGCAGCCGGAATTCAACCACAGGATTCTGGCGATACGCTACCGCTCGCGGCCCCGTGCTCATGGTCTTCGCAAAGTCGTCCGGATGTACTAGGTCCATCATGTTCGTTCCTACGAGACTATCTCCATGCACCGCAAGAACTGCATGAACGGAAGGACTAGCGTACTTGATTTGGCCAGAGGGATCGGCGATAAGAATAATGTCGGTTGACTGCTCGGTGAGAGCGCGGAAGCGCTCTTCGCTCTCGCGGAGGGCGTTGCGTTCGGTTTCTTGCAACTGGCCGAGGTGCTCTTGTCTCTTGAGCCGGAGAAAAAGTATCAGGATGGCGGTCGCTGCCAATATTGCTGCCGCCAGCAATTCGTTTCTAGCTCTCAGCGCAACAACTTGGGCCCATGTGTCCTCGGCTTCAATGGCGATCTGCACTTGGTGCTGCATCAAGTCGAACTGGGGGCTGACCGCCTGGAAATCGGCCTGCTTGGCCTCGTCAAAGTTCCGAACTTGCATCAGGATCCATTGCCGGCCGGCCGACGTAGTGTAGTTGTCTAACGCGGGCCAGGCTTTCTCTAGGGCAGCGGTGTGATAAGCATGTAGGTGTGCCGCCAGCACTGCTTTAGGCAGTGCGTGTCTTGCCTCCCGCATTTCCGTGTCCGCTTCGGGGGTAAGGTTCTGCTTTTGCAAGGCTGCCAACGTAAGATTGTTGATCTCTCGTGCAAGAACTGCAATTTGATTGAGACTTACTTGGGCAGAGCGGGCTTCGTCGACCTGATTCCTGTGAAACCAAGAGAGAGCAGCCAAGACGGCGATGGCCGTCGCGAGAAAACCAAATACAAAGGCCAATTTCGGACGTGCTACTAGACTCCCTAATCGTGGGCTGAGGGTTCTCCGCGTGGCCCTGACCATTTTCACCATGAAGAACCGAACAGGTCTCTTCGCAAACGTGTCCTCGGCAGAAAGCGAACCTTCGAGACAATCCAGGCTGGATTCGTGGTCATCGGAAACGACAATGGTTTTCGGCGTCTCCAAATGTGAGACCTCACCAAAGCAGGTATCTGATTCTCTCTTAACTGCCGAGGGCTGAGCACATTACGAATGTAATTGAGATTCCGTTACTTTTAGAGCCCTGCCAAGGGTTACTGAACTGGCATCAGTACGCTGTGGATTGTGCCCAGATCACGAGCAAGCCGGAAGTTAAGCCCAAGAACAAACGTTCAACGACGCTGGCCAGAATGTCGGCTTCGAGGAGATCGCCATTGATCTCCTCCAAGCCCGTTTCTGGATAGTTTCCGAGTTGCCGACAACCCGAAAATTAGAATCGAGCCATGCCTGTTGGCAGTTTGGCTAGTGCTTAGCATGAATTACATGAAGCCCAGCCTGTCCAGACGCTAGCCCTTGAACGGCGTGGCCGAACCTGGACTTGATCTCTTGGAAATTGATGTCTTCGATGTCGCGAAATCCGTGCGAGTGAAGAATTGCTGCCATAGCCGCCGGCTCAAAATGGCTGGTCCAACGTTCACCAACTTTCTCAAGTTGTTCCGTGCGCTGCCTTAGTAATTCCCTCAGCTCTTCTGAGCATGCCTGAGGCGGTTCCATGTAGTCGAACACCACCTCGGATTTCTGAATTGATGCCACGTAGTCCAGAGTGCTGATCATCGCTTCCTGCGTCAGATACGGCACGACGCCGAGCCAAGGGAAGAACACGGGCTCATTCTGCTGAAAGCCTGCGGTGACGAGCTTCTTTTCTAGATCGTCCCTCTCGAAATCGACTGGCACGAGAACAAGCCATGGCGGAAGTGCGAGTTGAGCTTCAGCCAAGCGCTGGCGTTTCCATGCCTGCGTCGCCGGATGGTCGACCTCATAGATACGGATCTGGCGTGCGCCATGAGGATTCCGGAAAGCGAAAGTGTCTAGGCCGGCGCCAAGGATGACGATCTGCCGAACCCCTCTTTCGACAGCTTCTGACAATGCATCTTCTGCAATCCGGCTTCGTGCGGCAGTGAAGAGACGTCCGATGCTGGCCAAGGGATGTGCGTTCGAGAATTGCAGCACGTCCTTCTCGTCTTCGCGCAGGATCTTCATGGCAAATGGGTCATTGAGGATTGAGCCATGGTCGAGCAGCTGGTGAGCGGCTCGTTGTCGGGCAATCATCAGTGCTGTGCGGCTGGGTTCATTTGGATTCATGGTTGGGCTCGGATCGATCTAGAGCTGGCTCATCTTGGTGAGGAACTCGGCATTGTCGCGCGATTTCTCAAGGTACGTGATGAGCAGTTCCATGGCTTCAACCGGCGAGAGCGGGTTGAGCACGCGGCGCAGCACGAAAATTCGCTGCAGGTCCTCTTTCGAAATCAGCAGTTCTTCCTTGCGCGTGCCCGAGCGCTGGATGTCGATCGCCGGGAAGACGCGTTTGTCCACAAGCTTCCGATCGAGAATGATTTCCATGTTGCCGGTGCCCTTGAATTCCTCGAAGATCACGTCATCCATGCGCGAGCCGGTATCGATCAAGCGCCGTGGCGATGATCGTCAGCGAGCCGCCTTCTTCGATATTGCGGGCCGCGCCGAAGAAGCGCTTCGGCTGCTGCAGTGCGTTCGAGTCGACGCCGCCCGAAAGCATCTTGCCCGAAGGCGGAACAATCGTGTTGTAGGCGCGCGCCAGGCGGGTGATGGAGTCGAGCAGGATCACCACATCGCGTTTGTGCTCGACCAGGCGCTTGGCCTTCTCGATGACCATCTCGGCGACCTGCACATGGCGCGCGGCCGGCTCGTCGAAGGTGGACGAGATGACCTCGCCTTTCACGGATCGCTGCATGTCGGTGACCTCTTCCGGGCGCTCATCGATGAGCAGCACAATCAGCACCACCTCAGGGTGGTTGGCTGTGATGGAGTTGGCGATCGATTGCAGCAGCATCGTCTTGCCGGTGCGCGGCGGGGCAACAATCAGGCCGCGCTGCCCTTTACCGATTGGCGTGAGCAGATCCATCACGCGCCCGCTGATATTTTCGCGGGCGGTTTCCATCTTCATCCGCTCCTGCGGATAAAGCGGCGTGAGGTTGTCGAACAAGATTTTGTTGCGGGCTTCGTCGGGAGATTCGAAGTTCACCGCCTCGATCTTCACCAGCGCGAAATACTTCTCGGCTTCGTGCGGCGGCCGCACGTTGCCGCTGATGGTATCCCCGGTTTTCAAGTCGAATTTGCGAATCTGCGACGGGGAAACGTAGATGTCGTCGGGGCCGGGCAGGTAGTTGTAATCAGGGGAGCGGAGGAAGCCGTAGCCGTCAGGCAGAATCTCCAGGACGCCTTCAGCGAAAATGTGGCCTTCCTTTTCGCTCTGCGTCTGAAGAATTCTGAAAATCAGGTCCTGCTTGCGGAAGCCGCTGGCCCCGGCAATTTCCAGAGTGCGCGCAATGTGGCTCAATTCTGTGATGTTTTTCTCTTTGAGTTCTGCAATGGTCATGGTTCACCTGCGGGTTGGGAAGAACGTGAGTTGGAGAGTCTCTAATATCTGCGATTAGCTAATCGCCGACTATCGTGGTGGACTGGCGTTGGGTAACTCCGATGATCTTGAATTCAAATCGATACCTCACGGCTAGTCGGCGCGTACCAGGGGGAGAAAAATCCGGTCAACGATCTCTTCTGCGTCCTCCACGGACAACGGCTGGCGGAGCACCATTAGCTGATAGCGGACGAGGTCGAGAGGAAGCGTAGCCAGGCGAGGCGTGAGGTTCTCAGCAGCGATTTCGCCGCGTTCAACCCCGCGCTTCAGAATTTCCGCCATGATTGTGGCGTTGCGTTCATGCACTTCTATAAACATCGATGACTCGTTCTCGTGGAGAAGCTCCGCAATCAAGCCAAACATTACTTCTGGACTTAAGTCGTCCACCATTTCTGAAACGTGATGCAGAATCACCATGAGATCGCCCCGCACGGTTCCGGTGTCGGGTGCCTCGGATGAAAGGACAGGGCGGCTTGCTCTCAATGCGGCATACACCAGCTGGGCCCGCGTGGGCCACCGCCGGTAGATCACAGGCTTGCTGGTGCCCGCCTTGGCGGCGACCCTCTCAATCGAGAAGTTGACGTAGCCCGCTTCAGCAAGCTCTTGCCAGACGACCTCGAAGATCGCTGTCTCCAAGACCTTGCCGCGTCTACGGCTACCCACTGCCCTCGGCTCGCCGGTTAGCCCGCCGTTGATTTCGACTTCCATCCATAGAGATATTAGACACGCTTAGTATCCTATGTCAATAGGATACTTTAAGTATCTCAACGAGGAAGGAGCCGAATCAATGCGCTGCAGATCCGGTATGACCCGGGCGGGAGGCTTCGAATCTATGACGGGCTAACCGGGCCAGAAGTCGGCTTCTGGGAAGTTGCTTAGCCCACCCAGCCAACCGGCGAGATCAGTCATGGGGTACGGAGAACTTTCGGCCTATTCTCAACCGCGCTACGCTCTTTTCTCGCCCTGTCAAATACTCAAAATTCCGACAGATTTTCATTTAACTTGCCCGCTTCTCTCGAAAATAGTGAAGCTTCCCCCGCCGTCATTCGCGCAAATCCCGCCTACGAGAGCACCCCTGGGACGCCGCGAAGCGGTCCACTAACGATTCTGAGATTCTGCAATAAAAGAAGTAGCCTGCCATCCAGCTCGGCGGATTTGCTCGAGATTCCTAACCGTCCTATCTTCCCCACCGACGACGCGAGAAGGAAGTCCACAGACGCGCCGGGAAAGAGGACGTTATGGAACACCTGCGTGAGAGAGAGCTTCGGCACCGGTCTGCTCTCGCTTGCCTGTTGGCAGTAGTTCTTCTGCAGTTGCTCCCCATTTGTTACGGACAGAATCTGGGCGCAGCGCCAGCAACAGGCCAGGCGGTTCAGGGCCAGACTGCGGCGCAGCCTGAAGGCACCGTGCTCAACCTCGTGAACTGGGTCGGCAACGTAATCGCACCGGTTGGTGCGGCACTGGCCGTGGTCATGGCAGTGATCGCCTATTCCCAAGGTCGCGGTGTCATGCGTTGGTCCGTTACCGCAGCCGGTCTACTGGTGATCTCCGGCCTGACGCGCCTCATTGAGTTTTGGATTCAGAACGGCACGGGAGGAGTGCAGTAAGGAAGCGAAGCCTCAATGACTCTGCCTCAGATCATTGTCGATTTGATGAAGCTGCTTTTCGACCTGGCGGTACCAGCGGCGATCTGCACCATGGTGCTCGCTGGGATCGCCTTGCGGCGGGAAGGTGGAGTCAACTTCCAGGCGGGCGGAGGCTTTCAGAGGTGGATGCTGTGGTCGGTCATTTTCCTTACGCTGCCACAGCTTTTGTCCTGGCTGGCCGCGCAAGGCATTGTGCTTCCCCCACAAAGCGGCAATATCAACAGCCCGTGGGTCCTCGGAGTCGAGACCAGCTTCAACAACTTTGTCTCTGAGTTTTTGATCGCCCGCCTGATTCCGATATTTGCAGCCTTCTTCGTTCTGAAAGCCGCGCTCGACGCAGCACAGGGACAAAACCCTTTGGGGTCGATCGTTACTGCAATTTTTCTGTTGGCAGCATCGGGGACGGTCCAGTTGATGCAGACATGGAACAGCGGTTCGGAGTTTGCCACCGCGGACATGCTCGGCTCGATCTGGAATTTTCTGGCCGGCACCATCTTGCCCGAAGCAGCCGGGCTGGCCGTTGTAGGAGCGATCCTCAACTACGCGCGCCATCGGCCGTTCATGCCGTTGGTCGGCTCGGGTCTGGCGTTTCTGAGCGTTTCCGCGGTTTGGAGACTGGTGCAGGCGATGGCAGCGTGATGAGAAAGCGGAGGTGATCGTGTCGCTCGACGGTGGGATGCTCAATCTGACGAACTGGGCTGGCAATGTCATTATGCCGACCCTCGCGGGGCTATTCGGCGCCGCTGCGATTTATCGCTTCGGCAAGGCACAGCCGTGGCAGCACCTTGCCTGGGCGGGCGTGGCGTCACTCATGTGCTCCGGGTTGTTGAGGGTACTCGAAGGTTTCAGCAACCAGGCAGCCTGGAATGACCCAGACCGATTCTGGCTGGCCGTGCTGACGTTGGTGAACTGGGTTGGGAACGTGCTACTGCCAGTTTACGGCGCGCTTCAGGTAGTGCTCGCCGTGATGCATTTCTCCGGGTTGCTGGAGCGCATGACGATTGGTGAAGCCTGGGTACGCAACCTTGTCACGGCGATGTGCTGCTTTAGCTTGTCTGGCCTAGTTCGGCTCACGGAGTTTTGGGTGCAGAACGGAGCCGCCGGAGTGCGTTAGGAGATGGAGACCAAGCAATGGGGCTCAACGTTACACCCGTAAACCGAAACTTGCAGACACGCGTGACTTTTATGTGCCTCGAATTCGAAGACCTGTTCGTCGTGCTCGGCATCGCGGCCCTCACCAATGTGATCGGACATTTTATCTCCGGCGAGATCGCGGGATTGCCACTAAGCATCGTCGTGCAGTATGGCGTGCCGATATCTATCGTCCCGTTGTTGATGCTCTTCAAGTACGGCAGACCGCGTGGCTACATTCGGGACTTGATGCTGTGGTATGCGAAACCACGCGCTTACTCCGCGACCTCAAGAGACCGCGAGTTGGCCGTCGCCTATATCAAGGAGGATTCGTAGTGCCGCTCACTTTGGATCAGCGAGAAAGGGAGATTCGGGAACCCGCGCTATGCGAGCAACTTCCCGTCCGAGACTACCTCGACAACGTGGTTGTGAGAACGAATGGGAGTTTTGCCGCAGGCTACGAACTGAAAGGCCTGACTTCCTACTTTGCCACGGATGAGGGACGCAACCGCGGCAAGCTCATGCTGGAAGCCCTGTTGCGCTCCCTCCCCGAGCAAAGCATGCGAGTGCAGTTCCGTTACGAAGTAGTGGAGGATCTGGGTAGCCTGCTCGATCAGTATGTCTCCAACCAACGGTCAGAACATCCCGAGACATGTGCGTTGGATGAACTGCGTGTTGAGAGATGGAAGGACAAGGAAGCCGCCAATCACTACCGCCGTCCACTGTTGCATGCATATTTCATCTGGGATCCCGTTCTCCATCGCCGCATCCTGGGAAAACCGTTGAAGCCAAACGGAGAAATCTTCAGCCTGTCAGCGCGTAAATGCATCGAGCGCAGTTGGCAGGAGCACCAGGATCTGCTGGCTGAGTTCGAGAGCCTGCTGCACGGAGTGGAGACCGCACTGCAGGCAGCAGAACTCGGCGCAAGAAGGCTGAGCGATGACGAAGTGTTCCTTGAGACAAAGCGTGCCCTTAATCCCCTGCGCCCTGACCTATTGCCGTATCGAAGAAGCAACGATCTTCTGGACTACCGCAGCGCCCGTCAGCAGATCACGGACGTAAGCATCGTTGACGAAACCGACAGCTATCTCAACGTTGACGGCATCCTGTACACCTTCGTGAGTCTAAAGGAACTCCCGGATGCAACATTCCCAGGGACCCTTCGGGAGTTGACCGCCCTCGATTTCCCAATCATCGTCACTGCCCAACTGACGATCCCTGACCAGGCCAAGGTCTTAAAGGCCTACAAGAGCCGATTGCGCAAGATGCAGGCGGCACAGCGCGACTCGCATGGCGGGTTCAAGGTGAATGTCGAAGCCCAGGTCGCCGAGACCCAACTGTTTAAGGTCCAGCAGGACATCATTTCCAGTTCGGTGAAAACTGCCCGGTTGAGCGTGGTCATCGGGACGCGGACCTCGCAACCTGCCGTCACAACTTCCAACCTCGAAGAGGCAGAGCGCACAATCGAGAACCGCCGTCAGCAACTCCTGTATGCCATTGCGCGAATGAACGGCGCGAAGGGCGTCGCAGAGACACTGGCGAAGCGACGGCTTTTTATCAGTTCGCTGCCCGCAATGGGCGACGCAGACAAACGCGATCAGGATCTTCTGACCACCAATGCCGCGGATCTCCTGCCGGTCGAAATGCCCTGGCAAGGGACTCCGCGATCTCCCCTCTTCCTGTTGGAGACACCTTACCGCCAGCTCATTCCGTTTTCGTTGTTCGATCCATCTCTGAGTGACGCCAACATGCTCGTGATGGCGAAAAGCGGCGGGGGAAAGACGTTCATGGTGCAGCAGTTCCTGCTAATGGCCGCAAGGGACAATCCCTTGATCTCAATCATCGAGCGCGGCGATTCCTATCGTTCATTGGTTGAGCTCATGGGCGGGCGGATGGTTACCATGTCTCTCGATACCGACCAGACGATCAACCCCTGGGACTTGGCGAAGGGCCAACGCGAACCCAGCAAAGACCAAGTCGCATTTCTGAAGAACCTAACCCGCCACATGTTGGGCGACAGCGGCGCACAGGATGTCGACCTACTCGACAATCTGATTACCGAGGCGATTCTCCGGACATACAAGCGGGCTGCCATTCGCCCGTCGAACCCGATCCCTGCGTTCTCTGATCTCCGCGACGAACTATCGCAGTGGCGAGACGAAGAAAAGAACCAGAGGGTAATGGACGAGGCACAGCTGGCGGCGATCAAGCTGCGGAGTTGGACGGGCGAGAAGGGCGTGTATTCGAAACTGTTTGACCGGCCAACGACTATCTCTCTCGACAATCCGTGGCTGTTCTTCAACGTGGAGCAACTCAGCGACGATCCGCGCCTTGAGACCGCAATGAGCCTGCTAATCGCCCATGCAACGGCGCAGCGCGCCTCGGGAAGCGGCGGCAGACGCAATATCACGGTGTTGGACGAGTGTTGGTTTCTGCTCGACTCGCCTGTGCTCGCGCCGGAAGTCGTACAGCTTTTCCGTACGGCGCGAAAGCGGAACGCCAGCGTCTGGGGCATTTCGCAGACCGCTGAGGACTTCGTGGGAACAGAGTCCAGCCCACGGACACACGGCGCCGGAATCGTGAAGAACTCGAATACCAAGATCATCGGGCAGCAACCCGGTGACATGTCGGCCTTGCGGGACCACCTGCACCTGAATGAGACAGCACTCAACGAGATAAAGCACTTCAGCGCCCCGGTCAAAGGAAAGAGCGCCGATGCCCTGCTTGCGATTGGCGAGAAGGCGGAGACAACGCACACCATTCGTATGTCTCCCACGCCCGTTGAGTACTGGATCATGACCACCTATGCGCGCGAGCGGGCCTATCGAGCTTGGTGGCTGGAGCGGAGTCACCGTCTGCCCCGAATTGATGCCTACCGCCGGCTCGCGGACGCCTTCCCCCAAGGCTTGGCAGACCTTGATCCGCTTCCCGAGGAAATGAGTGGTGAAGTCGCGAGAGGAGCCAAAACGATATGAAGAAGATCTTTATTTCGTGGGGAAATCTAACACGCAAGCTCTCGTGCAAGCAGTTCATCGCTGTTCTGGCAATCGTGCTTGTACTGGCTCCAGTCAGTGCCCAAGCCATTGGGCTTGGTGACATAGTGTCCCTGATCAAAACCATCACCGGCACCCTCCAGGATGCCGTCGGCGGTATGCTGAGCGAAATCCAGGGTGTGCAGACAACGATCAACAACTACCGCCAGCAGATCATCTGGCCCCTCAATGAACTTAACGAGGTGCGTGGGTTCGTCAGCGCAACCAAGGCTCGATACTCGGGCTTGATATCCCAAATCCAGAGCATCAAGAACAACAGCGCAAGTCTGGCAAATCCCAAACAACTGGAGTCAGCGCTCCGTGGCGGACAGGCTGGCGGAATCGGTCAGTTCCAGCAGTTATACACCCAAGTTTATGCGACCGTGCCGGGGGCAAATACCGCACGGCCGATACACCGCGACATGATGGACATTGACGATGCGCTGGCCCTGGACGCGCTAAAAACGACTGTTGTCTCTGACCAAACAACGGCACAGCTGTTGGCCCTGGCCGACTCCCTTGAGCAGCAATCAGCAAGTGCTGCGCCGGGGTCTGCACCTCTACTGACCGCCCAGGCCCGCGTTACTGACCTCGTTGCTCAAGCCCAGATGGCGAAGATGCTCGCTGCAGAACTGCGTCAGGAGGCAGCGAAACTGGCACACCAGAACACGTTGCTCAAGCAGAGCGCGACAGCCACGCGAAATCTACAGAATCAGATGCAGCAGGTACTTAAGCATCCGTAGGAGTATGCCAATGAAATTACCAGCGCGGTTGTGGGCGCTTCTCAAAAATGCTTTCTTCTGGGCACTCGCTTTGGCGGTAGTGCTCGTGATCCTGCCGAGCAAAGCGCGCAGCCAACTAGGCCTTGATCCGTGCTGCGCCATCATCTCGGCGGGTCTGGATACGATCTCCGGTTTGCTGAAGAGTGTCGTAGCCAAGCCACTGGCGTCCATCCAGCAAATCGAACAACAAGCCTCGGACTTTGAGCGACAGGTGGTGTGGCCGGCGACCGCGATCAATCAGGCCCGGGCTCTGGCGGTTCAGGCCCAGGGACAGTTCACGCAGATGCGCCAAGTCTTTCAAATACCGGTCTCCAGCGCGACCCTTCCGACCCCGCAACAGCTCGAACAGAGCTTGCTTTCTCGCAATCCAGGGGCGGTAGGACAAATCACCAGCAAATATTCCGCCCTTTACGGCCCAGTCGTGGCACAGACGGACGCTCCGCAACCGGTTCGCGATCTGGTCGATATGACCGACGCTGCCGCGCAGGCCGCGATGAAGAGGGCGGTCGAAATTGATGCGCTGGCGGACCTTGAACTCCAAGCAGCTGAGCAAATCAATCAGCAACTACAGAACGCCGCTCCGGGGAGCGCCAACATTTTGGAGGCTCAGACATCGGCTTGGCTGGTGCGCGCAAATGCATACACCCAGTCCGCCATGGCAGAGCTGATACGGGTGCGCTCGATCGAGTTGGCCAATGAGGGTGCGCGACTGAAGTTCAGCACTTCGCACACAGGCGCACTGCACAGCAAAGGCAGCCAAGTCCTGCAACAAGGAGTTCAGTAGCCGTGTTCTATTTCCAGAACCTCCTCAATATGGCAATGACGGGAATCGATGGCACGGCCATCATCCCTACGGTGACGAATTTTGCGTTCGCCATCCTGCTGGTCGGGTTCTTGATCGGACTGTACCAGGCGGCGTTTCGCGGCGGGGATGTGCAGGCCCTTGCCGTCACGGCCGTCAAATACCTAGTCGTCGCCATGATCATCTCCAACTGGGCGACGGTGTTTCGAGATGTCAACGGCTCCTTCAATGCGGTCGCGAACTTCATCGGTGACAGTTCGGGCGCGGGAGACATGTTCCAGAGCTGGATGGGGCAGCTTCAGCAACAGTTCGCGAACAACCCGGCGCTCACTCTTTGGGACATCATCACCGGAGACCCGGCGGGCACCATCACCGTCCTGCTCCTGCTTGTTGCCTACGTTGTCTATGCCCTGGCCATCATCGTCTTCTGCTTCTTCTACGTGTTGTTTGGTTCGCTGCTGTACGTCCTTGGGCCCCTGGTCCTCGCGCTCATCCCTATCGCTGGGATCGGCCAGTTAGGAAAATCGTACGCCATCAACCTGATGATCTGGAACGCCTGGGGCATTCTGTATGCGACCTTTGGCGCCCTCATCACCGCCATTCAGTTCAACCGGGTCAATGATGTATTGGGCAACGGGTTTCTCGGTTACCTGAAGGGTCTCCCCGATTCAACGCTGCTCGGGCTGGTGAGCATCTTCTATGCGCTGGCCGTCGCCCTGATCCCGTTCATTGCCAAGAGAATCATTTCCGGTGATGCCGGGTCAGCTGTCTATTCCGTTGTTCGCGCGGGGATCTTTGCAGTTGGAGCAGCCGTCGCGGGAGCGGTTGGAATGAGCACGGGAGCAGCCGCTGTTCCAGCCGGTGCGGCAGGCGGGGCGTCGGGTGCAGCAGGCTCGTCGGCCCCGGGATCAGCTTCGGGGATGGGAGACTTCATTCGCGGGGGAGTGAGTAGCGCGATGAGCAGCAACGCAAGCCCGCCGACACCACTACCTTCGTCGGCGAGTACGCCGCACAGGCCCTCGGGGTTTGTGTACAGACCGCACGGCCCCGTACAGGTCTTGAGCTACATGGCGGGGCGCAGCCTGGCGACAGCGGTCGCGGGCGATTCGAAAGAAAACAGTTAGGAGAGTTCCCGTGAACATTTGGCCAAAGAAACGAGAACCGCAGGACGCAGACAAACCCGGGAAGCTTCGTTACAGCCGTTACTACGAACACGACGGCGCGCTACGTGCCTATGCGAACCGCTCCATGATTCTAGCTTTTCTCTGTGTGCCGACGACGCTGCTTGCCGTGGCCTTTGCAATCTACGTTCGATTGCAACCGCCGACGGTAGTCCGTGTCGATCCTAGCGGTGAGGCAACCGTTGTAGGACGAACCAAGCCGGAAATCACTGTGGTGCGAGGCCAGGAGGCAGAACCCAGCGAATTTGAGAAACGTGCGTTCGTCCGGCTCTTCCTGGAGCGGTATCTGGATTTCTCACCTGCAAATGTCAGCCGCAACTGGGCGGAAAGTTTGAACATCATGACCGCAAACTTGCGGCGCACGGCGTACGCGGCCATGCAGAAAGAGAACACGATTGGAAAGATTGCGGACGACCAGACCACCTCGGAGTTTCAATTGCGGTCGGTTGAAGCCGCGAAAGACGATCCGTTTACTTACGTTGCCTTCGGGGTCAAGGAGATCCACCATCTGCACAACCAGAACGAGACTATCGACAAGGTGGTTAGCGAATTCCACGTCCGCCTGGTGGTCGAAAAGCGGTCGGAATCGAATCCCAGCGGCCTTTTGATCGGCGAGTACTGGGAGCGGGCCATTGAGGGAGAAAAACGGAATTGGGTTTTGCAGAAGACGAGCCTGGGCGCTCCGCAATAGAAGAGGATGCATTGATGGAAACGAAGACACAGAACATTGGCGAGGACGCACAGATCGGCAGGTCCGAAGGCTCTCGCTCCCGCGGTAAACGGCGTGCCACCGACGATGGCAATCTCCGTTACTTCCTACCGAAAGCCGGCTCGTCCCCTTCCAAGCCGGAGCTCGGCCAGGAGATGGCAAGCGAGGGCGAGGCATTGATTGAGGCATTGAAGAATGAGCAGCCCTTTTACACGCTAACGGCGTGGAAAGCGGTGCCTGAAGTCAACGGAAAGAGCAGTCCGGTAATTGTGAAGCAGGCGCTCGCGCGAGCCTAGTTCGCGGCTGGCGCAAACACAGCACAGAAGAGTTCTCAGAAGACCAATGACAGTTGGTCCTTTGAGCACCCTACGGCTTTACGTGGGGAAATGTGCTGACCCGGCTTCAACAACTCGAAGCTTGGCCAGAAACCCGAACAACAACGGGGGCCAGGCGAGAGAGAAGCTAGCGGTCACGCGAACTCCTTAACTCGGCAGGTATCCCCGGCAAAAGTTAAGGAGAAACAAAAATGAATACGAAGAATCACAAAATCTCGGTCGACCAGATTCAAAACCTGGAGATCGACCGCAACGGAAGAGTGATGCCCAGACTGAACGATCTTGACCCCTTGGAGAACACGCTGCTCAGTGTGCTGTATCCGGGTATCAAGGTCGCCAGCGTCAATGTTCCAGTCGAGGTACTCGATGAGTACGAAGAGTCGAAGGTCGAGAACACCATGGCGAGGCTGGTGTGGCAGGGCGTCCACTACAAATTAGTTGGAGCGAGTGGCTCGGCAAAGAAGGGCAAGTTCTATTTTGTCGACCAGGAGCACAGCCGTCCCATTGCTGAGCGGTTTCAGCATTGGCCTCAGGCGGCAATTGTTTACTTCGGGATCCTCGTATCGCCCTGCAAAGTGATGATGGAGGAACCCGATGCCCACGTACTGGTCGTACCCGACCATTCACTGGGAACGAACGACTGCCGCGGATGGATCAGGCGCTCAGTGTTCGGAAAACTGCAACAAAAACATGGTGCCGAACTTCTGGACAGAGAGGTGACGAGACTCCTACAGCAAAACTGTCCGGATGGCCATGACAAAAACCTCTCACCTGTCGAACGGGAAAGGTCAGCCCTCGAAGAGACAGCACAACGGGAGATAACTGGAAAGCTGTTGCACTCGGAGCGGTTTTACCAGTTCCGTATGGCCTTTCACGACACACAGGCGAAGGGTTCCTTCAAAATCATGGAGGATGATGCAGCCGACGCTCTGGAGACCGACTTCATCCTGCCAGAAAGCGCAGTCAAACCAGGACTGAAGACGCCAGCGGCGATGTACTCGATTTTCGGGCCGGGCAGAAGATTTCGTGGGCGCATCGCAGTCGGAATCCGCGAATTGTCCCGCCAACTCGAATTTGAGTCTAGCTACACGCTCGTAGAGCATGCGCCCGACGACTCCATTCAACTCGAAATCCTGCCCCAGGCAATGGAGCAGGTGCGGAAGTTGAGTGCAGCCGTGGGCGAAGGCAGATACGGCGAGTTGCTGGAAATTCTTGGTCGGCCTCAGGACAAGTCTCTGGCGGATGGCATGGAGCAGGGATTCAAAGATGACTTCAATGTGGTTGAAGGCCTGCTCTTAGCTGACGCCAGCGGCCATATAGTCCGGCATCCCTACGTCAACAATCAACTCAACAAGTTGCTCGCCAGATGGGCGTTTCGGGTCGCGACGGGAGGAGGTTTCCGCCTGCCTGCATTCGCGCTTATGGACGACGGCTACCTGTTGCTGAAAGACGGAGAAGTCTTACATGGTTCCGATTGGATCCCGCAGCACAGAGCAATCGTGCCGCTAAGCTCCACGCGGGGCCTGTGTGTTCGCTATCCGATACGAATGTTTGACGATCTTCTGCCGTTCGAGAATCTCTCTGACGGTGAAATCGAAAATCAACTGAGAGAACACCTTTGCCGGCAAAGGTGCGTGATGAGTAAGCCGGAACTGGAGCGTCTGATCGCGCGACAGCTCCGCTTGGAGGGTACCTATGTTCTCCACTCAGAAACGGCAAAGAAGAATGGCGGCGATTATGACTTCGATTGGATTTGTGTGATCGAAGCGGACCGATTTCCACGGTTCGTGGAGTCGCGGTTTCGCAGAGGGATGGGTGAGCAGCAGGGCAAGACCAAGTTGAACAAGGCGAAAGACCCCTGGTTCAATCTGGAGCACGTGGCCATGAAGGCCCGGGGGAACCATATCGGCTCAATCACCGATTTGATGACCTCGTGCCGGGCTGACGGGAGAGAGGACCTGGCCGATCAATTAGCCAAGGAACTTCAGAATGCGCTCGACAGTCTCAAGTGGCAAGTCCAGCCCAATCTCACGCTAGTCGCTGACATCCGCCAGCAGGTCAACCAGGCGCCGTGGCTTCGTTACAAGAACGAGCGGCGCATTTCCGACCTGCCCTTACACCTCGATGTGGCCGATAGCGACAGCATCGGGAAACTCTACAACCATGTCCGAAAGGACATCGAAGACTTGCTGACCAACAAAGCGCCGATTGAGGCATTCAAAGGTCTCGTGGTGGGAGAGGAAGTCAGTCGCGAGATGCTGAAGGACTGCCATTTCGTCAATCGGGCCTATGCCGCGATTGTCAGCATGATTGCTCAACGGCACGAACAACTCAAGCTAAGACTAGAAGAGGCCAGGGCCGATTGGGACGCGGTACGAAAGAATCCGGACCGCGACCTGCGGAAACAGAAGCTCTTTGCCAAGACGCAGGCCCAGGGTGCTTATCGTTTCGATGAGGACCGGGGCAAATACGAGATGAAGGCGATCCTTGCTTACATCCGCATCTGGGCACAGAACAAAACAGAGAATCGGAAGGCCTGGCTGCAAGCGCTGAACCGTGTTGTCTGCGGCGGCAAAGGCAGCGGCTCAATTCTGTTTCTGGCTTTTCCGCAGGAACTGATCGACAAACTCGCGGAGCGCACCGGAGGAAGGTGGTCCGCGTGCACCTACCGCAGCTTTCGGTGGGCTTCGTCTACACGGACTCCACTGGCCGGACCTTTCTAGTCGAGCCAATCAGCAGAGGAGGAGAGAAACCACGTTCCTGTGGAAATACAGGGACGGCAAGATCCTTCTCGACGACGATAATCCAGCCGCACCGCTGACAACCCCGCTCCAAACAATAATCCGTCCGGGACAGCAACTCTCTCCGAAGCTGGCC
>CAWIMW010000002.1:0-1367405 GCA_963837365.1 uncultured Acidobacteriota bacterium
CGAAGCCACGATCTCACGCCAGAAATAATCGGCGCAGCCATCAAGATTCACCGCGAGCTAGGACCTGGACTACTGGAATCCGCTTACGTCTCATGCCTCGCGTATGAACTGGAGAAATTGGGAGTGGCAGTCGAACGGGAAAGACCTGTGCCGCTCATTTACGAAAGCATAAAACTGGCATGCGGGTTTCGTGCCGATCTTGTCGTCGACAATCGGGTTGTCATCGAAGCCAAATGCAAGGAAGCAATTCACCCAGTCGATGAAGCACAGCTTCTGTCTCATCTCCGATTGTTGAATATCCCAGTTGGTCTGTTGATCAACTTCCACGTGGTGTTGCTAAAAAATGGCATCAAGCGCATGGTAAACAACTATCGCACACCTGTTGATCTGGCCAGTTAGTCTTCATATACTTCTTCCTCTTAATGAGGAACTCCGCCGAACTCTCCCGCGATCTCGGCCCCAGCCACGCTACGGCCATCGTAACGGCACAATCATCGGCAGCGGGATTTTTCTTGTCCCGGCAGAGATGACCCAGGCCGTGGGCTCCGCCAAGCTGTTTTTTGGCGTGGATCGTGGGCGGGATGCTTCATTTTTCGGCGCATACACCTACGCAGAACTGGGCGCGATGCGTCCGCAAGCTGGAGGGGAATATGTCTACGTCCGCGACGCCTACCGGCCACTGCCCGCCTTTTTGTATGCCTGGACATGGTTTCGATCGCCAAACCGGCTTCCATCGCCAGCGTAACAACAGGCTTGGTCCGGATCCTTGGGACTTTCCCGGCGCTGGCATTTTTCTCTTCCCCGATTTTGCACTCCAACATCAACTACGGACAGTTGGTGGCTATTGCTGCGACTATTTTTATCTCTTTCTCAACTACATCGGAATCAAGAAAGCGGGAGACTTCCAGTTATTTTTCACTGTGTTGAAGATTGCCATCGTCCTCGGCATCGTCGCCGTGGGATTCAGCTACGTTCATGGAACTTGGAGCAACTTCTCCAGTACCTACGTCGGAGCAAAAGGCGGAGTTGCAGGGTTCATGGCGGCTTTGGTTGCCGCTCTCTGGGCGTACGACGGCTGGAACGACCTCAACATGGTGGCGGGGGAAGTGCGCAAGCCTGAGCGCAGTATTCCCCTGGCACTCATTTTCGGAGTGGTGACTGTGGGACTCCTCTACATCCTCATGAATGCAGCTGTGCAATATGCCATGCCTGCCAGTGCCATCGCGGCGTCGCCGCGGCCGGCATCTGAAACTGCCAGACTCATGTTCGGCGCGCTCGGGGCTGCGGTAGTCTCAGCAGGCATGGCGTTGTCTATGCTGGTCACGCTTAATGGCACAACCATGAGTGGAGCGCGCGTTCCCTTTGCCGTAGCACGTGACGGTTATTTCTTCTCCGCGTTGGCCAAGGTTCACCCCCGGTTTCACACACCATCCGCCGCCATCGTTGTACAGGCAATTCTTTCCATTCTTCTGCTGTTGCTGGGGGGCAGCTTTAAGAAGCTTTTCTCTCTCGCTATTTTTTCCGAGTGGTTGTTTTATATGATCGCAGGAAGCACCATCTTCATTTTTCGGCGGCAGGAATCCCACGTTGAGAGTCCCTTTCGCATCTGGGGATATCCGATTTTGCCAGCGCTCTTTGTTGCCGCTTCCGCGGTACTGCTTTACTACACTTTTACCGACAATTTGGTGTATTCCACCGCTGGATTACTGGTGATTTTGGCGGGCATACCGGTTTTCTATGGGTTCTCCAGCGTGCGCTCCGCATAGCCACTAAATTCGCCGTCATTTGCCCTTCTCTTGTCCTCTAAGTGGCAAGCATTACCAGCGGTTACCAAAGACCAACAGCGCCAGACACGTTTACCCTGCGGCCTGCCTCTCGTACCTTAGAAACTCCAACACCCGTGCACACCCCCGGGCCCGGGTCCCCTAGTGTTTTTGGAGAAAGATTGAATGGCCACGGCTTATAGCTATCAACTCGGAATCCTGCCAGAGCGCAAGATCAGCTGGAAGACCCTTGTCAGCAGCTATGGTTTGTTGATCTTGTTCATCCTGGCCCTCCTGAGCATTGGCCTGATTTGGCCTGACCGCCTGGAGATAAAAAAGGCTTTCCATCTTACCGAATTGATCCCTGTACCCATCACGAGCCAGCCAAAACCTGTAGCTGCGAAAGCGCCCAAAGTCGTTGCCAAGTTATTGCCCAAAGCACCCGTATTTGAAACCCCAAAATTGGTCATGCCGCGTCAGATTCGTGCTCCCAGAGAGCAGCAGCCGGCAGAAGCGCCCAAAGTTGTGATGAACAATTTTCAGGCTGCCAATCTGGTACAAACCGCAGGCGGGGCGCGCATGGCGCGTGTGATTCACACCGGAGAGTTCGGTAGTTCGGCAACCCCGACTGTGAATGCTCCCATTCAAAAAGTTCAGACCGGCGGATTCGGCGATCCCAACGGACTGCCGGGAACCGGAAAAGAAGGCGCACACCTGCAAGCCGCCAAGCTCGGTTCATTTGATCTTCCGCAAGGCCCGGGAACAGGCAACGGAACCGGCGGTGCAAACGGTATTAAGGGAACTATCGCCAGCGCGGGATTTGGAAACGGAATCGCGCAACCCGGACAGGGCGATGGCCGCAGCAACGGACGCGGAGTCGCGACCGGCGGATTTGGCACGCAGGAAGTCGCCAAGGGCGGCCCGGCGGCGCGCGCGGTGGAGACCGGCCCAGCTACTACTTCAGTGGAAGTGACATTCAAGCCCAATCCCGTCTACACGGATGAGGCTCGTAAGCTCAGGTTGCAGGGTGAAGTTCTGTTGGACGTAATGTTCAGCGCAAACGGCCAGTTGCACGTGAATCGCATAGTTCGCGGCCTAGGACACGGTTTGGATGAAGCAGCCGTAGCCGCAGCCAACAAGATGCGGTTCAAACCGGCCATGCGCAGTGGAGTTCCCGTGGACTCAACGGCAGTAGTCCATGTGGTGTTTCAGTTGGCGTACTAAGTTAACAACGTATTCGGAGAATAGAGAGGATTCGAGTCATGCGTACCTGGAAACTAACGTTTACCGCTTGCCTGCTGATTTCGCTGAGCGCCATGGCACAGCAGACGCAGCAGCCGTCGACCCCGCAAAACGCGGCGCCGCAAGCTACGGCGACTGAGGCAGCTCAGCCCGCATCTGCACCGCCGCAAGCGCAAACCAGTTCACCGGCACCCGCCAGCACGCCTGCGCCCGCGCAGCCCAGTACCAGCGCTCAAGCACCGCCCACTACGCTGGATCAGGTTGTGGACCGCGCCCTCGAGCGCGAACAGGCGCTGATCAAGTTGCTGGAGGCCCGTACGCCTCTGATCGAGACTTATCTTCAGAACCTGAAGCCTGATCCGCAACTTGGGCCGGTTCCCATGGAAGACCACTACTTCCTGGGCCGTCTCGATTTGCAGGGCGATAAGGGCCCCAGCCGCCGCGACTATCTCGATACCGACAAGAGTCTCCAGGCAAAGTTACTGGGCGGCGTGAAGGGCAATGTAAACAAGCTTTTCAAGATGGAGTACAACCCCATGGGTTTCTCCTGGATGGTCTTCGCAGATCGCGATGCCTTCGACCGGGAGCACTACGAATTTCACTACGCCCACCGCGAATTTTTGGGCGACGTCCGCACTATTGTGTTTGACGTCACTCCCAAGAAGGGTGCCGGCAAGGGCCGTTTCCAGGGCCGTATCTGGGTGGAAGACCAGGACTACAACATCGTGCGCCTGAACGGAACCTATGTTCCGCGTCCGCGCAACGCTTTCTTCTTCCACATGGATAGCTGGCGCTTGAACCTGGTACCGGGATACTGGGTGCCTGCCTACATCTACAGCGAAGAAGGCGACTTCAGCTACGGTTCCAAAGACAAGCTGGCATTCAAGGCCCAGAGCCGCATCTGGGGTTATGACCTGAAGAACAACGACAAGGAAGATGAGCTGACGCAGGTTCTGGTCGACTCCAGCGTGAAAGACGAGAGCGCTGCGGCCGGCGACGCTTCCCCCTTGCAGGCCCAACGTGAGTGGCAGCAGCAAGCGGAAGACAACGTGATTGACCGCTTACAGCGTTGCGGACTCTTGGCTCCGCGTGGCGAGGTGGACAAAGTTCTCGACACCGTCATCACCAACCTCGAAGTCACTAACAACATTTCTTTGCCCCGCCCCATTCGCGCCCGTGTCATGATCACTTCGCCGCTGGAAACCTTCAGCGTAGGAAACACCATCATCGTGAGCCGTGGCTTGATTGACGTTCTACCCGACGAAGCCAGCCTGGCCATGGTGTTGTCGCACGAACTGGCGCACATCGTCCTCGGACACAATCTGGGCAGCAAGTATGCCTTCAACGACCGCATGCTCTTCTCGGACGAGGCCACATACAACAACCTGGGCTTCAAACACGTTCCCGAAGAAGAGGCAGCGGCCGACGTCAAGGCGCTCGATCTCCTGAAGAACTCGCCGTACGCGCAGAAGCTGCAAACTGCGGGATTGTTCCTCCGCCAGTTGCAGGCCCGCGGACCGGCACTTGCAGCCCTGCTCACAGCGCATCTGGGCAACAGCTTCGTCAATAAAGAAGGCCAGGTCGACCGCCTCGCCGCGGTAATGAATGATGCCCCGGCGCTGGAAGTGGACAAGCTCGATCAGATCGCCGCTCTGCCTTTGGGCGGACGCGTGAAGATCAATGCCTGGGATGATGCTGCCGAGTTGGTGAAAACTGCTCCGGTTGCAATCACCTCAGCCCGCGACAAGATGCCGCTGGAAGTGACTCCATTCTTCCCCCGGCTTACGCGCCTAACCAGTGGCGGGGAGGCTCCAATATCTGCCCCGACTACGGCATCCACGGCGACTCCTGCTAGCACGAACTAGCACAAGCTGCCGAACCTCAAGTTGAAGCAAGCGCAGGCCGGAACCAGAAGAGATTCTGGTGTCCGGCCTGTGTATTTTGTGCAGGCAAAGAGCAAGCCGCGGATTACGCGGATTTTCGCAGATTCTTATTTTATCTGCGCACATCTGCGTAAATCAGCGGCTAGAAGGTTTGGGGTTGGTCTGTACTATCTGGGCGTTGCGTTTGCCGGGCAATCCCACCGGATTCTCATGAGTGCGCTCGCGGAAACCAGCCTTCATACCTCTCGCCAAACTGACACTCGATTCCCCGAATTTATCGCGCAAACGGTCCGCCGCGGACAACGCTTTCTGCCAGCGCTGGCGGCGGTCGTCTTCCAGCAAATCCCCTTGCTGGGCCTGGGATTCAAATGAGGACGCGTGGACGCCCAGCAGCCGGACCGTCTGGTTCCGCTTCCAGTTCTTGCGGAACAGCTGCCTGACTTGTTCGAAAATCTCCGTATCAAGTTGTGTGGGGGTGGCAAGCGAATGCGCCCGCGTGATAGTAGTAAAGTCTTTGTAACGAAGCTTCAGTTGGATGGTCCGGGCGTGCAGGCTTGCTTCCCGCAAACGGCGGCCTACCATTTCAGAGAGACGCATCAGTGTGGATTCGATCTGCTCCTGATTGGCGGTGTCTTCGTTGTAGGTGTGCTCATGGCTGATGGACTTGGCATTTGCTCCTTCCCCTACCTCCGTGTCGAACCATCCACCCGCGTCTTCGCCACGGGCTTTGCCCGCTAAAGCCAGGCCCCATTTTCCGAAGTGCTCTTCCAGATAGGCATCAGTGAACCGGGCCAGGTCGCCCACTTTGCGAATGCCGAGGGCTTGTAAATTTTTCTCCGTAACCTTCCCTACCCCGGGAATTTCCCGCACATCCAGCGGTGCCAAAAACTTGGCTTCTTGACCGGGCGTAATAAACAGCACGCCGTTCGGCTTAGCCTGGGCTGAGGACACTTTGGCAATCAGCCGCGACGCGCCGATCCCGATGGAACAATTCAGCTGTGTTTCCGCCTTCATTTTCTGGTGCAGGTTGTGGGCGGCGCGCATCGGCGGGCCGTGCAGACGTTCTGTGCCGGTCATATCCAGATAGGCTTCATCAATGGAGGCCATTTCCACCAAAGGAGAAAACGAGGTCAGTATGTTGTGGACTTTCTCGGAACACTCCCGATAGCGGTCCGGATGACCGTTTACGAAAATAGCCTGTGGGCAAAGTTTCGCGGCAGTCCGCAAGGGCATCGCTGAGTGCACGCCAAATTTCCGCGCCTCGTAGGAAGCTGCAGAAACCACTCCACGTTCGTGCCGTTGACCGCCAACTACAACCGGCTTGCCCTTGAGGCTCGGGTCGGACAGTTCTTCCACGGACACAAAGAAAGCGTCCATATCCACATGGAAGATGATGCGCTGCATGGATTGATTCTAGTGAAAGTGACCCACGTAGGGACAACTATTCATTCGACTTCGCTCAGGTAGAGCGTGGGAAAAGCTTGCAGTCTGGTCCCGGTCATACACGCTGGCAAAACCCACCGGTGCTCGCATCGGCCAGCCCAACTATGCCTTGACAACGCCTTCGCTCTTATCGAGGGGCAACCCAAATTGAAACTGAGTGTTCATTTTGAGAGTTACTTCACGCGGAAAGATGGGCCTCGTAGCCTGACCCAATCCGGCGTCTCTTTTCCGCCTTACTCCATAGAACGGCAAGAAACGGAGCCGGACAGGAGTTAGGCGATCCATGATCACTTACTTGAAGTCGCATCCCATCAAGGCAGCCCTGTTTGCGGGGTTTCTGCTGGCTGGGATGGTTGTCATTGGGTGGGAGATCAGCGTGATTTCGCACAAGCTGACCCAGTTGGCGCAAAGCGGCGATGAATCGAGTCCGGTTGGTCCTACCGGGGCCGCGAATGTATCTTTCAATGTGGGCGCCACCAAGGATCCCAGGGTCAATAAACTCATGACCCAATTCCACCTGACTCGCCAGGCAGCCACATACATAGCGCAGGCCAAGACTGAGCTGGTCAGCCAAAGTGATACGTCGGTCCACTTCATCCAGACATTTTCCGACGACTTCAAAGCTGACACCACGATCACCATCAGCCCCGACCAACACTACACCCCGACTCAAGACGATCTGGCAAGAGCAGAACGCATGCACGCGCAAATCTATAACGTGAAGTTTTCAGCGACGAGTGATGGGGACAACAAGGAGCGGATTACCTTGCAGTATTTTGTGCCCTACAGCAACGTTCCATCGGACCTTAAACAGAGGATCCATGCGCAAGCGGCCGCCTCCGGCGCGCATTTCTTCGATCTGATTCCGTCGGCTTGGGCACAGGAAGGCGGAGGCGGAAACATGGGGATGAATGTGGCTACTGATACCGCGACGGAGGTTGCTAAAGAGTATCTCAAGCAACAAGCCGAAGAAGGAAAGTTGAGCAAACAATTTCCTGTCCCGCTTTCCCGCCTGGGGGACATCCTAAAAGCCTTCAAGCTGGAGCAAGACCAACGAGCCTGGATGGAGGAACTCGAT
The DNA here is from genome assembly GCA_963837365.1 of uncultured Acidobacteriota bacterium. Lineage (GTDB taxonomy): Bacteria > Acidobacteriota > Terriglobia > Terriglobales > Acidobacteriaceae > CAWBXL01. The sequence goes on from CAWIMW010000002.1 coordinate 7,410, forward strand.
GAACTTGAAGACTGCGCCAAACACCCCACCAACCCGCTGACCCAGCAAGCCTTTAACCAAGACCCCTCCTACGGAGACCAGGTGGCGAACGGTGTAACTCAAGGGCGCGCTGATGTCACGGCCATGACGGGCATGAGGTTTGTGAATTTGGCCACCGCGGTTGCCACCGACCTCGCCGAAGGTCCGGTGGGAGCGGCGACCACCCCGATTAGCTCTTACAACGACGAGACCCTGAAAGACCTGGCAGAAAACCGTGTATCAGAGAGCAAGAAAGGGGTGACGCCCTGCGACAAGGAGATGACCTTCGGCAATCTGCGACCCATGCATTTAGCCTTGGAATACGCCTATAACAAGACAGAATTTGGAATTGAGGAGAAGCGGGAGGCCAGCGCAGAACTCGATCTGAACGCTCAAATGGGTGGCCTTGAGGGAGATGGGCCGGGAAAGTTCAAAATTGAACTTAAACAAGTTCAAAAGGGCCCCAACGCCTGTGCGTTTGGATATAAGGCGAAAGCAGACGGCGACGCCAAAATCACCGCAGAGGCTGGGGGTACGCCCTACGGAGGAGTAATTGAGTTGCACTTGAGCGCGGACTTGAATTTACATGAATCGGGGATGGTCCCCGACGGCCAACATTGCGCCGAACAATCCCGCGATGGAATAAGAAACTACAATTTTAACTGCCGTTTCGATCGCGTGGATATGGTCCACGGCGGGACCTACTCCCATTTTCAAGATGGAGACGGACACGGCACATGCACGATAGAGCTTTCCCGCAAGTAGGCAGGCAATCCCACCCTTGCAAAAGCGCAAGGATGGATCACCCTGATTTTGTTTTGATTCACACGGAGACAAGCCGGGAGGCGAAGGGTGTGCCACCCTCTCCACCGCGAGTATGGTTCCAGAGAGGAGCATTCATTTTCAATCTTGGGGTGGCCCATGTTTGCCTGGGGTTGGCAAACGTGGGACTTCGCTCGAAGAACAGAACCTTTCCGTGTGTGCGTCCAGAATCTGTGGACATGCTCGGGCCCCACATCTCGAACCCCGCGAGATGCTGATTGGATAAGAACGAAGGCTCCAAACGAACCCCGGAGTAGTCTTTGGTTGTTGAGGAACAAAGACGCTGGGGAAAGAAGGAGCCTCAGATGATGATTATAGGATGTGATTTCCATCCCAGCTGGCAACAAGTGAGTTGGCTGGATACGGAGACAGGCGAGACCGGGGAGCAGAAGCTGGTGACGGCTTCAGGCGATGCCGAGCGCTTTTACCGGGAGGTCCCGGCGCCGGCGCTGATCGGCATGGAAGCGACCGGCAACTGCCACTGGCTGGTGGACCTGTTGGGTGAGTTGGGCCACGAGTTGTGGATGGGTGATGCGGCGCAGATTCGTGCGAGTGTAGTGCGGCAGCAGAAGACCGACAAGCGCGATGCCGCGCACATTCTGAAGCTGCTGGTGGAAGGACGGTTTCCGCGCATCTGGATGCCGTCGTCGGAAGTGCGCGATCTGCGGCAGTTGCTGGTGCATCGCTACAAGCTGGTGATCTTGCGGGCGCGGGTAAAAAACGAACTGCAACATCTCGCCTTGAATAAGGGAGTGCAGCGGAAGCGCAAGCTGTGGTCGCAAGCCGGACAGCAGCTGTTGCGCGAGTTGCCGCTGCAGCCATGGGCATCACGCCGCAGAGAAGACCTGCTGCATTTGCTGGAGATGTTCCACCAGCAAATTGCTCCACTGGATGCAGCGGTGAATGCCGAAGCCGAGCGTGATCCGCAAGCCCGACTGCTGATGACGCAACCGGGCGTGGGCCCGATTACTTCATTGGCCTACGTGCTGACCATGGGCGATGTCAGCCGCTTTGCCCGCGGCAAGCAGGTGGCCAGCTATTTAGGCCTGATTCCACGCGAGCATTCATCCGGCGGACGGCAGAAGCTGGGCGGGATCTCGAAGCAAGGCAATCGCATGCTGCGCATGTTGCTGGTGGAAGCGGCGACCATTGCAGTGCGTTACGATCCCGAGTTTCGCAGAGAGTATCAGCATCGCTGTCACTCGAAACCGAAAGCGGTGGCGAAGGTGGCAGCGGCGCGCAAGTTGGCCATACGACTGTACTGGATGCTGCGCACGCAAAAGCCGTATCCAGAAGTCGTTCGTATCGAGAGCAGCCCGCGGGTGCCCCTGGTCGGCGCAAGCTAGACCGTGATGTTGATTGGGCGCTCTCGCATCCCACGAAGAGAATGGGATGTTCGCATAGAAGAATCATGGCCGCTGTAGTGGTCGAATCGATGGTTGGTGGAACGGCGAGTTCTGCCGCAGAGTGATTCATGGTGAGATCCAGAGTCTTAGTCCTCAACTTTCTCTGGCAAACCAACCGGTGCTCACGCACCGGCCACGACCATTACGCCTTGACAACGCCTTCGTTCTTATCGAGGGGCACCCCAAGGGATTTGCTTTTGACTTTCTCCTGCGGAATGTCAGATGTGGCCCACCCGGACGACCCCCGGGACATTAGAAACGCGCCTGTCTTAACTAGACCGTCGCTACCCCACCGGCGGTTTTTGTCCCTGTGTCACCCGCTCATAAACCCGGACATACTCCTTCGCCGAAGCATTCCAGGAGAAATCCCGGCTCATCCCATTGCGCATGAGCGTTTGCCAGGAAGTCTGGTCACGGTAGGCGCGCAGTGCTTCTTTGATGGTCAGCAGCAGCGCTTCCCCCTTATAGTCAGTGAACTTGAACCCAGTACCTTTGCCGGTGCGAGCGTCCCAAGGCTCAATGGTGTCATCGAGGCCGCCGGTTGCGCGCACAATCGGCACCGTCCCATATTTAAGGCTGTAAATCTGGTTCAGGCCGCAGGGTTCGTACTTCGAGGGCATGAGGAACATGTCACTGCCGGCTTCGATCTTGTGGGCCAGCGCGTTGTCATAGGCGATTTTGACCGCGATCTTATTCGGAAACTGCCGGCCCAGGCGCATGAACATTTCTTCATAGACCTTGTCGCCGCTGCCAATCCCCACAACGATCATTTCCTCGCGCGCCAGACGGTCCATGATCTGTGCAATCAGATCAAACCCTTTTTGCGCGGCAAAACGCGAAACAATTCCAAGTACCGGCAAGATTCGGATTGGCCGAAGTCATCCCAAAAGCCGCCAGCAAGTCCTGTTTGCATTTCGCCTTGGCGCCTAAGTCCTGCGGAGAGTAGCGGGCTATGATGTATTTGTCCTTCTCCGGGCTCCACTCGTCGTAGTCCACGCCGTTCAGGATCCCCGTCACCGTCGAAGCCCGGTTGTGCAGCACACCCTCGAGCCCAAAACCGTATTCCGTCGTCTGAATCTCCTGGCTGTATTTCTTACTCACTGTGGTAATGAAATCAGAAAACGCCAGTGCACCCTTAAGGAAGTTCACCTGCCCAAAGAACTCCATTTTGGTAATCGTGAACAAGTCCCAGGGCAGCATGAGGAGCGCCAGGGTGTCGGGCGGGAAGAGGCCTTGATACCCCATATTGTGAATGGTGAACACTGTGGCCACGTCGCGAAAAGCGGGGTCCCCGGCATACTGGGTAGAAAGCAGTATCGGAATCAGCGCGGTTTGCCAGTCGTGGCAATGAAAGATATCCGGTACCCCCAAAATTTTGGAAGCTTCCAGCACCGCGCGCGAAAATAACGCAAAGCGCTCCGCATTGTCCGGATAATCGCCTGCCGAAGTTCCGTACAATGCTTCCCGGTCGAAAAATGGCGGATAGTCTACGAAACAGAAGCTCACTCCCGAATGATTGCCATCGGTCACGACTGAACAGAAGCGATACTGATCGTCAAAGGGAATAGTAAGACTGCGGATCAGAGTCTGGGCCCCAAACAGTCTGGTCTGGCGGTATTTCGGGAGATACACCGTGACCTGATGCCCGAGCGCAGCCAGCGCCCGCGGCAGTGCTCCAACCACATCAGCCAATCCGCCGGTCTTGGAGAACGGTACGCATTCCGAGGCTGCGAAAGCAATGTGCATGAGGGTGGCGTTCCTCCTGGCTGGCGGCTCTGCCGTCATGGCAGGCTATGATAGTAGCGCCATCATCCAAACAACGGCGTAATAAAGTTTAACCGCCGGAAAGAAAGAGGGTCAACGTGCCCAGAGTCATCTCCCGTGCCCCGCACGAAAAGCGGAAGCCCAAGCTGGGCCAGCACTTCCTGACTGATGGAAGCGCGGCTGTGCAAATCGTGGATGCCTTGGGCGATATCTCCCACAGGACGGTCTTCGAGATTGGGCCGGGCCGCGGTGCCCTTACCTCCCTCATTGCCAGGCAGGCACAACGGCTGATTGCCGTGGAGTTGGACCGGGTGCTCGCCGCTCAGTTGCGCATGCAGTTCGGGCAATCGCGCAATGTCGAGATTATTGAAGGTGATGTGCTGGCCATCGACTTCAACACAGTTTTTGGGCCGCGGCCGGGAATCACTCGCACGGAGACTCAGGCCACCCAACCGGTAACGGTCGTCGGCAATATTCCTTACCACATCACTTCTGAGTTACTGTTGCGCTTGTTTGAGCATCGGAATTATGTGGAATCCATGGTGTTGATGGTGCAGCGCGAAGTGGCGGACCGGCTGGCCGCAGAACCAGGGGGCAGCGAGTACGGTTTACTCTCGGCAACCGCGCAACTTTATTCGCGTGTGGAGAAGCTGTTTACCCTTCCTCCGGGTGCGTTTGCCCCTCCCCCCAAGGTGTATTCGGCTGTGGTAAGGCTCACCCTCGAACCACGGCTGGAGGGATTACAGGTTCCGGAACGTGAGTTTATCGATTTCCTGAAACTCTCATTTGCGCAAAAACGCAAAACCCTGGGGAACAATCTAAAGGCGCGCTATAAGCCACAGGAATTAGAATTAGCCTGGAAGAAGGCCGGGATAAAACCCACCATACGGGCAGAAGCTTTATCTTTGGACAAGAGTGCCGCGATGTTTCGCGCCCTGCATAACGGCAACTCATAGGAGGCGACATGGCCGCCATCATCCGCCACCCGGCGGTCGCCGGGCGCTTCTATCCGGACGAGGCAGGCGTTTTACAGGAAGAAGTACGCTCGTATATTCCGCCTACAACCGAAAAGATCTCCGCCCTGGGGTGTATTGTCCCCCACGCCGGATACATGTACTCCGGACACATTGCCGGCGCAGTTTATTCGCGGATTGCCATTCCAGATCGTTGCATTCTGATGTGTCCCAATCACACCGGCCGAGGCCAGCCACTTTCCATCATGAGCAGTGGGGAATGGGAAACACCGTTGGGCCGTGTGCCTGTCAATTCTGAACTGGCGGCTTCATTAAGAGAAAAGTTTCCGCTTCTACGCGACGATGCGGAAGCCCATCGGTCGGAACATGCCGCCGAAGTCCAGCTCCCGTTTCTGCAAGCGCTCAGTCCTCATTTCTCGTTTGTGCCCATTACCCTCGGCACCGGCCAGTTTGAGGTCCTGGAAGGACTGGGATTGGCAATTGCGGATGTTTTGTGTCAACAGAGCAAACCTGTTCTGATCGTCGCTTCCAGCGATATGAATCACTACGAGAACGACGCCATCACCCGCGTCAAAGACCACAAAGCGATCGCTCAAATTCTGGCGCTGAATCCCCGTGGACTATTCGATGTAGTTACCAAAGAACGAATCAGCATGTGCGGATTTGGACCGGCTGTCGCTATGCTGACTGCCGCCCGTCAGTTACACGCAACTCATGCAGAGTTGGTAAAGTATGCAACTTCAGGCGATGTCTCCGGAGACCGCAACCTGGTCGTGGGCTATGCCGGAGTGATCGTGAACTAAAAAAGGCGGAGCAATCTGCTCCGCCTTTCGCAATGATCGCCGGTTACCGAACGACCTGAAAATCCGCCCGGCAGCCACGGTCAACCCAGATTCCTCCCCGGTCATAGCCCCAGGTTTGTCCCTGGACGCATGCAGAGCCGCTGCGCTGCTTTGTCATCTGCACCCGAGCACGACTGGTATCCACCGGGCAATATTTCCGGTGCCCGTCCTCGGAGGAACAGTTGATGAATTGGTCCGCTGCCGCTCCCCCTCCGCGGTGATCGCCATCGCGGCCCCGGTCACGGTCACGGCCCCGGCCCTGATCTCCGCGAACCTCAACATTGAAATCGGCGCGGCAGCCGCGGTCCACCCAGATCTGCGTATTGTCGTATCCCCAGGTTCTTCCTTGTACGCAGGAGGAGCCGCTGCGTTGTTTCGCCAGAGTTACGCGGCTATTGGGGCGGATTGGGCAAACGCGCCGATGCCCGTCTTCCGAGGAACAATTCACCAGCTGCGACCCGCCGCCGTAGCCGTTGTTGCCGCCGTCTCCGTACCCTCCCCTGCCGTAGCCTCCGTTACCGACGGAAAAATCTGCCCGGCAGCCACGGTCAACCCAGATTCCTCCCCCGTCATAGCCCCAGGTTTGCCCCTGGATGCACGCGGATCCGCTGCGCTGCTTGATCATCTGCACTCCCCCGCGTGTCTCTACCGGGCAATACTTCCTATGCCCGTCCTCAGATGAACAATTGATGTTGTCCGCTGAAGCCAGCGGCGCAAGCATACAGATCACTCCGACTGCGAAACTGAAATAGAGCCAAGTCCTCATCATGTGCATTTCAGCCTCCTCATTTTTTCGATGATTTGAACGCCGATTATTTTCTAGTTGTACCACGCGGAGCTGGAGCAGAACGCGATGGCGCTGTTGACCGCGGTGATCCGCCGCCCATGTTACTGCGGGGTGGCGCAACGCTTCTGGGTGCGCTAGGACGCGACATCCCGGGATTGTTAATCATAGGTCCCGGCGTGATCGGCCTGAAGGCCGGTACCGGATGAACATTCGTGGTCACCGAGCCGTTCTGCTGCACCCTGGTTGAAAGACGTGACATGTCTCGGATACTTCCACGCGGAACCCCCAACCCGGCAGAATTCCTCTCAATCACCATGCGATGCGTGGAGGTGAGCGAGTTGGAAATGATCGGTCGGGGCGTCATCACGATTGTGCCGCGTCCGGGCCGCCCGGCGGGTGGTTGCGGTTGACGGAAATTTGTCGGAGCATTGATCACCGGCGGGAAACCAAACCAACTCCCACATCCCCCCGGCTGCCAGGCCCATCCGAAAGACGGGCCATACAGCCACGACCCGCAGTGATACGGGGTCCATCCCCAGGGATACGCCGAAACCCAGGTGTAACCCGAGCCTGGATACCAGGCCCATCCCCCATCCATGAATGGGTCCCATCCCATACTCACAAAATAGGGCTGCCACACCATGCCGTAGCCGGGCGCATTAAAAAAGTTCCCGTAGTAGTTGAGATCGCTCACCCCATACGCATTCGGCGAGTAGTCATGGTTCTTGCTCAGGTAGGTATTGTGGTATTTGTCTTGTTCTTTGTCCCAGGTATCGAAAGGAGTTTCTTCTAATTTGGCGGTTTGGTATTGATCATGGTCGGCAAGATCGAAAGTGACCGATTGGTTCTTTCCCACCTCTATGCTGCCAGAAGCTCCCTCGACGTTCGCCGCGCCCTTGAAAACTGCAAGCGTGGCATTGGCTTCATTCACCTGCACGCGAAAGTGCGCAGCATCCTTCAATGCGGCGGTCTCTCGGACAAAGTTCAATGTGAATTCGTCGTCTTTGCCGCCACGGAAATCCACATATACCGTACCTTGCCGCACCTTGACGCTTGACACTCTGGCGCCGGAATCCCTCAGCGACAGTTGGGGAAACTCAACTAAGGAGTTGGGAGCGAGCCTCACCGCGCTGCCATCCTCGAACTCCACTTCCGCGCGACCTTCTTTACCCGTTTGTAGTTTCACGCCTTGCGTGATGGGCAGGTTTAGAAATGCTTTTTCCAGTCCAGCGCCGGTATTGCGGTCAATCTGGACGTCGCCATCCACGCTGCTCAGGCGTACGATTCGCACTTGCGAGTCGGCAAGGGCTAAAGGGGTTATGAGGAGAATTGCTACCAATAGTCGGATCAACGGGGACGTGCGTACCTTCATGAGTGCACCTCCGCAAAAGGCTCTTGCTCTTGTCTAATTAGAACACTGATTGGGGTTATTTGTTGCCCAATTCTTGTCGGATTACTGTCCGCCGGAGGAAAGCAAAAGTCTTTGCAGACGCGCCCGTACCACATTGATCACCGAGCGGTCCTCAATAATTTTCTGCATGATCGGGGCAATTGCAGGCAAGTCCTCCAGTCCGCCGCCCTTGGCGGAGGATTCCATCTGCTTGGTCACTTCATCGAGTGCGAGCTTTTGGTGGCGATGGCCATAGTCGAGGCGGCGTCCGTATTCAAGGGTACTGGAGAGATTCTGAAAAATCCGGGTCAGTTCCATGACTTCCGGGACAACCGGGTAGTTGTATGTAGCGCTTGTATTCTGTGTTCCGTCCTTGTAGGTGAGTGTCTTTTTGCCGGTAAAAGCCAGGTTGCGCTTTGTGGTTTCAATCTGTCCCTGGAAATAGTGCGCGCGTTTGGCCAAAGCAAAAATCTTTGCGATCAACGATGGAGATGCGGTGAATTCCAACTGCTCCGTGTCCGGCACAGAGTCGTCATTCGAGTACCTGGAAGAGGTGATTAACCTCCCGTTCCCCTCATAACGCGCATGGCCGCCGGAACTGATGGATATCGCATAGTGGCTGGGATCGGAGCCGGGGAAATCCTGGGTATAAGTGATGATCGCAGCCTGCTGGCTGAAGGCGGGCAGCGGGGTGAGCGCCAGAAGCAGCACTCCGATCACCCCGGACAACAATTGGTTCGATCTCATCATGCCATAGCACGCTGGCGGTCCAGCGTGGTGGAAGTATGTAAATGGCAAATGGCAATCGCCAGCGCGTCTGCGACGTCGGGCGGCTCGGGAATTTCCGCCAGGTTCAACAAGCGTGCCACCATGTGCTGGACCTGGACTTTTTCTGCCCTGCCATATCCGACCACCGCAGATTTTATCGAAAGTGGTGAATATTCAACCACCGCCAATCCCACGGAAGATGCCGCCAGCATGGCCACTCCACGCACCTGACCCAACTTGAGCGCAGATTTCACGTTGAGCGCGTAAAAAACGTCTTCGATCGCAACTTGACTGGGCCGGTGTTCGGCGATTAGCGCGTTCAAGCGGTCGAAAATTGTTGCCAGGCGTGCGGCCATAGAATCGCGTGGAGAAAGCTTTATGGCTCCGCAGTCCAGGCATTGCAGCTTCCCATCATCGTGTAACTGGACAACTCCGTAACCGGTGTATTCGGTGCCGCAGTCAATCCCCAGGACGCGCATATGATGAAGTGTAACTCAGCAACAGCGTGGACGCCGTGCCTTTACAAGTTCATATTCACGCCGGAACCCCGCGTATGCTTGTGGGGAGGAACTGAGCTGATGTTGCTCCAGATATCGCGCATAAGCCGATTCGTCGAAGATTTCGCGAAGCATGGCAAGCAAAACCGATAGAAACGCCCTGAGCTGTTTCATCCCCGTTCCTCCGCAAAACGCGACGCCACAAATGGGGCTTCCTTGACCTTGGCGGGTTTCCGCCCGCTGAGTACGCGTACCCATTCCATCACCGATTCCAGGAGCACCAGCGCCACCATTCCCATCAGCACACCTGTCACCACGGCATCCAGACGGTCGTTAAAGATCAGACGGGCATTGCCTCCGCTGGCCGCAAGTTGACTAGCATGTGCCAGAAAACCTATGCGCGGATTCGCGTCAAACATCTTTTGCCATGAGGCGGTAAAGGTGACGGTCACAAGCCACAGCAACGGGACCAAAGTCACGAACATGTAACGTGACTTCCCCATCTTCACGATGATGGTTGTGGCCACACAAAAGGCCACCGTGGCCAGCAACTGATTGGAAATCCCGAACAACGGCCACAGCGAATTAATTCCGCCCAGCGGGTCCTTTACCCCCTGCCACAGAAAATATCCCCAAGCCCCGGCAATGAGGGCGCTGGTGAAAATGATCGAGGGATACCAACTGGTACGCCCCAGAGGCTTCCAGACATGGCCAAGCGCATCCTGCACCATGAACCGGCCGACCCGTGTGCCGGCGTCAAGAATCGTCAGGATGAAAAGCGCTTCAAACATGATGGCGAAGTGATACCAGATGGCCATCACTGCTTGTCCTCCTAAACTGTTGGAAAAAATATGCGCCATACCCACGGCAAATGCCGGTGCGCCACCGGTGCGGTTGAAAAGTGTTTGCTCGCCGACTGCCTGCGCCAGAGACTGCATCTGCGCAGCGTCAACGGTAAAACCCCATCCGCTGATGGTTGCCACGGCAGCATCTGCGGTAGTTCCCACCACGCCCGCGGGGCTGTTGATCGCAAAATACACTCCCGGTTGCAAAACGCAGGCTGCGACGGTCGCCATGATGGCCACCATGGACTCAGCCAGCATGGCGCCGTAACCGACCATGCGGGTCTCAGTCTCACGGCGGATTAGTTTAGGGGTGGTACCGCTGGAGATCAGCGCATGAAAACCGCTGACCGCCCCACAAGCAATGGTGATGAATGCAAACGGAAAGATATTCCCCGCGAAGATGGGACCGGTTCCATCAATAAAACGGGTCAGCGGAGGCATATGCAGCGTGGGATGGAAGACCACGATTCCTACGGCCAGCAAGCCAATTGTTCCCAGCTTCACAAAAGTGCTCAGATAATCGCGCGGAGCCAGCAACAACCACACCGGCAGCGCGGAAGCCGCAAAACCATATAGAACGATTAGAATCGCCAGCGCCGGCGCACTCAGCGTAAATACCTTGGCAAGCGACGGGCTGTGTGCCACCCACTGGCCGCCAAATATCGCCAATATCACCAGCAGAAAGCCGAGGATGGAGGATTCCAGGACCTTCCCCGGTCGCAAGTGACGAAGATAGATGCCCATCAACAGCGCAATGGGAATCGTCATGGCAATGGTGAACGTTCCCCAGGGGCTCGATTTCAGCGCGTTGACCACCACTAACGCCACAACTCCGAGCAGGATCACTACGATACTGATCACCGCGGCGTAGGTGACAATTCCTCCGACCCGGCCAATTTCCTCCCGCGCCATTTCGGTGAGCGATTTGCCATCGCGGCGGACAGAAAACAGGAGAATGACAAAATCCTGCACGCATCCGCCAAGGACTGCGCCCGCTAGTACCCACAGCGTTCCCGGCAAATATCCAAATTGCGCGGCCAGCACTGGGCCTACCAACGGCCCCGGCCCGGCAATTGCTGCGAAGTGATGCCCGAACACAACCCATTTGTTGGTAGCGACAAAGTCGCGCCCGTTTTCCAGCCGTTCCGCGGGAGTGGCGCGAATCGGGTCGAGCGCCAGCACCTTGGCGGCGATAAATTTGCTGTAGAAGCGGTAGCCGATGGCGTACACACAAACCGCGGCCACTACCAGCCACATGGCGTTGATCTGCTCGCCGCGATGCAGCGCGATTGTGGCCACCGCCAGAGTGCCCAGGGCTGCAACCAGGAACCAGACTGTTGAACCGAGTAACTTAGACATTGGAAGGATCGGAAATTGTCCTTAGCGCCAGTCATTGTGGACGAATACCGACAAGCGGCGCAAGCCGAAAACAGACTCAGGTTGCGTAATTGACATCATGCCGGCCAGACTCGAAAATCCGCTTACATGCTAAATATCCCTGTGCGGCCCACCCCGTGGTGGTTCTACCTGATCGAATTGATCGTAGTAACAGCGTGGGCCGCCTTCCTACGGTTCTCATTCCGCACACGCAGTAAGACAAGCATCCCTTATCCGTTTCACAGTTGGCTGGGACGCCTCGCACAAAGAAAAACATGGTGCATTTTCGTAATTGGCTTTGGAACGCTATTTACGCGCATCGCATTGCTTCCGCTTCTCGGCGTTCCTCAGCCTAGTGCGCACGACGAATTCAGTTATTTACTGGCCGCTGACACGTTTGCCCAGGGACGTCTCACCAATCCGACGCACCCGATGTGGGTTCATTTCGAGACCTTCCACGTCATTCAGCAGCCGACCTATTCGTCCATTTACCCTCCAGCGCAAGGTCTGGCGCTCGCAGCAGGACAGCGGTTGGGGCATCCCTGGATTGGCGAGTGGCTCGTCACCGGCCTCATGTGCGCAGCCTTTTGCTGGATGCTGCAAGGCTGGCTGCCCCCGAGATGGGCGCTTTATGGCGCCATCATCGCATTTCTGCGGCTGGGGATTTTCAGCTATTGGATGAATGCCTACTGGAGTTCCTCGATTGTTGCACTGGGAGGAGCGCTGGTCATCGGTGCATTGCCGCGCATCAAGAGACGGCGGAAGGTGCGTGATGCAATTTGCATGGGGTTGGGACTGGCAATTCTCGCCAATAGTCGTCCTTATGAAGGGTTTGTCCTTGGAGTCACGGTGGCCCTAGCACTTGCGGCTTGGATGGTCAGATCTCGCAGCCCGAACTTCAAAGTCATAACCGCGCAGGTGATATTGCCGCTCAGCTTCGTGCTTCTGGTTGCGGCCGCCGGTACTGGGTATTTCTATTACCGCGTCACTGGCAACCCTTTGCGGATGACTTATCAGGTTGACTCACAAATTTATACTCCGGTGCCTTTTTTCCTGTGGCAGGGGCCGCGGGCTGAACCCATCTATCGTCACCCTGTAATACAAAAATTCTACGAGGATGACTTGCATGGCTATTTTGAGCACAGAACGGTCGCGGGCTTTCTTTCCTATTCAGCCAATCGCTCGTTAGTGTTGTGGAGTTTCTTCTTGCGGCCCGTGGCCAGTATTCCGCTCATCGTCTTGCCCTGGCTTTGGCGCGACCGCCGCATGCGGTTTCTGTTGATGGCAAGCGCGGTATTTTTTGTCGCCCTGATGATTGGGACCTGGGGACTTCCCCATTACGCCGCGCCGGCTGCGGGAATTCTGTTCATCATTCTTACGCAATGTTGCCGACGATTGTCGTTGTGGAACTGGCACCAGCGGCCGCTGGGAAGGAGTGTGGTTCAGGCCATTCCAGTAGTGTTATTGGGGGCCGTTTTTTTGAGGATCGCAGCGATTGCCGCACATGCGCCGAGTGAGGGAAGATGGCCGCGCGGAAACGTGGATCGCGCCGCGGTGATGAACTATTTGAAAAACACGCCGGGCAACGACCTTGTCATCGTGGACTATTCGCCTACCCACGACGAGAATTCCGAATGGGTATACAACGCGGCGGAGATTGATTCATCACCAGTTGTCTGGGCACGGGACATGGGAGACCGAAACAATCAGGAGTTATTGCGGTATTTCCATAATAGGAAAGTATGGCGTCTGCAAGCGGATGCCGATCCCCCAAAGCTGGCAACCTACAAAGCCATGCCCTAGTTAGCATTGGAAGCCGTCCGGTTCGGTATCATAGGCATCTCTCGGATGCCGAAGATTCACCTTGATCGCTGGCTGACGGTCCGCCGGGTACGGATCCACGCCTTTCTGTTGGCCGTCGGCATCTGGACCGCATTCTTTGTGAACCTGAATACGCCAGGCCTGCGCGATCGCGGAGGCTTGATCAAGGGCACGGATTTTTTACATTTCTACACCCTGGGCACCCTGGCACGAGAAAGCCGGGGAGACCTGCTTTACAACATTTCCGCGCAAACCGATTTACTGGAAAAAATAGTCCCGGAAGCACGCAATTTCGTTTACGTCCCACTCTACGGCCCGCAGGTTTCGCTGCTTTTTTATCCTTTCTCAGACCTCCCTTATTCCAACGCACTGTGGCTGTGGTCGTTGCTGAATGTTCTGATCTATGCCGTTTGCTGCTATTGGGTGTGGAAGCGCTGTCGGAACCTCGCCGGCCAGGGTCTGACCGTGTTGCTGGCGGCAGTTGCCTTCCCCGGGATTTCTCAACTGCTAGTCTGGGGGCAGACTGCGGGATTGGCCTTGCTCTTCTTCACTCTCGCGTATCTGGCATTGCGCAGCAAACAGGATTTTCTTGCCGGGTTAGCCATTGGTTGTTTGATCTTTAAACCTCAGCTCGGCTTGGCGGCAGCAGTAGTTTTCCTTCTTACGAAAAGGGGGCGGGTAGTGGGCGGTGCGGTCCTGTCTGCTTTCCTCCAGTTGGCGATAGGATGGCTGCACTACGGTGCCGCCGTCATGCACGACTATCTGGATACAATCACGCGTACCGTTCAAATTATGACGCTGCTGGAGCCCCGCCCTTATCAAACACATTCTCTGCGGACTTTCTGGTCGATGATCATCCCCTGGCCGGGCGTTTCCTTTGCCCTTTACTTATTAAGCGCTGTGATTGTCTTGGCGCTGGTGGTCCGATGTTGGCGTGACAGATTTCCTTTGCAACTCCAATTTGCAGCCTTGCTGGTTGCCACAGTCCTGGTCTCCCCTCACTTGACCGTCTATGACCTTGTCATACTGGCGCCAGGATTTTTACTCCTTGCGGACTGGACATTGGGCCACGCTTCAGCCAAGCAAAGCAGTCCGCTGCAACTTCTTATCTACTCTTGCTTTGTATTGTTTCTGCTTGGCCCCGTCGTTCGGGTGGTCCATGTACAGTTTTCGGTGATCGCCATGACCTCAATCGTCCTGTTTCTGCCCCGCACTTCCCTTATTTCTGAGGATACCGCTACACTACTTACGCCATGACTAACCCAACTCAACCCAACATCAAACTGGTGCAAACCGAAGCCTATCGCGAGAACTATTCCAACAGCGTGCAAGTCCGGGTCAGCGTCTGGGACTTCTTTCTGGTATTTGGCACCATCGAGCAGCAGAGCGAGAACCAGGTGGAGATGCGAAACTTTCAGGGCATTTACCTGAGCCCGCAACAGGCCAAGGCACTGGTTTCCATCCTGCAACAAAATGTCACCAGCTATGAGAATGCGTTCGGCGAGATCAAGCTCGATCCGCGCATGGCAACCCCTGGACAGATCAATTAGATCGCCGTGCTTGCCAGAGACAGCAGACGCTCCTTCATTGATTCAGTGCCTATTCTGGCCTTAATTTTCTTCATCCTGGTCGCGCTGCATCTTCCTCTACTGAAATTGCCTTATTTTTGGGATGAAGCGGGATATTACATCCCCGCCGCTCATGATTTATTCCTTACGGGCTGGTTGATTCCGCACACCACAATTTCCAACGCCCATCCTCCGTTGGTCATGGCATATCTGGCGCTGTGGTGGAAGGTCCTTGGATTCGCCCCATCGGTCACCCGGGTTGCGATGCTGTTCATGTCGTCGTTCGCGTTGTTGGGGTTATTTCGATTGGCAAAAGCCGTCGCCAACGCCGAGGTTGCGGTTGTCTCGGTCGTCTGTACCGCCCTCTATCCAGTATTCTTCGCCCAGAGTTCGCTCGCTCATCTGGATCTGGCCGCGGCGGGATTTACTGTTTGGGGATTGAAAGCTTATGTGGAGAAACGCAGCATCGCCACGGCCGCGTGGTTCTCAATCGCGGTGCTCACCAAAGAAACTGCGATTCTCGCGCCAATCGCCCTAGCAACGTGGGAACTATTACAAACTCTATGGGAGCGAAGGTTGAATGCAGCTTCTGCCACGCATTCCAAGTCTCTTCTATTTTCGCTGGCCTTCCCGGCTCTGCCTTTGGCGCTTTGGTACGCTTATCACTACCTCCGTACCGGCTTCATCTTCGGCAACCCGGAATTTCTGCGTTACAACGTGGAAGCGACGCTGCACCCCCTGCGTATCCTTCTCGCCATGCTGTTGCGCCTGTGGCAGACGTTTGGCTATATGAATTTGCTCTTGCTGAGCCTTTCCGGAGTGCTGGCGATGTGGCTGCCGCCCCTGCAAGATGGCGGTAAGGAGCGCCCGAGGATTGCGCTGAACGTGCAATTCGCTTTTCTGGCCATTGTGACCGTTTATGTCATCGCTATGGCAGTGATCGGCGGAGCTGTGTTGGCGCGATATATGCTCCCGGTCGTCCCACTGGTCATACTAGTTTTTGTTTCCACGCTATGGCGCAGGCTGAGGATGTGGCGCTGGATTGTCGCCATTGTTGTAGTTGGTTTCATTCTTGGGCTTTTCGTCAATCCACCGTACGTGTTTTCTCCAGAGGACAATCTTGCGTATCGGGACTATATCCAGTTGCATGAGGACGCAGAGCACTTCCTGGAAGCGCGCTATCCCATGGCCCGCGTGCTTACCGCGTGGCCGGCCAGCGATGAATTGACGCGTCCCTTCCTTGGCTACGTGTCCCGTCCCGTACGGGTCGTGCGAATTGAGGACTTTCGCCTGGAACAGTTGATGTCCGCAAGCGATGCGCGCTCCGGATTCAGCGTGGCCCTGGTTTTCTCCACCAAGTACAACCCTCCCCATCCCCTGGTGCGAACTTGGCCGGCTTGGGAACGGCTCAAAGCCCGCTTCTTCGACTCCCACACCGACGTCCCGCCGGGCCTTGCGGCACAGATTCTGGGTGGCGAAATCGTATTCACTGAAAAGCGCACGGGGCAATGGGTGGCAGTCATTGAAATGCATCAAATTATGGAAGCCAGGGCTGAAACTAGCTTCGCATCACGTGGCAGGAATGGGTTTTTACAATCAGCCACACCGGCTGGCCAGGTTGAAGATGCAGGGCGTCACGTGCTGCCAAGGTGAGATGCACTTCCATCTCAACGCCACAATTCACTTTAGCGACCACAATTACGTCACGCTGCCTAAGAGAAGTCATTTCCCCCGCAATAATATTTCTCGCGCTGAGGCCATCGGGATGGGAAGTCGCCAAAAGCACATCGCCCGCCTGGACTCCAATGCGCAAAGCTGACCCGACATCAGCCTTCACCAGCGGAGTCTCCAGTTCGACCGGGCTACCGGTGAGCCGGCAAGTCATGGTGCCACGGTCTTCGTGAACCGAGGCAACGCTGGCATCAAAGATGTTTTCAATTCCAGCCAGGCTGGCCACGGTTTCCTGGCGCGGCGCCATCATCACCTTATGCGGCGACCCATCGGCGATGATTTTCCCCTTCTCCAACAGCAACACCCGCTCGCCCAGGGCAAACACCTCCTCGCGGCTGTGAGTCACGTAAAGGATCGGAACACGATGAGTCTTCATTCCAGCGCACGCAAGTCTTCGATGATCTTCGATTTGGTCGGGGAATCGAGCGCGGCCAGCGGCTCATCCAGCAGAAGTACACAGGGATCTGTCACCAGGGTGCGCGCAAGCGCAACCCGCTGGCGCTCACCTCCGGAAATCTCCCGTGGTTTACGCTTGCGCAAATGCGTGATGTGAAACGATTGCAGAATCGCTTGGCTGCGGTCGCGACGCTCGGCAGCAGTCAGTTTCGAAAGCCCGTAGCAAATATTTTGTTCGGTGGTTAGATGGGGAAAGAGCGCAAGGTCCTGAAGCACGTAGCCGATCTTGCGGCGATGCGCTGCAAGATTGACCTGAAGATCTGAATCAAGCAGCGTTTGACCGCCCACCGCAATTCTCCCGGAATCCGGGACGACGAGTCCGGCGATGCAATCCAGAATGGTGGTTTTTCCTGCACCGGAGGCCCCGAACAAAATTGAGATTCCGGGCCCGGCCGTAAAGCCCACTTCCAATTTGAATGTATGCCCATCCGACAGATGTTTCCTGGAAGCGCGGACCTCAAGATTCTTCACCTCATTCGCCGATGAAACCGGGACGGTTGTGCTCACCGAGGGTTGGATTACCTCCATGGCCAAATCGCCCACACTTTCCGGTTCATGGCATAAACCAGCGAGAGCAATAAAAATGACAGCAACAGAAGTCCCGCCGCAGTTCGGTTGGCGGAGGCAAAATCAAATGCCTGCACGCGGTCGTAGATCGCGATGGAAACCGTTCGCGTAACCCCGGGAATGTTGCCTCCGACCATGAGCACCACCCCAAATTCTCCCATGGTGTGGGCAAAGCTCAAGGCCACTCCAGTCACTACTCCCGGGACCGATAACGGCAGAATCACACGAAAAAATGTCCGCAGCTTCGAAGCACCCAAGGTAGAAGAAGCAGCAATGAGCCGTGAGTCCACACTGGCGAACGCTGCGGAAAAGGGCTGAACCGCAAACGGCAGACTGTACAGAATGGAACCAATCACCAGCCCTTCAAACGTAAACGCCAAAGTATGCCCGGTGAGCCCCTGCCACCACCGCCCCAGCGGACTGTGCGATCCAAGCGCGACCAACACGTAAAACCCGAGCACAGTTGGCGGCAACACAATCGGCAACGCGACCACTGCTTCAACCAGAAACTTCCAGCGCCAGCGTGAATACGCAATCCAGTACGCGATGGGCAAGCCAAGCACAATTAGGACAACCGCAACCAATACCGCCAGGCGAGTTGTCAGCCATAAGGCCTGCCAGTCCATTAGCGTTTCCCCTCAAAAAATACGTAGAAGGTAAATATTTGTAAACCTCTCAACAAATATGGGAGAGGCGGTGCCTCAGAATGTACCATTGAATTAGACACATAGAACGAAGGGAAGCACCGCGAATGACGGATTCGCGTCAATAATCTCTGGCGAAGCTTTTCCCTCCGATGCGGGTTTTACTAGTAGATGAATAGAACTCGTTAGTTGAATTCAAAGAAATCGAGGGTCTTGTGAAGGTGCTAAAGCGGCATTGGGTTATCGTTGGGCTGGTAGTGGTGGCGATTGGAATTCTCGCAGCCTTCAAGCTCAAAGGCGGCGAGAAAACAGAGTACTACACCACCGCGGCTGACCATGGAGACATTCATCAAATGGTGGAAGCCACCGGCACCATCAACGCTGTGACCACGGTACAGGTAGGCTCGCAGGTTTCCGGGACCATCGCTCAACTGTTTGCCGACTTCAACTCGCGCGTCAAGAAGGGACAGGTGGTGGCGCAGATCGACCCTGCATTGTTCCAGGCAAACTTACTGCAAGCCGAGGCCGACGCCGCCAACGCCAAAGCCAACCTGGTGGCGGCGCAGGCAAATTTGGAAAAAGCGAAAGCTACGGCGCTACAAGTCGCGTACCGATTATGAACGCACCGTCGTCGCTTGCCAAAGAGGGAGTCTTGAGCCAGCAGCAACTCGATTTGGCGAAAGCCACAGCGGATACAAGTGAAGCCGGGGTTTCTGCCTCGCAGGCGCAGGTAACTCAGGCTGCCGCACAAGTCCAGCAGAAAGATGCCGCCGTCAAACTGGCGCAGACAAACCTGAATTACACCACCATCCGCGCACCGATTGACGGCACGGTCATCGCCCGTAGCGTAGACGTAGGACAAACGGTCGCCGCATCGTTACAGGCGCCTACGTTGTTCACCATCGCGCAGGACCTCACCAAGATGCAGGTTTACGCGGCAACCGACGAATCCGATGTCGGAATGATTAAGCCGGGACAAGTCGTCACCTTCAAAGTGGATGCTTTTCCAAAAGACACGTTCACCGGCAGGGTTTCTCAAGTTCGCATGAACGCGACTACGGTGCAAAACGTGGTGACTTATAACAGCATCATTGATTTCGACAATCCGGACTTGAAGCTTTTTCCGGGAATGACGGCATATATCAGTATTCCTGTCGCCAATGCGCAGAATGCGTTGCGGGTCCCGAACGGAGCCTTGCGCTATAAGCCCGACCTCACCGCGGACGAGATCCGCGCTTTGTACATGCAATATGGACTTACCTCGGGAGGTCAACCGCCACAACCCGCTAATTCAGCTGGAAATGGAGAAAAGGCCGCGGGCGGCCAGCGTGCAGCAGGGGATGGAGCGGCCGCCGCTGGAGCACCGCAGAAGACGCCTCGCATTGATGTTTCGGTGGTGTGGAAGCTGCATCCCGACAAAACCCTTGAACCGGTGCGCATTCGCACCGGAATTACCGATCACACCACAACTGAAGTTGCACAGGTATTGAAAGGCAATTTAAGCGCTGGAGACGAATTAGTCACCGGAGCGAATAGCGCGTCAGGCTCCGGAGGACGGCCGCCTGGTTTGGGCGGTGGGCCGAGAGGGCGTTAACCATGGCCACACTTTCCCAAACCGAGCTGGCACCCACTCAGTCAGCGCACGGTGGCGAAGTCATTCGCGTGGAGGACGTCCACAAGTACTACGAGCTGGGTGAGACTCGTGTTCATGCCCTGCGTGGAGTGAGCGTCGCCATCGAGCGCGGCGAATTCGTCGCCGTCATGGGTGCCAGTGGCGGCGGCAAGTCCACATTCATGAACATCCTGGGCTGTCTGGATAAGCCCACGACTGGCCGATACGTACTTGAGGGCACTGAGGTCTCGGAACTGAGCAAAAAAGAGTTGGCTACCATCCGCAATCGGAAAATAGGTTTTGTTTTTCAGGGATTCAACCTGCTCTCGCGTACAACGGCAATGGAAAACGTCGAGCTCCCCACCCTCTATGCGCAAATCAGCAAAGCAGAAGGGACCAAGCGGGCCACCGATGCGTTGCAATTGGTCGGGCTGGGAGATCGCACTCTGCACTTCCCTTCTCAGTTATCCGGAGGGCAGCAGCAGCGCGTGGCAATCGCGCGCGGGTTGGTGAATCGCCCTGCCATCCTGCTTGCCGACGAGCCAACCGGGAACCTGGACAGCCGAACTTCGGTCGAGATCATGGATATTTTCCAGCGGCTGAACAATGAAGGGCTGACCATCGTGTTGGTTACACATGAACCGGACATTGCGCAGTTTGCCAAGCGCAGTCTTCAATTTCGTGATGGCAAGATTCGCAAGGATGAATCGATCCACAACCGGCCAGTGGCGGCGGAGGTACTGAAGAATATGCCAGTGCCGGAAGACTAGACACAGGTTTGGTTTCCCAATTTGGGATTCGTGGTGTTTGCAATGTTCATATATCACACAATTCGGCCGGACATCTCCTCTAGGATAGTCGTCCGAGGAGGTGTGTTTATGGATATTCCAGAAGCTCTCAAAATTATGCGTGGTCTGGCGAATGCCATGGATCCAGAAACTGGGAAGGAACTCGACCAGAATTCCATCTGCCGTCAGCCACCGGTGGTAAAGGCCCTCAACCGCGCTATCAGCGCATTGGCGCACGAGCAAAAACGTGAGCAGCGGAAGCCGGCCAATGCATTCCGCTCATGGACAAGAACGGAAGACGCTCAGGTGTGCGAAGCAGTTCGTAATGGAATGGACTTTCACGATATTGCAAAAGCGCATAACCGGACGCTGCCCTCGATCATCGCGCGCCTGGTGAAGCTGGGCAAGATCACAGCAGCGCCTCCCAAGGCCGCGTAGGAAAACTATGGATTTACTCGCCATAATCCGGATCGCGATGCGGGCCCTGGCGCGCAACAAGATGCGCTCCAGCCTCACCATGCTCGGCATCATCATCGGAGTTGGCGCAGTCATCGCCATGGTCAGCGTAGGCCAGGGCGCGCAGGAGCAGGCCCAGCGGCAGATTGCCGCGATGGGATCCAACATGCTGTTTGTGGCGTCGGGCACGATCAGTCGCGGTGGCATGCGCATGGGTTGGGGCTCAACCAAAACGCTGGTCTATGACGATTTGGCGGCCATTAAGCGGGAGTGTCCGTCGGTCGAGGATGCGGCGCCGGGGAGCCAAACATCAGCCCAGGTGGTTTTTGGCAACGATAATTGGTCCACCAACGTAAACGGCACCGAGCCGCAGTATTTCGACATCCGTACTTGGCCTTTTGCCGAGGGTGGTCCGTTCACCATGGGTGATGTAAGTCTTGCGGCCAACGTCGCCGTCATCGGCGAAAGTGTGCGCAAGAACCTGTTCGGGCCAACCGACCCCATCGGCGAAACCGTACGCATCAACAATCTTCCTTTTCGCGTGGTTGGACTACTTCAGCCCAAAGGCACGTCAGCAGCGGGCGGGCAGGATCAGGATGACGTGATTTACGTCCCCATCACGACGCTGCAAAAGAAAATCACCGGCCAGCCCTGGTTGCGCTGGATTGTGGTATCCGCGGTCTCCCAACCGGCGAGCTACACTGCGCAGCAGCAAATCACCGCACTATTGCGCGACCGCCACCGGATACGCCCGGGGCAGGACGACGATTTCTTTGTGCGCAACCTGGCGGACATTGCCGACCTCGCCGATCAAAACGCCCGCCTGTTCACCATATTGGTCGCCTCCATCGCCAGCATTTCCCTGATCGTCGGCGGGATTGGAGTGATGAATATCATGCTGGTGTCGGTGACCGAGCGCACGCGTGAAATTGGCATCCGCATGGCCATCGGAGCGACAGAATCCGATGTACAACAGCAATTCTTGATTGAGGCTATCGTGCTCAGCTTGTTTGGAGGTGGGATTGGAATTGTGGTGGGGGTGGCTTCTTCCTTCCTGATTACGCGCACGCTGGGCTGGTCAGTACTGGTTTCACCGATTGCGATCGTAGCCGCCGTGATCTTCTCGATGGCGGTGGGAATCTTCTTCGGTTTCTATCCCGCGCAGAAGGCTGCACGGCTCGATCCCATCGAAGCTCTGAGATACGAATAGTCGGTACTCTTGGAACCACTACTCACGCGAAAGACCACGCCGCCGAAACACCAAGACTGCCAATAAAAAACATACCAATGCATAGTCAAGCCCGTAAGCCAGGGCAGTCAGATGGCTTGTCCACGGGTAGGGCTTCACCGAAGCTCTTGTAATCACCAGAAACCGGTCTTCGGAAAGCAGGTTAGTGAGCGGAAGAAACAGGTGTACCGGCAGGCGAACCCAATTGGGAATTAGCCTGGACGCAGAGTCGAAAATCTGGATCAGCGTCGCCAGCACCAAAACAATCCCCATCACAAAGAGCGGGTGCAGCACCGTCACCAGAAACATCGAGATGGCCGCCCAGATGGCATAACGCACCATCGGATAGACGAGCAAAGTCCAGATTGAAGTGTGGAAACGCTGGCCTCCGATCCACGCCATCAGCAGCGTGACCCCGAACATGGCGATTACATAGACGGCCATGAGCATGAGCACGCCAAGATATTTGCCGGCAAGAAATTCCCACCGGCGCAGCGGACGCGCCATCACCGCGAGAACTGTCCCCGATTTCATTTCGCTGGCCACTGAATCGGCTGCGGCCCAGGCGGCCAGTAGACTGCCAAACGCGCTCACTATCGAGATCACGGCAGAGACCTCGTTGAGGATCATGCCCCGCATCTGCTGAGCATTGGCGGTGTTGATCATGGACTTATAGGCCAGCAGTGGGGTCAACATGAGCAGCACGATGCAAAGAAAAATGCTACAAAACAGAATAATCAGTTTGTTCCGGCGAAAGCTGCCGAAGGTGCTGAAGGCGATGGTGCGAATCTTCATTCCGCGCCTCCCGTCCCCACCAACTTCAGGAACATTTCTTCGAGCGAGCTTTTCATCGGCGTGAGGCTGATTACGTCACAGCCGCCGGCCCATAACATCTCCACGATGGCCCGCTTTTGGGCGGCATCCACGGCCAGGCGCACGTGGTGCGCATCCCGCTCCACGGCTGCGCCCAATTCTCGTACGGCTGGTTCGAGGCTTTCCGGCAACTGATCCACCACGATCTCCACCCGGTTTCCTTCCGCCAGCATCTCCTGCAGCGCACCTGCCCGGACAAGATAGCCACGATCGATAATGATCACCCGGTCGCAAATCTGTTCTACTTCAGCCAGGATGTGCGAACTGAGAAAGATGGTCTTGCCTTCGGCTTTAAGCGCCAGGATAAGGTCCCGGACTTCTTTCCGCCCCGCAGGATCCAGACCTGACGTTGGCTCGTCCAGCACCAGCAGATCGGGGTTGCCGAGCAAGGCCTGAGCAATCCCGAGACGCTGCACCATGCCCCGGGAATACTTGCCTATCTTCAAATTCGGATAGCCATCCAGTTTGACCTTGGCCAGCAATTCAGCAATCAGCTGATTAGGGGTGGACAGTTGGCGGCCGCTCAGTCGCAGATGAAATTGCAGCAGCTTTTGCGCATTCAGGTAGCGGTAGAACGCAAAATTCTCCGGCAGAAATCCGATTCGCGCTTTTGCCCGCACATCCCCGGGCTCATACCCAAAAACCCGTGCCTCCCCCTGTTCCGCGAAGATGAACCCCATGAGAATACTCATGCTGGTCGTCTTACCCGCCCCATTGGGGCCCAGAAAAGCACACACTTCACCGCTCGCCACCTGGAAGGAGACGCCTGAAAGCGCGGGCGCTTGCGAACGCCGCTGATAGATCTTGGTCACCCCGGAGAACTCAATTGCTGGCGTCGCCACCGACGGCTCCTTCCACGGGTTTCTTTTCCTTGATCCCGAGTTCGCGTAACAACTGGTATTCCATACTCATGTCAAAACCGGAGTGTCCGTAAGTGATCTTTCCCTGTTTGTCGATCACGAACATCGTCGGGATCCCGTCCACCTCATAAGCATCCGCTACTCTCGATTTGGGATCGAGAAGAACAGGAAAATTCAGTTTCTGCGCATCGGCAAAATCCTGGGCATCCTTGGGATCTTCGTCAATGCTCACCGCCAGAATCTCGAAATCACTCGTAGGGTTATGGTGGGTCTGGTAAAACTTCACCAGCCCGGGCATCTCCATGCGGCACGGTCCGCACCAACTGGCCCAGAAACTGACCACGACATTTTTTTGCCCACGAAAATCCGCCAGGGAAACCGTTCGCCCATCGAGGGTTGTGGCGGTGAAGTCGGGCGCAGCTTTATCCACCAAAGCCGGTTGCTCGCTTTCCCGCTCCAGGGTTTTTTCCAGGACCCGGGCCCGCCAGGTTATGAAGATGGTGAAGCTGGCCAGGGCTACAACGGCCACCATGACTTTTACCGAAGGTCGGGGCCTTACCGGTGCTGGGACGCCTTCTAGCGCTGTCGTTTCCATTGCTTTTAGGTATTTGACGTAAGTTCGTTGAATCTGGTTCGAACAGCAAGGGGCCCGTTGAGAACTCCAGACCGAAGTGCTCACTACGGTTGGAATGGCAAGCATTCTATACCAGTCCCAAAGAACCTAGCCACTTTCGTGGTATCTACGTTCGCACCCATTAGAAGGTTGGTAATTCCCGTTCGGGGACTCAATCCTGGGGCGCAGGCAATCCCTGGCTTTAATCCTGAAATGGTTCGTGTTCTGCTGTGTTGGAAGTAACTTTCCCCTGCTTTCTATCATGCCTTCTTTCAAGAGTTTCATATTTGCTGTTTTGTTGTTCACGGTGGCGGCTGCATCGGGACAAACGCAAAAGAAGCAAACCCTAAGTCGCCAATCGCAAGCTAGAGATGCGTGGTTCCAACATGGCAGGGTGGTCTCCGGTCAGACTGCTGCATCGTTGCGTCTCCACGCCTACCAACAGAAGTTGCAACTGAGAAAAACTCGCCTCGGGGCCAAAACACAAGCAACACTCAGCGCGGCTGACGTGGTTTCGCAGGTGTGGCAACCTCTGGGGCCTTCGCCGCTGGCCTCCGACGCTAGCGGCTTCGGGCAACAGGATTACGGCTGGGTGTCGGGACGCGCCACCTCGGTTGTCATCGACCGTTCCGATCCTAGCGGCAATACGGTTTACCTCGGAGGCGCATTCGGTGGAGTTTGGAAGTCCAGCAACGCCGCGGACCCGGACTCGTCCCATGTGGTTTGGACGCCTCTGATTGACGATCAACCCACGCTCGCACTGGGAGCAATCGCAATTCAGCCACAGATTAATAATCCTGATCCCTCACGCAGCGTGGTATTGGTGGGAACAGGCGAAACCAGCAGCTCGACAGATTCTTACTACGGACTGGGAATACTTCGCTCCACCAACGGCGGCTCTACCTGGAGCCTGATTTCCCAAGATGCCGGCGGCACACATTCCTTCGCTGGACTTGGATTCAGCAAGATTGTTTTCAGCACCGCCAATCCCAGCCTGGCCGTCGCGGCGGTTGCGGGGGCTTCCCAGGGCTTGATCGATGGGCTGGCGAATCCTCCTACTCCTGATCTCGGTATCTACTATTCAACCAACGGCGGAGTCTCATGGGGTTTCGCGAGTATCGCCGACGCGGGAATGACCGTTACTCCGAGCTCTGTCACTAGCGTAGCGTACAACGATGCAGCGGGCATATTCATTGCCGCGGTCCGCTCGCACGGGTTCTATTCGTCTGCCGACGGCAGCCACTGGGAGCGCCTTGCCGCTCAGCCGGGGCCGGGTCTGAGCACAGCGGCATGCACGCCGAACACTTCACCAAGCTGCCCAATTTATCGCGGAGAGCTTGCCGTGGTCTCAGGACGCAACGAGATGTATGCCTGGTACGTGGATGCCAGCGAAAACGATCAAGGTATCTGGAAAACCGTAAATGGCGGGAATAGCTGGACGCAAATCTCAACTAGCAGCATTGACGCCTGCGGAGACGCACTTGGAGGTTGTGGCACAGAAAATGGCGCCTACAATCTCACGCTCAGCGCGGTTGCTAATGGTGCGACCGCCACCGACTTGTACGCTGGGGCAGTCAATCTCTACAAGTGCAGCCTTAATAGCCAATCACTAGCTTGCAACGGACCGAATACCTTTCTAAACCTGACCCACGTATTCGGTTGTAGTCCGAATTTTGCCGCACTGGCGCATGTGCATCCAGCGCAACATGCCATCGATTCCCTAGTGGTCAACGGGAGGTCCGTTCTTTATTTCGCCAATGACGGCGGCGCTTATCGCGCGCTTGACGGATATACCGGCCTTACCAGCGGCGATTGTGGATCGAGCAATCAATTCGACAGTCTCAACCAGACGCTAGGGGCCATGACCCAGTTCGTTGCCTTTGCTCAGCATCCAACCGACGCCAACACTTTACTCGGGGGCGCTCAGGGAAATGGATCGCCCGCAACCGCGCAAGCCCTGGTTGGTTCGGGATGGCGAAATGTTAACTCGGGCGACGGTGGTTTCAGTGAAATCAATCCTGCGAATCCGCCAGAATGGTTTACCTCCAATCCGGGTGTGAATATCCAGCGCTGCGCCCTCGGCGTGGAGTGCCACGCACAAGATTTCGAGGCTGATCGGGTGGTTTCCTCCACCACCCTCGACGGGGACGCAGGGCCCTACTACACCCCATTCATTCTCGATCCGCAAAATCCAGGTGAAATGATTGTCGGCACTTGTCGAGTGTGGCGAGGCGCAAGCGACGGCACTGATTTCACAGTGCTGAGCAACAATCTCGACACTGGAAGTGGCACGACCTGTAGTGGCAACGAAGCGAACCTGGTACGCTCGATTGCGGCGGGTGGCCCGGTAGATACCGGCGGTCTTTCTCAAGTGATCTACGCCGGCACAGATGGGTTCGGGCCGCTGGTCACCACCACCCCGGCCGCAGGGCGTGTGTGGGTCAGCCGAAATACGGATGGAGGCGCATCAACGTGGGCAGATCGCACGGGCGTAATCAATCCCCAGCACTTCCCGATTTCGAGCATCGCAGTGGATCCCTCTGATGCCAATGGAACAACTGCTTACGCAGCCATCATGGGATTTCATGTTGCCCATGTGTGGATGACCCCCAGCGGAGGGGTCTCATGGTTCAATTTCACCGGGAACCTGCCGGATGCGCCAGTCAATGCCATCGTAGTGGATCCTGGCCCTGATCCTTTGAGCGGGACCATCTACGTCGGCACAGATATCGGGGTATTTGTCAGCAGCACGGCCAGTCCCAATTGGGTTGAGGTCGGCCCGCCCGCTGGTCAGAACGGATTTCTACCGAATGTTCCGGTCACCGCGCTGAGGATTTTCAACACAGGAACAACCAAGCTGCTTCGCGCGTCAACTTACGGCCGAGGCTTGTGGCAATTTGGGTTAAGCACTGCCGCTGATTTCCAGATCGCTGTTCCCAGGCCCATTCAAACCATATTTGCATCGCAAACCGCTACCTTCAACGCCGCACTGACATCAATCAATAGCTACAACCGCAACGTGAGTTTGAGTTGCGCGGCAGGATCAACACCTCCTCCGGCGACTTGCACGGTTTCCGCGACCACAATAGCCCCTAGTGGAAATTTCACGATTTCAGCGGCCGGGTCATCAGGAGACTATTCCTTCAAACTGCGCGCAGTAGGGGATCCACCAAACAGCATCGTGCACGACGCCCCAATCACTCTACACATTATTGATTTCGACCTGACCCCGCCGGTCCCAGGTGGCGTCGGCGTCGACCCAGGAGATAACTCAGGGCCAGTGGGATTTCAAGTTACTGCGCAAGGAACGTTCCAAGGCACCGTTAATCTTTCTTGCGGCGGTTTGCCTGCTGGAGCAACTTGTAATTTTTCGCCCTCGAATGTGGTTTCGCCGCTGGCGAGCGCCCCGGTAGCAAGCACACTCACCATTGGCACCGCAAGCAATACCGTCGCAGGCACTTATTCCTTGGTCATTCAAGGCGCAACGCTGGGTTCCCCGGATAGGACCCAAGATCTGACGCTCGTCGTGGGCAAACGCGACTACTCGTTGACCATTTCCAATCCAACCCTCACAGGAGTCGTCAACACTTCTGCTGTTTTTAACGGCTCCCTCAGCACCAGCAATGGGTACAGCAGCCCGGTCAGCATGGGCTGCGGAACAGCAGCCCCGCCAAACTGTACGATTTCCCCCGCCACCATAGTACCCAGCTCCAGCGGAACTGCATTTACCGTCACCGTGGATAGCAATATCGCGCAAAATTACTCTTTCAGCATCATGGCCCAGGGGAGCGATGTACTCGGAATTGCTCACACCGCTGCTGTAAGTTTCCAATCCATTTTCGATTTCTCGTTTACTGCAACTCCGGATTCGCAGAAAGTGCACGCTGGACAGTCCGCCAGTTATTCACTCGACATGGTTCCAGATGGGGGGCAATTTATAACCTCGGTCACGCTTTCCTGCTCCGATGTCCCGGCAAAAACCAATTGCTCATTTACTCCTCCTCAAGTGGGCGCTGGCGGCGGAGAAACTGGGGTGCAGCTTTCTATCTCAACGACCGCTTCCACGGTGGCAAGTAGTTTGCACACTCGTCCCATGTACGCATTTTGGCTGCCTTGTCTGGCGGTTCTGCTTCTTGGTACAAGGATACGGCCACCCTCAACCCCGAAAATGCTATTAGCGATCGCACTGTTCGCCGTGCTTCCCCACGCCGGTTGCGGTGGCGGGCTACAAGGGAATAACGGTGGCGGCAACTCGCAGCCTGGGACTACTCCAGGCACCTACATCATCACGGTGACGGCCGCTGCTGGAACTGTGACTCACAGCAAGACTGTGACCCTTACAGTGCAATAGAAACGGCTTGGCCTGAATGACCGATTGCAGGAAAACTGGCTGGATTCTTCAGATCCCACTTCCCGGTTCTCCGTTCTCGGTGGTTCGTGTCCGGCGAGTTGTCCCTCCCTTGTGTGATAATCCCTATTTCCCAGCAAGAGGAGAAACACACTATGGGTGTTGATCTATCCGGAAAACGCGCGGCCGTTCTGGGTGCGGGCAAGATGGGTGGAATTCTATTGAAGGCGATGCTCGAAAAACGCTTGTTTTCGCCAAAATCTACGGTCGCTACGGTGCAACATGAAGAACGCGCCAAAGCATTAAGTAAGCAGTGGCACATCCCTGTGGGCACTGACAATAATGCCGCCGTGCGAGGTGCGGACGTAATTTTCCTTTGCGTCAAGCCTCAGGTTGTGGACGACGTCATACAGCAGATCCGCCCCAACGTTTCCAAGAAGCAGCTGATCATTTCGGTGGCGGCGTCAGTCCGCACCGGAGAAATCGAGAAGGCTTTTGGCACAGATGTTCCCGTCGTCCGCGCCATGCCCAACACCCCGTGCGCACAGGGCGTCGGCATGACCGCACTCTGTAAGGGGGCGTTTGCTACGGCAAAGCATATGGAGATGGCAGGCGCTCTGTTTGGCGTCGTAGGAAGGACCGTCGCGGTGGATGAGAAACACATGGATGCGGTCACCGCGCTCTCGGCGAGCGGGCCTGCCTACATCTACATTATTCTCGAGTCACTGGCCGAGGCTGGCGTAAAAGTCGGATTGCCACGTGATATAGCTACGCTATTGGCGGCACAAACTACACTTGGCGCAGCCACGGTGGTTCTGGAAACCGGGGACCACCCTGCCCTGTTGAAGGACGCGGTCACTACTCCAGCCGGATGCACGATTGACGGCATTCTCGAGTTAGAAGAAGGAAAGTTGCGGGTGACATTGATTAAAGCAGTGGTAAAAGCAACCCAGCGCGCCAAAGAATTAGCCAACGGCTAGGGAAGTTTGAAGTCCACTGTGACTTGCGTTTGGAAACTTAGGGCATGCCCTCTTGGCGCGTAGGGTCTGAATCGCCATTGCCGGACAGCTTCTGCGGCTGCGCTTGCCAGTTGCGGATCTCCGCTTATGGTACGCAATTCTTGTACTGTTCCCTGTACCGTAACATCCACTTGCAGCACCACAGCACCTTGAATTTGTGCCAGTCGCGCCTGCTCGGGATATCGCGGCTCCACTCGCTCAATTACGAGTGATTCTACAGCGCTGGGCGGAACTTGCACGGGTACGTTGTGTGCACTGCCTGGCGCTGGTTTCTCTTGAAAAACCAGTTTTCCTTGTTCATAGACCACAAGTCCGCCGGGAGTTGCTACTGGTGCTTTTGGATTTGCTGCGACTGGCACGGAATTACCGTTCGCCGTCAACGGTGTCAGTACGGTTGGAGAAGAAGTGTCATTTGCAGGTAGTGCTGTAGGCTGCGCGGAGACCGTTGTCGCTGGTGTTTTATCCTCCTTAACTGTTTTGTTCCAGCCCCTATGCCCCACCATCCATCCCAGTAGCAGTGCCAACGCCACAATCAGAACTGTCAGCACCAGTATCCAAGGGTCCTTACGTGGGACTGGGATCGTATTGCCATCAAACGCTACGGTTGGTAAAGCAATTTCTTGTTTTTCGGCGCGGATTCACCATTGTGTCCATCGTGCGCTGACAAAGAGCCCGTAAAGTCTGGGCGTCATGATCCGTAAAATCAAAAGGACGCGGAGAAAAAACCTCCAAAATTCCAACAAGCTCGCTTTCCCTGAGCATTGGAACGACAGTGACCGACCGGACGCCCAAACGCCGACAAGCCACCTCATCTACGCGGGTATCCGTCTCGGTATCATCGCAGCGCTGAATTTCACAGGATTGGATGCACGCGCCGGACAAACCTGAATTCATTGCCAAATGAGATCCTAGATCGGGAGCATGGTTCCCGGTAGTCGCACGACAAACAAACTTCCCATTGTGCGACAAAGCAATCGCCGCCCCAGCCGCGTTGGTAGCTGAGCATGCCTGAGATACGATCTCGTGCAGCACAAGGTCAAGCGCCAGGTCTTCCGAACTTGATCCCGCCCCATGCCGCCCGAGAAGTCTAGTCAGCTCTTGAAAAGAAAACTTTGAGTTACTCGCCTGAAAAGTTCCAGTTTGGCCATGAAGATCTTTGTGCTCGGATGGATCAGGCAACGTGGGCAAATGAGCCATGCGCGGATACTTATGGGACCTGGATCGCCGATTAGAATGGCCGAACCGCTTGCTGATCGGCGGCAAATTGCAAATTTGCTGCCTTGAGCGGAGTTTTACTCGAAAGCCAACGCTTGTCAATATGAAAACTCACACGAAAGTCCACTATGGGAGTGACTTGGATTATTTAGCGCCCTCCTGGGCGGTCGTGCGTAGTCTTGCATTATCATTGCACCCTGCAATCTGAATTTGTTGCAAAAATCATTTCGAGGCCAACTTTCTGGACACAACCCATACCGCTTCTCAGCTGTCGCAGAGTGACCGGTGGCATGCGGTCACGGCTAGTTTCCTGGGTTGGACGCTCGACGCTTTCGATTTCTTTGTCCTCGTCTTCATGTTCGACACCCTGGCTGCTCATTTTCATGTCACGAAGGGTGCGATTGTCGCCACTACCGTAGCTACGCTCGCGCTTCGCCCGGTCGGCGCATTGCTGTTCGGCCTTCTTGCCGACCGCTATGGCCGCCGACGCCCCCTGATGGCCAACGTAATTTTTTTCTCTGTGGTCGAACTGCTCTGTGGCTTTGCACCGAATTACACAGTCTTCCTCGTTTTGCGCGCCATTTACGGCATCGGTATGGGTGGAGAGTGGGGGGTTGGCGCTTCCCTCGCCATGGAGAGCGTTCCGGCTAGATGGCGCGGTGTCTTTTCCGGTGTGGTCCAGAGTGGCTATTCGATTGGTTATCTTCTGGCCGCAGTGGCAGCGCGTTTCGTTTTGCCCGCCTGGGGTTGGCGGGCCATGTTCTGGGTGGGCGGTATTCCCGCTCTGCTGGCCTTCTATATCCGTTTGCGGGTTAAGGAATCAGAGGCCTGGAAACAACATCGGGCCGCTACTGTCGGTGCCATCGTGCGCACCGCCGGACAGCACTGGAAAATATTCTGCTATCTGGTGCTGATGATGACTCTCATGATGTTTCTGTCCCACGGCACCCAAGATTTGTATCCCGACTTCTTGAAGACAGCCCATGGATTCACTCCAGCGGGGGTTTCGTATACCGCCATTATCTATAACATTGGCGCCGTTCTGGGGGCGGTCTTGTTCGGGTATTTCTCAGAACACCTCGGGCGCCGCCGCGCCATGATCAGCGCACTGGCGCTGTCCTTGCTGATGATTCCAGCCTGGGCGTTCGGCGTTTCTCCGCTCATGCTGGTCGCGGGCGCGTTTCTGATGCAAGTGGGGGTCCAGGGCGCCTGGGGAATTATCCCCGCGCATCTGAGTGAGTTGTCCCCGACAGCCGTACGCGGATTAATGCCCGGATTTGCTTATCAGCTTGGGATTCTGTTTGCCGCGCCCACCAATACGATTGAATTCGCTCTGCGCGACAAACTCGGCTACGGCTGGGCATTGGCAATATTTGAGACTGCCAATATCGTTGTGCTGGCAGCCATCGTGGCGCTCGGCAAAGAACATAAGGGCAGGGACTTTGTGCCTTCGTCCATGACAGGTTAAAGTAATAGCTTGTACCTCTCGCAAAGGTTCGTTTAGCTGGCATCATTCATGGGCAAACTTAGAGCTTTAGTCACCGGCGGCGCTGGATTTCTAGGGTCCCACTTATGCGACGCTCTATTAGGCGAGGGCTACTCGGTTATCGCGGTGGACAATTTCATAACCGGCCGTGAATCCAACCTCGAACATCTACACAATGACAACCGTTTTGAATTGTTGAAAAGAGATGTCAGCGAACCATTCGATGGTGGCAAGGTGGATTACGTATTCCATTTCGCCAGCCCCGCCAGCCCTATCGACTATATGGTTCACGGTGTGGAAACACTCAAGGCCGGATCGCTGGGAACACTCCATGCCCTGGACGTCGCCCGCAAATACGGAGCAAAGTATCTCGTCTCCTCTACCTCGGAATGCTACGGCGACCCTTTGGAGCATCCACAAACCGAAACCTATTGGGGACACGTAAACCCCATTGGCCCGCGCTCGGTGTACGACGAAGCCAAACGCTTCAGCGAGGCTCTGACCATGGCGTATCACCGCTATTACAAAGTGGATACTCGCATCGCGCGCATCTTCAACACATATGGCCCACGTATGCAGTTGAATGATGGACGGGTCATTCCCAACTTCATGAAGCAGGCTCTGCGCGGCGAGGAACTGACCGTATATGGCGATGGCGGCCAGACACGCAGTTTTTGCTACGTGTCCGATGAAATTGAAGGTTTTATCCGGCTTTCCAAAGCACCCGAGCATTTGCCGGTGAACCTAGGGAATCCCCATGAATTCACAATTCTGGAGTGCGCCAATCAGGTAATCGCCGTCACGGACTCGAAGAGCCGTATTCGGCACGAGCCGCTCCCACCTGATGATCCCAAGCAGAGACGACCAGACATCACCAAGGCAAGAATGCTGTTGGGCTGGGAACCACAGATTGGATTGCAAGCCGGATTGCAGCTTTCTCTCGACTATTTCCGGAAAGCGTTGGAAAACGAAGACGGCGCAGCTTGCGCCTAGCATTACTCCTGCTCGATGGGAACCTTCATTTTTTCGGCTTGGCGCGCTAATAATTTCTTTACCTGCTCTTTATCGGCAGGCCCATTCAGCACAAACTCGACACCCATGCCGTAACCCATGTGGGCGCTGCGGACTTTTCCCTTCAGGCGGACTTTCAAGTGTTCGGTGCGAACGATGATGTCAATCGCCGTACCCGGCGGGAATGGAGAAATAATTTCCACGTAACAACCACCATGGCTAATATCAATCAGATTGCAATGTTGCGGGACTTTGCTTCCTAGGGCGTACACTTCGGCGCCCATGCTACAGGACAACCGGGATTGCACACGCCGGTTCCCCGCGGTCTCCAATCCGGGCCCCACCAGCTCAAACGCGGGTGAGGAGGCATCCTCCTGTCCGTCTTGCGGTACAGTACCCGCTTCAAGCTGGCGAAACAGGTTCTCTCTCAACCAACCATCCAGCACCTGTTGTGAGGCTTTCGGCACCTTCGCGAACTGAAGCCCCACACGCCCGGTAAAGTCTGTCCAGACTACATCTCCCGCCAACCGCACGGTAGAAGTGTGGTCTGGTAATTTGAAATCGAAATATACTTTGCAACTCGGAGCCAGTGCCCGCTCCGAGCGAATGGCAACGCCTTCTTCGCTTAGGTCCACCAAATTTGCCGGCACATCTTCGGAAGTGCCATAGGCGATGGAAACAGGGCCGTAGACTGGAACACGTGGCTTACGGCGGCGTTCGTTGGGGAGCAGCGAGCGCGCAGCGCGCAGACTGTTGCCCACCCGGTCCGCAGAAAGCGGCTTGTACAGAACGAAGCTGACGCCCTCCGCAAAGATTTCGCGCACGTTGTTGCTGGTATCGGCAATGGCGATAACCAAGGCATTCCGGTTTGCGGCGGAGGACTTTGCCACTGCGACCAATTGCCTGGCTGCGGCTTCGTTTGCGCAGTCTACTAGAAGGGCATCAAACCGGTCGGTCTTAAACCGGTCCATTGCCTGATGCGGATCGCCGCAGTGTTCCGCCCGGATACCCATCTCCCGCAGAATGCGGCTGAGCACCTGCACTGCTTTCGCGTCCGCGCACACCACCAGTGATGTGAGCGCCATAATTAATGAGCATCGTAGGCTGCCCCCGGTCACCCGGGCAAGTTACTCCGGTCATTACCGGCAAATCAAAAGCCAGAGTGACTTTCGTCATCTGGAACCAACTTGCGGAAACAGCTATCTTCCGATTGTAACCAGCAGTGGTTACCCCGTTTGGTGTTGTGGGATTAAAACATCGTCGGTCCCTCGATTCTAACTTCTAGGACTCGCTATGCAGGCACGCACAGGCAATTGGATGATGGCGATAGGTGCCATCATTGCGATCATCGGACTCTCTGTTATGCCTGCGGGGTTTGGACCAAATAGTGCCGACCGCAACTTGCTGGGAGCTGGGGCGACGGTTTTTTCCCTGGGCGCAATTCTGATCGCCCTTGGAATCTATCTAAAAGCGCTCAACCTAAAAATCACTCCCAGGCAAAAACCGCTTGAGACTTCAACTCCAAGTCGTCCCCTTCGTGGTGCCTGTGATCGCTGTCAAATAGAAATGCCCGTAATTCAGTGTAAAGTCCACCAGCAACATCTATGCGGCAAGTGTCTGGCTGAGCACTACGATTTCCGCTCCTGCGTCTATGCCCCCAGTTCACGGCGATTGGCGGCAAAGGCCATGGCAGCCCGAGCGCGGTAGCCAGACTGACGCCATTGCCAGCCCTTTCGGGGCGGCCAATTCAAGCGCCAAAATTACCGAAGTTACGTCGTCAAATTACGTTACGGAAGACCGTACCTTCCCGATGACTTTGGTGTTTTGACGCTACCCATAACCGTCCCTAGGATTAAGTCCGTGGCGAGAGAAAGTTACGGACAGTGCCATTTTGGCCAACGACTTCCCCTACCTGTGGCGCAAAAAGGTGTCTCGCCGGAGTGACCAGCGAGGGTTCGTTTGTCACCCCTCCCCAGAGGAATTGACCATGTCGGTACACAAAATGCGCGGGTTCTCCATCGTCGAGTTGTTGATCGTGGTTGTCATCATCATGATCATCCTGGGAGCTACCTTCATACAGATCGGGCCTATGTTAAGAGCGTCTCAGGCGCAAGCAGCCCTGCAAACCACCCTGGGACAAATGCGCCGAGCCCATGAGTTGGCAGTGGACCAGCGCCAGGTTTACCGCTTGACCTTCACCGGTCCGCGTACCATCCAGCTCGACAAGGTCACAATTGACCCTGTCACAAAAGCCAAGACTTTCACCTTCCAGTCCAAGATCGACTTGCCCGTACAAACGCAGTTCACGGTGGTATCCGGCTTACCGAATACCGCAACCACTGTGCCGGATGGCTATGGCAATGGGACCGTAGCGATCGACTTTGACCGAGATTTTGGAGGCGCGGGAACGGAGGTCTATTTCCAGCGTGATGGTAGGGCGCTGGACTCCTCGAACCGGGTGAACAACGGTCTTATCTACATGTGTCGGCCCGGCGAATTGAATTCGTGCATGGCGGTCTCTCTGATTGGTACTACGGGGCGTTCTAAGGGCTGGCGGTTAACGCAAACATCTTTGGGAACCATGAGGTGGATCCAGTGAAAACCAGCTTGCGCAAAATGTCGAAGCGACCCGATCAAGCAAGGTGCGACGGCTTCACCCTGATTGAGGTCATGATTGCAACGGTGATCCTGGTCGTAGGGTTGCTGGCTCTTTCAGCCTTATTTGCCACCGCCCTTGGCGCTGTGTCGAATTCGCAGAATGGCCAGATAGCACGCCAGAAAGCCCGCGAAACCATGGAGTCCATTTATGCGGCGCGCAATGACGGCTCTATTAGCTTCGATCAGATCCAGAACATTTCTGCCGGAGGAATTTTTAAAGACGGATTCGAGACCATGTATCTGGCGGGAGGCGACGGCATCCCCGGGACAAGCAATGAGACAACCACCATCGACCGGGTCGTTTTGCCCGGCAAGAATGGCATCGTAGAAACCGCTCCCGGCGCTGCTAGCCCCGTTGGCGACGATGTCTTTGTTCCGCTGAGCAACTTTCAACGTCAAATTTCGATCGGCACGGTCGTGGGTTCCGACGGCAGCGTCAATCTGTACATGCGCAGACTTACGGTGACCATCCGGGTCAGAGGATTAAACGGTCAATCCGTGGACTTCGTTACCAGCGGTTACGTTTCAACATCGCAACAACAATAGAGGACAGCATGCGCAATCAACAAATCCGTCGAGGATTTTCGATAGTCGAGTTACTCATCGCCATGGCCATCACTGGCGTTGTTATGGCCGGTGCCGTGACCTTGTATCAGAAATCTCTCCAGGTATCCAGCATCGTGACAAGTCGCGCGGAGTTGCAGTCTGAGCTGCGGGGTGCGATGAATCAGATCGCCCGCGATTTGAACCAGGCGGGTACTGGTATCCCGGCGAGCGGTGTTCCCGTTCCCACGACCGCCACCGGGGGGATCAACCCGAAATTTGCCTGCGACGCGAGCGGATGCTATATCGGCGCCGGAAATACTTTCACCAAGGGCGTTGTATATAAGGTGACTCCCGCAAACAATATCGGAGTCACAACGTCGGAGGCCACTGATGCCTTGGTCATCACTTATATGGACCCAATCGCGCCCGCCGGCGACCTGAACTCTTCCGCAACCGGACTGGATTGGAGCCCTTACCCTACCACCAACATCACCGATACCGGTGACCGTTTGACCATGCCTGCCGGCACGACCCCGGCGCTCAACGACCCACAAAAAGGTTTGGTCCTCGGTGATTTGCTGCTGATGCAGAATGACAAGGGCAGCGCAATGGCCGTAGTCACTGGTTTCAATGCTGCGTCGGGCCAGATTTCCTTCGCAGTCAATGATCCTCTCAAGTTGAATCAGCCGGCGAGTCCCGCGGTTTCCGGGACACTGGCATCGCTCGCGATTTCACCCACGCCGGCGGTGGGCCCGCATTACAAGCCGACAACCGTTTCGCGGATCATGATGATCACCTATTTTGTCCGCAGAGACCCGGTGGACGGTCACTTAATGTTGATGCGCCAGGTCAACGCCCGGCCACCCACGCCCGTGGCTGAGTACATTGAAGATCTTCAAATTACCTACGATGCCATCGACGACAGCACGAATCCCGCCACCTTAGTGGCCAACTTGCCGACTGCGGCTGTAGGGACTCCTGCAACCTCGAAACCAAACCAGATCCGGAAAGTCAATTTGATAGTCACAGCCCGATCACCGCAACTGAATGCAAATGGACAATACGACCGCATGAGTATTACGACTTCGGTCGGCCCCCGCAATCTGAGCTTCGGCGATAAATACAACTGAGGTCAACCATGACAACCAGCAAAACTCACACCATGAACTTCAAAAAATCGGAACAGGGCATTGCCTTGATTGCAGCCCTCCTTCTGCTGATCCTGATGTCGGCCCTCGCCGTCGCTCTGCTTTACAAAGTGAACTATGAGCAGAAACTGCAAAGCAGCGATACCGGAAACAATGCTGCATTTTACGGCGCCGAAGCGGGCATGGAAAACATGATGGCTGGGTTGAACTCTTTGTACCGCTTTCAATCGGCGCCCAGTTGCACCGATGTAAATGGTCTGACTACAGCTCCTCCTCCGGTCAGTGATGTAGGTGTTACTTATCCCATTTACACGATCAGCCTGGCGGACGGAACTAGCCTGGCCGCCTGCCCGGGCGGTCTGCCCCCTTCGCGGACACAGAGCATCTCGCAAGGCCCCAATGCCGGCTTGCAGGCCCAGGTTGTGCCCCTGATGATGAACGTCTCTGCGCTGAGGCCTTCGGGCGAAGCTGTAAGCATGATTCGCCAGGTTGAAGTCGCCCGCATTCCGGTTTTCCAGTTTGGTGTCTTTTCGGAAAGCGACCTGAGTTTCTTCCCCGGCCCCGATTTCGATTTCAACGGCCGCGTGCACACCAATGGAAACCTGTTTCTGGCCTCGTCCTCCAGTGTCACGTTTCACAGCCCGATTCGTGCGGCGGGAGATATAGTGCGCGATCAACTGGCGAACGGCCAAAGCACGTTGGCGCAAGGCCGCACTGGAACCATCATGATTCCTACCCAACCCAGCGGATGCGATGGAGCTCAGCCCGCTTGCCGCAATCTGAAGATGACCAGCACAGTTAATGAAGGCAGCTCGGTTGGCGGCCCTACGGCGACCAACGGTGGAGCTGGCGCCGTGAACACCGGCCCGCCCTCCTGGACTACGATCTCGACTGCGGCGAATCCGTATTATGCGTCCATGGTTCTCAGCGGGACCACGGGTGCGAAGAGATTGCAAATGGCCTTTGTGAAAAACGGAGTTGATCCGATTGAAATCATTCGCAGGCCCAAACCCGCCGAGGACCCGAAATCTTCCGTAGCACAGTCACGGCTTTACAGTCAGGCGGAGATCCGGGTTCTAATTTCTGATGATCCGTCCGATCTCCCCGGCGGCTCCGGCGATCCGCAAAATATCCGCCTGGGCAACTACGCTAACCCCGGTGGCGGCCCGGATTACTCCACCGGCGTTGCAGTAGGTGGGGCAGCCAATCACACTTACTTTGCGGAGGGAACCACCGCTCCGATTCCTGACGTCAACACGGGTACAACCATCACTGATACAAACTGGGTAAGCCCACCGGTGCCTTTTTCACCCAATAACACTTTGTTAAGAACAGCAACCGATACAAATGCGCCGGTCAAAGCCGGCGGGCCATCCTGGAATTTGTTGGACGGCTACATCCGCGTCGAGTATCTCGATAAGGACAGTCTTAGCTATGTTGGGGTCACTAAAGAGTGGCTGGAGTTAGGATTTGCGCGTGGCTTACGCCGCCTGCGGCGGTCGGGTGCAAATCCGGTGAATCCCAATGCCATTTTGCTCCTTACAGGAGTTGGCAGATCGCAATGCGAATGGCACATTGGAACGCGGCGTCAGCCGCGGATGAAGCATCCAACCCCAGTCACAAGTTACTGCGATAATAAAGCGAAACCTGCCGGATAAGCCTGGCGCCTGGCACAGGACTGGCGTAAGAAGCGCAGGCAAACAATTGCAATAGAATAAAAACTATACATGGACCCAGTCTTGCACGCTTACTCACGGTGCGGTCACTCCTGAATTGGCTACGGACACAGGAACGGGCACGACGATTACCGGCGCTGCAACCCGTGACAACTGGTATCCCATCAACATGTACGACACTCGCGAAGGCGAATTCCGCGATACCAACAGCGGAGTCTGCAAGGTCAATGGAGTCTTAAACCTGACCGAGATTGATGTGGGTAACTTGCGCAAATGGCTGAAGGGAACGATTGGGGCCAGCGGACCGAACGTGGAGTACAAGTCACAAAACGGATACGTTCTCTACTTTTCGGACCGCCGCGGCATGAAGGTCCGGCCCGACCTTGGCTACAAGAACGGCGAATACGGATTTGAGGATGTCCTCAATGCAAATTCCGCTGCCGGAACTCCGAACGGGACCCTGGACGCCGGCGAGGATGTCAACTCCAACAACCAAGTGGACACCTGGGGCAAGGCTGATGTCGGACTTGGCTTCAACCTCGGAGCAGGCGCCGGCAACCCCACGCAAGCTGTGGACTGTCTGGGTACTGCCCGCTCGAACTGGGTGTCTGGCGCTCGCCACGGCGTTCGCCTGGTAGATGGCACGGAAGGGAACGTTCCGACCCGTGCTGACAATGACCTCGGCGGCTTCACCCTGGCCAGTGAGAACCCAGCTTATATTCTTGGCAATTACAACGCCAACGGCGGCGGATTTGTCGATCCCCATGCTGAGTCGGCCATCATTGCAGACACCGTGACCTTGCTTTCCAACAACTGGAGCGATCTCAACATGTTCGCGAATCCCACCAAGCCGGGTAATCGGACGGCAACCGACACCTGGTACCGGGTCGCGATGGCGACCGGGAAAAACGAGAACTTCGCCAGCGCGCCGTATGCTGGAGTTCCCCAGGACTTCGGGACGGACGGTGGAGTGCATAACTTCCTGCGCTTCCTGGAAAACTGGAGCGGCAAGAATATCAACTACAAAGGTTCGATGGCCAGCATGTATTACTCCATGTATGCCACGGGCGTATTCAAGTGCTGCACCAGCGTTTATGGCGCTCCGACTCGAAACTATGCCTTTGACCTTGACTTTCAGGACCTGTCGAAAATGCCTCCGGGAACACCCACCGTCACCGACGTGGAGAACCTGGGCTTCCAGCAGGTCTTTTAAATCAGGTACGGATTTTTTCTACGGCTGGGCCATCGCCCAGCCGTATTTCTTTTTTTGGGCTGCATAATTGCCAATATCCATGGGCGCACGCGTTCGCTGGATTTCAAGGTCATGGTTCAAACTGTATTATCCTGAGAGTGAGTTCTCGCTCTTTATGGCCAAGATCACAGCACTTTTTTGGGATGTCGGTGGAGTTCTTCTCAGCAACGCATGGGACCGCACGCAGCGGGAAATCGCTCTTTCCATCTTCAAGCTGGACAAAACTGAATTTCAGGACCGGCACGAGATGGTGGTTTCATCATTTGAGCGCGGCAAAATAGGCCTGGACGAATACCTGGACCGCACGATTTTCTACCGTCCGCGTCCCTTTACCAAGGAAGAATTTTGCCACCAGATGTATTCCCTCTCCCAGCCGCATGTTGAGGTAATTGAGTTCGCGAAGAGGTTGGCCCAAACCAATCGCTATCAGATGGCCACCATCAACAACGAGTCCAGAGAACTGAACCATTACCGCATCCAGAATTTTGGGCTACAGGAAATATTCTCGTTGTTTGTCAGCTCCTGCTTCGTGGGGCTGCGCAAGCCGGAGATCGGAATTTATCGCCTGGCGCTGGAGATCACGCAGAATCCTCCAGATCAATGCTGCTTCATTGATGACCGCGCCCTGAACCTTGAGGCGGCGTCGCGGCTTGGCATGCATGCGATTCACATGGCAAATGCAGCCCAGTTGGAAGAGGAACTAAAAAAGCTAGGCGTGAATTGCTAGAAACTATATTTTGCGAGGAGGTTTGGTTGCGTTTGCTTCGGTAGGGTTGGCGAGGCTTAGGTCACTCGACCAGGTGTCAGCCACAGCCTTCCACTCGCCCCCGGCCTGGCGGTTGAAGATGATCATGTACTTTCCGCGTTCTTCGCGGCGCTTACCCATGGCTACGGGAACCAGCATTTTGCAGCGGCCGGCTTCATAGGCAACTTCCCCCATCAGCTCCACCCGCAACGGTTCGAGTTCTACTTCCCCGAGTCCGGCTTCCAGAGCGCCAAAAAAGAATTCACGGATGGCCGCTGCCCCACGCACGGGCGGCACATTCGCGCGCAGCACCATGGCATCGGCTGCGTAAAATTCGAGCAGATCATCCAGATGTTTGGTATTGCAGGCCTGCACCCAATCCTGGGTCATTTTGCGCAGAGCCGCTTCAGCGCGGCTGATGCCGGCCCCGGCGAGAGGCGCTTTCAGGCGGCCGCTATCGCGAATGGGTACGGGAGCCCCTACAGGCCTGACCATGCGATCCATGCTCCCTGATCCACCCTGTGCATTTGGAAAAAAGTGATGATGGTAGTGATGGTGATAGTGGTGCTGGCCAGCAGTTGGTACCGTTTCTTGAGAACCCGTCTGCCCCGCTTGCAGCGGTGAACCGCAAGCGTTGCAGAACCTGGCGCTCTCAGCATTCTCCGCTCCACATGAGGAACATTGCCCTGAAGCCTGGGTGGGCAGGACCATGGGCTTTTCTGGTTCTCCGTCGAGCGCCATGCGCTGAATCGCCTGGAACGCCGCTGAAACCGCTTCCTGGCTTAAATCAGGGCGGCGCATCTCCGACTGGATTTGGTTGAAAAACTCATCCATGGACTCATGCGGAGAGCGAGTGTCCGCTGCGGGCGGAACATTCGCCGCGTCAGTTTTCTTTGATCGGTCCACGATTGTTGTCCGGGTCTCTGTCATTCTACTCGATGATGGTTGCGCTAGCGGCCGGAAAAACCAATCTTGGCCTCAGTCTCTGTCGGCACACCGTTGCAGGTGGCCGGACGATAACGCCAGGAACGTATTGCGTCCAGAACGACCTGATCGCCGCTAGGGCCTGCACTCTCCAAAATGAACGGGCTGTGGACGCGGCCATCGGTACCAATGATAAAGCTTACTTTGACCTTGGTTTTCGCATCAGGACTGTCAAGTAATGGCGAAGGAGTGGCTAGTGCTTCCGGTGGATGAGTGGCTTTGCAGGTACTGCGCGAGGTGTGGCCGATCGCAGCAAATTCCGCTTCGCGCGCCGGCGGTGCCCAACCATGCTGCTCTCGAACTGCCAGCGAACCGCGGCTCTCCACATGAACATCAGATTTTGCGAAACACAACCCCGGGAACAAGACCAGCAAAACAGCAATAAACTTGCGAAGTGGCATAGCTCAGAACCTCAGATGAACCTCTAAGGGGCAATCGAGATACCACCTGAATGTCGCGTAACCAATTAATAACAAATAACTTACGCGACATTCATGAATACGCTAGCGTTTCAGGTGAAAACTCTTGCACTTAGAATGAACCGGCAAAGCCTAACCAGTTTGGAAAAACTCGATGGAGGTACCTCGGCGGCTAAACCCGGTGTTCATTGCAAGACTCTT
The DNA here is from genome assembly GCA_963837365.1 of uncultured Acidobacteriota bacterium. Lineage (GTDB taxonomy): Bacteria > Acidobacteriota > Terriglobia > Terriglobales > Acidobacteriaceae > CAWBXL01. The sequence continues at coordinate 50,825 of CAWIMW010000002.1, forward strand.
AACGCAGGGCTCTGCTCCACCCAAAATCGTAGTTTTTAGCAAACCGCTAAAGGAATGGTGTTTCCCAAGAGTTAGTGAGGTAACCAAGCAGTGCCGAGACTACGCTCAAAAAATGGACTTACCCGCAGCTAAGAAAACACATCAAATCTTCGTAACATAGAAACCATACTCGCGAATAATTAGAAGTACCCACAAAAGGGTAATGTCCTAAAGTCCACTCCACATAGTCCTTCGTCCTGCGTTTAAGTGTACTTCTGAAATCTATCCAGTCCTTTGACGGACAGGCACACTGAGCTTGCTTGCTCCTCGTGAATTCCGCGCGTGATGCGGGTTTGCGAGGGCGGTGCTGTAAATCCCCCGCCGTATCGGAACGCGCGATACGGCCAAAAATAAGAGGCCTTCAGTGAAGGATCTCCGCACGCGTTGGTTCGCTCTCATAGTTGTTTTGCTTTCTCTTGGCACGTTGCTTGGCTGCGCCACCTTACAAGGCGACTCCAAACAATACTCCGGCAATAATTCCCTGGTTGTAGTTACTCCACAAGTAGACTTCGGCACGGTAGTTGTGGGGCGCAGCAAAACTCTCGGCGCCACCGTACTGAACCGTACTGCCTTCGCCGTGAAAGTTACCCAGGCGACGATTGGGAGTCCTGAGTTCCGCATCGTATCGCCCAATTTGCCATTCTCCATGCGGCCGGGACAGTCAGTCGCATTTCAGATTCAATTCACCCCACAAAGCGCGGGTTCTCCGTCCGCCGCCGTCGCCCTTTCCAGTTCAGCTCCTCAAGACTCTGCAACTTTCATGCTGACCGCACAGGCGGTCATGGCGGGTCAGCTCACGCCGAGTGCGTCGAGCATCAGTTTTGGCAGCGTAGCTGTCGGACAAAGCAGTACCAAGCCTGAAGTCTTTACCAATACCGGTTCTACCAGCGTGACCGTATCGCAGTTGACCGTGAGCGGGGCAGATTTCCAATTAAGTGGCGTGAGTCTTCCCTTCACAGTGAATCCGGGCCAGAGTCAATCTTTCAACGTGGTTTATTCGCCCAAGGCAGCCGGCAACTCTACTGGAAGTATTTCGGTTAACAGTGATGTTGCAATGACGGTTGGCCCCCGCGCGCGCATCCACGGCCGCGATGTGCAGGCGCAAAGCATGACGATCGCCTTGTCTGGCACCGCAACTGGATCTGGAGTGGGAACACTTGCTTCGAACCCGGCGAGCGTGAACTTCGGAAGCGTTCAGGTAAACGGCAACTCGAGCCGTTCGGTGGTCCTTCAAAACACAGGATCGGCTAGTGTCACCATTAGTCAAGCCGCTGTAACCGGTACCGGTTTCACCATGAGTGGCATGAGTATGCCCGCCACGATTGCCGCCGGGCAGAGCGCCAGCTTCTCCGTGAACTTTGCGCCGAAAACGGCAGGGAGTGCTACAGGAAATGTCGCCCTCACCAGCAACGCATCGAATGCGTCGTTGAACGTTGCTCTTTCCGGTACGGCGGTGACTCCTGGGTCGCTGACTACGGGATCGAGTGTCATGGCATTTGGCACAGTGCAGGTCGGAAAGAATCAGAAACAAACTGCGACCATCACCAATTCCGGAGGCTCAAGCGTTACCATCAGCAGCGCAACTATCACGGGAACAGGCTTTACCCTGAGTGGCATTACGACCCCGTTGACTTTGACGGCAGGTCAGAGCACGACTTTCAGCGTTACGTTCGCTCCCTTGACGGCGACAAGTGCTGCCGGCACGGTTAGTGTAGCGTCCAATGCACCGGGTTCGCCGTTGACCTGGACGCTCAGTGGCAGCGGCGTGACCGCAGGAGCATTAACCGCCAACCCGTCCAGCATGAGCTTCGGCAGCGTGCAGACCAACACCAGCAAATCCCTTCAAGAAACTCTGACTAACTCAGGCGGCACGACCGTCAATATCACCCAGATCTCAGCGTCGGCTCCCTATAGCCTTACCGGGGCCACCTTGCCGATTTCACTGGCTGCGGGTGCGAGCAAATCTTTCAATGTTGTTTTTGCACCCACCACCAGCGGGGCCGCCAATTCGACGCTGACGGTCACCAGCGATGCATCGAATCCGTCCCTGAGTATCCCTTTATCGGGAACAGGAGCAACACCCGGATCGCTCACAGCGGGCACCTCACCCTTAAGCTTTGGCACGGTCACAGTGGGCCAGAGCAAAACTTTATCGGAGACCGTCACCAATTCCGGCGGATCTACGGTAACCGTTTCTCAAGTAGCTGCGACTGGCACCGGATATAGCGTAAATGGCGTTACTTTGCCGTTTACTTTGGCTGCCGGCGCGAGCAAATCGCTCAACGTAGTTTTTGCTCCGACAACGGCCGGCACCCCCACTGGAACATTGACCGTAACCAGCGACGCGCCTAACCCGACGCTGACTGTCTCGTTATCGGGAACGGCTACGACATCTGGAACGCTGGCAGCCACCACTTCTCCGTTGAGCTTTGGCAGTGTGACTGTTGGCCAAAGCAAGACTCTTTCGGAGAGCATCAGCAACTCGGGCGGAACCACGGTGACAGTTTCCCAAGTTTCCGCTAGCGGCACCGGGTATAGCGTAAGCGGTGTCACCGTACCGTTTACTTTGGCCGCCGGTGCGAGCAAGTCTTTCAACGTGGTCTTTGCCCCAACAACTGCAGGTTCGCCGAGTGGAACATTAACGGTGACCAGCGATGCATCGAATCCATCGCTGACTGTCTCGCTTTCTGGAACGGCAACCGCGGCTGGATCACTCACTGCGGGTACTTCCCCCTTAAGTTTCGGAACGGTCACAGTGGGCCAGAGCAAAACCTTATCAGAGACCATCAGCAACTCCGGTGGCACCACAGTGACCGTTTCCCAGGTAGCTGCGACTGGCACCGGGTATAGCGTAAATGGCGTTACTTCGCCGTTTACTTTGGCTGCCGGTGCGAGCAAATCGTTCAACGTCGTACTTGCTCCAACCGCTACTGGTACCCCGGCCGGGACATTAACGGTGACGAGCAACGCCTCTAATCCATCACTGACTGTCTCGCTTTCAGGAACGGCCACCACGACTGGAACACTTTCTGCCACTACTGCTCCTCTGAGTTTCGGTAGCGTTGTCGTTGGCCAAAGCAAGACTCTTTCAGAAACCGTCACCAACTCCGGCGGATCCACGGTAACAGTGTCGCAAGTTTCTGCCAGCGGGACCGGGTATAGCGTAAGCGGTGTCACCTTACCGTTTACTTTGGCCGCCGGTGCGAGCAAGTCTTTCAACGTGGTCTTTGCTCCGACAACCGCTGGCACCCCGACCGGGACATTAACGGTAACCAGTGACGCTTCCAACCCTTCGCTACAGGTTTCACTGACCGGGACTGCGACTTCAGCAGGGGCAATTGCTGCAAACCCAACTAGCCTTAGTTTCGGCAGCGTACAAGTGGGCAGCAGCAGCACGAAATCGGAAATGTTGAGCAATACCGGAGGCTCTGCAATCTCGGTTTCTCAAGTAGCCGTGACCGGAACCGGCTACGGCATCAGCGGAGTTACCGTACCGTTTACCATCAATGCCGGCCAAAGCTTTACGTTCAGTGTGAGCTTCACGCCGCAAACCGCAGGAAATCCGACCGGAAGTATTTCGGTAGTCTCTAACGCTTCCAATACTCTCTCACCGATTGCCTTATCCGGGACCGGAACTGCTGTGGGCACGTTCGGAGTCGCCCCGACCAGCTTCGGTTTTGGCAGTGTGACAGTTGGACAGAGTAAGAGCATGACGGCCACCCTCAGCGCCACTGGGTCCAGTGTCACAGTTAACTCTGCTTCGGTGAGCAGTTCGGAGTTCGCGATTACGGGCCCGGCGCTGCCGCGGACCATCGCCGCCGGGCAAACCGCGACTTTTACCATTACCTTTTCACCGCAAGCCAGTGGCTCAGCTTCGGCCACGGTGTCATTCGTCACCAATGCGGCAGGATCGCCGCTGACGGAAAACCTGACTGGCTCTGGCGTTGCCGCCCCGCAGCACCATGTCGACCTGAGTTGGATCGGGAGCACCTCAAGCGTCTCCGGCTACAACATCTATCGGAGCACAACCTCCGGCAGCGGATACGTGAAACTTAATCCTTCGCTCAATGTGAACACCGCGTTCAGCGATAACTCCGTATCCGCAGGAGGCACATACTTTTACGTCACTACGGCAGTGGATTCGAGCGGTATGGAGAGCAGTTTCTCGAACCAGGTGCAGGCAGCGATTCCGACCCCTTAGAATCTCTGTCCAAGCAAATGGCGCGAAGCAGTAGTGATCGCGCCATTGCTTGCACCATAAATGGTGCTTTGACCGAAGATCTCCAGCCTGTGGAAAAGTGGGGCGCTTGCAAACTTAGGTACCTGCCACTTGATTCAATGTTGAGATGTCGAGCTCACAAATTCCTGAAAATTCAACGCGAAACCTACCCACTGCAATGAGATCACGATCCTTTTAAACTATTGATAACAAAATGGTTAACCAATGGCTTAAAGAGTCGCCTTGGAACAGACATAGTGCGCTTCCAGACCATCTACCTTGCTTCAAATTCTCGTGATTTCTGGCGAAGTGAATTTTAGGGGAATGTACTAACGTGACGTAGCTTACGCTTTCCGAATGCTTGTACAATCTGCCCACTTGTCGAGAACATTTTAGTTTTTGTTGCAGTGTACTCAGTAGCTTGCACAGGTTACTTACCTAAGTGCTGGTACTGATTTCTAGGGTGCAGTGCATTTTGGGACTCTGGAAGAGTGCAGTTTAAATTCGGATAATTGTTGTTGATGCGAGAGAAAATGACTCCCCCACGCCACTGGCAAAATGCCGCCTTTGCCGTTCTAACGATCGCAGCCGCGCTCTTTCTCTCGGGCTGCAATCTGCTGTCAACCAAAGCCAACCCAGACGGAACTTCAGGTCAGACCCCAAGTAGTGTTGGGTTGAGTGCATCGAGTCTGAACTTCGGCAGCGTGAGCGTCGGGTCTTCCAAGACCATGCACATCACCGTTACCAATTCCAGCGGCACGGGCGGCCCTGATGTCACGGTTGCTCAAGCTAAAGCTACCGGAACCGGCTTCTCTACAACGGCTGTGTTACCAATCAACCTGGCACCTGGACAAAGCACCAATCTAAGTGTCCTGTTCAAGCCGACTACAGCCGGCAAAGTATCTGGAAACTTGACGATTGACCTGGTAGGCGCAGATGATCCGTCCGCAGTATCCTTGGGTGGCAGTGGTGGCAGCACTTCTTCCCCGACGCCCGCCGCGCAACTCACCGTGACACCCTCGACGCTAAGCTTTGGAAGCGTCACGATGGGCAGCAGCAAAAATCTTACTGCCACACTTAAAGCGACTAATTCAGATGTGAAGGTTTCGTCTGCCGCCTGGAATGGTTCAGGGTTCTCGCTCACCGGCATTACATTTCCCGCCACGGTAAAAGCCGGAGCAACTGTTTCTTATACGGTCACCTTTACTCCACAAAGCTCAGGCAGTACACCGGGAAGCATTTCGTTCGTTAGTGATGCCGCCAATTCACCGACTGGCGAAACGCTCTCGGGGAGCGGAGTTCAGGCGGCCCAGCAACATACGGTGAATCTAAGTTGGGTCCCGAGCACTTCGACAGTCGCAGGATATAACGTGTATCGTGCAAACCAGTCGGGCGGGCCTTATGCCAGACTGAACGGATCTATGCGCACAAGTGCAAGTTATGCCGACAGTAGCGTGCAATCGGGACACACCTATTTTTATGTGGCCACTGCAATAGACCCGAACTCTGTGGAGAGCGCTTATTCCGGCGAAGTAGCAGCGGTGGTTCCCACTCCGTAGGGTGCGAAGTCCTGCTCAAGCAAACGTCTCTGCGTCACAGAACTTAATTCCTCGTCTGTCTTTTTCAGAAATACTTGGTGGGTTTTTTTGCTGTCATTCATTGGCCAGGTCGGCATCCTCCAGGCTATGGTTCGCTCGGATTGAGGCGCATAGACATCCGTCGCTTGGCAGGGCGCCAGGAGCATCCTTGGAAAGCCCCTGGAACCCGTGAGCAGGTCAGAACACGCGCTCCCGAAGCAATTGCTGGAGATAGGCGCCATACCCATTGTTCTTCATCGCAGATGCAAGAGCTGCCAGTTCCTCAGCAGTGATATAGCCGCAGCGATAGGCAATTTCTTCCGGACATGCCACTTTAAGTCCTTGCCGGGTTTCGATCGTTTGGATGAAGAGCGAGGCCTCAAGAATCGTTTCATGCGTACCGGTATCGAGCCACGCCATGCCACGTCCTAAAACTACAACGTCCAATTGTTCTCGTTTAAGATATTCCTTGTTGACATCGGTGATTTCCAGTTCGCCCCGGCCCGAAGGCTTGAGCGCATGCGCGATTTCTACCACCTGATTGTCGTAAAAGTACAAACCGGTGACGGCATAACGTGATTTTGGGCTCTTAGGTTTCTCTTCCAACCCGATGGCTCTCCCCGTCGAATCGAATTCAACCACACCGTATCTCCCTGGATCGTTCACTGGATAAACAAAGACTTGTGCACCTCGGGTTGACTTTGCCGCTTGTATCAGGTGTTTCGCAAAATCGTGCCCGTAGAAGATGTTGTCTCCCAACACCAATGCACAGGATGACGTGCCAATGAACTTTTCTCCTACAAGGAAAGCTTGCGCAATACCTTCAGGTCTCGGTTGAACGGCATATTGCAGCGTAAGCCCCCATTGCCGGCCATCTCCCAATAACTGTTCGAACCTGGGCAAATCCTGCGGCGTAGAAATCACAAGAATGTCCTGAATCCCCGCCAGCATGAGCGTGCTCAATGAGTAGTAGACCATCGGCTTGTCGTAGACCGGCAGCAGGCACTTGCAGACGGCATGCGTCACGGGGTACAGGCGCGTTCCCGACCCTCCAGCCAGAATGATGCCTTTGAAATGAGAAGACGGTTTGACGTCTTGAAAAGGCATGTTAGAAATGTTTCCTGACTCGCTTACTCATCTGCCAGAGTATTGGCGCTCAATCCATTCACGATAGTGTCCGCTTGTGACATCGCGTACCCAGTCTGCATGCGCCAGATACCACTGCACGGTCTTGCGAAGTCCTGAATCGAACGATTCCCGGGGTTTCCAACCAAGTTCGCGTTGAATCTTGCGTATATCCATCGCGTAACGCCGGTCATGGCCAGGACGGTCTTTTACCAGAGTAATCAATCCGCGGTGCGGAACCACCGGATCATTGGGCCTCAACTCATCGAGAATGTCACAAATGGCCTGCACGACCTGCAAATTGGCCTTCTCCGCCTCTCCCCCGATATTGTATGTATCTCCAACCGAACCGTGCGCCAGCACAGTGCGAATTGCTTCGCAATGGTCAGTTACAAACAGCCAGTCCCTAATGTTTTTGCCGTCACCATACACGGGAAGCGGCTTGCCTTCGACTGCGTTCAGAACCGCCAATGGAACCAGCTTCTCAGGAAACTGATAGGGACCGTAGTTGTTAGAGCAATGGGTGGTAAGCGTGGGCAAACCATAGGTGTGATGATAGGCACGTACCATATGATCGGAAGCAGCCTTGGAAGCCGAATAGGGACTGTTGGGGGCATACGCAGCGAGTTCGGAAAAAGCCGGCTCATCCGCCCCGAGTGAGCCGAAAACCTCATCTGTTGAGATATGCAGAAAGCGGAAGGAAGCCTGTTCCTGTAAAGGCAATCCCATCCAATACGCTCTGGTCTCCTCGAGCTGACAGAACGTTCCATTCACATTGGTTCGCACAAAATCGTCCGGCCCGTGAATGGAACGGTCCACATGGCTTTCTGCGGCGAGATGAATAACAGCGCGAGGCCGGTGCTGGGAAAGCAGCTCCGCCACCAGCGGCCGGTCGCAAATGTCACCGTGGATAAATTTGTAGCGCGGATCGCTGGTAACTTGATCCAGGTTCCTCAAGTTGCCGGCATAAGTAAGTTTGTCGAGGTTGACGACGGGACCCGGTTCACAGGACAGCCACTGCAAAATCAGATTTGATCCGATGAAACCCGCTCCACCGGTCACCAGAATTGGCCTGTCTTGCGGTGACATCATCAGAAGATTATCAGACCGTACTGTAAACTACTCCTTTTTCGTGGCCGGCGCATCGGCTCGCTCGTCCAAAAGTAGTCTGCGCAGGGTGCGCAAATCATTCAGCAAGCGGCAGCTGTTTTTGATGTGTTGTTCCAGCTTCTCCAGCTTAAAAGAGACCAGTCTCAGCGCTTCTATTCGGCGGGGAAATTTTGGGTCTTCCACCGCCCGGATATCTGCTTCAATTTCGTGCCTGGCGTCCAGGATTGCTTCGGACAACAAGCTCAGATATTCGTGCGCGCCTTCCACGCTATCAAACGGAGTTGCACTACGATCGTTCATGGGGCACCAGAATCTATTTCACCAGATTCGGCAGAATTATGCCTGCGGGACGGTATTTGTTGCGGCCGGTTGGCCTTCAATTTTCTGGAGTATCCAGACGATGAACCACAGAGCAACAAAAGAAACTGCGAAGAACACGATCCCGCCCTGGTGATGCAATCGTCCGGAAAGAAAGGATGGATTCACATACATGCCCAGTGTCGAAAGAGTAAAGATTCGCAGGCCATTCTTGGCAATGGTGAGAGGAACAAGCAGGACGATCAGAATAACTTTTGTCCAGGCTTTCCTTAGAAACAGGTGTGCCAATACCAGCCCGGCAATCACCAGAATCACGCTGGAACGAATTCCGCTGCATTCCTGGGCAATTTCAATCGTCACTGTGGGAAGTACGATGATCACGCCATCTCGCGAAAACGGGATGTTGGTTATGCTAAAAAACCAGTCTGTGACTATGGCTGAACCATATTGCAAAAATACAATCACGCGGTTCCTTACCGGATCAGGCAAAGGCGTCATGAAAACAAGAAAGCAAAGCGGAAATATTGCGGACCGAAACGTGGCAGGGCCATAGGAGAACAGGAAAGCCGCGATGCTGCACCCGCAAAACAAGAGAATCGACAACGAAATGTAACCGCTGTCATCCACCCTCCGCACAAAAATTGCAATGAAGGCGAAGAGGGCAGCAAATATGGCGAACAGGGCTCCGCCCAACGCGCTATAGGACAGTTTGGCAAAGATGGTGTTTCGCTCCAGGTAGAGCAGGGCCAAGCTGATAGGCGGCACCACCAGAATCTGGGAATATTGGTCCACCGAAACCGAAGATCCCAGCACAACCCCGAGTGGACGAAAAAACATGGCTGCTGCCAAGGCCGCCAGGCAAAAGAACGAAATGTTCCGCGTGGTGAGCCACCGTTGGAACGGCTGGGCGGCAGTGGTAGTTCGCTTAGCCGGGGTTTCCTTGTTCAGCATGTTTTCGTCAGACGCCACGAGATCCCTCCGCAGTGATTCTATATTCTAGGATTCTAAAGATATTTATCCGATGGCCGTATTCCGCCCGGTGGTAACTGGCCGCTATCCCGAATGGCCCCTATAATTCAGATACCCACTCGGGTCACAAAACAAGGTCATGACCGATCAGAGCTTCGACATTGTGGTAATTGGCGGCGGCATTGTCGGCCTGGCAACCGCGCTACACATTACCCGCAGTTTTCCCCGGTTGCGCCTGCTTCTTGTGGAAAAGGAAGCTGCGGTCGCCAAACACCAAAGCGGTCACAATAGCGGCGTCATTCACTCCGGCATTTATTACAAACCAGGATCGCTCAAGGCCAAGCTGTGTGTCGAGGGCGCTGCGGCAATGGTGGAGTTCTGCCGCGAACACAAAATCACCCACAAAATCTGCGGCAAGGTTATCGTGGCGACAAGCGAAGAGGAATTTCCCCGCTTGCAGACCTTGCTCGAACGTGGGCAAGCCAACGGCCTGTCCGGAGTACGACAGCTGAATCCCGAACAGATCCGCGAGATCGAGCCCCATTGCAGCGGATTGCGCGGCCTTTATGTCCCCCAGACGGGCATCGCCGATTACCCAGCCGTCTGCGAGAAGTATGCGGAGTTGATCGCCGCGAACGGCGGCGCAGTGCGAACCGCAACCAAGGTTACAGGATTTGCGGGCGGCAACGGAGAAACTGTAGTTGAAACCACGCAGGGAGCATTTGCCACCCACTATGTAATCAACTGCGCTGGGTTGCATAGCGACCGCATGAGCCGTATGGCAGGACAAACGCCGGGAGTGCAGATTGTCCCCTTCCGCGGCGAGTATTATGACCTGGTTCCTGAGAAAGAATATCTGGTGAAGTCGCTGATCTATCCCGTCCCCGATCCGCGCTTCCCTTTCCTCGGAGTACACTTCACCCAGCGCGTCCACGGTGGCGTTGACGCAGGCCCCAATGCAGTGCTGGCCCTCAAACGGGAAGGATACCGCTGGCGGGACGTCAGCATTCGCGACACGGCTGATACGATGATATATCCAGGATTCTGGCGCCTGGCGGGAAAATATTGGCGCTATGGAGCGAGTGAAGTTTACCGGTCTTTGAGCAAACAGTCTTTCGTTCGTGCCTTACAGCGGTTGGTCCCGGAAGTGCGCAGCCAGGACTTGGTGCGCGACGGCTCGGGTGTGCGGGCACAAGCGTTGCGACGGGACGGGTCTTTGGTGGATGACTTCCAGTTTCTGCGCTCCAGCAACCTGCTCCACGTATGCAATGTGCCCTCGCCAGCTGCAACCGCTTCACTGGCTATCGGACGCTCGGTCGCAAAAATGGCAGAGCAGGAATTTGGATTCCAGGGAAAGTTAGCGGTGACAGATTGAAACTCCCGTCCCGCAGTATGACCTACGGCCTGGCCATGGCTCTCCTGCTGGCTTTCTGTTCCGCCTGCGGTGGAGCGGCCAGCGGAGGGTCTGGAGGTTCGGGCGGCGGTTCCGGTACGGCTCCGGTTTTCGTAGCGGAAACCCATTCCGCAACTGACGGCGCGGGGGCCCAATTCAACAATGCAACTCTCCCTATTAGTGTCAGCGGGACCAACACCCTTTTGATCGCCGCCTGGCATTCGGAATGGGATGGTCTCTCGACGACTGCGTGCCCGCAGTGTTGGACAGTGACGTTCGCGGGAGCACCTGGTACCGTGATCGCGGACACCAACGGGTATAACGGCGGGGACGGCAATCACCGGTTCAGGATTTATTACTGGCTGAATCCTCCCCAGGGCACCAATAACCTGATGGTCGCCAACCCAAACAGCGGGGCAAATGAATTGGCAGTTTCCGCGGTGCTGTTTGCCAACGTATCGCAGACAGCTCCCATTGGGACGCCGGTTTTGGATGTTTCCACGACTGGGCGGACCAGCGAGAGCGAAACGGTAAGCAGTTCTACCGGTGACCTGGTCCTCCACGTGATCGCCGATGCGTTGCATATCACGGGAAATTTAGGAAGCGGAGAGACGTCCCGATCCCTGGCGAACGATGGTAGCCCAAAAAACGGGCCAGGGGACGGCGATGCAAGTCTGTGGTTTTCGACCAAACCGGGAGCGGCCTCTGCTACAACAGTTTCGTCCTCCGGCTGGGCCAGCGGCCCCGCTCCTTCGCCCAGAGTTATCAATGGCGTAGCCATTGCCATTCATGGGACCAAGTAGTTGCCATCGCACTTGTACAAAAAAAGGCACGTGCCAACCTGCGGCACGTGCCTGATTTCTGACTAACCTGCTTCCCGCAATATTTACTTCAGCACCGCTTGCGCTTTTCTATGGCAGCAACCCGAACGCCACCAACTGTCCTTGTGAAACGATGAACACCTTGCCGTTGGCCACCAGCGGAATCGTGAACTTCGTGCCTAATCCGAAGCTGTCGCGCGCCCCGGCCTGCGTGCTGTTATACAGCTCGGTCGCAAGATTGTTGGCGTCGTAAGCCCGCAGGACACCATTGGTGGGACTGTTGTCCTGCATGGCCCACAGAATGCCGTTGCTGGCGCCATTGGATGAGACCGCGAAAAATGCTCCGCGGTTGGGATAGGTTTCCGGCGACTGCGAAACCGATGCCGAAGACAGCACTCCGTTGCTGAACTTAAATAGCCTGAGGTTGTCCGACACCGCGCCGAAATACACGCTGTCGTTGTAGAACACCGGGATACTGTAGTTGCCCTCTTCCGCACCTCCATGCCGCAACACTCCCGGCAAAGTCTGGATGATCTGGCTGTCGCTGTTGGACTGGAAGTGGCCCATGTTGTCGCGGTTGATGACATAGATGGTCCCAGTCTTGGCGGCAGCTACCATGCGGTGAGGCGTCGCCCCGGGTTGATCAATCAACAAGACGGGGCCAGCCGACGACAAATCGAAATTGCCCGACTCCAAGTTTGCCTGATCGAACGGCGTGAAGTAGTCCACGACACTCCCCGCCGGGCTGAGTTTCACCACCGTGTCCCCGTAATCGGAGCCGCCGCTGTTGGCGTTGAAGTTTCCGTTGCCGGTGGTAAAGAAGATATTGCCGCTGGCATCGGTGGCCAGGGCTTCTCCGCTCTGCCAGATTCCACCGCCGTAGCCGTTGGGGCTGACGCTCCACGCCATGACTTGCTGCAAGGTGGCCGCGTTATAACCGAGCACCCATCCATGCCACGGTTGGTGGTCACCGTGCGAAGCGTATCCGAGGTACACAACGCCGTTGCTCAAAAGCAAGCCAGGCCGCTGGTTTTGCCTTAACGAATCAAAGGGCAGGGTCCCCCCTGCTGATCCATTGCCTGTCCCCGGCACGCTACCGCTGATGACCACCGGTCCGCCAAACTTTTCGGCCCCGGTGGTGATATCGAGTGCGTGCAACCGTTGCACATAGGTGCTGCCGCCTTCCTTGGTTTTGGCAACTACGTACAGGGTGTTGGTTGCCTGGTCAATGGTCGGCGTACCGGTAATGCCGATTTCCGTGAGGATGTCCCCGCACTCGCCGGTATCGGCGCACGGCACTGTAGTGACACCACTCTTGAGGAAGCTTACCTGCCAGATAGGAACAGCGGACAAACCGTCGGCATCGAAGGCATACACACTATCGTGTTCCGTGGCGAGATAAACCACGTTGTGGACTCCCTGGCCGGGAATGTTCACATTGGCGACATACAACGGCGAGGCATACGCCAGACCGTCAATGTTGTAGGCAAACAATTTTCCGAACTGGGTGGAATTGACATTGCCGGCAGTCAATACCGTCTCGTTCGAGTTGAGGCCGCTCCGCATGTTGTCATTGTGGTAGGTGTACACGCCGGGAAGGTTAGTGATGTACACAGTGGCGCTGGCAGTCTGGGTTCCGGTCGCGGTGACGGTGTGCGTCCCAACCGCAGGGGGAGGCGTATACAAGCCACCAGCTGTGATCGTGCCGGAAGCCGCTGATCCACCCGCAACTCCATCCACCGACCATGTCACACTGCCGCTGGCCGTGAATTGCTGCGTTTGCTGGAACGTCAATGCAACCACGCGTGGCGTCACCTGGAACCCGCTTCCCGTTCCCGACAGCGAAACCGACTGCGGACTGCCCAGAGCATTGTCCGCGACCGAAACCGACGAGATACGCGATCCAGTTGTGGTGGGTGTAAAGGTAACGTTGATGTCACAACTGGCCCCCGTCGCCAGTGTAGTTCCGCAGTTGTTGGTCTGCGAGAAATCCCCAGGATTACCGCCGGTGATGGTAATGCTCGAGATCGAAAGCGGCGCGCCCCCTGAATTTGTAAGCGTCACCGGAATCGGCGCGCTTGACGTTCCCGTGTTCTGCGCGCCGAAGTTGATGCTGGTGGGACTGAGACTTGCTCCCGGCAACGAACCTCCGCCGGCCACCGGCGTCCCCATGTCCGCCTGGATCTGGGCCTGGTTAAGTGCGACGTTGTACACCCGCACTTCGTCGATGGTTCCGGCAAAGTATTGACCGAACGTGCTGTCGCTGCCGATTTGCAACGGCGTGGCCGAGGTCAGAATACTTCCCGCCACTGCTTGAGTGGCGACCTGAACCCCGTTGACATAGAAACTCAGAGTGCTTCCATCGTAGGTTTCCGCCAAGTGCGTCCAGGTACTGGTTGCCAGAGGGGCCGTGCCGAAGGTGATGATGTCGGCTCCATTGATCGTGGCTCCGCCGCCGGGAACACTACTGTGATTGGTCGTTCCTTCCAACAGGTAGTTGTCAGTACCGCCTTTGTAGATCACGTCCTTCCATGCACTACTCACACTGGACGGGTTGACCCAGGCTTCCAGGGTCATTCCGGTGGTCAGGTGCAAAGATGCTGAGTCAGGGATGGTCACTCTCGAACTGGAACCATTGAAGGTCAGCGCCTTGCCGAACTTTCCGGCAGTTGCCCAGGTCGTGTTGGACACTGTGCCGTTGTTCCCGTTTCCCGAAAGATCAGTCACTGTCGTGCCCGTGCCTTCATCAAAGCCGTAGGCAGCGACCAGACCTGCAACCGTACCCAGGGTCGAAGTCGTGGTGTCCGGGGTATAAGCGCTGAAATTGCCCGCGGCGTCTGTGGCTTTCACCCGATACGTATAGCTGGTGCTGGGGATTAATCCAGTATCGCTATACGTAGTGCCAGGCACGGTGAGCAGCCGGCCAAAGCTTGAGCAGCCTGCGCCCTGGCAACGCTCGATCAGATAGCCAGTCACGCCGACATTGTCAGTTGAACCAGTCCAACTCAGATTGATCTGGCTGCCGCTGACTGCGGTGACAATCAGGTTGGTTGGATCGGTCGGGGCCTGCGTGTCCGGTGCTAGGGTTGAAGTGCTGGCCACGTTGGAATAGCCGCTGAGATTGTTCGCCGCATCCGACGCTCTGACGCGGTAGCTGTAGCTGGTGGCGGCGGTCAGTCCAGTATTACTGAAAGTCGTACCGGTGGCCGTACCGATCTGAGTAAACGTGGAACATCCCGTTCCCGAGCAGCTCTCGATCAGGTACTGCGATACGCCAACATTGTCGGTGGAAGCCGTCCAACTGAGGTTGATCTGTGTGCCACTTACCGCTGTGGCCGTCAGGGTGGAAGGTGCAGTCGGCGCCTGCGTGTCCGGCGGCCCAACCTGCACGCCCATATCCGCCTGGATCTGGGTCGCAGTCAGAGCCACGTTGTACACCCGGACTTCGTCAATGGTGCCGGCAAAATACTGGCTGTAGAAAGTGTCCCCGCCGATCTGGAGCGGAGTGGCCGAAGTGATGATCGAACCGGTAATCCCCTGGCTGGAAACCTGCGTCCCATTCACATAGAAACGCATGGTTGTTCCATCGTAGGTCACCGCCAGGTGTGCCCAGGTATTGGCCGCTAATGCGGCTGTGTTGTTGAGCACCAGATCGGTCGAGCCGATCGTCGCTCCGCCTCCCGGCGCGCCACCGCTGCGGGTGGTGGTTCCTTCCAGCAGATAATTGTCGTTCCCGCCCTTATAGATCACATCACGCCATTTTGCGCTCACGGTGGACGGATTGACCCACGCTTCCAGGGTCATAGCCGCTGGTCAAGTGCAGCGAAGGTGCGTCGGGGATGGTGACCTCAGCGTTGGTCCCGTTGAAAACCAGCGCTTTGCCAAATTTGCCGGACGCGGTCCAGGTTGCGTTGACCAGTGTGCCGTTGTTTCCATTGCCGGAAAGATCGGCCACCGTGGTGCCGATTCCCTCTTCGAAACCGTACGCAGCCACCAATCCTGCGACTGCGGACTGAGTGGTTGCGTTAGCGGTGTTGGAGTACGCACTGAGATTGTTCGCCGCATCGGTTGCGCGTACCCGGTAGCTGTACCCGGTACCCGGCGTGAGCCCTGTGCTGTTGAACGTTGTTCCCGTAGAGGTCCCGATTTGCGCGAAGGTACAACTTGCCGCCACGCACTGCTCGATCAGGTAGTTCGTAACTCCGACGTTGTCCGTCGAAGCCGTCCAGCTCAAATTGATCTGGCTGGTGGAGATCGCGGTGGCCGCCAAGTTCGAGGGAGCGGTTGGCGCCTGCGTATCGGAAGCACTGTTGGTGGTTGCCGAGGCAGTGTTGGAATAGGGGCTGAGATTGTTGGCCGCATCGGTTGCCCGCACCCGGTAGCTGTAGCTGGTACCGTGGTGAGTCCGGTGTTGCTGAAAGTCGTGCCGGTAGCTGTCCCGATTTGAGCAAAGTTTGAGCAGCTTGCGCCTGGCACTCTCGATCAGGTATTGCGTGACTCCGACGTTGTCGGTCGAGCGTCCAACTCAGGTTGATCTGGTCTGGTCTGCTGCGGTCGCAGTCACGGTCGGGGTGTTGGCGGTTGCGTATCCGGAGTGATCGCGCTGGCCACGTTGGAGTAACCGCTCAGATTGCAAGCCGCATCGGGGCCGCACGCGATAGCTGTAGCTGGTGCTGGCGCACAGCCCGGTGTTGTGAAAGCGGTGCCGGTTGCGGTGCCGATCTGGGCGAAGTGCCGCAACTCGCTCCCGGGCAGCTCTCGATCAGGTACTGCGTCACGCCCACATTGTCGGTGGAAGCGTCCAGCTGAGATTGATCTGGGTGCCGCTCACCGCGGAAGCAGACAGACCGGCGGCACGGGCGCGCGTGTCGGGTGAGTGGGCCGCTGGCCTTCGAATACGCGCTGAGGTTCGCCGCCGCGCGCTGGCGCGTACCCGGTAGTTGTACCCCGTCCCGGCTGTGAGCCCCGTGCTGTTGAACGTTGTTCCCGTCGAGATCCCGATTTGCGCGAAGGTACTGCAGCTTACGCACTGGCACCTCGATCAGGTAGTTCGTCACTCCGACGTTGTCCGTCGAAGCCGTCCAACTGAGGTTGATCTGGCTGGTGGAATTGCGGTTGCAGAGAGGTTTGACGGGGTAGGCGGTTGGTATCCGCGGCCTATTTGTAGTCGCGCTGGCCACATTGGAGTAACCGCTCAGATTGCCGGCTGCATCCGAAGCTCTTACACGATAGCTGTAGCTGGTACCGGCGGACAGGCCGGTATTGCTGAAAGTCGTGCCCGTTGCCGTTCCAATCTGAGTAAACGTGGAACATCCGGCGCCCGAGCAGCTCTACGATAGGTACGCACGTTGTCGGTCGAGGTCGTCCACGAGATTGATCTGGGTGCACCGTGGCGGTCGCCGCCAATCGATCGGGGTAGTGGGAGCCTGGGTATCGGGAGTGGCCGCACTGACAGCATTGGAATAGGGACTCAGGTTCCCACCTGCGTCGGTCGCGCGCACCCGATAACTGTAGCTGGTTGCGTGGCTGAGGCCGGTATCGCTGAAAGTCGTGCCGGTCGGGTCCGCGATTTGCGTAAAGGTGTACAGCCAGTGCCGGACAGCGTCGACCAGGTATTGGGTAACCCCCACATTGTCGGTGGAAGCGGTCCAGCTCAGATTGATCTGGCTACTACTCAGCGCAGTCGCCGCCAGGGCTGAAGGCGCAGTCGGCGGTAGCGTGTCCGGTGGCGGCGGGGCCGCTCCCAGTGGCGTGCTCATGTCGCTCTGAATCTCGGCCTGGCTTAGCGCCCGGTTGTAGATGCGGACTTCATCGATCAGGCCATTGAAGTAATATCCGCTGCCTCCGGTGCGCCGCCCGATGTTCACATTTACGTTCTGGTTGAGCTGCGACGCCGGCACCGATCCCCGCAGCGTCCCGTTGTCCAGAACTCCGTTCACGTAGGTGCTCAGCGTCCCTGCAGCCGCGTCGTATACCCCGGCCACGTGGTACCAGGTGTTGAGGGCACGCACCGTGGTGGAATATCTCTGGGTGTGCGCACCCGTACTTCCTGACACCGCTACCCCAAAGGTGTGCGGGCCGGTGTCGGGACTGGTCTTGAATTGCCATCCCCCAGCGCTGTCTGACTTGGCCACGATCTGACCGTCATCCGCAGGATTGGCCGCAGCGTTGATCCAGGCCTCGATCGTCATGCTGCCCGTCAATTGCAGGGCGGAGGGATTGCCCAGGTCTACATAACTGCCGGCGCCGTCAAACGACAACCCGTTCCCGTACTTGCCCCCGGTGGTCCAGGTCGCCCCTACAATCGTCCCCGTCAGATTGTTCCCCGAAAGGTCGGTCACTGTCGTGCCGCTTCCTTCGTTGAAGCTGTAGGCCGCCACCAGTCCTGCGGGGATGGCCGGCGTAGTCGTCGTTGCTGTATTCGAGTAGGGACCGAGATTCCCAGATGCGTCGGTGGCCCGGACGCGATAGCTGTCGCTGCTGCCGGCACTCAAACCGGTGTTGTTGAACTGGGTTGTGGTGGAAGTACCGATCTGCGCGAAAGTCGCGCAGCCCACGCCCTGGCATCGCTCCACCATATAGTTCGTGACGCCGACATTGTCGGTCGCGGCCGTCCACCCTAGGTCGATCTCCGATCCACTCACCGCAACCCCGCCGAGATTGGCCGGGGCGGTTGGCGCCTGGGTGTCGCTGGCCGGAGTGGTCGCGGAGGCGATATTGGAATACGGCCCCAGATTGGGAGTTGCGTCCGACGCGCGCACGCGATAGCTGTAGCCGGTACTCGCACTCAGGCCCGTGCTGCTGAAAGTTGTGGCCGCAGAAGTACCAATTTGCGCGAAGGTGCAGCTGGCCGTCACACATCGTTCGATCAGATATTGCGTGACTCCGACGTTGTCGGTGGCGGCGGTCCAGCTTAGATTGATTTGGCTGGGCGAGGTTGCAGTTGCCGCCAGATTTGAGGGAGCCGTCGGCGGCTGGGTGTCGACAACAGCCGAGGTGGCCGCGCTGGCCGTGTTTGAGTAGGCAGTGAAGTTTCCCGCGCCGTCGGTGGCGCGCACCTGATAGCTATAGCTGGTGGAGGCAGAGAGCCCAGTATCGCCAAAAACCGTGGTCCCCGCCGGCACCGTTCCCACCTGGGAGAAGCTTGTGCAGCCGGCGCCCTGGCACCGTTCAATCAAGTAGTTAGCCACCGCAAACGTACCCGTAGGGGCCGTCCAGCTCAAGTTGATTTGGCTGGCTGAAATCGCCGATGCGGTCAGTCCCGCCGGTCCGGCTGAAGCCGTTCCATGGATCGCAATTCCGACGCCATTGATAACTCTGGGGGAAGGAGCCGGGCCGCTGGCCCAGCCGGAGGACGAAACCGTCGTGGCCGGGGACCCTCCCGGTTTTGTGGAAAGCCACAGGCTGGCATCGCCGTCCCCCGGCCCGTTCTTCGGGAGCCCATCGTTCGCCAGTGAACGGGACGTTTCGCCACTTCCCAGATTTCCAGGGATGAATAACGCGTCGGCGATCACATGGAGGACCAGGTCACTGGTGGAGCTGCTCACGGTTTCGCTCTCGCCCGTCCGGCCGGCCGTGGAAACATCCAAAACCGGCGTACCCAGGGGGTTGCTTTGGGAAACATTGTTGAACAGCAGTGCGGAGGTTGCCAGTTCGTTCGGGTTGTCGATCGGATTCGAGATCACGACCGTGTTCGTACCCGCGGGCGGATTCAGCCAGTAATAAATTCTGAAGCGCCGGTTCCCGTCCCCGCCGGTATACCCGTTGGTCTCAACAATCTCGACCCCTGGAACTCCATTGTCTGTCACGGTCCAGCCGTCGGGATTGCTTCCATCGAACTCAGAATGCCAGGCGGCGAGGAGAAGCGGGTTGGGACCACTCACGTTGAGCAGCAAAGTGGCGGTATTAGCAGAGGTGCCAAAACCGTCCGTGGCAGAGTGCGATTCAGTCACAAACACGGGCAGACCTGCGGCGCCGGATGTAGCAGCGCTTGCGGTATTCGAATAGGCACTCAGGTTGTTTGCGGCGTCGGTGGCGCGGACGCGATAGCTGTAGCTGGTGTTCGCTGTGAGCCCGGTGTTGCTGAAGGTGGTTGCGCTGGCCGTTCCAATCTGGGTGAAGCTGCTGCATCCCGACCCCTGACACTGTTCGATCAGATAATTTGTGACTCCAACGTTGTCGGTAGACGCTGTCCAACTCAGATTGATTTGTGAGCTGCTTATGGCATTTGCCGCCAACCCGGAGGGGGCTGTAGGAGGAGTCGTATCCGTGC
Organism: uncultured Acidobacteriota bacterium; assembly: GCA_963837365.1. GTDB lineage: Bacteria > Acidobacteriota > Terriglobia > Terriglobales > Acidobacteriaceae > CAWBXL01. The sequence continues at coordinate 70,668 of CAWIMW010000002.1, forward strand.
CGCCGCTCACCGGCGTGCGGAACGCCACCATCTGCATGGCCCAGCGGCCTGAAGCCATGGGCGCGACCGCGCTGTAGCTTCCTACCGCGGTTACCGTGCGGTCTTCGACAATATCTCCATCCGGGTTGGTAATGATTCTTTGTGTAAAGCCGGATCCAGGACCGGTGTAGTGAGTGGTTGTTGTGCCGGCGCCAAATATGAGGTCGGTAGCATTGGTGGTGGTGGCGGTTCCGCTGTTGCTGCTGGCGCTGTTTCCCGTGGCAGCCGCAGTCACGTCAACCGGGTTGGATAGGTCAGCCCCGCTGTATTCCACAATACGAATGTCAGGAAAGGCCGTGGCCCCGGAGAACTGCACGGTGACGGAGTTCGTACCCGCTGCGGCCGCAGCAATATTCTTTGCGTAATAAATGGATTGTGAAAGAAACCCAGATAGAACGGTCGGGCCAACCGCTAATTGATATACGTTGCCTTTGCTATCCGTCACCGAATTCACCGCAGTCGTGTTGTTGTTCCAACCAACTACGATGACGTTCAGATCTCCCGCAGCCTGCGCCGAGGTATAGGTCACGGAAACGCTGGTTGAAGATGACTGAGGGGTGGCGGAGTTCACCTGCACAAAGGAAATAGCTGCGGACGCCGAGAGGGCCAGAGCAAAGAAAAGCAAAACCAATCGTGCGGCGAATGGAATCGGCTTACGGGGCCCGGAACAAGCACGATTCCTTGCGGCTGCCAGCAACGCGGGGGAGGTTGGACACACCATGGGTATTCTCAGTTCACCTGAAATGTGGTTTATCTAGGCCTAATTTCGGTTAAGTTTGTTTATTCTAGCAAGAAGTTGCTGGTTCCCGGAAGACTACGTATGGGCAGGAGGTACTTGTGGATATTGACGGGTACACCCTGGATACACATCACTACACAAAACTGCAATCAAGTACAAACAAGATGCAAAGTTTTTCCTTTATCTATCGTTGCGGACAGGCTTCCATTTCCCGCTCCTCGCAACCCGCGGCGGGAGGGGTAAGGCCAGGTACACGGCGCAGCCAGTTTTCCCGCCAATAGCAATAAATCGCTCTCGGGCAAAACCGGTTGTATTCGGACTTGCAGAACACCCCTTCCAGCACGATGCAGGGGTTTTTCATGTCCATCATCTTGCCGCTGCGCTCGTCCACGATGTGATGGACCCGCCGGAGCACACGGTAAATTCCCCCGCAAAAAGGAAGCATTTCGCCATCGAACAGCAGGCCGCGATTGCGTTTGTTTTTGTCCAGGGTGGCGATGATCTCTTCCCGGCTGCGCACCTGGACCAGTTCACCGGGCTGAAGATCGAGGACTTCCAGCGGCGTTTTGGCCTGTGTTCCAGCGACCGGAGGATAGGAAATCCCCTTATGCTCCCGCACAAAGCTCAGAAGATGGGCACGAATCACCCTGATGAGGGCCAGTGCTTTTTCAAGAATCCGCTCAATCCTGGAGTTGGCCTCGAACCCGCTGGCCAAGTTGCCCGAGCGAATGTCGCGGGCGTATTGTCTCGGATCCCACCACTTCATTTCGGAAGTGAAGTTGTGCAGTTCGGTGGCCTGGCAGTTGTAGATGACTCTCTCCCTCGGGATTGGTCTTTTGACTCGCCGCCAACAGACTCCCTACTGAAACGAGCCGCGCGTTCCGGCCGTGCGCGCTCGCGAACGGAACCATGCTTTGCGAAGAGACTGTATTTTTCTCAGCCCGCTTGAGCCAGGCTTCCTTCCAGAAAATGAGGCAGCCTGCCTCACAGCCGCCGTGGCCCGAGCCGTCGCAGCGCGTCTCCAGATGGACCGCGTTCTCCATCCGGCGGATTGACCATGGCACAACTGTGTCGCAGGTCTTGTCGGCGCGCTTGTAGACGCGCAACTTCTGCCCGCAGTATTGCAGCATTTCCGGCATGAAGGGTAGGCCCTCGAGCCAGCCCTTTTCGTCGAGCGTGGCCAGAATCTCTTCCTGGCTGCGGACTTCGACCCACTCTCCCGCCTTGAGATCCAGTGGCTTGGCATGAACTGAACTGCTTTTCATCTGCTAGTGCGTCTCCTTCGCTGGCAAGCCGGTGGGGGGAGTGCTTCCAGAAATCGTATGTTCCGATGGCGTGGGAGGGGCCTTGAAAATCTTCTTGAAGGCTTCCTGGAAAACGAAGGACCCCATCGCCTTGGGCATCCGGCCCGCCAGGCGGACGAGGCTGAAACCGCCCGTTAGTTCTCTCAGCTTGCCCTTGTGATACTCCCAGAACTTCGCGTCCCGTCCTTCCAAGAAGCTTTTGGCCAGAAATTCGTAGTATCCAGACAACACATGCTCCCAGCAGGACTGAAATTCGCCTTCGCTCAAATATTCGCGCCCGAAGGCCCGCAGCGCATACAGGATTCCGCTGGAAGAGGTCTGCAAATCATTTGACATTGCGGTCAGCGACTCTTCCCGGATGCGGGTGAAAGTGAGCACCTGGTGCACAAAACCAAAATCCGAATTCCGCAGCAGGTCGAAACAAACCTCCGTGTCGGCGTGAATATTGGCTTCGTTGAAAAAGGGATTACGCGCACGCACCAGATCGGCGCGATACAGCACCGTGGTGGCAGAGCCGAAAAGATACAAGGCCTCCAGAAAATGCCGGCGGCAGATGTCCCGTCCGGAAACCCGCCGGCTGGGATACGGCAGTCCGCTCCACGCCACGCGTTTTCCTTCAAGCGCGTAGGCGCTGATCAATCCAACCGAAGGGTTCTCTTCCCCCACCGCAACCATCTGCTCCAGGCAGTGGGGAAAAATCCAGTCGTCGCCGAACACAACCTTGCAATACTTGCTCTCCGCAGAAATCTGCCGCAAGGCGTGATTATGGTTCGGGATCGCGCGCAGGAACTCCTGGTTCTCATGCACCCGGATGCGCCGGTCCTTGGCCGCGTAACCGCGGGCAATTTCCCCGGTTCCGTCGGTGCTGCGATTGTCCACGATCGTGTAATCCCAATTCTGGTAGGTCTGCGCCAAAACGCTCTCGATGCACTCGGAGAGAAACTCCGCTCCGTTGTACACGGGCGTGACAATGCTTACCAGCGGCTGGCCCGAATTGTCGATGCTGACTGTCATCCAAAAAGCTAGGCCGGGGCCAGGGCCTTGTCCTCCACCGGCGCGCGCTTGCGGAACCCTTTGATCACATCCATGTACAGCGCCTTCTGCCCCATGACGTAGAACAGCATGCCCACATAAACGATCAGAAGCACCACGCCGGCAATGACGACCCTCGGCAGCGCCGGCATCAGCGGTATGCAGAGGCGATGGACGGCGAAGGCCACGGCCGCTCCCACCAGCCCCGAAAGCAGGGGCTTGGATACGGTCACGAGAATGTCACGCAGCGAAACGCCGGTGCCATGCACGCACCAGGCGATGTGGGGAATCACCCACAGAATCATGATCGCCGAATAGCCGAAAGCCACGCCCTTCGGCCCGTAGTGCAGCCCGGCGAGATATCCGCACATCACCACGGCGCCAGTACCATCGCAACCTTCAGGCTCCGTCCCACCATCCCCAGCGCGAACATCAGCCATGCCAGCGGATTGATCATGGCGAAGATCAGGATCGTCGGCGCCAGCAGCTGGAAAGATCGGCGCCGTCGCGGCCCACTTCGGCCCCAGCAGAACCTGGATCAGGTCGTTCGCGAAGAACCCGCACATGATGGTCATCGGGATGGTCATGGCGAGCACCAGCGAGTATCCCTTGAGGAAGTAATTCCTCAGCCGCGGCCGGTCGTTCTGCACGCGCGACATCGCCGAGAAGGCAACTTCGCCGACGGACTGAGTTGAGATTGTCGGTGGGAATATTGATCAGCTGATAGCCGCGGCCATAAAGTCCGAGGTCTTCCGCGCCCCAGAAGCGGCCCAGCAGGACTTTGTCCATGTTGTAGCCGATATAAACGATAATGCCGTTCAGCGTCAGGGTCCCGCCAAACTTCATCATGGAGCGGACTTCCGCGCCCCGGCGTGGCATGCCGGGCAGTCCAGCCGGCCACGATCCAGACACCCGATGGTAGTCCTCAGGGGAAAGGCAACGGCTTGCCCCACCAGCGCCCAGTACCCAAAACCCAGCATGGCCATGCCGATGGCGACAAGCGCGGCTACCACCAGCGCCACGACATTGATGACCGCCAACGCGGTGAAGCGGAGATGGCGTTGCAGGATGGCGGAATGCTGGATTCCGGCGGCATTGAACAGGAAGCCCAGCGACAACACCATGGTGATCCCGAGCAGCCGTGGCTCATGGTAAATGCTGACCACCAGCGGGGCGAACACCACTGCAAAAGATCGCCAAGGACCGCGCCAACCACGAAGATTGATCCAGAACAGCGTGGACAACTGCTCGTTACTGACTTCTTCGCGCTGCACCGTCGCGGTCGAAAGACCGAAGTCGCGGAACAGATTGAGAATGCCGGTAAAGGCCGTGACCATGCCCACCAGACCGAAGTCCTGAGGGAGAAGCAGGCGGGCCATGATCATGAGCGAGCCGATGCGGAACACAAAGTTCGCCGCCTGTGCCAAGATCCTGGCGAAACCGCCACGTATGGTTTTTTCTTTTAAATCCTTCATTTAAACTTTGAGCCCGCTTAGAGAACAAACTTGCGTGAATAGAAAGCTTCCGCATAGCCACTGGGGGAGTTGCACTCCATGCCCCGCAGCCGCATGAGTCCGAGAAAAAGTTCCGGCTCAAACCAGCGCTTGGCACGCTGGGTGGCAAAAGCTTTCATTAAGAAATCGACTTTGTTCGTGTACATCTCTTTGTCGAGGGGGACAAAAAAGTTCGGCTGGCCAAGGTCGCCGTCATACTTCGGAATTTCATATTCCAGAACCAGATGATTGCGGAAGGTGTTCCAGGTCAGCTCCGCAATCAAGCGGTGGTCCTGGTGGGCATCTTTACGGTTCTGGGTGAAGACTATATCGGGTTTGATCTGTTTCAATTCTTCTTCAAATACAGTTTTGATTCTCGCGCCTTCAAAGGGGAAGAATCCATCCCGGAAATCCTTCACGATCAGCTCTTTCTTTTTCGCTTTTTCCAGGAAAAGCTCGGCGCTCTTGCGCGCTTCTTTCTCCCTCTCGCTGCCACCATGGCTAAATACCACCCAGCTAAATTCCAGGTTTGGATTGCTTGAGAGCAGCTGTAAAATTGTCCCGCCGCAGCCGATCTCTATATCGTCAGAATGGCAGCCGATACAGAGAAGCTTAAGGGGTTGCCCGTTTTGCACTGCGCTGATGGAGAGCATAGGTTATGCAGCGAAGCTACAGCTTGCTCCCGTTGGTCTTCCAGACTTCCCAAGGCGCATGTCCGCCCGAGGCCAGGCTTTCCAGGTGCTGCCGGTCTTTGAACGTATCCATGCTCTCCCAGAAACCGTCGTAGGTGTAGCCAATCAGTTGCTTCTCCTTCAGCAGGCGCTGGAAGGGTTCGATGACCAATTCTTCCTTGTCCTTCATGTAATCGAAAATCTGCTTCTTGAAGATGAAGTATCCGCCGTTGATGCGCAGATCGTCATTGGTCATGGGATGAATGTCCGAAACCAGGCTGCCGTTGCCCTGGGCGATGGACACGGTGTGATAGGTCAGGTTGGGCTTCACGCATACGAAGCTCGCTACCTTGTTCTGCTGGTGAAAGTGGGCCAGCTGTTGGTCGAGCGGCAGGTCGCTCAGGCCGTCGCTGTAGTTGGCCAGAAACTCCTCTTCGCCTTCCAGATATTTCTGCGCGGCTTTCAACCTCATGCCGATGTTCGAACTGATCCCCGTGTCCGCGAAGGTGATGCGCCAGTCGTGGATGTCGCTGTTGATCAGCTTGAGGTCTTTGCCGCCTCCGGACAGCACGAAGTCATTCGAGGCGCACTCGTTATAGTTCAGAAAATAGTTTTTGATGGCTTCGGCCTTGTAGCCCAGGCACAAGATGAAATCCTTGTGGCCATAATGGGCGTAGTACTTCATCACGTGCCACAGCACGGGCCGCTGGCCGATGTGCACCATGGGTTTGGGCACGTCCTCCGCATCGCGGATACGCATCCCCAGACCGCCGCAAAATAGAACGACCTTCATTCCCCTGTCCCTATTTCCTTGTCATTCCGAAGCGCGTTCTTTGCGCGAGGAATCTGCTTTTTCACTGTCCAGGAAAGCGGATTCCTCCTTGTCGCTACGCTCCTCGTCGGAATGACAAATTTCTCGCGTCGCGCAAATTAAGCGTGGACTGCTACTAACTCTTCCAACCAGGTCTCGCCGCGGAAATGCTTGTACTGCTCGGCGCGCAACTGGTCTGCCAGGCGCCCGGGAGGAAGGGTGACATCGTCGTAGGTGATGACCCCATCCTTTGGGATATCGTGTTTCAAAACACAGCCTTCGACAAGTCCCTCGGGAAGATACTTCATGCGGCACATTTCATCCGCGTTCACCGCTTCGCCGTAGGTCATGTACATGCCGTAGTCATCGAGGGTCTCGCCGGCTTTCAGCTCGCGCTTGGCAACGGCGCAAACCTCGACCACGGGACCGCCCAGCGGCTTAGCCAGCGAATCACGGAACAGCGCCACGCGGGCAATCGCCGCCGGAACTTCAAAGTGGACCAAATGGTAAGGGGTGAAGAACGAATACAACGGGCCTTCGCCCATTTTGTAGAGATTGAGATAGTGCTGCTGCTTGGGATCGGGATGCTCGGCCAGCACATAGACCTTAGTCAGTGGCGTGCCCACGACGTAATCAATGACTCCGCCCAGCTTGCGGACTTGCTCGATATCATAGATCCTGCCGATTTTCATGACATCGTCTTTGTAATCCATGCCGCGTGACATGCCGCGGTTCATGACTTTAAAACCAGTTGCATTGGCAACGATGGCTTGTTCGAAACTGATCTTGGAGCCATCGGCGAAGCTGGTGACCATGGCCGGATTTTGTCCCCACTTCTCGGCAAACCCCTTTTGCGTGGTGGGATTGCGATAGGGGTCCTGAAGGCCTTTGATGTTGCCAATCACGCGCGGGGTCAGGCCCAGGCCTTTCACCCAGCGGTACAGGTTGATCTGCACGCCCGGCTCGTCGCCATCGCAGGCGGAAAAAATGGCGCCATGTTTTGCGGCATAAGTCTGCATGATGGGGCCGATGGTGGCGTCGATTTCCGCATTCATCAGTACAACATCTTTGTGGTGCTTGAAGGCTTCAAAGGCAACCCGCGCGCCGAATTCGACCGAGCCGGTAACATCCACCAGCACATCGACCTCGGTGGAACGCGCCAATAAGAATGCATCGCCGGTGGCGACCGTCTTGCCTTCCCGGATCGCAAGGTCAACTTCGCGCTGCGTCGTGGGAGAGGCAACATCCTTGACTCCAGCGTACTGGCAAAGATCGAACGCCCGCTGCGGCGTGCGGTTGTACACGCCCACCAGACGCATGCCCACGGTAGTGTTGACGATGTGATTGGCCAGGCCGTGCGACATGAAACCAGCGCCGATTAAAGCTACGCGGATGGGACGGCCTTCCTTATGACGGGCTTCCAGTGCGGTATCAACCAATATCATTTTGAAATTCCTCGATGGACAGCGCTTACCCTACGCTGACCGGTTCCAACCGGGTCATTTTCTGCTTGAGCTCGGTTTCCTGCTCGCTCAATGGCTTCCAAACTTTGTCCTTGTCTGAGATTACGGCTACCGGCAGGGGCCATTCCAGTCCCAGGCGTGGGTCGTTGTAGAGCAAGCCGCCTTCGGTGCCGGGAGTATAAAACTCGCCCACCTGATAGCTGGTTTCCGTCTTATCGCGGAGAGCTTGATATCCGTGCGCGAAACGCTCGGGCACGTATAGAGCCCGATAGTTGTCTTCGTTCAGTTCGACCGCGATGTGCTGAAAATAGGTGGGACTCTCAGGCCGCAAGTCCACGATGATGTCGAGAATCGCGCCACGCGTGCAACGCACCAGCTTGGTTTCGGCAGCGGGCGGAAACTGGAAGTGCATGCCGCGGACGGTCCCCTTCCTGATATTGAATGCAGTATTTGCCTGGGCAATGGTCGGGTTTAGTCCGTAGGCCTTCATTTCGTTCTGGCAGAAGACGCGAGCGAAAAAGCCGCGTGAGTCTTCGCGCTTTTCCAGGTCGAGGATGAATGCGCCCTTCAGCTTGGTCTCGGTAAAAATCATTTGCGAATCCTGTCTCCTTATGAGCTTGTGTGGAGTCGGGGCTTGCTCCGGCGGACGGGGCTAAACCCGTCTCCAAAGGTTCCTGTTTTGTTACACGCCTACCGGTTGTTTTTCCGCAATCCAGTGAAGCGAGGAATCCAGTTCTCCGTCTTTTAGACGGCGCTGGATGGTCGCGATCCGCAGATAGCGGCTGCGTTGCTGGTCGGTGAGCCCAGCCTTGCGGTATGCGTCATAAAGTTCCTGCGCCCCTTTCGGAGCGTTCCACTTCAGCTTGAAGCCGAGTACGCGCTCAATCTTGTCACAGGTGACGCGATAGCAGCGCTTGTCCGGGCCGCCGTTGGGGTCGTATTCGATCTTCGCGCCAGTGATGTCCTTCACAATGTCAGCCAGCTCGCTGATGCGGTAGTTTTCTGCCTTACTGCCGACGTTGAACACTTCGTTGTGGATTTTCTCTTTCGGTGCGGAGAGCACGGTGATGGCAGCCCCCATGATGTCGCGGATATGGACGATGGGACGCCACGGTGTGCCGTCGCTCTTGATGAAAATCTTGCCGGTGGTGACCGCAGCCGCGACAAAGTCATTCAAAACCACGTCCAGCCGTAAGCGGGGAGATGCCCCGTACGCAGTCGCATTCCGCATGAAGGTCGGCGAGAAATGGTCGTCGGCCAGTTTTTTAACATCCCGCTCCACAAAAACTTTGGACTCGCCGTAGGCGGTTACGGGATTCAGCGAAGCGGTCTCATCGAGAAAGTCATCTCCCGCCGCGCCGTAAGTGCTGCACGATGACGCGAAAACATAGCGCTTGGCGCCGGCCTGCTTGGCCAGTTCCGCCAGTTTCACCGAAGCGTGGTGATTGATGTCGTAAGTCAGGTTGCCGTTCAGATTGCCGAGCGGGTCATTGGACAGAGCCGCAAGGTGGACTACGGCGTCAAAGCCTTCCAGGTCAGCCTTGGTCAGGTCACGGATGTCTTTACGGACTTCGGGCAGCTTGGCCGCCGGCTCGCCGAAATCGCAGCCTTCGAACAGCCCAGTATCCAAGCCGACCACCTCATGGCCAGCTTCTTTCAACATCGCCCCGCCGACTGACCCGATATAGCCCTTGTGCCCGGTTAGCAATACTTTCATTTCACCCTACCCTTGAGAGATTTAGAGCTTGCCTAATGCGCAAATCGTTTCACTTAATAGTGCTGGATGGAGGCGAAGCGTTCCAAGTGGAAGGCTACGCCAAGTTGCTGGTTTTTGCGTCCGTCACCGGCATGTAAACACGTCTGAGAGTACTCTTAAAGTTATGATTTCACACGCCCAAAGCTCCGGCGGTCAACCACAATCTTACCTGTATTCTACAAACGTACAATGGCCCAATAGTTACTGGGAGGAGGTCACTTGAGGGGAGGTTACTTCCCAAATCATACCAGATAACGTAGTCTGCCGATTATCGCGTGCCCGAGGCCCAGGCCATCGGTTCTGAAGTTTGATTTATCTCGTAACTTATTCTGCCGTCGACACTTCTGGCATAGGCAAGACAGGCGCGTTCCGCCCCTTTACCCTTAATTCGCCAGCAATTGCCTTCCTTTTCCACCGTCATCTTGCTACGGGCACGCCACCAGGCGTCGATTTCAGCAGGTCGGGCGCACCAGATGTTGTTTTCCTGGCGTGTGTCCCGAATATGCCGCAGCAGGCCCTCATAGGCTGACCGTGGCTCCTTTTCAATCACATAGTCAGGATGGACAATAAAACTGATCAGTCCATGCTTGCTGCGGATGAGTTCCATCTGGGTCTGCCAGAGATCAATCGAATACTGGCCCAGCACGTTCCATAGGGTATAGTCCTGCACCGTGGTCACCGGCAGTTCAAGGAGATTGCCGATGAAGTACGGCATTACGCTGCAACAGCCGCCGCGCTGCGGATCCATGGGGGCCACATTCGGCATGGACATGTCGAAAGAAAAATCGAAGGCCCCATACCACTCCGGCTTGCGGTACAGTACCGCCGCGCGAAACCCGCTCGCGCCAAATTCCTTGGCATAACGATTGATCCGGGCCGCGCGGCGCAGGAACTCTTGGTGGTCATCGAACAAGCGGCCGTCGTGGTTGAGGTCCTGAATTTCCACATCGAAGCCCCGTCCGCGTATGGCCCGCAAATAGCTTTCGGGGACCGCATAACGCGCTTCCGGCACCACCTGGAACGATGCCTTGATTCCGTAAGCATCGTTAAGGTCCATCAGCGCGCTGCAATGGTCGCGGCCAAGCTCATTCTCGACATCATGCGTCATGATCAGCGCGGCCCGCGCATTGTCCGGCCAGAACCAGATGAATGGGACACTGTCCACGCCCTTCCCGCGCATGGCCAGTAAGAGGAGTTCCTCGCAGAGTTCTTCGACCGTGGTGTCCACCGGCCAGCGCGGAAAACTATTTCTCTCCCAGTTGCGCGCGTGAAATTTCTGAATGCGACGTCGCGCGGCTAAGTTGGTAAAGGGACGGACATAGTAGTAAAGCTTGCGAAGAAGTCCGATCCGTTCCCGTTGCGCTCCCAGGTAGTGTTCGAGACGCAGATTGTCTATCACTTCGGTTGGATCAAAGGGTAGATGCAGCCGCTCCCCGTCAAACGACGCCTCCGCCTTGGAAGAACGCCCGTAACAAGTGATCTTTGGGCCAAACTGGAAAAAGCCCGCATCGGCGGACAGCTCACCATGCACGACGGAATCAAAAAAATTCGCCGGACAGCGATAGTGATTTAAGACAGGATTGGACATTCCAGCGACTAATCCATCTCATGATAGTCAGAGATTGCAAAACTTCCATAGCACCGATAGGGAGTGTCCCAAAGCAGCAACGCATTCATTGCTGCAAGGAAGCTTGCACTTGAAGAATCTGCGTAACTCCTTCATGTAAAGAGGATGCGCGAACGTCGGCGGCTCGATCGGTTTCCACGTCCGCGGGTTGAATGCGCAATGTCTTGCACCCCGCGCGCCGGCCGGCTTCGACGTCACTTGGCGAATCCCCGATCATCCAGGAACTGGGCATGTCTATACCGTGGTCGCGGGCCGCTTGCACCAGCATCCCGGGTTCAGGCTTGCGGCAATCGCACGGCGGCGTGGTCTTCTCGTGCGGACAGTAATAAACCGCATCGATCCTCGCCCCACGCTCGGCCAGCCAATCGCGCATCCGCCGGTGCAGCACTTCGAGATCGGGAATGCTCAACAACCCTTTGGCCACGCAGCGCTGATTACTGATGAGGATGACCTGCCACCCGGCCTGGTTCAACTGGGCAATCGCCTCGGCCACACCGGGGAGAAATTTCACCTCCTCCCAGCGCGTGATATACTCGCCCTCCGGGGCCTTCTGGTTGATCACTCCGTCACGATCTAGAAACGCCGCTTTTCTTGTCATGAAAAATGGTTTCTTCGGTGAGTTCCGAGATAATATGCCCGATCAGGATGTGGCACTCCTGAATGCGCGGGGTTTCGTTGGACGGCGCGCAGATGCAGTAATCGGCGGCAGCTTTCATCTTGCCTCCGGTGCATCCGGCAAAGGCCACGCTGTGGATGCCCATTTTCTTCGCCGTCTCGAGTCCTAGTAACACATTGGGCGAGTTCCCGCTGGTGGAGATGCCGATCGCCATATCTCCCGGGCGTCCCAGGGCCTCGATCTGCCGGGAAAAAGCCTGATCAAATCCATAGTCATTTCCAATCGCGGTCAGGCACGATGTGTTCACGGACAAGGCCAACGCAGGAAGCGCCGGACGATTAAAGGCAAAACGCCCCACAAATTCCGCCGCGATGTGCTGCGAATCGGCCGCGCTGCCCCCGTTGCCAAACAACATCACTTTATTGCCCTGGGTGAAGGTCTTGACCAGCATTTCACTGACCTTGGCGATCATGGCAATCAATTCCTGATTGCCCAGCAACTGCTGCTTGGTCGCGATCGAAGCCTTGATCGATTCGCTTACCCGCTGCTCGAAATCTTTCATGTCCGTCATCCTCCGATAGCGCTCAATTCTTGTTTACGACTTGAGGGAGGCCGCCTGGTACAGGCGATCACAGATTTCCTGGGCGCGCGCGTAATCTTCCGGCGTGCCGATGTCAATAAAGACCCCATGCTGTTCCAGCGCGTAAACTCCCCCAGCTAACAGCCGGGGGAAAACTTCTTTCTCCAGGCTGCATGGGCCAGGGGGAATGTGCTGAAGCACCTCGCGATTAAAAACGTATACTCCGGCATTCACCACGCCGGGGGCTTCACTTCCGGTTTTTTCCTGGAACCCGACTACCCGGTTGCCCGTTTCCAGCCGGACTGTGCCGTATCGGCTGGCGTTTTCGACCCGCCGCACTGCCATGCTCACCACAGCTTTGTGATCGCGGTGAAATTGCAACAGCCGGTCCAGGTCCACTTCCATGAACGAGTCGCCGTTCATCACTAAAAATTCTGCCGCATCGTTTAGGCAGGTCTCCGCCAGTTTCACCGCACCCGCCGTCCCCAGCGGCTGCAATTCTTTGGAGTATTGAATCGAAACATCCCACGGATGGCCGTCGCCAAAGTGTTTCTCAATCTGGTCGGCCAGATATCCGGTACACAGCACCAGCCGGCGAATTCCCTGGCTGCGCAGCTGCCGCACCAGCAATTCCAGGAATGACTTATCACCAACCGTGGCCAAGGGCTTAGGCGCATTGGGTACGACGGAACGCAGACGCGTACCGAAACCGCCCACCAGCAGGACCGCCGGAATTTTATTGCAGTCATAAATTCAAGTATCAGCATTTGGTTTGCTAAAGGTCAATATCAGTTCGGTTACATCACCCGGTCCCAATGCTCAATCATGGACTTGAGCGTTTGCTCGATCGTGCGTGTAGGCTTCCACCCAGTGTCCTTGCGGATCTTGTCAGTGCTGCCGAAAATGATTTTCTCGTCCGACGGCCGCATCAACTGCTGCGCAGCTTGCACTTCAGCTTTTACGCCGGAAAGCTTGATCGCCATGTGGAGCAGTTCGCCAATCTCGTAGGTCTGGGCCGCACATAGGTTGTACGCTTCGCCGCGCTTGCCTTTCATGGCCGCGGCATAAAAACCGCGCACGGTGTCGTATACATCGAGGAAAGCGCGCCGCGGTTTCAAGTTTCCGACTTCCAAGATGGGTGGCTGGAGGCCTTTCTTGATGCGTACAATCCGCCGCACGAAATCCGAAGGGGCGTCGTTGGTTTTGCCCGGCCCCGTGGTATTGAACAAGCGGATATTTACCGCCGGCACGCCGTAGTCGGCGTGATATTCACGCGCCAGCAAATCGAGACACAGCTTGCTGATGCCATAGGGATGCAAGGGCACCGGCGGCTGCTTTTCGGTGACCGGGATGGCTTCCGGCGGCACGTTGCCATACTCTGCGCTCGAACAAGCAGACACCACCACCGGCCGCTTCTTCATGTAGCGTACCGCCTCGAACAGGTACAACGATCCCATGATGTTCGACTCGAATGTAAACACCGGGTCAGACCAGGAAACCGTGGGCAAGCTCTGCGCCCCCAGGTGGAAGATGTGCGTGGGCTGGCAGTGCTGCACAACCTGCTCCACCCGCTGGCCATTGCGCAGATCGCATTGCACAAATTTCAGGTTCGGCAATTTGGGAAAGTTGTTGGAGTCATGCGGACGGTAGGTTCCGAACACTTTCCATCCCTTGGCCTGAAGGAACTTCACCATGTTGGATCCGATAAAACCTTCAGCGCCGGTGACTAGGGCAGTCTTTGTCATTCATTTCCTCTCTAAAATCAGCATTCTTTAGTTGCGGGAGGGCTGCAAGATGATGTGTGCTCTGGCGCTACCCTACATGTTTGTAGAGGAGTCTGCCACCGAGCGACAAAGCCGCGTCAGGTAAAAGGGGAAACAAAGGCCGAACCAGCGCCGGGTTCAGACCGGTGGTTGCTTTTGCTTCCTGCTGGTTCGTATAGCGCAGATAAGTCAACTGCTTTCGAATGGCCCCAAACCGGTCCTTGAAGGTGACCAGGCCCGCGTTATCTGTGTCCGACCGGCCAAAATCAATTTCTTCGGCCCCGGATGCTTTACTGCCTTCGATCAGCTTCCAAAACAAAAATGGCATGCCTCCGAGATTGTGGACTCTCTCATCGGAGCATCCATACTTATAGATGACCGACGAGCGATGCTTTAAAGTCAGTATTGCCGCCACTGTGGTGTTATTTCTGCGAGCCAGGTGGATCTGAATCTTATCGCCCATGCAAGCCACCAAGTGCCTGAACCAGTTCCTTGGTTGAGGAAATAATCCGTGGCGCCGCCTGGTCATGAGTAATAAGCGGTAGAACTCATCCACATGCTGTACAGAAGTCCCGGTGTCGCAGATCAATCCTTCTTTTCCCGCCCGCCGGATTTTGCGCTGGATGGAATCTTTATGAAATCCCGCGAAAAGCTGTTCTAAGCTAGGCGTTAAGTCCAACTCGTGAAAACAGTAAGAGCTGCCTGGTCTTAGGCCGAAGTCCCCATGGGGAGTCCGCGGCCTCAGTTCGACGTAACCGCATCTCTGCCGGTCACATTCCAACCGCAGCCATTCAATAAACCTTCCTAACTCCTCCGGGTGAGCCAACAATGGTTCACAATGATCGGCAAAAGGCAGAGAGACAAAACGGCCCCCCGTAATCCAACTGGAAATCCGGCATAACACAACGCAATCTTTTAAGCGCTCGCCCTCCCGAGAACTCGTGAGTCCGAAGGGTTCGTAGCCGTAAGTACGGGCCAATGACTGCAACCAGCCCCGCTGATGGAAGGCCGAAGACCGCGGATGATTGTTCACCAATTCATCCCAACGCGAGTCGGAAAGCGGGTTTATGACATGGATGTCCACTGCACGATGGTCAGGCGTGCTCAGCGTAAACCACTGAGCGTTCATCCACGACCGATTGGTCGTACAACTCCTCGGGTTCGTAAACCACGACATGACTGCCGCGACTGGAGAATCCGATTGGGACGCACAACAATTTCTTCAGCCTTTCGCGCAAAGACTGCCGCTTTTCGGGAGTAACGTAAAACAGCATGAAGCCGCCGCCGCCCGCGCCCAACAGCTTTCCACCTAACGCTCCTGCCTCCAGGCCCGCGTTATAAATTTCGTCGATGTTGGCATTGGAGATCTTTTGCGTCAGGGAGCGCTTCACCTGCCAGCTCTCATGCATCAAGCGGCCGAATTCATCCAGCGACCGGTTGGGGCTGGTGACAATCGCTTCCGCTTCATCCACCAACTGATACATCGTCTCCAGTTCTTTCTTTTTGTGCGGGGTAATCTTCACCTGCTCGGTGGCGATTTCGGAGGCGATGCGGGAAAACCCGGTAAAGAACAGCGCCAGGTTCTGTTCCAACTCGGCCAATCGCTGGGGCTCGGCTAAAACGCGGTTCACTTCGATCCCGCCATCGGTATTGAAATCGATGCGGTTAAAGCCGCCATAGGCCGCGCTGGTCTGGTCCTGGGATCCGACTGCTTCCTTGACGACTTCCTGCTCCACATGAATTGCATCGGCATTAAGAGAGTGCTTGTCGCGCATCTTGTTGTTAAGCGCGTAGAGACCGAGCAGCAGCCCCACGGTAAATGCTGAACTGGTGCCCAGTCCGGTGCGCGCAGGCAGGTCGGCAACGTGGTGGATTTCCACCCCTTCCTGCATTTTCATGAATTGCAGACAGGCCCGTACGGAAGGATGTTCGATGGCGCTGTTTTGCAGGACATTTTCCACGCGCGAATAAGAGACACGGCTGTGGTATTCGAAGAAAGGTGGCAGCCTGCGGATCGTGATATAGCACGATTTATTGATCGTCGTGGCCAACACTGCGCCCCCGTGCTCGCGATACCACACGGGATAGTCAGTCCCTCCGCCAAAAAATGAAATACGCAGTGGTGTACTCGTAATGATCATGTGTCAGCCTCTTTTTGAGTTCTTAAACAGGGGACGTTTGAGTGGTATTTTTCGATTTCTCAATGTTCCCAGTTGCCGGTTTCCCGCCTTCGAATTGCTGCATCGCCTTGTCCCAACCGATGATCATGGACTTCCTGATTCTCGGCAGTATGAGCTGAGCCCGGCGGCCTGCGCCCCAGCCAAACAACTGCACTAGCCAGTTGTATTTCCAGGACAAGCGCGGGTCTTCGGCTTTTCCGCCGAGTTCAGCAGCCAATTTTTTCAGTTGCTCAGCGATGTCCGGACGGTAAGGATAAAACTCCGGCAGCCAGACGCCGATGTAATGCACACACGCCGCTCTCGTCCGTTCGCTGTCTTCGAGGGAACGTAAATATTCGATGTGCAGCTTCATGGAAATGAATAAGGATTCGAGTTTCTTGTTGGAGCCTGCGATATAGGTGATGGACGTGAATCCTGCGCTGCGGTAGTAAGATTTTGCCTCAGGAACAAACCGGACTCCATCGGAGGCAAGGATCACCCGGCAAAAATACTCTCCGTCGTTGTCCCGGAACAACCGCGCATCCCAAGGACCGGCAGCTTCGGTAAGCTCGCGGCTGACCAGCCAGTTGTCGGTCTGCATGTGGAGATTGTTCCCCATCTTCCGCGTCAGCCATTCCGCCGGCGTCAAATCATTCCAGAGAAGCGTCGGGATGAACTTTGCTTTGCTCTGCCGATAGATGAAGTGCCCCCAGGCGCCAGAAAGCAAAGTCCGCTTGCCTAAGCCTTTCTCGATCTGGCGCACCTGGTTTTCGATCTTGTAAGGATCGAGAACATCGTCCGCATCAAGCCACTGAATATAGTCTCCCTGCGACAGGGCGAACGCCGTATTGCGCGCTACCGCCGCGCCTTGATTCGCCTGGGTGGCAACCCGAACCTTTTTGGATTCGTAGCGCTTGGCGATCTCCAAAGTCTGGTCTTTGGAACCATCATCCACGATGATGATTTCCTTCTTCGCCCAAGTCTGGGCCAGGGCAGACTCGATGGTCTCCGTGATCCACTCCTGAGAGTTGTACGCGGGAATCAGAATGGAAACTAAGGGATTCATGCTGTTTGCTCTTACGCTCCAATCACGTGCAGGCGGAGAAGCCCGTCTTCTTCGAACAAAGGCGATCCGTTCAGATTCGGCACCAGGCGCTTGCTGAGGTCTGGCCCAAGTTCCATGTGGTCCAGCTGAAGCCCCAGAGTTTTGTGAAAAGCCGCGACCTGCTCTTTTGAAGTCGTAAGGCGGAAGGGCTTGTCCGTGCGCCCGGAGCGGCCGAAATCATCCTTGACTCCGGCAATTTTGAAGTCATAGGCCACATGGCTTCCAGGAGCAAGGCGGGCCGACAGCACGCGCAGAAAATCGGCAAACGCACTTTCGTTGATATAGGGGCTGACACCTTCGAGCATCACCAATGTTTTTGGCTTCGCGCTTCCCAGCCAATGTTCGAACTTGGGCCACTGGTGATCGTTAAGATCTATGGCCAGGTGTTCGACATGGCCAAAATGGCTCCACTGTTTCGTCAGGCGCTTTTTCTCGTTGATGGACTCGGCCTGATCGCACTCGAGAACTTTGATTCCCTTGTTCTGGATCGTCTCCCGGAAACGGTAGGAGCGGGTATCACTGCCGCACCCCACCATGACAAAACGCTCGATGCCAGCGCCGAAGGCGCCGCCCACCACCTGATCGTAATACTTGGTGCGCGCGAGCAGATAGTAATAGAACGGGTCTGAGCGCAGTTTGGAGAGATCGTCTTTCCCCATCCATCGCGTCTGTAGTCGCACCTTGAAGGGCATGAAATGCCGCACCATGGTGTCCGGATTACGCCGCTCCGCCGGCTCATGAATGGTCTGTATGTAGCGCAACTTTGCTACATACATCGAATTGCTCATATCAGGTAGTGCCATATCGCTCCTGCCCGTAGAATAGACTGCAGACTTGCCAGGCAAAGACAACAGTTAATGAAGAGGCTGGTACGCGGTAATGTCAGGATGAATTGACAGGTCCTGGGCCGCGCACTGCCAACATTGGCGCTTCGGGTCCTTCCCGCTGGTGCATTGTGCTGCCAGCAGCTTGTCCCTAAAACGCGTCACCGACCAGCGGACCGCCCGCAACGACACCTGAGCGCGCTTGGCGGCGCGCCAGCCAAAAAGCGTCTTGATCCACGAATATTTCCACGACAACTGTGGCGCTTGCAGTTTCCCAACCAGGTTCTGCGCCGCCTGTTCTGCTTGCTTCACGAGATCCATCCGCTCCGGATAGAAGAAGGTCAGCCAATTTTGCAGATAGGTCACACAGGCAGCCCGGACTCTCACGCTGTCCTCCAAAGAGCGCAGACTATCCATATGCAATTGCATGGATCGCCACTGCGCCTCCATCTTTTTCCCGGAGCGCCCGATATAGCTAAGCTGACTGGTCCCGGAGACGCGATAGTAGACCCGGGCTTCGGGCACAAACCGCACCCCTTCGCTGGCAAGAAGGACGCGGCAGAAGTACTCGCCATCATCATCGCCCAACAACTTCGTGTTCCACGGGCCGGCCACTTCGGTCAACTCCCGGCTGACCAGCCAAGTTGCGGTCTGCATGTGGAGATTCTGCCCCATCTTGCGCAAAAGCCACTCCACCCGCGAAAGGTCACACCACAGGGCAGTAGGAACAAACTCCGCTCGACAGGGGCGGTGCATGAAATTTGCCCAGCCCGAGGAAACCAGCAATCTCTTGTTAGGACTCTGCTCCAGTGTCTCCATCTGCCGGGCAATCTTATTTGCCGCCAGCAGATCGTCGGCATCCAGCCACTGAATGTAGTCACCTTTACTGAGAGCAAAAGCCCGGTTGCGGGTGGCGGCAGCGCCCTGATTTGGTTGGGTAAATACGTGTACGGTATCGGATTCAAACTGCCGAGCAATCGCCAGTGTCTGGTCGCTGGAACCATCGTCCACTACGATGATTTCTTTTCGCTCCCAGGTTTGCGCGAGCGCGGAGCGCAGTGTGTCCGCCAACCATTCTCCGGCGTTATATGCCGGGATGAGAATTGATACTAAAGGTTTCATGGCCGTTACTCCTTGACCACGTTCACTTACTGAAAACACGTTGATAGGCTGCCAGAAGGTTCTCCACCGAATACTCCCAGGCGAGTTGTTTTTGCACCCGTCCGTATCCGAACTCGCCCATTTTCTTTCTTTCTTCCGGATGCTCCAGCAGCCATAGGATTTTGGCGGCGAAATCCGGGATTTGATTCTTGTTGTCGGCGTACAGCGAAGCTTCTCCGGCGCTGAATCTTCCCTCTTTCAGATCAAACTGCACGATCGGTTTCGACAGCGCCATATATTCCATGATTTTGATCATGGTGGAGATGTCGTTCATCTCGCACGGCTTGTCGGGGTTCACGCATACGTCGGCAGTGGAAAGGATATCCAGCAACTGCTGGTCAGGAACACGGCCGGTGAAGTTGATGGTGTCCTCGAGATTTTTGTCTTTCACCATCTGCCGCAGGCTGGCCAGCCCTGGCCCTCCGCCGACGCAGGTGAAGTGCACATCGCGGCGACCCTGCTCTTTGAAATGCTGGGCGACGTCAATCAGGATATCCAGGCCTTCCTGGATGCTCATGGTGCCGACGTAGCCGACCAGATATTGCTTGCCATATTTCAGTTCAGGCTTCGGCGCGACCGGCTTGAAGGTGTCAAGGTCGGGCCCATTGCGGACCACGAAAACATCCTCGGGCGCCAGGCCGCCGCGGCTCACCGCCAGTTCCTTGTAGCTCTGGTTGGTGGACATGGCGACATCGGCGAATTTAAACGTCATCTTCTCCAGCCAGACCTGGATTTTGTACAGAGTGTTTTCCTTCTCATACTTCGAGAGATACAGCTCCGGGTTGGCATCGTGATGATCGAAGATGTACTTCACGCCAAAAAGTTTGAAGGGGAGGGCCACCAGAAAAATATTGTCCGGCGGATTGCAGCCTTGAATGACATGGAAACCGCGGCGCAGGAAAATCCACCAGGTGTAAAACCACTCCCAAAGCAGGGCCGTGCCGTACTCCAACATATATCCGAGGGCAGAGTTGCCCTCGTGCGGAATGGGGTGCCGGTAGATATGGATGCCTTCCAGCAATTCATAGCCCTTGGAATAGCCCTTGCCTTTCGGACAAAGCACGGTCACTTCATAGCCGTCCTTGTGCAGGGAGACGGCTTCCTTCCATACCCGGCTGTCGAACGGCACGGGCAGGTTTTCAACGATGATCAGAACTTTCTTTCTCGCCATGAGTTCTCGTCGTTTCTAGAGCAGTTTGTAAAGTCCGGCGAGCGCGCACATCATGGTCGCCTGTCCCCAGTGCAAGGTTGCGGTTTTGTTTACGATCCAGGGGGAATAGCGGCGGTAGTAGAAATAGCCTGAGCGGTCCTGCATGTTTTCAATGGTCCACTGTGCGACTTTCAGGGCCAGCGGCAGGGCGTCCGGGTCACGATCATAGAAAAAGACCAACGTATCAATTGCCTGCGAACTGCATTGAATATCAAGCGGCAGAGTTTTATAGTCGTAGTAACGCGGCGTGCCGTCTTCCAGGAAGAAAGTCTTTTTCCAGAATTCGTAGCCGGTCATCATGTTCATGTCGAAGCGGTCGTCTCCCGTGTAATCGGTGTAGAACTTGAAACAGTCGAGCACGTAGGCGGTGTGGAAGTTGTCCACCCAGTGCAGATTGGCTTTTTCTCCATACCACCAGGAAGCATCCGGCCGCTGATATTGCGCGGTGTATTGGATCGCCCGCTGTGCCAGTTCACGATAGGCTTGATTGTGAGTATGAGAATTAGTCCGTGCCAGTAACGCGCCGCCCAGCGTGTTGGCGTTGTGCACCAGGCTCTTCCCGATGGGGATGTAGCTGATGCAGGTGCCTTCGCCGTCCGGATACTTTTCCAGTTCCTGCATGATGTGCTCGCAGGCACTGACCGCAATCTGAAGGTATTGGTCTTTCTTGAAATGATCGTAGCCATCAAGAAAGGCCTGGCCAATCAGCGAGGTCCACACAATGGTGGGAACGTTTTTGGGAAGATAAAAGCTGCGCGACTGATAGTCGAAGTGATTGCCCCAGGCGCCGGTGTAATCCGGAGATTGGTGTTCGATCAGCCATTGCAGGCAATATTCCGCTTTGTCCGCCCAGAGCTTTTCGCCGGTGGCGGTGTGCAGACGCATGAAACCGCGAGCCAGGAATCCCATGCCCTTGGTGGAGTGGCCTTTGCGGACTCCGAGCATCGGGCGAAGGTTCATGGGAATACGCCGCACGGCCTGCTGCAACACGGTATTCAGAAATTTGCTGTTGAAGGTAAACGGGCGCACGAAGCGCGCGTTCAGACCATCGAAGGTATCGTAGCCCTTGTAGTCGTTTTTCTCCAGCCAGTCATACAGCCGCTGGATGGAGTCATAAATCTGTTTCTTGGCCGCGGCATTGCCCGATGCACCCATTTGCTTACCAGCAGATGCCATCGTATTTTCCCTTCTCGCTGCGCTGATTGCCGATGCGCACAAAATCCACCAGCACCTGGCCGTTGCGCAACCGTCCCGGAACATTCTCAAAGTCCGGGTCCTTGTTGCCGATCACCACGGTCTCGCGCGTGATCGAGGACCGCATCCATATCCTCGACCATGAGCTTGGAGATGTGGGGGATGCGGTTGAGAATGAAGTCGCGGTTCGCGCCCACCAGGCTGGCGATGTGGACGTTCTTATCGTAGATGCGCAGGTCGTAACCTTTGCCCAGCAGGCGCTCGATGACTTCGATCATGGGGCTCTCCCGCAGATCATCGGTCCCGGCTTTAAAGCTGAAGCCCAGAATGCCAATCTTTCTGTGGCCTTTATCCATGATCAGCTGCAAACCCCGGTTCACCTGCATTTCGTTGCTGGGCAAAATAGAGTTCATGATGGGCAGTTGCAGATCATGCGTCTTGGCCTGGTAAGCCAGAGCGCGCAGGTCTTTGGGCAGGCAAGACCCGCCAAAGGCAAATCCCGGCATCAGGTAGGCGGGAGAGATATTCAGTTTCTTGTCTTGGCTGAAAATGTTCATCACCGCATGGGCATCAATGTTGAACGCTTTGGCAGAGATTGCCGATTTCATTGGCGAAGCCGATTTTCAGCGCGTGCCAGCTGTTATCCACATACTTCACCATCTCCGCCGTTTCCATATCGGTGCGGATCAGCGGCGCATCCATTTTTTCGTAAAGCGAGGCCAATACGTCTCCGCTGGCTTTGTCGATTTCTCCGATAACAGTCTTCGGTGGCGCCTTGAAATCCTTGACCGCCGAACCTTCCCGCAGAAACTCCGGGTTATTGCAGACACCGAAATCTACGCCCGCTTTTTTGCCGGAAAATTCCTCCAGCACGGGAATCACGATGTTGCGCATCGTTCCCGGCAGGATCGTGCTGCGGATGACCACCGTATGCCGCGCGGCCTTGGTTTTGAGCGCCTGACCGATCTGCTCGCAGACCCGGCGAATGAAAGTGAAGTCCAGATTGCCATTGGCCTGGCTGGGAGTGCCAACGCAGACAAACGAGAGTTCGGTTTCCTGGATGGCTTTGATGTGATCGGTCGTCGCGCGCAGACGCCCGGCTTTCACGTTCTCGGCGATGATTTCGCCGATTTCCGCTTCGATAATGGGAGACTGGCCGCCGTTGATGATGTCGACCTTGGTCTGAAAGGGGTCCACACCGATCACCTGGTGTCCCTCATTGGCGAGACATCCCGCCGATACCGCCCCCACATAACCTAGTCCGAAGATGCTGACTTTCAATCGTTTTCCCTTTCCCGTTCAGTTCAACGTGCCAGAAGCCGGTCGTAAACCTGGTGCGTGATTGTGCCCACCACGCTCCACGAATGGTGTGCGTTGGCATAGTCACGGATTTCCTGACGCCGCCGGCCCAGATTTTTGTACAAATCACTGGCAAAATATTTTTCTAGAGCGCGGGCCAGGTCTCCGGCATCGCGCGGTTTGCAGAGAAAACCAGTCACACCTTCCAGGACATCGTCTCGCAGAGAACCAACGTCTGAGGCGATCACCGGCAGGCCGAAACTGTGCGAAAGAAAAAGAATGCCGCTCTGGAAAACCATGGTGTACGACAAGACTGAAACATCCGCCGCCTTGAAGTACAACTCCGTCTCGGAATCAGGGACGAATTCAATACGCGCTGTGATAAGGTCCTGAGAAGGTCCACGAGCCATTTGTTGCTGGATATTCGCCCAATACTGCTGGATTTCTCTTTTGGGCTCACCCTTGGGCTCGCCCACAATCAGCAGCCGGTAATTTCCGCCGTCGGCTGCGACTTTCTGAAAGGCCTCCACCAAATACTCAAGCCCTTTGTAGGGGCGAATACGGCCAAAAAACAGAATGGCTTTTTCGCCTTCAGCCATACCCAGCCGCTGTCTTGCCTGGGCAGAAGTAAGCTCGGTATCCGGCACCGAGTTGTTGATGCCAAATGGAATGACGGTCACGGCCCTTTCCGCCACGCCAAAATCTTCCCGGAGTTCGATCTTCATCTTCTCCGTATGGACGAAGATCTGGTCCAGCAACCGATATTGCATTTTCAGGGTCAGGCGATTGAGCAGCGAATCGTTCCCATCGCGTTTGCCCGCATTCACGTTGTGCGCAGTGTAGACCAGTTTTTTCCCCAGCAGCCGGTAGTACAGCATCAACAGCGTGCGATCGAAGTGCACCAGCTTGCCGTTCCACAAAATGTGGAAGATCTTAGGCTCCGCTCTCGCCGTGTAGCGCAACAGCCGGACGTAGTAGCGCAGCACGCGCGAAACCTTTCCCAGCGGGCCGGTCCGTCCTGTATCACCCTGAAGATTCAGAAAGCGGATTCCGCGGGTGCGAGTGCCACTCCGGGCGGTCGAGCGCGTCGCTGCCGATCAGGTCCAAAGAAAATCCCTGGGCAATGATCTCCATGGCCAGGCCGTAAACATACGGAGGATCGAAGCCCCCGGTCAGCAGGGCAATCCGAGTGGCGGCTTGCGCTGGCGCGGCCGCCGCACGCGCGCCGCTGGCGGACTGGTCCGCCGCATGAGAAACCGTGGTCATTGAGTGATGAGTCGGTAGGACGGTGATCTGCGCCGGTAAAAGACTACCTTCTATTTCGAGGGGGAACTAACGGTGTTCGATTCACTGACGCTTAGAGCTGAACCAGGGAACGAACGTTCGTTCCCTGGCCCTTACTTTGTATCTTTAATTTGTATCTTTCGCTTGCTAGCTAACGGTCGCCGATAGGCCGGTTGGCGGGTCCACGTTCCCGGGGGGTGGCGGAGGAGCGCCCCCGACGCCGTCGCTCTGGTAGACGCGCTCGTCGAACTGCTTCAGATGGCCCCAACGCGTACTGTAATTGTTATCCAGCGGCAGCCCGGCCCATGCCAGCGCCGCAGGAATGTTATATGCATGACCATTCAGTTCTGGCCGCCGGTCACATCCGGGCCGATGGGAGGCATTGGCGGCGTGCTGGTTGACGCGCAACTGGTCGGGAACGAACTCCAGCTCTTGCAGGCTTTCCACCAGTTCAATCCAGTACCGCCATTGGCGTGCGCGGTCATGCTGTTCATAAAGAAAGAAGCTGGAAGCGTCTGCGCTGGATGGTACGGGATTCTGATAAGGAGTCGAGTTCGCGCCAAAGCTAGATAGATTCGATGGCACTCCGCTGGAAGCAAAAATAGACGACCTGAGTGTTGCAGTGAGAATCTCCGGAGCAGGCTACATAATTTCCCCAACTCATCAGGGAGCCTTGAGTGAGCCCGGTTGCGTGTTCCAGGCCCTGATTTCGTCGACTCTCGACAATCGCTGCCATAACTGGAGCTGCAACCGGAACCACCCCCCAAGCGTTGCCGATCATGTTGTCGAACCGTGCCCAAGCCGCCAATTTCTATGCGCATGGAGAACTGATCGGGAATCTGGGTCGGAGCAGTTGATGTAATTCCTGAAAAACGTATTGAAGTTATGAGTGGCCCAAGTGTCGTCATCCAGCAATCGCCCATCTGGTTGCCTTCCCTCAAAAGGAAGGATGTTCCGCCATGGTGCTCGAAATGGTGTTCCTGCCATGAAGTAGGAGTTACTGCCATTGTTGAATAGTTATAGGCGGGACGATTCCGACCTGATCGCCGAAGCCAGCCGAGAATCCGCCTTCGATGATGTTGTTAATGAACAGGTGATCTGACTGGCTTGCTTCGCCGCCGTCGTACCCCCATTGCACAAGATAGTTTCCAGAGCTTCTGGCAGTCTGGCGATGTAGCTGTTCGCGACCAGACTATGTGTGTCGAAGTTGGAACTGCAGCAGGGTAGTCGGAAGTGGTGCTGATGTACATCAGCCCTTTGACCCAACAGGCGTAGGTACTGGTCAAAGTTGTAGTCCATCCAGGGTAAATCCTTCAAGACCACTCCTACCGTTCCGTTAGTGTTGTACCAAACCAGCGCGGCAGAGCGCGAAGTTGACCAGTTGTCATTGGCAAGAGGAGTCGTAAAATTCACGGTGTTTCCACTGACTCCGCCAGCCGGAATCCAGATCACATGGGCCTGAAAATGCGGATTCGGTGTTGCCTCCGCCATTGCTGTCACAGATGCGAAGTCAAGCCGCATACCCAAGGCCCGCAGAGGATCCTGTAGGAGCCAGTGCAGGATTCGTATCCAGCGCCAGCATAATGCGTAATCCGGCGGCACTACCCGCGCTAAAGCCGTCGTCACACTCTTCCAGAGCGGCCACACGTCCTGCGGACGGCGGACTGGCAACTGTAATCGAAGTGGCGCCTTTAGCCGGATTCGCAGTCAGAAGTGGCTCCTCCCCAGGAGCCACTACCGATATCAATGCTTCCGCCGGTGAGCTTGGTAGCTGGCTGCGCCGCTTCCCGCAAGAGTTACATTGTTGGCGGTGATTTTCAAATTTCCGCTCAAAGCGAATGTTCCAGCCGGAATCAGCACATAGGTGCCAGCGGAGCAGAAGAGATGGCGGCACTGATGGTGCTGGCAGTAACATTCCCCCCGCGACGGTGTTGCACTGTGATGTCATGCATTGCGTCCTGGTTGGCGGAGTCCACGGATTTGCCGTGGTCTCGCCGTCCGGCAGAGTGGATGGAAGCCCGGCATGCCCCCAGTCAATACCCCGACTGGGTGCAAAAATTCCTGACCAAGCCTGTCCAGAGGAAAGTACGGAAAACAAAAGCAAGATCGAGATAAGGGGGAAGAACTGCGAATAGTTGCGTTTCATTTACCTCAGTCCTCCCGGAGACGGTATTCCGCGCCGTAAGGAAAGTCTAAGCGATGTACCCAGTGAGCGCAACACTCGGAAGTACGACCGTACTCCACGCGAAAGAACATTGCAGTTCCATGAGCGTTCGGCCATGACACATCCGTAAGGAACTGAATCCAGACGCTTCTAGCTTTACACCGGGGTTTCAATCGACGGAGAAGCATTTTGAGGGGACGGCACAATACCCGCAGCCAATGCTTTTGGGGGCAGAAAATCTGGCTTTGGGCCCCGCTTAAGACCCAATGCAGAACTCTAGTCGTATCCTGCGCTTTCCCGTCCCAGGTCAGGCGTTCGCGAGCATAAATCATTCCTTGCCGGCGTAACCGCTCGAGGTGGTCCCGATTGTGGGCCAGTTCCGTTAAGGCCTTCTCGACGTGCGCCACGAGGTCGCTCTCATTGGTAAGCGGAGCCTTGTACCCTACCTCTGGGATGAACGATATCTCCGGGCCCGCCGAAGTCCGCTACCACCGGAACGGCACCGCACGCGAGAGCCTCAAAAACCACTCCCCCGCCGAAGTCGCGAACCGATGGAAAGACCAGCACATCCGCTGATCGCAAGCTCCCAAGGGCTTCCGCATGGCCAAGCCAGCCGCAGAAGGCCACACGCTTCTCGATCCCCAGAGATCTAACCAATTGCTCAAGGCGGTTTCGCTCAGGCCCATCGCCGACCACGGTAAAGCGCGCCAAATCGCTTCGCAAAAGAGGGCGCGGCTGCGCGCAAAGCCAGATCACAAGCCTTGCGGGGCACCAAGCCTCCAACAAAAACCAGTTCCAGCTTGGCATCGGGCTCGCGACGGCGCGAGTCGGCAGAACAAAACGAAGGATCGATGCCATTCTCCGGGAACGAAAAAGACCTTATCGTGATAGCCGGCAAACTCCTCACAGGTCTGCGACGAAGCAGCTATGATCGCGGCCGCGTGGCGATAGGTGGAACGGGCAAAAGGCAGATATCGGTACAGATTTCGCAGGCTGGACACCCATTCCTTCTGCTTTTCAAGCTGGCTGAAACCGGGGGCCACAAGGGAAACCACCATTGATCGGTCCGATCACGAAGGGTATGGGTCCTTTCCGCAGGAAGAATGCGAAAGGGCTCGGCAAAACCGCGGACATGGGAATTAGACGCAGAACCACATCGAACTCGCCGGCAAAAATGCGGCGCCGCAACTGCCGCCAAGCTTGCCATTCAAAAGCAAGAGAAAACGGATAGCCGAAGCCGGTCAACGCCTGACGAGTCGAAATTAGATTTGAAGATCTGGCGAAAACCCCAGTCATAAATGCGGTCGAGGGTTGGCGTTCGGACCACCTCGATGCTATGAAACGGCGCGTTCGCGCCGCGCACATTATTCTCAACCGGCGATCCAACAACCAAAGTGACATCATGGAGTTTGGCCAGCGCTGCCGCATGACAATACGCGACATACGGCATGCTGACGACGATCCGGGTTACAAAAAGGCGCCAGAACAAGAAGGCGCAGCCGACTCATAGGTTCTCCAAGTGAAGAGATTTATTCACATTCGCACTGCTCATCGGACTGATCCAAGAGTGATGCTCATGAGGTAATGTCGTGGGCTCAAAGCAGCTTCGGCTCCGCGAACTGCCGCTCGGCGAAGAATACGAATCGCACATCAGCAGAGATTGCGTGCAGCAGTCGATTTCACTTTGTCCGATCTATATCGGGCGTGAAGCAACTGACGCTCCGGGATCAATCTATTGGCGGTGGGTGTCTCGCCCGCTCCGCGGCTACGCCGGGGAGAAATCTTGGCCGATTTGCTGCCGACAAGACCAGCCGCAACGCCATTCGAAATCACCACCGCCAGCAACAGACAAGTCCACATTGGGTCCAGCATTCTAAATCCAGCTTCGGTCAGGTTATAGACTATGGCGACGATGATATAGGCCAGCATTAGGCCGCCGATGGAGGGGTTTAACCTAAATGCTGCTGTCGCAGACTTGTAGCCGCCTATTAGAATGAGTGACAGCAAAAACACGCCGATCCACCCCAGGTTCAGGTAAACCTCCAGGTAGCCATTGTGCGACTCGTTCAAATATTCAGGGTGCTACCAGCCTTGAAGATGGCGCGCTACCTCTTGCATGCAGGAGGGAGTGATCCAGAAACTCTCGAATCCAGCGCCGACCATCGCGTTGGGGACCGCAGGAATCACCGCAGCCCAGATCTCGGTTCGCCCCGACAGACTCGACCTGCCCAATGCACTTACTGCGGCGCCCTCGCCGCCGGAAAACAAAGTGGATGCCCCGACCAGGACAACTGCAAGAGAGAGCGCATGTAACCAGGCAGGCCGCTTTCTGACCATGCGCAGGTTTCCCATAACGATCACTGTGGTGCCCAACAGGAAACACGCCAGCGACGTGGCAGAATGAGCCATCTCCAAGAGCAATGCAAAACGCGAGCAGTACCCCTTGCGCGATCAAGTGGCGGCGTCGATTAGGTTCAGTCTTATCCCGAAGCAGGGAGATAACGCGCCAAACTACACCGAGCGATACAACCAGCACAATCACACCGAGCAAGTTCTTATTGGTCGTCACTCCAATGTTCATCGGTTCTCCGTCGGGCGAATAGCCCCGACCGAGTTCCCCGTAGTACTTGATAAGTAGTACTGAAACGGGGAACACCAGGAAACCAACGCGAGAATAGAGACGCCCCAGAGCATCCGATAGTCGCGGTTCCGTCGCCACGACTAGTGCCATAGCGAGGTCACCGATGGATTTAATCCAGCGCTTTAGCGAGACATCCGGGTGGTACGACCAAACCACACTGATGAGACAGTAGACAAAGTAAAGTAAGATCGGCCAGCTTGATATCAGCAGAGCGCGGGTTTGTTTCCCTCGCCTGATGAGGACAGCTAAATGCCGCAACCAGCAAAAGTCCGAAAATGGTGGCGTCCAGCGGACTGCCATCGAGTTGCACATTGCCGGCTAGAGTTGAAACCGAACCAGACGGAAACCGGCCGTGATCCGAGTAAGCCAGAACCACACCACCGGCAGCCACAGGGCTTTGGAAGTGCGGGCCTTATCTTCTCGATCGAGGTAAAAAAGCCTAGCGATTCCGCAGGCGAAAATAGCGGTGGCGAATGAGGGGTTCATTTCATCCCCATTTCGCGCAACATCGAGCTAGTTGGCAGGGTCATCTGGCGTCTATAAACAGCCGGTGCAGCAGCTCCAATGTAAGCAACTTATGGATCGCGGTCGTATAGTTCAGCCCACCTTTAAGGTGGCCTTCGACCACCGCCTCAACCATTTTTTTCTCCAGGTAGGGGCGGGACAGGGTCAAGGGATCGAGGAGCACCTGGCGCACATATTGGGCAAGCTGATCGCGATACCAAACCCTGAAATGCAATAGCTTGTGGCGCCCCAGGAACAGGCGCTCCAGACGCAGCGGCGCTAAAAAATGATCGATACGGGACACCGACTGAGGCATTCCGTAGTCGTACGCATACTCGGCTTTGAAGGTGAATTCCTGATAGGCGCGGACCAAGGCCGGAATAGGACCGCCTCCGTTGCCGCCGACGCCGCGATCTGAGGGGATACGTCCTAACGCCGGACTTCCGTCCCGAATCAGGCGCAGCCTGACATCCCCATTCGAGGAGCTTTCCTGGGGCGCGCGATACACCGTTCGCACAAAATCGTTGTCCATAAACGGGGAGTGGACCGACAAGCGGCTCTGCTCCAGCGCCAGCACGCCGTGGTGATACCAAGGGGACTGGCGGAAGGCGGCGAAGGTCACCGGATGCTGTTTTCGCAGGGCGGCATATGTAACCCCGGCATTTCGAACTTGGGGGAGGAAATCCGCAGAGAACAGCCCGGCCAGAGGTTCCACCGGCTTGAACATGACGGCGTGACGCACAATCTCACTGCCGTAGGTGCCTACAATTTTCGCCGGCGCAATCGCGCGCGCCTTTTCACTGACATAAAGATCCGATGTCCGGCTTACATCGACCGTTCCCTCGGTGATGGAAATAGTGTTCTCGGCATAACGGGGAAACACGGTCAGGAACTCATCGCCAACCGTTATGACCTGATGTGGTTGCTGGCAGAGGCCCGCAATTTTCCGCCCCACCAGCACGTCCTGCGACTCACGAAAAGGACCGCCGAATGTGTAGCTGGGAAGAGTGCCGGGAGCCGGCGGATGCGAAGCGAGAATCACCCGCGTATCCAGGCCGCCGGTCATGGCAATTCCCATAGCTTGCCGCCCAGCAAAGTAACGAGGGAGCTTGGCGGTCAAAACCGATCGCAGTTCCTGATAGTAAGGTTCCGGCGCCAGAACGTCTTGATGCTCCCATTGAGACGGTTCAAAGTAAGTATTCTTACGCTCAAGCGCAGCGTTCTTGAAGGCCCACGCCGAGCCCGCCGGCAGCACATGAATGTCCTTGAAGAGAGTGCGGTTTTCGAGCACGCAACTGCAGGCGACAAACTCCCCCAGAGATTGCGGGTCCCAGGCCCGCAGTTCAGGACGCACGGCCAGAATCGCTTTGGCTTCCGCTCCAAAGTAAAAGCCATCTTTTGCCTGGTGATAGCAGAGCCGGTGCATACCGTAGCGATCGTTGAACAGGGTTGCGACGCCGCGGGCACGGTCCACCAGCAGCCCATGGAACATTCCGTTCAGATTGTGAATAAAATTCGGATCTTCTTCATACAGATGGACCAGGTATCCGGCTTCGGCTGGGCCGATGGTGTGTCCCTGGCTGCGCAAGCGGTTGACCGTCTGCGGATCGGAATACTCCTGGCCGGAGAAGATCAGACAGACATCCTCGCGCTCGTTGCGCAGGGGGACGCCGTCGGAGAAAGAGCCTTGCAGAGCCGCCCATCCCACGTAGATTCCGAGCGATTCATCCACCCAGGTGCCGGAGCTGTAGGAAGGCCCATGACAGATGGAACGCAGCATGGTTTGCAACTGCGCCTCGGCCGATGACCGTGGCTGCCTGGTGATGAGACCGACGATCCCCATGCCTGCGACTCACTTCTCCTGCGACAACGGCGTTCTTTGGCTGTACCAGCCGGCGCGGTAGCTGCGCAGCTTTTCGATGAGCGGCTCGGGCAGGCGGTCAATCAGTTTGTGGTGCAGGCCCAAGCGAAAAGCCAGGCGGCCGGTCAGGGTGAGCGGAACATAGTAGCGGGGGACATCCATGCGCTCGAACCCGTTGCGCTCTTTGAAGTCGCTGAGGCTGTCCCGCTGCTTGTTGCCGTAGGCGAAATTGGAATAAACCAGGTAGGAAATGTTCCGTTCAGCGCATGATTTTACGGCCTGGACAATGAGCGCATTGGTGGGCGATTTTTCCCGGTGTTCGATCAGGGAGACGATGTGCATGAGTCCCGCCTGGGTACCGGTTTCATCGGCTGTCAACTTCGCAAACCCGATCAGATTGTCCTCGAAGAACGCGCCGATGAAGACGCTGCTGTCGAGAAACGTGCCTGCGTAGGGGCGCACCTTTTCCAGTGGCATTCCATAGTGGGGAAAGCGCTTTCCCTGGCGGATGGGAGTTTCGTTGTAAATCTTCCAGATACCCTGAATGAGCACATCATCAAAGGGGATCTCCCGCACCTTAACGCCTTTTTTCTCCGCTTGCTTTGCCTTGTTGCGACCCTTGAATCCCAGGACCTCGGTCCACCAGTGCTCGAAGGTGGTAATACGGAGGGCGGCGAAGTTGTCCAATTCCATGGGATAGGAATATTTTGGCGTGGTCTCGGGCAGGCGCTGCATGAAGGTAAAGAGATCGATGCGCCGTCCGCACTTCCGCAGACCATCCACCAGCAGCTCAGGATCATCGAAAAAACGGTACTTCTCTCCCTCAATCGTGGCCACGCGCAGCAGGCGGCCGCGAATATTGATCTCTCTTCCGCAAATCTTTAATGCCGATTTCATGAGTGAAATGACCTTTGTGTTAAAGCGAATCCCGACGGGACATATCTACGACTCCAACGAATTGACGGTAGATAAAAAAATGGCGGAGAGGGAAGGGATTCGAACCCTCGAGTGGTTTGACCCACTACAACCGGCAAGCCGGCTGCTGCCTTAGCCAACGGCGACCTCTCCATGAGGTTGGGGACCTGCGAAGGTCACTGCCTCGACTGCACTTTGGGACGGAAAACAATTACCGTGGAGCGTCCCTTATCTGTATCCACGGTCTTGTCCAGCACATCGAAATGCTCCTCAATGGCGGCGAACATGGCCAGCGGGCGGTGCTTGGATTCCGCGGTCTTGCGGTCCGCGGTGAACAGGCGGACCACCATGACGCCGCCTTCCTTCAAATACGCGGCGTAACGGTCTAAGGTGCTTTTCACCTTGCCCAGGGGAATGTGATACAGAGATTCGCGGAACAGGACCACGTCAAATTGCCCGCTGGGAACGTAGCTGAGAAAATCTCCGCAGGCAAAGCTGTTTTTCTCCTGC
Organism: uncultured Acidobacteriota bacterium; assembly: GCA_963837365.1. GTDB lineage: Bacteria > Acidobacteriota > Terriglobia > Terriglobales > Acidobacteriaceae > CAWBXL01. The sequence goes on from CAWIMW010000002.1 coordinate 103,393, forward strand.
CGCCCGCACTCCTTGGAGCGGGCCCTCGCCTTGGCCAGCGCCGCTTCAGAGATATCCACTCCGACATAGCTGGTATAAGCGGTATCGGCGAGTTCGGTGGCGGTATTGCCGGATCCGCAACCGATATCCAGAATGCTGCCGTTGCGTGACCATTTTTCCAGGGGCGGATAAACGCAATCTCCGAGGGTGTGGTCGGCGAAGTGCCACTTGTCCGCGGAATATTCCTTGTCCCATACTTTGCGCTTGAGGTTGGTGGGGCCGTAGCTCAAAAGAAACCCCCGCATGAATCTCATACCCCGATCCACGATATACATTTCCTGGTCTCCAGTTCGATTTGGCCCTTGGCGGGCGCTATCTACGAAAAGTTTGTTCGATACCGCACTTCAAGCGCCGTCGTGGGAATAGCGGGGAGAAGCCTTTCCTGACCGGGTAAGGAACTTCCGCAAGCGGGACATCTGTTCTTCCCGGGTGAAACGCACCAGTTCGGCAGGAATCTGTTGCTGCCGCTGCGTGAGCATGGCCCAGAAAAAACCAACCAGGCGCAAGCTTCCACCGATCAAGACGGGTGGCTTGGTCGCCTGATAGATGCAGCGGAATATCTCCCACCAGGGATGATTCCCCAGGGCGTAGTCTTTTTGCCCGCCTTTGAATGGGACCATCATAGATGCGTGCATCGCACTGCTCATCTTGCGGTGGTGCACGAAAACCTTCTCGGGGAACGTCCGGGTCTGCCAGCCTTTCATGCGGGCCGTGGTTACAGCCACCCAATCGATTCCGCCGATCTTTCTTGGTATATAGCCCCCAATATCTTCGAAGCACTTCCGGCGAAATAGCTGGACTTGTCCCGAAACATGCTCAATATTGGTAAAGCGATAGTCGTATTGTTCTCCATGTTCGACAAATGCAGTGCCCGCGACTCCCAACCGCAGATTGGCCGCGAAACTATTCATTAGAAACTCAAAGTAGTTCTCCCCGAACGAAACATCGGCATCGAGGTTGCCGACCACTTCAAACGGCAAGTCCGCAATTCGAGCGTAGCCAGCGTTAAATGCATTGACCTTGGCGGCGAAGTGGCGTTCTTTCCGTTCCGGCATGCGGATCAGTTCGATCCAGGGCCGATCGGCAGCGTAGCGATTGACAATGTCATCCGTACCGTCGGTCGAACCATCACTCACGATGATCCATTTGAGCGGATGCACCGTCTGCGCCACCATGGACTTGAGAGTCAGTTCGATGAACTGGGCCTCATTCCGTGCCGGAGTGATCAGAACGTAAGTTGGAAGTGTGGACATGATTCGCGATGGATGGTGCAAGTCGCGTTGTTGGTCTTAGGCTCCAGCCAAGGCTGAAACCGGCTTCAGTGCTTCGGAAACTCCCCCGATGCCAATGTACTGAAAGCCGCTGGCGGCAACTTGTTTGCCGTCGAGGGCATTGCGCCCATCTACCATCAGAGGCCGCTCGACTACTTTGCTTAAGCGGATCCAGTCCAACTGGCGGAACTCAGCCCATTCTGTCAGCAACAAAATCGCTTCCGCACCTTCGGCGGCTTGATAAGGATCCTGGCAGTACATAACCTGCGGCAATTCCCTCTTGGTGTTTTCCATGGCCTGCGGATCGTAAGCCTGCACGATGGCTCCTTCGCTAAGCAACTGCCGGATCAGGGTAAGCTGCGGCGCGAAACGAATGTCGTCGGTATTCGGTTTGAAGGAGAGGCCCCAGACTGCGATCTTCTTTCCGCGCAATACCCACAACTCTTTCCTGACCTTCTCGACAAACTTGTTCACACGCTGAAGATTGATTTTCTCGACTTCCTTGAACATAGAGAAGTCGCAACCGAACTTCTCGGCAATCCGCACAAAGGCTTGCAAGTCTTTGGGGAAACAAAACCCGCCAAACCCAATACCGGGCTGCAGAAAGGCTGCTCCAATGCGGGGATCCAGCCCAATCCCTTCGGCCACTTTGTTGACATCCGCTCCGGCGGCTTCACACAGGTCAGCCACCGCATTGATGAAAGAAATCTTCATGGCAAGGAAGGAGTTTGAGGCGTGTTTAATCAGCTCTGAACTGTTGGTATCGGTGGCCAGGAATGGAACATCCTTGCGTTTTTGGCAATCGGCATGGACCGGACAGGTAAAGCTTCCATCGAGGATGGGTTGATAGATTTCCCGCATCTGCTCCATGGCACGCGGGGTCTCTACGCCAACCACGATCCGGTCGGGATGAAAGAAATTCTCCACCGCGGAACCTTCGCGGAGAAATTCCGGATTGGAGGCGACCTCACAATCCAGGTGGCTGCTCTTGTTCAGTTGCAGATGACGGCGCAACTGCAAGGCCGTCTGTACCGGGACTGTGCTTTTTTCGATCACCAATCTGTAACCGTGGCCGCGTTTGACGATGGTCCGCGCCACGCGTTCAATGGCGGAAAGATCGGCATCTCCGTTCTCCAACGGAGGCGTGCCGACACAGATGAAGATGCACTGCCCACGGTCGATTGCATCTTCGGTGGAACCAAATTCCAGCCGTCCGGACGCACGGCTTTTCTTCACCATCGGCCCCAGAAACGGCTCGAAGAACGGCATTTCGCCACTCTGTAGCTTGCTCAGCTTTTGCGCGTCGTTCTCGCTGCAAAATACGTCGTGCCCAAGTTCCGCGAGACAGGCAGCCGTGGTCAGCCCAACATAACCCGCGCCGATTACTGAGATCTTCATTTTCAACCTTCCTGCTTTGGAGTCGGTATTTCGATGTCATTACCGGCGCTGCGCGCCGGCAGAACTTTTTTTCAAAATCTTACAGCTTCGCCCTCTGAGTCCCAGAACTGGACCCCGTTCCTGCGCGCCAAATCTTCGGCCTTGCATCGTGCGTCTAGAGAGATAAGGGTCATGGTAGAAAAGCCCAGGACGAAACCGGTTGCTCCAGGGGCGTTTGGGCGAGATATTGGCCGCTCACCCCACAGAAACAGTTTGCTGCGCTCCGCTAAGCTGTAAAACTTTCTCCGCAATATACTGCTGCTGCTCGCGTGACAGCTGCGGGAACATGGGCAGCGACAGAATTTCCGGAGCGATCTTCTCGGTCACCGGAAAATCGCTTGTCTTGTACCCAAGATGAGCATAGGCCTTCTGCTGGTGCAATGGAATGGGGTAGTGAATTCCAGTGCCGATGTTGGCCGCGGCCAGATCAGCCTGAAGTTTTTCACGGTTTTTCACCCGCACCACATAGAGGTGATACACCGCTTTGCTGTAGGAGGGCTCCACCGGCGCCTTGAACTCAGTCACGCCCTCGAACATGCGTGCGTATTCTTTGGCCAGAGCCTGGCGCTTCGCGGTCCAATCCGCAAGGTGCTTCAACTTGATGTGCAGCATACCCGGCCTGAATGGTGTCCAGACGGCCGTTGTAGCCTTCGACGTCGTGATAGTACTTTTTGGCCTGGCCGTGATCGCGGATCATCTTGATCTTACTGGCGATCTCTTCGTTGTCGGTGGTGACCGCGCCGGCTTCGCCGCAGGCTCCCAGGTTTTTCCCCGGATAGAAACTGAAGGCTCCAGCGATGCCCATGGAACCAGCCGTCCGCCAGCGGTTTTCTTTCTTGGAGAAATACTTCGCGCCGTGTGCCTGGCAGGCGTCTTCCACCACCATGAGGTTGTACTTGGCGGCGATTTCTAGGATCGCATCCATGTCCGCCATCTGCCCGTAGAGATGAACGGGGACAACGGCAGTGACAGGACGATTCAGCTGCTTGTGGGTCAGCGTTCGCCTGGCCGCATCCCACATGCACTCTTGTTCGAAGAAAGCTTGCAGCTTCTCGGGATCGAGGTTGTAGGTCTGCTCGTCAATGTCCACAAACACCGGACGAGCGCCCGCCTGCGAAATGGCTTCGGTTGTAGCAATGAAGGTGTGTGGCGTGGTGGCAACCAGGTCGCCTTCCTTCACTCCGGCAGCCATCAGAGCGAAACGCACGGCATCGGTGCCACTGGCCAGGCCGACGGCATAGCGGGTTTCGCAAAACTGGGCGAATTCCTTTTCGAAGTCTTCGACGATCTTACCGCCGATGAAGTGCGCGTTACGGATGCAATCACGGAACAGCGAGACCAACTCTTCTTCCAGTTCGCGGTGCGGAGTTACCAGATCCAGGAATGGAATCATGCTCTGTGGTTGATACATGTTATTTACCCTTCTCCTTTACCGATCTCAGAACTCTTGCGGGATTGCCGGCGACAACGGTGTGCGCCGGCACATCCTTGGTGACCACGCTGCCGGCCCCGACCAGCGCGCCTTCTCCAACCGTTATGTTGGAAAGAACAGTCACGCCTGATCCGAGCGATGCGCCTTTGCAAATGCGGGTCTTTTCAACCTTCCAATCGGCCTCGGTCTGCAAAGAACCGTCTTCGTTGGCCGCGCGGGGATAACTGTCATTGATGAACATCACGCCATGGCCGATGAAGACATTGTCCTCAATCGTCACGCCCTCACAGACAAAAGTGTGGCTGGAGATTTTGCAGTTCTTGCCGACGGTTGAGTTCTTCTGGATCTCGACGAATGCGCCGATCTTGGTGCCGTCGCCGATTTCACAGCCGTAGAGGTTGATGAACTGGGAAAGCTTCACGTCTTTCCCCAGCTTCACGCTCGCGGCGATACTCAGGTATTTATCCATGGTCGGGACTTGTTTTGTGCTCATGTTTTTTGGATTTGAACTAGACGCCCACGCCGAACGGGGCTTCAATTTCGACCAGCTTGCCGCGGGCTTTCAGCGATTTCTCGGCAGCTTCCAGCAAGCGGACAACGCGCAGTCCAGCAAGCCCATCATTGATGGGAGCGCGGTTGCTGGAAATGCAGTCCATAAAGTGGGCGACTTCCGCTTTCAAGGCTTCGGTCTGTTCCACGCGCGGGGCCCACATGTCGCCGGAGCGGTAGCTGACCAGCAGGTTGTACATGCCTTCGCCGTTCTTTACCGAAACGCCCTTGTCGTAAATCTTGATTTTCTCGTCAGCCTCGAGGTCGTTCCACACCACCATTTTCTTCTCGCCACCAATCAGGGTTGTGCGGATTTTCACCGGTGAGAGCCAGTTGACGTTGATATGAGCGACCACGTTGCCTGGAAAGTAGATGGTAAGGAATGCTATGTCCACCAGATTATTGAGATGCTTTTCGCCGGTTGCCACAACGGCTTCCGGCTCTTTCTGAATCACGTAGTCCATAATGGCGAGATCGTGCGGCGCCAGGTCCCAAACAACGTTGATGTCGTGCTGAAACAACCCCAGGTTGACGCGCATGGAGTCGTAATAGAAGAGATTGCCCAGTGTGCCTTCGTCCACCAGTTGGCGAATTTTACGCACCGCGCCGGTAAATAAGAAGGTGTGGTCGACCATGATCTGAAGCTTCTTGCGGGCGGCCAGTTCAATCAATTCTTCAGCTTGTGTAACGCTGGCGGTGAAAGGCTTCTCTACAAAAACGTGTTTGCCGTGATTGAGGGCGGACTTGGCGATCTCATAGTGGGTCCAAACCGGCGTCACCACCGCGACCACATCAACTTCTGGCGACTCCAGAATTTCCTTAGCATCCAAGGTAATTTTGGCTTGCGGAAAAATCTGCTCCGCGCGCTGAAGGCAATTCTTGCTCTTATCAGCAATGGCAACGACCTGCGACAAACCAGGTTGGTTGAAGTTGCGGGCAACGTTCGGGCCCCAATATCCGAATCCGATCACACCAACTTTGATCATGGCTTCTCCTTCAGTCAGACACTCTCGCCGTGTCTGCTTACAGTTCGCTCACTAGCTTTTGGGGGATTGCTTGCTACTACCGATCTGGAGCGCACTGCTTATGCTCGCAACCGGTCGCGCCTATCTCAAATCACGGGGTGGGTGAACTCAATATGCACCATCGCCGGAGAGGACGGCTGCGGGCGTGCGGAGGAGGATTTTCAAATCGAGCAGCAGCGATTGCTTGCGCGCATACTGCAAGTCCAACCGTACCATCTCGTCAAAGCGTGTGCGACAGCGTCCGTTGACCTGCCATAGACCGGTAATTCCCGGGCGGGCTTCCAATAGACGGCGCCGGTGCCATACATCGTAAGCTTCTACTTCGTAAGGGAGCGGAGGCCGAGGCCCGACCAATGACATATCGCCGCGGAGCACGTTGAAGAACTGGGGCAGCTCATCGAGGCTGGTGCGGCGGATCCACTTGCCCACCGAGGTAATGCGCGGATCATCGGTGAGCTTGAAGGTGCCGCCTTCTTTCTTTTCCGCCTGGCCGGCGATCAGCTTCGTTACATATTCCTTGTGCTTCTCGGCGCTGTTGTTCATATACATCGAACGAAACTTAAGGAAGGTGAACCGCGCACCGTATTCGCCTACACGCTGCTGCTTAAAAAAGATGGGGCCCTGCGAGCTCAACTTGACCGCAATTGCAATCGCCAAAAAGACGGGGGAGAAAAGAATAATGGCAAACAGCGAACCTGCGATGTCCATGCCGCGCTTCAGGACCCGCGACCAGCGCCGTTTCACTACTTCCTGCTGCAAATCCGGATACATCACAGAATCGTTGGGATCCAACGGGGCGCTGTGTTCTTCCCAATCCTCGGGGAAAAGGTGGAAGGTGATGCCAATCTGGCTGAACTGCTCCAGCGTCAGGCAATCTTTCAAGGAACCGCTGACCCGCATCAGGATGGTCGCCAGAATCGACTTCTTGAGGTCGGGGGCAATCTCGGTAAACATGATTCCGATTACCCGCTGCTGCTTGTACCAGCCGGCCACATCGGTATCGCGAGTAGAAAGCGCCAGCGCGGAAAGAGCGCTCTGCACAACTTTGCCGGCTTTTTCTGCCGGGAAGGCATTGCCGATATCCAGCAACATCAACAAAAATGGCTTGCCCGAACGCTCCGCCCGCTTGCGTTCCAGACAAATGGTGCGCTGGAAATATTCTTCCGGAAGAATACTGTCATTCCCGCTTTCGGCACGGGCAATGGCATTCTGGGAAGCTACCACCGAACGCAGAGTCTTTATAGGATCAGAAACTCTCACAACTCACTCTCCTCAGTTCTTAAGTGGAACGGGGAAATGCCTTACCGCCTATGCCCCAGAAAATCCTGGGGGAAAAATTACGGCGTTTACGAGGAGGGAGGGCTGTTTCAAAGCTTGGCCGGATTACTCTATTTTGCCGTCCTGCTAGCAGGACCTGCGGCATCCGGACCGTATCGCGAGTAATAATTCTTGTTATCTGTACCGGTAAAACCGTTTACTACCACACCCACTAAATTGGAACGATCTAAGGCTGCCAGTCCACGCTGGAGCTGACGCTTTTCGGTCTTGCCTTCGCGAACCACCAACAGGACACCATCCGCAAACCGCGCCCATACGCTGGTATCCGCCAAAGGCAGAAGGGGAGGGGAATCAATAATGATCCAATCGAAGCTGGCTGTCAACTGCACTAATAGGCTAGATAATTTGCCGGTTTGCATCAGTTCCAGGGGGTTCTCAGGGGGGCGACCGGCCGGAAGAAACCAAAATCCTGGGCTGTCGAGATAGTAGATACTATTAATGGGGCCGGCGCCTTCATACAGCCATTCGGTCACTCCCGGAATGTGGGGATGGCCGAATTGACGGGAAAGTACGGGACGGCGTAGATCTCCTTCTAAGAGAAGGACTTTTTGCTGCTTCCGGCGCGCCAGAGTAGCCGCCAGATTGGCCGCCACCAAACTCTTCCCTTCTTCCGGTAAGGTACTGGTAATTAAGAGTTTTTTAATCGAACGGGCCTGCTGCAACTGGCGCAGGCGGACACCCAGGAAACGGAATTTCTCGGCGGCCAGGCTTTCTTTGTCGAACAGGGAGACCAATCGGCTCTCCGGGGCGATGGCCACCGGGACAGACTGAAAATGTCCCAGTTCGGGCGGAATCACCGCGGGCGGAGGAGTCATGTCTACGACGGGCTCGGGGGCATCCCGTTCCACCGATTCCAAAAGCTCTGTGGCCAGGACGGATTCAACCGGGAGTGCGCCCCCCGACTTCTCCGACTCCGACCTCTGCAACGCTTCAAAAATACGGCTCATATTTTTTGGCTCCCCCGTGAAACCATGAAGGGTGTCTCTTCTTCATCATGGGCACGCGCGCTTTGTAAATAGTCGTGCAATTGGAGGAGTGTCTTCACTGCTTGCCAAACTTCGCCATTGTCTTGTGGCGGCTGTGCATTTCTGCCCTGCTCAGCAATGGGCTGCACCCGGTGAACAACACCCAACCGGAAGTCGGTAGCAACCTCCTCAATCACATCCGGCGTAATCGAGTGTGCCTGCCGCGCAAATGATGTGATCAGCGCATTCTCGCAAATCGTGTTGATGAGGCGAGGTATTCCGCGGGAATGGCGGTAGACGCTGCTGATCGTCTCTGGCGGGAACAGGTCCGCATGGTGCCCTTCGGCAGCGGCCAATTGCAGGCGGCGATGGATATAACCCTGTGCCTCTTCCAAAGTCAGCGGCTCCAACTGCGACCGCAGCGCAATGCGCTGTTTCAACTGCCGCAACTCGACGGAATCCATCTTCAGATCAAGCTCCGGCTGGCCGACCAGCAGTATCTGCAAGAGTTTCTCTTCCGCGGTCTCCAGGTTGGTCAGCAACCGGACCTCCTCGAGCACTTCGACGGGAAGATGATGGGCTTCATCCACCACCAGAACAGTGGTCAACTTCTGCTGGTGACGGGCAATCAGAAAGCTGCTGAGATCAAGCAACAACTCACTTTTGTTCTTCCCGGCAGTCGGCAGCCCCAGGTCGCCCGCGATGTATTGCAGGAATTCCATGGGCGAGAGAATGCTGTTGAACACGTAGGCATAGGCCACGTTTTTCCGGTTGAGCAATTCCAGCAGGCAGCGGACCAGCAAGGTCTTCCCGGTGCCGACTTCGCCGGTCATCACCACAAAACCCTTGTGCCGACGGACCCCGTAATAGAGCGCAGCCAAGGCCTCGTTGTGACGCCGGGTGGGAAACAGAAACGACGGGTCGGGCGTGATCTCGAAGGGGTTGCGCTTCAGTTTGTAAAAACTTTTATACATTCAATGCCTTAGCCGCGTAGAAAGCTGATGGCGGTGCCGATTAATACGATCATACCGATCACCCCGATACCCGCCAATGACAGAATTTGCCAGCGTTTCTGGTGCTGTTCTTCGAGGGGTGTTTTCAGGGCCGGGATTTCGACCAAAACCTCGGCCGGAACCATCTGTTTGAAGACGTCCTCGTCATACACCCGGTCATCCAGGAATTCCGCTCCTCCGGCCACCACCAGTCCGAGCGCCACGCCCGCAAACAGACCCATCAAGCTCAGTTTCAAACGGTTGGGCGAGTATGGCTTGGTGGGACGGCTGGGCGGGTCTTGCATGGTGAAACGGTCGCCCTGCTGTTCGCGGGAAACCCTGCTGACCAAGGCCGCCTGGTTTTTCCGGTCGAGGAGTTTGTCGTAGTTGGCCTTGGAGGTATCGTAGCCGCGAGTCAAATCAGCCAGTTCCTGCTCGCGTATGGGGGTTGCGTTGAGCCGCGCCTGATAGGTGGCGATCTGCGCGTGCAAGGAATCGATGGCGCGTTGCCGGTTGGAAATTTCCAGTTGGTTCGCCTTTAACTGGCTGCGCACTTCCATGATTGGTCCGCTCGCCGGAGTGGCGTTGCTCGCAGCATCGCCTCCCTCCGTAGTTGAATCGGCCGGTTGGCTCTTCAGCTGGGCGATCAGTTGATCCTTCATCCTTTGTGTCTTGGCAATTTGTTCCTTGAGTTTGCGCACATCGGGATGCTGATCGGTGTAGATCGAACTAAGATTGGCCAATTGCGACCGCAGCCGTTCCAACTCCTGATCGAGCGCAGGCAGCCCGACTGCGGTTTCCCCGGGTTTGACCGTGGTCACAGCGCTGGTGTACTGGCTGAGCAGGGACTCCAAGTAGGCCTTCTGTTGATTGGCGCGGCTCAATGCATCCTGTTCCCCCTGGAACTGAGTCTGTAGGCTTGACAGAATGGTAATGTTACTTTGCAAGGTGCCGGGCAGTTCTCCGGGATGGCGGTCTTTGTATTCCCGGATTTTTTCTTCCTGGGCGGTCAGGTCATTTCTGGCGTCGGCAAGGGTGCTATCGAGGATCTTGTTTTGCAGATCCAGGTCCGTCGCAGTGGTATCGAGGGCTCCGCTAATCAAGGTGTTGGTCAATTCCGTCGTGACCTGCTGGGCAACGTCTGGATTGGGAGAACTGAAATAGATGTTGAAGGAAGTAGGCAACCCCGCCTGAGTTTGTACAACTTCTATCTCAACGTTCTTCCGCATACGATCAACCAGTTCATCATCGGTCAGCTTGCCGCTGGCGCGCTGCTCAGCAAAGAGGCCCAGATTCGTCGCGATTTTCAGCAAGTTGGTACGGCTCAGCACCTGCTGCGAAATACTATCCATACGGCTTTGTAAATCTGCGGCCCCGTTCGGTCCTACGACCAGTAGACTGGACGGGTGTTGCACCAGGATCAAAGTACTGGAACGGTACACTGACGGCAGCAGCCAACTGACACTCCACACCACCGCCCAGCCCACGAAAAAAGGCAGCACAAACAGCCAGCAGCGGCGGCGCGCTACCGCCAGGTACTTGGCCCAATCCAGTTTCTCTTGCGGTTGATCGTCGAATAATTCTTCAGGCATGAATCTACCTTCCCAGCGGACGGGTGAAGTTATAGGAGATGGAAATCGAGCCGCGATTATGGTTCACACTTCCCAGAGTGGAAATTGTGCTTCCTTTCTGATAGTCGCGACTGTAGTCCAAACGTAACATGAAATTTTGCGCCAGCTGCTGTTCCAGGCCCACGCCGCCGCTGGCTGAAGTAAGCGGGTTGTTTCCCGCCGCTGCGCTTCCCAGCTCCTGATTATGCCCATAGATAGCATTGAGACGCACGGCCGTGGTCCTGGTCAGTTGCCGCCGAATACCGCCCCCGACGCTGTTCAGCACAACTGCCCCGAGTACGCCGCCGCCATCGCTGACCTTGCGGTTCGCATCCAATGTGAGGCTGGTGAGCTTTCCTTGCCAGCCGAAACTGGCGCCTCCGGAAACCGACAACAGATTTTCGGTACCCGTGGCGGGAGCCGTGGCGTCGATCTGCGAATATTCCGGGCCGGCAAAGAACGACAGTGTCATCCGCTGTCGCAGGTAAATGGTGTGCGTAAGCAACAAACTGTTTGTGACCGTACGATTGCCGCCAGCGGAGAAATCCAGGAGCTGATATTTGTAGGTCACGCCGGTCCAATTCCGCGGGGTAAAGCGGTGATTGTAGTAGGCATTGCCGCTGCGTGTGCTGGTATCGAGTAATGTGCCTGAACCCGCTGGCACATCGCGAAAATGGGAATCGTAAAACGTCCCGCCGCCGCCCAGCACGTCGTCGGCACTGAACTGGTAGCTCATATCCGCAGAGGCCGTATTGTTGATGTTCTTGGCGAGCGGCGTGATCAGGGTCGGGTTGGGCTGTGTGATCGGCCCTGTGACCAGAGTACCCTGATCATTCTGAAATTGCTGCAACAAACCAGTCGTATCGAGGAAACTGTCCCGCAATCGAAGATCAACGTGCGGGCTTAGCCGGTATTGCAACGTCCCGCTTAAATTGTGGGATCCCTGGTTACGCGCGGAAAGACGCTGGTTGACGGTCACGCCCCCAAAGTAGCCGAGGACCCAGTGCAAGCGGGAACGGGTTTGATCCAGCTGAATGTTGGGAAGAATCGCGTAGCTGAAGTCCCCGAGGCGCGCGGTGGCGCTGTTAGCTGCATTGTCGTCGTAGGTTGCGCCAACGCTGATCCCGCCACGCAGATAATTGCTGCGTTCCAATTCCGAACTAAAGGAAAGCGAGTTAGCCTCGCCCCCAAGCAATGCAGGGGCTGGAGCCCTCTGATCTTCCATCGCCGGCACCGCACCGTTATCCGGGGATTGCGTGGATGGCGGCGTCGGGTTCTGCGCGGCGGCAAAAGTCGCGGCAGCTAGAACCAGAAGTGCAAAACTTTGCCTACTCATGCCGGTCATCCTCACGGGACCACCACCGTGTCACCGGGCATAAGTTTCACATTCTGCTGGGTGTTCTTCCCTTTAATCACGTCTTTGTAGTTGAAAGGCAGCCGCTCGTCGGTGCCGTCTGGCTTCTTTCGAAGCACGTAGATGTCCTTCTTTTTGGCAAAATCGCGGAACCCACCAGAAAGCGCCAGACCATCTAGAACTGTCATGTTGCCGGTCAAAGGATACGACCCTGGACGCGCCACCTGCCCCATAATGTTGAATTTCTTACTGCGCATCTCCTGCACAATTACGGTGACTTCAGGTTCGGAGATGTAGCTCTTCAACTTGTCGGTAATTTCGGCTTTCAGCGCCTTCGGGGTCTTTCCTCCTGCGGCAACTTCACCCACCAACGGCAGGGAAATCTTGCCGTCGGAGCGAACTTGGACAGAGCGGGAAATATCAGGTTCCTTCCAGACGTTGATGGCAAGCACGTCATCGATTCCAATCACGTAGCTGGCATCGTCAGTGGCAGTCCCGGGTACGGAAGTGGCAGGTTGCGTGGCTGCCACACCGGCGGGTGCAGGTTGCGCGTCGCTCACGTTCTTGCTGGCATCACTCCCCGACTGTGCTTGGACCGAAACCAAAGACAAAGCGCAGGTCAGCAACCACGCCAGTTGCCAATATCCCCAACTCTTCTTCTGGATGTTCATGTTGTAGTTCCCTTATGTGGCCCGCGAACCGCCGGCCAAGCTGCCCATTACTGCGGCCCGTGTCCGTTGCCTTTTGCCGGCGAGCCAGCAAATGAGGTAGAGCTGTACGTAGGGGGGGGACTCATATGATACTGCTGAATCTTGTAAAGCAGGGTACGATAACTCACTTTTAATAGCCGGGCCGCAGCCTTGCGGTTCCAGCGTGTCTGGTCGAGTGCCACGGCAATCGCATTACGCTCGGCTTCGCCCTTCACAGATTGGACCAGAGAACGTAAGCCTGAATTATGATCTTCGCTGGGCCCGGAAACCGGCATCGGTTCAGACACGTGCGGTGGGAAGCGGTGTTCACGCAATCCATTCCCATCATTCCAGCGTGATTCGCCCAGTATGAGTTCCTCGTGTCCCATGACCAGGTAACGTTTCACGAAACTTTCCAGTTCGCGAAGATTCCCCGGCCATTTGTATTCCTGGCAGGCCTCTAATAATTCAGTGGATAGAGTACGCGTCGGTAAGCCGTAGTGCCTGGCCAGTTGATTCATGAAATGCCCCAGAAGCAAGGGGATTTCTTCTTTGCGCTGCCGCAATGAAGGCACGTGGACGGTGAAAGCGCTCAATCGGTAGTAAATATCTTCCCGTAACCGCTTCTCGGTCATGGCGCGCTCTACTTCGATACCGGTGGCGGCTACGATATGCACGTCAACTCTGATTGTGGTTCCGCTGCCAGGACGCGAGAACTGCTTTTCCTGAAGAACGTGCAGGAGCTTGGCTTGCAGGTTGGCCGGCATGTCGGCGATGTCATCGAAAAAAATGGTGCCCTTTTCCGCCAGTTCGAACTTGCCCGGTTTCGGCCGAACCTGGCCGGGATACGAGCCTGCGTCAAATCCGAACAGTTCGCGCTCCAGTAGGTCGGGTGGGAGCGCGGCGCAATTTACCTTTAGGAAAGGAAGAGCAGAGCGCACGGAGAGTTGATGAATCAGCCGGGCGACGGTTTCTTTGCCGCTGCCACTCTCCCCCACGATGAGCAGCGGAACATCCACCTGCGAGAGCAATTCGGCCTGGGCCCGCAGCTTTCGCATCAGCGGGCCAGCTGCCATGAAAAAGCGGTCTTCACGCACCTGGATAATTTGTTCTTGGGTGAAACTGTGGTCATCGCGATCATCTTCGCCCAGCATGTACCGCTGGATGATGGCCGCAAGCTTCTGATCGCTTACCGGTTTCAACAAATAGTCACGAGCTCCAAGCCGCATGGCTTCGTCGCGCAGCGTTTCATCCGCCAACCCCAGCAGAACCACCGGAAGACTCGGCCGCATACGGCGCAACCAGCGAAGTGCATAAAGCCCGTCGGCATCCCCGCGCGTCAAATCTACAAGCACCATGTCCGGCGTGTGGTTGCCCTGTAGCCGTTCCAGCGCTTCGCAGCCGCTGCCGACGACTTCGAGCCCCCACGAATGGGAGCTTGCCAGCGATTGCAGCGCGGTAATTGCGGACGAATCGCGTCCTACAATCAACAGGCGCAGCAACGCGGGAGCACTGCCGTTCTTATTTTTGGAAGTCTGTTCCAATTGAGTATTTGCCTGGAGAGATACAACAGATGTCAGACAGGTTCAACCTGGTAACCTTCAATACGTACCGCCAGCGACCTTTGAATCACATCCACCGATACCACCAGCGTGCGATCGCCGTTCCGCGCGACCAAAATACCTTCCACACCCTTTAGCGCTCCGCTGCAAATACGTACGCGCTGGCCAATCTTCAGGAAGGGGTGTGCCGACCAGGGGAGTTGCTCATTCAACAGTAGTCGAACTGCGTCAATCTGTTCGTCCGGAATGGGAAGAGCTTCACCCTGCATACCGACCACTTGCAGTACTCCGTGGATGCGACATACGCGGAGCCGGTCCTGATTGGTCGGAGCAAAGCGCGCGAACACGTAGCAACTGAACAGGGGCAACTCGACGATTTTTTTTCGGTCACTCCAGCGGTGAGTTTCCTTCACCAGCGGGAGATAAGTACTGACTCCCTGTTCGAGCAAACGCTCGGCCACCATTTTTTCGTGGCGGGCGCGGGTGTGAACAGCATACCAATGAGAATTGTCGTTCGCCATGACGGGTGACGTGCTCGATGTGTCCCAACTTTGTTGGAAAGTGCTCACAGCTTCGCCCTCTGAGTCACATGCGGCTACTTGACCCTGAAAATTCATAAGCAAAAATTGTCGGATTTCACGGGAGCAAGGGGAGGGAAAAGCAGTTTGCAACGCGCCCGTCTGGTAGAGTGAGAATACGCAGCCATGCAACACCCTGCAAGAGGTATTCAATCCTGATTCATCATACTCTATAACAAATAGAGTATATCAACTCTATCACTAGAGTAATTAGAACCTACTACATGCTCCATCGTGCATCGTGCCAGCATGGATATTACAGGTCCAATTTATTCATGTAAACATAAGAAAAATATATATATTAATCTACATTTATAAATTACTGTTCCACCCTCGAAAGACGGCTTAAGTATCAAAATGAGAAATGTGGCAAATCATAGCAATGTTGTATGCAGTGCCATTCACTTTCTATTGTTTGCTACCATCCCCATTATTACGGTAAAATTTGCCGAAGGCGGAACCTTTGACTCACATGTAGTGGCAAACACTAACTACATAATGCTGAAGGGTTTCAGGTGGGATTTTTACCTGCTGTGGAAAAAGTCGAACTGCCCCCGCAATAAATTGGAGATTCCATGCAGCTCAATCAAGACCGCGAAGAACAAATTATTCGCGTTCTTGTCGTGGACAATACGCGCATCCATGCCCAGTTATTGGCTGATGCTCTAAAACGGGACCCTTCCCTGGAAGTGGTTGGTGCCGTCTCTCATTCCGGCGAGTTAATAGACCTTGTCCGTTCTAACCAAATCGACGTGGCGGTGATTGGCTGCAATTTGGACGAACAGCCGCTGCATGGCATTGAGATATTGCGCCAGTTGAAATCCACGTTTGGCAGCATTCGCGCCATCGTTCTCCTCGATTCATCGAAACGCGATGTGGTGATCGAAGCTTTCCGGGCGGGTGCACGCGGACTGTTTACCCGCCATGAGTCGTTGGAGATGTTGTCCAAATGCGTACGGCGAGTCTTCGAAGGGCAAATCTGGGCCAACACAGAGCAAATGGGATACGCGATTGAGGCCCTGGCTGCCGCTCCAACCGTCCGCGCGGTCGGCGCCAACGGAATCGACCTACTCTCCAAGCGAGAGCTTGAAGTTGTTCGTAGCCTGGCGGAGGGATTAACCAATCGAGAGATTGCCAATCGGCTGGGGCTGAGCCAGCATACGATCAAGAATTATCTGTTCCGCGTGTTTGACAAGCTGGGGGTTTCCAGCCGCCTGGAACTTTTGTCACTGACGCTTACGCAACCAACTCCTGGTCTTCCCCTCATCGAGAGTGCGAGCATCGATACGAACCCCACCACTCTTGCCGGGTGTTTGAACGCCGCCGAACAAGGCGTGCCCACGGCCCAGTTGACTTTGGCCTGGATGTATTGGCAGGGCAAAGGAGTGGCCAGTGATCCCGTCTCCGCGTATATGTGGTACTTGGTCTCGGAACGGACGAGCAGCGAGATGAAGGACGAAATCGTCGCCGCCAAAAGAAAACTCACTGATGTGATGACGACCGAACAAATCATCGAAGCGCAGAAAAGGGCTGCTGCGCGGTTCCGGCAAGGCAAGCCGGTCTCATCCCAGGCAGCATCGGCCAAAGCCGCATCCGCGGTAAGACTCACCTACTAGAAGATTTCAGGGTGAGCAGGGTGATCTCGGGCGGGCAATTGAAGCGGATGGGCAAGCGCACTGTGCCAATCCCGACATTGGTGTAGAGAGTAAGTCCTCCAACCTGATAAAGCCCTTTGGGAAACTTCATCCCTAGTTCGGGCAACACCGGCGCGCCGATAAACGGAATCCGCACCTGCCCTCCATGCGAATGCCCTGACAACTGCAAATCCACCGGGTACTTGGCGACATGCGTGGCGAAATCGGGCTCATGCGCCATCAGGACAACTGGTTCACCAGCCGGAACGCTCTGCAACGTGACATCAAGATCGGCCGAGCCTTCGATTACATCGTCAATTCCCGCCAACCACAGGCGCTTTCCATCCTTCTCCAGAGGCTCCGCCGAGTTGCGCAATGTTTTGATGTTGTGGCCCTGAAGAACATCGATGATGCGCTTTGGATCGGTGGCGGCATCGTGGTTCCCCAGGCAAGCAAACAGTCCGAGCTTTGCTTTCAGTTGCGCCAGAAGTTGCGCACATGGATCAATCGCTTCAGCGGCTCTTTTCTTGTTCGCTGAAAACGTTGGAGCAGTGACAAAGTCTCCGGTCAGTACGATAAGGTCGGGGTACAAACGGTTCAATATTTCAATCGCTTTGCGCAGTGGGACTTCTGAGAAATCGGCGTCGTAGTGAAAGTCACTCAACTGGGCGATACGCAGCCCGTCCCATGCGGCAGACAATCTGTTAATTGGAATTGAGAGCTGCACTAAATGCGGGTCGTTCGGTTCGAGAACAACCGAATCCACCGCAACCGCGGTTACGGCGACAGACGCACTGAGTTTGAAGAATGACCGTCGTGTAAGGTGCAACTACCATCACCCGCGTTTAGGTTTCGATATGCGAACCAAATCAGCGCATGTCTATCCTATCAAACGGGGTTATAGGGCGATGTCTCCCCGGTCCTGATTGCGAATGCGGATCGCTTCGTCCACCTTGTAGAGAAAGATCTTGCCGTCGCCGATTTTTCCGGTTGAACCACCCTTCACGATGGCGGCCACTGTCACTTGCACGCGATCGTCAGGCAGCACAATCTCAATTTTGACCTTGGGAAGGAGATCTACGGTGTATTCGCGTCCGCGGTATTGCTCGGTGTGGCCTTTTTGACGGCCGTGTCCCCGCACATCGGAGATGGTCATTCCTTCCACCCCCAGTTCGAGCAATGCTTCTTTGACGATATCGAGCCTGGTCGGCTGAATAATCGCTTCAACTTTTGTCATGGCGTTGGTCCTCGATCGTCTGGAATTATAGCCTTAGGGCACTAGCTTGCAAAATCTCAGTGCCACCAGGTCAACAATGCACTTTCGGTGTAAACCAGAACACCAATCACAATCAACATTTCCACCATCAGCGGGGTCATTTCCTTGATCCATTGCAGCGGGGTGAAACGTTGATCCACGTCGCGTTGAATGAAGGAATAAGCCACAACCGACTGGGCACAGCCGATATGGGTCCAGCACCCTCCCAAGGCATAGCCGGCAATCTGCGCCATGGCAAACAAAAAAAGCGTAGAGAGATCCAGATTGTGCAGGGCGTGCGAGGCAAAATCTGCGACTACGTTATTGTCCAGAATTGCCGACAGAAAGGTGCATCCCAGGAATTGCGCGAAGGCAACATGCGATTTGCCGAGCACGTCAATTCCATGATGGATCAGCCGCTGCATGGCGTCGAAAAAACCGGCATTCGTCAATAGAGTGATGGACAGGAACAAGGGGAATAAGAAGTAGTACTCCGCATACTCCACTTTGGCTTCGTGCATGGCCAGGGCGCGCATTTTCGAAATTTTGGCGATCCCTAAAATCGCCACTGCAAAGGCCGCAAACGAAGCCAGAAAGAGCGGCACTTCATGGTCAATCCCATGAAGGACCAACAACCCAATAAATGGGACCAGGGCCAGGGCGCCGATCATTTGGGCACGGCGGCGAGCGCCGCCGGAGGCCGCCAGCGCGGCATTTACAGATTCCTGCGCTTTCAGCGCACCCTTATCGTCGCCGGCTACCTGGAGAATATAGTGGCGATCGAGTGCCTCAGCCAGATCTTCGCTTACATAAAGACCCAGAAGTTTTCTGCGGGAAGGGGCGGGGACTTCTTCCCGGACCAAGGTGTTGCCCAGAGAGTCGCCGCCGCGCAACCGGCTCAAGATTCGATCTTCGCGCCCGTGCAGGTCTGGAATTACGCCTTCAATAAACTCTACCGAGGTCAGCACCTCCCCATGACGGGATGCCTGTAGAAAACGGACGTCTTCGGCGTTGGCGTCGATCACGTCCATGGCCTCCAGATCAATTGTCCGATCGCTCAGGTATTTTCGCAGATGCCGGGCCACCACGATGTAACTCGCGACCGCGATAGGCCCGCAATATATTAGGAAAAAGGCATTTCCCAAATGCGGATAGAGATTTGCCTTCATGATCAGGTTCGGGGGTTCGCCGTAGGCGAGCCAGACCCCACAGATGGTAGTGACTGTGGTGCAGATCATGATGGCGTAGCGGATTGCAGGCGTCGGCTGGGCGGCCAGCAGCATCACGATGACGAGGGTGCGAATGGTCAAACCGATCATGGAAACGCCATCGAGGATGCCGGAGGCAAAGGCCACAACCGCGGTCACAGAAATGATGGTGGGAAGAATCGCGCCCTTGTAGCGGCGCAAAAGAAAGAAGGTGACTCCTTCCAGCAACCGGGTCTGGGCAATGACTGAAACAAAGAAAGTCAGCCCCAGGATAAACAGCATGGTATCGGCATGAACGAGGTCATCCAGGCCGCTATAAGAAAGGAGGTGATGCTTCGCCCATGACCACCAGCCATTCTGGGCAATTTCAACGTGCCATTCCGACGTCTTTAAGCGGCTGAATGTGGCAAGAACGACCAACATCATGCCGTAAGTCAACGCATTCTTGTGGATTTGATACTTGAAAGATCCAAGTAGGAAGAGACCCAGAATTGTAGCCATTACCTCAAAGGCCAGCAGCCAAACCGGCATGGCAGCAGTGCGGCCCAGAAGCAAGATGAAGCTTGCCACCAGAGCACAGGTGAGCAAGAACTTTTTCCCCGAGAGCATGGCCACGGTGGCGCTGTCCTGGGCACCGCCCTGGATTAGTTCAAGAGCATGATCCGGCTTTGGGACTGTGGGATGGGTACCCATACTCTCGTCAACCACGCCGGCTCCTGGCGTAGTAGTTGGCACAATTGGCTTGAATACCGCGAATGTTGCGATCGCTCGCGCGCAGGAAAGTTATCGCTGCGTTCCTGTCTGCCAGGATTTTTTCTGGCCATGGGAGAGGGCGCGCAACGATGTAATCACAATGGCGAGAACGCCACCGGCGATGATGGGCATTACAGGAGCGTGCCCAACCAGAATGAGGAACAGGCAAACCACCACTGCCCAGGCCCAAATCTGGCGGTTCTGTTTGAAGGATTCAATCACCTTGTTCATTTTCCTCCCTTCTTATTACCAGCGGACGTAAGCCAGTAGCGCGACCATCGCAGCTGCGAAGCCTCCACCCATGATATAGCGAACTGGTTTGTTAAACGGTTTATTAAACCAGGGGCGTGCAATTCCATCGCGCTCGCGCGCACGCTCTTCTTTGAGCAATTCCGTCAGCATTTTCCGCTGTTCAAGGTTGGTGATGCATTGGAGTGCCTGTCTGGCGGCCTCGTATCCTTTTTGGGGGACACGCAGCTTGAAGTGGAGTTTGGCCAGAGTGTAGTGGGCGGCAAAATTCTCGGGATCAATCTTGCCTGCTGCCTCCAGGTGATCGATGGCCGGGTAAATATTGTAGGTGAGCGCGTAGGCCAAGCCCAGGCAAATGCGCGCTTCGGGGAAATAAGGCGCCAGTTCTACCGTACGACACAATAACTCGACCGCCTCAGCCGGTTCGGCCATTTGCAGCTTCGCCATCCCTTGCTGAAAGCAAGTTCTCGCCTCGGTGGACAGAGCTAGTGAAGCTGGGAGTTGCAAAGCAACTCCCAGCGCATCGGGGTGACTGTTATTTAGCGTGGTCAGTAAGTCCGTCATTTTTTCCTCGCTTAGTCAGCCGCAGCTGCACCAGCCGGAACTGGCGACGGTTTCAGGACAAAATCGGGGTAGCACAAGGCGCCCATTTCTGGAACGTCGAGGCCCTCGAGTTCGTCGGCTGCCGAGACCCGCTGTCCGACGATGGCATGAATGACTGCGTTCGCCACGTAGGAAAAGCAGAATACAAAGCCAATCAACGTGCCGACGCCAATCAATTGAGCCACTAACTGGGTCGAATCGCCGTAGAACAGGCCCTTCACGCCGTTGGTGCCATCCGCAAACAGACCGACGGAGATTACACCCCAGAGGCCGTTGGTGCCGTGGACCGAGATCGCGCCCACCGGATCATCCACGCGCATTACGCGGTCGATGTATTCAACGCTGAAGCAGACGAGAACACCAGCGACGAAGCCGATGATGCAAGCGCCCATGGTGTTGACATAGCCGCTAGGTGCGGTAATCGCTACCAAGCCGGCCAGCAGTCCATTGCCGGCCATAGAAGCGTCGGGTTTGCCATACTTCATCCACATAAAGAGAAGAGCACCGAAGGACCCGGTACAACCGGCGAGCATCGTGTCCACGGCAATCGTACTGATGCGCAGAGCACCCGAGGCGCCAAGGGTGCTGCCGGGGTTAAACCCGAACCAGCCGAAGGCGAGGATGAAACAGCCGGCCATAACAATCACAAGGTCGTGGCCAGGCATGGCATTGGCTGACCCATCGCGGTTGTACTTGCCAATGCGTGGACCGATGATCAGCGATAGTGCGAGTGCTGTGACTCCGCCGACCGCGTGCACCACGCCGGACCCGGCAAAATCTGCGTACCCGGCCCCTAGCCCATAGTTGGCGCCAAGTTTGGAGAGCCAGCCACCGCCCCAAGCCCAGTTGGCAAACAAGGGATAAGTAATGGCCCCCATGAACACGGAGGAGATGCAAAAGGCGACATACTTCCAGCGTTCTGCCGCGCCGCCGGTCACAATCGTCAGAGCTGTATCCATGAACACCATTTGGAACAGGAACAGCACCATGACGCCGACGTCATAGGTAGCGCCGGCCAGGAAAAAGCCTTTGGTGCCGAATAAGCCCCAGTCGTGTCCCAGAAAAGTAATGGCAAACTCGTGACTCAGGGGCTGAGCGCCGCCCAACATGGAAACCCCCGCAGCGCCACCCATCTGGATGGCGAAGCCACAGACCCAATAGGCGAACAATCCGAAGCCATAAACCATGAAGTTCATCATCATGGTGTGGTTGGCGTTCTTGGCGCGGCATAAGCCGGTCTCAACGAAAGCGAACCCGGCTTGCATAAACATGACCAGGAAGCCGGTGACCAGCGTCCAGACAAAGTTGATGGCGATCCGGTTCTGACCGGCCTGGTTCACCAAATCGACCAAGGTGAGCGGCTTGCTGGGGTCGGCCTTGACGACATCATTTGCGGTGCCGGTTTTTGTACCGCTAGGGTCGCCTGCGGCTTGATCATCGGCGGTTGGACCACTCACATTTAAAGGTGCGTCCACTGCCACCGGCGGGGGCGTCGCAGCCGCGGCTGGAGCGCTGGGCGCAGCAGCCGGGGCCTGGGCCCAAGCTGGGAGCCCACAGACAAGTAGCGCCACTAGCGCTACCCACAAACACGGCTTCAACCAAGTGCAACGTGTCATTGATTTCTCCTGGTGATGTCGAGCGCAATGCGCTCCGGATTTCTTAAACTTTGCTTACTAACTGACTTACTGTTTCCAGATCGCTTCTTTGAGGTGTGCCTTGTTCAGAATGCCAATGATCCCGTACAACGAAATTGCCAGGCCCAGAATGCAAATGAACATTCTGGCGCCATTCGAACTGGTCATCGAAAGTCCGATGATCGGCAACAACCAACCCGCCAATGCCAACAAAATTCCGACAGCTTTCATGTGGTTCTCCTTTTCCGTTGAAGTTTAAGCAGCCTTGGCCTTGTAGAATCCGGCAGCAGATACGAGCAACAGCGCTGCTCCGGCAATCGCGAAAACAATTCCAAGACCACCCCCGCTGTATAGGCCAGCAAAGAGGCTGGTGAAACCTACTAGCGTCGTACCCAAATACGTTCCTTGTTTCGCATTAGCACCCATTGGGTAGCTCCTTACTTTCGAGTATTGGAACCGCGACGAAGTGAGAACCTTCGCTTTGCGGCCTTCAAAAGCTGGCATTTGCAATCCTCAGCCAACTGCATTTCGTCTCCCGCTTGCGGTTGGGTTGAGTTCTCGAGTAGAGCTGTATTGGAATCGGCACTCTCGAAAATCCAACCGCGCCGATAAACAAAAAACACGCGGGTTCCGAATGCCGATAAAAACTACCTTGGTTGTAGGGGAGAGTCCAATTGATAGTTTTTTTGGGTCGCATTAGAAAAAGTTCTAAGAAAAATGCGGAGAAGGAGCCAGCAATGCGTGTAAATAACGGGGAATCGCTAATGGCAAGTTTTCGTATGTTGCAGGTGCTCCCGTGTATTCAAGAAAAAAGAAGATTGTCGCCGCTGCTGGGCACACGGCGACATCGGATGGAGTGAAATGGTTTGCGGTGATCAACCTTCAAATTATTGCTCGATGACGCAAAAAGCGTGGCGGCTGTGGCTTCCCCTAGTCACAACCGCCAAGTTGAAGCTATTTTGCGTCTGCGCTACTGAAGGCGTAGATCAGACCGAGAGTGACCGTGTTCTGATGGTCAATCGGGCCAAACGTAGACCCCGGGAAATTGGGGTCGCCGCTCGTCCGATATGGGAAAAAGTTCTGGTCGGACATGTCACGGCGATACTCCAGCCGGCTCATTAATTTGCCAGCCAGCATGCGCTGGAAGGTCAACGTGAATGAATTCAGAGTCTGCGGGGTCCCGGTTGAAAAGCCATCGTGGTCCTTAAACCATTCACCACGGGTGGCAATGTACCATTTGTCACTGGGAGCGTACTTAATGAAGCCGGCGATGCCGCTCCACCACACGGGAACGCCCCCCGGACGATCATGGCCGTAGTCGAAGTTCGCCAACAACGATAACTTGGCTGTCGGGTTGAAGCTGACAACCGTATCCGTGAGGTGGCGGTAGTTTGAGTTGTTATTAAATTCTTCAGGGCTTACCAGATAGGTTTCATAAAATGAGAACTTGCTGTTGGGGGTTATAGCAAGACTGAACCCGGTGAGTTTGCCGCTATTGATTTCGGTGCTGTTGTTCCAGCCGTTGGCCAGAAAACCGGTCAAAGCGACTTTGCTGTTGAAAGCGTACTTTGCGCTGACCCCGGTGTGGAAATAAGGGATAGCCCAGGCAAACAGAATACCGCGAGTGTAGTTCCAGTTGTCCTTACTCTCGATGAGTTCGGCGCCAGCCGGAGTTACAAACTTACCTACGTTGATTTGCAGGCCTTTGCCGATGGGAGCCATATATTCCAAATAGGCTTCCTTGAGGTTCTGTCCAAAATTCGGCTCAGTGCCGCCAGGACCAAATTCCGATTGGTTGATCTGGTTCATCGCCTGTCCGAATCCGAGCGCGACGTGATACCCAACACGATCGGTGGAGTCCACGGGCTTGTCTGCAACCAGCTCGATCATGTTCAATCCGATCTCGCTTGAGTTGATGTCGAAGTTGTGCAAAGCATTGGTACGAGTCGACGGCTGGTTCGAGTTATAGCCGTAGAACACATCCACGAAACCGCTTAATGTCGTGGGGCCGAGCAGTCCGGCAAGAGAAACCTTCTCAGGAGCCGGGGCTGGAGCCGCCGCGGCCGCCGGCGGGTCCTCCATGTTGGGAGCCAGCGATGCGGCATGCAGCGACGGCATCGAAGTGGAAGCTACTTCCGCGATTCCGCGGGGGCCAACATGCGCCTGCTGCTGCTTCATGGCAGTCAACTCGGACTGCAATTGCTTCACTAAGCCCTCCAGTTCTTCCACTTTCTGGCCCAGATCCGCAGGATTTTGCGCAGTGCTGACGCTTGCCTGGGCGGTGCTCGCATCAGTCTGCGCGCCGGTCTGCGCGACCAGAGTGCCCAAGCCGAATGCAACCATCAGGACCAAGCTACAAAAGAAATTCTTCATTTTCCCTCGCTCGAAATGCAGAAATTAGAAACAGTGGATAGTACGAACACGAATTACAACTAGGCGCGCAGAGTATCGTCTGTAAAAGGCGGCGTCCAACAAATAGTTTTTTTGAGGGCGATAAGATTTGTTTGTGAAAAACAAAAATCTATGGAGGGGATAAGAAAAGGTTCTACGAGTGTAAGGACCAGCCTTAGCGCTAGACGCTAGACAAAAGTTGTGGCGATCTATTTAGCAAATAAATTGTTAGGCTGAATATGAAAATCGAATCTTCTCGAGGTGCCGGAACTTAAACATGGAGAAAATATCTGAGGGGGGGCGAAATCGCGGAAATGTTCGTGGGTCTAAATTTACTTTACAACTTGGAAGGTAAGTGCCGCGCCACCCGCGATGCCGGCTTCGTTCCCGTAGTTTGCAGGAACAATCGGCACTTCCTGGCAGCGTGAGTTCACGCACCAGCGCGGCAGGCGGTCGCGTACTTCTCCGTAGAATGGACGCAGCATGGCGGCCGCGCCTCCGCCCATGATGATCACGTCCGGCTCCAGCAGGTCAATCATGTTGCCCAGCCAGATGGTCAGAAGTTCAACCGTCTCCAGCAAGACTTCCCTGGCCAGCAAATCGCCATTGGAGTAAGCCTTACCGACGCTTTCACTGGTAACGAGATCAAGATTGCCGCCGGAAAGCTCAAGCATGCTGGCCCCAGCAGAAGGCTGAGCCTCAATCTTCGCGCGGGCACGCCTGGCAATCGCCGGACCCGCCACTAAAGCTTCCACACAGCCATATTTGCCGCAGCCGCAACGAGGGCCCTTGTAATCGATGGTCATGTGGCCGCCTTCACCCGCAGCACCGGTGCGGCCATAGTAGATGTTTCCGTCAATCAGAATTCCAGTGCCGACTCCTGTGCCGACAATGGTGAAGAACACATTGCGATAACCGCGGCCCGCACCCCACAAACTCTCGGCCAACGCAGCCGCATTGGCGTCATTATCCACCCTTACCGGAACCCCGTAGATACGCGAGACTTCTTCGGCCAATGGGAAGTTGCGCCAGCAAGGAAGATTGGGAGGATTGATCACCACACCGGTGTGCGGATCCAGCGGCCCCGGAGAGCAGATTCCAATCCCACGAATTGCCTTTCTGAGGCCATCATTTCCATCGAGCACGAAGCCAATCGCATCCAGAACAGCCTTGAGTCCTTCCGCCGCGGTGCCATGGGTGGACATAGGCGCCTTGGTCTGACGGCGGATCTCGCCTTTGTGGTTAACGATACCAGCCGCAACCTTGGTGCCGCCGATGTCCACACCGATGTACAAGCCGCCATCGGCAGAGATTTGCCGGTCGGTGACCTTCAATGTGTCCGCTGTCGTCGCCATAGTTATGCTGCCGCCATGAAAGGCTTTGGTTTTGACCCTTTAAATGCGTAATAGACAATATAGAGGTAGCAGATAGCTGGAAGAATAAAGGCGTGGTGAATGCCGACGTGATCTGCTATCCATCCTTGGGCCGGAGGAATCAAGGCGCCTCCAACGATAGCCATGATCAAAAGACCGGAACCATCCCCCGTGAGTGGTCCCAATTCTGCGATCCCGAGGGTGAAAATGCTAGGGAACATGATCGAGTTGAAGAAGCCAACCAGAATGATGCTCCACATAGCGACGTGACCGGTCGTAAGCATTGAAGTGCACACCAATGCTGAGGAACAAATGGCCGCTGTACCCAGCATGTGACCAGTATCCATTCGTACATGACCATTCTTGAGTAGTGAGACTACGAGAAGAAGAACCAGCAGCGCGGTTGAGAGTATTAACAGTGGACGTGTGTATAACAGCAAAGACGCAATGCTGGACAAGAACCCGGAAATACGTGGTTGCGCATTCACCACCACAGTCCCCGTAGAAACGAACGAAAGGGTCAGAAGTACGGCAGCAATCGCAGAATAAACGGCCGCATAGCGGGTCTTTATGCCATTCAAGAGGGCGGAGCCGATAAAGCGACCGAGCATTGCACTGCCCCAATAAATTGAAACAAACTTGGAAGCTTGCAACTCTGAAATGTTACCGATATCGCTTTGGCTGAGATAGTTGATGAGAAAACTTCCAATCGAGACTTCAGCACCTACATAAACGAAAATTCCAATCGTTCCTAATACCAGGTGGCTGTGCTTCCAAACGCTTTCACCTTTAAGTTTGCCGTGCTTTTCCGCTCCTGGCATGGAGGGGAGTTTAAACATCGCAATAGAAACCGCCATGGCAACCAGAACTAAACCAATCACCATATAAGGAAGTTTGACCGAAGAGGCTTCGTGGACGCTATAGGCCTGACGGGCTTCTACCGACATCTGACGCACGACTTCCATAGCCTTAGGCGCAGCCGTCAAGATGAGAATGCCACCCAGATAAGGGCCGATCGTGGTCCCCAGGGAGTTGAATGCCTGCGCTAAATTCAATCGGCTGGAGGCCTTGTCTGGAGGCCCGAGCACTGCAACATACGGATTTGCAGCCACCTGGAGTGCGGTCATTCCCCCAGCCAATACCATCAGAGCACCCAAAAATAACGGATATGAAGGCACGCTTGCCGCGGGTATGAATAGAAATGCTCCGACTCCCATGGTCAGTAATCCCAGCACCATGGTCATTTTGTAACCAACCTTGTCGACCACCTTGGCCCAGGGAAGCGCAAAAATGAAGTACGCCGTAAAGAATGCGAACTGAATCAGCATGACCTTGGCGTAGCTGAGGTCGAAGATGGATTTCAGGTGTGGGACTAAAACATCGTTGAGAACAGTGATGAAGCCCCACATGAAAAACAAAGTGGTAACGACGGTTAACGCAACTTTGTAAGACGCTGCCGGCGCGGTCGCAGTTGTAGCGCTAGTCGGGGTATTGACGTTTGTAATGGCCATTTAGATGGGCGCTCGTTCCAATGCGGGATTAACAGTAGTTGGTACGAATTCAACGGGTTTAAGTTCAAGAATCATAACTTTGCAATGCGTGCGAGATAATTGCCTCAAACTGCCGCACTCACTCCAATTTTCTTCTGCATGTCTTCCAAACTGATGCCCTTGGTTTCAGGATATGTAAACAAAACTACGAAGAACTGTACGACCATCATGAAGGAGAAAAAGGCGAACTGATAACCACCCGAGCGCGCCGCCATCAGCGGGAACACCAGTGCGCCGTCCGAAATACTCCCCGGGGAACCCCGCCAAAAGCGAACCCGCAACGTCCCCCAGGCAGCACTTGAAACCGTAAGCCCCAACCGGTTTGGAGAAAGCTGATAAAGCTGGCTTAATGCGCCAGTTGTGCCTGCGATTACAGCGGTATCAAAGCCGAACAGCAGACCGCCTAACCCGGCGATTGCCGTGCTTTTGGCTAGGTACGAATTCAGCTTGCGCTCCTCACGGTTTACTGCAAACGTCCCCGCGGCAGTGACAGGCAACGGTGAAGAATCTTACACGTGAAACACCCCCGAGACAAGCCGTTGTAAAACGATTTTCTCAACGCATGGTAACGATACCAAACGTGGTGCATAAGCGGTCAATTTACTTGCGATACAGCACCTTAGGAGCTTATCTTGATTGCGCTCCAACTTAAATTTATAGCCGAGCAGCAGCTTTTCCCTGTCGCTCTCGAGGCCTGAAATGAAAAAAGCCCTGTCTGCTGTTTTCTGTCTCGCCCTGTTGCTTATTTCGACGTCAGTTTTTGCACAAAATATTGTGGTTTTCAGCGATGCTGGCTTCCCCGCGGCTGATTCAGCCATCCCCCAGCAACTGGGAAGCTTATTGCCCGGTGCAAAGACCGCGGCGGTGGACCAGCTTTCGGGACTGCTCGCGGCCCCCAGCACTTCCCTGCTGGTTCTTCCCTATGGATCTGCCTTCCCTGAACAGGCTTGGCCGGATATTCATCAATTTCTACAGCGCGGAGGAAACCTGCTGGTACTGGGAGGACGCCCCTTCAGCCGCTCGGCTTACCATGACAATTCGGGCTGGCATCTGCGGGACTATAACGTGCGCTTCATGCGGACACTGATGATTGACCAGTATCAGGAGACGCCCGGCTCGGAAGGCTCGGAATTCCAGGCCAATCCGGACATGCCTTTGCAGTTGCCCCGTTTTGCCTGGAAACGCGCCTTCAGCCCGGTAATTCGACTCAGTGCAGTGGATTTATACAAGCGCGGCGGCGCGGCGGGGGCGATTGACGCCCGCGTAGATACCCTTGCCTGGGCAGTCAAAGATGGCCGCAAAATGTCAGCTCCCGCCATCGTCGTGGACCATCTGCGGAACGGCTTCGATGGCGGTCGCTGGGTGTTCCTGAATGCCGAACTCTCGTCTGATTTCTACAGTGGAGCAGGAGCCAGCATCGTTCGCTCCTTGGCCGATCTGGCCCTGCAAGGCAGCCAGGAATTTACCGCACGCCCGGTATTTCCTCTCTATCTGCCGGGTGAACCGATTGAATTGAACTTGCGATGGCACGCGGCTTCGGGGCCTCAAACTGGTTTGAGCGTGAAGATTGCCGCTTATCCGGAAGCACAACCTGCAACCAAATCGGAAACGACAGTGGACCTCACATCAACCCAGCAAGTCATTCTGCCCGCGCCTAGCGGCAAAGGGCTGTACCTGATTGACGCAACCCTGATGCAAGGTAACAAAGTCCGGGCTATTTATCACACCGGCTTCTGGATTCGCGATGAGGAATACCTGAAATCCGGCCCACGCCTGACGGTGAACAAAGACTATTTCGAATTGGATGGCAAGCCGCTGGCAGTGGTGGGAACCACCTACATGTCCAGCGAAGTCCAGCGCCTGTATTTTGAATACCCCAATGTTTATGTGTGGAACCGCGAGCTGGGAGACATCAACCGTGCTGGGTTGAACATGGTCCGCACCGGGTGGTGGACTGGATGGGACAAGTTCTGCAACGAAAATGGCGAGCCTTACGAGCGCACTTACCGCACGCTCGAGGCTTATCTGATGACGGCACGCAAGAATGGCCTGCCTATCCAGTTCAATTTTTTCGCTTTCCTGCCCGATGTTCTCGGTGGTGTCAATCCGTACCTTGACCCGGCAGCGGTGCGCCGCCAGCGGACATTGATTTCATCCATCGTCACGCGCTTTCACGACGTCCCCTGGCTTGCCTGGGACTTCATTAACGAGCCGAGCATTTCCCAGCGCCTTTGGACCATGCGCGCCAACGGCGACTGGATTGAGCTGCAAAAGTGGAATGAGTGGCTGAGTAAGCGATACCCGGACAAAGCCGCGCTCGCCGCTGCCTGGAATGTGCCCGCAGCTTCGGTACAGGGCGCGGTACCGCTCCCGGAGGACATTGAATTCACTCCGCGCGGTGTTTATGTAGGGAGGAACTCATTAAAGGTTTATGACTACTTCCTGTTTGCCCAGGATGTTTTCGTGAACTGGGTGAACACCATGCGCGAGGCGGTCCGGGCCACCGGCTCGCAACAACTGGTCACGGTAGGCCAGGACGAGGGCGGCATTCAGGACCGTCTTTCCCCTGCGTTCTGGGGGCCTTCGGTCAGCTTTACGACCAATCATTCCTGGTGGCAGAACGACTATGTAGTGTGGGATTCGCTGCTGGCCAAGCAACCGGGCGAGACCATGCTGGTCCAGGAAACTGGTTTGCAGCGTGAGCTTAATTTGGATGAGATTGTCCGGCGCGATCCGGATGCTGAAGCGTCCCTGCTGGAGCGCAAAGTTGCAGCTGCATTCATTCAAGGTGCCGGGGCCATTGAGTGGTTGTGGAACACGAACTCCTACATGACCGAAAGCAACGAGACTCCCATCGGACTGATTCGCCCGGACGAGACGGAGAAGCCGGAAGCCACCGCGATGCGGGCCTATGCGGCATTCTCCCAGTCGTTGCAGGAGCATCTCCACAATCCGCAGCAACCGTCCGTTGCTATTGTGACCTCACAGGCAGCGCAGTTCTCCGTGATTGGGGACATGCAACTCGAAGCGCAGCGCACCGCAGTGCGAGCACTCACCTATCAGGACCATCTGACAGCCTATGCCATCGCTGAAAACCAGATCGCCAAGCTGGGTTCTCCCAAACTTGCAATCCTGCCTTCGCCGCAAGCCCTGACTGACACAGCATGGCGCGCTTTGCTCCAATATGCCAATGATGGCGGAAATTTGCTGATTACCGGCCCGGTAGACCGGGATGAACATTGGCATGTTGTGGCGCGCGCGGCGGACCTGAAGCTCGGCGCTATGGTTGAACCGCTGATGTTTCACAGTGCCTCGCTGCGACTGGGAAATCAATTGGTTACAGTGAACTTCGATCAACAGAAGCAGAATTTTGTCGAGACGCTACGTTTCAGCGACAGTTCTTCTCTGAAAGAACTGCCTTACGGGAAAGGACGCATTTTCTGGGCAGCTTACCCGGTGGAAATGGCCGAGGGAACCCAGGCGGCTGCGGATCTTTATATGAACGTGGCTGCCAGAGTTGGAATTACGCCCGGATATGACCTTTCAGTCCCACTTGCAGCGGGCGTGTTGGTCTATCCCACAGTGCTGGATGATTCGGTGATGTACATCATGATTTCAGATTCTGCGGAAGATTCCAAAATTGATCTTCGCGACAAGCTGACGGGCGCACGGCTGAGTTTGCAATTGCCGGCACAGCATGCCGCCATCGCCGTAATCGGGAAGAAAGAGAAAGCAGTGGTCGCAAAGTTCGGGTTCTAACAATGAACGAAAGACGGGCGGGGACGCACATCTATCCAATTATTTGGATTCGGTGACTTTCAGGACCTGATCGGCTGTGACGTTTTGCAGTCTTTGCACTGTCCCGGAAGGCCAGGTGATTTCTACTAGATCCGCTTTGCTGTCCTGCCCCAGACCAAAATGCACCGGCCCGTCACTGGAGGAGGCATAGCCGACGCTGGTGGTCATGTGGTTGTATTGCGTACCGGTCTTGGTCACGACCTTGATGCGTGCGCCGATCCCGTCACGATTGCTCTTGGTGCCGTGCAGTGCGATGTCGAGCCAGTGGCCGGACTTCTCGCTGCGGTTCATCCAGATTTCTGCGTCTTTCCCCAAAGCCGTCACAACGACGTCAATGCGGCCGTCCCCGTCCAGATCGCCGAATGCGCAGCCGCGGTGGCGCGCTGGGGGATCGGCCCCAAACCCGGCTTCTTCAGTTAGAAGTTGCCATTTGCCGCTCGCACCTAAGTTGCGAAAGACTGAATTGGGCTGATCGATGGGTTGGTTTGGCAGCTCTATGGATTCCACGTGGCCTCGTGAAACAAACAGGTCCTTCCAGCCGTCGTTGTCGAAGTCGTAAAAGCCGGCGCCGAAGCCCGACAGTTGCCGGGTTTGCTCACGCATACCGCTCTCTGTCGTCACCTCACGAAAGCTGCCCTTGCCAGTGTTCTGAAAAAGCGGGAACGTCTGGTTCTTCAGAGCCACAAACACGATGTCGGGCAAGCCGTCATTGTTAAAATCGCGGAAATCCAGCCCCATACCCGAGATGAAACTACCCTCTTCCGCAAGCGCGACGCCGGTTTCAAACGCAACTTCTTCGAATTTGTTGCCCAAGTTATGGAACAACGAGTTATAGGCAGCATCGTTGGTTACGAAAATATCTGGGCGGCCATCCAAGTCATAGTCAGCAACACCTGCCCCCATCCCTTTGCCGACATGGTCGCGCAGCCCCCATTCTTTGGAAACATCCTGAAATGTTCCGTTGCCTTTATTGATAAAGAGTTGGTTGGGCTGGCCCTTGTAGTACCTGGGACTACAGTAATCGGCCACACCCCTGAATGAACAGAAGGGCTCGGGCGAGTACTTCCACTGCATGTAGTTGACGACGAAGAGATCCAGCAGGCCATCATTATTAAAGTCTCCCCAGACCGCCGTAATTGCCCATAGTGGCCCGAACTCAGGGTCTGGCAGATCGAGGCTGGAAGCCAAACCCGCTTTGGCGGTGACATCAGTAAAGGTGCCATCGCCGTTGTTGTGGTAGAGGGTGCTGTGGTGTAACCCTGCCACAAACAAATCCGGGAACCCGTCATTATCAAAATCGGCCGCGGCAACACCCATGTCATATCCCGAGCCCGCCAAACCAGCTTTCTCTGTGACGTCTGTAAATACGCCATTGCCCTCGTTGCGGAATAGGCGGTTGCCGTACTTGGATGAATCCTTCTTCAGCGTCGCGACATTTGCGCCATTAGTGAAGAAAATGTCCGGACGTCCGTCCCCGTTGTAGTCAAAAATAGCCACGCCGCCGGGCATGGTTTCAGGCGCGTTGCGGGCGGGAGTCTGGTCGTTTTCCAGACGGAAGGGAATCTTCTTGAGTTCAAAGCGGATGGGACTGGGTGCTTGTGCTCCACTCGATTGGAGCGGATAACCAGGAACCAGGATCAAAGCGAAAGAGAGGAGCTTTTTGCAAAAGGGCCGCATGCAATAAATAAGGGGTGGCCGGAGCCACCCCTGTTGATTGTACTGGTTTCAACCCTCAGAAGTAATACTTCATGGTGAAGGTGATGGTGCGGCTGCCGACTTTGGAGTTGGGCTTGCCGGTTGTAGAAGCATTGGTGTTGGATGGAGACATGCTAACCACATTGTAAGTGCAAGTATGTGTCGTGCCATCAACAGTTAGACCAAGGTCTCCACAAACATTCCCTCCGCCAACATTGGTCTCCGTGTCAGCAATCGCCAACGGGGTGTTCTTCTGCAGGTTAATCGATATATCGCTGTTTCCAGCCAACGCGAACTGCGGCAACGGATGGTTCAGCCAGTTGGTCGCGGAAAGACGGAATTGCAGTCTTTGCCGTTCGTTGATTTGGAAGTTCTTAAATACCGCCAAATCACTGTTGAAGTATGCCGGATACCGCATGTATGGCATCTGGAGGGTGCCAATTTGCCCGTAAGCAGGATTAGTGAAGCAATTAGGGTTGAAGTACTGTCCGGAATGCAATCCCTTGGATGGATCGCAGACCAAGTTGGGCTGTATCGTGACATACCCACCGCCGGTCTGGTCTGTTCCGTACCAGCTTCCCGCGTTGACCGCATTCGACCGTAATCCGTTGGGCAGACGGATGCTGTTATCCGGCAAAAGATTACCACTCAACGTCTCGCTACCCTGTAGCGGAACAGTCAGACCACCGGCAAAGCCGGTGTTAAGATTGCCGCCGCTGTTAGGTTGGATCGGAGCTCCGGATTGGTACGTCGTCCAACCAGAGAGCTGCCAACCGTTGACGGCCCCGCCCAGAATCTTGCTGCCATGGACGAATTTTGGCAGGTTCCAGACGTAGGACAGATTCAGAATGTGGGTATGGTCATAGGCCAATGGACCATAGTTATTCTTCAGGTTGAAGGGATCAACTGCGCGGCCGTTGCCAGCACCGTTGTCAGTTTGCCCGTCTCTGGTTCCCAATACCTTGCTGAAGGTGTAGTTGGTCAGGAAGGTAACCGGCCCGGACTGCTTCTGCCACGATGCCTGAAGCGAGTTGTAGTTCGCGTATCCGCCGTGGCTGATGATGTACAGATCACCGTACTGGGTCAGTGGGCGGTATGCTTGTACGGCGTTGACATCAAATGCGGTGTTGTAAATTTGGTAGTTTGGGGTACCGAAGTTGGAACCCAGGCAGTCCATCGCATTCCTAGGATCCACTCCATTCGAACCATTGTTGCAGGTTAGGTTTCCGGGAGACACGTTGGCGCCAGTCACCGGGTTTATTCCGAAATAGCCCCCGGGACGAACGGCGTTGATGTCGCCGATCTTATCGTTGGCGCCATTGAGCAACTGCCCCGTGCTCTTGTTTGCCACATAGGAGAGTTCGAACACCGAGCGCCATGGTAAAGATTGGGACACGGTAATGTTCCAATCCGCCACCCGTGGGGTCTTGTCATCTCCCTTCAGGATCGCCTGCACACCGGTGGCGCCGTTCTGGCTGCTGCCGGATGGTGGAGTAAAACCGTTGATTGCGGCAAAGCCAGCGCCCAGCGGCGCACCGCCCGGGGTTGTCGCGTTAAAGATACCCGCAGGTCCGTTGGCAGCTCCGCCCACGTCGTTCACCGCGAAGGGGTAACGAAACACTGCGAAGCCGGCTCGTAATACGGTCTTGCCAGTTCCGAAGATGTCGTACGCTAATCCTGCGCGCGGTTCGATATACGCCCACGGTGACTTGAATCCTGATGCAGGTACGCTGGGGTCCAGCGCGTTCCAAACAAGACCGGTGTTCGGGTTTGCACCACCGTTGAGAGGATTGGCCGGAGTACCGTTGACGTAGGTTGACGGATCCCAAACCTGGAGGCCAGGCGATCCCGGGCTGTACCACTGACCCTGGTGGTCAAAGCGCACACCGTAGTTGAGGGTCAATTGACGGTTCGCTTTGAATGAATCTTGCACATAACCCGCCCAGGTGTGGAATTGGATGGTCTGAACCGGAACAGCACTGGTCTCTTGGTAGTTAGCGTAACCTCCGAGCAGGAAGTCAGCGATTAGGTTGCCAGGTACTGTTTGGGCCCCACCCGAGGTTATAAGTACCGTTGTCGTTGCCGCCGTTCGACTGGATGTTGCCATTTTCGTCCCAGTAGAAGCCAGCCTTGATGGTATGCGAACCAATGACTTTGGTGAAATTGTCATAGAGAGCAGGGTCTTTCTTGGTTGCGCCAAAAGCAGAGCCTCCGCCGAAACCGCCATCAAACGACTGCATTCTGAAGTCGGGGAAAGCACCACCCCAGGGACCCAACAGTTGCGGCATCTGC
The DNA here is from genome assembly GCA_963837365.1 of uncultured Acidobacteriota bacterium. Lineage (GTDB taxonomy): Bacteria > Acidobacteriota > Terriglobia > Terriglobales > Acidobacteriaceae > CAWBXL01. The sequence continues at coordinate 138,669 of CAWIMW010000002.1, forward strand.
ACGGCGTTGTGGCCAAAAATGCTACCGATATTACCTAATCCAATTTTGGTGCGATCCGAGGCGTCCGGATTGCCAAGTGTGCTTGGGTTGATATATCGAGCATAAGTAAAGACAAACTCGTTGGTCGTACTCGAATTGAATACGTGGGTAAAGTTTGTCATCAAATCTTGCGCCGTTGTAGCTGCCTGTACGCCGCCGGGATAAGGCAGCGTCCAATTGGGTGCCCACCAAATGGACACTGGATGTTGGTCGGTCTCAATCTGCCGGGTGTAGGAAACCGTCAGTTTGGTGTTATCGCTGAAGGCGTAGTCTACTTTTCCGGTAAGCTCCCACCGGTTCTGGGGCGCTTGGTTGACGAACTGGAAGTTGTTCCACCCATTGGCAGCGCTGGGGTTGATGTTAGGAGCGGGGTAGAGCTTGGAATATGCCACAGCAGCGGGATCGAACGTGCAACCCGCCAGCGAAGTGGTGGTGGCGGTTCCGCAAGAAGGTGCGCCGAACATCGCCTCCGTTGAATAGTTAAATCCAACGCCATTCATCCCGTTAATCTGGGCCGGCGTATAGTTCGAATTGCTGAAGTCGCCCGACAATTGTTGTGGCGTGGGCACCAACATATTGAGAACCGAACCCGCGGGATGCTGGTTCATGTACTCATAGCCCACCCAGAAGAACATCTTGTCGCGGTTCTTATTGAAGCTGGTGAATGGCAAGCGGACCGGACCGCCGACATTGCCGCCGTAATAGTAAAAATGCTCGTCGGACTTGGTCACGCCCTGCTTCTTGTTGTTGTAGTCCAAGCTATCAAAAACGCTGTTGCGTGCGTACATGTAGCCTTCGCCGTGGAACTGGGCACCGCCGCTCTTACTGATGGCCTGGAAAATCGTGGGGCCCTTGGCATATTCCGCGCTATAGGACGACATCAGCACTTTAACTTCGGCAACCATGTCCTGGTTGATGTTGGCAATCTGAGTTCCAGCATTGCCGGGATCGACCAGATTGGCGCCGTCCAGCATAAAGGCCATTGCTCCGTTGGGCTGGGTGCCGTTGGACGAGTAGGCACCCACCGGGCCGGTATTGGTCCCGACGGTCTTGGTATTGAAGCTGGAACCTTGCGAACCGCCATTGGTAAGTGCCATGCCCGGCATCAACTTGAGCAATTCGCCAGCGTCGCGTCCGGCCAACGCCAGATCCTGCACCATGCGAGTGTTCAACGTGGTGCTGACCTCGGCGTTATCCGGAACAGCCACTTCGGCGCCGGCAGTGATTTCAACTACCTCTTTCGCCTCACCGACCTGAAGGGTAATGTTTGGCAGCCTGCGGCTGTCACCTTGGCTAAATGCGATCCCCGTCTGCCGCCATGTCTTGAACCCGGTAGCGGCAATCGCGATTGAGTAAGACCCAGGCGGAATAGCCGTGATCGAGAAGTAGCCCGAACCGTTGGAGACCGTCGTACGAGTGTCACCTGACGCTTCGTTCTTGAAGGTTATCTGAGCGTTGGGAACAACTGCCTCGGCCGAGTCCACCACCGTACCACTCAGTGTGCCGGTCAATTGTTGTCCAAAAGATAGCGAAGCGAGTAGAACAAAAAGGGCTATGCCGAGCGTTGTGGCGACCCTAGTGCAAGCTGCAACGCGAAACTTCGAAGTCATAAATATCCGCCTCCGGGTAAACCATCGTCCTGAGTTTTTTCAAGCCCCCACGTACCCCACGTACGTTCCCATCAAGCGTTCCCATGTAAATGTCGTAATCGTTTACATTTTGGGAACGCTAACACTAGTACAAAAACACTACTTGAGACCGCGCAGTTTTACCCCTGTTTGGTAATCGCTGTCAAGCAAAAAATAACGATTTTCTAAGGCAGTGGAGGTCCCAGGTACTACCACCCCATCAAAAAAGCCGCCCTATGGCCGATTTGGGAGGGATTTCATGCGCAGCTGAAACCGTTTCCTGACTAAATCGTAGGAAAGAGGGAACTGGGCGGTGATAGCATGGCCAAAACTTGCTTTTCGCAGGAAGTTCCCGGTTGAGCTTACCCCTATGGCGCCAATGAATGATCCCACCAATGCTCCGTCCTGGATCACGCAAAGGCTCCCGTGCTGTTTATGCTTGATTCTGGTCTTTTGGCTGATTCAAGTCGTCTTCCTGTGCACAGCATCGGGGCAGACTTCACCTCAAGATTTCGCCGAAGTAACTGCGCACGCCGCCGAAGCGCGCAATCAAAAAGATGTTCCGCGCGCCATTGAGCTGTATGTCCGAGCCGTGCAGCTGAAGCCGGAATGGTCCGAAGGTTGGTGGTTCCTGGGGTCGCTGAGGTATGGGACAGGCGACTATGGGTTGGCCCGAGATGCTCTAAACCGTTTTCTGGCCCTCAGTTCCGATACCGCTCCAGCTCTGGCTTTGCGAGGCTTATGTGAATTTGAGACAGGAGAGTACTCCCAATCGCTCAGCGATATCCAACGTGCCTTATCGTTGGGAGCTGCCAACCAGCCGCGCAATGAAAGCATCCTTCGCTATCACGAAGCTCTGCTCCTGACACGGACGGGGAAGTTTGAGGACGCTTTACGTGCTTATAGTTTCTTCGCGCACGATGCCGGCACGAACCCTGAATTGCTGCTAGCAATTGGCTTGGCAGGCCTTAGGATGCCATTGTTACCAAAAGAAGTGGGGGAAGAACAGAAAGCACTGCTTACCGCCGCGGGAAATGCAGCATTCCACTTTATGGCGGGCGACAATCGTGCAGATCAAGCCTTCGATGATTTGTTCCAGCAATTTCCTACTGCCTCTAATGCGCACTATCTTTATGGATACCTATTGTTTTCAACTCACCCCGATGAAGCACTGACCGAATTCCGTAAGGAGATTAACGTTGCACCGTCGAATGCACCGGCTTCAATATTGACTGCCTGGATTTTGCTGGAGGAAAAACATCCTTACGATGCGCTGCCGTATGCCGAGCGCGCGGTCGAGCATGGGCGGTCTGTTCCTACAGCTCAACTGGTGCTTGGCCGTTCACTGCTGGAAACTGGCGATACTAAGGGCGGGTTGGAACATCTGGAAATAGCATTGCACCTTGACCCTAATAATCTGGAGACTCATCTTGCACTGGTGAGGGCATACTCCAAGTTGGGACGCAAGGATGACGCCAAGCATGAGCGGCAGCAGTGCCTTCAACTGGTAGCGAATGAGACTTCACAGATTGCGCGCCCATAAACTCATACCGGGCCTACTGATCGGGGTCACAGCGATGTCAGCGCTCGGGCAACAACGAGCGCCGGATTTGGCTTCAGGATGCATCAGTTGCCACCCCGCCCAGTCCAAGTCACAACCGCGAACGCCCATGGGGCAGGCGTTGCTATTCCCTGCGTCCAATTCAACTTTGCATAACAAACAGAAGATGACTTTCAGCCGCGGCCCCTACCGCTACCTTGTCGAAACAAGCGGCGACAAGAGCACCTACAGAGTGACGGACGGAAAGGATACGATCCTGCTGCCGATTCGCTGGAATTTCGGCATGAACTCGCAAACCTGGGTCTTGGAATATCAAGGGAAGTTATACGAAAGCCTGGTCAGCTACTACCCCTCGATCCAGGGGCTCGACATCACTACCGGAGATGAAGGCCTTAAACCAGCCACACTGGAACAAGCCATGGGCAGAGAGCTTACGCAACACGACAGCGCAGCTTGCTTTGGGTGTCATGCGACCAACGCTGTATCCAACGGCAAGTTGAATCTCGAATCGTTGCAACCAGGCTTGACCTGTGAGCACTGCCATGTGGGCGCAGCAGCACATACCCTCAATGTTGCGTCAGGTGAACTTCATGCTCCATTGCAGGACCTAAGCAAACTGTCGTCAGAAGAGATGTCAGACTTTTGTGGCCAATGCCATCGCAGCTGGGAAACGGTAGTTAGAAACCGCTGGCAGGGCGTGATTAATGTACGTTTCCAGCCCTACCGGCTGACAAACAGTAAATGTTATGACAGCACTGACACTCGCATCACGTGTCTGGCCTGCCATGACCCCCATCAGGATTTGGTACGGGACGACAAAGCGTATGACACGAAGTGCATGGCCTGCCATGCGCTCCAGCAAAATGCGGCAACTGGCTCCGCGACCGCGAAATCTTGTCCCGTCGCAAAGTCAAACTGCGTAAGCTGTCATATGCCGAAGGTAAAAATACCTCCCGGCCAAATGACATTTACCGACCACCAGATCAGGATTGTCAAACCGGGAGAAAGTTACCCGAATTAGAAGTTCTGATTGACTTCCGCTCTTCATTGCCCAAAAATAAATGTGAACTACGGGCCCTGCGATTTCGTTCCTGACAACAGTTGCTGTTTTAGTCGTTCCCAATGGATCCTATGCGTTCTTTTTCCCGCTTTCCATCAATGGCACTGGTCGCACTATGCCTGCTTGTGCTTGCGGTGTCGCAGTCATCGGCCCAGTCAAGCCAGGACGTATCACCGACCGATCTAGTTATGAAGCGGACGGTGCGCCGGGTGATCGTGGATGTCGTCGTTACTGACTCCATCGGCAGACCGGTGTCCGGGCTCACCGCAAAAGATTTCTCCGTCCGCGAGGACGACCAGCCCCAAAAGATATTGACCTTCGATGTCCACAGTTTGGAGAACCAACCGCAGGCCATCCCAAAGGTTCCTGCGCTACCGGTCAATACGTTTCTCAATCTTCCCTCCCGACTGGAACAAGGCCCGCTCTACGTACTCCTTTATGACATGGTCAATATGGAAGTGGAGGACCAACCTCGCGCACGGCAACAAATACTGAAATTTATTCGCGAGAAACCAGCCGGGGCCCGATTTGCAATTTTTGTGATTTCCGATCGCCTTCGCTTAGTCCAGGGTTTCACAGATGACGAAAACCAGCTGTATGCCACGCTGGACCCGTCTTCGCCCAAGCCCCATATTCCAAGAATCTTTCTTTATGGGAGAAATCATGGACTTGGCGATCCGTTTTTCATGGTGTCGGTATTTACCAACATTGCTCATTACCTTGAAGGCCTTCCCGGCCGTAAGAACCTGATCTGGTATTCCAGCCGGTTCCCGGTAAGGCTGTTTCCTCAAAAAGATGATCCGGTGGAAATGCGGGAGGACCTAACCGAATCGATCGCGGCCATGACTCGTGCCCAGATTGCTGTCTACACAGTAGATGCTGGCGGGATATCCGCGGAGAATCCACATGGCCCCGAGGCGATGTCAGATACGGGCAGAATTGCGATTAGTGGCGGATCGGGGGGAGCACCGCCGGGAGGACCTTCACCGGGTGGACCTGGAGATGCGGGAGCCTCAGGCGGAGGGCGGGCAACCCCGCCAGGAGCATCGGGAGGGTCAGGAGGATCAGGCGGAGGGGTTGAAGCGGGAGCGGGAGCGTCGCTGATCATGACCAACCAGACGGCGCAACGCGACATCGCTGCGCAAACCGGAGGCCACGCCTTTCTCAGTACCAACGACTTGACAGCCGCATTCGCTGACGCGACCGAAATTGGCGGGAACTACTATTCCGTTACTTATTCTCCATCGAATACCGACTACAATGGCGCACTGCGAAGGATCCATGTGGTAGTCGCAAAACCGGGTTACCATCTGTCGTATCGCCGTACGTATTATGCGTACGATCCCGCCTTGCCTGCGCAACACCTGAAAGTTAGCGCATCTTCTCCAACTCTAGAAGAGGTTGCCGTACGAAAACCGGGTGATTCGCTTTTTGCCAACATGCAGCATGGTGCACCCCTGGCGCATGATCTTCTGTTCAAGGCGCACCTTTATACAAGCGGGGCCCCGGCGTTGGGGACGCCGGAACAGATGGCGAATCTTGCGGAACAGCCGGCATACTTTCAGACACGCCACAAGGACAAGCCCGCCAAGCCAGTCGCGCCGATTCAACTTCAGAGCTATGCCATTGATTACACCATCATCGTTCGCCAGGCAAAATCTTCGTCGCAGAACATACAGCCCAATCTGGAAGTTGCGGCAGCGGCTTACGACGCGGATGGCAAGATGTTAAACGGGGTCGTAGACACGATCGAGACGGCTGGTTCATATCCTTCAGAACCGAGGCAAACTGCACAAGCTTCGCAAGCGCCGCCAAATCAAAGCGGGTTCTATCGCGCGCAACAGCATATTGACGTTCCCCTGGATGCGACTACGATCCGCCTAGCGGTGCGGGATTTGGATAACGATCGTATTGGAGCGATGGAGATCGCACTGCCCTTGGCACCCGAGCCGTCGGCGCGCACACAGGCGGGAACGGATTCACCAACGTCCGCAAAGTCAAACTGATATCTGGGACACTTGGTTCTATACCGACTCGGTCCGGCCGGGGTGAGATATACCAACTGGTGGGAACGATCTCCTCCGTCAAGCATATGGTTAAGATCCTTCAAACTACAATCTTAAGGACGAGCCACTCTATAGATTGCGATTTGATGATTACGCACCAGAGGCTTCAACTTTCGTCCGTTGGTATCCGAAACCAGCAACTGCGATTCCTGCAACGGCATGTGGCAATCCACACAATTGCTGCCAACAGCATTCCCCAGTTTTGGGTGCGTTTCCGCTTTATGACAGGCCAGACAATGTTGCGAAAATGCGGCTGCATTACGCTGCGGAGTGTGTACATCGTGACACGTGGTGCAGGTCATATTGCTGGACTTAAAACAGCGGCTGCGTCGCAGCAGTTCGACTTGGTTCCCATGGACATCCACCGGAACATTAGGGCCGGGATCTGGAACAACTACATATTCAGCAAGGATTTTCCCCGGTACAAATGACAATGCTGGTGCAATTGGAGTGCCAGCACCGGAATGACATAGCGCACAAACATCAATTTGCCGCCCGCGCGACAAAGTTGAGGGGTTGATGATATCTTTTGTGCCGGCTGGAGGCAGTGATTTGGAGCTGCGGTGCATCACATGCTGACGTCCCGGTCCATGACACTTCTCACAAGTAATGCCCAGCAACATACTTGATTCTTTATACTCGTTGAGGGAATCTGGGACGGCTTCGAAGAAGGTGCCATGGCACTCCAGACAACGCGGCACAACCGGCTTATCAAACCGGGGCGAGCCGTCGGGATATCCTGGACTGTTGATCCAGGCTTTCAACTCGGTCCAGTAACTGACAGGCAACTCGAAAAGTTTGCCGCCTTCCCAATACAGATAGGTCTGTCCCTTTCGTCCTGAGCCGATCACCAGGTCGATCCTCTCAGAATGAGAAACGGCTTTTGCTGGAGAAAGCTGTTCCACAGCACTCTCGAAAAAACCGTTCGGCTTGGCCTGCATCAAAAAATATAGATATGGGTTTGAGGTGCGGAGAATATTCGATCCTGGCGCAAAACTTCCGGCGATTGAATGCCTGCTCGGCAACCGCGACGTCAGGTAATGGGAGGTCCGGAGATAGCTGTTTACTTTTTCACCATGGCAGGGACCGCACGCCCGGTCTCCAACATAATCCGAAAGAGGCTTTGCGTCGTGATTGGACGAAGCCTCAATACGTCGGCCCGTTTTGTTACCCGGGCGCTCTACCACCTGCGCTGTTGATAGAGAACACCACATTAGAGGCGCAACTATGGCGCCCAGTACACTGATAACTACGGCAAGGCGGGAAAACAGAATCATTGATGCTTGCAGGTCTTAGGATTGCTCGATATTCTGCCGTATTGGAGTTCATGTCGGTTGTTGTTTTACAAACTTTTACGCAAGGCCAAATGTCTCGGATGCTGCTGAGGATAGGATTGCTGTTCCTTGCTGGGTTCGGATTCGCCTGCGCTGCTTACGCAGCGTGTAAAGGGCCGGAAACGTTGGAAGCGCGGATTCACGCTCATCCAACAGCCGACAATTACAGCACACTCGGCAATTGGTTTGCGGAACAGCGGCAATTTAGTTGTGCAGCCGACACCTTCCGCACCGCATTGAAACTCGAGCCCGGCTCGGCACAACTTTCTTACCTCCTTGGCCTTACGCTTTATTCTTCCGGCGATGCTGAGAAAGCGATCGAACCGCTTCAGAAATCAGTGCAACTCGGGCCCGAGGTGCTTAACCCTCATCTCATACTGGGGGCTGCTTTGGAACAACTTCACCGGAGAGAGGAAGCACGCAGCCAGTGGGGCGCAGCGTTGCAAATCGATCCGCGCTCAACCATTGCACTAGACGGCTTGAGCAAATCATTCCTGGCCACCCGAAACTATCCGGAAGTGATCCATCTTTTGCAAAATGCTCCGCATACCGAGAGTCTCACGGTGAACCTGGCACAGGCATACGCCGAGTCGGGAAATATAGAAACAGCCTCGGCTATTTTGACTGAGGGATTACGCTTGCATCCCTCGTCCCTGCCCCTCACTAGTGCCATGATCACGATCATGGTCAATCAAACCCACTTCTCGGAGGCGACCAAATTTGCCCAAAAAAATGTCCAATTGCACCCGGGTAATCTAGATGCGGAGAAAATTTATCTGCATGTACTCGTACTGAATGATGATGTAACCCTGGCCCAGCCGCTGGCACGCAAGCTCTTTGCCAGGGCCCCGCACGATTTCGATGTGCTGTATCTCAACGGTGTTCTGGAACGCGAAGCCGCACACTATGCAGTTGCCAGGAAATACCTGGAAGAAGCAGTCGCGCTAAATCCGTACCACTATAATTCGCACTACAACCTCGGGGTTGTCCTGTCTGAGCTGAACGATCCGCAGGGGGCCAAGGTCCAACTACAGAAAGCCCTGGAACTCGGAGCCAGAGAGCCTGAGGTCCATTTCAAATTAGCATCAGTGTTGCGCACCCTGGGCGAAACCGAGGAAGCACAGAAAGAACTCAAAATCTATCAGGAGGAATTTAAGAAGAAAGCGGACCGTACATTGGCTGCGAGCAAGGCCGCCCAGGGTGAAAAGGAACTCGCCGGCGGCGACCCGCGGAAGGCAGTCGCCTTTTTCCGCGAAGCCTCTCAAGCCTCTCCCGAAGACACCTTTATCGCTTATAAGTGGTCAGTGGCTTTGGACCGCACCGGCGATACCGCAGCCGAACGTACTGTGTTAGAACAGGTGATCAAGCTGGATCCAGACTTTGCTTTAGCGCAAAATCAACTAGGGTATCTTTCTTCCCGTGATGGAGATTCGGCGGCAGCCGAAAAATATTTTCGTGAAGCGGTGCGGGCTGCACCGGGGTATACACAGGCTTGGATCAGCCTGGCCGCAACCCTGGGTATGCAGTCGCGAATACCCGAAGCCCGAGATGCCATCGCGCACGCGCTCCAGTTAGATCCGAAAAATGCTGAAGCATTGCAACTGAACAAGGACCTTTCGGCGGCACAATCCCAATAATCAGGTCTGATACGATTTTGTCTGTCATGTCGAATGGAAAGCCCGGGTCCTGGACACGCCGCCGATGGTTACAGACACTTCCGGTGCTGTTGATTCCTGGGTTGGTTCCGAAGAAACTCCGGTCATTGGCCACGCCTGAAAAAGCCCCCGCCGGGTTTTCCCGGTTTGTTGATGTGGCACAGAGTGCAGGCCTTACCCAGACGGTTTACTACGGCGTTCCCACTCATTACACCTACATCATCGAGACCACAGGTACGGGATGCGCTTTCTTTGACTACGACAATGATGGATGGATGGATATCTTCGTTCCTGGAGGCAGGCGTCTTGATGAAATTCCAAAGGGCGCCAGTAATCGTCTTTACAAGAACAATCGGGACGGCACATTTACCGATGTCACGGAAAAAGCCGGCCTGCTTGCAGAAGCTGGATGGGCGAATGGGGTCTGCGTAGGCGATTACAACAATGACGGCTTCGAAGATTTATTCATTACCTACTACGGCCAGAACAGGCTCTATCGCAACAATGGGGATGGCACATTCACGGATGTAACTGAAAAAGCCGGCTTGCTTTATCCACACACGCGTTTCAGCACCGGATGCACGTTCGTGGACTACAACCGAGACGGGCTGTTGGATCTTTTCGTATCAAATTATGTTGATATAGATCTCGCCACCGCCCCAAAACCCTCTCTGCAAGTTCCCAATTGCAATTACGAGGGCGTTCCCACCAACTGCGGTCCCAACGGGTTGGTAACTCCGAACCAGTATCTTTATCGCAATAACGGAGATGGGACTTTTACAGATGTCTCCAAAGAGTCGGGCATAGGTGCGTTAAAAGGGTCCTACGGATTTACGGCGGTGGCCTTTGATGCGGATGAAGACGGCTGGCAGGACATTTTTGTGGCTTGTGATTCCACCCCAAGTTTTCTGCTACTGAACAATCATGACGGGACCTTTCGCGAGGAGGCCTTATTGCGGGGAGTGGCCCTGGGAAGTGGTGGCGAACTGTTAGGCGGCATGGGAGTCGGACCAGGAGATTACAACCTCGATGGCCACATCGATTTGGTTAAAACTCACTTTCAGAACCAGGCAACCGGGTTGTACAAAAACAACGGCAAGGCCGAATTTGACGATGTCTCCGGGCGTGCCGGCCTCAGTACGGAAAGGCGTTTCATTAATTGGGGAACCGGACTGGTCGATCTGGACAATGACGGCTATCCTGACATTTTGATCGTTTCCGGTACCGTCTATCCCGAACTGGAGAAGATGTACGCAAAATATCCGGCTCGCACACCCCGCTTAGTATTCCGCAATCAGGGTGACGGAACATTTGTTGAACTGGGTGACGAAACCGGCCCGGGGATTTCCGCACTGCATTGCGGCCGGGGTTGCGCTTTTGGCGACTTCGATAACGATGGGGACTTAGACGTACTGGTCATGAACCAGAATGAGCCGCCTTCATTGCTTCGCAACGACGCACCTTCTGAGAACCACTGGATCAAGGTCCGGTTGGAAGGTACCAAGAGCAATCGGAGCGCGATTGGATCGCGGGTGCTGGTCCGTTACGGCGGAAAGGTTCAAGCCCAATGTGTTACCAGCCAGAGTAGCTACATCTCTTCAAATGATCCACGCCTGCACTTCGGTTTAGGAAAAATCACGACTGCTGATATAGAGGTCCACTGGCCCACCGGAGCTAGCGAAACTTTCACCGGACAGAAGGCAGATCAACTGGTTACCATCCGCGAAGGACAAGGAATCGTAAAGGGACGGCCTTTCCGATAAAGGCTAGTATTGTCCCAAAAACCAGTTTGATTCTCTCGAATTAAGTGGTAATGATTAGCGTAACGATATTCCGCAGGGGTGTATCCTTCACCTGCCCCGCATACTCTAAGGAGAAATCCTGTGAAAGAGCGTTATTCGACCAGCCTCCATCTACCACAACAGCCTAGATCATTGAAGTCCGGGTATTTGCTTCTCTTACTATATGCATTCATTTCATTGGGTACTCGGGGGCTTGCGCAAACCACTGCTGAACCCGCAGCCGCAGAAGCACCTACGATCACCTCGAATTCCAATGAAGTTTCCCTGGACATTATCGTGCGCGGCAGGAAAAATAAGCCGGTTTTGGATCTCAAGCCCGAAGATCTCGCAGTCGCGGATAATGGAGTCCCTGTCAAGATCTCGTCGTTGCGACTGGTAGACGGGCAATCCGATATAGAAAGGCTGATCACCCTGGTCTTTGATCAGCTCGACAATTCTGCCGCAAACAATGCACGCAATATCGCGGGTAAACTCCTAAAAACGGTCCCCGAGACCGGTTTCTCTTTCGCCGTGCTGGGGGTGGATGGGCGTCTAAAACTATTCCAGGAATTTACTTCTGACCGGGCTGCGCTCACCAAAGCCATCACCGCAGCTACCGATCAAATTCCTGCGAGCGCAAAACAATCGGCGGATGCGGAAAAGCGCCTGATCGCAGCGTCCGAGAGCGGGGCCGATGCCTCAGGAGCGGCCTTGAGTCTGCGCGACAAACGAATGGTTAAGGTTACGTTAGCCACCCTTCAGGAATCGCAACGCATCGTGCAGGACCAGCACATGGCCGCATCGTTGGCAGGCTTGCTGGCCCTGGCACGGACTGAGCGCCAGATTGATGGCCGTAAGATTGTCGTCTATTTTTCCCAGAGCATGCATGCCGACGTCAACACCAACGACGTGTTGCTCTCCATTATTGGGTCTGCGAACCGCTCTGGCGTGAGTATTTATTCCATCGACGCAAACGCCGTGAATCCGCTCTCCGGCCAGGGGCTTGTCGCCACGATAGCGCTCGGGAACATGGCGAGTGCCATGGCGCAGGCACCGGCCTCTCCGCAGTTCGATCTTTCCACGGGCACGCCGGTTTCGCAGGGCGTTGTGACACCGGGATTGTCCTCAGAGATCGGCGACCGACTCGACCGTTCTCTGAATGCTGGCCTTTCGGGGCACACCGAGCCGCTTGCCTTCTTGGCGGAGAGTACTGGTGGCGGCTATATGACCGCCAACGACAATGTGCAGAAGCCTCTGAAGCGCATGCTGGAAGACCTGACCACTTATTACCAGGTCACGTACGTTCCTCCGATTCAACAATACGATGGCCGTTTCCGCACGGTCGCAGTCAAGCCGGTACACGAGAAGCTCAAGATTCAGGCCCGGGCTGGATATTTCGCCCTGCCTCCGGGCAGTGGTGGGAGCTCCATCCGCCCCTTCGAAGCTCCACTGCTGAGCGCTCTTGCAGAACCTGTATTGCCGTCGAACATCAACTACCGTTCATCAGTCTTGCGCCTTGGTGAGTTGCCGGATGGGAATGCCAATGAGTTGGTGGTGGAGGTCCCCCTTTCGGAAGTTGATCTGAAAGAGGACGTGAACACCAAACTCTTCAATCTTCACGTAGCCATTAGCGCCCAGATCAAGAACAAAGAGGGTGCGGTCATTGAGCATTTCAGTGAAGATATCCCACGGCACGGCGCAATGGAGACCGAGGCAGACACGCGGTCCCAGTTCATTACCATGCAGCGCCACTTTATTGCTCCCCCGGGAGAATATGTCATGGAAACTGCCGTGATGGACCGGAACAACGGCAAGCTCTCGGCACAACGCTCCGATTTCACCATCCCTCCCAAGCCGGGCGGCGCTTACTTGAGCGATTTGGCCATGGTCCGGCGGACTGATCCGTTCACTTGGGAGGCAGATCCTACAGAGCCGATGCGCTATCAGAACGGAAAAATCATTCCTAATCTGTCGGGAAGTGTAGCTCCGGATGCGAAGGAAGTTTCTTTTTTCCTAATGATCCATCCGGACCCAAATGTTCTGGAGGTAGCCCGGCTGGAAATGCAAGTCAGCCGCAACGGGGAATCTCTGGCAAAGATGCCTTTACCCCTCCGCGCTACAAGCGGACTCGGGGCAATCCCCTATATGGCTTCAATTCAGAGTAAGTCGTTGCCGCCCGGCAATTATCAGATCTCTACCATTCTGACGCAGGGTGGGAGCACGACTGAGCGCAGTTTTTCGCTACGCGTGGGAGGTCCTGAACTTGCCAGTGCTGCAACCGCTGCAAATCCGATAGCAGCCCCGGCAGACAACGCGAAAGATGTCGAACAATCTGATTCCAGCTTGCAAACTGCGTCACTCGAACCTCTGAGCAGTCATCCGATTGTGATTACTTCCTTACCCCCCGCCACCATCAGCGCGCCGACTCCAGAGAAACTGGCGACCTTGATTTCAAGCGCTCGTGAGCGCGCGATCCAATACACCAAAGCTTTGCCAAATTTCGTTTGTCTTGAGACAACAAACCGCTCGGTGGATGCCTCCAGCCAGGGCAAATGGAAGGTCCAGGATACAATTACTGAATTACTCAAGTTCCGCGACCAGACGGAAACCCGCACTACGCTGGAAATCAACGGCCAACCGAGCACCACCAATCGCGACGATATGAACGGGACCCTGAATCGAGGGGAGTTTGGCGCAGTGCTCGGCGCAGTATTCAAAGAATCCGCTCAGGCTGAATTTCAGTGGAAAGAAACCGCGATGTTAGACGGCGGGAAAGTGGAGGTTCTTAGCTATCGCGTCGAACAAAAGAACTCCGATTTCATTCTGAGTGGCGGCCAGGGCCAGCATACCGTCGCGTTTCACGGACTGGTTTATGTGGACGGCGCGGCCAATGGCATTCGTCGCGTAACCATGGAAGCTGAATCACTACCCGCTAATCTTTCTTACAAAGCGGCGGCGTTCACTGTGGACTACGCTTACATTGCCATCGGTACGCACGACTACCTGCTGCCGGTTCATGCCACCGCCAGCCTCACGAAAGGGAAGAAATCAACGCTGAACGAAATGGTGTTCCGCGACTACCGGCGCTACGGGGCAAAAGCAAAGATACTGGGAAGCGAGCCGGTAAAACATTGAGCGAGGCGGAGGCGTGAATTATTTTGAGGCTGCTTCACGGCGTTCCAAAGTTGCGATTTGCTGCTTGATGAAATCAGCGTCTGGCCCTTGCGGCAAGTAGGTCAGACAATTCCGCAAGTGCTGCAAGGCCCCAGAAAAATCTCCCTTCTTCGCCAGCAGCACCCCTAGCAGTTGCTCAATGTTCGGGATTGTGTGCGAAGGATCTAAAGCCAGCGCCTTGCCAACTGCGGTTTCTGCCAAGTCATCCTTGCCAAGTTGAAAATTAGCCAGCGCGTTGTAATACCAGATTTTCACGGTTCCGGAACGATCAAGTTCCAGTACGTGATTGGTATTGTCCAAAACCTCTTGCCATTTCCCTTCTTGCGCGGCCAGTGTGGCCAGCTGAACATAGGGTAGAGTAAATAGGGGATCAGCGGCGGCGGCTTTGACGTAAGAATTCCGCGCGGCCGGTGGATCATTTGGCTGTTGCAGCTTCGCGAGTTGGTACCAGGCTTCGGCAAACCCGGGATAAATCTGGACGGACTTCTCCAGATCTCGTTGCGCCTTATCTTCCTTTTCATCCAGCAATTCGTTCCGGGCCTTTTCAAATAACCTTGCCGCGTCAGGGGGAGCAGAGGAAACCGTTGCGCTCATGGCCGTGCCCTTGCCCCTTTCTGCATTGCGAAAGACCGTGATCGTTCCAAGTGTAGGGTCATCACGCAGATTATGTTGGGTCAGAGTAATGGCGTTGGAACCGAAACCTGCCAGCGAAGCCTGCACGATGCACCCTTCGAAGTGCGTTTCCATTTCTCGTTTAGCCTGTGCCGGCAAAATCGGCGTGCCTGGTACGGTCGTGGGATGAATGGCAAAGTTCCCTTTAGGATCAGTTTGTGTCGTCAGAATGGGTTTTCCATTGCACAATACCGATACGGGAATGGGTTCCCACAGCAGTGGCTCCCCTTCGATTTGTAACTTCCCCAACAGGAAGCCGCCTGCGCGACCCTGGTCCGACATCTCCGTCCAGAAACCGTAGAGACCGCTATCATCGATTGACCCAGGACGAGTTGGGCCGCTCATGGGCGTGGGCTGTGAGACTCTGGGAGGCGATGCCGCTTGACTGAATGCCATCGCAACTAATGCTGAAAAAGCAAAAAAAAGACGATAAGGAGAAAACTTCGTTTGCATGAAAGCCTCTATTTAGGATATTCCCCAACATACTGTACTGCCAAGGACGTAAATCACCTGTTGAAGTTCTTTGACCGCGTACCACCCATGCATTAACCTCTGGAAAAATTGCGCGCTATTGGACGAAGAGTGGTGTACCCTTCCGAACAATGAGGTGAGGCTATGTCGTCCCGAGTGGTATCCGCAGTTGCCCTAGCCATCCTGTTTTTTTACCAGACATCCCCAGCCCAGGCGCCAACCAAGCCTGAACAAGTGCCGGTAATCCGTACGACCACCAG
Source organism: uncultured Acidobacteriota bacterium (assembly GCA_963837365.1). GTDB lineage: Bacteria > Acidobacteriota > Terriglobia > Terriglobales > Acidobacteriaceae > CAWBXL01. The sequence goes on from CAWIMW010000002.1 coordinate 154,370, forward strand.
AGAAGTACTTGTGGATGTAGTGGTGCGTGATAAACATCATCACCCCGTCACTGATCTAAAGCCGGAAGAAATCACTGTCTACGAAGACGGAGTGCCGCAGAAGATCACAGTTTTTCGCAGCATCCAGGGAGCGGAAGAACTTCAAACTGAACGCGCCGTGGCCCGAACGCACAACGCTACAGCAACCCAGGGGGAACTGCAGTCGGCGGTTGCACCTCCAACGACCGGACTGAACTCGTTGCGGCAGTTGAATTTTGTTTCGATTGTGTTTGCCCAGGTGGCACCGTTGAACCTGGATTTTGCGCGCCAGGCGGTGCACGAGTTTTTGAAAAGCGACACCCTACCGAATACTTACGTGACCATCTACAAACTGGGCCCAAGTTTGAGGCTAGTCCAAGGCTACACCTCCAACCAGGAATACCTTGCCAAAGCAGTAGAAGACGCAACCCGCGGGGTATATAGCCAGGATGGGCTGGGTATCAATGCAGCGGTTGCGAGTTCGGTCAATGCAGTCGTTCAGGCGACCGCCGAAAGGATTCTATCAACCCCGGGTATCGACCAGGCCACCGCGGATGCAGTCCGAGGTGCGCAGCTACACCCGATCAACCAGATTGCAAACGATCCACTATTCGCCGCCAATGCGGCTTCCCAGGATGCATCGGTCACGTTGGGGAATGCAATCATCAGCCAGGCAAGGCTGGAGGGAGGCCTGCGCCAAGTCAGCAGCCTGGCGAATGGCATGAACGCAATGGATGCGTTACGCGAATTGGTGCTTAGCCAAGAGAGACTGCCCGGACGGAAGGTAGTCCTCTATCTGGCGGACGGCCTTGCTTTCCCGGTCAACCGACGGGACGTCGTTGACAATCTCATCAGCATTGCAAATCGCTCCGGAGTGTCTTTCTACACGATCGATACGCGCGGTCTGACAGCCGAAGACCCAATGCTGGAGTCGCTGGCAAATCAGAGACGTGCCGGTGCCGAGAGTTCCGCTAATAGCGTGTCAGCACGGATCGGGCACCACGAAGATGATGATGTGCAACTTACTGCGGTATCCAATAATCAACTTGCGATGCGGGAGCTGGCTGAAGCAACCGGTGGTTTTCCCGTAGCCAACACCAATGAAATCGCCGCGCCCATGCAGCACATAATGGAAGACATACGCACTCACTATGAACTCGCGTACACTCCAACCTCGACAAACTATGATGGGCATTTCCGCAAAATCGAAGTCAAGATTTCCCGTCCTAAAGTCACGATCCAGACCCGCAAGGGCTACTACGCTCTGCCTGAGCTCAACGGTGAACCATTGCAACCATTCGAGGCGGTGGCATTAAATGCAATCAACGCCCGCCCCTCGCCGACTGAGTTCCCCTATCAAGTGTCACTGGTAAAGTTCCGGCCTAAACCGGAAGGGGTTGACTATGAACTTGCATTCGAAGTTCCTCTGTCAGGATTGAAACAGGTTGCGAATCCTACAAGCCACAAGACACGTGTGCAGGCCGCCTTGGTCGCTTTGATTCACAATTCCGACGGTGAAATTATCAGCAAGATCGGCCGCAACCTCGCTCGAGAAGTATCCAGCGAAGATTCTTCCCGGCTCCAGACGGACCGCATGCTGTACGCCGAGCCACTGGTGTTGCCTTCAGGCCATTATATGATCGAAACTGCGGTGACTGACGAGCAAGCGGGAAAAACCTCTGTAAAACGGGTCTCAGTGTTTGTCGATTCCGCGAAAAAGCTCGGCCTGAGTTCTGTAGAAGTCGTACAACGGCTCGAACCGCTGAATGGGCCGCACAATCCAATGAATCCGTTTGAGATGGAAAGTGGCCGGATCGTTCCCACTTTCCCCGACTCTGTCGCTTCCGGAAAACCGATGGGATTATATTTTGTGGTTTACCCTGCTAACCTCGAGGCTGCGGAGGATACGAGGGTCACACTACAATTATTCCGCGATGGTAAGGAAGTGGCGCGTCAACCAGTCTCTCTGCCGAAGCCTACTGCTGACGGCTCGATTCCCGTGTTGATACAACTTTCCCCAGATCCGGGAGAATGTGACATTCGCGTCACTGCTCAACAGGGGACACTAATGGCGCAGTCTAATCTGGCGGTAAGGGTGGAGTAATAGGTCTTGCGATCCTTGCCAGGAGATCGAACGTACCCCTAAGCTCAGTGATGTTGCTGTTCGTGGTAGCAACTTTTTCTGGGTGTGGTCATCGCGCGAACGCAGCAACGAAATTCCAGCCAGTTTCAGCCGAAAACATGGGTGGGGATGACCAGGGCTGAATTAATTTATATGCCGCAACATTGCTATTTCCCCTCTCGGGTAGACGAGGATACTTGCGCTATGCTTAGGGCAATGCGTGCAATTCTACTGGTGCTCCTCTTGTTCTGTGAGTTGGGGTCGGCCCAGCAACCGGATCCCGATCAGGTATTCAAGGCGGCCATTGATGCGCAGCGGCAGGGGAATTTTCCGACCGCCATCCGCGCTTACCGCAAGGTCCTGGAATTACGCCCTGACATGATCGAGGCCAAAGTCAATTTAGGTGCAGCTCTTGTTCACGAAGGCAAGTTCGACGAAGCGATTGCCATGTACAGGTCGGCGCTGCCGTCGGTATCTCAGAAAAACGCTGTGCTAATGAACATCGCGCTCGCCTACTACAAGAAAGGTGACTTTGAGAATGCACGTACGGAATTGGAGCCACTCCAAAAAGAACAGCCCAATTCCGTGCGAATTGCGGTGCTACTGGGCGATACTTACAATCACCTGCGCAGACCGGCAGACACGATTGCCTTGCTTGAGCCTTTGGAGAGTGCCAATCCTCAAAATCTGGACCTTGAATATGTCCTGGGAAACGCACTCATTGGCAATGGCAAGCGGCGCGATGGAATCGTGCGCGTTGAGAAAGTTGCGAAAGTTGGGAATAGCGCCGAAGCCTATTTACTGGCGGGTACCACGCTTTTGCAGCTTAACGAATTCGACCAGGCCCGGCACGATCTTGAGGCGAGCATACGCCTGAACCCCAAACTTCCCAGCGTGTACTCGCTTGCCGGAACTGCATGTGACAAAACTGGCGACGTTGAACAGGCCGAGACATATTTCCGCGAAGCCTTAAAACAGAACACCGATGACTTCGACGCCAATCTTTACCTGGGGGCAATCCTCTATAGACGGCGAGACCTGGGAAACGCAAAACTCTATCTCGAGCATGCGCTGAAGTTGAATCCGTCATCGACCATGGCACAGTATGAAATGGCGATGCTAAAAAGTACCTCCGGGGAATACGAAGCTGCGGCCCAAGACCTTGAAAATGTAATCAAAGATGACCCGAACTGGTTGGAGCCACATGTGGAACTGGCTTCCTTGTATTATCGCTTGCATCGGGCCGCGGAGGGAGCGCGGGAGCGGAAAATTGTGGAAAAGATCACCGCAGAGCAACAGGCCCAAGGGCCAAAACCGTGAGGGAGATTACCGTCCCGTTCGGTTAGTGGTTAGGAAAAGAAAAACGGAAGCAGTTGAAGCTGCTTCCGTCATCTTGCGAAGGAAGCCGGAGGCTAGTCCGTGGGAATATGATGCTCTTCGCAAATCGTGTAAACGGTTACATTGCACCCAAGCCAAGACAGCGTTCATACACTTCTTAGGCCGCTTGGATTCATCAGCTTCAGAAGGATCTAGCTTTCTTCCATTGGACGAAAACTCTATAATGAAAACGATTACAGTGATCACTCACATGAAAATACGCGCCGCGAAAGTCTTCGGCTATTTAATCTACGTTGCGTGCTTTTGCATGCTGTTGGCAGCAACCGCCTCCGCACAGTGGAACCCGCTGAATCCCGTTACGGATGCTAAGCAGCAGCCCGACGGTGTCCTCATTCAGTTGCAAGCGGGAGCGCTGAAACTCCAGGTCTGCTCGAGTTCGATTATTCACGTCCTTTATTCTCCTACGGGTACATTTCCGGAGAAGAACGAATATTTAGTTATCAAAAACGGTTGGCCTGCGACCCAGTGGAGCATGCAGTCCACCGACAAAGACATTTCGCTCTCGACCTCCCAACTCAAAGTGAGCGTGTTGCGCGCCAATAGTTCCATTCACTTCACCGATCTGTCTGGCAAACAACTGTTCGAAGAAAGCCAGCGCAGGATGACTCCCGTCGTGGTAAACGGAGAGAACACCTACCACGCGGAAATTTTTGAAACGCTCTGGGGTTCGATGGAGGGTTTTTATGGCTTAGGCCAACACCAGGCTGGGGTATGGAACTACCGGGGCGAAGCCGTGGACATCTCGGAGGACAATACCAACATTTCCATTCCGATGTACCTGTCGAGCAACGGTTACGGAATATTCTGGAATAACACCTCACGCAGCCGGTTTAACAATCGCTTTCTGAATGCGCTTTTCCTCAGTTCAGAAGTTGCTGATGTCATTGATTACTACTTTATATATGGTCCGGAATTCGACCAGATCGTGGCGGGGTACCGCGAACTTACCGGCGCGCCCCCGATGTTTGGCAAATGGGCATACGGGTTCTGGCAATGCAAGAACCGCTATGACTCGCAGCAGGAAATTCTTGGCGTCGCCCACAAATATCGCGCACTGCACATTCCACTCGATAACATCGTGCAGGACTGGTTCTGGTGGAAGATCATGGGTGAACCAGAATTCAACGATAAATATCCCGATCCCAAGGGGATGATTGACGACCTGCACAAGAACAACGTACACATCATGTTCTCGTTCTGGCCATTCTTCCGCAAAGGGTCGGCCGTTTACGACGAGATGGACAAACGCGGATATTTCATCGCAAAAACCGTGGCTCCGTCATTTCATCCGGTGGACCAAGCGCTGTACGACGCTTTCAATCCCGATGCCCGCAAATATTACTGGAACTTGATTAATGAAGGACTGTTCAAAATCGGCGGCGACGCCTGGTGGATGGACACGACGGAACCTGAAACCGAAGGACGCGAAACCAATATCCTGGTCGAGAACAAGGTCGCGCTAGGCAGTGGCGCGCGCTACGTCAACATGTATCCGCTGATGACGACTGCGGGGGTTTACGAAGGACAACGCGCTGCATCGGATCAGAAGCGCGTATTCATTCTCTCTCGCTCCGCATTTGCAGGCAGCCAGCGAAATGCCGCGGCAGTTTGGTCTGGCGATATCAATCCGACTTGGTCCTATTTCAAAAAGCAGATTCCCGCCGGGTTGAATTATTCGCTCTCCGGACTTCCTTATTGGACAACGGACATCGGTGGCTTCGTTGCCGCCAACCCGGATGACCCCGCGTATCGGGAACTGTATATCCGTTGGTTCCAGTTCGGCACCTTCAATCCAATTTTGCGGGTGCATGGAACACGCACAACAAATCAGAACGAACTCTGGTCTTATGGACCGGAAGCGCAAAAGATTCTAGTCAGCTACGACAACCTGCGTTACCGTTTGCTTCCCTACATTTACTCTCTCGCCTGGAAGACCACCAGCGAGAATTACACTCCTATGCGCGGGCTGGTTATGGATTTCCGTAACGACGAGCGCGCGGCTAACATCGGCGACCAGTTCATGTATGGACCGGCATTTCTGGTGAATCCGGTAACCGATCCCGGCACGATCACGCGCCGACTCTATCTGCCAAAAGCTAAGTGGTACGACTTCTGGAGCGGGGATTCTCAAGAAGGAACAAAAGTTCTTGATGCGCCCTCGCCCATTGAGCAGATCCCGCTTTTCGTGAGGGCTGGATCGATCGTACCGTTGGGACCAGAAAAACAGTGGTCCACGGAAAAACCGGAAGACCCGATTGAGCTGCGCATCTATCGCGGGGCGGATGGCGACTTCACACTCTACGAAGACGAAAACGACAACTACGATTATGAGAAGGGCGTTTACGCAACCATCCCATTTCACTGGGACGATGCCAAGAAGACTCTGACTATAGGGGACCGCAAGGGTGAATTTCCGGGCATGCTCCAGAACCGCAGTTTCAGAATCGTTGTGGTCGGCAAGAACCACGGCACCGGTATTGGAGCCACCAGTAATCCGGATAAAGTCGTGCAGTATTCGGGAAAACAAATCATGGTCACTCCATAAGAATGGCGATTACTCCTCAGAGTGATTCGAAGACTTGCCACCAAGGGACCTTCGGGAATTCGCTTGGCAGTCTTTAGGTGGAGAGATGAATTCCTTACATTCTATCTATGGGGCACGGCGCCCGGTTGTTCTACATTCGGCTTGCGGGTGGATTCTCTCACTACCACTTTGGGAGTCAGAAAAACAGTTTTGGGTGAAGTGGAAGTTTTGGCCTGAATCAAATTGATTGCCAATAAACCCGCTCGCCGGCCAATTATTTCACTGCACTGGTCAACCGTACTTAAGGGTACACGCAGCACGTCATCAAAATGAAGATTGGCGCTGCCAATCAGGGCAACGTCTTCGGGAATACGCAATCCTTTGGTTAGGATCGCATTCATAGCACCGATTGCAACCGGGTCATTAAAGCAAAAAATCCCATCCGGACGATTCGGCAGGGAGAGTAGCTTCATCGCGGCACGATAACCTGCGACGTCGGCTGATTCGTCTTGCTTCTCAACTGCCACAATCAGATCGTGATTCGCCTCTATGTCATATTCCTTCAGGGCCCGTTTATAACCTGCCAGTCGTCCCAACGCAGTACTGATACGCATTCCTGAAATATGGGCGATATTGCGACAACCGACCTGGATTAAGTGCTCGGTTGCCATGAATCCCACAGTCTCATCGTCAACGCCCACAAAATTTGCTGCAAGCCCTGGAATCAGGCGGTCCACCAGAATGAAAGGCACCTTCTGCTTTGCCACCTTCTGAAATGTCTCTTTTCCGAGTTGAACGGAGGCGACCAGAAGTGCGTCAACTCCACGATCCAGAAGGTGATCAATGGCACGCTGCTCAAGATCAGCATCTTCTTCAGAAGAGGTAATAACAACACTGATGCCCTCTTCCCGCAGAACACCCGACAACCCGCGGGCCAGTTCCGCGAAAAAAGAATGGACCAAGTCCGGAACAATCAAACCGACCAGATTCGTGCGTCCGGTTTTGAGCGCGCGGGCGGTTAGATTCGGGCGATACCCGAGCCGCTCAATGGCACGCTGCACCCGTTCGACAGTTCGAGGGTTAACTTTCTCTGGAGCATTGATTGTCCGGGAAACCGTGGCAATAGATACACCGGCGCGTTTGGCAACTTCCTTGATGCTCATAAAGTATTGGACAGCCGGGGACCGCGGGCCGACGTCCTTACCAGCCGCTTGCTGATTCGTTAGACGGAGAGCAAGGAAGTATAGGTAGGAAGTATATCGTAGGTTTCGACTCTGACCTCAGGCGAGGTTCACACTGCTGCCAATCAACCTGGGCAAAGTTCTAGAAAATATTTGAGAGGGTTGGGAAAGTTAGAAGTTGAACTTCGCCGCAAGCTGAATCTGTCGCAGCGCTCATGACATTTCCCTTACTGATCTCGCCGAAACTGTTACTCGTAACGCTTGATGTCCCGGCCCCCCAAAAACGTGGGAGATTGAACGCATTGAACCCATTTCTATGTAGATCTGAAGATTACAGCGGTCTTCAGTAGCAAAGTTAGTTGTTCTTGAAAATGGTGGAACACAGTTTTGGATGACGCAGTTGTGAACGGTCACAGGGCATGTAGTAATATGCTGTGAACAATGGGGTTTGAGGTCAAGCGCGCAAGCTAACAGCGAATATCGCGATTTCCTGAAGGTTGTATAGAACGAGGGTCCATGCCAAGAAAACCATCGGGCAACCCCACCATTGCAGATGTCGCCCGTGAGTGTGGGATGGGGAGCATGACCGTCTCGCGCGTCGTCAACGGGGGAAAATTGGTCAGCCCCAGAACGGCGGCGCGAGTCCGGGCTGCGATTCGCAAACTCGGCTATGAACCAAACGAGGCCGCGCGCATCCTCAAAGGCCAATCTGCACGAACCATCGGACTTATCGTTCCCGACCTGGCGGACACGTTCTTTTCCATCTGCGCTCACGCAGTGCAGCAGATGGCAGCAAAGCATGGATACATGACTTTGTTGCTGGCTTCAGAACGGGATCCGGAAAGCGAAGGCAAAGAACTAACGATGATGAAATCGCGGAACATCGCGGGAATCCTCATCGTCCCTTCCAACCCAAATTGTGTGGGCCAATTGCAGGAGCTGCGTGCTCGGGGCATTCCCGTCGTAATGCTCGACCGTACGTTTCCGGGCCTTGATGCTGGCGAAGTCACGGTAGAGAACAGCGAAGGTGCACAAAAAGCGGTAAACCATCTTATCGATCACGGGCACACTCGAATTCTCTGTGCGGGATATGACAGCCAGTTCAATTCCATTGGACAGCGGATTGAAGGATACGAGAAGGCAATGGCCCAGGCAGGTCTTAAGCCACAACTTGTAGTGGTAGAAGAAGGATCGGCCGTAGGTCCGAAGGTGCTCCAGAAACTTCGATCGCCTAAAGCACCGACAGCCCTGTTCTGCTTAAATAACGTTACCACCGCCCAGGTTTTGCAAACGTTTCAGAAGGAAAACATCCATGTGCCTGAGGAAGTAGCCCTCGTTGGCTTCGACGACTTCGAGCTGGCGCCATTATTGGCGGTGCCGCTGACCGCTGTACGGCAACCTGCCGCGCAGCTCGGGCAAAGTGCCACACGCATCTTGTTGGACTGGATCCACCGTTCGCCTGGATCAGACAGCCGATTACTCCATGCCCATGTGGTTTTGCCGACTGAGTTGGTGATTCGCCGCTCCTGCGGCTGCGAATCCATACGGAGAATCAGAGACGATCGAAGCGATGATCTTTCCAGCACGCGGCCGGACAGCGGTAACCTTTCCAGTCTGGCCTTCTAAATTTCTTCCTCGCTTCCCTCAATTGGAGGATGTACTGGGTTCGCAGTGCAAGCTGATCTTGAAATTTTCCGGCCAAACCGATTACACGAAATCGTAATCATCGGCTGGCACCCATTGTCCGGCCGGTGGCATTGGCAAGTACCGTGTTGTTTCGGCCCCGGTTCTTGGCATCGTAAAGAGCGCGGTCTGCTGAAGCCAGCAGCGAGTCCACACTCCACGACATATCATTGGCGATGGCAATCCCGAAACTACAGGTGACGGGTAGACTCTCCGCCGGAAGCACGGGTGAAAACTTGTCTTCCCGAATTCGTAACCGAATGCGTTCCGCGATTTCGCGGACCATTGCAGCATCACAGTTCGGAACCACGATCAGAAACTCTTCCCCGCCGTAGCGTCCCACCGCATCGTAGGGCCGGAGATCAGCGTTGAAAATGACGGCGATTCGCCTGAGCACAACATCCCCCGCCAGATGGCCGTGGGTATCGTTGATTTTCTTGAAATCGTCCACGTCGGCGAGAATGATGCCTATGGATGATTTTTCACGCATGGCCCGTGCCATTTGCCGCTCAAGATATTCCAAGGTTGCGTTGCGGTTTTGCAGGCCGGTCAGGGGATCATGTTTGGCTTGATACGAGCGGACACGATAGGCGGTTATCAACACCCATAACAACACCACGAGAATGACGATTAAAGCACCCACAGAAGTGCGGGCAGTGTGCTCCGGAGTCCACCAGGACGCGGCCTGAAGGACACGGACGTCATCATCAGATCGAAGCGCAATCCGGTAAGAAGGTGGCGTAGTCTGGTCCTCTTTTTGCAGGATGCCAGTTACCTCCAGCAAGCTTCCGCGACGCACGCGCGCGGGCAGATTGCCGTTCCGCATCCGGGCCCGGAGTACTGTCTGGCCAGATTGCAGGATCAGCACGCTCTGGTCTGGGCCAGCAATTCGCTCCAGCAATCTCCCTTTGACTTTTACCAATTGTGAATTGTAGGAGCTTGCGGACATTTCCTCCGGGGCAAGCTTCACTGGGGTGATCGTGAGATCGAGATGAATGGGGGCGACACTGGCATCGCTCAGATACGGACCCTGAGGATCGGCCACCGGAAAGCCCGAAACTTCCACAACCTGCCCCGGCTGCAACAAAGCTTTCTGCTCTGCAACTACATAGATTCCAGCGCTTGCATCCTGCACATAGAAGTTCTGGTTCTTGTCCTGCAAGGTCACAACCCCACGAACTTTCACGCGATGGATGGAAAGGTTCAGCGGGTCGAAACGCAGCAGGGTGATAATGGGTCGCACCATGGTGGCCGCTGCTGTGGGTGCTGGCTCCAAAATCTGGACACTGGCCACATCGGGTACAAAGAACTTGATACCGATCAGCTGGCGCTTTTCGTTAAATATCGTCCCACAAACGGCATTGACGCTGACTTGCGCATCCAGCAGGCGCTCTCGCAATGCGGCAGCGTCAAGCGACCGGGGAAACTGCATGAGATAGCTGTTTCCACCAATTGCCAGTTTGAAAGAATGCTGGGTTTGCAACTGCTGGACCGAGCGGACAATGCCCGAAACTTGCACCCAACTGCCGTCCGAATTCCCTGATGCCAAGGCTTGCAGCGACAACGTAGGCGGTCTGGGCAGCGCACCATGCGCTAATACTTCGATCTTGGGTTGAGAAATGATGGGAGCATAATCGCCCGGGCCGCTGACCCCGGCCACGTGAACAAGGTCTCCAAGACGCAAATCGGGACTCTGATTATGAATGTCCACATACGCACCAGCGGTTGCATCCTGCACAAAAAGAATGCTGGCGGAGAGATCGAGAAAAGTAACTTTGGCTTTTACATTGACCGGGATCTGTTTGACCGCAGCATCCACCGACAAGGACTTAAGGTCGCGAAGAGTGGGCAAGGCCCCGCTGATCTGGGACTCATCCAAGGTTTTCCGCGGTGCAATCATGCGCACGATGGCGTCTTCAATCTGATATTCAGTGGAGGCGCTGGTGAATCCGATCAACTCCACTCCGTCGCCGGATGCGAACTGAGAAGAATCCGCAAGCAGCGCCTTAACCGTTTCCGCACCATCGCTCAAAACCAGAACATGCTCGGTTGTCTGTTCGACCACCGTGCCGGAGAGATGGACAATCTGCCCGGACTGGGGCGAATGCAGCACGGTCGAAAAAGAATCCGGCTGCGTACTATAGGGGTTTACCAGCTGGTTCTCAATTTGCAGATCATCGCTGGAAGAAACGAATACCTGGAGCCCCGTCCAATTGCCTTTTTCATCCACCGCCGCCGCCGAAACTCCGGCGAGACGCAGGTTTGCGCCCACCAAAGTAACAGGCCGTAGATGCTTTCGATCCAGAACACGGATTCGGGTCCGCTGATTGCCGCGGACGACAGTCAGAGTGAGACGGCCATCTTCGATCGAAGCAAGACGAACCGTGCCCTGTACTTCAACCCACTGGGAAACTCGGGATTGTTTCAGGTCGGAACCGGAAGGCATGGATTGCGGTGCAGGCATGGGCGCCACGCCCAGAGTCTGGAAATGTGCGTCCTCTATTCCGACACCAGGGGATGCAAGTTTCCCCCGAATTGCCAGACGGGTACCGACGCTGAAATTTGGCTCAGTCTCTTTAAGGTATAAGAACAGGCCTCCACTTGAATCCTGTACAAACAACAAATGCCACGCGGGATCGCAGTAAGTGACCACGCCCTCGATCCGGACAGGCGTCCCATAGTTTTTAGGATTCAGCGCCGCCAGCCTGACCACTTCCGCGTGCTCGAGAAGGTGAGTAGTGTCGGAGCGGTAGCTACAACCAAGAGTGGGCAAAAGCAGAACCAGGGCCACCACCGGCCAGAGAAATCTCCGCAATGTGTACCCCAGTTTCATGGCCTCTCGCTCGCAACTGATACCGCGGCACCTACTCGGCGGGGGCCAACGCAGGTCAGCAATATCTCCTTTGAAATGTTAAGCGTACCCGGCCTGAGAGGGTTGGGCAAAGCACCAAGGTAAGCAAGCAACATTACTCTTAGAAGTGGTGATTTAAGCGGGGTTTCAGGCCAATTTGCGCATGCAGCAACCAGGTTACAGATGCCTTTCGCACAGGTATAATTCAGTTCAGTTTCTCCCAGCAGTATGCAGCTTAGACAGGGTTCTGCGCTTAGATTGGCGGAGGTGGACGAAGCAGCAGAGCCGGTCTCTGCTCCTATGTTTTTGCTTCGCCTGGAGCCGCGCCACCGGGCTTTCTGGAGCAATTTTGCCGACCTGTTCCGCAGACACCGGCAACCCCCACTAAGACTGATTTCCTGGCCTGCGGCCCCGCGACCCGATATCTTTGTGTCTACGCGTTGGCCTTGGGGACCTCTTGCGGAATCCCTGGTTCTTCATTTCGGCGTGCTGGCGGCTGTACTGTGGCTGGTTCCATTGTTCCCGCATCGTGAGCTGGTCGCGGCTCATCCGGCATACAAGACGGAAGATCTCATTTACTACTCACCGTCCGAATACCTGCCCCCGCTCGATACTGGCAATGCGCATATTTCGCAGCCGCAAGAGGGCAAGCCAGCTTATGCACCGCAACCGATTATTTCGGTGCCTCCTGAAGCAGATAATCACACCCAGACCATCGTTGCGCCTCCGGCAATCAAGCTGGACCATGATGTCGCGTTACCAAACATAGTCGCCTGGTCACCAACACCTGTAGCCGTTCCAATGGCGGCTACCACGCACACCGATTTACGCGTAGCTAGTCTGAGTGAGCAAGTAGTGGCGCCATCACCGGAAATCGCGCCAACACCCCAGCGCCAGGCGCCGAGCTGGCAGCCAAGTGTGGCTGCGCCAGCACCTGAAGTGAAAGCGGGACTTGCCAGGCAGACGTTACCGGCACCGGCACCTTCGGTGGTTGCGCCGGCTCCACAGGTGGACACAGCAACTTCGACCCGGAGAGTTGGCGATATCAATATCGGGCCTAGCAATGTTGTTGCCCCGGCCCCACAGTTGCCGGTAGGGGAGCAGCGTACGCTCGCAACGATGGGCCGTGGCGGCATGAATAGCGGAGGAGGGCCAAGCGTGGCCGCACCGCCTCCCTCCGTGCAGGAATTGGGTAGTTCTCGCGGGGGAGCAGGGCATGTTATCGCCCTAAGCATTCACCCGGCTCCGCCCAGAGCGGCAGCCCCGATTCCAGCGGGAAATCGTCGCGGAACGTTTGCCGCCGGACCTCAGGGAAAGGTGGATGCCCCAGGCACGCCTGATATTCCATCCGGCAAAGGCCAAACAAGTCCGGGCGGGAGCGCGGCGCAGGGCTCGGGCAATGGCGCGGGCAATGCACGAGATGGGAGTGGTGCTCCTCCAGGACTGCTGGTAGGGGCGGCTCCGAAGGACGCGTCAACCTCAGCCGTCACGGGCGGAAACGACGCGGGTAACAAGCTCACGGCAGGCATCACACCGCCACGATTAGCCAGCACCGGGCACAACGCGGCAAAAGTTGTTTTGCCGGAAAATGCCACACCGATGGAACGTAAAGTCTTTGGGGGCCGGAAGTTTTATTCCATGATGTTGAACCTTCCGAACCTGAATTCATCCGGCGGAAGCTGGGTGCTTCGCTTTGCGGAAATGGGCGAGAGCAAAGACACGGGAGAGCTAAACGGTCCGGTCGCTACTCAAACTTCGGACCCTGCGTATCCGATCGAGTTAATGAGAAAGAATGTGCAGGGAACAGTCACACTCTACGCTGTGATTCGCGCCGATGGCACGGTTGGCGAAGTCCGGGTATTGGATGGCGTGAACGACCGGCTGGATGAGTATGCACGTGCGGCCTTGATTCGCTGGCGTTTCCGGCCTGCAACTAAAAATGGAAATGCTGTTCCGCTGGAGGCTGTGGTCCGAATTCCCTTCAAGCCTTTTCACTTTCAGTCAAGCTTTTAGTACTGCGCTGGGATGGGATATCAAAATCAGTTCCCGGTTCGCTGTTCCCGGTTCACAGTTCACTGCGATTCGTAAACCGTCTTGCCCCCAACCACTGTTCGCAGCACTTTTGTTCCCAGAATTTTTTCCGGTGTCACGGCTGTCACATCCCGATCCAGGACGACGAAATCGGCGAGTTTGCCGACAACTAGAGTTCCCTTATCTTTCTCGGCGAATTCTGCATAGGCCGACCCTTGCGTGTAGGCATGGATCGCCTGTTCGATCGTCAGCTTCTGCTGCGGAAAATACTCCTGCTTCCCGTTCTCGCTTTTGCGGGTAATGGCTGCGTATAGACCCCGAAAAGGGCTAACTGGTTCAACTGGAAAATCAGTGCCGAACGCCAGGGGCACGCCTTGATTTAAAAATTCAGCCCAGGCATAGGAATGTTCAGCCCGTGCCGGGCCGAGCCGGGCCTCCGCCCAATTCATATCCGTGAGCAGATGACAGGGTTGCATGGAAGCAATCACTTTGAGCTGTTTGAACTTCGCCATTTGAGCAGGCGTGGTTACTTGCGCATGCTCAATTCGTAGGCGGTAGTTCTGGGTGCCATCCGCGGCCTTCAGTCTTTTGTCCTGCGCATCTTTTTCGGCTTGGGCAAAAGCCACAAGAGCCATCTGCACGCCTTTGTCGCCGATGGCGTGGAAGCCGATTTGAAATCCATCTTCCAGGCGCTCTGTAGTCATCTGGTTGAGTTCAGCTTGGTCGAATTGGGGCAAGCCGGTGTTTTTGGGATCATCGGAGTAAGGCTCCAGCAATGCGGCGGTATGCGAGCCAAGCGATCCATCCATGAATCCTTTGAGCATGCCGGTATGCAGCATATTGTCCGAAGCCGGATGTGCAGCGCGCAGTTCGCGTAGTTTTTCCAGTGGAGTTTTGAAAGGCAGCCATTCAGTAATGCGCGCGGTCAGTTTGCCTTCACGCTCTAACTCCTCGTAGATCTGGAAATCATCCCAGAGAGAGTTGTCTTGAATCGAGGTAACACCGGACTGGGTGACGTCTTGCAGTGCGGACTCTATGGCGTGGCGGCGCTCATCATGGGTGGGCAGCGGAATGACGGCAGTGATTGCATCCTTCGCACTCTCACGCAGAATACCCGTGGGCTGGCCGGTTTCATCGCGATCAATATGCCCGCCGGTTGGGTCCTTACTGGCCAGGGTGATGCTGGCCAACTGCATGGCGCGAGTATTGGCCACTGCGATATGACCGTCAGTGCGCTCCAGGTACACGGGATGATCGGTTGTGACTTCGTCGAGGTCCCAGCGGCTCGGCAATACTTTTACGGGCCATTTAGTTTCGTCCCAGCCTCCTCCGAGAATCCATTCGCGTGGCGCGGCTGCGGCCACGCGGGCCTGGAGACGCTCGCGAAATTCGGTGAGCGACTTTACTCCGGTCATATCCACCCTGAGCTTTTGGAATCCGGCTTCGGCAAGATGCAGGTGAGCATCATTGAAACCCGGCATTACAAAGTGGCCGCCGAGTTCAACCACCTTGGTGTCAGACCCTTTGAGGAGCTGGATCTGTTCCTCGGAGCCGATGGCTTGAATGCGATCGCCACGCACGGCGATAGCCTGTGCACGTGGTGATACTCCGAAGGAGGACGTACCACGAACCCCGGTGTAAATATTGCCGTGAATGAAAATTACATCGGCCTTGGGCTTCGCCGGCTGATCGGGTTGAGCTAGTGCCAGTGGAATGGCAAACAACAACACAACGGCCAGTTTCAGGTTCATTCATTGACTCCCGCAAGTACCAGCAAGGTTAGAAGAATTCGTTTGAGTCCAAATTCACGTCCAGTACAGTCAAACCACTCCTGCAAAGTGTGCGCTCCGCCTCCGGAGCCGCCGCCGCCGATGGCAATCGCTTCCCGACCTAAAGAAAGCGGGATGTTGGCGTCGGTCGAGGCACGTTGAATTTGGGCGGCGTTATTGATATGCGCGTCCACGGCACGGATGACTTGCAGGATTCGCGCATTTGCGTCCAATTCCCCGGCGGGGCGGTTGCCGATGGGAACCACCTCGCAGTTCAACCCGTAAGGACGAGGCCGCGGTGGCCCACGGCGTTCTGTCGCGCGCGTTTCCCTTTCCATCGCACGGTCAAGCGCCAGATGCAGTGCCGACTCAAGACGCTCCATCTCCACCATCGAGGTAGAACGAATATCCACCCTCATACTGGCTGACTCGGGAATGGAGTTCACCGAGGTGCCACCACGGACGATGCCGATGTTGAACGTCGTCTTAGGAGAGGTGGGGATTGGAGTCTGTGCGAATTCATGAATGGCGGTCGCCAGCACCAGAATTGGATTAGGAGCGCCAAAATCGCTCCAAGAGTGGCCGCCCGGGCCGCGTACAATCACTTCGAACCGCCGGCTTCCCAGGGCCTCAGAGACAATGGTGTCCGAGCCGGCGCCATCCAGAACCAGGGTGTGCAGAATCAGGTCTTTGCCGGGAGACGCAGAGAAAATATGGCGCATGCCGCGTAAGTCTCCCTCGCCTTCTTCCCCTACGTTGCCAATGAAAAGTACCGGCAGCGAAGGTTTCACAGCACAATTATGCATGGCGGAGGCAATGGCGAGTAACGCGGTCAGCCCTGCGCCGTTATCCGACACGCCTGGCCCGTAGAGGCGGCTGCCTTGTTGCTTCACATTCAGTGGCGTGCCTGCGGGAAAGACGGTATCCATGTGGGCGCTTACGGCAACACAGGGTTTACCGGCGGCACCGTGAATGCCCAGTATGTTGCCGACTTCATCCCGATGCACATTCTCCAGCCCAAACTCACGAAAGCGCTCCAGCAGCCATTCCCCGCGCGCAGTCTCGCCAAAAGGAGGAGCAGCCACCCGCGACATAGCCATTTGCCAGCCGGCAAATTCAGCTTCACGGCTGCGCAACCATGCCAATGCGCCACGAACTGTGGGCAAAGCGGAGATTCGGGCAAGCTCCTGCGGGAGCGTCAGCAAAGCTTCCGAAACATCGGCTCTCGCATTGACCGCCATCTGTTATCAGCATCTTACAACGCAATGGGCCGATTGCTTGGTGACAGTGTGGATTACAACAGTGAGGTAACCGTTACGGCAGAAAGCAGGCGGCAACTCTGGCGACTGGCACGCAATCTAATCAAAAGGTAAGTGGCGGCTCCCGCGTCCGGTTTTCTGAGCGGAGAGGACTGGCACGGGAGGCCGCGTAGGCATTGTATTTTTCCCGGAAATTTTCGTTACACTAAAACATATGAGAATCAGGTTCTTTAGGTTTGCAGCAACGGCGGTCACGCTCGGTGTCTTATTCTGCAATTCCCTGCTGGCGCAGGAAGGCCCGCTCGATAAGTCCCAGCCCACAGGAATCACGACGGACGAAATCTTAAAGCGTATGGCGGCGCAGGAAACCACCTTCCAAAAGGCCCGTGAGGGGTACGCTTACCGCCAGACCATAAAAGTCGAGACTCTGGATGGCGATACCGTAGACGGTGAATACCAGCAGGTGTTCGATTCCAGTTTCGATGACAAGGGCAACCGCATCAAGAATGTTGTGTTTGCTCCGCAAACGACTATCACGCGGATTTATATGGGCCCGAGCGATATGTACGAACTTGAAGACGGCTACCAATTTACCCTCGGGGTGGAAGAAGTCGGCCAATACAATCTGCTTTACGCCGGTCAGCAGCAGGAAGACGAACTGCACTGCTATGTTTTTGACGTTGCGCCCAAAGAGATCGTAGGCAAGAACCGGTATTTTCAGGGGCGTATCTGGCTGGATGATCGCGACTTTCAAATCGTAAAAAGCAGAGGAAAATTTGTACCGGAAAAACATCTGAACAAGAAGGGCAAGGGGAACGAAGACCTTCACCCGATATTCACCACCTGGCGCGAGCAGATTGACGGAAAATACTGGTTTCCGACTTACACCAGCACGGATGACACGCTACACTTCGTAAATCAGGACGTCCACATCAAGACGGTAGTGAAATACAGCAACTATCAGCAATTCGGATCGAATGTGAAGATCACCTACGACGGCAAAGATGTCGAGAAAGTTCCCAGCAAACAGGACAAGCCGGCTGCGCCGGACAAACCACAAAAATAACTGGAGCTAGAAGAACAGGTATTTCCGCCAGCGATCATCCGACCCCATCAGCCGCATGATATGGCGGCTGGTGTGGAGGTTGAAGGCGCGGGGTTCGCGCATCAGTTTCATGCCGGCTTCGATGGGAAGCTGATTGCTCTTGCGGCGGTTGCAGGAATGGCAGCAGGCCACCAGGTTTTCCCAGGTTGACATACCTCCGCGAGAACGAGGGATTACGTGGTCGAGGGTCAAGTCACCCGACGATAAAACTTCCGCGCAGTACTGGCAGGTATTGCGATCGCGCAGCAGGATGTTCTTGCGCGACAGGGCGCGCGTCTGGTGCGGGATGCGGCGGTATTCCAGCAGACGAATGACGGAAGGCACACGCAGCGCGAAGCGTGCAGCGTGGAGGAAGTGGCCGTTCTCTTCCTCGGTCATGGCGACGCCCTTGAGCACCAGCACGATCGCACGGCGCGCGGCACAGACATTGATAGGCTCGTAGGATGTATTCAGCACCAGAACAGGAGCGTGCAGAGCATGGCCGTCGCTGGGCGAATGAACGACGTCCACCGGCTGTAGCGGCGGCGGGTGCCGGCTGTGGCCCATCGAATTGTTCAGGCTCGCGGACATTTCTAACTTCCGAGCTTCACGGGGCAAGCCCCGTCTCCACACGTGCAGCTATTACCCCGCTGCGGCTACTGCTATTGGGGCTTCGTCGTCTACGTCTATCTGTGCGAAGTTCGCTTCTGCTTTTAGTGTGCGGGCGACTGTAGCCACAAATACTTTAGATGCGCCAGCCCGGCGCAAGACCCTGGCACATTCAGAGGCCGTGGTACCGGTGGTAAATACATCATCCACCAGCAGAAATTCACGCCTCTGCACTTTCTCCGGCTTGAGCACCGCAAACGCGCCCCGGAGGTTTTCCCTACGCTGGTGGCGGGTCAATCCAATTTGCGATTGGGTCTCTCTGCGGCGCTCCAAAATACGGTCATGCAGTTCCAGCGTTCCTGCGGCGGAATTCAGTTTCAACGCGGCCTTGGCAATCAATTCCGCCTGGTTAAAACCTCGCTGGCGCAGTTTGCTGGCATGCAATGGGACGGGAGTGACGAGAATGGGGCCATCGCCAAACGAAGGCCCAAGCAACGCAATAGCCTCAGCCAACATGCGCCCCAACACTGCGGCAGCTGGACGCACGTGTTCATACTTCAAAAGATGAATCAGGTCGCGCAGCCCGCCAGAATAGCTGCCGTACGCCACAGCTCTGGCATAAGGGGGATCGAGCCTGCGGCACAACCCGCATTTAGGCTCCTCCGCGTCACTGGAAACGGCATAGGGACTCACCAGCCGTTCGCCGCAGATGACGCAAGTTCCGCCGGCAATGGGCCGGACGGATTGCAGGCATTGTTCACAAACCGGCAAGCGGGAAATATTTACGAGGGGGGTACTGCAAAGGCGGCAATTGGCAGGAAATAAAGTCGCGAACAGACCCTCAGCCACCGTGTTCATCCAGGACACAAGAACTCCCGGCTGCGCTGCGGTCTTTTCCCGAGTACTTCGAGTTTGGTCCGTACTACTGCTGAAGACGAACCTCCTCCGCCCGGGCCGCACTTCCTAGATTGCTCCCAGAGGGATTTTTCTCAGTATACGGGCCGGATACAGGGGGGTGCAACACGTCGAGGAACTGATCTGCAACGGGAGTAACCAGTTCGGAGCTGTCACGCTTGCGGGCCGGAACAAACAGAGGCCGGTAAAAACGCCGGTAACAGCCGCCACAGCGTACGGTCCGAAACAAGAATACTGGGAGAAGAAATTTTTCCGCAAAACTCCGTGGGCGGGAGCGAAACGCTTGCATGCTCCCGCATCTATCACACTGAAAATACCTCGAGAACACAGCCACTCCTTGGAGGCCAGAGGATAGAGGTGGGTGTATTCAAGATATCAAATCCCGGTCGGAGGCGGAAGCTGATAAGGTCAAGCGGTACGATACCCAAGATGGTGTCCTGATTTGGCTTTCTTTGCGTACTTTGCAGGCGTTTTTTGGTGGCCTTTGCGGCCAAATTCTTTTTGACTTACGCGGAGAACATAAAGATCGTAACCGCAAAGCACGCAGAGAACACCGCGCCAAGGGCGTAAAGACGACCAAGTTAGGACATACCGATACTCCAGGCTGACTTGTAAAGCAGGCCGCGCGCGTGATAACGTGCGCGAGTTTCGTTATGTTGATATTCATCAACCTACTACGAGGACAATGACCGATGAGCGCACAGCCCCCTACCACAACCGAAATGCCCGGCAAGCACCGTCCGTTTGTGCCCGAGAACATGGAGATGAAGGAGTTCACCTGGCGGGCTGTGCTGATCGGGTTAGTTATGACCGTCATTCTTGGCGCGGCCAATGCTTATCTTGGACTGCGCGCCGGAATCACGATCGCCGCTACTTATCCGGCGGCAGTGATTGGCATGGCGATCTTGCGCACCTGGAAAGGATCGGTGCTGGAAGAGAACATCGCACGTACTTCCGGAACGATTGGAGAGGGTTTGGCTGCCGGGGCAATTTTCACCATTCCCGCCTTCGTGATCTCCGGCGCCTGGACTACGTTCGGTTGGCAGCAGTACTGGAAAGCAACCGCCTTGATGATGGTAGGCAGCATCCTGGGCGTGCTCTTTATTTCATTGGTTCGACGAGTAATGGTGGAAGACCCGGAGCTTCCCTTCCCTGAATCGGTCGCAGCGGCGGAGATCCACAAGGCGGGGCAACGCGGCGCTCAGGCGGCGAAATATCTTTTCTGGAACATCGGCATCGGCGGCGTGGTTTACATGCTGGGCAAGTTCGGCCTCTTTGCCGCCGACCAGGATTTTCATCTAACCGTTGGTAATCTCGGACACAGTCAGCTTAAGTTGGGCACCGGCGCCGGCTCGAATGCGCTGGCTACAGGAGGGACCACGGTCTTCGCCGCTCCGAGCGTAAGTCCGGCGTACCTGGGCGTGGGCTACATCATTGGAGTGCGGCTAGCTTCCATTCAATTCGCCGGCAGCGTCCTGGCCTGGGGACTGCTGGTGCCGATGATGATCTTTTTCCTGGGCCCTCAGCTTCACCAATACATTCCTGCCGGAACGCCGGACGACTGGGCAAACA
This sequence comes from uncultured Acidobacteriota bacterium, assembly GCA_963837365.1. Taxonomy (GTDB): domain Bacteria; phylum Acidobacteriota; class Terriglobia; order Terriglobales; family Acidobacteriaceae; genus CAWBXL01. The sequence goes on from CAWIMW010000002.1 coordinate 175,386, forward strand.
CGGCGCAGGCGGTTTGGAAATACATTGTGCGCCCCATCGCGGTGGGCGGCATGTTGGTCGGCGCCGCCTACACACTGTTCAAGATGCGCGCCAGCCTCACCTCAGGCTTCGGCCGAGCGATTGCCGACATGCGACAGACCTCCGAGCAGCGCGCCAAGCTGTCCCGCACGGAACGCTACATGAGCTTCAAAACAGTTTTCATCTTGATCGCTATCGTCTTCGCGCTCATGTGTTGGCTCTACATTCACATCTCGGGTCTGATCTGGCCCGCGTTGGTGGCGGCAGTGGTCATGCTGATTGTGGGATTTTTCTTTGCCACCGTCTCCGGCAACCTGGTGGGATTCATCGGTTCATCGAACAACCCCGTCTCTGGTTTGACGCTCTCTACGTTGCTGATCGCTGCCCTGCTCATGGTTGCGCTGGGAGTCTCCGGAGGCTCCGGAGTGGCCGTGGTATTGGGCGTAGCAGCGGTGGTTTGCGTTTCGTCGTCAGTCGCTGGCGAACTGCTGCAAGACTTCAAAGTTGGCTATATTCTTGGCGGCACGCCGCAAAAAATTCAGATCGCGGAGTTGATCGCCGTGGTAGTGGCCAGCCTGGTCATGTTTCTGCCGTTGATGCTGCTCCAGGAAGGGAGCCTCCGAGCGGGCACGGGCGGTTTCGGCGGAACCGATTTGCCTGCGCCGCAGGCCGGGCTGATGGCCGCCCTCGCCCAGGGCATTGTGGGCGGGCAGATGGCCTGGCCGCTGGTGGTGGTCGGCATCCTGTTTGGCATCGCCATGATCATGATGCAGGTCAAGAGCCCCATGCTGGTGGCTGTGGGTATGTACTTGCCGTTCGGGACGACATTTGCGATTTTCGTCGGCGGCTTGTTCCGTTCTCTCGGTGATTGGGTGGCCCAGCGGCGCGGCTACAACGACGCGCAAAAAGCGCGAGTAGAGAATGCGGGGATTCTGACCTCCTCAGGACTCATCGCAGGAGAGGCGATTCTTGGTCTGGTATGGGCCGGATTGCAGTTTGCTCCGGCGTGGGCCAGGCCACAGATCTTCTCGATTCCTTCTTACCTCGTTGGAGGGATGATTGTATTGATCGGGTTGGCCGCGCTTATGATCCGGCTGCCGCTTTCCGCCGCTGGCGATCCCAGCGAACCTGCGCCGCCAACGGCCATGATGTGAAATCCTAACTACAGAGGACACCGGGGAAAGCTCCCGATTTTTTTCCTGTGTACCTCTGTGCCCTCTGTGGCTGGTCCTTTATGTCGATCTCGGAGAACATTGCTCTGGTTCGGGAACAGATCGCCGCCGCAGCGGGACGCGCGGGACGCAAGCCGGAAGAAATCACCCTAATGGCGGTAAGCAAGACGTTTCCGCCACGGCAAATTCGCGAAGCTTTCGATGCCGGCCTGCGCGTGTTTGGGGAAAGCAAGGTGCAGGAATTTGCCGGCAAAGCGAATGCCCTGAGTGATTTGAGCGATGGGCAATGGCACATGATCGGGCATCTGCAAAGCAACAAGGCGAACAAGGCCGCGGAACTTTTCTCGGCGGTGGATTCAGTGGACTCACTGCGGCTGGCGGAAAGACTGAATGCTGCCGCGAAACATCTGGGGAAAAAGTTGGCGGTGCTGGTGGAGGTCAATGTCGGAGGCGAGGTCGCAAAGAGTGGGATGTCTCCCGATTCCTCTGAACTGGAAAATGTCCTGCAAGCCGCGCCGAGACTTGAGCATCTCGCGCTACGAGGCTTCATGACCGTTCCACCGCTCGCGGAAGGTCCTCAAGATGCCCGGCCGTTTTTTCGCAAACTGCGGGAACTGCGCGATCAGATCGCGCGACGGGGGCTGCCTGCGGTGGGCATGGATGTGTTGTCTATGGGTATGTCGCATGACTTCGAAGTCGCCATCGAAGAAGGTTCGACTTGCGTGCGCGTGGGCACAGCAATCTTTGGGGAAAGGCCAAAAGCCTAACCACAGAGGACACAGGGTTCCACAGAGGAACATCCACGGAGGAACTCCTCTGTGAAGCCTTTCTCCGTGGAACTCTGTGTTCTCTGTGGTGAAAGGTCTTATGGTCCGAATCAACACCGCAACTGACGGCGCGACATTCGCGGTTAAGGTTCATCCACGCGCGAAGAAGAATGCGATAACAGGTGAAGTCGGAGATGCCCTCAAGTTGTCCCTGACCGCGCCTCCGGTCGATGGCAAGGCCAACCAGGCCTGCATCGAATTCTTCGCAAATCTTTTGAAGGTTCCGCGTTCCTCCGTTACCATAGCCTCCGGCCAGAACAGCCGGAATAAAGTTGTTCGGGTTGCGGGGATTTCACTGGCTGAGATCCAAAAGAGACTAACTATCTGAATGCTGGTGAGAACGCGGGCGAGGGCGCCCGCGCCACATGGAGCCTGTTTGAGCCTTTCTGAACGTTTCAACGAAATCCGCACCGGCTTTGAACGGCCCTTCTGGGTCGCCAACATTACTGAGATTTTCGAGCGGCTTTCCTACTATGGGGCGTTTGCTTCGCTGGCTGTATATCTGCAAGAGCACCTCAATTTCTCGACTGAACAAACGGGCACGCTGACCGGCATTTTTGGCGGGATGGTTTGGTTCCTCGCCATCTTCGGTGGAGCAGCGGCGGACCGGCTGGGCTTTCGGCGGGCGCTATCGCTGGCGTATCTCATCCTGTCAGCCGCCTATTTCCTGATCGGGTCCATCGCAGCGCCCTGGCTGGCCCCGGCGCGCAATGCTGTGCCGCTGTTACTGTTTGTGGGATTTATCCTCTTCCTGCCGGCGCTAGGTATTTCGCTGGTGAAACCTTGCGTGGTGGGGACTACCGCACGGGCCTCGAAAGAAAACGTTCGCTCCATCGGCTATTCGATTTACTACACCATGGTCAACATCGGCGGCGCACTGGGGCCATTCCTGGCGTCGCTTGCGCATCGCCATTTAGGGGTGGAAAAGGTTTATCCCCTGGCGGCGATCAGTGTCTTTGCCATGTTTTTTGTGGTCTTGCTTTTCTTTCGTGAGCCACGGAAGGCTGGCGATGCGCCGCCGCCGTCAATCGCAACTGTGGCGCGCAATTTTTGCGTGGTCGTAGGCAAGGCATGGCTGGTCTTGCCAGTGATAGGAATTGCTTTGCTGCTACGGGTTCTGATGTTCCTCTATCCGATCGCCGTACCCTGGTGGATCTGGGTTGGCTTACTGGCATTGGTGCTCGCTGGGATCAGCCGCTTCATGTGGTTCCTGGTTTTGTTCACAGGATATTGGGTGGTGTTCTGGCAGCAGTACATCAGTCTGCCGGGCTTTCTTCATGGGTATGTCAATCCCAAAGCCGACATCGAGATGATCCTGGTCACCGATGGAGCGACCGTGATCTGTCTCACCCTGCTGGTGAATTTCCTGATCCGGAAGATTCCCGCATTTCAGGCCGTGATCCTGGGGACATTGATTACGTCTGTCGCCTGGTTGATTCTGGCCTTCTGGCCGAGCGTTTGGGGGGCGGTCTTCTCTCTCTTTGTTTTGGCATTGGGCGAGATCACACAGCAACCACGTTACTACGAATACATTTCGCGCCTGGCGCCTCCGGGCCAACAGGGAACATACATGGGCTTTGCCTTTCTGCCGATCGGGATTGGATCGTTGATTGGCGGATGGTTCGGGGGGACGCTGCTGCATCACTTCGGCGAAGTCACCCACCAGCCGGGACGGATGTGGTGGGTTGTGACAGGGTTAGGAATCGCGACCACCGCAGCGTTATGGGTTTATGACAGGATTTTGAAACCTGTGACAGTCGCTGCTGAGAAATAATTGTGCGCCGGAAGAGCACGCCCGCTTCAATTGCTCGTCAGATACGCCAGATGCTGCAAGATGGCGGCTCTGCCGAGCATGCCAAGGGTGTGCAGTGGTTCTTCAAAGAGGAAGTTCAATCGTACGGCTGGTACACGGCTGCACTTCGGCGCGAGGCGGCAAAACAGCGCAACATTATTCTCCAAGAGCATGGGCTGGACTTTCTCTTAGAAGTCGCGGACGGATTGTTCACAGGTGAAGTACTGGAGGAGAAGAACTTTGCCGTCTGCCTGCTGGAGAAGCTTCCCGAGAAATTCGGTGATGCCGAGTTCCGGCTGCTGGAATCGTGGCTGCCGCGAATTTCCACCTGGGCTGATCATGATGCGCTCGTCTATTACCTGATCGGGCCGATGGTGGTGATGAAACCGTCACGCATTACATCGGTCTTCCGCTGGGCGAAGTCCCGGCACCGCTGGCACCGCCGGGCAGCGTGTGTGGCTTTGATTCCCGGAACGCAGCGGAGGATGTTTTTCCCGGAGATTGTCCGGTTGGCGAATCTTCTTTTGCAGGACGAAGATGACATGGTGCGCAAAGGCCTGGGCTGGCTGCTGCGAGTGACAGCCAAGGTGGATGCTAAGCGGACTGTGCCTTATTTGATGAAAATTCGCGGCAGGGCGCCTCGTTTAGTTCTGCGTACGGCTTGTGAGACTTTGCCGGGGACTACCAGGAAGAAGATATTGCAGACCTGAACCCTTGCCGGCTTCGCTTGGCTCGGGGCAGACGGGCGAGGCGCCCGTCTCCACACAACCCATCTCCCACACATACCAGGCCTGCACAAGCTGTTAGAATAGCCAATTGCCCATGGACCTCCCTGCCATACAGGCTGCATTGCGCGAGCGCAACATCGACGGCTGGCTGTTCTACGATCATCACCATCGCGATCCAATTGCTTACCGCGTGCTTGGGTTGCCACAAAACTCGATGGTCACCCGGCGCTGGTTCTACCTGATTCCCGCCGAAGGGGAGCCGGTGAAACTGGTCCACAAGATTGAGGCCGGGCACCTTGATTCCCTGCCCGGCAGCAAGATGCAATACGCCGGCTGGCAGGAACTATTTGAAAACATCAAGGTGATGTTGAAGGACTACCGCGACATCGCCATGCAGTACTCGCCCAACAATTTAGTTTTCACAATTTCGCTGGTGGATGGCGGCACGCTGGAGCTGATTCGAGGCCTGGGGAAAAATGTGATCAGTTCGGGCGACCTGGTGGCCCAGTTTGAATCCACTTTGACCGAGGCACAGATCCACTCGCATTTTGCCGCGCGCGATTCGATTGACGCGATTACCGCCGCCGCCTTCAAAGAAATTGGCAGCCGGGTCCGCAATGGCGGCACCACCGAACACAAAATTCAGCAGTGGATCCTGGAAGCTTTCAAGCGGGAAAATTTGGTCACCGACGATCCTCCGGTAGTGGCGGTGAACACGAACAGCGGCAATCCGCATTATGAGCCACGGGCTGAAGCTTCTTTGCCGATCCGAAAAGGCGACTTCGTTCTGCTCGACATCTGGGGCAAGAAAAATACACCGGGCTCGATGTACTACGACATCACCTGGACCGGCCATATCGGCGATACACCTTCGCAGAAGTTGCAGGAGGTATTCACAATCGTGCGCGATGCACGAGATATGGGTATCAAAACAGTGATCGATGCCGTCAATGCCGCTCGCCCCATCGCCGGCTGGGAGGTCGATCGGGCCACGCGTAATTACATCAAAAGTGCGGGGTACGGCGATTATTTCATCCATCGGACGGGCCATTCGATCGCGTCCGATATCCACGCCAACGGCGCCAACATGGACGATTTGGAAATTCATGATGAACGCCGTATTTTGCCCAATTCATGCTTTTCCATCGAACCCGGCGTTTACCTTCCCGAATTCGGGGTGCGTAGCGAAGTAGATGTGCTGGTGCGGCCCAACTTGGCTGAAGTTACTGGTAAAATTCAACGTGAGCTTGTGATTATCTGAATGGCGAATTCATCGGACGAAAAGAAGAAAACTACTGTTCCACCTAAAGCACCAATCACAACCATTTCGGTCGTCGCCCCGGCGATTGGCTGGTTGATCCCGGGGGCCGGGCATCTGATCCAAAAGCGCTGGGTCCGTGGCACACTGCTTTTGGTATCCATCGCGGTCATGTTCCTGTTGGGCGTGCTGATGGACGGCCACGTCTACAAACCGAATGGTGGAGATATTCTTGACATCCTCGGCTTCGTGGGCGATCTGGGAGCCGGGGCCCTCTACATTGTGGCACGCGTTATGGGAGTTGGAGATAGCGCGAGCGCGCACGTCACGGCCGACTACGGTAAAGTTTTTATCATCGTGGCTGGCCTGCTGAATTTCATCAGCGTGGCGGACGCGTATCACATCGCGATTGGAAAGAAAGCATGAGCCTGGAACTTTCCCACTTCAGTGCGGCGGTATTGTTTGCAGCGTTCGCCTCGGTGGTGTTCGGAATCACACAACGCTCCGGTACGCGGGAACAGTTGCGATATGGCTTATATTGCTTTGCCATGTTTGTCGGCGGAGTAATTGTGGCCGGTTGGGCAATGTGGCTGTTGCGGCACTAGAAGCTATCCCTCCCACACGAACGCATCAAATACTCTCTTCTTCTCAAATCCCAGGCGGAGATAGAGCTCTACGGCCCGGGAATTGGCCTCGGTCACAGTCAGCGACAACAGCACAAACTTCCTCTGGCACAGATTCGTTCTGGTTGCCGCCAGTAAAGACTCTCCAATGCCATGCAGTCGGTATTCAGGAAGCACACAGACTTGGGTAACATGTCCCACTTCAGTGCCGACTTTCGAGCACAGAATTAACCCAATCAGGCTGCGGGATGGCTTGTGGATAGCTACAAAGGACGACTCAGCATCAAATGTTCCGCAGCCGGGGAAACGGACAATGTTATTCAGAAAGCGAAGCGATCCGCTCAGGCTGCGGTACTGGTCGTTGATCTGCGCATCCACGTGGCCGCGATAGGCGGTAGTGATTACGGCAGCCGCGGCTTGATAATCGTGCTCTGCCCAACGGCGAATCTCAATTTCTGCGGTCATCTTGGATGGACGTGTGTTTGCGACGCTCAGGGGCAGCGTCATGAACAGTCGCGCGTGGCGCTGGAAGCCTTGTTCAACGAAGGGTCGTGCCACAGCTCCGGTCAGGTGCATCAATAACTGGGCCTCGATTCGCTGGATACCGGGCGATTGTTGCAGGGTCTCGATCACATGGGTGAGAAGACGTTCTTCTACCTGATGCGTGTCCTCTTTGCGGCCACCATTGGCGACATAGAGGTCCCCTATTACTCCCTTACTGCTTTCGTAAACAAAGAACGCATAGCCGACAATCCGCCCGCGTTCAACCGCCGCGTATCCCGGAAGAATTTTGGAATCCACGTAGCGCAGGATCATTGCCGCCGAGCCGCTGTAGTCCCAGCAGAGCTGGCCTGACCACACCTCGGTCTCATCATCCAGCAAGGGACGAAGGTCCGCCGAAGTAAAGTGCCTTAGGTCGAGAATCTCCAACGAGGCTCCAGAGCTTAGGATGCAACCCAGCTGCCGGCAAAATGAACGGCCGCGAATGCGAGTGTAGTGCTTCGATCTAGGAGCAGGCAAACGGCAAGAATACGGAGAGGCAACAGCTACATCGAAGGCATGTGTCCCATGGACATGCCCGGAGATGAGACCCAGAAATAGTCCAGGCCTTGCGCCTGGTCGCTGCCCAGATAAGAGACCCGGCGGCCAGGGAGTTTGTCATTGATCAGCGAGAGGGGGACAGAGTGCAGAACAACCAGGAGATGTTCTCCAGCCGGAGTTTCACCTGCCTCGTACCGGGCGATGGGCTGGTTGCGATAGAAGTGCAAACCATATTCAGTTTCCCGGCGAACTTGATAGACCGCGGTGGGCAGCGACTGACGATCGATGGAATTAAGGGCAAAACTCAGAGGCCGCGCAGAAAAGCGGGCATCCAGAAAACGCGCATCCAGACGCAAGACTGCGGCAATCGCCAGAATCACTGGTATGAGCGTCACAAAGCGCAGTAAGCGCAAGCCGGATCGAAGGAGCAGAGTCACGCCGATTGCGAGTGCCAGTACAGCGGTCAGGGCGAGCGCGAGGACAGTGGCCCGATTCCATGTCAACCGATGCTGCAAAACAATAAATTGGAGCAGCAACGCGGGAAGCAGCAATGATGCTGAAGTCAGGGAATGCAGCACCACCAACAAGCCCCCGGCCTTCTTGTTTGCTTGAGCACAATGACGCACATACTCAGCGAGCAATAGAGTTCCGGCGGGAAGCGCGGGAAGGATGTATCCCGGCAGCTTGGATTTGGAAAGAGAGAAAAACAACACCGGCAATAGCAGCCAAATTAGCAGGAAAACATCGAAAGCATCTTCTGATTTACTGCCAGCTCCCTTTTCCCGCCACCCGGCACGGACATTCTCAAACAGCGCCGTGATGGCAACCATCGTCCACGGAAGCAATCCAATGATCACGACCAGCAGATAAAACCAAATCGGTTGAGGATGGTGGTAACGATTGGTACCGAAGCGCGAAAAATTGTGTTCCAGAATGAACACGCGAAAGAATTCCGGATTACGTAATTGAACCGCGGTGTACCAGGGCCCTGCTACGCATAAGAAGATCAGAATGCCTGGGACCCACAGTGTCTTGGTAACAATTCCCAAATTCTTCCTTGCCGCGGCAAAGGCCACTATGACCACAACGGCTAAAAATGATGCAATGGGACCTTTCGCCAATGTGCCTAGAGCGATAAATGCATAGAAGATGGCCAGGTAGGATTTACGGCCGCATTCGTGCCATGCATACCAGGCAAGCAAGGCAATGGCAAAGGTGGATGCTAACGGCATGTCCATCGAAGCGGCGCGCGCAAAACCGATGATTCCCACAGCGGATGCCGTGATGAGCGCGCCATCCAGTTGAGACCCGGGTCTAAAGCGGCGCAGGAAAAGAAACAACACCACCACCATGAGGGTCGCATCCACCGCTGACGGCAGGCGAGCGGCCCAGTCACTTACTCCAAATACTTTGTAGGACAGCATGGCTTGCCAATAATAGAGAATTGGTTTTTCCAGCCAAGGCTGGCCGCCGAGTGTTGGCGTAATCCAATCATGCCGTGCCAACATCTCGCGCGCGACTTGGGCATAGCGTGGTTCGTCCGCACCCAGCAAACCGAAATAGGAGAGTCCGAAGAAAAAGAGGAAACCACAAAAACCAGCGAGCAGAAGCCAGTCAGCCCAGGAACGAGAATTCGAAGACAGCGAATGATTCTCGAGATCGGTCAAGCCGTTTTCGCTCCTCGCAGCAAGGCATAAATGCTGATGAGCGCCCAGACGCTCTCCAGGACCACGAAGCCGATCTGGAAGGGATGGAACGCAATATAAGCCAATATTCCAGAACCAACGGCGTTGAGGATGTTATAGCCGGCTTTGCGCGGATCAATCCACTTCATCTGGTGACCTGCATAGGCAAACAAGATGAGCACTGCGCCGACAAACGAAGCGATTTGCCGCACAAGAGAGATGTCCATATGGAAAACCTATTTTACGGAAGGATGCTGCCGAAGTTTCGCGAGAATAAGCTGCACCGCCGCTGCCAAGGGGCCGTCGACGGAGCAACCGCTGGCGCACGCGTGGCCGCCGCCGCCGAATGATTCCGCGACCGCGGCAACATTCAACTCGCCTTTGCTGCGCAGGCTGACCCGGTAACGGCCGTCGGGAAGCTCGCGGAAGAAGGCCGCTACTTGAACATCCTGAATGGCAAGTGCGTAGTTCACCAGGCCCTCGCAGTCTTCTTCCTTGGCCTGGGCTTTTTCCATCTGTTCGTGGGTGACCCAAATCCATGCCAGATGGTCTTCGCGCTGAAGATTGGACAGCGCCGCGCCGAGCAAGCGCATCTTGGCGGTCGAATGCGCAAAGTAGACACTGCGGGCACACTTCGCTGGATCGGCTCCAGCCAGCACCAATTCGCGGGCAAGAGTAAACGTGTTTTCGTTTGTGCCTTCAAACATGAATGAGCCGGTGTCCGTGAGCAGGGCGGTATACAGGCAGGTGGCAATTCCCGGAGAAATCTTCACTCCTGCCTCCCGCGCCAGGCGATAAACGAGTTCCGCCGTCGCCACCGCATTGGGATCAATCCAGTTCACGTGCGCGAAAGGCTTACCGCTCTGATGATGATCAATGCTGATGAGAAACTTGTTGTCGAGTCCCGCAAGGCGAGTACGCTGAATGCTGTCGCACTCCAGAATGATGGCTGCCTGGTAATCCCCATTTACCCTGTCAGCTTGTACGACCGAATCGGCAAACGGCAGGGGACGATAGATACGCGGCACGCCATCGCGAAACACTACATCCGCCTGCTTGCCCATGGAACGCAGAATCTGACAGCAGGCAAGGGCCGAGCCTATGGCATCGCCATCTGGACGCGCGTGCGAGGTAAGTAGAAACTTGTCCCGCTGCTCGATATGTTTTAGTACTGCTCGCAACATGAGTATCAACTTCGCGCGCTATTTCTTGCTTTTCCTGTTGGTGCGCTTTAACAACTCATCAATCCGGGTGCCGTACTGATGAGACAGATCAAGTTGAAAATATAGTTCTGGAGGACGTCGCAAACGCAAATTTCCTGCCACCTCGCGGCGCACAAATCCTACCGCAGCCGTAAGTCCCTCCAGGGAGCGGTTTGCCTCTTCTTCATTTCCATCGACCGAGACATACACCCGCGCCGAACGCGAGTCATCGGCCAACTCCACAGAGGTAACGCTCACCAGGCCAATGCGAGGATCGCCGAGTTCTCCCTCGACGATGGTCTCGATCTCCTCGCGCAGGGCTTCCCCTAAACGCTCCCGATGATATTTTGCCCCCCGCTTTTCCACGCCAACCTCTTGGGTAAAACGAATGAGAATATCAGAAAACGGGCCGAAATGCTGGTTATTTTGGCCGGTCGTCCGTCCTTACACAATACGGCAGGAAAATAGCAGTTTGCAGTTCTCGGTTCTCGGTTCTCGGTTCTCGGTTCTCAGAGATAATCGACGAACGAATCGGTTATATCGGCGCCGCCGTTATTGGCAATGCGCATAGCCTGGCGCTCTACGTTTTTCATCAGGCCATCAAGATAGTCGCGGGAATCGGAAACACTGACCACCCCTATCGTGGCCTGGTTCCATAAATTGGATGGACTAAGTTCGGCAACAGCAACGTTGAAGTGCGCGCGAAGCTTGTCTTTGACACTGCGAACCACCTGGCGTTTGTCTTTCAGGGACTGGGCGGCTTCAATACGAAGTTCCAGAGTAAGAAAAGCAATCATAGTGGCTCGTAGCCAGTGGCTAGTGGCCAGCAAAACCAGATCTAGCCACTAATCAGCAGCCACTTTTAGGCAATCACTTCCGCAGCGATCCGTTCAGTGACAAATGCTTCAATGGAGTCACCGGCTTTGATATCGCCGTAATTGGCGATGGAGATACCGCACTCCATGCCATTGCGCACTTCGCTGGCGTCATCCTTGAAACGGCGGAGCGAACCGATCTTGCCTTTGAAGATGACCACGTTGTCACGCAACAGGCGAACTTCGGAATCGCGCTTGAGAAGGCCATCGGTTACACGGCAGCCGGCAATGGTCCCGACTTTGGGGATGCGGAACGTCTCCTGCACCAGCGCATGGCCCTGAATTGTTTCTTTGAATGTCGGCTCGAGCAGGCCGGTCATGGCGCGCTTAATCTCATCCTGGAGTTCGTAAATGATCGAGTGCAGGCGAATGTCTACTTTTTCCTGCTCGGCCAGTTCCTGGGCCTTGCGTTCCGGGCGGACGTTGAAGCCGATGATAATGGCATTCGAAGCTGAAGCTAATAAGACATCGCTCTCGGTGATCGCGCCCACACCTGTGCGCAGCACTTTCAGGCGGACTTTATCGTTGGAAAGCCTTGCCAAAAGATCGCTCAGCACTTCCACCGACCCGTGAACATCGCCTTTGAGGATGATATTCAATTCCTTGGTGCCGGCAGTCTTGATCTGCTCGGCCAGGCCTTCGAGAGATACGCGGGAACTCTTGGCCAGTGCGGCTTCGCGGGCCTTCTGCTCGCGGTATTCGGAGATGCCGCGTGCCTTATCACGGTCAGCGACGGCGACGAACTGATCGCCCGAGTGCGGCAGGCCTTCCATGCCAAGGATTTCGACCGGAGTTGACGGCGGGGCGGCCTCGAGTTGCGCGCCGCGATCGTCGAACATGGCCCGGATTTTGCCGTATACGTTACCGACGACGAAGTTGTCACCCGCATGCAGCGTGCCATTTTGCACCAGCAGCGTGGCTACCGGACCGCGTCCGCGATCGAGTTTTGCTTCGAGCACAACGCCGGTCGCAGGATGTTCGGGAGTGGCCTTCAACTCCTGGAGATCGGCGACCAGGCAGATCATTTCCATCAGCAGATTGAGATTGGTTTTTTGTTTAGCGGAAACATCGACGAAAACCGTAGTGCCACCCCAGGCTTCCGGCATCAGACCGCGATCCGCGAGTTGTTTCTTAACCCGGTCTGGCAGAGCATCGGGCTTGTCAATTTTGTTTACCGCCACAATGATCGGCACTTCCGCTGCATGCGCGTGATCGATAGCTTCCAGGGTCTGTGGCATGACGCCATCGTCTGCGGCCACGACCAGCACGACGATATCGGTGGCTTTGGCACCGCGCGAACGCATGCGCGTGAAGGCTTCGTGACCCGGCGTATCGAGGAATACAATCTGGCGGCCGAATGCCGGGGATTGCTTGTCTTGAATCGTGACCTTGTAGGCGCCGATGTGCTGGGTGATTCCTCCGGCTTCGCCTTCGGCAACGCTGGTGGACCGAATGGAATCAAGCAGCGTGGTTTTGCCATGGTCCACGTGGCCCATAATGGTGACCACCGGTGGACGCGGTACGGCTTCCCCACCGCCTTCTTCCGTGGAAGCCGCGTCTGCAACTTCCTTGGCGGCCTGCTCTTCGAAAGTAATGACGTTGGTCTCAGCGCCAAAGAAACGCGCCATTTCACTTGCCAGTTCCGCATCGAGGGACTGATTGACCGTAGCAAAAACACCCCGGCCCAGCAGGCGCGCAATTAAATCCTTCGCCCGGATCTCAAGTTTCTCAGCGAGATCCTTAACGCTGATTCCTTCTGTGATGGTGATGCTGCGCGTGATCGGCAGCGGCTCATTCGACACCACCATGCGCGGCGGCGGAACGTAGCCCTTCATGGGGCCTTCTTTCACCCCACGCGGAACGTAACGTTGCCCGGGCCGGCGAGATGGACCGCCAGGCCGGGTACCGGGCCGGCTAGGCCCTGGAGGAGGCAAGCCCGGGCCAACCCCAAGTGGGCGTGAACCGGTTGGTGACGTGCGGGTTGGGTGCATCGGGCGGCGTTCACCAGGACGCAACACTGGCCGCGATGTCGGGGCTGCCGGACGACGCTGAAAAATGGGCTGCCCAGGCACAGGACGGCCTGGCGCCGGGCGTGGTGGCGCTCCAGGGGCAGAAGCTTGGGGCGCTGGCCGCACAGGCGCTTTATACACAGGCCGTGGCCCGGTCTGGGGCACGATCATGCGCGGCGGCGGAGTTTTGGGCGCGATCGGTGCAGATGGACGAGCAACAACGGGCGTCTGCGCCGCAGGCGGAGCCGGTGCCTGCGCGGCTGGGGGCGTTACCGGTGGACGCGGCGGCGTTTGCGCCGCGGGTGGCGCTGCCGGAGGCACAATCGTGGGACGAACCGGCGCTTGGGGTACGATCAGCCGTGGTGCAGGCGTTTCGGCTGGCTTCGGCGGCGCAACTATCGGAGCTTGGGCAACTGGAACTCCTACAGGGGACGGGGGCTTGGTTCCGACTGGTGGCGGAGCCGCAGGACGCGGCGGGGCAGCCGGAGAAGGCGGCGCCTGCTTGCTGATAATCGCCTTCAGCACGTCGCCCGGCTTGGAGATGTGCGACAGATCAATCTTGGTTTTGATTTCGTCCGGCTCAGAGCGACCCGAACGTGGGGCTGACTTGGCTGTAGTTTGAGACTCACCGGAGGCGCGAAGCTTGGCGCGGACCTTGTCGGCTTCGTGTTCTTCCAATGAACTGGAATGAGTTTTCTTTTCCGTGACCCCAACTTCGGCCAATACGTCAAGAATGGCTTTGCTCTTGACTTCCAGTTCTCTGGCCAGATCGTTAATTCGAACCTTGCTCATCCGCCCTCGATTTCCTCCGAACTGTCCGCTAAGTCTTCATCGCAACCTCACGGTTTCAGTTTCAGTTCCAAGTTCGTCGTGCCTGTCAAAAACACTTTCATATCAACTCTGGTTCTCAGAGCTTTCGGCAACTGGTGCTTCGCCGGCTTCTTCAGGCGGGGCAACTTCCTCCGCAGGAGCCTCTTCCGATGCAGCTTGCACGACCGCTTCCACGGCAGGCGTTTCAGCAGCAGCTTCGAGCGCTGTGCCCTCGTCCGCAGGTACGTCGCCTTCCAGACTGGAGAAGTAATTATTGACCGCCAAACTGATTTTTTCCACCGTTTTGGGGCCAATTCCTTCGATGGCTTCAAGTTGCTCCGGCGTCATATCAGCCAGGGATTCCACTGTAGTTACCCCAGCAGCCGTCAGCCTCTCGATGATGCCCTCACCCAGGCCGGGCACATTTTCCAGCGGCGTGGAGGGTGCGGGAATCATGGCGGACATCTGCTGCTCGACTTCTTGACGCTTCTCTTCCTCGCTCTTGATGTCAATCTTCCAGCCCAGGAGCTTGGCAGCGAGGCGGACGTTCTGGCCCTTCTTGCCGATGGCCAGAGAAAGCTGGCTGTCGTCCACCACGACTTCCAGATGTTTGTCCTGAGAGTCAACGATGGTGACGCGGCTTACTTTCGCCGGCTGTAATGCCTTCTCCGCGAAAGTCTGGGCGTCTTCGTGATATTCGATGATGTCAATTTTTTCGCCCCGCAGTTCCCGGATGATGGACTGTACCCGCATGCCCTTCATGCCGACGCAGGCGCCAACGGCATCCACGTCCTTATCTTTCGACATGACGGCAATTTTGGTTCGCTCTCCCGCCTCCCGAGCAATGGCGCGGATCACGACAGTTCCGTCGTAGATTTCCGGCACCTCGGTCTGGAACAGGTTTTGCACCAACTCCGGGGCTGCGCGGGAAACCACGACTGCCGGGCCTTTTGAGGCCTTCTCCACCCGCGCGATCACAACCCGAACCCGTTCACCCATGGCAAAAGACTCGAGCCGCGACTGCTCCTTGCGGGGCATGCGCGATTCCGCCTTGCCGATATCGAAAATCACATCCGGCCCTTCGATACGCTTCACCGTAGCGTTCACAATTTCGCCGACGCGCCCGATGTACTCGTTGTAAATCGTGTCGCGCTCAGCCTCGCGGACTTTCTGGAAAATCACTTGCTTCGCTAACTGAGCCGCAATACGCCCCAGAATGCCTTCTGTGGCTTTGGGGATGCGAAGCTCTCCGCCGACCTCAAGATTCGGATCCACCTTGCGGGCATCATCGAGCGTAATTTGCAGCAGCGGATCTTCCACTTGCTCGGGAGTCTCTACCACCATCCGCACTGCGAAGGCATTGATCTTGCCGGTTTCTTTGTCCAGTTCCGCGCGCAGGGTTTCCTGCGTCTTGTAGTACTTGCGGGTAGCGACAACAATGGCGTCTTCCACCGCGCTGACTACGATCTGCGGATCAATGCCCTTTTCCCGGCTCAGGGCGTCAATGGTGTTGTAGAGTTCACTTGCCATAAGAAAACCAATCTGAAAAATTGAGTAACTGGGAAATTGAGTAATTGTTTAATTTCCCAATTCCTCAATCCTTCTTAGATCTCCGGGATGAGGTTTGCTTTCTCGACGTTTCCCAGATCAATTTCCAATTTCTGCGGTGCGCCCTCATTCGGCCGCGGTTTCTTGTGCACCGGTGTCACGTCGAGTGTCAAACGCCCTTCGCAAAAACTTTCGAGCTTTCCTTCAAAGTGCCGGTTGCCATTCACCGGCTGGCGAGTCGTCAACTTCACCCGGCTTCCGGTGAAGCGTTCGTAATCCGCCGCCCGAACCAACTTACGATCCAGCCCCGGAGAAGAAACTTCCAAGGTATAGGAACTACCGGGAACAACTTCCTCGACATCGAGGATGGTTCCTACTTCGCGGCTCAGGTTCGCACAATCTTCGTGCGTCACCCCGCTGGGCTTATCAATCACGATCCGTAGCATGCGGGCCTTGCCGCCCCCGCGAAGCTCGACCTCAACCATCTCAAGGCCCGAAGAGGCCGCGACTCTTTCCGCAATCTCCCGCACCTTCTCGATTTCAAGTCCCATTAAATCAATAACTTGTGGAGCGCCGATTTGGGCACAAACTAAAATGTGGGCTTGCGCCCACTGGTGTGTTTCGCCAATTGCTCGGTACTACACAACAGTTTCCATGGATCAATATACGCCCCGGTAGGACAAAAGACAAACTGCCTGCAGGCCCGATCAGAATGAAAATTAACGGGATACGGACGGCTGATAGGACAGTCTTGTAGTGCACCCCGCTAGAACTGGACACAGAAGTTAGTTAGGCTTGGGGCCTCCGCCAGGAGGCGAGAATGTCGAGAAAGCCGAGAGTGCAGAGAACCCCGGAAGAGAAGTGGCAGATTGTGTTGGAAGGACTGAAGAGCGGCAACGTGGCTGAGACCTGCCGCAAGTACGAGATCGCTCCCAATCTCTATTACCGCTGGAAGGACGAAGTGGAAGCAGGAGCCAAGGCTGCGCTTGGGGGGAGAAGCGCAGCCGCGCAGCCCGATGCCGAGCAGGAGAAACGGATCAAACAGCTGGAGCGAGCACTGGGCCGATCCCATTTGCAGATCGAGATCTTAAAAAACGTGCTGGGCGAGTGAGCTGCGGGCCAGCCCATTCGTCGGCACGGGAACTGGTGGCCCAAGGGAACGAAGCGAAGTTGGTAGCGGAGACACTGGAGATCAGCCGCTCCAGCCTCTACTATCGGCGGCAACCGCACGCCAGCCACGCGGATCGTTCGCGCGACCAGGACATCGTCCTGGCTTGCGGCGAGAAGCCAGCCTACGGTTATCGTCGCGTGGTCTGGTGGTTGGGGCGGCATCACGGGTTGGTGATCAATGGCAAGCGGGCATTGCGTGTCATGCGAGAACGGGGATTGTTAGTGCGTCAGCGCCGCTTTCAAGTCTCTCGCCGAAAGGACTGGGGCAAGGTGGAAGCGCCGCTTCCCAATCACGTTTGGCAGTCGGACATGACCAAGGTCTGGGCCGGGCCGAATGTGGGTTGGGCGTATCTGGTGTCGGTGATCGACTGCTGCACCCGCGACATCGTGGGCTGGGACTTGAGTCTGCGCTGCCGCACCGAAGAAGCTCTGGCGGCGCTCAACCGTGCCGTGCTGGAGGTTTTGCCTTTCGGTTCTCGTGGAATGGGTTTGACTTTGACTACCGACAACGGCACGCAGTTCACGTCGGCGCGCTATGTCGAAACTTTGAATCGGCTGGGCATCACGCACCGGCGCACAGCTTACAACCATCCTGAGGGCAACAGTTACATCGAACGGTTTCATCGCAGCTTAAAAGAAGAGGAGGTGTGGCTCAATGAGTATCAGAACTTTGCCCAGGCGAAGTTGAGCATCGCGCGCTGGATCGAGGAGTACAATCACGACCGTCCGCATCGCGGACTCCACGGACGAACCCCGCACGATGCTCGTGCGGCCTTCGTTCCAACCATCACTTCAAACACGGCCCCAGCTGTCTAGTTTGCAGGGGTGCACTACACTGAGCCTAGGCCATCCTGCTGGTAGTAGCTGGCTGTACCTGAGCGAAACTGTGTCAGCAGCCCATCGACGAACATCTGGTTCGCATATTGCGTGAGCGCATTACCGCTGCTGTCGACTTCCCCAGCAAGGTTGGCCCCGTCGTAGAGATAGTTGGTGGTTTCGAATGGTCCGGATTTCTGAATCCTTCTGCCAAACGGATCGTATTTAAAGGACACCATTCCACCCGAGTTCGGCAATATCGCCTGCGCCAGCCGATTCTCAAAGTCCCAGTTGTAGGTAGTCGTCCCCGTCGAATCCATCTTCGAGATCGTGTTCCCGTTGTAATCGTAGGTATAGCTCGCGTCCGGCGTCGCCGTCAGCTCATTCGACGAATTGTAAGAATACGGAGACACGCCCAGTGACGACAGCCTATTCCCCACAGGGTCATAAGAGTAGCTCTCCGTAGTACTCGCCCCTTGAGTGACCTGCGTCAGCTGATAGAGCGGGTCATAGCTATAGCCTTCGGTAACGTTGTTCAGGTAGTTGGTCTTCGATACGCGGTTGCCGGCGTTGTCGTAGGTGTAGCCAGCCCCGTCCAGCGTCGTGCTGCCCGCCTGATGCAGCACGCTCAGCAGCCGCGACAGGTTGTCATACGCGTAGTTGGTGTTCACCCCGTTCGGACGCGTCAGTTGCGTCCGCCGGCTCAGCGCGTCGTAGCTGAAGCCGAACGATCCCGTCAGCGAGTTCGACAGATTGCTCAGCCGGTTCAGCGTGTCGTAGCTGTAGCTGTTGGTGCTCCCGTCCGGGGCCGTGAACCCGGTGCGGTTCGAGGCCGCATCGTACCCATACAGCACCGTGTACGCCCCCGCCGAGTCGAACGAGTAGTTCACCGTGCTGGGTTCCACCGAGTACCATATTTCACTGTTTGATGTAAGGATATTGGCTAGCAGATCCCATGTAAATTTTGAACCAATGTTTTTCCACGTCCAAGGAGACTATGCCTGGAGTTACGTTGCGCCAATCGCTTCTGAGCTTATCAAATCCATCTGCAACAATCATTGACCCAACTAGGTCAACTCGGCTCTTAGCAGGGTCGAATTTCCAAGAGCCGTTCACTGTTGCAGGCGCTTCATTCGTAATCATGACGTGCTGATTGAAGCTTCCATCTCGATTGAGGTTAATTGTATCGGTGCCAAAGGGAAATGAAGCGACATAAGTACCGTAAACCTGCTCAAGGGCCACAGTTCTGGCGCATGAGACTAAAGTCAACAGTAACAAACAGATAAGCAGATAACGACTTAAGACAATCATTTGTTGCACTTGCAATTGGTCCCTCCATGAGATGGTGGCTGCCGTTGAATGTACTCAGTCCACTGAAACACTTGTTCGATATTCGACATCGGTCCAGTCGGAGACTTTACGTTCGGTACGAGATGAAGAAAGAACGAATGGGCACCAGCCGTGTTGGGTATTGTGAAAGTGACTGTACCATTGCCATTATTGATTGCCGAGGCGCCGGAGTATCCCCCAACTTGGGCTGCCGTGCTCGACCAGTCCGCTGTCCACGGATTCGCTACCGTATCCCAATACGCTTCATATGTACCATACGAAAAACTTCTAATATCACGACATCCATTTTGGTAGAACTTTTCGCGTAACGTCTGAACACTGATGGAATCTTGCATTTCTTGTGTCTGAACATCATTCGGGCCATAGGGACGACGCCTCGGGCCCCGACCTAAGACCCAATCCCAGAAGAAAGTATTGTTCGATTCCCATGTCAAGCCTGACGGATCGAACAAATCCACAGGGTTGTTCACAGAATATGGGTAGAAATTTATGTCACCACTATTGAATCCGATCGGATCCTCAGAAATGAATCTGCCCGCGGAGGGTAAATAATACCGGGCTCGATAGAAGTACAAACCTGTTTCAACGTCAGAATCACGAGCCGTAAACTTAAAAGTATTGGAGATAGATCCCGTCGATGCAGTCAATTGCCCAAAACTATCGTAAGCATACGCGTTAACGACGGAACCCGAGCTATTTGCAAGCGATGTAACTGTTCCGAGCGCATCTGCATGGTAGTAACTGGCTGTACCTGACCGCAATTCCGAAAGTGGCTCATCGATGCTCGGTCCTTGAGTGTATAACCCAACAGCAGTTCCTCCATTGTCAACCTCTTCCAACGAGGTGGCACCGTCATAGAGGTAGTTGGTAATCCCGCTGGCACTGGCCTTCTGGATTCTCCTGCCGAAGGGATCGTACTTGAAGGTAACGATGTTCGAGCCGCCCCCGGTCTGCGGCACCGTCACTTGCGTCAGCCGGTTCTCAAAGTCCCAGGTGAAGCTGAGGCCCTGAGCATCAGTGAGGGTATTGCCGTTTGCGTCGTAGGTGTAGCTCCCCGACGACGTCGCTGTCAGCTCATTCGACGAATTGTAGGAATACGGAGACACGCCCAGTGACGACAGCCTATTCCCCACCGCATCGTAGGAGTAGCTCTCCGTGGTACTCGCTCCTTGTGTGACCTGCGTCAGCTGATAGAGCGGGTCATAGCTATAGCCTTCGGTAACGTTGTTCAGGTAGTTGGTCTTCGATACGCGGTTTCCGGCGTTGTCGTAAGTGTAGCCGGCCCCATCCAGCGTCGTGCTCCCCGCCTGATGCAGCACGCTCAGCAGCCGCGACAGATTGTCATACGCGTAGTTGGTGTTCACACCGTTCGGACGCGTC
This sequence comes from uncultured Acidobacteriota bacterium, assembly GCA_963837365.1. GTDB lineage: Bacteria > Acidobacteriota > Terriglobia > Terriglobales > Acidobacteriaceae > CAWBXL01. The sequence continues at coordinate 195,690 of CAWIMW010000002.1, forward strand.
AGCTGCGTCCGCCGGCTCAGCGCGTCGTAGTTGAAGCCGAACGATCCCGTCAGCGAGTTCGACAGATTACTCAGCCGGTTCAGCGTGTCATAACTGTACGCTGTTCGTGCTCCCGTCCGGAGCCGTGAACCCGGTCCGGTTCGAGGCCGCATCGTAGGTGTAAGCATTCGTAGAACGTCTGGTTGGGTAGGAAGCTGTAGCTGGTCGTGGTGCCAATCAGCCGTCCCATGTTGTCGTAGGCGAATCCGTAGGTCCCGGTCGGATCGTTCACCTGCATCACCTTGCCCACCAGGTCGTAGACGTACTCCACGCTGGTCGAATCCGGATACGTCTTCTGCGTCAGCCGGTTCAGCGCGTCGTAGAGATAAGTGATCGTCTGTCCCTTGCGGTCGGTCTTGGAGATCAGGTTGCCGATGGCGTCGTAGGCATAGGTTTCGGCCAACGACGAGGGGAAGGTGGTCTGCGTCACACGGCCAAAGGCGTCGTAGGTGAACGACGTGGTATGACCGTTGGCGTCGGTGATCGAGGTCAGATTGTTCTCGGTGTCGTAAGCATAGAGCGTGTCATGGCTGGCGGCGTCGGTGACTTTGGTGAGGCCGTCGGCGTCATCGTAGGTGTAGCTGGTGACGTGGCCGAGCTGGTCGGTGACCGAGGTGCGGCGTCCGCTGGAGTCGTAGGTGAATCTGACCGTGCTGCTGTCGGGATAGGTAATCCCGGTCAGCCTAACGTTCTGTATCGGATTCGATTGTCGATTGAATGCATCCCCCTCGGAATCCAACGTTAATCAAGTGAATAGTCGGCGCGAAGAACCCGTCGACTATTCGGATCGTACTGAACTACGAAAATATCAGTTGTGCCTGGTCCACTTGTGAAATCAAAGCTCAGATATCCTTCCTTTGCAGACCAGTGATGGTAGCTCCCCAACTTCAGCATGGCATCATCGATGGGTACGCCTGGTATTACTTGCTCAGTCAGAAGATAGAATCGCTTACGTGGGCTAGTTATTGCATTTGGTAACAACCAAGTAGTTGCGGTCAGGAGTGAAGCAAGCAGAATGCCTCCTGCACCAGCGATGACCCTACGCTGCTTCAGCAAAAGGATACTCCACAACACGAACGTTAGCGCAATGGACAGCTCAACAACCTTGAGAACGCCATAGCTTAGATACAGGAAGACCCCTTTGACCTCCAAAATATATCCAATTGCGAAAGCCCCAAGTCCAACAACAAAAATAGTGTAATGACGCATGTTCCCCTCCTATTGGCATTTCCCACACGGAACTGGGGGTTCTATTTGGTGAAATTCGTTTTCAATTGCACCTCGATCAGGTAAAAATTTGGGGGCCAATCTTGGATAAATTGATTTCAGGAACCGATCGACAGGGGAGAGGTGAATGTTCTTGGGCGCAACGTCGCCGAAGCAGTCAAGCACAACCATTATGTAACTATCAGGAATTTTTAAAGCGCTTCCGTTGTGGAAATATATAGCATCCACATCAGCAAATGGACCGGAGCTCTTTCCCGGAGGTATATAGTATTGCTTTTGAGGACTGTTGGGGTCTGGATTTCCACTCACAAGCACGCAACACTTGGAGAGATTGATTACGGTACCTCCGATCCCAGCGGTCTTAAGTCCAGTCGGATCGGTGGCTACAATCGGTCTATTACCGACATATGTGTAAAAATCAATGCCACCATTCATTTCAGTTGGGTCTTCACTCACAAATCTACCGAGCATTTGATCGTAGTACCTGGCGCGATAGTAGTAGAGACCAGTTTCATCGTCGAATTCTCGGCCTGTGTATTGAAATGGATTTGTGAGTGGGCCGCTCGAAGCAGTCTGTTTGCCGAATGAGTCAAACGTGTACGTCTGCGTAAGCGCTCCAACCGCGTCTGTCAACGACGTGGCTGAACCGAGGCCATCCGCGTTATGGAAGCTGGTTGCTCCAGCCCTCAACATCGCCAGAGGCTCGTCAATATTCAGCCCTTGCGAGTAGCGAGCAACGACCATGCCAGCGGAATTCATTTCTTCGACAAGGTTGTCACCCTCGTACGTGTAAACGCTGGTGCCGGACGACGAGGATTTGTAAATGCGTCTGCCGAACGGATCGTATTGGAAGCTCACCGTTCCGCTGCTGCCGGGCAATGTTACGCTTGTCAGTCGGTTCTCAAAATCCCAAGCGTACGCGGTAACGCCGGTCGAGTCGTTCTTCGTTACCGCGTTGCCATTGTAGTCATAGGTGTAGCTGCCGCTTGTGGTTGAAGTCAATTCGTTTGCCGCGTTGTAGCTGTATGACGGCATCCCCAGAGAACTCAGTCTATTTCCTACGGAATCGTAGCTGTAGCTCTCCGTGGTACTCGCCCCTTGTGTTACCTGCGTGAGCTGATAGAGCGGGTCATAACTATAGCCTTCCGTAACGTTGTTCAAGTAGTTGGTTTTCGATACACGGTTGCCGGCGTTGTCGTAGGTGTAGCTGGCCCCATCCAGCGTTGTGCTCGCCGACTGATGCAGCACACTCAGCAGCCGCGACAGGTTGTCGTACGCGTAATTCGTGTTCACCCCATTGGGCCGCGTCAGCTGCGTCCGCCGGCTCAGCTGGTCGTAGCTGAACCCAAACGATCCCGTCAGCGAGTTCGTCAGATTGTTCAGCCGGTTCAGCGTGTCATAGCTGTAGCATTCGTGCTCCCGTCCGGAGCCGTGAACCCCGTCCGGTTCGAGGCCGCATCGTAGGTGTAAGCTGTTCGTGAACGTCTGCCCCGGCAAGAACGCTATACTGCGTCGTGGTCCCAATCAGCCGCCCCATGTTGTCGTAAGCAAATCCATAGGTCCCGGTCGGATCGTTCACCTGCATCACCTTGCCCACCAGGTCGTACACGTACTCCACGCTCGTCGAGTCCGGATAGTTCTTCTGCGTCATCCGGTTCAGCGCGTCGTAGACATAATTGATCGTCTGCCCCTTGCGGTCGGTCTTGGAGGTCAGGTTGCCCAGCGCGTCGTAGGCGTAAGTCTCCGCATAGGACGACGGGAAGCTGGTCTGCGTCACCCGGCCAAAGGCGTCGTAGGTGAACGAGGTCGTGTGCCCGTTGGCGTCGGTGATCGAGGTCAGATTATTTTCGGTGTCATAAGCGTAGAGAGTGTCATGGTTGGCGGCGTCGGTGACTTTGGTGAGGCGGTCGGCGTCATCGTAAGTGTAGCTGGTGACGTGGCCGAGCTGGTCGGTGACCGAGGTGCGGCGTCCGCGGGAGTCGTAGGCGAAGCTGACCGTGCTGCTGTCGGGATAGGTAATCCCGGTCAGCCGATTCATGATGTCGTAGGCGAAAGTTGTGGTGGTTGTCGATTGCCTCCTCAAACATTGGGGTTATGTTCCGTCCTGTCCCCGACTTTTTCCCTCAGCGAGTTCGTCAAATTGTTCAGCCGGGTCAGAGTCTCGTAACTGATGTGGGTCACCCGTCGTCATTTACTGCGCAGTGCTTCCAGTGCTCGATTCGAAGCAATCCTTAGCTGCTTGCAAGTCTCGCTCTCTCCGTCTGGACAACGAGTCAATGCATTCCTTCTGATTTTCTTCAGGTCATCAATGGCGAGTGTTGCATCCACGTGTCGCAATATAAATGCTCGGAATTTTGGATCATCCCCGGACACGGGTGAAATCTGGGGCAGCGTATCCCAATGACCAACCAAAATGCGCGCGACAGACTCACTGAAACCTTCGGCTATGGAACCATCATCACAGTAGTGAAAACGCTTATATGACTTGTAAAGCGTTTCCCAACTTCGCAACGTCCCGGCCACCCTATCTGCCTTGTCCGCTTCAACTGTTGAGCAGTGAGGCCGTTGAGCGTGCAATGTGACATTGCACAGAGCAACAACCAACACAGTTACAAATACCTTGACGGCACGGTTGACCAAGTGCTCCGAGATTATCAGCATGACTTAAACTCCGTTTCTGCCTGACAAAACTAGCGACATAAATGCACCAATCAATACTTCCATCGCCCTATGGTTTCGCTGGTGGATTGCCAGACCCGGCAGGCCAAAATAACGGGGGGGCTGGCCCATCCTTCCGGTTTTTATTTTTCACGACCTAATTCTAAGTGCGGCTGCCCCACCCTTGTGATTTTCAAGGGTGGGAGACGATGCTCTCCACCCCTTGAGCTTTTGACTTGATCCTTGTCGCGTCCAGTATAAGGTGAACGGATGGAAAACCCGCGCGATGCCGGCCGCATAGGTTCCCACCCTCTGAAAATCCGCAGAGGGTGGGGCAGCCTCTTTGTAGAATGAGAGCGGGAAAAACAAAAAACAAAGGTGGGCCAGCCCCCTGAATCCGGTGGACAGTCAATAGATTTGATTTCCACAGGGCTCGCCATCGAAATTCTCGATTGACACTATGGGCGATTTGCCTACCGTCCCATCGCTCTCTAAAATAGATATTTAGCTCCGCTCCTGAGAAAACTTATGATCCATTTCCCCGTCCCTGAGGCGCTTACTTTTGATGACGTGTTGCTGCTGCCGGCACGGTCTGATGTTGTCCCGGCGTTGGCCAACACCCAGACGCAGATTACTCGCGACATACGCCTGAATATTCCCATCATCAGCGCAGCCATGGACACGGTCACCGAATCACACATGGCGATCGGTATGGCCCAGCAGGGCGGGATGGGCATCATTCATCGCAACCTGTCCATTGAGCAGCAGGCGGAGGAAGTGGACAAAGTCAAGCGTTCGGAGAGCGGCATGATTGTGGACCCGGTGACCATGTCGCCGGACCAGAAGGTTTCCGACGCGCTCGAGGTCATGCGCAAGTACAAAATTTCCGGCGTGCCCATTACCAAGAACGGCAAGCTGGTCGGCATCCTCACCAACCGCGATCTTCGATTTGAGACCCGCTTCGACATTCCCATCAACAAGGTAATGACCAAGGAAAACCTGATCACCGTGGCCGTCGGCACCACGCTGGAGCAGGCGGAAGAGATCCTGCATGAGCACCGCGTGGAAAAGCTGCTGGTGGTGGATGACAGGTACAACCTCAAAGGACTGATCACGGTCAAAGACATTCAGAAGAAACTGAAGTATCCCAACGCGGCGAAAGACTCGCAGGGGCGGTTGCTGGCGGGGGCCGCCATCGGTGCCACTGGAGATTTTCTGGAGCGCGCGCAGGAGATGGTGAAGGCCAAAGTGGATGTGCTCGCGATCGACAGCGCTCACGGCCATTCGACGCGCGTCCTTGAAGCCATCCGGACCGTCAAGTCGAAACTGCCAGAGGTCAGCCTGATTGCCGGCAATGTAGGCACCTTCGATGGCGCCTGCGAACTGGCGAAGGCGGGTGCTGATGCAATCAAGGTCGGCATCGGGCCCGGGTCGATCTGTACCACTCGGGTCGTGACTGGCGCTGGGGTGCCGCAAATTACCGCCATTGCCGAAGCTTATCGTGCGACTCGGGACGCTGGAATTCCAATCATCGCCGACGGTGGAATCAAATACTCAGGCGATGTCACCAAAGCTTTGGCCGCAGGCGCCAGTGTCGTCATGATCGGCTCCATGTTTGCCGGAACCGATGAGAGCCCGGGCGAGTTGATCCTGTATCAAGGCCGGACATTCAAGTCGTACCGCGGCATGGGATCGATCAGTGCCATGGTTGCGGGATCGAGCGAACGGTATTTTCAGACGATGGAAGGTGAATCTTCAGCCACGGTTTCCGCCAAGGATGATGCCAACCGCCTGGCAAAACTGGTCCCGGAAGGGATTGAAGGGCGCGTGCCCTATCGGGGATCGGTTTCCATGATCGTCCACCAGATGGTCGGTGGCCTCAAGTCGGGGATGGGTTATTGCGGCTGCGCCACCATTCCGGAATTGCTCCAGAAAACGCGCTTTGTGCGCATCAGCTCCGCGGGGTTGCGCGAGAGCCATGTACACGATGTGGTAATTACGCGGGAAGCTCCGAATTACGCGGTCGAGTAACGAAGACCTTGAACCGCAAAGATCGCCGAGGAACTGCCGCCAAGGACGCGAAAAAAGCCTTTTGACGCATTCAAAGAAAGAAGTCTTAAAAGTCTGGATTGCCGCCGGACTCTGGCTGGGCATCATCATTACGGAATCCAGCAATCTGGGCGGCTCCAACAACACCAGCCGGATTCTGTATCCCATTTTTCATTTTCTTTTCGGCATGGGCCCGGTCCAATTCACCCCCTGGCATGCGGTCCTCCGCAAAACAGGCCACTTCGTGGGCTACTTCATTCTAAGCCTGCTGTTTTTCCGCGCCTGGCGGGCCACCCTGCCGCAACCACGAGTAAAAGGCTGGTGGCTGACTTGGGCGCGCATTGCGTGGATGATGACCACCCTTGTGGCCTGTCTGGATGAGTGGCACCAAGCCTACATTCCAGGCCGCGGTAGCAGCGTACACGATGTATTGCTGGACAGTTCCGCAGCCTTAGTCGCGCAAATTATTCTTTGGTGGATGTGGCGCCGCAGGAAGAGTAAGCCGGAAATGCAGTTTGTATCAGGTACCTAGGTCGATCTAATACATGGAATCGTACTTGGTGACGTTCCAGTCTCCCGACCGATGGTCGAGAGTCACCGAGAACAATTCATCGTAAGTGTCTTTCTCGTGGGGATTATCCAGCCGGGTCCCCCGATAATGCAAAATTCGCAGCGGGGGAGTATCTTCCCACTCCACCAATTCCCATGTGCGCAACGGATGTTTCGCTTCCGACTCGCAGATGAATTTGGCATACTTCCGGCGGTAGTCCTTCTCCCAATCGGCCAACTCCTTAGTGCAATCTCCGTCGCGCATCGCGCGGATGAATTGATTGGCAATATGTTCGGAGGACCGGTCGCGTAACGGATTCAACGAAATAGAGTTGGGGATGCCAGACAACGGATCTCGGTCTTCAGACCGGGACAGCACCGGCGGCTGGTTATTCAGCCACATCAGGTAGCCGAAAAAGACCAACAGCAACAGCACTCCAGCGCTGACCGCGATAATAATCTGCGTCCGGGAAAATTGCATCTTTGGGTCAGTTTAGACCCGCCCCAGCGATCACGCGAGGTTACTGAAGCGGCACCTGATTACCGCAGTCAAACCCGGAAGGTCATGTACGCCTGAATGAAGAAGCGCACCTCAAATTCGAGGTGCGCGTTGCAAATGAGGCTCATGCGGCGCTAGCCACAGAACTTCGAATGTTTCTAATATTGGCCGTAGACCAGCACATCAATGCCTGCGCGTGATCCGGCCGGGCCTACGCTGTCCGCGTAGACGCCGATTTTAGTGGCCGGCACGTCATAGACACGGGTCACCTGGCCATGGGGCGTGAGCATTACGGTATCGAGCTGCGCCACTAGCTCATCGCCTTCCATGATGGTAAGACGCAGGATGATGTTCGCAGTCGAGCCGATACGCTCGTCGGTGACCAGCCGGATCTTATCAAAGCGGCTGGTGTCGATGGTGCCAAGATGTTTGTTTTGACCAGCAGGAATTTCTACTGCGCCTGGTGGTGTCCGAAACGCGAGAATATTTTCGACCTCACGTACGTGAAGTGGAATGGGAGTTTTTGGAACAGTGGCCATGGAATTTTCCTCCTGATATGGCTGGGCGCCCGAGGGCGCGTTTGGTTGCTAAGTTGACCGACGGGAGACTGCTTACTTTGAGGAAGTGGCCCTAGGGCGGAATTTAATCCCGGGGGAAGCGGGAGTCAAGGGTGGACGCTGAAATTTCCAAAGTTGTTACCAAAATGGAACGCACCCGGAAAACCGGGTGCGTTCGATAGTTCAGCAAGAAGGAAGCGCTTTACTCTTTTTCTTCTTTTTCTTCTTTGTCTTCCTTCTTCTCCGCGGCGGCGGATTCGGCTTCGGCCGCCTGCTGCGCCTCGGCTTCTTCCATGGCTTTCTTGGTTTCAGCGGCGCGCTTGGCGCGGGCTTCGGCGCGTTTCTCTTTCTTTTCTTCGACCAACTTCTCGCTGCCGATCAGTTCGATGAAGGCCTTTTCCGCGCCATCCCCCTTTTGCCAACCGACGCGGGTAATGCGAGTGAAGCCGCCTTCGCGGTCTCCAAAACGCGGGCCGATAGTCTCGAACAGCTTGTCCACCGCGGCTGAAGTCATTAGGTAGGAGTGGGCCTGGCGGCGGGCCGGCAGGGTACCTTTCTTCCCCAAGGTGATCATCTTTTCGACGATCGGGCGCAGCGCCTTGGCTTTCGGCACAGTAGTTTCAATGCGCTCTTCGAGGATGAGCGAGGTCGCCATGTTCCGCAGCAATGAGCGGCGGTGGCTGGTGGTTCGTCCGAGTTTGTAGCCTGCAACTTTGTGACGCATATGAACCTCAGTGGCTAGTGATTAGTGATTAGTGACTAATGGCCCAGGGTTTTACTAACCACTAGTCACTAGCCGCTGACCACTTTTATAGATCGTTATCTCCGTACGCCGAAGCTGGCAGTATCTGGTTGGAAGTTGGTCCGGGAACGGCGTTGCCGTGCTCGTCAATCTTCATACCCAGGCTCAGGCCCATGGAAGTCAGGATCTCCTTGATTTCGTTCAACGACTTGCGGCCGAAGTTTTTGGTCTTAAGCATTTCAGCTTCGGTCTTCTGTACCAGTTCGCCGATACTCTGAATGTTGGCGTTCTTCAGGCAGTTGTAGCTGCGGACTGAGAGCTCCAACTCCTCGACCGAACGGTTCAGGTTTTCGTTCTTAATTTCCGGCTTGCGGTCATCGGTAGCGGTGGAGGTCTCGATGTCCTCTTCAAAGTTGATGAAGATGTTCATATGGTCCTTCAGCAGCTTCGCCGCCAAACCGATGGAATCAGGTGGGGTAATGGAGCCGTTGGTCCAAACTTCGAGGGTCAGCTTGTCGTAGTCGGTAATTTGTCCCAAACGCGCCGCTTCCACCGTGTAGTTACACTTACGCACCGGGGAGTGGACGGAGTCAATCGGGATGAACCCGATGCCGAGGTCCTCGTCGAAATTCTTGTCGGCGGAAACGTAGCCGCGGCCACGCTTCAACCGCATCTCCATGTCGAGTTTGCCGCCTTCGCTGACGGTGGCAACGTAGACGTCCTTGTCGAGCACTTCAACGTCGGCGTCGGCTTCGATCATGCCGGAGGTGACAACGCCCGGCTGGTCGGCGCGAAGATAAATCGCCTTCGGAGCATCTCCGCTTAACTTGAAAGGGATCTGCTTCAGGTTGAGGATGATGTCGGTGGCATCTTCGACTACTCCAGTAATCGACTGGAATTCGTGCAGCACGCCTTCAACTTTTACCGCGGTGATGGCCGCGCCTTCGATCGAAGACAGCAGTACGCGGCGAAGCGCGTTTCCGATGGTAGTGCCGAAGCCGCGTTCAAACGGCTGTGCCCAAAAGATGCCGTACTTGTCGGTCAGGGTTGAGGTGTCAACTGCGAGGCGTTTTGGTTTTTGAAAGCCCTTCCAAAGCATTGGTTTCTCCTTCGGCCGTTTGGCTCAATCCTGGCTCCCTGAATCGGTCCGGATTCAGATCAAATGTCAGGACAGGCTGATCTGGCTCGAAAAATGGACCCATAAACATTGAGTAATTGGGAAATTTGGTAATTGAGTAACTTAAACCCAACGCCAAACTCCCCGTTTTGCTTTTCAATTACTCAATTACTAAATTTCCCAATTACCAAATCCGTTCTTACTTGCTGTACAACTCGACAATGAGCTGCTCATTGACCGGCTGCTGAATGTCTTCGCGCTTCGGCAGCGAGAGAACTTTTCCGCGGAAATTGTCACGGTCGATCTCCAGCCAACTCGGCGAATTCTGGTGGCTGGAAAATTCCTTGGCCGCTTCCAAAACAGCCAGCTTGCGGCTGGATTCCTTAATCGTAATTTCGTCTCCCACACTCACCTGAAAAGACGGGATGTTGACCTTGCGTCCATTCACCGCCACGTGACCGTGCCGCACCAGCTGACGCGCCTGACGGCGGGCAGTTCCAAAACCCAGCCGGAAGACGACGTTATCGAGACGGCGCTCGAGCTGTTGCAGGAGCAGTTCGCCGGTTACGCCCGGCGCCCGAGCAGCTTTCTCGAAGTAGTTGCGGAACTGACCTTCCTGGGTGAAATAGATGCGCTTGGCCTTCTGCTTTTCTCGCAACTGGAGGCCATAACCCACGATTTTGGTCTTGCGGTCCTTGCCATGCTGGCCGGGAGCGAAGTTGCGCTTTTCAATGGGACACTTATCGCTGAAACACTTTGCGCCTTTGAGAAACAGTTTGATGCCCTCGCGGCGGCATAGACGACAGACGGGATCGGTATAACGTGCCAAATTATCTCTCCTTAATAGATGTCCGGTTTACAGGTTTGGCTTCACCCTTCGTCCCGGGCAAAATCAGCTACTAGCTTCTAGCCGCTAGCTTCTAGCCAAACCCAAACCGGTTTAGCTAGGAGCTAGCAGCTAGGAGCTGTCTTACACTCTTCTGCGCTTCGGCGGTCGGCAACCGTTGTGCGGCATGGGCGTCGCGTCGCGAATGGTGCGAACTTCAATGCCGGCGGCGGCCAGTGCTCGGATGGCGGACTCGCGCCCGGAACCAGGGCCGCTGACCCGGACTTCCACCGTGCGGACGCCGTGATCGCGCGCCATATTGGCGGCGTTCGAGGCGGCCTGCTGCGCCGCGAAGGGCGTGCCTTTACGCGATCCGCGGAAACCAAGCGAACCGGAACTTTTCCAGGACAACACGTTTCCGTTCGGATCAGTGATGGTCACGATCGTATTGTTGAACGAGGCCTGAATGTGGACGATGCCGAAAGGAACGTGTTTGCGCTCCTTCTTCTTAAATGCTTTCTTTTTGCCTTTTTTCTCCGGTGCTGCTGCGCCGGTTGCTGCTGCTTCTGGCTTTGCCATAAATTTCAGTGTCCAGTGACTAGTGGTTAGTGGCTAGTATTTGGTTTTGTGACTAATCACTAGTCACTAACCACTAGCCACTTTTCTACGTCTTTGCCGCCGACTGCCGCTTAATCGCAACCGTGCCTTTGCGCGGGCCCTTGCGGGTACGCGAATTGGTGTGCGTGCGCTGTCCACGAACTGGCAGATTGCGGCGGTGACGGTATCCCCGGTAAGAACCGATTTCAATCAGCCGCTTGATGTTCATCTGCACTTCTTTGCGCAGATCGCCTTCTACCAGGCCTTCTTCTTCGATCACCGTACGGATGCGGTTGACTTCATCTTCTGCAAGATCCTGGATCTTTTTCATGGGATCCACTTTGGCCGCGTCAAGAATGCGGTTGGCGCGCGCGGTGCCGATGCCGTAGATGTAGGTCAGCGCGATGTAGGAGCGCTTGTTGCGGGGGAGATCAACGCCAGCAATACGTGCCATGCTATCCCTGCCTCTGTTTATGCTTAGTGTTGGTGCAGATCACCCGTACCACGCCTTTGCGGTGGATGACCTTGCATTTGTCGCAAATTTTCTTTACTGATGCTCTAACCTTCATAAATTTCCTCAGCTTCTAGCTTCTAGCTTCTAGCTAAACCAGATTTGGCTAGCAGCTAGTAGCTTTACTTATAGCGGTACACGATGCGTCCGCGGTTCAGGTCGTAGGGTGAGAGTTCCACCGCTACTTTGTCGCCGGGCAGGATGCGGATGAAGTTCTTGCGCATCTTGCCGGAAACGTGCGCCAGCACCTGGTGTTTGTTTTCCAACTCCACCTTGAACATGGCATTGGGCAACGGTTCAAGGACCGTCGCCATCACCTCAATCGCGTCTTCTTTGCTCATGCACCTCTCAAATAGCTTCTAGCCGCTAGCTTCTAGCTACACCGTTATTAGCTAGAAGCTAGTAGCTAGCTGCTTTCTACTGCGTCAAAATCATTGGACCGTCTTTTGTGACCGCCACACAGTGCTCGAAATGAGCGCTGAAACTTCCATCCATGGTCACCGCGGTCCACTTGTCTTCAAGGACCCGGGTTTCCGGCCGGCCGGAATTCACCATCGGCTCAATCGCCAGGACCATTCCTTCTTTCAGGGGCGCGCCAAAACCCTTGGTACCGAAGTTCGGAATCTGTGGCTCTTCGTGCAGCCGTGTCCCGATTCCATGTCCCACGAACTCACGCACCACGCTGAAGCCGTTGGCTTCCACATACTGCTGTACCGCCGCACCTACATCGCCGATTGCGTTTCCAATCTTTGCCTGCTCGATGCCCTTGTACAGGGCGGTTTCAGTCACTTCGAGCAGCCTTTGCGTTTCCGGCGTCAGTTGACCATCCACGGGAACCGTGATCGCCGCGTCTCCGTAATAGCCGTCCATCACCACGCCGCAGTCAATCGAAACAATGTCCCCGGCTTTCAACACTCTTTTCGGCGACGGAATTCCATGGACAATTTCTTCATTCACCGAGGTGCAGAGCACACAGGGATAATCGTAATACCCCTTGAACGCCGGCTTGGCACCTAATTCCTTGATCTTCGCTTCGGCGGCGCGCTCCAGGTCCATGGTGGTGACACCGGGCGCGACCATCGCCTTTAAGTGATTGAGAACTTCGCGCACAATCCCGCCACTGCGCCGCATTTTCTCAATTTCACTCGCCGATTTGCACACAATCGCCATTCTAGTTCTGCCCGGGGACGTGCGGGTTATGCCGTTCAATCTCCCGGAAAATCCACTCGGAGACCTGCTCCACCGGCAATTCGCCATCCACAGACACTAATCGTCCGCGGCTTGCATAGTATTCCGCTACAGGACGCGTCTGGTGTTCATAAGCCAGCAAGCGTTCCCGAATCACGTCTTCGCGGTCGTCGTTGCGGATTACCAGCTTGGTGCCGTCTTTATCGCAAAGTTCACCTTTGCGTGGCGGCTGAAGGTGGACGTTATAGATCGTTCCACAGGCAGGACAAATCCTGCGCCCGGTGAGCCGAAGCAATAACTCATTATAATCCACATCGATACGGATCACCAGCGGGTGCCACTTCTCATCTGGCGGCTTGTCAAAGAACTTATCTTCCAGCAGGGCCTCGAGCCATCCAGCCTGGGCTGGCGTGCGCGGGAAGCCATCTAAAATGTACCCCCGGTCGCAGTCTTTTTCGCGCAACCGCTGGGAAACGATGCCGTATACCAGATCGTCCGGTACCAACTCGCCCCGGGCCATAATGGAGGAGGCCGTCTTCCCCAACTCAGTGCCCCGGCTGACGTTATCGCGCAACAAATCGCCGGTCGAAACCTGCGGAATCTGATAGTGACCCGCGATCAGCTTGGCTTGTGTACCCTTCCCCGCGCCCGGTGCGCCGAGCAAGATGATCGGTCCGATAATGCGCGAGGTATCCACTGCCATTGACCTGGCCCTCTTACTGTTTCCTCTTTTTCCAGATCCGCCGGCCAGCAGCCTGCTCGAGCCGGCATTACGGCAACCTCTAAAGTGTCTGTTTCTTTACCACAAACGGCGGCCCCGCTGGCGCCCACTGCGGGGAGTGAATCCATCGTAGTGGCGCATGATCAGCTGGGCTTCAATCTGCTGGACCGTGTCCATGGCTACGCCGACCACGATCAGCAATGAGGTACCGCCAAAGTAAAAGTTTACGCCTAAACCATTGGTGACCCAGGTCGGCAGCCGTTCAAAGAATGCGCCGAGAGCGCCGGGCAAGTGGTTCAGGTGAATGCCCGCAATCATCCATTCCGGGATGAACGAAATCAGGATCAGGTAAAACGCCCCGACTAGAGTGATGCGGGTAAGAATTTCGTTGATGTGGTCCGCCGTCCGTTTCCCAGGCCGGATGCCGGGAATGAACCCACCATACTTCCGCATATTGTCCGCAACCTCGTTGGGGTTGAAGACAATCGACACATAGAAGTAAGCAAAGAAAACAATTCCTACCGCATAAAGTATGGTGTACAGCGGCTCGCCCCATTTGAGGGCGTCGATCATCGGCCCAATGACCTTATTACTGTGCCAGCTGTAACCCAGCATTTGCGGCATGCTCAAAATCGAAGATGCGAAGATGACCGGCATAACGCCACCCGCGTTGACCCGCAACGGCAGGTGGGTCGACTGCCCTCCCATCACCTTACGGCCGATCACCCGCTTGGCGTATTGCACCGGAATGCGTCGTTCACTGCGCTCGACGTAGACGATGAATGCAACGATCACAATCATCATCGCAATGAGCAGGATCATGGCCGGCGCCGTAAAAGCACCCCAGGCATCGGTGCGGACCTTGTCATATAGGTCCATTACGCCGCGCGGCAACCCAACCACAATGCCGGCGAAGATCAGCAGCGACATGCCGTTGCCTACGCCGCGTTCGGTGATCTGTTCGCCCAGCCACATGATGAACGCGCTGCCAGTGGTCAGAGTCAGCATGGTCATTAGAACAAAACCCACGCCGGGGGTGAGCACAAAGTCACCCTGTTTTTGCAGGCTGAATGCAATTCCAAACGACTGGATCGCACTCAGGGCTACCGTCAGATAACGCGTCCACTGGGTAATTTTCTTGCGGCCCAGTTCGCCTTCTTTTTGCAATTTGGCCAGCGGTTCATAGACCACGGTCAACAACTGCAAAATGATGGAGGCGGTGATGTAGGGCATGATGCCCAAAGCAAAGATGGTCAGGCGGCGCAACTGGCCGCCGGAAAACAGGTCTACAAAACCCAGGAAGCTGCCCTGGTTCTGAGCGAAAAACTCCGCCAGCTTGTCGGCATTCACTCCGGGGGTAGGGATGTGGCCGCCGAGGCGGTACACAAACAGCAGGCCGAGCGTGAACAGGACCCGCTTGCGAAGGTCGGGGATGCGGAAGATGTTGGCAAGCTTTTCTAACATTACTGCACGACCTCGGCTTTACCACCGGCTTTGGCGATTTTGTCTTGCGCTGACTTGGAAAACTTGTGTGCATGCACGGTAAGCGCGGATTTTAGTTCTCCATCGCCTAGAACCTTTACCGGCAAATCGCGCTTCACCAATCCGGCTTTGCGCAGCACTTCGAGAGTAATTGTAGTCTCGCCGAGCGCCGCCAACTTTTCCAGGTTAATGACGTTGTATTCCTTCTTGAAAATATTGGTAAAACCACGTTTGGGCACGCGGCGGTGCAGCGGCATCTGGCCACCCTCAAAGCCGCGCAACAAACTGGAGCCGCTGCGCGAGTGCTGGCCTTTATGACCGCGGGCAGAGGTCTTTCCCATGCCCGAGCCCATACCGCGGCCCACGCGCTTGATCTTTTCCGATGATCCCTTGGGTGCTCGAATGTTCGACAGGTTCATAAAGTCAGCTTTCAGCTATCAGCGATCAGTCGCTCAGCTTCGCTGAGAGCTGATGGCTAAGGGCTTTATTTCACAAATTCCACCAGATGAGGCACCTTCGCCACCATGCCACGAATAGCAGGTGTGTCCGGACGCTCAATCACCTGATTCAACCGGGTAAATCCCAAACCTTTAATGACCAGCTTGTGCTTCACTGGCGCCTGAATGGCGGAACGCACCCATTTCAGGTGCAGTTTACCGCCCGTTTTGCCCACTGTTTTTGCCATATTACAATTCCTGAACTGACTTGCCACGCAGGGCGGCAACGTCTTCTCTATTCTTAAGCTGCTTCAACGCATCGAAAGTAGCTTTGATCACGTTGTGCGGGTTGGTGGTGCCGATGGACTTGGTGAGCACGTTCTGAATCCCCGCCGAAGTCATCACCGCGCGCACCGCGCCGCCCGCGATCACTCCGGTGCCTTCCGGGGCCGGCTTCAACAGAACTTTGCCGGAGCCATAGCGGCCAAGGACCAGGTGCGGAATCGTAGTCTGAGTGAGGTTCACACGCAGCAAATTTTTCTTGGCCGATTCGATCCCCTTGCGGATCGCCTGGGGAACTTCCTTGGCCTTGCCGGAACCGTATCCCACGACGGCAGCGCTGGGATCGCCGACCACAACCAGCGCGGCAAACGACATGTTCTTGCCGCCTTTGACGACTTTGGTGACGCGGTTGATGGCGACAACCTGATCTTTCAACTGGTATGCGCCGGCGTCGAGTTTTTTTGTGACTGTTGGCATTCGTAAACCTAGCTTCTAGCTTCTAGCCTCTAGCTAGTAGCTAGAAGCTAGGAGCTTTCTTTTAGAACTGCAATCCCGCTTCCCGCGCGGCATCCGCCAGGGCCTTCACCCGGCCGTGATACAGGTAGCCGCCGCGATCGAACACAACTTTTGAAATTCCCTTGGCTTTGGCTTTTTCCGCGATGGCCTTGCCAATCTCTTTCGCCGCTGCGACGTTTCCACCGGTCTTGCGCTGGCCCTTTTTCCCCACCGCGGAACTGGAGGCAATCAGGGTCTTGCCCGCAAGATCGTCGATCAGCTGCACATAAATATGGTTCACCGAACGGTACACATTCAACCGCGGCCGCTCAGCCGTGCCCTGCACCTTTTTGCGGATGCGCACGTGAACAAAGCGCCGGGTCGCGTTTTTCGATAATTTAGTCAGCATTGTCTTTAAGCCCTCAGCCTTCAGCTGTCAGCTTTCAGCCAAACATCAGCAATGAGCTGACGGCTGATAGCTGAGCGCTGATAGCTATTTCGCTCCCGTCTTTCCGACCTTCTTCTTCAACTGCTCGCCGGTGTAGCGCACGCCCTTGTTCTTGTATGGATCAGGCGGACGCAGGCTGCGCATTTCCGCCGCCACCTGGCCCACTTTCTGGCGGTCGATTCCGGTGACGGTCAGGTGGGTCTGCTTGGGATCCACTCCAACTTCAATTCCCGAGGGCAGCGGGTATTCGATGGGATGGGAAAATCCCAGGGTAAATACCACCATCGCTTTGCCCTTCAATTCGGCGCGATACCCGATGCCGACGATGTCGAGTTCGCGGGTCCAGCCCTTGGTGACGCCTTCCACGGCGTTATTGACCAGCGCGCGCGCCAGCCCATGGACCGCGGCCTGCGAATCGTTTTCGCGAATCGCCAGCAGCTCGCCTTCTTTCTGTTCCAGGCGGATGCCGCTGGGTATCAGGGCATCCACTTTCCCCTTGGGCCCCTGCACGGCAGCGATATTGCCTTCGACCTTAACGGTCACTCCCTTGGGGAGCGGGATCGGTTTTCGTCCAATTCTTGACATAAAGTCAGCTTCTAGCTCCTAGCTTCTAGCCCTTCAGCTCCTAGCGAGTAGCTAGAAGCTAGCGGCTCCTTTACCAAACTTCGCACAACAGTTCGCCGCCCACGCCTTCTTTGCGGGCCTGGCGTCCGGTCATCACGCCACGCGGCGTGGTCAGAATGTTGATTCCGAGTCCGCCCAATACGCGCGGAATCTCGGTGCGGCGCACGTAGACACGGCAGCCAGGACGCGAGACGCGGTCAAGGTTCGAAATCGCCGCCTCGTTGTTGTTGCCATACTTCAGATAAAGGCGCAACACCTTGTGGCCCTCTTCTTCGGTGGGCTTGAAGTTGGCGATAAACCCTTCCTCTTTGAGGATGCGGGCAATCTCCGTCTTCAGTTTCGAAGAAGGGACATCGACTTTCTGGTGCCGGGCGCGTATCGCGTTGCGAATACGCGTCAGCATGTCTGCGACCGGATCGGTCAACCTCATCGTTTGCTTCTCCTCAGCCACCCGTTCGCTTCGACGACTACGGTCGAAGAACCTGCGACGGCTCTATCTTGTCCTAGGTCTTTGGTCTTTGGTCTTTGGTCTTTGGCCGTGGGCCAACAACGAACGACCAAAAACCAACGACTGCTTTACCACGATGACTTCGAAACTCCAGGAATCTCTCCCCGCAACGCCAGACCGCGGAAACACAGGCGGCAAATGCCAAACTTACGGAGGTACGCCCGCGGCCGCCCGCAGAGCTTGCAACGGTTGTGCTTGCGCGTGGAGAACTTGGGTTTCTTCGCGTCCTTAACTCGTTTTGCTGTAGTTGCCAAAAAAAAGCTCCTAGCTCTTAGCTTCTAGCCTTTAGCTTCAACCTGTGCTCATGTGGAAGCGGAGATTGCTCTGCCACTTGACGGGGCAAGCCCCGTCTCCACACAATTCGTTTTACTGCCGGAACGGCATTCCCATGTGTTTCAACAAAGACCGCGCCTGGGCATCGCTGGCCGCAGTGGTCACAATGGTGACGTTCATGCCCCGCTGCTTATCGACCTTCTCGTAAGAAATCTCGGGGAAGATCAACTGATCGTGCAGGCCGAGCGTGTAGTTGCCGCGGCCGTCGAACGACTTGGTGGAAACCCCTTTGAAATCACGCACACGCGGCAGAACAACACTGACCAGCCGGTCAAAAAATTCGTACATGCGGTCGCCGCGCAGCGTCACCATGGCGCCAATCGACTGGCCCTCGCGAACTTTGAACGCCGCGATGGATTTCTTGGCGCGGGTGACGACCGGCTTCTGGCCGGTGATCTGGCCCAGTTCGTTCACGGCCGCGTCCATGACCTTGGCGTTCTGCGTGGCCTCGCCCATGCCCATGTTAATGACGATCTTGTTCAGATGCGGCACTGACATCGGGTTCTTGAGATTGTTTTCCTTCATCAGTACAGGGGCGATTTCCTTGAGGAAGCGCGCCTTCAGCCGCGGCGTTTCCTTGGCTGCATGGCGCGGAGCTTCCGCGCTTTTTGGCGCCTGCTCGGCCTGACCTTTTTTCTCTCTGTTCTCTTTTGCCATATTTTCTACTTTGCCTCACGGTTTCGGCTTGGTTACCGGTTCGTGAGAAATTTTCTTTCGTCCCTTCGGGACTTGTTTCTTTCTTGCCTACCCCAGGGCTTGCGCCCTGGGCTGTAATCTCTCGCCCCCTCGGGGCTAACTGAACGCTGACGGCTGATAGCCGACAGCTATTTTTCCAACGTCGTCCCGCACTTCTTGCAAACCCGCACTTTGCGATCCCCGCGCATTTCATGTCCGATACGCACCGGGCCGCAGGTGCCGCAGACCAGGGCCACGCTCGAAATCGAAATGCGGCCTTCCTGCTCGGCAATGCCGCCTTTGATGTTGTGCTGCGGATTGGGGCGCACGTGCTTCTTCACGGTCATGACGTGCTCGACCAGAATCCGGCCTTCGTCGGGAAATACGCGCAGAACGCGTCCCTGTTTGCCGCGGTCGCGTCCCGCCATCACCTTCACGGTGTCATTGCGGCGGATATCAACTCTCTTATGTGCTGTTTCTGCGGTTGCCATTTTTTAACCCATCTGGTAATTGGGTAATTTGGTAATCGAGTGATTGAAAACCAACTTCAAACCAGATTTTCAATTACCCAATTACTCAACTTCTCAATTACTCAATCCTTTACAGAACCTCTGGCGCCAAACTCACAATCTTCAAAAACTTCTTCTCGCGCAGTTCACGCGCCACCGGGCCAAATACACGCGTACCCACCGGCTCCCCGCCTTCATTAATCAGCACCGCCGCATTCGAATCGAAGCGGATGTAGGTGCCGTCGCGGCGGCCATATTCTTTACGGGTGCGAACAATCACCGCTTTCACCACCGTGCCCTTCTTCACCTGGCCGTCAGGCGAGGCCTCTTTCACACTGGCGGTGATCACGTCTCCCAAGCCGGCGCGCAGGCCGGTCGAGCCGCCCAGCGGCAGGATCATTTGCAGCTTGCGCGCGCCGCTATTGTCGGCGACCTCGAGCATCGATCTCATCATGACGGCCATGGCTGCAAATCCTCCCGGGCTTAGCTGACTACGGCTGCGACTTCAGGCGCCAGTTTCGCGCGCCGCTCAATCTCTTTCAGCTTCCAACGCTTCAACTTGGAGAGCGGCCGCGTCTCCTCCAGCCGCACCACATCGCCCACATGGGCCTCGTTTTTCTCGTCGTGCGCGTAGAACTTCTTGGCTTTCGAAACCACGCGCCCGTAGAACGGGTGCGCCCGCTTGCGGATCACTTTGACCACGATGGTCTTGGCCATCTTGCTGGAGACCACTTCGCCGACTACTTCTTTGTGACGCGGCTGAGGCTTCTGGGTTGTTTCCGCCATTACTTCTTCTCCGATCCGCTGGCAGCGGTGAGTTCGCGCTCGCGGGTGATGGTCTTGACCCGCGCAATGTCCTTGCGCAGGCCGCGAATCTTCTTCAAACTTTCAGTCTGTCCCATATTGAGCTGGAACTTCAGCTTGAACAGCTGGTCCTGGAGATCGCGCTCCTGGTGCCGCAGCTCGTCGTCGGTCAAGTTCCGTACTTTTTCTGCTTTCATGATCTTTTCCATTCACAACCGGAAATTTCCGGTCCCAAGCTTCTAGCCGCTAGCTCCTAGCTAAACCCCTGTCAGCCTTAGCTAGAAGCTAGAGGCTAGGAGCTGTCTTTTAGTGCGTCTTGCCTTCGCGCTTCACGAATACCGTACGCAGCGGCAGTTTGTGCGATGCCAGACGCATGGCTTCGGAAGCGTCCTGTAATGACACGCCCTCCATCTCAAACAGAATCTTCCCCGGACGAACCACTGCGACCCAGTGGTCCGGCGCACCCTTGCCTTTTCCCATACGAGTTTCAGCCGGCTTCTTGGTGACCGGCTTGTCGGGAAACAAGCGGATCTGGATTTTCCCGCCGCGCTTCACGAAACGGGTCATGGCGACGCGGGCGGCTTCAATCTGGCGGTCGGTGATCCACCCCGGTTCGAGTACTTTCAAACCGAAATCGCCGAATGCCAGCTGGCTGCCGCGCCAGGCTTTTCCGCACATGCGCCCGCGCTGCTGCTTGCGGTACTTAACTTTCTTTGGCATTAACATAAAGTCAGTCTCTGGTCGCTAGTCTTTGGTCGTTGGTCGTCAGCCTAAAACGCACCGGCTGCGACTTGTGGTTCACGTTTCTTCGTAGGAAGAATCTCACCCTTATAAATCCAGCACTTCACACCGATCACGCCGTAGGTGGTCCGGGCTTCAGTGAATCCGTATTCAATGTCCGCGCGCAGGGTGTGCAACGGCAACCGCCCTTGCAGATACCACTCGGAACGCGCGATTTCATTTCCGTTCAAACGCCCGCTCACCCGAACCTTGATTCCCTTGCAACCGAAGCGTAACGCCGAATCCACCGACTTGCGCATTGCCCGGCGGAAACCCACGCGCTTTTCCAGTTGCAGCGCGATCGACTCCGACACCAGTTGCGCGTCCAGTTCAGGCTTGTGTACTTCCTGAATATCGACATAGACCTCGCGGTTGGTACGCTTCTGCAAATCCTGCTTCAGCTTGTCGATCTCCGCGCCTTTGCGCCCGATGATGATGCCCGGCCGCGCCGTCTTGATGATGATGCGCAACTTGTTGCCCGGACGCTCAATCTCAATAGCGCTCACGCCCGCCGACTTGAGCTTGTCCTTCAGCTCGGCCTTCAGCTTGACGTCTTCCAGCAGCAGCTTGTCGTAATCCTTCTCGACAAACCAACGCGACTTCCACGGCTTGGTGTAGCCGAGGCGAAATCCGTATGGGTGAACCTTTTGTCCCATCGTTGCTCCTAAACCAGCTTCTAGCTCCTAGCTCTTAGCTACTGCGAACTGCCAGCTGAGAACCGGGAACTGATTTACTTCGCTGCTAACTTCTTCTTGCCTGCCGCTGCCTTCTTCTTAACTTTCGCAGGGGCCTTGGCTTTTGCTGATGTTTCTTCGCCGACCACAGTCGCAGTGCCCTCACCCGCCCGCGTCCTCTCTGCAAGCACCAACTCAATATGCGCGATGCGCCGCACGTAACGGAAAGCCCGTCCCATCGGCGCCGGGCGAATCCGCTTCATGCGCGGACCATCGTTCGCCACTGCCTGCTTGACGTAGAGATTGTCGACATCCACGTCGATGCCCTTTTCCGTGCTCAGGTAATTCGCGTTTTCGAGCGCCGAGCGCAGGAGCTTTTCCACCGTCGCCGCCACGCGCTTCTTGGTGAAAGCCAGCGTGTTAAGGGCGTTCTCAACTCTTTGGCCCTTGATCAGATCCAACACCAGCCGCGCCTTCTGAGGCGAGACGCGCATGAACCGGGCTTGAGCTCTAAATTCCATAGTAATCTCTCAGCTTCTAGCTCCTAGCCTCTAGCTCCTAGCTAGGAGCTAGCAGCTAGTAGCTGCTTGTTACGCCTTCGGCGCCGCCGGGGCTGCCGGAGCGATTGCTCCCGGCCCACCAGGAATGCCAGCCGGCTTGGCTGCGGTTTCGCTGGCCGCCTTCATCGAGTGCGCCTTAAAGGTGCGGGTAAAACTGAACTCGCCCAGCTTGTGGCCGACCATGTTCTCAGTGACGTACACCGGAATAAATTTCTTGCCGTTGTGCACCGCCACGGTGTGCCCGACAAATTCCGGAGTGATGGTCGAACGCCGCGACCAGGTGCGCAACACCTTCTTTTCGTTGCGCGAGTTCATGGCTTCGATCCGCTGTTGCAGGAAGCCATCCACGAACGGTCCTTTTTTGGTTGAACGCATATAAACCAGCTTCTAGCTGTTAGCTCCTAGCTTTTAGCTATCTCTTACTGCGGCGGCTTACGATAAACGCATCCGTCCGCTTGTTGTTACGAGTCTTATATCCGCGCGTCGGTTGTCCCCACGGAGTTACCGGGTGACGTCCGCCGGAAGTCTTGCCTTCACCACCGCCATGCGGATGGTCAACCGGATTCATAACTACACCGCGATTGGTGGGCTTGATTCCCAGCCAGCGCGAGCGTCCTGCTTTACCGATGGTGACGTTTTCATGATCGGAGTTGCCGACCTGCCCGATGGTCGCCATGCAGTCCTGCGAAACTTTGCGGGTTTCGCCGGAAGGCAGCTTCACCAGCGCGTACTCGCCTTCTTTTGCCACCAACTGCGCCGAACCACCCGCCGAGCGCACCATCTGCGCGCCTTTGCCCGGTTTCAGCTCAATGTTGTGGATGGTCGTGCCGGGAGGAATGTTCTTCAACTGAAGCGCATTGCCCACGAGGATGTCGGCCTCAGGGCCGCTGACAATCTTCTGTCCCACTTTCAAACCATCCGGCTGGAGAATGTACCGCTTCTCACCGTCTGCGTACGCCAGAAGCGCAATACGCGAAGAACGGTTGGGATCGTATTCAATCGTGATCACGGTCGCGGGAATCCCGGTCTTGTCGCGCTTGAAATCAATGATGCGGATCTTCTGCTTGTGCCCGCCGCCACGGTGCCAACTGGTGATGTCACCGGAGTTGCGCCGTCCGCCGGTACGCTGCTTGGGCTCCAGCAACGGCTTGTGCGGATATTTGGTCGTGATGTCATCGTTGACCAGCGTGGTGCGATAACGCAGCGTCTGGGTCGTCGGTCTGTAGGTCTTAATTGGCATAAAAAACCCGCTTCTAGCTACTAGCCTCTAGCTAACCCAGCTCCCGGTTTTAGCTAGGAGCTAACAGCTAGAAGCTGCCTTACAAATTCTGCGCGTACTCCGGCATCTTCTCGCCTGCCTTCAACCGCACGTACGCTTTCTTCCAGTCCGGACGGTAGCCGGCAAACTTGCCACGCCGCCGCTCTTTTCCCGGATACACCGCCGTGCGCACTGAGTGCACTTTCACTTTGAAAATGCCCTGCACCGCTTCCTTAATCTCGGTCTTGGTGGCTTTGGTCGCTACCTGGAAAACCAGCGTGTTCTGGTTTTCCTTGATGGCCAGGCCTTTTTCCGTAATCACCGGCTTGCGGATGATCTGATATGCGGATTTCATCAGGCGACCTCCGCCGCTTTTTCACGGCTGGCCTTGCGGCGCGGCGCGGCTTTTTTAACGCTCTTTTCGTCGTCCGATTCCGCTTTGCGCTGCCGCTTGGGCACTGAATTCTTTAACGAAACCTGCATCTTCTCCAAAACCGGCTGGGTGAAAATCGCCCAGTCGTAACGCAGCAGATGATACGGATGCACTGCATTGCTGCGCACCAACTCCACCCCATCCAGGTTGCGCGAGCTCAGTTCCAGATTGCGGTTGCCGTTCTTGGCGGCTTCCACCAGCAGGGCCGTGGAATTAACTTTCAACTTGTCGAGCGCCTGACGGAAAATCTTCGACTTCGGCTCTTTTACGTCGAAAGCGTTGACCACGATCAACTTGCCATCGGCAAACTTCGCAGCCAGGGCCGAGCGCAATGCGCCCAGCAACTTCTTGCGGGGAAACGCAAAATCGTAAG
The DNA here is from genome assembly GCA_963837365.1 of uncultured Acidobacteriota bacterium. Taxonomy (GTDB): domain Bacteria; phylum Acidobacteriota; class Terriglobia; order Terriglobales; family Acidobacteriaceae; genus CAWBXL01. The sequence continues at coordinate 219,645 of CAWIMW010000002.1, forward strand.
ACCGCGGCACCGGACCGTGGACCGTCGCGCCGTGACGCCACAGCGGAGAACGCACCGAACCGATACGGGCGCGGCCAGTGCCCTTCTGCTTCCACAGCTTCTTGCCCGAACCGGAAACCTGCCAGCGGGCCTTGGTGGCGTGGGTTCCGCGATGCTGCCCGGCGCGATAATGCTTGATTGCTTCCCACAGCAGGTCTTCGTTCACTGCGCCGAAAATCGCGTCGTCCAGTTCGAAGGTGCCGACTTTTCCGCCGCTCAGATTTTGAATTTCTATCGTTGCCATATATTTCTCGTTGCGTTGACTTTGGCCAAAGACCAATGACCAACGACTGCTTTTATGCTTTCTTCGCCGCGCGCTTGGCTGCCTTCAACGGATCGACCGTGGCTGATCCGGCGAATCCACGACGCTCTCTCGGTGCTTTCTTCGCTTTGGTGATAATCAAATATCCACCGTTCGGCCCCGGAACGCTGCCTTCGACCACTAACAAGTTGTCGTCTTTCTCAACTCCCAGCACGCGCAGGTTGCGGACGGTCACGCGGGCGTTGCCCATGTGTCCCGACATACGCATACCTTTAAACACGCGCGACGGAAATGCTGACGAACCGATCGAACCGGTAATTTGAAACATCGAACCGTGCGACTTAGGGCCGCCGGCAAAGTTGTGGCGCTTCACCACGCCCTGAAACCCTTTGCCTTTGCTGACGCCGACGATGTCCACAAACTTTTCGCCTTCGAAGATGTCCACCAGAATGCGGTCTCCGGCTTTTACGCCATTGCTCTCTTCCGGCTTCTCGTCGTTATCAAACTCGACTGGGACTTCGCGCACGAAACGCACCGGCGGGACATTGTTTTTGCCCAGGTGTCCGCGCATCGCCTTGGTGAGCTTCGACTCTTTCACAAACTCAACCAGGCCAATCTGCGCGGAGATATAACCATCACGCGTCGCGTCTTGTGCTGCGTCACTACACAGGGGCCAGCTTGCAGGACAGTTGCGGGATGAACATCTCCTTTGCTGTCGAACAGCTGCGTCATGCCGACTTTTTTGCCCAGAATTCCTGCTACTTTTGCCATCGTTTTTTCCGTTTTCTACCAGCTTGGCTTTCGCTATTGGCTGGCGACTACTGGCTCTTCATCATCCTTCACTCGCTCAACTTCCAGGAGTGACGTCTTTCATACTTCAAGTTGTTAAGAGCTAAGCAAATCGTTCCAACGTCGAACACTAAAAATCCTCCAAGCCCACAAGAATCGAACAAGCACGCCGCGAATTGTCCTAATACTCCCAACATCCAGGGCCAAAAAGCATGAAACCGAAAGAAAGCCCATTACCCGCAACAGCATCGGCCAATTAAACCGCTCCTCGATAGCCGCATTCAGGACATCTGCATCCTGCCTCACTTGACTGGAGTAGCCTGAAGCTATTTATGCTCTTTACCAAATGCCTTAATCTCAACATCCACGCCCGCCGGCAGATCGAGCTTCATCAGCGCATCCACGGTCTGCGGCGTCGGATCGAGAATATCGAGCAAACGCTTGTGCGTGCGGATTTCGAACTGCTCACGCGACTTTTTGTCCACGTGGGGCGAACGCAGCACGCAATACTTGTTCTTCATCGTGGGCAATGGAATCGGGCCCGCGATCTGCGCTCCGGTGCGCTTGGCGGTTTCGACAATCTCACCCGTCGATTGATCGAGGATGCGGTAGTCGTACGCCTTTAACCGGATTCGTATTTTCTCGTTGCCTATCACTTTTCTTTTTCCTTACCCCTTCCGGCCGTTCCGGAAGGAAAGAGCTTGTGGCAAGCTGCAAGCCACGAAATAAGCTGTCAGCTGTTAGCTTTCAGCTTGAACCAAAAAACCAAAAATCAACCTAAAATCCCTGTCATCCTGAGGCGCGCCTTTTGCGCCGAAGGACCCCTACAATCTCCTCAACTCTCGCCGTTGAAAGCTGATGGCTGAGAGCTGACAGCTTCCTACGTCACAATCTCGCTGATCGTTCCTGCGCCCACCGTGTGGCCGCCTTCGCGGATGGCGAAGCGCAACCCCTTTTCCATCGCCACCGGCGTGATCAGCTCGATTACCAGGCTCACGTTGTCTCCCGGCATCACCATCTCGGTGCCCGCCGGCAGTTCCGCTACTCCGGTCACGTCCGTCGTTCGCAGGTAAAACTGCGGACGGTAGCCCTTGAAGAACGGCGTATGCCTCCCGCCTTCTTCCTTGGTCAGGATGTAAACCTCCGCCTTAAACTTGGTGTGCGGCGTGATCGATCCCGGCTTCGCCAGTACCATGCCCCGCTCCACGTCTTCCTTGGCAATACCGCGCAGCAACAGACCAGCGTTGTCTCCCGCCAAGCCTTCATCCAGCTGCTTCTTGAACATTTCCACGCCTGTGACTACCGTCTTGCGGGTGTCGCGGAAGCCCACGATCTCGATTTCCTCGCCTACCTTCACCTTGCCACGCTCGATACGCCCCGTGACCACCGTTCCGCGGCCCGAGATCGAGAAGATATCTTCAATCGGCATCAGGAACGGCTTGTCCAACTCACGCGCCGGCTGCGGCACGCTCTTGTCCACCGCTTCCATCAGCTCGTCAATCTGCTTCTCCCACTTGGCTTCCCCGTTCAACGCGCCCAGCGCCGACAAACGCACCACCGGAACGTCGTCTCCTGGAAACTTGTAAGACTTCAGCAACTCTCTGACTTCAAGCTCTACCAGGTCGAGCAACTCTGCGTCATCCACCGCATCGCACTTGTTCAGCGCCACCACGATGTAGGGCACACCCACCTGACGCGCCAGCAGCACGTGCTCGCGGGTCTGCGGCATCGGCCCATCGGTCGCCGCGACAACTAAGATCGCCCCATCCATCTGCGCCGCGCCGGTGATCATGTTCTTGATGTAGTCGGCGTGACCCGGGCAGTCCACGTGCGCATAGTGACGGTTGGCCGTCTCGTACTCCACGTGCGCGGTGGCAATGGTGATTCCGCGCGCCTTTTCTTCCGGCGCATTGTCGATCGAATCAAATGACCGGAACACAATCTTCGGGTTGTGCTTCTGCAATACCTTGGTGATGGCCGCGGTCAACGTGGTCTTGCCATGATCAATGTGACCAATCGTCCCGACGTTGCAGTGCGGCTTGTTGCGGTCAAATTTTTCTTTCGCCATAGCAGCTCTTAGCTCCTAGCTTTTAGCTTCTAGCTCTAACGCCAATCCTGCTAAATCCTTTGTGGCGGGCGATTCGCCCGCTTCTACTTGGTTGCGCCTTGCACCCGCGCGATGATTTCCTCCGAGACCGATCTCGGAGCCTCCTCGTAGCGGGCAAAGTGCATCGAGTATTCCGCACGGCCCTGGGTGCTGGAACGCATGTGGGTCGCGTAACCAAACATTTCCGCCAGCGGCACGATAGCCTTGATCACTTGCGAACCGGCGCGGTGCTCCATGCCTTCAATGCGTCCACGGCGCGAACTCAAGTCGCCCATAATGGTCCCGGCAAAATCTTCCGGGGTCACAACTTCCACCGACATCACCGGCTCAAGCAAAACAGGAGACGCCTTGCGCGCAGCTTCTTTAAACGCCATCGAACCGGCGATCTTAAACGCCATTTCGTTCGAATCTACGTCGTGATAGCTGCCATCGTACAGCGTGGCCTTCACATCAACCATCGGATAGCCCGCCAGAATTCCGCCTTCGAGAGCTTCTTTAATACCCTGATCGATTGGCTTAATGAATTCTTTCGGCACCGAGCCACCCGTGATGTCGTTGACGAACTCGTAGCCCGTGCCAGCGGGTTGCGGGTCGAGATAAATCTTGGCGTGTCCGTATTGACCGCGTCCGCCGGTCTGGCGAATGTACTTGCCCTCGGCTTCTGCATGCCTGCGAATGGTCTCGCGATACGCCACTTGCGGCTTGCCAACGTTGGCCTCGACTTTGTACTCGCGCATCATGCGGTCAACGATGATTTCCAGGTGCAACTCGCCCATGCCGCTGATGATGGTTTGTCCGCTATCGGGATCGGTATGAACTTTAAAGGTGGGGTCTTCCTGGGCCAGCTTGGCCAGCGCCATTCCCATTTTTTCCTGGTCAGCTTTGGTCTTGGGCTCAACCGCGACCGAAATGACCGGCACCGCGAAGGTAATCGACTCCAGCGCGACGGGCTTGTCTTCGTCGCAAATGGTGTCGCCGGTGCTTACGTTCTTGAGGCCCACAGCCGCGCAAATGTCGCCCGCCCAAATTTCGCTGATGTCCTCGCGCTTATTGGCGTGCATCTTCAGCAAACGACCGATGCGCTCCGTCTTTCCGGTTCGCGGGTTCAGCACAGAATCGCCCGACTTCAAGCCGCCGGAATATACACGGATGAAAATCAATTGGCCGACAAACGAGTCCGCCATGATCTTGAAAGCCAGAGCCGAAAACGGCTCTTCGTCGTCCGCCTTGCGGGTGACAATCTCCTCGAGTTTGTCGGGATTGTGGCCCTTGGTCTCGGGCGTATCCAGCGGCGAAGGCAGATAGTCGACCACCGCATCGAGCAGCGGCTGCACACCTTTGTTCTTGAATGATGTGCCTACAACCACTGGAAACACTTTTAACGCGATAGTCGATTTGCGCAGCGACTTCTTCAGTTCCTCGGCGGAAATCGCCTCGCCCTCAAGGAACTTGTGCAGCATGTCGTCGTCATTTTCGGCGACGGTTTCGACCAACTGCGCGTGGAAGGCTTCCGCCTTCTTCTTCAAATTCTCTGGAATCTCTTCGACGACATATTCCGCGCCCATGGTCTCGTCTTTCCAGATGATCGCCTTCATCGCAATCAGGTCCACGACGCCGACAAACTTGGCTTCTTGTCCGATGGGAATCTGGATCGCTACCGGCTTGGCATTCAGGCGCTTGCGGAGGGTGTCAACGGCGTGCTCGAAATCAGCACCCATCTTGTCGATCTTATTGATGAAGCAAATTCTCGGGACCCCGTATTTATCAGCCTGACGCCAGACTTTTTCCGACTGCGGCTGCACTCCGTGAACGGCGTCAAACACAGCTACAGCGCCGTCCAACACGCGTAGCGACCGCTCAACTTCAGCGGTGAAATCGACGTGCCCGGGAGTATCAATAATGTTGATGCGAATGTCGCGCCAGGTACAGGTGGTAGCGGCCGAAGTGATGGTGATGCCACGCTCCTGTTCCTGCTCCATCCAGTCCATAGTCGCAGTGCCGTCATGGACCTCTCCGATGCGGTGCGTGCGTCCGGTATAAAACAGGATGCGCTCCGTCGTAGTGGTCTTACCGGCATCAATGTGGGCCATGATGCCGATGTTCCTGCAACGCTCTAATGGGACTTGTCTTGGCACGTCTTTATATCTACCTTCTGGGGCTCTGAAAGTCAGTTTCTAGCTACTAGCTTCTAGCCACTAGCTTCTAGCCACTGCGCTCTAGGTTTAGCTAGGAGCTGGCGGCTAGGAGCCTTCTTACCACCGATAATGCGCAAACGCCTTATTGGCTTCCGCCATACGGTGTACATCTTCTTTCTTCTTGATTGCGGCGCCTTTACCGTTGGCCGCATCCAGTAATTCATTCGTGAGCTTATCCACCATGCCCTTCTCGGCGCGTCCCCGAGAATAGGTAATCAACCAGCGGATGGCGAGCGAGGTGCGGCGGTCAGCATTGACTTCGATCGGCACCTGGTAGTTCGCGCCACCCACGCGGCGGCTTTTTACTTCGAGCAGCGGCTTGGCGTTCTCGACCGCCTTCTTGAACAGTGTCAGGGCATCCGCACCACCCTTCTGCTCAAGGTTGGTCAAGGCCTTATAGAAGATGCCCTCGGCCGTGCTCTTTTTCCCCTGATACATCAGGGAGTTCACAAACTTGGTTACAAGGTCGGACCCGTAAACCGGATCCATCTCGGTCGCTCTTTTGAAAACATGTCCTTTTCTAGGCATTGCAGCTCCTAGCTCTTCGGGCGCTTGGCGCCGTATTTGGAACGTCCCTGTTTGCGATCAGCCACGCCAACCGCATCCAGCGTGCCGCGAATCACGTGATAGCGGACGCCGGGAAGGTCCTTCACGCGGCCGCCGCGGATCAGAACAATCGAGTGCTCCTGCAAATTGTGACCAACGCCAGGGATGTAAGTCGTAACTTCAATCCCGTTCGTCAAGCGTACGCGGGCCACTTTACGCAGTGCCGAGTTCGGCTTCTTCGGCGTCTGTGTGTAGACGCGGGTACAAACGCCGCGCTTCTGCGGACAACCCTGTAACGCCGGGCTGGCCGTCTTGTACCGGGGCCGCTTACGGCCGGAACGCACCAACTGATTGAAAGTAGGCACTCTTTATTGCTCCTCAGGCCGCGCTTTCCCCTGCGCGCCAGAATTAAGGCGCACAAATTCGCGCAACACTGTTCGGCTTTCCCTATTGATTAGGGCTGGATGGCAATCGCCAACCATGCTTCCCACTGCTTTACCCAGCAGGAGATTGCGGCTTCCGAATCAGACTAAAAGGCTAACGACGGTGGCATCAGGCCAGAACTACAGGAGATGCTCCGTTTCGTTCGCACTACCCGCATAGCCTTCCCTGTGCTTCAGAATCGGAAGGTGGCGCAGGATGTTTCAGCGAGGGCATCTTCAGCTGGAACCGCTTTCCCCGAAGATGTTAGTTCATCAAAACCAGCTGCATTTACTTTGGGTTTGTTCGCTACGCTTGACGCAGCCAACTCCCACCACGTACAGGCAACCCAGAATGACTCGCGGAACCTTATGAATATAACAACTTGGGCTGCACATCGTCAACACCGTCTTGGCGCATCTCACTGGCAGAGTGATTTCAGAGGGGGTACTTGACGTCGCTCGATCTAACTCTGGATTTCCCTGCGCGGCTCAGACAGCGCACAGTGCCTCAACTTGCTGAATCCGGAAGTAGCCTCTAAACTGAACGTTTTGCGAATCGTAGGTCATCCGCTCGGTGAAGAGCGGGGAGGATGCATGAGTCGGTTGGGTTCTGGTTGGTTGGCGATAATCACTTCATCCTTGGTAGCGCTTTGTTTCGGCTGTGGCGGAGGTGTAACTACAGCCCCTACGCAAGTTGTAACCCCCGGAATTGTTACCTTAAGCCCGCAGCCCGATGTATCGCTCGAAATTGGGGGAGTGGGTTCGTTTACGGCGTCCGCACAAGACGCCAGTGGCCTTCCCCTAACACCTTCTCCGCTCATTTCATTTGTATCCAGCAACCCGACCGTTGTACAGGTTGCGGCCAGCGGATTGGCTTGCGCAGGAAAATGGGACTCCCTCACCAACCCGCAAATCTGCACTCCAGGTCCAGTCGGAACCGCGGTGGTCACAGCAACTTCGGCGGGTGTGAGCAGCCCTCCTGCAACAGTGCATGTGCATCAACACATCGACAGTATTGTGCTTTCCGAAGTGCCCGGTCAATTGCAGTCCACAGATGTCTGCAAGCTGGGGTCGATCTTTCCTGGAGTAGTCGGGCTTTCCAGAACACAAACTTTCAATTTCCAGGCGACGGCATATTACCGAGCGGCAGGCCCGGCACCCGGCCTCGACATTACCGATACCGTGGGACCATTCAATTGGGCAGCACTGAATGCCTCGGCTTCAATCGTCACCCTGAATTCGTCGGCCAGCGGCCTTCAGCCAGGACAGGTAAAAGTAACCGCCAACAATCCTGGGATGACTGGGATTTTTGCTTCCGTGTCCGGGGTCAACAGCCCGCCTGTTCAGATCATCACTTGCCCGGTGAAATCCATTTCGCTGGCAATCCAGAACACCAACGAAACCTCATTCATTGTCCAGAACGGGTCGAAAACCATAACTGCAACGGTGACCGACTCGTCGGATACGGAGATCACGGGCACCAACCTGCTTTGGAGCACATCGGATGCGTCCGCCTTTGGGGCAAGTGCTGGAACGGTCACATCGGTAAGGCCCGGGAGTGCTACCGTCATCGCTTCTTGCACGCCACCGACTTGCAATTTTGGCTTTCTAAACCCGCAGGCGATTTATCCGCAGAGCGTGATTCGTGCAACTGGAACCGGGTCGGGCACAGGTGTTCTCCAGACTACAACTGTTTGGCTGGCCAGTACCGAGTGCGGTGTACCAGATGCGACGACCCAGGTAGTAGTCAACAATGACAACTGTGTCAGTACAATTCTGCCCATTGACACGGCCACAGGCATTACGGGGGTTGGCGTAGATCTGCCCGTGGCACCTAACTCAATCCGGTTTAATCGGCAGGGCACGAGTGTTTATCTGGGAACTGATTCCGGCAGGCTCGGCACCACGGGTTTGTCGATTGTGAGTCCGTCATCCACCGCCGGAACCGCTCCCACGATCACATCCGTTACTGCCGCACCAGGGAAAGTCCTGGCCATTTCTCCTGACGGACAGAAAGTGATTGTCTCTGACACGGTGGATACACCGAATCAGGTTTTCGCTTTGACTGGCAGTTCGACTACAACGGCATTGCCGATCGTCGGAGCGACCACCGCCGAGTTCGCACCGGACAGTTCCAAAGCTTATATCCTGGCGGGCACTAATTTGTACGTGTATTCCCCGAGCGAGGCCCTAAAAAAGATTACGCTCACTGCGCCGGCCACTGACGTTACCTTCCTGGCCAATGGAGCGTTTGCCTATTTGTCTGGTGGGTCTGGCTCGGCGCAGATTACTACGCGCAAGACCTGCGATAGCGATGTGGCGCGTGACTCAGGGGGAACCATTCAGACTGTCAACAGCCTCCCCGGGCCACCGCAATTTATCAAGACCTTGCCGGACGCTACCGGTATCGTCGCTTTGCGCTCCCCGGGTATTAGCTTGGTCGATATTGCTTCAGCGCCCACAGGCTGCGCACCCCCTGCCGCAGGGTCTCCAGGAGGATTTCCCACAGTACAGAATGGGGCAGTAACGTCGTTCAACTTTGGCCAGGGAAATTTCACACCGAAGCAGTTCATGCTGGCTTCCAGCGGTAAGCGCGCTTACATTCTTGCCAGCGATCTCAGCAACATCATCGTTTTCAATCTAGACAGCGAGACCACTTCCACCATCCAGCTTTCTGGAAATTCAATCCCGCTTCAAGCTTCGCTCTCGACTGACGGCAAGACTCTGTACGTCCTCGCCAAAGACACTGTGACCAACGTAAGTTCGGTCCACACTTTGGACACCTCCATCAATGCCGACACCAATCAGTTCACCCTGTCGCAGAGTTTGTGCCACCCAAAGACCAACACCACAGGCACCTACACATGTACTCCAAATTTGATAGTTGCAAAACCGTGAGGATAGTCCGTTGCTGAGCGGGGACGTAGCTTATTGCGCGATCTGCTTGCCTACGCTGTCCAGCACCCCGTTGATGAACTGCACCGACTCAGGGCTGGAAAATCTTCGGGCAATTTCGAGCGCTTCGTTGATTACGACGGCTCGCGGTGTGGCTGGAAATCCAAGCAGTTCGGCAACTGCCGCTCGCAGAATGTTGCGGTCTACCGCCGCCATGCGGTCCATGCGCCAGTGCTCGGCATGGCCTTCGATCAGAGAATCAATCTCGCTGGTGCGATCCAGGGCCACTCGGAACAGGTCATCGGCAAACCCGCGCACCTCGGAGTCTACGCTGTCCCGTTCTTTCCAGAACGTGCGGCGGACGTCATCGCCGTTTTGTTTGCCCATGTCGGCCTGAAAAAGCATTTGCAGTGCGAGTTCGCGAGATTTGCGGCGGGTACCCATGGAAGCTGTCAGCTTTCAGCCGTCAGCTATCAGCTGCCGACTACTATTTGAGTCTACAGGATGATGAATGTGGCGCTGCGTTCGATTATTTTTTTTGCTTTTTTCTCTGAGGAATTTTTCTGGCAGATGCCTTCTTCGCTTTGCTGACGGCTGATGGCTGAGAGCTGACAGCTTTCCTCAGATTTGCCATCTCCACCGCCGCCAGTGCGGCCTCAAATCCTTTGTTTCCCATTTTCAAGCCCGCTCGATCGATGGCTTGCTCCAGAGTGTCACAAGTCAGAACTCCGAAGGCATGCGGAACACCTGTCTCCTGGGCCGATTGGCCGATCCCGCGCGTGACCTCGTTGACGATTACGTCGTAGTGCGCGGTGCCGCCCCGAAGCAGGCAGCCAATGCAAATGATGGCGTCGTATTTCCTGGTCTCAGCCAACGTACGGGCGGCCGACGGAATCTCAAATGCCCCGGGTACGCGTACGATTGTGACGCCGTCATTGAACTTTGCTCCACTTCGCACCAAGCCATCCAGTGCACCAGCCAGCAATCGCTCGGTGATAAATGAGTTAAATCGGCTCACAACCACGGCAAAGCGCTTTCCTGAAGCACTCAAGTTCCCTTCAAGTGCGCGCTGGTCACTGTCAGAGATCGTGCTGACGCGCGGTCCCAGCACAGCGATGCGAGTCCCGCCCGGCAGCTTGAAGCTGAACGATCTGGCGACGTGGGACTGCTCGGGCCCAGAATGGTCATCCAGAATTGCCCATTTACGATTGCGGACCAGTTCAAAAGCCGTATCCGGATCAGAAACCGTCAAATAAAGGTCGGCATGGTTCCATTCTTTCTTTTTGCGGATGAGACCAAGTTTGAGCCGCGAAGGAAAAAATTCTGCGGACTGACCGTGAGCGTTTTCGTCAACGAATCCCCCGCGCAATCCAAGGGATGACAATAGTCCTTGAAGCAATTTGAAATCCTCCGAAGACTTCGTTGCTACGGTAAGTTCCACCCATTTAATCATTGAATTTGCGATTTCCTCGAGACCAGCCGAATCACTCTACTTTCCCACAAATCCACTCACTGCATTCAAAAATTTCTCCGGTTGGTCAACAAAGGTCATGTGGCCACTCTCCGGCAGAATGACCAGTTTTGACCCCGCAATTTTGCCGTGCATCTCCTCCGACATTTTCGGATCGCTTTCGTCATGGTCCCCCACGATGATCAAGGTTGGCACTTTGATCTGCGAAAGTTTTTCCACGTACTCCACTTCCGTGAGATTGCCGTCCACAATAAATTCTCCGTGTGAGCCCCACATTTCACGATAGACATCCCAGGCCATGTCGGTGTTTCCGCTTACAGGATCGTAGTTTGGGTCGGGGTGTTTCTTGTAAATGTAAGGGAAGTACCCAACACCCCACGCCAGCTTGGCGTATTCGTCTGGATAGCGGCCATGTTCCCAGGCCTCCCCTTTCCCGAACAAACCGGCTGCTTCCAGGGCGTCCAGCCGTTCACGGTCTTTCGCAGGCATTTCAGATTTCATCTTGCTGAGAGCGGCGTTGAGTTCCCTGGTGCTGGCAAACGTACTGGCCAAAATCAAATGGGAAAGATGCTGCTGATATTTGAAGGCATAGGCTTCCACCAGAGGCCCGCCGAAAGAATGGCCCAGCAGGCTGATTTTGCCCAATCCGAGCGCCTGGCGGACGGTTTCAATGTCTTCCACCATGTTGGCAACTGTATATTGGCTGACGTCTTCGCATTTTGACGATTTGCCCGAGCCGCGTTCGTCAATGAAGATAAGCCGATTGGTGCGCATGAGCGGCAACAGATAAGGCAAGAAGTAATCGTGCGAGGCCCCAGGGCCGCCGTGGATAATCATCAGGGGAGTCCCTTGCCCAACCGACATGTAGTAGATCAGCGCTCCGTGGCTGTCTACAAAACCTTCCTGCATGGCATAGGTGTAGATTTTTTTGGCAACTTGCCCATTGGCGAACGATAAGGAGAAAACCACCAGCAGGAACACAACACTCAGTTTTCGCATGCCGGAGATGCTAGCACCCGCGAGTAGACATTTTCCATCCCAGCCCGAGATCGGGTCTTCCTATGCTCTAATACTTTCATGAAGCCGCTCCTGCTCTTATCCACCTTATTGCTGAGCCTCCCCCTTTTCGCTCAGGCTGGGCCGCAAACGCCTCCCACCACCGCTAAGCCTGCCGAAGACTACTCCGGCACCTACTCTTTCCTGCAAGATGGAGAGTTTGTGCAAATCAACATTGACGAAGGCAAGGTCACCGGGTTCATTTCGCGTTATGGAGACAGTGAAACTGACCGGGGCTTGTTCCTCGATCATTTTTTCAAAGATGGCAAGCTGGATGGGAACAAGCTGAGTTTTAGCAGCAAAACGGTCCACGGCATCTGGTACGACTTTAAGGGCACGGTCGAGCGAGGCGAGGGCAAGAAAATCGGAGACGAAGCTTACTATGTGCTGAAAGGTACGCTGATCCAGTCCAATAATGACGCACAGCAGAAAACTACGACCAAATCGCGCGAGGTTGAGTTCAAGTCATTTCCTCAAGATTTGGGAGACGCGCCCGCGCAGAAATAATCATGCGATCCGCCGGGCTAGGACAGGGGTAAGCCGCACCGAACTCGGCGCCAGTTGCCAATGAGACGGCCGGACCTGAATAACATTCTGTTCGTACACCACCGTGAGAAACCGCGCGCACGATGAGCACAACCAAAAATACTCAAAATTGCGCGCAGGCCTGTCCGAGTCATCGCCGATATCCCGTTCCAGGCGGAATACTTTTCCCTCATGGAGATAGCGAAAGATAGCGGCGCATTCAGGGTTTACGCATTTGGAGAGCACGAGAACCTCCAGCTCCAGTTTGCGAATCCCCCAAGCGGGGGGAGTCATTGGCAGGATGTCTAACATTTACACCCATTCCGTCTTCCATTCAATAGTATAAGTTTGCTAAACCGCGATCACCATTCTGGAACCAATTCCGGCGTCGTTGTATCCTCGGAGAGTGCTACGCCGCCTCGCCCCTCAACATTCACCCACGCTTGGGCTGTTCCTTGGGCTAGTCATTACTCTGGCTGCGGTGGTGGCCTATTCCTGGTACATCACCCGGCAAATTTCCGGACTGCGCGAGATGCAGAACAATCTGGTGGCGCGCAACCGCAAGGACTCGCTGCAACTGCTGCGCATTCAGAACGACCTGAATTTGCTCGCCCTGGCCATGCGCGACATGCTGGACAGTGGAGAACCCTACCCTCTGACCGCGTGGACAGCCCAGTTCCAACGCATTCGCGAAGACCTGGATGATGCCATGCGCCTGGAAGAACAAGTGGCTGCCGCAGGGAGGACTCCAGAGCAGCGTCAATACCTGGGAAATTCGATGGCCCAGTTCTGGAATGCGGTCGAGCGGAATTTCGCTCTGGCGCAGAGTGGCAAGGAAAAGGAAGCCCGGGAGCAAATACGCCTTTCGCTGCAAGCGCGCCAAGCAAGTTTAAGCAACGCAGTGGCCCGCCTGTTGGTGCAGAACAACGAAAGTGAAGAACAGGCGGCGCAGAGCATCAGCCAAATTTACGACCGCGTACAGCGGCAGGTTTATCTGTTTCTCACGGCAACTCTGATCGCCATCGCCATCACCAGCCTTTATCTGATCATTTCCAACCGTCAGTTATTTGCGCGATTGGCCACGCTTTCCGAACAGCGTAGCGATCTCGCGCAAAAATTGATTTCGACGCAAGAATCCACTTTGCGTTACATCTCGCGGGAACTGCATGATGAATTCGGCCAGATTCTGACCGCTATGGGTTCTATGCTGCGGCGCGCCGAGAAGCACCTTCCGCAGGGCTCCCCGATCATGGCGGAATTGCACGAGGTGCGTGAAGTAACCCAAAACACACTGGATAAGGTCCGCAGCCTTTCCCAGGCGCTGCATCCGGTGATGCTCGATGAATTAGGCCTGGAGAGCACGCTAGACTGGTATCTGCCCACGGTGGAACGACAAGCGGGAATTCGCATATCCTACGAGAAATCCGGAGTACCATTTGCCGTGGATGGAACGACCGCCGTACACGTCTATCGCGTGGCACAGGAAGCGTTGAATAATGTAACCCGCCATTCCGGGGCCAAGCAGGCGTGGGTGCGGTTGCGTTTTCAGCCGCAAACTTTGGAGTTGGAGATCGAAGACCACGGCAAAGGATTTGTGCTCGGACAGAGCCGCCAGGGAATCGGATTGGTAGCCATGCGCGAACGCGCGGAAATATTGGGGGGAACGATTGTTTTCAGCCGCCCCACCGAAGGCGGTACTCTAGTGCGGTTGCGCGTTCCGAAAGGAATAAAGGAACATCATGCCGAATAAAATCTCGGTGTTGCTGGTGGATGATCACAGTCTGGTGCGGCGGGGTTTCCGCCGCATCCTGGAAGACGAGGCTGACATTGAAGTAGCAGGAGAAGCCAGCAACGGCGAAGAGGCGGTCAGTCTGGCTCAGAAGCTGCACCCAAAAGTGGTGTTGATGGATTGCGCCCTTCCCGGCATGAACGGTCTCGAAGCCACCCGCAAAATTCTGAAAAATTTGCCGCAGACATTGGTCCTGATGCTCAGCATGCATGAAGAAGAGACCCTAGTGAAACAAGCAATTGAGGCAGGGGCCCGGGGCTATATTCTGAAAAATGCGATGGATTTGGATTTGGGCGCAGCCATCCGGCGGGTCGCCGCCGGTGAAACCGTACTGGATCATAAGCTGAGCTTGCAGTCTGGCCTCAAGGGAGAACGCGACTACGGACTCACCGCGCGGGAATTGGAAATTTTACGTTTCATAGTGGATGGAAAGTCCAACAAGGAAATCGCCGCTGAATTGGGCCTCAGTGTAAATACTGTGGCAGCGCATCGCGCCAATATTATGGACGCGCTCGGCATCCATAAGACTGCCGAACTTGTGGTGTATGCACTCCGCAATGGGCTGGTAACGCTTCCGTGAATCGTCGTTCTTTTTTGCTGGGTACCGGAAGTCTTGTTTCCGCCGCTTATTTCGGTATTTTTGACGCGTCAGCTGCTGCCGCCAATCCCGGCTTCCGTTTCGTAGATGTGACCTCACCATCGGGCCTACAGTTCCAGCACAACAGCGGCGCATTCGGCGGCAAATTTCTGCCGGAGACTTTGGGCTCAGGCGGCGCGTTTCTGGACTATGACGCCGATGGCTGGCAGGACATCCTGCTGATCAACGGCACTGACTGGCCCGGACACAAACGCGGAAGAAGTACTCTCCGTCTTTACCGCAACAACCGCGATGGAACATTTACCGACGTCACCCGCAAAGCCGGTCTTGATGTTGAGATGTACGGCATGGGAGTTACCGTCGGCGACTACAACAACGACGGCTTCCCTGACATCTTCATCAGCTGCGTCGGCCAGAGCCACCTGTTTAAGAACACAGGCAAAGGGACTTTTGTGGATGTAACCAAGGCCAGCGGCCTCGGCGTCCATGAGGGATTCAGCACATCCGCCCTATGGTTTGACTACGATCGGGATGGACTGCTCGATCTATTCGTGTGCAACTACGTAAAGTGGTCTCCTGAACACGACGTATTTTGCAGCCTCGACGGAAAACATAAGTCGTACTGCACGCCCGAAGCATACCGCGGGGACACTTGCTGGCTGTTTCACAATCGCGGGAATGGCACTTTCGAAGACGTCACCGCTACCAGCGGCATATTCGACAGCAGCTCAAAATCCCTGGGCGTGGCCATGTTCGATTACGACCGCGATGGCTGGCCCGATTTGCTGGTCGCTAATGACACTCAACCCAACAAACTGTACCGCAATCAGCAGAATGGAAAGTTTAAAGATGTCGCGGTTGAAGCGGGCCTGGCTTACAGCACCGAAGGCAAGCCGCGCGCCGGTATGGGTGTGGACATTGGCGATTTTGAAAATGCCGGCGTCGCCGGTATTGCCATCACCAACTTTGACAACGAAATGATTGGGCTATACCGCTCTTCCGGCAAACAGGACTATACCGATGTGGCCACCCAGAATGGGGTTGGTCTGGCGTCCAAAGACAAACTGGGGTTCGGCTGCGCATTTTTCGATGTCAATCTGGATGGCTTCCTCGACCTGGCTGTGGCCAATGGCCACATTGATGAAACCGTTCGCAACATCCGCGGTAATGTCGGGTACGCTCAGGCGCCGGAGTTGTTTCTCAATGACGGCCATGGAAAATTTACCGATGTAGCGTCGTCCGTCGGCGGGGGCTATGAAAGCCCCAAAGTCGGACGCGGTCTTGCCTACGGCGATTTCGATCGCGACGGCGACCAGGATCTGCTGCTCACCACCAACAATGGCCCCGCGTATCTTTACCGCAACGACCAACTTTCCGGCAACCACAGCTTGCGTGTGCGCCTCCAGGGCACAAAATCGAACCGCGATGCCATCGGAGCCAACGTACGAATCTTCTATGCCGGCGCAAGTCAATCCCGCATGGTGAAAGCTGGCTCAAGCTACCTTTCCCAATCCGAGCTTCCCCTAACCTTCGGATTGGGGAAAACCGACACCGTAGACCGCATGGTGGTGGAGTGGCCGAGCGGCAGAACCGAAGAATTCAAGAATCTTAAGCCGGGGCGCGCCTATGAGTGCCTGGAAACAAAGGGGTTAACCCAGCTCTCCGGTTTCTAGTAGTTTTCTACGATTGTGCAGATTTCCGCTTCGTCCTAATCTAATGCCATAATTTGATCCTCATACATGGCTCCTCCGGCCAGTAATCTGAGGAACCCCACAGAGGGCAGGTGCGCAACGGTCACCTGCCCTATATTTTTTGCTCCGCTAACACCTACACCTGCTCTATGCGTCTAACAAGCTAGTACTTGATGGATGTGGAGCGTACTGCCCGCCTTTAGCCTATAATTTAAGATTCATAACCAGACATGGAGGAAGTCATCTTATGGATTTGCGCGTGAGCGCTTTGTGGACACGATTTCGGGCCAACCGCCTGGCATCCATTCTTACAATTCTGGCCACTTTGGCGGTTGGGATTCTGATTGGGACGGTAGTTTCTTCCGGGGTGAAGGGCCAGGAGTCGAAGAAGATCACTGACGCCACACCGCTCACCATGCCATCTCCGCAGCAACTGTCCAATCAGTTCTCGCAGATTGCCAGCAAGCTGGAGCCGAGCGTCGTCAACATCAACACTGAGTCCATCATTAAGTCTCCGCATCGTCGGCGCGGACAACAACCATCGGACCCTGATCAGAGTCCGTTCGATGATTTCTTCGACCGCTTTTTTGGCGGCCAGGGTGGAGATGGCGGCGATATCCACCAGCGCTCGCTCGGGTCTGGTGTGATTGTTGATCCCAAAGGTTACATTGTTACCAATCGGCACGTGGTTGAGAAGGCCGACCGTATTCGGGTGCGATTGCAAGATGATCCGCCCAGCGTGCTGCACGACGCCAAGGTGATCGGCATGGACCAGGAAACTGATCTTGCCGTTATCAAGATTGAATCCAGCAGCCCCTTGCCCGTAGCCAAACTCGGCAATTCGGACAGTATGCAGGTGGGTGATTGGGTGCTGGCAATCGGCAGCCCATTTGGCCTGCAAGCTACGGTGACCGCCGGCATCGTATCCGCCAAGGGCCGCAATATTGTGCCCGGCCGACAGTTCCAAACCTTCATTCAGACTGATGCGGCTATAAACCCTGGTAACTCCGGCGGGCCATTGGTCAACATGGCAGGTGAAGTAATTGGAATCAATACCGCCATCCTCACCGATACCAACGCTTACGCTGGCGTTGGATTTGCGCTGCCGTCATCTACCATCCGCGACGTGTACAACGCAATCGTGTTTAACCCGGACCACCGTGTTGCCCGCGGTTCCATTGGCATCATGTTTACCGCGCAAGAGAACCCGGCCATTGCGCGAGTGTATGGGGTCAAGGGCGGAGTGACCGTTTCCAACGTAGTCGCAGGGAGTCCGGCCGATCAGGCTGGCCTCAAAGTTGGTGACACGATTACTACCGTAGATGGTAAGGCAGTAAAGAACGGCGATGAATTGGTGGCTGACATTGCCAGCCGCAAACCGGGATCCAAGGTAAGTCTGGGATATGTCCGCAACAACAACAAGCAAGAGGCTTCTGTCACCGTGGCCGACCGCGCCAAGTTGTTTGCCGCCCGCCTCGGAGACGATGACGAAGGCGAAGAAGACTCCGGTCCGAAAGAAACCAAGTTAGGCATCACCGTACAAAACGTAACTGCCGAGATCGCCGAACGGTTGGATATCCCCGCCAACAAAGGCGTCATCGTCCAGGATGTGAAAGCAAGTTCCTTTGCAGACGATATCGGAGTGGCCCGGGGCGATGTAATCCTCGAAGTCAACCGCCAGACCGTGAATACCGTGGAAGAATTCAACCGCATGCAGGCCGGACTCAAGAGCGGGCAGGATGTAGTTTTCCTGGTCCGTCAACGTGGCGGTGGCCGTCAGGGCAACGGCACCATCTTTTTGGCCGGAACCCTTCCGTAACCTGCGTACGCAAGATTAAGCTGGCACTGAAAAGCTCGATCAGAGATCATTTTCAGTGCCGGTTTTTTTTAGGGCATTCACAATGAATGCGAATGGTTGCAGAATCGGGATGTTATGGCTCGCAGGGATTGCTCTGCTGGCGGGAACAGCCGTGTCTTCCGCGCAATCCTCCAGTTCAACCACCAAGAAAACTATCAGCCATAAATCGCACCGCAGACACCGTCCGCGTGGCCAGCAGAAGATGGACGCGAAACGTGCGCGGGAAATTCAGGATGCTTTGGTGCGCGAGCACTACCTCAAAAAGGCCACAGGAAAGTGGGACGTGACCACCCAGCAAGCCTTGAAGAAATATCAAGCCGACAACGGGTGGCAGAGTAAAGTCGTCCCCGACTCCCGCGCGCTCATCAAACTGGGACTCGGCCCCGACAACGACCACCTCCTAAATCCGGAGAGTGCGATGACCTCACTTCCTCCGGCAACACCTGCCACATCAGATCCGCCCGCCGATCCCAAAAAATAACTGAGAACCGGAAACCGTGAACTGAGATCTGATCTACTTCCTTCCTACCGGGTCGGGGAAATAAGGCAAAGGCATACCAGTGATAACAGCCCGGGGATTGTCATCCACCAGTGCCTTAGCAACATCAGCCCCACACATCTCCGCAACTTCTTTACGCGCAGAGGAAAGCACTGGCACGCGATGCTTGGCGTCATGCGCATCGGTAGCCAGAAAATGCACGGCATCCCGCTCCAGTAGCCAAGTGGCAATGCGCCACGCGCGCTCACCCCAAAACCCGGTGATGGCAGAAGCTGTGACCTGGACCGCGCATCCTAATTCGACCCACTTCAAAACTCGCTGCGGATTCTGCTGCAAAATCGGATTACGTTCGGGGTGAGTGATGATCGGGCGGATTTCTTTATCGCCTAACTTGGTGAAGTATTCCTCGATCTGCGCGGGAATGCTGTAGTTGCTCAACTCGACTAACAAATAACGTCCACCCTCAATGCAATACCAGTCAGGACGGACCAAAGCATCCTGCACGTTTTCGTAGGAGAGGTGAAAGTCACAGCCCAGGCTGAGTCGCGGCTTTCCACCGGTGAGCGCTCGCAGTTCATCGAGCTGTTTTTGGAGATACTCCCGATCATACTTGTAGCGGTCATTGGCATGGGGCGTGGCCACCACGTGCTCAATGCCATCCGCAGCTGCCATGCGGCACATTTCTTGAGAAATTTCCCAGGACTTGGCGCCATCGTCCACTTCGGCAAGGATGTGACTGTGAATATCTATCACGAAAGAGTGGCTCCGGCGGTTATAGGCAATTTAAGCAGATTTCCGGTTGAATTTCTGAATTTCTTTGCGGCCTCTGCGGCAGTTGCACTGAAAGAAAATCAAGCCTTGCCCTGTGACGCCTGGATTCGTAGCAAGGCCGCCACGAGTGCGTCTATATCCTCGCGGGTGTTGTACAGAGCCAGTGACGGGCGAACGGTTTTCTCCAGCCCGAAGCGGCGCAGGATGGGCTGAGCGCAATGATGGCCGGAACGGACTGCGATGGCCTCCTGATCAAGCGCTTTGCCGACTTCCTCCGGGGGAACGTCATCGAGAACAAAAGACAGCACTCCCGCCTTCTCTTTGGCTGTGCCAATCAAGCGCAGGCCGGGCACGCTAAGCAATCCTTCTGTCCCGTACTCCAGAAGCTCGTGCTCGTAGCGGGCGATGTTCTCCATGCCAATTTCTTCGAGGTAATCGAGCGCAGCACCGAGACCCACCGCGTCGGCGATGTTGCCGGTCCCCGCTTCAAATCGGGCTGGAGCTGCCTGATACGTAGTCTTCTCAAAGGTCACATCGGCAATCATGTTGCCGCCACCCTGCCACGGCGGTGTGTTGTCGAGAATGTCGGCCTTCCCGAAGACCACTCCGATTCCGGTGGGGGCGAAAATCTTGTGGCCAGAGAAGACCAGGAAATCACAGTCGAGTGCCTGCACATCCGCGCCCAGATGTGCGACCGACTGTGCCGCATCCAGCATCACCTTCGCGCCGTGACGGTGCGCCATTTCGATCATCTGCTTGGCCGGAGTGATCGTTCCCAATGCGTTCGAGATCTGGCTGAAGGAAACAATCCGCGTGCGCGGCCCCAGTAGTTTTTCGTACTCTTCGAGAATCACCTGCCCATCGTTGTCCACCGGAGCAACCCGCAAACGCGCTCCCTTTTCCGCAGCCAATTGCTGCCAGGGAACGATATTGGCGTGGTGCTCGAGCCAGGTAATTACGATTTCATCGTCTTTTTGAACGTTGCGGCGGCCCCAGCTCTTGGCGATCAGGTTGATGCCTTCAGTCGCCCCACGAACAAAGACGATTTCGCGAGTTGAACCCGCATTGAGGAACCGGCGCACCTTCTCTCGTGCTCCTTCGTAGGCATCGGTCGCCCGAGCCGCCAAAGTATGTGCCGCGCGATGAATGTTGGAATTCTCGTGCTGGTAAAACTCGGAAAGGCGGTCAATTACCACCTTCGGCTTCTGCGTGGTTGCTGCGTTGTCGAGCCAAACTAATTGCTTCCCGTTGATGCGCTCTTGCAGGATGGGAAAATCGCGCTTGATCACATGGGGATCAAACGTGCGCTTCGAGTAGCCGATACTCGGAACCAACTCCGGGCGGAAGTCGAATGAATCCAGTTTGGGCTCAGCGGCGATTGGCGCTTTAGCGCCATCACTTAGTGGCAAATTCGCACCCTGGATCTCGGGTGCCGGAGCGGGTTGAGCAGCCGGCCCAGGCGAAGGCATCGTCGGAATCGCAGGTGCAGACTGGGCCCCTGGAACGCTCGCGAACGAAAACAGGTCGTTTACCGCCGGAAATGAAGGTGTGCCGGCCAGCGGCGAATTCTTTGCCGCCTCTAGAAAATAGGCAGTCGCCCCTGGCACTGCCGGAGGGTTTGCAGAACTATAAGCCGGTGTTCTCAGGGGCGTGACATCGCTTAACGAAGCGGGGATGGCACTCAGCTCAGCCTCGCTCAATGAAGGAGCAGGAAACGCCGGGACACCGGGAGAAGTTTGCGCCCCCGGCACGCCAGGGAAAGAAATAAGTTGGGCAGCCGAAGGATAAGCCGGAGTCGCCGTTTGCGACGCGGGAATCTCTTTTCCCAGGAAATACAGCGGCGCATCCGGCGCTGCGCTCGCAGGGAAACTGGTTGCGGTTGGAGAAGGAATACTGGCAACTGCCGGAATGCTGGGCGCAACCGGGGAGACCGGAACACTTGCTCCGCCAGCAGGCATCGGCGGCTCTGCCGGTACCGGCACGGTCGGAACTCGCGGCGCGGACGGCAGCGCGGAAAAGAACTCATTGGCAAGCCGGGCAATCACGGCCGGATCAATTGCGCCTTGCCAGTCCGGGACCTTGCCAACGTCATCCGCAGCCGGAACACTCACAGAGCCCGGGTCACTTGTATTCATGGTACTGGTCCACACTAACGTTCTCGAGTACGCCGAGAGCATCCTCGGTGAGCACTGCCAACGAGCAATATAAAGAAATCAGATACGAAGCAACCGCGCGGTGATTAATCCCCATGAAACGGACCGAGAGGCTGGGCATGACTTCTCCCGGAATTCCCGGCTGGAACAGTCCGACTACACCCTGCTTCTTCTCTCCTGTACGCAGCAACAGGATGTTGGTCTTGTCTGCTTTAACACCTAATTTGTCAGTCGGCACAATCGGGATGCCCCGCCAGGTTACAAATGGCGAACCAAAAATATTGACGGTCGGCGGAGGCACTCCCCTCCGCGTGCACTCGCGTCCAAAAGCAGCAATGGCGCGGGGATGGGCCAGGAAAAACGCCGGTTCCTTCCATACCTTGGAGATCAACTCATCCAAATCGTCGGGAGTCGGTGCGCCCTTACGGGTCTTGATCCGCATCGAAGGATCAACGTTATTCAGCAACCCATACCCCGAGTTGTTGATGAGTTCGCTCTCCTGTTTCTCTTTCACCCTCTCGATGATCAGCCGCAATTGTTCTTTGATCTGATCGTGGGGAGAGCGGTACATATCGGAAATGCGCGTCTGGAGATCGAGGACGGTTGTTACCGCGCACAAGGTGTGTTCGCGCGGCTTTTCTTCGTACTCCACGTATATCTCGGGCAAATCAACCTCTTGACCCGGACTGCACTCGACGGTGCGGGTCCCTGGCGTGGATGGCACGACTTTGTTCACACGATACGTGCCAGCCTCGACCGGCACCCATTGCAGAAATGGCACCAGCCAACGCGGCGTAATCTCCGTCATCATCGGAGCAGTTTTGGTTACGTTGGCAAGTTGCTGTGCCTGGAGTTCGCTCAAAGTATGTCGTGCGGCAGGTTTTTCGGGCATCGTGAGTCCTCAGTTTTGAATGGAACTAAAAAGTCTAACACTAAAATCCGTGCAGAACCGCCCACCCAGCCTGGACGCAAAGGATACGCAGAGTTCGCAGAGGAAGACATTCAAGAGCGGAAAGTTTAGCGGTGGACGAAGAAATAAAAACTTACGTAGAAAAGTTGCACGATCGTGTTGGCAATAATGATGTAGGTGGCAATCTCGATCCGCCGGAAAGAGTCGTTCGTGCTTTTCAACAATGTGGTCATTTGCTGCGTGGCCTCGTGAAACTTGTCCGTCGAAACACTCAACTGCTCAGTGCAAACCTTCATCTTGTCCAGCACGCGCGAGGTCTCGGTCGAAGACGAGGCAGTCCGTTCCGCATTGCGGATTTCCAGCTCTATCTTGCAGGCGGCCCACCACGGGCTTCCCGGAGGATTGTCGTACATCCGGTGGCGGATTTCATCGTATGGACGCCCCCGCAAAAGCTGCACCAGCGCTTCAATCGTCGCTGGAGTTTTTGCATCGGCGGCGTGTTTTGTCCCTACAGATTCCAACTGCCCTCCGTCAACCTAACAAGTGCATGCAATACAAAATGGCGGCCATGCCCAATGCGACCAAAGACCCGATCACCACGATCATCTTGGTCCGACGCCTGTCCCGCTCGTCCCGTTCCACGGCCAGGGTACGGTATTTCTCAATCCACTGGCTACGGCTGTCGTCGGGCTCCAGGCAAGTGCGAATCGCCTCTCCTAACTTGCGCTTATCGCTCTGGTGGAGTGCCACGAACTGAAATGGCTGCAAGTGGCTGCTCACCGGATGTAGCATTTTGGCAGTTCCCAGGACCGGGCCGGTGTGGGTCACAAACATTAGTTTTTGGGAAGAACCCTCATCGAGTTCCTGCGGCAGAGAGAGCAAGCCGCCGGTGAGCGAGACCGTCTTTAAAGAAGCCTGATTGCACCCACCTTCAGGACTGCGCAGGACGGCAGGAATACCGTCCTCGCCAAGTTGGAGGCGCGCCGCGCGCTGTTGCGCGTGTTGGGGGAGCAGATTCATTGCGAAGATTCAGTATGTTACGAGTCTCTCATTTACAGGAGATTACCGAAGTGCTGGTACAGAATACCGGATTGGGAGATTACCGTAGACACTCCCATCACAAGCTATCGCTGAGGATGCACTTTTCACGTCCACCACACCTGATTTTTCATGATCTTTCAATCGGGAGGTATTCTCGCACACTACTATCCAGTCGGGCTTGTGCGTCATAGGGTCATCTGGGATTTTCTTCAAATAGCCGGATGAGACCAATTCATCTAGTGATTGTGGCGCTCCCTTCTTGTCGAGTTCGTATTGCTGGATCAGGGAGCGCAACACAAATAAATTTTCGCGAAGAATTGCTTCCCTCGAACCCTTTACGCTATCTCCGGAACATTCAAGATGAGGAGCGACACATGACGATCCCTGCAAAAGACACGCAATAAGAAAAATAGCGAAAAGAAAACACATGCGGAGAGATGCGCACATTTGTTTTCAATCCAACAGAATTCACCAACTGGAATAGGCTGTCCCATCACTGGCGGTAGCCCCGGACGCGCTATGCACATCGTCGATTCCAGGTTCTTGCTGGTCGACCGAATCGAGGGTCTCATCCTGGTCGACCGTCCAATCGGCGGCGCCGGTGGTGGGATCTTTGGGAATTTGTTTGAGGTAACCGGCCGAGACCAGGTCTTCCAGCGATTGCGGCGCTTTCTGCTTGTCCAGCGTGTATTGCTGGATCAACGAGCGCAGGGTGAACAGGTTCTCGCGCAGCACGGCTTCCCGCGAACGGATGACTGACTGCTGATAAGCAGGGACCGCAATCGCAATCAGGATCAACATGATACTGATCACGATCATCAGCTCAATCAGGGTAAAGCCGCGATCTCGCCGGAGCCTCAGCATCTACCAATCCTTGTACTGCGTGCCATCGAGCGCAGTGCCGGTTGACTTGGTAAAGACGTCGAATACATTGTCGCCGCCGGATGACTCCGAATCCGGATCATCCTGAAGCGAGCGTGTACCCCAGTCGGTGTTACCCGTCATAGGATCTATCGGTATGCGGCGCAGATAACGGACCTTCTTGCCACCTTCATCTACGCCATTGACCAGAGTTTCAAGGTCCGGAGGATAACCTTCCGAACCAACTTTGATTTGAAATGCCCCGCGCTCGGAGTCGTTCTTATAACGGTCAATCGCATCCCGCATCTCCCACAGGTCGTGGCGCAGGTAGCGTTCTCTTTCCCGCTTGATGCCAATGCGCGCCATGGGGATCGCCAGGCTGGTCAGGATCACCAGGATGGCCGTGGCCACGATGAGTTCGATCAAGGTGAATCCACGAGCGTTTTTGTGCGAGATGCGGTTCATGACAAGTATCGCCGGAAACAGTTTCGACTTTAGGTTCGGAACTGCCGGAAGATTTCTGATTACTGGACGGTTACCGTCCCCACGGCCCCAGCTACTGGCATGGGCTGCATGCCAGGATCGCGGGCCCCGCCCTTGGAAATCGTCAACGTGCTTTGACCGCTGGCTTTGGCCAGGAAGGTCAGAGTTACCACCGCTCCGCCGCCGGAGATACCGCCGGCGCCCGGAGGGCGAGTCGCGGTAATCTGCAACGTTCCGGAGGAATCGTCGTCGCGATGGACCAGCGCCACTGCCTGGCCATCCTGCGAGAGCAGGCCTCCGTTGGAAACATTCACCACTTGCAGCACTTTGGGATCGTAGCTCACCTGTAACGGCACCGAGTAGACATTTTGTGCGCCGTTGATCAACACATTTACAGCAAAGGTGGAGCCCGCAGGCTGCACGATGTTCGGCGGATCAAAACCGAAAACCGCTGAGCTTGGCGGGGGTGGTTCAGGCGCAGGTGGCTGCATCGCCGCCGGCTGTGGCTGCGTTATCGGCTGCTGTGCCATAGCCTTCTGCTGGGATTGAGGAACCGTTGCCGCCACTGGCTGCACCGAGGCCGGAGCACTGGTGCGACGGATATCAATTGCGGTCCCCGTGCCAATCTCAAGTGCGCTCTGGTTCAGATCACTGTATTCCGGGCCACGCACAATGTGCGGGATAAGGACAAAAACAATTTCGTTTTGCCGGTGTTCAGTATCGGTTTGCGAAAATAAATATTTCAGCAACGGAATCTGAGAGAGTCCGGGAATGCCGCTTAAAGACTTGACGTCCTGGTCTTCGAACATCCCGCCCATCATGCTGGGCTCCCCGTCTTTCAGTGTGATTTCATGCTCAATTTTCCGCTGCCCGATCACCGGCTGGCTGATGCCGCCGATATTCGATTGCGAGGTCACCGACGAGACATCCATCGACACCTTCAAAGTAACTTCCCCACCGGCATGGATGCGCGGAGTAATGTCAATGTTCACGCCGACATCCAAATACTGAAACTGGGTATTGACCAGGGGGTTAATGCCGACACCGCCAATCCCAGGCTGAAACGAGCCCGTCGCTACTGGGACACGATCGCCAATTTTGAGCGAGGCCTTCTGGCCATCTATGGAGCGGATCGAGGGGTTCTGAAGAATCTTAGTATTGGCGTCGCTAAACAGCGCGGTTGCGGTCATGCTTGGCAGAGAAACAAGGAAATCAGTGGCGTTTAGGTTGCCGAGACGGTTCAAATTGATCTGGCCAGTAGTGCCGGAAGTTGTAGAACTCGAAGAACTTGAGCTGCTGGAATTGTTGAGATTGTCCTGAATGGAAACGGTCGCCGTGCCGTTGGTTCCCACCGTCGGGTTGATGCCGAGATTACGTTTCTTGTCCTTGCTGATCTGCATGATGGCCACTTCGACCACCACTTCCGGCTTGGAGCGGTCCAGATCATTGATCAGCTTCTCGGCCAGCAGCACCTGGTCCGGCGTGCCGCGCACGACGATAGCTCCCTGCGAAGGCAAAGGCTGGACTTTTTGTATTTCCAGAATTGACCTCAGGGTATTGACCACTTCTTGAACTTCAGTTGTCTGGGAAAGATTGGCCAAGTAAAAAGTCTTGAGAACGCTTTGCTCCAGCTCACGCCGCTTGGCGGGATTGTCGGCGGCAACAAAAATCGTATTCGGTGTCACCGGCCGCCAAAAGGTCTTGGACTCGAGCGCAATGACGCTCATGGCCTCCTCAAGAGTGACCCCATTTAACTCAATCGGAATCCGCCGCGAAGTGTAATCGGGATCAAATAGCACATTGATTCCTGCCAGTTTCCCCACGGTCTCATAAATTCTTTTGGTGTCGTCCGTGACCTTTAGGGTGATGGGGACGTTGGGAATTGCTGCCAATTCAACCGGGCCCTTAGCTCCTTGCAGCCGCTTGTCCAGCGTGTCCTCAGGGGTAGCCGACCGCGGGCTCGGAGCTTGCGCCGCAGCATCGATCATTTTCTGGGTACGGCGGATTTCCTGTTGCGCAATAAAGCTGGAAGGGTCAACGTCGGCCGCCTTCTGAAATTCGGTCAGTGCTTCCTGAAGCTTGCCGGCATCGCGCAAAAGTTGTCCGCGATGGACATGAGAGGCGCCCGCCAGAAAGCGCATACGTTCAAAAGCCGCGCGGATGGCTAGATCTTCTGGCTTTATTTCGTAAGCCTGTTTCAGATATTCGTAGGCTTGTTCGTAGTTTTGCTTGGCTTCGGCTTCCTTGCCCTTCTTGTAGAGCGACTTGGCGCTCTCCCCGACGACAGTAAGAGACACGGCTGCTAGCAGCAGGAGGATCGCCGCCGGGCGAATGGCACTTCTCATCACATTCCCTCGTAAACAGTCTTGTTCCCGAGGGCTGGCCTTGCCCCCTGGGGTTTGGGCATTCGATGGTCCAAAGTGGACGCGAACGGCGTGATTATAGCATCGTTAACCGGGCGTTCCGAAGTCACTGGTGCCTCAGGGGTTATGGCCATTGGTGTTAGCCCTACCGGAGTTCCGGCTGGGTATGGTTTGGTCATCGTCGGAACCGCCGGTTGCTTGAGCACATCTACCTCGCATGCGGTACCCTAGTTGCTCAGATGCCTAGACAGAACCACCAAACCCGGCCCAATCCCGAAAAGAACCCCCGCCGCGACCCAACCGCCGCCGGGCAGAGGGATGCCTCTGTCAATAGGATCGCTTCACATAACTACTTCTTGCTGGAAAAATTTGAGGCGGGGGTAGTTTTAACGGGAACTGAGGTCAAATCGGTTCGGGATGGCAAGGCAAACCTCAAGGATTCCTACGGATTGATCAAAGATGGCGAGCTCTGGCTGCTGAATGCCCATATTGGGCCTTATGACCACGGAAATATCTTTAACCATGCACCGCTGAGGACTCGTAAGTTATTGATGCATGGGGAAGAAATCCGCAAACTGATCGGGAAGACCCAGCAGAAGGGCCTGACGCTGATCCCCACTCGGATGTACTTCAAGAACGGGCGGGTGAAAGTGGAGTTGGCCCTCGCCAAGGGCAAGCAGCTTTGGGATAAGCGGGAGACCGAGCGCCGCAGGACTGCGGACAAGGAAGCGCGTGAGGCTGTAGCGCGAAGCCGCAAGAACTGAGGGTTTTGGAATGAAGAGACGCGGCGATCCGGGTCAGCCGTCAATACGAATCGTCAACCTCGAAATAGGACGGCCAACCGTCCACCAGGCCCTCGGCCAACTCAACTACGAACTGGGAGTCGCGCGGCGCGAAGGGGCTGAGGTTGTAAAGCTGATCCACGGCTACGGCTCCAGCGGGGCTGGTGGCGACATTCGTATCGCGGTACAGCGGCGGCTGGTCGAGATGGCGCGTGACGGCCAGATTCGTAGCTGCATCTTTGGCGAAGATTGGTCCAAATCGGACGAGCGCGCGTGGAGTCTGTTGCAGGCGCGGCCTGAGTTGAAACTGGATAAGCATCTTGGGCGGAAGAATTTGGGAATTACGGTTGTGGTGCTTTGATCGTCCGCTGCGGCGGGAGCGAACGTCCTCAACATCATGTCCCCAGGTTTTCCAACTCAGCTGTTACTGACAAGATTCCGGAATTTCGGATGTAAGGGCGGGGCGAAGGATACGGACATACGTCGAGTCGTTGGCTCCGGGTATCTCCCATTTTCCGACCTTTGTTTCAACCCAAATATGGCTATCCTGTTTCCGTATTCGAATAGAGCCAGAGAGAGCTATGTAGTGCACCCCTGCAAACTAGACAGCTGGGGCCGTGTTTGAAGTGATGGTTGGAACGAAGGCCGCACGAGCATCGTGCGGGGTTCGTCCGTGGAGTCCGCGATGCGGACGGTCGTGATTGTACTCCTCGATCCAGCGCGCGATGCTCAACTTCGCCTGGGCAAAGTTCTGATACTCATTGAGCCACACCTCCTCTTCTTTTAAGCTGCGATGAAACCGTTCGATGTAACTGTTGCCCTCAGGATGGTTGTAAGCTGTGCGCCGGTGCGTGATGCCCAGCCGATTCAAAGTTTCGACATAGCGCGCCGACGTGAACTGCGTGCCGTTGTCGGTAGTCAAAGTCAAACCCATTCCACGAGAACCGAAAGGCAAAACCTCCAGCACGGCACGGTTGAGCGCCGCCAGAGCTTCTTCGGTGCGGCAGCGCAGACTCAAGTCCCAGCCCACGATGTCGCGGGTGCAGCAGTCGATCACCGACACCAGATACGCCCAACCCACATTCGGCCCGGCCCAGACCTTGGTCATGTCCGACTGCCAAACGTGATTGGGAAGCGGCGCTTCCACCTTGCCCCAGTCCTTTCGGCGAGAGACTTGAAAGCGGCGCTGACGCACTAACAATCCCCGTTCTCGCATGACACGCAATGCCCGCTTGCCATTGATCACCAACCCGTGATGCCGCCCCAACCACCAGACCACGCGACGATAACCGTAGGCTGGCTTCTCGCCGCAAGCCAGGACGATGTCCTGGTCGCGCGAACGATCCGCGTGGCTGGCGTGCGGTTGCCGCCGATAGTAGAGGCTGGAGCGGCTGATCTCCAGTGTCTCCGCTACCAACTTCGCTTCGTTCCCTTGGGCCACCAGTTCCCGTGCCGACGAATGGGCTTGCCCGCAGCTCACTCGCCCAGCACGTTTTTTAAGATCTCGATCTGCAAATGGGATCGGCCCAGTGCTCGCTCCAGCTGTTTGATCCGTTTCTCCTGCTCGGCATCGGGCTGCGCGGCTGCGCTTCTCCCCCCAAGCGCAGCCTTGGCTCCTGCTTCCACTTCGTCCTTCCAGCGGTAATAGAGATTGGGAGCGATCTCGTACTTGCGGCAGGTCTCAGCCACGTTGCCGCTCTTCAGTCCTTCCAACACAATCTGCCACTTCTCTTCCGGGGTTCTCTGCACTCTCGGCTTTCTCGACATTCTCGCCTCCTGGCGGAGGCCCCAAGCCTAACTAACTTCCGTGTCCAGTTCTACGGGGTGCACTACACACTCGTATCTATAACGTTACCGAAAAGTGACACTGTGGAACACTAACATCCACGGGCGCAACACCCTGTTTTTTGCAGGAAGTCTCCTCAACTACTCTTACAAACTAACGCGCACGCTTTCTGATACTCCGTGACCGTTGCCAAGCATCCCAGTACACCCTACTGGATTGTTTTTCTGCCCACCAGCGGACAATCCCAAGAACGGATATTTGTTGAAGTAGCACTTTGTGTTCCATCCCGTACTGGAATTGACTCCCACCAGCAAGTGCACTACAATGTAGTGCATGAAGACTGAAGTCTACAGTTGGCGGGTTTCCGCCGAAAAAAAGGCGGAACTTGCGAGTGAGGCCCGGCGCGAAGGGGCATCGCTGGCG
Source organism: uncultured Acidobacteriota bacterium (assembly GCA_963837365.1). GTDB lineage: Bacteria > Acidobacteriota > Terriglobia > Terriglobales > Acidobacteriaceae > CAWBXL01. The sequence continues at coordinate 249,960 of CAWIMW010000002.1, forward strand.
GAGGTACTGGAGCAGTTGACAAACGACTGGCTGCGAGAACGCCGCAATTCGCGCAATGGCGATGAGGCGGAACAAGCTGCGCTGCGGCGGCGCGTGATGGCGACTGTGGGCACGATTCATAGTGGAGACCCGACACTGGCAACTCGCGCTCGCGAGATTGTCCGCGAAAGGATCCTACGAAAACACGCAAAGGAGTCGAATGCCTCCCGCCGGGCTGATTGATACCGGCGCCATTGTGGCCATCGTGAACGCTGACGAGCACTGGCATGCTGCTTGCCTTGAAGCTCTGGCAACAGTGCAAATGCCCTTGCTCACTACGACGGCCGTCCTAACAGAATTCTTTCACCTGATATCTGCCCGTTCCTTGAACATGAACCAGGCTTGGGACTTCGTCCGCTCGGGCGCGCTTACGGTCCATCCCATGAACGATTCCGATTTGCCGGCATTGCGGGCCCTGATGGCACAGTACAAAGACCGGCTCATGGACTTTGCCGACGCTACCCTAGTGCATCTGGCCGCACGGGAATCGCTCAGCTTGATTCTGACCGTGGACCATGATGATTTTGAAACCTATCGCATCGGCGGGAGGAAGCGGTTCAGCATTCTGCCGAACCGAAGGGCGAGGTAAGCAGCCATATCATGGCCAGTCGAATCTGGCGTCAATGTGCCTTCCCAACAATCGCACTGACAATGGGCTCGCGTTTGGGAGCGCGCAGCCCGTCGCGTCGCCCTTGAAAATACTTTGCTTCGGCATCCACCGCTTTCAAAAAGGTGATGCCGAAACCTAAGCGTTCCAGCTTCTGTACCAGTGCCTCCGGCTCGAAAAAAGTCCGCCAGGGCTCTCCCATGGAATCTGTCACTTCGCCGATGTGGGCGCGCCGCGCGGCCTGTTCAGGCGTTAGTGAAGAAGACGGCGCTGAGTAAGTGAAGACGATCTCGCTCGACTCGGGGAAGGCAGCCACGCAACTAAAAACCGCATCCGCTGCCTCGGCGGTGAGATAGACCAGAACTCCCAGACAGGAAAAAAATGCCGGCTGATCGAAGTCCAGAGTGCTAGCCGCCAATCCATCGCGCAGGGATACATGCTCAAAGTCAATCGAGACGAACTCCAGATTGGATGGAATTTCAATTCCCGCTGCTTGTAAACGCTTCTGCTTTTCGCGCTGGCTGGCAGGATGATCCACTTCGAAGACGCGCAGATCCTTCGCCCAAGGAGGCTGGCGATAGGCGAAGGTGTCGTAACCCGCGCCCAGCAGTACATACTGCCGGACTCCCCGCTCATAGGCAGCAGCCAGGCGATCCTCCGCATAACGGCTGCGCAGCAGCACGTGCGACCGCAACCCGGAAACCCAGGGCTCATTTATCTTCCCGCTCTCGGTTTTCACCCTTTCCTTGATTTCATCCGCGAATAATCGCACCGAGACCGGGTCGTGGAGAATTTTCGGCTCTCCGTCGAGTAATTGATGAACCGCCCGAAGCTGGGCCACGCGAAGAGCAGTCGTGCTGGAATTGCGCTCTGACACTGATGCCTATTGTGCCATGTGAGACGGGAGTCTCGGGCATATGACTTGCAAATATTGCAGAGGATTGGTTTCGGGACGAAACCTTAGACGGTAGCGGCCCTAGTTTGCATGAGCGCGGTCTTTGCCTCTTTGATTCCCATGGCAATGGTCTGCTCTAAATCCAGATGTGGAATTGCAGAGGCCGCAGCCGCCTCGTAGAACCCGAGCGCATCCTGGGGACGGCCCAGGCGCTTGAGACAGATCCTTGCGGCGGCGAGTTGCGCCATCAGCGACTCGCGGTCTTCAGGGTATGAGGCCACGATCTTCTCGTATTCATCCAGCGCATGCTGAAAGTTTTCGCTCTTTTCGAGCGCGTGGGCGATGTCGAGCCACATGGTTGCCGGCAATTTTTCGCCTCCGGCCTTGATGAAATCTTCGTAATCGTGCCAGGCCGCCTCATCCTCTTGCCGCTTCAAGTGCAACCTGCACATCTTCAGAGTGGCTTCCTGATAGGCCGGCATTTCGTTTCGCCGCCAATAAATAGCTCGCAGCAAATTCAGCCCATCGATTGAATCCGGCTGAGCCGCCAGGTGATGGTTGAGCAGGACTACTGCCTCATCCAGTTTGCCGTGGTCCATCAGATCACTGGCCTGCTCAAGCTGCGGATCCACAGTCGCTCCGACTTTTTCCTCGATGGCCGCATTCACCTTGTGCTCCAGCCCGGAGTGCTGCAAAGCCAGAGCAATAAGCACGCCAAAAATAAAGCCCCCGACATGGGCCCAGTGGGCCACGCCGCCGGAGTTCCCTCCCAGGCCGCCGTAAAAGATTTCAATCGCCAGCCAGAGCGGTAACAACCAGTAGGCCGGCATCTTGAAACGATAGATACGGAATAAGAACAGCCACGCCATTTCGATCTTCATTTTGGGGAAGCGGACCAGAAAAGCTCCCATCAACGCCGCGATGGCTCCGGATGCGCCGACGGTTGGCACCATGCTTCCTACGTTGGTCCAGGCGTGGAACTGCAATGCCGCTACGCCAGAAATCAAGTAGAAGGCCAAATACAGCGGACGTCCCCAAACATCTTCCAATACAAACCCGGCCAGCCACAGGAACCACATGTTGCCGATCAAATGCAGCCACCCGCCGTGCATGAAGTTCGCCGTCAAATATGTGATCAGCTTGGTATCACCCGGAACAAAGGCATATTTATGAGTGATGCTGTTGGCAGACAAAGTTTCAAACTGCTGGGTCAACGAATCCATTTCCGACTGGAGCACGGCGGGATCGTCCATGAGGCGCATCTTGGCGTCCCAGGCGTCGATCACATCGTGGTTGGGGCTCTGAATCTTGGCCCACTGTTCGGGATATTGCGCGCTGAAACTGTTGATCAGCTTCTGCGCTTGAGGGGTAACTTTCAGTTCCGGGTGCGCAGCTGCGAGCAACAGGATGTGGGCCTTGGCATGACCCATCTCCGGCGCCTGCTCCTGCATGGAGCTGTAGGTCGCCAGGAAGACGACCGTGTTAATGACGATCAGGCCGATGGTAATGACCGGCCAGCGCCGCGCCGACATATTTTCATGCCGGATTGGAACGAGCATTCCGGATCTCCTGTTTTACCTACACCCGTGGCCCAATAACACATAGTGAGAGTAGGTCAGCGTAGGAAATCTGGCACAGATAACGAGTGGAGAGCGTCCATTGGTAACCACCTCACAGGATCGATGTTGGCGGTTCCCGATCTGCGGCATCTGATGGTACAATTGGGGGTGCGGTGAACTTGCCTAAATTCGGCTTCCCCGACGATACTGAGTATTCACCAAGAAATTATGAAGACCATCCTTTCACTCTCTGCTCCCACTGAATTGGAAACTGAATGTCTGGTAGCCGTGGTACTCGACCGCGGCGAGAAGGACAAGACCGAACCTTTGCAGCTACCACGGACAAGGCGGTGCAGGAATCCGCGGCTGAAGTGATTGCCAGCGGAGAAGTCAGCGGCAAAAACCTCGAGACTACTTTGTTGCACAACCCCGGCAAGTTGAGGGCCAAGCGTGTGTTGTTACTGGGCGGAGGCAAAGCGAAGAAATTTGCCACTGCCGCAGACCTGCGTAAATTGAGTGGTGCGGCGGTACGGGCTCTGAAATCTCGCGGAGTGCGCAGCTTTGCTTTTGTCACCCCCAGCGAAGGAGTTAAGCCCGAAGAAGCGGTGAAGGCCATCGTCGAAGGCGCGTTTGTCGGCAACTTCGATTCCGACACCTACAAGAGCGACCGCAAAGACCAGAAGATTGACGCGCTCACCATCGTGGCCACCGGCGACCAGAAGAGTTTGCAGAAGGCCATCGATGAAGCCCGTATTCTCGGAGAATCGCAAAATTTCACTCGCGAACTAGTGAATGAGCCTTCCAATCGCATGACTCCCACCATCCTGGCCAACCATGCCAAGAAGATGTGCCAGGAAGTCGGAATAAAGTGCGAAGTGTACGGGCCGGACAAGATCAAAGAATTAAAGATGGGTGCGTTCTGGGGAGTAGCGCAGGGCTCCGACGAACCGCCGGCGCTCATCGTCATGCGTTACGAACCTGCGGGCGCACCGGAAAAGCCCGTGCTCGGCCTGGTAGGCAAAGGAGTCACGTTCGATACCGGCGGCATCTCCATCAAGCCCTCCGACGGCATGGAGAAGATGAAGTACGACATGGCCGGAGGCGCGACCATGATCGGCGCCATGCGCGCCATTGCCCTGCTGAAGCCAAAAGTAAAAGTGATTGGCATTGTCTGCGCCACTGAGAACATGCCTTCGGGCAAAGCACAGAAGCCAGGCGATATCCAGACCGCTATGTCAGGCAAGACCATTGAAATTATCAACACCGATGCCGAAGGCCGGTTGGTTCTGGCGGATGGTCTTTGCTATGCGCGACAAGTTGGCTGTACACATCTGATTGACGCCGCTACCCTCACCGGCGCAGTTGTGGTTGCCCTCGGTTATTACAACGCAGGAATTTTCTCCAACGACGATGCCTTTTACGAGAAGTTCACCAAGGCGCTGGCGAAATCGGGCGAGAAGATGTGGCGCCTGCCTGTCACCGAGGAATATTTAGATCAGACCCGGTCCAGCATTGCTGATCTGATGAACACCGGTGGACGCTGGGGCGGCGCCAGCACTGCGGCAGCGTTTCTCAAGGAGTTTGCCGAGGATACGCCATGGCTGCACCTCGACATCGCGGGCACTGCCTGGATGGAGGAACAAAAGGCCTGGATCGCTAAGGGGCCGTCCGGGATTGCAGTGCGCAGCCTGGTCGAGTTCGTGAAACAGCTCGGAGAGTCGTCGTAGCTGGTGGAGTGACGGGCGTCCTCGCCCGTCCAACACACGCCCATAGTTCGATAAGATTTATGCCAAAACCCGGGCGAGGACGCCCGGCGCTCCATTTTTTAAAACACCCTGCCAATCGAAAAATTCACTTTCGTCTGCCCGGTCGGACTGACGCTTTCACTCAGGGCTACTGGGCCAAAGATGGTTTCCGCAATCACTCCGAGATTAATGCTGCTGTGAACTACCACCGCGCCCGGGATCGTTAAACGCACTGCCCGCTTCAAGCCATCCTCCCCAGTAAACTTTCTTGCCGATCAGCGGCGGCAAGCGGTAGAAATCGCGCCGGAAGCCGAGTGCGGAGTAGGCATACTGATTCGCCATGAACTGGTCCGGCAGATAAGCCCCCAGACGGAACGGGCCTCCCAGCGAGAACAGTTGAAGGATTCCGGCATCGCTGTGCAGTGTGGCTCCTCCCGAAAGGTTCAGGAACAGAGAAGTCTTTTCACTGAGCGGTGCAAAACTGGAAGACTGCAATTCCAATTGATTAAATGATCGGGCAGCTCCCGGGCTCTGAAAAACATGGGAAAGATTCAGGGTCAACCGTTCTCCCTTGCCGGGCACGGTGGCGCTATCCAGTCCGTCGAAGACATAACGCAGGCGCACCTGCCCGCTGCTGCCGCTCAAATTGGGTAAGTTGACGTCGCCAATCAGGGGAGCCAGATCGGCGTTGAATATCTGATAGCCAAGCCGAAGTTCACTGCTGCGGGCGATCGCGATGCCAATATCTACTCCGCCCCCGCCCCGCTCGTCGCGCAGCACTCCGACTCGCTGATCGTTGGAGAATGAGTTGCGCGCAGTTTTGTCGAAGAAAAGGTAGGGCGCAATAAACAGTCGAGTGGCGCCCAGCGGTTGATAGAACTCGGTGGCGGCGCGGCTGCTTGAACCCAGCAGGACGTCGCTACGCCATTCGCCGCCATGGTGGTTTACATCCATAAAAGTGAGGCGGGCGCCGGCAGCAAAATCGAATTGGCCGACCCCGGAGCCGCTCACGTTCAAAGCCAGGTCGAGGAAAGGCGGGCCGTAAGTTTTCTCGTGGGCCCAAATACGCAATCCCGGAGCGTCATTGCGAACAAACCCCTCATAACCCAGCCGGTCGAACTTGCCCTCCCCCGCCGTCTGCGTCAGTCGAGTTTCGAGCAGCCGGGTGTCGAGCCTGGTGTTAACAAATTTCTTGAATTCTTTCCCCAACCGCTGTTCTTCCGATGGACTGGTCCCGGTCACTTCCAGGGCCGCTACAGTGGTGGGTGCTGTGCGCTTTCGGGCATCAACGGTGGCCCGGTATTGCCGCCACTGCTCTTCGGTTAGTGCATAAGGCCGCAACTTATCGGCATTTTGCTCGGCGGCGGCGTAGCCGCGTTGAATGATGTCTTCAATCTGTTCATGCCCGAAATCCAACAGCGAATAGCTCCCCAGGTTGGGTGAAATGATTACTTTGGCCCGGCTGAGTGCGCGGCGGTCATTCTCCAAAGTGACAATGGCCAGGCTTTGCAGTAACACTCCTTGCAGGGTTTGCAGTTCCTCCGCTCCAGCCAACGGCGTGCCCACATTGACGGCGATGATGACTTGCGCGCCCATGTCATGGGCCACATCGGTAGGAATGTTATCCACCAGTCCGCCGTCGGCAAGGACGGTGTGATTCCATTCCACGGGAGTGAAAATTCCCGGCAGCGCCATGGTGGCCCGCAACGCCTGCGCCAGTGATCCATCGCGGCGCACAACAGGCGTCCCGTTCAGCATGTCGGTGGCTACGCAACGAAAAGGAATGGGAAGGTCGTCGAAGTTTGCGATATTGGAGTATGGGAAGGCAATGCGGTCGAGCAAGAGACCCGATTCATGCCCAGGACTAAATCCATTCGGGCTGCCAATTCCCTTTTTGACTCCGAGCAGGGCCGCCACCTGTTGGGTTCGCCGGTCTTGTTTGCGTCGGAAAGAAAGCTGGCTGTAGTCAGGTTCGGTCTGAAAAGCTTCTTCCCAATTGATATGGTCAATGAATTTCTGTCTCTCTTCCGCGTTCATGCCAGTCGCGTAGAGTGCTCCTACCAGCGCACCCATGCTGGTCCCGGCGACATAGTCCACGGGAATGCGGTGCTCGTCCATCCAGCGCAGTACTCCGATGTGGGCCAAGCCACGGGCCCCGCCACCGCTAAGAACCAGGCCGATACGAGGACGGGGTTGGGGTTTTTCTTGTGCGGGGGTGACTGAACTATTCAACAGTACAAAGCTGACCAACATCCAGGAAAAATGGTAGCAACGCCGACGCATGAGCTACCTCCGAAACTGACATTAACAAGTTCCGGGCCGGCTTGCATTATTTCCGAGTACGTTGAGAGGTGTTAAGACTGGCAACTGATGATTGTTGGAACGATGTCCACAGGAAATTTTACGGAGTTGGCAATGAAACAATAGCGGTGGGCCTCGCGGTGAAGAGTTTGTGCCTTATCTTGATTATCGCCGGCAGAAATCTTCACGGTGGGTTTCAGCTCCACTCGGACGAACGCTCCCGAACCGTCCTCTTTTTCCTCCATCACACCCAATGCCGTATCCCGATAATCGAGAACGGTGATGTGGTTCGTCGCGCATAAATGCAAATACCAAAGCATGTGACAGGACGAAAGGCTGGCAACGAAAAGCTCCTCTGGATTGTAGCGGCCTGCGTCGCCGCGAAATTTAGGATCACTAGATCCTTGGATTTCAGCTTTCCCCGCGGCCCTGATGCTATGGTCGCGCCGGTAGCGATTGTAGGATTTCGTGCCCTCGCCATCGTTGCCCGTCCAATCTACTTGGACCGTATAGCTGTGCTGTTTCATCGCGCGCTCTCCATTTCGCGTTTCCACTCTTCTGAGACGGTGCGGCCCTTAGCAATGTCATCCACGACAAGGATCAATTGGTGATCGTGGTCGCTGTAGAGGACCTCGATGTTTACTCCGGCTTCGCCCATCCGTCGCGCGAGCTTGCCCAACTGTCCTGGAATAGCTTGATTCAATCGTTGAACCAGAACCTCGCGCACACCCAGCACACGAATACCGCTTGCTTCGAGAGCCGAGCGCGCGGCGTCCCCATTTTTGAAGAGGAAATGTGCGCAGCCTTCGCCGTTCACTACCCAGGCGCCGCCGCCCTCAATACTGACACCAGCCCGCCCCAAGGCTTCACCCATGTCAGCCAGAGCGCCGGGGCGATCGTCCAGCGCGATGGTCAAATCGTACATAGGGTCATTCCTTCACTTCTTCGATTTTTTCCAGGGAGATTGAGTTAGAACCGCCCCGGCTGTAGAGGTGCCCGGTGACTCTCACCAGCTTTCCTGCGAATGGCAGCAGCTTCGCGCGAACGTCAACATCGGGTATCTCTGAGGAGATGGGATGGTACACCTGCTCATCCTTGGTCAGGACCACGAGCGGAGAGCCGGCCCGAACACAAGCTTCCACGCACCCGTTGGGAAGCGGTTTCAAGACCTGGTGGAAGCGATGGACGCATCCGCTGTCCCGCAGATAGCCAACAATACTGGTCGGCGGGGCTTGCTTTTGCGACGATTCCTGCGCCATTGCGGCTGCGGCGATACTAAGTATTACGGCAAATTGCACGATAGCTTTCACCAATCCTCCTCGGCATTTCTAGCGTTCGGTCATTTACAAGCTAGCATTTGGTGTGCATATATGTTTAAATATATATTTAACTATGGATGCAAGATCGCTAACGCACGTTGCCGGGCTGATTGGAGAGGCGGGCCGCATTCAGATGCTCAACGCTTTGCTGGATGGCCGCAGTTACACCGCGTCCGAGCTAGCCATGGTGGCTGGGGCTTCTCCGCAAACAGCGAGCGCCCATCTTGCGAAGCTTCTCTCCGGCGGGCTTATCGTTTCTGAGCGCAGTGGGCGGCAGCGCCTGTTTCGTTTGAAGAATGCGGACGTAGCTGCGGCGATCGAGGCCTTGGGCGCGCTCGCCCACAGTACCGCAACTCCTCCGATGCCGGAACTGCGTTTCGCCCGGACTTGCTACGACCACCTGGCCGGGGTATTGGCAATCGCCCTGCGCGATGAAATGCTAAGGAAAGACGTGCTTCGTCACCGGGGAAATACATTTGCAATCACCATGAGTGGCGAGCGCTTTCTGCGCAAGTTGGATATTGACGCCGTACACCTGCGCAGCTTAAGGCGTTCGTTCGCCCGCAAGTGCCTGGATTGGACGGAACGCCACCACCACATTGGAGGCTCAGTCGGCGCGGCGTTGCTGTCTCATTTCATGGAGATGAAGTGGCTGGCACGAATGCGCGGAACACGCGCTGTCCGATTGACCCATGAAGGAGAGCGGGGATTGGGCCAGGTTTTCGGCATTCACTGCGAACGCCTGCGGTCGTTGCCGGCCATGCGCCGATAGTCCATATTTAGAGCGCGGCCAAGCTGACAGGCAGCCTGGTTTACTTTCTTCTCATCTCAATCTAGCTTACTGAGCGGCAGCCTATCACCCGGAGGACTTCTATGAAGATATTACTTGTCGTTGGAGCGGTCGTATTGATTCTGGGTATCGCCTCGTTTTTTATCCCGTTTCCCCAGAAAGAAAATCACGGCATCAAGATCGGCGATGCCAGCATCGGCGTGCAGACCCAGCACAGCGAAAAGGTTTCGCCGATTATCAGCGCCGTCCTGATTCTGGGCGGCGCAGGCATGATGATCGCCGGCCGCGGAAGAAACTAATGCCTACATTACGGCGGGAACTGTAATCCCCATCACCGCCAAAACCCGGATCAATTCTCTTCGAACCACCGCAGCTGTAGCCAAAAGAAATTGCTTACGGCCTTCGTCTGCTTCGGCCAGGATAGGGCAGCGGTGATAGAAGGCATTGAAAAGCTGCGCCAGTTGGAATGCATGTTTGGCGAGATACGCGGGTTCCGAAGTGGCGATGCACTGGTCAATGACGTATGAGGTCTTGGCCGCGCTAAGCCAAAGTTCCCAAAGGTCGTTGGCATCGTTGCCGTTCAGGTAGGCAGTGAAATCCGCCGCCGTATTTTGGCTGAAGGTGACCGGGTCAAGCCCGCCTTTGCGGAAGATGTTGGTGGCACGCACCACGGCGTACTGGGCATAGGGCCCAGTCTCACCTTCAAAGCTAAGCGCCTCCTTGAAATCGAATGCCATGACGGAATTCTTAGTGAACTTCAGCATGAAGTAGCGCAAGGCGCCGATGGCAATTTGCGTAGCGATATCCAGGCGTTCGGCATCGGTGAGTTGCGGATGGCGCGGGTCCACTTCTTTTTTGGCTGAGGCGATGAGCGTGTCTAGTAAATCGTCCGCTTTCACGCCGAACCCCTTGCGCCCCGAGACTTCGATATAAGCGCGTGCCCTGTCCTCTTCACTTAACTGGTAGCCAAGTTCAGCCGCGCAGCGCGGGGTAAGAGCAACCATCTCGTAAGAAAAATGTGTGTAGTGCTCGGCGGCTTGGCTATGGCCCAGGCCGCGCAAAGCCTCGATCACCGTATTCTGGGCCTCGGATTGGCGCGCATCGATTACGTTGTAGATTTCTGCTACGTCACCGAAGTGCGGATGGTCCCTTTCGCCATCGCTGGCAGAAATCCAACAGTCGTGCTGGTTGGGATAGCGGAAGAACTTGCGATAGCCGAAGTCGCGTCCCAGCAACCCGAACTTCCACATGTGGTAGGCGATGTCTTTGCCCACATAGCCCACCGTGCCGTTGGAACGAACAATGACTTTCTGGTCTTCCTCCGTGATTTCCTCTGTGCTCCCTGTGTCCTCCGTGGTTAAGGGTTTTGCCGTTCCCGCCCGCCGCATCACCCAGCAGCCCTTGTTCTTACCTTCGTTTTCAAACGTCAGAACACTACTCTCTTTGAGTTTGGTAAACGCCGCATCCCAGAAATGAAGATGCAGAATTTCGCTCTCCCGAGGAAGAAAGTCGTACTCGATGTCCAACCGCTCCATGGTCTCCAGATGGCGGCGCAGAACGGCGGTAGAAATCAGGTCCGCGATGGCAGCAGTTTCATTATTTCCCTTTTCTATCGCATGAAGCGTCTGAAGGCGGACCTGCAAGTTCTGCTTGTCCTGTTCATACCACTGGGAAACGCGGGCGTAGAGGTCCCAGCAGTAGTAGTCGAAACGAGGTTGACCAGCAAGTTGCTCGATCTCCGCTTGTGATTTTTTCTCGATATGCAGAAACCCAACAATGACATCGGCAACCTGAACCCCGGTGTTATCAATGTAGTTCTGAACATCCACTTCCCTGCCCACGAATCGCAGCAAGCGGACAAAAGTATCCCCAAGAATCGCATTGCGTAGATGTCCGATATGAGCGGCTTTATTGGGATTGATGCTGGAGTGCTCGACCAGAATCTTGCCCTGTGCTGTATCAACTTTAGGCTTGTCGTCCTTCGCCAGAGAGGCAGCCATTTGCGCGCGATTCACCCGCGCATTGATATAGCCAGCGCCGGCCAGTTCCAGCTTTTCAAATCCCTCAATCGGCCCAATACCGGAGACGATCTCCTCCGCAATCTTGCGGGGGGCCTTGCGAAGTTTCTTGGCCAGCTCGAAGGCCAGCGGCAGCGCGTATTCGCCCAGCTCAACCTTGGGCGGCGCTTCAATGACAATTTTCGCCAGTTCCAGGTCATAGGACCGGCGCAAGAACTCACTGATTTTCTGCTTGAGACGGCGTTCTAAATGGCGATACAAGAGTCCCTCTAAGTAGTTGAGGAGAATAGTGATTGTAGCAAACCGTGCGACTGGCTGAGGTTTGACTGCCCTGGCTGGCTTCCCTATGATGAAATCCGCCGTTGCTGGTTGCCAACGACCAGCGACCAACGGCAGTTTTATGCGTATAGCTTACCTAGACTGTTTCTCCGGCATGAGCGGCGACATGTTTCTGGGCGCGCTCGTCGACGCGGGAGTGCCGGTTCGCCTGCTCGAGGAAACTGTCGCGGCGATGAACATTGACGCGCGGATTGAGGTCTCGCGCGTGACCCGCGGCGGGATTTCGGCGGCCAAGGTGGACGTTTATGCACACGGGGAAAAGGAAGTGCCGCGTGAGCAGTATCTGGCACAGCATGCCCATGAACATAAGCATGAGCATGCCGGACATAGTCATCCTCCTTCCCACGGCGATGCCCACACCGAAGAGCATGGACGCGGGCTGAAAGAGATTCGCGAGATTATCGGGAAAGCGCGGATTGCAGAATCTGCCAAGCAAACTGCTTTGGCAATCTTTGAGGCACTGGGAACAGCCGAAGCGAAAATCCACAACGTGGACATCGACAAAATCCACTTCCACGAGGTGGGCGCGGTGGATGCCATGGTGGATATTGTTTGCGCTGCGGTCGCCGCAGAGGCGCTCGGCGTAGATGAGATCGTTTGCTCGCCGTTTGAACGTCGGCGGCGGAACAGTCCAGTGCGCCCATGGCACTTTGCCGATTCCGGTCCCTGCAACCGTTGAGCTGCTAAAGAATGCACCGGTCTACTCCTCCGGGATTCAAGCGGAGCTGGTCACCCCAACCGGGGCAGCCATCGTAAAAGTGCTGGCTAAACGCTTTGGTGGATTTCCTGAGATGAAGATTGAAAAAAGTGGCTACGGCGCGGGTGGACGCGATCTGCAAGGCCATCCCAACGTGGTGCGGTTGACCGTTGGAGAAGCACTGCCGGGGCTAGCCGCGAAAACGGCCCAGGGAACAGTCGCGGTTCTTGAAGCCAATCTGGATGACCTCAATCCACAGGTCTTTGGCTATGTGATGGACCGCTTGCTGGAAGAAGGCGCACTCGACTGCTTCGGCGTACCGGTGCAAATGAAAAAGAATCGTCCGGGAACGCTGTTGACTGTACTTTGCCAGCCAGAAGCTGCGGACAAGCTGACTCAGATTCTCTTCACCGAGACAACCACGCTGGGAGTGCGGCGGCGGGAAGAAAAGAGGCATACCCTGGCCCGCAAATGGGTCACGGTATCCACGCAGTGGGGAGATGTGCGGATGAAGATCGCCAGCATGAATGGCACGGTCACCAACTATGCGCCGGAGTATGAGGACTGCCGGAAGATTGCAGTGGAGCGCAGGGTCCCGCTAAAAACTGTGATGAATGAGGCCATGGAGGCCTATGCGAAGTCCATGAAGACCTCAGCTAAAGCGTAGGGAGGTATTGCCCCTTGAGCCGAACTCGAAAAGACTCTGCTCGCGTAGCGACCTGGTCTATTCAACTCGAAGTTGTCAAGAGAAGCGATGGCACATTTGACGTATTCTGGAACCGGCAGCTCGAGAGCAGCGGGATTGAAGAGAGATGGCTTCCCGAACATCTCTGCGCTCGACATGGATTCTGTGGTGAAGAATATGACAACATCATGCGCCAGCTCAACCAGTGTGGACGAGCGCTCGTTGTCTTATGACGCCATCCCGCAGGTGAGAATGCTGCTAGTTTGGTACTCTGAATGCAGGCTGGAACCCTGAATCAGGCGACAGCCTGCTCCAACCCAACAGCAGCATGAGCAAGAAGTTCTACATCACGACCCCCATCTACTACGTGAACGCGCGCCCGCACATCGGGCACGCCTACACCACGATTGCCTGCGACACGGTCGCCCGCCGCCAGCGCATGATGGGCTTCGATACCTTTTTCCTCACCGGCACCGACGAGCACGGGCAAAAGATCGAACGCGCCGCGCAAGCCGCGGGGAAAACTCCGCAGCAGTTTGCCGATGAAGTTTCCGCCCAGTTCCGCGCGCTTGTGGCAGCGGATGGGCATCACCAACGACGACTACATCCGCACCACCGAAGAACGCCACAAGAAGCGGGTGCAGGAGTTGTTTCGCCGTCTGCGCGATAAGGGATACATCTACAAAGGCACCTACACCGGCCAGTACTGCGTCTCGGACGAACTCTACGTGGATGGCGCCAAGCCGGGCGATCCCTGCCCCACCTGCGGCCGCATTACAGAAACCGTGCATGAGGAGAATTACTTCTTCAAGCTCTCGGAGTTTCAGGACAGGCTGCTAGACCTTTACGCCCAGCCGGATTTCATCCGCCCTGAGTCGCGCCGCAACGAGGTGATCTCGTTCGTTCGCGGCGGTCTGCGCGATCTCTCCGTCAGCCGCAGCACGTTTTCCTGGGGCATTCCCATGCCCGATGATCCCAAGCACGTTATTTACGTATGGTTTGACGCGCTGGCGAATTACATCACCGCGATTGGCTTCGGTTCCTCGCATGAGGGCGCCCAGGAAGCGTTCAAGAAATTCTGGCCCGCCGACCTGCACATGATCGGCAAGGAGATTGTGCGCTTCCATTGCGTGTATTGGCCGGCGATGCTGATGGCGGCGGAGTTGCCGGTGCCGAAACATCTGTTTGCCCACGGCTGGCTACTGTTTGAAGAGAGCAAGATGTCGAAGTCGCGGGGCAACATCGTTCGCACCGAAACGATACTCGATGTGCTCGGCGCCGATGCCCTGCGTTACTTCCTGCTGCGCGAAATCGTATTCGGCCAGGACGGGTCGTTTTCCTTCGATGCCCTGGTCCAGCGCTACAACGCCGATCTGGCCAACGGCCTGGGCAATCTGGCCAGCCGCACGCTGACCATGATCAATCGCTACTTCAAGGGCGAAATTCCCTATCCCTCGCACAACGCCGCGCATAAGCAGGCCGACGACGCCATTGCCGACACCGCGCGGCGTGCGATCACGGAATTCAACACCCAGTTCGAGCAGTATCAGTTTTCAAAAGCGCTGGAGGCCGCTTGGTCGTTGGTGGCAGCGGTGGACAAGTACATCGTGGAAAACGAACCCTGGGCCCTGGGAGAAAAGCAGGATGAAGAAAGCCGGGCGCGACTGGCAACGGTCCTCTACACCAGCGCCGAAGCGTTGCGCATTGTGACCGCGCTGGCACATCCGGTGATCCCCGAGGCGACCATTAAAATCTGGACACAGTTAGGACTAGGCGACATTCGCAAGTTCGCTCTCCCCGAATTGAAATGGGGACAGCTCACGCTTGGAACCAAGCTAGGCGAAATCAGCCCGGTATTCCCCCGCGCCGACAAATCGGCCATTGAAAGGATGCAGCAAATGGAAGAGCAAGGACGTACTCCCGTGGCAGTCGAAACCAAGCCAGCGGAAAAGAAACCGGCAGAGGCGCCGAAGGCCGCTGCCCCCGACGGGAAGATCGGCATCGAGGATTTTGCCAAGGTCGAGTTGCGCGTGGCGCAGGTGAGAGTTGCGGAAAAAGTTCCCAATGCGGACAAGCTTCTGCGTCTCGAAGTGGATTTGGGAACCGAAGTGCGGCAAATCGTCGCGGGAATCGCGGAGTCGTATGCTCCAGAGTCTCTAGTAGGGCGCAAGGTCGTCATCGTCGCGAATCTCGCGCCGCGAAAGCTGCGCGGGCTGGACTCGAATGGGATGATTGTGGCGGCTTCGCCTGAAGGCGGGAAGGCCGTGTTGGCAGCGTTCTTAGAAGATGTCCCGGTCGGAACGCGGTTGAAATAGCTCTGGTCGAGTACCAGTCCCCAGATCGCTGTTCCCGGTTCTCAGTTTCATCCAGACCATGTTCGTAGACTCCCACGCCCATCTCGAAGGAGAGAAATATGATGCCGACCGCGCACAGGTCTTAGCCCGTGCCCGCGAAACCGGCGTGCAAACCATCGTCGCAATCGGCAACGGTACCGGCCCCGGCTCCCTCGACTGCGGAATCAAACTCGCCGAGCAGCATGAGTTCATCTACGCGACGGTCGGCATCCATCCTCACGAAGCGCAACTTGCCGCAGAAGCCGACTTCCATGAACTCGAACAGCTCGCCAAGCGACCCAAGGTCATCGCCTGGGGCGAAATCGGGCTCGACTATTACTACGACCACTCACCACGGGCAGTCCAACAGCAAGTGTTTGTGAAGCAAATGGAATTGGCCCGCGCCGCAAAACTGCCCATCGTCATCCACAATCGCCCTTCGCAGGACAGCGAGAATGCCTGGGACGATTTTTTCACTCTGATCCATCAGCACTGGAAATCAAGCGGGCTGGGCGGCGTACTGCATTGCTTCACCGGCACTCCGGCCCATGCCAAACGCGCGCTGGACCTGGGATTCATGATCTCCTTTGCCGGCAATATCACTTTCCCTAAGGCCCAGCAGATCCGGGACACCGCTAAAGAAGTTCCGCTGGACCGCATGTTCATAGAGACTGATTGTCCCTTCCTGGCCCCTGTCCCCAATCGCGGGAAGCGCAACGAACCGGCATTTGTAAAGGAAGTTGCCCGCCAGTTAGGCGAGCTTCGCGGACTCTCCACCGAAGAAGTTGGTCTTCAGACCACCCGCAATTTCTACAAATTTTTCAAATTATCTGAACCGGGCGAACAATAAACCCTTCACTTCCGTGTGCCCGGCAGCGGTTCTTCTGATAACCTCAAGAGTTGGATTTTTAATTCAGAAAGATCAGAAACACATGCCCGAGAATACTTTCGACATCGTCAGCAAGATCAACCTGGAAGAAGTCTCAAACGCCATCCAGCAGGCGCTGAAGGAAGTCCACACCCGCTTCGACTTGAAGGACTCGAAATCGAATATCACGCTCGAAAAAGACGCGGTCGTTATTCAGTCCATCGACGATTACAAGCTGAAAGCAGTGAACGAAATCCTGCAACAGAAGCTGGTCAAGCGCGGAGTTTCCCTGAAGGGCCTGACTTACAGCGCAGTGGAGTCGGCGCTGGGCGGGACAGCACGGCAGAAGATCACTATGCAACAGGGCATTCCGATTGAAAAAGCCAAAGAGATTGTAAAAGTAATCAAGGATTCCAAGAAGAAGGCGCAAGCCTCGATCCAGGGTGATCTGGTGCGCATAAGCGGAAAGGACCGCGACACACTGCAAGAGATCATTGCGTTATTGCGGTCGAAAGATTTTGGGATTGATATGCAGTTTACGAATTACCGGTCGAACTAAGAGCTTTAACCACAGAGAACACAGAGGACCACAGAGTTTTGAGTACACCGGCCGCCATCAACGGGAAAGAAATCTTCGAGTTGTTGCGCGAGGACCTCGCTGCGATTGAGCGCGAGTTCGGGCGCGATACGGTTTCCGGGGTTGAGGCAATCACGGAAATCGGTGAATACCTCCGCAACGGCGGCGGCAAGCGTATTCGCCCGGCGCTTCTTTTACTGTCATCCAAACTTTTCGATTATGAAGGGCGCGGAGCTGTACGCCTCGGAGCAGTCGTTGAAATCCTCCACACCGCGACTCTGGTTCACGACGACATCATTGATGAAGCCGAAACCCGCCGCGGCCGCCCTGCCGCCAATACCCAGTGGGGAAATTCCAAGTGCGTGCTGGCCGGCGACTGGCTTTACATGCAGGCCTTCAAAGTGGCCTTGCAGGAACGTAACTTCCGCATCCTCGACACGCTCATCGAACTGACCCAGCAGATGGTCGAGGGCGAATTGCTTCAGATGGAAAAGCTGGGCCAGCTTATTTCCCTCGACGAACACTTCGATCTGATCTATCGCAAAACGGCCTGCCTGTTTTCGGTCTGCATGCGCATGGGCGCCATACTCGGCGGCGCGACTCCTGAGCAGGAAGAAAATCTCTCGCAGTACGGCCGCAATCTGGGCATGGCGTTTCAAATCGTGGACGATGTACTCGATCTCACGGCATCGGAAAGCATCCTGGGCAAGCCTGTGGCCAGCGATCTGCGCGAAGGCAAAGTCACCATGGCCGTGATCCACGCGCTGGAGCTTTGCGAACCACCGGAACGCAAGCTGATCGAGACCGTACTGAAAGACCGCTCTTTTGACGTTGTCCCCTACGCAAGGGTCCTGGAGATTCTTCGCAAGTATTGTTCCGTGGAAGCCGCCAGTGCACGCGCCATGCAATATGCCGAAGCGGCGCGAAACGCCATCTCCGTCTTCCCGGACAGTGAAATTAAGCGGGCATTGCTGTGGGCGCCCGAATTTGTGGTCGCACGGGAGAAGTAACTGCTCCCGCGCGGTCCCTTGCCGCATTTTTCTTTATACTGACAGCAGCCTTCCAACTACACATGAACGATTTCATCTCCGCGGTTGTGCACCACGGTTATATTGCGGTTGCCGCAGTAGTGTTCGCCGAAGCGATCGGATTCCCCATGCCTGCGGCGTTGGCGTTAGCGGGCGGAGGCGCGGCCGCGGCTTCCGGGGTTTTGCGTGTCCCTGAGCTTTTCCTGGTGTGCGTAGTGGCCATGCTGACGGGTGATTTGATCCTGTTCGTGATTGGCCGCTACACCGGCTGGCGTCTGCTGGGCTTTCTTTGCCGGGTCACGCTGAACCCGGAGACCTGTATTCTGCGCTCGGCCGAATCGTTCTATAAGCGTGGCCGGACAACGTTGGTGATCGCCAAATTTATTCCCGGTGTAAACACCATGGCGCCGCCGCTTGCCGGAACCATGAAAATGCGAGTGTTCCAGTTTCTACAGCTGGATTTGCTGGGCGTGGTCCTCTACGTGGGCACCTATGTCAGTATGGGATTTATCTTCCATGGATTGCTGGCCACGATGGTGCACGGCTTCCAGACCGCCGGCCGCGCGTTTGAAACCATATTTCTGATTGCTCTGGCTGGGTATGTAGCGTATCGCGTATGGCTCTATCGTAAACATTCGATGTACCGCGTTGTACCGCGGGTTCAGGTGCAGGAGTTGGTGGAAAAACTAGCTGCCGAGGAACACAGCAACATTCTGTTAGTCGATGTGCGCAGCCACGGCTACTATGACGCCGGAGCATCGCGCATCAAAGGCTCCATCCGACTGGAGCCCAGTAATCTCACGGAGGAAATCAAAGACCTTCCCCGCGAAAAAAACATTTACCTTTACTGTACTTGAGCGCGCGAATCCACTAGCGCCCGGGTGGCGCACATACTTAGGGAGAATGGATTCAAAGCATTTGTGATTGTCGGCGGTTTGGCGGCCTGGAGAAAGGCAGGCCAGCCGCTGGAGTCGGTACCGAACAACGACCTGGTGAAACTGCCCACGTTTTCATAGCCGGAAATCCCGTGCGAGATATGGCTTCGAGCAAGGAAGTTGAAATCAAATTTCGGGTCACCAGCCTGGCAACGATCACAAAACGTCTGCTCACGGCGGCTTTCTTTCCCATCACTCCAAGCACGCATGAGATGAATACTCTCTACGACCTGCCCGGACAACAACTGCGGAAGAAGGGTGAGCTATTGCGCCTCCGCAAGTACGGAGACCTCTGGGTACTGACTCACAAGGCCAGAGGCAAGGCTGGACGCCACAAAATACGCGTGGAAACAGAACTCGGAATTACCGACGGCAAGAAAATGGATACCATCCTCCGGGCTCTGGGGTTCGAACCCAGCTTTCGCTACGAAAAATATCGCGCCGAATGGGGCGACGGGGAGGGACATGTAGTTCTGGATAAAACTCCGATTGGGGATTTCGGTGAGATCGAAGGGCCGTCACGCTGGATTGACCGTACCGCTAAGCGATTGGGTATCTCCTCTGCCGACTACATAACACTTACCTACGCCGCGCTGTTTTTCGACTGGAAGCGAAGGACCCGTAGCCCAGTGAACGAAATGACGTTTTCTGCGGTCCGCAGGCAGAAATCTCCCCGTTAGATTCACGACAAACCATTGGGGGTGTGCTTTGACCAGTTAGGAATTCACTTCCACCGGACTAGCGCAATGCTGGTCGAAGAGCCGCTTCAGTTCACTGGCAATATCCACTGCCTCGCGGTGTTCAATATCGCTGCGCTGGAGCATATGCACCAACTTGCCATCGCGAAGTATTGCCACGGACGGCGAAGACGGCGGATATCCGGTGAAATAGCTGCGAGCACGCTCGGTCGCGTCAAGGTCTTGTCCGGCAAAAACTGAAAAAAGACTCTCTGGCCGGTTCTGGTGCTGGAGAGCGGCACGGACCGCAGGCCGCATGCGCCCGGCAGCGCATCCGCAGATGGAGTTCACCACCACCATGGCCGTCCCCTTCTGACCAGTTAATGCATGATCAACTTCCTCAACCGTCCGCAATTCCGCCACACCCATCTTCTTCAACTCGTCGCGCATACCAACCACCATGATCTCTGGATACATTTGCCTCTGGACCCTCCAACGATGTGAATAACTTGGGGAGCATATTAACCCAAATTTAATGTTTCGTGTGAGGCCGGATCGTAACTCCCCATATGCGTTACCAACGGGCCACTCGTATATATTGATGGCAATCATGCAAATACAGGAAAACGTGGCCCTTGCGCCGTTTACCACCTTCGGGGTTGGAGGGCCGGCCAGATATTTTGTAGAAGCAAAAACGCCCCAAGAGGTGAGCCAGGCGGTCGCGTTTGCGCAGGCACAAGGCCTTCCTTTATTTGTGCTCGGGGGCGGCAGCAATCTAGTCATTTCCGATCGGGGCTGGCCGGGGTTGGTGGTGAAAATCGGAATTACGGGAATTGAGGAGCGCAACGAACACGGCAAAAAATTGTTCGAGGTTGGCGCCGGGGAGGAGTGGGACCGTTTTGTTGCTCAGGCGGTATCGCGTAATTGTGCCGGAGTGGAATGCTTGAGCGGGATTCCCGGAAGTGTGGGCGGAACTCCGGTACAGAACGTTGGGGCGTACGGACAAGAGGTTTCCGAAACGGTTGAGTCGGTCCTGGCATTGGACCTGAAAGACGGCCAACTCCACGAACTCTGCAATGATGCCTGCGGTTTCGGCTATCGCACCAGTATTTTCAACACCTCGCAGCGGGGACGCTACATCCTGGTAAGAGTCACATACGCACTAGTTCCGGATGGCGAACCGCGAATTCAATATGGCGATTTAAAAAAACACTTTGCAGGATGGAGCGTACCACCGAAACTGGCTGATGTGCGCGAGGCAGTTCGGCACATACGCGCCAGCAAGGGCATGTTGATCACTCCGGGCGACGAAGACTGCCGTAGCGCAGGATCATTCTTCAAGAATCCCGTGCTTTCACCAGAACAGTTCGAGGCCCTTACCCAACGCGCCAAGGCCAAGGGATTTGAGATTCCCAGTTACCCCGCGCTCGAGTCTCAAAGAAAAATCTCCGCGGCCTGGCTGGTCGAGCACTCAGGGTTCAGCAAGGGATACAGCAGCGGACGGGTTGGCATCTCCCGCAAGCACGCGCTGGCCATTGTGAACCGGGGTGAGGCAACCGCGGACGACATTCTGGGGCTGAAAGAGCACATTCAAGACAGGGTCGCCGAGATCTGGGGCGTGCACCTGGAGCCTGAACCAGTGTTCGTAGCGTTCCATGCCCCAACCGAGAACCGGGAACCAGGAACTGGCAACTGATTCTTACCATGCCTTAGGCCATTGGGTAAGCTGGGCTGGGCAAATCGGTGCTCAGTTCTCGGTTCCTGGTTCTCAGCCAGTGGTATTTGACACCAAAATAATTCCGAATAAATCGATGGTGGCACCGTTCTTTATGTTTGAGGACCTGAGAGTGGCGGTAGGACAGGTAATCGTCGACGACGCCCTCCCGTTAAACAAATTGCGAATTGGCGCGAAAGTTCCTGTTCAAAAGTAGGCCAAATAAGAACTAACAAGTATGAATTCGTAGTTTATTTTTTCGGAATCTTGCGGAAGGGGTGCTCAAAACTCAGGTAGAGCAGGAGCGCCCTTTCTCCTCCGCTCGGCCCCACGCCAATCGGAGCACCAATCCCCGGCACAATCTGCAAACCGTTCTTGAAGTTGTACGCCCAGCGAATTCCGGGGCTGATGAATATTGATCTGTCCCACTGCGTCTTGTCGGGAGCGACGACACCTTGAGTGGCGGCAAAAACAGTCTCCATCATGACGTTGAAACGCGGCTTTGCCAGCCAGATGAAACTCTGCCCGAAGTTATAGCCGGCGCTGAAGGCGTGATTCCCTAAGTTGTCTTGAGCATGGGGCACGAAGGTCGCACCCGCATTCCAGTGCGTGACCAGCTTCGGTTTGATCACCACGCTGAGTGGAAGGTTCGTCTGCACGCCGAACCCACCGGCACTCCGCCCAGCCATGGAATCTCCTGTCGGAAAGATTAGAGTCGCGCGTGGGGAAAAGGCGACTTTAGTGTTGCCGTTGCCAACTAATTGGTAGCGATAGTTGAATAAGACATCACCGATTCCCGCGCCCGATCCGGGAAAGGCTCCCGCATGTTGAAGAGCTAGCGTATAGCTCAGCTGGTGACGTTCGTCGCCTGGAGCCGGCCACTCCTGGGTGAAGGTGTAGACCCAATCCTTGCTGTCGAAGAACCGGGTGAAGCTGGAGATGTGCTGCACAACTCCAAAATTCTGGTTATACGCTTCTTCTACCAGAAAGCTGTTGTCCTGGATCGGGGGTTGGCTGGGAGTCTGAGACCTATCATCCTGCGCGGAGCAGTAAAGGCCAAAAAAGACTATTGCCAATAGCGGAAGACAGAGTCTGAAGGTCATTGCTAGTCAACTATAACAAGGGTTGTTCTTGAGATTGCCGATCAGCAAGCTCTGACGCTTCTTTAAAAATCCGTACAAACATGGGCCGAGTCAGCTTTCCAGTTTGTGTGTTTTGCTTGGACGGATGGTAAGTGGCCAATAGAACTTTGCCGTCCGGCATGTTGTACTTCGCGCCGTGCCGGAAAATAAAATCGCCTCTACTTTTTACCAGCATGTGCCGCTTCAGGTAGTTCAAATAGGCATCAAAGGCAATCTTGCCCAATGCGACGATCACCTTGAGTTTTTTCAAGCTCTTCAATTCCCTGTCCAGATACTCGGCACAGTTGGCGAGTTCTTCCGGCAGAGGCTTGTTGTCGGGAGGAGCGCAACGCGCTGCGGCAGTGATGTAGAGGTCTTTCAGCTTGAGCCCATCCTTGCGATCCACAGCGGTCGGCCGATTGGCGAATCCCGTTTCGTAGAGCACCGGATACATAAAATTTCCCGAAGCATCACCGGTAAATGGCCTCCCCGTGCGATTGGACCCATGCGCTCCCGGAGCCAGTCCTAACACCAGTACCCGGGCATTTGGATCCCCGAACCCTGGAACCGGCTTGCCCCAATACTCGCAATCCCGGTAAGCACGGCGCTTTTCGCGCGCAATGCGCTCGCGGTATTCCACCAGCCGCGGGCAGCGTGTACAGGAAACGACTTGGTGATTGAGTTCAGTAAGCCAGGCAGGATTCTTGGATGGCATGTTCAGTTCTCGGTTGCTGGTCCTCGGTCCTCAGATTGTAAAGAGTCCGGCGTGACCATTGGTATGGGTAACCAAAGTTACCAAACGGGCCTCAGCCGTTTGACGCTTCTCTCCTTCTGTCTTTACACTCAAAAATGTGAGCCCTGTAGAGACCAGCACGAAGCGGGAAATCTCGGTGGAGATTCCAGCCGCGGAAGTCACCCGCGAGACTGAAACCCTGATCCTGAAATACCAGAAGCACGCCCGCCTGCCGGGCTTCCGCGCCGGACACGTGCCCGCCTCAATCATCAAGCAGCGCTTTGCGGAAGACATCAAGAGCGAAGTGGTAGAAGCCTTGGTGCCGCGCTACTTCCGCCGTGAAGCGGATAAGCAGGGCTTGCGGCCGGTATCGCAGCCGCAGGTCTCCGATCTTCATATTCACGACAATGAGCCGCTACGTTTTAAGGCCAGTTTTGAAGTTATGCCTGAGGTCAAGGTCGAGGGGTACAAGGACCTGCGCGCGGAAAAGGCTGAAGTTAATGTCACTGAGGTAGAAATTGAGGACACGCTAAACGGCCTGCGCGACCAGCAAGCCACCTTTAACTCCGTCGAAGGCCGCCCCCTCGCGGATGGCGACTTCGCCCAGGCAGCGCTCGACGGCAAGCCCAAAGAAGGTGAAAGCAAGCCCGTCCACATGGACGAGGTCTTGATCGAGATTAATGGCAAGACCACCATGCCGGAGTTCACCGAGAACCTGCGCGGTGTATCCGCCGGTGAAGAACGTACCTTCGATGTCGTTTATCCGGAGGATTCGAATGATAAGCGCCTGGCGGGCCAGACGTTCACCTATACGGTGAAAGTGAACGCAATCAAAGAGAAAACGCTGCCTGAGTTGAACGACGACTTCGCCAAGCAGTTGGGGGAATTCGCCACGCTGGAGGAAGTCCGCCGGCGCCTTCGCGAGGGCATGGAATCCGAGCGCAAACATGCTGCCGAGCATGCAGCCAAAGACAAACTGGTGGCAGAATTGGTGAAGCGCAACAACCTGGAAGTGCCCGAGGCTCTGGTCGAGCACCAAATTGACATCCGTCTCGACCGTGGGTTGCGCGCCCTGGCAGCCCAGGGAATGCACCAGGAAGACATCAAGAAGATGGATTTCAACCGCCTTCGTGCCGGTCAACGCGACCAAGCGGTACAGGAAGTAAAGGCATCGTTGCTGCTGGAAAAGATCGCTGATGAAGAAAAAATCGAAGTCAGCGATGATGAAGTCAACCAGGAGGTCGCGTCACTGGCCCGGCAATCGAAGCAATCGGAAGAGTCCATCCGCCAACGTTTGACCCAGGATGGAGCACTCGACAGAATCAAGGCCAGGATCCGCAGCGAAAAGACTCTGGACTTTTTGTATAACCAGTCCGCGTAAGCGGGACCTTGAAAGGACCACAAGCAATGCTGGTACCCATGGTGATTGAGCAAACCGGGCGGGGCGAACGGGCCTACGATATTTATTCCCGGCTATTGCGCGACAACATTATTTTTATCGGCACGCCGATCGACGACAACATTGCCAACCTGGTTATTGCCCAGATGTTGTTCCTGGCGCAGGAAGATCCCGAAAAGGACATCCAGCTCTATATCAACTCGCCAGGTGGTTCGATTACCGCGGGCATGGCCATCTACGACACCATGCAGTATGTAAAGAACGACGTCACGACCATTTGCATTGGCCAAGCGGCCAGTATGGCGGCATTACTTTTGGCCTCGGGTGAACCCAAAAAGAGATTGGTTCTTCCTAATTCGCGGATTTTGATCCACCAACCTTCGATGGGTGGGCTTTCCGGCCAGGCGACCGATATTGATATACATGCGCGGGAAATATTGCGCATGCGCGAAATCACCAACCAGTTGCTGTCCAAGCACACCGGGCAAAAGCTGGAAAAGGTGGAAAAAGACGTCGAGCGCGACTTCATTATGAATGCGCAACAGGCTAAGGAATACGGAATCATAGACGACATCATCTACAAGACCAGATAAGAGTATTATCAGTTTTTCGCCGCTCGAATCTGGCCGCTTAAAGGAGTAAGCCGAGTGAAAAATAGGACAGGCAACGAAGAGATGTTGCGCTGCTCGTTCTGCCACAAGTCGCAAGACGCGGTGGCCAAGCTGATTTCGTCGCCCAGCGACTACCCTCGCGCTTACATCTGTGATGAATGCGTCGCGGTATGCAACTCCATTTTGGAGGACGACCGCGCTGCCACCCCGCCGGCTACTACGCCTAGCCAGCTGCCCAAGCCGCAGGAAGTGAAGACCTTTCTTGATGAGTACGTGATCGGGCAGGAGCAGACCAAAAAGAAGCTGGCCGTCGCCGTCTACAACCACTACAAGCGGATTTACATGAACCGCCAGAAGACCAGCGATGGCATAGAGCTTACAAAATCAAACATCATGCTGATTGGGCCGACCGGCACCGGCAAAACGTTGCTGGCGCAAACTCTGGCCCGCATGCTGGATGTGCCGTTTGCCATTGTCGATGCGACGACGCTTACGGAAGCCGGATATGTCGGCGAGGATGTCGAGAACATCATCCTGAAGCTATTGCAGGCCGCCGACGGCGACGTGGGCCGCGCCCAGACTGGCATCATCTACATCGACGAAGTGGACAAGATTGGCCGCAAGGACGAAAACCCGTCCATCACCCGCGATGTTTCCGGCGAGGGCGTACAGCAGGCTCTGCTTAAGATTTTAGAAGGCACCATCGCCAATGTGCCTCCTCAGGGTGGACGCAAGCACCCACATCAGGAATTCACGCCGGTTGACACCACCAACATCCTGTTCATCTGTGGCGGAGCGTTTGTAGGGTTGGACAAGATTGTCGGTCGCCGCAAGGGCAAGAAATCACTCGGGTTTAAGGCCGAGGAAGAGAATAAGAAGGCAGAGACATCCGCAGAAGTCGCCCGCAAGCAAAATTTTGAACTGATGAGTGAAGTCCAGCCGGAAGACCTCATCCGCTTCGGCTTGATTCCCGAATTTGTAGGCCGCCTTCCCGTGGTCGGCGTGCTGGAAGACCTCGACGAGTTTGCTTTGATCGAGATCCTGACTCGGCCGAAGAACGCTATCATCAAGCAATATCAGCGTTTATTTGAGTTCGAAAACGTCCGCCTGAAGTTCAGTGAAGACGCCCTGAAAGCCATCGCCCGCCAGGCCATGGCCCGCAAAGTCGGGGCCCGCGGCCTGCGCATGATCCTGGAAGAGCTCATGCTCGACCTGATGTACCATCTACCCAGCCAGAAAAAGGTCAAAGAATTTGAAGTTACTGGCTTAATGGTCGAGAAACGGGACGTTTCTATTGCTATGATGGATAAGGCGGGCTAAACCCAGCTTTTAGCTACTAGCTCCTAGCCTCTGGCTAAACCATGCGATGCCCCGGTTCAGCTAGAAGCTAGCGGCTAGAAGCTTTCTCCGGAGTCATAGTGACCACACCGAACAAGGAAAAATTCGAAACCCGCAAAATGCCCATGATGCCCATTCGGGACGTGGTCATTTTCCCTTACATGATGACCCCGTTCGTAGTGGGACGGGAGTCGAGCGTTCGTGCCCTGGAAGACGCGCTGGCCGCGGACAAGAAAATCTTCCTGGCTACGCAGCACGACGCTAGTGTGGATGAGCCCAAGCCCAACGAGATCTATCAGGTCGGCACCGTGGTCAACATCGTTCAGAGCCTGAAGCTGCCCGATGGCAATATCAAGGTTTTGGTCGAAGGCCTGGAGCGCGGCAAAATCCTGCAAATCACCGAGACCGAAGGCTTCATGCAGGCCTCGGTCCGGGTAGCGCGCTATACGGTTGAGACCACTCCGCTGATTGAAACCGCCATGCAGCGGGTCACTGGGTTGTTTGAGCAATATGTGAAGCTCTGTCAGTCTCTGAACTACGAGACCATGATCGCCGCCGTGCGCATGGAAGACCCGGCCAAACTGACTGACACCATCGCTGCCAATCTGCAACTTTCCATTGAAGAGAAGCAGGAGATACTGGAAATTTTCGATCCCGCCGAGCGGCTGAACCGTATCGGCGATGTGCTCGATATTGAGATTGAAAAGCTGAACATGGACCGCACCATCCAGTCGCGGGTCAAGCGGCAGATGGAGCGGGCGCAGAAAGAGTATTACCTCAACGAGAAGATCAAGGCCATCCAGAAGGAACTGGGCCGTGGCGAGAAGAGCGAATTTGACGAGCTAAAAAAGAAGATTGACAACGCAGGAATGTCGAAAGAGGTCCGCGAAAAGGCGCTCCAGGAACTGAAGAAGCTGGAAGCCATGCCACCGATGTCGGCCGAGTCGACAGTTTCGCGCAACTATCTCGACTGGCTGCTGGCTGTGCCGTGGAAGAAACGTTCCAAAGAGATCAAGAACATCTCCCGCGCCGAGAAAGTGCTCAACGAAGACCACTACGGCCTGGAAAAGATCAAAGAGCGCATTTTGGAGTTCTTGGCGGTTCGTCAGCTGGTAAAGAACCCTAAAGGCTCCATTCTGTGCTTCGTCGGGCCTCCCGGAGTCGGCAAGACTTCGCTGGGAATGTCCATCGCCAAGGCGACGGGACGCAAATTTGTACGCATGTCGCTGGGTGGTGTGCGCGATGAGGCCGAAATTCGCGGCCACCGTCGCACTTATATCGGGGCCCTGCCCGGTCAGATCATCCAGATGATGAAGAAGGCGGGCACCAAAAACCCGGTCTTCATGCTGGACGAAGTGGACAAAATGTCCATGGACTTCCGCGGCGACCCGTCTGCCGCTCTGCTCGAAGTGCTCGACCCCGAGCAGAACTACATGTTCATCGACCACTACCTCGACGTCGAATACGATTTGTCGCAAGTTTTTTTCGTGGCCACAGCCAACGTGATGCACACGATTCCAGCCGCTTTGCAGGACCGCATGGAAGTTCTGCGGCTGCACGGCTACACCGAACCGGAAAAAGTTGAGATCGCCAAGCAATTCCTGGTCAAGAAACAAATGGACCAGGCCGGGCTCACGGAGAAGAACATCAAATTCTCCGATGAGGCGATCACTGCTTTGATCCGGTCGTATACCCGCGAAGCCGGCGTCCGCAACCTGGAGCGGGAAATCGGCAACGTTTGCCGCAAAGTGGCGCGCAAGGTGGTTAAAGAAGGCGAGAACTATAGCGTCAGCATCACCAGCGAAAACGTGAACGACTTCCTGGGTGTGACCAAATTCCGCGACACCCTTGCTCACGAAAAAAGTGAAATTGGCTTGGTGACCGGGCTGGCCTGGACTGAGGTTGGCGGTTCGATTCTGAGCACCGAAGCCACCGTCGTCGATGGTAAAGGCAAGCTCATCCTCACCGGCAAACTCGGCGATGTGATGCAGGAATCGGCGCAGGCGGCTATGTCCTACGTCCGCTCCCGGTCCTTGCGCCTCGGGCTGAATCGCGATTTCTATCGCTCTTTGGATATCCACGTTCACGTACCGGAAGGGGCTATTCCGAAAGACGGGCCCTCGGCGGGAATCACCATCGCCACAGCGATTTCCAGTGCGCTGAGCAAGATTCCGGTGCGCCGCGACTTGGCTATGACCGGCGAGATCACCCTGCGCGGCAAGGTGCTTCCCATTGGTGGGCTGAAGGAAAAGCTGCTGGCCGCACACCGCGCCGGACTGTTTGAAGTGATTCTGCCAAAAGACAATGAGAAAGACTTGGCTGAGGTCCCGGAAAACCTTCGTACTGCAATGAAGCTGCACTTTGTCGACACTGTGGACCAGGTCCTGGCCATCGCGCTCGAGCGGCCTCTGCCTCATATCGATGAGACGGTTGAGCCAATCAGCGCGATTACGCCACCCAACGAGCCCCCTTCCGCCCACCAATAAAGCGTAAAATAGCGGCTGGCAGGTTCATATGGCTTTCACCTCCCAGATTAGTAAGTTGTCGCCCAAGGGAACTGCCGCGCTGATTGTGGCAGTCGTCGTGGTGGTAATTCTGCTTGTGGCACTTCCCGCGTACCGCTGGTTCTTCCTCATCAGCCTTGGAATCGGTTTGGCGGTGTGGGGCATTCTCCACTTGTGGCACCGCTACCGGCCAATTGAAGAAAAAGACGTTGCAGACACGAAACGACCGCTGGGCTTGAGTTAACCATCTTCTTGCAACTTTCCGCAGTAGCCTGCAAACTAGCTCATGCGCGTACTGACGCGATTTTTGTTATCGGCGACTGACATCAGGCATTTCCCCGCCCCAACTTTTCCCGAGGTTGCGTTTCTGGGGCGCTCCAACGTCGGCAAGTCGAGCGTGATCAATTCCCTGCTGGGGGCAAAAGTCGCCAAGACCAGTTCCACACCGGGCCGGACGCAAGCCATCAATTTTTTCGAAGTGCGTTGGCCGGGAAAGCCACAACCAGAGATGCTTTTCGCTGATTTGCCGGGTTACGGCTACTCCCGCGTACCGCGCGATATTTCTGCCCAATGGTCGGGATTCATAGATCCCTATTTGACGGACCGTCCGTCTCTGGCGCTATGCCTGGTACTGGTTGACCCCAATGTGCCGCCACAAACCAGCGACAAGCAACTTTTGGAGTTCCTGCACGCCACGGGTCGTCCGACCTTAATCATTGCCACCAAGAGTGATCGCCTTCCCTCGAACAAACTGCACGGCACGATTGACAAACTGGCAAGTGACCTGGGAAGCCTGCGTGTGCTGCGCTATTCCGCCAAGACCAGGATGGGCAGGGAGGAACTGTGGCAGGAGATTCGAACTGCCATAGAAAATTTCCGCATGCCCGAATTAGGTGTAGATTTCGGGTAAATCCTTCAGACACGCATTTCACCATGCCGTCGCACAGTGTCGGTGAGCGATCCATTATGATGGACGGGACATGGCCACCTACCTCGTAACCGGCATCGCAGGCTTTATCGGGTCGGCGCTGGCACGGGCTGTCCTGGACCAGGGAGACAAAGTTCGCGGAATCGATAATTTCTCGACTGGAAAGCGTGAAAACCTCGCTGAAATTCTAGATCGAATTGATTTCCGCCAGGCGGACTTGCTGGATATCGCGGCACTGAATGACGCCTGCACGGGCGTAGATTTCATTTTCCACGAAGCCGCACTCCCTTCGGTCCCCAAGTCGGTCATGGATCCAGTCGCCAGCAATCGGGCCAACGTCGACGGAACACTTAATTTGTTGGTGGCTGCCCGCGATGCCAAAGTTAAGCGCGTGATCTATGCGGCGTCGTCCTCCGCCTATGGCGATACCCCGACGCTGCCTAAGCGCGAGGACATGACTCCAAATCCTATTTCTCCCTATGCAGTGGCCAAGCTGGCGGGGGAACACTACATGATTTCCTTTTTCCGCTGCTATGGGCTGGAGACGGTGTGTCTACGTTACTTCAATATTTTCGGGCCCAGACAGGACCCGTCCTCTCAGTATTCCGGCGTGCTGGCTAAATTCACCATGCAGATGTTAAAGGGTGAACCGCCGATTATCTTCGGGGACGGCTCGCAAAGCCGTGATTTCACCTATATTGACAACGCAGTCAGCGCCAATCTGCTGGCATGCAGTGCGCCGGCAACCGAGGTCGCAGGAAGAGTGTTTAATTGTGCGACCGGCAAGCGCGCCGACCTCAATCAGACTTTCGAAGTACTCAAACGGCTTACGGGATATAAAGGCGAAGTAAAACATGGCCCTGAACGCGCCGGGGACATCAAGCATTCTCTGGCAGATTTGTCGCGGGCGGAAAAATGTTTTGGGTATAAGCCGCAAGTTGAATTCGAGGAAGGCTTGCGTCGAACAGTCGATTGGTACAGAAGCCAGTCCTAGGTCGTTGGTCGTTAGTCGTTGGCGTCTTAACTGTAGACGTTGGAGTCTTTGGTTTGGCTGAATGACCAGTGGCCACCGACCAACGACGGTGCGATTACTTTAGTGATCTTAGTAAACCCACTCGCCAAGGCTACAGTGTCCCTTAATGTCTCTCTCATCCATGATCATCTCGCGCGACTGGCAGGAAGTCAGCGTGCTCGAATGCATACTCAGCGGACTTCATATTGACGTTGATGTCGAATCCGAACTGGATCGTGCATGGATTCGGCTCAAGAAATCAAGAGTCGATGCAGTGATCGTGGACTGCGATTCCGATGGAACTCGTCATTTTCTGCGTAAGCTGCTTACGTCGTTGCCGGGCGCAGCGCCGGTGGTAATTGCCAGCGGATCGCCGAACAGAAACGGCCTCCGGGGCACGGGGGCGACCTTCGTGGTGGAAAAACCAGTTTCAGTGGAACAAGCCGTACACACTTTGTCTGCCGCGCGCAATCTGATTATGAACGAGCGGCTGCGCTACTACCGGGAATCACTGGACCTTTCGGCTTCGGTAGTCCGCCACACCGGGAAGCGCATGAAGGCGCGGGTGGTGAATATCAGCAAAGGCGGCGTCAAAATTGTTTCTCGCCAGCCGCTTTCATTTGCCGAAAACATCCGGGTGAATTTCTCTTTGCCAGATATTGGATCTGCCGTCCGCGCCGACGGGAAAGTTGCCTGGGCGGACAGCAATGGCAATGCGGGAATCCGTTTTATGCAGATCGGCTCGGGCCTGGCCAAGAGACTCGAACTCTGGGTTGAACAGCAGTACTTCCAATCGGGAGATGTGAGCTAAGAAGCGGTACGGTGTTCGGAAGGGCGTGGCTCGAGCGGAAGTTCAGTCACGCGGGAACGTTGACTGCTGATCAGCCGGTTGAGGTCGTAACTATAAGGGCCGTAGGCGCGGAAGGCCTTCTCATCGAATAAACGCTTGATTCCACAGCCCAAA
Source organism: uncultured Acidobacteriota bacterium (assembly GCA_963837365.1). Classification (GTDB taxonomy): domain Bacteria; phylum Acidobacteriota; class Terriglobia; order Terriglobales; family Acidobacteriaceae; genus CAWBXL01. The sequence goes on from CAWIMW010000002.1 coordinate 281,696, forward strand.
CACACCTGGTAGGAGTACTCCTGGGCGCGTACCGGCCAGCTCATCTTCCCATGCCAGCAACCGCGGAGAATCACAACCGCAGCACCCGCAACGCCGGTAGCCACCAGTCCCAGGGGCCAAAGCCAGCCCCGCTTACTCTGTTTTTGCTTATCCACCACAGCCCTGTCTACTACCTGGTAGTTCAAGAATAACTGGGATGGACTCCCCCTGCAACCATCGCGCCGGGGCTTACAAAGGTTCATATTGGAACTCCCATCCCTTCGTGCTGCGGGAAGATGTTGCGGTTGCCTGCAAACCCTTGTAACTTAAGGTGTGAAACCTTTGTCCCCTGGTTTCCTCAGGACCTTAATTCAGATTCATGAGCGCTAGTCCCAACAACCCGAATTTGGGATTCCACTGGCACACACAGCCGGGAAATACTGCACCGCCAGTTTTTGTGCCCGCGGGTGGAACTGGACACGAGGCTTTGCAAGCGCTACTCGCGTTCTCTGCTCTGCACGATCAAGTACGGCGGCAGAAGGCTGAAGCGGCACAAACACCGTCCGGACAAATTGAAAAGTTCGTTCTGGATGAGGTGCTTCAGCTGGTGGCGGACCGTGCTGTGGCCTTGACCGGGGCCAACGGCGTCGCCATTGCTTTGGCGGAGGGCGGCGACATCATTTGCAGAGCGTCTTCGGGGACGATTGCACCGGACAAACGCGCCAAGCTCAACCCGAATTCAGGATTCTCCGGGGCTTGTTTCCGCACGGGGCAAATTGTCCGTTGTGACGACACGGAAACCGATTCACGTGTAAACGTTCAAGCTGCACGCCGCCTGGGCACTCGTTCGATGGTTGCGGTTCCGCTGATCGGACGAGACGGCACCGTCGGGCTGATTGAGGCCTTTTCCAGCAAAGCTTATGCATTTCAAGACAGCAACATCCGCAGCTTGAATTTGCTCGCAGAGTTGATTCTGGGGGCGATGAAGCCGGAAGAAAAGACCCGCACGGTTGAGATTGTGCCGCAGTTCCCGGCTCCAGCGGAAGAACCTTTGGTCGAAAACTCTTCGCAGCAACTAGTGGCGACAGAAACCACATCGATTCCTGAACCACAGGTTGAAGCTGTCCGTGAGAACGTTACGCCGGTTGTTACAGAACCGATTCCTGTCCCACATTTTCAGATAGACGAGCCTTTGCGCGCTTCTCGACCGGGGTTGAAAATTGTTCTCGGGATCGTGCTGTTGGCAACCCTGGCAGGTACCGGCATTTGGTGGAAGCTGCGCGCGGGTCAGACCCCAAATCTGAATTCAGCTAGTTCCCAGCAAGCTCCGGTTACACCCACACAGCCGTCGGCAACTCCGTTAGCTGCCACGCAAGATACGTCCCATGACAAAGGCGATGGGCCGACCGCTGTTACCGGTATCCGTCATTGGTCCTCGCCAACTTCCAGTACCGTAGTGATTGATCTGCAAGATAATGTGCGGTATGAAGAACACCGTCTTACCGGTCCCGATCGCATTTATTTCGATCTTCCCGACACCACCCTGGAGCACAAGCTGGTGGGGAAGATTCTGGATGTCGGCGATGCTTTCTTAATGCGAATCCGAGTAGCCCAGCCGGTGCCGGGGACAACCCGCATCGTTCTGGACACCAAGAACAGCCCGGGCTACACGGTACGTTTGAACCAGGACCCTTATCGTCTTGAGGTAGAAGTACACAGCGCAGAGGCACCTGCGCCTCCAAAGACAAGTCTGGATTTGTTCGCACCCATTCAACCAAAAGTCCAGCCGGGAGCGATTCAAACTCATTCCACACCAGCGTTAACGCAGCCTGCTCCTCCAGCACGTGCCGAGAAGGCGCCCGTGACGATGCAAGTCGCCAAGTTTCGTGTGGCGCTCGATGCCGGGCATGGTGGCTGGGACGAAGGGACCATCGGCCGCCGCGGACTGATGGAAAAAGACCTGGCGCTGGACATCGTAGCGCGGCTGGGCAAGTTGATCACCGAGAAGCTGGGGGGCGAGGTGATTTATACCCGACACGATGACACTTACATACCGCTGGAGAAACGGGCTGAGATTGCCAATCTTGCACAGGCGGATTTTTTTATCTCGATCCACGCCAACTATAGTGATACTCCTTCAGCGCGTGGGGTCGAGACCTACTATTCCAATACTTACTCTTCACTGAACGCGCGCGTTCCGGGAACTGACGGTAGTGTCCAGCAAGTCGATTGGACCAATGTAGACATCAAAGAAAAGGCCTTGCAATCCCAGCGGCTTGCCAACAGGGTGCAAAATGCCCTCTATGGACGCATAGGCAAAGAAAATCCAGGAATCGAGGACCGGGGCGTTAAAAAAGCATCCTACGTGGTGCTTACGGGTACAACGATGCCGGCAATCCTGGCGGAGGTCTCATTCGTCAGCAGCCCCAAAGACGAAAAAAGCCTCAAGCATTCGGCGTACCGCCAGCGGATCGCCGAAGCTATCTACAGAGGCATCGCGCGCTTTGTGGCCACGCAACATAAAGTCACAATGGCTAGCGCTGCGGCCAGGCCTGCTGCGCGTTAACTTCGATCTGTCCTTAGCTTTGCGCTTCCCTCAAACCAGGCGGTCCACCCTGCGCACGCACGATCGATGCTAAAACAATCAGCAATCCTGCAAACACAATGACAGACAACTGCACATGGGTCCAGATCGCCACTGGTCCAAACAAGGGCAACAGGAAGGAGAGATAAAGCAGAGCCCGCAAACCCCTTGACCAGGGATTTTCAGGGTACTGCATAGTCCAGTCCACGATCAGAAGATACGCCGGAGCAAGAACGAGCAGATCGTAGACAAACAAGTGCGGGTTCACCAGCACTGTGGCCAATACCAGTGCGGAAAAGCGCAAGGTTAGCGGACCTCGCGAACTCCACGCTTTTGTCGCGAACACCAAGACTGCGATCGAACTCAGAACATAGAGGATCCCAGACACTTCCGGCCAGGGAAATATCAGCGTCCAAAACGAACGCAGGGAATGCATTTGCGTATGGGCAACTCCCGGCTCCAAGGTCGCCGTCATTTGCCGGAGATGCATTAGCGTTCTTGCATATTCGCGCATCACCGACGTTCCAAAATATGCCCAAGCCATTCCCAATTGCGCCAGACAGCCGACCATGATTCCAGTCAGGCTCCTCCATGCCCAAGCGCAGAGCAAAATAACGACAACACCTACCAGAAACTGTGGCTTGAAAACTAGCGATCCCAACGCCACCCCGGCAAGCCAGTTGTGCCCTGATCGAAACGCGAAAAAAGCTGCGACAAAACACAGCAAAATGATGCTTGAGAGTTGGCCGCGAACTACAAAATGGAAGAACGGTGGAAATGCAAGAAGTAGTGGCAGGAACAGCCCTCGTGCATGATGCAGGCTTGGACATGCCTGCCGTATCCAGTAGCAACCAAACAGATAGGCCAGAATGCTGATCACGGTCCAAAGCGAAGCGGCAAGCAGAAACGGCATCCGGCTGAAGGGTGCAAAGAAAAGTCCAAGCTGCGGCCCATATACAGTAGGCAATTTGATTACGGCAGGATGCCCCAGCAGCGCCTGGGTTTGGTGGGCTTCGGTCTCTGGATCAAAAAGTTCGCCGGCACGATGCTGGCTGACCAGTTTCCCAGCGATATAGAACTGAAGAAAGTCCTGAAATTTGATGTTACCTGCCCGGTCTATCAGGCCGTACGTTGAAAAATCAGCTATCGCTACCGACCAAAGGCATAAAGCGAGGACGATAGCCTGTGCGCGGATTCGACGGGGAGTGAGCCAATTTGCCAGCTTGCGGAGCCACGATGGCGGCGCCGCGATCATTGGTTCGAAGCCGCGTCTTTCAGAGCCTCATCCATACTTGGGTAGCGCCGTGGCGGGGTTGATTCGATCACCCGCCAGCCGTCGTCGAACTTTCGGAACCCGACCGTGGATGTATATTGCACGCCATCGCCGTAAAACGCCACACCCACTTCATTCAATGGCGCCCATTTCCAAACAAAATCTACCTCAGCCAGGGATTCATCTTTGCTGATTCCGTTTACTGAAACCAACTGGCGCCGAGCCGCGGGAACGCTGAAATAGTTAGATTCGCCGGCATTCCCTTGAATCAGGTTGCGGAAAGTTTCAACCCCGAGCGGGGTCAAAGCTACCTCCCAACACGGCGGTGGGCCAATCTGGGGAGGGCAGGCCGTATTCGATGCGTTAATCCATCCATGCCGCTGCAACACCAGGTATTGCGGCGAAACATAGTCTTTATTGGAGACCGGCCCGGTGCGCATCCAAAACCGTTGCGTGGCTTTGAAAGCATCCGAAGCTTCGATCAGATCGGCCGCCAGCCGCCGGGTAAGGAAGTCGCGGGGCGAACAAGCTGCCATAAGACAGAGCAGGCACAGAAGTGCGGCAATGGGCGACTTTCTCATGCAGTGGCTTTTTGCTAATTGAGGATTGTAACTAAATGTGAGCGGCGATGAGGTGAGAAAGGAGAGTCTGCCACCTGGCCGTCGAACTTGCTCGCCCAGCGGCCGGGGAGGCTCTCTCCACATTTCGGGCAGGAACCCTCGGGAGTGATGCGATAATCCCGTATTAAGTACCCATGTCGGCGAACCACTATTTCGCCGCAATGAGAGCAATGCGTGTTTTCCAGCTCACTTACTTGCCCCGGTAGATTCCCGGCGTAGATATATCGAAGCCCGGTTTTCTTTCCGATGGCGGCAGCGCGCAACAGATCTTCCGGACGGGTATTTTCCGGATCGTCCATCTTGTAGTCTTGGTGAAATGCGGTCACGTGCCAAGGGATATCGACCGACACACTGGCAATGAATTCTGTCAGGCGGTGCAGTTCATCCTCCGAATCGTTGAAACCGGGAATCAGCAATGTGACGATCTCAAGCCACAAGCCCATTTTGTACAAACTACGGATTGTCTCAAGAATGGGGCCGATACGCCCCCCCAGTTCATGATAGCGGCGGTCGTCGAAACTCTTAAGATCAACTTTGTAGAGATCAACCCACGGGCGCAGATATTCCAGCACCTGTGGCGTGCCATTCCCATTGGAAACGAAGCCGGTAATCAATCCTGCCGCCTTGGCCTCTTTGAACACGGCCACCGCCCACTCACTGGTGATCAGTGGCTCGTTATAGGTGCTAACCAGAACCTTTGCGCCCTGTCGAATGGCGTCCTGAACCAACTCCTCTGGAGAGGCCTGGAGCGGCGGTGAAGTCGCGTTCGGATCACGTAAGGCCTGTGATGTCACCCAGTTCTGACAATAGCCACAGTGGAGATCACAGCCCAACATTCCGAAACTGTAAGCTAAAGCGCCGGGGTAGGCGTGAAAGAAAGGCTTTTTCTCGATGGGATCACACTGAATGCCGGCGACATACCCCCAAGGAACGTAGAGGGTTCCGCCCTGGTTGTACCGTACTTTGCAAACTCCCGGCTGCCCGTCAAGGATTGGACAACAGTGACCACACGCGTAACAACGGACCCGGTTACGGTCTAACTTTTCGTAGAGTTCGCCCTCGCGGACTCGTTGATCGAGAACTTCCCGCAGCGTGGACATGACACACCTACATTGCGATTCTAGTCCCCTTGAATCAGGAAACACGAACCGGCTTTGAATTACCGGGAGGAAGCCGAAGTCATACCAAGGCTGTGCTGTTTGATCCAGTCATCGGCTTGTTGCTGAATCGCGAGCCTTTCACCGTAGGTTAGCCGGGTGGCCAATTCCGCGGCGCGTATCTGGCTGGATTCATCCTGATTTGCCCGCGCCAGAATCGCCCAGAAGTAGGCCTTGCCAAGGTCTTTGGGAACACCTGTTCCGTCCCAGTAGTAAGCCGCCAAAACGGACTGTGCTTTGGCCTCTCCCCGGTCGGCAGCAAGCTCGAACCAGTGAGCGGCTTCCGTATAGTCTTGCTTAACCTTATCGCCGGTTGCGTAACGTGCTCCCAGATCAAACTGAGCGGTGGTGTCGCCCTGCTCCGCCAACCGGCGTAACCCCGCTAACGTTTCAGGCGTGTTCGCCGTCTGAGCTCCATGGTTAGGACTGGAAGATACTGGAACTGGGTTCTGGATAGCTGCGTGTGAATCAGTAGTTTTGCCGCGTACTCGAGGAATCACAACGAACGCCAGCAAGGACATGACAACGGCAACAACCAGAGCTAAGAGCAGCCTTGAAAGTCGCGAGAATCCAGATGACTCGTCTGCTTCAGAGCCGATAGCAGAACCTGGAGAGCCTTCCGACAACACCTCCGAACTACCACTAGCCGGAAGCACAGAGCGCACAACCACCTGGGAAACAGTTTCTGAGAGGCGACGCAAAATATCTTTATCGGACTCAGTAAAAATGTGGGCTTGCGGAGAAAATACTTCGAGGATTCCCAGAATCAATCCATCCACCCGCACCGGCGCGGCGATCATGGAACGAACCCCCAGAGAGTTACAAGTTTCCCGGTCCACGCGTGAATCGGTCTCCGAATCTTCACAGTGCAGCAATTGGCCGGTGCGGACGCACTCTCCGGAAAATCCTGATCCCACGTGCAGGGTTGCACCGACCGGTGGAGTGTCCGGTCCAGAACTGGCGCGGCATATCATATTGTCCCCGCCGGAAAGGGCAACCGCAGCGCCGCTGGCACGCGTTAATGCCCGAGCGCGGCTTGATATCAGTTGTAAAGCTGCATCAACATTCGGACCAAGTGCAGTAACCTCTCTGTCGATTGCTGCTACCGCGATGAGTGCAGAAGTGTGGTCCGGCATCAGCGCGCCTGAGTATTCAGAAGCTTCGATGGCAGCACTGACGTCGATCTTAGGTTGGGCCGCAAAACCAGAATGATTCACACAGGCAATAATGTTGTTGATAAACAGCCACTGCCGAAGCTGCGGTAAAGACTCTTTGGATATCTTGTGAAAACGTACGCCAGTGCGTCCTGAATCGTTCGACCAGATGATTTCGCCATCAGCTTCAATGTGGGCTTTAGTCTCGGAAAGATCCAGGCACACCTTTAGAGTTTGGTTCGGCTCCAGCGGGGAAGAATTCTGGAAACACATGCCGTCTTCCCCGATGTCCACAATCTCATTGAGATGCGGAAGTATGAAACTTGAATCGTGATCTCGGGTGGCGTACGCGGGCGAGTGAACTTTATGTCGAATCCTTAGCCGGCGCTCGGTCAACGGCCGACCTTGCGGACCCGAATGCGACAGACTACCCGCCTCAAGAGCCATAGCACCTACATATTACTCCAGCCAGACACCTGCGCGTCCCTTCAGCATTGGTGGAAACCATGATCGGAAGTGCAGGGAAGAAGTTTTACGTAGAGGAAGCAGTTTCACGTAGAGGAAAGCACAACTTGCGCAATACGCTCTGCGGCATGACCGTCCCACAAAGGAATCGGCGACCCGGTTTTCTTTTCTCCACAGAGAATGCGGCTAACTTCCTGTTTCATTCTGGCAATGTCGCGCCCAATTACAAGGTTCGTGCCAAATTTCACGGTAATGGGACGCTCGGTATTGTCGCGGAGGGTCAAGCAAGGGACACCGAGAAAAGTTGTTTCCTCCTGTACACCTCCAGAATCAGTAATTACCACGGTTGCGTCTTTTTGCAGGGCCAAAAACGCCAGGTAAGGGGCGGGATCAACAAATTGAACACCAGCCACTGTTTTGCAGCCAAGTTGCTCGATCCGCCCACGTGTGCGAGGGTGGATCGGAAATACGATTTCAATTTCGCTGGAAATCTCCTCCAGCGCCCGCAATAGGGATTGCAACCAGACAGAATCGTCCACATTCGAAGGCCGATGCAAAGTTACCAGCGCGTAGCGATCCGGGAGGCCGGACGGCTTGTGTGCTCCACAGGTCGGCAGCAGGCGCACAAGCGTGTCAATCATGACATTCCCCACGCGATGAATCTTGTGTGCGGCGATACCCTCGCGGCATAAATTCTCATCTCCATCGGCGGAAGGCGTGAAGAGCAAATCCGAGAGCTGGTCGGCAATCAAGCGATTGATTTCTTCCGGCATACTGCGGTCGCGGGAGCGAAGGCCTGCTTCCACATGTCCGACGCGGACTTGAAGCTTGGAACAAACCAGGGCTGCCGCCATCGTGGAATTCACATCTCCATATACCAGCACTAGATTGGGGGGATGTTCACCGACAACTGGCTCTAAACGTGAGATCACCTGGGCGGTTTGTTGGCCATGACTCCCCGCACCGACTTCAAGGTTCACATCGGGAGCCGGCATCCCAAGCTGCTGAAAGAACACGTCGGACATGTTGGCGTCGTAGTGTTGTCCAGTGTGGACCAGTGTCTGTTTGACACCCTGCTTGCCGAGTGCGGCCAGAACAGGGGCCGCCTTCATGAAATTGGGGCGTGCGCCGACGACGTGCAAAATGTGCATGGAGAAGAGGAAAATTATAAACGAGAAGGTTAGCTGACTTGCGCCGGACGGAGTTGGTTTTGTGTTTGGCCTGCCACCAAATCCAGGTTCTGAGACAGGGAACGCTCCAGCGCTTCCCCTAAGACAACTGGGAAGTCGGCGGTAATTAGGTTCACATCAAGTTGCAACGCGCGGGGAGTATAGAGGCGATAAAGCGCGAATGTCCCCGTGCAGCGGCCGTTTCCGGTGACAAGATCAATATTCACACTCCACGCGTTCCGGATTTCGTCGTTTACCGGGCTGCCGGGCTTTTTCCAAGAAAAGCACCCTTCTTCATCGCGACCATGCACAACCCGCAACCCACGAATTTCGGGGGCATCTAGTGGTAATTGACTGGGCCGCAGTTCGAAAGCGTCGAAATCATTGCTGCCAAAGGCTGCCAGCAAAATACGGCAAAGCTGATCGTAGTCATGGGTGACTTTCAGTTCCGCAGCCGCGCGCCGGATCGCCAGATTATTCACAAAAATCTGCCTCTGCTCCATAGTGCGCAAGGCCACGCGGCGCAGTTCTCCAAACTCCAGATAGCCAAGATGCTGCACTCCGACCCAGATGCCGGTTCCCAGGACCGCCAACACCAGCCCCAAGGTGCTCCCGGTCGGCCAAAGCAGAAAAAGGCTCAGCAACGCGAAAATTCCGGAAACCCCATAGAGCACGACAACCACCTGACGATGCGACATCCCCAACTGCAAGAGCTTGTGATGAATATGTTCGCGGTCCGCAGTGAATACCGGGCGTCCGCTGATAAACCGGCGAATCACCGATAAAGTAGTTTCCAGAATGGGCAAACCAAACGAAACCACCGGGATCGCGATGGCGACGACCGTCGGCGCTTTCTGAGCACCGCGCAGGGCCAGTGCACTGAGCATGAAGCCAATGAACAAGCTGCCGCTGTCACCTAGAAAAATTGTGGCTGGATTGAAATTGAAACGCAGGAAACCGAGAGTTGCGCCCACCAAGGCCAGCGACAAGACTGACACCAGTATCGAACCGCTCAGTAGTGCAACCACAAACACTACCAGGGTCGAAAACAAGGCTGAACCTGCCGCCAAACCATCCAGTCCGTCAATCAGGTTGAATGCGTTGGTGATGGCAATGACCCAAAGGATCGTCAGGGGCAAACTGACAAACCAGGGGAAATGCTGCACTCCGAACAATACTGGAATATCCAAAATGCGCAGACCAAAAGCAAACAGAATTCCCCCTGCCACAGCTTGGACCGCAAACTTTGTGTAGGGACCGACGCCGCGCAGATCGTCATAAACACCCAGCAGAAAAATCAAACTCGCCGGCAGCAAAATGCTTTTAAGGGTTGTAGGAGAAAAACCGAAATTCAAGCTGGGATAACGCCAACTGATGATCAGCGCTATTCCAACCGTCAGAACGAAAGCGGAAAAAATAGCGACGCCGCCGATGCGCGGCAATGGAACCTCGTGCAGGTGCCGTTCTGTTGTTGGTGCGGACAACCAGCCGCGCGCATTGGCCAAATTACGTATGCAGCGGGTCAAAAAGAAAGACAGTAGGACAGACGCCGCGAACAAACCCAAATAGAAGGCTGTCAACTATCCTCCTTGGCCAGAGACATACACCCGGCTGGTCGGCGTCAGGCCTCCGGTTGAAAGGCTGCAACGGCAACATGCAACTCAACAAAAATTTCAGGTGACGATTAACTTCAGTCAATATAGCAGCTTGTGAAATTGCCTTACAATTTACTTTTTGGTTCAGCCTGTGGAAAACTTTTTGCGTACGCCTATAGCATGCACGCTGTGCTAGACTTTGTTTTTGTTTCCCAGGTTGAGTTTTGCAATGACAATTCTGCGATCGGACGTACGTGGAAAACTACGTTTCGCGCCGGCTCTCTTTCTTGTGGCGATTGGTTTGTCTGCCGGTGCCGTCGCGCAGGAACGAACCACACCTCCGAACGAACCCGCAAAAACGTCGCAGAACGCTTCACCATCGGATTCCACACCTACAGTTTCCACGGTGAACGATTCCACTCCCGACTCTTCACTTCGGATCGGGGGCGGCGACCTGCTTCAATTCAACGTTTATAACGTTCCCGAACTGTCTACCAAAACCCGTATCAGCAGCAGCGGCGATGTGTACTTGCCGCTGATTGACTATGTACACGTGGGCGGCCTGACGGTTGAAGAAGCGCAATCCCTGGTCGAGAAAAAGCTGTCCGATGGCGGGTTCGTGAAAGACCCTCACGTCACGCTGTTTGTAGACCAATTCGCATCCCAGGGAGTCAGTCTGTTGGGAGAAGTTGCGCGGCCCGGCGTCTATCCAGTGCTGGGACAACAGCGGCTATTTGACGTTATCTCTGCGGCTGGAGGGCTCAGCGATAAGGCTGGCCGTAGCGTGACCATTACCCACCGCAATCAGCCGGACAAACCTATCGTTGTCGATCTTGCCCGTCATATTGCCGACAGCCCGGACAGCAATGTCCAGGTTTATCCCGGAGATACGGTCATCGTGCGCAAGGCGGACATCGTGTACGTCGTAGGCGACGTTTCGCGGCCCAGCGGATTCCTTATGGACCAAGGCGGCCTTACGGTTTTGCAAGCCGTGGCGCTGGCCGGGGGCACAACCCAGACCTCCAAGCTGAATGGGGCAAAAATTATTCGCAAAACCGATGCTGGCATGAGTGAAACCCCGATTGAGCTTAAGAAAATCCTGGAAGCCAAAGCTCAAGATATACCGATGCGGGCGGACGATATCTTGTTTGTTCCCAGCAGCACGCGCAAGCTCATTGGTAAGCGTGGTATTGATGCGGCCATTCAAATGGCAACCGCTGTGAGCATTGTGGCTGTGCGATAGTCTTTTCTACTTCCAAATCTTCCGCAAGATATCAAGATAGGTCACGGCAGTTTGGCGGCGCGAAAAATGCTTCAGCACATACTGCCTACCATTGTTGCCAAGTGATTTCCGCAGAGTACTGTCCGCCGCCAGTCGCACCACAGCTTGAGCCAAATCCTTGGCATTTTCCGGCTCTATACATACGCCGGCCTGCGCATCTTCGACGATCTTCCTGGCCTGCCCTTCCACCCCTAGAATTACTGGGCGTGCGCACGACATGAATTCCAGCATTTTGGTAGGAATCACCGTTTCGAATATGGGTGTCCGCTTCAGCAGGACCAGGCAAGCATCGGAAGCGCAAATGTAAGACGGAATTCTTTCGCGGGGTTGGGCATCCACGATCCGGAGATTGGACAGGCCCATCGCACGCGCCCGTTCGGCAATGTGCTCTTTCTCCGCTCCATCCCCAACCAATACAAAACTGACTTGAGGAGAAGAACTCTGGAGCTCCGCTGCTGCCTGCAACAGGGTTTCAAGGCCATGGGCCATGCCCATGGTGCCGATATAGCAGGCCAGGAATTTCCCTTCTCCGGCCAGCTCAAGCCTGAGCTGGGCATCGACACAGTTTGGATTGAAGAGTTCGGTCTCCACTCCGTTTTCCACAACCGAAATTCTCCCCGACGCGACTTTCCATTTTTCTATCAAGTGGTCTTTGAACGCAGGGGTAACGACCACAATCTTGTCACTTTGCCGGTAAAGAAAACCGGCAATCTTGGCCAGCACGCGATGGAGTATGGACTGGTCATCCCCCATGCCGACTGCGGACAACGATTCCGGCCAGAGATCGCGGACTTCGAGCACGAAGGGAGCACGCTTGGCACGCGCCAGCCACCACCCGGTGAGACCCACCAGAAGTTGCGGTGACGTAGCGATCACCACATCCGGGCGCCCCAGAAATAATCCTGATATAGCGGCCGAGATGGAAAACGACACAAAGCTCAACATCCGCCCAAGAGCCTTGCGATTGGGCCTAGGCCAAAGCCAGGTACGGACAACTTGCACCCCGTCCATGCACTCCCGGAATATCAATCGGCGAAGTTTGCTCTGATAGTCGGGATGAACCACCCCGGTGGGATGATTGGGAAACCCAGTAAAGACTGTGACCTGGTGTCCGCTCGCCGCCCAATGACCGGAAAGCTCAGACACACGGACCGCAGGGGCCGCGATTTCCGGCGGGAAATACTGGGAGATATAGAGAATCTTCACCGGCGATTAGTAGTAACAGAGCTTGAATACACCTTTGTAGCACAACGCGCGGGTTCGGTTCGCGCGGTTACTCATGTAGTTTTCCCAGCGATCCGCATACTCCCCAAAGATAACTTCGCTCGTGAGCCGATGCATCACCCGCAACTGTACGATATGCAGCCGGTGGTAGAACGGGCTTGCGACCATCGGCAGGCGTGTGCCGGATTGCTCATAGAGAGACCAGAAACCCAAATCATAGTGTTCAAGGTTGTCTCGTAGTGTCTTAACTGCACTAGTGAATAATTCCTGTGCCGAGCTATTTTGAGTCGTCAGAAAGTAGTCATACACGCCCCAGGCGGCCCATATGAATCCATTCAGGATGTGTGTCGGCGGGGTCACCAGGTATTCCTCGAACCAAAGATCTTTCCCCTGATCGGTGAAAGTTACTCCGCCATCGTCGGTGGATTTCTGGAAACTACCGAAGGCGCGGTCCGCAGCGTTCATATAAGCGGCGTTGCTGGTCTCGCGATAGGCGCGCACGAGCAGCGATATTCCCTGCCCTTGAGCTAATGCCGAGTACCACGGGGCGCGCAATGGGGTGCGGTACTCCCAGTCGAAATGATGGTTCCACACGAACACTCCACCAGGATTCTGTTCCAGATGATCGCAAAGCCAGTCGCTGGCCAGTAACAACTTGGTCCGTTGCTGAGGATTCTTCATGCGGCAATACTGATTGAAATTTCCGAGTCCCCATTGCGCAATCGCAATGGGATTGTATTGCTGGCCAATGTTCCCGCGATAGTCGAGCATGGGGATGCCGGCACTGTCGAAGGCCCCTGCATAGTCAGCCTTCTCCGTAAACGGCATGTAGTATTCGCCGAGTTCCCCAGTTTTCAGATTCGGATTGACCGCAGGTTGGTCGTGCCAAAAAGTAAGCTGGCTGTTCCCTGACCCGAGATATGCACTCAAAATGCGCCGGTAGTAGTGCAAACGACTACGAATGGACATGGCTGCCATCTTTACTCATGAGCCTGCGGGTCCGAGGTTCCAGAGGCTGGTCTGCAAGTCGGCTTCCTCCACCGCCACAGTCGTCAATGCCAAGACATTGCTCGGGTTGCGGCCATCCGGCAAGAACACATTGCCGAACTGGAAAAGTCCCATAGGCCATGCATCTTTCTTCCACGATAGTGGATTCTGCCAATCGCGGCCTTCGATCGCGCCATAAAGGCGGGCATTCTGATCACGATTCACGGGTGTCGGCTCAACCATGGTGGAAAAGAAGATCGCATTTCCGACGCGGCATCCATAGATAGACGAACCGCTAAGGCCGGTCAACTTTTCCAGCTTCCCGCGGCGATCGAGGCGGTAAACGTGGTTGGCTTCGAAGGGAGTATCCGAAGAAAAGTACAGTGCGTCTGGAGTGGGAACAAGCGCAACCGCACGCGCCTGCTGGTTCCCGGACATTACGGTCTCTACGCTGTGAAAATCGCATGCGGCTTTCAGGATCTGACATTCGGGACCATCATCCCCGGTCAGAACCCACAGGCAGTTTTCCCATTCGTCATACACAATGTTATGGACGTGGCGGATGGCACCTTTCGGAAATGTATAAGCAATATTCCAGGTCGCGCCCCGATCTGTAGAAGCATAGACGTGCACTTCATCACGCTGCGGATTGTCAAAATATTCGCCCCAGAAAAGATGCCCGGTGGGAGCGGCGGCGATGTGCAGAGGTCGAGTACCGCGCACCACCCGATGTGAGATGCGAAATTCGGTTTCTCCCGGCGCCAGCGTGATGATGGCCTTGGGTACGGCCGCGACGAGATGCTTGGTTGGCAACACAGCCAGGGCGTGAAATCCGTCGCGAAAAAGCCGGGAGGTAAGTCGTGATTGGGAACTTACATTTCTCCACCATTCAGGCTGATAATGGCCGACCGTTTCCCAAATCACATTTCCACTATGGAGTTTGGTCTGAAGCAAGTCATAGCCACGAGACGCGTACAACACATCTTCGTCCCATGCCAAAGCGCGCATTCCTGGGAACTCTCCGATGCACCTCAACTCAAATCCTGACGTATTTGGTACTGCTTTGGGCTGCGTTGCCATGGGCAAGGGAGGAAATTTCTAGTTCTCAGTTCCCGGTCATCAGTTCTCGGTTTTTGACGCTACAAACGACCCGATTGCCAGCACATCCATGCGGGTGCGCTTGAAGCAGTCTATGGCTTCATCCGGAGTACATACAATGGGTTCGTTTTCGTTAAAACTCGTATTCAGAATCACCGGAATTCCAGTCCGGCGCTCGAAGGCACGGATCAAATCGTAGTAAAGCGGGTTCTCTTCGTGACTCACGCTCTGCAAGCGGCCGGTGTCGTCCACGTGATTCACGGCACAAAGCTGAGCGCGTTTCTCCGGACGGATTTTGTATACATGCAACATGAACGGTGACGGATGGTCATGCTCGAAATACTCCGACTGGCGTTCGGCCAGGATGGACGGCGCGAACGGCCGGAACCATTCCCGATGTTTGATACGTGCATTCAGGACATCTTTCATGTTGGGGAGACCGGGGTGAGCGACGATCGATCGGTTGCCGAGAGCTCGCGGCCCCCATTCCATGCGCCCTTGAAACCAGCCTACAACGTTGCCTGCCGCGATGTGTTCGGCGACCGCATCGAGTAGCGGCTCGCGTTCCAGCTTCTTGTATTTAAGTCCGGCCTTCTTAAGATCGGATTCGATTCTGGCGTCAGAGAATTCTGGTCCCAGATAAGAATTTTTGAGCTCGTGTCGGCGGGGTTGCTGAAGCACCGAGTGACAAGTATGCAGCGCTGCTCCAATCGCCAACCCTTCGTCGCCGGCAGCAGGCTGAATCCAAGTTTTCTTAAACGGTGTTGTTCCAAAAAGCTTCCCGTTGGCAACACTGTTTAACGCACATCCTCCGGCCATGGCCAGGTTCTCCGACGGAACTCGTTGGTGCAGCGCATTTGCCATGTGGAAGAAAATCTCTTCAAAGTTGTGCTGCATGGCATAAGCGAGATCCATATCGCGCTGGGTAATTTCAGCATGCGGTTCACGCGGTTTACCAAATAACTCTTCCATGCGGCTGGAGAAATGCGGGGCCAGCTTCACCGTACCATCCGGTTGGATCTGCATCCCCTGATTGCTGCCCAAAGGTTTGAAATAGTCGAGGTTGAGTTGGAATACTCCATCCTTCAGCCGGACGATTTCAGAGATCTGCCGGCAATACGTGGGCTTGCCATATGGGGCCAGGCCCATTACCTTGCCTTCATCCCCATATTTCTTGTAACCGATGAATTCGCAAATCATGGTGTAGAAGCTGCCCAGCGAGTGGGGCAGGAACACGCGATCCATAACTTCGATCTCGCTGCCTTCACAGCGCGCCAGCATAGTGGAAACAAAATCACCCGAACCGTCATAACTGAAGCCCGCAGCCTTCTCCCAGGGAGAGCAGTAGTACGCGCTGGCAATGTGTGCGATGTGATGTTCCAGATGGTGTTCTTGAAAACGGAGCAGTTGGGATCGACATCGAGCGCTTGAGCGAGCAGCAAGCGTACATCCCGCATGGCTTGTTTCCGCTGCCGCAAGCGGATGAAGTTCAGGATCTTGGCAGGATTCGCCAGGGCATACTGTACTTTCTTGGTCAGGTTGGCGTCGCTGTCCTGCCCAACGGCCACGTGATCTATGTCGGTAATCTTGGCCCCAACCGCGTCCAGGCAGGCCTTAACCGCCAGCGCGGGAAATCCTGCGTAATGCTTAATGCGATTGAGACGTTCCTCGGCGATAGCAAAAACAACTTTCCCATCCTGAATGATGGCGGCCGAGGCATCGGCGTGGAACATGTTGAGGCCGAGGATCAGCATGAACTGCGTGGGTCCCTTCTTTTTTGTGGACTCATGAGTCGGAGTGCTGAGGATGCGAATTGGCGCGAATAAACGCTGCGACATCAACTGCAACTGACTTTCCTGAAGCTTGCGACTCTACGGCGCGCAGGGTGGTGAGGGTTGTCGAAACTATTTCGGCCAAGGGGATCGGGGACCCGCTTCCCGTGCGCAGCGAGTCAGCGAAAGCCTGCCACTCACCCCGATGACCTTTGTCTTGCCGCCAGCGCGACTTTATCACTTGCTTACGGCCATCACGAGCCAACTCGAGCCTCCGAAAGTCCTCCAGAACTGCAACCGCTCCGCCGCCAAAGACTTCGACTCTTTCCTTTGAGTAAGATTTGTCACCGCTGGCGATGTAAGTGATCGTCCCCTGAGAGCCGTTGGCAAATGTGAGTGAAATGGCCACGTTCTCTCCAGAATACCGGCCGGGGTTGGCCACATTGCGGGTTTGCACCTCAATGGGTAATGCACCCGTTAGAAAGGTCAAGAAATCCACGAAGTGACATACCTCACCCAGGATGCGGCCACCGCCCTGTTCGGGATCATTCACCCAATGGTCCGCAGGAATGTAGCCCGCGTTCACACGGTAATGCAGCATCAACGGCTCGCCGATGCCAGACAGAAATTGCTTCATCTGTCCCGCCATGGGAGCGAAACGGCGGTTGAATCCCACCATCAAGTATGGTGCACGGGCCCCAGCGGGGCGCTCGCAAGCACTCACAATCTCACCAAGCTGTTCCTCAGTCAGGCAGAGCGGTTTTTCGCAGAACACATGCTTGCCGGCAGCGGCCGAAGCGAGAACTTGGGTTGCATGCAGATTGTGCCGGGTGGCAATCACCACCGTGTTCACCGATGCGTCGGCCAGAATCTTTTCTTCCTCCGTGACGCAATAACGAAAACCGAATTTCTGCGCGGCGTGCCGTGCGTTAGAACCGGTGGCAGAACAAATGCCCACCAAATCAAGCCCATTGACCTGCCTCATGGCCGGAAGCAGCGTACTGGTCGCAAAGCCTCCCGCACCAAGCATGCCTACCGCGACCGATTGTTGAGTTGAAACCGGCGCCTTCTGAGAAACCAGTTCCAGTTTGTGAGTCGGTTCGGCCTGCTCCGAATATGTGATCAACACTCCTAACGAGGCCTCGTCAATTCTCCCAGTGATTAAGTCGTAGGCGGCCTTGGCGCGCTCGATTGGAAAACGGTGCGTGACCAGCGATTTAAGATCCAGCTTGCCTTGTTCCAACAAGTCGAGAAAGGCTTCCATATTGCGGGTTTCAGTCCAGCGCACGTATCCGATGGGATAGTCGCGCCCTTTTTGTTCGTACGCGGTGTCATAGCGGCCCGGCCCATACGAGCGGGAGATACGGAAATCAAGTTCCTTAGCGTAGTAGACCGGCCGCTTGATATCCATGCCAACCGTGCCGACCGCTACAACGATTCCACGGTCACGGGCAACTTCCCCTGCCAGGTTGACGGGATCGCTGCTGGAGGTTTCGGCGGTAATTACGACAGTATCGACGCCACGCCCGCCAGATTGCTGAGCGCAAAGCTCACGGAACTCCGCGGTCGAAGCGCAGGCTCCATCGGCCCCCATACGCAGGGCCAAGGCGGCACGCTGCTCGACTAAATCAAATCCTAAGACTTTGCATCCCGCCGCTTTTAGCAACTGCACCGTGAGCTGCCCGAGCAAGCCCAACCCGATGACGGCAACCACATCTCCCAGCTTGGCTTCGGCAGTGCGGATGCCATGTAGAGCGACCGCCCCAATTGTGGTAAATGCAGCCTCATCGAACGAAACCGCTTCGGAAGAAACCTTCGCCACCAACAAGCGTGGTACGCAATCGAACTCCGCGTGTACTGCGTAACCGGCACCGGCACATGCGACGCGGTCTCCCACGCTGAGATCAATAACCCCTTCACCAACTCCAACCACAGTACCCGCGCAGCTATAACCCAACGCCCCAGGTTGATCCAATCGTGTGCGCACGGCACTCATTGCCGAAAGCAAGCCGTCGCGGCGGACTTTGTTGAGAACTTCGTGCACAAGGTCAGGGCGCGCCTTGGCTTTTCCGAAAAGATTCTTACTGGCGAACGCAGACGCCGCCCGTTCCGTACCTGCCGAAACCAAGGAAGCGCCAATCCGCACCAAAACGCAGCCGGGCAGCAGCTTGGGAGAAGGCACGTCAACAACATCAATTTCCCCCGTCCGGGCCTGTTGTAGAACTTGTTTCATGCGGTCGCAACCTGCCGTGGAGGGAAATATTCGTCCGCCCAATTTCTGGCCCGCCCGTCCAGGAAAGTCTGCATCCAGAGCTCCAAGGTCAAGAACTGCCAGATCTGCATAGACCAGTCTTGCGCCCCACTGCGATGTTCCTTCACAAACCGCCGGACGGCCTCTGGACGCATGAGCCCGCGGCTGCGCACCTGCGACTCAGAAAGCAAGTCATCCACCATGGTACGGAGATCATTCGCCAGCCAATAGTCAACGGGTGCGGCAAATCCAGCCTTGGGCTGGCGCAGAACTTCATCTGGCAATATTTCCTTCATCGCATTACGAAAAATATGTTTTGTTTCCGGGCGGATAAATCCCTTCAGTTTCAGATGCGGCGGCACATTCCAGGCAACGAATTCGGCCAGCTTCCGATCGAGGAATGGCACCCTCACTTCCACCGAAGAGGCCATACTCATTTTATCGTTGTAATTGAGATTCAGGCTGGCCATGAAGATTTTGCTGTCGAGATAAAGCATTTGGTTCAGAAAATCAGCATCCGCGACCTGCTCAAAGCCGGCACGATGGCGAATCGCGGGATCAGACTGGCAAAGCAGGGCCTGAAGCTCATGGGTGTACAGTGCTGATTTTTGAGCTTCATTCAGATAGGTACTATCCATGATGAACCGGTCCGCCGGAGGCAATGATGCCCCGCGGGCCATCTTCTTGGCCAATCGGACCGGTCCCTTCAGAGTGGATCCGCGAAAACCTGGCAGAGCCAATAAACCCTTTTCAAAGAGCCGGCGTGCAATCGAAGGTGCTTTGCGGTAAGCCTGCGCCCAGTAGTGCGCAACATGCTTCCGATATCCGGCAAAAAGCTCGTCTCCGCCTACCCCCGAAAGCAATACTGTCGCCTGCTTGCGGGCCTCGCGACACACCAGATAAGCCGTGATAATTGCAGGATCGGCCGTGGGTTCGTCCATGTGCCAGGTCAAGCGCGGCAGCAGGTCGGCCACATCCGGCTCGACCTCAATACGATGGTTCTCACATCCAAGCCGTTTTGCCAGCCGCGCAGGAACGTCCGGATCGTCGAGTGTATTTTCCCCCACGCGATACTTTCCTGGAAAAGTAATGGTGTAAGTCCGGATGGGCTGTTGCGTGGCTTGGGACATCATGGCCACAATGCTCGACGAGTCGAGGCCGGCACTAAGAAATGCTCCGATCGGAACATCGCTCACCATCTGACTTTCCACTGCACGACGGAACCGTTCGCGCACTTCTTCCGCCAAATCGTGCTCCGAACGGGGATAGGAAGCAGACGCGGAAGGAAACGTAAGGTCCCAATATTGCCGAACCGTGAGTTCACTACCCCGAAAAGTCGCATAGTGTCCCGCAGGAAGCTTGTAAATCCCACGGAACATGGTCTTGGGATCTGGCACCCAGAGAAAAGTCAGATATTGATGAAGCGATTCCGGGTCAAGTTCCGGCTCGATTCCTTGAACTTCCAGCAGGGCTTTGATCTCTGAGGCAAACGCCAATCGGTGTCCCAGATGAAAATAGTAAAAGGGCTTAACTCCGAAGTGGTCTCGCGCGAGGAATAGCGTCGGGGTTGGGGAACGAAGGTCACAAATGGCAAAAGCGAACATGCCATTCAGGTGCTTTACGCAGTCCACGCCTTCTTCTTCGTAAAGATGGACCACAACCTCCGTATCGGTATTGGAAGAAAAGCGATGCCCTTTGGCCAGCAACTCGCGCCGTAATTCTGCAAAGTTATAAATTTCCCCGTTGTAGGTGATCCAGACTGTACGGTCTTCATTGCACATGGGCATATGGCCATCAGCAGAAAGATCGATGATGGCCAGCCGCCGGCTGCCCAGGCCGACGTAGGAGCCATCGGGGAAGCGCTTCTCCCACAGTCCGGAATCGTCCGGGCCGCGATGCGCCTGCACCGACGCCATGCGCGCCAGCGTTTCTCCGTCTCCGCAATTGACCAGTCCGTTGATTCCGCACATAGTTTGCTAATTCTTCTTTACGCGCAGCTCGTAAATCTTGGCTTTAATGTGAAAAAACTGCACTCCCTGAGAAATGCAATAGATCAAACCCGGGACCCCGTCAAGAAATCCCAGGCAGAACACATATTTATAAAAAAAGAACAACGCGGGCGAACCCGGCAAGCTGAAAAACTTCTTGCGTAGCCAGCGGCGGCGCTGCGCCTGACTGCCAAACAATGCCGGCGGCAAATCACTGGTTCCAGCGTCGCCCTGCATCCACACGCGCGCCTCCCAATTGGAATATTCATCGTGCTTTTGGATATAACGCGAGAGTGATTCCACATTGTGATGCATGAGCGGGTTCTTCAACCTGGCAGTTGCGCCGTCAACCATGACGTGCTCGTGGACTTCCATGTCACACATGGAAGTGTCCTGGTCCCTCAAACGGCACTCGAAATTCCCTTTTCCGCGGCGGAACAACGAAAGTTTGTAAAATCTGGCTCCGCAATGCCGTAAAGCGCGCCCGAGAAAGAACATCTGTAGCGCAATGTAGTAACCGTCAATTTTCGGATTGGCGACGGCTTGGCGGATTTCCGACTCCAACTCGGGCGTTAGGGCTTCATCCGCATCGATGAGCAATACCCAGTCGAATGCCAGTGGAAGCGTGTCCATGGCCCATTGGCGCTTCTTCGGCCAGCCCCCTTGATAGTGAAATTGGGCCACTTGCGCCCCGTGTGAACGGGCCACCTCAACCGTGGAGTCGGTACTGTTTGAATCCACGACGTACACTTCTCCCATATTGCGCAAAGACTTCATACACCGCATAAGGTTGTGGGATTCATTGCGGACCGGAATAATCACGCTAACAGGCAGCAAGACAGACCCATCGACATGAGTCGCTTCTTCGAGCTTCTCCATGGGAAGTGCAGACAAGGTTCTCACCATATTACGCTGATTTTAGAGGCCGGAGCACTCGGCAGTTCTTATGGTAGTATCCGCTTTTGCTAACATCTCATGGCAAATCCCCATCCCATTGCCGATCTAAAAGATGAAGTCCGCAAATTTTGGAATGCGGAGCCTTGTGGCTCACGTTATCTGGGCGAACTTGCAGACTTCGAGGCCCACGCTCGCGCACGCTATGAATTGGAACCATACATTCCCGAGTTCGCACAGTTTTCCCATTCTCGCGGTCTGAAGGTGCTGGAGGTTGGCGTGGGGATGGGAGCGGATTATCTGGAGTGGCTGAAAGCGGGAGCTTGCGCGTCGGGAGTGGACTTGTCTGCACTCTCGATCGAGCGGGCCCGTCGCCGCTGTGAGTTGGCCGGTTATCAACCGGACCTGCGGGTTGCCGATGCCGAGCATCTTCCTTTTCCCGATAACACCTTCGATGTGGTCTATTCCTACGGAGTGATGCATCACAGCCCGGATACCGCACAGTGCTTGCGCGAGGCTTGTAGGGTGCTTAAGCCGGGCGGTGAAGCACGGATCATGGTCTATCACCACCCCTCCATCACCGGAATGATGTTGTGGCTGAGGTATGGAATCTTCCGAAAGTCATTGCGGGATACCGTATATCAGTATCTGGAGAGCCCCGGCACCAAGACCTATACTCACGCCGACGTCCGAGCTTGGATGAGTGATTTCGAGGGCCTCAAGCTGCGACAGGTTTTCAGCCCGGGAGATCTGTTGCTCAACCAGCCTTCTGCACGGTTCCAGTCTCGGTTTTATCGTTTGATCTGGAAGTTTTTCCCACGAAGACTGGTCAGACAATTTGGGCGCAGATGGGGACTGTTCCTCCTGATCACTGCCGGGAAGCCTTTGTAGGCCAATTATGGAGTACCCGTTAACAATGTTGATAGATCGTAGAAAGCTATGAAGTGTAAGTTGGCCCCAAAGACCAAATCTACAAACGGTGGATAAAGCTTTAGGTTTTTCAGTTCGACTCTTTTCTTAAGACCCAAGAAATCTTCTGCAATTCTCCATTGGTTTCGAGTCCAATAATGGAAAGGTAGTGCTACGCCATGGCGTGCGTTACCCACACAATCCATAAATTGCAATCTGCCTTCGGCAAAAATACCCTGTAGTACGTGATCCTTTATGGCAATTCCTCGCCGAGCAACTCTGACCGCCTCACGCAGGAGAACCATTGGATCTGCGGTGTGGTGAAGCACATCCACAAACATAACCACGTCGAAGCTGTCCTTTTCAAATGGCAGGGTTGTACCGTCGAAGTAGGTTACTGGAAATTTGCTCTGGAGCCGAGAGGATACTTCGACTCCATGGATCGTCAGGTCGGTACGCTTTTCAAGCAAGAGCATGTCGACATAACCGTCACCGCTGCCAACATCCAACACGGTACTCCGTTGTGGAATTATTTCAGCTAGAAGTGAGGCGAGCCGCTGCGCCCGCCGCGGCAGCACACCGTACTCATGGAGATTGTCAAGCAGCCTCACTTGCGCCGCATCCCCAAAACGCTCAGAAAGAAGCTACAGAAGATTGCCTGCACCCCCAGGGTAAGGCAGAGAGCTGCGGGGATAACAATGCGCAGGGTGTATGAGAAGTTGAGTGGGCCAAAATTGTGGGCCCCCCAAACCCTCAGCGCGTAGATTGATCCGCCGAAACCTGTCAGTGCCAGTATTCCTCCGACCAGCAGGCCGGTTTCAAGGTCGGCATAGCGGAAAAGCTTGTCGAATTTTGGATCGGGAGGATGTAGCCCTTCGGAAATTGCGAATAGCTTGGTGAAAATCGCGAAGGCAATTGCTTGAAAACCAAGCAAAATCGCAATTGCCGCATAAAGCAAGGTGTGAACGTCAAAGGTAACTGTTCCAATCTGCCTTGACGCTGGCAATAACCACCCTCCTACCGCGAAGCCAATTAGCATCAAGGCAATCCCCGGATATAAGAACAACCAACGAGGGCTATAAAGCAGAAAGAAGCGCAAAGTCCGCCAGCCATCGCGCCAGGTACGCAAATGTGGCGGCCTCCCCCGGCCATCGGGAGAAAGCGTAGTCGGCACTTCGCCAATCTTCATTCCGAGGAGATTGGCTTTCACTACCATTTCTGTGGCGAACTCCATGCCTGTAGTACGCAAGTCCATTTTCTCGTATGCCTCTTTGCTAAAACCCCGCAACCCACAGTAAAAGTCCCCGCACTTGCCGCCAAAAAAAAGCCTGCCAATCCGTGTGAGCGCAGGATTGCCCAGATATTTGTGCAGTGGTGGCATGGCGCCCGGAAGAATGCCGCCCATAAAGCGGTTCCCCATGACCAGGTCATCGCCGGCGCGGAGCCCTTGTAAAAACCGGGGAATATGCCCGAAGTCGTAACTTCCGTCGGCATCGCCCATGATGATGTACTTACCGGCAGCCGCCGCGATGCCCCCCATTAGCGCATTGCCGTATCCTTGTGCTTTCACGGGAACGATTCGGGCTCCTGATCGGAGAGCAATCTCGTGCGAACCATCGGTGCTGCCGTTATCCGCCACGATGACTTCGCCTGAGATGCTGGCCTGCCTCAAGGCTTGTTGCGCTTTTGCAATGCAGCTCCCGACCGTCTGGGCTTCGTCGAGACAAGGCATGACCACCGACACCTCAACCTCGGCAGTGTGGTTCTGCATGGAAAAAGCCGGGGCGATGATCGTCGTATTGGCCAAAATCATTTCACAGTGTATCGAATCGACACTTGGCGTTGCGATGCTACTTTGCTGCGCTTAGGGATTGAGCAATCTCGACCAGCTTGCCCAAATGCACGCGCCATGAGAAATCTGTTGATCTCACAGTCCCGGCCTCACCCAGTTCGCGCATCAAGTCTGGGGAGGACGCGATTTTCAGTACCTGACCGGCCAATGAAGCCGGGGAAAAACGATCGAAGAACAGCGCACTCCCGCCGCAAATCTCGCGATGAACGGGAATGTCCGATGCTGCGATCGCCAGCCCGGAGGCCATCGCCTCAACCACCGGATGCGCAAAAGTCTCCGCGTAGGCAGGTGTCACATAAATGTCGGCGGCACGATATACATGGTGAAGTTGGCAGTAAGGAATCGTGCCGAGTTCTACTACTTCTTCCCTAACATCCAGACCTCGTACTAAGGCTGAAGCAGCCTCGGTGCGATACGACCCTGGGTTTTGCCCAGAATGGAGTTTGCATGTAAGGAATAGTCTAAATTTTCTTCCCTTCAACCCTTCGCGGATGAGAGGCACCGCTCGCAGCAACGTTTCAAAATTTCGATAGTAGTTGTAGTAACTGACAAAAAGTAATTTCAGCGCACCCTGGGCTGCATCGATTTTCTGTCGTACATCAGCAGCCAACGGTGAAGCATCTCCAACGAACATCTCTCGATTGAACCCATGGTAGACGTAGGTCACGTTGTGCCGGGTCCACTCAGACAGCGCGTCGGCAAAAGCGCGGCTCGGTGCCACCGTTACATCCGCCCAATATACTGAATGTTTGGCGAAAATCGCTCTTAGCCTGGTATCCAGCCACGCCGAATAGTCGCGCCGTGTAAGAACATCTCGATAGAAGTCCTGCGATACATAAAGCGAGTTCCCCGACAAAAGAATCTGCGGGACCGGTGATTTACGCAGGGCAAAGTTTCCCGTCGAAACCAAAACATCGGCGGCGGCTTTGCGGATCATTGCGGGTAAAGCCATTTGTTCACGCCAATAGCGCGTGGCCGCTCCGGGGGCTTCCAATTCGACAAATGCCACATTGGAGGGCCCGTCGAATTCCTTTCGCAGCGCTGAGGTAAGAGCAATGGTCGCGCGTACATCCTCGCGCGCAGAGATTTCAGGAACGATATTGCGGACATAAGTAGGACCGGCGCCGGCGCTTGCCGCCAAAGCGTTGAAGAAAAGATGGATCATCGGCCGGGTATGGCCAAATCGAGATTGCCCGGTGAGGGAACAAATGTTGGACTTGTCCATGCATAGCTCGGCGCAGTCACGGGAAGAAGATCGATCATCACAAAAGCCATGCTCCAAAAGAACACGCAGAGATAGTAACCGACTGCAAACATCCAGTCTTCAAAACCGGCGTGGATCAATCCGGCAACCATCACCATAGCAATCGGGACCGCCGGGGAGAATGGGTCCCTGGTGTGGCGCAACCAAATCAAGACCTGGGCCGAACGCGTGATGACGAGCAACACGAGGGCAAAGAAGGGAATTACGCCTAACAATCCCACCCACTCGACAATCGCCAGATAGCTGTTCCCATGTTCCCGTGAAACTCCCCTCGAATCAAAACCCGTTGTTTGGGTCGCAGGCGTATCGTAATCTGTGGCCACGGTGCCGAAACCGCTGCCAAACCAAGGTCGCTGTCGAATCGAAATAACGGTGCGGTCCCATACGGAAGCACGGGATGCGAGTACGCCCTCGTCCTGTTCTCCTTTGTAGATAAACTGCAAGAGTGATCCAGATTCAGTGCTATGTATCGGAGAAAACGTAGCGATCAAAAAAGCCGCGACTGTGGTTAGCACAAGACCCTTCACCAGCAAACGGTACCGGCCTAAGCAAACACATAACACCGTGCACGAAATCGCAGCCGCCGCAATACCCGCTCGAGAATAACTGGTGAAAAGCAACACCATGCCAAGAAGAAAAGCAAAAGTCCGGCGGCGATACAGGGTGGTTTGTTGGCTGACAAAGATCCCCCAAAGGAGCAATGGCAACACTACCACCCCCATAATTGCCCCTAGAGAATTGGGGTTGCCAAAAACCGGGTGACGGAAGATGAAGTAAGAAAGAGATGCACCCCAAACCAGCACTTCACAGCCAAACAAAACACCATAAAAGAATTTCCCTTCCCTGCCCGTTACTGCCAAACGAGCACCCGTTGCAGCATAGGCAAATAACAAAAAAAGGCTCAGCGCTTTCAATGCTGCGGTTTGAGGATGGGATGACACTAATGCGGACACAACGGCAGACAACACGCAAACCAGAGCAGTAAGGTGGAACCCAGAAAAATTGTGACGCTGCGATCGAATATAAATGGCAAAACCTGCAACCGCAGCAATGGCCAGAACAAACCACCGCCGCGAAGTCCACATGTCGCTCAAAGGGAGGTCCATGCCCGCCCAAAGGAAAACCCCAATAAGCACCGGGAAAAACCGTTGGGCAAACCCCCAAAGCGCGATCAACATGACCTCAACGAAAATCAGCGCACCTAAATAGTAGTAGTCTCCGAGATACGCAGGCTGGAATAGCGCGAGCGCAAAAGTGATCAAACACAATACCAGCGATATGCCTATCAGGGTTTTTGAGCTGCTGTTATTCACCTTGTATTTCCTTGCGCAAGCGCAGCCAAGGCAATTCCATTCGCGCAGGCCTCTGGTGAATACTGCTGAATGCGCTGGTAGCTGCGCGCTCCCATTTCACTTCTTTGCTTCTCTTCGCTCGACATTCTCTTCATGAGTGCTGCTAATTGCGCTACATCTCCGGGAGCAAATGTGTATCCGTTCCAGCCATCCTCCACCAAATCCTCCGTACAGCCAGCCGCATTCGACACGATCACTGGCAGCTTACATGCCATCGCCTCATTGACGACCAGCCCCCACGGATCAGTATGAGTCGGAAATACAAATACATCAGCCAATCCATAATAAACAGACAACCGTTCGCGCTGAGCAAATCCCGCGAACTGAACCGACCCGACCTCGAGCCCCGCGGCACGTTCTTGCAATTCTGCCAGGGCCGCTCCGCTGCCCGCAAACACGAGCCCCCAATGTGATCGCAATTCTTGAGGTTGCGACCTGTAAGCCTTCAGCAAGTCGAACACGCCCTTCTCAGGCACCAACCGTCCGGTAAACAGAAAAAAATGTGGCGGCAAATTGAGTTTTTGCCGATAACTTGCCGCATCGCACCGGGCGATCTCGGCGCTTCGTGTAAAAAACTCTATGTCCACCGCATTGGGTGCAGTAAAGATAGTTTCCCCGTTCATACCGTAACTTCGCAAGTATTGAAAGGACGACTTACCTGGAACTACGAACCCCTGACACCCGTGCATGAACCAGGTTTTCAAAGATTCTACCAATCCACGGCTGCTCCGGTGGTCTTTGGCCGTACTTTCCACCCACAACAGCAACGGTACTCGCTGTTTGTGCGCCCACCGCAACGCAACCCAGGACGCAACGTAGTTATACCCTCCGCAGATAACGACATCAGGGGAAAATCGCGCGAGCGCAGCCCGCATCCCCCAATTGAGCAGACAGTGATATCTTCCGAGCCGTCGGCGCCACGAGCGGAGAACCTGGTAAGAAAATTGTATTTCTTCTTTATAGATTTGCCATTGCCGCTGGGTTTCGTCGGTTTCCGCGAGAAAGATTACATGCAAATCAATATCATCCCGACGAGCCAGCGCGTTGAAAACCGGGATGCGGTAGGGAGCGATGATCTCCGTCACGATGGCCAGTTTCAATCTCATGTGGAAGATTTCTTATGAGCGAGATTCAGCAAAACCTCGGTAACAATCTTGCCCATTTCGTCCCAAGAGAATTTCCGCGTATAGGCAACCTGCGCCTGATTGTCCCGCAGGTGTAAATGCGCATCGTAAGACGTCTTAAGCACCGAAGCAACGTTGTCGGCACTGGTTGGATCAATAAAAATAGCGTGGCCCCCACTGACTTCGGTGAGCGCGCCGTTTGGAGATGTGACGCAAGTCGTACCGCACGCCATGGCTTCCGCCAGTTGCATCCCGAAACCCTCGTGTAAAGAAAGGTCCAGGTAGAAATCCGCGGCCGTGTAAAGCCCCACCAAATCTTCGAACCGGTCGGCATCCAAGAATGATTCCAAGAGAAAGTGTTTTCCTTCTACAAGCCCTAACTCCTGAAAGCGGGCCCGCAATTCTTTGGCATAGGGAGCAGCCAGCCTGGTCCCTGCAACCAGCAGGCAAACTGGCACTTCTAAAGTTTGGAGCTTATGTGCAACTCCCGGGAGCAGATCGAAGTTCTCTCTTGTGTCCCCAGTCGCGAACGTCACCACAAAGTTCCGCACTCCGTACCGTTTAAGGATTTTCTCTTTGCTCAGGGAAAGCGAGATCTCATAGAAACGCGGATCCACAGCACAGTACGCAACCGCCGTCCCGGCTGGCGGGATGTTGTAGTGACGCTGGACTGCGGTGCAGGTGAACTGCGAATTACAGATGACAAATTCGCTCTTCCGCAATGCACGACGACGTAGTGAGTATTTGCATGCATCGATACAACGGCGAAAAACAAGTCGACGGGATTTCTGCGCGGCTAGAATCAAAGCATCAATATCGTGGCAGATGGTTACGGTGGGAACTCCTACGTGTCCTGCGCTTTCCAGCGTTTTGAGCAGAATGTCTGGTTGAAGTTTATTTGCGTAGTGCGTAAGCGTGAAAGCACCATGCACAATCTCAGAGGCTTGCCGGACAGACACGAGGGTCCCACGAAACCCTTGCGGGAACAAATCGTGTGCAGATCCGTAGACAAGCGCGTGCATCTCCCAATCTTGGGGTAGGCGCTCAGCCAATTGAAGGCAGACATTGTACGCATACCGCCCGACCCCTTTAGCGTCAGCCCTCACCGGAGTCGCATCAATCAGCAGTTTTGGCATGTAAGCAGGATCAAGCCTTTACAGCCTCAGCGTAAAGAGTTTCTGCGACGCGTTGGGGTTCATCGCGATCGATGCGCAGTTTCGGGTCGGGACTCTGATTTGCCTGGCATTCTCTTACAATCGCAAATCCGGCTTGTTCCGCCAAATACTTGATCTGCGGAAAGTCGTAGATCGTCCGATGCTCGCCGTTCCAACTGAATATCTTGCGCACAACGTCGAAGGGCCGGGGTTCCCAAGGATGCGCGAGTGCAAAAAAATTTGCATCGCCTTCCAGATATCTTTGGGCAAATCGAATCGCCGCCGGTACAGCTATGCGGTAAACTCCACAAGGCTTCAAAATTCGCTTCACCTCAGCAAAATGCAATTCGACTTCTTCCGGATCCAAGTGCTCCATAAAATGTTCGGAGTAACAGCTCTCGACAGAATTACTTCGAAATGGGAGCTCCCGGCGCAAATCAAGACAGAGGTCAACCGACTTTCCACGAAAACAATCCACCCCGATCCAACCCGGATAACGTGTATCTCCACATCCAAACACCACGCGAAGGCCGCCCGCCTCTTCCCATCGGCGCACACGCCAACGCTGCCACGGCATGGAGGCACTCAGTCTTACAAAAACCATCTTAGCTTCGAATACGCTCTCATGGACAAAATAGCGGGGGACGCCCGTAACGGCGCACAGTTTTCTGGCTACACCTTGCAACATTTTTGCCCTTCTTTTTTGGACCTTCCTCCGCTACTCGCCTAGGAAAGCGATTTCAAGATACGCATCCTGCCAAATGCGGGCGACGGTATTCCAATCGAACTTTTCCGCATGTTTTCTGGCAGCAGTCCCCATGCGTTCGCGGAGCTGCGCATCATCCAGAAGCAATGCTAGTTTATCCATCATCTCGGCGTCTGTGTTAACCTGAAACCCCGTAAGTCCGTCCACCACCGAAGGTGTCTCATAGTCGCGGAACACGATGCACGGTAAACCGCTGGCCGCAGCCTCAAGCGTCACTTTGGGTAGTCCTTCGGCCCGGGAAGGTAGCAACAAAACATCGCTTTCCTGCATGGCCCGGGCAATCGCCTTTTGGGGCTTAATGCCCTCGAGTGAGACGTTGCGGAGGCCCTGCGCCGTGATTCGCTTCAGGATGACTTGCTCGAAGCCATCCCGGCCTGGACCAATGATGCGAAACTTGACATGGGGAAAGCGCGTAGCGGCATCGAGCACCAGCCCCAGCCCTTTGCGTTCAATCAATGTCCCAACAAACAATACCGACGGAGGCCGACTGGCGGCATTCCTCGGTGACGAAAACAGATAGTGATCTACGCCAATTGGTAAGATGTGCAGGACTTTGCGGTGTATTACAGACTCAAAATCTCGTGCCGTCCGCTCCGTGATGCCCGTGTAGAAATCGCACCTCGGTGCGATGCCCCTATATAGAAATTTGAGCGGCGGCGATTCACTGCTCATCCTGGAAAGGCCCTCCACATGCATTATTGTCTTTGCGCGCTTCCGAGCACTTTTAGGACAGTGGAGGAATAGATAGCTCGCTGGACTACAGTCCATATAAGCAATCAGGTCATAACCGGAAAGCATTCGCTTGAGCAGCCAGGGAGTTTTACGGCGAGGCGGCATCTGCAACAACTCAATATTTGACCGGTTGAGCAATCTGGAATCTGGCTCATGCGAATATAGAAGGGTACATTCAAATTGCGCCGCATCCAGCCGGGGAACGATTTCTCGAACATTGAGGCTTTGAGCGTTTATGCTTTCAGCATCTGCTGACGCCATGAAGAGTATGCGAGTTCTTCTCATCTTCGGGTTGGTGTTCAGCGTTTCCCTGGCACCGGTGGTGCTGGTTGTTTTACAGAAACTGAAATCAAATAAGGACTCGCAAAGCGGTTCCCGAGGTTATCGAGATGGCAGATACGAAGCATTTTCTGTATTGCTCTTGAAATCCAATCAACCAGCTGTGGAAGTTTATAGGTTGGACGAAACGTTCTGTGATAGTCACAATGCAGAACCTGCAGACCGGCTTTTTCTAAAGTCCTCCGCAATACTGTCTTGTCCATAAGTTGAAGGCGATGGACTCGCAACGTGTCTCGAGCGAAAAGCCAGGCCAACCACTTATGAAGATAAGTAAGATTAGGCAGGAAAATCACGACGGTTCCACCAGGCTTTGCCAACTCCGCATGCTTGCGTACAACCAACTCATGATCATCAAAATGTTCTACGAAACCTCCAGAGAAAACCAAGTCGTACTGCTCAGATGGAGAAAACTCGAAGAAATCACCCGCAAAGAGCTTGGAATCAAATATCCCGTTGTACTCTAGATTGGCGCGAACGTAGTCGAGTTGATCGGAGTAATCAATGCCATCTACTCGATACCCGAATTCCTTGTTGAGGTAGACCATGAAATTCCCTGGCACACAGCCAATTTCAATTGCCGATGCTCCATCTGTTCTGAAAAGATATTTTGCCAGGACAGGATGTTGTTCGAATACCGGCCCTTGATAGTGATGAAGGGGCGGCAAGTTTTGCCACGTTGAATTCCAGAAGTATCTGCCCGCAGCATCCCCTTGGCACACTGCCGGTTCTTCATGTCTTGATGGGAGATTCTCATTCGTCGGTGATGTGGCTGCAATCATGACATTTTGCCTTTGATTCAGATTCCTGCTACGTAATCATAATGGTGTTCTTTTCCGCCAAAGTCTCTCGTAACAGAAGACTTGCTCGTGCCGCCATGTCGCGTGATTGCAAAGAATCGGAGACGTGCGCGCGGGCCCTATCCAGAAGACGGCGTCGCCGCACGCTTTCAGCATCGTCCGGAAGTGGTCTTGACTCAGTAGCGTCTTCTTCCAAGTTAAACAATACCTCACGCGAATTGCGAAAATCTAGAACCAGCTTGTAGTGTGCCTCTCGCAAAGACAAAATTCGCGCGCCCAGCGCCGATCCTGCGACCGATGGATTATGGTGGCAACACTCAGTGATCACTGGATCGTCAGGTAATTTTCCTCTCTGGATGTCGGCCCAACGGTTCCTCCCACTGAAAGATGCGGGGGCCTCTGTGCCCACAGCACCTAAAAGAGTCGGCGGGAGATCAAGAAGGCCGAAAGACCCCGGGCAGCGGTGCTCTTTACGGTTCTTCGGATCGTGGATCAGCAGAGGAACGCGAACCAGTTCCTCGGTGACCTTGGGCGGGAAGTGAAAACGCCCGCCATGCTCCAGAAATTCCTCGCCGTGGTCAGCGGTAAAAGCGAAAATGCAATTGTTCCAAATTCCGGCCTTCTGGAGCGCACTGACAAAACGAGCGATTTGTTCATCCACAGAGCGGATGCCGGCATCATAGAGCGCCATTACTTTGTTACGGTATTTCCTGGCACGCCGCAAACCTAGTTCGGCCCGGTTCCAATAAGAATTAAGATCGCAAGCGCGCATGGAATCCACCCTATCCAACGCCAGCGCGCGCAGCCCCATTTCAAGTGGATAGTAAGGAGCGTGCGGATCCATGAAATGAAGCCACAAAAAAAAAGGAGTAGAAACGCCGGTTAGCCAATCCAGCGCTTTGTTAACCATAAAGTCTGCGGCGGGAAAACGGCGCAACTGGTCAAAGGAAAAAGATGACCTTCTTGCCTTCCGCAGGCCATATTGGAAGGAGAGCTCATCGTATGCTGCATCTAGCGGCCCGAACTTGCGAGAAATCGCCTTCAGTGCAACATTGAAGCGATTGGGATGATTGCCATTCCCAGTTATGGTTGTTGTCTTGACATCCAGGAAATCCTGGAACGTTTCAAATCCTAAGTCATAACCATAGCGTCGCGAGATGTAAGGATTAGCCGCGACAAAAGCACCCGTGGAATATCCTGCCTCACGTAAGGCCGAAGCCAGCGTTGTCTCCTGAGGAGTAAGGCCGATCAGGTCCCGGCCTAGCGCCAGAGGATAGCGTGAAGCCATAATTGCCGGAAATGCATGATATGTCGGAGTACCCGTGGCGATTGCCCCGGCCAGCACGAGGCTTTCTTTGGCGAGGGAATCCAGAAAAGGCGTAGTCGGATTTCCGCACCCCAAAAAGCCCACGTGGTCAGCGCGCAGGCAATCCACTGTAACGAGAATTAGTGAGCAGGGATTGGTGGACTGGCCCACATGCAAGTTTATCAAATGTACCCCAGGTCTCGTAACCGCTGTTCAATGATCTGCTGTTCCGCCTGGTCTGCGTTGGCAGCACCATCTCCTGCCAATTCCCGTAAAACAAATGTCAGAAATTGCTCCAAAGTGCCGAACCGCTTTTCATAAAGTTGTTCGACCTTCTGGCACAGGTCTGCCGGCAGCTTCACTTCGCGTGTGTCCGACATTATGCATTCACCTCCGTTTTTGAGATCATGCCGTGGACACGCGCCCATACCGCCTGGGCGATCAGCTTGTCGTCCGCATTAAGACCGACTGCCAACGCAATCCCACTGAAAACCAGATAAGCTACCAGCAATGCGCCCCCGGCGGTCAGCCAGGCCGGCCATACGGAACCAACCGTTTCGCGCACGGCAAAGAGAGCGATCAACATCGCCGCACCAGGCAAGACAAGCCGGAAATAACTGGAATTGTAGGGCACCAAGTTTAAGGTCCGGCGTACGACAAGCAGGTAACACAAATTTGCCGCCACATTCGCCAGCGCAGCCACTGAAATTGCCCCCACAATTCCCCATCTGGGCACCAACCATACACTGAGCACAATAATCATTAGCGCCACGGCAGCTTGGATCCAAATTAAATAGCGCTGGCGGCCGGTCATGTAGAGCATGGTGCCTGAGGACCCAACACCGGAATTCGCTAATTGCCCGATAGTCCCGATCACCAGGACGATCCACCCCGCTTCAAAATCCTTCCCAAAAATCCCCATAATTGGCTTGGAAAAGATCATGATCACAGCAGCCAGGGGCAAAGTGAGCCCCAAAATCCATTTGGTTAAAGTCTGATACATCCGCGATAGAAGATCATGTTGTGCACGGGCGTATAAATCGGCGATGATGGGCCCAAATATTTGGTTTACCGAATTCAAGATAATGCAAACAAATGCCACCACGGCGGACGCCAACGCATATACCCCTAACTCACGCACATCCCGATAGCGGCCAAGTGCCACTGTCTCGGTGTGGGCCGTGACAAAACCCAGCAATGCGATACCAAGAGTAGTGGCCGAAACCGAGATTACTTCCTTGTCTACCGGTGCCAGTGGACCAGAAAATGAGCGCGCTATCTTGGGCGTCAAACGCCAGACCAACCCCACCAGCAACACTAGGACAAGGCAAGCACTCAGCGCTTGGGCGGCGATATAGCCCTTGAGCGCCATTCCTGATGCCACCAGCGCGACCGTAATGAGAATTGTGGCCGGGGTGCCGATGAAGTAATTGATCACGGTACGGCGGGCTACATCTTTGTATCCACCCAAAACTTGGGAAAAGAAGTGCGTGAATACCCCCAGTACCATGATCACGGCAAACAGCCCCAAATAACGCACCAGTTCCGGCGTGTGATAGAAACGAACCGCAATCCAGGGACCTGCAAGCAACATCGCTATGGCCAGAACTCCGTTGCAGGCCAGTAACATCAAGATGCTGCGTACCAGAAAACCGCGCAGGAGATCAAATTTTTTCGTCGCGCTGTAACTGGAAACAAAACGGACAGCAGCCTGGGAAACGCCGAGTGTGTTAAAAACACTGGCGATGCCGACGATGGTCATCCCCAGGAAATAGATGCCGAGTAGTTTGGCACCTAACTCCCGCGCGAGGTAGACCTTGAACCCGTACGCGGCCACTGCGTTGAAAATAGTGCCCAGAAAAAATACCGCCGAGTGGCTGGACACTCGCCCCATGTAGTGGCGGAAATGTTGGCTGTCGGAGTTGGCCTGTGTTGCTTCCTGCACGATGCTGGCGGACGTCATCATGAGAAATGGAAGGTTTCAGGACGCGCAGATTTGGTCAGGTATTGCAGTTTTTCGCCTGTAACTGCCATTCAACAAGCCGTGCAATTCTAATGGCTCAATCGTTTTCCAAATACTGCCGGCTGCTGACTCAGGCGCCTGCCAATTGGCCAGCAGTTGCGGAATATTCTTCATCTCATCGGTTGAATTCAGTATATGCCCGACTCCGAACTTCGCGTACTGCTGGACATAACCTCCATACACATTCTGGAGCCAAACACAAAGGAAAATCGGGATTCCGCGGATAACACACTCCAGGGCAATGGTGGATTCTACCGATAGGGCGAAACGGGTCTTGCTCCACAACTCCGGCGAGGTCGGACCGTCCATCCATCTGATTTCCGCAAACTGATTTCTTGATAAAAGATTCCGCAACAGGTTCTTGTGCCCCTTTATGCTCTCGAAGGGATGCATCTTGAAAACAAGTTTGAGCCCACATTGCGCGGCCAAAGTTAATAGCGGCGGGAGCAGGTCCTGATAAACATCCTCCATCCGCCATCCTGAAGTACCATATGGTTCGGTGAAAAACACCAGCCAAGGTTTCTCCACAGAGGAGACCGGGGTAGCGGAAACGGGTAATGGACTACCCATGACAATCCGCTCCGCATCAATGCGGCATGTTTCCACCAGGTAATCGCGCTCCAGTTCACCTTTTGCCAAATAGTAGTCTGCGACCATGGGCTTAGCTGCCATCCGGCCATCGAGCGCGCCATGATGGACCGCAAGTGTCGGGATCTTGCGTTGTTTGGCGATAAAGAGTGGGAGACTGGTGTAGGGATTGACGTCATCCGCCGACAAACAGCCGGCAATATTATGTGATTCAAACAGACGCGTCCACGCGTCCCGAGCCGCAATCCCCCAACGGATCAATCCAGGCCCACGTTGCAGCACTCCGAGCGCGGATGCCATGCGAAATTCCGCAGAATCAAGGCGGCCTTCCAGCAGCTTCCATTTCTCCGTTAAATCGGCAAGTTCTTTACCGTCGCTGCGTTCAAAATAAGCATCCAGCGAAATCATTCGCACATTTGCGGGAAGCGAAGTTAGTTTGCCGCCGGGCCTGGCAACCACAAGCAGAAACTGCTCTTCCGGCAACAATGAGGCGTATGCCACTGCGGTACGGGAGACGTTGATATAGGCGGTTGGCAATAGGAAAACTGGCCGATCTGCAATTGATTTTTTGGCGGCAAAACGCCGCCGCATCGAATGTTCGGGATCAAACTTGTCCAATGCAATCTGGGTTAATTGATTGGAGTCAAGGTGCAAGAAAGCTTCCGCATAGTGCCGGATTTTCCGTGCCATGGCGGAGCCGCCCGGAAATGTGCACCGCTCGCTACCCAGAAGTCTTTGCAAAGCTGAAACTCGCGCGTCCGGCCTGGTGCAGTAAAGCTGCGCCGTATGGTCCAACTCCCCGGCCAGACCCAGAAGCATGAAACATTGCTCCATGTCCGAGAAAAGCATTGGAAAAACAACATCCCACCAATCAATGCCGTATCTGTCGACGACAATGCCATTCCCTTGATGAATGGTTTGCTTGAGGCGATACAAGTCCTCAAAGCCGCGGGCATATTGATAGAGACTCACGACACGGCATCCCGCCTGCCGGCTCCACGCCCCGTATGTGGCGGGCGGCCTACGGCCCAAATCTACGATCAAATCCCAGCCGCCAACGCTGGATGTTGGGAGTCTGTCTTCGGGATGGAGGAACAACACTTTCATTGAATAGTCGCTCTATAACACGTCCATGCCGCCCTAGACGTCAACCTCATAATCTTTCATACTGCCTACAACATTTGCTGCCCCCCTGCCATCCACGAGTTTGCGCCCGGCAGCGGACATTTTTTGCCGCGCATCCTCGGACTGCAAAATCCAATTCAACTTTTCCGCAATCTTAGCCGGATCGGCATCGCACCCGCTGGCTGCATGTATGGCCGCGCCCATGCTGTCCAGTGTTTGCGCGATTAGAGTTTGATTTGAGGCCAAATCTACCAATAGTGCAGGCAGCCCGAGGAAACACATCTCCCAACACGTGGCCCCCGCTCCCGCTATGGCAACATCTGCCCAGGTCATCAACTCGGCCATATTGGGCGGGTCTTGCACGATACGAACCTGCCGTCTGGATTCGGACACTCGCTCCCGCAGAGACTGCACGTGAGGATTACTATTACCAGCGACAACGCAAACCTCGAGATGCTCCACATTGACTTGCTCAATCGCCATAAGGATACGATCAGTGATATTGTCTGGATCACTTCCCCCCATGGTTACAAGTACTTTGCGGCCTGCCGCGGAAGTCGCGCGCCGCCATTCTTGCCAGGCCCGGAACTCCCGCCGCAACAGCGCGTAATGCGGCCCCAGCAACAGTTTCGTGTTCCGGCCGCGCGCACGGTATAGACCCTCGCGGGCATGCGCGTTCTGATTTAGCACTAGATCTGATGAGTAATATTCGGCGTGTCCGTAGTCATCAATAAAGAGAAGCTTGTTCCCTGCCTCCGTTAGGCTCCGCTGGTAGCTGGTGCCAAAATGATACCCGTCCACCACGACCCAGTGGGGCCGATATTCACGCGCCAGCGTTGCTGTTTGTACCGCATCCTCTGGGCTTCCGAGAACGTTCTGGAGACGAACCACTTCGATCTGTTCAGCGCACAACTTCGCTCCCAGTGGCAGCGTGCAGTCACCCATAACGAACATGACGCTGCCCCCCGCGTCTTGCCAGGCTTGCGACAGCGCGAGGCAGCGCATAACGTGACCGGTCGCGATCGACACATTCGCATCAGCGCGTATCATTAGCAGATTTGGCATTGGTTACGACGATCTGGTAGCAAATCTTTCGGCCTAGGCATCGCTAAGTATGGTCCAAGTCAGTGACTCCCCGGCAGGCAAACTGCTAACCAGCTTTTTGCCTATCACACTAGGGAGTTCGTAGGGCAGGACCGCGCCTTTTGGCGCCGGGCGAAGCGATTCCAACATCTCTGATTGGAGGACGGTTCCAGCCGGCAAGTCAGTGGCGGCTCTGAGGCAGCGTCTTTGCACAACCACCGTCTCTTGCTCATTCTCGGCCACACTTTTGAGCGTGGAGCCCATGGCGGACTCCAACTCGCGCGTGCAACCCACCATTTCGCGCCAGGTTTGCGGAGTCATCGAAAAAGGATGGTCCGGTCCTTCACGCCGGTTGTCGTCGGTAAAATGCTTCTCAATTACCCTTGCGCCGAGGGCTACTGCACCGAGGACGGTAGTGTGGCCGGGGGTATGGTCAGAGAGTCCAAGAATCACAGAGGGGAACTTTTGCTTATAGGTTTCGAGAACGCGCAGGTGGATATGGGAAAAGTTATCGCGGCTGCCCGTGTAATTGGTATTGCATTGCATCAGCACCAATTGCTGATTCACTTGCAGGATCTCATTCACCGCTCTCTCTACGTCTCGCATATCCGAAGCGCCTGTAGCCAAGAGTACGGGTTTCTTTTTGCCCGCAACCTTGCGGAGCATTTCCGGCCAGGTAATATCGCCCGAACCGATCTTGTACATATCCACGTAGGGAGCCAACATGTCCACGGCTTCCAGATCATAAGGTGCTGAAAAATAATCGATGCCGCAAGCCTCACACTCCGCCTTAAGCTGCTGCGTCCACTCCCAAGGAAGTGTGGCCTCGTCATAGACCTGGAACACACTCTTTTTCCACTTCGACTGATGGGAAACTTGTTCACCCAATACTCGAAATCCACGGTCGCTGACAATTTTGGCGGCGCGGAAATTTTGGAATTTAGCAGCGTCTGCGCCTGCTTCGGCGCAAAGACGGATCAGTAACTTCGCTCGCTCGAGGTCACCATCGTAGTTAGCGGCGATGTCGGCCACAAAATAAGTGGGGTGGCTGAAATCCACGATCTTTTTCCCCAGTTTCAGCGTAGTCATTGCAGTGCCTCGTGCAAATAGCTCTTGAGCTTTTGTGGATAGCCCGCTTCCTGCAACTCGCGAAACCGGCGGAGGCCGGTTTCCACGTCCGGCATTGGATATCCTAGCGCAGCCCTAATTTTTCAGTATTCAGAGACATGTCCGGCGGCCTTTGGGCCCGCGGAAATTGTGCTTCCGCGATCCGTGCCGGCACGACTTGGCCAGGATCGAGACCGAATACCGAAGCCACCCTCCTGGCAAACTCATATTTACTGATTTTTTCCGAACCCCCAACATGGTAAAGCCCACTCAGCCGCGGTCTAGCATGGCCAGCAATACTTCAGCCAAATCGTTTACCAGAATTGGTGTGAACTGAACGTCGGTGAATCCAGGCACTTGCTTCCCACTCGACAACTGGTCAGATTACCCATTCCGCCAGACTGAACTTGTTCTGGGCGTTCCAACCGTAAATATTGACTCGCGACAACCAGAGCCGAGGGATTCTTCGCAGAACTTCTTGCTCCCCACGCAGTTTGGATCTCGCATAGACATTCAAGGGAGCGGGTTCGTCGGTTTCCTGATAGCTGCCGCGCTTGCCGTCGAAGACAGCGTCCGTGGAAACGTAGAGAAACTATGCTCCTAGTTCGACCGGCCAACTCGGACAAAAATGCGGGACACGCTCATTGATGGCGCTGGCCTCATCGCGGTGCTCCTCGCACCAATCCACATTCGTGGCTGCGGCGCAGTGAATGATTTGCGTGGATGGAGAAGGGTAAACATCTCCCGCGCCGCAGTTTGGTCCGTAAGATCTACGGAGTAAATCGGCACGTTTGGGATGCGTATCGAATGGTGATGGCACAGGCCAACTAGAGGGCGTCCCAACTCAAGTGCATGCATCATAATGCTTGCCCCAAGGAGCCCGCTGGCGCCGGTAACGATCAGCATGAGTGGATAATAGCAACAATACTTTTCAAGGTTGAACTCTCACGCCATTAAACTTTGGTGCCTCGCCATGATCGGCATCGTATTTTGGGAAATACTCGCGTGGATCAACCTCTGCCGCCGCCCTGGAGGGCAGGGATAGGATCAAGAATGTGTCGCGGCTTCCTTTACGAGCGCACTAAATGGAAAGCGTTTCTGAATCACTCAGCAGGATTCAGCCCTCTTGCAGCGCTTTTTGAACAATATGACGGTTCAACTCCTCTAATTCCGGATACCGCTTCAACAACGCAAGTATATCGGTCCAATCAAAGTCGTCTCTTCCAGTAAATCGGTCATATATAGCCCGCACGAATTCCAGGTCTTCTGGAGTATCTACCGTCCAGCGCAGTCTGCTGTAGTCCTCATCACCCTTCACGGCATGTAAGCGGAAAGACTCCGGGTGCTCGTAAATGTAGGCAGTAACGTGTGCCCTCTGATAGGAAAGAGTAGCGTTCTGCCAGCAACGGAACAACGCTTCGGCGCTTACCACCTCAGTGTCCAGTCCGCGGGGATAGCTCCTGACCAGTGTGTTGCTGGCATAGTCGGGACTTGCATTCAGGAATTCCTGAATTGTCTTGTCTGTGATCTCGGGGTCGATAAGCGGACAATCTGAAGTGATACGGACTACCACATCCGCCCCATAAAACTGGGCCGCCCGGTGATAGCGATCCAGAACGTCCTGTTCCTCGCCGCGAAAGACCGCCACAGCACGAGACGTGCAATATTCGACAATCTGATCGTCGGAACGACTTTCAGTGGTTGCAACGATAAGTTGCGTGATGCGCCGGCTGCGCTTCAGTCGCTGTATCACCCTGCCGAGCATCGTTTCGCCGGCGATGTCACGCATCACTTTTCCGGGAAGACGAGAGCTGCCCATGCGGGCCTGCACAATAGCAACAATTTTCATCTTGGGTACTCTATTCGTACTCACGCCGGCAGGCGTTGCTGCCTCGGGGCAGAAATATCGACTGGACCGCCACTCCGGCTCACCAGATCCAGAAGTTCATCGGACTCCATCCACTGCTGATTATTGTCACTCGCATAGCGGAAACCATCCGGCAAGGGACGCGCATCCTTCCAGTTTTCCTGCTCCACCAGGAATGGGCCGGCTGGATCACGAACATGTCATCGAGTTCAAGCGTATTCCGGGCCTCGTCCTCGGAAACCAGCACCTCGTGCAATTTTTCTCCGGGGCGGATGCCGACAAAGCGAGTTTCGCAACCGGGAGCCAAGCGCCTCCGCCATATCCACCAGCTTCATGCTGGGGATCTTGGGGACGAAAATTTCGCCGCCGTGCATGCTTTCAATGCAGCGAATGACAAAACGTACGCCTTGTTCCAGTGTGATCCAGAAACGCGTCATGCGCGGATCGGTGACAGTAATTTTGCCGGTTTTCCGCTGTTCCAGAAAAACCGGCACCACACTGCCCCGGCTACCGACCACGTTGCCATAGCGCGCGCTACTGAAGCGCGTATCCTGCGCGCCCGAATAAGCATTCGCCTGCACGAACATCTTTTCCGCGCAAAGCTTGGTGGCGCCGTAAAGATTGATGGGATTGACCGCCTTGTCGGTGCTCAATGCCAGAATGCGGCGTACGCCTCTATTGATCGCGGCATCAATTACGTTTCGCCCACCCATGATGTTGGTCTGGATGGCTTCAAACGGGTTGTATTCGCAGGCCGGAACCTGCTTCAGCGCAGCTGCATGGACCACTACCGTAACCCCGGAGAAAGCACGCTCCAGGCGTTGCGCGTCGCGCACGTCGCCGACAAAATAGCGCAGGGTGGGATGATCGAATCCCGCCATGCGCATGTCATGCTGTTTGAGTTCGTCACGGCTGAAGATGATCAGCTTCTGCGGATGGTAGTTGCGGAGCATCGTCTCCACGAACTTCTTGCCGAATGACCCTGTGCCGCCCGTGACCAGCACGACCTGTTCCGACCAATTCATCCGAGGACTCTCCTGGGTGTGGATACCAGCCTGTCTGGCCGACGCAACGATATTCAACGTAGTATAACCAAGAATCACCCAGCCAGTTTCTATTTTCGGAACATCCGGTTTCTTAAGGTCACTATTATTCCTGTCAGTGCTAGAATGGCGAGAATCGTCACCTCAAGCAATATTTATAAACCTAGTTGGTTTTGCGCCATCTCCCGCACCAGCCGGGAGCGTCAGTTTTTGCTTTTGCAGTTCGTCTCGTGAGGAGCTTCGATGGATTCAGGGTCCTTGATCCCGGCCAGCAGCCATAACATTCGTGAGTTCCGCTCGGACTTTGCCGCCGAGTTAAACCGGCCCATGGCACCTGTCATTCACGCTCTGCCGACCCAGGAGTCCATGCTCCGTGAATACTTCCGCATTCTCCGGAAACGGTTATGGGTCATCGTGACTTGCGTGGCGGTGATCGTGGGATCGATCGCCATCGCTACCTTGCGCAGCACGCGCATTTATGAGGCCAGCGGCAGCATCGCTATCAACAAGATGGACCCGATGTTCGTCAGCTTCAAGGATGGTCCAGGCGGCATGGGGTATGACGACCCCACAGAGTTGGACACCGAAGTACGCATTTTGCGCAGTGATTTGCTGGCCCTGCAAGTGATCCGTGAGTTGAACTTGGATAAAGACCAGTCTGTACCGGACAACGGCACGGGTCTGCCAACTACCGATTCTTTGCAACCGGACTCACCCCGAATGAGCGCGGTTTTGGCGGCCTTTAAGAGCCAACTTAGCGTTGCGCTCGAACCCGGCACACGCGTTATTGAGATACGCTACCGCAGCCCCAACCCAGATCGTGCCTCTCAGGTGGTCAATACTTTGATGCATACCTATGTGGAGCAAAACTTCAAAACCCGTTTTGAATCCACGATGCAAGCTTCGGACTGGCTGTCCAAACAGTTGGTGGACCTGCAAATCAAGGTGGAAACTTCCCAGGAAAAACTGGTGAAGTACCAGAAACAGCACGACATCCTGGGAATTGACGAAAAGACCAACATCATTACTTCAAAACTGGACGAACTCAACAAGGGCTTAACCGATGCCGAAGCCGATCGCATGGAAAAGGAATCGGTTTACCGGCTGGTGCAGAACAATGATACGGATGCTGCGTCGGCCGCCGCGATCGGAGCAAGTAATACACAAAGCAACGGCTCCGCGGCGACTTCTTTACTCCTGGAAAAGCTGCGGGGGCAGGAAGCGGATTTGAAGATCCAGATCGCACAACTGAGC
This sequence comes from uncultured Acidobacteriota bacterium, assembly GCA_963837365.1. Classification (GTDB taxonomy): domain Bacteria; phylum Acidobacteriota; class Terriglobia; order Terriglobales; family Acidobacteriaceae; genus CAWBXL01. Next base: position 324,873 of record CAWIMW010000002.1, read on the forward strand.
ACCCAGTTCGGCCCGTCCTATCCCAAGCTTGCCGAGTTGAACAACCAATTGAAGGAAGTGGATGCGCAAGTGCAGGGTGAATTGCGCAAAGTATCTTCCCGGCTTCACGGCGACTATCTGGCCGCCTTGCAGCGAGAACAAATGCTGCATGAGGCCATGGAGAAGCAAAAGCAGGAAGCCAACAAGCTCAACGAGAGCGCGATTGAATACAGCCTCCTGAAACGCGATCTTGAGACCAACCGCACGCTTTATGAAGGACTGTTGGAAAGATTGAAGGAAGCTGGAGTGACCGCGGGCTTGCGGTCCAACAATTTCCGGATTGTGGACGCAGCACGAAAACCTGACACGCCGACTTCCCCTAATATTCCGCGGAATCTCACCTTTGCCCTCGCCCTCGGACTGACAACCGGGGTTGGCCTCGCTTTTGTACTAGAGGCGCTCGATAACACCGTCCGAACGCCGGAGCAAGCGCAAGCTATCTCCGCTCTGCCGTCACTGGGAATGATCCCCTTAGGCTCCCTGATGGGTGAAGTGGGCGCCCCGCGCCTGGCGGTAGCAACCTCTAAAGAGGCGGTAGAATTAGTGACGCAAGCGCGTCCGCAATCGCAAATGGCGGAGTCCTACCGCGCTCTGCGGACTTCCTTACTGCTTACTTCTTTGGGCGCGCCGCCCAAAGTCATCCTGGTCACCAGCGCTCTACCCCAGGAAGGCAAGACCACTACCAGCATGAACACCGCCATCGTGCTGGCCCAAAAAGGCAGCCGCGTCCTGCTGATCGATGCAGATTTGCGCCGGCCTAGCATCCATAAAGCCCTCGGCCTGGGTCCCCGGACGGGACTTAGCAATGTTCTCACCGGAAGTGCTCAGCTTCATTCGGCAATTGTCCGCTCCACCCTGATCTCAACTCTCTATATCTTGCCGTCGGGAACTCCTCCGCCGAACCCGGCCGAGCTGCTGGCATCCACGAACATGCGTGACGTTCTGAATGAACTACGCGAGCAATACGACCACATCGTGATTGACACACCGCCTACCTTGTCGGTAACGGATGCGGTGATCATGTCTACCAACGCTGATTCGGTCGTGCTGGTGATCCGCTCCGGACAGACCACGCGGCAGGCGCTGCGCCGCGCGCGTGATCTGCTGGTACGTGTCAATGCGCGCATCGCCGGGGTGTTGCTCAACGCTGCTGATCTTAAATCGGCGGATTATTACTACTATTATGAATACCGCGGCAAGTATGGCGACCGGTATTACAAAGCGGATGAATTAACTGACGGAGCAGAGTCGAAAGACTCAGACGGTTCAACGCCCCTGGCCGGCGCTGGTAGTGCATAAGCTAAAATGCAGCGATTGTTGTCTTCCAGAAAAACTGTGCTGCCGTGCGAATCCCGCTTCAGAGCCGAACGACTAGAGCCTTGGTATTGGGCGGGGGCATACTCCTGGCAGCGCTCTATGTAGCAATCTCAGGTCTAGATTTTTTGGCTGCCCATTTTTCTAATGTCCCAACTCTGGCCAGCCTGCGTCGTGCTGTCCGGTTGCAACCAGGAAATGCTGAGTATCAATATCGCCTTGGCCGCTATTTTTCTCTGGTAGAACTCTCCCCTTTCCAGGCTGAACCAGCATTGCGTGCGGCGGTTGCGCTGAACCCGCATCAGGCCCGCTATTGGATGGCACTGGCCGAAACCTACCAGCAATTGGGCAATGACCAGAGGCAACGCACATCGTTGGAACGTGCTCTGCAAGCTGAGCCAACGACGCCTGAGGTTGCCTGGGAGGCGGCCAATTTCTATATCGTACGCGGAGATACCGCAGCAGCCTTGCAGAATCTACGCGTAGTATTGGCCAATGATCCGTACCTTCCTCCTGATGCTTTGCGACTCTGCTGGAGGATTCGTCCTGACGTTGATTTTCTTTTGCGCAACGTCGTTCCGCCGCGGGCAGAGGTAAATTTATCCTTCCTGGAGTTTTTGATTTCGAAGGACGAGACACTTGCCTCCGCCAGGGTATGGGACAAACTGGTTGCGCTCAATCATCCGATCGAACGGCGGTACATTTTTGAATACATTCGATATCTGGTGGCCAAGCAGGAACCTGATCAAGCACGCCTGGTATGGCAGAAAGCGGCAGCGCTATCTGACCTAACTGCATACCAACCTTCTCCAGCAAATCTGGTGGTCAATGGAGACTTCAGCCACGAAATTCTGAATGCGGGGTTTGATTGGATGTATCGTGAATCGCCGGATGTATCTCTTACCCTGGACCCAACCCAGTTTCACTCCGGCCACGACTCGCTTCATCTCGAAATCGATAGCAGAGGAATCGAGGATGCAGGGATCCGTCAGCTCATTGCGGTGACCCCGAACACTTCCTATCAATTTTCCAGCTACTTTAAAGCCGATTCTATCGCCGGCGCCGGCGGGCTGCATTTTGCGGTCCAGGATTTGTACTCCGCCAAAACCTATTTCAGCAGTGAAGATTTTACCAACGTAGATTTCTGGAAACAGGCCGCAGGCTCGTTCACTACGGATGACAACACAAAGTTAGTGGTATTGCGGATACGACGCGAACCAGCGGGAAGCCCGATCAAAGGCCGCTTGTGGATTGACGATGTCCGGTTGTCTCCGGTTCGCACCCTGGGTGGTACCCATTGAAAACCGCACTTCGCGTAGAGCCTGACATCAGTGGCGCAGCTCTTCGTGGGGCAGCATCCACCGTTATTGATCAAGTCATTTTTTATGGCCTCTTCGGACTTTTAGGTTTTGCTCCCTTGGCCTTTGGAGCGGTCCAACCCTGGGCAATATTCGTGCTCGAATGTGGGGTAGCGGCGCTTTTTGTTGTGTGGCTCGTATCGCAAGCAAAGTCAGGTGATCTAAGGATCTCTGAGAGTCCACTATTCGCGCCCATGGTAGTTTTTGGTGTACTGATCGCACTGCAAATTCTTGCCGGACGGACCGCCTACCGCTACCAAACCATCCACCACGGCATGCTGTATTGTGCCTATGGGTTGCTTTGCTTCCTGGTGGTGCAGTGTTTGCGGAAAACGTCTCAGGTTAGTTTTCTGGCAGTGGCCGCGTCGGCTTATGGTCTTGGACTGGCCGTATTCGCGATTTTCCAAAGCATTTCTTCAGATGGCAAGCTGTACTGGTTTGTAACCCCCAGTTCAGGTGGATGGATTTACGGCCCTTATGTAAATCACAACCACTATGCGGGGCTGATGGAGATGCTAATTCCCATTCCCCTGGTTGCGTCTCTCACCCATCTGGTGGAAAGACCGCGAAAAATGCTCGCTCTGGGGGCCGCCGCAGTTATGGCAAGCACAATTTTTTTGTCTGGATCACGCGGGGGCATGATTGCGTTTCTCGTACAGATCACAGTTCTGGGCCTATTCCTGCTCAGGCGCAAAAAAAGCCAGGCCGTGGCGTTTGCCTTGACGGGGTTCCTGGTGGTGATCGTCGGGCTCACGGTATGGCTCGGCGGCAGTGAACTGGGCAACCGGGTAGCCAGCATCCGCACCGAGACCGGCACAGAAATTTCTGGCGGAACCCGCCTGGCCATCGTCCGTGATGGGTTGGAAATGTGGGCCGTCCGGCCGTTGTTGGGTTGGGGTTTGGGAAATTTCCCGGAGGTCTACCCGCAATACCGCAGCTTCTACACCAATTTGTTCGTGAATCAAGCCCATAATGACTACATTCAGTTGCTGGTTGAGATGGGTGCCTTGGGTTTGTTCACGATGCTATGGTTTCTCGCCCGAATGTACTACAGCGCGGCGGAGAAACTGGGAAGCTGGACTTCCAATGTCAATGGAGCGCTGACGCTTGCTGCCATGCTGGGATGCACAGGGATTCTGGTTCACAGCCTAGTGGACTTCAATCTACAGATTCCCGCCAACGCGGCGTTTTTCTATGTGCTGTGCACCCTGAGCGCGATGGAGCCCCGGTTCCCACTTCTGCATCATCGGCCCGGTTTCCGTCGGCCTTCGGAAAGTGCCGGGCTTTCAGCTTAAACTCCAACAACTTCTGCACAAGAAAAACAGGCACGACCGAAGCCGTGCCTGTGGGAAACTTGTTGTCGCGAGGCACTTACGGAGTAGACGGACTAAAGGGCTTTCCGCTTTGCAGGAGGGCCCACGCAATCAGTACTCCCGCGGCTGCGCCGCCAATTCCAATGATGATCGGCGAATCAAACACGCCGCCGCCCGCAGCAGGCGCCGCTCCATCATCCCGCCGGTCCTTGAAAGCGTAACGAGTTGTCTGTTGCCCGGCCGAGACGGTTGAACTGCCAGACTCATCCTGAACGCTTACATCACCCTTACGGGCAATTATCATGACTTTCCCATCGCTGTCACTTACCTGAAATTCAGTCCAGGCATCGGAGGTAGGAGTCACTGTTACGTTCCCGGCGTGCATAGCCAGTTTCTTAGACGTTGCAACCGCGACGCTGCCATGGTCCAAACCCAATTTGCTGGATTCAAATTTGACCAGCGATCCCGGCAGGATGGCCACGCTGGAACCGGTGGAACTGATGCTAGCCGCTGAATTGCCTTCGGTCTGTACCAAATCGCCTGGAAACACCGCCGCTGATGCAGGGGCTGGAGAACCATTCACCCAGGTTTTCCCATTGGTATGAAGCATGGCCGCACCAGAATCGGCAGCCATCAAAGACGCAGGACAAACCAGTACCATGAACCAACAAACGAATTTCCGGATCATTCGTAGGACCCTTTCAACTTGTTGTGACGAAGGCTTTTACTCATGCTAGCTTCGATTCAATGCTAACGTCAATCACTAATTGTCATCCAAGCACCCTTTCGAGTACGTATTGCCGGATTATGGTGCCTTACCACGTTATCATTATGAATCCGCAGGTGACGAACGTAATCCAGAATCTGGAAAAATACATTTTCCGAACAACGCCAATCTGAGAACCTATTGCATTCTGCCAGCCGTCCCCTCGGCTGTGGCATACTGAGACTTCCAGGAACCCAAATACATGAGCAGCCAGACAATCGCTTCCGCATCCATCACCGAAATCACAAAGAAAATTCAAAATCGCCAAGCCAAAGTCGGAATTATCGGCTTGGGCTACGTGGGCCTGCCTCTTGCCTTGCTGTACACAGAGCAAAAGTTTCCCGTAACCGGATTTGATATTGATGAGCGCAAAGTTTCTACGTTGCGCCAGGGTGGTTCGTATATTTACCGTATTGAAGCCAGCGAGATTAAACAAGCCCGGGAGCAGGGATTCGAAGCAACCTCGGACTATGGCCGCATCAAGGAAATGGACGCAATCATTATCTGCGTCCCCACTCCGCTCAATGAATACCACGAACCCGATCTAAGCTACATCACGAATACGGCTGCTTCGATCGCTCCGCATTTGCGCGCCGGGCAGCTCGTCGTCTTGGAGAGTACGACCTACCCGGGCACCACCGAAGAGGTCATGATTCCGATCCTGGAGAAGGGCAACAGCGGGGGACTCAAAGCCGCTCGCGGCGAAAGCTCGAATGGTGCGGAATTTTATGTTGCGTTTTCTCCCGAGCGGGAAGACCCCGGCAACACCAGCGTGGCGCGGCGAGATATTCCCAAAGTCGTGGGCGGCCTTAACCCGCCCGCGGCAGAGCTGTCAGCGGCTCTCTACGGATCCATTTTCAATCGCGTGGTACGTGTATCTTCCCCCGCGGCAGCGGAGATGACCAAGCTGCTGGAAAACATCTACCGTTGCGTGAACATCGCACTGGTCAACGAGCTCAAGATGCTGTCCCTGCGGATGGGGCTGGACATTTGGGAGGTCATTGCCGCAGCTTCTACCAAGCCTTTTGGATTTCACCCCTTCTATCCGGGGCCAGGCCTCGGCGGACACTGCATTCCAGTCGATCCGTTCTATCTCTCCTGGAAGGCCAAAGAGTGGGATTTCCGTACTCGGTTCATCGAACTGGCGGGCGAGATCAATACCAACATGCCCTATTTTGTAATTGAGTCGGTCGCCAAGGCGCTCAATCGGCATCAAAAGGCGATGAATGGCTCGAAGGTTCTGATTTTAGGGGTGGCCTACAAGAAAGACATCGACGATCTGCGGGAATCCCCCGCATTGACCATTATCGAATTGCTCCAGAAAGAAGGCGTCCAGGTCAGCTACAACGATCCCTACTTTCCCGCCATCGGCAAGGGACGCAAATACGACCTGCAAATGCAGAGGGTACCTTTGGATAATTTGGGGCAATACGACTGTGTCCTCATTGTCACCGACCACTCGGATTATGACTATGGCAAGATAGTCAAGGAATCCAAACTGGTGGTGGACACTCGTAATGCAACCCGCGGCATCCAGGACGCGAAGATTGTCCACTGCTAAGGAGACTGCCCCTGTTTCGTCCGTAGGCTCCTAAAAGGGGTCTGAGTAGTACCAAAACTGAACTTTTTTGCCGCCCATCTAAGGCGTTTCTGGTACGATATTTCCTAATAGAGCTAAGTACTTCATAGCTAAGTCCTTGCTTCTGTTGCATCTCGTGGAAGTGGCCTTATTCGTGCACCAACACGGGCCGGAAGCGCTTACCATCCCTGGTTCTAATGTGACGGTCCCAGGTTTGGAGCCCTTCGTGACTGTCACTCTGGCAGAAGGAAAGCAACCGGCATCATGACCTCCGCTCCGGAGAATACTCTGTTTTCGTTACTCCCATCCAAGCGTCCGCCATGGATCCAGTTCCTGCTCAGCTTCGGCACGCATAGTGTTGCCTTATTTGCTTTGGTTTGGGTCGGAGTGCTGCATCCGGAGGTTTTGCCCCGACCGGAAAATCACTATCGTTTCATACCTCTGCTGACAACGCCGCCTGTGAGCCTCAAGCCTGCGCCTCTGCGTGTATTCAAAAGCCCGGCGACGGTTGAGCCAAGGATTGAAGCGCTGCGCCTCCCTCAGGAGATCCGCCGCGAGAAACAACCGGATGATTTGCCGACGGCCCCGAAGGTCACTCTGGCGGCGACCAAACCTGAGGAATTGCCGACAAGTAAACCCGTCATTCCCCGTCAACTGGTAAAAACCAATGTGTTCTCCACCGGAAGCTCGGCCACTGCAACCATCGCGGCGGCTCCGCAGAAAGTTCAGACCGGAGGTTTTGGCGATCCCAATGGTGTTCCAGCACGGGAAAATAATGGAAAGCCGGTCAACATCGCCCAATTGGGTTCGTTTGATCTTCCATCAGGCCCCGGTTATGGAAACGGAACTGCTGGGGCAAAGGGAGCACGTGGTGTGGTCGCAAGTGCCGGATTTGGAAGCGGGACCGCAATCGGTGACGGAAGCGGGACGATAAACACGACTCGCGGAAACGGAACGGTAAAGCAGGCTGGCTTTGGCGATGCCGCTGCTGTTGCGGCTACTCCGATGCATACAAAGCCGGTTGAGAATGCAGCATCAAAGACGGTATCGGCGGAAATCATTTCCAAGCCTAATCCGGTTTACACCGAGGAAGCGCGCAAGCTGCGTATTGAAGGCGAAGTTCTTCTCGAAGTAGTTTTTGAATCCAACGGCAAGATACGCGTCGTAAAAGTCGTACGCGGACTTGGGCATGGACTGGATGAGGCAGCGATGAGGGCAGCGGAACAGATACGCTTCCGCCCTGCGCTACAAGACGGGCAGCCTGTAGATTTTACGGCCGTCCTTCACATTATGTTTCAATTGGCCTAAGCAAAGGCCGTTAGGAAAAGAGGTTCTATGCGTAATTGGAGAGGTTCTTTTCTGCTCATGGTCGTGACTCTGAGCATCCTGACTCTGCCCATGATTGCGGAAGACCAGCCTTCGTCAGACGCGGTGCCAAAGGGTACGACGGCACAGAGCTCGACGCAAACCAATCTGTCTACACCCAGCACCTTCGATCAAGTGGTGAATCGGGTGGTGGAGCGCGAGCGTGCTTTCAATGAGCAAATGCGTACTTTACATCCGTTGATCGAAACCTATATTCAGACGCTTACTCCAGAACATGAGCTCGGGTTGGTACCCACGGGCGATACCTATTTCCTAGGCAAGCTCGACCTGCAAAATGGAGTGGAGGATCATTCCTTTCTCGAAGCTCCCAAGGGAAGCCACGGATTCTTTACCCGACTTACAAAACCCTTTGTCCCCCGTTTCTTGCCACGTGGATTCGCTCAGATGGTCCTATTAGACAGCAATTTTGATCGCTCAAAATATGACTTTTCTTTTGTCCGGCGGGAATTTCTGGGAGAGATCCGCTGCTTAGTGATTGATGTGCTGCCCAAGAAGGATTCAGGCAATGGTCGCTTTATAGGCCGGATCTGGGTTGAAGATCAGGATTACAACATCGTGCGCTTCAACGGTACGTACGGGCCGATCCGTCGTCCAGCACATTACTTCCACTTCGACAGCTGGCGTTTGAATATGCGGCCCGGCACATGGCTACCAGCGTACGTTTACAGCGAGGAATCGCATATTGATATTGGCCTGGCACACGACCTGCGATTCAAGGCCCAAACCCGGCTCTGGGGATACAACCTTAACCGCGCGGCCCGAAACGAAGAGTTCACACAAATCGTTGTCGACAATCCTCAGACCATACACGATCAAAGTGACGCAGCGCAGGATGCAACTCCGGTGGAAAGTCAACGCATGTGGGAACGGCAGGCAGAGGATAACGCGATTGAACGCATGGAAAAAGTCGGACTACTGGCGCCGGAAGGCGAGGTTGACAAGGTCTTACAAACGGTCGCGAACAATTTGATCGTTACCAATAATCTGAACATTGAGCCTGCGGTACGTACGCGCGTTCTGCTGACTCTGCCGCTCGAGTCATTCACCATTGGCCACACCATTGTGCTGAGTCGCGGGCTGCTGGATGTATTGCCGGATGAGGCATCCCTGGCGATGGTGATCGGCCACGAACTCAGTCATATCATTCTTGGGCACCGTCTCGATACAACCCTTGCTTTCAATGACAAAATGTTCTTTAGTGATGAGAACACCATGTCGCAGCTGGACTTCTCGCATGATGCCGTAGAAGAGGATGCTGCGGACAAAAAGGCGATGGAACTGTTGGCCGACTCACCGTATAAGGACAAACTGGAGAGTTCCGCGCTGTTCCTGAAAGTGTTGCAGGCCCGGGCCCCGGACCTGAAGAACCTGATCCGCTCCCACTTAGGAAATAATTTGACCGACGGGAAATCTTCAGTGCGTATGGCCGCGTTGTTGCAGTCAGCGCCACAACTTGAAATGAGAAAGACCGATCAAATCGCGGCCTTGCCGTTGGGGGCACGCATCAAACTGGACCCCTGGAGCAGCCGCATCGAATTGATAAAGACAAAACCGGTGGCATTGACTTCACCCAGCGAAAAAATGCCCTTTCAGGTCACGCCCTTCTTCCCTTACCTGACTCGCATCACAAATTCGGGCGCAGAGAAGATGGCGCTGGCTCCCGCAAAATAAGTCCGCATAAATAGAAACGCCTGGGCAGGCTCACCCAGGCGTTCGCAAATCAGAAATTTATATCGTCTTGTTATTGACCGATCGCGCTACCTACGCTTGAAAACACATTGTTAGCATTGGAGCCAATCAAACGGACAGTCCCCACGACGATAACCAGGATGACCGCGAGCATCACGGCATACTCCGCGATGTCCTGGCCTTCCTCGTCCGACCATAGCTTACGTAAGAACGTAACCAAGTATCCCCTCCTCGCGCTTTGGCGCTTGGCGCGAAACCTGAGAACCGGTTTGCCCTAAATGTGGCAATCCCCAGGGATGTCCTCAAATCACTCGACAAGTGACATGCTATGAGTTCGGCAAGATTCGGCCAATGGCCCTGAGGTGGCAGTCTATAGCACCAAAGTGGGGTTATCTGATTAGATAATAGTCTTAAGCGGAAGAGATTGATTCACGGCGAACAGCGCCAGCTCCAACCTGGTAGAAACACCCAACTTATCGAATATATTACTGAGGTGGTGTTTGACCGTGTCTTCACTGATCTTGAAGTACTCAGCGATTTCCTTGTTCGCATAACCGGCAACAACCGCTGAGACGATCTCCAGTTCCCGCGGGGTGAGCCCGAATTTCTTCTGCCTGGCCTCTTCGCCGGACGATTGAACCAGTGATCTCAGATATTGCACTAGATTGGAGACACTTTCCCGCCCTACCCAGTATTCGCCGGACATGACGGTATGAATACTCTTCAACAAGAGTTGTGTAGCCGAGTCTTTTAACACGACTCCCCGCGCGCCTAACTGGAGTGCTTCCACAATCTGTTGCTTCTCGGCGGCGGCAGTCAGAAGAATCACCCGCACGGATTGTTGCCCAGATCCCAAATCGCGCAAGGCTTCCAACCCCGGATGGCGGGGCATGGCTAGATCGAGCAGCAAAATATCGGGCTTCAGTTCCCGCGCCATCTTGACCGCTTCCGCGCCGTCGCAAGCTTCCCCGATCACCTTCAGGCCGGGCTCGGCTTCAAGAAGGCGTCGCAAACCATCGCGGAAAATCGGATGATCGTCGGCGATCAAAATATTAATGTTTTGAAACTTACGGCTGTCCATACGCCACTTCCCGGTTTTGATTTTGTGGAATGCTGATTTCTAGACGTGAACCGAGGCCTGGATTTGATTCTATCGTGAGTTCACCCGCAATCAAATGGACCCGCTCCTTAATGACAACTGGCCCCTTGCGCTGCCTCTCCATTTGCTCCAACGAAAGCCTACCAGAAAAGGGGAAGCCTGCGCCGTCATCTTCGATCGCGACTCTCCACTTGCTGTCTTCCGAAGCGAGGCGAACCAGGACATGTTTCGCGCCACTGTGCTTGCGGACATTCACCAGCCCTTCTTGCACGATGCGCGCAAGTTCGCGGCAAATTTGCTGTGGCATATCCAACTCATCCACCTGACATACGAAGCGGGCAGAGATTCCGGTCTCCCGCTGAAAACGCTCGACCGTGTCAGCAAGAAACGCAACCATGCGACGGGAATCAACATCCAGCGACTTCATCTGCTGCATGAGTTCCCGCAGTTTCAGGACTTCTTCCCGCATCAGTTTCTGGATTCTTCCCAATTCCTCCGGCACAACACTGGAATTGTTGACCGCCTGGCGCTTCAGCACGTCGACTTGCATTTCCATGGCGATCAGAGACTGCACAGCGCCATCATGCAGCTCCCGGGCAAAACGCGCGCGTTCGACAGCCCCAGCGCGCAGGCGCAAGCGGCGCAGGAGATACACGTTATAAACCGCGGGCCCAACGTGATGGATCAACTCCTGAAGAAAACGCAGTTCGTCTTCAATACGCCCAATCGAGACCGGCTCAAAAATAAAAATTCGTCCCCACCATGCTTTAGGAAATTGGAATGACATGGCAATCACCGACCGGAAAGGGTGCCGCTCCGCCAGCAGACTGAGCGGCGCAACCGGCATGTCGCGTAATCCAGTTCCCGGTTGATTCAGGGCCGTGCAAGAAACCCCTTGCTTGACGCGACGGGCGTAGCAAGTGGTCGCTGGTAAATTATAGAGATAGGTTGGACCGTCATTCGCAGAGGGTTCCAGCCAATTCAACACCGTGGGCGTCCCATTTAAAGACCGCACTTCCGATACAAAAATGTGATGGCTGTTGGCTTCCTGTGACGCAAGCACAACGTAGCTTGCGTTATACATGGTAATGAATTCGCCAAGAATTCCCTGCAATGTGCCGGCCAGTCCAGCTTCAACACTAGCCCGGCCGAGGACTCGAGTGATGACTGCCTTTTCCGAGAGCAACTGCTTTTGCTGTTCAGCTAATGAACCTAGAAGCAGGCCCAGAACAAGGAGATACATGGACCTCATGAATAGAGTCTGTGGTTCAAGGGAGGCGTGAGCAGCAGCGTTCAAGAGGCCATGGCGCAGGGCCAAGCTTTCCGCCCAAAGTAAGCTGATTGCCGATAAAGCCGTGGCCAAAGTTTCAGGAAGTCCCCAACGATAGGCTGCCGCGGTAATGACAAATACATAAAAGAGAAAAAAAGGATTGCTCGGACCGACCGCGAATAGCGAGATCAGTGCCGGCCAGACCACATCCGCACTATGCACCATGAGGCGGAAAGCCGTCGTGGATTCCTGCCTTCGTCGCAGCAGGATGATGATCACAACCCCCTGGGCGATATAAAACGCCAGTAATCCGGCAGCCCATGCCACCAAGGCAGGATTGATTTCCGAAGGGTCTATCAGTAACGCAATCAGCGCAGATATTGCGAGGAACACGCGTGCCGTCGCCAACCAGCGCTCGATGCGGCGTACTTCATCCGGACTGACGGGTGCGCGCATTCGCCATAGTGATCGTTGCCGAAAAAATGGAATGGAAGAAAGAGACAATTGTCTGCCTGTTACGCATGCGGCGATCCGTTCAGCCGCAATCGAAATTGCACTCTACATCAACTTGTTGCTTGTAAGGAAAGCAATTCTACCGTTCTCTTCAATTGTCCGCAGGCCGCGTAGATGTCGCGCCCTCGCGGACGCCGTAAGAAGGCCGGCACGCCTGCGTCCACCAAAATCTGCTTGAACCGCTGGACGCGTTCTTCCGGCGGTATCTGGAACCCAATCCCTGGGCCCGGGTTGAAAGCAATTAAGTTCACTTTGGCTCTGATGCCACGTACGAGTTCTGCAAGTTCTCGAGCATGATTCGCGGAATCATTAACATCTTTCAAAAGTACGTATTCAAATGTCAGTTTCTCCCGGGCCCGCAGAGGAAACTCGCGCGCGGCAGCCAGCAGTTTCTCCATGTTCCACTTGCGATTGATCGGCATCAACTCGGAACGGAGTTCGTCATGGGAGGCATTCAACGATATCGCCAATTTTGGCCGTACCGCTTCCTGGCCGAAATCGTATATTCGCGGAACTATTCCGGCGGTGGACACGGTCATCCGGAATTCGGGGATACCCACGCCGTCAACCAATAATTGAACGGCCTTCATGAAATTGTCGTAGTTCAAAAAGGGCTCGCCCATTCCCATAAACACCAGGTTGATGCGGTGATTTGGCGGAAACGCACCTTGATCGTTGAGCACCGCGCACACCTGCCCTACAATTTCTCCGGCCTTGAGATTCCGTTGTACTTTGAGCAACGCGGTCAAGCAGAACTTGCAGTCCACTGCGCAGCCAACCTGACTGGAAACGCAGATCGTGCCACGATTCCAACCGCGATCTGCTCTCAGCTCAGATTCGGCCGCTGCTTCGCTTCCGTCTCCAGCTTCTCCACCGTCCCCTTCCGGCATCCAAACCGTCTCAATGCTTTCTCCGTCCGCCAGCTGCATTAAGTATCGAACGGTTCCATCAACCGACTGAAATTTGTGTTCTATCTTTGGCTGGCCAAGCGAATATTTCTCAGCCAGTTGCAGGCGCAATGATTGCGGCAACGTCGAGATCGCATCCCAATGATCGACTCGTTCCCGATAAAGGGACCGAAACATTTGGCTAGCCCGGTAGGTAGGCTCACCACGCTCTGCCATGATCTCGGCGAGTTCGTGCAGGTTCAAACCTAAGAGTGAATTGTCGACATTCATTCCCATGCAGATAAGGGAGAGCCTGAGTTAAGAGCCATTGTAGAGGAAACAAGGCCTAATTTCTCTAAAGTTGACCTGGGCTTACTTGTCGAAGATGCTCGCATACCGATGATTACAAAGCCTTAACCTGCTTTCTCGCGCGAACATCCAGAGCGTGTAACAATATTAGCGCGAGCAGCAACGGCCGGTATTCATCATGACTAAGGAAGTGCGCAACATTCGGCGGACGATATTGCCCAACGGGTTGACCATCCTCAGCGAGGAAATGGAGAACATTCGCTCCGTCTCCATTGGTATATGGATCAAGACTGGATCACGCGAGGAAGATCCACGGTGGAACGGGATTTCCCATTTCATCGAGCACATGGTTTTCAAAGGGACCGAGAACCGCTCGGCGGAGGACATTGCACGGCAGGTCGATTCCATCGGCGGCAACATGGACGCTTTCACCGCCAAAGAATGTATCTGTTTCAACATCAAGGTGCTCGACGAACATCTGCCGATCGCATTGGACGTGCTAAGCGACCTGGTCCTTCGCCCCGTATTCAAAGCAGAGGACATCGAACGCGAGCGCGGCGTAATTCTGGAAGAAATCAAGATGGACGAGGACAATCCCGATTACCTCGTCCACGAAATCTTCACTCAGAATTTCTGGAAGAACCATGCTTTAGGCAGACCGATCCTGGGGACGAGAGAAACTGTCGAACGATTTACACCGGCGCCAGTAAAAAAGCTCTACACGAGACGCTTTACACCGGGGAATATTATCGTCAGCGCGGCAGGTCATCTGAAACATGAGCATTTTGTGCAATTAGTAGGCAGATACTTTGAAAGCATGAAACCCCGCAAAAATGGTTTCCACAGCCCTGTCCCGAAAATCGTCCCCAAGATTGTGCTGCGCAATAAGAAATCGCTGGAACAAGTCCAGATCTGCCTCGGCGTGCCTTCCTATCCCATTGCCCATGAAGAGCGCCATGCATCTTATGTGCTGAACACGCTTCTCGGCGGAGGAATGAGTTCCAGGCTTTTTCAGAACATCCGCGAACGCCAGGGACTCGCTTACGCTATCTATAGTGATCTGAGCCCTTACCGCGATACCGGATGCCTTTCCGTGAATGCCGGCACTTCCCGAGAAACCGCGGGGAAAGTTGTCCGCTCGATTGTCACGGAATTCCGCCAACTCAAATCTGAACTCATATCCGCTGATGAACTGCAGCGTGCCAAAGACCAATTAAAAGGCAGCCTGATGCTTTCCCTTGAATCTTCTACCGCGCGCATGTCCAATTTGGCGCGCCAGGACATGTACTTCGACCGATTCTTCAGCATGGATGAAATGATCAGGAAGATCGAAGAGGTTACTTCCGAACAACTTAAGAGGATTGCCGGAGAGTTCTTTCGGCCCGAAGCAATCGCAGTAACGATCCTCGGGAACCTTAACGGGATCAAGATCACTCGTGGCCAATTGGCTTGTTAGGGCTTAGAACATTGCATTTTCTGTAACTCCATCTGCAATCTTATTCACATAAGGAGGGTGCAGGTCCTTCTTTTTCTGGCTTCGGCAACAATTTCGAGGCATACTAGCTGGCAGATACCGTCGCTTTCGTCTGGAGGGCTGTTCATGTCGGAAGGTAATCAAGAACTGGTCGCGGTGCGAGTCGCTCGGACGAATCAATCGAATATAGAAGTACAACAAAAACAGCGCCGTCAGATGCTGATTGCCCTGGCGATTCTCTTGCTGGCTCTCATTCTTGTTTTACTCAAAGACTGGCATTTCTGGTTTCCGCAAACACCCGCAAGTTCCGCAACTGCGGAGCCGCTGGAGCGGAGCATTATTACGCCTAAGACCACAGCTGTCAGCAACCCTTCGGCAGCAAAATCTGCCTCTGCAATCGTCCCAAAGAACAAGGCTGTTCCCGTGGTTCCCGCCAGCTCGGAGGCAGTATTACCCGCATTCGTGGCGTCAGACAGAGCCGTCCTACCTCCTCTTGAAGTTGAGGTAGTTGCAGGAAAACATCGCCGGCCTGTCCAGGCGGCCAGCAGTTCTGTGCGGGTGGATATGCAGTCAGAGTCAGTGGAACCCCAGGATACGGCTGGCATTGCGTCGAATTCCGAACCAACCACAGCGCCAGTAGTCGACGCGGCTGAAACCGTGCACCTTTCGCCCAGCGCAGCGCAAGTCGTGTCGCGATCCGTGGAACCGAGCTATCCCCTGCTGGCGAAGGAGATGAAGGTGCAAGGGTCGGTGGTTTTACAGGCCCTGATTGGGCGCAACGGAAACATCGAAGACCTGCACGTGCTGAGCGGCCCAGCTATACTTTCCAGCGCGGCCATGCAGGCGGTGAAGCAGTGGCGTTTTCGTCCTTATTTGTTGGCGGGTGAGCCTGTAGAAACGCAGGCACGCATCACTGTAAACTTCACCATCTCAACCAACTGATCGTAGGTTTGCAGTTCTAAAAACTGCCCAAAAATATACAGGCGCCACTAACTCTCACGAGTAGTGGACGCCCGGGCAGCCCTCCCCAGAACTGCTCGATTCCCAGGCTATAAGAGCTCGGGCTCGTTGTGAATGGCACCGAGGTGCCAGATTACGCTGCTACTGGGATCTCTCCAAATTGCCGCTACGGCTGTACTCAATTAACTACTAGCGGTTGCAGCCCGGGTAGTCAGCGCGATTTCCACACGGTTGCGACCACTATTCTTAGCTCGGTACAGAGCGTCATCAGAGGCCTTAAGTAATGCCTCCAGTTCTGAGGTTGCTTCATCCGCCAGTGGTGCGGAAGCGGCTCCAATACTGATAGTGGAAGTAATCGGCCCAACTGAAGTTTCAATCGGTCGGTCGGCTACCGCGTGCCGAAGTCTTTCAGCCCCAACTCGCACGTCAGGTGGGTCGCAACTTGGAATAATGATTAGGAATTCCTCGCCTCCATAGCGACCAATAAAATCATATGTGCGCACTGATCCCAACAATCGCTTTGTGACCTCCCGCAAAACGGCGTCCCCCACCAGATGGCCATGAGTATCGTTGACTTGCTTAAAGTGATCGACGTCCACCATGAGGACTCCCAGCGCACTGCCCGTCCTCTGATGGCGTTGCGTCTCACGGCGGAGAAAATCCATGATCGCGCCGCGGTTCCAAAGCCCGGTAAGGGGATCATGCGCAGCTTCATACTGAAGGGCCTGCTGAGTTTTGAGCAAATCATGTTGTAGTTCAAGGATCCTTTTCCCCGAACGCACACGTGCCCGAAGCTCATCCACATCAAAAGGCTTGGTTAAATAATCGTCCGCTCCAGCGTCGAGACCAGCTACCACGTCTTGTTTTTCGTATTTTGAAGTAAGCAGTAGCAGATAACGATAGGGCCCTTGCTCCTGTTGGCGGATTCGGCGACAGAGTTCTACTCCGTCCATGCCCGGCATCATCCAATCCAAAATGGCCATTTGTGGAGCGTTGGCCTGCTGCAACACATTCCAGGCATCCATCCCATTTTCCACCGCGGTAACACGGTAGTTCCATTTCTGAAGCCAGCTATCGAGAAGATGGCGGAATATGGGATCATCTTCCGCGATCAGGACTGAATCCAGGGACGAAGGTCGTCCTGCTGGATCCAGTTTAAAATCACGGGTTGATGGTATTGGCTTCATAAATACACCACGATCTATCGCAGATGTTGCCTAACCGCCTGTCTTGGCAGCGACCTCCGTCAGCCTGTGCTGCGCAATGTCCTCTCGCCGAATTTGTGGCGCACACATACCGGTAGCAGCCGCAATCGCAGCTTCCAGTTCTCCCAAACGTATTGGCTTGGTCACGTAGCCGTCCATGCCGGCGCGAAAGCATATTTCGTTGTCGCCCTTCATGGCATGTGCAGTCACAGCAAAGATTGGCGTGTGCCCGCCCGATTTTGCTTCGAACTCCCGGATCGCAGCCGTAGCTTCCAATCCATCCATTTCCGGCATTTGAACGTCCATCAGAATCATGTCGAGTCTCTGGCCGGTTGCGAGCGCCAGTGCTTCCCTCCCGTTTTTTGCCAGCACGTGCGAGTGCCCCATCTTTTCCAGCAGACGCGTAATCAATACCTGGTTCACCGGAGTATCTTCGGCAATTAAGATGTGGAGCTTACGGGCCGATTCGCGCAAGCTATGACGCGTAACGAGGGGGAAATCTACGGTCTTGTTCACTTGCTGGCGGCCCAAGAGGGTGAGTATGGCGTTTTGCAGGTCGGCGGTTATGACGGGCTTAAGCAGATATCCTGCAATTCCGACCTTTTGGCAGCGGGCCGCCTCCCCACGCTGCCCCGCCGACGTGAGCATCAGGATGATGGGGTTCGTGCCCCCATCAACTTCTGGTATTTTCTCGGCGAACTGAAAACCATCCATACCTGGCATGTGCCCGTCGGTAAGAATTATGCGGAAGGCAACGCCTTTCTCGCGAGCCGATCTGATGGCAACCAGTCCGGCTTCTCCGCTATCCACACTCACGGCGTTCATTCCCCACCGCGTGGCTACTCCAAGCAGAATCCCGCGGTTAGTTTCGTTGTCGTCGACCACCAGGAGACGAATGCCTTTTAGTTCCGCTACTTCAGCCACTGGAAGTGGCTCACTTCGAGGCACGGCCCGGGTGAATCGTGCCGTAAAGTGAAATGTGCTTCCCTTATTTGGTTCGCTTTCCACCCAAAGGTTTCCGTTCATCAAGCTCACTAAGCGGGCGCAAATCGCCAAGCCCAATCCCGTCCCGCCATACCTCCGTGTGGTGCTGGTATCGGCCTGCGTGAAAGCTTGAAAAAGCATGCCATGCTTGTCCGCGGGAATTCCGATGCCCGTGTCGGTCACCTTGAAATGCAGCTCGATGTCGTGGTTCGCACTCTCCTTTTGCACCTCCACTTTCACTACAACTTCGCCCCGCTCGGTAAACTTCACGGCGTTGCCCACTAGATTTGTCAGGATTTGACGAATGCGCCCAGGATCACCAATCAATTGCGGAGGCACTTCAGGTGAGACGTCATAAACCAGCTCCAGCCCTTTTTGATGGGCACGGAGCGCCAGAGCCTTCATCCCGTCCCCGATGCTTTTGTAAAGATTGAATTCAATACGTTCAAGTTCCAGTTTGCCAGATTCCACTTTGGAGAAATCCAGGATGTCATTGATTACATTCAGCAGCGACTCTCCGGAAGATTTTGCCAGGGAAAGATAGTCGCGTTGCTCCGTTGTAAGGTCGGTATCCAGAACTAGTTCCGTCATCCCGAGAACTCCGTTCAATGGAGTACGGATTTCGTGACTCATATTGGCCAGGAATTCTCCCTTCGCCCGGCTGGCAGCTTCCGCGGCGTCTTTCGCAGAGACAAGCTGGGTGTTGGTGGCCTGCAACTCTGCTGTGCGGCGGGCCACCTCTTCCTCCAAATTGTCGCGGTGACGCTGGAGTTCTTCGTCGCGCTGCTCAATTTGCGACAGCATTCCATTGAACCCCTCGATCAAATGGCCGATTTCATCTTTGGTCGTGACTGGGCAGCGGATGGAATAGTTTCTTTGATCGGACACCTTGCGGGTGGTCTGCACCAACTCCAGAATGGGACGGGAAATCACTTTTTGTAGCCGTGCCGCCAATAGCAGGCTGGCTGACGAGGAAATCACCAGCACCAGAATGATCACCGGAGGATAATTGCGGAGCCGCGCGTACAACTCGGAGAAATCAGACTCCAGATAGACCGTGCCGAGTAGTTCTCCGTTGAGCTTGATCTGCCGGAATGCAAACAAGTGATGCTTTGCAAAAGAAATACTGTCCGGGCCCGGCGGGGGTGAAGAGAAATGTACGTTTTGATCGCGCACATAAGTGACAAAGGGTTCGCCTCGTTCGTCATAAATGCAAGCTGCCGTAATACTAGTTTGTGCTCGCACGGTATTGAGCAATTCCTGGGCAACCTTGTCATCGTGAAAAGTAAGCGCAGCGGTGCTGTTTTCCACCATTACATCCATCAGGGTTGTAAGATCAGCCGCCATGCCACGGCGTAGCGCAACCACGTCGTAAGCCACAAGTACTGCGCATGCCAGCAATAAGACCGTGCAACTGATGGTCACAATAATCACCGTCATCTTGCGGCCAATCGACATGTTGTGCAGAAGGCGCATTTACTTACTCTCCGGCCACGACCGCCTTGGCAACAGCCAACAGCCGTGCACTCAGCTTGAGGCGGGCCTGTTCCGCAGCCTTCTGGTTGATTTCAAACCGCACCCGATTTTCGTCCATCACAAAACCAATGACACCACCCATTTTTATGAAACCTGGGGCATCTCCTACGGTAAGAACACCGGCCCCTTTCAAAGCTTGCAGTATGGGCCGCACTTGCTTCTCCCCAGTTCCAACAAAGACGATGTGGCACGCCCGGGCCTGGGGCACACCTTCGGGATGAGCAACTTCGATGCGGTGGCCATTCACGGTCTTGTCCATAACAATTTGCTCAAAATCACGGCCGAAGGGGTCCTGCCCCAGGATGCAGATCTGCAAAGGGGCGTCGGCACTGGCAAATGCTTCGACTGGCCACTCCACAAATTTTGCAAAATTGAAAAGATAGGCAGCCTTCACCTGGTATTCGGTTACCGACTGCGCCTGGGTAGACAGTGCAAGCGAAAACACAACCAGCATTGGCGTGAACCACAAGCGTTGCGCATGACAGCGCTGGCCCTCGGACTCAATCGCACCCATATGCCTTGTATGAGACTTGCACAAGCTTTTGCGCCCTCCTAGTTTCGAGCAGTCTCTCCGGCCGATGAATTCGATGCGGAGGTATTTTCCGGATGCGAACGCCGATACAACTTAGAGATCACAGATCACGGCACTTCACTGGCCACGCCCCAACCATTGAATCCAGGCTTTCTACGTGCTTGTCCGGCCCGCAAATTCCTTCCCCACTCGGCGAATGTCCACTTCGACCACACATGCCAAACCGCACCCGCGTCAAAACGATTGAGACTAGGATTGTCGCGTGGCGGCAATTGCAGGTTCAGTGACCACCCAGCGAACTCCCGATTTTGTTCATGAGACCCTTCAAAACCTCCCTGTGATCTTGATCCGGAAGTTCCTGCCATCCTGTGGAATTTGGGTAACTGGTTCTTCAGGCCGGGCAGGGTCCGAATACTTCTTGTTGAGAATGTTGTACAGACTGGCGGATAAATCGAGGTGTTTGCCGATGGGGTGGGCCAAGAGAGTTGCATTGAAAACCTGGTAAGCGCCGACGGTGCCGCTAAACAGGGTTTTCCGTGGCGACATATATTGGCCTTCGAGCGCTCCAAATAACCATTTACCCCGAAGGGGCGAACTGACATTAATTTTGGCGAGTCGACCAGGTGAATTGTCCAAATCCTGACCCGTCGTGCCATTGTCGCCATTCACCAAACTGAGGCTGAGTTTTCCCTCAAGACCGCTTGCTGATTTCCCCATGAACTCAATTTCACTGCCCGTCGCATGTGCGCTTGCCGAGTTCTCGAAGACCTGCACACCTGAGATTGGATCCGGTTGCAAACTGATGAGCCGGTTGATTTTGTTGTAGAACAAGTTTCCGGAAAACTTGAAATGCCGGCCAAGACGTTGTTCGGCCACCACTTCAAAGCTGTGAATCTTCTCCGGTTTCAAATCGAAATTATCTTCGACGAAAGGACCGACGTCGGGCGTGGTCTCAAAAACTTCCGGGGTACGATAAGCGCTGCCGTACAAAAATTTGAAAGTTGATTTTTCGTAGGGGTGGTAAATCAGGCCTACCCTTGGATTGGTGGAACCGCCAAAACTTGGCAGGGCGGCGATGACCGGAGGTTGGCCGGTTACTATGTCAACGACATCCCCGCGCGGAACGCGGTCATGGCGAATTCCGGCACTCAATGAAAGCTTGTTGGTAATTGCGAAATCGTCTTGTGCGTACAGTCCCCAGTCCCATCCCTTATTCAAATCTTCTTGGAGCGTGTTGCTGGCGCTTGAGTACTGTCCTTGGTCTTTATGGATGTCGTCACGAAACTCAAGACCGAAAATCAGTTGGTGCTTTCCCCATAAGGTATGGCTGAGTCTTGCCTCCCCCGACCACCAATCACCCCGATTGGAAAACTCATTCAGCCCTTGGGGGCCAGCAGCGACCGCTTCCGGGGCCACCAAACGATACTGGTCATACGCCGTCCGCAATTCGAGTTGCCACGCGTCTGCCAGTGGACGTTGATACATCAGGTCGAAATATTGATGGGCATCAAAGTTATGTGTCCTGGGATCGTTGAACAACGTGCCGAGATATCCTGTAGGAATTCTTTTTTCCCGCTGGCTGAACACCCCTTGAAACGAGAACCCTCTGTAACTGATGTTCGCAATCGCATGATCGTAAATTTCCTCGTCGGCATTGCGGGCGATTCCATTGTTTGCAGATGGACTCTTGAACTCCGGGAAGAACAACTGCTGTCCATGGCTGCTGGAAACCGTATTCGACAACAACATCTCTACACCCTTGTAGTGGCCGCCATAACTAGCCCGGCCGGTGGATGTTTCAAAGCTTCCGGGGGAAAAGGAAATCTCCCATCCCTGAAGCTGCGCAGGTTTGCGTGTTACCACGTTTATGACACCGAAGAAAGCATTGCTTCCGTAGAGGGAAGAGCTGGGACCACGCACGACTTCCACCCGCTCAATCAGGTCCACATCGAGGGGAAACTCGTTACCCAACATCGCCTGGCCAAAGATGTTGGTATTCATGCGATGGCCATCCACCAGTACCAGTATCCGGTTGTTCCAATCGCCTAAACGTCCGAAGCCGCGCACTCCGGCGAAGCTGAAGTGGCGGTCATAGGTGATGTAAAACCCAGGCACACTGCGCAAAATATCTGCCAGTGTGCGGTACCCATATTTCTGGATTTCATCAGCGGTCACGATAGTGACGGAGGAGGGGGCATCGCTGGCGCTCTGCATCCGCTTGGAGGCGCTATAGACCTGCATGTTGGACAATTCTTCCAGACTGGCATTGCCTAGATCGCGGCTGGCTTGTTGTGCGCTTCCTGTCCGACCCAATGACAACAGGGCCATAAAAACAAGGACTGTTACCAAGGACGATGCTTTTCTCCCACCCAACCCAACTATGGCTTCTTTTGACTGGCCGTCCACGGGCCCCCCTCACACTGACACCAATCCTTAGAACCCAAATGATCTTTCGGCGAGATTTGAGTATCCCTTTAGATTGGCAGGTAGATCCGGTGAGGCTACAGGCGCGCAACAGCACGCTTGGGATTCGATCGACGGGCACTCATTGGAAAGGGCTCCCTCTTCCCGGTACATGGCCATTAGGTCAGGGTTGCAATCAGCATTCTCCCAACTCGGTACATGTCATCTGGGGAATTTCCCACAACAGCAAACTAAAGGCTGCCTGCCCGTCGCCGATGCTAGTTACAGACAGGAACCGCTCCTTAGACCCTAGCTGTTTCTGCCGAATCCGCTTCCCCAGAATGAATTGCATCGCATGATCTATGGGACTGTCCTTACGACGAGGTTGGAAATTAGCTGCTTGCTTGGAGAAATCGTTTGATGCACCTGGTCTCGTCCGACTTCATGCCGCATGGCTACTGCTATCTGTGGGACCCGGGGATGGTGTGGTTGCATGTCCTCTCTGACGGCCTGATCGCGCTTTCTTACTATTCCATCCCCATTGCCCTGGTCTATCTGGTACGGCGGCGCCGCGACCTGCCTTTCAACTGGATCTTCTGGATGTTCACGCTATTCATCCTGGGTTGCGGTACGACTCACATGATGGAAGTATGGAATGTCTGGCACGGTTGGTATCTACTTGCCGGCATCCTCAAAGCGATCACAGCTGTCGCCTCAGTGACTACTGCGATCATGATGTTGCTGCTCATTCCCAAGGCGATCGCTTTGCCCAGCACAGCCCGCGTCGCGGCAATCAATGAAGAGCTCAAGATGCAAATCGCCGAGCGGGAGCAGGCTGAGTTGGCCTTGCAGAACGCGAACCGCGAGCTCGAACAACGGGTCCGGGAGCGGACGGCGGATTGGAAAAGCGCCCATGACGCCCTGCGCGATAGCGAGGAGCGCGTTCGCGCTCTTCTGAACTCCACCGCTGGGGCCATCCTGGGCTACGATCCTGAAGGCAATTGCACCTTCAGCAACTCGTCCGCCCTGCAGCTGCTTGGCTACAAAGAACCCGCCGAGTTATTGGGGGGGAAACTCCACGCGCTCCTCCGTCACACCCGGCCTGACGGCACGCCCGATCCGCCTGAGGATTGCCCACTGCATCGCGTCACGCAAGCAGGGCAGATGTTCCATTCGGATGACCTTTCGTATTGGCGAAAGGATGGCACCTCCTTTCCGGTGGAGTGCTGGGCCCATCCGGTTTTTGGTGAAGGGCGAGTCACCGGGTCGGTTGTGACCTTCTTCGACATTACTGAGCGCAAGCATGCCCACCATATGTTGGCAGATCAGGCTGAGGAACTGGCGCGCCAGGCGGAAGAGTTGATCCATTCCCGCGAGGCCACGGCCGCGCAGGCCCGGACCCTTCAATCGGTGCTGGACAACATCAACGACGGCCTGATCGCAGTCGACGCAGAGGGGAACTTCGTATTGTGGAATCCGGCGGCGAGCCGGATCCTGGGCAAACCGAAGCAGAACATCCCCCCCACGGAGTGGTCGCACCATTTCAACCTGTACCTCTCCGACAAAATCACGCCGTTTCCGAACGACGACGTTCCCCTGGCTCGCGCCATGCGAGGACAGCAGGCCAGTGCGGAGATGTTCATCCGTCGCGACGATTCCGGCGCTGGTGCCTGGATCGAGGCATCTGCCTCCCCTCTGCGTGATGAACACGACGTGATCTATGGTGGAGTTGTAGCCTTTCGCGACGTCACCCAACGCAAAATTGCAGACCAGGAGGTCCGCAAGTTCAACGATGAACTCGAGCAAAGGGTCCGCCAGCGGACTGCCCAGCTGGAGGCGGCCAACCAGGAGATGGAATCTTTTACCTATTCTGTGTCGCACGATTTGCGTGCGCCGTTGCGACACATGGCGGGTTTCTCTGGAATCCTGCTGGAAGAGTATGGCCCCTCGCTGGATGCCCAGGCGCAAAAATATCTGCACCGAATTCAGGATGCAACGGCAAGAATGGGCCTGCTGGTGGACGAACTGCTGAACCTCGCCCGGGTTGGCAGGCAGTCGCTCAATTTACAGGTCACAAGATTGAATCCGATTGTCGATGAAGTTGTGACCATGCTGGACCCAGATACCAAAGGCCGGAAGGTGCGTTGGGAAATAGAGAAATTGCCTCACGTCGAATGTGACCCAACTCTGATCAAGCAGGTCTTTCAAAATTTACTTTCCAATGCCCTCAAATATTCCCGAACGCGTGCCGAGGCTGTAATCGAAGTGGGCTGGAAGGAAATGAGCGGTGAAACAACCTTATTCGTTCGCGACAACGGGGTGGGATTCAGTATGAAGTATGCCGACAAATTATTTGGAGTGTTTCAGCGCCTGCATCGCTCCGAGGATTTTGAAGGCACGGGCGTGGGCCTGGCCGTCGTACAACGCATTATCAAGAAACACAATGGACGCATCTGGGCGGACGCAGAACTGGACCGCGGCGCGACCTTTTATTTCACTCTGGGTGGTTTGGAACATGCCCAATTACACACCGAAACTGCTTCGCTAGGAGCCCTGAGATGACAATAACGGAAGCGGAAATTCTATTGGTAGAAGACAGCCCGGAAGATGCAGATCTCGCAGTACATGCGTTACGCCGCGAAAAGCTGGCCAATAATATTGTGATTGCGCGCGACGGCGAGGAGGCCCTGGATTTTCTTTTCTGCCGTGCCGGTTACGCCGATCGTTCCTTCGAGCATCCGCCCAAACTGGTCTTGCTCGATTTGAAATTGCCCAAAGTCGGTGGAATCGAAATCCTCAAACAGATCAAATCGGACCCGCGCACGAAAACCATTCCCGTAGTGATTCTGACTTCCTCGAAGGAAGAACGCGATTTGGTGGATGGCTACAACCTGGGCGCTAACAGCTATATCCAGAAACCCGTCAATTTCGACCAGTTTCGCGACACCGTGAAGACGCTCGGCCTGTACTGGCTGGTGGTCAATCAGTCTCCTGTGGCCAATGGTGCGCAAGCAACGGGAGCAGGTCAGTGATGACAGAAGTTGGGACGGGGAGAGCAGTCTTGCCTCAACCTCCGGTCAAGCGCGGCACAGCCTTGCACTTTCTGATGGTCGAAGACAATGAGGCGGATTGTGACCTGGTGGTCCGGGAACTGAAGGCGGGGGGATTCCGATTCACCAGCGAAACTGCCGAAACTGCTGAGCAGTTCCGGGCCAAAGTTCGGGCGCTTTGGCCGGACATCGTCCTCGCAGACTACAACCTGGGACAGTGGAGAGGGATTGAAGCCGTGGAAATCCTGCGACAAGAAGGCCTGGACATCCCGGTCATCCTTGTCACCGGAGCTTTGGGTGACACCACGGCGGTGGAGTGTATCAAGCAGGGCGCGACCGACTATGTGCTCAAAGATTCGCTGGCGAAATTACCCCATGCCATACGCCGCGCCTTGCATGAACAGCAATTACGCCAACAGCGCCGTGAAGCTGAGGAAGCACTTGCGCAAAAAGTAAAGGAGTTGGCACGCACCAATCAGGACCTGGAACAATTTGCCTATGTGGCCTCGCACGATCTTCAGGAGCCCTTGCGGATGGTGGCGACTTACACCCAGCTGCTGGCGGAAAAATACAAAGGCAAACTGGATGAGCAGGCAGACAAATACATTCACTACGCGGTGGACGGCGCGACGCGCATGCAGACCCTTGTCCAAGACCTGCTGGCCTTTTCGCGGTCCGGACGCGAAGGCACCGAAATGGCGACCACCGACTGCAATGTGGCGGTACAGCAAGCCTTGCTCAATCTCGAAGTAGCGGTGCGTGATAACAACGCGCAAATAAAGTACGCCGCCTTACCGGCCGTGCCTGCGAATCTTGGCCAGTTGCGGCAAGTGTTTCAAAACCTGATCGGGAACACCCTAAAGTTCCGCAGACCCGAGCAGCCTGTCATACACGTTACCGCAGAAAAAGAAAATAAAGAGTGGGTATTTTCGGTTGCTGACAACGGAATTGGGATTTCACCGGACCATCTCAACGATGTTTTCGAAATTTTCCATCGGCTACATACCCGCGAGGAATATCCCGGAAACGGGATCGGTCTGGCGATTTGTAAGCGCATTGTTGAACGGCATGGCGGCAGGATCTGGGTGGAGTCCGAGGAAGGCAGGGGAACAACTTTCAAATTCAGCCTACCGGCAGAAAATCAAACGGGGACAAATGACCATGGGAATCAGTATAGAAACAGAGATCAAACCGGAGGTGTTAATCGTGGATGATAATCCCGCCGACAGCGAACTGATCCGTGAAGCACTGTCCCGTTGTTCCTGTCCTCATGAAGTGCGAGCGGTGCCGGATGGAATCGAAGCTATGGACTTTCTCCGGCGTAAGGGGAAATTTGCCAGTGCGCGGCCGTCCGACTTAGTCATTCTGGACTTGAATCTTCCCGGCAAAGATGGCCGAAAAGTGCTGGCTGAGGTAAAGGCCGATCCGGTGTTAAAGTGCACGCCCGTAGTAGTCTTCAGCACGTCCCAGGCCAAGTCCGACATCAAGAGCAGTATGGAACTGGGGGCCAACAGCTATGTCACCAAACCCGGAAATCTAGAAGATTTCGTATCCACCGTGACTTCCATCTGTGAGTACTGGTTCAAGTACGCAGTCCTGCCTACAAGGAAAAGACATGAATAATCATTCCAATCACGTGCTGCTGATTGAAGATAATCCAGGCGATGCGGACCTGGTCCGCCTGCGCCTGGTCGAAAGCAAATCAGATGTGGACGTTGCCTGCGTCGACCGCCTCGCCGACGGTTTGCAAGCGATGGCCGCCAATAAACCATCCGTGGTCCTGCTGGACCTTAATTTGCCCGACAGCCGGGGAGCAGAGACTTTCCGCAAGGTTCTCAACAAGGTTCCCGACGTTCCGGTGGTCGTGCTCTCAGGACAAGACGACGAGGAATTGGCAGTAAAAGCCGTTCATCAGGGCGTGCAGGATTATCTGGTCAAAGGCGCTTTTGACAGCAAACAACTGTCGCGCGCCCTGCGCTATGCGGTCGAACGCCAGGCGCTCCTGACTTCATTGGACATCAGCCGCAAACAGCAGCTGCAATTCAAGGATCAATTTCTGTCGCATGTATCGCACGAATTGCGCACCCCACTGACTTGTATCCATCAATTCGTCACCATTCTTCTGGATGGATTGGCGGGCCCAATTCATCCGGAGCAGAAGGAACATCTGGAGACGATGTTGCGCAGCGTAAATCAGCTTCACAGCATGATTGCCGATCTGCTCGATGCCAGCCGGTCTGAATCTGGGAAAACCACATTAGACCGCCGCTGCATCGCTATCGAGGATGTCATCCGGCAAACCGCGGCCATGCTTGGTCCAGCGGCCGCCGAAAAACAGATCGGAATCGAAATCGCGTTGGACAATCGCGCACCTTTGGTACACGCAGATTCCGAGCGCGTGCGCCAAGTACTCACCAATCTCATACACAACGCGATCAAGTTCACGCCCACCGGAGGATCCATCGTTGTGAAGACTTGTACGGTGGAAACAGATCCGGAGTATGTGTACATCTCCGTGACCGATTCCGGTATCGGCATTAGCCCGGAGGCGCGGCCCTTGATTTTTGAGCGCATGTATCAGGCACCTGACGCGGTAGACGATAGCCGTAAAGGATTGGGGCTAGGGCTCTACATTGCCAAGGAGATCGTTCGTTTGCACGGTGGGCGAATATGGGCGGAAAGTGAGCCCGGCGATGGCAGTACTTTTACCTTCACCCTGCCGGTGTTCTCCCTGGCAAAACAGATTTCCCCTGCCATCACGCTCCACTCCAAACTTCGAGAATTCTTTTCTCTCATCCATGTTGAACTCAAGCCATCTTCTCCATTGCGGATGGGAAATTGGGCCTCGACTCGGCAACGTTGCCAGGAACTTTTGCAACGCTGCATTATGCCCGATAAAGATGTGCTACTGCCGCCCATCGCCAACCAGGGAGGAGATGAAACATTTCTAATCTTAGCGTCTGCTAATCAACACGGCGCGGATGCCATCACCAAACGTATTATCGAACAGCTTGTGCAGAGTCCTGAGCTTTCCACTGAAGTGAATGCCTTCATTTCAACCACCCCAATTCAGCATCCCTGTGAAACAGATAAGAAACCACTCATAAAGCAGATCCAGGAGATTGCCGATAACATCACTGAACAGGCCATGGCCTCGCTGCGTCAGAACCAGGCAACCCAAACCGCAGGCGCCGTCGCCAATCCATGTGCAGATGAGGAGATGTAATGGACAAGCAAAAAATCTTGATCGTTGACGATGATCCGGATCTACGCAAAGGTTTGAATTTGCGTTTGCGATCGCAGCACTATGACACAGCGTATGCCACGGACGGGTTTTCTGCCATCGCCATGGCACAAAAAGAGCGGCCCGATTTGATCATCCTGGACATTGGCCTGCCCGCAGGGGATGGCTTTGTCGTTCTGGAGAGATTACAGCAGAATGCTGCATTGTCCACCATTCCGGTCATCGTGCTGACCGCGCGGGACCCGCAATCGACCAAGGAGAAGACTATGAAAGCGGGCGCAACCGCATTCTTTCAAAAGCCTGCCGATAACGCCGAACTTCTGAATGCCATTCGAGCAGTGCTCAGTCCGGCTTGGCCGGGAACTACTGCTGCTATGCATTGATTCCCACGAATTGCGAAAAAGCAAAACGGCCACTGCCGGGCGGATCGCGTGCCCTGGCGGTGGCCGGGCGCTTTTAATCTACATCCTCGTCAGTTAAGTCCAAGCCAGATTTGCCGATGAATTCATTCGTGGCGACCGGACTCTTGCCGCAAAAACTTCCATAGGGTTTGCATGCCGAACTTCCAAGATCCAGAAATCTACCGAACTGCGCTCGACAGTTTGCAGACCGGCGTTTGTCTGATGGACCGGGAACGCAAAATCTTTTTCTGGAACCAAGGTGCGGAACGGGTAACCGGTTTTCATCGCCACGAGGTGGTCGGCTATAGCTGTCAGAAAAACGTGCTGCCCCATTGCGATGGCAAGGCCTGTAAGTCTTGCGGGGCAGAATGCCCCATTGCGCGCGCCGTCCTTGATGGGAAATCCACCTACGCAAGAATTGATCTGCGTCACCGGGAAGGCCACCGTATTCCGGTGCGCGTATGGGTCGTGCCCCTGCGCGGCCCACATGGGTCGGTCATTGGCGTTGCCCAGAGCTTCGACCGCCCGGCGAAGATCAGCGAGGAGCGTGAGGAAAAGAGTCTGGCGGTTTATGGGTGCCTCGATGAAATCACCGGAGTTCCCAATCGCAGTTTCACGGAATTCCACCTGAAGGAAAATCTTGAGAGCTTCTCGAAATATCATTTGCCTTTCGGCGTCATGCTGATCAAGGTCGAAGCGCTTGACCACTTCAGGTCCGCTTATGGCCGTGAAGCCGCAGATGCTATTCTGCGCGTGACCGCCCAGACCATGAAAAACGCCCTGCGCCCCAGCGATTTTTTGGGGCGCTGGGAAGATGCACAGTTTCTTGCCATCTTGATGAATTCAACCAGCGCCGGAGTCAATGCTGCTTCCGAGCGCAGCCGCAAACTCATAAGATGCGCCGGTTTGCAATGGTGGGGAGACGACTTAATTGTTACCGCGTCTCTTAGCACAGCCAGCGCCCAGCCGGGCGACACGATCGCCTCTCTGCTGGAGCGGGTACAGAACGCGCTTGAACACGACCACGCAGAACGTGCCAAGGCCGCAGCCGCCGCAGAGGGCGCTGCTCCCAGGAGATAGCTCGATCCCATGTTCGCAATTATCGGCATACTCGTCGTATTCGGTGCCATCGTCGGCGGATATTTGATGGAACATGGGAACCTCAGAGTTCTCATGCAACCTGCCGAACTCCTCATCATCGGAGGTGCAGGCCTCGGCACCATCTTGATTGCAAACCCTCTGTATATCCTCAAGAAGATTGCCGGCGGCATCCCGGGGGTGTTCAAAGGCTCGAAGTATACCAAGCAACTCTATCTGGACTCGCTGAAGATGATGTACGACTTGCTGAACAAGGCCCGTAAAGAGGGCCTGATGGCGTTAGAAAGTGATGTAGAAGACCCTTCCAAGAGCCCGGTCTTCTCGAAATACCCCGCTTTCTTACGTGACCATCATCTCTGCGATTTTGTTTGTGACTCATTGCGCATGGCGGTTAGCGGGACTGAGCCCTTTGATCTGGACCAGATCCTCGAAATGGACATGGACAGTCATCACCACTGGGGCAATGTCCCCATCGCTTCATTGAGCACGATGGCCGATTCTCTGCCCGGTCTGGGCATCGTCGCGGCGGTGCTGGGCGTGGTCATCACCATGGGCGCCCTAGGCGGCCCGCCGGAAGAAATTGGCCATAAAGTCGCCGCCGCGTTAGTCGGAACATTTCTCGGCATCCTGCTGTGTTATGGCTTTGTCGGTCCTATGGCGGCCAACATGGCCAAGCTGGCGGATGAAGAGCACGCATTCCTTGGGGTCATGCGAGTCGTGATGATTTCATTTCTCAAAGGAACAGCACCAATTATGGCGGTAGAAGTCGCCCGCCGCGCCGTACCCGACCATATGCGCCCATCGTTTCTGGAACTGGAAAAGAAATGC
This sequence comes from uncultured Acidobacteriota bacterium, assembly GCA_963837365.1. Lineage (GTDB taxonomy): Bacteria > Acidobacteriota > Terriglobia > Terriglobales > Acidobacteriaceae > CAWBXL01. The sequence goes on from CAWIMW010000002.1 coordinate 356,110, forward strand.
CGCGGTGGAGGAGAGGCGGAGCCGGCAGCCGACGCCGCAGCTGCAGGTCAGTGAATATGAACAACAACCGTCCCGTCATCATCATAAAAAAGAAAATCAGTCATGGCGGACATCATGGTGGCGCCTGGAAAGTTGCCTACGCCGATTTTGTCACTGCCATGATGGCATTGTTTATCGTGCTGTGGCTGCTGAACACCAGCAAGCCGGTGAAAGAAGCGATCGCAGGTTATTTCAAAGACCCCTCCGGAACCGGTGAAAAAAAAGGCACCAGCCAGACCGGTGCTGGCGAAGCCCTCACCGTTACCAAAGACAATCTGGATCAACTGAAGGAAGAATTACAAAAGTCCATGTCACAGATGAAAGGCTTCGACAAATTAAAAAACCAGGTCGATATGATGATTACGGCGGAAGGTCTTCGCATTGAAATGCTGGAAACTGAGTCAGGCGCGTTTTTTGATCTGGGCAGCCCGCGGCCCAATGAAAAAGGCCGGGAACTGATGAAAATGCTGGCCCAAGAACTGGGAAAACTCCCCAATAAGATTTCCATTGAAGGGCACACGGATGCCAAGGCCTATGTAAAAAGCCGCGACTATGGCAATTGGGAACTCTCCAGCGACCGGGCCAACGCAGCGCGAAGATTGATGCAATTCGAGGGCTTGCGGAACGACCAGGTCTCCCAGGTACGAGGCTACGCGGATCAAAAACTGCGGAAGCCGGATGCTCCATTCGACCCGTCCAATCGCAGGATTTCCGTGATCGTACACTACGTGGAAAAACCACCCAATGTAGATGTTGCGCCGGAGAGGGGCAAGCCAGACGAAGGCGGTAATCCTGGAGAAGGTAATCAATAAGGAGCATGGAGGCAGGGTGTCCACCCGCAGCCGGGGGATGATATTATGGATGGTGGAACTCAGAAACACTCCTTTCTGGCGTATCCACCACACTCCTCAGTAGCTCAATGGCAGAGCATTCGGCTGTTAACCGAAGGGTTGTAGGTTCGAGTCCTACCTGAGGAGCCATTCTTTCACACCCTCTCCTGAAGCACACCCTCTAGCAAAATTTATCTCCTGTTTTACAAGTTTCAAAGTCTTTCGGTTGCGGTAACGCCACAAGATTCCATAAACCAGGACACACGCAATTGCGGCCCCGAGGCTGCGCCCAGCGCAAAACCACATCGTCCCCAGGAACGCGGCGCCAATTGCGATCTCGGGAAAAATCTTGCCGTATTTGAGGTATCCATGAACGCCCCCATAAATCCAAAACAGCAACGGGTGAAAAACAATTTCCGTGGCAGAAAATGCAATGGCCGCACCCATCGCCCCCCATGCGGGACTCAGCAATCTGGTCAGCACGGCGTAAAGCACAGTAAACCCCATCAACCATGACAGCACATGACGATGCCGGCCGGAAACCAGCAGGGCTGGATTCAATACCCCCCAGAAAACCGCTGCTAACAAGTATCCAGGCGCCTGGGCCAACAGCACCGCCGGAAGTCCCTGCCATTTTTGACCAAACACCAGCACGGTCCAAACCGGCGCAAGCCCTGCGAACAAAACAATTGCAGGAACCAGAAACGCCGCCAGCATTTGCAAATGCTGGTTTACGGTTTCAACGAATGCGGCGGAATGCTCAATGAGCCTGGAATAGGCGCTCAGATTCAGGCGTACTACAGCCGCGGTTACAAACAGCAAGTTGCCATACAGCGAAAGCGCCATCTGCGCCTTTCCCAGTTCCTTCATCCCTGACAGTTTTCCTACAAAGATCGCAGGTACGGAAAATACCGCGATGTTGACCAGACTGCCGGCGGCAACCGAAAATCCAAAATCTGCAATCGCAGCCATGTCGGTGAAGTGAAAGCGCAACACTGGCCGCACAGGTTTCAAGCCAAAAGCGAGAAATGTAGGTATCCAGCTGCGAAGGACAACGGCTACAGCAAGTCCGGCCGCGATGTGCCCCATCCAGACCAATGAGATCGAAGCCACATAGAAAACAACATTTTCCAGAACTTCAATCATTGCGACTTTGACATAATCGAAATCGCGCTCCAGCAATGCGAGGGGAACGCTACGGCAGGCGTAGCCGTACGAGGCCACCGCTGCGGCCATGAGCAGACCATGCAGCTCGTCATGTCCGTACCATCGCGCGACCGGACCGGCAGCTAGAACTGTCCCCACCAAGGCACTCAATCCCAGCAAGTTTTGTAATGCAAATGTGCTGCGAACATCGCTAACGGTGGGGGGACCATCCTTCTTAATGAGATACGAAGCCAGCCCTCGTCCGAGGACCTCCTGGCTGCTCAAGTAAATCAGCTGGACGATGGCAAATATGCCCCAGAGTGACGGCCCAAGCCGGCGGGACAACGCTATGGTCCCCGCCAGGTTGATACCAATCACCAGCCCATAGCGCACTGCTAAGGTGGCAATTCCCTGTGCGGTCCGGCGTTTGATGTGAAGAACGCTCTGCTGCGTGGTGGTAAGAGGCAAAAGGGGCGAGGAGGGAGCCGGAGTGGGAGCAGAGGTCATGAGAAGGGCAACTTAAGAAAGAAAATGTTGTCGCAGGCTGGAATGTGCGAGGCGAGTCTCCAGAACGCGCACGATGCGTTCGGAGGCGCGGCCATCGCCGAAAGGGTTCTTGCCATGCTGGCCGTTGGGCTGTGCCAGCGCCTTTTCCACGGCGCGGACGATCGCCGCGGGTTCGGTACCGGCCAACACGCCGCAGCCGCAAGTGATTACTTCGGGGCGCTCGGTCGTTTTACGCATCACCACCAACGGTTTCCCCAAACTTGCGACTTCTTCCTGTACCCCGCCGGAATCGGTCAACACTACGCGGCAATGTTTCATCAGCCCAAGAAAGCCGGTGTAAGACAAGGCGGGAAGCAGGTGGACCCGAGCGGTCCGATCCAGCTGCGCATGCAATACGTCATGCAATACCGGGTTGGGATGGATGGGAAAGATGACGTGGACCCGCGGATCGAGACGCACCAGTCCACGCAGGGCCTGGCAAATGCGTTCCATTTTGTTCCAATTTTCACGGCGGTGGGCGGTCACCAGCACCGTGAGGTCGCGCTGCCAGTCAATGGCGCTTAGGCCGTTGCCCAGCATGGGTGCACCATTCACCCCTTGCAACATCCAGCGCAGTGCATCGACCACAGTGTTGCCGGTCACCCGCACACTCCGGCGCGGAATGCCCTCGCGCAGCAGGTTGTCACGGGCGCCGATGGTGGGAGCAAAGTGAAAATCGGCCAGCTGCGTGGTCAAGCGGCGGTTGATCTCTTCAGGAAAGGGATGGCGCTTGTCATAGGTGCGCAGCCCCGCCTCCACGTGGGCCACCGGCACATCGGCGTAAGCAGCCGCCAGAGTCGAGGCAAAAGTCGTGGTGGTGTCTCCCTGCACCAATACGCAGGCGGGGCGCACACTGTGCAGGATCCCGCTGACGCCCGCAAGCACTCGCTGACTGATGTCGACCAGCGACTGGTGTTCGCTCATGATGTTCAGGTCGAAGTCCGGGTGCAGGCCAAAGACCTGCATCATCTGGTCCAGCATCTGGCGGTGTTGCGCGGTCGCACAGATCACCGGTTGCAATACCCGGCTGCGTTGCAGGCGGCGCACGACCGGAGCCAGCTTGATGACTTCCGGACGGGTACCGAGCACGACCAATATCTTTTTCATGCGGGCGCCCGGTTGCTGGCGTGGGCGATCATGGAACACGCAGTTTTGCCGGCAACCCGCAACGCTACCGCGACCGGGCTAAGCAGGAACCGGCGCTGGCGGCGTTTACGCAGTTCTTCGGCCAGCGAAGTCCCAGGGGCGACGTTGCCTGGCCCGCTCCCCAAGGGATGACCACCAAAGTTGGGAAGAAAGCGGCGCAGTTTGGCCATGGCCAATTCTTGTGCCGTCGGACGTACCCGCCACACATGCACGTGTTGGTACCCGGCATGCCGCAACCCTAGGTTCAGCGCCATCGCCGACCAGCGAGTCATGTGGTTGGGCGGATAGTCGTGCGCTTCACGGCCCCCCAGCAGAAACCAGCGGTGCTCATCCGGGACACTCAACATAAGATCGGCAGCGGGATATTGCCGGCACATGCGGGAAAGAAATTCCACCGGGTCTTCGAGATGCTCCAGTACTTCGAAGGCGGTAATCAATGCGGGAGTTGGCCACTGCAATGGAAACTGCCCATCCGCGGATTTGGCCACCACAAACCCTTTTTCCCGCAGCAGTTCAACCGGAGCATCCGCCACTTCCAGTCCGTAGGGATGGAATCCAGAAGCCCGTAAAGCTCCCAGGAACCAGCCTGCGCCGAAACCAATGTCCACCGCTGCCGGATTCTGGCCTTGCTGGAACCGTTTTTTCGCAAGTTGCAGCGCGAACTGTTGCGCGGCTGTCAGGAAGGATGCGAACTCCGCAAGACCCTGAGATGCCTCCCGTGTCCATGCGAGAAAAGGCAGCCCCTCGCCTACAATCTCATCCGGGCCAGACTGCTGGTCGTACGCCTCGGCGTAATTCCCCAGTCCCGCCCGCATCGGGTCCGAGTACTGCAATCCGCAGGCGGAACAGCGGCAAAGCGAGTAGCCTCGATAGGCTTCCGTCCGCTCGCCTGGAGAACCGCAGACAATGCAGGAAAGCGGAGAAGCGTCCCCGGATGCAACTTCCATCATTTGGCAATCGTTGGCAGCCATGAGCCGGAGTGAAGATTGTCCGCCGCTTTCAAAATAAGTACGCGCCGTGCCACCGCTACAGGGTTGGCCATGGTGCGCTGCGCAGCGGTGAAGCCAGCTCCGCAAAGGAAGAAAAAGCTGGCCAGCGGGATGACCCCAAACAGGGATGGGGAAAAGATTCCCGACAAACAACGGGCGAAAATGTGAGCGGCGACTGCAAGAAATACAGGCGAAAGCAGAGGGTCATGAAATTTGCGGGAATATTCCAATCCCGTCTTGGCCAAGCCAAACAAAAAGAGCACCAGCAGGATGACGCTCAACAATCCGGTCTGCGACATCAACTCGAAATAGGAGTTTTCCCCTACGTCCGATTTCACGTCGGCGAGGGAAAACGCCCATCCTCCCGCTTCGCCCAGGCCCTTGCCGGCGAGCATTTGGGGAATTTCTCTCCAACCGTTGTAGAGGAACCGCAAGTGAGTGGCGGCGCTGGATTCGCGAAACGTGACCGTATCGGAAACAAACTTCGCCACTTGCGGCAAGAAAAGCAGCGCCACACAGAGCAGGGCCGCGGCCGCCATGGTTTGCCGCACCTTCCCGTGCCAACAGAGAAGCGCGAGCACACCCAGCGCTGCCGCCGCAATCGATTCGCGCCCGATGGTCAGCACCAACCCCAGCGCGATCACGACAGCCGCCAGTTGCCAGGCCGCCCGGCGGGGAATGGTGCGGGGGAGTCGCGAGTTACGCAGCAGCCAGGCCATGCATACTAGAAAAGGAAATACGCTGGCAATGCCCATGGCCAGCGGGTCTCCGTAACTGGAAATCGAACGCCGTATGCCGAACACAAACATGTTGGAAGGCAGGCCGTTTACCACATTCTGGTTTGCCAGCAAGCCTTTGACGTCAAGCATGAAGGTCCCGGCGCCCACAGTGTCGCTCCAGAACGATGCGGGAAGAAACCACCACTCATAGATCCCAAACAGGGCGACGACCACTTGGAGACCCACCACGAACCGGACGAGGTAGCGCATCTGCCGCAAATCAAAAAACGAGAGCCGGCCCCAGAAATAAAACAGCACCAACGAGACCAGGCTGCGCATGGAGACCATGCGCAGGACCAGGGTGGCGGACCCGCCCAGCAACCACGGCCCACAAAACAAATAGACCGTGAGCAAGGCGGCGTAGGCGATGGCAAATTTGTCGGCTGAGAGCAGACGCCAGCCTTTCTTCCAGAAACGGTAGGCGAGCGCCAGCAGGGCCAGCGCCAGGGCCGCTTCTTTGGAGGCCATCAGCATTCCAACCGTCGCAGCTGGCAATAGACGTTGGCGATAGGCCCAGGGCAGGGCCAGGTTCTGTACCGCCAGCCAGAAGAAAAAGAAATAAAGGAAAGATAAATACATTAGTGAGTGGAGGCGGTTACAGCCGGGGCTGCACGATTGTCGCCGGAGTGCTCGCGAATGTAGCGCCAGACGTTCTCCGTTCCGCGGCCCGGGTCGTATACACACGCGTGAATCAGTGTTTGCTGTGCGCGGATACACTCGGTCCGTTCTTCTCTATCACGCAGCCGCCGCAATTCGGCGCAAGCCGAAGCCGCGTCATTTGCCTGGCGCGGGAAACGTAACAATCCCAGACGGTCTTTCAGGGAGGGCAAAGCCAACTGGACCACCGGGGCATTCAGCAATGCCGCTTCCAGCATGGCCGTCGAGTTCACCGAGATCACAACGTCAGCGGCAAGCACAGCCTCGGCCAGTGAAATTTCCCGGGGAAGGACGGCGGCATGTTTGAGGCCGGCATGAGCATGAAAAACACCCCCAGATTCCTGCGGGTGCCTCCGCACCAGCATACGGACCCAAGGTTCCTCCGCCAACGATCCCGCGAGTAACAGGATCTGATCGTGTTCGCTTTTCGAGAACAAGGGAGTGTGGCTCTGCGACAGAAACAACACATTTAATTTGCTAGGAATGATGAGCCGCAAGCGCGACAATTTTTCTTTCGCGGCTTTCTTCTTTTCTTCGGTGGACGCGATTGCGTCGAGCCGCGGCGCTCCCGCCACCGAAAAGCGGGTTCCATTCAGCGCGCGCCCGTTCATCATCTGCTCGAACGCGTGCCCCCAAACCAGATAATGGGATGCGGAAGCGGGAAAATACTCCTGGCTGGGAAACCCATGCTGCAAAGTAAAATCCGGTATCCCATTCCTGCGCGCCGCCTCTCCTGCCAGATAACTGAGCGTGGTGAAATCGTTGTGGGTGATCACCACTCGCGGAGGGCTCACAGCAAACTGCTGTTCATAGAACTTCTCGTAAAGATAGGCCCGCACCAGAAGGGTTTGTAGCACCCACCGCGAAGCCTGCAAAATCGGCCGCAGAGCAGCAGGGGCCGTTTTCGCTAAGCGCCGATAATCAGCGTGCGATCTCCGCCATAGCGATAGCAACTGATACCGCTGTGCGAACCATACGGAATCTGCGCAGACCGTCTGCACATTTTCCAATTGGGCAAGTTCCCTGCCACGCGACGCCAGCACCGGTGCGTTCACCGCCAGTGTGGCAGGTTGGTTACAAGACCGGAGCAGCGGAAGCAGGGTTCCGAACCCCGGTTCCGCGCGGTAATCGCAGATCAGCCAAACCGGATTGGCGAGCGCGGGTGCAGGTGAGGGGAAGTACAGTCAGCGCATTTCCAGGCCGCGGCTGCCGGATAGAGAATATTTTTCAGCCGGAACCATCGGGGCTGACTGCTGCGTAAGGCAAAATGAAAAAACGCTTCCGCCCGGACCGCGTAAAGACAGGTACCGGCAAAAGGAAGGAAAGCCTCATGGACCGCGTTCCAGTTCACTTCCTTAGAATCGCTGCTAGTTTTCATCTCTTTGATAAAGAGCGGCCACGCGCCCGGCGTTGATGTCCCAACTGTAGTGCTCGCGGACTTGCCGCTGTGCATGCCGGACCATCTCTACGGGAAATTTGTCGAGGCAGCGGACAACATTGGCGCAGAAAGCGCGCAGGTCGCCGCTAGCGTACAGCAAACCATTGACTTCATGCTGCAACAGGTAGCCGATGCCTCCAGCTTCCGCCGCGATCACCGGCACACCCGCCGCCATCGCCTCCAGCAACACCGTGGGCAAGCCTTCGTAAGCCGAGGCCATCACCACTGCCTGGCTGGCGCGGTACGCCAGCTGAAGATCATCGTCCGATACCTGGGAAATGAATTTTGTTCGGCCCGCCACTCGCAAATCGATGGCATGGCGCTGCCATCGCCGGCCCCATCCGGCATCCGGCCCAACAAATACAAGCTGCAAGTCCTCGGGGAGATGAGGGAGGGCCGATAGGAGGAAGTCGCCCCGCTTGACCCGGTCAAGGCGTCCCACGCTCAGCAGGAATTTTTTTAATCCGTATCGCCGTCGAAAATTGCCGACAGAATTCTCATCAACCGGCTTGGGCCAGCAAATCGCATTGGGAATGATACGAATCGCTTCCGGCTGCGCGCCGTTGTTGATCGCATCTTGCCGGTCGTTTTCCGTGAGGCAAATGATGCGGTCTGCCCGGCGTATGGATATTTTCCCCAACGTAGGATCAAACATCCATCGCTTCCAGGTCCCCTGCCAGTCCTGCGCGGGATAAAAGCAATGCGGAGTAAATACGGTACGCAGTCCGAGCGCCTTGCCCGCCAGCAGGGCCCAGGAAGCGACCGGGGTACGTGCTCCATGGGAGTGGACCACATCGAATTGATTGTGCTTCAGGGCTGAATACAGAGCAAAACTCTTCATCCCGGAGATCAAGGCATAACCGTTGGGACGTGACTCGCGCACAGGACCATGAGCGGTGAACACATGAACTTGGTGCCCAAGGTTTGCCAGTTCGTGGGCAAGATTGTGGACGTGAAGTTCGACCCCTCCGCGTGCGGGGTAAATCGCTTTCGCAACCAGCGCAATCTTCACGAGCAGACCTGTGCCGCAGCCAGGCGCAAGGGCTGCTTTGCCTGCTCGGCAGCAAAGGTTCTTTGCAGCCCCAAACGCAAATCGTGGTGGGGTTCCCAAGCAAGCAATTGGCTCGCGCGTGAAATATCGGAACGTAGGTGCATGCGGTCGACCGTGCGCACCCGGTGTTCATCACGCACAATGTGGATCTTTCTTCCACTCAACTCGCATAAGATGTCCACCGCTTCCTGCACCGTCCATTCCCTTCCCGGCCCCAGATTCATGACCTGATGGATTTCCTGGCGCATAGCGTAAGGAATTGCCATGAGCATGGCTTCCACCAGGTCTCCCACATAAAGGAAGTCGCGATAGGGATCAGTCCTGCCTAAATGCAGCGCCTCTGCCCCCTGAAGCAGTTGCCCGAGCACCTCCGGCACCACATGCGGATTGGTTTCACCCGGGCCGTAGAGATTGGAAAACCGCAAGGAGAGATGGCTGACTCTCATCTGCCGGGCGTATTGCTCGACGACCTGCTCAGCCAGCCATTTGGATAGACCATAAATATCGGAGGGAGCGGGCGGGTCGGTTTCTGTGTGATAGGCATCGGTGGGGGCATACACTGCGACCGAGGAAGCAAACAATATGGCCTTCAATTGCCGAAGCTCTGCCGCCGCCAGCATGACATTGAGTGTCCCCTCGACATTCACCCGCAATGTTTCGGCCGGATGCAGGTCGCAATAAGGAATGTAGTGAAGCGCGGCCAAGTGGAAAATCGCGTCGGGGGCAAAGCGCAACAGTTCGTGGCGCAGTTTCTGCCCATCGGTGATGTCGCCCTCCACGGCGTCCACTTGCGCTTGCCACGGTAGCTCAACGCGGCCTTCACGGGTCAAGCAGTTGTCATAAACCAGAACATCATTGTTCAATCCGAGCAGGGCCGATACCAGGTGGGAGCCGGTAAAACCGGCGCCGCCGATCACTGCGATGCGCATGTTGATCTTTCCTTGCCGATCTTCGAGGTGGTGTTTATTTGCCGATTTTCCAGTGGGGGAACAACGTCATCTGTACAGAGGCGCTGAAATTGCTGTGGGCGGAGGAGGAAAGCACCGGGAAGCGCCACTGTTCATACTGCGTGCTGCCCGACAGTTGCAGGTCGGGCCGCAGTTGGATTTCTGCCTTCGCACCGATGTCATGCAGGTGTCCGCCGCCGATGTAGGCTTGGTCCACTTCCGCGTGGCGGTAGTTCAACTGCAACTTGCTGCGCGCAGACAGCCAGTAGGTGGCCCACGCCTGCCCTCCCCGGCCCTGCCGCCCTATCCAACTCGCCAGCAGGTTGCCCTCGTTGGTGTAGCCGGAGCGGTAGCGGCCGTTCCAGTACAGGAACCCGCCGGGCTTCTGGCCGGGAACATCGGTGTAAAGGCCCTCCAGGCGGAGATCGAGTTTGGGAAATTTGGGCAGGTGAGAAAAATACATGCCCATGCGCATCGAAGGCCGGGTCGAACCCAGCGGAGAAAACTCGTCATCGACCAGAGAATCCGCGTACAAGGTCAGCCAGTGCCGCAAGTATGGAATCCGATAACTAAGGTCGAAGGTAGAGCGCCGGTCGCCGGGGTCTCGGGCGCTTCCGGGGGTGACATTAAAGCTGGTAAAGGTGCGAAGGAAATTGTGCCAGGTGAAGGGCAGCCCCGGCCCGGCGAACAGCACGGTAAACCCCATGCCAAACTCAAAATTCGAAGTGGGACGAAAACTGATTTTGCTGCCGTGAATAAAAGGCTGACGGTTAATGTTGGGGCCAAACAAGGTCCCATCGGAAAAAATCCAATGTTGCCCGGATAACCGCCCCAGGAAAAATTCCGCGCGCACGGGGCCAAGGACACGGGAGATCAACGGCAAGTGCACCGGAGAAACCTGGTCTATGCGGAACATGGGAATGGGCTCGGCGTTATCGCTGTATAAAAATGGCCCACTCTCTCCCGGCCCCAGCCACAGGCTTTGCTTGCCAAAACTGATCTGCACATTGTGGCAAGCAAACGCTACCGAGCCGCGGAGCAGGCGAAAGCGGTCGATGGGGCCAACTCCATTGGCCAGCGGCAGGGTCAGGTCTTGCTGCGCAGTAGCTTGCAGGACACCGGCAGGATCAGAAGGTACGCCCGGCGCATGCTGGTATTCTCCCTGGAGAAAAAATGCCAGCGGCCCGGCTCCTGCGTGTGCGCTGACTCCGGTAATGTTGTTCACGCCTTCGGAATTAGGACGGCCATCATCATTAATGATGGTTTGCCCGAAATGGTAGCCGTCGTGGAGTGGCGTTCCAGAGATTGCGGTCACGCGCGAATAAATGCTGTCAACCCGCACTTCCAGGTTCCGCCCCGCGCTTCGACTTGCGGTCTCAACAGAAAACTCATTCGCCAGCGCGTGGTAGAGAACCTCGGCATCGCTGCCCGGAAGGGCTTCGTAACGGATGCGTTCATCAGCGTCCTCAAGCAATCGGGCACACTCTATGCGCGTCCAGGGACGCATTCCGCTGTAGGCGGTGGTGATGTAGCCGAACGCCGCCAGCCGGTCGAGCGCCGCATACACCCAGCTGTCGAGCGGGACCGGAGGAGACCCCATATTTTCCGGGCTGCGCCGCTGTTCGCTTGAGCGGTCGAGCAACCCTCCCCATTCGGCGCCTCCCAACTGCGGATCATGATGGGCGCGGTAGATCTGGCGCCCCAGATACCAGCCCAGAGCACTGCCTACCACCACATCGGAAGGAAAATGTTTCTGTGCAGTCACCCGGGAAACGGTCACGCTTGCCGCTAAGCCGTAGACCAGAAACCGGGTAAATGGCTTGGGATACTCGTGCGCCAAGACGCCGGCAGCCGACCAGGCCAGCGCTGCGTGTTCGGAAGGAAACGACCCGCCTCCATGAAAGAAATCTCCCTGCCCGTTTCCTCGATCAGGACGCTGGCGCTGGCTAAGCCCCTTGAAAGCTAGCGTCACGGCAGTGCTGTTGAGCATGGCTTCGCTGCTCAGCAAGCCCGCTTCCTGCCAATGCTCGTTCCCCGACAGTTTCCCTAGCAACAGCGAACCCCCGGTTGCGCCGACCAGGGAAAATACTCCCGCGTTCGAAACCTCGCGGCTTTTCCGCACTTGCTCTGGATGGTTCGGCACCTGGCGGCTGAGCCAGCTATCGCTGGCGATCAGTGCAGCAGTAAATGCGGTAAAAGGAATCAGGGTTTTTGCCCCTCCTCGTCGGAGGTCTTTGCCACTGGTCCAGAACGTTTGTTGATCGCGGGCCAGCCGAAACACAAAATGGCGCTCCTTGATATCCGGGCTTTTGTGGACGGAGGAATCAGAAGGAGATACTGCTTCGGTTTGCGTATTTTGATGCTCCGCCTTCTGTGCATCCGCAGACACAACCAGGAGGCAAAGAAGCAACCCCAGCACCGTGTATTCGCGAAGAATCTTAGTTTTCTGTGCCTGCATGTTCCAACCAATGCGCCCATTCCCTGCCGGTTGTTCGTTCCCACAATGCCGCGGTCCAGCGCGGCCCCAGCCATTCTGAACCGTGGCGCTTGAGGCGGGCCGCGATCAACTCTGTCCGCCAGCCGGCAAGTTTTTCCGCGAAGATCGCAGCGACGGTTTCCACACTCGGCATGGCTGGCAATGGGAAGTGGCCGGGTTCGCAGCTTCGCTTGGCCACGGCCCGGATGCTGGATTGGAAAAATGGGCCTTCCAGCGCTTCCAATTGAACGATTTGCAGGCCCGCCGCCTGTAAAATCCGTCCCAGGGTGGCGGGAGCGAATAAGTAAGGATGGGCCACATGCAGCATGCCCAGGCCCTGCCAGCTGCCCAGAACATTGGGGACCTCGATCAGCAGATATCCGCCCGGACGGACGCAGCGTGCCGCCAGCTGCAGCAGTTGAACAGGGTGGAGCGAGTGTTCCAATACGTGAAACAACGCGGCGTGAGTATTATCGTTGTAATTGGCCGGCAGATTCTCGACCGTGCCTTGGATCACCTCGAGCCCCTTCCCGCGGCAGGCTTCGACTTCCGCAGGGGAAATGTCCACACCGCGGACCTGGCTGCGCGGCAACTTGGCTTGTACCGCCATCAGGAACGCGCCTTCCCCCGGCCCGATCTCAAGCAGCCGGGTGCGTTCACCCAGAAAAGCAGCGTAGGCCTCGCACCGCCGTTGCGCGGTTTCGGCCACGATGCGGCCGCCCAAATGCCCGGCGTTGAAAGCAGCCCGCGCCGGATACAGCCGGTGATACCAGTGGCGGTAGAACTCCTCATAATCTTGTGCAGTGGGCCGCGGGTTGAGATAGATCAGCCCGCAGCGGCGGCACATCACCGTACGCAGCCCCAAGCCATGCTGGTCCTGGGAAAACAAGTTCGCGGCATCGTATTGACTGCACAAGTTGCAATGGACCAGTTCGGGGCTCCAATGAAATGTTCCCGGCCAATTCATCATTCAGTTCAATGCCGGATAGGCAGTCTGCAACCACAGGCCGAGTGAAATGGGCAGCCAATAAGGCTGCTCCACCCGGTCTTTGCTGCGCACGATTTGTTGCAGCCTGGGCACATCGATGAACTGCTGCAAGACGGGGGAAGCACTCATCAAGTCCAGCGACTCGGCCAGCCAAAACTGTTCTTCCATGCCAAAACCAAGCTTCGAGCGGTTCCAGACAATCGCCTCCGGCAAGTCTCCAGCCATCGCCTGCCGCAAGATGTATTTGCTGTAGCCGCCATGTAATTTCCAGTCTTCCGGGAGCGAGCAGGCGAATTCGACCAGGCGGTGGTCCAGAAACGGCACTCGCGTTTCGATCGACCAGTGCATGGCATTGCGGTCCAGGTGGCGTAGCAGTTGCGGCAAATTAAATTGCGTGATGTCGGCGACCAAGCGTCCGTTGAGGTCCAGCGCCCGCCACTGCTCGGTGAGTTGCTCATCACGTTGGCGATATTGGTGCAGAAAATCTTCCCGCATGAGCGCAACCACTGGGTGGCGCAGCTTCTGCAATCGGTCTCGCAGCGAGGGGGGCAACTTGCGGAAGAATCCTTTGGCCGATGCGCGCAGAGCTGTAGGCCAATTCCAGGCGCGCGATTCCCGTATCCAAGCGCCCCACTGCCCGGAGGCCAGCATGCGGCTTAGGTGCAGAGGCAGATAGACCCGCTGATACCCGCCCAGCAACTCATCTCCCGCCTCTCCCGTCATCACGACTTTAATGCGGTCCTGCTCTCGCACCAGGCGCAGCAGGTTGAAAGCGGCGAAAATGGAGACGTTGTGGAAAGGTTGCTCCTGGCGCGCCACCATGGCCAACAGGTCCCGCTTGAAGTTTTCTGCCGATACCGGAATAAAACGGGCATCCACCGCACGCAGCCGTTGCAGAGCCGCACGCACTCGCGGAGATTCGTCGTAGGGATGGCCCTGCGGATATGCGTTGGTGTAAGTGCGCAGAACTTTGTAAGCAGAGCTTCCGTTCAGCGATGGCAGCACTTGGTCCGCCAGGGCCACAATGCTCGAAGAATCCAGGCCGCCGCTGAAAAAACTGGCCACGGGTACATCGCTGCGCAGCCGCAAGCGAATGGAGTCGTGCAAATGTTGCCGCAGGCTGGCCGCTGCCTGGGGTGCGTCCGAGGAAGTCGGCGTAATATGCGCGCGCAGATCGTAATAGCGGACAATCTGCGGCAGTTCCCCCGGGCGGTAGGTCAGGAAGGTTCCCGGCATGAGCTGTTCAATGCCGGCAAAGAAGGTCTCGTGCGTGTGGTCCGCCAGACCATACAGGAGAAAGTCCCAAACCAGGGGCTGGTTGACCGGTTCACTGCCGCCGGTGGCGATGCGCAGCGGCCCAATTTCCGAGGCAAACCACAGCGTGCCTTCCCCGGTCCGGTGATAGTAAAGCTGCTTCTCTCCAAAACGGTCGCGGGCGCAAAACAATCGTCCCCGCAAGCGGTCCCATAATGCGAACGCCCACATGCCATTGCAATGATCGAGGCAGGACATTCCCCACTGCGCATAGGCGCGCAGTAGAACTTCAGTATCGGAGTGCGAAGTAAAACCGTGCCCGAGTGAAACCAGTTCCTCCCGCAATTCGCGGTAGTTGTAGATTTCGCCGTTGAAGACCAGCCAGTTGCCGTCCTGGTCGGACATGGGCATGTGGCCGCTGGCGGTGAGATCAATGATCGCCAAACGCCGGGCACCCAAAGCAGTGGTTGCGCCTCCGGAGACCGCGGTGCGGATGTGTGGCAAGTCACCGCACTCTGCGATCGAGTCATCTCCCCGAAACGGGCGTGCTTTGCCGTCTGGGGTGAGCAACACAAAACCTTCGTCGTCCGGTCCGCGGTGACGCAGCCGGGAAGTCCCCTGCTCCAGCCAACGCAGTTCCCCAGCCGTCAGGGGGCGGGGTGCAACGCAACCGAAAAAGCCGCACATGATGGTCCGTATTTCCGCAGTAGAAGAGTCGCAGGCTATTGGCCGCGCACCATGGCAGGCAAGGTACGCCAAAGGATTTTCAAATCGAGCCACCACGACCAGTTGTCGATATAGTCGAGGTCCAGCTTCATCCAGCGCTCAAAGCTGAGGTCATTGCGCCCGCTTACCTGCCACAGACAGGTCAGGCCGGGACGCACGCTCAACCGGCGGCGCTGCCAGCTTTCATACTGCTCGACTTCATGGGGCAAAGGCGGTCGCGGCCCCACCATGCTCATGTGCCCAGCCAGTACGTTCCACAATTGGGGCAACTCATCGAGGCTCACGCGGCGCAAATGACGGCCCACCCAGGTCACCCGCGGATCATGGCGCATTTTGAAGACGGGCCCATCCATTTCGTTGCTGCCCTCAACCAAATTGCGCAATGCTTCCGCTCCATCCACCATGGTGCGGAACTTCAGCATGGTAAATAACCGGCCGTGCATGCCCACGCGCTGTTGCCGGAACAGCGTCGGCCCGGCAGAATTCAGCTTGATGAGCGCCGCCAGCAAGACCATGAGGGGCGAGAAAATGGTCAGCGCCAGCCCAGAGACCCCGATATCGAAGGTGCGTTTGAGAAACGCGCGCGGTCCTTCCAACCGGCTTTGTTGGATCACCAGCAGCGGGGAGTGGGCAAACTCAGAAAGCTGCAGATATCCCGACATGCGCTCGACGGGATGCAGGTCGACCAGGGCCTGCACCCCAAGATTGCGGCAGCCTGCCAGCGCATCTTGCAGCACCTGCGGCGCGAGTTCTTCCACCACCAAGAACACTGCATCCACGACATACCGCTGCAAGACAGCGCTCAGTTCCCTAATGTCGCCGAGCACATCCAGATCATCACTCGACAGACGTTTTGCTCCATCCTGCGGCCCAACCTGCAGATGTCCCAGCACGCGGATCCCCCAGTATTCCTGCGCTGCCAGGGCTTCACGGACTTCGCGGGCACGCATGCCGGTCCCGACAATCAGGAAATAGCGCACGTTGTAGCCATGCCTGCGCAACTGGCGAAGCGCCAGCCGCAATCCCAGGCGGGAGACGCAAAGTGTCGCCAGAAGTAGCAGGAGAAACGTAAGCAACTCGCGGCGTGCGGGCAAGTCGTGGTGGGTAAGCCAGGCAGTCACCAGACGTCCGGATCCAGCCAGCGTCACCGCGCCCAAAATAAGCCACAGTTCTTCGCGTAATGCGTTGACGCGGAACGAGCGGTAAGCCCCCAGCCAATACATCGCCGCGAGCAACAGGCACGGGGCCACCACAAATTGCGGCGAGAACACCCATTCCCGCAGACGGTTTTGCGGGTCTGAAACTAGAGCGGCCGACAGATAGATCGCGACCGTGATGCACAGATCGAACGCCATCAGGAAACGCTCCAGCAATTTTGCCCGTTCACGCAGCATGACAAGGGTTCGATCGAAAGTTGAGACTGGGCAGCGGGTGCAGCGAGGTCAAGGTTTAAGCCTGTCCCGCCCGGCCGCGCCGGGAACGGATCTCCTCCAGGACCATGGGGAGAAAGCGGAGATCTTCGATGAGATAGCGCCGTCCCAAACGCCTGGGTTCCTGCAACATGCGCCAAGCCCATTCCATGCCAGATTTCCGCACCAACACGGGAGCGCGACGGCGCCGTCCGGCAAGCACATCAAAAGAACCGCCAACCGGTAAGACTAGCCGGCAATTTAGCAGCGGGAAATTCTTCTGCAACCAGGTCTCCTGCCGGGGTGACCCCATGCCGACAAACAGAATGTCGGCCCGGGCCGCATTGATCGCATCAACCACCGGTTGGTCTTGCGGGAAATAACCATGGTGCCAGCCACAGATGGAAAGGCCGGCTATGTTGTGCTGCAAGGTCTCGCCCGTTTGGGAGCAAACTTCAGGCTGCGCCCCGAGCAGAAAACAGCGATATCCGCCGTGCGCCGCGCGCTGGCACAGGCCAAGCATCAGATCAATCCCCGTCACCCTCTCCGGTACCGGGCAGCCTGCCAGCCGCGACGACCACACCACCGGCATCCCGTCGGGAATGGCCAGGTCTGCCAACTGATAGGTCTCGCGGAATGCCGGGTCATGACGGTGTCGAATCAATTGGTCCACATTGGCGGAAAAAACACAGGCACGTAACGGGGGCTTTTGCAGGACTTCGTTTTCTAGCCAGTCAAGTGTCTCGAGGTACGTCATGCAACTCAACTTCAAACCGAACAAGTCCACCGTATTGGGCATGGGGAAAACCTTTAATGCCGGGCTCACTCTTCGTGTGCAGATACCCAGCAGGGCAAGCAGGTGTGCAGCTTTTTCAGTTGCGCATGCCATACAGGATCCTGGCGAACCCGCACGACAGTGGTTTTTCCCGCCACCCAGCCCAGCGCAACCAAGAATGACGCGACGGCTCCGAGCAACGTAATCCAGAAACGATGCGGGCCACTCTTATGGTCGGGTATCACGGCGTGATCGATGACCTGTATGAGCGAGCCCTCTTTGGCCTCGTCAATGCGGGCTGTCTCCAGCTGTTTCTCTAAAAATCCAAGGACGGCTTCGTAGTACTTGACATCGCGCAGGCGGCGCACATATTCAAGCCCGGTCGAAGGTATTTTTGATATGGGTACCTCGGTCCCGTCTCCACCGGGTTCGCGGATGCCTCGCAATTGTTTCTTCAGCGCATTCAGTTCGGCCACGGTTTGCACGGTATCGGGATTTTGCTCGGAGGCGTAGGTGCGGATGCGGCTCAGTTCGGCTTCTTTCTGCGCAATATGGGCGCGCAGCAGGGCGGCGACCTCAATCGTCGCTTTCGCCTGGGTATCCAGTTGGATCAGTCCGGTGTGCTCCTGGACGTGTTGCAGAGCTTCTTCGCTCTTGGCGAGCTGGTCGCGAACTTCGCTGACCTGCGCTTCAAAAAATGTGCGCCTACGGGCGGCTTCTCCTATCGCCAAGTTTTGGTTCAGCCGGACCAGTTCCTCGACATAGCCGTTGGCCAAATCCGCCGCCCGCTGCGGGTCACGGTCGGTGACGGTAACCACGATTGTTCCTTCCTTGGTCGGCTCGATCGCCGTATGTTGCCCCAGATGATCGATGGACTGGGAGGCCAGGCGAGCGTGATAGACCCGCATGAGGTCGAAGCGTGTAGCCAGCCTTTCCGCAACGGTATGGCTGCGCAGCAATGCAATGAAGGTCGCACTCGGATTGCGGCTGATGTCCCTTCCCGCCAAGCTGGCCAGTTCGCTGAACTGCCCCAAAATGGCCGCGGACGCGTTGGCTTGGGGGGGGAGCAATTGCGTGCTTGCGGCATAGGTGTTTGGTAACAAAAAGGCGACGGTCGATGTCAGCAGTGTCGCGAGCAGCGTAAACAGCAGGATGCCGCGGAGGTTCTCTGCGGTTACGATCAGGAAATTCATCCCGCCGACCAAAATGGACTTGCTTGGCGGCGGCGGCGAGGCGAGCGTGTCGGCGACAATCAGCCACCGGCCCTGGCTGATTTCCGGCACAACACTCTCTGTACCCGGAGGTTGCATTTCACGCGTTGCCAAGCTACGGGGCGATCACGCGAAGGGCCGCAGCCCCCAACGCGAACTGGGAAAACACCTGCGACCAGTCCCGAATGCCCCTCAGTACGTTGGAAGTGCGAATGCGTTCTGGTACCACGATCGTGTCGCCGGGCACCAGCCGCAAAGACTCGAGGCTGCCGCTCCACAACCCGCGGTGCATCTGCTTGCTCAGCACCGATCCGTCAGCGCGGATGATAAACATCCGCCCCGTATCGGCATTGCGGGTGGCTCCTCCGGACTGACTAAGGTAGTCGCGCATACTTTTGCCTTCGCGGTAGATAAACGCACCCTGGTTGTAAACCGCACCCACCACGTCAACGGTGGCAGGCCGGGTAGGAATGGTGATGCGGTCGCCATCTTCCAGGAATAGTGCTGGCAATGAATCCAGACTTGTGTCGGTTGATTTCAAGTCCAGCACGATGCGGCCCGAGACCGGAGACTGTTGGAGTTTTTCGATCATGCTTCTTTCCAGTTCCAGCTCTTCCCGCCCCGACGCCCGTTCCTCAGCGCTGGGCATGGAGGCGACGCGGGCCGCTTTGGTACGCATCTCCTGCTGCATGTCGTTGATCATATGGTCCAGTTCTTTCTGCTGTTCCTGGCGGGTGGAAGCCCGCTCAAATACCGCGGCGAACAGATAGGCTTCGGCGGTAAGTCCGCCAGCTCGGGCAACAATCTGGCGCAGGGTCTCACCCGGCTCAGCGCGGTAGATTCCTGCGGCCTTGATCTCGCCTTCAACTCGAATAAGCTTGGTACGGTTTTCGGCCGGCACCGACAGGTCGCGCTGGGAAAAAATGGTTACGACATCTCCGGCTTGCAACTCAAGGTTATCTGCGTTGTTCGCATCTTGCAGTGCGCGGCCAAGATTAAATGGCAGCAGTTGCGTACTGAGGTTTGAGGAATCCAGACGCTGCACCACGGCATAGTCCCAGTTGATCTCCGCCAGGCTCCGGATCTTCGCCGGAAGGTCCCCTGTCACAGCGTTGAGAGGAACCTGGGTGGCCTCGGGGACATGATTTTCCCCGGGATCCCGGATGGGGTTGCCTTCGTGCAAAACCGTGTTTTCCTGGCCTAACGGGGATCCTGTCCTTGCCTTGCTGTCAGACCTGTCAAGCCAGCCGGGTGGGGTCTGCCCCATGGCATCCTGCGCCATCCAAAATTCGCCGGTAATGAGCGCGTCGCGGGACGGGATCAAGTCCTGCACCCTCATGCCTGGCCGCCATGGGTGGCGGCCGGGATGGGCAACATTCCCCCGCAGGGTGACGGCATTTTCAAAGCGCGGAGATATCGGAAGGATCCTTAAGATGTCACCGTCGCGCAAGACGTGGTGTTTCCCCCTCTCATCCAGCACCAAGCTTCCAACCTTTCGTGTGCGGTCTTCAATGGTCTCCAGTGTGGCACGGCTCGCATCCGCGGTGGCATTCAATCCGCCGGCGGTTTCAATTTGCTCGCCGACGGTTGTGGACGCCCTCAATTCGTAAATTGCCGGCTGATTGACGCTGCCCAGCACCGCGACTTGAGGACCCACCGGCGGGATGTAGATCACATCGCCGGACTGTAGCGTCGTGTCATTTGCATCACTCCCGCGCACCAGCAAGTCGTACGCGTCGAATTCGGTAATGACTCTTCCCTTTCGTTTCAGCTGGATGTGACGCATGGAACCATTTGTCATCGGCCCCCCGGAATAGGTCAGAGCATTGATCAGCGTGCTCTGCGAACTAAGTCGGTAGCGCCCGGGGCGTCTGGCGCGGCCGGCCAGGGTCACGGAAATCGAGCGCATCTGCCCCAGGCTGACGCTTAGATCGAAGTTTTTGAACGATCGGCTGATGTTGTTTTTCAGATAATCGTGCAGCTGGTCGTAGCTCACGCCCGTCACTGTAATCATGCCCAGCTTGGGCAGATAAATCTGGCCATTACGGTCCACGATGACACGAGAACTAAAATCCATCTGCCCCCAGATATGAATCAATAGATGGTCGCCCTCGGCCAATACATAATCTGAAGGAACCGGGGAATGCACTGAGGAAGCTCGCCCCCTTCGACTGTTGAAAAAAAACTCCCTGCCAAAAATCGCTACCGGCATGCCGGTCGAGCGTTCGACTAGTTGCTGAAATTCGGTCTTGGTTTCGGTCTCTGCGGCACCGTGATCCGCATACGACTCTTGCCGGTTCCCGGTTCGCTCGCCCGGTAGCTGGTTTTTCTGCTCGCTGCTGTCCAGAGCAGCGTCATCGATTTGCCAAACCCGCGCCGGGACAGTGCGGATTTTTCCCTGGGGATCGGTTTTTCTCCTGCCCGCCACGCAATCCGCAGTTTCACAGCCACTTGCTGCCGATTCGGAGGTAATGATGGTTGTTTGCGCGTGGCCTGTTGGACATCCCATCACAGCGAACAACAGGAACCGACTGAATAATTTTCTGGCTACGACCATCGCAGAAACACCAGGATTTGCACGTGCCGTACCGCCCCAGCCTAGATAGGTTCGACGTCTCCCTCACCGACTTCCACCATGAAGGAGCGCATGATGGCGTGCAAGGTAACGACCACGCGGTTGCTTGGCCGACGGTGAACCAGAACCCCTTCCAGACCTTGAAAGGGGCCGTTTACCACGCGTACATGGCGGCCTTCTGTTAAATACCGGCACGGTTCGGTGTGTACTTGCCCGGACAGTCCTCTACGTAACATATCCATCTCATCGTCTTGCATCGGGCTGGGGATTTGACCATTGCCGATCAGCCTCACCACCCGCGGAGTTTCGATTACTCTCCTCCGCTCGCGCAAAGATATGTGGACGAAAAGGTAACCGGGGAACAGCGGAAGACTCAATGCGATGCGACGGTCGCTGCGCCGACGCACCGTACGGTAGAGCGGGAGATAGAATTCGATCCCCTGTCGATCCAGGCTGGTGGCCACCTGTTTCTCTTGGTTTACGCAGGTGTACAAAGCATACCAGTGAGTGTCGTCCGAGCCGATTCCGGAATTTTGTGACAACCATTCCGCCATTCGATGAACCATACTTTCAGCAGACAAAGCTTCGCCCCATCTCTTCCATGCGTCGTTGCCCGCTAAAATCTTTGTTTACAAATGGTTAAGCTGTGAATTTTCCCGTTTCAAGCCCCGTACGAATGCATGACTTGTAACCGTCAGCGTTGACACTAATCCACATCTGTTCTGTGCGAGGCATTTTTCGATTCTCAGCTTGACTACACGGCATGAGCAATTACGAGGAAGAGCATCCGCGCTGCCATTTCCGTACCTCTTCTATGTAATTGAAATTGTGAAGACTCGCAGGGAGAATTACTAAAACTTAGGTTCCTGCGTTCCAGATCGGAATTGGTAGTTCGGAAACGGGATTAAGAGCTACTCAGGGAGTCCCTAGATTGCGGTGACCTAGAGTCAAACCAAGTTTGACCTGCCCTGCCCCGCATGTTATAAAAGCGAGTTTTGTGTAAGTGTGGGCCGGGTTTGGATTCGCTCCGTCCTCGACGCAAACCGGCACAAAACATCCGAACACGGCCAAGCTCAGCATTCCCCATAAAGCCTTGCGGTGGAAGCGCGTTCGGAACTCCAGCGAGAAATCCTTTGCTGCTCCTTAGCACATGGAGTTCTTAATCTGGAAGTGGACGTCAACCCGTCATTCTTACTTAAGCTTTCATCCCGGAGGAAATCGAATGCGCACCTTGCTTACAAGTGTTGCGTTGCATGGATTCCGCGCAGCCAGAATGCTGGTTGCTACCTTTGCTGTATTGACCTTTTGTGTTTCCAACTTATTTGCCCAGGAGACCGGCGGAGAAGCCAGTCTTAAACTTCCCGACCTGTCTTCGGTTTCTTTCTTGGGCGTCAATGGCCACAAACTTCTTTCCATCGGACTTCTGTTTTGCGTCTTTGGGCTGGGCTTTGGCATGGTCATTTTCGTTCGCCTGCGTAATCTGCCCGTGCATCGTTCCATGCGGGAGATTTCTGAACTGATCTACGAGACCTGCAAGACCTATCTGGTCACGCAGGGTAAGTTCATCCTGCTGCTGTGGGCCTTCATCGCCGTAATCATCGCCGCCTATTTCGGATGGCTCTCCCCGGTAGCGGACAAGCCGATCGCCATTACCCTCCCCATCATTCTGCTGTTCAGCCTGGTGGGCATCGCGGGCAGTTACGGTGTGGCGTGGTTCGGCATTCGAGTGAACACATTCGCCAACTCACGCACCGCGTTCGCGGGACTCGGCGGCAAGCCGTATCCGATCTACAACATCCCGCTGCAAGCCGGCATGAGCATTGGCATGATGCTGATCAGTGTCGAACTGCTGATCATGCTCATCATTCTGCTGTTCGTGCCTGGAGATTACGCGGGCCCATGCTTCATCGGCTTCGCCATTGGCGAGTCGCTGGGCGCTGCGGCGCTGCGTATCGCGGGCGGCATCTTCACCAAGATCGCCGACATCGGTTCTGACTTGATGAAGATCGTCTTCAAGATCAAAGAAGATGACGCGCGCAATCCGGGCGTCATCGCGGACTGCACCGGCGACAACGCAGGCGACTCCGTTGGCCCGACTGCCGATGGTTTTGAAACCTACGGCGTCACCGGAGTGGCGCTGATCACATTCATCCTGCTGGCCGTAAAAGACCCCGCCGTACAGGTGCAATTGCTGGTGTGGATCTTCGTCATGCGTATCGCCATGCTGGTCTCAGCCGCCGCTGCCTACTTCATCAATGGCGCTTTCGCCAAAGCGAAGTATGGCAAAGCCGATGAGATGAATTTCGAAACGCCACTGACCTCGCTGGTGTGGATCACCTCCATCGTCTCCATTGCGCTGACCTACGTGATTTCCGCGGCCATCGTTCCGAGTTTCAACGGAGACACCACACTCTGGTGGAAGCTGGCCTCGATTATCTCTTGCGGCACACTGGCTGGCGCCCTTATCCCGGAATTGGTGAAGGCCTTTACTTCTACCGAATCGCGGCACGTCCGTGAAGTGGTGACTTCGGCCAAAGAAGGCGGAGCGTCGCTCGGTATCCTGTCTGGCTTCGTGGCTGGCAACTTCTCCGCTTACTACCTGGGCCTGGTCATGGTCGCTTTGATGTCCATCTCTTACTACTTCAGCACCGAAGGGCTCGCAGGGCTCATGTTGGCACCGGCGGTGTTCGCCTTCGGTCTGGTGGCCTTCGGTTTCCTGGGCATGGGCCCGGTGACCATCGCCGTAGATTCTTACGGTCCGGTGACCGATAACGCACAGTCCATATATGAGCTTTCGCTGATCGAGCAAGTACCAAATGTGAAGGCCGAGATCAAAAAAGATTACAACATGGACGTGAACTTCGACCGCGCCAAGGACCTGCTGGAAGCCAACGACGGCGCGGGCAACACGTTTAAGGCAACAGCCAAGCCGGTGCTGATCGGCACCGCCGTGGTCGGCGCGACGACGATGATCTTCTCCATCATCATGGCACTCACCAATGGACTTACCGAGAACGTCGGCAATCTGTCGCTGCTGCATGCGCCATTCTTCTTGGGATTGATCACCGGCGGGGCCATGATCTATTGGTTCACTGGCGCATCCACACAAGCCGTGAGCACCGGCGCTTACCGCGCGGTGGAGTTCATCAAACGCAATATCAAGCTCGAGGGAGTGGAGAAAGCCTCCGTTTCCGACAGCAAGAAGGTGGTTGAAATCTGCACCAAGTACGCGCAGAAAGGCATGTTCAACATCTTCCTGGCTGTCTTTTTCGGCACGCTGGCCTTCGCCTTCGTAGAGCCGTTCTTCTTCATCGGCTACCTGATCTCGATTGCCATCTTCGGCCTCTACCAGGCAATCTTCATGGCCAATGCTGGCGCGGCCTGGGACAATGCCAAGAAGATCGTGGAAGTCGAACTGAAGCAGAAAGGCACTCCGCTGCACGATGCAACCGTGATCTGCGACACCGTCGGCGACCCGTTCAAGGACACCTCCTCGGTCGCCATGAATCCGGTCATCAAATTCACCACGCTATTTGGCCTGCTGGCGGTGGAGTTGGCGGTCAGCCTGACCCACTCACAAGGCGCGATCCTCAGCCACCTGCTGGCGCTCGGATTCTTCCTGGTGTCGGGGTTCTTCGTCTACCGCTCGTTCTACGGTATGAGAATTGGAGCGGAAAAATAGTTCGGCCGTAAGGGAATCTCATGTTCATCGGCCACTTCGGTCTTGCTCTGGCGGCAAAGAAATTCGCCCCTCGAACTTCATTGGGCGCGACTATGTTTGCGGCCGAATTTGTTGACCTGTTGTGGCCGATTTTTCTCTTGCTGGGGATCGAGCATGTCGTGATCTCGCCCGGAATCACGCGCATGTCTCCCCTCGATTTCACCGACTACCCAATTACCCACAGTTTGGTTATGGGCGTCGTCTGGGCCGTCGCGGTCGGTGGGATTTATTTCGCACTTCGGCGTTATTCCCGGGGCGCGTGGGTTGTCGCGGGGTTGGTGTTAAGTCATTGGTTTCTGGATTGGCTGGTGCACCGTCCGGACCTGCTTCTCTATTGGGGAGGCACTGCGAAATTCGGCTTAGGTTTGTGGAACCACCCTCTCCTCGAAGCTCCGTTGGAAGTTGCAATCTTCGTTGCCGGCACTTGGATTTATTCAAGCTGCACCCGCGCCAAGGATGCAATTGGCCGCTACGGTTTCTGGTCTCTCATCGTGTTCCTGTTCGCAGGGTGGGTGAGCACGCTTTTCGCAGGTGCTCCACCAAGCGTTACCGCACTGGCCTGGGGAGGGATCAGCATGTCCGTGACGGTTGTGTGGGCATGGTGGGCCGACCGCCATCGTGAGGTCATCAACCCCAAAGTTTACCTATGATTCAGTTGTGCAAAGTTTTCAAATAAGTAATGACCTGCCAGCGTTGCTGGTCCGGCAGCTTGGACCACGGCGGCATGCCCTTTTTCATATTTCCGTTGGACAACAGCCAAAACAGATCGCCGTCGGTGGCCTGATGTTGAACACGATCGCTTTTCAGGGCCGGCCGTTTATGGGTGCCTTCGGCCTGCTTGCCGTGACAGTGCGAACAATGGTCGGCATAGATACGTTCCCCGGCGGCTAAAGCGTCGGCTTGGCCCTGGAAAGGATTGACCCTGGCATGTTCCCGCTCAGGAACCTTCTTGAGCCATTCGCCGTCGGAGACGTAAACTCCATAGGCCGCGGAGACCAAAAACACAGTAAGAACGAAACCGATGAAGGTGCCTCTGGCTTTCATCGCGCTCTCCTGTGAAATTGACTGAAGAGTTGCTGGATCTCATATGAGACTCCGAAACGATAGAGTCGAGGAACACTGAAATCATTCACCCCAAACTGTGGAGAAAATGAAAATGCCATCCCATTCGGCGCTTCCCAATTAATCGTCGGTCCGATGTAGTGCGAGGTGAAACGTGTGCCGAAGCTGTAGCGGTCGCCCAGGCCACCGTACATTTCCACTCCTGCCCGGAACTTGTCCAGACAAAATGCGCAGTCGCGAGAACTGGCGGCAAACTTCAGCGGACGGCTGATCCCCCAGGCATAGCCAAACTCCCAGGGCTCGTTCGCCAGGTTCTTCTCGGCGATGATGTTTTCGCTGACGTTCCAGCCGTGAAAATTACTGCCCAGAATCAGCTTAAGCTCGATCTCGCGCTTTTTCTCCGTGCGGGCATCGGCGTTGCGATCAAGCAGATCGTCTTTTCCGTCGTGGCCAACGATTTCACGTAGAGTCTTATCGCCGCTGATGTTTTCGAATTCAATGTACACCACGGGGTTGATCCAATGCTCCCGTAATAAAGGCCGGAAGCGGTTCTCCCAGCGATAGCCAGTGAAAATCGTGCTGTCATGCTGAGTCATCTGGCCGTCAAAATAGAACTCTGTCGTCCACCAGGTCTTCACGCCATACTCGAGTTCCAGGGCGCTGCCAACGAAGCGGTTCCCAACACCTGGTTTACCAACAACATTTCCCAGATTGATTTCAAGGTTCCCCGGCTCCTCCATATCGTGCGAGTAGGTCACGAAATAGGGCCATTCCTGGGCTCCGGCAAAAGGTGCAAGCATCAGCGGAAAACACAAGCAAATAACTGTGGTCGTCCACTTCAAGTGAGCTATTCTCCTCGTGTTGCAATTAGTTGCAACTGAGTTGCAACTTGTACGGATATCTCACTGTAGCTTGCGGCTTCACAGGCGTCAATCTTCTCCGCCATTTTTTGTTGCAATCGGCTTGCAACTATATGCAACCAAGCAAGGCTGACCCTCGCAACTCAGGATTATGGGGAGGAATTACCGAGCGTCTGCGGGGGCGTTTAGAGTACGGCAATCGGAGCAGTAGCCGCCGCACTCCAGGCGGGTCACAATAATATGAAACTGGCAGTCGCGCTGGATCTGCCCCTTCAAGCGGTCGAACAAATCGCTTTCAAATTCAGTGATTTTTCCACAGCGCAGGCACGCCATATGGATGTGGTCCCGCTGTGGCCGCCGCTCGTAAAAATGCTTCTCTCCCTGCATGTGCATCAGGTCGAGCTCGTCGACCAGACCATGACGTTTCAGCAGGCTCAACGTTCGATACACGGTCACGCGGTCTATCCCCGGATCGAGCTTTCGCGCCTTGCGTAGGATCTGGCTGGCATCCAGATGCTGCTTCGCCGTTTCGACGACGCTCAGGATCGTGCGGCGCTGGTGCGTCATCCGTAGTCCACGCGACATCAACTCGGCCTGCAAGCGTCCGGGAGCTTCGGTTTCGGGAAAAGGCATATGTTATTGAAACTATGTTGCAACTAATTGTTAGGATTGTACGCTGGAGCCTTGCGCGAAGCAAATGAATTCTTGTTGCCAGGAGTGGCCGGGCGAATCAGTAACTGGTTTTCATTTTTTCTTTTACGTCATGGGCGAGTTTTTCGATCTCGTCGGCCTTCTTGACCACGTCAAGAGAAAGAATATTCTCATCCGTCTTCCCTACATAATCTTTTAGCTCGGTTGCCAGCTTCAGGAGCTTTTCCGTATCACGTTGGATTTCTGCCTGGCGTTCTTTGTTGGCTTTCTTGGTCGCCTCTTTCTTGAATTTGCGCATCTCCTCGTTTTCAAGGGGCGTGTGCGTAGGTATAGGGTTGGGGTCATTCGGGCCCATTTGGGCTTTCATCACCGAAGGAGTAATCAGAATAAAAAGCACAACCCCATTGGACAACCATGGCTGGATTTTCACAATCACCTCGTCTACAAAATAAGCCGATTATTATAGCGCCGCAGTAAGATCACGGACCCACCGGACAGGCATCCTATATTAAATCGTGGGTGGAGCAGGCCTTTTCAGGCCCGCGTAAAGAAGCAGCATTGGGGGAGACTTTAGCTTCTAAGATACGGCGACGCAGGGCCAGGAAGCCCTGCGCCACCCATAAGGCTCGGCTTACAGCGCGCTCATGTTCGACAGGAACTCGCTGTTGGCTTTGGTCTTGCTGAGCTTGTCTATCAGCAATTCCATGGCTTCAACCGGCGACAGCGGGTTCAAGACTTTCCTCAGCACCCAGATGCGCGTGAGATCTTCTTTCGGAATCAGTAACTCTTCCTTACGCGTTCCAGAGCGCTGAATATCAATGGCCGGGAATGTCCGCTTATCAACCAGTTTGCGTTCGAGGATGATTTCGCTGTTGCCGGTACCCTTGAATTCTTCAAAGATCACGTCATCCATACGGGAACCGGTATCAATCAACGCCGTAGCAATGATAGTGAGCGAACCGCCTTCTTCGATGTTGCGAGCAGAACCGAAGAAACGCTTTGGACGTTGAAGCGCGTTAGAGTCCACACCGCCAGAGAGCACTTTGCCGCTGGGCGGAACGATGGTGTTGTAGGCACGGGCAAGACGCGTAATGGAGTCGAGCAGAATTACGACATCGCGCTTGTGTTCGACCAGGCGCTTGGCTTTTTCGATCACCATTTCGGCGACCTGGACGTGACGTGCAGCGGGTTCGTCAAACGTTGAAGAAATTACTTCACCTTTGACCGACCGCTGCATATCCGTGACTTCTTCCGGGCGCTCATCAATTAGCAGCACCATCAGAACAACTTCCGGATGGTTTGTCGTAATGGAGTTCGCGACGTTCTGCAACAACATGGTCTTGCCGGCGCGCGGTGGCGAAACGATCAGGCCACGTTGTCCCTTGCCGAGAGGCGTCAACAAATCCATCACCCGGGCGCTGACGTTCTCGCGCACCGTTTCCAACTTCAACCGCTCCTGCGGATACAACGGGGTCAGGTTGTCGAACAAAATTTTATTGCGGGCCTCATCGGGCGACTCGAAGTTCACGGCTTCGATCTTCACCAACGCAAAATATTTTTCCCCCTCATGCGGAGGCCTCACCTGGCCGCTGATGGTGTCACCGGTCTTGAGGTCAAACTTGCGAATCTGTGACGGGGAGACATAAATGTCATCCGGGCCCGGTAAGTAGTTGTAGTCGGGCGAGCGGAGGAAGCCGTAGCCGTCGGGCAAAATTTCCAGCACGCCCTCGGCGAAAATATGTCCTTCTTTTTCGCTCTGTGCCTGGAGAATTTTGAAAATCAGGTCTTGCTTGCGCATACCGCTAGCACCTGGGAGGTCCAAGGATCGGGCGATCTTGGTCAGCTCCGTAATGTTCTTTTCTTTGAGTTCAGCAATGGTCATTGATCACCTGCGAGGAGATTTTTTTAAGGGAGGTAGCGACTACTAAAGGAAAGACGTACTTTGCGCGGGGCAATGCGGCGGGGCCGAGATTACGCGGCCCGCCGTTGTGCCTCAACAAAATGTTCAGGTTCCGCCAAAACTCCCTGGCGGTCTGAGCTCGCAATGCGCTCCAGAACTTCGTTCATGGTTTCCTGAATGCGCGTGTTGGGCTTGTGAAACTTACGAGTAGCCTTGGACGCAAGCTGGCAAAGCATGTAACGGTTCCTCAATGTATGTAAGGCATCAAAAACACGGTCCGAGCGCTTCATTTCGATCTCTCCATTTTCTAATTAACGACAGGGCAGATTCCCGCCCCAATCATGTAAGTCCTGGAATTCAGAGGATTGTTCGGGAAAGCTCTGGCTATTTGTAATAGATGCTCCGCTTGGGCCGAAAGTTACTAATTCTAGGATTATGACCCGGTATCAGCGGAAGTCCTGCGGACCCTTCGAATCAAACTTGTCCGTGGAACTGTGTAATTTAGCGGAAACGATGGGTTGGGTCAAGTATATTGTGATATCCGTCCCTTAAAAGATATATATCCAGTAAGTTCATATTTATCAATAATATACGAAGCCATTGTCGTAACTACCGGCTGAACACCCAACGCTATTACGCCCAAAAGGTTCGATCCAGCGTCCGGTATTGGATCGCTTCGGCGATGTGCTTGGGTTCAATCACGCCAGCAGCCTCCAGGTCAGCGATGGTGCGGGCCACTTTCAAGATCCGGTCATGTGCCCGTGCGGTGAGTCCCTGCTGGAGCATGGCCCGCTCCAGCAGGCTTTCGCAATCAGGGGACAGCTCGCAAAAAGTTCGAATGTGCCGGGCTGTCATTTGGGCATTGCTGTAGAGTTTTTCCCGCTTGCAGGCTGTGAATCTGTGCAATTGAATTTCGCGGGCGCGCACCACCCGCTCCCGAATTTGAGCTGAGCCTTCAGGTTCGACGCCGGTACGCATCTCTTTGTAATTCACCGCGGGCACGTCAATATGGATATCAATCCGGTCCATCAACGGTCCCGAGATTTTCGACATATAGCGTTGGATGATTGGCGGCGTGCAGCGGCACTCGCGGCTGCGATCGTTGAAAAAGCCGCAAGGGCAAGGGTTCATGGCCGCCACCAGCATGAATCGCGAAGGGAAAGTCAGCGCCATGGCCGCTCGAGCAATGCAAACCGTGCCATCCTCCAACGGTTGGCGCATCACTTCCAATACGTTGCGCGGAAACTCGGGGAGTTCATCCAGAAACAGAACACCGTTATGCGATAACGAAACCTCTCCGGGCCTGGGTACTGCTCCTCCACCAATAAGACCTGCATCAGAAATCGTGTGGTGGGGCGCGCGAAAAGGACGCACTCCAACCAATCCAACTCCCGCATCCAGCACTCCCGCCACGCTGTGGATCTTGGTGGTCTCCAATGCCTCTTCAAAAGTAAGCGGAGGGAGGATCGTTGGCATGCGCTTCGCCAACATGGTTTTGCCTGAGCCCGGAGGCCCGATCATCATAATGTTATGACCGCCCGCGCAGGCGACTTCCAAAGCACGCTTGGCCGACTGTTGACCCCGCACATCCTTGAAATCCACGACAAAGTGTTGCGACTCGTTTAGCAGGCCCTGGCGGTCAACTTGCAAGGGGCGAATCCCATTCCCGGTATTTACAAAGTGGATCACATCCAGTAGCGACTTTACCGGATAGACTTCAACCCCACTGACCATCGCCGCCTCACGCGCATTCAACTCGGGAACCACCACGCGCGGTATCTTTCTACCCCGGGCCTCTATCGCAATTGGCAATGCACCGCGAACGCTACGCAGCCCTCCGTCCAGCGACAGTTCGCCCACAAACAAGCAATCCGGCACCTCTTTTTTATTGAGGCCACCATAGGCGCCAAGGATTCCTAGAGCCATGGGTAAGTCAAACCCTGAACCCTCCTTGCGGATGTCCGCAGGCGCCAGATTAATCGTGATGTGCGTGAGAGGAATGTCATAGCCGCAGTTCTTGAGGGCAGCCCGCACCCGGTCCCGGCTCTCCCGCACGGCGGCGTCAGGCAGCCCCACAGTATGAAAATGGTCTTCCTGGGTCTTGATTCCTGAGATATCCACTTCCACTTCAATAATGTTGGCGTCCACACCGTAGACGGCCGCGCTTAGGGTCTTGTAGAGCATGGAATCCTGGATTTACCCGAGACTTGGAATGCACTCTCGAATCGGATGAGCAATCCACCTTACCGGGGCTTTTCAAGATTGGCTGTGACATTCATCACAAAAAGTATGTGACATGTGACCTTGCATTCCCTGTGCATACGAACCAAGTTGCCCAACAAAGTTTTCCTTTGTTCGTAAACCGCGCCTGGACTAGGATTCGGACAACGCCTGCATAGCACTCGGTCTATATTGATTTATGCAGTTGGGTGCGACCTCTTATGTCTGAGAAAGAAAAGGATCACGGGTTACAGTCCCCCAACCCAGGCCAGCTTGAAAAAGAAGAAGCCTGGCTTTGGCGGCTTGCCCTGCTATTCCTGGTCTTCCTGGCAGTCGCGCTGGTTGCCCTATCCTGGGAAAGGTTGGAGTCCCTTCCCTACCACCTCGTTTGGGTTCTGGTGGCCGTACTCATCGTCGTCCTGATGTTCGCCGGGTTCATCTATGGACGCCGGAAGCGCATCGCCGAACTCAAGACTATAGTCCGCAGCCTCGAAGAACGGACAGCCCCTTCCGCCGAACAAATTGATCAGCTCAGCCAGGTCATCGTACGTTCTCAGCGGTCTTTCAAAGAACTGATCGACTCTTTGGATGATGCGGCATTCGCAGTTTCTCTGGACGGCACATTCCGCACTGTCAACCGGCGGGTAACGCAATTCTTGGGGACTACCTATCAGGAAACGGTTGGGCACAAATTGCACGAATTTCTGGACCAACCAACGCGGGATCAGATCCAACCATGCTTGCCTCCTTTCCTAGAGCGGCGGCGTTGGGCCGGAATCGTGAAAATCCGGCTTAAGCAGAATCCGCGAGTCCTCTATTTCGATTGTGTTCTGAATGCGATCGTCAATGATAGCGATGTGGTCGGAATCAGCGTGCTGGCTCGAGACGTCACTGACGAACGGGAGAAAGAAAAGCGTTTCACGGAATTGTTCGAAACCTTGCAGGAAGGAGTCTACTTCAGCACCCCGGAAGGAAAGCTGCTGGACGCAAACGACTCCTTGATCCGCATGCTGGGGTACGCCAACAAAGAGGAGTTGCTTTCGTTGGACACGGCGGATTTGAACTTCGAGTCCGGCCCTCCAATTCTGGGGCGGCGCCAGAACGACCAAGGCAGCGTGCGCACGCGCGAAATTACTCTCAAACGCAAGGACGGCCGCGCCGCCATGTTTCTAGACGCTTCGCGTGCAGTGTGGGATGATTCGGGAAAAATCATCCGCTACCAGGGCACATTGGTGGACATCACCGAGCGCCTGGAAATGGAAAAAGAACTGCGCCGCCAGGAGGAATTTCAGCGCTACCTGCTGGAAAGCTTCCCTGACCTGATTCTGGTGATTGATCTCAGCGAGCGTTTCAGCTTCGTGAGCTCGCGTATCCGCGACCTGTTAGGACATAAGCCGGAAGATTTGGTAGGCAAAAAGATCGGCGAGTTGCCAGATCATTCCTCGGCGTTTGCCGCGCTCTATCGCGACGTAAGCAGTGGCCGCCGCTTATTCGGCTTTTGTGAATACGAGGCCAGCCACCGAGATGGCAGCATGCGCACCATGCGCGCTTCGGCCAGCCCGTTGTTTGACGCCGAAAGCAAAGTGAATGGAGTGATTGTTTCGGTCCGCGACATCACCGTAGAAAAGAAACTGGAGCAACAGATCATTCAGAGCGAACGGCTGGCAGCTATGGGGCAGATGATCGGAGGCTTCGCTCACGAACTCAACAACCCCCTTACCAGCATTCTGGGGGTCGCGGAGCTGTTGCAAGATGCCGATGTCCTAGACTCCAGTCGCAAACAACTCATCATGCTCCAGCAACAGGCACGGCGGGCCACTGAGATCGTCCAGAACCTGATGTATTTCTCTCGCCCTCCGCTTCCGGGAAAAACCGACATCAACGTGGCGGAATTGATACAACGCACTCTGCACTTGCACGCATACTCGCTCCGCAAAAATAATATTACGGTGGATTTTCTTCCGGAAAACTCCTCGGCCAGAGTGAGCGGCGATCCCCATCAGCTCATGCAGGTCTTTCTCAACCTGGTCATGAACGCTGAGCAAGCCATCCGCGACGTCCGCGACCGCGGAACCCTGCGTATTCGTCTGGGCCAGGACGATAGCTCGGTTGTGATCGTTTTCCAGGATGATGGCCCGGGAATAGCACCGGACATCCTGCCTAAGATTTTCGATCCCTTCTACACCACAAAACGTCCAGGCCGCGGCACCGGACTTGGCCTGAGCATCTGCAAAGCAATCCTGCGGGAGCATGGAGGAAATGTGGAAGTAACTTCAGGCCCCGGAGGAGGAGCGGTGTTCACCGTGTCTATTCCTGTTGCCGGGCTGGACAAACAAATTCAATCGTCCAGCGCATAGCAAAAAACCTAGCCACGGATTTGCACAGATCACACGGATGAAAATCCGGGGGCTGTGCCAATTTCCAGAAACTACCGCTCCACCGCCATGGCCACGGCATTGCCCCCACCCAGACAGAGTGCAGCAATCCCCCGATGCACATCGCGGCGGACCATCTCATAGATCAACGTCACCAGAACGCGGGCGCCGCTGGCGCCAATCGGATGCCCAATGGCGACCGCCCCGCCGTTCACATTGACCTTGTTGGGATCGAGCCCAAGCTCCCGCATCACGCCCAACGCCTGTACCGAAAAGGCTTCGTTCAGTTCATAGAGGTCCACATCTTCATTCTTCCAACCCGTCTTCTCCCAAATCGTCCGGACCGCCCCTACTGGCGCCATCATCACCCATTTGGGATCCACTCCGCTGGTGGCCTGAGCGACGATCCGCACCATGGGCGCAGCACCCAGTTCTTTGGCCCGGCTGGCGCTGGTCACAACCACAGCCGCCGCACCATCGTTTACTCCGGGTGCGTTTCCCGCGGTCACTGTCCCATCTTTCTTGAAAGCCGGCTTCAGCGAGCGGAGAATTTCAATTGTCGTGTCCTCGCGCGGCGATTCGTCTTTATCAAAAATGACAGGAGTGGCGCCCTTCTTCTTCGCCGGAAGCTCTACCGGAACAATTTGCGACTTGACGCGGCACTCCTTGATTGCGGCCACCGCCTTGCGGTGCGAGTTCACCGCAAACTGGTCCTGCTCTTCCCGAGTAATTCCATATTTCTCCGCAACATTCTCCCCCGTGATTCCCATGTGGTAGTCGTTGTAGATGTCCCACAGACCGTCGTGCACCATTGAATCCACGATCTGCGCATTGCCCAGGCGATATCCTTTGCGGGCCTGTGGCAAAAGATAGGGAGTGTTGGTCATCGATTCCATACCCCCGGCGACCACAATTTCACTGTTGTGCGTTTGCACCGCTTGCGCGGCGAGAGCGACCGCTTTCAATCCGGAGCCGCAAACTTTGTTAACCGTCATGGCACCTACTTCGGGAGGCAATCCACCGTAGATTGCTGCCTGCCGCGCAGGATTTTGTCCCAACCCAGCCGACACTACGTTGCCCATGATGCATTCATCCACTTGTGCAGGATTCAAACTGGCGCGCTTCACCGCCTCACGAACTACCACGGCGCCTAGCTGTGGCGCGCTCAAATCAGACAAACTTCCCTGAAATTTTCCAACCGCTGTGCGGCATGCAGAGATGATGACGACATCCTCGAAAGTGGCCATTTATATGCTCCTGCGATGGTTTTCACTCGTTCGCTTGTTCAATTATAGATGCGGGATTTGAGTAAAAAACGAAATTCGCAAGCGGATGCAGCGGACCAAGAGAAATCCATCAGCCAATTTTTCAAGGTTCGCCGCTTTGGCCCCGCAACCAGGTGCTCCCCGGGGAAAAAATGGCGCTGCGGCAAACTTTCCTTGTGCAAAATCTCCGATCATGGGTTGCGGTAACTTTGGTACATGCAACAAACGACCGCTGCATCATCATTTTTTTCTTGACATCACTTTTCAATAACTCTATACATTCAACTAGTTGCAACAAACGATCGTTGCACACACTCCATTGAAAAATGGAAAGGGAGAATAGAAACCATGGCAGCTAAGAAAAAGGCGAAGAAGAAAAAGAAGCACTAACCTTCTTCCAGAAACAAACCAATGGGGACGCTAAAAAGCGTCCCCTAAGTTTTTTTGCGGGGCTTTTTCTCGGCGGGGACTTTGTACGAGCACTTCTCCGTCGCAGGGCAGAGACTTTGATAGGCGCAGAACATGCAGTGTCGTCCGGGTTTCGCGTCGAAATCCCCCGCCCCGATCTTCTGCGCGACTTCTTCGACGATGGAGCGCGCTTCCTGGATCTGAAGGGCACTGCGATACGTCGAGACCGGCGCATCCTCTTCAATATTGTGAAAGACCAGCCGCTCGACTTCATATCCCCACTTCTCTTTGACCGCTAAGGCATAGATGGAAAGCTGTAAGCTCTCGTCGGCGTCTTCCTGGGAGCGAGG
The DNA here is from genome assembly GCA_963837365.1 of uncultured Acidobacteriota bacterium. Taxonomy (GTDB): domain Bacteria; phylum Acidobacteriota; class Terriglobia; order Terriglobales; family Acidobacteriaceae; genus CAWBXL01. Next base: position 391,904 of record CAWIMW010000002.1, read on the forward strand.
TTTGCCGGTTTTGTAGTCCGTGACTACCACGCGTCCGTCCGCGGCGCGGTCCATACGATCAACCCGGCCAGTCAGCGTGAGTGCGCCCAACGGCACGTCGAACCACTCTTCCGTATGCAGAACCTCCGGTTGAGGGCGGCCACGACGGTGGGCGAGGAAATCCGTGAGCTGGCGCACACCCTGGGCGAGATAAAGATCGTATTGGTAAGGGTCCTGTATCTTTTCTTTGGTCAGGTCTCGTTTGAACTCTTCGATGATCTGGTCGTCGCTGATTTCCCGCTGATAACGCACGGCATCAAAATAGGTCTTCAGCACGCGGTGGATGGACGCGCCATACTGCATCGCTCCCGGAACATCGCGAGGAATACGCCACTCCCGGTCCAGTTTGAATTGCAGCGGGCAGGTCTGATAGGTCTGCACCGCGGAGGCGCTCAGCCGCCGGCCCAGATCGGTCGCCGGCGGCAGATTCAGCCACGGAGTCATCCTTGAATGTGGGAACGGCGGCTGTGCCGAACCAAACAGATCGGTTTGAAATTCCCGGGCAGGCCGATGGCGGAACCACGGAGCAAGTTTGGGGTCTTTGATCAGGTCACGCAGAAGCCCCGCCGGGGTCTTATCGTTCTTTCCCGTCCCCTGCTTGGCATATATGGTCAGCGTGTCGCGGGCGCGGGTCATGGCGACATAAAACAGCCGGCGCTCTTCCTGATTGCAAAGCTCCTTTCCGTCCGCCTCGGCCATTGAATCCTGATCCAGCAAGGCTGACGGAAATTCGACCAACGTCTCCTTGTACGATGCAGGGAAAGAGTTGGAGTTAGCGCGGATGATGAATACATGGTCCCACTCCAACCCCTTGGCCGCATGCGCGGTCAACAACTTGACCGCATCTTGTTCGGGAGGTTGTGCGCACACCACTCCTCCAGCCTCACGAAAATATTGCAGGTATTCCAGAAATTCACCCAGAGTCTTCGTCTGGGTGAGCGGCTTGCCCTCCCAGGCATGGACAAACTCCAGGATCGCGGTGACCGGAAGGGAACTGCGATCAATGCCAAATTTCTGTGCGATGACACAAAACGCCGCGTGCGCACCGGCCTGGGTGGCCTCAATCTGCGCGCGAGCGGATTCAATCGCTGCAATCACAGCCGTGCCGCCGTCCACTTTCGCCACCGTGTCATACATCGCCGTGGCTGGCGCATCCCGCGGGATCGCGCGCACCAGCGCCCGCAGCTTCTCCGCGTCAATGGCCCACTGCGGGAGAGCTGCTGCCCGGAACAGGCCCGCGCCATCTGCCGATGACAAGACCGCCCCGGCGCAAGCCAGAAGATCACGGGCTTCCGTGGTATCCAGCACGTTCATGTTCTCGATGGTGAACGGGATTTCCTGCGCGGTCAGCTCGGCCGCAACTTGTTCGCAGTGAGAATGGCTGCGGTAGAGCACCGCGATGTCCGCCCACTTGACTCCGAAAGTACGCTTGCGCTCGCGTAACGTTTCCACCAGGTCAAGCGCTTCCATGTCCTTGGCGGAAAGGACAACGGCTTCTACGGGATCATTTTCGGCCTTGCCGCCGGTTTGCAGCGCTTGCTCGTCTCGGGCCGAAACCAGCGGAGTACGTTTGTACGAAAGCTGTGATGGGCCTGCCACGATTACCGCGTCCGGGTTCCGCTGGATCACGGCGAAGGCGGAGTGGAGGACCGCGCCAGTGGAACGCCGGTTCTTCCCTAAGACAACCAGCTTGGCGTCAGGAAAGCTGCGCTGGAAAAGTCCAAATGCCGCACTGGAGGCCCCGCGAAAACGATACACAGACTGGTCCGGATCGCCGACCGCGAAGACATTCTGTTCGGCCCCGGCGATGGTCTGGAGGATCTTCACCTGAGCAAAATTTGCATCCTGAAATTCATCCGCCAGAACGAAGCGGGCAGACTTTTGTTCCTGAAGACGAAGCGCTTCCTCTTCCTGAAGCCGCCCGTAGGCCCGGGTAATCATGTGGCCGAAGGTGCCCAGATTCTCTTCCCGGAGCATGCGCTCGACGGCGGTGAAGACGCTGGCGATTTCGCGGCAACGCTCCAGCACTTCTTCATCCGGCAACGGGTTCTTCGACTTGCCAATCCGCGGTATGGGTTCTTCGCCACGCTCCACACTGGCAACATATTCCGCATATCGCTCGGGAGTGACCAGTTCGTCGTGGCATTTGCTGATGAAGTCAAGCAGGTCCCGTAGAAACTGCCCTACGTTGGCGGCGCGCACAAAATATTGCAGATGAAGCTCGTGAAGGCGGCGGCGAAGGTAGATCCATAAGTCCTTCTCATCCAGCACGCCAAATCCCCGGGCGTTCCGTTTCAGCAACTCATTGCAGTAGGCATGAAAGGTAGTGGCCTGAAGCCCGGCCACATTGGTTCCGCGCAGCTCGGACTGCACCCGCGCGCGAATTTCCTTGGCAGCATTATCGGTGTAAGTAACCGCCAGAATTTCGTCGGGACGCGCGTGCCCTTCACGAATCAGCCGCGCGATGCGTTGGGTCAGAACAGTAGTCTTGCCGGTCCCCGCACCGGCCACTACGAGAACAGGCCCGTGCAGGTGTTCGATGGCTTCGCGCTGGCGTTCGTCGGGTTGGAACGCGGAGGGAGACGCAATGGACTTCGCTACTGCCACTGGGGAGGAGGATATCAGAGATGGCTGAGGATATTCTCCGATCGGTGTAGGGCGGACACTCCTGTCCGCCTGCCGGCGGCGCCACGAAAGTTTGGGGACAAAATATCTGGTCACTAGCCGACATTTCATATGGTGCTGGCCGGGCGGACAGGAGTGTCCGCCCTACACGAAACCGCAATGGCGGTGGCGGCGATGGCCGCGGTCTCAGCGCGGAGAATCGTGTTGCCGAGCGAGGCCAGGATCCAGTTCGCCTCGCGAAAAGACTTCAGTTCTTCTGCGGCCCATCCGCCCTCCGGGCCGAAAGCCATTACAACATCTCCATCCTGCGAAAGAACATCCCTCAACATGACCTGCTGCTCGGTCTCGGCCAGCACAATCCGGGCACTTCCGGAAAACGCCAAAGCGTCTTGCAAGTTGACCGGCATCGCAACCTCCGGCACCGCAATCCGCCGCGACTGCTCGGATGCCTGCCGCGCGATCCGCTGCCAGCGCTCTACACGCTTAGGAGCAGCCGACGCCAGGTGCTTTTCGGTGCGATGGGCAATCATGGGAACGATCTTCGCCACTCCCAACTCGGTGCATTTTTCAATCGCCCACTCCATGCGGTCGAATTTGAAGATGGAGAGGATTAATGTGATGTTGGCTGGAGGCGCAACCTCGAGTCTTTCGCTGAGCGCGAATTCCACCCGGTCGTCTGCGATGCTGGCAATCGTTCCCCGGCGGACATCGTTACCGGTTGAGATATCGAATTCCTGCCCAAGGTGAGCACGAAGGACACGAGTCAGGTGCATGGCATGCGCTCCGGTAAGAGCAGCACGGTTTCCGGAGAATTCGTCGGCAATCCAGCGGCGGCGTGTCACCAGACGATTCTTACACGAGAGCCATCCTCAAGCACATCAACGCTGATGTGGTTTTGCTGCTTCGGACGCTCCATGCAAGGCCCCGCGCCGTCCGGGCGCATTGACGAGCGCTACCTGGAACTCTTTGGCTGCAAGATCCGGGTGCCCTTGCGCAAGCAACAGATCGCCAAGCTGTTCACGGGCCGGAACAATGGGTCCGGGCGTCACCGGAAGTTTCTCGATAGAGTCTTCTTCGTCGGCGGCCTGGCGCATCAGGTCCACCGCTTCTGCATCCTTGTGCCCCGCCTGGGCTGACCAGGCCAGAACTTCACGCCTCATTACTCTAACCTGGGTGGCCCAGTAGTCGATGCCAGAGGTATGCAGCTGATCTTCGATCTTCTGCAAGTTATCGATGGCTTGAGAAGCTTCGGCGGCACGTCCACTTCGTGCCAGCCCTACGCCGCGCGCCCAGATCGCAATCGCGGTCACATGCGGCTGGGCAGTTGTCGGCGGAACGATCGCGGCAGCATCAGCCCAATGGCGCCGTTCCACGACATAGCGGATGGGCATGACGGTTGAGGCATAGCCGATTTTGAAATCCCCGGTGCTCAGATTCACCATGGTCTTCAGCTGCTCGATGACTTTGGAAGCATCGGCATCGCGTCCTGCTTGCAAGTCCGCATAGACCAGATAGTCCATCGCGTGTAATTCTTCACCGACGTCGCCCGCATGCCGGGCCGCTTCCCTTGCGGCAATGTTGGATGCGATCGAATCGTCCCATAGGCCAAGCCGGGTAAAGATATGGCTGGGCATATGCAGGGCATGGGGAGCAGAAGGTGCGATTTTCGAGTACAAACGCGCTGCGGGAAGCCCTCGCTGCGCAAGTTCTGCATTATCGCAGGCATGAATGATGTAGTGGGCAACTCCAGGGTGCTGCGGATACGCGCGGAATAGCGGTTCGAGCAGGTCAGCGGCTTGTTTCTGCCTGGCATGCGTTTTGTCTGAAGGAGACGCATTGGCCAATAACGCCAGCGCATAGAAGACTTGTGCCTCGATATCGTTCTTGTTCTCAGCTGCCAGCTCGCTCATCGCTTGCTCGTATTTCGCAGCCCGTGCCCGGTAGGGAACGGAAGCGGCGTCCTTGAAGACCATGCTCGCTGCGCTCAGAAACTTGCGCTCGCGGTCGGTACCGGCCCCGATACGCATACCCTGCTCAATCTCTTGAGCGGCCGAATCCACTCCCGCCGGAATGGCTGGCTCCCAAAGCTGGTGATAGTACGACATGGCAATGCCCCAATGTGCCATCGCACACTGTGGGTCATGCTTCGCCACGTCGCGAAATGCTTGGTCTGCGGCTTTGTACGCAAACGAATGGAGCAGCGCGACCGCACGGTTGAAATCCGGCTGGACCGCAGCCTGGCATGACACGGGAAAGGAGACTTCCCCTAACGACTCGGGAACTGGATGGTCGTGCTGCTGTGCAACTGCAACCGAGGCGCTGCAAGCGAGGAACAACATGAACATGCGCCGTAGAGGAAACATCTTTTTGCCTCCGCTGTAGGGTCGAGTAAACGGTCAGTTTAACAGCCTGTTGGAATCATAGGGTTTTTGTGTTTTCAACTCCCCCCCGGGGTGTTCTTTTCCCGACTCGTAGCGCTTGGAGGATTTGGCAAGAACTTAAGCGAAATAGGCAAACTGCCAAACCATTGGCAAACTACACTTTCTTATAGGCGAAAGTGCCTCGAAGGAGAAGCAATGCAGAAACGCAAACTGGGAAAAAGCAACTTGGAAGTTTCGGCCATCGGTCTGGGGTGTATGGGAATGAGCTGGTCCTACGGCCCGCCGAAAGATAAGCAGGAGATGACTTCTCTTCTTCGTGCCGCCGTGGAGCGAGGCGTTACGTTCTTTGATACTGCCGAAGTGTACGGCCCACTCGTGAACGAAGAACTCGTAGGGGAAGCCCTCGCTCCGTTCCGCGGAAAAGTTGTGATCGCCACCAAGTTCGGCTGGGCGCCGACTCCCGGCGACGCGGAAAGGTGGGCTGCCTTAAACAGCCGGCCTGAGCACATCAAACAGGCTGTCGAAGGTTCTCTCAAGCGGATCAAGGTCGATGTACTTGATCTCTACTACCAGCACCGTGTCGACCCGAACGTGCCCATCGAAGACGTGGCGGGAGCAGTGAAGGAATTGATTCAGCAAGGCAAGGTGAAGCACTTCGGTCTTTCCGAAGCAGGAGCGCAGACCATCCGTCGCGCACACGCAGTTCAGCCGGTGACTGCGCTTCAGAGCGAGTACTCGCTCTGGTTCAGAGAGCCTGAGAAAGAAATACTGCCCACGCTCGAAGAACTCGGCATCGGCTTCGTTCCCTTTAGTCCTCTTGGCAAAGGCTTTCTCACCGGCAAGATCAACGAAGATACCAAGTTCGATAGCACCGATTTCCGCAATACCGTCCCCCGCCTTAACCCGGAGAATCGTAGAGCGAACCAGCCGTTGGTTGATCTGCTCAATGCATTCGCAAAACAAAAAAACGCGACACCTGCTCAGATCGCACTTGCATGGCTGTTGGCGAAGAAGCCGTGGATCGTTCCCATCCCGGGCACAACCAAGCGGCATCGCCTGGAAGAAAATCTGGGAGCGGCGGATGTCGAACTTACAGCGGGTGATCTTCGCGCCATCGAAAGTGCATCCTCAAACATTAAGACCCAAGGGGCGCGGTACTCGGAGTTTCATGAACAGCTGACGGGCCGGTGAATAACGACTGGCCACGGGGCGCATGTCACAGGAGAACGGATCATGAAAACACTGCTTTGTTTCGCATTGGTAACGGTTGTGGCGCTCGGTGGATTATCGCTGGCGCAGTCCGCAGAACAGAAAGGCCCAACCACGATCTCTGACAGGGAGAAGTTTATCGGCGCATGGCATCTGGCTTCGCTGGGAGAGAGCGGCGCGGATGGCACGGTGAACAGCGTCGCCGGCTTGAAGGGAGTGCTGATCTACAGCCGCGATGGCCACATGTCGGTGCAGCTCATGTACCCGGAGTCAGCGGCCGCCCTCTCCAATGATTACGTCCTGAATGGGTACGAGGCTTCCTTCGGCAGCTACGACATTGATGAAGCGAAGCACACCATCACACATCACGTGCAGGGTTCGAATACGCACGGGCTTGTAGGGAAGGACCTGGTGCGCGTTTACCAGTTCACCGATGACGGGCACCTGATCATCAAGTCGGCTCGGTCAGACGAACATTGGTCGGTTAGGTGGGAGCATTACTGAGACCGCCAGGCGGCACTCAGGGGAAAAGAACCAACCTCGTGAACCACAGAGAGCACAGGGATGCACAGCGGAAAAACCACAGAGAGTGCCATGTTGCCTCTGTGTCTTTCCTCTGTGAAACTCTGTGCGCTCTGTGGTAAAGCTTTTGCTAGCACTAAAGGAATACAGACATGGACATTAAAAGAGCAGGCTCACAACCTTCCGCGAAAGGCCCGTCGGACTGGTTCACTGGCACAGTGCGGATCGATCCACTATTTCAGGCACCTGATCCGGCCTTTGTTCAAGGCGCCAGCGTAACTTTCGAGCCGGGAGCGCGGACTGCATGGCATACCCACCCGCTGGGCCAGACCCTGATCGTGACCATTGGATGCGGCCGCGCACAGCGATGGGGCGGGCCGATCGAAGAGATTCGTCCCGGCGACGTGGTCTGGTTCGCGCCCGGCGAGAAGCACTGGCACGGCGCCACGCCGACTACGGCCATGACCCACATCGCCATCCAGGAAAAGCTCGACGGCAAGGTTGTCGAATGGATGGAAAAGGTCAGCGACGAACAGTACGAAAAGTTTTAGGCGATAGATGTCACAGGACTACCCATGGAATCGCGCAACGCTACTCTAAAAGACCGGCTTTCCCGAGCTAGCGAACTTAACATCACCGTGATCGGCAGAAAGTCAGGACGCGCCATCTCAATCCCGATCTGGTTCGTTTTAGAAGACGACACGCTGTACCTCCTGCCCGTATATGGGTCGGATACACAGTGGTACAAGAACGTGCTTGTGAATCCGGGAATGCGTATCGGTGCAAGGAGCGCAGAAGCGGAATTTCAAGCTGTGCCAATCACTGATGCCAAGGGAGTTTCGTCCGTGGTTGAGAAATTCCGCGGGAAGTACGGGGCCAGCGACGTGAAGAAGTACTATTCAAAGTTCGATGTTGCAGTCGTTACCCAGATGCAATGTGCATGACGGCTGGCTGCGGCCGCGCACTGCGTAGGGCGGGCCGATTGAGGAGATTTGTCCGGGCGACGTAGTCTGGTTCTCGCCCAGCGAGAAGCACTGGCACGGCGCCGACCATGGCAATGACCCACATCGCCATTCAGGAAAAGCGCGACGGCAAGGTTGTCGAGTGGATGGAACAGGTCAGTGACGAACAGTACGGGCGTTAATCAATGTGCGTTCCACAAATTGCCAAACCCGCTGGTATCCTTCCAATGAATGCGTCGCCTATTTGGGCAAAGCAACTGGTCGCTCGAGTCTCTAACCCCACCTTGGGGGAGTCTAGCCTCGATCTACGCGTACGTTCTGCTCCACGGCCCAGATCCTCTACCGGATGAGTCTCTAGTCCGCGAAAAGAATAAGTTTGGATGGATCGCAGGGGCATGGGATGGAGTGCTAGGACATGGATGGGAAGGTAAGGATCCGCCGGAACGAGGCTCTGAGATATTACTCATGCTGCGCAGTCTTTTGGAGCGATCGGAAAATAGAACATTAGGGACGCTCTATCGCCTAATTTCGGAGGAACCGTTGTTACCTTCTCTCGATTTTCTTCTCGGGGAAGTGATCGAAGCATTGCCTTCCATCGATCAGGATCGCCTATTGCAAATAGGGCGCTACTTCGCACTCCATTCAGGACATAGAGAAGCGGTAAAGTTCGGTCTCGCATTAATAGGCATAGTCGGCACGGTGGAGGATCTTGATACGCTGAAAATCCTTGGACGAAATGAGGAGTTTACTTTGTATGCGGCGGTTGCCATGGCTCACGTCGCAACTGAAGGGGAACAGGCCCTGTGGGATTTGGCAAAAAATGTCACGAATTGGGGCCGCATTCAAACAGTCGAACGTCTCAAAGAAACTCAGAATCCAGAGATAAAGGCATGGATGTTGCGTGAAGGTTTTCGAAATGGCGTAATGGATGAATATCTTGCTTGCATCTGTGCACGAACCGGACGACTGCATGACGCTTTGAAACAGCCGTCCGCCGATGATGCCTTACTTGATGGAGCAGCGGACATTATTCGTGCACTGATTACGGGTGGTCCCGCAGAGGACATTGACGACTATGCACAGGCCGTAGATGCGTGTGAAGCGTACGTCAATCACGTTTGGTCACGCCAAGTCCTAGGACTTCGACACTTTCTTTCAGTAGCAAAGTTGAAATGGTTCCTGTCCCAGCCGGACGGATGGAGCGGACGGGAATCTTCGGGATGGAGCTCAAATCGACGTGCGGTGCTAAGTGCAACATGTGATGAAATCCTCGGTTGGGAAATATGGCGGAGCCGAATCCAACAAGCGCTCGCTTCCGCGGATGAGCAAACCTTTTATGACGGGGATACAGCCGCGGCTGATCTCAAGATCGATACATGGGAAATTCATTTTGGCCGTGTAAAAGCTGCACCAATGACCTCCTCATCATGGTACCGCCTGATGCAACAAACAGATGATTCTCGAATTATCAATGTTGTAAGCTTCGCCGAAGTCACACTTCCGCTGGATCAAATTGAAACTGGACCTGGCGACGAAATGGGATTGGGGCAGGAGTTTAGTCCCCACCAGACACTCGATTGGATACTACAAGATCTAGGCCGTTTTCCTGGCCATGGATGGACATTGATCAAGGCCGGGCTGCGCAGCCCAGTTGTGCGGAATCGAAATATGGCAATCAAAGCTCTCGCAGCTTGGAAGCGTGAAGCATGGCCTCCTGATGCAGCGCCGTTGCTATTGAAGGCACACGAACTCGAGCCTGTGGACAGCGTAAAACGTCGTCTACATGATCTCCTTGAGGGTAAAGCGTTGTCATGAGTTTTTTGCAGCGTGATAAGCACGAGGGAAAATCCTTTGCAAAAAGAGGTATTCTCGAATCGTGAAGACCAACGGCAAAGTCGTATCTCTGCGGCAGGTAGTCAATGAACTGACCCCGATCGAGCCAGCCACCACCAAGCTAGCCCGCTTGCTAGCCGCCTACGCCCCTTACGACAACAGCTTCGAGCTCCGCATCCCCGGTGTGCACGCGGGACGCTATTCCCATATCAACTCCGAATGCTTTCATACCTTGCGCGTGCCCTCGCTGTGTATCGCCGCGCAAGGAGCAAAGACCGTCATCGTGGGGAACGAGGTCTACGAATACGACGCCTCGCGCATGATCGTGTTCTCGGTTGCCCTGCCCATCGCTTCGCAGATTACCCGCGCCAGCCAGTCCGAACCGTACCTTTCTCTCAGGCTGGATCTCGACCCGCACAAGATTGCCGAGCTGGTGCTAAAGGTCTATCCGCAAGGCCTGCCTCCGGTGCAGGAGAAACACAGGCGCGCGGTTTACGTGACTCCGGTCGACGCAAGCATTGTCAACGCCGCAATCCGGCTCATGGAGTGCCTGGGAAGGCCCGGGGACGCTGAACTGCTCGCCCCGCTGGTGATGGATGAAATTCTGATCCGTCTACTGCGCAGCCCGATTGGTGTGCGCGTGGCGCAAATGGGTTTTGCCGAGTCCAGCGTGCACCGCATCACGAAGGCCATTTCCTGGCTGCGCGCCAACTACTCTCAACCCATCAAGATCGAAGACCTGGCCGAGATGGTGCACATGAGTACGTCTTCTTTTCACGAGCACTTCAAGTCGGTCACTTCGATGAGCCCGCTGCACTATCAAAAGGTGCTGCGACTCCAGGAAGCGAGGCGCCTTATGATGTCGGCGATGATGGATGCAGGCAGTGCGAGCCAGCGCGTGGGTTATCTCAGCGCTTCGCAGTTCAGCAGAGAATACAGCCGCTTCTTCGGAACCGCGCCGATCAAGGACATCTCAAGATTGCGCCAAGAGGCTGGAGCGTAGGTCGCACAACTCTGCTGATTGTTAGATTACTTACCCGAATATATCCTTCACCTTCCCCAGCAGGGTCCGGCGTTCGGGCTTGTTTTCCACGCGAATCGTGCCCTCAAGCTCCTGTAGCAGTTCTTTCTGCCGTTTGTTGAGCTTAGATGGCGTCTGCACCCGGACCTCAACATAGAGATCTCCTTTGCCCCGGCTGTTCAACACCGGGACACCCTTACCCCGAATGCGCAAGGTGGTCCCGGACTGCGCGGCTTCTGGCACTTTGAGAACGTGATCGCCCTCGAGAGTGGGTACGGTAATCTCCGCACCCAGAGCCGCCTGAGTGAAGGATATCGGCACCACGCAATGCAGATCGTTGCCTTCACGTTCGAAGAACGGATGCTCTTTGACGTGCAGCACAACGTAGAGATCACCAGCCGGGCCGCCGTGCACGCCTCCCTCGCCTAGTCCCGCGAAGCGGATGCGGGTTCCATCTTCCACTCCGGCCGGGACTTTGGCATCAATACTTTTTTGCCGCAGCATCCGGCCTTCGCCTTTGCACTTCGGGCAGGGATCGGTGATTACCGAACCAGTCCCCTGGCAGGTCGGACAAGTACGCGCAATGCTGAAGAAGCCCTGCTGATAGCGGACCTGTCCCTGCCCATTACAGGAGCGGCAGGTGACCGGAGCTTTTCCCGGAGCGGCGCCCGATCCATGGCAGCCTTCGCAGGTCTCATGGTGGCGGATCGTTACCGTCTTTTCTGTTCCGAACACTGCTTCTTCAAAATCCAGTTCAATATCTTCGCGAAGGTCAGCGCCTCGCTGGGCTCGGCTGCGGCGCTGGCCTCGGCCTCCGAAAAGATCGCTGAAGCCGAAAAAATCCCCGAAGATATCGCTAAGGTCCTGGAAGGAGGAGGGATCGAACCCACCACCGGCGTTGCCGCCGAGCCCTGCGTGGCCGAAGCGGTCGTAGACCGAACGCTTCTCGCCATCGGCGAGCACGGCATAGGCTTCGCTGCATTCCTTGAATTTTTCTTCGGCGTCGGGATTGTTGGGATTACGGTCAGGATGGTGCTGCATCGCCAGCTTGCGGTAGGCGCTCTTGATCTCCTGGTCGGAGGCGCCGCGCGCCACCCCGAGTATCTCGTAGTAATCGCGTTTTACGTTGCTGGCCAGAATAGTTTTCCCCTCATTTGTCATTCCGACGGTGAGCGAAGCGAAGAGGAGGAATCTGCTTTTTCACTATCCAGGAAAACAGGTTCCTCCTTGTCCCCTTCGGCTCTCGCTCGGGGGCCTCGTTGGAATGACAAATCATTTTGTGTTGCGCGCCACCCGCACCATCGCTGGGCGCAGCAGCCGGTCTTTCAACTTGTAGCCTCGTTGCAGCTCGTCTATCACGTGCTGGTCTTCGGTTTCGTCGGTATCAACCATTTCGATCGCCTCATGAAAGCGCGGATCGAACGGTTCCCCCTTGGCCGGAACCGGACGCAGCCCCAGTTTCCCCAATGCATCGTGCAACTGCCGATTGATCAGCTCTATACCCGCCCTCAACTCCGATTTCTCAGACGATGTCTGCAAGGCCCGGTCAAAGCTGTCAATGACCGGCAGCAAACTCTTAAGAGCGTCGGTCAACGCGAAATCACGGAAATCCTGCTGTTCGCGCGCAGCACGCTTGCGGGCATTTTCAAACTCAGCCTGTAAACGGGCCAGGCGGTCCACCAGGGAATCCCGCTCCGCGCGCAGCTTTCCCAATTCTCCATCTCCCTGAGCGACGGCGGGCTGAACTACAGATCCGCTATTCTCGGAGGTGTCCTCCGCAGCCGGCAGCTCGTGCTCTACATCCATTTCCTCAGGTTCAGTTCTTCCCTTGGTTCTCGACATAAATCTTAGTTACTCCGACTCATTCAGAACTTTGTCGAACATGCGTGCGATGTAGGAAACCGCAGTCATGGCATGCTGATAGTCAATCCGCGTAGGGCCGATCACGGCCAGCGAACCCATGACTTCCCCGCCCACTCGCGCAGGTGCGCCGATCAGCACAAAATTCCGCATCGAGGGCATGGCTTCATCCAGGCCAATCACGACTCGCACAGCTTCCTGCCTGGTATCGAGGTACGCCCCAAGCAGTTCGACAATCTTCTGCTTTTCTTCCAGTGTCTTTAACAGCTCCTGCAAACGCTGGCGGTCCTGCTCGCCGGTCACCAGGTTGGCCGCACCTTCGACGAAGACGACTTGCGTACCCTCATCGCTGGCCAAAGCACCCTGGCGATAAAGCTGCTCGACCGACGTCATCAGCCGGTCATACTCGCTGCGTTCCTGCTCAAGGCGGCGGGCAAGCTCACTGCGCATGGCTTCCATGGTCCAGCCGCGAAAGTTCTCGTTGATATACCGCGCCGCGATGTCCAATTCCGCTTGCGGCAAATCCATGCGCAACACCCGGTCACGAACCACGCCGGAGCGAGTCACCAACACCGCCAAAACTTTTTGATCGCCCAAGCGGGAGAAATACACATGCTCCAGAGCATTTTTTTGCCCTCCCACCGCGACTGCCACGCCAACATTGCGCGAGATCAGCGAAAGCACATGAGAAGTCCGCTCCAGGAATTCCTGCGGATCAGAAATCCCCGCCAGCGAGCCTTGAATAATGTTTTCGTTCTCGTGCGAAAGCCGCGCCGTCCCTGTCAGTTGTTCGACGTAATAGCGATAGGCTTCCGTCGTGGGAATTCTTCCTGCGGAAGTATGCGGCTGCTCCAAAAATCCAGCATCCGACAAATCAGCCATCACGTTGCGAATCGAAGCCGGGCTTAACCCCTCGCTATTGGCACGCGACAGCGTGCGCGACCCCACCGGCTCGCCGGTAGCAATAAAGGTCTCGACCACCGCGGTCAGGACTTCGCGTTCCCGAGTTCCAATTGGCTGGCCAGACTGCATATATAGTTAGATTATCCTCGCGGACAAACCGATTGAAGGGCCGTAACTTGATACAATAAAAAGACTTAATAAAACCGCAGTATTAAAGTCCCTTTTTGAATTCTAGGAACACGCCCACTCTGTGTCAAGCATTAGCACTCCGGGTGCCAGAATGCTAATCACCGGGTACTGGGTGACCGTTTGGGTTTCTCTGCGCCCTTTGCGGCCTTTCTCTGCGATCTCCGCGGTTTAAGATTTTGGCCTTCAGTCGCGCGGCAAGAAAAGCAATGAACCGCCGAGGTCGCAGAGAACGCCGCTACTGAATTTGAATCACACCCTGGGGAGCGCTGGCCTCGATCTCATCCACGCGGGTCACAACTTTGCGGGTGAAATCATAGAGCGATTTGGCATGATCTGACTCCACTCCTTCCAGCACCGTAGGGCTGCCGTTGTCACTGGCGCGGCGAATCTCAGGATCAAGCTCGATGCTGCCCAGAAATGGGACTTCGAATTGTGCGGCGGTCTTCTCCGCGCCTCCGCGGGAAAAGATGTCTACCTCGTGCTTGCAATGGGGGCAGACAAAGTAGCTCATGTTCTCCACCACCCCGATCAAGTCCACCTTCATCTGGCGGAACATCTCGATGGCTTTGCGCGCGTCCTGAAGCGATACATCCGATGGCGTAGAGACCACAATCGCGCCAGTAAGCGGAACCGTCTGAATCAGCGACAGCGCGACATCACCGGTGCCGGGAGGCAGATCCACCACCAGATAATCCAGTACACCCCACTGCACCGAGCCTAAGAACTGCCGAATAATTGAATGCAGCATCGGCCCACGCCAGATCACCGGCTTATCGCCTGGATTCAGGAATCCGACAGAAATCACTTTCAGCCCGTGCGCCTGCATGGGCTCAATTTTGTTATCAGCATTGGCTTGCGGCTGACCGGAGGCGCCGAGCATCAGCGGGACATTTGGCCCGTAAACATCGGCATCCAGCAGGCCGACTTTGTAGCCCAGTTTGGTCAGCGCCACCGCCAGGTTCACTGCAATGGTGGTCTTCCCTACCCCACCCTTGCCGGAGCCGACGGCGATAATCGAGTCCACCCCGGGGATAGCCTGAGGCCCTGGAGGTTGCTGACCGGGATGATGCGTATGTGTGCTCAAAGGAATACCTTTCCGATCGTTTTTCGTCACTTCAGATTATATAGGTAGCATTTCCTGTGTGGAGACGGGGCTTGCCCCGTCAGGCGGGACAAGTCCCGCCTCCACACTTGAGGCTATTGCGGACGCTTCTGTAGTTCGGGCTCTTTCTCCGTAGCTGCGTCGGGAGTCACCGAAGCATCCGGCTTGGTCACCTGCATATTCGGCGGAGCCGCAGGATTCACTCCAAAATCCCACACGTACAGATTCATGCCTTCTTTGCCCAGCATTTCCGCCACTGCGTACTCTCCCGGTTGAAGCGGCTCTTTGGGAGTGACCTTGATCCATCCCCCGGTCAGCTTCTCGGCAGTAGTGGGGATCAAGTTCTGCTGCTGAGTAACCTTGCCATAGACCGCAATCTTGATCGCCCCGATAACACGCTTTTTGTCTTTGGATTGCACCTGTGCGCCAACAATTTTGAAGCGGTCCCAGGGCTGTTCCGCCTCTTGCGGTTGGTTGGTGGCTGCGCCCTGGTCGGGTGGCTGCACGTTTATATAGATTGCTGGCAAAGTAGCATGCGCTTGCACTTTGGCGTGAGGTCCGGGCAATTCAATGGTCTGCTTGGCGCTCGCCAGCGGATTGATCGCAGCCCGCAGAATATTGCTTTTCCGGTTGCTGTTGATCTCCCCACCATTCTGCTCGATCTCCACCAGTTGCGGCTGTCCCTGGTAAGTGTCGAGAAGCGCCACGCTGCTGTACTCCGACAGCCGTAAGCCCGGAGCGACCAGCGGAGTCTTGGCCTCCTCTGCTTTTCGCTCAGCTTCCAGTTGCTTATCGAATTCCACTGCCTCCGGCGGAGGCGCGCCGTTGGCCCGATCTTTCTCGTATTTTTCGGTGGCATCCCAGTCCACCATGGACTTGGGCACATCCTCCCACTCTCCGCGCTCGGCGCTTAGGTAGTGGACGCGGTCGCCTTTGATTTCATACTTGACCGCCAATTGATAGGAGCCATCTTTGAGGATGAGGCGCTTGGCCAGCTGCTGTGCGGGAGTGGGCAAAGCCATCAACAATAGCAAGGCTGCCAGCGAGCATATCCTGGATCGAATTTGCCAGTGCCCATCCACAATAGGTCTCCCTTTATTTTAGATGCGATATCAACCTAAGAACAGGAGGAACATGAAACCCCTAAAAAGCGCTAACCACCGAGGATTACAGACCACCTTGTGCTTTCTCTGTGAGACTCTGTGCCCCCGGTTAAAGCGCTTGGGCCGATCAATATTCCAAAATCGACGTATCCAGAAAATCCATTTCCTTTCTCTGCATTCTCTGCCATAATTGTTTGTGCACGCCAGCCTGCACCAATTTCAAAAACAACTTAGAGCGAGGAACCGATGTCGGCAAAGTACATCTTTGTAACCGGCGGTGTGGTGTCTTCCTTGGGCAAGGGATTGGCTGCGGCTTCCATCGGCTGCCTCCTGGAAAGCCGCGGGCTTAAGGTCAATCTGATGAAGTTTGACCCCTATCTCAACGTCGACCCGGGTACCATGTCTCCCTTCCAGCACGGAGAAGTCTTTGTCACCGACGACGGCGCCGAAACCGACCTCGACCTTGGCCACTACGAGCGCTTTACCCACGCCAAGCTCTCTCGCGACAACAATTGGACCACCGGACGGATTTACGAGCAGATCATCGCCAAGGAGCGCCGTGGCGACTATCTGGGCAAAACGGTGCAGGTGATCCCGCACGTCACCAACGAAATCAAAGCAGCTATGAAGAAGGTGGCGCAGGACGTGGATGTGGCCATCGTGGAAATTGGCGGTACAGTCGGCGACATCGAATCGCTGCCCTTCATGGAAGCCATCCGCCAGATGCGCCAGGAACTGGGCCGCGAGAACACGGTGTTTGTGCACGTCACGCTGGTCCCGTTTATCGCCGCCGCTCAGGAATTAAAGACCAAACCGACACAGCACTCGGTCAAGGAGCTCCTCAGCATCGGAATCCAGCCTGACATCCTGCTCTGCCGCACCGACCGGTTCCTTTCCAAAGACATCAAGAGCAAAATTGCGCTGTTCTGCAACGTTCCCGACGAAGCTGTTATCACCGCCAAAGACGTGGCTTCTATCTATGAAGTACCCCTGGTCTTCGCCAATGAAAACGTGGACACGCTGGCGCTGAAGTACTTGCACATCGAAGCCAAAGATCGCGAGCTTGCGCGGTGGGACGATATCGTTCACAAGGTCTACAACCCCAAAGCCGAAGTCACCATCGCCATTGTCGGCAAGTATGTGGAGTACGAAGATTCCTACAAGTCGCTGAAAGAAGCCCTGGTTCACGGCTCACTGGCCCACAATCTGAAACTGCAATTGAACTGGGTGGAAGCCGAGGGCCTGGAGTCCGGACAGCAAGCCTGCGCGGAGCAGTTGGCAGAATACGACGGCATCCTGGTTCCTGGAGGCTTCGGCAAACGTGGCATTGAAGGAATGCTGCAAGCTATTCGCTACGCGCGCGAAAACAAGGTTCCGTACTTCGGCATTTGCCTGGGCATGCAAACCGCATGCATAGAGTTTGCGCGCAATGTCTGCGGACTGGCCGAAGCCAACTCCAGCGAGTTCGATCCTGCCACCAATCATCGCGTGATCTACAAGCTGCGAGAACTTCGCGGTGTGGAAGAACTTGGCGGCACCATGCGGCTGGGCGCATGGCCCTGCAAAATCGAGCCGGACACTCTGGCCTACCGGATCTACGGTCAAACTGAAATCAGTGAGCGCCATCGTCATCGTTACGAGTTCAACCGGGAGTACGAAGAAACGCTGACCGCTGCGGGATTGAAAATCTCTGGATCGACTCCGGATGGCACCTATGTAGAGATGGTCGAACTTCCCGACCACCCGCACTTCATCGGCTGCCAGTTCCACCCTGAGTTCAAATCAAAGCCGCTGGAACCGCATCCGCTGTTCAGAACGTTTGTCGGAGCAGCCTACGAAAGCGGCTTGAAGCGGCGCTCCGAGAAGGTCGCGGCTGAAGTGGAAATGTTTCACCGCCCGGAGAGAGTCGGGCAAAGATAAAATCTTCAACTACAGGACATCATTAACCCATTGCCATTCCGACGAGGACCCTGAGCTTCGCCGAAGGGGACAAGGAGGAATCTGCTATTTGCAGACGGTGCCACAGAAGCTGTCAACAAAAGCAGATTCCTCCTCATTCGCTACGCTCATTTGTCGGAATGACAAATGGTAAGGTTAGCTTATGAGCATTTCCTTCCAAGTCGAAGGTGTCAGGATCGGCTCCGGCAATCTTTTTCTTATCGCCGGCCCGTGCGTCATCGAAAGTGAAAAACATGCGCTCTTCATGGCGGAAGTAATCAAAGGCGTGACCCGCTCACTCAACATCCCCTTCATTTTCAAAGCCTCCTACGACAAGGCCAATCGCACCTCGATGGCCAGCTTCCGCGGACCAGGGCTGAAAGAGGGCCTGCGCATTTTGAAAAAGGTGAAGGACGAGGTCCATGTCCCCATACTCACCGATGTGCATGAAAAGGAAGATGTGGCCAAGGTTGCCGAAGTAGCCGATGTTCTGCAAATCCCAGCTTTCCTCTGCCGGCAGACTGATTTGATCGTGGCTGCTGCCATGACGGAGCGGGTCGTAAACATCAAGAAGGGCCAGTTTGTCTCTCCCTGGGACATGCGTCACGCGGTGGAAAAATGCAAAACCGCAGGCAACGACCGCGTCTTCGTGACCGAGCGCGGCTCCAGTTTTGGCTACAACAATCTAGTCGTGGACATGCGTTCCTTGGCTATCATGCGAAAGTTTGCCCCGGTGGTGTTCGACGCCACGCACTCCGTGCAATTGCCATCTGCCGCGCAGAGCGACGGAGATAAACCAACCTCCAGCGGCGGCCAGCCGGAGTTTATTCCGGTGTTGTCACGAGCGGCGGTCGCGGCAGGGGTGGACGGAATTTTCATGGAAGTTCACGACAACCCCAACGAAGCCAAGTCGGATGGCGCGAATGCTTTGGAATCAAACAAGCTGCGCGGCGTATTGAAGGAATTGTTGGCGATTCAAAACAGTATTCCAGCCTCTCACATAACGCCCTAAGAATTACGCTTTGATTACGCAGTCCACGGAGGATCAGGTGCGAGCTGTCATCACCAAAATTGCTTTCATTCTGCTGGCAACTTCAACAACAGTTTTCGCGCAGAGCACTGCACCCTTGCGCGTTGGCATCGTAGGCCTGGTCCACGGCCACGTCGGCTGGTTCCTCGAGCATGGGATCCACCGCCCGGAGATCCAGCTCGTCGGCATCGCCGAGCCGGATGCCCAACTGGCAGCCTCCTACGCCGGTCACAACAACATCGATCGCGCGCTTCTCTTTACCTCTCTGGAAGAAATGCTGGCGAAGACCCACCCACAGGCTGTGCTGGTCTACACCAACACGTTTGATCACCGGAAAGTGGTAGAAATCTGTGCCAAACATGGCGTGCCCGTGATGATGGAAAAGCCGCTGGCGGTGAGTTACGACGATGCACTTGCTATGCAGAAGGCGGCGCAACAAGGCAAGATCAAGGTCCTGGTGAACTACGAGACCACGTGGTATCGCAGCAATCGCGCCGCGTATGAGCTGCTACACCAGGGGGCAATCGGCGATGTTCGTAAAGTAGTCATACATGACGGCCATCAGGGTCCGAAGGAAATCGGAGTACAACCGGAATTCATGGCATGGCTCAACGACCCCAAACTAAACGGGGGAGGCGCTCTCTACGATTTCGGCTGCTACGGAGCAGACTTGATCACCTGGCTCATGGACGGCAAGCGTCCGCTGACGGTGACCGCAGTCACGCAGCACATCAAGCCGGAGATTTACAAGGTTGATGACGAAGCCACCGTCATCCTCACCTATCCCAAAGCGCAGGCCATTTTGCAGGCGTCCTGGAACTGGCCTTTCAGCAGAAAAGATATGGAAGTGTACGGCAGCACGGGAAGCGTCATCACCGTGGACAACAATGACTTGCGGGTTCACCTCAAGGACAAGAATGAGGAGAAAACCACCGGCGCTCCGCTTCCGGCCCCTTATGACGACGAGCTGGCGCTCCTGCGGGCGGTGGTGTTGGAAGGAGCAGACCCAGGCGCGCCTTCATCACTACAGACCAATCTGGTGGTCAGTGAAATTCTCGATGCTGCACGACGTTCAGCCGCTACCGGCAAAACCATTATGCTGCCTGCGACGCAATGACTCGCCGATGAGACTGGCCTGAATCTGCTAACATTCGGCAACATCTCATCTGCATGCGTATTTTCAGCATCATTGCCGGGGCCTGGCTGATTTTCGTCGTACTGCTGGATGCCTTTGAGACCGTCGTCCTCCCTCGCCGCGTACGGCGCGTATTCCGGCTTACTTCTTTGTTCTATCGCAATACTTGGCGGCCCTGGTCGCGGCTGGCGCGGCTCATCAAATCACCAACCATCCGTGAAACCTTTCTGGGATACTTTGGCCCCCTGTCCCTGATCTTTCTGCTCGCGCTCTGGGCCTTCGGTTTGATCCTGGCGTTTGCCCTGCTGCATTGGGGCTCAGGCCAACACGTTCAGCTGGGCGGTGAAGGCATCACGTTTGGGACCCTGCTCTACTTCAGCGGGGAGACCTTTTTCACCCTGGGCCTCGGCGATGTCGCACCTATGACGAGTCCGGAGCGATTCCTCACTGTCCTCGAATCGGGCATGGGATTTGCATTTCTCGGCCTGGTGATCGGATATCTGCCCACAATCTACTCGGCATTTTCCCGTCGTGAAGTCGAGATTTCCCTGCTGGATGCGCGCGCCGGTTCGCCCCCTACTGCCGCAGAGCTGCTTGGGCGTCTGGGAAATTGTCCGGACGGACGTGGCTTAGAGGCAATTCTCCAAAGCTGGGAACGATGGTCGGCAGAAGTATTGGAAACCCACATCTCGTATCCCACATTGAGCTTTTTCCGCTCGCAACACAGCAACCAATCGTGGCTGGGAGCCCTGACCATCATTCTCGATAGTTGTGCACTGCTGATGATGGAAATCGACGGTGTAAGCAACGAACAGGCTGAACTTACTTTTGCCATGGCGCGCCATGCGGTGGTGGATTTGGCCCAGATATTCCGCACATCTTTTGATCCGCATGCTTCCGACCGCCTTCCTGCGAGCGAACTGGCCCGTCTGCGCGCCTACCTCAAAGAGCAGGACTTGCGGTTGAAAGAAGGAACTGACGCAGAGCAGAGATTAAAAGAACTGCGCTTGATGTACGAACCCTACGCACAAGCCATGGCAAAAACTCTGTTAATTGACTTGCCACCGTGGATCCATGCGCAAAAGAAGAAAGATAACTGGCAGGCAGGCCCCTGGGACCGTTTGATCCAGGCGCATGGGTTGGGGGAAATCACTGCCAGACATAAACTTGATGATGATTTTTAGAACTTCTTTGCTTAGTCCAGAAGGCATATACCTTCGTAAGATTCAACAGAGACCTGGCTGAGCGGGTGCGTGCTAACATCCTCATGGTTATGAAACGGGTTGGGGAAAATGTGGTGCGGATCGAGGCTGACGCGTTACGAGCCTTAGCGGACCGTATCGCGGGTCCAATGGCCGACACCTTCGACCGCGCCGTGGAATTGCTTTTTTCCTGCAAAGGCCGTGCCGTTGTCACGGGCATGGGCAAGAGCGGACTCATCGCAAGAAAGATTGCCGCCACCCTGAGTTCCATTGGAACTCCGGCTTTGTTCATGCATCCGGTGGATGCCATTCACGGCGATCTCGGGATGGTGGTTCGGGGAGATGTTGTTCTAGCGCTTTCCGCCAGCGGTGAGACCGAGGAAGTAGTGCACCTGCTGGCGACTATCAAACGCTTGCAGGTACCGCTGGTCAGCCTGACATGTGACCCGATTTTCTCCGGCAACGGTACGAAACTTTCCACATTGGCAGCGGCCGCCGATGTGGCCCTTGATTGTTCAATCGCAAAAGAAGCTTGCACAATGGGACTTGCTCCGACCGCCTCCACAACCACGATGCTTGCCTTGGGTGATGCACTGGCTGTGGCACTCTCCGAAAAACGGGGTTTCAAGGAAGAAGATTTCGCCAACCTGCACCCCGGCGGCAAGCTCGGCAAACAATTGGCACGTGTGGAATCCTTGATGCACACTGGCGACTCCCTGCCACGTGTGACTCCCAAGACTAAAATGCCCGACGTGATCTACGAGATGTCGCGCAAGAAGCTTGGCGTGACGGCTGTGGTGGATGGTGAAAAACTGGTAGGGGTGATCAGCGATGGCGACCTGCGACGCTTGCTCGAAAAACGCGGGAAAGATGCGCTCGACCTCACTGCCGGGGAGTGCATGACTAAGGGCCCAAGGACGATTTCCCCCGGTGAATTCGCAACTGCCGCACTGGCAGTCATGGAAGAGAAGAAAATCACTTCACTGGCCGTAGTGGATGGCAGCGGCAAGCTCCACGGTATTGTGCACCTGCATGATCTGTGGGGCACGGAAATGGTGTAGCAAAACAGGTTGTGTGGGGACCGGGCTTGCTCCGTCCGGCGGGGTTAAAGACCCGTCTCTACACAATTTGTGGCGGTACAATCATTTTATGTACCACTACGATCCCAACATCGCGCTGGAAGAACTGACCGAAGAAGCGAATCTCCCCAACCCAGTCCATGTACGCGACATGATGTTGCGGAAACATCTCTCTGCCGACAAGTCTCTGGAGCTGAACCGCATGTTCGTCGAGTACCAGAAATTTTTCGGTGAGACGCAGAAACTGGGTAAGGACATTCTCAAGCAGCTTTCCGGCCGGTAGTTCTACATAACGCGATTACCGCCAATTACCCATGCTTAAGAACTGGGCTGCTATCCCAGACGTCTCTTCAAGAAAAGAGCGGAAGTCCCCAGGCTTGATCTTCTTGGCCGAACGATAGATCAGCAAAGTTTCCTCGTTCCCCTCGATACGCCACTTCATGTTTTTATCCAAGGGTTCCAGATACGACAGCAGGCCGGGAGTAAACAAACCGCGAATTCTCATGTCGTCCGGGCCACTTAACTGATATCGGTTGGAAAATTCCGCGTGGGAGTCGAACAGAATGTCTTTGTGCACGACCGCGTTCCAAAGTTTATGGCTGAGGTCCTTGGGCCAGAGCTTGAACAAAGGCATGTGCGCCCCCGCCTTTACGCAGACGAACACAGTCTGTTTATAAGTGCGGGAATATCTCCCGCCTCCAACCGTAAACGCATAATCGAACAGGCTGACCGGCAAGCCGTTCGTGCTGCCCGTCATGATGTTCCTGAAGTCCTTGGCGTGGCCCATCTGGAACAGCGGGCTGGTGAGTTTCGGCGCCTGCTGAGGATTGTTCCACGCTTTGCCTTCAAATGCGAACCCCATTTCAGAAGCTACGGGGACCAGGGCATGGGTTCGTCGACGGGCAAAATATGCCTGAATGCCGAAAATCGCGCCAACAATAACAATGACTGCGGCAACGTAGGGTACCCAATCGGGAATATCGAGAAAGGTCAGTATGGCCATGGAAGTGGATGAAATCCTAATCCCGGAAGAAAGGGGAAGCAAGCTTGTCGGATAATAACCCTAGCCACGGATTTGCACAGATTCGCACGGATCAAACAACCAAAGTGATTGATCTGTGTTGATCCGTGAAAATCCGTGGCCGCAGTTAGCGTTTCGCCGGGAATCCTTTAGAATAATGAATTCGCACCACCTGAAAGCTAACCCACTATGCATCGTTGGTCAGAACTCTTCATTCCTACTCTGCGCGAAGCCCCGGCCGACGCCGAGGTCGCCAGCCACAAATTCCTGGTACGCGCGGGCTACGTCCGCCAGCTGGCCGCAGGAATTTACTCCTATCTTTTTCTGGGACAGCGCTCCTTCAACAAGATCATGGCCATCGTCCGGGAGGAGATGGACCGTATCGGCCAGGAATTTTACCTTCCCGCGCTTAACCCGCGAGAAATCTGGGAAGCCAGCGGGCGCTGGGCGGTAATGGGCGACAACATGTTCCGGCTCAAAGATCGTAAGGGAGCCGATCTCTGCCTGGGCATGACCCACGAGGAGATCATGACCGACATCGCCCGCAAAGAGTTGCGCAGCTATAAGCAGCTGCCACAAATCTGGTATCAGATCCAGACCAAATTCCGCGACGAAGCCCGGCCGAAATCCGGGCTGCTACGCGTGCGGCAGTTCATCATGAAGGACTCATATTCCTTCGACATTGATGCCGCAGGACTCGATGTCTCCTACAAGAAGCACCGCGAAGCCTATTGCAAGATTTTCGACCGCTGCGGTCTTAAGTACATGGTGATTGAGGCCGACTCCGGAGCGATGGGCGGATCACAGTCCGAAGAGTTCATGGTGCGAACTCCAGCAGGCGAAGACCGGATTGTCAGCTGCGAGAAATGCAATTACGCGGCGAATATGGAGAAGGCCTCATCAAAGCTGGAATTGGTTGAAGACCTCAAGCCCGAAGGGGACGGCCAACCGCTCGAAGTCCATACCCCGGGACAGAAGACGATTGAAGATGTGGCCCGTTTCCTCGGGGTTTCTCCCAAAAACAAGATCAAGACCTTGGCCTTGATGGCGGAGGAGACTGATCCCAAGACCGGTAAGGCCAAGACTCGTGGCATCGTCGTCTTGATGCGCGGCGATCATCAACTGAATGAAGCCAAGCTCGTCTCGGCTATCGGTAAGGAAACCCGTCCGATGCAGGAAGACGAGATCAAACAGCTCTTCAAGTCTCCGGCTGGATTCCTCGGCCCGCTCGGAGTCGACTGGGCAAAGGATCTCAAGGATTCGGACCGCTCGGCCTTGTTAGTGGATAAGGCACTGGAAGGCCGCAAGAACCTGATCTCGGGGGCCAACAAAGAGGATTACCACGTAAGGAACATTACGCCTGGCAGCAACTTCCAGCCGACGGCCTACGCAGACCTGCGCGCCGTCACTGCCGGCGAAGGCTGCCCGAAGTGTGGATTTCCCCTCCGCATTGATACTGCCGTCGAAATCGGTCACATTTTCAAGCTCGGATACAAGTACGCCGAGTCTATGGGAGCCCGTGTGCTCGACAGAAATGGCA
The DNA here is from genome assembly GCA_963837365.1 of uncultured Acidobacteriota bacterium. GTDB lineage: Bacteria > Acidobacteriota > Terriglobia > Terriglobales > Acidobacteriaceae > CAWBXL01. The sequence continues at coordinate 416,598 of CAWIMW010000002.1, forward strand.
AAGAAGTTATCCCGATCATGGGCAGTTACGGCATCGGCATCGAGCGCATCCTGACTGCCGCCATCGAACAGAGTAATGATGAAAACGGCTTCTGGCTGCCCCCGCAGATTGCCCCATTTGAAATCGTCGTAACCCCCACCAACACCAAGGACGAGCCCATCGCAAAAGCCGCCGAGGACATCGCCACACGCCTGCAAGCTGCTGGTTTTGAAGTACTTTTGGACGACCGCGACGAACGCCCTGGGGTAAAGTTCAAAGACGCCGATCTGGTAGGCATCCCTTATCGGGTGACGGTCGGCAAGAAGGTTACCGAAGATACTGTGGAAGTCGTTACGCGCTCGACTCGTACCGTCACCGATGCTAGCATCGGCGCGATAGTGGAGTATTTTCAGCACGCCCTGAAGCCAACACGCTAAGCGGTAACTTCAGAGTCCCGCAAGAGTGAGAGACGTTCCATGAAACTGTTTATCGGGATAGTAGTCTTTGCGATAGCAATATCTGCCAGTGTGGCCCTCATACCGCCCTATTGGGCCGAATATCAGTTTGAGGATGCCATTAAGACGGAAGCGCTCATGGCCACCAACAGCACAAAAACTGAGGATGCGATTCGCGACACGGTTTACAAGCGCGCCATGGATCTTGACATCCCTCTGGAAAAAGAAAAGATCAAAGTTCACCGTGTCGGCACGGAAGGAACCGGCTCGGTGACCATTGAAGCGCCTTATACGGTGACCGTGAACATTCCGGGATACCCTGTTAATTTGAATTTCGACCCGATGACCACGAACAAGGGTGTTTTCTAGTAACCCGTCTAGCCGCCTCCGCTGATTTAGAATGTATACGAGTAAGCGTGATGGCGCTGTGCCATCCCTGCTTCTGAATGTTTTTGTGTCAAAAGCAACGCAAAGCCGGCGGACCTTAGCGTTGGATAACATCTTTGCGCCTCGCGTCATCCTATCCAATGGAAGCAAAGTCGCCCCAGAACCCAAGTGGCCATTAGACTGAGAATTCCGAAGAGCGAAGGCAGGGGGAAAGGCGGATTCACACGTGATCCCCTAGTCCGAGCAGCTTTCCTTGTTTTCGCCATCGGTACGATCGCATTTGTCAGCGTATTTTCGTACTTCTACGTCAAATACGACCGCATTATTCAGGACCGGTTCAAGAACCCCGTCTTCAGCAACTCGGCAAGAATTTATGCATTACCCAAGACTGTCCATGTAGGCGACAAGGCAAGCCTGCGAGAGATTGCCGGCGATCTCCGCCGCGCCGGTTATTCCGAGCGCGAAGACCAGACGGGCATGGGCAGCTACCGCCTGATGAGCAGTGCCATTGAAATCAAGCCCGGCGCCAACTCTTATCACGCCCCTGAGTCAGCCACGATTCGTATCACAGACGGACAGGTACAAAGCATCGGCGGGCGTACCGGCAATCTGACCGCCTACGAACTCGAACCGGAGATGGTCACCTCGCTGTTCGACGCCGAGCAGCGCTCCAAACGTGAGCTGGTCAAATATGACGATATCCCGCCGGTCATGGTGCAGTCGGTGCTTGCGATTGAAGACAGGAGATTTTTTGAGCACAGCGGCGTCAATTTTGTACGTACCACCAAAGCCGCAATTGGGGATTTGCTTCACCAGCGGCGTGAACAAGGCGGTTCCACTCTGACCCAGCAGTTAGCCCGTGGTTTCTTCCTGAGCCCGGAAAAGACAATTAAACGCAAACTGACAGAGATGTTAATCGCCGAGGAATTGGAACAAAAGTTCACGAAACAACAGATTTTTGAGTTTTACGGAAACTGGGTGAACCTGGGGCAGCGGGGATCGTTTGCCATCAGTGGATTCGCTCAAGCCGCCAGGGCATACTTCGATAAGGACCTCAAAGATATCACCTTACCGGAAGCTGCTTTACTGGCTGGGCTTATTCAACGGCCAAGTTATCTTTCGCCCTATCGGCATCCGGAGCGCGCTTTGGCGCGGCGCAATCTGGTGCTGGAATCCATGGTCGAAACCCATGCCATAACCCGCCAACAAGCTGACAAGGCAAAGGCGACTCCGCTCAAGCTGGCGCCGCCCAATGTCGAGGCCAGCGATGCTCCTTACTTCGTGGATCTAGTTCGCGACACTCTTGTGAGTAAGTTTAGCGAGCATGAGATCAACGATCAGGCCTACCGCATTTACACCACCCTCGATCCCGATCTTCAGCAGGCCGCCGCGCAGGCGGTCCAAGTTGGCATGAAGATTGTGGATGATGAAGTGACCAAACGGCGGACCCACCGGGTGAGAGTAGGCAAGAAATTTGAAACCAGGGTAGACCCGGGACCGGATGCCCAAGTGGCCATGGTGGCATTGAACCCTCACACCGGAGAAGTGCTGGCTTTGGTTGGAGGCCGTAACTATGCATTCAGCCAGCTGAATCACGCCTCCGCCAGCCGGCCCACAGGTTCAATCTTCAAGCCCTTTGTATACGCGGAAGCCATTAATACCGCCTTAGAGGGCTCTGAGCCGATTTTTACACCCGCGACTCTGGTAGACGACCAGCCCACCACCTTCGCTTACGGCGACCAAATCTACGAACCGCGAAACTACAAAGAGGAATATCACGGCGAGGTAACGACGCGCTATGCCCTGGCAATGTCGCTTAACAACGCTACCGTAAAACTCGCCGAAGAGGTGGGATACGACAAAGTCGCCAATCTGGCGAAAGCTGCCGGGATCAGTTCTGTGAAACCCACCCCGGCCATGGCCCTGGGATCCTACGATGCAACTCCCCTGGAAATGGCCGGTGCTTATACCGTTTTCGCCAACGCCGGCCAGCGGATCGCACCTATCATGATCAATTCGGTTCGCAATGCGAACGGAGACATTGTGGCGAACTACAGCCCTGCCCGCCAGCAGGTCATTGATCCGCGCGTTGCCTTCGTCATGACCGACATGCTGGAAGGAGTGGTCAACTACGGGACAGCATACGGCGTCCGCTTAAGAGGTTTCACAGCCCCGGCTGCCGGCAAAACTGGGACCTCCCACGATGGATGGTTTGCAGGCTATACCAGCAATCTGCTCTGTATCGTCTGGGTCGGATACGACGATTACAGTGATATCCACTTGAGCGGAGCCCAGACCGCTGCACCGATCTGGACAGAATTCATGAAGCGGGCAACTGCGCTGCAACAGTATGCCAACGCCAAAGATTTTACCCAGCCATCCGGCGTGGTGGATGTTCAACTGGACAAAATGACTAACCGCTTAGCCAACGCGGCCTGCCCTGACACATATACCGCAGCTTTCATCGCTGGAACCGAGCCAAACGAATCCTGCGACCAGAACGGCGGCATCAAGGGTTTCTTCTCCCGAATGGTGGGCTTGGGAGGAGACAAGTCCAGCCTGCCAAATCCGCAGGTGCAACCACCTCCAGCAGATGGGGCCCAATCTGCCGATCCCGCTAAGAAGAAAGGCTTTTTCGGGAAAATTGCCGATATCTTTAAGGACGACAAATCGTCTAACCCTCCAAAACCAGCTCCCAACGAAGACGGGCAGAATCACTAGCCGATTTGCCGGGCTGCGGTGTCTAAATACTGCTTGAAGACCATCTCGGTTCAGGACTAGGCTTTTTGAGGAGGTGAGCGTATGCGTCGTCCCTCTTGGTTTCTTACGGTCCCGCTTGTTTTGAGTACCGTCGCCATCCAAGCCCAGGTTTACTCTGCGGAGCAAATTGAAGTCGCTCCTCCAGCTCCACGGGTGGAAGCTCCCGCGGAAAGTGCAACGGTTGCCGAACTGGATAAGCGTGGCGACGAATTACGCGCGATTAAGGACTACCTGGATGCGATCGACTATTACGAGGCCGCTCTTCATAAAGATCCCCACAATGCAGTGATTGAAAATAAGATGGGAATTGCCTACCTTCAATTACAGCGCCTCAACACCGCAGGTAAGTGTTTCAAGAAATCAATTCGCATGGACCGCACTTATGCGGATGCCTATAACAACCTCGGTGCAGTCTATTACTCCCAAAGAAATTATCGCAAAGCCATTCATCAATATGAGATTGCGCTAAAACTTCGCCCCGACACGGCCGCATATTACGGCAACATGGGCGCTGCGTATTTTGCCAAGAAAGAGCCTGAAAAGGCTATGATTGCATACATCCGCGCTTTACAGCTTGATCCCGAAGTTTTAGGTCATAGTTCGCGGGTAGGTGTTGTAGGACAGACCACTCCCCAGGAAGAACGCGCGTTCTACGACTATATCGTGGCCAAAGCCTACGCTAAGCTGGGACTTCTCGACCTTTCTCTCCAACACCTGCGCAAAGCGATGGAGGAGCAATACAAGGACATTAACAAGGTTTACAAGGATGAAGAGTTTGCAGGGCTGCGGAAAGACCCTCGGTTTACTGAACTGATGACGAACAGGCCGCCGGCATTGCCAGATTAAGAGCGTTACCGATTTTTGGGGTGGAGCAGGGCCTATGGCCCTGCGCTAAGCATTCTTGTCGCGCCGATCTGGCGTACCTGCCAACATTTTATAAATTCACTGCACCGTGGGACTTCGCTCACCGATATAACCGGTGATCACGTGCTGTAGTTTCCCTTGCGCTTTGAGAATGTACTCAACCGCATCGCGCAATGCACCATCACCACCGGCATGCGGCGTCACGTAGTGAGCGTCTTTCTTCACCTCAGGACGAGCGTTTGCCACCGCGATCGCCAGCCCACAGTTCCACATCACCGGTAGATCAATCACGTCATCGCCGACAAAGGCGGCTTCACTGGCTTTCAATCCTTCCTTTTTCAAGATTTCTCTAAAGACGCCCAGCTTGTCCTGAATGCCCTGATGAACATGCTCCAGTTTCAGATCGCGTGCGCGAAGGGCGACTGTTTCTGAAATGCGTTTGGTGATTAGTCCAGTTTTGATTCCCGCCAACCGTGCCAGCGAAATCGCCGTGCCATCGTGGGCGTGAAATCCCTTGGCCTCAACCATGCTTTGGCTGTGCAGGCCAAATCCTCCCTGGCCTCCATGCGCGGACGCCTGGTCAAGTACGCTCTGCTGTGCTCCTGCCGGAGCCGGGAAAATAAACAGCTTGCCGTCGGTGAGAACCCCATCCACATCGAACAATAACAATTTGATTTTCTTGGCGCGTGCCTTTGGATTGGACATTGTGGCGATTCTAGCATCCAGTGACCCTGATCACATTGCGAGAGCCACCGCGTCCAACTGTCATCTAGGGACCAATAGATTGCTGTCGACAACTCGTTCAGCCGTGGACAGCGTTGTTCGTATGCGGACAGTTCTTGCTGTGAAAAACGGCTTGCTCGTGTGGAATCTGCATTTTACATTTGGCAATCGGAGTGCTTGTTCAGTACTTGAATCAAATTCAAAGCATTATGGAACTTTTTGGACCCGAATTACGTCTTACCAGCAGACAAGAATAAATAGTTAGTTTTCTTGTTCTGCAAAGAAACTGCGGGGTTCGGATCTGTTCTAGTTTTCGGTTTGGCGGCCCAGGCGAGAACAGATCCACGAAGATGCCTTGGTGTGTTCTTCTCATGGATCCCAAAACAAATTGTGTTCCTTCGCGCCTCGTGGTTTGCGTGAAGGTGCGAACAGCCGCCTAATCCGTCCCGACGCTTCGGGGAAAAAGGAGAAGGTATGAAGGCTTCGAAGTTTTCTGTGCTGTTGGCGATGGCCGTGCTGTTCGCAACCACTGCGTTCGCAGCAGCAAACAAGGCATCCGTCGAAATCAAAAGAGACACTGTGGTTTCCGGCAAAACATTATCCGCTGGCAAATACACCGTGACCTGGGAAGGCCAGGGCCCGAACGTTGATCTTAGTATTGCCAAGGGCAAACAGATAGTCGTCACAACCCCCGCCCGGCTGCTTGATTTGCCGAAAGCATCGGCCCACGATGCCACCGTAGTCAAGGACAATTCGGACGGCACGCTTTCGTTGTCGCAGATTCAAATCAGCGGCAGGAAGTACGCATTGGAAATTGGCGGGGCAAACGGCCAAACCGATGTTGCAAGCAGGGTGAAGTAATCCGCCTTCGGCCCTGTATTCAACAAGGGGAGCCCCCACGCTCCCCTTTTTTATCGATCGCGAAACGAAATCAAATTTATTTCCCGCCGCTCCCGGTTTTTTCATAAGGCGCGACCTGATCGGCAATTTTCGCTTTGTCGCCCACCAAAACCATGGTCAGCCGGTCCGCAGGAATATATTTCGCCGCTGCCTGTTGCACCTGCTCCGGAGTGACGGCAAATACTTTCTGGACGTAAGTTTCCAGGTAGTCGTCTCCCAATTGGTGTAGATCGGAGTATTGCAGCCGTCCAATGAGGCCGGTTCGGCTGGAGTTCTGAATCACGAAAATGCCGCCCAGGTAGTTCTTGATTCCATCTAGTTCTGCGGTCGATGGCGGCGTTTTTTGCAGGCGGTCAATTTCGTACAGAATTTCTTTGATCGACGGCCCGGTCACGGCGGTCGTAACATCAGCCACCTCAGCCCAGAAGGCGTCCCGATAACGAACAGAAATCTGGCTGAAGGGCGAATAGGTGTATCCCTTCTGCTCGCGAATGTTCGAAGTAATGCGGGATGCAAACGATCCACCGAGTAGGGTGTTCATCACCTGCAACGGAATGAAATCAGAATTGCTGGGATCAATGGTCGGCAACCCGATGTAGACCGTAGATTGCGCGGCACCCGGCCGATCTACCACATCAAGCTCGTGCTTCGCCGCGGTGGTCGGAACCTGGATCAACGGTGCCTCCCCCTTCTTCCAGGAGGAAAAAGCCTGGGTGATGGCTACTTTCACCGCAACCGGGTCAAATTTTCCAGCTACATAGATATGAGTGCGGGCCGCGCTAAAATTGTCGCCGTAAAACTTTTTGGCCATCTCCGCGGTGAACGAATTGATGATGGGATCAGTGGATAAGATCCGCCCATAAGGATGGTCCGGATAAAGCGCTTGATAAAAACGCTCGCGGGCCAGCGTCTGCGACTGAGATTTCTGTACGCTCAGTTGCCGCTGAAAGTCCTGCTTCAGCCGGGCCACCTCAGACTCCGGCAATAAAGGATGCTCAACCACATCCGCCAAGAGTTGCACCATCTTGGGCCCAAACTCGGAGAGCACATCCCCTTGAATCTGCGTGACATCTGGCCCTACATTGATGGCCACGGCGCCACCCATTCCTGCCGCTTGCTGCGCCACCTGTTCCGAACTGCGCGTGGTCGTGCCCTCTTTCATCAGCTCGCCGGTAAAGTCGGCCAGCCAGACCTGCGATGCAGACTCATTCAAATTGCCTGCACGCACAGTGACATCAATCAGCACTTTTGGGATGGACCCGAACGGCGCCAGCGTGACTTGCAGGCCGTTCGCTAGCGAGAACTTCTCCATCTTGGGCAGCTTGAATGGTTTTGGAGCGCTTCCGGCCGGCGGCGTATGCTTCTCGGCTGGCTCCTGGGCGAATGACAGAACACCTGCCATCAGGAAAGTGATCGCGATAAAAGTCTTGATAGTGTTTTTCATTTTTGTCTCCTCGCTCTCCTGATCAGTTACCGGGCTTATTTTCCGCCGGTTCGGCTGGTTTGGTTTCAACCACCAGGATGGTACGGTTTTGAGGCACCAGGTACTCTGCGGCAGTTTTCTGGATCAGCGCCGGGGTCACCTTGCGGAGTTGCGTTTCGATGTCGTTGATGCGCGACGGATCGTCGTCAAACAAAGCAAAGCTGGCCAGCATGTCGGCGCGCCCAAAGCCGTTCAACCCGCCAAGGTCGTCGTATAAATTGGAACGGAACTTAACCAGAGCACGATCCAGCTGGGCTTGATCAATCGCTTTGGTGCGCAGGGGCGCGATCACCGATTCCATCGAACTCACAATGTCGTCAGGCTTGGAGGCACTGTCGTGGATCAAGGAAACTGTCCACAGCATGGGGCCTTTGTAGTTAAACATGTTTCCCAGAAGGTTGATCCCGCCATCAACCTCGCCGGTGTAAGCTTTGCGTTTGACCAACTCCTGATAAAGCAGGCTGTCGTCCCCCTGCACCAGCAGTTGATCAAGCAAGCCCATGGCATAGTATTCGGGCGTATTGCGGTCGGGCATGTGGTAGGCAACCGCCAGCGCCGGCCGCTTAGCCAGTGGATCAATTTTGCTAGTGCGCTTTTCTTTTTCCTGCTTGGGTTCGGTCAGATCAGGCTGCGCGGCCTGTGGAGCTGAAGGGATGGCCGAGAAATATCTCTCAATAAACTTTTTGGCCTCGACGGGATCGAAATCGCCAACCACGGCCATGGCTGCATTGTTGGGCGCGTAGTAAGTCTTGAAAAATTGAGATACATCAGGAAGAGTAGCCGCTTCGATGTCCTTCAAATCGCCATAAAAATTGTGCGCGTTATACCAGTTGGTGTTGGCGTACTGCGGCATGTCGAGCCAGGGGAAGCCGCCATAGGGGCGGTTAATTACGTTCACCTTGACTTCGTTGCTAACCACGCCTTGCTGGTTCTCAAGATTGGCCTGGTTGATGGCGAGACCTTTCATACGGTCAGCCTCGGCCCAAAGCACCGTTTCCAGCTTGTTGGCCGGTACGACCTCGAAGTAATTGGTGAAGTCGAAGCGGGTAGATCCGTTCAGGATGCCGCCATTCTGCTGGATCAGGCGGACGAACTCCATCTTGCCCAGGTTCTGCGACCCCTGGAACATCATGTGCTCGAACAGATGAGCAAAGCCGGTACGGTCCCGCGGCTCGATGCGAAATCCAATGTTGTAATAAACGCCGAGCACGACGGTAGGCGTGGAGTGGTCGGGCGAAAGCACGACCTTCAGGCCGTTCGGCAGTTTGTAGTATTCGACCGGCACGTTGAAACCGGAGTCTGACTTGGCGGCGGGAGCAGCCAAGGCGGTGCTGGTTGCCAGGACAGAGCAGGCAAAAATAAGAAAAAGCGCTTTCATGCGATTGCCTCGTAAGGAGATCAGATGGTTGCGATTGGTTAGCAAGCTTTATCGAAACGCAGACTTTCTTCAAGTTTAAGACGTGTATGCGGGTGTTTTGTGAGCAAAGTAATTGGATAAAGCCCTGTGATTTTTAGGGTTGTTGCTTGCTAAGTTATTTATTTATCGACCCTTGAATTGCGCCGGCCGTTTCTCGAGAAACGCAACCGTCCCTTCTTTTTTATCTTCCGTGGCACAACACACGCCGAATAAAGTCGCTTCCAGATAAAGGCCTTCGCGGAGGGTCATCTCCATGCCTTTGTTCATCGCTTCCATCGCATACTGCACCGCCAGCGGCCCATTGGCGATGATCTTCTGCGCGATTGCCTCAGCGCGTGGAATCAAATCCGTAGAAATGGTCACTTCATTTACCAGCCCGATACGATGTGCCTCCTGTGCGGTAATCATCTCGCCGGTAGTCACAAGCTGCATGGCGATGCCCTTGCCCACCAGCCGAGGCAGACGTTGTGATCCGCCGAGGCCGGGAATGATCCCCAGCTTCACCTCGGGCTGGCCGAGCCTGGCGTTTTCGCTGGCCAGACGCATGGTGCAGGCCATGGCGATCTCGCATCCCCCGCCCAGCGCGAAGCCGTTGATACAGGCGATCACCGGCTTGCCCAGGTTCTCGATCAGGTCGAGCACGGACTGGCCGCGATGGGTGTACTCCTTGCCCGCGACCGCGTCTTGCGTGGCAAGTTCGCCGATGTCCGCGCCAGCAATAAATGCCTTTTCTCCCGCGCCGGTCAGGATGGCCACGCGGATGGACGCGTCGCTCTTGATGTCGGTGAACGCAGCGCGCAGCTCTTCCATGGTGGCCATGTTGAGCGCGTTGAGCACTTTGGGTCGGTTGACGGTGACGTAGGCAATGGAGGATTTCTTTTCGAGGAGGAGATTTTCGTAGGTCATAGATTCAAAACCTGCCGCAGATTTGCGCAGATCTTCGCGGATCAGAACATTTCTACCACAGAGGCACAAAGACACGGAGAGAGCCATGTCGTTTTTGTTGCTTCTTCTCTGTGCCTCTGTGGTAATGATTTACGATTTGGCCAGAGAGTCTAGTTTTTTTTGGTTCGGTCATGGGGGACTAAGCTGTCCACTCGTTCCCTTCCGGTAAAACTTCCTCACTTTAGGCAGCAGCAACAAGATCGGGAAAACCACAAAGCACAACGGCAACGCGACCTCGTCCCACTCCACTGTATTCTCACCCACCAAATTGTATGCGAGAGTGGCCAGGATCACCACTTCGGTCGCCAGAGCCACCAGCCCCACCGCTTGCTGCGCCACAGGCCGATTGCGGCCAGCAGCAATAACAATCCAGGAGCACCGAGAACCGCCGCCCCAATTTTCAGCCCGTGAATTGCATCTGCTGCATCGGGCTCACTGAGGATCTCCGGCGAGCGCGTCAGCCATAACACATAGGCCGCTGTCCCGATGACAACTAGAGCCATCAACGACTGAACAACAATGATGACGCCGAGAATCAAATCGGGACGTTTCATATCAGACCACTAACGCCAGTGCTTCAGCTTCGGCCAGACCTCCGTCAATGTGCCGAACTTTGCGCCTTTACACAGGTAAACGTCAACCCGCCTTTCCAGCGCCCAGGGATTGTCGGTTGAAGTGCCTATATATTCCACCTGCTGAAAAAGGGTTTGCAGCTTGGCTGGAGTATCACCCAATACAATCAGGCAGTCTCCCGAATATCCGCGCGGGCCCCAAAGAAAATAGCTGCGATCGCCGCTGAGCGCTGGTGGCAGTCCTTGGCTGCGTCCGAAGAAATCGATGGCCCCGGCCTGGCCGTAATCCTGGGCAAAAATGCCGCAGTCTTTGCGTTCGCCCTCGGGAACACGACTCCAGGCAAGCGCCGCCGCATCGGCAATTTCCTTCCAGCCAAACTGGTCCGAGTACCACTGCGGCAGAGCAGCCCGAGTGTGCGAGTGTTCATTGACGGGAAGTTTGAAAGGCAAAGTCTTTGCGTATTCCAGAAAATGCTCGGGAGAAAGGACCGGAACAACGATAGGCGCGGTATAGGCTCCGTTGACCAGGAGAACAATCAACATGACAGGCTTGAGCCATGGGGCGCGGGGCCTGGCGCTTTCCGGACGATCAATTGCGCGTTCGATGACCAGCGCCCCTGCCGCCAGCAGCATGGGGTAAATCGGCGAAAGGTAGTAGTTCTTGCCATGCTGTAAGTAGAAGGCCGTGTATGCGACCAGGTAGCTCCAGCCCAGCACCCGGTAGGGCCGAAGACGACCCGAAAATAGCAGCGCGAACAACCCGGTCAACCAGATAAGGGCGTTGATTGGGTTCAACACCAATAGCTGTTGCAGGAAAAAATCCAACGGCCCCAGCACCACGTCGCGCCCTTCGGCGCGGATGGCCCGAATCAATTGCAGGAATGGCCAATCGTAGTGCAGATTCCACAGCAGGTTCGGCAGGAAGATGAGGAACGCCGCCGCACCGCCCAGCCAGATCCATTTGCTGAGGAAGATGCGCCGCTGTTTCGTCAGTAGTAAGCCGACCACGATGCCAAATCCAAAGATCGCGATCGAGTATTTCTCTTCCAGCCCGAGTCCGGCAAGCACACCGAACCACAGCCAATAACGCGGGTCATTGCGCTTAATTGCCAGAACGACGCAGTATGCGCATCCCGTCCAAAGGAGCGGTTCGAGACAATTCGTGCCCAGCAGGCTTCCGTTCGACAGGTATTGCGGTGCGACAAGAATGGTAATCGCGCTGAGCAGCACGCCGAAGCGCCGTGCCCCCAACTCGCGTGCGAATACTCCCGTCTGTACGATCAGCAGCGAAGATGCCAGCGCCGGGATAAAGCGAATACTCCGCAAAGAGTCGCCCAGAACAGCACGGCAAATGTGAATCAGGAACGGGATGAGCGGAGGCTGGTCCACGTATCCCCAGGCGAGGTGGTTACCGCATGACATGTAGTCGAATTCATCGCGGAAGTATCCATAGCGGTTGTTGAAATAGATGTGGACGAGCAAATTGGCCAGGGCGATTGCCCAGACAATCGCCATGCAGGAAGTGAGAAAGGCCTGCTTTCTGCTGTCTGGTGCTGACGAATCATTCGGCATGTTCTAAGAAGTGTGCTCTTGACACGGAAACTACAGCTTGTTCGGCTTCGGATTACTCGGGTCGGAGTAATCGTAAAACCCCTTGCCGGACTTCTTCCCATACCAGCCAGCCATCACCATACGCTTCAGCAGCGGCGGAGAGGCAAAGCGGCGTTCTTTGAACTCATCGAACATCACATGAGTGATGTAGTAGGTGGTATCAAGTCCGACGAAATCGAGCAGAGTGAACGGCCCCATGGGATGCCCCATGCCCAGCTTGACTGCATTATCAATGTCTTCGATGGAAGCCACACCCTCTTCGTAGGCGCGCACCGCATCCAGCAGATACGGCACCAGCAGCCGGTTCACGATGAACCCAGTTTTGTCGCTGGTGCGCACCGGCACTTTGCCCAGCTTCTTGCCGAACTCGTAGGCGGTATCGAACACATCGCTGGCAGTAGCAATCGTGCGCACGACTTCGACCAGCTTCATGAGCGGCACAGGGTTGAAAAAGTGCAAACCAATGAACCGATCCGGCCGCTTGGTGGCGGTCATCAATTCCGTGATGGAGATGGAAGAGGTGTTCGAGGCAAAGATGGCGTTTTTTTTCACGATGCCGTCGAGCGCTGCGTACATCTTCTTTTTTTCTGCAACATTCTCGATGACAGCTTCGATGACAATGTCGCAGTCAGCCAAGTCCTGCATATTGGTCGTGCCCTTGAGACGCGCACGGATGGCCTGTGGAGTTTCCTTGATCGTGCCCTTCTCGGCAAACTTAGCCAGAGACTTATCAATCCCGGCGAAGCCCTTGTCGAGAAACTTCTGCTCGACTTCAAGGATGGTGACGTCGAATCCTGCGGTCGCTGCGACTTGGGCAATGCCGGAACCCATCAGCCCGCAACCAAGAACACCTACTTTTTTGATTTCACCCATAAGGACCTCCTAACCACAGGACTACGTTTGACACAGACAGGCTTGGGGCCTCTGTGCCCTCAGAAGATGGACTCTTTGCGACTCGTAAGTTTAATTCATATCCCGAACCAGTGCTAATCTAGGACGCGTGAACGCCGACTCGATACGCAAACTCTTCGAGCAAGTCCGGACTGGTGCATTTCTCCCGACGATGCCGTAGATCGCTTACGGCATCTGCCCTTCGAAGACCTGGGCTTTGCCAAGGTAGACCACCATCGCGCCCTGCGTGCCGGCATGCCAGAAGTAATTTTCGGTGAACGCAAGACCGCCACCCAGGTCAGCCAGATTTTCGCGCGTCTGGCGAAGCATGGGGGCAACGTCCTGGCCACGCGGGCTACCGTCGATCAATTCAGAGCGGTGAAAAAGAAGGTCCCCAAAGCCGAGTACCGTGAACTGGCACGCGCCATCGTCCTACAAAAAGACAAGAAAAAGTACGGAAAAGGAACCATCGCAGTCGTCTCGGCTGGGACCAGCGACATTCCCGTCGCGGAAGAAGCCGTAACCACAGCCGAAGTCATGGGCAATGATGTCGAGCATTTCTACGATGTTGGAGTTGCAGGAATTCATCGGCTGTTGGCTAATCGGGAAGCGCTCACCCGCGCCCGCGTCGTAATCGTCTGCGCAGGCATGGAAGGCGCGCTGCCCAGCGTGGTAGGCGGACTGGTCGGTGTTCCGGTGATCGCCGTTCCTACCAGCGTTGGTTATGGAGCCGCATTTAAAGGACTGGCGCGCTTTGCTGGGGATGATGAACTCTTGTGCTTCTAATGTCAGTGTCGTCAATATTGATAACGGATTTGGCGCCGGCTATGTAGCGTCGCTGATCAATCGTGGCTGAACAGATCTATTCGAGCTGTAACACCTGAACGGTCTCATGCTCGCCCTCATCAAAAAACAAAGGGTAAAATCCCCAAAGCTGCTGCCGCGTATTGCGTACACGCCAATAAATCGCTGAAATGACCGCGGCGCTCACAAATAACCTGATTGGAACCAACAAATACACGTCAATCAAAGTCACTAGTGGAATCAAAATTCCAAACAGGAAGAGATATTTCCCAACTAAGGCCCAGATATTTTGCCTCCCAGGAACATAAGAACAGGTAAAGGGAATTTTGTTCCAACCCGACAACTTGAATTCGATAAGCAGCAGCAGTAAAGCCGCCAATATCCAAGTATTCCCTAATGCCAGCCGCCATCCCAAAGCGAGTGTCGCAAAAGGATAGCTAACTAAAAGGACCGGCAACAAACCGCAAAGTATCAGCACATTTTCCACACTGTTCAATAATTTTGGCCGATGTGAACTTTCGGCCATGCGAAATATCCAGTTCGCTTTCCACTCGATCGGCAGTTGGAATATGTAACAGATGCCGAAGATTACCGCGGTTGCAAGAATGAGCGGCATAGCCACAATGGATTGCAACTGCCAAACTTGCCAGCCAGAACCAGCCCGATAATGATTGACTAAGACACTGCCCGCCGTGTTAATGACAAGCATCCATGCTGCTCCGATAGTAAGCCACAAAATCAGCTTGTGCTGCCGGCTTCGTCCCATGGTCTTGACCGTGAATGCAACAGCCGCGAGTTCGTGCAGGTCGGAGATAAACCAGCATGCGAGCCATCTGCGGCCGCGCACAATAATCGAATCTGGTAAGACCCTTCGACTTTGTTCCAAGGCGCGGCTCGCATGGCGGTAATAGCTCACGATATATCCCACCAACCCAAGCAGCACTACGAAAGCGAAGGCTTTCATAGCCATTTGAGCCAAATCACGAAATTCTTTTTCAAAGTTCCCCAGCAATATTTCGTGCAATCCCATAAACCATGCGGGTGGGAAAAACCTTGTCCAATGCGGCAAAGATTGACCGTAGGCAAAGTTCGGCAAGCTAAACACATAAGGAACGGAGGCTACAAAGGTTGTTGCGAATGTAATTTGAATGACCAACGAGACAAAACGAAAAAGTCGGGCGGACAATACATTCAGTAAGAGGCCTTGCAAAGCTACAACTGCGAAAAACGCAAAGAGTCCTCCACCAATGGTCACTACCGCATGCGCACAAACAGATCGTATGCCAAATTCAGGAGACTGCCAGCGACCGGAGCTGTACGCCGGGAATAAGACACTCGTAAGAAGATTCAAGCCAATTATTACAGCGGCGACCATCAAAAATACCGACAAAAAACGGGCCATGAAAACCTGCGATAGCCGCACCGGAAGCGGCTTAAACACTAAATAGTCGGTCCGATCTGGAAACAGGTTGCGCCACTGCATAACTGCGACCAATCCCGACACAATCATGGACAGCGAGATAAAAAATAAGTAATCGGCTCGCACTGCTGATTGATAAAAGATGGGGTCCGGCAAATGATGCAGGTATGCGTACTTGCCCCGGTCTCTATAGATGTAAGTAATCAGTGGCCCGATTGAGGCCAAGAGTAACAAGATACTGACAATCAGCCGCCGGACTTGTTCTTGTGCCGGGAACAGATCGCTCATTCCTTGCTGCACTATGCAATGCCGTAGCAATTCGAATTGCGTGCCATGAGTTTTCGCCAGCCATGACGACCATTTGCTTTGTGCCACACTCACCTCGCCGTCATGACTTCTACAATTCTTTCGGCCTGCCCACTGGCATCTTCCGTTATCGTCAGTTGTGCAAACACCGACTCCAGTGAGGGGCTGGCTTGCAATTCCCTGAGATGGGCGACTGAGTCGTATGCCACCATTTTCCCCTTATGCAAGATCACCACTTCTGTACAAATTTTTTCCACGACTTCCAGAACGTGCGAGCTATACAGAATCATCTTGCCTAGTTTTGCGAAGGTCACGAGTAAACTGCGGAGTAAAAGATAAGCCCCCACATCGAGCCCGGAGAATGGCTCATCGAGAATGAGGATTTCCGGGTCGTGAAGTAGGGCAGCGGAAAGTAGAATTTTCTGCCTCATTCCCTTCGAATAATCGGAGATCAAACCATACCGGGCATCGCTAAGCGAGAATGCTTTCAGGAGCCCGTCAATTTTGAATTCGAGTAAGGAGTGCGGAATAGAATGCAGACGACCCACCAACCGCAAATATTCTGGTCCGGTCAAATACGAGTACAAATGCGGCTCTTCTGGAACATAGCCGACCTTCCGCAGGAAAGAGGGATCACCCAGCCAAACGCGAGTTCCATCCAGATGAATCTCACCTTCAGAAGGTGGAACCAGGCCGGTCAGCATCTTTACGGTTGTGCTTTTACCGGAACCATTCGGCCCCAGGTAGCCGAGGATTTGTCCGCGAGAAATATGGAAGCTCACATCCTGCACCGCCGGGGTCGCCCGATACCACTTTGTAAGGTGCATCACTTCCAACATTGCAGTTCCCTGTTAGAAAGGCAGTCAGCGAAGATGGATCGTCAACAAACGAAAAAGGACTAGGAAAAAACCTGCTGAGCCAAAAACTGACACCATGGACACTCCGAGTAGTCTTAGATGGCCGGGCAGCGCCACTACAAGAATCTCTACCCCAGTACGGCCCCAGACTTCCAAGCAACCTCGCCATCCCGCTTCGTGATAGGCATCCCCGATTTCCTGGCGAAATACTTCGGCCATTTCCTGGCCGAACTCGTAGCGTAAATGCGAGGGGTAGAGCAGCAACAGAACGCGAAAGAGTAAACAACTGCAACGGAGCATGCATTCCATAGCTCTAAACTCCCGGCAGGGAAACCCGCCTGTGATCGGTAGCCAAGCGAAGTACTTTATCTAAGCGACTCAGTTCAGCCTTAA
Organism: uncultured Acidobacteriota bacterium; assembly: GCA_963837365.1. Lineage (GTDB taxonomy): Bacteria > Acidobacteriota > Terriglobia > Terriglobales > Acidobacteriaceae > CAWBXL01. Next base: position 433,365 of record CAWIMW010000002.1, read on the forward strand.
AAACCAGCTTTCCTTCACGACTCAACCGGTAATAGCGCCGCCGCTCTTCGTCATCCCGCTTCCCTTCCTCAATCAATCTAAGTTCCAGCAAGCGTTGGATGGTGGTATAGAGAGTCCCCGCGCCCATGCGGAATTTTCCATCAGACAGCACGGACACTTCTTTCATGATGGCGTACCCATGTTTTTCGCCATTGGCTAGGGCAAACAGAATGAAAAAGACCGAGGGAGTTAAGGGCAGAAGGTCATCAGACGGATCAATAGTTTTCGCGGCCACTAGAATCCTCTTATATTTCACTTATAGATATATCAGTAATTGATATATGTCAAACTTTATTTTGCTGCAAAAAAAAAAGGCGCGGCTCACGCCGCGCCTTCCTCCGACCTAAACTCAGTTACGATTTGTCCACCACCAGGTTGTTCTGCACCTGAAACACTCCGAACACGCTCCCAGCCCGTATGCCGGCGATGTCCTTGTCCATCTTGCTGGCAACTGTGCCGTAGAGGCTCAGCTTCCCGTTCTCAACAACGATGCGAATCGGCAGCACCGGGTCCGCCGCGTAGCGGTTCAACACAGAGTCGCCATAGATCGCACGCGTCGCCGCCAGGCGGATACTGTCGTCAAAGTTCGAAACCGGAGCCACTTTCACGTTGTTGATCACTTCCTTCACTCCGGGTACGGAACTGACAACCGAGAAAGCTGAATCGCTTGAGATAGGCTGCCTGACTTCACCAATCATGGTCGCGACGCCGTCTTTCACCGATACGGTCACGAAGTTGAACACATTATCGTAGCCGATGCGGTCATACGACAGCTTGCGGTCCAGCTTGGCTTGCAGCTCGCTATCGGGCACAGTGCTGCTGACTTCGACTAGATTGCGGACGCCCTGCACCTTGTCCATTTTGCGGATCTTTTTGGCCACATCCAATTTCTCCTGATAGACATTTACCTCGCCGGTCAGGGTCACGATGCCATCCTCAACCGCGGATTGCAGGTTGCGGAATTCCGCCTTCTTGCTCAGTTCATGGGTAACACGCGACTGGATGTCACCGTCATAGCGGGCGGCTGCGGACTGCGCCGCGGCTCCCAAACTGAGGACACCTACTAAAAGAAATGACGCGAAAGCTTTGTAGAGATTCTTCATGGTCTTGCTCTCCTCACCCCCGGTCCTTGATTAACCGGTTAGTTAATTAATTGGATGCCGCTCCCGATCTGAAAGATGCCGACCCGGGGAACCATCCTTGTGTAGGTGAAAACACCGGGCCTGGAAGAAAGTTGTGTAAAGATTTGAAATGATCGTTATAACGACTACAATGGCTATATATGCCCAAGGGAATCCAGGCTGAGCTCAAGCAAACCCGCCCCTTCAGCAGCCGGGAAGAAGAAGCCTTTATCGCCATTCTGCGCACTGCTGACAGGCTGCAACTACGTCTGGTCGAATTGTTGCGGCCCCACGGGCTCACTCCCACCCAATTCAATGCCCTGCGCATCCTGCGGGGCGCGGGAGAAGCCGGTCTTCCCTGTAGCGAAATCGGCGAGCGCATGATCAATCACGACCCCGACATTACACGCCTGCTGGACCGTCTGGCACAACGCAACCTTGTACAGCGGCAACGCGATCAAAAAGACCGGCGAGTTCACATCGCCCGGATCACGCGTACGGGCCTGGAAATCTTGAAGGACCTCGACCGGCCAGTAGAAGAATTTCACCGCCGCAGTATGCCCGAGGTTGGCGAGGCCAGCCTTAAGTCATTGATTCGCCAGCTGGAAAGGGTCCGCCACGCTTTCACCAAATAAGTCGTGAAACTTTCCCGTGGGGAGGTCATCCAAACTGTACAGCAAATATAATCGTTATAACGACTATTTGCCGAAGGAGATCCATCCATGACCACGACCACCGAAACCGCGGTGCAGACAATTTCCACTCAAGAATTACATCAACGCCTACAGAACAAACCCGGATTCCAGTTCTGGAACGTTCTGACCGACGAGTATTTCCAAGGCGAGAACATTTCCGGCTCGCGCCGCGTGCCGCTCGATAAAGTTGGCAGCGAAGCCCGTGAAGCGGGTATTCCCAAAGAGGCTGAGATTATTGTGTACTGCGCCGGCCCGCACTGCCCACAAAGCCGGCTGGCGGCGGACAAGCTGGTAAAGCTCGGCTATGATAACGTCCGGGCTTACGAAGGCGGCTTGCAGGAATGGAAGCAGGCAGGCTTTAGCGTCGAAAAAGTTTGAAGGAGTACGCGCGGTCCGGGCAGAGGGTCAGAGATGGTCCTCTGCGCATATTTCTAGAACGACTTGAAAGGTAAATCCGATGGCAAAAAACACTGGCCTGGCGTCTTGCGGGCTGACAATCCTTCGCATCGTCGTAGGAGCTGTTTTCCTTACTCATGGCTGGCAAAAGATCGCCAATATGGGCTTTCACGGTACTGGAGCCATGTTTGCTCAGATTGGTATCCCGCTGCCACACTTCTCCGCTGACGTCGTAATCCTGGTTGAGGCCATTGGCGGCGTCGCTTTGATTCTCGGACTACTGACGCGGTGGGCTTCCCTGCTGATCGCCATGGATATGTTGGGGGCCATTTACTTCGTGCACTTGAAGAATGGCTTTTTGGTCAGCCACGGCGGGTACGAGTACGCTCTGACCCTGTTGGCCGCCGCGCTGGCGCTGGCATTTGGGGGCGGCGGATCTTTGGCGATTGACAGCCTCTTGTGAGTTGATTGGTGAGTCGGCACGAGCTATCGTGCCGACTTCTTTTGGGGTCTTGCGCCTGCGCCGAATACCCGGGCAAAGATCTTGTCGATGTTCCGCAACTGCCGTTTGAGATCAAAGGCCCGCTCGATCTGCTTCCGCGGCACTTTTCGTGTGATCTGCTTATCTTTCAATACCAGGGTGTGGAAGTTAAGGCCCTGTTTCCATGCTCTCATGGCATGCTTCTGCACCATGCGGTAAGCGTCCTCGCGTGACACTCCATGCTCCACCAAATCGAGCAGGAGCTGCCCGCTGAACACCAGGCCGCCCGTGCTTTCCAGGTTGGCTTTCATGCGCTTGGGGTAGACGAACATGGTCTCAATCAGGTTGGCGGTCTTCTGCAACAAGTAGTCAACCAGAGTGGTGGAGTCGGGAATGATGACCCGCTCCGCGGAAGAATGGGAGATATCACGCTCGTGCCACAGCGCAACGTTTTCTAAAGCTGCTTGTGCATTCGAGCGAACAACCCGAGACAGCCCACTGATCTGCTCACAAGTCACCGGGTTGCGCTTGTGCGGCATGGCCGAGGACCCCTTCTGCTTCTCACTGAAGAATTCCTCGGCCTCGCGAACTTCAGTTCTTTGCAAGTGGCGGATTTCGGTGGCAATCTTGTCGAGGGTGGAGGCAATCACGGCCAGAACCCCCAGGTAATACGCATGGCGGTCACGCTGAATGACTTGTGAGGAAACGGCAGCCGCCTTCAGGTTGAGCCGGGCGCAGATCTTCTCTTCCAGTTCCGGAGAAAGATGGGCGAATGTTCCCACCGCGCCGGACAGCTTGCCCACCCGCATGTCTTCCGCAGCGTGTTTAAAACGAACGATATCGCGCTGCACTTCGGAATACCAGTTGGCCAGCTTGAAGCCGAAAGTTATCGGCTCAGCGTGCACGCCGTGGGTGCGCCCCACCATTGGCGTGTTCTTGAACTCCCAGGCGCGGCGCTTGAGCACTTCGGCCAGCCGCTCGAGATCGGCAGCAATTATCTTCGACGCCTGCGCTACCAGCAACGCTTGAGCGGTATCGACTACATCATTTGAAGTCAGGCCATAGTGAAACCAGCGCGATTGCGGCCCGACAAACTCCGCCACCGAGGTCGTGAAGGCGATGACATCGTGCTTCACCTCGGCTTCAATTTCATGAATACGCTCGACCTTGAAGTTGGCGCGCTCGCGAATCGCTTTTGCGCCCTCAGGGGGGACAATGCCTGCCTCGGCCAAAGTTTCCGTGGCAGCAACTTCCACCGCCAGCCAATTGCGGAATCGGTTTTCCTCACTCCAGATACGGCCCATGTCCGGGCGGGTATAGCGTGGGATCAATGTCGGCCACCACCTTGTTTGAGTTGTCGAATGCGGGACTAGGAATTCTAAATGGAACGGGCGGGGTTTGGACAGGCGAGCCAGGGCCCTCTTAATTAGTAGGGTCTGTTCACCCATAAATATATATCGTGATACGATATATATAGTATGTCTACCGCATTAACCTTGCCTGACCACCGCGCCCTGGCCGAATTCCGTTATCAAATCCGAAAGTTTCTTCAATTCAGCCAGCAAACAGCTTCTAAGGCGGGCCTCGAACCACGCCAGCATCAGCTGCTGCTGGCAGTCAAGGGGCTCCCCGCAGGCCGTCAGCCGCGTATTGCTGATCTCGCCGAACGCCTGCAAATTCGTCATCACAGCGCGGTTGAGCTAGTGAACCGGCTGTCCGCACAAGGTTACGTGGAACGTCATCGGGGTGACACAGACCGGCGCGAGGTGTTGGTTTCGCTGACCTTCAAAGGCGAGAAAATATTGCGTCACCTTTCATTGCGCCATCGTGAAGAATTGCAGACGCAGGGACCAGCCCTGATTGCCGCCCTGAAGGACGCCACGTTGCCCGTCGAACCTGCCGGGGCATGTCGAAACAGAAAACAAGTATGAATCCCGTTCAGAACGCATTTGGCGATGACAACGGCACAGGCCGCCCTTTGACCCATAGCTTCACTGCTGGCGAGCCGGCGCAGTTCCGTATGGTCCTGGTTTCGTTTCTCTCCGGTGCAATCGGCTTGGCCGCAGGGCTGGTGGCATTTGCGCTATACAAGCTTATCGGTCTGTTCACCAATCTGGTCTTCTATCATCGCTGGTCCACAGAGTTCGTCAGCGCACGCATGCACATTCTGGGGCCATGGGTAATGGTAGCTCCCGTTATCGGCGGGCTCATTGTCGGCGTGATGGCCAAGTACGGCAGTTCCAAGATCAAGGGCCATGGGATTCCCGAGGCCATGGAAGCGGTGCTGATCAACCGCAGCCGCATTCAGCCGCGTGTGGCCATCCTAAAGCCCCTCTCCGCTGCTATCGCAATCGGAACCGGCGGCCCATTCGGCGCCGAGGGTCCGATCATCCAGACGGGAGGCGCAGTCGGATCGCTCGTAGGCCAAGTCTTTCACACCACCGCTTCAGAGAGAAAAGTACTGCTGGCATGCGGAGCCGCCGCTGGAATGTCAGCAACTTTTAACACCCCTATCGCGGGTGTCATTCTGGCCATCGAGCTGTTGCTGTTCGAATTTAAATCCAGATCTTTTATTCCTTTGGTGATCGCCAGTACGCTGGCCACCGCAGTACATATGCAACTAATGGGTGCGGGGCCTATGTTTACGGTCACGCGTATGAGCTTCGGCATTCCCCGTGGACTTCCCTTCTATGTAGTCCTAGGTTTGTTATGCGGCTTGGCGGCGGTCGGGTTCAGCAAGTTGTTGTATTGGACTGAAGATCAGTTCGAAAAACTTCCGATAGATGAACTCTGGTGGCCGGCAATCGGCGCATTCGGACTCGGCATCATCGGATACTTTGTGCCACGCGTTTTGGGAGTAGGCTATGACACGATCGGCGAAATTCTGAATGGACAACTCGCGCTAAAGCTATTGCTGATTGTCATGCTGGCCAAGTCAGCCGCATTGGTAATTTCCTTAGGCTCAGGAACCTCCGGCGGACTGCTGGCCCCGATGTTTATGTCGAGTGCGGCACTGGGCGGGGCCTTTGCCATCACGCTCGATCACGCCTTTCCTGGAGCGCAGCTCGATCCCGGGGCCTTTGCACTAGTGGCTATGGGGGCAGTGTTCGGCGCCGCGTCGCGGGCCACGTTTTCTTTCATCATCTTTGCATTCGAAATCACGCGCGACTACAACTCCGTTCTTCCCCTAATGCTGGTCAGCGTGATCGCCTTGGGAATTGCCATTCTGTTACAACCGAAGACTTCCATCATGACGGAAAAGCTGGCGCGGCGCGGACTGCGAATTCACCAGGATTACGAAGCCGATGTACTCCAGCAAACCTTAGTCTCGGAAACAATGGATCCCAACGTGCCCGCAATATACGGTGACGTCAATGTCGGAGAGCTGGCAGAACGAATTGCCTGCCGCGATGCGGCGGTGACCCGCCACCAGGGTCTCATCGTTCTCGATCACGACGAAAAATTAAGCGGTATCATCACCCGCGGTGATGTGTTACGGGCACTGGACAAGGCGCCATCGGGCAATATCAAAGTTTCCGAAGCAGCATCCAGGAAAGTTGTGGTCACGTACCCCGACGAATCCATACACGAGGCTTTATCAAAGATGCTACGCAATAATATCGGCCGTCTGCCGGTCGTTGAGCGAAACGATGCTCGCCGTGTAGTGGGATACCTCGGACGCCCGGGTGTGATGGCAGCCCGCCTGCGCCGTCTGCACGAAGAACACGTACGCGAACCGGGCTGGATCGAGATGTTCTTCTGAATTTATTTGTTGGGAACAGCAGCGGTGTGGGCGATCTCTGCACGCTTTTTCTGCGCCGCCACGATCAACGGCTCCAGCGCTTTCACTGAGATCCCCAGTGTCCCGCCGGAGAACCCGTCAATGTAGGCAGAGTTGATCCCAATGACTTCACCATGGGAATCAAACACCGGCCCGCCACTGCCGCCATGCGCAGTCGGGGCGTCATAGACAAGTTTTTCGCCTACTACATCGCCCAGATGCCCGTAAGTTGCCGAAGGGCGAATCAACGACAATGCGGCCAATTCGCTGGCCGCACCCACATCGTCCCGGCGATACGCCAGACGGTCATAGACCGCCGGAGGTGATTTCGCCACCATACCCAGCACTCCCATGGGATAGCCAACGACTGTGACCAGTTCCCCCGCCGAAGGAGTTCCATTCGCCAAAGGCAGCGGCCGAAGCTCATGGCCGACTTGGCCCTCAATTTGAAGTATGGCTAAATCTCCATCTGCGGAAACCGTCATCGGAGTTACATCCACAGCGGATGGACGTCCGGGGAAAAATACCAAGAGCCGTTCCAACCGCGGCGTGGCTCCCCGGCTTACCAGGTCTGAGGCTTCGGCGTCTCCATACCATGGTTGTGCAACGTGGCGATTGGTCGCCAACAATCCATCGGCGACAACGAACGCTGTCCCCGAAACCCGCGCCCTCAGTTCTGGTGGTTTGTTCGGGTAGCCAACCCGATAGGTCCCAAAGATGTAGCAGATGGAATTGCGGTACCGGTTCAAAACCATGGCCGGCATCGCTTGTTCCTGCTCGAGCAGATGGACCTGTTGCGAGAGTTGTTGCACCTGTGTCTGCAAACCGTTGGCTTGCTTCTGTAAATCAGTCGGTGGTGTGGGGGCGTAGTAGTGGGCCAGAAGTCCAGACCCTACCAATAAAAAAACCGCAAACGTCCCCTGGACAAACTGCGGCCAGATTCTGGCGACTGGCTCCCCTTGCGGCGGTTCGAGATGGTCTGGATGGTCTGGCATCGCAGGTACAAAACTACGTCGCCTTGCGGGGAGGAACTCGGGCTAAGGCGGCCCCTAAACCGTTTATATTCTCAGGGCTAGGAGAACGATCTACTAGGGTACGGAAGGGAGATGTACGCGCGGGTTCCCAAATCGATACTGCCGTTGACGATAGCAGCCCAACCCGGTTAGGCTGGCTTTAGTTTCATGGATTTACAAGGGGCAATAATTAGGAACTATTAATTGTTAGTGCAGCTATAGATTAACGGGTGGAGCGGACTTCCTTCCCTGCATTGAGCATCGTGAGTTTGATCGGCTTTGGCGGCTGAGGTACTTGCTCGCATTGCTATGACGCAGGCACCGCAGTGGCAAAAGCGGGTCTGATTTCAGTTTGGTTCGCAGGCCTGGGAAGGCCTGTTCCACCCTATTACTTGGAGGCCGGGTGAATCGCACGCGGGTCATTGCTTACATTGTCATAGGAACCTTCATCAGCACCGCCTGCTTTGCCTGGCGGGCCGCAGCGGAACGCAAATCCGCCAGCGATTTTCAGTTGATTGCCCAGCAGAATGCGGCCGCGCAAACGGCATGGGACAATCGCGACCAGACTTTGGATTCCGTTGTCACCAACGGCGCTACCTGGAGTGACATGCTCCAAGACATGGATTTCGACTCACAAACTGTATTCAATGTCACTCAGGCCGCGCGCCAGGTTTACAACCTGCGCTCCATCCGCCCCGGAAACAAATTCAGTGTCACCCGTTCGCATGAAGGCGAGTTACAGCTGGCCAGCTATCGAATTGACCCCGAACACGAATTACTGGTCAGCCGCGACGGAGGATCCTTCCACGCGGAAATCAAAATAACACTGGGGAAAATTACCCTGGTTCCGGTAAGGGGCACGGTGGAAGGTTCGCTGTTCGACAGCGTAATTGCTGCCGGAGAAAAACCAGAGCTGGCCGTCCGCCTGGCCGAGATTTTTGCCTGGGACATTGACTTCAACACCGATACTCAGGCGGGAGATGCCTTCCGGTTGCTGGTAGAGAAAAAGCAGTTCCCCGACGGCTCCGGGCCTGCCTACGGACGAATTCTGGTAGCTGAGTACACCAACGCCGGCCATCCCTACAAAGCAGTCCTGTTTCATGATCCCAACGGTCGCCCGGCGTACTATTCCGCCGATGGCAAGTCGCTGCAAAAAGCATTCCTGCGTTCCCCTCTGCGGTTCGCAGCGCGCGTAAGTTCGCATTTCAGCCTGCACCGCTATCACCCAATCCTGAAGATCAGCCGCCCGCATCTGGGGACTGACTATGCATGCCCGACTGGAACTCCGGTGCAGACCATCGCCGACGGACGTGTGGTGTTTGCCGCACGCAAAGGCGGCGACGGCAACATGGTGAAAATCGCCCACTCGCGCGGATATGAGACCTACTACCTGCATCTCTCGCGGGTTCTGGTGCGCCGAGGACAGATCGTGCATCAGGGCCAGCGGATCGGCCTAGTGGGAATGACCGGCCTGGCCACCGGGCCACACCTGGATTTCCGCATCCAGCAGAATGGAAGATTCGTAAATTTCGAGCGGCTTAAACTGCCTCCGGCCAACCCTGTGGCCAGGGGCGATCTGACAGAGTTTGCGACGGTGCGCGACAAGTGGATGGGCATGATGGTAGGGGATGCGGTCGTCGCGAAGAATCAAAATACAGAGTCACAAGCTGGGCACGCCGGAGCGCAGTAGTTCCCTTCTCTCGTAGCCGCGAAGCGGCGAAAGATTGCAGCCCAGGGCTGCGGATGCGCGTTGGTTGCGCGTCCGCGCCCTGGGTATCCTCCCGAATGACCGAGCCCTGAAAGGGCGACAGAATCCAAACCCCCTGGCTGCAAACCGCGCTCATCGAAGCCGCCAAACTGGCGCCGCGCTGGAACCCGCAGATGGCCGCACTGCACGCCCGCGAGCTGGAGCGCGGACATCGCAATCGCGCCACGTTGGCGGTAGCCCGCTCCCTGCAGCGACATTAGTTCAGTTTTCCCATTTTGGGAATCCTCCCAAAAACCTCTTGCCTTAAGCATCCCCGAAAATTTCCAATGGAGTGAGAAGGAGCAGATTCCTCGTCCCCTTCGACTTCGCTCAGGGTCCTCGGAATGACAAGGCTCGACACTCGACCATGCCCAAGCGCAAACCCAAATCATCGCCGACAAAAAACAGCGCGGCGGAAAAATCCGGGGACATCCACGATAAGTACAGAGTGAATGAGTAACAGGGTTAGTTCTCGCGATGACAAAGAATTTCGCAGGAGTTGGCGTGAAGAAGCAGAAGACGTCCCGGACTAACGACTACAAAAAGCGTGGAGAGTGGGTTGAGCTGAAGTTTATGGCCGAGGCGGCGGCGCGAAACCTTTCGACCAGCAAGCCGTACGGAGAATCGGAGAATTTTGATGTGGTCATCGGGCGTCCGGGAAAGTTTGTGGGCGTGCAAGTGAAGTCTACCTCATCCCGACAAAGCAACGGATATCTCTGCAATATGTCTACCCGCGACCATCAAGCGTACGCTCCGGGCTCGTTCGATTTCCTTGCAGCCTATGTCGTTCCAGAAAATGTGTGGTACATCGTCCCCGCCAAACTGATTCACGGCAAAGGATCCATCATGCTCTATCCCAATTTACCAGTCGCCAAATACGAGCAGTATCGCGAAGCTTGGAAGTTGCTGCAGGAGGCGGTAGGGGTGAAGGAAGAACTAACTTTGCCGGTGGAAGAGAGGGCTCCACCGAATCGAATGGAGGCGCGAATGATGGGCGCATTTAACTTTGTTCGTCGGCATTGGGAGCAGTGACTGGGCCGGCAAGCCGCAGGGAGGCTTTTGTTTTTAGCCGCGAAGCGGCGGAAGATTGCAGCCCAGGGCGAACGTGCACGTTTTTGGTGCACGTCGCCCTGGGTAGACACCGTCAGTCCAGAAGCCCTGAAAGGGCGAAAGAGACATCCCAAGCCAGTTTAGTTTCTTTCGCCCTTCCTGGGCTCCCCACAATGACTCGCATACCCAGGGTGAAGGCACGCAAAACCCGCGTGCCTTCACCCTGGGCTGTATTCTTCCGCCGCTTCGCGGCTATAAACAAACAGCCGCCAGCACAAGCTGACGGCTGAAAGCTGATAGCTGAGAGCTACTTCTCGTACAGCAGCACACCCTCGGTCTTTCTCCGACCCACTGGACGGTAGAACAGCTTGTTGTCATCGAGGAAAACCTCAGAAGCTGCGGTCGGTCGGCCTCTGATTCAGGATCAGTTTCCTGGCTTCGGGGGTACGTACGGCATTACTCGTTCCGTTCCATCTTCTGTATTGACCCCGGTTTTCCCCGAGATTACAATTTACGATGCGGACAATTAGGCCGAACCCAGGGTCCGCTTACAGAGTTTCTCCTGCCTGTATAGACGGATTGTTCTAACGGTCGCTCACAGTCTTATCCGCACGGACGGTTCCCATGAAAGGTTCCGTGGTTAAGATCAAGCCACACAAGTCGTCGTCTTCCTTAGCGAAGGCCGCGCCACCTGCATCCTTCCCCATCGTGGGTATCGGAGCTTCGGCCGGAGGCCTGGAAGCCTTCTCCGACCTGCTGCACCACTTGCCGGAAAAAACCGGGATGGCGTATGTGCTGGTTACCCACCTGGACCCCAAACACTCCAGTGACCTGCGGGACATACTCTCGCGCACCACCAAGATTCCAGTGCACGAAGTCTCCGATGGAGTGCAGGTCCAGCGCGACCATATTTATGTGATCCCGCCCAACACCAACATCGCCATTCGCAATGGCGTGTTGCGGCTGGCGGCGCGCTCGCTCACTCGCGGACAGCACCTGCCCATTGACCATTTCCTGCGTTCGCTGGCAGAAGACCGCGGCAACCGCGCCATCAGCGTGATTCTGTCCGGCACCGCCTCGGACGGCACCGAGGGTTCGCGCGCCGTCAAGGCGGCGGGCGGAATTACTTTCGCGCAAGACGAGAAATCCGCCAAATACTTCAGCATGCCGCACAGCGCGGTCATTGCCGGGTGTGTGGATTTTGTCTTGTCCCCGGCAGAGATTTCGAAGGAGTTGACCCGTGTGGGGAAACATCCTTACCTTGCGCCGGTACCGGAACCGGACCACCCCGTGGCTGCCGGAGACCAGATCGAAGCGCTCCTGTTGCTGCTGCGCGAAGGCACCGGGGTGGATTTTACTCACTATAAGCAGACCACCCTGCAACGCCGCATCGCCCGCCGCATGGTGCTGCACAAGCTGGAGGATCTGAAGAGCTACATTCGCTTCGTCCGTAACACGCCTAGTGAAATCGATGAGTTATACCAGGACATCCTCATCCACGTGACCGGATTTTTCCGCGATCCTGACGCCTTTGAGGCGCTACGCAAACAGGTATTCCCTGATTTGTTCCGGGACAGCAAAAGGGGCACCATACGAATCTGGGTGCCGGGATGCTCCACCGGCGAGGAAGTCTACTCGCTCGCCATGTCGCTGTTGGAATACCTCTGGCTGGAAACCACGCGGACCGCCAAAGCCACGCTGGGGTCCACGCCCTTCCAGATCTTCGCCACCGATATCAGCGAGGCGGCCCTCGACCGCGCCCGTACCGGCCTCTACAGCGAAGCTCTGCTCGCTGACGTCTCGGCGGAACGCCTGAAGCGTTTTTTTCTGCGGCTGGACGGCGGCTATCAGATCGTGAAGCCGGTGCGGGAGATGTGCATCTTCGCCAAGCAAAATGTCGCCAAGGACCCACCCTTCTCGAATCTGGACCTGGTCAGCTGCCGCAATTTGCTGATCTATCTCGGCCCAGTTTTGCAGAAGCGGGTGATCCCCACGTTTCATTATGCCCTTAAACCCGGCGGCTATCTCTTGCTGGGTGGGGCGGAAAGCCTGGGGGCGTACGGAGAATATTTTTCGCCGGTGGACAAGAAAAACAAGATCTATCAGAAGAAGAAATCCGCCACCCGCATGCTGCCACACTTCGGCGGCATGGAGTATGGGATTCGCCGCCCGCAGGACGCCAGGATCACCGAGGCGCGGCCTGTGTTCTCGGTGGAGAAGGAAGTGGACCGGCTGTTGTCCACCCGGTTTGTGCCCCCCAGCATCGTGGTGAACGATGAGATGGAAATTGTAGAATTCCGGGGAAAGACCGGCCCCTACCTGGAGCCGGCAGCCGGGCAACCTACATTCAGCCTGTCCAAAATGGCACGGGAGGGCCTGCTGGTGGACCTGCGCGCGGCTTTGTCCCGTTGCAAAAGGGAGCGTGCGGTAGTCCGCAAAGAAGGGGTTCACATCCAGTCCAACGGGAGCAGTCGAGAAGTAAATTTGGAAATCATCCCCTTGAAAGGAAATGGGCCAGGCGAATATTTCTACGTAATCATTTTTCAGGACGCGGTCCCTGCTCCCGCGAAAGACAAGGAAGCCCACAGAAAAGCCCCCACCAAGAAGTACCTTGATACCCGTGAAAATGTGCGCCTGAAGCGCGAGCTGGAGCAGGTGCAGGAACAGTTCCAGTCGCTGGCCGAAGAGCACGAGACCACCTCCGAGGAGTTCAAGTCAGCCAACGAAGAAGTCCTCTCCGCCAACGAAGAGTTGCAAAGTACCAACGAGGAATTAGAGACCGCCAAAGAAGAGTTGCAGTCCGCTAATGAAGAGCTGACCACGCTCAATGAGGAATTGCAGAACCGCAACCTCGAGTTGACCGCGACGAACAACGACTTGCTCAATCTGCTGGGGAATGTGACCGTTCCGGTGGTGATCGTGGGTGTGGATCAGCGCATCCGCCGCTTTACCCCGCCGGCGCAAAAGCTGCTGAACCTGCTTCCCGCCGACGTGGGCCGCCGCTTGGGCGAAATCCGCCCTAACCTTGAAGTGCAGGACTTAGGGGAGATCGCCCAGAACACCATCGACAACCTGGTGGCGCAAGACATCGAGGTGAGCGAGAGCGGGACCGGTGTGTGGTATCTGATGCGGGTGCGGCCCTACAAGACCTGGGACAACAAGATTGACGGGGCGGTAATCAGCTTCCAGGACATCGACACCGTCAAGCGCAGTCTCGACCGCATGCACCAGTTCGCCGATTCCCTGATCGAAAATGCTCATGAGCCCATCCTGGTTCTGGACGCCGGCCTGCACGTGGCCACCGCCAACCTGGCCTTCTACCGCGATTTTCAGGTTTCCCGCGAGGAGACCGAGGACCGCGCGATTTACGAACTGGGCAACGGGCAATGGAATATTCCCAAGTTGCGCGAGTTACTGGAACACGTTCTCCCCGGCAACGACCGCGTGGAAAATTTCGAGGTGCGCCACAATTTCCCCCAGCTTGGCGCGCGAGTGATGAAGCTCAATGCCCAGCGTATTGAGCCACAGCAGGGACGGGAATTGATCCTGCTGTATATCGAGGACATTACCACCTAGCCCGGACACCCTACGCGCAGCTGACTGGCTGGCTCGATTTGGGAGGTTGCGCGTTCATTTGCGCCTCCAAATGCAGCCGGAGCTGGATCAGGCTGGCCTTTTCCCACAAAGCGGCATCTGGATCGCTCGGTTTTCCCGACGGGGAGAGATGGAGTTCCTTGACCGGCGGTCTCGACCGCCGTAGCCGTCGAAGCTGATGTTTTAAGGTCAAAAAGCGCTGAATTTGTTGGACCATAGAATGCTAGTTTCCAAAAAAATTCCGTTAGTACGCTGTGACGAATGTCACAAATATGGCGACATTTTTCTGTGGAAATCCGCCAAAGATACACACTGGAATGGTTACTCTTAGGTTCCCGTCGGGGTATAATTCCGCTCACCTTAGCCGAAACTCTTAAGGAAGTGAGCGCAAGAGTCTTTTTCTGCATCCCAAATCAACCGCCCTGCTCGTCCCCAGGAGGCATCCTGCGCCAAGTTGATCGAGGCTCGAAAGTCCCAATTCCTGCCCCGCAAGATTTTCGCATTGTATGTCCCATTTGCGGGTATGGTCGCTGTACCCTTGTCTTTGAGCACTACAACATTCACTTAATGAACGAGAATGAAACCAAGCGGGTCGGGACGCCCCTTTCCGCATTTTGTTGCCAACGCGAGGGCCATGTCTTCTTTGTCCGCGCCCTGGATCTTTCGCTCGCAAAACAAAAGCCGCCAGCAAAAGCTGACGGCTGAAAGCTGATAGCTAAAAGCTACTTTTCGTACAGCAGCACACCCTCGGTCTTCTCCGCATCCACCGGGCGGTAGAACAGCTTGTTGTCATCGAGGAAGACCTCGATGAACGCCGGCCGCGTGGTGATGGTGCCCTGGATCAAAGCTTCCGAGAGCGGATCTTCAATGTACTTCTGCAATGCCCGACGCAGCGGACGCGCGCCGTAGCTGCGGTCGGTTAGCGTCTGGTTCAGTATCCACTTCTTGGCTTCGTCGGCCACAGTGACCGTAATGGCCTTCTGCGCCAGGTTCTGGTTGAGTTGGTTGACCATGAGTTCCAGAATCTGGATCAGGTCTTCTTCGCCCAGCGCCGTGAACAGGATGATTTCATCCAACCGGTTCAGAAATTCCGGGTTGAAAGTGCGCTTGACCTCGCTCTTTACCAGATCTTCAACTTTTTCCGAAACCATTTCATCTTTCGACGACTGGAAGCCCAGGCCTTCGCGCTTCATCAAGTGACGGGCGCCGATATTTGACGTCATGATCAAGATCACGTTTTTGAAATCGACCGTGTTGCCCAGTCCGTCGGTCAACTGGCCGTCTTCAAAAACCTGCAACAGGATGTTGAACACATCCGGATGCGCCTTCTCGATTTCGTCTAACAATACGACGGAATACGGAGCACGCTTCACCCGTTCGGTAAGCTGTCCGCCTTCTTCGTAGCCGACGTATCCCGGAGGCGAGCCGATCAGCTTCGAGACCGAGTGCTTTTCCATGAACTCGGACATATCGAAGCGGACCAGCGACTTCTCGCTCCCGAACATGAACTGAGCCAGGGTGCGAGCGACTTCGGTTTTGCCGACACCTGTAGGCCCTAAGAACAGGAACGAGCCAATCGGACGGTTCGGGCTCTTCAATCCAGCGCGTGAGCGACGGATGGCGCGGGCCAATGCCACAATCGACTTGTCCTGCGAAATGATCCGCTTGTGCAGCTCTTCTTCGATGCGCAGCAGCTTCTGCGTCTCTTCTTCTTTGATCGAAGTGACCGGCACGCCAGTCCAGCGCGAGACCACGTCCTCGATGTCCTCCCGACCAACAACGCCGGTGGAGGACTCATCGAGGTGGTATTTTTCGCGAAGGGCGCGCAGGTTCTCGCGCTCCTTGCGTTCCTCGTCCGAGTAGAAGCGCGCCTTCTCGAACTCGTGGTTCGCGATGGCGTTCTCCATGCGGTGGACGATGAACTTAATGCGCTTCTGGACTTCGGTCAGCTCTTCGGGCAGCGAAGTCTGGCGCAGCTTTACGCGGGCGCCGGCTTCGTCGACCAAATCAATTGCCTTATCTGGCAAGAACCGGTCAGGAATATAACGGTTCGAATGCGACACCGCGAAGTTGATGGCTTCGTCGGTGTAAGTGACCGCATGGAATTTTTCGTAGCGGTCTTTGATCCCGAACAAAATCTTGGTGGCGTCAGCCTCATTTGGTGGCGGAACTTTTACCGCCTGGAAGCGGCGCTCGAGCGAGCGGTCTTTCTCGATGGATTTGCGATATTCACCCGGCGTGGTTGCGCCGATGCACTGAATCTCGCCACGTGATAACGCTGGTTTCAGAATGTTGGCAGCATCCAGCGAACCTTCCGCCGATCCAGCCCCAACCAGCGTGTGCAGTTCATCAATGAAGATGATGGAATTCTGCGATTCCATCAATTCCTTCATGATGGTCTTCAGTCGCTCTTCGAACTGTCCGCGATATTTAGTTCCGGCAACGATTAAAGAAAGGTCTAAAGCCAGAATCCGCTTGTCCGCCAGGAAGGACGGAACTTCACCGTCAGCAATCCGCTGGGCAAGCCCTTCAACTATGGCAGTTTTTCCCACGCCAGGCTCACCGATCAAAACCGGATTGTTTTTGGTACGGCGGCACAGGATCTGCACCACCCGTTCGAGTTCGCTCTCGCGTCCGACCAGTGGATCAAGCTCGGAGTCCATTGCGGCCTGGGTCAGGTCGCGGGAAAATTCAGCTAATAAAGAAGACTCACGCTGACGTTGTGGCTGCGATTTCTCCTGGCTGGTCCGGGCAAGTTCTTCCCGAATTGTAGACAGGCGCAAACCGCGCTCGTGCAGAATCTCAGCCGCAAAGCATTTTTCTTCCCGAAGCAGTCCTAGAAGCAAATGCTCAGTTCCAATATGTTTGTGGGAAAGTCTTTCCGCCTCTTCGGCAGCGTATGCCAGCACCCGCTTGCACTCATTGCTAAGAGGAAGATCCACGGAAGTGGAGACCTTCTCCCGAATTGTGGTGTGCCCTTCAATCTGCTTGCGGATGGATTCCACCGAAGCATGCGAACGCAGGAAACGGTTCGTCAGGGCCTTGTCTTCGCGCAGCAGTCCCAGTAAGAGATGCTCCGTCTCAATATACGGAGACCCAAACTGGCTTGCCTCATAGCGCGCGAAGAAGATCACGCGCCTCGCTTTTTCTGTATACCGCTCAAACATAAGCCCTAAACCCCCCGGTTCTGGGAAGGAGCCCGGTCACCGCTGGCCGCCTCGACCCTCAGAAACTGTTGGCCCATCTACTAATAGTGCAATCGGGATACCAAGGGTATCTCCGATCAACATCCACCTTCGGAACCCCGCCTAGTTACCAACAACCGCCAACTTCAAAATCCTAGCTATTTAGATGCAACACCTTGCAACTTCGACTTAGGCCTGTCTTTCGTTCCAATCTGACACCGATTTCTCGAGATGCCAAAATCCGTCACGCGGCTACCCAGCCAGGGTATTGGGATTGATCTCCTCCATTTTGCCACGTTGCAACCGCAAGACGCGATGGCACTTCCGTGCAAACGCGAGGTTGTGGGTGGCTATAAGGGAGGTCAACTGATAGTCGCGATGTAATCGGGCGATCAATTCGAAAACTGTGTCCGCCGTACGGCCATCAAGATCACCGGTGGGCTCATCCGCCAACAGCAGCTTGGGCCGCGTGATGAGCGCCCGGGCCAAAGATACGCGCTGCTGCTCCCCGCCGGAAAGCTCTCCCGAACGATGATGCGCGCGCGGCTCCAGGCCCACTTCGCGAAGCCAGCGAGAAGCTTCCGACCCCGCTTCCTGCTGACTGGTTCCCCGCAGCAGGAGCGGCATGGCCACGTTCTCTGCCGCCGTGAACTCCGGCAGCAAGTAGTGAAACTGCCAAACGAAACCGATTTCGCGGTTCCGAAACTCGGCTGCGCTGTCTTCTGAGAGAGAATTCAACTTTAATTCCGCGCAGTATACGTCACCCGCTGAAGCTCTATCAAGAGCGCCGAGGATGTGAAGTAAGGTACTCTTCCCAGTTCCCGATTCTCCGACAATGGCCAGCATCTCGCCTTTGCCAACCTGAAACGAAAGATTTTCAAAGAGCACCAAATCCGCTTCGCCTGAGCGAAACACTTTCTTCAATCCATCAACTCTAAGCACTGCTTCCTGTGCTATTAGATGCAAACCCTGCGCTCCTGGAATGAAGCCGCCCGCCGGACCACGCATGACCAGCGGACATTTCGGCTTCTGTCTCCATTAGAACACGGAGCGGCAACTGCAAGGTTGTGCACAAGCAGTGTTCTACCGCGAACTGTACTCCAAGTCTGCGGAGGTGGTTTGTGACTATGGTCACGGAGGGGCGTATCGGGAGTACCAGACACTCATTGAATTGGCTTGACTCATTATCCTGAGGCGGCGCCGATGCCGGGCGGCAAAGTCGAAAACGAACCACAGGGTCACGGAGTTTCACGGAGGCTGACACGGAGGAACCTCCGTGGCGTTTCGTCTGTGGCGTTTCCTCTGTGGACTCTGTGCTCTCTGTGGTTAGCTTTTGACTTTATTCATACCGCAGCGCTTCTGCAGGAAGAATCCTTGCCGCCGACCATGATGGATAGATCGTCGCTATCAAGGAAATTCCAATCGCCACTAGCGACACCAGGAACCCATCCATCAGCCGCGGCGCGAACGGCACATAGTCAATGGAATAAACTTCCGGAGCCAAAGACAAAAGATGATAATGCCCACCAACCCAGGCGAGTGAATATCCCAGCACCAATCCAATCGCAGTCCCGATCACACCGATCAATAATCCCTGAGCAATAAACACCCGCCGGATTTGCGATTTTCGCGTGCCCATCGACATCAGCACCGCAATGTCGCGGGTCTTCTCCATGACCATCATGATCAGAGAAATCAGAATGTTGAGCGCGGCAACGAATACTATCAGGCCGATGGTGATGAACGTAACCAGCCGCTCCAGCCGCAGCGCGCGGAAGATGGCTTTGTTCTGTTCCATCCAGTTGGTGGACATAAATCCCTGGCCGGCCACTTTCTCCAACTCAGTTCCTACCGCGCCAGCTTGGTAAATATCATCGATTTTGAATTCGAGGACGGTGACCACGTCGCCTAATCCTTCGAGTTGCTGTGCATCATGAAGGCTGGCGAAAGCCCATGAGCTGTCATAGTCATAAAAGCCGGAGTTGAAAATTCCGGCCACGCGGAAGCGCGTGTATTTGGGAACCAGGCCGAATGGAGTGAGTTCTCCCTGCGGACTCACCACCAGCACAACCGATCCCAAAGTGGCACCCAGGTCGTCGGCCATGGTCTTTCCCAGGACGATTGGAGGCATAGCGGCAAGCCGGGCCTGAACGGCGGCCATGGAGTCAGGTGAATCGGACTGTGTCTGGGTGGAGATGGGACCTGTCCGATCGGTCGTGGTTTTGACGGACGCTGCGAGCCCGTCTCCACAGTTCGGATCCAAAGCGTCCACCGACCCCACCTTCACCGAGTTCAGCAAATCGCTAACCTTGCGCTCATAAGCCGGGATCATCCCCTTGAGCACCGCCCCACGCGCCCGCGGCCCGCGCGAAATCAAAACTTGGTCATAAATCGCCGGCGCCGCCGCCACCACGTGCGGCTGTTTGCTCAGCTTCTCCATGAGCGGTCGCCAGTCCTTGATCCCGTCGCTCTCAACCCGCAGTAGATTCACATGCGAAGTCGAACCCAGAAGACGGTCCTGTAAATCCTGGCGGAAGCCGTTGTTGATGGAGAGCGCGACGATGAGAGAGGCCACGCCCGCCGCTACTCCAATAATTGAAATCGCGGTGATTACGCCGATTACGGCCTGGCGGCGTTTGGCACGGAGGTAGCGCGAGGCTATGAAGAGTTCGAAGCGCATGAAGTATTGGTCGCTGGTAGTTCAGCAGTCCCATCAACTTGTCATTCCGAGGCGGCTTCATCGACGAGGAATCTGCTTTCTTGCGACGGCGCCTGTAACGCTGTCCAAGAACAGCAGATTCCTCGCGCCGAAAACGCGCTTCGGAATGACAAGGCTCAAAGGGCTGGAATAACCCATTGACCCTCGATGATTGTACCGGGAACCTCATCTGTCCCTTGACTTCGCCTTATATTCGCCTACAATGGGCGCATGGCCATCACCAAACGACAACGTCAGATCTACGATTTCATCTCCGACTTCGTGCAAAAGAACGGCTACTCCCCTTCCTTCGAAGAGATTCGCGAAGGCATGGGACTAAATTCGCTGGCCACGGTGCACAAGCATATTTCGAACCTTGAGACTAAAGGCCTGCTCACCCGCGACTACAACCGCAGCCGGTCGATTGACCTGGTACCTCCGAAGGGACGCCTGAAGCAGGCCATGTCAGTGAATACCACCATGGTGCTGCCGCTGCTGGGACGCATCGCCGCCGGCCAGCCGATTGAAGCCGTAGAACGAAATGAAACTATTTCCCTGGCTGACTTTGTACAGTCGAAAGAAGTCTTTGTGCTGGAAGTCCGCGGCGAGTCTATGCAGGACGAGCACATTATGGACAGCGATTATGTATTGGTGGAGAGAATAAAGACCGCGCACAATGGAGATCTCGTCGTGGCCCTGGTGGACGAAAACGACGCCACCCTCAAACGCTTCTACCGCGAAGGCGACAACATCCGCCTGCAACCTTCCAACGCGGCCATGAAGCCGATCATCGTTCCCGCGGCAGCGGTGCAGATTCAAGGGCGGGTGATAGGGGTATTGAGGAAGTATTAAGTCAAAGTCAAAAGCTTTCACCACAGAGGCACGGAGTCGCACAGGGAAAACACTGTAATACCTCCGTGAAACTCTGTGCCTCTGTGGTTAAGGGTTTTGATTTTCCACAAAAATGCCCAGGATTTCTCCCAGGCATCGGATTTCATGATTTGCCAGCTTACACCAGGTGCTTATCCAGCGCCTGCTGGATCTTCTCTTTGGCCACGTAGCCGACAATCTGCTCTTTCACCTGGCCGCCCTTGAACACCAGCAGCGTCGGAATCCCGCGCACTCCATAGCGCATGGGCGTCGCACTGTTGCGGTCCACATCCATCTTTCCTACCTTCACTTTGCCCTGATACTCGGTCGCCAGCTCATCCACGATGGGCGCGATCGCGCGGCAGGGGCCGCACCACGTTGCCCAGAAGTCCACCAGCACCGGCTGGTCCGACTTCAGAACATCCTGGTCGAAATTTGTATCGGTTACCTCGAAAATCGCATTACTGGCCATCTTTCCTCCATAAACAGTTTGCGCTGGGCCGTTCCTCAGCGCGCCAAACCATTCAGCGGCATAGGGTAAACCTGGGTGCCTCAGCAGTATCTATTATCCTAACACTTGTATTCGATGCAAGGCAGCGCCAGAAGTCGCAAAGCAGTGGCTAGTGACTGGTGGTTAGTGGCTAGTAAACCCATTACTGACTGCGGCCTCACGAGCCACTAGTCACTAACCACTAGCCACTGCAAATAAGAAAGCGCCCAAAGCTTTTCAGCTCAGGACGCCTCGGCAGCCCTCCCCCAGAGTCTGCCAAACCACGAGTTGGATCATAGGGCTGCCCATTATCTGTGTAAACGTCACTTTGGTAATGACGTTTTTAGTGGGTAACCTCGGCGGATAGTTACCTGGTTTCGATCTGCCAGGCATGGCCGCCATCGCTGGTGGTCCAGGTCTGATGATCGGCAGTGTTGAGCTTGCCGTGCTGCGGGTCTTTAAACTCAATGGCCGTAATGTCCGCAGTAAGAGCCCGGCCGTTCGCAGAAGGCTTCACTTGCTCCCAGGCTCCTCCAGCGTTGGCCGAATAGAACAAATTGCCCTTGGTACCACCTACCCAGACTTCACGATCGGTTACGCACAGTGCCCGGAAGACTTCCTTTTCCCCGAATGGGACCGGCTGCCAGCTCCTGCCCAGGTCGCTCGACTTGAGTAATTGTCCCTCTGCCGAAAGTTGCCAACGCGGAGTGGGAAATCTAAGGGTCGAATTAAAGGAACCGACGGCGGCGCCTCCAGTTCCTACATAGCCATCTTTTGGTTTGTAAAAAGCGCTAGACTCTTCCGACTGAGAGCTTGCTTTCTGGCGATCCGCAAGACCCGAGTCCGCTGCCGCCTTTGCGGCGGGAGGCGGTGGGGGCGGCGCAACTGAAGCCGCTTCTACTTGCACACTTTCATTGGTTGACATGGGCACTTTCATGGCTTTGCCCGCCGAGAATTCCTTCTTGTTGGCCTTTGTCTCATCCACCATCGGAGAAGATACCGGCGCCGCAGCCGCCTGGCCTACCCCCAGAGCGTTTCCCGCAGGCAAATTGGCACCGTGGTAGGTCTGAAGAACTTCCTTGTCGGTATCCAGCTTTCGGCTCTCTCCTGATACGTTCGGCAAGGTTGCTGCCAACTGCTGTTTGTCGAGTTCAGCAACTTCATCTCGCCGGGTGCCGACAACCGGCGCGGTCTTGGATAAAGCCAGTTTGTTTTCCGATTCCTTGCCCTTGAGCACTTGTGGAAGCGGAGCACTCGGCGCCGGTTGCTCCTCATTCTTGGCCACCTCGACCTTGGCTACTTCGACCGGGGCGCTCGTGGTCACCTTGGCCATCGGCGACCGTTGCAAGAGGTGTGACCTTGATATCACCACAGCTCCCACCACAACTACACAAGCAGCCAATGCGGCCCACCGTACGGCGGTGCCTTGCAACCAAGAGCGAGGGGATGAGGTGCCTGCAACCCCACTTTGCAAAGCTTCCTCCGGTTGCGCTTGGGCGACCATTTCCCTACACGCCGCGCAGCCGGCCAGGTGATCCAGAACCCGCGCCTGCTCGCGCACCAGCAAGGACTTCTCGGCGAACGCCGCCAGCAGGTTGGCATCGGGATGTGCCCCCGGGCTAACCGCCTGTAAACGCTGGCCTACGATTTTGGGAAGTTGTTCCATTTGCTGCAACTACGCTCCATCTCCAGTACTCGCTTCTGCCTTCTTCTCAGGGAACGACGGGACTCGCGCTTCTTGCGTCAAACTACCACGCACGGCGATCCTTAAATCCCTCACATCAACCTCTAATGCATCCTGAGCCTGGCGCCGGTCCA
Source organism: uncultured Acidobacteriota bacterium (assembly GCA_963837365.1). Classification (GTDB taxonomy): domain Bacteria; phylum Acidobacteriota; class Terriglobia; order Terriglobales; family Acidobacteriaceae; genus CAWBXL01. Next base: position 456,343 of record CAWIMW010000002.1, read on the forward strand.
TACCTCGCTTTAGCAGCCCGGCAACAATTTGCTTGCGCAATGACTTAGCCAACTTGTCCAGCTTTCGGCTGATGGTGGACTCATGCACACCCAGCATCTTTGCAATCTCCGCCAAGGTGCGGTCGTCGAGATAATAAGCCGCCAGCGCGAACCGGTCTTCGGCCGGAAGTGCGGCCAAGGCTTCATCGGTCGCTGCTTCAAGCCGCGGATCAACCGCAACGACCGGCTCGTTCTCCTTTGCGGCAAATCGCTCGCCCTCCTCGTTCTCCTCGTCCAGGCTCACCAGCCGCTTTTGCTTGCGATAGCGATTGACATATTCCTGCGCCAAGACCGTGCGCAGCCATCCTTCGAGCGAGCCACGCCCCGTGTATGAGGACAGTTTGCAAACCCGCTTCCCGTCTCGTGTAGTTGTCCCATAAAGATCGGCGTAAAGACCATCGGCAAGTTCGCGCGCTGCCGAACTTTCTTTTGCGATGTAGCCGGCAATGTCATAGAGCTTCTCGCGGAAGCGGTGCATGAAGACTTCCCACGCCCGCTCGCTGCCCGCGGCACACGCATGGGCCAGGGCCAGGTCTTCAACTTTCAGAGACGAATACAGTTCGTGCCGGTCATTGGTTGGCGCATCCTTCGGGAGATATTTGGCCGCCACTTCCCCCAAGACCGCGCAGAAGCGTTCCTGAGTCAGTCCGAGTTTCGCCCCTCCGCTCCGCTGGTAGAGAGTCCCCGTAAGCAAGGTTATCCCCTCGGAGGTCTCCACGACGGGTTGCGGTCCGTTCGTCATAGCTTGCCTATGGGCGATGCTACCAATTTTTAGGATGCAAGTAGCTCAAATTCTACCGTTCTTCCAGTGGGGGAAAGCAAGACACCCTGGGCCCCTCAACCAAGGCGGGACTCGGGGTGCCTTTCGTACCCAGGGAGGCTCTACCCATGAGTTTAAGAATATTAGTTCCATCTCTGTTTTTGGCGGGCACATTAACGCTCGCGTTTTTTCCACATGCACGGGTTGAAGCCGGCGAAGTTCCGGCTAACTCGCATTACAAAGTCTTGGCGCCGATCCGGCATGGCAATTTGACCGTCTTTCCGGTGGTTGCTGCCACCTCGCACGACACCAATGAATTTCTGACTCTGGATGAAGGTCTGCGCTCAGGCGATGTGGTTGTGACCGAGTACGGCAATGTCCAGGGACTGATTCGCCGCCGCAGGCCGACAGGCATCTGGGAAGAGGGCAACCACCGACCGCAAAGCGGAGCTCAGGTTAACACGCTGGTGCTGGTCAACAACTCCAAACGTCCACTGATACTGCTGGCCGGTGAAATTGTGACTGGCGGCAAGCAGGACCGCGTGATCGGCAAAGACCGCGTTGTGCCCGCAGAGAGTGACCCTGTGGATCTAAGCGTATTCTGCGTGGAGCCTGGGCGCTGGACCGGCACATCGGAAAAATTCAACGCCTTCGCCGCACCTATGGCGCAGCCTGCGGTGAGGGGAAGGGCCATGGGCGACAAGGACCAATCCAAAGTCTGGGCGGAGGTCGGCAAGAGCCGGTCAGAAATGATTGCCCAGGCACCGCCTCCAGCAGCCGCGGCATTGGGTGGGACAAGCTCTTATGCCCGCGTGATGCAGAACGACGAGGTCAAACAAAAAGTTGACTCTGTGGCCGCTCCCATCGAGCGCGATTACCGGAGCGTGATCCAGCAATTGCGTGAGCACAACGCGGTTGGCGTAGTGGTCGCAGTGAACGGAGAAATTATCTGGGCGGACATTTTCGGCAGCACCAGCCTGCTGGAAAAATACTGGCCGAAGCTGGCACGCTCCTACGCAGCCGAGGCCATCGTCACTCAATCCAAGGACCATCAGGCGGACGAAAAGTCGGCTCAAACTTTTCTCGATGACATGGAAGGACGCCATCAGACTGTCGAGAGCGAGCCGGGGCTCTATCGCCACACCGAAATCAGCGGCGATGGATTCAAGGCTTTTGAGCTGACATCATTGCTGCCGAAAACTGGATTCGATTTGCACGTAGCCAAGATGGCAAACTGAAAAACTTAGCCGCAGGTCTACGCAGATCAACGCAGATTTTGAGATTTATTATCCGCGCAAATCCGCGAAAATCTGCGGCGCAGTTTTTTGGTTAACTCGAATGATTGTTGTACCAGTTCCGCCAGGCAGCGGGATCATTCGGCAAACTCTGCCCGGTGATATCCCGCAACGCCTGATAGACCCAGGTATGGGTCTGACCATCGAGCGAAGTATCGTCGGCAAAGTCGAGTAGTTGTGGGACCGCGCTTCGCCGCTGCTGCTCATTGAGCATCCCGGACTGCGCCAGCCCGCAGGCTGCACGCTCGCGGATGGTGGGCGAAGGATCATCATGAAAGATTTGCAGGAGCACGGGAATCACATCGTCCGTGCCCAGATAAGCCAAGCCCTCGACGGCCCAATAACGAATGTCCTGATTGGAATCGTGGACATGGGCCATAAGAATTTCGGACACGCGGCCCGGCTCAACCCCGCGATTGCCGAGCAAACCCAGAGTCCACAGCGCCCAAACCTGCGACTTCTGGTCCCCGGAATCGGTTTGCGATGCCAACTGGTCCACCGTGGCTGACGTTTTCGACATATTCAACGCCGCCAAATCAACCTCAATCGCCGCGGCCCGCACCCGCAGGTCGTTCGAGTTCAGAGCGGTCGTGAAGAGAGAATTCAACGACGGCGTCATCTTTACACGTCCATGCCAGGCATCCACCCGGCTGGCGATCTGGTCGCTGGCTCCCTCGTAGTGGTTGATGGCACGTTCCAGAAGCAACTCAGCCTGGGCTTGAGGCGAAGAGCTGTCCAATCCTTCCGTTTCGTGTTGGGAAAGCAACGCTGGCGACGCTGGCTTCGGCTTCCCGGTAATGCTGAGAAATTGCGCAACCTGTTCCCACGCGGCGCGCACGGTTCCGGTTGCTACGAAGGGCAATGCGCAAAGAATCCCGGCCAGTGCTGCTAGCAGCCGTATAGACCGAAAAGTTCCCGGAGGAATGATCTTTTGCTCCGTGTCCGACGTCGGCCCTAATGACCCGTAATCAGGGGTCGGTTTTAGCCGGGGATCATTGTTGGGCACATCCATGCCGCCGAGTATAGGGAGGACCTGTGCTGCCTCCAAGTTACTCTCGTCCGCTGACCGGAATCCGATCTAAGTCATTGAAAAACTTGATACTCAGCGTTCCCGCAAAACCTGCGGAGTCCTGTAAACTACCGCCTGTGCGGCAAATTCATCCACTGAGGTTCCATGAGCACGACCGACGACAAGCATTACCGCGCCCGCATCACCAAGCGCATGGATTTTGCGCCTGATCTCTGGGCCATCCGGATTCAACCCGAGGGCGAATTCAAATTTGCGCCCGGCCAATACGCGACCCTGGGTGTTGAGGGCATGAACAAGCGTTCGGAGCGTCCGTACTCGATCGTGTCCTCGCCGCACGAGAGTGAAATCGAATTTTTCTTCGAACTAGTGGCAGAGGGCGAACTCACCCCTCTGCTCTACAAGCTGCGCGAAGGCGACCAGGTACTGGTGCGCAAGGCTTCCAAAGGCCGCTTCACACTGGACACCACTCGTGGACGAAGCAACCATTTGCTGGTCTCAACCGTTACCGGTGTGGCGCCATTTGTCAGCTACATGCGCACTCTCTTTAAGGACTGGAAGGAAGGACGATTCGCAGGCGACCAGAAACTTTTCTTGTTGAACGGCGCCAGCCGCTCCTGGGAATTCGGCTATGCGGACGAGCTTCAGCAGTTCGCCGCGGAAGCTCCATGGTTCAAATATGTCGCCACCGTGAGCCGGCCTCATGAAGACGACAGCTGGACAGGTGAATGGGGACGAGTAGACGACCTGCTGCGTAAGTACACGGATGCGTGGGGGATTTCCGGCGTCAATGCAGTTGGATATTTATGCGGTCATCCGGGGATGGTGGCCAACAGCATGGGAATTTTGCAGCGGATCGGATTTACCAAAGACATCCTCAAAGAAGAAGTTTATTGGGTCCCATCCTCGAAAGAACCAGCGAATGTCAAGGACTAAGCGCCTTCAGCTTTCGGCGGGAGCGAAGAAGACCAACACCGCCAATTCCTCCTCAATCTCGTAGAAGCGGTGCTCTACTCCAGCGGCTACGAAGACTATTGTACCGGATGCCACGACATGATCTTCGTTGCCCGCCTTCATCCGCGCCCGTCCTCGCACCACGTAGTAAAGTTCGTCTTCTTTGTGCGGAGACTGCGGGTCAGTGGCTCCCTCCGTTAGCGTGTAGAGTCCAGTACTCATGGCTGGAACCCGCAGGAATTCGAAGTAACGCTTTCCTGCCTTCTTCTTCAATTCTTCCAGTTGGGTCATCTGCCAGAAATCTACCTGCATAAATCAGTGCCTCCGCGCCTGTACGGAACCGCCTTCTCTGCCTTATTCTTTTACACCATGGATCTAAAACATCGCAGTCGTGGCATCACTGACGGACGCGATCGCGCTCCGGCCCGTTCTTATTTCAAATCCATCGGCTTCACCGATTCCGATCTCACTCAGCCGATTATCGGCGTGGCAAACACCTGGATCGAAACCATGCCCTGCAACTTCCACCTGCGCCGCCTTTCGGCCAAGGTGAAGGAAGGCATCCGCGCCGCCGGCGGCACTCCCATGGAGTTCAACACCATCGCCATCTCCGACGGTGAAACCATGGGTACGGAGGGCATGCGCGCCTCGCTGGTAAGCCGCGAAGTAATTGCAGACTCCATCGAGCTGGTGTGCCGCGGGCAGTTGTTTGACGCCGTGGTCTGCATCGTCGGGTGCGACAAAACCATTCCCGCCGCGGCAATGGCCATCGCCCGTATGAATTTGCCGGGGCTGGTCCTGTATGGCGGAACCATTGCACCGGGCAAATACAAAGGCAAAGACGTCACCATTCAGGATGTGTTTGAAGCCGTCGGCGCAAATGCTGCAGGAAAAATGACCGACGCGGAATTGCTCGATTTGGAAAATGTCGCCTGTCCGGGAGCAGGCGCCTGTGGCGGTCAGTACACGGCCAACACCATGTCTACGGTGATGGAACTGATTGGGCTGTCCCCGATGGGCTTCAACGGCGTACCCGCCATGGATCCGGCGAAGGACGACGTGTGCTTTAAATGCGGCGCCATCATCATGAATGCCCTGCGCAAAGGTATCCTGCCCAAAGACATCCTCACTAAGCCGGCATTTCACAATGCGATTGCGGGCGTGGCCTGCACAGGCGGCTCCACCAACGCGGTACTCCACTTACTCGCCATCTCAAAAGAAATGGGAGTCGAACTGGACATTGATGACTTCCAGAAAGTCAGTGAACGCACTCCTCTTTTGGCCAACCTGAAACCCTCCGGACAATACGTCGCCTCCGATGTTTACACCGCGGGCGGCATTCCTGTGATCGCCAAACGGCTGCTCGATGGCAAGTGCGTGGACGGCTCAACCTTAACGATTACTGGCAAGACCTTCGTTGAGGAGGCAAACCAGGCAAAGGAGACCCCCGGACAGCCGGTGATTGCGCCGCTCGATAAGCCGCTCAAGAAGACCGGTGGACTGGTCATCATGAAAGGCAATTTGTCTCCGCATGGTTGCGTGGCAAAGATCAGCGGTCACGAGCGGCTGACACATCGTGGTCCGGCGCGGGTTTTTGAATCCGAAGAAGACGCCATGACTGCGGTGACCAGCAAGCAGATCAAACCCGGGGATGTGGTGGTGATCCGCAACGAAGGCCCAAAAGGTGGCCCTGGCATGCGGGAGATGTTAAGCGTAACCAGCGCTATTGTTGGAGAAGGCCTGGGCGACACCGTTGCCTTGCTGACCGACGGGCGTTTCAGCGGCGCAACCCGGGGCCTGATGATGGGCCACGTATCTCCGGAAGCCGCACTGGGCGGGCCAATCGCGGCAGTCCGCGAAGGCGACATGATTCACATCGACGTGAACAAGCAGTTGCTGGAAGTCGATATCAGCGACACCGAATTGAAGCAGCGCCTGGCGGCATGGAAGCCGCTGCCACCCAAGTACACCAGCGGGGTGTTCGCAAAGTACGCAGCGTTGGTGCAATCTGCCGGAGAAGGTGCGATTACACGGCCACATAGTGGCCGTTAGATGAATCCGCGACTCCGTAGCGCGCGTTGCAGCAACGGTTCGATCTGGGAGCGGATATGCTCATTGGCATATCCGACCCAGGCGACATCCGGCTCCACAGCCAATGGTGCGCTGAGCGGATTGCCGGCGGGATCGGTAACGATCACGCCCAATTGCCGCGCAATCAGTTCCGTGCAAATGTCGTAGGGATGACAACAAATCCCCAGGGCTAGACCTCGTTTTTCCAGCCCGCCCTCCATGAGTGGCCGCAGATCAGCAACAAAGCGATCATGCCCTGCCATCAACTCGAATAGCTGACCACCGGTAGAGGCGTACTGATCTTCAAAACAATTTGCCTTTCCCGGCTTCCCAGGCCCTAGCGCTTCACGCACAATTTCTTCGTCCAGCGCCGCCAGCTCTTCGCGGGCTCCCGGGAAGAAACGGGAGACCATAGCAAACCCGTGAGCAATGGTCTTTGCGCTGGAAGGTTGCAATTGCAGCGGGGTAATTTCTCCACTCAGCCGATTGTTTCGTTCCGCTTCACTAGCCTCGTCCGCGAAGCGCCCAAACCGAATCGCACAAATGCTGCTTGAGCAGCGGAATTTCAGTCTGCACCGCCAATTCGATGTCTTGGAGATTGGTTTGAGGACCGCAATTCCGCGCAATCCCGGTCAATACCCACGCACTCCGTTTTTGGTACATCAACCCACGGGTGCCATCAATTGGATCAATGATGATCCGCCATTTCGCGTCGTCGGCACTCGTTCCCCGAGGTAAAACAATCTGCCCACCCGAGAGCCCCTCCGCGATCAACACAATCCCGTTATCCTTGTCGGCTTCCCGCTCAACAAATTTGACGATCAACTCTTCACTGACCCGGTCAACCGCATAAATAGTGTCGCCTTCTTCCTCCCGCGCAACTCGGGAAAGAGCTGCCGTTGAACATTCCTCACAAGCTGACACAACGGCATCGCGGATTTGCGCATGTAACTTGCGTATGGGGTCCAGCAACGGATGTGCGGACACTATTTCTCCTGCACTTGCCAGTGCTTGTAGTGCTGGTCAGGCTGTGCTCGCAGCTCGGCCGCTTTGGCTTCAGGCGAGGAATCACACAGAAAATTACCGCCGCCGATCTCCGGTCCTGCCAGGTACTTCAACAGTGAAGGTTTGCGCAATGGCGGATGAAATTGAATATGAAAATGAAAGCCACGGTAATCGCCGCCGTCGCTGGGCGCCTGATGCAGCGGCATGATGTAGGGAAAAGGCATCTGCCAAAGATTATCGAACTTGATCACAACCTGATGCAGGATATTTGAAAAATCAACCAATTCCCCATCTGGCATAGCGGCGATACTCGGGTAGGTATTTTTCGGCGCAACGTAAACCTCGTAGGCATAACGCGCAAAATACGGCACGAATGCGATCGCTGAATTGTTTTCACAAATGATGCGCCGGCCATCCAGCTTCTCAGCCGCAATAATGTCCTTAAAAAGAAACCGCCCGGTTTCCGCCAAGTGTCGCTGGCTGGCTTGGGCTTCGACCTCCATGGTGCGGAAAACAAAATTCGTCGCGTAGATCTGGCAATGCGGATGCGGATTGGAAACCCCAACCACTTTGCCTTTGTTTTCGTTAATCAAAACATAAGCAATCTCCCGCCGATTTCCTAAATCCACATACTGCGATTGCCACACTTGTAAAAGATTTTCCACCTCCCCCGGCTCCAGTTCGGCCAGCGAAAGGTTGTGCTTGGGGCTGTAACAAACTACGCGGGCAATTCCGGTGGCGGGGCGGTTCCGGTAAAAGCCCGGAGCCAAAGCCAACTCTGCCGGAGCATCCATATCTACACAGGGATGGTCATTGTCAAAAACGAAAGTGCGGGAATAGTTCTCATTGCACACGCCACTCACGCGCAGATTTCCAGGGCACAGATGACAATCTGCGAGGTACGCAGGGACAGGGTTATGCTTATGCTCAACCGTTTCGCCGTGCCAGGGACGGTTATCTCGATGGGCTGCAACCATCACCCACTCTTCACGGAGCGGATGCCATCGTTGCTCCCAAACCAAATTCTCACCCGCGAGGCGGTGGGTCTTATGGATTCCTTCATCCATGACTCACATTGTATTGTCAGTGGCGGCTACTCACGATGACACAAGATGTTCTTCAGGGTTGCAAACGTGGAAACCTGGAATTTGTGAGGGTCCTTACAGCTGGTGCCGGGAGGGGGGGTCGAACCCCCATGACCCGAAGGTCGGCGGATTTTGAGTCCGCTGCGTCTGCCAGTTCCGCCATCCCGGCGATTGATCAAGACAGTAGAAAATCCAGACTAATGGAACATTCTAGTCTTGGCAACTTGAGTGAGTTGAGTGCAATACGGCCGTTTCAAGCCCTCAGTCGCCGGCTGAATCTTGTCCCTTGGTAGGGTTTACTGTGCTTGCCTGACTCCGCATTTTCGCAAAATCGTCATCATGGGACACCAGTCGGTAAACGCCGACTGAAACAGGTTCAAGCCCACAAAAGCGGTAAACAGATACCAATAGGGATGCACCCAGTATCCAAGCCCCAAAGACAGCAATATGAAAAATCCGGCAATCATTCGTAGATAACGGTCGACAGTCATGGTTTCCTCCAAGTAGTTAAGCTCCTCATTCATTTCGCGGCAGGAACCGGGCATTCCAGCGTCGCGAGCTTGATCACTTCTCCGCGCTTACTCAGGTAATAGAGTACAGGTACCGCCATGCGCGAGAGCACTGTGGAAGCAACTTCCCCGGCCATCAGTGAAATCGCCAGACCCTGAAAAATCGGGTCAAACAGTATCACACTCGCTCCCACCACCACCGCCGCTGCGGTCAGCAGCATCGGACGGAAACGCACTGCGCCGGCGTCAACCACCGCTTCTTCCAGCGACATGCCTTGCGATCTTCGTAGTTCGATAAAATCCACCAGGATGATCGAATTCCGCACGATGATCCCCGCCCCGGCAATAAAGCCAATCATCGAAGTGGCGGTGAAAAACGCGCCCATCATAGCGTGTGCGGGCAGAATGCCGACCAGAGTCAGCGGGATCGGCGCCATGATGACCAGCGGCGTCTTGAACGACTTGAACCAGCCGACCACCAACACGTAGATCAACACCAGCACTGCGGCGAACGCTAGGCCAAGGTCGCGGAAGACTTCAACCGTGATGTGCCACTCGCCGTCCCATTTCATCGCCAGCCGCTCGGTATGCTCCGGCAGGTCCGTGCCCATGTATTGCCGCACCGCGTAGCCTTCGGGAAGCTGGAGCTTCGCGATCGCATCTTTCATTTTGAAGATGGCGTAAACCGGGCTTTCTTCTTCGCCGGCGACGTCTCCAGTCACGTACACCACTGGGCGCAGGTTTTTGCGGTACACGGTCGTATCAATCGTGGTCTGCCGCAGGTTAGTGACTTCACCCAAAGAGACTTGCGCGCCTGACGGTGTCGACAACTTCAGGCTGCGCAATCCTTCGATCCCCGAGCGATCCGGCCGCGAGAGGCGCACTTCGATCGGTACATCTTCCCTGGAGTTGGGATCGTGCAAAAGCCCGGCGTTGGCGCCACCCAGCCCGGCTTGCACGGTGCGGGTAACATCCGTAGAAGTAATGCCGTTCAGGGCGGCTTTGTCGAGGTCCACTTGCAGATCGTATTTTGTTTGCGGGTCTTCGACGTACCAGTCCACATCCACGACGCCGGGAGTCTGCTGGAAGATTTTCTTGACTTGACCGGCAAACTCGATCTGCCGCTTTGCGTCGGGTCCGTAGATTTCAGCAACTAATGTCTGGAGCACTGGAGGTCCCGGCGGAACTTCGGAAACCTTGATGCGCGCCGCGAACGGGGCTGCAAGCTTGTCGAGTTCCGGCCGTAAACGGCGGGCGATCTCATGGCTCTGTGCGCTGCGCTCGTGACGATTGAGCAAGTTGACCTGGATGTCGGCCTGGTTCGGCTGCCGCCGCAGGAAGTAATGGCGTACCAGCCCGTTGAAGTTATAGGGGCCCGAGGTGCCAGAGTAGATCTCATAATTGATGACTTCCGGCTGCTGGCCCAGGTATCGCCCCAATGTCTGCGCTACTCGCGTGGTCTGCTCGAGCGGCGTTCCGTCCGGCATGTCAATAATGACTTGAAACTCACTCTTGTTGTCGAAGGGCAGCATCTTCACGCGGACCCATTTCAAGGGCACGAATGTCATCGCGATCAGTAACAGGACTACCATTCCACCCAGGAACATCCAACGGCGGCGTGAATCTTGGATCAGCGGGTTCATCAACCGGCGATAGAGTTTGGTGGTCCAACCTTCAGCTTCGTGGCTGCTGGCGGTTCCTCCCGCGTAATGCCGAAGGAGTCTCAATGCCGACCAGGGCGAAACGACAAACGCAACGATCAAGGAAAAAATCATCGCTGCCGATGCGCCTACAGGAATCGGGCGCATGTATGGTCCCATCAGCCCGCGCACAAACATCATCGGAAGTATGGCTGCGATCACGGCGAAGGTAGCCAGAATCGTGGGATTGCCGACCTCGTCCACGGCTTCGGTGGCAACCTGGGCCAACGGGCGTCCGCAGTTCTCCGGCAAGCGGAAGTGGCGCACGATGTTTTCAACCACCACGATGGCGTCGTCCACCAGGATGCCGATGGAGAAAATCAAAGCGAACAGCGTGACGCGGTTTAGCGTGTAGCCGTAGAAGTAGAAGATCGCGAGGGTCAGCGCCAGGGTTACAGGAATAGCTAGCAGCACGACGCCAGACTCACGCCAGCCGAGAGCAAACGCAATCAACAGCGTCACCGACAACGTGGCCAGCAACAGGTGCTTCAACAGTTCATCGGACTTGTCTTTTGCCGTCTCGCCGTAGTTACGGGTAACAGTGACATGCAAATCGCTGGGCAGCATGTAGCCTTGCAGCGATTGCAACTTGGTCAGTACACGCTCAGCGATGATGGTTGCGTTGGTGCCTTTGCGTTTGGCTAGCGTGATCGTCACCGCTGGAGATTCGGCGCCTACCGCCTCACCCGAACCCTTGGCATTGCCAAACAAGACATAATTGTCCGGTTCCGCCGCTCCGTCTTCCAATTTCTCCGCTACATCTTTCAAGTAAACCGGGCGACCCCCGTATGTTCCGACCACAACTTTTTGCAGGTCTTGCGCGCGAGTGAAGAACGTACCTGCCTCAACTTGAAACTCACGGTTGTCGCGCGCAAAACTGCCGGCCTGTCCGCGAGAGTTTGCCGCCTGCAACTGACCGAGGACACTACCGGGTGAGAGCCTGTAAGCCGCCAGGCGAGCGGTATCAAGAACCACCCGAACCTTACGCGGTTGTCCGCCGATGATCGCCGTCTCGGATACGTCGTCCAACTGCTTCAGAGAGCTTTCCAGTTCCCCGGCGATAAGGCGCAGATGATAGGCGTCATAGTTCTTGCCCCATAGCGTCAGCGCCATGATGGGCACGTTGTCAATCGAACGTACTTTGATGATCGGCGGTGAAACTCCAGGTGGAATGCGATCGAAGTTCGAATAAAGTTTGTTGTAGGTCTTGACGATGGCGTCTTCTTCTTTGGTCCCGACGTAGAACCGCACGATCACCATGCTCATTCCGGGATGGCTGATCGAATAGAGATACTCCACCCCCGGAACTTCACGCAGCAACTTCTCCATGGGGACGGTGACTCGCTCGGTAACTTCCTGCGCCGATGCTCCGGGCATCTGCACAAACACATCGAGCATGGGCACGACGATCTGCGGTTCTTCTTCGCGCGGAGTTTGCAGGATGGCGAATATGCCCAGTAACAACGCCCCGACGATGACCAGCGGGGTAAGCTTCGATTCAATGAAGCTGCGCGCGATCAGTCCCGCAGCACGAAGTCCGTGGGCCGGCCCGGTGGAAGGTGTGCTCACGGTTTGACCTCAATCTGCTTGCCGCCAAGCTCCTGGTCTCCAGGGTTTGTGACCAGATTCTCGCCGCTGCCAAGGCCGGAGAGGACTTCCACGTTGTCCTCGATCACGTTGCCCAGAGTCACGTAGCGCAGGGTTGCAATCTGCGTCGCATCGAGGACGTAGACGGCCTGGAGTTGGCCGCGGCTCACCACCGCAGAGCGCGGCACCAGGATGGAGTCCCTCTCGCCGTGCGCGATTCGCGCCCTCCCGAACAGGCCGGAGCGCAAGCGCTTGTCAGACGGCAGATCAATCTTTACCAGGAAACTGCGGGTTGCGGGATCGGCGGCTGGAACAATTTGCGCGACTCTCCCGGCGAGGCCCGAATCCAGCGCGTCAATCTGTACCGCAATTTTCTGTCCGGCATGCACCAGGCCAATATCAGCTTCGTCCACGCTTGCCTCCAGCCGGTAAAGGCGCGGATCCTCCACCGTAAACATTGGCATCCCCGGACTCGCTAATGTTCCGGCTTCTGTTTGCTTCTGGGTCACGACTCCATCAAACGGCGCACGCACCCGGCTATATTCGAATGCAGTGCGGGCCTGGGCTAACGCTGCCTGGGCTTGGGCTTGTCCTGCGTGGCTCATGTCGCGGCGCGCTTGCGCGCCTTGAAAACGGGCTTTCACTTCATCGAACTCCTGAGGACTGACTGATTTCTTTTCGTAGAGATCCGTGTAGCGCTTGAATGTCGCTTCCGCCAGTTGGAAGTCGGAATTCGCTGCAACCACCTCGTGTTGCGCCGCATTTTGCGCGGCCTCCGCGCGGTCCACAGCTGCGCGGGGTTGAGCGTCGTCAATCACGGCCAGCACTTGTCCACGGGACACATGGTCACCTTCGTGAACGCGCACTTCCATGATGTTTCCCATCATCTGACTGGCAATCTGGCTGCTCTGTGCGGCCCGCACCGTGCCCACTGCGTCCAGATAATTGGGGACGATGCCGCTTTTCACTGAGGTCACTGACACGTTGCGTACCACTTCCGGCGCTGCGCTGGCTTTGGTTGGCTCACTGGAGCAACCAGCAAGAACGAAAATAAGAATTGAGAGAAATACGCTTGTACTAATCGTTGTAACTTTCATATTGTTCATGGCTGCACCACCGGAGAATTAGGACTCAGAGCCCCGCTGGCCAATTCGAGGTTGGCGTAGCTGGTCTGAAATCGGGAGACGGCTTGCCAGTAATCAAGCTGCGTCCGCAACGTGGCTTCTTCCGTACTTAGCAGATCAGTAATGGTCAGGAGTCCGGCCTCGTACCGGTTACGGCTGATGCGCAGGCTTTCCTGCGCTTGAGTGACTGCGCCGCGGGCGATCTCTACCTGTTGCCGCGCTGCGTCCGCATCGTAGTAAGCCCGCCGGACTTCCAGCCGCACGCCATCCGTGGCCGCCTGCTTCAATGCGGCGACTTTTTCTTGCAGTGCATTTTGCCGGCTCAGTTCGGCCCGCTTTGCGCCTCCGGTGAAGAGGTCGAGCTGGAGTTCAATCCCGCCCATCCAGTTGTTTCCTCCGCCCCCTGCAAGAAATGTCGGGTTATCGGCTTGCCAGGAGGCAAAGGCGTTGACGCGCGGACCGAAAGACGACTTGGCAATCGCCACACTCAGCTTCTGTGCGGATTCTTCCGCCTGTATGCGTTTCAGGTCCGGACGATTTTCCAGCGCCTTTTGCTCCAGTTCTGTGAGCGAGGAAAGCGGCAGAGAACGTTCAGACAATGTTTCGCTTGGCTCATAACTGCTCTGCGCCAAGCCAATCGCAACCTCCAGTTGCGCCAGAGAGAACGACAAATCATTTTGCGTGCGAACTAACTCCTGCTGCCGCGTGGACAAACGCACCTTGGCGTTCAGCAAATCTGATTCCACGCTCAGCCCGCTCTCGAACCTGGCTTGACTGCGGTCCAGGATGGATTGCGCCGTCTTCACTGCTTGCCCCGCAACTTCAAGCCGTTTCTTCGCAAGCAGCACCGAGTAATAAGCGTCAATTACGCGAAACGTGGTCTCCTGGTCCGCGCGGTCTAACTGGTGAGCAAAGGCTTCCTGCGCTGACTTCGCCTGGTCCACCCGCCGCCAGCTGGCAAAAGAGTCAAATAGGTTCCAGTTCCCGCCGAACCGGGTACTGAAATTGCCGAAAGGTAGCGGGGTGTTCAGCCGGTTGAGCGCAAAGTCAGCAGACGTAAAGCGCTGTTGCCGCAAGCGGCTACCGAATACGTACACCGGATCATTCCCGCGCGTCGCAGTTTCCGAAAAAGTCAGGCTGGGGAGAAGTCCGGCTCGGGCCTCGCGAACTCCGGCGGCCGCAACTTTTGTGTCAGCCAGCGCCGCTTTACGCATGGGATTTTTCTCCAACGCAATATGGACCGCCTGCGTGAGAGAGATAGGTACCGTTTGCTGCGCACCGGCGGAGTAGCCGGCGAAACACAGCGCCATTACGGCAAACCGTTTTGCGTAGGTCGATACAATTTTCATAGACACACACCTATGAGCAAACCAAGGCAGGCCAGCGTGTTCATGGTCATCCCGCGAGCAGCTATTGAGCAGTGATCACAATCACGTTTGCGTAGCATAAGTTACCGTGATACCCCGGACACCGCCGGCGCATTCATCCACTCGGTTGTTTCTTCGACAATTTGGTACGTCGTCTTGAACGTGGCCGTTTGCTTTACCATCGCGCCAACTGAGCAATACTTCTCTTCCGAGAGGCGGATCGCTTCCTCTACCATGGCAGGATCAATGGCGAAACCAGTAAGCACATGATGAATGCGGACCGCAGTGAAGACCTGTGGCGGACGCTCCGCCTGGTCCGTTTCGACACGCACCTCGTACCCGGTGATCTTCTGGTGATATTTCTGGCGCAGAATCGTGACGACATCGAATGCAGTGCAGCCGGCCAATCCGACCGCCACCAGTTCGATGGGTTTGGCCCCGGTCGCACCGGCGGAATCGTCGAGCAGCATGTGGTGCCCGGTTCCGGTCTCGGCAACAAATTGCCGCTGTTGCCCCATGGGCTGCGTAAGTTTGACTTTTGCGCTGATCATATTCATCTCCCGTGGTTTCGCAATTGCGAACCACGCGAATAAATGCAGCCGCGCAGAATTTGTTACAGGAAAAATCGGGGTCTTTCGGGAGAGAGAGAATGGAGTGATGTAAGTGCTTATTTTAGTGTAGTTTACCGTTGAGCAGCAAGCTCGCGCTGCAAGGCAATCAACTGCTTTCGCAGTTCAGCCGCCTGCTTACGGTCCATATCTTCTTTGGGCAATTTTCGGATGCGCTCGACGGTGGTTTCCAGGTTCGACAAGAATGCCTGGCACGGCTCGCATCCACCCAGATGTTTCTCCAGCTCCACGCAGAACCTATCGTCCAACTGATCATCCAGATAATCGGAGAGTTCGGCGAACATTTCTTTACAACGCCGGGGACGGACCTGCGGTGATTCTGAGGACAATGTCTTGCGCTGGATGGGGTGTTGCCGGCCGCTCTCGGCAAAGTTCTTGCGCACAAATAGTCGCGCGCGATGCAATCGAACTCTTACCGTACCGCGGCGCAGGCCGGTGATCTCTGCCACCTCTTCATCGGTCAGTCCCTCCATATCACGGAGGACAAGAACGATGCGATAGTCAGAGGGCAGTTTTTGCACCGCGTCGCGCAAACGCTGCGCCTCTTCGCTGCGCAGGGCAAGCGTCTCAGGATTAATTGGCCCGGTATTCGCCAGATGCTCGAGGTCATTCCGGTCCGGCATCAACTCTTCCAAGGAGAGGCTCTGCTTCGGCGCAAATTTACTCTTGCGGCGGCTCATCAGGCAGCGGTTCTTCGCCACCTTGTAGAGCCAAACCACCAGCGCTTTCGGACTGTCAAACTTTTGCAGGTAAGGAAGCGATTTGACCAGCACTTCCTGCATGGTGTCTTCCGCGTCTTCGCGCTGCTGGCACACCCGCATGCTGAAGGAGAATACCGAGTCCTGCAACAGCGCCAGCGCTTTTTCCATGGAATCCGGCTGCTCGGATTTCAACAATTGGATGGCCTGCTCAATCTCCTGACGCATGTGGCTAACCATAACACGCGGTAAGTTCAGTGTACGTTGTGGCCCTTAGATAGATCTTACAAATTGTGCCGTTGGGATTTGCCTAGAAGATGCGTCAATGGAGTGGCTTTTGGAAGAGCAGGGATACGACACCACGACCGCGTTCGGTGGCCGCCAGGGGCTGGAAATCCTGGAAGCACGGCGTTTTGATCTGGTTTTATTGGACGATTATCTCCCTGACGTAGGCTGCGAAGCGCTCATGGAGAGGATGCGTCTGTCCCATGGTGAAATCCCCTGCATCATCCTGAAATGCAGAGCACCGGAAGCAGCGGACGTGGAGTGGGCGCGGCAGCGCGGGGCCAGTGACGTGGTTTGCAAGCGGTCCCATGGCGATGCACTGGGCAAGATTGACTCTTGCCTTCAACGCAAGGCCGCATGAAAGGAGCACGCCGATCTGCTCGTGGGCGGACGTTTAGAGGTTACAAACGGCAGCCCTTCCAATCCCGAAAGAGCGCGTGTTTTAGCTGAACACAATGGAGAGTGCCGGCAGCAAAACCGGAGAGCATCTCCGGTTTAACAGATGTGCCTAAATTGGGAATTAAATATCTCAGGTGGGACTCCACCGCCTGAGATATTCTTTTTGATACAGAGAACACAATCCTTGTAGGCCGGTGAGAGCCGCAATGATTTCTCGTCAAAAGGAGCATGATCGCAGTGAATCCGTCACCGCCCTTCCGTTTTTCCACCGAGCAACGTCTGGTCGAACTCACTGGACTCAGCGCGCGCAATCTTTCCGATCTCTCGGCGATTTTGCATACCGTTTCAGGTTCGTCCGTTTTTTACCATACGCACCACGGGTTCTTGTCGCACCATTTCGAAAAGCCGATCGTTTACAGCGATTTTGCCGTGTGGGTTTCCGAAGCTTTGCAAGAAGATGGCCTGGCCGAGAGGTTGGCAGCGATCGACCTGCTGGCATTCACCACCATTCGTGACCTGCGTGAGTCTATCCTCGGCATGGTCGAGGACCATATTCGGACGAGCAAGGGACAATTGCGTGAATGCCCGCCTGGGGACGAGCTTCATTTCTGCAAGTCGAAAAGCTTTATCATGCCAACCGGAATCGTGGCCCAGGACCCGGTTGATTTTTTCGCCAAGTTGCCGGGAATCACCACCACCTCGCTGTACTTCCATTTTCTTGAGGCGCGCCTACGCCTCGGACGGACCACCAATGACTTTTCCCATTGGCTCGCCTCGCAGGGACAAACGAAACTGGCGGCGGAAATCGATCAGCTTGATCCTTACACCCGCACCCTGGACGAACTTAAAGAGGAACTCATAGATCTCGGCTCCAGGAACGGAGTTCATTGATATGCTGCCGCTCCTTCAGGATTACGAAGCCATCGTCGGCAAGGAAGTTCTTGATGAACTGCGCGTGTTGGCCGGCTACTTAAAGAACCGCAAACTGCAAAATATCAATTCGACCCCTGTTGGCGGTGGTGTGGCCGAGATTTTGACCCGCATGGTTCCCTTGCTGAAGGAACTTGGGATCGACGCTTCCTGGGATGTCATCAAGGGAGACAGCGCATTCTTCAATGTCACCAAGGCTTTCCACAATGCCCTTCACGGTAAACAGGAAGAAATTACCGAGGACATGCTGGAGCATTTCCGGACAACCAGTGAGATGAACGTGAAGTACATGAACATCACTGGAGAAGTAGTGTGGATCCACGATCCCCAACCCATCGGACTGATTGCGCTGAAGCAAAACGGCGGCCGGCACTGGGTATGGCGCTGTCACATTGATGTCTCTGCCCCCGATCCGCGAGTGTGGAACTTCCTAAAGCCGTATGTAGAGCAATATGATGCCTCCATCTTTTCCATGCCGGAGTTCGCGCAACATCTGACCATGCCTCAGTTCATGGTGAATCCCTCGATTGATCCCATCGCCGACAAGAATCGTGATCTCCAGCCAAACCAGATTACGCAAGTCCTGGCAAAGTATTCCATCGACCCGGAACGCCCGGTCGTCACCCAGATTTCGCGTTTTGACTACTTGAAGGACCCACTCGGCGTCATAGCTGCCTACCGCATGGTGCGGCGGCGGCATGACTGTCAGCTGGTGCTTGCGGGTGGCGGCGCATCGGATGACCCGGAAGGAGCGGAGGTTCTTGCGAAGGTGCGGGAAGCAGCTGAAGGCGATCCTGACATCCACGTATTGCTTTTACCCCCATTTAGCGATCTGGAGATTAATGCCATCGTGCGTGGCTCCACGATTGTGATGCAAAAGTCGATTAAAGAAGGATTCGGTCTGACGGTCGCGGAAGCGCTCTGGAAGAGGAAGCCGGTGATTGGCGGTGCGGTGGGCGGGATCAAAACCCAGATCATTGACGGTGTGACCGGCTTTCTGGTCCATTCCCCGGAAGGCGCCGCCTCACGCGTCAGGCAACTTCTCGATGATCCCGAACTGTGTGAGCGCATGGGAGAGAATGGATATCAGCACGTGAAGCAAAATTTTCTACTTACCCGCCACGTGAAGGACTACTTGTTGGTGATGCTGGCGCTGGAGCACCCCGGAGAAGATATCGTGTCATTGGGTTAGTCGCGCTAAACTACATTATGGAACGGATACGCGTATCATCGCTGCAATATTTCATCCGGCCGGTCCAAACCTTCAACCAATTCCGCGATCAGGTGGAAGCGCTGGTCGAGACCGCCGCAGATTACAACTGCCAGCTCATCGTATTCCCGGAATACTTTACCGTCCAACTGCTGACTCTCGGCAATGTCAAGAGGCCGATTCGCGAGCAGATCCAGGATTTGGCACGCCAGGGACCCACCTACCTGGAACTGATGGAAAGCCTGGCCCGCAAGCATCGTATGTACATCGTCGGTGGCAGTATCCCCGTTAGCGGCGATTCCGGAGACGAGATCTATAACGATTCATTCTTTTTCAGCCCCGCGGGGAGAATCGGCGTCCAGGGCAAACTCCATATGACGCGGTTTGAAAAGGAAGACTGGAAGATTTCACCGCGTTCAAAACTCAAGGTATTTGAAACTGGTTTCGGTAGAGTGGCGATTGCGATCTGTTACGATGTCGAATTTCCTGACATCGCCCGTGCGGCAGCTCGTCTGGGGGCGCACATCCTGGTTGTGCCCAGTTGCACCGATGAGCGGCAGGGTTTCTTGCGGGTCAAGTATTGCTGCCACGCCCGGGCCATTGAGAACCAGATCTATGTGATCCAGTCGCACACCGTGGGCTCTCTGCCCATGGTGCCCGCGGTTTCACTCAACTATGGCCAGGCAGCGATTCTCACCCCCAGCGATTTTGCGTTTTCTCGTGATGGGATTTTGGCTGAAGGAAATCCCAATCAAGAAATGATGGTCATCGGAGAATTAAACTTGAAAACCATTGCCGATGCGCGTGAGAGTGGCACCGTCCTCCCGCTGCTCGATAGCGTTCGCAGCGCTTCGGTCACCATGGAACCGGAAATTGTGACCTTATGAGCATGCAACCTGAGATCGTGGTTCGAAACACCAAACCGGATGACTTTGCCGGAATCATTTCTATGTGTCAGGAGGTGTATAGAAACAGCGTCCCCTGGAGTGAGGAGCAGTTGGCGTCCCATCTCCGCGTCTTTCCTGAAGGACAATTTGTTGCTGTGGAATCTGGCACGCAGCACGTGGTGGGGTTGGCATCCAGCCTGATTGTGTTTTGGGACGACTATGACATGAAAGAAAGCTGGCGGGACTTTACCGATCACGGCTTGTTCACCAATCACGATTCTGCCAAGGGGCGGACTCTGTACGGCGCGGAAGTCATGGTGCGCCCTTCCATGCAAGGCCGGGGCGTGGGGTCGAAAATCTACCATGCGCGTCGCGAACTAGTGCGGGGCTTGAAGTTGCTGCGCATCCGTGCTGGAGCTCGTCTTCGTGGTTATCACAAGTATGTTGACCGAATGAAAGCTGAAGACTACGTGATTGCAGTCATACGCGGTGAACTTGGCGACCCGACTTTGTCGTTCCAGCTGAGACATGGCTTTCATGTGATGGGCGTCGTTTCGGGCTATCTACAGCATGATCCGGAGAGTCTGGGGTTTGCGGCTGTGATCGAATGGATCAATTCCGAAGTGGCACGGCCCGAAGACTATGCCGGACAAGACCCACGCTTTGCCGGCAACGCGGCACCCGCATCCCCCGGTCATCCAAGGTAACCATTGCGGCTGGAACGCAGTCTGCAAAGCTCACATCTCCGCGACTTCACGATAGCGTTCCAAAACATCCTGCTGCGTGATCACTCCTTCCAGGTGTTGGAAGTTGGCGCGGCTGACCACAGGAACCACAGGCCACTGGTTCACGTAGGGCAATGCCATATCTAACTGGTAATCAGGATGCAAATAGGTGATCGGTTTGCGGAGCACGGAACGCAGACTAAGGTTCCCCTTCCCTTCGTTGACCATCTTTGCGAGTTCCGGTTTGCTGGTAATGCCCCAACCTGTAGGGTTTACTCGAACCAGCAAATGTTCAGAGGCAGACTTCTCAGCTAGTAGCGCGGCCTGACTGACGGATTCATCGGCATTAAGAACCGGATCTTTGACCGGACGCATAGCATCCTCCACGCGGAGAATGTCGGCTTCACGCTGTTCTTCCATGGACGGCAAATCCAATCCGTCCTGACGCGTCAAAACATCGAAAATCGGTGTGGGATGCAGCCCGCGGGAGATGACGTACGCAAACGTATTCGCGATGATGACCGGCAAGATGATGGAATAGTTCCCGCTGACCTCCAGCACCATGAAGACCGAGGTCATCGGTGCGCGTAGGAACCCGGCAAACAGCACGCCCATCCCCACCAGGGCGTAGGTGCTGGTTGACGTGATGAGATGCGGAAATAGCGCGTGTTCCAACCCACCTACGGATGCTCCCAGCATGGCACCGATAAACAAAGTCGGCGCAAACATCCCGCCGGGTGTGCCGCTCACGAAGGAGCACAAGGTTGCCAGGATCTTGAGTCCCGCCAGAATGGCGAGAATCTGCCAAGTAAACCGGCCGTGGATCGCCTGGTCCATGTACTCATAGCCCGCGCCCATCACTTGGGGAAATCCCAATGCGCCAATTACGCCAATCACCAGGCCGGCAGCGGCCGGCTGAAGATATTGCGTCCAGCGTGGAAGATCTTTCAAGCGCGGCCGCAGCGATACAATCCCGCGCGAAAAAACGCTGGAAGCCAGCCCCCCGATAATCCCCAACGCGCTGTAGGCAATCAACTCCACGGGGCGTACCAGGCCCACTGCGGGGATGCGGAACAAAGACTCGGAACCGAGAAACCAGCGCATGACGACCACGCTCGATACCGCGGAGAGCACGACGGAGCCGAGAATCCCAGCGCTCCACCGTCCGATTACTTCTTCGATGACGAAAAGGACGGCAGAAATTGGCGCGTTGAACGCGGCAGCCAATCCGGCCGCGGCCCCGACGGGAGCAATCAATCGCATGCGGTCCCGTGACAAATGCAACTTCCGCCCCAAAAGTGAAGCCAGACCGGCCCCAATCTGCAAGGATGGGTCCTCGGGTCCAAGCGAGTGTCCTGAACCGATCGCCAACGACGAGGTAATAAATTTCCCGATGGCAGTACGGAATGGAATGTAACCGTTGTAGATATAAAGCGCTGCCTTGGTCTGGTTTACACCACTGCCCCGGCTCAGGGGGAATACGTGAATCACCAGCACCGCGATCACCAGGCCCGCCAACGTGGGCGCCAAAATCAGATGAAGTGGAGAGGCTACAGTCTCGGAGCCGATCAGATAAATCCGCGCCCAGTCAATGGCAAAGCGAAAGCAGACAACCGCCAAACCGGAGAAGACTCCAATAAAAACGGACAATACAAGAAAGAAACGCTCTTCCTGAAAAACATGACGGAGCAGTGCGCGTGAAGCAGATTCGATCGGACCAAGGGGCGGGGTGGTTGCAGGGTTATCAGACGACGCTATGGCGGGTTGCGACTGAGCCAATTCTGTCACCTCTCGTTTCCTTCATGCAATTTGGAGACGAGGAGTAGTGCCAGATCTTTTCCCGCAGGCGCTCCGCACGTGGTGCTCGTTTCCTGTTCAATGGTGAATACCAAATCCATGGCTTCATCCGCCAGGTCCGGATTTCGCCGCAGCCGCAGCTGATTCACGCGGGGCTTCATCTCTTTCCAGCGGGTATCGAGCGAAGGTTCAGCCACCGCACCAGACGTACCGCGTGTACCCGCAAAAGCGGCAGGGTGACATGTCTTCAACCGTTCTCCAGCCGTCGTAAATGCCGCGATCACTGCCCGGGTCTTTTGGCTAGTTGAGATCGGGCGACGATAGGGATCCATATCGAGCACGAGCGTCACCGTTTTGAGTAGCTCACCGCTGGCGGAATCGTCAGCCTTTGCGGCAACCGCAGCCTGAAGATAGCGCTTGGCAGCGGGATACCTGCTTAACTCGTACGCCGCGCGGCCAGCGCCCGCCAGTGCCGCCGGGTTGCGTCTATCGATCCTCAAAGCTTCCCGAAATTGGGCCAGCGCGTGTTCGTCGTCCTGGGCCTGTAAAAATAGGTCCCCCACCCGTATGTGCATGTTGGCATCATCCGGAAGATTCGCTGCCATCGCGATTAATTCAGATTGGGCCTGCGTCTTTGCATTGTTTGCCAGGAGAAAGTCAATCAACTCCAAACGCACCGCGCGCCTATGCTCTTCAGGTTCATTGGCCCACACAGCGTAGAGCGCGTTGTGATAGTAGCGGATGGCTTGGCTTGTATCCCCCTTCTTGGCGAGCACCCGGGCCAGTTCCAGGTTGACGGTCCCATCATCCGGCTGCCGTTCGCGGAGGTTCAATAGATAGGAATACGCTTGATCGGTACTCCCCTGGGCGGCAAGGGTTTGCGCCAGGTTCAACTGGTAACGAAAGTTGTCCCGAGAATACAGCTCCGCGGCCTGAAACTCACTGATCGCGCGGTCTAGATGCCCCGCTGCGCGTTCCCCTGTAGCCCGCCCAAACCACTTCTGGCCCAACGCTTCCTGTTGAGCATGGAACTTCGCGGACAGAGCAGAAACTGCAACGAAGAAAACTGCTGCCATCAAGGAAAGTACTACGAGAATTACCGGCTCCCGCGTGGAATACCACTTCAGAGTCCGATCACCATTACCTTCGGCCATTGTTTCTTACTATACGTCTCCCTTCAAATTTCGGCGACTGCCAATGCTTCATGCTTGGTCCCTACTTGGGAAATTTGTGACGCGTCCCGTGTTGGGAACAGCAAACTCTTCATGCGCATCCGGTGTAAACAGGTGAACATCGCGCTGTGGAAACGGAATGCAAATCCCTTCTTGCCGGAAGCGAGCCAAGATGCGCTTCCTCAACTCGTGTTGGACCGGGTATTGGTCCACAAACGTGTTCACCCGGCAGATCAATGTGAAATCCAATGAGGAGTCGCCAAACCCTGGAATGAAGCGCACAAAGGGAGCAGGTTCCGCCAGCAGTCCGGCAACGTGGCCGGCAGCACCACGAGCTTCTTCAATCAAGATCCGCTCGACCTGATCAGGATCGCTCTCATAACTGACGCCGATGGAGATCAGCAGCGACATCTGCGTCTCGGGCAGCGAGTAGTTGGTGACAATCGCCGAGGCCAGCTTGGCATTAGGAACGATCACGATATTATTCGGCAGCGTACGCATGCGAGTTGAACGCCATCCCTGCTGTACTACAAATCCTTCTTCACCACTCTCTAGTTTAACGTAGTCGTTGAGTCGTATGGGATTATCAAGGCGAACATAGACCCCGGCAAAAAAATTCGAGAGCGTATCTTGCAACGCAAGTGCTACTGCGACACTGCCCACGCCCAACGTAGTCCAGACCGCAGTAAGCGACACCCCCAGGTTGTCGAGCACGATCATCAGGCCTAGCCCGGCGACAACCGCTTGCCCGACGAATCGCACCGGATCTCGCAGACTCTCGCGCCCAGGGATTCGGTTCAGCCAGGCATCGAGCAAAATCCTCACTACTCTGGCGCTGTAGTAAACAACGGTGATCAACAGCAAAAGAGAAATGCCGCGATTCGCAACCCGATCAAACTTGGGTGGCAAGGGAACCAGGTTGAGGGCCGTCAACAGCACTGCCAGAGCAAGAAGAGGACGAATAGCCTTATCAGCGATATCGATGAGGGCATCGTCCAAGGTAGTCGAAGTATGTTTCGTAAACCGCCGTAGGCGTGAGATGACAAGATGTCGCATCACCCACGCGACCACGACTAGACCAAATATCTCTGCTACGGGTAGCAACCAGGTGTGCTGCGCAGCCAGTTGCAAATAAGCTTTCACGAATGTTCTCCTGCCGCGGCCATGGAAATTTCCGGCCCGTCCGGTGCCAGGAGAACATCACTCCCTAGAGGAGTCGGGCCAGTGCCGGTCTGCGCCGGGCTGCTCTGCTTGAAAAACTGGTCACGCCAGTGATAGACATCTTCTTCACAGACCCTGCGGCGCATCCGTCGCATGCGGCGTTGTGCCTCCGCCGGATTCATGTGAAATACCTGATAGATTGCGGAAGCCACTTGTTCCGTATCGTACGGATTGACCAGCAACGCCCCATTGCGCAACTGGCTGGCCGCCCCGGCAAACTCACTGAGAATCAAAATTCCGCGCTCATCTACTCGTGAAGCGCAGAATTCCTTGGCCACCAGGTTCATTCCATCCTTGAGCGGCGTGATCAGCGCGACGTCAGCAGCACAATAGTAGCCGACGAGTTCCGGACGTGACAGATGGCGGTGCTGATAATGCACTGGCACCCAACTGGTCCGGCCAAAATGCCCGTTGATCTCGGTCACCAGGCGCTCCACTTGCATTTTCAGTTCCTGGTACTTCGGAATGTCTTCCCGGCTAGGCACAACCACCTGAATCAGGCTGATGCGGCCATAAAGCTCAGGATGATGATTGAGCAGATTGCGGAACGCCTTCAATCTTTCAGGAATGCCCTTGGTGTAGTCGAGGCGGTCCACTCCGAGAACGATTTGGCAGTCTCTCAGATTCTTGCGAATTTGCTGGGTTTGCTGTACCACAGCCTCCTGTGCGGCAATTTCAGCAAACTCGTTGAAGTCAATACCGATCGGAAAGGCGCCAACCAGGGCCCGCTGATTGCCCTGCCCCACCGAAAGGTGGACCCCTGCCCGGCGCACCGCCATCGCCGGCAAGAAACGCCTTACGCAACTCAGAAAATTTCTCTGGTCACGTACGGTCTGGAATCCAACCGTGCCGAAACTCAACAGCGACTCCAGCACCTCCAACCTCCAGGGAAGTTTCTCAAAAACGTCCGGTGGCGGGAAGGGAATGTGATGGAAGTACATCAAGCGCCGGCGGTCGAAGCGGTCACTCAGCAACTTCCCTTGCAACATGAGGTGGTAATCGTGGACCCAAACCGTATCGTCCGCGGTTGCCTCCGAAGAAATCGTCTCGGCAAAACGCAGATTGACCTTAACGTAACTCTGCCAGTAGGCCGGCTCGAAGTTGCAGCGCGACTGTAAATCGTGGAACAGAGGCCAAAGGATCTCGTTGCAGAATCCGCAATAAAATTCGTTCTGCTCGTCGGGAGATAAGAACAAAGGCACCATGCGGCAAGTGTCCAGGGCCACATCGGTCCGGAGCCGCTGTTCAACCGTCGGATCGTGGTCTGTTCCAGCCCACCCAATCCAGCAGCCTTCCCGTTTCCGCACGATAGAACGTAACGCTGTGACCAGTCCTCCAGAACTGACCTCGACGCCACCCCCGTCACTCACCTCGTGCAGGGTAACCGGCAAGCGGTTGGACACGATGACAAGTCGGCTCATGCGACACCTCCGCAGGCCAGCAGCCAGTCTCCAAGGTAGTGAAGTAATTCCTCGGGAGGTTTGATCCAGACTTGGGCGCATGTATCGCGAAATTCGGGGCGCACCAGAACCGCTAAATCCTGCGTACGCAATGCACGGAATGCATCTTCATCCGTTTGATCGTCCCCTAAGTATGCAACCAGGCTGGCTTCGCCAACTTCCGCAAGTACGGCTCGGACTGCACGTCCTTTGTCGCAATTGGAAACGCGCAGCTCCAACCCACCGTCAAACTCCAACAGGTCAAGACCGCTCATCTCCGCGACTGGCGTCCAGGCATGCCGCGCCAGGCGATGCGCCAGATCTGCGGCTGCCGGCGTTAGGCCGCGCCAATGTAACGCTATGGAGGCAGACTTATGTTCAAGGCGAGAGCTCATGTTCAGTTCGGCCAATGCGTTGGCCGCCGAGGTCAGGGCGATGCGTTGCTTCTCGTCAACCGGCGCCAGTTGATAGTCACCGCTCGGCCAGAGCCGCTCCATTCCGTGGCTGCCCCAAATCTCCGGTACCGGACTGATTTGCAGCAAAGACCGCAATTCCCACGCCGGGCGTCCCGAAATCATCACTACCCGTGTATTTGTTTCACGAAGAATCCGCTGCAGGATGCGGGCTACCAACGGGTAAGGAAGTGCCTCATCCCTTTTTGGTGTGAATGGCGCAATCGTTCCGTCGTAGTCGAGCAACAGGACCCGCTCCGGCGCTTCCGCCAGCCGTGCAAAAAATTGTTCGGCAATGCCCTGGGCATTCATTGTGCTCATTTCTCCTCCAAGTGGCGTTGTAGCTAAGGGTGGGGACGCGCCGTAAGATGGCGCACGTCGTCAGTTCGGAGAAATAATGGCTAGCAGAGGCGAGTGCAATACAAATCGATCAGGCTTGCCTGATTGGCTGAGGCTGGGCCCGAGGCATCTCGATTAGAAAAATCACATTCCTCAAGCATTGCCAGGGAACCTGCGCAGAGGAAGAGATGAGAGGCAATAAAGATGGCCAGAATCACCATCGCGGCATCCCGTGAAGCTCGCAATGCCGTCGGCTCCAGATTCATCGAGGGAGCAAAAAACACCACAGCCAAGGCCATCAACAACACGATCACGAGTATGACATGGGACTTTGGCATGATGGTTATTAAGTGTAATATTATCATAGGGTTGTAAGAATAATCAAGGACAAATTGTCAGGCTCCCAGCCGCCGGGCAAACTTAGGTTTGGAGTCCTTTAATCATTCCTCAGTTTCCGCCAAGCTGGCAAACCTAAAAGGGGTTCTGTCGATATCGAATATCCTCTCTGTAATTAAGTGGTTACCGCCAACCTGGCGATTTGCAAGAACCAGCGCGACTGCTTCTTTGGCGTAGAATCGGGAACAGGAAGCCACCTCCCCATGAAAGCATTGGTAAAGAGTCGCGCAGAAAAAGGTCTCTGGTTGGAAGAGGTTCCGGTTCCGGAGTATGGAATCAACGACGTTCTAGTTCGGGTCCTCAAGACCGGAATTTGCGGAACCGACCTCCATATTTACGAATGGGACGATTGGGCCAAGTCCGCCATCCACGTCCCCCTGGTGATCGGGCACGAATTTGTCGGTGAAATCGTTTCGGTGGGATCGAACGTCACTGATTTTCACCCCGGCGAACTGGTCAGCGGGGAAGGCCACGTGGTCTGCGGTCTTTGCCGTAACTGCCTTGCCGGACGCCGTCACCTCTGCGCCCAAACTCGCGGTGTCGGCGTAAATCGCGCGGGCGCGTTCACAGAGTACATCGTTCTGCCCATGAGCAATATCTGGCGGCATCACAGCGGGATTAACCTAGAAATAGCCGCCATCTTTGACCCCTTCGGCAACGCCGTCCATACTGCTCTGTCGTTTCCAGTACTCGGCGAGGATGTCCTCATTACCGGAGCCGGATCGATCGGGATCATGGCTGCTGCCGTGGTGAAGCACGCCGGAGCCCGTCATGTGGTAATCACTGACGTGAATCCTTACCGCCTGACTCTGGCAGAAAAAGTCGGGGTAACCATGGCGGTGAATCCCCAGAAAATGTCCTTGCCAGATGTTCAGAAGAAACTGGGAATGCACGAAGGCTTCGATGTCGGTTTGGAAATGTCCGGCTCTCCGGCCGCATTCCGCGAAATGCTGGCCAACATGAGCCATGGAGCAAAAATCGCGATGTTGGGCATTCCTGCTACAGAGATGTCCATTGATTGGCATAAAGTGATCTTCAACATGTTTACGATCAAGGGCATTTACGGCCGGGAGATGTATGAGACCTGGTACAAAATGTCGGTGATGCTGGAATCCGGTCTCGATATATCCGGCGTCATTACTCACAGGTTCTCGTGGCGGGAGTACGAAAAAGGTTTCGACGCCATGCGTTCGGGGCAGTGTGGGAAAGTGATCCTTGACTGGTCGGATTTGAAATGAAATAACATCCGCATATGCCCGTTCCTTACGATCAGTCCAGAAACTTGCCTGCGGAGAAGAAGCTGAAACCGCCGATGTTGCCTTCGGCCGCCAACCCTTCGCGGTTCTGCCCCAATTGCTCTACCGAACTCAAGGACAATCGGTGCAAACTGAGCTGCCCGAAGTGCGGCTTTTATTTGAGTTGCTCTGATTTTTACTGAGGTGTGGCTGACACTTCGGCGCTTCTCCATCTACAATAGGGACTCTCACTTCAATCGAAACAGGAGATTTCCATGCAACGCAAGGCAAGCGCAATTTGGAAGGGCGGACTGAAGGACGGCAAAGGCTCGGTGTCTTCAGCCAGCACGGTGTTGAACAATACCCCGTATTCTTTCAGCACCCGATTTGAAGATACACCCGGCACCAATCCGGAAGAGTTGATCGCCGCCGCACATGCGGCCTGCTTCTCGATGGCGCTGTCAGCCCAGTTGGGCAACGAAAAACTTACTCCCTCAAGCATTGAGACCTCGGCCACGCTCACTATGGAAAAACTTGATGCTGGGTGGACGATCACCGCGGTCCATCTCGATGTAGTGGGCAAGGTCCCCGGAGCCGACGAGGCGACATTCCAAAAGCTGGCAGGCAATGCCAAAGCCGGCTGCCCGGTTTCGAAGGTGCTCAACGCTACCATTACCATGAACGCCAAGTTGGAAGGCTAACGCGAGACCATGGGGACAGCCGCCCGGCTGTCCCTTTTATGTCGCAGCAACCTCTTCAGCAACGGGCATTCCCGCTTCTTCCCAGGCGTCGAAACCCCCGCTGACATTCATCACATGCTGAAGACCGGCGCGCTGAAGCAGGCTGCACGCGATCATGCTGCGATATCCACTCTTGCAGTGGACTGCCAGCGGGACACTGGGATCAAGTTCAGGAGTTGAGACGCGGAAGTTATCAAGGGGCCACCATGCTGCATCATTGATATGGCCGGCTTGCCATTCGGGTTCACGACGTACATCGAGTACTTGCATTCCTCCCGACCGCAGCCTCGCTTGCAGGTCTTGCACGGTGATTTCGGGCAACAGCGCCAGCCGAAACCCGGCGCTCTTCCAGCCCTCTACGCCATCTTTCAGATATCCACGTTCACCTTCGAGCCCAATCCGTGCCAGGCGCATGCGCGCCTCCTCAAGTTGCTCGGTTGACTCCGCAATCAGCACGGGCCTTGCCCCCAAGCCCAGGATCGCGCCCGCCCATGATGCAAACTGTCCGGATAGCGCAATATTGATGGAACCAGGGACATGTCCGGCAGCGAATTGCTCGCCGGGACGAACATCCAGCACCGCGACTCCTTCTTCCAAAAGCGATTTCAGTTCCTGCGGAGAAACGGCCTGTAACTCGGGGAGTTTTCCAAGCGCTGGCGCGCCCTCGCGGTTGATTTCGGCGTCCTGGGCAAAATATTCAGGCCGCGCCGGTAGATTGGCGGTCAACTGGCGGACGAATTCATCTCGGCTCTTGATTTGCAGCGCATAGTTGGTCAGCCGCTCGGTGCCGATGGTGGAGGAGCGCTCGGCACGCATGTTGCGCCCACAAAGCGAACCGGCCCCGTGCGCCGGATAAACCAAAACGTTGTCCGGGAGCTTTAGCAGTTTGTTGTGCAGGCTATCGTAGAGCATGCCTGCCAATTGCTGTGCGGTGTGAGTCCTGGACAAATCGGGACGGCCCACGTCTCCCAGGAACAGCGTGTCCCCCGTTAAGACAGACCA
Source organism: uncultured Acidobacteriota bacterium (assembly GCA_963837365.1). Classification (GTDB taxonomy): domain Bacteria; phylum Acidobacteriota; class Terriglobia; order Terriglobales; family Acidobacteriaceae; genus CAWBXL01. The sequence continues at coordinate 486,421 of CAWIMW010000002.1, forward strand.
GGGATCGGAAGAAGATTTCTCCTCATCGTAGATCACCAGGCAAATACTCTCCGGCGTGTGCCCTGGAGTCTCAATACCGCGCACCAGAATTTTCCCCACGCGAAGTTCGAATCCATCTTGGATGGATACATGAGGAAAGTACGCTCCTGCCTGTGCTCCGATGTAAATAGTAGCGCCGGTGCGTTCGGCCATTTCTTTGTGGCCAGAGACAAAATCAGCATGCAGGTGAGTTTCAAAAACGTGGCGGATCTTCAAGCCATGCTCTTCCGCGGCGTTCAGGTAAAGTTCCACGTCCCGCTGCGGGTCCACGACTATCGCTTCGCCCTGCGATCCCAGCATGTAGGAGGCATGCGCCAGACAGCCCAGAAAGAATTGCTCAAAGTACATGATCCCCACCCCGTGGTCAGCAATTTTACGCCGGATCGCAGTTAATCTCCTCCGGTTTGAAGCAATCGTCTCTCCACGATAGAATAGCTGGGCAGTCCTTCCTGCACGGCGAGCCTGCGGGCTCGCCTCACTTATGTATTTATTGCCATCGTGGCGGAATTGGCAGACGCGCATGGTTCAGGTCCATGTACCCGCAAGGGTGTGGGGGTTCGAGTCCCTTCGATGGCACCAACTTGGGAGGTCCTTCGCAAAAGCTCAGGATTTCGTCCTTCGGCAGGCTCAGGACAGGCTCTGCGGACTCCCAGCCTCGCGGACGCTCGGCTTCACGCCCGCAAAACAGCTCAAGTTCGAGTCCCTTCGATGGCACCAAGCATGGGGCCGCTAGCCCCTCATCTCTCGTAGTCCGTACCCGTATAATTGAGCGATTGTGGCTTAACCCCTGAGGAATTATGCCCTCCAAGCTTGCCGACATTGTCGCCGCTACCCGCCGCCGGGTGACCGAATCCCGCAGGACAGCGGACTTGCGTCAGTTGGAAAAGCAGGCGCAGGAGCATGCTCCACGCGGCTTTCGACGGGCCTTGGAGTCGAGGGGACGCAGCGGCATCGGCATTATCGCTGAGCTAAAGAAGGCCTCGCCATCGCGGGGCTTGATTCGTCCCAACTTTGATCCTGGCGTGCTCGCGCCGGAATTGGAAGCCGCCGGCGCGACCGCGCTTTCGGTTCTGACCGATGAAGAATTCTTTCAGGGCTCGCTGCAAAACCTGAGGATCGCATCCACCGCCACGAAACTCCCCTGTCTACGCAAGGACTTCATGGTGGATGAATTCCAACTGCTGGAAGCTCGCGCGAATTGCGCCGATGCAATTCTGCTGATCGTAGCTGCGCTGTCACAAGCCGAACTGGTGGGACTGTCCATACAGTCACGGGAGTATGAACTAGATGTGCTTTGCGAAGTACATGATGAAGAAGAGTTGGATCGCGCGATCAACGCAGGCTGCAACCTAATCGGAGTCAATAGCCGCGACCTGCACACCTTTCAGGTGGATTTGAACACTGCGTTGCGCCTGGCCGAGCAAATGCCAAAAAACATCGTCAGCGTAGCCGAGAGCGGCATCCATACAGGGGCGGACATCGCAAAACTAAAAGCAGCCGGATATGCGGCGTTCCTGATTGGCGAGTCGCTGATGAAAGCCGAATTGCCCGGAAATGCGCTGCGGACGTTGATGGCAGAAGCATCCCCGGCAGGTGTCCACTGAGAACCGGGAACTAATATCCGAGAACTGATCTTCGAGCCGATTGCCAATGACCTGGATCAAGATATGCGGCATCACGAACCTGCAAGACGCGCAAGCGGCCGCCGACGCCGGAGCCGACGCGGTTGGGTTTGTGTTCTATGAAAAAAGTCCGCGTTACATTGACGCGGACTCGGTCCGCAGCATTGTCGCCAAACTGCCCGCAAAGCTGGAAAAAGTAGGGGTGTTTGTACACGCCGCGAATGCAGGCATGGAGAAAATTGCCCAGCAAGCCGGCCTGACCGGGGTACAGGTCCACGCCGATCCAACCCTGCAAGGGCAACCGCCCGAGCCCAGGCTTCCGCCGCATTTCAAAAGATACTTGGCGCTGCCGGGAAGATTATTTTATGGCGAAAAAGGCGCCACCACAAAATGGTTCATGCCCCGCGGCAGGCGGATTGACGCCATCTTTCTGGATTCCGGCACAGAGCGCCAGCCCGGCGGTACCGGTGAGGTTTTTGATTGGCAGAAAGCGGTCGCGATGGTCGGCTTGATCGGCAGGATTGTGCCCATCGTCGTGGCGGGCGGCTTGAATCCCGGCAATGTGACCGATGCCATACGCATACTTCATCCCTGGGGGGTTGACGTGTCATCGGGAGTGGAAGCGTCGCCCGGCAAAAAGGATCCAGAGAAAATCCGCGCGTTTATACAGTCGGCGCGCAATCCCGAGAAGAATTGATTATGGCAACGGCAGCGATAACCAGAAAGAAAGATGGATTTGTTCCCGGCCGCTTCGGGCCTTATGGCGGACGCTACGTCCCCGAAACCTTGATGGCAGCACTTGAGGAACTGGAGCGCGAATACGAGAAGGCCAAGCGCGATCCAAAATTCAAGCGGCGTCTTGAGGAACTGCTGCGTACCTATGCCGGACGCCCGACTCCGTTGTTTTTTGCCAAGCGCCTGACGCAAAAACTTGGCGGGGCGAAAATCTATCTCAAGCGCGAAGACCTGCTCCACACCGGCGCGCACAAAATCAATAACTGCATTGGACAGGGGCTGCTGGTTGAGCGCATGGGCAAGCACCGCGTGATCGCGGAAACCGGCGCGGGGCAACACGGAGTGGCCACCGCTACAGTTTGCGCTCTGCTCGGCTTCGAGTGCGTGGTCTACATGGGCACCGAGGACATGCGCCGCCAGGAGCTAAACGTCTTCCGCATGCGCCTGCTGGGAGCGGAAGTCCGCGGCGTCGATTCCGGTTCACGCACACTGAAAGATGCCATCAACGAAGCCATGCGCGACTGGGTGACCAACGTCCGCACCACGCACTACCTGCTCGGCAGCGTGTTGGGCGCGCATCCCTATCCCACCATGGTTCGTGATTTTCACAAAGTGATCGGACGCGAAGCCCGTGCGCAGATTCTCAAAGCCGAAGGCAAGCTGCCGTCTGCGATCGTCGCCTGCGTGGGAGGCGGCTCGAATGCCATCGGCGTTTTCCACGAATTCATCAAAGACAAGAAAGTTGCGCCTGATCGGAGTCGAAGCCGGCGGCCGCGGCAAAAAGCTCGGCGATCACGCGGCCCGCTTCAGCGGCGGCCTGCCGGGAGTTCTACAGGGAACTTACTCTTACGTGTTGCAGGATGCCGCCGGGCAAATTGCCCTGACTCACTCGGTGTCGGCCGGGCTGGATTATCCATCGATCGGCCCGGAACATGCTTGGCTCAAAGATCAGGGCCGGGCGGAGTACGTTTCCGCATCGGACGCGGAGGCGTTGGAGGCAACTACTACGTTGGCGCGTACGGAAGGGATCATTCCGGCACTTGAGTCTGCCCATGCTGTAGCTGAAGCCATGAAGCGCGCGCCGAAGATGAAGAAGTCGGAGATCATGATTGTGAATATCTCCGGACGCGGGGATAAGGATATTGGGATTATGCGGGAGAATCTGAAACTTGACTAATGGGAGCATGGACAGCGATGCGTTAAACCGGTTTCACAAGTTCTCGGAGGATTGCAAATGCGTAGGCGATCAAAAGCTCAAGATGCACTTGTCGGAATCCTGGTTCTCTTCGCTTTGTTCGCTTGGGCATCTCTCGGATCGTTGATTCGGTAGGTGGTGCGATCCTTATATTGGGATGCATCAGCGCGGTTGGTTTGATTGTCTGGTTGATGTCTGCCAAACGACAGGCGTGAATCAAATATCTAACGAGCAAATACGGTGACACACGAATTGTTGAGCTAATTCTTCGCTGTAGCTCCTGGGAGGGACAAACAGCAGAACAGTTGTTGGATTCCTTCGGTCCTCCGCATGGGATCGACAGGAAAAACCTAAGCACCAGGAAGAGAGAGGTCTGGAAATACAATCACCGCGGGGCGAACCGGTACGGTCTGCGAATAACCTTGGACGATGGCGTCGTAACCGAATGGGACCACGAACAGTGAGCCAGCAGGCGTAATTCGGGCCGACCAAATTTCTGCCCGCGCCGCTCCCCTACTTTCTTGAATTGCAACGAAGGGTGCTGCGGATTCTCTTTCATGAGTGCGAACTGTTTGTCGGCGCGGGTGCGTATTTGCTGCGGGAGGGAGACATACAGCGTCCAGAAATCGGTTGAGGCATGGTGCTGCATCACGCGTTAAAGCGGCCTAATGCGACCGTTCTTTTCATCATCCAAAGCGCGGTCAATGGCTGCGTCGAGGCGTCCCGTCGCGAGATCGGATTGAAGGCGAACGTCAATCGGCTGCGGATAGCGTTGGTCCAGCCACAGGTACAATTCCTCCACCTCTCGCGGAGTAAGCGTTTCGATAGCGCGTTCGATCTCCTTGACAGTATCAGGGGCCATCAGTCACCTTTATTGATCAATTGTCATTCTAACAAGATGAGCAGGCAACGGGCAGCAAGTCTATATCATAAAGAGGCCTTACTTTTGTAATCTGGCTCCTGCAATCTACAATCCCGCCATGCCCTTGCACTTCGAAAGCAAACCCGCCCTGGTCGCCTACGTCACCTGCGGCGACCCCGACCTCGCCACCACCCGCGAAATCATCCTCGCGGCGATCAAAGCGGGTGCCAGCACCATCGAGCTCGGCGTCCCTTTCAGCGACCCCGTCGCCGACGGCCCTGTCATCCAGCGTGCCAGCGAGCGAGCACTCAAGCACAACACCTCGCTCGAACAGGTACTGAAGCTCGCCGCGGAAATCCGTGAGCACTCGCAATCCGTGGGACTGATTGTCTTCACCTACCTGAACCCCATTCTGCGCATGGGACTGGAGAAATTCTGCAAGGTCGCGCGGCTGGCGGGTGCCGATGGTGTGCTGGTCACCGACCTTCCAGTCGAGGAGTCAGCCGAATACATCCGCGCTGCCAAAAGTCACGATCTGGCAACCGTATTTCTGGCCGCCCCCACCAGTCCCGATGCGAGGCTTAAGCAAATCACTCAGGCTTCAACCGGGTTCGTCTATGCCGTTTCCCGCACCGGCATCACCGGGACGCGCAAACAAACGTCTTCTGACGCCCAGGACCTGGTTCGCCGCATCCGCAAATTCACCAAGAAGCCAATTGCCGTGGGCTTTGGCATCTCCACTCCGGAGCAGTTTCAGGCTGTCGGCCGGTACGCCGAGGCCGCCGCCATCGGCAGCGCCATCGTGGAAATCATTGAACGGAATCCGGGCAAAGAAGCCGCATCTGTGGCACAATTTGTAAGGCAGCTATTGGCCGTTGGTCGGTAGTCGTTGGCCTTTCATCGCGATCGCCGCAAAGCTGCTTCTCCAAACAATCTGTGATTATGCAGGTCTGGTCTTGCGGCCAAAGACCAACGACCAAAAGCGAACGACTGATTATGGATATCGCCGACTGGCGCAAGAAAATTGACGAGCTTGACCGCAAGCTGGTGGAACTGCTGAGCGAGCGGGCGCAGGCCGCGCATGAGATAGGCAAACTGAAGAAGGATGCCACCATGCCCATCTATGAGCCCGACCGCGAACGCAGCGTGTTCGAGAATGTGCAACGGGTGAATAAAGGCCCATTGCCCAGTCGCGAACTGTTGCGGATTTATGAGCGTGTAATGGACGTGATGCGCCAGATTCAGAAAGAAGAGATCGCCCCGCAGATGCCGGTCGAGGGTGACCGCGGAGTTACAGAATTGGACAATGACGTAAACGACTAAAAGGAGGTCGTTGGTCTTGGGTCGTCGGGAGTTGGCCAACGACGAACGACCAACGACTAAAGACTCTTATGATTGTCGCAATGCAGGAAGGCGCGACCGACGCGCAGATTCAGGACGTAGTCGAACACTTAATCCGCATGGGTTTCTCCGTTCACCGCACCACGGGTGAGCGTCAAACCGTGCTCGCGGCTGTGGGTGCGCGAACGGATTTTGATACCCGCATCCTCGAAGTGCTGGACGGCGTCGAACATGTCCACCGCATCAGCGCCCCGTATAAGCTCTCGGGCCGTGCGTTTCGCCCTGAAGGCACCATCATCGAGTTTCCGAATGGCTTGAAAATTGGCGGCCCCGATGTGGTCGTAATGGCCGGCCCCTGCTCGGTCGAGTCGCGGGAACAGCTATTCACCGTCACCGAACAGATCGCCAAGGCTGGCGCGCGCGTACTGCGTGGTGGAGCCTTCAAACCTCGCAGTTCGCCATATTCCTTCCAGGGCATGGGGCTCGAAGGGCTCAAACTGCTGCGTGAAGCCGGAGACAAGTTCGGCGTGCTGGTAATCAGCGAAGTGATGGAAATTTCGCAGATCGCCGTCATGCTGCCCTACATTGACATTTTTCAGGTGGGCGCGCGCAACATGCAGAACTTCAACCTGCTGCGCGAGTTGGGAAAAGTCAAAAAACCGGTACTGCTGAAACGTGGCATCGCAGCCACTTTGGAGGAACTCCTCCTTTCTGCCGAATACATCATGTCAGGCGGCAACTACGACGTGATCCTGTGCGAGCGCGGCATCCGGACGTTCGAGACCTACACCCGCAACACGCTCGATGTATCGGCGATTCCCATCATCAAAAAGCTTTCCCACTTGCCCATGACTTCCGACCCTTCGCATGGCACGGGCTTGCGGGACAAAGTCGCGCCGATGGCCTGTGCATCGCTGGCGGCAGGCGCGGACGCACTACTGATGGAAGTGCACCACAACCCGGACAAAGCGCTGTCCGACGGCGCGCAGTCACTCTATCCGGACCAGTTCGCGAAGTTAATGGACCAGTTGCGCATGATCGCGCCGGCCATCGGACGCAAGATCGCCTGATTTCACCACGGAAGCACGGAGGCATGGAGAAAAACAACTGCTCTTCCAGTGAAGTCAATCTCGTGGCAAGAACCATTGCTTTTCTCCGTGCCTCTGTGGCTCCGTGGTAAGACCCTCTCATGCCCATTCGTCAAATCACCATCATCGGCACAGGCCTGATCGGCGGCTCGCTGGGTCTGGCGCTGAAGAAAAAGAAGTTTGCCGGAAAGATCATCGGTTGCGACAGTGCTGGTGTCATGGACCGGGCCGTGAATCGCGGCGCAATTGACGAAGCCATCGCTCTTCCCACTGACGCCGTACGTGGCAGTGAGGTGGTGGTCCTGGCATCCCCGGTAGGCGCAATCATCGATCTGATCGGGCATGTGGGCCCGGCGCTTCCGCCGAAAACCCTGCTGACTGATGTCGGCAGCACAAAATCCGAAGTCCTGGCCAAAGCAAAATCAGTATTTCGGCAAAACCGTGGGCAAGCGCTTCCTCGCGGGCCATCCCATGGCTGGCAAGGAGCAATCTGGCGTAGATTTCGCCGATCCAGACCTTTTCCAGGGCGCAGCATGGTTTTTCACTCCCATCCACGGCCAGAACATGTACAGCGGTATGGGTGGCGAATTTATCGAGTGGATAGAAAAAATCGGCGCCCGCATTGGCAGTATGGACGCCGACGAGCATGACAAGCTGTGCGCGTGGATCAGCCACCTCCCGCAGATGATCTCCACCGCCCTGGCTGCGACCCTGGTGGATGAATACGGCGATGAAGCTCCACTGCTCGAAGCCGGAGGCCGCGCCCTTCGCGAGATGACCCGCATCTCATCCAGCCCCTACTCCATGTGGCGCGATATTGCCATCACCAACAAGAAGAATATTCAGGATGCCCTGCACAAATTAGAGCAACGTCTCGCCCACATCCGCGAGAACCTCAATACTAAGCAACTGGCGGTTGAGTTCGAACGCGCCCACCATCTGCGCAAGATTCCGCCTGCTAAAAAGAAGTAGTAGGATTGTCTGCCTATGAACAAGGTGGTTGCCAATGCCGATGAAGCCATCAAAGACGTCTCCGATGGCTCCGTAATTCTAGTGGGCGGCTTTGGACTGTGCGGCAATCCAGAAAACCTCATCCGCGCGCTAGTCAAAAAGGGAACGAAAAATCTCACCACCATCAGTAATAACGCCGGAGTGGATGGCCTGGGCATCGGTCTATTGTTGGCAGCAGGCCAGCTGCGCAAACACATTGGCACCTACGTCGGCGAAAATAAGCTGCTGGAAGAAATGATCTTGAACAAGAAGATTGAATTGGAGCTTGTCCCTCAGGGAACATTTTCCGAGCGCATCCGCGCAGGCGGAGCGGGCATACCGGCGTTTTTCACCCCCACTGGATATGGCACAGTCGTGGCCGAAGGCAAAGAAACCCGCGACTTCGATGGTCGCCAATACGTCATGGAGCGAGCCATTAAAGCCGACTTCGCCTTCGTGAAAGCGTGGAAGGGCGACAAGTGGGGCAATCTGGTATATCGCAAGACCGCCAGAAACTTTAACCCCATGATGGCAACCGCCGCGAAGATTACGATTGCCGAAGTCGAGCATCTGGTGGAACCTGGTGAACTCGATCCCGACATGGTGCATACACCCAGCGTGTACGTGAAACGCATTTTTAAGGGCGAATTGTTTGAGAAGCGGATTGAGCGGCGCACCGTCAGGAAGGCGGCACCCGCTAGCTAACTCCTGGAAATGGGAAAGGTACGAGTTCTACTCGTGCCGCTAAGATATGGAGGTTCGCGGAGGAAATTATCAGTTTCCGGTTGCTGGTTCTCGGTTCTCAGTTATGACCAAGCCTGCCAAAGACGCAGAAAAGCGCGAGCGCATAGTAAAGCGCATCGCCCAGGAACTACGTGACGGCTTCTATGTCAACCTGGGCATAGGCATGCCCACGCTGGTGGCGAACTATGTCCCGGCCGGCATGGAGGTAGTCCTGCAAAGCGAAAACGGAATGCTGGGAATCGGCCCCTATCCGCTCGAAGGCACCGAAGATGCCGACCTCATCAACGCCGGCAAAGAAACCGTCAGCGAAATTCCCGGCACTGCCTTTTTCTCCAGCGCGGATTCCTTCGCCATGATCCGCGGTGGCCACATTGACTTGAGCGTGCTGGGGGCCATGGAAGTAGACGAAGAAGGCAACCTGGCCAACTGGATGATCCCCGGCAAAATGGTCAAAGGTATGGGTGGCGCGATGGACCTCGTCGCCGGCGCGCGACGCGTGGTGGTCGCGATGGAACATACCAACAAAGATGGCCAGCCTAAGATTCTGAACAAGTGCACCCTGCCACTGACGGGAAAGAAAGTGGTGAATATGATCGTTACCGAGATGGCAGTGATCCAAGTGACGCCGACCGGTCTGGTACTTGAAGAAGTTGCGCCCGGACTAACCGCGGACGACGTTCAACGCGCCACCGCACCCACACTCATCATCAGCCCTACACTTAAGGTGATGACTACTTAGTTCCCAAGCTCTTCAGCCGTGCCGCTTCAAACTCATCACCCTTCTGCCATTCCACCAACTTGGCGGCATTGGCTGCCTGCCATCCCAGTGCGAACCCGAACCGGGCCATTACAGCGTCGCAAGTGAAATCCGCTTTCGGATCGAACTCATCGCTCGGCTGGTGGTAGTGCTTCTCGGTGTATTCCTCAGCCTGCTTCATACCCCAGGCCTCGTCATGCCCTTTAAATTTCACGCCCGGTGAAACCGAGAAGGCAGGTATCCCCACGCGGGCCAGGCTGAAGTGGTCGGAACGGTAGTAGTAACCGGCCTCGGGATGCGCATCCGGCCGGATAGCCAAACGAAACTCCATCGCCAGCGCGTGCACGACAGGATAAAAAGTAGTCCGGTCTGATCCTGAAACTTCCACCTCCTGCGGAGCGCCGAGCGGAGGGATGTCGTCGAAGTTCAAATCCAGTGTGATCTTCCCCGCCGGAATCGGCGGATGCTTTCCCAGGTACTCCGAGCCCAACAGTCCTTGCTCTTCCGCTGTCACCGCCGCGAACAAGATAGACCGCCGTGGCTTCTGCACCGCCTGGGTAAACACATTGGCCAATTCCAGAAGAATTCCGCATCCGGTTGCGTTGTCATCGGCCCCGTTGTAGATGTTGTCCCCCGTCTCATCCGGGCGTATCCCGAGGTGATCGTAGTGCGCGGTGTACAACACGGCTTCGTCTTTTAACGCTGAATTTGCACCCGGAAACATGCCGATAACATTATTCGACTCGAACGGGCGGACCTTGCTTACCATCTGTGCCTTCAATCTCACCGGCAGAGGCACAGGATGAAAGTCGCGCGAGCGGGCATCTGCCATAAGCTTGTCCATATCCAGACCTGCACTCGCGGCCAGCTGTTTCGCAATGTCGAGCTGAACCCAGGAAGCGACTTTCAACTTCGGCGTGCCATCCAGTTTGAGATTAGACTTCTCACCCGAGTTTGAATTGCGCACGACTTCCCAGCCATAGCTGGCCATGTCGGTCTTATGAATCAAAATCGCGCCCACTGCGCCTTTGCGCGCTGCTTCTTCGTACTTATATGTCCAGCGGCCGTAATAGGTCAGGGCTCGTCCTTTGAAGAATTTGGGATCATTCGAGTCCGGCTCGCTCACCAGCATCAGCAGAACTTTGCCGCGAACATCTACTCCCTTGTAGTCATCCCACTGATATTCAGGCGCCTCAATGCCGTAGCCAACGTAGACGATGTCGGCATCCACGCTCGATTTCGCTTGCTGCGTTTGATCAAAAGCGACATATTCGTCGAGATATTTCAGGTTGCGGGCATCGCCGCGTGCAGGTACCAGCGAAAAAGTGCTTTCGGGAAGAGTTGTGACCCCGACCATAGGGACCTTTTGCATGTAGGTACCGTTCTCTCCCGCTGGTTTCAGGCCGTACATGGCGAACTGTGTCGCGATGTATTCAGCGGCAATATCGCCGCCGCGCTGTCCCGTTCCCCGCCCTTCCAGCAGATCGTGCGAGAGAAACCGCACATGCTGGCGGATCCGTAGCGGATCAATTTTTTGCATGGCATTAATCGCTGTCCCCGGAAGGTGAGCATTTGCAGACTCAGCAGCAGTTCTTTGCGCGGATGAAAAACCGGAGAGTAACAATGCTAAGAGAACGGCTAGAACACTTTTCTGCATCCTTAAGGCTCCTCGAGTACGGCGAGTTTAGTCAGAAACCATTCATTGTAGCGATGATTCAAATACGCTTGCATCTACCGAACCGGAATGGTCAACCCGCAACCTGCGGGTCAGTTTTTTGACCCTCAACCAGGGCGATAGGCAGGTATGGATTCATCAGGCTGAAAAACCGGGCGGAAGGCGACCTTGCCAACCTCGGCGGCCTTCCGGTTGATCTCCTCAATGTCCGGTTGCACCCAGCCCACGCTGGAAATTTCAACGGTTCCGTCCGTATCAATCCAGAAGGTCGTTGGCACGTTGGTCAAACCGTATGCATTCGAGGCAGGGTACGAATCTGTATCGTCCAGTAATACCGGAAAGGTCAGGCCAAATTCCTTGATGAACACGGCGGTGTCTTTCTTTGTATTCTGCGAAATGCCAATGATGGTTACATGCTTTGCCCCGTAAGCCTTATAGATCCGTTCAAGAAATGGAAATGCATACTGACAAACCGGGCAGGAAATCTTAAAGAAAGCCGCGACCACGGGACCGTGGGCAAGTGCCTCCCGCAAAGAAAATGGCTTCCCATCCATCGCAGGCAAAGTGAAGCCCGGAGCATTTTTACCTACCGCAAGTGCTGGCATGGTTCTCTCCCCACGATCTATTTTATCCGCAACTGAGAACGGAGAACTGACAACCGGCAGCTGATTACATAACCTCCACCGCGCGCAAAATCTTCCGCGCCAGCCCGGTCAAAGCCAGTTTGTTCAACCGGTGTTCACTGATCCAGGTTCCGGAAACGTCCCTAGAAATTTTTCCCAGCACGACCCGAACAGTGTAATCCGTCACTGTAACGGAATGTCGCAACGTCAGGCACGTTCCGTTCGTGCCGGGCTTTGCCTGTCCTTCTGGCAGTTCCCACATCCCCGCCATGAGCGACACTGTCCTTGGACGTTTGACTAAAAAAACGCTCCCCTGGTGCCGGGATAAGAGATAGCTAACCTCTCTTTTGTTTTGCCGGACAGGTCCGCGGCCATTGTTCAGCTCCCCACGTGTATGGCAAAGACCACGCACTGGACACGCGATGCACAACGGCCCTCGCGGCAAACAAACCGTGGCCCCCAACTCCATCATGGCTTGGTTGAAATCGCCGGGACGTTTCGCATCCATCACCGCGTTCGCTGAGGCCCAAAGCTGCTCCCCTCCCACCAGCTTTCCCGTCAATCGTTGCAACCCCCTCTCAACATTCCCGTCCACAACGGCCGTCGGCTCACCGAACGCTATACTGGCGATCGCAGCGGCAGTGTAACGGCCAATCCCCGGTAAGGAGCGCAGTCCCCCCGTAGTTTTGGGGAATTTGCCATCAAACTCTTTGACAATCTTTCTTGCTGCGCTATGCAGCATCCGCGCTCGACGGTAATAGCCCAGTCCGCTCCACGCCGCCAGCACCGATGATTCGCGAGCAGCCGCCAGCTTCTCTATTTTCGGAAAGCGTTCCAGAAATCGCCGATAGTGTTCCAGCACCGCGTTCACTCGGGTCTGCTGCAACATGATCTCCGAGATCCAGATGCGATAGGGATCAGGCTCGCGCCGCCAGGGGAGGTCGCGTTGGTTCAGGTCATACCAGCGCAACAACAGGCGTTGAAACTTTCGTCTGCCTTGTGGGGTATCGATTCCTCGAACCGGCGGCATCTCTTTCATGTGGAACAAGGATTCTATCGCAGGGAGCAACGCTTACTTTCGGCACTCCCAGTCGACCGAGGGTAGCAACTCCGATGCTCTTGCATTGACCCGAACGTGAGGCCAATCAATAATAAAACTTCACAGCCTGAGGCGAAGCTTGAGGAGCTGCTATGAATGACTTTAATCGAAAGGTGGAACAAGCCACCGAACATCTGGAGAAGGAAGCGGCTGAATTAATCACCTACATCAACAATGAAGTAGTTCCCGCCGTGCGTCAGCATTCAACCAAAGCGTTGCGGATCGCATCCGAAAAACTGGCCCAATTCGCCGACTACATGGATCAAACCAAGGCCCAGGGCAAGTGAGCGATCAAAGCAGCGTAGTCCTTTCGTGCCGGCACGCAGCAATTCTTGCGGTGGCTACTTTTGTTTCATTGCTGCTCTCTGCCTGCGGCGGGCACAAACAGGTTGTCGTCAAAACTCCGCCTGCGCCACCAATCCAGGGACCGCAGCCACAGGCAAAACCCAAACCACTGCCGCCACCGCCCGTGACGAAAGCGGAAAGCAAACCCGTTGAATCGCCCAACAATCCCGCCGACGAGGAAGTAGAAAGAGCCGAGGAGGCAAAAGAAGCTGCCACCGTTCCGGCGGATGCGAAACCCCTGTTTGAAGAAACCGGGCTGGCCAGTTGGTACGGTCCGCCATTTCACAACCGTCAAGCCGCAAACGGTGAAATCTACAACATGCACGCATTTACTGCCGCACATCGAACGTTGCCCCTAGGCACAATCGTGCGAGTCACCAACCTCAAGACAGGCGACTCTGCCATTGTCCGCATCACTGACCGCGGACCGTTCATCCGGGGAAGAATTATCGATCTGTCCCTGGCCGCCGCAAAAAAAGTAGACGTATGGCGCGCGGGAGTAGCATCTGTCCGATTGGAAGTGCTGAAAACCCCCGCTCGGCTCGATTCCGGCGGACGCTGGGCGGTGCAGATCGGCGGCTTCGAAGAACATGGACCCGCCACTGAAGTCGCAGATCACCTGACCAAGCGTTACCGGAGTGCGAAGGTCCTTTGCTACAACAGCCCGGCTGGCGACTGGTGGGTGCGCATCCGTGTGAAGGATGACGACCGCAAGCGCGCCGAAGAAGTGGCCCACGATACCCGGACTCCAGAGGGATCCATTTTTCTGGTCCGCCTCGATTGAGCTGCCACACCTGATATCCTGATTGCCTCATGAAATATTGCCGCTTCCAACTTAATTCACAAGCACACTATGGATTGGTAGAGTCCCTCGCTGGTCAAGACCGGATCACCCGTACGCTGTCCACCGCGCCTCACCTAGGAGAAGGTGACTTGGAAGACCTTCCCAGTAAACGTATGGAGCACATTGGATTCGGCGAGGCAAACCTTCTCGCCCCGGTGCAACCATCGAAGATTGTCTGCATCGGCCGTAACTACCGTGCCCATGCCGCAGAGTTCGGGAATGATGTTCCAACCGAGCCGTTAATTTTCCTCAAAGCGCTTTCCGCGCTACTGGCGCCAAACCAAACTGTTCTGCGGCCGGGGATTTCTGAACGGGTGGACTATGAAGGCGAGTTGGGAATCGTCATCGGTAAAAAATGCCACCGGTTAAAGCCTGATGAAGATGTTCGCCCCTACATTCTCGGCTATACCTGCGTCAACGATGTGACCGCACGCGATTTGCAGATGAAAGACGGTCAGTGGTCGCGGGCGAAAGGGTTCGACACATTCTGTCCGGTCGGCCCGGTCGTAGTAACCGAACTCGACCCATGGAAGGGAGTTGGCGTAGAGACCAAGGTAAACGGCAACGTACGCCAGCACGGCAACACCAATGATCTGATCTTTGCCGTAGATGTCGTCATCCGCCACATCAGCCAGGCCATGACGCTATTCCCCGGAGACCTGATTGCCACTGGCACGCCGGAAGGCGTAGGCCCGGTGGTGGCCGGCGACGTCATGGAAGTCACGGTTGAGCATATAGGCTCCCTGAGTAACCCGGTAGCTGACGAGCCTGTGTAGTCTGGTAGCTTAGAGAGGACGAAGAGTTGTCCTCACAACGATGAGTTCATTGCATCTCTATCCCTTGATCGTAATCGCAGCCGCAATTCTGCTGATCGCCTATTTTTTTCTGCGCCGCAAGCCAAAGACTGCCGATGACCTTGAGCGCGAACGCCGCGCCTGGCTGGAACGCGTGGGCCGGATCACCGACGGCACCGTTATCGACGTGCAGGAAACCCAAGCGACTCCAAAGCAGCGAGCAGCAATATTATTGGTCTTTCAGTACGACATCGCCGGCGTCGCCTACGAGTGCTCCCAGGACGTGACCTACCTGCGGCCCATGATCAACCTGCATTCTTGTCGTTTAGGCCTGCCGACATCGGTACGCTATGACCCCCAGAACCCCGGAAATTCGATGGTTGTATCGGAAAAGTGGATGGGATTAAGGCAGTAAGAGCGGTTAGTAGCTGGTGATTAGTGGCTAGAAAAAACCACTAGCAACTAGCCACAAATCACTGGCAACTCTCGTTTAGCTTCCCGCTGAGAACCCGCCGGCGTGCGCCATGGTCAGGCGTAAATACTTGTGAGGATTGACTGGCGTGTCGTTGATACGAACTTCGTAGTGAAGATGCGGCCCAGTAGAGCGTCCGCTTAGGCCAACGTAACCAATGGTATCGCCGCGATGAATTTGCTGGCCTACCGCTACGGCAAAGTTAGCCAAGTGGCCGTACCGGGTGCTGATGGAGTGCCCGTGGTCAATGACGATGGCCCGTCCGTAGCCGCCCATAAAGTCGGCGAATACTACGACACCGTCGGCCGGGGCTACCACCGCCTGTCCGTACGAGGAGCCAATATCAATTCCGCTATGGAATGCGCCCTCACCATTGAATGGATCGATCCGTTCGCCAAACGATCCCGTAATCTGTCCTTCAACCGGCCATAGATTGGGAGTAGCGTTGGCCCGGACCCAGTCCGCCGTGGTCACGTTCCGAACCAAACCCAGTGAAATCCCGGTAGTTGCCGCGCCGCTCATGGCGGTGGACTTCAGCGCATAAAGCTGGCTCAGTGAATTCGAAACCTGAACATCACGCTCGTCTGTATCTTCACCCACGAGCACCGGATCCGACTTCAAGCCATACAAAGAGGAAACTTCCTTCGCCAAAGAACCCAGCGAAGCTACCTGAATGTCCTTTTCCTTGGCTACCTGCTCCAGGTGGGTATAACGGGTCTTTAAGTCTTCCCGCTCGGTACGCATCTGATTAAAGGTAGAAACCTTGGACAACATTCGGGTATAAGAGCTGGCAATTCCGGTAAGACTCAACAGCCCAATGGCGGCCGCGACAACCAGCACATACAAATAATGGATCGGAATAGGAATTTTGCGGAGGTGTCCATCCTCGCCTCGCGCAACGAAAAGTATGTAGTATCGTTTTTGCAATTAATCCTTCCGTAGCAATCAGCTGAACCATTTTGGAACGGCTCGCGGTTACGAGGGCCCCAAATTCTCAACTGAAGTCGGGCTACTGACAATTTGCGTCAAGCTTGTGAATTAGCCCGCATACTACCGGAACCAGGTCAGGCCTGATATTTACCGGCTGCAATGCCAACTATTTGCAGCACTTAGCTCGGCCAGAGCGTTGAAATTGACTGCCCAACGGTAACAAACTAGGTTCCTCATGTCAACGTAGGAGCAACGGGAATACCCATTACGGAGGTGGGTGATGAATGTCTGTCCATAAGGACAGCCCGATAGTGCCAAATGGGGGTAAAGTTGCTCCCTTCCCGTTTCTGAAATTTCTTCAAGTCTTACGGGCTACGGCTACGCGCGCAATCTGCTGGAGGTCTTTCACCACGGAAACACTTCCCCATCTCTGAAGCGCTTTTTCGACTTGTTTCACGATGGTTCCGCTGATCTCCATGACCAACCATCCGCCGGGCTTCAATACCGAGTGGGCTTGAGGGACAAGCCGGGCGATCACCTCGATGCCGGTCTCTCCAGCAAAGACTGCCTGCGCAGGCTCAAATTTGCGGACTTCAAGCTGGACCTGGTCTTCTTCGGACCGGCCTACGTATGGGGGATTGGAGACCACAATGTCGACGGAATCAGGCTCGAAACCATAGAGCAAGTCGGTCTGGTGGAAGCAAACGGAGCGACGGGCGTCCTCGCCCGTGCCGGCACGAAGCGCCGGTATGGATCTCGTTGCATTGGCCCGGGCTATCTGAAGAGCGTCCCCGGAGATGTCGGTAGCATGAACTTCTGCCTCGGGAAGTTCTTTCAGCAGCGCCAGGGCGATGCATCCAGAGCCGGTGCCTACATCCACGATCCGAGGTTTCGCCAGTGGACGAGCCAACGGCAACAGGGTTTCGATCACATGCTCGGTTTCGGGGCGGGGAATAAGAACAGCCGGACTCACGATAAAATCCATCCCCCAGAATTCCTGGTGGCCGGTGATGTATTGGGCGGGAATGCCGGTCGAGCGGCGCGAAAGAACTGTATCGTAGCCGGAAATCTCATCTGGTGAAAGTTTGCGCTCGGGATGAGCATGAAGATGCGCCCGGTCGCACCCAAGCACAAACATGAGCAGCATCTCCGCATTCAGTCGTGGAGATCCGACATTGGCGGCAGTAAGGCGTTCGACTCCAGCCTTTAAAGAGTCCTTGACCGTCATGGACAGATGCGTATCCGCTGAACCTGGCGATTTTTCAGTAATCCCTGGCTATCAAATGCGAGGTCTACCTTTAGCTCGTAACCACAGGGGAACTCAAAGGCTCCAATTCGTGATCGGCCATAAATTTCATTCCCCTCTTCACTGAAATCAATTTTCTCCAATTTCAGAATTGAACGAGCTTGGTCGACCTTTATGCCGGCAGGGAGTGCGTTAGCAAGGTTCGCTTCCACTCTGGCTAGCTCGCGCATCTGGCTTGGCCACAGTGGGTCTAAAGATGGATCACAGGCGAGAGTAAACAGAATCACCACAGGAGCAACGAGCACGAGAGTGGCACGCCGGACTACACGGTCTACCACACGATTGCGCAGAAGATACAAGAGAGAAAGAAAGAGTCCTGTATAGAACACAGAATTGGCAATGAGGATCGCCGCAGCAGGGCCGGCGTCGAGGGGTCGAAAAATAATCGCCGTACACAGGGATCCCGGTAACAAAAACAACATAGCCGCGTACGCCAGTAGAGATTGGTTCAGTAAGAGCGAAAGTAATGAAGTGAATCCGACGCCGCACAACAATGCAAGGAATATCTTGTACTTCATTATTTCATCCAACTGGATGGCATTAGTTCACACTTCCGCTCTCACCCTTCAACTTCTCCGCCTGATAGTGAGTCACCAGCGCTTCGATGAGCGGCTGGAGTTTTCCATCCATGACGGTTTCCAGCTGATGAATGGTAAACCCGATGCGGTGATCGGTCAGCCGGTTCTGCGGGAAGTTGTAGGTGCGGATCTTCTCGCTGCGGTCTCCACTCCCGACCATGGCTTTGCGTTCCTTGGCCAGCGCATCCTGCTGCTTCTGCATCTCCATTTCGTAGAGACGCGAACGCAGCACACGCATGCCTTTTTCGCGGTTCTTGATCTGGGATTTTTCGTCCTGGCAGCTCACGACCGTGTTCGTCGGAATGTGGGTAATTCGTACTGCGGAATAAGTCGTATTCACCGACTGTCCACCTGGGCCGGACGAACAGAAAGTATCAATGCGCAGGTCTTTGGCTTCAATCTTGACGTCCACATCTTCCGCCTCAGGAAGCACGGCCACGGTCACGGCCGAGGTGTGCACTCTGCCCTGGGTTTCCGTCGCCGGCACACGCTGCACCCGATGCACGCCGCTCTCATACTTCATGCGCGAATAAACCCGCTGCCCTTCGACGATGGCAATCACTTCCTTCAAACCGCCGACGGAAGACTCCGAAGTGGAAAGCACTTCCACCTTCCATCCCTGCGTTTCGGCAAAGCGCGTGTACATACGAAAAAGCTCTGCGGCAAACAGCGTGGCTTCATCGCCACCGGTGCCGGCGCGAATTTCCACGATGACGTCTTTCTCATCATTGGGATCTTTGGGAATCAGCAGAACTTTAAGTTCATCTTCCACGGCGGCAACCCGCGCTTCCAGTTTGTCGAGTTCTTCCTGGGCGTAGGCCCGCATGTCGGCGTCCTTCTCATCCGCCAGCATCACCTTGCTTTCGGCGATACCTTTTGTCAGGTCCTTGAACTCGCGGTATCTCTCGACGATCGGTGAAATCTCGCTGTGCGCCTTGGCCGTCTTCTGAAACTTGGACGAGTCCCCGATCACCTCGGGCGAGGAGAGAGCGCTGGTGAGTTCTTCGTAGCGCGATTCGATTTGATCTAGCCTTTCAAACATAAAAACGGTCTTTGGTCGTTTGTCATTGGCCTTTGGGCTTACTTACGCGGCAGTTTCTTTCAATGAATTAATCAGGCCGCTTCAACTTTTGCCCACCACTGCCGCCATTTCCAACAACTGCGACGAGTTTTCCTTTGATAAGTATTGTAATTCCTCTGCAATCAAAATCTGTGTCTGTAGTTCCAGTAGTGAACCACGCGCATGAAACAAAAAACCGCAAAACTCCCGATTGGTCCGGTGTCCCTTTCCTTCGGCAATGTTGCTCGGCACCGATACTGCTGCCCGCCGCATTTGCGAGGATCTGCCATAAAGCTCATGCCGCGGAAAAACCGAGGTGGCCCTGTAAGTATTCGCTGTCAACCTCATTGCGTCCTGCCAAACCCGCAAATCCCGAAATGAAGATGCCATGTGATACCTCCACAACCGAACAAACACATGACAACCCGTTTTGGCTGTGACGTATGAACATAGTCTTAAATTTTTAGAGGTCTAACGACCAACGACAAATGACCAAAGGCAGGTTTTCGCGGGGGACCCCGCTAGGCAATGACCAGCTCGCCGCCGTTCTGCTTTTCCAAGACCATGGCTTGCTCGAGAGCAACAATAGCACACTGTGCCTGGTCATCGGATGGAGGTTGGGTCGTAACCCGTTGCAGCCACAACCCAGGAGCGGTCATCAAGGCGAACAGCGATCCCCGATGTTTGGCGGCAAAACGGATGATCTCGTAGGACACTCCCGCGATCACCGGCAACAAAGCAATCCGCGCTGCAAACCGGGCCCAGAACGTAGTCGCCGGAACCAGCGTGTAAATGAGGATGGAAATAATCATCACCGTCATCAGGAAGCTGGTGCCGCAACGCGGGTGATAAGTGGTGTATTTCTGCACAGCTGGAATTTCCAGGGCATCGCCGTTTTCAAACGCATATACCGTCTTGTGCTCCGCGCCGTGATACTCATACACGCGGTGAATATCTTTGAACAGCGAAACGCCCCAGATAAACAACAAGAACAATCCAATACGGATGATGCCATCTACCAGATTAAAAACAATCTGCTCGCCAAAAATCGGGTTCACCCGCTTGAGTTCGGTTGCTGCCACCAGGGGCAGGAACTTGTACATGAAGATAAAAAAACCGAGCGAAATAATGATGTTTATGGCCGCTACCCAGCCGCTGATCTCCAGCTTCTTGCCTTCAGGCTTCTCCGGCATCAACTCATCCAGCGCAGTATTGGCGGAAAACTTTAGCGCCTTGAAACCGAGGCTCATGGCATGACCCAGCGTGATGACTCCACGCACTACCGGCCACGCCATCCACTTGTGTTTCTCCGAAAGCTTCTCCAGCGGCTCACTGTGAACAGAAATCTCTCCGGACGGTTTGCGGCAGGCAATGGCCCACGCATGCGGAGAGCGCATCATCACGCCCTCAAGCACAGCCTGGCCACCTACGAGAGTTTCCTCCCCGCCTTCTTCCAGTATCGGCAAGAGCTGGATGGAGACCAGAAACCGCCACATTGTCCGCAGAAACTTCATAACAGGGTTAGATGAACCTAACGGCCCTACAGTTCCAGCGCTAGATTACCACACTACACCGGGGCAGACCGCTCCAGAAACTCCGCGCCAGCATACTGATTATAAGAAACTTACAGGATTTATCACAGCCAGCTGGTCGGCCCACTAGCGGACTGCTCACGCCCCCGACCACCGATAGCCAGGCTATTCGTCCCGCAACAACATCATTGGGTCAACAGCGAGCGCCCGTCGCGCTGGAATCCACGCCGCAATGAGCCCGAGTAAAGCCATCGCCAGGACAACCCCTGCGAGCACAAGGGGATCGCGAGGCGTCGCTTGATACACAATGTAAGAGAGCACCCGGCTTGCTAGCAGGCCCAGCAGCAACCCCGCCCCGGAGCCGAATGCAAGCAGCCGGACAGTCCGTCCCAGCGCTGCGGTCAGTATTTGTTTTCGGCGTGCGCCAAGCGCTACACGAACTCCCAGCTCGCGCAGCCGCTTGCTGACAGAATAAGCTGCCATGCCGAAAACTCCCGTCATGGCAAGAACTGCACCGATCCCGCCGAGCACTCCCAAGACCACGCTGGCCACTTGCGCTGGAAATAGAGCGCCACCGATTTCATCGGACCGGCTCTCGATGACCACGGGCAGCCCGGCATCGATTCGATGGAAAGCGCTTCTTATCGCCGGCCCCAGCGGCCGCGCACGTCCGCCGGACCGCACAACTATCCATGCGGAGGTGGCTGGCCACTGTAGAATGGGAAGGAACATCGCGGGTTGAGGCTCCTCAGTAAGCCTGCCGTACTTTCCGTTTTGCGAAATACCAACGACCTCTATGCGTGTTCCATCGGGCATTTTGTAGTAACTGTCCATGGCTTTTTCCACTGAGCCGAAGAGCTTACGGGCAAATTCCTCATTCACGATCGCTACACGCAGCGAGTCCTTGTCGTCCTGCCAAGTGAACGCTCGGCCGGCCAGTAAAGTAGTGCCTTCGGCGCGAAGGTATCCGGGAGAAACGTGATAGAGGTAAACGTCAGGAGCAGCGGCGGCAGATGGCCGCAGGTCCGTGGCCCCAACGTTAAAGACGCTTGAGGTGCTCTGATCGTTGAGCAGCAGGCCGTCAGTCAGTCCGGCGGACTCTACTCCGGGGAGCGCCGCCACGGTTTCTATCATGCGCTTTTGCATCTCCGGCACGCGTTCACCGCTATAGCCGGCCATGCGCAGGTCTGCGCTCACCAGCATGGAGTTGTGCGGGTCGAATCCGAAATTGCTGTGCATGGCGTGAGCCAGGCCACGCACCGCAACCAGCGAAGATGTCACCAGCACGGCACAGATGGCGATCTGAACAGCCAGCATCATGTCGCGAGCAGTAATTCGGCGGCTGGGGAGGTCAGCCCCCGCTTTGATGACCTGATAAGAGTTCGTGCGCAGGACCTGCTTAACCGGCACCGCCCCGAACAGGAAACCGCTAGTCAGGCTCAGCGCGAACCCGAGCAGATAGACGGTCGCATCCGGATCAACCGGGATATGCATTGGCAAGTTCCCAAACGGGTGCCAATCACGAAACCAGTGCAGGAATGCAACACTGGCCCAGATTCCAACCGCGCCCCCGGCGAGAGCTGTCAATACTGCCTCGCTAAACAACACGCGCAAAATGCGTTTTCGGCTGGAGCCCAGCGCCAGACGCAATGCGACTTCCTTTGCACGATCGGCTGCGCGGGCAGCAAACAGGCTCCCCAGATTGGCACAGGCGGCAAGCAAGATCAACGCCGCGAGCAGCATCAACCCAACAAGAAACGCCCGCACTGCGGGAGCAAACTGATCACCGAGAAGGCTTGGGCGCGCCAATGAGAAGCCCCCGGTCCTTTCATCGCTCGGATACGTTCTTTCCAGATAGGAGCCGATCGAATTCAAATCGCTGACCGCCGTGGCCGGAGTGATTCCCGGCTTCAAACGCCCAACAACCATAAACACCCAGCGGGTTCCGCGGTCATGCAGATCAGACGCCCCTCAATTTGCTCGTGATTTCCACGGGCCAAAGAAACTAGGAGGGAAAAACGCAACCGCGCCGCGAAAATCGGTCTTGCGAACGATGAGGGTAAAGCGAGGCTTATTAGCTTGAAAACCCGCCCAACTACTCTGCATTGTCCTGAAACTGAGCGTGCCAATATGCGTAGATGACAACCAGGTAAGGAGCGCTGTTCGGGCCACCATCGTCGGAGTCGTGAAAGAAGCGGCCTAGATAAGGCTGGATCCGCAAAGCGTCAAAGTAGTTGGAACTGGCTTCCACTCCCCAGGTCAGCGAGGGGTTTTCACCTCGATCCAGAGCCGCCTGGACGATGGAGTACCCTGCCAGGCCATCAAAGCTATGGTTGCGGTCACGCAGGTCAATATAGTCCGGATAGGACTGGACCGTAGAGTGATCGGTCGCGCGCTCAATCAAGTAAAGGCTCTGCGGCTCTGGGACATCCAGTGGACGCAAGATCAGCCCATTCATGACCCCGAAGACGATGACGTTCGCTCCAATCGCGACCCCCAGCGTCAGCATCGCAGTCACGGTAAAGCCCGGAGACTTGCGCAGTTGGCGCAACACGTAACGGAGATCTTGAGCTAAACCTCTCATTCAGTCGAATCCAACTGCTTTCAAAATGATCGCGCGGGTACTGGCTCCTCGAAACTGCAATCGTCCTGCCATCTCAACGAATTGGTAAATCGTAGATCATTAAGAAATGGAAGTCACACACAGAAGGCGCCACGGGCGCAGATGTCCGATTCTGCCAAGCGCCGTCCAGAAACGACAGGTTTGGGTCGGGAAATCCCACTCTCTAGAGTTTTGGCACCAAGTCCCATAGGCTGCATCATTTGGTACGTGAGGTTCCGGGATAGGCTAACTGGGTCAGACCGACACCGCTATGCATCAACTCTCCCAAGCCTGCGAGCGGATTGCCGCCACCACCAAGAAACTGGAGAAGACCTCTATCGTCGCGGACTATCTGAAGTCTCGCGCGACAGATGAGGCAGCGGTCTCCGCAGTATTTCTTTCCGGCACGCCGTTCGCAGTGTGGGAAGAAACTACCCTTCAAGTCGGTGGGACGATACTCTGGCGGATTGTCGGCGAACTTTCACGCCAGTCTGAAACTGCGCTCCGGGAAGCATATCGGCGACTGGGCGATCTCGGCGCAGTGGCTGGCGATATCCTGCCCGATAATCAAAACACGCATACGAGTGTTCTCGAAATCGAAAAGAAATTCCGTGAAATTGCTGCCGCTCGCGGGCCATCCGCGAAAGGACTACTGGTTCGAGAACTGCTCAGCAGCGTTTCTCCGCTTGAAGCCAAATACGTCGTGAAAATCATGACCGGGGATTTACGCATCGGCCTGAAGGAGAGTCTTGTCGAGGAGGCCATCGCTAAAGCCTACGGTTGTGTGTTACCGGAAGTGCAACGCGCCAACATGTTGCTGGGTGATATCGGCGAAACTCTACGGTTGGCAGCTGAAGCCAAATTGAACCGGGCCCGCATGCGGCTGTTTCACCCGCTGGGCTTCATGCTGGCCAGCCCGGCAGAATCCGCTGAAGATGCTCTCAGTTACTTTGAAAACGCCCGTGTCGAAGACAAATACGACGGCGTCCGCGCCCAGGCGCATTGCTCCGGAGATGACGTGCGCTTTTTCTCCCGCACTCGCGACCAGATCACTGAATCGTTCCCCGAACTCCCAGACACTCTGGCAGGCCTGCCGCAGGATGCAATCCTCGATGGCGAGATTGTCGCTTGGAGTTATCTATCAGCCGAATCCGGCGAACCCGGGCGTGCTCTTCCCTTCACCGCGCTGCAACAACGCCTGGGTCGTAAGAAGGTCAGCGAAGAGCTGATGCGCAAGGTCCCGGTCGCTTATCTTGCCTTTGACGTGCTCTATGCTGGGGGAGAACTGTTGATCGACCGCACGCTGCGAGAACGGGGTCGAATTCTCGAAGAACTTCTGGCAGCGCGCAAGCCCGTCCCGAAGCGCTCGCGCAGCGCCCAGTCAACCCTGGCACTCGGTAATGAGGAACCTGTTCGGGCCGTGCGGGTGCTTCGTGCACCTGTCATTCAAGCGTCGTCTCCACAACAGCTCAATCAACTCTTTGAAGACGCCCAGGCCCGGGGCAACGAAGGGCTCATGATTAAAGATCCCGAGTCGCCTTACACTCCGGGGCGGCGCGGCAAGTCCTGGCTCAAGTTGAAGCGGGAACTGGCCACGTTAGATGTCGTGGTGACTGCCGCTGAGTATGGCCATGGCAAGCGAATCGGAGTGCTGAGTGATTACACCTTTGCCGTGCGCGATGGCGAGCGCCTGGTAAACATCGGCAAAGCGTACTCGGGATTAACCGAGGCCGAAATCGCGGAGATGACCAAGTGGTTTCTGGAACACACCCTCGAAGATCAGGGCTTCCGCCGCATCGTGGAACCAAAGATCGTCTTGGAAGTTGCTTTTAACAACATGATGCGCTCCGACCGCCACGAAAGTGGCTACGCGCTGAGATTCCCCAGAATTGTACGTTTGCGCCCTGACAAATTGCCGGAAGAAGCCGATACGATTGAAACCGCACGTGAAATATACGAAAAACAGGCCGCAGATCCACGCGGATGAACGCTGATTTTTGAAGGTCTTTTCCGCGAAGATCCGCGTAAATCTGCGGCGAGTTCTTTAGTGACTGTGCTCGTGTTCCGCCACCGGAATCACACAGCCGTGCGCCGTTTCACAAGCGACGTTTTCAAACTGGATGGTCGTATGGCTGATATGAAACTGATGGAGCAGCTTGTCTTTTACATCGCGCAGTATCCGCTCACTGGCAGACAGTGGAATATCCTCAATCGCGATATGAGCAGACAGCGCATGCGTCTCCGAGCCAATGCTCCACACATGTAAATCGTGGACATCATTGACCCCGTCGATCTTGCTAATTGCCAGGCGGATCACTTCCAAATCCATCCCGCGAGGCGTTCCTTCGAGAAGAATGTTCAGCGTCTCGCGAATAATTCCGAAGGCCGACCACAGGATCAACGCCCCAATCCCAAACGACAACGCCGAGTCAATCCACCACTGTCCGGTCACCAGGATCGCCCAGCCGCCAACGATAACCGCGGCGGTGGAAACCGTGTCCCCGATCTCATGCAGCAGAACACTGCGCATGTTCACGTCGCGGCTGGAGCGGTAAAGCATCAACGCGATTACGCCGTTCATCACCACACCGGCCCCGGCCACGATCATCATGGTCCCGGCATGGACGTGCTCCGGAGTCTGTAGGCGTTTAAACGCTTCATAGAAAATCAGGAACGCCACCACTACCAGCGACCCGGCATTGACGAGGGCGGCCAATACTCCAGCCCGGTGATAGCCGTAAGTCTTGGTCGAACTCGGCGGCCGCGACTGAAAATAAATCGCGACCAGCGAAAGCAAGAGTGCAAAGAAATCCGAAAGGTTGTGTCCAGCCTCGGAAAGCAACGCCAGCGAATGTGCCCGGATTCCCGCGATAACCAGCAATAGGATGTAAGCCGCAGTGACAAACAGGGATATCCGCAACACCCGCATGGGGCGATTTCCAGCGCCGTGACCAACGTGGACGTGCACAGCTTTTAGTTTATGGATGCCGGAAGGGCTCTTCAAGATGGAGTCCCGCTAAGGTCAAGCCTTCGTAACCTGTTGAATAGGCAATGCCACCTTTTTCGGCAAATTCCATCTAATCCAATAAAATGCCAAGAATGGAGCACGAAACTATGGCCAAAGCCACATTTGCCGCCGGCTGCTTCTGGGGAGTCGAAGCCACTTTCCGCCAGCTTCCCGGCGTGACTGCAACCCGCGTAGGCTACATCGGCGGGAAAACTGAAAACCCCACTTACAAAGAAGTCTGCACCGACCGCACCGGCCACGCCGAAGCGGTGGAAGTGGACTACGACCCCGGCAAAATTTCTTATGAAACCTTGCTGAACACTTTCTGGGAGAACCATGACCCCACCCAGCTCAACCGCCAGGGCCCCGACTGGGGCACGCAGTACCGCTCGGCGATTTTCTATCATTCTCCCGAGCAGGAAGCCACAGCCAAAGCTTCGAAGGACAAACTGGAAAAATCACACCGCTTCAGCAAGCCGGTGGTGACACAGATTGTCGCGGCTGAGACGTTCTACGAAGCGGAGGATTACCACCAGCAGTATTTGGAAAAGCGCGGGTTGTCGAGTTGCCACATCTAGCAGCATCTGGTACCGCGTTGCCATTGTCTGCTAATAAATGATTTCAGTTGGAAAGAGGCGAGCGGGGCCGGAGATACAGCATCAGGACTATTGCTGCAACATAGAATGGCCATGCTTGGCTCAGGCTGAATCCCATAAATCTCAAGACCAGCCCGTAGAGTCCGATCGCTTCGCAGAGCATGAAACACACTACATGGCCCTTGCGCCAGCGAAGATCCGCCGCGGGATTCGGCGTTGTGGCCTTGGCTAACAACTCTTCTGCGGAACGAATCGCCTTCCAGCGCACAAGGAAGACGGTCCCCACGATGGCCACCGCCATCACGGTGATGGCATAGAAGACCATTGGGTTGGGTAAGTGGTAAGAATGCGGATTAACCCATTCAGGCAGAAATGCGTAAACGAAAAGGGAGAGCAACATGAAGCCGTAGACGATTCGTACAAAGCGCAGTGATGCCTGCATCGTCGCAATTCTGCCCGCTTTCTCGGGCAAAGTCTTCAGAATTCGTTGAATGTGCCGAGTTCGGCAAGGGAAGTCTACGACCCCGTGATCTTCATCCGCAACTCTTCCGGCACGCGCTTGCGGATCTCCGGGGGCAGCCGGTCATGCACATGCCGTGCGCCAATCTTCGCAGCGTCCACCAAAGCCACAGGAGCTGGCGTCGCTACCGCGACCGCAAGCCAGATCAGCGCGGAGAGCGCGAACCCAAAAAGCGCCGCCAGTTCGAGCCAGAAACCATGGCGCGGACCATAATGCCGGATCACTCCAAACGCAAGCAGGAAAACTCCAGCCGAAACCGAAGCCAAAGCAATCAACGCGATATCAATTGTGCGGTGAATTCGCTGCCGGGAGCGGCAACGTTCGCAACTGGCAAAGTGCTGTTCGTAGTCGCCACGCATCTCCAGCGCCAGGCCGGAGATGTCATAACGCCAGCCCGCCAGAATTTTGCCTACGACAGGATCGATACACTGACTCATACGAGCATCAAAGCTGAACTTGCACAGCTTCCGACTGCGCCGCCAGCATGACCCGGTTGCGCAGCAGTGTCTGGCGCGCGCCCAGGGCGGTGACCGCCGCTCTCCGCGCCAGTTCTGGATGGTTGTTCTGCTCGGAGAGGTGCGCCAGCACTATATAAGATGCACTTCCATCATAGTCGTCGCGGAAAAAATCTGCGAGCGCGCGGTTGGAAAGGTGCCCCACCCGGCTCATCACCCGTTGCTTGACCGACCAGGGATAAGGCCCCACCCGCAGCATTTCCAGATCATGATTGGATTCCATTACCAGCACATCAGAGCCGCGCAGATGGTCACATACATTCGGAGGCAGATACCCAAGATCAGTGGCCACTGCCACCTTCGCTCCCTCCGCCCTGAACGTGAACCCCACTGGATCAGCCGCATCGTGCGGGATGGTAAACGGCGTGACCGCAATGTCGCCAATGTGAAAGCTGTGGCCGGAATTGAAAATTTCCAGTTGAGGTAACTGCGGAAGCTCGCCGGTTGCATCCCGTTCCGAACGCGCCCAGGCGTGATGTGTCGCGCCAGTCATGAAAATAGGGACTTTCAGCTTCCGAGCCAACACTGCCAACCCAGCCACATGATCTGCGTGCTCATGGGTGATCACAATTGCGGAAAGCTGGTGCGGATCTTCTCCCACCGCCTTCAATCGCTTGAAAGTCTCCCGGCAGGAAATTCCCGCGTCCACCAACACCCGCGTGCGCGAGCTGCAAACCAGCGCGCTATTACCGCGGCTGCCGCTGGCCAACACCGTCAGGGAAACTCCCATGTGCGCAGCATACAGTTAAGCGCTGTGGAAGCGGGAGTATTTTTTTGGATATCCGAGACCTTTGCGCTGAGAAGTCACTTCGAACCCTTAATCACTTGCATGGCCCTTCGCAGCGACGCGCCTGCATAGACACCGACGGTCCCAGTCAGAAACCCCATGAATGATTCGATCATCTGCGCACGTGACGCATGCTCTCCCAGCCCGAAATGAGCAACTCCACGCAGAATGGGCACACAACCCGCGACCAGTAGTGACCAGCGCCAGGGCTTGCGCGGCCACATCGTACCTAAAAACATAGTGAAGATCATGACCGTAAGGGCAGTCAGCATGAGATCTCCGACTCTTATCTCCAGCCAGCCGGCAAGAACACCGAAGGTTACAGACAGCAGATAAGCGGCAGAATCGCGTTTGCTCTCAGGAGTCTCGCTCACAAGTAGGATGTCCATTCTAATGGAATGAGGGCCGCGCTGGTCATTCCGGTTTTGGCCCGGCATAATGGAATGTCATGGCAATCTTGCGTTACTTCATGTGGCTGTCGCTCATCGTATGGTTAGGTGGGATCATTTTCTTTGCCGCCGTCCTTGCGCCCACAGTGTTCTCAGTTCTTCCCACACGCCATCTCGCTGGCAATGTGGTCAACCGCTCGCTGCACGTTCTGCATTGGATGGGGATCGTCTCCAGCCTGGTGTTCCTCGTAAGCTCCCTCCTCTACTACCGCTTCAGCAGTGGAACTGCACATTTATTCGCCGCGCGCCACATCCTGCTGTGCCTCATGTTGTTGCTCACCCTGATCTCGCAGTTCGGGATTTCTCCAAAGATGGCGGCGTTACGGTCTTCCATGGGTGATATTGATACGGTTTCGGTAACTGACCCTGCGCGCATCGCATTCAACTCACTGCATGTCTGGTCAACCAGGCTGGAAGGCGGGGTATTGCTATTGGGGCTGGTGGTCGTATATCTCACCTCGAAAAATTCCTGAGCGCGATTTTGCTTCCCAAGGGTTCGCGCGTATCCGCCAATTCATTTATCCTGTTCAGCTAAAAGCTAGGAGCTAAGAGCTAGAAGCTTTCTTATGAAAACTGGCATTATTGGTCTGCCGCAAGTAGGCAAGACGTCCCTGTTTCGCATTCTTACCAAGGCCCACCTTTCAGGACACGCAATTGCCAACCCGCGTGAAGCCCACGTGGGCGTGGCCAAAGTTCCCGACGAGCGGCTCGACCGCCTAGCCGATCTGTATCACCCCCAAAAACTCACCCACGCCTCGGTGGAATACGTGGATGTGGGCGCGATTGGCCAGGAAGCATTAAAAGAAAGCGGCTACATCGGCCATTTACGCAACGTAGATGCACTGGCTCACGTAGTCCGCGCCTTTGACGATGATTCCATCCCCCACGTTGGCCCGGTTGATCCCTTACGCGACATCAAGAACGTCGAGTTCGACCTTATGGTCAGCGATTTGGGACAAATTGAAAAACGTCAGGAGCGTCTGGAAAAAGATTTGAAGAAGATGCGCTCGCCGGAACTGGAAAAGGAATTCGAATTGATCAAGCGGGCCAAGGCCTGTCTGGAAGCGGAAAAGCCGCTGCGCGAACTGGAAATGACCCCCGAAGACAAAAAACGCCTGCGCGGCTTCATGTTTTTGAGTGAGAAACCAATTTTGTATGTGCTGAACGTCAGCGAGAGCACCGACCTGGGCAACGACCTCAACCATGCTGTTTCCAAATATAAGTTGGAAGAAGTGGCATCGCGCCCCAACTCCGGAGCCACAGCAATTTGCGGCAAAGTCGAGGCGGAACTTGCTGAAATGAGCGATGCCGACGCCGCGGAATTTCTCTCCAGCTATGGCCTCAAAGAAAGCGGCTTGTCCCGTTTGATCCGCACTACCTATCACCTGCTCGGCATGATTTCCTTTTTTACCGCGGGAGAAGATGAGTGCCGCGCCTGGACCATCCCTGTGAACACGCGTGCCCAGGAAGGCGCCGGAGCCATTCACTCCGATCTGCAAAAGCATTTTATTCGCGCCGAAACCATCCGCTGGGACCAGCTTCTGGAAGCCGGTTCTGAAGCCAACGCCCGCGCTAAGGGCACCTTACGACTTGAGGGCAAGGACTACATTGTGCAGGATGGGGATGTGATGCACATACGGCATTCGGGGTAGGCAAATCAGTTCGAAGTTCTTGGTTCTCGGTTCTCAGATGTTCATTCGTCACAGACAGGTCTTCCTGGCTTCTGAAATAGTCGCTTCCGGAGGCTGTATGGGACAGTCTTATCGAGAACTCATTGCCTGGCAAAAGGCCATGGATTTAGTAATGGATATCTACAAAGCACGCAAACTATTTCCACGAGATGAAGTGTACGGACTGGCGGCGCAACTCAGGCGGGCCGCAGTTGCCATTCCTGCGCAACATTGCTGAAGGTCAGGCCCGATACTCCGCTGCTGAATTTCATCATTTCTTGGGGAGCGCGCGCGGCTCACTGGTCGAAGTAGAAACGGAAATCATGATCGCGCAAAACCTGGAATACTTAGAGCGCTAGAGCAAGCTCAGAAATCTACTTGGCCAAAGCGTCCGAACTAGGCAAAATTCTGAACGGACTTGGCTGCCGCCATCCGTCCCGCTGCCTAACTGAGAACAGAGAACCGGGAACTGAGAACTGATATCATCCTCCGTCACATGCACCCGATTCTCTTAAGCATCCTGCTGGGTCTGACTGCCGCCGCCGCCAATGTCTTCGGCGGGGCCATCATCGTCCAGAAACGCTGGGAGCGTGCCTATCTTAAATACTTCGTCGCCTTGGGCGCGGGATTCATGCTGGCAACCGCAATTGTTGAGCTATTCCCTGCCAGCCTGCAATTGCAAGGCAAGAACGCGGCATTTCTGGTCTTAGTCGGCTATCTGATCATTCATTTTTTTGAACACACTGTTACCCCGCACTTCCATTTCGGTGAAGAGACCCATGCCGACGAGTTCGTTCACTCCCACACCGGATATTCCATCTTAATCGGCCTGCTCATCCACACTTTTTTCGATGGCATCGCCATCGCTTCCGGCTTCATCGTCTCCAATTGGCTGGGCTGGATTGTCTTTCTGGCGGTGTTCCTGCACAAAATCCCCGAGGGTTTCACCGTGGCCTCGGTCATGCTCGCGGGGGGACAAAGCCGGGGCGTTGCCTGGGGAGCATCGGCTCTGTTAGGTGCGGCAACTTTGGCAGGAGTGTTGACCATGGCTCTGTTCCGCCATCAAGTCGCCTATGGGCTGCCGCTGTCCGCTGGCGTCACCATCTACGTAGCCGCCTCCGACCTGATGCCCGAAGTCAACAAGGAACCCGGAGTTCGCATGGCGCTGGTGGTTTTTCTGGGCGTCGGGCTGCTGTTTCTGCTCGACCATCTGACCCACGTTCACTAACTACTCGACCACATTCTTCGCGACATAACCTTCGCGGGTAATGATCTGGTACTTCACATCCTTACCCTTCTGATCACGCACCTTTAGCGGTCCGCCATCCGGAGCCACAACCTCAACCTTCAGCTTGCGGTAGCTGCCATCCTGTTTCGAGTTGGTGGGGCGGTAGGCAATGTTGTACTGGTTCCGTACATCGCCGAGGATGTCGTGGAAGATTTCCGGAAATTCTGCTTCGAACCGCGGGAAGTACGCTCGACCGCCTGTGAGCTTGGCGAAAGTGTTCAGCTCATTGTCGGCCTGGAGATAGTCAATGCTCGACATTCCATAGCTGGCCATACCATGCGATTGTCCCGTACAACCGTGGGTCTCGCAATAGGTCCGCAGGTACCATCCAATGCTCACCGGAAAAATCGTCACGTCGTGTGTGGCCTTGATCTTCTTTGTGATCTGATCAAGATTGAGCTTGCTGAAGGTATCGATTCCCGTGGTTACCAAAATGATGTATTTATGGCCTTCAATGCGATCAACTCTGTCGAGACTGTCATATAGGGCGTCAAACAAGTTGGTCTCTGAGAAGCCAGGGATACGCATGCTATTGATCGCGCCGCGTATGGCATTCTTGTCCTGCGTGAAATCGACGAGAATCTCGGGTTTGATGTCATAGGAAACAACAGCGACCCAATCCTCCTTCTTTAGCCCGCTGGCAAAAGCATACGATGCTTCAAGCATTTCATTGATCATGAAATAGTTGGTTGAAGCAAACTCCACCAGCAGCACTGCCGTAATCGGCGCCTCCGATTGCCCGAAATTACTGATGGTCTGTGGCGTGCCATCCTCAAATATCTTGAAGTTGTCTTTTTTCAACCCATTAATGAACTGCCCGTCTTTGGTGGTGACCATAACATCCACATTCACCAAAGGCACATTCACCCGGATCGAGTAATCCGGCATGCCTTCAATCTTCTTGGGTCTTTCCGGCGGCGGAGGCGGCGGCTCTTCTTTCTTCTTAGGGATCGCATAAGGCCCCACATCGGTTTGCGGCCCCCCCGCTTCCGGAGGCGCCTCCTGCTGTGGCTTAGCGCTGTCAGAGGAGGAGTTTTGTCCCAGTGCTATGACTCCACAAAGCGCTAACAGCAGGCAAATTAAAGAGATACGGGACAACCAACGCACATGAGAATCGCTGTTCAAGATGGAACTCCTCACTCAAACCCTATGCTAGTATAGACGCAGAACTTCGTGATTGGGATGTTTTGCTCGGCTCAGGCCGCTCCCCCTTCTCCTGGCGAATCCCGTACGTAACGCGAAGTGATGTGGACCATAGGTCCCCGGGGATATTCTTAAATGAGACGTGCAGTTCTCCTGTCGGCGGTTTTCTGTTTTTTTTCTCTTCCATTCATCGCGCAAGCGAAGCCGGTTGAAACCATTCCTGTAGACCAGATTCGTCCTGGCATGCACGGGGTGGCCTATACGGTATTTCAAGGCACAAAACCGGAGCCGATGGATCTCGAGGTGCTCGGCATCCTGAAAAATGCCAATGGCCCCAAAAGCGACATCATCCTGATCCGTCTCATAGGCGAAAAGGTTGAATACACGGGTGTAGTCGCCGGCATGAGCGGCAGTCCGGTTTATATCGACGGCAAACTGGCAGGCGCGCTGGCCTTTCGCATCGGAACATTTTCCAAGGAACCGATTGCTGGCGTCACTCCGATCAGAGACATGCTGGAGATCAACGCCCTGGATCAGACTGCAACGGATGCCGCTGTAGCCGCGAAGTCAATCGCACCCAGCAAGACTGCGTCTCCTGGAGTTTCCAGCGGGCTGGAAAATCTCGCGAACTATTTGCAGCCGATTGAAGCCCCGCTGGTGTTCAGCGGATTTTCCGAGTATGCCCTTCAGCAATTTGCCCCTCAATTTGCGGACCTAGGAATTGTTCCCGTGATGGGTACCGGCTCTGTCAGCGATATCAAGCAGCCCGAGCCACTCGAGCCCGGCTCTGCGGTCAGCGCCATCCTCGCGCGCGGCGACATGGACATTGCCGCCACCTGCACCGTGACCTACATCGATGCCGACCACTTGCTGGCCTGCGGGCATCCTCTCTTGCAGTTTGGCCAGATCGCATTGCCCATGACCAAGGCGCAAGTCTTGGCCACGCTCCCTTCCCCGCTGAACGCTTTCAAGATCGTGAATGCCACCGAACCCGTCGGCGCATTTGTGCAGGACCGTCATACCGGCATCATGGGCGAGTTCAACAAGCAACCGGACATGATCCCGGTCACGCTGAACATTCACGGCGGCCCGGTAGAAAAACAGTTTCATTACGAAGTTCTGAACAACCCGCGACTGAGCCCGCTCGCCCTGATGGTTACTTTATTCAACGCCCTGCATGGCACCAATGAATACGGCGAAGAAATCACCTACAAGATGAACGGTGAAATTTCAGTACAGGGTTATCCCAACGTGAAATTGCAGAACATGTTTGCCCCAACCGATGGAGGGCAGCCGGCCGCTGTCATGGCAGCATTATCACTCGGCGACCGTTTCGGCCGTATCTATGACAATGCCTATGCCACGCCGCATATCAACGGCGTGCAAATTGACTTCGATGTTGTCCGCGAACGTCGCTGGGCCCGCATGGAAACTGCGCGTACGGATTTGACTGAAGCGCGGCCGGGACAGGAAATCACGATTGAGACCGTGCTCCGTCGCTATCGTGGCGAGAATATCGTGTGCCAAATTCCCATACGGATTCCTACATCCGCGCCCAAAGGACCGCTTCGCATTCTGGTGAGTGACGGCGAAACTCTCGACCGCCTGCGCCAGTCTGTTCCATCACTTGGCGGCAGGTTGGATTTGGCTTCCACCATCGCATGGCTGAACAAGCAGCACAGTAATAACCGGGTCTATGTGTCGTTGCTGCAAGCAGAGCCGGAAGCCATGATCGCCGATAAAGTCATGCCTTCCCTTCCGTTGTCGGTCATGAATGTCATGGAGGGAATGCGCGGCACGCAAGAGATGGTAGTCCAGGCTGAATCATCGGTGAATGAAGCCGAAACCGCACCACTCGACTACATGGTTTCTGGAGCGCATGTTCTGACCATCAATATCAAATGAAAAATGATGTGTGGAGCGGGCACTCCTGCCCGCTGTTCTGTCTGCGTGATAGTCTGATTTTCATCTCC
Source organism: uncultured Acidobacteriota bacterium (assembly GCA_963837365.1). Taxonomy (GTDB): domain Bacteria; phylum Acidobacteriota; class Terriglobia; order Terriglobales; family Acidobacteriaceae; genus CAWBXL01. The sequence goes on from CAWIMW010000002.1 coordinate 521,602, forward strand.
ATGACGAGGTAGAACCTTTTGCAAGTCCGCCCAAACCGCCTGTTCGCCCTGTTGCTCGTGACATTGTGTTCGATCCTGGGGTTCGCCGAAGGCACTCGCACCTGGGAGCAATCCAAATTTGAAGAGTTCAGTAAGGGAACAGCCAACGGAGTCGCCATTCGCAGTTCTGGCGCCCTGGAACTTGCTCCCTCCTTCAAAGCCATCGCGACAACTCCGTCTACCTACATTTGGGCCATCGCTTCCGACAAAGCAGGCAATGTTTACGCAGCCACTGGATCGCCTGCCAGAATCTATCGCATCACCCCGGATGGGCAATCCACCGTAATCTTTGAACCGCAGGAATTACAGGTGCAGGCGCTGGTTGTGGACAAAAATGGGGTCATATTCGCGGCAACCAATCCGGACGGCAAGGTTTATCGCATTGAACACAACCCGGCAAAGTCAGCCACCGCGAAAGATAAGTCCAGTATCGATCCCAGTTGGAGTTCCTCCGTTTATTTCGACCCCGGCACCAAATACATCTGGGACCTGGAACTCGATGACAGCGGAACGTTATTCATCGCTACAGGCGATACCGGCGAAATATTCCGCGTTACTTCCAAGGGAGAACATTCGGTTTTCTTCAAGAGTGACGAAGCTCACATACGGGTTCTGGCGCGCGATTCCAAGGGAAATCTGATCGCCGGCTCGGACGGCAGCGGGTTGGTTTACCGCATTTCTCCCAGTGGCGAGGCCTTCGTGCTGTATAGCGCCGCCAAGAAGGAGATTACGGCGCTCGCCATCGACCCCGCGGGAAACATTTATGCCGCGGGAGTAGGTGAAAAACGGGCTACAACCAGGCCGCAGATTTTTCCGGCAACGCCCGTACCCATGGCGCCGGCGCCCATTCCAGTGCCGGGACAAACCCCACCCACGATCAACATTGCGCCTACCGCCCTACTGCCGCGTGGTTTGAGCGCTCCCATCCCCGGATTGACCGCAACCGGCGGCTCCGAGATCTACCGCATCACGGCCGACGGCACTCCGACACAGGTTTGGAGCTCACGCGAAGACCTGGTGTACGCGCTTGCCTTCGATGCCAGGGGCACACTGCTGGCTGGAACCGGGAATCAAGGGCACATCTATGCAATCGGCGGCACTGACGAGTTCACCGATCTGCTCCAGGCCAGCGCCACCCAAGTCACGGGCTTCGCCAAATCGGCCAATGGAGGTTTGTACACTTCCACCAGCAATCTGGGGAAAGTGTTCCTGCTTGGTGGTTCGCCGGAAACGGAAGGGACCTACGAGAGCGATGTTTTCGATGCGCATATTTTCTCCCGCTGGGGACGCGCCGAAACCCGCACCACGGGAAATGTTGAATTGTTCGCCCGCAGCGGCAATGTCGACAACCCCGATCGCAATTGGAGTTCATGGACAAAGGTAGACTCACAAAAAGATCCACAGCTCAATGTTCCACTGGCGCGTTTTGTCCAGTGGAAAGCGGTACTGCACGCAGGCAATCCAGCGCCAAAGCTGGACAGCGTGAAGCTGAACTATTTGTCGAGAAATGTGGCCCCTGACTTCGATGACGTCACCATACAACCCGGAGTCCGCTATCAGGCAATCCCTAAAGCTTCAACTGGGGACATCAGCATCTCCACCGGCGCTTCCGCGACCGTGCCGCAGATCAAGTTCGATCCGCCACCCATCACCCAGCACGACTCCGATTCCATCGGCGTGAAATGGACCGTGCACGATGACAACGACGACCAGATGGTCTATTCGATTTATTACCGCGGCGACGGCGAAAAGCGCTGGTTATTATTGAAGGACAACATCACCGACAAGTTCTACGCCTTTGACGCCTCGCTGTTGCCGGATGGCGGCTATACCTTGAAAATTGCGGCCTCGGATGCGCCCTCGCACTCTCCCGGGGATGCACTGACCACTGAAAAAGTAAGTGCTCGTTTTGAAGTGGACAGCACACCGCCGCTGGTGGAAGCCCTCAACGCGGAGGTTGAAGCCTCGCAGATTCACATTACCTTTCACGCGGCCGACAGTTTTTCACCCATTGATCATGCGGAATGTTCCGTGGATGCCGGAGATTGGCATTTCGTAGAACCCGTGGGTCAACTCTCCGATTCGAAGACAGAAAACTACGATTTCAAACTTCCGGTTACGGGTAATGCTGCCGATGAACACGTGGTGGTTGTGCGCGTTTATGACCGCTACGACAATATGTCTTCGGCTAAGACCGTAATTCGGGAGAAGTAGTTTCAGGCGGGAGCACAACTTCCGGATCTGCAAAACTTTCGGCTCGTCTTAGTTCTGGAAACAACCACGCCCAGAGCGCGATCACAACAAGAGTTCCGATTCCACCCAACACCACTGCGCGCACCGTGCCAAGCCATTGTGCGGTAAATCCGGACTCGAATTCGCCAAACTCATTGGAAGCTCCGATAAAAAGCATGTCCACCGCATTCACCCGACCGCGCATTTCATCCGGCGTAGCCAGTTGTACCAGCGTGGCGCGAATCACTACGCTGATCATATCGGCCGCGCCGGTGAGCAACAACGCAACCAATGACACCACCAGATTATGTGACAGCCCAAAAACAATCGTGAACACACCGAAGCCGCCCACCGCCCACAACATGGTCACGCCCACCCGACGGCGTAGTGGGCGGTAGGCCAGCAGAATCGCCATTAGTCCCGCGCCCACTCCCGGCGCGCTGCGTAGCAGTCCCAGTCCCCATGGGCCAGTCTTGAGAATCTCTTTCGCATACACCGGCAGCAACGCCACCGCCCCGCCCAACAACACCGCAAACAGATCGAGCGAAATCGAACCCAGCACCAGCTTCTTCCGCCAGATATAGTGCAGGCCCGCGAGGACAGTCTTGGTCGACATCTCTTCCCGCGGACGAACTTTGGGACGAAGCTTGATCTTGAAGAAAGAGAGCATTGCGATCACAGCCGATATCACGGCAACCGCGTACACCAGGCTGGGCCCGCGCGAGATTGCATACAGCACGCCGCCGATTGCGGGCCCCAGAATGGTTGCGGACTGGAATGCCGTGGAGTTCCAGGCGATCGCGTTGTGCAAATGCTCATCCGGCACCAACTGCGGCAGGATGGCCCGGCTGGCCGGCCAATTAAGGGTGCGCACAATTCCCAACAAAATCAGGACTACATAAATTGGATGCACGGTGTGCGAGGCAAAAAAGGTAAGCAGCAGCAATAGCCCGCTGCAAGCCGCAAATCCGCCGTAGCAGATCAGCAGTATTCTGCGCCGGTCAAACCGGTCCGCCGCATGTCCAGCAACCAGAAATAGAAATATTCCTGGGAGAAATTGCGCCAGCCCCACCAACCCCAGATCTAGTGGACGTTTCGTGATGTCATAGACTTGCCACCCCACCGCCACCGACTGCATTTCCAGCGATGCCACAATAAAGAACCGCGCCAGCATGTAATACGAAAAACCGGGGTAGGTGAACGCTATTCTGCCATCGTGGACTGAGTCTTCGAGTTGGCCCAGGTTCGGAATACATCTACTTTGCCACAAACCGAAACCTACCGTACAAAGCTGGAGTTACACCGCGACTTAGAGAATGCTAACTAAGTGATTCCGAATAAGTTGTGCATGCACAATTTTTCTTTGAAGAATTTTCACTTTCCCTCTTGCGAAAATTTGAAAGTCATGTCATCTTCGAACATCACTTCTTACGAAAGGACGCCCGATTTGGCGTACTACAACCACAAATCGCTAAGCGGACAATCACGGCGAACGAGCCGAGGTTGCCTTAGGGCGTCTGTCGACCGCGCGAATTAGTCCTCAGCGCTCTTAACGCAAAGCTAAACATAACTTTTCACGGCAGATAGCCCCTGTTTGCATGCCCCTTCGGGCCGGCAATCAACGGCTATCGGCCAACCACCATGACATCGCTGGGTGGCGCAGGCCGCGGTTCCTTCGACTTGAAATCGACCAACGCCGCTGCCGTCTATTCCCCCGGCATAACTTCACAGGGTCAGTGGTGAAAGGCCACGGATACTTCTCTGGGCGAAACAGCCTTCGGGCTGTGAGGTTCGAATCCTTAAGGGCGCAAGCCCTTTCCGTGTCCGCATGTTCCCTGACCGTTTTGTTTTTGTATTTGCTTTTCGCCGGTGGTGAAAGAGAAGAGATACTTCGCAGCCAATGACGACGCGCAGGACGGGCATCCTGCCGGGGATCAGAACTCCAGGCCGGGGTCTCCGCGCGAGCCGTTTTTGCTCGCGTGGGGTGGAGCGACGGGGGCGTAGTCCCGAAGCGCAAGGTACCTGGAGAGTTCGCGCCTTGAGTCGGCTCTTCTCGCAGGTTCTCCGGCGAGTATGTGCTGGTGTGGAGACGGGCTTGCCCCGTCCGCGAGCGCAGCGAGTTGTCATCAAAATTTACGGCCGGTGGTGAAGACTACGGTTACTTCGCCTCCACGCGGGTGATGCGGGTTCGAATCCCGCCGCGGGAAAATGTGCCCGTGTAGTTTAACGGCAGAACGCCTTAATGTTCCGTTGTCGCTTGTTCCCCGGCCCTTAACTCACTTGGTAACTCCGGCCCAGTGCCGGTTAGAAAACTTATGAGCACCATCAGGATACAAAACGGGACCCCACGCGGCAGCGAGTCACTCTGTGACTCCTGCTATTGGGCGCATATTCAGAAAGGTTATGCCGAAAGCGAGGAAGTCGTCTTGTGCGCCTTCCTGCGGCCGTCGCGGCTTGTGCCTTTCAAAGTAAGGTTTTGCACGGATTACAGCGACAAGCGCATTCCCAGCAAACGGGACATGGAAGATATCGCCTGGATCATTCGTACCAAGGACATCAATCGCAAGGTTGGCTTCTCTGCTGAAGAAGAGCAAACCGAAGAACAGCAAGAAGAACTGGAAATTGTTCCAGCTGAATAACGATGATTGAACTTCTCAAAAAAATGTTGACCGGCCAGAACCAATTTGCCTCGGGCGGGTTGCTGCTCATGCTCATCGGCGGCATCAGTGTTTATCTGCGGGCCGTGCCATTAAGACTGTGGAACTGGCTTATCGGCCAGACCACCATGATGATCACGGTGAAGGATGACGATGCCGCATTCGTTTGGGTAAAGGAATGGTTTCTGGAGCAGAAGTTTCTCCAGAAGATTCGCCGCGTCGATTTGGATACCACTCTTCGCGGCGCAGCTACGGCGTTGATTCCAGCGCCAGGAAGTCACTGGTTCTGGCATGCGGGCAAGCCATTCGTTGTTTATTTCTACCGCAGCGAAGAAACCAAGGGGTGGACGCCGAAGCGCATTGAGCAATTGACCTTCCGCACGATTGGGCGGAACCAAAGTGTCTTAAAGCAGTTTGTAGATGAGATTGTCACCTGCCATCGCAGGAACGTAAAGGTGAAGTCATGCCTTCACACCTACGACGACGGCTGGTCGAGGGTCGAATCGTACACGCCGCGGCTTTTGGAATCGGTGATTTTACAACCGGGCGAGAAGGAGCACCTGGTGCAGGACATCACCAGATTCAGAGGAGCGAAGCAGCGTTACGCGCATTTGGGTGTGCCTTACCACAGAGGATATCTGTTGTACGGGCCTCCCGGAACGGGTAAGACTTCGTTGGTCTCCGCGGTTGCAGCGAAGTTTGGGATGTCCGTTTATGCCATTAACCTGAACGACTTCAACGATCGAAGTCTGGGATCGGCGGTCAACGATGTGCCGCCAAACTCGGTGCTTCTGTTTGAGGACATTGACTGCATGAAAAGCGGGAAAGCAAGAACTCCAGCTGAACAGTGGGCGAAAGAACAATCGTCCAAAGACGGCGGCAAGAAAGAAGATTTGCTGGATCGCTTGGGCGTGACATTGTCGGGATTACTAAACGTGCTGGATGGCTTTTACGCGCCCGCGGATGTGCTCTTTGTCATGACTACAAACCGTATCGAGATGCTGGACCAAGCTCTGCTGAGACCAGGTCGTATCGACTACAGGCTGTATCTGGGCAAGGCCACCGTCTGTCAGAAGGTCGAACTTTACCGCAGGTTCTTTCCCGGCGCTTCGGAGTTTGAAGCACTGGAGTTTGTAGAAAGCTCGCGTTCGGCGGAAACCATGGCCGAGTTCCAGGGGTTGTTGTTGGGATTGGAACAAGGGCATAAAAACTGGGAAATGAGCGCCGTGGAAGTTCCCGCACTGCGGTAGGAGAAAGGAGGTCACAATGCCGGTGTTCGCCTTTCTTGTGGTCACGTTTCTCAAAACCGTTTTCGAATTTGCTCGCAGGCGTTTTCTCGAGGTGCGGGAAGCTAGGCCCGCGCCATTGTGCAAAGACTGTTTGCATGCGCACGTGCAATATTCCACAAACGCACAGCTTGCGATCTCCTGCATGTACGGCGGAACCCTGCGTCCGTTAAAAACGGACGTGCTGTACTGCACCGACTATCAGTCTCGCAGCTTGCCGGCACGTGAACGGGTGATCGGGTTCGTGCGCGAGATCGCATCAGCAGAATGAGTAGGCGATGGCATGGCACGAACTTTGAGGAGCTTTCCCTGGCCTTTGGCCGCAGCAGAAGGCGCCGCAAATCCAATCCGGCGGCTGTTCGCCGGAGCTGGAGCCATAAGTTCGCGGATGGCGTCGACCAGATCCTGAATCTCAGCATCATGGCTTTCGAGGTGGCCTTCAAGCTCAGCCAACTTGGACGCAATTTGCTGATTCATGGCCAGCGTTTCGCGCATACGCACGAAAGCGCGGACCACGAAAATGCTCATCTCGATCGCCCGTTTTGAATTCAACACGGTTGCGGCCATGATGGCCCCGTGCTCGGTGAAAGCATGTGGCAAGTAGCGTCTGCCGCCATGGCTTGAACTTGAGGTCACAATTTGTGACCTCAAGTTGTCGTACTCAGTATGCGACAGCTTGAAGAGAAAGTCCGATGGAAAGCGGCGCGCATTGCGTTTGATCTGCTGGTTCAGTTGCTTGACCGAAACGCCGTACAGTGTGGCCAGATCAACGTCCAATATGACTTTTTGATTGCGAAGAATCAGTATCTTCGAATCAACTTTCTTGGCGAGGATGATTGCAGCTTTATTCATAGTTCCAACTTGAGGTCACAATTTGTGACCTCAAAAACGGCAATAAACGAGGGCATCATAACAAGCCCCATCCAGCAAGGAAACAAAGAACATAAATATTTTTGGTCATTTTGTGCCAAAGTAGGAAAATTCATGACCGACAACACATACAACGTAATCAAGCCCGACAACGGAGTCCCCATCAAGGCCTGGACCAAGGGCGTTCCTCTGGAAGACGCCGCGCGCCAGCAGCTCGTGAACGTCGCGCAGTTGCCGTTCATCTACAAGTGGGTGGCGGCCATGCCCGATGTGCATTGGGGTATGGGTGCAACCATCGGTAGCGTGATCCCGACTCGTGGCGCGATCATTCCAGCGGCGGTTGGAGTGGACATTGGCTGCGGCATGATGGCGGTGCAGACATCTTTGCACGCGAACAACCTGCCCGACAATTTGCACGGCATCCGTACCGCGATTGAGGAGGCGGTGCCGCACGGACGTACTGACAACGGCGGAAAGAACGACCGCGGTGCATGGGCGAATGCTCCCGCGCAACATCTTGAGGTCTGGGCAAAGATGGAGCCAGACTACAAGACGATTATCGAGAAGTATCCCAAGCTGGATCACAAGCAGCGCGTGAATCATCTAGGGACTCTCGGCACCGGGAACCACTTCATCGAGGTCTGCCTCGATGAAAACGAAAATGTCTGGTTCCTGTTGCACTCGGGTTCGCGAGGCGTGGGCAATCGCTTCGGCACGTTTTTCATCGAGCTGGCGAAGAACGACATGCGCCAGTGGATGATCAACCTGCCGGATAAGGACCTCGCCTACCTGCCGCAGGGCACGGAGCACTTCGAGGACTACGTCCGCGCAGTGCAGTGGGCGCAGGATTACGCGCTGGCCAACCGCGAGCTGATGATGCAGAACATGATCGCGGCGGTGCAGGCGTCGGGAGAAGTTCCGGCGTTCGAGGCGAATGTCGCGGTCGTGAGCTGCCATCACAACTACGTTACCTGGGAGCACCACTACGGCGAGAACGTGCTCATCACCCGCAAGGGTGCAGTTCGCGCTCGTGAGGGAGACATGGGCATCATCCCGGGCAGCATGGGTGCGCGTTCGTACATCGTGCGCGGCAAGGGCAATCCGGAAAGCTTCATGAGCTGTAGTCATGGAGCCGGACGCGCCATGTCGCGTGCGGAAGCGAAGCGCCGCTTCACGCTGGACGATCACGCCAAGGCAACTGCCGGCGTCGAGTGCCGTAAGGATGCGGACGTCATCGACGAAACTCCAATGGCGTACAAGTCCATCGATGCTGTGATGGAAGCGCAGCGCGATTTGGTGGATGTGGTGCACACGCTGAGGCAGGTGGTGTGCGTGAAGGGATGACGGTGATCTAAACATCACTGTCATCCCGAGCGAAGCAGGATGATTCGCGAAAGCGAATCGTCCTGTGGAGTGAAGTCGTGGAATCCCAACTATTGATTAATTCACGCAACAGTAATTAGCGGACATTGAACCGGACTTTTATTAGGACATTTATTTGTTGATTTATGTATAACATATTGATATAAATGTGTTTATATGAACACAAAACAGGACTTCAAAGCGGACATTAAAGAGGCCGCAGATCGAGATGAGTCCATAGGCCTGATGGAGCTTGATGATTGGAGGACTCACGACATAGGGCAGAACTCTAGATCTGGCGCTGGAACTTGCGCAAAGATCGGCAGGGTTTCGGCGAAGTTTGCCGGAAAGCCTGCTGGCATCACTCGCTGATGGTGAGGGAAATGAATTGTTATTACGCAATCTGATCGAGGGACACGACACTCATCCGTCGACATTGAGAAGGCCCTAAAAAATGATTACAGCAAAGATAGGCATAAGCGCGACCTTCAGCTCGAAGCCAAGGCACACATCGAGTTCCAAAAATGGATTGATGAAGGAGGTCTTCGTGGACGGGCGCTTACGAGCGAGGGCATCCGTGAGATTCACAGGCGGTTTGGCACTTTGTTGCCGGATGATTTGTTGTGGGTAGAAGATCCTGCGACAAAAGAACGCATACGAGTTGTGCCCGGTGAATTTCGTGTCCGTGACGTTCAGGTAGGAACGCATGTTGCCATTAGTCCGGGCGCAGTTCCTCGCTTTTTACAACGCTTTGAGAATGTATATAGCCGCCTCAACAAGACTGACTCGATTGTCGGGGCAGCTGCAGCCCATCATCGTCTGGCGTGGATTCACCCTTTTCTCGATGGAAATGGCCGCGTCGCACGACTGATGTCTCACGCGATGTCCTTGGAGACTCTCGATACGGGAGCGGTCTGGTCGGTTGCGCGCGGCTTGGCCAGGGATGTGGAAGCTTACAAACAGCACTTAGCGGCAAGCGATGTAGTTCGCCGAAATGACCTCGACGGTCGCGGACATCTGAGCGAAGAGGCTCTTGCTGGATTTACGGAATTCTATCTGCGCATCTGTTTGGATCAAGTCGCGTTTATGGAGGGATTGGTTCAGCCGGATAGATTGCGTACACGAATTCTCCTCTGGGCGGAAGAGGAAATCCGGCTCGACAATCTTCCGCCAAAATCCGGAAATGTGCTGGAAGCAGTTCTTTATCGCGGTGAGCTACCTCGTGCTGATACGGCAGGAGTGGTAGGTACAGGCGAGCGCCAGGCACGCCGCGTAGTCTCGGCCCTCATAGAGAAGGGAGTCTTGGTTTCCGAAAGCTCACGTGCACCCGTTCGTTTGGTGTTTCCGGCAACGCTCGCTGGCCGCTGGATGCCAGGATTATTTCCGGACAGGTTTTAGACGCAGTTGCACGAGGTCTGTTGGCGAGAAAAGAAGCTCGAACTATTTGGGACGTCATCGACGAAACTCCATGGCGTACAAGTCCATCGATGCTGTGATGGAAGCACAGCGCGATCTAGTGGATGTGGTGCACACGCTGCGTCAGGTGGTGTGCGTGAAGGGGTAGGCTTGAAGATGCTTCACCTATCCCGTTTTTCAGTCCTAGAGTAGATTATTGCCGTTCGTTTCTGGGCCCTGTTCGAACAAAGTTAGAGGAGAATTTAGATGGAAAGACGCAGCTCGGGCGGTAGAACAAGGTTCCGTCAACGAAACCCTTCGGTTGTCATCAAGCTTCCGATTAACTTTAGCTTTCGGTCTCACGCAGTGCACGATTTTGAACCTTGCCTAAGCATCTTTAACTGGCAATTAAAAGATGCACGCGTTGTGATCGACTTCACCGTCCTGCCGAAACGCTAACTACCAGTCACTTGGTTTGCTTGTTCTTTACGTCTGGTTTTTGCGCGTTAATGGATGTTCGGTCGATTTCCGTTTTAGCAGTGACAGGGAAGGCCCCACAAGAATGTGGCGTCTGATGGGAGCTCCTGGCTGGTCGTACGTTTTATATCAGGACACACAACAATTCACCGGCAGTCGATTGAAACCGTTGATTGCCGTCCGTAAACAAGCTGACTTAAGTGAAGTGTTGGCACGCGCAGAAGATTACACAAAAGACTTCAACGTTGATACGAAAAGACGTTGCGCTATGTGGTATCAGAACTTCTTTACAACACTATGGAACACGGCAAGCGTTTTTTTACACGTGATGGGTTATACGAAGGTGGCCCGATTGCTGACCCTGCGGGGCCTAAGCAATGTCCTTCAATCGTTCAATTCACGTGGTATCGAAATCGGCAAGAGATGTCCTTTATTGTCGCGGATCTTGGCGTTGGAATTAAGAGGCATCTGGAACTTGCGCTATCCGGTATTTCCAAGCGATATGGAAGCCATAAGATATGCAATTCGCCCCGGCGTGTCTGGAACCTTTGGAAGTTCTGACCCATACCAAGCAAAAAACAATGCTGGGGTGGGTCAGTATCTCTCCAGCAATATCGTGCGCAAGTTGAGAGCTCAAATGTACAGGGCTCGGGAAATGGAGTGTTGCACGTTTCACCGCGAGAAGTAACGGCAAATACTCTATTGCACAGTTGGCCCGGCACATTCGTTCTTGTCAATCTAAAACTGACTCGGGCAGCGACGGGAGTTAACTTGCATCAGATGATGTCGGAATTTCGCGCAGCCGCAGCCCGGGAAATCGCGGTATCAGAAAAGCGGGAGCAAGAAAACTTGCTCTACGTCGACATTCAGAATCTTTTTGGAGAATATGCCGAAGACAAAGTCCGCCATTGAGTACCGAAATAAAGAATTACTGCCTGCCGTGGATGAAGGGAAGGAAGTTGTACTTGATTTTGAGGGAGTAATTTCTGGACCGCACAGTTTTCTCAGTGCGTTATTGGCAACACCGATTCAAAGACTCGGAATGCGGGCGTACAAGCGCCTAAAGGTTATTAACGCTGTGCAAGAAATCAGGGAAACTGTCGACTTCATCTTGGATGAAAACACAACAGACACCTCGACAACTCAATAGAAAGGATAAGACCATGGCCAAACTAAACACACTCAACCTCAACTTCGCTCCGCGCACCCACGAGGGCGCGCCAGCCCGCAACATCTCCACGGAGCTTCAGCTCCGGCGTTCGGTGCTGGCGTGTCTGCTCTGGGAGTCGCAGTTTTACGAGGACGGAGTCGAGATCGCCGGCCGCATCGCCGAGCTGGTGCCAAAAGTTGCGGCAGAGAAGGTTGCCGCGCTGGCCGTCGAGGCCCGCGAGCAGATGAAGCTGCGTCACGCGCCGTTGCTGCTGGTGCGTGAGATGGCGCGTCACAAGACGCACCGTCATCTGGTGAGCGACACGCTCGCGCGCGTCATCCAGCGTGCCGATGAGCTCTCCGAGTTCGTTGCCATCTACTGGAAAGACGGACGTGTGCCGCTCTCCGGGCAGGTGAAGAAGGGACTGGCCGCGGCGTTTCCCAAGTTCGACGAGTATCAGCTCGCCAAGTACAACCGCGGCGGGCCGATCAAGCTGCGTGACGTGCTCTTCCTCTCGCACGCCAAGCCGCGCGACGCGGCCCAGGCCGGAGTGTGGAAGAAGCTGATCTGGGGACGACTCACCACGCCGGACACGTGGGAGGTCGCATTGTCGTCTGGCATTGACAAGTGCGAGGCTTGGGAGCGACTGCTCCGCGAGCAGAAGCTGGGGGCGCTTGCCCTGATCCGCAACCTTCGCAACATGAAGGATGCCGGAGTGGACGAGTCGCTCGTACTGGCAGCGCTTCGTGAGATGAGCACGGCGCGCGTGCTCCCGTTCCGCTTCCTGGCTGCGGCGCGTTACGCTCCGCAGTGGGAGGAGCCGCTCGAGCAGGCGATGCTGAAATCCATTGCGACACAGAACGAAGCAAAGCTACCGGGCAAGACCGTTGTCCTGGTGGATGTCTCCGGCTCGATGACTGCGCCGCTCTCTCGCCGTTCGGAGATGCAGCGCACCGACGCAGCGTACGGGCTAGCGGTGCTGTTGCGTGAGATCGGCGAGAAGGTGGCGGTGTACAGCTTCTCCGACCAACTGGTTGAGGTTCCAGCACGCCGTGGTTTCGCCTTGCGCGATGCTATCGACGTGTCGCAGCGCCATGGCAGCACACTGCTTGGCCAAGCGGTTGAGGGATTGAACCGCAAGGAGAAGTACGACCGCCTAATGGTCATCACCGACGAGCAGGCGCACGACAGTGTTCCCGCGCCGATAGGCAAGGGCTACGTGATCAACGTAGCGTCGTACAAGAACGGCGTCGGCTACGCCAAGTGGACGCACATTGATGGCTGGTCGGAATCGGTCATCGAGTACATCCGCGCGCTGGAGCTGGCGAACTAGAAGCGGGACGGCGGACACTTATTCCGCCGTCCCGCTCCGACCTTTGCACCGGCCTAGAAATGTACCGTGAACTGGAGATAGAACAGATCAGGCGCGCGATCGAATTCACCCGGCGGTGATGACGTAAATATCTGGCCGCCGGCGCTCAGGTCGGTGTTTGGTGTCAGATTGTAGCTGGCCACAGGCAGGACGAAAACGCTCGGCCCAGCCGCATCAACCACAGCGTAGGTCTGTAGGTTCAATAGCGGCGTGATGGAATATCGGGTTCCGGCAGAGATGAAGTGTCGATGCAGCGTAAAGATCTCGTTGGTGTAGCGCAACAAAAGCGCGGGATCAAAAGGCTGGCCGGGAGTAAAGCCCGGTGGCTGCCCCTGATTGTAGAAGTACTCGCCCAGCACATACCACTTGTTGTTGAGAGCGTAATCCGAACCGAAGGTCCAGCGCAACGCATTGGATTGCGAAGAACTCCCATTCCCGCGCCAGGTGTAGGTCAACTCGCCGCGCAGCCCGGCTCCACCCCATTGCCCGGCGAAGTTGCCGCCAGCCATCCAGTCCTCACCGAAGCGTCCGCCCATTGCGGCAACGTCGAAGTTGTGGACCGTCTTGGCAATGCGCATGGCTTCGGTGGAGCGGCTGATGCCGTCCTGCGGCGCGTACACCACCGACCAGCGAAAATCCCTCGGAAGGCGTACGGAAAGCTGCGCCGCATCCACGCCTTCGCGCTCATCGGCTTCAATTTGCAGCGGGCTGATGGGATTGAATACGTCGGTGGGACTCCAGAAGTGGGCCGTTCCCCATGCAATGCGCTGCCGGCCTAAGGTCAACTCGGCGTTGCCATGACGATACGTCAGGTAGCCACGGTAAAGTGACGTATCCCAGTAGGCGTGCTTGTCGTCGACCCACACGTGGAGCAAGTCGAAGTAAGAACTGCCCTGTCGCTGACGGATCAGGTCGAAATCCGGTTCGCCAGTCAGATTTCCGAAATGAAGTTCGTTGTCGTACTCGACGTGAACCAGCAACGATTGCCGCCAACTGCCGTCGAGGCCGAGCCGCAGCCGGTTCAGGTCGTCGCCGTAGGCATCGCCGGTAAAAAAGGAGTGCGAAGCAGTCACGAGATTGCGGAAAGAACCGCTAAAACGATAGCGAAGCGAAGATGAATCCGAAGCGGTCTGTGCGTTGGTGGAAAAGCTCGCCGCGAATAGGGTCAGGAACAGGGTGATGCGCTTCATGCGGAATCTGGTCCCGAACTTCGATTCACGATCTCATCCGCAAGCACCGCGCCGTCTTTCAAACGGATGAGGCGGCGGGCCCGTTCCATGACCTGGGGATCATGGGTGGAGAAAAGGAAAGTAACACCTTTCTCCCGGTTCATGCGCTCCATCATGTCGAGCAGGATGGAGGCGTTGACCGAGTCGAGATTGGCTGTCGGTTCATCCGCGAGCACGATGGCTGGCTCGGTCATGATGGCGCGCAGCACGGCAACCCGCTGCTGCTGCCCGCCGCTGAGTTCGTTGGGACGTTTGTCGGCGATGTCTTCCAGTCCCACTGCCTGGAGAAGCTCAGCCGCGCGCTTCCGGCGCTGTAGCTTGGTCTTGCCTTGCAAGGCGGCGACGAACTCCAGGTTCTCTTCCACGCTGAATACGGGCAGAAGGTTGAACGCCTGAAAAACAAATCCGATGCGTTGCAGACGAAATTCAGCAAGCTGATCAGACGGAGTGGCTGCAAGGTCGACACCGGCAATGCGAATATCGCCCTGGTCCGGCCGGTCGAGCGCTCCCATCAAGTGGAGCAGCGTGCTCTTGCCGGAACCGGAAGGCCCCACGACTGCGGCGAACGCTCCCGCTTCCAACTGAAGAGTCACATCACGCAGAGCGCGTACTTCCACATGATCGCGATATATCTTGGAAACGTGCTCGACTTGAACAAGTGCGCCGCTGCGTTCAGACATGGCGGATCGCCTCCACCGGTTGCAGCCGTGCAGCGTAGGCCGCTGGATAGAGCGCCACAAGAACTACCACCAACAGCACTGCCACGTTCGAGTAGATAAGATTGGCAGCGGTCAACTGCGAGTAAACCCGGCTCGAGGTAATACCCAGCGCCGCCGCGCCCGCACTGAACGATGAGAGATTAATACCTTGTCTCGCGTAATAAAGGGTGAATGCTGAACCCAGTAGGCTTCCGATCACAACTCCTACCAGACCCAAGGCAAACGCTTCTTCCACTACCAGTTTGACAATCTGCCTGGGCTTGGTGCCCAGCGCCATCATCACGCCGAACTCGCGTACCCGCTCAAAGATGGACATCATAATCGTGTTGAGGATGCCGATCGAGATGACGATGAAGAAAATCAGGACGATGACGTAAAAGAAGGCGTCATCAATCTGAATGAACTGCTGCAAGAAAGGTTGCACTTGCCACCAGGGCAAGATTTCATCGGGCGCGCCGCTCAAGTCTTTCTTGAGCGCATCGAGAGCTGCTGGAACTTGCCGCGACGAGCCCAGCAGCAATGCAGCTTCGGTGATGCGGTCGCCGAGTGCGAAAAGGTCCTGTGCGTCTGAACGCAGCACGAAGACCACACCCTGGTCCATTTCCGGCGCGCCGGAGCGGAATATGCCGGAGACACGGAACAGCTGTGCGCCCATCGAACCGTCCGCAGCCTGCACCATCAACACGATCTTGTCGCCGAGAGAGACTTTTAGACGTGAGGCCAGCCGCTCGCCAAGAAGAATGGGCAGCCGCTCGCCCTTAGCCAAGTACTCTCCCTGCACGATGGCGCGCTGAATGCTGGTCACGGTGCGCTCTTGCGTGGGATCGATGCCCAAAATCTCCACCCCGCTTGAGTTCTCCGCTGTGCTTGCAAGACCACCGCCCAGGACCCGCAGAGAATATCCCCGTACATCCGGCAGGGAACGAATCGCCTGCGTGACCTTCTCCGGATTGGACAGGGTTTTGTTCAACTCAGGGTTATCGTGGTATCCCGAGCGATGGATCTGAATGTGCCCAATCTCGGCGCGGACCGAGTTGTCCACCATCTGCTCGTGAAAGCCATCTCCGATCCCGCGCATGAAGATGTTGAACGCAAGCCCCAAAGCAATCGCCAGAACGGTGAGCAAAGATCTGCGCCGGTTTCGCCACACATTCCGCCATGCCATGCTGAAGAAAAGCATCTCTATTCAATCTCCTAAAACGGTTGCCGCAAATTTTCCTGCGTAAATTCGGAGGCGGCAATCGGCCGGTCGAATTTCAGTTTGCCGTACGCCAGTACGGTTTCGTGTCCTTGTTTGCTGACGGATACCATCTTCCATCGCATCGGATACAAACGCCCGTCCACCCGGCGGATATCTTCGTATGTAAGCACCTTCTGAAGTATGCCCTTGTCGTCGTAATACTCCTCCCTCCGTGGAAGAGCATCCTCCTTGCGCACCAGGAGCAACAAGTGCCCCCACACCACAGGGGCGTTAGGCTTCGGCGTGGATAGGATGCGATAGCAGAGGTCGCCACCCTCCGTGGCCTCTCCGTCGAGTTTGTGATCGTAATCTTTCTCCAGGCTGCTTTCCCGCACCAGGTCGTCATTGGTGAAATCGCTTCCCATCCAGGATTGCAGCATGAGCGACGGTGGAATCTTGATCACACGCTCAACCGAAGGCAGGTAGTTCCACATGTTGCTTCCCAGACGCAGAGTGCTGGTCCCCGCTTCCTTCGCCGGGGCAGTAACACGGATGAAGGTCTTGTCAGGACTGATACCCCAGTAGTCCATCTCCAGCGTGCGTTGCCAATCTGGAGTACGCACGGTCATGGTTAAGGTGCCCTGCTCAGTCTTCGCGCGCAATTGCCGTTCTGTGCGATGAACGATCTCGTTCGCGTTCAGAGCCTGGCCTTCCAGTGTCGGGCCGGCGATTTGAAGGATCAACAATATGAAAAAAAACCTACAGGCCGCGAGGAGACCCGCTGGCTGCAAACCAATCACCGAATTGCCGTGCCTATCCATGTCACCTTCCAGCTACGTGGTATGAGCTATCCCGTCGAGCAATGTGCGCAGTGAAGCTTCAAAGAACTTCTCGAAGGGAAACGCTTTGGGCTCAAGCGCCCAGAGGAGAATCAAGCCCTCGCAGAGACCGGTAACGGCGGCCGCCAATTGGTCGGCATCTGCTTTGCGGAATTCGCCTTGTTCGATACCTTCGCGAATCAGTTGCGCTAACTCACCGCAGTAACGAACGTAGAGCTCACCAAGGTGCTTTCGGACCGACTTTTGCCGCACCGCCACCGCATAAAACTCCAGCGTCAGAGCGCGCGGCATCCGCTTCACCACGGCTTCGACCTCCCGGCTGTAGTGCAATAACCGGTCGCGTACCGAGCCCGGCCCCTGTTGGAGCTTGCGTACTTTCCCCAGTTCCAGCGCGAAAAAGCGTTTCATCAAAGCGCCGATCAGCCTGTCCTTGCTTTTGAAGTACCAGTAAAGAGTGCCTTTGCTAAGGCCGGAACGCTCAACTACATCGTCCACGCTGGCCTCCTGGAGGCCCAATTCACTGAACACTTCGAGTGCGGCGTCGAGGATTTCGTTCTTGCGGTCTTCACTCAGCTCGGTGTGCCGTACCATAGAAACTATTCCTAGACTGACTAGTCAGTCTATTAAAAGCGCCGATCAAATACAACCCGTTCCTACATGACCGTGGTGCCTCAATTTGGGTTTGCAGTCAAATATCCTTTGTTTCAAGTAAATGCAAGCCCTTCAGCTCAGAGTTGAACAAAACACCGTGGCATTTCCTCTGTGCAGCTCTGTGCTCTCTGTGATGAAGGGTTTTGCCGCGCGTCATGCAAAAAATGCTTATACACAGAAACCTAACTGAGGCACTCCCTGCATGACCGCTGCCTATGCACCCTTGGCGAAGCAAACGACACCACTTCTTGACGATGACAACAAGGCCGATGCCGACCTCAAGAATATCTGATCCAAACAAGGAGCCTCCTCGTCCCAGAATGCCGGGGTAAAGAAAGATTGAGGGGAAAGTCTTATTGTGGAACTTGGGGGTTACAGCCTAGCAGAAGAAGCAATCCGTGAGTAATGACTATTCCAAAACGCTATCGTCCAGTTTCTTCTTCCCCCAGTCGGCGGCCGCCTGAACAAATGCCAGAACCAGCGGATGCGACTGTTTCGGTTTCGAAGAAAGTTGTGGCTGGAATAGCGTCGCAATATAGAACCGGTGGGTAGGAGACTCAATGGCCCGCGCCTCGCCTCCTGGGCCACGCGCCACCACTGGAAAACCCGCCTCCATGGCCGCCCATTCGAACTCCGGATTCATTTCGAAGTTACAGAAAAATTCTTCTACCACTGTCTCTTCCCCGTAAAACGTCTGCAAATAGGACCCCGGACGCAAGCGGATTTCCGGAACCATTCCGGAGAGCTTGGGAGCATCCCCTTTGCGATCGGGCACAGCACATGCCACGGGATAGATGATTATGTTCTTTGAGCCAGAATTGTTTTCGGCGGTATCAGCGTCCTTGATTCCTAGCACATTGCGGGCGCACTCAATAAACGCATACTGAAATCCAGCGCAAGTTCCAAGAAAAGGCCAGTCCCGCTCGCGGGCAAATTGGATCCCGCGCAGCATGCCGTCCATGTTCTTGTAAGGGCTTCCAGGCGAGGCCCAAAGGCCGTCAAAGCTCTCCAAAGCCTTGACTCCGTTCGGCTCCAGGACAGAAGGCGTAGGAATCCACTGTGACTCCACGGTGATCCCTAGCTTGCCAGCGGCGTGCTGGAGGGCGTCGTTGGTGGCATGGTGCGAGCGAAATTCCGGGTTAAAGTCGCCCAGAATCCCTATGCGGACGGCGTCACTCACGCTTGTCATTGTAATGGAGAATTTTTGGCTACGCTGCCCCTCAGGCAGTGCGAAGGTTGGTGACCGCAGGAGAAAATAACTGTGACCTTCGTAACCGGCCTTTGCCGTTACCTCATTGCCGCCCGCTACTCAGCCCCATAAAATTTTTGATGACGTAGTCTCTGCACGGCCCAAGGTCTCATGGCAGAAACAACCCGAGTGGATCGAGCGGAAGTCGCCCGCCAAGTCGAGCGCGCGGAGAAGCTCTTGCAAAAAGGCAAGAGCGCCGATGCGCTGGAAGTGTATCTGCAAGTACTTGAGATCGATCCTCTTAACGACACCGTCCGCTCCATGGCCGCCGACCTATGTCTTTCACTGCAAAGGACTGCCGACGCTTCCAGACTATTGGGCGAACTGTTTGAGCGTCAGCTTCAGTCGGAAGATGCCACTCGCGCCAGCCTGACCTACAAAAAGCTGGCCCGCTTTGCCAATCCCACCTGGCAGCAGAAGCTGCGCTTTGGACAAATGCTGGAAGGTTCCAACCGCAAGCTGGCGATGGAAACCTATGAAAATGCGTTGGCGGACATAACCCGAATCGGTTCCAAACCAGATTGCCTGAGCGTGCTGAAGAAGATTGTTGCCCTCGACTCGAGCGAAAGGAACCTGGTTCGCCTGGGCGAACTGGGTGCTGAAGTTGGTGAAAACAAGGAAGCCGCCGCAGCATTTTTCAAGTTAGGACAACTTGCCGATGCCAGCGGAGGAAATTCCGCCCAATGGTACGAGAAGGCTTACGGGGAAGACCCGGCCAATCCAGAGAACGCGCTGGCCTACAGCCGTATTCTGCTTGCCCAAAACCAGGGCGGTGCGGTGATATTTATCCTCCAGCCGATTGTGAGCACAGGTTCTTACTCCGCAGAGATACGTGACATTTACGCCAAGGCCCTGCTTGCCACTAATCAATTAACCGAGGCCGAGCCGCTGATTTGGCAGCAGTTTGAAGAAAACCAATCTCGCTTTCCCGATGTGGCAGAACTGATCGGGGCGTTCCTGGATGCGGAGCAGGATAAGGACGCCGTGGCCCTGGCCCGCAAGCTGGAGCAGCAACAACGCCGTAAAGGCGAACGTAAATCCTTCGCCAGCATGATGCAGGACATAGCCGCCAAGCATCGGCCGTCCTCGGAACTTCTCGAGTTCATGAGCGAGCTGTTCAACGCCTCCAACCGAGAGACCGACTACTGCCAGACCCTGCTCAAGCTCTTTGATTTGCACTTTGGTATGGCCAACTATCCCAAGGCCGCCGAGTGCCTGGATCGGGCCGTCGAGGTAGACATTTACGAACCCGGGCACCACAAGCGCCTGGAATCATTGCGCGGCAAGATTGATGACAGCCGTTTTCAGGTGATCTCCTCACGTTTCTCGGGGATGAACCAGAACTCGCCTGGGCCTTCGCGTGCCAACGAAGCCAGCTTGGGCGCCTCCGCATTGCAAGACCTGATGCTTCAGGCGGAAATCCTGGTGCAGTACGGCATGCGTGGCAAAGCCATCGAACGCTTGCAACGCATTCAGGAATTGTTCCCTCACGAAGAGGAAACCAATGAGGAGTTGCAGCGTTTGTATCTGTCCGCGGGAATGACTCCGCAGTACGCGGATTCAGCGCCGCTTCCAGCCACTCCGCCCGCCCCGAAAGCTGCGGCTGCGACGACGGATACTGCCGACGTGAGCAGCTTCACAAAAGTTGCTGAGATTACACAAAAACTCAATCGTCAGGCGACCGCAGATGTGGTATTGGCAACTGCCGTCAAAGAAATCGGCGGGCAATGGAAACTGTCCCGCTGTATCGCCGCCATGCGTAAGCCCGGTCTCGCTCCCAGCAGTATCAAAGAACATTGCGGAGAAGGGGTACGCCCGGGCGAACCAGCCATAGTCGCCAAGCTGATTCCAGCCTTGCAGGATCTGGTCATCAAACGCGGTCCGCTGACCGTACCCGATGCTGCCAACGCCCCGGAATTGCAATCCATCCGCGAAGGCCTTAAGGCGCTCAATATAGGGTCGCTGCTGGCCTTGCCCTTGGCTGATGGCAGCCAACCGATGGGAGTGATCATCTTCGCCCACAATGCATCACGGACCTGGCCGGGCAATGACGTAGTCGTATTGAAAACCATTAGCGATCAGGTAGTCCTTGCATTGAACAACGCAGGACTGCGGCGCTTAGTGAAAAACCTTTCGGTAACGGATGAGCACTCTGGGTTGCTCAAACGCGCCTCCTATCTGGATTTGCTTATGGGCGAAACCCAGCGTTCTTTACAACAAGGTGTACCGCTTACCGTCCTGCTGATGCAGTTCGGTAAAGGCGGCGCTATGCTGCGCGAGTTCGGAGAACAGGCAATCAACACCACGATGCTGCAAATCGGGACAATCCTGTCCGCCAACATCAGGCAGAATGATTTGGCCTTTCGCTACGAGACCACGACCATCGCGCTGGTTTTAGGTGAAACTGGCGAGGCTGAGGCGGTGCTCGCGCTGGAGAAACTACGCAAACTTCTTGCCGAGGTGAAGATGCCGGGCAAAGAAGAGCCTGTTCCCTTCAATGGTGGCATCGCCGAAGCGGTAGTGAGACAACCCTTCGATCCCGTGGACATCGTCACCGAAGTCATTAACCGCGCCGAACAAGCTCTTGGGGCCGCGGTCAGTCAGGGCCCCGGCAAAGCAGTTCATCACCCGGCCGCCTTCGCCAGCGCGGCAGTCGCGTAAGCTTCAATCAATTCATTTGTGGTTATTCAGATTTAGGGGAGTTAAACACCCGCCCCTGCGGCGCGGGCTTTCTTACGTTCCGCCTGAGCTGCACCGATAAGGGTGAGGCAAACTTCCCGTGCATCTCCGGATTGTTCAAAATGGCGGAGGAACAACTGCCGCAAAGCCATCTTGTTCATATTACCGGCAAGATAGGATTCATATACGTCATTCCCGAGTGTGTAGCCAACTTGTCGTGCCAGGTCTTTGCAGTCGGCCGTCGCCAGATGGGAGCTTTGCTCCGCATATCGCTCGCAGGCAACCCGTGAAAGCTCGCAATGCTCGTCACCTTGCGGCGCGTTTCTTGCTGGATACAGGATGCGTGAACCCAAGTATCCAAGAGCATATTCCAAAATTTGTGCGTAGAAGCGATCTTTCGAAGTTCCTGCAATCTCCTTTTCATGTGCCAGCGACCCACGACACGCGTAATGCAAGAAACGTGCAGCCTCTTCCGCCGCATATGCCATCTGGAATTCCCGCACATAGAACGCATTCGCCTTGGGCAAATAAATACACCCTCGTTCTTCGACCGCACGCAGAAGGCTATCCAAGCCTTCCGCGGTAAGCCCATTGCGCACCAGCAAACGGCTCAAGCGGGCTTCTGAATTTCGCCCATAAACTTCCGGCATCAAGTCCACCAGGAACCTCGGCTGGGTCCCGTTGTGCGTTGAATACCGGTTGATCACAAGAAAGCGCAGCAAGCTATCGATAAGGTTGTAGATGGTCGGTGTCGGGTCCGGCCCTTCTTCTTCAGTCCTGCCCCATCGGCTCAAATGCAGCCGGTAGTTCTCGTATTTCTCCAGCGGAGTGGAATTGAACACACAAACCACGTCATCAGAAACCTTAACCGCATTGACATGCGGCTGGTTCTCCCCCGCAGCCTGCCAGTAGAGAGCATCCACATTTTGCAGGACAGTCACGATTCGCTCTTCCCCCGATTGTTCGCGGAGACGGTGCGGTAGGTGTTTTGGGGCCAGATGCGACTCCCCAAACGCCACCAGAATTGCGGCCCGGGGATGTCGTTGTCGAATCTCAGCAATTTTGTGCGCGGCATGCCGGTCGCGGGCCCCGATCTTCCGCAAGTCTTCCCGGGGCATGCAGTCCAAACCGTAAATGCCTTCCGCATGCTCCCGGGCAGTCACCAGCAACTCATAAAAAGGCTGCCAGTCATAGCCCCAGTCCAGATCAAAGCGGATGCGTTCCCGCAATTCCGCTTCATCAATCTCGCGCCGCCACCATTCATTCAGGATGTGCTGATCACGGGCAAAAATAGTTTCCACTCCCAGAACCACCGGACGACCCCCGTCCAAAGCCCGCTGCTCCAACAGAGATGCGGTGTATCGCTGTGAGGCCGGCAAAGCGTGATAGTCACCGATAAGAACAATGTCAGCGTTGTTAATTTGTGCCCTTAATGCTGGCTCATCCAAAACAGATCCGTAGGAAAGAAATGCCTGGCTGTAGTCTTTGAGATATTTGCGTCGGCCATTGGGATCGTTGGCCCGGATTTCGCGCTCGACTCCAGTCAACGCGTGAAGCTGAGCCGCGCTGCGCCGTGACCGTAGGCTGGTTGTCGTCGCCATGGATTCTTGGTGGTGTGTTTATGTGGAGGCGGGCGACTCGCCCGCCATCCTTGACTTCTTCTCTACACTCTCCCTATGCTCCAATCTCGGAGCCGAAAACTTTGCCCAATCAGCCGCAAAATCTAACCATCGCCACCACTGGAGCCAGCGGTTCGCTCTTCCTCAAGCACTTCCTGCTGGCGGTCGAGCACGACCAGCGGATCAAGACCGTCAACTTCATAGCCTCTGACAGTGCCCTGCGTGTCCTGGCGGAAGAACTTGGCCTAAAAGGCCGGAGCAATGTGATTCGCCAACTGCTCGGCAAGTCATCCCGTAAAATCCAGCAACAGTCCAATGCCGATATCGGGGCCAACGTAGCCAGCGGTTCCTATCCCGCCGAAGCTATGGTGGTCATCCCATGCAGCGTCGGAACCCTTTCCCGGATCGCGAACGGTGACGCTTCTCATCTACTCGAGCGCGCCGCCGATGTTTCCCTCAAGGAAAAGCGCCCCCTGGTGCTTTGTGTCCGCGAAACTCCGCTCAATAAAATCCACATCCGCAACATGTACCGTGCCGCTGATGCCGGAGCGACAATTTTTCCCCTGATTCCGGCCTTCTATAACCGCCCAACCAGCTTGGAAACACTGGCAGGAGAATTTGCCTTCCGCGTACTGGCCCACATCGGCCTGCCGCAACCCAACGCCTACCGCTGGAAGAGCTGAATGACCAGGCACTTACCCAAATAGATCGGCCACCTGGGGGGAGAGATTTAGTGTATGAGGGAGAAAAGTGTCTCTACTAGATTCCCGCCGGACATGACCGATGGGATAGCGGGAGACCAGACGGATATTAGTGCGGATGTGACAATCGCTTGACGCCCAGGTCCACTACGGAAAGCAGTGAGGCATTCGAGTTTTGCATCTGCTTCTGTAAGGCCTGATATGCAGCTAAAGCCCCAGCATTATCCCCTTGGATTTCTTTCAGGCTCGCCATGATAAATGCACGGTTCCAGGTTTTGTGCTGAGCATTCTCAGTCGTGTCAAGCCAGTCGTATGTGGCCTCAGTATCCGCAGGCGACAAGGCAGTAAGAACAGCAACGAGACTCGGCCGGTCGTGCAGTTGAGAGGCGAAATCCTTCCAGAAGATGTCTTTTTGATGCTCCGCCGGCATTGCCTCCCCAGCCTTGCGCATGTCATTCGCGACCCGGAACTGCTCGATATGGTTTTCGATCGCATCGTGATTCCCCAATGCCGAAAGCTGCATATCGCGGACATAGTCGTGGACGCGCCCAGTCGACAGCGCTGCGTTAAAGTGTGCTTCAGCCGCTTTGATATCGCTGCCAGCCCACAGAATCCATAAGCCGGACATGGCATGCGCATAGACATTATTCGGATCGGCCGTGAAGGCCGCCTTCAAATTCCCGTCAACATTCACCCCTTCGCGGACTCCTTCCCGGTACTTCAGGAAATTCGCCCACGCGATGTGGGCCAGGAGATCGCCCGCCGCCTGTCCCTTCGCCTTCACCAGCGCTTTGTCAAACACGGGAAGCAATTGATTGGCTACGTCGGTAAATGTCTGCTTCTCGTTGGCATGCACGTTCTCCAGCCAAAACATTGCCGCCTCAGTTTCTTTTGCCTGAGCTTCACGATCAATGGGGTCGAGTTCCGTCGCATGCTTGAAGCTACGGAATGCCGCACCATAATCCTCTCGCGCCTGTTCCTGTCCGCCTGACTTCATGGCCTCCGAAAATTCTTTGTGGTGAATGCGCAGGTTCTGCACCAATCCCGTGACCTGGTTTAATGCAAGCAACAGAGAAACCACAGCAGCCACGGCTCCCACAGCTTTCAGGAAAGAGCCTTTGCCTTCTTTTTCGGGGCGGTGTGAAGCAGATTTGGCCACTCGTAGCTCCCAATACATTCTGTCTATAGCTCGGATGAAGCGAAATGGTAGCTCATCTTCAAGCTTGCGCCTATAGCAATCGAGAAAAAGGCCCCGGGGGCGCTATCCCGTGCTGGTCGCGGTAGAGAACAGCGCGCTGCTCAAGTGGTCGCCCCAGGCTTCTTTGAGATCAAGAGCAATGGCGTAGGCGAGATAGTCATTCATCAAGGCCGGAGTCATTTGCGGATGATTCATGCGGTCGAGCCGGTCAAGCTCAACAGTAGACAGGAACTGCCGGAACCCGAGAATCTCGTCCAAACGCTGACGCCCAACCAGAGTAAGACGCTTGAGTGAAATGGCAAATCCAATATTAATCACAACTACCGCAATCAAGTTGTAGGCAAAAGCGGGAGTCGATGATTCCGCGATGCGGAAATCCACAAATCCAAGCACTCCGCCAAACATCAGCAGCGGCACCATGGCGGTCCATATATTCGTCCCGCCAACTCTCCCGCGTATGGCGTCAAGCAAAGCGGGGACGACGGTCATCGCAGTAATAATCCCAACGATAGAACTACAGAACATGAACCATACGGTCAGAAAGAATACGCCGTTGCAATGATTTTGATAGTGGGCCGACATCGCCAATACAATAAGAAATGAAACTAGAAATGCAGGTGCGGAATAACGTAAATTTCTTTGGAAGCACGCTTGCTCGACTCTTGCATTCACTGCCCCGGCAATTACGCTGCCAAGCAGCGAAACATGCTGCCTCTGCGCCGGCTTAAGCAAGAAACTTCCTCCCTTACAGCTTTTGCTGTTTGGATTCACAAAGGAGAGGACCTCCGCAATCGCCCGCAGGGCAGCAGCTTCCTCAGGAGCAATTCCATCCGGCGCCTGCTCCACCAGCATGGTGATGCGGTAATCTCCATTCTCCGGTTGGATAGAGATCAATTTGTGCGCAGCAAGGTGTACGAGCACCGCGGCAACACTTTTCCGGTCAGTAGAACCTGTAAGCAGATAACGCACTTCAGCGGGCGTCATGTTAGCCGGCGGCGCATATTTGGCCACAACCGCGCCCTGCGGAGGATTTTTTCCCACCAGCAGTAATGCGATCAGGTAGTACCCGCACAATGCAAATGGCAGCGCAAAATCAACCGGCGAAAAGTTGGGAAAGAGAGTGTGCATGGCAAAGCTGGCTGATGCTAGCACGCAATCCACTAACTGAAGCTAAACCACGCCGCTTCGCGCATTACGCTCGTAATTTCCTTGTGCTTCAATCACTTAGGCAGTGCAAAAGCCACATACTTAGCCACTGCCGGAGCGGTCACTCCTTTTGTCGGCCGGGTTGCTTTACCGCCACCCACCGCAATCACTACATACTGCCGGCCATTCACTTCATAGGTTGCAGGCGTCGCATTGCCGGGAGCAGGCAATGTCGTTTCCCAAAGAAGCTGGCCGGTATTCTTATCGAAGGCGCGGAACTTGCTGTCGTAGGTGGTTGCGGCGATGAAGATCAATCCCCCTGCGGTCACTACCGGGCCTCCATAATTCTCGCTTCCCGTGTCCTTGATGCCCTGCGCAACCAACTCGGGATACTCACCCAAGCGGAATCTTCCACATGATTTTTCCCGTATCAAGATTGATCCGGTTCAAGGTCCCCCACGGCGGTTGGATCGCAGGATAACCGTCAATATCGAAAAAGCGGTTGTAGCCGTCGCTCTTGAATCTCATGAAGTACCGCTGCGATTCCTGCGCCTCTGCGGCGGTGTTCTCACCTTTGTAAACGTAATCCACCACAGCGCGCAGAGCATCATCCCCCAAACGCGCAAACCCGGGCATGCGATTGCCGCCCAGATGGACCAGCGTTAGCACCTCGTTTTCTTCCAGCCGTTTGCTCAATCCCACCAGAGAAGGAAACTCCGGCGGCGCGCCTTGCATGTTCTCTTTATGGCAAGAAGCACATTCGTGAAGATACGTGCTCTTCCCGGTGACACGTCCGGTCTGGGGCTTTTGCTCCACCATGCGCAAAATCCATGCCATCTCATTCGCATTCACATACAAGGAATGAGTCTCAGGATCGTAGGCGGGACCGCCCCACTCCGCGCCACCATCAAATCCCGGGAAAATGATCGTGCCCTCGCGGCTGGGCGGAACAAACTGACCATCGCTGCGAACTTTCAGAAAGCGCCTTAAAGCTTCATTATGCGCCTGCGGCGTGCGCCGTGTGATCATGTCCGCAGTGAGTTTCTGCCGAGCGAAAGGTTCGGGTAAAACTGGAAACGGCTGGGTCTTGGCTGTCACTTCACCGGGAAGATCCGACGGCGGCACCTTACGATCTTCAATCGGAAACAACGGCTTGCCGGTCTGCCGGTCAAACACGTAAATGTACCCGGACTTCGTCGGCTGGGCGACAGCGTCCACATCTTGGCCATCATGCTTCACCGTAACCAAGGCAGGCGCTGTAGGTAGATCACGGTCCCAAATGTCGTGCCGCGAATTCTGGAAGTACCAGACTCTTTCGCCGGTGTCGGCCTTCAAGACCACCAGTGAACTGGCGAATAAGTTGTCGCCGGGACGATCGGCCCCATAAAAGTCGTACACAGCCGAACCAGTTGGAACGAAAACCAACCCCCGCTTCACATCCAACGAAAGACCGGACCACGAATTCGCCGCTCCGCCATACTGCCAGGCATCTTTCGGCCAGGTGTCATATCCGAATTCCCCGGGATGAGGAATGGTGTGGAAGGTCCAGCGAAGTTTTCCTGTGCGGGCATCGTAAGCACGAATATCGCCCGGTGAATCGGGCGGAACCTCCGCCATACTGCTGCCAATAATCAGCAGATCTTTGTAAACAATTCCCGGCGTGGTCATCGTGACCCAGTTCTTGGCGTCACGCCCCAGATCTTCCCGCAAATCCAGATGGCCTGAGTTGCCGAAGGTCCCAATCGGTTTGCCAGTATCTGCGTTAAGCGCATAAAGATACTGCCGCGCCGCCACAAAAATACGCCGGTCTTCCCCGCCGTCTGACCAGTAGGTCACACCGCGATTACGCACTTTGTTATAGAGAAAAGGAAAGGGCTGGTTTTCCCAAGGATCGAACCGCCAACGCAGATTTCCCGTCGCGGCATCCAGCGCGACCACATTCGATCTCGGCGTAGTCGCGTACAGAGTATTCCCCACGACGATGGGATTGCATTCCATTTCCGACCCCGTCGAAGCATCTTCAGTATCGAAAGTCCACGCGACTTGCAGTTGTGTCACGTTGTCACGATTAATCTGCGTAAGAGTGGAGTAACGGGTGTTGTCCGGCCCGCCACCATAGACACTCCAGCTGGCGTGGTCCGATTTGTTTTTTCGATTGCAACTGCACAAACAAATGAGAGCGAGAGCCGCAAAAACGGGAAGAACCTTGTTTTTCATTGTTGGGGTCGTACAAACAGCGCGGCAAGTATAAACCTGCGGACGGCACTGGAGGTCCCAGAAACGCAACTTTTCGGTAATGGTCGAAATTTGTTTTCTTCCCGCCGTTGGCGGCTTATTTTAGCGATCTTTGCGGTCAAAATCTTTCACTTAACCTGCCAAAATCAAAGACCGTAACCGCGAAGATCGCAAAGGCTTTCCGCAGCGGACGCGAAGATATTCAAATTGCACCGCTACCTCACTCTCATGCCCCTTGAATCGCGGCGCAATGTGTACTAATCTGCAATTACACCGGAGAGGAGGTGGTCGAATGACAAGTTCTGATTGTAGTGGCAGTAGTTGTGGGAGTCTAAGACCAGGTGAGGTGGCTGAGACTTAGGGCGGTTGCTCTAAGATCCTTCGCAACTCGACCGGTGATGTTGGATTGAATCCGCTTGATGTCAGGTCTCGTCAAGGCCCGGAGTTCGCCGAAGTGGCCACATTTAGAGTGACCACCTCTTGGTCAATCCCAAGCAGTCCACCGGGCGGCCCGCGTGAAACTTTGCGCGGGCCGTTCTATTTGTGGTCAAGAGCCGGTTCGCCGGTCGCGCCTCTCAACCTCATAGTCGCTCCGGGAAATCCCCAGGCGTTGCATCTTCGATTGCAGCGTGGTGCGTTTTAAACCCAGTTTGACGGCAGCGCCATTCGCGCCCGCGATGACCCCATTGCATTCCCGCAAGATGCGAATAATGTAGTCTCTATCGGCCGCTTGCAAACTGTCCGCTCTCATGGATTGTTCTCTTGCCAGCTCGCTCACCGGAACACGAAGCACGGTATCGTCGGTCAGGATCACTGACCGCTCAATGAAATTCTCCAGTTCCCGGATATTTCCCGGCCAGTCCCACTCCGTTAATGCCTCCATCGTGTCCCGTGAAATGCTCTCAATTTTCTTGTTCATGCGATTGCCATATTTGTGCACGAAATGCCGGACCAAGGATGGGATGTCGTCTCTCCGCTCGCGCAGTGCCGGCAGACGGATGGGAAACACATTGAGGCGATAAAACAAGTCGCTGCGGAATTGTTTCTCGGCAACGCTTTTGCTCAGGGCACGGTTGGTGGCCGCGACCAGCCGTACGTTGACTTTGATGGTGCGCGTGCCTCCCAGCCTTTCGAACTCATGGTCCTGTAGCACCCGTAACAGTTTTGGCTGAAGCTCTAGCGGAATATCGCCCACCTCGTCTAAGAAAAGGGTGCCATTATCGGCTAGTTCCAGGCGGCCAACCTTCTGGCTCACCGCTCCAGTAAACGCACCTCTTTCGTGTCCGAAAAGCTCGCTCTCGAGCAGCCCGGTTGGGATGGCGGCACAATTGAGTTTGATAAAACCATTCTTGTTGCGCGTGCTCATGCGATGAACGGCACGTGCCACCAGTTCCTTGCCCGTCCCCGTTTCCCCCAGAATGAGCACAGTCGAATCGGTAGCGGCCACCACACTGACCTGCGCTAAGGCTTCCTTGAGCACACCGCTTTCGCCAACAATTTCCTCAAATTTGTATTCTGCCTCGATTTCGTTTTCCAGGTAGCGCTTTTCCTGCGCCAGTTTCTTGCTCAAGGTCCTCAGTTGCTCGGTTTTTTCTGTGAGTTCGGTAACGTCCATCGCCCCGCCGGTGATCCCGATAATACTTCCTGTCGAATCCACCAGCGGTTCTACCGTGGCATCCAAGTAATACTTTTTGTTTTGATAAGTGACCGATAATTGCCGCCGCTCACCCTTGCCAGTCTGCAAAACTTGCTGTTTGACTGCGTCCAGCGGGGCTGCTTCCTCAGTGCCAAGAATTTCAGCGTCAGTTTTACCCATGTAGCCCTGCGCGGCCCACGCTAGTACCGGGTTGTTGATCCAGGTATAGCGCAAGTCTTTGTCTTGGTTGAATACGACGACGGGAGCTGCTTTGAGGGCCACGCGAAAACGCTCTTCACTTCTTCTTAATTGTCGTTCGACCCGTATTCGCTCCGTCACATCTCGTGCCATCCCACGCACTACAGGTGTGGCAACACCCTCGGTCCGCAAAGTGTTGTTACACTCCCACACTCGGTGCTCACCGCTGCGAGTCACCACCGCAAAATATGGTTTGGCAACTCTGTCTCTAGCGATTCGGACCAGGTATTCATCCAACTGGCTGTGGTACACGGGATCCATAAAAGCATGCAGCGGTTTCCCAATCATCTCCTCCACCGAGTAGCCCAACGCTCGCGCCGGGGCCGGATTCACCCATAACAATTTCCCTTCAAGATCATGCACGCACAACAAATCCTGACTGTTTTCCGCCAAGTCACGATAGCGGTCCTCGCTCGCTCGCAAAGCCTCATCCGCTTGCCTGCGCTCGGTTATGTCGGTCATGATTCCGATTACGCCAACTGGAGGTGCGCCTGCCGGGGGGCGGCTCGAAGCGCGTACCCACAGCACGGAACCGTTCTTGTGTAGGGCACGAAACTCGGAAGAGACTGGGACGCCGGAAGCGGCCTCCTGAAAACGAGCCATGGCTTCGGGCAGATCTTCGGGATAAATGAACTGGGCGAAAGGCTGGCCGATAAACTCCTCAACTTTGTAACCGGAATAATATTCGATGGATGGACTTACGTAGGTGATAACGCCTTCAGCGTTTATCTGGTAGACGATAAAATCCTGGTTCTCGACCAGGCAGCGGTAAATCTCATCCGCACCCATGCTTCACCTCGCGACGCGACAATGCTGGCAGCCTTCGCTCTCTTGCTTGAGTCAAAGAATGAAACTAGCTGCCAACTAATTTGAGCGCGCACACAACAGGGCCGGGGCGCTTGGAAACCCAGGCAATTAAGGGGGACCTGAGTTTGCATGCACCAAAGGGGGACTTTCGCGCATCACCTTACAACACAACGTATCGTTAGTCCAGAGGTTTGGATCGTTCGGGGTGTGCAGATACACTAGAGGGCACAGGGTTTTGCAGATCCCTCTGTGAAACTCTGTGCCCTCGGTGGTTATGGTTTTTTGGTTTACCGCTTAATCCCAGACACTTTAGCTGTATCCGTCCCTGTAGGCATGGTCGTAACTCGCGCTCCCTGCGCTGGAGGCGGCATCTGGGTGGTAGGCTGCGGCGGGGCCTGGCCAATCCCCAGTTTCTTCCGGACCTCGCCTTCCAGCTTCGCCATCGTATCTTTGTTTTCCTTCATAAAGGCCCGGGCATTCTCACGTCCCTGCCCGATTCGTTCTCCGCCGTAGCTGAACCAGGACCCGGACTTCTCGACAATGTTATTGTTCACCGCCAGATCGAGCAGGTCACCTTCACGCGAGATTCCCTCTCCGTAGAGAATGTCGAACTCCGCCTCGCGGAAAGGCGCAGCCACTTTGTTCTTTACCACTTTTACTTTGGTCCGCGATCCGATAACCACGTCGCCTTCTTTGATGGCAGCGATGCGCCGGATATCTACGCGCACAGAAGAATAAAACTTCAAAGCCCGGCCACCGGTAGTGGTCTCCGGATTCCCGAACATCACACCAATTTTCTCGCGAATCTGGTTGATAAAGATCAGGCAGGTACGGGATTTGGAAACCGTTCCCGTCAATTTGCGCAGCGCCTGTGACATCAGCCGTGCCTGCAATCCCATATGGCTGTCGCCCATTTCACCGTCGAGTTCAGCCTTGGGTACGAGCGCGGCCACGGAGTCCACCACCAGCACGTCAATGGCGTTAGAACGGACCAGCGCCTCGGTGATCTCCAAAGCCTGTTCCCCGTAATCGGGCTGCGAAACCAGCAGGTTGTCCACGTCCACGCCAAGTTTCTTGGCGTAAGCAGGGTCCAGCGCATGTTCGGCATCCACAAAAGCAGCCATGCCGCCAGTTTTCTGAGCTTCGGCAATGACTTGCAGCGTGATGGTAGTCTTGCCGGAAGATTCCGGGCCAAAGACTTCCACCACCCTCCCGCGCGGAAATCCGCCGACCCCGAGCGCGGCGTCAAAAGAAATAGCGCCAGTTGGGATCACAGAAATAGGAACAATCGCTTCCTTCGACCCCAACCGCATGATGGAGCCCTTGCCAAACTGCTTCTCAATCCCTGCGACGGCCAGGTCAATTGCTTTTATTCTTTCGTCAGCCATATGAGTGCGGCTCCTTGATGAGTGGGAGATGACTGTGGCGAATTATACATAGAACCCGAAGCGAATAAAAGGCGAATCTTAAAGAAATCAGTGGAAAACTTACCGAAAAGGTACTTCGGGGGGAAACCAATGAGGAGGGAACTTTGGAAGTATGCGCCCCGACTTCGTCCCTATTGTATCTAAGAATACAGCAATTTTGCTGTGTTCAGCCGGAGTGAACCTGTAGTAACATCCCTCCCCGTCCGATCATGCGGCCATGACGCCGTAACGTGACGCTTCTAAAAAGCGCCGCGATGTTTCCGTAATCCAGGAGGTTTGCATGGAACATCAGGCTCCCAGCAGTTCCGCCGTCTCACCTACCCAAACGCCAGCTCATGAAACCCACCACGAAGGCCGTGGAACGTGGGTCCTGACCGCGTACGGGATTTCAGGCTTGGCGTTGTTCGGAGTACTGCTGTATTTCTTCTCGACCTACGTCACACGATAGCTGAAGCGATGTGGCGCGGGCACTCCTGCCCGCGTGCCGACGCTGAAGTGTGCCTGTCCAGGTAACGAACGCCGATGCCGTAACCGCTTTTCTCCCGCCGTCCCGTGCTACAATGACCCGCGCTTGAGAGATTCTTCCCGTTAGAAAGCTGAAGCGGATTCCCCGACATCCATACGAGATAAACTGATTCCGTGGCCCAAAATTCCACCAAAACCGTAACGTACGCCGACGCGGGCGTAGACATTGACCGCGGCAACCGCACCAAGAAGCGCATCAAGTACCTGGCCCACAAGACCTTCACCAAGGGCGTACTGAGCGAAATCGGCGGCTTCGGCGGCCTGTTTTCCGTGGACAAGGAAAAATTCACCGACCCGGTGCTGGTCTCAAGCGTGGACGGAGTAGGCACCAAGCTGAAGGTCGCCTTTGACATGAACCTTCACTCGACGGTGGGCGCTGATCTGGTGAACCACTGCGTCAACGACATCGCGGTCCAAGGTGCGGCGCCCATGTTCTTCATGGACTACCTGGCTACCGGCAAACTGGAGCCCGAGATCGCCGAAAAGGTGGTAGAAGGCCTCTCCACCGCCTGCAAGCACAATGGCTGCGCCCTGATCGGCGGCGAAACCGCCGAAATGCCCGGTTTCTATCCGGACGGAGAATACGACCTGGCCGGCTTTATTGTAGGCGTGGTCAATCGTGACAGAATCATCACCGGAGAAAAAGTAGAAGTAGGTGACATAGTTCTAGGCCTGCCCTCCAACGGCCTGCACACCAACGGCTACTCGCTGGCCCGCAAGCTGCTGTTCGAGGTCGCCGGATACACTCACGACACCTACGTCAACGAAATCAAAGGCAAAGTCGGCAACGAGTTGATGAAGACACACCGAAGCTACTGGTCGGTGCTCAGGAAGCTGCTGGTGGCGGAGTGCGTCTCTGCCATGGCCCACATCACCGGCGGAGGCATCACCGAAAACCTCCCGCGAGTGATCCCCAAGGGGACCGCAGCGGTCATTGAAGTCGGAACCTGGCCCGTGCTACCCATCTTTGAACACATGCAGAAGCTGGGGAATGTCCCCCAGGACGAAATGCTGCGAACCTTCAACATGGGGTTGGGAATGCTGCTGGTGATCCCGGGTAAGAAGTTCAAGAAAGCTACCAGCGTGCTGGAGCGGGCTGGAGAGAAGTTCTATACCGTGGGGCGGATTGTTAAGGGCGAGCGCAAGGTGATGTACACGTAGGGAGTAAATGAACATCCTACCTGCGATCTGGCGTGTGATTGAGTGAGCCATCATTTATGATGTGAGCACTCAAAATGGCAACGCCTACAGTCGAAACCGCACATGCTCATCTCCCAGAATTCTCATCTGCTCGAAATAACATTATTGATGCAGACCGCGTGGGTCACGACTGGTACCGTTTTGTCCTTTCCTTTCCCCCTCATCTCGTGCGGAAGTACTTGGAAAAATTTCAACTATCTTCCGGGGCAACTGTTCTTGATCCCTTCTGTGGAACAGGTACCACAGTTCTTGAGTGCAAGAAGCTTGGGATTAATGCAGTCGGCATCGAGGCACATCCTATGGCATGCTTCGCTTCGACGGTGAAACTAGACTGGAGTCCTGACCCGCAGGAGCTCCTCGAACACGCGGACTCAGTAAGAAAGCTCGCTCTGCAAAAACTTCGCCAAGATGGAGTTGTAGACGAACCTAACCTCTCTCACCCAACGGGGCCTCTACGAAAGCTAAATCCTGACCTCGAAAAGCTACTCCTTACTGACTCTGTAAGCCCGCTTCCGTTGCATAAGACATTGACGCTTTTGGAATCACTGACCCAACTAACTGACAGCCGCTTCGCTAATCATGAACGATTGGCATTTGCCAAGTCTGTCGTTGCTGATGCAAGCAATTTACGTTTTGGCCCTGAAGTTGGATTAGGCAGTGTTAAGTTGGATTCGGCCGTGGTTGAGCCGTGGTATCGGCAAATGCAAGTCATCGCCAACGACCTTGTGCAAGTACAAAAGATGCGCGGTGCACGCACTGAGATTCTGCGAGCGGATTCTCGCAACCTAAAGCTTATGTCTGGGAAGGTAAAGATTAACAGCGTGATAACTTCGCCACCATATCCCAACGAGAAGGACTACACCCGAACAACTCGACTAGAGACCGTGCTACTGGGTTTTGTGAACGACAAGGCTTCCCTACGTGAACTAAAGAAGACGCTTATTAGGTCAAACACTCGAGGGGTCTACAAACCCGATGATGATGATCAATGGATCGCTTCTCATCCGGAAATCAACAGGATAGCTGAAGCGATTGAAGCCCGACGAATTGAACTCCGTAAGGACTCGGGTTTTGAGCGACTCTATGCACGCGTTACAAGGCTATATTTTGGCGGCATGGCGCGCCATTTTGCGGCGTTACGACGAGTCTTGGCTCCGGGCGCCACGTTGGCATATGTTGTCGGTGATCAAGCCTCCTATTTGCGAGTCCTCATTCGTACCGGGCAATTGCTAGCCGAGCTAGCCGAATCTCTCGGATATGAACTTGTATCGCTGGATTTATTTCGCACTCGCTTGGCGACAGCTACGAGAGAACAGCTTCGTGAAGAGGTCTTAGTGTTGCGATGGCCAGGAAAATTCAAGAAATCGGCGCGATAAAACCAAGAACGCGCACTCCAAATCGGTATACCCGCTTGATGGAGCAAGTTTTTCATGCTCATCACAAGTCTGGCGCTTCGCGTGTGTGCTTCGCCCGCACCGAACTCAAAGTTGCTGCCACAAAACTGCATCTCATCCTCCCCGACAATCTAGGGGACGTCGTCTACAGTTTTCGGTATCGTACTAGTCTACCCGAGAGTATTCGTTCCAAAGCACCCAAGGGCAGGGAGTGGGTCATAATGCCAGCGGGTCGCTCACAATATTGCTTTGTTGCAGTTTCAACTGCAGCGATCGTTCCCGCACCGATGATGGCGCAAGTCAAGGTCCCTGACTCAACCCCTGGAGTGATCGAGAAATACCGGCTCAGTGACGAGCAGGCACTCTTGGCGAAGCTCCGTTACAACCGCTTGCTCGATATTTTTACGGGCGTGACGTGCTACTCGCTACAGAACCACCTCCGGACCACTGTCCCAGGTATGGGCCAAGTGGAGACGGATGAACTTTATGTGGGGATTGACAAGCGCGGAGCTCACTATGTGCTTCCCGTTCAGGCCAAAGGCGGTAAAGACAGAATAAGCATAGTTCAAATTGAGCAAGACCACGCGATGTGTCAGGATAAGTTTCCTGACCTGATCTGTCGACCAATAGCAGCACAATTTTACGAGGATAACATCGCAATATTCGCGTTCGAGAGTACGGAATCTGGCTTGAGGGTCGCTGTCGAGAAGCATTATCGCCTGGTAGCCCAAGACCAAATCACTGCGGAAGACTTGAGGATTTATAGCGAGTCTGTCCCCGTAACCTAAACAACTCGAGCATTCCCGACATTAGAGCCTACTAGCAGGCTGCTGAAAAAGTGTTTTTCGCCTGCTTCAATGTCAACATGTTGCGCAGCGCTTCGTGAGCGGCCGCAATATATTGTGGCCTATCTAGGTGTGAAAAGAGTTTTTCAGCAGCCTGCTAGCGCTTCAGCAAATCCACCGGCTCCCTTACATCCGTCACCCGCAAATACTTCGCCAGCGCCGGATACTTTTTCGCCACCGCCTCATACATGGCATAAGCCACATTGCGATAAGAAAAGTGCCCCGCAGGCCCAGTCCGCAGCTCAGAGATGTAGACCACCTCGGCGAAGTCCATCTTGAATAAAGTCCTCTTGCGGAAGCCGAGCGGAATCGCATACTGCGAATTCTGCCGTGCTTCAGGGCCCGAACCCCCAGCCAACTGCTCCACAGCCGCCGCCGTCCCGCGCATGATGGAGTCATAACTCCCCTGCACCCCAGCCGCCTTCAACTCCTCCGGCGAGTCGTAGCCATGCTTGGTGGTGAACTCCTGCCCGATCTGCACGCAGCGGCGATGCCGGTGCATATCGCGGAAGCCGCCAATGTCCATCAGAATGTCAAAGCGGAACTGCTGCCCGGCACAGAACGGACGCAGCACCTCATCGTGCTTGCCGCGGTGCTTCAGCCCCACGTCAATAATGTGCCGGCGGATGGCCTCCGGAACGGCCTGAACCGCCTGACGGATTTGGCGATAGGGATAGTGGCAATGCTCGTAAACCAAAGTGGTGGCCAGCTCGATCTCCAGCGGCTCCTCGTCAAGCAAATCAACCAGGGGGGCCTCGGCCACCGGAACATTTCCAATCAACTCGGAAGCAATCTGCTTCAGCTCCCGTCGGGTCTCGACTTCATACGCATTGGGATCGGCATACTTCACCAGCGTCGGCGACACACGGACTTCTTTCAGCAATTCCTGCTCCGCCCGCGCTCCCAGTTCCGGAGAAACTTTGCGGATCTGTGCCACCAGCTCCTGCAACGCCTCCTGATTCACGTTGTAAGCAGGAGAAATAGCCGCCTGCTTCAACAGCTCACCGAGATTGCGGATTTCCTTGTGCGGCTGCGAGAGCAAATGCGAAACCTGGTTCTCCAAAGTGCGCGCGTTGACGATCTCTCCCAGAGAAGTATTGGTGGCCAGCGGCAGCAGGTAGCGGGATATATCAAACGCCCTGGCCCGCAGCGTGCGCTCGTAGGCCTCCTGCTTCATGTCTTCTGGCCTGGGAGTGATCTCGGAGAGATATTGGAACATCCGCTCGGACAGCGACTCGTATTCGGTGAACAGTCCATCCACCGTCTGCTTGTACAAGCGTTGGTCGGACTGGTTCGCAAACTCCGGCGTGTAATATCCACTCTTCTTGAAATCCTGATAACGGGTGGAGCGTTCCTGCCCGTCCCAGCGTTGCTCATCGGCAACGGTGATCGCAGCCAGAATCGAGAGTTTCTCGATGGCCAGCGCAATGTGCGCCAGATCGGCAATCGAACGGTGCCCATACTGAAAATAAAATGTGTTGAGAAACTTCTCAGCCTTCTGGGAGCTGATTTCTTTCAGCGACTCTTTCATCGAAAGCGCCGAGCGCGAATACTTCGCCATGGCGTAAGCCTGGATCTCGGGCTCGACGCCGTAGACGGCATAGACTTCGACGGATGGTGAGTGAGCCTTGCTCTGCGTATCAGGAGGATTCTCTTCTGTCATGGTAGGAGTCATTGTTGATTTGGAGCAAGAATACACTTGCAGCTGTTGTGGAAGTAAAAGAAAAAACTAATGTCATGCTGAGCGGAGCAGGAACAAACAAAGTGCGTTCCTGTGCAGTCGAAGCACCCCTGTTACCGACACAGCAGTTTCATTGCCATGGGTCCTTCGACTCCGTGGATGATTCGCTTCGCGAACATCCACTTCGCTTGATTGCATAACGACGTTGGCCCGCTTCGTGGCGAGTAAATTGGAAGCTGCGAAGTCGACCAAGGCTCGAGAAGGAGCCAACGTCATGCTGATTATAGGCTGTGATTTTCATCCTGGGTTTCAGCAGGTCGCGATCTTTGACAAGCGAACGGGAGAGTATGAGGAGAAGCGGCTGAACCACCGGGAAGAGGCGGAGCAGTTTTACCGTTCTTTGGCGGGGCAGGAGGTGCGAGTGGGGATGGAGGCCTGCGGGCACTATCCCTGGTTCGAGCGGTTGCTTCAGGAGTTGGGGTTCGAGTTGTGGCTGGGAGATGCGGCCAAGATTCGGGCCTCGGTGGTGCGGCAGCAGAAGACCGACCGGCGGGACGCGGAGCAGTTGCAGGTGTTGATGCGGGAAGAACGGTTTCCGCGGATTTGGGTGCCGAGTCTGGAGGAGCGGGACGTGCGGCAGTTGCTGGTGCATCGGCACAAGCAGAGCCTGCCCTGAGCTTGCCGAAGGGTGCAGGCGCGGACCCGGACCAAGAACCAGTTGCATGCGCTGGCGTTGAGCCAGGGAGTGCAGCGCAAGCGCAAGCTGTGGACTGAGGCGGGACGGGCGGAGTTGGAGAAGTTGGAGTTGCTGCCCTACGCCGCGGTGCGTCGCGAGCGTTTGCTGGCCGGGCTGGACCAGCTGGAAGTGGAGATCAACCAACTGAACCGGCGGGTGGAAGAAGAAGTGAAGCAGAGGCCGGCGGCGGTGAAGTTGATGACGCATCCGGGAGTGGGGCCGGTGACGGCGTTGGCCATGGTGCTGACGCTGGGGCCGGCGGAGCGATTCGAGAATGGGCGCAAAGTGGGCAGCTACTTTGGGCTGATTCCGAGCGAGCATTCCAGCGGCGGACGGCAGAAGCTGGGACACATCAGCAAGCAGGGCAGTTCGTTTCTGCGCTTTTTGCTGGTGGAGGCGGGGCAGAGTGCGGCGCGTTACGACGCCGAGCTGGGCCGCTTTTATCGCCGCCTGGCGGCGCGCAAGCATCGCGCGCTGGCCAAGGTGGCAGTGGCCAGGAAACTGGCGACGAGGTTGTACCTGATGTTGCGCGAAGACTGGAACTATGCGCAACTGTGCCAGGCGTTTGTGCAGGCGAGCCCGAGTCATTCTGTGGCGGCAAGACCGAAGCCGACCGCTTGAGTAGGCAGCCTGCCTCCCTGAAGTAAGTGGGGAGTTCGAAGCAGCAATTGTGGGAGCACGTACCGAAGAGATGGGTGGTGAGACCTTGCGTCCACCGCGAGATTGAGAGAACACACGAGCCGTGGTCGAAATCGCACAAGCAACGGCAACAACAAAAGCAAAAGCGCTGGGGAAAAGGAACGTCAAAACCTCTTCCACCGCGTCGATGCCGTGGTGTCGCCAAAATCTGCCTTGACACCGACTCCGTCGTTAGAGACGGAATGACAGAGTTCTAGAACCTTCCCCAAAATGCAAACACCACCGCACCAAAAATGCACAGGAACGAAACCGCATAGTTCCACCGGATCGGCTCACCCAGGTAAAAGTAAGCAGATACCACGAACACGATAATCGTGATGGATTCCTGAATGATCTTGAGCTGATAGCCGGTGAAATGCCCGTAACCGATCCGGTTGGCCGGTACCTGGAAGCAATATTCCCCAAAAGCGATCAGCCAGCTGACCACAATCACCGTAGGCAGGGACGCATTTCGATGTTTCAGATGGCCGTACCAGGCAAATGTCATAAAGGTGTTGGAGATGAACAGCAGAATGATCGTGAGCATTTGTGCTGATACTAGCAACTGGTTAGACTGTCTCGTCCAAACGTTCGAAAATGAGCACCTCACGGGGAAAGGAGTTCCATGGACCTTCAGGCAAAAGGCATGGCCCCACTGATTCAGGTCTTCGATATGCCTCGATCGCTCCACTTTTATCGAGACCGGCTCGGCTTCACCCTGGTCAACCGCTCCGGCGCAACCGATGACTGCGGTTGGGCGGTCCTTCGGCTGGATGGCGTGGAGATCATGCTGAACACGGCCTACGACGTCGGAGAGCGTCCGCCATCCGCCGACCCGGCACGCATGGCCTCCCACGGCGACCTTTGCTTCTTCTTCATGTGCGCCGATGTCGATGCCGTGTACTGCCAGCTGCGTGCCGCTGGGTTCGCTGCGAAAGAGCCCGAGATCCGGAACTATGGCATGAAACAGGTGTATCTTTCGGACCCTGACGGTTACGGACTATGTTTTCAAATGCCGGTGTGGGCGGGTTCGACAAGCGAGTCATAAAGGTCGAAAATTAACGGCATGCATGCTGCTCTGCAATCGACTGCCCACCGCCCATGGCCATTGCCCGACGAGCCTTGGATCATGGCCCAGACCTGGCACGATCTGCTGTTTGCCCATTGGCCGATTGATCCCATGGCCCTGCGCCCGCTGGTGCCCCATCAACTTCCT
Source organism: uncultured Acidobacteriota bacterium (assembly GCA_963837365.1). GTDB lineage: Bacteria > Acidobacteriota > Terriglobia > Terriglobales > Acidobacteriaceae > CAWBXL01. The sequence continues at coordinate 562,290 of CAWIMW010000002.1, forward strand.
CTGGACCTTTTCCAAGGCCGTTGTTGGATCGGTGTCGTTCCGTTCTGGATGAGCCACATCCACGCGCGGGGCTTGCCGCCACTGCCCGGTCTATCGCAGTTCCCGGAACTAAATGTCCGCACTTACGTTACCCAGGGGGAAAAGCCGGGCGTTTATTTCTTCAGCCTGGATGCCGCCATTCTTACGGCCGTTTGGGCGGCTCGCACTTTCTACCGCTTGCCCTATTTCCACGCCAAGATGTCAGCAGAGATCCAAAACGAATGGATCGTGTACAACTCGAAAAGGCAGAATGAGGCAGCAGAATTCCACGGCCGCTACCGGCCAGTCAAGCCTGTGGAATTAAGCGCTCCGGGCACGTTAGAGCACTGGCTTACGGAACGCTATTGCCTCTATACCGTGGACGGCCTGGACGTATATCGTGCAGAGATCCATCACCGGGCCTGGCCGTTACAGGCGGCTGAAGCAGAGATCGAAGTCAACACGGTCGCCAATCCTGCGGGGATTCCTCCCTTCGAGAGCGCTCCTCTGCTTCATTTCTCGCGCAAATTGGAAGTAATCATCTGGCCCTTGCGCCGCGTCAGTGAGGCGGTTATGGTCAAAGTCAGCAATCCAGAACTAATGTCCCCTGCAACGTAGACGATATCGCCGTTATAATTTCTTCTTTCAAAATAGTCGAGGAAGTGATCGCATGTCTCTCTCAGGAAGAGTCGCGCTGGTGACCGGGGCCTCCCAAGGCATCGGCCGGGCCTGCGCGCTGAAACTTGCCTCACAAGGCGCCACCGTGGCTGTCGTTGCCCGTACCCAGGAAAAACTGGATGAACTGGCAAAAGAGATTTCCGCCGCTGGGGGGAAAGCCGCCGCCTTCACCTTGGATGTCAGTGACGAAGACCAAATCAAGACCGTCTTGAAAGCGGCCATCGGCCAACTCGGTAAAATCGACATCCTGATCAACAACGCAGGCATCACCCGCGACCAACTGGTCATGCGCATGAAGCGCGCCGACTGGGATGCCGTCATCAATACCAACCTGACCTCAGCCTACCTGTGCATCCAGCAGGTCATCAGTTCCATGCTCAAGCAACGCTGGGGACGCATCATCAACATCACGTCTGTATTCGGGCAAACCGGACAAGCCGGACAGGCCAATTACTCTGCGTCGAAGGCCGGACTGATCGGCCTGACCATGGCCATCGCCCGCGAAATCGCCTCCAGAAATATAACTTGCAACGCCGTGGCCCCCGGCTTCATCGAAACCTCAATGACCGCAGTATTGAGTGATGAATTCAAACAGAATGCCGTAAAAATGATCCCTCTGGGCCGCGTCGGAACACCGGAAGACATCGCCAACTCGGTAGCCTTTTTGGCGTCTGAAGAAGCAGGCTTTATCACCGGACACGTGCTCAACGTAAACGGGGGCATGTACATGGGGTAGGCGTTCCGTCCGAACAATTGCAGATTGTTCCGGCGGAATCGGCAGCCGACCTACAGGCAGTTCGCGAACTCCTGCTTGAGTATTGGAACAACCGCAACCTGGCGATGTATGTATTCAATTTCGACCAGGAACTGGCTGGCCTCCCCGGAGGCTACGCCCCACCGCACGGCAGACTGTTCCTGGCTTCCTGGAATAACGAGGTCGCAGGCTGCATAGCCTTGCGCAAGCTCGAACCTTCCATCTGCGAGATGAAACGCCTTTACCTGCGGCCGAAATTTCGCGGAAAGAGAATTGGAAGAACTTTAACGGAGTTCATCATTAGCGAGGCGCGAAAGATCGGCTACCAGAAAATGCGGTTGGATACCATCCAAGCCAACATGCAAGAAGCAGTTGGGTTGTATCGCCGGCTTGGCTTCCAGGAAATTGAGGCGTACCGGGTGAATCCAATCCCGGGCGTAATGTTCATGGAACTAGTGCTTTAAAGCAGCGCAGGCATCGCTTACAACTAACCGCAAAGACTACCGTCGATGTCCTGGTCTGTGAAGATTGATCTCAATCTGGAAGCGGTAAAATAACCACTATCTCTACCAACAATTTTCGAGGAGCCACGGATGAAGCAACTTTTGTTTGGATTGCTATTTTTCGCCTATGCCACGATGGCCTTTGCCGCCACCGCCAAAGAAGTCTCCTACAAGAGCGGCGACGATACCATCCATGCCATTCTCTATACTCCTGAGGGTACGGGCCCATTCCCCGCGCTGGTGGTCATCCACGAATGGTGGGGACTCAATGACTGGGTGAAAGAACAAGCGTCCAAGCTGTCGGATGAGGGCTACGTGACCCTCGCAATTGATCTTTATCGCGGAAAAGTAGCCACTACCCCTGAGGTTGCTCACGAGCTTATGCGCGGCGTCCCCGACGACCGCTCGGCCCGTGACCTGCACACGGCGGTGGAGTTCCTCAAATCGCAACCAGATGTGAAAAAAGACCGCATCGGCGCGATCGGCTGGTGCATGGGCGGAGGCTATGCCCTGGATGTCGCCTTGCAAGAGCCAACGCTGGCCGCCGATGTCATCAACTACGGTAGCCTGGCGGACGATCCCGACGACTTGAAGAAAATTAACGCTCCCATTCTCGGACTCTTCGGCGGGCAAGACCGCGGCATTACTCCTTCTGATGTTCACAAGTTTGAGCAACAGATGAAGACCTTGGGCAAGAGCGTGGAAGTCCATATTTATCCCGACGCCGGGCATGCCTTCGAGAATCCGAATAACACGATGGGGTACCGTAAAGACGATGCGGCGGATGCATGGGCGCGCACAGTGGCCTTTCTCGCGAATACTCTCAAAAAATGAACGCAGCCGCCCACTGAGAGCCAATTCAAACTGGCAATTCCCTGCTACAATTTCCCCTTGCCAGACGGTACCAGAGTGGTTAACATGCAAGCCACCCTTGGGGAGCCCCTGGGGATGCAATCCCAATGAACATCGGCGAAACCATAAGAAACTTCCGGTTGCAGAAGGGAATGTCCCAGGGCGATATCGAAAAGCGCACCGGCCTGCTGCGCTGCTACCTCTCGCGGGTAGAGAACGGCCACACCATCCCCTCGCTTGATACCCTGGCCAAGATCGCCGGGGCGATGGAGACTCCGCTCTCCAATTTCTTTGCCGAGTCAGGACACACCAACGGAACCAAAGGCCTCCCGCAGCTTTCCGATGACGAAGTCCGGTTCCTGAGCCAGATCCGCCGTTACTCGGTCAGCCTGAATGACAGCGACCGTAAGCTGGTGCTCGCCATGGTGAAGAAGATGGCAGCAAATTCGGCAAGGTAATTCCTTCCTAAAACAGCCCACGAAAGTAGGCATCAACCCGATAGTTCGGATTCATCTCGGGAACAAATTGCTGAGAAGCTGCTTTTTGTTATGGGAACCGCGGCACAGTCCCGCTAGGGGAGCAGGCCTTCCAGGCCTGCGGCAAAGGCCAAACATCCTGCGCTTCAGCGCCTGAGGTGCTTACACTTTTTTGATCTGGATTCCCAAGTCCCGCAATTGCGCATCACTCACAGGAGTCGGCGCATCCACCATCAAATCCACCGCCCGCGCAGTCTTGGGAAATGGAATCACTTCGCGCAAACTGTCCGCTCCAGCCAGAATCATCACAATGCGATCCAACCCAAGAGCTATCCCTCCATGCGGGGGCGTGCCATATTCCAAAGCCTCCAGAAAGAATCCAAACCGCGCCTTGGCTTCCTCATCTCCCATACCCAAAGCCTGGAAAATCTTCTTCTGAATGTCCTGCCGATGAATACGAATCGAGCCTGAACCCAACTCTGTCCCATTCAGCACCACGTCATAGGCCAATGCGCGAATCTCCCCGAGCGGTGACCTCGGATCATGTACCGTATCAATGTTGGCTTCCAGCTTCGCCATGTCTTCTTCATGCAATGAAGTGAACGGATGGTGCGCCGGGTTCCAGCGCTTCTCTTCTTTGTCCCACTCGAACATGGGGAAATCGCTGACCCACAGGAAGCGGAAATCCTTGGATACATCTCCAGTCTTCTTGAACGCGCCATGCTTCTCGGCATACTTCTGCGCCAGATCCAGCCGCAGATAGCCACAGCGCTCGCAGAAACGCTGCAAGGTCTGATCCATCACTGCCGAAACTTCAGGATTATTCAGAGCTCCGGCGAACAGCCACAAATCATCCGGCTGGATCTCGGCAAACTTCAGAACCTTCTCCGACAACGCCGGATAATCCTTGGCAAACCGTCTTGGGGTCGGTCATCAGCTGCACAAACGACGGCCCCTGCACATGCTGATATCCGCCGTAGGTGCCGATGGTGCGCCGTTCCGTGCCGGAGATATCTCCCGCCTTGGGAATCCGGATCAGCTGAATCGGGAATTCCTTGCGCATGCGGAATTTCGACGTCAGTTCATCCACTTCCTCGGGTGTCAGCGCCTTGCGCACATCCACCATGGCAGGCAGGCGCATATCGGGCTTGTCGCTGCCGTACAGACGGATCGCCTCGTCATAGCTCATGCGTGGAAATGGGCTCTTGATGTCATGTCCCGCAGCCTTGAATGCTGCGGTTAGAAATCCTTCCACCACTCCCCAAACGCTTTCCGGCTGCGGGTACGACATCTCCAAATCAATCTGGGTAAACTCCGGCTGGCGGTCCGCGCGCAAATCCTCGTCGCGGAAGCAGCGCGCAATCTGAAAGTAGCGCTCGCACCCGGAGATCATCAGAATCTGCTTGAACAGCTGCGGAGACTGCGGTAACGCATAAAACGTCCCCGGCTGCACCCGGCTGGGGACCAGATAGTCGCGCGCGCCCTCCGGAGTCGAACGCGTCATAAATGGAGTTTCAACTCTCCAGAAAGCCCTCCGCCGAAAGATAGTCTCGGATCGCTTTCGTGACCTTGTGGCGCATCTCGATGTTGAACTGCATGGCCTCGCGGCGCAGGTCAATGTAGCGATACTTCAAGCGCATTTCTTCGTTAGGCAAAACCGTATCCGAGGGCAAAAACGGAGGCTGCTTGGACTCATTCAAAATTCGCAGCTCTTCTACAACCAACTCAACTTCTCCGGTAGGGATGTTCTTGTTGAAGGTGCTGGGATCGCGCTGCTTCACCGTACCGATCGCCGCAATCACGTACTCATTCCGCAGCGTCTCAGCCTTGCTATGCGAAGCCGCGTTCAGTTCCTTGTTACAAACCACCTGGGTCACCCCCGTGCGGTCGCGCAGGTCAATAAAGATCAAATTGCCCAGATCGCGGCGGCGGTTCACCCACCCCATGAGCACCGCCTTTTTACCAGCGTCGGATGCGCGCAGTGCTCCGCACTTGTGCGTACGTTGTAAGTCCCCTAGGAAGTCGAGCAAGTTGTACCTTTCAGTGGAAAATACGGCAGGGAGCCGAATCGAAGCATTATAAATGGTCGCTGGCTTACCGGACGGGGAGGGCTCTATAAAATGCGCCAAAACCAATATCTGCCACTTTTACATGACAACGGGTGCCGTCACTTGCGGAGAGCGGCAAGGCTGTCCAGCCTGTCCGTAGTCCGGGCAAAAATCTCTTCCGGACGGCCTTCTGCGGGAATCGGAACCAGTAGCCCGAGACGCTTATAGAAATCAATGAGCGGCGCCGTGCTCTTCTCATACACCTCTAACCGCACGGCGATGGCCTCGGGACGATCATCTTCACGCTGAAACAGTTGCCCCCCGCAGCGGTCGCAAACACCCTCGGTTTTCGGCGGTTTTTCCGTAACGTGAAATATGGATTTGCATCCCTTGCAGGTCCGGCGCCCGCTAAGCCGGCGCACGATCTCTCCGGCGTAGAAAGCTCGTAATTCACAACCGCGTGGAGCGCAAGCCCGTCCGCATCCATCAAGGATTTGAGCGACTCAGCCTGCGCCAAAGTACGGGGAAAGCCGTCAAGAATAAATCCTCCGCAATGAAGAATGCATTTGCTTCGCTCGCGCACCATCTCCCAAACGATCGAGTCCGGGACCAGTTCACCACGGCGCATGTGCTCCAAAGCCGCTTTCATCGCAGGGGTCTGTTCGCATTCCTGTTGTTGCCCAGCGGCCCTGAAAGACATCCCCAGTCGAAAGATGGCAAACACCCAGGCGATTCACCAAAAGTTCGGCCTGGGTGCCCTTCCCGACCCCTGGAGGGCCCAGGAGAACAAGTCTCCACGGACTTCCATACTTAACCGGTAAAGAGCATTTGGCGGAGGGGCCCTGTAACCAGCTTGCGCGGTCATTCGCAGTCGCTGTCTTCATGGGGTTTAAGTTACGCGGCGCGGGAAAGGCTTTCCGTGATGGGGATCACACTGGAAATGAGGGAGAAACGAACCAGACGGGCGCCAACGCCCGTCCCTATTCGTCTTATTTTTTCGTGGCTTTCCCATCCAAAAGACATTCATTCCCCCAAAAACCCCGACCAATCTTATTGCGCCGGAGCAGGAGGTACGACGGCTGGCGCCGGGGCAGGCACAGAATCGCCGGTATTCACCAGATCTTTTAGTTCCTTGCTGGGCTTGAAGAAAGGGATCTTCTTGGCCGGAACTTCCACGCGGTCCCCGGTCTTGGGATTGCGCCCAACACGCGGCTTGCGCTGCCGCGTCCGGAAGCTGCCGAAGCCGCGGATTTCAATCTTGTCGCCTACCCGGAGTGAACGCACGATGCTGTCAAAAATGGTTTCGACAATGACCTCGCTGTCTTTACGCGTTACTTCCGCCAGCCGGGAAACTTCCTCAATGAGATCCGCTTTTGTCATACGCTTGATCGCTCCTAAGTCTTATTCGACACGCGTGGCCGACTCCCGGCCTCCTGGAGCCAGGCCGGAAGCACTCATAAACTTCTCAAATTTCAGGGGTTTTGCGCAAGTGGCTAGTTGGCAAACCGGTTTCCTGGCCGGACAGCCCTACTGCCACAGGTAATAGAACCCAACGTGATGCTCCAATAGCTTCTCCCTGGTCGGCAGCCATTCGGAAACATCGCCAAACAGCAAGTCGAGCAGGGTCTTTCGGTCTCTGTCGGGCCGTACCAGCGTCGGTTCCCCGGAAATTCCCACCGACTTGGCGGTATCGTCCACCGCGGCCTGAAAATCGCCGAGCTGATCGATCAATTTCATGTCCAGCGCCTGCTCGCCGGTCCACACTTTGCCGTTGGCAATGGCACGAATGTTCTCGGCCTTGGTTTTGCGCCCATCCGCGACGGCCTGGATGAACTGGGCGTGCATGTTGTCGATCAGCGACTGCATATACTGCTGCTCGGCAGGCGTCATATCGCGGGTTGGCGAACCCGTGTCCTTGAACTCACCTGCTTTCATGGTGATGTTTTTCAGCTTGGCCCAGTGCAAAAGCTCTCCATAGTTGGTCCACTGGGCAATGACGCCGATCGAACCGACAATACTGCCCTTGTCGGCATAAATCTTGTCGGTTGCTGAGGAGACGTAGTATGCGCCGCTCGCGCCCACAGTTTCAATCGACGCGGTGATGCGCTTCTTTTTCTCATCGCGGATGCGTTTGACTTCGCGGTAGATCTCTTCCGAAGCCGCCACGCCGCCACCCGGCGAGTTCACATGAAGAATAATGGCCTTGATGGAACTGTCGTCCGCGAACTTCTTCAGCTGGCCGACCACCTGCGTGGGATCAAGGATGACCCCATCCAGATCGACTACGCCGATCTTGTCGCCAAAACCGCCGAACGTCGAGGATGCCGACTGCGATCCGGAGTGCAGAGTGAGATAGACCAGGGTAAACACGGCCAATACGAAGAGGAAGAACGTGCCTCCTCCAATCAGGATCCAGAGCCAGGTGCGCGAACGCTTTTCTTCAGCCATATTGGGGCTTAGTTTAGCACCAGATAGGGGTGGTTACGCGGTTTTGATAAGAAACCCAGTTCTACTTTGCCACCTTTGCGATCCCTTCGCGCCCTCGGCGGTTAAGATCTTTTGACCCCAAAGGACGCAAAGTCAGCCGGTAAACAGTAAGCGCTTTTGCCACTTACATCAAAGCGTAAAGATTCCCATCCGTGCTTCCCACATAAATCACGCCGCCCACCACGACCGGAGAAGAAAGTACGGCGCCTACCGTCATCATCTTGCTGACCCCAATCACCATCGTGTCGTAAAAGTTTTCCGTAAATGCCGCTCCATAATTCGGGGTGCCGTCTTCATTGGTATAGGTGGTCCCATTCTGCACGGAGCCGTCGGTCTGGAATGTCCACGCAGTTTTCTGCAACGAGAGGTCAATGGCCATGAGCTTTCCCTCGTGCGAGCCCACATACAACATATTCCCAGCAAGAGCAGGGGAGGAGAACAGCGGCCAGCGATGGAAGTTAAGCGAGAACACGGGCGTGCCCGACTTGGCCTCCAACTCATACAGCGTGGAGGTATCCGACGTAGCAAAGTACACCTTCCCATCCCGCACCGCGGGAGACCCAATCACCCACGATCCCTTGTTGTTGAATGCCCACTTCTTCTGACCGGTCACGGAATCAAGCGCGTACAAATTCGAGTCGCGGCAGCCGAAGTAAACCACGCCATCCATCACCGCTGCCGACGACTGGATTCCCACCTGATTGTGTATGTCAGGATCCTCTCCCGTCTTGAATCTCCACTTCTCTTTTCCGGTGGCGGCATCCAGGGCGTAGAAATAGCTGTCCCAACTGCCAATAAACACTGAACCATCCGCGACCGCAGGAGAAGCATGCACCACGTCTTCTGTCTGGAACTTCCATTTCAAAGCCCCGGATGCTGCCTCCAACGCATAGACATTTCCATCGCCGCTGCCAAAATAGACCATCCCCGCTACAACGGTCGGAGATGAGAGGAAAAAATCAAAAGGATCGGGCATAGTCTCGCCCGCTGGCAACGAGCCATGCAGATGCTTGCCCGCGAATCTTCGCTCTCCGCCAGTTTTGAAATGCCATTTCTCCTTTCCGGTCGCGGTATCAACCGCGTAGAAGTTACCGTCGTAGCTCCCGAAAAATACTAGCCCTCCATCTACTGCCGGCGAGGAATCCACTCTGCTGCCTGTAGGAAACTTCCACTTCAGCGCACCGGTCTCCTGATCGATCGCGTAGAGATTGTTGTCTTCACTACCCACATAAACCACACCGTTCTCCACCGCCGGAGAGGAAAATACTCGCCCGTTGGTGTGGAATTTCCATTTGACCCTGCTGAACTTGGGGACTCCAACCGCCTTATACACCCCTGCATGCAGAGAATTACCACGAAACATCGCTGCATTCTGACTTAACCCTGGGACACACAGCAGTACGACGGTTAAGGCGCGCAGATAGTTCATGCGAGCCTTAGACGGGCCGGTTGTGAATTGGTTTTATGTCAGACAATTACGAACGTGCCTCTGGAATGACGACCGGCAGCGCACTCCGCTTTAGCCAGACTTCAATTGGCGTCTGGCACACATATTCGCCGTCAGCATAAACATCAAGAGGATATTCGGTTTCCAGCCGCACGCTGGGTGCCTGCGCGTATTCAACTTCGCGCATACTCAAATGCCGCCCAAAATAGACCGTGGGAAACAAACAGAACAACTTGAATTTGTTGATGTCGCGGATGACACAGAGATCTAACTGGCCATCGTCCATCCGTGCCAACGGCGCAATCTTCATGCCGCCACCATAGGCCGGTGCATTGGCAAATGCGGCAAGCACGGTTGGCTGAAAACCATTGCTCCGCGATGCGCTTGACGTTCCTCCCAATATGATTTTCATGGGGAACGACGCGAACCGGAATAGCAAGGGGACCAGCGTTAGCGCATATCCGCCGTTCGCGCGAAGCCAGCGAGGTAACTGATTGGCGCGTCGTGCTACCTCGCCATCCAGCCCCACTCCTGCAACTGTACAAAAGTGATGCTGATTCTGTGTGTCTAAAGCTTTGATCACCCCAACATCTACCGTACGGAGATTGCCCGCTCCGGATATGAACCTTCGCCACGCAACTAACGAATGATTCGTGCCCGGCACTCCCAATCCCCGGGCAAAGTCATTCCCGCTTCCCCGCGGCACGACCAGTAGCGGCAGCTGTAGCTCCACCAACCTCGCCAGATTTCGATGAATGGTACCGTCGCCGCCAAACAGTAGAACGACGTCTGCGTCACCTTGTGCGGCAGGCAGTCCCGCCTGCCAGGAAATGTCTGCCGCTTTCCGGAAGGGCTGCAAATCCCGCTCGCCAGAACCAGGGCCGAAGATGACAGATGCGCGCATTTCGCCGCATGGAGGGTATCAAAGCAGGCGGAATCTCAGAAATACATCCTCGCTTGAATTGCTCCTAGGCCGCAAGTCTCCCCAGATTTTCCGGCGAATATTACTTCAAGTTGTTGAAATACATAGCTATTAGCAAACACTTGAAATTTGGCCGACGATGGCTCGAGCTTGCGCACTGTCGAAGCGGAGCCAGCCCCCTGCCAATCGTGTCCTACCGTAACTTTGCCAGATCGCCAAATATAAGGAATCATTAATCAATTCAGCCGATTGTGGAGTTCCCCCATGTCCTTGCGTAAGTTACTGGTTGCATCGTTATTCTTGGCAGTCACTTTAGCCTTAGTAGCTTGCGGCGGAGGCTCGCACACTCCTCCTCCAGGGAACGCCCCGACGATTTCTGCACAACCCGCAAACCGAAGTGTGACGGTCGGCCAAACCGCGGCTTTTTCCGTCACCGCCAGCGGCACGGCTCCCTTAAGCTATCAATGGGTAAAAGGAACAACCTGGATTTCTGGCGCAACCACCGCAAGCTACACCACCCCAGCAACCACCATGCAGGAAAACGGCGCGCAGTTTCACGTAATTGTGAGTAACGCTATAGGAAGCGTGACCAGCAGCACGGTTACTCTTACGGTCAACGCCAATGTGGTCGCGCCTGCGATTACGCAACAGCCCGCGAACCAGGCAGTAAGCGCAGGACAGACTGCAACATTTTCCGTGACTGCGACCGGAACCGCTCCTCTAACCTATCAATGGCAGAAGGGCACAACCAATATTGGTGGAGCAACGTCGTCAAGCTACACAACCCCGGCCACGACCGCCGCCGACAACAACACTCAATATAAGGTGGTGGTCAGCAATTCCGCAGGAAACGCAACTAGTAATGCCGCAACCTTGACGGTCAATAGCACTCCGGTCGCACCCACGATTACGCTACAACCGGCAGACAAAACCGTCACCGCTGGGCAGACCGCCACATTCTCCGTGACCGCGACGGGTACCGCCCCTCTGAGTTATCAATGGCAGAAAGGCACGACCAACATCAATGGCGCGACATCCTCGAGTTACACAACTCCGGCAACGACTGGAGCTGACAACGGTTCCACATTCCGGGTCGTGGTCAGCAACTCCATCGGGAGTGTGACCAGTTTTTCCGCTACCCTCACCGTAAACGCTCCTGTGGGGCCATCCATTACGCAGCAGCCCGCCGATAAAACGGTAAACGCCGGACAGACCGCAACCTTCACAGTGGTCGCAACCGGTACTGCTCCACTCAGTTATCAATGGAAAAAGGACACCAACAACATCGCAGGCGCAACTTCAGCAAGTTACACAACGCCCGCGACAGCTCTAGCCGACGACGGTTCTCAATTCTCGGTTGTGGTTACAAACTCGGTCACCAGCGTGACCAGCAACTCCGCCACGCTCACGGTAAATGCGGTAACTTCGACCGACGTTCTGACTTATCACAACGACATCGGCCGCACGGGAGCAAACCTGACCGAAACCATTCTGACTACCAGCAATGTGAATCAGGCGCAATTCGGCAAGTTGGCGAGTTACTCGGTAGACGGCAAAGTGGACGCGCAGCCGCTCTACGCATCGAGTGTAGTTGTGCCCAGCAACGGGACCCACAATCTTCTGATCGTGGCCACCGAGCACGCCACCGTTTACGCCTTCGACGCCGATAACGGCACTATTATCTGGCAGAAGTCCATGCTGGCGACTGGCGAGTCTCCATCCGATGATCGTGGTTGCGGCCAAGTCAGTCCGGAAATAGGTGTAACCTCAACCCCAGTCATAGACCGCACGCGCGGGGCCCACGGCGTAATTTATGTGGTCTCCATGTCGAAGAACGGTTCCACTTATCATCAACGACTGCATGCTCTCGACCTCGCGACCGGGGCCGAACAGTTCAGCGGCCCAAAAGACATCACCGCCAGCTATCCCGGAACCGGAGACGGCACCAACGGCACCAATGTCATCTTCGACCCCAAGCAATACAAGGAGCGCGTCGGCTTGTTGTTGATGAACGGTGTCATCCACACCGCATGGGCTTCGCACTGCGACAATCGCCCCTACACCGGCTGGCTGATGTCCTACAACGCCGACACCCTGACCCAGACCAGCGTGCTAAATGTCACGCCCAACGGCGCTTTCGGCGCGATCTGGATGGCTGGCGCAGGGCTGGCCGCCGACAATTTCGGTAACTACTACTTCCTCGACGGCAACGGAGATTTCGGGACCACGCTCAACGGCAGCGGATTCCCGGCAAATGGCAACTACGGCAACGCCTTCATCAAGATTTCCACCACGGGCGGCAATCTGGCGGTCGCCGACTACTTCGAGATGTCAAACGGGGTGAGCGAAAGCAATGCCGATCAGGACCTGGGTTCCGGCGGCGCCATGGTTCTGCCGGACCTCACCGACAGCATGGGGAATACCAAGCATCTGGCGGTTGGAGTCGGAAAAGACGCGCACATGTATGTCGTAGATCGCGACAACATGGGCAAGTTCAACTCCAGTACCAACAATATTTACCAGGACATTACCGGCGTGCTGTCAGGTGGAGTCTTCGCCATGCCCGCCTATTTCAACGGCAAGGTGTATTACGGCGCAGTAGGAGACTTTGTGAAGGCGTTCACCGTCACCAACGCGCGATTCGCCACTTCCGCCAGTTCGCACACCACGAATAGTTTCAGTTACCCCGGCGCCACTCCCAGCATTTCAGCCAACGGTGCCAGCAATGGAATTGTCTGGGCAGTGGAAAACAGCAGCCCAGCCACGCTGCATGCCTACGACGCCAGCAACCTCAACGAGATCTACAACACCAACCAGGCCGCCGCAAACCGCGACCACTTCGGCGCTGACAATAAATACATAACCCCAACCATCGTGAATGGAAAGGTGTTTGTGGGGACGACCAACAGTGTGGCGGTGTTTGGATTGCTTCCCGTCTGCTCTCGGACGAACACTTCACGGTCGACGGAACGCTACTGGAAGCGTGGGCGAGTGTGAAGAGTTATCAACGCAAGGGTGCGAAAAACGACGTTCCCCCGGACGATCCCGGCAATGCGACGGTGGACTTCCACGGGGAGAAGCGGTCGAATCAGACGCACGCATCGAAGACGGACCCGGATGCGAAGATGGCCCGAAAAGGTAAGGGCAAGGAAGCCAAGCTGAGTTACAACGGGAACCTGCTGGTGGAGAACCGCCACGGACTGATCGTGAACAGCGAGGTGTTCGAGGCCAACGGAACGGCGGAGCGCGATGCCGCGCTGGTGATGCTGGAACAGATTCCGGGCACGAAACAAGTAACGGTAGGCGGCGACAAGGGATATGACACGGCGGATTTCGTGGCCGAATGCCGCAACCTCAAGGTCACGCCGCACGTGGCTCAAAATCTGGAGCGGCCCGGTGGAAGCGCCATTGATGCTCGCACCACGCACCACGCCGGATAGAAAACAGGGCCCTCAGACGGCACGAGCCGCCTTACGCCGGGCGGGATCCACAACTTTCACCACCAACCGTTTGCCCAGGGCCCTGGCTGCCCGCGTCACGGTATCCAGAGTGACCGCCGTGTTTTGCGGGTCAAGCAAGCGGTCAAGCTGTGAGCGGCTGGTGCGGAGTTCCCGCGCCATGGCCTGCTTGGTCTTTTGCTGCCGCTTCATGGCTTGGGCGAGTTGCCATGCCAGGACTCTCTTCACGGCGACCGCTTCCACTTCCCCCCGAATGCGCTGTTCATCCAGAAAGCTGTCGAAACTTGATCCGCTGTGGTCGAATTTTCCGTTTGCCCGTTTCTTCATTGCAGTCCCCGTTGATGCTTGCTCCTGTTGCGTCGCGCCATTTCCAAATCTTCTACCGGTGTTTTGCGTGTCTTTTTGATGAAGCCATGCAATAAAACCATTCGGCTTTTCCTATCAACATAAAACAAGACCCGCGCAATACGATTTTGCTTTAGCTCCGTTCGAACTTCATAAAGACTCCCACCCAAGGGGCGACAAACAGGCATGCCTATTGGCCATCCGAACTCGACCGTCTTTATATCCGCACCGATCTGCTTGCGGTCTTGCTTTGGCAACGACTTCAGCCATTCCCGCACCGGCTCCCCGCCTGCCTCCGTGCGGAAGAAAATAGCAGGAATACGCTTGCCGTGCCGCAGATCATCCTGCTGGCTGCCCATAGGGATTGTACCATATACGGTACAGTAAATACCGTTAAAGAAACGTTACGCAGCAAATTCAACGTTGCGCTGACCCAAATGCCTACGCGATCTCAGCGGGACAAGGTTTCGGTCACGATTCCTGTGCCAGGGATTCCGGGTCTAACTCTCTTGATTTTGCGTCCCACTTGCAGCGTAACGCCGGCTGTAATATCCACGATGGCCGCAGGATTCTCGACGACCTTGCCATCGGCCCTTACCGCGCCTTGCTTTACCATCCGGCCGGCCTCGCTCACGGAGCCCGCAAGTTGAACCCGTGCTAGAAGCTTGTCAATCCTTAGTCGATTTTCTGGGGTGTCGATCACGGCTTCTTCCACACTCTCAGGTACTTCATCCTTCTGAAACTGCTTCGCCCAATCTTCCGCCGCTTTCTCAGCCGCCTCCGCTCCATGGAAATCCACCACAATCCTCCGGGCCAGCTCTTTCTTCGCCCCCATCGGGTGCAACTCGCGCTTCATCTTGTCGATTTCTGACACCTGCACATCCGTCAGCAGCTCGTAGTACCTCCACATCAGCTCATCTGAGACCGACATCACTTTGCCATACATATCAAGCGGCACGTCCTTGATCCCAATCGCATTCCCCAGCGACTTCGACATCTTCTGCACGCCGTCAAGCCCCTCGAGAATCGGCATGGTCAGTACCACTTGCGACTCCTGCCCGTTCATGCGCTGCATCTCGCGTCCCATGAGCAAATTGAATTTCTGGTCAGTTCCGCCTAACTCAACGTCAGCCTGCAACATGACCGAGTCATATCCCTGCGCCAGCGGATACAGCAGCTCATGCATGGCGATCGGCTTCTCTTCTTTAAAGCGCTTGTGGAAGTCTTCGCGCTCCAGCATCTGCGAAACAGTGAATTTGGCCGCCAGTTTGATCCAGTCCGCCGACTTCAGCCTGTCGAACCATTCGCTGTTAAAGCGCACTTCCGTCTTGTGCTTGTCGAGAATCTTATGCACCTGCCCCAGATAAGTCTTGGCATTGCGCATGATGTCGTCGGCGCTAAGCGGAGGACGCGTGGCCGAGCGACCGGTAGGGTCGCCGATCATGCCGGTGAAGTCGCCGATCAGAAAAATCACAGTATGCCCGAGATCCTGGAAGTGCTTCAGCTTGCGGAGAAGTACGGTATGACCGAGGTGGAGATCAGGGGCGGTGGGATCAAACCCAGCTTTTACGCGAAGCGGCTTGCCGGAGGCAAGGGACTTCTCCAGTTTGGCACGCAGTTCGGACTCTTTCACAATCTCGGAGGAGCCCTTTTTAATGTAAGTCAGTTGTTCGTCAACGGCGGCAAACGTAGGCATAGCCAAGCATTATTGCAGATTTCAGATTCTAGATTGCAGATTGAATGCCCTTTACGGTGCGCAGCGAAGCGACGAAGATCGAAACCAGCTCATTTGCTTCTTTTAGCGGTAGCTGGACCTTTTCACTCGGCACTATGGTTGCATCCACCAAAAGTTCGAGCCAGAAAAGACTTTCGTCGGCCTCTTCCAGCACAATTCCCATTTTCGAGACAAAATCGGGGGTAGACCGGGCCCTGCAAACAGCACGGTAATTGGCGGCTACAGAAGTAGCTGAACGTAGAAGTTGGCGGGTAATAATTCGTGATTCTTGATTTGACGGAACGATCCTACAAAGCCGGATGACAAGCAAGGCGAAATGCTTAGTTCGGGCCTTCATCGTCTCCGCATTCACAGCCGGCATAAAATAAATCTGCAATCTTCAATCCGAAATCTACAATCTGCCGTTGCACGCTGTCTGTGACATCCGTCACAAAAGCCTCCGCCCCACAATCTTGTACTTTCCTGCCAATACAAAATTGATCGCCTCAGAATAAGCAATATGCTCCTGCTCCAGAATGCGCTCGGCCAGCGTATGCTCATCATCGGTATCCAGCACCGGCACAGTCTTCTGCACGATGATGGCCCCATGGTCCAGTTCTTCGTCCACCAAGTGCACCGTACATCCGGAAACTTTCACCCCGTAGGCAAACGCCTGCTCTTGTGCTTCCAGACCAGGAAACGACGGCAACAGCGAGGGATGAATATTCAAAATCCGCTGCGGAAATTGCTGCACGAACCAAGGCGAGAGCAATCGCATATATCCGGCCAGACAGACCAGGTCAACCTTATGCTCTTTCAATGCAGCGACAACGGCTCGATCATGCTCCTCGCGCCCTCTGCCTTTGGAAGGAATCGCCAGTGCCGTGATCCCCATCTGGCGAGCGGTTTCAAGTCCACCGGCATCTGGCTTGTTGGAGACCACCACCGCGATCCGGGCATTCGGAATTTTGCCCGCGGTTACATTTTTAGCAATGGCCTCGAAATTCGACCCGCGTCCGGAGAGCAGGATGCCGAGGTTCTTCATGGCTGTTCCAGAATTTTTTGCGCCAGATCAGCGCGCGCGACGGAAATTTGGTTCCCGCTTTTCAGGTTCTTCAATGCAAACGATCCTGACTTGGCCTCGTTCTCGCCAACAATCAGGATGTAGCGCGCGCCCAGTTTGTCAGCAGTTTCAAATGATTTCTTGAGCCGGAAATTCTCGTCTCCCAACTCGACAGCTCCAGCGGCAACAAGTTCTACGTTCTGCCGCAGCTCCCGCGCCAGCCGCGCCGCTTCTGCATTCATCCCCACTCCCAATGGAGCAATGTAAACAATCGGGCGCTTGCGCAGCAGCCTTCGCCGCTGTCTCCGCTTGCAGCGACATCACCAGCCGGTCTTCGCCAATGGCAAATCCAATCCCTGGAGCCGCCGGCCCACCAAGAGCTTCGGACAATCCGTCATAGCGCCCGCCGCCGAGAATTGCATTCTGCGCTCCGAGCGTGTCATGCGTGAACTCGAATGCCGTGCGAGTGTAGTAGTCGAGTCCGCGCACCAGGCGCTCGTTCAAAATAAACGGCACTCCGACTTTGCTAAGAATCTCCCTTACCGCCTCGAAATGCGCGCGGCTTTCTTCGCTCAGGAACTGAGTGATGCGCGGCAGCTTCTCAATAATCGGCTGGTCTGCCGGAACCTTGCAGTCAAGCACGCGCAGAGGATTGGTCACCGCGCGCCGCTGGCAATCGCCGCACATATTCGCCACTACCGGCTCCAAAGCCTTGCGGAGGCCTTCATTAAAAGCCGCACGATCGCTAGGGCTACCGATGGAATTCAGCTCCAGCGTCCATCCGGTGATCCCTAAGCGATCAAGCAAAGTCGCAAGCATTTCCAGCAACTCCGCATCCCGCGCGGGAGATTCACTGCCCGCCGATGCCGGCCCAATGATCTCCGCCCCGATCTGATAAAACTGCCGGTACCGTCCCTTCTGCGGCCGCTCCCGCCGAAACTGCGGACCGATGTAGTAGAGCTTGTTTAGTCCGCGGTCCCAGAGTTTGTGTTCGATGTAAGCGCGCACCACGCCGGCTGTATTTTCAGGTCGTAGAGTAAGCGATTGTCCCTTGTCACTCTCAGCCCGCCCCCGGTCTTCCCAGGTATACATTTCTTTCGACACGATGTCGGTCTCTTCGCCCACCCCGCGCGCAAACAGTTCCGTAGCCTCAAAAATCGGGGTGCGAATTTCCTGGAAGTTGTAAGCGCGAAACACATCGCGCACCGCCGCCTCCACAAAGTTCCACAGCGCCGTTTCCGGCGGCAGCAGATCGCGCGTTCCTCGGACAGCTTTAATCATGATCTTCTAAAGTAACTCTTTAGTATGGTTCGTGTTAGGGCACCGGCTTCAGCCGTGCCGTTAAAGCGCACCCATGAGGTTCGGCGCGCCCAACAGGCGCAACTATCGGAATCCAATCCAGATTCAGCTTCAAGCTATTGCGCCCCATGGGCGCGGACCAGAAGTTAGCGAAATTGCGGCACGGCTGAAGCCGATGCCCTGACACGAAGCGTCTCACCCGCAAATCACATACTCACAAAGGAACTCATTTCCAATCACCGTTCCGCCAAATACGCCTCTTTGTACCCCAAATAATTATTCGCATAGCGCATGATAGCTTCCTGGTCTTTCTCATTCAACATGCGCCGGAACTTCCCCGGAGACCCCATCCACAGCGATCCCGGCTCAACAATAGTCTTTTCCGGAATCAGTGTCCCCGCCGCAATGATGGAGCCAGCCCCAATCTTCGCCCCATTCAAAATAATGGAACCCATGCCGATCAGGCAGCGGTCTTCAATCACGCATCCGTGCAGCGTCACGGAATGCCCGATGGTGACATATTCACCAACGTAAACCCCGTAGTGCAGCTTCATCCCATGCAGCACACTGCAATCCTGAATGTTGGAATATGCACCCACGCGAATTTCGTGCACGTCGCCGCGGACAACGGCGTTCATCCACACGCTGGCGTGCTCGCCGAGGACGACATCGCCGATGATCTGGGCGGAGTCGTCAACGTAGCAGGACGCCGGGATCGTCGGTTTGATGCCTTTGTAGGAGCGGATCATCTTTAACAAGAAGGAAAGCCAACATAACACGGATGACGCGCTGGAGGTAAGGGCTGCATGCCAGGAAACCCTTTAGGGACAGCTACGGATGTCATGCGCGCATCGACTAACGATAAGAAAAAATACGCCAGGCCAAAAGAGAGAAAATGGAGCGCCCAGAAGCAGCCACAAGCCCTTTTTCCTATATCGCACGATCGAGATCACTAAGAGTATTAACCAAGCGAGTGAGAACCAAAGAGAAAAACGGTCAATAAAACTATTCCCGAGGACCCAAGGCGAAAAACAGCCGACAATTGCAACAAGCATTCCCGCAATAAACAAACTGCGGTGGTTAATCGCGTTTGTCATTCTAACTTCTAACACTCCCTGCCACTTCTAACCTTCCCTGTGTTACGCCCAAATGCTCCCGCAGAATATTCAGCATCCGCCGCAGCGGCTCGGCAGCTCCCCAGAGCAACTGATCGCCCACGGTAAACGCGCCGAGATACTCTGGCCCCATCTTCAACTTGTGCAGGCGCCCAATCGGAACGGTCAAAGTGCCCGACACTGCGGTCGGGGTCAGATCACGCAAAGTAGAGTTCTTGTCATTGGGCACCAGCTTCACCCATTCGTTGGTATTGGCAATGATCTGCTCGATTTGAGCAAGCGGAACATCCGACTTCAGCTTGATAGTCAATCCCTGGCTGTGGCAGCGCATGGTCCCCACCCGCACGCAGATGCCATCCATCGGTACCGGAGGATTCAAGCCCAGAATCTTGTTGGCCTCGGCCATCGCCTTCCATTCTTCTTTGGTCTGGCCGCCCGGCATGTCTTTGTCAATCCAGGCCAGCAGGCTCCCAGCCAAAGGCGCGCCGAATCTCCGCCGTAGGTAGCCATGAAGACCGCTGCGCATCAATCACCATGCGATCCACTTCCAGCGCATTTTCCGACGGAGACTTCCGCAACGGATCCACCAGCATCCCCATCTGCGTCACCAGTTCCAGCATCTTGGCCGCGCCGCCGCCCGATGCCGCCTGATACGTCATGGAGGAAACCCATTCCACGATGCCTGCCTTCAGCAGTCCAGCGCAAGCCATCAGCATCAGGCTCACGGTGCAATTGCCGCCGATATAGCTGCGGATGCCCTTCTCGAGGCCATCCTCAATCACATCCGCATTCACTGGATCAAGGATGATGACCGAATCATCCGCCATGCGCAGCGTGGAGGCAGCGTCAATCCAATATCCCCGCCAGCCGCTCTGGCGCAGCGGCCCATAAACTTCGGTGGTGTAGTCCCCGCCCTGGCAGCTGACGAGCACATCGCAGCCGGCGAGGTCAGTCAAATCCTTGGCATCTTTTAGAGTACCGCGCTTGCCGCCTTCTTCCGGGGCCTTGCCACCCGCATTCGAGGTCGAGAAAAACGCACACTCCAGCCCGGCAAAGTCGCCCTCCTCGCGCATGCGCTGCATGAGGACGCTGCCCACCATCCCTCTCCAACCGATGAATCCGACGCGTAGCATAGGGTAATTTGAGCTTTAAGTTTACTAGAAGATACGCCAGGAACCGAGATGAAATCCGCGCATTCGATTGATTCAACACACGGGATATCCAACTCCAATCTATTGATAAATAATCTTTTATCCCGGAGGCCAGCCCAAGTTCCGGCCACCCAGCAAATGAACATGCATGTGAAACACCGACTGCCCCGCCCCAGGGCCCACGTTGAGCACCGTGCGATACCCATCTTCCACCCCGCGCTGCTTGGCAATCTGCGCTGCGGCGAGATGGCACTGCCCCACCATCTCAGCATCCAACGCCTCCGCCTCTTTCAATCCACGAATGTGTTTCTTGGGGACGATCAGCACATGGACTGGCGCCTGAGGGTTAAGGTCCTCGAACGCATAGGTATGCTCATCCTCGTAAACCTTCTTGGAGGGAATTTCGCCCTTGATAATGCGGCAAAAAATGCAGTCATTCATAAGTCATCTCAATTGTAGGGCGGCCACTCCTGTCCGCCCCGCCGGCAGTGTCACAGATGCCAGCCGTTAGCGGCCTGCCTGAGCGAAGTCAAAGGGGTGCCCGCCCAACACTGATTCAGAACCCCAACGTATCATCCGCCGAAGGCCCATAAGTCGCAGGAACCGGAACGTTGTTCAACCGCAAATAGACTCCCAACTGCGCCCGGTGATGCACCAGATGATTAAGAAACATCTCTCGATAAGCCAGGAACCGCTGCCCATCAAAAATGGACTTGCCCTGAAAGCTCAACTTCCAATTCTGCTTCCAGGACTCATCGGTTGCTGCCGCAAGTGCGGCGCGGGCTTTGGCTGATCCTTCATCAAAAACCTTGACCAGCTGTTCAGCAGATTCAAATGGCACCGGTGTAATACTTCCTTTGGAGAAATCGAGTTCTGGGGTTGTCAGTATGATGAGCCCGAATCCGGCCAGTTGGGCCACGTGCGGCGCCAGTTTCTTGAGCGGCATGGACTTGGCATGAGGGGCAAAGTCGGGGTTATTCACTGGAACACGCTGCAAAGTAATCCGAGTATTTTTGGCTTCAACATCAAACTCAGGTAACAGGAATTCGCTGATGGACATGCAATCCTCCGTGGTGAGTATAGATGCGGAAGCTATTAGCAAGATGCTGATTTAATACCAATTTTGTCATTCCGACGATTCGCGGAGCGAAGAGGAGAAATCTGCTTTCGCGGACAGCCCCACAGGCGCTGCCGGCGAAACAGAAGATTCCTCTTCCGGGCTGAACTCCTCGTCGAAATGAAAAAACAGGTGTGAATAGCGGAAGCTGTTAGCAAGATGCTGATTTAATACCAATTTTGTCATTCCGACGATTCGCGGAGCGAAGAGGAGAAATCTGCTTTCCCGGACAGCCCCACAGGCGCTGCCGGCTAACAGCAGATTCCTCCTCCGAGCTGACGCTCCTCGTCGAAATGACAAATCTGGGTGAATAGATTTAGATGACAACCGCCTCTTTATATTCCCCAAACACGTTGCGTAAAGTATCGGAGATTTCGCCCACTGTGGCGTAGGCCTCAACGGCTGCCAATATTCGGGGCATTAGGTTCGCTCCTGACCGGGCTGCGTCATCAACCGACTTCAACGAATTCTTCCATTGCTTCGCATCGCGCCGAACCCGTAAGGCCCGAAGCCTCTCCACTTGTTTCTGTTCCAGAGATTCATCAATCCGCTGTATAGCTATCGCCTTCTCTTCCTCGATGGTAAAGCGATTCACACCGACCACAACGGCCTCCTGGCGGTCCACTGCCTGCTGATATTCATACGCAGCATTTTGAATTTCCTGCTGCACGTATCCGCGTTCGATGGCTCGAAGCATTCCACCCAGTCCGTCAATTTTTTCCAAATACTCCTGGGCACGCTTTTCGATTTCGTTGGTCAGGTTCTCCACGTAGTAAGAACCTGCCAGCGGATCAATGGTCTGCGGCACACCGGATTCGTAGGCAGCAATCTGTTGAGTACGTAGCGCGATCCGTGCAGCCTGTTCCGTAGGCAGGGCCAGCGCTTCATCGTAGGAATTCGTGTGCAGCGATTGCGTGCCTCCCAATATGGCCGCCAACGCCTGCAAAGCCGTGCGCGCAATATTGTTTTCCGGCTGCTGCGCGGTGAGCGTGGAACCGGCGGTCTGGGTGTGAAACCGCAGCATCCACGAACGAGGGTTCTTCGCTTTGAAATGATCGCGCATGATGTGCGCCCACATGCGCCGCGCGGCACGGAATTTGGCCACTTCTTCCAGGAAATTGTTATGCGCGTTAAAAAAGAACGAAAGCCGGGGAGCAAACTTGTCTACGTTTAGACCAGCATTGATCGCCGCCTGCACATAGGCCATGCCGTTGGCCAAAGTAAATGCCACTTCCTGCACCGCGGTCGAACCTGCCTCCCGCATGTGATAGCCGGAAATCGAAATCGTGTTCCACTCCGGCACATTCTCGCTGGTCCAGGCAAACAGGTCGGTGATGATGCGCATGGCGTGCGCAATCGGATAGATGTATGTTCCCCGCGCGATGTATTCCTTGAGGACGTCATTCTGCACGGTGCCGTTGATCTTGCGTATATCCGCACCCTGCCGCCGCGCCACTGCCACATAAAGCGCCAGCAAAATTGGTGCCGTAGCATTGATGGTCATCGAGGTGGAAATCTTCGTCAGCTCAATGCCATCGAACAACCGCTGCATGTCTTCAATGGAATCAATCGCCACCCCGACTTTGCCCACTTCTCCCATGGCAAGAGGGTGATCGGAATCCAGTCCAATTTGCGTGGGCAAATCGAACGCAACCGACAGACCAGTAGTCCCATTGGCCAGTAAATATTTATAGCGTTTATTGGATTCCTCGGCGTCACCCATGCCGGCGTACTGCCGCATGGTCCAAAGCCGCCCGCGATACATGGTTGGCTGGATGCCGCGGGTAAAGGGGAACTCGCCGGGATAGCCCGCCTGCTGGTCGTAGTTCCAGCCTTCAAGGTCTTTGTCGCTATACAGAGAGCGGATTGGAATGTGCGAAGAAGTTTCCGGATCGGTAACAGAAGTCTTCGCTTTGGCAGAATCACTCATGGCGTCAGCCACGGCTTCACTTGATCGCGTACTGTAAGGACACAGTTCCAGACTTGTACAGTTTATGCCCAGTTAGAGAAAGATTCACATGCCTTGCGAGCGCAGCCGCCAAGGGGATTCCCGTGCCAAGAATCACAGGCATGACACTGAGCTCAACCGTATCCACGAGTCCTGCATTAGCCAAACTGGAGAACAAGTCTCCACCACCGAACAGCCAGATGTCTTTGCCGGTTTCCTTGCGAAGTTGGGCCACAATCTCCGTGGCTTTTTCAGCGACGACCGTTACTTCCGGATACTGTTTTGGGCTAAGCGTCCGCGAAAATACAAAAACTTTCATTCCGGGCATGGAAGTTCGGCCGGCCTTCACCATGACGTCGAAGGTCTTTCGTCCAATCAATGCAGTATCGAACTGGCCAAAGAGTTCCCCAAAATCCACTTCCGGATTATGGACAATCCAGTCCGCTTCGCCGTTTGGGCCGGCAAGGTATCCATCCAGGCTGGAAGCAACCGCATAGCGAACTTTTCGCATGGCAACGATCCTTTATTTTGGTTTCTTCTTCGCTGCCCGCCAAAACGAACTCAGCCCGAACCATAAAAACATCAGCGTCACTCCAACCGCCAGCAAAACTTTGCCGATGCCCGCCACACCCGCGTGGTATTGAATATATTCGCGCCGTAAAGCCAACCCGGCAATACCCGCTATGCACAGGAAAACAAAGCCCGTAACCTCCAACCAAAGGAGATGTAGAACGCGTCCAATACTCAGAGCTGTGGTGCGGCCGGCATGAAGCAGCGCACTGGCGACCCGCGAGCGCCCAGCCTGCTTCAGAACCACGCGTCCTAAAATGCTCAACTTGCGCACGGTGGATACGCTTGTCATTAGTTGATGATTTTACCAACGTTCGGCGCTAGAATAGTTCGGAAGGGGAATCCGTGGACCAGCAACTGAAGCAGTTGATGAAAGAGCTAGGTGATGCCATCAACCAATCGCTAGCCGATTCAGACTCCATCGCTGAAGTTGTCTCACGGATCAAAGAAGGTGGCTACGACATCTTCCTCGTGCTGGAAGCCACCATCGGGGTGAGCAAGCCGGGCGATAAAACTGCCGACAAGACTTCCCTGGTAACCACCCTGAGCAGCAATCCCGAACTAAAAGTTAGCGACCAGGATTTGAAGTTCCTCAAGTCACTGCGCATCAAGGTGGAAGACGACGCAGCTTAGCTTTCCCGATCTCCAGGCCCTGAAATACCGATCCTAGAGTGTGGAGGCCCACTCTTCCATGAAGATTACAACTCAGCAGTTGCACCGATACATGACTTGGACGCTACCCAGGCAGCTCAAAACTGCGTACAAGAGACTCGAAATCGCGACCGAGGCGGACCTACAGGCGACCGTGTGGCTCCTGATTAACCGGTTCCTGCGACACAGGGATCGAAAGAAGGACTACAGGGTTGTGTGCAATCCCTATTGTCAAACTCTTAAGGATCGTGACTCTGGACGAGGAATCCATCCTGACATCGTGGTGTTCAAGGACTGCCTAAGTGAAGAACCCAAAGCGTGGGCCATAATGGAATTGAAGGAGAGCAGCAGGTATAGGGATGGGGTCCTCGCCGGGGATATAGACAGGCTCAAGAAATGTCGGACCCGCCTTAGAGGCTGCGAAGCAGCCTACGTCATTTTTGTCGGAAGACATGGCTCACACTCGTTAAGCGCAACCGAGAAGAAAATAATGGGTTCGGGATGTATCATGCCGATCTCAGTCGTGTTGGATCGTCGATGGAAAGATAGCCAAATTGGAGAATTGGCGGACAAGCTCAAGCGCTTGGCGAGGTTCTGAAAAGCTGACTCTTGGTGAATGCTACGACGAGTGTTCACTGTCCTCGGAGCCGTTCTGGGGAGCAATAAGACCCATCATGCATTCGTAGAGTGCTGGTTCCCTTAAGAACATCAGTTTTTTTCTTTGACTCTGACCCGCTCTTCCCCCTCCATCCGCCACTTCTCACTGTGCTAGTATCGCTTGCTGGAGCGAGCAGCCCAGACCGGGAGGCATTGCCGCGTGATGTCTCCTAAACTCCACAACTGCATCTCAACGGAAACCGATGAAAGACACTCTGGGAGTACTTTGGCGGGCGGGGCCGGAGAAAGGCTCTATCCGCTGACCCGTGACCGCGCCAAACCAGCAGTCACTTTCGGCGGCATCTACCGCATCGTTGACGTTACCCTCTCCAATTGCATCAACTCGGATCTGCGCCGCGTTTACATCCTTACCCAATACAAGGCCCTCTCGCTCAACCGTCATATCCGTGAAGGCTGGACATTCCTGGCGCGGGAAATGGGCGAATTCATCGAGGTCCTTCCTCCCATGAAGCGCGTGAGCGAGTCCTGGTATCAGGGCACGGCCGATGCTGTCTATCAAAACATCTATTCCATCGGCTCCGAGCAGCCCAAGCACGTGCTGATTCTCTCCGGCGATCACATCTACAAAATGAATTATGGCTTGATGCTGCAACAGCACCAGGACTGCGGCGCCGACGTCACCTTGGCGACGATTCAGATTGATCCCGCGGAAACCCCGCGTTTCGGGGTTGTAGATATCGACCGCGACGGCCGGGTGAATGGATTTCAGGAAAAGCCGAAGAAGACCGAACTACGCTCTCCCTACAACCAGGAAAAATGCAGCGGTTCGATGGGCGTCTACCTGTTCAATACCGATGTGCTGATTCCCGCCCTCCTAAAAGACGCCGAGGACCCCAATTCCAGCCACGACTTCGGCAAAGACATTCTCCCCAAGATGGTGGATGACTACCGCGTCTATGCCTACGATTTCGTGGACGAGAATAAGAAAGAAGCCCTGTATTGGCGCGACGTAGGGACCATGGAAGCCTACTACGAAGCCAATATGGACATCGTCTCGGTCTCGCCGGTCTTCAATCTTTACGATGAAGAGTGGCCCATCCGCACCTACCAGCGGCAATACCCTCCGGCGAAGTTCGTTTTCGGCGAACCCGGCCGCACTGGAACCGCAGTCGATTCCATCGTTTCATCCGGCTGTATTGTTTCCGGCAGCATCGTGAAGGGAAGTGTGCTTTCCCCCGATGTGCGGGTGAATTCTTACAGTGAGATAGATGCCAGCATTCTGTTCTCGCACGTGAATGTCGGACGTCACTGCCGCATCCGTAAAGCCATCATTGACCGCGACGTACACATCCCTGAAGGAACCACCATTGGCTACGATGCGGGGGCCGACCAGCAGCGCTATTTTGTGACGGAAAGTGGCATCACAGTTGTGACCAGAGATTATTCCCTGTTCGAAAACCCCGTTACCGTGGATTATTTCACCAGCGAATAGCGCCCCTGGCTACGACCTTGCGTGCCGTTTCTTAGCAAGAACAAATATTACTGCGCGCGTTGAGTATTTACGATGCCAGTGACTTGCTCTGGATCGTGCCAACCCGCGATGCACAATGTCCGATCTGCAAAAGCACTTCTTTTTACCCGGTGGAGAGCTTCGGCCACTATCGCTTTCTGCGTTGCCAGGAATGCACCCTCGAATTCTGCGATCCTTTAAACTACAGCCGCTCCAACTATGACCGTGCTTACAACCACGACGGCACGGAATTTTATGTCCCGGCATCGTCATGGCTGTCCCAAGCCAATGCCAGCCTGCGCGAGTCCAAATGGATGTTGTTCTCCGCGCAGATCAAGGCCTTAAAGTGGCTCCAAGCCACAGCCCCTGGAACTTCCATTCTGGATATTGGTTGTGGGCCAGGATGGTTTCTCGCGCGCGCCCAACAACTGGGCTTTAAGGTCCATGGACTGGAGATCGGCTCTGTCCCCGTCAGGCTGCTCCAACAGCGAGGGTTCGAGGTCCTATGCGGATCTTTGGAAGCTGTCCCGACAACCTGGGAGCCGAGCGTAATCACCATGTTCGAAGTGCTTGAGCACCTTCCCGATCCCGCCGAATTCCTGGCGGAAATCCGGCAGCGCTTCAGCACTTCCACTTTTATCCTCAGCGTGCCCAGTCCAAGGCGCTGGACCAAGGCAGGGAACCACAGAGACGCAGCGGACTATCCGCCCAACCACCTCACGCGGTGGAACAGCCAGAGCTTGCAGCGAGCCTTAGTTCGCGCCGGATATTCCAAAGTGGAAGTCACCTATCCCAAGCCGTCCGTTTTGGAAACAGCTTCGGTTTCATTCCGCGGTCTAATGCGCTCTTGGTTCGGAAAAATGCCGGATGCACTCCCAAATGCGATTCACACATCACCCTTGCGTCCGCTGCAAAAAGAAATCACCGTCCGTAAACTGAAATGCCTCCCAGGGTTTTTCTTCTCCAATGCATTCCGTCTGGCGGGATGGTCGGGGATTTCCATGCTGGGGATCGCGCGACCTTGATCCGCCACGCGGATTCGTTCCCGAAGATTCTAGTTCCCCGAAAACGATCTTGAATATTTCTTGTGATGTTCCGCGACAAGGAAGACGCTGTCGGTCGCGCCCAAGAGTGCGCTACCGTATGACACTCTTTCCATGGCCTGAATTTCTGGGTCGGGAATTCGCGAAAGCCATTGTTCCGCCATCTCCGGCGAAAACTGCGCCGCCAGGACTACCACACGCCTCCAACAGTCAGTGGAGGGCCAATTTCGCTTCGGAGCCTGGTTCGGATCGGCACTATCGGTATCAGCGGCGTAGAACTTTTCCGCCAATTTCCCTCCTCGGCGAAGAAGCTTCTTGAGTTCGTTCTGTCTTTCCTGTGCCAAATACAGATTTCCGCTCTGTGTGAGTATCTGCATCACATTCGAAGGAGCACCCTCCTCCATCACTTTCTGTGCTTCTTGGAGGGCTTGCAGCGCTATCTCCGGACGATTTTTTGCACATACATCGGCTATACCCAACATCGCATTAGCGCGAGGAGAGTATGAATGCGGATCGTCTCCGAATGTCCAGAGCGGCATCTTCTTCGCTAATTCGAACGCGCGATCGGGGCTGCTGCCTAATAGCGTTTGCACCTGATGCTGTTGCGCGTCCACTGTCTCGATCGATTTTTGCAGTTGGTTTTGTTTATCGCTGGGCGCGACCACTCCGGTGGTGGATGACATGTGCACACTTTCGTAAGTGGTACCGCCGTGAGTTCCGGCCAGCAGGGGAGCAAACGACGTGAGTCCGGCAGGATACTTCGCAGTCAAGGTTGACACCGGCTTCTGTTCGAGCAACAAGGCGGCCGCGCGAGACGGGTTCAATTCACGCAGCACTGGCAAGAGTTGAAAGATTCGATATTGATACGCATCCAGGGACAGATTCCCATTGCGGCTTGATATGTTCCGCTGTATGTTCTCTAGCCCATCGGCAGTCTCTTTCGCTTGATCGAGCAGCGCGTCGGAGGCCTGCAACACAAGATCCGGCGGCAGTTGACTCCAGAATTGAAGCACTAAGTCGCCTAAATCCGGGCTGCCATAATTGCGCGTGCGATCTGACTGTCTAAAATTAGCCAGGGCTGCCGAGAAAAGCGTAACTCGGTCAGCCGAGCGCGCAGGTGGTAGAGCCCGCATAATCGACATGACCGACTGATAGGGGAAATTGGCGTCGTTTTCATAGGGTCTTAAAAGGCGTGCAGCATGGTCGAAATCTCTCTTCCACAGGTAGTAATCGACCAGGCGTTCCATAGCCGTACGGCGGGCAAATGGTTGAGCCTGCGGCATCAATCTCTCAGTTTCTTCAGGCGCTAGCCACGCGAGCTTTTGAAGAATGTCCGTTTGAAAGCCCGAGCTGTCTCCGCACGATGCACCGCTTGGAAAATAACTCGGACACTCCCCATCGGGAATGAGCGTTGATGCCCGAAAAGCATCTTGCAGCAATGCGGTCCTGCGAGCCGGATCAAATTTTTCATAACCGTCGGAAATCTTCGTCAGGATAAATACCCGCATCTCGGGTGAGAGGTCTGGAGCCGAGGCTTCGGCTTGCTGTAATAGTGCAAGTCCTCTTTTTTGTGCTGAAGTAAGCGTCCTGTCCTGGCAGGTCGCGGAGGTAACAGCGACTTTCGGCGTCTCAGCCGCAGCAACGTGAAACTGAAGCAAAACGGAAAAACAAAGGGCAAGAGCGGATGTTCTCAGCGAAGAAGTCATCTTCACAAAACTCCGTGTGTTGGTAACTCAACATGGGCCCATCGGCATCTTAGTGCCAATTGAAGTGAAAAACCATCTCCAACTTGTACTGCCCTGAAAATCCCCTGCTACAATTCCCTGTTTTGTCACGCGAGAACTTTTGGCCCTGCAACAGCGTATCTACTGCTGTGGAGTTAGGCCCGGATTGGTCAAGTTTCTGAAGTAGTTCCGGGCCGAAAAACCAGGAGGTTCCGGGGAGTGCGGGTTGGAAGACGTCCAAGTCGCCGCCATGCTGGTCCGTCGC
Organism: uncultured Acidobacteriota bacterium; assembly: GCA_963837365.1. Lineage (GTDB taxonomy): Bacteria > Acidobacteriota > Terriglobia > Terriglobales > Acidobacteriaceae > CAWBXL01. The sequence goes on from CAWIMW010000002.1 coordinate 592,066, forward strand.
TGTGTTGCCGGCGATGCTGCGGCTTGGGAGGAGATCGTGCGCAAGTACCACCGGCGGATTTACAACCTCTGCTATCGTTTCGCCGGAACGGCCGATGATGCGCAAGACCTCACACAGGAGGTCTTCATCAAGATGTACCGGACTTTGGGCTCTTACGACATCGAACGCGGGGCATTCGTAACCTGGCTTACGACCATGACCCGCAATCTCCTGGTCGACCATTTCCGCAAAACCAGGCAGGACCGCATGACCGATTCGCTGGACGCAACCACGTCCGATCACGATGACGCCATGCCTCTGAGCGAGAAAATCGAAGACAAAGCGAAGCCTCCCGACGCCGGAGTGCAGAGCCGTGAGACCCGGGAAGCGGTCCACGCGGCCCTGCAAAAGCTGTCCCCGGACCTGCGGGAGGCGGTTATCCTACGGGATCTACAGGACTTGGACTATCGGGAAATAGCCCAGGTACTTAAGGTTCCGGAGGGTACGGTTAAGTCGAGAATCAACCGCGGTCGAGTGGAACTTGCAAGGCTTTTACAACGTACCTATAGGCAGGTGATGTGATGCCGAGAGAAAACCATAACGGTATGCAGTGCATAGAGTTCGATGCCCTGCTCAGCGACGCCCTGGAAGGCACTTTGAAGGGGCCGAAGCTGGGGGATTTTCAATCACACGCCCAGGTCTGCGAAGTCTGCGGACCTATGTTCGCGGATTCCCAAGCCGGGCAGGCTTGGCTGGCAAAGCTGGAGGATATAGAGCCTCCGGCGGAGTTGGTCCGCAACATTATGGTGGCGACCACCGGTCTTAGGCCTTCGTGGTGGGAGCGGTTCCAAGCTTCGTTCCTCACCCCGATGGTGAATCTGGCCCGTCAGCCCCGTTTCGCGATGTCCTTCGGGATGGCGTTTTTCTCTCTGTCGGTCACGTTGAGCATTGCGGGAGTACGGATCAGCGATTTGAAGCACGTTGACCTGCGCCCCAGCGCCATCAAGCGGACTTACTACCAGACAACCGCAAAAGTCGTGAAGTACTACGAGAACATCCGCGTCGTATATGAAGTTGAATCGCGGGTCCGTGAGTTCAAACGCGCCACCACCCCGGCAGAACAACCGCCGGACCAGAAAGACAAGACCCGCAAGAACGATACCAGTGGACAACCCGATCAGAAACAAGAACGCAACTACAGCCAGGGAGAGAACCAGCCCGTGCTGGCTTCCGCTCCTGAGCTTCCACCTGTAGTGACGGAGACCACTTACAGGAGGTTCGTATGAACTGCGCCACGCATTCAGATGTACAAGCAGTGGCCTATTGCCGTACCTGCGGTAAGCCGCTGTGCGCTAACTGCACCCGGGCGGTGCAAGGAGTGATCTACTGCGAAAGCTGCCTGGCAGATCGTCTGCACGGCACGCAGCCGCCGGTAACGCCCCCGCCCGCGGCTGGGTTCGTCTCATCCACAACCCCGCCTTACACGGCGGGCACAGGGCCCAACGCAGGGCCAAATCCCACCGTAGCCGGGATCCTTGCAGGTCTTTTCCCCTTTGGAGTAGGCGCGGTCTATACCGGCCAATACGCCAAAGGACTGGCCCATCTGGGAATTTTTGTTCTTTTGATCGTAATCCAAAGCAGCAATGTGCCTTGGTTCATGCACATGTTTTTCGGGCTGGCTATCGCTTTCTTCATCGTCTACCAGATCGCCGACGCGGTGCGCACCGCGCGCGCAATCCAGACCGGACAGCCGGCGCCAGATCCCTTTGGGCTGGGACAAACCTTCAGTCCCGGTCAAAAAGTGGACACCAGCAAGATCCCGCTTGGCGCCGTTATTCTCATCGGACTAGGCGTTCTGTTTCTCTTGTCCAACGTAATGGACTTTGACATCGGTGATTTCTGGCCGCTCATCCTGATTGGATTAGGGTTGTGGCTGGGTGCAAGCCGCATGGGTTTGATGGGGCGGCAAGTCACTGGTGGTTGCAATACTCGGACACTGATGGGCCCAGCGGTCCTGATCACACTGGGAGGCTTGTTCATGCTGGAACGCATGCACGGCCCCGGATTTGGCCGGACCTGGCCTATCCTGCTGTTGGTAATCGGCTTGATTAAGCTGCTCGGATCAAGCCACAGTGGCAGCATGCCGCCTCCCTCGCCGCCTACCAGCGGCCCCATTCAGGGAGAAGTTCAACCGCCGTCGAGTGAGGTGCACAATGGCTAGCCCAACTCCAATTCCGCCACTTCCACCGCACCGGCAGCGGTCCATATCCGGCCCACTGGTCCTTATCGCGGTTGGATTTGTATTCCTGCTCTCCACCATGCACGTACTGCGCCTGGAGCACGTGTGGCTGTGGTTTGCGCACTACTGGCCGGTATTGCTGATCCTTCTGGGGATCATCAAGCTTGCAGAGCACTATCAATCGCAGCGTACCGGCACGCGCTCCTCCGGGATCGGAGTTGGCGGCGCGTTCCTGATCGTTTTCTTGATCGTTTTCGGCTTGATTGCCACACAAACATCACGTGTGGATTGGGACCAGCTTAGGCACGGCCTGCAAATTGACGATGACGATTTCTCCTGGTGGGGTGGCCACGCATACACCTATGACGACAGGATGGAGCAAGACTTCCCTGCCGGCGCCAGCCTGAAGATCACGGACATTCGCGGCGCGGTCAACGTAAGCGCTTCCGATTCCTCCAAGATCCAGGTCGCCATACACAAGAGTATTAAGGCAGAAACCCAGGGCGACGCCGACCGCTGGAACTCCGATACTAAGCCTGTGATTAAAGTGGAAGGGAACACCGTAAATCTGAATGCCAATAATCAAGGCGCGGGCGACCACTCGGTCACCATTGACCTGGATATTTCGATTCCGCGTAATGCCCCGGTTTCGATCACCAACCGGTCCGGGGACGTAAGCATCCTCGGCCGCGATGGCGATATCGACGTCTCCAATCAGAAGGGTGAGGTTTCCGTTTCCGTCGTGAAAGGCAAGGTGACCCTAAGCCTGGAAAAAAGTTCCGCCCGCGTCTCCAAGGTCACTGGAGATGTTTCTGTGGAAGGCCGGGTGAAAGAGATTTCGTTGGACGAAATTAAAGGCGCTGCCCGGCTGAACGGGGACTTTTCTGAGAATGTGCAACTCTCCAAAATTTCCAAGACCATTACTCTAAAGTCGGCGCGCACCGAGATTGAAATAGCTAAACTGGATGGCGATCTGTCTCTGGATGCTCACGACTTGCGCGCCACTTCGGTAACCGGCCCCTTCAAGCTATTGACGAAATTCAAGGACATCCGCCTGGAAGGCGTGAGTGGCGACTTGCATCTGGAGAATGAAGATGGGGCGGTAGAAATCCAGATGACGAAGCTCGGTTCAATGCAGATCGATAACCGCCGCAGCGATGTTGAGATCTATCTGCCCGACAAAGCCAGCTTTCAGATCAACGCACAGACCAAGAACGGAGATATTCAGTCGGACTTTACCGGATTAAGCATCTCCAACACCGATGAACGCGCCACCGCGTCGGGAAGCGTGGGTAGCGGAGGGCCACGATTAGTAGTCAATAACGAACAGGGAGCAATTGAAATCCGCAAGCGCTCGACGATGGCGCAAACCCCGAACTCTCCCGATACGCCGAAAGTGAGCGACAACTAAACCGGCGGGATAGAAGGGCACCGTCTGATTCCGTTAGTTCACGGTCTCTTCCGAAGCGCCATGCCGGCGCAACAGGTTGGGCAGGTTCTGGGAAAAGGCAGAGCGCGGCAGCACCATATCACACCCCACATCGTGCGCCTTTTGCTTCAAATCCCCCTGCACGTGCGACAGAAAGCCAATGATCGAGGTCCCCTTCTTCAGCTTCGATTTCAGCTTGGGAATTAACGTCAGAGGTTTGGCGTTCGCGTTATTGAGGTCGAAAATAATTAGCGAGGGCTTCTCATCTCCATTGCCCTTGAGCTTCTCCTGAAGGTCGCCTTCGGTCTTCACAAACTCCACTTTCACGTTGAGCTTGCGCGCCGTCTCCTGAATTTTGGCCAGGAAAAACAGGTCATCCACAAAGGCATAGATCTTGGATGTAGCATCTTCTCGCTGTGGCAGGGGCTCAGGATCAGGCTGCACGTAGGAGGGCCCAAAGCCGGCACGTCCCCGCCCGCCAGATCTACCGCCGTTGTTGCCATTGTTGCGGTAGCTATGATCCATCGGAGCGGTGAAAATCCCGCTCTGTTGTTGGCGATCGCGCCCGCCTCGTCCCGCGTGACCACCGGGCCGCCCTACACCACCACTGTGATTAGGCGGACGACGTCCCCGCCTGCGTCTATTCTTCCCTCCACCTCCGGAGGGATGTCCAGGTCCTGCATTCATATTGTCTTGTTATTCCTATATTCAGTCTGCCCGAAGGGAGACCTCAATTTTGGCAACCTGCTTCTGTGTACTACCGCCCTTGGGGCAGCTGCTCGTACAGCGCACATCTGGAATCGTGCGCGAAAACCCAACGCGGCTGGAACCTACTCGTGAAATGATCTTTAGTCCAAAAGGCGCCCGGAGTCAGTGAGCGCAGAAGGCCAGCTGGAGAGCATGGCCACTGAGAACATAGTGATGGTACCTCGCCAGCCTGAGGATGCGCAAGTACCGGAGGGGTCGGTTTTTGCACAGAAGTAACCCGGGGCCTGGCCCAGGTGGTAGATTAATTCCAAACCGTGCGCCCGTTTCTTGCATCTTCTCACTCCCGACAGAGTGGGCTTGCGGCCACCGAGCCATGATCAAACGTCCGCTTTCCGTAACCATCATCAGTTGCCTTTTGGCCGCCGCAGGTGTAATTGGACTGGTTTACCACCTTTCGGAGTTTAAGGCACAGCATTCGTTCCACAATGACATCGTATGGGTTAGCCTAATCCGGCTTCTGGCGATTGTTAGCGGAGCATTCATGCTCCGTGGCAGCAACTGGGCTCGCTGGTTGGCCATCGTCTGGATTGCTTTCCACGTAGTGATCAGCTACTTCCAATCCTGGCAGCAGGTGGCGGTGCATGCTCTGCTCTTGCTGGCTTTCGCGTATTTTTTATTCCGGTCAGACGCGACAAGATATTTTCACCATGCAGAACAGAAGTAACATGGCAGAGGTAGTGAGGCCGGTCTTGCTCTATTCCCCTCCCGTGACCTGGCGAGACCACTGCACGGCTTGCCAGTAAATGTCCGAAACTTCGTCCTCACTTAGTTCCAGTTGCCGGGCCAGTTCAGCGCCCTGCTCCCACTCCCCCGATTCCTGCGCCAACATCAGTTGATACAGCGGCCGCAGACGGCTCGCCCCGCCCAGCAGGACCGCCTTGGTTTCATGATCAATGGCGATATTCTCCACAATCGTTACCATGGGCATTTCCAGAATGGTGTCTATGAGTGACAGTAGGCCCAGCAAAAAGAGATCCGAATCCCCATGCTGAATCTTGGGTGAAAGAAGTTCACAGAAGCGGGCGCGAACCAGGGCCAAAGTTACAAGCTCCGTTGACTTGTCCTGGGCTGCGCCGAGAGTTGCGACCAGCCGAACCCAACGGCGGATTTCGCGCTCACCCAACAGAGATAGCGCGTGCCGTATGGAGTGAATTTCGGTGGAGAATGCAAACACTGCCGAGTTCAAATATCGCAATAAGCGGTAGCAAATCGACGCCTCGGTCTTAATCACATCCTCAATTTCCCGGGAATTCAGTTCAGGCTTGGAAACCGCCTGCAACATGCGGACGTAATTCAGGCGATTGGCGGGGATTTCATGGGTCACCATCACTTCCGGACGGCGGAAGAAATAACCCTGAAAATAGACGAACCCGGCATTCTTGGCGGCCACGAACTCTTCGCGGGTCTCCACCTTCTCCGCCAGCATGCGGCACTTCCAGGGCCCATAGCGCTTGATCATCGCTTTCTGCTGGTCGGGTGTTACGATCTTGCAATCCACTTTGATAATGTCGGCGTAATCGGTCAGCACCGCGCGGGGATCGTCGACTACGAAATCATCGAGAGCGATGAGGTACCCATTCTCTTTCAGCCGCTGGCAGGCAGCAATGACGAGGGCATCCGGCTCAACCGATTCCAGGACTTCGACCACCGTTTGTTGCGGTGGCAGCAATGAAATGTAATCTTTGAGCAGGACGTCGCGGGTACAGTTCAGGAACGCACGGCGCCCCCCACAGAGTGTATCCAGTCCCATCAGCATCGAGGTATCGAGCGTGCTACGGGAAGCCGCCTCGGGATCGACCGCGCGGAAGTAGTTCTCCACCCCATCGCGAAACAGCAGTTCGTAACCAAACACCTGTTCTTCCCGGGTTAGTATTGGTTGCCGCGCCACAAACTTGGCTGGAGGCTTGGCAAGAGGGGCGGCTTCAGGTGGTTTCTTGGTTTGAGGAGATGTGCCCACGGCCCGTCTATCGGCAAAACCGCAAGAAAAGCTTATTGCAAAAAACTAGGACTCTATACGCCTTAGTTCAGATAAGTGTTTCTTAATCAAGATATTAGGAAGCTGCTCGACGAAACTAGATTGAAATGAGAAATCACTTACAGCACCTTGGCTATTTTCCTGAAGCCGTGGGCACCACAAATCCATAGCTGCTCAAGATTGTCTGGATTTCCGAAGTTTTGATATACGCCATAAATTGCTGAGCGATCGGTTTGTTCTTCGAAGATTTCAAGATAATGGCCGCTTGCTCGATCGTGGGATATTCGCCAGTAGGAATCTCCGCGTATCGCCCCTTGGCCTTCATGGCAGGCGCAACCGCCAGCGACAGTGCGATGATCCCCGCGTCCGCTCCTCCCGAAACGACCAGCGATGCAGTCTGGGAAATGTTCTCTCCCAAGACCAGCTTGCTCGAAACCTTGTCGTAAATACCCTCGTGCCTCATGGCCGCGACCGCCGCGCGCCCGTAAGGCGCATGCTCCGGATTGGCAATGGCAATCTTTTGGACCTTGGCATCGAGCAGCGCCTGTAACCCATGACTTAAATCCACTTTGGTGTCGCTCGGCGCCCAAAGCACAATCTTCCCAGTGGCATATTCGTAGAGTGTTCCCGGCTCGTCCAATCCCGCGGCCTCAAGCCGCTTGGGATAGTCAATGTCAGCCGAGAAGTAGACATCAAACGGCGCGCCATTCTGGATCTGGGCAAAGAAATTCCCCGAAGAACCAAATACCAGCTTGACGGGATGGCCGGTGTCCTTCTGAAAGCGGGCCGCCACATCCTGAAAGGCAAATTGCAGATCGGCGGCGGCGGCAACCGTGATTTCTTGGGCCGGGCAAAAAACGCTGGCCAGCAAGCACAAAATCACCAGCAGCTTATTCACAGGGGATCCTTATTTCGGTAGTGGTGCAGTTTGAGAAACTGGTTCGTATCATGGCATCGGCTTCCAGCCGTGCCGTTTCCGCCGGTATTTCGACCGGCGCGCCCAGGGGGCGCAACTGCCAAACAGACAACCGGCTTTTCATTCGTTGCGCCGTAACGGCGCGGTCGCAATTCTTGCCTGCGTGCGCGGCACGGCCAAGGGCCATGCCCTGATACGAATCTTTTTCAAACTCCACCAGTACCCCTACTTCCATCATAAATGTAAAGAAATAAGAAATGCCGATGCTGGAGGTCCTTATCCCCAGCATCGGCGCACCATGACACAGATTTGCTTGGCAGTTACGGCACTATGACCGGCACATTCACCGAATGTGAAATTGCACCACTTTGCCCTACCACTAACACTGAATACGTCCCCGACTTCGTCGCAGTAAACGTCAACGTACTGGTCACGGGTGTTCCGCTATTCAGGGTGCGTAAGGTTGGATTGAGTAAGCAGCTTGCTTGAGGATCTCCGGTGGCGTCGCCGCTCGCTACGCAGCTGAGGTCCACATTCCCGGAAAAGCCAGCTGTTGGTCCGCGTCAGCGTGATGGTGAAGACCCCATTCGTACTGGTGGTGGGAGGAGTAACCACACTCTGATCCAATTGGAACGCCGGAGAACCTACGGGAAGACCTGGCCAGGCATTAACCAAGTTCGCGAGATCCACCGATCCAAGGCCTGTAACCAAGTCATAGCCGGGGCCCGCACTCCACCCTATGGAGAGATTCGGTGGCGGCGGGGGTGGAGGAGGAGGTGTGCTGCTGCCACCTCCGCACGCAATCTGCACGGAAAATGCCACCGCAACAAGCGCCATCCCCAGGACGGCAGCCCAACGGCGTCGCCCAACCGAAACCACTACCGCTCCAAGCGGAATCAGAAAGAACGCTGCATAAAGCGGCAAACCCGAACGCCGCTCATCCGCAAGCACATGGGAGTTAGCGCTGGTACAGCCGGTTGATCCCCCTTGGCATGTTTGCTTGTTATTGCCGCTGGTCACGTCATGAAATGCCGAGGCATAGGTGGAGGGAGAACCCGCCAGGCTATAAAGCGTGGGATTGATACTTCCCTGTCCGGCCGCATTCTCCGTCGCCTGGTTAATCAAGGTCAGCATCCCGGCAAAAACCGGAGCACCGGCTGAAGTGCCTCCAACAAGAAGGGCGCCAATGAATCCACCGCCACAACCCCCACCTTTATTGGTGTCACAGACAATGTAAGGATCGTGATTGGGCGACGCGCTCAGTGCAATGTCCGGCACATCGCGGTGACCGTCAGCAGGGGTAAGCACAGTTTGAAATGAAGGCTTCACGATCACAGAACTTACCCCACCGCCTGTGGCAGAGGTGAACCCATCGTTCCAGGTCGTTTCTGGAATGTATTGGATGGCGGATTTGCCCGTCGTCGGATCATTGGTCGACGTCCAGAAGGTAGGATTGGCATTGCCATCCGTTGTGAACGTAGTGCCTCCAACTGAGGTCACGTCAGGGATCGCGCCGGGCACGTCGACAGTCAATCCGGTGGTGGCGACGGTAGCGTTCTGGGTTACAGGTTCACAATCGGTCGCACCCGAATCGCCGATGGATGAAGCAACTGTCTGCCCCTGAGCGCTGGCTTGCTGCATCAACCCTTGAAGAAAAGTTATAAATGAAAGCCCATTGACCGGTTCGCATGCCCCATAGCTGATGCTGATTACCGGCGCGATGTCGTTATCGATCACATACTCAAATGCGCCAATCACTCCACCTTGCGCTTGGTTTTGATTGCCGTAGACGTAGACCACGGTTGCGTTCTTGGCGATCGCCCCTGCCCATTCCAAATCCAGATCGGCCTCTACCTCATCGCCGGTGCTGAGGGCCGGTGTCCCGCCGGGAAGCAAAAAAACCACGGGAGGATTAGCTGGCAGACCTGCCGCGGTGCGGAATGCATTGATATCGCTCAAACTGATGGAAGTCTGTCCCACCACCGCAATGCGCTGACCGGTGCCGTCAATGCCTGAGTTATAAAGAGAGTTAATGTCGTAAATTGTCGCCACATCGGCTGGCGCAAGGAAGGTCTGTGTACCAAACGTAAATCTCGGAGCCACACCCTTTGCAACTGCTCTGGGTTTCCATTGAAAATCATTCAGTCTCTGAAAACCCAGCACTGCTCCACCCAATGCCGAAGGCACCGAGAGTTCCGTTGCATTGGCCAGATGTGTTTCCCCATGCACTTTGTACTGGTGAAATTCAGTTCGAAATACTGACTCCACCTGCGCTACCATCCCGTTAAAAGAAAGCCGCGTATGACTGCGCGAAATGCGGTCCACGGTGAAGCCTTGCGACTTCAGCCAGTCAGCCACTTTGCCCAGGTCCGCCGGGCTCATGCCGAAACGCTCGGCGTACATCTCTGGAGTAAGCCACATGTGATAATTCGGCGAAGATGGATCACGCTGTTGTTCGATTAACGCCTGCAAAGCAGCCTTTTGGCTGGCCGATTGATTGAAAACCAACGTGACATTCTTGAGCCGCATCGCCCCGCTGACCCGCCCCAAGTCCGTCCCTACCTGCGTAAGTGGACTCACATTCCCCCGCAACCGCACCATCTGACTGCTGTCAATCGGTTGGGTAATGCGGTTTTTGAGCGTAGCTTGGCCGACACAAACTGCTGCCGACGCGCATAACAGCGCTAGGGTCGTTACGACCTTGTATGAACGGGGCACGGGGATCCTCCCTAGTAATCTCGCGGAACGTTTGGTAGTGCGTGTGTGAATGGGTCCAAGGGCTTTTAAGAATTGATTAATGCTACCTCATAAAAGATGTATCCCCGCCAAAGTTTTTTACGCAAGTGGAAGCCTGGTTACTTTGATTGCCCGATCAATGCATCAATCCGCGGGAACCGGCCGCGGTTGACGAATACGGCTGTAACTGCAAGAATCGAAAACGCAGGGCGCTTAACTCAGCGGTAGAGTGCCATCTTCACACGGTGGAAGTCATAGGTTCGAATCCTATAGCGCCCACCACCCTTCTACATCCACCTGAACCACACACTGAGAACCGAGAACAGACAACTAAGAACTGATTTCATGCCTTGGTTTTGGGAGGCAACCCAGTTCCTGGTTGCCTGTTCTCGGTTCTCAGTGTGTGGTTAAAACTTTTTCTGTCCGCCCCCATCGTGTTAGCCTACTTCTGAGTCACATGCCCCGGGAGTCCTCCAAGACGGCCGTAACCCCTTCTAAAAAGGACACTTCCAGGAGTGTAAAAGCCAGCCCCGAGGCGCAACTTTCCCCCGCGGATGGGGTTCAATCTGATGTGAGCAGCATGACCATGGATCGCGGCCTGCTCGCGATGGCGAGCGAGGCTCAGGGTGTCGACAGCGACGCGGCTGTCATGCTCCGCGTGAAACAAGGCGACGACGACGCCTTTAATTATCTGGTCCAGAAATACCGCCGGGCCATGTTGAGCTTCATGTTCCGCATGGCGCACAATTCGGCGGCGGCGGAGGACCTGTCGCAGGAAGTGTTTTTGCGGGTATATCGCTCGCGCGAGAATTATGAACCGAGCGCCAAGTTCACCACCTGGCTGTACCGGATCGCGACCAACTTAGCGGTAAACCATGCGCGGGACACGCGGCATGACCGTCCGGAAAACATGGCCAGCCTGGATGAGCCGGATGCGGAATCCGGCCAGGCGCTGGATGTGGCCGACGACTCGCTGACGGTGGAGCAGAACATCATCCGCCAGGAGCGCATGAAGGCCATCCGGGCCAAGGTGCAGGCGCTGCCGGAGCGGCAACAGCATGGCGGTTGTCATGCATAAGTATCAGCAGATGGACTATCGCCAGATTTCAGAAGTGTTGAAGCTGAGCGAATCAGCCACCAAGAGTTTGCTGTTCCGGGCTTACGAAACTTTGCGCGGACAGCTGGCAGAATTTGTTTAAATTGAAACTTTTCAGGCAAGCCGGGGAGCAGTTATGAAGTGCAACGAAATTCACGAAATGATGCCGGACCTGGCCGCTGGTCTAAGCGCGGCCACGCCCGAGGTGAACCAGCATCTGCAAGGCTGCAACGATTGCCAAGCCAAGCTGAATGCTTTCCGCCAGACCATGGCGCTGCTCGACCAGTGGCAGGCTCCGGAGCCGTCGCCGTATTTCGATACCCGTTTGCAGGCGCGCCTGCGCGAGGAAAAGGCCCGGCAGCCGGTCGGATGGTGGCATTGGCTTCGCCGCCCGGCGTTGGCTGGAGCTTTGGCATTGGTAGCGGTGGTCGGCGTGACAATATTCGAACGTGGAGGAATAGCACCTCCTCCTCAAGGGCCGACGACCATTGCGGCCACTCCCGGCACCGCCGTCGGAGACTTACAGGCCCTCGACAAGAACGACGATCTGTACGCCAATTTCGACGAGCTGGATGATTTGCAGATCCAATCGGATGTGAACTCGAATCCGTAAAATCGGCGGATCGAGAATGCAGAGAGTTTATGTTCCGCGTAAGAAACATCACGGCGTGGCTGGCAGCAGCGGTTTTGGTCTGCGCAATCACACCCGTGTCTCTGGCTGAGAATCATCGAAAGGTGCAAGAACGTCAAAATCGCCCCAGCAACCAGAACCGGCCCAGTAATCAGAGTCGCCCCGGCAATCAGAACCGCCCTAATAACCAGACTCAGCCAAATAATCGCACGGTTCCGCGTCCTCCCCAGAATGAGACGCCTTCCCAAGGCCATCACGCCGGCCAGTGGCTGCGCCGCTATCAGGGCGTGCCGTTTGACCAGCAGAAGAAGGCATTGGAAAACGATCCCACATTTCGCGGACTGGCGCCGGAGCGTCAGCAGCGGCTACAGCAACGCTTGCAGCGCTTCAACAACCTCCCGCCGGAGCGGCAACAGCGGATACTGAACCGCATGGAGGTTTGGGAACACCTCACCCCAGATCAAAAAGCGGATGCCAGGCGGGTTTTCACTGGAATCAGAGGGTTGCCGCCGGAGCGCCGCCAAGCCATGCAGAATGCAATTAACGCGTTGCGGGCCATGCCGCCCGCTGCCCGTCAGCGCGCCATCGACTCCGGCCGCTTCCACCAGTTCTCGCCCCAGGAGCGTGATTTGTTGGACGGAGCTTCAAAGCTTCCGCTTGCACCTGCCGATGCCGAGCAGCCGCCTGAGCGATAGTCCTATCATCTACAATTTGTCATTCCGACAAGTCGCGCAGCGACGAGGAGGAATCCGCTCTTGTCGAGTTTCACAGATGCACCCGGCAACAGCAGATTTCTCCTCTGCGCTTCGCGCATCGTCGAAATGACAAAGGTGGACAAGCACATGTCGAAAGCAATCATCTGTGCCCTGGTTCTTCTATCCTCGCTGGCAGCGTCAGCTCAGGCTGGCCCCGAATCCCATCCCTGGTGGCAGCACGCAGTTTTCTACGAGATCTACCCCCGCAGCTTCGCCGACAGCAACAACGACGGCATCGGCGATCTCAAAGGAATTACCTCGAAGCTGGACTATCTAAAAGAGCTGGGCGTGGACGCCATCTGGATCTCCCCCTGCTACCCCTCCCCGCAAGTGGACTTCGGCTACGACGTCTCCGACTACGAGAACATAGACCCCATGTACGGCACCATGAAGGATTTCGACCTGCTGTCTGCGGAGGCCAAAAAACACGGCATCCGCATCATCATGGATTTTGTCCTGAACCATTCTTCGGACAAGCATCCCTGGTTTATAGACTCAAGTTCGTCGCGCAACTCAGCGAAACGCGACTGGTACATCTGGCGCGATGGGAAAAACAGCGGCCCGCCCAGCAACTGGAATGCCCTATTCGGTGGCCCGGCGTGGAAGCTGGATCCCAAAACGGGCCAGTACTACTACCACTTCTTCTATCCCCAGCAACCCGACCTCAACTGGCGTAACCCAGCGGTCAAAAACGCCATGTTCGACGTGACCCGCTGGTGGTACGGACACGGCGTCTCCGGCTTCCGGCTCGACGCGGTGGATACGCTATTCGAAGATCCCAATCTTCACGACAACCCGCTGACAGGCGGCAAGAATGTCTACGGAGACCTCAACGAAGAAAACAAGTACAACGACAAACTGCCCGAAGTTCACGACGTACTCCGCGATCTGCGGAAGGTGACGGATGAGCACAATGGAGTCCTGATCGGCGAAACCTGGACGGACGACATTGGTGAATTGAAGCGCTATTACGGCGAGCACAACGACGAAGTCCAGCTCCCCATGGACTTCATGTTTTGCACGGTCAACAAGCTCTCCGCGCCTGAGTTCCGCAAGCAGATCGCGTTAGTGGAATCTTCCGGAGGATGGCCAACCTACGTCCTCAGCAATCACGACATCGAGCGCGCCTACGTCCGCTACGGCGACGGCAAGCACAATGATGCCATCGCCAAAGTGATGGCCGCGCTGTATCTGACCCTCCGCGGCACGCCGATCATGTACTACGGCGAGGAGATCGGCATGGAAAACAACAACCCCACTCGCCGTGAAGAGGTGAAGGACCCGATCGGAAAACTCGGCTGGCCAAAAGAAAAGGGACGCGATGGCGAACGCACTCCCATGCAATGGAGCACATCAGTCAATGCGGGATTCAGCCAGACCAAACCCTGGCTGCCAGTCCCACCCAGTTACAAGACTCACAACGTCGCCAGCGAATTGGCCAATCCGAATTCAGTTCTGAATTTCTATAAGAAGCTGCTGGCACTGCGCCACACCAATCAGGCATTGCTGGAGGGAAACTATGTTCCACTGAATGAAGGCGATCCCAATGTGCTTTCCTATCTGCGCCAATACAAGGGTCAGACAGTTCTGGTCGCGCTCAATATGTCTGCTTCATCCCACTCGGTAAGCATTGATTTGGCGAAGCACGGGATCACGAAAGGAAACGTCACTCCCCTGCTAACCGTCGGGACACACTCCGGCAAAACAGGCCAGCTGGTCCTGCCGCCATTTGCCGTCTATATCGGGGAAAATCAGTGAGAGATTTTGGGGTGGGAAACGGGAATCGAACCCGCAACCGTCGGAGCCACAGTCCGGTGCTCTGCCAGTTGAGCTATTCCCACCGCACCCTCAGATTATAGCAACGAAACGTGTGGCGACGGGGCAAGCCCCGTCTCCACACGTGTGCTTTCTACTCCCCGCCAATCCGAAACCGCATCCCAGCGCGGAAGTTGATCCCTAATGACGGATAGCCCACCACTTCCTGATACTTCTTATTAAGCAGGTTGCTCGCATTGACATAAGTCGTGACCCGCGAATTGATCGCATACCAACCGCCGGCATCCACCCGCGCGTATCCCGGAGCATGATCAATATTGAGTCCGAGGAAATCAGAGTCCGGACGACGGCCAACAAAACTTCCGCCCAGATTCCCACCCCAACGGCTGCCGAGATAGGTCAGCAACAAACTTCCCGAGTGCTTCGGACGCCGGATCAAAGGCCGCCCCGGCTGATGCAGGTCATCGAACGCAAACGGCTGGTCCAGAATCTGCGTGGACATGTAGTTGTAGCCGGCATTGAGCGACAACCGTGGCAGAATCCGCCCTTTGAATTCCACCTCAGCCCCATGGGCCAGAGACTTGTCGATGTTCTGATACTGCCCGGTGAAGGTGGTGAAATCCAGAATCGCGAAGTCCACCTGGTTGTGGAATAGATTGTTGTAGTAAGTGGCAGTCAAAGCGTACTTTCCGCCAAACAATCCCTGCTGAAACCCAGCTTCAAATGCACGGTTCTCTTCGGCTTTTAAAGCCGGATTAGGCACAATCCCAAAGCCAGTAGCAAAGGCCTCCTCCAGCCGCGCCTCTTTGATCCCCGTGGCATAAGAAAAGCGCAACTGAGTTCCGGAGAAAATCTCTCCTCCACGCAACAACTGATAGCCCAACGCCACGCGCGGCACTCCTTTGTCGCCAAAAGTAGTGTTGTGGACATAACGCGCTCCAGCAACCACCGAAAGCCGCTTCAATGTGAGCACTTCTTGTCCGTACACCGCCTGGTTGCGCCGCAAGCCATGAGTGAATGAACCATAGACCAGATCCTGGACAAAGCCGTTCTCATCCTCAAACTGATAACCAACTGTGCTCTGCGCCCAACTTCTCTGGATGTAGGTTCCTTCATAATCAAATCCGGCCCGGTTGTAATTCGCCAGCGAATGAAACGCGGAGTCAAAAATCCGGCCCGGATTGTCCCCATTCACGTTAGTGCGCACGTGCCGGTAGTCGAATCCCGTGAATCGGTGCTGCCAGTTCGAAGGCCCTTTAATCGCCAGTTCCACACTTCCCAGCAAATTATTCTGATGCTGCCACTGATTGTTATCCGGTGGCAGCGGCGGTGCGCCATCAAACTGCCACTCGCCCTGGACGCCCGTGGAGTTGTCCGAATGCCGCACCCGCAAGCGTAACGACGCCCAATCGTTCAACGCCACACCAATATTTCCACCCTGCGAGGAATTGGAATACTCGTCGTTGATCCCCTGTCCGTTGCTGTGTAACTGGTCGCCGAACAGGTTGTAGTCAAAGCGCCCGCGTGCCCCGGCAAAAGACAAATATCCATGCGCGGTGCTTAAGTTGCCTCCATCCGCTCCCACGCGTAACTCCGGAGTTTTCGTGCTCCCGTTCCGCGTCCATAACTGCACCACGCCGGTCATGGCATCCGATCCATACAACGTGCTCTGCGCTCCGCGTACGAACTCCAGACGCCCAGCTTCGCTGACCGGAACGACTCCAAAATCGAAAGTCCCTCCCGGCTCGTTGATGGTTACGCCATCCACAATCACTTTGTTGTAGCGGGAGTCGCCTCCGCGCACGAACACCGAACCCAGGCTGCCGTAACGCCCGCTGGTGTTGACCACAGCGCCAGGGATGAATCGGAATGCTTCGTCGAGAGCGATCGGCTGCATGGTCTGAAGTTGGAGAGCGTTTAAGGTACTAACATTCGCCCCCGCTTCACCTTCCGGAACCAGAGTGCGAGTAGCTGAGACCACAACCGTCTCCGCAACCGGGGCGACATGCATTTGCACCGTCACCTCAGAGGCAGAAAGCTGCACGACCTGAGGAGCAAATCCTGGAGCAAGCACCCGTAAGCGATAATCACCCTGCTCAACGCGAAAAACCACAACGCCTTCAGCCGAAGTGAATTCCACCGCAACCGGCGTGTCTTGATCCAGCAAAACCACCTGCGCCTGAGCCACAGCCGCAGATTGGGGATCAACCACTTTGATTTTGAATTCAGCAGCCGAAGCCGCCGCTACCAGAGAGAGAACACCGAAAAGAATTCCCAGAAACCGCATCACTGTCTCCTTTGCACGCGAAAGGGTTGGTGGTGGCGGTTCACGCCGGTCTCCTGGCTTGCGAGTAAGGATTTTCATCCGACAACCACAACCAGCCTTCCCAGTTTCCCAGTGGCTGACTGCATGTCCTCGCTTACAGTTGCGCGGCAGCGCGGGATTCACACCCGCTTCCCAGTCCTCACCGCAGTGATGAGGACGCGCGAACCAAAATATTGTGAAAGAACTGAATTAGGTGAGGATGAATTTAAATTCTGCGGTCGTGGATGTCAATTCCCATAACCGCGACCGCAGATTTTCGCAAGATCCTTTGAACCCACCGTATGCACATTCGCCTCAGCAAACTCCCGCACCCGGTCCAGCGCAGCCTGCAACTCGGCATGATACTGGTCGCGCTCTTTCTCGCCCGAATGTTCCGGAACGTTGATCTTCCGGCTTACCCGCAGCAGCGCCCGCGAAAACGGTTTGGGGATCATGCTCTTGTCCCAGGTATTGAGTACCCAGGGATCTTCCAGCGCGATGTGGAACGCCACCATTGGCGCTCCGGTAGCCCGAGCCAGCACCACCGGTCCCGGTTTTGCGACAAAACGCGGCCCACGCGGCCCATCAATCGTGAATGCGACGGTAGCGCCCTGCTCGATTTCCCTTCGCATGCCGAGCAACGCCCGGACCGCACCTTTGCTGCTCGAGCCCTCTCACCTTCACAAAACCAAACTTGCGGATAATCCGCCCCGTGTACTCGCCATCGAAGCTGTCGCTGCTCATCACCCGAATTTGCAGGTCACGCCATGCGTAAATCGCAGGAAAGATGCAGCTATGCCAGAAGGCCAAAATCAGAGGGCGGGCATCTAAACTTTCCGGTGCGCCCTCCTCAAACGAAACTGCCAGCCGCAAGGTCGGCCCGATCAGGCGCACCACCAAAAATCCGACCCACGTAATCGCCCGCAGTTGGACCCGTTGCCACAGTGTGAACACCGGCAGTGTAGCAGTCGCGGTATTACCTGGCTGAGGTTCGGCGGACGCGTTCACGCGGCTATTGTATCGTCAGCAAATCAGAGCGTATGCATGTAGGCCAGCAAGTCATCAATCTGCTGCTGGTTCATCACCTGGCCAAAGCCGGGCATCTTGCTGCGCCCATATTTGGTGATCTCGCCGATGCGCTCGTCATTCGCCGGAAGTCCGCTAATTGCCATGTACGGTTTCTTGAAAATCCCTTTCATGCTCGGCCCATTTTTGCCGCGCGACGAGTAGGGTTCGTGGCAACGGTCACAGTACTGATCGTAGAGCCGGCGTCCCGCCGCCTGCTGCGGGTTGAGCCCCAGTTCGGCATCGCTTTTGCGCCGCTCCGCTTCGCAGCCGAGAAAGAACAGGCTCACCACGGAGGCACAGAGACACAAAGAAAATCCTTTCATGATAGTTTTCCTACCAGCCCCACTTTCGGGTAGCTCCACGATGCCTCCTGTTGGACGTAAAATTAAATCATAGAGCACAATCATGCCGGTTGCAGTAAAACGAGTTTATGAAAAAGTTGCTCGCGCGGACGGGAACCGCGTCCTGGTGGATCGCCTGTGGCCGCGTGGCTTGGCCAAACAGGACGCCGCCCTGGATGCGTGGCTGCGCGAACTGGCCCCGTCTGATGGCCTGCGCCACTGGTTTCACGCCCGGCCCAACGCATGGCTTACGTTCCGCAAGCGTTACCTCAAAGAACTGGCCCGCCCGGAAGCCGCAACGCACTTACAGAAGCTCTACGATTTTGCCGGCGAACGCAAGCGCCTGACTTTGCTTTTTGCCTCAAAGAACGAAAAGCAAAATAATGCGATTGTCCTAAAAGATCTGTTGGAAGGAATGCGCAAGCCCCCCAACGGGACTGGCCCCGGCGCGATTGGCGCCATGCGTGACCGGCAAGCCAAGCGAATGGCAAGCTAAGCACTCTTTCGTTCCCAGCGATTCCTTGACCCTCTCCATCCGACGATCAAGCCCAGGCACTCCCAACCTCCCATCTGCCTTGATTTAGAATCCCCCCATGCGTTCGGTCTTCGACTGGAACATCGGGTCGCGCACCCTCTTGCTCGGCAAACGTACGCTGATCATGGGCGTACTGAACGTCACTCCCGATTCCTTCTCCGATGGCGGACAATTTCTGGACAAAGAGCGTGCGGTAGAACATGCCCTCCAACTGCTTCAGGACGGCGCGGACATGGTTGATATCGGCGGAGAATCCTCCCGACCGGGCGCAAAGACTTCCGGATCCACGGAAAATGAAATTAAGCCGGGCGCGATTAGCGAAAAAGACGAGCTTGCCCGGGTGTTGCCGGTCATCACGCTACTCAAACAAAAGCATCCAGCCGCCCTCATTTCGATCGACACCTACAAAGCCAGCGTGGCCCGCGCGGCTGTTGAAGCCGGCGCCGAAATCGTGAACGACATCAGCGGCTTCCTCTGGGACCCGGAAATGCGGAAGACTTTGGCCGAACTCAAATGCGGCACGGTTCTCATGCACATGCGCGGACGCCCCGACGAATGGCGTAAATTACCTCCAGTTCCCGACATCGTAACGTTAGTAAAACGTGAACTCAGCGAGCGTGTCGACGCCGCCATGGTGGGCGGCGTCAAACGGGAAAGAATCGTGCTCGACCCCGGATTCGGCTTCGGGAAAAACTTTCAGGAAAATTACCCGCTGCTAAAACGCTTCGAAGAATTTCATCTGCTGCGGTACCCCTTGCTGGTAGGAGTTTCAAGAAAGTCGTTCATCGGGCGGGCTCTGGCGCGTGATGGCAAAGATGCCCCGACCGATGCACGCATGTTCGGTACTATCGCCGCGGAAGTAGTGGCGATTCTGAAAGGCGCCCACATCGTACGCACCCACGATGTACGGGCCTGTGCAGATGCTGTGCGAATAGCAGATATAGCCGGGTAATGGGTGGAGCAGGGCCTTGGGCCCTGCGTCGTACTTCTGCTTGATTCGAGGCTTTAGCCGCTGAGGTACATCTGTGAAGGCAGCCCATATTCAAAACGTTTTCGAAGAATCCAGCAAGATGGTCACCGGCCCATCATTCACCAGTTCCACCTGCATCGTCTCCTGAAACTTCCCCGTCTCGCAGCGCAACCCAGCAGCGCGAATCTTCTCCACAAAATACTCATACAACTGCCGCGCCCGTTCCGGCGGTGCAGCCATATTGAAAGAAGGCCGGTTCCCCTTCAGCGTGTCTCCATACAAAGTGAATTGCGACACCGCCAGCACCGCCCCGCCGACATCGGACACCGCCAGATTGATCTTGCCGTTCTGATCGTCAAAGATACGCAACCCGGCAATCTTATTCGCCAGATAGTCTGCATCGGACTCACTGTCCTCCTTGCCGACTCCCAACAGAACGAGCAATCCAGCCCCAATTTCCCCGGTCACCTCACCGTTGACGGTCACCCGCGCCCGGCTAACCCGCTGTACCACAGTTCGCATGGATGCTCACCTTACCAGAAACACATCGTCTATCACACTTGTCCTACACAACCGTTTGCCAACCCAAGCTCAGGATCAATACAATCGCTGTCCTTCACCTACAAGGAGACTCCCTCATGCCTCAACATTCGAGGATGGGCACAATTACCCGCATTGCGGTTTTCCTGTTTCTAATATCAGTTCCGTTCGCATGGAGCCAGTCCTCTACGCCAAAAGATGTCCTGATCAAAAACGCAATTGTAATGACCGTCACCCACGGCAACATTCAAGGGGGCAGCGTTTACATCAAGGACGGAAAGATCGCGGCCGTCGGCAAAGATGTCACCGCCCCACCGGACGCCACAGTGATCGACGCCAAAGGCGCCTACCTGACGCCGGGAATCATCGACTCCCACTCCCACATCGCTCTGGACGATGACGTAAACGAAGCCACCAGCCCGGTCACCCCACAGATGATGATGCTCGACGCCTTCGATTACCAAGACAAGGCCATCTACCGGGCGCTGGCAGGCGGAGTGACCACGTCCCTGCTGCTGCACGGCTCAGCCAACATGATTGGCGGCCAGGCAATCGTCATCAAGCATAAGTACGGAGCAGGCCGCGACGCCATGCTCTTCCCTAATGCCCCACGCTCCATCAAGTTTGCCAGTGGAGAAAACCCAAAGCGCGTGTATGGCCGTAAAGGTCAAATGCCCTCCACCCGCATGGGAAACTTTGCCGTGCAGCGTCAGGCGCTGGTCGAAGCGCAAGACTACATGCGCGAATGGGACACCTACGACGCCAAAGTAAAGGCCGGCGACAAAGACGCCAAGCAACCCAAACGCGATCTGAAGCTCGATGCCCTGGCCGACGTCTTACGCGGCAAGCTGATGGTACAGATTCACTGCTACCGGGCCGACGAATTCATCACTGAGATGGCCATGGCCAAAGAGTTCGGCTATAAGATCCGTGCTTTCCATCACGCGCTCGAAGCCTACAAAGTCCCTGAGAAGCTTGCCGCGGAAAATGTAGCCATCGCCACTTTCTCTGACTGGTGGGGATTCAAAAACGAAGCTTGGGACGCCATCCCGTGGAATGCCGTGATATCCATGCGCAAAGGGGTGCGGGTAGCCATCAAGAGCGACTCCGATGATTTCGCCCGCCGCCTGAATCAGGAAGCAGCTAAGACCATGCGCTACGGTGGCGCCACAGAGGAAGAAGCGTTAAAGATGATCACCATCAATCCCGCATGGATCGTTGGAGTAGAGGACCGCGTAGGTTCAATCGACGTAGGCAAAGATGCCGATCTCGTGATCTGGGACGGCTACCCGCTCTCCAGTTACGGCGTACCCAACAAAGTTTTCATTGATGGCGATATCTACTTCGACCGTTCGCTGCCCAAATTCGGCATGCCGCACTACCAGGAGGGACAATGAAAACCGCTTCTCGTCAATGGTCGTTGGCCGTTGGCCCACTCTTGCTGACTCTATCCCTCGTGCTTTCTTGCATAAGCTTTGCCCAGCAGAAAGCAATTGTCCTCAAAGGCGGGAAACTGCTCACGATTACGCACGGCGTAGTCGAAAACGGAGTGTTGGTAATCCAGGACGGCAAAATTGCAGCTGTGGGTTCGGCATCCTCAGTGAAGGTCCCCAAAGACGCCCGCATCATCGATGTCACCGGCATGACCGTCTACCCCGGCCTGATCGATTCCGAAACTCATCTCGGACTGACGGAGATTTCCGCTGAAGAGATGACCAACGACATGGTCGAAACCAGCGACGAAATCTCCCCGCAGATGCATGTCTACGACGCATTCCACGCCGAATCCGAGTTGATCCCCGTGACCCGGCTCAACGGAATCACCAACGCCATCGTCGCACCCGATAGCGCGGATACCCTCCCCGGCCAGGATTCTTTCGTTCAACTGGATGGGAAATCCGCCACCGAGATGCTGCTGGTCCGCGACATTGCCATGCCTCTGAATTTCACCGGCGACCAGCGCCGAAATAGTGGCGATTGGGACAAACGAAAATTTCCCTCTACTCGCATGGGATTGGCCGCACAGCTGCGCCAAGCCTTCCTCGACGCCCAGCATTACGCCCAGGAATGGGCCGACTACGAGAAAAAGAAATCGGACACCAGTAGCGACAAAGAAAAGAAAGGCCCCCCGACTCCACCCAAACACAACTTGCAGTTGGAAGCCCTGCTCCCGTATCTCGACGGTAAGAAGTCAATCGTCCTGGCCGCGGAAGAGGCCAGCGATTTGGAGACTGCTGTAAATCTGGCCAACGAATTTCACCTAAAATTTGTGCTCAACCACATCAGCCACTCACAACCGGTTCTCGATTATGTGGCTAGCCTGAAAGTCCCGGTCATCGTCGGCCCCATTTACGAAAACCCCAAGCCCGACGAGCGCTTCGATGCCGTATACAGTCTTCCTGCCCAACTCCAGAAGCGGGGAATACAGATCGCCTTCGCTTCATACGATGCCCATAGCTCGCGCAACTTGCCGTATCAGGCAGGGTTCGCGACTGCCTTTGGCTTGCCCCATGACGAGGCGCTTAAGGCCCTTACCCTGAACCCGGCACAAATCTGGGGCGTGGCCGACAAGCTAGGCTCACTCGATGTAGGTAAGACAGCCAACGTAGTAGTCGCCAACGGTGATCCGTTGGACGTAAAGACTGATGTAAAAGAGGTATTTATCGAAGGCCGTGAAGTCCCCATGACCAGTCGCCAGACCCGGCTGAGGGACCAGTATTCGGCGCACTAACAAACTTGGCCGCAGATTTTCGCAGATCAACCCAGGTGGATCTCAAAAATCTGCGTTTATCTGCGTAAATCTGCGGCTAGGTTTTTAACCACAATCCACCAAGGGCTTCCTTTACATCAATTCCCTCCCGACAGTACACTATCTGTTCTCTTTAACATCCAGGAGGCATTGGCTATGGCGGATGGAAAAGCTGTGGAAAAGGTGAAACAGATCATCGCAGAGCAACTTGGCGTGGATGAGGGCGAAGTGACCCCCAGCGCCTCATTTGTGGACGATCTAGGCGCCGACTCGCTCGACACCGTCGAACTGGTCATGGCCCTCGAAGAGGCTTTCGACGTAGAGATTCCCGACGAGGACGCGGAGAAAATCCGTACCGTCCAGGATGCCATCGATTACATCGATAAGCGGGCTAAAGTAGCCAAGTAATTTTTCTCACCACACTCGAGTCCGAAAGACAAGCAGGCACATATTTTCTAAAGCCGGCATGTACCGGCGCACAAGGAGACATATGGCAGCAGTAGATGAGAAGGTAAAACAAATTATCGTAGAACAACTGGGAGTGGATGAAGGCGAAGTCACCTCCAGCGCCTCGTTCGTAGATGACCTGGGCGCCGACTCGCTCGACACCGTCGAACTGGTCATGGCCTTCGAAGAGGCCTTCGAAATCGAAATCCCCGACGAAGACGCGGAAAAAATCCGCACCGTACAAGACGCCATCGACTACGTCGGAAAGCATGCGAAAGGTGGGAAATAGAGTTGGGACGACGGGTCGTAGTCACTGGGATTGGCTTGATCTGCGCTGTCGGCCACACCACCGAAGAGGTGTGGAAGAACCTGCTTGCGGGCAAAAGCGGCGTAGGCAAGATTACCCATTTCGAGCAATTCGAACGACTCGACGGCACCCCGTTTGATGTTTCCCAGTTTTCCTGCCAGATTGCAGCCGAAGTAAAAAACTTCGAGCCGCTCAACTTCATCGAGAAAAAAGAAGTCAAGAAGATGGGCCGCTTCATCCACTTCGCCATCGCGGCGGCGGATGAAGCTTTGCGGATGTCCGGCCTGAAGATCGGCCCCGACAATGCCGAGCGGGTGGGCGTGCACATCGGCTCCGGCATCGGCGGGTTCGATGTCATCGAGCGCGAACATACGGCTCTGTTGAAGGGTGGCCCACGAAAGATATCCCCGTTCTTTATTCCTGCGGCAATCGTGAACCTGGCGGCGGGACATGTCTCCATGCGGGTGGGCGCCAAGGGGCCCAATGAGGCCACAGCCACCGCCTGCACCACCAGCGCACACTCCATCGGCGACTCCTTCCGCATCATCCAGCACAACGACGCCGACGTAATGATCGCTGGCGGCACCGAGGCTTCCATTACTCCCATGGGCGTCGGTGGTTTCGCCTCCATGCGCGCGCTTTCGACCCGCAATGACGATCCAGAACGTGCCTGCCGTCCCTGGGACAAAGACCGCGACGGATTCGTGATCGGCGAAGGTTCCGGCATACTCATTCTGGAAGAGCTAGAGCACGCGAAAAGTCGAGGGGCCAACATCATTGCCGAAATTGTCGGCTACGGCATGAGCGGCGACGCCTACCACATGACCCAACCCGCTCCCGAACACGAGGGTGGCTTCCGCGTGATGCGAAATGCGCTCCGTGACGCTGGAGTCGGACCGGAAGTCGTAAGTTACGTAAATGCCCACGGCACCTCGACGCCCATCGGTGACACTCTCGAAGCCCATGCCATCCGCAACTGCTTCCAAAGTAAATTGCCGGTAAGCTCCACCAAATCAATGACAGGTCACCTGCTGGGTGGAGCAGGCGGATTGGAAGCCGGCATCACGGTTCTGGCGCTACGCGACCAGATATTACCCCCGACTATCAATCTTGAAAATCAGGACCCGGACACCTGCAACATGGATTTCGTTCCCAACCACGCCCGCAAGGCGGAAGTCGAATACGCCATGTCCAACTCCTTCGGCTTCGGCGGCACCAACGGCGCGTTGCTGTTCCGCCGCTGGCACGAATAATCCTCTGACCCATTTCACAACCCTAAATTTGTCATTCCGACGATTCGCGCAGCGAAGAGGAGGAATCTGCTTCTTCTCGCCATTATCCGTAAATTTCACCCCACCCCAAATCTCCGCTTTTCTTAGTAATTCTTAATGAAATCACCCGGTTTCTTAGGCCCCCCTGCCCGAATCACTCCTTACCTAAGAGCCATTATGGTATCCCCCACTGGGCACTTCCAGTAATGACACTTCTGTACCCGGCATTGTCCTTATTCGCCTTTGCCATACGGTGAAACCCGCGCCAGAATGGGGTTTCAGCCGGACGAACCATCTAACTATGGAACGAACCTTAGGATCTACTGCTACGCTGTCCATCCCCCCCAGCAAAAAGACTTCGGCTAGGGTTGCCCTGGTAAATCTCAATCCAGCCACTCACCGCGTTCTCAACGAGTGCTTCCGCCAATTTGGCATGGAAAGCGTCAGCATGTCGCATGAGGCAACCGAGCGGTTGCAGAAAGAAAAGTTTGCCGCTTGCGTGGTACGGGTTCAGCCTGAGTCTGAGCCGGTAATGTTGTCGGCGCGCAACTCGCCTTCCAACAGCCGCCTGGTGATTTACGGCCTGGGAGGGAGCGCGCAGGAAGCCATTGGATTTTCCAAGTACGGCATCAACGCAATTTTCCATGAACCTTTGGAGCGCCAGGCTGCATTGAAGTTGGTCCGCGCTACTCAACCACTCATTACGCACGAATTCCGCCGCTACGTGCGGATCCCCATCGTCACCGAAGTAAATGTCGTCTTGCCTGACAACCGTCGCTTCTCCGCTACCAGCGTAGAGATCAGTTCCGGGGGAATGTCTTTCAAGACCAACGAAGAGATTCCTCCCAATCAACCCTTAGAAGTCTCTTTTGCTCTATTGACCCTGCCGCGAATTTGGGTCAAGGGCGCCACAACCTGGCGCAAGCCCAATAGCAACACCTTTGGGATCCGTTTCGAGGCCAGCGACGAGCGGCGGCTGAAAATCAAAAGCTGGGTGGAATCCTACCTGGAGTGCTAGCGTCTAGTGTGGAGACGGAGCTTGCTCCGTCTGCGAACGAAGTGAGTACCGATCAATTGGGCGGGGCAAGCCCCGCCCCCACACGATCTCAGGTAAAATCATACCTATCCGATGGCTGGCCCATCCCAACTCATCCAGATTGACACCCACCCACCGGTCCGCCAGCCGAAGCCCGACTGGCTCCGCGCCAAGGCCCCGGGCGGCGATAATTTCCACAATCTAAAGAAATTGGCCCGTGGCCTGGGCCTGCATACAGTCTGTGAATCGGCCCAGTGCCCCAACATCGGCGAATGCTGGAACCACAAGACCGCCACCTTCATGCTGCTGGGAGATATCTGCACCCGCCGCTGTGGTTTCTGCGCGGTGCCCAAAGGCAGGCCCGAAGCAATAGACTGGGATGAACCGCGCCGGGTAGCTGAAGCCGTCGCCACCTTGGGCTTGAAACATGCCGTAGTCACCAGCGTGAACCGCGACGATGACAACGTGGGTGGTGCCCGAATCTTCGCCGAAACCATCCGCCAAATCCGCGAACTGACCCCAGACTGCCGCGTGGAAGTGCTGATTCCTGATTTTCAAGGTCTGGACGAACCGCTGCGCATCGTCATGGATGCCCAACCGGACATCCTGAATCACAATACCGAAACCGTACCGCGTCTCTATCGCGCAGTGCGCTCGGGTGCGCGATACCAACGGACTTTAGACCTTCTGGCAAACGCAAAGAAAATTGCCCCATCCATGCTGACGAAATCCGGGGTCATGGTCGGTCTCGGCGAAAGCATGGAAGAGCTGCTGCAAGTCTTCTTCGACTTAGGTTCTCGCGGAGTGGACATCTTAACTGTCGGCCAATACCTGCGCCCGTCGCGCGACCACTTGCCGATCGCCCGCTTCTATACTCCAGAAGAGTTTGTCTACATGAAGAACGAAGCCTTGCGCTTCGGTTTCCGTCACGTCGAATCCGGCCCCATGGTGCGCTCCAGCTATCATGCTCACGAGCACGTGGAACCGAGTTCTCGTTCCAATACTGCAATCGTATGATGCCCGGCTGCCGTCCAGACCGGCGGTATTGCTCAAAGTTCAATGAATGTCCTTGAGTTCAGCTTACTGGTCGGAATAGTTTCGTTCATCGCAGGCTTCCTCGGCGCCTTGACTGGCCTTGGCGGGGGCGTGGTCCTGGTCCCCGTGCTGACGCTTTTTTTTCACGTAGACATCCGCTATGCCATCGGCGCATCGCTGGTCTCAGTAATTGCGACTTCTTCGGGAGCGGCCGCCGCATACGTCAAGGAAGGCTTCTCCAACATCCGCATTGGAATGTTCTTGGAGATTGCAACCACCATGGGCGCCATCGTCGGAGCGTACCTCGCTCTGAAAGTCCCGACCCATGCCATCGCCATTATATTTGGGCTGGTTTTGCTCTACTCCGCCTATCTCGCCGGTCGGCCTCAGCCGCCTCAACCCGAAAACCCTCAGCCCGATCCGTTGGCCACGCGCCTGAAGTTGAACGGGTCTTATCCGACGCCCGCAGGGTCAAAGTCTTATTTCATTCGTGGCGTCCCGGCAGGCTTCAGCCTTATGTTCGGTGCGGGAACACTATCAGGGCTTTTAGGTATCGGCTCCGGTGCAGTCAAAGTCCTGGCCATGGATCAGGCCATGAGGATCCCATTCAAAGTTTCCACCACGACCAGCAATTTCATGATCGGTGTGACCGCCGCGGCCAGCGCTGGAATCTACCTGAGCCGCGGATACGTTGACCCTGGGGTTGCCATGCCGGTGATGCTCGGCGTACTTGCCGGATCACTCCTGGGCGCTAAACTGCTGATCAAGATCAAGACCCGCTCCGTGCGGTCCATATTCACCGTGGTCATTCTTCTTCTGGCGCTGGAAATGCTCTACAACGGAGTCACAGGCAGAATCTAATGAAGCGAAGCGACTGGACAGACCAAAAAGTGGAGAACATCATCGGCAATCTGCTGCGCGCCGGGGTTCTGCTCTCGGCATTCGTGGTGCTCATTGGCGCAGTCGTTTACCTGGTGCGCCATGGGCGATCTCCGGTCCACTACGGCGTCTTTCAAGGTGAACCTTCAAACTATCGCGAGATCAGCGGAATTTTCCGTGAAGCCTTGCAACTGCACGGGCGCGGCATCATTCAATTCGGATTATTATTATTGATCGCCACGCCGGTCACCCGCGTAATATTCGCCATTTTCGGCTTCGCCATAGAAAAAGACAGAATGTACGTAGTCTTCACCACAATTGTCCTGGCGATCCTGCTATACAGCCTGCTGGGAACTTCGTAAGGGTAGGGCGGACACTCCTGTCCGCCCTGCGTACGCTACAGCAAATTTTCGGGCCGAGCATTCAGCTTACGCCAGGCATTTCCACGCCGCCGGCAGGGCGGACAAGAGTGTCCGCCCTACACAAAAGCTCACCAAACATGACAGGCGTTTTCCCGCACCATCGGCGCATCCGCCTTGCAGTGATACGCCTCGCGGAACTCCGGCATGTTCGAAACCGTCCCATTCACCCGCCACTTCGGAGGTGAATGCGGGTCCACATTTGCCAGCATGCGGCTGACCGCCTCGGTGCGGTTCTGGCACCACACGTTGGCCCAGCCCAGAAAGAAACGCTGGTTCGCAGTCAATCCATCCATGGGCGCTGGCTCCTTACCCGCCAATGTAGTGAGCAACGCCATGTAAGCAATGCGCAACCCGCCGTTATCGGCAGTATTTTCCCCCAAGGTTAGCTTGCCATTAAGTTTCACATCATCCACAGCCGTATACCCGGAATATTGGTCGGCTACGCACTGCGTACGTTTCTCGAATTCCTTTTTGTCATCTTCCGTCCACCAGTCGCTCAGGTTGCCCTTAGCGTCAAACTGGCTGCCCTGATCATCAAAGCCGTGCGTCAACTCATGACCAATCACAGCTCCGATCCCACCGAAGTTCATGGCATCGTCAGCCTGATTGTCATAGAACGGCGGCTGAAGGATTCCCGCTGGGAACGTAATGTTATTCAGTTGCGGATTGTAGCTGGCGTTCACCGTGCTAGGCGGATAAGGCCAGTCATTCTTGTTCACCGGCTTGCCAATTTTGTTGAGCTGCCGCTGGAAGTCAAACTCATTCGCCCGCTGCGAATTGCCCAGCGCATCACCGCGAACAATGTTCAGGCTGCTGTAGTCCCTCCATTGGTCGGGATAGCCAATCCGGTTGGCGATCGCCTCCAGCTTCACATGCGCCTGCTTTTTGGTTTCCTCGCCCATCCATGAAAGACCATCGATGTCATGGGAAAGCGCATTTTCCAAGGCCTGCACCATCTTCAAGGTGCGTTCCTTCCCCTCGGCCCCAAAGGTCTGTGCCACATATTCCTTGCCCACAGCTTCGCCCAGGTCTCCGTTGGTGTACCGAACGCAGCGCTTCCAACGGGGAGAAAGCTCCTTGGTTCCCGATAGTTCCCTGCTAAAGAAGTTAAAATTCTCATCTACAAACGCCGCCGGCAGCATCGCCACGTTGGCGTGCACCAAGTGCCAGCGAAGATAAGTCTTCCAGTCATCGAGTGATGTGGCTTGCAGCGCGGTGTTCATTTGCTTGAAGAACTCAGGCTCGGTGACATTCAACACCTGAGTCGAGGGCGCACCCACGCCCTCCAGATAAACATTCCAGCCAAAATCAGGGCTCAGCGCCGCCAGTTCTTTGGCCGTCATCTTGTGATACACCTTGGTCGGCTCTCGCCGGCTGGTGCGGTCCAGCGCCCCCTTGGCCAACAATGTCTCGGTCTCCAGGACCGTCTTAGCTTCCGCCGCAGATTTGTCCGCAGGATCGCCCAAAAGCTCAAACATCTTTTCCACATGGTCCCCATACTTCTTCCGCAGGTCCACCGATTTGGCATCGTCTTTGAGGTAATAGTCCTTGTCCGGCAGCGACAAGCCGCCCTGATCAGCTTCCGCTATCACCTGCGTAGCATCCTTAAAATCCTGGTCGGAACCGAAACTAAACAGCACGTTGACCCCGAGGCGATGCAACCGGATGGCCTCCTGCGCCAAATCCTTTTTTGATTTCAGGGCGGCAATTGCCTTCATCTCTGCTTTCAGAGGCCCCGTCCCCTCTTTGTTGATTGCCGACTCATCCATGCACCCCTGATAGTAGTCGCCGATCTTCTGTTGGTTCGCAGTCCGTTTGGGATCATTCGCCGAATACTTCTCCAGGATGTCGCGGATGATGTTCTCCCCCCGCTCCTGAAGTTCATTGAAACGGCCCCAACTCGAGCGGTCGCTGGGAATGGGATTCTGCGCCTGCCATTTGCTGCAAGCGTAGGCGTAAAAATCCGTGCAGGGATCGATCGTTTTGTCCAACATATCGGGACTGAAACCAACGCCAGCAGAAGCAGGTGAGCTGGACTGGGCGAGGCAAAGGGAACTGCAAAGCAACAGAAAACCTACTAGATAGCGCATGTTTTCCTCATAAATAGACAGTCAACAAATGTTAACACCGTCAGACGAGCGTAGGAGGCGCGGAAGGAGTAATGGTTTAAAAAATCTTCAGGTGAATGGTGAGATATTTCTTCGGGTTCTGCCGGATCGCTTTCACCAGATCGCGCGACTCCACCAGCATCTGGTCAGCGTTGGTGTAAAGAGATGGGTCACGCAGAAGCTTTCCCGCAGTCCCTTCGCCGGCATCCAGGCGATCGGCAATGGCGGAAAGCTTGTTGGCAATATTCTGGATGCGCGCGGCAAACTCGGGGTCCTTGGCAAACTTTCCCAGCGCACCTTTGCCCGAGTTGATGTCCTCGGTGAACTGGCGAATATTAGCGACAGTTTTATTGGCGTTATCGTAGAGCGCCGGGTCTTTCAGCAGTTTCCCGGCTGTGCCCTTGCCCGCGTTCAGATCATCAATCACCACATTGACCTTATCGAGCGTGGCGTTCGCTTTGTTGTACATCGTATCGTCAGAGACCAGTTTCCCTAATGTGCCCTTGCCGGCGCCGATGTCATTGACCAGTCCCTGAAACTCATTCACCGTCGCAGACAACCGGTTGTAGAGGGTAGGATCGTAAATCAACTTACCGACCGAACCTTTGCCGGTTTCGATGTACGCGATAATACGATCCAGGCGCTTGAGTAGAGCGTCCATGTTCTGGAGCGTCCCCTGTCCGGCGCGCACCATATCGGAGAAATCGGGGACATTCTTACTGGGCAAAACGTCGCCATTTTGCGCTTCCCCCAATCGGGCCTCGGAACTATCAATATCGATGTAAGTCTCCCCCAACACTCCCGCGGTGGAAAGCAGGGTCATCGAGTCCTTGTGCAACCCATAGTGGTACTTGGTGTTTGCCTTCATAGTGACTTCTACTGGAGTCAGGGGGTTGGGAGGATTCGACGCGACCTGTACCACCGTGACATTGCCGATGTCCACTCCATTGAGTCTCACCGGCGCGCCAACCCGCAGTCCGCTGGCATTGTCCACGTAGGTTTTAAGTTCGATTTTCTTGGTAAAAACGCCACCCGTACCGCTCATCAGAAAAATGAGCACGGCCAGCGTGGTGAGGGCTACCAGCACTGTGATCCCGACTTTCAACTGAGACCACTTCAGCTGCTTCTGGCTAGGCACGCGTTCTCCCCGGCACCATATTCACAAGACAGTCCTGCCGCAAACAGCCAGCGGCGATTTTCCTTGCATGATACCAGACAGATGGTACAGGCTCCATGCCAGCCTGACGGAAAACCGCCGAATTCGGTTTTCTCTGCGTCCTTTGCGGAAGTTCTCTGTGACCTCTGCGGTCAAAATCTTTTGCTTTTTTGCAGCGGCGATGCAGAAACTGAACCGCCAAGAACACTACACGGCCCGCGGATTCACCGTTTTGGTCAGGGTAAGTGCAAGCAAGTAGGCTACCGCACCGCAAGCCAGCGTGATATTGAGGCCAAATTGAATGGCAATCACCATGGCCAACACCGAGCCCAAAACGCTGGAAGCGGCATTCATCGCCCAAGCCCACTCCACCGCATTCTGCTTGGTCTCGCTTTTCTCGCTGGCAGGAAATTCCGGGGCTGGGGCACTTGCAAATGCCCGCAGACCAGTCGGAAATGGCATCCCCATGGCGAATCCCAGGGGAACCAGCAAGACCGCACTCATCGCAAACTTGACGATAAGTGGAAGTCCCACAAATGCGTTCAGCAATCCCGGGAGAACAACAACATAGAGCAGTAAAACCATGATGATCAGAATCAAGGGGATGGCCGCACTAGGCCGGAGGCCCAGCCATTTACGCGAAGCCAGACTTCCACTGCCACTCGACAGCAACATGAGGAAGATTACGACAGTCAATGCGTATGTAGGATGCCCAAGAAAGAGCACAAAGCGCTGAATGAATGCGATCTCCACCAGAATGTAGCCCAGCCCAACAGCAACGAAGTACAGCAAGGGAAGCGCATGACGGTGCGTCCCACGCGAGCCAAAAGCCAGCGGAATGATAAGAAACGCAAACACCGCAACCAAAGAGATGATTAACACCATCCCCAGCACTGCGACTCCAAGATTCACCTTCCAGTCCATCCCCTGCCTGGACCCTTCATGATGCAGAATCTGGCCCAACTTCAACGTAAAGAAGAAAAACGGCGCATTGTCGGTGACCGGGGCAACGTTGTACGCATAACTGCTGGCGAAGGCATGCGGATCGTTGCTGGCGATCAGCGCCGAAAACGGATTGTCCTGTGGTGCAGAAGGAAGGTGCAAAGCCACCAGAACAGAATGACCGGCTAAGTGCGCCTTTACCGCGGCTTCTTCTTCGGGTGTAAACGCACTTTTCTTTGCCAGCACCGCGACGGGAATCCCATCTTCATTCAGACCGCCTTCTGAAATCACGATGAAATTCTTGCGGGTATCAGCCACACCCAACTGATGCAGAGCTTCCATCGCAACGGATACAACGCGCAGCGCCTCGCGTGGATGACGAAACTCCCAGCGGGTGATCGCCACCATTCCGTCCGGCTTCAAATGCTCGAAGTACTCGCGAAACGCCTCCACCGTGTAGAGACTGTTCTCACTCAAGGCAAACGCACCCGCGGCCGTGGAAGCCCAGGTGTCGACCAAAGTCATCTGAACAACGTCGTATTTCTGGGAAGCGTTGCGCACAAAGGATCGCCCATCGGTGACATGAAGATGCACCTCAGGCCGTTCATACAGGTGATAGGTATAGTCGGCATACCGTCCGCGCATAATGGTATTGGCAATGATGGGGTTAATTTCAATCCCAGTTACGTTCGGACTTCCGTTTGCCACCGCGCGCAGCACATCCACTCCACCGCCCGGCCCGATGATGGCAAACTCCCCATGAGGACGCAGCACATTCGCCAGCGCCGGCGGCGCTGACATCAGGTTTCTCTCCCACGCGGTACCGTGCCACTGTGCGGGATCGGCGTTCATGACGTAGGTGGAGGCGTCAGCATCAATGACGATAACTTTTGCGCCGCCTTGCCGGTCCACTTCTACGCGGGAGATCGCGTTCCACTTGGCGAACTCCACCATGGCCGGATTGCGAAACGCCCCTTTGGCATACACAATGTCGAACAGCCGGCCAGAGTAATTGATGGCAATCACCACTAAGCACGCAGCCGCCAGCACCAAAACCGACTTTCTTTCCTTCACCGTAGCTGCCCAGACTGATCCAGCCACAGCCATGACAAATCCTGCAAAAAGAATGGTGTTTGGCCCGCCCAGCCAATTGAGCAGCGGGACCATGGCCAGGCAAGCGATCGCCCCACCCGTCAAATCCGCGCCATACAAGCGGGGAATGTACTTCGATTCGCGGGCAAACACCACGGAAAACGCCAACCCGGTGACAAAAAAGGGGATTGCCGAACTCAAATAAATCGCGGTCAACCGCAGAAAATTCCCCACAGAAATTTGCAGGGAGACCGGCGTCCACAACACCACCACCAACACCACCGGCATAAGCAGCGCGTTAAAGACGCAAAGACGCGCACACCAGGGCCCGCGTCTCATACTTTGCCAATCGCATCTTTCCTAGATACGCCCCAACTCCGCCCGCCCCCAACCCAAGCAGTGCAATCGAGATCGCCAGAAATGCAAAGTGATAAAACAGCACAACCGAAAATAGGCGGGTAAGCGCCAATTCCAGAAGTAAGGCCCCAAAACTAATAAGTGCGACTCCCGCTAACAGCACCGGGGCGGGGGATGAATTGGAAGTAGAGTCTGCGTGAGAAACTTCAACTGTAGTGGACATTGAGATGGTTTCGATTTAAGTGCGCCAGTCTAACAGAGAATTTGGGTGGAGCAGGGCCTGTGGCCCTGCGTTATAAGTGCCGAGAAGGTCAGGTTTTAACCGCTCAGGTACTTCCAACCTAATTTTCCAGAATGACCTGTGCAATCGCCTGTTCTGCCGTATGCGAAAGCGAAAGTGCCACATGTTTCGCTCCAAGTTTCTCCGCAAACTCCGCCGCCTTCCCATGGAAAGCGATGGTGGGCCGTCCGCCCGGCTGCCGGCAGACTTCCACATCGCGCCAGCGGACTCCATGGCTCCAACCAGTCCCCAGCGCTTTCATCCCGGCTTCCTTAGCGGCAAAGCGCGCGGCATAACGCTCCATGCGATTTGCTTTGGAATCACAGTACGCGATCTCGCCTTCAGTAAAAACGCGGCGTAAAAACCGTTCCCCATGCCGCTGGATCGCATCCGCAATCCGCGGCACTTCCGCAATATCAATGCCTGTACCCACAATCATGCGCAATCACGTTAGCATACAAAAACATTTCACCACGGAGACACCGAGTCACCGAGAAATCCCCAACAACTTAGTCAGGTCTTTCTCCGTGTCTCTGTGCCTCCGTGGTGAACCGACTGACGATGTCTGCCAAAAGTTGATCCTGCTCCGGAAATACTGTCCGCAAGTCGAGTAGCACGCGCCCGTCTTCAACTCGAGCCACCACCGGAGGATTGGACGCCCGCAAGCGGGCCACCAATTCGTCCGCGCTCAGCCCATGGCAGGCAATTGTTAACAGGCGAGTAGGTAAGACAGCCGTTGGCGCCGCCCCGCCACCGATCACGGATTCACCATCCGTAATTTCGGCTGAAACTATGTTCGATCTGACTTTCCCGGCTAATGCCTCCGCTCGCTTGCCAATATCGTCCTTCGACAGCTGCATCATGCGAAGCGCAGGGACCGCATCATAGTCGCGCTTCACATAAGCCAGAAGCGTCGCTTCCAGCGCCGCGTAAGTCAGCTTGTCCACGCGCAGCGCACGGAACAGCGAATTGGCCCGCATGCGCGCGATCAGATCTCCCCGCCCGCTGAGAATCCCTGCCTGCGGCCCGCCCAGCAGTTTGTCTCCACTGTAAGTGACCACATCCACGTCAGCCCGAAGGCTGTCCAATACTCCCGGCTCATTTCCAATCCCCACCAGGCTCAAATCAAACAGGGCCCCGCTGCCCAGGTCTTCCACCAAGGGAATCTGGCGTTCCTTGGCCAGCTTGACCAGTTCTTCCAGCGCAGGTTGCTCCGTAAATCCGCTGATCTCAAAATTCGAACGATGCACACGCAGTATCAACCGGGTTTTATCTGTGATCGCGTTGACATAGTCGCTGACGCGCGTACGGTTCGTAGTCCCAACCTCGCGCAACGAAGCATTCGACTTCCCCATCACCTCGGGAATGCGGAACGACCCGCCGATCTCCACCAGCTCCCCGCGCGAAACAATAACTTCCCCGTCCTCAGCCAGCGAATTCAGCGCCAGCAGCACCGCAGCAGCATTGTTGTTGACGACGATTGAAGAAACGTCAGAGGGTGGCTGTGCTGGGGCTAAGAGCTTGCGCAATAGCCGGTCGACGTGAACATCGCGCTTTCCACGTTCTCCAGTTTCCAAATCAAATTCAAGATTGGAATATCCAGCTGCAGTCTCGCGCGCGTGTTCAAGCGCAGAAACTGCCAATGGCGCTCGCCCAAGATTGGTATGCAGGATCACCCCGGTAGCATTGATGACCGGTCGCAAAGAGTGGCACAAGCCCAGTCGCAACTGACGTTCAACCGCGCCGGCAATCCCGGTGATGGCCAAATCCACTCCAGCCGAATCCAAATATCCCGCAGCAATCTCATGCCGCAAACTGGCCAACACGGTACGAATCGCGTCCGTCACCGCAGCTGTGCCGTCTTGCGCAACATGCAAAGCTACATCCGTAGCGCGCAGCACCTCATCTACAGATGGCAGCTTCCGGTACAGCTCCGCTTTGGAAACAGTTTTCATCAACCTTCATTATTTCATGCGGAGTTGCGGGGCAAGCCCCGCCTCCACCCGGGCTCAGCCTACTTCCACCAGGCCATACGTCTTCTGCCAGCGGGTACGCATGTGATGCAAAGCCCGGTTAATTTCTTCCTGAGAAATTTCCTTGTTCGGTCCAGCCAATACCGCAGCCGCCTCTCGCTTGGCCGCCTCCAGCAACTGCCGGTCCCGAATTAAGTTTGCCACCTGAAAACTGGGCACGCCGGCTTGCCGCGTGCCAAAAAACTCCCCTGGCCCGCGCAGTTCCAGATCTAATTCCGCGATCAGGAAGCCGTCATGCGTGCGGACCATGGCATCCAGCCGCCGTTCTCCATCCTCGGAGACTTTTCCTCCAGTCATCAAGACGCAATATGATTTGGCCGCCCCACGCCCGATTCGCCCCCGAAGCTGATGCAACTGCGCCAGCCCAAAACGTTCAGCGTGTTCGACGACCATGACAGTCGCGTTGGCAACGTCCACACCAACCTCAATCACCGTAGTCGCCACCAGAATCTGAAGCTCTCCCTTCTGAAACATGCGCATGACAAGGTCCTTCAGATCAGGTTCCAGACGGCCATGCAGAAGGCCGACTTTAAGGTCAGGAAAAATCTTGTTGCTCAATTCTTTGTACATCTTGAGCGCAGCCTTAAGCTCGGTCTCTTCATTTTCTTCGATCACGGGATAAACCACGTAGGCCTGATGCCCTGCTTCAACCTGCTTGCGCACAAATTTCCATACTTCATCCGCCCGGTCATCGGAGATGCGTCGCGTCACAATGGGTGTGCGGCCAGGTGGCAGCTCGTTGATCACGCTGACATCAAGGTCACCATAAAGAGTCAGCGCCAGAGTCCGGGGAATGGGGGTCGCAGTCATAATCAAGAAATCCGGCTCGGCTGTTTTCTTCATCAGCTTGAAGCGCTGCATTACTCCGAAACGGTGCTGTTCATCCACGATCACCAGCCCCAACTTTGCGAACTCAACTTTTTGCTCGATCAAAGCATGAGTCCCAATTACAAGCTGCGCATTCCCCTGAGCAATATGCCGGCGGATTTCCCGTTTACGGTCATCTTCCAGCGACCCTGTCAGCAAGACCACGCGATAGCCCGCCGGCTCCAAAATCTGCCGGCGCGGAAAAATAATGCTGCTGGGCCAAAATTTCTGTTGGCGCCATCAGCGCAACCTGATAGCCGTTCTCCATGGCAATGATCGCGGCCTCAAAAGCCACGATGGTCTTACCCGAGCCGACGTCCCCTTGCAGCAGACGGCGCATGGGAGAAGGCTTTTCCATATCGGAAGCAATCTCCTTCAAGACCTGTTTCTGTGCCTCGGTCGGATGAAATGGCAAAATCTTCTTGATCGCCTGCCGCACCCCTTCATTCAACTGAAACGCAATCCCGGTCTGCGACTTCTGCTCGCGGCGCTTGAGTTCGAGCCCCAGCTCGACAAAAAACAGTTCTTCAAAAATCAGCCGGATATGCGCCGGAGTGTGCGCCGTTTGCAGGTCCTCAAAACTCTCCCCTGCCTCCGGCCAGTGAACTCTCCACAGCGCCTCCCGCGGCGGAATCAAACTGATGTGCTCGCGCACCACCGCAGGAATCGGATCAGGCAACTCCGGTGGCAGGTTCTCCAACGCCGTCCGAATCACCCGCCGAAACCACCTCGCTGTCAGCCTCCCCTGCCCAGCCGACTCATAAATCGGTACGATTCGCCCCACTTCCAGCGAGGATTCCAACTTCTTTTCCGCCCCATCAGACGAGCCCTCATCACTGGCATCCCCCAGAATCTCAAACTGCGGCTGATGGAGTTGCAGTTCCCCCCCCCGGTCCTGCTCCACCTTCCCGTAAAGCGCAACCAACTGTCCCGGCTTAAATTTGTCACGCAGATAGGCCCCGTTGAACCATAGACACTTCAGCTTGGTCCGTCCCTGCCCGGCCACCATCTGGAAAATAGGCATTCGCCGCGTCCGAAACAGGCCAGAATTGCGCACTTCAGCGATGACCGTCGCCATCTCCCCCGGCCGCAACTCACCGATTCCCCGTGGATTGAGCCGGTCTTCATAGCGGAACGGAAGGTAGTGCACCAAGTCATCCACGGTATGGATCCCTTTGGCACTCAACACTTCCGCCAGACGAGGGCCAATCCCCTTCACGAATTGCACGGACGTAGACGGGTCAAGCACTGTGGCGATGTTAGCAGGAGAAACCGCAACTCGGTCGAGCTCCAAATATTCGGGTCACCTTCACCCCCAGAACGGTGTCTAATGAAGAAGGAATGAAGAACTTCGCCCACTCCCTGGCGGCGGTTCTGGTGGGGAACCTCGTGTATTTCTTTGTCATGCCATATCTCCCCGCCGCAGCACGACATGTCCCGCGGAGGTTTGATCTGGGGATGGCGCTGGATTTTTGTTTCTGCCTCGCGGTCCTGGGGATCATCAAGGCCTTCGTCTGGCGAATGCAGGAAGCAGACTCGAAAAAGCACTAGTTCTCTCATGGCCCAGCCACAGTTACTTTCGGAACCTTCGGTAACCACCCTCGGGACGATAGAATCCGGCCATCTATGCAACGAGTCGCGGTGCTTTACGACGCTTCCCAGGCGGTGCTCTCCGCAACCGACCTGGACAACGTTCTTCATCAAATCCTAATCATTGCGCGCGACTTTTTTCACCTGCAAAACGTTGCCATCCTGATGCTGGATGAAGAAAAACAGGAGCTTCAGGTACGTTGCCAAATCGGCTGGAAGGACAGCCTGGCCCACCTGCGTCTACCGCTGGGGTCAGGCATCACCGGCGCAGCCGCCCAGCAGAAGCGGCCCATTTATGCAGCGAATGTCACGCTGGACCCGCGTTATATCCCATCCAGCTTCTACACCAAGTCGGAATTTGCTGTCCCTTTAATCGTCCAAAACGCCGTGGTTGGCGTTCTCGATTGCCAGAGCGACCAGCTCGACTATTTCGGCTCCGACATCATTGACCTGCTTACTCTATTTTCCACCCAGGCGTCCATCGCCATACAGAATGCCCGGTTGAACGCACTGGAACGGCGCCGTGCCCGCGAGCTGAAGGCTATCAATGCCATCGCACAACAATCCACGGCCGTCCTGGATGTTAGAGAATTGCTCTCCAAAGTATGCCCGCTGATTCAGGAAAATTTTCAGCTGCCTCAAATTTGCGTGCTTCTAAAAGATGAGGATGACATGGTTCTCAGCGCTCACCAAGGCATGTTCACACCGTGCGTGCCGGAAAGTGGGCGTCTGCCCGCGGCAGTCAGCCTCTGGGGAGCAGCCCTGGCTTCCGGCAAGACGCAGGTGGAGGATGAAATCGAGAGAGCAAAAGACAACTTCATTTTCTACAACGAAACCGTTTCCCGCATGTGCATTCCCCTGCTTTCCTGCGGCCAGCCTTTAGGTGCGTTGCTGGTGGTCAGCAATAAGCCGGCGGCATTCAAGCATTACGATACCCAACCATTAGAATCTGCCGCCGATATTTGCGCGACCGCAATCCAGAACTCACGTTATGTGGAGCGGGTAAAGCAGCTGGCCTACCTCGACGGATTGACCGGCATCTTCAACCGCCGCTACTTTGAACTGCGCATCACCGAAGAAATTGACCGGGCCCGCCGCTTCGGCGCCGGCATGGCAGTCTTGATGGTAGACATTGACCAGTTCAAGAATTTGAACGACGAATTCGGACACCTTTTGGGAGACGAGGTCCTCCGCCAGGTTTCCTCGATCTTCCATCAACAACTGAGGAAAATAGATGTGGTTTGCCGTTTCGGAGGCGAAGAATTCGCCATCCTGCTTTCACAAACCAACGCCCAACATGCTCAGGGCGTGGCAGAAAAACTGCGCCATTTGGTAGAAAATTGGCAATTTCCTGGGGTGCCGCGCCCGGTCACGATCAGCGCGGGAGTTTCGACCTTTCCCGAACATGGTGCAACCCGGGATGAACTAGTCAAAGCGGCCGACGCAGGCCTTTACGCAGCGAAACAGGGAGGAAGAAACCGCATTGCCGCGTCGCCGCTCGCAAAGAGCGTAAGCTCAGGGCAATAAACACCACTCAGATATCTGCACCAGCACCCTGGTGCTGGATGAGTTCCTGATATTGCTGCTGCCGGTTACGAAATTCCTTTTGCACGCCTTCCATCTCTTTGCGTATCTGCTCCTGCTGGTCCGCGGCCTCCCTGGCAGCTTTCTCGATCTCCGGCTGCATACGCTTTATCTCTTCTGCGTATCGCATCATTTCCGGTCGTAATTGGGCCGTGTAGGTTTTGGCTTGATCAAGGGCGGCCTTTACTTCCGCATTCATTTCCGGGATCTCGAAGCTCTCTTCACGCATTTCCGAATGCCTGGGCTCCGGCAAGGTGAGACTTAAGGTCTGCTCTTTCTTGTCACGAATGATGCCGATACTGATCGTCTTTTCCTTTGTATCTTCGCGCTTCATTCGCAAGGTATGAGTAAAGTCCCCGGTGTCGTTGATCGCTTCGTTGTTCACGCGGACGATGACATCACCGGCGCGGAACCCCGCCTTTTCCGCAATGCTTCCTTTTTCCACCGAACGCACCAGGATACCCTGCCCGTCTTTTGCGCCAAAGAAGGTACCCAGCTGCGGCGTCAGATTTTCCACCATCAAACCGCTCCGCGCCGACGAATGCACGACAATCACGCTAGCTGGGATATCCATGTCTTGCATGACCGCTACGTCGGGCATATTGAACTTAAATGGCTTTACCCTCACCTCGGGGAATGCGAAGGTAGTCTTACGGTCCGCAAGCTGTGCCTTCAAGGTCAGAGGTCGTCCATCCCGGATCAGTCCCAAAGTAACCACGCGGCCCGAGGGAATTTCATGAATCATGCGCCGTAACTGCTCGACACTCTGCACCGCAGAGCCATTCACGCTCACAATCACGTCACGCTCTTTGATCCCAGCTTTGCCGGCGGGGGCATCCTGGTCCACCATGGTCACTTCCACGCCGTTATC
This sequence comes from uncultured Acidobacteriota bacterium, assembly GCA_963837365.1. Classification (GTDB taxonomy): domain Bacteria; phylum Acidobacteriota; class Terriglobia; order Terriglobales; family Acidobacteriaceae; genus CAWBXL01. Next base: position 633,151 of record CAWIMW010000002.1, read on the forward strand.
ATCTTTGAGCTTGAGGTCGGCAAGCCGTTCCTGGGTAAGATTGCGCGTGTCCACTCCCAGGTAGGAAGTGCCGCCGCCACCATCGTCGCTCGAATAACCAAATGAATCTCCCCCCATGGGGAAATAGGAGAAACAGTCGGTAGCAGATTTCTGGGCTGCGAGCATGGAAACCGCCAGCGCCACACTTAGAAGTTGACTCATCATGATCTACCTCCCGGGAAAATTACTGACTGGCACGGCGAAACCAGATATTGCCACTCACTGTCTGAACTTTGATGGTTGGCCCGCCGCCATTCAAATTGCCTTCCGCAGTAATGGTCTGGGGCCATTCGCCCTCTTCCATGCGGACAGGAATCTCCGGAAAATCGGAGTAAATCTTATGGCCATTGGCCGCTTCGATGGCAGCACGCACTCGGGCCCGGAAATTCGCCGGCAGGTAAACTACGATGTCACCGGCCGCGGTTTCAAGCAGAGAATCCGCATGGTCGCCGGAAATGCTCACGAAGCGGGCTGAAATTCCTCCCGAGCCGGTTTCCGCCCGCACCGATGGAATTCCATTCAACTCAATCCTCCCCGAGCCGGTTTCCGCCCGCACCAGTCCCTTCGCCGAGCCGACGCGAATGCTGCCGCCGCCAGTCGTCATCTGCAACAGTCCGGCAACATTGTCCACGTCTATGTTGCCTCCACCAGTTGTGATTTTGAGATCCCCGCCGCACTGCTTTACCTGAATGTCGCCTCCCCCCGATTCCAACACCGTGCTCCCTCCACCTGACAACAACACCACATCGCCGCCACCGGTGGTCGCATTGACCAAACCTTTTACCGATCCCAAATAGAGCTTGCCGCCACCAGTCTGCACATTTAAGTCGCCACCGATCTGGTTGACCTCAATGCTGTCGCCGCCGGTCTCCGCGTTGACATCACCGCCAATATCTTCCAGGTGGATCTTTCCGCCGCCAGTTTCCGCCTCAACTCGCCCGGAAACTCCCTTGGTACTGACCGCCCCGCCGTCGGTTTCAATCTTGATCAAATCCATCTCACGCGGAACGTTGATCACATATTCGCCGGAGAATCTGTGCGGGCTGTCGCACTCCGCCACAATCCATGCCGTATCTCCGTGGACATACGAACTGACCTTGTACGAATCAAACTGCCGCCGGGCTTTTTCCTCTGACGATGTCCGCACATGCGCAACCATTTTGTAGCTGATCGCCGACTGCGAGCCGCCTTCGACGCGTACCGCACCGGCCTCCACTCTGACGTGGAGATTTTTCACACCGCCAAGCGATCCCGACACTTCCTGCGCCCAGCCCCCGGGCTCTTGATAGATCCGGCCTTGTTGTGCCATCGCCGCTACGCTGAGCGTTAAGACGGCCACTACGATTTTGAAATTTGTTTTTAACATTGACCTTCCAATTCGACGTGCTTCCATCTTTTTTGTAATCAAACCCGCTCCAGCGATTAATCAATCTCCGGGAGCTGCGCCAACACAGTACGGGCCTGCGACCGTATGTACTGGTTCTGGTCACCATCCGCCAACTTCTGCATCACCGCCCGCACGCTGCTGTCAGCCCGCACCGGACCGAGTAAATGCAACGCGCTCGTGCGCAGCCCTGGATTCGAATCATGCAGCAACGCTTCCAGCACCGCATCCCGTACTCGTACATCGTCCTTCACGTAGCCCCCCAGGGCATCCAATGCCTTCAACCGCACGCCAGGATTGGAGTCGTACCGTAACGCATACAAGAGTGCTTCCCGCGCGCGCATGTCTTGCGGTTGTTGACTGAGCAGATCAACAGAATCCATCCGCACACCGGAGTTGTAGTTGTTGCGCGCGGCAAAAAGAAGCAGTTGCTGGATACGTTGATCGTTCAGCGAACCGTCCGCTTCCTGGCTGGAAACGGTGTCGTACTTGATGTGGACTTGATTGGATCCCGGTTCCTGGGTAACAGAACGAATGCCGCTGATCACCGAAGATTCAACCGGAGCAGCTGGTCCTTAGTGGTGGGCCCCTTCATTGCTTCATAAGTTGCGCCGGTCCCGCCCACGAATCCAACGATAAAGATCACCGTCGCCACCGCCGGAGCAAACCGGATCTCCCGCCACCATGCCCAGGGATCAAACACCAGCCTCCGCCAGAACCCCGACTGCTCCGCCGTCTCCAACGACTCCTGCAACTTCATCCGCGAAGCCGTCAGCAAATTCGGCGAAGGCTCCTGCACCGGCAACCGCGACAACAGGGAATGCAACTCCCGCGCCGACTTCAACGCCTTCGCGCACCCGCCACAGCGGGCCACATGCTGCTCCAGCTCATAGCGGGCGTCATCGGCCAGTTCGTCGTAAACGTAAAGCTGAATATTCTTCCCAACCCAATCGCAATTCATAATGTGCCTCAATCCAACAAACAACCAAATCCATGTGGAGGCGGGCGACTCGCCCGCCACCCAAATTCCTATCTCATATCTCCCAACGACCCACGCAACTTCTGCGTGGCCCGAAACAAAGTATTCTTAGCCGTATCCTCGGTGGTATTCAAAATCTCTCCCACCGTCCTCAGCTTCAACCCATGAAAATGTTTCAGCTCAAACACCATCCGCTCCCGCGGAGAAAGCTTGCCCAAAGCCTGCCCAATCCGCGTTGCCCACCTCCCGGCTCATCAAATCATGCTCCGGATTGGCCCCTGCCCGCCCATCCGCCACCTGGTCCAGCATGTCGTAAGTCTGCCCTTCAGCATCCACCGCCACTGGAGCATCCTCCTTACGCACCTGTCGTTTCCGCAGATGGTCAAGGCACAGATTGGTCACGATGCGGTAAATCCAGGTATAAAACGAACACTCGAAGCGGAAGCTGCCGATACTCTTGTAAGCCTTGAGGAACGCATCCTGATAAATATCCTGCGCCTCATGCTCCGACCCGGTCAGATGCATGGCCAGGCGAAGCACTGCATGGTCGTACTGCCGCACCAGTTCCTCGAAGGCTACGCGGTTGCCGCGCTGCGCCTCCCGGACCAAAACCGAGTCGTCGATCCGGCTTGAGTTTTGCCCAGTCATGTCCTGGGTGATATTGTCTCGCACTCTGCTGGCGCGCCCCGCCTGCGAACGAGACTGCTCGCCAACCGGTAAGACTGCTGCCCAAGCATCGGCCGGCATGTGTTTTTCCCGCGTGCTCAGAATAAAGCGCCGAAGCGTTCCGGCTGCATTGCTATGGACGTGTCAGGTTGAGATTTGTGAGCAGGGGGTGCACGGGAAAAACCATAACGCAAGGCAGTTTAAATTGCTGTGAGATAACGACTTATGTAAGATAGTGATGAGAGCATAGGAGTCAACCAGAATGCCTCTTTCCAGATTCCTTGCGATTTGCAGTTTCCTATCACTCCTGCAATGCGCCTGTGTAACTCGGGCGAATGCCTGTTCGGCTGTTGCTTGCATTGGAGATGGCACCGAGATGCGGCGCTCCTTCATAGTACTTGTCACCCACAACAATAAGCCGCTTTCTGGCGCAACTGTAGAAATCAGCGGCAATGGCAAACAACCTCTGACCATGACAACCGGTATCGAAGGTACTGCGCCGATTTCCAGTTTGCAGCCTGGAACCTACTGGATCACGGTTCAATTGCTAGGAATCGGCGCAGCTTATGAGTGTTTTCATATCTCCGCTGGCCCGACCAAAAAGGCACGACGCAAACTTAGTTATGAATGGGGAGATGAAGCTCCTGCTACCAAACGAATTGCAGGCAGTTTGGTAGATATGCAGCCAAGCAAAGGCGGCACACCTTTGTGGAACCTTGTCCATCCAGTTTCAGTACCAATTGTTGCTGCCAGCCTTAAGCTGCAAGATCCGATCAGTGGTACGGTCTACACAACCAGCTCAGACAAGAATGGTTACTTCGCACTGGATGGCGTTCCTGAGGGAACGTATGTTCTGCATATAGAAGGTGGAGATGCGGATGGTCGTGCCTATGATGCAACAGATCAACTTATCGCTCTGAGTTCCCGTGCTAAGAACAGTCTTCTAATGTTCGCCCGAAGAAACGGCGCGGGGGGAAGTTGTGGCGGGACTGAACTCGAACTGAGAGACCCGCCACCTGAATAGTTCTACTCGCTGGCTTCCTTTTCAATCACAACCTTCAAGTGCACCGTGACATCCTTGTGCAGCTTCACCGGAACCATGAACTCGCCCACAGTTTTGAGCGGCTCATGCAACTGGATCTTGCGGCGGTCCAGTTCCATGCCCTTCTTCCCCAGCGCCTCAGCGATGTCGCCCGAGGTGACCGAACCGAACAGCTGATCGTTCTCGCCCGACTTGCGGGTAAATGAAACCGACAGGCCATCGTACTGCTTGGCCAACTCTTCCGCCTGCACCTTCTCCTTGGCGGAACGGCGCACACCGGCAGCCTTCATCTGTTCGATGACAGCCTTATTGCCCTTGTTGGCCAAAATGGCCAGTTTCTGCGGCAACAGATAGTTCCGTCCAAAACCCTCGGCGACTTTTACCACGTCGCCCTTTGAGCCCAGCTTGGGCACGTCTTCTTTCAGAATGAGTTCCATATATGACTCCAATCCTTTTGAGTATCAGCTCTCAGCTTTCAGACAACCCAGTATTGAGCTGAGAGCTGAAGGCTGATAGCTGAGGGCTTGATTACGATGCCCGCCCAGCAAACGGCAGCAGTGCAATGTTGCGCGCCAACTTGATGGCCGCAGACAAGCGCCGTTGATGCCGCGTGCACACCCCAGTCAACCGCCGAGGCACAATCTTGCCGCTCTCCGCGACAAACTGTCCCAGCGTGCGGTAGTCCTTGTAATCGATCGCGTCAATCTTTTCCGTGCAGAACTTGCACACCTTCTTGCGCCGGAAAAATTTCCGCCCACCCTCGCGGCCGCCACCCGGCCCTCCGGGGCGCGGCCCGCGGCCGCCACGGTCTCCACCTGGCGCTCTCTCTCCGCCTGTTGCCCTAACTTCGTCAGCCATAATTCTCCTTCAATGATTCGAACTTGAGATTACCTGTCGCGTTATACCGTGGCAGCGGGAGCTTCCGTTGCCGCCGCTTCAGCCGGCGCTGGAGCCGCTTCAGCCGGGACCGGCGCGCTGGAAATCTTGCGTTTCGCGTCACGCAGCTTCTTGATCTTGTCCAGGCGCTTCTGCTCTTCATCCACGCGCACGGTAAGAAATTTAATGACCTGCTCAGTGACACGCAGGCGGCGCTCGAGCTCATGCACCAGCCCGCCACTGCCTTCCACGGTCAACAGAATGTAGACGCCTTCATAGAAGCGCCGGACCGTGTACGCCAAACGGCGCTTACCCATCCGCTCCACTTTCTTCATCGCGCCCCCGGACGAGGTAACTGCCGACTCCAGCGTAGAAATCAGCTTGTCCTGCTCTTCCTCCGGCATGTCAGGCCGGACGATAAACATCAATTCATAAGTACGATTCATGTATTTCTCCAAATCTGGCCGCAGATTTACGCTGATAAACGCGGATGAATCTTTTTAAAATCAGCGTTAATCCGCGAAAATCTGCGGCTAATCTTCATTCTCCCGCTTCATCCGGCTTGCGGTTAAACCGGTTCATAGCCGCCGCCCGGCCTTCTTTCAAAATCACCTCAACCGCCTCAGCAGCGGTCGCAATCATTTCGTCCACTGCTTTGCGCTGCGCCTTGCGGAACGGCTTCAAAATCTTCTTCTGCGGCGCGATCCCCATCCGGACCCGCAAGAACTCCTGCGTCCCCAGCGAACCGATAATCGACTTCATCCCGTTGTGCCCCGCCGAACTTCCACGCTCGCGGATGCGGATCGTACCCAACGGCAAATCCAGTTCGTCGTAGATCACGATGAGATCAGCTTCAACCTTGATCTCATACTTCGCTACCAGCTCCGCCACCGCCAGACCACTCAAATTCATGTAGGTGGCTGGCTTGGCCAGCAACACCGGCTCAGACTCAATTTCAGCCCGCGCCGTAACCGCCTTGCACTGATGAGTGCGGACTTGCAGGCCGCACTCATTGGCCAGGCAGTCAATCACTTCGAAGCCCAGGTTGTGCGGCGTGGACTGATACTCAATTCCGGGATTGCCCAACCCGACAATCAGTTTCACGCCGTATCACTATCCTCGGGATCAACCAATCCCTACTTCTTCTCTTTCTTCTCAGGCTTTTCCGCAGGAGCCTCGCCTTCTTCCTCAGTCTCCTGTTTGCCCTTCTTGATGACTTCCGGTTCGGACGGAGCAGCGGTAGCATCGGCGGCAACCGCTTCCGGAGCCGCAACCACTTCTTCCTTCACCGTCGTCACGTGGGCCACCGGTTGGTTCTCGTCGGTCACATACTTGTACTTGTCGCTCTGCGGCAAATCGGAAACACGCAGCACTTTCCCGAATACCAGGTGGCTGATGTCGGCTTCGATAACCGCCGGAATGTCCGCGGGCAGGCACTCCAGTTCAACTTCACGCAGCATCTGCTCCATGATCCCGCCTTCGATCTTCACGCCGGCCGCGTCGCCTACCAGGACGATCGGCACCTCAACCGACAGCATCTTGTCCATGGCGATCCGCTTGAGATCAATGTGCAGCAACGAACCCTTGATCGGCTCATACTGCCAGTCCACAATCATCGCCTTGGTCTTCTCGCCATCGAGGGCCAGATCAAAAATCGTATTGTGACCAGTCTTTGAGTTGAGAATCGACTTCACCTGCCGTGGATCGACGGCAACAGAAACCGCATCTTTGCCCGCACCGTAAACCACAGCGGGAACTTTTCCGGCCACGCGTACACGCCGCGCGGCATTCTTATTTCCAGGAGTGCGCGCTTGCGCGTCCAACACATTGCTAGGGGTTGCAGTAGCCATAAATTTATTCCTGTCTACAAAAATAACTTGCTGACCGAAGTCTCTTCGTGGATGGACTGGATCGCCCGCCCAATCAGCCCGGCAATGGATAGCACCTTGATCTTGGGTTCATCCTTTGCCGCTTCGCTCAATGGGATGGTATTGGTCACCACCACTTCGGTAATACACGACTTCGAAATGTTCTCCACCGCCGGACCGGAAAGCACCGCGTGCGAAGCGCAAGCATAAACTGCGGTTGCGCCGTTCTCCATCAAGGCGGCGGCAGTCTTCACCAGCGTCCCCGCGGTATCAATCAGATCATCCAGTACCAGACAATTCCGGCCATTGACATCACCGATGACGTGCATGATTTCCGCCACGTTCATTTCCACGCGGCGTTTATCCACAATCGCCAGCGCCGAATCCATCTTCTTGGCGAAAAAGCGCGCGCGCTCCACGCCGCCCGCGTCCGGCGAAACCACCGTCAAGTTCGGCAGATTCATCTTCTTGAAGTGGTCCACCAGCACCGGCGAAGCAAATAAATGGTCCACCGGGATATTGAAAAATCCCTGCAACTGCGGCGCGTGCAAATCAACAATCAAAGCCCGGTCCGCGCCGGCAGTCGTTAGCAGGTCCGCGACCAGCTTCGAGGAAATCGGCACTCGAGGCTTGTCTTTCCGGTCTTGCCGCGCGTAACCAAAATACGGAATCACTGCCGTGATCCGACGCGCCGACGCGCGTTTCAGCGCGTCAATCATCAACAGCAGCTCCATCAAGTGTTCATCCACCGGACGGCAGGTGGGCTGAATCACAAACACATCGGCGCCGCGGACGTTCTCTTGGATTTGCAGGTACACCTCGCCATCTTTAAAGCGAGTAATATGTGCCTGCCCGCGCGCCATGCCAAGAAAATCACACACTTTGTCGGCCAGCGCTTCGTTCGCGGTCCCGCAAAAAATCTTGAACTTATCGTCCACCCGCGCGCGTTGCGGCTTGCGTTCTGGTTTCTCGTCAGCGTTCACGTGCGTCTTTTTTTCCGTCGTGGTCGCAAGAGTAGCCATTTTTAGCCCTCAGCTTTCAGCCATCAGCTGTCAGCTCTGAGAACCGACAACCGAGAACTGGGAACTAGATTCTTCCATCCCGGCATTACTAACATACCTGGAACTCGAAATCTAACTCGCTATAGCTGAAAGCTGACGGCTGATAGCTGACAGCTGATGTTCTGGCTGGGCCGCTAGGATTCGAACCTAGACAAAGTGCTCCAAAGGCACTTGACCTACCATTAGTCGACGGCCCAGTGTTGGATTGCAGATTTGGCGATTTCAGATTGTAGATTGAAAAACCGCCCTCTTCAGCATAAATCAACCATCTGCAATCTTAAATCTTCAAGCAAAAATCTTCTTCCAATACTGGGGGCGCGTCAGCGTGGTCGTAACCGCAGCCGGGACGCCTTTCTTTTCCAACTTCCCCGCAGCTTTGTTAGCCGCGGCGCGGGAAGCAAACAACCCGTATATCGCCGAGCCGGAACCAGACAACGAGGCGTACAAAGCCCCGCTCCGTTCAAGCACACTCTTAACCTCTCGCAATTCGGGATACTTAGGAAAGACGACTTCTTCGAAGTCGTTCTTGATCCCGGTACGGACAAGGTCGAGAAGTTGGGTCTCGGCCCGGCCTCCGCGCTTTCTGCCGGAGACACCGGATAAAACCTTCTGGGAACCACTCAGCCAGCTTGCGAATACCCGGCCAAGCTCACTTATTCTATCGGAGGCCATCTTCTCCGTCAATTTTGCCTCTTCCACTGACAAAGCAGATTCAGATCCGTGGGCCATTTCCCGCGCTTTTGCCAGGTCTTTGCGAAGGATGGGTAACAATCGCTTGTAATCCTCATGCAGCCGATCCCATTCCTTGAACGCCTTCGGGGTAGAAACCGCCACCTCCGGGGTAGCAATCACGCAAGGAGTCGCCGGCAAATCGGGCAAAGGAAAAACCTCCTCCCCTCTCCCAACTCCCAGACAAGTCCCCCCAATTAGAAACAAGGGCAAATCCGACCCCACCTCAGCCGCAATCCGCAACCGCTCGGCCCCAGAAAGCCGCTTCTTCAGCGCCCTCTCCAACCCCAGCAAAGCCCCAACCGCGTTCCCCGAGGCCCCGCCCAGACCACCTTGAACAGGCAATTTCTTCTCAATCTCGATAACAACCCGCCCCTGGGCACCTAACGCAGCCATAGCCCGGTCCACAATCCGCCAGCAAGTGTTCGAATCGTCCTTAGGGACCCGAGAATCCTCAGAGCGAATCTCAATCCCCGAGCCCTTCGTCACCGCCACACGAATAATGTCATGCAAACCAATGATCTGATACACAGTGCGCAAACCATGGAAGCCATCAGGACGCGAGGCCCCAATGCACAACCCGAGGTTAATCTTGGCGAAAGATCGGACGGTAACATGCATGCCAACGCATTTAATCACACACAGACAAGAAGATCATCGTCTGCCTCGGATTTGCGTATACTCCGATAGCTTGAAAAACCGCTATGCGCCGCTTTAATCCCTTCGAACACCTCTGGCTACTCAAGGATTTCCTCGGAGTCATCATCGCCGTTGGCGGTGGCATATTGACTTGGATCAAGCTGCGCAGGGCTCCGTCCTGGCCTACCACCCAGGGGACCGTTATGAGCACACGGACTGGAAGACGTGATTCTGGCCGAGGGTGGGCATGCTTCCTGACATATTCTTATGTCGCGAACGGCGAGTACTATTCCGGGACTCATTCCATCAAGGCGCGCAATGAAAAGCTGGCTGATCAATTAGCATCTATGTGGAAGGGCCGCTCAGTCGCAGTGCGCTACTCGCCTACAAATCACGAAGTATCGACATTACTGCGTGACGATCAGGTTGGCGGTTTCGGTAATTAAGTCAGACTAGGGAGCCGATCCTGCTTTTCTCAATTAGACCCGCATGGCTGCTGCTGGTGTCGGCAATCGTCATTTTTACTGTCTGTATATTTCTACCACCCGTCCCCCAGCCGCTCTCTTACCACAATTTCGCCGACCATCGCTCCTGGCTCGGAATTCCCAACTTTGGCGATGTGATTTCTAATGCCCCCTTCGCTATCGTAGGTCTCTGGGGACTAGCCTTCATAGGCTCTCTGAAGCCGACGCAACAAACCCGGCACTTCGCCCATCAAGCCGAGCGCTGGCCCTACCTAGGTGTCTTTTTCGGACTGTTACTGACCGCCTTTGGCTCGTCCTACTACCATCTTGCCCCGGACAACCATCGCCTGGTCTGGGACCGCCTTCCCATGACCATCGTCTTCATGTCCATGGTCGCAGCCGTTATCGCGGAGCGCATCAGCGTCCGCGTGGGGCTGCGGTTATGGCCGTTCCTGTTGGCCATAGGTGCAGCCAGCGTCGAGCAATGGCACTTGAGCGAACTGCATGGCCACGGAGACCTCCGCTTCTATGCCGCGGTACAGGTGTATTCGGCGCTGGTATTACTGATTGCGTTGATGTTGCCATCCAGGTACACACGCAGATGGGATTTCGCGGTTGTGGTTGGTTTCTATGTCCTGGCAAAAATCCTGGAGATGTCAGACAAAATAATCTTTTCGTTTGGCCACTTGGCCAGTGGGCACACTGTCAAGCATCTGGCCGCGGCAGGAGCTGGATATTGGATATTGCGGATGCTTCAACGACGCCGCATCCTGACCACGAACGCGCACGCCGATCCCTTGCCAGCCTTTCAAAATTTCGCACATTAGCATAGGATGCATCGGTGGGTTCACCACTGAGCACACCACAAAGGAGAACTCCCTTGAAGAAATTTTCTTTGACGTTGTGCCGGATTGCTGTTCTAACCACGTTTGCGATGGCGGCCGCCACCGCCGCCTTTGCCGCCGATATCGACGGCGTTTGGACCGCCACGTTCGATACCCAGATCGGCGAACAACATTACACCTACACTCTTAAGGCGGACGGAGAAAAATTGACCGGCACCGCAAAGAACGACATGGGCGAAACCAAGATCGAGGATGGAGTGATCAAGGGCAACGACCTCAGTTTCACCGAAAACCTCAACTTTCAAGGACAGCCCATCACCATCAAATACAAAGGGACGCTCGACGGCGACCAGATTAATTTCACCCGCGAGGTAGGGACCTTCGCCACAGAGAAGCTGGTAGCAAAGCGGCAGAAATCGAAGTAGGAAAAACTGATAAACCTGACTTGCAGCAGTGAGTGGAGGAGCCTACCCCCTCCTCTTGTAGTAAACCGCAAACTCAAACCCCGGATTCGCCGGAAACAACTCGGCAACTTTCCGCAGCCGCTCCGCCATAGCCGAAGGGACCAGCAGCGGGTAATCGCGTTCCCGCAGATCAAAGTAGTCGACATCCAGAAACAACGACAGCAGATAAATCGAAATCGCATCAGAAAACGCGGCCGCAAAATATTCGTTCTTATGCTTCTCAGTGTTCGGGCCTGAGGTAGTAGCAAGTTTCCGCGACTCCCACGCATCCAGAGAAGTCTCGCCCTTAACGTTCCCCTCAACCTGCTTCCAAACCAAGTCCGCAAAACCCTGCGAAACTCCAGCCTTCTCCACCACCGCATGTCCCACGTTGATAAAGAACTCAAACGCGACAGAAAACTTGTCATCCATCAATCGCGTGGAAATAAACACGCACTGCGAGTCGCCCAGATTCAGATTGCGATGGCAAACCGCGTTATCGCTGAGCGCCACATCATAGCGGTCAGCGATGACGGTCTCATCTCCCTGATTCACCGTCAGCGGAACAAAATAGTAAGCCTTGCGCGTCAGCGCTGCGGCAGCCGTAACCGGCACCGCCGCCACCATCCGTTCAAGATCGGCATTGGAAACAGTGACTTCCCCGGCAACGGCATAGCAGATGCCATTCGAGGCTTGCGAAACAGGTGTTTGGCGTACCACTTCGGCCGGCGGACGAGTAATCACCGGCGCAGCTTGAGACATTCGCATATTGTAGCGCACGCCAAAAAATGGACGGACGGACGTCCCGCCCGCCCCTCCACTAAAGCGCTACAATTATCTGGATGCCGTCGCATTCCCATCCACCTAACCCCATCCTGGTCCCCATTCGCATCCTGCTGATAACCATCCTGTTCACTCTGCTTTCCTTCGCTATCAGCCTGCTACTGGGCATTCTGAGCCTAGTCGGCTGGTCTGCCCTGCACCACACATCTCCAAAGCTGCCCTTGGCTTACCGTCACTTCGCGCTGCCGGTGGCAGTTGTGATTGGTCTAGTCGCTTTGGCCGTGGCCTCAGTCCAGGAAGTACGTCACTACCGTCAAGCCAGGGCTTTGGCTGCAATCGAAAGAGCAAGTTCCTGATCTCTTGACACAGAAAGTCATGCAGGCTGGGGCGGTACAATAAATACATGCCCCCGCGCATAGCCATCCCCATGCCCCACTCCACCGATATGAAGTACGGTGAGCGCGCATTGCCCCAATATGCCAGGGCCATAGAGCTAGCCGGCGGAGAGCCAGTCACCATCCCGCTGGATAAACCTCCCGCCGTGGTCATGAAGCTGATCGAACGCTGTGACGGCGTCCTGCTTCCGGGGAGCAACGCGGATGTAGATCCTGCGAAGTACGATGCCGCACGCCATCCCAAGACGGAGGCCTCCGACCCCAAGCGCGACACCGTGGATGAGCTTCTCCTCCAGGATGCCTACAACATGCGCAAGCCCGTGCTCGGCATTTGCTATGGATTGCAAACTCTGAACGTCTACCGCTCGGGAACGCTGGTACAGCACATCGAATCATCCATCAATCACGAGGCAGGGCGTACCGTCCCGATCGCGCACAAAGTGGAAGTCACCCCCGGATCACTGCTGTCCGAAATCTTGAAACCCGAAGACAAGAGTTCCAAAACTATTTCCATCCCGGCCAATTCCAGCCACCATCAATCGGCGGATGTCATCGGTGATGGCTTGCGTGCCGTGGCCCGCTGCCCGGACGACGGCATCGTGGAAGCCGTGGAGGGCACCGCCACAGACCATTTTGTACTGGCCGTGCAGTGGCATCCGGAGCGGTCTTTCGACGAAGACCAGAATTCACGCGCTGTCTTCCGTGCTCTTGTCGAAGCGGCTGCCGAGCGGCACGGGCAACTTGCTGGAGAATTTGAAACAGTATGAGCTAGACACCGGGTAGTGGTGCAGTTTGTAGCCCACTACCAAACCGTGCATACTATGGGTTTTTGACTGTATTGGCGTATCCTTACAACTGCCCTTTTAGGGCACGCATCGGTTACAGACACCAGAGATTTTTGTGGAGCCCCTAACCTACAGCATCATCATCCCGGCCTACAGCGAGAGCGCGCGCATCGCCTCCTCGCTTGACAAGATCCTCGCCCATGCCGCCAAGCACAACTGGAAGGCGGAGATCATAGTCGTAGACGACGGTTCGCACGACTCGACCGTAGACATTGTCCGCGACTACATGGCCAAGCACCCAAACGTGCGCTTAATCCAGAACCCGCGCAATCGCGGCAAGGGATACAGCGTGCGCAACGGCATATTGCACGCCAATGGTGAGGTGCTTCTATTCAGCGACGCCGACTTATCTTCCCCTATCGAAGAAGCCGAGAAGTTATTTGCCGCCATCCGCGAAGGCCATGACATAGCCATCGGATCACGCTGGGTCAATCCCGACCTGCAAATCCGCAGACAACCGTTCTATCGCCGCCTGGGAAGTCGCGGCTTCAATCTTTTCCTGCGCGCGATTCTCCGGCTGAAGTTCAAAGACACGCAATGCGGATTCAAGGCCTTCGCTCAGCGCGCAGCCATCACGGTTTTCTCCCTGCAACAGATCGAGCGCTGGGGCTTCGATGCTGAACTGCTCTACATTGCCCGCAAGTATCAGTTCCGTGTCGCGGAAGTCCCAGTGGCTTGGGCCCACCGTGACGGTACGCGTATGCATCCCTTCCGCGATGGCCTTCACATGGTTTGGGATTTGCTGCGAGTCCGCTGGAACGCAATCAGCGGCAAGTACAAACCGTCGAAATACGAGAACTATGGCGTAGCCAAACTACGCTAGGACGCTCCCGCTGCAACTGCCGCTTCGTGTAAAGTGCGCCGGGTGCTGATTCCCGCCGCCCGGTCATAGGCAACGCTCATAGACCGTGAGCATTCCTCGCACAACCAAAAATATTCCATCTTGCGTTCGGATTCTTTTTGGTTGAAGTCGTCGTGAAGCCTTTGGCCTGGACGAGTGATCCCGCATGTTTCCAGCCGGAATAACTTCCCTTGATGGAGATAGAGGAAGAGCGCAGAACACTCAGGGATTGGCGCACTTGGAAAGCATCTCGGGGCCGGGCCGAACCTGAACCGCGAATGGATTCTACGCTCAGGCGGCAACCGCGCAACCTCGAAATTTTGCAAACTGCGAACAGAGTTTCCGATTTAGGAAACACTCCGTAGGTGAAGTTTTTTTGGAACCGCTTCGGCGATCTTTTGTCCCATTTCGCCGGTGCTGAGCACATTCTGACCACTTTTTCCTAGATCGCGAGTGCGATGCCCCTCGAACAATACTTGCGCTACCGCGGCTTCCACACACTTCGCCTCTTGCTCAAGCCTAAACGAGTGGCGCAGCATCATGGCAACCGAAATAATCGCGCCCAGGGGGTTGGCAATTCCCTTGCCCGCGATGTCCGGCGCAGAACCATGCACCGGCTCATACAAAGCCACCGGCCCGCCCACGCTGGCCGATCCCAACAAACCCAGCGAACCGATGATTCCTCCAGCTTCGTCGGAAAGAATATCGCCGAACATGTTCTCGGTGAGGATCACATCAAACTCCGCCGGGCGCGCCACCAGGACCATGGCCGCGGAATCAACATACATGTGCGAGAGTTCCACTTCGGGGAACCCCGCAGCCACGCGCTTCACGACCTCTCGCCACAAACGGGAGCAGTCCAGCACATTGGCCTTATCGACCGAGAGTACTTTCCCCCGCCGCGTCGTTGCCAGCTCAAAGGCAACCTGGGCGATGCGCTCAATCTCCGGTTCGCCATAACGCATGGTATCGGTCGCCACTCGCGATCCGGTAGGCCCGTGAATCAGCCGCGGCTCCCCAAAATAAAGTCCACCCAGTAACTCGCGGACAATCATCAGGTTCGTCCCGCGAACCAACTCCGGCCGCAATGGAGAACAATCTTCCAACCCGGGGAAACAAACTGCCGGACGAAGGTTGGCAAACACTCCCAGCTCACGGCGCAGGCGCAACAACCCAGCCTCCGGTCGTAGATGTCCGGTGTACTTATCAAAGGCCGGTCCACCCACCGCGCCCAGCAAAACGGCGCTTGAAGAAACGCAAGCCTGCAACGTGTCCTTGGGTAAAGGATCGTCGCTCGAAAGCAGCGCCGCCCCGCCAATATCTTTCCGGGTTATCGCCAGCTGATGGCCAAAAACCTCCCCTACGCTCTCCAGCACGCGTACTGCTTCATCGGTAACTTCGGGACCGATTCCGTCCCCGGCAACAACCGTAATTTTTAGGAGCATGTCTTTCAGAACAGCATTCAGTTTTTGGACGGGTCACACAAATTGTTCCGGCAGGACAAAAACCGTGCAGGACACAGGTGCCGACAGCAAAATTGTAAATGAGTTGACCCGGCAGACTGAAGAATTTCGCCAGCACGTATATTGAAAATCTTTATGACCGGAAGTTTATTCCTTAAACACCCCAAAGATAATCTTCCTGCTCTCCGTGATGTTCATGCCCAGCGCGCGTGGCATCGATCGGTATCGAGGCTGGAAATGCTCTGGGAAACGGCTCTCTTCCGCTGGCGGAATTTGCGGCTGATGCCGCATCCGTTTTCGGTGCATCAATCTCTTTGGCCAGCTCCCGCAGATGGTTGTCCTCCACTCGCTTGATCCGGTCAGCCAGCAACACAAAGCGACGATAGATGTCGTCGAGTTGCCGCCGGTCAAATTGATATCCCAACTGCTCGTAACGCTGGGCCAAAGCATGACGCCCGGAATGTTTGCCCAATACCAGCGTCGAATCGGGCACACCTACCGTCTGCGGAGTAATGATCTCGTAGGTCAATGGATTCTTGATCATGCCATCCTGATGGATGCCGGCCGCGTGGGCAAACGCGTTGCGCCCAATGATGGCCTTATTTGGTTGTACGGGAACGCCGGTGACTTCGCTCAACATCTGGCTGGTGGGATAAAGCTGCTCAGCAACAATTCCAGTTTCGTACGCATACTGGTCGCTGCGTACTCGCAATGCCATGACAATTTCTTCCAAAGCAGCATTGCCGGCGCGCTCTCCAATCCCATTCACCGCGCACTCTAACTGGCGTGCCCCGGCTTCTACCGCAGCCAGGGAATTAGCAACGGCAAGCCCCAGGTCGTTATGGCAGTGCGCTGAAATTATTACGCCCTGCCCTACTCCCCGTACTCGCTGCACAATGGTCTTAATCATTGCGCCAAAGTCCGCAGGCACGGTGTAGCCGACCGTATCAGGAATATTCAGGGTGGTAGCACCCGCTTCTACTACCGCATTCAACACATCGCAAAGGAAATTTATGTCTGTGCGAGTCGCATCTTCCGGCGAAAACTCAACGTCCGCACACAATGACTTCGCCAGACGGACCCCTTCCCGCGCCTGTTCCAGGCACTTCTCGCGCGTCATCTTGAGCTTGTATTGCAGATGAATGTCGGAGGTCGCTAAAAATACATGGATGCGAGGCCGCGCAGCACCTTTCAGTGCTCCCCAAGCCCTTTCGATGTCTTGCGGCACCGAACGCGCCAACCCGCAAATAATCGGCCGGCGTATCTCAGCAGCGATGGCCTGCACGGCGGTAAAGTCCCCATCCGATGCGATCGGAAAACCCGCTTCGATCACATCCACTCCAAGACGGTCCAGTTGCCGGGCCAGACGCTGCTTCTCTGCCACGTTCATGCTGCAACCGGGCGACTGCTCGCCGTCCCGCAAAGTTGTGTCGAATACAGTGACTCGCTCGCGTGCCATAGGGTGTTAATCCTCCAAGGGGTGAGAACTATGCTACTCACATCCCCCAGTAAAAGCAAAGCTTATAATTTTAATAGTTAACATTAGATAAAGTTAACCCATAAGCTATACTAATGCCCACGTGGACCTGGTCGGGAGGCGCATGGATCTTGCTCAACTGGAAGTTTTTGTGACCGTGGCCCAGGAAGGCCGGTTTTCCCGCGCCGCGGAAAAGTTGCACCGCACCCAATCGGCCGTCAGCCAGACCATCCGCAAACTGGAAGAGGAAATCGGCGAGCCACTATTTGACCGCTCCTCCCGGGAGGGCCGTCTCACCGATGTTGGAAAAGTCCTGCAAGACCATGCCGAGAAGTTATTGAATCTCCGCCAGGGCGCCTACCAGGCGTTGCTTGAATTGCGCGTACTCCAACAAGGCAAACTGTCCATCGCCGCCAACGAACTTACCGCCCTGTATTTACTTCCGGTGCTGGCGGAATTCCGCCGCTTGCACCCCATGATCAAAATCGCTGTCCAACGCTCGCTGGGCCGCAACATCCCGGAGGACATCCTCCGCCATAACTGCGAACTTGGCGTCCTGACCTACGATCCGCAAATTCCCCAGCTTCGCTCCGTCGTTGTCTATCATGACGAGCTGGTTTTTGTAGTACCACCTAGCCATCCCCTCGCCTCTGAACCCCAAGTCAGCATCCAGCAACTGGGAGCGGAATCCTTCATAGCCCACAATGTCTCCTCCCCCTATCGCGAGAAAGTAATCGAGGCTTTCAAGCGCCACAAAACCCCGCTCCACATGGCGGTTGAGCTTCCCACGCTACAAGCGATCAAGAGCTTTGTAGCCGCCGGAAATGGAGTAGCGTTCCTTCCGGAAATCAGCGTGGAAAATGAACTGGCGAATGGCGAGCTGAAAAGCATCCCGCTAAAAGACCTGCGCCTGCACCGCAAACTACGACTGGTATACCGCAAGGCTGCGAGTATTTCTCACGCCGCCCGGGCATTTCTGAAAATAGCAGAGAACATCGCAGCCGAACGGGGCGGCCGCTACCGCTCCGAGCCGCAAAGCTGAATAATCACTGCGCCTGCATCAACCCAGCCCGCTCTCCCGCCAGAATCGCCTCTCCCAGCGTAGGATGGATATCGAACAACGAAGTGAGATTGAAAAGTTTCAACAAGCTGTAAACCTGCTGGTTCGGCGCCACCAACTTTACCGCGCGCCCATCGCTATTCGCTTGATTCAACACCGCGACAAGTTCGCCCAACCCGGCACTATCAATCGATTCCACCCCACTCAGGTCGAGCACCACCTGACGCACACACGACAAAACCTCCGACACCTTGGCCGAAAGCGCCGCCGCCTCATCCCGATACACCAGGCGTCCTTTGCAATACACCACTGCCAACCCGAGGCTTTCGCGAACTTCCAAACTTAACTTCAACTTCGGCTCCTTCATGAATGCAGGTACGAATTGCGGTTGCTCTAGACAAACACAGGAAGACATCGGACTCACCCGTTTCTACTTGCCCTTTCTATATTCATAGACGAACCAAACCACCTTTAAGTTCTGTAAAAATTAGTAAAAGGTCTGGGGCCCAAAGTAATCAATGCCAAATTTACCCATGGCCCCTTTTGGAAATCTCATAGACAACAGATTCAAAAGGGTTTAAAAGCTAAGTCGGACTCCCGGCAAGCTCCATCTCGGTTTCATCTTGAGATTCCGCATCATTGGAAAATTCCCTAGCAGATTCATTCGGGTCCGTGACCACACTGGGGTCCTTATACTCTTGGATGCATACACCTTCGCAACCCACCGTGATGTAAGTCGCTTGCTCGTCCGTCCAGCTACCGGAGTTGTAATACTCAACTCCATCTTGCTCCCGATGCATAGCCACATGTGTGTGTCCGCAAAAAACTCGGCTGGCTTGCCACAACCGCGCCTGCGCGATCGCTCCCGCAGCAACTTTGGTAGAAAGGCGCAGCCATCGCGTATTCAGCAAATCCACATAGCGGGAAAACCGGCGGTCTTTGAAATCCAGCTTCTGCAATTGCAAATGCAGAAAAGACCCAAGATTACTCAACAGCACGTTGTTGACAGCAAATCGATCAAATTGATGCCCATGCACCGCCAGGTGCCGCCGCCCTTCAAACTCCCATATGTATTCCTGATAAACCTTCACTCCCACCAGATGCGACATGACATTGGTCAGTCCCTGATCGTGATTTCCCTCAACCCACACCACTTCAATTTTGCGTTTGGGGTTAGAGAGCTTGCGGATATACCCGAGGAACTTCCAGTGTTCTTTGGTAAGCCGCCCAAAATTCAGATCTGAAAAGATGTCTCCCAGCAGAACCAACCGCCGGAAACTGGTTTCGCGCAACATGCGCATCGCTTCCTGCGCCCGGCTGATGTGCGATCCCAGGTGCAGGTCCGACAGGATGAGCGTGTCATGGGCTGCGCTACTCATCCCCTTTTTTGTAGCGCAATGATGTTACGGAGTGATTAAAACTGCACTAAAAACAGGTCAATTGGTAACTGTCTGATAAATAGCGGGTTGTACAACGAATGACTACTTGGAAGCCGGCGGCACATACTCCTTCGGCAAGGTTGACCCCTGCCCAAAGAAAAACTGCTCCAACTGCTGCACGATGGCCTGCTGGTCTTCCTTACGCGCAGGATTCAGGCGGTATTCATTCAAAAGCATTTTGCAATGTTCCATCCACATGCCCCAGGCCTGTTTGGAGACATTGTCATACACCTTCTTGCCCAAATCCGTGTCAAAGGGAGGCTCATCCAAACCGGGCAGCTCTTGCTGCAATTTCACGCAGAAAACCTTGTGCTCTGCCATTGTATTTTCCTTACTAAAAATTATCTCACAATAGCGCCCCGCGGGCAGAGCAGGCGATCCGAGGGATCTTCCGTTTCCCACAAAACCACACTGAGAACCGGCATCTGAGAACCGAGAACTGAAATTACATCCAGCGTCTCCGGGAAATGGCAGATTATTGCTTGGTTTGGGTGCACCAAACATCAGCTGTCAGTTCCACGTTCTCTGTTCTCAGAAGGGAATCTCGATCAATGTCTGTGCCGGGAGAAAAATTCGCTGGTGGGCCCTCCAGGATTTGAACCTGGGACCAATGGATTATGAGTCCACTGCTCTAACCGCTGAGCTAAGGGCCCCCATCGGCCAATCTAGCACAATTGCAATCAAGCAGTTAGCCTGCCACCCCAGCCTGCGCCAGCCAACCAACTGTAATCAACCTCTAATGCCCTGTATCACTTAGCCAGCCCATTACGAACCATTACCAAAGTTTCCATCTATACAACCTAAGTGATTGTTTATAAGCACTTTAGCTTGTAGCATGAGGTGTTGTTTTTGGTCCTCCTCAGACTTTTCCCCAAAGTCTTTGCAGGCTCATCGGGCTCGCTCCATCAGAACTATGAATGGTCGCTCACAGTCCTGGAGATCCATGTCGTTCGAAGCCAAGGCCTTCGTTTGCCTGGTGGTGACCGTAGGCATGGTGGTACTCGGCTATGGCATGGCGCACCCGGCCAGTAATAATATTGCCGAATTCATTTGCTACTTGTTAGTCGCCTTTTTGGCTTCTACCCTGTCGGTGAATTTACCCGAAGTGGCTGACACCATGTCGTCTAACTTTGTATTGGTGCTGGTCGGCATTTTGGAACTCAGTTTCACTGAAACCCTGGCCTTGGGATCCGTGGCGGTTCTCACCCAGACATTTCGCCGCGACCGTAAGCGGCCCATCATATTGGCGGTTAATCTCTGCACCAGCGCGTGCGCCATTGCGTTGTCCTACAATTTCTATCATTCGGGGTACATCTCGCGGTTTCTCGACAGCTCTACACTCTGGTTGCTGCTGGCGGCTTCCATTTATTTCCTCGCCAATACCGGCCTGGTGGCCATATCCAGCGCGTTGCTGGAAAGAAAATCTCTTAAGAAAATTTGGGTGGATTGCTATTCCTGGTCGTTCCCTTACTACCTGGTGGGTGCCGGCGTCGCAGCCCTGATCGGCTGGATGAACAAACGATACCAGTGGCAGTCCTCTTTACTGGTGCTTCCGGTCATCTATCTGATTTACCGCTCCTATCATCTTTACTTGAGCAGGCTGGAAGACAAAAAACGGCACGGCGAAGAGATGGCAAGTCTCCACTTGCGTACCATCGAGGCTTTGGCACTGGCCATTGAAGCCAAAGACCATACTACCCACGATCACCTGCAACGCGTCCGTGTGTATGCCATCGAAATTGCCAAGGAGATGAAGATCAGCAAAGAAGAACTCGAAGCCTTGCACGCTGCTTCCCTTCTTCATGATATCGGCAAGCTGGCTGTACCTGAGCACATCATCTCCAAGCCCGGCCGCCTGACTCCCGAAGAATTTGAAAAAATGAAGATCCACCCAGTAGTGGGAGCGGAGATTCTCGAACGCGTCCGTTTTCCCTACCCGGTGGTTCCCATCGTGCGCGCCCACCACGAAAAATGGGACGGCACCGGATACCCCTTCGGCCTCAAGGGCACACAGATTCCCATCGGCGCCCGAATTCTTACGGCGGTTGATTTCCTGGATGCACTGACCTCGGACCGTCAGTATCGCCGTGCGATTCCCATCGAAGAAGTAATGAAGCGGCTGCAAGCGGAGTCTGGCAAAGCATTCGACCCTAAAGTCATCGATGTGCTTCAAAAACGCTATCGTGATCTGGAACGACGCATCCTTTCAGGTTCGGCACAACCCGAATCCAAACTATCCACCGAAGTTAAAGTGGAGCGTGGAGATGCGCCAGCCACAGGGTTCGAGCAGAATGTTGCTCCGGAGCGTGCAGAAGCAAGCTTTTTGTCGTCTATCGCCGCTGCTCGCCAGGAAGCGCAAACCCTGTTTGAATTGAGCCAGGATTTGGGCGCATCCCTCAGCCTGGCGGAAACATTGTCTGTGTTCTCGGTAAAACTCCGCCGCCTGGTTCCTTACGACGCCATTGCAATCTACATTCAGCGCGGGAAGGAACTGGTCCCCGAACACGTAAACGGTGACAACTTCCGCCTGTTCTCCTCGCTGCGGATTCCCGTCGGCCAGGGTCTATCCGGATGGGTCGCGCACAATAAGAAGCCGATCATCAACGGCAATCCGTCGGTCGAACCGGGCTACCTCAACGACCCCACAAAGTTCAGCACCTTGCGATCGGCTCTGGCGGTTCCCTTGGAGGGCGTAGCCGGATCGATCGGCGTGCTGGCGCTCTATCACGCGGAAACCGACGCCTTCACCTCCGACCACTTGCGCATTCTTCTCGCCGTCAGCTCCAAGATGGCGCTCTCCATCGAAAATGCGATGAAGTACGAGCAAGCCGAAAGCTCCGCCACCACCGACTACCTGACCGATCTGCCCAACGCGCGTTCCCTGTTCTTGCAGTTGGAACGTGAACTGGCCCGTTGCAAGCGGTCCAACACCGGCTTGGCAGTGATGGTCTGCGACATGGACGGGTTTAAACAAATCAACGACCGTTTTGGCCACCTCGAAGGCAACCGCGTGTTGCGCCTCTTCGCCCAGGCGCTGAAGCACAGCTGCCGCGACTACGACTACGTGGCCCGCATGGGCGGCGACGAATTTGTAGTTGTAGCTCCTGGGTTGAGTACGGAATCTGCGAACAAAAAGGTCCATCAGTTGCGGGAACTCGCCCAGCAGGCCGGACGCGAAGTTTGTGGCGAAGACATCCTGTCCTTGAGCACTGGATTTGCTCTTTATCCCACCGACGGCGCTGACGCTGAAGGATTACTGGCCGAAGCGGACCGCCGCATGTACGTGGAAAAACAACGGCAACCATTCCGCAAGAACCGCCGCCTTTATCCGCGTATGAAATGCCGTGTCACCATCGAACTTCAGGAACACGGCAAAGAGACCCTGATCATGGGCAATCTGACCGATGTAAGTTTGGGAGGATGCTTCGTCGAAACCAGCGTGATTATGGCCGCTGGTACTCCGCTCAAGCTGGTGTTCTCCATTGACGACGGCAAAATCCAGGCCGAAGGCAGCGTGCTGCGCCTGGAACCAGGCGCCGGCATCGCCATCCAATTCAACGAAACCACCCGCGGCGACCGCGGCAAAATTCCGCAGGTCATCGAATACGTACAAAAAACCTCCCAACAATATGACAGCAGTTTCTACGAAAAGCTTTTGAGCAAGGCCAAGGTATAGAATTGCCCGATTTTCAGGCTTGCGCTCTTAGCGGCTAGCCCTTAGATTTTGGGTGGAGCAGGGCCTTTGGCCCTGCGTTAAATGCTTTGCTGTGGTCCGGCTTTAGCCGCTGAGGTATTAGCGGCTGGCCAACCCCCCCGCCGTCTCCGCCCCATCAATTGTGTAGACATGCCCGCTTAAATACGCGGCATCATCGGAAGCCAGAAATGCAAACAACCCCGCCACTTCCTCCGGTGCGGCATGACGCCGCAAGGGAATCTTGCGGTTCACTTCCTCCAACATCTCATCCGTGTACTCAGCACGCTGCATGGGAGTAAGCACGTATCCCGGGGCCACCGCACAAACGCGGACTCTAGGTGCAAGTTCCAGGGCCATGGACCGCGTTAACTCAATCACTCCCGCCTTGGTGGCGTTGTAATCCGCATAATACGGATAACCCATGATCCCGTTGGTCGAAGCGGTTTGCAGAATCACCCCGCTCCCGCGCTCCCACATATGCCGCGCCGCAGTCTGGGCCACATAGAAGACTCCAGTGAGGTTCACCGCAATCACCTTGTCCCACTCCTCCGGGGTGATCTCCAGAAATTTATGGCGAATGCTGATGCCGGCGTTGTTGATAAGCACATCCACCCCGCCCATAAGCCTTACCGCCTGATCAAAGGCAGCCTGTACCTGGGAAAGATCAGACAACATCGGCCGCAACTGTTCCAGCAAGATTCGGCAACTGCCGCATGATCCGCTCGCGCCCCCCGGCATCCCGATCCAGCACGCAAACCACAGCCCCTTCTTCTAGAAAGCGAGCAGCCGTAGCCGCACCAATCCCACTCGCTCCGCCAGTGATGAGAACCCGCTTGCCTATAAGCCCACGCATACCCAGTATTGTAAAGTACGCACAGTTCCGTGATCAAGAGATTTCTCCGCGACTCTGCGTTTAAGATTCAGGAAATTAGAACAAGAAAGCAAGAATCGGAGCCGACGGGCGATCCCCGCCCGTCACTTCCCGCGGAACAAAAAGACCAAATCAATAATCAGAATCACCACCACCATCAGTTCCAGCACAAACGCCCGGCTCTGATGGAACTGGTCCACCATAAAGCGATAGAGATCTTCGGCAGCGTGCAGCTTCTCCTGCACCAGATCCTTGTAGTCCGGCACGCCGATCCTGGCCGCCGCCAGCTTATACAAGCGCGCCGAAAACATATCGCTCAAAAACTTAATGGCATTGTCGGCGTGCTCAGTCAACTCGGCCACATCGAGCAACACAGTATGAAGTTTCGAGGCAGCCCGGGCCAGCTTCCACCGGGTAAGCAGCCCAGTTCCCTTGTCCAGGAACTTATAAACCCCATCCAGCTCGTTGGTCAGCAACTCGTCATAATGCCGGAACTCGAGCAACTGCGAGTTGGCGTATTCCAGTAACTGGATGGCAGTTTCCGCCCCGACCGCCGTGTCATAAACAAACGCCCCATTCCAACCAATAACAGTCAGATCGTGGGGATAATAGGAAATCCGGGCCTGCATGACCTCGTTTCGCTCACCGTCAGAAAGAGTGGCAGTCTCCCCCCGCACAATCTGCGCGATGCGTGCCCCCTGCGCCTCCACCAACTCCGCCGCCGAGGGTGATCCCGCCACCTCGCGCACGTGGAAAATGAAATAGTCCTCGCTAAGCCATTCTTTATAGGGTTTCACCAGCGCCGGGCCAGCCTGTTCCAGGCACTTACGGGCAATCCGCGAGGCATGCTTCTCAAAGTCCACATCCCAAACCCACCGGCTGCCCAGTTCCACCAGTTTGTCCCAATCCCCGGAAAACGGCAGTTCGAACACCACACTCAGGACTCCGTAGTCGTAATACTTGATCTCCCCCCGAAGCTGCTCCCCGCTCTCCAAGACCAGAGGATCAATCGGCTCCACCACCGGAGGCCGCTGATACCGCACATACCCCGGCGCCTGATGCTTAAAGCTGATCTGCTCCAGGGTGCGCGTGCCCACGATCTCGCGCAGCTGGTCCAGCCGGATTTCTTCGCAGACATCGAATTGAATCAGCACAAGCACCGACCCACGCAAGGTCGTCTCCAAGGCAGACTCGGGCCTGACCGTGGGGTCGGTCATTTGGTCGGTTACAAGCATCATTGCTGGATACCTTCAGACTTTCAGAAGAGCTACAAGTATTGTCCCAGAATCCGGGCGGGCTGGCGAGTAGCAGAATAAGTCATTTATTATCAATATCTTAAAACCGCGCAACGGTGTAGGCGGACACTCCTGTCCGCCCTGCGTACATCACCACCAAATTCGGGGTCTTGCCATGAAAGTGTCCACCACAGGCACACAGCCGGCAGGGCGGACAGGAGTATCCGCCCTACACCCTTAACCCCAATTGAATCACCTCGGCCAAATGCAGCGCTCGCCGCCCAGCCCCCTGGGCAATCTGCTCGCGGCAACTAAACCCATCCGCAATGATGAGGCAATCCGGCGAGGCCTCCCGCACCGCCGGAAGCAGCTGCAACTCGCCAACGGCCATGGAGACCGGATACCGCTCCTGCTCAAACCCAAACGATCCTGCCATCCCGCAACACCCGGCAGCCGGAGCGTGGAAATCAACCCCCATCCGCCGCAGCACACTCTCCTCGTCGGTCATCTTCATGACAGATTTGTGATGACAGTGTCCGTGCACCAGAGCGCGACCACCCAGTTTGGGCAGCGTGAAACCGGCGGCTTTCCTCTCCAGAAATTCACTGAGCAAATAGACTTGCTCTGAAAGCTTCCGCGCCCGCCCATCTTCCGGGAAGAAATTCAACAACTCATCCCGGAAAACCGCTGCGCAACTGGGTTCCAAAGCAACAATAGGAGTACCCGCCTCAATCTCCGGCCCCAGTTGCTCCAAAATGCCAAGCAATAACCTCCTGGCGCGGTCCAAAAACCCAAAATCATAAAGCGGACGCCCGCAGCACAACACCCTCCGCGGCAACCGGACCTGAAACCCCGCCGCCTCCAGCACCTCCACCGCAGCCTGCGCCGTCGCCGGCAGAAAATAATTGTTAAAAGTGTCCGGCCACAGCAAGACCTGTGGACAACCGGCATTCCGAGGCTCCCGCCGCCGATACCACGCCCGGAATGTCCGCGAAGCAAACTTCGGCACCCGCCGCTGCTGCGGCATCCCCGCAGCCCACTTGGCAACATTGCGTAACCCCGGAAGCTGCGTCCCCAGATTCACCAGCCAAGGCGCATAACTCGCCATCCGCGCCCAGCGGTCAATGTGGGCAAAGGCATAAGCGCTCCGCGGCCGCAGCCGTCCCTCGTAATAATGAGAGAGAAATTCAGCTTTGTAGCTGGCCACATCCACCGCCACCGGACAATCGCTCTTGCAGCCTTTGCAAGCCAGACACAAGTCCAGCGACTCCTTGACGTCCTCATCCCGCCATTGCCCTTTGAGGACCTCCCCCTGCGCCAGCTCCCACAAAAGCCGCGCCCGCCCACGGGTCGAGTGCTCCTCCTCCCGCGTCACCCGGTAGCTGGGGCACATCACCCCGCCATCATCACTCCGGCACTTGCCCACTCCAACGCACCGCGAAGCCGCCCCAGCCAAACTTCCATGGTCCGCAGGGAACTTGAAGTGAGTTTCCGGCTGCCACATTCTCAACTCGGGGTTGACCCGCAGGTTCTCATCAATCCGGTAAGGCTCAACCACTTTCCCCGGATTCATCTTCCAATCCGGGTCCCACAAGCTCTTGAACTCGCGAAATGCCTGCACCAGCTCCGGCCCGAACATCTTGGGCAGCAATTCCGCCCGCGATTGCCCGTCCCCATGCTCACCGGAAAAAGACCCGCCATAGCTGACAACCAGGTCCGCCGCCGCCTCCACGAACCTGCGGAAGTTGCGCACGCCGTCCTTCGTCTCAAAATCAAAACTGATACGCAGATGCACGCAAGCATGCCCAAAATGCCCATACATCACCGCGCGATATCCGAAGCTCTCCAGCAATTTGCGCAAGTCCCGCAGATATCCGCCAAGTTTCTCCGGAGCTACCGCGGCATCCTCCCATCCTTCCCACGCCCCCGGCTCTCCGGGCACATGGGAAACCACTCCCAGTCCAGACTCTCGTACCTGCCACGCACGTTTGATCAGCATCGGATCGGTCAGCAACCGCATTTGCGGAGGGTTCGCGCTTCGACCCAGCGCTGCCATCATCTTTCGCGCCAGATCTTCGGACTGGGCCAACGTGTCCCCGCCAAATTCCGCCATCAACCATCCGCCCCCCTCCGGCAACTGCGCGACCCCTTCCGGATTCACTCCCTTGCGGCGGCTGAAATTCACCAGCTGCCCATCGAAGCCTTCGAGGCCAATCGGCCTGTGCTCCATAATTTCCGGCACATGATCGGCACACTGGTAAACATCGGGATACCCAATCAGCACCAGCACCCGCTGCGGCGGACTCTCCACCAGCCGGCAAGTGGCCTTGAGTACAGTGACACAAGTCCCCTCGGTCCCGACCAGGGCCCGCGCAACATGAAATCCATTTTCCGGAAGCAATTGGTTCAGGTTGTAACCCGAAACCCGGCGTGGAATATCGGGATAGCGTTCGCGAATCAGCTGGGCATACTTATCGCGAAGAGTTTTCAGCCCGCCATAAATCTCTCCCACCCGCCCACCCGCGCCAATGAGCCCATCCAACTTCTGCTCACTGGTCGCTCCAACCTCCAGCCGCAGACCGTCATAGGTCAAAACTTCCAGCCCCTCGATGTTGTCGTCGGTTTTCCCCGCCATCACCGAGTGAACGCCGCAGGAGTTGTTGCCAATCATCCCGCCCAAAGTACAGCGGTCATGGGTTGCCGGATCAGGCGCAAAAGTAAGCTTATGTTTCTCAGCCGCGTTGCGCAGCCGGTCCAGCACCACTCCGGGCTCCACCGTGGCCAGCCGGCGCACCGGATCAACCTCCAGAATCTCCGACATGTACTTGGAAAAATCGAGGACGACGGCCACGTTGCAGGACTGGCCGGCAAGGGAGGTCCCCCCGCCGCGGCAAAGAATAGGCGCGCCAAATTCCCGTGCCGTTGCCACGGTAGCAATTACATCATCCGCATTTCGAGGAACTACAACGCCGATGGGAACTTGCCGGTAGTTGGATGCGTCAGTCGAGTAAAGCGCGCGGCTGCCGTTATCGAAGCGGACTTCCCCACGCAGATTCCGCCGCAGAGCCGCTGCCAGCCCTTCGGCATCTACGTTTACCGACTTGGCGGCGCGGGCAAGCTCTGCAAAGTCTTGCGGCATGGGGGGCGACAGCTACTTACTGGCCTTGGTAACCCGGGTCATCTGAATCATGGTCTTGCCGTCATGGCCTTGGATCGTGACCGTGGTCATATCGTCCTTATCGCCGGAGTACAACGAGTACGTGTCTCCCTGGCTGGTGTAGTTGGCCTTGGGCAGCTTGGAACGATAGAACTCTGCGACCTGTTCCGCTGGATCGTCGGTTTCCAGCACTGCGGTTGCAGTGTGCATTCCTGCGATGGTCATCGAGACCGACCCGTTCTTCTGTGCCTTGGCCCCGGGATAAAGATCGATGCCGATGTTGTGGGCTGTTTCCTCGGGATCACTGTTCGCCTCCATGCTGCCTAGGGGCGACTCGATCGTCACTTTTCCGTTCTTTTCCGTAACGTGGCTGCTCTTGACCATTCTGTAGCCGATGTAGCTGACCGTTCCAATTCCGATGATCCCCAGCCCCACCACCACGGCCACAACAATCAGAATGATCTTTACCGCACTGCCGCCTTGTTTGGGCGGAGTTCCAGCCCCCGGAGCTGCCGGTGAAGCTGGGGAAGCGCTGGCCGCAGGCACGGACGCTCCACACTTGTTGCAGAACTTTGTACCAGCATCGAGAGTAGCGCCACAGGAGTTGCAGAACGCCATAAGTCACCTCGCAAAGGAGAAGTAGCCCGACGGCGGAGTATATCGCAAATCGAATCGGCTTGCCGGAAGGAAATCGCCCTAGCTGATCATCCGGGTGGAGTAGTCGGCCAGGCTCAGGACCAGCAACAGCATCAGCCAGAAGATGGCCGCGATGATGACTGTCTTGGTCAGCTTCTCACTGGTGTATTTCACATGCATGAAAAACAGCACCACCACCACCGCCTTAATGCTGGCGATGGTGAGGGCGACCACTGTGTTGAAGGGGCCCAGGTCCACAAACGCAACCAGCGCGGTGACCACCGTCAGCACCGTGAGCAGTGCCCAGATGCCGACGTAAATCTTGTTGGATACAACGTGTTCAGACATAGGTTCGCTCACTTGTGCCGGTCAATCAGATACAACAATGGAAACAGGTAGATCCAGACAATGTCCACAAAGTGCCAGTACAAGCCGCCGATTTCCAGCGGCGTGTGGTAGCGCGGCGTGTACGTTCCCTTCCACGCGTGATAAGTCAGGAAGGCAAAAATGCCCAGACCGATGATCATGTGCAGCGCATGCAACCCGGTCATGGCGAAGTACAGCGAAAAGAAAATCTCAGCGTGCTGCGGGTTCAGCCCGGCTTCGCCCGGCTCCTCAAAATGAAAGGTCGTCCCGGGCACATGGTGTTCCTTGAACTTACTGGCCCACTCGACGCCCTTGATCCCCAGAAACGCCGCGCCGAAAATCATGGTAAGGACCAGCAACCAGAGCATTAGCTTCCGCTTCCCCAGCTGCGCCGCCTTGATCGACAGCGCTACGGTCAAGCTGCTGCAAATCAGCACCGCGGTATTGACCGTCCCCAATGTGATGTCCAGCGTCTTGCTGGCGGCCGCGAAGTCCTTGAAGTACGCCAGCCGGTAGATCAGGTAGGCGCAGAACATCCCGCCGAAAAACATGATTTCCGTGGCCAGGAACAGCCACATGCCCAGCGACGAAGCCTGCTTCTGCTGCTCGGCGTCGGCGAAGTGGTGCCGCAGTTCCGGCCCGTGGACGTGCTCGACCGCAGCATCGCTATTGCTCAACCGTCACCTCCTCGGGCGCCGGAATGTTGGCGTAGTCGTAGGCTTCCCAGGTCACATGCGGAGTTTCGTCAAAGTTAAAGGTGGTGGGCGGAGATTGCGTCATCCACTCCAGCCCCGACGCGGCCCAGGGATTGGCGTCGGCAATTTTCCCGTAGCGCATGGACCACAGGAAATAAATCATCGGCAGCAGGTAACCAACCGCAAGAATGGTGGCCCCGGCGGTGGAAAGCACATTCAACACCTGGAACTCCGGAGAGTGCGAGTAGTCCCAATAACGCCGCGGCATGCCCATGTAACCGAGAACGAACTGCGGGAAGAAGGTAAGATTGAATCCGATAAACACGATCAGCGCTGCCAGCCGTCCCCATCCCTCGGGATACAAACGCCCGGAAATCTTCGGCCACCAGAAGTGAATTCCCGCCATATAGCCCATTACCGCGCCTCCCACCATGATGTAGTGGAAATGGGCGATGACGAAGTAAGTGTCGGTCACATGGACATCAATCCCCAGCGCCGCCAGGAACAGCCCGGTAAGTCCGCCCATGGTAAACAGCCCAATGAAGCCGAAGGCGTACAGCATGGGCGTGGAAAACGTGATCGAACTTTTGTACAGGGTGGCGGTCCAGTTAAACACCTTGATCGCCGAGGGCACCGCCACCATATAGCTCAAAAGAGAAAAGATCAGCGCTGCTTGCAACGAAATGCCGGCGGTAAACATATGGTGCGCCCACACCAGGAAGCCGAACACCGCAATCGCAATACTCGACATGGCGATGAAGGTGTACCCGAAGATGCGCTTGCGGGCAAAGCAGGCAATCACCTCAGTCACCACCCCCATCGAGGGCAGGATCATGATGTAGACCGCGGGATGGGAATAGAACCAGAACAAATGTTGAAATAACAGCGGGTCGCCGCCCAGCCGCGGATCAAAAATCCCCAGATGCAGCACCCGCTCCACCACAACCAAAACCAGGGTAACGGCAATCACCGGCGTCCCCAGCAACTGGATGATGCTAGTGGCATAGTGCGCCCAGATGAACAGCGGCAGGCGCATCCAGGTCATGCCCGGTGCGCGCATGCGGTGAATAGTCACCACGAAGTTCAGCCCGGTCAGAATGGACGAGAATCCGCTGATGAAGATTGCGATCCCCGCCTCGGCCACTTTGGTATTGCTGAACGCCGTACTAAGCGGAGTGTAAAAGGTCCAGCCCGTGTCCACCCCGCCGGTCAGGATGCAGTGCACATACACCGCTCCCGCGATAATGTACAAATACCAGCTCAGCAGGTTGATTTTGGGAAAAGCCAGGTCTTTGGCGCCGATCATCAGCGGGACCAGGAAGTTCCCCAGCACCGCAGGAATCGAAGGGATGAGGAAAAAGAAAATCATCACCTGGCCGTGCATGCTGAACAGCTTGTTATAGGTATCGGCCTGCACCAGGTCGCCGGCGGGAGTGAGCAATTCCAGCCGGATCAGCAGCGCGAACAATCCGCCGATAAAGAAAAAGAAGGTAATCGAAATCAGGTAGAGCAGCGCGATCCGCTTGTGGTCGGTGGTCAGCAGCCAGGACTTGATGCCGTACTCCTGGTTCAGATAGTTCGGGCGTTCGGCGGTGATCGCTCCGGTAGCCATTACGGTTGCACCTTCGGTTCCTCAAGCTGCGCGCCCGCGGACGCACTGGCGGCTCCGGTCGCGGGTTTGCTCAGTGACTTCACATACGCCACTAAGGCATTCAACTGTTCTTCGTTCACCAGGCCCTGGAAAGGCGGCATGACCGGCTTGAACCCGCTCACCACTTTGGCGGTCGGGACCAGGATGGATTCGCGGACGTAAGCCTCATCGGCAATCACGGTGGTGCCGTCTTCCAACAGGACCTTCTTGCCGAACGCTCCATTCAGATCGGGCCCGCGTCCCTGGGTGTCGGAGCGATGGCAGGTCGAACACCCAAGTTGCTGGAATAGCGTCGCTCCGGCGGAGGCCATGTTCCCCGCCCCGACGCTCCCGCCCAGCCACGCTTCATATTGCGCCGGCTCCATCACCACCACGTCCCCCACCATGCCGGAGTGCTGCGTGCCGCAATACTCCGCGCAGAACAAGTGATACGTTCCCGGCTTGGTCGCCTTGAACCACAACGTCGTATAGCGCCCCGGCAGCACGTCCTGCTTCAGCCGGAAGGCAGGCACATAAAAACTGTGGATCACATCCTGCGAGGTCATCAGCAGTTTCACATCGCGGTTCACCGGCACATGCAGCTGATTGATCTCGCGCACACCCTCTTCGTGCTGGATCTTCCACATCCACTGCTTGGCCACGACATAAACCGTGGTCGCGTCCCGCGGAGGCGTGCGTTCCTGGAAATATACAAAGGCGCCCCAGGAGAAAATAAACAGAAAGACGAACAACGGGACTACCGACCAGGTGATCTCCAGCTTGTGCGAGCCTTCGATCTGCTCCGCCTCGACCCCCGGACGCCGCCGGTACCGTATGGCGAACACCAGGATCATGGTGAAGATCGCCGCGCACATGAAGGCGGAGATCAGCAGCAGGAAGACGTAGAGCGCGTCTACATTCCCCGCCATCGTCGAGGCCCGTGAGGGCCACAGTGGAAAATTGCTAAGCATAAGTCGGTCTTCGGTCGTTACTCGTCACTCAACCCGCCGCGCAAGCAAAACTTCAAACGCTGCCCGGCTTCTCCCGCTTCGGTCCAACCCGAAACAAAATCAGCAGCATGCCTCCCAGGATCATGATGGTCGCCAATCCCGCCAGCCGCAGCACCCGCGCCACCACCGCGCCGTATTTCCCCGTGGCCGGATCGTAGTGGTAGCAATACAGCAGCACCTGGTCCACCACGCTGCCGATCTGGTTGTTCGAGGCCTGCACCAGCCCCAGCCGCAAATCCTTCGGCGCATACTCCACGCCGTAGTAATACTGCGCAATCTTCCCCTGGGGCGTAAGCACGATGATCGCAGTCACGTGCGCGAACTGCCCGGTCTTGGGATCGAACTGGTACTGAAAACCCGCCGCGTTGGTCAGCTTCTCGATGTTGGCCTGGTCGCCGGTAAGAAAATGCCAGCCTTCGGCCGCGCCCGGACGCCCATAGCGCTTCAGGTATTCCGCCTTCTTCTGCGCCGCCAGCTCCGGCCCCTCCCGCGGATCGAAGCTCACGGTGAGCACATCAAACTGGTCGCCGACATCGAACTTCAAAATCTTCATCGAGTTGGTCAGCCCGCTCAACACCTCGCCGCACAGCATCGGGCAGCGGAAGTACACCAGGTTCAGGATGAGCGGACGCTTGCCAAAATAATTGCCCAGCTTAACGTCCTTGCCGGTTTCGTCGTGGAAGGTGAGATCAGCCGGGATCTGCCCATTCAACTTTTGCTCGAAGCCAACATTCTGTAATCCGGGAGGCCGCACATTCGCCGGAGGCGAAAGGATCCCTGAACTCCGGGCCTGTCCCCAGGCCGCAACCGACAGCAACAACACCACACCGAAAAACATCGCACCCGATTTTTTGTAATCACTCAACATCACTGCACACCTTATGGTTGATCTACTTCTTCTTCGTGCTGCCCATGGTCACCGAGCCGTTCGCAGCAGCCCCGGCCTGCGGACGAACCGGCAGTCCGCGCTGGGCGATCAATTCCATCGCCCGTTCAATCGGAATGTGGACCACCCCGCTTTTCTCATCTACCCAGCCGTAAGTCGCAAGCTGTTCGTCGTTCGGCCCGCGCAAGTCCTGCAACTCCACCCGCTCATCCTCTTCGAGACGAGGCTCTGGAAAATCGTGCTTGATCTGGCCTTCGGTAGCTTGCTTGGGCACCGACCGCCGCTGCTCGCCGCTTGAAGTATTCACCGCCAGCGGATTCTGCTCCGGCTGGTGCGCCTGATCGTAATGGCCCAAACCCTTGTACACACCGGCAACCACCACATAAGCCACCGCCAGCATGACCACCAGCCCCACGAAAAAGAGCAGCACCGTCTTCGACCGCAGGTCCTGCTGCTCGTAATCGGGTTCCTGATGCACGTGGTTACTCATGCGCCGGCTCCAGCACTTCCTTGGCAAACGGATCGTAGGCCGGCACCAGCGGCATGGCCGCCAGGTTCCGGCAGAAATACCATAGCCACAATCCGCCCATGGCGATTGGCACCACAATCTCCGCCAGCGTCACCCGCATCGTCGTGGAAAAATTCGGTTCGATGATCCAGTACAGGTCCACCCAGCGCATCAGCATCACCCACACCGCCAGCCAGGCCAGCTTGGCAATGTTGCGCTTGAGCGACCGCGAAAGCAGGAACACAAACGGCACCACGAACTGGCCGATCACCAGCACCAGCCCGGCGGCGCCCCATCCCCCATGGAGCCGTCGCATGTACCAGGTGATCTCGTCCGGCAGATTGCCCGCCCAGATGATGAGCCACTGCGAAAAACCGAAATAGGCCCACACCATGATGAAAGCCAGCATGAATTTGCCGTGATCGTGCACCTGTTCCGGCTTAAGCAGTTCCGACATCGGCTTGTAACGGAACAAAATGCGCTCCATCACAATCGCAAAACACAATGCTGCGAGCAGTTGCCCGATCAGGATCAGCAATCCATAGATGGTCGAAATCCAGCTTGGATCGAGCGACATCACCCAATCAATGGTGGCGAACGAAATCGTGAATGCGTAAAGCAGAATCCCCGGCCCGCTCAGGGCCTTGAAGCGCACCGTGTTGTCGCGCGGGTGCGGGCGGTCCTGCTCCCGCGACCATTTGCTCAGGAAAAACGAAATCAGGTTCCAGATCAGGAAATACAAGGCCGCGCGGGCAATGAATCCCGGCGAATTTAGATATTTTTGCGTGACCCACTGCAAGTGTGTGCTCTTGGCAATTTCCGCAGGATTCAGCCACACATAAAGATTGTGGTGGCCGAAATATACCTCCAACCCAATCGGTATAAATAGAACCGTAACCAGTGAAATGGTCCGCATGGCCGCGCCCAGTATGCGGCGGATCACCATGCCCCACGCGCCCTTGGTCAGGTGGCGCAGCATCAGAATCGCCATCGATCCCAGCGTCACCCCCAGCCACATCATGATGCCCAGCAGATACGCCTGGATGAATTCGTCGTAACGCCAGTAGGCAACCGCTGCCGAAATCCCGGCGAACACCAGCCCGATGACCAGCGACCGCTGCCCGATGGTTTTGACCACCGGCGGTGCCGACAGATCCAGATTGTGGGTCATGGTGCTCATCATTCGTGCTCCGCCGGCGCTTCCGGCTTGCTGTCAACCACCGGCAAAGTCGCCCCCGATCCCGGTTCCTTGAAGCGCGGCGCTGCGGAAGGCACTTTCTGCCCCGCCGGTACGTCCGCCTGGGTCGCGTCCTGACTCAATTGCAAAGCGCGGATGTAGGCCACGATCCGCCACCGGTCAACCGCCGGAATCTGCGAAGCATAATCCGGCATCACCCCAAACCCGTTGGTCATGACGTCAAAGAAATACCCCAAAGGAGCCTTCTGCAAACGTTCAATGTGATACGAAGGCGGATGCTTAAACCCTCGTTGCGGAATCATGCCGTTGCCATCCCCCATCCGCGAGTGGCAAGGCGCGCAATAAATGTTGTAGCGCTCGCGTCCGCGCGCCAGGTCTTTCTCGGTGACTGGAAACGGCATGTAGTCGCCGGGGGTATTCCCGATCTTGCCGGTATAAAAATAAGTGTCCTCATGCAACTGACCGCGCGCGACGGTGTCCTCCACCGGAGGCCGCTCCGACCTCAGGTCGGCATAAAAATCGCTCTTAGCCAGCGGCTTAAACCGCGGCTGGTCATGCATGTCCTGCCGGCAGGCAGAAGCCAAACCAAGTATCGCGATCAGCGATAACAGAGTGGAGCAGCGCTTCAGCGCTGCGGTAGAACACCGATCTTGACCGGCTTTAGCCGCTGAGGTACCTACCGAATTTGCGCCCAGAAGATTAATCCGGCACCTCCACCAGCGTCTTCGGCCCCAGCTTCTCCAGAAACTCGCGCGTCTTCGCATCGTCATACTTCTTGTCCGAAGAAAACACGATCAAGAAGAACCGGTCCTTGCTGGCCATGGCAAACCGCTCCACGTTAAACACCGGGTGATACGGCATGGGCAGCCCATTCAACGCCAGCATGCCAAACACCGCCGCAATCCCGCCGAACAAAATCGTCATCTCAAAAGTCACAATGATGAACGCCGGCCAGGAATGAAACGGCTTGCCGCCGATATTCAGCGGATAATTAATTACGTTGATCCAGTACTGCAACAAGTACCCGCTCACTCCTCCGATGATCGCGCCAATCAAAGTCACCAGCGGCACCGCATCATGATGGAACCCAATCGCCTCCGCCAACCCTTCCACCGGCAAAGGGCTGTAGGCGTCGATTTTTTTGTATCCGGCAGCGTGGGTCTGCTCCGCCGCTTTCACCAAAGCCGTAGGCGAATCGAACTCCGCGAGCAATCCATAGATCGCCGTACGCTTCATTCCTCCACCTCCGCCTCAGGCAGAAGGGTGCGCATTTCGAAGATCGAAATCATGGGCAGCAGGCGCACAAACAGGAACATGGCCGCCAGGAACATGCCGATGGTCCCAATGAAGGTCATCCAGTCCCAACGCGTCGGGTAATACATGCCCCAGGAAGATGTCAGGAAGTCGCGATGCAGGCTGACCACCACGATCACAAAACGCTCCAGCCACATGCCGCACAGCACCACGCCGGAAATAATGAACAGCCACACCGGATGGGTGCGGAACTTTTTGATCCACAAAATCTGCGGAATGATGATGTTGCAAATCCACAGCAGCATATACAGCATCCAGTAAGGCCCGTGCAGCCGGTTCCAGAAGGTGAACGCCTCGTATCGGTTCCCGCTGTACCAACCCATAAACGCTTCGATGATGTAGCCGTAAGCCACAATCAATCCCGTGCCCAGCATGACCTTGGCAGAGTTGTCGAGGTGCGTCTTGGTAATAAAACCTTCCAACCCATAAATCTTCCGGATAGGAATGGCCAGCATCAGAACCATGGCAAAACCGGAGTAGATTGCGCCGGCCACAAAATAGGGCGGGAAAATCGTAGTGTGCCATCCCGGCACGATGCCGACCGCAAAATCAAAGCTGACCACGGTGTGTACTGAGAGCACCAGCGGCGTCGCCAGTCCGGCCAGCAGCAAATAGGCCGTCTCATACCGGTGCCAGTGCCGCGCCGATCCGCGCCACCCCAACGCCGCCATGCCGTAAATGATCTTCAGCGCACGCTTGTCGGTACGGTCGCGCAGCGTCGCCAAATCCGGAATCAACCCCACATACCAGAACAGCGCGGAAATAGTCGCGTAGGTCGAAACCGCAAACACGTCCCACACCAGCGGGCTGCGAAACTGCGGCCACACGTTCATGGTATTGGGATAAGGAAACAGCCAGTACGCCAGCCAGGGACGCCCGGTGTGCACCAAAGGAAAAATTCCCGCGCAGGCCACCGCGAACAACGTCATGGCCTCAGCAAAGCGGTTGATCGAGTTGCGCCAGGACTGACGCAACAGCATCAGGATGGCGGAAATCAAAGTTCCGGCGTGGCCGATGCCGATCCACCAAACAAAGTTAACGATGGCAAATCCCCACCCGATGGGGATGGTAATGCCCCAGATGCCGACGCCCTTCACAAACAAATATCCCAGCGCGTACAGCAGCATCATGGTGAGCAGGAACGCAATTCCAAAACCGACAAACCACCCGTTCGAAGTCGGGCGCGTGAGCACGATCGAACTGATCTTGTCCGTGACCGAGCCAAAGGTATAACCCGGCGCAATTACCGGTGCCCGTAGTGGCTGTTCTGTCTGCTCATTCATGAATTAATTCCGCGTTACTAAAACCATTGTCATCCTGTCTCTAACGACGGACTCGGTGTCAAGGCAGATTTTGGCGACACCACGGCATTGACGCGGTGGAAGAGGTTTTGACGTTCCTTTTCCCCAGCGCTTTTGCTTTTGTTGTTGCCGTTGCTTGTGCGATTTCGACCACGGCTCGTGTGTTCTCTCAATCGTGCGGTGGACGCAAGGTCTCACCACCCATCTCTTCGGTACGTGCTCCCACAATTGCTGCTTCGAACTCCCCACTTACTTCAGGGAGGCAGGCTGCCTACTCAAGCGCTCGGCTTCGGTCTTGCCGCCACAGAATGACTCGGGCTCGCCTGCACAACGGCCTTGCACAGTTGCGCGTAGTTCCAGTCTTCGCGCAACATCAGGTACAACCGCGTGGCCAGTTTCCTGGCCACCGCCACCTTGGCCAGCGCGCGATGTTTGCGCGCCGCCAGTCGGCGATAAAAACGGCCCAGCTCGGCGTCATAGCGCGCCGCACTCTGTCCCGCTTCCACCAGCAAAAAGCGCAGAAACGAACTGCCCTGTTTGCTGATGTGTCCCAGCTTCTGCCGTCCTCCGCTGGAATGCTCGCTGGGAATCAGCCCAAAGTAGCTGCCCACTTTGCGCCCATTCTCGAAACGCTCCGCCGGCCCAGCGTCAGCACCATGGCCAGCGCCGTCACCGGCCCCACTCCCGGATGCGTCATCAACTTCACTGCCGCCGGACGTTGCTTCACTTCCGCTTCCACCGCCGGTTCAGTTGGTTGATCTCCACTTCCAGCTGGTACAGCGCCGCCAGCAAGCGCTCGCGACGCACCGCGGCGTAGGGCAGCAACTCCAACTTCTCCAACTCCGCCCGTCCCACCTCGGTCCACAGCTTGCGCTTGCGCTGCACTCCCTGACTCAACGCCAGCGCGTGCAACTGGTTCTTGGTCCGGGTCCGTGCCTGCACCTGCTTGTGCCGATGCACCAGCAACTGCCGCACGTCCCGCTCCTCCAGACTCGGCACCCAAATCCGCGGAAACCGTTCTTCCCGCATCAACACCTGCAACTGCTCCGCGTCCCGCCGGTCGGTCTTCTGCTGCCGCACCACCGAGGCCCGAATCTTGGCCGCATCTCCCAGCCACAGCTCGAACCCCAACTCCTGAAGCAACCGCTCGAACCAGGGATAGTGCCCGCAGGCCTCCATCCCCACTCGCACCTCCTGCCCCGCGAAAGAACGGTAAAACTGCTCCGCCTCTTCCCGGTGGTTCAGCCGCTTCTCCTGATACTCTCCCGTTCGTTTGTCAAAGATCGCGACCTGCTGAAACCCAGGATGAAAATCACAGCCTATAATCAGCATGACGTTGGCTCCTCTCGAGCCTTGGTCGACTCGCAGCTTCCAATCTACTCGCTACGATCGAGCCAACGTCGTTATGCAATAAAAGCGAAGCAAAGAGCACGCGAAGCGGGCTCTTGCGCAGTCGAAGGACCCCTATGCACTACCGAACCCTCGACCTCTCAAGGCACTTTCTTAAATCACGGACGCGGTGCTATCAAAATCCCAACTACCAACCGTAGTCACGCTGCATAGCGATCCTTCGACTCCAAGTTCCTGCGGAACGCTCACTCCGCTCAGGATGACAAATCAATGAGTTCGGATTCCGTATCTCCGCCAAATACGTAGTCCTCGGACGGGTATTCAAATCCGCCAGCAAACTGTAATTCCGTGCCTGCGCTTTCAATTTGTTCACACGGCTATTGGGATCATTAATGTTCCCAAACACAATCGCCTCCGCCGGACAAGACTGCTGGCAAGCGGTCTGCAACTCGCCGTCCTGGATCTTGGTGTCCGCCCGCTCCGCATCAATGCGATGCTCATTGATCCGCTGCACGCAGTAGGTGCACTTCTCCATCACCCCGCGGCTGCGCACGGTGACATCCGGATTGCGCATCATCTTGTACTGCGGAGTATCGAAGTCCTGGAACAACAGGAAATTAAACCGCCGCACCTTATAAGGACAGTTGTCCGAGCAATACCGCGTCCCGACGCAGCGGTTGTACACCATGTCGTTCAAGCCTTCGGTCGAATGCACGGTAGCGCCCACCGGACAAACCACTTCACAAGGAGCGTTCTCGCACTGCATGCAAGGCACTGGCTGGAAGTACGCCTTGGGATTTTCCCGGTCGCCCTGATAGTAGGCATCCACCCGTAACCAGTGCATGTGCCGCCCAATTACAGTCTGCTCTTTGCCGACGACAGCAATGTTGTTCTCCGACTGGCAGGCCAGAATGCAGTTGTTGCATCCCACGCAGGCATTCAGATCAATCGCCATGCCCCAGTTGTAAGGCTCTTTTGCGTACGGATAAGGCTGGTAAAGCGTAAGTTCCTTGGGAACTTCTTCTTCCTTCGCGAAATCCGGCTCCTTGCGATACTCCTCCAGCGACGCCGTCCGCACCAGCGGACGCGTGCCGGAACCGGTATCCATCGTCTGATAGCCCTGCGTCGAAGCCAGCTTGTAAGTCTTGCCGGTAGGCGCGATCGTTACGCCGCTCGCAGTCCACGGAGTCGCGCTGTAGCGCAGCGGATAAGCGTCAAACCCAGCCCCCGCTCCCACCCGTCCCACACGGCGCCGTCCATAGCCAAGAAATACGGTAATGGAATTGTCCGGATGCCCCGCCTGTATCCAGATCGCCCCTTCAACGCTCTTGCCGTTCAGAGAAATCTCAACCACATCTTCAGTCTTGAGATTTTTCTCCTCGGCAGTCTTGGGACTGATGAGCACGGCATTGTCCCAAGTCAGCTTGTTCATCGGCTTGGGCAGCTCTTGCAGCCAACCGTTGTTGCAGAAGCGGCCATCGTAGATGGAGGGATCGCGGCGGAAATTGAGCTCGACTCCACCACTAGGTATCGCTACTAAGATCGAGAAATTCCCGGTCTTTGCCGTTACCTGCTTCGGGGCAAACGCGGTTCCTTCAACCCAGCCATCATTCAGCGACTTCCGCCAGAACTTATCGAAGTCAGACGAATGCTGCTTTTGCCAGTAAGCCTTAACGATGTCATGACCGCTGGTGCTCGCCTGCCCCATGAGCAAGGAGACCACCTCATGCGTGCTCTTGCCGTCATAAAGCGGAGCAATCAGCGGCTGCACGATGCTGACCGTTCCGTCATAAGCACGGCTGTCGCTCCAGGCTTCGAGATAATGCGCTTCATTCACATGCCATTGACAAAGTTCCGCAGTTTCATCCTGATAAAGACCATGATGAACGCGGATCGGAATATTGGTGTTCTTAAGCGCATCCGCGAAACCAAGATCAGCCGGTGCATCATAAGCAGGATTGCCGCCAAGTATGACCAGCATGTCAACTTTGCCGGAGCGCATGTCGCTAACTAATTCTTTGATCGACTCGGCATGGTTGATCGGATCGGCATCTACTGGATCGGTATAGAAGACCGTCTTGCCGACGTTGCCCAGAGCCTGATTCAGGGAGTGCGCGAGAGTATGAACAGCGGGCGGCTGATGCTCGCCTGCCACGATCACGCTGGCACCGCGATGTTTCACTAACTCTGGGGCAATTAGCCCTGCCGGACCAAGAATATCGCCAACTACGCCGCCATTGGCATGTTCAGGCGGAAACAGAAGGGGATTCGCCAAGTTGCGCACAACGTCTTCAATCCGAGCGGCCTGCATCGGAAACCGGTGGTCCGCCTTGGCCCCGGTCGCCGTCATCCCGCTCTCCACCACATACAACCGGTTCATCTCGCCAGCTTCCGGATTCCTCCGCTTGGCAAAATCGCGGATGTACTTCACTGATCCCGGGAACCCGGCCGCCAAAAAGTCCGCATCCAGCGACAGAATCACATCAGCCTTAGAGAAGTCATACCGGGTCTCAACCGGCTGCCCGAACGCCAGCTTCGCGCCTTCCAGCACATTGTCGCGATTGATGGGCTCATACACATGCCACTTGGCCTCGGGATACATCGCCAGAAACGCCTTCTTCTGATCGGCCAAAGTAGGCGAAGAGAAAGTCCGCGAAAGAACCCGAATCCCCGCGCCCTTCAATCCCTTCTGGATATTCAGCGGCCCGCGCACGGCGTTAACAAAATCCCCCCAGGTCCGGACATCGCCAAGATAGGTGATGGTCTGCGACCGGTCGGGGTCATACATTTCTAAAAGTGACGCCTGGGCAAAAATATCGGTCCCGCCCAAACTGGCCGGATGCTGGTCATTGCCCTCAATCTTGGTGGGCCGGTACATGTGGCTTTCCACCAGCAGAGGACTCGCATACCCGCCCAGCGTGAATGCCGTGGCATAAAACAAAGGCCGCCCAGGAATGATTTCTTCCGGCTGCTTCACATAAGGAACAATCGGCTCCAGCGGCTGCTTGGTGCAGGCCGTCATCCCGGCCAGCGCCATGGAAGCGCCCATCATCTGCAAGAATCCACGCCGCGAAACCCCGCTGAGCCACTCGGAAGCGCCCTTGGGGAACTCGCGGTGCATCATCTCGCGGAATTCTTCGCTACCCGCCAATTCTTCGAGCGACCGCCAGAACTCCGGCCCCTGGGTCTCCGCAATCTGCGCCCGCACGGTCTCAAGATCAAGCTTGCCCTTTTTGCTGGGGCAAACATCTTCCTGATGCTGATGCGCCTACCGTTTTGTTCGTCGTTCTTCATGTTCTTAACTCTAAACCACTGTCATCCTGAGCGAAGCAAGAGCACGCGAAGCGGGCTCTTGCGCAGTCGAAGGATCCCTGCAACTTTTACGCCTTCGATGCTGCTGCAAGGCATTCTCTAAATCACCCTGGAAGCGGCGCCATGAGAACGCCCAACATCGCCACTACCGCTGCCACCCTTGAAGGGGTCCTTCGACTCCGTGAGTGCTTCGCTTCGCGCACCACT
This sequence comes from uncultured Acidobacteriota bacterium, assembly GCA_963837365.1. Classification (GTDB taxonomy): domain Bacteria; phylum Acidobacteriota; class Terriglobia; order Terriglobales; family Acidobacteriaceae; genus CAWBXL01. The sequence continues at coordinate 675,859 of CAWIMW010000002.1, forward strand.
CACTCCGCTCAGGATGACAGTTCAAAAATCTTACCGATGACAAGTCGAGCAACTCGTAATATCCGCGGTAGTCCGCAGGTGATACTTCGCCTTCAACGCCGTCCCCAGCGAAATCTGGTCAATATATTTCTGCCCATCAAACTCCACCGGATTGTCCGACGAAGGCTGCTGATACCGCATATTGAATACCTGCTCCCGCGGCCGCAAATTCTTCTCCGGCGCGCGATGGCACTCCAGGCACCACTCCATCTGCAACGAAGCGTAGTTGTACATCAAAGGCATGCGATCCACCGGCCCATGACAGGTATTGCACCCCACGCCTTTATTGATATGAATGCTGTGATTGAAATAAACAAAGTCCGGCAGATCGTTCACCCGGTTCCAAACCAGAGATTTGCCCGTCCGGAAGCTCTCCCGCACCGGCTCCAGCATGGGAGCGTTGGTCCAAATCTGCCGGTGGCAGTTCATGCAGGTAGCCGTAGGAGGAATCCCGGCAAAACTCGAAGTCTCAACCGAGGTATGGCAGTACCGGCAATCAATCCCCAACCCAGCCACGTGGTGCTGATGACTAAACGGCGCAGGCTGAGGCCGCGCTACCCCCGCATAAGTAACGTAAGGCGAGCGCTGAATCTCCGCCGCCGCCCAAAAGAGCGCCGCCACCACGAAGATTGCTCCATAAATCGTGGCCCTAGATAATGTATTCGTGCTGCGGTGAAAAATCTGCATCGAGAGTTGATTTCAGGTGCAGCGAAACCGGTACACAGTTTCGGTCTTGGCGGTGTTGCCTACCCCACACACCCACATTCAGCAACTAGTTTTCCGAGAAGACCGAAAAGTATATCAGCTTGCATGACGAAATGGTATTTCGCACGGTTCATCCGAAAAAAATTCTTCAAAAAATAAATCTTAGGGAATTTCCTCAGCGAAATGCGAACAGGTTCCACCGGCGCTCAGAAGTACTTACTTTCCCAATTCGGGAAGGAAAAAACTATTCACGCCATCCAAAAAACAATCGAAAGATTTGTCATTCCGACGAGGAGCTGTAGCGACTAAGGAGGAAGGTTTTGGTTTGCTGTTCGAGCAAAAAGGACCGAAACCTCACCACAGAGGCACAGAGTCACACGAGGCCCTACCGCAAATTCATCACCATCAGCTTAGGCTCGGTCATCTCCTCAATCGCATACCGCAACCCCTCGCGCCCCAGCCCGGAGTCCTTCACTCCCCCATAAGGCATATGATCAATCCGGAACGAAGGCACATCCCCGGCCACCACCGCCCCCACCTCCAACTCCTCATAAGCCTGAAAGAGCAGCTTGGCATCCCGGGCAAAAACCCCAGCCTGCAACCCATAAGGAGAGCTATTCATGGCCCGCAAAGCCTCCTCAAATGAGTCATAAGCTTCCACAGTCACTACCGGCCCAAAAATTTCCTGACAATTGACTTTCATCTCGGGACGGGTCCCGGTCAAAACCGTAGGCTCCAGCATCGAACCATCGCGCTTCCCACCCGCCAACAGCCGGGCCCCTCCGCGCACCGCCTCGTTCACCCAGTCACATGCCCGGACCGCATCGCTTTCCCGAATCAGCGGCCCCAGGTCCACGGAATCATCCATCGGATCACCCATCTTCAATCTGTCAACCGCGGCCAGCAGCAACTCTATAAACTTCCCAAACACCGAACGTTCGACCACGATCCGCTGTACGGAAATGCAAGTCTGCCCAGCGTAAGAGAACCCGCCAATGGCACAACGCTCCGCTGCAAACTCCAGATCAGCATCACTGTGCACGATGACCCCGGCGTTCCCGCCGAGTTCCAACACAACTTTCTTCTTCCCAGCGTTGTTCTTGATCTGCCACCCAACCGCCGCACTGCCAGTAAAACTAATCAACTTGATGCGCTCGTCGGAAACCAGCAGCCCAGCATCAGCATTGGATAACGGCAGCACATTAAGCCCGCCATCCGGCCACCCTGCCTGCTGCACCGCCTCCGCCAGCAGCAAAGCCGTCAAAGGAGTCTGCGGCGCCGGCTTCAACACCAGAGGACACCCCGCCGCAATCGCCGGAGCCACCTTATGCGCCACCAAATTCAAAGGAAAATTAAACGGAGTGATCCCGGCAACTGGCCCCAGCGGAAACCGCTTCACAATCCCCCACCGTCCGGCGGTAAACTGCTGCCAGTCAAGCGGAAGATACTCGCCGTAAATCCGCGTACTCTCCTCGGCGGCGACGTTAAAGGTAAAAATCCCCCGCTCGACTTCCGTCCGCGCCGCCTTCAAGGGCTTGCCCGACTCCAGCGCCATAGTCCGGGCAAACTCTTCCTTGCGCGCCGTAATGGTCGCCGCCACCTGCCGCAACACCCGCTGCCGCTCAAACGCAGGCAGCCGCCGGGTGGTCCCAAACGCCTTTACCGCCGCAGCAATCGCCGCCTCGGCATGCTCTCGCCGCCCTTGAAATACTTGTCCCACGACACTGCCGTCGTAAGGAGAGTGAATCTCAACCGGATCCCCGGCTTCAATCCATTTGCCATCACGAAAAACCCTTGTGTGCTGACCGGAGTAGCTGTCATCTGGGCCATGACTGTAAAGCCTCCGCTGTGGAAGGAACCCCACCTAATTATAGAACTGTTCTATAAAGGAATGGTGAATAGTCTCTTTGTCATTCCGACGATGAGCGCCGCGAAGAGCAGGAATCTGCTATTGGCCGACAGCTTCATGGAGCTATCCAGGAAAGCAGATTCCTCCGCGTCGCTACGCTCCTTGTTGATTGCATAACGACGTTGGTTCGATCATAGCGAGTAATTGGAACTGCGAAACGGCCAGGCTCGAGAAGGAGCTAACGTCATGCTGATTATAGGCTGTGATTTTCATCCTGGGTTTCAGCAGGTCGCGATCTTTGACAAACAGACGGGAGAGTATCAAGAGAAGCGCCTGAGACATCGCCCCGAGGCGGAGCAGTTTTACCGCTCGCTGGTGGAGCGACCGGTGCGGGTGGGGATGGAAGCCTGCGGGCACTATCCCTGGTTAGAACGGTTGCTGCAGGAGTTGGGCATGGAGCTGTGGTTGGGCGAAGCGGCGAAGATTCGCGCCAGCGTGGTGCGCAAGCAGAAGACCGACCGGCGAGATGCGCAACATCTGCTGCAGCTGTTGATCGAAGACCGTTTTCCGCGGATCTGGGTGCCGAGTCTGGAGGAGCGGGACGTGCGGCAGTTGCTGGTGCATCGTCACAAGCAAGTGCAGGCACGGACCCGGAACAAGAACCAGCTGCAAGCACTGGCATTGAGCCAGGGAGTGCGGCGGAAGTGAAAGCTGTGGAGCGCAAGCGGGCGGGCGGAGTTGGAAAAATTCGCGTTGCTGCCCTATGCAGCGGTGCGGCGCGAGCGCTTGCTGGCCACGTTGGGGCAGTTGGAAGCGGAGATCGCGAAGCTGAAGAGACAGGTGGAAGAAGAAGTGAAACAACGGCCGGCGGCAGTGAAGTTGATGACCCATCCGGGAGTGGGTCCGGTGACGGCGATGGCCATGGTGCTGACGCTGGGACCGGCGGAGCGTTTCCGTCGGGACGTCAAGTGGGCAGTTATTCGGGCAGATTCCGCGCGAGCACTCCTGGACGGACGGCAGAAGTTGGGACCGATCAGCAAGCAGGGCAGTTCGTTCTGCGTTTTTTGCTGGTGGAAGCGGGACAGTCAGCAGCGCGTTATGACCCGGAGTTGGGCCGTTTCTATCGCCGCCTGGCAGTGCGCAAACATCGCGCGCTGGCCAAGGTGGCGGTGGCGCGCAAGCTGGCGATGAGGTTGTACCTCGTTTTATTCGTGGACTGCAATACTCGCAACTATGAGGGCGTGTGCAGGCAAGCCTGAGTCATTCCGTGGCCGGAACGTTTCGGAGACTGGTTGAGTAGGCAGCCTGCCTCCCCGAAGGAGTGGGGAGTTCGCAGTAGCAATCTTGGGAGCAAGTACCGAAGAGATGGATGGTGAGACCTTGCGTCCACCGCACGATTGAGAGAGAACACGAGACTTGGTCAAAATCGCAAAACCTTTCCGGATAGAGCGAAATGGCGCTAGATCAAACCCTTAGACGCCAGCGGAGAGGTCTTGCCAAAAATGCCTTGACTCGGCACACGTCGTTAGAGACGGAATGACAAGTTCGTTTTAGTTTAGGTTCACCATTACCCGCGACCAATGCGGTTAAGATTTAAGCCAGTGCAACCCACCATCCTAGAACTCGGAGAACTGCTCAGGAGGAAGTCCCTCTCCCCGGTCGAGCTAGTAGAGCAACACCTCGATCGAATCGAAAAACTAAACCCAACCCTAAACGCCTTCATCACGGTCATGGCCGACCAAGCCCGAGCCCAGGCCCGCCAAGCCGAACAAGAAATCCGCGAAGGCGACTGGCGCGGCCCTCTCCACGGCGTTCCCATAGGCCTAAAAGACCTCATCGACACCGCCGGCATCCGCACCACCGCCGCTAGCGCGCTTATTTAAAGACCGAGTTCCCACCGAAGACGCCGAAGTAGTAACCCGCCTGAAAAAAGCCGGAGCCATCATCCTCGGCAAACAAAATCTGCACGAGTTCGCCTACGGCGGCAGCTCCATCATCAGTTACTACGGAGAAGTCCACAACCCCTGGAACCCAGCCCACATCACCGGAGGCTCCTCAGGAGGCTCCGCCGCCGCCGTAGCCGCCGGCCTGGGATACGGCGCCATCGGCACCGACACCGCAGGCTCCATCCGCGAACCAGCATCGCCATGCGGAGTAGTAGGACTGAAACCAACCTACGGAAGGGTCAGCACGCGAGGAGTAATTCCGCTGGCGCCGTCGTTCGACCACGTAGGCCCAATTGCAAAAAGAGTCTCCGACGCAGCCGTCATTCTTCAGGCGATTGCCGGATACGACGCCAAAGACAAATTCAGTGCTGACAAGCCGGTGGACAACTACATCGCGGCACTGGACAGAAAAACCAGAACCTCTGGGGATCGGCGTCCCCCGCAAATTTTTCTTTGACGATCTGGACCCCGAAGTAGCGTCCGCCATGAAACATGCGCTGGATGTACTCCGCACCCTCTCCAAAGAAATCCGCGACCTGGAATTCGAAGTCCCCACGCAAAGAACCCTGCAAGGCGCAGAGTCCTACGCCTACCACGCCGAGTACGCTAAGCGGAGTCCAGAGCTCTATCAACCCGAAACCCTAAGGCGAATCCAGAACGGCGCAAACGTGGAGCAGGCGGAAGTTGAACGCCGCCTGCAACTGCTGGCAAAGTTCCGCGCGTGAAATTGGAGAGGTATTCAAAGACGTAGACGTCCTGGTGACTCCAACCGTCCCCATCCCGCCTCCAACCATCGCCGAATTAAAGCAAAATCCAGACCAACTCCGCGAACACGAGTTGATCCTGCTACGCAACACACGACCATTCAACGTCTGGGGATTACCCGCGATCTCGGTCCCCTGCGGCTTCACCGAATCGGGACTGCCGATAGGCTTACAAATAGCAGGCCCGCAGTGGCAGGAATCCAAGGTTCTGCAAATAGCTCAGGCCTACGAACAAGCGACGGCTTGGCACAGACGCCAGCCGTCGCCGAGATAACATCATCTAGGGCTAGGCGCAAACGCATGTGAATTCGCAGATATTTCAGGGGCAATTGGGGCGAAAGAATCAACACGCGTATTGCGATGTCACTTCCAAGCATTCCAGAATGTCACTGGTGAAAAAAGGGAACGAAATTAGAATTTCTTGAACCGCCAACGATGGTCCGAATTCGGCCGACGGCGCTCCGGCTTTTCACTTGAGAGCCCAAACACAAGGATTATCGTCACTGATGGACCACAAATAATGGGACGTACACTGAGGATTGGGCTCGCCCAAGATGTCGCATTGAAATTACCGCTGAGATTTCCGCCAACGGAGGTCGCGAAAACAGGAAGGATTCAGTACTCGGTACGGCCCCCTTGATAAAATGGCATTTTCGGCGAATCAAAGCGACACACGAGCATTTATTAGCATTCCACTTGGACGGAAACTGGCTTCTATTGGACGAATGGAAGCCGTCGAAGATCGAGGAGCGCACTGCGGGCTCCTTGTCATTGCGATGTATCAATGTGAATAGTCCCTGGGGATGGGAAGCGGCACTGTGTTTTGACCGGAATAGTGGGACCATACTGGCGAAATCGACTACACAAAAAGACAAGCCCTATGGCTGCACCTACGGCGACTACCAGAAGTTTGGAGAGAAGCTTTTCCCACACTCCATTCAATGCCTAAAAAATGGTCGGCTTGCTTTGCAGGCCAAGGTCCTGAACTGAGAACTCAAGCATCGGCTATGCATCCATGTTTGTGCCTCCCGCAGGTGCTCGGGAACTGACATATTGTCCTCACGAAGGATTTCCAGCTATAGTTCTCCGCGCTGATGTACCATCTTTTCGCTGGCCTGCTCCAGTCGCAATTTCATTCATTGTAGGTCCCGATGCTAAGCCGCATGATCCAGTGGTGACGCATTCGGGAGGCGCTGAGGCAGATTAGTCTGCGTCTTCATCACCTCCATAGCGGTTCGCAGGATGGAATTTTAAGAATGGCAATCTCAGACTAGTGAGAGGGGGCTATCAATGATTTCGTAGTGTGCATCGATTCGGTGGAGGACTTTCGCGTACGCCTCATATACTGGAGGTATTAGATGGGAGCACAAAATTTCCCGCCCACTCCGGGGTATCTAGACTCGGCTGATTTACGGCGTCCGCTGCGAATCCAATGCCGAAAGCGATCTCGCGCTCCGGCTGCATAACCGCATTGTGTGCGACTTAGTCAACTGTTGTAAACAGGCACTAGCACTCATTTGACCCTCAATGAGCAACATGGCGTGCCGGGTAATGCCTAGTTTTTCGGCTTAAGCCTAGTCGAAGAGTCCTTAGTTCCACAACGCCCGCTCCATAAACCCACCCGTATCCGCCCTCATCTTCTTCAACCCCTCCACCGGCAGATACACCATATGCCCCGCCTCAAACGTAGCAAACGAAAAATTCTTCCGAAACTGCGGCCCCAAATCCAGATGGTTCATGGTGTAATTCGCCGCAGTGTACGGAGTCGCCAGATCGTAATACCCCTCCAGCACCTGCAGCTTCAAATAAGGGTCCTTCACCAAAGCCTGCCGCAAAGCCGTCGCCGTATCCGGATACCCATTCGCCGCCGATCCCCAATCCCAGTTCTTTTCAAAATTCGAATCATCATCGGGAAACACGTTGTAAGGCATATCAGTCTTGTATCCCAACTCCGACCGCACATAGTTGTAGAACATCGCAGTATAAGGAGGCACAATCGCCGGCTCGGTCGGATCGTAGAACGAAGTATCCAGCAACCCATCCGGATCAACTCCAGTAAACCGCCCATCCAGCCGCCCGACGCGCAGCTTCTGATCCAGCAACAAATAATGAGTGAACTTCGGCACATCAATCCGCAAGTTTGCCTGGTCAATCACATCTTTGCTCAAGCCGGTGAACCGTGACATGTCCGCAATCACCTTGGCTCGCTCCTCGGGAGTAAGCGCATCGCCCTTGGCCAGAGCCTGCGTGTATTCGCCCGTAGCCCACTGCTCGGATTCCTCCCGCGCTCTATTCATGTCCGCGGCCAAATCCGCAGGTAGCTTGTGGTGATAGCCGGCGATCATGGTGAACGTCGGAATCAGCAAAATGTAAGGCTCATCATTGCTCTTGCTGTTTTCCAGCGTCTGAAAGGTCAGCGCCATGGAGAGCAATGAAATCCCGTTGAAAGAAATTCCCCGGTCCGCCAGATACCCCGCGACCCCGGCAGCGCGCGTAGTCCCATAGCTCTCCCCAAACATAAATAGCGGGGAAGTCCACCGCTCATACCGAGTCAAATACAACCGGATGAACTCGCCAAACGCTTTGATATCGCCATCCACGCCCAGAAATTTCTTGGAAGTCTCAGGATTCATCGCCCGGCTGAATCCGGTACTCATCGCATCAATAAAAACCAAATCACTCTTGTCCAGCAAAGTGTAAGGATTGTCCTCCATGCGATACGGCGCCGGAGGCATCGTCCCATCCGGCTTCATCATCACGCGCTTAGGCCCCAGCGCGCCCATGTGCAGCCAGATCGTGGCCGACCCCGGCCCGCCATTAAACGCAAACGTCAGCGGACGCTTCGCCGCATCCGCCCCATCCAGCGTATAAGCCACAAAAAACATCTCGGCTTCAATCTTGCCGTCGGCGCGTTTCAGAGGAAGCCGTCCGGCGGTTGCCGTGTACTTCAACACCGAACCATTCACCGTGATCTGATGGTGCGTCACCACCGGAGGCACTTCGCTCACGTCGAAGCGCACTTCTTTATCGTCACCATCCTTCGCTGGCTCAGCCTTCTGCTCCGGGGCAGCAGCCTCAGGGGCTTTCTGCGCCTGCTCCTCTGCCTTGGTCTTTTGCTCCTTGTTAGGCTTCTTGGATGAATCCGAGTTCTGCTGGGCAACGGCGGGTAGCAAACAGAAAATCAGCCCGAATGGGACGGCCAGAAAACGCTTCATGGTTCCTCGTTGTGGTTAAATGGCTAAAATAGACCTGAACAACATAACATTAGACGGAGGACCCATGAAAAAGCTCTCAGTGGTTTGTCTAATTTTTGCGCTCATGATGCCGGCCTTTGCCGATAGCGACAAGGAAGAAGATCGCGTCAAAGAATCAGGCCAGGTCCTGAAAGAAATCCTCAACATTCCCGACGATATCCCGCAAGACCTGCTCGACAAAGCCGAGTGTATCGTGGTCCTGCCCTCAGTGAAAAAGGGCGCATTCGGCGTAGGCGGCAGCTATGGACGCGGCGTCATGATCTGCCGCAGCGGCCTGCACTACACCGGCCCCTGGGGACCGCCAGCCTTGTATGCACTGGAAGGCTTGAGCATAGGATTCCAGCTGGGCGGCCAAGCCACTGACTTTGTCCTGCTGGTGATGAACCCTGGAGGCGCAAAGTCCCTGCTAAGCAGCAAAGTAAAACTAGGAGCCGATGCCTCCGCCGCAGCCGGCCCCAAAGGCCGCACTGCTGAAGGCGCAACCGACGTGGTGATGTCGGCTGAAATTCTTTCCTACTCCCGCAACAAAGGCCTGTTTGCCGGCGTATCACTGGAAGGCTCAACCCTGCGCTCCGACGGCAGCGCCAACGAAAAACTTTACGGCTCAAAAGTAAGCGCCAAAGACATCATCCGCGGCGGCAAAGTAAAAATTCCCGCCAGTGCGGCAGAATTAGTCGCGTTGCTAAACCAGAAAACACCCAAGAACCGCTCCGATCCAAAATCACTTCAGTAAAACTAGAAGACCAAACTAGACTGTATGGAGACGGGGCTTGCCCCGTCTCCAAAAAAAATGACTAGAGCCCAATCAAGCCCCGTCCGCTGTTACTGGGCCGGCAATGAACTAGCCATCGCCTACCACGACAAAGAGTGGGGAACTCCAGTCCATAACGACCGCACCCTGTTCGAATTCCTGGTCCTCGAAGGCGCACAAGCCGGACTCAGTTGGGACACCATCCTGCAAAAACGCGACAACTACCGCCAAGGCTTTCAACAATTTCGATCCCGAAGAAAGTAGCGGAAGTACGACAGCCAGAAAGCAGAAAGCCCTGCTGAAAAACCCCGGCATCATCCGCAACCAACTAAAAGTCAAGTCCGCCACCCAGAACGCAAAAGCCTTTCTCGCCGTCCAAAAAGAATTCGGCTCCTTCGATAAATACATCTGGCAGTTCGTAGGCGGGAAGCCCAAAGTGAATCGCTGGCGAGCCGGGCAAAGAGTCCCTGCCAGCACTCCCGAATCGGACGCCATGAGCAAGGACCTGAAAAAGCGCGGCTTCAACTTCGTGGGGTCAACGATCTGCTACGCCTTCATGCAAGCGGTCGGAATGGTGAATGATCACGCGATTGAGTGCTTCCGCTACGCCAAGCTCCGCAAATAAAAAAAGGCCGGGTCCGAAAACCTGCCACCGGGGGACGAGGGCAGAGAGCCGAAAAGGACCCGGCAAGTAATGGTTTTGTACCTGATCCGATCCCCAGAAAATCATCAGGTCCTATCTTTTCCTGATTTTGGAACAAACCCCAATGCGCATAAAATTGCACTTTTATTTGACAAAGAGACGGCACAAGTATCTCCAAGTCATGGCAAAACCAAAAAAAAGGCAGGCTCAAGAGCCTGCCCCTGTTCTTAATGGCGAACTTTGCGGCTTTCCTCCGCGACCTTTGCGGTTAGAAGCGTACTCAGAAAGCGCCCAGTTACATCCCGCTCTTGCTCAACCCATCCAGCGCAGCAATCACTTCCTCGCTGTGCTTGTTGGGGTCCACGCCGGTGTATTCCTTCACAATCTTTCCTGAGGGATCAATAATGAAGGTATTGCGGGCCGCCAGCTCCGTGACACCATAGTTCTTCAGAGAACCGTATTCGCCCGTAACTTTGTGATCGGAATCCGCCAGCAACTTGAAGGTCAGCCCTTCCTTGGTACAAAACTGCTTGTGCGAATCCGGAGTGTCCACGCTCACGCCCAGCACCACTGCATTCCGCTTGGTGTACTGCTCCTGGTCGCGCTGGAAGTTATGCGCCTCGATGGTGCATCCGGGCGTCATGTCCTTGGGATAGAAATACAGCACCACCCACTTCCCACGGAAATCCTTCAAGCTGACTGGATTGCCTTCCTGAGTAGGCAAAGTAAACTCGGGAGCTTCTGTCCCCACCGCCGGCGGGTCCGCCGCAAACGCATTGCGCACCGCCACCCCACCAATTCCAATCACAAAAACTGCCAGCACCACCCACATCCACAGACGCATAATCCCTCCTGATGAATCGAGGCTACCAATTGGGCTATGCGGTTGTCCAGTTGGAGGAGTCACAGAATCGTTAATCTGACAAAAATTTTACTTCTCCATCGCTGCTTTAATTCGCTGGTAAGTCACATCCAAAGTCTCCGGCAAAATCCGGGTCTCCCCCACCACCGAGATAAAATTCGCATCCGCCACCCAGCGCGGCAGCACGTGCATGTGGATATGCCCTGCAATCCCCGCGCCCGCAGCCTTGCCGATGTTCATCCCCAAATTGATCCCGTCTGGCTTGTACAGCCCGCGCAGGACGCCCTCCATTTTTTTCGAAAGCTCGATCATCTCGCTGGCCGCGGGTGATGGCAGTTTCTGTAATTCATCCAGGTGCGCATAAGGCACCACCATCACGTGCCCATTGGTGTATGGGTACGCATTCAAAATGACATAGCAGTGCTCGCCGCGATGAACCATATGTGCCTTGGCATCGTCCCCAAGCTTTGGCAGATCACAAAAAATACACCCGGATGTCTTATGCGCAGTGCTGACGAAGGCGTACCGCCAGGGAGTCCACAAGTAGTCCATGGTTTCGCAGAGTAGCAGATGCAAGCCGCTTGCGAAACCACTCCAATTTTGTCATTCCGACGATTCGCGCAGCGAAGAGGAGGAATCTGCTTTCCCTTCCCCCAAAGTGAGGCTTTCCATCCACCCGTTCCTCTGATAAAAATGCCAAGGCACACTATGAAATCCAAAATACTTCTTTTGATCGCCGTGACAGTACTTGCCGCGACTGCGTCCGCCGAGGACAACAAATCCCCTTCCGCCAACCTGGCCCTGACTCCGCCCATGGGCTGGAACACCTGGAACAAATTCTCCTGCAACGTAAGCGAAGAATTAATCCGCGGCGCCGCCGACGCCATGGTCAAGTCCGGCATGAAAGACGCGGGCTATCAATACATCGTCATAGACGACTGCTGGCAGGTGGACCGCGACAAAGACGGCAATATCCAACCCGACCAGCAGCGTTTCCCCAACGGCATGAAGGCAGTAGGAGACTACATCCACTCCCAAGGCCTGAAGTTCGGCATCTACTCCGACGCCGGCTACAAAACCTGCGCCGGCCGCCCCGCGTAGCCTCGGTCACGAATATCAAGATGCAATGCGGCTACGCCTCCTGGGGCGTGGACTACTTAAAAGAAGACTGGTGCAACACCACAACGCAAGACGCCAAAGCCGCCTACACCTTGATGCGCAAAGCTCTGGACACCACTGGCCGATCCGATCGTCCTGAGCATCTGCGAATGGGGAGGCCGCCAGCCCTGGCTCTGGGGCAAAGAAGTCGGCGGTAATCTCTGGCGCACCACCGGCGACATTCAAGACCGCTGGGAAGGCAAGAAAGAATGGCACCCCGGCGCCTGCTGCAACTACGGCGTGCTGGCGATTGTGGATCGCACAGGATGGCATCGAATCCTACGCCGGCCCCGGCCACTGGAACGATCCCGACATGCTGGAAGTAGGCAACGGCGGCCTGACCGATGAAGAAAACAAATCCCACTTCAGCCTGTGGGCCATGCTGGCCGCCCCGCTGATGGCCGGCAACGACTTGCGCAATATGCGTCCCGGAAATCCACGACATCCTGACCAACAAAGAAGTGATCGCAATCGATCAGGACGCGCTGGGAATCGAAGGCAAACCGGTACGCAAAGACGGCGATACAGAAGTATTCTCCAGGCCAATCGTAGGCGGAAACCGTGCAGTGCTTTTACTGAATCGAGGAGCCTCAGAAAAAGAAATCAGCGTGAATTGGGAAGACCTGGGCTATCCCAGTCATTTCACCGCCGCCGTCCGCGATCTGTGGCAGCACAAAGATTTGGGGAAATTTACCGGGAAGTTCTCTGCGACAGTGCCATCGCATGGAGTAGTCATGCTGACAATAAAACCTTAAACCACAGAGGCACAGAGTCACACAGAGAGCCTCTGTGGAATTCCTCTGTGTAACTCTGTGCCTCTGTGGTTAGCTTTTGCCTTTCAACTCCTCCATCACACTCTGGATCAACTCCTTCGCATCCCCCAGACTCTTCATGATGATCTGAATATCCATCACCGGCTTCCCCGGCCAGCGCTGGCTCTGGCAATAAACCCCATGCTGCCCCACCAGAGCCATGGCATCGGTAATCGCGTCCATGGTCACCGCCAGCCGCCCGCGCGGCACACCCAACATGGTCTCGTAATGTTCCAGTTCTTCCCGCTTTTCATCGAATACAGGCATAGAAGGATTGTAGCTTCTGCCCCAAATGTCGCATAATGACCAGGTTTGCTATCCCGCCATCCATGAACAACGTCAAACGCTTCCAAGGAGAAATCATGCAAAAAAGAATCGCAGTTCTGACCCTACTAATTTTCGCTTGCGCGCTGTTTGCCTCCGCCCAGCAGGACAAGAGCAAACGCCCCAGCCCCCCGGCATCCACAGAGTGCAAATTCGCCGACGGCAAAACCATCAAGACCGACTATTCCAGTCCGCGCATGAAGGGCCGCAAAATTTACGGTGGCCTGGTTCCCTTTGGCGAGGTTTGGCGTACCGGCGCCAACGAAGCCACCACATTCGTAACTGATACAGCCGTAACCATCGGCGGCAAAGAAGTCCCCGCCGGCAGCTACACCATCTTCACCGTGCCCAACCAAGACAAGTGGACACTCATCGTCAACAAGAAGACCGCTGAGTGGGGTATTCCTTACAAATATGAGAGCGATGAACTGCTCCGCACAGATATGAAGGTAGAAAAACTGGATTCACCGATGGAAGACTTCACCATTGCGTATCATTCCCATGGCGACGCCTGCATGATGCATTTGCAATGGGAAACAACCAACGCATGGGTGGAGATCACAGAAAAGAAGTAATCGAAGCGAGCAGTGGGCGGTTCGTATCAGGGTGCGCCTTTAAGGCGCACCGTCAATGTTCTGAAATTTGAGTCACCGCAGCGTCACGGTTTCGATCTGAACTGCCCGGCAGTCGCGCCGGGTCGGCGCCGACTCGAGAATTCCAGATCTTCACGATAGGCCTGAAGGCATATCCTGATACGAATCGCTTACGGCTTCCATCTCAACACAGGTTTCCGTGCCGCGGCAGTCTCATCCAGCCGCGAAACCCGCGTGGAATGCGGAGCGCTCAACACCAACTCCGGCTCTTCTTCAACTTCCTGGGCAATCGCCTTCATGGCCTCAACAAACAAATCCAACTCTTCCTTGGATTCACTTTCCGTAGGCTCAATCATCAATGCCCCGTGCACAATCAAAGGAAACGCGGTCGTATAAGGATGGAACCCATAATCAATCAGCCGCTTGGCCAGATCCATAGTCTTAGCGCCCTTGCGCGCCTGGATCTTGTCGCTGAACACTACTTCATGCATCGAAGGCGTGTCATAAGGCAAATCATAAACACCCTGTAAAGCTTTGCGGACATAGTTCGCGTTCAAAACCGCATCTTCGGTAGTCTGCCGCAAACCGTCCGGTCCATTGGCAAAGGTATAAGCCAGCGCGCGGATAAACATTCCGAAGTTTCCATAGAACGAGCGCACCCGCCCCACCGACTGCGGACGGTTGTACTCGAAAGCCAAAGTCCCATCGGACTTGGTCACCACCACCGGCTTGGGCAAAAACGGCTCCAGAATCTTCTTGACCGCCACCGGCCCCGACCCCGGCCCCCCGCCGCCATGCGGAGTAGAAAAAGTCTTGTGCAGATTCAGGTGCATCACATCCACACCAAAATCCCCAGGACGGACTTTCCCCACCAGCGCGTTCATGTTGGCGCCGTCCATGTAGAGCAGTCCGCCTTTGGCGTGAAGAATGTCGGCAATCTTGTGGATCTCCTGCTCAAACACTCCCAAAGTATTGGGATTGGTAAGCATGAGCGCCGCCACTTCGTCATTCATCTGCGCCGTCAGCGCTTCCACATCCACCATGCCGCGGCTGTTGGATTTCAAATTCTCCACCGCATACCCGACCATCGCCGCAGTAGCAGGATTAGTCCCATGCGCCGAATCCGGAATCAATATCTTCTTGCGCGGCGCGCCCTTCGATTGGTGATAGGCCCGCACCATCAACAACCCGGTCAGCTCTCCATGCGCCCCAGCCGCCGGCTGAAGCGTGATCGCATCCATGCCGGTAATTTCGTTCAGGCATTCACTAAGAACTTTGATGATGCGCAGCGCCCCCTGCGAAATCTTCATCGGCTGGTAAGGATGCCCATTGGCCAAGCCTTCCAGCCGCGCCACAACTTCATTCACCCGAGGGTTGTACTTCATGGTGCAGGAGCCCAGCGGATACATCCCCAGATCAATGGCGTAATTCCAGGTAGAAAGCCGCGTGAAGTGGCGAATGATTTCAATCTCGCTGACCTCGGGCATATTACCCAGGTCCTTGCGCTCCGCCTTGCCAAGCAATTCGCCAGCATCAACTTCCGGCACATCCAGTGGCGGCAGCTTCCACGCCGCCTTCCCCGGAGAAGACTTCTCAAAGATCAACCCTTCATTCTGATTGACCTGGAGGCTGGACTTCAGTGTGGGATGCTTCACGGCAGCACCTCCGGCACCCCATCTTCATCAAACGACTCACCCTGGTCCGCGCGGATCGAATGCTCACTCTCTGCGATCACACCCACCGCTGTGTCAATGGCAGTGCGCGTAGTCAGCTCGGTGCAGCACCACAACGAAGCATTGCCCAACTCGGGATAGAACTTCTTGAGCGGCAGCCCGCCGACGATCTTGTGTCCCAGAATGCGGCTGTTAACCGCGTAAGGATCCTCGCTGGTCTCTAAAACAAACTCGTTGAATCGCGGAGCACTATCGAACAAGATGCTCGCCTGTTTTCCAAACTGTTTGGCGGCATAGGCGGTCTTGGCCAAATTCTGTTTCGCCAATTCGCGCAACCCAACTTTGCCGTAGATGGTCATGAAAATATTGACCATCAACGCTACCAACGCCTGATTCGTACAGATATTCGAGGTCGCCTTCTCCCGCCGAATATGTTGTTCACGGGTCGCCAGAGTTAGCACAAACCCGCGTTTGCCATTGCTATCCACCGTCTGCCCGGTAAGCCGCCCCGGCATCTGCCGCACAAATTTTTCTTTGGTGGCAATCACACCGCAATAAGGCCCGCCAAATCCCAAAGGCACTCCAAACGATTGCGCTTCCATCGCGATGATGTCCGCCTGACGCGGAGGCTCTACAATTCCCAACGAAACCGCTTCCGCAATCGAAACCGCCAGCATCGCGCCATTCTTGTGAGCGATTTCAGCAACGGCATCCACGTCCTCAATCGTCCCAAAGAAATTAGGAGACTGAATCATCACGCAAGCGGTGTCAACACTAATGCTCTTCTCCAAAGCCTTCAGATCAATCCGCCCGTTCGGTGTAAACGGAACTTCAGCAATCGGCAGCCCCTGATGATGCGCATAAGTCGCCAACACCTCGCGATACTCCGGATGCAAACTCCGCGCCACCAGCACAGAGCGCCGCCCGGTCAAACGCACCGCCATCATCACCGCCTCAGCCGCACCGGTCGACCCGTCGTACATGGAAGCGTTCGCCACTTCCATGCCGGTCAGTTCGCAAATCATGGACTGAAATTCAAAAATGGCTTGCAGTGTGCCCTGAGAAATCTCCGCCTGATAAGGCGTGTAAGCGGTAAGGAACTCACCGCGTGAAATCAAAGAATCAATAATGACTGGACGGTAATGGTAATAAGCCCCAGCTCCCAAGAACGAAGCATACCCGTCGCCATTCTCCCGCGAACGCTCCCGAAACCAATCCACAATCTCCGACTCCGCCATCTGCCGCGGCACTTTCAAATCACGCCCCAACCTGTATTCCGCCGGGATCGGCGCAAACAGATCATCAATCGACCGCACACCAATGGCCTTAAGCATGGCCTCGCGGTCAGCAGGAGATTTCGGTAAATATCTCATGGAAATTGTTAGATGTGCCAGCTATTCCGTCAGATTCCCGCCCGTCGTTAGTCGCTGGACTTTGACAAACGACCAAGGACGACCGGCCAACGACTGATTCACTACTTTCCAGCCTCTTCCGCCACAAACTTCTCATAATCGGCAGCCGAAAGCAGCGAGTTCAGCTCCCCCGGATTCTTTAACGTGACCTTGATCATCCAGGCGCTATGAGCGTCCTTATTTACTTTCTCAGGAGCTGTAGCCAGTTCGCCATTTACTTCAGTCACTGTACCTGTAGTTGGGGCGTACAAATCGGAAACCGCTTTCACCGACTCAACTGTTCCGAAAGTCTTACCGGCAGTAATCTCGGTTCCAACTTTCGGCAAGTCGACGAAGACAATGTCGCCCAGCGATTCCTGCGCATAGTGGGTAATGCCGATGATCGCCTTGTCGCCGTCCGCCTTAATCCACTCATGTTCTTTGGTGTATTTGTATTCCGCCGGATAAGCCATTTCTTAGCTCCTAGCTGTTGGGTCTAACTAAATCTCTGTGCTTCCTCTGTGTACCTCTGTGCTCTCTGTGGTTAAGCCTTTTTCGTCTTCCGATAAAACGGCGTGGACACCACCTGCGCCGCCACACCCTGCCCGCGGATTGCCACCGAGACGGCTGATCCCACTTCTGCAAACTGCGGCGGAACATACGCCAATGCAATATTCTTCTTCAAAAACGGCGCCGGTGATCCGCTGGTAACATATCCGATTTCACCTCCTGCATCATCCCACACCTTGTACCCGTCCCGTGCAATCCCGCGCCCTGTCATTTCCAGCCCCACCAGCGTGCGCGTCAGCCCGTCTTCTTTTGCTTTTTCCAGCGCAGCACGGCCGATAAAATCCGGCTTCTCCATCTTGCACCAGCGGTCGAGCCCGGCTTCCCACACATTGATCGTATCGGAAATCTCATGACCGTAAAGCGGCAGCTTGCCCTCAAGCCGCAAGGTGTTGCGCGCTCCCAATCCGCAGGCAACAACCCCAAACTCCTTCCCCGCCTCCAGAAGCTCATGCCAAACTTGAGCACTCGTAGCTTCGTCCGATGGGACGTATATCTCAAATCCGTCTTCTGCCGTGTAGCCCGTGCGCGCAATAGGAACGTTCTCCAGGTTCCGCCGTACACCGGTTCGCATCAGCGTAATCGTGCCTCGGGTAAACCAATAAAACTTCACGGTCGAAAGATCAACATCGGTAAGCTTTTGCAGCAGGTCAACCGCATGGGGCCCCTGAATCGCAATTTGGGTAAACTCGTCGGAAAGATTTTCTACGGTGCATTGAAATCCGCGAGTGTTGTCGCACACCCAATTAAAATCCTTCTCCCGAGTCCCAGCATTGATCACCAGCAGATAATCCGACTCCCCCAGCCGGTGCACGATCACATCATCCACAAACGTCCCCTGCGGATAGAGCAGCGCTGAATACTGCGCCTGCCCTACTGCCAGCTTCGAGGCGTCGTTCATCGAGATATGCTGCACCGCCGCCAAAGCCTCCGGCCCCGACAGCCGAATGTCCCCCATATGGCTGACATCAAAAATGCCTGCGCCCGTACGCACAGCCATATGTTCAGCAATGATGCCGCCCGAGGAAGGGTATTCCACCGGCATGTCCCAGCCGTTGAACTCAACCATTTTCGCGCCCATCTGGCGATGGACGCTATTCAAAGCAGTCTTGGCTGGAGCCGTAAGAACGGACAAACAAACCTCGAAGTTATGCAGGGCTGGTCTGCAAGATGAGAACTTATTACCCTAACACGGGCAAATCAGGGCATCAACCAAGGTTACCAACGATACTTTTCCCGTCAAAATGCAACGGCTAAAGTGGCCCTATGGCCACACCCGCGAAAGCAACAAACCGCTGTATGCAGTGTGAAATGCCCGAAGACAAGTGCCAGTGCGAGAAGTTTTGCTGCTTCTGCCAGTCGCAAATCGACGTTCGCATCTGCCAGGACGGCTTGATGTACTGCCCCGCCTGCCGCGAAGCCGCCGGCTACAAAATCGAATAACCGAGAACCGGGAACTGCGATCGGAGAACTGGATTTCCACCCCGGCATTTACCGGCAGAAATTCTGTATATCCGGAGGCGGAGGCGTAGGCATCGGATTAAACTCTCCCGACCATCCGGTACAACCTCGCGCCACCACTACCCGGGCCACGCTAATCTCCAGGTCCCGAGCTTTGGTCTTAGCCTGTTCCGTCTGATTCGATCCTAAATCAGATTCCAAAAGACCAAGATCTCCGCCCACTGTATTATTCCCGGCCCGCGCGCTCAACAGCAGCCAGACATAGGCCTCGAATTTATCCGGAGAAACTCCCCGCCCGTCTTTCAGCATCATCCCCAACTGCTGCTGCGCCTGTGGAAGCCCCTGCATCGCCGCCTTGCGAAACATTTCCGCCGCCTGCGGATACTGGCTCTTTTCCAGCAGCACCGTCCCCAAAAGATATTCGCCGAAAGGATCGTTATGGCTGGCCGATTTTTTCAAGGCCGCCGCCGCCAGGTCCAGGTCCCGCGGTATCCCCACACCAGTCAGATACGCACGCCCTAAAAGCCACTCCCCCACATTGTCATCCTGCCGGGTGGCCTTCTTGTACCACTCGATCGCCTGCCCCGCATCCTGCGCCACCCCAGCCGAAGCCGTCTCATAAATGTAGCCCAGCGCTACTTGCGCCGCCGGATACCCCAAGTCCGCCGAACGCCGCAAAGACTCCAACGCCGTCTGGTTGTTGTGGCTAGGCCCAACCCCAGTCAAAGCGTTCATCCCGGTCTCATAAAGCCGCGGAGCATCGATCTTGTTTTCCTGGGCCGCTGCCAGGCCCGCAAGCAACAGCACAGAAAACAGACGTAAGGCGCATCGGAACATAGGGCTTCTCCTAAGGGAATTCCCTATGTTCAACCAGCCATCACCGCCCGTCAAAGCACGTTAGGTATTGATCCGTAGGACGATAGCAGGATAGAGGTAACCAGGTTACGGCACCCGCTCGCCGGCCGCTTCCGAGCGTCCGCTTTCATTGCCTCTAAGGTCAACAGCCGTAACGGAATAGAAGTACTGCTTGCCGGATTGGACTTCGAAGTCCCGGTAAGCCGATGGCTTAACCGGCTCGGCATTGATCTTGACCGCCGCTCCACCCTCTTCATGCCGATAAACGTTGTAGCCAGCCAAGTCGCCTTCACTATCCGGGCCCCAAAGCAGGTCCACAAAAGGCTTCTGTCCCTCCCCGGAAAACACCGCCTGCAACCCCGAAGGCACCGCTGGCGGAAACACATCATCGGCAAAAACTTTGACGGCAGGACTGTCATCCCCCTCGATCTGATAGACCGTGGCACAGTCCGGTTGAGGTGTCTGCACCGTGCCGCAGGGATGCATTCCTCCCGAAACTTCGGTGACAACTGTCACCCGATAGTAGTAGGTCTTCCCCCATTCAAATCCGTGGTCCACAAACTCCGTCGAAGCAGGATCAAGCGGAAGCTCTCCTGCCACCACGCTGGTAGCGCTTCCCTCTTGTTGCCGATAGATACGAAACGAACCATGCACCCCAGGTGATGGTGGACCCGCGGCCCAACTCAACACGATGCCGGCGGCTGTAGGTTGAGCTTGAAAATCCGTAGGAGCAGCCACTGTAGCCGCCGCCGGAACCGGCACCCGATTCGAAAGCCCAGCACTGCGGCCGTCCTCATTCTCCACCGAAACGGAATAGGTCAGAACTTTGCTGGGGTCCTGCTGAACATCCGGGGGCAAGGTATCAACGTAGCTGCCCTCATTCGCTTTTCCATTCGCTGTCCGCGCTGAAGTTGGAGGCGTGCGCGCCTCGCCAACCGGCTCGCACTGCGCAGCTTTCTCATCAAAGGAACGGCAGATGCGGGTGACTCCCAGCTCCCCCACACTCTCTCCATCAGTAGTTTTCGCAGGCACAGTCCAGCGCAGATAAACCTTGTCCCCTTTGCGCACCGCCTTTAAATCGTTAACCACCTTAGGAAGCTCCAGCGAAGGCGGCACCGGCGGCGCCATCTGCGCACACCCCGCCAACAGAAGCACCGCAACAAGCAAGCAAAAGGTTTTGAAGTTGGACATGGAAAAGAACAAGGTTAGCAGATGCTTGATTTGCCTGTTCTGATTTACTCATGTAGGGACGGGGCTCCACACCGTCCAGGAGCCAAGCTCCGCAGCCTTCCCCACCCACCCGTGTCATCCTGAGCGGAGCATGAGTTTTGCGAAGCAAAGCTCATGCGGAGTCGAAGGACCCCAGCACCCCGTCCGCAATCACGAACCCAGCAAGGAATTTTCAATCCCTACCGCAGCCAAAAACCGCACCCAACTCCAAATAAATTCAGCCCAGAGAGAACAATACCCCCACCAAAAATACCCACAACTTTGTCATTCCGACAAGGAGCGTAGCGACGAGGAGGAACCTGCTTTCCCAGCCACAGAAATAACAGAAAACACCAAGAACCAGTTTGAGTGTGGGAGCGTATGAAGGGAAACATGTGGAGGCGGCCGACTCGCCCGCCTCCACAAGCACCTAAAATCTTTTGTTCCTTGGTTTAGAAAACGGAAAACTACAGAATATACCGCGACAAATCCTGGTCCTTCACAATGTCCGCCAGCATCTTGCGCACATACTCGGCATCAATCGTGATCTGCTCACCCTTCTTCTCCGGAGCATCAAAACTGATCTCATCCAACACCCGCTCCATAATGGTATGCAGCCGCCGCGCCCCAATGTTTTCAGTCCCCTCATTCACCCGGAAAGCAAAGTGGGCAATCTCGTCCAGCGATTCCTTGGTGAACTCCAGTTTCACGCCCTCGGTCTCGAGCAACGCCGTGTACTGCTTGGTCAAAGACGACTTGGGCTCGGTCAAAATGCGTATGAAGTCTTCCATGGTGAGGGACTGCAACTCTACCCGGATGGGGAACCGTCCCTGAAGCTCAGGAATCAAATCGCTCGGCTTGGAAACATGGAACGCACCCGCGGCAATAAATAAGATGTGGTCCGTCCGCACCATGCCGTAGCGAGTATTGACGGTAGTCCCCTCAATAATCGGCAAAATGTCCCGCTGCACACCCTCGCGGGAAACATCCGGCCCATGCCCGCCTTCGCGCCCGGCAATCTTGTCAATCTCATCCAGAAAAACAATGCCCGAGTCCTCCACCCGCTCAATCGCCGCCCGGGTCACATGGTCCATATCAATCAGCCGCTGCTCTTCTTCCTGGATCAGATACTCGAAAGCCTCGTTCACTTTCATCTTCCGCTTCTTGGTCCGCGCCCCAAAAATATTCGGCATCATGTCTTTGATGTTGACATCCATCTCCTCCACGCCCTGGTTGGAGATGATTTCAAAAGCGGGAAACGATCTTTCACGCACATCAATTTCGACGCTGCGGTCGTCGAGCTTTCCTTCACGCAATTGCTGGCGAAGTTTTTCCCGTGTGCGGGAATTCGAATCACCGGATGCGGTCGTACCCTCGAGCAATATCCCCGGCGTGCTGGAAGCCTCAGGCCGCGGCGCGGGAACCGGAGGAAGCAGAATATCAAGCAGACGTTCTTCGGCGTTTAGCTCAGCTTTGTCGGCAACATCCTCTAATTTCTCTTCACGAACGTTCTCAATCGCAATCTCCACCAGATCGCGGACCATGGACTCAACGTCGCGTCCCACATACCCAACTTCGGTAAACTTGGAAGCCTCCACTTTCAGAAACGGTGAATTCGCCAGCTTAGCCAGCCGCCGCGCAATCTCCGTCTTCCCCACCCCAGTAGGCCCTATCATAATAATATTTTTGGGGATTACTTCGTCGGCCATTTCCTCGGGGAGTTTTTGGCGGCGCATGCGGTTGCGCAGCGCGATGGCGACGGCGCGCTTGGCGTCTTTTTGTCCGATTACGTACTTGTCCAACTCGGCCACGATCTCGCGCGGCGTGAGTTCGTCGAGGGTGGTTTGAGTTTCTTCGGCGGTTGGGGGTAAATAGATGGCCATAAGTTCTTACAAATCTTCGATGGTTATCTTGTCATTGGTATAGATGCACATCTTGCCCGCAATCTTCATTGATTCTTCGGCGATCTGGTGGGCTGACAGCTGGGTGTGATCCATCAGCGCTTGCGCCGCTGCCTGGGCGTACGGCCCGCCACTTCCGATGGCCGCGATGCCGGTGTCGGGTTCAATCACATCTCCCTGGCCGCTGAGCAAGTAGGTTTGTTCTTTGTCCGATACGATCAGCAGAGCTTCCAGGTGACGCATGGCTTTGTCGGTGCGCCAGTCTTTGGCCAGCTCCACCGCCGCCCGTCCCAAGTTTCCATGATACTGCTCCAGCTTGGCTTCGAAGCGGCTAAATAGGGTGAAGGCATCGGCGGTTGAACCGGCGAACCCGGCCAGAATCTTGTCTTGATACAAGCGCCGTATTTTCCGCGCGTTATGCTTGATAATTCCTTCCCCAAGTGTGACTTGGCCATCGCCCGCCAGCACAACGCTGCCATCGCGGCGGACACATAACACGGTTGTCGATCGAATCAGTCGCTTCTGAGCCATAGCTACAAACTTTAATTATACAGCCCCATCCGCAAGTGCAGTTTCCGCAGGCCAGTTGTAACGCCAGTCACACCCTGCCTTTCCACACATTGCTAGACTAAAATGTTTTCAGGAGAAACCACTATGAAGTCGTTCACCCTGTTTCTGGTTCTCGCATTCGGCGGCACTTTGCTGTGGGCGCAGGAAGCTCCCAAAACACAAGCCCCGCCACCTCCGCCGCCCATGCATCACGCCCACAGCGGCATGATGGACATGCAACACCACATGATGAAGACGCAAGACCAGGCGGCGAAAATGCGCGCCACGCTGGAGAAGATGAAAGCCAACCTCAGCAAGATCACCGACCCGGCGCTCAAGCAGCACGCCCAGTACGACGTTGATCTCTGGGAGGAAATGGTCCAGCACATGGAAAGCATGTCCAGCATGATGAAAGCGCACTCCGGCATGGGCATG
Source organism: uncultured Acidobacteriota bacterium (assembly GCA_963837365.1). Lineage (GTDB taxonomy): Bacteria > Acidobacteriota > Terriglobia > Terriglobales > Acidobacteriaceae > CAWBXL01. The sequence continues at coordinate 699,600 of CAWIMW010000002.1, forward strand.
GGATCAGGCATGGGGATGGGCTCCGGCATGGGCATGGGCCATCCGCCAATGCCGCAAGACAAACCCCAGCCGCCCGAGAAAAAGTAAGCCACTCCGCTGTTCTCCAGATATCCCGGGGTCATTGTGGAGAAGCAATGATCCCGGTCGTCCACTCCGCTGCGGGTGTACACTTCCCACCGCACGGGATAGCACCATATAAATCCCGGCTGATTGTTAGGGAGAAAAAACTAATATGAACCGCAAACTGTGGAGCCTACTCGCAGGTCTGTGCGTGCTGGCGTTGTCCCTCGCCGCCGCCCCGGCACGCGCCCAAGAAGTCAAAGAAAAACCACCGATGTACTCCTACGTTTCCAACTGGCAAATTCCTCGCGCCCAGTGGGGAGAGATGGACAAGAGTTACACCGACGACCAGAAAATTCTCGACGCCGCCGTCGCCAAGGGAGCGCTGGTAGGCTTCGGCCGCGACGTAAATCTGTTGCACCAGCCCGACGGCGAGACCCACGACGACTGGTGGTCCGGCATGTCGCTGGCCGCCGTCGTGAATGTCCTCGACCAGTTCTACAAATCCGGCACGGCCACCTCTCCCGTCTTGACCAGTGCCACCAAACATTGGGACGGCATTTACGTCAGCCGCTACTACAACTGGCATCCGGGAACTTACAAGGATGTCTACACCAGCGTGTCGTCCTACAAACTGAAAGCCGACGCACCCGATAATGCCGTCGATACCCTCAGCAAGAGCGTGATCGCTCCCCTGTTCGAGAAGATGCTGGCCGCCGGTAACATTCACGAATATGAAATCGACACTCAGGCCTTCCACACCAACGCTCCCGGCGGGTTCTCCATCGTCTATATAGCGGCCAACGCCGAAGCCCTCGATAAGGTCCAGGCCGCCATCGTCCAGATCGTGAAAGACAACCCGCTCATCGGTCCGGCGTTTGGTTCCATGACCGACCGCGATGCACATCGCGACGAACTGCTACGCTCGACCGTCACCTACAAGTAGTTGAATTTGGAATTTAGACTCGGGAGCCCCGTTCTAACCGCGCAAGTTGCGGTTAGGGCGGGGATTTCCAAATCCGCGAAAATCCGTGAAAATCCGTGGCGGATTTTGAAGTTGGTGTCCCGCGGCCAAGGTAAGACCAAATGGGTTAATTCCCCAAAAACCCGGTTTTTGCCAAATCTTGTCAAGCCCCCAAATCCACCCAATTTCCCCTAACTTACTAACCCATCACGAAATATAAATTCCCAACCCATGTCCCAATTTACCCATGTAAATTGGTATAATAGAGATATAGACATTCCAATAGGCGCAGCCACCGGCTGCGCCTTTTTTATTCCCCAAAATACATTTCAACAGGAGTAAAGCAGATGCAGGATCGCATCTTCAAAACCTACAAGGAGCGCGGCGAGTGGGTTGAGCTGCGCTTCATGACCCGGGCCATCGAACTTGGCTTCAAAGTGTCGAGGCCCTGGGGAGATTCCGCGTCTTATGACGTGGGAATCGAATCGGGCTCGCTAGTCTTACGAGTGCAGGTGAAGTCCACATCCTGCCGGACGCAATTTGGGTATCTCTGCCAGTTCAAGCCCGGGTATCGGGTGCAGCATTACACATTGAAGAAAGTGGATTTCTTCGCGGCGTACATTATTCCGGAGGACGTGTGGTATCTGATCCCGGCGGCGGTGCTTTTGGAAGGGCCGCAGAAAAAGGCTATGACACTGTTGCCGCAGAATCCGCGGCATCCGGAGCGGTATAAGTATGAGGGGTACAAGGAGGCTTGGGGGCTGCTGCGGCCGGGTGGGAACAAGAAGAGTAGCCGCAACAACTGAGACTGTGATGTCGGAAAAACCAAAAGCCTAAGGGGTTGAGGTTCGTGGGAAGCCCACCCCTTCACATAGAACGGTGAAAGATGGGCCATCCCGGCATTGTTTGATGGCTAACGTGGCCACCCGCCGTCCAGCAGATTGAAGTTTTCGCCGCCTACGTCATCCCGCAGGACGTCTGGTATCTCATCCCCGCCTCCATCATTCTCGGCCCCCCGCGCAAAACCGGCCTCATGCTATTCCCCATGGAGCCACTCAAAAAGGATCGCTACAAATACGAGGCCTACAAGGAAGCCTGGACCATCCTGTCCAAAAGCCGCCGGGCGCTGGCGCTGAAATATCGCGGATGATCCCTCATCAACCCCAACCACATTGTCATTCCGACAAGGCGCGAAGCGCTGAGGAGGAATCTGCTCGTGGTTTTGATGTTGATGTTGCCTTTGGGTGGCGCAGCGGCTTCAGCCGTGCGATTGGACACCCACCCCAACTCTGTCATCCCGACCGGAGCCGGAGCGAACGCGACGGCGGAGTGGAGGGACCTTGCGTTCCTAATCGTAGGTACGTGGAAGCGGACATTCCTGTCCGCATGCTTGACAGATATACAATTCTTATATACCGTATATACAACCTTATGGAGGGTTATCTACAGGAGCGCCAAAGCATACTCGAAGAGGAGTTAAAAGTGCTGCAGAGGCAAAAGAGCGCCGTAGAACAGCAGGTCGCGCTTGTAAGCAAGAAGTTGGACCTGATCCGGCAGATGCTACGGCTCGATTCCGGGGACGCGGAAGCGACCACCCCGGTCGCGTTGGGCTCGGGCGCGGACGTAAGGAGTCTTACCCGTCAAATTATTGCGGATGCGGGGAAACCGTTGCACATTAGCGAGATCCATCGCCAATTTATGGAGCGAGGCTACGCGATTCCCGGGGAGGGAACGCCTTTTAATATTCTTGCCCACATTGTCCGGGACAAAGAACTTGCCCGCGTCGCCAGGGGGACCTACGCCCTTGCTTCACAGACGCCTCCGGGTGCTCGACTGTCGAGCCCCACACCGAAGAATATCCGCCGCCGTCGAAGGAAACGTCCCGCATGAAGTCTAAGAGAAATTTCGAGCCGCACCAGTACCTGGATCTAAGCCAAGATCACCTTGTAACCCTGTCGCTTTGGTTTGTCCTGGAAGCGGGTCTCGAGCCATCATTCGAAAACCTGGTAGCTGAGGCATTCTCAAGCTTCCCCGAGCGGTTCAACCTCGAGGGTTATCCAGAATGGCCCAATGCGAATGTTGTAGCGAAGTCATGGGTGCGGTGCCGGACTGACAAGAAGTGGATCAGTGGGGCGACCTCAGAAGGATTCTCCCTAACCCCTCTCGGGGAGCAAGTCGCGGATCGAACCCTTAAAGCTCTCGGCTACTCGGGGAAGGCTCCGCAGGCATTCAAAAAATCGGGAAGCAGGCAGACTATCTCGTCGCGCTACGTGTTGCGCGTTGAAACCAGTACCGCCTACCAGAAATTCAAGGTTGGCAAGGCAGCGGACATTTCAGAATACGAATTTTGCGATCTCCTCTACACCACGCTGGAGAGCACGCCAGAAACCATCTCGAACAACTTCACGCAGATCATGCAACAGGTCGAGGCTTTTGGCCGTACGGACCTAGTGGAATTCCTTGAGGCTTTGAGGGGAAGATTTGCCAGCCGGTTCATGGGAAAGAGATCCCGAGGTGGTTTGATGCCTAAGAAGAAGGAGGACAAGTAATGGCAGCGAAAAAGCTCAAATTGAAGGCAAGTAAGAGAGCCTTTGAAATATTGGCGAATCAGGCCATCGGCAATGATCTTCTGAAAGGATTGATCGAGTTAGTGACCAATTCTGACGATAGCTACGCTAGGCTGGCGCAAACAAACGCCTCAAAGGATGGCAGGATTGAAATCGAAATTGACAGAAGACCTCGAAAGAACCAGACTCTCGTGCGCATCGTTGACTACGCTGAAGGCATGGACCACTCGCAAATGGAACAATGTGTAGGCGGATATGGCGAGGATACCGGTGGAAATGCCGGCCGTGGAATCTTTGGAATGGGCCTTAAGGACACCATCAATGCATTCGGCGACGGCGTGATAACTTCCTTTAAAGACGATCAAAAATTCCAATGTGAGCTCACGGATTTCGAGAACCTAAACATAGAGGAGCCCCGTAAGATCTCCAGAAGCGACAAAGCGAACTTTAGAAATAGCGCCCGCGGCACGGATGTCCAAGTTCTCGTCACAAACCCCAACGTCAGAATTCCGCTCGTTGATACGCTTCGCCAGAACCTGCAGACACACGTTTGCCTCAGATCGATCATGACGGATAAGGACCGGAGAGTAACGCTCCGGGACGTCCGACACGGGACAGTCGACGAACTAAGGTACGAGGTGCCGGACGGCGTCGTCCTGGTGCAGGACCTGGTTCTAGAGCTGCCATCTTTCCCAGATTTGAAGCCGACATTGACAGTCCTTGAGGCAACAGGCGGAGCGCTTACACAGGCCGGATCATACAGAACGGGCGGGATTCTCATCACAACCCGCAGGAGCTGTCACGAAGCGACCTTATTTGGCTTCGATGAGGACCCAGACGCCGCCAATCTATTCGGCGAGCTTAGATGCGATGCCATCTACGACCTCCAGGCTGGCGGTGAGCAGATCGTCGACAAGAATCGAAACGGGCTGCGAAAAGACCATCCGATAACCCGAGAACTCTACGAGGCGGGAAAGAAGTTCGTCGAACAAACCCTTTCCAAGAAGAAGGACGAAGCAAAGCGAAAGCAAAAAGCACTTGAAGATGCCGAGACGGCACAGAGGTTTCGGAGCGCGGTGAAAAGCCTGAATGACATTGCCAAGAACGAACTTCAAATGGGAGGCGCGGGCACTGGAGGAGGCCCATCCAGTACTCGCCGGGATATGAACTTGCCTAAAGAGGGATTCGAGTTCATGCCGGATGAATACCGCGTACTGTTAGCTGAACGGAATAATCTGAAGCTCCGCATCCTTGTGGACGGGTCCACAGGCATTTCAGTAGGAGACCCGGTAGAAACGTCGTGCGACAATCCCCACATAAAACTGTTGAACGAGGTCCCCACGGTACCAACCCTTTTATCGAACGATCCACCAATCAGCGTCGTGGTCATTCAGATCGAGGGCACGCAAGCAAACGCCCAGGGGTTTGTAACGGCGAAGTGCGGGAACAGGGTAGCCGTGGCGGTCGTTGAAGTTGTTTCGAGCAGAGAGCAAATAGAGCACCCGCCACGGGGAGGCCTGTTCAAGGAGATCAAATACAAAGAACAGAGAGAAATTCCTCAACGCGCGTGGTTTGACAGAAAAGAAGGGACAATATGGATCAACACCGCTGGTCCTTCGGTCGATCTGTACTTTGGCGGGGAGGGCGAGGGGCAGGAGCAACCTGCAAACCAAACGTTGGTAGCGGAGCTTGTTACAGAGCTCGCCTGTCGCGAGATTACCAGGCTGAAGGACTCCCAGAAGACCCTCGATATTCCGCCTGGCATCGAAAGGACCGAGGCGTTTTTCCAGTATGTTGACAAGCTAAAAGCGGAATACGCGCCAGATCTTCACAGAGCACTGGTGAGTCCAAGTTACAGACGACCTCCCGCAAGAACAAAAAATATCAAGTGAGTTGAGGACAGCTGCCGGGCCCCGCCTTTCGCGTTTCGAAAGGTGGGATTCCCCAACTCTGGACTCCATGCCTTTTGATTCTGCCTTACGCGACCACAGAAACCATTCCCTGAGACTTGCGGGTCGGCCGCACCCTTCGACAAGCTCAGGGCAGGCTCATCTCGACATCCTGCCCAAGGGCGGTCAGGAAGTCGATGAGGCGTTCGACCGAGAACGATCCCGCGCGGTTGCGCATCAATGCCGAGACGTGGGGCTGTTTGATCCCGAGCACCTTCCCGTGAACCCGCCCTTGCAAACCCCGCAAGGACGGGGCACCCGTCTGCGTAATGCCACGCTATGAAGCGATGATGGTGCCGTCCCTTCGGGACTCGCGCGATACACAATTCCTACCCGGCATTGCCATGCCGGGCTTTCTTATTCCGTGCCTCCGGCACTTGCTCAGAAACAGGAGAAGCCCCAGTGCCGCAGGCACGGCATGTGAAAGCCCGGCACGTTAGTGCCGGGAAAGCTAGGTTAAGGCCCGAGTCCCTTTAGGGACGGCACCGGCGGGGTGCCATCCTTCGCACAACTCTTAACCCCATGGTTTTTGACTCCGGTTTATGCGACTACAGAAACCATTCCCTGAGACTTGCGGGTCGGCCGCACCCTTCGACAAGCTCAGGGCAGGCTCACCTCGACATCCTGCCCAAGGGCGGTCAGGAAGTCGATGAGGCGTTCGACCGAGAACGATCCCGCGCGGTTGGCGCATCAATGCCGAGACGTGGGGCTGTTTGATCCCGAGCACCTTCCCGCTTCGGTCTGCGTAATGCCACGCTCTGAGGCGATGATTGTGCCGTCCCTTCGGGACTCGCGCGATACACAATTCCTGCCCGGCATTGCCATGCCGGGCTTTCTTATTCCGTGCCTGCGGCACTTGCTCAGAGACAGGAGAAGCCCCAGTGCCGCAGGCACGGCATGTGAAAGCCCGGCACGTTAGTGCCGGGAAAGCCAGGTTAAGACCCGAGTCCCTTTAGGGACGGCACCGGCGGGGTGCCCACCCTTCGCACTCTTAACCGCATGGTTTTTGACCCCGGCTTACGCGACTACAGAAACCATCCCCTGAGACTTGCGGGTCGGCCTCACAGTAATCTCGACATCCTGCCCAAGGGCGGTCAGAAAGTCGATGAGGCGTTCGACCGAGAACGATCCCGCGCGGTTGCGCATCAATGCCGAGACGTGAGGCTGCTTGATCCCGAGTACCTTCCCGGCTTCGGTCTGCGTAATGCCGCGCTGTTTGATGAGGCGATAGATTTGAAGTGTGAGCCGGGCCTTTAGCAATTCCTGTTCTGGATGAGGCAGGCCGAGATCAGCGAAGACATTTCCGCCCGGTCTCTTTGAACGAAGTCGCATATGAAAATGATAAAGCCCCGGGAGTGTCTTCACCGGGGCGTAACCTGTCCAGCTACAGAAACAATTATCCGTAGTTGGAAGGCCAAAGTCAACGTTACGTGAGTAGGCGCCCTGTCCTGAACCTACTCGCAGCTTCCCTACATCCATGGGAGCATGGACCCGGCGGGATTCGAACCCGCACCTTGTAGCTGGACAGGCTAATGTGCTCCCGTTACACCACGGGCCCTGAGTTTAGGTAACTGTAAGTGAGCCTGATGGCGCAAGGTTATATGTCACATTTTGTAGATGTGAGTTCCGATTTGGGAAAGAATGCAGATTCCTTACCGAGTACCTAATGATGGGTGCCCCATCTTTCGCCGCCTTTGCGAAAGAGCCTGCCCTGAGCTTGTCGAAGGGTGGGATTCCACGGACCTCAATTACTTGGGCTTTTGATTTTCTGACCCGGTATAAACTTAGTGATTCAGTCCGATTGACAACAGCACCAAACCACACACAATCATTCCACAAGCGAGGCCGGCCGTCAGAATTCGGTGGCCGGTTGTAGTGGGAATCTTCCGTTCATCACCTTTCAAGCGTAGGAAGAGATTGCTGTGTTCCTTTTGGCGAAAAGCATGCTGCACATAATAGATACCGCCCAATAATGCCGCCATACCAACAATTCGGCTGTAAATGTATGGGCTCAACTTCCCGGCAACCATAAGTGCCAGGAGGACCACGGTCGCAACTGTTATGACTATGTCGCGCAGGAGGACTTTTTTTCCATTGGTCATCAGGTTATTCCTGCAAGCTTGGCCCTATGCGCCCTTGCCCAGCAACTGCCTTAGCACAAACTGCAAAATCCCGCCGTTGGCGTAGTACAGCGCCTCCTGAGGCGTATCGATCCGCACCAGCGCTTTAAAGGTCTTGCTGCCGGCCTTCACCTCGACCTGCTGCCCCGAGGAGAATTTTTCTTTATTCACCAGCTCGCGGATGCCTTTGATTTCGAAAACTTCGTCTCCGGTCAGGCCGAGGGACTGCGCGGTTTCGCCCGCCAGGAATTGCAGCGGGAGAATTCCCATACCCACCAGGTTCGAGCGGTGGATGCGCTCGTAGCTCTCGGCGATCACGACGCGCACCCCCAGCAGGAGCGGGCCTTTCGCCGCCCAGTCGCGCGAGCTGCCGGAGCCGTATTCTTTTCCGGCGAGGATCACCAGCGGAACTCCCGCGGCGATGTATTTTTCCGAGGCTTCGAAGATGCTCATCTCCGCGCCATCGGGGAGATGCTTGGTGAATCCGCCTTCGACGTTCACCATTCTATTGCGCAAGCGGGTGTTAGCGAATGTGCCGCGCACCATGACTTCGTGATTGCCGCGGCGTGAGCCATAGGAGTTGAAGTCGGCGGGCTTGACGCCGCGCTCTTGCAGATATTTTCCTGCCGGGCTGTCTTTCTTGATCGAGCCCGCGGGAGAAATGTGGTCGGTGGTGACGCTGTCGCCCAGCACCGCCAGCACGCGGGCTTTCTTGATATCGGTGACCGGCGCGGGTTTCAGCGCCATGTCATCAAAGTACGGGGCGCAGCGAATGTAGGTGGACGACTCGTCCCAATCGTAGGTCTCGCCCTTGGGGACAGGCAAGCCGCGCCAGCGATCGTCTCCGTGATAGACCTCGCCGTAACTGCGCTGGAACATGTCGGAGGTGATGGATTTCGACATCGACTCCTCAACCTCGCGCTGCGTCGGCCAGAGATCGGCAAGATACACTTCGCTTCCGTCGCGGCCTTTGCCGATGGGATCTTTGCGCAGGTCGATGTCAATGCGTCCCGCCAGGGCGAAGGCAACCACCAGCGGCGGCGACATCAGATAGTTGGCGCGGACCTCGGAGTTGATGCGTCCCTCAAAGTTGCGATTGCCGGAGAGCACCGAAGCGACGACCAATTCTTTTTCGTCGATGGTCTTGGAAACTTCTTCCGGCAGCGGCCCGGAGTTGCCGATGCAGGTGGTGCATCCGTAACCGACAAGATGAAACTTGAGCTTCTCGAGATAAGGCATCAGCTGCGCCTTCTCCAGATAGTCGCGAACAACTTTCGAGCCAGGAGCCAACGAAGTCTTGACCCAAGGCGGCACGGAGAGTCCTTTCTCCACCGCCTTTTTCGCGAGCAAACCCGCAGCCAGCATGACCGACGGATTCGAAGTGTTGGTACAGGAAGTGATCGCCGCGATGACGACCGAGCCATGCTTAAGCGCAGACTTCACATCCTTAGGAACATGCTCATGAACGTTGGGGTCCTCAACGCCGACGGCGGCGGGATTGCCGCCCTCCTGCTCCCAGCGATTGACCTTGCCCGGGTTTCCATTTCCTGCTTGAACTGAAGACGCCGCAGCGGCCGAAGTCTTAGCCTTGGGTTTAATGAGAGAGGGCAGTGAAGTCCGAAAAGACTCCCCCGCCTGCGAAAGCACGATGCGGTCCTGAGGCCGCTTCGGGCCCGCCAGGCTGGGCTCCACAGAGGCAAGATCAAGCGCCAGCAACTCCGAATACTCAGCCTCCGGAGTCTTCTCGTCATGAAAAAGCCCCTGCTCTTTGCAGTAAGCTTCGACCAGAGCAATTTGCTCTTCCGACCGTCCAGTAAGCCGCAAATATTTCAAAGATTCTTTATCCACAGGGAAGATGCCGCAGGTAGCCCCATACTCCGGAGACATGTTGGCAATAGTCGCGCGATCGGCCAAAGGCAAGTCTTGCAGCCCCGGCCCGTAATACTCCACAAACTTCCCAACAACTCCGTGCTTGCGAAGCATCTCGGTAATTGTCAAGACCAAATCGGTTGCGGTAGCGCCTTCCCTTAGTCTTCCTGTCAGCTTTACGCCCACGACTAGTGGAATCAGCATAGAAACCGGCTGGCCCAACATCGCAGCCTCCGCCTCAATCCCACCCACACCCCAACCAAGAACTCCCAACCCATTCACCATTGTCGAGTGACTGTCGGTTCCTACCAGTGTGTCCGGGTAGGCGGTTCGTTTTCCGTTGGATTCTTGCACGAAAACTACTCTAGCCAGGTATTCGAGATTAACTTGGTGGACGATTCCTGTGTCGGGGGGAACGATTGCGAGATTGCGGAGAGCGGTTTGGCCCCAGCGCAGGAAGGCGTAACGCTCTTTGTTGCGGATGAATTCGAGTTCGGCGTTTAATTGGAAGGATTGCGGGGTGCCGAATTCGTCTACCTGGACCGAGTGATCGATTACCAACTCTACCGGTTGCAGTGGGTTGATCTTGGTCGGGTCCCCGCCTAGTTTTTTCATGGCGTCGCGCATGGCACCGAGATCCACTACGCAGGGGACTCCGGTGAAATCCTGCAAGAGGACACGGCTGGGGGTAAAAGCAATTTCTTTGTCGGGTTTTGAGTTGCTGTTCCATCCGGCCAGGGCTTGGATTTCCTGGGCGGTTACGTTGCGGCCGTCTTCGGTACGGAGCTGGTTTTCCAGCAAGATACGTAGAGAGAATGGCAGATGCTTGGTGGAAATGCCTTGCTTGTCCAATGCATCGATGCGATGAATTTCGTATTCTTTTGCTCCGACCCTGAGAGTTGCGCAACTCTTGAAGCTGTCCATGAATGCTTGCCTTCCTTGCTTGTAAACCCGAGTCTCTACTTCAACACTTTAGTTTAGCCTGCTATCGTTTTCCCCTCAAATCGCGGGTAAGAGCACTCCTAAGGACATGGACAGGCATGGTTCTGACCTTCATCACCTCAGGCGCTAAAGCGATCATTACGTGCGGTCTCGCGGAGTGGAACTCGTTCCCCAACCCGAAAGCAACTGCTTCATCGGGTAGGTGGGGCAGATGCTGACCCGGTTTATTCTGTAGTACCTCTGAGATGCATTCTTGTGGAATTCCCCAATATTCAGCGGAACCACCCGACAACCCCGGGCATCGAAACAGGTAAATACCAAAACCTAGGAGGTCCTTTATGTACGTCATAATCGGCGCGACCGGTAATACGGGCAGCGTCGTCGCAAACAAACTTATATCCCAGGGTAAACAGGTCCGGGTCGTGGGGAGAAATGCGGCCCACTTGGCCCCGCTGGTCGCAAAAGGAGCCGAGCCGTTTATCGGCGATGTCACCGACAAGAACGCAATGACTAAGGCTTTCACTGGAGCCCAAGCGGCTTACCTGATGATTCCACCAGACCCGGCCGCCTCGGATTTTCATGAGTATCAAAAACAGGTACAAGAAGCTCTTGCTACAGCGATCGAGAAGAATGGCGTGAAGTATGCTGTCACTCTAAGCAGCATTGGCGCGGACAAGGCGGAGAAGACCGGGCCGATTGCGGGATTGCATCGCCTGGAGGAACGCCTGAACCGCATTCCCGGACTTAATGTTCTCCATCTTCGCGCAGCTTATTTTATGGAGAATACCTTGGGTCAGGCTGACGCCATCGGCAAGATGGGATTCGCCGCCGCCCCGGTACGGGCCGAGGTCAAGTTCCCCATGATTGCCGCACAAGATATCGGCGCACGTGCGGCAGATGCACTTTCGAATCTCGATTTCAAGGGCCAGCAGATCCAGGAATTGCACGGCCAGCGTGATATCAGTTACGGCGAGATCACTTCCATTATCGGCAAAGCAATTGGGAAACCCGAGCTCAAATATGCGAGGCTTAGCGACGACCAATTCCGGGGCGCGTTAAGCCAGATGGGTATGTCCAACGACTCTGCTGATCAGATGGTAGAAATGGCGCATGCACTCGATTCCGGATACGTCAAACCACTACAGGCGAGATCACCACGAAATACCACGCCTACCTCGTACGAAACTTTTGTCACGGAAAAATTTGTGCCGGGATTTCGGGGAAAGGCAGCGGCATAGATCATCAATGCTTTCTCTGTGTCCTCCGTGGTCTGAAAAAAAACTAACCACAGAGGACACAGAGTTTCACAGAGGATGCACAGCGGCCTAATTCATTTTGCTCTCAACAGCAAAACCGGGGCGCTGATGTTGTGCTGGACGCGGTTGGCGGTAGTCCCCAGGAACACATCGGCGAGAAATTTGTGGCCGTGAGTGCTCATAGCTACCAGGTCGCAGCCTTTTTCTTTGACCCATTTGATGATTTCATTGGCCGGCTCGCCGTAGGCCAGTTCGGCTTCGGCCTGGATACCGGCGGAGACAAATTCCTCGCGCACTTTTTCCAGATAGGCTTTGTCTTCGGTGATCTCGCGGCTGATGGCGTCCCTGCCGTAGGTACGTGCGGCCCAGCCGTCGGCTACGTGCATGAGGACCAGGCGGCTGTGCGCTAGTTTCGCCAACTGCTTCACATGTTCGATGATGACGCGATCGCTGGGCGTGCCATCGAGCGTGAGTAGAATGGTGTCGTACATGTGATTTTTGGCCCCGATCTACTTGTAAGGATAAAAGTGCCGTCCCTATCGGGACTCAGTCTTTCATTCTTCCTCCCCCGGACTTCCGTCCGGGGCTATCATATTCCGTCGCCCTGCGACTGGAGCAGTAACACGTCATCCACCCACAATTACCTGCCAAGCTGCTTTCAGCGATTCGGGCAGGCCGTAGATGTCCATGGCGGTGATCAGGATAGCACTGGTCCAGCCGGCGGCCAGCAGCAGCGGGCCGTTTCTCCAGAAGCCCATGCGCTTGCGAGAACTGGTGAAGTGCAATAGCGGGAACATGGCAAAGGGAAGCTGCAAGGCCAGGACCACCTGGCTCAACGTCAGCAGATCGGTGACACTGCTGTCGCCGCGGATGCCAATAATAAGGACCGCCGGCAAGATGGCCAGGGAGCGTGTAATCAGGCGGCGGACCCAGGGCTTAATGCGCCAGTGCATGAAGCCTTCCATTACTACTTGGCCAGCCAGTGTGCCGGTGATGGTGCTGCTCTGTCCGCTGGCCAATAACGCCACGGCGAACAGCGTACTGGCAGCTGCTGTTCCCAGCAAGGGGGCCAGCGTCAAATAAGCCATGCGTATCCAGTCACTCTCCGCACTGAATTGCACGACCTGCCCGCCGGGGACGACCACGCTTTGCTTGCCATAGAAAACCATGGCCGCGAGGACCAGAATCGCGGCATTCACAAAGAAGGCGACAGTCAGGGCGACGACTGAATCGATGGTGTTGAAACGCAGCGCGCTGCGAATGGAGCGTTCGTCCTTTTGCAGCTTGCGGCTCTGGACCAAGGCGGAGTGCAAATACAAGTTGTGCGGCATTACCGTCGCGCCGATGATGCCGATGGCGACATACAACATCCCTGATTGACGAAAGCTCGGCGTTAGCAGGGCCCGGCCCATTTCCAGAAAGCTGGGCTGGGTTTCAGGGAGGATAAAAATCTCAATGAAGTAACACCCGAAAATGGTTGCCACCAACACCAGAATTACGGCCTCAATGGTGCGCATGCCGAAGCTTTGCAATGCCAGGAGCAGAAGCACATCGAACCCTGTAATGATGACCGCCCAAAACAGCGGAATGTGAAACAGCAGGTTGAGAGCGACCGCGCTTCCCAGTACTTCGGCCAGATCACAGGCGCCGATCGCTACTTCACAAAGCAACCAGTTGGGCCAGCGTGTCCACTTGGGATACCAATCACGACAGCATTGGGCCAGATCTTTTCCCGACACTACCCCCAGACGGGCAGACAGGACTTGCATGAAAATCGCCATGAGGCTGGCGAGGCCGACCACCCACAATAACGCGTACTTGAATTGGGCGCCGCCCTGGAGGTCGGTCCCCCAATTGCCGGGGTCCATGTAACCGACACTGACCAGAATTGCGGGACCGACGAAGGCCTTCCACTGCTCCCAGAAACCAGCCTGGTGATGCGGCACAGCAATCGTGCCGTGCACGTCCTCGAGAGAGCGGTGCCCTGCGTGCACTTCCGCAAGTGGCATAGCAACGTGAGGTTGCTGTTTCTCTGGTTCCATTTTTCAGGGTAGAGCCGAGGTCAACTACAATACATCAATACGGATTAACTATGGTTAATTATAGTGGACGAGAAGGCAAGTTGGAAACCCAAATTTTTTCTGCGGCCGGGCGGCCTAGCACTTTGGTACCTACCTTGGTCTGAATGGAAAGGGTCTTATCGTAGTTCCGTTCGATCAGGCGGAGTTCCGCTCCGGGGCGAATTCCCGCGGGTTTCGAGAAATTCCAGCAATCCGCGGTCGCGTTCATAAATGCCGCTGACCCGGTACCTTCTTCCCGGTTCAGCATGGGAAAGTAGTTGCAAGCCGCGCCTGCGCCGGCTCTCCGGGCTTTCCATTTCACTGAGGTTGCCGTGAGGGCACGCGCCTCCACGCCCCAGTTTTGACAGCAGTTTTGCCTCAAAGTCAGGGGAGACGGCATGCTCCAGGCGCTCCGCTTCATCGTGGACCTTGTACCACTCCATGCCGAACATTTCCGTCAACATGCGTTCGATCAGATGGTGACGCAAGGTGAGCCGGCGCGCAATTTTGCGCCCGGCGGCGGTGAGTCCGACCTGGCCATCGCTGCGGACACGGACTAAGCCATCTTTTTTCAGGCGGCGTAATGCCATGGTCACAGCCGGTGGGGAGACTGAGAGCCAGTGAGCCAGGGTTGCCGAAATCACGGGCTCACCTTCACTTTCGGCCTCAAGAATCGCTTTGAGATAATCCTCTTTGGAGACAGTAATCATTGCGCAACATTATAGAGAACGAGTTAAGTACAGTTAACAGAAATGCAGTCCCACTACCCCGTCAGGAATTGATGACCAGGGTCAAGTCTACTTATGGCCTACCCAGCTCTTGACACTGTCATTCTTTAGGGATTAGCTCACGGCACGCTGTAATTGGGAGAAAAACGTCTCCGCCGACTGCGGGCGTTGGGCGGTTTCGAAAGTAAACGCACGATTGAAAAGCTCCTGCCAAGACGGAGGAGCTTCCGGCAGATTGGTGGCTATGGGAATAAAGCCGGCTACAGGCCCGGGCCCAAACCAATCTCCATGAGGCCCGCCGCCAAACGGATAAGCACCAATCAGAATTTCATATGCCACCACAGCCAGCGCCCAAAGGTCCCACGAGGGATGGGGATCTTGTCCGCGCCGCTGTTCCGGAGACATATAGCGAAGCGTGCCCAGCACGGCACCGGGAGCAGTGTCCATGGTTGGCTGCTGGGTGGTGTTGGAAAGAAACTTGGCGATGCCGAAGTCCAGGATTTTTGCGGTTTCGCCTGATTCGCCAGCTACCAGAAAAATATTCTCCGGCTTCAGATCACGGTGCACCAATTGCCGCCTGTGCGCCGCCTCCAACGCGGTGCAAATGTCGCGCAAGACCGGCATCGCGTGGGCCACAGGGAAGCGTTTCTGGCGCGACAAGCTGTCGCGCAACGTAACTCCTTCCAACAGCTCCATCACCAGGAAGGCGCGGTTGCTCTCGGCGACCCCAAAGTCGTGGACTGTAACCACGTTGGGATGGGCAAAGCTGGCCGCGACCCGTGCCTCCCGCTGGAAACGTTCTGCCGCGTCTGCGCTACCGACCAGGTCTTCTCGAATGACTTTCACTGCCACCCGGCGTTCAAGCGCTCTGTCCGAAGCTACGTACACCGTGCCCATTCCACCGCGACCCACGCGCTGCTCAAGCCGGTAGCGTCCATTTAGAAGTCGCGGCAAGATCACCGGCACCAAGCGTGCTTTTCCTGGGAGCAGTGGGTGCTGCCGCTGTCATAACAGACACCGCACTGCGGGCATTCCTCGAACATATCGCTTCGCAGCGGCGTCTCACGCCCGGAAGGTTTCTCCAACAGCAGCGCCATGCTGGATGCGATCGCAACCAGCAAATCAAGGTCTTCGCGCGCATAGGGTTCTTCGGAGCGCTTCGATCCCAAGGCGAGAAGAGCCTCGGTGCGGTCTCCTCCAGTTGCGATCGGTACCAGCAGTTCAATCCGGGCCTGGCGGAGGAATGTGGTTTCTTCCTGCGGCAATTGCTCCTTCAACCAGCCACTCGAGATTTGTGGAACTTCGAGGGGTTTGCCGAGTAACCGCATCAGCGACATCATCTTATTTTCCGCCGGAAACAACGGCAGCGTGTGACCTGGCGGAGCGGATGCCAGACTGCGATAAGCCGGCTCGTGTGGTTCTCGGGCCAGTAAATCCACAAACTCCGGATGTAGAGCAGTTTCAATCCGGGTGACTACGCGCGGTCCAACCTGCCCGAAACTGCGCTCTTGCCGGACTTCCTCCACCACTTCCCGCAACAGTCGCTGGGCATCATAGCGTTCGCGGAAGAACCGGTGGTCCAGCGCCTCCAACCAGCTCTGACGTTTCACGTAGGCCGCGGCCGCCAAGCCACCCAGTACGATATAGATCCAGCCTCGCGTGCGCAGGATATCCAGCAGAGGTTGTTGGCCGTGGAACAACAAGTCCGCCAGGAGCAAGCTACCCAATGCGGGAACTACCGTGAACAAAACGCGTCGTGCCATTGCATACTGCAAGCCTTGGCGGACGATCAGACGGACATCGAACAGGCGATGGCGTAGAATCGCGTACGCCCACGAAAGAGGGAAAGCCTGGTAAGCGATAGTGATCAGGAACAGCGCTGGCCATGAAAACAAAATTCGCCCAACACTACTCTGGGCTGACACCCTCAGGAAATTCATTACTGCGTATGGTATGAGCACTATGTAAGCTGCGAGACTCCCAGTCACCAGCACACGGATGCGTCGTTTCTGGTTGATATCCTCCACCCTGCGGTAATTCAGAACCAGGGCAACCACGCCCGCACCAATGTAGGCAAAAAGGAGGCTGCCGCCGATACGTGGCCCCCAGTCCGACATGTTGGGGGGCTCCCGCAACGGATTGATAAAAGTGAAATACATAAATCCGGCGATGGGCCACAGGAAGAAAAGAGAGGGTATGTTTGCCACCCAAATCCATCGGGAAGGAAATAGCTGGCGAGGGAAAATTGAGCAAAAAGCAAAGAATAGTGCAGGAAATATGAAAGTTCCTACGTCCGGCCACCAAATGGCTGCGCCAACAGGGATCGGCAGGTGCCGGACAATGGCGGCCGTGCCGTAGAAATAAGAGGTCACACCCAGCAGCGCGATGGACAGCGCCCCAATCCGGGCTACCCAGTCGTAGGGACGCGTAAACCCGACCAAGAAGGCCACGAACAACGTCAATAGCGTGCTCGCGGTGTCCAGAATGAACGCGATGTGCTGATATTGTGTCTGCTGAGACCATGAGCGCCGCTGCAGGATCAGGACTCGCTGCAATGGCTTTCCGTCTTGCTCCACCTGAAGGCGATACGGTTTGCCTATTTCAAAGTTGATGCGAATCATGTCCCACTGGCCGAGGCCTTGTACGCGCCGCCCGTTTATCGCGAGCACCCGATCTCCAACCTGGATTCCGGCGCGGTCTCCTGCCGAGTTGGGGAGCACCTCCTCTACTACCAGAGCGTCTTTGACAAAGTTGTAGCGGCTAAACGGCGGCGCGGGTCCCAAAAGATAGACGTAGATGTTCAGGGCAAAGTTGCCGAGCAACGATGCGGCAACGATGTACATCCACCAGGGAGCGCGACGAGACGACAACGGAGCAGCCTCCGTGTGAGAGCTGGGAACGAGGCGCGATTATAGCAGGGGGGGAACTCGGTCAAACCGCTTATGGCCGAAGTCTGTCTCATGGTTATCCTGCAAAGTTGACGGTGTTGGGGAAGTAGGAGTAGCGTGGGCTCGCCCGAAAGGTCTAAGGTCTTAAGTAAAACTTCTCAATGCGCGATTCAATTTCTGCCGGCCGATTCTCAGTATGAATCGGCCGGGGTAATTTCAACATGACTGCAAAACAACAACTGGAAAAATTTCTCTCCCGCTACAATCCGGAAGTCGCAGGGATGGCTCGCCGTGCGTTAACCAAAATGCGCAAGCGCCTTCCCGGTGCGGTGGAGATTGTTTAGGACAACTACAACGCACTGGCCATCGGCTTTGGGCCGGGCGAGCGCGCCTCGGAAGCCATCTTCTCGATCGTGCTGTACCCGCGCTATGTGAGTCTGTTTTTTCTCCAGGGAGCGAAGCTTCCCGATCCCCAGAAACTACTCAAGGGGAGTGGCAACGTCGTGCGGCTATATCCGGCTGGACGATTTGGGTTTATTGGATAAGCCGGAAATCAGCGAAATTGATGGATGAGGCAGTCCGTCGTGCAAGAGTGCCCATCGATCCCAAGCAGCGACGACAGATGATCATTAAGTCGGTGTCAGCGAAACAACGTCCCCGGCGTCCAACTAAGAAATAGCGTCCCGGTTAGTGACTTGCGTGTCCGAATACTTCCTTTAGTAAGTCGGTCGTCTGCTTGGCGGGATCCTTGCGAATCTTGCGTTCTTCCTGACCGAGTTCATAGAACAATCCGTCCAGGGCCTTACCTACCACGTAGTTGGTGATGTCCAGGTCCTGCTTCTTGGCGAAGGGGATGGCTTTGTATTGATTGACCAGCGCGTTGTACTGGCGAGTGACTCCGTTTTCAGCCATGGTCCTATCCACGACCGGGCGGAAGGCGGTGGTCAACTGGGCTGTGGTCTTTTGCTTGAAGTATTCGGTGGCCGCGGTGTCGCCGCCGGAGAGAATGTGGCGTGCGTCGTCGAAGGACATGGACGTAATGGCATCAACGAAAATCTTGCGCGCTTCCGGCGCGGCAGCTTCGGCTGAGCGGTTCATGCTGAGAACAAAGTCATCCATCTTCGGCCCGTAGCCAACCATGCGCAGACCTTTTTCCAGTGACTGCAAGTTTTTGGGCATGAGAATCTTGATGGCATTGTTGGCGAAATAACCGTTTTTGCGTCCAACTAACTTTACCGAGTTTTCGGCGCCGATTTGCAGGGCCTGCTTCAAGCCGGCGTTAATCTTTGTGTCGGTCAGGGTATTCGAGTCGAGGCCGAGACGCTTGGCAATGTCTCCAATCTGACCAGCGGTGACTTGGGCGGAGGAAAGAGTGGCCAGTAAGAACAAGTTGGCAAGCAAGAGCAGGGTGCGAGGCATGGGAAACTCCTATCAGCAACATTCTACGGACGGACTTCCCCGGAATGAAGCGGCATCTGCAATCCTCTGGTTACTCTTGTAAGATGCGACTGTCGCTGGTCACATCCTTAAGATGACTCCGAAACAGCAACTCGATAGGTTTCTCGCCAAATATACGCCGGAGGTCGCGCAGACGGCCCGCCGCGCACTGATCATTCTGCGCAAACGATTGCCGGGCGCGGTGGAAATTGTTTATGACAACTACAACGCGCTGGCCATCGGTTTCGGCCCAAGCGAGAGGGCTTCAGAAGCAGTGTTCTCGATTGCCCTTTACCCGCGTTATGTAAGCCTGTTTTTTCTGCAAGGAGCAAAGCTGCGTGATCCGGGTAAGCGGCTGCGGGGGAGCGGGAAGGTAGTGCGGTATGTCCGCCTGGAGGACTTGGGTGTACTGGATGAAGCGGAGATTCGCAGCCTGATGGATGACGCGCTGCGCGAGGCGAAAGAGCCGATCGATCCGGCCAAGCGGCGGCAGATGATTATCAAGTCAGTTTCGGCGAAACAGCGGGCCCGCCGCCCCGCCAAGTAAGACGCCGCTTCACCTTTTAAACACTTAAGTATTGACTTGACAATAGCGGGCCCCGCATTTAATAGTTAAGTATGTACTAAACTAATTAATAGAGTCCGGCCGTGAGGAGGGCCACACAATGCGCAAACTGATCGTTTTCAACCACATCACCCTCGATGGCTTTTTTGTAGATGGGGATGGCAGTATGGCGTGGGCCAAATCGGCCAACCCTGATCCCGAATACAACGCGTTTGTAGCAGAGAATGCCAGCGGCGGAGGCACTCTATTGTTTGGCCGGGTTACTTATGAGCTCATGATTAAGTACTGGCCGACACCGATGGCGAAGCAGCACGATCCCGTAGTAGCGGAAAATATCAATAAGATGGCGAAGATTGTTTTTTCGAAGACGCTGGACCATGCGTCATGGAACAATACGACGGTGATGAAGGGCGACCTGGTGGCGGAGGTCCAGAAGTTGAAGCAGGAGACTGGTAACGGTATAGCGATCCTAGGGAGTGGAACGATTGTTTCGCAACTGGCGCCGGCGGGTCTGATTGATGAATATCAGGTGGTGGTGAATCCTATCATTCTGGGCAAAGGGCGAACGATGTTCGAAGGGGTCAAAGAACAACTGAATCTTAAGCTGACCAAGACGCGGAGTTTTAAGAGCGGAAAGTTTTATGCATGTTACGAACCGGAGGGGTGAGCCATGAAGGCGACGAAATCGCGGCCTAAGACGGTAACTGAATATATCAATGCCGCGCCCAAACCGGCGCGTGGGAAACTGCGGGAGATGAGGGCATGCATTCGTGCGGCGGCGCCTGGGGCAACGGAGAGCCTGAAGTGGAGTATGCCGTGCTTCTCGTACCGCAGGATGCTGGTAGCCTACGCAGCGTGCAAAAATCACATCGGCTTTTACCCTACGCCGTCGGCAGTGAAGGCGTTCGCGGATGAGCTTGCGAGGTTCGCCACGGCTAAAGGATCGATCCAGTTTCCACTAGCGAAACCACTTCCCTTGTCTCTTATTCGCAAGATCACCGGATTTCGGGTCCGCGAGAGTTTGGAGAAAGACGCAAAATGGAGGACATCCTAAATGAGAAGTAAGCTGGCAATGGTTTTGCTTATGGTCTTGTCTACGGCTTGTGCTTTCGGACAAGAGAAGAGCGAATTCTTTAAAACCTCCGATGGCATCAGGATCCACTATCTTGAGGCCGGCAGCGGTAGGGCGATTGTTTTCATTCCCGGATGGACCATGCCGGCCTGGATCTGGGAAAAGCAAATCAGCGAGTTGTCGACGAAGTATCACGTGGTCGCGGTTGATCCTCGGTCGCAGGGTGAGAGTGACAAGCCGACCTATGGCCATCTGCCGGAGACTCGCGCCCGCGATTACAAAGAACTGGTGGATCACCTTGGCCTGAAGTCGCCGGTGTTGGTTGGCTGGTCGATGGCATGCGGCGAGTTGCTGATGTATGCCAAAGAATTCGCCACGGACAATGTCGGAGGCATGGTGTTGGTGGACGGCCTTCTCTCCGACAAGCCCAGCCCGGAGATGTTTGGGGCGATGTCGGGATGGATGAACATGCTTCAGCAAGACCGCCAGAAACAGGCTGACGGCTTTGTCCGCAGCATGTACAAGAAGCCGCAGAGCGAGGAGTACATCAAACGGGTGGTGGATGCCTCTACCCAGGTCCCGGCTGATACCGCCGTTGTGCTGATCTATAACATGCTTGCCATAAGTGATTTTTCCGGATTCGCTAAGCTCAATAAGCCCGTGCTCTTTGCTTACGAGCCAGCCATGCAGCCCACGGCTGATTTCCTCAAAGCGAAGCTGGGCGACAAGGTCCGGCTGGAGAAGTTCGACGATGCGGGTCATGCTTTGTTCGTGGATGATGCGGAGAAGTTTAATCATATGGTGGATGATTTTGTGCAGGGCCTGAGCAAGTGATAGAGCGATCGGTTACTCACGGTACGTTTGTGATCGAGCGCAATTATCCGGTTGCGCCGGAGCGGGTGTTTGCCGCTTTCGCTGATCCTTCCAAGAAGCAGCGCTGGTTTGTGGATGACGAAGCATCGGGGTCAGAAGATTTCGGAATGGATTTCCGGGTTGGTGGCGTGGAGCAGAAGCGTTTTAGCAATCCGCATGGAGTGTTCACGAACCACACGGTCTATCTGGACATCGTGCCGAACCGCCGCATTGTGTTTGCTTACACCATGAGCCTGGGGGAGCGGCGGTTTTCGTCGTCCCAGGCCACGGTGGAATTGCTGGCGGCGGAGAAAGGGACGGACCTCATCTTTACCGAGCAAGGGGCATTTTTTGAAGGCGCGGATGGGCCGAAGATGCGCGAGGACGGCTGGCGTCTGCTGCTCGACCAGCTGGCTGAAGCACTGGCGCAATAATCGAAGGAGATCATGCTTTCTCAAAGAGCCCAGGTTGACCGAGTTTTTCACGCCCTTGGCGATCCTACGCGCCGGGCAATTGTTGAGCAGTTGAGTGCCGGCCCAGTTTCCGTGTCGAGCCTGGCGAGGCCTCTCGCCATCACGCTGGCCGCGGTGGTTCAACATTTGCAGATTTTGGAAAAGAGTGGACTGGTGCGCACCACAAAGGTGGGGAGAGTGCGCACCTGCCGCATGGAGCCTAAGGGACTTAGACTGGCGGAGCAGTGGATTGAGGACCGCCGGTCGGTGTGGGAGAAGCGGTTTGACCGGCTGGGGAGGTTACTGGAAGAGAATCCGTGATCGTGCTCGCGATGGGGCTAAAGCACGAGTGCAGGTGAGGGCACCCGCCCCTACGCGATTTGTGGCGATTCCTGTTCAGGCGCAAATCGCCTCATTCTTTTTTCTTAGGTGGCAGGAAAGGTTCCAGCGGGGAGACGCGGAACGCAGGGGGGGAATAATCCTGTGGCAGATAGGTCTCGGGAATCGCTGCGGCATTGCCGTCGCGCACTGAGGTGTAGTGCGGGGACATGATTTCTACGCCGGCTTCATAAAACTTGTCCTGGATATTCTTATGCAAGTCCGAATAAGTGACGGCCATCTTGTTCGGCTGATCGGTGTAAGCGTTCATTTCGTAGGTCGCGTAGAAATCATTCAAGCTGGTCTGCAGCACGAACGGCGAGGGATTTTTCAGAACATTTTCGGTGACCTTGGCCGCCTCAATCAATAGTTCGTGGACCTTGACCCAGGGCGCGTCGTATCCAATGGTGACGCTGGTGTGAAGAATCAGGCCGCTCTCCCTTGTCGAGGAACTGAAGTTGATGATGTGGCTGCTCAGCACCAGCGCGTTGGGAATGGAGATGTCCACATTCTTGATGGTGCGGATGCGGGTGACCAGCAGTGTCTTTTCCATTACGTCGCCGATGGCATCGCCAACTTTTACCCTGTCTCCCAACTGGAATGCACGGGTGTAGGTCAGGACTACGCCGGCCACGATGTTGGCAATGGCTGAACTCGATCCCAGGGAGAAAAGCAGGCCCAGGAAAATCGATACGCCCTGAAATGCCGGCGACTTGGAGCCTGGGAGATAGGGAAAAATCACCACCGTGGTAAAAGCGATGATGAGGAAGCGGGCGATCTTGTAGGTCGGTTCAGCCCAGTCGGGAAAGAACCCCGGGAAGGTGATCGTACCCTTGCCGAGTTCCCGAAAGAAAAACTTCACCAGCTTGGTGGTGTAGTACGAAACCACCGAGATGACCAGGACGAAGAAGACGTTGGGGAGATAAGCGGCCACCGCCACGGCCACCGTCCGCAACGGGTACAGTACGTAGTCCAGCAGGACCGAAGCGTAGCCGCGGGTCCAGGGGAAGAAACTGAAGACCAGGGAAACGTAGAAGTAAAACAGCACCAGGGCGATGAAAATGCGCGCCCCTTGCAGCACGATCAGCAAAACGCTGGTGATGCGCTCCGCCGGCAGCAGTTCCAGCTTCTGAATGCGGATGGAGCGTATGTATTTGCCGTGCCAGGAGCGGACTTGCGCGTACAAGCGGGGAAAGACATATGCCAGCAGGCGCAGCAGAAGGATAAAGGTAAGCGTAGAGAGCGTCGCCCACAAAATGCCAAACAGGACCGCTCTGAGGCTGGTTTGTTTGTGGAGCGATTCAGCAACTGAGCGAATGGACTGCGCATATTCGGCGGCCAGTTCCTGCCGCGGGCGTCCGGCTGCGTCCGCGTCCGGCTGAGTGACCGTCATGATCACCATGTCGCCGGAAACGATCTCGGTTGTGGTTTCTGCGTCCACCACCTTGATGTTTTGGATCTGGGCAGAAGGGCCCTTGGTGAGCTTGCGAATCTTGTCGGCAATCGCCCGCGCCCGCTCCTCCGGCGAGAACGAAAGCACGCGCGCGCGCACGATGAAGACGGTTTGGTCACCGACCGTTACCGGCGCGCCGGGTTGCTTTTCTTCCTTCTTGTCGGATTGCGGAGGACTGGGGGCCTTGTCGGCTGCGCGCGCAAGCGGCGCGAGCAGGAAAAGCAAGAACAACAGATACGGGAGTACGCCTTGTCGGAACAATCGCGTCCTGTCGTTCTTGCAGCCAGTTGTCATCAAAATACCCGAATATCGAGAGATTGTATGGAAGCGGGAAGGCTGTGTCTATCCAATCCAGTAAGCCAGGCAATTCGGCAGTTGCGCCCCGTGGGACGAGTACGGCAGGGCTAAAGCCGCTGCCCTGATACGACCCGCTCTTCTGAAACCGCCCACTGCCATCAGGATGTTAGAAAAAGCCCCTAAAAAACAACCAGCGCGTGCCGTTGGGATTGTGGGGTGAGGATGGCGTTACGGCACGCGCTCTATGATTGTTGGATACACGTTAGTTTCTATTGAGAACCGCCGCTGTGAGGCTGGTCACAGTTGCGAGTGATTGCAATCATGCTCCGGCTACACGTCCGGATGCTGTTTGAGGTACTGCATGGCGCGGCCGACCACGTCTTTTTCTCCCTTGTAGCTCAACTGGTCGACCGCCTCAGATAGCGAAATCCACTGAGCGTGTTTGACTTCGATTCGCATTTCTTCGGAAATGTCTCCAATTTTCCCTGACTTGTACTTGAGCAGGTAGAAGCTGACGATTTTGAAGACCTTCTTGCCGTCTCCCCAGGAGCGGACGTAGACATACTTAATATCGGTCAGCTTGGCGATGGGGGTGGCGGTCAATCCGGTTTCCTCGAAGACTTCGCGGATGGCGGTCTGCTCAGGGGTCTCGCCCGGATCCACCAGTCCCTTGGGCAGGGCGAGTAACAATTTTTGCGGTTTTTTTCGCTTAGAGCCGATGACCCAGGCCTCGCGCTGGGGCTCGATGACCGCAATCCGCCAGCCCGTTGGGGCACGCCGCAGGACCACGCCGCCCGCCGAGAATTCCCTTACCATCCGCCCAAGGTATCAGAGAACAACGGGGTTAGTCATGGCTGGGCTTGGCCGTTTTCCGTGGGTAACCGGGCTTGGTGACCTCAGCTTGGGTGGTTATCTGGAACTACTTGGTTATTTGCGGCATCCTACTTGCATAGGTAGTGGTGGGGTTAGCCCGGCAAGGGGTGAGCCGTGAAAAGCCTGGGCAAGATTATACGGTCGGTGCAGGCGTTTGGGCGCGAGCTTTCCGGCGCTCCCAAGACAGCGGTGAAGCCTGCGGGCATCGGGCTGGCGCTGGGTGGAGGTTTTGCCCGCGGCATTGCGCACATCGGCGTTATCAAAGTTCTCGAAGCAGAAAATATTCCCATTCAATTTGTGGCCGGCACCAGCGTAGGCGCGCTGATTGGCGCGGCTTATTGTAGCGGCTTGTCCTGTGATGAACTGGAAGCGGTTGCGTTGCAAGTGCGCTTCAAGCACTTTGCCAGCTGGACGCTTTCGCGCTATGGCTTTGCCAGCAATCAGCGCATGATTGGTTTTCTGAACCGCATTCTCAAGGTCAAAACTTTTGAAGAGCTGAGCACTCCGCTGGCGGTGACGGCCACGGATTTTTCTAATGGCGACGCGGTGGTATTCCGCTCCGGGCCGCTGGTGGATCCGGTGCGGGCAAGTTGTGCCTATCCGGGGATGTTCCTGCCTGTGAAAATCGGTGGACGCATGCTGATGGATGGCATGCTGGCCCACGCCGTTCCCAGCGTTCCTCTGCGGGAGATGGGAGCGGAGCGGGTGCTGGCAGTGCATTTGAAGGGAAACTGGATTAACGGGGACGGGCCTCGGCATGTGCTGGATGTGATTGGGCAGTGCTTCGCCATTGCACAGGACAAAATGAGCGATCGCTGGAGGCAGGCGGCGGATTTGGTGATTGAGCCGGATGTTACCGGGTTTAAGTATGACGACTTTGAGCGGACTGCGGATTTGATCCGGGCGGGGGAAGTGGTGACGCGGGCTGCGCTGCCGGAGATTCGGAAGTGGTTGCAGATGGAATCCGTAGCAACTAAGCCGTGAAGGCTGGATTGCCGCAGACGGCGGTGGCGCCAGCGGAATAATCTGCTCTTCAGAGTTCCCCGTCCAAGCTTTGCTTGGGCGGGGATTTCTGTTTAATCCGAACACTTGCCGATTTATGATCTTCCTCGTCGCCAAGTTGTGGTCTTCCACCCTTCGGAAATTCGAGGCTGTTACGAAACTCCGGCCAGGCCATTGGCTAGGAGACGATGCGGCGGAGGACTTGATGATTGCTGCTATGGGGCATGAGGGTAAAGCCGAACTCATAGACTCGCAAGGGCTGCGCGCAGAGCGGTCCCGCCGATGATTTTGAGCATGCGTTTGAGGTTGTAAGCAATCACTGCGATCGCGATTTCGGTCCGGGTTCCTTCCAGTCCGCGCAATAAGAAACGCGGATGACCGAAGATGCCGTACTTCAAGTTGGCGAAGGGATGCTCCACGGTGCAGCGTCGCAAGCGCATCGCGGCCGGCGTGGCCCGCTGCTGCATGCGCTGTAGAGCCGCTTCATGCACATGCCGTTTGACGGTGCGGCGCGGGCTCACGGTGCACTGCGGCTTCAGAGCACAGCCGCCGCAGTCTTCGGCGCGGGCCAGATAAACTATCGAACGCCCATTGCGGCCATTGCTGCGCAGAGTATGTCCCGCCGGACACAGCATGGTGTTGTTCTGTTCCTGGTAGCGGAACGCGGTGCGGTCAAACAGTTTGCCCCCGCCTTGCACATTGACTCCGCGATGGGCCGGCACGTGCGGCAAAATGCCCTTGCTCTCGCAGGCGGCCGCCTGTTCCCCGTTGGAATAACCCGCATCGGCGACCACCTTGAGCAGTGGCCGTCCCTCTCCCAAGGCGCGTTGCGCGGCCTCGGCCATGGGCAGCAGGCTGCGCGTGTCGTTGGGTTCGTCGCTGACCTGCTGGGCCACAATCAGCCCGTGTTCGGCGTCCACCGCCGTCTGCACGTTGTAGGCGGGGAGCATGCCTTGCGCCGTCTTCATAAAACCGGCTTCCGGTTCGACGTGGCGGCGCAGCTTTTCCAGAGCGGCCGCCACCGCGCTGTTCTCTACCCTGGGTTCGTCTTCCCGGTCGGCGGTTTCTAAACTCTCCAGATAACGCTCCACCGCAACCCGTTCGTGCACGCTGCTGATGCTGCTCACCGCCCGAAACTTCGAACCGTCGATGGCAATCCATTCCCCTCGAATCAGTCCCACCGAACTGGCAAACCGCACCAACTCCGTGCCCACCTCGGTCACGGCTTGGCGATGCATTCGCCGGAACTCGGCAATACTCTTGTGATCGGGACACAGCCGCCCCAACAACCACATCAACTCCACGTTGCGGCGGCACTCATTCTCCAATCGTCGCGAAGAACGAATCTGCTGCAAATAGCCATAGAGATACAGCTTCAACAGATCGCGCGGATCGTATCCCGGACGCCCCGTGTCCGCCGCTTCCGCCCGCTCAAACCCCAACCCCCGCATGTCCAGACGCTTCACAAACGCCTCGATCACTCGGCAGAAGTGATCCTGCGGAATCAGTTCTTCCAAACTCGCCGGAAACAACGACCCTTGTCCTCGCGCCTCGCCTTCGATGAATCCCATATCACCGCATCTTGCCACTCCCTTCTCCCTCCTGCTAGTAGTTTCGTAACAGCCTCAAATTGCAGAGGCTGGAGCAGCCGCAGTTAGAATGGTTGCGAGAAGAATCGAAAACAAGCCTGGGCCAGCCCCCCGCCCCATGTTGTCGTAGGCAAATCCGTAGGTCCCCGTCGGATCGTTCACCTGCATCACCTTGCCCACCAGGTCGTACACGTACTCCACGCTCGTCGAATCCGGATAGCTCTTCTGCGTCATCCGGTTCAGCGCGTCGTACACATAATTGATCGCCTGCCCCTTGCGGTCGGTCTTCGCGGTCAAGTTGCCCAGCGCGTCGTAGGCGTAAGTCTCCGCATAGGACGACGGGAAGCTGGTCTGCGTCACCCGGCCAAAGGCGTCGTAGGTGAATGAAGTGGTGTGCCCGTTGGCGTCGGTGACGTAACTCCTACTTGGCTATCGTTATCTCGATAGGGTTAGATGAAAATGCCTTTCCATCCTTGACCTCGACCTCAAGTCTGAGTGTATACCGACCCGCGGACACAATGTCAGACAATGATTTAGAAGGCCAGACTGACGACTTGGTTTGAGCCCACAGCAGTTCAGCAGGATTCAAATTAGTAGTGATGCGAGAAGCGGTACTCAGGTCTTGCCAAGCTGCAGTACTAGAGCCAGTTGTGAAGTCAAACGGTGCCCAGTATTCTTGACGGGAAGTCGCTCCCTTTCTGGACGAGGCAATCAAATAGAGGGCTGGCATCGCTGAAGAAACTCCACGAGGCCTTGCTTCAACAGAGATCTTTGGGCTAGCTTTGCCAAGCGTCCACACCAAGTCACTAGTGCTGATCGCGCATTCAACTGAAACACTATCCGGCTTAGACTTTTCTTGTCCATACGCGAGAACCACCGCCATCAGCAGAATAAGAAAGCGTAATTTCATAATCCTCCAACTCTAGCGAGCATTTGTCCCAGGAACGCTATGAGAAATGTCTGGGCTATCGGGGAGGACAAAAGGTGGATCTGCGGGACATGACCAACACTTCTTCTTTAGTTTTCCCTTCACGGGACCGTACTCATTGATGTAGTCAGTCTCCGGGTTGTCGATCCCGTCATACATTGGCGCCTTTCCGTATTTACTTGTCCACCCCTTGTCACATGTTTGCCGCTCGACATGCCAGTTTGTTGAATCTCCTGTATCCTCAAACACCTCAACTTTGTGACGAAGCTTACAGCTCACTGGGTCGCTACAATTGATTTCCTTGCAACCAAAGTGTGGAAATACAACATTGGGGCTTTTGGTACCGGAGGGCTGTATCCATACATAGTTATATCCCAGACCCCAGGCAAGGCAATTATACTGGGCCGTTGCTGCCCCACTTTGGTGCTTAGCAAGTCCAAGGGGATCAGAGAAGTTGATTGGATGGTTGCCGACGTATTCATAAAAATCCATACCACCGGCGAAATGAATTGGATCCTCTCCAAGAAATCTACCAACATCAGCTGAATAGTACCGGGCACGATAGTGAAGCAGCCCGGTCTCAGCATCAAACTGGCGAGCTGTATATTGAAGCGAATTCCCAAGTGTCATGGCAGAACTCACCAAAGTTCCAAAAGATCCGTATTCATAAGAGTCAGCGACCGTCCCACTTTGACTAGTCAATGAAGATACCGTGCCAAGACCATCGAGTTCGTAAAATGCTGGCGAGCTAGCGCGAAACTCGGCAAGCGGCTCGTCCAGTCCGACCCCTGTTCTTAGCAAGTTAAAATGTCCGGTTTTAGTAGCAAGTGAAATGTCCGGTTTCAAAGTTGTGCCCTCGCCGATTGGGTTGGGTTGGTTTTTGGGGATGGGGTTGCAGGGGAAGGGGGCAGTTCCCCTTCCCCTGCTTAGCTCTGTACTAGGCTTTGCCGGGTAGGGGCAGTACCGGTGTCGTCATAGCGACCCAGGCAATGCGGTCCGTGGGTGAGACTGAGAGTTCCGTCCAGGTGCTGGTGCACCATCACGTTGCAGCCCGCCAGCGTCACCTCGCCAGCGCACCCGTTCGATCTGCAAGCTGCAGGTTCTGAAAGCTGACCGTGTTGTCGCGGTTCACGGTGCGCTCGAACTGCAGGGAGAAGATCAGGTCCAGATCGCTCTGCGGCAGGGCAGAAACGCGTTGCCCGCTGCTGCCGGCGCCACCTGAAAGCGGCGATTGAACTCGGCCGATGTAATGCTTCCCGCAGAAACCGGTTGGCCTGCCTCCAGCGGTCGTGATCCCGTGCAGCCGCAACTCCTGCGGCAACCGTCCTTGCCAGGTGCCGAAGTTGCGCTCGCTGCGTCCCCGCGCTTGCGGCGAGTAGGCCGGGATCATCTGCACTCCCAACTCGCGCAGGGCCCGTCCCACTTGCGTCAGGCGATGCGGATCGACCTTGCCGCCCGCCTTCGGGGTCAGCCAGAAATGGCTGCCCCGATCGCTGTACAGCGCGCAGAACACGCCTTTGCGCTCGATCACTTCCTCGCAACCCCGCCATCACCGTCGCCGTCGATTCTTCCTCCACCAGCTGCGCGTAGTAAATCTCGCTGGTGGCGTCGTCCAGAATCACGATCAGGTCGTACCAGCGTTCATCCTGAAACCAGCGATGCCGGCTGCCATCGATGTGCAGCAGCATGCCCGGCAGCGGCCGCCGCTCGCGCCGCTTGCGATGCACCCCGCGCTTGCGTCCACGCGCCACCAGCCCCGCCCCTTGCAGCGCCTGCTTCACCCAGGTGTAGCTCAGCTCGATCCCGTGCTCGGTCCCCAGCTTCTCGTGAAAGTGCTGCACGTTCAGATCGAAATACTTCTCCCGGTAGAGCCCCAGCACCTGCTCCACCGTCGCCAGCGGCACCCGCTTCGGGCGACGGCTTGCCCCGCCGCCGGTCGAACAGCCCGTCATAGCCGTACTCCTCGTAGCGCTCCCGCCAGCGCCGCATCTGCCGGTCGCTGATGCCGATAATCTCCGCCGCCTGCCACCACGTGATCTTCTTCGCCATCGCCCGCAAAATCACTTCCTGTACTTTCATCGCCCGCTCCATCGCGGCCTTCGAGTAAGAATCCATGCTTGGCCATGGTCTCCTACCCTCGCCGCCCGCAAAGCGGACAGATCACTTGCTATCTCAACCGGACATATCATGTGCTAACGACACGTCCAGTCCGACCCCTTGACTGTAGCGCACCGCAACGTTGCTCATAGCGTCGAGTTCCTCGACACCATTTGCACCATCGTATAAGTAGTTCGTCGTTCCGAGCAGGTCCGGATTTGGCAACTCTTCGTCCAAACGGATCATATTTGAAGGTGGTCGTGCCTCCATTTGTGCCGGGGACAACTGCCTGTATGAGGTGATCCTCGAAATCCCACGTGTAGTTGGTTGTTCCGGAGGAATCTGTCTTCGAGATCATATTTCCGTTATAGTCGTAGGTATAGCTTCCCGACGGCGTCGCCGTCAGCTCATTCGACGAATTGTAAGAATACGGAGACACGCCCAGTGACGACAGCCTATTCCCGACCGAATCGTACGAGTAGCTCTCGGTGGTACTCGCCCCTTGGGTGACCTGCGTCAGCTGATAGAGCGGGTCATACGCATAGCCTTCCGTAATGCTGTTCAAGTAGTTCGTCTTTGATACTCGGTTTCCAGCATTGTCGTACGTGTAGCTAGCCCCGTCCAGCGTCGTGCTCCCCGCCTGATGCAGCACGCTCAGCAGCCGCGACAGATTGTCATACGCGTAGTTGGTGTTCACCCCGTTCGGACGCGTCAGCTGCGTCCGACGGCTCAGCGCGTCGTAGCTGAAGCCAAACGCTCCCGTCAGCGAATTCGTCAGATTGCTCAGCCGGTTCAGCGTGTCATAGCTGTAGCTGTTGGTGCTTCCGTCCGGAGCCGTGAAGCCGGTCCGGTTCGAGGCCGCATCGTAGGTGTAAGCATTGGTAAACGTCTGGTTGGGCAGGAAGCTGTAGCTGGTGGTGGTGCCAATCAGCCGCCCCATGTTGTCGTAAGCAAACCCATAGGTTCCGGTCGGATCGTTCACCTGCATCACCTTGCCCACCAGGTCGTAGACGTACTCCACGCTGGTCGAATCCGGATAGCTCTTCTGCGTCATCCGGTTCAGCGCGTCGTAGAGATAGGTGATGGTCTGCCCCTTGCGGTCGGTCTTTGCGGTCAGGTTGCCGATGGCATCGTAGGCGTAGGTCTCGGCCAGCGACGAGGGGAAGGTAGTCTGCGTCACCCGGTCGAGGCATCTGGTGAACGACGTTGTGGGAATTGGGGGTCAGTTTCGACTATCATCAATTTTCGATTACCAATCAGCCCTCAAGTACCAATCACCATCAATGCGCCGGAAAACATTGCGGGGCCGATTCGGATTGTGGTAGTAAGCATCTAGATTAGCTACCTGGTTAACGGGATTATGAGTCCAGCAAGTCCATATATGTCTTGTGTGTCCCGCCCATCCCGCTCCCCAAACGCTAACACAAATTAGCCCGGGTTCGCCTTCTCGATTCTTGAACTCAGCGCTACCACCAACCTGTCGGAGGAGATTGACATACTCGTTATATCGGCCAACCGAGAAGTTTGCTTCGGAAGGCTTCTTGATCAGCGGAGAATCAGCCATTCCAACACCGTCATCAACATACACACTGTTAATTTCTTTGTCTTCAATGAGCATTTGACGAAGACGCTCATAGGATGCTCGATGCATCTGAAAACGTCGAATCAGTTCGTTTTCTGTTGGCGGCTTCATGCTGATGAAGTGGAATACCAACAGGCCGCAAAACAGAACACCAAATGAAATCAAGAGTACAAACACCCACTTCCGAACCCTCACCGTCCGCATCCGCAAGTTCCACCCTTCTGGCTAAAGTTCCGTCCGTCGTCTGAACCGAGCGTTATCCAGGGCCTTCCGGTGAAATCCCAGGGATCATGCTGCGCGTATGATTGTCCGGGCAAAAGATGATACAGAATGCCCGCGCCCTGCACCGCTCCCTCTGCGTACCGAAGATGCCACAAGTGTTTGAGAGTGAATCCGATTTGCCGATCACCATAAAAAGCATTGTCCCATGCACCAGCTTGAAATCCAGCCATATAGTTGCCAAAGTCAGTTGCTGACATTGTGAGCCCGCATCGCGTAAACGTATCGGTGGAAGTTTCCGGGTTATACCCAAAATCGTAAGGCCCATTGCCCTTACTGTGGTGATAAATGAATGAAAGTCCAGAAAAATAGCCTGACGTGGCACCATCATGTGCTTGCTGAAGAAGCTGTAGGGTTTGTTGCTCGTTGTAATTCCTTAACCCAGACGGGTCACTAAAATTATGCGGGTTATTTTCTACATACGCATAGAAGTTCTTCCCACCGAAAAACTGGATCGGATCCTCAGAGAGGAACCTACCAACGTTAACGTCGTAGTAGCGCGCGCGACTATAGTAGATTCCCGTTTCTGGGTCGAACTCCCTCCCCGTATACTGGAATGGATTGGCAATCGATCCGGTTGAAATTGTAGTTTGTCCGAAAGAGTCATACGTAAATGTAGTTGCGAGAGAGCCTGCACCATTGCTCAGCGAAGTGACCGACCTGAATTCATCCTCGTGATAATAGCTAACCACGCCACTCCGCAGCTCACTGAGATGTTGGTCAAAACCGATGCTTTCGGCATTACGAGCAAGAACACTACCTGCTCCGTCAACTTCCTCGATCACGCTGACTGAGTCGTAAAGATAGTCGGTCGTTCCAAACGGTACTGATTTCTGAATTCGTCGTCCGAACGGATCGTACTTAAAGCTCACCGTCCCGCTGCTTCCTGGCAGTGTCACCTGTAATAGCCGATTCTCATAGTCCCACGTGTAGTTGGTTGTTCCGGAGGAATCTGTCTTCGAGATCATATTTCCGTTATTAGTCGTAGGTATAGCTTCCCGACGGCGTCGCCGTCAGCTCATTCGACGAATTGTAAGAATACGGAGACACGCCCAGTGACGACAGCCTATTCCCGACCGAATCGTACGAGTAGCTCTCGGTGGTACTCGCCCCTTGGGTGACCTGCGTCAGCTGATAGAGCGGGTCATACGCATAGCCTTCCGTAATGCTGTTCAAGTAGTTCGTCTTTGATACTCGGTTTCCAGCATTGTCGTACGTGTAGCTAGCCCCGTCCAGCGTCGTGCTCCCCGCCTGATGCAGCACGCTCAGCAGCCGCGACAGGTTGTCATACGCGTAGTTGGTGTTCACCCCGTTCGGACGCGTCATCTGTGTTCTGCGACTCAACTGGTCATAACTGAAGCCAAACGATCCCGTCAGCGAGTTCGTCAGATTGCTCAGCCGGTTCAGCGTGTCGTAGCTGTAGCTGTTCGTGCTGCCGTCCGGAGCCGTGAACCCGGTCCGGTTCGAAGCCGCATCGTAGGTGTAAGCATTGGTGAAGGTCTGGTTGGGCAGGAAGCTGTAGCTGGTCGTGGTGCCAATCAGCCGCCCCATGTTGTCGTAGGCAAATCCATAGGTCCCCGTCGGATCGTTCACCTGCATCACCTTGCCCACCAGGTCGTAGACGTACTCCACGCTGGTCGTATCCGGATACGTCTTCTGCGTCAGCCGGTTCAGCGCGTCGTAGAGATAAGTGATCGTCTGCCCCTTGCGGTCGGTCTTGGAGATCAGGTTGCCGATGGCGTCGTAGGCATAAGTTTCGGCCAGCGACGACGGGAAACTGGTCTGCGTCACCCGGCCAAAGGCGTCGTAGGTGAACGACGTGGTGTGCCCGTTGGCGTCGGTGATCGAGGTCAGATTATTCTCGGTGTCGTAGGCGTAGAGCGTGTCATGGTTGGCGGCGTCGGTGACTTTGGTGAGGCGGTCGGCGTCATCGTAGGTGTAGCTGGTGACGTGGCCGAGCTGGTCGGTGACCGAGGTGCGGCGTCCGCGAGAGTCGTAGGTGAAGCTGACCGTGCTGCTGTCGGGATAGGTGATCCCGGTCAGCCGGTTCATGATGTCGTAGGCGTAGGTGGTGACGTGGCTCTGAGCGTCGGTGATGGATTGAATCAATCCCGCTGAGGTGTAGGCAATTGAGGTGACGTGGCTCAGCGGGTCGGTGATGGAGGTTAGTTCTCCCACCGAGTTATAGGCGAATTGGGTTACGCTAGCGGCAGTGCTGCCATTGGGCGCGGGAGTGGTCACCGTCAGAAGGTTGCCGTGTGTGTCGTAAGTATTCGTGGTGACATGGCCGAGCGGATCGCTCATCGTCAACACTTCGCCTTTGTCATTGTAGGTATAGCTGGTGGTGGCCGTCGTGCTGCCACCCAGAGGTTGGGAGACGGAGGCTACGTTGAAATCAGAATCATAGGTGTAGCTGGTGGTATGACCCAGCGCGTCGGTGTAGACGGCAAGATTGCCATTGCTGTCTATGGCATTCTGCTGATCGCCACGAATAGAGCAGCCGGAGCAACCTGGGCCTTCTGAATGCTGCGCCGTCCACTGTCCGCTCACCATGAGCGAGGTATAAGTGGTCACATTACTCAATGAATCGCTGAGTTGCGCGACCGACTGAATGTAGAACCACGGACCGGTGGCTTCGATTGTGGCTACGGTGACCTTGATCGGGCCGCTCACTGCATCATCGGGGACCACCACTTCAATCGCGGTATCAGTCCAACTGATGACCTGAGCCGACACACCGCTACCCCAGAACTTTATGGTGCTGTTGCTCTGCGTCGGACCAAAACCAGTGCCAGTAATGATAATCGGCCAGGCTCCGACCACTCCGTTCACAGGAGAGAGATTGGTAATCGTGGGCGGCCCTGATTCGAGCGTGAACTGCACACCGGCGCTGGTCACCCCGCCTTTCGTGACCGTCACTGGGCCGCTGGTTGCAGCGGACGGAACCGTAGCCGTTATACTTGTGTCGCTCCAGGATTGGATCGCAGCTTGCACGCCGTTGAAGTTGACCGTGTCGGTACTGAAAGGGTTTGAACCAAAGCATGTGCCGGAGATCGCCAAGCTATGCCGCGTTCGACTTACAGAATCTTGAGAATAACTCAGAAAGTCAAAATCTCAAGAGGTTGAGAGTTGTGGTCTCCCACCCTCTGAAATCGCAGAGGGTGGGGCGACCGCGTGTTTTTCTAGTTTCGGCAAAAACCAACTCTCCGATTCGAGTAAAGGGTGGGCCAGCACCCAAAGGATGGCAGCCTCAGGAGTTTGGCCGTCAACAAACACCAACTTCACAACCGGGAAGGTGGGCCAGCACCCCCGTTTGCGTCATTTGCGCACGAGGCGGTTGTTGTCGTGGTTGAATCTCGTGACAGCACAACTCTTATGGGGCCTTTGCGGCGGGCTCGCACTCAACAAGCTTCGGTTGGCTCGGTACACGAACCACGAAGGGATCAGTCGTTATGCTCTGGAGGATTTCCGGAGCCTGGAGCTGATTTGGCGGTTCCTCTTCTGGCCTGAACACAAGAACCAAGCTATACGTTCCAGCAGAAACCGATTTTGGAAAAGCCAGTGCGGGATCGTGTCTGGCGACCAAGTCGTATCCGCTCTGCACGGTTAGCGTTTTGCCAGGTTTGATCTTCAACGGCTTGAAACGTACAGCGCTCTGCGGGTAATGACTCATCGTCTGATCGAAGAGGAAATGCCCGGATTCGGCATCCCCTAAACTGGAGGCGACCTTTCCGACCCACGGCACCATAGGCCATAACAAGTGGACGGTCGACTTTGACGAATTCGCTACGTCTATCCTGAGCTTAAGGGAAACAGTAAAAACATCGGCATCGCCGCGACAGTATTTCTCCTCAAGAATGCTTGCCCTAGCGATTACCGACCCAGGCGTCTTATCAGGTGTCTGTTGCGCCGACATGCTGATGACGCTGCCTAATAGAACCGAGAGAACAATCAATTGCCGCATTGGAAGCATGCCCGTATGATCCTTATGGAGTGTGCTGAATTAGTTGCTGCATCCACATCTGGCGTAAAGCCTGTGTTGCCACTTAGCTGGTGACCCAGTTCGTGGAGCAAGATGAACGCCCTAACGTTCGTTATACTGCCCAAGTTACAGGTAAACCCATTCGGAAGTCTTATTCCACCGTTGGTGGCTGTCATATATAGGCCAAGGCTGTTGATATGAACATTCGTTGGATCGGCTGTTTGCGCGCCTGCTCCAGGCCCTTGCGGCAGAGGCACGAAGCGGTACGTCGTGCTCCGCATCTGATTGGCACCAGTAAAGTCAGGTCCTCCGTGGCAAGTCGGCCCAAATTGTTCCGCACAGTTCGCGTTGTTAAGGCGGTTGAGCGCCTCAGCGAAACCATCTGCGAACGGTCCCCAGTATTGTTGAGGCGTGCCCAACGGTAGATTGCCAGGACGTTGCGCCTGTAGCCCCGTCACGTCAGTCAGATTTAGCGGATTGTTATCTACATACCGGTAGAAATTTGGCCCCTCGAAGAATCGGACCGGATCTTCGCTAAGGAACTTCCCTGTTGAGGGATCCATGTACCTAGCCCGGTAGTAGTAGACGCCGGTCTCCGGATCGAATTCGCGTCCCGTGTACTGAAACCGATTGGTTAGTGTTCCTGTCGACGCTGTCAGTTCTCCGAACGAATCATAGGTGTAGGTATTAGCTAGCACCCCAGAGGAAGCGCTCAGCGAAGTGACGGATCCAAGACCGTCTTGTTCGTAGTAGCTGGCGGCTGTGGAAAGGAGTTCTGCCAAAGGCTCATCTATGGCTCCACCTTGTGCGTACCTCGCAAGAACGGCCCCACTGCCGTCTAAATCCTCAATGGCCCGCAGGCCATCATAGAGGTAATTCGTTGTTCCGCTCGGGCCGGATTTCTGGATTCTTCTGCCGAAAGGATCGTATTTGAGGGAGACGGTGCCGCCGCTACTGGGCAAGGTCACACTGTTGAGGCGATTTTCGTAGTCCCAACCGTACTGAGTTGTGCCGGAAGAATCAGCCTTTGTGAGAGTATTGCCGTTTGCGTCATAGGTATACGTTAGCGACGGCGTCGAGGTCAGCTCATTCGACGGGTTGTACGTATACGGAGACACGCCCAGTGAAGACAGCCTATTCCCCACCGGATCGTAAGAGTAGCTCTCCGTGGTACTCGCCCCTTGCGTGACCTGTGTGAGCTGATAGAGCGGGTCATAGCTATAGCCTTCGGTAACGTTGTTCAAGTAGTTGGTCTTCGATACGCGATTGCCGGCGTTGTCGTAGGTGTAGCCGGCCCCGTCCAGCGTCGTGCTTCCCGCCTGATGCAGCACGCTCAGCAGGCGCGAAAGATTGTCATACGCGTAGTTGGTGTTCACCCCGTTTGGCCGCGTCATCTGCGTCCGCCGGCTCAGCGCGTCATAGCTGAAGCCAAACGATCCCGTCAGCGAATTCGCCAAATTGCTCAGCCGGTTCAGCGTATCGTAGCTGTAGCTGTTGGTGCTCCCGTCCGGAGCCGTGAACCCGGTCCGGTTCGAGGCCGCATCATAGGTGTAAG
Organism: uncultured Acidobacteriota bacterium; assembly: GCA_963837365.1. Lineage (GTDB taxonomy): Bacteria > Acidobacteriota > Terriglobia > Terriglobales > Acidobacteriaceae > CAWBXL01. The sequence goes on from CAWIMW010000002.1 coordinate 737,396, forward strand.
CATTCGCGAACGTCTGGTTGGGCAGGAAGCTGTAGCTGGTCGTCGTCCCGATCAGCCGCCCCATGTTGTCGTATGCGAATCCATAGGTCCCGGTCGGGTCGTTCACCTGCATCACCTTGCCCACAAGGTCGTAGACGTACTCCACGCTGGTCGTATCCGGATACGTTCTTCTGCGTCAGCCGGTTCAGCGCGTCGTAGAGATAAGTGATCGTCTGCCCCTTGCGGTCGGTCTTGGAGATCAGGTTGCCGATGGCATCGTAGGCATAAGTTTCGGCCAGCGACGACGGGAAACTGGTCTGCGTCACCCGGCCAAAGGCGTCGTAGGTGAACGAAGTGGTGTGCCCGTTGGCGTCGGTGATCGAGGTCAGATTATTCTCGGTGTCGTAGGCGTAGAGCGTGTCATGGTTGGCGGCGTCGGTGACTTTGGTGAGGCGGTCGGCGTCATCGTAGGTGTAGCTGGTGACATGGCCGAGCTGGTCGGTGACCGAGGTGCGGCGTCCGCGGGAGTCGTAGGCGAAGCTGACCGTGCTGCTGTCGGGATAGGTGATCCCGGTCAGCCGGTTCATGATGTCGTAGGCGAAAGTGGTGGTGTGGCTGAGCGCGTCGGTGACGCTGGTGCGATTGCCGCGCGCGTCGTAGGCGTAGGTGGTGGTGTGACTCTGGGCATCGGTGATGGACTGGATCAATCCCGCCGAATTGTAAGCGAGGGTGGTGGCATGGCTCAGCGGGTCGGTGATCGTGGTCAGTTCTCCTAGTGAGTTATAGGCGAACTGAGTGACGCTGGCCGCGGTGTTGGCATCCGGCGCGGGCGTGGTGACCGTCAGCAGGTTGCCGTGAGTGTCATACGTATTGGTGGTGACGTGGCCGAGCGGATCGGTTGAGGTCAGGACCTCGCCGAAGCTGTTGTAGGTGTGTGAGGTGGTGACGGGAGTACCGTCATCCAGGGTTCTGGTTTCCGAAGTTACATTCTGAGCCCCATCATAGGTGTAGATTGTGGTGTGTCCAACCTCATCCGTAGTCGAGGCCAAGTTTCCGGCGCCATCATACGTGTTTTGGGTCACTCCGCGAGTCGAACAGGTGGCACACCCCGGACCCTGCGATTCTGTAAGCAGCCACTTTCCCGCTTGCATCATCGAGGTGTAAATGGATTCATTCCCGTTGGAATCCTGCATGTGAACCGTTTGCGTGACGCTCGCCTCTGCGGCCTGCAACGCGCAGGTACTTTTATCCGTTTACCTTATACTGGACGCGGCAAGGATCAAGTCAAAATCTCAAGAGGTTGAGAGCATCGTCTCCCACCCTTGAAAATCACAAGGGTGGGGCAACCGTATTTAGAAATAGGTCGAGAAAAGTCAAAACCGAAGGCTGGGCCAGCCCCCTCAACCTATCTCGCACTGAATCGACACCACCGATTGACTGGGCATGGTTAGCTTTAGTCCATCCCCTACTACTTTCACCGGAAATGCTGCTGGTTTTACTTCGTCCGGCGCGTTGAAGGTGTTGGTGGCGCGCATGTCTTGATGAGTTAGCACTACGCCTCGGGCTTCGCGGGCGGAGGCCCCGTTGGCCAGGCGAATACGCACGGCCATGCTGGCGTCGAGCGATGGATTAGTGATGGTCACAGTCAAGCGGCGTTCACGGATGGAGGCCGAGATGGAAAGCCCGGGCAGGGTTGCCGGGCCCGCCAATGCGGTGACGTTCAGGTCCTTCGCCGGACTTTGCACGGGAACCTGGCGGGCTCCCATGTGCGCGCGATACATATCGAAGACGTAGTAGGCAGGAGTACGGACGAACTTGTCGCCTTGCGGCAAGGAACAGAGAGTGAATGCAGTTCACCGTCTGGGCCACGTTGGCCATGGCGATTTTTTCGGCGTGACGGTTAAAGATGTCGAAGGTCAGGCCGGTGTGGATGGCGTCGCGCAGAGTAATGGGCTGGCTCAGGATGTAACTGGGCGTGATCTCTTCGCCGGGTTTGTACCAGACTCCCCACTCGTCAACTACGAATTTGGTGCGGTGGTCGGGATCGAATTTTCCGATTTCGTTCCAGTGATCTTGCAGAATTTTTTCCAGGCGGACTCCGCGGAGCAGGACTTCATACCATTCGGCGGCGTTGAAGTCTCCGGCTTTGACCTGAAGTTGGGCGGAGGTCGGTGTAGTAGTGGACGGAGAATCCATCCGGCGGACGATAGCCGCGCATGGCTTCAAAGAAGCCGGTAGTCCAGCCAATGTCGCCGTCGGCGGAGTGTCCGCGGGGGCCGGTGGCTACCAGGAACGGTTCGACGTAGGCGGGAAACTGGGTGACGAATTTGCGGTAGAGCGTGGCGTATTCCTGCGGGCGCATGGTGCCACCGCACCCCCAGGACTCGTTGCCCACTCCCCAGTAGCGGATGTTGAATGGCTGCCTGTCGCCGTTGGCGGCGCGCTCGTCGGCCAGGGTCAATGTTCCCGCGGGTGCGTTGCAGTAGGAAACCCAATCGTGAAATTCCTTTGGAGTGCTGGAGCCAACGTTTGCGGCTACGTAGGGTTCGGCTCCTACCAGACGGCAGAGGTTCATGAATTCGTGGATGCCGAACTGGTTGGTTTCGGTGGCATCGAGTCCTTTGGGCATGCGATTTTGCCAGAAGTTGTAAGTGCGCGGACGCGATTTCCCGATGCCATCCCGCCAGTGGTAGCCATCGGCAAAACAGCCGCCGGGCCAGCGCAGGTTGGGAGCACCGAGGCGCTTCATGTCATCGACAAATTGTTTGCGGATGCCGTCGATATTGGGGATTTTCGAATTGCGTCCCACCCACACGCCGTCGTAGATCACACCGCCGAGGTGTTCGATGAAGTGTCCGTAGATGTGTGGGCTGATGAGTGCGCCCGGCTCGCCCAGGGTGAGTTCGATCTCGGCGTCGGCGGCAAAAGAAAGGTTAGGTACTGCCAGGGTGCCGATGGCGGCAGTGGCGGCGGCTCTTAAGAATGTGCGTCGGTCCATGGTAGGTGATATCTCGGAGAAAGATTCTACTCCCTAATTTATGAAATATATCCACGGGGCCGGCTGGTGCGCAGCCAAGAGCGCTCGCCTGATCAGGGTGGCAATTATTTCGGGCGAGGATCAACCAGTCAAGACTCTCAACTCTGATTTGAGTGGTCGTGTCCCGCAGGGGCTGAAGCCCGATCTTTGAATGGGTTCGATACGGCACGGCCAAAGGCCGTGCCCTACCCAAAACCTGTTAAATGATTTTTAGGCCAGTCCGTACTTTCCACGTTCAATCACCTTTTGAGCAACCTGCTGGCGCAATTCAATAGTGTTGAACGGTTCGTGTTTTGCGAGGCGGCGGAGGATGGCCAGTTGCGTCCGCAGCATATCTCCATCAGCCACTGCCGCGATAATCTTACGCGCGGCGGATTCAATTTTTTCCATGGCTTGGGTGAGATAGATGCGGGTCATGGCGATGGGCAACGCGGCTGCGGGCTCGCCTTGCTGCTCAACGATTTTTTGCGAGCGCAGGACTGCCGACTCCATGGCGTAGGTTTCGATGACCATGTCGGCGATGGCGCCCATGATTTCCTGCTGGTCTTGAATGGTCTGCATGTATTTCTGGGTGGCGGCGCCGGAGGCGAACAGTCCCAGCTTTTTGGCTTGTGTACCAGTTTGCGTTCTTCGGCCAGCGGGCCTTCGATTTCGTCGGAGGACGATGGGCCAGAGAGCACTTCATCCATCAGCTTTTTGATGGCGGGCATGAGCGGCAACTGGCCGGACATGGCCCGCTTGAGCAAAAATCCTGTGATGATTAAGCGGTTGATTTCGTTGGTGCCTTCGAAGATGCGGTTGATGCGGGCATCGCGGTAGGCGCGCTCGGCGGGATACTCTTCTACGAAGCCGTAGCCGCCGTAGATCTGGACGGTTTCGTCCACCACGTAGTCAATCATCTCCGAGCCCCAGACTTTGATGATGGAACACTCGACGGCGTATTCCTCGATGGCTTTGAGAGTCTGGCGGGCGGCATCGGATGCGGATTTGTCTACTTCGTTTAAAGCTGAATCCATCATGGCTACCGTGCGGTAGACCAGCGACTCGCCTACATAGATGAGCGTTGCCATGTTGGCCAGCTTCTCGCGCACCAAGCCGAAATCGGCGATGACCTTATTGAACGCCTTGCGCTGCTTGGCGTAGCCGATGGCATTTTCGAGCGACACGCGGGCGCCGCCTATGCACATGGCGCCCAGCTTGAAGCGTCCTACGTTCAGGATGTTGAAGGCGATGATGTGGCCTTTGCCGATTTCTCCCAGGACGTTTTCAGCAGGGAGTTTGCAGTCGTTGAGAATGATGGGGCAGGTGGAGGAGCCGCGGATGCCCATCTTGTGCTCTTCGGCGCCGATGGAGAAGCCGGGAAAAGTTTTTTCTACTAAGAATGCGGTGAATTTTTCTCCATCTACTTTAGCAAAGATGGTAAACAGGTCGGCGAAGCCGGCGTTGGTGATCCACATTTTTTCGCCGTTGAGAATGTAGTGCTTGCCGTCGGGCGAGAGCTGGGCGCGGGCGCGGCAGTTTAGCGCGTCGGAGCCGGACGAGGCTTCCGATAGCGCGTAGGCGCCGACGATTTCTCCGGCGGCCAAGCGTGGGAGGTATTTCTTCTTTTGATCGTCGGTGCCGAAGTAGACAATCGGCAACGTGCCGATGCCGGTGTGTCCTCCCCAAGTGGTGGCGAAGCCGGCGTATTTGGCGATGTGGTCGGCTATGACCGCCGCCGTGACCTTGTCCATTTCCAGGCCGCCGTAGGCTTCGGGGATTTCTACGCTGCTGAGCCCCAGTTCTCCGGCTTTTTTCAGCAAATCGCGGGTGATGGAGAAATCTTTGTGCTCCATCTTCTCGATGTTGGGGACGATTTCGTTGACGGCAAACTCTTCGGCGGTCTGGCCGATCAGCTGGTGTTGCTCGGAGAAATCCTCAGGAGTGAAGACTTCGCTGGGCTGACGTTCCTCAAGGAGAAAACTGCCACCGGATATTTTGGGCTTGGGAGGTGATGCGACGCTTGCCATGAGCCTTCATTGTACGGCGGGGGAAATCAAAAAGCATGGACTTTGGGGCAATCTCGATGGGTACTTTGGATTGGTTCGTGTCAGGCTGCGGGTTCAGCCGTAGCGAGACGCTGGCCGCAGTTGCATTTCCTCCCGAGGGCGCGCGTGCCTCATTTGTTCATCCTTACGGCATGCCTGAAGGCGATGCCCTGATACGAACCTAACCAAACCCGACGCCAACTGGTGGCGCGGGCTTACTTCTGGCCGCTGTTCGTTTCAACCGGCTGGGTGGTCACCTTTAGATCGAAACGCGGCGCTGGTTGGCAGGTGGTATAGCCAACTGGATGCACGGAATCAGAACGGCGGTCGTCGCGCTGGACTCTATAAGTGCGCATGGTGTAACAGGTAGCATTGAGGTCGGGATTGATGCTCAGGGCGCGCTTACTTGGCGCGTTCAGAGAAAAACGATAAACCGTGGGAGTCTGGACACTCGTGACAGGGTTGGCTGAGTCTGGCGTCGTAACTCCAGCAGGAGCCCTTTCATTTTGACTCGGCTGGTCCTCAGCGAATGCGAAGCTCAACGAGAACGCAAACAAGACAGTCAGGAGGCGAAGGAGTGACATAGAAAATCCTCCGATCACGCGGATTATAACTCCGGAAGTCCAGACAAAGAAATAGCGGGGCAACTTCTGCCCCGCCGTATTAAGACAGAAAACATCCTAAGAATCCAGGTCGTTCTTTTCCAGGTATTGCAGGGTGCGCTGGGCGTCGTTGAGTTCCATGAACTCACGGTAGGTGCCGCCACGAGATAACATTTCGGTCAGCCTGTTTTCGATCGCCTGGCGCGCGGCTTCAAGTTTGGATTGCAGGTGACCGTGGTCGAGTTCAAATACGGCCTCCTGATAGACTTGCTTCCAGAGTGATGGGTTTTGTGCCTGGGCTGCTACTTGCATGAAGTTTCTCCTTTAAGAACACGTGATGGTTGCGTTTCATGCAACCGGCTGGGGACCGGTATCCTGCGGCCGGTGCGTGTCGGAGAAGTGGGCTTACCAGTTTCAGCAGCGGAGAATACAACTCGACAGCAATGTCCGATATGTACTACTCGCTTCGGCTGAAGCCGGGCTTTCGACTTTGTACTGCGTTGTGAAAGATCTGGTCCGACTTACCGGCAGCACGCGCTGACTCAGGGTTTGATATTGGGCCGCTTGCAACATCTCGCAGCGGTTGACTGCGGTATCGGATTCATGGACATCCTCCTGGGCGCCCCATGCACACATGGTCAGCGCCATCAGAACTACGAGGAGTATCCGCATAAGCTTCATTTGTAGCAAATTAACCGTCCGATTTTAAGTAAATATTGTGTAAAAATTCGAGTAACCTTCATCCGGACGATTACCCGGAAGGGCAACGGTTTGAATTGATTCTTCTACAGTTCGATGTCGGAAGTATGTCCATGCGTTGCCACCGCGGGGTCGCGAAGAGGGAACACAATGAAAACACTCAGGATGTTCGGTTTTGCCTTGCTGGAGCTGGTGATTCTTACAACATTCCAGGCTTGGGCCCAGTCGCTCTATACATTTCCGGACGGAACTGAGACCCGCTGGGCCAGCCCGGAAAATCCTAAGGGCGAGAAGGGCAAAGCCGCCGAAACCAATGCCGGGCGCAAAGGCCGTCCGGCGATTCCGGTCAAAGCGGGCGAACGGCTTATTTTAGCTGAAGTCAAGGGCTCCAGCGGGACGGTACGCAGAATCTGGGCCACCATCAATGACCGTAGTCCAGCCATGCTTCGCGGTCTCAAGCTGGAAATGTTCTGGGACGGAGCTGCAACGCCAGCGGTCTCGGCTCCTTTTGGCGATTTCTTTGGACACGGGCTTGGGCACATGGCGGCTTTTCAGTCGGCTTTGTTTGCCAGTCCAGAGGGCAAGAGCTTCAACTGTTATATCCCGATGCCGTTCAAGACGGGAATGAAGATTGTGCTTACCAATGAAAGCGGCAAGGACCTTGCTTTGTTGTTCTACGACGTGGATTACACGCTTGGCGACAAGCACGGCCCTGACACGTTGTACTTCCATGCCTACTTCCGCCGCGAGAACCCAACCCGGTTGCAACACGACTTTGAAATTCTGCCGCATGTTTCCGGCAGAGGGCGCTACCTGGGAACAACTCTCGGCGTAGAGGCCACCAAAGATCTCTACATGGACAACTGGTGGGGCGAAGGCGAAGTCAAAGTATTTCTCGACGGAGATACCGACTCACCCACGCTTTCCGGAACCGGGACCGAAGATTACATCGGCACGGGCTGGGGATTGAATCAATACGCGAACTTTTATCAGGGCGCGCCTTTTGCCGACAATACAAATATGCGGTTCTCTTTTTACCGCTTTCACGTGCCCGATCCGGTGTATTTCTCGAAAGACATCCGTGTCACCATCCAACAGATTGGATACGCGTCGGCATCGAAGACCGGAAATCCTATCTACGCGACTGGGACACCGGTCTACAAAGCTGGGGCGGGGCTGATTGAAAAAGAGAAGAATTCCCAGGGGCTATTTGAACGTCAGGATGACTGGTCTGGAGTCGCCTACTTCTATTTAGACAAGCCGGAAGATGGCCTGCCGCCAATTGCTTCGGCGGAGGCCCGGATGAAAGGAATGGCTTGGGGCGGACCATCATGGGGAGACGTTCCGCAAGATGGTGCTGCCCGTTAACGAGTGGAGAATTTGAATACGGTCACAGTGTCGTAGGTCTGTCCCGGACGCAGCACTGTGGACGGGAAATCAGGATGGTTCGGTGAATCCGGAAAATGTTGCGTCTCCAGGCAAAGTGCGGAGCGCCGCGGATAGGGCGCGCCACCTTTGCCCTTGGATCCAGTCAGGAAGTTGCCGCTGTAGAACTGAATACCAGGTTGATCGGTCGAAACCGTCATCACCCGCCCGCGGTTGGGTTCGTATACTTCGGCAGCTTCTCGCATTTCACCGGCTTTGCCGTCGATCACCCAGTTGTGGTCGTATCCTCCACCCAGCTTGATCTGCTCATCGTTGGCCTCAATGCGATCGCCAATCCGGGTTGCTTTTCGGAAATCAAATGGCGTGCCTTCAACAGATTTGATTTTGCCGGTTGGAATTAGACTTGCATCAACCGGAGTGAATTTGGATGCATGCAAAGTGAGTTGATCGCCAAGAATGTCTCCATTACCCTGCCCGGCAAGATTGAAGTAGGAATGCTGGGTGAGGTTTACCACCGTGGGCTTGTCCGTGGTTGCTGAATATTCCACCCGCAACGCACCTTTTTCCAGAGTGTATTTGACCTTCGCAGTCAGGTTGCCCGGGAAACCTTCTTCTCCGTCCTTGCTCAGGTAGGTGAATTCAACGCCGTTGTTAATTTGCTTTGGAGTCCACAGCACGTTGTAGAAGCCGTTGGGCCCGCCGTGCAGCGTGTTCTCACCATTGTTCTTTGGAAGGGAGTATTGTTTGCCGTCCAGAGTGAAAGTGCCGTGTGCAATGCGGTTGGCGTAGCGCCCAATCACGGCCCCGTAGAAATTATGGCTGTTGGCGACGTATTCGTCCAGAGTGTCAAAGCCGAGGACGATGTCCTCCATTTTGCCGTGGCGGTCCGGAGTTTTCAGGGACACGATGATGGCCCCAAAGGACATGATGCGAGCTTCGACGGTCCCGTCGTTAAGAGTGAAAATATCGACGGGAGTCCCATCGGGCATTTTTCCAAACGGCTGCTTCGTCACGTTGGTTCCGGCCTCCGCGACCGTGGCGCTAAGCGCGCAACACAAGATGCTCATCAGGATAGTTTTCATGGCGAACTAAATTGACCCGGCTAAAGTTACTAGAATTGTGCTGCTGATTCAAGCGATGGCGGAGGGAGAGGGATTCGAACCCCCGGTACCCTTCCGGGTACAGCGGTTTTCAAGACCGCCTGTTTCAACCACTCACACATCCCTCCGCGATTTGGACGGTTGATGCCAGTTTACAACAGCGACCGTGGGAAGTTTGGGTTCAGGCAACGGCCGCTAATAGCATGGGCCGCTATTTTCACCGGCGAAAACAAGCCCATTCGCTATTTTCGATTATGCTATAATATGAAAATAGAGAGGATTGTTATTTTCACCGGAGGAAATTGCCATGGCGGATGCCGCTTATGTTCCCGGTAGAAAAATCTCGCAAGGCCCATATTTCGCTTTCGTTCCGTCGCCATTGCCTCCGCCACTGGATTGGACGCCGCGGATTATCGGCTTACTTTCGGATGCGGACCGGCTGATCGGCAGGCTGGCAGGGGAAGGCGGCCGGCTACCCAATCCTCATATTTTGATCCGGCCGTTTGTTCAGCGTGAAGCAGTGCTGTCCAGCAAAATTGAGGGTACACAGGCCACGCTGGGCGAACTTTTAGCGTCGGAAGCAGGGGCGGTGGTGGAACGCAGCCCGGACGACTTGCGTGAAGTCAGCAATTATGTGGTGGCTCTGGAGCACGGGATTTCCCGGCTTAAGCGGCTCCCCATTGGCGTGCGGCTTATGCGTGAACTGCACGAAAAACTGATGAGAGGTGTTCGCGGACAACATGCAAGCCCCGGGCATTTTCGAAAAATTCAAAACTGGATCGGCCTGCCGGGCAGCACGCTAGCTACCGCTGCTTATGTTCCGCCACCGCCGCGCGAAGTGAGGTCATGCCTCATGGCCTGGGAGAAGTTCGTCCGTGACTCGGACCTGCCCCCGCTGGTTACGATCGCGCTGGCGCACTATCAGTTCGAAGCCATTCACCCGTTTCGCGATGGCAACGGGCGTGTAGGGCGGCTGCTCATCACGCTGTTTCTGGTGCAGCGGCAGATTCTGCCCGCGCCGTTGCTTTATCTGTCGGCATTTTTTGAAGCCTCGCGGCGGGACTACTACAGTGGCCTGCGCGGCATAAGCGAACGCGGGGAGTGGAATGGCTGGCTGGAATATTTTCTGCTGGGTGTCGCGCGCATGTCGGAGGATGCGTTGAGCCGAGCCACGCGGATTAACCAACTGCTGGCCCGATGGCAGAAGGCGGTTTCCGGGGAGTCGAGCAAGGCGCCGTTGCGGGTGGTCGAACTTCTGGGAGCGAACCCTTTTATTACCATCAAAGGCGCTGCCGAGAGGTTGGGGGTTGCTTTTACCACCGCGCAGCGTGCAATTGAGCGGCTGGAACGCGCGGCGATCCTCAAGCCTGTGAGCGATGCGAAGCGGGACCGGGTGTATTGTGCGAAGGCTTTGCTGGATGTGTTGGAGGAGCCGGCTAAGCTCTAAGAGTCAAAAACCCCACCCTGTCGCGAAAGGGACGACAAGGGTGGGGCATCCTTCGGTATCTTTTTACCAGCCAGCACCTTTATCGCTGAGCTTGATCCGATACAGATTCGTGTTGGCTGTGATGTACAGCGTGGAACCGTCGTCTCCCCAGCCGCAGTTTGCGGTGGATACTCCCATGCTGAAGTAGCCGAGAAGCTTACCTTCGGGAGAGATCACGAGGATTCCGCCCGGACCGGCGGCGAAAAGATTGCCGTGCTCGTCCACCTTCATTCCATCCGGCGCCCCAGGGCCGTTCTTTTTGAGATCCGTGCCGTCGAACAACACTCGCTTGTTAGCGACGGTGCCGTCTTTTTGCACGTCATAGGCTGACCAATTCATGCCAATGGTGTCGCTGGCGTAGAGGGTCTTCTCGTCGGGCGAGAAAGCGATTCCGTTGGGGGCCTTCAAATCTTTATCCAGCAGAGTGAGCTTGCCGTCCGTAGACAGCTTGTATACGCCCTGGAATGGAAGCTCTTTGCCGGGGTCATCCAGTTGCTTGGGCAAGCCATACGCAGGATCGGTGAAGTACAGATCTCCATTTGATTTGAAAACCAAATCGTTGGGACTGTTCAGGCGCTTGCCTTCGTAGCGATCGACTAAAACCGTCTCTTTGCCATCGGGCTCAGTCCGCACAATCTGGCGATTGCCATGTTGGGTACGGACAAACCGGCCCTTGGGATCGAACGTCAGCCCATTCGAACCCGGCTCATGTCCGGTAAATGGTGCCGATCCGTAATAGCCACTCGGTTTAAGGAATAGTGACGCACCCTTGCCCGGCTCCCACTTGATAATAGAGTTGTTCGGAATGTCGGAGAACAACAGGTACCCGTGCTTTTTGTCCCAGACTGGGCCTTCGGACCAGGCGTAGCCTCCAGCCAGTTTTTCCAGGACGGCGTCTTTGGGAACCAGCTTGTCGAAAGCCGGGTCGAGACGGACGATGGACACCTTTGGCTCTGCATCCTGGGCTTGCGCTTTGATGTTTAAGGTCACGAGAAGGGCCACCGACAGAAGGAGCATCACTAGCATTACATTTCCACTTTTCATTTTCTCTCCAATAACCCAGTGGCAGAGCTTAAGACAAAACCTTACTCGATGTCCAATCCATACCATCTGTATGCCGCCAGAAAGAAATCAGAAGATCCCTGTCCTCTTTAAGGTGTGGAGCAAATCATATTCGAATACGAGATCAAAGCGCGTGCGTGAGATCGTCGGGGGCAAATACCCCAAGCCCTGTGTGATCCCTGTGGCGATACCGAATTCCCCACTGAGTGGCACGTAGGCATTCGCATATAAACGTTTTCCTTGCAGGAAACGGTCCGAGTTGAATCCTGGGCGATCAATCCGCGTATAACCGCCACTCAGAATGAGGTGGGTGTAAACCTTCTTCTCGCCATACAATCCCAAACCATAGCCAGGACTGGGTGAAGCCCGTTCGTAGTCCTCGAACAGGATGCGATCCACCACCCGTAATTCGTGAGTTTGAAGGTTTATGGCCTGACGGAAAACATCCACTCCCGCGTCGTAGGCATATTCGGTTGACACCGCAATCCGCTCGTGGAACCTCTTGGTCAATACCAGTTGGCGGTAGTTCGACTGTTTCAGGCGATCAAAGCGATCGATCACGTTGGGGGTTGTGAGATAGCCGAGATAGCCTGCCGTGATGGAGATTTCGTTGAAGTAGAAATTCTTGGGCCGGGTGAGAATAATGCGCTCACCGGTGAGATAACCATCGTTGTCATAGGTGGTGATCTCGGTGGACTGTCCGCGGACGAAACCGAATCCTCCATATTGCACTTCCAGCCCTGAAAGCGGCTTGGCGCTCACGTAGAGCTGCTTCACTGAAAAGCGGGCTTGCGCGTCGGCCGTTCCCCAGCCCGTGGCATTCCAACCGCTGGGAAAGGTCCTGCCGGTGAAAAAGCCGGCGTGGATGCTGTAGTTCCCAGACTTGTCCAGTTTCAGCGCGCCTCGGATGGAAAACTGATATTGATTGTTGTTCGCCGCAATTGTCTGGTCGGCGTTCTTAACGAAATGGTAGCGGGTGCTGAGGTGGGCAGTGTCGAGATTGAACCAGCGCGAGATTCTGCCTTCATGCCGGGGTTGAGTCTGCGCGGATACCACGCCAACGAAACTCAGAAAAACGATGCCATATTTCACGAGTTGGGATTGGGAAAGAAGGGGCATCGTCTGGCGAGAAAAGTTTAGCAGCTTTATTTCACTGCGACTGCCAGTGGGTGCTGCGCTTCGTAGCTTGCAATCTCCGCTTCGTGCAGCAAGGTCAGTCCAATGTCGTCCAGACCTTCCAGCAGGCGGTGACGCACGGAGTCGTCAACTGGGAAACTGGCAGTGAAACCCTGCCCATCGAAAACCTTCTTTTGTTCGAGATCGACTGTCAGTTCGTAGTTTGGAGTGTTCTCGGCGCGGCGGGCGAGTTCGGTGATTTGATCTTCGGTCAGCACTGCCGTGAGCACGCCGTTTTGCACGCAGTTATTGGCGAAGATGTCGGCGAAGGCGGGAGCGATGACCGCGCGGAAGCCGAAGTTTTCCAGTGCCCAGACAGCGTGTTCGCGGGAAGAGCCGCAACCAAAGTTTTTGCCTGCAACCAGAATGCTGGAGCCAGCATAGCGCGGCTGATTCAGCGGGAAGGCGGGGTCCATCGCGCCGTCCGATTGACGGCGCCAGTCGTAGAACAGGAATTCTCCGAAGCCGGTTTTTTCGATGCGCTTCAGGAATTGTTTGGGGATGATTTGGTCGGTGTCCACGTTGGCGCGGAGCAGGGGGACGACTTTGCCGGTGTGAATTCGAAATGGTTGCATAGGGTTAATGATTTGTTATTCCGACAAGGACCCTGAGCAAGGCCGAATGGGACGAGGAGGAATCTGCTATTCGCTTGCAGCTAATGTGGTGCCGGCCCGGAAAGCAGATTCCTCCTCCGCACTTCGTGCCTTGTCGGAATGACAAATTAATTTCTGAACTCCCAACTACGAATATCTGTGAAGTGGCCCGTGATCGCTGCCGCTGCGGCCATCTCCGGACTCACCAAATGCGTACGGCCTCCGCGGCCCTGGCGTCCTTCAAAGTTGCGGTTGCTGGTGGAGGCGCAGCGCTCGCCGGGTTGCAGGATGTCGGGATTCATTCCCAGGCACATGGAGCATCCTGATTCGCGCCACTCGAAACCGGCTTCGCGGAAGATTTTGTCTAAGCCTTCCTGCTCGGCGATTTGTTTAATAACCTGCGAACCGGGGACGACCATGGCGCGCACTTTGGAATTGATGTGATGACCTTTCGCAACCTTGGCGGCGGCGCGCAAATCTTCCAAGCGGGAGTTGGTACACGACCCGATGAAGACGCGGTCAATCGGGATTTCTTCCACTTTCGTTCCTGGCTTTAGGCCCATGTATTCATACATGCGTTCGGCAGCGGTACGCTCGGCTTCTGATTTCATGTCTGCAAGCACGGGGACTTGTCCGGTTACAGGCACCACCATGCCGGGATTGGTTCCCCAGGTCACGAAGGGTGAAAGTTTGGCGGCGTCAATTTCAATAATCTTGTCGTACTGAGCGCCGGGGTCGGAAGGAAGTTCACGCCAGTGCGCAACAGCCTGGTCCCAGTCGGCGCCCTGCGGAGCGAAGCGGCGGCCTTTGAGATAGGCGAATGTAGTTTCATCAGGAGCGATCATGCCTGCGCGGGCGCCGCCTTCGATGCTCATATTGCAGACGGTCATGCGGCCTTCCATGGAGAGCGCTCGCACCGCTTCACCGGCGTATTCGATGACGTAGCCAGTTGCGCCGTCGGTGCCGATCTGGCCGATGATTCCCAGGATTAAATCCTTCGCGGCCACTCCCTGGGGCAGCTTGCCGTTGACTTGGATCAGCATGGTCTTCGGCTTGCGCTGGGGCAAACATTGTGTGGCCAGTACGTGTTCGACTTCTGATGTTCCAATTCCAAAGGCCAGCGCGCCGAATGCGCCGTGGGTACTGGTGTGGCTGTCTCCGCAGACGATGGTCTTGCCCGGCTGGGTGAATCCTAACTCCGGTCCGATTACGTGGACGATGCCTTGGTTGGGCGAGTCCATGTCGAACAGCGGGACGCCGAATTCTTTGCAGTTTTTCTGTAGGGCTTCGATCTGGCGCGCAGCGATTGGGTCGGTAATCGGTGTGCCGCGCGGCTCGGTGGGGATGTTGTGGTCTACCGTGGCGATGGTGCGTTGGGTTTGACGCACTTTCCGGCCTGCGGCGCGTAAGCCATCAAAAGCCTGGGGAGATGTGACCTCGTGCACCAGGTGCAGATCAATGTAGAGCAGGGCTGGGCGGCCGTTGGAGGCGGTGACGATGTGCTCGTCCCAGACTTTTTCGAAGAGTGTGCGCTTGGGCATTGCTCAATATAGTTTAGCAATAAAAAAATAAAAAGAAGAGCGAGTCGGAGCGCGGCGGCACTACTAATGCTTCTTTTCAGGAGTAGCCTGCGCCTTGCTCGCGAATGTGGTTGTTTCGATCTTGGAAGGTACGCCCAATGTTTCCGGTTCAGCGGAAAGGCTATGAACCTCTACAACTACTCCCATCGTCGCCAAATTGAGAACGACGTGAACCTCCACAGCTTCGTTAGGTTTTATCTCTATCGCGTGCCTCGGGTTTATGAATCCCGGACTCTCAATCGAAAGCTTGTAAATCCCTGGTGCAAGGTTCGTTCTAAACTTTCCCGCTTGATTGGTTGTACCTTTTGCACGCTCTACCCCAGATTGATCCAATATCTGAACATGGGCGCCCGCGACGAGTGCGTTCGAAGGGTCAAATAGCTCTAATATGAGTTCGCTTTCGGTTTGCTTGCGATCTGCTGCTATCGAAGGCACTTTGGGCGTGGTCGTTTGAGCGGCGGCTCCCCCAACCCCCATGATCGCCACCAGAGCGGCACCGGCAACGCGGGATATCCTGCGTACTTTCATTTGAAATCCTACCGGGCAGTCCTTCGTCAGAATGGTCCCATCACGCCGCTGATAGAACCGGGCACAGAGTCTCCCTTCGCGGTTGGCGATCAGTTCTTCCACTTCCGCGCCGCTTATCTCAGCGAAGTTGTAAACATTCAGATTGCACTCCGCGCAATGGCGGACGCGGTCATCGCCCACCATGCGGTTCCAGTCGGCGGTGCAGGGTGAGGCTATGCGGATGTCTTGGCGCACGAATTAAGGCTATACGCGGGAAAAAATGCAATCAACAAATTTCGCAAAGGGGTTAGAAAAACGCCTCAGCGGCTAAAGCATATCTCGTTTGGGATCTCTACGGCACGGCTTGAAGCCGTGCCCTTCCACGGTATTTTCGATAGAATTTATGGGCTTGACGAATTTCTTCTGGTTCTGACTTATCTCTTGTGACTTGCCGTGTCTCCAATGAAAACAACAATGTGCCGCTTATATTTCTTGGGATCGGATGGCTTCATTGAAGCGTGCTCTGTTCTTTTTTCATATTCGGATCAGTCCGCAGCTTGTGAATTATCGCTTTTGTGCTGGAGATAGAACAACAACATCCCGAGAGCTCCAAACAAGGGGACGGTCAGTCCTGCGCGCAAGCTGCCCAATTTGGTGGAAAGTGCCCCGACCACCCACGGCAGCACGGCACCTCCCAAATTCCCGATGGCGAAAATCACACCGCTGATCCGCGTAGTGGTTTCGCCGAACCAGTGCGAGAGTAACGAGACGTTGATGGGATAGACACAGGAAAATCCCAGGCCGGCAAGGCTTGCGCCCATCACCACCGGAGTCATGGTCTTCGATAGCAGGAGTACGCTGACTCCAACCGAGGCTAGCGCAACTCCTGCTCCGGCTAATTTGGTGGGATGGACTCTTCGCAAAGCCAGCGGAGCCAAGGCGCGTCCCAGCAAAAGCGCTCCCCAGAAAAAGGACGGCGTGATGGTCCAGAATGTGGAAGTATTCACGCTAATGCGGCGCGCGTAAGATGCCACCCAGCCTCCGACCGAGTTCTCGCTTCCCACATAAACGAAGAACAACACGGCAATGATGGGCAGCAAACTGTGTTTCCAGGGATTCGGTCTGTATGACGATGCTTCTGCGGCGAGTGGTTTTTGTTCGTCCACTTGGAAGGAAAATGCGCTCATGGCAAGTACCAACACGATCAAGGTTGCCGCCAACGCGTAGAGGAATACGGGCACGCGGTGCACACGCTGGGCCAGCGCCACCAGTAGAGGACAGCCCATGGCACCGATGCCCCAGGAAGAATTAAGGAGATTCAGGGCCGGCGCGCTATTCGGAGCGTAGGAACGGGCAACGAACAGATTGGTTGCCGGAGTGTTGGTACCGAAGGCCACGCCAAAAATGCAAACGGCCAGCAGGCCGAATCCCCAGTCTGCACGCGCCAATAGGGCAACACCGACTGCCGACATGGCCAGGCCCAGCATCAGAGTCAGGCGGTAGCCGTAGCGGCGCACCATTGTTCCTGAAATCAACATGCCGACACATGAGCTGGCAAACTGGGCGAAGAATAGATATCCGGCCTGCATGTCGTTGAGTCCCCAGCGAAGAGACAAAGCAGGAAGAATCGGGCCGAGCACCGTCATGACCATCCCGACCAGGACAAAGTCGAGGTGGGCGAATACGGTACCTTTGGTGGCTGTCTTTTTGATGGCTGTCTTTTCTGGTAGCAGGCTTCCTCGTGGGTTATGCTGAGTGAACTTAGAGACCTCATTATAGACGGCGGCATCTACCAGTCATGCTTAACGGAAAACGAATCGCGGTGGTCCTGCCCGCTTACAACGCGGAAAAGACCCTGGAAGCCACGGTACACGAGTTGCCGGAGTTGGTGGACCTTTGCATCCTGGTGGACGACCACAGCTCGGATAACACGGTGGAAATTGCCAAGCGTTTAGGGTTGCAATACTTCGTCCACACGCAAAATTACGGTTACGGCCGCAACCAACAAACCTGCTACCGCGAGGCCCTGGCGGCTGGAGCAGATGTGGTCATCATGGTGCACCCTGATTATCAATACACGCCCTTGCTAGTCACCGCCATGGCCAGCATGGTGGCGTATGAAGTTTACGACGTGGTGCTGGGATCGCGAATTCTGGGTGGAAAGGCATTGCGCGGGGGCATGCCTCGGTACAAGTACATTGCCAATCGGCTGCTGACTGGGTTTGAGAATCTGTTCCTGGGGGTGAAGTTGTCGGAGTACCACACGGGCTATCGGGCGTTTTCTCGCAAGGTCCTGATGGAGCTGCCGCTACTGGAAAATTCAGATGACTTTGTATTCGACAACCAAGTGCTGGCGCAGTGCGTTTACTTCGGTTTCCGGCTGGGAGAAGTCTCCTGTCCCACGAAATATTTTGCCGAGGCGTCTTCGATTAATTTCAGGCGCAGCGTGAAGTACGGTTTCGGAGTCCTGGCCACTACCATGCAGTTCGCTTTGCAGAAATGGGGGCTGGCGAATTCCCGCATTTTCAATTCGAAGGGAAGACGGCTGGAGACAACGCATCCCGGCTACTACACTTCAGGCGCAGCGTAGATCAGTTCTTGGCAAACAATCGCAGAATCCGGCTCATGAGTTGATCGGAAAAACCAAATCTTTTCTTGACTCGCGAATAAATGCTCACCGCGTGTTTGTCCAGCCAGATCAAGGCCGCCTTTTTTCGGCTGTCTCCCGGACGGGCATGATAATCCGTGGCCCGCATTACCAACCTCGGCTTGTCTTCGACGGTGTAGTAGTACAGCGCCAGACTGTTGCGCGCGGTATTCTCCGGACATTGCAGCGGATCGGGGAAGCCGTGGAGCGAGCGGTCATCGGTGTTGAAGATGACGGCGTGGTTGAAAAGCGACGGATATCTTGCCACGCGGGCCTTCGATGCGCTGTTCCAGAACTCCAGTGCGCCGCCCCACTCATCCTGCCAGTTCGGAGTCAAATACACGATCAAATTCACCCTCCGCCGCCAGTTCTTCTGATAGTGATGAGCGGTAAAGTCAGCATGCAGGTTAAGAAATCCTCCCCGCGTGGCTTGATGGAGGCCGCCGCCATCCAAGGCAGGGTCGGAGATGAGCCCTGTAATTCCAGTCAGGTCACTGAGCCAATCCACAAATTCTGGGGAATTCAGCTCATCTACGACTTTCCCTGTGATGGCGGGAAACATCGAGCGCAGGGTCATGCCCAACTTGTTTTCATTGTGATGTTTGTAATAGATCCAGCCGGGTGCCGCGTGGTGCGGGAAATCTCGAGCCAGCACTCGTGCCACGTCTTCTTCCAAAAAGTCCGCCAAGTAAATATGGGGGGAGGGCAGGGTGCGGCGGTACTCATCACACAGTGCGCGTAAGACCGGGTTCCATTTGCCATAAGGAAACGCGTGCAATGGTGGCGGCACGAGCTTGAGTTGGGCCATAACCGGTTGTCCTGGGAGGGTTTCTCCAACTCTTTCATGTAGCAGGTGCAAGACGGTTAGCGTGAAGCACTAAGGGACACAACCGGTGGAAATCAATCCACGCGGCAGACCATAATGGCCTCGTTCCGATATGGGCAGGGCAAACCCAGGTTGGTACGATTTTGCAGAATGATCCAGGTTATGCCGTAGTCATTACTTAAGCGTTGGAAGTCGGATGGTGCAAAACTCTGCCAGTTTTTTTGTGCCCGGACTTCTTGCCACCATTGGTCAGCCGAGTTTGGGAACATGGAGACTTCTCCGCTGTCTTTGCCTGAATCGGACAACTTGCTGCGTTGGGCGATGGCGCGGAAGCCCTGGGTATCCTCGCCAGTGATTCCTGAGTAGTTGGGATCGAGAGCGAATTTCGCTCCTGTTGCTGTGTGTTCACGCGCCCAGACAAATGCTTTTGCCCACGGGTTGCGGATTTCTGCACCCGGCCATTCGATATGGGCACTGGCGGGAAACAACGCCCGCTGAGCAAGAAACATCCCCAGACATAAGGGCGCGAACAAAGCGATCCAGCGCCAGAAGTGGTGCTTGAGAACGAACCCGCCAAGCAATCCACCGATGAACAGAAACAATACGAGGTACAACAAATAGAATCCGCGTAAAGGCTGGAAGCGGGCCAGTGGCCCATAGTCACGCGGAAGCGCGCACACGATAGCTCCTGCAAGACAAACCAGACCATAGATCACCAGCACCCGGCACAAACGCCGAATTTGAGATTCTTGATGGTGGTGCTCCCACCAACAAATCCACCCCAGAATCCCCAGTGGGGCGATGATCCCCAGTAACTCATACCATCGCCATGCAAAAAGGTAGTGAGAAGCATGTAAGCGGGCAGCTTCTACATAAGCGGAAGATACCGGCCCGGCAAATAAAAGTGGTAAGAAACTGGATACGATTAGAAATCCAGATTTTAATTTTTGTCCGATCAGCAGAAGCCCGCAAAGAAATGTAACGAAGGCCCCCATCAATGGGTGCAAGACTAGTGCGAAGCAGGTCCATAACCCACATCGCAGATGTTTCCCTTCCACGACTTCGGAGAGTGCAAAAATGCCGGCAAACGCCGCGAAATTCCTCGGGTTCACATATTGGTCCATGATGTAGAGCGCAGTACCGGCAACCGGCAAAGTAAATAGGGCGGCAATCATACCCACTCCGGCCCATCGCGCAGACTCACGGGCAAAACATTGCTCACTCAGTTTCCGGCAGCCCAGCAACAGGAGGAAGATTGAGAGCAGGTGCCAGAGAAACAGAACGGCTTCGAGCGAAAGATGTGTAAGCCGCACCGATTCCGCAATCAACCGGGCGAACAACGAGAAATGTGTGTAGGAATCGAAAAACCGCGCATCCGAGGCGAACAAGCAGGGCTGTAAGATTCTCTCGACCCCGGGCAAGTAGATTTCCGCGTCCTCAGCGAAGGGGTGGTAGCCATGGACGAGCAATGCTCCCCAGGTCAGGAGCAGAACCACGAGAACGGATTGGGATCGTTTCATGCGGCGACGCCATGGCCACCGCAGTTCCTGGGGGTAACTTCAACGTAGCCGCCTCAGAAACAATTTGTCAAACAAACCGATACTTTTGGATAATTAGCCTGGAGCAGGCGGGAAGGCATCAAACAACTATGGCCGTGGCCC
Organism: uncultured Acidobacteriota bacterium; assembly: GCA_963837365.1. Lineage (GTDB taxonomy): Bacteria > Acidobacteriota > Terriglobia > Terriglobales > Acidobacteriaceae > CAWBXL01. The sequence goes on from CAWIMW010000002.1 coordinate 757,764, forward strand.
CCCAAGCAGAGGTAAAGGCACCGACGCTGTGCCTACCCGAGATGCTTAGCTTTGCCTACGAGACCTTCAGCAGCAATAAAGTGCGTTTTGCGCTGACCGCCCTTGGCATGGTGATCGGGACTGCCTCGCTTATTCTGGTGACGACCATCAGCCTGACCGGCAAGCAATATCTGCTGAATCAAATTCAGGCCATCGGCTCCAACATGATTTACTGCGAGTACCAGAGCGGCTCGCAGCGGATCACCAATACTGCCTCGGATCCCTTGACCATTGATGATTTGACTGCCGTCCGCAGCCAGGTCCCGGGTGTGGTGGCGGCTTCTCCGGTGATTGATCTCTCCGACCGCATTCCCATCGGCGGAGGCAAAGAACGGGACATACACATTCTTGGCGTCTCCCCTGAATACCGGATTGTGCGGAACCTGGTGATCGTTTCCGGCAGGTTTTTCGACCTCCAGGACCAGCAGGCGCACAACAAGGTCGCGGTCATCATCGACAAGCTGGGGACACAGCTGTACGGGTCGCCCGAAGACGCAATTGGGAAAGTCCTTAAGGTGAGCGGCCTGCCTTTTACCGTTATCGGGACTTTCAAAGAGCGGGTAGATACTTTTGGCCAGTCAGAGGTCACCGACAATACGCTGGCGATGCCCTACACCGTGGCCCGCTACTTTACCGATGCCCCTACTGTGAAGCAGCTATATTTTTCTGTCGGGGACTCAAGCCTAGTTATCCCTGCCACGGAACAGATCAAGCGCGTGCTCCAGGCCCGCCACCGCCCGGAATCGGTTTATAGCGTGGATAACCTGACGCAGTTGGTTTCTCTGGCGGACAAGGTCACGACCATGATGACCCTGGTACTGGCGCTGATCGCTATGGTGGTTTTGCTGGTCAGCGGCATTGGCATCATGAACATCATGCTGTCCACGGTGAGTGCGCGTATTCGCGAAATTGGCATACGCAAGGCGATCGGGGCCACGAATCGGGAGATTCGTTTTCAGTTTCTGTCCGAGGCCATTCTGATATCGCTGTCCGGCGGGCTGGTCGGAGTCGTCCTTGGCCTGGCCCTACCATACTCTGTACGATTTCTTACGGAATACCGTATTCCGATCTCCGGCCTCTCGGCGATCCTGGCGATTGCGGTGTCATCGTTGGTGGGAGTTATTTTCGGCACCGTCCCCGCCACACGGGCTGCCAAGCTTGACCCAGTGGAGAGCCTGAGGTACGAGTAAAGGAAGCTTCTAGCCGCTAGCTTGTAGCTGAAACGAATTGGGGCGCGGGATTGTTTTAGCTAGCGGCTAGAAGCTAGTAGCTCCAAAAACAAGAACGCCGAGCTGGTTGGCTCGGCTCTTTCTCGCTCTTCGTATGCGGGGATCGACTGTTCCGAGGCCCCCGCGATCTTTTAACTTTTCTACCTAAAATCTGTACCCACCTGGGTTCTCATCGGCGGCGCCAAGGGTGGCAGCTCGCGCCGTTTGTCACCGCTTACTACATCACCAATGCGAGCCCTTCCAGTTCATGCTGTAGGACGGGCAACGAACACCCGGCCATTTCGACGCGGCTGACCGCATCGATGGCAGCTTCGGGCGACACCCCATATCCACGCCCCATCAGAAACACCTGCAAGAGTTCGGCAGCCTCGCGGGAGTCCAAAAGCCCTCCCTGCAACAGATCATTCCGCAACGCCGTTAGTTCGGTTGTGGAAAATCTCTCTCTCATGGCCGTCACCTCCGACTCCCTTTACGTGATTAGACTCACAGTCAACTACTTTTGTTGCATGCAATTCGTATGCCGCAATTCACCCCTAACTTCCAACTACCTAGCCAGCTGTGCTCTAGATCGCATAAACCCCAATAGAAAGCATTAGTTGCAGGGAGAATGGTGGTGGCCAGCCCCCACTTTTGGGCCATACAAGGGATTCGCAAGACTGACACATTGTGTCGGTCTGGAACTACAAGTAATGTGAAGTAACCGGTTTTTGACGGGTTTTTACTGGGTTTCGATGACGGCTTCGTCTACCAAAAGAATGGGAAGGCCATCCCGAATGGGAAAGGAACGGTGGCATTGCGCGCATTTTAGGCTCTGTTCATCTTGCGCCAGCGTGATGGGAGTTTTGCAGACCGGGCAAGCCAGGATATCGAGCAAGTCTTTGGCAATCATAGGTTCACAATTCTCGGAGAGGATATTTTACTCTGGAATTGGTGAGAACGTAGTGCTTCCACTAGGTTTTGGTGCCGCCGGTCTCGCGTGAATCTCACTATCTCAGAATGAATCAAATGAGACATAGTTTCCTGTAGAATTTTCTCGCTGGTACGAAATCCCGTAGAAAGCAGGTCTCATGGCAGCCATAATCCTGGATGGCAATAAGATCGCCGGGGAAATCCGGGCGGAGGTTGCCGCTGAAGTACAGGCCATGGCTGCTGCGGGGGTCCGGCCCGGGCTGGCGGTGGTGCTGGTGGGCAATAATCCAGCTTCTGAGATTTACGTCCGCGGCAAAGTTAAGAGCTGCGAAGAACTGGGGATTTACAGCGAGAAGCACACGCCGGCGGACACAGTCTCAACTGAGTTTCTGTTGAACTTGGTGGCTGACCTGAATGGGCGGGACGAGATTGACGGGATTCTGGTGCAGCTGCCACTCCCACCGCAGGTGGATACCAAACGCGTGTTGATGGCGGTTGATCCGCAGAAGGATGTGGACGGGTTTCATCCGATGAATGTCGGTTTGCTATCGACCCAGCGACCGGGCTTAGTTCCGTGTACTCCAGCTGGGGTGATAGAGATTTTGAAGCGCAGCAACATTGCGATTGCCGGGCAGGAAGCAGTGGTGGTCGGACGGAGCGATATTGTGGGCAAGCCTGTGGCTATGCTTCTGATCAATGGCAACGCCACCGTGACGGTGTGCCATTCGAAGACGCGCGATCTGGCTGGCGTTTGCCGGCGGGCTGACATTTTGGTGGCTGCGATTGGCCGGGCGGGATTGATTACTCGGGATTTTGTGAAGCCCGGAGCGGCGGTGATTGATGTGGGGACTAACAAGGTGACCGATCGAGATGAGTTTGAGCGGCTGTATTCTGGGCATCCCAAGCGCGAAGAGAGTTTCCGCACTAAGGGATCAACTTTGGTGGGAGATGTTCATCCCGAGGTCGCCGAGGTTGCTGGTGCTTTGACGCCTGTGCCTGGAGGGGTGGGCCCGCTGACCATTGCCATGCTGATGTCGAATACTGTGCGGGCGGCCAAGCTGCGGCGGGGAAGCTCGGAAATAGTGGCTGCCTAAAAGCTTCCACCACAGAAGCACGCAGAAAAACAAAATCAACGAATTGCTTAAAGGTTTTCTCTGTGGCTCTGTGCCTCTGTGGTGAAATGTCCTTATGCTGAAAGTCGGGCTGACGGGTGGCATCGCTGCTGGCAAATCTGTAGTTGGCGAAATGCTGGCCGCCCTCGGCGCCCATCTGATCCAAGCTGACCAGATTTCCCACCAGCTCATGCAGCCGGGCCAAACCGTCTACCAGGAAGTAGTGCGCCACTTCGGCGAGGGAATTCTCAATCCCGACCGCAGCGTAAACCGTCCCAAGCTAGCCGAGGCGGCTTTCAGCGGACGCATCCAGGAATTGAACCGAATCGTCCACCCTGCCGTATTGCAAAGACAGAAGGAGTGGATGGCGGAGATTGGCCAGCGCGACCCCCAAGCAATTGCCATCGTCGAAGCGGCACTGATTCTGGAAGCCGGGGCCACTCAAGACTTCGAGCGGTTGATTGTGGTCACCTGCCGTCCAGAGCAACGGGTGCAACGTTGGGCAGAGCGCATGAACGTGGATGAAGACACTGCCCGCCGCGAAGTGACCCGGCGCATGGCCGCGCAGCTTCCCGATGAAGAGAAAATCAGAGCTGCTGATTATGTGATTGATAACTCCGGCTCACTGGATGAGACGCAAAAACAGGTAAGCCAGGTTTATGCCCAGCTTAAGCAACAAGCGCAGGGCTGACTTGGCAGGAAGCCTCTCCGCGAGGCAAACTAAGCATTAGAGCTAGAACTGTTATGAAAGCCTTACGCCCGCTCCTGATCGCGCTAATCCTGGTGTCTGCATTCCTGTACTTCACCACCCTGCGTCCCGGCCATCCCCGCGTAACGGATTGGTTGGGCAGGCCTACCAAGGTGGAAATCACCGAAGCGGCTTCTGCCGAGTCGCTCGATAGCGAAGAGCAGAACAACATCACGGTTTACAAGAACAATATCCCGGCGGTGGTCAACATTACTTCCCGCGCGATGACTTTTGATTTTTTCTACGGTGAGGTGCCGCAGGAGGGCCAAGGCTCCGGGTTCATCATTGATAAAGACGGGCACATTATCACCAACTACCACGTGATCGCTGAGGCGCGGCAGGTGGAAGTCACCCTGCACAATCGCAAGAAATACCGGGCAACGGTAGTGGGCACAGACCCTGCGCATGATTTGGCTGTAATTCAAATCAAGGCCCCAGATCTGATTCCTTCCGTCTTGGGAGACTCGCGCAATTTGAAGGTAGGACAGAAGGTTTATGCCATCGGCAATCCGTTTGGGCTTTCCGGGACGATGACACGCGGGATTGTGAGTTCGATTCGCCCGGTGCGAGAGCCAAACGGTTCCACCATCGATGATGCGATCCAAACCGACGCGGCCATCAACCCCGGCAATTCTGGAGGCCCGCTGCTCAACTGGCATGGTGAGGTGATCGGCATCAACACCATGATTCTGTCCAGCGTGGGCCAGAATGCAGGCATTGGGTTCGCTATCCCCATCAATACTGCCAAAGCGGTGCTGAATGATCTGGTCACGCTGGGCCGGGTGCGGCGTCCGGCGTTTGGGGTACGTACGCTGCCTATCGGGCCAGAACTAGCCCAGGAGATCGGACTGCCCGCTGATTACGGATTGCTGATCATCCAGGTAGTCCAAGGCAGCGCGGCCGACCGGGCCGGTTTACGCGGAGGCAGCGAGCGCGCCTACCTGGGCAATATGCCCATCATGCTGGGTGGCGATTTGATTGTGGCCATTGATGGCGAAGAAATTCAGGACCAGCAGGACCTCAGCCAAGTCATGAACAATCACCGCGCTGGAGACACCGTTAAGATCACCATCTATCGCGCCAAGAAAAAGATGGATGTCACTGTCGTGTTAGGCGAGGCGCGCGAGCAGGTCTGACGGTTTCATTTGCTCACAACGGCGTTTCAGACCTGCGGCTTCCATCCGCATATATTCCCGGGTTAACTTCTCAATCCACGGGCGAAACAGAAATGCCAGCCAGCCCGTCTGTCGGACTCTCAGCGTTACAGTGACGCTACCCTGAAAACCTGGCGTGATCCAATGTTCGCCCACGGTTAGGGCCCCCAAACTTTTCGCTTGCCAGTTAAAACCCCGTCCCTGCTCTAGTTCCGTTACTTGCCAAAGGGCCCGGGGAAGCCGCGGCTGCTCAATAAGAGCTTTGCTTCCCAGGTGGAGTGGTTTCGGATCAAGCAACAGAATGCTTTTGATGGAAGGGGTCCAGTCATACCAGTGTTCTACGTCGCTGAGTACCGTCCACACCTGTTCCGGGGATGCGGCAATGTTGACTGCGGTTTCAATCGTCATACCGGCCATAGATCTTCCTTTTTGTATGTAGATGTCGCTACGGTGCGATTAGAAAGATTATTTCTAGCGCGACGCATATATTTGCTAAAACGACAACAAATTGCCAAAGACAAGTTGTGTGTGTCTCTCCTTTCAAGATTCACAACCAGGCCCAAATTGCAGCAAAAACTTGATTTTGCCCTGTTCAGCCGCTACCCTACTTCCCTGCCTATGTCTGCCGTCCTTTAATCACGTCTCTCGGTAGTTTTGCTACCCGCTGAAGCTACGGGTGTCTTTCTGTCCTGCTGTTTCAACCTAGAGAGGAACTCAGATGGATTTTGTGGATCAGGCATTGGCCCGCCGGCTGGAGTCGGCGGAGGAAGTGCCGCAGGTGCGGTATGCGGAGATGTATCAACGAGTGCGTCCGGAGATTGGCGCGGCGGTGGAACCGGTTTGCGGCGGGCACATGATATTCGCTGGAGTTGGCTCGCCGATTGGACGGGTTACTGGCGCCGGTTTCAACGGGCCGGTCACTGCGGCCGAGTTGGACCGGATTGAGGAGTTTTACCACGCGCATGGAGCGCCATCGCAGGTGGATGTTTGTCCACTAAGCGATGGCAGCTTGATGGAGCTGGTGAAAGAGCGGAATTACACGCTGGCCGAATTGAACAACGTGTTATTTCGACGGCTGGATAAGAACGAGACGTTTCCTTCGGCGGCAGGCATTCGTCCCGGGCACGCTGAAGAGGCTGCGGAGTTTGCTGCCCTCGTGGGGCGCAGTTTCTTTCCCGATGGAAACAGTCCCTTCAACATTGAAGAGACCATGACTCCGTTGTTTCAAATGGAAGGGGCACTCACGTTTGTGGCGGAAGTGGATGGCACACTGGCGGCTTGCGCGGCCGGACTGGTGATTCCGGAGCATGGAATCGTCGCGCTGTTTGGGGCGGGGACGCTGACGGAGTTTCGCAGGCGGGGGTTGCAGACTGCGTTGTTGCATGCGCGGATGATGGCGGCGGCTCAGGCCGGATGTGAGTTTGCCATTATCGTTACGCAGGGTGGGAGTACTTCACAGCGTAATGCCGAGCGCCTGGGGTTTCGGGTGGCGTATTCGAAGGCGACAATGTTGAAGAGTCTTTCGTAAACCCACTTTGTCATTCCGACAAGCCGCGTTAGCGGCGAGGAGGAATCTGCTTCGTGCTGATAGCATCTGTAAAGTAGCCGGGGAAAAGCAGATTCCTCCTTTGCGCTTTGCGCATCGTCGGAATGACAAATTAAATTACGCTGCTACTTTAGAAAGCGATGCTTCAATCTCGCTGATGTCTTGCGCTGTCAGTTGTAACTCTCCCGCTTTCATCACCCCTTCGGCCTGCTTAGCACTGCGGGCGCCCACGATGGCTCCAGTGACGGCGGGATTCAGCAGAGTCCAGGCAATGGCAACTTCGCCCGGAGAACGTCCGTGGCGCTTCCCAATCGCGCGCAGCTCTTCTGCCAGCGCCAGATTCTGGGACAGCTTGGGTTCGTTGAAGTTTGCACTGCGGCTGCGCCAGTCTCCGCCGCCCAGGTTGGCGGCACGCTCGCGGGTCATGGCCCCCGTGAGCAGGCCCGAGGCCATGGGAGAGTACACAATCACTCCGATGTTTTGCTGTTTGCAGTAAGGCATGACTTCCGCGTCCGCTGCGCGATTTACCAGGGAATACGGCGGCTGCGACGATATCACCGGCGCGACCTTCTGGGCACGCTGTATCTGATTCGCATTGAAATTTGACACTCCGATCCAGCGCAGTTTGCCCTGACGCTGCAACTCGGCGAGCGTCCCCCAGCCTTCTTCCAATTCCGGCGAGTCTGGATCCGGGGGCCAGTGGATCTGATAAAGATCTATGGTTTCGGCCTCCAGCCGGCGCAGGCTGTTTTCTACTTCCTCACTCACCGAACTGGCCTTGAGGTTCTTAATGACGTTGCCCTGCGCGTCCCAGCGGAGACCGCACTTGGTGAAAACGTATGGCTTCGGGCCGCTCCAGGCCTTTAACGCTTTAGCTACGATTTCTTCGGAATGTCCCAAGCCGTATGCGGCGGCGGTGTCGATCCAGTTCACTCCCAGCTCCAGCGCGCGATGGATGGCGGCGACGGAGTGGTTGTCATCCTGGTCTCCCCAGGCGAATTGCCAGCCGGGGCCGCCGATGGCCCAAGCTCCATAGCCGACGCGAGTAATTTGCAGGTCAGAGTTGCCGAGTTGCCGGGTCTGCATTCATCCTCCTGAGGACTATCTGATTCTAACGGGTAAAATTGGGATTCAGGTTGCGTGCTATGAATGTTGATTCAGTGCAGAGTTTTTGCCTGGCGTTCCCCCAGGCCACGGAAAAGTTACAGTGGGGCGAGAACCTCTGCTTCAAAGTTGGCGGGAAGATTTTTGCGATTTTGAATTTGGGGACGGTGCCGCCGGGGGTTTGCTTCAAATGCGATGCGGAAAGGTTTGGGGAGTTGGTGGAGCGGGAGGGGATTGTTCCGGCACCTTACCTTGGGCGGTATAAATGGGTGCTGGTAGAGAGGTTGGATGGGCTGCGCGATGGGGAGCTGAAGGACCTTGTCAGCCGCTCCTATGCGATGGTGGCGGCCAAGGCGCCGCTTGGCAAATGGAAGGGCAAAAAACGGAAACCCCGGGATTAATCAGTTCTCGGTTGTCGGTTCTCAGTTCCCGGCGCAGACTGGTTTGACGCTTTTCCACACCCCAAGCTAAAATAGTTGAGTTTGCCTGTACTTGCGGCACCCGTTCTGGGGCCGCCCGCCATCGTTGCAACTGAGCTCGAAACGCGGAGAAACAGCAAGCACAGCATATTCAGGATGGTCCCCAGGTCGCGCCAGTGTGCGACCGGCAGGATTTGACGGAGGCATAGGTATGTACGCAGTCATTCGCGCGGGTGGCAAGCAGTACCGGGTTGCGCCCGGCGATGTGATTCGGGTGGAGAGCGTTGAGGGCAACGACGGCAAGGTCGCGTTCGGCGACGTGCTGGCGGTTTCCGGCTCCGAGGGGCAGATTTCCAAGCCCGGAGCGGATGTCCACGTGGCGGGTGAGATTGTCGAGCAGGCCCGTAGCGCCAAGGTTATCGTCTTCCATTACAAGCGGAAGAAGCAGTACAAGAAGCTGGCCGGGCACCGGCAGCCTTACACCGCGGTGCGGATTACTGAGATTGCGTTTGGCGGACAGAAGTTCACCGCGCCTGAGCTTCCCAAGAAGGAGGCCAAGCCGAAGAAGGCGAAGGCTGCGGTAGAAGAGGCGCCTGCGGCTAAGGCTCCAGTTAAGAAAGCGGCGGCTAAGAAGAGCTCTACCAAGAAAGCTGCTCCTAAGAAGAAAAAATAAACACAAGGTCCCTCGACTCCGCATCTCTTCGCTCCGCGAAGCGATGCTCCGCTCGGGATGACAGAGTTAAGTTAAAGGATTGATCAATGGCTCATAAAAAAGGTCAGGGCACATCACGAAACGGTCGCGATTCTAACGCGCAGCGGCTTGGGTTTAAGGCGTTCGGCGGACAGCTTGTTCCCGGCGGGACGATCATCGTGCGGCAGCGCGGGACTCGGGTAAAGCCTGGGTTGAATGTGGGGCGCGGGAAAGATGACACGCTTTTCGCCAAGATCTCCGGGCGGATTAAGTTTATGGACCGCGGGTCTATGGGCAAGTTTGTGATGATTGAGCCTGTGGAAGCAAAGTAGTCCGCTTTTTCGAAATCAACTTCAGGCGGTTCCGAGCCTCGCCTTCGGGTTGAGGCTTTTTTATTTCAGTCGTTGGTCATTGGTCGGTTGCCGTTGGCAAAATCGCGGCCAAGGACCAAAGACCAACCACCAACGACCGATGTTCATCGATGAGGCCAAAATTCGGGTCAAAGCCGGCGACGGCGGCAACGGGTGCGTTGCCTTCCGGAGGGAGAAATACGTCCCGCGCGGAGGCCCTTCCGGGGGTGACGGCGGTAAGGGTGGCGACGTCATTATGGAGTCCAGCGAGCGTCACAACACGCTCGTCCATTTCCGTTTTAATCCTGAATACAAAGCCGAGCGCGGCCGCCATGGTGAAGGCTCGAACAGGACCGGGCGCGAAGGCGTGGATGTCGTTCTGAAAGTTCCGGTCGGGACCGTGCTCTACAACGACGAAACCGGGGAAAAGATTCATGACTTCTCCTCCGCCGATGACGGCATGATCATCGCCCGGGGGGGGCGCGGGGGGCGCGGGAATGCGCAGTTTGCCACTTCAACGCATCAGGCTCCGCGCGAGCATGAACTCGGGCGCTCGGGCGAAGAGCTTACATTCCGCCTTGAATTAAAGCTGCTGGCGGATGTTGGGTTGGTGGGATACCCAAACGTCGGCAAATCTACTCTGATCTCCCGCATCTCGGCGGCCCGGCCCAAGATCGCCGATTATCCATTCACCACCTTGGAACCGAATTTAGGAGTTGTAGCTGTCGGCGAAGCACCCGAGGAACGTAGCTTCGTGGTGGCCGACATTCCTGGCCTGATCGAAGGCGCGCATACCGGCTCCGGGCTGGGCACGCAGTTTTTGCGGCATGTTGAGCGCACGCGCCTTCTGGTCCATCTGGTAGACGTGTCTGACGGGAGCGGGCGACCGAATCCGGTCAAAGATGTGGAAGTCATCATGGGCGAGTTGGAAAGCTTCGGCGCTGGGCTGGAAATGAAACCCATGATCATGGTGGCATCAAAAATTGATGTGGCCAACAAGGACAAACTGGCGAAACTCAAACGCTATTGCAAGAAAGAAGGTCTGGAGCTTTTTGCCATTTCCGCTGTCACAGGCAAAGGGGTGGATGAATTGAAGTATGGGATGGCAGAGAAGGTGGAAGAAATCAGACTTGCAACGGCGCAACAAATTGAGCAGGTGGATTCCAATCGCTGATCGCTTTTCCCCAACCACCGACCATTACAGATTAAGTTTGCAAACCTTTGAGTAACTGCATACCCTCCTGAGACCTGCCCTCTGCTCATCTGCTCAGCAACACTTGTTCCATGTACAACTTCCCCCGAACGATGCGATTTGCCCGTTTTTTGTGTGTGTTGGCGGGTTTGTGTTTCGCCTTCGCCTTCCTTACGGTGCCTGCATTTGGCGCCTCAATGTCAATTTCCCCGACCAACCTCAACTATGGCAACGTTCCAGTGAACAGTGGTGGCTACTACTTTGCGACGCTCAAAAATACCAGTTCCCAAACCATAAACGTCTCGTGGGTCGCAATCAGCGGAGCGTTCAAATTTTACGGAATCAGTTACCCGATGAATCTCGGAGTTGGCCAAAGTGTCCGGATCCAGGTGAAATTTGTTCCTAAAACCACAGGCAGTTTCACTGGAGTGTTGAATGTGTACGCGCAAAATGCCGCCAGAGCGACGCTGACACTATCAGGCAAGGCCAGTACGGACGCACCCGGGGCCATAACTGTTTCTCCTGCCAACTTCAGTTTTGGAAACATCACGGTGGGAACGACGGCAAGTAAAACAGTCACGATCAACGCAAACCTGGCGCCCATCACGATATCCGCGGCGACCACAACCAACCCCGAGTTCACATTGTCCGGATTGACGCTGCCTAAGACCATTCCCGCAGGACAGAGTATTTCCGTCGGAGTGAACTTCAAGCCAGCGAGTAGTGGATCCACGTCCGCGCAATTCGTGCTTAGCTCTAATGCGATGAATGCGCCGGGAGTATGTATCGCATCTGGATCCGGGGTCGCCACGATCCAACATACAGTCGCACTTACCTGGTCCCCCAGTACGTCCAACGTGGTGGGCTACAACGTGTATCGAGGAACATCCAGCGGCGGGCCTTACAGCAAGCTCAATAACAGCGCGATTGTCACGTCGTCTTACTCCGATACCTCGGTGGCATCGGGCGCCACCTACTTTTATGTGACCACAGCCGTAAATTCCTCCGGTACTGAAAGTACGAAATCAAACGAGGTGCGAGCGGCAATTCCTACGCCCTGAAAATGAACGGCGAGCCATTTACGGCTCGCCGTTTTCTTTCCGTTCTACCGATGACGGACTCAGGCCTCCGCGGTCTTCGATCCGTGCTGGAAGTGGTATTGCAGAATTTTTGCGGCCAATGCAGGATGGACGGCCTGCTGGTCACCTTCCACGGTGCGTACGACCTCACCGCGGCAGACGACCTCGGCTGAGGCCAGCCCCGCGATTTCCGCCGGGAGAACGATATTGATTTCAAGCTGAGCGTTAGGTGAAAGCGCTTCCGGAGCGCGGAACAGCATTCCCGAACGGCTGATATTTTCTGTGGTTCCCATGCGCCAGTCGTTTTCTCCCAGCTGCCGGTATTTCAGCGGCAGGTGGAGATTGAAGCGTTTGGCACGGAAGGGCGAAATTTTCGCCCGCTTGGGGAAGTGAGGTTGAATTGCACTTTGGGCAGACATCTGGACCTCCAGGGGGAGTGGTGTGTCGAGCGCCTCCCTGACTCGAGTCTTGAGGGCGGGGAGGGTAAAAGGCTTCTGGAGCAGGTTTACACCTGGGTCCAGGGTGCCGTTATGGCCGATCACGTTTTCGGTGTAACCCGACATGTAGAGAATGCGGGTGTCGGGCCGCGAAGTGGAAAGTTGTTGGGCCAGCTCTTTGCCGTTCATCCCCGGCATGATCACGTCGGTGAGGAGCAGGTGGATGGGGCCGGAGTAGTAGCTGGCAACGCGCAAGGCCGCCATGCCACTGTGGGCTTCGAGCACGGTGTATCCCTGATTGTGCAGATATTGGCGCACCAGGCCGCGCAGGGTGTTTTCGTCTTCTACCAGTAGGATGACTTCGCGGCCGGCATCTGCGTTTGCTGCTTCGATTGGAACTTCGAGCGACAGGGGCTGTCCGGTGGCAGTCACACGCGGCAGATAGATTTTGAAGGTCGTGCCCTTATCGCGCTCGCTGTAGACCCAGATATAGCCTTCGCTCTGCTTCACGATGCCGTACACCGTTGAGAGTCCCAGGCCTGTTCCCTTCGGGCCCTTGGTGCTGAAGAAGGGCTCGAAGATGTGGTTTTGGGTCTCGGAGTCCATGCCCATGCCGGTATCGGTGATGGCTAGCATCACGTATTCACCCGGCTTCAGTGGGGCATGAAAGCGTGCGTAGTTGTCATCCAGGCTGATGTTGGCCGTCTCGATAGTCAGCTTGCCGCCCTTGGGCATGGCGTCACGCGCGTTCACTGCCAGGTTCATGATGACTTGCTCAATCTGGCCAGGGTCGGCTTTTACCGCGCCCAAATCCTCTCCATTCATCATGACCAGCTCGATGTCCTCACCGATTACGCGAGTCAGCAGCTTGATGTTTTCGGTGACGATGGCGTTCAGGTCGAGGACTTTGGGGGTCAACATCTGCTTGCGACTGAACGCCAGCAACTGACGTGTGAGAGTGGTAGCTCGCTCGGCGGCGTTGGCAATTTCCTGGGCGGGACCGCGGAGTTTGGAGTCTGCTGCGGTTCCTTCCACCAGAAATTCACAGTAGCCGGAAATCACCATCAGCAAATTATTGAAATCATGCGCGATGCCGCCCGCCAGGCGCCCAATGGCTTCCATCTTTTGCGCCTGACGTAGTTGCTGCTCCAGGGCGCGATGCTCGGTGACATCCTCCGCCATGAGTTCGAAGAAGGTTTCCCCCTTCTCGCCGCGAATGGCGCATCCGGAAAGGCGGACGTTAATGATTTTCCCGCTTTGGCACAACCAGTCCACCACCAGTTCATCGAAGCGCTTGCCGGACCGAAGTTGGTCGGCCAGCGCAAACCAATGCTGTGAGTCGGCGTGAAGATTTGCCAGGTTGAGCCCGACGATTTCCCACGCAGACTGGTAACCCAGCATCTCGACCAGCGCGGGATTGGCCTCCACGATGATTCCTGTAGAATCACAGCGGCCAATTCCGTATGGGGCGTTGGTCACCAGCGAGCGGAAATTTGCCTCAGAACGGCGCAGGCCCTCCTGGGCAGAGCGGAGCGCGGCATTCAGCCAGCAGATCAGGAGCGCCACGATCACGAACAAAGCTAGCTGTATGATGGATTTACGGTAATCCTCTGGCGTGTGTTCGCCGGCCAGCGAGTAGTAAGCGCTGACGGTCAGGGCGAACGAGGTAGCGGCTAAACCGGGCTTCCAGCCTCCATACCAGGCGCTGACCATGACGGCTACGCCGAAGACAACCAGGCGGCTTTCGAAGACGTCATGCAGCAAAAATGCAGGGATTAGAGCAAGAATGATGCTTAACACGGCTACGCCGTACCGCAGGAATGGGGCCTGGGCGGGACGAATGTAGCGTGTGCGAAGAAGGGGGAGTTTCAGTCGCATACAAGCCAATCCTATTTCCCATAATGGGATAGGCGCGAGTTACTTGAGTACTAGACGCACCCGACTATGGGTCAATGACCCTCGGTTTTGCCGCATACAGGCAATCACGGATTGCGAAAAGGCAACACGCGACCAGCACAAAGCCATGAATATCTGTCTCTTTGGCGGAACCTTCGATCCCATTCACAACGGGCATATCGCGCTGGCACGTGCGGCGCAAGAGCGCTTTGAATTAGGCAGGATCTATTTCGCACCGGCCCACACTCCACCGCACAAGTCACACGCGCCGCTGGCGAATTTTGACCAGCGATACGCCATGGTGGTGCTGGCAACGCAGGGAGAAAAGACATTTATCCCTTCGCTATTGGAAGCACCGGACGTTGTGGGCGCACAAGTATCAGGTAAAGGAAAGCAGGTGGTTTTTCCAAACTATAGCATTGATACTGTCCGCCGCCTAAAACAAACTCTGAAAAAAGCTGACCGGTTGTTTTTTTTGATTGGCATTGATGCCTTCAAGGAGATTGCCAAGTGGCACGCAGCGGAGGCCTTGCTGCGGGAGTGCGAGTTCATTGTGGCCAGCCGGCCGGGATTTTCTTTGGCGGATGTGGCGAATTCTCTGCCGGAGAAGATGCGCCCGAAAGCGGCAGTGACCAAGCCTTTCGCGAAGCAGGCTGCCACGGGCGATTTGGTTTTGGGTGGGGCTACGATCCGGTTGCTGGATGGAGTGCAAGAGTTGGCGTCGTCCACTGCGATTCGAACCGCGATTGCCGGAAAAAAATCTTTGACGAAGTTTTTGCATCCGGCGGTGGCGGAGTACGTGAAGAAGATGGGTTTGTATGTGTAGGGCGGACACTCTTGTCCGCTTGCCGACATCGTATCTGAAGTCCGGGGCAAATATGCTTTACATGGTGGTTTAGGTGGTAAGAGGGCGGACAGGAGTTTCCGCCGTACACAATCTAAGGTCGCACAATCACGACATTCGGGCCTGATGGCAGTTCAAAGTTCGATCCGCTTCCCTGATTGGCCGAGAGTGTGGCCGGCACATTCAACTCGGACAGCAGAATTTTTTTGTTCCAGTACCCATCGGACCAGTAGTCGCCATGCGCGTAAATTGCGCCATCGGCGATTGTGTATTCACGCATCTGCTCACGATGTCCATCGCGGAAAATGAGCACTGCGGGGACAATTTCAATGGAGACCGGCCGCGCAGGACTGGTCACAGCCTGGGCACGCTTCACCGTATTTGGCGGTTGCACTGGTTTCTCTACATTGTCCGACCGGACATATTGTCCACCCTGTAGCTCAATCATCAGCGGCGTAATTGGCTTCGGCTCTTCCTTCACAACTGGCGCTGCGGGAGCAGGGGTTTGGATCACGATGACTTCAGGAGTTGAGTGAATGACCTCGGCGCCATAGCCGGGATACCAAGTCCCACCCAGGAAAACCGGGGCGGGAAAATGATGCGCGTGCATAAGGGCTTGCGGGCGCGGAGTGATCACTAAACTCCTTGCTCCACGCTGGGCCAACGCTGGTCCGCTAACGATAAGAAGAATCGCAATTGCAGCCAGCAGTCGCATCAGAATTATCTTGCCTTGGGTTGTGGGGGTAGACGGAAATCGATTCCACGCTCGTCGTTCTGCCTGGTCGTGGCGTCAAGGTCGAGATCGGCCAGCAACACCTTGCGCGAATGCCCCGGCGTCATGTCGTAGAGCAAATCGCCGACGATGGCGTAATTCTGTACTGCGATATGATGGCCGTCTTTGAAGATCAGAAGCGTCTGCGGCTGGTCGGCGACGGGCGCCGGCTCTTTAACGGGCGCAGCTTCCATTGCACTTTCAGGCTCACGGCGCGGAGCCGGCGCAACGGGAACGGCAGTTCCGGGGCCGCGCCTGTCAAATAGTGTTGGGCCGCCTAGATACTGTCCTGGCTGCGCCGGCACTTGCTCCATGGTGTCATCGACCGGCACTTCCACTGCTACGGGCACGTAGTAGGGGACCGCGTACACGGCTCCACCAAAAGGCGTGTTGGGGAAAAAGTGCTGACGACGCGGGGTCCCTGCTCCGGGAAATGGGTGATGGCCGGGCCGGTTGAAAAAGACGCGGCCGGTATCGATTTTGCCAAAGCCGGGTGAAGTCACACTGGCGGGAACTCCGTTACTCTTGCCGAAATTGCCGCCGAAGCCAGGCGACGTGACCGAGGCTGGAGGCCCCTGCGCCAAGGCTGCGGAAACGAGCACTAAAGCTATCGCGATCCACTGTGTAAGTCGGTACCGCATATTGAAATGATACTCCTCCCCGGCAAGCATGGCGGCCTCCTAGAACGGGCTAATCGTCTACGAGTTAGAACACTCGTAGTCGTTGCGGGTTGCGGATTTTGTGATTGAAGCAGAGATGGGATAACTCCTTGCACAAGAGTGGAAACCGCTGGTAACTAAGGCCTGATTACCCTGCGCTGACCCGTACTAATTCCCAAACGTTCCATACCCCATTGGCTACCAGCAATCCGAGGATGCAGGCCAGAACCAGGCTGCGTTGTTGTGTCTCCAGCAGGTCGGCGGCAATCCCTGCCACAAACACAAACAGAAATGGCACCGCCATGAGGTGGAAGCCAAGTCCGGGGTAGTGAGGGGTGGCCATCGCCAGAAGAAGAAAAAGGACTGCCACCAATAAAGGTGCGGTGTTGCCGAAATATCGCGCACGCGGCCAAGCCAGGTAGGTCACGATTGCAACCGGAACAGCCGCTAATAATGCCGGGCTATTCTGGGCCAGTTGCAAAACAAGCTGTCCGTATGCCCCCGGCATGACAAAACCACGCCACGTTCCGCCAAAGAAATCAGCGTGACGAAAGCCTTGCCAGAGAATTCCCGCATGGAACGAATACGACGCAACCAGCAGGAGGAAACCTACGCCGCAGGCTGAGAGCCAGATCACCGTCGCAGCCAAACGGCGCGTCGGAGCGACATAAAACATCAGCGCAAGTGCCAAGGGAACCACCACCAGCAGGGAAAACTGCGATCCGATGGCCAACGCCAGAGAGATCCCCAGCAGCAAAATTCTGCGCCAGTTCCACAACACAACTTCCCGTGGTGCATACAGCGTGTGGGCCACTGCGATGGCGGTAAAGATTGTCCCGAATGTTCCCCAGGCAGCGCCAATCTCGGGTTGCGCGAACCAAAGGGCCGTGGCACGGATGATCCCGGGGGAGAAACAATACATTGAAAGCGCGACGTATCCGCCAGCGTTTCCGTACAGGCGGCGGGCTACGTACCACAGCGAAGCCCCTAGCAGCGTGCCAAATACCAGGTACGGAGCGTGAGCCAGCCATCCCCAGAAGCGAAGAGACTCGATCCGCAACGGGCTGGGCCAGAACAGCAATGCTCCTGCCCCTGTCAGGTACCACAACGGCGAATGATAGGGATCGAAACCGTCCTGGGTAAAAAACCAGGTTGCGGGATTGGACTCTTCATCTTGTTTCGGATGCGTTGCCGAAGGAGTTCCCGCTACTCTGCCCCCATGAAACTGCCGCACGCCTTCGTTGATGCGGTAGGCCTCGCTCAGGTCCAGCCCGGAGAGTGAGTGGCCGACCAGCCAGGCGCATTGTGCCAAAAATACCAGCAGTAGAATCCCGGCCCAAAATTGCGGTTTCCCAAAGCGCTCGCGGGTGAAGAATTTCTCCATAGACAAGACCGAGTGTTTTACCATGTCCAGCGGTGTTAAGGGGGAATTTCCTCAATGGACGAACCTGTGTCTTCAGCGCTGCCATCGTTATTCAGCACGCCAGCGGAGCCTACTCCTGCTGGGCCCCTGGCTGGTCCATCAGGAGTGGGCTGGGGGTTTCTCTTGTATCTGGCGATGTTTGCCTCTTTCCTTTTCATAACGAACCTGGGGCTGCATTTCTTACTGCCGGGTGGGATGGCCAAAATCTGGAGGTCTGTGGCCGGTGAAGGGGCCTTTATCGTTAGCGCTTTTGTGCCGGGATTCATTATGGCACGCTTGGAGAACCGGCCCTTTGGAGCATACGGACTCCCTAGACAGGGTGCGTTAGGGCGGTTGTTTTGGATGGGGATGCTTTGGGGCATTGTGGCGCTTAGCGTGTTGATGATGACCATGCGCATTGCAGGAGTGTTTTATTTTGGCGGCTTCGCCCTCGGCGGTCTCCGGCTTTTGAAATTTGCTGTTTTCTGGGCGGTGTTTTTTGTTGTTGTCGGACTGTTCGAGGAATTTTTCCTGCGTGGTTACACCCAATTCACGCTGGGTCGCGGGCTAGGCTTCTGGCCCGCAGCCCTGATCCTTTCGTCCGCGTTTGGCGCGATCCACTTAGGCAATCAGGGCGAAGACAAAGTGGGCGCGTTGGGCGCGGCTATTATCGGCTTGTTCTTTTGCCTGACTCTTAAGCGCACGGGAAATCTCTGGTTTGCTGTGGGACTCCACGCCTCGTGGGATTGGGGGGAGACTTTCTTATATTCGGTCCCCAACAGCGGGCTGGTCGCCCCCGGCCATCTGCTAAGTTCCCACTTTCAGGGCCCGGACTGGCTCACCGGTGGCTCCGTTGGTCCCGAGGGTAGCATTTTTGTGTTTGTAGTCATGGCCTTGATGTGGCTGCTCTTTCACTTTCTCTATCCACCCACAACTGGTGTGGAGCCGGGACCTGTCCCGGCTGCCGGGGCAAGCCCCGGCTCCACACCAGCCGTTCCCTACCAGGAATAGTGGACGGTGTAAGTTACAACTTGCTCGCCATCGGGAGCTATGGTTACTGGAAATTCAATGGTCTGCGCATCGGTTTTCTTTGACAGATGCGACTGCTCGGACAGCTTCCAGTTGGTCCAGCGATAAAGATGTTCGACCACGCGGACATTCACGGCTTCCTTCTTGTGATTGCGCACGCGGATTTCGAACGACTCATCCATCCAGTGCTGGCTTGATTCCACACGATAGTTGGTGCGCTTGCGCTCTCCGACTACGTCGAATGAATTGCCGGTGTAGACGCGGATGGTTTCGTCTTTGGGCGTGTGGTCAATGGTGTTCTCGCCGACAAACTCCAGGTGGCCATCGGTATCGCGGCGATAGAAGCGCAGCTTGCCTTTGGGCAGCGCGATGCCGAGATGATTGAGTTCTGAGTTCTTGAACTCCTCCATCACCCAGATTTTGTGGTTCGACACGGTGCCGTAGTTGGCATCGCCGCGAATCTGGTCAGGACTGTAGTAACCGTATTGGCCCACATCCAGACCGTCATACACGTAGATCCGTTGCGCTTTGATGCCAGTTGAGCGGACAAATTCCACTTGCTTGGTTTCCTGATCACGCAGGGTCGCGGGCCGGGCCAGCGTGTAGAGATGAAACTCGTCGAAGGATTTTTCGCGAACCACTGGCGCCATGGCCTCGTTCATAGCAGCTTTGTCCATAGCCCCGTAGGCCCGGCTGGCAGGAGTCGGCGCCTGGATTTTGTTCACATCGCCCGCCAGCAATTTGATGCGCGCATTCTCAAAGGTCTTGCCGCTCTGGTTGCGCATGGTGATCCAGCCGATCATGTCGAGCAGGTCGGTCTTGCCACCAGATTTATTGTCATCGGAAACCACCAGGTTGTAATCCGACTGCCAGCTCATGCCGCCACTGACATATGAAATCTCAGCATCGAACTTTCCCGGCTCGTTGGTGGCAAGTTGCCAGTTCAAAGTCGGCTTCAGGATGGAGTCGCCGCTCAGGGCTGGAAACAGTGGCTGCCCGGGCATTCCGAAACGTAGCACGCCATTCACTTCGATGATCGGCTGAGTCGAACTTGGCTGCTGATAGTTTTGTGCATAATACGTGCTCGGAATATATCCGCTACGAATGACTTTTCCCTGCACCAGCAGCGGCTTGCCATCGGGGGTTTGCCCGACCATGAAATCAATGACTTTGCCTTCGTAAAACGACAGCAACAGTTCCTGAGAGATGGGGTCGTTGCGGTAGCTTTGCTCCAGAATTTGCAGGGCGCGGCCGTTGGGATCGCGCAGGATCACCGAATCCGGCTCCAGGTGCGCGGCTACGCCTGCGTACGCAATCTGATTGATGCCGGAATGCAAATCCAGCGACAGGTGTTCGCGCGCGACAAAGAAATTTTGGTTGTAGATGGTCAGCGCCGGTGCGGTGGAATCGTCGGCGTTCGATTGTCCCCAGGCTAGAGTTCCCAGGCAAAAGATGAAAAGCAGCAGTTTCCTCATATAGGTCTCCCGTGTTCTTCCGCAGCGGGAGTTTTCCCGTGCTATATAGGGAACGCTGAAGGGACGCTGGCTTGCATGGGAAAAAATGCTATGGGATGAGCAGTGGCCACGAAAGTAACCGGCAGTAACCTTGCTGGTGTGGATGTTTTTCTTCGCGCGATTCGTATCGGGCCATGACTTTCAGCCCTAAGTGCAGCTTTAACATGCGAGACCGGATAAGTTTCTTTTGGAGGACCAATGCGTCCTTCTAGCTTGGCGTAGAGCGAGATGATCGGGTTGGAACTCTCCGCTAGTTGGTTCAGTATCCAGTCCTTATATTTTGGATCATCTGAAAACCGAGCCGTGTAAAGCATGTGGCGAAACATTGTGAACCACAGGTTTCGATTCTGGATTGAGGGATAATATTCCTCTAGAAATTGGCGGTATTCCTCCATGGCTCTGTCGCGCGCTGGGCCGGGCGGTGGTAACGTAGCCAAAAGGTTCAGCGCGTCCGACTTCAGGCAAAAGAACGCTTCTGGGGAAGGCTCATCGCTTTCATTCAGATCTTGAACTAGTTTGACCGCATCATCATAGTGATCAAGCCAATCCTGGCTGGTGCGTTCTTGGGGGGTCCAGCGGAGAACCTCGCCATTACGGACACGACCGCCGTGTGTAAGCCATCTTAGCGCGTCTAACACGGTCTCTGCTTGCTCCGATTGTTTAGGCGGCGATTGTTGATCGGTACTGTTCTTTCCAGCAGGTTTTGTTTCATCTAACGAAATCTCTTTATAGCGCAAACCTGCGGGATCGAACTTAGCGGCCAAATCGTCGAAATCGGCAGCCGACTTTGGCATCACACCAGTAGCAGGAACGTTATCCGCACACCGTCGTCCATTGAGGTATTTAACGATGTAAGAGCGCAATGCAGGCAATAGGACTGCGGCTTCGGAAGCACGCAATTGACCGGATGGGATAGCTGAAACCAACGCTTTCTCAACCGCACCGTATTCTCGGTCGGAACCGGAAACCTCCTGGAGGTTGGTGGCAAACGCTCCAATGAGTTCGCCTCTTTGCGTCGGTTTTGTCTTTACAGCGAAGATCATCTCCAAAGCTGGAGGTACTTGTGCAGGAGACTCGACATCTGCAATTACCTGCCGCAACAGATTAATGTCATCCCCATCACGACGCTGTTTCAGCGTAAAAGATTTCTCAAAAACATTTACAGCAGCCTGATAATAGTCAACGAGATCAGGGGTAACAGCGCTCGAACAATCAAGCTTCGGCAGGGTTATCTGTGGGATTTGCTCAAACAAATACCGGCCGCGCCGCAAATCTAGCTGAAGCATTTCTTGTACCGCTCTGGCTCGTAGGGTCAGAGCCTCAAGCCGATTCGCCCTAATCTCGTTTGTGAGTACCAAGTCCGAACTATTGGTCACACGTTGCATGTAGGGCAACGAGGCAGACGAAGCAGACCAGAATGCCTCCTCTATCAGTTTTTGTTTCCAAGATCCTTCTGTAATGAGCGACGACGTGGCTAGGCGAAGAAGTGTGTCGGCACGAAATTCACTTGGTAGCGAATGCGCTTGATCCACCAAAGCTACGATATCTGATGGACGTTGCAAGCGTGGTGACCGCTTACCAACCTCGGTGGGGAATGCCTGCGCCAAAATCAACAACACGGCTAGTGTGCGCATACTTCAAATCCAAGTATACCAAGTTAACTAAAAGCACCAATAGACGCTAGCGATTTCTAATGTTTCTTGGGAGTCCATCTGCCTGTATAGGCAATTTTTCAGCAATTTCTTCACATTTACACCAGATCATTTCTGTGCGTTTTCTAATTTTGTCCGAGCTACGGTTGAACTAGGAGCACCGATCAACATAATGGCGACACGTTGAAGAACATCAATCTGACAGGCTACTGCTGCCTTCATGTCCCTAATTTCCGCATGGCCGTGCGGGTAGCAACGCCCAAGGTGATTCGGTATGTAACGGGGATTCTTCGACCAAAACTCCTGTAACGGTGCTGAAACTTTGTCATCGTCGCCAGTCTTAAGTGCTTCCAGCAATCCTTTTCTAGCGGCATCTATAATCGCACTTGCAGAACGTACGCCATCAACCTCGCGGATGTTCCCCATAAATCCTTGCGCTCTTTCAGTAACCGTTGGATATTGGAAATCCCATCCCATTACAGCATCCAACGATAACCAAACTGCCTTTTCGACACGGTCGTGAGCAGACTGTGAGAGCGGGGCATCCAGAGCGGATTTTAATAATATTGAGTCTGGGCGCCCGCCACCTTTGTCCGCAGTTTTGATAAAACTGCGAAAGCGCGTTTCACGCCATTTAGAAATTAAGTGGTTCTGCGTGGCTAGCGAAAATTTCAGCGGTCCTGAAACTCCTCATGCCAGGCCATCTGAATGGCTTCCAGCTTGCCCTCGTTGGACTTCTTGGGGTCGTCCTTAAATTCGGGCAGTTCGGTGACGTAGCGGTGCAGGTCGGTGAAGCGGACGGTCAGCGGGTCAAGCTCGGGATGCCTTTCAGTCAGCAAGATTCCGATGTCTTCCGCGCTGTCCCAGGTGAGTTCTAGCGGCACGTTCGCGTCCTCGCTTTACTTGGTATCGATTCTCAGCACGATGTTGACCTGGGTGCGGTTGTCAAAACTGCTGAGCGTCTTGGTCTCGCTCTTGCGCCCCTTGTGCTGTGCGTAGACTTCATAGTCAATATTCGGAGAAAGCGCGGGAAAGCGATAGGTCCCGTCATCGCCAACGATGTAGGTTTTCATGGTCTGGGTACGGGTGTTGCTTAGATAGACCACGGACCCGGGCAAAGGATTGTCGGAATGATCGAGGACCTTGCCGATCAGCAAGCGGCCGCCATCGCCTTTGTCCTTTTCCGCGTATGCGAGATTCAGCGAAAGCCCGACCAGAAGCACTGCCAGAGCAATGATTGAGATCTTTTTCATATGCTGCCTCCCCACGAAGCCCACCCTATTTTAGATGCACTCCGGTGTCTACCCGCTCATCATATTCGACGTGTACGCTAACTTCGTCACCCGGGGTTAACTTCCTTCCATCCAATGACTTATAGCCCTTTAGATCAGCCGTGATGAGATAATCTGCCTTGCCTGCGGGCACCCGCTGGGCAAACTCGCCCATGCGGTTGGAATAAAGCTCCCATTGCGGCTTCTTCTTGTCCGAGCGGCGAATGTGCACGCGCACACCGTAAACCGGGTGACCTTCAGGATCCCAGACGGTGCCGAAGATCAATGCATAAGGTTTTTCTTCTTTTGGCGAGTCACCATTCGCGAGGAGCGGGGCGGTGCACAACCCGAGTAGGATGGCGAGCAATGCGATCCAATTAGAAAAGATGTAGCGAGAGGCAGGCGCGGAAGACGCGCTCAGGCGAGAACTGCTAGTTGTCATCTTCGCTTTCTTCGGCCATCTCTTCTTCGTCTTCTTCGTAGCCTTCTTCGACTGCCTTAAGTTCGAGCGGATTGACCGTCACCACTTCGAAATCGGTGCCGCACTCCGGACAAGAGACGATTTCGCCCTCGTCCACTTCATCTTCCTGAATATCGAGATCGGTTTCACATTCTGGACAATAGACCATGATTGCCTCCCCAATAACGGGATATACCCCCTGATAATATTTAGATTCTTCGGGGAGTTAGGTCAAGTGCCTTTACCCGGCAAAGGGGGTATTGTGGAAAAGTCACCCACAAGCTGGTGAGACAATGCAAGCATGAAAGCAAACTTTTCTAGCCGCTACTGTTTTTCCGCGTTCGCGGTTGGTGCCTTGCTGCTAACCGGGGCGTATGGTCAGGGTTCCCTGTCATCTTCTACTGTTGATCCGCAGATTGCCGCCGCCCTTAAGCAGGTTTCGGCGGAGCACATCCAGGCGAACATTGAAAAGCTGGCGAGCTTTCAGACCCGGCTCACGCTTTCGGCCCAGGACCCTGCTTCGGGTCACGGTATCGGAGCGGCCCGGGAGTGGATCAAAAGCCAGTTTGACAGCTACTCGCGCGAGTGCGGCGGATGCTTGGAAGTTAACACGGACAGCTTTGTACAGCAACCCGCCGACCGGATTCCCCACTCCACGACGATCACCAACGTTTACGCCGTACAGAAAGGCACGGATGCAGAAAATGCCAAACGCATCGTGCTGGTGACCGGGCACTACGACTCCCGCAACAGCGATACGCTCGATCCTGCGGGCGCTGCCCCCGGGGCCAACGACGACGCCAGCGGTACGGCGGTCAGCCTGGAGTGCGCACGGGTCCTAAGCAAAATGAAATTTCCCGCGACCATCATCTTTCTGACCGTGGCTGGAGAAGAACAGGGACTGAATGGCAGCCATCATTTCGCAGAGATGGCAAAAACTGAAGGTTGGGACATAGAAGCCGTCTTAAATAATGACATCGTGGGCGGAGACCGCAGCCCCGGGCAGGATGCCGGCGTGGTCCGCGTTTTCTCTGAAGGCGTGCCGGCAGCGGCGTCCGATGCCGATGTACGCCGCATACGCGGCCTGGGCGGAGAAAGCGACTCCGCGTCACGGCAGGTGGCCCGCTATGTCGCCGAGATTGCGCAGACGTACAATATAGGAATCAAACCCATGCTGATTTTCCGGCTGGACCGTTATCTGCGCGGAGGCGACCACTACTCGTTCAACCAGCAGGGTTTTGCCGCCGTGCGTTTTACTGAATATCGCGAGAATTACAATCATCAGCACCAGAATGTCCACACGGAGAATGGCGTGGAATACGGCGACCTGCCCAAGTTTGTAAACTATGATTTTGTGGCCAGCGTGGCACGGCTGAATGCAGCGACCCTGGCATCGCTGGCTTCGGCTCCGGCCCCACCGGCCAATGTACGCATACTGACCAAGGAGTTGGAGAACGATTCGACGTTGACCTGGGAACCCGCTCCGGGAGCCAGTTATGAAGTACTCTGGCGTGCTACTAGCAGT
The DNA here is from genome assembly GCA_963837365.1 of uncultured Acidobacteriota bacterium. Classification (GTDB taxonomy): domain Bacteria; phylum Acidobacteriota; class Terriglobia; order Terriglobales; family Acidobacteriaceae; genus CAWBXL01. The sequence continues at coordinate 782,797 of CAWIMW010000002.1, forward strand.
CCTGAATGGGAACACGTCCAAACGGTAGGAAAAGAAACCAAAGCTACCTTGCAGATGTCCAAAGACAATGTCATCTTTGCAGTGCGCTCGGTCGATGACAAGGGGCACAGGAGTTTACCGGTTGTCCCGGTACCGGAAAGATAAAAGATGAGGTCATTTTTTGCCCACGATTAACCACAGGAGCCATTCGTGAGACGTGGCAGTCCAATGATGCTGAGTTTTCCGCCCTTTACCAAGGCGGTCATCTGGCTGCTCGGAATTAACACCGGCGTTTTTCTGTTGCTGGCATTGCTCGGGCCCACCATGCCGGGTGTGCAAATTTGGGTGGTTGGCTACCTGCCGCTGGGTATCCCTTCTCACCTGGGCTTGCAGCCTTATCAAGTGGTCATGCACGGCTGGGTGTGGCAGCTCGCGACCTACGCTTTTATCCACGCCGGGTTCTGGCATTGGTTCGGCAACATGTTGGGCCTGTGGATGTTTGGTTCTGCGTTTGAGAGCTCATGGGGCACACGCCGGTTTGTGGAGTTGTTCTCGTACGGAGTGATCGGCGCGGCTTTGACCACGATCCTGCTGTCCTATACCCACGCACTTGGCAGCCCGCTGACTACCACCGTAGGAGCATCCGGTGGCGTAATGGCGATCCTTATGGCCTACGGCATAGTGTTTGGGGAAAACGAGATCATGATGATCCCGTTCCCCTTCCTCATCAAGGCCAAGTATTTCGTGGCGATTCTGATCGTGATCACTATCGCCTACACCATCAGCGGAGGCGGTGATGTCGCCTACCTGGCACACATGGGAGGATTGCTGTTTGGCTACGTCTATGTGAAGTGGGTGTACGGGTCATCCCGGTCCCTGGCGAACAAAGGGCTGGGGCTGTCTGAACGCTACTACGCACTGCGCAATTGCTATTACCGCTGGAAGCGCCGCCGGGCTGCCCGCAAGTTTGAGGTCTACATGCGGAAGCATGACCGCACGGTGAGCTTTGATGAGCACGGGAATTACATTCCGCCGGAGGATGATAAGAAGAATGGCGGCTCGAAATCCGGCTGGGTCAATTAAAAGCTGGCCGCAGATTCACGCGGATTTTCGCTGATCAGTTCACGAAACGCCGTCAGGATGGCTCCCGGCAACTCTTCCCGCCTTGATTTGCCTTTGAAGCCCAGATCGTGCCCCGCTCTCTCCACTACCAATAGATCGGTACGGGCGGGAATCATATCCTTCGCCTGCTCTAGTTCGGCAATGGAGCCGAAGGGATCGTGAGTACCGTGCACGAACAATGTCGGAATTCTAAGGTCTGGCAGGTGCTTGTTGCGTGGCTGGTCGGGCTTTCCGGGCGGGTGGAGTGGGTAGGAGAGCAGCAGGAGCGCACTAACAAGGCCTGCGTCTTCAGCACAGAGCATGGAGGCCTGTCGGCCTCCATAGGAGTGCCCCCCGAGGAATACAGGTTTGTTCGTTTGGTTTCGGATGATGTTTACGGCGTTGGCCAGGCCCTCACGGTCCCTAGCGGCATCGGTTGGTCTTGGCGGCCCGAAGGAGTGACGCTGACGGAAAGGAAGGTCAATCCTCAGGACCAAATGACCCGCATCGGCAAAGACTTCCGCAATCACCTGTAGGAGAGGCGCTTGCGCGTTCGAGCCTGCGCCGTGGGCCAGCACAAATCCGGCCCTCGGCTGATCTTCCGGAATATGTAGAAATCCGGATACAGTTGGCTGACGCGTATCGTCAAGGAACCGCTCAATCTTCATTCAATTCCATCTGGATCGGCGGAAGTGTTTCCAGAAGAGGATGATTGTCATCGCGCCAATAGATATGGTAGCAATCACCGACGCGTTGTGGCCGCCATTCGCTGCCGTCCGCGTAAAAGACATCCAGGGGCAACAGGGCCCAGCCGGAAATATCTTGGCTGCCATAGCCCGGGTTCTTCACGGTAATGGTCAGGTCCGCTCCCGGGGCTATGGCCTGCATAGATCGCCAGGCCGGAACAACCGGGCGTAGATTCAGTTGGCGAACAAAAGCGGCTGGCGAGAGTATCAAGCCTCGAATCGGCTTGCCGGAAGTATTCTGGATCGTAACCGAGTACTCTTTGGGATCGTCCCACAGCTTTGCGCCCTTAAACGCGATGGGGCAGGAAGCAGGCCCGGGTTCGTAGATGGTGTAAGTGGCCATCATGCCGGATTCAAGATGATCACTGACATGGCAATGAAACAGCCAGGTGCCGGGATTATCTGCGACCATGTCAGCCGAGGTCATGGTTCCCGGAAGCAGCTCAACCACATCAGTGTTGTGGGCTCCGTGCCGCACGTTTTCGCCGTGCCAATGCGGGCTGTGGATATCCATCTCGCTGCCCATCCCCAGCAGATACCAGCGGATCTTTTCGCCCTTTTTTGCAACAAAGCCCGGTAGATTGCCGAATATGTAGCCATTGATCGCGTAGAACAATCCAGCGTCGCTGGTGCGCATCATCTCGGGGTGGTAGATCATCGTCTCCTTGGGACGAAGTTCATCGAAGATCATGAAGGTCGCCACAAACTCGCGGTCTACATCAATCGGCGTGGCGTCCGGACGTGCTTTGCCCTTCGCGGTGACAATGATCGCCCCCATAAGGCCTGCATTGGCTTCGGCTGTCGGATCGACGTGAGGGTGGTACCACCAGACCACCGAACTGGGATCTCCAGGCCCCGGGCCGCTACTTTCATCGGCGTACCAGTGGTAAGTAAACCGGTGATTGGTTGGGATGACGGCGCCACGGCCTCCGGGCACATAGAGCGCACCCTCGTTGGTCTTGTCGTAGCGCAAGCCGTGGGGATGGATATCGCGTGGAAGGCGGCTGCGATTGAGAAACTCCACGATGACCTCGTCGCCGACTTCAGCGCGAATGATCGGCCCCAGGATCCCGAGCCATTGCGGCTGAGGCTTGCGAGTGGTGAAGGTGCTGTCGGTGTATTCGATGTAGCGTGTCTTTGCGTACTCTGTCTGTGCCCAGGGCGGCGGGAGAGGTTGTGCGTGGATCAGGTCACGCTTGCTGGGAGCATAGTCCCAGGTCACGTCCTCGGCGGCTATGTAGTAGTGGCGGGTCGTGGCAGAACAAATCGTGACTGCGACACCAAGAAGGAATGGAAGGACGAAAACGCGGCAAGAAACCATGGAACCCGGTTTTCAGGATAGCAGCGCCTGGTTCCGCGCACAACATCGGCGGTTTTGGAAACAATTCCTCAGGGATTGGTACTCATCCTTTTCGTCTCGCCGTTCGTTTGCGAGAGCCGCGAGCACGAGAATTTTCTTTCCCTGTGACGACATGGAGCCGCATAAAGTTTGTGGATCCGGATGCCATCTGCGTGCCCGCCACAACGCCAAGTACGTCACCCTTCACCACATATCCGGCTCTAAGCAACTCCGCTGCCGCGCTCTCAACCATGTTCTCCGTTGTGCACTGCTCAGCCTGGGGCGCCGGGTGGACTCCCCAGAGAAGGTTCATGCGGTTGCAGGTGCGGATACGGTGGCAGAAGGCATGAATCCTCGTTCGTGGGCGGTATTTTGAAATCAACCGCGCAGTATTGCCGGTTTCCGTAAACACAGCAATCGCCGCCATGTGCAGGTCTTCGGCTGCGTGGGCCACAGACTCGCAAATGGTTTCGGCAATGGAGAGCCTGATCCGTTCCCGACGGCGCGGCGCGGGCGACTCCGACATGCTGGATTCCGCTTCGAGCGCGATGCGCGACATCATGGCCACGGCTTCACGCGGATACAGGCCACTCGCCGTCTCGGCCGAGAGCATGACTGCGTCCGTGCCATCGAAGATGGCATTGGCTACGTCGCTGGCTTCAGCCCTCGTGGGACGCGGATTTTCAACCATGGATTCGAGCATTTGTGTCGCCGTAATCACCGGCTTTCGCCAAATCGCCGCGCGGCGGATGATGTGCTTTTGAATGACCGGCACTTTCTCCGGCGGCATTTCGACGCCCAGGTCACCACGCGCCACCATGACGCCGTCGGCAATCTCAAAGATCGGTTCCAGTTGCTCCAGGGCCTGGGGCTTCTCCAGCTTGGCGATGACGGGAGTGTCCGCTCCCTTCAACGCGATGATTTGTTTCACGCTGGCCACGTCCGCGGCCGACCGGACGAAGGAAAGCGCCACCATATCCACATCGTGCGCCAAGCCAAATTCCAGGTCCGTGCGGTCTTTCTTGGTCAGTGCAGGAATGGAGAGAGCGATTCCCGGCAGGTTGATGCCTTTGTGCTCTCCCAACAAGCCGCCATTCACCACTTCACATTCGACATCGCTGCCGCTCACGCGCAAGACACGCAATTCGATCAGACCGTCTGACAGCAGAATTCTGGCGCCGCGCTGCACCTCGCCAGCCAGCGATTGGAATGTGGTTGAGATCAACTCGGCAGTGCCGGGAATATCACGCGGAGTAATAGTGACATGCGCGCCACTTTTCAGCCCTACCGGAGCATGGCCTTCCAGGCTTCCCGTGCGGATTTTTGGACCCTGCAAGTCCTGGAGAATACAAATGGTGCGGCGCTCTCTCTTAGCTGCCTGGCGAAGGCGTTGGATGCTTTTCGCGTGGTCCGGGTGCGAACCGTGAGAAAAATTGAGGCGGGCGACGTCCATGCCCAGGCGCATCAGGTCGCGGAGAACAGGTTCGGTGTTGCAGGAAGGACCAATGGTGCAGATGATTTTGGCGCGCCTGCCCGGGGCCCGGGTTGGAGCGTCGGGATTCCCGGAGATTGATTCTGTCTTGCTCTTTATCAAAAGGCCCACCGAGCCGGAACTGCCAAGGATGAAACTATTTTACCTGCTTCCTTTGGATTGGTTGGCCGGAATCGGTTCCCGGAACCGCCTGGTGTTCCTGTTTTGATCGTGGTATCTTTGCGGCCCTTGCGCCACCTCGGCGTCCTTTGCCGGTTTAAGATTTGTTTGGCCAACCTGCAAATAAAACCTTAAACCGCAACGTCCGCAAAGAACGGCCGCGAAGATCGCAAAGGACGACCTGGGAAATTACGGGCTTGCCCGTCTAGCCCTCATTGGGCTTATTTCGTGGAAACAGCATGGCGTTGAACTCCGCCCCCACCAGCACCACCAGCGAGACGTTGTACATCCACACCAGCAGAACGATGCCAAGTCCCAGCGAGCCGTAGATCACGTTGTAACTGGAATAGTGCCGCAAATACCAGCCGAATAGTGCTGTGGCGACATACCACATTGCCGTAGCCAGGGCAGCGCCGGGAAGCACGCTATGCCAGGGCTGGGTGCGGGGCACGGCGTTGTGGTAGATGAGCGCGATCACCGCAATGCTGGTCAGCATGGCGATGAGCCAACGTACGGCCGTCCACATGAGAAGCACCAGAGGGCCAAAGGCATGGCCAATCTCAAACAGAATGCGAGTTTCTATGCTGTTCCCGGCGACCATCAGGGTGCTGGCGAAAGATAGAGGTATTCCAGCGAGTATCACCAGGGAGAGGGCGATGAGGCGTTCTTTGACAATCCCCCAGGTTTTGGGCAGCTCGTAAGCGCGGCGGAAGGCGTCCATCCAGGAGATGATTACGCCCGAGGCCGTCCATAACGTGATCAGTGAGGTGGTGATGAGCAAGCCGATGGGACGATGCGACGGGTTGCGGAGGTACGACAGCACGGTATTGGTGCCGGCAGGAAGAATTTGGCTGAGCGCATATCCAATTTCGCGGGCATAGGCGTCGGAAAGGCGCAGGCTCGCCAGCAGCGATCCTACGACCAGCAGCCCCGGGAAAAACGTAAGAATCGAAGAGTAGGCGGACGCCTTGGCAATGGCCAGCGCGTCATGCTGAAACGCGCGCCAGAAAGCGAGGCGGACCAGGCGCAGGAAACGTAGCATCAGCGCATCCAGAGTATGCTCTGGGGCGGATGCGGGCAATTGAGAAAATATGGCCGCTTGCTGAGCTGTCGTTGACTTAGGTTCTGCCTGCATCTGGTCGTGCTCTGTGTTTTCAAAAAACAAAAGGGGCGGACATTGGGCCCGCCCCTGTGTGACGCTTGTTCCGCTTACTCCGCTGCCAGTTCCTCGGTCTCGCCTTCCTGACGCATCAGCTCGAGCGCGCGCTCGGCTTCCTCGTAGGCCTGGGAGACTTCTTCCTGGACCTTGGCCGCGGCCTCTTCCATCTCCGGCGAGAGGCGCACGTTGCGGTAGTATTCCATGCCGGTGCCGGCAGGGATGAGGCGCCCGACGATCACGTTCTCTTTCAGGCCGCGCAGGTGGTCCACCTTACCCTGGATGGAGGCTTCGGTGAGCACGCGCGTGGTCTCCTGGAACGAGGCCGCCGAGATGAACGACTCGGTTGCCAGCGATGCCTTGGTGATGCCGAGCAGCAGCGGACGGCCCGTAGCCGGTTTGCCGCCATCGCGGATGACGCGGTCGTTCTCCTCGCGGAAGCGGAACTTGTCCACTTGCTCTTCGAGCAGGAACTGCGTGTCGCCCACATCTTCGACCTTCACCCAGCGCATCATCTGGCGGACGATCACTTCAATGTGCTTGTCCGAGATGTTCACGCCTTGCAGCCGGTAGACTTCCTGGATTTCGTTCACCAGGTAAGACTGGAGTTCTTTCTCTCCCAGTACCGCCAGGATGTCGTGCGGGTTCAGCGGGCCGTCCATCAAAGGCTCTCCGGCCTTCATGCGCTCGCCTTCCTGCACGTTGACGTGGACGCCCTTGGGAACCGAGTATTCTTTCTCGGTTCCGTTATCGGCGACCACGTAGAGTTTGCGCTGGCCTTTCGAAACCTCGCCGAATTTCACCGTGCCATCGATTTCCGAGATGACCGCGGTTTCGTGCGGCTTGCGGGCTTCGAACAATTCGACCACGCGCGGCAGACCGCCCGTGATGTCCTTGGTCTTGGTGGTTTCACGCGGGATCTTGGCCAGAATGTCGCCCGGGTGAACCGTGTCTCCATCCTGAGTCATCAAGTGAGCGCGTGACGGCATCAGGTAACGCTTGCTGGCCTTGCCTTTGATCACGATCGCAGGCTGACGCTTTTCATCCGGCGAATCGCCGACCACGTGACGCGAGAGGCCGGTGACTTCGTCCACTTCTTCGTGCAGCGTGACCCCTTCCTGCAAGTCCTTGAACTGCACCGTGCCGCCGATTTCGGTGACGATGGAGAAGGTGTACGGGTCCCACTCGACCATGACCTGGCCGAGGGTGACTGCATCGCCTTCATTCACTTTCACCTTGGCGCCGTAAATGACCGCGTAACGCTCGCGCTCGCGGCCTTTTTCATCGATGACCGCGATCGAACCCTGGCGGTTCATGACCACCAAGTCACCCGATTTCGCTTTCACCGTCTGTAGACCAATGAAGCGGACGATGCCGGCATTCTTGGCGTCGAGGCGGGACTGCTCGGAAACTCGCGATGCCGTACCGCCGATGTGGAAGGTACGCATGGTGAGCTGAGTTCCCGGTTCGCCGATGGACTGCGCCGCGATGACTCCGGTGGCTTCGCCGAGTTCGACGAGGCGGCCCGAGGCCAGGTTACGGCCGTAGCACATGACGCAGACGCCGCGTTTGGATTCGCAGGTCAGCACCGAGCGGATTTTCACCCGTTCGATACCTGCCGCCTGAACCGCGACTGAGAGGTCTTCGGTGATTTCCTGGTTCACGTCCACGACCACATTGCCGTCGTAGTCTTTCAGTTTCTCGAGCGACACGCGGCCAATGATGCGGTCACGCAAGGGCTCGATGATCTCGCCGGCTTCGACGATACCGGAGACGTAGATGCCGTCCACCGTACCGCAGTCGTACTCGCTGATGATGACGTCTTGCGCGACGTCAACGAGACGACGAGTCAGGTAGCCCGAGTCCGCGGTCTTCAGAGCGGTATCGGCCAGACCCTTACGAGCGCCGTGGGTGGAGATGAAGTACTGCAACACGGTCAAGCCTTCACGGAAGTTGGCCGTGATGGGAGTCTCGATGATTTCGCCGGACGGCTTGGCCATCAATCCGCGCATACCGGAGAGCTGGCGGATCTGCTGTTTCGATCCACGAGCGCCGGAGTCGGCCATGACGTAGATGGGGTTGATGATCCCCTCTTTGTCATGCTTTTGCAGTTCGCCGAACATTTCATCGGCAACCTTTTCCGTGATGCCCGACCAGATTTCGATGACCTTGTTGTAGCGTTCGCCGTTGGTGATGGCGCCGTCCAGATACTGCTGCTGGACGCTGACCACGTTCTTCTCGGCTTCCTTGACCAGCGTTTTCTTGCTGTCGGGAATGACCATGTCATCGATGCCGATGGACAAGCCCGCGCGGGTCGCGAAACGGAACCCGAGGGTCTTGATCTCGTCAAGCATCTTCACCGTGGTTTCCAGACCAAAACGCAGGTAGCAGTAGTTCACCAGTTGACCGATCCCCTTTTTCTTAAGAAGCCCGTTGATGAAAGGCATTTGCTCAGGAAGGTGATCGTTCAGGATGGCGCGGCCTACCGTGGTGTTGAGGAAGCTGCGGTCATAGTTGACCGGCTCGGTGTGCACGACTTCCTGATCGTCGTACGCGGTGGTCAGGTCGATGACTTCGCCGGTGTGGCGCAGACGGATCGGAGTGAGTGTTTCCACTTCTCCGGCTTCGAGCGCCAGCAACACTTCGTCAATGTTGGCGAAGGCGCGGCCTTCACCCTTGGAACCGGGCTTGCTCTTGGTCAGGTAGTAAAGGCCAAGCACCATGTCCTGCGTTGGCACGGTGATGGGGTGGCCGGACGCCGGAGACAGGATGTTGTGCGAAGACAGCATCAGCACGCTGGCTTCAACCTGGGCTTCCGGAGACAGCGGGATGTGTACCGCCATCTGGTCGCCGTCGAAGTCGGCGTTGAACGCCGTGCAAACCAGCGGATGGATCTTGATCGCCTTGCCTTCCACCAGCACCGGCTCGAAGGCCTGAATGCCAAGGCGGTGAAGGGTGGGGGCGCGGTTCAGCAATACTGGATGGTCTTTAATGACCTCTTCCAGGATGTCCCAAACGATGGGCTCCTGCGATTCCACCATTTCCTTGGCTTGCTTGATGGTGGTGCAGTGTCCGGTCTGTTCCAGGCGGTGATAGATGAATGGCTTGAACAGTTCGAGCGCCATCTTCTTGGGTAGACCGCACTGGTGAAGTTTTAATTCCGGGCCGACCACGATGACGGAACGGCCGGAGTAGTCCACGCGCTTGCCCAGCAGGTTCTGGCGGAAGCGGCCCTGCTTGCCTTTCAGCGTATCGGACAGCGACTTCAGCGGACGGTTGTTGGCGCCACGCAGCACACGGCCACGGCGTCCATTGTCGAATAGGGCATCCACCGCTTCCTGCAACATGCGCTTTTCGTTGCGCACGATGACTTCAGGAGCGTGCAGGTCCATCAGCTTCTTCAAGCGGTTGTTACGGTTGATGACGCGGCGATAGAGGTCGTTCAAGTCGGAGGTGGCAAAGCGGCCGCCGTCCAGTGGAACCAGAGGACGCAGCTCCGGTGGAATGACCGGGATCACGTCGAGAATCATCCAGTTGGGCTTGTTGCCGCTCTTGCGGAATGCTTCGACGACCTTTAGGCGTTTGGCGTACTTCAGGCGCTTCTGGAGAGAAGCTTCGTTGCGCATCTTCTCGCGCAGTTCACTGGAAAGCGTGTCAACTTCTACATGCTTGAGAAGTTCTTTGATTGCTTCCGCGCCCATCATGGCTTTGAAGCCGGCAGGGCGGTACTGCTGATCGAGTTCACGGAACTTGGCTTCGTCCTTGATGACTTCGTGATCTTTGACCGGCGCATCGCCGGGCTCAACCACCACGTAGGCTTCAAAGTAAAGGACGGACTCGAGGTCACGCAGAGAAATGTCGAGCAAGTGGCCGATGCGGCTGGGCAGGCCCTTGAAGAACCATACGTGCGAACAGGGCGAAGCCAGCTCAATGTGACCCAGGCGCTCACGGCGGACCTTGGACAGTGTGACTTCCACGCCGCACTTGTCGCAGATCACTCCGCGATGCTTCATGCGCTTGTACTTGCCGCACAAGCACTCCCAGTCGGTTACGGGGCCGAAGATGCGGGCGCAGAACAGGCCGTCCCGCTCCGGTTTGAAGGTGCGGTAGTTGATGGTTTCAGGTTTGGTCACCTCACCATGCGACCAGCTCCGGATCTTCTCAGGAGAAGCCAGGCTGATGCGGATGGCGTCGAAATCGGCGATCGGGTTGGCCATTTCAAAGGGGCTCGAACGAAACAAGGTGATCCTCCACTAGCGGTCTTATCGTTGCCGCTCTACGGGCTCCTGAACCCAGTGGCTAGTGGCTAGTGATTAGTGGCTAGCCAATCCACTGCTGTGTGGCGCTGTGGCAAGGAGCAAACCAGAGCGTCGCTTATTTAAAAATCTGCATGCGGCGAATGACTAGCCACTAAACACTAGTCACTAGCCACTGAACTTAGTCCGCTGCCGCCACTGTGGTGCCGACCACCGGCTTCTTCTCTCCGGCTTTGATCAGCTCCACATCGAGGCACAGCGACTGCAACTCGCGAATCAGAACGTTGAACGACTCGGGCACGCCCGGTTCCATGGCAGCTTCGCCCTTGACGATGGCCTCGTAAATCTTGGTGCGGCCATAAACGTCGTCGGACTTCGCCGTCAGCAGTTCCTGAAGAATGAAGGCCGCGCCGTAAGCTTCCAGCGCCCAGACTTCCATTTCTCCGAAACGCTGTCCGCCGAACTGCGCTTTACCTCCCAGCGGCTGCTGGGTAATCAGCGAGTACGGACCGATGGAGCGCGCGTGGATCTTGTCGTCAACCAGGTGCGACAGCTTCAGCATGTAGATGTAGCCGACAGTCACTGGCTGTTCGAACTTGTCTCCGGTCATGCCGTCGTACAGCCAGGTCTTGCCGGAAGTCGGCAGGCCTGACTGTGCGAGCAGAGCTTTGATCTCGCTCTCGCGCGATCCGTCGAACACCGGCGATCCCATGAACACGCCTTCCATCAGCGTGGGAGCAATCTTCTCCAGTTCATCGGCAGGCATGTCGGCGATGGTGTCGGCCAGCACAGTGTCTTTGAACAGCGCCTTCAGCTCGCGGCGGACAAATTCCTCTTTCGAGTTTTCCGCCAGCAGGACGGTGATCTTTTTGCCCAGCTCGTGTCCGGCCCATCCCAGGTGGGTTTCAAGAATCTGTCCCACGTTCATACGGGAAGGAACGCCCAGCGGGTTGAGCACGATTTCCATCGGCGTGCCGTCTTCGAGGTAGGGCATGTCTTCTTCCGGCAGGATGCGCGCGATGACGCCCTTGTTACCGTGGCGTCCGGCCATCTTGTCACCGACACTCAGCTTGCGCTTCATGGCGATGTAGACCTTCACCAGCTTGATCACGCCCGGAGGCAGCTCGTCGCCCTTGGTGAGTTTGTCTTTTTTCTCACCCACGATCTTTTTGAGAACATCGATCTGACGCGAGGTCATCTCTTCGATCTCATCGATCTGCTCGTTGACGCGCGGGTCCTTGTCGTTGTACTTAATGCGCTTCAAGTTGCGGGTCGAGATGCGCTCGATTTCGTCGCGGTTCAGAATGTTGCCCTTGACCAGCAGGCGCTTGTTGGTACGCTCGTCGTGCAGGTCAGCCTGAACTTCCTTGCCGCCCAGAATGGCTTCCAACCGCTTTAGTCGCTCGTCGGTGAGAATGCGGATTTCATCGGAGAGGTTCTTTTCCAATTTGCCAATCTGCTCGGCTTCAATCGACTTGGCGCGCTCGTCTTTCTCCTGTCCCTTGCGGGAGAAGATTTTCACGTCCACAATCACGCCTTCGATTCCCGGCGGGCAGTAGAGCGAAGCGTCACGAACGTCTCCGGCTTTCTCACCGAAGATGGCGCGCAACAGTTTTTCTTCCGGGGTCAACTGGGTCTCGCCTTTGGGGGTGACTTTGCCGACCAGGATGTCACCCTGCTTAATGGTGGCGCCGATACGGATCACGCCGGCTTCATCCAGGTTCCGCAGCATGGACTCGCTGACGTTAGGAATGTCGCGGGTGACTTCTTCCGGTCCCAGCTTGGTGTCGCGGGCTTCGATCTCGTACTCCTCGATGTGCAGCGAGGTGTAGTAGTCGTCTTTTACCAGCTTCTCGGAAACCAGGATTGCGTCTTCAAAGTTGTAACCGCGCCACGGCATGAAGGCCACCAGCACGTTACGGCCAAGCGCCAGTTCACCCTTGTCGGTGCAAGGTCCGTCGGCGATGACCTGCCCCTTGGTTACGCGCTGGCCTTTCACCACGACCGGTTTCTGATTAATGCAAGTGTTCTGGTTGGAGCGCTTGAACTTGGTGAGCTGGTAGATGTCGCTGCCCACTTCGCGCGATAGCTGTCCGGGGTGATGTTCACCCTCGACGCGCACGATGATGCGCTGCGAGTCCACCGAGTCGATGAATCCGTTGCGCTTGGCCAGGATCACGGCGCCGGAGTCGCGCGCGGTGACGCCTTCCATTCCGGTCCCGACAATCGGGGCTTCTGCGCGAAGCAGGGGCACCGACTGGCGTTGCATGTTCGCGCCCATGAGAGCGCGGTTGGCATCGTCGTGCTCAAGAAAGGGGACCAACGATGCAGCTACTGAAACTAACTGCTTGGGACTGACGTCAACGTAATCCACTTCTTCTCTACTGACGAGGACAAAGTTGCCGGCTTTGCGGGCGTTGACCAGGTCACCTACAATGCGGCCCTTGTCATCGAGTTCGACGTTGGCCTGGGCGATGGTGTGGCGGTCTTCCTCCCACGCGGAAAGATAGAAGGAGAAGGGCTCAAAGTCGACCTGCTTCTTCTTCCGGTCTTTCAGATCAGCATTGATCTTTTCCATCTCGTGTTTCTCGAGGTGGTCGCCGACCTTCATGTCGCTATCGCCGCCGTTGACCACAGCAACGTAGTCCTGGACCCGTCCCGCTTTCACGCGGCGGTAGGGCGACTCGATGAACCCGTAATCGTTGATGCGGGCGTAGCAGCTCAACGATGAGATCAATCCGATGTTCGGCCCTTCCGGGGTCTCAATCGGGCAGATACGTCCGTAGTGTGTAGGGTGAACGTCGCGGACTTCGAATCCGGCGCGCTCACGCGACAAACCGCCCGGCCCAAGGGCGGAGAGACGCCGCTTGTGCGTGATCTCCGACAACGGGTTGGTCTGGTCCATGAACTGCGACAGCTGCGACGATCCGAAGAACTCGCGGATCGCTGCCATGACTGGCTTGGCGTTGACCAGGTCATGCGGCATGGCTGTCGACATTTCCTGGTACACCGACATCTTTTCTTTGATCGCCCGTTCCATACGGACCAGGCCGATACGGAACTGGTTCTCCATCAACTCGCCGACGGCGCGGACGCGGCGGTTGCCCAAGTGATCGATGTCATCCACCTGGCCGATGTTCTTGCGCAGCTTGAGCAGGTAGCGGATGGTGCCGTAGAAGTCTTCGGGCTCCATGGTGCGGTGGTCGAGCTGGGTGACGTCGTTCTTTTCGAACAGCTTGATGTTGAACTTCAAACGGCCCACGCGAGAGAAGTCATACTTGCGCGGGTCGAAGAACATGCCATGGAACAGCGAGGTCGCGGTGTCGAGTGTCGGCGGATCGCCGGGACGCAGCTTGCGGTAGATCTCGATCAGCGCTTCCTGCGGCGTAGTAACCGAATCACGCTTCAGGGTCTGGCAGATGACCGTGCCCACGTCGTCGCGCTCGGGGAAGAACAAGTTCATTTCCACGACGCCCGACTCCAGGATCTTCGAAACCTTGTCCGCAGTCAGTTCTGAGTTGGCTTCGAGCAGCACTTCGCCGGTGGTGGTGTCGACGATATCGCCGGCTGCCCACGCACCTTCGAGGTCGGTGACATCGACTTCGATCTCGCTGATCTTGGCCTTCTGGATATCTTTCAGTATCTGCGCGTTGATCTTGCGGCCGGAGTGGGCGATTTCGTCTCCGGACTTCGACTTGATGCTGTGCGCCAGCTTCATGCCCAGAAGATTAGTGAGCTTTTCGCCGGTGGGATCGAGCGTCCAGTAGAGTTTCTTGTCGCGGACGGCAATGCGGTCCACGGTGTAGAAGGTCCGCAGAATGTCTTCGCCGGAGCGCAGTCCTAAAGCACGCAGGAAGATCGTGCCCAGAAACTTGCGCTTGCGGTCAATGCGAACGTAGAGAACGTTCTTCTGGTCGTACTCAAACTCGACCCACGATCCGCGGTAAGGAATGATCTTGCCGAGGAAGTAGGTGCGGTTGTTGGCGGTCTCGAAGAACACGCCCGGCGAACGGTGCAACTGGCTGACGATCACGCGCTCGGTGCCGTTCACGATGAAGGTTCCGTTGTCGGTCATCAGCGGCACATCGCCGAAGAAGACTTCCTGTTCCTTGATATCGCGGATGGAGCGGTTGCCGGTTTCGGCATCCTTCTCAAAAATGGTCAATCGCAGCGTGACCTTGAGCGGCGCGGAGTAAGTCATGCCGCGCTCTTCACACTCGGCCACGTCATATTTCAACTGCAAGCCCACCGGGTCGCCGCACTTGTTGCAGAAGTCCGGCGTGTTGGCGTTGTACGTTCCGCAGCGGTGGCAGAGCACATCGCCGGGATGGAACGGATCGGTGATGACGGTAAATCCGCAATTCTTACAGGTAGTACGAAGGTGATGCAGGCCTTTTAAGTGTCCGCACTTACACTCCCAGTTGCCGATCTGGAAGTCTACGAACTCCAGTTGGGAGACGTTGCGGAAATCGGTGATGGGAAAAACCGACTGAAATACGGATTGCAAGCCGCCGTCTTCGCGCTCGCTCGGCAGCTTGTCCATCTGGAGGAAGCGGTCGTAGGAGCGCTTCTGGACCTCAATGAGGTTCGGGATCTTGATGGTGGCTGGAATTTTTGAAAAATCAAAACGCTTGCGGAAGGTATTATTTTTCGACATTCAGGAGACTCCCAATCTCTCAGGCGCAATTGTGCCGCGCGCCGAACTGCGGAATGTGGCGCGAAAACCGCGCCGGGATAACTGTTAAAACACCCAAGAACCTGAACAGACACGAGTGCGCCCACAGGGACAAGACTCCCCGCAGGCGCCAATTGCGGCGCATGGCCAAAGTTGAATTGTATCGTTCCGCGCCAGTATGTAAGGCCTGTTCCGTTTCGCCTGCCCTGCGAAACAGCTGCCGTCCCAATCCGTGGTGAACTGGGTAGTAGCAGTTATGTAGATGATAACACTGCTTCCCAGGATTCAACCAAAAAAGTTTTGCAGGTGTAGGGACGGGTCTATGACCCGTGCGCCGAGCTCGAGCTCGGCTGCTTTTGGTCCGGCCCTGAAGGGTCGGACGGGACAAGTCCCGTCCCCACACCAGCCTATTTCACTTCGACTGTGGCTCCCGCATCGGCGAACTTCTTCTTGATGGTCTCCGCTTCTTCCTTGGAGACGCCATCTTTCACCGTCTTAGGAGCGCCATCGACCAGGTCCTTGGCTTCTTTCAAGCCCAGGGCGGTGACTTCGCGTACAGCCTTGATGACATTGATCTTATTCGCGCCTACGTCCTTAAGAATGACCGTGAATTCGGTCTTCTCTTCGGCCGGGGCCGCCGCTGCCGCCCACCGCCGCCGGCCACCATCACCGGGGCTGCTGCCGCCGCCGATACGCCTAATTTCTCCTCCAGCCGCTTCACCATGGACAGCAGCTTGAAGAAGTGACAGGTTCACGATTGCATCTACGATTTGATCTTCCGATAGCTGTGTATCCGCCATATTGTTTCTCCACTTTTTGAGTTATCAGTTGCTGATTTCGTTATCGGTTGGCAAAAGTTTCCAGTGCTTCAGACCCCTTACTTTCGCGCCAGACAACGCAGAAAGTGAGACCGTGCAACCCTTCGCCTCTGATAACTGAACTTGTTTTACGTAGAGCGGACACTCTTGTCCGCTCTCTAGCCACCAAAAATCACTTAAACCCTACGCCGCAGGAGTGTCCGCCCTACGCGAACTTGTTCTTCTCCACGCCCTGGCCGATTACCACCGCCAAATCGCGGCCGGTGGCGTTGACCACCGTCGCCAGGCGCTGCGCCGGGGAATTCAACAGGAACAGCAGCTTCGAGTACAGCTCTTCCTTCGACGGCATGGTGGCCAGCGATTCGATCTCTTTCGCCGAAATCACCTTGCCTTCGACCACGCCCGACTTAAAGCTGAACTCCGGAGTGTCCTTGACGTATTTGGCCAGCGCCTTGGCCAGTGCGACCGGGTCGCCCTGGGTGTATGCGATCGAAGTCACGCCGGTCAGATTTTTGAGCGCCTCTTCGACTTTGGTGCCCTTGGCTGCGCGCTCGGCGAGCGTGTTTTTGACCACGCGGTACTTCGCGCCGGCGCCGCGGACCGTCTTGCGCAGCTCGAAATCCTGGGCCACAGTCAGCTTGTTGTACGTAGCCACAATCATGCTGGATACATTCTTCAGGTCTTTTTCCAGCTTCTGCACCTGATCAATCTTCTTAGCTTTGGTGACCGCCATGTATTTATCCTTCCGAACTCGTGGAGCTGAACTTTGATTTTGTAATCGGGAAATTGAGTAATCGAGTCATTTGAACCAAATTCGCGATTTTCCATTGCTCAATTACAAAATTCCCCAATTACCCAATTCCTAAGCTTTGGCCGCAGTTTCAATTGCGGAGACATCCAGCGCAATGCCCGGGCCCATGGTCGAGCTCAGATAGCAGCCCTTGATGTATTTGCCCTTGGCGACCGACGGCTTTGCCTTGATCACGCTGGTGATCAGCGTGGTGGCATTCTCCACCAGCTTGTCCGGGGTGAACGACATCTTGCCCACCGGCACGTGCACCAGCGCGGTCTTGTCAGTACGGAACTCGACCTTGCCGGCCTTTACTTCCTGGACTGCCTTGGCAACATCAAAGGTCACGGTACCAGTCTTCGGATTGGGCATCAGGCCTTTGGGGCCGAGGACTTTGCCCAGGCGTCCAACGGACTTCATCACATCGGGCGTGGCGATCAGGGCGTCGAAATCAGTCCAGTTCTCCTTATTGATCTTCTCAACCATCTCTTCGCCGCCCACGAAGTCCGCTCCCGCCTGCTGGGCCTCGCGCTGCTTCTCGCCAGTCGCAATGACCAGGACCTTCTTCGACTTGCCCAACCCGTTCGGCAGAACGACCGTTCCACGCACCATCTGGTCAGCGTGCTTGGGATCGACCCCGAGACGCATGGTGACTTCCACGGTCTCGTCAAATTTTGCGAATTTTACTTTTTGCAGGAGCGGGACCGCATCCTGAATGGTGTAAGGACGGGCTTCAATCGCTTTCCGTGCCTTCTCAATGTTCTTGCCTGACTTTTTCATTTTTCCTCGTCTCCCACCGCTCACCACTATTCCGATGAGCCGTAGTGTTTCGACTTGATTGAGCAATTGCGAAATTGAGTAATTGGGTAATTTGAAACCCAAGCTCACGATTTTCAATTACTCAATTACCAAATTTCCCAATTACTCAATTTTGTTTACCCAATGACTTCAATGCCCATCGACCGCGCCGTGCCGCGGATGCTGCGGATAGCGGAATCCACCGACGCCGCATTCAAATCTGGCATCTTCTGTTTGGCAATGTCTTCCACCTGCTTCGCCGTGACCGTGCCGACCTTGTCCTTATTCGGCGCACCCGCACCTTTGGCAATGCCAGCGGCGCGCTTCAGCAGAATGGCCGCTGGAGGCGTCTTGGTGATGAAGGTGAACGAGCGATCGCTATAGACCGTGATCACGACCGGTATAATTAGCCCTTCCAGTTCCTTCTGGCTGGTCCTGGCGTTGAATTGCTTGCAGAACTCCATGATGTTGATCTGCGCCTGACCGAGCGCGGGACCGACCGGCGGCGCCGGGGTCGCTTTGCCGGCTGCGATTTGCAGCTTTACGGATCCTGTTGCCTTCTTTGCCATGACTTCTTTGAGCTCCTAGCTACTAGCTTCTAGCCACTTCCGCCTATTTAGGCGACTTTCTCCACCTGATTGAATTCCAGTTCTACCGGCGTACTCCGTCCAAAAATCGTGACCATCACCTTCAGCGTTTCGCGGTCTTCGTTCACTTCGTCGACCACCCCGGTGAACGTGGCAAACGGCCCTTCCGTGATGCGCACGCTTTCGTTCTTTTCGAACTTGACCTTGAGCTTGGGCCTGTCCTTGCTGTCGGCGACCTTGTAAACGATGTGCTGGACTTCTTCATCGGACAGCGCCGTCGGCTGCTGTCCGGTGCCGACAAATCCGGTCACGCGCGGCGTGGACTTCACCACGTGCCAGACGTTGTCGTCCATGTCCATTTCCACCAGCACATAGCCGGGATAGAACATGCGTTCCGAGGTATATTTTTTGCCGCCGCGGACTTCGGTGACTGATTCTGTGGGAATCAGCACTTTGCCGATTTTTTCCTGCAAGCCAAAGGCCTGCACGCGCGACTCCAGTGATTCTTTGACCTTGCGCTCGAATCCCGAATAGGAGTGGATGATGTACCACTTCATATTGGGGTTACGCGGAGCTTCGGGAGACGCAGTCTGCTCCTCCTGCGTTTCTCCCGTCGCGGTTTGGCTTTTTTCTTCGTCCTGCATAATCATTCGAAACTTTCCGTCCTGCCGCCTAGCGCGTGAAATACTTGTAAAACCGCTCCAGGCTGTTCGACAGGATCCAATCGATCACTCCGAAATACAATCCAAAAAGAAAGACGGTGATGATCACCACGACAGTCGTGGACTGAATTTCCTTGAACGACGGCGCCGTGACCTTCTTCATCTCGGTGCGCACGTCGTTGTAGAAAGTCTTGACCCGCAATGGCCAGGACTTGACCCGGTCGCCGAAATTATCGCCTGCCGCTGCGAGTGAATTCGCCATCTTCTTTTTAACCTCGACTCCCATTCACTTTACCTGACCTTGCACGTCTCCAAACTCTGGCAGGGGCGGAGGGATTCGAACCCCCAAGTTCGGTTTTGGAGACCGACAGTTTAACCGTTGAGCTTACGCCCCTAAAAACAGTTGTTAGTGGCTAGTGATTAGTGGCTGGTTTCCGATTTTTTACTAGCCACTAATCACTGGCCACTAGCCACTTTTATTTCACTTCTTTATGCGGCGTATGCTTGCGGCACCGGCGGCAGAACTTCTTCAGTTCCAGCCGGTCCGGGGTCGTCTTACGGTTCTTGGTCTTCGAATAATTCCGCTCTTTGCAATCACCGCACTGCAACGTAATAATTTCTCGCGGCATAACCACAAGCTCCTAGCTATTAGCTTCTAGCTCTTAGCTCCAACTGAGAACCGAGAACCAGGAACTGACATCTGAATTTCCCAACCTGCCAAAACTACGTAACAATCTCGCTGATGGTACCCGCGCCCACCGTGTGGCCGCCTTCGCGAATGGCGAAGCGCAATCCCTTCTCCATCGCCACCGGCGTGATCAGCTCGATTACCAGGCTCACGTTGTCTCCCGGCATCACCATCTCGGTGCCCGCCGGCAGTTCCGCTACTCCGGTCACGTCCGTCGTTCGCAGGTAAAACTGCGGACGGTAGCCCTTGAAGAACGGCGTATGCCTCCCGCCTTCTTCCTTGGTCAGGATGTAAACCTCCGCCTTAAACTTGGTGTGCGGCGTGATCGATCCCGGCTTCGCCAGTACCATGCCCCGCTCCACGTCTTCCTTGGCAATACCGCGCAGCAACAGACCAGCGTTGTCTCCCGCCAAGCCTTCATCCAGCTGCTTCTTGAACATTTCCACGCCTGTGACTACCGTCTTGCGGGTGTCGCGGAAGCCCACGATCTCGATTTCCTCGCCTACCTTCACCTTGCCACGCTCGATACGCCCCGTGACCACCGTTCCGCGGCCCGAGATCGAGAAGATATCTTCAATCGGCATCAGGAACGGCTTGTCCAACTCACGCGCCGGCTGCGGCACGCTCTTGTCCACCGCTTCCATCAGCTCGTCGATCTGCTTCTCCCACTTGGCTTCCCCGTTCAACGCGCCCAGCGCCGACAAACGCACCACCGGAACGTCGTCTCCTGGAAACTTGTAAGACTTCAGCAACTCTCTGACTTCGAGCTCCACCAGGTCGAGCAACTCTGCGTCATCCACCGCATCGCACTTGTTCAGCGCCACCACGATGTAGGGCACACCCACCTGACGCGCCAGCAGCACGTGCTCGCGGGTCTGCGGCATCGGCCCATCGGTCGCCGCGACAACTAAGATCGCCCCATCCATCTGCGCCGCGCCGGTGATCATGTTCTTGATGTAGTCGGCGTGACCCGGGCAGTCCACGTGCGCATAGTGACGGTTGGCCGTCTCGTACTCCACGTGCGCGGTGGCAATGGTGATTCCGCGCGCCTTTTCTTCCGGCGCATTGTCGATCGAATCAAATGACCGGAACACAATCTTCGGGTTGTGCTTCTGCAATACCTTGGTGATGGCCGCGGTCAACGTGGTCTTGCCATGATCAATGTGACCAATCGTCCCTACATTGCAGTGCGGCTTATTGCGGTCAAATTTCTCTTTCGCCATAGCAGCTCTTAGCTCCTAGCTTTTAGCTTCTAGCTCTAAACCTTCCAATCCTGCTAAATCCTTTGTGGCGGGCGACTCGCCCGCTTCTTTCGCCCCTACGGGGCTTGATCTTTGTTTCGCCTACCCAGGGCTTACGCCCTGCCTGCATGCTTTCGCCCTTTCGGGGCTATCAGCACAGGATTCGCCGGGCTCAGTAGTACTGATAAATCTTCTTGTACTTCGTTCGAAGCTCCAGGCTCACCGCTTCCAGCTTTGATAGATAAAATTCGCGCATCTGCGCCTGGTCCGGAACGGTCAACGCTTCATAAAGCTTGCGTGCGGTTGTGGACTTTGCTAGTTGCTCGTCCACCCGCTCCAGCAAACCCTGCGCGACGACCTGATCCCAGTGGCGGACCCGGACGCCTTCTTTCTCCAGCCGTTTGAGGAACTTTTCCACCTGCTCCGGGCGAAAAACTCTTTCAATTGCGCCCCTCAGTTCCCCGAATTCTTTTTCCTGCTCAACTTTGATGGTTGCTTGTTCGAAGCCCATCGCACCTAACCTCGAATCGTGGAGCGGGAGGCGGGAATCGAACCCGCGACCAACAGCTTGGAAGGCTGTGACTCTACCACTGAGTTACTCCCGCCCAACTTCAGCCGTCAGCTCTCAGCCTTCAGCTCTCAGTAAAACCAACTTCTGGAGCCGATGACCAGGATTGAACTGGTGACCTCTCCCTTACCAAGGGAGTGCTCTACCAACTGAGCTACATCGGCGAAAACTCACAGGCTACTCGTCGCTGTCGCTGGAGTGCATCGTTTCCTTCCTCCGCACCCAGGTTTTAAACGCGAACATGGCCAATATCGCCAAGCACAGCAGCCTGATTCTCTCGTCATCCAGCGTGGTCCACGCGAGCACTCCCAACCCAACGAACGCGGCCATCGCCATTGCCAAACGCTTCACGAGAATCACTGGTGCACAGGGAAGGATTCGAACCTTCGTACCTCGCTAGGAGGGACAGATTTACAGTCTGTTGGCTTTAACCACTCACCCACCTGTGCAAAACCGTCAGACCCGAAGGCCCAAGCTTCCGGCAAACAATCTTCGGCATTTGCGCCACTACACAGACAAGCAATTTTCAGCAGGCGTTACACAGAAGAACGTTGCGGGGCGCTTAACTATGCTGCCCAATTGGAAAGTTCTCTATGGAAGTTGCTGTTGGAAAATCTCTATGCCGCCACTACGCCGCGCAAAATGTCCTGCGTTCCGGAACCGATTCCTGGAGCTGACGGAGGGATTTGAACCCCCGACCCTCTGATTACAAATCAGATGCTCTACCAGCTGAGCTACGCCAGCAATCTGGGACAGGTACTCCACCTGGAAGCCACACTAGTCCGCTGGTCCCTTCCTGCTAACCGGGACAATTTTAAAAGATACCATAGTGGGACTAGGGGTGCAATCCGAACCAGCCGCACCGGCAAGGAAATAAAGTTTCTAGCCCCCATTTGACCCAAGGGAACGGGCCGGAATCCGTAAGTCGACGGTCCGGAAGCTTCCATCAGCGACTAAACAGACTGACCGGCACACCCTCTCCCATTACCTTATATCCGGCGGGCCCTGGGTGCAGGTGGTCTCCACAATCGTAGGCTGGAAGCAGGCGATCGGGATGGGCTGGATCGGCCGTCAGCTTGTCGAAATCAATGACGGCGTCGAAGTGGCCGGACTGGCGGACCCACTCGTTAACGGCTAAGCGATCGGCTTCGTTGGCCGGCGCGGGATGGTAGTAGTCGGAGCCTACGTACGGCGTGATGGTTGCGCCATACACCTTGATGCCGTGGTTGTGGGCGCGGAGGATGATCTGCTCATAAGCCCCAATCATTTCCTGCACTAGAGCTTCGTGCTCAGCCTTTGGTTGTTCCCCTTCGCGCGATAGCTTGCCCAGGTCATTCACGCCCTCAAAAACAATAAGGTAGCGGACACCGCTCTGCGCGAGGATGTCGCGGTCAACCCGTGCAAGGGCGTTCGGACCCAGGCCGTCGGTAAGCAGGTGGTTGCCGCCAATGCCGTGGTTCAGGACTGACAAGTTCCTGGTCTTGGGATTGGCCTGTAATTTCTTAGCCAGCACATCGGTCCAGCGGTCGTTTCCGTTGGTGGTGGCGCCGTGTCCGTCGGTGATGGAATCGCCCAGGACCACGATGGCCGCGGAGTTTTTTGCGGCGTTCACATCTATGCCCGCAATCCAGTACCAGTGTTCGATCTTTTTGGCCTCGGGCAAGTCGGCGGCGGAGACCAGGTCTCCATGCTGAAGATACGAAGTTGCGCGCGAGCCGGGGTGGCCGGTTTGCTGCGCGGGCGGTTCATCTAAATGCAAAGTGATGTCCAGGTCGGAAAGCGCGGGAACAGGATAGGCGATGGGATCGGAGATGTACTCCGCGCCTGCGGGAATAGTGACGTCAGGGTGGCCGGAGAATGTGAGTCCCTTGTCAGTGGCAACATCAATTTTGGCCTCGGCGGTTTCGAGTGGCCGCGCGATGTGGACAGAGGTCACGCGCATCGGCATGGTCCCGAACGCATTGGAGATGTGGACACGCAGCGTTGTCCCTCCGACGCTTAAGTGAACGATCTGGCGCAAGGTGGCGTCACGGAGGTCATCGGGATTGAGCGCGTTGTGGGGCTCGGGAATTTGTTGCGACGCGGCCCAGGAGCCGACCCAGTCTCCGCCAACCGGTTTCGATTTCGCCGGCGCGGTGGCGGCACAACCGATGTAAAGAATAGTAAAAAGAAGAATTCGTAGATTGGTTTTCATAAGCTGAGATAAATTGCGGTGGTAGACTACGCTGTTTTTGTTTGTGTCAGCAACAAATAAATTGGAAAGATGGTGTGCAGGTTTCATAACTTTTCCTATCGTTTGTCATTCCAACGATTCGCGGAGCGAAGAGGAGGAATCTGCTTTTGGCCAACAGCTTTGTGGCGCTATCCAGGAAAGCGGATTCCCTTCGACTTCGTTCAGAGCAGGCTCTCGCGCAAAAACCGCGCTTCGGAATGACGAAGAGTAAAGGGCAGCTATTTCAAATTGCATCGCTAATGAACGTGGGCCTGCCTGATGAGTTGGCCTGGCGGCAGCATGACAGCGGTCACACCGATCCCCGAATATGAAGTATTTCATCCCGTGGGCAGACAAGTTCATTCATTGCTCGGGGAAATGAACCTGTTTGGATTGTTATTGGACCTTGCCAGATGAATTCTCCAGTATGACGTTGGAGAACACTGCCGTATCTGACTTGTCAGGCAGGTGCGAGCAAAAGCCGATGCCAACATAAAACGGCCCATCAATGTGCAATGTCATGGGCGCACCGAACTGGTGCATGGGCTCGCCATCCAGGCTGACAAAAAGCGCGAATGAATCCCCGCGCTTTTCGATGCCGATTCTTTTGGCGGAAATTCCAACCAGACTATCCGGGCTTTTGCCTCCCGGGCGGTCGCCACGGCTGCCGATCCGGTACTCGATGTCTTTGATGCGAACATTTTTTTCCGGGCGCCGGGCAAGTTGAATCATCCCTTCCCCGTGGAGGGCGACTAGAACTTCCTTGGAATCGTCTTCCAGGTCCTGGCGGATTACCAGCACCGCCTTGCGATCGCCGTAACCAGTCGGGTCGGGGAATGAAATATCCGACGCGAGAGACACGTCGCCTGACATCTTCTTCCAGAGATAGCTGAATTCGTCGCGTGTGTACCAGACGTTGTAGCCGGCAGAGTTGACTGTGTACTGCTTCGTGCCGGCATGGTAACTGGCGCTGCCGGGGACGACTGCACTGCCGATATCGGATTGACCGTCGAAAATTCCGATTGGCGTGTCGAAATTCTTGCTCGGCCGGTGGAAGTCAGAGGGAGGAGAAACTTGCGTGTGAGTTGCCGAGCCGGGCTGTGCCCACTCCGGCACAGCTGGAGTTGACTGTTGGTTCGGAGTCTGAGCGTTTAGCGGATTTCCACTGAGATTCATCGCAACCATAAGGCACACGAGCTTCCAGAACAATTTCATGGCGTCTTATCAGCACTCCTCAACCACGTTTCATCGGGTCCAATCACTTATGCTCGTTCAGAATCTCCTCAATCCGAGACTTCGGAAACGGCAAATGATCTTCATTCTGTTTCAGCCATTGATAGAAGTCCTGCTCGATGACATCGGACCAGCGGGCGTCGATTTGGCCGGCAGTGTACTTGCCTTCTTGCAGGCGCTGGTGTCCAAAAACGTCGCGCAGGTGGGTTTCTTCTGAGTACTTGACGACTTGCTCCGCAAGTTGCGGTGGAATAAAGATGACTCCGCCGTTCCGCCCCAGGACCACATCTCCAGGCATGACCATCACGTGGCCAATCCGGGTCGGGGCATTGATGCTCACCATGGTTGAGTTCAGAAGCTTGCCCGACCTCAGCGAGCCGTAGTGGTGCGACGGGTCGTAAGAGCGGACGAAGGCGACAAAGTCCGGTAGTTCGTCGAGGCCGTTGATGTCCCGTACCGCGCCGTCGTAGACAATGCCGTTTCCTGATTTCGCGTAGATCGCATTACCGACATTGTCGCCGATTGAAGGTCCGCCCTCTTTGAGTCCGAAGTGATCGCAGGTGTAGACGTCCCGCTTCTGCAACATGTCTACAGGCCAGGCATTCATTCCGCCGATCCGGTGCATCTTCGCGCCTTCTTCTTCCAACACTTTTTGCACGTCAGGACGGCCCGGCATCCACGTAGCCGTAAGCGCCCGCCCGACTAATACTCTGCCCTGGTGGATGGTCAGCCACCCATCCTCGTACTGGTGCATGAAGCCATTCTGCTGGAGCACCGCCCAGGCTTCTTCGAGCGTCACTCGCTTCATGCGGTCAAGGATGTCGTCCGGCACTTTGGGGCGGCCATCTGGAAAACGTTCCCCATGCCAATCCGGCGTGTACTTGATCACATCCTCGGGAGTAAAGAAACCCTGCTGCGCCCGCACGCTCGGTGCAACCGCCGCGATAAGCGCCAGGCACAAAATCGCGCAGTAAATCCGACTCAGCTTTCTTGTCATATTGCGTTCGCTCCAAAGTCTTGGTTAGGACTTGTTCGGTTCAAACCAGGTGGATCCCGGGATTTGTGCTTTTCGCGCAACATCCTCATTCATCTCAACCCCTATACCCGGCTTGTCCGTCACGGTGACGTAGCCTTTCTGGATGATTTCCCCTTCCTGCACCCAGTTCTTCCAATATTCAGGGAAGTTGATCCAGTGCCATTCGCAACACAGAAAATTGGGAATTGAGGCACAAACATGCGCCGTGGACATCATGCCGATGGGCGACACGACACAGTGTGGCGCAAGCGGTACGTAATAGGTCTGCGCGAGGTTGGCGATCTTCCGGCTCTCAGAGAGCCCGCCAGTCTTCTGAAAGTCCGGCTGGATAATGTCAACCGCATTTTTGTCCAGAAGCTCGCGATATCCCCAGCGCATGTACAAGTTTTCTCCGCAGGCGATCGGGGTTGATGTCGAATGGCGGACGTCCGCCATGGCGTCAATATCTTCAGCGGGTACAACTTCTTCCAGCCAGAGCAAGCGGAAGGGCTCGAGTTCCTTCGCGACCCGCTTCGCGGTGCCCGCGTCGTACCGCCCGTGCATGTCGCAGGCAAGTTCCATTTCCTTGGGAATGGATTCCCGCACGTGTTTGACCCAGCTCACCATGCGGTCAACCTCGGCGTTGTTGGCGGTCCAGTTCACTTTGTCAAACCGGTTGGGATCAGCGGCATCATCCAGGTCGATCTTCATGGCCGTGAAACCCCGCTCCTTAATCCAGGGAAGCTTCCGGTCGGACTCCGGGCCCAGCGGGTCATCCATGTCGGAGTCGCAATAGATTCGGATCTTGTCACGGAATTTGCCGCCCATGAGCTGATAGATGGGCAGGCCCAGTGCCTTCCCGGCCAAATCCCACAAAGCGATCTCAAGGCCGGTCAGCGCGGTGACATACTGTCCGCCTTGCGCACCTGCAAAAATTCCCGAGACCCGGATTCTCTCCCACAGGGCATCTACATTCAGGGGATCCTGGCCCACCAAAAATCGCCGGAACTGGTTCACCAGCGACACGGTCCCGACGGCGGCATCGGTTGATTCGCCCTGCCCATAGAGCCCCTGATCGGTATAGACGCGCACATGCGTTTGCAGTCCGTGCACGCGGACCTGGGCAGTGCGGACGTCCGTAATCTTTAGCTTGGGGCGTTGATATGGAGTACTTACGTCCTGGACTGCTGCTGCAAGAGAAGGGAGTGCAAAGGTCCCAGCGATTGGTAACGCTGCGTTCTTAAGCATCTTTCTGCGCGTAAGTAGACTCATTGAGCAATTTCTCCTGTCCCCATCTATTTTCTTCCAGTTGAAAATCACTCTGGCTAGCTCTTGAGCTTCGGCGCGGCCGTCAGTTGCTGGTCCGGATCCACCATCAACCAGGCAACCGCGCTCAGAAAGCAAAGGCCTGCGGCGACCCAAAACGACATACCCCATCCAAAATGCTCCGCTACGAAGGGTGTCAAAGTGGCGGTCACGACCCCACCAAACTGCCCACCCATGTTCATCACTCCAGAAACGGACCCCGCCGAACGGCCGCCAATATCAGAACTGACCGACCAGAAAGCACTCTGCGCCAGATACAGAGCACCCGCTCCGCCGGCGAGAACCACGCTGGCCAGCCGGGCATCGCCCACATGAGTCCCCAGTCCAACGAAAACCGCGGCAAGACCGGTGGCCGCGCTGGCGGTAAGGCAGCGTCCGACGCGCTTTCCATAGGTTCGTGTCAACCGATCGCTGATCCAGCCTCCGAGCGATGAGCAGGCGGCCATGGCCGCGAACGGAAGCATGGAATAGACAGCGCTCGACTTCAGATTCAGGCCTCGGACTGTGCTCAGATAGGTGAAGAACCAGGTGAAAAAGATGTAAGCGACATAACCAAAACCGAAGTAGCTTGCCGTGACTACCCACACGTTCTTGCTGCCGAGGATGGTCCGCCAGGGCAGGGATTGGCTTTCAGCATTTCTGGTTGCATGGGGCAAACCGGCCGAGATATAGGAAGCTTCTTCTGGACTCACCCATGGATGATGTTCGGGCTCATCTCGCGCCATCAGAAACCAGAGCCCGCCGATTACCAGGCCTAGCACCGCACAAATCCAGAACGACCAGCGCCAGCCATAGTGATAAATGACGTAGGCAATCAAAGGCGGGGTGACCGCTGCTCCCAGGCCCACGCCCGCGAAAATCAATCCGTTGGCCAAGCCGCGCTCGTTCGATGGAATCCACGCCGCCACCAGACGGTTGCTGGTGGGATAAACGATGGATTCGCCCACGCCCAACGAGAATCGTACGATCACCAGGATCAACAACGATCCCGCCAGGCTGGCAGGCGTCAGAGCGGTGAGCGCAGTGAAAATCGCCCACCACAGGGTCCCCAACAACAGAATTTTTCTTGGCCCGAACCGGTCTGCGAGGCGTCCACTGGGGGCTTGAAACAGCGCGTATCCCAGGACCCAGGCGCTGAAAACCCAACCTAAGCGAACATGGTCAAGATGAAACTCACGTTCGATCGAAGGGCCGGCGATCGATATGTTGACTCGATCCAGATAAGAAACGGCGCTGATCACCAACATCCAGCCAACGAGTAACCATCGGACACGGCCGTGAAAGATGTTCATAGTGGAAGGCGAGACATTGTAAACCCTAGGGGAGCGAATTTTTTTGTGTTTACAACATAGAAATGTTGCGGACTGGGGGACAATACCGGCGAGATTCTGCGCTGTTCTCTGACAGCCACGAATTCGCCCTTCGGACAATGGTGATTTTGAAAACGAAATCGGCGCTACCGGATGAAGTAATTAAGGATGGCCACTATATCCCAGGCCGGTCAAAACGCCTCGCATATAGGCAAAGCTGCTGATCACTCCGGGCATCGGATCGTCGGGATGGATTTCATACTCGAGATCGACATAGCCCTGATACTTGGCCGCGATCAGGGCTTCAAATATTTTGCGCAGGGGCATGATACCTTCGCCGACCGCCACCTGGCTGTCTTTGTCCTGGAAGTTTGCGAGATCTTTCATGTGGACGTTGAACAACCTTGGGCCCGCTTCGTGAATTGCCTGGACCACATCCGTGCCGGCGCGGACCGTGTGACCGACGTCGATGCAACACCCAATGCGCGGGTCCATACCTTTCACCGCTTTTAATACATCCAGCGGCGAAGGCCACACCTTGTCCTCCGGCCCGTGATTGTGTATGGCGATGCGAATGTCGTAATCCTTTACAAACTTCTCAATTCTCGGCAGAGTTTCCAGTGCTGGGTCACCGGCGACGATGACGGCAATGCCGGCACGTTTGCAATATTCGAACTTGGCCCGGATGTCGGCATCTTCATCTTTGGTGAAATAGATGGCTCCGGCAGCGTGCAGACCAATGCCTGCGGCGGCATAATCAGCCAGCGCAGCCGCCTCTTCTTGTGGATCCATCGGCAGGTGATCTTTGACGTCCTTTGCATTCAGCGAACGCACATTGAGCTGTTGCATGAAGCCAATCAATTGGGCGCGGGTGAAATTGCGGAATGTGTAGCTGGCCAAACCCAACCGCACAGGCTCTGCGTCGCTGGATGAATGCTCCTGATCGAGCGCAAAGACGCCGCTTGGTGCGCCGAGCGTGGCTGCAAGAAGTGTGCTGGAGCGGACAAAATCGCGCCGCGAGAAAGCCCCTGTCTTAGACATGCGGCTCCCAGCCCTTCTCGTACTCACGCCCCCAAGACTTCATGGCTTCTGGGTCACCCTGAATCCGCCCGTCTTTGGTATCGAGATGCAGTTCCCGGTTTACTTCCCACGCGACATTGGAAAGTTGCAGCATGGTGACCGCAACGTTGCCCACGGAGATCGGCGCATTGAGCTTCTCGCCTTTGCGGATTCCGGCAATGAAGTTTGCGAAGTGCGCATCGGTCATGGAATCAGCCCCGAGGAGGTCGGCGGACGATGTCTGGCTACCCGTCTTGAATTCGCTGGTCTTATTTCCTTTGAGGTCGTAAATCTCGTAGCCATCGCGGTCCACCAGCACCGTGCCGGTGGTTCCCATGATTGTGGCGCCACGATCGCGACCGTAATACTTCATGCCCTGACAACTCTTGCTCTCCCAGGTAATCATCTTGTCTTCATATTCGAAACTGGTCACCAGGGTGTCATAAAACTGCCAGTCGTCGTGGAAGTGGTAGCGTCCGCCGGACGAAGTGATGCGCTGCGGATAATCAACGCCCAGCGCCCAGCGGCAGACATCCACCTCGTGAGTGCCGTTGTTCAAGGTTTCACCGGTGCCGTAGATTCTGAACCAGTGCCAGTTGTACGGCTGCACGTTGTCCGTATAGGGCCGGCGCGGCGCCGGGCCTTGCCAGAGGTCCCAATCGAGTTGAGGCGGGACGGAGGCCGGCTTGCCTGTGCCAATCGACTTCCTTACATTGCTGTACCAGGCCTTGCCGAAGTAGGCCTTGCCGATCGCGCCAGAGTGAATCTTTTCGACGATCTCTATGGTGTGGGGTGACGAGCGCTGCTGGGTGCCCATCTGCACCAGCTTCCCGTATTTCTTCTGGGCCTGCACCAGCATTGCTCCCTCGGCCGGATTGTGGCTGCATGGCTTTTCCAAGTAGACGTGCTTGCCCGCCTGCAACCCCGCGAGCGCCATCGGCGTGTGCCAATGGTCGGGAGTGGCAATCGTGATCGCGTCCACATCTTTCCGCTCCAGAATCTTACGGAAGTCTTTCTCGGTGGCCGGGGCTTCGCCCATTTCTTGTTGTGTGGCGTCAGCGAACTTTTTCAGAATATTGCTGTCTACATCGCAGACGTGCGAGATGCGGGCCGAGCTGCGATTCGCCTTGAGGGACGCCAGGTGAGCGTAGCCCCGGCCGTTGAGACCGATCACGGCAAAGTTGAGACGATCATTGGAGCCGAGGATCTGTGCATAGCTTCTGGCGGTGGTTCCGACAGCCAGCCCCGCAGCGCCGATTGCAATTGCATCGAGAAATTCACGTCGTGTAACCATCATTTGCCCTCATCTTGGAGAGTTCAGCCGGTTGCCAGCGGACAGGATAGCCGCGATTAGCAGGAGATGCCAGCTTTGGTCAGTGATTTCTTCAGTCCGTCCATGCTGATCCGCGTGGACGCTTCCGGGGTACCGGCGCCGCGCCAGTGGGTTTCCAGACTCAGCCCGTAGTGGAAACCATCACGTTTCAAGGCTTCGAGTTGCCCCACCCAATCCACCATGCCGCCACCGACCGGGGCCCACTCGTATTTGTTGTCCGGCTTGCGTATCACGTCTTTGCAGTGGCAGTGTCCGATGCGGTCCTTGGGAAGCACCTGATATCCCGTCGAATACGGCGTATTCGCGAGCGCGGCGGCGTTGCCGGGGTCCCAGTTCAGCATGAAATTCTTGTTGGGAATCGCTTTCAGCAAAGTGGCTGCTTCTTCGCCTGTCGCGGTGTTACAGGACATCTCGTTTTCGAGTAGAAGGATCAGGCCGTGTTTGGCGCATCGCTCCGCCGCTGCCTGCAATTTGGCGTTGATCGCGGCACGGTATGGCTTCTGATCATCGAGCCGCCAATAGTCGAAACAGCGAATCTTGTCGGTGTTGAAAGATTTGGCAAGCGAGATGCACCGTTCAAGCAGCTTGTCCTGCGCGTTGGCATCGAAGTCCGCGTGGAACTGGTCGCGGGTTTCACTCAGCGGCGAGCGCGGAGCACCGGGCCAATCGGTTTTGAACAGCGGGCTGGCGATATCGGTGACGCGTAACTTATGTTTGCTTAAAACTTTCTGTGCATCGCCAATTTGCTTCTCGTTAAGTTCGGTTACGTTCATGTCCCACATCGAACGCAGTTCAATCCAATGCAGGCCGAATTCACCCGACGCGATCTCGCATGCCTTCTCGAAGTCCTGTGTGATTTCGTCATTGATCACAGCGAGACGAAACGGGCAGGGGTCAACCTTGGATGCAAATGCAGCGGCCTTCTTGATCAGCGGTGATATCACCGCCCCCGCTCCTGCCATCCCCAAGCCTGCGAGCACTCTCCGTCGTGTGTACGACATGCTTTGTCCTCCTCCTATCCAGACGAATTTTAAGCAATGGCATTTATCATGTCACCCGCAAAAGGCTACTGAAGCATTCTATTGTGATGCTTGTAACACTATGCTATGGCAAAGATAAGGTTTCGTTAAGTGGTACCGGCCCCATCGCAATCTCAGGCTGGCAATGAGAGGCCGCAGTCTACCCGCGGTTCTCTGGCACGAAGCTTCGTGAATCATCGCGCAGCTCTCCATCGCCATTTCCGTTCTTAGCGGGACCCACTTCCTCGGTCGATTGAGTAGCATCGCCTTCTCCTGGCGCCAGGAACAGATTACTCTCCAGGCCGTGCTGCTTAGTGTAGAGATCGTAGTAGCGGCCTTGCAGGGCGAAAAGTTGCAGGTGAGTGCCGCGCTCCAGGATTTTTCCTTGTTCGACCACCAGAATCTGGTCCGCCCGGCGGATGGTGGAGAGCCGATGCGCGATAACAAACGTCGTGCGTCCCTGCATCAGATAGGAAAGCCCTTGCTGGATCAGGGCTTCTGATTCCGAATCCAGGCTGGAAGTGGCTTCGTCAAGGATCAGAATGCGGGGCTCTGCCAGAATGGCGCGGGCAATTGAAACCCGCTGCTTCTGTCCGCCGGACAACTTTACTCCGCGCTCGCCCACGATGGTGTCGTACTTCTCGGGGAAACTTTCGGCAAATTCATCGACGCGAGCGATGCGGCACGCCCGCATGATTTCTTCTTCGCCGGCATCCGGGCGCGAGAAGCTCACGTTTTCGCGGATGGTTCCGTCGAACAAGAACGACTCCTGTAACACCACACCCAGGCGGGTGCGGTAGGAATCCAGTCTGATGGTGCTTAGGTCAACTCCATCTACCAGGACCTTCCCGGATGTCGGCACGTAAAAAGCAGAGATCAATCCGATGGTGGTGGATTTGCCTGAGCCGGAAGAACCGACGAGCGCAGTTACAGTTCCGGGCGGGGCGACAAAGGAAACATTGTCCAGGACTACGCGGCTGCCGTCGTAGCTGAAGCATACGTGGTCGAACTCCACTCTTCCTTCTATATCGTTCAGCTTGACGGTGCGATTGGGATCACTGTCCTCGGGACGCTCGTTCAGGATTTCCTGTGTCCGTTCAAGGCCAGCTATCGCTTCGGTGAGTTGCGTCCCGATGTTCACGATCTGCATGATTGGCGCGACAAGAAAACCCAGGAAGAGCGTGTAAGTGAAGAAGCCTCCAAGAGTCATGCTCCCCGCCATGATCTGCCGGGCGCCTACGTACATAATGACCGCGCCCACGATCCCCATCAGCAGGCTGGCGGAAAGGCCCATGACCGAGGTTGCGGTAAGGGTGCGCATTACATTTTCCAGCAGGCGACGTACGCCGCCCGCGAAAACCGCTTCCTCCCGTTCCTCGGCGTGATATCCCTTGATGACCCGCACCCCGCCCAGCGACTCCGCCAATCGCCCGGTGACCTCGGCGTTAATTTTTCCGCGTTCCCGGAAGATGGGGCGAATGGTGGTAAAGGCCTTCTTGAGCGAAAGCCCAAAGCACAGCAGGAAACCAAACGCGATGGCCGTCATCAAGGAGCTGATGCGGAACAGCACAACCAAAGCAATTCCAGCAGTCAACAGGCCTCCGGCGAGATCCACCAGACCGGTGCCGAGCAGATTGCGTACGCCTTCTACATCGCTCATGATGCGCGATACCAAATTGCCCGTCTTGTTGGAATCGTAGAAAGCAACCGGAAGACGGGAAATGTGTTTCTGTACATGTTCACGGAGTTCTGCAATCAATCGCTGTGCAGCCTTGGACAGCAGTTGTGTCAAAGAAAAGGACGTAACCCCTTGAATGGCTGTGGCCAGCAAGACCAGCAAGACCAGAGGGCGCAACAGCTCAACGTGGTGCTTGGTGATTACGCTGTCAATCAAGAACTTGGTGGAGTACGGCAGGACCAGTCCGGATACGCGGTTGATTACCATCAGCAAAAAGCCAACCGCCAGAATGCCTCTGCGAGGGCGAACCAGTTCCCACACCACGGGTAGGACCCGGCGAAGGCGGGAAGCGGTCAGCGGCGATGGCTTGGGCTTTTCGGGTGTACCCACGTTGAGTTGGACTTCTTCCTGGTGCTAAGAGCTTCATTATTATTGCATCCGTTTATGGTCAGGGACATGGACGACCCAACACCTCCTGGTCGTCTGCTCATGTGGCTATTTCCCCCAGAAAGAAACCAACTCCAAATTGGGAAGCCTGCCCATTTAGATTTGCTGGTTCACCGACAAAATGTAAAGAAGTGTGTCATACACTCGATGAAGGACAGAGCAAGAGGCTTCACCGGAAGGTTCGACAGCATGTGGAGCGTTATTTGGGCCGAAACAAAGACCTCACTCAAACCGGTTGTGGAAAGGAATGAAGCATGAATCACGAGCAAGAAGTTTCCCTTACGGGCCTGGCAGGGACCTCTGACGGTGCAATCCAGGCATCGCAGTCCAGAAAGAACTGGCAGCGTCCAAATATCACCATTATTGATATCCGGCGAACCATGATCACGTTAGGTTCAGGTTCGGATGGCGTTATCGGCAGCACATAGCGCCCAAGGAACAATTACGCCCTTCCCCCACAGGCTATAGGAACGCTAAAGGAGAGGACCAGATATGACACATAACCAAGAAAACCTGAGCAATGTAAGCATGAGGGAGAATTCCGAGGTTTCGAAGGAATCGGTCACCGCGTGGCGGCGTCCCGATGTCACGATCATTGACATAAAAAGGACTATGTTGATCGCGGGTTCGGTGACTGACGGCATTTCCGGCAGCATTTGATTTCACCCGGCGACATAAACACCCGTTGCCTAAACGCATAGGCGATTGGTTCACCTTGCAAAGAAATGTCCGGAGGGAGTCGAACCAGACAGGAGGCAGATTTATGACTGATGAAACCAGCGAATCACCGCAAGTATCCCCGCCAAAGGGCTCTCGCCCTGCGCCGGAACCGAACCGTGAAGGCGCCGCCTGCTGGCACCGGCCGTCCGCGACTGTGATTGACATCAAGCGCACGATGATGTTCGCGGGATCGGGAGCCGACCTTAGCGGGCGATCAACATCCTAGCCCCTGAAAGAGTGCTCGGAAGCTAATGAGCGGCATTTTCGGCATCGTGCGGCGTGATGGCGAGGCTCTAGAACCGTCGGTTCTGGAAACCATGCGCCGCTCCACGGCGGATTGGGGTCCGGACGGCAGCGCAGTATGGCGCAATGGCCCAGCAGGATTGGGGCAAGCCCGCTTGTTCAGCACCCCCCAAGCACGCCTTGAACGCCTGCCATACGTCGACCCGACTCGCGGCATCGTCTTTACTGCCGCTGCGCGGGTGGATAACCGCGAAGAATTAGGCCGTTTGCTCGGCATTCCCTCCCCCGATCACAACGATTTGCCGGACAGCGAATTTCTTTGGCGGGCTTACCTGCGCTGGGGAGAGCAGTGTCCGGCACGCATATTCGGCGACTGGGCATTTGCCGCCTGGCACCCTGCCGAACGTAAGCTGTTCCTGGCGCGAGATCATTTTGGCAACACTTCTCTTTTTTATTGCGCGAACGCGCGGGTCTTTGCCTTCGCTTCCGGCAGACAGCCGTTGCTGGACCTCAATCTGACCCCGATCGAACTCGATGAACTCTATCTGGCGCAGATACTGGTCTCCTGGACGGCGTATCACAGTGAGCGCACCATTCACAAACCCATACGCCGCCTTCCGCCCGCACACACAATCACCGTCCAACCTGACCGGCTGGAGGTTCGCCAGTATTGGCGGCTGGAAGATACGCCTGAGTTGCAATTGCCGAGCCGGGAGCAGTACGTCGCGGCATTTACCGAAGTGTTCGACGAAGCGGTGCGCTGCCGTCTGCGCACAAACCAAGAAAATCCTATTGGAGTGACTCTAAGCGGGGGCCTCGATTCCGGCGCGGTTGCAGCTACGGCTGCGCTCCAGTCGCGCCCAGCAGGCCAACGGCTGATGGCATTTACCTCGGTGCCAGTTGCCGACACCCAGTGCTATGTAGGCGAACGTTTTGGAGATGAATTCGCGCTGGCAGAGTCCACCGCACGCTTCGCCGGAAACGTGGATCTCCAAGCGATTACGGCAGACACGCTTAGTCCGATTCAGGCCATTCGCCGTGTGTTGCAGATTCAGTGCGAACCCGGCCACAGCGGGGGAAATGCCTATTGGATATTAGACCTCGAGCGAGCGGCCCACGCTCGCGGCTGCCGTGTGTTACTTACGGGGCAAATGGGGAATGCCAGCATCTCGTGGACGGGAGAGATATCGTCGCAGCCTTTGGCATTCCAACTAGGTTCGGGTGTGGGCACTTGGGCAAGATCTCAGGTCAAACGCAGGCGGCACCGTCTACGCCAGGCTTTTCCAGAATTGGCAAAGACAGTGCTGCGCCGCCGTTTGGAAAAGCGTGGATGGTATCGGCTGTCTGCCATTCACCCTCATTTCGCGGGCCGGTTGCATTTGCTGGAGCAGATCCTGTCCGACCCCCGCGAATTTCCCTCGGCTACACCGCAGATGAAACGGCACCAGATTCTGTTGCCCGGGCGTTCCCTGGCCGGCGGTTTACATGCGCAAATGGGCGCTGCCCACAATCTGGAAGTCCGCGATCCAACCGCGGACGCGCGCGTACTGGCCTTTACGCTGTCGGTTCCTGACTGTATCTTCATGGATCCCGCCACAGGTCTCGACCGTTGGCTGATTCGTGAAGCCATGAAAAGCCGCTTGCCGGACGAGGTTCGCCTCAACCGCCGACGGGGGCGGCAGGGAGGCGACTTGGTCCCGCGTCTACGCGGCTGTGCGGACGAAGTCGAGACTGCACTTGAGCAATTGATCCGTGGTACGGCCGCTGAATATGTGGATGTTCCCTATATGCGAGAGGTGTGGCGGATGGCCCAGTCCCAGAACACACCCGAGGCGCTGCGTAAGTCCGTGACGGTGCTGACGCGAGGCATCATGGCAGGGCTGTTCGTGAATCAATTTGATCAAGGAACGAGGCTTGGCAATAACCAGTCGGAAATTGTCGAACGCCAGCTGGAGCCGGTGTCGTGAACGCATTTGCTTGCGCGCGAGAGATCATTACTTGGCCAGCGTTCCTAGGCGAGGTTTACCTGGAAGCCAGCCCGGTCCCTCATTCCTTGCATGGAGCGACCGCCCAAGGGGTCCTCTGGCAAGCTGCGCGGCAACAGTTTTTACTTCGGGTACCGGAAGTCGCGGATTTTTTTGTAGAGGACGGACGCAGGGTTACGGTTGACCCAGCGCCTCGATCAGATGCCGCCTCGCTAAGCCGATTTCTGCGCATGACTCCGCTGGCTGCACTGCTCTATCAGCGAGGCGTTTTGGCGTTTCATGCGGCATGCGCTACGAATGCAAAAGGGGCGATCCTGTTGGCTGGGGATTCAGGAGCAGGCAAGTCCAGCTTGCTCATGGCTCTGCTTCGCCGGGGCTGGATGATGTTAGCGGATGAGTTGGCAGTAACAAGCCTCAACCAAGAGGGACAAGTACAAGTGGCGCCAACATTTCCCGAAGTCAGACTCTGGCAGAACGCAGCCGAGAAATTCGACCTGACCAGGGAGCCAATGGATCGCGGCGAAGGCAACTGGCATATCGTCTCCGCGGCCACACAATTCTCCGCGGCCGCACAACCGCTACGCGCTATCTACTGGCTCGGCGTCCACAATGTAGACCGGATCGAACAGCGCGTGCTGGAAGGAATGGAACGGTTTCGCGCCCTAGGAACTTTGGCCTACAACAGCCACATCGCTGACGCGCTTCTCGACCGGGCTGGGTACATGCATCAAGCGTCAGTCATCGCGCAAACCGTGCCCATCCGCCGCCTTTATCGTCCGCGAGGAAAATGGACGGTCGAGAAAATCGCAGACCGGATTGAGGAGGTAAGCGCGTGATCCACGCTCATACCGCCTACGGTCTTTCCCTGCATCTTCCCTTTCCTTGCCCCATGCTCGCAGCCGGCAGCGGGGACCAGCCGCCGGACGTGAGCGTTGTGGAAGGTTTCGTACCTCGCGACTTGCCTGCGCCGGTGGCTCAGGACCGCAACTGGCAGGCCGAGCCGGGACGATTTCTATGGAAGGCGGGGAGGCGTGCGGGACGATTTCTGGTGGAGAATGGACGGCTTATCACGCTGCAACGTGGCCCGGTAGCGGAAGACGAAATGATCAGCTGCCATTTTCTGGATAATGTACTAGTGGCGGTATTGCGCCAGAATGGCTTGCTCGTCCTGCACGCCAGCTCTGTGATCACCCCGAGCGGCGCGGTGGCAGTAAGCGGAGAATCGGGCGCGGGAAAATCCACGACGCTGGCTGCCTTGCTACGGCGCGGTTGTTCCATGCTGGCTGATGATGTTACGGCCCTGAGAAAAGGTGCTGGCAATCATGTAGAAGTTCTCCCCGGCTTACCCCAGTTTTGTCTTTGCGAAGATGCCGCGGATGGTCTGGGACAAGACATTGCGCGACTGCCTCGGCATCGCACCCAGAGCAGAAAGGTAGTGGTACAAGACCAGTCGGCCGTGCCCTCAACCCCATCGCCACTGGCCGCCATCTATCTCATGCGAACCGGTCCCGGAAATGACCTGCGGGTGTGCAGGTTGGATGGCGCCGAGAAATTTGCCGCGCTGCAAACATGTATTTATGGCCCGATGCTGCCCGGCGAGCATCCTGCCTTGTTCGCTCTTTTCGCGGCGTTGGCCAAACAGGTGAGAGTGTTTCTCATCGAACGACCGGCCCACCGCTGGACTGCCGATGCCGTGGCCGAGGTTGTGCTGCATGGCTAAGATCATCTGGCTGGCGTCATATCCGAAGTCCGGCAACACCTGGATGCGGGTGTTGCTGGCCAACTATTTGCGTGATGCTGATTCACCGATAGATATCAACGAGCTCGGCATCGGCCCCATCGCCAGCGCCCGCGCTGGTTTTGACGAGTGGGCAGGCGTCGAGGCCTCTGCGCTGGATGATGACACTATCGAGGACCTGAGGCCGGGTGTGTTTCGCTGTCTGCTAACGGAAGCGCCTGAAACTCTGTACATGAAAACGCATGACGCGTGGCGTCGCACCCGCAGCGGCGAAGCGCTTTTTCCTTCCGAAATTACCGCCGGGGCGGTCTATTTGCTCCGCAATCCCCTGGATGTTGCACCGTCCTGTGCCCACCATTGGGGAATCAGTGTGGACCAGGCGGTGGAGAATTTGTGCAATCCAACGTTCGCTCTGTCCCGCTCCCGTGACGGCCTGGCCGATC
Source organism: uncultured Acidobacteriota bacterium (assembly GCA_963837365.1). GTDB lineage: Bacteria > Acidobacteriota > Terriglobia > Terriglobales > Acidobacteriaceae > CAWBXL01. The sequence continues at coordinate 821,613 of CAWIMW010000002.1, forward strand.
AACTGCGCCAGCGGCTTTTCTCCTGGAGCGGGCACGTCCGCAGTTGGCTGGATGAATCCGGCCTGCGCATTCATTTGGTCCGTTATGAAGATCTGCGCCGCAACCCTGAGGCTGTTTTCGGCAGCATAGTGCGATTTTGCGACTTGCCCTTCGACGCCGAGCGCCTGCGCAAGGCAGTCGCTTTCTCCGACTTCTCCGAGTTGCAGCGCCAAGAGCAATGCAATGGGTTTCGCGAGCGGCCGTTGCATGCCTCAGGAACATTCTTTCGCAAGGGCCAAACCGGCTCATGGCGAGAGGAATTGCCGCCATCGCTCATGGCACAACTCATTGAGGTCCACGGCACGACCATGCAACGCTTTGGGTACCTGGACGGCATCCGATCAAAGCATAAGACCAACCAGAAAGGAGTTGCCGGCGATGTCCCTCGAACTCAGCACGCGGGTTGTACGCTTTTCTGAACTCATGTCCGCCCCGGTGGACAAGGAAGTCGTCATTCTCAGCCTGGCCAGCGATCACTATGTCGGCCTGGACGAAATTGGGAGACGCGTCTGGGAACTGCTCGCCCAACCTCAGCGGATCGATGAACTGTGCCGCCAGTTAACGCAAGAGTTTGACGCCACGCAGGAACAGATTGCCAGCGACGTGCTGCCTTTTCTCGGGCAACTTGAAAACGAGGGCCTGGTACATGTCGTGGCGGAATGATTTGCGCAAACTGCGCGCGCGGTCCCCGGCGGAACGCTCGAGCTTGCTGGAAGCGCTGCTGCTGCTTGGCGCAGGACGGGCCGCGGTCCTGCTGTTCAGTTTTTCCCGGGTGGCGGGGTGGCTGGGACTGACCCAGCGAAATCCCGAATCAAACGTCTCTTCAGCACAGGCCAACACCGCCGCAGAGATTGGTTGGGCAGTACGCACCGCCTCTGTTCGTACTCCGTGGCAAAGCACCTGCCTGGTTCAGACCCTGGCCGGAGCCGCCATGCTGCGCCGCCGCGGAATCCCTTGCACGTTGTTCTTAGGCGTAGCGAGAGACGCGCAACACATCATTGCTCATGCCTGGCTGAGCTGCGGTGAAAACATCCTCACCGGATCGGACAGTCGCCGGCGTTTTACCCAGATTTCAGCTTTCAGCCATGCTCGCACTGAGCACGGTCTGGCTGGCGCGCCCACCCGATGACTGCATCCTCAGTCGAGTCCGCTGCCCTTCAGGAAGCGCGAGGACGAACAGCAGTGGTTACACCTCAAGAATGGGAGCGCTTGCCGCCCACCCCACCCAGGTTTCGTCTTACTCCTGAGTTTCGCCTGCTGTTGGCATGTTGCGCGCCAGCCCCTGACCCCGGCCTATTAACCTCTCTCGCTACTACGGACATCGACTGGAAAGCCTTTGCTTCGTTGGTTGCGCGCCACCAGGTGACTGCGTTGGTATACGCTGCGCTGTGCCGGTACGCAGCGGACAATGTACCCGGCAAAATCAAAGAAGAACTGAAGCGTCGCACCTTACACGCCCGAGGCCGCGCCCTGGTTCACACGGGCGAGGTCGTCCGCCTAAATAGAGCTTTCGCAGAACAAGGGATCGAAGCGGTCTCGCTGAAAGGTGTAACTCTTTCTCAGCGGTTGTTTGGCGATCCTGCCATGAGGCACGTGCAGGACATTGATCTCATGGTCAGGCCGGACAGACTGACCGACGCCGACCGATTGCTCAAGACCCAAGGCTACCGGCGCACTTTCCCGGCGTCGGAGCTGACACCCAAGATGTGGCAGCGAATGCTGCTGCAAGACCATCACCTGGCCTATACCCATGATGAATTCCGCGTGGCCGTGGAACTTCATTGGAACCTTGATCTATGGACATCGCAGAATGTCCAGGAGCTTTGGAACTACGGCCGAAAAATGGAACTCATGGGGAGTACGTTTTGGGAGTTGAACGAGGACGCGCTGCTTCTTGTCCTGTGCAGTCACGGTGCCGGGCACCGGTGGTCTCGCCTTAAGTGGTTGAACGATGTTGCCGTACTGCTGGCGCAGGAACGGGTGACAAACTGGAATGACCTTTTCGCGCTGGCTGCCCGGTTCGACCTGGAGCGGGCGCTGGCCCAGACCGCACTCCTGGTGCATTGGTTGTTTGGAACCCGATTGGCTGGTCCTTTGCCGGCACTGGTCACGAGGGAAAAGTCATCGGTTGAACTTGCCGGCAAAGCGTTGCAGGCAATGTTGATGGGCCGGAAAGAACTGCAAAGCTTAGAACGCTACGGGCTCGCAACTTCCTTGGCATATACTCTGCGCCTTAGAAAAAATTTGCCTCTCCGCGTTTACATGAGGAAGATTTGGATATCCTCAGCCTATTTCAATGATCCTCCGGTTCCTGACAAGTTATTTTGGCTTCATTACGTTCTGCGGCCGGTTTTGTGGTTCCGTAACCGCCTATTTCGGCTTGAAGCATCCGCAAGATGATCTGCCGGCACGGTAGAGTGAAATTGGATTTTCCAGCAGCCTTGGTTGTTCTAGTGCAAAGACCTGCCATTGACGATTTTCCCCCGCAGCACAGTGATAGAGGCTTTCGGCAAGGTATAAACCGTATTCACCCCGGCGTTCACTTGAGACTTCGCCGCGGGCCCATCAGGATCAGCGGAACCGCCCATGGGCGATGCATTCCAGTGATATTGCTCACTGCCAAATGTGACTACGTCCACTTGACCCGAGAACGAGTGGGCCGTATTTAAACGTCCGTCGGTAAAGACAATTTGCACTGGGTGAGCATTCTCCTGGTCTTTATTAATCAGCATCAACGCCCACTGATCATCCGGGCGCTGCACAGCGTATGCAGTTACCAGGGTATGACCCGCTGGGTCGGTGATGTCAGCGCTGGCGGGAAACAACCTGTGTTTGCCATTGCCCGGTTGCACCCACTCCAGGTTGATGAGTTGACTGGCAAAGTATTGCGACGTGGGTTGCTTGATCCGGTAATTCACAATATCCACGGTGCTGAACATGCCAAACGTTCCCATGGAGCTGTTGCAGCCGCGGGAAACTCCCAGGGGCAAGTAATGGAAATAGTAAAGCCCGTCTCCGCCATAGGTGAGGAATGCCCCGGCAAAGTCCGCCAACCACAAAGCCCCGAATGTATCGACAAAAGATTCTCCCGAGCTCCAGGCAATATTAAGCTCGGTAACAAACATGGGTACAGTCGCTGGAAGGCCATCATCGCGCCACACCTGCATGATGTGGCTGATGAGAGTGGGCTCGTCGTATAAGTCGCTCCACTGAACCGTGCACGGCTGGTAGGGATAGTGCTCGAAGGACATGAAGGACAAATCCTGCAAGCGGTTGTGGGCTTTTAGGTAGGTGATAAAACGCCCCAGCCATGAAGTGCGCCCTAGTGCGTCCGGCCAGACTTGAATGTCCGTGTTCACACCTTCAAAGACCGGCCCACCCAGCTTTAGGTCCGGATCTAACTTATGCAATGCTGTGGCCCATTGCAGATACAAGGCCCCGTAATCTTCTGGGAGCATGTATTGCCCATCAGGCTCTTCACCCATTTCGATGTAGGAGATGGGATATCCGCGGGCTTTCAAATATGTGATCTGGTTTACGGAGTCCTGTGGCGTGTCGTACAACATGGCCACAGGAATCATGGCGGGCAGTCCACGCGTGTAGCCACTGGTATAGAAAAGATCCAACCCTACCTGGTCGCGTTTGTCATCGATGTCGGAAGGCGTGTGCCAGGGATCGACCGATGAGCAATAGGTAGTGGTTTGGTCAGGGTCATTCGTATGGCGGACCAAGTCATAAAACTGACCGTCTGCGGCGACTGTTCCCAAATAGATTTCATGGATCGCATAACCAACGCAATTGCGCGGATCATTGGCACCGTGGCTGTCGCAGGTATTCGAAGACTCGGACATGAGAATGCGCAGAAAGCGCACTGGCATGGGCGAAGCCGCGAGATGCAGGATCGTCGCCCCACCCGCGCCATTGGCAACCGCTCCGCCCTCGAAAGTGATCCAGGTCCCTTTTGTAGGCTGTTTGATTGGCTCGTCGCCCACCCAATACTGCACCAGATAACGCTTGGCATAAGGCTCTGCCCAGGCGATGCGGATGGCGTTCACGGGATGGGTGTTTGCCAAATCAATCACCACCCATTGCGGATGCTCTGAATCGTTTTCACCGCTGAACGTCTTGGTTAGATATGGATTGCTCTTCCAATAAGTTTTCTCGTCGCCATCGGTAATCCGTGAATAGCCATCGGCCTCGGTGCCGTCGTTGCGAGTGAATCCGCGATGGGGAAGAAAATAGCCGAATGAGTGGCGGACCGGTTCCCCCGGCGTGGCGCTACCCTCGAAGTAGCCATTACCTGAGGAATCACTCCAAACCCCGTTGGGATTCCAGTGCCATGCCTCAACGTGCAACTCTGTGTTCTGCCGATAGCTGACTCTCTGCCAACCGGCCGAAAGCACCTGCTGCATCGTCGGCTCTATAAATAGCTTGTCCGTGGCCTTGATGTTGATGCGGTCAATGCCGGCGCCCAACGCTTCGGTAGGAATAAATGTTTTGGCAGGGCGTCCGATGTCAACCCGCACGGTTTGGGCGGCGAGTGACTGGAATAAGAAAAGAAATATCAGTGACAGCATCAACGCTTGCTTACGCTCTATACGGCGCATAAATCCTCCGATCGCAGATGCCATCTCGTATATCGCCCTTCATTTGGAAGTATTTTCCATCCTGCCGCGCAGGACATTCAGGGAAGCTTTCGGCAGGGTAAACGAAACGCCTGCGCCACCGGGCACTGTCATGCGCACCGGTGGATCATTTGGGTCGGGATGACTATCCTTTCCCTCGGAGCGCCAGACATATTGCTCACTGCCAAAGCTGACCATATTGACCGGCCCCGAGAAAGATTTCGGCATCCCACTGCCATCATCAAACGCAAGGCGTACTGCATGCGGATTCGATTGGTCCTTATTGATGACCATGACCGACCAAGTCCCATCCGGAAGCTGCACGGGATAAGCAGTAATCAGCAAATGCGCGGCCCCATCCTGTAGATCAGCCGACGCAGAAAACAGGCGGTGATTGCCGGCATGGTGCTTCACCCATTCCAGATTGATCATCTGGCTGGCATAATACTGCGCCGTGTGCGTGCGAATGTTCAGATTTTCATCGGCGACAAAATTTCCGTACGTGCTCCAGCCGCGGCAACCGGGGTGGATCGGCTCCGGCTGTATGGGCGAATGGAAGTAAATATCCCCGCCAAAAGTCAGAAACGACCCTACGCTATCGCCAAGCCATAGCGCAGAAAAAATATCGGTCATCGGCTGGGTCAATTGCCAGGAAACGTTGCTTTCCGTGTTGATCAACGGTACGTTCGAGGGAACTCCGTCCGCCCGCCAGGTTTTCAAGATGCCGGCCGTCAGCTCCGGCTCACTATAAAGATCGGACCAGGTAATTTGACAGGGCACAAACGGATAATGCTCGAAAGAAACAAAAGACAAATCAGAGAGGCGTCCGTGTGCTTTCAGATAGTCGAGGAAGCGTCCGAGCCAGGAAATACGGCCTTTGGCATCAGGCCAAGTGATGATGTCCTCGTGCGAACCTTCGAATACCGGGCCGCCAAGTCTCAGGCCCGGATCCACTTTATGCAGGGCCGTAGCAAACTGTAGATACAAGGCGGCGTAATCTTCGGGCAACATCTTCTGCCCGTCCGGCTCTTCACCCATTTCGATGTACTCAATGGGATAGCCGCGCTTCTTCACGTAGGCGATTTGCGCCGCGGCATTTTCCGGCGTGACATACAGCATGGCAATCGGGATCATGGCCGGAAGATTGTTGGTGATTCCGCTGGTATAAAAAAGATCCATGCCAGTCTGGTCGCCGGCTTCCCTATCGAGATCAGACGACGAGTGCCAGGGATCGACCGAGGAAACATTCACGATAGTTTGCCCGCCGTCGGGTGTGTGCTTGATCAGGTCAACAAAAACACCATTGGTGGCGTAGGTACCAACGTAGATTTCATGAATGGCGTATCCCATGGAACTACGCGGGTCCTGGGGGTCATGTGTGCTTGTGGTGTTGGATGAGCGTGTCATCCAAATGCGAATGTAGCGCGCAGGAAGCAACGAATCGCAAAGTTTGAGCGCCTCTACTCCACCTTTGCTGTTGTTGACAATTCCATGGGGAAACGCAATCCACGTACCTGAAACCGGATTGTCCAGCGGCTCTCTTTCACCGCTCCAATACTGCACTACGTAGTCTGCTGCATAAGGATTGGCCCAGTCGATGCGTAGTGTGTCAATTCGCTCCACCGCACCCAAATCAACGACGACCCACTGTGGATGGAGCGCATCGCTTTCTCCCGTGAATTTACCGGTGAGGTAGGGATTGCTCTTCCAGTATGTTTTCGGATCGCCGTCAGTGATGCGGGAATATTTAGCCCGGGAGCGGCCATCGCCGTTCGTGTTACCACGATGCGGCAGAGGGTATCCATAGGAGTGGCGTATGAAATCTTTCGGCTCCGCGCTTCCCGTGAAGTAGCCGTTCTGATGTGCGGAATCACTCCAGGTACCATTCGGATTCCAATGCCATGACGTACCTTGCAGCTCTGTATTCTGCCGGTAAGTGATCGGTCCCCAGCCTGCGGACAAAGATTCCTTAAGAATTTCCGGCGAATAGACTCTGTCGACCACGCTAGTAGAGAGGATGTCGATGGAAGTTCCTAGGGCGATGTCAGGATCAAAGGTCTTGATTTGATCTGCCGGAGACACGTGTACATGAACGACAGTTGGTGGAATGGATTGTGCAGCAACTGTGATGGCCAATACAGAGGAAGCGAGAACCATCGACAGCATTACTCGAAGGCGTAAGTTCACCACGAGAATCGCCAGAGATCACCTGAGGAAGTGGATTATTTGAGAATTAAGTTGTGGGGCCGGACTGGGACACCAGTCCGGCCCCCAATCTAAAAGTAAAACTTGAGCGCCATTTGTACTTCGCGTGGATCGTTACAGGCATCTGTAATCTGACCGAAATTGCCCTCGAGTTGTCCAGTATCGGAAAACCGTGCGCTGGTATCAGGACCGCAGAACTGCGGATGATTAAATATATTGAAAGCCTCCAATCGGTATTCCAGGCGCATGCCCTCCCGGATGCTGCTCAAGGAGAATTGCTTGAACAGCGACATGGTGGCATTTTTCACTCCGGGCTGGCGAATATTGCCGAGCGCCCGTGGCGCGTTGCCCAGGGTAAAGTCGGCCGGCTGGCTGAGCACCTGGGAGGCGTTGCTGAAGTACTGGTTCAAGAAATCTGACCCAGTGTTGCGCTTCAAGACACCGCTAAGGTTGGGGCGACGGTTCCCGTAGGTCGGAATACCAATCCCGCTGTCCAAAGACAGCTGAATCGGGCGGCCACTACTGAATCCGATAATCCCGTTGAGCTGCCAGCCACCCAGCACAGCATTCACCACCGGGCTCATGTTGCTGCCGAATTTGCGTTTCCGCCCAAAGGGCAGGTCGTATACGTAGCTGAACTGAAGGATATGCGGAATGTCGAATTGCGAAACCGACCGCTCCAGGCCAGGCCGGTTGGGGTCTTGCAGGCTTGAGTTGCCGCCCAGCCAGGAGACGCTGTCATCGGTTGCTGAAGCATTATCAATGGACTTGGCCCAGGTGTAGGTCGCCAGAAACTGCAAACCGTTGGCATAGGATTTTTCCGCCCGCAGTTGTAAGGCGTGGTAGGTGGAACTGGCAATCGGAAAAGCGTCCACCTGGAGCGAGGTAAATTGAGGATAGGGCAACAACAGCTGGAATGCCTGAACTTCAGGTTCGGATAGGGGACTCGATGGATCGGTGATGATGCCGAAGAATGGATTGGCCACCGGGGATTCGAGATCGCCGATTTGAGATGGAGTCAGGCTCTCAACGCTGATCGGCAGGTGGTTCAACTCATTGGCGCCGCTGAAATAAAGGTGAGTGCCTTGCTTCCCTACATAGGTGGTTTCCAGGATGATTTTTCCCGGCAGCTCTTTTTCAAATCCCAGGCTCCAGGTTTGTTCGTAGGGAGTGTTGGTGAGCGACTTCAGATTGCCGCCACCGCCGAAACCCACATCGTTCAGGGCCCCGAGCGTGTTGCCGGGCGGAAGCAGTGGTCCAGTACCTGGAAATGGGTCGCTTAGTCTGGAAAAGGGTGTGACTTGATCGCTGCTGACCGTTCGCCACTCCGTAAGCTGATCGTAGCCTTTGTAAGTGCTGAGGGGACCTGTACCGGCTGCGCCGGAGCGCGGTGTTGAGAAAAATATTCCGTAACCGCCCCGCATCACAAAATTATGCGGGAGCTGATAGGCAAAGCCGAAGCGCGGCTGGAAGTCCTTCCAATCGGTACCGAAATTCGTACGGTTTTTGGGACTTGCGAAAACCTCAGCGCCCAACAGTTGCCGCGTAACCGAATCACCCGTAATTGGATCATCGTAGGTAATCGTGCCGTTGTTCAGCGGATTGACTGCGCTCAGGTCCAGCCAATTTTGCCGGTTTTCCCGCTCCGTGCGGGGCAGGCTCACGTCGTAACGCAAGCCTAAATTGAGCGTCAGCTTTGGGCTGACCCTCCAATTGTCCTGTACGAACATGCCGAACTGAAAGTTTTGCGTACTCACCGAATTAGGGACTTCGTAAGGGCAGAAGTCAAAGCAGCCGTCCGGACTGCCAACTCCCATCAGGAAGCTGGCCATAGGATCGCCGCCCACGTCGCGAACCTGGGAAGAGCCGTTATAGTCGAAATTAAATTCGCCCGCAGGCCATCCTGGCTGGGCAAAATTGATGCGGTGCATGCGGCCTTCGCCACCAAACTTGAATTCATGGGAACCGTGCACCCAGCTCAGAGTGCCAACCAAATGATGGGTATCCTGGCCTTGCCTCAAAATGCTGAAGGTTTGTGTCCCGATGTTGTTGCCACCGGGCGCAACATAGTCGGCAAGCAAGATATTTGGGAATTGAGGGAAGCCAGAAGACAACATGTACGAAGGCAAGCCCAGTTGAGTTGAGGGGTTGATGTTGGGGAAATCACCCTGGATCCCTTTTTGGAAATCGAATCCGCGGGTATACCCATAAGAGATATTTATCACCATATTGGTGTTGGGGGTGTAGGTCTCATTGATGGCCAGCAAATGCCTGGTAAAGTCAACCGGCCCGCCGGTGCAAGGATCGGCTTCATTGCCATAGCAATTGAAGCTGTGAGAATTCCCCGTCTCTTGTGAGTACTTAATTCCGAACAGGCTGCGTTGGCTGAAGCTGTGGTCAATTTTTATGTCAAATTTGTTGTCGCTGGAACGGTCAGTGCCGGCCCTGAACCAATTGTTCAAGCGGCCGTCTGCATCGGTCGCATCGAAGTGGGAGTTGGGAAAGAATTGCATCATCTGTAGCGCGACCGGATCGATGGTATTCCCGGCTACGCCCGGATTAGCTGTACCGGCACTGGCATAAGTTCCCAGATTGTTGAACGGAATGGGAGTGTTACGAACAAAAGTCGACTCGATGTCATCAAAAGTATTGCTTGGGTCGAATGGGTCCCAAAGCTGGCCACTCTCCTCGCTGCATATTCCATTGGAGTCAAATGTGCCTCCACGCAGGGTGCAGAGCTCGCCAAAGTTCCCGGTCCGCTCGTCCAGGCTAGGCACTCCAGCGCTGCCCGAAGAGAAGTGGCGCTCCCGCGTGCCATCGTAGTCAAAAAAGAAAAATGTCTTGTTTTTCTGGATTGGGCCACCAAACGTAAACCCGAAATTATTGCGGCGCAAAGGAGCGCGGGGCTCGCCATTCAAATTGGAAAACCAGTTGTTTGCATCCAGTTTTTCATTGCGAAGAAATTCATAGGCACTGCCATGGAAGGCGTTCGTGCCCGAGCGAGTGACTACATTGACTATGTTGGAGCCGGTAAATCCGAATTCGGCGCTAAAATTCGACTGTTGCAGTTTGAATTCTTCAACCGACTCAACCGAGGGCGTATAAGTCGCCGACAGGATCCCGCTGTTTTGTTCAAAGTTGGATGTGGTCACGCCGTCGATGACAACATCGGCGGTCGAATTGCGGCTTCCATTGGAAATGAAGTTCGTAGTCGTACAGTTGACACATTGATTATCAGGGATAGTCACTCCCGGAGCGAGATAGGCCAGATTAAACACCTGGCGGTCGAGCAGGGGAAGATTATTGATGAAGTTCCTATCAATGACCTGCCCTGTGACCGCATCCTCGGTTTGCAGCTCGACACCTCTGGTGGTCACATCCACGACTTCCGCCGTGGAACCGACCTTCAGGGAAAAATTGACTGAGGCATTTTCGTTGATCGAAATGACCACTCCATCTTTGCGCTGGCTCTGAAAATTGGCGGTCTCAGTTGTGAGGTTGTATTTGCCCGGAGGAAGCTGACGCAGGAGATAGTGGCCCTGCTGATCGGTAGTAGCGGTAAAGGAAAACCCTTTGTCGCTGTCAACCGCCGTAATCTTGACTGCGGGGATCACTGCGCCGGTTTGGTCGGTTACCGTGCCCGCAATGGAGCCGGTATAGAGTTGAGCGCTGGCCGCGGCTGAAAGCACGAAGAGGGCGGCGGCCAACCACCACGGATATCGCCCTGTGGCCTGCGCTGAGCTACTGACCATCCCGCAATTTTCGCCATTCATCAACCTATCAGCTGGCATGACCTACCTCCACCTGTTCAGTAAGTGTTCTGCGGTGCGACTTTCTTAAGCTCCCGGTCCCGGATGGCGCTTTGTTTATTAAAACGTTTTACTACTCCAACCTAAGTGCCTGTCAAGTAAAATGTTAAAAAAGTTCCTACACGGAAAAATAGATTATCGGGGCGATTCGACAATCTTATGGTATTGGGCGGCGCCGAACAGCGGCGTATTCTCATTCAAGATAACGCGCACGGGGACCTGCGAGAGTAAATCAGACTGCCGGTCTTTATTCACAAACGAACGCATGAACCGCCCGTCCTGTAAGCTACCGAGAATCTTGCCGGCAATCCCCCCCGCCAAATAAATGCCGCCTACAGCCACCGACCGCAATGCGAGATTCCCGGCTTCTGCCCCATAGGCAGAAACAAAAATCTCCAGCGTTTGGGCACACAATTTGCACTGGCCATAGAAAGCTGCGCGAACGATGACCGCTGCCGGATCTTCCACCTTCATCGCCTCCGCAACCTCGGTGGTTGCCGGTACGCCCTTGGTGTCACGGAGAAAGGAATAGATGTTGAGCAATCCAGGGCCGGAGAGGACCTGTTCTACATTCGTGAAAAGCCCTCTTCCTCGCAGGTAGCGGACCAGATCAGTGGAGATCTCATCATACGGAGCAAAATCAGAATGTCCCGCTTCTGAGGCTACGGGGACGTGGTGTTTCCCATCCCAATATAAAGTGCACTCGCCCAGCCCCGTCCCGGCGGCAATGACCGCGGCGTTGGCCGGCCCGCCATTGCCGCCCTGGTTCAGTACCAGGAAATCATTCTCTCCCAGAGCAGAAACGCCGTAGCCGATGGCCACGATGTCGTTGATCAGGGAGACGCGTTCAACTTGCAGGTCAGCGGCCAGCGCTTTTGCTTCTACAAACCAGGAGAGATTGGTCACTTCGGCAGTGCCAGCGATCACCGGCCCCGCAACCCCAAAACAGGCGGCAGTAGTCTTATCCCCTTGCGGCAGGAACTCCCGGACCATGGCTACCAGCCCTTTGTAGGCTGCGCTACGGAAGGTTCGGCGCGAGATCAGGGAGGGCCGCCGGTTGCCGTTGCCGGAAGAAAAAAGACCCAGGATTGTCTTGGTAGCGCCTACATCGCCGGCAAGTATCAGGTTGCTTCCCACGGCTTCCTTTATTTGCTTCGAGCTTGGCCGTAGTCTGCCGGCAACGCCCGCGCGAGGTCCTTCCATCCCACCAACACGAAACCTTGGTCTTTTAAAAACTGGCGAAATTCAGAACTCTGAACCATTGCGAAATCTGCCTGACGCCAGGCCGCGCCCCAGTCGGGATGGTCGCTGGTGGCGCCACGCATTTCCTCATCGTCGTAGGCGAGATGCACGGTCAGTTGGTAGACGCCCGGCTGAAGCGGCGCGAGCATCTGCTCGTAGGCCTTGAGCCAGTCTTTGGTAGCAACTCCCGGATCAATAGAAACCACCTTGGTGATGAGAGCGGCGTCTAGGTCCGGCGCTCCGCCTTGTGGATGGTGCGCACCCTCGGCCCGCTCCATCAGGATGGGCAGGTCGTATTCCCGTCCCATGCGCCAATACACATTGACCAACTGAGGAGTCCGCGTAAGGGCACCCATGTGAGTATCAAAGTGCGTAAGCGGAATTCCGAAGGCCCGTGCCCGTTCAATCTGCGCGCGCAGCTCCATCTCAACTTCCGGGGATTTCGCCCGTTCGGCTACGGTGGTCTCAAGCAGAGGCATGTAGCCTTGTTCATCCAACAGACTGGGGACTTTGTCACGAGGACTTACCGGCCCCCAACGATAGCTGGTCCATTCACTGTTAAGCGCCAGATGGATGCCCAGGTCGGCATTGGGATGGGATTGCGCCCAGCGCGCAACATCAGGCAGCCACGGACACGGGACCAGAATGCTGGCTGAGGTGACCCATCCCTTTTCCAGAGCTGCGAAGGTGGCCCGATCCACCGAACGCGCCATACCCAGATCATCGGCATGAATCATCAGCAAGCGCGCATTGGCGGGATATCCCAAGCGCTCCTGCACAGAGCGATTGGAGTCCTGCCCGAGCGCACCGACAGAAATCAGCAGCATACAGAGACATAGACACCGGTGTGACCACATTCTGAGGTTCATTCGAGGTTCGGATTTCGCTTCCAAGCAGTGATTCACAGCGTTTATTAAATCGAATTAATACTGCAATACTGCAACGTTCATAGCCTTAGCGTCAAGCTAAAATTGTGGGCTAGGCGACAGGAGTGGTTGATTCGCGTACCACGAGGTCGGGAGCAAGCCTGCGGTGGATTGCATGTATCTTTCGTTTATCCTGTACAGCGCTAATGCTGTCCAGCAATATGGTTGCCGCTGCGGCTCCCATAGCTTGCATCGGTTGGCGAATGGTGGTGAGGGAGGGCGTCAAAAGGCTGGATGGCGCAACATCGTCGAAACCTATGACAGCGCATTGTCCCGGCACGCTGATGCCGGCTTTGGAAAGCGCTCGGATCGCGCCGAACGCGGTCAAATCGTCGAAGGCCATCAGTGCCGTAAAAGAACGTTTGCGCTTCAGCAATTCGCGGGTCAGGTTGTACCCAGCGTCGAAGCCGGAGATGGGATCGCCCGATTCGGGCAGATCGACGATCAGCTTACTGTCCAACTCCAGGCCTTTTTCCTGGGCAAAGCTGCGGATGCCCTTCCACCGCGGGGCGCTATCCCCAAGGGTTTTCGGACCGCGGATAAAGGCCACCTTGCGATGCCCGAGAGCGTACAGGTGTTCGATCGCTGCATACGCGCCTGCCTCGTTGTCGACGATCACCGAACTGACATTTTGGGTTTGCAGTTCGCGTCCGATCATGACGGTGGGGATGCTGTTCTTCTCCAGATCGGCCAATAGGTTGATATCCAGGAATAACCAATTGGCTAAAACGATCAGCCCCTCGACTCGCCGGTCCAACAGCATTTCCAGATAACGCTCAAATCGGCCGCGCTCATTGTGGGCATCGGTGAGAATTGGCATATAGGACGATTGATACAGCGCATTCTCAATGCCACGCAAAATCAGGGTGCAGTAGGGATCGGTCATGTCAAAAACCATGAGACCGACAGTGTGGCTACGCTGGCTGCGCAACGAGCGCGCGAACAGATTCGGGCGATAGCCAAGCTTCTTGGCTGCCTTGTGAATGCGGGTCTTGGTGGTAGCCGGAATATAGCGGGCCAGCGGGGCATCGTTAAGAACGATGGAAACCGTGGTGGAGGAGAAGCCGCTCGCGCGCGCGACATCGCGAATCGTAATCATCAGAGTGCCAGATAGGATAGCAGCAGAATTGCTGCACTCCTAATAGGGGTTTCGCGGCCTGGTCCTAACCCGGCGCGTTATCTCTGCGCAAAGGAATTTGCGAATAGAGCAACTGTCTACACCGCAGAGATTCGGTTTCATTCGTCTTCGGGAGGCAGATCGAAATTCACCAGATCGCCGCGGAAACCACGGGTTTTCCACGCGCCTGCGGCCAAGCCCACGACCATCCAGATCGCGCCGAAAATCAGGGCCTTCTTACTCAGATTCAGCCAGAGGACAAGGCATATGGCGAAACCCAGCAAAGGCGGGAAAAAGTTGATCAGCTTCTTTTCGCTATCACGCAAAAAGTAGCGGACAAAGGCCGCAAGATTCACACCCATAAAGGCAATCAGCGCTCCAAAGTTCAGCAGGTTTGCCCCCAGTTCAAAACCGGTGGCTTCCCCGGCGATTGCCGGCAACAGAAATGCTCCTGCGAGGGCTAACACTCCCACAAAAACTACGTTATTGCGGGGCACGTGGCGCTTGGGATCAACCACTCCGAAGAAAGACTGAGGGAGCGCTTTGCTGCGTCCCATGCCGTACAGCAGCCGGGCCGCTCCTAGTTGCGCCCCCATGCCCGAGCCGAAGTTGGCTACAACCAGGGTGAATCCCACCACGGCAAACAGCGGCTGCCACACACGTCCAGCCACAAAAGTGAAAGCCGTATCCAGGTTCGGAAACGGCTGGGAGGCCGGCCACACCAGTTGTGCCGCATAGACTTCCAGAGCTGAGAGCAGGCCGATCACCACGCAAGTAAGCACCGTCGCCAGCAAAATATTGCGGCGAGGATTCTCCGCCTCTTCCGAGAGCGTGGAGATTCCATCAAAACCAATGTAGGTCAGCACCGCCACCGACGTTCCGCCCAACACCGCCTTGGTGTTCCAAGACTGCGGATCGTAAAAAGGCTGTGTAAGAAAACCAGAAGCGTGCGCATGACCAAAAAGGTAGCGGGCAGCCGCCACAAAAAATATAGCGATGACTACGCCCATCCCGGCAGCCAGACCAGAATTCACCCGCGCCGAGGTTTTCACTCCCTGAATATTCAGGAGGGTGAAAATGCCAACAAAGATGACCGCCCAAACTCCATAAGGCACTCCTGGCGCAAACACGTGGGCTTGCTGGCTGATCCAGATGGTGCAGATCATCGGGTTGAGCATGTAATCCATCACCATGCTCCATCCGGTGACGTAGCCGAGCGCAGGATTAATCTCCTGCCCCACGTAGGTGAATGCTGAGCCTGCGCTGGGATAAGCACGCGCCATGCGGCCATAGCTAATGGCGGTGAACAACATGGCGACCATGGCGATGAGAATGGTGGTGACTACGTGGCCGTGGCCGCGCTGGCTGAGCACGCCAAAGACGGACATGGGCGCTACCGGCTGGATGACGATGACACCGTAGAGAATCAGGTCCCAGAGGGTAAGCGTGCGCCGTAGTTTGGGCGTAGATGTGGTTGTGCTCATGTGCGAGTTAGCTTACATGAGAATTCGTGCCGTTTTATAACTTTTATTTTCGATTTCTTCCGTTTACTTTTGCTTTGACCTCTATTCTTGGGTTACGTTCCAGCCACTGATCTCAACAGTCGGCTGCGCTGATCCCATTTGTTCGGCTCGATAGGTTGCGGTTATCGTTCGCTTCTCTCCCGGGAGCAAGGAGAAGTAGTTGTCCTCCCAGATCACGGGCAGGATTTCCTTTCCTTTAGGACCTTTGTCCACTTTCAGTCGAACAAAGAAAGCCAGAGATGTGCCGGGATTTTCCACCGATACGGTGGTGATCGCATCGGCGCCCTTGTGCTCTGTTTTGCTGCTCACCATGAGCTTCACCTTGGGAAGTTTTGCCAATGCCGTGTAGTCGGCAAACGATGCCGTCGGGGTCACGTACCATTCGGATTTTGCCCAGTCCAATGTCTCGGGCGCGGTTGAGAGCCAGTAGAAATTCGATCCGACGATTCGGCCCGCCGCGTCTCGCAGCCTCAAAACCAGGAAGTAGGTCGCGCTAAGACCATCGACCGCCGGTACGGTGAAAACCCGATTGCTGCTGTCGGTGGGCACATCCACGTCTGCGTCCTGCGCCCATTTTTCAGCCATATCCAAGTTGAAGATTTTGGCGCTCAACTTTAGCCGTCCCGCATCTTGGTAGCGGCTATTCACCACCGAGACGGAATGGTCGTCATAGCCGTAAACCGGATGCAATGGCTCCATGGACTTCTTCGCGCCAAAGTAGCCGCCGCCAGGACGCAGATAGTAGTCATACAGGTGCCAGATCATCGAAGGCCATGCGTCATTCAACATCCACTGAATCACGCCGGTGGAAGTGTATTTGTTACGGCTGTAGGCCTCGAACATGGCGCGAACGCCTTCATAGCTCATCACCTGCGACTTGAAGGCGAATTCCTCAGCACTGTCGGCAGGACCATAACGTCGGTTCAGCGCTTCAGTGAAAACCGAGATATTGCTGAACTCGTTGCCGCCAGCGTGATAGTTCCACCAGTCGTCGATCGGCCAAAGGTGCTCGGGAGGCAACATCTCTCGCAGGCTCTCGATGGGCGGGACTGCCGGCCCCATGCTGGTCTCGGTATTGAAGCCGTAGGCTCCACCCAGTTTGTGGTCCTCCATCCAGTACGAGGGCGCAACGTATTCGTACGGGCCGGTCATCTTAACCCCGCTCTCACCCGTAAGCTCCGCCGGCTTTGCCGAGGCGGACGAAACGATGGGGTTGGGCCAGCGGCACTTCTTCTCCACATCCAGGTACATGGTCTCCACATTTCCAGGTGGAGGATTGTCGCTGCCATTCAGCCACATCACCAGGCTGGGGTGCGCACGCAAGCGATAAATTTGGTCCTGCAAAGACTGCCGCGCGATGGGAAAGTCTTCATCCTTCCATTTGTCCCACTGTTCCCAGTGGTCGCAACAACACCAGCCGGCCATGATGAGAATTCCCTGCTGGTCAGCCAGATCAAAGAAGTGTTGGTTCTCCAGCTTGCCTTCCAGACGAATGGTATTGAGACCCAGGTCGCGAACATACCGGAACTCATCCGCAACCCGCTGTGGGTCTTCCCGCAGCATCAAGTCAGAGCTCCAACCCCCGCCGCGGATCAGAATTCTTTTTCCATTAATCGAAAGCAGGCGTTTGCGGTCCGCGTCCAGCTCCGAATCAATCTGGCGAATACCGAATCGGGTATGCGTGCGGTCAGAAACTTTGTTGCCAACCAGAAACTCCATATCCAATGGATACAGGCTGGGGGTACCCATTTGGACCGGCCACCACAACCGGGGATGATCGAAATTTAGCTGCGCATACTGTTCCGGTTCGAAAGAGATGTCTTTTTCTTCACCGGGCTCAAGTTCCACTTCCTGAGAAAAATCCACGCGCTCAATCTTGCCTTTCAGTGTTCCTTTTACCGGTGTGCCGGTAGCGTTTTTCAGCAGCGCAGTAACCGTGAGGTGGGCCTTCTCGTTGGCGGGTGAATCTACTCTTGAAATTACAGTTGGATAACGCAGGGCCACCGGGCCGCTGGTTCTCAAAAATACATCCCGGAACAATCCCATGTTCTTGTCCGGAGGCGCAGGATTCCAATCCACGAAAGTAATTGCCAGATCGGTCTCAGTGGGAGCAAAGACTTCCACTGCAAGGACGTTGCTTCCCACGTGGACAGAATCAGTCACGTTGAATTCATACGTGCGCCACGCTCCCGCAACCTGCTCCCGGTTCGCGATCTGCTTCCCATTCAGCCAGATGTTGGCGCGATAGTTAATACCTTGGAAATTCAGCCAAAGGTTTTTCCCTTGGTAGCCGGCAGGTAAAACAAACGTCTTTCGATACCACCAGGAGACCGCAAAGGGGCTATCTGCCGGCATGGCAAGATTGGAGAAATTTTGTCCAATGGGATACGAGACCCCGGGGAGCTTTCGCAAGTTCATGCCGAAGTATGGTTCAGGAAGGACTTTGTTCTGCACCAAAGCTCCCACCACAGTGCTGGGCAAATTCACCGAATACCAGCCGCGCGGACGATATTGGGAGGTGGAGATGGATGCACCTTCGCCCTTGACTTCGCTGGATGATTGCAAGAGCCAACCACGGTCCAGCGGCAACCTGGCGGAAAGCGGCGAACACACCGGCTGCGGCTAGCGTTACGAAGGGCGCAATCAGGAAGGAAACAATGTGGACGAAAACTAATCTTCTCATTAAGTGTCCCTGCGCACGAAATATGGATAAGGCAGCAAACGGCGATTGCCTTTAGTGAAACGTTTTAATATAATTCCGCGATCCATGCAACCGGAGCGCCGGAAAACCATCGGGACTTGGACGTAAGACAAATTGATGGGGCGCGGTGAAGAGGATCCAGGAAGGTGCTTATGTCCATGAAAAGATTGGTCGGGGAGAGAGGATTTGAACCTCCGACCCCCTGGTCCCGAACCAGGTGCTCTACCAGGCTGAGCCACTCCCCGACTGGAATCGTTTGACTGCTCAATAGGTGAACGGTCATGCGGGCCTTGGCAGCTCGCTACGATACTGGCCGATTATAACATCGGCGATTTGCTTCAGTCGCACTCAACCGGCGCTTTGCAATTGCCGTTGTGGGGGAACTAGACTCTACTTCGCTTAGGGTACTGATCAATCAATGCCTGATCAATCGGACAAGGCCGGGTTTCCGCACCACATGCTTAAGGAGATATTCGAGCAGCCGCAGGGGCTGCGCGATACCGTGCTGCCGCGCCTACTGCTTGAGGAAGCGGCGGTCAAACTGGAAGATATCCACATTCCTGCGGACAATCTCCGTACTCTGCGCCGTATCAATATTGTGGCTTCCGGAACCAGCCGCCACGCAGGCATGGTTGGGCAGTACATGATTCAGGAACTGGTCAACCTGCCCGTGGATGTGGACTATGCCAGTGAATTCGAGTACCGCAATTCATTGTTGGGGCCGGATGAGATCACCATCGTAATCACTCAATCGGGAGAGACTGCCGATACCAGCTCCGCACAGCGTGAAGCGAAGGCCCGCGGCTCGCACACCATTGCGATTTCCAACGTGGTTGGATCAACCATCGCACGAGAGGCCGACGGCGTGCTGTACACCCACGCCGGTAAAGAAGTCAGTATTGCTTCCACCAAAGCCTTTACCGCCCAGATGGCCGTGCTGTTCTTGTTCGCACTTTATTTAGGACAGGTGCGCGGCAAGCTGGGAAAAGATGAACGGCGTCACCTTCTGCGTGAGCTGCTTGAGATACCAGACAAATTAAGCACAGTGCTCAACTGTGCGAAGCATTGCGAAGAACTCGCGGAAACTTATCTAAAGTTTGACGATTTTCTGTTTATGGGCCGGGCCATTCATTATCCAGTTGCCATGGATGGTGCATTGAAGCTGAAGGAAGTTTCTTATGTGCACGCCGAAGGCTATCCCACGGGCGAGACCAAGCACGGGCCTCTCGCCCTAATCGATGAGAAATTGCCGGTGGTCATTATCGCTACCTGCGATCGCAGCGATCCCGGTTCGGTCATCCGCTATGACAAAACCATTGCCAATATCAAAAGCTTTAAGCAGCAGTCCGGCCGAGTAATCGCAATCGGATCGGAGGGCGATACCGTGTTGCCCAAACTGGCGGACCACGCGGTCCTTCTTCCACCGGCGCCGGAGTTACTGTTGCCAATTCTGGAGATTGTTCCTCTACAGCTGTTTGCTTACTACATGGCAGTCAAGCGCGGCTTGGATGTGGATTGCCCGCGAAACCTGGTCAAGTCAGTGACTCTGGAATAATTTGGGGACCTTGCTAGTTGGGTTTGCGTATTTTTCCGTCCGACAAATAGCGGATCAGTTCGGCGTCGGTCGCGGCACGATACTTTTTCATCAACGCCGCTTCAGCATTTACGACCGCGTCTTCCGAAGCTTTCTGGCGGATGGTCTGGCGTAGTTTTTCTCCACCTTCAGATTCGTTGGTCATGACCTGGATATAGAACCACAGGAAGTGACGCATCTGGTCGAGGGCTGATTTCAGCACCTGGAGCGAATCCATCTCCGGCAGCTTGCTGAGCGCTTCCATCAATTCGGGGTCGGTGGGCGCTTCCATGGCGGCGCAGTTCAACTCGCGCTGTATGGCGCGCAGGTCTTCGGTCACGCGCATCACCCGGCTGTGTACTTCTTCGAGGTAGCTGTCTTGTCCCATATCGTTCGGTTAAAAACTCCATACAACATCTCATTCACTACGCTCAGCGAGTAGATGTCCCACGTGCATGGGGCTTTGGTAATTGGCCGCGTTACCTTAGAGGACTCAAAGAAATTGTGCTTTTGGCGAGGCGAAAATTGACCGCTGCAAGGTGGTCAAACCCCACGCGGGCAGCGGATTTCAGGGGCTTTTGACCATGGGGCGCCCAGTACATGAATCTCCACTGCATAGACGAGCACGGTAACCATCCGTTCATGGGTACTAAGTCAAAACGGCGTGTACCTACGCGTGTGAAGACATGCGGACTAGCACCAGCGTAGTCACATCGTTGTGTGCAGGCGGGACGCAGGTAAAGTGCTGGGCCGCCTGGAGGACCCCCAGACAAAGATCGCGGGCACTGGACACGACCGCTTGTTGGAAGTTTTTGCGCGCGTGTCCGGCCACATCGAGCAGGCCGAACAATACGCGGGACGGGCTTACGCGCAAGACTTCGTAGAAATCACCGGCCACGCGCTGGTTGTAGTACACCGCGGCGATTTCTGCGCCGCGCAATGTGGGCACATCGCAATGTTGCGGATCGGCGGGCGGTGGTGGTGTTTGATTGCGCTTGAAGAGGCGCACCAGCCCCGCATACGCTGAGATTGGCGTGCGCATGATTGAGTTCTCGCGGCACAGCTCCGACCTTTCGCGCGCGTGCCAACGCTTGCGTGGGACGAAGGGTATTGCCTGCCGCCAGCGAAAGACTCTACTGAATGAAGTAATCGGCACTTTGCCGGGGATGCTTTAGTAGCGCCATTTTAGTGAGTGCCGTCCATCATTGTGTATCGCCGGCATGGGGATTGATGAGAGCGATTGCACAACTTTGTATGCGCAAGGCACAAGTTGCGGAATGCTTAAGGTGTTTGCCAGTTTCCGGTTTCCGCCGAGCGGAAAATTGCCTCAATCACCGCCATGTTTTTGATGGCGTCCTCGATTGAAACTGGGGCCTCGCTATCCTGGCGCACTGCGCGGGAGAAGACATCCCCCTGGATCATGTACTGGTCACATGTCGGCAACTCTTCAGTCGAGATGTTCGCGCCAAAAAGATCCCCACCGTCATCAATGAATATCCGGCAAGGGCGGTCGTTGGGAGCATTGAAGGGAATCTCGAGTTCGATTCGGCCGCGTGTGCCAAAGAAATTCATGCGCTGGTAAGGCACAAGCTGCGTGCTACAGGTGAATGTGGACTGGCCCGAGGGAAAATCGAGCAGGGCAGAAGTAAGGCGGTCGGTTTGCATTTCCGGGTCTCGTTCGATCAGCCCCAACACGCGCGATGGTTCCTCGCCGAAAATGAAACGGGAAGTCGTGATGGGGTAACAGCCAATGTCCATGAGCGCACCGCCGCCGCACGCTGGAATATTCCTGATATTTTCCGAATCGCGGTTGAAATAACTGAAGAAACCCTGGATGGAACGTAAGGGGCCAATACGGCCCGAGGCGATCAGGTCACGCACCCGCAACCATTGTGGATGGGTGCGCACCATGAAAGCTTCTCCCATTTTGACTCCGGTGCGCTTTTGTGCGGCAAGGAGGGTCCGAGCTTCGGCCACGGTAACGCTAATGGGCTTTTCGCAGAGCACATGTTTGCCGGCTTCCGCAGCCTTGATCGACCAGGGAACGTGAAGATGATTAGGAAGAGGGTTGTAGATGGCTTCGATTTGCGGATCGGCCAGGAGTTCTTCGTACGAGCCATAGGCTTTCGGGATACCGAGCTGCTGTGCCGCCTCTTTGGCCCGCTTCAGATCGCGCGAGGCGATGGCGACGACTTCAACCCGCTCTCCCTTCTGCATAGAAGGAATGACTTTCTTGAGGCCAATGTCAGCGGTGCTAAGAATTCCCCAGCGGACTTTGTCGGGCATGGGCAAACATCATAAACGCAAAACTTGAAGATGGGCCAGCGCCACCGCTTATGATACAAACCCACATGCCTTCGTCCGCCCATCCCAGCCTGGTCCGCGCCATAGGCCGCTGGAGTCTGGCCGCGTTGATGGTGAACTCCATCATCGGTAGCGGGATCTTCGGGCTGCCTTCTTCCATCGCAGGCTTAGTGGGTAAGGCGAGTCCCTGGGCAGTCTTGATTGCGGGCCTGGCAGTCGGCGTGATCATGGCTTGCTACGCGGAGGTGGCTTCCCAGTTCTCGAGTACTGGCGGGCCTTACTTATATGCCCGGGTTGCTTTCGGACGGCTGCTGGGTATCGAAACCGGATGGTTGTTGTGGCTGGCGCGGCTTACAGCGCCTGCGGCGAATGCTGACTTGTTCGTGGTCTATCTGGGAGAGTTCTGGCCGCAGGCTAAAGATCCGCTCCCGCGCTTTGCCGTCCTGACCCTATTGATCGGGATTCTGGTGGTGATCAATCTTATCGGCGTCCGCGCGGGAACACGGGTAAGCAATGTGTTCACTATTGCCAAGTTGCTTCCGCTGTTTGCAGTCGCCGTTGGCGGAGCGCTATACCTGGCTGCGGGACACGGTATCACTCCGATGCCGGCTCCTTCCGCGGGAACCGGCACCTGGTTGAAGGCGATCTTATTGCTTGTGTTTGCTTATGGAGGATTTGAAGGCGCGCTTACGCCGATGGGGGAAGCCAAGGACCCGCGGCGGGACGTGGCTTTCGCCCTTTTCTCGGCACTGGCATTGTGCACGATTCTGTACACCGCGATTCAATGGACGGTGGTCGGAGTTTTGCCTGATCCGGCCCATGCAGCGCGCCCGCTCGCCGACACTGCGCGCTACATCTTCGGAAACGCTGGGGCAGGTATCGTAGCCATCGGTGCATTGGTTTCTATCTATGGATACCTCAGCGCCAATCTTCTCGCCGTGCCACGAATCACGTTTGCCCTGGCGGAACGCGGAGATTTCCCTGGCTTTTTTGCCGCGATCCACTCGCGGTTCCGTACGCCATACCTATCAATTCTGGTATTTGGGTTGTTGACCTGGGGATTGGCCCTCGCGGCCAATTTTGAATGGAACCTCACGCTCTCTGCCGTGGCCCGCCTTTTTTACTATGGCCTGGTGTGCGCGGCCCTGCCTGTTCTGCGAAAGAAACAGGCAAATGCAGCGGGCTTCCGGCTGCCCGGAGGTCCCTATTTCGCCGGGCTGGGTGTCATCATCTGCCTGGTACTGGGGACCCGCGTGGACTACATCGGGTCCTACATTCTGGGCGCAATTGTACTCGTGGGATTGGTCAACTGGTGGGTGGTTAGAAAGCGCCGAGAAACACTCAGTGCGTAAACACGGCATCACCGTGAAGAGTTATTTGCGCCCTTATGGCTTCACCGTCTTTGATTGCTTCACTGTCTTTGGGGTTAGCGGTGGATGTGAGGGCTTTGTGCAGGATTGCGGCCATGTGATTCGGTTTTCGCACGCACGACTTTGATAAGGAAACTTACCGGAATCTGCTTCGGCGGGTAGCAGGTCGCATCATCGCACGCCTGATATTTTAGAGCACCGTGCACTGCATATCTTCCTGGCACCACATTGGCCAAAGGGCGCACGGCAAAATTGATGGCAAACTGACTACCGTAAACACTCATCTTGTCGTCGGGGGCGAAGGGAAAACTCCTTTCCACTCCGGCAGGGTAGCTGATCACCCCGATCACGATATCGGTGGGCGCCGTCAATCTTAAGGTTGTAGGAATCAGGAATTCCGAGTGCGGCTTGTTGGAGTTGACGTGAAATCCCGGACTTACCCGGAAAAATAAATCTACGCCGGCAGCTTTTCCCCGGGCCACTGAGGTGATTCCAGGATCAACCATGGTCACCGACGGCGCTTTCCGCGGGCGAAGGTCCTGGGCATCGAGTCCTGATACAGCAAGAAGCGCACTGCACACCACGGCCACCAGGACTTGCCGCGCGAGTTTTCTTGGCATCGCTATGAGTATTCCCCCAAACTGCTACTTCTGAGCTTGTGTCGCCGTAGGCGTCGGGCCAAGTGCCTTTTTAATGTCGTCCTCGATCTCGGCTCGTCCTTTCAAGCCGAATACTTTGTCCACTACATTGCCTTGGCGATCCACATAAACCGTGACCGGGAGGAATTGAATCCCACCGTAGGCCTGCTCCACTTCTTCCTTCCCGAGGAGCACAGGATAATTCACCCCCAAGTCCCTGGTGAACTTGTCCAGTTCATCTGCACTGGTGTCCTCATCCGCGGAAATACCGAGGATCTGCAAGCCTGCCGGACCGTATTGTCTCTGAAGCTCCACAAACCAGGGCATTTCGATCTTGCAGGGCTGGCACCATGTCGCCCAAAAATTGACCACTACAGCTTTGCCACGGAAATCGCTGAGGTGGAGGGTTTTGCCATCGATGGTTTGCAGGGCAAAGTCAGGGGCCGGTTTACTGATACCGGTCGGCTTGGCCTCCACCGGTGCTTTCCCTGTCATTTTGTAAGCGAATACCAGCATCATGCTGATCGCCAACGCTACCACCAAGATAATTACCGGATCACGTTTCACAAAAGCTCCCTTACAAAGCAAATCGGTTCAGGAACGACAAGTAACTCGACAAGAGGGTGAAGCGGCCAAATACCAACAACAGCCCGAGGGCAATCAAAAGCGCACCGCTGGCGACTTCAAGCGCATGCATGTGCGCGCGGAAGCGGCTGTAAAACTTCAAAAACCGTTCCAAGAGAAGCGAGGTCAGTAGAAATGGAACCGCCAGGCCCGCCGAGTAGATAGCCAGCAGGATGATGCCTTTTATTACGGAATCCTGATTTCCGGCAAATGTAAGAATCGCGCCTAAAATCGGCCCTACACACGGAGTCCAGCCAAATGCAAACGCAAAGCCGATTACAAAAGCTCCCCAAGGCGTGTCACCGCCCTTTACGCTGTGCAGCCGCTTGTCAGAGTACAGGGCGCGAATCTTAAGAATGCCGGTCAGATGCAGTCCGAACAGGATGATAATCACGCCCGCGGCAATCGCAATCTTCGACTTATACATGGCCAGCAACTGGCCCACGCTGGTGGAAATTGCGCCCAGAGTGATGAAAACCACGCTGAACCCCATAATGAAGGCTATGGAGTTCAACATCACCTTGCGCATCAGCTTGGAGTCCTGGTTCTGGAGCTCTTCGACACCGACTCCCGAAATCAGCGACACGTAGCCCGGCACCAAAGGCAGCACGCAGGGTGAAAGAAACGAAATGATGCCCGCGGTGAACGACGCCAGGGGAAGCGGCAAATTACTCATAAGCATTTATTTTACCTGTCCGCAGCCTGATCTGGGCGGATAACTGGATTTGCCCATACCCGTATTGATGCACACATGGAGCGGAGGTTACTTCTTTGGATGCTTGGAGGATTGTGGTGGCTGCGGTGGCGATTGGTCGGGTGAGTTGTCGTTTGCAGGGCCGGTCAAGAGCTTCTGAATCAAGCTGGGGGAGACCTTCCCAGTCAGGACGGCCCGGTCCCCGTGCTGCTTCACTTGCAGGCTTTGGAAGATTTGTTTGATGTCAGGATCAGGACCTGCCTTGCCTACTGCGGCTTCAGCGGCCTGCGACATCGCCAGAAATGTATGGACCTGATCGGTCACATGCCTGGCTTCATCCTCGTCGTCAGTAATGGCCTCGGCCTGGAAACTTACCGCAGTTACGTGGTTCACCGATGCCACTACTACTGCGGGCTTGGAAAACAGAAACGAGAGTCCAAAAGGCCCCTTGCCAGCACTCCCCGCAGCGGGATCAACCCGGAAAACCGACCATGCCAGGCTCGCGTAAGGTACATAGCGTTCGGTGAATGGAACGTACTTATAGTATTTTCGCAGCAACGCCGGGCCTGCGAATGGAGAAGCCAGTTTGCGGGAGCGGTCAATGATTCCTTCCATCACCCGCGGATCACCGAGGTTGGTGGCGGCAACCAGGTCCACTCCGATGATGGCGACGCGGAACACGCGGTCTTCGAGAGGGATGTTGTAAATGTCAATCGATTGGTAGGTGTCTACGGAACTGGCAATCTTGTGCAGATAATCCTGCAAACGCTGGCCCTGGATTTTGCCGATAAATATTTCCGAATAGCGCATCTGGGTTTGCTGCCCAGTCGGATAATGCATGGCGAAAGCCACTTCATCCAAGTCGTTTTCGAACTGGAATCCTGTAGCCTGGATAAATTGTTCGTATTCCGGATCGTGGGAGACTTCCGGAAGCTTTCCGGGAACCCCCGCACGCCGCAAGTGCTTCAAATTGACGTAAATAAAACCGTCCGCTTGTGGCAGTAAACGGGCGGCTTCGGGAGGCGCATGCTTGCGCAGAAATACTACAACCGCGACGGCAATGGCAAACAGCAGAATGCCTGCAAGGATGGGGAGTTTGCGTCGAAATCGCATTTAACCTTTGGCCAGCAACCGGCCAAAGAAGGCCTCATGATATCACTTGCGAGCGCATAGGTCAGCGCGTCTTAGGCGCAACTACGGGCGTCTCGTTGTTACCTCTGGCGGCCAGCAATTCCGGCAATATGCCGCTATGCTCCGGCACCAGCGTAATCCGTGCCTTGCTGTCAATGATCTTCTGAATTTCAAGGATCTCAAACATCGCGGACTCAACTTCGGGATCAGCCGCAACTTTATTCAGAGCTTCACCGACAATCCGCGGGCGCATGGCAGCAGCTTTGGCAAATTCCACAGCGGCCTGCCGCTCGGCGGTGCTGGTAATGATGCTGACCTGGTTTGCGCCCTCCTGCTTGATGGATGAAGTCACCTGACGCAAGCGGTTCACCACTTTCTCCTCGATCTGCTTGATCATCTGCGCATCGCGGAAATGCACCTTGCGGATGTAGACCGAACCCAGTTTGTATCCCCACTCGTGGGATTGGGGAGAAACTTCGGTGCGCACGGTCAGGCTCATGGTATGGCGGCTTTGCAGCATGTCAGCCAGCTTCATGTTGCTCAGGCAGCGCACCGTTGAGTTGCTGACGTTGGCGGCCAGCGAGCCGCGCGGGTCGGCATTCTTAAACAAGAATGACACGGGATCGCTGATGAACATCTCGTACCAGATCCCGATGCCCATGGGCGCGCCTTCCTCTGAGTTCACCGGCTGGCTGCGCAGGTATTGCTGGTCAATGCGCATGTCGAGGACATAGAGCTTGCCCAGCCAGCGCACGATGGGGGCCTTCAATCCCAGCTTAAATAACAGAATATGCAGACCTGGCTCGTTGATGGTCGCGACGACCTTGCCGAACAGGACGTAGACATAGCAGCGGCCTTCTTCTACAACCGCATAGACCCCGAACAAGCGCAGCAGCCAGAAAAACGCGGGTACGACAATGAAACAAGCGAGAAACGTGGCGAAGACAGAGGCAGCCAGAGTCATCAGCGCGCTCATCGCTTTTCCTCCATGACCACCTGCTGTGCACTGCTGAACAGCCCGAGGCGGACATTGCGCACATAGGCGCGCAACGCTCCCTCTCCGGTAGCTTTCAAGTCTGCGAGCTGGCTGGCGAGAGCGACCAGCGGTTGAACCTCCGCTTGCGCTTTGAGAGTTTCGATCTCCGCCGCCCGTTTGGAGAGCTCAATCCGTTGGTCCGCGGTCGCCTGGGCCAGACTGACGTCCGACGAAACCATATTGTGGGCGGTGTTGATTGCCGCCAGTGCCGACTCCACTTCGGCCGGCGGGTCGATGCCCGTGATCAATGAAGCATCGAGCACCATGCCATAGCGTGCCTCCGAAGAGCTGCACTCGCGGTCCATGTGTTCGTTGAGGTCGCGCAGGTTCTTTCGCAGGTCGTTGATGGAAATACCGCCTCCGCTCACTACGGGTACAACCGCATTGGGGTCGGCGGGAGCTTCGAATGTGGCAATACGCTCACGTAATACCGAGACGAAGTATCCCATCACATGCGCGATCGGTTTTTTTACCCCAAAGAGATACGCATAAAGATTTCGTTCTGAGATGCGATACCGTATCTGCCCTGTCATGCCGGTGTTTAACTGATCTTTGGTAACGGCTTCCACCACGGTGCCCGACTGGTTCGCACCAGGGAACTCGGGATCAAATGCCATGTTGATGGTTTGGGTGGCAATTGAGACCTTATAAATCCTTTGCCACGGCCACTTGAAATAAGGCCCGCCGGGCATGAGCACCCGGACCTGCGGATAGTTGTAGCGCTGCTTTTCCTCGGCATCGAGGCCCTGAGCGATGGGGCTGTTGATGGTGGTGGCAGTGCCGATGCGCTCGGCACGTCCGAAATTGGTTTTCACCGCGCGCTCGTTCTGATCGACGGTATAAATTCCGCCGGCCAGATAACTCACCAGAAACCAAAGGGCAAAGCCAATGAAAATTCCCAGCGGGATATTTGGATCCATGCAGCCGCTCCGTTCAGGCGCAACTACGATACACCATGGAGGAGGCATCTCCAACGTGCCGGCCTGGGACAAGCATCTTTAATGTGAACTCCCAGGGTGAACTTACTGAAGCAAAAAACAACTCGCAGTTCAATCCGCAGACGGAGATCCACAACGGCATCTATCGTCAAGCGAAAGTAAGTTAAGGCCCTTTCAAGGAAGGCGGCGAGGAAGACATTTTGTGGACAAGGTCTTCTTCCGGCCCCTGCTGTAGCTTGCGCACTTTGGCAAATTCCGCTTGAGCCGCCGACGCATTTCCCATGCTTTTGTATACATTTGCCAATCGATAGTGCGCATCCGACTGGTTCGGGTCGAGTTCCACCGCACGATTCAGTGCCTTGACCGCTTCGGGATAGTTTTTCAACTGCGCCTGCGCGGCGCCTAGATCCAGGTAGGCGATGCGAATGTCTTGTTTCAGGCTGATGGCCTGCCGCAAAAAGTCGATTGCTCTCTGGGGATCATTTTGTTTGATGGCAATGTCCCCTAGATAGGCCAAGGATTGAGCATGTTTCGGATCCAAGCCCAATTCCGCTTGGAACTCCTTCTGCGCCTCCGGGTACCGCTGCGACTTCCAGTATAGGTAGCCAAGGCCAAAATGAAGATCGGGCTCCCGTGGCGCAGATTGTATTGCGGTTTGAAATTCGGTAATTGCTTCCGGGGTTCTTTCCAGACCATCCAAGGCTTCTCCTAACAGCACGTGAGCAGCTGCGGAATCGGGTTCCTGCTGAAGGATCTGGCGGAATTGTTCCTGCGCACAATCGTATTGTTTCGCCCATAGGCAGCTCTGCGCCAATACATGATGCAGTTCCGCATTGTCCGGCTGAGCTTGAGATGCAATTTGCAACTGTTTTACCGCTTCGGGGAATCTTTTCGCCCCGTAGTAGCTCAAACCTAACAACGCGCGCGCCTGTAGATTGTTCGTGTCATCTGCGACCGCCTTGTTAAATGGCGCAATGGCCTGGGGAAACCGTCCCTGCTTGAATTCAGCCAATCCAAGATTGAGTTGAATCTTCAGCTTGGGATTGAGGGCCAGAGCTTTTCTGTAGGCACCGGCGGCTTCCGCGTATTTCTCTTCCTTGGAAAGGACCACCCCCAAGCTGGCCAAGGCGGCGGCGTCTTTTGGATTATGTACAATTACCGTCCGCCAAACCTTCGCCGCTTCCGCCAGCTTACCCTGCTGTTCCAGGGCAATCGCATCCGCGGGATTAGCCGTTTGTGCGGCGGCAAGCAGGGGCAAAAACAGGGTCAGAACGACGGCTTTGAGCATCCTTTGCGTCATTTGGATGAGCGTCTTGTAATCCAATCTTAACGCAGTTTCCGGACTTCCCCGACCCAAGATGTCCCTTGCCAAGCGGTTCGTAGATGATAGAAAAGAATACCTGTCTCACCGACCTCGTGGTCCTGAGAGCGTTTTCAGCATGCATTTTGAAGGTCTACGTTTCGCTTGACGGTACAGGCTCCGGGGACTAGTCTTGGCCATATTTGTGGCCTCGCGGATGTGCCCCATGGCAAATAACCTTCTCATTTGTGTTGGACGAGTTGCGCTTGCGCTGCTGGGTGGGGTGTGTGTGCTCACGGCTTCCGGTGCCTGCCAGGACAGTGGCGAGCAAGGCACGAATAGCCGGGGCAGTCGCGCCGAGATTGCGGTTACAGTTCGCGATAAATCCGGTCAGGTAATTAACGCTCCGATGTCGGTGCAGCTCTACAAGAACGGGGCGCTGGAAGATCAGCGATCAACCTCACAGGGCCGCGCCTTCTTCATTCCTCGAGGTCTGGGGGAATTCACCGTCACCGTGGAGGCAGCGGGCTATAAGGCAGCGCAAAAGGATATCTCCATTGCGGTTGCGATTCAGTACCAGGAAGACGTGTATCTCGAACGGGACACGACCTCGGGGGCGGGAACAGGAGCTCCCGGCGGGGCCGTGCTTGCCCCTAAGGCAAAGGAAGCATTGGAGAAGGGGGCACAGGCTCTAAAGGACGGAAAACTGGAAGAGGCGCAGAAATATATTGGCGAGGCCATGAAACTCGCGCCGGGAAATCCGGATGTCCTTTACTTTCAAGGAATGCTCGATATGAGGCAAAGCAATTGGGAGCAGGCACAGACCACTTTGGAAAAAGCCAACCGGATGGATCCCAATCAACCTCGCATCCTTGCAGCGCTGGGGATGGACCTGGTAAATCAAAAGAAATTTGCGGAAGCCATTCCACTGCTGGAGAAATCAATCCAGTTGCAGCCGGCATCAGGCTGGGAGACCGAATGGGCGCTGGCTAAGGCTTATTACTATCACCAGCAGTACGAACAAGCGCTCAAGATGGCTAACCAGGCGCACGTCGAATCGCAGGGATCGTCTGCCCAGGCCGAGTTGCTTCTGGCCCAGTGCTTGACCGTGATGGGGCGCTATCAAGACTCCGCGCAAGTCCTGCGGGAATTCCTCAAATACAATGCGTCGAGGCCCGGACGCCAAGACAGCACAGCATTGGCTGGAGCGCTTGACCGCAGACGGGAAGATTCGCCAGTAGATTTTCAACTCTAAACATTGAACCGACGTAGTCCGTTCTTCCCTTTCGCTTAGCAAACTCTGATTGATTTCATTCAGGTTGAAGCCGCTTAATTGCCACACTGCTATGGCGGTCTGAATGCCCTTCTAAACGGGAAGACTCGACATGAGTCTTTGTACTTGCCTCTCCTTGCCAGTTCACAAAGACAGTGGTGCAGTTTGCCAACCATGATGCGTATCAGGGCAGCGCCTTCAGGCCTGCCGCAAAAGCAGATCAAATGATCTGCCTTCAGGCGCTGAGGTTGGGTCGCTTGAGCAAATCTCGGGGCTGAAGCCCGTCCAATTCTTGCACTTCAGCGATATGGCTAAAGCCATATCCTGATACGAACCCTTCCGAGCAAAGTACCCCATCACCAACAAAGCCCATGGCATCGATCGAACCGAATCCGCATAGCCCCAATAAAGATGCGGCGGGTGGGATAAACCCGCCCGCCGCATTTGAATGTACTTACAACTGTTAAAAGCCTAGAAGCTAAGCTTCAAGGCCAGCTGAATGGTTCTGGGGTCAAAGGCGCTAGTTACCTTGCCAAAGTCGCCAGCCCCAAGGTTTCTGCTGATGCCACCTTGTGCACCATTTCCGATCAACTGCGTGTGGTTCCATACGTTGAAGAACTCCGCACGGAATTGGAGGTTGCTCCCGCGCTCCTGGTTGAGCATGAAGTTCTTAAAGAGCGAGAGGCTCCAGTTGTCGCGGCCGGGGCCCCGAACGGAGTTACGGGGCGCATTGCCCCACGTGTTAGCGGCTGGCGTGGAGTAGATGGAGGTATCGAACCACTGGGCAACAGTGTGCGGATCGTGCCCACTACCGCTTACATCCGGTCGGTTGGAGGTATTCGGAACTAGGTTGGACACACTACTTGGTCGCTCAAACCGATATTGAGCGGAGCGCCTGATTGCGCGGCAATGATACCGGAAATCTCCCACCCGCCAAAAGCCGTCTTCAGTCCCTTGCTAGGGCTGTTCTTCAAGAATGGAAGGTCGTACACGAAATTCGTGAAGAACACGTTGCGGATGTCATAGTCTGCCGGTCCGAAGTCATACTTCCAACCCAGGTAGGGATTGGAAATCGTACCCAGGTCGCCCGCGCTGCTTCCCTGGCTTCCGGCATCGTTGGTGTGCGAGTAGGTGTATCCCACCTGGTATTGCAGGTCGCTCTTCAGATTGCCGCGAATGGAAGCTTGCAGGGAGTTGTAATCCCCGTTAGCTTCGTTTCGCGCCATGCGAATGCCATGGTACCCGGAAAATGGGACGTTTTCATCGTACGTACCGGTGAAGGTCGACAGTGAGCCCAAAGGAATCAGATTGGTTTCAGTGTAGAAGTTCTGGTGGCGGTTCTGCGTGCCAACATACTTCACATCCAGTACAGACTTGCCGATGGAGTGCTGAACCCCGAGGCTGAATTGGCTGCTGAGCGGCGCCTTGTAGCTGGCACGGTCCAGGCCCGTGATGTTGTTGATCGGGATCGAACCTGCATTCGGAGCACCCCCGGCTACGGGAGCCGTCGGATTTGACAGACACCACGTTGTTAAAGTTAATGCTGGCAGCAAGGGGCACCGTACCTGCATTGTTATACACGTCGTTCCCCTGGATGCGTTCGTACATGATGCCGTATCCACCGCGAATCACGGTTTTGCCGTTTCCGCTTATGTCATAAGCGAAACCGATCCGTGGCCCGAAGTTCTTCCAGCTATCATTGACGCAGCCCTTGGGAATTCCACCCGCTCCACATTGACCGATGCCATTGACATAGAACTGGCCTGGCAATGCGGGATCCGGGCTTCCGCCAAGTCCTGCGCTGCCCGGGTCCACGGACCCGTTAGTTATGGTGGCCGCATTAGCGGGGTCATACAGGTTGGTGTAGAAGTTGGCCATGTTGTTGCTGGCTTCATAGGTGTGCGGAATGCCATCCCACCGCAGACCCAGGTTCAGAGTGAGGCGGTTGGTTGCGCGGAAGTTGTCCTGGAAGTAGAGCGACCAGGAAACGTTGTTCCATTGCCCTGCGCTCTTGACCGCGTCTTCCGTGTAGTTGGAAGCGTAGCCAAGGAGATAGTCAGCAAAGTCGTTTCCGGTAAAGTTACCGTTAAATTGGAAGTTACCCTGCGTATTCTTAAACCAGTCCTGGTTCTTTTTATAGAGGAGCCAGCCGAAGCCGAGCTTCATCTGGTGCCGCCCCTTGGACCAGGAAACATCATCGCGGAGCTGGTAACTATCGGCCTTGTTATTCCAGGGTTGCCAGTTGGCCGTGTAGTTCGAACCCGTGCTATTGTGAGCGCCGTTTAACTGGATCGAGGGAATGCGGGTGCCAACGTTTTCGCCGTCACCGGTATGCGGGAAAAACGGAGCAAAAGTAAAGCCCGCCGGCGCCGAAACCAGTCCGGCTGGCAAAATGTGGATGCGGTTGCCGTTATAGTTGAAGGATGCTTCGTTGATGAGGTTAGGGCTAATCGC
The DNA here is from genome assembly GCA_963837365.1 of uncultured Acidobacteriota bacterium. Lineage (GTDB taxonomy): Bacteria > Acidobacteriota > Terriglobia > Terriglobales > Acidobacteriaceae > CAWBXL01. Next base: position 855,135 of record CAWIMW010000002.1, read on the forward strand.
GTAGGCGCTGTGAACCACCCCGGCATACGAGGGATTGCCAAAGCTGGTTCCGACCGTTGCGACGTTACTGCCGCTCCACATGCTGTTCGGGAGGTTTTGCGCGACAGATTCGGCAACGAACGAGCCGTAAATCGTGAGCTTGCTGGTGGCGTTGTAATCAATACGAGTGATCTCTTCCCGCAGGCTGTTGGGCAGACTCACGGGTTTTGTGAAGTTGGCGCCGTTGTTGGGTGCCGGGAAAATCCCAGCTGTCAACAGCGACTGAGCGTTGGAATCGAGCAGGGTAGGAGCGATGGCGTTGCCGTTAAGACCAACAAACCCCGGATTCTGCGCGACGGTTTTAGTGGAATCGGCGGAGCAGCCCCCGCCGGCATCGGGTGTACTAAATGCCTGGCCCGCATTAGTCCAAGCCGTCTGCGCAGCCGCAGAGAGCTGATTAGCACAAGGCGCGTGCAGCCCTGAAAACGGGATGACAACATCTGCACTGTCCTTGCGTCCTTTGGCACGAATCCAGTGAAATCGCCCCCGTAAGTGTCACCACAGGCACCGGCTGATTGATGTTGGTACCGTTAATCAGCTTGCGCCATTCCTGGTTGTAGAAGAAGAAGAGCTTGTTCTTCAAACCCGGAACCGGGCCGCCGATGTTAAAGCCATACACGTTATACCGGAACTCACCCTTCCCCTTGTTGAAGAAGTTGATCGCCTGCAAAGCGTCGTTCTGGAAGAACTCCCAAGCCGAAGCATGATATTTGTTGGTTCCGGACTTGGTGACTGAACTGATGGTTCCGCCGGAAGAAAGCCCATATTCGGCGCTGTAATTGGAGGAGAGGACCTGGGTCTGGGCAATAGCGTCCAAGGAGGGCAGGATGCTGGAACTACCGGCGCCGCCGCGGTCCGAGTTTTCCCCGCCATCGAGCATGTACAAGTTGTGGCCGGGCCGATTGCCGTTGAAGCTGATATTTCCCGAGGCGCCGCCCACTGGTACTGGGACCTGCGTGTCCGGGTTCAAGTTCGCGGCGCCGGTAACCAGCGATGCGTAGCTGTAGACCGTTCTATTTTTGGTGGACAGCTCGGTAATTTGTCTGCCATTGACCAGTGAGCTCTCTTCACCGCTGTCGGTTTGCACGTTCAGGGCGGTAGCTTCCACGGTTACCGTTTCCGAGATGGCGCCGACCGCCATCTGAAAATCCATCCGAACACGATCCGCTGCGTTCAGGACGACTCCCTTTGCTTCATGAGCCTTAAAGCCCTGCGCCGTGGCTTTAACGTCGTATGTCCCGATCTGGACACCCGAAAATACGTATTGACCGACGTCGTTAGTAGGAGAGGTTTTGATCAATCCGGTAGCATGATTCGTGATGGTTACAGTTACGTTGGGAAGAACCCCGCCCGAGGGGTCGGTAACGGTTCCCAGCAAGGTCGCCGTATCCTGGCCCAATGCCAAGCTCGAGAACATGCCGAGCAACAGCGTGCCCAGCAACAAGTGCTTCCAATTACGCACACTAAAGATACTGCCAAGAAGCGTCGAGGCTTCTACCCTCATAACTCACCTCCCATGATGAGCGTTATTAAGTGTGAAATAAACTTCATTGCTAGCCTCCGGAACGAGTTTTCCAAACGGTGAATACTCCTTAAAGTCTATTAAGCCTAAACGTACGAATACGTTAAAGATAGACACGTTGGCGTTTTATCCCTAGTCGATGATGACTGTCAAGCAAAAAAAACGATATTGCAAAGGCTCTATATCGATTTAGCTGAACAGGCAGGAAGATACAGAAAAGGTCGGAACCTGCCTCATCAACCTCGATATCGGATAGACTGGAATGATTGCGTTAACAATCTCCTCTTGCCCTTCCATAAGGGATATGACAAACTGCCCGGCATGCCCAGGATGGAGTCCAACGGAACGCCTTCAGTTCCCGCCAGCGAGACATTCAGCCTTAAGAAGTTAGCTGACTACCTGGGACTAGCCCCGGCTACCGTTTCTCTGGTCTTAAATGGCTCGGCGGTTGCCGATACAGTTTCTGCTGAAACCAAAAGCCTGATTTTTGCGGCAGCTAAGAAATTCAACTACAAGCCTAATTTCTTCGCGCGCTGTCTGCGTACCCGCCGCAGCCTGACCATCGGGGTCATGGTTCCCGAAGTGAGTGAGGGCTACAACACGACCGTTTTGGGAGGGATTGAGGACCACCTGGTACAGGCTGGGTATTTCTACTTTGTGGCCAGCCACCACTTCCGGCCCGACTTGGTCGAAGAGTATGCGCAGATTTTTCTGCATCGCTCGGTGGATGGGCTCATCGCTGTGTGTACACCCTGGAATATCAATTTGCCGATGCCGGTGGCCACTATTTCCAGCCATCATTCGATTCAGGGCGTGACCAAAATCCTCCTCGATCACCATCGCGCTGCGGAGATTGCGTTACAGCACCTTGTGGATCTTGGTCATCGCCAGATCGCTTTTATAAAAGGGCAGGACTTCGTTCCAGATACCGAAGTTCGCTGGAAGGCAATCGTTGAAGTTGCCGGGCGCATGGGGCTTACTATTTCGCCCAAACTGGTTGCCTCAATCGAGGACAGTGCTCCGACCGCTCCCCACAGCGGCTATGAAATCACGCAGAAGCTGCTGGCTTCCGGAGAGCGCTTTACCGCGCTGTTTGCTTTTAATGACGTATCTGCCATGGGCGCGACACGGGCCTTGAATGAGTTTTGCCTGCGTGTACCGGAAGATGTATCGGTGGTGGGGTTTGATGATATCGAAAGCGCAGCCTATCAGGGCCGCGCGCTTACCACCGTGCGCCAGCCCCTGAGAAAAATGGGAGAGATTGCCGCGCAAACGATTCTCCGCCGGATTACGCAAACCGCCGAAGAAGCCGACAACGTGCCGACTGAGGTGATCGTGCAACCCGAGCTTATCGTGCGGGAAACGACTGGGCCCGCGCGCGTACGCAACAAACAGCCGAGCGAACAGCGACGACAGCAGTAATCTTTACTCGACCTTACTTGCAACTCCACAGCAGCCACGCCTACAATCACTCCGCATATTTTGAATGGCGTTTGCACACTTCTAAACCGATTTAGACACTCAGTCGATTGTCAGATCGGCAGGACAACAGGGGCACGCTGTAAGCTCTCAGCAGGACGATCACTCAATTCAAGGGGTTAATGCGATGAGGAATCCGTATGTTCGAATTTGTGTTGCGGTTCTGCTGTTGGCCGGCAGTTTGTTGGCGCAAAACGAGCCTAAAGATACGATTTATCTGGACCCGAAGCAGCCGATGGATGCACGAGTCGAGGATCTGATTTCGCGGATGACTCTGGAGGAAAAAGCCTCTCAGCTGGTGAACCAGGCGCGCGCCATTCCGCGTTTGCAGGTCCCGCAATACGACTGGTGGAGTGAGGCTCTCCATGGTGTGGCCAATGCGGGCACGGCCACCGTGTTTCCGGAACCGATCGGGCTGGCTGCCACGTTCGACATGCCGTCGGTCCACGAAATGGCCATCGTGATTGGCACCGAAGCCAGAGCCAAGCACAATCAGGCAGTACGCGCCGGGCGGCGAGCCATCATGGAGGGCCTCGACTTCTGGTCTCCGAACATCAATATCTTCCGTGATCCGCGCTGGGGGCGCGGCCAGGAAACCTACGGAGAAGATCCCTTCCTCACTGGGCGCATGGGCGTGGCCTTCGTTACCGGATTGCAGGGGGATGATCCCAAGTATTACCGCGTAATCTCCACGCCGAAACATTTTTCCGTGCACAGCGGTCCCGAGCCAACCCGGCACAGCATGGATATTCCGGTGTCAAAACACGACATGGAAGACACCTATCTGCCGGCATTCCGCGCGGCGGTCACGGAGGGCAAGGCCGGTTCGGTGATGTGTGCCTATAACCGCGTCAATGGCCAACCGGCGTGCGCTAATGATTTCCTGCTGGTGGACCAACTCCGAGACAAGTGGAAATTCAATGGATACGTGGTTTCCGATTGCGATGCCGTAGCAGACATCTATCGCGGGCACAAGTACACCAGAAGCCTGGCTGGGGCGGCGGGGCTTTCGGTGAAGAAAGGGATGGACAACGATTGTGCTGATTTTTTCCGCGTGGTCAAAGATGACTCTGACTACGCCAGATTTGTGGATGCGGTGAAGCAGGGCTTCCTGACCGAAAAGGACATTGATGTCTCGTTAAAGCGTCTTTTCACGGCACGTTTCCGGTTGGGGATGTTCGATCCTCCCGAGATGGTGAAATATGCGCAGACCCCAGACTCGGAAATTGACAGTGAGCCGCACCGGGAACTCGCGTTGAAGCTGGCCCGCGAATCCATTGTTCTGTTGAAAAACGATGGCACGCTTCCTTTGGTTGCCGGTGTAAAAAAGATAGCGGTTTTAGGGCCGCTTGCCGAATCTGACCGCGTGCTGCAAGGCAACTACAACGGCACGCCGTCGCGCTCAACCACTGCATTGGAAGGGATTCGCAAGCAGTTTCCCTCCGCCGAAGTGACCTACGCGCCGGGAATGAACTTCCTGCGTGCGGAAGAACTGATTCCCACCGAGGTACTTTCAGCTCCCGATGGGCAGGCTGGGCTGCGCGGTGAATATTTTGCCAACAAAGATTTTGAGGGAACGGCACAGGTGGTCCGGGTGGACAAAAGCATCAGCATGAACCGCTTCCGCCCGGAGCGTGGCGCCATTCTGCCGCCTCCGGGCATGCAGAATTTTTCTGCGCGCTGGACGGGGTTTCTAACCGCCGATGACACCGGCGATTACAAGATTGGAAATGTCGGCTCCATGTACCGGCTGTGGTTCGATGGCAAGCTGATCGTGGATGATTTCAAGCCGCACGGCCCGGAACCCAACACGGCCATTGCCCATTTGGAAAAAGGGCATCGTTATTCGATCAAACTGGAATATGGACAAGGGGGAGCGGGCGTGCGTCTGGTATGGCTGCGCGTCATCGCGAATCCGATTCAGGATGCGGTTGCCTTGGCAAAGCATGCCGATGTTGCCATTGCGGTCGTGGGCATTACTTCTCAACTCGAAGGCGAGGAGATGAAGGTCAATGTGCCGGGCTTCGAAGGCGGCGACCGCACCAAGATTGATTTGCCGAAAGATGAAGAAGACTTGCTCGAAGCGCTTGCCGCAACTGGAAAACCGCTGGTGGTTGTATTGATGAACGGCAGCGCACTGGCGGTCAACTGGGCCAATGATCATGCCAACGCAATTCTGGATGCCTGGTATTCCGGCGAAGAAGGCGGGGCTGCTATCGCGCAGACGCTGGCTGGCGCCAACAATCCCGCGGGACGTTTACCCGTGACTTTTTATACCGGCGTCGAGCAATTGCCTCCTTTCATGGACTACGCGATGAGTAATCGCACCTATCGTTATTTCGAAGGGAAACCGCTCTACCCGTTCGGTTATGGCTTGAGTTATTCGAAGTTCGAATACAGCAACCTCAAGCTGTCCACCAACGATCTAACCGCTGGGGACCCGCTTACGGCAGAGGTGGATGTCAAGAATGCCAGCGGGCCGGATGGAGATGAAGTCGTGCAGCTCTACATCACCTTCCCCAATGTGCAAGGGGCGCCGTTACGCGCCTTGCGGGGCTTTACTCGGGTTCATATTCCAGCGGGTGGAACGCAACATGTGAAAATCGGTGTGGGCCCGCGTGACTTGAGCTTTGTCAATGACGCGGGGGACCGCGCGGTCTACGCCGGGGAGTACAGTATTACTGTGGGTGGAGGCCAGCCGGGAACTTCCGCTACGGGGGCCGAGGCCAAGCTTTCCATCCACGGAGAACAGAAGCTGCCGGAATAGCTTGGGCCAATGAAGCATTGGAAGTTTGTAGTTGGAACGGTTGCAGGGTTGCTGATTGTTTCCATGAGCGCGCAAACTGCCGCTCCGGGAAAAGAATCCAGCCCTATTCACTTTGCCTACCAGCCAATTGATTTTCGGTTGGACAACTCTGAAACGCCTCTGGCCCATGCGCCCGAAACCATGGCTGGGGGCGTTGCCATTTTCGACTACAACAATGATGGCAAGCTGGACGTATTTTTCACCAATGGAGCAAGTATCGACACGCTCCAGAAGGACTCTCCCCAATATTCCGATCGTCTTTTTGAAAACGACGGGCATGGGCATTTTACCGATGTCACGCAAAAGGCGGGCCTCGCAGGAACTGGCTTTGATACCGGAGTTGCCATCGGCGATTACGACAATGACGGCTATGAAGATGTTTTCGTGGCCGGCGTGTATCGCAATACGCTTTACCACAATAATGGCAACGGCACCTTCACGAATGTCACCACGAAGGCGGGATTCAACAAACCTGATTCCGAATTCGGACCACTTTGGGCGGTGGCAGCCGCATGGGTGGATGTAAACAATGATGGGCTGCTGGATCTGGTCGTCATCAACTATCTCAAGTGGGACGCTAAGACCGAACCCGATTGCGAGGTTTTCGGTCACCATGACTACTGTCATCCCAAGATGTACAAGCCGACACCCGACCAGCTGTTCCTTAACAACGGGGACGGAACATTTCGCGATGCTTCGGTGGAATCGGGATTACGCGCGCATCCGGGAAAGGGCATGGGCGTAGCTGCTGCCGATTTCAGTCTTACCGGCAAAATGGATTTGTTTGTGCCTAACGATAAGCTGGTGAACTTTTTCTTTCGAAACAAGGGAAACGGGAAGTTCGATGAAGTGGCGTTCGAGACCAATACTGCGTTGCGGGAAGACGGTGTCTTCATTTCAGGCATGGGAACGGACGCCAACGACCTCGACAACGATGGCTATCCTGACATTGTTGTGGTCGCGCTCGACAAAGAGACTTTCCCCATCTACCGCAACACCGGGAAAGGCGATTTCACCGAGGTAACTGAAACCAGTGGGATGACACAGCTCAGCATGCCGATGGCGGGCTACTCCCCCAATATCGCCGATTTTGACAACGACGGATGGAAGGACATTTTTGTTTCGCGCGGGCACGTGCAGTCCATGAAGGATCAACCAAGAGTCGCAGTGGAGCAGCAGAACACCGTCTTCCGAAACCTCGGCGGAATGAAGTTTTCCGCTTTGACCGAGGAGGCGGGATTCACCGCACTCCCTCCATCTCGCCATCGTGGCTCTGCGGTCGGGGACTTGAATGGCAATGGAAAATTGGACGTCGCCGTGACTGCGCTCCGCGCCCCAGGTGAAATTTGGATGAATGACAGTCCCGACCACAATCATTGGCTGGAGTTCAAGTTGCAAGGAACCAAGAGCAATCGTGACGGGATTGGCGCACGCATTAAGGTGGTGACAAAACGCGGTGCGCAATACAGCCAGATGCACAGTTGCGCAGGTTATGCATCCTCGAGCGCCGGGCCGGTGCATTTCGGTCTTGGGCCTGACACCGCTGCAGACTTGGTGGAAATTCACTGGCCGTCAGGGACTGTGCAGCAGCTGAAGAATGTGGATGGAGATCGTATTATGACGGTCAAAGAAGCTGCGCAATAAGCGGTCCGCCCTACTTCATCACTCCGCGTTGGGCGACTCCGATATTATCCCGGGTCGTGTTCTTGACCAGATACATCATCTCGTCTGCCTGGCGGATGACATCGTGTGGAGTTTTTGCGTCGTGCGGATAAGTTGCCATACCGATCGAAGCGCGGACGTTCAGGTTCAATCCTTCTTCTTTGCAGAACATGCTGGCGCGCAAGCTGTCACGCAGACGCTTGGCCACATTGACGGCGGAGTCTTTTCCGGTTTGCGGCAGCAGGACTACAAATTCATCCCCGCCATAGCGGAAGGCGAAATCGATCAGCCGGAGCTGGGCTTTGATTAAGTAGCCGATCTCCGCCAGCAACTTGCTTCCAATCAAATGTCCGTGAGTGTCATTGACCTGTTTGAAGTGATCGAGGTCAATGAAAAGCACACTGAATTCATATCCGAAACGCGACGAACGATAGACCTCAGCCTCGAGCGTTTTATAAAGATGACGCGCGTTGTAGAGGCCGGTGCAGTCATCGGTGATGGTCAGTTCCTGAATTTTTTCCACTGAGCGCGCGTTTTCGATGGCGATGGCGGCGTAATCGCAAAGGGATTGCAGGAAATAGGTTTCCTGGTCGGTGAAGTGCTCCAGGTGGACGTTCACCAACTGAATCACACCCAGCACGCGAAGTTTGGAGCGCAGTGGAACACAGATAATGGACCGCGTCTCCCATTTGGTCATTTCGTCAATCCGCTTGGCGAAGCGGGGGTCGGTCATGACATCCGGGACGATCAGCCGCTCGCCGTTTTTAGCCACCCAGCCGGCGATGCCCTCCCCTACTTTGAGCCGGACGTTTTTCAAGGCTTCCGCAGCCGTACCCACCGCGATGGCGAAGTAGAGTTCACTCTTTTCCTCGTCCACCATGAGCAACGACCATGTATCTGGTTGAAAATACTCGGCCATTTTCTCCATGATGGTTTGCAGAATGGAGTCGAGGTCCAGCGAAGAGGTGAGGGCCTTAGCCACCCCGTGAAAAATCTCCAGTTCTTGCCCTTGCCGGTTGTGGTCCGGCTCTGGGCTTGCTGCGGCGCCCTTCGTCATGGACAACGATTCCCTCAGATAGTGGAAGAGAGTATGGAAATTATATGCGGGGCCCAGAAGTACGGGCAATGAACCTTAGTAACAGGAACCCGCAAAGGAACGCTGGGAAGGGCAGAAGCAGATGATGCTCCCAACAAATAGCGATAGCGAAAGACGAAAATCAGCCAGTTCCCCGACGCTTCACGCGCGCAGCTTGAAAATTTCCTCAAATGTGCATAGACTATGTGCATATCTATGTACCACTGATTAGGCACACCTATGTCGATCCGACGAGCCCATGTCCTGCTTCCAGAAGATCTCCTCAAGGAAATTGACGCTATCGTCGGCCCTCGTGGAAGGAGCGCTTTTCTGGTAGAAACTGCGCGTAACGAAGTCCGGCGGCAGAAGCTATTGCAATTTCTTGAGAGCAGTGACCCGGCATGGAGGGAGAAAGATCATCCTGAGTTGGGGGGGCACTCGTCTACCTGGGTAAGTAAATTGCGCCAACACGGTGAGTCCCGCCTGCGGCATGTCACTGAAAAACGCGGCAAGTCCCGCTAATGCACCTTCTGCTTGATACAACCGTGTTGATTGACGCTCTGCGGCTCCGTCATGGGAGACGGCAACTGCTGGCTGAGTTGGTGCGTGCGGGACATACCTTGGCTACCTCTTCCCTGAATGTAGCCGAGGTCTACGCAGGCATGCGTCCCGGCGAAGAGGCCCGAACCGAAACGTTCCTCAGCGCTTTGGAATGTTATGACATTACCGGCCATATCGGGCGGGTCGCTGGAGGACTGAAAAGTGAGTGGTCACGGAGAGGCCGGACTCTGACTCTAGCGGACACAATTATTGCCGCCATCGCGTTAGAGCACAACTGTACCTTGATGACGGATAACGTCAAGGACTTCCCTATGAGTGAGCTGGATTTATATCGATTACCGGGCGAATAGATCCAGAGAATCTCTATCAAAAGATCGCGGAAAAAAAGCCCTTAATTTTCCCAAAAAATCCGCGTTTTCGAGGCTTGGCTGCAATCATTTGCGGGGGCGGCAAGACCATCACTTCCAAGGGCGCAGGTCGATCGGCGTACCCCAAAGACAACCGCGCTACTTCCGGGGCGGACGGAACTGTAGTGTCGGTCCCGCGAAAAACAAACGGTGCATCCACTTTAATGTGGACTTTATCCGAGTCTGGCAACGGTGAGGTCATCGAGCTATTGGCATCAACTTGCGGGTGGATGCCTGCAATGGTCGCCGACACAGGAGGGTGTGCCGCCGATGCCAGCAGTTCAGGAATCATGGGCTCAGGGCATCCACAATTGGCAGGAATCCCTGTACCGCGCTGCGAGATTTGGCCTCCATGAAAAACCACTTCTTCAGAGCGCTTCACCTGATAAGTTCCGTCTCCGAGCAATTCGGAAACAATCACCGAGCCGGTGTTTCCCCGTAACGAACGAACGCAGGTATTGCCGCGCGAGTCGGCGCTGATGGCGAAATCAAATTCTCCGGGGCCGGCAAACAGGATGCGGAAGTCGGGAGTCATCACAGAATCCGCCGATGTATCGAGAACGTAATGCGCTTCGAGTGCGCCCGTATTCATGGCCAGCAGCATGTCGCGGCCGCTTTTCGAATAGTTCACGGAAACCGTGGTCCCGGGGCAAACCCGCACTTGCCCGCCGCGCGGCAGATGCATGATCGCGGTATCGTTGCCTGCGGTCAGAGCTGATCCCTGGCCTTCCGTCCGGGCTACGGTTTGCACAGTCGCTCCCGAACCCCCGGGGGAAACGATCGCCAGGTCGGTTGCATTTTCGCGGAGCGGCGGGGCTGGAGCAATCTTCTGCTCAAGGGGCTTCAGGCGGATCATCAGGCGATTGCCGGCTGCGTCCCAGCTGTAACCAATCGGTTTTGCCAGGTCGACCACTACGCGCGCAATGGGAGGAGCGTTTTGAAATTGATCGACGCGGACGCCTTCGATTTGATCACTGCGGAAATCAATCCCTTTGCGCGCGGACAATAAAGAACCAGGCAGATCGATCACCAGACGTGATGGGTTTTTTAGGGTGATAATTTGCGGGATGATCGGGCGTGTAGTAATGATTTCAATGGCAGGCCCGTCGGCACTGGGAATCACTCGCACGGAACGGATTCGGACGATGGGAGCACTTTTCGCAGGCGAAGTCTGCGCCCAACCGGATGAACCGGCGGCCAAAACTACGGCGGCAATCAGCGACCCAATCAGCTGGTAGTGAGGACGCGGCAAGAAACCATCCAATACAAATTTAAGTTGCCGGCGGGAAAGATATCACGCTGACACGGCCCTAACGTTAAGTCTGAGGCAGGAATTCATACTCTTCAATGACCGCCGCTACTGCCACCTTACCGTCGTCACCAGGCTCATCCACGCGCACGACTTTGCCCTTGCAGCGGACGTGAATGCTCTCCGTGAGGGTGATTTCCGGCGGAAGGGTAAGGGTGAATTCAATCGCCGCTCCTGCCTCCACCGCCGATTCCACGTAAAAGCATATGCCCCGAGCACTTACGTCACGGCTGGTGGCATCTTGTTCCTGCGGAGTAGTTTGTTCTTGTTTAACCGCAACTGGCAGACGCAACGCAAAACGACGCGTCGAGCGCTTCTCTGGTGAGGCTTCGGCCATGGTCTCTCCCATTAGCTTGTTAGCATGGCGGTTCGGAGCATACGTGTCAAGGCCATCTTGATTCTTGGGTTTAGCGGAAGGGGTTGCAAGCGGCGAGTGAGGAAGTGGTTTCCACTTTGGGCTTTGATGATCTGCGCAACAGTTTTTAGGGGTGCCGCGAAGGTCCCGAAGACGCCGGAACCGATGGTTGCCGGTTCCGGCGATCCTACCCCACAGCCCTCCCCCAAGAGGAGTGAGGTCCATACCTCGGGCATGTGCTTCCCCCAAGCACAACTCTTAGAAATCAACCAATTCGGCCAGCGCACTGGCGCCGTCATCGCCATTAAGACCCATTTCGCCGCGTGCCCTCAAGAGTCTCCGCACAACCGAATCTTCACTGATACCGAGAATCGTGGCAGCCTCGGCTGCGGTGTAACCTCTGATGTCGCAGAGGATGAATACCTCGCGATAGGTCCTGCGCAACTGGAGCGCCTGCATGACCAGGGCTTGAAAGGTTTCGTATTTGCCTTTCGCGACTGAGTTTTCAGTGCTGCCTGTCACCGCAGATTTTGTCAACGGCAATTCCCGGTTGATTCTGGCCACTGCGGTTCCCACTATCTGGTCTCCAAATCTGAGTTCTTTTTTGCCTTTCACCGGGATAGTGCTCGACCTCAGAATTTCGTTTCAAGGCGCGTAGATTTTTCTTGATTCTCGGAAATGGCTTGCCAGACGGGCCATTTCAAGAGGCTGGATATTTGCGAATATGATGCTCCCCATCAATATTGCTCATAACAAGGTGCATCCGGAAGCTTCGCCACAGTGTAAAATGTTGCGCACTCGCAACAGGTCACCGGGGGGTTACCAGCTTGCAGTTCGAGGCCTTTGATGCGTCGTACTTAAAACGTCTGCAAGAGGGTGATCACCAGACGCAGCAACACTTTGTCGCCTATTTTGGAGAGCTGATCCAGAAGAAGCTGCGCTCCCGTGTGTCATCGTCCCAGCTGGTTGCGGATTTGCGCCAGGAAACCTTCGCCCGCGTCTTTAAGGTGGTTCGCGGCGGCAGCGGCATCCGTCATCCGGAGCGGCTGGGGCCATTCGTGGTTTCGGTCTGTAACCATGTGCTGATGGAGCACTACCGCTCCTCTGCTCGCGAGACCCCATTAGAGGATGAACAGGGCGACATTTTCCCCGATACCCACAGCCCTGATCCGCTAAATAGCGCTATGGGCAAGCAGACCGTGAAAATCGTCCGCCAGGTTCTGGAGGAGCTGCCCGAGAGAGACCGCCGCGTTCTGAGGGAGCTTTTTCTGGAAGAGCGCGACAAAGACGACATCTGTCATGACTTTGGGGTGGACCGGGACTACTTGCGGGTTTTGGTGCATCGCGCGAAACAGGCATTTAAATCACAGTATCTAAAGGGGAAAGGTCCGGTCAAGGGCAACGGTGCAGGAGCCGGGGCGGCTCCCTAGGTTGCAACGTTTCGCGGCTTTGATTCACTACCTATCCAGAGAGGAAATGCGGACATGGATCACCCCGAAGCGATACGCCTGATGGCGGTCGAAAAATACCTACTCAACGAACTCTCCCCTGAGCTCCGTAGAAGTTTCGAAGAGCATTTCTTTGAGTGCCCAGAATGTGAATTTGATGTTCAGGCGGGTTACGCCCTTATAGATGGCGCCAAGGGTGCATTCTCGTCTACAGCTGTAGAAGTTGCGAGCGCGCATGTGCCCGGCAAACCGAATCAGTGGTTGTTGTGGTTCCGGCCGGCGATTGCTGTGCCGGTGCTGGCGCTGTTGCTGGTGGTGGTCAGCTACCAAAACTTTGTGACCGTTCCGCAGCTCAAGAATGCCGTTGCTGCTGCTCAAGCGCCGCATATCCTAAATCCGATTTACTTGACCGCTGGCGCGTCGCGTGGTTCGGCAGTGCAGGTAACCATCAAACGAAATTACCCGGTTGCATTCACGCTCGATATTCCGACAGAATCCCGTTTCGCTTCTTATCTGTGTGAGCTACAATCCTCATCCGGAGAGCTGGAGGGGTCGCTGCCGGTTTCAGTTGACGCTGCCAGGAATTCTGTTTCAATGTCTTTCTATCCGAAGCATGGAAATTCGGGCACGTATCAACTAGTCGTCTTCGGTGTGCCGCAGGATAGTACGCCGAAAGCAGAAATCGAGCGCCAGCCTCTTGAAGTGCAGGTTCAGGATTAGTCGAAGCAAGCGTTATCTACGCGCCAGCCGAGAGCAATTCTTTCCCCAGAAAATTCAAGGGAGAGCCCTATGGGTAACATAATAGACGGTCGTACGCACACCTTTCACGCCGACGCCAGCGCCTTTGGCGGACACATCGAGCTGCCATTTAAGCAGGTGGTTGCTGCCCAGGCGCCGCTCACTTTATCGCCGGACGGCGGTTACACCTCGGCTCGAGCCGATGACTTCCGCGTCGAAGGTCTGTTTTCATTCAAGGCAGCCCACACCCAAGTCTCGGGTATTGTCAGCCGCAAGCGGCCCGGCTGGACTACGCTTGCGACCAGCGTGATCGAGGACTTGAACGTCGGTGAGGTTTTGACCGCCGACCGGGTAGTTGCGCAAATCATAACCGACCACCCGGCTGCGCAAGGCAAGTATGCTCCGATCGTAAACTTTGTGGGAACGCGCTTTGACAACCTCCGCATTGGAGGCACGCAACTTGATATCGAACTCGATCTAAACCTCTGTAACCCGGAAAAAGCTGACCAACACGGCTTCCCAGAGAAACATACGATGGACGACCCGCGCTTTCTTGCCTGCTTGCAGCAGCGCGGTCAGTATAATTCCGGAGTAAAGGGCAAGAGCCAAATCGAGTGTTCTTTGGTGGAAAACATCACGGTGACGAAGGGCAAATTGCCCGGGACAAGGCAGGGCAACGTGATCAACATTCCGGGGTTCGGGAAGATCACCCTGGCAGAGTTGATTGTGGATTCCAATTCCTACCGGTTGAGTATGGTCCGGCTGGAACTGGGATGCCCGACGCACGGCAGCATCAGCGTGGGAAACATTATTGGCAACGGTACCAGCGCACCCTAGCTGGGTTGCTGTTTCTTAGTCTGGTAATTTCAACAGCCTGTAGCCCCGAAAAACATCCAGGTCATAGCCCGGAGGGGGAGTTCCAACGAATAAAACTGGAGTTTTTTCAAGGGCACTTAGTGTCTGCCCAGGTCGAAGCTGAGAAGGCCCATAAGATCTATTCCGCAAATGGCCCGGTGTGGGGATGGAAATTCCGCCTTCTACAGGCGGAAATCTTAATCTGGAGGGGTTTAAGTCAGGATGCTCTGACTTTGCTCGATTCGCGACTGCCTGGAAACCTTGCCGGAGGTGACCTGCAAATAAAGAAATATCTCCTGGAAAGTCTGGCGCAAGCCGCGCTAGGGAGCCTCACCGAGGCCGATGTGAACCTGCGGCAAGCCGAGCACCTGTGTGCCAACTCAAATAGCGAACTCGTGGCCGAAGTAGAAACGGCTCGCGGCATTCTTGAAGTTCGTAATGGGAGATCGGACCATGCTGAGCCATTTTTTCGTAAGGCCCTGCAATTTGCGCGCCTGCACGATCAGAGGTTTGTTGAGGCTTCTGCCCTTCTTAATCTGAGCTTCGCAGCCACCCACCAACGTCATTATGACGAAGCCATTGACTGGGCAAACCGGGCGTCCCAAGTGGCCCATTCTTTCAATTCCGGAATTCTCGAAGAGAAGGCCCTGGGCAATCTCGGTTGGTCGTATTACAAAATGGGAGATCTCGAAAAATCGCTAGACCTGTCTCTTCGGGCGGGCCAGCTAGCCAAAGAGTTGGGGATCATCAAGGACCAGATCCGGTGGCTCTATAACTCAGGCGGAGTATACAACGCGCAGAATCAGCTCTCCCTTGCCCGCGATTGCTACGCGAAAGCGCTTGAACTTGCCAAAAACATTAATGACCCGGAACAGATCACCAACGCTCTATCGTCACTTTCGTCGGTTTCCATCCAGGAGCAGCGTTTTGAGTTGGCCGGACGATACAGCCAAAAAACATTTGATCTCGCGCACAGCCGGGGAGACCGGCTGGCGGAGCTGTACTCATTGTTAGCCAAAGGGCAAATCGCCCTGCATGACGAAAACCTTGAAGGTGCGAAACATCTATTTCTCGAAATTATCAGGGACCCGAAAGGTGAGGCTTCACTGCGATGGCAAGCGCAGCACGAATTGGCCCATCTCTATGAACAAGAAAATATGCCAGCAGCAGCAGATCGGCAATATCAATCTGCACTGGCCACCCTGGAATGCGCGCGAGGATCCGTCGGTGCTGAAGAATTCAGGCTCTCGTTTTTGACCAACGCCGCCCGCCTGTACGATGATTACATCCATTTCCTCATTGGCCGTGGAAATACCATCAAGACCCTTGAGGTTGCCGATTATGGCCGCGCGCAGACTCTGACTGAAGGGCTGGGATGGCTCGAAAAATCGTCGAACTGCGGTTCATCCCCAAAAGAGAGCGCCGATCTGCAAATGGTTGCCCGAAACGCAGGCGGGCCGATTTTGTTCTACTGGCTCGGACAGCAGCAGTCCTATCTTTGGGTCATCACCGGCAAACAATCATCCTTCTTCAAGCTTCCCCCCGCGAATGAAATTGAATCTAGGTTGCAGCGTTATCGCAAAGCCCTGCTCGACCCGCCCGACGTACTCGAACAACATAATCCAGATGGCTTGAAGTTATACGAAATGCTTGTAGCCCCAGCGGAGCGGCTGATCCCTCGCAATTCACGCGTCACCGTAATTGCGGACGGGGTTTTGAACAACCTGAACTTCGAGACTCTTCTGGTCCCCGGCCCCAAACCGCATTATTGGATTGAAGACGTCACCGTTGCATACGCCAGTTCGTTACGCATGCTAGCGGCATCCCACGCCACACCAGCGCCCAAGGGAGGGAAGCTGCTGCTGATCGGCGATCCGGTTGTTCCTGATCCGAAATTTCCTCCTTTACCCAGCGCCAGGGTCGAAATGCAAGATATCGAAAAGCACTTCGCGCCAGCAGCGCGGCAGGTCTTTTCTGGGAACGCCGCCAATCCAGCGGCATTCTTTAACAGCCAGCCGGGATCTTTTTCCTACATCCACTTCGTCGCGCACGGGACGGCCAGCCAGCTCAGCCCGCTCGATTCCGCTGTGATCCTGTCAAAATCCACCGCCGAAGAAGATTCCTACAAGCTCCATGCCCGCGACATCATTGGGCATCCTCTGCACGCGAATTTGGTAGTCATTTCCACTTGCTACGGCTCGGGGACAACGCTTTATAACGGTGAAGGATTGGTTGGCTTATCGTGGGCATTCGTACGGGCGGGGGCGCACAATGTGATCGGCGCATTATGGCAGGTGAATGACAGGTCCACACCGCGCCTCATGGACCGTTTCTACGCGGAAATCCAGAAAGGCCGCAGTCCTCAGGACGCTTTGCGGCTGGCGAAACTTGACTTGCTGCATTCTGATAGCAGCTTCCGCAAACCGATTTACTGGGCGCCGTTTCAGTTCTACGTGGGATCGTAGCTATCTCGCCCGCGCCAATACCAGCGTCACATCATCCGGCTGCTCGTTGGCGCCGATCCAATCATCCACTGCGATGGTCACAATCTCGCTGATCTTCGCCAGCGGCAGGTGACGGTTTTCCCATACTAGATCGATCAGGCGCTGCTCGCCGAATTCTCCGTAGTCATTTTCCGGCTCGGTTACACCGTCGCTGTATGCAAGAAAAATGTCGCCGTCAGAAAGCTGGACTACGCTCTCTTCATAGACAACTTCACCGAACAGTCCAACCACGGTGCCGCCACGGTCCAGCCTGCGGATTTCGCCTCGGGTGCCCAGAATGATGGGAGGGAGGTGCCCGGCATTCGTGTAGGTCAGGGTATGCTCCCGTCCGTCGTAGAAACCCATGAACATGGTGGCGTATTTTTCTGCGGGCGTACTTTCGTAAAGCTGGTGATTAAGCAAGGTCAGCAGGGCCGCAGTGGAAACCTCGACCCCCTGGACTGCAAGTGCAACGCTGCTCCTGCCCCCTCTCTCCGCAGATTGCGATTCCCGCAGAATCGGGATCCCTTCCAGGCTGTACGCGCGTACCGCGGAGTGGATGGTGGCCATCAATAAGGCGGCAGAAATCCCCTTGCCGCTGACGTCGCCCACCGCCATCACCATGCGGTGAGGATCGACTCGCAGGAAGTCATAGTAGTCACCGCTGACCGTGCGTGCCGGACGGCAAAATCCGTGCACTTCCAGACTTGGCAAGCTGGGCAATCTTCTGGGGAAACAACTGCGCCTGCACTTCCTGCGCGATGACCAGTTCGTTCTCTAGTTTCTGCTTTTCCTTCTGCTCCTTCCAGCAGATTCTGCAGCGACTCGGACATGGAATTAAACGAGTGCGCCAGAGTGGCCAGCTGATCGTCGGACTTGACCGGGATGCGATAGGCGAAGTCACCTTGATTGATATGCCGTGTTGCAAGGTAAAGTTGGGCGATGGCACGCGTCACAGTACGGGTAAGCCGGGTGCCTGTGATCAGAGCCAAGGAACACAATGACTGCAAACACCACGGCCAGGAGAGTCAGAAACTTTCCATTCCATTTACAAAGTCAGCTGGCGCGAATAAGCGCGCATAGAGTGCGGATGGGCGGCGTGCGAACGTGCACCCAGCCAACTAGAGGGTTGAGTGTTCCCGGTTTTCCAGTCAACGACAGAGAGCGGCGCGACCACACCAGCGGTGGCGGGGGTTCCCGATTTCAAGATGCAAGGTAGCCCGATGCTGCGGCAAGTTCCCGCGGTCAAAATCGAGGTCCGCCATGTTGTGTCTTCCGGCTTCGCGCTGGTTCGTGTCGTCTGGTTTCGACGGCGGGCCCGGTAAGGTTGTCGCGAGAAGCGTGATTTCGCCCAGAGTGGCCGCGACCTATGCAGCATGATGCGGTCCAGCGCTCACTGGAAACAACCGTGAGCCGCTGCCCCTTGAAATTCAGAGCGGCTGCGCTGCGCAGGATATAGCTATTTCTGATCCCGTACAATTAACGACAGCCTCAAAATGCGCATTGGCTCCGAAATGATGGGAGTGCCGACGGGAACTTGAGCCATCGCTGCAAATCGGTGCAGCACTTCCCTTCCACATGCAG
Organism: uncultured Acidobacteriota bacterium; assembly: GCA_963837365.1. GTDB lineage: Bacteria > Acidobacteriota > Terriglobia > Terriglobales > Acidobacteriaceae > CAWBXL01. The sequence continues at coordinate 873,458 of CAWIMW010000002.1, forward strand.
ACCTGCATTAGCGGGGTACCGCTATCTTGCTGGATTAAACTTCGCAACAGTTCCGGAGAAGGCGATTCTCCTTTCTTCAGCCTGAAAGACAGATCAGGGCGATCTCAGAATTCATTACTCCCAGGCTGCGAAGCTGAGAATTCAATTCGGAGATGACGACAAAGTTGGCAAATTGTCCGGCGAAGAGGTAAAGGGTGCCGAAGGATGGCATCGTGAGCAGCAAGAATTGCAGGAATCACGCCAATGAAGACATAGGTGACGATCAAGCGGTTGCGCAGCCGCCACAACATTCTGGCTTTCAACCAGCGATAGGCAAGGCTTAGCAGTAATACAACGGAAACCAGTCCCAGCAGGTTGATCCAAAACTTCAGAGGCTGTCCATACGAGCTGCCGAAGAGTTCGAAAGTTCTCTTCAGGGCAAACAGCAGCAGGTCCATTCCCACGATCAGGCAGGAGACACGTGCGAAACGAGTGGTGGGATACAGGCCCGCCCGAACCATCCATATCCGCAAATAACGGAAGGGAGATGCCATAGCTCAGAGCGATTATAGGGGAGTCCGGGGCCCGGCTTCAGGGATCCAGGCGCTTTCCTAAATTTCGGGGTAAAAATCGAAAAATGCTTCCAGGCTGGTTTTCAGCTGTTTTTCGATTTCATCCTTGCTGCCTTCGAGCAGGTGCATGGTGACTCGCGCCTCGCGGCCGTTGTTCAGTTTGAGAACGGCATCTTCGACTTCCGCAACTTCTTCGGACGGCAACAGCCGGAGCCCATAGATCAAAGTAAGATTCGCCATGCTTTGATTTTACCTGCCACGTCGCAGGAATCGCTCGCCCCTGTTAAAATCGGCTGCGTGTTTAGGATTACTCCAATCTTTTGTATCTGCTTGGGCTCCATTCTTTTGGCCGCCGCGCAACAAGCCCCACAACAGCCCCAGGTGAAGGTAAACATGCTGAACGTGTGCACGCCTTCGGCGGATGAGCAAAAGGAAATTGGCGCGGCATTGAACCGCATTCCCAAGCAGCCCCTGTTCTCCCAGGATTTCGAAGTTGACCGGGGACGCTCCACTCTGGATGAAACTCCCGCTTTCCTTCAGGGCGGGGCCAACACACATGTTTCTTCCGATCCATCGACCGCCAGTTGGGTGCGCATGCGCCGCGAGTTTGGAGTGCAGGCGGAATTTTCCACCGTGCAGTACTCGTTCAGTTCCGATGGGAAAAATATGTCGGAGACGCTGACCTTCCGCGCCCGTGATCCCAAAGACCTGCTGCAAGTTTCGCTCGAAGATTCCGCTGCGGCGGTAACTTCGCCGGCGGTCATGCTGGGCACAAACACACCTGTAAGCCGCATCCGGCTGGAACGCTTTGGGAAATCATCCATTGTTCTGGCGCGCTGTCCGGCGCTCGAGGGATCTCCTGCTCCGGACCAAAGCGCCTATGAGCCCTTGTTCCAGAGTGCTACTGGAATCATCGCTCATTATCGCAGTCTGCTGGGAGCACGCCACACAGTGCCCGATGAGTTGTCGCGGGTTGCCTCCTATGGCGCAGCACCCAAGAAACCAGCTTCTGTGCGAAAATCGTCCGCCAACAAGAAATGACGGTTAGAATCAGCAACCTGCGGACGGCCTTGCGACCAAATCGAAATTCATCAATCTAATCTATGACGATGGAACACATTCGCAATGTTGTGATACTCGGGTCCGGGTGCTCCGGACACACGGCTGCACTCTACACCGCGCGCGCCAATCTGAAACCACTTGTTCTCGAAGGGCACGAGCCAGGAGGCCAGCTTGCGCTCACCACGCTGGTGGAAAACTTCCCCGGATTTCCAGACGGGATTCAGGGTCCGCAACTCATCGAGAACATGCGCATGCAGGCTTCACGCTTTGGGGCGCAGTATCAGCTTGGCCATCTGGATGCGGTTGACTTAAGCAAACGCCCGTTCAGCTTGAAAGTAGGGAAAGACACCATCCTCACGCGTACGCTCATCATCGCCAGTGGAGCCTCAGCCAGGTGGCTTGGCCTCCCCAGTGAAAAAGCGCTGATCGGGCACGGTGTCTCCTCTTGCGCCACCTGCGACGGATTCTTTTTCTCCGGCAAAGAGATCGCAGTTATTGGTGGAGGTGATTCCGCCATGGAAGAGGCGATCTTCCTCACCCGTTTCGCCACAAAAGTCACACTCATTCACCGCCGCGACCAGTTCCGGGCATCCAAGATCATGCTGGAGCGGGCGCAGCAGAATGAAAAGATCAAGTTCATGCTTGATACCACCGTGGAAGATGTTTACGACGTCGGCAAAAAGGAAGTCACCGGCCTCAAGCTGCGCAATGTACGGACACACAAAGTATGGGACTACCCCACCAGCGCCATGTTCCTGGGTATCGGACACATTCCCAATGCGCGCATGTTTGAAGAACAATTGGACACCGATAACGATGGATATCTCCAGACCACGCACTATGTGCATACCCGCGTCCCCGGCGTGTATGCCTGCGGCGATGTGCAGGACCGGCGTTATCGCCAGGCAATTACCGCTGCCGGAACCGGTTGCATGGCTGCCCTGGAAGCAGAAAAGTTCCTGGAAGCAGAAGGCGAATAACTGCCCAATTGTGAAGGCTGTTGAGCGTTCATGAGAAACGACTTAGCAGCCCGCAACCTGTTGTGGCACAAAAGTGTTAGTACCGTGCAGTGACTATGGTTATCTTTTCCCCTCCGCTGACCCTAAAGTATTCTCTTCAAAGTTAAAGAGAATCCCCAATGAAACGTTGGACTGCAATCCTTACATTGCTGTTCGCTACGGTCGCGGTAGTCTGCCCGAAACCGTCGTTTGCTCAGGATAACCCCGAGGGCAAGCGCAAAGTTACCAACCGTGTAATGCCCGACTATCCTGAAATGGCCCGCCGTATGAGCCTCAAGGGCATCGTTCGAGTGGACGTGGTAGTAGGTAGCAACGGAATGGTAAAAAACGTTGAAGTCAAGGGTGGACATCCGGTTCTTGTGCAAGCAGCGGTCGCTGCGGTGCGAAAATGGAAATGGGAACCTGCTTCCCATGACACCAAAGAACCGGTGGAAGTGAAGTTTAACGCTGACGAATAGTGGCCCTCTTCAGGCCTCTGGTTGACGGTGTAACCTTTGGTTGTGATAGAACGTTCTGTGATCGTCCGGTCCAATTCCCCATCAATTCATAAGGCAGGCGCGCCGTGTTAAGGGCGCTTTTTCTTGCTTTGTCGGAAAGCCATCGCCTGCGGGCGTTGGCAGAGCGGTCCTCCATTGGGCAAAAGCTCTCCAGCCGCTTTGTGGCCGGCACTCAAGTAGATGACGTGTTGCGTGTGGCGCAGGCAGTCAACCAGGCGGGCCTGACTGTCTCAGTGGACAACCTGGGAGAGAGCGTTACCAATCCTGACGAAGCGCGGGCCAGCGCAAAGCTCTACCATCAGTTGCTCGATGAAATTGCCGCACGCGGGCTCAAAGCCAATATCAGTCTGAAGCTCACCCACATGGGACTTGATGTAGATGAGTCTTTGGCACATGAATTGGTAACCGGTCTGGTGGTAAAGGCCGCTGCCATGAAACCGGCGAATTTCGTCCGTGTGGACATGGAAGGATCTTCCTACACTCAGCGTACTCTGGATTTCGTGCACCAATTGCATCGTCAACCTGGCCATCAAGGCTGCGTGGGCACAGTCATTCAGTCCTACATGCGAAGCGCCGAAGAAGATGTCGCCAAGTTGCTGGCGGCTGGTATCCGCATCCGATTATGCAAAGGAGCCTATAAGGAACCGGAAGAAGTCGCTTTTCAGAAGAAATCTGAAGTGGATGCCAATTATGTGAAGCTGTGCAAGATTTTGCTCAAGAGCAGCGTCTATCATGGCCTGGCTACGCACGACGAAAACATCATCAATCAGGCCAAGGAATATGCGGTGCGGGAAAGGATTCCTCGGGAGGCCTTTGAATTTCAAATGCTTTTTGGCATCCGTCGTGACTTGCAGAAAAAATTGGTGCGCGATGGATGGGGCATGCGGGTTTATATTCCATTCGGGACGGAGTGGTATCCGTACCTAATGCGGCGGCTGGCGGAACGGCCTGCCAATGTGTTGTTCATTGCGAAAAATCTTTGGCGGAACTAATACTGCAACAAATAAAAAGCCGCTCGAATGAGCGGCTTTTTTTCTAATTCATTCTAATCTCTATGAAGTAACCCCCGCCCCCGGCGCCGGCTGAGGCATAGCCCCAGTGGTCGTAGCAGCAGCAGCTTCATTTAGAATCCGGTGGTGAATGGTGAACAGCGCCAGTTCCAGCCGGTCGGAAACGCCGATCTTGTCATACACATTGCGCAGATAATTCTTGATCACCTGCTCTGTGGTCCCAAGCTGCGAGGCGATTTCCTTGTTCTTGTAACCCTGAACAATCAAGGCCACGATGCGCAGCTCTTTCGCCGTCAGGCGGTCGCGTACCCGCAGTCCCACCATATCGTTTTCGGTAAGCTCGCTGGGTACTGCGATGTCCTGCACCCAAGTTTCGCCCCGGGCCACGCGGCGGACGCAATCCACCAGAGAAGCGCTGGTCACGTTGCGGTACACAACTCCGTGAGCGCCCGCGCCCATGTAGCGTTGCGCGCTCTCGCCGGTATCGGCCAGAACTACTACCCGGGTCTTGTTACGGGTCGCCGACTGCAAAATTGCGTTAAAGTCGTTGTGGAACCCCCCGGCAATCACCAGCACTGCCGCGCGGAACTTATCCAGGGCCATGAACATTTGTTCCTGGGTCTGGGCCTGCGCCACGATGCGCATTTCGTCCTCGACTGCCAAAACTTTGGCAATCCCTGCGCGGAAGATAGCTTGATTGTCGGCCAGAATCAGTTTCAGCATCCCGTCACCTCGCCCCTACGAGTGGCGTACGAAGTCATACGAATCGATCACACAGGCCACGCCGCGTGAATCTTTGGAGCCGCTGGCTTCGTCCGCTCTTACGACGCGTCCCCGGCATTGAATGACTACATTTTCCTTGGCCCCGGTCATCTCCGGAGGCAAGGCGATTTCGAATTCTACGGCCGAGCCGATCTCCAGCGCCGCGTCGGCCTTGATGTACACTCCGGCCGCGCTCAAGTTGCCCGTCACTCCTTTGAGTGGAGAGCCTTCTTGTTCTTTGCTGATCTTGATCGGCAATTCCAGCGGAAACCGTTTACCAGTGCGTGCGTCGGACACGAGACCTCCTCGCCCCTGGCCGTTTTGGCGTTCTAAAGCCAGATCCATTACCACGCAACTCCTGGGGGAGTAAATTAACCGACAGTCAAATATCCACTACTCAGGCTCTTATACCATGGATGATACACCTGTTAAAGGGGTAGGTGACGGCTAAGTCAACGGGATTAAGGGGTTTTTACGGGTCTAAAGACCGGAACCGGACCGAAGAAACGGTGCCCTAACGATTTTCCTGGGCTATGGTCATCCCCCGGCGGCGGCGGAATTCCTCTAGTCCCCGTTCACTGGCCAGTTTTCGGAGTAACGTCTTACGTCGACGGGGGGACAGGGGATCGGCGAAAATCGACGCCCGGGCTTTGCCCAGCCATTCCAGCCAGCTTTCGTACTCCGGCCCATACTTCTTTTCCAGTTCATCACACAAGCGTTGTTCAAGAGCGGGACTGTTTCCTCCCGTAGAAACTGCCATTTGCAAGGCTCCCCGCCGCATGACCGTGGGAAAGTAAAAATCAGAGAGATCAGGTTCGTCGGCCACATTGCAGAGAACCCCTCGGTTTTGTGACTCTTCGTACACAGCGCGATTGGTCGCCGCGGAAGAGGTTGCACAGATCGCCAGCCCGATTCCATCCAAATCGGAAAGTTCAAAGTGGCGTTCTTCCCACACCAGTCTCTTCTCCTTCGCCCAGTGGTGGATGCTGGAGGTCACTTTCGGCGCCACCACCAGCAAGCTTGCCTTGGCCGTAAGCAAGGCTTCGATTCTTGGTTCAGCCACCTTCCCACCGCCGACCGCAAGGCAGCGCCGGTTTGCCAGCTTCAGGAAGATGGGAAAAAGTGCGGGAGCATCATTCGGAAGCAACGCCAGGTCTCTCACTGCCATCGAACCTCACCAGTCAAGCACGCGGCCAATCTGCGTCCTGACTTGAATGTGTACGTCGTGAATAGCGCACCATATCACATAAGAAAAACTCGGAGCGGCGAGGTCACACATCAGGAAATCGTCACCACGGACGCGGTCTGCGTAACTCATTGATCCTGTTATCACGCATTCTTCGAAATTAATCTCTGTTTATCCCCACAATAAAAACTTTCAATTTCCGTAGGTCCCGCTGATCGGGTATGAATATGTCAATGTAGTAGCCTCCAACGGCCAGCAACGCGACAGATCAGTAACGGAATGGACAACAGCGGTGGGACCAGGGTCTAAGGCAAGTGAAGTTATGAAGCCTGCAAGAGTGGCGATAGACGATTAATCCGTGAAGATTTTCCTGGCTTGATTCATACGATTCAAAAGGGCCATGCCGCCCTCACTTCCTCAGAGTAGGAACTGCTGAAACGCATCCGGAATGGGTTGCGAATGCTTCACAGCTCCATGCCATTGCTGATCTGTCGCGTATGCTGGGAAACTTTGTTCTGCGCGATGCCATGTACCAACAGAAATAACGGCGCCCGGTCAGTTTCCGGACCTCAACCCAGCATTGGCTTGTGCCGCCCAATGGATTTTGAGCTACAAACCCGAATCGCTACACCGCGCGAGACGTACAAACTTTCCCTATGCCAGGTTGAACTCCAGGTTCTAGACTATTGCCATCGCTGAATCGTGAAGGAAGCCATAATGCCTGGTGAAGATTTTGCTGGTCTACGTGTGCTCTCGCTCGAAAGCCGTCGGGCCAAAGAAATGGGGCAACTGATTTCGAACAACGGTGGACAGCCTGTGATCGCCCCATCCACCCGCGAAGTTCCCGAAGGACCAAACGAAGATGAGCTGAAATTTGCGGCTGATCTTCAGCAGGACAAATTCGGGGCGGTGATTTTTCTCACCGGCGTGGGTGCTCGGCATTTGGCGCAGGCGGTTGAGTCTGTCTGTTCGCGCGAACAATTGGTTGCAGCCCTCAGCCGCACCAAAGTTGTTGCACGTGGCCCGAAACCAATCGCCGTCTTGCGAGAGTTAGGAGTACCGGTGACGGTAGCTGTCCCTGAACCTAACACTTGGCGGGAGCTGGTGCAGGCTCTGGATGAAAACAGCAACAAGGTCCCATTGCGTGGCCAGCAGGTTGCCATTCAGGAATATGGGGTCCCCAGTCCTGAGCTCTATGCTGCGCTGGAAGAACGCGGCGCAAAAGTTTTCCCAGTCCATGTCTACAAATGGGAGCCGCCGGAGGACACCGCGCCCCTGCGTAATGCGATCTCCGCTCTGAGCCGTGGGGAAATTGATGTGGCGATGTTCACCTCGTCGGTACAGATCCATCATCTGTTCGGGTTTGCGGAAGAAATGAAACTGCGCGAGTCGCTGGTGAAAGGGCTGGACCGTGCCGTCATCGTTTCGATTGGCCCAACTACTTCAGGCACGCTGCGGGATTTTGGGATCAAGGTTGACATGGAACCTTCGCATCCAAAAATGGGATTCATGGTGAAAGAAGCGGCCGAGCAGAGCAAACAATTGCTAAGTAAAAAGCAGGCAATGCCGCATTAGAGAACTAACCATGTTCTTCTTTGCGTTCTTTGCGCATTACCGCAGAGTACGCAGAGGACTGGCCAAGGTCGCAGAGAAAAACCGACTGATCTAGCTCGCTTGCGTTTTCGAAAATCCCAACCACCCGGCAAAGCCCACCAGCACCAAATAATTTTGTCATTCCGACAAGGAGCGCAGCGAGGAGGAGGAATCTGTTTTCCTGGACGGTAAAGAGCAGGTTCCTCGTGCGATGGACCCGCGCTGCGGAATGGCAATGTGGCAAGTTGGGTGTTGCTAAAACCCGCTCCCGCCCCCGCCACCAAATCCGCCACCCGAGAAACCGCCACCACCTCCGCCACTCCAGCCCGAACCACTCGAGCTAGCCCGCGGCGCCGAAACAAAAACCTGGTGCATATCGGTGGCCATGCTGTGCATGGAACTGGAGAAAAATATGGGATTGAAACCGGTGTATCCGCCGGGCCCGGCATACCAGGTGGGTGGATTCTGCACGATCCCAGCAAAAGCCTGCGCCCAATTGTGTTCCACTCCCAACGCCATAGCGAAAGCCAGGAATTTTTCAAAGGTGTCGGGCGGCATGCGTTTCAGGCGGTCGGCATCCACGCGAGTCATGAATTCCTGCAAACCAAGAATGTGGACCCGCGTCTGCGCTCCTTTCACCGTGCAGGCACTCATCTGCCGGGCGAATAACCACCATATGAGTGCAGATACTGCGCCCGCCGCAATCACTAACGGAATCGAACTCAAAACATTCTTAAAGCCAGTGAATTGAGCAAGCGCGAAAGGCGCGATGCTCAACAGAGCGCCGCCAATGCTATATCCGTTTGCAGAATCAGGATCCAGAAGATACATGCCTTTCTTCCGCAGAGCGCTCTTGATGTCCTGAGTAATTACTGGAATCGCGGTATAGAAGCGGTTTTTCAGGCTGGAAAGGCGGGTCTCGCTTCCGCCCGAGAACACATTCTCCAGCATGACGCGCTCAAAAGGGGCAAGATCATTCCACTGTCCGCGATCTTTCAGCAAGTGAAAAACATAGTCTTTGTGGTGAAAAATCATGAGCGTGGTATCGGAGACTTCCTCAATTTTCACGTAGCCACGCACCGCCAGATCCACCAGCGTGCAAGTGATGTCGCGCGGGTCCACTCGATCATCGATCAGCGTTCCTGCTTCTGCCGGAGTCATCCCTGGCGGAGGCTCATACATGGGCGCGACCGAACGGCCAGGGTCAGGATCGCGTCCTTTGTAGTGCCAAATTGTGAACATCACCGCGAGAGTCACGAAGGGCAGAAAGACAATCGGGTTGCTCTCCAGAAACCAAATCAGGTAGGTGAACGAGCTGGGCTGAGTGATGATGCCATTCGGAATATAGACATCCACCGTCATCCCGCCGCGAATCGGCAGCGGATTGGTGGTTTCAAAGGTGGCGCTGGTACCGTCCACCGAGGAAGTGACTTCGTGCTGGGTTGATCCATACACCCCGGTAAACGCCTGCGCCTTCAACTGCCCTGAGGCTTTGTTAGGAAACATCACCAGTGCACTTACATGATCAATCGGTACCGTCCAGTCATTGCCGGTTACATTCCAGTAAAACTCGTCGTGGCCCCCCAGGTCTTCAAAGTGACGGATGGCGTTGCGTACGATGTAGTCAATCTCGACCGTGCGCGTGGTATCCACTGCGTCAGGAATGTAAATCTTGAGATCGCGGTAACCGCGCGAAGTGCTGGATTCGTACTTCAGTTTGTTTCCGTTGCCGTCAGTAACGCTTTTCACATCGAGGAAGAGGGTGTAGTTCGTCCCATGGGGGCCGGGGTATTCAACGGGGATGGTGCGGTGAATGCCATGCCACTCGCCGACAAAAGACATGGTGAGCCGTTCGTGCACGGATGTCGTACCGTCCGCGGTGACATTGATCGTGTCTTCAAAGTTGGCGATGCGCCAGTCGCGGGCGAAGAGAGGATACGCCGAGACCACGATAAAGATGAGGATGCGCGCCGACACGGCGCGACGTTTGATGCAGGCTTTGTCCGCTAGGGTCATTGCTGCTTAGAACTTCACCGCAACCGGCTCGCGGTCGGCCGCAGCCGTCTCAAAGAACTGCCGCTGCACGAATCCAAACATGCCCGCGAGGATATTCGTGGGGAACGATTGGATCTTGGTATTCAGGTCGCGCACTACAGCGTTGTAGTAGCGTCGTGAATTCTGAATCGAGTCTTCGGTTTGTCCCAGGGAATCCTGCAACTGAGTAAAATTTGCCGAAGCCTTCAGTTCAGGATAATTTTCTGCAACCGCAAACAAGCTCTTCAGTGCGCCGGTCAATTGATTTTCAGCCGCTGCCTTGTCCACCGGCCCTGTGGCCTGCATTGCCATGGAACGAAACTTGGCGATATTTTCAAATGTGCCCTTTTCGTGCGCGGCGTACCCTTTTACAGTTTCCACCAAATTGGGGATCAAATCGTGCCGGCGTTTGAGTTGAACATCAATATCGGACCAGGCATTGTCGGTCCGCACTCGCAACTGCACCAGGCCGTTGTACATGCCGATCAGCAGGAAAGCGATGACAACCAGAACACCCAGTAGAATCCAGACACCCATATGCGTCGGCCCCTTCAAGAAAAGTAGATTCAAGGCGACGGTATCATACGAGGGACATGCTCGCAATGGACTGGGTTGTTCTCACTCAAGCTACCGTGAGGCAGCGTAAAATATTTGCCAGGGAATCTAATTGAATATGGGACGCATGTGCCGCAACACGTTGATGCCGGCCGCACTGCTATTTTTCGCGATAGCACCTGCGGTGGCACAAGTTTGCCAGACTAGCGCCGACATGGATGCTGCCATAAGCTCCGCTTTGGTGAGTACTGCACAGCGCTACTACGGCATGGTCACACAGGGCGACGTGGCTTCTCTGCGGCAAAATGCCATCGCCAGCCTGGCCTCAAATTTTGTCGGAATCGAGGCGGCGGTCACCGAGAGCAAGGGCAACCTGCTGGGAGTGCAACCGGCACCACGCCCTCCATATTTGCTGAAGGCAGATGGAACGGCCCCGCTGGCACGGGCCGAGTTCCTGTGCGGGGTCTTTAATCAGAACGGACAAACCGCGAACAGCGCGGTATTTGTGATTCCCAACCTACCGCCCGGAATTTACGGGGTAACAATTCTGGACGCAGCCACGTCGAAGGGTGCTTACACCGTCACGTTTGTTCTGCAACAGGACGGCACGGCCTGGAAACTCGCTGGGTTCTATGTAAAACCGGTCCAAGCCGCCGGTCACGATGGCCAGTGGTTTGCGACGAGAGCAGGCGAATTCAAAGCTAAAGGCGAAATGCGGAATGCCTGGCTCTATGCGGCACAAGCCCGCGAACTGCTGGTTCCCGTCCCGTTTATGAGCACGCTGGCCACCGACAAACTTTATGATGAATTCCAGAGCGTGAAGCCGGCGGATCTGCCGCCTCCAGACATTACCGCGGATGGAAAGACCTTCAAGATCACCAGCCTTTTTCTTCTACCGGTGAACGATGAAATCGATCTGATTGTGAAGTATGCGTCGGCGGATGTCTCCAATACTGCGCAGACCTTTCAGGACAACCAGGCAATCATCAAGGCAGTGGTCGCGAAATATCCGGAATTTCGAGATGGTTTTGATTCGGTGGTGGTGCGGGCGGTCGAACCCTCGGGCCGGGATTTTGGTTCGTTGTTGCCGATGAAGGAGATTAAGTAGCCAGCGACTTCACTCGTTGTTCGAGAATGCACTCCTTCGGTTTCTTGTCCTCCCGCAATCTCAAAAAAACCGGGGCGCGTAACTTCATACCGCCATCCTGGGACTCGTGCGTCCATTCGGAAAACTTGATTTCCGCCACCAGCGCTGGCTTTATCCAGTGGACTTCGCGCAAGGCCTCGACGTGACCGTAAAAGGGATTTTGCGCCGTCTTGCGTTTCTCCAGCATCTTCCAAATGTCTTTTAATGTGGCGTGGGTAAACCCGGTGCCGGCTTGCCCTACGTGGATGAGCTGTCCCTTCTGATTGTAGAGACCCAGTACAACCGAACCGAAATACGGGCGTGATCCTTCCGGTTCGGTATAGCCACCGACGACACAATCAACCGTGTCGGTAATTTTGATCTTCAGCCAGTCGCCGGTCCGCTTTTCTTCGTAATAACTGTCGCGCTTTTTCGCGAGAATTCCTTCCAGCCCCTGCTGCTTGGCCGCTTCGAACAGTGCTTTGCCCTGGCCGAAATGCTCTGACAATCGCAGCGGACCTTCGGGTAACACGATCATGGCCAGTGCTTCTTTGCGCTGTTCAAGCGGCAGGTGGCGGAAGTCGTGGCCTTCGGCATAGAGAAGATCAAAGGCGTAGTAGAGAACCTGAATACCCGGTTGCGAAGCAACACGGCGGCCCCACTTGCGAATGCCTGTCCGCTGCTGCATCAGGCTGAATGAGGACCGGCCGTCGGCATCGAGCGCCACAATTTCTCCGTCAAGGATTGCATTTTTGGCCTTTACGTACCTAGGCAGGTCTTTGAGTTCGGCAAATTGCGCGGTGAGGTCGTTTTGGGTGCGGGACATCAGGCGCAGCTTGCCGTCTTCAATGAATGCCACAGCCCGATAGCCGTCCCATTTGATTTCAAATAGCCATTTGGGATCGTCGAAGGGCTCTTCTGCGGATGTGGCCAGCATGGGGTGAATGACCGACGGCATTGGCTTCTTCTTCGCGTCGGGCAATTCTTTAACCACAGAGGACACAGAGATCACAGAGGACTTTTTAGTTTTTTCTATTGCCGTGGGCTTTTTCTTGTCCAGTTTTTCCAAAGCGTCGGCCAGCCAGGCGGCTTTGACCTTCCCCCGCGATGCCGGACGGCTGCTCTTCCACTCGGCGGACTCTTCGTCCCCCGCAATGCCCTTCATGCTGCGCTTGCTCAACACCGAGCTGTCGAATTTCTCGATATCGTAACCAGTGACTACATCATCATCCTGCTTCTTGATCAGGAGCCACTCGGTGCCTTTGCTCCCTGGCCTCCGCGCTTTGATGTGGACAAGAACGAAATCACCGTTCAAGCGCTTGCCCTTGAGCCGGAACTTGAAATCTCCCTTGCGCAGCATCTCTGTTGCTTCTGCGTCAGTCGCCGGCACGAACTTGCCCTTTACCGGAATCGGAGAAAGCGGCTCCCAGGTGCCGACGTCCCAGACCATCACTGTCCCCGCGCCGTAGTTCCCTTCCGGGATGGTGCCTTCGAAATCAAAATAAGAAACGGGATGATCTTCCACCTGCATGGCCAGCCGCTTGTCAGCAGGATCGAGCGATGGCCCCTTGGGAACGGCCCAGGACTTCAGTACCCCTTCCATCTCCAGGCGGAAATCAAAGTGCAAACGTGTGGCGCGGTGCTTCTGCACGACGAAGCGATGGCCGGTCTTCTTCTCCAGTTTGGGAGGAGGCTCGGGCGTCTCCTCGAACCGGCGCTTGCGTTTGTATTCGTCGAGTGACACGCGATCATTTTAGCCCACTGAGAACCGGTGACCTTGGTTCCTGAGCGACCTTTGCGGACGTTCTTTTGCGCCCTTTGCGGTTAAAATCTGGTGCTTTTCTTTTGCAAGTCAAAAGACTTAACCGCAAAGTGCGCTAAGAACGAGTAGGTGGGCTGGAAGATTTCCCCTGGGCCCATTTTTGACTAGAATCTCCGCACCATCGAGGGTTGACTGTGGCAGAAACTAGAGAATATCCAAAACAGCCGCTGATCGGCGTAGGCGCCATCATCATTGATGGCGACAAGGTGGTGCTGGTCAAGCGCGGCCACGCGCCACTGGCCGGCGAATGGTCCATCCCCGGCGGGGTGCTTGAAGTCGGCGAGACCATGCGGGAGGGCGTGATCCGCGAGGCCCGCGAGGAGACCAGCCTGCTCATCGAACCACTGGACTTACTGGGAGTTTATGACCGTGTGCTGCGCGATGATCGAGGGCAGGTTCTCTACCACTACGTACTGATCGATTTTCTGTGCCGTCGCACCGGCGGGGACCTCCAGGCAGCGGGTGATGCCGCGGGAGCCCAGTGGTTCAGCCAGCAAGAAGCGTCTGCTCTGCCGCTACCGCCGGACACCGCCGGAGTAATCCGCCTGGGCTTTGAAAAATCAATGAGATAGATCGGTTCTATCGCTGAACTTTGGTTGACATGCGACCTTCCGTTCGGTAGGCTTTCAATAGGTTTCAGGCGCGGGATTGCGCCAGAGCCATCAAGCTCATGCCACGTTGCCACCAAGAGTGCGGGATGTGTTTCTGTTGTTGTAGCCCTGCCATCTCTGGCGCGTGGAGGATTTTGAGCTAAGACCCCTTAAATTTCAGTCTTAATCTCAACGGCCCACTCGCCAAAAGGCGGTGGGCCTGGTTGTTTTTGGAGCCAAATTATGTTGCAAAGCGAGACCATTGACGCGCGGCATACCCGCGAAGCCATCGAACAGGAAATCCGTGTGTTCGAAGATCGCGCCGGACGGTACATTCGCGGAGAGATCACTGACGACCAGTTCCGCCCCTTCCGCCTGAAGCACGGCACCTACGGACAGCGCCAGCCCGGCTTTCAGATGCTGCGGGTGAAAATTCCCTCGGGGATTTTGGACGCCCGTCAGCTACGGGTGTTGGCGGACATTGGCGATGAAAGCTCCAACGGGCGCGGCCATCTCACCACCCGGCAGAACATTCAGTTTCACTTTGTAAAATTAGAAACGGTTCCTGCCGCCATGCGTCTGCTGGCTGACTGCGGGCTGACCACGCGCGAAGCTTGCGGAAATACGGTGCGGAATGTGACCTCTTGCCCACTGTCAGGAATTTGCCCGGATGAGGCGTTTGATGTGACTCCCTATGCGTTGGGGATCACTAAGTTTCTGCTCCGTCATCCGGACTTCCATGATCTGCCGCGGAAATTCAAGATTGCGTTTTCCGGCTGCGAGGACGATGGCAACTGCGCTGTAGCTGGTATTCACGATGTTGGATTGATCGCGCGCGTGCGCGGATCGAACGGTACTGGACAACGCGGGTTCAAAGTGCTGGTTGGCGGCGGATTGGGAAGCCTGCCCACCGAGGCCGGAGTGTTGACCGAGTTCCTGCCCGCGGAAGAACTGTTGCCGACCATCGAAGCTGTGCTGCGCGTATTCAGCGATACCGGGAACCGCAAAAACAAACTGAAAGCGCGAATGAAGTTTGTGCTGCGCGACAAAGGCATTGAGGAGCTCAAGCGCCTGGTTGCCGAAAAGCGGAAGCTGATCACTACTCCGCCAGAAGTTTTTTCGGTAGCGTCTCCGGTTGCTCAACCGTTGGTAAACATTGCGCCAACACCAAGCCAGAATGGACATTTCTCAGAAGAATACGAAACCTGGGCCTCGCACAACTTAATGTCGCAGAAGCAGCCCGGTTACAAAACGGCATGGATCAAACTGCCAGCCGGGACCATTACCACCGAACAATTCCGCGGGCTGGCCGACCTTTTGGAGAAACACAGTCTGCCGGGGGTGCGCATCGCCATCTCGCAGGATTTTGTCATGCCGTGGATCCCTGCGGTGAAAGCGAAACCGGTTTTTGAACAGCTGCACGCCCTCGACTTGGCTACTCCGGGCGCGCGCACCATCGCCGACGTCACTGGATGCCCCGGTGCGACCACCTGTAATCTCGGCATCACTCGCTCACTTACTTTGGCGGATGTCCTGGCCCAAGAACTGGCCGATCAGTCCGATCCCGAAGTACAGAAGTTGAAGATCAAAATCAGCGGCTGCCCCAACTCCTGCGGACAGCACCACCTGGCCGACATTGGCTTCTACGGCAACGTGCGCAAAATCGACGATAAACAAGCTCCGTTCTACCAATTGCTGCTGGGGGGAGAAGTCAACGCGGACGGAGTGAAGTTCGGCAAGCAGTTCATGTCGCTTCCGGCGAAGCAAATCCCGCAAGTGATCCGTGAGTTGCTCGCTCTCTATAGCAAGCACCGTGAGGATGGCGAATCGTTCCGCAACTGGGTTGAGCGCACTTCTCACAAAGAGATCGAAGAGCGGTTGCAGCCCCTGGTTACGGCCGCGGGGGAATCCGCGGACACCTTTGTGGACTGGGGCGATATGGAAACCTACTCGCTGAAGCTGGGGCGTGGCGAGTGCTCTACGTAGTCGTTCGCTCTGCAAGATAGCGTTGCAAAGCATCCTGCCAGATCGGCATGGTCAGTTGGTATTGTTCCAGGCTTGCAGTGGATAGAACCGAATACTTTGGCCGTCCTGCTGGGCGAACAAATTTATCGCTGGTTGTCGGATTTATTTTTGTCGCCAAACCTGCGCCAGCGACGATCTCACGCGCAAAATCAAACCAGGTACAGTCTCCGCGATTTGTGGCATGGATGATTCCTGCCGCATCCTTTCGACAGAGTTGGATGATGGCGCGCGCTAGATCCACGGAATAGGTTGGGCAGCCACGTTGGTCGGTAACGACGTCGAGTTCGGCTCGGGTCGCAGCTAATTTCAGGATCATATCCGGAAAGCATTTCCCGCCAATCCCAAACAACCACGAAATCCGGATAATGCAAGCCGAAGGCATAATTTCTAAAATCTTAACCTCGGCTTCTGCTTTGGAGGCGCCGTATACGCTTCGTGGCGCGCGTGGATCGCCGATCTCGTAAGGAGTTTCTTTGGTTCCATCGAATACGTAGTCTGTACTGAGGAACAACAACTTAGCGCCAGATTCTTTGGCGGCGCGAGCTACATTCAAAGCTCCTCGACAATTCACTTCAAAGGCAAGTTCTCGATTGGTCTCACAGCCATCGACATCGGTGTAGGCCGCCGCCAAAATAATCCAGTCCGGTCGGGCACGCTGAATCGCATCGCGTACCTGCGACGCATCCCGCACATCGGCATCCTTTGAGCCAAGCCCGGCAACCTGGTCCTCGTGCCACTCGCGCATTAAGGCCTGGCCCAGCAGCCCGGTTGCTCCAAACACCAGCACTTTCATGGTGCAGAGATTGTATCTAAGACTGAGGAGGTTCAGGCCGCCCGGGAATCGCGAGGTTCGTTGATTTTTCCAGGGGGAAACATTGGGTGAACACGCTTTACCGGGCGCACAACCTGCTCGTACGTTTGGCTAATCTGCTCAGCAATCTGCTTCCAGAGATACTTCTCCTGCACTCGTAGCCTTGCGCTCTGAGCGGCACTTTCCCGAATTTGTGGATTTTCGATCAACAGCCGCAACATGCGCTCCAGGTCACGGACATCTCCGCGTTTGAAGGTGAAACCTACGTCTTTTACTACCTCGCGATTTTCTGGAACGTCACTGGTTAGGACACAAACCCCCGCGCCCATGGCATCGAGAAGAGCCAGAGACAATCCTTCGAGATCGGAGGGCAACACAAACAGCATCGCGTTAGTCAGGAGTTCCTCCAGGTCATCGCCCGATACCCAGTGTAGAATCCGCACACGGTCGCTTTCGTGCCTTCGCAGCGCTGCGGCATAATCGTCGGAGTAGCTGGAACCGCCCGCCAGGACCAACTTCACCTCGGTTGAAATCTGCTTATGGGCTTCGACCAGGAGATGGCAATTCTTCTCCGGCGAAAACCTTCCTAGAAACAGAATGTAATTCCCCGGCTCGATCCCCCAGCGCACTAGCTGGGAGGGTGCACGGCGCTTGCGTAAAGTGGTCCCATTGGGGACATACGCAGCTCTAGTGCCATAGCGGCTCTGATAATGTTGCTGCAAAGTCTGAGAGACAACCAGTGTTGCATTGGGCAGCTTCACCGCCGCTTGCTCACCGAATTTCAGGGCCCTCGACGCAACCCGCCCCCATTTCTTCCGCTGCCAGTCCAAACCCTGCACCGTAACCACGGTCTTTTTGCCAAACAGCCTCGGGAGGAACGAAAACAGCGCAGGCCCCAGCGCGTGATAGTGAATCACGTCATAGCTCCCGGCGATGGCGTGCAGTGTGCTGAGGAAGGTGTGAATCACGGTGTCCAAGTGCTTTGAACGGATGGTGGGTAATCGGACCAACCGCATTCCATTGTGCTGTTCCACGTCGGGAGTGAAATAGGTGCGGCAATACACCGTCACTTCATGTCCCATGCCGGCAAGATGGCGCCCAACTTCTTCGTAATAGCTTTCGATACCGCTGTATTTGGAGATCACGCCGCGTCCGCCGATGAACGCAACTTTCAGCTTCTGCTGCTTGGGTTGCGTCTCACCGCGGAACACCGGAGCCGTCGTACCACCAAGTTTGTTATACAAACTCAAGAGTTCAGCGTAGTGCTCTTCCGGACGATAACCATGGCGTACCAATCGTCGCGCCTCCCTCCCCATCTTCGCGACCAGCTCCGGGTGTCGGGTCAGAAGCGTAATTGCTTCGGCCAGCTTTGGTACGTTGCCGACGGGATACAACATCCCGGTCACTCCGTCTTTCACCAACTCCCGCCGTGAACCGAGATCGGACGCAACCACCGGGCACCCCCGCGCATACGACTCCAAAATACTTTTGCCCATGGTCTCGTAGGCGTGTGAGGGAAACACGGTCAAACGCGCCGCGCCAATTAGACGATCCAGTCCAGTTTTTGTTTGGTGCCCCACAAATTCCACGTTTGTTAAGGTGAGGCCTTGTGCAAGGTGTTCAAGCTCGCTACGCAGAGGGCCGTCTCCAGCAATTTGCAGTTTTATCCCAGGAAGGAATTGCATGGCCCGCACAAGATCAGCAACACCTTTTTCCGCCGATAAACGTCCGAAATAAAGAATGGGAGCATCGGCCTTCAAAGGGCCGGGGGGATGCTCAGGTAATTCTTGGAAATGCGGTAATACATGAACGCGGCTGGCGTCACACCCGCTTTCCACCAGCTTGTCTTTTACAAACTGGCTGGGCGCCAGAAATAGGTCCACGCATCGCTCATAAGTTTTGAGCCAGCGGTGCACGTAGGCCTCAGCCGCCAACACCACGGATGCGCTGCGCGATCTGGCATAACAACCTTCAGTCACGACGTGCCAATATTTTCCTCCAGCACACCGCTCGCAGGCATGTCCGTGCGACACGAAATTGTAATTAGGGCAGAGCATTTTGAAATCGTTCACGTGGTAGACGACAGGAATTTTCCGGGCTTTCAACTCCCAAAGAATCGATGGCGACAAGTGATGGTAGATATTGCGGACGTGCGCCACATCTGGCCGGAACTCTGCAACCATACGCCGCAATCTTTTTCTGGCATCGGTTGAATAAATTGCATGCCCGGCCATTTTCAAAGACTGCCCAGCAGTATTTCCACTTTTCTTGAAATCCATCAGTGGGACGAAGTGCTGATCGTATGGCGTGGGCTCGCCACGTGGGTCAGCCATGGCAAACAAGGCAGCCTCATGCCCCTGAGCCCGCATCAGCGCCATAATGTCAAAAAGGTAGGACTCGGTCCCGCTGAAAGGAAAGTTGTATTTGTTGCAGTAAAGAATTTTCACGCCGCACGTTCCTTGATCAGCGCCGGAAAGAGTTTGGCGAACTCGGCAAGGTTCTTGGTCTGATTGAAATGTTCAAGCACATGCTGGCGGGCCTGATTGCGGACCGCGCTCACATTGGCATGGACGCCTATGGACTGCACCTTTGCAACAAAGTCTTCGATGGAGCCGGGCTGGTATAGAAAACCTGTGTTTCCATCCATCACCAGTTCTGGAATTCCCGTAATCGCCGGGGCCAGCACGGCGCGGCGATGGGCCATGGCCTCCATCAGAGTCAAGGGGATGCCTTCGCTTTGGCTGGTAAGGACCGCCAGGTCGCATAGCGCATAATAGTTTTCCAGCCTGGCCCTGGTCACATGGCCGAGCAACGATACCTGGTACTGCAAACCCAATTCGGCAATCAGTCTTTCCAGGTTTTTGCGTTCCGGCCCTTCCCCAGCGATCAGGCAGGCAAAATGAAAACCTCGCAATTTCAATTGCCGGCATGCGCGGAGAAGGAAGGCGTGATCCTTGACAGCATGCAAGCGTGCGACGGACAACATGATCAGGGTTGAGTTTGGCTTCCTGGCTTTCTCAAGTTCTACGTTTCCCAGGAATGTAGGCACACCCATGCGCTGCACGCGAATCTTCCCCGGCGCGACCTGCGGGTAGTTCGCTAGAATATGCCGCCGATTAAATTCGGACACCGTAAGACAAAACTTGCAGTTCTTCAGTTTCAAGCCCAAAAATGCGTGGTGTAACAGCAAATCAGACCCATGCAATGTCATGCTGTACGAAATTCCCAGCAGACGTGCCGCTGTCATCGCCACCCATGCCGAGAAATACCCGTGGTGCACGTGGATATGCTCTGCGCCGAGGTCACGCAGCATGGTTGCATAACAAGCGCCGAGCCAAGTGTGAGCGACAGCGCGACAGCGGCGGGGAAATGGCTCGCTGCTCTCCGACCGGACGTTAGACAGCAGATCCAAAACATCGCGCCAACGGCAGCAGCACAACCACGCGGCACGTAATACCGTGGCGAAACTGAGCGGTAGAAGATACATCGTTTCCGCTGCCATCCCCTGGAACTCTGCTGGCATTTTCTTGGGGCGGCGCACACTGGTGGGAATGACTTTGTCCTGCTCCTGACGCAATTCACGAATCTCCTCCACTACATACGGTTCGACTGCTGCGGGAAATTCGTTGGTGAGGTAAGCAACAGTAGGCATTCCCAAATCCACTCAACCGGTTTAGTAAACGACGCCTGCTCGCTCTCGCCGGTCCTGCACAGCCAGAATCCCGGCCAGAGTAAACAGCAATCCATTCACAAATTGATAGTTCATCACCACGAAACTCGCGTTCAGCAGATAGACCACAACCAACACCGGCCAGAGCGAACGAAACTTTGTCATCGAGAAAGTGGGGATCCCCAGGTTCTCTGTGCTTGGTTCTTCTTCCCACGCGAAACAGGTCAAGGAAAATCCAGAAATAGAGCGCCAGGCCAACGAATCCATGCTTGACCGCTACCTCGAGATAGCTGTTATGAAAGAAAAATTGCTCCTGATGAAAGCCATCCACTATCTTTGCTAATTCCGGCTGGATGCTGCCTTCGGGCCAGCCCAGCAAAGGTCTTTGCTGAAACATTTCCCACCCCGCGCGGTACATGGAGAAGCGAAACTCCACCGGGCTGCTTGCTTCCAACCGTTCCCCAAAGGAAGCATCGCGTAAACATGCAAGACAGGTTGCGGAAGCCACCAGGATGCCGGCCAACGCCAAGGACCCGCAAGCCCGGCGGATTCGGCGGTTCGAAGAAAACACCCAAAGAAACACGACGGCGCCGGCAAAAGAAATCCATACGCTGCGGGTTTTTGTAGCCAGAACGGCCGCTGGTATGGCGAACACGAATGCCCATGCCAGGAGTCCGCGCAAGCGGCCACGGCGATAGCTATCGAGTGCGACCAGACCCAAAAGAGTGAGGCTTACACCGTTGGCCACAGCTTGCAGGAAAGGGCCACGGGCACGGTCGGCATGAATCCCAATACTTTCGTCGAGAATGTAGCCTGGGAATATGAATGCCTTTGCTCCAACCAGAAAGAATATTGCGATAAGACTCAAATATCCGAGCACCACCAGCAGGAAGATTTCAAACTGCCGCAGAGACTTCCGGTCTATGAAAACCACTTGCGCGATGTGATATAGAAGGAATGGAACTGCCCACTTGGCCGCGAATGTGCTCCAATCTTGGGTCTGGGATGGGCGGGTCAATAATTCAAACAAGTTCATTGCCAGCAGAATGAACAGCGGCAAGGTCACCGGCGCAGTGATGGTGAAGGATTGCCTCAAAACCAAGACTCTCAGCATCACAACCGCGACCAACAATGCCAGCGCAATCCGATCCAGATCGTAAAAATGTAAGTCCGGGGGACGGAAAAGCATGGCTGCAAGCGTGGCGAAGAAAACCAGTGCCGGCGCGGCGATCAGGGCATGCAAGGGGCGGAATACGGCGATACCTGCCCACTCCCAAACGGGATTGTCCCGTCGGATCGCGACCGCCCCGTTTGCCATGCTACGACCCGGTCCCGCGGAACAGTACGGGGACTGTCTTCATCAAGATTCTAAAATCAAACCATAGGCTCCAATTTTCGATGTACTCCAGATCCAGTTCCATGTTGCGTTCGAAGGACGGATCAGAGCGTGCGGTAATCTGCCAGAGCCCCGTAATTCCAGGAGTAACATTGAGCCGGCGCAAGTGGTCTGTCTGATAACCGGCAAAATCCGGCATGGGGTGTGGACGGGGGCCGACCAGGCTCATCTCGCCTTTGAGCACATTCCACAGTTGCGGGAGTTCATCCAGGCTGTAGCGCCGCAAGAATCGCCCGAGGCGTGTGATACGAGGGTCGTCGTCAATCTTGAAGAATGGCCCGCGCCGCTGGTTGCGATTGCGTAACTCCTCTCGTAATTGATCGGCGCCCGCAATCATGGTGCGGAGCTTGTAACAGGCAAAGCTGTCGCCCTTTTTCCCCACCCGCAAGGAGCGGTAGAGTACCGTGCCGGGCGAGTCGAGCCTGATGAGGACGGCAAGCAATGCCAGCAGGGGTGAAATCAATAAGAGGATAGAAACTGACATTATGATGTCCAACACCCGCTTAACGAAAAGGTCGATTACCGGTACGTGCTCTTCATACAACCTCAGTACAGGAACGCTTCCCAGCGTTCCAAAGGAAACCGACTGCGGAGCAAAACCAAACAGTTCCGGCACAACTGTGACACTGATCCGGTTGCGCCGGGCTTCGCGTGCCACCCTTTGGACCAACTCTTGGTCACAGGGTGAAGTAATAACCACTTCATCGACGAATTGGGCCCGGATCACGCGAGCCAGATCGGAGACCCTGCCATATACATCGCCACGGATAGGTGCGCGTTCGTCCACAAATCCACACACAACTTGGCGGGTTTTGTGTTGATGCAGGTGGGCGGCTAACCCACGCCCTGATTTACCGGCCCCAACAATGAGCACATTGCTACGGCTATGCGAAACCGGATTCCCCTGCGTAACCAACCGTGGACCCGGCAGATCATAAGGCCGTTCCAAAGGCGAATTTGCTGACACCGACGCTAACGAAGACACGTTGCCCACCTGACGACTGGATTCAAAGCCTCAGTAATCTGTTGTTTGCAAACTAAAGTTGTGGAAACGAGTCTTGCAGTTCCCGGAAGTTACCAGCAGTTACAACCTTCTATAAAAACTCTCAGGGATGGGAAACGTGCGTCCACTCAACACAGCCCCAAGCACACGCACATTTGCCGCCTGTAGAGTCTCCTTCACTTTCTGTGCGACCACGCGGTGGGTTGTGTGGGCTTGCAATACCAGGATGATGCCATCACACATGTGTCCCAATACCGCCGCCTCGCTGCTTATTGCAGCCGGAGACGCATGCAGCACGGCGTAATCAAAATCATGCCGCACCTGGCTGATGGTGTTTTCCAGACCAGTGGCCGAGGTATTCTCGGCGCTTGCTCCCCAAAAGGATGTCGGTGGCACCAGCCAGAGACGATTGGATATCTGGTGAGCTGCACTGCGTAGCGAATTGAACCCCTCTCTGACCACAGGTGTTGCGCCTCGTACCCCGAACACATCTTCAAACTCCGGCATCTCCAAAGTTGTTTCGATGACGCCGATTCGCCCATCCACATGCTGGGAAAGCGCTTCGCCGACGTTCAGGCAGATTCCTGCCACATCCGCATCTTCATCCACCGCAGCCACGGCCACGTGCCGGGCCGGCTTGGGCCAGCCGGGGAAAAACACTTGCCGCACCAGTTGTTGAATCTGCCGGGAGGCAAAGTGCCCCGCGTCCCAGACGGCAACTTTCGCGGGTGACTGCCGCTCTTTTGCAGGCGCCTCAATGACTTCATGCTCAAGCGGCGGAAATAGTATGTTGGCTCGGGTACTCATCGGGGATCTCCTGTCCGCCGGTTCATGACTAGTTTTCTCTCTCAGGCAGCGAAGCCAAAACTGGCGTTCCAAGATACGCGACCACATCATCCGGAGTACGGAACGATGGGTCGAGATAATCTTTGGCAAACGCCAGACCTGTGCTGCACGTGCCCGCCATCGCCAGGCCGATCACGCCGAAACCCACAGCCGACCGCACCGGCAAAGCAGGCACTGTAGGCTGTTCGGCTAGGCTCACATCCAAAATGCGGCTTTGGTCCAGCGCATCACTGATTCGGGCTTCTTCGCGCTTGTTGGCGTATAAAACGTACTTGTCTTCGGCAGTTTTCAAATTGCGCAACAGTTCATCTTGTTGAATGGCGCGGTCGCCGAGTTGCTGGGCCGTACTATGAGAACTTGCTAATTGCGCATTCATGGCGGTTGCGCGGGACTGCAAAGCGTTGAACTCCACCTGGGCCTTGACCAGCTCAGCTTTGGCCCACTCATGATTCTGGTCCTTTTCCGTGGTCTCATCCCGCAAGGGCGCCTGGTCTTCGGCAGCCAATGCAGTCTTGGCCTCGGCAATCTGTTGGTCTACTTCCTGCACCAGCCGATAAGACGGGTCGTATTTGGTCAGCAGTTCGGTGCGCTGCAACTGCAACTCCAGCAGTTTCGATTTCATCTTCTCCAACAACTGCGGATTGTCGGAGTTGCGGATTTGCGTGGTTGTTCTTTCCGGGAGCGACTGAAGCTTCGCTTGCAAAGTGACGATCCGCCGGGCAGTCTCCGCCAGCGCCACTTTGGTCTGGAGGTATTCCGCCTCACCTTGGCTCAACTTTTGTAAGGCGGCATCGCGTTCCATGGCCGCGGAGACTACGCCCTCATCGCGACTAAATTCCATCAGCTGCATTTCTGCCTGGTTCAGTCCTTGCTGCGCTTGTTCCATTTGTTGCTGAAAAAAAACGGTCCCTCCTGACGGCCTGCGGACTTGTACGTGCCGTTGCAGATAAGCATCCGCTAAACAACGCAACACCCGGGCTGACTCTTCTGCATTCGAAGACGAATAAGTCACGGCAATCAAAGTGGTCTTCCTGATTGGCCCGACGTTCAGGCGTTCGCTCAACCGTTTCACTGCCCGTTCGCGTCGTTTGCTTTCGTCTCCACGATCGACGAGCCAAGACAAAATTCCATCCGAACCGAGTCCGGCAGTTTGCACAACCTGGGCAAGAGTTCCCTTGTCTCGAAGCAATTCGACCTCAGAATTCAATTCTTCTTCGGTTACACTCTGCCGGTTCAGTTCCGGGACTTGAGTAAGCGTTGGGGTTGCCGTCGCCTCAATGCGGCTGCGCCCCACCAGCACTTTCATTTCCGCCCGATAGGAGGGCATCAAGACCCCATAGAGCATGACGGCCACAAAGATTGCGGCAAAGGTAGCTACCCACAATCGTCCATTGCGAAAAAACACGGCCACCACGTCGCGCAGAGTCGGAGCCGGTACCCGCGTCCCCCGCGGTATGAGTTTGAGTTCTTCGGGCATCTCTAAAGCGGCCGTTGTGTCCAGTACATCCCCAGGTTCGAAATGGGCAGATACCGGCGGATTTTTGAAATCATGTTTTGAGGCACATACAGCATGTCACCCGGACGCAGGTGCACGTCCTCGCGCAGATCGCGGCCAGACAACATGGCTTTGATATTCAGCAGCTTGGCTTCAACCGTGTCTCTGGACACATGCCGGAAAAGCACGACCTGCGAATGCTTTGCCTGCCCTGTGAACCCACCGGCAATGGCCACGGCTTCAGTCACCGTGGTGTCACCGTGCAAGTCATACTTGCCGGGTTTTCCGACTTCGCCGCCGGCGATAAAGTACGGCCGCTCAAACTCTTTCAGCACGATGGAAATATCAGGCTCATGCAGCATGGGTGCGTAAGCGTCGCGCACACTCTGCCGTAAGTCAGGCAAGGTCATTCCCTGGGCGTACATCTGCTTCTCCAGTCCCTTAAGAGTGATAAAACCATCCGGTTGCACGGTCACAGTCTGGTTAAACTCGGAAGCAAAATTGAAATTGATCTCGATCACATCGCTGGCGCATAACCGGTAGAGCGGACGGCGTTCCCCCGTCAGGGCTGGACTTCCTACACCATCCGCTCTCTCGGATTCCGTGGACACCGCCCGCCCATCGTCTCCTGCAGCCATTGCTGGCTGACTCGCTTGGCCGAGCATTGCCACTGAAAATAGGGGCCCTAAACACAAAACCAAGGCGAAGATCGCAACTGTTTTCATGTTTGGGCCACAGTCACCGGCTCTACCGCCGGGCCGTGTTGCAAGGTAGCGGCTAAGGGCCAAAGGCACAAGACATGGGAAGTGCTGTCTACTAAAGTGGGTAGATACGACGAAATCGTGGTCCGTCCCGGCGAAAACCGGGAGTCTCTCGCGACCGGCGACTGACAAAGCCTTTCAGTATCAGATTCACGAGAGATAGTGAGTGCCGTGGCACTTTGGTGAGTTCCACTATGGAAGCACCCACCAAAGAGGACTTGTCAGCTTCTGAGCTGGAGTTTGAAGGTCGTTTAACACGCCTTGAAAATGAATGCATGCCCAACTTAATCAACATACTTAGAAAGCCCTGATGGAGCGGCCTGCCTACTTCTTCAAAAGCATTTCCACCCAAGTTTTCCACACCAATTCATCACACACACCATGTGCAGTTATCACTGACCGCACGTTGGTGAATAGGTACATTTTTCTCACGGGGCTCCCCTATGAACGGGACATTCCACCCCCACAAGGCCGATCGTACTCATGCCAGCCACTTCGAATGCTATTGGTGTCCTCATTGCCGACTCCAATCAAATCCAACGTCAACTGCTAGTAACAGCCCTCCGCCGCCGGCCTGAATTCCAGATTAACTACTGCGGTCTGGAGGCGGACGCCATCTTTGCCGCTGTGAGTTCCGCTCCCACGGATGTTCTCGTCCTTAACGTCTGCCATCCCCGCGATGGCTGGCAGGATATGACGCTGGTCCGCCGGCTGAACGTGGCCCATCCAGAGGTGAATAAGGTCTTGCTTCTGGACACCTATGACCGGGACCTGGTGGTGAACGCCTTCCGTTCGGGAGCGCGTGGGCTGTTTTGTTTTTCGGAGTATCCCTTCCGCTTGCTGTGTAAGTGCCTGCAAAGCGTCCATCAAGGACAGGTGTGGGCCAACAACACTCAGTTTCAATATCTGCTCGAAACTGTCAGCCAGGTACCTTCGCTGCGTATGGTGAATGCCCGAGGTATACGGCTGCTCACTCCGCGAGAAGAGCAAGTTGTGGCCCTGGTCGCGGATGGACTCAGCAACCGCGAGGTCGCGCAGGAACTTAACCTTAGCGAACACACCGTCAAGAAATATTTGTTCCGCATCTTCGACAAAATAGGGATTTCAAGCCGCGTGGAGCTAGTGCTGTACGCCATGAACCATGGAGGTGCGCGGCAGGCCGAGTGGATGGCAGGCGCCGGCTTAAGACCAACCCCCAGAGCTTAGTTTCCCCTGGCAAGCAGCGGTGGTAGGCTATTACCCGCTTTGCAAGGCCAATCGCGCTTAGGGGGAACCGTTATGAATCCGCTCGCACAATTAAACAAGCAATACATCGGTGGTGTATGGCGTGAAGGCAACAGCCAGAAGACCCTTACGGACAAGAATCCGTACAACGGGAACCCCATTGCGGATTTCAAACTCGCGAATTTGGCCGACCTTGATGAAGCGTACCGCTCGGCGGCAGAAGCGCAGAAGATTTGGGCGGAGATCAATCCCTACGGGCGGCGCGCCATCCTGGAGAACGCCGTTTCGTGGATTGAAAAGAATGAGGGAGATATTGCCGACATCATCATTGACGAACTGGGGGGCACGCACTTTAAGGCCGCCATTGAAATTCTGCTGACCAAGGCGTTCATTAAAGAGGCCTCGACTTACCCGTTAAGAATGGTCGGGGAGATTCACCCCTCTACCATCGACGGCAAAGAAAACCGTCTATATCGCGTTCCTGCCGGAGTGGTCGGAGTCATTAGCCCTTTTAACTTTCCCTTCAACTTAAGCATGCGCTCGGTCGCTCCTGCACTGGGAGCAGGCAATGGCGTAGTCCTCAAACCGCATGACGACACGCCCATCGTTGGCGGCACGCTGCTGGCAAAAATCTTTGAGGAAGCCGGGGTCCCCAAGGGTTTGCTCAATGTGGTGGTTGCTGACATCGGAGAAATAGGAGACGCTTTCGTCGAACACCCCATTCCGCGGGTGATTTCATTCACTGGCTCTGAGGGGGTTGGCCGCCATATCGGCGGAGTGGCAGGTCGTGCCCTCAAGAAAGCAATCCTGGAACTCGGCGGCAATAGCGCCCTGATCGTACTCGACGATGCCGATCTCGAAACCGCCGTCAGCGCCGCCATTTTCAGCCGCTTCGCCCATCAGGGGCAGGTCTGCATGTGCGCAAACCGCATTCTGGTGCAACGCGGGGTTTACGACAAATTTCTGACCCGCTTTGTGGAACGGGTCTCGAAATTGAAAGTAGGCGACCCGCGCGATCCCAAGACCGACCTCGGGCCGCTGATGAACCAGCGTCAGACTGAAACCTTCATGCAGCAAGTGCAGCGCGGAGTGGATGAAGGCGCCAAGGTCGCGTTGCAAGGCAAGACCCATGGGAACGTTGCGTCTCCGACGGTGTTTGCCGACGTCAAGCCCAACATGTGGGTGGCGCGCAATGAAATGTTCGGCCCGGCGGTTTGCCTGATGCCGTTTGATTCTGTGGAAGATGGCATTCGCATGGCCAACGACAGCCGCTATGGATTGAGCGGGGCCATATTCACTCGCGATGTCGAATATGGGGCGGAACTGGCCAAGCAAATCGAGTCCGGCATGGTGCATGTGAACGATGGCACCATCAACGATGATCCCCAGGTCGCCTTTGGAGGAGAAAAGGCTTCAGGGGTAGGCCGCTTGAACGGCAAATGGGCGCTGGAGGAGTTCACCACGCTGAAATGGGTTTCGGTGCAACACAAACAACGGCATTATCCGTTTGAAGAAGTGGCGGGAAAAGCCTCTTAAATTAATTTCTTGCGTGGGAAGACTGGGCTAAGCCCTGACGGGCTTTCTTCATTTTTCATTTCGATTGCACTGAGATTCTCAGCATTGAGGACAGTCAGGGGAAAGATGCGGGTTTGAAGTGAAATGCCGCTCTTCCTTTGCGGCCTGGGTCACTTATCGAGCCAGCCTCTGTCCACCTATTGATTGCGAATTTAGAGCTAAGATAAAGGCAACGACTTTGTAGCGTCATCAATCTAACAGCCCAGGACCAAAGATCATGGACATGGATCAGAACCGCCGGAATTTATTGCGCAATTCAGCGTTGCTTGGAATTGCCGTGGTCGCACCCTATCTACCCGCCTTTGCTGAGCAAAAAGCCAATGACGCAGACGCTAAAGAACCCGAGGTCACTGCGACCGAAGACCTGATGCGTGAACATGGCGTGATTCGCCGTGCGCTTCTGGTTTATGCGGAAACCGTGCCCAAACTACGGCAGAACGCAGCTTCGGTCGATGCCGCAGCCCTGCGGCAGGCAGCCCAACTGTTCCGCACTTTCGGCGAAGACTATCACGAGAAAATGCTGGAAGAGCAGCACATCTTCCCGGTCATCCGCAAACAAGGAGCAGAACTACAACGTTATGCCGATATTCTGACAGCCCAGCATGCGCGCGGACGCGAAATCACGGACTATATTCTGGCAGTGACCAACGGCGGAAAAATCAGTTCACTGCACGCTGAGCCGTTGGCCAAGGTGTTCGAAGGGTTTGTGCGTATGTACGAAAACCATGCGGCACGTGAGGACACGATTGTGTTCCCCGCCTGGAAAACCAACTTTACCGACAAGCAACTGGACGAAATCTCCGACCAGTTCGAAGATATCGAGCACAAAATGTTCGGCAAAGACGGGTTTGAGGATGCCGAGAAGAAGATCAGCAACATTGAAGGCCTGCTGGGGTTTGGAGACCTGGCACAATTCACACCCCCGTCTCCTCCCAAGCCATGAGCGCGTTGCGGCAAATCTTGAAGAGCACGTCGCCGACTGCGGCTATTTTGATCCGCCTGATGGTGGGCGGGGTATTTCTGTCCGAAGGGATTCAGAAGTTCTTGTTTCCAGATGCCTTGGGAGTTGGACGATTTGCGAAGATTGGCATTCCGGCGCCGCATTTCTTCGCCCCGTTCGTCGGTGTCGTCGAGATCGTAGGAGGCTCACTGCTCATCCTCGGGTTGCTGACTCGGCTGGCGGCAATCGCACTGCTCATCAACATCAGCGTGGCCATCCTGACTACCAAGGTCCCTATGCTGTTCAAGTCCGGCCTCTGGGCAACATTGCATGAGGCGCGGACCGACTACTCGATGTTTCTGGGGTTGCTGTTCCTATTGATCACCGGCGCTGGATCGTTTGCCCTCGACACCTTCCTCTCGCGCAAGCGGAGCTTGTCCGATTGACCTGCCGGCCTTATTGGGTTTAGTGGTGAAAATTTAGGCGAGAAAAACAAAAACGCCGCAGATTTACGCGGATCTTCGCCGATTTGTTATGTAAGTCGTATCAGCGAAAATCCGCGTAATCTGCGGCCTGTATTTACAGCGCTGTGCACACCGCTTTAGTTTCGGTGTACATCTCCAGCGCATCGTGACCCATTTCACGTCCCCAGCCGGATTGCTTGTAGCCGCCGAAGGGCATGGCTGCGTCGAACACGTTGTAGCAGTTGACCCACACGGTTCCGGCGCGGAGTTGAGCCGCCAGACGATGGGCCTTGGAAATGTCCTTGGTCCAGATTCCTGCGGCTAGGCCGTACACGGTGTCATTGGCTTTCGCCAGCACTTCTTCTGGATTACTGAAAGGAATGGCAGTGACCACTGGTCCGAAGATTTCCTCCTGCACAACTTTCATCTTCTCATTGGTGTTCACCAGCACCGTGGGATTCACAAAGTAGCCTTTGTCGCCATTTCTCTGACCGCCGACCGTGGCTTTGGCGCCTTCGGAGAAGCCTGACTCCAGGTATCCACAAACACGATTCATCTGCTCTTCGGATACCAGCGGGCCCATGTCGGTGGACTGTTCCCAACCGGGGCCAACTTTGATGTTCCTGGCTTGTTCGGAAACACCTTCGACCACTTTGTCGAAGATTGGCTTCTCGACATACAGGCGCGACCCGGCGCAGCAGCATTGCCCATGATTGAAGAAAATCGCCATGGACGCGCCGGCAATGGCGGAATCAACGTCGCCATCGGCGAACACTACGTTGGGAGATTTGCCGCCCAGTTCGAGCGAGACCTTCTTCAGGTTTCCAGCCGCGGCCTGCAAAATCAGCTTGCCGACCTCGGTGGAACCAGTGAAGGCCACTTTGTCTACATCTGGATGCGCGGCCAGCGCAGCGCCGGCGGTCTCACCGTAACCAGAGACAATATTTACCACACCGTCCGGAATCCCGGCTTCCTGAATCAGTTCGCCCAGACGTAGCGCGGAGAGGGGTGTCTGCTCGGCAGGCTTCAGAACTACACAGCACCCTGCCGCCAGCGCTGGCCCCAGCTTCCACGCCGCCATAAGCAGGGGGAAGTTCCAGGGAATGATCTGCCCTACAACTCCCACTGGCTCACGCAGGGTGTATGCCAGATATTTTCCCGGCATAGAAATCGGAATGGTATTGCCCTCGATTTTGGTCGCCCAACCGGCCATGTAGCGAAACAGGTCAGCGGCCAGAGGGACATCGGCAACGCGTGCGATTTTCAGCGGCTTGCCATTGTCGAGCATTTCCAGTTCAGCCAGTTCTTCGCGGTTGGCGTCGATCAGGTCGGCAATCTTCCAGATCAGACGTCCACGTTCTGACGGAGTCATTTTGCTCCAGGGGCCGGTTTCAAACGCGGCACGGGCTGCGCTTACGGCGCGGTCAATGTCTTCGCGATCGCCTTCGGCTATGCGGGCCAGTACATCTCCCGTAGCCGGGTTATATGAAGGAAAGGTTTTTCCGGAAGCGGCTTCCACCCACTTTCCGTTGATCAGCATCTTGCGGTCTTTCTTAATGAAACTTGTAACTTTATCTTCCAGTTCCACACTAGCGAGTACGGTTGCCATGATTTCCTCCTGGGGAGTGGCGGGCTGGTTCGTCCGTCAAAGTGCGGGGGAATTTTAGTCCATTTCCGCTGTCCATGGGGCAAAATTACAAAAGAATATGGAGTTCTGCTCCACAGACGTGACCCGTTTGCTCTCGGGTATACTTTCCCCTTTGGAATGGCTGGAGCCGAATGACCAACCGGAAGACCATCCACATCGAATGGGGTGACTGTGACCCGGCGCAGATTGTCTATTACCCCCGCTATTTTCAGTATTTTGACAACTGCACAGCCGCGTTATTTGCCAAGGCTGGATTGTCCAAGCGGGAAATGCTTAAAACCTACGGCATCGTGGGTTTCCCCTTGGTCGAGGTGCGCAGCCGTTTCATAGTACCTTCACATTTTTCTGAAGACGTAGTGGTAGAGTCGGAAATCATTGAGTGGCGCAATAGCAGTTTCTGTGTTCATCACAAGCTGTACAAAGAAAACGTTGTGGCGGTCGAGTGTTTTGAGACCCGCGTTTGGGCTGCGGTCTCCCCCTACGATCCTGAAAAAATAGAAAGCCGGCCCATTCCGCGGGAAGTGATCGAGAGATTTGATGTCCCTGGAGTTGCTGCAAAGACGGTGAGACGCTCTGCTCCCAGCAGGAAGAAATCACGAAGACAGAAAGGCCGGTAGCCTTTTACTACACCCGGTAGTGGCCCAGTTTGCGATAATTTTGTGGTGGGTATCCGCCATTGGAGATGGAGTCTGCTGCCGCACTGAAGCAGCCCGCAAGGTCGGAATCGATAGCCCCGGACGGAAGTCCGGGGAAATGCGCAAAAACTTAGGTGAGTCCCGGTCGGGACGGCACATCGCCGGAACTACCCGTGCCGGGCTTCCCATTCCGCCGCGTAAGCGGCTAGCTTCGAATTATGGTTCCATTCTTGAAACTGAGCCACTCGCGAGAGTTTTTCAATGCTGCAACTCAGCCCAAATGTTTTCGATTGCAAAAACGAAAACGGCAGGGCCGACCCCCTGCCGTGTCCTACAAAGATGTTGGTCCTACCTGCCCTTGTTGACGGCCTTCTTCAGTTCCGCCCCTGCGGAGAACTTGGCGACTTTCCGCGCGGCGATTTTGATGGTGGCCCCGGTCTGGGGATTACGTCCGTTGCGTGCTTTTCTGGCTGAGACGGAGAAGGTACCGAACCCGATCAGCGCGACCCGGTCCCCTTTTTTCAATGCTGCGGTGATGCTGCCTACGGCGGTGTCGATCGCAGTTCCGGCCTGAGATTTACTGATTCCGGCTCCGGCTGAGATCTTGTCAATCAAATCAGCTTTGTTCATTTCCTCTCCTGGGCGGGTCTTCTTTTAATGTCTCGCGCCTGCTGGGGAGGGAAAACATGCGACGATGTGAAGACCCAGCGGCCTTATTTAGCGCCCATTGAAAATAAATGTCAACAGCGAAAAGCCGCTACTGATGCCTACTTTGAGCCATTGGTGTGGCACGAAGGTGCTAATTTACTGGAGACTTCACCGCACGGTCAGTGGAAAACCTGTGAAACACGCGAAGTCATGCAGATTGCTACTTCAAAGCTACGCCATATTGGTTTGGATCTCCGAGGGCATTACGATAATAGTGTTCGTCCGGATAAGGTTTGTAAATCCTGCCAGAGCAAACCTTACATTCCTTCTTCCATCGCTCGTTGGTCTTATCTTCACCACCCAAATCAGTGAATGTGAATGTCATCCACGGCCAGATTCGTACAAACTCCGCCTTGATCACCGGGGTTCCGTCGTTTTCTTTGGTCACTGTTCCGTAAATACGTACTAATGCCAGCGCGGGAATCGAGTCTGCTTTCGCTTGTAGGGTGGCATGAAAATCGCCGGATCCGCTCATGGAGACCAGCATGATGTGACAGTCCGTCATTCCGTCAAAATACTTGTGCTCAAGCAAAAGCAGCAAATTACCACTCTCGTTGGAAATTCCACGGACGATGCCAAACCAGCTTACGTATTGGTTGTTCTTTTTATGGATATCGTAGGCCGCCATGAAGGAACCAGTAACCTGCTCTTTTGGAGACAATTTCGCAAAAAAAGGCTTTTCGCTGTCCACTGGCGCGTAATCACACGTGCCCAGCCTACCCGTTGGCTTCAGTTCCTTAACTTCTTGTGTCGCGATTGCAGTCTGAGCGTGTAAGGCAAGAGGCAGGCCTAATAAGATGAGCGACCAAAAAAACTTGTTGACCACAAGACCTCCAGTCGAACTGCTCCGATAGCACTTTTAGACACCGTAAAATGCAAAACTGATCGCTTATTCCTCTTCTTCTTTTACCTCTCCACGCTCGGCCTTTGCCTTCTCGATAATTTTTTCCTGGAGCTGAGCGGGCACCACTTCGTAGTGATTCATTTCCATGTTGAAGCTGCCGCGGCCTTGTGTCATGGAGGTCAGATCAACCCCGTAGGTCAGCATCTCCGCCATTGGCACCTCCGCTTTCACTACTGTATTGCCGGCTTTGTTGTCCATGCCTTGTATGCGGCCGCGGCGGCTGTTGAGGTCGCCCATGATGGAGCCGGCGAAGTCATCGGGAACGGTGATCTCGACCTGCATAACGGGTTCGAGCAAAGTGGGTTTGGCCGCTTCCATGGCCTTTCGGAAGGCGATGCGGCCGGCAGTCTTGAACGAAAGTTCGTTGGAATCCACATCGTGGTAGGAACCGTCGTACAGGATCACTCTAAAATCCACCACCGGGAAGCCCGCTAAGTATCCACGCGCCGCAGCTTCGACAATCCCCTTTTCCACTGCGGGGATGTAGTTCCTGGGGATGGCGCCGCCGAAGATATCGTTTACAAACTCGAACTCTCCACCGCGGGGTAGCGGCTCCATCTTGATCTTGCAGTCGCCGTACTGGCCGTGCCCCCCGGTTTGTTTCTTGTGGCGGCCTTGTACGTCGGCTTTGCCGCGAATGGTTTCGCGATACGGCACCTTCGGCGCTTTCAGCACGACTTCGGTGTGGTAGCGTTTTTTCAGCTTCGAGACCGTGACTTCAATGTGCTGCTGGCCCGTCCCGGCGATGAGGAATTCTTTGGTCTGGGGATCGCGGAAGAAGCGCAGCATGGCATCTTCTTCCATCAACTTGTGGACGCCGTTGCCCAGCTTGTCTTCATCAGCCCGCGTCTTGGGTTCGATGGCGAAGGTGATGGCCGGCTCCGGCAGCTTTACGCGCGGATACTGAATAGGGGCAGACT
Organism: uncultured Acidobacteriota bacterium; assembly: GCA_963837365.1. Classification (GTDB taxonomy): domain Bacteria; phylum Acidobacteriota; class Terriglobia; order Terriglobales; family Acidobacteriaceae; genus CAWBXL01. The sequence continues at coordinate 908,290 of CAWIMW010000002.1, forward strand.
TATCGCCCAGCGTGTCTCCGGTGAGAGTGTCTTTCAGTTTCGCCACTGCGCCGATGTCGCCAGCGTGCAGCTCGTTTACGGGAACCGCGGTCTTTCCCTGCATCACCGAAATATGGGAGAGCTTTTCCTGTGCGCCGCGGGAGAAGTTCTGCACCATCGCATCGTTTTTGACCACCCCAGAAAAAACTTTGAAATACGAGATCCGGCCTGCGAAGGCATCGGAAAGTGTCTTGAACACATACAGCGAGGCCGGCTCGGCATCGGTTTCATGGCGTTTCGGAACATCGCCGTTGCTGGAGGCAGTTGCCTCACCCTGCACCCACTCATGCTCGGATGGCGCGGGGGTGTAATCCACAATGAAGTCCATGACCCGGTCGGCGCCGATGTTGCCCAGGCCGGAGCTGAAAATGACGGGGAATATCTTGTCCTCGCGGATGGCGTTGTGCAGGGCCGGAACCAGATCTTCCTCGCTCAACGTCCCCTGTTCGAAGAACTTCTCCAGCAGTGCGTCATTGCCCTCGGCGACCAATTCCACCAGCTTCTCATGGGCTGCCTGAGCGTGATCTTTGAGGTCCGCGGGGATCTCAATTTCCTTCCCTTTGCCGTTCCCGCCCAATTCGTAGGTGTAGGCCTTCATGCGGACCAAATCCACAACGCCGTTCAGGTTCTTCTCACTACCAATCGGCAACTCCATCGGAACCACACTGCGCCCGAAGGCGTTATTCAACGATTCCAGCGTACGCTCGGCGCTGGCCCGGTCTCGGTCCATACGGTTGACCACAATTAGGCGAGGCGTGTTGTACTCTTCGCAATAATTCCATACCCGCTGGGTGACGACTTCGACTCCTGCAACTCCATCCACCACGACGATGGCCGCATCCACCACCGGCAACGCCAACTTGGCCTCGTGGACAAACATGTTGAACCCAGGAGTATCTATAAAGTTGATCTTGGTTTTGTCCCACTCCACACAAGCCATACTGGCCGCGATGGACATTTTGCGGGCGATCTCTTCTTCGTCGTAATCGGTGGTAGCCGAACCATCATCCACGCGGCCCATGCGCTGGGTCGCCCCGGCGGTGTAGAGCATGGCCGAAACCAGCGTGGTCTTCCCCGCATGGCCATGTCCCACCACTGCCACATTCCTAACGTTTGCGCCTTCGTAGATCTTCACAGGTAGGCTCCTTGGTTCGCTGACTGCCACAACCGTCGGGAGCGGAATCCGGCAGGCCCAGTATGAAAGTAAAGAGAGCTGAATTTAGGGGCCAACGTGGACCAGTCTTGCGAAGCGGTTAGGATGCTACCACAGTGGAAATTACTGGCTCAACCGGTGGGGGGGGGGGGGGGGGGGGGGTGGTGTGGGGGGGGGGTGGGGGGGTGAGGAGGGTAGGGAGGGGGAGAGTGGGGTAGGGGTGGGGGTGGGGGGTAAGGGGGGGGGGGGTGGTGGGGTGGGGGGGGGAAGGGGTGGGAGGAGAAGGGGAGGGTAAAGATAGGGAGAAGAGGGGGTGGGAAGGGAGGGGGGGGGAGGGGGGAGGAAGGGGAAGAGAGGGGGGTGTGGAGGCGGGCTGTGTGGAGGCGGGGCGAGGGGTGTGGAGGGGGGGAGTGTGGTGGGAGGGAGGTGGAGGGGGGTGTTTGATGTGATGAGATGCTGCGGTGGGTTTTTGTGGGGATGAAAGACTGCGCTGTTGGGCGCTTGTGCAGGCACACGGGCGTGTGGCGGTACAGACAGGCAGTCTGTCAGAGCGCAAAGCGGTGCTCAGGCAGCGCGCGCAGCAGCAGATCGGCGGGCGGAAGGAAGAAGAGTGGATTGCCCCGCCTGCCCAGGATCTGCCGCGCAGACCGTGGTCAAAGGCCTGCGCAAAGTCGGAGCGGATGGAGCAAGCCAATCGCTATCTTCAGCAGTGTATCTGCCGCTGTGGAGGCGTCAGTTGCGCCGCAGAGCAGGCCGGAGATGCGCATCGTGCTGGATCGCAGCCTGGAGTTGGCTTCGGTGCTGAGCCAGGTGGAGGTGCGCACCGTGGCCCAGGACTACACCGTGCGCTGGGACGGGTTGACCTATCAGTCGGAGAGCTGACATCGGTGGCGGAATGCGAGGGCGGCAGGTGGAGATCGAACAGCGCCTGGATCGTCGCTGTGGATGCGGTGGAAGCAGCGTCGTCTCCCCTTAGATCGTTGCGCGGCGGAAAACAAACCCAACTACCGCGCCGTCTGGACTCCGCCTCGGGCCGCGCAAAAACGCGACGCCGCCCAACGCTTACTCAGACTCCAACAACACAGGATTCGCTAACGAAGCCTGTAAACGGGTGCGGAGCGGCGTTGTGGCAGGCCTTTCGTTGAGGGCTAGTACACGCTAGGCAGGGGAAGGGAAACTGCCCCCTTCCCCTGCACCCCATCCCCAAAACCAAAATTCACACTTCGCAAAGCGGAAGTTTCTATTTGGCTAAGAACAGGAACTTTCACTGGCAGTTGCCAAAGGATTTTGGGCTACAATGCCTCCGAATCGGCCCCGTGTTTAACGAGTGAACATTTATGAATCGCTCAATTGGTGTGACGGTCATCGGCGTGCTTTCTATGCTGGGGTCTTTGCTCACGTTTGCTATGGGTATGCTGATGGTTGTAGCCGCCATATTCATGCCCACGAAAGACCCGTCTATGCCACCTGCCGTTATGAAGGGCATCCTGATTTTGGCCAGTGCCATGTATGTGCTGCCTGCGATATGGGGTGCCTGCACCAGCGTCGGTTTGTTTCGTCTCAAGAACTGGGCGCGAATTTCAACCATCGTGTTCTCAATCCTGCTGATTCTCATGAGTGGATTCGCAGGGCTGATGCTGGCGGTTATGTCCTTTCTCCCGATTGCAGGGCCTTCAACGGATGCCTCAGTAACCATTGTCGTCCGCGTGGTAATGGGACTCTTCTGGGCGGTGCAGTTGGGGATTGGCATCTGGTGGCTGGCCTTCTTTACTCGGGCGAAGGTTAAAGCGCAGTTTGTTCCACCGGCACCGGCATTTTCGGAGAGTGCTCCGCGAGCAAATGAATATCAGATTCAGACCGCAGACGTTCAGTTGGTTCCGGCAAAAAAAGTATCTGGACGCCCGGTGAGCATTACCGTGATTGCATGCCTTCTGCTGGCGGGTTGCTTGTTCATTCCGATGAGCGCGATTATGCGTGCGCCCGCCATTTTCTTCACCAAAATATATTTTGGCTGGACGGCCGCCTTGGTATTTCTTGCTTTTGCTGGGCTCCAGCTTTATGTGGGAATAGGGCTACTGCGGTTACAACCCACCGCCCGTCTGGTAGGTATTGCGTACTTTGTTTTTGGTACAGCGAACAGCACAGTTTTTTTCCTTGCACCCGGAGCAAACACGCGCATATCCGCCATGATGGCATGGCAAAAGTCCCTTTTTCCTTTTGGCCAATTTTCGCCGATTCAAACTCAATTCCAATTTGACCTCACTCCCTTTTACGTCATAGGCGCCATCCTCGGGGTAGCTGGCGCCGCGGTACAGATTTACTTCCTCGTGACCCAAATCAGCCTGTAAGACTGCATCCAATTACCTGAACTAAAAGGCACTCAATGTTCCCAGCACTATTCCGATTCACCGATCTCGGGCTGCTCTTGTTAAGACTCATGGTAGGGCTGGTGTTCTTCACCAGCGGCTGGGGCCATCTCAAAGATCCCGCGGCCCGCAGCAAGAGCATCGAGATGAGCAAAAGCTTCACCATATTCCTAGGTGTCGCCGAGGTCGCGGGCGCGCTGGGAGTGGCTTTCGGCGTGCTTACACAGCTTGCCGCCATAGGCCTCATTCTGGTCATGCTCGGCGCCATCCAAAAGAAGATTTTCGCCTGGCATACTGGATTCTGGGGTGAGAAGGCGGGCGGATGGCACTACGATCTCATGTTTATCCTGATGAACCTGATGATCCTCTTTACTGACGGGGGAAACTATACCGTCATGAAGATGTTGGCGCGATAGCCCACGCAATTTTTCCTGATAACCGCTTGCAAGCCGCTACCCGCGTAACCTATCCTTCCCACTAACCTCTGTTTTGCGGGATTGACCATCAGCTTATGCAACGCTTGATTACCAGGGTCCTGCTCTTGACTGCGCTGCTGGGGACACTCGTCCCTGTGGCCCTGGCGATTGGTGCGCCCGCCCCACACGCCTGCTGCCTGAGGAAGTGGCATAGCAGGTCTAAGGGAATCACGATTCACCTCGACCAGGAAGGCCGGGGCAATTGTTGCCCACCCAGGACGCCAAGTCTCTGGGCCGAGCCAGCAGCTATTGGCAGTGTTGAGCACGTGCCTTTTGTAGCTGCGTCCAGTTTCGAAGCGCGCATCCAGCGCCCCTACTTCGCATACCAATCTCGTAAGTCCGCCCGCGCCCCGCCCTCTTTCTCCATTGCCTAAAAAGCAACCACCGATCTTCACGTGATTCTCACGGACCAGGCTTGGTGTTTTTCCGTGTGCATCCGTGTAAATCCGTGGCCGGTCTTTTCTGTTTGCAAAGCTCAAGGCTCGGAGAAATCTATGCGCGTGTTTCGTTTCTTATTGGCTGTCAGTCTGCTCTTATTCGCGGTCCATGCGATCGCAACGATTTTCGGATCGGTTCAAGGCCTGATCCACGACCCACAACATCGCCCGGTGAAGGGCGCGCAGGTCACCATTCATTCCATAAGCTCCGAGTGGCGCCAAACCGCCACTAGTGATGACGAAGGTGAATTCCATTTTGCATCGGTGCCCGTGGGTGAATACATGGTCATGGTTCAAAATTCTGGTTTTGCCGACCAACAGCAGAACATCGTAATCACCTCTGACCGGGACCTCAGGTTGCACTTCGCCTTGACGATGGCCAATACAAAAGAGATGGTCCAGGTCACCGACACCGCTCCGTTGGTCAACACCGAATCCTCCACCACGCAAAGTGTAGTCAGCCGCGAACAAATCGCGCGGACCCCTGGGGCCGACCAGACCAACAGCCTGGCTATGATTACCAACTACACTCCCAGCGCTTACATGGTGCACGACCAGCTCCACATTCGCGGTGGGCACCAGGTTTCCTGGCTGATTGATGGAGTGCCGGTCCCCAACACCAGCATCGCTTCCAATGTTGGGCCGCAATTCGATCCCAAAGATATTGACTATCTGGAAGTGCAGCGTGGAGGCTATTCCGCCGACTACGGTGACCGCACCTACGGCATGTTCAATGTGGTCACTCGTTCTGGATTTGAGCGCGACCGCCAAGGCGAGCTTGTGCTCGGATATGGCAGTTACAACAACACCAACGACCAGATCAGCTTCGGCGACCACACCGACCGCTTTGCCTACTACGGCAGTCTTTCGGGCTTTCGCACGGACCTGGGGCTGGAAACTCCGACCACAGACGTCGTGCACGATCAGGCTGCGGGTCTCAGTGGCTTCGGTTCCATCATTTTTAACAAAACGCCGGCCGACCAATTGCGCCTGGTGACATCTCTTCGTGGAGACCACTATCAGGTGCCGATTGATCCCAATGCCACTGACATCCTCCACGATGTTGAGGATGAGCGCGACGACTTCACGAATTTTACCTGGCTGCATAATTTCGGGAACGGCACGCTGCTGACGATCTCGCCGTTTTATCACTACAACCGCGCCCATTACTTCGGCGGTCCCAACGATCCGGTGCGCTCCGAATACGACCGCGGATCAAACTTTATGGGCGGGGTTGCGAGTATCGGGATCACAAAAAAGCAGCACAACTTCCGCGCAGGACTGCAAGTGTTCGGGGAGCGGGACAATCAGTTTTACGAAGTTGTAGATTCCACTCCCGGCTCACCAGATGCGTTTGCTCCACAAAGGACCAGTCCCTGGGCCAGCGTAGAAACAGTCTTCCTCGAAGACCAGTACAAAGTGACTAGTTGGCTGACTTTGAATGGCGGTGTTCGCCTGACCCACTACGGCGGCCCGGAGAGCGAGAACGCGGCCGATCCCCGTCTGGGAGCAGCCATCCGAGTCCCGCGCCTGGGTTGGGTCCTGCGCGGATTTTACGGGCGCTATTATCAGGCCCCGCCGCTGGTTACGGTGACGGACCCGGCTTTGAATAATGATCAGACGTTCCTGCCGCTGCGCGGTGAGCGCGATGAGCAGCACGAAGTTGGACTCGCGATTCCGCTGCGCGGCTGGACCGATTGATCTTTCGAATTTCCGTACTGGGGCAAAGAACTTCTTCGACCACGATGCGGTGGGCAATTCCAATATCTTCTTCCCACTGACACTCGAACGCGCGCGCATTCGTGGCGCGGAAGCAACCGTCAATTCGCCTCTGCTTGCGGGCCGCGCCAGATTTCATGCCGCCTACTCCAACCAGTTTGCGGAATGGTCCGGCGGAATCACCGGCGGGCTAACCGATTTCAGCGAGTGCGATGGCGTGCTTTGCTTTCTCGATCATGACCAGCGCAACACTTTGTCCACGGGGTTCAATCTCTCGCTGCCTTGGCGCGCCTGGGCTGATTTCAACCTGAACTACGGCTCTGGATTTCTAAATGGCGAAGGAGACGACGATCCTACTCATCTCGGTCCGCACACCACTTTTGACTTGTCATTGGGGAAATCATTTGGCGAGAACTGGGATGTGCGCGTGACCGGACTGAATCTATCGAACCATCGCTACATGCTGGACAACAGCAACACCTTTGGCGGAACTCACTTTGCGAATCCACTGGAAATTTCGTTTCAGCTGAAGTACCGGTTCCGTTTTTAGCCGGGGGCATAGAGGAGGTAGTCGAATGGATAAGCTAACAAGCAAAGCTGTCGTGCGGGCTCTGGCGGGTTTGATTGCTGTCATGTGCATTGCGTCTTGTCAGCAGGGCCCCACACCCACGCCACCCGATCGCCACCAACTCAAAGGCGAAGTTGTTTCAGTGGACAAGTCATCCAACACGCTTGTGGTGGACCACGAAGATATCCCCGGTTTCATGTCGGCGATGACAATGCCATACACGGTAAAGCCCACCGGCAAACTGGATGACATTAACCCGGGCGATACGATCACTGCCGATGTGGTTGTACAACCGAGCGACCACGCTTATTGGCTGGAGAACATCGTAGTCACCGGGCACGCGAAAACTCCTCCGTCGAAACCCACGGGATCATTCCACGTACCCGCCGCCGGCGAGAGCGTACCTGATTTCGTCCTGACCAACCAGGACGGAAAGCACATCTCGTTCAGGCACTATCGCGGCAAGGCGCTGCTTGTGACTTTTATCTACACACGCTGCCCTTTTTCCGACTACTGCCCGCGTGTGAGCGGCCAATTCTCGGAAATCGACCGTCAGCTTCAAAGCAAGCCTGAGTTGTTTGGCAAAGTCCATCTTTTAAGTATCAGTTTTGATCCCGACCACGATACGCCGAAAGTCCTGCGTGACTATGGATTTTCCTGTTCCGGAATTCATACGTCACAGCTTTTCAAGACGTGGGAGTTCGCGGTCGTGCCCGCCACTGAACTGCCAAAGATCGCTAAATTTTTCGGGCTTACATACCAGGAAGACAACGGACTAATTACTCACTCCCTAAGCACAGCCGTGATCGGGCCAGACGGGAAGATTTTTCAGTGGTACCACGGCAGCGATTGGCAGGCGTCCGATCTGATGAATGACGCCGCCGGCGCATTGGGGCGGACTTAAACTCGTTCAATAGCCGCTATCTGTCGGTTCTAACAACACTTTGCAATTTATTCGCGCTCGAACGTGATCAAAGCACCGCTGGCCGGCGGCAGGTCGATCACCACCGTTCCATTCTCAACTGAAAGCGTCTCCTCGCGCAAAGCTGACCATACGCCAGCTTCTCCAACAGGTGCGCCGCCGAACGTGGTATCGGTGGTGTCGTCTACGCGCGGCGCGTGCAAGCGAAGAACTTTCGCACTACGCACACGCTGTCCCGGGTCGATAGTAAGGTGGACGTTGCGATCCAGCTTTTTATTAATCACTGCCACCTTCAGCGTTCCAGTATCGTTGCGGACGGCATAGGCGTTCATCGACGGCACTTGTTGTAGAGCATCGATTTCGCATTCCATCAGTTGTCCCGCTCCGGCCTGCGCAAACAACAACATGCCGCAATAAATCGGCCGCGCCAGGAACCCATCTTCGATCGTTCCGGCAATCGGCGTGTAAACTCCGTAACCGCCGCCGTGGAAATTGATCCCTGTACCCCCTGCCGATGCCAACTGGTACATCAAGTCCGCACCCCAAAGCGCAGAGGCAAACGTATCGCTCACGCCCGGCTTTCCGCCGTGAAAGCAGGAGTTGGTTTCCGCCATGCGGAAGGGCAGGCCAAATTCCTGCACGGTCCTTTTCATGCCTTCGAGTTCCGCCGCCAGCTTCGCATCTGGCTTGAGCATCCGTTCAATCGTCATGGAAGGATCTTCGGGCGGCCCCAGCGCATAGTAATGTTGCGAGAGAGATGCCGCTTCGTTCTTGAATTGCTTGGCGAACGGGACCAGCCATTCATTGTTGTACGCAGTGTCCGGCCCGGCAAACTGTGCCTTCGGAACTCGCGCCCGGATGGTCGCGAAAAAATGCTGCCACTCAGCGGCAAACTGCTTGAAGTCGTAATCCTGTTTGCGGATCGCGTTACGATAAAAAAGATCAGGCTCATTGCACAACTGGAACGCAATCAGCTTCGAGCCGATCGTGTCCATCACATAAGCTGCCTCGTCGGCCGCAGCCTCAGGAGTGCCCGTCCCCATGTTGAGACCGTAGATCAGCTTCCAGCCGCAGGCATCAAGAAACTCGCGCAGATTGCGGATCGTTTGCGGCGTAATGTTCACCGGCGCAGGCCCTTTGTGTCCGGTGTTTGGCCCAACCGCCAAATTGAAAGCAATCGGATTGACTGCGTCGCCTTTGCTCAATTGCGCCACGTCTGGCCTGCCGGCAGCTTTTGCGGGATCAGGAGTCCAGTAGCAAAACTCGCTGGTATTGCCGCCGATCCGCAAAACGCCCGACTTGCCCAGGCTGCGGATGAACCCCGCCAAGTCGGCATTTTACCGGAAAAGAAACGTGGATTCCCCAGCTGCGCGGATTCGTAACTAAGCCCGGGGAAATCGTCGGAAATCTTGTTGCCAAGCCGGTCGGGGTGGAGAGTCAGGCGCATGGAAATAGGCGGGTCGGTTTTGAGCAAAGGTGAGAGGGTTGTGAAGTGCAAGTGCGGAAGCTGCGGCTGAGAGGCGAATGAAATCCCTACGATTCATCGCAGAGAATTGCACCACAGGCAAGCATCGAAGGGCAACCCATTTGGTGACGTAGCTTCGGCCGGTGTGGAACAACTGATTGTCGCGCGAGAAATGCCCTCGAAATGACATGGGCGGGGTAAAACCCTGACCACGATTGACGGGTTGGTTTGACGGCCCTCTTCCCCCGCCTAAGATGAACAAATTCAGCAGCCCATGATTGGCGAAACCATCTCCCACTACAAAATCCTCAGCCAACTGGGCAGCGGAGGCATGGGTGTCGTTTACGAGGCCCAGGACCTCACGCTAGGCCGCAAGGTCGCGCTCAAATTTCTTCCTGCCGATGTGGCGCGTGACGCCGCTACACTCGACCGATTTCTTATTGGAAGCGCGGGCCGCTTCCGCCCTGAATCATCCCAATATCTGCACCATCTATGCCGCGGAGAGCAATCAGGGGCAATCCTTCATCGCCATGGAGTTACTAGAAGGCCAGACACTCGTTGTCACGGCTGGCCAACGGTGGTCTGGCGCTCGATCAGCTGCTGGACATCGGAATCGCAACTGGCGGATGCGCTCGATGCGGCCCACGCCAAGGGCATCGTGCATCGCGATATCAAGCCGGCGAACGTCTTTATCACTCAGCGCGGACAAGTGAAGGTTCTGGATTTCGGACTGGCGAAGCTCACCCACCGCGCTGAAGTCTGCGATGCAGACGCTGGCGACCGCGGGCCCCACCATGGCGCATCTCACCAGTCCGGGAAGTACCGTAGGCACCATCGCCTACATGTCTCCCGAGCAGGCGAAAGGCGAAGAGCTGGATGCCCGGACCGACATTTTTTCGCTGGGCGCGGTCCTCTATCAGATGGCGACGGGAAAGTTGCCCTTTGAGGGAAAGACTTCGGCCGTCATCTTCCATTCGATTCTTGAGCGCGAACCGGCGCCGATTGAGGAACTCAGCCCGCAGCTTCCGCCCAAACTAAGCGAAATCGTCGGCAAGGCTCTGGAGAAAGACCGAGACCTGCGTTATCAGTCCGCTGCCGACCTGCGCGGCGATCTCAAGCGGTTGAAGCGCGACAGCGAGTCTGGAAGAAAAATTGCAGTCAGTACCCCAGCGTCGACCGAATCCTCGCCGCTGGTACCCAGCAGTTCCCGAGCAGTTGCGGCGGCCAGTAAGCACAGAGTCGGCCTGGGGTTGCGTGGTTCTCGTCGTCCTGGTCGTGTTGGCTGCCGCTTCGTACGGAGTTTACGCGTTTCTTACCCACACACGCCCCAGCCTCTTCCAGGACATTGCGGTCACCAAGGTCACCGAAACCGGCAAGGCCTCTCTGGCGGCGATCTCCTCCGACGGGAAATACATCCTCAACGTAGCGAAAGACAACGGCCAGGAGAGTCTGTGGCTGCGCAACGTTCCTACCAACAGTGATACCCAGGTGATCGCCCCGGCGCAGGTTCATTACACAGGCTTGCAGTTTTCCCCCGATGGAAACTATCTGTACTTCATCCGTAGCGAAGCCGAACAGCCCGGAATTGGCCTCGTTGTATCGCGCGGCAATGCTCGGAGGTAGCCCGCAAAAGCTGGCCAGCGATGTGGATTCCAACATTACCTTTTCTCCGGATGGCAGGCGCCTGGCCTTCAACCGCGGGAACGACCCCGATCCGGGGAAATTTCGCATCATCTCCCAGCCGGCCGAAGGCGGAGAGGAGAATGTGCTGGCCAGCGGACCGGTGAATGACTGTCTCTTTGGCTTGACCTGGTCGCCCGACGGAAAAACATTCGTGTGCGTGATACTGCAACCGGCCGGCGCCATCACCGGCCTGGCAGCCATAGACGCATCCACCGGCAAGGAGAATGTCTTCTACCGCACGGACGACATGCTGCACTCACCGGTCTGGCTGCCGGATGGCAGGGGCCTGCTTGTTCTGCATCGCGGCCTGAACTCAGGCTACACCCGCAACCAGATCGAACTGGTTTCCTATCCGGATGGCAAAGAACAAGACGTCACACGCGATATCAATAACTACTCCAACCTAAGCCTGGCTGCGGACGGACGCACGCTGGCTACGGTGCTGAGAGACAGCCACTGGCAACTGTTCTTAGCGTCACCAGGTTCCTCTGAGGCCCATCAGATCACTTCCGGCAAAAAAGTGGACGGCTTCAGCTGGGCTCCTGGCGGCCAGTTACTGGTCACGCAGGAAATGGCCATGAGCCAGCTCGACCCCGACTCCGGCAAAAGTAATCTCATTACCGTGGAGCCGCACACCCTGGCTTCTCAACCAACTTCTTGTGCGAACGGCCGGTATATCGTGTTCGCCCTCGCCGGACACGCCGGCAAACATTCCGAGATCATTGCCCGCTCCGATCCTTCCGGCGGCAATCTGAAGGGTTTGACCGACGGCAATTTGGACGAGATCCCCATGTGCACGCCCGATGGTCAGTCGGTGCTCTACCGCGACGCCGCCCGCAGCCGTCTCAAGAAAGTCTCGCTGGAAGGCGGGAACTCCCAACAGGTTTCAGACGTTACCCTGGCAGGTAACTTCGACATTTCTCCCGATGGCAAGCTAGCGGCATTCGTCACGTTTGAGCACGTGGGCGAGCACCAACAGAAATTGGCCCTGGTGCCGCTGGATTCAACCGCGCCCGCGCATATCCTCGATCTGCAACAGGAACCATCCGTAAGCTGGGTACGTTTTTCCCGCGACGGCAAGGCCGTGATCTATCCCGTGGGCAACGGGACCGCCGACAATTTGTGGCAGCAGCCGCTGGATGGCTCGGCCGGACGCCAAATCACCGATTTCAAGGCCGAGCACATTGGCGACGGCTTTGCTTTTTCGCCCGACGGCAAACGTCTGGGCGTGATTCGTGGTCATGTGGATTCTGATGTAGTACTGATTCGCGACACGCGGTAAGAGCGATCCCGCAAACACTAAGGGCGGCCAGTGCTGGCCGCCCTCATGCGAGTTTCAGATTGTAAAGTTGGTTTAGACCGGCTTTACGTTCTCCGCTTGCCATCCCTTGGGGCCCTTGACTACGTCGAACTGGACCTGTTGGCCCTCTTGCAGGCTGCGGAATCCGCTGGCCTGGATCGCCGAGAAATGTACGAAGACATCCTCGCCGTTCTGGCGGCTGATGAAACCATAGCCTTTGGCGTCGTTAAACCACTTTACTGTTCCTGTTTCCATGTGTTGCTTATTTCCTTTTGTGTTGATGTAGCGCTGAAGCGATCAGAGTTCTGCAGGCAGGTCACGCTGTAGAGCGGAGATACTAGCAAAAACTGCAAAGTTCAAGCGCAGCTAAATTGTACCCAAGTTGGTTCAGTATGGCTATCAAAAATTCATCGCACGATTGCCAACGTGCTTAGTATCAGTAGCTTGCGCTGAACACCGGAGACCAGAAACTGGGAACCGATATTTCTCTGCCCCCAGTTTCAAGCTAGGAAAAACCCACAGTCATTTTCTCCGCCAGCGCACCCCGTCTTTGGTGTTTTCCACCACAATTCCGGCAGCAGTTAGCTCTTTGCGGATGGCATCCGAAACCGCAAAATTCCGCGCCTTCCGCGCCGCCTCCATCTCCGTGATTTTGCCTTCGATGTCTGCGTCGGAAAGTTGACCCGAGTTCACAATCGCCAGCAGTTCCGGGCTGATTTCCGTCTCTCTTCCGACCGACTTGGCCCATTCCACGACAGTCTTCATTTTTGAGGCGTCGTCATCATCGAGCACAGCAAAAAGTTCATCGAACTGGCTAAGTATCCCAAGTAGAGGCTGCACATCTCCAGACTTGACTTGCCTGGCATCGACGGCGGCATTGGCCGCGCGCACCATATCAAAGACCGCGGCCTGGGCCTGGGCGGTGTTGAGATCGTCTTCCATGGCAGCACGCATACGGTCGGAGGTCTCCCGCGCCAGGACGGTCATAGCTTCCGACGTACCCTCGGGAAATTTTCCGGATGACAACCGCAGCCGGAAATTCCGCAGCCGGTCTACCGAAGTTGCTGCCTGTAGCAATCCATCGAAGGTAAAGTTCAGCTGATTGCGGTAAGGTACCGATGCCAGCAAATAGCGGATCGAAGATGGCTTGTGCCCCTTGAGCACCAGGTCGCGCAGAGTGTAGAAGTTCCCCAGGCTCTTGGACATCTTCTCGCCTTCGACCAACAGGAAGCGGGCATGAAACCAATAGCGGGCAAAGGGCTTCCCCGTGCTTGCCTCGGACTGCGCAATTTCGTTTTCGTGATGGGGAAAAATCAGGTCCTCGCCGCCGGCGTGTAGATCGAAACTTTCGCCGAGTTGCTGCATGGACATGACTGAGCACTCCAAATGCCAGCCCGGACGCCCCAGCCCGATGGGAGTATCCCACGAAGCCTCCCCAGGTTTGGGAGCTTTCCACAGCGCGAAATCTCGCGCGCTGTCCTTTTCGTACTCATCCACATCGACCCGCGCGCCATCCTCCATGCCGGCAAAGTCTTTTTTCGAAAGTTTGCCATAAGCTGGGAATTTCGCGATGCGGAAATAATAAGAGCCGTCCTCAGCGCGATACGCAAAGCCTTTTTTCTCCAGATCAACCACAAATTGCGCCATCTCCTGAATGTGCTCGGTCGCGCGCACCAGAATCGGAGTCTCAATATTCAAAGTAACAGTGTCTTCGAGGAAGGCTTTTTCGTACTTCTCGGTGTATTGCTTTACGCTCACGCCGTCCCGGGCAGCATTGCGGATGATCTTGTCATCAACGTCGGTAATATTCATGACGTGCTGGACCTTGAACCCGCTGTGCCGCAGAAAGCGGCGCAGAATGTCCACTGCCAGGAAGGTGCGGAAGTTGCCGATGTGCCCATAGTCGTAGACGGTAGGCCCGCACGCGTACATGCGAACTTCCTTGTCTTCGAGCGCCTGAAATTCCTCGATCTTCCCCGACAGCGTGTTATAGATACGCAAAGCCATAGTTGGGCGAAACCAGTAATTCTAGGGGTGGGAAAGAAGATGGGTCAACTTGGGTTGGCGGGCGTCGCCTCGCTTTGCGCGTGGGCCCGCAGACGCTGCCCTACCAGCAATACATAGTGCAAACCGGAAACAATGGTGAAAAGGAATGTGGCCCGTAGGAAAGTGAGCCGGGCAATCGCCACCCAAGCCACCGGATGCACCAGCAACAACATCACAAAAAACACCGCGGCTACCTGGGCAAACGTGTTGGCCTTGCCGAAAATGCTGGGACGAAAATCACGCAGCCCGGCCGCAATATAAAGGACGGCGCTCACCGCCACAATGCAGATGTCCCGAGAGAAAACCAGCACGGTAAACTTCCAGGGGATTTTGTGCAAAACAGAAAGAACCAGAAACATGGTACTGAGAAGAAGCTTGTCCGCCATTGGGTCCAGATACTGCCCGATCTTCGTCTGTTGCTTGAGCAGCCTGGCCAGCAGGCCGTCCAGCCCATCGCTGATCCCCGCGAGTACGAACAAGATCAGCGCCCATGAATAACGTCCGCCCACCAAATGAATGATGATGAATGGCAGAAACACCATCCGTAGCAGGGTGAGTTGGTTGGGAGCGGTCAACAGTTGCGACAGCTTCACTTGCCATCTCCGCCAGCTGCAAGGTGTGAAGCATAAAACTGACCGAGGACCTCAGCCGCATTCAGCCCAGTGCGCTCGGCAAAACGCTGCGAAAGCGAGGGGACATCCCCATCGGGCAGATCCATCTCAATCCGTTCTATCCGGTGCATTGGGAAGAATACGACTCCAGGAGAAAAAGGCCCGCCCTCTTTAACTACAGCGATGGTGTCGTCGAACGAAGCCAGTTCAATTCCGCACAGGCTGAGCCCTTCTACCGTCAAAGCCAGAATCTCACCCCAACACTTGTCCCGCGGATTCCCCAGCGTGACCACGACCATGGCACCGGCTTGAAAAGGGTTTGAGCTTGCCGGGACAGCTTGGCGATCAGAGGAATGCGGCACCAATTGATTGTCGCCGGGGCACTGCTTATATTGCAACTTAACCCCGCTGATTTCCGGGCAGCAGATTGCCCGTATCATGCCTCGCCCATTACAATTGACATATTCGTAGGCGCGTAGCTCAGTTGGTTAGAGCGCTACCTTGACACTCTAATCAGGAATGGAAAATCAAGGGGTTAGCAGACATTGTGGGAACGGAAAAGACGTTTAGAGCACGCGGGTACTGGCTCCGTTCCCTGATTCGTTCCCGATTTTGTTTTGTTTATGTTGGTGGGTAGGTTTGTTGTGGTATTGAGTGCGTGGTGGAAGGATAGTTACTATAGCTAGAGTTAATTTCTTTATTTTGTAGCACTGCGGAATTATTCGAGAGCGGGAGGCAGTTTTGGGCGTGAAGTTCGGGCTGAAGTGGGCTACTCACGACGTAGCTCAGTTGTTGACGAGGCTAGAGGTGCTATGTTTTCTCAGGCTTTTACGCTGGCGGTTTCGGGTGTGAAAGATTCTGATGAACGTCGCGGTTTCGCTCAAGGCGAAGGCGGGGGAGTCTTTCGTAGTTACGTCGATACTTTGCTAACTAAGGCTATATTCCACCGAACGGGAGACTTGGGTAGATCACTCAGAACTAAGTCTAATGAAGCGAACTACGAGATAACGCTCATGTCTAAGGAAGAGGCGGAGCGGCTCATTACGTTTGTCGAGATGATGCTAAAGTTCATCTACGAAATGCTGATGTGGTTCTCACCAACGCTAACAGCTGCAGCGGGACTCTGAGAAGGGTGCTCGCTAGTTGTTCTAGCGCTCAGCGTCGGGTTTTAAATATCTCGTGCATAGGTTTCTGTGTGGGCACCAAAGCGCACTCAAGAACTATTTAAAAATTAGAAATGGATTGCTACATAGAGAGCGTTAGGGATGGAAATTGGTATGGAGCTTTGTTGGGTGTTAATTCTTTTCAATTATGTTAAATGCAGCGTTATAATATCTTTTATGTTAATTAGCGAGATAGTTAGCAATAGGGTTAGCGATGTTAGCATAATGTAAATTTGTTGGTTGGCATTGGTTTTGAGCGGTTGTTGTGGCAGATTGGATTAGCGTTAAATCGCAGTTGTAGCTGTTACAAAAAATTCAGCTATGTTGTTTTTTTGGTAAATTTTATTGTTGCAGCGTTATTTCTTTTTTGGAACTTAATTTTGTTTTTTGCTTTTGTGTGTTGGTTTTACTGAGAGAAAGTTTTTTGCTTTGCGTTGAAAGTGCTTCAGTTAATGGTGTAATATCATTTTTTGGAGCTTTTGGCTAGTTTTTTGGTTGTTTCTTTGAGTTAGTTCAATCATTGTGTTAAATATCTTGTTGGTGTTGTTGTTTAAATTTCTTGTTTGCTGTTGAATGGGTGCAGAATTACGATAGCAGCGAATAGAACGGTTTAGATGGTTTTTTTTGTAGTGGATTGCGGGTTGCGTTCAACGCTAGAGTTTAGCGAGCGTTTTAAGATTGCTGCTGATATCTCAGTGAATCTGCGATTAGCTACTTTTGAATTTCTCTCGAGGAAATTATCATTCGGGTTTGTTCTGTGGAACTCCGGTTTCCGAGCTCTGTGCATCTTGTGATTTGCACTATTCAGCGATGGTCATCTTTTTTGTTAGAGTCATTAGTTGCAGGTTTTGGAGCGAAAAAAGAGAAATGTTTTTGAGATAGAATTAATAAGTGATAAGTGTAGAATTGATTTGTTTTATGTTATTTTGAGTGATTTTATAGTTTATAAAAAATTTATTTTTATTAGTGATTTTTTATTTTGTAAAATTTTTTTTTGAAATAGTATATTTTAATTTATTTTGTTTTAATTATAGAGTTAAAGTGTTTTTTTTTAGTTTTTTTTGTATGATTAATATTGTGATTTTGTAATAAGAATATTTTAGTGTTAATTGTGATTGATTTTAGTGATATTTTAGTTTTTGTTTTTAAGAGATTTTTAGATTTTTGAGTTATTGATTTTATTTTTAATTGTAAATTAAATTATAATATATATATTTATAATAGATTTTATATATAATTTATTTTTTTTTTTAGTTGTTTAATAGAATTAGAATTAGAATTATTATTGTTATTTATTTATTAATTTGTGTTTTTTTGTTAATTGATTATTTATTTAAAATTGATATTTAGTTTTTGTTAGTTAATATATTGTAAAATTTAGAGCAATATTAATTTTTTAGTGTATTATTATTTTTGTATTATTAAAGAGATTAATTAAAGATAAAAATAGATTATTAATAATTTTTTAAATTAAATTTTTAGCTTAAATAGCAATAACATTTTTATTTTTTACATGAGATTTTTATTATTATATAGTTGATTTTGCAGAATATTTTAGTTATAAATATTGAGACTAAACAGCTTACGTTTATTTTTTAAGTGTATAGCTAACAGTTATTTAATCTAATAATTATTTATATAATAATTAAAAATTTAACACAACTTCTTAAATAGAGTAAAATTAATTATTAATAATGAGATGCTAAAGCGAAACAACTATAGAGAGAAATATTGAAAGAGCATTAGAACAACTTATCAATAATAGAAAAACTAAAAGCTTTTTGTATTATAATAATAATAGCAAGCTTAACATATTACTATTCCTGCTGCGATAATGCTTTAATTATAAAACAAAATAGAAGAATAGTATAACTGAAGCATACTAAATTAGCTTTGTTTTTTTCAGCTCGAACTCAGCATAAAACATAAAAATAACATAAAAACTCTAGTACAAACATCGCAAAATCAGCGCCATAACTATAATTCTGATCTCATTTACTGTACTATGACAAAATTACGAAATGTGGCGCGGCCTTTTCTCTAGGGACGTTTGTTTGAAAAGATGCTTGATATTGCCGTGGCGGATCTATTCAGCGATTGAGAGAAAAACAAGAGCAAGGACCGATCCTCGCGGTTTTTATGCTTAAAATTTTGTCTCGCCTCTACTCGCATTGAGGTGAGAACAAGGCGGTCAAAGAGCGCGATGCGCTGGCCGCAAATTTTCGGCCCGTGTAGTTCTACTACCATCGTGTGGGGCGCGTTTCGGTTAGGGCAAGCGGTCGCCGGACGCGGGTGCCCACGGGCAGCCTACGTGCAAGCCACCTTCATCGGGATCGCCGTTAAATGCGGGTGTGCGCCTTTTGCTGGTGGCGAGGGGCGCCTACGACGAAAACAAGTTTAGCGTTCGACGCGCGCTGGTCGGCCGCGGAATGCGACCCGAGGCGTCAGGCCCAAGGACCCACGGACCACTAACGATCCGCTCTGAAACGGGGATGATATGACGACAGCCCGACGATACGCGAGATATCAGATGAGCGCTGCCGACGCTAATGCGGCTGCGACGCGCTAAGAAGTGGCGAACACGACGCGGGATAGGGACCTATGCTGGGAGTCCTTCCGCTATTGGGTTGGCAGCTCAGCGTTCGTGAGCACTGCGCCGAAGCTTGGCAGCGGAATCTTGAGACGTTCTCTATGGGAAAATCGCGCTCGGTCTACCCCAGGATCAGCCGCCAGGCCGCGACAAACCGATCTGATCAACGAATCGCCTCTACCAGCATCCAGCGATAGCTCGCTGCGCCGGCCGCAGTTGCCTGCGCAAGGCGCTAACCAAATTTTAGCAGCGCCAGACTCACCGTCACCGACGTGCAGTCGGAAGATAGCGCGACGCTATCGCAGCCGGTTGACGTAGCAGCACGGACAGCGGCGCTGGCCCGTGAGCTCCGTCTCTGAAAGGAGGCATGGATCACGAACGACCACAGACGGACACCGGCAGGGCGGGGACGGCGGAAGTCGTAACCGCGCGCAGACGGTATCCAGCCAATTGCGAAACACGGTTAGTGAAAAGCCTGGGCACGGACATGCCCACGGAATAACAGGCCGATCGAGCGGCACTTGAGAACCAAGACGAAGGCGGGCCGCCTGCTCTCGGCGCTCGAGACGCCAGAAATCCCAGTAAGGCAGCCGCGCGGGTCGCGTAGCTGAAACCGCATCACGGGGCACTGCCATCTAATGTCTGCGGGTAGCAGACAAGACGAACCTCCCATCCCACACGGGCAGTGCCTCTGGCCGTCAGGCCCGGGCCGGAAGAACAGCGAGCACGGAACCAAACCCAAACCGGGCCAAGCCCGCGGAGCAGACGAAACGAAAGCGCAACAGCGAGCCGCTCTGTACGCGAAATGGTAACTCTCAGCAATTCCAGCGATGCTAGCAGTCAAAACTGTTGGCGCGAGTTGAATTGCAAACTAGATAGTTTGCGCGTTTAGATTGAACTATCTGAGCGCGCGAGTGCTCTTAACGCGGTAATGGTTCAGGTCCGCAACGTTGAACTTGCTCATCGGCGGCAACGAGCTCGAAGCAGCTCGCTCTCTCACTTCTGTTGAGCTATTCTGCTCTACTTCGTTCTACTAACGTGACTTTGATACGTGGTTGCGTACCGGCGATTGGTCTCTTCAGATGCGCGAACTTCGTGCACTAAGCGCTGCTACTGGCGCTGACGGTGCAGCCTCGTTACCAGGGCTTCTAAGCGGTATTGGTAGTGAAGCTCAAGTCTTCGCTGGACTGCGGCTAGCTTGCTGCTCTCCGACCAGCCCGGCAATCCCTGCTGTGGCTTCGTGAAGATGACAGCCCATTTCCGGTGAATATTTTCTGAGGCGGCACTCACTACTGAGGCTTCGCTCACACTGGACAGCTCCGCTGGGCAGCACTTGGTTAGCTCTAAGCTGGTCAAGGTCAGTGTGCAGCTTGAGCTGGTTTCGGCTTTTGACATCGCTTCGATGTTGAATGACGCTTTCGCTAAGCGTTCTCCCGTGCTACTGAGCTGACGTACCTCACGGGGAATGGTTCGGGACAGCCAACTGGTTTGCTTACTGCACTCGCCACGGCCGGCGTCACTCCGATTCTTGCTCTCGGTGCAAACAAGAACAGCGGTGACAGCGGGGACACGGACTTGACCAGCGTTGGAAGTTCGGACTTTGCCAACCTGATTGACGCCTTAGATCCTGACTACCGGCTCAACGCCGCTTTCATGGGGAACAGCCTCTGTTCTCTAAGCTGAGGCGGACTCTTGACCAGTATGGTCGTCCAATCTGGAATACATCAATCCAGCAAGGGGACTCGGACAAGATCTACGGCTATCCGTATTTCTACAACCAACAGATGACCGGAATTGGCGCCGGAAACAGAGTTTGATTTTTGGCGACTTTAGTAATTACTCATCTGCGATTCAGCAGGACTCACCTTGGTGCGATACAACGAACTGTTCATGCAGACGTATCAGCGCGGTTATCAGGCGTTCATCCGCACGGATGGCCAAGCTGCTGCAGCCGGCTGCGTTCGCTGTGTTGCAGTCACCCGCTTAGCTAACCAAGCTCTGTCGGGACAACCCAATGGGCCGCCTCAGTCTAACCGGGCGGGGCGGCTCGCTTTTCCAGTCCAGGGGGCGTATGAAACGAGTCACCGTGGTTCTTTCTGACGAGTTGTACGGCGAGCTTCTTTCCGCTGTGTCCACCGAGCCGGGAATCGGCCCTGATACCTGGGCGGCTGAGGCGGTGGAAGCGGCGCTTGCGACCCGCCGTCTGCCGTATGTGATTCCTAGCCCACGCGATGCTCGCATGATTGAGACCGCGCGGGACCACCGGCCCTTGATGGCCGAACGTCGCACAGGTGGTCCGATGAACGCGGCAGACATTCCCAGGACGGATGACCTGGAGTTGCTGTCAGACATTACGTAAGGAGGAGTTATGTCAAAACGACCAAAGAAGACCCGACAGACGAACGAAACCCGACTAAGGGAAATTCAAGCAAGCCTCGACAGCATCAAGCAACCGTGGAGGCGCTTGCATACAAGCTGGGGCTACGCACGAAATGACAATCGCCGAGCTGCAATTACAAAAGCGCTGGGTCTGCTGGAAACGCGAATTGGTCAAGGGCAAGGAAACCAAAGTCCCCTACCAGCCCAACGGCAAGCGCGCCATGTCCAACAATCCCGCCACGTGGAGCACCTACGCGGAATGCAAGGCGGTTGTGTCTCAGTTCTCCGGTGTCGGGCTTACGCTGGGGAACGGCGTGTTTGGTGTGGACATTGACAAGTGTTGCGATGCGGTCACAGGAAAGTTTACGCCGGAGTCACGCGAGATAGTGATTGCCTGGACTCCTACGGTGAGTACAGCCCCAGCGGGACCGGCTGCCATGTGTTCGGCCTGGGTGATCTTCCGGAGATGGAAAGCCGGTGGTTAGACCCATCCCAGGTGCCAAGCAGATTGAGATTAAGGGACACGGATTTTACTTCACGTTCACCGCTCGCCATCTTCACAAGACGCTCTTGGACTTGATGCCGCGCCAAGAACAGCTCACCGCGCTGTGTAACCGCGTGCTTGGAATGGCCAAGCAAAAACCAGCGGCATGGTGGTGACCGCCGCCGATGAAGAAGAAAAATTCCGCAAGCTAATGGCCGGCGACATGAGCGATTACGCCGGTGACCATAGCCGCGCGGATCTAGCTCTGTGCGGCATTCTCGCCGCCGACTTAACATTGACCCTTTCGCTATTGACGCGGATTTTAGCTAGTCGGGCTTGTACCGCGAAAAGTGGGACCGTGCCGATTACAAGGCCGCCACGATCCTTAAGGCCATCAAAGCCGAACCGATCTTTGACGCTGAGGAAGAAATACCCATCGAAGATGACGGACCCACGGAATATCTGGTGGAGGCTTTGTCTGACTCTCACGAAGGTTGGTTCCCGAAGGGTGAGCTGTCTTTAATCGGTGGGTCCTCCGGTTCTGGGAAGACCTATTGGATGATTACGCTGTTAGGGAAAGTGCAAAAGGGCGTGGATGTTTGGGGTCACAAGGCGAAGGCGCGCGACTATCGCGTGCTGTTGCATGATCGCAGCACAAGGCCATGTTTCGCACGATGAAGGCGTTGGGATTGTCCGAAGAAGCGCGAGCGCGAATTATCCGCCTGTCTAGTTCGCAACAGGTGCGCCAACCTGCCGAGATTCTAGAGCCGCTGATAGACCGCAACCCCGGCGTAGAAGCGTGGTTCATCGAGGGCTTGGATCTGTGGATACCATAGCAGAACGATATGAGCGTGGTTGCACCGATCTTGGACGGGCTGCAACGGCTCGCTACACGAAGAAACATTGCAATAGTGGCCAGCATCGGAGCGCCGAAACAGAAACCCAAGGACCGTTACTACGGGCGGGATGCGCTGTTCGGGTCTTCCGCGTTTGCGCGCAAGGTAGAAACTGTGGTCACGATTACTCTGTCCGATGCGGATGACGGGGACAGTGCGCGCCGCTACACAGTATTTCCGCGCAACGGCAAGGTGGAAGAGATTTACATGGGCTGGTCCGACAAGGGCTTAGTCGTGGTGGACAAACCCGCGGAGAAAGAGAAGGACAGCGCCGTACGTCGGCTAGCACGGAGAGTGTTGGCCGCGTTCGGGCCGGGGGACCAGGTGGTTTACTCGCCGGACTTTGGCCCGGAGACTACCTTCTACCGTTGGCGGAAACAGGCGGTGAAGGACGGGATCTTGGTCTACCACCGGGGTGCTTACTTCGTGGCACAGAAGATAAAGGTGGAAATTAACTGATGGCGAAACGCACCAAAGAGAAAACCTCGGTGAACAAATGCGCCCGCTGTGATGCTCCGCTTGGTTCAAGAAAGCGGCGTTTTTGCTCCGGCTTATGTCGCGCGCGTGGCCCCAGAAAAGCACCGTGGAATACGGGGTTTGCGCCGTACAAACCGGGTTAGCCGACAGGGATTGATGGTGGTGGCGGGTGAAAATATGTCCCCCACCACCAATATCTAACCTTACTATCTCTCTGTGTTCTTATGATTCTAAAGGACTTGTGGACGCGCGAAACGCACTTGGTTTGGTTGTGGCGGTTACCACCACCGCCAAGAAAGGGTCAAAATTGGATGACTGAATACGCGGCCATTCCGCTTGGAGATTGTCACGTGGCCTATGTTGACCAAAGCGATTATGCGCGCGTGGCCGCCCATCGGTGGCGATACAAAATAGACGGCAACACCATCCGAGCAGTACGCGATATCAAGTGGCGCGGTATGTTTGCGAGCCAAACGCTGTCGGCTTCATCCTGGAGCTGGACGCGCCTGGATCGCCCGTTCGGTTCCGGGATGGCAACTGCCTCCACTGCTGGCGCGGCAACATGGTAGCCGAGGCGCGGTAGGCGAACAACAGACGAAGAGCATGACTGTATCTATAGATAACACAGGGGGATATGGGGTCAGTTTTCCGAAATCGACACAATCTCTAGTACCCGGTGCCCGGATCTTTGCACGTAAATGCGTATAAAAAGCGAAAGTGAGTAAAAATGCAACAGTGTGCCAATAGTTTGTTTTCAGTAGTTTAGCTAAAGATTCAGACGCATTTAGGACTTTCTCAGTATGGATTACGAGTCGTTGTTGAGTGACGCCGAAGCGGCAAGATTCCTCGGTGGGCTTCACCCCAAGACCGTGCAGCGCATGGCGCGGCGCGGGGAGCTTCCGGCCTATCGCATCGGGAAGTATTGGCGCTATCGGGCTAGTGAGCTGTCCGCGTGGCTTGTGTTACATTCTTCCGGCCAGATTAACCCGCCTGCTCAGACTGAAAAGGAGATTAGTCAATGAGCAGACGATACCAAGCCGGTTGTCTGTACCGCGAGCGGCGCAAGGCGGGTCCCGACATTTGGGTATTCCGTTACCGCGAAGGGCAGAGCAACCGGAAAGAGCAGATAGGCACCGTGGAACAATTCCCAAACCGACGCACAGCGCTCCAGGCTTGCGAATTACTCCGCGCAAACATCAACCGGGAAACATATTCGCCGCGCACCGTGAGCGAACTTATTTCCCATTACGAAAGCAAGGAACTGTCGCAAGGCAGCACGAAGGCCAGCAGCACGCGAAAAATGTACGGGTCCTATATCAAGACCTGGATCATTCCCGCGTGGGGTAGCCGTCCGATACGCGATGTGAAAGCGGTCACGTGTGGAAGCGTGGCTTAAAGACACTCCCACTAGCGAACGCATCACGGTCGAAAATTCGGAACATCATGCACGTGATTTTCACTCACGCGGAGCGGTACGAGTGGCTCAACCGGAATCCAATTACGTTTGTGCGCCAAAGCGCCAAGCGTGAAAAGATGCCGGACGTGCTAACCGCTGATGAGATTAGCGCTTTGCTTTCCGAACTAAAAGACCCCTGCCGCACGGCTGTAGTGCTTGCCGCGTGTACCGGCTTGCGCGTGTCTGAACTGCTCGCGTTAAAGTGGACCGATGTTCACTTTGACAAGGGCATGATTCAACCGGCGCGTGCAATCGTTGACCAAGTGGTGGGTGAACTGAAAACGGAAGCCAGCGGGAAAGCGGTGCCGATGGATTCCGCCCTCGCACACGCGCTGCTTGATTGGCGAGCACGTTGTCCGTACAACCGGGACGGTGATTATCTATTTGCCAGCCCGGAGAAGCACGGCACGCAACCGTATTGGCCGGACAGTCTCTTGAGGAAGGTAATCCGTCCGGCCGCTGTGCGAGCCAAGGTCACCAAGCACATCGGTTGGCATTCCTTCCGGCGCACACTGGCCACAATGCTCCAGGCAAGTGGCGCGTCCGTAAAGGCAACTCAGGATGCGTTGAGACACGCGAATAGTCGGATCACGTTGGAACTTTATGCGCAGACTATCCCCGAGGACCGGCGCACACTCCAGGCGGGAATAACCGGGAAAGTGCTAAAATTGTTCCTAACGTTCCAAAGAGAATTTGTAGGCGCGTAGCTCAGTTGGTTAGAGCGCTACCTTGACACGGTAGAGGTCAGGAGTTCGAGTCTCCTCGTGCCTACCATTTATCCCTTCTCACGCTAATTTCTTCCAGTACTCTCGGGCACGCCTAAGCTTTATTACCAAGGTAGATTCCACCATCTTGGCGGGGAATACAAAAAGAGGAGGCCGCATTTGCCAGCCTCCTCTTCTTCAGGACAACGAGTTTAATTCCAGGGTCCTACTAGAAGGACACTTTCAAAGCCAACTGAATGATCCGGTAGTCCGCCGACCCATTGACGGTGCTGCGAATACCGCCGAAGTTGGCACTACTGAAATTCAGCTCGGGATTGTTCAATTGCGGGTGATTGAACAGGTTGAAGAACTCACCACGGAATTGAACGTTGAAGTTTTCATGGGAACTCATAGGTGTGAAGTTCTTGATGAGCCCCATGTCCGTATTCCAGCGCGAGGGGCCACGGAATCCGTTCTTCCCGGAGGTCCCATAGGTCCCCACTGCCGGTAACGCAAATACAGAGGTGTTGAGCCATGCCACGCACGTTGTTGTGCCAGGGCATCCCTTGCGGTCACTGGAGGATGCAACACCGCCGAACTGATCCGGAGTCCCGATAAAGTCTGCCCGATCAGCTCCCAAGCCGGTCTGCGATTGATCCTTTCCTGCCGTGATGGTCAGAGGATCGCCGGTTGTGAAGCTGTAGATGCCCGTCCACTGCCAACCACCCAGGGCCCACTTGGCGACATGGTTTGCACCAGACAACTTTGGCAAATCCCAAACGAAAGAGGCAACAATGCGGTGCGTGTGGTCGAAATCCGAAACTCCTGTTTCGAATGCCGTCTGCAGAGGATCTCCAAACGGGCGCCCAGAGCCTTTGCTTGAGCCCACGTCCGTGATGCCTCCGTTGCTGGACAAGCCGTATTCGATTGCTTTGGAATAAGTGTAATTGGCCAGCAAAGTGATGTATTTCAAGATTCCCGCGGAACCTGCTGAGGGCCGTTTCTCCAGGTCAATCTGCAATGCGTTATAGCTCGATGCCCCGTTGTTGCGATTTTCCAGGATGTCCCCAAAGGGCTGGAAGGGGCGCCGTGCGTTTGTTCCCGCTGAGCTCCCCGGGATATAGGTAGCTGGATTGAGATCCACGTCTTGCCGAAGATGTGTTCCCCTCAGCCCTACGTAGGAAAGATGGGCCACCATGTCCGAGCGCAACTGCCGCTCCAAAGTGACGTTCCAGTTGTAGGTTACGGGTGTCACCCACTTGGTACCCGGCTCCATACCGAATACGCTCACTACGGCGGGGAATTGGACACCTGGCGGTACTTGCTTGAGAGTAAAGACCTGCGGGAATCCCGCGGTGAAACTGGGGAAGTTCACCAGCGGGTTGCTAAGTGGGCCGGAGGTCGCTTCGTCCGGATCAATGCGCAGGCTGAATGGAGCCACGATCGCCGCGTCATTGAGGAACAATCCAGGCAATCGCGAATAGTAGAATGTTCCTCCGCCACCGCGGATGACGGTTTTGCCCGATCCTGTTAGGTCGTACGCAAAACCGATGCGAGGAGCAAAATTGTTGAGATCCGCAGTTTGGCCGGTTGCTGGAACTTTGATTCCATTATAGGAATCCCCGATAAAGAATAGTCCCGCAGGAGCTGTTGGTATCACGGTTGATTGCACCCCGGCGGCATACGCATCCGGCCGGAACTGCTGAATGCGGCCATAGATTTCCTTCATGGGGACTTGCGGTTCCCAACGCAGGCCGTAGTCCACGGTCAGGCGTGGCCGTACTCTCCACTTGTCTGCAAAGTAAAGCCCTATGACATTTTGACGTGAATCCGAGAAATCTCCTGACGTCTGGCTGAATGAGCGCAGATGTCCCAGCATAAAGCTGGCGAGCGCCAGTCCGGTCGTGTCGTCGGTGAAGTTGAAACTGCCGTTTTCCAAGTCCGTGTTCCGGATGTTGGATTGATCATGTTCCCAATCCCCACCAAAGTTGATGGTGTGGTTGCCGCGTGTCCAGGTGACCTGATCGCGAATATTTCCCGTGTTGCGGATGAACTTGGCATCGGTGAACGTTCCGATGGTGAAGTCCCCGCTGACGGCAAAGTTACGGATTCCGCCCTGTTCTTTTGGCAGTTGGAATAAATTGACTCCCAAATCACTCAATTGCGGCACATTGCCGCCTTGACCACGGTCTGAGGCTGCCCGAACTACATCCACAACAAAATTGTTAACCAGCGTTGCGCTCGGTACCCAGGTGTAACTTACTGCGTAGTTTTGGGTTTTCACCGTGGATCCCGCACCGACGGTCAACAAGTCCTGTCCATCATAGGGTGGCGCATGTTTGTAGCGATCAAGATAGAAGCGCACGAACAGCCGGTCCTGCCCGCGCAATACCTGATCAAACCTGGCCACGTATTCATCGAAATTCTGTGAGTTAGGTGTAGCAAACGTGACTCTGCCATCGACGCCCGCCTGCGAGATCGGCAGAAGCTGCGCAAAATTCAGTGCAACTTGGCTAATGGGCCCGATATTGCTTTGATCGGCAAACGGCAGTCCGGTGCTCGGGTCTTTGATCGTGACGACCGCCTTCTTGGGGTTGGCAGGATTGGCTGCATCCAGATACGCGGAGAAATCGCCCGCCAGATTAGCCGGAGTCGGCACTATGGCGTTGGTTGCGTTGTTCTGCGTACGAACGCGGGTCCCCTGATATCCAAAGAAGAAGAAGCTCTTATCTTTCTTGATCGGCCCGCCGAACGTACCGCCGTACTGGTTTCTCTTGAGCGGATCCACTTTGGTGGCAAAACGGTTGGTCGCATTGAAAACCGCGTTGCGAACGAATTCGAACGCTGTGCCGTGCCAGTTGTTGTTGCCCGATTTTGTGACCACATTCACGACCGCACCGGCATTGGCCCCGTACTGCACATCGAAACTATTAGTTTGCACGCTGAATTCTTGCAGCGCGTCGGGAAACGGGAAGGGATTGTTCGTGTTGCTCATGAGGTCCTGGTTATTCGCGCCGTCCAGGTTATAGCTGATCTGGTCGGGCCGTGCACCGTTGACTGCAATAGACTCAGCTCCAGGAACCTGCTTGGTATCGCCCTGTTGTACCCCGTGGCCGTTCGCCGTGGTTGTACCGGGCACAAGCAGGGTCAGGTCGGCGGCATTTCTCCCGTTCAACGGCAAATTGATCACCCGTGATTGTTCGATCACTTGGCTCAATACCGGGGTCACGGTGTTGACTTGCACGGCCGACTCTTCGACCGTGACCCGCTGGGTGGTTTGTCCCAGCTGTAGATGGACGTCCATAGACCGGACCTGGTCTGCCAGAATGACGAGGTCTTGCACGTATGTGGTGAAGCCAGGCGCCTCAACCGATACGCTGTAGCTGGCGGGAGGAAGCGAAGGGACGCTGAAGTGACCGCTTTCATTGGTGGTAACTGTTCGTGCGACCGCGGTCCCTTTTTGTGTCACCGTTACTTTAGCTTTTACAACCGACGCACCGGTGGGGTCAGTCACATTACCTGTAATTGCGGCAGTTCCGCCCCCCTGAGAAAAGGCATACGCCGGGATAAGAACCAGAGCTAGCACGATCAAGATGTAATTCCACTTCATGAAAACCTCCTGCACGGTTTTTCGAAACTCCATAACACTGCAAACCTTCATCGAACGTCCCACACAAGGAGCACAAAACTCGCCTGTATTTAGTTTCCGACTCAAACTAATTGGACGTTCAAACCTCCCGGCAACATTTCCCCCAGGTAAAAACACCGGATTCTCAAGGTTCCGAGGAGGTACTTCGTTCGCGTCGTGAACTTATACGTCTGTTCTTTGAAAAGTGTCAAGCAAAATCTCCGGTTTGCTTAGCTCTACTTTAAGATAACGGGGCACTCACATAGCACCTCTCCTGCGCAGTGGTGGTTTGCGCCGAAGTCCTTCCGCGAATGCGATTCGGCTGATCGAAAGAATGCTTGACGCTCTGACGATTCACTGTTGGGGTTTGAGCGCGACTCAGCCAAATCAGGGACTTCCGACTATTTCGGAGTTGGCACCTAATCGATTTTGCTCACGACTAGTCCCAGTTCACGCATCCTGAGACCTTCCCAACTGCTAAACTTACACGGCATTACAGGCCGTGTAGCGGTAAAGAATGCATATTCCCATCAAACGCGCGATTGAGCGAATACCAGGCGGACTGATGATCGTGCCGATGATGGTTGGATCGGTGATCATCACCTTCTTTCCCCATGCAGGAGAGTTTTTTGGATCATTCACTCATGCGCTGTTCACCGGCAGTCTTTCCATCCTCGCGGTGTTCTACGTGTGCATGGGCGCCACGATTAACGTACGCTCCCTCCCGCGGGTAGCACAGCGCGGTGGCATTCTGTTGGGCACTAAGATTATGTTAGGTATCGCCGCGGCGGTCGTCATCGGCCACTTCATCGGTGTGGATCCGATCAAGACGGGCTGGTTTGCGGGCCTCTCAACCTTGGCAGTGGTGGCTGCGCTGAATGACACCAACGGCGGCTTGTACATGGCGCTCATGGGCAAGTACGGGACTACTGAAGAAGCTGCCGCATACTCAATGATGTCTTTGGAATCCGGACCGTTCTTTACCATGGTCACGCTCGGAGTCGCGGGGCTTTCCAGCTTTCCCTGGCAAACCCTGCTCGGCGCCATCTTGCCTCTGTGTGTTGGAATCATACTGGGCAACCTCGATCCCGAACTCCGCAAGTTTTTTGGCGCCGCCGTATTGCCGCTCATTCCTTTTTTTGGTTTTGCGCTGGGAGCTACCCTCGATCTACATCGAGTGTGGACGGCTGGAATTTTGGGTGTGGCGTTAGGAGTATCCGTAGTGGCTGTGTCCGCTCCTGCTTTGATCCTGGCGGACCGGTTGCTGGGTGGCAAGGGGACGGCCGGAATTGCCGCCGCCACTACTGCTGGAAATGCCGCTGCCGTGCCGTTGCTGGTGGCGGCGGCCGACTCTCAATATTCCGACGCCGCCGGGCCCGCCACCATACTGGTCGCGGCCAGCGTGATTGTGACCGCTATCCTGACGCCTTCATTGACCGCGTGGTGGTCGCGCCGAGTAAATAATGGTGTCGTGATACCAGCGACAAATGAAAGTGCCGAATGTCCGGTGAGCGCCGACTGAATACTGATGCGCCAGATTCTTATCATCGCCGATGATCTCTCAGGGGCCGCCGACTGCGGGATGGCCTGCGCAGGGTCGGGCCTGCAAACGGTCGTCGTGCTAGGAAATTCCCTAAAACCCGTGGATGCGGATGTGTTATCGGTCGATGCTGATACCCGAGGTCTCGATCCCAAGCGCGCAGTTTGGGAAACCGCCATGCTTATGCGGCGGTACATGTCGAGTCAAGAACAGATCGTATTCAAGAAACTGGACTCTACCCTGCGCGGCAATGTAGGTGCGGAGTTGGCGGCAGTCCTCACTACACAACGCGGTGCCACGCCGCAGCAGGGTCATGTGGTAGCGGTGTTAGCGCCGGCGTTTCCGGCAAACGGACGCACCACCCGGGAAGGCAAACAACTGCTCAACGGGAAACCGCTCGAGCAGATGGAAATCTGGCAGCGTGAGGGCAAGCAAGGCACCTCCTACATCCCCAAAATGCTTGAAGAAGCCGGCATGCGCTCTGCAGTGCTTTCCTTGGATTCGATTCGATCCAGCAATGGCAATTTGCATCAAACCATGGGGAAGCTTGCGGACGGAATTGACGTATTAGTGTGCGACGCTGAAACCGATCAGGACATGCAGGCCATCGCCGACGCCACAGCCGCACTGGCGCATAACACCGTTTGGGCTGGTTCGGCAGGGCTTGCCTATCATTTGCCGAAGGCAGTTGCTTTAACTGCAAGAAATCCTGCAAAGCCCGTTCAGCCGCTCGCTTCGGGTCCCACGATTTTCGTAGTTGGATCTTCTGCGGCGGTGTCCCGCGAACAGGTCCGAGTGCTTACTGCGGCTGCACCCGAAATCATTACAATTACTGTCCCACCAAGTGACCTGCTCGCCGGCTTGCAGTCGGCAACCCGGCGCGAGCACGAACGCTGTTTGTCTGAGGCATTTGCCAGCAAACGCGACGTGGTTGTATTGCTTGGCACAGAGGACAAATTGAAAATAGACGCAGGACGCCTGCTTTCTTCGGCACTGGCGCAGATGATCGCACCCCACTCCGATCAAGTAGGTGCTCTGGTGGTGACCGGCGGCGAAACTGCCCGTCTGGTCCTGCAAACCTGGGGAGTCACCGGCTTGCGCCTGGTGAAGGAACTGGAACCGGGCCTGCCTTTCTCCATCACCGAAAATTGGGGACGCCGCTTACCGGTCATTACGAAAGCGGGCGACTTCGGCAATTCGCAAACTCTGGTGCACTGCCGACAATTTCTGCGTGATCTTGACCGCAAGGCCAGCGAGAAGAAAAAGTGATTACGGAATTACCCATCATCGCAATCACCATGGGAGATGCCGCGGGTGTCGGGCCCGAAGTCATTATGAAAAGCCTGGCGCACTCCGAACTCTATGAGCAATGCCGGCCGTTGGTGATCGGAGACGCGGAGCGCCTGAAAGAAGCTGGGCGGATCGTCAAAGCCAGGCTCGAAGTCCACAGCCTTGGCGCAGACACCTTAGGCCAGGCGACCTACCAACCGGGAACGGTTGATTGCGTGGATTTGAAACTGATCCCAAAGGAGCTTCCCTGGGGCAGGATCTCGGCCACGGCGGGAGATGCGGCTTTCCATTACGTCGAATTGGCCGCGAAACTCGCGGTCAGCGGGAAAGTTGGAGCCATCTGCACCGCTCCGCTAAATAAAGAGGCGTTGCACGCGGGTGGTCACAAGTATCCCGGACACACGGAATTATTGGCCGCGCTCACCAACACTCCTGAAGTTTCCATGATGCTGACGACGCCCAAAATGCGTGTGGTCCACGTTACCGCCCACATCGGATTGCTGGATGCTATTGCAAAGATTGAGCCGGGATTGGTTGAACGAACAATCGCACGCGGTCACAGCGCACTCGAAAGAGCTGGCGTTGCCAATCCACGAATCGGAGTCTGCGGCATCAACCCTCATGCGGGAGAAAATGGCCTGTTCGGTTATCGTGAAGAAGAAACGAAAATTCAGCCGGCGGTCGAAGCCTGCCGCAAGAAAGGCTGGAATGTCGAAGGCCCGCTGCCCGCTGACACTCTATTCTATCGCGCCCAACGCGGAGACTTTGATCTGGTCGTCGCCATGTATCACGATCAAGGGCACGGCCCAGTAAAAGTTCTTGGCCTGGAGTCTGGAGTAAACATTACTGTGGGCCTTCCTGTGGTTCGGACTTCGGTGGATCATGGCACCGCGTTTGATATCGCGGGCAAAGGCATCGCAGACGAACGCAGCCTGCTGGAAGCCTTGCGACAGGCGATTCATTTGGCCGCTCGCCGGTAACCTTGGTCATTCCGACAAGGAGCGGAGCGACGAGGAGGAATCTGCTTTCCCTTGCATGGACAGCGAAAGCAGATTCCTGCTCGGCACCGCCCGCACGATAAAGCGCTGCGGCGAATGTGGGCTGCGCCCAAACGGATAACAGGTGATCAGGGTGAGCGCATCTTCAGAAGTTGGCGCCAGCAAAGTTACATCCTGGGGGTCGACTACGCGAATCGCGGTCACTGCATAAGTTCGTTCATGCAATTCCCGATGAGTATCGAACCATTCGAGCTGAATTTTGTCATCCTGCGCAATTCTCTCCAGCGGCTTGAACCAGCTGGTGCGATGTCCCGCCAGCACAAGGTTCCCCGGCTCTCCCAAGTCCGCTCCGCTGAACAACCGCGCCGGCCCGAAAGCAAGCGTGCGCGGAGTCGCGCCTTCCAGCACGAACTCGTCATAACCCAGTCGCGGAATGCGCAGCCGCGCGATGGGAAAAGTGTCAGCCCAGGGCCACGGGGCGTGGACCTTGCCTGTTTGCAAGCTCTGGTTCCACGCCCGCCGGATCAGTATGCCGGCCAGTTCCGCCTTGGCGTGCATGTATAACGCCCGGGCCGTCAAGCCCGCTCCAGCAAGCAGAACCAGCGCCGCGATGATCCGCATGATCTTCACGCAATCACTCCAAACCGAAGCTTCCTCTGAATGATCCAGAGCAAAGCACCAGCGATTAACAAGGCGGCCGCAAGCGCTTCCAGAAAATCGTCCGCCGTTCCCGTGGCCGGCGCGCCGAATACTTTGTCCATTTGCATGCCCGCAGGCAATTCAGTTGGGACAACCGCCTGGTTGGATTGCCCACTGGGATTCGCGATCACTTCCTCCACGGCCACCAGCGAAGTAAACCGCGTGACCAGCCGGTAGCGAATCGCGTGAGCAATAATGCTTCCACGAATTTCAGTTTGTCCCTTGACGTCGGCCTGCCGCCAGTGGTCCATCAGGTCTTCGACCCGCTGCCGCGCCCACAGCGTAGTGATGCCGGGATGAAAAGTAGCTTTCGAGGTATCGAACGAGATGGTCTTTTCATACTGCTCATTCCCGGCACGCCCGGTCAGATGCAATGTTCCGGTATGTCCCCGCGCGATTCGTCCAAAAATCAACAGCGGTTGGCGGAAGAAGAGATCTGGTGGACGTTGCGGGTAAACCTCATCCACTTCCACTCCCGTGAAAGTCAGCTTTACGTCAGTCAGCACCGGGCTTTCGATGCTGGAGAAAAGATGCGACATCTGTTTCTGGATTTCATTGTTGTCGGCGATGTGGGTGAACGTCCCGCGCCCGAACTGCGCCATCTTGGTAGCGAGAAAAAGATTGGGGGCGCTGCCGATGGCAACCGTATACAACCGCGCGTTGCCCAGTTCAGAACGGAGCGCAGCAAAGATTTGTTCTTCATTGCCCAGGTCGCCATCGGTCAGGAGAATAATGTGCCGTAGGTAACCGGAAGCCTCGGGCTTCTGCATCAGGTGCAGAAGGGCGGGCAACATCTCAGTGCCGCCGCCGGCTTCAAGATGCTTGACATAGCGGCGCGCCGCTTCCAGGTTTTCTGTAGTGGCAGTAAGGGTCTCAGGAGAAAATTCCTGATACCCGCTGCTGAACGCCAAAATCCCAAACCGGTCATTGGGACGCAGGCGGTCCAGTGCCTGGAGCAAGGCTCCTCGCGCTTGCTCAATCGAAGTCCCCGCCATTGAGCCGGAGACATCAATCATGTAAAGCATTTCCACCGGAGTACGTTCGGTAGGTTGCACAGTCGGCGGAAAAGCCGCCAACAGGAAATGCGTCTCACCCGAGTCGCTTGAAGGAGAAAGAAACAGCGCAGTCCGAGGCTCCGAACTTTTCGCCTGATGTATTTCGAGAATGAAATCCTTGTTGGGCAAAGTCGCGCCGCCAACCAGTTCCACATGCTGCCGCCCATCCGGCAACCGGCTCACGTTGACCGCGTGTGAAATACATTTGATGGAGTCCGCGTCAAACCCAAGATCAAGGTCAACAGTGAGAGAAATGTCGTGCCCGGAGCGGCTCTCGGGATGGCGCACCGGAGGAGTGATCCGAGAAGCATCCGGCACGGCGTTAGTATCCATCGCCCACCCAGTTCCGCTGTGACCTGTTTCCTGAGTCCCAGGGATATACCGCGGCCCAACAACCATGGGAAAGTCCAGGCGCATGCGTCCGTCTTCCCATTTCAACGGCTCCACATAACGTAGCCGGATATCAATCTCATCGCCCGGCATGATGTTGGCCACGGAAGTAGTAAAAATGTTAGGCCGCTCTTCCTCGACAAGCGCAGCGCGCTTGCCCTGTGACTTCGCCGCCTCATAAACGCGCTTGGCCTCCTCGCGCTCGCGAATTGTGCTTCGTATCACGCGGTTGCCAATGCGAATTTCCATGTCATACACGGCGGCATCATGCGGAAGCGGAAAGACGTAAATGGCTTCAATGGGAATATTGCAGGAGTTTGAATACCGCTGCGTCACCGTGGCCGACGCCACCAGTCCACGCACGTCAAGCGCGACATCGGTATGCGTCAGCGGCACCAGTTCATACTTGCCGGAGACCGGCGAGCGGAACATCAACGAACCCTCGCCCGCGTCAGCCGGGCGCATATCGTCCTGCGCCCCAGCCAATCCCGCGAACACCACAACCAATGCCAAAAACCCCATCATGAAGCGTGGACAAACTGCATTCCTGAACCAGGTAGCCGCGAACCGTAACATGGGTCCTCCTGCGAAGTTGCTGATGCAGGGTAGAAATGCAAGAGCAAGGCCACGTAGGACGCTGCGGGAAGTCCCTGCCGTTCAACCACTTAGCGGAGAGTTGTTTGCTCGTGTGTGTGGCAGCATCCACAGGCTGTGGGCAGGCGGCCACAATCGGGAAATACTTGAGGTAAGCTGATAACCATGGTTTTCGTGCTCGACAACTACGACTCGTTCACCTACAACCTGGTGCAATACCTGGGCGAGTTGGGTGCGGAGGTCGAAGTCCGTCGCAATGATCAGGTCACTGTGGCCGAGGTCGAAGCCATGCGCCCGGAGCGGATCGTGGTTTCGCCAGGCCCATGCACGCCACGCGAAGCCGGAATCAGCATTGAGCTGATCCGCCACTTCGCGGGCAAAGTTCCCGTGCTGGGAGTCTGCCTGGGACACCAGGCGATAGGCGAAGCCTTCGGCGGGACCGTCATTCGCGCGCCGCACCTGATGCACGGCAAAACCAGCGAAGTATCCCATGATGGAAAGACCATTTTTAAAGGCTTGGCGTCACCGATGACTTCCACGCGCTATCACTCGCTGATTGTGCGCGAGTCGGACTTACCATCCGATTTAGAAGTCAGCGCGTGGACCACGGAGAAAGACGGCTCGCGGACCATCATGGGCGTGCGGCACAAAAAAGTTCCGGTGGAAGGAGTGCAGTTTCACCCAGAGAGTGTGCTGACAGGCGAAGGAAAGAAGTTGGTAAAGAATTTCGTCGCGCTTTAACCTCAACGCAGAACTAGCTGCCCGCCCTCGCTTTTTCGACAGCCCGCAACACCGCCCCGCCCTTATTCATGCACTCCTCAAACTCCTTGGCCGGATCGGAATCCGCCACAATCCCCGCGCCCACCTGAAGATAGGCTTTCTTCCCCTTCATCATTAAAGTGCGAATAGCAATACAGGAATCCAGATTTCCCGCAAAGTCAGCATAGAGGACTGAGCCTCCGTAAACTCCCCGGCGTGTAGGCTCCAACTCCTCGATGATCTGCATAGCCCGGACTTTGGGTGCGCCGCTCAATGTTCCTGCCGGGAAGCAGGCAGCGAAGGCATCAATTGCATCCATATCTTTCCGTAGCGTGCCTTCGAGCGCGGAGACGATGTGCATGACGTGCGAGTAGCGTTCCACATACATCAGGTCACGGACCTTCACCGAGCCATACTCGCTCACCCGCCCCAGGTCGTTGCGCCCCAGGTCCACCAGCATCACGTGCTCGGCGCGTTCCTTTTCGTCGCTTAGCATCTTCTGCTCAAGCGCCTGGTCTTCAGCTTCGTCACGCCCGCGGGGATGCGTCCCGGCAATCGGCCGATATTCCAACTTCCGTGCCGTAGCCCGCACCAGCATCTCCGGCGACGATCCCAGCACGTGCATATCTCCCATACGCAGGAAATACAAATAAGGAGACGGATTCACCGTGCGCAGCGCCCGGTAAATATCAAACGGAGCGACCTCAGGAGTGAAATCCAGCCGCTGTGAAAGCACCACCTGGAAAATATCTCCGGCAGCAATGTACTCCTTGGCCTGCCGCACCGACTTGATGTAACGCTCGCGTGAACTCCCGGCGTTGACCTTCAGCTTGCCGCGGGCGCGCGATCCACGCCTACTCCACGCCGCCGGCTTCAATCCTCGCGCCAGTTTCTTTTCCAGCACAGCAATGTCAGCGACTGCCCGGTCATAAGCCTTGCGCGGACTTTCGCGGCTGACGTCCGCGGTGGCAATGATGTGGATCTGATGACGCAGGTGATCAAACGCCAGCAACCGGTCAAAAAACATCAGCACGCAATCGGGCACAGACACATCTTCCTTTGCGTGTTTGCCAATGTTCTCCAGGCGACGCACGGCATCGTAGGCAAAATATCCGACAGCGCCGGCGGTGAATGGCGGGATTCCCGGCAAGGTTGCCGGCCGATGTGTGCGGAACTGTTCTTTGACAATGGCAAAGACATTGCCTTTGAGGGTCTTACGCTTTTTCCCCTGCTGCACGGTAACTTCTTCACCCTTGGCACGGACCTGCATGTAAGGCCTTGCACCCAGAAAGGTATAGCGGCCAATCTGCTCTCCGCGCTCGACTGATTCCAGGAGAAATGCTTCGGGCTCTTTCGCTGCGACCGCGAGAAAAGCGGACACCGGAGTAAGCAGGTCAGCCGAAACCGATTTGACCACCGGCACCAGCGTGGCCTCGCGGGCGAGGCGGGAGAACTCTTTGTAGTCGGGAGTCACCATATCGGGGAGCCTTATTATATGGGAAACCTCCATTTGTCATTCCGACGAGGCACGAAGTGCTTAGGAGGAATCTGCTACTTCTATCCACACAGCGAAAGCAGATTCCTCCTCTTCGCTCCGCGAATTGTCGGAATGACAAAGGACTGCTAAGTCGCATCAAACGGTAAAATAGCTGTCACCTCCGATCCCATCACATGCCCGAAGTCATTCACTCCCGTCCCCCCGGCCCCAAGCCGCATTTCCCTATCGGCAATTTCCCGTTGGCCCACGCCAACCCGCTGGCCACCTTCGAGCAGTGGACTCAAGCGAATTCGGTGACATCTTCTATTACCGCGCAGGCTGGCTGCGGGTTTATTTCCTGAATCACCCGGACTACGTCGAATCGGTTCTGGTCAACCAGTACCAGAATTTCCGCAAAGACCGCGTAGTCCGCAACACCCGCTGGATTTTCGGCAACGGCCTGCTGACCAACGAGGGCGCCCCGTGGCTGCGTCAACGCCGCATCATTCAGCCGGCCTTCCATCGCGAACGGATCGCAGGCTATGCCAACACCATGACTTCCTACACGCAAGCGGTGATGGGCTCATGGCAAGACGGCGACACCCGCGACATCCATCAGGACATGATGCGCCTCACCCTGAAGATTGTGGCCAAACTGCTGTTCGGTCTGGAAGTGGATGAAGAGTCCGAAAAAATCGCCCATTCTCTGAACACTCTGATCGGTCAAGGAGCAGGCGGACGCATGATTCTGCCGCCATTTCTGCGTTACCTGCCAGTTTCAGCGATGGCAAAAGTGCGCCGCGCAGCGCGTCAGCTGGATGCCATCGCCTACCGCATCATCCGCGAACGCCGTGCGGACGGAAACATGAATGGAGACCTGCTCTCCATGCTCATGCAGGCCCGTGACGATGACGGCACCAGCATGACCGATAAACAACTCCGTGATGAAGCCATCACGTTCCTTCTGGCTGGCCACGAAACCACAGCGTTGTCTTTGTCGTGGGCATGGTACCTATTGAGCCAGAATCCCGAAGCCGAACAAAAGCTCCATCAGGAGTTGCAGCAGGTCCTGGGTGGCCGCGCTCCCGAGGCGGCAGATATGCCCCAGCTCACCTACACTGAAAAAGTCATCAAAGAAGCCATGCGTCTTTATCCACCGGGCTGGGCGGTTGCCCGCACAGCGCTGAAAGATTGCCAGGTCGGTGGCTATCGCCTGCGCCGGGACGACAACGTAGTCATCAGCCAGTGGGTGATGCACCGCGACGCACGCTTCTTCACCAATCCTGAAAAATTCGACCCCGACCGCTGGTCTCCAGATCGCACCGCAACTGTTCCCAAATACGCCTATTTCCCCTTCGGCGCAGGCCCGCGGGGATGTGTAGGCCAGTCTTTCGCCATGATGGAGGCCATTCTGCTGCTCGCCACCATCGCCCAAAGATTCACCTTCCAACTCCTGCCCGATCACCCCGTTGTCCCCATGCCCAGTGTCACTCTTCGCCCCAAACATGGCATCCGTATGGTCCTGCATAGCAGGTAACGAGCTGCCGCTCAAACGTTGGTTACACCAGGGTAACCAGCGAATGAATTGACGAATGCCCACACACGGGGGAAGATGCAAACAACGCACTTGGGCGTGGCGGTCGAACTATGCGCATTAAATTTTGGGGTGTCCGCGGGTCCACTCCAACTCCTCAGCCGGAAAACATGCGCTATGGAGGCAATACCTCCTGCGTGGAAGTGCG
The DNA here is from genome assembly GCA_963837365.1 of uncultured Acidobacteriota bacterium. GTDB lineage: Bacteria > Acidobacteriota > Terriglobia > Terriglobales > Acidobacteriaceae > CAWBXL01. Next base: position 947,396 of record CAWIMW010000002.1, read on the forward strand.
CGTTGGAGATCAGATTTACATTTTCGATTGCGGCACCGGCTTCCGCAACCTGGGCCAACACCTGCTGCATGAATTTGTAGACCGCCCGGTCGTGGCCCACGTTTTTGTTTCTCACTTTCATTGGGACCACATCCAGGGTTTTCCTTTTTTCCGTCCGCTCTATGACAAACCGCAGGACCACTTCCTGCTGCACAGCTCCAGCCGCAATCGCAAGCTGGAGCAAGTGATGGAAGATCAGATGACGCCTCCATACTTCCCGGTCGATTTCAGGGAGATGAAAGCCCGCCGCGACTTCTATGAAATCGAAGAAGGACGCCTGCAACTAGGCGATGTAAGCGTACAAACCATGTGGCTGAACCACCCCCAGGGATGCATGGGCTTCCGTCTGGAAACCAAAGATGGCGTGTTCGTGTACGCAACCGACAATGAGCCCGGCGATGCCAAGTTCGACAAAAACGTCCGCAAGCTGGCCGACGGAGCCGATGTGCTGGTTTACGACGCCCAGTATCTCCCCGAAGAATACGAAGCCAGACGCCGGGGATGGGGCCATAGCCACTGGCGCGAAGCAGTCAATGTAGTGATGGAAAGCGGAGCCAAGGACCTAGTTCTGTTCCACCACGATCCCGACCACAGCGATGTCTGCATCGACAAAGTGGTCAAAGAAGCACGCAACTACTATCCCAAGGTGCGCGCCGCCTCTGAGGGAATGGAAATCACCCTGTAACTGCTCATGTGGGGACGGGGCTGGTTCCGCCTGCTTGAATCGAAAGAATTGCTGTCAGGCGCCCAAAAGGCCACGCCAGATATAAAAACTTTGTAGATCTACCGCACTTTTAGCCATCTGTCATCCTTCTATGAAAACGACACCTTGTCGAAGGGACGTAAGTCCTGGGTAGCTAATAAAAACGATCGAGTCCCGAAGGGGCGACAGAAGACCGACCAACCCAGGCTGGGATCTGGTCGTCGCTCGGCATTCGTAGTTAGTCAGAACGACGAGAGGAATCTCCATTGGGGGTGCCCAGCGCATCCGCTGCGTGATCCACCATCTCGCGGGTGATCCGCGAGTTTTCGATCTTGGTGTTTCCGTAGGCAAAGCTACGCCGCTGTTGTTCCTTCTCCTCGGGAGTTGAGACAACTTTCTTGGCAGCTTCAAGAAGGATTTCAAGATTCTCGGTCATATTATTTGCCCCCGGTTCGCTCGAAGGACAATACCATAATAAACCTTTAGGAAAACTCTGAGTTGGGCGTGAACCTTGGGGTGGTGCCAAGTTGGTGACAGGGAACGTTCCGTCTGTCCCCGGATTATTCCGGATTATTCCCCGCACCCCGTTCGTGGGTGATGACTAACATACAACTGGAACATGGCCGCACAAGGCGAACACGAATGCCAGAGTCAGTGCTAAAGAACACACAACAGGAATCCAGAATCCAATCCAATTACGCCCGCTAATGTGGGACACGTCGCGGTCAATAATACTGTACGGATGATCTGGGAGCAGCTTTTCGAGAATACGATTCAGCTTCCAGTTGGCGATGATCAGCGTGTAACTGATCATCCAGCTTACGAGTGCGCCAACTCCAAGGATGGCCTTAAGACTGACTTCCGATTTCACGCCAACTGCTCCGGCCACAATCAACGTAAAAAATAGCAAAAAGAAATTAAATCTTTGGACCACGATGTTTTCAATGAACTCGCGCTCTTGGCTCATTGTCCATTGTTCGGATTTGTTGCTTTTCTCGGTTTCCGAATTATTGCCCACGCAGTTCTCCTAGTGTGGTTACACCACTTTTTTCTTGCGATGTACTGCCTCGTCTGCCGTCTTCCTACCGTGTACAGCGAGATAACCCATCCCACTAGCAACTTCTGCAACGAGAATCAGAAGGCCGATCACTACTCCCGTTGCGATGCACGGCTTACGGCCGAGAGCCGCAGGTAATGCATATGTCGTAATAGCCGCAAACAGGGATGAAATAACGGCCGCGCCTAGAAGTTGAAAGGTATGCACACTAAATGGCTTTAGTGCCGGAAAGTCGGTCGACGTGTACATCTGATTGTTCCTAAACCCACCAGCCGCGACCCTCATAAGATAGCCACGAATGGCATTAATCTGCCGGGCGACAAAAACGAAATAGAGGCGATTCTGGAGCATTGCCATCCCTAGCAATAAAGTAGAGACAAACACAAGTCCTGAAAGAAGCACCAAGCACCAGAAAAAAGCGACTGTAGTGCTTTGAAAAAGCTTGTAAATGCCGAACTGGGCTGTCGCCGCGGCGGAAGCTAGACTCAGCATGTACTTGAGCAGGCTCTCGTGTCTCTCGTCGTAGAATCGGAGTTGCTCAAAACAGAGATCGTATTCTTTCAGAAGGTACTCGTGCGCCATTGTTTGTATCCGTTCTCAGAACGTCCATTTGCATGAGCCGTTCACATCGGTTCTCCAAACACCCTCGCGGGAATTTTCCGTGTACCTCTTCAGTGCAGTTGGATGAGGTACGTTTTGGTACTTGCCACTTGCCGTCGAGATCACAGTCCACCTTGCGTTGCATTTCTTGACGAACGGAAGACTAGCACCCTCAAGGCTGGCGTGGTGACTGGCATGTAGGATGTCGTTACAGAAATTGTTTGTGTTGTCAGCTATGTATTCGAGATTAGCGTCGGAGGCGTCTCCTGTAAATAGGCAGGCCTGCTTTCCAAGAATAGCCTTTATCACAAGACAAGCATCATGCAATTCTCGAGTTTCACTATTGGCGACGCTTTGATGCGGGCCGATAATCTCGAATTTTACTCCGTTAGTATCCCACCACGCTGCACCTCCAAACTTTCCCTGACGGTAAGGATGGCGCACTTCCGTACCTTTTGCCACGAAGGAATCCTTGAGGCAGTTGAACTCATTCCATTCCTCGATCGTCACGCTCTTGTCACCATACCTCCGCTCGTATGGGCTATAAATTAGGTAATCAATAGCGTAGCCCTCGTCTCTCAAGTATTCCAGGCCCGAGTAGTGGTCGGAATGCTGGTGAGTAATGAACACACCACGAAGACTCTTGCTCGTCGGGAGAAGGTTGCTATAGTCCCCAATATTGTGGCAGTCCACAAGGAACGTTGCGGTATCAGTGATGATGACACTCGCATCGGCGCACCCCACGTTTAGGCAATGCAGACTTCCCATCCAACCTCCGCCTGTCAATTCTCGATTCAAAAACCTGAACTTGGCGAATAGTTTCGTGGGATCTTTCTCCGCGTAGACACGTGGAGCCCCGGAACCTTCGAAGACGATCAAAATGTGGTGTCCGCTAACTGTAGTTAGCCTGCGCCTGCCCGGATCTCTTTTCCCCTCAACCTCAACGTCAAGTCCAGATGCCCCAACTTCCTTGGAATAATTCTGATGAACCTTTCCCGAACTGTCGTCGTCTTTGCTTTTTCTGCGTTCGGAAATGATCACAAGTTGCGGCCTTCCAGATCTCATCGCTGCATATAGATCTGACGAATAGCAAGATTCGAGGCCATGATGCGGAGCCACAAGGATGGAAAGACCACGTTCTCTTAACAGGCTTTTCAGCCCGGGCTGATTTGTCGTTTTGAGGTGCCAGTCACGATGGTCGGGTTGGGCCATAATTCGGCGATCAAAGATCGTATATCGTTTCTGTGTACCCTCTCTCTCTCCAAGGATGTGTTGCATTCCCTCCGGGGTCATATCACCAGGAAAGAGGATCGAGCTGCTGCCATGTCGAAGATAAAACATCATGCTTGTTGAATTGCCGTATGCATGGTCAATTGCGTGAAGTTTTTCGCATGTCGGGGGCTGGATGTAGAAAATTCCGTACTCAATGTTAGGAACAGTTTTTGTCGAGTCAAACGAGATCGTCTGTAAGGGTGGATAGCGCCCTTCCCCTGCGTAAAGCTTTTTGTAGGACTCCACGGCTGCAGTATCGCTGAGTCTATTTTTGATTCTCTGCCAATTCAATCTTTCATTACTGTCGCTGCCATCTTTGAAGTTCTTATCGTGCGGACATGTCAATAGCGCGGGATAGAGTTGCTTACCCTTCATCAGCCGCTCACATTGAGCAATGTGGTCGCCGTGGGGATGCGACAAGACAGCTTGCGCTATTCTGTGCGCCTTATAAGAGGAGAGTTTGTGTAAGAAATTCTGTTCAATAAATTCGGCGACATCGAAGTCCGTGGCATTCATGTCCAATATGAATCCCTGATTGAGTCCAGTACGGATAAATGCGGCGTTTCCACGCCCTACACTGAAGATCCATATTTGAGTTGAATTCTTGTAGCTCCAATCCATAGGCGGATCACCTCGTAAATTACGAAGAGAAAAAGGGGGACACGGCGCGCCGTGTCCCCCTCACAGTACGTCTTTCAATTTTGGTTGTAGGGCCCGTGCTTCTGGTACCGGTCAACCGCTCCTGAGCTTCGCTCCTGGGCGGGCGAGTCGCCCGCCCCACACGCATTTTCAAACCGCCGAGTACAGCCCCACGGCTAAAACTTTCTCATACCGCTCAAAATCCCGGTCCGTGGTAAACACCTGCCACTTCCGCCGCTGCGCTACCGCGCAGATCAGGAAATCAATCGCCGATCCCGCGACTCCCTTGCTGCGGCACCGGTTGTGCATCTGGGCCGCTTCTTCATAATCACGGAGCATCTAGTTTCGGCTCATCGAAAGCTCGCAAATAGTCGCGCAGCTTGTCAAAGCGGTCCGCGTCCCGGATTCCCGAGAGCAGTTCCTGCCGGACCACTGCCTACGATCTGCGCCCGTCCTTCCCGAATCAGCTCTGCCAGCGCCCGGGTCAGCGCCTGTTCCCGCGGATTCAAATCACCCGGCTTGCGCCGCAGCGCCAGCGACCATACCGGAGTGTCCACCAGCACCATCATGAACGCCGGCGCCGCTCCGCCTTGTAGTCATAGCGCGGATCAAATTCAAAGGTCCCAAACGCGTCCAGAATCCGCAATTGCTTGCGCCGCTTGACGTATTCGGCCAGCGCCGCCGTGACCGCTTCTTTCTTGGTCTTGTGCTTTCCCGCCCGCTGCGCTTCTTCGATTAATTTGTCGTCGAGCGCCAGGTTCGTTGCCATGTGTAAATTGTTACACATGGCAATGTGTAAAGCAAGCAATTCCGATGTGGCGCGGGCACTCCTGCCCGCGTCCTCAGCGACTGAAGCCGAAGATCAATCCTATAAGCTGCAAGCAGGGCGACGAGAGCCCTGCGCCGCCCTACATCAAAATCCTAGCTGCACCCGCTCGTGCTCCCGCAGCTCATGCACTTGTAGCAGCTCCCATTCCTCACCATGATCGAGCCGCAGACATGGCAGCTGGGAGCGTCTCCCAGGTCAATCATGCTGGCCAGGGCATCGGCGGCGTGGACGGGGCCAGTAGTTAGTGGCTTGTGGCTAGTGGCTAGTGAATCCGCCGAGCCGTTCATGTCCCCAATACCCTCGGGCTGAGAGCTGACACCTGACAGCCGGGGTCTCAAGTTTTCAAACAGCAGTTGTTGCTGTCCGGTGAGGAAGCGCATCTGGAGCCAGCGGAAGATGTAGTCCATGATGGACTTGGCGAAGCCGATCTCCGGATTCTTGCTCCAGCCGCTGGGCTCGAAGCGGGTGTGGGCGAACTTGTCGCACAACAGCTTGAGCGGCACGCCGTGTTGCAGCGCCATCGAGGTGGCCAGCGCAAAGCTGTCCATCAGGCCGCTGACCGTCGAGCCTTCTTTCGCCATTTTGACGAACAGTTCGCCGGGTTCGCCGTTGGGATAGAGACCGACCGTGATGTAGCCCTCGTGTCCGCCAACGTCAAACTTGTGGGTGACCGACATGCGTTCTTCCGGCAGACGGTGACGCACCGCGCGCGGCGGCGCATTGAGGTCCTGCTCCAACTGGGCCAGCGTGGGTGCGGCGGCCAGTTGGTTCCCGGCAGAAGCCGTCTTGGTGCCCGCAGCGCTTAGCGGCTGAGACTTCTTGCAGCCATCGCGATAGACGGCCACCGCCTTCAAGCCCAGCTTCCACGCCTGAAGGTAAGCCTCCATGATGTCCTCAACCGAAGCGCTCTCCGGCAGGTTCACCGTCTTCGAAATCGCGCCAGAAATAAACGGCTGCGCCGCCGCCATCATCTTCAGGTGACCCATGTAATGAATGGACCGAGTCCCCTTCGCCGGCTTGAACGAGCAATCAAACACATCGAGAGGTGCTCGTCCTTTACGCCGGGTGCGCCTTCGATGGTGCCGGTGGCGTCAATGTAGGAGACGATCGCATCCGCCTGATCGTGGTTGTAACCCAACTTGAACAACGCAGTCGGGACAGTATTGTTAACAATCTTAATCATCCCGCCACCAACCAGCTTCTTGTACTTCACCAAAGCCAGGTCCGGCTCAATGCCAGTAGTATCGCAATCCATCATGAATCCAATAGTTCCTGTAGGTGCTAGGACCGTTACCTGGGAGTTGCGGTAGCCGTGCTTTTCGCCGTGGGCCAGGGCTTCGTCCCAGCATTGCTTGCTGGCTTCGTAGAGGGCATTGGGGACGTTTTGCTTGTTGATGTTGTTTACCGACGCGCGGTGCATTCGGATTACGTCGAGGAATGGTTCGCGGTTGATGTACCAGCCGGGACAGGCGGCTCCGGGCATTAGGTTCGAGCCTAGATTGGTTTCGCCCAGGCCTTTTTTCGTGGGCTCGGTGGCCGGGGACAGTGGCTCACAGAGTTCGGCGATTCTTGACGACTGCAAATAGGCCTCTCCGCACATGATGGCGGTGACGCAGGCGGCGTAGTCACGGCCGGCGTCGGAGTCGTAGGGTAGTCCCGCCGCCATCAGCAATGCTCCTAAGTTTGCGTAGCCCAAGCCTAGCGGACGGTAGTCGTGCGAGTTGCGCATGATCATTTCCGTCGGATAGCCGGCGTTGTCTACGATGATTTCCTGGGCGGTGATCAGGATGTCTACTGCATGGCGGTACGCCTCGACATCAAACGTCCCGTTGGGGGCAAACTTCAGCAGGTTCAGGCTGGCCAGGTTGCAGGCGGAGTCGTCCAGAAACATGTACTCGCTGCACGGATTGCTGGCGTTGATTCTTGCCGTGTTCTTGCTGGTGTGCCAACGGTTGACCGTAGTGTCGTATTGCATGCCGGGGTCGCCGCAGTGCCAGGTGGCGTCGGAAATCTTGAAGAGCAGTTCTTTCGCCTTGAAAGTCTGCATGGGGCGGCCGTCTTTGACCGCATGGGTCTGGAAGCCGTTGTCGCGGACCACGTTGTACATGAAATCATCGGTCACGCGGACGGAATTGTTGGCGTTCTGGAAGAAGATGGAGCTGTAGGCGTCCGAGTCGGGCGAGGAGCCGTCGTAGCCCTGGGCCACCAGCGCGTGGGCCTTGGCTTCTTCTTTCTGCTTGCAGAGGATGAAGTCTTCGATGTCTGGGTGGTCGACGTTCAGGATGACCATCTTGGCGGCGCGACGGGTTTTGCCTCCCGACTTGATGACGCCGGCAAAAGCATCGAAGCCCTTCATGAAGCTAAGCGGGCCGCTGGCGGTGCCACCTCCGCTTAGCTGCTCGGTGGACGACCGCAGGGTCGAGAGGTTGGTGCCGGTGCCCGATCCCCACTTGAACAACATGCCTTCGGTTTTGGCCAGGGTGAGGATGGAGTCGAGCGAATCCTGCACCGAGTTGATGAAACACGCCGAGCACTGCGGCTTGGTGTATCCGGTCACGCCGAATTCTACGTTTTGCGTGGTGGCGTTCCAGTGCCAGTTGCGGCCGTCGGAGTTGGGCTCGATGCGGTCGCAGCCTACGTTGAACCAGACGGGCGAGTTGAAGGCCGCGTGCTGGCGGACAAGGATGTGCGTCAGCTCGTCATGGAACGTCGCGCCGTCTTCGGGCGTGTGGAAGTAGCCTTGGGCTAGTCCCCAGTCGCGGATGGTTTCGGCGACCCGGCTGATTAGCTGGCGGGCGCCCTTCTCGCGCTCTTCGGTTCCCAGCGTGCCGTGGAGATATTTGCTGGCGACGATGTTGGTGGCGGTCATCGACCAGTCTTTGGGGACTTCGACGTCTTTCTGCTCGAAGATGATTCCGCCCTTCGAGTCAGTGATGATGGCATCGCGAAGTTCCCATTCAATTTCGTCGTAGGGATGGACTCCGGGCTTGGTGAACAGGCGGCGGAAGGTCAGGCCTGCGGCCTTCTTCTTGGTAGACGGGGTGGCGGCGGTCGTCGAGGTGGGCTCGGCGGCAGTAGTGGGGGCTCCGTGTGTTGTAACCTCAGACATCGCTCTGTTTCTCCCTTGCTCTATTTTCTCTCGGATTCTGGGGATCCGTTATCCAGTCTCTTGTGTATCTCAACTGATAGTGGTGCCGTCCCTGGGGGACTCAATCATTCAATATTCCTTCCCCGGACTTCGGTCCGGGGCTATCGTATTCCGTCGCTTCGCGACTGGGTTGTTTATGCGGCAGAAGCAACTTCAGCGGAAGAATTCATCCATTGTTGTAACGCGGCTAGCGCGCTTTGGCGTTGGGTCGCATCTTCGATTACGGTATAGCGGGCAAAACAGGCGCCCTTTTCCAGGCGCTCGCGCAGCATGTTGCCGGGAAGGAACATCCTTCCCAAGGTCATGCCCAAATCATCTGTTTGAGAGATCTGGAACAGGGCCAGCATGCGCCTGCCTTCGGAGGAGTTTTCGCCGGGGCCTATGATTTCTTCTCCCAGAGCGAAGACCCCGGGTTTGGCGGGGACCAGTAACGCGCTTACGCAGGTGTCGAGGCGAAACCATCTCGACCACTCCAAACGACGGTGATCCAAGCTCGGATCGACCCCGTTTCTTGCCAGCGACTCGTCTACCAGTTGGGCCAAACCTTCCATGGCGGTCCCTCTCTTTTTTGCCCGTTTTCGACGACACTACCCGCTGCCTCGGGCGAGGGTCGTTTTCCACAGACTCTATGTTTTGTCAAAAACCTCGATTGCTTCCTTGGGGGAGGTCCCGGTTCGCCGGAGCTTGGATCAAGGAAACAGTCACCGCAATGCCAAAGCTTCCACTCTCAGTGGGGTGGGAGTCTTTGTAAGTTGTTGGGGGCGCGGGGTCACCTCTGGCCGAGCGTCCGCATTTTTGTCAAAATTCGCCTTCACTTAGCAGCGAATTTGTAAGCCCTGTGGGTGGTAAAAGTACTCCCGCCTGTAGTGGCTGTCAAGGGAATATCACTACCTATTGTATACCCAGTAGAGACGCCCCAAACGGGCCATACTGTTGCTCAAATTCCACAAGAAATCCACAGGTGCTGTGTTACAGCTATGCGGTCTGATGGCGACGCGTGGGTTTGGCTGCTCTTCCCATGGTTGCCATGGCTGGAAATTTTCTTAATGGGGCCAGGGTCACGACATCTTCAGGCAGCACGGAATCCATGGGGACGTACACATCTTCGAAAAATTCTCTTGGGGCGATGCGGCGCAAGCCGTCACACCACTCCATCAAATAGTCACCTTTCTTTCCGGTGTGCTCGCGTCCCAGTGCGTCTACAAATTCGAGCGGCCTGGTCAGTTGTTTTGCTTTGATCAGGAAACGGGTGCGATAGGTGCTCCATTCACTCTCGTGCTTCACTTGCGTCCCCCCGTTGGGGAATTCCGATGCTGGCTGATTTTGTGTTGACAATTTTTGTCACCGCTCTGGGCTGGATGTTGGTTGAGCGTGAGGACGAATCTACGCGCAGAAAAGTTTGGGGTCAATTACACATTTGTTGTGCAATGGGGAAAAATCGGCCACGGATTCTCACGGATGAACACGGATGAAGTGATGGTTGAAAGATGGCGTGAGTGACGGCTTTGCGTGGGTTTTGTGGCGGGTAGATTATTTTCGGGAAAACTACAAGGCTTTATTTCCACAAGTTGCGCACAGAAAATGCAGAGTGCGGGAGGGAACACAAGGTCCCTCCACTCCGCAGTTGATTCGCTTCGCAAATCAACTGCTCCGGTCGGGATGACAGATTTCATTAGCTGAAAACTTATAAACCTTTCTTGTGCAGGAATTCGCGGACTACACTTGCGACTTGACGGTGCTCGCCGTCGATTGCGTAGTTGAGTTGGCGCATGTCGTCGTCGGTGATCTTTCCGGCTAGTTCATCTAAAGCCGTTTTTACTTGGGGATGTTTGGCCAACATTTCTTCTCGCATCACGGGAACTGCCTCGTAGGGTGGGAAGTAGCGGCGGTCGTCTTCCAGGACATAAAAATCGAAGGCCCAGATCAGGCCGTCGGTGCTGTTGCCGGCGGTGATATCTACTTGCTTGTCTTTCAGGGACCGGGCCAGCAGGCCCATGTCCATGATGCGTGGCTCCCCGGCGAAGTGCAGGCCGTAGGTTGCTGCCAGGCCTTTGTAGCCATCGGGGCGCTCCATGAATTCGTAGCCGAATCCGGCGCGCCAAAGTGGAGCGTAACGCGCGGCTTGGGAGATGGTTTGAATGTGCAATTTGCGGGCGTCTTCCCCGCGGATTTGCATGGCGAAGGTGTCATCGAAACCCAGAGGTTGGCCTATTGCCAGGTTGAATTGCCGGGTGTAGGCGGCCTTTACCTTTTCGTAGACTTCTTCTTTTGTTCCCTGGGGAGCCTGTTTCAGAATCGCAGTCAGCGCGGTTCCCGTGTATTCGGGGTAGATGTCAATGCGTCCAGCAAGGATGGCTTGCTGGCAGATGTAGGTGCCTGCCAGGTAGAAGCGGCGCTCTACTTTCAGGTGGGTTTTGTTTTCGATTTGTTGGGCGAGGATTTCTCCGAGGATTAATTGTTCGGTGAAGTTTTTGGTGCCGATTACTATGCGGTTGGGGTGGGGCGGGCCACAGGAGATTAGAGTGGCGCACAGCAGGAGAATTGCGACAATACGGCTCATGAGTTGTTGGCGTAGCCTGAGTTCTGTGGTGATGTCAGCAAAACACAAGGTCCCTCAACTTCGCTCGGGATGACAGAGTTGATGTAGTTGATGGAATTCATGGTCATTCTATTTTGGGCTTAGGCGTTTTTCCAGCCAACCCAGGCTGGCGTCGGCTGTGATTGCCAATAATGCTGCCGGGATTGCACCAGCCAGTATCACTGAGTTGTTTACCATCGCCAGACCGCGAAATATGAATTCGCCGAGGCCTCCGGCGCCGATCGCCGCCGCTATAGTGCCGATCCCGATTGAGAGCACCAGCGCTACGCGCAGTCCGGCGATGATTACGCTTAGTGAAAGCGGTAACTCGACTTGCCACAGTAACTGGCGGCTGGTCATACCCATGCCTCGCCCGGCTTCGATTACAGCAGGGTCTACACTACGAATTCCTACGTAGGTGTTGCGGATCAGCGGCAGCAGCGCGTAGAGCGCCAGCGCCAAAATTGCCAGACGGTCGGCGCGCTCGCCGATCCAGGGCGCGGGTAGAAGAAAGCCGAACAGCGCGAGGCTCGGTATGGTTTGAATGATGTTGGCGGTGCCGATCACTGGCTTGTTCCAGATTGGCTTGCGCGAAATCAGGATGCCCAGTGGGATTCCTACTGCGGCGGCGAGGAAGGTTGAAACCCCCACCAGCCACAGATGTTCCAGGGTCAGGTGCAAGACCTGATCGGAGTTCTGCAACATGAATTGCCAGACGTTCATGGCGACCTCGCTATAGCTTCAGTTCTCCATTGCCGAATGCGGTCATGTACTGCCTGACTAGTGGCTCAGAGGATTGCAAGAATTCTTTGGGTGTCACTACCGTGACCAACTTTCCTTCTTCCATCAGGGCGATACGAGTGCCTAGCAGCAGGGCCTCCCGCAGATCGTGAGTCACGAAGACCACTGTCTTTTGCAAGCGCTGTTGCAGCGCCCTGAATTCATTTTGCAGCTCGGTGCGAGTGACCGGATCGAGCGCTCCGAAGGGTTCGTCCATCAGCAGGATTGGGGGATCGGCGGCCAGGGCACGGGCGACGCCGACGCGCTGACGTTGTCCGCCGGAAAGTTCGCGGGGATAACGGGCAGAGAGTTGCGGATCCAGTCCCACCAGTTGCAACATTTCCTGCACACGAGTTTCAATCTTTTCCTTTGGCCAATTTTCTATGCACGGAACCAGTCCAATGTTGCGGGCCACGGTGAAATGCGGGAACAAGCCGGTTTCCTGAATTACATAGCCGATCATGCGGCGGAGGCGGATTGCGTCCCACTCGCGGGTCGAACGGCCGTCTACGCGCAAGTCTCCTTCGGTGGGAACGAGAAGATGGTTGATAAGCTTCAGCGTGGTGGTTTTGCCTGAGCCGCTTCTGCCTAGCAGGACCAAAGTCTCTCCACGAAGGATGGTGAGATCTAGGTTGTGGATTAGTTCCCTGCGGTCAGAGAGACGGTAGGAGACATCCGAGAACTCGATGAGGGGAGTGAGGCTCATGCTGGCGCTAGGTACGGTTTGAGTAGATTAGACGGTGTGATGGCTTGTGTCACCACTGGAAAGAGGCGGTGGCAGCCGGGAGGGGCTGCCACCACGTGTGCACCGATAACTCCTCAAACTTACTTGCCGGACTTTGACGCCTCGTAACGCTTGTTCACTTCGTCCCAGTTGATTACGTTCCACCAGGCCGCCAGATATTCGGGACGGCGGTTGTTGTATTTCAGGTAATAGGCGTGCTCCCAGACGTCATTGCCGAAGATGGGGGCAAGGCCTTGCGACAGGGGATTGTCCTGGTTCGGCGTGCTCATGACTTGCAGGTCACTGCCTTTCAAGACTACCCATGCCCAGCCTGAGCCGAATTGTTTGGCGCCGGCATCGTTGAATTTGGTTTTCAGGTCGGCAAAACTGCCGAAGGACTTCTTGATCGCTTCCGCGATGGGGCCGGTGGGGTCGCCTCCACCTTTGGGTTTCATGATCTTCCAGAACATGGAATGGTTGACGTGGCCTCCGCCGTTGTTGCGGACGGCGCCGCGGATGTCTTCGGGAACCGAACTCAAGTCTTTGATCAGGTCCTCGACGCTTTTGGATTGCAGGTTCGGGTGCTTTTCCAGGGCCGCGTTGAGGTTTTTTACGTAGGCTGCGTGGTGCATGTCATGGTGCAGCTTCATGGTTGCGGTGTCGATGACTGGTTCGAGCGCGGCGTAGTCGTAGGGTAGGGGTGGTAGTTCGTGAGCCATTTTATCTTCTTCCTCCTTGTTTAAGATGTCAGGAAAGCGGGATTGGGTTCAAGTTCGGTGTCCGTAAATCGATACAAGAATGCTGAAAATCCTAAACGTTCACACAATCGGGCGTATTACGGGCGTAACTTTTCGATGGCGTCACCCACAGTCTACCATCCGAAAAAGGACATTGGGCCTAGTACGAGGGGGAATCCAATGGGTGAGAAGATCACCCAGCAGGCAGAGAAAGACGGCGCGCGGGTGAAGCTTCTCCGACAGGCATTGGCCCGTGGGACGCAGGGTTTTTTGCCTGGGCAATCTGCGGCAGATTCCGAGGCGTCCAACGTTCTTACCTCCGACAATCCAGAAGTGCAGAAGGCGTATCTGGAGCAGTTGCTGGAGTGCGCTCCGGAAGCGTTGACCATTCTTGATGGGCAATTAAAAATCACGCGGATCAACGGTGAGTTTACGCAGATGTTCGGGTTTCAGCCGGAAGAGGCGATTGGTAAGACCATCGAGGAGTTGATCATTCCGGCAGACCGACGGATGGAAACCCGCTGGACCCGGGATGTAGTGGCCCAGGGGCAAAGGGTCACGCTTGAAACCAAGCGCCAGCATAAGGATGGAACCCAGCTGGAGGTTTTGATTTCTGCCGCTCCGGTGCTGGTGGATGGCAAAGCGGTGGGGGCTTACAGCCTGTATCGCGATATCTCAGAGCAGAAACGGGCGGAAGAGCTCAGCCGGGCGCTGTATCAAATTGCGGAAAAGACCAGTTCTGCGGGGAGTTTGCAGCAGTTTTACGCTGAAGTACATGCGATTCTGGGCGAACTATTGTGCACACGAAATTTCTGTATTGCTCTTTATGACGCTCACAGTCAAGTGCTGACCTTTCCTTATTTTGTCAGTGAAAGAGCGACTACCCCGGAACGGCGGAAACTTGGTCGCGGACGAACGGAGTATGTCCTGCGCACGGGCGAGCCTTTGTTGTGTACTCCGGAAATTTTGAACGCTCTGCTGGAAGAGGGCGAGGTGGAACAGCCGCGGCTTCCTTGTATCGACTGGCTGGGAGTGCCGTTGAAGTCGGCGAACGTAACTTTTGGTGTAGTTGCAGTACAGAGCTATACCCCAGGCGTACGGTTCCGCCAGCGCGACAAAGAGATATTGATGTTTGTCTCGTCCCAGCTGGCGAGCGCGATTGAATACAAGCGCAGCGAGGAAGCACTGCGGCAATCGGAAGCTCGCTACCGTTCGTTGGTCGAATCTGCGGTATATGGCATTGGGCGGTTTAGCCGGAGTGGGAACTTTCTGGACCCGAACCCTGCATTGGTGGCCATGCTGGGATACGAAGCGGCAGAAGAAGTACTGGCGTTGTGTCCGCGCAAGGATGTATTTTTCGATCCCGCAGAATGCGGACGTCTGATGGAAGACTTCCGCCAGGGCAAGCGGCTTAGCAATGTGGAAGTACGATGGAAGCGGAAGAGCGGGCGGTCGATCCTGGTGCGATTGAGCGGATGTGCGGTCGCGCAGCCGGACGATCAGCAGGTGATCGAGTTTATTGCTGAGGATGTCACCGAGCATCGGATATTGGAAGACCAGTTCCGGCAGGCGCAGAAAATGGAAGCGGTCGGGCGCTTGGCCGGGGGGGTTGCGCATGACTTCAATAATCTGCTGCTGATTATTCGCGGCTATACCGAAGTGTTGCTGGAGAGGACCAATCTTTATGATCCGTTGCACTCCAAGATTGAAGCCATCATGCAAGCGGCCGAACGGGCCACCAGCCTCACGCGGCAGCTGTTGGCCTTCAGCCGCAAGCAATTGCTGGAGCTGAAACTGGTTGATCTCAACGCCATTGTGATTGGGTTGGACCGGTTGCTGAAACCGCTGGTCGGGGAGGGTATTAATTTGAACTACCGGCTTGCTTCTGACCTGGGCCGCGCACGAGCTGATGCCGGTCAGATGGAGCAGGTCATCATGAACCTGGTGGTGAACGCCAAGGATGCTATGCCATCCGGCGGAGATATCAGGATCGAAACTTCCAATGTGGTGCTGGGCGAAGAGATTCGCAATGAGTATAGTTACTTCCAACCGGGGTCTTATGTGGTCCTCACGGTCTCAGATACCGGCCATGGCATGGACAAGGAAACACAGTCGCGAATTTTTGAGCCGTTTTTTACTACCAAAGAACAGGGGAAAGGCACAGGGCTCGGGCTTTCCACCGTGTATGGAATTATCAAGCAGAGCCGGGGGTACATTTTTGCGCAAAGCCAGGTCAATGTAGGGACAACCTTCCGTATCTATCTGCCGAGAGTGGAGGATGCGGTGGACGCGCAGAATCCGATGCCCGTCGCGAAGACGGCCAAGGGCGGATCGGAGACTGTGCTCCTGGTCGAAGATGAAGAATCAGTGCGGGAGTTGGTGAAGGAGACACTGGAGAGCAAGGGATACAAGGTGCTGGAAGCGGAGCAGGGGGATGTCGCTCTGAGGATTGCGACGTCTCATCCCGGGCAAATTGATATTTTGATTTCCGATGTGGTCATGCCGGGGATGAGTGGGCGGGATTTGGCGAAGAAACTCAGCGAAACCCATCCACACATCAAGATTCTTTACGTGTCCGGGTATACAGAAGAGGCCATTATTCATCAAGGAGTGCTGGAGGCGGGGACGGCTTTCCTGCAAAAGCCGTTTACCTTGCAGGCGCTTTCGCGTAAGGTGCGGGATGTATTGCATCCCTCGCCGGGGGATTAGTTTCCACAGGCGCTAAAGCGCGTCAAATTGAACGCTTTATTACGGCATTGCAGAATGTCGTGCCCTCCCGGACGCGAATTCCAGGTTTTATTTGGTTTTTCCGCCTCATCCTGTGAAACTTTCTTGCGGGTTGTGCGTCGTATTCAGTTGGTTTACCGAATCCCGCCGAAAGACTGGCGCGTACAATGTCCACAAGGGTTTCTATGCTTATCAAAAAGGCTTGTGATATTCGCTCCTCCGAAATTACTTCTAAAAGCTTGTATTTAAATCGTCGCAAGTTCCTGACAGGAACGGCTTTGGCTGGCGCGGCAGCCTTGGCGGGCAGCCGGTTCAGCGAGTTGTGGTCTCCTTCGGATGTGGTGGAGGCCAATGACAAGATTCCTGGCATTCAAAGCAGTCCGCTGTCTACTACCGAGAAGCAGACTCCTTACAAAGACGTCACCAACTACAACAACTATTACGAGTTTTCGACGGACAAGTATGAACCCGCCGGATTGGCACAGAAGTTCAAGACCCGGCCGTGGACGGTCACGATTGATGGCGCGGTAAAGAAGAAGCAGAAGCTGGATGTGGATTCGATCATCAAGATGGCCACTCCGGAAGAACGGATTTATAGGCATCGCTGCGTGGAAGGCTGGTCCATCGTGGTGCCGTGGGTTGGATTTTCGCTGAGCGAGCTCATCAAGCGCGCGGAGCCTTTGGGCAAGGCAAAGTACGTGCAATTCACGACGATCCTGGATATGCAGCAAATGCCGGGACAGCGGTCCGGAGTACTACGCTGGCCCTACACCGAAGGGCTGCGGATGGATGAGGCCATGCATCCGCTGACGCTGCTGTGCTTCGGATTGTATGGGGAGACGCTGCCCAATCAGAATGGAGCGCCGCTACGGATTGTGGTGCCGTGGAAGTATGGTTTTAAGAGCGCAAAAGCGATCGTGAAGATCACCTTCACCGACAACGAGCCCTCGACTACCTGGAGCGAGGCGGCGCCTTCGTACTATGGTTTTTATTCGAATGTGAACCCCAATGTCGGGTACTTCCGCGACCAATCCTCAGAACGGCGGCTGGGAGAGTTTCTTAAGCGAAAGACCCTGATGTTTAACGGCTACGACCAGGTGGCGAGCTTGTACAACGGGATGGACCTCAAGAAGTTTTACTGAACAATTCTTGTATAGGATCGCGGCCGCAGGCGCTAAAGCGCGGTCTTGAATAATGGTTTTGTGGCGCGGCTGGAAGCCATGCCCTCCCACGATAGCTCTGGGGTATTGATGAGGTGACTGTAAGAGAACATGGTTCGCGCGCTCAAAGTCTTGATATTTTTTCTCTGCCTGGTTCCGCTTGGTTTGCTGCTAGGGAAGTTCTTTGGCCTGCATCCGACGGACATGAGTTCGTGGGGGGCCGGGTTAGGGGCCAACCCGCTTGAGGTCATTACCCACTCGACCGGCGACTGGACGATGCGGTTTTTGCTGGTCACCCTGGCGATCACACCCCTGCGCAAACTCACCCATCAAACCTGGTTGATCCGCTTTCGCCGCATGCTGGGATTGTTTGCTTTCTTTTATGGCACGCTCCACTTCCTTACCTACGTTTGGTTCGACAAAAGTTTTGTGATCCACGACATGATTGAGGACATTGCCAAGCGGCGGTTCATCACCATGGGGCTTACCGGGTTTGTGCTGATGATTCCCCTGGCGCTGACTTCGACTGCTTGGGCCATTCGAAAGATGGGCGGGAAGCGCTGGCAGGTGCTGCACCGGTTAATTTATGCAAGTGCGATTGCAGGAGTGATTCATTACATATGGCTGGTGAAGGCGGACCTTACCAAGCCTTTGCAGTATGGGGCGATTCTGGCAGTGTTGTTGCTTTATAGGATCGTGGTTGGGATCAGGCCAAAAAGTGGGCCGGGGAAGACGGTGCCGGTTCGGGCAAAGATGGAAGTTTCAGAAGGTTAGTGCACTCCCCGCCGGCGTTATTCGCAGGCCATCGTGCTGCTTCCTGGTTCGTGAAAAGCAGATTCCTCCTGGTCGCTGCGCTCCTCGTCGAAATGACAAATTCAGGTGTTATTCCTGCACGACCCACTCGTGAGTTTTTTCTTCGAATTGAAAACCATAGCGTTGCCATGGGCCTACAAACTTTTCTTTGTGGGCGAGGCGGGCGCAGCCTACACGGCGTTCTCCTTCGGAGACCAGGTAGACCTCGACAATGGCATTTTCGGCCAAGTCGGTGGTGGAGTTGCACAGGAATCCACCCACGCTGACATTTTCTGTCGCCGTCAATTCATCGAAATGTTTTCCATTCGCATCGATGCCCGCCAATTTCAGGATGGTGCGCATGCGGATTCGCACGTGAGCGCGGCGCTGCGGGTGTGAGCCATCCAATTCATAGGTGAGACGATTCTTGAGTTCTTCCATGTCCACCGGCTTTTCAAAAAAGTTGGTTACGCCCAGCTCTTCTTTCGGGATATGCGGTCCCGAACCGTTTTTTTCAATCAAGGCAAAAATGGGGATACGGGAGGTGTAACTAATACTGCGGAGCGACTGACATAATTCAATGCCAGCCATTTTGGGCATGCTGAGATCCAGCACTATGCCGCTGGGTTTGCGCTCAAGCGCGAAGGCAAGACCCTGTTCGGCGTCCGCGGCTTCGTAGACTTCAAAGCAATCTGAGAGGCGGGCGCGCATACGGTCACGCGCGACGTCGTCATGGTTCACGATGAGAAGTCTTTGCATACGGCCTTTCCGTAAAAAAGAATTCTCCTTGCGCTGGGCGGGACTTTGCCAAGCAACCCAGGGTCATATTGCTGATGTTGAAGATATAGGGAGATGGATTTGTAAATGCAGAAATTGGCAGGTGTTACGGAATCGGAACGTGGGTTAGAAAAGGGTTAAAAGAGGCGGCTTTGGCGCCGCCCCCGGTAGAGCGGGCAGGGAGTGCCCGCTCTACATTATTTTTTCCTATGTGCCTTCGGACCAGCCGGCCAGGTACTCTTCCTGTTCCGCTGTGAGTTTATCTATTTTGATGGACATAGATTCCAGCTTGAGCTTGGCCACGCGCTTGTCGAGTTCGTCGGGAACTTTGTAGACAGTCTTTTCCAGCGTCTTGTAGTTCTTCACCATGTATTCGACAGAAAGCGCCTGGTCGGCGAAACTCATGTCCATCACGGACGGCGGATGGCCTTCGGCAGCGGCCAGGTTGATCAGGCGGCCTTCGCCGAGCAGATTGATCTTGCGGCCATCCTTGAGCGAGTACTCTTCGACGAAGGCGCGGGTGGTGCGCTTGGAGGACGACATTTTCTCCAGGGCGTTGATATCAATTTCCACATTGAAGTGGCCGGAGTTGGAGATGATGGCCCCGTCCTTCATCAGTTCGAAGTGTTCCTTGGCCAGAACGCTCTTGTTGCCCGTGACGGTGCAGAACACATCGCCGAGCTTGGCGGCTTCGGTCATGGACATGACGCGGAAACCGTCCATTACAGCTTCCAGCGCCTTGGTTGGGTCAACTTCGGTGACGATTACTTCAGCGCCGGCACCGCGAGCGCGGCTGGCTAGTCCGCGGCCACACCAGCCGTAGCCGGCGACCACGAATTTGGAGCCTGCTAACAGGAAGTTGGTGGCGCGAATGATGCCGTCAATTGTCGACTGCCCGGTGCCGTAGCGGTTATCGAACAGGTGCTTGGTGTCGGCATCGTTGACCGCGACGATGGGATAGCGGAGAACTTTATCTTTTGCCATCGCGCGCAGGCGGATGACGCCGGTGGTGGTCTCTTCGGTGCCGCCGATTACGTGCTCTAACGCATCCTGACGCTTGGTGTGCAACAGGCTCACCAGATCTGCGCCGTCGTCCATGGTGATTTGCGGTTTGTGATCCAAGCCGGATTGGAGATGGCTGTAGTAGGTGTCGTTGTCTTCCCCCTTGATGGCAAAAACCGGGATGTTTTGATCGCGGACCAGGCTGGCTGCGACATCGTCCTGGGTAGAGAGCGGGTTCGAAGCGCAGAGCACAACATCGGCCCCGCCATCGCGCAGGCAGATGGCCAGGTTGGCAGTCTCGGCGGTAACGTGCAGGCAGGCAGTGATACGAATGCCACGCAGCGGCTGGTTCTTGATGAATTCTTTGCGAATGATCTGTAGGACTTTCATGGACTGGTTGGCCCAGTCAATGCGCTTTTTGCCCATGTCGGCCAGATCTAGGTTCTTTACGTCACAGTTTGTTGCCATGGGTGTGGTTGACATGCTTTTCCTTTGCTGATTGCAAAATTTTTAATGGCTGGTTGAATTTTATATGTCGGTTCTTTTTGTGTGGAGACGGGGCAAGCCCCGTCTCCACACAGATACAGATAACTACTTGTGAGCTGCTACTGGTTCACTTATGCCGGCGGCGCTGGCAAGTTTGGCGGCTTTGTCGGTCGCTTCCCAAGTGAAATCGGGGTCGCTGCGGCCGAAGTGGCCGTAGGCTGCGGTCTTGCAGTAAATCGGGCGACGCAGATTCAGGGATTCGATGATCCCTTTCGGGGTCAGTTTGAAATGGGCGCGAACTAGGTCTGGGATGATCGCATCGTCAACCTTGGAAGTGCCGAATGTGTCTACCCGTACGCTGACGGGGTCGGCCACGCCAATGGCATAAGCCAACTGGACCTCGCAACGCTCGGCCAAACCTGCGGCCACAATGTTCTTGGCAATGTGCCGTGCCATGTAGGCAGCCGAACGGTCTACTTTGGTCGGGTCCTTGCCGCTGAAGGCGCCGCCGCCGTGACGGCCCATGCCGCCGTAGGTGTCCACGATGATCTTGCGGCCCGTAAGGCCAGTGTCGCCCATGGGGCCGCCGATTACGAAACGGCCAGTCGGGTTGATGTGGTATTTGGTGTCTTCGTCGAGCAGCTGGGCCGGAATCATGGCCTGAATTACATGCTTGAGAATATCGCTACGCAGTTCGTCGTTGCCTACCGTCTCCGCATGCTGGGTTGATACAACCACCGCATCTACGCGGACGGGATTGTGATTGCCATCGTATTCGACGGTGACCTGGGATTTGCCATCCGGGCGCAGATAAGAAAGTTTGCCGTTCTTGCGGACTTCAGAGAGGCGGTGAGTCAGCTTGTGGGCCAAGGAGATCGGAGTTGGCATCAGGTCTGCATTTTCGTTGCAGGCGTAGCCGAACATCATGCCCTGATCGCCGGCGCCACCGGTGTCCACGCCCATGGCGATGTCTCCAGACTGCTTATTGATGGTGGAGATGACCGCGCAGGTGTTGGAATCGAAACCAAAGAGGGCATTGTTATAGCCGATGGATGAGACTACGCCGCGAGCTACCGACTGGAAGTCCACGTAGGACTTGGTGGTGATTTCTCCGGCTACTACTACCAGCCCTGTGGCCAGGAGGCTTTCGCAGGCAACGCGGCTCATGGGATCTTCCGTGAGGCAGGCGTCGAGGACGGCGTCGGAAATCTGGTCGGCAATCTTGTCCGGGTGGCCCTCAGTGACGGATTCGGACGTGAATAGAAAACGGTTCTTGGCTGGCAATGCGCTTCTCCTTGTGCGATCTGGACTGTCAGTCTCGGCGGGGGGTGCTGAAATCCACTGAACCACGTATTCCGGGTCAGTTAAAAACTACCAGAGAAGTACCTCCCTTTGCAATGAATTTGGGGTAACTGGGAAGGGGGTGCATTGAACGGTATTCCAATAGTGGCAAGTGGCTGATATTAAAGCCCGAATGGGGAATATTTGCAGGTCAAATCTAGCGGGCTACAGCTGCGGAGATGGATTGGGCTTTGGGGGCTGAAGAAACTAATCCAGCAGAGTCGAAAGTCACGGTTTTCACCTGATCCAGGTCGCCTTGCACCGGGAGCTTTTGACCGTTAAACCAAAAGTCCAGTGCGCCGATGTTGCCAGCCTTGATCACCAGTTGATTGCTGGCCAGGATTGATTTTTGCGCCTCGGCCGCCAGTGTGTCTTCAAGCAGGTCCTTGCCATCTGCCTGGATATGGATCCAAGAGTCTTCGCGAGCGTGAATGGCTACACGGAATGTTCCCGCGGTAGTAGCGTCGGCTTCTTGGGGGTTGCTCGAGGTTGTATCCGACGTGGACGGTGGTTTTTCAGTAAGTGAGTTCGACCGAAGCGCAGCTGGCCGCGGCAGAGATTTTGGCGAGGTTTGTGAGTGTGTTTCTTGGGGCACAATGGTTTCTTGCTCTACGGCTACCTGGTCACCAGTTGGCTTTATAAAGTGCGAGTAGGCCCCCCACACCGCCAAGGCAAAAGCGAATAGCAAGAGGGCCACGGCGGCTTTTCCCCAAGGTATACGCTCGATGCGTCGACGCTCCTGTTGGACGCGGAGGGCACGCTGTTCCATGATTTTGCGGTCCGCGGCTTCGAGGTCGACCGGGGTTAGTTCTTCGGGATGGCTGGCGCGGAAAGCCTCGTTGTAGTCGGCTACGGCCTGGATTTCATTTAAACCGAGGTGGCGGGCATAGGCTTTGACGAAACCTTTGTTGAAGATGCCGCCGGGGAGCTTATCGAATTTTTCTTCCTCGATGGCGCAGAGATAGCGGGTGCCGATTTTGGTGGCTTGTGCCACCTCATTCAAGCTAATTTTGCGCTTCTCGCGTTCCCGCTTCAGCCGCTCGCCGAAGGCTCCCACTGTGAATGTTCTCCTGTCAGGTGTGCTGCCCGATCATCAATATTACTGAAGATGTACTTCCATACTAAGCCCGCGGGCGACGATCTTAAAGGGGTTTTCGGGTTAAGATTCGCCACGAAAGTAGTTTCCCGTAGGTTACTTTCGGGGTGCTGCGATTGAGGTTAATGAGCTATAATTCTGGCCCTTTGCTCGGCCGTCGTTTCAGTGAAATTCCAGCGTGATCCATCTGGCTGGGTTCTTACCTGCGTTCATCAGCATGCCAGTTTGACTGCCGCAATAGCCACTTTATCCCTCCTGATTTCAATTGGATGGGGATGCTGGCCCTACCGTCGACGTTGCTACGTATGTCCATGTCGCTTACGGCGACGATCAAGCAGGGGCCGGGATGGTGCTGGTTGTGGACCATGCCTCCGGGTTGAAGTTCAAAGTCGGAGACGCGCACTCCATCCTTTACGAACAAGACTTCCTGCGTGCCTTTGTGGTGGACGTGGAGGGCACGGTCTTCGTCCCAGGGTGGTGGGGACTTTCGGGCTTGCTCATCTTTCAGCAATTCGATGGTTACGTGGGGGAAGGGTTGGTCGGTGAGGTTGCGAGCTATGTGGGCGAAGTTTCCGGGAGAAAAATGAACTTCCCCGGCCTGCAATTTTAGAGTTGCCGCCGGCTTGCCGGCTACTTCGTTGGAGAGGGTGGTTGGGGCCAGAGCGACGAAGAAATAATCGTGGTGATGGCGGTGCATCAGCGTGGCCGCGTGCGGGGCGATCTCGACTTTAAAGACGCGGAGGTAGGCGTTTTGCAGGATTTGATGATGGGAAGGCTCGGATGTGATTTCGACTTCCTGGGCAGGGAGGAGTGTGCATAAGAATAAGAAAGGGACGAAGAGCCATCCAACTGGTGCTTTCATGCGGCAAATTGTATCGCAGGTGATCTTCTCTGCGAACTTTGCGCCGTTTCCTTTGCGCACTCAGTGGTTGAGGATTTGTTTTCCTGAAAGGTTGAGTAAAATCTTAAATCGCAGAGGGCGCAAAGAAAGGCCGCGGAGGGCGCAGAGAACGTCTAACAATCCGCGGTTTTCGCCCAGATTCTGAACCGCGAAGAACTGTTAGAATCAAGGGGCAATGGTCCTGCCGTTCGTCCGCGATCTTTTTGCGGACGTGGAAAAACTGCCCGGATTTTTACGCGTTGCCTCCCATCTGAAAGACGGCACGGGACGGATTAGTGTCTCCGGACTCACTCCTACTGCAAAAGCTTTGTTGTTGATGCTGTGGCAGAAGCATTCTGCCCGGCCTCTGATTGTTGTGGTGCCGGACAACCGGGTTGCCGAAGAGATGGTGCCGCTGTTGCGGGCCTTTGCGGAGATGAACGGGGCCGATGCGGAGGCGATTGTCAGCCTGCCTACCCGCGATGTGCTTCCTTTTCAGAATCTTTCTCCGCACCCGGAAATTCAGGAAGAGCGGGCGATGGCTTTGTGGAAGATTGCCACTGGGGCGGCTTCTCTGGTGGTATCCCCGGTGGTGTCTTCTGCTTTACGGTTGCAGTCTGCGGGATATTACGCCGAACTGGCGAAGGTCCTGCGGTGTGAGGAAGGGGTTGAGATTGACGGACTGCTGGCCCACCTGAATACCGTGGGCTACAACTCCGTGGATGTGGTGGAGATGCCCGGCGAGTATGCGCTGCGCGGCGGAATTCTGGACGTGTATCCGCCCGAGGCTGAGCGTCCGCTGCGGCTGGAATTCTTTGGGGATGAGATCGAGTCCATCCGCAAGTTTGATCCGGGGACGCAGCGGTCTTCTGATCCGGTGGACGAAGTGACTTTGCTTCCGCTGACTGAGACTCCGGTGAATGAACAGATGCTGGGGGCGATCCATGTGCGGCTTTCGGGGAAGCGCATTACTGGATCGGAAGAAGTGGTCGAACAGGCGGTGCGGGCCGGCGGCGTGACCGTGTTTCCCGGTTGGGAGTTTTATGCGCCCGTCGCCGGGGCGGAGCAGAATCTTTTTGATCTGATGCCGCACGCGGCGGTGGTGCTGGATGAGCCGGATGCGGTCCGCAAAGAATTCGACCATGTGTGGTCGCGGATTGAGGAGATGCACGAGCGCAGCGGCGTGGGTAATCTGGTGCAGCCTGTCGATCTTTATTCGACTCCTGAGGATTGGTGGGAGACAGCAAAATCTCTTCGCGGTGCGGATGTTGAGCATCTAGGAATTACCCGGGCTGGCGCGGATGAATGCGTTGCGTTGGTTTCGCAACCTGCGGCACGCTTCCATGGAGCGATGCCCGCGATGTTCGAAGAAGTGAAGTCGCAGATCGGGCAGGGGCGGCGGGTGTTGATTGCGGTCCCGAATACCGGAGAAGTGGAACGGCTAGCGGATATTTTCAGCGAATATAGTGTTTCGTTCCGGCTTGGCAGTCGCACCCGCGGCGGCGACAGTTATGCGGATGAGACTTCTTATTTTGCCGGGGAAATATTTACCTCAACCCTCGTCAAGGCTTACGTTCCAGATGGAGTTACGCTTCCAGATGCCGGGCTGGCGATCTTTGGTGCCCGTGATCTTTTTGATGAATCGGAATCTGTCGTTTCCCGCCCACAAAGAACAAAGTCCAAGACTTCGGCATTTCTTTCTGACTTCCGCGATCTGCAAGTTGGCGACTATGTGGTCCACGTGGAGCACGGAATCGGGCAGTATCAGGGCCTCAAGGAAATCAACCAGGGAGACGGCAACGCGGAGTTCATGCTGCTTGAGTACGCCGAGGGAGCGCGGCTTTATGTCCCCCTGACCCGGCTGGATTTGGTGCAGAAGTATCGCTCGTCGGAAGGCGTGAAGCCGGCGTTGAACCACTTGGGCACCGCGGCCTGGTCCAAGACCAAGGCCCGGGTACGCAAGGCGATGAAGGACATGACCGACGAGTTGCTGAAACTCTATGCCGAGCGGAAAGCGGCCGAGGGCAAGGCCTTCTCTCCGGACAATGAATGGATGCGCGAGTTTGAAGATGCCTTCGAATACAACGAGACCGACGACCAGAACTATGCCATTGCGGACGTGAAGCGGGACATGGAATCTTCGCAGCCGATGGACCGGCTGCTGTGCGGCGATGTCGGTTATGGCAAGACCGAAGTTGCCATGCGTGCGGCGTTCAAGTGCGTGAACGATGGGCGGCAGGTGGCGGTGCTGGCCCCGACGACCGTGCTGGCGTTTCAGCACTATGAAACTTTCAAGCAGCGCTTTGCGGCATTTCCGATGGCGATTGAGATGATCAGCCGCTTTCGGTCTCCCAAGCAACAGAAGGAAATTTTGCAGCGGCTGGAAACTGGGAAGATCGACATTCTGATCGGGACACATCGGCTGCTTTCCAACGACACTAAGTTCACCGATCTGGGATTGCTGGTGGTAGATGAAGAGCAGCGCTTTGGTGTGCGGCACAAAGAACGCATCAAACAGATGAAGAAACAAGTGGACGTGCTCACCATGTCGGCTACGCCCATTCCGCGGACTTTGCATATGTCGCTGGTAGGACTGCGCGACATGAGCGTGATTGAGACTCCGCCCAAGGACCGGATTGCGATCCAGACGGTGGTGGCGAATTGGGATGACAAACTCATTCAGTCGGCCATCGAGCAGGAATTAGACCGCGGCGGGCAGATTTATTTTGTCCACAATCGGGTGGATACAATTTGGGAAATGGCGGCCAAGTTGCAAGAACTGGCGCCGGGGGCGCGGGTCATCGTTGGTCACGGTCAGATGGGCGAGGGTGAACTGGAAAAAGTGATGCTGAAGTTTATGCATCATGAAGCGGACATTCTGGTGGCGACCACTATCATCGAGAACGGATTGGATATTCCGCTTTGCAATACGATCCTGATCCATCGCGCGGAACGGCTGGGGCTTTCCGAACTCTATCAGTTGCGCGGACGGGTGGGGCGCTCGAACCGGAGGGCGTATGCGTATTTGCTGTTACCTTCGGAGATCGAACTGACTCCAATTGCGCGGCGACGGCTGGCAGCTTTGAAGGAATTTTCCGATCTAGGGGCGGGATTCAAGATTGCTGCACTCGATCTCGAGCTACGCGGCGCGGGAAATTTGCTTGGCGGCGAGCAGAGCGGGCACATTGAAGCGATAGGCTTTGAACTTTACACCCAGATGCTGGACCGCGCCGTCCGTGAGATGAAGGGCGAGGTGGCCCCGGAGGAGACTGCAACTCAGCTGAATCTGGGTTTGAACATTCGCATTCCGGGCGATTACATTGCCGAGGAGAATCAGCGCTTGCGGATGTACAAACGCGTGGCGGGCGTGGAGACCGAGGCGCAACTTGCAGATGTGCGCGCGGAACTCGAGGATAGATATGGGCCGATGCCTCCGGCGGTGGTCAATTTGTTAAGTTTTGCGACCCTAAAATTGCTGGCGGTACGGGTTGGCGCCACTGTGATTGAGCGCAAGCGGGAGCAGATCAGCATCAAGTTCCGGCCGGATGCGGTGATTGATCCGGAAAAGCTCATGCGGTTCGTATCTTCCCAGCGCGGTGCCCAGTTCACTCCGGACGGAACCTTGAAATTCTCTCTGAAGACGATGATGGCGGCGGAGGTTTTGGCCCAGGTGCAGAAGTTGCTCGCGGAGTTGGCGGGGGTCACTCCGGCGGCGGCGTTAGTTTCGTAGAAGACAAAGTCAGTTTTAGTTCGTCCAACTTGCGATGTGCCTTGTGGGGGGACCATGAAGAAGCTTGCCATGCTGTTGTGTCTGGTCGCGCAAATCGGGGTTCCTTTGTGTTTTTCGCAAACCTCACCATCGCCGGCGTTTGACAAGCTGGTGGATGAGACCTTCGATTCGTTCTACAAGTTCCATCCTTCAAATGCCACGGCGGATGGATTTCATCAATATGACACCAGACTGGAAGATTTCTCCCGCGGCACAGTGGATGCCGAGGTCGCCGATCTCAAACGCCTGTTAGGCAAGCTTCAGGCGTTTCCCCGTACCGAATTATCGGAAACCTCCACCGGGGATTTGGAATTCCTGATCTCACGAATCCAGGCCCGCCTGCTGGAACTGGAAACCATCCAGATGTGGCGCCGGGACCCGGACACCTATGCCAGCACGGCTACCAACGCCATTTTTCTGCTGATGAGCCGGACATTTGCCCCGCAGGCCGAGCGGCTGCGTTCTGTGATAGCGCGGGAGCGGGCAATCCCCAAGCTGCTGGCGGAGGCGCGGAAAAATCTCAGCGATGTCCCGCGTGTTTACACCGAAGTTGCACTCGAAGATCTCTCCGGCACGGCGGGGTTCTTTCAGAATGACGTCCCCAAAGCATTTTCTGATGTGGAAGATCCCAAGCTGCTGGCCGAGTTTCATGCCAGCAACCAGGCGGCAATTGCAGCCCTGAAGAGGTATGAGACTTTTCTCAAGCACGACCTGCTGCCGATATCGAAGGGCGACTTCCGTATTGGGGCGGAAAATTACCGCAAGAAACTCCTGTACGACGATATGGTGGACATCCCACTCGACCACCTTCTGGAGATTGGTTATGCCGATTTGCGGCGCAATCAGCAGAGGGTGAAGGAAGTTGCAGCCGGGATTGATCCCAAGAAATCTCCGCGTGAAGTGATGGCAGATTTGCAGAAAGACCACCCTACAGCGGACCAGTTACTGCCTGCGTTCCGCAATGTGCTCAGTGGGCTCAAGCAGTTTATTGAAGAGAAGAAAATTGTCACCATACCTTCACAGGTGCCGCCGATAGTCGAGGCGACGCCCCCGTTCGAACGCGCCTTAACCAGCGCATCCATGGATACTCCCGGGGCCTATGAGAAAGTTGCCACAGAGGCATTTTTCAACGTGACGCCAGTAGAGCCGTACTGGGCGCCTGAGCGAAAGGAACAGTGGCTGCAAAGCTTTAATCGCGGAACCATCGTCAGCACCGCGATCCATGAAGTCTATCCGGGGCACTACACACAATTTCTTTGGGTGCAGGATGCACCATCCAAGACGCGCAAATTGCTTTATTGCAGTTCGAATGCCGAGGGGTGGGCGCACTACACCGAGCAGATGATGCTGGATGAAGGTTACGGCAACGGCGACCCGAAATTGCGTTTGGGGCAGTTGCTGGATGCATTGCTGCGGGATGCGCGGTACATTTCCGGAATTGAGATGCACACCGGGAAGATGACTCTGGCCCAGTCCAAGCAGTTTTTTATTGACGAGGGCTATCAGACCCCGGCAGTGGCGGACGCGGAATCAAAGCGCGGCACTTCCGACCCGACTTATCTGGTGTATACCCTGGGCAAGCTGCAAATCATGAAATTGCGTGAAGACTACAAGGCCATGAAGGGCGACAAATTTTCCTTGCAGGAGTTTCACGATCAGTTCATGCGGCAGGGCGGGATGCCGCTGAAAATCATTCGCAAGGCGATGTTGGGGAACGATACTCCCACGTTGTAGTTCCGGTACCAACGTAACGCGGCGGGCTTGCATCCAAATGCCTTCGTTGTTGCTTTGCCTGCTTGGTGTGTACGAGAATCGAAAGACGACCACTACTGGCTCAGGTCATCCCGCATGAAAATGAAAGTTCGTAAAGCAGTTTTTCCCGCAGCTGGACTGGGCACACGCTTTCTTCCTGCCACCAAGGCGCAGCCGAAAGAGATGCTCCCCATCGTGGACAAACCCATCATTCAATATGGGGTGGAAGAGGCCATGGCGGCGGGGTGCGACCAGATCATCATTATCACCGGTCGCGGCAAGCAGGCGATTGAAGACCATTTTGATGTCAGCTACGAGTTAGAAACGATGCTGGAACGGCGCGGCAAGACCAAGCTGCTGGAGATTGTCCGTAACATCTCCGACATGATTCACGTTTATTACGTGCGTCAGAAAGAGGCGCTGGGTTTGGGACACGCAGTCCTGATGGCGAAGGAATTGGTGAATGATGAACCGTTTGCGGTTTTACTGGCCGACGACGTCATTGATGCCAAGGTTCCCTGCTTGAAGCAGATGATTAATGTGTTCGAGCAGAAGCAAGCTTCGGTGCTGGCAATCCAGAAGGTTGAGGGGCGCGCGATCTCCGCTTACGGTGTGATTAAGGCCAAACCGGTTGATGGCACAGATGGCAAGTTATTTGAAGTTTTGGACCTGGTGGAGAAACCCAAGTTAGAAGATGCCCCTTCGGACCTGGCGGTGATTGGGCGGTATGTTTTGACACCTACGGTGTTCGAAACTTTGTCCAATATTCAGGCTGGGGCCGGCGGGGAGTTGCAGCTTACCGACGGTCTGCGGCAATTGTTGAAGAAAGAAAAGATTTATGGATTTATTTTTGAGGGCAAGCGGCACGATGCCGGGGACAAGCTGGGGTTCCTGAAGGCAACGGTAGAATTCGCTTTGAAGCGCCCGGATTTGGGCGGGCCGCTGCGGGAATATTTAAAGAGCCTGAATTTGTAATTCGAGTTGACGTTCACACTGAGAACCGAGAACCAGCAACTGCGAACTGACGATTTTCCCGCAGTCCGGCTGGAAGGTATTTAGGTCAGTTCGTGGTTCTCAGTTCTCAGCGCAGGTTGCGCTCACCATTAACTTCCCATTGTAAGTTTTAGTTTTTTTGATTTTTCCTCTACTCCGTTGGCTAATTTCTCTTTGTGCGCGGCCAGCTTCTTGTCGATAGCCGCGCTGGACAGGCCCATGATTTGTGCCGCGAGAATCCCTGCATTGGTAGCACCCGGCTTTCCGATGGCCACTGTCGCCACGGGAATGCCTGCGGGCATTTGTACCGTGGCCAAGAGAGAATCCATTCCATTCAATGATGTAGATGGGATAGGGACTCCGATCACCGGCAGAGTAGTGTGGGCTGCAATGACCCCTGCCAGGTGCGCGGCTCCTCCTGCTCCGGCGATGATGACTTTAATTCCGCGGCCGGCGGCTTTACGCGCGTATTCGGCGGTGCGGTCAGGAGAGCGGTGGGCTGAGGTGACATCGATTTCGTAGTTGATGCCGAACCCTTCCAGGGCTTTTCCTGCCTCCTGCATGATGTCGAGGTCGGAGTCACTGCCCATGACGATGGAAACTTGCGGTTTGCTCATTTACTCCCCTTGTTTTTGATCTGATTTCATTCCCAACAAAATCTTGATGTGCGCCAGGGCCACGCCCAGGCCCATGCCGACTGCGATCAGAGCCAGCATTTGGACGGCACGGACGTTTTCTGATCCGGGAATGCGCAGGAAAGCAATAACTCCCAGAGCAGAAGCGAATAGCGGCATGAAGAGCCCGCGGCGAAGTTTGTCTTTCATGATGTCCTCCAGAAGTACCTCGGGGCCTTGTTCCACCCTGTGGTCTCTACGAATCCATTGCAAACTCAATTCTTTTTCAGTGCTCGCGCGACAATATCTTTGCGGTAGTGAGAGCCTTCGAAACCGATTTTGGATGTGGCTTCGTAGGCGCGATCCACCGCTTGCTGCAAGTCTTTTGCGCGCGCTGTTACTCCCAACACTCTACCGCCTGCGGTTAGATATGTGCCGTCATGTTTGCTGGTGCCGGCGTGGAATACTTTTACGCCTTCAACCTTGGCAGCATCGTCGAGGCCTATGATTTTTTTGCCGGCTTCATAAGTGCCGGGATATCCGCCGGAAGCGATCACCACGCAGACTGCGGGATCGGGCGACCAACGGAAATCGCCGTCGCTCACCCGGCCTTCTATTGAGGCTTCGATCGCGTCTACCAGGTCACTTTCCATGCGCATCATCAGTGGCTGGGTCTCGGGATCGCCGAAGCGGCAGTTGAATTCCAGGACCATAGGGCCGCGGGCAGTCATCATCAAGCCACAGTAGAGGACGCCTTTGAATTCCGCGCCTTCTTCTATCATTCCAGCCACAACCGGTTGGGCAACGTGGTGGACGAGCCACTGACTCATTTGCTCATCAATGATGGTCGAGGTGGAGTACGCGCCCATGCCTCCCGTGTTGGGACCGGTGTCGCCATCGCCTACGCGCTTATGGTCCTGGGCGGCGACCATGGGGGCGACGCGTTCTCCGTCGCTTAAAACGAGAAACGAAACTTCTTCACCCTGCAAGCATTCTTCCAAGACCACCCTTGCTCCAGCTTCGCCCAGCATTTTCCCGCTCAGCATTTCGGAACAAACGGACAGGGCTTCATCTTTGGTTTGACAGATGACTACGCCCTTGCCTGCGGCCAAGCCATCGGCCTTTACTACCAGTGGCGCATGAAAGTGATGCAGCGAGGACTGGACTTCATCCATGGAGTTGCAGATGGCGTAGTGCGCCGTGGGAATGCGGTGGCGCTGCATGAATTCTTTGGCGAAGCTCTTGCTTGACTCTAGTTGCGCAGCGGCTTTGGTGGGGCCGAAGATGCGCCAACCTCTTTTGGTGAATTCATCCACTACCCCAAGCTGGAGCGGGACTTCGGGGCCTACTACGGTCAGGTCGGGGCGGATTTGATTGGCCAACGATAGCAGGGAATCGACACTCTTTACATCAGCGGCCAGACAGGTGGCTTCGTCGGCAATGCCGCCGTTGCCGGGGGCGCAGTACACCTGCGTGACACGCGGAGACTGGCGCAGCTTCCAGACCAGGGCGTGCTCGCGGCCTCCGCTTCCTATGACCAGGACTTTCATAATTTCGAGAGAATAAGGTTAGGGGTGGGGAGGAAGGGATGTCAAACTCTTGCTGGTGGGAAATGAAATCCTACCCCCTGCGTCGGCTCTTGCGGATGCTGCTTCTGGCGCAAGCCGTCTAATTTGGTCCAGCAGCGCCTCCGGCGAAACCGGCCGTCCCAGAAAATCTTTCATCAGAGTTGGAGTGTCCCGCTCCGATCCATATTGCAGGAGATGTTCGCCGAGCCATCCGTACCAACGCGGGTCTCCAGTATCGAAGGGACCCAAGGCTTCGCGGATGTGCTCACGCATGTCCGCAGTCAGGACCGCGCCTAACCCGTAATTCACCATGTAACCGGGAGAGTCCACCAGTTGCACGCGCAGCGCCCACCAGGAAAGCTCCGGGTGGGGAATGATGTGCAGGTAGTGGCTGGTGATATCGCCCCATAGGACGTTGGGATCGGTCGAAGGATTGGCCAACATTCTCAACTCAAACAGCGACCACGCCACATCCAGCACCACCACCGCATACAGGGCGCGTAAGGAAACCGCCGCCGAGGTCGGACGCCCCAGATATTTTTGCTGCCAGGCTGGCTCGTAGGTGCTCCAACTGGGAACGTCGGCAAACGCTTCTACAAAAAGATCGCTCGGCCAGTAAACATATGCGGGACGGTTGCGGATGGCCGTGATGTTTACTACGTGTCCATTCTCGTGGACCAGTTCATTCAATACGAACAGGCCGCCATGTGAATAGGGAGCGAAGACGCGCGCAATCGTGGGCTTCCATGCGCCGTTCACCATGCGTCCGTGGGTGACGTAGTCCGTGTAAGCCAAAGCAGCCTTCCCCGGACGCGGCTGGAGATCGTACAGAGTGCCCAACTGTTTCAGGTCTACACCCAGGTCCTGGTAGAACCTGAAATTGATAGGAAGCAGTGAATCATAAGGAATCGCCGTGGAGAGAATCCGGTCCGCCTCTGCGCCTTGAAAGCTGAAGCTCCATGGTTCGACCGGTTGATCGCTGGTGGACTGGCGGTAGGTATCGAGAATTTGTTCGAGCCAATGTTGCACGTCGGTGGCGTTTCCTCCCACATCATGCGCCGCATGATCAATCGCAGAACCGTTTTTGACAGCGTCCGCAGCCGCCAGCTTGATCAGGCGACGATACGGGCTATCAGCTTCGTCCTTGCCGTTTAACGATTGCCACAAAGGCGTAAGCGCCATGAAGACAGCCTTACGCCTTTCCGGCTCTTCCACTTCATGCAGCAGGTCGAGGGCGGACTGGCGGGTCAGGGTCTTGCCTTCGAACGTCATGCGCTTGTCGTTCTCGACAAAGCAGACCACCAGCGCGGCGCGCAACTTCTCGTAGTCAAGGTCCTTGCGCTGTGCATCCTCGCAATGGCCGCTGGGGCTGAAGAGAGCAGAAGGGTTTTCCGGGAACGAGGCCAATTGTGTACGGATGGCGGCGACGGCACGAGTGTCGTCTGCCGACAAACCCTGACTTGGCAGCTGCGAAAGCTTTTGCTGGAGACGCTTGCGCTTGGTCAGGTACGCATGTGCCCAGGCAGCGCGATCTTTCCCCTGATAGCTCGCCATTAAACCGGAGTCGATGGTCGAAATGATGCTGGCTGCATCGCTGACCTCGGCGTACAGGTTTTCAGTGTCAGCCACTTTTTTGGAGTCAGCGGTCATGCCCGCATGGGCCGTGACGGCGAGAGATGCCAGCAACAACAATGTCGAGAAGAGGTATCGAGTCATGTCTCAAAAATGTTCCGGACCGTGGGTAACCTCGCGGGGGCGGACCTACAGCTTATTCAGTCCATCGAGCGCGGCTACTTTGTAAGCTTCGGCTAAAGTCGGGTAGTTAAAGATGGTGTCACGGAAATATTCGATGGTGCCATCGAGGGCCATGACCGCCTGCCCGATGTGGATGATTTCGGCGGCACGGTCGCCGATGGCGTGGACGCCCAGAATTTTCAGCGATACGGGATCGAACAGGATTTTTAACAGACCCTGATCGTCCCCTAGCATCTGTCCTTTGGCTAACTCGGCATAACGCGCCAGGCCTACCTCGTAAGGGGTTTTTGTCTGCGTGAGCTGCTCTTCGGTGTAACCCACCATGGAGATCTCGGGGATGGTGTAAATACCGTAGGGGACCAGATTTGAGGAAATTTTGCCGGGCTTGCCGAACATATGGCAACTGGCCAGGCGTCCTTGTTCCATGGAAGTGCTGGCCAATGCCGGGAATCCGATTACGTCGCCGGCTGCGTAGATGTGGGGAACGCAGGTTTGGAAATTTTCGTTGATCTTAAGCTTGCCGCGCTCGTCGGCACAGATTCCTGCCGCAGCCAGGTTGAGCTGGTCGCTGTTGGCCTGGCGTCCTACGGCGTAGAGCAGGGCCTGGCCATGGACGGTTTTCCCGCTTTCCAATTTTGCGAAGACCCGGTCGCGTTCGGTCTCGAATCCCACTTCCACTACCTTTTCTCCCAGGCGGAAGACGGTAAACAACTGGCGCAGCTGGAAGCAGAGGCTTTCTATGATTTCGCGGTCCGCGAAATCCAGCAGCGTCGGCCTTTGGTCCAGTAGAGTGACGCGCACGCCTAACGCGGCAAACATGGAGGCGTATTCCAAACCGATAATTCCTGCGCCGACCACCACCAATTCACGTGGAAGGTCCTCCAGTTCGTGCACCTGATCGGAATCGAAAATTCGCTTGCCGTCTACCGGAATGTGGTCGTCGTGCGCGGGCCGGGTACCGCAGGCAATCAAGATGTTGGCTCCGCGGACTAGTTGGGATCCGTCTTCGCTGACAGCTTCGAGGGTATGGGGGTCAATAAAGTGGGCGACTCCTTCCAGCACAGTGACCTGGTTGCGGCGGAGTTGGGACTTGATCACTTCGACTTCCCTCGCCATTACGGCATCCGCGCGGAAGACCAAATCCTTCATGGCTATCTGGTTTTTTACGGCGTAGCTGCGTCCATAAAAAGATTTTTGCCGCAGGCCGCTCAGGTACAAAACGGCTTCGCGAAAGGTCTTGCTGGGGATGGTGCCGGTGTGGACGCACACCCCGCCAATGGTGCGCTTCTTCTCAATGACCGCAACCTTTTTGCGCATCTTGGCGGCGCATATGGCCGCTTTCTGGCCGGCTGGGCCGCTGCCGATTACCACCAGATCGTATTGGGCTGGCTCCATGAAAATCTTCCCGAAAAAGGCTGGATGCAAAGTTATATCAAAGGCGGGTTCCTCGGGAAGTGCACTCCGCTATTGTTTACATCGGCGTAACATTAGTTTGCGGGAATATTGGCCGCTTGATTCCTGGGCGCAATCTCCGGTATTGATGATTACGCTTCTCCGCCAGACTCTTTAAGGAACCCCTGATGCCGAAACAATCCGGGAAGTGTGTGTTGGCTGTAATGGTGGCGATATCATTCACGCTCACCATCCCCGTCGCTCATGCGCAACCGGCGGTAATTCCCCAGATGGTTCCTGAAAGCGCATTACACCGGGCGGCGCGAACTGGCGATCTTGGGGCTTTGCAGGCGCGCTTGGACCGGGGAATCAAGGCGGATGCCCGCGACTCCGAAGGGCGCACCGCGCTTATGGATGCGGTAAAGGCCGGGCATCCTGATGTGGAACGCGCACTGGTCGCAGCTGGCGCCAATGTCAACGCGACGACCCCCGGGGGACGGACTCCGCTGATTGAGGCGGCAGAGTATGGGCGGATACAGTCGGCCCAGCTGCTGATTCAAGCGGGGGCTGACCTAAATGCAGTGCAGCGCGGGTGGGGGAGCGCGCTGGAAACGGCGGAACGTACCGGGCATCTCCAGACGGCTGCGCTGTTGCGGCAAGCGGGCGCCAAGACTTTTGGCCGCTCGGTTGGAGATACGGTTTGCGTGCGTCCCTGGGGCGGAAATGGATATTGCGGGAAAGTGGAGAACGTGGACAAGAACGATTACCGCATACGCATCACGCGGCTGGTGGGTTGTGAGAATGGATGCGAAGCGCGGGCGGAGTGTTCTGCGGGGCGGCCAGTTGGCGGTACAGACGGGATTCAGGTTGGTGAGGTCGTTGCCACCAAGAGCTGGTGCATCACGCATACCGGGGTGCAGCAATGAACCGGCCCCAACCGTATTCTCTAATCACTGTCTGCCTGGCTCTGGGGTTTATTGCCGGCTGTGGCGGGGGTTCGGGCGGGACCAATTATCCACCTCCTCCCACTCCCGACTTTTCCCTTGCCGCAAATCCCACAGCCATAACTGTCAATCGCTCTATTAGCTGGATGACAACCGTGACGGTCACGCCGTCAAATGGTTTTTCAAGCACGATCAATCTCACAGCAACAGGATTGCCCATCGGCGTCACGGCAAGTTTCAATCCTGGCGCAGCTACGACGACCAGCGTGTTGACCCTGACCGCTTCAGGAACAGCGACGTTGGGTGCCGCTACGGTGACCGTGACCGGAACCAGCAGCAGTCTCACTCATAACGCTACCGTCAATTTGACCGTTGGCCCGGACGACAATGCGGGGTTCACATACAACGGGTTTGACCATATTTCGTTCCAGGCGAATGAGTACAACACCACGGTAGGGGACAATTCCCGTACTGCGTTGGCGGCCAGCGGGTCCAATTGGGTAGGGGTATTGGCAACCTGGTATCAGGCAAACCCTACGGCCACGTCAATTGCTGCCAGTAGCTTCTCCCCGAGTGATGCTGCTGTGGTAGCGGCGACACAAGATCTGCACAACAAGAACATGAAAGTCATGCTGAAACCACATGTGGATTCGTTGGATGGTTCGTGGAGAGGCACATTCCACCAGAACTCACCGGGGGAGGCGGACGCGTGGTTTGCCAGCTACACTTCGTTCATCAAGCACTATGCGCAAATGGCGCACGATAACAATGTGGAGATGCTTTGCATTGGGACGGAGTATGTGCAGCTCAGCGGGGCAGCGAACCTTGCACGTTGGACAGCGGTCATCAATGCCATCCGGGTAATTTATACGCCGGCCGATGGCCTGCTGACGTATGCATCCAATGCGACCGGTGGAGCCGATGAGTTTACCTCGGTTTCCTTCTGGAGCCAGCTTGACCTCATCGGACTAGACGGCTATTTCCCACTCACCAATCAGAATGATCCAAGCGTGGCGCAATTGGTATCCGCCTGGACATCGAGCGCAGGCAACAAGGATGGTTTGAACATTCTGCAAGCGGTGCAGAACTTCTCCGCTGCTCATCCGGGGCAGCCGCTCATCTTTACCGAGATTGGCTATCGCAGTGTGGCCGGGGCCAACAAGGCGCCGTATGATTTCTCGACCGGGACGACTTTCGATCCCAGCGAGCAGCATGACTGCTATGAAGCCATGTACGAAGTCTGGAGCCAGCAGACATCATTTATGAAGGGTGTTCTTTGGTGGGATTGGGGAGTTCCGAATCCAGGGGCAAGTGACACTGGATACGATGTTCGTGGGAAACCGGCGGAAGTGGTGGTGCGGGACTGGCAGAACTGAAAGAAACATTTTGCCGCAGATCTGCGCAGATTTGCGCCGATTTTCATTTGCGTCGATCCGCGAGAATCTGGGACGACAAATTTTCTATCAATCCACGAGTTGATTCAGTTCAGAATAGGCAGCCAATCAACGCCCCATCCGCTGTGCCGGTTATCGTGGCTTCAATCCAAGAATTTGGAGCATGCGACCCTTCGAGGCGAAGGCGGAGATAGTTATCAGTCAGCGCCTCTGTACATCCGCGGTCGAACACATTCAGAGTAATTGCGTTGACGGTCTTACCTACAAAAGACTCCATAAACACAGATTTCTTTCCACTCGCCAATTCGCGGAGCACCCGATTGCGTTCACGCGCAACTTGCACGGGTACTTGATTTGGCATGGCTGAGGCCGGAGTTCCCGGACGCGCGGAATAAGTAAAGACGTGCAGATAGGTGAACGGTAGCTCTTCCACCATGCGCCGGGTTTCTGCAAACTCGGCGTCGGTCTCGCCGGGGAAGCCGGTCATTACATCCGCTCCAAGCGCGGCATGGGGCATGGCGGCACGGAGCTTCTCAACTTTCTCGCGATAGTGCCAGGGACGATATTTCCTATGCATGCGCCGGAGAACAGCGTCACTCCCCGACTGCATGGGAACATGCGCATGTTTCGCGATGCGCGGGGATTGGGCCATCAGGCCGATCAGATCATCGCTCCAGTCCATGGGCTCGACCGACGAGATGCGGAGCTTTTGGAGCTGGGTCTGCTCAAGGACGGCGCGGACCAAATCTTCAAAAAGGAACGAAGCAGGCGAGTCTAGGTCGCGGCCCCACCTGCCTAAATTAATTCCGGATAGGACCACTTCACGGTAACCTGCCTCGACGAGCAGGTTCACTTCACCAAGAATCCGCGACAAGGGCAGCGACCGGCTTTGTCCACGCACGGAAGGAATCACGCAGAATGAGCAGCGGTTATCGCATCCATCTTGCACTTTTAGATTGGGGCGGGTGCGCTCATTGGCTGCGTCGAATACTGGAGCGGCCAACAATTCTGTATGGGCAAAAATGTCGGACACGTAAATTTCTGCTGGCGGGTGGGGAGAAAATTCAGTTCCCAGTTCCCGGATGTCAGTTCTCAGTTGATGCAGGGGCACAAAGGCGTGCATCCCCTTCCGAGGCACCAACTCCGCCAGTTGGTGTTTGTGGGAGTTCCCAATGACCTGGCTCACGCCAGGCAAAGCAGCGATCTCATCCGGCGCTCGCTGCGCGTAACAACCGGTAACAACAATCTTGCACTCCGGGTTCTGGCGATGAATCCGTCGAATGGCCGCACGGGCGTCCTGGTCGGCGGATGCAGTCACCGTGCAGGTATTCAGAACTACCAGTTCTGCGTCCGCCACTAAATCCGCGCGCTCCATCCCTTGCGCCCGGAACTGCTGCTCAATGGTGGCCCCGTCCGCCTGGGTGGCACGGCAGCCAAAATTTTCCACGTAGAAGCTGGACACACAAATATGGTACCCGAAGCCAGGCGCCGCGTCTAAGAGCGACATGCCCTCGGGCACACGCATTCCTTGATGCTTCAGTCAGAATCGGAAGGGCGTGGGGGAGAAATGGAGGAGCCACCGATTCAGCGCATCAAACCGCCACTCGCTCAGGCTGTCGCCATCTGCCGGCGCTGTTGAAAGCACTCCCGGCAAAAAACAGGGCGGCCCTGGGTCGGTTTGAAAGGTACGGTTGTTTCCTTGCCGCATTGTGAGCAACTGGTTCGCGTTTCCACGCGAGTGTTTTGAGGCGAGGCATGAACCACTGGACCGTACGATGAAGCGCGTTTGGATTTGCAGTTCTTGCAACGGCGGGGTTCGTTCTTGAACTGCTTATCGTGGAAGAACAACTGTTCGCCAGCGGTGAAAATGAAATCAGTACCACAATCGATACACTTTAATACTTTGTCCTGAAACTCCATGAGGAGATGCTCCCTTTTCAGTCCAGCTCTCGAGCATCTCCTCGCCGGAAAAGGCCTCAGCCCGATCCGGCGCGCCAAGACGCGCAAGAACCTTGGACACATCCCCCTCAATTGGCTCGTGGAATTGCTACCCTGGGTTCGGCCCACCCTCGCCCACGAAGGCGAGGGCTACATCTACAGCTGATTACAAATACTCGGGCCACCACCGGGGACGGGGTGGCCCTTATTTAAACTAATCTTGCTCTTTGCGAGCTTTTTTGCGGCTACGTTTCCGTGCCAGTGCTTCTTTTACACGTTTCTTTTCACCGGGTTTCAGGTAAAAGGAGTGGCGTTTAACTTCCTTGATGATGTCTTCCTGCTGCACTTTGCGCTTGAAGCGGCGCAATGCATTCTCCAAAGACTCACCTTCTTGGATTCTGACTTCTGCCAACTAGCTACACCCCCAAACCTGTCCCATTTGGACTAAATAGTTATGGCAAGGTTCTGACTCTAAGTCAAGTGGCAGGTGGGGATTTCCATAGGTTTATTGCTTCAATAAATCAGCTTCAACGCGAGCTGTAACTGCCGGGGAGCATAGGCGTCGGTGGCCTTCAGAAAGTTGGTCTGTTGGCGGTACTGAGCGGGGAAGATGTTGATTCCAATGCGGTTATCTATCTGCACGAACTGTCCGGCATTGTTTAGAAAGCCGTTGCTGGTGG
The DNA here is from genome assembly GCA_963837365.1 of uncultured Acidobacteriota bacterium. Taxonomy (GTDB): domain Bacteria; phylum Acidobacteriota; class Terriglobia; order Terriglobales; family Acidobacteriaceae; genus CAWBXL01. Next base: position 987,562 of record CAWIMW010000002.1, read on the forward strand.
CATCCACTTTCTGGTTATCGCGGTTGAGAAGGTTGAAGGATTCGACGATCAGGTCGAGTTTTATTTTCTCACTGAGGTATAAACGGCGGGTGAGGCGAAGGTTGGTGGTGGAATAATCGGGACCCAGGAAAGAATTGCGGGGAGCGCCGGGAAGACGATCGTTGAGAGAGTTGCCATCCTGGTTGGCGTCGCCGACGATGCGTGCATCTACAGGGCGTCCACTGCCGTAAGTGAATACTCCGGAGAGTTTCCAACTATTGAATAGTTTACCGAGTAGCGGGTGGTCACGGTCAAAGGGGCGCGGCGCCGCAATCCAGGAAAAGGCCAGGCGATTGCGCTGATCGGTAACACTGGGTCCGCGCTCGGCATTGGGAGCATAGGTGTTTTGCACCGTCGCGGGCTGGCCTGCAACCAGCGCATCCTGGCCATCATCAATGGCCTTTGCGTAGGTGTAGGCAAGCCGGAAGTAGAGGCCATGGGTCATCCGGCGGCGAACTGAAAGTGTGATGCCCTGATAGGTACTGGATGCAGCGCTTTCAAAAACGTTGATCGCGCCGAGCTGAGAAATCGGACGCTGGAGTGGATTGATACACGGCGGAAAGGGACAGGTAAGTGAAGAGGTGAATTGCTGGGTGGAAAACGAATTTACCGTGTAGTAAGAGTCGAGGAAATTGCTCCCAGTCTGATCGAAGACCGGATAAGTCACTGCCGTAGGGACCGGCAGATTCACATCGCGGGCACGGATCAGGTGCTCTCCGTGGACATACATGAGAGAAATCCCGGCAGCCATGCGCTCGGCAAATTCCCGCTCGATGCTCAGGCTGGCCTGTTCCACGTGCGGGGTTTGAAAGTCGTGGGCGAAGGCAGAGACCTCATTTTGTATAAAGTCCGTAAGGCTGGCGGGAGCAAGGCAAGAAGTTGCATTGATGGCGCAGCGCACAACTGGATTTGGATATTGAGGAAAAACCTGATGATCGAAGAAGTGCGTATTGCCCAAAAACAGGTGGCCGTTGTTGATTCCGTTCTGGTTTTCGATGGTGGAGGTGTAGATCTGCGGAATGCGGGTATAGAAAATCCCGTACCCAGCGCGAATCACCAGCGGACGTTTGTCTCCGAAGGAGTAAGCGAACCCCACCCGAGGCGCAAAATTGTTGGGATCATGCGGCACCTTTCCACTGTCCGGCCAAAGAGGATTGGAAACCAGCCCCTTCAAGTTGAAGGTCTGCAAGTCATAGCGTGCGCCCAGGCTCAACGCCAAATGATTGGTGAGGCGAATCGTGTCCTGTATGAAAGCGGCATATTCCCTGGTATTCGGATGGGTCACGGCAGAACCAAAATTCTGAATGTAGTAGCGGGGTACCTGGTGCGCGTAAGCGCGTAACGGCGTGAGTTCCAGCCCGCCAATTTGCGGGGCAAAAGAAAATGGGTTCACTTTGATGGTGTCGTAGAAATACTCTCCCCCAAACAGCGAAGGGAAGAAGTTGTAAATGTTAGTAAAAAGCATGTCTCCGCCGAACTTCCAGGAATGGCGCCCGCCGCTCAGGCTGAGGGTTTCGGTGAGATGCAGGCGCCGCTCATTGGTATTTCGGGGTAAAAGCGAAGAGCGCCCAAAGCCATCCAGAACGCCGTAAATCCGGGTAAGAGAGTCGCCGGAGTTGCTGGTCGAGCGTTGCAGATCATGGGAATATTGCGCCCGCAGGTGGCTGATCAATTTGCCGGACAATGCGCTGGTCAGGGACAGCGCTCCACTTTGGGTGGCGACCTGTTCTTCTCCGTTGTCACTGCTGGCGAAGGCGGTCAGCGGACTGGTGGGATCGAGAAAGACGTTGTTCTCTCCGTAGTAGCGGGATGTGTTAACTCGTGCCGAGAGTTGATTCCGCGGTGAGAGCGAGACGTCCACTTTGAAGAAGCCAGTATTCCCCAGCATTCGCGCCGGGAAATTCCCGGCCATGGTACTCAGTTGGGCAGCAGTGGCGAACACCAGGTCCTTGTCGCTGTCTTCATAGTCTCCATGATGCAGCGGCTCCGCGCCTTTTTGGGGAACTAACACCGCACTTCCATCCAGAAAGCGCACTACGGTGGGGACATGGAATACATGCTGGTCGTATCCCATATAAAAAAATGCCCGGTTGCGCTTGAGTGGGCCACCGAAAGTCGCGCCGAACTGCGTTTGCTGGTCCTTTGGCTTGAAGGTCATAAAAGGGTGGCGGGCATCCAGCGCGCTGTCCCGCAGGTAGGCAAATCCGGTGCCGTGGAAATGATTGGAGCCGGATTTGGTGACTACGTTCACTACAGCTCCACCGGCGCGGCCTAGTTCTGCGCCGTAGGTGTTGGAGGAAACGCGGAACTCTTGCACGACTTCACTGGAAAATTGATAGGGCGCGCGATAGCGTCCCCGGGCTTGGGAAAAGAACGCGTTGTTGTTGTCGGCTCCGTCCACCAGATAGCTGGATTGGAATCCGCGAATCCCGCCGAACGACAAGTCGCCATTGGAGGATGAGGTCAGGCCGCGTGGGTCCTGGGTCACTCCCGGAGTCAGTAAAGCCAGATCAGTAAAACGCCGCCCGTTCAAGGGCAACTCTTGAATGGCGCGCTCATCTATTACAGCGGAAACCGCGCTGGGCTGGGTTTCTACCATAGGAGGCTCATCCGAAACTGTCACCGTTTCCTTCAGTCCGGCAACCGCAAGCTTGAATTCCACCCGCACAGAGCCTCCGACCTCCACAGGTAAATGCTGCACCACTTGCGCAGACATTCGCTCCGCCTCCGCCCGCCCCGAATACTCACCTGGGGGGAGCAAGTCGAGCGTGAATTGCCCATCGCCGTCGGTGGTTGTGGTGTAGCGGAATCCGGTGGCAGTGCTGACAAAGGCCACCGATGCGTTCGGAATTCTGCTGCCCGAAGCGTCGGAAACGGTGCCGCGAATGGCACCGGTGGAGGCGTCCTGAGCAAAACAGCCAATCGCTAGGAAAACGAAAAAGACCAAACGAACAGAGCGCGGCATGGAATGTCACCTTGGATATGAAGTCAGGTGAAGTCCAGACTCTTGACGGGAGAGTTCTTCTATATCACTAACGAGGGTGCTGTGTCTGTGATGAATGAGATTTGATTTGGGGGTTGTTCCAAGATGGGAACCGGTTTGTTGGCTTCGACGAGAACATGTTCCAGCCCGAAGGCTCTGGTCTCTCATCCAATCAATCCTTCGACTTCGCTCGGGATGCCGGGGGTTTTCAGAGTGACAGGGTCGTCGTTGACATGGAAGTCGCCATAAGGCGGGCTTCAAAGAATTGTTCCACACGCTCCAATATTGCAGGGGCAGCTTTTGATTCGTAGATGGCTTTCCGCAAGCCCGCTCCGCCCGGCACCCCGTGTGTGAACCACGATGCAAACTGCTTCATCTTCCCAGTTGCGTCGGGTAATTCTTCTTCGATCAGCATCTGGAAGTAGGTGCGGATCATCTCGTAGCGGTCGGCTTCGGTGGGCTGATCGTAGTTGAGTCGGTGACTTGGAGCTATAGAGCTTTGCTCCGCAAGACCGCCGGGGGCGGCCGTTCCTGCGGGTTGGTTTGTGACCCAGGCGGTGTATTGCTCAATCTGGCGGAAGATCCATGGGTTCGACGGTGCGGTGCGCCCGATCATGATCGCATCGCAGCCGGTTTGCGTAACCATGGCGCAGGCATCTTCCGGAGTGCGGATGTCGCCATTGCCGATCACGGGGATTTTTACTGCATCTTTAATAGCGGCGATCCATTCCCAGCGCGCCTGACCGCTGTAGCCCATCTCGCGGGTGCGGGCATGTAACGCGACCGCACAAAGGCCGCAGTCTTCGGCCATCTTCGCAAGCTCCACGCAGATGATGTTGTCATCATCCCAGCCAGCCCGGAACTTCACGGTGAAGGGAATCTTCACCGCAGCTCGGACAGATTCAAAAATCTTGCCGATGATCGGTAAATCGCGCAGCAGCCCCGAGCCTCCGTTGCACTTCACAACTTTCTTCGCTGGGCAGCCGAGGTTCAAATCCACCAGATCGAACCCCAGGTCTTCGACGATGCGCGCAGCATCGGCCATCACATTCGGGTCGCTGCCAAAAAGCTGGGCTGAGATAGGATGCTCGTCTTCGTAAAAATGCAAATAGCGTTTGGCCTTCTGATCTTTTTTTCGAAGGACGCCGTCCGCCGAGGTGAACTCAGTCATGATCAGACCGCATCCCCCGAGGTTGCGGATGAAGCGGCGGAAGACGGTGTCGGTCACTCCGGCCATGGGAGCGAGCACGGTGGCAGGAGCGATTTGGACTCCACCGATCGATACCAAGCCAGACACAGGCTTTAAACCAGCCTGTGTGGAGGCGGGGCTTGCCCCGTCGGTCTGTCCGGAATTGTCCCAAAACTTGCGCACTGTCTTATTCTACTGAGATTTTGGTCGGGGACCCTACGGTTTTGGAAATCCAGGCACCAGGCCGGAAACCTGTTGTGCATAATGCTCATAAGCCACGCCAAAATGCTGCCGCAACGCGCTTTCTTCCCGGCGAAGCTTAAACAAAACTCCAACCACAACGATCAGCAGCCCGACAAACGCCCGCACTTGTCCGCTGACGATGGCCGTGCCAAGAATCCCAATCATCAAACCGCTGTAAATGGGATGGCGCACGATCTTATAAGGGCCGCGAATCACCAGTTCCTGGGTGCCGCCGGTGGTAATCCGCGCAGTCCAATTTTTCCCCAGTGTGTGACGAGCCCATATCGCAAACCCCAAGCCCGCTACCTCAACCCCCAATCCCGTGGCCAGCCACGCTCCGGCCGACGGCCACAGCTGTTTCTCCAGTGCGGCCAGTGGCACATGCCAAATCAGCAAAGCAAAACCGGCAATCATCAGGCCCAAGTAAACCAGCCGGCCAACGCCTGATTCCTTTTTGGCCTCAGACGCCTTTGTACTGCGTATACGGTTTCGGGCAGAGATCATCCAGTAGACATACCAGATCAACCAGAGGGCCCAAGCGATTCGCATAGAAACCCGCACAAATATACGTATAACCGAAGTAGCCAGTTCACTGGCGGACCAAACAGAAAGCCCTCGCCGAAGCGAGGGCCCTAAAGCCGCGTTGATCCGCGAAAATCCTTGGCGAAAGGTTTTACTTCTTCGCCGGCTCCACCTTGGCGTACTTCCGGCGGAAGCGCTCGACGCGACCGGCGGTGTCCACCAGCTTCTGCTTGCCGGTAAAAAACGGGTGGCAGGCCGAGCAGATTTCAACGTGGATGTCGCCCTTATGAGTGGAGCGGGTCGTAAAGTTGTTGCCGCATGCGCATAACACGCGTATTTCGTTGTAGATAGGGTGAATTGCTGCCTTCATGGAGTCTCCAAATCCTGTTCGGAACCATTAGATTCTATAGGATTCATGCAAGATTCAGCAACCGCAGCGAGAGAGTTCGGTAGTGGCGCAGTTAGCATAATTTTATGCTGGGTATCCGCCATTTGATATGGAGCCTGCTCCAACTCTGATGCAGCCCGCAAGGGCAGAATCGGTTAGCCCCGGCCGGAATTCTGGGGAAATGCGCAACAATTGAGACGAGTCCCGGCAGGGACGCACATCGCCAGTAACTACCTGTGCTGTCCCTGCGGGACTCTATCCGGTCTTCTTTCCCCGGCGCTGCCGTGCCGGATTTCCCATTCCGCCGCTTAAGCGGCTAGCTTCGGGTTATGGTTCTATTTTTCCAAACTGAGCCAACAACCTACATCCGGGTAATTTGAAACCGTAGGCAATCCCTTGTATAACTGCGGGTAAACCAAGTGCCCGAACCGCAACCCAAACCACGCCGCTGGACAGTATTGGCCTCCGGACTTCTCTGCGGACTGCTCGCTCTTGTAGTGATTTTCACCAACCGCAGCGCATTCCATAGTCCCTTGGCAGTAGTCGTGGTTGCTGCCATCGGATCCGCTGCTGTTTTGCTTCAACTCCGCTTGCGCAATCGGGAACGGGGAAAAGCCGTCCACCCGCCCGTCTGGCTCAATCTTCTGGGAATTGTCTTCGCCCTGCTCGCCTTGTTTGCGGACTTCTTAAACCTCAATTCGGAGATGACTCAGCTATTGGCCCTGGCAGCAGTAGGAAGTTTTGGGATCAGCGGAGCGATCATCTTGCACGCATTCCGTAAAGCAAGACCAAAAGAGACCAGCGGGTAGTTAGTGGAATTCCACGGCTACGGTGGTTTCAATCTCTACCGGCCTGCCATTCACACGATACGGCTGAAAGCGCCATTCTTTGACCGCATCCATGGCTGCACGGTTGAAGACTTCGTTACCACTTTCCGGACGCGCGTCTATAACAGTTCCATCTGCGGCAACCACGATATGTAGCAGGGCTATCCCATTCTTGCTGGCTTCGCCTTCAGGTATCACCGCATCTACTTTATGAACTGTAAGCGGGTCGATGGCCCCTGGAGGGAATTTCACACGCTGCACTGAGGTTGCAGCCATGGCATCTGCCTGTTGTTGAAGCTCAACCCACTCCATGTGCCAGTAGCGCCACGCCAGCAACGCGGCAGCGATTGTGGCGATGCCAAATACAAGCAGTACGCGTCCCAACCACTTGCCACGATGTCGTAGCGCGGGTTGAGATTCAGGTGGCGCGAGGACCCCTTGAAAAAGATTCGAGGGAGCGGTATCCAACTCCAGGGGTGATGTTGGAACCGATGTTGCAGAAGGTAAAGATGCAGCGGGCTTTTCCAGCATGCGCCGCGTCCAGCGGCGGATCATGGCTTGCTGTTCGAGCGATAACCCGAAAAATTCGAGGCCGCAGTGCAGATCCGCGTGGTGACGTACTACTGCCTTGGCCTGAAGGCCTAGCCCCATTTCCGGGAGCAAGAATTCCACCGCCACCGAATCGCCGGGGTTTACCGCGCCAGCCAGGATGGCCGCGATGCCGCCTTCCCCCAAATCCAGGGACCGCCCGGGGATCCCTTGGATGCCGGCGGCACTTCGCATGGTGACACGCACTGGAACTGATAACGGACAACGGGGCACGCGTCGTGAGTTCGGCGCTGATCGTCCCGAGGCCCGTATCGCTGTGCTCATTGAGTCCCTATTCGAACTCGCCGGATTGCGGCGTTCCCCACAATGGCGTTGCAAACATCACTGCTGCTGGAGTGTGCGCCGGAGTATAGCACCACCAAAGCTGTGAAGGAACTGAAACAAATGCACCCATGGGCAGGCCAATAGGAATCTGTGGCCCGGTGCTCAGGACTAAACCAGGTTTCGTATTTCGGGATCCAAAGAAAACTAGTTTACGGCCACCGCTTGGCAGTGTCTTCCCACCCCGCTGCGCGTGCAGGCTGGGGCGTGGTGTTGATTGCTGGTTGAGGGATACGAATCGGCTGCTGCGGCACAGAAGTGGCGGCCAGAGTAGGCTTGTTGTTGCTCGCTTCCGCCGGCATTTCTTTCTCCTCCGACAATAGCGGTGCAGCGACACGCAGTGCCTCGACTTCCTTTTCCAGTCTCGCGAGCTCTAATTCCTTTTGCCGCAAAACCTCGTAGACATTTCTCATCGTAAGCCCCTGCGCAGTTCGATTTTTGAAAACAACTTAAATCGCACTTTATGCAGCCCCTGTCTTTTTGTCAAGGACTAAGATGCTGATTACAAAGCCTAAAAGGACATGGAGCGTCATTTTCAGTGCAAAAGTGTTGCCACTTCATCGCAAGCGAATTCCGGCCTGGCCTTCTGATGCCTAAAACGGCTTAGCAAGTTTGCAAAACATTACGCCCTGCTCAAGCGGAAAACCGCCGTTTGTAAAATTTGCCTGCCAGTAACTACAAGGCGTCAGGAAAAATGTAATGCCCTACATCAATTTTGTTAATAAGGTGAACGACGTAACCCACAGTCCTGTAAGGTGTTGTGCAAATCCATTGCCAAACATAACAGTAGTGTTCATACGACCCCGTATCAATGCCTGCAATCTATTCTTTTGAAACGCTTTAACTTTCCTTGGTTTTTTCCGTCTAAGCATTCCAGATGGCGGCATCCGAGCTAGGATTGCCAAACCAGCAACTGAGCCGTTGCAGTTTGAGGGATCAAGTGAGCACCAATCTTCGTATCAATTCGAATGAGTCAGTGCTGGGGCAAAGGGGATGGTTCGGCCCTGGAGGGGTAGTCATGGATGGAGTGCGTAGTACCAGTGAAAACCGCAGCCTGCCTGGGGGGCCTCACGTGCAGGAAGTTTTGCGCGCGGCACAGGACGAACTCCGGGTGTTGCTTCAGCAGCGCGCTGAAATCATGAAACGCATCGGGACCGTCAAGCAGACCATCATCGGCCTGGCCAACATGTTTGGCGATGAGGTCCTAAGCGATGACTTGCTGGAACTGGTGGACCGCAAAAGCGGTGGCCGTCAGCCGGGCTTCACCAAGGCTTGTCGTATGGTGCTGATGGAAGCTGGGCATCCCCTCGGTGCACGGGAGGTTTGTGAGCACATTCAGCGCCGCCTCCCGCCTCTTTTACTCCGTCACAAGGATCCCTTAGCCTCAGTAACCACTGTATTAAATCGCTTAGTGGAGTACGGCGAGGCGCGTGCGGTCCTCCGCGAAAATGGACGGCGTGCATGGGAATGGGTAGCTGAGCCGGCGGACACCCCGTTCCAGCGCCCGAGCGGGGACGAAAATTTTACGCCAGCCTGAGCAGCTAGAGATTTTGCAGCAGCTCTTCGAAATTCCCCTGCCCTATTTCCATGAATAGGAAACTGGCAGCGGTTTTCAGGCGGTCGTAGCTCTCTAAGCCGTGAACCCCTGCCACTTGCCGCATGTCGTCCAAACTGGGAGCAGGTAGAATCCACCACGAATCCAGCCGGATCAGCAGCCAGAAACGCAGCTTGATCAGCGCCAGCAAAGAATACAAGCGAACTTCCACTCCGACTTGCTGTAATTTGGAAACCATCTCCAGCCTCTGTCCGACTGCTGTTTCCGCCTCCCGGTTTGCCCATTCGATGAGTACCGCGGAGTTATGGGCCATGCGCTGGACGACCGCCACATAATGGTGGATGCGTTTGCGCTGTAGCGTCCTGAATTCAGCAGGAGTGAGTTCCTTGCGCAGAATCGCCTCCGTTTCAGGATCCAACAGGCCTTCGGCTTTTTCAAAATCTATGGGGAGAAGATAGTCGGCAACATCGTGGATTGTACGATCAGGAAAACGGAACCAAATGAGACCTATTGTGACAACGGCAGCGGTCAAACCCGCGGTAATAATCAAATACCAAACAACGTTGGACATCATGGGCGCGGCCCTCTCCTGGCTATGTCTTTATAACGCTCCAGGTCCTGCAATGAGAGTGGGGGCTGCTCACTGCCTGATGGTTCTATTTTGATGGGGGTACTGAAATACCACAGCCAAATTAAAACCGCCATAGTGTACGTGATAATCGAGACCCACCCCCACAAAAATGTGAATCTTGTTCCACTTTCGTAATATTTAGTGGTGGTCAAAAGACTTACAGCCGCGTAAATTCCATAACCGGAACTAATACCAAAGTGATGCTGTCGCCAGCGGAGGCCAAACAGTGCGACTAAAACGATTAACATGACGAACATCAGGACCTGAAGGAAGCGCAAGCCTAGTTCTACGCCAACCACCCAGGTCATCATGGTGTTTTCGGCGCCAGGAAGCTGCTTGCCGGTGCGTCCCAGGGTCAGGACGATTGCCACTATCGTCATGGTTAGGAAAATCACCCGGGCCCACCCCGTCCTTCCTAAATTTTGAAATACTCCGCGACAAACTTCATACATCACTACAGCTCCCAGAAATGACTGGATGGCGTCCGTCGTCCAGTACAAATAGAAATAGGCGACTCTCATAATTCTTGGTTGCAAGGCGGGCGACTGCGGCCACCACAGAAAACAATGTGTACGCGGAAAACCAGGGGAATTCCCGATAAGCCGCCCCCCGCACGAGCGCATACAAAAGCCACAACTGAAGGACAAACGGGGTGTAGGCCAAGATAGTCATGGCTTGTGAGCAGCAAGCTTAACCTACTGCTCACAAGCCTCCAATAGGATTGTGCTATGGCAGGGGTAGCTACTGCTGATTCAACGTGAAACCACCGCCACTTTTGTGCGGCGGGTTGGGCGGCAGCCCCGATCCCTCCGCAAATGCAGCAGTCGCGCTGGCCACCAAAAGCAATGCGGCAAACATCAATCGAATCATCTTCATGGTTTTTCTCCTCGTCGCTTTAATCTTGGATTTGCAGGAAATTCCTGCGCTCGCTTGAGGATAGTTTGACGAATACGATTTATTAGAGGGAAATACTCGTTTGTCGCCATTAACCGATCATGTTCACCCACAGACCGGGAGCGGCGCTTGGAAGAGGTATTTGTGAGTTACAAATGGAGTATCAAGAAAAAAAGGCGGTATTTTCCACAGCCTCTTGGTAACTGCACCCTTAAACCTAGGGTACTCCAACATTCAAACTTACTGAGGTAGTAACATGCCTTTTTCCAAGTGCCGCGTCACATGCGCATACGATGCGGCATGGGGATCGTGGGTCACCATCACGACGGTCTTATGAAAATCTTCGTTCAGGCGCTTGAGGATTTCCAGGATATCTGTCGCTGACTGACTGTCCAGATCGCCGGTGGGTTCATCCGCAAGCAGCAAAGTGGGATCACTCACGATAGCGCGGGCAATGGCCACACGCTGTTCCTGACCGCCGGAGAGTTGCTTGGGCAAGTGGTGGACGCGATCTTCCAGGCCAACCAGTTTTAGCGCAGTCATCACATGATCGCGCCTCTGCTTAGCGTTCAGCTTGGTCAGCAACAGTGGCATTTCGACGTTCTCGAATGCCGTGAGAACGGGGATCAGGTTAAAGGTCTGAAATACATAACCAACATGGGTATTGCGCCAGCGGGCAGACTGGCCATCATTTAGCTTGAAGATATTTTCCCCCAGCACAAGCAACTCGCCCTTGGTCGGGCGGTCAATGGCGGCAATCATGTTCAGCAAAGTTGTTTTGCCCGAGCCCGACGGTCCCATTAGCGCCATAAATTCTCCACCAGCGATTTCAATGGAGACATCGTCCAGCGCCGTCACTTCAAACGCATCGCGCTTGAAGATCTTACTGACGCTGCGGGCTTGTACGACTTTGGTTTTGGTTGCGACATTGTTCATAGTAGCTGTGCTCATGATTGCCCCTTAATCTTGATTCTGTCTCCATCCTTGAGATCGGCCGGCCCGGCGGTGACTACATCCTCGCCGCCATTCAGACCATCCACCAACACGCCGCCGCTACGCGGTGCAATGATACGCACCTCGCGTTGCAGCACTTTGCCCTTGAAGGCGATAAACACAATTTTCTTGCCGTCATGGTCGCGTACCGCGTTGGTGGGGACAAATACTCCCACCGGTCCAGAGGTGGTTGCTTTCTTTGCTGGTTCGTCGGCAATGAACTTGGCAGTGGCATTCATCTCCGGCCGCAGATATGCGTCCGGATTCAGGACTTGCACCTTCACTTGTACGGTCGCCTTTTGCCGATTAGCTTCGGGAGAAACCTCGGCGATCTGGCCGTTGTATTTGCGGTCAGGGAAGGCGTCCACGGTCACGATAGCTTTCTGTTTCGGGCTGAGCCGGGCAAAATCATCTTGCGCGATGTCCAGTTCGACTTGAAGATCATTTAAGTCAGCCAGCGCGAACACTGGCCGCGCTGCGCTTGCGAATTGCCCCGTAAGCAGTTCGCCCTTCTCGACGCTGCGGTCGAGGATGGTTCCCGTGATCGGCGCTCGAATCACCGTGGCGTTCAGCTGTTCTCTGGCGTAGGCAGCCTGACCTTCGGCCTGTTCCACGGAGCCCTTCGCCCGCGCGATTTCCTCCGCCCGCGGACCAAGCTTCGCCAGTTGATAGCTCTGCTGGAGCGAGTGCACGCGCTGCTGGCTGGCGTCGTATTTTGCCGTAGCGTCATCGAGGGCCTGTTGTGAAAGCACCCCCTGCGCAACCAGATTCCTGGTGCGATCCAGCGTCGACTTGTCGTTGACGGCCGTGGCCCGCGCTTCGCTCAAATTGTGCTCGGCCTGTTGAATTTCCTCGGGCCGCGACCCGTGCTCCAACTCCTCAAGCTGGGCCCGCGCGGCATCGGCGGCCCCCTTGGCTTGTTCGAATTGGGCGCGGAATTCCTGGTCTTCCAGGCGGACCAGGACTTGCCCTTCTTTGACTTTGTCGCCTTTTTCCACGCCGATCCAGGCCACGCGTCCGGTGACCTTGGAATTCGCTTCAATTCGGTGGTGAGCAACAATGTAACCCGTGGCGGACAGTACGGTTGCGCCTGAGGAATCGCTGCCGCTCTCGGCGGTAGCCCGAGCCAATTCAACCTCGCGCACGTCGCCGGCGAACAAGCGATATGCGAGGGCTGACAAACTCAGCAAAACTACGACACAAACCCCAATGATGATGTAGCGCTTGGCCCAGGCAGACGGCTCTCCACCTTCGCCACGCTCGGTGCGGTCGATGCGCAGACCTTGTAGTTCCTCGTGTTTGGTATCCAGTGCCATAGATTCGTGTTTCGCTTACTAGTCGCGCAATGCGGCGAGGATTTCGCGGCGCGAAGCGTGCCAGGCCGGAAAGATACCTCCGAATAAGCCCATCACCATGGCAAAAATAATCGCGTAAACTACCACCGCAGGCGTCATCTGCAAACCGAATACAACCTGGCTGAAGGTCACCTGATTCTGGGTGTCAGTAGTCATGCCGTTAAAAGGCAACATCAACGCAATCCCCACCAACGCTCCCAGCAGAGACAGCAGCAACGATTCGAATACGAATGATGTAAGTATGCTGGGCCGTGAGAACCCGATGACCCGCAAAGTCGCAATCTCGCGCGAGCGGTAAGCGACTGCCGCATACATGGTGTTCATGGCAGCGAAACTTGAGCCGATCGCCATGATGCCCGCCACCAGCCAACCAATAAACTTGATGACCGCTCCGGAACTGGTTTGGGTAGCGTAGTATTCCGGTTCGAGCATGCTGTCCAATTGGAGGCGCTGGTCATCGCTGACGCGGTGCTTTAGCGCTTCAGCCGATACTGCATCGGTCGCCCGCAGGTAGGCGGAGCTGTAAACACCCTGGCGGTCGAAATCAGAGGTCATCTGATTTACATCGCCCCAAATTTCCGATTCCGCCGCCGCCCCTCCTGCGTCAAAGACACCCACCACCCGCCAGGATCCCTTACCGAACTCTAGTGCGTCGCCTAGGTTCGCGTGGGCGAAGCGCTTGTTGATGCTCTTGCTCACCACAACTTCGCGTTGTCCTGGAGTAAACCACCGCCCCTCTGCCAACTTAATTCCAGGGCGCAATTCCAGCCCGTCCTGCATCATGCCGCGGACCGTGACATTCACTTCGCCAGAACCATCTTTGCGGGGCAGCACAATGACTACAGTGATTTCACCCGAAACCAGGGGCTCACCATGGCTATCTTTGGCAATTCCGGGCAAGGTCTTCAGGGTTTGAAAGTCCGCCGCAGGAAATGGGCCGGTTAACTCACTAGTCGAGCCTTTGCGCAATACCAGCACGTTGAGGGGATTGCCGCTCGTGGTAAACGCTTTGTTCAGTCCAGCCAGCAGCGCCATGATAAAGATTGCCGTGGTGACGGTCAGCGCAATGCCCAGGGCGGTCATGACCGTCAGTCCCTTGCGCAGCTTCATGTTGCGTACGTTGTAGCTAATCGGAATCGCCATAGTTTTCTGCTAGCCGATGTGGCGCAAGCCCTCCACAATTCCCAGGCGTGACGCGGTATACGAAGGAATAATCGCGCTAATGAAACCTACCAGCGCGGCTACCACCCAAGCTATGAACATGGTAGTTCCCTTCACCTGCAAGGCACCGGCAAAACCCCCTGCCTTGGCGGCCCCAACCCCCAGAACGAATGCGACAAGGGAACCCAGAATCCCGCCAACTAACGCCAGAATCACTGCTTCCCCAACAAACAGGCCTAGAACCGTTCCGCGAGTAAAGCCCAGAGTCTTCAATACAGCAACTTCACGCGTCCGTTCGCGGATGGACATGGCCATTGTATTGGCTGAAACCAGCAGAATCGCGAACACCACGGCTCCGCAAATGCTCAGGATGAAAGCCTTAACGTTCCCCAGCATGGCCAGGAACCCCAGCTGAAATGCAGCTTCAGTCTCGGTCCTCGTAGGCTGTGGCGAGTTGCGGAACATCTCATCAATCGCCGGCCCGATCTTCTGCACCGCCTCCGGCGAATCCGCCAGGATGGTATAGAAGCCCTGTTGCCCCTTCATGTAGGGCACGGCTTCTTCCACATATTTTTGGTTGAAATATAAAGACTGCGTGGGACGCGGCGCAGTGAAAATACCGCGAATGGTCAGTTCGAGATTAACCGGAAAAATTGTGCCCGTGATGATAACCTTCTGCCCTACTTTCCAGCCAAACTCTTCCGCTTTCTTACTATCCACCACGGCGCCAGCGCGGTCACGCTGCCAGGCAATGACCTGGTCTTCAGGAATTTTCCAGTCGTTGTAAACCTTAAAGAACTCGTCGGGATCGGTCCCGAACTGCGCGAAGAAATTCTTGGACTTGTCGTCCTTGTATTTCCCGCCGAACCAGTTCTGAGGTACCACCACCGCAACTCCGGGGATAGCTTTGATCTTCTCCCGGTAGTAAGCCGGCATGGGGAAGGTCAGCGATACCTTGTGCCGGGTGACCAACCTCAAGGCTGACTGCTCCGTGCCCTTGGACATGTAGAAGTTGCGCCAGATAGCCATCATGAGGGTGAGCAATAGCAGGGAAAAGCCTATGCTTAGCACCGTCAGGATGCTGCGGCGCAAATTGCGAAAGCTGTTCTTGCGTACAAAAGTGGTCAGGGTCATGGTTTAAAGCTCCGGCGGGCGCCCGGTCCTGGGAAACAGGGCCTGCCAAGGATAAATGATAGCTTCCGGCTAAACAACCGGGTGATTCCCAAAACAACATGAGGATTCACAACTTGTTAAGCTCTGTCTTTACTACGAAAAACCGCTGTTGATCGTTCCATCCAGCGAACTGATTGCATCATCAAGGAACCGGGGCTTTGCGACCAGTGGGGATCGTCATCAGGGCTTTATGACAAATGTCATCTGGGGCTCTCTGAGCTGCCCCATTGCAGGATTCCACCCATATGAGATAGATTGCCCAACGGTCGTTTACCGTTAACCGCCTACACGCCTACCGGAGGACCATGGTCCCAATCGCTGCGGCTCACCTCACTCACAAGTCCCTTGCAGGACTCGACATCGCCGTCATCGCGGTGTACTTCCTGATCATCTTTGCCATCGGCGTTTACTTCGCTCGCAAAGAAAAGACCACGACCGATTACTTCCTGGCCAGCCGCAACGTGGGATGGTTCGCTATCGGGGCCTCGCTTTTTGTTTCCAATATTTCGACCGAGCATTTCATCGGCCTGGCAGGGACGGGAGCCAGCTCCGGCCTGGCGGTGGGACATTTTGAATGGCTGGCCTGTCTGATCCTACTAATTCTGGGATGGGTCTTCGTGCCCTTCTACCTGCGCTCGAATGTCTTCACCATGCCGGAGTTCCTGGAGCGCCGCTTCAGCCGCAGCTCCGCGGTTTACCTGGCCAGTATTTCCATCATTGCCTATGTGCTGACCAAGATTTCGGTGCATCTCTGGGCGGCAGCCATCGTGATGAAAGGCGTTACGGGATGGAGCCCGCTCACGGCCGCGGTCATTCTGGTGGTAGTCACTGGAATCTATACCATCGCGGGCGGACTCTCGGCTGTGATCTACACCGAGGTCGTGCAGACACTGGTTCTTCTTACCGGTGCGATTGCGCTGACCTTCATCGGGCTGCATGAGGTCGGAGGATTCGCCGGGCTCCGCGCCGCTGTTCCAGCCAGCTACTTCCACATGATGAAGCCGATGAGCGACCCGGATTTCCCCTGGACAGGGATTTTCTTCGGCGCGCCGATTCTGGGAATCTGGTATTGGTGCACGGACCAGGTGATCGTCCAACGCGTGCTTTCGGCGCGCGATGAAGGCCACGCCAAAGCCGGAACGATTTTTGCCGGGTTCTTAAAGATTTTGCCGGTTTTCCTGCTGGTCCTTCCCGGACTGATCGCTTTCGCCCTGTTCAAAGACATGTTTGTCATCGGGCCCAATGGCACGCCCACCAACGGAGACATCGCCTTCCCCACCCTAATCCTGAATCTGTTGCCTACAGGACTGGTCGGCCTGATGATCGCCGCACTGTTAGCAGCGCTGATGGGAGGTATGGCTTCGGTATTCAACTCTACTTCCACTCTAGTCACGCTGGACTTCTACAAAAAGCTGCGCCCGGATGCGAGCGAGAAACAACTGGTCCTGATCGGTCGTGTGGCGACCGCAGTTATGGTCGGGCTGGGCATCGCCTGGGTGCCTTTGATCAGCCGCATCAGCGGACAGCTTTACATTTATCTGCAAAGCGTTCAGGCCTACATCAGTCCGCCCATTGCCGCCTGCTTCATTCTGGGGATTTTGTGGACTCGCCTGAATTCACAGGGGGCCATCAGCTCCCTGTTGTCCGGCTTCGTGCTCGGCAGCGTGCGCTTCATGCTTGAGCTTGCTTATCCGGGCGGCGCGGGAGCCCCGAGTTCGATCCAATGGCTGATCACCATGAATTTTCTGCACTATGCAATCGTAATGTTCGTTGTATGTTGCGGTGTCCTAATCGGTGTCAGCTTTATGACTCCTGCTCCTGACCGCAAAAGATTGGCCGGGCTTACCTTTGCTACCGTGGGCGAGAAGATGGATATCACCCCTGTGGCAGGCCAATACAAACCAGCCGCAGAAACAGCGCGCGAACACCAGCTCAACGTGGCATTCAGCGTCGTACTCGTGTTAACGATCCTGTTGCTGTACATCAAATTCTGGTAGGCATATGCGCATTCAAATTCTGCGGCCCAATGTAACTCGCGAACAGGCAGTCCGGCAATTTTCCGGAGGGGTCACCGGATCCTTGCGTGATTTACGTTCTGGGCCGCTGCGCGCGGTGGCCGACTTCTACATTCCCTTCCGCATTTTTGCAGTGGAAATTCTTAATGCAGCGAAAAAAGACCGACGTATCTTAGGGCTGGACGCCGTAACCGGCTCACTCGACCCTTATTACTTCGACCACTCACCCGGCGGCGCAGAAGTCCAGGAAGTAGAAACCCGTAATTGTCTGGGCATTGCCCTGGACCACGCCCATGCCGAGAAACTGGTAGTGACCAAAGTACAGCGTGTGCTATTCACCAGAGGGTTTTTCCGTATACGGAACCTGACCATTTCCGTGGACCCGGCATCGCGCGAAATATACATCCCCTACTGGGCGGGGTTTCGAGGCCACGGTTCTTCAGCCAGTGTCGCGGTCATTGATGCGGTCCGCCGCCAGCCCGAAGGGGCCCGCGTGCGGCGCATGCTGGAAGACTGGCTCACTGCCCATACTGTTCTCCACGCAACTGCTCCTCTCCCTGCCAATTCTTGAGTACCTTCGTAACTCAACATCGTTTTACGAACGGGCTATCCTAGCGTTACTCCCTCGCCATAGTCGCCAGTTTTGGACTATGGAAAAAAGCTCATTTGCGCCACTTGAGGCTGAAGCAAGGACTATGTCGAATAAGATCGGCCGCTTCGAAATTCTGAGTGAGATCAGCCGCTCTCCCATCGGTATGGTGTACAAGGCCAACGATCCGGAGAACAGCCAGACTGTCGCTTTAAAGACCCTGAGCCTGGAAACCATGGGCGAGCACGTCGGCGAGATGGTGCAGCGCCTGGTCCAGGAATCGCAGGGTACCGGCACACTTAGCAGCCACAACATCGCCCAGCTTCTTGGGGTCGACGAAATCGAGGGCAAGTTTGTTGCAGCCCTGGAATATGTGCAGGGCAACAGCGTCGCCACCATGCTGGCGCGCAACGAAGGCTTTTCCATCTGGGACATTAAGGATATTGCGCGTCAAAGCGCCCAGGCACTGGATCATGCGCACTCGCGCAAGGTTTTCCACTTCAGCCTGGAGCCGGACAAAATTATGTCCGGATGGGACGGAACGGTAAAGATTCTTGGCTTTGGCATCTCTGCCATGAGCATTCCATCGGCCCAGCTTTACGGACGTGTGCCAGCCATCATGCACTACATGCCACCGGAGCAGTGGCTCGGCCAACCTGTAGATGCGCGTTCCAATTTATTCAGCATGGCCGCGGTCCTCTACGAAATGATGACGGAGCGAAAAGCCTTCGACGGAGCAAGTGAAGACGAGTTAAAACAGCAGATTCTCGAAGGTACGCCGCCCCC
This sequence comes from uncultured Acidobacteriota bacterium, assembly GCA_963837365.1. Lineage (GTDB taxonomy): Bacteria > Acidobacteriota > Terriglobia > Terriglobales > Acidobacteriaceae > CAWBXL01. The sequence goes on from CAWIMW010000002.1 coordinate 1,005,835, forward strand.
CCCCCACCAGATCAACAACAAGATTTCGCTCGAAGTGAGCGGTGTGATTATGAAGGCGCTGTCCAAAGCGCCAGCGGAACGCTTCGGCTCCGGCCAGGAATTGGTCACTGCGCTCGAAGGCCACAAAGAACCGACGACGGTGTCATCACCGGCCAGGAAAGCGACACAGCCAGTCAAGGGAATCAATATCCCGGGCAAGGATAAATCGGCGCCGGTTGCTGCGAAGCCTGCGGTACCGGTGGCTGCCAGCTCAGAACCTTCACCGGCAAAAGCTGCGGCCCAGCCCGCCGCTGCAAAATCTGTCGTAGTTCAGACTGGCCCAAAGCGAGCTGCCGCAGCCGCTGCCGGATGGGGTGGCACAGGGACAGGCAGCCCTGCAACCGAGTCGCGCGCAGTTGCCAAGGCTCAACCTGGTACAAGGTCAGAAACGCCCGTAGCAGAAAGCATCACCGAAGAGCAGCCAGTCATGTCGGCTGCGGTTGAAGAAGCACCTGTTGAATTTGAAAAATTTACGCCTGATCCGGCAGTGGTTGAGGAAAGCGCACCAGCCTCTCCAGCTCGCAGGAGTTTCTCGGAGTTGGATGAGCTGCCTCCACTGAAGGAAGTTTACGTCGCACCGCCAACGCCTGCCCCAGTCGAAGACGTTCCCGAGCCTGCGCCACAGTTCACGGCTCCTAGGTTTAAAGCACGCGACGAAAAGCCAAAGATACAGCCAAAGGTAGTTGCCAAGAAGGCGGTGCAGGAGATCAAGAAGACTCCGCCAAAATTATTCGGCTACTCAGTGGCCGGAGCCGTGGCCCTAATTCTGCTGGTCATTGGCGGCATTGCCTATCATATCCACTCGCAGAACGGGGACGAGGGATCGGCTCCGCCGATCGTCGCTCAGCCACAACCACAGGCGGCGCAGACTGCACCCGCACCTGCTCCAGTAGCCCCTGAGGCCGCTCCAAATGAACCCGACGTGATCACCATCGAGCCGAAGGCCGCTCCTCGCAGGGTGAAACCTGCGGCACCGGTTATCGTTCCGGGGGAGGTAACCGTCAGTTCGAATCCCGACGGCGCGCAGATCCAACTTGATGGTCAAACTAACGCCAGCTGGGTCACTCCGGTTATCCTGTCGGAACTTGCTCCGGGTCGGCACACCATCACTGTCAGTAAGGCCGGATACGCGCCGGAAACCCGCACCATTGACATAGCTTCGCGCGGCAAGGCAGTTGTCTCGCTGCAACTGGGCCTGCTTCCCGCAGCGCTTTCTGTCACCAGCAATCCTGCCGGAGCCAAGGTTTATTTAGATGGCAAGGACATGGGAAAACCCACGCCAATCCAGGTCACGGTGGACAAACCCGGGAACCACACCATCCTGGTACGGAAGGACGGTTACCTCGACGAAACCTCCACCCTGAACCTGCAAGCCGGCCAGACCTACCGCTTCGCGCCCACGTTGCACCAGTTAGGGGCTACGGCTGAAATCAAGTTCAAGAAATTCATGGGCGGGGCGCCGGATGGTACCGGCACGGTCGTCGTGAAGACTCAGCCCAAGGGCGCGCAAGTGGCTATCAATCGCAGGATCCTGGACAAAACCGCACCGGTTGAGTTCTACCTGAACCCAGGCACTTACATCGTGGACATCACTGCGGTGGGATACAAGAGCGTGCAGCGCGTCATCAAGATTGAGCAAGGCAATAAGTTAAACATCGATGAAACCATGGAACGCAATTAACCATCGCTTCGGTTGCTGAAAGCTTCGCTGTCCCGTCTGGCCGCTCCTAGAAAACTCAAAACCAAGAGTAAGTACAGCATTACCGTTCCTACTCGGTAGCGTACCCGCGCGATCCAAAGGTGACGGGAACCATTCGGATCGAGATCATGAGTGGCCTTTAACGAGAAATTAACGCTGCTGACACGGCCGGTTAACAAGCGACATGTAGCGTATCGGCTCACACGCTCCCATGCATTTCTTGTATTGCCAACCACGTTTGCCATTGCAGCTAACCAGGTTAAGAACTTTTAGGAGAACAAAATGAAGGGTCATTCGAGAAGCTTTGCACCAGTATCGCGGCGTTTCGCGTTTTTATTGGCCGCGATCGCGACTCTGGTTCCCGGCCTTGGCCGGGCCGAGAACTGGGGTGGAAAACATTTTCATTCCAAGCATTCACAGATCAAGCACATCATCGTCGTTTATCAGGAGAACTGGAGCTTCGACTCTCTCTACGGTCTGTTCCCGAACGCTAACGGACTTTCGAAGTCCTCGATCACATCCTTGACTCAGCGCGACCGTCTAACGGGAATACCCTACAGCTCCCAGCTCGGCCAGACGTTCGACCTGGCTTCGGGATCGCTTTTGTTGAACACTCCGCCCCAGCCCATCAACAACGGTGCGATTGATACTCGATTCCCCGCCGACCTCAATACTCTGCTGCCTTACAACCTTGTCACCAAAGCCAATCTACAAACCAACGACAAGACCGGGGATATTGTTCACCGTTTTTGGCACGAGCAGTCACAAATCAACCACGGGAAAATGAACTGGTTTGTTACCTGGAGCGACAATCCCGGCTTGGTCATGAGCTACTTTGACGCCACCAACCTGCCAGAGGGCTTACTCGCGCAGAAGTACACGATGTGCGACAACTTCTTTCATGCTTCCTTCGGTGGATCGTTTCTGAACCACCAGTTCCTCGTGGCTGCCGCTGCCCCGGTTTATCCCAACGCACCTGCGAGCCTCCAGGCAACCCTGGCCAGCGATGGTCAACTTGCGCTGGATCCCACCACTGGGAAAATCGTGCATGACGGCACCATCACCCCAATCGGCGGGATCTCCTTTGCAGTCCCGAAGCGGACCTTCGACAAGAACTACGCCATCAACACCATTTTCTCGGTGAACCTGGTTCCTACCTTTTCCACACCGGGCAGCAGCAGCCTGATCCCCTCGCAAAATGACAGCGATCCGAATGATCCGGTTCGCCCCTACATCCCGACCATCGGGGACCGCCTGAGCCAAAAGCACGTGAGTTGGAAGTGGTACTCGGGTGGATGGGACGACGCACTGGCCAGCTCGGCCACTAATCCGGCTAATAATGGAGCCGTCCCTCCGAACGCGCCAGTGGATCCACTCTTTCAGTGGCATCACCAAGCTCTGGCCTATTACGACAACTATGCGCCATGGGTAAACGGCCAGCGCAACCCGGTTTCCGCCGCTCACTTGCAGGACGAGACCAACTTTTTCTCGGACATACAAAATCACATACTGCCGGCGGTGAGCTTCGTCAAGCCGCTCGGCCCCAACAACGAGCACCCCGGCTATGCCGACTTATTGCAAGGCCAGCAGCACGTTGCTGATATCGTCAGCGCAGTGCAGAACAGTAAATACTGGAAGAGCACCCTCATCATCGTGACCTACGATGAGCACGGCGGCCGCTGGGACCACGTTTCTCCTCCAACCAACAATGGCATTTGGGGAGATGGCGCGCGCGTTCCGGGAATTGTAATTGGGCCATTTGCCAAGCGGCGATTTGTAGATCACAAGCAACACGACACGCTTTCGATTCTCAAGACGATCGAAGAGCGCTTTGACTTGGAACCGCTGAACCAGTACGACGCTCATGCCTCGTCGCTCGACAGCAGTTTGATTTTTGAAGAGCACAATCGCCATTAGTCAACTCGTGAAAGCGAGATTTTTCATAGAAAGCCCGCGTAACAACGCGGGCTTTTTTCTGGTGGCAGGGCACGTGTCCCGCCTCTGCTCGGGCCTCTCTCCAAAGTGTTAAACTTACACGTTTTTCTCAGGAGAAGCGGCGATGGAAATCCGGAGTGTAGGAGTGGTTGGAGCGGGAACTATGGGCAACGGCATCGCCCATGTTTTCACCCGCAATGGTTTTGAAATCACGTTATGTGACGTGGAAAAGCGGTTCCTTGACCGCGGGCTCGAAACGATTGCCAAGAACCTGGATCGCGAAGTTGCGAAGAACAAGCTGACCGTTCAAGAAAAAACCGCGGCCTTGCAACGTATTACGCAGGTGACGGAGCGAGCAAAATTGGCTTCCTGCGATTTTGTCATCGAGGCAGCGACCGAAAAACTGGAGATTAAATCAGAAATCTTCCGCGATCTCGACAGCATCTGCCGTCCAGAAGTCGTGCTGGCCTCGAATACTTCTTCCATCTCCATCACCAAGCTTGCAGCACTCACCAAACGTCCGCATAAGGTCATTGGCATGCACTTCTTCAATCCAGTGCCGGTGATGAAACTGGTCGAGGTCATCCGCGGGCTGGCTACATCTCAGGATACTTTCGCGACCGTACGCGATTTAGCGATCAAGCTGGAAAAGACTCCGGTCGAGGTAAACGATGCACCCGGTTTTGTCTCCAACCGCGTGCTCATGCCTCTCTTGAACGAAGCCATGTTTGCGGTGATGGAAGGCGTGGCTACACCTGAAGCCGTAGATGAAGTCTTCAAACTGGGCATGGCACACCCCATGGGCCCGCTCACACTTGCCGATTTTATCGGGCTCGATGTCTGTCTCGACATTATGCGCGTGCTGCTTGATGGACTGGGCGATCCCAAGTACAGGCCTTGCCCCTTATTGATCAAGATGGTGGACGCAGGATGGCTTGGGACGAAAAGCGGTCGGGGATTTTACCGCTACTAGCTGGCTGAAGAGTACGAGGCCAGTTGGATCTTTCTTTTCGGATCATCCAGACGTTGTTTGGCTCCCAAATCCGCAGCAAAGAAGGCGGCGAGATCTTTGCAGATATACTGGTCGCAATAGGCGCAGTTCTCCGCTCTCTTTTCCTTTGCACATTTTCGGATCGTGCAGCCTTGGCAAGCTGAAAAGAGTCTTCCGCCTTCCGCGCGGCATCCGTCGCAAGCGCCAATGTCCTTGGCTTCGTACCTGAGCTTATAGTGTTCCTGACACGCCCGCGCAATTGACGCCCTCATTTGCAATTGTTCTTCTGCGTTTTCAATTCGCGTCGCGATATAGATCGGACAGGTTTCGCAATTTAAACCGCAATAGGCGAGCCTTCTAATCATACGTCGCATCCGTCACAACGCCAGAAACGAGGCACTGGGAGCAAGGATTGACTTTGCTTGTCCGCTCACCAGTTTTCGTTCACCACATTGCCAATGGAGCGCACAAGCTTCCGCAGCGCCGAACTGAATGCTCCCTGATCGTAGTACAGCTGCGCCGTCACTTTTTTGGCCAGGACGGTTTCCCCACTCTGCTTATCAATGAACTTCACTTCCGCACTTACTTTGGCATTGTTCTGCGCACCGCTGTAGCCGACGATGCTCACTTTCATTTGCAGCGCTTTGCCGCCACTGTTGGGAGCAGCGGCCTTGTCAGCGTAGTCACCCACTTGTGCAAAGTGATGTTGGCCAACAATTACGTAAAGTAAATCTTCGTGCAACTTGGGCACGAATTCGTCGGGTATCTTTTGCCCTTTTTCGTTGCGGTTGTTTTCTATGGGCAACACCTTAAGCGAAGAGTAGGAACGTAACGTTCCTGAACCCTCCGCCGAAGCGAGGCTGACGAGAACCAACAGAAGCGGCAGGAGAAATTGCGTCTTCATGGTCAGCAACCTTACCAATTCTGGTCGATTACTTTGGCGACTTCTTTTGACAGGCCCTTAATCGCGCCCTCCGTGGATTGGGCAGCACCAACCACTCTTCCATCCACCTTGTGCTCCCACAGCACGTGGCCGGTGTCTTTATCCACAAATTGGCACAAAGCCACAATCTTGCCCTTCCCCGCACCCAGACCGATCAGGATCCGCTTGGCTTGGCTGCCTTGGGTGTACTCGATGATCTTGCCACGGAGCACCAGCGATTTCTCCACGGGAGGATTGGTAACGTTCTCGTCGTGGAAATCGGCCACGTGGTGGAAGCGGTGTTTCTCGATTACCCGTTGCACAATATCCTCACGAATGAGTGGCACCCACTCGCTGGGCATGGGTTCCTTGGTTTCGAAACGCGGATTATCGAAATTATCAACTTCGAGTGCTGTGAATTGGCTGAAATGGACCTTGGGTTTTTCATCGGAAGAAACTATACCGACGAAACTAAAGAGGAAGAACAACACGAAGCAGACCACCAACAAAAAACGCCGCATGTAAACCTCCCGTGCGGCTGTGGCGAGAAGTGCGAACATCAAGGGCAGGTAGGAAACACCCCCAGCCGCACGGGTTCAATCATGCTTTGGCAATGGCCCCGATGCCATAGTTGAAATCTACTAGGCCGCAGGATGGGGAAATGGTTCTGTTAGTGACCAATGAATGCAAAGCTAGACAGGAACTTTGATGTTTTCAATGATTTGCCGGATCGCCTGGTCGGCCTGTTCCGATTTCTTCAAAGTTGAAGAACCAATGCCGTTCACCACCACACGATGGGCAAACACCGGGACCACCAAAGGCTTGAAATCTTCCGGCACACAAAAATCGCGCCCCTCGAGAAATGCCGAAGCCTGTGCCGCGCGATAAAGCATCAAGGAGCCCCGCGGTGAGACGCCCAAAGTGAACTCATCGGACGCGCGGGTCTTCTCTACGATGTTTAGAGCGTAATTGACCAGAGAATCATCCACGCGGACCTGCGTGACCGCTTCCTGCATCTCCAGCACATCAGCTCCGGTGAGCACTGGCCGCATGCTGTCGAGATGGACCGCGCCAGCCTCGGCCCGCAAAATTTCCTGCTCGGCTTTGCGGTCGGGATAGCTCATGCGGACCCGCATCAGGAACCGGTCCAATTGCGATTCCGGCAGAGGATAGGTCCCGTGATGTTCCACCGGATTCTGCGTCGCAATCACCAGAAAGGGCTTGGGCAGAGCGTATGAGTGCGCGTCCACTGTGACCTGGCCTTCATTCATGGCCTCCAGCAGCGCCGATTGGGTCTTGGGAGTAGTGCGATTGATCTCGTCGGCCAGCAAGATGTTGGTGAAAATCGGGCCGCGCTTGAACTCGAACTCCTGCTCCGCGGCGGAGTAGATGGAAATCCCAAGTACATCGGAAGGCAGCATGTCACTGGTAAACTGCACCCGCTGAAAACCGCAATCCAGGGCCCTCGCCAGCGCCTGTCCGAGTGTGGTCTTGCCCACTCCGGGAACCCCTTCAATGAGTAGATGGCCGCGGGCCAGGATACACACCACCGCCAGGCGGACAACGTCATCCTTGCCGCGAATGACCTTGCGGAGAGAAGTTTCCAGTTGCGCCGCGCGTTGTGAGGCGGCTGTGGCTGCTTGGGGAGACACTAAGCAGATTTTACTATGGAGAGAGAGAAAGCGAAGTTACCGACGTTCCACCCAACTGGGAACCGGCAACAGAAAACTGGGAACTGATAAACCTCCGCCCTTTGGCAGGTCTACCAGTTCTCCGTTCCCTGTTCCCAGTTCTCAGTTACCGCATGAATTCTGCGGGACGCCCGGTCAAACGCTCAATGCGTTTGGCAATCGGCGGGTGGGTGGAAAACAATCCACCGAAATTAATCCCGAGCAAAGGCTGAATAATAAACAAATGCGCGGTGGACGGGCTGGCCGCCATCGGCACGCGGCGAGAGTACGCATCCAGCTTGGCTAAGGCGCTGGCAAGCGCATAAGGATTGCCCGTGTAGTGCGCGCCGGAGGCGTCGGCCTGGTATTCACGCGAGCGGGAAATGGCCAACTGGATCAGCGTGGCTGCAATCGGCGCCAAAATCAACATGAAGAGTGCGCCAAGCCCTCCGCCACGGTCACGATCATCCCGTCCTCCGTAGCCGCCAAAGATCATGCCCCATTGAGCGATATGAGCAACCCAGGTAATCGCGCCTGCGATAGTGGCCGTGATCGAACTGATCAGAATGTCGCGATTATTGACGTGCCCCAACTCATGGGCCAACACACCTTCCAGTTCTTCGTCATTGAGCAGACTCAAAATTCCATGAGTCACAGCGACCGAGGCATGCTGTGGATTGCGCCCGGTAGCAAACGCGTTGGGCGAATCATTCGGAATCACATACAACTTTGGCATCGGCAGGCCGATCTTCTGCGTAAGCCGCTGCACGGCGTCGTAGGCGCGCGGCAACTGCTCCCGCGTCACCGGCTGCGCACGATACATGGCCAGAGCAATTTTGTCAGAGTAGAAATAGGAAATGAAATTCAGTACTCCGGCAAATACCAGGGCCAGCAACATGCCGTTCGTGCCGCCGAAAGCCCGGCCCAGCGCCATGAGCAAGAGTGTTAAAGCGGTAAGTAAAAAAGCAGTCTTAAAGGTGTTTCCCATAGGGTACTCCACTGTATTAGATGGGACACGGGACTAGCGGGATGCAACCCACTCAGGTCAGGCTTGAGGCTTCCTTTTGAGAGCCCGCTCCAGGGTTTGATCGAGCGCAGCCTTGGCCTTGCCATACTCCTGTTCGGAAATCTTGCCTTGTTTATGTTCCATTTCCAGCTCGAACATCTCTTCTTTCAAAGCATCGAGCAGCATGGAGCCGGAGGGCGAACTGGGCGCGGGGCGCGAGGCAACCGCGTTGCTTAAGGCGGGAACGGGTGCGGCAGGAACTCCAGCCGTCGCCGGACGTCGTGCCGTATATATCGCGCCAGCGGTAAGCCCCGCACCGAAGAGAGCCAAGATCAGCCAGGTATATTTCTGCAAAGGGCGCGGCGCATCAATCGGAGGCCCGAGACCGCCACCCGGGCGTGTATCTTGACCTTGCATTCCTGCGGACGAACCATCCCCTCCTCCGCCTGGGGCGGCGTCTGAAAGCAATCCAGTCCCGGAAATCTTGAATGCCAAAGGATCGCCCACCTGTGCATTGGAGGCGACCTCCACATTCGTATCAGGATCCTTCGGATTCTTCATGTCCTTGAACGCCGCACCCGGAGCTCCCGTGAACTGCATACTTTTGGCGTACAGAACGACAAAATGCTGTGCGGGATAAAGCAACCGGGGATCAATGCTCATTTCGCCGGAGTAGGGCACTCGATATGTGACTTGCAGCGTCGTCTGTCCCGGACGCAAGGGGAAGATAAACGCGTATCGGTTCCTTTCATCTTGCGGAACGGGCGCAAGGGTCAGGGGTTGCCCGCCGGCGGTTTGCGCTTCGCCCGAGTCCACCGTGGCCCCCTCCGGCAGATAAAACTCAAAACTCTTGTCGTTCATCTGGGTACGCGGCGGCTTGGAATTATTGTCCACAGCAAACAGCCGCACTCCCTGCAATTCGTTTCCCTGTGCCTGAAAGCGCATTACGTCGGCGGTCACGCTCACGTTGTCCACTTTCTTACCCACGTCGTAAACCTGCACTTCGACCGACGTAGTTCCCGGAGGCGCCATGCGGTGGTAGGTCACGCCTTGATGGACGACGCGGACCAAATGCGGAGCATTGGCGTCGTCCAGCTTGAGGCTAAAATTTCCCTTCGCGTCCGACTTCGCGCGAGAACCCTCCTCCATGCCCTGGCTAAGCTTGAGGAGGATGACGTCATCCCCCGCGGATGGCTTGTTGGTGGTGCCGTTGTTCACCGTCCCGGTGAGGTTTTCCGCCAGGCAGAAGCTGCCGAGCAGGAGCACGAAAACACAAAGGTTGAGCAGAGTTTTCAAACTCTCGCTCCTTTCGGGGAAAGAGGGGACGCGGACGCATTCCCTTCCAGCTGCGCAATCTCAGCCAGCAGTGCGGCAGCCTCATCTTCCATGTTGTTTTTCAAGGACTCGTAATCTGCTTCGGAAAACTTGCCTGCCCTATATTCGAAATTTAAGTCGCGCAGATTTTCATATACAACATCCTTGCGCTCCCGCAGATACGCCAGACGGGTCTTGACCTCGCTTGGCTCTATGCGCGCCGGATAGAACAGGTAGATAGGCGTACCTACCGCCAGCGCGGCAGTGAGAACGAGAAAAAAATATTGCGTCATAGTTCCTCAGTGTCTTTGCGTACTTGATCGCGGTAGGGATCTAACCTGTGCGAAACACCCTTACTCGAAGATGCAGCACCGGCAAGTGGACGACTATTCCACCCTCGCACGATCAGGACCACGGCGCCGACTCCAAGGAATAAGGCCAGGTAGGGCATGATCCAGGCAATCCTGCCGAAGCCCGTGGTCGAAGGCGCCAGCAGCACCGTGGTTCCGTACTTCTGCACGAAACTCTGGAGCGCAAGACTGTCATTGTCGCCACGTTGAAGTGCCTCAACCAGTTCGCCGCGCATGCGATCGGAGTACTGGCAGCCCACGTGGTTGCACTCCAGCAGGACCTGATTGCACCCGCACATGCACATCAAGCGATGACCGAGAGAAGTAAAGCGTGCAGCATCATCGCCTGCGCCAAGGAGCAACATCGACGTCAGGAGTAACAGACAAATTTGTCCGGTTCGCGTGAGGCCGCGCATCAGTCCCCCGCTCCCACCGTCGCCGGCTGCACTCGCGCGGGCACAGTTACCCGCACCGGAACAGAATTCGGGACCAGGCACAGAGCGGTGCCGAAAACCATGATGAGCCAGCCAATCCAGATCCACGGCACCATCGGGTTCAGGTGTGCCTTGATGATCGGGCGGCCAGTGTCCTGGTTGATGCCTTCATACACCAGATAAAGATCCTTCACCAGGAACAGGTCTTCTTTGATAGTGGGATAAATTCGTGGAATGGTCTGGGGCTGCTGGCTGGCTTTGTAGAAGCGCCTCTCCGGATACATGGTCGTAATTAAATTTCCATTGCCAGTTCCAGCGCCGCCTCCCCCTTTGTAAACATCAATGATCGCCCACTCGCTGCCGTAGTTCGGAGTATCTTCCTGGGTGTAGGAGCGGCAGACCAGGGTGTAGGGCCCGATGTTCATCTTGTCGCCATAGCCCATTTCCTTTTCCTGGTCCTTGTTGAAGGGAGTTCCCAGGATCCCAAGAATGACAATGGCCACGCCAAAATGGACGACGTATCCACCGTAGCGCCGGGTATTTCGGTGAAACAACTGAAGCATCGAGGAAAACAGATTCTGCCCGGTATGCCGTGAGATCACACGACCGCCACGCACAAACTCCCAAATTACCGTGAAAATAACCAGCGAAGCCAGCATCGCCGCCATCAACGCATAGAAATAGGCGAGTTCCTTCCACGGATGCACGCCGAACACGATCATCAGAATGCCCACCGCCAATGCGCCACAGGTAGGCCACAAGAAGTTCCGCTTCAGGCTGTCCAAAGATGTTTTGCGCCACGCCAGCAGGGGCCCGACTGCGGTAAGCAACAGGAGCAACAACGTGACCGGCACGGCAACGTTGTTATAAAAAGGCGCGCCCACCGTGACTTTTTCATTGCGGAACAGCTCTGTAATCTTCGGGTAGTATGTCCCCCAAACGAAAGTGAAGCAGGCGATCACGAACAGCACGTTGTTGAACAGGAAGCTCGACTCGCGCGAGATGATGGATTCCAGCCTGTGCTCCGTGCGCAAGTGAGACTTGTTCCAAAGAAAGAAGAACAGAAAGGCGGCAAAGCTTACGGCGAGAAATATGCCGAACCAAAGGCCGATATCAGACTGGGCAAAAGCATGGACCGAATTGATGATCCCGCTGCGGGTGAGGAAAGTCCCGAGAATCGACAGCCAGAAGGTGATGAAGATCAACCACATGTTCCACACCTTCAGCATGCCGCGCTTTTCCTGCATCATCACCGAGTGCAGGAACGCAGTTCCGGTCAGCCAGGGAAGCAAGGAAGCGATTTCTACCGGGTCCCATCCCCAATAGCCTCCCCATCCCAGCACTGAGTAGGCCCAGTGCGCGCCCAGAAAAATTCCACAAGTCAGGAAGCCCCAGGTCACCATGGTCCAGCGGCGGGTGATGTGGATCCACTTTTCGCCGGGGTACTTCATGATGAGCGCGCCCAAGGCAAAGGCAAACGGCACCGTGAACCCGACGTAGCCCAGATAGAGCATGGGCGGATGAATCACCATCTCGGGATACTGCAATAAAGGATTCAATCCGTTCCCATCGGCGGGGATCGGGCCCTGAGTAAGGGCAAACGGATGCGCGGCAAAATTCACCAGCATCAGGAAGAACACCTGCACCGCCGCGATCACGACGGAAGCGTAAGCAAACAAACGCGTATCCGTTTTATGCCGCAGGCGCAGCACCAGCCCGTAGGCGGAGAGCAAAAGCGCCCAGAACAGCAGGGACCCCTCCTGGCCCGACCAAAGCGTGGCGAATTTGTAAGGGGCAGACAGATCATGATTGCTGTGCTCGCGGATATAAGCTATGGAAAAATCATCCTGAAAGGCCGACACCACAAGGATGGTAGACGCGAGCAGGACCGCGGCAAACGCAGCGATGCCCGCACGGCGTGCAGTCTCCGAAAGCCGGTCAGAACCCTCGCCGGGAAACAGCAGGGCCCACGTTCCAGCCAGGAAGGAATACGCACAGAGGACTAATGCGATGAGAAGCGATAGGTCACCTAGCTCCGCCATATATGAACCACAGCCATTTTTTCAGAAACGGAGGGCTAGGGCAACTCGGTCGAGCACGCAAAAGGCCCTACGCAACCTGAACTTGCGTCCCAGCGCCAGCTAGCAAAGGTACACTACGCACCCGCGACTGCGCGTTTCGCCTTGACTTCTTTTTCCGCCAGGATCCAATCTTCGAACTCAGAACCCGGAGAGAAACCCCGGTCCCGGAAGATTTCATACGCCCTGGCGCGGATTTCCCCTTCCATGTCAACGGTCACAGAGTGACCATTCCCATTGGTCGCGGCCTGCGTTTTCTTACGTGCTCGCGGGGTTTTGGCGGCTTCAGGATTTTTTGTTCGTGCCATTTTCTATGTACTCCTCAATTCTTTGGTCTTACCACGAAGTTAATTTTGCGCCGGATCAGAAAGCGGTCGCCTCCACGGCATCCGGCACAGGACGTTCTCAACCCGTTGTACTAATCATAACCCTCCCACGCTGCGGTTCAAGCCTCCAGGTAAAAATTTTCTTGCGAAAGACATTTTTTTGAACCCGATTTGGCAACTGCCTTCGCATACAATTTCTAGCTCTTATAAATCCGGGTTATGGAGGATGTTTGAAAGTCTCTTTTGCGGTTGCAGTTCTGATGTTCAGCATGGTGTTGGGTTTACGCGCTCAGTCAGCATCGGACAAATCTGGATGCGCGCCCAATCGTTCATCCCCCGATTGCGTAAAACCAAAGATCGAACCGCAAAAAGAAGTAATCGCAGTCACAGGAACATTTACTCCAGTACCAGTGGAAAATATTGACCGCTCCCTGGATGTGATCGACACCCGCGAGAATTCGTTACTCTATGACCACTGGGTGGATTATTTTCACTCCGATCCCTCGATTGATCTCCGCCAGCGCGGCCCCGCCGACGTGCAAGCTGATCTTTCCATTCGCGGTTCGACCTTTGGCCAGACATTAGTCCTGCTTAATGGGCTGCGCCTGAATGATGTGCAAAGCGGTCACCACAACATGGACCAGCCTTTGCCCACACCCTCGATCGAGCGCATCGAGGTCCTGCGCGGTGCGGGATCTTCCTTTTATGGTTCTGACGCAGTTGGCGGATCAGTCAATTTCATTACCGGTCCGCCAAAGTATTCCGAGTTGCGTGCGGGATCGGCAGTGGGCAACTTTGGCATCAACCAGCAAACCGCCTCCGGCGCTTTCGTGCATGGACGCTTCGATGAGCAGATCGGCCTGGAGCGCGATTTCTCCAGCGGCTTTCGCCCTGACCGCGACTATCGCAGCTTCACCGCGTTCTCCAACACAGGCCTGCAAACTTCACTCGGCCACACATTGGTGATGCTGGGTTATGGTGACAAGCCTTTCGGCGCTGACCAATTTTATGGAAATTTCAATTCGTGGGAGCGCACCAAAGCCTGGTTCGCGGGGCTGGAGCAGGAATTAGGCAAGAACACCGAGTTCGACCTGGGCTATCGCCGGCACACTGATGTTTTTATCCTGTTCCGCGACAATCCGGCATTTTTCTCCAATGACCACATATCCGACAGCTGGCAAACCGCCATCCGCCGCAAGCAGCCCTTAGGCCAGAACTCGACTCTCTTTTATGGAGCGGAAGGCTTCCACGATGCAGTAAACAGCACCAACCTTGGTATCCATGAGCGCAGCCGTGAAGCCATATACGTGGATTACGACGTCCGCGCGCTGGGCCGCTTTTCCTTTTCCGCTGCGGGCCGGGAAGAATTTTACGGCGCCGGACAATCGGAATTCAGTCCCACAGTTTCCGCCGGCGTGTACCTGAAAGATGGATGGAAGTTGAAAGCCAGTGCCAGCCATGCCTTCCGCCTGCCAACCTACACCGATCTCTACTATCACGATCCCGGCAACATGGGAAACCCCACGCTGCGTCCGGAGAAATCGTGGAACTACGAAGGAGGCGCGGAGTGGAACCGTAGCGGCTACAAGGCGGACCTCACCGTCTTCCATCGCCGCGACCGGGATGTGATTGACTATTTACTGGATACGGCAACCACCCCGCCGATTTACCGCGCTGCCAATATCCAGAACTTGAATTTCACCGGAGTCGAAACTTCGCTGGCAATTACGCTGCCTCACACGCAAACGGTCCGGTTCGCTTATACAGGTCTATACGGTGCGCAGCAGCCCTTAGCCAATCAACAAACCAAATACACGTTCAACTATCCCACTCATGACGGGATCATTTCCTGGCAAGGAACGCTGCCGGGGAATTTCCTTGCCCGCAGTCGTGTAGGGGTAGTCAATCGCTACAAACGGGATCCGTATGCTCTTTGGGATGTATCCATCGGGCGAGAGTTCCGCAATGTGCGGGCACATTTATCTTTCGCAAACATCAGTGACACGCAATATCAGGAAATCGATGGGGTAATCATGCCGGGCCGCAGCGTGATCTTTGGCCTGGAGTTTTTATGGCGCACAAAGCGCCAATAACTGGGAACTGCCCCCTGAGAACTGAGTCCTTCGACCCAGGTTAGAGGAACACGAGTCAGTTGCCGGTTGCCAGTTCTCAGTTCTCAGTTGTCTGTGCCCATCCTCAAACGGGTGCAAAACGGGATGGCTTCGGCTTCAGCCAAGTCAACCATGTCCCCAAACGATTTCGGCACGGCTGGAACGCCGTGCCCTCCCGACAGAATGATTGTGAGAAAGTACCTATCGTCCCGCGCCAGCGGCAACTGCCTTCTTCTTCAACACCGGGACCGAGGTGACTTTAATTGGCTCAACTGGCTGGTGGTTTTCATCATTCAGTAATTCCGCGCCATTCCGGATGGCGGAAGCGCACCTTTCGCAGAGGACCACATGCCCGTCGCACTCTGAATTCTGTACGGCATGGCTGCTGTGCTTGCACATCCAGCCTTTGAACTGACCGTTAGGGTTTTTGACCACCGAAATTCTCGTCGCCATGAAATCCTCCAGCGCCAATTGTGGAGGGCGGTGGGGGAGGCGAAAAGTTACCGGGGGCCAATCACGAACGGCGCAGATCGGTAACAGGCTGAAAACAAGCCAATTGGAGGTGCGGACGCAAACGCCCTACGACGTTAGTTTGGCCCAAATGAAAGCTAGTCGGTGTGCCTCACCCCGCAGATGTCGTGTAACACGAAATGCCGTCTTCCAGTTCGGGAGTAAGAAATAGACTTGTTATAATCACCTTCATCCCGGCGGCGCTATCGTCTAGGGGTTAGGACGGAAGATTCTCAATCTTCAAACACGGGTTCGATTCCCGTTAGCGCTACCAGCCTTCTTATTCGAACTATCTCATGCGCAAAGCTGTTGTGCTGTACAACCCACTGGCCGGAAACCGCCAGGAACGCCGGCGCAAAGATATTGACGCAGTGGTTGGGGTGCTTGCTGGGTCCGGGGTTGAAGTCTCCGCCGAGCCTACTCGCGGAGCTTTGGAGTCTTCCGCGCAGGCGCTTCAGGCAGTCAACGACGGTTGCGACACCATATTTGCCGGCGGCGGCGATGGGACCATCCACAATATCTTGCAGGGTCTGGTAGGAACTCAAGCGACGCTGGGAATCATTCCGTTGGGAACAGGAAATGTCATTGCTCACGATCTGACGATTCCGCTTTCTCCAATCGCCGCAGCCAGGGCCGCATTGTCGGGGAGACGCCGCCGGGTCGCGGTGGGGAAAGCTGAATTTGTCGCTCCATCTGGCGGCATGTCCAGCCGATTCTTCCTGGCGGTACTCGGGGTTGGAGTGGATGCGCACCTGTTTTACAAATTGAACGCCACCATGAAGAGCACAATCGGCATGGCCTCCTACTATGCCAAAGCAACTCATCTGTGGCTCACTCACCCCATGGGAAGTTTCGCGGCCGAGTTTACCGATGAACTCGGCGCACATCGTTGTGAAGACGTCTCGCAGTTGCTGGCGGTACGGATCAGAAACTTTGGCGGCGCACTAGGTGAACTTGCGCCCGGAGCATCGCTGGACCGCAACGACCTGCGGCTGGCGGTTTTTCGCACCCGCAGCCGCCTGGCGTACCTGCGCTATATCATGCGTTGCCTTCTTCGCGCCAATTGGGCAGTGAAAGGGGTTGAAATCGCATATGGCAACAGCGTTGAATGTCAGCCTCTAAGCGGCTCGGCGCGGGTTTTCGTAGAAGCGGACGGTGAGCTTCTGGGCACATTGCCTGCGAAGATTTCAATTGTGCCCGACGCGGTGACTTTGCTCGCGCCAACCCCGAATCCATAGATTACGGACTAAGCTCCGAACTGGCGCAGATGATGGTCCATGTGCAGATAGGCCCAGCGCATCAGTTCCTTTCGCGTCATCTCTCCAAATATCGGATGAGCACTAAACGTCGGGACCGGAGCTTCACAGATAAAACGATCCATCAGCGTGAGCATCTGGTCGCGATCACTTTCGAACTGTACCGGTCGCGTCCCGCCGATTTCCTGGTCCATCTCCGGCATGGTCTTAAAGCCGTGAGGCCAGGGAATGGGGATCCACAAGGCCGCCCACTTCAACAGTTTCTTCGGCGGTAAGTTTGCTGCCTGTTTTTCCCCCATGGTGCGGCGGAAAGAATCCGCTAAATGGCAGATCATCTGGTTCGCCGACATGCGGCCCCAGCGGCGCCGGCTGTCCGGGTGGACTTGCCTCACCCTCTGCTTGATCTCCTGCTGAATGGGAGGGTTCCCCGAGGTTCTTCATCGTTGAATTAATCTTATACTGGCCACCGATTTACGCGGATTGCAGCGGATCAGGAATTCGCTGGTCCGTGGCAATCCGTGAAAATCTGTGGCTGAGTCTGTGGCGCGATACTGCGTGTCCATGTATTCTCAGAATCGCTTTGGAACCGATCACACACTTCCTGACTGGCGCCTGCCTGGGGCGCTCCGGCTTCAATCGTAAAACCGCGCTAGCCACGGCCACCATGACGCTGGCGGCCGAAGCCCCGGATCTCGACATTTTCGGCCGGTTTGGCGGGCCGGCATTTGGGTTTGGGCATCATCGCGGATTCACCCATTCGTTTCTCGGCGGGTTCCTGGTTTCGGGCCTGGTTGTTGGGTTCATGTACCTGCTCTGGAAAATCAGGGGCAAGGCGAAAAACAAAGACGGATTGCCGCCGCGCTGGGGATTGCTGTATGGCCTTGCCTATCTCGCCTGCCTCAGCCACATCCTTCTCGATTTCACCAACAATTACGGCGTGAGGCCATTCTGGCCATTTTCCGAGAAGTGGTATTCCTGGGACATTGTGTTTATTGTCGAGCCGGTATTGCTGGTTCTGCTGCTCGGCGGGCTGGTGTTGCCGAGCTTGTTCTCGCTAGTGAATGAGGAAATTGGGGCACGGGCGAAGGGGCCTAAAGGGCGAATGGCGGCGATCGTCGCTTTGATGGGTGTGTGTATAACCTGGGGTGTGCGGGACTATGAGCATCGCCGCGCGGTCAACGCGCTGGATGCTCGACTTTACCGGAATGCCGAGCCGCTGCGCGTATCTGCCTTTCCTACCATGCTGAATCCGTTTCAATGGTCCGGAGTAGTTGAGACGGAGAGTTTCTTTGCCACTATGTCAGTCGACTCTCTTGTCCCGGACGTCGATCCCCAGGGGCAGATGCAGATTCGCCATAAACCGGAAGAAACCCCGATTACGCTTGCTGCCAAGGAGTCCTATCTGGGACGACTCTATTTGGATTGGGCTCAATATCCCATCGTCGAAACCGAGAGACTGGAGCCGGGTGGATATATTGTCCATTTTCGCGATTTGCGCTTTGAGTATCCCGGGAGGCGAGGCCGCAATCCCTTGGGCGCGGGGGTTGAGTTGAACAGTAACTTGCAGGTGGTTCGGGAGTTTATGGGCTCGCGCAGCCGGCAGGTCTATGAGGAGACCGCGGACCCGAAATCGGCGCATTAACCAACTGGGGAGGAAATCCTGAAATTGCGGCACATTTCGTGGTTGTTGTCTTTGGTGTTGGGAAGTGCGGTTACCTTTGCGCAAACCTCTGCCGATGCAGTGGATGAATACATTCATACCGAAATGGCGAAGCGGAAAATTCCAGGCTTGGCTCTCCTGGTGTCTCGAGACGGAAAAATTTTGCGGGCGCAAGGCTATGGACTGGCCAATGTCGAGCTACAGGTTCCGGTCAAACCAGAGACGCTGTTTCAATCCGGCTCGATGGGAAAGCAATTCACCGCGACTGCGGTGATGATGCTGGTTGAAGAGGGAAAGATTGGGTTGGACGATGCGCTAACCAATTATTTCCCGGAGGCTCCCAGTGCCTGGAAACAAGTCACCGTGCGTGAGTTGCTCAGTCACACAGGTGGATTCACAGACTATCCTGAGAAGTTCGATTTCCGCAGGGACCGCACCGAAGATGAATTGCTGAAAGTGGTCGAGGGCATCCCGCTGGCCTACCCTCCCGGAACCAAGTGGAGCTATGCCAATCTGGGATATCTCACGCTCGGGATATTGATTCACCGGGTGTCGGGAAAGTTTTATGGCGATTTTCTTCAGGAGCGGGTTTTCCAACCTTTGGGAATGACCACCACGCGAATCATCAGCGAAGCGGATATTATTCCGAACCGCGCGGCTGGCTATCGCCTGGTGAATGGCAAGTTAAAGAACCAGGAGTGGGTTTCGCCCGCACTGAATACAACTGCGGATGGAAGCTTGTACTTCTCCATTCTTGATCTTGCCAAATGGGACGCTGCGCTATACACCGAGAAGCTGTTGAAGAAGTCCAGTCTCGACCAGATGTGGACTCCGGCAAAGTTGAACAATGGCCAACCCAATTCTGACCACTATGGCTTTGGCTGGTTCTGCAATGAGATCCGTGGACACCGCATTATCGAGCACGAAGGGGCATGGCAGGGCTTTACTTCGAACATCTCGCGCTACGTGGACGACGGCCTGACCGTGGTGATTCTGACCAATCTCGCGGGGCCGGAGCCGGATGATCTTAGCCATCACGTGGCCGGTCTTTATATTCCTGAACTGACCCCCTTGCCGAAAAAAGCGGGGCCATAAACTTGACTCCGTTTTCTCAACAGGCCACAATCATTATTCAATTTTTCGAGGTCATACGATGCTTGCCTACCTGTTCGTTGTGATTGCCGTGGCGTTCCGCTTTATCCCTCATCCCTGGGCATTTACTCCCATCGCAGCTTCACTTTTGTTTTTTGGGGCAAAAGGGCCGCGCCGCATGCTTTGGATGCCGGTGGCATTGATGATGGTCTGCGACATCGTATTGACCAAGTACGTCTATGCTCTGCCCATGACGTGGGACCAGTGGGTGACGTGGGCTTGGTACGCCGGGATCCTCTGGCTGGGAACCGGCCTGACGAAGAATCAGAAACCGGTGCGGTTGGTTCTTGCGTCATTGACCACTTCCGTCTCTTTCTTCGTGATCAGTAATTTCGCCGTCTGGGCTGCAACCAATCTTTATCCAAAAACCGCTACCGGGTTGATGATGTCGTACAGCCTTGGATTGCCCTACTTCCAACGCAGCGTAGCCGGCGATCTGCTATTTACCAGCGTGATGTTTGCGACGCCTTTTGCGCTGCGATGGCTGGCGGGTGCGTTTGAGAAGGACAGCAATCATATTGCCGCTGCTTAGTTTCCTTGCATAAGCAGCGCGCGTTAATTTTGTGCGGACGTTGATTGCGACTCGGATGAATTCTTGCGCTTGGTTTTGACCCGCCACACGACCCACCAGATTGCCAGAATCTCAAACGCAACCCCCAACACCCAGAAAATGTGCTCGCCAAAGAAGCGTCCGCTCCATTCCACAAACCGCGGGCCGAATTTGATGGTGAGCAGGGAAAGTGCCAGGAAGCGTACGAACCTTCCCGAAAAAATGGCCAGAAGAAAATGCCAGAAATTCATTTCAAATATAGCGGCCGCCAGCACGAAGAGCTTGAAGGGGGTGGGCGGGGGCAGCATGGCTGGGAACATCAAGGCCCAGAATTCATGGCGGTCGAACGATTTGTGGATCTTGTCAAAGCGCTCGGGGGAAATCCTTTTGCGCAATACCTTCTCGCCGCCTTCGTATCCAATCCAATAAAGAACGCTGCTGCCCAGGGCTGACCCTGCGGCACCCATCAGAACGTACAAGAGGAATAAAGAAGGTTTCTTGTATACGTATCCGGCGATGACCAGATCCATCGGCAGGCCGACGGCCGCCGCATCCATGGCGGAGATGGCAAATACGCCCCAAGGTCCCAGGGGGGCCAGGATTTTCCAAAGATAGGCAGTGTATTTGGAGAGGATGTGTTTGAGTGTATTCAAAGGATGATTTTAGCAGGGAGATGTGTAGGCATTCTGGTTGGCGCGGAAACGCAGAGGCGCGGTGGGAATCCGGCACACCTAGTACACGAGGTCCTTACCGTCAGTCGTGCCGCGTGTTCCCGGCCAATAACTGAAGGGCATGAGGCAGCAGATCAATGACGGCTTCCAATGATTCCACTGCACCCTTGGGACTGCCGGGAACGTTCAGAACCAGAGATTGTTCACGGATGCCGCAGATCCCACGGCTCAGGGCCGCTAAAGGCGTCTTCCTGGCGCCCTCCGCTCTCATTCGTTCCGCAATACCCTCCAGGACGCGCGCACACACCATGCGGGTAGCCTCAGGAGTGACATCACGCGCAGCAATACCGGTCCCGCCGGTTGTGACTACCAGGCGGGCTTCGTCTGTAAGTAGAACGATGGCATTGGAAATTGCCAGGGTATCGTCCGGGACCGTTTCTGTGGCTACCACCGAGAATTTGTGGCGGGTCAGGCACTCTGCCACTGCCGGGCCGGAGAGGTCTGTGCGTTCTCCCTTTGCGCAGGAATCGCTTACGGTTAAGACTGCTGCGGTCAGAATCTCGGGGGGATTGCCAGTTTCCCGTTCTCGGTTCACGGTTCTCAGGTTAGGTGTCGAGGAGGACATCGTCTTCCTCGATTACGCCTTCGTCGCGTTTGGACTCATCCAGGAGGCGCAGGCCTTCCATCAGGAGGCCCTGGGTGTTAAGGGTTGTGCTTTGCTGGCTGGTTTTGCCATCGAAGTTGAGTTCGAAGTTGCCGCCCACCCAGCGTAATACTTTAAACACAGCGGCATCTCCGGTCACGCCGCCATAGTCGGCGTGGGTGACCTGGCCCTCGCTGAAGAACATCTCGCAACGGTCGCCCTCGTTGGTCAAAGTCAGCTGGCAACTTTTGCGACCCATCTCCAGCGATTGCACCAGGTCAATCACATTCATTTGTGCAAGGTTGCCGCGCAGTACTCCGTCGGAGGGGGTGGTCTTGGCCATCTTTTCCAGTGCGATCCGGTCGATCACACGCTTGATGCGGCGGATGGCGTCTTTCAGGAAGAAGGGTTTCTCGACAAAGTCATCTGCCAGGTGTTCCTGTTGCGAAAGTTTCTCTGAAATCTCGGATTTTGTCGCCAGCAGGATCACTGCGGTAGTTTGGGTCGTGGGGCGGCTGCGCAGCTTGTCCACCAGCTGGCGTCCATCCATGCCGGGCATGTGGTAGTCGCTGACCAGCAGATCCGGAGGATCATCCACCGCCTTTAGCAGGGCGTCGGCGCCATCGGTGGCGGTTGTAACCTGGGCCAGGGGTATCAGCGCCTCGCGCAGGATCCCCATGACCATGGGGTTGTCATCCACCAACAGGATTTTTACATTGCTCGCCATTCGGGACTAAGGTTTCTTTCTTCGGCGGTAGTCGCCGCTTTTTCCCCCTGTTTTACTCTCTAGCACAACTTCGCGGATTTCAATGCCTTTATCCAGGGCCTTACACATATCGTACACGGTCAGGGCGGCTACGCTGACGGCGACAAGGGCTTCCATCTCCACCCCCGTGGCAGCGGTCGTAGTTACTTGTGAGGTAATAGAGACGCCATTCTCGCACAGCCGCAAACCTACATCAACGTGAGACAGCGGTAAGGGATGACACATGGGGATTAGATCGGCAGTTTTCTTGGCGGCCATCATACCTGCCAGGCGGGCGACCTCCAACGGGTCGCCTTTAGGGTTCTTGGGCAGGGCTTTTAAGACCGCCGGCTTTAAGGCCACAAACGCGCTGGCTTGGGCCTGGCGTTTGGTGCTGGATTTGGCGGATACATCTACCATCCTGGCCCGGCCGGCGCGGTCATAGTGAGAAAGGCGCTTTACCATGAAAACTAATCTTACCTGAGAAGAATGGGCACCCACTCTCCCGCGGGAATTTTGTCGCGATCCGGCGGCACCACGACATAGCAATTGGCCCGCGCGGTTGCGGCAATATCCCCGGAACCTTGCCACGGGGCAAGCTCGACTTGGGTATGCTCGAATTCTCCCGAGAGAATGCCAGGGAGAAATCGCTTCAGGCCTGGTTTGGTTTTGATTTCAGACTTCAGCCGGGCTTGCAGGAATACGAGCTTTTGCGCGGTGGCGCCTGCCAGCGCATCCAGAAGCGGGCGCACAAAGAGTTCGAAGGTCACCATGGTTGAAACTGGATTTCCCGGAAGACCGAAGAAATATTTGTCGTTGACACGTCCGAATACGATTGGTTTTCCCGGCTGAATCTTGGCTCCGGTGAAGAAAAATTCTGCTCCCAGTTCCGCCAGCGCTTGCTCAACCAGATCATATTTGCCCATGGAAACGCCGCCCGCCATCAGCAACAGGTCTGCTTCCAACCCGTCGTTGATCAGTTCACGAAGGCGCTCGGGCTGGTCGGGCGCGATGGGGAGTAATACCGGTTCCCCACCGGCGGCTTGAATTTGCGCTGCCAGGGAATAACTGTTGGAATTTCGTATTTGTGTCGGGCCGGGGCGGACGTCTATGTCCACAATCTCATCGCCAGTGGACAGCACGGCGACCCTGGGTTTTGTGTATGCCAGCACCTGGGACTTGCCGACCGAAGCCGCTACCGCAATCGCGGCGTGGTCGAACCGCATGCCGGCATTAAGCAGGCGTTCACCGCGCTTGGCCTCCGCGCCAACAGGAACTATGTTGCTTCCGGCGGATATGCCCTGATGAATCTGGACCGAATCACCCTGGAGCGATGTGTACTCGACCATGACCACCGCATCGGCCCCTGAAGGTGCTGGAGCGCCGGTCATGATCGCGGCCGCCTGGCCGGAAACGAGAGTGGGAATAGATTCCGGCTTGGCGCCGGCCCGGATCTCGCCGACGATTTTCAGGGTGGCAGGAATCTCAGCCAGGTCGGACGCGAGGACGGCGTATCCATCGCGCGCGGCCCGGCGGAAAGGCGGAAAATTGCGGTCGGCGGTCACCGGTTCGGCCAGTACGCGTCCATAGCTATCGAGTAATTCCACGGACTCTTTGGCGGCTGGAGCCAGTTGTGCGGCGTGCGCTTCCACCATATGACGCGCCTCTTCAAAGCTGAGTGTGGCCGAAGGTCCCGGCTGCGCTGGCATGCCTGAGATGATACGGGGCGGGAGCAGGAAAATCTAACGGCGCTAAGCGTGAAAGTCCGCTAGTGATTGCTTCAAACTCTGCGCATCGCTCGCGTAGACCAAGGCGGTCTGCATGTCTACCGTGCCGCTGCGCACCAACTTTTCGATCTCGGCATCGAAGTGCTGCATACCTGCTGCGGACCCGGCCTTGATGATCTCAAGCAGGTTATGGCCGGTTTCATCCTCACATTCCACAGCTCCAGCGGTGCGCGGAGTGAGCTTGAAGATTTCGATGGCGGCGATACGGCCATGCCCGTCCCTGCGCGGCAGCAGACGCTGGCAAATGACGTGGCTTAAACTCCTGGCCAGGCGGGCGCGAACCGATTTCTGCTCTTCGCTGGAAAACCAGGAAGCAAGCCGGTCTATGGTTTTTGCGGCGTTCACTGCATTGACTGTCGAGAGAACCATGTGCCCGGTTTCGGCGGCTTCAATCACCCGTTCCGTGGTTTCGCGGTCTCGCAGTTCCCCGACCAGAATCACTTTCGGCGCCTGCCGCATGGCGGAACGCATGGCGATGGCGAAACTGGGCGCATCGATGTGCAACTCCCGCTGATGCACGGTTGCGCGTTTGTGCCTGTGCAGGAACTCGATGGGGTCTTCAATTGTGATGATGTGGCAGACTTGCTCCTCGTTAATGCAATCCAGCAAGGTGGCCAGAGTGGAGGACTTTCCGGAGCCACGCGGACCTGCAACCAGCACGATCCCTTTGCTCAAATGGGCGATTTTCTTGAGTTGCGGAGGAAGAGTCAGTGTGGCGAAGCCTGGAATGGTTGTGGGAATTACCCGCATGACCACAGCGCAGCTGCCACGTTGAATGAAAACATTGACGCGAAAGCGGGCCACACCCGGCAAGCCGTAGGAAATATCGCATGACCCCTGCTCGCGCAGGATATTGATGGCTTGTTTATTGTTTCCGATCAAATCGGACGCGATGCGGCGGGTATCGTCCGGAGTTAAGGACTCAAGCCCCGGGGCTTGCACCGGGATGAGTTGCCCATGAATTTCAATCTGCGGCGGTCGCCCCGGAGAGAAAATAAAATCGCTGATCTGATCGTTGGCACGGAGCATTGCCGCCAGCAGATCATGGGTAGCGGATTTCCCGGAGGTCGGGACGTCAATCGAGACCGAAAGAGGCGCAATGCCGGGTGTGGCCATACCATTCCAGAATTCGCGGCGCGTGGGGGGAGTAATTCAAAGATGCGGAACGTGCCAACATAAATTTAGCGAAACCGGGAGTGGGCTACTAGGAAGAAACTTCAAGTGCATACACCTTCGTAATGTGCGATCGGGAAGGCACAAAAACGGGCGGCTCGAAGCCGCCCGGATTAAAGTTGCATGTGAGTCTTATTTCTTGGCTGCGCTTTTCTTTTTCCCGAAAGTGGTCTCCACCGCTGCTCCCATACTGGCAAGTAGCTGCTTCGCAGGGTCGGCATAGGGGCCGGTAGGCTCAAGCTCCAGATATTTGTTCAAGGCCTCAGCGGTACCTGCGGGAGCGATCATCTTGTTGTCCTTGACGGTGGCCTTTCCCATCAGGTTGACGCCCTTCCAGTAATAAGCCGCGGCTTTGGTCGGATCGGCAACGATGGCTTTATCGAAGGCGGCAATGGCTTCATCCACGTGGCCCCCGTTGGTCATAATGGCGCCAAGATTGAAGTAGTACATTCCACTGTTGGTGGGATCTACCGCGGCGGCTTGGTTGTAAGCAGCCACGGCGCCATCCGCTTTACCTGCGCGGCCATAGGCGTTGCCCAGGCCGTTGTAGTACGCGGCCAGGTTTTTGTTGGACTCAGCTTGCTTGGCAGCGTCGGGCTTTTTGTCTGTTGCCGTCTTCGCCGCTTCAATTTCGTCGGTTTTAAGCTTCACCGCTTTTTGGAAGTCGGCGACTGCGGACTCCAGGCGCTTGTTCTTTTCCGCGGTATCGGTCTGTTTCAGCGCGGACTGAGAGTATGCATCCCCGAGCCGGTACCAGAGGACGTCCCGGGTGGCATCCAGGTCTGTGGCTTGGGATAACAGCGCGATGGCGGTGTCGTAATCTCCCGCTTTGGAAGCATCGCTCGCAGCATTCAGTTTTTCATTGAGAGCTTTGACTATGTCCCCTTCCTTGGCGGCCGCGGCCTCCTTTTCCTTCATCTGAGATTGTGCTTGTTTGGCTTGCTCAGCGCTCATCCCCTGCTGCTGTAGTGCTTCCGTCTGTCGCTTCTTCACATCGAAATCAACAGGTTTGATTGTCAATCATGGCAACCCAGCACTTATCGTTGACATGATCACTTCTTTGCCATCGGAACCGATCAGAATGACCGTTATACTTGTGATTCGGCGCGACTCCAATGGACATATATTCGCCCTTCTTATTGGTTTTCAGTTTCCAATTTTGGCCGGTGTCTTGGTTGACATACCGTACCGTTGCGCCCACCAGCGGCTTCCCTCGGCGTCTTTGCAGACCCCGTAAACTTTGGCGAAGTTCTGAGCGATGGCTGAAGAAGACCACAGTGCGATCATGGCTACGGCCACCAGCGCAAGCATCCAACGTTGTTTCATCTCTTGCCTCCTAATTCCGTCTTCCTTAGGTGCGATTCCGACCAAACTCTGCGATCGGTCAATACCAAAACGACTCCTAAACTTTTTCCGTGACCTGCGCGTATGGGATGGGGTCTTCGGCCCCTGCATCCTGAAACGCACGCAGGCGTAAGACACAGCTATCGCATACTCCACAGGCACGATCCTCGCGGCTATAGCACGACCACGTTAAATGGAAGGGAGCGCCCAGTTCAAGGCCGCGGCGGACGATCTCAGATTTCCGCATGGCGATGAGCGGAGTCACAATTTCGATCCCGCCTTGCTTGGTGCCCGTATCAATGACCAGGTTAAATGCCTGGTAGTATGCCGGGCGGCAATCAGGATATCCCGAACTGTCCTGTTCAACTGCGCCAATGTAAATTTTTTTCGCACCAATGACTTCGGCCCAGCTCACCGCTACGGCGAGAAAGTGTGCATTGCGAAAGGGTACGTAGGTGACAGGAATATCTTGGCCGATTGCGCGTGATTCCGGCACGGCAATTTTTGTGTCCGTCAAAGCCGAACCGCCAATGACTCGCAAGGCGTCGGTTTTCACCATGAGTCGACTTTCGATTCGCAACGCATCGCAGATACTGACGAAGGCCCTGCGCTCGCGATCTTCTGTACGCTGGCCATAGCCGATGTGCAGGGCGGCAGCATCGTAGTCTCGCACCGCCATCGCCGCGCACACGGAGGAATCCATCCCCCCGCTTAGCAGGACAACCGCACGCGCCTTCCCTAAGTTAGATGCCATTCCAACTCATACCCCTTTCATCGCCGGATCCCATACAAACTTATGGATTTGCAGCCCCAGCCGGGCTGGAGCGTTGTCCTCCAGCATCCATTCTGCAAGTTCCCGCGGATCGAGCAGGCAATGGGAGGTGTCCGAACTGCCGCTGGCCTCCTTTTTGAAAGCCGGAGAGAACAGCACCGCCTTGACCCGCCGGGCAAGATCGTGGTGCAGCGTGAAATCGCGGGCGAACTCATAGTCGGTGCGACTGCTAAGTACGAACTTGATTTCGTCATGGTGAGACAGCGTTGCCAGGTTCTCGATGCGGAATGTGTTTCCTTCTCCCGAATCCGGGCACTTTATATCCACAATCTTGATTACCTTGTTCGGAACTTGTTCCAGGGGGCGCTCACCGCTGGTTTCGAGCAGGGCTATGTAACCTGCATCCAGAAGTCGTTGCATCAATGGAACGACCTCGCGCTCCTGCAACATGGGCTCGCCGCCGGTGATCTCAACCAGTCCACCATCCGGGTTGAGCCGCTCGACTTCGAGAAAAACTTCTTCCTGCGACATGTTTTTACCGCCGTAGAAAGCGTACTCACTGTCGCACCAGGTGCAGCGTAGATTGCAGCCAGTCAATCGTACAAATACACAGGGCAATCCGGCATGGGTGGATTCGCCCTGGAGCGATTTGTAGATTTCCGTGATCTGCATGGAAGAAGCTTTCAGTTGTCAGCTTGTAGCTATCAGCCTAGGCATTATGGCTCCGAGTATTTTGCGGTGGTGACATCGGTTTCATACACCGTTACATCTTTAATCCGCACGCGGCCACTGGTCACCTGCTGTAGCCGGGCGTTCGATTCATCGTAAAAATACTTGGCCAAATTCTCTGCTGAGGGATTCAGCACTGTAAACGGCTCCAGATCATTGATCATCTGGTGGTCCAGGCGATCGATGACGTGCTTCATCACTTCCTTCAGATCTTTGAAGTCGAGCAGCAGGCCGGCTTTGTCTAACTCATGACCAGCCAGCGTGATCCGCACTTTGTAATTATGACCGTGCGGGTTCTCGCACTTGCCTTTGTAATTGCGCAGGTAGTGACCTGCGGCGAACGAATCTTCGACAGTGACTTCGAACATGAGCCCTCAGGCCCCGGCCAGGTGGGACGGGACAAGCGTCCAACCTCTTATTTTAACGCGGAAATGAGGAATACCGAGAGCTTCTCTGCCCTCTCTGTGATCTCTGCGGCTTTTCTTTGCGCACTCTGCGCGGTTTGGGCCTTGCTTGGCTGCGGCAAAATCCAAAAACTAGCGCAGAGGGTACCGAGGACACAAAGACGTCACAGAAAAAAATATTTCTAGCTCCGGGCGGATGGAGCAGCCTGAGTCTTGCTCCAGGCTTCGGCGGCCTGTACCCGGCGGGAGATCGCAGGATGGGAGTGGAACAACCACTCTACCAGCCAGGATGGCGTACGCTCCGCCAGATTTTGGCTGGCCAGCTTATTCATGGAGGAAATGAATGGAGTTACGGTCGAGATGGAACGGAAGGCGTAGCGATCGGCCTGGCGCTCGTTGAAGCGTGAATAGGCATTCAGCGCCGGCATCAGGAGCAGAGACAGCACCGTTCCCACCAGCACCAACAGTGGCATGTTGGCGAAATCAGCCAATGACTCAAACATGTGCAAGCGGTCTACGGCGAAGTGCAGCACGAGATTCGCCGCCCAGAATCCCGCCAGCGTCACCAAGGCTTGCACGCCGATGCTTTTCAAAATGTGGCGGTGTACATGGTGCCCCAACTCGTGGGCGAGCACCGCTTCGATCTCTTCGGCGGAATAGTGATCCAGCAGCGTATCGGCCAGGATGATGCGGCGGGTGCGCCCAAGTCCAGTTAGCGCGGCGTTGGCTTTGTTGCTCTTTTCCGACAAGTGCCATTTGTAAACGCCACGTATACGAGTTCCTGCGTGCTCGCTGAGGCGCACCAGCCGGGCCTTCAAGTCGTCGTTTTGCAGTGGTTCAAATTTGTAGAAGATGGGGAACAGTACCACCGGGGCAACCTGCGCCATGAGTACAAACAAGCCAAGGAAAACCACCCAGGCGTATAGCCACCAGTGCTGGGCGAACTCGCGAAGAATGGAATACAAGACGACCGCCACGATTGCGGCCAGGGTTACGCTGACCAAAAGCCCTTTGAACTGGTCCCACAACCATCCGGGCAATTTTTGGTTGGAAAGATGGTAGCTGCGCTCGAGGCGGTATCCGTAATATTCCAGCCCGATGCCGAGCACCTTGGTGAGAAGCATCAGCATGACTACATAAAAGATCAACGCCACGGTGTAATACCGCCGGCCCAGGCTAAGGGAGAGATCGCGGAGGCTTCCAGTCCAGCCCGTCAGCAACAGCAGGATGAGCAGACCGAAGCCGATAGCAAAATCAGCAAACCCCAGCCAGCGCCGTATGCGGTTATAGCGCCGCGCCTCCGGAGAGTCGGGTGGGGCCGTGATGGGGTTGGCAGCAGTCATGAATCCATTAAATCCTAGTCCTCAGGGCCAAGAGTCGCCAGTGACAACGGTGCAGTTACGCAATGTCCGGCCGGGGCACGGCGGCTTGTTTAATCACCGGCCATTACAAAGGCCTCAGCGGTAGCGAGTATCTCACTGACCAGAGCGGGCGAGGCTGCCTCTGCATATATACGCAAAAGGGGTTCGGTCCCCGAGGCCCGGAATAGGACCCAGGCGTCGGCCCCGTTCCTCTCGGTTGGGATGTCCAGGAAGAACTTAATCCCGTCCAGATCGGCCTTTTTTGCGACTCGGAAATTGCCTAGTTTCTGGGTCTCGTCTGAAGCCGCGCGGCGGATGGCATTCTGTTTCACCTCTTCGGGAATGTGCAGATCCACGCGTCCGTAGTGGTGCTCTCCGTATTCCCGCTGGAGATCGGCGACCAGCTGGCCCAAAGGCTTGCGTTCTTCGGCCATTACATTTGCCAGGAGCAGCGAGTTCAGGATGCCATCACGCTCCGGCAGGAATCGGGAATACCCGATGCCTCCTGATTCTTCTCCCCCGATTACGATTTCGCGCTCCATCATCAAGTCCGCGATGTATTTGAAGCCGATAGGGCATTCGTTCAGCTTGCGGCCGTGCTTGGCCGCAATTCGGTCGAGCATCCGGGTGGTGTTGAAGGCGCGGACCACTTCACCCGGCCATTTCTTGCGCTCCAGCAGCCAGCGCAGAAGCACGGCGAAGATCTTATGGGAGTCTACGAAGTTGCCGCCTTCGTCCACCGCGCCCAGGCGGTCGGCGTCTCCGTCGGTGGCAAAACCAGCCGCGCACTTTTCCGTCACCACGGTTTCCTGAAGTGCAGCCACGTGTGGAAGGATTGGCTCTGGGTTAATGCCAGGAAACAGGGGATCGACGTTTTGGCGGATGGCGACGTGCGAAATATTGCGGCTGGAAAAAATTTGCGCCAGAGCACCGCGCCCTGAGCCGTGCATCGAATCAATGGCAAACTTGAATCCGGCTTTCGCGATTAAGTCGAGATCGGCAAACTGGCAGATTGCAGGAATGTATTTTGTCTTGAGATCAACTTCTTCAATCTTCGCGGCTTGGCTGGTCGGCATTGCACCGGCGCTTAGTTCCTGCTCAATGATTTTCATGATGGCAGGAGTGGCCGAGCCGCCGAATGTTGCTTTGAACTTTACACCGTTCCAGTTCCAGGGATTGTGGCTGGAGGTAATGACCACGCCACCGGCCGCACCAGAGTCTTTGACCGCGAATGATATGGCAGGAGTGGGAGCGTAATCGTTCGCCAGAAATACCGGGATGCCAGCTTTGGCGAGAACTTCAGCAGCGATACGGGCCGCATTTTTTGAGGCGAACCGGGTATCGTAGCCGACCACAGCTCCGGCTTTCGCGTCTTCGTGCTTGAGCACGTAGGACGCAATTGCCCCTACGACACTACGAACATTGTCGAAAGTGAAATCATCGGCGATGACCGCACGCCAGCCGTCGGTGCCGAATTTGATGGATTGAGACATAAGAAAGTGGCTAGTGGCTAGTCATTAGTTTTTTACTAGCCACTAATCACTAGCCACTTTTCTACACTAGTTTATGCAACTTCCTCTCATCGAGATGCTTCACGATCTTACCTACATCCTGCGATCGCTCGCGCGTAGTGATGAGAAGCGCGTCATCGGTGTGGACGACGACCAGGTCCTTCACTCCGATTACAGCCACGAACTTTTTCGGAGCATAAATATAGTTGCCTTCCGCGTGCAGCGTAAACATACCGTCGCTGTGGATCAGGTTGCCGCCGGGAGAGGCCTTCTTGGAAGTGTGATGTTCGTGCAGTGCGGTCCAGGAACCGAGATCGTTCCAGCCGAAATCCGCTGGAAGACAGTAAATGCCCGAGGATTTTTCTCCTCTGGCAGAGCGAGGTTCGAGCACCGCGTAGTCTACGCTGATGTTTTCGCACCTGGGATAGAGCTTGCGGAGGGTCACGGGAAACTTGCCGGTACCGAAGGTGGCCGCGATTTTCTCCAGAATAGCTGCGGTCTTGGGAAGATGCTCGTGTAGAGCATTGGCCAGCGTGCGCGCGCTCCACAGAAACATGCCGCTGTTCCAGAAATAGTTCCCAGCTTCAAGGAACTGGACGGCGATTTCGTTGCTGGGCTTTTCGGTGAAGCGTTGCACACGTAGCGCCCCATTTGCAGCTTGCTCGCCGGACTCGATATAGCCGTAGCCAGTCTCGGGGCGCGTGGGGCGGATGCCCAGCACCACAATGTTTCCTCCCGACGCGGCGATTTCAATCCCCTGCTTCAGGGTCTTTCTGAAGGCGTCCCCATCTCCGACTACATGGTCCGAAGGAAATAGTCCAAGCACCGCATCCGGATTTTTGCGCTGCAAGATGAAAGCCGCCAGGCCGATGGCAGGCGCGGTATTTCGGCCCACCGGTTCCGCGACCACCTGCTTCTTTGGCAGGCGCGGCAACTGGCGGAAGATTTCTCCGCAGCAGTCGCCATTGGTGATGACCCAGAACTGACTTGGCGGCGCCAGCGGGAGCAGGCGCTTGACGGTCTGCTGAATCATGGTCTGACTGCCATCCAGGGCCAGCAACTGTTTCGCCCGTTTCTTGCGGCTAAGCGGCCAGAAGCGCGTGCCACGGCCTCCGGCGAGAATCACGGGATAGAAGTTGGATTTCTTCACAAGTGAACCAAAATATTGTCATCCTGAGCGTAGTGGATGCTTCGCAAAGCGAAGCATCCACGAAGTCGAAGGACCCCTATATATCAGTACTGAAGATGGCGCCTCAGGGAATCCTCACCACAAATCGTGGTCCTATGTCCTTCGACTCCAGATAAAGTCCGCTCTGCTGCCTTTATCTTCCGCTCAGGATGACAATTTACTACATCCTGGTCTCTGGCTCGGGCAGGCGCACTCCGGGAACTGATGACTTTAGGAACTTGATCTCCCACTGCGGACAGACGACGAATGTTCCCAGGCTGGCAGGCACAACGACCGCATCACCTTTGGCTAACATGACAGGCTCTCTGCCGTTGGTTTCCACCATTCCGCAGCCTTCGGTTGCAACCAGGATCTGCACCGCCGACTTGCCGGAGGCGTCCCGAGTCTCGAAACTCTGTGCTTCCTTCAGGTCGAACATGTCCACCACGAATTTGGGGGCAGCGATCAGCGGGGACCTTTGGTTTTTGGAGCCATCCATCTTGACCGGCGCCGGCCGTAGTGTTTTCCCGGATGGAACTTTCTCCTTGATGACGGCCAAACCATCTTTCAGATGCAACTCGCGCGGGCGTCCGTAGTCGTAGAGGCGGTAAGTCGTATCCGATTGCTGCTGGGTCTCAACGATGATCGAGCCGCCGCCCAGGGTATGGACCGTACCTCCAGCCACGTAGATCATTTCTCCGGAGAAAACGTTGATCCAGTTCAGTAATTCTTCGGCGCGCTTTTCCTGGATGGCTTGTTCGAACTGGGAACGGGTAACGCCGGGCTTCAAGCCTAGAGCAATCTGCGCACCGGGCTTGGCGTGGGCCACGTACCAGCATTCCGTTTTCCCGTTGGGCAGTCCCGCTTTGCGGGCAGCTTCGTCGTCAGGATGGACCTGCACGGAAAGTTTTTCTTCGGGGAACAGGAATTTCAAAAGCAGCGGGAATTGGCTGGCATCGGGGGCAGAATCGCCGGTCAGCGCCCTGCCAAACTGCCGCGAGAGTTCGGACAGCGCTTTTCCCGCAAACAGTCCGTTGGCCACTTTGCAGGCGTCGCCGGTCAGCCAGGCTTCGCCGATTCGCTCCTGATAGCGATGATTCGGGTAGATCGGAGACAGGTCGAGCCTTCCCCACGGGCGGGGATCGAACGCGGGAACCATCAACAGGGGGTAGAGGTCGCTCATAGTTATGCGGAATTACGATCTACGATTAAGCAGGTCGGAGTTTTCCACCACGGCCGCTACTTAACGACAAACAGATAAAAAAACAAGGCAGCTCCAGCTAGTGAGATAACTCCGAAAAGTTGTACTACCCAGATTGGAACCCCAACCAGTGGTGGGAACGGAATCACCGTCTTGCGTTCCTCGAATCGTTTGGACGCAGCTTGACATTCTTTCGGACGGGCGAGCAAGCTCACGCCAAGCGCTAGCCAGACCAGCCCAATTGCAAGAAATCTCCAGTCCGTCATGATGCTGGGTTACAAAGCCGCGAGAAATTTCTTCAGCCGCTCAAGGCCGCGATCCAGCTCTTTCATGGAAGTCGCATACGACACTCGAATGTGCTCCGTCGTTCCGAAGCCCTCGCCGGGTACAGTTGCCACGTGCGCCTCACGCAGGAGTTTGCCGGCAAAATCGGCTGGGGTCTTTACTCCGCTGCGTCCGAAGAAGCTCGAAATGTTTGGATACACATAGAACGCGCCCTCGGGCATGTTGCACTTCACGCCGGGCAACGCGCGCAGCCCCGCGACCATGTGATCGCGCAGAGTAATGTACTCCTTGCGCATGACCTCGACGCAGTCCTGCGAACCCTTCAACGCAGCCACTGCGGCCTTTTGCGCAATCGACGTTGGGTTCGAGGTGGATTGGCTCTGTAACTTTGCCATCGCTCCTGATACAGCTGCCGGAGCCAGCGCGAAGCCCATGCGCCATCCGGTCATCGCGTAGGTCTTGGAAAGCGATCCAGCAATCACCAGACGCTCGCGGCACTCGCGTACCGATCCCAGCGAGAACTGGCGTCCGGTGTAGTTGAGGTAGACATAGCACTCATCGCTCAACACCCAAATTCCGCGTTCGGCGGCCAGTTTGGCGACTTCGGTCTGGTCCTCGGGCGACATGACCGAACCAGCAGGGTTCGACGGCGAATTCAGCAGGATCATCTTGGTGCGCGGAGTCACCAGGCGCGCGATAGCATCCGCTGTGACGCGGAAGCCCTGCGCTTCGTCAGTTTGCAGGAAGACGCACTTGCCGCCTGCGTATTGGATGATGTCCTTGAACGAAACCCAGTACGGCACCGGCAGAATCACTTCGTCGCCGTGCTCGACCAGTACCTGAATGGCATTGAACAGCACATGCTTGCCACCGACCGAAACTACAGCCTCTTCGCGGCGGTAGTCGGAGTCAAAGTCCACCGCATGACGGTGCACCACCGCATCGCGCAATTCAGCCGTGCCCGCCGCCGCCGTGTACTTGGTGAAATTTTCATGAATGGCGGAGATGGCCGCTTCCTTAATGTGCTGCGGCGTCGAGAAATGCGGCTCGCCGACGCTGAGGTCTACGACGTCCACGCCCTGCTGGCGCAGCTTGTCGGCCTCGGCTACGACCGCCATGGTGGCGGAGGGTTGAATGCGGCCAATGCGTTCGGTAAGTTTTGCGACGGGTACTGCTTCACTCACTGGAGTCATGCTCGTTTCCCTGATTTGATTTGCCTTACATTTTGAAATTTCACTGCCGGATCAAGTTTTTCTCTCAGCCGTTGTTCCACCATCTCGGGCACTAAGCCTTCCACCGTGCCGCCGAGCCGGGCTATCTCGCGCACCAGCCTTGAGCTCAGATAGCTGTATTTCTGGTGTGGCATCATGAACACCGTTTCCAGCTCCGGATGCAGCTTGCGGTTCATCAAAGCCATCTGCAACTCGTACTCATAGTCGCTGATGGCACGAATGCCGCGCAGGATCGCTTTGGCCTTCACCTTGACGGCGTAATCCACCGTCAGACCCTCGAATGTATCCACGCTCACGTTCTTGAAGGGCTTGGTCAACTCCTCCAGCATGCGCCTGCGCTCGGCCAGGCTGAACAGCGGCTGCTTCTCCGAGTTACGGAGAAGGGCGACCGTCAGTTCGTCGAAGATCTGGCTGCCCCGCTCGATCAAATCCAAATGGCCGTTGGTCGGAGGATCAAACGAACCGGGATAGATGGCGGTGACTTTCTTCAATGGGCCTTTCCACAGAACGGCAACAGGTGAATAGCGGTAATAGAAGATTCTAGTGGGGCAGGCGAAGGATAGCAACGTTGGGAACCGGCCGGTAGCGGGCTACTTTCAAAGTGGCCCACCACCAACCCACCTAATTTGTCATTCCGACGAGGAGCGTAGCGACAAGGAGGAATCTGCTATTCCCATACGCGCAGGTTGGCCCCAACCGGCGGACAAATCTTCCCACGCGGGATTCATGACTCAATCAGCACCACTTTCTTCTCCCGCCGCCACTTTTTGATTTCGGTTTCCCGGGCGAGGCTTGTTCACATACTTGAACACCTCGTAATAAACCAGACGGTCAATGTGATACCGGGAGGTGAAGCCACTGCTACCAGCTTTGTGTTGCAGGACGCGCGACATGAGAAATCCGGTCACGCCCACGTAAAGACCGCCCTTGCTGGACATGATATAGACATAATAGCGTTTCGGGCGCTGCATGTTTTCACGATAGACATGCCCGTCCGTTATCACAAGGTTATTAGTCACGACGAGCGGGATGCCAGGCCTGTGGATATCATTGCTGCAGCGGTGGCGTCGGCCAATAGCAGATTCCTCCTTGTCGCTGCGCTCCTCGTCGGAATGACAAATCTAGTTGAGTCCTAACGCATGCAGCGTGATTTCATCACGAGTAGTTTTTCCATCTTTCTTTGTAACAACCCCAAACCCTCCCGAATAATCCCACATAGCCCACCCTATCCCATGCCCTCCAGCGTCTTGCGAAAATCTGAGATCCACGCTGCCCGGTCTTTGGGATCGGAATAGGCGCGATACACCCCAAACTCATTGCACACCACCGGCACGCCATGCTGCTTGGCCCATTCCGCCACCTGGTTGACTTCCGCTTCCATCCGCTCGGCATTCCAGCGGTCCTGGCCGTAGCGCGTGATTTGCAGGCGATAGAGCGGATCCGGAACCGCAGCGGCCACTGCCGCGGCTGATTCTGGAGTCGAAGGATAATGCAGGCCCCGCGTCCAATGCACAGAGTACGAAGTCCAACCCGCGCCTTGGTGCGTGAAAAGAAAAGGCTCATAAAAATGAAAGTTATAGATCACGTTAGGATCGTGCAGCGTCTCCATGACCACCAGTTCATCGTCATCCGACCAGTTGGCTCCGGCGGCGATGATGGTGTTTTGCGGAGCGCCTTCGCGGATGGCGGCAACCAACTTCGCCTGCACGCCGGCCCACTGATTGCGGTCCCTGAACTCAGGTTCGTTTAAGACTTCAAAGAACACGCGGCCGGCATCCCAAGAGGAGTAATGCCGGGCCAACGCCCGCCAGAAGTCGGCGAACTGCTGGACGTAGTCATCCTGGTTTGAGACCAGCTTCGCCTTGAAGTCACTTTCGGGATGTATGTCAATGACGACGGCCAGGTCATGATCGAGGATCATCTTCACAGCATGATCCAGATAACCAAGATATTCCGCGGGAATTTCATCCGGCCGTTTGTTGCGGAACATCGGCTCGGGATTCACGCTGAGCCGTATGTGGTCGAAGCCCATGGACGTGATGAGCGCGATGTCGGCGGCAGTCACCCATGATTCGAGGTGCTCTTTGGTGTAGCCCTGACGGTCGTACACCTGCGCAAACCACGCACTGGTGTTGATGCCGTGGCGCAGATGTGCCAGCCGCGCTGCGGGTACAGTTGATTGAGAGAAAGCGGACGCAGACAACAGGAGAACAAGCAGAAGTAAGGTCGCCGGTTTGGATTTCACACCAAAGATTTAAACATTTATCGCCTCAGTTTGCGAAGGGATTACCTTTTTACTTTTTCACCGCCTCAAGCGCCAGTTGCAGCATTCTTCTGCCAATCTGCTCCTGGAACGCCGCGAACTCGGGAACGCGAGCAAGCCGCAGGCTGAGTTCGTCCCAACTCTGGTTTTCGGCCTGGGTCTGGTGAGGAGCTACACGCCACGCGGTGCGCAGTTGGGATGCGGTCGCGTCATCGAAACCCTCGCAGACGACTACCGTGTTGTCGGCGAATTGCTGAATGCTGGCGGGACCTTCCTCGGTCATGTTGTAAGCGGCGAACACGGGGCAGCGGTCTCCGGTACACGCGGGAACGGGTTGTGGAGATACCTTCTGATAGCGCTGCGTCACCGCCCCGGCGTAGAGCCGGGCAAATTGCCCAGCCGCCTCCGGGCTTCTCCAG
This sequence comes from uncultured Acidobacteriota bacterium, assembly GCA_963837365.1. GTDB lineage: Bacteria > Acidobacteriota > Terriglobia > Terriglobales > Acidobacteriaceae > CAWBXL01. The sequence continues at coordinate 1,043,546 of CAWIMW010000002.1, forward strand.
CGCGAGACATAGAACAACGCTAGATCGGCAGTGGTTGACGGTTCGGCCGTAGACGGGAGTTTGCGAAAGGCGATATAGCGCCCGCCCTGCCACGCGGAAGCCAGGCTCTCTGCGATCTTTCGGTTTCCTGACTGCTCGAGGATGGCCCGGACATCCAGTTCGCCGATGCCGCCCTTGTCGAAGACTTCATATTTGTCGCCGACGACCGGGCGCAAATCCGGGATGGTCAACGAAGGCAGTGGTTCTTTGTCGATATAAGCGCGCGGCTGAAACACTTCGTGGGTGCTGCGCGGCGGACGGGCAAAGGCTCCGGCAAATGCCATCTGTTTGCCGCCGGCCTGCAAAAGCTCTCCTTCGAAGATCAGCCCGGAGCGATAGGGGAAAGTCCCGGTCTCGCGCAGGATCATGGGAGCATCGTGCAACAGCTCAGTGTCAGGAGTGGCCTTCACCGCGGGGTCTTCCATCTGATAGACCAGGCCGGGAGTGTTTTGCAGGTTGCGCCCGAACTTGGCCAGGATGAAATCGATGTACACGACCATCGCCTGACCCTCGACCACAGCGTCACGGGCGGTGAGGCCGTCGTCGTTGCTTTCGCCCTGTGATGACTTTGCGTTGGGGGACGATGCGGGCTTGTGCTCGCGGCCCATCCACTTCTGAAGGTTGTAATTCTGGTCCTGAAGCGCGTGGGTCAATTCGTGGGCAAGGATCGGTGCTTGGGTCTCCGCGGGTATCCAGTTCAGAAGAGAAATCATTTTGGTTTCGTCGTCGTAATAAGCGGCGACCTGTTTGCCCGTGGCCCTGACCAGAAACTCGCGCAGGCTGAATTCTTTTGGCAACAGGCCGAATTTTTTCATGGTCAATTCGGCGCGGGCGAAACGCTGCGTATATTCCTGCTTGGCCAGGCGCTCACGGGCGGAATTCTCCACGTCCTTTTCACTGACCAGCCGGGACTTCACCGCGCTGTGTTTGGGGAATCCGCTGTCTTCGGAAGCGAAGCTGAGAATTTCATCCACCGATTCCAGGAGCTTCTTGACGTCTTCCGGCGTGGTTCGTACCTCTTGCGTGTGGTCTTTCCGCAGTTTGCGGGCTATATCTGCCAGACTTTGGCCCTGTGTGTCCGAATTTGGGCTGGTGTTTGGAGCTGAAGCAGGTGAATCTTGTCCAAGAACAAATGGGCATAGAAGGAACAAACAAACGAGCATGCGCATGCGATGACCATCCTGAAACGCGCTGATTTTGTGAATCGGGGCCCTTTTAAAGTTTGAGTGAAACCGGCGCAGAGCGCACCGATAAAGGGATGGCTTTCCTTACCAAGGTAACGGGGGAAACTTCTTATCGGACGTGGAAGATTGAGACTGCCACTTTTCCCTTCACCAATTCAGTCTTGTTTTTACAGCCCGGGGCGCCGATAGCCGCAACGGATTCCGAGGATAGCTATGGGGCACGGGGAAAAGTGGAGCAGGGTTAATGAGCGTAAACGCATGGTTACAACAGTCATGCTGATGCACTCTTGCCCTTCGCTAAACTGATAGCTTAGCGTGCGAGGTAAAGGATGAAAGCTCTCTTGTTACGTTCTCTGCTTGTCGCGGTCCTTGCCGGTCCTGCAATTGCGCTCGTCAGCAAGGTCGCATCACTTCAGGGTGGAATCAAATATGACCCGCCTTTAAGCCAAGCCGAATTCCGTCAAATGGGAAATATGACAGTAAACGAGATGGAATCTGCCCTCGCCAAAAGGAGAATTAAGATGACTCGGTGGGATTGGGTGCGCGATTCGGTTTACTATTCGTATTTCTGGAAACAGGTTGGGCTGGATGCCATAATGCCGAGTTCTGGCGTATTCCTCGCGTGCACATGGGTCGGCTGGATGGAAAAAAGACACGCGCGGAAGACCGAACACCACCACCTATAGCCGTCCCCCGCAAAATATTCCCGGTCACTTCAAATTCTGTAGTGCCTGGCCGGCGATCTGCGCCGCCGGACTCGCCGGGTTTTCTTTCTGCACCCGCTCGTAGATTCCCTTGGCTTCCAGCGGCTGGTGGTCGGCTAACAGGGCATCTGCCAATTGGAGCTGGGCGGCGGGCTTGCTCACCATGGCGGTGGGCTTTTCTGACAACACTTTGTAGATTTCGATGGCCTGCTTGGGCTGACCCTGCCGTAGATAAACGGACGCCAATGCTTGCTTGGCCAATGACGCCAAATCGGCGTTATGGTACGACGCCACCGTGCTGAGTTCTTTTTGGGCTGAGGTGTAGTCGCCCATATCCGCAGCGGTCAATCCCAGAAAATAGCGGGCAATGTCGCCAGAGCGAGTGTGCGGGTATTTATCTACGATCGCCTGGAACTGCTTGTGGGCCTCAGTTGCGCGATCTTTGACGGCAGTAAAACTCTGGAGTCCGGGTTGTTCGGGCGCATCTGCGGGCCGTATGGGAGCATCCATCGTACGTACCGCCTTGGACAGGTCAAGGCTGGCCTTTTGGTCCTGGGTGTTCAGGTAATACCAACCGCCCAGCACGACGGCAACCGTCACCAGCGCAACCACGCCACCGACGATGAGCTTGGATTTGTGTTCGACCGTCCAGTCCACGGTCTGTTCGGCCACATGTAGAGTGGTACGGCTGAACTTGTCTTGTTTGAGTTGATGACGAGCTTCTGCGCGCACAAACTTCCCTTCTGGCTGCGTGTGAGTTGATAATGTACGGCGCCGGACGGTCTCAGGCTATCGGGGCGCTTCTTCCAGCATACCCTTTTCCAGCTTTTCCTGGCACTCGATACAGTGCCGTGTCCACGGAACTGCTTCCAGCCGCTTCACGTTAATTTCAGTACCGCACGAGATACATTCACCAAAACTACCTTCCCGAATGCGGGAAAGAGCGCTTTCCACCATTTGCAGGGTCTGGCGTTCCGTATTGCTTTGATGAAAAAGGAATTCTTTATTATAGGAGCTGGCAGCGCGGTCCGCGATGTCCTGGGCCGAATCGTCGCCTACCGTCCGGCCATCGTGCTCGGTGCGCGAGACAATGCGGCGGAGCTCCTGGAGCCTGGACTCCAGTCTCTTTTTGAATTGGTCTACTTTCTTCTTGTCCATAAATAATAACTCGCGGCCTTAGCAGCCGCGTCCTCGCCAATTTCCTTTGGCCAAACGGAAATGATATGCGCCTACTTTGAGATGCGTCAACTGGTCAAGGGGCTGCTACCTAGTGCGGTAACGGCTGCGGCAAATTGGCGATGGCGTAAGCCATCACTGTCATGGCGGCTGCGTCCTCCTGAAGATCGCGTGGTGGCACTTTGTCCAGGGTATCGGCGGCGGTGTGGTGGTAATGGAAGTAGGGACGGCTATCCACCATCAAACCGAACGCAGGAACTCCAGCTTTGGCCATGGGTTCAATATCAGTCTCAGGACTATCAGAAACTACATCGATGAGATTTGCTCCTAGCGGAGCTAATACGTCCTGTGGGACTTGAAGCCAGGTCTTGGTGGCTAAGCTGATCTTGGCTACAAACCCCGAGGGATGAAACGGCCCGGAATCGCTTTCAAAAACAGCCACATGATTGGCGAATTCCGACTGATGCGCCGCTGCGTAGGCATCACGCCCGCGTGCGCCATCTTCTTCATTCGTCCATGCCACTACGCGCAAGGTCCGCTTGGGATGAAGGTGTAACTTGCGCACCAGTTGGACAACCTGCATCGCGGCCACCACGCCTGCACCATCATCAATGGCGCCGGTCCCCAGGTCCCACGAATCCAAATGACCGGAGACCAGCACGACCTGTTCGGGATGTTCCGACCCTTTCAAATCTGCGACTACGTTATGGCACACCACTTCGGGGCCTCGCTGTGAGGTGAGGACCAGATGAATGCGTACTTTGCCTTGCGCCGCCAGATCGGCGATTAGAGTCGCATCTTCCGCCGTGACGGCTGCCGCGGGAATGCCTGCCGCTTTGCTGGTACCGGTGTGGGGAAGGCGGAAGTCCGCATCTCCGACGGAGCGGACTAACGAGGCTACGGCGCCTAAAGCAGCTGCGTGTTGCGCTCCCTCCCATCGGTAAGCGACGTCTTCCTCATAGGCGTCGAAGGCGTGGTTGGCTTCGGATTTACGTTTGTCGAAATAGGTGTTGAACAACACAACTTTCCCGGCGACTTTTTCCCGGCCCAGGGCCTTCAGTTCGTCAAAACTGTTCACTACGACAACCTCGGCAGTGAGCCCGCCGGGAGGAGTAGGGATATTTCCGCCTAACGCAGTGAGCACAATTTTTTGTGTCGTGTTGGGAACTTGGCCGGGATACTCCACCAGTTGCGCTGTTTCCTCGCCACGGATCCACTGCGGAACTTTTACATCTTCCAGATCCACATCCAGTCCGAGCTTGCGCAGTTCGTCAGCCACATAATTCTCCGCCGCCGCCGATTGCGGCGATCCCACGGGGCGCGGGCCGATGTTTTCGGTGAGGTGAGCCAGCTGGCGGTAAGCATAGTCGTCGCTGAGCGCGGCGTCTCGCAGAGCGATCAGCTCACTCTTCAACTGAGGTGAAACGGCCGCCCCTTCCGGAGTTGCTGCTGCTTCAGACGGCCGGCTGACCGAATACTGGGCGAAAGCGAAAAAAACACAAGAAGAGAGGTAGAGAGCAATTACCGAAAGTATTTTGCGCATGGGGCTTTTGAAATTCTAACTGATATCAACCGATGCGTGTCGCACGGTGCATTCCGCAAAAAAAGTGGCCCCATTTCTGGGGCCACTTTTCTAAAGAGGCGTATTGGTTGGAATCTTAGAAGAGACGAAGCAAGGAGCCGTCCGGCATACCGGTGCGGCGATTGAGTAGATGTCGAGAACGAGAGAAGGTCACGTCAGCGGCCTCTTTTATATACTTCGGTATGAAGCACTTCCGCAGCCAAAAAGCGGCGCGCAAGACGCCCAGCGGTGGATCCCGGCAACTTACTTATAGACAGGCACTTACGCCAACGGGCCGGAGTTCTATCTCCGGCCCGTCGGCACATTTTGCGCGGCAAATAAGTGCACGGGGCTGCACATTAGTTGCTCGCGCTTGACCTGGAAGATGAGTTTAGGAAACCGTCCTCAGTTTGCCCGGCATGAAGTGATACGGAGGCCAGGGGCCGCTGATGGCAATCTCGCAATTCTTGAGTTGCTTGGCGGCGCTGCTGTAACGGTTCTGATATTTTTCGATGGATTTGGAGTCGATCAGAGTGGCAGATGTCGAGCAGCATTCCCTCAGCGTCCACTTTCTTACAGCTGATTTCCTCTTCGAGTGGGTTGAACATCTTGTGGACTTGGACGGAGAGGGCCCGGGCTTTGGTCTGTCGCTCGCGGTCTTTGGAGGCCTTTTCCCGCAGTTTGGAAAGATATTCGCCGCCGACCGTGTCCGGCAGGGCTACGCTCTCCAGTGCTTCGCGCAATGAGCCGTCGCGGACGACCAGCTTCAAATGCATTTCAGCCTTGCCGCGAAGCTTGGCCACGCTCTGGCCAAAGGCACGGCGGTTGCTGCGCACAGCCTGACGGAGGGCTTCGTCAGTGTCGAAGGTTGTGCCAAAGCGGAACGGCAATACGGTCCCGCTGCGGAAACATACGCTGACTACGCGCGCATGTTCAAGTACATGCTTTTCTTCCAGCTTGGCGTCAGAGTGATCATATTCGCTGACGATGACAGCAAATTCGCCGCTGGGGTAACTCAGTACGGGTGCGTCATTTACGCCCTGAATGCCTTCCAGAAGGAAGGGACGCCGGGCACGAGTTCCATTAGATAGGGTTTGCTGCTCGGTGATGCAGTACGCATACCACGCCATAGACGGTCTCTCCGAACCTGTGGTTACGAGGCTGGGACCTCGAACCTGAAAGTGGCAACGACCTTTTTGAACCGGAAGAAAGGGCTTACAACGAGACTGGGTAGATGTACGTATCTTCTATCCTTTCGCATCTTACTGCGAACGATGAGGAAATTGCAACCATTTCGTTGCATGCAGCATCGCAGCGAAGATTTGGCGAAGTATGGTTTCTCTCCTGTAACCATGCGTGAATTACGGCACTTTCAGTCTCGAATTTATCCGGCTTAGGCAAACACGGCCTGCATTCCTCTCCTGGTATTGAGCGCTCTGTTTTCAAACACAGAGTTGATCCGGATGATCCCCGGTATTCGTTATGCGTCGTGCCAACTGCGTGGGATACTCACATAAGAACTGTCGAGCGCGCTAATCGACGCGCAGCCGAGCAACTTGAGCGTGCGTTCCACACCGCTGTGAAGGATTTCAATTGCACGCCCCACGCCTGCCTCTCCGGCAGCTGATAAGCCGTACGCATAGGCGCGTCCGCATAGCACAGCTCGCGCGCCCAGGCACAGGGCTTTCACGATATCTCCGCCACGGCGTATGCCGCCATCCATCAGCACTTCGATGCGCCCGTTTACAGCGGCAACTACTTCGGGCAGTGCCCGAATGGTCGGAGAAACACAGTCGAGCTGGCGGCCGCCATGATTGGAAACCACGATGGCGGAAGCGCCGGCGTCCATCGCGCGCCGGGCGTCGTCGCCGGTCAACACCCCTTTGACGACCAGAGGGCCAGGCCAGCATTCGCGAATCCAGCGCATGTCGTCCCAGGTGACGTTGGCTTGGCCCAGAGCTGCGGTGACATCAATCAGCTTCATGGGACCCTTGCCGGGAATCACCACATTCGGCAGGTCGGGGACTCCGCCGTCAAGCAGAAATCGCGTAAGCCAAGCCGGGCGGGCGAGCACCTGGGGAACGTATGGAATTTTCGCCAACAAATTTGTTCCCAGCAATTCTTTAATTCCATTGCGAATATCGCGCTCGCGTTGGCCGGCCATCGAGGTGTCAATGGTGGCGACCAGCGCCGAGAATCCCGCAGCCTTGGCACGCTCGATGGAGGCTTCGGCAACCTCGCGGCCTCCGACTAAGTAGAGTTGATAAAAAACTGGGCCGGAGGAAGCAGCGCGTACGTCTTCCAGGCGGTGCCCTGAAATGGTGGACAGGATATAGGCAGTGCCTGCTGCACCCGCTGCGCGCGCTGCTGCTACTTCACCACCCGGATGCATGATACGGCTGTAGCCCACCGGAGCCAGCATTGCCGGGAAAGAGAGATCGAACCCAAGCACACGCGTGTGCAAATCGACGCCGGGAACAGTGACTGCTTGCCGGGGCCTGAAGGTGACTTCCTTAAACGCATCGCAGTTTGCCGCCAGCGTGACCTCGCCGTCAGCCCCTCCATCGAGGTAATCGAACACCGCTCGTGGCAGACGGCGTTGGGCCAGGGGACGTAGATCTTCGATATTGACGACGCGGGGAGAAGCTACCGCACGGGGAGTCTTGGCCATGGCGTGATCGAACGCGATTATACTGCGTTCGCGTCAAGAGAATAATGGGGCCGCGAATTTAAAAATCCGCTCCATCAGAAGCCACTTCTCATCTGATTTCGCTTGCGGGAGCGCCTGCTGAAATTTCCACATCAATTCTTCCCATCCCTTTTATGATGCACACTGCATCAGCCAGCCGCAAGGCAGCCCAAAAATAGCCCCCAAAGAATGCCATGGTCACACCCGAGGATTGAAAATCTGTCAGGGGGAAGATTTTGTCAGATGTTGAACAAGAATGTCGTTGATGTTGACACTGATCGCTCACAAAAAGAACCTGGTGACCAGAATGAACGGCACGACTTAGCGTTTTCAGTGAGTGGTCCGATGATATTTACTTGGTTCCTTCCTGTCCCAAGGCTCGATCCAGGTGGACGTAGCCACCGTCCACGTACAAATGCTGTCCCGTGATGTGCGCGGCCTGAGATGAAAGTAGGAAGACTGCCATGGCAGCAATCTCCTCGGCTGTCGTCATCCGCTTGTCTAGCGGAATCTTAGCCACGATAGCATCCAACTTTTGTTGGGGATTGGAGAAGGTACTCAGCCATTGCTGGTACAGGGGCGTCATCACTTCCGCGGGAACGATGGCGTTTACACGGATGCTGTAAGGAAGCAATTCCACAGCCCATTCACGGGTAAGAGCAAGGATCGCCCCTTTGGAAGACGCGTAGCCGGACGTGCCTCCCTGACCGGTGACCGCGGTTTTCGAGGCGATATTCACAATTGCTCCATGCGAACTTTTCAGATGAGGCAGAGCATAGTGCGCCATGTTGTAGTAATGAAGAAGATTTCGCTGAAGCGAGGCGACGTATTCCTGAGGGTTGCCGTGTTCGAGACCGACGCGGTCGTTGATCCCCGCGTTGTTTACCAGCGCATCCAGCTTTCCGAATTGCTTGACCGCTTGTTCCACTGCCTTGGTGCAAGCATCCACATTCGTGAGATCGGTGTGGATCAGCGAGCAGGGCTTGCCGGAAAGTTCAGCAACCAGCTTTTCCCCCGCGTCCAGGTCACGGTCGACAATGACGGGAACGGCCCCTTCATCACTCAACAGACGGATGATGGCCGCGCCAATGCCTTTCGCGCCGCCAGTGATAAGAACAATTTTGTCTTTAAGCCGCAGGTCCATTGGAGGTGCTCTCTAAGCCGTAAAACCGGATTGCATTGAGTCCGAAAATTGCTTCTTTTTGGCGGGCAGGAAGTTTGCTGACGTAATTTCCAATCAACTGCCCCACCTGCCGGTAACTGCCCGCCAATAAACAAACCGGCCAGTCCGACCCAAACATCAGCCGTTCCGGACCGAAGGTGTCAAACACCACATTTAGATAAGGGAGAAAATCTTTTGCGCGCCAGCTCTTCCAATCGGCTTCGGTGATCAGTCCTGAAACTTTGCAGTACACGTTGGGGTGTTCCGCGAGGGAGCGCATTTGTGCCGCCCAGGGGGCCAATGTGCCGCTGCGAATGGACGGTTTGGCGATGTGATCAATTACAAAAGGCTGGTCTGGAAACCGTGTGACCAGTTCCAGCGCCGCCGGTAGTTGTTGCGCATAGATCAATATGTCGTAGGTAAAGCCAAATTCTTTCAGGGCCTGGATTCCCCGGCAGAACTCGGGCCGCAGCATGAATCCGTCATCCGCCTCCGATTGCACGATGTGGCGGAACCCGCGAAGCTTTTTAAATTGCGAGAAGTGGCGCAGCCGCTCCGAAACTTCAGGAGACTGCAAATCCACCCAGCCGACTACTCCTTTAATAAACTTGTACTGATCGGTGAGCGCCAATAAAAATTGTGTTTCTTGTTCCGTCTGGTCTACCTGTACCACTACACAGCCTGACACTCCGTTGGCTTTGAGCTCGGGCAGCAGGTCAGGTGGCATATAGTCGCGCTTCAAGGCCTTCATGTCATCGGTGATCCAACGGTGCCGCTGGACGTCGTACTTCCAGAAATGTTGATGACTATCAATCGGCATACTTCACTTCAATCACGGAGATTCAGGAATCCGCCATCGATCGGGTAATTCACGCCGGTAATAAACCCAGCTTCGTCAGAGCATAAGAACAACGTCAATGCGGCCACTTCTTCCGGTTCTCCCATGCGTCCGATAGGCTGGACCTGCGATAACTTTTGGAACATTTCTTTTTCCTGACCGGGATAGTTCTTGGCCAAATATCCATCTACGAATGGCGTGTGTATCCTTGCTGGGGAAATGCAATTACAACGGATGTTGAAGGGCAGATAGTCCTTGGCCACCGAGTAAGTCATGGAGATGACCGCGCCTTTGCTGGTGGAGTAGGCAAAGCGGTCTTTGAGCCCGGTGAGCGCGGAGACTGAGGCCATATTCAGGATGACGCCTGCCTGGTTTGCCTTCATGTGCCCGATGCAAGCCTGCATGCAGTTGTAGATACCCATCACGTTGACCCGAAAAACCCTTTCGAAGTCTTCGGGGGAAGTGGATTCCAAGTTGCCGATGTGTGCGATGCCGGCGCTATTTACCAGAATTTGCACTGGGCCGCGCTGGAATATCTGCGGGAAGGTGGTTCTCACCTGTGCGGGGTTGGAGACGTCGCATGAAACGGCCTCGGCATTGCCACCGTCGGCCTGGATTTCACGTGCGACTGCGTTTGCCTGGCTAGCATCCAGGTCGAGAATGCACACTCGTGCTCCGCCGGCAGCAAATCTTTTCGCGATGGCGCGGCCGATGCCGCTGGCCCCACCGGTCACGATCGCGCTCTTGTGGTCCAGTCGAGAATTCATCATGGGCGGATGAAGCAATCAACCGCAGCTGATTGCGCAATAGTGTAAACGATTTCATTAAACTGGATCAGGGGATATTTCCTCCATTGACGGGTTCTACAAGCCTACCGTATCGTCAACAAGGCATTGCGGTTGGTTCAAAACCCCCAGACCTAGAAACGCCGACGCCTAATGAATCTTCCTAAGTCTGCTCTCCTTTTAGTGGCATTCGTTCTATGTGATGCAGCTTTTGGCAGTCCGCTTCCTCCTCAGGAACCAAATCAACCGGTGCAACCGGCCGCAACCGCTGGCGATAAAGATCAGGCCAACCCTACGGCAAAGAATCCGCCGGCAAAAGGATTTGATTTTCAGCAGGCCCTGCGAGACTTCATGGCTGCTGGGAAGGCCCCCGATCCAGATGCAGTAAAGCGCGGCCAAACCATTTATGTTCCAACCTGCGGCTTCTGTCATGGTTCCACCGGGCGCGGCGGCTCGGGCGGGCCAAGCCTGGTCCGCTCGGTGGTGGTGCTGCACGATCAGGGTACGGGGAAAGAAATCTTCCCGGTTGTGCACGAGGGCCGTGTTGCCAAAGGGATGCCTGCTTTTCCGCTCAAAGAATCCCAAGTCCAGGACATCGCGGCTTATCTGTTTTCCCTGATTCAAGCCACCGCCAACCGGCATGAATACAAAACACTGAACCTTGTGACCGGGGATGCGGCGCAAGGCGAGCTTTACTTCAAGGCCCATTGTGCGAATTGCCACTCGCCCTCGGAGGATCTGGCGCATGTCGCAACGAAATACGAACCGGAAGCTTTGCAATCTCGATTTTTGTATCCCAAAACACAGGAGTTTTTTGGCGGGAAGCCACCCGACCCCGGGGAGAGAGTCACCGCCAAAGTGAAACTCCCCTCCGGGCAAGCCTATTCCGGAATCGTGGTCAAAGTTGACGATTTCAGTATCTCCATCATCGATGAGTCCGGCATGCGCCGCACGTGGACGTTCGATAACGAACCCGAAATCAGCGTTGAAACCAACGATCCCCTGAAGGCGCATGAAGACCTGCTTCACCAATACACCGACGCCGACATGCACAATATCCTCACTTATCTGGAGACACTCAAGTGAAGCTGCGTCATTTCCTTCTGTTGTGCGCGTGTTGTTTCCCGGTGGTGATGATGGCGCAGGGGTTGGACCCGGCTGATATCTTGAAGCCAAAACCAGACTCCTGGCCTACCTACAACGGCGACTACTCTGGCCGCCGCTACAGTCCGCTAAAGCAAATCAACGCTGAGAACGTGCGCAACTTGAAAGCGGAATGGAGCTATTCTGCCAACCCAGGTCAGGAAGCCAATTTCTTTGGCAGCAGGGACATTAAGTCCACGCCGCTTGCCGTAGATGGAGTGCTCTACTTTTCGGTACCGGACAATGTCTGGGCGGTGGACGCACGCACGGGCCATGAAATCTGGCACTACCAATGGGAGAGTAAAGGAGGAATTCATATTGGCAATCGCGGGGTGGGCATCTATCACAACTGGCTCTACTTCGAAACCCCGGACGATCACCTGATCTGTCTCGACAAAAATTCCGGCAAGCTCCGCTGGTCAGTAGAAATTGCGGACGTCGCCCAGGAGTATTTCTCCACTCCCGCGCCGCTGGTGATCGGCAACCACATCATTATCGGGGTTGGCGGAGACTCGCTGGATGTACCGGGTTTTCTGGAAGCCCGCGATCCGGAAACCGGTAAAGTTCAATGGCACTGGGATTCAGAACCCAAGCCAGGCGAACCGGGCGAGGAGACCTGGCCGGATGTAGAGTCCATGCGGCACGGCGGCGGCATGACGTGGCTGACTGGAACATACGATCCGGAGTTGAATCTTCTGTTCTGGGGGACCGGCAATCCCAATCCGGTGCACGCGGGGCAAGGGCGTAAAGGAGATAACCTGTGGACTTGTTCGGTTGTAGCTTTGAACCCCGATACAGGGAAATTTGTCTGGGGATTTCAAGCCTCTCCGCATGATACGCACGATTGGGACAACGTAGAGACTCCGGTCATCTTCGATGGAGAGATCAACGGACAAAAACGCAAGTTGCTGGCGGTGGGTTCGCGTAACGGCTACTTTTTTGTTCTCGACCGAACCAACGGCAAAAATCTCATTACTGTGCCCTTCATTGATCTGAACTGGTCCAAGGGAGTCAACTCCAAAGGGCAGCCGATCCCCGATCCTGCCAAAGAACCTAAAGTAGACGGCACGTTGGTAAACCCGGCCTCGGGAGGAGCGGCTAACTGGCCGCCGCCCAGTTTCAACCCTGAAACCGGACTCTTTTACTTAACCGCCACTCCTTCATTCAGCGTTTATTACCTCACCGACACTAGTAAACGCCCCGAAGGCTATGGCGGACGCGACAACCCCCTCTGGGGAGAAACTCAACTTCTGGCGATTGACTATCAAACTGGCAAGATCCGTTGGAAGCATGTCTATCCCGAGCAAGATCGTCACCTGACGGGTATCCTGACCACGGCGGGTGGATTGCTCTTTACCGGTGACCCTTCCGCGAACTTCATAGCCTTCAACCCGGCAACAGGAAAAATCCTCTGGCATGCGAACCTCAGTGCATCCGTCAGCAATGGGCCTATGACGTATGAGCTGGATGGCAAGCAGTATGTGGTGGTTGGAGCGGGCGGGACACTGTACGCCTTTACCCTGCAAAAGTGAGTTTGCACAGGGCATTACTCAAGCCAAGAAGTGCAAATCGATGCACAATAAGAGATGTAATTTGTTTCCTCAATACGTTGGATTCGATCTGTAACGCGTTCCTCTTCTGAAACACTATTCAATATCAACGACTTAGCCGGGAGTAGCCCGATTTGTGGCTAGGCGCCACTCAACTTCTGTGGCCACCTCCGTGCTTAAGTTGCTATGGCGATCCCTGCTCTTCCCCCACTGTGCTTTTCAGGGTCCAAATTTACTAAAAGATTGGCGTGACCTTGGGGCACCAGGTCGGCCATGGAGACACGGGAAAATGAAGCACGTAATTGCGCGGCTGGTAAAGAGTTCTTTGTGGTTGGGGCTGACGTTTAGCGCGGTCCTTGGCTTTGGCCAAGTCTCGATTTTGACCCAGCATAACGATAACAGCCGGACCGGCCAGAACCTGAATGAGACCACGTTAAATACGTCGAACGTGAACCAGAGTACCTTCGGGAAGCTTTTCTGGCGCACGGTGGACGGATACATCTACGCGCAACCTTTGTATGTTCCCGGCGTGAACGTACAAGGCACGACCCACAATGTCGTGTACGTGGCCACCGAGCACAATAGCGTCTATGCCTTCGATGCGGATGATGCAAATGCCAAAACTCCGTTGTGGCATGTGAACTTCAGCGCACCCGTGCCCAGTCAGGACATTTGCATCCTCACTGGTGATACCAATCCTGGCGACTGCCCTTACCTGGACCTCAATCCGGAGATCGGTATTACCAGCACGCCGGCCATTGATCCAGGCACGGGAACGATCTACGTCGTCTCGCGGACCAAGTCCATCAGCAATGGCTCGTATCATTTCAACCTTCATGCTCTGGACACAAGCACGGGTATCGAGAAACTCGGCGGCCCGGTGGAACTGGCTGGCCAGACGAGTGGAACCGGCGTCGGTGCTGTGGGCGGGCAAGTGCCGTTTGATCCTGCTTACAACATTCAGCGTCCAGGCCTCCTGCTGCAAAACGGGAACATCTACATCGCCTTTGGTTCCGTCGGCGATATCGGCAACTACCATGGCTGGGTCATGGCCTACAACGCGACGACGCTTCAGCAAACCGCGATCTGGGACGTCGCACCGGACGGTTGCTGTGGCGGTATCTGGGGCGCGGGACAGGGCGTGGTCGGAGATGGCTCCAACGTCTATGTCATGACCGCGGATGGCGACTTTAACGCCGATACCAACGGAAGGAATTATGGGGATTCCTTCGTAAAGCTCAATGGATCCAGCTTGACGGTAATGGACTATTTCACACCCTTCGATCAGGCAAGCCTATTCAGCAACAACAAAGACCTCGGGTCCGGCGGGCCCATCCTTCTGCCCGGGACTTCGTTGTTGGCGGGTATGGGCAAGGACAAGACGCTTCGTCTAGTGGACACGGCCAACATGGGCCACTACAACTCCTCTTCGAACCATGATGTCCAGGAATTTACCGCAAGTGCCGGAACTTTTTTCGGTTCGCCCATTTACTGGAATAGCCCCAACAACGGCCCAGTGATTTACCTTTGGGGGCCGAACGACTTTCTGAAGGCTTACAAATTCACCGGTGGCCTATTTCAGACAACTCCGACTTCACAGAGTACGGTCCAGAATAGCTCCGGTTTTTCCAATGCGGCCCCGCTTTCACTTTCAGCCAGCGGGAGCGCATCGGGGACTGGAATTGTGTGGTCTTCGGCATCATTCTCCGGAGTTGCAACCGGCATCGCGCGCCCCGGCATTATCCGGGCTTTTGACGCGACCGATCTTACCCGCGAACTGTGGAACAGCCAACAAAACCTGAATCGCGATGACGTCGGCACGTATGCCAAGTTTGTCCCTCCGACTGTCGCCAACGGCAAAGTGTATGTGGGTTCGTTTTCCGGGCAATTGCTGGTATATGGATTGAATCCCCCGACGGCCTCGGGAATTCGCTTTGTTCAGGTTGGAAATACCACCCCTGGATCAGTCCAGTCCACAGTCAATGTGCCATATCCATCCAGTCAGTCCGCGGGCAATCTGAACGTGGTCATTGTGGGTTGGAATAACACGACGGCCAACGTGCAGTCGATAACCGACTCCGCCGGCAATACCTACACGCTCGCGATTGGTCCAACTACCGGGACGGGCGTGCGCCAATCCATTTATTACGCTAAGAACATTGCCGGCGGGACGAATACCGTCACCGTGGTTTTCAACCAGGGCGCAACCAACCCGGACGTGCGGGTGCTGGAATACAAAGGCTTGTCTACGACAAATCCGCTGGACGTAGCCATAGGGGGAAGCGGCAGCGGCAATATTGCCGAAAGCGGCTTCGTCACAACCAGCGTTGCCGATGAACTCATCCTTGGAGCAGACACAGCAACCGCCGGAGCCATCGTGGCTGGCGCTCCGTTCAACACCAGGACGCTGACTTCACCCAACGTGAATGTGGCCGCAGACCGCATTGTCAATGTGGCGGGAAGTTATGATGCCTGGACGCCTCTAAATGCGAATGGGAACTGGGTACAGCAAGTGGTTACGTTCCGCGCAGCCGGTTCAATCACCACCCCAACGATAAGTAATGTGACACCGGGCAGCGGCCCCATCGCGGGAGGCACAGCCGTCACCATTGCGGGCACGAACTTTGTCAGTGGTGCGACGGTGACGTTTGGTGGAACCGCCGCAACCAACGTGGTGGTGGTCGGTGGAGCGCAGATTACGGCCACTGCCCCGGCCCATGCGGCGGGTGCGGTGAACGTGGTTGTCACCAACCCTGACACGCAGAGCGCGACTTTGACTGCTGGATATACCTACTTGTCCGCATCAGCGCCAACGGTCACGAGTGTTACGCCGAACAACGGCTTGACCGCAGGCGGGACCGCAGTCACGGTCGCAGGTACGAACTTTGTGAGCGGAGCGACGGTGACGTTTGGTGGCACTGCGGCGACCAACGTGGTGGTGGTCGGTGCTACCCAAATCACGGCCACTACTCCGGCCCATGCCGGGGGACTGGTGGATGTGATCGTCATCAATCCCGACACGCAGAACGGTACCTTGACCAACGGCTTCACCTACCGTGCGGCTCCGACCATCAGCAGCATCACCCCCAACAATGGAGCTTTGGGTGGAGGAACGGCCGTGACTCTGGCCGGCGCCAACTTCACCAGTGGGGCGACAGTTACTTTCGGTGGGACGGCGGCAACCAATGTCGTAGTCGTCAATCCGACGCAGATTACCGCCACTACTCCAGCCCATGCGGCGGGGACGGTGAATGTAGTCGTTACCAATCCCGACACGCAGAGCGGCACCCTGACCAATGGCTTCACCTACACAGCGACAGTGGCCATCAGCTTCGGACAGGTTGCGTCCGCGACTCCACAGACGCCGACGCAAGTTGTCAACCTGGCCTATCCAGCCGCGCAGACGGTGGGCGACATGAACGTCGTAGTGGTTGGCTGGAATGATGCTACCGCGACGGTGCAGTCGGTCACCGACTCAGTGGGCAATGTTTACTCGCTGGCCATTGGCCCGACCACTGGGACGGGATTGCGGCAGTCGATTTATTACGCGCCAAACATCGCCGGTGGCAGTAACACGGTGACGGTACAGTTCAATCAGGCGGCCATCTATCCGGACATTCGTATCCTGGAGTATCGGGGAGTAAGTTCGGTGGATGTAACCGCAGGCGCGAGCGGTAGCGGTACGACGACCAGTAGTGGAGCGGTAACAACCACCACTGCCAACGAACTACTATTTGCCGCCAACACGGTAACCACGGGGAATACCGCGGCGGGCACGGGCTTCACCACGCGGATTATTACCACGCCGGACCTGGACATCGCCGAAGACCAGGTGGTCAACCTAGTTGGTACATACACGGCCACGGCCCCCATTGCTCCCTCAGGCAGCTGGGTCATGCAGTTGGTCACTTTCCGTGCAGGCCCAAGCACGGCGCCAACCATCGGCAGTGTTACTCCCAACAGCGGGTCTACTTTGGGCGGGACCGCCGTTTCGATTGCGGGAACAAACTTTCGCGGCCGGCGCGACGGTAACCTTCGGGGGCACAGCGGCGACCAACGTCGTGGTTGTCAGCGCGACCCAGATTACAGCGAACGTGCCAGCTCACGCGGCGGGCGCGGTGAATTTAGTTGTCACAAACACAGATACGCAGAGTGGAACTCTGATCAACGGCTTCACCTACATCTCCACCGCGCCGACAGTCAGCAGCGTGACTCCGAACAACGGGCCCGCAACGGGCGGAACCTCTGTCACGATTGCCGGGTCGAATTTTGTCAGTGGTGCGACCGTCAGCTTCGGAAGTACAGCGGCGACCAACGTCGTTGTGGTTAACGGTACCCAGATCACCGCGACAACGCCTGCCCATGCGGCTGGTGCGGTCAACGTGGTTGTAACCAATACAGATACGCAAAGCGGCACACTCGCCAACGGATTTGCTTACAACTCCACCGCG
Organism: uncultured Acidobacteriota bacterium; assembly: GCA_963837365.1. Lineage (GTDB taxonomy): Bacteria > Acidobacteriota > Terriglobia > Terriglobales > Acidobacteriaceae > CAWBXL01. The sequence goes on from CAWIMW010000002.1 coordinate 1,060,828, forward strand.
CCGACAATTAGCAGCGTGACGCCGAACAACGGCCTAGCGTCCGGTGGCACCGCGGTCACGATCGCCGGCACCAACTTCGTATCCGGCGCGACCGTGACTTTCGGTGGAACTGCTGCGACCAACGTGATTGTCGTCGGAGCAACACAAATTACAGCAACCACACCGGCTCATGCCGCAGGTGCGGTGAACGTTGTCGTTACCAATCCCGACACCCAAACCGGCACGCAGACGAATGGCTATACCTACGTGTCTGCATCCGCACCAACGGTCACCAGCGTCACGCCGAACAATGGTGTGGCGACAGGCGGGACCGCTGTCACCATCGCGGGGACGAACTTTGTATCTGGTGCGACGGTCAGCTTTGGAGGCACGGCTGCGACCAACGTTATATTCGTCAGCGCCACGCAGATTACGGCTACTACTCCAGCCCATGCCGGGGGCGCGGTGAACGTAGTCGTTACCAACCCGGATACGCAGAGCGGCACCCTGACCAACGGGTTCACCTATCGTGCGGCGCCAACCATCAGCAGCGTCACGCCCAACAACGGGCCGATCTCCGGAGGGTCGGCAGTCACCATTACGGGGGCGAACTTTGCCAGCGGCGCGACGGTGACATTCGGCGGGACGGCGGCTAGCAACGTCGTATTCGTCAGCGCCACGCAGATTACGGCCACTACGCCAGCCCATGCGGCCGGAGCGGTGAATGTCGTGGTCACTAACGCGGACGCACAAACAGGAACGCTGACCAACGGCTATACCTACACCGCGACAGTGGCGATTAGCTTCGGACAGTTAGCGTCCGCGACGCCGCAGACACCGACGCAAGTCATCAACCTGCCTTATCCGGCGGCCCAGACCGTGGGCGATTTGAACGTCGTGGTTGTGGGTTGGAATGATGCCACATCCACGGTGCAGTCAGTCACAGACAGCGCTGGGAACGTCTACGCGCTCGCCGTGGGTCCTACGACCGGGACGGGATTGCGCCAGTCGATCTATTACGCGCCGAACATTAAGGCGGGCAGCAACACAGTGACGGTGCAGTTCAATCAGCCGGCTACGTATCCCGACGTTCGTATCCTGGAATATCGTGGAGTGAGTGCGGTCGACGTGACTGCTGCCGCCAGCGGGAGTGGCACATCCACCAGCAGCGGTGCAGTTACAACCACCACTGCGAATGAACTACTGTTTGCCGCCAACACGGTAACGACAGGGAATACGGCGGCAGGAACTGGATTTACCGCACGCATCATTACAACGCCTGATCTCGATCTCGCTGAAGACCAGGTGGTGACCACAACCGGCAGCTATACAGCCACGGCCCCCATTGCTCCTTCCGGCAATTGGGTCATGCAGATGGTCGCCTTCCGGGCAGGCCTAAGTACAGCGCCAACGATCAGCACCGTGACTCCCAATAGCGGGTCCACCTTAGGCGGAACTGCGGTCACTATCGCGGGGACCAACTTCGCGGCGGGTGCGACGGTAACGTTTGGCGGCACGGCGGCCACGAATGTCGTAGTGGTCGGGCCGACCCAGATCACCGCAAACGTGCTAGCACATGCGGCAGGCGCGGTGAATGTGGTGGTCACAAACACAGACACGCAGAGCGGTACTCTGGCTAACGGATTTACCTACGTCTCAACCGCGCCGACGGTGAGCAGTGTGACACCGAACAGCGGGCTGATTGGGGGAGGGACCGCGGTCACCATCGCGGGAACGAACTTTGTCAGCGGTGCAACTGTGACGTTCGGTGGGACCGCAGCCACCAATGTCGTGGTGGTTGGAGGAACACAGATTACGGCGACCACCCCAGCCCATGCGGCTGGGGCGGTGGATGTAGTTGTCACCAATCCTGACACCCAAACCGCAACTCTGAGCAACGGGTTTACCTACTTGTCAGCTTCGGCACCAACGGTCACGAGTGTTACGCCCAACAACGGAGTGGCGACCGGAGGGACGGCGGTCACCATTGCCGGCACTAACTTCGTCAGTGGAGCAACGCTAACGTTTGGCGGGACGGCGGCGACCAATGTTGTATTCGTCAGTGCCACGCAGATCACAGCCACTACGCCAGCCCATGCCGGCGGCGCAGTGAACGTCGTGGTCACCAACCCTGACGCACAGAGTGGAACCCTAACCAACGGCTTTACCTATCGTGCGGCCCCAACCATCAGCAGCGTCACGCCTAACAACGGATCGCTGTCCGGCGGAACTGCGGTGACCATTGCCGGCGCGAACTTTGTTAGCGGCGCGGCCGTCACGTTTGGCGGCACGGCGGCGACCAACGTGGTGTTCGTCAGTGCGACGCAGATCACGGCAACAACTCCAGCCCACGCGGCGGGAGCGGTAAACGTGATCGTCACCAATCCTGATACGCAGGCAGGAACGCTGACCAACGGCTATACCTACACGGCGACCGTGGCCATCGGCTTCGGGCAGGTAGCGTACGCGACGCCGCAGACGCCGACGCAAGTTATCAACCTGGCCTATCCGGCAGCGCAGACAGTGGGTGATCTGAACGTAGTTGTTGTAGGCTGGAATGACGCCACTTCAACCGTGCAGTCGGTGACCGACTCAGCGGGTAATGTTTACTCGCTGGCGATCGGCCCGACCACTGGGACGGGATTGCGCCAATCCATCTACTACGCGCCGAACATTAAGGCGGGCAGTAACACAGTGACGGTGCAGTTCAATCAGGCGGCCATCTATCCGGACATCCGCATCCTGGAGTATCGGGGAGTGAGTTCGGTGGATGTAACCGCAGGAGCCAGCGGAAGCGGCACGGCGACCAGCAGCGGCGCGGTAACAACTACCACTGCGAATGAACTCTTATTCGCGGCCAACACGGTGTCGACGGGGAACACCGCGGCGGGAACTGGATTTACCACGCGGATCATTACTACGCCTGATCTCGACATCGCCGAAGACCAGGTGGTGACCACGGCTGGTACCTACACAGCCACGGCTCCCATCGCCCCCTCCGGCAACTGGGTCATGCAGATCGTTACCTTCAAGTAAACCGGAACTGGAGCGATTGCCTCATCGCCAGGCGGCGGTGAGGCAATCGCTTTTTCGCATTAAGGCTCAACCACAATCACGCCCCAGGGGCCGCCGCTGACTTTGATCTTCTTAGTCACGGTCTGCGTAGCCAGATCAACGACCGACACATCATTGGTAGGACCATTCGCGGTGTAGAGTGTCTTGCCGTCGGGTGAAAGCGCAATGCCCCAGGGACGCTCCCCAACCTCGAACGACGCCGTAGCCTGGTTGGTGGCGGTATCAATAACGAACACTTTGTGGCCACGTCCGGTGCTCACGTAGAGGTTCTTGGCGTCGGGTGAAAGCAATACCATCATGGGTTTGATCACGCCGGGCTGCCCTAAAGGGATGGCCTGCAATGCCTGGTGTTTGACCGCGTCAATGACAACTACTGTGCCGTCATTTTCCGCATTGACGTAAGCACGCGAACCATCGGGCAGAAACGCCACCGAGCGGGGCCGGCGCCCAACTTTAAACGTCTTGATGAGTTTGGCGGAAGCAGTATCCAGCACTGAAATCGTGCCCGTATCTTCTGAAGTCACATAAACGAATCTTCCGTCGGGGCTGATTTTTACTCCTTCCGGTTCTTCTCCCACCGGAAATGCCTGCGTCACTTTCCCACTGGCAATATCCACAATGCTGACTTTGGAGTCGTCCTCATTGGAGACGAATATCTGCCTGCCGTCTTTGCTTAGATCAAAATTTTCCGGATCAGACCCGCTTTGAATGAGCCGCAGCAGCTTGTTTTGCCGGACATCAAAAACGCCAATGCCATCCGCAGTCTTGTCCGGCGGCGGAAGCTTGCTCTCATCCACTCCTGGCCCGCCAATCGGCGATCCACTCAGCGCAACGTAAATCGTCTTGCGGTCGGGGCTGGCATGGATACCGCGTGGCCGCTTGCCCAAGGGAATTGTGGCGGTGACCTCCAGCGTGGCTGGATCAATCACGCTCAAATCGCCGGAGGTTTCATTGGTTACGTAGACGCGATAGGGAGGAGCCTTTGCCTCACTGGGACCGTGGGTACGGGTACATGAGGACAAAAGCAGCGCAAAAATAAGGAGAGGAGCAACGGTTTTCAAAGGGAGCATTGAGATCTCCATTCCCACATCCCGACCATGGCCTTTTGTGACAGAGGATGCCCCACCTGGCGCGCCAGCATGGCGATCTGACCTCGATGGTGGGCGTCGTGAGAAATCAAATACCCTACGAATCCCGCGACGTCCGGCTTGAACCCCTTTACCTGGCCATTGCCGTCGAGTGCTGCCTCCAGCACCGCAGCAAGAGCCGCATGGCTCTGGGTCAATCCTTTCATCGCCTGCGAGGGAGTGACGGTGTGCCGATCCAACTGGCCGGGAATCTTGCTGCCCTTGGCCGCAGCCTTCAGCCACATCACGCGCACGTTGTGCATGTGGGCGACGATGGCAGCAATCATCCGCCCTTTGCCTCCCGGAGGCTCGGCCTTCCATGCGGTTTCTGGCAGGTTCTTCAGCAGAAATTGATTGATAGCTTCATTGGTCTCGAAAGCTGCCAGAAGTGCGTCCGGCAATGAAAAAGGAACTGAGGCTGACTTTGCCATAAACGATCTTTCCCCGAATTGAGGCATAGCTTAACAGAAGTCAGGACCCGCCGATTGCGGCTTTCACCGCTTTTGGCTATGCTACTCGCCTATTCCAGGCGCGTTCGTCGCTAAAGCATTTTTCATAACGAATTCAGTTCAGGAGGATAATCCGATGACTTCTCGAATTTCCGTCGTGCTGGTTGTTGCTTTATCGCTGACCGCCATTGCGCAAGATCATGCCATGCACCAGGCCCAGGCAAAACCGGTAACTCTGGTGACCGGCCTGGGGAATCTGCATCATCCCGTCGCTACCAAGAATCCCGAAGCGCAGAAATTCTTCGATCAAGGCTTCCGCTTCATTTACGCTTTCAATCACGATGAAGCCGCCCGTTCCTTTCAGCACGCTGGAGAACTAGACCCCAAGCTAGCCATCGCCTGGTGGGGAGTGGCTGAGGCGGTAGGGCCGAACTACAACGACCCGGCTGACGATCCGCGTTTCGCCAAGGCTCACGCGGCCATCCAAAAAGCCGTTGACCTCTCCCCGAATGCGTCAGCCAGTGAAAAAGCCTATATCGAGGCTATGGCCAAGCGCTTCCCCGCCGATCCCAAGGCCGACCGCCGCCAAGCCGCGGAAGACTATCACGACGCCATGCGCGAGGTGGTCAAGAACTTCCCCGACGACCTGGATGCGGCCACGCTGTTTGCCGAATCCGGCATGAACCTGCATTCCTGGGGACTCTGGCATCTCGATGGCACACCGGAAGTGGGGACCGAAGAAATCGTCGCGACACTGGAGTCGGTAATCCGTCGCGATCCCAACCATATGGGTGCAGTCCATTACTACATTCACGCGGTGGAGGCTTCGCCTAATGCTGAACGTGCGCTGGCTGGCGCCAATCGCCTGGCAGCCATGGCTCCGGCGGCTGGACACATCGTGCACATGCCGGCCCACGTTTACATCCGCACCGGCGACTACGCAGCCGCTGTTAGTACCAATGAAAAGGCAGCAGCGGCAGACGAGGCCTACATCAAGGCCAGCGGCGCCCACGGCATCTACCCGATGATGTACTACAGCCATAACCTGCACTTCATCGCCATCTGCGCGGCGATGAACGGCAACTACCTGGAAGCCAAGCAGAAGGCCGACAAACTGGCGGATCATGTGCGCCCGTATGCCAAGGCCATGCCGCCCATTGAGCCATTCCTGGGCATTCCTTACGCCGTCGATGTCCGATTCCACAAGTGGGACGCAATCCTGGCCACACCTGCCCCCGATCCTGATTTCAAGGCTGCCACGGTATTCTGGCATTTTGCCCGCGGGATGGCACTGGCCGGCAAAGGCAAGATTGATGAGGCGGAGAAAGAGTATCGCGTCATAGCTGAAGCGCACGAGAACACGCCCGAAGATGCCATCTTCGCCATGCCCTTCAACAACAAGACCAAAAATATCTTGAAAATTGCCGAGAACGTGCTGGGAGCCAAGATCGCCATGGCGAAGAAAGACTCCGCAGCCGCCATTGCCCAGTTGCGCGAAGCAGTGGAAGTGCAAGACTCCCTCAAGTATGGAGAACCGCCCGACTGGTTTTTCCCAGTACGCGAATCACTAGGGGCTGCTTTGCTCATTTCAGGCGACAGTGGCTCCGCGGAGAAGGTGTTCCGCGAAGATTTGGACCGTAACCCACGCAATCCCCGTTCACTGTTCGGCTTGGAGCAGGCGCTCAAGGCACAGGGCAAAGACTTCGATGCCGGATTTGTACAGCGGCAATTCCAGGCTTCCTGGAAGGGCGGGGCAACGGCTTTGAAGTTGGAAGACCTGGTGTAATTTCACAATCGCATAGAGGGCTGGCCTGCGCCAGCCTTCTATGAATTTGCAGCAGGGACTCGTCGAACTGCGTACACCAGATGGGGGATGCCGCGCCATATAGTTTCCTTCCACACGGTCATACCAGCTTTCTCCGCCACCCGGCGCGAAGGTTGGTTTTCCGGACGGATCAGTGAAATCAGGCGCTCGGCTCCCAGCCTGCTGAACCCAAAATCGCGGCAGGCACAAGCGGCTTCGGTGGCCAGGCCGTTTCCCCATAGATCGCGCCGGAGGTGGTATCCAATCTCAATTAACTTTTCGCCATCCACTTCCTGGAGTGTCAGTCCGCAGTCGCCAACCAGTTCCCCGCTGGATTTCAAAATCATCGCCCATAACCCATGCCCGTCTTTGACGTAGCGTCGCCGATTGCGCTCGATCCATTCCTGGACTCCAGCCCGGTCAAAAGGCGCCGGATAAAACCGCATGGTTTCGGAGTCCGATAGGACCCTGGCCAGCGCATCAACGTCCTCCGGGCAAAACTCCCGCAGTCTCAGGCGCCCGGTTTCGAGAACTGTCCCAACTTCGCGCATATAATTTCTATTTCATTATGCCTGCCGCCAGGAAGTCCGTCGAAGACCAGATCGAAGCCTTACGCAAGAAGATCCGCCATCACGAGCATCTGTACTACGTTCTGGACGACCCGAAGATTTCGGATGCCGAATTCGACCTGCTCATGAACGAGCTGAAGCAGCTCGAAGCCGAGCACCCCAAGCTGATTGCTCCCGATTCTCCGACGCAGCGCGTAGGCGGCAAGCCGCGTGAGGGCTTCGTCAAAGTCCCTCATTCCTCTCCCATGCTCTCGCTCGATAACACCTATAACGAGGAAGAACTGCGCGATTGGGAGCGCCGCGTGCACGAACTCAGCGGCCGTAAAGATATTGATTATGTGTGCGAACTCAAGCTGGACGGGATGTCACTGGCTTTGATCTACGAGAATGGCAAGCTGATCCGCGGCGTTACCCGCGGAGATGGAAACGTCGGCGAAGACGTTACCCTGAATGTCCGCACAGTGCATTCGATCCCGCTTTCGATTGACAAGGGCCAACTGAAGAAAGCCGGTATTCCCGTTAATTTTGAAGCCCGGGGCGAACTGCTCATGCCCACCGCCGCTTTTAAGAAACTCAATGAAGCGCGTGAACGCGCGGGCCTGGCCACCTTTGCCAATCCCCGCAACTTTACCGCCGGGACAGTGCGACAACTCGATGCCAGTGTTACCGCGCAGCGGCGGCTCGATTTCTTTCCCTACATTCTGCTGACCAACGGCAGGACGCACTTCGATCAGCACTCTAAGACGCTGCATGCTCTCGAAACTGCCGGATTCAAAGTGAACCCGCACCACAAACTCGTCCACTCCATGGAAGAGGTCTGGCAGTTTATCCAGAAGTGGGAGGACAAGCGCGATTCCTTGCCTTACGAGATTGACGGCATCGTGGTCAAGGTGGATCGGACCGCGTTACAGGATGAACTCGGGTTCACCGGCAAGGCCCCGCGCTGGGCCATTGCGTACAAGTACACCGCGCGCGCCGGGATTACGAAGATCGAAGGCATCCGCGTCCAGGTTGGCCGGACCGGGAAACTCACGCCAGTGGCCGAGCTTGCTCCGGTCTCGATTGGCGGGACTACAGTCCGCAACGCCACGCTCCACAACATGGACGAGATCGAACGCCTTGGAGTGAAGATCGGGGACTGGGTGCAGGTGGAGCGCGGGGGAGATGTCATTCCCAAAGTCGTGAAGGTCATCGAAGACAAAGACCATCCCCGCGGTGACGAAGCGTTCACGATGCCGGAGAAGTGTCCGGTCTGCGGAACCAAAGTTGTTCGTACCGAAGGCGAGGTGGACCACCGCTGCGTGAACGCCAACTGCCCGGCCAAGTTGATGGGGACAATCCTGCATTTCGCTTCGCGCGGGGTGATGAATATTGACGGCATGGGTGAAGCCCTGGTCGCTCAGCTGCTTGAAAAAGAACTGGTCAAAAATGTCGCCGACATCTACAGCCTGACGAAGAAAGACCTAGTAAGTCTGGATCGTTTCGCAGAGAAATCGGCGCAGAACATTCTTGATGAAATCGACAACTCCAAGAAACTGCCGCTGGAGCGGGTGATCTACGGGCTGGGGATTCGCATGGTCGGCGAGCGCACGGCGCAGTTTCTCGCTGAGCATTTCGGCTCGATGGATGCGTTGATGGACGCGACCGAAGAACAGTTGCTGGAAGTGGAGGAGGTCGGGCCGCGCATCGCAGAAAGCATTGTGGAGTTTTTTCGAGAGCCGAAAAACCGTGAACTGATCGAACGGCTCCGGCAGGCCGGGCTGAAATTCAAGGGCAAGAAGAAAGAGCGCGGGACGAAGCTCGCCGGGAAGACGTTTGTGCTTACCGGCACGCTGGCGAACATGACGCGGGATGAAGCTAAAAAGCTGATCGAGGATGCCGGGGGGCGGGTGGCTGGATCGGTGAGCAAGAAGACTGACTATGTGGTCGCGGGCAGCGACGCTGGGTCGAAATTGGACAAGGCGACGGAACTCGGCGTGGCGGTGATTGGTGAAGAGGAGATGAGGAAGCTGGCGGGGTAGGGCATCCTTCGAGGCCAGGCAAGGTCCCGCGATAAACTCGCGCCGTTAATGAAATCGCCTGTTTACGTCAGTTTAGGTTGATCAATCCCGAATCCAGATTTTCTCGACCCGCTTACCCGTCCACGCATATACGATTGCCCATGAGTTGTATCCGCAAAGAACAACGACTGGCCGAGTAGCATTCAACGTCTTCTCGCCATACACGTCGTCGTACTTCCCAGGCTTTTCAGTCCACACAACTGGTACGGAAGATTCTGCAGTGTCTAGCGAAGTCGTTTGCCATTGATTTTGGAGTTGATGGGCAATCACGAGTTCTGCTTTTCGTGCGCCCGCACGGAGCAAGACCAGAGCAAAAGTTGGCCTTCCGTCACCGTAGAAATCAACGCGGGCAAGGCCAGGACAACTGGAGCCGTGTTCTTTTTGAAACAGGGTTTGGTCGTCCCGATTCAAATCATCCAGAGTGACAACGTGTGAGTTCGGATGCTTGACGGCAATTGCGCGGCTGAGGCCATTAGGCAAAGCGCACCCATTCTGCGGTTGGGCAACTGTCACCTGAGTACCGATGACTGAGAGAACGGCACACAAGATGATGGTTCTTAGCATGTTCTGAGGTTCGCACAACGCGAAGCGCAGGGACAAGAAAGAGACTTGATTGATTGGTAACTGTTGTAACATCGCCATTACACTCATCGACTGCCTACAATTTTGCAAGAGGACAGGCCCGGAGCTGTGAAGCAGCTACCCTGCAGCAAACCCGGGACGAATGCTTAGCGAGCTATCTGACGATCTTCTCCCCCACCGCTTTGGCCTGCGAAAACAGATACAGATAATCCGGACCGCCTGACTTGGAGTCCGTTCCTGACATGTTGAATCCGCCGAACGGATGCGCTCCGACGATCGCGCCGGTGCACTTGCGGTTGATGTAGAGGTTGCCGACGTGGAACTCACGGATGGCGCGGTCGACCTTTTCCTGCGTGCCCGTGTAGACCGCACCGGTCAGGCCGAAGTCGGTGTCGTTGGCGATTTCGAGTGCGTGATCGTAGTTGCGCGACTTGATCACCACCAGCACCGGGCCGAAAATTTCTTCCTGCTCGAGCTTTGACTTGGGTTGGATGTCGGCAATGATCGTTGGCTGGAGGAAATAGCCCTCGCCCGCCTCGGTCGCGCGAGCGCCGCCGGTAATCACCCGGCCGTCTTTCTTCCCCTGCTCGATGTAGCCGAGGATCGTCTTCATCGAACCTTCGTTGATCACTGCCGCCATATTGGCGTTCTCAGCCGGATCGCCGATTTTGATCTTCTCCACGCGCGCCTTCAGCTTGTCGAGAAACACATCGTAGATGCGTTCATCCACAATGGCGCGTGAACACGCCGAGCACTTCTGCCCCTGGAAGCCGAATGCGGCCTGGGCTGTGCCTTCGACGGCGGAATCGATGTCGGCATCGGCGTCGACGATCATGGCGTCCTTGCCGCCCATCTCGAGAATCGTACGTTTGATCCAGAGCTGGCCCGGAGCCTGCGTGGCCGCGCTCTTGTTGATGTCGAGCCCAACTTCGCGTGAACCAGTGAATGCGATAAAACGGGTCTTGGGATGGGCCACAACCGCGTTCCCGAAGCTGGCACCCGCGCCCGGGCAGAAATTGACCACGCCCTCAGGCATTCCAGCTTCTTCGAGAAGTTCAATAAACTTGGCAGCGATGGTCGGTGAATCGCTGGAAGGCTTCAACACCACAGTATTCCCACAGACAATCGAAGCCAGCGTCATGCCCGCCATGATCGCGCAGGGGAAATTCCACGGCGGAATCACCGCGCCAACACCCAGCGGAATATAGAACAGAGTATCGCGCTCTCCCGGCAGTTGCACCGGAGTCTTGACGTGCGCCAGCCGCAACGCCTCGCGGCTGTAGAACTCGCAGAAGTCGATGGTCTCGGAAATGTCTGCATCGGCCTCGAACCAGTTCTTGCTGACTTCAAACACGAGCCAAGCCATGAACTCGAACTTGCGCTCGCGTAAAAGATCGCCCACCCGAAACACCAGGCTGGCGCGCTCCTCCACCGAAGTTTTCTTCCAACTCTCGAACGCCTTCAATGCCGCCTGCATCGCAGGCTCGACGTGCTCCTTGCCCGCTTTCTGATGCAGCCCCACAAGCTGCGACGGCTTGGCTGGATTGATAGACCGGATCTTCTCTGCTGTCTTGATGCGCTCGCCGCCGATGATCAAGTCGTATTCATGTCCCAACTGACCGCGGACTTTCTCGATACCTTCACGCATCTTGCGCGCGTTCTCATCGCGCATGAAATCAAGCATGGGCTCGTTTACGAATGGGCCTGGATGAAGACGGACAGGAATGGGAGGGGCTTCCAGCGTTGCCATAAGGCACCTCAAGAGTGGAGGACTGTTACTTACTTTTTGATTTTATCACCGGGAAATATGACTCACTCTTTTCGCAAGTTGCAGCGTGTCCCACGGTCACTTGTCCAGAAAACTTGCGATTGCTGACCTCACCTTGCCTCCTTCGCAACTCGGCGCCTGATGCCCGCAGTCGCCTGCAAGCTCAAGCACGTCCGCATGGATCAACTTGGCGAATGCCAGCGGCTCACTGGGAATCACTACCTGGTCACGCGTGGCAGAAATCACCAGGACTTTAGCTTTTACCGCAGCCGCCGCGCGCTCCATGGACCCGCCAAACGCATCGGAGACGTCGAGCTTCAGCACTGCTTGCGCGGTCCGTATGTGATTGTTGGCATCGAACATGGGATCACTCTTGTATTTCGCGAATGAATCCAGGACTTTCTGTTTTGTGTTCATACGATTGAAACCATCCGGCGTCCACAGCAACATGCCGCCAATCTCTCCCATCACCAGCTTCGCGGGATTCTCGGTGTAGTCTCCGTTGTTCCAGCCGGAATCGCTCATGATGGCATCAATTTCCATCTGCCAATGAAGAATTTCGTATGGTGTCATACGCGGTGTGCCCACGACTGGGATGGCTTTGTCCATGAAGTCAGGATAGGAAACCATCCACTGAAACGTCTGCATGCCGCCCATGGAGACTCCGAACACCGCCTTCACGTGGTTGATATGCAGGACTTGAGTGAGCAGTTCATGCTGGCTGTTGACCATATCCCGCACGGCATACACAGGAAATTTCATCCGCGGCTGAAGCGTGCTGTTGGAAGGCGAAGTAGACACGCCATTGCCCAAAGCGTCCACCGCGATCACATAATATTTCGAGCTGTCTATATTTCCGCCGGGGCCAAGGCTGCCGCCAAGCTGCTCCGTATTTCCTCCAAACCAGGTGGTGGCCAGGACGACATTCGATTTGTCGGCGTTGAGAGTGCCAAAGGTGCGATAGCCGATGCGGCAGTCGCGGATCACTTCGCCGCTTTCCAATTTGAAATCGCCGAGAGAGGCAAACTGCTGTGGGTTGCTCTCGGCAGCACAGCTCGCAATCAATCCGAGCCAGGCAAACAGACCCAAGGATGCTTTCCAATAGCTATTCATGGCGGGGAGATTCTAATACAGAACTAACTGACTGGAAGCATCCGGGCGGTGAAATGGCGGAGGAAAGGAGCTTCATATTCAATTTTCAATCCCCGGATTTTGTCGCGGCTATTCCACACTTCCAAGATCACTTCCACCACGTAGTCAATGTGGCTCTGCGTATAGACCCGCCGCGGGATGGCCAGCCGCACCAAATCCATCTTGGCCGCTGCCCCGAACATCAGCGTGCCAATCTCCACGGAACGAATGCCTCCCTCGAGATAAAGTTCAGCCGCCAGTGCAACTCCTGGGAATTGTTCTGGAGGAACATGCGGCAAAAACGCGCGCGCATCCAGATAAATCGCGTGCCCGCCGGGCGGCTGGACGATCGGTACGCCACGTTCTGCAATGTGATTGCCCAGATATCCGGTCGAGGCAATGCGATAGCGGAGATAATCTTCCTCTAAAGCTTCGTGCACGCCTACGGCAATCGCTTCCAGGTCTCGCCCAGCCAGCCCGCCATAAGTGGGGTAACCCTCGGTGAGTATGAGCAGGTCTTTCTCCTGCTGGGCCAGCAAATCATCGTTGGTACAGAGAAAACCACCGATATTTGCCATGCCATCTTTCTTCGCAGACATGGTGCATCCATCGCCGTAGCGAAACATCTCCTGCGCAATTTGCTTGGGCGTTTTGGATTCGTATCCCTTCTCGCGCAGCTTGATGAAGTAAGCATTCTCGGCGAAACGGCAGGCGTCGAAGTAGAGCGGAATGCCATGCCGGCGGCAAACCTCACTCACCTGCCGGGCGTTTTCCATCGAGACCGGCTGCCCCCCGCCGGAATTGTTGGTCACCGTAAGCATGACCAGCGGGACCCGCTTGCGCCCGACCCGCGCGATCAGTTCTTCCAGGGCCGCAACATCCATATTCCCTTTGAACGGGTGGACCAGGCTGGGCTGTTTTCCCTGCGCGATGGGCAAATCCATCGCTTCTGCGCCCACAAATTCAACGTTGGCGCGGGTGGTATCGAAGTGAGTGTTGTTGGGGACAACATCTCCCTTTTTGCACATCACGCTGAACAGGATCCTCTCCGCAGCACGCCCTTGATGCGTCGGGATCACATGCCGGTAGCCGAAGATTTCCTGGACCGAGTCTTTGAAGCGGACAAAGCTCTTGCTGCCGGCGTAGCTCTCATCGCCTTCCATGATTGCGGCCCACTGGTGCGTGGACATGGCGCCGGTGCCGGAATCGGTCAGCAAATCAATCAGCACATCGGCGGCGGGAAGAAGAAAAAGATTGTAGTGAGCGGCCTGGAGCAGGTCTTGGCGCTCCTGCCGCGTAGTCCAACGGATCGGCTCGACACTCTTAATGCGAAACGGTTCTATGATGGTCCTGGCGATCGCGCACCTGCCGGTAGTTTAGTGTGTATGGATCACTTCTTGAATTTCCTCGGGAGAATAAGTCACCGCGGCGGTCCGCTCCAACTTGTCCCAGGCAAATCTTTGGCCCTGCACTGCGCGTTTCAACGTCTTGAACAACACTAAAGAAAACAGTTGCCGGTAAGCAAAGCGCTGTAACCATACCTGGCTGAGCAGCCAGGCATCTTCAGTGGCATCGGGTTGACGGCGTTCCAACGCAAAGGCGATGGATGAGGTAACAAAATCAATGACCAGAAAGGCTACAAAGAAAAGAACTAGACGGTGGAAACTTGCCGGATCAGTCGAATCCGGGTGAAACCACTTCTGCACGTAGTACCAGATCGCGCCCACGGCGAAACCAATGTCAATAAACGGAGAAACCAAGGGCAAAAGAATCTGGAAAATCAAAATGTTCGGCAGCGCTACCAGCCCCAGAACACCTTTGCGCGCAAACACCCCACGGTGTTTCCATACTGATTGCAAAATCCCGAACGACCAGCGAAAACGCTGCCGCATTAAGCCATTGGCGTTGACAGGAGCCTCCGTGTAAGCCAGTGCCTGGTCTTCGTATTCCACCCGCAAGCCGCGACGCAATAGCGCCATGGTGAGATCTGCATCTTCAGCGACGGTATCCACGTGGTAGCCGCCCTCCGCCAACACTGCGGAAACTCTCCATGCCCCAATCGCTCCCGGTACCACGCTAACCGCGCCCAGTGTGTTCAAAGCCCGCCGCTCGAAATTCTGGCTGGTGATGTATTCCAGGGCCTGCCAGCGTGTCCACAGATTCACCCGGTTCCCGACTTTCGCGTTTCCTGCAACTGCGCCGACCCTGGGATTGATGAAATGCGGCACCAGGCGAGACACAGCATCCGGAGCAATTACCGTATCCGCATCAATACCGACAAATATTTCCTCGTCCTGTAGATGTTTCAATCCGTAGTTGAGCGCTTCAGCCTTGCCCGCATTGGGCTTGGTCAGGATCAATACCCTGCCCGCAGCCAGTTCCGCGGAAAACGCCTCACGCGCCACCGACAGCGTGGCATCGCTGGACCCATCATCAATCACAATGACCCGCATGTCGGGATAAGTGGACGCCAGTGCCGCCCGTACCGTTCGACGGATCACCTTCTCTTCGTTGTATGCGGGGATCAGCACAGCCACGCGCGGCCTGTAGGTTGCAATCTTCCCGTCCCGCGCTGTCGTGTGCGTGTGGAAACGATCGTAAAGAGCCAGAATGCCAATGACCAGGAACCGTCCCGTCATCAGCAAATCGCCGAGCAGGAAGATGTAAGCAATCCCCTTCTGGGTGACATCGAACAGCCAGAATCCAATCCAGGTCAGCGTCGCAGACCACAGCTCATTGGGAGGAACCGGCGGCATGACATCGGCGCGTGTCTTGTTCAGCAGTTCGTGGACACTGACAATCTGAAACCCGCGCGCCCGTACGCCGTCAATGATGAGCGGCAGGGCGCGGACCGTTTCGCTCCGGTCGCCTCCGCCATCGTGCAACAAAATGATGTTGCCGCAATGCTGGTCGTACAAAGAGCATGGCGGCAAGTGTGACAATATGTCGGAAGCAATCTCGTCCGCTGTGCGCCTGCGAGGAACATCCACCCAGTCGTTGGGATCCAACTTGTCGCCTACAGTGATGTATCCCATCTGCTGCGTAGCTTCCAGCGGCCGGACCTGATCTTCGGTGTCGGGCTCCTGATCGATCGAGTACGGCGGACGAAACAAGACGGTACGCACGCCCAGCTTCCCGGCAAAAAGCTGCTCGGTAAGATTTAGCTCCAGTTTCGCGAAACTTTGAGAGATGTTGCTGATGTCGGGATGGGTAAAGGTGTGGTTCCCGATCTCATGCCCTTCGTGATAAATGCGCGCCGCCAGGTCCGAGAATTTGTCCGCCTCAAGCCCGATGAGAAAAAATGTCGCCGGCGCCTTCTTCTGCTTCAATACATCGAGAATTTTCGGCGTCCACGTCGGGTCTGGGCCGTCATCAAAGGTAAGCGCAACCTTGTTTTTGTACGCGCCATACCGGCCGACCCGGTAGGGTTCGGGCAGCGAATCAAATACCTCATCCGTAATCAGGCCGTTGGCAGGATCAACCTTAATCGAACGCTGTCCGTCATTGGGGCGCGCTTCGACGCGGAGAATCTCCCCATGCCCCTCCATGTCCACGTCTTGCCCGGGAGGGACATCCTTCAATTTGTCCGGGGCAGAAGCGTCACCGGGGGCATCCCAAATACGCCACAACGACCGGTCTTCTGATCCCAGGCGCCAGAGGGCAAAGGTTTTGATGCCCAACGCCTGCGCCCCTCGCATCTGGTTGAGAGCAGTGACCGCATCCAGGAACCAAATATCATGTTGGATATTGCTTTCGTCGAGGTATTTGACGTGGGGATTTAAGCTGTCCCAGTCATAGTCCACGTCGGCATCGGAATCTCGCGCGGCCAGCCAGGCGTCCTGCACACTCTGGTTTTTGTCTTGCTCATCTTGGGGAAGTTTGCCGCGCCGAGGCTTCTTCGCCCAGTCATATCCGAAATTTCCGATGGCGCAAAGGAGCTTGTCCTGCGGGATGACCTTTTTCGCGAACTGAAGGTTGCGGATGAACCAGTCCTGCGACGCCACCGGGCCTGGCATACCGCCAGGATAATGTTCGTCGTAGTTCATCAGCACCACACCATCTGCTGCGGCGGACACTTCCCGGTAGTTCCACTCGTCATTTCGGGATGGAACGGCAACGTAAAGTTTCTTGCCTTTTGAGTGCAGGTCTCCGGACAATTCGTGCAACAGCTGTAGATATCCTGGTTGGCCCTTCACAGGAAAGTCCTCAAAGTCCACCATCAGGCCCTGATAATTGTCGGTGGCTAGAAACAAAGAAATTTCGTCGCGGAAACGGTCCCGTGCCTGTGGATCATTGAAAAAGCGCGACACATCCACCCAATTCGCGCCGTCGAAGTTGTTCACCAGCGGAAAAACCTCGGTGCCGGTTTTCTCCGACTTCAAGAACGGCATCACCTTGTCATCGACGGGCCGCACGGTGCCGTCCTGAATTACCTGGAAAAACTTGTTGGTCTGGGAATCTACCCCCTGAAGATCGCCGTCCGGAGTCAACACATGCAACCATTCGGGATAGAGCAAGTCAATCTGCCCGGCGTGTTCACGCATCGTGGCAAAGCTCGCGGCATCCCAGGAAACATAGAACGCCGCGCGAATGCCTTCCTCTGCATTCAGCTTGACTTGGGAGGGAGCGGCTTTCGACTTGCGGTGGCTGCGCTTGATGGCCTGGCGCCGCTTTTCTCTGGCCTTTTCTCTTTCGTTTTCTTTCAACGCGTGAAAAGGCTTTTTTTGTATGGGAAGGAGCATTTCCGGCAGGGGGTCGCTGCCCAGCATGACCTTATAGCCGAAAAACAGAATGAGAATCCCTACAGCGGCCCCGAGAAGGTCGAAAAAAGGTCGTAGTCGCTTCCACCGCGCTTGTCGAGGATCGTAAAAAACCGGTTGGGCCATGCAAATAAAGCCATTTATATCCTAAGCCATTCTCGAGGCAATGTCAGCTAAGCGGCTGGTATCATTCCGGTGTGCGCGCCCTCTTGCGCAGTCATTCCCGCTTTTTCCTGCTTGCAGGGCTGTCCGGTCTGGCCTTGCGACTGGTCTTCCTGTTTTTCTTTCCGGCAATCACCTCCGACTCATTCATTTACGGTGACATCGCCAAAAACTGGCTCCAGCACGGTGTCTACGGGATAAGCGACGGGGCGGCAATTATTCCGACCTACATTCGTTTACCCGGATATCCCGCATTTCTGGCTGTGGTCTTCTCTATTTTTGGCATGGAGCATTACCGCGCCGTCCTTGCGATACAGATATTTGTGGACCTGGCGAGTTGCTTGCTGATCGCCGATATGGCCCGCCGCCTGCTTTCGGACGGTGCTGCCAAGGCTGCATTTCTGCTGGCGGCGCTGTGTCCATTTTTTGCCAACTATGCTGCTGCCGCATTGACCGAAACGCTGGAGATTTTTTGTACGGTGCTGGCTTTCGATTTGGCGGTTCGCGGACTGGCAAATTGGCGGGATCGCCGCCTGCTTCCATGGGTTGGATGCGGCATCGCAACCGGATGCGCCATCCTTCTCCGCCCTGACGGGGGATTGCTGCTCATGGCCATCGCCGGATACCTGGGAGTCATGGTGATCATCTCGCTTATCCGGAGATCACCATCCTCTACGGTGTACTTCCTCCAGACGGGTCTGATGGTCGGCACTGTCGCGTTGGCTCCTTTAATACCGTGGTCGCTACGCAACCTGCATACGTTACATCGTTTCGAACCCTTAGCCCCGCGCTACGCCAACGCGCCTGATGAATTTGTTCCCTTGGGATTTGACCGCTGGGTGCGGACCTGGATGGTGGACTACGCCTCCGTCGAGGAAATTTACTGGGCGGTTCCTGAAAATGCGATGGATGCCGGCAAGCTCCCATCCCGCGCATTTGACTCCGGAGCACAGCGACTAGAAACAGAGCAATTGATTGCAGACTATAACAATAAGCTGCACGTCACGCCCGAACTGGATGCCCGTTTCGCCAAAATTGCCGCCGACCGCATCCGCCAGTCGCCGATTCGCTATTATCTGTGGCTGCCCGTGGCGCGTATCGCCGATATGTGGCTGCGTCCCCGCACTGAAATTCTCCCTTCAGATTCCCGCTGGTGGGAATTTAACGATGATCCCAAGTGGTCCGTCTTGGCTGTGGCGTTGGGTGTAATTAATCTTTTCTATGTCGGTGCGGCCTTTGCAGGACTGGTCAGTGGGCGGTCATTCCCCCTACTTGCGTTTCTGTTGTTGTTTGTCTTGTTGCGTTCCGCCTTTCTCGGCTCACTCGAGAATCCCGAAACTCGCTATACCCTCGAATGCTACCCAGTGGTCATCTTGTTGAGCTGTCGTGTATTTGTCCCTGAGTCATAATAAATAAAATCCGGGAAATTGTAGGTTGATTTGTAAAAACTCCCAATATTTGGGATATTAATTCAAAATTTCACAGCAAAACTCTTCTTCACAACAGTTTTGATTGGTAGTAGGATTGCAAACCTCTATAAACATTGGTCTAGGTTCGCCTTTGTTTCAACGTTGAAGTCTCAAACAACTCAGTTTTTGCAAATTCTTAAGTTTGTATTTTAAGGAGCCGACATGCGCACCTCGCACCTAGTCGTTTTCATTTTGACCATTCTTTTATTGGCAAGTCCTCTGTGGGGACAAACGGGCACCTCAACCATAACGGGTACGATTTCCGATCAACAAAATCGGGTCGTTTCCGGTGCCACTCTCACGTTGACAAATCAGGCCACCGGCGCAAAACGCGAGGGTAAGTCGAATGAAACCGGCAACTACATCTTTGACTTCCTGGTCCCAGGCGAGTATCGGCTGGAAGTCGAAGCCAAAGGTTTTAAGAAGCAGACGACTAACAACGTGCACGCCATCATAGGTAAGCGGACAGAAACGAACGTCACGATGGAGGTCGGTGCGGCGTCTGAAACGGTCGAAGTCAGTGCATCAGCCAGCGCCTTCCTGGCCAACACCGAAGACGCCACGCTGGGCAATAACTTCGTCAGTGAGCAGATCACCCAGCTTCCGCTCGAGGCCCGCAACCTTGTTGATCTGCTCAGCTTGCAGCCCGGCGCAACCCGCGAAGGTTACGTAACAGGATCCCGCGCAGACCAGTCCAACGTCACGCTGGACGGCGTGGATATCAACAATGCGCAAACTGGTAACGCAGAAATACCGCGCGACACGAACGGCCTTGTAATCGGCGGCCTGGACAATGACCGCGGCGACATCACTACTGGACCGGTCCTGCGGCTTAACACCGAGGCCATTGACGAATTCCGGGTTACGACCGCAAATGCGAACGCCAACCAGGGCCGCTCTTCCGGTTCCCAGGTCAACCTGGTTACCAAGTCAGGGACTAACGATTGGCATGGATCGGCATTTGAGTTCTTCCGTTCACGAGGATTCACCGCGAACAATTGGTTCAATATCCATTCCACACCTCAAGTAGAACGCACCCCGTTGGTTCGTAATACCTTTTCTGGATCATTCGGCGGGCCGATTATCAAGAATAAGGCATTCTTTTTTTACAGTTATGAAGGGCGGCGTGATGCCAGCGGTCAGAGCGTAGCGCGAGTAGTTCCATTAGAAAATCTCGGTCAAGGCGTCGTTAACTATCAGTATTGCACGCAGGTTGACGCAATGACTGGTGAATGCACAGGGTCCATCAATACAGATAGCTTAAATCTCTCCCAACTGCAACAGGCTTACAGCGTTGCAGGAATAAATTCAGTGGCAGTCAACGCGTTGGCTGCAGCAGCCGCAAAATACCCGTCGAACGATACTTCCGTGGGAGATGGACTGAACACCGGCGGGTTCAGGTTCAATGCCCCGACGCCTGTGCATTTAAACTCGCATGTAGCCAAGTTCGACTTTAACCTGGCTTCCAATCAAAATGTGTTTGTAAGGCTGAACGTCATTCACGATCACCAGCAACAGCCGCAGTGGCTACCCGATACGACGGCGCCACAAGTATGGAACCATCCCTGGGGCCTGGCTGCCGGCCATACCTGGAGCATCGGAAGCAATGTGGTCAACAATTTCCGTTATGGCTATACACGCCAGGCTTTTGACGATGGCGGTGACAGCTTTGGCAATGACGTTTCTTTCCGTTTTGTTTTCCAGCCGAATGGCCAAACTCACACTCTTTCCCGCATTACTCCAGTCCACAACTTCACCGACGACGTTTCCTGGATCCGCGGCAAGCACACCATCCAGTTCGGGACCAACATTCGCCTGGTCAGTAACAGTCGCGTAAGCTTCGCCAATGCGTTTGATACTGCGATTACCAATCCATCGTTTTACTTAGGTGCGGGCGATCACGTTTCCAATGAATTCCAGAGCTTCCTCGACTCCGCGGGATTGAATGGCGATGAGGGAAACAGTCAGCGGCTGGAGTCTGCGGTGCAGGTGCAAAACGCAGCCACCGCGCTGATTGGCCGCTTCTCTGAATACACTTCGAACTTCACCTTCGGCCACGACGGTACCCTTTTGGGCAGCGGTACGCCGACGGCACGTAATTTCGCCACCCAGGCGTACGACACTTACATACAGGATTCCTGGAAAGTCCGGCCGAACCTCACCGTGACCATGGGGTTACGCTACAGCCTAGAGCGCCCGGTATATGAAAAGAACGGCTTTGAGGTACAACCTGAAACCCCGCTGAGTACCTTCTTTAATCAGCGTCTGGCAGCCGCGAAACAAGGAATCAACTTTAGCGATCCGATTGTGATAAACAAGTCGGGCCCTGCCAACCATGGCAAGCCCATGTATAACTGGGACACCAACAACTTCCAGCCTCGCGTTGCTGTCGCCTGGTCGCCTGAAGGCGGAGACGGCTTCTTCGGCCGCTTGATCGGCAAGGGTGGCCAATCTGTAGTTCGCGGCGGCTTTGCCATTACCAATGACTACTATGGCCAGGCCCTCGCGACAGACTGGGACTTGAACAACACGCTGGGCTTCACTTCGAGCTTCAATATCAATGCCAATACTTACGACACCACCAACTCCGGCAGTTTGGGCCCACTCTTTACTGGGTTTAGCCAGGATGTCCGGACGTTGCCAAATGTGGATGTACCGAGCAATCTGGCATTCCCTCTTTCCCAGCCTTCCGATCAGGGAGAACGCATTGAGACTGGGGTAGATTCACAATTGCGAGCACCTACCCAATACGTCTGGAACTTTACCCTCGAACGCCAGCTTCCCAAGGGCATGCTGGTTTCAGCTTCCTACATCGGCAGAAAGGGTCGGCATCTGTTGGCACGACGTGACGTCACAGCCTTTAACGATATCGTGGATCCTCAGAGCAAGGTGGATTGGTACACCGCTGGAAAGACACTGGAGCAGGAGCGGCAAAAGGGCACTTCGGTAGACTCAATTGCTGCAATCCCATTTTTTGAGAATCTGTTGCCCGCAGGGTTTGCTCAGACTCTGAACGATTTCTTCGAATTACCGTCTACCAGCGTTGATACTTGCGGGACCGCGCCTAGCGACCCGGCCATCCAATGGAACCCAGCGTGGTCCAACACCCAGGCTTTCTACGCCTTCAACAGCCGGGTTGGCATGTCTCCAACTGACCCGGGCAACTGCTTCTTTTCCGGAAACGACTGGACTGACACGCAGGCACTAACGGACATCGTCCTGGCCGACCCGAGCGTGAATGCTCCAACTCTATTCATGCATCCACAATATGGTGCTCTCTCAGCCTGGAGCACGATTGGAAACTCCAACTACAACGCTCTGACGGTTTCAGTCCGTCAGCGCCTCAGCAGCCTGATCCTGGATTTCAACTACACCTGGTCGCATTCCCTGGACGATGCCTCCGGCCTGCAAAGTGAAAGCAGCGCGTATGGCAATACAAACAGCAATGGCGCATTCATCTTGAACCCCATTCGCCAGCGCGACAGCTATGCCAACTCCGACTTCGATATCCGTCACAGCATCAACGCAGATGCCGTTTGGAGTATGCCGGTCGGTAAGGGCAAGCGCTTTATGAATACCGGCGGCGCCGCCGATGCGGTTCTGGGAGGCTGGCAACTCTCCGGAATTTTCCGCTGGAACACAGGATTGCCGACTCAGTCTCCCTTTGATGATTCTCGCTGGGCCACGAACTGGAATGCGCAAGCCAACGTGACCCCAACCACGCCAGTGCATAGTTGCACTGGCGTGGTGGGCGGACAGCCGAAATTGTTCGGTACGTGCGGATCCATCAACGATATTTATCGCAGTTTCCGCAATGCCTACCCAGGTGAAACCGGCACCCGAAACTTCCTTCGCTTGCCGGGATATGTGACGTTGGACCTTGGCTTGGGCAAAACGTTCACCATGCCCTGGAGCGAGAACCACCATCTACAGCTTCGCTGGGACGCGTTCAACGTAACCAACACCCAGCATTTCGGTTTGGTTGATATTAGCCGGACCGGATTCGGAGTAGGCCGCGACCCAGCGCTGCGTAGCCTGACCGCGCCAGGCAATTGGTCGAACCTTGTTTCGATCCAGGGCCAACCGCGCATCATGCAGATCGGTGCGAGGTATTCCTTCTAACAACTACAGATCACAAACAAAACAGGGGCGGAAATTCCGCCCCTGTTTGTTGTCTTCTGGAAGAAGACGCTCAATTCGCGCCTGGCGCCTCCTGGATGATGGTGTCAGTCATCGGCGTTCTTTCCTAGCGCGGCAAGCTCTTGGCTCGCTCCCGTTCCCGCGCAGCATCCGCTTCTCTTCCCAACTGTGAGTAAGCATCCGCAAGAAAACTGTGCGCCTCGCCCGAATTTGGCGAGACCTGTACGGCTTTCTCCAGCTTAGGCACTGCCGAAGCGGGATCGCCCTGGAGAGATAGAATCCGTCCCAAAAGTAAATTCGCCCGGAAATGATCGGGACTCATCTCCACGACCTTTTGCAACAACTCCACTGCCTCCGGCACGCGCTTGATGCGCGCATAAACCGAGGCCAGGGAATATTGCGCATCCACCCACTTGGGACGCTTCTTGGCCACGGTTTCAAAATACGGGGCCGATTCCTGCCAGGCCCCAGTCTCAAACAATGCCAAACCCAGTTCATACTGCGCTTGTAGGGCGTCAGGAACCTGCTCAATCGCTTTCTTCAGCGCAGGAATAGCCTCTGGATAGCGCTTGGTCCGCGCGAGGGCAATTCCCAACTGAAGCTGCGCGGCGGAGATCGCGGGACTATCGGCCAACACATGTCGCAGCATGGGAATAGCCTCGTTGTAGCGCCCATCTTCCACCGCAATCATGCCTTCATGCAGGACGTTGGAGATTTCAATTTTGTCTTTGGGGTCGGCGCCTTCCAGTGGGTCCTGGGATTTGCCCGCCGCACTGGATGAGACATACCCCAAGGCTGCGAGGTTTGCGCTCTGCTCGGCATTGGGGGTAGATTGCTGCGGATTGCCGTGATAGCTGGTGGTCTGATCGTAAAACTTGTCGAGTTGCGCTCCGAGCGTATCGGTGACGGCAGGTGAAGCGGCCGCCAAATTGTGCTCCTCAGCTTTATCCACCGTTTGGTCGTAGAGCTCGCGCTTGGGAGCGCGGACATACAAATACTTTCCCGTGCGCATAGAACGGATTCCCGCCCAGCCGAACGCCCGGTGCGGATACTCGGTCTCAGAATAAGCAGGCAGGTCTCCCGATGCCTTCGGACTGGACTTCATCTCCGGGACCAGCGACTCGCCTTGAAAAGTTGGCGGCAACGGTAGACTCAACATGCTCAAAAGAGTTGGCGCAACGTCGACGAGACGTACACGCGTAGTTACCCGTTTACCTGCCAGTAGCGCACCCGGAAGTTTGAACACTAGTGGGACATGAATGGTCTCGTCATAAAGGAAAATTCCATGCATGCTCTCGCCGTGAGCTCCAAGGGATTCTCCATGATCGGACATCATCACTATCAGCGTACGATCGTAGAGTCCGCGTTGACGCAGATAGTGAAACAGCCTGCCCAGAGCTGAATCCGCGTAGGCGATCTCTCCGTCATAGGGATCTTTGAAGCGCTTGTCGTAGGGCGGAGGCGGGTCGTAAGGCGCGTGCGGGTCATATAAATGCACCCAGATGAAGAATGGGGCTTGCTGTTTCTTGTTTAGCCAGGCGATGGCATGAGCAACCACAGTTCCCGCCCGTCGCTCCACCGTGTCATAGCGGTCTTCGTTTGGCCCAAGCTTGGGACGAAAACCGCCGTCGAAGAAATCGAATCCACGATCAAATCCCGGTGCCATATTTGCCTTGGGATCGAGTACCAGAGATCCAATAAACGCTGCCGTGTGATATCCGGACTTCTGCATAATCTCCGGGACATACGGCAATAGCGCAGGCAGTGGATGCCCGAAATCGGTGACCGTATGGAATTGAGGATAGGTGCCGGTAAAAATCGTTGCGTGAGAAACCGGGGTCAGGGGGGCCTGGGAAAAAGCTTTTTCAAACGCTACGCCTTGCCGGGCCAAAACGTCGAGATTGGGAGTAAGCCCGCGCTTGCTGCCAAGAAAACCCATGCGGTCGGCGCGGGTCGTGTCCACCGTAATGAAAATGATATTGGGAGCTTCAGCCCAAGCCGTTGTGCTAGTGACGAACCCGAGAAAAAGAAGAACCGGAAGAAGACGCCGCATGGGAAACAAAAAGGGAGTTTACCATCGGTAAACTCCCTGTGAGTGACCGTTTATTAAGATTTAGAAAGTCAGCTTCAAGCCGAACTGCATATTTCTCTGCGCACCTGTACCCAGAATCGGATTAAAGCCTAAACCTACATCCGGGGTGGCAAAGAATGTGCCAAACGCGCCGCTGGTGATCTTGCCGGTTTCGATCGCGTACATGGTCTTGTTCAGCACATTGAAAACTTCCCAACTGAAGCGGACGTCAAAGCGTTCCGCGAAACGGAAGCTTTTGAAAATACCCATATCCCATTGGGCGATGCCTGGCTGGCGCAAACTATTTCGGCCGGCATTGCCGACAAATCCATCGGCCGGAGCGCTGAATGCGTCTGTATTAAAGAAGTGGTCCTGGTTGTGGTAATCGTAATCGAGTGGACTGCCATTGTAGTCGGCGAAAGTCCTCTTTAGGCCCTGGTTAGAAGGATCGCCGCTTATATATGGCGTGAAAGGTCGACCATTCTGCACGCGGAAAATTGAATTCAGCTGCCAGCCTTCGCCCGCCAACTTGGGTAATGCGTGAACCTTGGGTACATCATAGATGAGAGTAAAACTGGCACTCAGCGGCGTATCAAATCCCGAGGGGGCGTAGTTCTTATCCACACTGTAGGGGTTCTGGAAGTTGGAAAGGAAATCGCCTCCACGGTTGGCCGACCCAGTATCCATCGACCTGGACCAGACAAAGTTAAATTGTCCAGTCGCGCCATGTATTTCGCGCACTTTTAACGAAGTCTGCAAACTGTTGTAGTTTGAATAGCCATCGTTATTCAGTTGCATGATGTGGTTGTACATAACAGGATCGCCGGTCGACGGATCGGTGAAAGAGATCGCCGAAAATGGCTGCCGACTCGCATCACACGCTTGATCGCTGATGGGACAAGCATTTAGGTCGCGCCAGTTGGCCAAATCACGACCAGCGGTACCTACATATCCCACACTGAAAGAAATGTTTTTAGACAGCTCCTGCTCTATCGTCAGGTTGTAGGAGTGGTTCATCGGTGTTCGGAAGTTACGCACCACCTGAGCCACATTAAATGGCCCCTCCGGCGTGACGCTTTGACCGTAGATGTTCACGCCGTCCGCCATACAGATGAAGAAGTCACAGAGTTGGTTCGGCTGGCTCCCCGCATTGAAAATATCCAAATTCGACTGCGGGGTTCCAAAAATGGCAACCGGGAAGTCACCCTGCGGCACCTGGGTATAAAACCCGGCGCGTGTGCCGGAGAAAGAATTGAGGAATGTCTGGGGGGCGTGCAAGGTGGCGAAATTCGGCAAGTCGTAGTTGAGAGAATATCCGGCGCGCAAAACCGTTTTGCCATCCTTGAAAATATCCCAGGCCACTCCAAGCCTCGGTCCAAAATTATTCTTGTCGACTTTATAAAGCGGCTGCTGGGAGAGGCTTACGAATCCCTCACTATCGGCCTTGGGATCGTCGGGCAAAAAGTTGGAGCCGATATTGCCGCTTTCGCCGAGAGCGCCGGCCACATCCCAGCGCAGGCCGGCTTCAAGAGTGAAGTTCGGCTTTACTTTCCAGCTGTCTTCCACATAAAAACCCACTGAGTTTTGATAAATATGGCGAGTCGTAACCCCGAAGGACCGCTGGGCACCTTCGGTCAATCCAAGTAGCAATTCATTCAACGCGGCGACGTGATTGCTCTGTGTGACCAGGGGATTGCCATCCGCATCCTTAGATGCAAAAATTGGGTCGCAGGCCGGAGTCGCGCCACCTCCGCACCCTTGGAATCCATAGTAGTAGAAGTACATGTTGGTGCGGCCGCGATCGCGCCGGCTCTTCGTATAACCCTTCTGGAACTGCCCACCAAACTTGATGGTGTGCTTGCCCTTGGTCATCGTGAAATGTTCTTGCCAGTCAAAGGTTGAGTCTGGCCGGGTAATGATGGGGTAACCGCCGATTCCACCAACTACTCCATAATCATTGTTGCCGAAATAACCAAGATAGTAGGCGGTAGGCACGCCAAAATTTTCCTTGTCCTGTGCACCCGCTCCCAAGGGCCCGGTATTGATGCCGAGCGCGTTCGGATCGATGTCGTTATTCAGTCCAATACGCTGCGAGAATCGCGTGTACCCAACACGGCTTTCTAGAACTTTCGTAGGGCTGATCGTCCAAGTGTAGTTAAGCCCGGCCAACTGCGCGCGAGACGGAGCAACCGAGTTCCACATGCTCGGACCCGTCGCCTTCGGTCCCGCCGAGGGCAATACGCCGGGCGCGGCCGGCTGGTTGCCGAGACTGTCCCCGAACAGGTATTTGACCGACAACCTTTGTGATTCACTCATTACATAGTCAACCTTGGCGTGGAAGTTGGTAACATCCAAGGCGTTGGAGGAGGCTACATTCAGGCTCCCTGTAGGGGACGTGGGAACAAAAGAGAGCAGGTTGGCTCCGATGCTATTGACCGTTGCGTCGTCCATCGTGCCGTAAATCTGGTCGCTGCCCGGCCCCGGCCCAGTGTTTAAGCAAGTCTTCCAGGGATTTCCGTCGGGACCGATTGTGCCTGATGTGTCGTCATTTGTTCCTTGAGTTACACACTGAGTCGCGTCGGCGATTTCAGCCGGCGTGGGCACATCCACTTTCGAGGGAAAAACATCTTTTAGATGAAATCCCTGGAAAGATACGAAGCCAAAAACTTTGTCCTTCACAATAGGGAAGCCAACATACGCTCCATATTGGTTCAGGCGGAAGGGTGATTTTGACTCCGAGAAATGGTTGGTGGCATCGAAAGCGTCGGTATGGCGGTCCCAGAAAGTGCCACCGTGAAGCGAGTTGGTGCCGCTTTTCAACCCGATGTTGATCACCGATCCGCCACGCACTCCATATTCGGCGCTGGGGTTCGACTGAACGTTGAATTCTGAAATACCTTCCAAGGGGATCAAAGTTGCAGCGGTACCGGCAATGGCAGCCTGGCCGGTCGATGATTCTCCGTAGTAGCGATCATTATTGGGGATGCCGTCCACGGCGAAGTTATTCGAGGTGGCGCGTTGCCCATTAATGTTCAGGCTCTGGAAACCACCGCCGGGACTGCGCTGCACTCCTGGCACGCCGTCTAAGAGGTTATTGAAGTCGCGGCCGTTGTTGGGAAGATCTTCGACCCGACGAGACTCAATCACGGTGCTGAGCCGGTCCTCCGAGGTATCTACTAGCGGGGCGACATCTTCTACTTGCACAGTCTCAGAAACTTGGCCTATTTGAAGCTGGAAGTCGGACGTTGTTACCCTTGCGAGTGCCACTTCGGCTACGCGCGTCGTAGTCTTAAACCCCTGAGCCGTAACCGTGACCTTATAGTTGCCCGGCGGCAACTCCAGAATGCGGTAAAACCCCGCATCGGAAGACATAGCCGAGCGCGTTTCTCCCGTAGCCGTATTGGTCGCAACGACTTTCGCTCCCTTTACCACAGCGCCGCTGTTATCGGTCACCGTCCCCGAAATGTCACCGGTGATTTTCTGAGCCAAAGCAGGCAGGGTTAGTAGAAAACAACAGGCCAAGAAAAACACTGACACCACTCTGCGAGTACAGAAATACCGCATGGGGTCCTCCGGGGGACGCAAACGGGCACAATCCGAACCACGCCCCGTTTGTCTTAACCACAGAGTGTATGCTGCGAAGTGACCACCACGTCAAGTAAAATCTGCGTTTGACTATCAGTCATGTGGTTCATAACAAAGACATTATGGGAATTGTTATGGGAACAATAAACAGAATCACATGGCTAGCTTAAAGGCGAGTCGGTCATGCGGAAGCGGGTGCGGACATGCTCGGAAAGCAACTGTACCGCGTCTTTATTGGACACAGGGTCGGATTGTGCCAGATATTTCATAGCCTCCACCAGCAGGCGTTGGCCTTCAACGTAACGCTTGTCGGAGCCAGTTTCGCGCCGCCTGCCGCCTAGCTTGGGGGGTACCGGGATGGTAAAAACCTTGGCCATAACGGGGAATCCGTCCAATCTTCGTCTTGGCGCAGTATAAATGGCACGCGCCGCTTTTTCAGCCGTAATCTTTCTACAGGTTATGCAATCGGTTACGTTTTGGTGACCATTGTGTCCTAAGGCGTCACAAACGTAGTCTTTCCGTTGGTCTTCAGCTTGAACACGTTGTCCGGGAGCCGTTGTGGCATGCGGATATTGGAGTATTTGGCGAGCCGGTAATCGCCGCTTAGTGGTGGAAAAAGCTGTTGCTGTACAGAAATTCCCAGGCCGGTATCAATCCATAGGATGATCTGGTCAAAGGTTTTCCTGACCTTTTCTGATTTGGGCACCAGTTTGATCTTGCCCGTCTCAATTCCTCCCAACTTTTCATTTCCTAGATAGGTGACTTCGAACGATTTTTCCAGATCGTGTCCGCGGCCGCCAAAGCCCAACAGGAGGTACGTTTCCACTTCGGAATGCGTGCTGGTGTCATAGGTTGTGACTTGGTTGGTCTTGTTATCTGGGCCGGGCAAATAGACCTGGAGTTTTGAACCCGAAAACAATATAGATCTTCGGTCCCCCGGGGCAGGGCCGGTTATGTCCGCCATCATCTCGACTTCTTTGCCGACCTTGCGAAAATAGATTTTTCCTATTTGTGTGTCGGTCTGCTCAACGGCTCGTGTGAATTGGTCCCAGGAGAAATCAGCTTCGATTGTCCGGAAATTACCTGCGGCTTTGTCCATCGAGTCCAGGACATGCTCTAGAGAAGCCGCATCGGTCTCAGCAAAAGCGATTTGAGAGAACAGTGCTAAGAAAACGACCGATAACAAAAAGATTCTGCGCAGGTACAGCGTCAAAATTTCCATAATTAGCTGCTTCCGCTAGCCGCGTTGCGCCCATACCTTATAGCTGAGAACAGCTCCCGTGTGGTCGTCGCGCACGACTTCGTACTTTGTGATCGTGACCTCGCCGGAAATCGACTCAACAATCCGCAACAACTGGCTCTTAATCGCGGCATCATCGGTCCCTTTCACTGCCGCGCCTTCAACTTCAAAAATGAAACCGTTACCATCTGGCACTACGACTACCCCAGTAGGATGCAGGCTCCGGTCAATCGGTTTGTCGTTGTAGGCGATGCGGAGTGGTGAAAGGAAAACAAATAGCAGGATCAGCGTCACCATCACGTCGTACTGGATGGTGCCGCGCTCGTAGGACCAGAGGATGTATCCGCGGATTGTGCGCCAGATTCCGGTCATCGGAACGGGGGATGTCCCGGCCTGAAGGGTGGTCGCTTCAGTCCTGTTCAAGTCTAGTTTCTGCTCCCTGTCTTGGCAATGGAGTTCCTTTATTTAGAACTTTTTAGGGGTTAAACGGTCTGTGCCCATATAGGGCCGCAGGGCTTCGGGAACCATGACTGTACCATCGGCCTGTTGGTAGTTCTCCAGGATCGCCAGCCAAGTGCGCCCTACCGCCAGTCCACTGCCATTCAGTGTATGAACGAATTCAGACTTGTTCTTACCCTCAGGGCGGTAGCGGATATTGGCCCGCCGCGCCTGGAATGACTCGAAATTCGAGCAGGAAGAAATCTCGCGGAACAGCTGCTGCCCCGGCAGCCAGACTTCGATGTCGTAGGTCTTGGCGGAAGAGAAACCCATGTCGGCAGTGCACAGCGCCATCACGCGATAATGCAGCCCCAGCTTTTGCAGCACTGTTTCCGCATGTTGCGTTAGCTTTTCCAACTGCTCGTAGGATTCCTCGGGACGTGTGAATTTCACCAGCTCCACTTTCTGAAACTGATGCTGGCGGATGATGCCGCGGACATCCTTGCCGTAGGACCCCGCCTCGCTGCGGAAACAGGGAGTATACGCAGTAAGAGAAACCGGCAGTTGGGCGGCCTCCAGGGTTTCATCACGATAAAGGTTCGTGACCGGGACTTCCGCGGTTGGAATCAGCCACAGGTCCTTCTCTCCATGCGGCACACGAAACGAATCCGCGGCAAATTTTGGGAGTTGCCCGGTGCCATACATGGAATCGGAGTTCACCAGGCACGGCGGCAGGACTTCGGTATAACCATGCTCACGGGTGTGCAGGTCGAGCATGAAGTTGGCCAGCGCCCGCTCCAGCCGCGCACCCATGTCCCAATAGACTGCAAAACGAGCTCCAGTCAGCTTTACGGCGCGTTCCAGATCAAGGACTCCAAGCTGCTCACCCAGGTCCCAATGCGGCTTGGGAGCGAAATCAAATTTCGGCATTGTGCCCCAGCGCCGCACTTCCACGTTGTCTTCCGCGCTCTTGCCAATCGGAACGGTCTCGCTCGGCAGGTTGGGGATGCCCGCCATGATCTCCTGTAGCTTCCGCTCGAGTTCTCCAGCAGCCTTTTCGGATTGCTGGATCTTTTCACGCAGTTCTTTTGTCTCCGCCATCTGCGCGCTGGCGTCCTGCCCGCTTTTCTTGAGCTTGGCAATTTCTTCGGACGCGCGGTTGCGCTGCGCCTTCATGGTTTCCGCCGTAGTAATGGCTTCGCGCCGCTGCGCATCTACGGTTTTGAAATCTTTCAAAATCTCAGCCGGGTCCATGCCCCGCGCGCGCAGCTTCTCTTCGACCAAAGGGAGGTTGTTACGGACAAAGTTCAGATCAAGCATGGGAATTTATTACTTTAACGGAAAAAAGCTGGAAAGCGTAAGCACTCCTTCCAGATTTGTCATTTCGACGAGGAGCGCAGCGACAAGGAGGAATCTGCTGTTTGACTGCCGGAAGAAAACAGATTCCTCGCCGATAAAGCCGGCTCGGAACGACAAACGATGATGCTGTTCGTACAATGCTGAAACATGCGATCAATTCCCAGCCAGCGGCGCCTTCGACGCAGGCGGCGCCGGGAACGGCCCCTCTGCCTTAGTCAGAGAAACTTCCTCAAACAAAAGCGACGGCACGACAAACGACGCCACCGGCATATCCAGCCCGCCCGCCATGCCCATCGAGAAAATCGAATTGATGTTGGGAATGACTTGCTGATTCAGGACCATGGGCTTTTCCCCGGCGGCAACGATATCCCGAAACGTCGCAGCGGTCAGGCCGGAAAGCTCCGCACCTTTCACCAGCTCCTCATGCCCATCGGGAAAAAGCTTGTAGACCTCGAGCAGTGTATTGGTCGGCGCTGATTGCGGAGACGCCGCCATCATTGCCGCCGCCCGCATCGCCGGATTGGCCCCGCCTCCGGTGCGGCGGACAATAATTCCATATTCCAATCCACGGTCCTTGACGCGGCGCAATAATTCTTCGCGCAGTTCAGCGCTGGTAGACGTTTTGCTGGAAGTGACAATCAAGTTGCTGGGCACAGCGCCCAGACTCCTCCGGCTGCCGCTGCTGTGGGAAATCATCCGCACCGGCACTCGCGAAGTCAGCAAAGTTTTCAGCATTCCCTTCTCCACCAACTTCGTAGTGTGGGAAGGAACCGCATCGTCATCAATCTCGTAGGAGCCTGTCAGTTTTGTGCCTTGATACTCTTTCAACCGCGCATCGTCAACCAAGTCCATCCACTCCGGCAACACCCGGCCGCCAATGCGGTCCAGCAGGCTGCCTCCCAAACCCATCTGGCTCATCATCTGCTTGAAGAAAACTTCGAAGCGCGGATCATCGCTGTCGGGAATTCGAGAGGCAGCGAGCCCCGGAGCGAACACCTGAGCAAAGACCTCAGCCGCGGCGTCACCCTCAAAAAGCACCGGCCCGTTGTATTGCTCGGCGGAAGGGGCGGCACGCAGCTTCTGCAAGCGCAGCCCCATGTCTTTTGCCTTGGCGACAAGCGCACTTTTTGTCGGCAGGTCACTCAAGGAATCGCCGAAGAATTGGAGCGTATCGTGGATGGGAAGCCCATCGGGCGCTTGCGTGTCCGCGTCAATCCGTAGTGCATAGGCCGGGTCCGAGCGGGTGAAGGTTGAACCC
The DNA here is from genome assembly GCA_963837365.1 of uncultured Acidobacteriota bacterium. Taxonomy (GTDB): domain Bacteria; phylum Acidobacteriota; class Terriglobia; order Terriglobales; family Acidobacteriaceae; genus CAWBXL01. The sequence continues at coordinate 1,093,854 of CAWIMW010000002.1, forward strand.
TCGCTGTTTACATAGCGCGTATACAGATTCTTGAATTGAATCTGCACGGTCGAGGTCAGCACATCCGGCATCTGTTTGAAGGGGAGTGACACCTCTCGCGCCAACTGTTCGAGAGCGGCAATATCCGCTTTGGCATCAGACCTGGGCTCGTGGACCGTGGCCGGCTGCTCTTTGCTGAAGTCAGCAATATCAGTAGTGCGCTTTCGGTTAGCCAGAGCCGATTTCTTGGCAGAGAACTCCTCGGCTACATGTTTGTACTGCGCATCGGTAGCCACCCATAATTGCCGCCGCACCTGCTGGTAGTCATCGTCCAGTGGCCCTTGCACCACACCGGCTGACATGCCTCCACCGCCAAAACTCTGGGCAGAGACATAGTTGCTATTGTCGAATGCGTAGTCGCCGACCCGGACTTCCACTCCAATGATCCGGGTACGAATCGGATTGCTTTGGGTCACGCTGCCCAGCGATGCGGAAATGGTCGCGCTGTCCAAGTCATCAATGCGGTAAGAAAAGAAATAAGGCTTCTCCAGATCCGCCACATGAAGCTGGCTGACCGACCGCGCCAGTTCGTCGTTCATCGCCTTCATGACAACGTCGTCTTTATCCTGCGCACAGAGCGGCAGTACGGCCGCCAGCAGACCGATCACGATTTTTGTTGCCGTTCTCATATCAACTCCACTATTTGTCTGCTGGAGGCGAAGGCAGTACGGGAGCCTTCTCCTGCGATTTTTCTTTACGCTGCACTTCTATTTGCGAAACCAGCAACCCCGGCGAAATCGCCGAAACCGGCACCCATCCGGACTCCGCGCCGCAAACGCCGTTGAACACTCCCACGTCATCATCGGCAGCCGTGATCTTGCTGAAGGCGATCAGCGGAGTTCCGATCAAATCCACACCGCGCACCAACTCTTCTTTACCGTCGGGATAGACCCGGTAAACCACGGTCGGCATGACATTGAATGCGTTGGGGAGCGTCCGCTGCGTGAATGTGAATCCCCCCTCAATGTCATCGAAGATTAATCCGTACGGCTTGTTCGCAGCTTTGATCTGCTCAATCAGCATCTTCTTAAGCTCATCGCGAGAGACCGATTTCTTACTTTCCACAATCAGGTTCGACTGCCGGGCCACAACTGCATATCCCTGCTGCCGCCGCCCGTGTCCATTCGACTGCGGGAAGCCGTCGATCGGAGCACGCGACATCAGAAAATTCTTCAGAACACCATCTTCGACTACCGTAACCCGCCGGCCTTTTACGCCTTCATCGTCAAATGGGTAGTAGCCCAGAAGTTCTGTACCGTGAGTTTGCTTCAGGGTAGGGTCCGAATAAACGGACAGAAAGTCAGGCAAGACTGCCTGATTTACTTTCTTTTTGAAGGTCTGCGCCTCGTCTTCGTTCTTTTGACGCTGGCCTTCAATCCGATGGCCAAAAATTTCGTGAAAGAAGACCGCAGACGCCCGCCCGGAGAGAATTGCCGGCCCGGTGTAAGGCTCAGCCAGAGGCGCTTTATTCAACGCGACCAGGGTTTTGATCATCTTCCCCACATCTTCAAAGATTGTGATGTCGTCCGGCAGTCCGTCGGGACGGAATGACATGTACGTCTGGTGCAGTGGCAATTCCATGCCATCATCAGCCTTCATGGTGGCGGAAATCACCAGCCGATACAGCGGCGCGGATAAACGCTCCACGCTGCCTTCGCTGTTCACATAACGGCGGGTCTCAATTTCTCCGCTGACCTCGGCGTTGGCCTCGCTGATCCCCGGCACGTTGCGGAAAGGCGCCGTAATTTTACGAATTCTCAATTCCCATACAGCGCGATCAAAGGAAAACGGCGCAATGTCTTCGATGTATTTCTGGGCAGGCTCCTGGGAAAAATCGCCAGACTTGTCTTCCGTTTCAACCTTGGTGGCTACATTGGCTTTGACCTGCTCCAGGTCTTCGACGGCGCTTTTGTATTTGCGGTCCGTCTCGTACCAAAGCGCGGTCCGCAAAGCATCGGAATCGTCATCCAGCGGCACGCGCATGCTGCGGAAGTCGCCGCCAAAACCGCGGAACCGCGCGTTACCCCGCAGGGGATGGGTATTATCCAGCTTGTAGTCCCCGACGCGCAGGTCGATATCCAGCACCCGTGTGCGGTCGTCGCCACTGTAGGTAAGCGCGCCAAACGAACTGGTCACGCGAATGGCGCGATTGTCAGTAAGTTGATAGGCCAGGAAGTAAGGAGGGACTGGGGTCCTCTTCAGATTCGCAAAAGACCGTGTCAACTCCTGGGTCATGGCGGCCATTACAGGATCAGCGGATTTCTGCGCCGCTGCACTGATAACCGCAGACAAGAGAACAACCCACACCACAGCAGATCGCTTCACGAAAACCTCGCCATACTCTACTTCGCCGCCGGGGAAAGTGACTTCAAATAGGCCACCACCGCTGCCGCATCCTCTTTGTTCATCTTGTACTGCGGCATGGGCGGACGAGCGGGCAGATCATTGTACGCGAGTCCAGTCATGAGGAACTTGACCGCATCCTCTTCTTCCCATCCGCGTAGACCCGCAATATTCGGTGCCCGGTCCGCCCACACCGGCATTGACGTGATCGGCTTAAAAGTCAGCGTCGCGCCGCGGAGTTCCTTGCCGGGAATCGGTTCTCCTTTTTCATTGAGCGGACTGTGACATTCGCCACATTTGGCAATGGCGTCAACCAGGTATTTCCCGCGCGCGATCTTGTCCGGAGTGGCAGGCGGCGCGGCAAAGGAATTCGCCAGGCTTACCACGAGCAACAAACCCGCTCCAATGGAAATCAACGCCCCAGTTCGTTTCATCCTCAATGTCCTCATGTCTATTGAAAATACCACGGCCTAGCTGCTTTGGCCGCTATCACATTAGGTTGTACACTACCAGCGCGATGAGACTCCCCCACCGCGCAGCTCTGGGACTTCTGCTGTGTTTTCTACAATCACAGTTGTCCTTTGCCTCGGCTTACAACGGACATCCCAAGCTGGTTGTGATTGTTGTAATTGACCAGTTCCGGGCTGATTATCTGGAGCGCTACCGCGATCAGTTCGGCGAGGGCGGGTTCAAGCTGTTTCTCGACCACGGTGCATATTTCACCAACTGCAACTACAACTACGCAACTACGCAAACTGCGCCGGGGCACGCCACCTTATTGACTGGCGCTTATCCCAATGGCCACGGCATCATGGCAAACGAGTGGTGGGACCCGCGGCCAAAGCGGATAGTAACGTCCGTGCAGGACGACGCTACCCAACTGCTTGGAGTCCCGGGCAAAGCCTCCGGGTCTTCGCCGCACAATTTGCAGGCTGACACGATTGGGGACGAACTCAGGCTTGCCACCCAGGGCAAGTCACGTGTTTTTGCCATTGCGCTCAAAGATCGTGCCGCGGTTTTACCGGCTGGTTTTTCCGGCAACGGCGCTTATTGGATTGATGGCAAGTCCGGTGCCTGGGTCTCCTCTACGTACTACCGAAGCGAGCTTCCCAAGTGGGCAAAGGATTTCAATGAGGCCAAGCGGGCGGAGAAATATCTCAATCTTGAGTGGAAAGATGCCAGCGGCAATGTTCTGCGAACCACAAATTCCAAGCCCGGGAAGGAGGACTTTTTCGAAGTGGTCGGGTCTACCCCGTTTGCCAATGATTACGAATTTGATTTCGCGCGCGAGTTGACCACCTATGAGAAGCTGGGCAGCGGCCCAGCAACCGATCTCCTGATCATCGGCTTATCCGCCAACGACATTCTCGGTCACAAAGTTGGCCCGGATTCGCCGGAAATGCAGGCCATGGCTCTTTCCCTGGACAGGCAACTAGCAGGCTTCTTCGAGTTCCTGGGGCATCAACTAGGACTTGCCAATGTTTGGATTGCGCTGTCTGCGGACCACGGAGTTGCTCCCGTGCCCGCGGTCGCAGGCAAACTCCATATTCCCGCAGTTGGCCTCTCCGGCGAAAAGATAACCGCCAAATTGAATCAAGTCTTATCCGCAAAACTCACGCCCGGGCGAAGCACCATTTTTGTCGAGGACCTCGACCTGACCACTGTGTGGCTGAATGACCAGGCCTTCGGCACCGTCAAAGTGAAGGAAGAAGACGCAGAGAAAATGGTAGGGGAAGCCTTGCAACCAATGGGAATCCGCTACTATTACACGCGAGCACAACTGAATCGTGAAGATATCCCGCATACGCCGACAGGAGTGAAATACCTGAACAGTTATTTCCCTCTCCGTGGGTGGTTCATGATGATCGTTCCTCCGCCATTCATGCTGTTTGATGAAAGCGGAACCAGCCATGGCTCTCCGTACACCTACGACACACATGTTCCGTTGGCGTTTTATGGAATTCCATTCCAACCGGGGACCTATCGCAATTCGGTCGAACCGGTGGACATGGCGGTAACCCTGGCTTCACTGTTGGGAATCAATGCCCCCACTCACGCCATTGGCCGGGTTCTTAGCGAGAGTCTGGCCCCCCCGCACGGAGGAAGCCCGCAGCTTGAGCACCCGTCATCGCCTCCGGTAAGTCTGATCCAGCCGGTAACATTCCCCATGCAGGAGGACGCTCGCTGATGTCGCCATCTGGAACCAGCGTTCCCAAGACCGATCTCGCGGTAAGCTTCGCCGGAATTCAACTGAAGAACCCGGTCATCGCGGCCAGCGGGACTTTCGGTTACGGGGTGGAGTTTGAAGATGTCCTGCATCTCGACAAGCTGGGCGGATTCGTGGTCAAAGGTCTATCGAAGGAACCGATGATCGGCAATCCTCCGCCGCGCTTGTATGAAACTCCAGCCGGGATGCTGAACGCGATTGGATTGCAGAACATCGGCGCACGCGCGTTTGTGGATGAAAAGCTCCCCAAGCTGCGCGAGCTGAAAGACATTGTGGTCTTCGCCAATGTTTTCGGTTATACCCGGCAGGATTACGAGCAAACCATCCATATTCTGAACGAAGGCGAGGGCATTGCCGCATACGAGCTGAATGTTTCCTGCCCCAACACCGCGCACGGAGGCATCCAGTTTGGCAGCGATCCGCGGTTGCTGGAAGAAGTCGTAAGCCTGGCCAAGCGCGTGGCGAAGCGGCCACTAATCGTCAAGTTATCACCCAACGTAACCAGCATCGCCCACATGGCCAAGGTCGCCCAGGATTCCGGAGCGGACGCCATCTCCCTCATCAACACCTTCGTAGCCATGGCCATCGACGCCGAAACCCGCAAGCCCCGCATCGCCAACGTCACCGCCGGACTCTCCGGCCCGGCCATCAAGCCGATCGCCCTGCGTATGGTCTTCGACGCTGCAAAAGTAGTGAAAATTCCCGTGATCGGCATGGGAGGAATTTCCAAAGCCGAAGACATTGCAGAGTTCATGCTGGCCGGCGCAACCGCCGTGCAGATTGGAACAGCCAGTTATTGGGACCCGCGGGCGACGGAAAAAACTGTGGATGAATTGGACCGCTGGTGCGTAGAACACCGGGTTGCGCGCGTCAGCGAACTTACCGGCGGTCTCAGTCTCGAATAAGAGCGCCAGGAAATTCCATTACTGCGGGTGGTAATCCATATCGCCGCCCTGTCTTCCCGAGCTCCAGCGGAAATTCTTTTCCGCGGCAATAAAACCATTCGGACGCAGGACTCGAACTTCAACGGTCAGGAAATCATTCGGGGTTTCCTTCCACGCCACGGGGACGGTTTGCGGCTCAGCCAGGTTTTCGTATTCTTGCGTGCCGCTCGCGATCACTTCGTTCCTTTGATCGCGCACCTTCCACTCCAGACGATAGTGGTGCAACGGATAGGACGGTAGGTCTGTCTCCGGTTTGCGGGCAACATTCAAACTGAACTTGGAAGGGATATACGTAGGACTGGGCAGGAAGTCTCCGCTTAGCGTGACCGGAAAATTCATCTCCCGCCAAACGTCATACGACGGCCGCCGTTGCCGGTTTTCATCGACAATGCCCATGTCCACCGGACCTTCGGTAAGGCCGGGAAGTATGTTGCGGTGCGATTCGTAATCCTGATAGCACCAGAGAATCGCTCCCGCAATCCAATCGCGCCGCGCGATCTCCGGCATTTGCTCGCGAAGAATGCGGATCCGGGCTTCGTCCCCTTCGCGCGAAGTGTTAGAAAAAATTCCCGCAAAACCGAATTCGGAAATGATCACCATTTTGTCCGGATAACTGGCATTCACCTGGTCGAGCGCGGGAGCCAATAGATTCGCCGGGCCCGACCACGATCCAAAATATTCATTCATCATGATGAAGTCGGCATAATATGCGCCGTCATCTTCCGGCTTGCCCTGGTTCGGCAGATTGTTGTTGGCGAAGGAAACATATCGCTCGGGATCAATCTGATGAATGAATTCCTTCATCGCGCGGAAATATGCGATGCCTCCCGGCTTATTGGTCTCGCTCTCATTGCAAACACTCCAGGCAAAAATGCTGGGATGATTTCCGGCCTGCTCGATCATCTCCTGCATTTGCTGTTTGGCCAGCGCGAGGACCTTCGGGTTCGAAAGCTGTTTCTCGGTGACCTGCCACAGCGGAATTTCCGGCATAAACAAAATTCCGTTGCGGTCGGCGTAATCAAGAATGTAAGGATGCTGCGGATAGTGCACCGGACGGGTCAGCGTGACTTGTAGATTTTTCAAGTCGTCGTAATCATGACGCATGGTGCCGCGAGTTTCCGCCAGGCCCTCCCAAGGCGATTCTTCATGGCGGGTGATGCCGCTGAGTCGCACACGCTCGCCGTTCACCAGCAGGTGGCGGTCTTTAATCTCGATGGTGCGGATGCCGAATGTGTCCTGCTGTTCGTCAATTGCATGACCAGCCCGGTCTTTCACCTCAACCTTCATGCTGTAGAGATTGGGAATGTCGAAGCTCCACAAACGCGGCGCGTCGATTTTGAGTTTTACTTCGGCCTGCGAAGCCCCCGGTTTTAAAGTCAGGGGGATGGTCTGCTCGGCAACCGGCGCGTCCTGTCCGTCGATGGAAGCAAATACGCGGACCTGCACGGCCTTATCCGATTTACCGGTATTCTCCAGAAACACGACGTCGGAGGTTTGCGCGCTACCGCCATCCACATGACTGCGAATCTTCTGGCGGCGCACCAGCACTGGCTCATTTTCGGTGAGCCACACATCGCGCACGATCCCGCCGTAATGCCACCAGTCGTACCAGGTGTTTTCACCCAGGCGCTGTGCGAAGCCAGGGATGGTCGCCGCGCCCGGCCGGTTGTCGATCTCCACCGCAAGCTGATTGCTTTCCCGCAGGTAAGGAGTGATGTCGAAGTAATACGATGTGTAGCCGCCTTCGTGGCTGCCGAGTTCGGTCCCATTCAACCAGACGCGCGATTTATAAAATGTCGCGCCGAAGTGGATTTCATAATGAAGCCCGGCCTTCTGTGCAGGCGCGGAGAAGTGGCGGAAGTACCACGCCACGCCCACGTAATCTTTGTGCGTGCCTACATTCCAGGTGTGCGGGATGGAAACTGATTCCGTCTCGCTGGGTATCTGCTTCTGCCATCCAACCTGCTCGCCTTCCCGCTTGGGATCGATGTGGAAGCTCCAATTGCTGTTCAGGTCAATCCGTGTGGCCGCAAACGAGGGCAGAGCTGTCAGTAAGAGCGTAATTGCGATTGCGAACTGAAAAACTCGAAGAAGGGATGATTTGCGCATGAGCCAGTCTCCTGCGGAGGATGAGAGCAAACGCGGCATCTTTTCACGGTTGAGTCTACGGAGTCAATTTCGCCGTAACTCAAACTGCCTGCAACAATAAAAAGCCCCTTGCCGAGGCAAGGGGCCTTTTAACGAAACGTAACTTATTTCGCAGCCGGAGTAGCATTGGCGCTCAGCTGCTCAACATCATTCTTCAGCAGGCTGATTTCCACGCGTCCACCGCTTACGCGCTTGGCCTTTCCAGCTTCGTCTGTAGCCGCTGGAGCGTTACCCATGCCGACAACAAAGATCCGGTAAACCGGGATCTCGTGGTTGAGCACGAGGTAGCGGACCACTGAATCGGCCATCTTCTGCGAGGTGGCGATTGCCGCCTGTCCGCGGCCGGCAGAGAAGCCCTGCACTTCGATGATGTACCCATGCTGGTCTTTCAGCGGAGTAGCCATCTCGTCCAAAGCGGCCTTGGCGTTCTTGCTCAATACGCTCTGGCCAGGACGGAAGCGGATCTCAGTCTGGGTCGCAGCCTTGTATTGGTCAATGTTGCCCACCACCTGCTCGACCGTGGTCAAGCGGGTGTTGGCCTGGGTGGCAGTCTGGTTGGCCAGCGTGGCTTTGTTGCCGGCATCGATGGCATGCTGATCAGCTTCGTTCGCCTTCGCGGAAGCCAAACTAATGCCTTCGGTCGCGCGCGCATCCACGTCCTTGATCATCTTGCTGTTGGACGCGGTCAGCTCATCGAGTTCGTTCACCCGATCGCGGATCGGCGCGGTCTGGCGTTGCACGTACTTCTTGCGCGCGAAAGGATTGAGCTTTCCCCAAAAACCTTCATGCGTGTCAGGCTGCAACGCCGGTTTGCCGCTGGCGCCGGTGGTGGCAGCGGTCTGGTCCGTGGTATTCGCGGCCGCGGCCGGTTGCGAGGTCGAATTGGTATCTTGTGCCAGGACTGGAAGCGCCAGCACGGTGCTCAAAAGTAGCGCTAAGAATAGACGGTTCTTCATTTCAACTTCCTCCAATTTTGGGGGAGCATTTGGGCTCCACTCCAGCACGCCTCAACGCGCGTGTTGCGTGATTTTGTTGTCTGCGTCCCCAAAACGACTTGAGCTTGGGTCACTCTTTGATGCCTTTTCGGCCAGTGACAGACGCCTGGGCTGGCCTGAAGCTGTAGTGCCATAAACCCGACACTCACCCTACCTGTTAACAGTTCTAGTGCCAAACTTGCGGAATACTAAGTCTTTCGTTTCCAATAACATTGTAGTTCCTGGCGAACAGGGAAACGAGTGAAAAGTCCACGCCAAAGGTAATTTTTGGGAGACCTGATATAAAAACTGCGTACGCCGTCGAACCAAAGATTTCAGGAGAAAGCATGGCAAAAACCCGCAAAAGCAGAAGTTTCACGGTCTACTTCCTGTTTCTGGCAATTACCGCGATTTCTCTGGATGCGCAACTATCTGCAACCGCGTTCGCTTCCCAGAACATTCCTGCCCAGCGAATGAAGCAATACGCCGATTTGGCGGTGGAATGGGAACAGGAGTATCTGCGCATCGACACGACGAACCCGCCGGGAAACGAGTCGCGCACCGCAGCTTTCCTCAAAAAGATCTTCGATCAGGAAGGCATCGAGAACCGGGTTTTTGATTACGCACCTTCACATTCCAATTTGTGGGCGCGTCTTCCGCACACGACAGCATCACCGGAGCGGCCCATCATTCTGCTGAATCATATGGATGTCGTCACTAGTGACCCCAACCGTTGGACGCAACCGGTCTTCGAGGCCAGGACCGTACATGGGGCCATCTACGGCCGGGGCGCGCAGGACATGAAGAGCGAAGGCCTGGCACAGCTGATGGTAATGGTGCTGTTGAAACGTGAAAAAGTACCGCTCGACCGCGATGTAATTTTCCTCGCCGTAGCCGATGAAGAAGTCAACGGCAGCGGCACCGACTGGATGATCGCCAAGCAGCGCGATCTGCTGGGAAATGCTGAGTTCCTGATCAACGAAGGCGGCGAGAACATTCAGGAAAACGGCAAGCTGCAATATGTCGGTGTGGATGTAGGCGAGAAGACCACCTTCTGGCTGCATGTCGTCGCCCAGGGACAACCCGGACACGGCTCGCGTCCCAACCCCGATTCTGCTCCCAACCGCTTGTTGCGCGCGCTGGACCGAATCGTCGCCTATAAGACACCGCTGAAAGTGCTGCCGGTGGTGGATGAATTTCTAAGGCAGCTCGCGCCAGGAGAAACACCCGAACGCAAGAAATATTTCCTGAATGCCGGCCAGTTTATTCAGGACAAGAAATTTCAGGAGATCATCGAAAACGACGAATCGTTGAACTACCTGTTCCGCAATACGATCGCGCTAACCATGCTTGGTGGCTCACAGCAAACCAACGTCATTCCGCCCGATGCCTGGGCCAATCTCGATGTCCGCCTCCTGCCCGGAGAAGACTCGAAGGCATTCCTGGAGTCGATCCGGCAGGTTGTGGATGATTCCAACGTTACGATTCAACCGTTGGACAAGGAGTTCCGGATCGCGAACTATTCGCCGACTAACACTGCTCTATATGACGCATTCCGCAAGGTCACGGCTCAGTATTTCCCCGGCGTGCCCGTCTTGCCTCACCTCACCAGCGGATACAACGAATGCCAGCGTTATCGCCCTCTTGGGATCAATGCTTATGGATTCAATCCCTACACCGCTACCCTCGAAGAGGATGCCACTCAGCATGGCAATGACGAACGCATACGGGTGGAGGAAGTCAGGCGGGGATTTCAGGTTCTATATGACGTGGTAACCAGCGTAGCCACAAAATGAAATGGAGCGACGGGCGCCTGCCGCTGAGCGAAGCCGAAGGGTCCATGGCTCCATTCAATGCGAGCAATACTTCTCATACTGCTCATAGATAAAATTGTCCGTCATCCCCGCAATGTAGTCGCAGACCACACGGGGCCGGGGCTCCTCCATGGCCTTCTCCTGATATCCATGCGGCAGGCGGTCTGGATGTTTCATCCAAAATTCGAATAATTCCCCGATAATCATCTCCGCATCACCCTTGCCGGAATCGAGCGCCTGACTGAGATAAAGATTTACTCGCAGGAATTCTTTGATCTCCTTCCGCTCACGATCCAGGTCGGGACTGAATCCCACGAGCCTCCGTGGACAGGCGCGCACATCATCCACGCTGTGAACGTTCTCGGCGGCGACAACTTGCGCTGTATTGCGAATCAAATCACTCGCCAAGCGGTCGAACAGATGCCGCAGCGCTTCATTAAACTTGAGCTTCTCCGGCGCGTCGGGATAGCTGCTCTCGGCCTGGCGATAGAACTCGCCAAACGCCGGCAAACCGTGGCGTACTTGCTTCAAGGAAAGAATCTGCGATTCGATTCCATCATCCAGGTCCGCGGTGTTGTAGGCGATCTCATCCGCCATATCAATCAACTGCGCCTCCAGCGGCGGACGCAAGTCGAGAAGATATTCGGCGAGTTGCGGGAAAGCTTTCACGTCGTAATCCCGTGAATGCTTGACGATGCCTTCCCGCACCTCAAAAGTCAGGTTCAATCCACGAAAAGCCGCGTAACGTACCTCGAAATCCTCGACGATGCGCAAAGCATGCAGATTGTGGTCGAAGCCGAAACCATGCTTCCGCATAGCCGCATCCAGGACCTTCTCTCCCGCGTGCCCAAACGGCGGATGCCCCACGTCATGCACCAGGGCCAGGGCCTCGACCAGATCCACATTCAACCTAAGTTGGGCTGCCACCGTACGCGCGGTCTGCGCGACTTCAAGCGTATGGGTAAGACGATTACGAAAATGGTCGGAGTAGCGGCGGGTAAAAACCTGCGTTTTCGCCTCCAGCCGGCGAAAAGCCCGCGCATGAATCACACGGTCACGGTCCCGCTGAAAGTCGTTGCGGTAGGGATGCTGCGGTTCAGGGAAGCGGCGTCCGCGCGATTGTTCCACCCGCACGGCATAGTCGGCCAGCATGGAGAAAGTTTAGCACTGGAGTTCTGTGAGGGGTCTTGTTAGGACTTGTCTAAACGATTGCCGGCTCGAGAAAAGCAGATTCCTCCTCGGCACTTCGCGCCTCGACGGAATGACAAAGAAAAATCTTATTTGCTCGAATCTTCCTTGGCCAGCTTTACCTTGGCAGACTCCAGCTTCTTCTGCACCTTGGCCACATCGCTGGGATCAAGCTCCGCGCTGACCGTCTTGTTCCATTCATTCAACGCGCGCTCCCAGTGGGTCGCCGCCAGCTTCAGGCGCCCGGTCTTCTGATAGAGATCGCCTAAATGGTCCTGCACTGTAGGATCACTGCCGATATGCTGCGACGCTTTGGTCAGGTTCTCCTCGGCCAGGTCATACTTACCCATGCGGAAGTAGGCCCAGCCCAGAGAATCCAGATACGCTCCGTTGGCGGGATCGAGGTCAACAGCTTTCTTGATCATGCCGAAGGCTTCTTCCAGTTTTACATTGCGGTCCGCAAGCATATAGCCCAGATAGTTAAGCGCTGCCGTGTTCTCAGGATTAGCGCTGATCACCTTGCGGAACATCTCCTCGGCCTGCTCGTATTTCTTCTGCCGCTCGTAGAGCGAACCGCGCAGGAAATCCACTCCCTGCTTCTCTTCCGGCTTGGTGGAAAGCTGGGCTGCTTTTTCGGTGGCTTCTTCTGCCTCCGGGAAGCGGCGCAGGCGAGTGTACAGACTGGCCAAGGTTATGTAGACATCCCGGTCTTCCGGCGTTCCCTTGAGCAATGCCTTCAGCTTCTGCACACCCTCGTCGGCCGACCCGGTTTCCGCGACCTGGGTGGCATAGGTCATTTTCAGAGTGCTGTTGTTGGGATATTTCTGGAGCGCCTCTTTCGCGGTGTCAGTCGCCTGCTGCCACTGCTTGGCCTCGCGATAGGTGTCAACAATTTCCTGGTATCCGCGCACCGCGTTGTCATCGCCCAGTGGGAGCATCTTGCGGAAGGTGTCCAGCGCCATGGCGTCGTTATCGCTGTCGCGGTACACCGTGCCTAACCGTTCCAGGAACAGCGCGCGGTTGTTCTTCTCATCCTGCTTGTAGCTGGTGCCTTCTGGCTTCTCAGTTTTCTTTAGCAAATCTTGTAAGACCTGCACGGCCTCGTCGTAGCGGCCAAGGGTCTGATAGATGGCGGCGATGTAGTAAGGCACTTCCTCCGACTCTTCGACCATGGACTGGGCTTTCTTGTAGTTGTCGAGAGCCAAGTCATACTTGCCCGTCTTGCGATAAATCTCGCCCATGCGCACATAGGTTTGCGCATCTTCCGGGTTGGCGTCGGCGATGACTTTGTATTGTTCCAGCGCCGCATCGGTCTGACCATCGTTGAGCAGATTGTCCGCCAGCCCGCGGATCGCGTCCAGGTTGTCGCGGTCCAGATCAATGGCGTGCTTGTAGGCATCGATGGCCTGCTTGTACTGCTTCTGCTGCTCGTAGGTGTAACCCAACGCCGTGTAAAGCTTGGCCGAGCGTGCCGAGTCCGGAATTGAGCTCAGTACCTTGGTAGCGCGCGCCGTGTCGCCTTCCTCGTTATAGAGGTAGGCCAACATGGTCACCGCTTCTTCCGAGTCCGGATCCAGCTGCACCGCAGTCTTGAATTCACCCTCGGCTTTCAACAGATCATTGTTGACCTTATAAAGCCGGCCCAGCAGCAGATGGTCTTCCACGCTGTCCGGTTCAATCCTCACGATTTCTTCATACTGCTCGATGGCCCTCTTCAAGACGTCCTTGGATCCGCTTCCACCCTGCACGTCCCCCAGCGAGTGCAAATAAATCCGTCCCAATAGCTTGTGGGATTCGAGATTGTTGGGGTCGCGCTTCAGCACGTCCTGCGCTTCCAGGACTGCATCACGGATGCGTCCGGTGCGGAAATAAAGCTCAGCCAACCCGGAGGTCAGATACTCGGACGTGGGGTCGGCTTCAATTGCCTGGCGATATTCCTCGATGGCCTTGCTGGCCAGATCGCTGCGTCCATAGACTGCCACCTGCTCCTCATACATATGGGCCAGCATGTAGTGGTAATAGGCCGCTGCCCGGTCCGATTTGCGTGCATTCGTAGACGGCTTGGCCGCTTCCGGGGCCTGCGCAAAAAGGCTGGTGGTGATTACGATGGCAAGTAACAGGCGAATCGAAGTTTTCATCAAAGCGACCTAGTCAGACTCCTATAGGACACACCAATTGGATGCCAAATCCCTGGCCGGTGGGTGCTTTGATATTGTACCCTCAGTCCGCTCTCCATCATTGTAAAAACAGGATTGACAAAGGACATTGGTAATACCAGAAGTGCAGTGCCTAGCGGATGCTGAACAGGCCTTATCCGGACTGACATTTTGTGCTAACACCGCGAAGCATCAGTGGACCGTGATGGTCACGCTGCTGTTGGATTGCCCGTACTGGCTGGTGGCATAGAGGGTGTAAGTAGTTGTGCGAGTTGGAGAAACGCTGACACTAGTTCCCCGTACCGGTCCTGGCACTGGAGATACAATGAGGTACGAAGCTCCCGCGACAGTCCATGACAAAGTAGTGCTCTGTCCCGCCGCGATGCTGGTCGAGTTAGCAGTGAAGCTGGAAATTGCAGGCGCGTTCCCCTGAGGCACATTGCCGCTGGTGTAAACCGGATTCATCTGCACCACTTCAAACGCCGAAGCCTGCACCTGCCCAAGATTGTGCAGATCGTTGTCATCCCAGCGGTCGTCGGGCGCTCCGGTGATGTACATGGAACTGCCGTTGTCGGCCATGATCATTCCGTACTTCTTAAGCGCGGTGAGGATCACCTGGTTCTTGGCAGAAAAGTGGGAGATATCGTAGTTCGCCTTCAAGCGCAGACGCATTCCCATGGGTGCAGCCAGCGAATTGCTGCTGTTCGCCGCCCAGTGGGATGCCGGAGGAATCATTGCCTGCCTGCTATGTTGAAGTGTGAAGCGCAGGGCGTGCTTGATTTGGCCGGACGTTACTTCGTCATAGCGGGCCAGTCCGGGGAAGATCGGCAACCCCGCAGCATCCACCGAAGTCCAGGTCCAGGGACGCTGTTGGTTCCCCAGAAGGTCCCACACCACGGCCACATCGGCGTTCCAGCTTCCATCGCCATTGGGAAAGGCCCGACCCATCTCGTAGAGAAAGCAGTTGGCGTTGTCGAGCACTAGCACATGCCGGTCGCCAGTAGAGTTGGAGCCGCCTTCGATTGGCGCATTGCCGGGAATGGGCATAAAACCGGGATCGCTCTCATCTCCGTAGGCGGTGAAATTCACCCCCACCAGAGGCTGCGTCCCGTTCACTACCACGTAGGGAATCCCGTTGCCGCCGGTACCGAAGTCGGGATGCAAGCCGATGGTTGAGCCGATGAAGTTGATGATGTTTGTAGAGTTTGGATCAACCGATGCCCCTGAGATGTCTTGATTCCAGGGATTGTCGGAAGCGAAGGGCACAAATCCGTTCAGATTGGCTCCCGCTCCCAGACTCATGGCATTGCAGGCGGCAGTGTTGCCACCGGTGCCGCCGGAACCACCTGACCCACCGGAGCCTGATCCACCAGAACCCGGATTCCCGCTGGACTTACCGCCCCCGAGGTCACCACCGCCACAACCCGCCAGGAGAAGGACCAGGACAAAACAGAGACTACGGCCGCCATGCTTCATACTCCAATTCTGCGGCAAAAGATCGCTGAGAGCGGCAATTACTAGGACATAACGCCAAGAATTAGGGACATGTACGCTGGAGCGTTAGTGCCTAAAGTGCCTCACTCCCGTAAAAACCATAGCCAGCCCCAGCCGGTCCGCCGCTTCGATCACTTCCGCATCCCGCACCGAGCCGCCGGGTTGAATGATCGCGGTTGATCCTACGTGCGCAATTTCTTCGACCCCATCGGGGAAGGGAAAGAACGCATCTGAGGCTGCGACCGTGCCCTTCAGCGGCAGCACAGCCTTCATCGCCCCTACCTTGGCAGCATCCACGCGACTCATCTGCCCAGCCCCCACACCCACCGTCTGCCCATCGCGTGCGTACAAAATAGCATTCGACTTCACATGCTTGCAGACCGTCCAGGCAAACAAGAGCGCACGTCTTTCCTCCGCTGTGGGCTGGCGTTTCGTGACCACCTTCAGGTCCGCATCCGCCAGCGGCCGCATATCCACATCCTGCAACAACAGGCCGCCGGAAACATTCTTCAGTACCCACTTCTGTGGAGCATGTTTGATCTCCACCAGCCGCAGGTTCTTCTTGGCGGCGAATTTGGCTTTCGACGCTTCATCGAAGCCGGGCGCGGCAATCACCTCCAGAAACAGCTTGGCCATTTCTTCTGCGGCAGCCCCATCAATGACCCGGTTCACGCCGATTACTCCGCCAAACGCCGAAACCGGATCGCACTCCAGGGCGCGCTTATAAGCTTCCGCCAAAGTCTTGCCCGTCGCGGTTCCACAAGGGTTCGTGTGCTTGATAATCGCGCAAACTGTCTCGTCAAACTCCTGCGCCAGGTCCCAGGCCGCCTGCAAATCTACGATGTTGTTGTAGGAAAGTTCTTTCCCCTGGATCTGGTGCGCGTTGGCCACTCCTACGCCCGATCCGTTGGTGTACATGGCAGCTTTCTGGTGGGGATTCTCGCCATAACGCAGATCCATCATCTTGCTGAACGAGAAACGCAGCGCTGGAGGGAAACCATCCGCCGCGTGGAACTCGCCTCCCGGCATGGCCTGCTCCAGCGTGGACGCAATCGCCGAATCATAAGCCGCTGTGGTAGCGAACGCTTTCTGGGCCAGCCGCCATTTGGTGGCTTCTGACAAGCCTCCTCCAGACTCGGCCATCTCCTCGGCAACGGCTTCGTAGTCGGCAGGAGATGTCACCACCGCGACATCCTGAAAATTCTTGGCCGCTGAGCGGATCATCGAGGGCCCACCGATATCAATGTTCTCGATCAATTCTTCAAAGTGCACACCCGCCCTGGCCGCAGTCTTCTCAAAGGCGTAGAGATTCACCACCACCATGTCAATCGGCTGGATGCCATGCTGTTGTACCGCGCTACGGTGGGCAGCATCGGCGCGGCGGTGCAGAATTCCGCCGTGCACTTTGGGATGCAGCGTCTTCACCCGCCCATCCAGCATCTCAGGGAATCCGGTGAGTTCAGAAATGTCCTTCACCGCAATACCGGAATCCCGCAGCAGTTTGGCGGTGCCGCCGGTGGAGACCAGTTCCACTCCCATTCCGGCCAACTTCCCGGCGAATTCCACTAACCCCGTTTTGTCAGTAACACTGAGAAGTGCGCGTTGGATCTTTGCCATGAGTTACCCTCGAGAGCAGAGGGAAATTTTACCAGCCTCGGGGCGGTGGCAGAGTTATGGCTATCGGATTTTCGGCTGAAAATATCAATCAGGCCCGGTTTCTCTGCGACCTCTGCGTTCTCTGCGGTTAAATATTTTTGACGGAACAAATCTTAAAACGCAGAGTTCGTAAAGAAATCCGCAGAGAACGCGGAGGTACTATTGGTGGGTTTTGAGTAAAGGGAAGATTTCTAGCTTTTTGCCTTGGCCTTCAACTTCACATCGCCATCGGAAATATCCACCGAAAATTCTACCGCCTGGCAACCGTATTGTTTGCGAATCTGGTCAGTCTTTTTCTGCACAAAGGCCGAGAAGCTTTCCAGGTCGCCCACGCTTTTGCCGGATTTCTGTTTGGCTTCGGACAGCGCCAGATAGAGCTTCTCCACCCGGTCGCGTTCCGTCCGCGCGTCGCTACATTCCACAGTAAACGGCTGTTTCTCGAGGGCCGGGGCCGCAGCCGCCGCGGAGCCAGTGGGCCCGCCTCCCGTGGTGGAGTGGCCTACGCCATAAACCTTGTGCTCAGGTTCGTGCGCGGTTTCGCGCACCCCTTGCACAGAAAGCAACGCATCCTGCGGACGCCGATAACCTTCCTCCCGAATGCGCCCCTTCTTGCGCCAAAGGTCGCTATAGATCGCATAGCGCTGCGCCATCTCGTTATAGCGGAAACGCTGGGAGAAACTCATCCGTCCGCCATCGCTGAACTTCCGCAGCAGGGCGAGGACCTTCCACTCCAGATCAGTAGGCGGTTTCTTGGTGGGATTGCTGAAGAAAATCTCGTACTCGATCTTCAATCGCCGCATGTGCGAGTCGAGCAGCGTGAGTTCTTCATCAATCGTCGGCAAGCGGAGAATCTCCTGGCAACAGTCTAGGGCTTTGAACCCAAGCAAACGAGGTACCCGTGGGCCACCGAAGGGATGGTACAAAAGTACCCAACGGTAACCAGCCCTTTCCGTTTCGGCTCACAAGGGATCAGCCATGCCGTGCTTTGCGTTCCGCTATGCCATCTGCGAAACTCTCTGAGAACTGGGAACTGAGAACTGGGAAATGGAACTGAGAACTGATAAATCCCCCATGGGCCGCATCCACGTACTGTCAGAAAACGTAGCCAACAAGATCGCCGCCGGCGAGGTGGTGGAGCGCCCGGCCTCGGTGGTCAAAGAACTGCTGGAAAACTCCCTGGATGCAGGTTCAACTCGAATCAGAATTAACGTAGAAGCCGGAGGCAAAAAGTTAATCCAGATCACCGACAACGGCTGCGGCATGGTGCGGGATGATGCCCTGCTGGCTTTCGAACGCCATGCGACGTCCAAGATCAAGAATGCCGAAGACCTGCTGAGTGTGGCCACACTGGGCTTTCGCGGAGAGGCCCTGCCTTCGATCGCATCCGTGTCCCGCCTGCGCCTGGAAACCCGCGCCCCGGAAGAAACATCGGGCACGGTCATCGAAATCAATGGCGGCAAGATTTACAAAGTCGAGGAAGCCGGCCTGCCCGCGGGAACTTCCATCACTATCCACGATCTTTTCTTTAATACTCCCGCGCGCAAGAAATTCCTGAAGGCAGAGTCCACCGAACTCTCGCACATCACTTCGCTGGTCACAAATTACGCGCTGGCCCACCCCGACAAACACTTCGAACTGCACTCGGCGACCAACGCCGTGCTGGTAGTGTCTCCCGTCGCGGGACGCAGCGAGCGGATATACCAGGTTTTCGGCAAAGAAATTTTGGACCAACTGATCCCGGTCGCCGCCGTCCAGCCGCTCCAACGCATCGGCTTGCCCCAGCCTCCGCCCTGGCGCAAAGTGGCGGAGGAAGATCAAGCCCCCAAAGACCCTGGCGAACTGCGGCTCCACGGCTTTGTCTCCAGGCCGGAAATCCAGAAGCTCAACCGCAACTCCATTTACATCTTCGTGAACGGGCGCCTGATCCGCGACCGCCTGATCCAGCACGCCATCGTCGAAGCCTACCGCAACATCCTGCCGCCGACTGTTTTCCCGGTCGTGCTTGTGTTTCTGGAGCTGCCCAGTGGTGAAGTGGACGTGAATGTCCACCCTTCGAAAACTGAAGTGCGTTTCCGCCAGCAGTCCGTCACTCACGATTTCGTTCGCGACTCGATCCGCGCCGCCTTGATGAAGGCCCGCCCTGTCCCGCAATTTGCCGTCGAAATTAACGCTCACCCTACGGCAACTCCGTCGCTGACCCCCGGCGCGCGCGCTTCCACTGTGGACATCTCCGCCTGGCGCGCCGCCAACCTGCCGCCCGGCTTCGAATTACAGCCACCGGCCATTCCGCCGCAGACCGAACATCTGCAATTTGCCGGAGAGAGTATCGCGGTGGAAGCCAACGCGGCTCAGGCCGTGGCCCAGCTGCCCGAACAATATGTCCCCGGGGACAACTGCGCTCCGCCGATTCCCGAAGAAGCCGAGTTCACTGATCTTGCGCCTGCGTTAGCATCCCTCAAGCCACTGGGCCAGATCCGCGAATCGTTCATACTGGCGGTGAATCCGGAAGGCCTATGGATCATTGACCAGCATGTGGCCCACGAGCGTGTGCTGTTTGAAAAAGTGCTGAAACAGCGCGCGGCGCAGCAAGTCGAGGGCCAGCGCCTGCTCATGCCCCTGCTGATTGAACTGACTCCCGCGCAACAGGCAGTCTTCACCGAGATTTCAGAAGAGCTGAATCAAAACGGCTTCGAAGCCGAACCCTTCGGCGCGCGCAGCATCGCCATCAAACTCGCGCCCGCAGATGTGGATGCCCCACAAGTCGAAAAAATGCTGCACGAACTGCTCGACCAATTCGCCCGCGAAGAACAATCGCTGAACCTGGAAAAAATCCGCACCCGCATCGCCGCCACCATCGCCTGCCACGCCGCCATCAAAGTCAATATGCCGCTGGAGCAGAACAAAATGGAGTGGCTGCTCCAGGAACTCGCCAAAACCGCCTGCCCCATGACCTGCCCCCACGGCCGCCCTGTAGTTCTGCGATACTCAATGAAGGACATTCAGAAGGCATTTAAGAGAATTTGAAAACAAAGCTATCAGCTTTCAGCCTTCAGCTATCAGTCCTGGCTGAAAGCTGACGGCTGAGAGCTGATAGCTATTTATGACTGATCTCGAACTCCACGAACAACGCCGCGAAAAGTGGCGGCTGACCGGCAAGGCCATACGCACCCTCGAAGATGCGCGCGCATTCCTCGAGCTGGCCGGTTTCTGCCAGATGTACCCGCTGCGCCCGCCCGCGCTGCTGCCAACCTTCATCGGCGCGTGGCTGGGGTCGGACGTGAACCTCCCCACCCGCCAGCGTTCCTTCGCCGACCCACGGGTGCAGGAAGCCACCGAGATGATGGTCCGCCTGCTGCGCGAGCAGATTGCCTACGAGGCCAATTTGTTCGATGAGAACAACGCATTCCTGATCACCGCGTCGGTCTTTCCTTATTTTTACGCGCTGGTGGGTGAGCGCAACCCCAAGCAGCCCCCGAAGCCGGGGTCGCGCTCGCCGTATTCGCAGCTCGCGTGCGACACCTTCGCCGCCATCCAGCGCGGTGGCCCGATTTCAAAACCCAAGCTGATTGAAACCATCGGTGGAGGAGTGTCCACCGCCGGCCTGGACAAAGCTTTAGGCGAGCTGTGGTCGAAACTACGCATCACCCGTGTGGACTATAACCCCAGTGAAGGTGCGTTCTGGGATGTACTCTACCGCTGGGCGCCGGACGCGGTGCGGGAAGGAATAGAGTTGTCGGTCGCAGAAGCCCTTTCCGCACTGCTGTCAAAATATCTGGATTGCGTCGTCGCCGCCGACCAGCAGGAAATTGAAACCTTCCTGGGCAACTTCGTTCCCCGCTCGCGGGTGCGGGAGGCAGTAAACGCACTGCTGGCTGCAAGGGAGCTAGATTTTGTGCGGGTGGGGAGCCGGTCGCTGATTCAGATTACCGCACCGAAAGTAGTGAGAACCTGAGGCACTCGTAGGGCGGGCACTCTGGCCCGCCTGCTGGCAGTGCCGAACATGCTGTGGAAAGCAACGCTCTTGACCCCGGATTTTGAGGTACCGCAGGCTGAGCGGACATGAGTGTCCGCTCTACACAAGGACCTCAATCCGGTTCAATCGCAGGCATCGAACGGCGCCTTGATAACGGTGTATCCGGCGGGGGCGGCACAGGCAGTGCGATCTCCATGGTGCCCACATGGCTGTTGGCCATGTCCTCGACCCCGAGCCGCATCGAGGTGCTCTTCACCGGCACATCGATCTCCTGGTGCAGGCGCAAACCTCCTAACAAAACGTCCCGCATAACGTTCGCTTTGAGATCTGAAACCGCCTGGCTGATTCCGCTTGCCGCCAGCCTCCCATCTTCGTCAAAGGCGGTAACCATGAAGTTGAAAATACCTTGATACATTCCAGCCGCAGATGCCGTGAAATGCAAGTCCGCAGGGGTGACCGCATACTCCACTGCGTAACGCTGCATCTCGGCCGGCGGTGGTTCTTTTTTATGTTTTTTCTTGGCGGGCTCATCCGTCGTTTCGGACTTGACCATCCGGGGTTTGCCAACCGGGACCACCTTGGCCGCAAAAACGATCTGCTGGGATTGCGGCGCGCCATGCTGCATGGCTGCCCGCGCCAGATTGGAAGTAAGATCTTTGGACGGCTTGGCCGGGGCGGCGGGATCGACTCCGTAGTAGCCGCGGCGATAGGCAAGATGATATTTCGCTCCTGCCAGCGATACTTTGATTTTCCTGAATTTCCCGTCATATTTCCGGTTGGTGGGCGTGTAAGACAACGCATAGTAATTCGCGCCTTGTTCCGAAGCGATCGAGATGGCACGCGCGATTCCATTGGTGTTGTAGAACGCTTCTCCACCGGTATCGGCTGCCAGTTGGTCCATGGTGGCATGCTCACTTATTAGCGATGTATTGAATTGTTCGAGTTGGTCCTGCATTACGGCCACGGGCAGGTCTGACTGCGGATTTCGCCGTGGTGGTCCCGCAGGCACTCGTGTCCCGGGCCCGGAAAGAATTGAGCCCTGCATGGAAATCGGCGAGAGACCGTCATTACTGGCCGCGCTGAAGAGCGGGTTGGTCGTGAGCCCCTTTACGTCCACGGGATAGAGCGCCACGTGGGCCTCGGCCATCAGATTCGCAACTTTCTTCAGACTTTCGCCATATATTGAACCTTGCAGATACGGAGTCTCTCCGTTTGCACTCGGTGCAATCCCCAATTGAAAAGATCCAGAGAGCCACACCACGTTTTTTCTGCCGGGAATTCCAGTCAAATAGCGCGCCAGCTGGGCGAATGCGTCCACCGTGATATACATGCGCTGGTCCGCTTGCACTGTGCGCGATTCGGCTTCCTGCAACTGAATTGACTCCACAAAAAACTTCAGATTGGGAAGAAGACGGGCAGTTTGTTCTCCCGCCTCGAGCAAAGGAACGACCTCGTCCGCTTGTATGGGGCGGTGGCGCAATGACTTTTTTCTGCTCTTTACCGCTGCCAACAGAGTGTTTTCATCCTGGGTAAACCCCTGAAACATCTGTAATGAGCTACCCAGCGTGCACAGCGCAAATTGCGCATCTTTTGATTTATTTTTCAGGAATTTCACCAGTTCATCCTGCGCGTAGACCTGGTCAGCCAGCGGGGTGTTGAGCAAATCGAATAGAACTACGGTCACCGCGCCGGGTTCACCAGCCTGGGAGCGGTTGGAAAAGATATTGGGTGGCAGCTTCTCCTCAATTGCGGCGGGTGCCGTAATTGGGGCGGATACCGCCGCCGCTGCCTTCTGCGCCTCGTCATACTCCGACAGTTGGCTTAGCGTTTGCGGTTTTCCATCTTCACCAACTGTGAAATCGGACCGTTGCAGCCCCTTGACCGGGTGTCCCTTGGAATCAGTGACGACCACGTCCAGGGCCACCACCTGGGTTGCGGTATGAATGACGAGAGTGGGCGCCTCCGGTCCTGCGCTAGTTTTCGTCACTGTCGCTGGCACTTCTTGGGTTGTTTCCAGTCTGAGTCGATCTGCCTTCTGCGCCGTAGCAGCCGCAGGGACGTCGGTTGTCCCGGACGACTCAGCACTAAGCCCTTCGCTGGTGGATGAAACAAATATCGGCTCGGACTCGTTCGCCTGGCCGGCCTGCGGAACAGGAACGTAGAGTCCAGGTGCGTCCGCTTTTACCGCAATGTACTGGGTGCGTTCCGCCGGCGACATTTCGCGGAGCGGATAAATATCCAGGAAAGTTCCTGCCAGCACCGCCAGTTGCCGTCCGTCAGGTGAAAGCGCGAAGTTCTGCGCGCCTAGAAACGGCTCATCAATCTTGAGCGAAAGAAGAGAGTTGCCGCTGGCGGTATCAAAAACCTGCACCATTTGCTCAAGATATTGTTCGCTATCAGGGGTTGGATCGCTCGTATTTAAGGAAGTATCCGTCGTCGTGGCTGGGATCACAGTGGTTCCCGTAGCAAAACGGCTGCCGTCTTCACTGCGGTTCACTGCCGGACGATAGCGGCACGAGTTCCAGCGTTGCCTCCACAGCGCTGTTCCCGTGAGGGTAAACGCACTGACACTGTAGTTGTCACCCTGCACAGGGCAGCGGCCGACGAGAATGGTGTTCGCGCTGGTGTACAGGAGGTCGGGAGACGCTTTTGTCCGCACTCTCGTAATATTGGTGCGTTCTTTTGCCGTCGGGCCAAACCGCATCAGCCAAATATTCCCGCGATGCAGCGCATCTGCGAAACCAGCGCCGGTCGCTTCCATACGGACCACGCCCCGCGACTCGATCACTCGCTGGACGGCCAATGAGTCCACATCCAGAAACGTGATCTTCACTCGTTCGCCGCTCTTCGTATGGTCATCCGTGGATGCTGCTTCCTGAGAAGTCTCCGTGATGATCTGCTTGCCGTCGGGGGTAACCGCAATCCAAAGCAGTTCCCGAGGTGAATCGAGCACAAGCCGTTCTTCTAAATTCGCATTAATTTCATATAGCTGGTTCAGCCGCCGCAGCAGAAAACGCCCTGAACCCAGGGGCCACAGGTAGCGTCGCACGTCGTGCAGATACCACTCCGTTTCCCTGACGATGTTCCCCGAAGGCACCTCGATCACATCCGCGTGGATCAAGCGGTCGTTATGGCTCGGAGGACAAGCAGGCAAGCGCTTGAACAGCTTCTTCGGGTTATACGTCAGCAGCACATGGCGGGTATCTATGAAATCCAGCGAAACATGGGTCTCACCCGACAGCCGAACCGGAGCTGACAGACCCTGATAGCCAAGCTTTGCAAGATCGATTTTCGCAGGAGTGAGCGGCGGAATGTCTGCGGGCTTCAACTGCGCAAAAAGCTGGTGACCTAGAATGATGCACAGGAACAAACTGGCAACAATTCTCTGGAGTTGCGGCGGAGTAGTGGACGAAGACACCACGTAGTTTCCTTCTTGAACGGACGCTGGAACCGTAGCTCTCCCTTGGCGGCGAGTGGTTAGTGTTCGGCAGTTTAGCCTTTTTCTAACCTCTTTCCAAAGGGCTTTTAGCGGCGGCGGGGTTTCCGCCAGGTTTGCCGCATATGGCGACGCTCGACCGCATTAAGCTCATACTGGCTTCGAGCCATTCAGCGCACTCACAATTGTATCCATGTCATAGACACATCCAGCCCAGACTCCGCCGCTCTTCTGCGTAAGCGCGGCCCACAGCTTGGTGTCATCCGGCAGTTGCGGATCAGGCGCTAAATCAGCACGTGGTGAACGCTTGGCCAGACGCCGGGCTCCCTCCTGTGCGCTAAATGTTTGACCGTTTTCTCCGACAATATCCACCGTGGCTTCCAGCTTTACACGGTCAATGATGATCTCGATCAGATCGCCGTCTTTGACTTTTCCCACCGGGCCGCCGGCCAGCGCCTCGGGCGAAACGTGCCCGATACAAGCGCCGGTGGATACTCCACTGAAACGTGCGTCGGTAATCACCGCCACATGCTTACCGAAGGGGAGATGCTTGAGCGCGGCGGTTACCTGATAGATCTCCATCATGCCCGTGCCCATAGGCCCGTTGCAGATCAGCACAATGATGTCGCCTTCATGGACGGTGCCATCCTTGATAGCGCGAATGCAATCTTTTTCGTGGACATAAACTTTGGCCGGGCCGCGGTTGCGGTAGACGCCGTCCGCATCCACCACCGTTGGATCAATGGCAGTGCTTTTGATGACCGAGCCGTCGGGGGCAAGATTTCCTACCGGGAAACATACTGTCGAGGTCAGCCCGTTCGACTTGGCGCGATCCGGATTCATGATGACGTCGTCGGGATCAATGCCATCGAGCTTTTTCAACGCGGCCCGCAGATCGTGACGGCGCCGGCTATCCTGCCACCAGTCCAGGCATGCGTCTAATTTTTCTCCGGTGACGGTCTTTACGTTGGTGTCGAGCAAGCCGGCGCGGCGTAGATGCAGCATGACTTCGGGCACACCTCCCGCCAAGAATACTTGTACGGTGGCGAAATACTTGGGCCCGTTCGGCAGTACGTCCACCAGGCGCGGGACGTGCCGATTGACCTCCGCCCAATCTTTCGAGGTGGGACGGCGTAACTTGGCCGCATGGGCGATGGCGGGAACATGCATCAAAAGGTTGGTCGAACCACCAAAGGCGGCGTGCACCACCATCGCATTGCGCACGGACGCGTCCGTCAAGACATCACGCGTCATAAATCCAAGTTCCAACTGCCGCAGCACCGCTTTGGCCGAGCGTTTGGCCGCGTCCAGCCACAACGCATGGCCGGAGGGTGCAAGGGCGGTGTGTGGCAAAGAAAACCCCAACGCTTCGCCTACAACCTGCGAAGTCGCCGCCGTTCCCAGAAACTGGCAGCCTCCGCCCGGACTGGCGCAGGTACGGCACCCCACTTCCATGGCATAGTCGAGCGTGATCTGCTGATGGGCAAAGCGCGCACCCAGGGATTGGATCTTGCCCGCATCTTCGCCGTCGTCGGGCAGCAAGGTCACCCCGCCCGGCACCAGCACGGTCGGCAAATCTGAATTCGCGGCCAGCGCCATCATCATGGCCGGTAATCCCTTGTCGCAGGTGGCGACTCCAACTACCGCTTTTCGGGTAGGCAGCGAACGAATCAACCTGCGGAACACAATCGCCGCGTCATTGCGATACGGCAGCGAATCGAACATGCCGGTCGTCCCTTGCGTGCGTCCGTCGCAGGGATCCGTGACCGCGCCGCTGAACGGGACTGCGCCCAGGGCCTTCAACTCGCGCGCTGCCTCAGCGACAAGCAACCCAACTTCCCAATGTCCGGTATGGTAGCCGAGTGCGATGGGGGAGCCATCCTCGGCACGCACGCCGCCGTGCGTGCTGAGAATCAGAACGTCGAGGCCGGAAAGCTTGTCCGCGGCCCAACCCATGCCGACATTTAAGCTAAGGCCAAAAACATTCCCCGAAGGCTGGTTGATGAGCATGTCCGCTGTAATCGGCAATTTCCCCGCTGGGCCCGGTGAGTGCGTGGAAACGCTATTGAGCGCTAAGTCGGCACTTTCTAGAACTGATTCGAGTGAGATTGTGATGGCATCCGCCTTGCAAAGGAGATAACTACTAGGCTTAAGAATAAAACACCGGCAAGCTAAACACTATTCGCCGTTTTGGACAGGGATCCCGCGGAACTCATATTCTTCGGCAGGCAAAGAGGAAGGGCAAAGTAGAATGTACTCCCGACACCGACAGTACTTTCCAACTGAATGGTCCCCTGCATAAGCTCGGCTAACCGCAAGGAGATGGCAAGCCCTAGTCCAGTGCCTCCATACTGCCGGGTGGTGGAGGCGTCCGCCTGGCTAAATGCGTCGAAAATCATCTCGTGTTTGTGCTGGGGAATCCCTATCCCAGTATCGGAAACTGAAAATTGCAGGAGCGGATCTATTTCCTGCTCAGTTACTGCCACTCGCAACGTGACACTTCCTTGCTTGGTGAATTTGATCGCGTTGCCGAGAAGATTGAACAAAATTTGACGAATGCGCGTAGGGTCGCCCTCAATGTATTGCGGACACTGGGCTGAAACCTCCGCCACAAACGCCAGCTGCTGTTGCTTCGCCCGCAGGGTAAAAATCTGGGCACAAGAAGCCACCGTCTCTCGCAAGTTAAACTCTACATTTTCCAGGTCCAGCTTGCCGGATTCCATCTTGGAGAGATCAAGAATGTCGCACAACAGCCTGAGCAATATTTGCGCGGAATCATGTGCCGCAGAAAGTAGCTCCCGCTGCTCGGCGGTAAGGGCAGTATCCAGCGCCAGTTCCGTCATGCCGATTACGCCACTCAGCGGCGTGCGGATCTCATGGCTCATGTTGGCGAGAAATTCGCTTTTAGTGCGATTGGCTGACTCGGCGGCATCCTTCGCTGCCTGAAGCGCCAATTCGGCCTTCTTCCGTGCTGTGATGTTTCGCGAGATGCCAAAAGTTCCAATGGTGCTCCCCTCTGGGTCACGCAAGGGCATTTTGGCTGTAGATACCCACGTCTCACTCCCATCCGACCAGGTTTCTCTTTCCTCTTTTATCATCGCAACGCCGGTTCGCATCACTTCCTGCTCGTCCCGCAGCGCTGGGAATGCATGCTCCTCGGTAAAAAAATCGCGGTCGCTTTTGCCAATGATCGCTGCTGGGTCGTCCATGCCAAACATGTTCGCTAACACCCGGCTGCACCGAATAAAACGGCTGTCTACATCCTTGAAGTAAATGTTGTCCGTGGTAGTTTCCAACAGTGTGGTGAAGAAATAGCTATCACGCTGAAGAGATAGATGGGCCTCTTTAAGTTTCTTGTTTTCCGAAAGCGTGCGGATTAAGAGCAAAGCCAATGTTGCCAAGACCGCAAGCGCGCCGATCAGGATGAGGCCAGCAGGCATGATTAGTTCTTTCTAAGACACCAACCCTCACTCTTTTCATCGGCAACCGGCTCGGAGAGTTTAGCCGTGCGTCACCTCCGGATGTAAGTGGAAGCAACTCTAAGAGCCTGACTTTGACGAAAGGCTAATGCCTGGCGTGTGCAGCCACCGGTCGCGTATTGCGGTAACTTTCGGGCGGCCCTAAGTAGCTGGGCTTTACCCCGCCGAAATCCACGACCAGACTCTGCAACACCACCCCTGGGTCAACCATCCAGAACTTCAAGGTGTGGTAGCCCGGGTTCTCGAGCGTGTGAGTCGACTTGCTGGTGCGCACGCTGTCCTGCACCGATTCTTCCCAGTCTTTCAGGGAATTCTCCGCGAGGATGTCCACAACTTGCGGAGGTTGATCGTCAAATGAGATGGCATATCGCAAGCCGCGCCCAGGCACAAAGTTCAACGTGGGGGCCACGATGGCATCAACCGAAACCGGACCGGAGTCAAACAAGTACATCTGATATTCCAGGCAGGGAGAATCCTGGGGAGGCTTGACGCTCGCCGCCGTGACCGGGAAAACCGTCATGGATGACGAGGTACGTCCGTAATCAGCAATCTTGTCCCAGCGGACCGCGCCGGCATCGACCTTGTGGGTGTAGTGCTCGGCTGCGATTGAGACATATCCGGCAGACTCAACAAACCCTTTCAAGGCAGTTCGCGCAGGCGTCACAGGACTAAACGTCTTCACCTTCACTGCAATTTCCTGTCCCGCGCCTTTGATCTTTACCTCACCCTCGCCAGACTCCTTGGGAGCTTTCTGCCAATCCACGCTGACCAGAACTCGCTGCTCTTTGCTGACAATGCCGTGATTGGTGCTCAACACAATCCAGGGAACATTGGCGGTTGCTGCAAAAGAATACGGAGCTCGTCCCCGGTTGAATACATCAATGAAACGCTTTTGCCGGTTGAACCCATCAAACCTCGAAAGCTCTGGATCACCCGAAGCACCGGGCCAGGCAGAAGCTGTTCCCCCAACCGTTACACCCATCTGCGCTTCAGCTGGAACATCAATCTCAGTCACCTTCGGCATCACATTCTGCGGCGGATCTCGCCACGAGGTGTAGCCGATGTGGGTCTGGTCCATCATGTGGTCCCACTTTCCGTGCCCCAATTTGTGGTTGTAATCGGCGGCAAGCGCGGCATCCGCCTGGAATAGTGCGGTTGCCTGTTGCGCCACCACGTTAGCGCTGGCCCGGTTCTGGCTGACATATAACTGGTTCTTGCCCGTAGCAATGTAGAGTTCCGCCACCTGCGCCGATGCCTTGGTCGGATACAACACCAATTGAAAGAACGCATCACGCGATTCTTCCGGGAGCAACGCATAAATCCGCTCGCCTTTGTCGGTGATGGCCTTCCAATCCGCGGCCACGCGATCGGCTTCCTGATAATTCACCAGGCTGTAGGTATCTGGCTCCAGCAACTCCGGTTTGCGGCGGCCGTTGTACTTTGTGTACTTGGAAACGATGTCAGCGATGTCCGCCGCGTACTTGGGGCCGAACTCCCGCGTCGCCCAGAGCTTGGTGAACTCGCTGATTCTTTCTTTCGGCCACTTCTCGGGATTCCACGCATAGGTCAGAAAAAACTCGATGGGGAACTCCATCGGCTTCAGGTCCCCCACATTCACGATCCAGATACGATTGGCATCGTAACGGTAGGCCAGGTTCATTTGCTCCCAAACCTTGGTGATGGGGATGGTATTCAGCCACTTGTAGGACCGGGGCCCGCCGACATAGTCAAAGTGGTAGTAAACTCCAGCGCCTCCGCTGCGCTTGCGCTCCTCCGCTGTCGGCAACCGCCGTATGTTGCCCCAATTGTCGTCACACCAGAGCAGGGTCACATCGTCGGGAACCCGCATCCCTTTTTCGTAATATTCCTGGACTTCTTTGTAGAGCGCCCAGTCCTGCGGCACCTTGGTCAGATCAGGGTTGACGTGCTCCGCCAGGATCTTGCGCTGGTCCGCAACGATTTTCTCCAGCAGTTCGATGTTCGCGCCTTCCGACATCGGCATATCGCCGTCGCCGCGCATGGCTAGCGTGATGATGCTTTCGTAATTCTTGTTTCGCTCGACACCCTCAGTCCAGAATTTCTTCAACTCCTCTTCATTCTTTGAGTAATCCCACGGACCTTCACCGTGCCGCTTCCACTCCTGCTGCGCCCGCAGCATGGGCTCGTGGTGCGAAGTCCCCATAACGATGCCCCACTCGTCAGCGAGCTTGGGGTTGAGCGGATCGTCTTCGTTGAAGGCGTTGTTCCACATTGCGGGCCAGAGATAATTGCCCTTGAGCCGAAGCAGAAGCTCGAAGACCTTCTCGTAGAACTGATGGTTGTAGTTCCCAAATTTCTCTTTGACCCAGTTGGTCAACGCAGGCGCTTCATCATTCAGAAAAATCCCGCGATACTTCACCGCCGGCGGTCCGGTCACAAACTTGCCGGCTTTTACATAGAGAGCATCCTTGTGCTGAACGGGAACATCCGCCCACCAGTACCAGGGCGAGACACCCATTTGCTCAGAGAGATCGTAAATGCCGTAAATCGTGCCGCGCTTGTCGCTACCCACAATCACCAGCGCGCTGGAAACGCCCGGTAGGGGCTTGGCAACAACCTGAACAAAAAACGACTCCCACCTGCCGGAGATCGCCGCGACGTTGATCTTCTTGTCGCGGACAAGGCCATCAATGATGCGGCTTTTGCCGATGGTGCCGATCAGAATGACTCCGCCTCCATCACTCTTGGGCTCATTGCTGATGGCCGAGGTCTGTCCCGTAACTCGGTTGATATCTTCTTTCAAATCACCAACCGCTCGAACTACGCCGGAATAGTCGTCTCCATCCACGCAAAGCGAAGCCACCGCGCCCGGCTTGGCAATGGTGAAACTGCCCGTGTGGAAAGTGTTCTCAATATAGCGAGGCTGTCCCAGAGCAAACATTGTCGGAACTAGACCCGCTGCATAAAGAGCGGAAACTGCCAGGACTTTCGACGGGAAAAACCAGCGTTGAGAAACTGCGGACCGATCCATGTCGTGGCAGTGTAAACTGGATTTCAACAGAATGCTATTGCGCGACACAGCCCTGCCAAGTAGTCTTTCGCTTGATCTAAATCGATGAAACTCTATCTCACAAGCACCGGCTGTGTGGTCGAAAAAGACCTCAACTTTTGTTCTATCGGCGATTCCTGGGACCAGCTCGCGGCCCGGGAAGATTTGGAAAGCTACCTCAACACTGCAATCACGAAGGGCTCAAAGCTGGCGGGAAATTCCCTGGCTCTCCGCGCACCCATCGGCACCCAGGAAGTCTGGGCCGCGGGTGTCACCTATCTGCGCAGCCGCGCTGCCAGAATGGAAGAGGCCAAATCCGCAGGCGGCGGAGATTTCTACGACCGGGTCTATAACGCCGCGCGCCCAGAGCTTTTTTTCAAAGCCACGCCCAGCCGCGTGGTCGGCCATCAGGCCAAGGTTGCCATTCGCAAGGACGCGAAATGGTCGGTGCCGGAACCTGAACTCACCCTCATGGTCAGTCCCGGCGGAAAAATCCTCGGCTACACCGTCGGCAACGACATGAGTTCGCGCGACATCGAAGGCGAGAACCCGCTCTACCTGCCCCAAGCCAAGGTTTACCACCGCAGCTGTGCACTTGGGGCCGGGCGTGCTGATTTCGTCGAATCCACTGCCGTCCTCCACCAAAATACAGCTGGACATCCTGCGCTCAGGACAAACCGCATTTTCTGATTCCACCACTCTCGCCAACATGAAGCGGAATCCCGCAGAGCTGGCCGAGTATCTATATCGCGACAATATTTTCCCCAATGGATGCTTCCTGCTGACCGGAACCGGCATTGTTCCCCCGGACTCGTTCACCCTCCATGAAGGCGACGAAATCCGCATCACCATTGACGGCATCGGCACTTTAACTAATTTCGTCGGATAATTAGAAAGACCCCTGATGGGCTGATGAAGCAACCCCCGGTAGAACATGTGATCCGGTAAAACGAAACTAAATATTTGTGAAGCCTCCACGCAAAAGCAGTTTTCGTCCCCGCAGGCCGCGGCGCCAGCTGCCTCGTTTCTCGCGCGAGGTCGCCATGCTTTACCAGGACGATGCGGTTCTGGCCATCAACAAGCCCACTGGACTCCTGGCGGTGCCAGTCGAAGGCTCCGACACGCCTTCCGCGTTGTCCATTCTCATTGAAGAACTAAAGCCGCAGCGGCGGCGGGCCTATGTAGTGCATCGCATCGATCGTTTTACTTCCGGCGTCCTGCTTTTTGCCAAGACACAAATGGACCGCGAGGCGCTCATCCGCCAGTTTCTAGCCCATACGCCGCTCAGAGAGTACCTCACGGTAGTTCGCGGACACCTGGCTGCCAAAGAAGGCACGCTGGTCCACTACTTCCGTCGCGAAGGCCAGTTTCAAATCTTGAGTAACCAGAGAGACCGCAAAGCCGCCCGAGCCGAAATGCACTATCGGGTCGAACGCTCTCTGCGTGATGCTACGTTGGTCCGGGCAACGCTGGTGACAGGATTGCAGAACCAGATTCGCGTGCAGTTCTCAGCGGAAGGACACCCGGTCATCGGCGACCGGAAATATCATAAGAGGGAAGCAGCAGAATCAAAAATTGATCGCGTAGCCCTGCACGCGGCACGCCTGCAATTCATTCATCCCCGCACCGGCAAAACCATCTCAGTTGAAGCCGAACTGCCGCCGGACTTCAGGTCTCTGATTCAGTCATTGCAGCCACAGGCGGCACACGCCGGTAAGCCCTTCCAGGCAAAAAAGGTTGTTAAGGGACGGAAAAAGAAATGGAGCCGACGAGCGGACTTGAACCGCTGACCTGCCGATTACGAATCGGCTGCTCTACCAACTGAGCTACGTCGGCCTGAGTTCGATTCTAAATGCCGCTGCGGACAGCGTAAAGTACGCCGTCTCTGGTTCGCACCCCCAAATCCTTCGTCATTCTGAGCGCCCGCTTTTGGCGCGAAGAACCCCTATAGCCGCCACGGTCGTGCAAAACTAGGGATGTTTCGACTCCGCCGTCGCATTCGCGCCGGCTCCGCTCAACATGACAAATGGCATGGGTTCGCGAGACTGGCGGATGCGAAGTTAAGTCAGCGGTTCGTATCAGGGCATCGGCTTCAGCCATGCCGCTTGCGGAGGCAAGCATTGGAGAACGCGCCGATGGGGCGCGACTATCGAGAGAATTAAGTGACCGGCAGTTGCGCCTCTGGGCGCCTTACTTGAAATGAACCGGCAAGCGGCATGGCTAAAGTCGATGCCCTGATACAAGCCAAACCTACCCACACGAGACTCCTCCTTCCTCGCCAGTTCCGCACAAGAGTAAACTTGTCGGTTCGCCGGAAAGGAAACAGTATGCGCCGCATTCTTTCTGCTCTTTTCGTCCTTGCCTTCATAGTTTCCGCATGCGCCCAGGACAAACATCCCTTCACCTTCGAAGACATGATGAAGCTCAAGCGGGTGGAGGAGCCGGTACCCTCTCCCGATGGCAAGTGGGTACTGTTTGCCGCGGTGGATGTGGACTTGGCGGCCAACACCAAGACTCCGCATATCTGGATCGTGCCGCTGAGTCCGTACCAGGCTGTCAAGGAACAAAAACAGATAGAGGGGATGCCTCGGAACGAATTTTCTTTGAAGGGCACGGGCTCAGAACGAATCCTCATCGCCGATCAAGACGGCGACCGTCCGCGCTGGGCGCCAGATGGAAAGCGGTTTGCTTTCATCTCGACGAAGGAAGGCGGTTCGCAGGTTTGGATTGCGGATTTTGATAGCAGTGCTGGAACCGTGACCGGTGTGCACAAGTTCACGTCAATCGCTACTGAAGCCAGTGGAGAACTTTGGTCGCCGGACGGCAAAAACATTCTTTTTACTTCCGATGTTTATCCCGAATGCGACGGCGCGCCCGATGCGGAAGCCGCCTGCAATGCCAAAAAAGCTGAAAGAAGCCGAGGAATCAAAAGTCAAAGCTCTAGGTCTTTGACCGTCTGCTGTATCGCCACTGGAATGCCTACAAAGGGGCAAGCGCACTCATCTCTTCGTCGCGAATGTCCCACCTGAGGTCTGAGCCAAGAATGAGATAGTCAAACAATCTTTCCCCGCGACCTCACCCCCGGCGACTTCGATGCGCCTCCGTTCTCCCTCGGCGGGCAGGACAACTACGCCTTCTCGCCCGATGGGCAGGAGATTTGTTTCACCTCGAACCACGACAAGGTCGAGGCCACTTCCACCAACAACGATCTGTGGATTGTCTCCGTCAATGGAGGCCCGGCCAAGAACATCACCGCCGACAATCCCGCCAGCGACTCGACCCCGCTCTATTCGCCCGATGGCAAGTACATCGCCTACCGCGCCCAGCAGCGTCCGGGATACGAGAGCGACCGCTTTCGGCTGATGCTGTATGACCGGAAGACGGGAGACAACCGCGAATGCTCACGGAAGATTTTGATCACTGGGTTGGGACTCTTGTTTGGGCGCCAGATTCTCAGCGCATTTACTTTCAGCAGAGGACAAAGGCGAGGCTCCGATCTTCTCACTTACTTTCGAAGCGACGGCCATAATCTTGAAGTGCGCTCGAAGATCGTCGAACTTGGTCGAGGATCACTACGATGATCTCGTGCTCGCTCACGGTCTGGCTCCAGAACTTCTTTTCACGCGGATGTCCGTTCTCTTTCCGTCTGAAATCTATGCTGCAGCCCTTGAACCTCTCTCGGGTTGCCCAAGTGTGGCGGATTCGCGGTGGGGGAGACGTTTGCACAGATGGAGAACTAGCACGACCTCTAACTCACCTGAACGATACCGTCCTCTCCCAAGTCTCCATGTCCCCCCTCGAATCCTTCTGGTTCAGGGGCGCCAACGGCGACAAAGTCCAGGGCTTCCTGGTCCGCCCGCCCAACTTCGATCCCAACAAGAAATATCCGGTGAAGTTCATCATCCACGGCGGGCCGCAAGTTCCCATGGGCGATCAATGGAGCTACCGCTGGAACATGCAACTGTTCGCCGCCAACGGGTACGTGGTCATCTTCATCAACTTCCACGGCTCGCCCGGCTACGGACAGAAGTTCATTGACGCCATCAACGGCGACTGGGGCGGCGCTCCCTTTGAAGACCTGATGAAGGGCCTCGACTACGCCGAGCAGCACTATCCGTTCATTGACAAAGACCGCGAGTGCGCCCTGGGCGCGAGCTACGGCGGATACATGATCAACTGGATCCTCGGCCACACCGACCGCTTCAAGTGCCTGGTCTCGCATGATGGCATGTTCAACACCACGTCCGCTTGGGGAACGACCGAGGAACTCTGGTTTCCCGAGTGGGAGTTCAAAGGGCACGCCGTACACCAACCGCGCCATGTACGACAAATGGTCTCCGCACCTGTTTGCGAACAACTTCAAAACACCAACGCTGGTGATCCACAGCCAGAAAGATTACCGGCTGGATGTGTCGGAGGGATTTCAGTTATTCACGACCCTGCAGCGTCTTGGCGTGCCGTCAAAGATGCTGTACTTCCCCGATGAAGGCCACTGGATATTAAAGCCACAGAATTCACAGCTCTGGTACAAGACAGTGAATGACTGGGTAGACCAGTGGGTAAAGAAGTAATCTTTGTCATGTTGAGCGGAGCCGGCGCGAATGCGACGGCGGAGTCGAAACACCCCTACCTTTCCGCAGCCCGTGGTAGCTATAGGGGTTCTTCGCGCCAAAGAACGGCGCTCAGAATGACAAGGGTTTGAAATCTGATGAGGTAAACGCAGGGCCGCGATGGCGCCGTACGCTCCCTTTCGACAGTAACCCACTGCACCTTTTTT
Organism: uncultured Acidobacteriota bacterium; assembly: GCA_963837365.1. GTDB lineage: Bacteria > Acidobacteriota > Terriglobia > Terriglobales > Acidobacteriaceae > CAWBXL01. The sequence continues at coordinate 1,129,530 of CAWIMW010000002.1, forward strand.
GTTGCATTTTCACACTCCTGCAATATTCTCAACCTAAGATCGAAAGCTGAACTGTCACGGAGCCCGCAGAATGGGAGCACGTAGTTTGTCGAAATACGCTCTGCCTCTCCAGGTAGCCGCAGTCTGCTACCGTCGCCGCAATGCCTCCGTAGAATTCCTGTTGGTCAACACCAACGGCGGCAACAAGTGGACCTTCCCTAAAGGCGCTCCTGAACCCAACATGTCGCACAGCCAGGCCGCTGAACAAGAAGCGTTCGAAGAAGCCGGGGCCCACGGCCACATCGAGCCACGACACTTTCACGTCTACACTCATTCCAAAGGAGTCTTCTGGAAGCCACCCGGAGTGCAGGAGTTCGCGGTGAAAGCGTTTCTGATGGAAGTCGAGCATGCAGGCCATCCCCAGGAAGGTATGCGCAACCCAACCTGGTTCTCCCCGGTAGATGCGAAGAAGACTTTGGCCAAAGGGCGAGAAGTGAAGTACGCGAAAGAGCTGCAAGCGGTAGTGGATCGGGCGCTACAGGAAATTGGGGCCTCTCCAATCCCTCGGCCCACTGAAAACCAGCCACGGCAGTTCAGGTAGTCTTCAATCCTGCGGCTTGTGCGAATTTTTCCTGCCTCTGATCGAAGGTCCAGAATCTCTCCGCTTTCAGTTCCAGCGCAGAGGCCACGTGCAAAGTGTCCAGTGTGCGAGTGCCAAAGCGGGCCGTGTGTTTCCGCGCAAGTTGCGTGCAGACTTCCCACGCATGTTCGGGAAATGCCGCGGCCCGCCAAATTCCCTGCGACACATGTTGATGAAATTTCTGCACCAGCCGGTCTGATTCCTGGCGCAAGATTTCTTTGCGAAACACATGTTGTTCGAGGGCATGCGTCCACTCTGCCACATGCAGAGGGGTAATCCAAAGGACGGGTCGCGCAGCCAGGCGACGCTCGGCCTCTGAGGTGTGTTTATCTGTGAGATACAGTGAGACGAAGAAAGACGTGTCGGCGTAGATACTCAATAGCGCCCGCGCTCCTCAACCACCACATCCGCTCCCGGCAAGGTACGATCACCTAGAATTTCCTGACGCATGGCGGTGAAGTCCGGCCAGTCGCCGGGCTGTGGCGATGCTCCTTCAGGAACAATCCGGGCGATGACTTCATCCCGCTCCCGCAGCTCCACCGTCTTGCCGGCCCGTAGCCAGGCTTTGAGACGGCGGGTATCGCGGAGCTGGCGGATGTTTACGCTGGGCATAATATGAATGTGCCACAACATGTGGCACATTGTCAAATTACCAAGTCCCCACACTCCTTTGTACCGGCGGGGCCTAACCTGCCCAACAGGGAGGCAGGCGCCTCTCATGAGACGATAGAACCAGCCTCATGATCCAGTTCTCCGCCGCCGGAAAACGCTTTGGCCACAAGCTCCTCTTCGAAGGAGCCGACTGGTTGATCACGCCTAAAGACCGTGTGGGTCTGGTGGGCGCAAACGGCACCGGCAAATCCACCCTGCTGAAAATTCTCGGCAGCATGGAGACTCTGGACTACGGCTCCATCAGCGTGGCCAAGGGGATCAGCTCCGGCTACCTTCCGCAGGATGGCCTGAACCTCGAGGGCCGCACCGTCTTCGCCGAGTGCATGTCAGTCTTCGATGAGTTGCGCGCGCTGGAGCACGAGATGGAAGACCTCACTCGCCGCATGTCGGAGCTGGACCCGCAATCGGCGGAGTATATGCAGGTCGCCGACCGCCACCACCGGATTGACCACGAGTTCCGCACCCGCGACGGCTATGCCATCGAATCCCAGGTGGGCACCGTGCTCTCCGGGTTAGGCTTCAACAAGGAAGACTGGGCCCGCCAGACTGAAGAATTTTCCGGCGGTTGGCAGATGCGCATTGCTCTGGCCAAGCTCCTGCTCCAGAAACCAAACTTGCTGCTGCTGGACGAACCCACCAACCACCTCGACCTCGAAGCCCGTAACTGGCTGGAAGAATATCTCGGCAACTATCCTTTTGCATTCGTGCTGATTTCCCACGACCGCTACTTCCTCGATGTCACCGTCAACAAGATCGTCGAGATCTGGAACAAGCGTGCCTATTTCTACCCCGGCAACTACGACAAATACCTGGCGCAGAAGACCCAGCGCAAAGAACAACTTGAGGCCGCCTACAAAAACCAACGCGACCGCATCGAGCAGTTGGAAGTATTCATCAACCGCTTCCGCTATACGGCGACCAAAGCCAAGCAGGTGCAGAGCCGCATCAAGGAACTGGAGAAGATCGACCGGATCGAAATCCCCGAAGAAGAAAAGACCATTCACTTCTCCTTTCCGCAGCCGAAGCAAAGCGGCCGAATCGTCGCAGAGTTCGCGGGCGTAGCCAAGTCCTACGGAGAAAAAGAAGTCTTCCGCGAGGTAAATTTCCTGATCGAGCGGGGAGACCGCATTGCCCTGGTAGGAGTCAACGGCGCCGGAAAGTCGACTCTGATTAAATTGCTCGCAGGACGCGAGCCGCTCACCCAGGGCGAATACAAATTCGGACACCAGGTCCAGTCCGACTACTTCGCCCAGGACCAGTACAAAGAACTCAATGCCAACGCGCGCGTGTTCGACGATTTGGCAGACTATTCTCCAAGCTCGGGCCAAACCGAATTGCGAAGCCTGCTCGGTTGCTTTCTGTTTTCGGCAGATGAAGTATTCAAGCGCATCGGCGTCCTGTCTGGAGGAGAACGCAACCGTTATGCGCTACTGAAAATGCTTCTCCATCCCGCCAACTTCCTGCTGCTCGACGAGCCCACCAACCACCTCGATATGCGTGCCAAAGACGTATTGCTGGAAGCGCTGTCCGGCTATAGCGGCACCGTCGTTTTCGTGTCCCACGACCGCTATTTCATCGACAAACTGGCCACCCGGATTTTCGAGGTCGGCGATGGGAGGGTTGAAATCTATCCCGGTAACTACGAAGACTACATGTGGCGCAAGCAAGGAGGGGCGGAGAAACTCCAGGCCACTGTTGCCTCCAACCCCGCGATCACTCAACCCACAAACGGCTCGCACGCGCCCACAACCACCGAGTCCAAATCCCGCCGCCTCAATCCACTAAAACGCAAGCAGATGGAAGACCGCGTCCAGGAGCTCGAACAGGAAATCGCCCAGGCGGAAACCGCCATCACCCAATGCGAAACCGCATTATTGAGCTACGTAAGCGCCGAAGAAACCCAGCGCCAAACCCATGACCTGGAAGCCAACCGCGAAGAACTCACGACTTTACTAGCCGAATGGGAAGCCCTGTCCCAGGCCCTCCAAACTTAGTGTAGGGCGGGCACTCCTGCCCTCCCTGCTTGCAGCGCCGTGCATTTGTCGGCTGTCGATTTCGCTAAACGCCATGCTTCCCGGACACTGCCGGCAGGGCGGACAGCAGTGTCCGCCCTACACCTTAGAAATTTCTCATCCGGTCACGTTCTTCCGTAACCTCCTCAAAGTACAGCCCGCGTGACATATTCGGAGTAACCTAGGGCGAAAGCCATAGATCACTTGTAGAGAGCGCGTCACCGCACTCGGGAAGCCAAAGCCAAATGTTGCAACCATCGGAAAGCCAGAAGCCCCAAAATTCCCCAAGGACCATCTCTTATGCTCCCGTCAGCGTGAGCAACAGCCCATTGGAGCAAGCTACCATTGGCCAATCAGTCGTGATTAAAGGTGAAGTTACTGGTGCGGAAGCGCTTTATATTGACGGCCGCATCGAGGGCAGCATCAGCGTGCCCGGCCATCGCGTCACGGTCGGCCGCCACGGTTCCATCCAGGCCAACATCAATGCCCGTGAAGTAGTGATCATGGGCAAAGTGAATGGAAACGTAGAGTGTGTTGACCGGCTCGACATTCGCGGTGAAGGTTCGCTTACAGGAGACGTCATCACCCAGCGCATCAGCGTGGAAGATGGCGCGTTGATGAAAGGCAGCATCCAGGTCCGGAACGCAGAATCCAAGGTTGAAAACAAAGCCCTGGTTCAGCAGCCCAAGGCCATGGGAGCCACCGCCGGCGCATAAGGTCTCAAATAGATTGCGGTGAAAGGCACGTCTTGCGACGTGCCTTATTTCTTTTCAGTGGGTTTCAAATCTAACGAAGCGGAATTCATGCAGAAGCGCAAGCCGGTCGGCGTCGGTCCATCTTCAAACACATGTCCCAGATGGGCATCGCACTTGGCGCAGCGTACTTCCGTCCGCACCATCCCGTAAGCTTGGTCAGTATGGGTGTCCACTGCGCCCTCTTGCACCGGTTCATAGAAGCTAGGCCAGCCGGTACCGGAATCGAACTTGGTGTCCGAACTGAACAAAGGTTCACCACAGCAGACGCAGTTATAAGTTCCTTTGTCTTTGGTGTTCCAGTATTTTCCAGTAAAAGCCCGTTCCGTTCCGGCTTGCCGGGCTACCTGATATTGTTCCGGCGACAATTGGTGTTTCCATTCCTGTTCGGTCTTGGTCACTTTTTCAGACATAGGTCCTCAATCCATTAGATACTGGCTCGACCGGAAGGTTTCATCACAGATCAGGCCCAATTTCCCGGTATTGCCCGCGGAAAAACAGCAGCGGATCACCTTCCCGCACCACCACATCTTCTACCGCCGCGATGAAGATGGTGTGGTCCCCCGCGTCCTGCACCGTATGCAGCTTGCACTCCAGATAAGCCAGCGCACCGCGCAGAACCGGAGTTCCATGCGAAGTCCGGTCAAACCGCGCACCCGCCTGCTCCTCCGCTTTGTCGTGATCACGTTCCGACCGGGCGTAATAATCGGAAATCGCCTTTTGGTCCACAGCCAGGACGTTGACCCCAAACCGCTTCCGGGCGTGAAGGTGAGCATGGGTCCGCGCTTTACGGTCTACGCAAACCAGCACCAACAAAGGATCCAGAGAGACCGAAGCGAAAGCATTGGCGGTCATGCCGTGCACTCCACCTTCGTCATCGACGGTGATAATCGTGACCCCGGTGGCGAAATGCCCCATGGCACGGCGGAATTCGTCCTGACTGGCGCTCATGTCCTCAGAAGTTTTAACACGCGGGCCGGGAAAAGGAAAAAACCATCGCGAAACTATCCGCGCAAATATTGGACGGAGACAATGACCGATCCGGTATGATTTTCGTATTCTCAGTCAGGGATGGGGTTTGTGATCGCCGCAAATACAATCGCAGCACGGCAATCCTGCTTGGATAGGGATGCGTGTCTGCATCAACTCGAAGCCGGAGCGCCGCTCTCCCGGGAAGCCGCCTGTGGGTTGTTGCGTGTCGAAGATGAAGACCTACCCAGGCTGTTGGCCTCGGCCCGTGCGGCTAAAGAGCGCTTCAAGCCCAGGACGATCACGTACTCCCGCAAAGTTTTCATTCCCCTGACCAATCTCTGTCGCGACTACTGTGGCTACTGCATCTTCCGCCGCGATCCCGGACAACCAGGCGCGCACACTATGACACCCGACGAAGTTCTGCACGTCGCGCGTGAGGGAGAAAAGCTGGGCTGCGCTGAGGCCCTCTTCAGCCTGGGAGACAAGCCGGAGTTGCTGTTCCCCGAGATGCGCGAGACCTTAAAGCGGCTGGGATACAACTCGACGCTTCACTATCTCGAAGCCATGTGCGAGTTGATTCTGCGAGAGACCACGCTGTTGCCGCATCCCAATCCTGGCTTACTGAGCGCCGAATGGATCGCCCGGTTGGCCAGAGTCTCGCCAAGCATGGGTTTGATGCTGGAGACGACAAATGCCTCGTTGCTGGCGCAGGGTAAAGCCCACGATAACGCTCCCGACAAACTCCCAGCCAAACGCCTGCGCACAATTGAAGAAGCCGGAAGGCAAAATGTTCCCTTCACCACCGGATTGTTGATCGGTATCGGTGAATCTCTGGAAGACCGGGTGGACACACTGCTGGCTATCCGCGACATGCACCGCCGCTACGGACACATTCAGGAAGTAATCGTGCAAAATTTCCGCGTGAAGCCGGGCATACCCATGGGTCATTGGCCGGAGCCGACTCTCGGGGACATGCTACGGACCGTGGCAGTTGCCCGCCTGTTGATGCCCGACCTGAACATCCAGGCCCCTCCGAATTTGTCCGCGCCGTACTACGACGACCTGCTCGACGCGGGAATCAACGACTGGGGAGGAATCTCGCCCTTGACTCCGGACTTCATCAATCCGGAAAAGCCGTGGCCGCATCTGGATGCGCTGGAAGCGCGCACCAACGCCAAGGGCTTCGCCCTGCATCAACGTCTCCCCGTCTATCCGGAATTCGTGCCGCAGGTGGCATCGGGAACGGGCCTGCTGGCCGAAAGAGTCCGCGCCGCCGCAGGCGACGAAGGCCTCGCCCGGAGCGCGGCGTGATCAAATTGGCGAAAAGCTGTTTGGCACCAACAGCCGCGAAGCGGCGCAAGAATGCAGCCCAGGGCGAAGGGCGTGGTGTTGGCCCTTCGCCCTGGGTCAGGAACGCAAACGAGCAAGCCCCGAAGGGGCGAAAGAAACAAGCGCGACTCGGCATCAAAATCACGCGCCGAACGACTCACACTTTGACTGAACCAAACCCATGATCACCATCCTCACCGGCGGAACCGGCGGCGCCAAGTTCGTGGACGGCCTCCGCAAAGTCGTCCCTCCCGGCGAACTCACTCTCATCGTCAACACCGGCGACGACTTCGAATGCTGGGGCCTGCACATCTCGCCCGACGTAGACTCCATCACCTACGTTCTTGCAAACATGCTAAGCAAAGACCGCGGCTGGGGAGTCGATGGCGACACCTTCCAGTGCCTGGAAGCCATGCGACGACTAGGCCAGCCTGCATGGTTCCAAATTGGCGACCGTGATTTGTCCACGCATCTGCTGCGTACTCACCTTCTGCGCGAAGGCAAAACGCTCAGTGGAGCCACAGCAGAAATCACAAAAAATCTGGGGATTGAATCGGCTGTTCTGCCCATGACCAACTCGCCAGTCGAAACCCGCGTCACTATCCCCGCAGGAGAAATCAGTTTTCAGGATTACTTTGTCAAACGCCGCTTTCGCGATCCGGTAAATTCAGTAAATTTTTCCGGAGCCGAGAATGCAACTCCCGCACCGGGAGTCATTGATGCAATTCTGTCAGCAAAAATGGTTTTGCTGGCGCCAAGCAACCCCATAACCAGCATCGGCCCAATCCTGGCAGTGCCCGGCATACGCGAAGCTCTCCACCAAACCCCAGCGCCCATAGTTGCGGTAAGCCCCATCGTCGGCGAAGCAGCCATCTCCGGCCCGGCGGGCGCGCTCATGGCCGCGCAAGGACTCCCAGTCTCCGCCGCAGGAGTAGCCCAAGCCTACGCGGACTTCTTGGATGTCCTGACCGTGGACTCGCAAGATGCGGAACTTCCGCGTCCGGCCAGCGTGCAGGTCCACGCCACCAACATCATCATGAAATCGGATGAGGAACGGGTCGCTTTAGCGAGTGCTGTTCTCTCCGCAGTGGCGCAGGTCTGAATCTCTATCGCTTCCCCGACTTTGACGCGAGGACGAACTCGCGTTAGTTGAGGGGGCCTGATCAATCGTAGTGGCGCAGGGGGTTGTTGCCCGGAAGGACGGGTGGCCCAGGCCTCAACCGACCTGTTCTTCATAGATGATGTTGTTCTTTCCGGCCTTCTTGGCCCGATACATGAGACGATCGGCAGTATTGAGGCCCTCGGCGACCGTGGATGGAGCAACAGGAAACACAGCGACACCGATGCTGAAGCCAATTGCCCAGCCGCTGTCGGTGGCGTTGCCGATCAATTTTTCACGAATTCTGCCGAGCACAACCTTGGCGCCCGCGTAGTCGGTTTCGGTCAAGAGAATGGCGAATTCGTCGCCGCCGACTCGACCCAGAACATCACTGCCGCGGACCGCCCCGGCCAATGTGTTCGCCAACGTGGTCAAAACACGGTCTCCCTCCGCATGTCCCGACCCATCGTTTACCCCTTTGAAGCCGTCAACGTCGAGGTAGGCCAAGGCTACCGGACGGGAGTGGCGCGCAGCCGCCTTTAGCATCCTGTCTGAAATCTCGCCAAACGCGCGCGCATTCAAAACTCCGGTCAGGCCGTCTGTCGTGGCTCGCGTCTCTTGCCGCTTCAGGTTGGCTTTCAACTCGCCAAGCAGGTGCGTCGTCACACTAAAGAACCCCAGCCGGACAGATGCGTTCCAAACAGGAAATAGTTGATTGCTGTAAGGATGGCCGGTGGAACGATCAACGAGAAACCAAACTACGGCGGACGCTCCGCAGAACAAGAATCCAGCGGTCTGACTCGCGAACCAAGTTACAAGCACTACGGGCACAAGATAAAAAATTGAGAATGAAAGCTCATACCCTGAGAGAAAATCCTCAGCCCCGACTAACGCTAACAGCGCGAGCCCAAGAGCAATAATTTCCCATTGAGACCTGCGTTCCAAGAACCGCTTGGATGCCGTTAGCATGTGGGTTGGCCTCAGCGTGAAATAGAGACCGTTTCAGTCTGCCTTGGCGAAGTCATTCTAACGCATGGAGAATAATTGCAACTACGGAGTCACCATGAAGCTGGATGCATGGAAGCACCAATTCGTCGGGTTTACGATTATTCTGAAGGGTGACCGAAACTCCGAACCCACCCCCAAAGCCCTGGCGAAGGACGATCTCTCTCCGAGCCTTGAGTCGCCGGCTCGTCCTCGGCGTTGTACTTCTTTGGCTGGTTCCGGCGCTGATGCTGATCGCGGCCCGCTGGATTGATCCCCCGACCACCACGGTGCACATGCAGCGCCGCTTCCAGGCGTGGATTCACGGCAAGCCGTATCGCGAACGCTACAAATTCATGCCGCTCAAACAAATCTCGCCCAATCTCCAGCACGCGGTCATTGCGGCCGAAGACGGGCGGTTTTACCAGCACCACGGGTTCGATTGGCATGAAGTCCAGATCGCCGCTCAAGAGGATTTGGAAGGCGAACGCACTCGCGGAGCCTCCACCATCACCCAGCAACTGGTAAAGAACCTGTTCTTCGGAACCAGCCGCTCTTTCCTCCGCAAAGGCGCAGAGGCCTCTCTGGTGCCGGTGGCCGAACTGGCCCTCGGAAAGCGGCGCATTCTGGAGCTTTACCTCAACGTGATCGAATGGGGCCCTGGTGTGTATGGGGCAGATTCGGCGTGTCTTTATTACGACCAAACCCCAGCCCGGAATGTTGGCCGAGAGCAGGCGGCGCGGCTCGCCGCGATTTTACCGGCTCCGTTGAAGCGGCGCCCCGAACGCATGAACAACTACAGCGCGATTATCCTTAGGCGGATGGAGCAAAGGGGATGGTAAAGTTTGGACTAGGTGGCGGAATTGTCGCGGGATGGAATGTGTCGCCTACGACGCCTATGTTGTTCTTTGCCTGCGCCATCAACCAAAGAGCGCCGCTCCTGTGCATTAAAGCTCGAAGTCCTGGAGGCCGACACGCGATGAAGTCCTATAGCTATTCCGAGGCGCGGGGAAATTTCTCCACGGTGCTCGATGAAGCCGAGCGCGACGGGGCGGTGGAAATTCGCCGCCGCGACGGGACTGTGTTCCGCATTCTGCCTCTGCGCAAGTCCAAAGCCTCGCCGCTGGACGTGAAAGGCGTAAAGCTGGAAGTGTCAGCTGCCGATCTGGTCGCAATTGTGCGCAAAGGCCGCGAGCGCGGATAAGCCTTTCGTCGGTCTCCGGCGGGTGCAGAATGGGCCAACGTTCCGGCCTGTCCCGAGTCTTCCCCACATCTTCCACCCGTACCAGAAGCCTCCTAAAAGCACCGACTCGTTCTTTGGAATTGGGGGACGATCAGAATCTTTCTGGAAATTCTCTTGCAGCCCTAAAAATAGTTGCGACTTCAACCAGTGGATCTCGGACCCGATACACCACGCGAAAACGTCCAACGATGACTTCGCGAATTTCAGGTTGATCTCGCTCTGGCACAATACGTCCCGAATGCGGGAACTGAATCAGCCGTTCGACAGCAGAGAAGATTCGCGCGACGGTCAGGCTGCGTAATGCTCAGAATCTTTGGCGATGTACTCGTGGATAGCGTCAAGATCGCGCAACGATTGTGGCGACCATAGAATGCGCATTACAGCCCGAAGCGATGCTTGGCCTCGTCGTGTGGAACGCCTTCGGACCTGTATAGCCGGCCAAACGGTTTCGATTTTGGCCAGGAATACAAGCCGTTCGATGGCGTCGTCGATGGTGGCATGTGGCGGCATTGCCTGGAGCACCTCAATAATGCGATCGCGAGTAAATGGCTCCTGCATGCCCCAATTGTAATGCACATTTCGCGGGGGCTGGCCGATCCTTTTATCTTCCGTGTTGAAATTGGCGGTTTCCTTTCTCGCGGCACACTAGTGGGACGGTGCCCCGAAACTATTTTCGCTGAGAACGCGAAATCCAGCAGGGCACTTCGCCAGCTCCTCGAAAACAGCGGTTTCGAGGTAAATAAGCCTTTTGCCATCTATCTCCCAAGGTACTGCCAAGTGAAACACGATGGATGCTATCCGGTCGTGAAATTTCGCCACATCTCGCTCCCATTCATGCTTGTGCTCTTGAATCACCTTCACAAGATCGTTGTTTATAGCTGATCTTCCGAGATTTTCTGGGGCCCGGAACATGACATTACCGGGATTAAACATGCGGCTTAGTGATACGGCTATCAGTCCATAGGACCGCCCATGGGGCGGGTCATTGAGCGCCTTGCGCAACTGTCCCGCTGCATCTTCAATGTTTCTGCGTACGCCGTTTGCGGAGAACGGTCGCTTGCATTCTACGAGGAAGCTTGTCCCTCCTAGCTCAATACGGATGTCGGGTTCACCCAATTCGACGATGACGTTACCATTCTTCCAATTTGCAGCAAGCACCAGTTCGAACATGGCATTTCGAGCCTCGCTGTTCTTGGGGTTCTCTTTTGTGGGGGAAATTGGACCACACAATGAGCGTGATACCTTCTCCCCCAGAATTGGAGAAGAGTCTTTAGAAAATGCGCGAAAAACCTTAACCTCCAATCTTCATAGATAATTCAGACTAAGCCCGATGATTCTCATCCCCGTCAAAAACCTCGCCACCGCCAAGCAGCGCCTGGCCTCTGTGCTGGACCAGCCCACCCGCACCGAACTGGCGCAAGCCATGCTGCGAGATGTACTGCACGCCGTGGCGAACTGCGCCGCTAAACAGGTGGCGATTGTAACCACCGACCCCTACGCCGCCCGCCTCGCCCGAGAGTTCAACTTCGAAACCATCGCGGACAACAACGAGAGCGAGACCGCCGCCATCGAGCTTGCCACACAGGTTTGCGAGTCGCGCGGAATCGAAAGCACGCTGGTAGTCCCCGGTGACATCCCGCTGATCACCGCCGAGGAACTCGATCAAATACTGAAGGCGGCTCCGGCCGAAGGCTCTGTGCTCGTCCCCGCCGCTGACGGACGAGGCACCAACGCCATCTTCCGCCGACCCGCCGGATTGTTCCCTCTGCACTTCGGTAATGACAGTTTCAAGCCTCACCTCGCAGCCGCGCGTGCTACTGAGAAACCATGTGTCGTACTTTCCTTACCTGGCATCGCGCTGGACGTGGACAATCCCCCCGACCTTCGCCAACTGGCCAAAGCTCCGGGCGATACTCATACACAACGCCTGGTCAGGCAGTGGGACCTTCATTCTCTCCCCTTGGCTGCAAACCAATAATGGCCAGCAAAGAATTAAGGATCATCCCGGTTCGAGTCGCTGGTGAAATCCAGCCGGGAGATTCTGTGGCCGAAAGAATTCTCGACGCGCTGCGCCGTCAAAAAACACCTTTGCGTTCGAAAGACATTCTGCTGGTGAAACACAAAATCATTTCCAAAGCAGAAGGGCAGATGGTCGAACTCAGCACCATCAAGCCGTCGCGAGCGTCGCAAAAATGGGCGAATCGCTACGGCCGCGACCCGCGCGCAATTGAGCTGGCCCTATCCCAAAGCAAACGCATAGTACGCCGCAAGCGCGGGGTCCTGATCACCGAAACCCATCATGGATTGATTTGCGCCAACAGCGGCGTGGACATTTCCAATGTAGACGGCGGCACACACGCGCTGCTGTTGCCCAGAGATCCCGACCGCTCAGCCATGCGGTTGCATCGCGAATTGAAAAAGCAATTGCATCTGTCCATCCCCGTAATTATCAGCGACAGCGTCGGCCGCCCCTGGCGTGAAGGCCTCACCGAAGTGGCCATCGGCGTTGCTGGAATGCTGCCACTATGTGACTATCGTCGTAAGCGTGACGCTCACGGCTATACTCTTACCGCCAGCATCGAAGCCGTCGCCGACGAACTGGCTTGCGCTGCGGGCTTGGTTTGCGGCAAGCTGGAGAGTACTCCCGCGTGCATCATTCGCGGTTTCCACTATCAGCCGGGACGAGGCCAGGCCCGCCAGTTGATCCGTCCCGCCAAGAACGATCTGTTTCGATGAAAGGTAAGTGTATGGCACGATCCCTCGCGCAGTCCGAAGTCGAAAATTTCCCTCAACTGGAATGGTCTGATGTTGCACCCCAGGTAAGTCCCGCCTGCCGCGCAGCGCTGGAAAACGTTTTGGCGTCTCTCGATGGCGGATGCTGAGCCGCGAGCAATGTCTGCAACTGGCAAATTCCGAGGGAGACGACCTCCTGGGCTTGCTCGTTGCTGCCAACGCACTTCGCCGCGAACTCGCAGGCAACATTGTGACCTACGTGGTCAACCGCAATATCAATTTCACCAACATCTGCTTTGTGGGTTGCAAGTTCTGCGCCTTCAGCCGCGGCCCACGAGAGTCCGACACCTACTTTCTTAGCCCTGAACAAGTCGCGCAAAAGGCCAAAGAGGCCTGGGACATAGGAGCGACCGAAGTCTGCATACAGGGCGGACTGCCACGCGATTTACCACCGCTCTACTATCGCGACATTCTGCGCGCGGTGAAGAATGCGACTCCGCGAATGCACATTCACGCCTTCTCGCCGATGGAAATTGTCTACGGCGTCGAGCTGACCGGCATGCCCCTGGCCGACTATCTCGCCATGCTGCGCGACAACGGTCTCGACACGCTCCCGGGAACTGCCGCCGAAATTCTCGATGACGAAGTTCGCGGCGTCCTGTCCCGCAACAAGCTGAGCGCTGCGCAATGGCAGGAAGTCATTCGCGCCGCCCATCGTCTGGGCATCCGCAGTACATCCACTTTAATGTACGGACACATGGAGACTCCCCAGCACTGGGCCAACCAATTACAACTCTTCCGTGAAATTCAGCATGAAACCGGGGGCTTCACAGAGTTTGTCCCGCTCGGATTCATTCACTCCAACACGATTCTGTTTCAGCAGGGCCTCTCGCGCTCCGGCCCGACCATGGCCGAGCACCTCAAAATCCATGCGCTTTCCCGTGTCATGCTCGCTGGCGCGATCAACAATATTCAGGTTTCCTGGGTGAAGCTGAATCGCAAGCTGTCCCAGCTCTGCCTGCATGCAGGCGCGAACGACTACGGCGGCACGTTGATGGAAGAAAATATTTCCCGCGAAGCCGGGGCCACGGCCGGTCAATACACCAGCCCGGAGGATTTCCAGTCACTGATCCTCGAAGCCGGCAGAATCCCCGCTGAACGCAACACGACCTACACCCGCATCAACCTCAAGCTCAAGCCCGTGGAATACAGCGCCGAACAGGTCGTGGAGCCTGAGTTCGCATGAGCCGCCCGATCGCAATTGTAGGCGGCACAGGAAAAGAAGGCTTCGGGCTGGCCACGCGGTGGGCGCACGCCGGAGAAACAGTCATTATCGGTTCACGCGATGCGCAGCGTGGCCAAGAAGCTGCGGCCAAGATTAAACAGCGCGTCGGTACTTGGGCCAAAGTGTCCGGTGACCAGAACAGCTCGATCTGCGCCCAAGCAGACATCATCGTGATCACGGTGCCATTCGAAAATCACGCCCAACTATTAGGCCATCTCAAGCCTGCGATTCAGCCCGGTACCATCGTGATTGACGCGACCGTTCCTTTGGCCGCAAGCGTAGGCGGCAAGGCGACGCGCATGTTGGGGGTGTGGCAGGGTTCGGCCGCGCAACAAACTGCAGAGCTACTGGCGGATGACGAAGTTTCCGTGGTGGCCGCTTTCCAGAATGTTTCTGCTGAACTCCTCAACGGCGCCGGCCCAGTGGATTGTGACGTCATCGTTTGCAGCGATGACGCGGACGCCATTCAGTTAGTGTGTACCCTGGCCGAAAAGATTCCCGGCATACGCGCCATCAGCGGTGGAAGGTTAGAAAACGCCAGAATTGTCGAGCAGATCACGGCGATGTTGATCGGAATGAACATCCGCCACAACGCCCACTCCGGAATCCGAATTACCGGACTTCCAGAAGCGGCCTACAAAACTGCGCAGCGCTAGATCTTGGCCCCGCCCGTCCAGCTGGGGTTTTCCTGTTTCAACTCCCGGGCCAAAATCCGCACCAGCATGCCATCGAAGTGCGTGCCGCTTAGCTTTTCCAATTCCGCCATTGCCTGTTGGCTGGTCTTAGCGGGAGCAAAAGAGCGTTCCGTGGTCATGTTAACGTAAGCGTCGGCGAGCGAGAGAATCCGTGCCCACAGCGGGATTTCCTCTCCTCGTAACCCATTGGGATAACCCGAACCATCGAACGCTTCGTGATGGTGTTCGATGGCTTTCCGCATGTTGTCGGAATTTGGCAGCGTGCCCACAATTTCGCCACCCACACGCGGATGCACTTTAACCAGATAAAACTCATCATCGCTAAGCGGGCCGGGTTTATTCAGAATGCGCTCCGGTACAAATAACTGTCCGACGTTGTGTACCCGTGCCGTATAGGCGAGGTCTGCAATCTCTTCCGGGCCCAGTCGCAGCGCGCGGCCGATGATCTCGCAATAACGCGCGGTCATTTCGCCGTGGCCGGAGTTGCCGGCCTCACGCGATTCCGCAGCGTGGGCAAGGGCCTCGATCGCCTCCTGCAAAATCTCGATCGTGTTCTCCTCGTCTTCTGCCGCCAAGCGTTTGAGTGTGAGGACCAGCTCATCCAAGTGCTCCGGACCCGTGTGCTCACGCTGTAAGAATCCCTCGATATAGCCGGAAATCAGCTGCCGACGTACCGCACTGGCCTCGCCTTCCGTAAACTCCTCCGCCACGGAAACACGATCTCCACCGGCGTGCTTGGAAACGTACATGCCCGTGTCCGCCTGACGAATGATGTCTTCGGCTGAATAACCATGCACTGGGAAACTGGCGACGCCAAAGCTGCCTGTAATCTGGTGCTCACTCATCATGGGATCAGTCGCCAGCCACAGGCGCAAACGTTCTGCCAAGACCTGGGACTGCTCCACACCGGTCTCCGGCATTAGAATGATGAACTCGTCGCCGCCGTAGCGGGCCACCACATTCGACTGCCGGCATTTCTGCTCCAGCAGGCGCCCAACCCGGGCCAGCACCAAGTCACCTTCAAGGTGCCCCATCGAATCGTTCACTTCTTTAAACTTGTCGAGGTCAACCAGCACCACCGAGAACGGACGTCCCGACCGCGATGCGCGCTTCCACTCCGACGAAAGCGCTTCCCAAAAAAACCGCCGTGTCTTGATGCCGGTCAACCCATCCGTGATGGATTGGGTTTGCAGCTTCTGGAAAACAAACGCATTGTGCAGCGCGGTAGCCAGAAGATCGGCCAGCGTTTTCATAATGAGCACATCTTGCGGAGTGAACGCATCTTCGCGCCGGCTCTCCACGTTCAGCACACCCATTAAACTCTCGCTGTAATTGATGGGGATGCAAAGCACCGCGCGTGCATCCGGCAGAATGCCTTGCAGTCGGCTTTCCCCCGCAGCTTGCAATAAAGCGCTCTCTCCGGTGCGTGCCACACGGCCCACAATTCCCGATCCCAGGGGAATGCGGCGGCCCAGTGAATCCGCGGTCGCACCGGCTTCCGCCTTCATCTCAATATCTTTGGTGGCGTAGTCAAAAATACCTATCCCGATATGATCGAAGCGGAAATTCTTCTGAATCTCGGCCACAATCTCCGACAACATTTGCTCCGAGTCTTCGCTGGAGATTGCGGTCTTGGAGATATTGTTAAGGAACGCAAGCTGTCGCGAACGCCGCTGCTCTTCGGCAAACAAGCGTGCGTTTTCCACGGCAACCGAAACCTGCCCGGCCGCGGTCTGCATAATTTCCAAGTCGGGCAGTTCGAAAACAAACTCCCGTTCCGTACTGCGTACCGCCATCACCCCCGCGGGTTTTCCCCCCAACAGAATCGGAGCGGCGCAAAAACATTTGGCGGGCTTGGGAGGAATGTAGGTAGTGTTCAGCCGCTTGCGCGTCTCCTCCAGATCAGAACGAATCAGCAGTGGCTGCCCGGTGCGAATTACATATTCCGTCAAGCCTTCATCCGCTTTGCGTCTACGCTTGGGCAGTATGCGCCCCTGCTCCACTTCGTATTCAAAGCGGATTTCATCGCCTTCCTGGAACGCCACGTAAAAATCCGCAGTGTCAAAGATCCGCCCCAGTTCTTTCTGAATGGTCCGCAACACTTCATCCTGATCAAGGTGAGAACTGATCGCCTGGCCAATCTGCGTGAGTAACTCATATTCCTTGGTACGCCGCTGGGTGTTGTGCACGACCGCGTAGTTTTCCAGCGTTAGTCCAATCTGTAAGGCCAGCCCGGTCAGCAGGCGCAAGTTGGAAGTGCCAAACATGCGCCGTTCGGCATGAGGAAACATCACTACGCCAAAATTATTTTCCCGGGTCTGGAGGCTTACGGCGGTAACGTTGCGGATGTTTTCCTGTGTCAGAACCTGGCGAAACTGCGCGAACCGGCTGCCAGGAAAAGCCGGAAGCGGCTCGGTCATTTCGGAGACATTGCGAAAGGTAAACACTCCGCCGCGGCGGTAAGTCAGCTCACAGATATATTCGCCGGCGCCGGTTTTCTCCAGCTTGTTGATAAATTCCGGCGAGAACCCCCGCTGCACAGACGGCAGAGTTGCGCGCCAGCGTTCCGTAATGCAAATGACCGCTCGTCGCGCGGGCAGAGGCCCAGCCAGACGGTCCAACACCCCCTGCATATTGGGAACGAGGTCCTCCGCGCTGAGCAGTCGCGTAGAGTCCACACCCAGGGTGGAAAAAGCCAGCGCATTTTCCTGCACGGCGTTGCGCTCAGTTTCAAACAGCACCATCACCATGGAGACCCCAAGAACCATCTGTGGCACGGGCCCCAACAAATGCCCCACGCCCCCAAACATTTCCAGCCATGGACTGCGAAACTGCTCCAATGCCATCAATGCAGCCCACATCAAGACCGATGCCCCGAGCAAGCCAAACGCGACCGAAGACTTGCGCTGCGCGTGGCGGAAGAAATAAAACGCGCAATAAACCAATAACAGGGCCAGCGCGTTTTCCATACGCAATACAACGGTCCCCGGACCCTCATGAAAAACCGCCCCGGCGCCATAATGGCGCAGGTTCCACCAAATCAAAGCGGTTCCAGCGGCAACGATGGCTGGGTCATACCAGCGGAAACGAAAGCGCTCCCGCATCAGCCGCGTCGAGATGAAGATGCAAAGCCCCATCGCGACCAGCAGAATCTGGGTGGCAAACGACCGCAGGTAAGACACCCCGCTGAACATCGCCCAGGCGTCCAAAGCAAAATGCAGCGTGTATGCTCCCCATCCCAGTTGCCACGCGCGAAAATATTGTTGCCGGCTTTGCTCGTACAGGTAGGTAAAAACAAGGAACAACAACAAGGCGACAACGCCCGGTATGATGACCATACTGGCAGCTACGCTCTGCATAAGTTATGTATCGCTCTACGCTTTCCTGGGGGAAGCGCCGAGCACACCTGGGGATTCTCAAAATCCATGTTTTCACACGTGATTCCCACAAAACAATAGGCTTCCCAAAGTAGGAAATAACTAAAGGTCAATGCCCAAAAGTAACCGGGGCGAATTACCCTGGGTTGCAGAGCCCCGCCGCCCTTGACGCTTTATTCCCCGTAACCTTAACATCGGCAATTGGTTATCTGAATGTCCTCACCTTCGATTCGAGTCCGATTCGCCCCCTCCCCCACCGGTTTTCTTCACGTTGGGAGCGCCCGAACCTTCATCTTTAATTGGCTCTATGCCCGCCACAACGGCGGAACCATGGTCCTCCGCCTCGATGACACCGACGTGGAGCGCAACACCGAGGCCTCGGTGCAATCCATCTTTGAGGGCCTTAAATGGCTGGGCCTGGACTGGGACGAAGAATATAAACAGTCCGAGCGGCTGGAGCTACACCGCAAAATGGCCTGGCAGATTTTTGAAAAAAGCTTGGCCTACCGCGACTTCACTCCTGCTCACACCGGCGACACAGAAAAATCCGGCGCACAGGGAACCTGGCTGTTCAACGCGGACATGCGCAATCTCTCGCCCGAAGAAAGCACTCGACGCGCCGCCGCAGGGGAACCGTTCGCGTTACGTTTCCGTGTGCCGCGCGACGGCCGCGAGGTCCGCTTCGAGGATGCCGTCTACGGCGAACAGGCAAAAGCTAGTGCCGACATCGAGGACTTCGCCCTACTCCGCAGCGATGGCATGCCGACGTATCACCTGGCCTCCTGCGCTGACGATGTCGACCTCAATATCAGCCACATCATCCGCGGCCAGGACCATCTCTCCAACACGTTCAAGCACATTCTGATCTTCGAAGCTGCCGGCGCAACACTGCCGACGTTTGCCCATCTGCCCTTGCTGGTGGCTCCTGATGGAACTAAGCTCTCCAAACGCCGTCACGGTCCGGTGGTGAGTGTGACAACCTACCGCGACGCAGGCTTTCTCCCGGAGGCCTTCATCAATTTCCTGTGTCTGCTGGGATGGTCTCCAAAAAACGACCGCGAGCACATGAATCTGAAGGAACTCACGGATATTTTTTCCCTGGAAGGAATCAACCGCTCTAATACGGTCGTCAACTTCAAAGAGCCTGCGGTTACACCCGAAGAAACCTTCGACCCGAAAGCTGTGTGGCTGAACGCCGAGCATCTGCGCGCTTTGCCGGTTGAAGAGTTGAGTCCTCGCTTACTTCCGATCGTTCGCGCAGCAGGCTTCGATGTCACTCCGGAGAAAATGCTGCAAATCACTTCACTGATCCGCGAGCGCATAAAATTTCTGCGCGACGTCCTCACCGCTGCCGATTTCTTCTTTGTGGACCAGCTCCCTCCCTACGATCCCGCCGAGTTGATACCGCAAAAGGGGGACGCCGCCATGGCTCAAAAGGTCCTTGTCAAGGCCAAAGAGGTTCTGGCGCAAACAGAGTTTAAACACGACCCGCTCGACCAGGCCCTCCGCGCCGCCGCGCAGGAACTGGGCCTCAAAGCCGGACAGATGTTTCAACCGATTCGAGTCGCGGTGTGTGGACGCAAGAACGCGCCGCCGCTGTTTGAGACGCTGGAAGTGCTGGGTCCGCAGATTTCACTGGTCCGGATCGGTGAGGCGCTTCTGAGAATTCACCAAAGTGGCGGTTGATGGTACATCCCGATTCAGCAGACAGATCACTACGACGGTTTGAGCTGGCACGGAAAGGATTAGTGCAGGGTCTTCATCACCACTTGCTGATGGATGAAGTTCGTTGAGACTCTCCTTGAGATAGTGAAGGAACAATGAGCGCTGCTTGCCTAGTTCAACCGGCGCTCTGAATCTGCGCCTCCGTAACCACAATCCGCGCATCCCTTCGCGACCGAGGTTTCTTGCGGATCACAATCTCCACATCCCTATCCAGCGCATTAAGGAAGTGCATCAGCCGCTCCACCGAAAATCCATCCAACTGATAATTCACCAGCGCGGAAATCTTCGGCTGGTTGATACCTAATACGCGAGCGGCCGCTGTTTGCGAGAGACGGCGGGACTGAATAATCTGTCTAATGGCAACCGCCAGATGCACTTTTGTTTTCTTCTCGTCGGCATCCCGCAGGCCAAGATCCGAAAACACATTCCCCGAGCTTGCTACGATAGCTTCTTTATTTCGTCCGTTGGCCATATCGCGCCTCATGGTCTTCGCCTGCAATCTTTAGCCTTCGTGATATCAATTCCACGTCAACTCGGGCTGTCTTTATGCCCTTCGGGGATTTCTTCTGAAAAGCATGCAGCACATATACCGCATACTCAAACTTCACGGTATAGACTGCGCGGTATGTATCACCTCTAAAATCCTCGACGATCTCCAAAACACCTGCGCCCTCACCTTTCCACGGTTTCGCCTTTGGGTGTTTCCCGCCAAACTGCGCCACACTCAGTGCTACGCCGATTGAATCCTTCACCGCTTCGGGAAAATTCAGCAGGTCGTTTTTCGACGAAGCTACCCAAAACAGCGGCTTTTCACCGGGGATGCTTTTTGGTCGCGCCATTTTATTATCCCAATCCTGGGATACAAAGTCTATAGCTGAATCATCGTGATTGTAGAGTCGTCAATGCGCCGGCGGATGTGACCGGCAACCTCAAGCTTCATGCGCAACTGAGGAAAAAGTAGCAGTTTCTTGCATCCCTTTATGTGCGGCCCCATCTATTAAGGAGTGCCCTGTACAAATATCCAGTAATCCAGTTGGATATCACCAATATTTGCAATATCTAAGGACGCCCTATGCCTCTCATGAAAGCCATGCAGATCTCCAAGTCCGGCGGCCCCTTCGAACTCGTCGAGCGTCCCATCCCTGAACCAGCCCGCAATCAGGTCCGCATCAAAGTCGAAGCTTGCGGTGTCTGCCATTCCGACGTCATCGTAAAGGAAGGTTATTGGCCGGGACTACCATATCCCCGCATCCCCGGCCACGAAATCGCCGGACGCATTGACGCCGTTGGCTCCGACGTAACCCAATGGAAGCCCGGCCAGCGCGTGGGCGTAGGCTGGCACGGTGGACACGATTTCACTTGCGACGCCTGCCGTCGTGGCGACTTTATTCTCTGCAAAAACGAAAAAATCACCTCCATCCACTTTGACGGCGGCTACGCCGAATACATGATCGCTCCCGCCGAAGCCGTGGCTGCCATGCCCGGCGACTTGCCTGCGGACGAAGCCGCTCCCCTGCTGTGCGCGGGCGTCACGACTTTCAACCCGCTGCGCAACGCCGGTGCCAGGGCCGGAGATCTGGTCGCGATCCAGGGCATCGGAGGCCTGGGCCATCTCGGTATCCAATACGCCCGCCAGATGGGCTTCCACACTGTCGCCATTGGTCGCGGCGGAGACAAAGAACCGCTGGCCCGAAAGCTGGGTGCTCATGACTACATTGACACCGGTGCCGGCTCAGCCGCCGAAGCTCTTCAAAAGATGGGAGGGGCGCGGGTGCTTCTGGCCACCGCCCCGGATTCCAAATCCATGTCAGCGTTGGTGGACGGACTCGCGCCGGGGGGCAAACTCCTGGTCGTTGGCGTTGGACAGGATCCCTTGTTTATCTCTCCCTTGCAAATCGTTTTGAGCCGCCGCGCCGTCCAGGGCTGGCCCTCCGGTACGGCAAAAGATTCCGAGGATACGCTGAAGTTCAGCGCCCTCAGCGGAGTTCGCCCTATGATCGAAAAGTATCCGCTGGAAAAAGCGGAGGAAGCCTACGCACAGATGATGAGCGGAAAAGCGCGTTTTCGGGTAGTGCTCACCATGGGCAAATAGCGTAGAATCTCGTCTCCTTAGCACGTTGAGCAGTCCGTGCGACTGTGACCTGCAATGGGACAAGCCCAATATCTGAGTACCAGTAACCGCCTGCTTTCCCTCGACGTACTGCGCGGCGCAACCATCGCCGCCATGATTCTGGTCAACGATGGCGGCGACGAGCCATCTTCTTACTGGATGCTGAAGCACGCAGACTGGAACGGTTGGACGCCCACCGACCTGGTCTTTCCCTTCTTTCTGTTCATGGTCGGCGTAGCCACTTCGTTCTCGCTGGCCTCACGCCTCAATCATGGCGAGACACGCCAAGCGCTGCTCAAACATATCTTGTGGCGCGGAATCATCCTTTTCGCTATCGGCGTCTATCTCAACGGCTTCCCTTATCATGCGCTGGCTACATGGCGCGTCTATGGTGTATTGCAGCGGATCGCGGTTTGCTACACCCTTTCCGCCATCATCGCGCTGTGGGTAGGCAGGCGCGGACAATGGGCCATCGTCTTCGGTTGTCTGGCCGGCTACTGGATCATGATGCGCTTTGTACCGGTCCCAGGATTCGGCGCGCCTACACACGATGTCCCGCTGCTTGATCCCGACCGCAACCTGGTCGCATGGCTCGACCGCAAACTGCTCATGGGACACCTCTACGAACACACACGCGATCCCGAAGGCATGTTAAGCACCATCCCTGCAATTGCTACCAATCTATTAGGCGTGCTGACTGGCGAATGGCTCCGCTCGTCCCGCAGCCAGCGAACGAAAGCCTTGGGCATGGCCGCATTCGGAGCGTTCGGAATTGTTGCCGGGACCGTCATGAGCGCATGGTTCCCCATCAATAAGAAACTTTGGACCAGTTCGTTCGTGGTCTTCACCGCGGGCATGGCTTTAGTTTGCCTGGCGCTGTGCTATTGGCTGGTTGATATGCAGTGTTGGCGCCGCTGGGCCAGGCCAATTCTGGTCTTCGGTGCAAATTCCATCGCGGCTTACGTTTTCGCGGAGGTGCTGGCCATCTCACTCTGGCGCTTTCCGGTGCAGTATAACGGAACCTCTATTCCCGCCTGGCAATTCATCTATGAACGTATGTTCGCACGCTGGCTGGCCCCACCTGACGCTTCCTTGCTTTTTGCGTTAACCTTTGTGCTGGTGTGTTGGATACCGATGAGGATCTTGTATCAAAAGCGCATATTTTTGAAAATCTGAATGCACTCGACGGAGAGCAGATGAAAAGACCTTATTTTCTTATCTCCCTTGCTTTTTGCCTGACTGTTCTTTCAGGCACTCTAGCCTACGCCGGTGACGCCTCCATCGCTCCCACCCCGCCCATGGGCTGGAACAGTTGGGACTCCTACGGCCAGACCATCGGCGAAAGAGTGTTCAAAGCCAACACCGACTGGATGGCGAAAAACCTCCGCCGCTATGGCTGGCAGTACATGGTGATTGATGAAGGCTGGTATATCGAGAATCCAGCCAGCGATCCCAAGGAATACAAATTCTTACTAAGCAAGGACGGCCGTTTTACTCCCGCGCCGTCGCGCTTTCCGTCGGCTGCGGATGACTCTGGATTCAAACCACTTGCCGACTACGTTCACAGCCTGGGCCTGAAATTCGGCCTTCACATCATCCGCGGCATTCCCCGTGAGGCTGTGGCCAAAAACTTACCCATCGCCGATTCCACTTTTCACGCCGCCGATGCCGCCGACCAGTCCGATGCCTGCCCCTGGAACACTTACAACTGGGGAGCAAAAAATAACCCCGCCGGACAAGCCTATTACGACTCCATCGCCAAGCTCTACGCCAGTTGGGGTGTGGACTTCATCAAGGTTGATTGCATCGCCGATCATCCCTACAAGCCGGATGAAATCCGCATGATCCACAATGCGATCAAAAAATCGGGACGGGCGATGCTGTTAAGTCTCTCCCCCGGCCCTACCGCAATCGACCATGCCGACGAAGTCACCAAATACGCCGAGATGTGGCGAATTTGCGACGATTTCTGGGACCACTGGGGTCCCTGGGAGAAGCACGAGTGGTCGCAGAGCCTTTTCCAACAATTTGCCACCACTGCCAAGTGGGCCCCACATATCGCTCCGGGAGGCTGGCCCGACGCTGACATGATTCCCCTCGGCCACCTCGGCCCCAACCCCGGCGCGGGTGATGTGCGTGACACGCGTTTCACCAAAGACGAACAACGCAGCCTGATGACTTTGTGGTCTATCTTCCGCTCCCCACTCATGATGGGCGGGGACCTGCTTGCATTAACTGATGACGACTGGACCACATCGTTGCTCACCAACCCAGAAGTAATCGAAGTGGACCAGCACTCAAAAGACAATCATGCCGTCATCACAACCGACACAACCGCCGTCTGGCTGGCGCGTCCGGAGAACGATGGCGGTTACTACCTCGCCCTGTTCAACATTGGCGATAAAGAACAAACTCTCCGCTATGAATGGAAAGAGCTGGGTGTGCCTCCGGGAAGTTATCGCATTCATGATCTCTGGGAGGGCAAAGATTTCGATCGGCTAACGTCACTGCTACTAACATTGCGGCCACACGCTTCAGTGCTGTACCGGATAAACAAGTAAGCGATCGGGCCGGCCGGCATCGGGATCTTTGCTATAGATCAGAAAATGAGCGCCTCGAATCATAGCGAAGTCTCACCTCTTCAAAGGATGGATAAATCCTTGGGCCCCAATGGGCATTCTAAGATCATCTCTGGCAAAATGGACGGGTACGGGTTGCAGTAAGCTGAGAGTTCACCGAGTGCGGTGCTTGGAACCACAGAGTTTGCTCCTCTCGGCCTGATTCACTCATAACCTCCAGGACTAGATTATGAAAGCTGCACGCAAAAAACGCCCTCTTACCAGCAACATCCACCTTATCCGCTGGGTCGAAAAGACTGCCCAACTCACCAAGCCCGATTCCATTCATTGGGTAGACGGCTCGCAAGCTGAATACGACAAGCTGTGCACCCAGATGGTGAAAAGCGGCACTTTCACCCGGCTGAACCCAAAGCTGTGGCCCGGCTGCTTCCTGGCCCGCTCCGATGCTGGCGACGTTGCGCGAGTAGAAGACCGCACCTTCATTTGCTCCTTGTCTAAAGACAACGCCGGCCCCACCAACAACTGGGAAAATCCCTACGTCATGCGCCGCAAGCTGAAGCAACTTTTCAACGGCTGTATGCGTGGGCGCACCATGTACGTGCTCCCCTTCAGCATGGGGCCCATCGGCTCCCCCATGTCGCAGATCGGTGTGCAGCTGACCGATTCCCCGTACGTGGTAGTCAATATGCGCATCATGACGCGCATCGGAATCGAAGTCTTCAAGCTGATTGATGACGACGTAAAGCGCGTTGTCCCCTGCATCCACAGCGTCGGGGTGCCGCTGGAGCCGAAACAGAAAGACGTTCTCTGGCCCTGCAACAAAGAAAAATACATTGTCCACTTTCCCGAAACGCGCGAGATCTGGTCGTACGGCTCCGGATATGGCGGCAACGCGCTGTTGGGCAAAAAGTGTTTCGCCCTGCGCATCGCCTCCAACATCGCCCGCGACGAAGGCTGGATGGCGGAGCACATGCTCATCCTGGGCGTGGAAAATCCCAAAGGGGAAAAAACCTACGTGGCCGCGGCCTTCCCCAGCGCCTGCGGAAAAACCAACTTCGCCATGATGGTACCTCCGAAGGGATTCGACGGCTGGAAAGTATGGACGGTCGGCGATGACATCGCCTGGATCAAGCCGGATGCGGAAGGCCTGCTGCGCGCCATCAACCCCGAGGCTGGATTTTTCGGTGTGGCTCCGGGAACTTCCGTGAAAACCAATCCCAACGCCATGGCGACGCTTTCCCGCAACACCATTTTCACCAATGTTGCGCTTACTCCGGAAGGAGGCGTGTGGTGGGAAGGCATGACGGATGAACCTCCCAGGGAGTGCATCGACTGGCGAGGCCATCGCTGGACTCCGGATATTGCCAAAGAAACCGGTGCCAAAGCAGCCCACCCCAACGCGCGTTTCACCGCGCCGGCCTCACAATGTCCGACCATCGATCCCTCATGGGAAGACCCCGAAGGCGTCCCCATCGGCGCCATAATTTTCGGAGGCCGCCGCGCCCACACCATGCCGCTGATCTACCAGGCCTTCAACTGGAGCGCGGGCGTGTACGTCGGCGCCACTATGGGCTCAGAAACCACAGCCGCCGCCGCCGGTGAAGTCGGCAGGGTGCGTCGAGATCCCATGGCCATGCTCCCATTCTGCGGCTACCACATGGGCGACTACTTCCGTCATTGGATCAAAATGCAGCGCACGCTGTCCCGCACGCCAAGAATTTTCCATGTGAACTGGTTCCGCAAAGACGCCGACGGCAAGTTCATCTGGCCCGGCTACAGCGAAAACATGCGCATGCTGAAGTGGATCGTAGATCGCGTCCGCGGCCGCGCCCAAGGCAAGGAAACTCCCATCGGCTGGACTCCATACTACGAAGACGTAGAGTGGAAGGGCCTGAACTTCCCCAAAGAAAAATTTGAAGAACTGCAAAAAGTAGACCGCCAAGCCTGGAAGTCGGAAGTGATCGGGCATGAAGAACTCTTCATTCTCCTGCACGCGCACCTTCCCTCAGAGATGATCTACGAGCGCGAGCTGCTGATTTGTAGGCTGTGAGTTGCCGCGCCTTTCAATTTGTCATTCCGACAAGGGAGCGTAGCGACGAGGAGGAATCTGCGATCAGCCGACAGTGTTTGTGTAGCCGTCCAGGAACAGCAGATTCCTCCTCAGCACGTCGCGCTTCGTCGGAACGACAAAAAGCGTAGGATAAAAACCCAATGCCCTCCGCCGATCCCAAGTCCGTCAAAGTAAATCTGACCACAGGCACCGGCGTGGACATTGAGTGGACCGACGGCCACATTTCCCACTACTCGTTCCCGTACCTCCGGGACGCCTGCCCCTGCGCCCTCTGCAACGAAGAGCGGGAAAAAGCAGGGCGTAAACCCGGTGAGCCTCCCAAGGCCAAACCGGGAGAGCTGCCCATGTTCAAGGCCGCCGCCAAACCGCTGTCGGCGGAAGGCGTGGGCAAGTACGCCATCAAGTTCAACTGGAACGACGGGCATGATCTGGGGATTTATTCGTGGAAGTTTTTGCGGGAGTGGTGCCCGTGTGAGGAATGCAAAGCCCTCGTAAATCAGCAGACTTCATGATTTGTCATTCCGACAAGGCACGCAGTGCCGAGGAGGAATCTGCTTTTTGCATGTAGCGTCTGTGCGTCAGCCGGAAATAGCAGATTCCTCCTCTTCGCTGCGCGAATCGTCGGAATGACAAATCAAAAATCCCTGTAAAATTCACAGAGGCAGACTCGGGGTAAATTTGTCCTTCCTCTCCCAACTCAACCCGCAGCAACGCGAAGCCGTCGAAACCACTGACGGCCCGGTGCTAATCCTGGCCGGCGCAGGCAGCGGGAAGACCCGCGTCATCACCTACCGCATCGCCCACCTGATTGAGCACCACGGAGCCATGCCGGAGTCCATTCTGGCCATGACCTTCACCAACAAAGCCGCCGCGGAGATGGGCGAGCGCGTGGACAAACTGGTAGGCGGACTCTCCATCGCAAAACCTGTGATTTCTACGTTCCATTCTTTTTGCGTGCGAGTGCTGCGACGGAACGTCGAAGCGTTGCGCATACCTTCCACGGTCCCCGGCCAGCCGCCCATCGGCCACACCAAAAACTTCGTCATCTACGATGACTCCGATCAGCAATCGCTGATCAAAAGCATCATGCGCCGTCTTGGAATTGACGACAAACAAACCACGCCCCGATCCATACTAGGACACATCTCCCATGCCAAAAATCACATGCTCGATCCGCAGGAGGTCTATCTAAATTCCAACGACCCCAAGACCGAGCGTGTGGCCCACATCTACGAGCAGTACCGCAAGGAACTGCGCAAGGCCAACGCCTTCGACTTCGACGATCTGCTGCTCGAAACCGTGCGCCTGCTGAAGTCAAGCGCCGAAGTTCGCAACTATTACAACCGCCGCTATCAATACATATTGATCGACGAATACCAGGACACCAACCGCCCGCAGTATGAACTCATGCGCATGCTGGCGGGTGAGCGCCACAACGTCTGTGCCGTCGGAGATGAAGATCAATCCATCTACTCCTGGCGCGGCGCCGACATCCGCAACATTCTGGAATTCGAAAAAGACTTTCCCGAAGCCAAGATCATCCGCCTGGAGCAAAACTACCGTTCGACACAAACCATTCTGCAAGGCGCATCGTCGGTGGTCTCGAATAACGTGCGCCGCAAAGGGAAGACGCTTTGGACCGACCGCCAGGGCGGCGGCAAGATCGGCTACTACGAAGCTCCCGACGGGGAAAACGAAGCGTTGTTCGTGGCTGACCGGATCTCGCGTTATTTACGTGAAGCCGAACAAGGTGAAGACGCCCGGACTGCCGTGCTCTACCGCACCAACTCCCAATCGCGCCTGTTTGAAGAAGCCATGCGCCGCTACCAGCTGAAGTACCACGTCGTCGGAGGCTTCTCATTCTACGAGCGCGCCGAGATCAAAGACCTGATCTCGTATTTGAAAGTCGTGCAGAATCCCGACGACAGCATCTCGCTGCTGCGCGTAATCAACACCCCGGTACGCGGCATCGGCAAGACGACAATCGAAACGCTAGAGCGCCTGGCCCTAGAAACCGGGTTCTCACTCTGGGGCGCAGTCGGAGAAGCCATCCGCCGCCAACTCTTGCCACCGAGAGCACTGGTCTCGCTAACGAATTTCCAGCAACTAATCGAAGATGCCCGAGCCATGTTGTTAGGAAAATTTAAAGAGCAGCTCAAGCAAACGGCAACCGAAAAGATGGAGGGACGGGCGTCCCCGCCCGTCGAGCACGACGAAGTCCTGCCGCCAAGCGAAGAAGAAAGCATCGACGATACCAACTTCTCACCGGACAACTTCTCCTTCGATTTCGGAGCAGAAGATAGCGTCGAATTCCCGACAGCAAGCGAGGTGCAGTCAACAGACGCTGCCACCGAATCGCCAGCTCCTTTCCGCCAGGAAGGCGACCCAGCCAACACCGCCGAAATTCTGAAATTCCTGGTTGACCGAACCGGCTACATCAAGCAACTGGAAGAGGAAGACACCCCGGAAGCCTTCTCCCGGGTAGAAAACCTGCGAGAACTAGTCAACGCCGCCATGGATGCTCGCGACCGCGGCGAAACCCTGGACCAGTTCCTCGACCACGCCGCCCTGGTAGCCGACACCGACGCCTACGACGAGCGCGCCCAAATCACGCTGATGACTCTCCATGCCGCCAAGGGCCTGGAGTTCCCGCTGGTATTTCTCTGTGGCCTGGAAGAAGGCCTGTTCCCCCACTCGCGTACTTTCCTCCATCCCGACGACATCGAAGAAGAACGCCGCCTCTGCTACGTAGGCATGACCCGCGCCATGGATACACTGGTTTTGACCCGGGCCGTCTACCGCCGCCGCTACGGCACCGATATGCCTGAGGCCAGCGTGCCATCAAGATTCCTGGAGGAAGTGCCTCCGCAATTGATCGAGGAACTTGGCACTGCACGCAGGCAGCGGACAGGAGTGTCGGCTCCACAAGAAACCCACTACGCCTACGAAGACGAAGACCAGAGCGCCAGCTGGCAGTCGCCGGCCAAACAACGCATCCCCACGCCGCCGCAGTATTCCGGCAAGTCCTACAACTCCATAGACAACATCGCCGAGTTTTTCGCTTCGCGCGGCAAGAAGTACAACGTCCCCAAAGTCTCGGTGGATGAGCCCAAAGGCAAGAAAGGCTTTCGCCCCGGCCAGAAAGTCCGCCACCCCAAATACGGTGAAGGCATGGTCTTCCAGCGCGAAGGAGAAGGCGAAGACTCGAAGATTACGGTACAATTCCCCAGATTCGGCTTGAAGAAGCTGGTAGAGAAGTATGCGCAGCTGGAAGCCGTCTAAAGAAATTTGGTAAATGAGAAATCGGGCAATTTTGTTTTGCCTTTCAATTATAAAATTACTCAATTACCCAATTACAAAATTCTTAAGGATCTCATGGCAAATACCAAGAAACTAAGCAAAGAAGACCGCAAAAAATCCAAGCGCGCCGCCCGCAAAAAGCGCGCCACCGAAAAGCCACTCAAGCCCCGCGAGTACGCTCGCGGTTCCAAGAAGAGCAAAGTAAAGAAGATGGCGCGCGGCACGTCGAAGCGGTAAGCAACTTGTGTGGAGGCGGGGCTTGCCCCGCCAGTCCTCACAAACAATTTACCCAGGAGCACCCCGCTGGCTAACCAACTTTTCGCCAGGAAGTCCATTGACAAGCTGATCGCGGATGCCGACGAACCGGAACATCGGCTGAAGAAGTCTCTCGGTCCGTGGTCGCTGACGGCCCTCGGCATTGGCGCCATCATCGGTTCCGGCATTTTCGTTCTCACCGGAACCGCGGCGGCAGGAGAACACTTTGAAGCGCCGTCCCTGCTGCACGCCCAGGTGCTGGATCTGTTCCTCAACTTCGTCCGTACTGGAAGCACCGCCGGGGCCCTGATGCACGGCCGCCCCGCAGCTGGCCCCTCAATCGCCATCTCGTTCATCCTGGTAGCCATCGCGTGCAGCTTCGCTGGATTGTGCTACGCCGAGTTGGCCTCGATGATTCCCATCGCCGGCAGCGCCTACACGTATTCCTACGCGACTCTGGGAGAAATCTTCGCCTGGATCATCGGTTGGGACCTGATCCTGGAATACGCAGTCAGTAATGTCGCCGTCGCAGTAGGCTTCAGCGGATACGCGAAAGCACAACTCGCAGCTTTTGGCGTCACTCTGCCTGACAAATGGGCCAGTCCTGTCTGGGCTGGAGGTCACGCCACCGGTGCATATTTCAACGTTCCTGGTTTTCTCATAGTCTTCATTCTGACCTTGCTGCTGGTGCGCGGCGTGCGCGAATCGGCCGAGGCCAACAACATCATGGTGCTGGTCAAGATCGGCGCCATCCTGACCTTCCTCGTTGTCGGCGGTATGTTGGTCAATCGCGCCAACTGGACGCCATTCGCCCCGTCCGGTTTTGCCGGTATCGTCACCGGCGGCGCAATCGTGTTTTTCACCTACATCGGATTCGATTCGGTTTCCACCGCCGCCGAAGAATGCCGCAATCCGCAAAAAGACCTGCCCTTCGGCATTATCACTTCACTGATCATCTGTACGGTTCTCTATGTCGGCGTCGCGGTGGTGCTGCTCGGCATGATGAAGTACACGACATTTGTTTCTGGCAAAGCGGCAGAAGCGCCGGTCGCATACGCGCTGGAATATCTGGGCGCGCACAAGTTCTTCCGCTCGGTGATCGTAGTGGGCGCGCTGACTGGAATGATTTCGTCGCTGCTGGTCTTCCAATACGGACAGGCACGCATCTGGTACGCCATGTCGCGCGACGGCCTGCTACCTAAGCTATTCTCGGCAGTGCACCCCAAGTTCAAAACGCCGTATTGGTCCACATGGATCGCCTGCTTCGCGGTTGGAATTCCCGCTGGGCTGGTGGACATCGGTGACGCCGCCGATCTCTCCAACATCGGAACCTTGTTTGCCTTCGTGCTGGTCTCGCTTGGAGTCATTTTCCTCCGCCGCAACCAACCCGACCGGCCACGCGCCTTCCGGGTACCGTTCGTCCCCTGGTTCCCGCTGATTTCGGTGATATTATGCGGCGGACTGATGACCGGGCTTACAGTGCTCACCTGGCTTCGCTTCGTCATATGGCTGGGAATTGGCCTGCTGATCTACTTCGTCTACAGTCGCAGCCACAGCGAGTTCGCCAAGCAGAACCAATAGGCCTTCTTTGTAGGGCGGGCACTCCTGCCCGCCCTGCGTACACCGCCACTAAGGTGGCCAATCTGCAAAAGGTATCTGCCATAAGCTTTCACCTCCATAAATGAAAGCATTCATCGGTTCCGCTGCCGGCCGGGCGGACAGGAGTGTCCGCCCTGCACGACGTGGCCTTTCAAGCTCCTCAACCACTACAATCTGATCATGGCTTCGGCACCCAGTTCCTTCATCCGACAGCTTCCCAAGGCTGAGCTTCACCTTCACCTCGAAGGTGCCATTGATCCGCCAACGCTGCTGGAACTTCGCAAAAATCACGGCAAGGCCTCGACGCTCTCTGAAGTCGAACAGCTCTACCAATGCAAAGATTTCACCGGCTTTCTCATGGCCTTCAAGACCGTCACCGAAGACCTGCAAACTCCCGAAGACTACGAGCTAATCACCTACCGCCTGATGGAGAAACTGAAATCGGAAGGAGTACTGCACGCCGAAGTTTACGTCGCGGCCGGAGTAAACCTGTGGCGCAACCAGGATTTCGACGCCATCTTCGAAGGCCTGGAGCGTGGCCGCGAGCGTGGTGAGCGCGACTTCGGCATCTCGCTGCTCTGGATTTTCGACGCCGTCCGCCAATTCGGAGCTGATCCCGCCCGCAAAGTATTCGAGTACGCAATCCGTTACCACGACCGCAATGTAGTCGGAATCGGAATCGGCGGAGACGAGCAGAAAGGCCCCCCTGAACTCTTCCGTGACGTGTATGCGTTCGCAGCCGACCACGGCCTCCGCCTGACCGCGCACGCGGGAGAAAGTGCCAGCCCCGAATCCATCTGGGGAGCGCTGAACCTCCGTGCCGAACGCATCGGCCACGGGCTGACCGCTCATCAAGATCCGGAACTGGTGGAAGAACTGGCCACACGCCAGATTCCCGTAGAAATCTGCATCACCAGCAATCTTCGCACTGGATGCTGCCCCAGCCTCGCCGAGCACCCCGTGCGCAATTATTTCGACCAGGGCATTATGATCACCCTGAACAGCGACGACCCGGCAATGTTCGGCACGTCGCTGACGCAGGAATACCAACTGGCCCAGACTTCTTTCCGCTTCACCGATGAACATCTGCGCGAGCTGGCGCGCAATTCCTTTGAAGCGTCGTTCCTGCCCCCCGAAAAGAAATTGCAGTTCCTGAACTTATTTGACACAGTCTCAGCCCGTCCGTAATTTGTGTGGAGACTGGGCTTGCGCCGTCCAGCCCAAGAGCAGTTCATGGCCCAGCACATCGGCATAGTCGCCTGTAGTTCCGAAGGAGCAGCCCTCTGCTACCGGACCATCTCCCTGGAAGGCTCAGCCCTGATGGGCAGGCACAATCACCCCGAAGTCTCCATGCACACCCACGCGCTCGCTGAGTATATGAAGTGCATTGATGTCAACGACTGGGCGGGCGTCGCCGAGCTGATGCTTTCCTCCGCCGAAAAGCTGGCCAGGGCAGGGGCTGACTTCCTGATCTGTCCGGACAACACCATTCATCAGGCGTTCGATCTCGTCGAACATCGTTCGCCGCGGCCGTGGCTTCACATCGCACGCGAAGTAGCCAATGAGGCAGTCCGCCGGGGCTGCAAGAAGCTGGGCGTGCTGGGCACTCGGTACTTAATGGAAGGCCCGGTTTATCCGGAAAAGTTAAAGGCCGCCGGCCTGGACTTCCGCATGCCGGGTGCAAAGGAACGAGAAAGAATCAATCAGATTATTTTTGATGAACTGGTCAATGCACAATTCCTGCCGCGTTCACTCGCGTACTTCACCGAAGTAATCCGCTCGCTCAAGGACGAAGGCTGCGACTCAGTGGTACTGGGCTGCACCGAAATTCCGTTGATTGTGACGCCAGAATCCTCGCCCTTGCCTACACTCGACTCCACACGCCTCCTGGCGCGAGCAGCCGTAAAAAAAGCCATCGCAGCTTAGATTTTCTCCGCGTCGTCAGCGGTTTAAGGTTCTGTTTGTCAGTTAAAAATCAATGTCTTTAACCGCAAAGGTCGCAAAGTCGGTTGCGCGCCAATGGACGGCTGCAACACGCCACTGGCAATACAGAAGTAGACGCGGTTTTGCGTGAATATAAACCTAATCGAATAAAGTAAAGTTAGAATTGAGCACTTGGACAAACAACTAAAATTCCGCTGGGTCATCGGCAGCTTTGCTATTTGCCGCTTGCCTGCCGGTGATCCGGTACCGGAATGGGCGGCAACAGGAATTTTCACATCCGTTACACGTACAGTCGAGGAACTGTCGATTGTTTGCCCAGCTGAAAATGTCCCTCAACAATATAGGCCCGAGGTTCCTTGGATCTGCCTGAAGATCGAAGGCCCATTCGCGTTCTCAGAGGTGGGAATTCTTCAGGCATTTATCCGGCCGCTGGTGGAAAGCGGCATTCCCATCTTCACGATTTCGACTTTTGACACAGATTATGTTCTGCTCCAGGAAACTTTTGCAGGCTTGACTTTAAACACATTACAAAATGCCGGTCACCAGTTAATAGGGACTTGAGTCGTGGACTCTTCCCGTTCTTCGCGGCTTTTCTCGGCGTCCTCTGCGGTCTAAGATTTTGCTCTGCTACGACACTACCCGAACGCGCGCTGTCTCCATTTAACCTCATAAATCCTCCGAATACTGCTGCCCACCTCCCTTGCTCGGTCATTTATGTTGTAATAAATAGATAACCTTCATGCCCTCCAGCCGGACAACCCTGCGCCGTCGCGTGAAGTCCCTGCACCGCAACTGGCGCGGAGCAAGGATGATCGTCCGCGCCATGGCTGATAGCGACCACCCATTGCTGGCGCACATCATTCCCATGCGCCGCTGCAACTTGGCCTGCACTTATTGCAACGAGTTCGACGATTTCTCCCCGCCGGTGCCGACTGAAACCATGTTCCACCGTGTGGACAAGCTGGCTGAGCTGGGGACTTCGGTAGTGACCATCAGCGGCGGCGAACCGCTGCTGCACCCGCAACTCGACGAAATCATCCACCGCATTCGCAAGCGGGGTATGGTGGCAGGCTTAATTACCAACGGGTACCTGCTGGTTCCCGATCGTATTGAAAGGCTCAACCGCGCCGGACTCGAATGGCTGCAAATTTCCATCGACAACGTCACGCCGGACGACGTTTCCAAAAAAAGCCTGAAGGTTCTGGACAAGAAGCTGGAACTGTTGGCCGAGTACGCCGACTTCCACGTGAATATCAACTCCGTAGTCGGGGGAGGCATTCACAATCCCCAGGACGCCGTTACCATCGGCAAGCGCGCTATCGAGTTAGGCTTCAGTTCGACCATCGGCATCATTCACGACGGCGACGGCCAGCTCCAGCCATTGGGCGACGAAGAGCGCCGCATCTATCACGAGATGAAATCCATGGAGAAGCGCAGCTTCACCCGCATCAACGCCTTCCAGGACAACATCGCCTCGGGCCGCCCGAACCAGTGGCGATGCCGCGCCGGCGCGCGTTACCTCTACATCTGTGAAGATGGTTTAGTGCACTACTGCTCGCAACAGCGTGGCTACCCTGGCACTCCGCTGGAGAAATACACCACCGCCGATATCCGCCGCGAATACATCACCGAAAAATCCTGCGCTCCGCACTGCACCGTGTCCTGTGTACACCAGGTTTCAATTTTCGACTCCTGGCGGGCCCCACAGCACCCAGCCCCTGATCCGGTCGTCAACGGCTTGGTCCAAATCGAATAGATTTTCTCTACGACCTTTGCGCCCTCTGCGGTAAAAGTGTTTTACTCATCCTTGCATGAAACGTGTCTGCACTTATCACTATTTGCTCTGCACCCTGGCGTTGTTTCTAGGTTTCTGTCAGGCCCAATCCACTCCAGAAAAAGTCATTATTGACACCGATATCGGCGACGACATTGACGACGCCTTCGCCGTAGCCCTGGCCTTGCGCAGCCCAGAACTCCAGATTCTGGGTATCTCAACCACATTCGGCGACACAGAATTGCGTGCCAAACTGGCAGACCGCCTCTTGGGTGAAATCGGACGCCAGGACATTTCAGTCGCAGCGGGAACGCCAACGACTCCAAAGGGCCAGTTCACTCAACGTGCCTACGCAGAAGGTGGAAAATTCACTCGATCGTCCCATCCCAAATCCACCGCATTCATATTCGATCAAATCCACCGCTACCCCGGCCAGATCACTCTGGTTGCGATCGGTCCATTGGTAAACATCGGTGCGTTAATCGATAAAGACCCAGAAACTTTCCGCAAACTTCGCCGCGTAGTCCTGATGGGAGGCTCCATCTACCGCCGCTACGGAGATTTAGGTTACGCTCCACCCCGCGGCCCGGAGCCTGAATGGAACATCAAGAACGACATTCCATCGGCGCAAAAGCTATTTGCCTCCGGCGTGCCCATCTTCATGATGCCGCTGGATTCCACTCAACTCAAACTCGACGAAGTAAAACGGCCGATGATCTTCCAGGCAGGTACGCCCTTGACCAACGCACTCACCCTGCTCTACCACGAATGGGGGCAGCAAACTCCAACCCTGTTCGACGTGATGACCGTGGCCTACATCCTCAATCCCAAGCTGTGCCCGGTAACCCCCATGCACCTCTCCGTGGATGAACAAGGCTACACGCGTCCCGGCCCCGGCACCCCCAACGCGGAGGTGTGTCTCAACTCCGACCCTGAAGCTTTCTTCCATTTGGTTATTCCTCGGATAAATACAAATAATGCGGTTGCCGAGCCCGACTAGCTTAAGATGTTTTTGCTTGGCAGTAGTCCCGGCAATTTCGAACTGAGGGCACAAAATCGTGAGACTGAAACTGTTTGCTCTCTTCTTGTGGATACCTTTATCCATCACCGCCCTGGCCCAGGACTCTTCCAAAGTCATTGCCATGGAGAACGCCTGGAACAAGGCAGAACTCACCAATGATGCCAACGCCGTGCAGCTTCTGCTGGCCGACGATTTCGTCATGACCACCGGAGAAGGCGAGCTCTACAACAAATCGCAAATGGTCGCTTCCATACGTGACAAGTCCTATGAACCCTCAGCCTTGCAATCCAGCGGTATGGTGGTCCATGCCTTTGGTAATACTGCCATTGTCACCGGCGCTTACTACGAAAAGGGCGTGGACAAGGGCAAACCGTGGGAACGCCGCGGACGCTTCACCGATACCTGGATCTTCATGGACAACCGCTGGCAGTGCGCAGCCAGCCACTTCAGCGTGAAGTTCAAGTGACCGCGGTGCGATCTCCGAGAACTGAGAACCGCGAACTGACAACTGATCCTTACCACCCGGCGTCAAGCGGAAATGATATCAACACAAAAAACAGGGCCGTAATTCAGTTCTTTGATCCCAGCTCTCGGTTCTCAGTTCGGCATGCACCTTCTCTGTAATCGCGTCCATTTGACTCCTCTGAACTCCCTAAGCTAGCCTCAAATCTGGCTCGATCAACCATGCTCAAAGCCGTCTCCACCTACATTCATGTAAAAGAACGCCTGCACCCGGGCATTTTGGACGGGTTGCACCGAATCGGCGCGCAAGCCATCGAGATTTTCGCCGCCCGCCAGCACATTGATTACGCTAACCGTAAGCAGCACGTGCGCGAAATCGCCGACTGGTTTAAGAGCAGCGGCATCCCGCTGAATTCCGTGCACTCGCCCCTCTACGCCGACTATGAATGGGGACGTGCGGGAGCTCCGCCGGTGAATATTGCCTCTGCCGATCGAGCCAGCAGGGTTGAAGCGATGGATGAAATCAAGCGTGCCCTGGAAATCGCAGAGCAAATTCCATTTCGCTTCTTGATTCAGC
Source organism: uncultured Acidobacteriota bacterium (assembly GCA_963837365.1). GTDB lineage: Bacteria > Acidobacteriota > Terriglobia > Terriglobales > Acidobacteriaceae > CAWBXL01. The sequence continues at coordinate 1,166,719 of CAWIMW010000002.1, forward strand.
ACATCGGTGTCGGCAACGAGACATTCGACGAGCGCAAGTTCGAAGCCGCCATTACGTCGGTCGAACACCTCCGTGCCTTTGCCAAACCATTGGGCGTGCGCATCCTGCTGGAAAATATTCCCAACGAACTCTCCGCCCCCGACAGGCTGGTGGAGTTCATCCACACCAGCCACATGGACGACGTAGGTGTCTGTTTCGACTTCGGCCATGCCCATTTGATGGGTGGGGTACAGCAGGATTTCGAAATCTTGAAGAACTACATTTGCTCGACTCATGTCCATGACAACGCCAAGGACAAAGATTCGCACCTGTGGCCGGGAGACGGCTCCATCGATTGGAAGCAAGCCATGGAGCTGCTTCGGTCCGCGCCACAAACTCCGCCGTTGCTACTGGAAATCGAAGGTGAAGAGAAGGTTCCGCTGGAAAAGATCGAGCAGGCGTTCGCCAAGCTGGACGCGGCATAAAGTAGTACAGACTATATGTTTGTCATTCCGACGAGGAGCGCAGCGACCAGGAGGAATCTGCTTTTAGCCGGCTGAATTTGTACTGCCGTCCGGGACAAGCGGATTCCTCCTCGGCACTACGTGCCTTGTCGGAATGACAAATAGGGTAACTTGAAATTAATGTCTTCACCCATTACCACCATCGCAGAAATCGGCAAGCACGAAGGCCAATCTGTCACCATCCGTGGCTGGCTCTACAACCTCCGCGAAAGCGGCAAGCTTCTGTTCCCCATCTTCCGCGACGGCTCCGGAATGATTCAGGGAATCGTGCCCAAAGCCGCGGTCCCCGCAGAAGTCTTCGACACCATCAAAGGCCTCACGCAGGAATCGAGCGTAATCGTCGAAGGCAAAGTCCGTGCCGACAAGCGCGCCCCCGGCGGCTACGAACTCGATGTATCCCACGTGCAGATCGTGCAGCGGGTCGCGGAGGGTGACCCTTACCCGATCACACCCAAGGAGCATGGCGTCGAGTTTCTCATGGAACACCGCCACCTCTGGGTGCGCAGCGCAAGGCAGGCCTCAATCCTCCGTGTCCGCGCCGAAATCATCAAAGCCGCGCGCGACTTCTTCGATGAACGAGGATTTGTACTAACTGACCCGCCAATCCTGACTCCGGCAGCCTGCGAAGGCACTACCACATTGTTCCCGGTAAATTACTTCGATGAACAGGCGTATCTAACCCAGTCGGGCCAGCTGTATATCGAATCCACAGCCATGGCCCTGGGCAAGGTATATTCCTTCGGCCCAACTTTCCGCGCAGAAAAATCCAAAACCCGCCGTCATCTCACCGAGTTCTGGATGGTCGAACCGGAAGTCGCCTACGCCGAACTGAGCGACCTGATGGACTTGGCGGAACAATTCATCAGCTTCATCGTGAGGCGCTGCCTGGAAAAGCGCCGCCCCGACCTGCAAGTCATTGGACGCGACGTCTCCAAACTGGAAAAAATCGAGCCTCCATTCCCGCGCCTGCAATACGACGACGCGGTAAAGATGCTTCAGGAAGGCCACGCCAAGGGCGCGGTAGAAAACAAATTCGAGTGGGGTGGAGACTTCGGCTCGCCGGATGAAACTTATCTTTCATCCCAATTTGAAAAGCCGGTCATGGTGCATCGCTACCCGGCAAAAATTAAGGCTTTCTATATGGAGCCCGATCCGCAGCGCCCTGATCTGGCGCTGTGTGTAGATGTCCTGGCCCCCGAAGGCTACGGTGAAATTATTGGCGGTTCTCAGCGTATGGCGTCCTACGATTTGCTGGTCCAGCGTATTCGCGAACACAATCTGCCGGAAGAGGCTTTCAAGTGGTACTTAGATCTGCGCAAATACGGTAGCGTTCCTCACGGCGGCTTCGGCATGGGAATCGAACGGGCGGTTGCGTGGATCTGCGGTCTTGAACACGTTCGAGAAACAATACCGTTCCCCAGAATGCTGCATCGTTTATACCCATAATCACCATGTCACCAAAACCACTTGCGGCCACCGGCATCCCCCCGCGCAAGATTCGCGTGCTCGGCGTCCCTCTAGACCTCGGCCAATCCCGCCGTGGCGTAGACATGGGCCCATCCGCCGTCCGCGTGGCTGGCCTTGAAATGCGCCTTGAAGAACTAGGCCATATCGTCGAAGACGGGGGCAACGTCACCGTCGCCATGCCCGAACAGAAAAAAATCGGCGACCCTCACGCCAAATATCTGAAGGAAATTACCGCTACCTGCACCAAGGAAGCCGAGCTGGTAGTAAAGATATTGGAGTCTGGGACAATCCCGCTGGTCCTCGGAGGCGATCACTCCGTCGGCGCAGGCACAGTCTCGGGAGTTGCCGAGTTCTACCGCCGCCAAAATCAAAAAATCGGCTTGATCTGGGTTGACGCCCACCCCGATATCAACACCCCCGAGAGCTCTCCCAGTGGGAACGTCCACGGCATGCCTCTGGCGGCAATCATGGGGTTGGGCCCTCCTGAACTGGCAAATATCTTTAATTTCTCTCCCAAAGTCAGCCCCGACAACTGCGTGCTGGTAGGGGCCCGCGACATTGACGCCATCGAACGGGAAAACGTGCGCCGCTCCGGCATCCACGTCTTCACCATGCGCGACATTGACGAGCGCGGCATGCGTAACGTAATGGAAACCGCCGTCCGCATGGCCGCAGACGGCACCGCCGGCTTTCACGTGTCGCTCGACATGGATTGGGTCGACCCGAGGATGCCCCCGGCGTGGGAACTCCAGTCCGCGGCGGCGCCACTTACCGCGAAGCTCACTTAGCCATGGAGATCATCGCCGACCACGGCAAGTTGCTGAGTTTTGAAATTGTCGAAGTAAATCCGGTGATTGATGAGCACAACCGCACCGCCGACCTGGCGGTAGAGCTAACGCTCTCAGCCTTCGGCAAAAAAATCCTGTAGGTGCTGGTGTGGAGACGGGGCTGGCCCCGTCAGTCACGTAACCGCCTTCGTCAACCCCGGCGTCGGGCCCATTGTGCAAGAATGAGAACGACTCTCAAGCCTGAAAAATGACCAAGAAAATTAGAGTCGGAATTCTGTTCGGGGGCCGCAGTGGAGAACACGAAGTCTCCCTGCTCTCCGCCGCGTCGGTTTTCAACGCCATTGATGAAAACAAATATGAAGTCGTCCCCATCGGCATCACCAAAGAAGGGCGCTGGGTCAGCGCGGATGACGCCGAGCGCCTGTTACAAGGCAAACCGCTGGAAGCCCGCCCTCTGCGCGCTGGCGACCCGGAAGCCACCTCAGCCGCTGCCGTGTTACATAACGGAGAGTCAGTAGTAGTTCCGCCCGAGCCCCACACCTCAGGCACCGCCCTCACTCCTTTCCAGTCAGATTCCCCGACCCGCCGTACCTCAGACCGCGCCATCAACGTAGACGTCATCTTCCCCGTCCTGCACGGAACGTTTGGCGAGGACGGCACAATCCAAGGCCTGCTGGAACTGGCAGACATCCCCTACGTCGGCGCCGGAGTACTTGGCTCCGCAGCCGGCATGGACAAAGATGTCATGAAATCCTTGTTCAAAGCGGCAGGGCTAACCATCGTGAGGCACGTAACCATCCTGCGCAATCATTGGGAATCCGAGCCGAAAAAAGCAACCAGGCTGGTCGAGAGCAAAATGAAATACCCGGTCTTCGTGAAGCCGGCGAACCTGGGCTCGTCGGTGGGAATCTCCAAAGCCCACAACCGCAAAGAACTGGGTCCAGCCATCGAAGAAGCCGCCAAGTACGACCGCAAAATCGTGATCGAGCAAGGCGTAGGCGGCAAGACGGAACAAAGCCCGGGAAATTGAAGTCGCAGTCCTGGGCAACGACAAACCCGAAGCCTCGGTCCCCGGAGAAATCGTCCCCTGCAAAGAGTTCTACGACTACGACGCCAAGTATATAGACGAAGGCTCCGTACCGATTATTCCCGCCAAACTCACCAAAGCTGAAACCAAAACGATCCAGCAGATGGCCATCGGCGCATTCCAGGCAGTAGATTGCTCAGGCCTGGCCCGGGTAGATTTCCTGATGGACCCCAAGTCCCGCAAAATTTATTTGAACGAGATCAACACCATGCCGGGATTCACCTCTATCAGCATGTACCCCAAGCTATGGGCAGCGTCGGGCGTGGGATATTCTCGACTGATCGAACGTTTGATCCAGTTGGGAATTCAACGTCACGAAGACAAGAAAAGGAATCAATACAGTCGAACCTAGTTTGTTTGTCCCACAGAACGCAGCACAGAGTACAAAATTTACTCCGTCAATCTTCTCTACCTCGGATACCAAGAAATTCAATTTAACGTCAGTGTCAAAGTAACTGAGGCTGACATTTGCATATCGCGATTCCACCTCTGCGGATCGACTCCGATCGGCCATTCGGCGCAGGTGGGTGTTTTCCGGGAGAAATGAGTGGGAAGTTAACCGATCCCAATCAACTGCACGGGGAGATGAATGACGCAAAAACGGGCATCGGAACGTCGCAGAAAGGGATTTATACCTACAACGTGAAGTGGGATCTGGGACGGCAAGGGAGTCTCAATGAAGACATAGCTCCTGCTGGCAAGCGGATCATGGGTGGGGGAAATATGGCGACCGGACAGAACGTTTCCCGGCTTCTGGTAAGGCTTTGGGCTGATTGACGCCCATGGCGGGGCGGAGTCGGGGTTCCTGTCTTTTACGGCACCCTTCGACAAGCTCAGGGCAGGCTCAGAGTGGAACTCGTGCCCTCCCCAAAATCCTTCGCTCCAAGAGAAAGCGTGTCACTTAGGGTGCGCGCCAGCCAATAGTACCGGATATCCCGAAGGAACGCATCCCGCATCGTATGTTTGGGCCCGTCTGTTTTTCTGTCCTTCAAAACATCCGTAAAAGAGGAGCTGCCATGGTTGGTTCCAGTTTTGCTTCAGCCGCATCCGTGCTGTTTATCCTGAGTTTCTCCGCGACGCCCACACTCCCCAGGATCGAGGTTTCAGACTTGCCTGTGTCCCAAACAACATCGGACGCGAGCGCCTCGGCAAAGGGTCAGTCTGCCAGCGATGATTCGACGCCTGCGGCTGCCCCGGCATCTCCCGCAGCCCAGGAGGGCGATCCCCTGAAGCGGCCTTTGCCGGAGAAAAAGAAGAAGTTCGGCAAGCACTCCAAGGAAGGTTCGGCGTACGCGAACTGGCCGGACCAGGAAGTGCCGTGGATCATCACTGAGGAAGAACGTGCAGCCTTCAAATTGCTGACCAACGATGAAGAGCGGGCAAAGTTTGTCGAGATCTTCTGGGGCCACCGCGATCCCACGCCCGAAACGGTCGAAAATGAATTTCGCGATGAGTACTACCGGCGCGTCATGTATGTCAACGAGCGTTTCAGCGCCGGCATCCCGGGATCGAAGACTGACCGGGGACGGATCTACATCGTTTATGGGCCGCCGGACGAGATCGAATCCCACCCCTCGGGCGGGACCTACGAATACCCACAGAGCCAGGGTGGGGGCTCAACCCAAACTTTTCCGTTCGAGCTGTGGCGCTACCGGTATATCGCGGACGTCGGCTCGGACATCGTGATTGAGTTCGTGGACCCCTGCATGTGCGGCGACTATCACATGACGATGGATCCGAACGAGAAAGACGCGCTGGCGCACCTTCCATCGGGACAGCAACGGTTGCAGAACGCGCAGAAGGACAACACGAAAATATTCAACGACCTCGACCGTTTCGCCAGACTGAACCAGCAGCCGAAGTTCAAAGGCTTGCAGGAAATTGTTAGAACCAGAATCGACTATCACACCATGCCGTTCGAGGTGCTGACGAACTACGTGAAAGCAACCAGCAACGTCACCCTCGTCCCGCTCACGCTTCAGATCATGAACGAGGACATGACTTATAAGAACGAAAACGGAGTCGCGCGTGGAGTGGTCAATATTTATGGACAGGTGAGTACGATCGGCGGACGGATTGCCCAGACGTTTGAGGACACCGTGCAGATGAACGTTCCTCAGAGCCTTCTGCCGAATATGTTCGGCAAAGCGTCGGTCTATGGTAAATCTCTCCCCCTTGCGCCGGGGCGGTACCTGCTGGAGATCGTGGTGAAGGACGTGAACAGTGACCATATCGGAACCTGGCGCCAAAGCCTGGAAGTACCAAACTTCGATGAAGAGCTCTCGGCGTCGTCGGTGATTCTTGCGGATAAGATGGAACGAGTACCCACAAAAGACGTGGGTCAAGGCCCGTTTGTGATTGGGGACACGCTGGTGCGGCCGCGGGTTCCCATGACGACCTCCAAAGCCGCGGTTTTCAAGCGCGGCGAAAAGCTCAATGTTTGGATGCAGATCTATAACCTGGCCGTGGACGAGAAGGACGGCAAGTCCGATGCGAGCGTGGAGTTTGATGTTATTCAGGAAGGGACAAAGAAAACCGTCCTGCATGGAACGCAGCCCGCAGACATGATGCATCGGCCGGTGGGTCAGCTTACGCTCGAAAAGACCTTCTCCGCCAACGAACTCGAGCCCGGCATCTACCGATTGAAAGTGCACGTACGCGACCAGATCGCGAAACAGGGAGTCGACCCCGAAGCCATATTCGCGATTGAGTAGCAACGCTTATATGGTCGCCCTGAACTGTCGGTTATGTAAATGCGGGAAACAGACAGGACGTTTCCCAGTTTTAATGAGAGACCTCTCGGCCAGCTGGTGGCTGATTCCGTCCTGCTGCTCCTGCGCCAAGGGATGCTCTGAGTCGATGTAGAGCAAAGGACGCGTGCCCACCCTTCGACTTCGCTCAGGGCAGGCTGGCTGGAGCACGATTTTTAGTTTGAGATTGAGCGTTTCTGGATAGTCCATAATAGAATTTGCCAGCTCCACTCAGGATTTCGGCACGCGTGGGCGAGACGATTTTCAACTCCTTGAGATTTTGCCTTTTGGGCGTAGCCCCCAAAATCCTGTCACCCCGAGAAGCCCCCATCTTGCCTGCCTTCCCTTCCGCTGCCTATACTAGATAGGTTTTGCCCGCCCACTCCGGGCAGTCGTCCCGGCGCCGGCCAGCACACTGAGCCTCGACCCGCAATCATTCGGAATCATACGGAGATCATCATGAAGACTGTTTCCCTAGAACAGGAAAGCAATCCCTGGGAGGCACAAGCGGCGCGCTTCGACATCGCCGCGCAAAAGCTCAACCTCGATGAAGGCATCCAGAAGGTCCTGCGTTACCCCAACCGGGAACTGATCCTTCACATCCCGGTGGCCATGGACAATGGCAAACTCGAGGTCTTCACCGGATTCCGTGTGCAACACTCCATCGCTCGCGGTCCGAGCAAAGGCGGCATCCGCTACGCGCCCGACGTCACCCTGGATGAAGTCCGCGCCCTGGCCAGTTGGATGACCTGGAAGTGCGCCGTAGTCAACATCCCCTTTGGCGGCGCAAAGGGCGGAATCATTTGCGACCCGCACAAAATGTCGCAAGGCGAACTGGAACGCATGACCCGCCGCTATACCGCAGAGCTGGTCGAATTCATAGGCCCGGAAAAAGACGTCCCCGCCCCCGACGTCAACACCAACGAACAAACCATGGCCTGGATCATGGACACTTACAGTATGCACATGAGGCAGACGGTGACCGCGGTGGTCACGGGCAAGCCCATCAACATCGGAGGTTCGCGCGGTCGCCGCGAGGCCACTGGGCGCGGCATCATGATCGTGTGCGATGAAGCGGTCAAGAAACTGGGCCTCACCCCCGAGCAAACTCGCGTGATCATCCAGGGGTTCGGCAACGTGGGTTCGAATGCTGCCTTGCTGATGGCCGAGGCCGGCTATCGAATTATCGGCATCGCCGAGGTTGAGGGCGGGCTGTTGAACAAAAACGGAATTGATGTGGAGGCCCTCTCGCAATACCGCCAGCGTAATCGCACTCTGAAAGGATTCCCCGGTGCCGAAGAGGCTGATCCCGCAGAACTGCTGTTAACGGAATGCGAGATCTTGATTCCTGCTGCGACCGAAAACGTAATCACCAGCCGCAACGCCGACAAGGTCAAATGCAAAATCCTGGCAGAAGGCGCGAACGGCCCCACCACCTCGGTTGCTGACAATATTCTGGCAGACAAGAAAGTTTTCGTGATTCCCGACATCCTCTGCAACGCGGGCGGCGTCACCACTTCTTATTTCGAATGGGTGCAGGACCGCCAGGGCTACTTCTGGAAGGAATCCGCGGTCAACGACCGCCTGGCGGAAATCATGAAAGAATCATTCCAGGACGTGGTCCGCTACTCCGAGACCCACAATGTCAACAACCGCATCGCGGCCTACATGCTGGCGATTGACCGGGTGGCGTACACCATCCGGCAGCGGGGAATCTATGCGTAAAGCCGCGGATGATCACATCTCGCACTGAAATATTTTAGTCTTCTTCACGCACGGCTTACGGCTCGATGTGGAAAACGTCGAGCACGGCGTAAGTCTTGCGGTTCAACAGCACGATATGCCCTTCAATGATGGTGTGCGCATAGCCGGGTGGAGGCGCTGGCAGCCGCCGCTCCAACTCCACGGGGCAGGGCCGGATTTTCTTTTGTAGTCCGGGAGGCAGCGTGCCACGGCGCTCCAGCTGTTTCTCCAGGCCGGGAGGCAAACGGTCTTTCTTGGCCAGTCCCGGAGGAAAATGGCCATCCTGCGCGTGATACCAGCCGCGGATGATGTCACGGTCGTGGTCGGTGTAGGCATAGCGGTCGTCATCGTCGTGGCCATGATGTTTCTTGCCATGTTCGTGGCTGTGCCCTTGAGCAAATACAAAAGATCCCGACAGAGCGAACGATACACAGAAGATGCAAACCCACAGTTTCCGCCGCATAAATCCTCCACGCAAGAAAGGTTGGTAACAACTAAGGATAGGCGGAAAACGGATCAGCCACAAAACACGACAGTACTTGGCGGCCTTCGGGAGAGAATCCACTGCGGGGAGGGGACTCTTCGCACGTATAGTCCCAGCTAAACAGAACAGCCCCCGCTCCAGGTCCATAATTTTGTTTCCTCGTCCTCCCGCTATGGTTATACTTTCCACCTCCCATCGCAGTCAGGACCACCATGTTCTCAATCTTGTGTGCTCTATTGCACCGTCTTGCTCGCATTTCATTGCCGGCAATGGTCCTGGTTCTCCATGGCTTCGCTCAAACCACCGTGGAAGGCCTGGTGCGAAACTCCGCTGGGTCTCCAGTTCCTAAGGCCGTGGTGGCTTTGCAACATCAGGATGGCAGCGCCTCCCAGCGAACCACAACCACCAGCGACGGCCAGTTCCATTTTATTGCCGAAGCGGGCGCGTACTTGCTGACGACCGACGCCGATAGTTTCCATCCATCGAAATATTACTTCGTGCTACGCGCGCGCCAGCCGCTGTCCCTCACCATCGAATTGCAGGCGAAGCAATCGGTCCAACAAACCGTCGAAGTGCGGGCCAACTACCTCACCATCGACCCGGAGAAAACCGGCAGTTCCTATACCTTTACCCAGCAGGATCTCGAGCGGCTGCCCGACCCGCTGGTGGAAACAACCAACAGCTTGGTCACCAACCTGATGCCCGGCGCCAGCGACAGCCACGACAACTTTCTGGCGATTCGTGGTACCGAGTTTTCTCTGCACGAGTTTATCAATGGTGTTTCTTTTCTCGACAACACTCAGCCGCAGTTCAGCCCCGGCATCAGCCCGCAGATTTTTGAGACCGTGGATTTGATGACCGGCGGCTTCACTCCCGAGTACGGCAACCGCTTCGGGGGCGTTCTGGATATCACGACACGTTCCGGCGCGAGCCTCGGTGGCCACGGCGACGTCAATTTTCGCGGCGCTACTGAGGACAACTACGACCTGAATGCCGACTACGGCGGACAAGTGGGTGATCTGGGCTACTATTTCTTTGTCGACGGTTTTACCTCGGGCCGCTATCTGGACCCGCCGGGACCCGAGGGGCTTTTTGATTCAGGCCATGCCACTCGCGCCACCATCCAGCTCGACTGGCATAGCAATCAGAAAGACGCGTTCAAGCTGTTACTCATGGGAAGCGGCTCAAACTTCCAGCAGCCTAATTTGAGCGAAGATCAGGAAGCGGGCCGTGATGCCAAGCGTCGCTTGCGCCAGCAGACCGCCATCCTAAATTGGTTACACACCTTCTCGCCGCAGACATTGTTATCGACATCGCTATACCAGCGCACAGGCTCCGACCGCGTGCTGCCGACTACTGATCCCGACACCCCATATTCGGTGGCATCGCGGGCGCCATTGACTCTTGGGCTCAAGAGCGATCTTTCTCATTCCCAGCATGGCCATGTTCTCAAAGCCGGTGTGGACCTTGTCCGCCTGCGCGAACAGGAGAGTTTTTTCTTCGATAGCCGCGGAGACCCAGACGTATTTCCGTCATTCGGTGGCGGCTTGAAAGGCGGTCAAGCCAGCCTGTATGTGCAAGACCACTTCTCGCCCATCGCTCTGCTCACCATAGACGTAGGTCTCCGCTATGACTATTTCAGCCTGGTGGATGCCGCGGCCCAACTAAGCCCGCGCATCGGCGCAGCCTACCACTTCAAGCGGACGAAATCGGTGCTGCACGCCGCCTACAACCGCTATTTTTCTCCTCCTCCGATCGAGTACTCACTGCTGGCCAGCTTCATCGGGAACAATGCAGTCGATCCGGATCAACGCGTAGGAAATGTCCGGCCCTACACCCAGAATTACTTTGAGGTTGGCTGGACGCAGGAGCTGCATCCGCAGATCAGCCTGGAACTCAACGCCTACAAGCATGTGGGACATAACAGCTTTGAGAACCATGAAATCTCAATTTCCCGTATTTTCGTTCCGATAAATTTCCGCACTGCGCGTTCCGAGGGTCTGGATCTGGTCCTCAACGTCCGCCACCTGGAACACCTGGGAATAACCGGCCGCTTGCAGTACGCTCTGGCCAAGACACATTTCTATGGTCCCATCACAGGAGGCTTTGCCGGGGACGAACCCCTCGTTGCCGGACAGCGCATCGTCCCAGCCTTCGATCAGACGCACACCGGGACGGCGCAGGTCTTCTATCGCAATCGCTGGCGTGGATCGTGGGTAGGGAGCGCGCTACGTTACGGCAGCGGCACCATCGTGGAAAATGGCCCCCGCCTGCCACAGCACTTTACTGCCGACTTGGCCAGCGGACTTACTCTTTGGAACGCTGAGCCACGCAGACTGGATCTGGAGTTCGACGTCACCAACGTCTCCAACAGCATGTATCGAATCGCCAAGGAGAGCGAAGAAATTCCTATTCAGTACGCCCCCTCCCGCACTATTGGCGGCAGTCTGAAATTTCACTTCTAGATGGAGAGCTCGGCCAGTGCCGCAGCCTGTCTCGTTCAGGAAAGCTGCCATTATTTCTGTAGTTCGCAGAATGCCGATCGTGAAGAAAATTTGTTCTGATCTAAATTGACGTTCTGGCTATTTCTGAGCCAGAACGTCCGCCTCGAACTGTTCCAGAATCTTTATGTGAGTTTCGGTCGGCAGGGGTGCTTCCGAATAATATTTGTTCTCGGAAAATGGATGTTCTGCTCTGTAGGCGATACTGAAAGCCGCCATAGGATTCTTACGTGTCAGCGGGTCATAACTCGCCGTCAAATGTGCAGGCTCAAATTTGATTGTCTCATTCCAAATCTTGGATACTTCCGCCCCAACGCTCAACCCCAGCTTTCCAATCGGCGACTCTGGGTCGCCAAGTATTGGTGCATCGCTGTAAAAGGTCACATTGCTTACATAGGCATGACGCTTGATCACATCTGGACTATATTTAAGCCCAAAATGTTCCTTGCCCCATAGAAGCATTTGGTCGAGTATTCGCCTGGACTCGTCGGTTCCCTCTCTAGTTTCCACGACTAAAAGGGTATCGAAAATGGCGAACCGATTTATTGTTTTGTCGCCTATCCTGCCATCGGAAAACTCTATCCCTTTTTGTTCATCAACTTGATCCGCAGATTGCGGAAACTTCTGGAACTCGAATTTCTTTACTAATTCACCAACTAGTTGAGGAAAGAAGATATTTCCCCTTGGGATTAGATCGTAAAGCTCAACAAACCCAAGCACTCGTGCCAATAAAATCGCTGATAGCTTCATGTTTTTAGTTTCCTCCTCCCGCGAATGCCCATCGTTGATCTGGTGGAGATAACAACAACTTTTCTTTACTAGCATCCGATTTAGAGGGTTTTTTCCTGCCCATAGCCGCTTCTCTTGCCGCATCACTTTCTATGTTCACCTGTTCATCAAGCCACTTTAGATTGCTCGCAGGCGATTCTTTTTTCTTAAGATCACCTTGGAAAATTAGCAGTTTAATTTGAGAATCTTGGACATCGTATGCACCCGCCCTTTCCTCTTGCTCAAAGGTCGTTACATTCATTGTTTCCGGACTATTTCCGCGCTCCATGTAAGGAGTACCGCTTACACGGTTGATTAGCTGACTAAATGGCACGAATTCCACAAGCAAAGCTACATCACAAGCCGCAGCTATTCTTTTTAGAGTTGTGAGACTCGCTTTGCCATAAGAGGGATTTTCCAATCGAGAAATTACTTGCTGCTTTAGTCCTGTAATTTCATGCATCTCACCTTGGCTCCGATCCCCCCTGAGAGATCGAATCTGAAAAGCCAATTTCTTGTCTACATTGGAATCTACAAATCTAGCTCGGGCGTCGCGGCTTCGACGAATTCGACGAATAAGGCTGGCCTTCGACATCAAATTTGTGGACTCCTGCGACTCCTGAGGTGAGTTCGTCAAATCTTCCCTTTGCGATTCGCTTGCCAACTTTGTCATTTTTTACGTCCTTGTCTGTCCCATGAAGGAACGTGTAAGCGTGATCGTAATTTTTGGGGCCGAAAAATCCATAAATTCGATATGTGATCTGTCTATACTCGCCATCACGAAAACAGCGAATATTGGGGATTTTAATTTCGGAAATACCGCCCGCCCCTCTGAGGGGATCGAAAACTGCTTGGGGCCAACGACGGTCATTTGTAATTTGTAAGCTGCCCAGCAAATCCACGATTTCAAATCGATCTGGCTCCTCGGGCAAAGCATTGAACCAGTCCTGTACGGGACGGCCTTCGGCACTTGACTCGAATCCCAAGAACCGCCACCGCCATGTTTTTTCTAGGACGATCATAGCACAACAAAAATGCGATACAACAATAAAATTGTGTTTGCTTTATACAACATTTTAGTTGTACAATTCATATCATGATGAAAAATAAAGGCCAACATCCTGTAAAACCCCAAGGGACGTTGGCCTTTTGTGTTTCTTCAATGTGGGGCTATTACTGCGGGAAGGCTGGCAATCGCCGTGACAAGCACGCCAGCCGTCGGTTCGATCCCGACTAGCTCCACCACTTACTAATCTCCCCGCCAGCGGCAGCAACCGCGAAGCGGGGAACGTCCTCGGGTATGAGCCAAGGATAGGGTTTGGTAACCCGCTGTCATTTTGGCTCTATTGGCCCGAAGAAATCAAGGGCAAAATGACTTTGCGTAAGGTGCAGACATGAGAACACTAAAAAATGTGGGTTCTCAGGACGTAGAAAAATCCAGCGTTACAACTGCCAGAACTGCCACTCAACTTTTGTAGACCCCACAGCGGAAAAATCTCTTGATGGTCACTATGTTGATTTAGACACGTCATGCCGCGCATTGGAATTGATGATGGAAGGTATGAGCGTGAGGGCGATTAGCAGGCTCACAGGACTACACATCGGCACCATTCTTTCGCTTATGAATACTGCGGGAGAAAAGTGCAGACGTTTACTCGATAACAAGATTCGTAACGTGCGTCCTGCTTTTGTCCAGGCTGACGAATTGCATAGCTATGTGGGAACACGCGGCAAGAATCTCCGTAGCAGTTCTCCCAAAGATCACGGTGACCGTTGGCTTTGGCTTGCGATGGACAGCGAAACGAAGATGATTCTTGCGCACTTGGTAGCAAAGCGCACGCTAGACGCTGCACACGAATTCATTGGCGATTTGAGCACGCGCACGCAAGGAACCTTCCAACTGAGCACAGACGCCTTGAAAGCTTACGGATGCCGTAGACGCGCACTACGCAACAAACATTCACTACGGACAGGTAATCAAGATGTTCGGTTCCCCCGATATTTCCGGCCCTGACTGGTACAGCACTACCAATAGGGTTATAGGAGTTGTTCAAAAAGTCCGCAGCGGAAGGCCAGAAAAGAAACGCATTTCGACTGTCGCACATTGAGCGACTGAATTTGAGTGTGCGAGTTCACCTAAAGAGATTTGCCAGAGCTACCAATGCTCACAGCCGCAAGCCGGCAAATCACAAAGCTGTAGTGTGCCTGTGGGTGGCGTGGTACAACTTTTGCAGGCTGAATACGGCAATCAGGATGACGCCTTGCATGGCGAGTGGAATTACGAATACGATCTGGACGATGCGGGACTTACTCAGGAGTTTGTAGTCATGGACAAAGAATTAGAGAAAAAGCTAAAGACAATGACCAAGGAACAAAAGGAGGAGAGATTCGCGGAACTCAGTGCGCCTATCTCCAATCCGCAAATGCTAGACGGCGGCCCTGTGCCGGAATCGAGTATGGAAGAGTTGGAAGAACGCGAATCGCTGAAAAAGGATCTCGGTTATTGAGAACGCTAAATTGGATCAGTGCCGAAAATTTGCTTGACAATTAGTTCGCCGGGATTACCATAGCCTCTCTTCCCTCAGGCCCTTTCGAATTTGGAACGCGAAAGCCTCCGTACCCACCTCCAGGTAAGGATTTTTCGCGAAGAAGGAGCGCCCATTATGTCAGTCATGCCCATGTTGGACATCGCCATTGGACTCAGCTTTATCTATTTGTTGCTTTCCTTAATCTGTACAAGCTTGAACGAAGTAATTGCAGGTTGGCTTCACACCCGTGGTAAGACGATGGCCCGAGGTATTGAGCGTTTACTCGGGGATCCAGAGTTGGCCAAAGCTCTGTACAAGCATCCGCTGATCCGCAAGCTCGCTTCAAATGAAGAGCAGCCCTTACCGTCTTATATTCCTGCTGACAAATTTGCCCTGGCATTGATGGACATCGTTACCGGCAAGGAGAAGGCGACCAGTGATGGCGCAGCGCTGCGAGCATCTACCTCAAAGTATTCTGAGGATTTTCAACAGTCGTTTACTGCCGTGCTCCAGTCCTCCTCCAGTCCCGCTCTAATCAATGATCAACAGAAAATTGAAGCTTGGTTCAATGACCAGATGGACCGCGTCTCCGGCTGGTACAAGAAAAATACACAGGTCCGTGTGTTCATTATCGCCATTGTCGTCACCCTTGCCTTCAATGCAGACACTGGCAAAATCGCTAAGACATTATGGACACATCCGGCTGTAACTGCTTCCGTGGTCGAAGCCGCCAAGGATCGGGTCGCCAAAGGAAGGCCGGAGGACGAAGCACAGCCTATGGTCGAATACGAAAATCCCAACGATCCCACTAAGAGCAATGCGATTCACCTGCCTCCAAGCAATACACTAGATGACAGAGACCGTGAAATCCTTGGCGAGCTGACTGGTTGGAAGGGAGATTGGGTAACGGAATGGAAAAAGGCGGAAGACAAAAAGCAGAACGATCTCAAAATGGCAGAACAAGCCGGGCCTAAAACCGTCAATACCGAAGAACTCCATGCAACTACCGGAGACTGGTTTGTCTTCATCCTGTTTACGCGGGTACCCGGATGGCTGGTCACGATATTCGCACTCTCCCTGGGAGCGCCTTTCTGGTTCGACATGCTGAACCGGTTTATGAACATTCGCAATGCAGGGCGCGCACCCGATGAACCGCGCGACAAAAGCACCACTCCGACCGCTCCGGCAGGTGCGAAATGAAGACCGGTCGCTCACTGAAGTCCACCCTGCTTACGCTGGTTCTGTTCTCGGCGACAATTGCCAGTTGTGGGACCTTGGTCCTCAAAAGAGCATTTGTTGTGAAATTTCAGGACCGGGCCACCATCGATGCCACGTTCTTCGTCGATCATGCGCATAAGAAACCCAATCCTGGCGCAAAGGACGGTGACATGCACGTCGCCGGCCGGGCGCCGGACGAGATAGGTCTCCCCATGGTTGCGGAAGTCATGAATGCCAAAGACGAAAAAAAAGCGGTTGACCGCATTCATGCTGTGGAAGGCAAGGATGAGTCGGTCACAATCTCCGGCGCCTGGCGGTTGTGGTTTGAACATCCAGCGGATTCTCAGGTTCAGTTCGATGACGTACCGGTTGCAGGAAATACAAATCCAGACCACTCCTTTGAGATCCATCCCATTCTTAGTTTCAGCGGGATTGACGTGTCCGATTCATTCCACGAGATTCCAGGATTCGATCCCCATGAGGCTTCCAAAGCTTTTGCGTCCTACGAGAAACTGTCGGGCACGGTGAGCGGCACCAGCTCGGCCATAACCATAACCGCAACCAAGACCGGCTTTAACTACACCGAATTCCGCATGCAGCTGAAAGGGACTCCCAAGAAACTCGATGATGGCGGGTTCGCCGTCTTCGCGGACGTGTTCGACCGTGGCAGCAAGGAAAGCGATGATGCCCTCGCGGAAAACGTCCGCATGATCTTTGTCCCTGGAACTCCTCCCTTGAAAACCTTGCTCGACGGCAAGTTGGCAGACGAAGATGAGCTGGACGTCATCGGCATTCCCCGCCTGAATCTCAACGCTATTCAGACCTTCGTTACCGCAAGCCACGGGACCACAGCGAAAAGAAAGCTGCCTTACGAGATGATCATTGTGGCGGTGCTAAAAAGCAAATAACCGGCAAGGGCTCAAATTCACTAATGCAGCCCTGGTGCGGCTGAATCCGCGGGTGCCGAATTGGTGACGGCATCGTGAGCTACAAGCCGCAACCCCAGCTCCTTCCATGATATAATTTCTCTTTTAGAGAATCACAGTAACCACCTTATATTGCAATTATTTACGCAGCTAAAGGCGAGGAGCTTTTTTCATGCCTGACGATCCCCAGAACCCCGAACTTCCATTAACTCCACCCCCCGGAGACGGCGGCAGTCCGGGCGCGCTCAACATTCAGCCGGTCAATATCGAAGAGGAGATGCGCCGTTCGTATCTCGACTATTCGATGAGCGTAATCATCGGCCGCGCGCTGCCCGATGTCCGCGACGGACTCAAGCCGGTGCATCGCCGCATTCTTTACACCATGCAGCAGATGGGCTTGCAGCCCAATCGTGCCACCCGTAAGTGCGCCAGGATCGTCGGAGACGTGATGGGTAAGTACCACCCGCATGGAAACTTGGCGGTGTATGACGCGTTGGTTCGTCTGGCGCAGACCTGGAGCATGCGCTACCCGCTGATTTTTGGGCAGGGCAATTTTGGCTCAGTCGATGGAGATCCGCCGGCAGCAGACCGTTATACCGAAGCCAAGTTGGAGCGCGTGTCCACGGCCCTGCTGGATGACCTGGACAAAGAAACGGTTGACTTCGTTCCCAATTACGACGATTCAGAATTAGAGCCAACCGTATTGCCCACGCGCATCCCCAATCTGCTGGTGAATGGATCGGACGGAATCGCCGTCGGCATGGCCACAAAAATTCCGCCGCACAATTTGACTGAGATTGTGGATGCCACCATCACCCTGGTGAACAATCCCACCGCGCAGCTTCCAGAAATCTTGAAATTCGTGCAAGGTCCGGACTTCCCCACTGCCGGCATCATCCACGGACGCAGCGGAATCTTCGAAGCCTACCGCACCGGACGCGGCCGCTTCATGATGCGCGCCAAAGCGGCAATCGAAACTTTCAACAAAGACCGGCAAGCAATTATCGTCACTGAAATCCCGTATCAGGTGAACAAAGCCCGCCTGATCGAGCGCATGGCCGAGCTGGTCAACAATAAAGACATTGAAGACATCAGCGACATCAGGGATGAGAGCGACCGCGACGGCATGCGGATTGTGGTCGAACTCAAGCGCGGAGCTGAGCCGCAGATCGTGCTCAACAAGCTCTACAAGCACACCGCGATGCAAGAGAGCTTTAGCATGATTCTTTTGGCGGTGGCGCATGGACAGCCCAAGGAAATGGGCTTGATCGATGCCATCAAGCACTTCATTAATCACCGGGTGGATGTGGTCCGGCGCCGCACCGCTTATCTGTTGCAGAAGGCCAAAGACCGCGAGCACATTTTAGAGGGGTACCTCACTGCGCTCGATCATCTGGACAACGTCATCACCATCATTCGCGGCAGCGCCAACCGCGCCGATGCCCGCGAGAATTTGGTCAACTACTTCGGCGGCAAGAAAATCGACATCAACACCGAAGGACGCGCGCCCAAGCGTGATCCGGAGAAGCCGTTTACCACGACGCAGGCCGATGCCATCCTCGAATTGCAGTTGCATCGCCTGACCAAACTCTCGATCGACGAAATCACCAAAGAACTTGGACAGGTTCGCGATAACATCGCCGAGTTCGAATCCATCCTGGGTTCGGAGAAAAAGCTGCGCGCGGTCATCATCAAAGAGATGGAAGAAGTCAAGAAGCTCTACGGCGACGAGCGCCGCACCCAGATCGAAGACGAAGCCGCGGAAATCGTTCTCGAAGATTTGATCGTGGACGAGCAAGTGGCCGTCACGGTCTCACACAGCGGATATCTTAAGCGCACTCCGATCTCCACCTACAGAATGCAGCGCCGTGGCGGCACCGGCCGCACCGGCATGAAGACGCGCGACGAAGATTTCGTCGAGCATCTGTTCATCGCCTCGACGCACGCTTACATTCTCATCTTCACCAACACCGGGCGCGTGTACTGGCTGAAGGTCTACGAGATTCCGGACATCAGCGCCGCCGGCAAGGGTAAGCATGTCGGCAACCTGGTGGGACTGCAACCGGGCGAGACGGTCCGCACCATGCTGGCGGTGCGCAATCTCGAAGCCGAGGGCAAACACATCCTGTTCGCCACGCGCAACGGCCTGGTGAAAAAGACCGAACTCAAGGACTTCTCCCATGTGCGCTCGAACGGCATTTACGCCATCAGCATCGAGCAGGGCGACGAACTGGTCGCGGCCACCGTCACCGACGGCCAGCAGATTATTTTCCTGGCCACACATGAAGGCCAAGCCATCCGCTTCGACGAAGAGGGCGTCCGCCCCATGGGCCGTCAGGCATACGGAGTCTGGGGCATCCGCATGGAGAAGGGCGACTACGTAGTCGGCATGGCGACCACAGCGAAGGACATCCAGAAAGCCGAAGCCGAGGCCGCGAAAGTTGCCGCCGAAGCTGGAGTTGAAGCGACGGCCACCGACGAAACCCTGCCGCTGAAAGGGTCGCTGATTCTGTCAGTGACCGAAAACGGCTACGGCAAACGCACCGCCGCCGACGAATACCGCCTGCAAGGGCGCGGCGGCTCCGGCGTCATCAACGTGAAGACCACCGCGCGCAACGGCAAAGTGGTGGGCATCGCGCAGGTGACGGAGAAATCCGAAGTCATGCTGATCAGCCAGTACGGCAAAATCATCCGCATGGATTCGACCACCATCCGCGAATCCGGACGGGCTGCGCAGGGTGTACGCTTGCTGAATCTGGAAGCTGGAGATCGGGTGGCTGCGGCTGTGGTGCTGGCGCCGGGTGAGGAACCGAGCAATGGGGGCGGGCTGATTCAGTAGGGAGCTTCAGCTCCTAGCTCCTAGCTTCTAGCCAAATCGTGTGGAGGCGGGCCCGTTCGACTTCGCTCAGGGGCAGGCTAGCCCGCCTCTTTCTTCCCGAATCGGAACCAATCCCAAAATATTGTCTGTTGTAGGTCTTGGGCTATGGTTCCTGCCCACTACAATTTCTTCCAGCAAACTGATGTCTAGGAGAGTATTGCCAGTGGGTACTGGACGCAGTTCGTCAAACTGTCGAGTGGCTTCATCAAGGTCCCTCGGCTGCGCTCGGGATTTCGGCGTGCGGCTCAGACGCCGCGCAAACGCCTCAAGTTCGACTCCCTTGCCCTCCTCTTGGGTCACTCGACTTACAAGAAGAGCTTGACAAAGATTATGGACGCTCTATCATAAAGGTGTTTGGCAAACAGCGTTCAGTACCTAAGTTTTAGGCCCCGGGTGATGACCGGGGCTTTTGCTTTTTGGAAGGGGATCGTGTAGAGGCGGGCGCCCGCCTCTAACTATTAGCGGTTGCGAGAATTTCGTGAATGTCCGTGGGATTACGCGAGACAGCAGAGGACCATTCGCCGAATCCTTTGTGGCCATTCACAGCACGAGTCCACTCCGATAAAAACTCACGTTTTGTTTGCTGCTGCTGATCATCTTGTCCTTTAACTTCCAGAACAAGCATTTTGTCATTGGCCAATCGCACAAGATAATCGGGCCGGAATTTGTGAATAACTCCACGGAACGAATAAGTGATCTCGAATCCGAGGTGGTCATTTTTTACCCAAGAACGCACATGCGGACTGCGGTCCAGTTCAAATGCTTCGCTGGCTTCCCAACGACTGTCAAAGACGGCCAGGTTGATGTGCGATTTCTTGGTGTGTTCGCTCGGTTTGCCTGTGTACCAAGGCAGCATGTCACCGGTAGAGCGGATCGGTCGCTGGGGATCAAAAATTGGGAGCAATGCTTCCGTGTTTGCGAAGTGGACCGCCTGTTTCAGGTGCTCAACAACTTTGCTCATACTTAGCGTGATTACAATCCGACGGCGTAGGGGGTCTCGATCAAATATGGGAGGATCGACTTTGAGACGATCGCTTTCGATGAAGGTTTCTACTAACCGCACCAATTGGGCCAGCAGGTAATCGCGATTCCCTTTCCAGGTGGACTGCATTTGATCAAACACATAGCTCGCGGCGCGGAAGATGTTTTTCTGCATGCGAAACTCTTCGCCGCGCTCCCGTAGATTGATCTCGGTTATGCGGGTTACATCGGGCTTGCCTTCGATAATCGGGGCGAGTTCTGCGATGGTAGGCGAGTCATAGGCGTCCAACACGAGAACTGGCGTTTTAGGTAAATCAAGAGTCAGGTGCGGACGATATTCGTGGTCAATGCGAATTACATTTGGCCAAACGATTTCATAAGCTTTGCGGTCCGCCAACGCCTCGATGCGCGTCTTGGGAGAGGGCGGGGGCGGCGGTGGGCCGTCGCCAGTTCCTTCATGCGGCAAGAAAGTAAAGGGAACGCCGAAGATGTTCACGTACTCGGGCGCGAATAGTTTTGTCTTTTCGTCAATCTCGTACGATGTACGCCGCAGCCCTCGACCGACAACCTGCTCGCAAAGTAGTTGCGATGTGAAGGCGCGCAGGCCCATGATGTGCGTAACGGTTCTTGCGTCCCAACCTTCGGAGAGCATGCCCACAGAAATCACATTTTGGATTTTTTCGCCGGGCTGCCCTTCTCGACCTACGGTGTCCACTTGCAAGCGCAGCAATTCAGCCTGATCTTTCTTCGAGAGCTTGCGCGCAGGTCGATTTTCTTGCTCGCCGTCTTCCATGGCATCGCCGTCCGCATCTTCCGCTTCCGGTACAAGTTTGAGTTGTACCGGCTCGTCTTCCTCTTCGGCTTGGTCCAGTACTCGCGAATCAATGTGGAGCAGGCCTTCCGGAGCACACAGTGCGTCAACGTTATTGAGTTTTTTGTGTTTGAAAAAGAACTCAACTCGAGCCGCGGTGTAGGTATTGTTAGCAACCGTAATCATGACCGGTGGCACACCTTCTTTACGCTTCTTCCAGGCCTTAAGCGTTTCAAGCCAATCTATGCCCAGCAGAGCGTATGCGTTCTCGACCAATCCTGGCAGCGGGATCTCCGGTTCCGCTTTGCGAGTAAGGTCGGGCTTAACGTCCTTGTCCACGTAGATGTGATAGAAGCGAGACTTGTATTTGCTGTCGAATTTGCCATCGTCGCGTACCACCACCCGGGGCGTTTTCACCAGACCCGCTTCAATTGCGTCATTCAGCCCGAAATCACTGACGATCCAGCCAAACAGTGTTTCAGCGCCGCTCTTTTTTCCAGTCGGAGCGAACGGGGTCGCAGTTACATCAAAGCAGTTGAGAATTCCGCGCGCACGGTGAATGCGATCGAGAGCGGCGACCCAGTTGGCGGCATTTTTTAATTCTTCTTTGGCAACGCCTGCGATCTTCACTTTTGGCGGTACACGCCAGGCGTGATGTGCTTCGTCGTTAATTACAACAACGTTCGTCGCTGAGGCCATCTCTCCCAGCACTTCGCGCACGTAGGCCTCATCACTCTTAGCGCCACGTTTGTCCACGCTGCGTTTTCTGGTGATCTGCTCTTCGGTTTCCCAATCCAGCTTGTGCCGGTTGTGAATCAGGACGCGGCAGCTCTGGCCCTGACGCAATTTATCTTCGAGTCCCGGCGGAATGATGTTGAACTCTGTGTAGTAGTCGCCCGCGCCTGGTATTAGAACTTGCAGGCGCTTCTTCACGGTCAGTCCGGGCGCAACAATGAGAAAGTGTTTGGCAAAGCGGGTGTCTTGCGGATATGTGTTCTTATTGAGGGCCTGCCAAGCGATAAGCATTGCCATCAGAATGGTCTTGCCGGAGCCTGTGGCCATCTTGCTGCACAGGCGCAAGAAAGGTCCGCCATCGCTGGGAACCTCGATTCCAACGCGCTCGGAAGCCGGAGCTTCGGTGAGCCACATCAAAGTTTCTATGGCTTCTAACTGGCAGAAGAAAAATCTGCGGTTGGAGTCGCGTTGTTCGATGTCATGCCAGTGTGCCAGCAGGCGCTTGGTGATTCCGGTAGCGCCGGGATAGTCTGCTTCCCGCCATTTGTTGATGCGTGGCCTGATCTGATTTACCAGCGGAAGCGGGACAAAAATTCCTGGGTCATCCGATGAACGCGAGGAGTCAGAAGCGCGGATGTAGCCCGCCTGCCGCCGTTCTTTTTCGCGGGTGAATAATCGAGTTTCGCGGTGATACTTCCAGTGCTCTTGCGGCTCCACGTATGGGGAGTTGATGATGAGCTGGTCGATGCTCTTCTGGCCGGATTGGGTGGTTGTGTCCATGTCTGCAAAACGTCATTTATTTTTGATTGACTCTCCAGCAAACCGCATTTCTGCTCCCCACTTCTCGGCAAGATCTTCCCAGCGTGGATTCTTCGACTCAATCAGAGCAATCTTCTTTGCCCGGGTCCACCCCTTTAATTGCTTCTCGCGCCCGATTGCCTTGTGAACATCGTCATAGCTTTCGTAGTAAACCAGGCGATTGCAATGGTACTTGCTGCTGAAGCCTTCGATCTCGCCACTTTTGTGCTGTAATGCCCGACGGTAGATGCTGTTCGTCATGCCGATGTAAAGCGTCCCCGAGCGACTGCACACGATGTAAACGAAATACTGGTGATCCTTCATATACTCTAAAACCCTGTCATCCTGAGGAGCGTTTTGTGCGACGAAGGACCCCGTGCACCTTAAGTTCTAATCCGGCTGCGCAAGGAATTCTCTTATAGAAATTCCTGCGGCGTCTATCGTGCTGCCTGCGTTATGGCTGCACGATGCATACTCTCAAACCCTGTCATCCTGAGGAGCGCTTTTTGCGACGAAGGACCCCGTGCACCTTAAGTTTAATCCGGCTGCGCAAGGAATTCTCATAAAATTCCTGCGGCGTCTATCGTGCTATTTGCGCTATGGGGTCCTTCGTCGCAAAAACCGCTCCTCAGGATGACAGGAGTTTAGTTTTGCTTCAGATCTACAACTTTCAAACTTTCGATGCCACGGTCATCTATTACTTTCACAGCTACTCGTTTATGCGGGCCACCTTCAAATGGCAACGACACTGTCCCGCGATAGGCTTCGATCAGTTCGGGATCGATTTCTGCTTTCAGGTTCCGCGCCAGGCGTGCCCAGCCGCCATCTTCGTCCGCCATGGGAAAGAAGACCTGGCGGGCGAAGAGGCTGCGGCCGTCGTAGTCAGGATCGAACAGCCACATGGCGATGCGCGAGGTGTCGCCGGACTCGATCGTTCCGGTGCGGGTGTTGTAGTAATCGAAGCCGCGAATTTCGACTTCAAATTTTCCTTTATGCTCGCCGGTCTTTGATTTCGCGGAGGTCCACATCCGGACGCCCTACCAGCCAGAAGCTTTGGTTGGAGGCGCGCTTCTTTTTCAGGTCTTCGGTGAGCAGGTCGGCGTTCATCTGCGCGGTGAGGAACGTCATGCCGGTTTTTTCTTTGGTCATGCCGTCGATGTCTTTGGCGGCTTCGGGATCGAATTCGAATGCAGCGAAGACCAGCATTGCGGGTTTCGGGTTGAGAGTACGGGCTTCTTCCCATGCCATTTCGACCTGGCGAGTTTCCAGCAAACTGTGCTCGGGGCCGAAGGAGATGACTACGCGCTCTTGTTTGGAACCCTTGGTTTCGGCGTCGGCGTGGAGCCAACGGGTGCCGGCCAGCGGTTCGACACGGGAAAACTCAATGTGGTTGCCGCCCTTTCCGCGAAGGCCGGTTTTCAGTAGCTCGTCTCGCCATTCGGAGTGGCGGAGAGTGGGGCCGGAGCGGGCGATGGAAGTTGTCGGCGGGATGTAGCGCGGACACTCCTGTCCGCGCTGCTTGCAGCACCACCAAGCTCGACTCTGTGCCGCTGCCGGCAGGGGCGGACAGGAGTGTCCGCCCTACATCGATTTCATCCAGGGATTTCACAGTGGGAGCGGGAACGGCTTCTACGGTGAACGGCCCGGTCACTCGCACCCGGCCCTTGTCTATGTACGGCTGATCGTAGAGGGTTTCCTGGTCGGCGTAGCGGGCGATGGCGGCGTCAATCTGCTCGCGGGTCATGCCTTCGCGAATCTCGGGATTGTTGGCAATGGACTTCAGGGTGACGTGCGGCACCGTCTTGTAGCGGAAGCCGCTGCCCACGCCTTCCTGGGGATGCGCCAGTTCGTAGTAGTCGAAGTCGGCGGCCATCAGGCGCTGCTTGGCCAGGGTGACGGCGACGCGAGAGGTGTCGCAGGTGATCCAGCGGCGTCCCCACTGCTCGGCGACGTAGGCGGTGGTGCCGGAGCCGCAGGTGGGATCGAGGACGAGGTCGCCGGGGTCGGTGGTCATGAGCAGGCAGCGCTTGATCACTTCGGGATTCGTCTGAACAACATAGACCTTATCCTGTGCTCCACCCAGACCGTATCTCCAAATATTTGTCAGTGGGACGAAATTGAAATCGTTTGCGTATCTGATGAAGACGAGTCTTGTTTGTTGTTTGATTACTCTTCCGAGTCTTGTAGAGAAGGGGGATTCTGCCGGGGTTAATTTTCCAGGAGTTCCCGCCAGACGGATATGTACACCGTCGATTTCTACAGGATCGTTTGGGCCCGGTTTTGCGCTGAACAAGGGAATGTAGCGGAAGGCTCGTGCGCCGTTTGGTAGAGGTTTGGCTCCTAGTTTTTCGTCATCACTCAGATTCGCGAATGCTTCCGTCAGCAAGTTGAACGTAATCGAATCCCGCCCCACCCACACCCGACAATTCTCTGTTCTCATAAGGCCGCCTGAATTTAGCTTGATCCTTGTCCTTCGCATACCAAATCAAATACTCATGAATAGAGGGTATGAAATCTCCCGATCTGGCTGCCTTTTTTCTGAAATGAGATAAGTCCCATGAAATTAGAAATACCAAAAACCTCATCCAAAACATCTCGCACAATATGGAGGTTTTGGTCGCTGATTTGAACGAAGCACGAGCCAGACTCTCGAAGAAGGTCCCTTGCCAACAGCAGGCGATCTCGCAGGTATGTCAGGTAGGAATGGATGCCTAATTCCCACGTGTCACGAAAGGCCCTTATCATCTCCGGTTCTTGCGTCAGATCCTCGTCTTTTCCGTCCTTCACACTCTCGCTTATTCACAAACGGCTGAAAATTCGATCCATACTTAATGCCATACGGCGGGTCGATATACACCATCTGCACCTGCCCGGCCATGCCCTCCTTTTCCAGCAGCGAGTTCATCACCAGCAGGGAGTCGCCGGCGATCAGGCGGTTGGACCAGCCGTGGGGATGACGATAGAAGTCCACGGCGTCGCGCAGCGGCGGATTTTCCTCGCGGCGCTCGAACAGCGACGGCTGCTCCGGCACGCCGTTGCCATTGCGGCGGCGCACGGCCTCGATGATGGTGGAGGGATCGATGCGCTCGTGCACGTGCAGCGAGACGGTGGGGACTTCAAAGGATGTGTGTTCCTTCTTGCCCGCCCAGACTAGTTGAGGGTCGAGGTGGGGATCGTAGTTGAGTGTAGGGCGGACACTCTTGTCCGCCCTGCGTGCAGCGTCGCTAGTGCCATCATTCGTGCCGCTGCCGGCAGGGGCGGACAGGAGTGTCCGCCCTACATCTGGGACCGGGGTCATGTACTCATATGTCTTGTGTGTGGGAACAGGTGGTTCGGTATTGAGGTTTACCAGGCCGACCGGTGGATTGTTGATGCGCTTTTTGCCGGTGTGCTCGTAAGTCTCAATCGGACGCTTGCTGGGCTTGCCGGACTTTGCCGAAGTCTTGCCTCGCGGCATTTACTTTCCACTCCTGGGTGTGATGAAAAAATGTCGGGGCCGATTGCGGAGAAGTATATATGAAGAAGAGAGAGCAGAGTCTCTCCAATTCCCAATTTGGGAATTTCTTGTCAATAGGGCCGAACGTCTCAATTTCTCCTCAACTCCATGAGCGCGAGAGAAATATAAAGTCGGCGGGCATGTCCCAATTTAGGGGGTGAAAACGGTATAATGGAGGTATAGAAATTCACTTCAGACGCGGCCTTTCCGGGCCGCGTTTTTTATTTCCGGACAAAACAAATGAAAAAATCAGAATGGATACCCAAGAAGCATTTCAAGCTTCGGGGCGAGTGGGCGGAGCTGCGGTTTATGTCGCGGGCCGCTGAAGAAGGACTGCGGATCATCAAGCCGTGGGGAGACAGCAGTCACTACGACTTCGTGGTGGAGAATGGCGGACGGTTTCTCCGTGTGCAGGTGAAGTCAACCAGCCACCAGCGCAAGAACAGTTATGCATGTGCGCTCAGCCGAGCCAGTGCAAAACGGTATCAGAGCAAGGACATTGATTTCTTCGCGGTTTATATCATTCCGCTGGATACGTGGTACATCATTCCTTTTGGAGCGGTGAAGAACGTAAAGCGCGGGATCAGCTTGTCACCGCATAATACGCTTACCCGGCTGGCAGCTTATAAAGAAGCCTGGCATTTGCTGCGGGGGGAGGCAAGTCCCCGCCCCTGCGACCCGGCTCAGGGCAAGCCTGGTCGCACAAAACGCGACTAGGACGGGGCACTCTCTGGTTTTTTGTGGGCTTTGGGGAGACCTTAGTCATCGCTACGCCGCACCGTCGCATACGCTACCGGCATGATCACCAGCGTCACTACCATGGAGATGGTCAATCCGCCGATTACGGCTATGGCCAGCGGCTTTTGCAGTTCGGCTCCGGAGCCGATGCCCAGGGCCAGCGGCAGCAGGCCGAAGAGCGTACACAGCGTGGTCATGAGGATGGGGCGCAGGCGGATGCGGCCTGCCTGGATCAACGCATCTACTACGGAGAGTTCGCCGCGGGCGCGTTCGAAGTATTCGAACAGGATGATGCCGTTTTTCACGACCAGGCCCACCATCAGAATGATGCCCATGAAGGAAGACACATTCAGCGGCGTTCCGGTGATTAGCAGCAAGAAGAAGACTCCGATCAGCGAGAGCGGCGCGGCGGAAATAATAATGAGCGCGGGAAGGAAGGCGCGGAATTGGATCACCAACACGGTGAACACGGCGGCCAGCGCCAGGCCCAGCACGAACAGCAGATCGCGGAAGGAGCTCTGCTGGCTTTCGTACTGTCCGCCGATTTCGTAGGTGTAGCCTACGGGGAATTTAGTCGGAGGCCAGTATTTTTTTCAGGTCGCCGATTGCGCTGCCCAGGTCGCGGTTTTCCAGCCTGGCGGTGAGCACCACCATCAAGCGCTGGTTCTCGCGCAGCAATTCGTTTTGTCCGCGGTCTTTGGTGATGGCGGCCAGAGATTCCAGCGGGACCATCTGTTTGGCGGGAGTGATGATGGGGTACTGGCGGATGTTTTGCTCGTGGTAGCGGAAACTGTCCGGGTAGCGGATGCGGATGGGAATCAGGCGGTCGGACTGGCGCAGTTCGGTGGAGACATCGCCCAGCAGTCCGGCGCTGAGTTGCTGGGAAACCTGCTCGACGGTCAGGCCCACGTGGGCGGCCAGGCCGGGGTCCACGTTGACTAGCAGCTCCGGGTTGCCGCGGCGCGGGCCTTTGAAATCCACGATGCCGGGGATTTTCTCGATCTGCGGGGCTAGATCGTCGGCGATGCGGGTGAGTTCGCCGCTGTCGTTACCGAAGATCTTTACTTCTACCGGCTCCGGCGAGCCTTCGAGGTCGCCCAGCATGTCTTGCAATATCTGAACAAATTCCACATCCACGCCGGCAATGCTCTGGTTGATCTGCGCGCGCAGGTCTTCGATGATTTCTTCCGCGGTGCGCTTTCGTTGGGAGCGCGGCTTCAGCTTTACCAGAATGTCGCCCTTGTTCTGCTCGGTGGCAAACAGGCCCATCTCGGCGCCGGTGCGGCGCGAGAACGCGGACTTCTCCGGCAGCTTGGCAATTCTTTGTTCCATCTGCCGGACCAGGGAATCGGTTTCGGCCAGCGAAGTGCCGGGAGGAGTGAGGTAATCCACCACAAAGCCGCCTTCGTCCATCTCGGGCAGAAAGCCGGTCGATAGTTTGAAATAGGCAAACACCGCGAGCACGATAAACACTCCGGCGGCGGCGCCCGACCCACGCTTTGTGCGACAAGGCCCAGCGGATGCCTTTTTCATACAGCCGGTTTACCGGCGCGATGAAACGCGAAGAGGACTCACGGAATTCTTCTTTGGCGAGCAGATATTCTGCCAGCAGAGGAATCAGCGCCAGCGAGTACACCAGCGACAACAAGACCGACGCGACCAGAGTGAGCGAGAGCGCGGAGAAGAAATCTCCGACAACGCCTTTGAGCAAGCCCAGCGGGAGAAAGACTACGACCGTGGTCAAAGTCGAACCTACTACCGGCCCGACCAGTTCGCTGGTGCCAATCTCAGCCGCGGATTCGATGTTTTCTCCCGCGCCCAGATGGCGGTAAATGTTTTCCACGATGACGACGGAATCGTCAATCACCAGGCCGATGGCGATGGCCAGTCCCCCGAGCGACATCAGGTTCAGCGTGCCGCCCAATATCTTTACGAAAAAGAATGTCGCCACGACGGTCAGCGGCAGGCTCACCGCCGCCACGATGGTGATGCGGGCATGATGCAGGAATAAAAACAGAATGACGATGGCCAGGAACCCGCCGATCAGGATGGCGTCCCGTACGCTGGCCACCGATTCGTTCACGAACTCCGCCAGGTCGTAGACCACGGA
This sequence comes from uncultured Acidobacteriota bacterium, assembly GCA_963837365.1. Taxonomy (GTDB): domain Bacteria; phylum Acidobacteriota; class Terriglobia; order Terriglobales; family Acidobacteriaceae; genus CAWBXL01. Next base: position 1,196,029 of record CAWIMW010000002.1, read on the forward strand.
AAGATGCAGCGTGGGCGGAATAATGTTCTGGCTGTGCAGCGCGATGGCTTTGACGTCATCCGCGATGCGGGTGATGTTGCCGCCGATCTGGCGAGTGACGTTAAGGATCGCCGCGGGGCGCCCGTTGCCGGTGACCAGAGTCCTGCGGTCGGCGGTGCCTTGCTGGATGGTGGCGATGTCGCGCAAGCGGACCGGGCTTTGCTGGTCAGAACCGACCACAGTGTTGCCCACTTCGTCCGCGCTCTTGAACTGGGAATTGGTCAGCACCAGAAACTGCTGGTAGTTGCTGTCGAAACGTCCCACGCTACTGACGTTGTTGGTGGCGCGCAGCCGCTCCGCAATGTCGGGCAGGCTGAGGTGGTGGGCCAGAGCCTTCTGGGGATCAATGAGGACGGAGATCTCACGCGTATCCGTGGCGTCCACTTCCACGCGGCCCACGCCCTGGACGCGGCTGAACACAGGCCGCAGGTTGTAGACCGCGTAATCGTTCAGGTCGGCATCGGGCACGTTGCCGTTCAAAATCAAGCTCAGAATAGGGAAAACGCTGGGCGTCAACCGCTCGACTTGAATCTCGGCCTCGGCGGGGAGCGCGCTGCGCGATTCATTCACACGCGCCTGCACCAATTGCAGCGCCTGCTGCATATCGGTGCCCGGACTGAAGAGGACGGAAATTTCCGATCCGCCGCGGATGGTGCGCGAACGCACCCGCCGCACTCCCAGCACGGTACTCACCTGTTCTTCAATCGGACGGGTAACGATGAGCAGAGTGGTGTCCGGAGAAAGATCGCCCGCGTGGACCAAAATCACAATGCGGGGAAAGGTCAGTTCCGGATAAATATTGCTGGGAAGCTGGAACAGCGAGACCAGGCCCGCCAGGGTGAGCGCGCCGGTGAGCAGGAATACAGCGCGGCTGTTGCGGCGGCAAAAGCTGACCAGGTTCATTGCGTGATGTGCACTTTCGCCTTCTCGGGAAGGCCGTAGCCTCCGGTGAGGATGACTTTGTCGCCTTCCTGCACACCCGCCAAAATCTCAGCTTGATCTTTGGTCTGTACGCCAAGCTGTACCCCCACCGACTCCGCCTGGTCACCAACAAGCTTGTAGACGTGGGGCTCGCCGGATTCGTCGGGATAAATCGCCTGCCGGGGAACTAGCAGGCGTTTGATTTGCTGTTTCAGCGGGAGTTCAACCGATATATATGTTCCTAGCTTCAGTAGATGAGCGCGGTTGTCGACCTGTATGCGGACGGTGCCGTTGTTGGTGGCAGGGTCCACTGCGGGAAGAACGGCAATAACTCGCGCCTTGAAGCTCTCTCCCGGCATGGAATCGGTCTTGAAACTGAACGCGTCACCACTGCGTATCTCCGCGAGGCGCGGGGCCGGCACTATCCCCAGCAGTTCCAGAGTGTCAATATTCGCGACTTCGACAATGGGCTGGCTGCCGCTGCCGTCCACCTGTTCACCGATTCCGAGAAAACGGTGCACCACAGTGCCGGCAAATGGCGCCTTTAGAACGCAGCGGAGCACCTGGGTTTGGGCTGCCGACTGCGCCGCTTCCGCCTGCTTCAGTGTGGCTTCATCCACCGAGACCTGTGTGCGGGCGTCTTCGACGTCCTTGCGGGCCGCAATCCCGCGCTTCAACAATCCTTCATTTCTTTCCGCTGAGAGTTTGGCGTTATCCAGATTTGCCCGCGCCTGCGCCACTGCGGCTTCGGCCTGATGCAGCTGATCGGCATAAGAAGCGGGATCGAGTTGCGCCAGGGTTTGCCCGGCAGCAACCCGGTCTCCTTCCGTAACGAGCACAGCTTGAATTCTGCCCGGAACCAAGGCGGCGAGCTTGGCATCGCGGTTGGGCAGCGCGGCCAGATTGCCGCTCACCAGCAAGTCCTGGGCGAGGACCGCGCGCTCTACCGTAGTCACGGTGACATCGGGCTCGGGGGAGACATCCGCAGCGCCGCCTGCGCTATTGCTGCATGCGGGCATCAGCACACACGCCAGACATAGCAGGACCAGCAATCCCCAGCCTCGTGAGTGTTGGTCAATCGAGCGGTTTGCCAACCACTTCCTCCAATGCCGCAAAAGAATCTTGCGCTGCGAGCAGTGTATCCAGATAGGCCTTGCGGGTTTCGTTCAGTTTACGTTGCGCATCGATCAGCGTCAGCAGGTTGCTTTTGCCGGAGCGATAGCTGTCCTCCGCCATTTGTTCCAGGCGGATGGTTTGCGGCACGATCTTTGTCCCGTACTGCTCGGCTTGGTGCGATTTCGCTAGATAGTCATAATACGCGGCCACCACTTGCACTGAAGCGTTGGTCTTTTGCGCCTGCACCGATAATTGCAAAAAACTCAGGCGGGCGTTGGACAGTGCCACTTCGCCTTGCCCGTGGTAGAACAGCGGCAGAGAAATCCCAATCTGCCCGCGCGGCCCGACGTTGTAGTCGGGGGGCGCATTCAAATCGACACCGGCTTGCAGATCAAGATTGGGAATGCGCAATGCCTTGGCCAGCGCCAACCTGCGCTGCTCAATCTCAATCTCCTGGGTTGTACGCTGGACCTCGGCGTTGGAGAGTAATGCGGCATCGTTCAACGATGGCAGCCCGCCCGCCTTCGGGACTTCCTCCAGATGACCCAGCAACTCCCACGCCTGGTCGAGCGGCCGAGTCAGCAAGGCCGAGAGCTGAGCGCCGGCCGATTTCTCCGACTGCACCGCCGCTTCGTAGTCCGCGGAAGCGCGGTCCTGTTCCACCTGGGCTTGGATGACCTCCAATTGGGCCACGTCTCCTGCTTCAAAACGCTGCTCCACGATTTCGCGAATGCGTGTCGCCAACGCGAGGGCCGCTTTGGCTTGCTCGGCCTGGGCACGCGCGGCCAGAGCGAGGTAAAACGCCTGGCGAGTGCGGCGGCGAACCTGCCGCGCCAAAACTGTGATATCGATTTCGCCGGCTTTCTGTTCTTCGCGGGCCAGGGCGAGGCGCTTCCCGCGCTGGCCTCCCAGCTCAATCGGCTGGTCCCAAACCAGGCTCTCATGCGGCAGATCGCGGGCGGCTCCGAAACTGATGGTCGGATTGGGTATTTGCCCGGCTATGGTCATTCCCGCAAGAGACATGGCCCGCTGCTGCCGCGCGGCGCGGAGTTCCAGATTGTCGGTTTCGGCGATTTGTAGCGCCTGACGCAGGTCCAGACGGGAGTCTTGCGCGCAGGCCGTAGCTGCTAACAGGACGATGAACGCCGCCAATCGCATAGGAGAGACTGCTATACAGGCTATACGAGAGGTGGGCGGCTGACAATCAGGGGACGCCATCATGGAGTGGTTGCAGTTTGCGGAGATGCGCAACTGAATGTTCCAGTTGCGTACAAGCAGCAGCGCCGTAGCCTCACGATTTCTGGTTGCTATTTTTGCGGTGGCGCTACGGTCAGGTTGGCTTGGGCCGAACGGCGCTCGATTTCGGCGAGCATCTTTTGGCCTTCGGCTAAGTCTGTTGGCTGGGTTGAATACTTCAGGAATGCCCGCATGTGCTCGGCGGCTTGGGCGTAGTCGCGCTTGCCGGTCAGAACCAGTCCCAGTAAATGTTCGAGCCTGGGGACACGGTGGTCGGCGTCAACTTTGAGCCCGGAGCGCAGACTGGTTTCGGCGCCGTCGTAGTCTTTCAGGTTGTACTGGGCTATGGCATGGAGCAGCCACGCAGCCGGGTAAGTGGAATTCATCTCCAGTAGCTTGCTGGTGAGGTCCATCGCGGCCTGCCAATGGGCGGATTCGACCGCCAACTCACCCAGCCCAAGATAGGGCCTGGCATATTTCGGGTCGGCGGCAACCGCTTGCTCGAACGAGTGCTGCGCGGCGCCCTGGTCGTGAGTCATATATTGCAGGCGTCCCAACTCCGTCCAGGCGGCGGCATATTGCGGATAGATCTGAACTGCTTTCTCCAGGGATTTCTCGGCGTCCGGAATTTTGTTTTTCTTTTCCTGTGCGCGGGCCTTGTCCATGGCTTTCTTGGCGGAATTGGGCGCGGCCAGGCTGGTGACGCTTAATACCGAAGCTCCCGCCTGGCCCATCGGGCGCAGGACGATGCGGCCAATATCGGTGGTGTCGATCATGGAAGACATGTGCGCAGCGAGTTGAACCACTTCGGAAGAAAAGCCCGGCAGCACGGCTTGCAATTCACAGGTTTGAAATTGAAACGGATCACTGCCCCGGGAAAAAGCGTCATCCGAAGAAATGTCGGCCGACTGCACTGCCATGGTGCTGGACTTTTTTTTCAGCTCGAAACTAAAGTTGCCGTGCGAGTCGGTGTAGGTCTCAATGCGCCTGCGATTGCTGCAAATGGACTCGATGCTGACAGACTCGCTGACAGGGCTACCGTCCGGCAGGACTACTTTGCCGGTGATGAAGACGGAGCGATTGATGTCCGGCATGGGAATACCCGGGCGGGTGCTGAGACCTAAATTACCTGGGTTGGTTGGTTTGTCTCCGCCAGAGTTGCCGGTTCCTGGACGGCTTTGCGCGGCTGCAACGGTAAACAGGAAAGCAGAGCAAACAAGAACAAGGAACGGGGTTTTCATAGCGCGCTCCGGCTGGCTTGCCGGTGATTATACGACTCAGCGGAGACCAGCCAACTACTATATTTTCCGCTGGTAGTGTCCTTAATCTGGTTTTCTTTGCGCTCTTTGCGCGGTGTTCTCTGTGCCCTTTGCGTTAAGATCTTTGATGCTCTCCACGTAAGTCAAAAGAATTTAACCGCAAAGCACCCCAAGAAACGCCGCAAAGTACGCAAAGAAAACCAGATTTAGGACACCATCGTGCCGCGAGAAATGAGAGCGGTTCCAAACCTGAATACCGGCAGATTTGGTCTTCATAAGAACGGTTTGCTGCTCACAAGGACGGGCCAGGCATCAGGAATGGAAGGTGAAAACCTCTAGCACAAACCGCATTTAACCTTCAAGAAGATCAGGTGAAATTCCCCTTAATTTTGCAGGCGCCGCAAAACCGTTTTATTCATCAATCGGGGTTTGACACTGTTTATGAGCGGTTGCTATAGTCGAGAAGTTCATTGGACGCGGGTTCGCGCCAAGTTGGTTAGGCCGCTGGAAATTGTTTAAGCCTGTTCGCCCAAGAGCAGGCCCACCGACAACCTTAGACCCATACCAGCAGTTCGGTAGAAAAGCCCGCATCCCAACCGCACCTCAAGTGCGACCAACAGCAGAGAGGCTAATTAACCTTGTTCGACGACACCGCAACCCCAACCCAAGAATTGGAGTCTCCAGTTGCCACTGAAACTCCTGCTCCTTCGGAGCCTGCGACCCAGGACGGCGTGACCGCCGCCGCTGCGTCCGCTCCCGACCTCGACGAAAAACCAGCCAGCGAAGACTTTGCCGCAGCCTTGGAGAGCTTCACCGCCGAGACTGAAGAGGCGGTCAGTGACGACAAAGTGCTCAAAGGCACGGTGTTGAAGCTCACGCCCACGCATGTGGTGGTGGACATCGGCACCAAGTCCGAGGGGATGGTACCGCTATCCGAGGTGCTCGACCACGAGGGAAACCCCAAGTTCAAGCCGGGGGATGAGATTGAAGTGATGCGCGAGAAGGGGCTGGCGCAGGAAGGGTATATCAACCTCTCCCACCAGAAGGCACAGCGGCTGCGCGCCTGGGATGAGATTGAAAAAGCTTACAACGCGAAGACCCCGATTAAGGCTGTGGTGATAGAGCGCACTAAGGGCGGCGTGACCGTGGACATTCACGGGGCGCATGCTTTTCTCCCCGGTTCGCAGGCGGATTTGCGTCCGGCCCGGAATTTGGATGGGCTGAAGGGGCAGACGCTGGAAGTCGCAGTCATCAAGCTGAACAAGAAGCGCGGCAACATTGTGGTTTCGCGCAAGCAGCTTTTGGAAGAAGAGCAGAACGCCAAGAAGGCCGCGACGCTGGAGCATCTGGAGGAGGGATCGATCCTCACCGGGGTGGTAAAGAATCTTACCGAGTACGGCGCTTTCGTCGATATGGGCGGCATTGACGGCTTGTTACACATCACCGACATGTCATGGGGGCGGTTGACGCATCCGCGCGATCTGGTGAATGTGGGCGACCAGATCCAGGTGAAGGTGCTGAAGTTCGATAAAGAGAAGCAGCGGGTTTCGCTGGGATTCAAGCAGTTGACGCCTGATCCCTGGCTGGATGCCGAGCATCGTTATCCGGTGGGCGCGCATGTTCAGGGACGCGTCATCAGCGTGACTGACTACGGCGCGTTTGTGGAACTCGAGCAGGGCATCGAAGGCCTGGTCCACGTCAGCGAGATGACCTGGTCGAAACGGATGAAGCATCCCTCGAAGCTGGTCAACGTGAATGATCAGGTGGAGTGCGTGATTTTGAACGTGCTTCCGCAGGAGCGGCGCATTTCGCTGGGCATGCGGCAGCTGGCGTCGAATCCTTGGGACAGCTTGCATGACAAGTTCCCGGTGGGTACTCAGGTGGAAGGCCGGGTACGCAACATGACCGACTTTGGCGCCTTCATTGAGATCGAGGACGGCATTGATGGCCTGGTGCACGTCAGCAATCTGAGCTGGACCAAGCGGGTGAAACACCCCTCGGAGGTGTTGAAGAAGGGTGACCGGGTGAAGGCGGTGGTGCTGGCGATTGAGCCGGACAAGAGGCGTCTGTCACTCGGCATGAAGCAGCTTCAGCCCGACGTTTGGGAGACCTTCTTCCAGCAGCATCGCGTAGGCGATGTGCTCAAGGGCAAAGTGCTGCGGGTGGCCGGGTTCGGTGCATTCGTTGAAATCGCGGAAGGCATCGAGGGACTCTGCCACAACTCCGAGGCGGTCGACGGCAACGGCCAGCCGCTGAAGCTGGAGCCTGGGCAAGAGCACGACTTCAAGATCATCAAGATGAATCCGGAAGAGAAGAAAGTCGGGCTGAGCACCAAGGCGATCGGCGAGGAAGCTTCACGGCATGAAGTGGAGGCTTACAAGCAACCTTCGTCGAGCACTGGTGGTTCGACTATTGGGGAATTGATGAATTGGAAGCGGGCTGGGAACGATAATAACTAAATGTGTAGAGCGGACACTCTTGTCCGCTTCTCACCAGGAACTGGTTTCTACGTTTCAAGCTGCACTTTCCACCAAACAGCAGTTTCACTGTCGGCAGCGCGGGCAAGAGTGCCCGCGCTACGCGTTTCGGTCAATGCTCTTCTGAAACGTAGTTCCGGTTCCACGCAGGAATTTCCACCACCACCTTACCGGGCCCCTTGATCACTGCCTGGCATCCCAGCCGCGAGTTCAGCTGTAAATCGGCCGCCATGTCAAGGCGGTCGGCTTCATCGTCGTCCATTTCGGAGAGATTCTGTGCGCCTTCTTTGACCCAGACGTGGCACGTGGTGCAGGCACAGTTGCCTCCGCAGGCGTGGTCGAGCTTGATGTCATTGTTTAATGCCACGTCGAGGATCGACTGCGGCTCGCCGTGGTTGAAGTACTTCAGCTTGCCGTGTTCGAACTGGACCGTCTTGCCTTCGGGCAGAAAGGTGACTTCCACTGTGTTTTCACCGGGAGCTTCCATTGTGGCTACCCCTCCGCCTTTTGCTTTTTCCTCTGCCATGATGCTCCTTTTCTCGAACCCAGGCGCGGGCGAGACGCCGCCGCGATAGCCGGCGGCACGCCGGCGCTACTTAAACTCCGCTTTTGCCACCGGATGCGGTGCTTCCGGGCCGTCGCCCATGTCTGCCTCATCCATTTTTTTCCCCTTAAGAGCGGTGGCCACCGCGCCATCCATCATCAGTTCTGCCAGCCGGGTGGTGGCTTTATTCAGCTCGTCGATGGCCTTGCGTATGGCCTGGTAATCTTCGCTGGCTTTTGTTGCCTCCAGTGCTCTTTCCAGCTTGGCAATTTGTTTGCGTTCATCGTTGCTCAGGTGTCCCCAGGATGGACTCTTTTTGCCTTTTTCCAGCGCGGATTGAATCGTCTCCGCTTCGTTGCGGGCTTCGATGATCTGCCGCTGGCGAAAATCTTCTTCGGCGGTGTCGAAGGACTCCAGAATCATGTTCTCGACCTGTTCGTCGGTCAGGCCGTAGCTGGGCTGGACTTCGATCTGCGCTTCTTTGCCGCTCCGCTGTTCACGTGCCGTGACATGCAGGATGCCATTGGCGTCAATCAGAAACTTCACTTCGATGCGTGGCATGCCTGCAATCATCGGCGGGATTCCCTTCAGGTCGAAGCGCGCCAGTGAGCGGCAATCTTTGGCCAGCTCGCGCTCCCCTTGCAGCACGTGGATGGCGACATTGGCCTGCCCGTCGATCTGCGTCGTGTAATGCTGCGTTGCCGACGCGGGAATGGTCGAGTTGCGAAGAATGATCTTGTCGGTAACGCCGCCGGCGACTTCGATTCCCAGAGAAAGCGGCGTGACATCCAGCAGCAACATGTCTTTGGTCGCTTCCGAACCTCCGCCGAGAATGTTGGCCTGCACTGCCGCGCCGAGGGCGACCACCTCGTCCGGGTTCAGATCGGTATGCGGAGGGCGCTCGAAGAGATCCTGGATTAAGGCGCGCACTTTGGGGATGCGTGTAGAACCTCCCACGGCAACGACTTCGTCAATTTGCTCCGGCTTGAGTCCGGCATCTTTCAGGGCCTGCTTGCAGGGGCCAACTGTGCGGTCGAGGATGGGCTGGATTAACTGCTCAAATTGCTGCCGGGTGATTTCCCGTTCGTAGCGCTTGTTGCCGGGCAGTTCCAAATCAATGGTCACGGAAGTGTGCTGCGACAAGTGGATTTTGGCGTCAATCACCGCCTTGCGCAGGGCCTGGATAGCTTCCGCGTTGCGGCGGAGATCAATTTTTAAGTCCCCCAAAATATCGTCCAGCGCGATGGTTAGCAGGAGGTTGTCAATGTCGTCCCCGCCCAGATGAGTATCGCCATTGGTGGCAATTACTTCAAAGATGCCATCGTGCAGTTTGAGGATGGAGATATCGAACGTGCCGCCGCCCAGGTCGTAAACGGCGACAATTCCATTTTGCTTTTTTTCGAGACCATACGCCAATGATGCGGCTGTCGGTTCATTCACCAGCCGCAAAACATCGAGGCCCGCGATGCGGCCGGCATCTTTCGTGGCCTGGCGCTGGGCGTCGTTGAAATATGCGGGGACGGTAATGACCGCCTTGCTCACCGGAGCGCCGAAATAACGTTCCGCGTTACGTTTGAGCTGCCGTAAAACGAAAGCGGAGATTTCGGAAGGAGTGAACTCCTTGTCTCCAAGCTTGATTCTCAGCACTTCTCCCGTATGGAGATCGTCGGCCATGCGGAAGGGAAACAGCTTCAGCTCATCCTGGATGTCCTCAACCCCGCGTCCCATGAGGCGTTTGACTGAGTACACCGAGCGTTCCGGAGTTTCGATTAAATACTTGCGCGCAATATTTCCGACGATGATCTGATTGTTTTCGTCGAGCGCGACCACCGAAGGCACCAGGTTGGAGCCGTCCTCGCCCGGAATGACGACAGGGGTTTCCCCCTGCATGAACGCCACCAGGGAGTTCGTGGTGCCGAGGTCAATTCCGACAATGCGGTCAGCGGACATTTGATTTCAACTTGCAGATTGAAGGATTTCAGATTCAAATCTGCAATCTGAAATCGTCGATCATTAAATCTCTAACGCTTCATTAACGTCTCTTACCAAGTTCCGATAGTAGTTGCGGCGATTGAGCAGATCCACCATCTTGTCGCGTGCTTGTTTGCGGCCTTCTTCCGGAACACGTTCACCATCGATCAGTTTGTCCCACTCGCCCCAATAGGCTCTCAATTCATCGGATAGGGCAGCGAAGTCTTTTTCCAGTTTCTGCTTATGGGTCTCCAAATCCTTCACCAGCTGGGCATCGCGCTCGCCCATTTTTTTGTTCATGCGCATTTCTTCCAACTGCATGTTCAGTTCGAAGACTTCTTCCAGTAGTGCCGGCGGGACAACCTGCTTCTTCTGTTCTCCCTTGGCGCGCGCTTCCTCGGTGGCTGTCTTTGACTGTTCTTCTAATTCCACGCCCTCCAGCTTGAGCAGATATTCGGTGCGCTTGATGGGGTCTTTCAAAGTGCGATAGGCGTCGTTCAGGTGGGAGCTTTGCTGTTCGCTCCACTGCTGCTCCTGTCCACCGGCTCTGGCGTAAATATCGGGATGGAGTTTACGGCTGAGGGCGTAGAAGTCTTTTTCCAGCGCCTTCACGTCAATATTCAATTTCCGCGGCAAACCGAAGAAGCTGAAATAGTCCACAGGGACCGGCGGCTGTACTTTGCCACAGGAACCGCAGAATTGCGCGGCACGCATGTCGCCGCAGGACCAGCAGGAGTGCTCCGCGTTCGTCGTGTTTAGAATTTCAAGTGCCATAGACATGCTTTCACGGCCTCGATCAATTTACTGGGAAAGTTGCTTGGCCGCTGGATAGAGGCGGGCAGGAGTGCCCGCCCTACACTTTCCTAACCTGAGAAAGACGTTCCGCAGCCGCATGACTTCGATGCGTTCGGATTGGTAAACACGAAGCCCTGCTGCATCAGCGTTTCCTGGTAGTCGAGAATCATGCCGTGCAGATAGATGAACGACTTGGGGTCCACAAAAACCCGGACATCGCCGAACTGGAAGATACGGTCGCGCTCCCGCGGCTGGGAATCGAACCGAATGTTGTAGCTCAAGCCGGAGCAGCCTCCGCCTTGCACGCCCAGGCGCAGCCCGCCCTGCTCGGGCGAGACGTTTTCCTTCTGAATCGCCACCCGAATGCGCGCCAGGGCTTTCTCGGTTACCTGGATGCCCTTGGCGGGCGCGGTTTTTGGTTCTTCGGCTACGGGCATGTGACCTCAGGGGCTAAAGCCCTGTTTTCTCCAATCTCGACGGCACGAGTGGAACTCGTGCCCTTCCCGCCCACGATCAACGACTAGCGGCCAACGACTGTTTCTACGGGCTTCGCAGCTTCCTGCTTCTTCTTCCAGTCGCCGATGGCGGCGCGGATGGCGTCTTCTGCCAGCACCGAGCAGTGGATCTTGACCGGAGGCAGCGAGAGCTCTTTCACGATCTCGGTGTTCTTGATCGCCATAGCTTCGTCCACGGTCTTGCCCTTTACCCACTCCGTAGCGAGTGAGGACGAGGCAATGGCCGAGCCGCAGCCAAAGGTCTTGAACTTGGCGTCCTCGATGATGTTGGTCTGCGGGTTGACCTTGATTTGCAGCTTCATCACGTCGCCGCACTCGGGGGCGCCGACCAGTCCGGTGCCTACTTCGGAGCTGCTCTTGTCGAGCGAGCCCACGTTGCGGGGGTGGTTGTAGTGGTCGATTACTTTGTCGCTGTATGCCATTGTTATCTCCGTTAAACCTTATTCTTTCGCCCCTTCGGGGCTGGTCTCTTGTCTTTCTTAACCCAGGGTGAAGGCGCGAAATGCATGCGCCTTCACCCTGGGCTGTAATCTTTCGCCGCTTCGCGGCTGGTTTCGTCTAGCCACTAGGCACTCACCACTAGTCACTGCCCTAGTGCGCTTCTGCTGCCCACTTTACTGTCTTCAGATCGATGCCTTCCTTCGCCATTTCGTACAGCGGGGAAAGTTCACGCAGCCGGCTTACCGTTTCAATCACGCGGTCGGCTACGTAGTCCACTTCGGCATCGGTATTGAAGCGGCCCAAGCCGAAGCGGATGGAGCTGTGCGCCAAGTCGTCTCCTGCGCCCAGAGCCTTCAATACATAAGATGGCTCAAGCGTCGCGGAGGTGCAGGCTGATCCGCTGGAAACCGCTATATCGTTGATTCCCATCAGCAGCGACTCGCCTTCCACGTAGGCAAAACTGATGTTCAGGTTGCCGGGGAGACGGTGATCGTAAGAGCCGTTGATGTAGGTCTCATCCAGCGCGCCCATGATCTTGTCGCGCAGGCGGTTGCGCATCCCGGCCATCCGGCAGGATTCTTTCGGCATATCTTCGTGACAGATCGCACAGGCTTTACCCAATCCCACAATTCCGGGGACATTCAAGGTTCCGGAACGCATACCCCGCTCGTGGCCTCCGCCGTCCAAAATGGCAGCAAGCTGCACCCGCGGATTCTTGCGGCGGACATACAACGCGCCTACCCCTTTTGGCCCGTACATCTTGTGCGCCGAGATGGACATGACATCAATACTGTCTTTGTTCACATCAATCGGAACCTTACCGACGGCCTGGGTGGCATCGGTGTGGAAGATGACCCCGCGCTGGTGGCAGAGCTTGCCGATCTCCGCCCACGGCTGCAACACGCCAATTTCGTTGTTCGCCGCCATAATCGTGACCAGAATCGTCTTGTCATCCATGGCCCGCTTCAGATCGTCGAGATCAATCAATCCGTCTTTCTGCACCGGCAGATAGGTCACGCGGTAGCCGTACTTCTCTAACCGCTTGCAGGTGTCGAGCACCGCCTTGTGCTCGGTGACGGCGGTGATGATGTGGTTGCCCTTCTCGCGATACATCTCCGCCACGCCCTTGATAGCAAGGTTGTCGCTCTCGGTGGCGCCGGAGGTGAAGATGATTTCTTTCGTGGTTGCGCCCACCAGCTTGGCAATGCGTTCGCGCGCGATTTCCGTGGCTTCCTCGGCGGCCCAGCCAAACGAATGGTTGCGGCTGGCGGAGTTGCCGAACAGTTCCTTGAAATAGGGCAGCATCTCTTCGAGCACGCGCGGATCGACCGGCGTGGTGGCGTGGTTGTCCATGTATACCGGCAGCTTCACGCCGTTGGGGGTGGTTTCAGTGCTCATTGTTTCTCCTGCCTTCTCTCAACCTGGGTTTAGGCCAGCGTTACCAGCTCGGCCAATTTCTTTGCTCCCCCGTGTACATGGGGCTCTTCCCGCATCGCTGCTATGGAAATGCTGCGCAGCACATCTTCGATTCCCTGGTTCACCTTGCGCAGCGGCTCGCGGATGGTGCACAGATCGCTCTGGTCGCAATCTCCGCGGACGGTCACGCATGAGGTAATAAACAGCGGCCCATCAATGGCCCGGATTACCTCAAAAGCGCTGATCTTTTGCGCATCTCGTGCCAAGGTGTAACCACCGTTGACCCCGTGGTGCGAATGCAGCAGGCCGGCTTTCACCAGGCGCTGTAAAATCTTGGCCAGCAACTCCGGCGGGATGCGATAGGCATCCGCCAGGTCCTTTGCGCTGCAAGACCCCTGGTCGGCATTCTCGGCGAGGTGCTTCATCGCCATGAGGCCGTAATCCGCTTTCTTGCTGAGACGTAGCATGAGGACGCTGGCTCTGGTTAATCCGACTGATTCAGTCGGATATTAAGATTCTAGCCTCCATCCCTATAAAACGCAACCTGTTACAGGCAATTGCGGGGTTTCGAGGGCTAAGCGACAAATAAGGCTATTGAATGGAGAATTAGCTCACGCGGAAGATACTTGACAACCGCGCGGACAAGGCTAAGAATACGGCCAATTTCCGGAGTTTTCCCGTTGCCCTCCCGGGCCGGGCGCTCGTAGACCGGATTTATGACTCCCATCCCGCCGCCGGCAGCTCCTTCGAAACCATCCGCGCAACCTTGCCAACACCCTCGCGTGCAGATTGTGTCGCGCGATGAAGACTCGGAGTATGTCGAGTGCAAAGAGTGCGGGGAGATCTTCGAATCCAGCGAACTCAAAGACATGCTGATCGAAGACACCAAGTTCAGCGAGGAAACCTAGCCCCTTTCTGTTCGCCTTCTGACGTCTTCCGCTGTAGTTACCCGGTGGTTACCGTGCATGACCATGGTAATGGGAGAAAAGCCTTGTTGGTTGTGAACGGCTTGTGGGCTTGTTAACGTCGGGGCGGGGGGAATCTGTCTATTGTGGAGTATGAGATGTCTCTGAACGCATTGGTCGTAGACGATTCCATGTTGATCCGCCATACCGTCTGCCGGTATTTGGAGGAGCGGGGCTTTGCCGTGGAAACTGCCGCAAATGGGCAGGAGGCGCTCGAGGCGCTGAAACATCTACTTCCTGACCTGATCATCACCGACATGCAGATGCCGAAGATGGGGGGTACGGAGTTCATCACGGCATTGAAAGATAATGCGGATACCGCCAAAATTCCTATCGTAGTGGTTTCTTCGAAACACAATGAAAGCATTAAAAAAGAAAACCGGGCTGACCTGAAAATCTACAAGGATATTGAGATCGAAGAGCAGTTGGCCAAGGCCCTGCAAACTGTGCTGGGAACCGCCAAGGCGCAGGCGGCGGGGAAGTAGAAACAGCCGTCAGTCCTCAGCATTCAGCCCTTGTTCCGTGCGTTCGCGGGGCGGTCGCGAGCTTTCGCTCAGTGAGTTGGCTAAATGCCGAGAGCTCAGTGCCGATTGCTATGTCAACGCCATTCCTGCTTCCGCAGAAAAATCCAACCGGGCAAAGTCACGGGTTAAGAATTTTGGATACGCAGCCGCTGCGATCATGGCCGCATTATCCGTAGAGAGAGGGCGCGACGGAAAATACACCAGCATCCCTTCCTCGGCAGCTGCCTGTTCGAAGCGCTGGCGAAGCTCTGCGTTGGCGGCCACACCTCCGGTAACAAACAGTGTCGCCACATCGTAGCAGCGGCCCGCGGCCAGTGTCTTGCTAATCAAGTCTTCCACGATGGCGCGCTGGAATGACGCCACCAGGCCCAGCGTTTGCTTGTCGCAATTTGCCAGGTAATCTTCCAGCCTGGGCTTTGCTGACAGCGCTTTGCGGCGGGATTCAATGCTCTCTTTCATATCATGAGTTTCCACGTAACGGAGGACAGCGGTCTTGATCCCGCTGTAGGAAAAATCAAAGCGAGGACGGTCATCTGTTGTCTTACCGCGAGTATTGCGATCCGGATGCTTGATTTGGGAGAGTGCGAACTTTATCGCAGACGGGTCACCGTGGCTGGAAAGCCGGTCAATTACCGGCCCGCCAGGATAACCCAGCCCCAACAGCTTGGCCACTTTGTCGAAGGCTTCGCCCGCGGCGTCATCACGGGTGCGGCCGATGTTCTCATAGCTCCAGGCATCCCCTTTTTGTTCCGCAAGATAGAGATGCGTATGTCCTCCGGAGACTACCAGCGCCAGCACCGGGAAAGTCAACTCGTGATTCCCCTTTTGCCGTTCTTCCAAAAGCACCGCGTGAATGTGGCCTTCCAGGTGGTTCACTGCAATCAGCGGCTTATCCAAAGCAAAAGCCAGAGCCTTGGCATAGCTGATACCGACAAGCAGTGATCCGGCCAACCCTGGGCCCTGGGTAACAGCGATAGCGTCCACCGATTGATAGGTGTGCCCGGCATCGGCCAGCGCTTTGCGCACCACTGGAACGATGGCCCGCAGATGCTCGCGCGAGGCAAGTTCGGGGACGACGCCACCATAGGGCTGGTGGGTAGCAATCTGGGAAGCAACCACATTGGAGATCAGCTTCTCCCCTGAGCGCACCACCGCGGCTGCGGTTTCGTCGCAGGAGCTTTCGATGCCGAGGATGTAAGTGTCAGACACAGTCGCGTATAAAGCCGTAAAATACAGCATATAACACTGAACCTGTGGCCGATCTTCTCCAACACGTACGCGACTCGGGATTCCCCTACCCTGATCGCCTGATTCATCTATTTGTGGGGGGCTCCGAGTTGCACGGAGCTAAAGTGCATGGCACCGATGACCTCGACATCTATGGGATTTACATTGAACCGCCTCATTTGACCTTGGGTCTCGAATCGTTACCCCATTACGTGTGGTCAACTGCGGGAGATGACCGCCGCAACGGCCCCCAGGACGTGGATATAACTCTGTATTCACTGCGCAAGTGGGCTGGAACTGGCATGTAAAGGTAATCCGACGGCTTTGCATTTTCTGTTCGCCGGCGGTGTGCGTTCACGTCTCCGAATTATGGGTTGATATCGTTAGCGAACAAAGACTTGCGTTACTATCACGCCTTAGTGCGCGAAGCAATTTCTTAGGCTTTCGCGGACGATCAACTCAAGCGTATGAGCGGCCAGAAAAGGCCGCGGTAAGAAGGGCCAGCGGCCTGAGATTGAAACAAAATTTGGGTACGATGTTAAGGCAGCGATGCATACTCTCCGTTTGCTCTATGAATGCAAGGAAATCGTTTCCAGCGGGAATATCACGCTGCCCGTCCGGAACGGGATTTGTTGATTCGCGTACGAACAGGGAAATATTCCATGGAGAAAGGTATTTTCCATGGCGCAAAAACTCTTTGTCGGAATGTGAAGCGGAGGCGAAGCAGTCAACATTGCCGGAAAAGATCGACCGTACGTGCAGTATCTAGACTAATTGCGGATTGTTATCGCAAAGGGATGGGACCTGGCTACAGACTAGCGAGCCCTGATAATTGTCACAAAAATGTCAGAACGAAAACAACACGCTTAGCATGTCATTCAGTCGCTTCACCAGGCTGGATTCCACGCTTTCCTGGCCGGTGGTTGTGTTCGTGATTTACTCCTCGCCCGCGAACCGGCGGATTACGACGTCGCCACCGACGCCACGCCCGACGACGTCATGCGGATTTTCCCCAAGACCTACGCTGTTGGCGCGCAGTTTGGAGTCGTGCTGGTTGCAGTCGCCGAGAACGAAACTGTGGAGGTGGCCACCTTCCGTAGCGATATGGGCTACTCCGACTGGAGACATCCCGACGAAGTCCGCTTTACCAAGACGCCTCAGGAAGACGTGCAGCGCCGGGACTTCACCATCAACGGCCTGCTGCTCGACCCTCTGACCGATGAGGTCCTCGACTACGTCGGAGGACGCAAGGACCTGGACGATGGGATTATCCGCACCATCGGCGAACCTGAAAAGCGCTTTGCCGAGGACAAGCTGCGTATGCTGCGTGCGGTGCGCTTCGCGTCGCGGTTCGGATACATCCTGGAACGCGGGACGATGGAGGCGATACAGAAAATGGCCCCGCAGATCCATCAAGTTTCCTCCGAGCGGGTGCGCGATGAGTTGACCAAGATGCTCACCGAAGGCCGGGCACGCCTGGCATTTTTCATGCTGTATGCATCCAGACTCTTGCGCGAAGTTTTGCCGGAGATTGCCGGCATGAAAGGGGTGGAGCAGCCGCCGGAATTTCATCCTGAGGGTGATGTCTTTATCCATACTTTGTTGCTGCTGGATAATCTGCCGCAGCCCTGTTCTTCGACGCTGGCCTGGGGAGCGCTGCTGCACGACGTGGGCAAGCCGCCGACTTTCCGCAAAGCTCCAGACCGCATACGCTTCGACAATCACGTGGAGGTTGGGGCCAAAATTGCTGAGGGGATCTGCCAGCGGCTGCGCTTTTCCAATGAAGACACCGAGCAGGTTCTGGCGCTGGTGGATAACCACATGCGCTTTGCCCACGCCGAGCGCATGAATGAATCTACGCTCAAGAAGTTCCTGCGCATGCCGCGCTTTGAGGAACACCTGGAATTGCATCGCCTGGATTGCCTGGCCAGCAATGGGAAGATGGGATCGTACGACTTTGTCCGAGAAAGACTGGCTTCCATACCTCCGGAAGTGATGCGTCCGACGCCGCTCGTCAGTGGGGCTGATTTAATCGCCGCCGGGTACGGGCCCGGCCCGCGTTTTAAGGAAATTCTTGCCGCGGTGGAGGACGCGCAATTGGAAAACCGGCTGCAAAGTCATGAAGAAGCGATGGAGTTCGTGCGCCGGGAGTTCCCGCTTTAAGCAGTGCTAAAATTGCATTCCCTCATGAAAGTGACTGAAAAAGACGTGGCCTATGTTGCGGACCTCGCCAACCTGGAGTTGACCACCGAGGAGCGCACGCGCATGGTACGCGACCTGAATTCGATCCTCGATCACGTGGACATGCTGAATAAGCTGGACACATCCAACGTAGCTCCCATGGCACAGGTGTCCGATCGTTATGGAGTGGATGAATCGAAACAAGGCAGCGAACGCTTTGCCTATGCCAGCCGTGAAGATGTGGTCGAGGGACTGCGCAAATCTTTGCCGCAGGCAGTCGCGCTGCAAAATGCCCCCGACGGGGATGGAACGTTTTTCAAAGTGCCCAAAGTAATTGAACGCTAACTGAGAACCGGGAACTAAGAACTGACAACTGAGGATTCTCCCGGTTTAGGATGTCAGTTCCCTGTTGCCAGTTCTCGGTTCTCAGAGATACATCCCATGCTTGAGTCGTTGACTATCGATGCCGCCCGCGCCGCTGTGCAGGAACGCAAGACAACCGCCACAGCTTTGGCGGAGTCGTTCTACGCCAGGATCGAAAAAGACGATCCGCAGATTGGCGCCTTTCTCGCGCTGTCGAAAGAACGTGCGATGACCAAAGCGGCGGAGATGGATGCGCTTGCCGCCAATGGTGAGAAACTGCCACCGCTCGGTGGAGTCCCGGTCGCTATAAAAGATGTGATGGTCACGCGCGGAGTTCGCACCACCGCGGGATCGAAAATTCTGGGCAACTACATTCCGCCGTATGACTGCACTGCGGTGGCGCGCCTGGAAGCTGCGGGGGCGGTGGTCCTGGGAAAGCTGAACTGCGATGAGTTCGCCATGGGCTCATCCAATGAGAACTCAGCCTGGAAGCCGGTGCACAACCCGCGCGATCTTAGCCGTGTGCCCGGTGGATCATCGGGCGGATCGGCGGCAGCGGTTGCGGCGGACATGGCTGTGGTGGCTCTGGGATCGGATACAGGCGGTTCGATTCGGCAGCCTGCTTCGTTTTGCGGTGTGCATGGACTCAAGCCCACTTATGGAAGAGTTTCCCGTTATGGATTGATCGCATTTGCCTCGTCGCTAGACCATATCGGTCCGCTGGCAAAAACCGCGAAGGATGCTGCACTGGTGCTGCGCACCATCGCTGGCCGTGATCCCATGGACTCGACTTCCGCAAATCTGCCGGTGCCAGATTATGTTGCGGAGTTGGACAAGCCAATAAAGGGCATGAAGATCGGCGTTGCCAAGGAATACCTGGGAGAAGGGCTGGATGCCGAGGTACGGAAATCAGTCGAGGCCGCAAGTCAGAAGCTGGCCGGGCTAGGATGCGAGATTGTTCAGGTTTCCTTGCCGCATACCGAGTATGCGATCCCGGCTTACTACCTGATCGCCACCGCAGAAGCATCCGCCAACCTAGCGCGCTTTGATGGCGTGCGCTATGGACATCGCGCCGAGGGGGTCCGCACACTTTCCGAAATGTACCGCCGCACCCGCGACCAAGGCTTCGGCGCCGAGGTGAAGCGCCGCATCATGCTCGGAACCTACGCGCTGAGTGCGGGCTACTACGACGCCTACTATCTAAAGGCCCAGCGGGTGCGCACGCTGCTGGCGGGTGATTTCGAAGAGGCGTTTAAGAAAGTTGATGCTATCGTGGCGCCTACCTCTCCGACGGCGGCTTTTAAACTGGGCGAGAAGGTGGATGATCCGCTGGCCATGTATCTGGCTGATATTTATACCGTTACGGCAAACCTGGCAGGTATTCCGGGAATTTCAGTACCGTGCGGGCAGACCGGCGAAAAGCTGCCTATCGGAATGCAGATTCTCGGGAAGCACTTCGATGAAGCAACCATCCTGCGGCTGGCGCATGCATACGAGCTAGCGGCCTAATGCCGGGGTGCGTAGTATCCCTTGCGGGCGCGTACTTGTAAATCTTTCTTTAGCGCGCTGATCTCGATGGCGCGGAAGCGCCCATCGGCGTCGAAATCCGCAGGCCGGTAGGAAACCACATACTGGCTGCGTAGTTCGTCTTCAATCGCCGCAAATGACCGGGTCACATCCTTCATCTTGTAGGGGAAGAATGCGCGCCCGCCAGTGGCATCGGCTAGTTGTTGCAAGACCTTGTCTCCGCGAACAATCAGACCACTGTCATCGGTTGAGATCGCGTAAATGATGACCTCAGCCCGCTGCGCCATCTCGATCGCTTGGGCGCGGCTCACTTCGCTTTGATTGTCGTTGCCGTCGCTGACTATGACGATCGCGCGGCGCACCGGCTTGCCGCTTTTGTCTTTGATCAACTTGTCGTGGCAAGCTTTGTAGATCGCGTCATACAGGGCGGTTCCGCCGCCGCTGTGCAGGCCGTTCACGCTGGTCTCGAGCAGCTTGACGTTGTCGGTGAAATCCTGCGCCACCACACCCTTGCTGCTGAATCCCATAACAAAGGCCTTATCAAATCCCAGACGCACGGTGCGCTGAAGGAAATTCACCGCCGCTTCCTGCTCAAAAGCGAAACGGCTGTCCACTGAGCCGCTGGTATCAATCAGCAAACCAAGCTGAATCGGCAAATTGGTTTCGCGGCGGAAATTGATGACCGCCTCAGGCGGTTTGTGATCGTCCAGATAAGTGAAGTCATTCTGGTTCAGATTGCGGACGAATTTGCCGTGTTTATCGGTGGCGATGAACAACACGTTTACTTCATCCACACGCTTGCGGATGGTGAGAATGGGATCGTCGCTGCCATCGGGAGTCGCAGGAGAACTGGAGAAACTATTCACCGCAGGAGGGTTATAGGTTTGGATCTGCCCCAAAACAGGGAAGCTGAGCGCCAAAGCCAGCAAAAGCGAGTTTGCCATCCAACGTGTGTAGTTCATGCCAGGCACATCCAAAAATTTCACGCAAAAGCGTGGTTTTGAGTCCTCCAAGCCATATAGATGCACGCTGAGGGCCGCTCTACTCTATTTAAGAGCTTGGATTTCTTGACTTTACGGGAGTTCGCCTTGCCCTGCCAAGTTACAAAAGGAGCACTCGTATGGTCGTAGGGACAGTGTTCCCAGAGTTAAATGCACGGCTTTCATTGTTAATATTAATAGTGCCCGCAAAGACCCGTTCAGAAACCAAATTTTCGATTCTCCGCTCCCACACCTTAACGCCGATTTCGTGGCTGGCCCACGGATTCAGCACCCGGTTGGGCGGGACTTCCAGGGGTTATGGAGGACAAAGCCTCAACCTGGGATTTACCAAACAGGATTCGCGCGCAGCGGTGGAACGAAACCGGGCCATTTTTTTGGAAAAACTCGGGGCGAAAAACGGCGACAAGCTGTGGCCGCTGGTGACGCTGCGGCAAGTTCACTCCGACCTGATTCACTACGTGGAAGCTGCGCCCCGGCAACCGCTGGTGGGTGATGGACTGATCACGTCAGTCCCCACATTGGTGCTGGCCGTTTTGACCGCGGACTGCATCCCGGTGATTCTGGTGGACACGAAGAAACACGCCGTTGGAGTCTTCCACGCCGGTTGGCGTGGCACGGTAAAACGGATCGTCGAAAAAGGTGTTGGTGAAATGCGCCGCTGCTTTGGCACCAAGCCCCGCGACATCAAGGCCGCCATCGGCCCCGGAGTTCACAACTGCTGTTACACCGTGGGTGAGGAAGTGCGCGTAGAGTTTGAATCGCAGTTCGCCTATGCGGACAAGCTCTTTCACGAGGTCAAGGAGTCTGACCCGGTCCGTGAAAAGTATCCGCTTCTGTTCCTGACCGCGCGCGCGCCCGGCCACAGCGAACTGCCCAAGAATATTTTCCTGGATCTGGTGGAGGCCAACCGGCGCCAGCTCATGGATGCCGGGGTTTCGCCGAAAAATATTGATCGTTCTCCGCTGTGCACCTCGTGCCGCACCGACTTGCTGTTCTCCCACCGCGGAGAGAACGGTGTCACGGGCAGGATGTTGGGAGCCGTGGGAATTAAGCGGTAGTCATTTCGCCCGGAAAAGTTGGGTCTCCGCTATAATTTTGACAGCCATGTATCGCGATTTCCACACCACCGACCGCTGGACCAAGAAACAGGTCCACTGCATTTACCAGGCGCTAATCGTCGCCGTAGCCACCCGCCATGCGGATGCGGTTGACGTTAAGTTTCTGGTGGATGGCCGCAGGGTGTGGGTAGCACTGCCTCTTCCCGCTTGGGTCGAATATAAAAATCGGACCGGCAAGATGATCACCGATGGGTTGACCATCGAGATTGCCGGACACTATCTCAAGACCGCACTCGAATCCGGCGAAGGCATGGACCGGGAAATGTACTCCCTCACCGTGGATGAAACTCTCCAGCATCTGGACGAGGTGGTCAACATCACTCCCCAGCCGGTTGCGGCTGAATAGATATTTCCCCACCATCCTGGAAACAGAGTTCTAATCGAAAACTGTGTTCCTGCTACGAAGCCTGCTTTGCGGAACGCGTTTCGTAGAGCTTGCCGGCCAGCCACGCCAACGGTAATGCGGTGACGATCAGCACCACCGGATACCAGTGAGGCCCCAAGTTTTTGTCCCACGTGCCCGCCGCCCCCGCGGCACTCAGGACAGTCCCAATCGCGGCTCCGATGAGCGCGTGTTTCATGGGCTGATAGGGCGCAAACCACGCCGTGATGTAGCTCCCGGCAAGCCCGTAGATGAGCCGATAAGCCGTAGCCAGCCCAAACAGTGCGTCGCTCATAGACTGTCCCCAGGGAGGGTAAGTACCGGTTAAATGAAATATCTCATCGGTACCCAGGGACAAAATAACCACAAAAATAAATCCAGCCACCACCGCAAAAATACTTTGTCCCAGCTGCCGCGGATGTTGTGTTTCGCTCATGATTCCCTCGAAGACGTTGCAACCCGGATAGGGCAAGAGGATACATCAAGTGCGTCCAACTTTTCGCCAGACAAGCGTGGAGAGCCTGCCCTGATGCTTGCCGAAGGGACGGCAAAACTGCAACACCCGCCCGGCCGTTATAAGACGAAGACTTGAAAGGCTCTGCTGATTGCCGCTTCTGGTTACGAGCGCGCCATCATCTTGCCGCGCTCGTTCTTCTCCACATACGCCCAGGGAATATCCGGATCATGGGTAAACATAGTCAGCCATTTCCCGGGTACCGCCTCCGCGTAATATTTCTTCCGGCTTTCAATGGTCTCCAGCGGATACAGATCAAATCCCATCACCCAGTTCAAATCGAGATGTGCACTGGTAGGAATCAGATCGCCGATATAGCAAGCCGTCTGTCCGCCGCTGTTCACGAAAATTCCCTGCATGGCGCGGGTATGGCCGGGATAAACCCGGACGGAAATACCGGGGACAATTTCTGCGTCACCCCGCAGTAATTTCATGCGGCCGCTTTCCACCAGCGGGTCGTAGTTTTCGCTGAAATAACTCACACCGTCGCGCTGATTTTCGTGGGCATGCTCCCATTCTCCGTGCTGGGCATAGTAGGTCGCGTTGGGAAACGTCGGCACCGGCTTGCCGTCTTTGATGATGGTGTTCCAGCCGCAGTGGTCAAAATGCAGATGAGAGTTGATGACCATGTCTATGTCTTCCGGCGCGACTCCGGCGGCATGAAGGTTTTCCAGCAGCTTCATCGGCTTGCCGTGGATCTGGGCCATCTTGTCGGGAAGTTTATTGCCTACGCCGGTCTCGATCAAGACGGTGAGATCATCCGTCCTGACTACCACCGAGTTCAGGCCGGTCAAAACCCGGTTCTTTTCGTCAACTTTGACCTTCTTCTCCCACAGTACCTTGGGCACCACTCCAAAATAGGCCCCGCCATCCAGGAAGTAGTCTCCGTCGGAGACCGCGGTCAGTTCAAAATCGCCGAGTGTAAGTCTTTGCATAATGCTTATTATGACCGATTTACAGGGCCAGGTTTTGCTCAGCGACCTCAGCGTTCTCGGCGGTGAAAAGTCTATAACCGCCGAGGGCGCAGAGAACGCAGAGAAAATCAGGCTTTACATGCTAAAATCAAGCGTTAGAGATGCTTCCTGACGTAGAAAACCTAATCGCTTTGCAGCAGGCGGACAAAGAAATCCAACGCCTGAAAGAGGAAATAGCCGCCTTGCCCCGAACCGTGGCGGCCATCGAGGCAAAACTCGCCGGCACGAAGGCCGCCCTGGAAAAAGCTAAAGGAGCCGCCAAAGCCGACGAAGCCGCCAAGCGGCAGTACGAAACCGCCATCCAGGACCTGCAAGGCAAAATCTCCAAGTACCGCGACCAGTCTTTAGCCGTAAAAACCAACGAACAGTACAAAGCCCTCTTACACGAAATCCAGTTTGCCGAGCAGGACATCCGCGCCAACGAAGACAAGATTCTGGAAGTCATGCTGAACGTGGACAACCGCGACAAGGAAGTGAAGGCCGCGGAGGCTGAACTGAAAACAGAAGCAGCAGAGATCGAAAAAGAGAAGAACATTGCCCGCGAAAAAACTACCGAAGACGAAAAGCTGCTTGCGGAATGGAACGCCAAACGGGAGAAAGCCCGCGCCGGCGTAAATCCGGAAATGCTTGCCCATTTCGACCGCGTGGCCAAACATCGTGGCACAGGCCTCGCCGAAGTTCGTGAGCAGAAATGCATGGCCTGCCAGGTGATGCTGCGGCCGCAGACGTACAATGAAGTCCGCTCCGGTGAGCGCACAGTGGTTTGTGATTCCTGCTCCCGCATTCTCTATTACAACCCCGCACACGATGCCCAGATGACGGCTGTCGCGGCAACCGCGACCAAACGCCGCCGCGCCCATCCCAAATTCGATGCCAGTCAGGCGTGGTATTACCGCCCCGAATATGGCGAGTACGGTGAAGTGTATTTGAGCTATACCAATGCCAACGGCTCTTCCACCCGCCGCGTGTATGACGTCCACACCGGGCGTAAGCTGGGCGACACGCTGACCCGCGAAGGCGAATACCGCCTGGGTTTCCCCGAGGACTTAAACAATTCCATCCGGCTCAATGGAAATTGGAAGGAAGAAGAAATTGACGGATGGTATGACGAAATGCCGATGGTCGTGCTGGATACGTTGCAACGTGACCTGGACTTGGCGCGGGCCGAAGCCTCCAGCCCACGTACCCGCTCGGAAGCAGTTCCTGTGCAGCACCCGGCAGCTAGCTGATTTTTGAACTTCCCCTACCTTGTCCGCTAGAGGCAATGTCTCCAAATGCGACGTCCGCTCGGCGTAACGGCTATAGCGATCTATCTTTGTTTTGATTGTGCAGTTTCGCTGGGCTATGCTTTTGTCGATCTCCGCTCGGCGGTTCAGCATCACAGAATTCTTTGGCTCGATTTGGTGTTCGCCGCGGGATTCGGATTAATCGCTTGTGGGCTCTTGCGCCTTAAAGAATGGGCACGTTTCGCAGCAATGCTCGTTATTGCCATCTGGGCAGGCGAGAGGCTGCCTCTCTATTTGCTCCAGCCCAAACATTTTGATCTTTCGTACGGTTTGATCGTGCTTGAAGAAGTCATTGATCTGTTTGCTGTCTGGTATCTATTCCGATTCGCGACCGCCAGGTATTTTTCGAGGGCGGAGAAGACCACTTAGTTCAAACCACTACAGGCAACCATCTCTCCGCTAAATACTACGACGGCTGGGTTTTTCGTTCGACTGTTAACAGGGTATCGCCTGATGAAAAACGGTTCGTATCAGGGCATGGCCTTGGGCCGTGCCGTCTGGAGCGAGAGGAATTGATTCCCGCGCCGATGGGCGCAACAACTCAGAAGCTTTGGGGTGGGTGCGCCTTTGGGCGGGTGGGCCGAGACCAACACGAAATGGCAGGGCTGAAGCCGCTGCCCTGATACGGACCATCTTCTAAACTGCACCACTACAGGATTGTTATTTTGCGTGCAATTTCCGCAGCCGCCGCGCCGCCTCTTCCAACGTCTCGTCCTTCTTGCAAAAGGCAAACCTCACCTGCCGCGCGCCATCGCGCGGATCGCGGTAGAAACTCGATCCCGGCACTGCGGCCACGCCGATCTCCTTCACCAGATACTTGGTGAAGGCTAAGTCATCCTGATGGCCGAAGGCGCTGATATCGGTCATCACGTAATACGCGCCACGCGGACGGAAACAACGGAAACCGGCTTCGGTCAACACCGGAACCAGTTTGTCGCGGCGTTTACGGTATCCCTCGGCCAAAGCGTCGTAATAACTGGGCGGCAGGCTTAGCGCCGACGCTCCTGCTTCCTGTAGTGGAGCCGGCGCGCCTACGGTAAGAAAATCATGCACCTTGCGGATGGCGTTGGTAATCGCAGGGGGAGCAATCGTCCAACCGACGCGCCATCCAGTCACGCTGTAGGTCTTTGACAAGCCGTTGATGGTGACCGTCCGCTCTTTCATGCCGTCCAGACTGGCGATTGAGATATGGCGTGTACCGTCGTACAGAATGTGTTCGTAGATTTCATCGGTGATGGCGAGAACGTTGAATTCGATGCAAAGATCGCGGATCAGTTCCAGTTCGGCACGCGTGAAAACCTTGCCCGTCGGATTATTGGGAGTATTTACGATGATTGCTTTGGTCTGCGGGTGAAATGCTGCGCGTAGTTCCCGCTCATCGAAACTCCATTCGCCGTCGGCGGTTGCCGGCGGACGAAGCTTCACGAAACGAGGCTTGGCATCCGACAGAATCGAGTCCGGCCCGTAATTTTCATAGAACGGTTCAAAGACAACGACTTCGTCTCCCGCATTGCAGACTGCCAGGAGTGTCGAAATCATGGCCTCAGTTGATCCACAGCAGACCGTGACTTCCGTTTCCGGGTCAACCTGGATTCCCTGCCATAGCTGGGTTTGCCGCGCGATGGCGTTGCGCAGATTCTTTGCCCCCCAGGTAATGGCATATTGATTAATGTCAGCGGCAACCGCTTCCTGCGCAGCCCGCTTGATTTCTGCTGGCGCAGAAAAATCAGGAAAGCCCTGGGAGAGATTGACGGCACCATGCAGCAGCGCCTGGCGCGTCATCTCGCGGATAACCGACTCGGTAAAATAACCGACCTTGCTGCTTAGGAACTGCTTTTGGGAGATGGCTGCATCCGCCATAAATTCGAGCCTAGCACAGTGGAGTATCTCACTTCGCTGCAGCGAAAAACCGCCGCTTCAGGTTGTCGCGATAAATATCGCATTGCGGGCCGCGCAACCTGGTGTTTGCCTCCACGTTTCCATTTTGCGTGATGGAGACGAAAGCGTGCGAGTCACCGAACGCCGGCCACTTTGGCAGGGTTCCGCCATTCGGATCACCCGTGCGGGCGAAATTCGCCCAGTAACCCTCGATGATGTCGGCAAGTTTGCGGTCGCTATCACCAAACTTTCCGCCGATGTTTCCCCCGGCTGGAAAATATCCGAAAACATACGGCAAATCCGCGGAATGCACCGAGCCTTGCGCCTCTTGTCCGGGGATGGCGCGCGCTGAAAATGGCCTTGGATTTGGAATAGAAGTCTAGGCCCGTTGTGTCCCACCGAGTGCTTCTAACGCCTTAACAATCTGCCCCGACCATTGCGCTACTTCATCCTCGCGCAAGGTGCGCTCATTGGACTGGAATGTAGCGCGCAAAAGAATAGAGTGATTACCCGCCGTGACATTGCCGCCCCGGAAAATTTCCGCAGGAATAAAGTTGCGCAGGTGCTCCAGTCCCAGTGACAAGACCGCTTGCTGAATCTTTTCAAATACAACGGAATCGGCGAACACAAATGAGAAGTCACGTTCCACCGCAGGGTAGCGAGGCAGCGCCTGATAGCGCACATGCCGCAAGTCATGCCGGTACAACCGGTCAAGATAAATTTCCGCGATAAAGACATCCTGACGCAGTTTGCGTCCAGCGGCTAGATCAGGGTGGAGTTGTCCGAACTGAGCCACCGTAGCGCTATCCATGATAGCCCGCGCCGAACGTCCGGGATGATAGTGTTCCGGCGTTTGCGCATCGTAGCTGAGCGAGTTGAACTGGAAGGCTTGCAGAAGATTTTCCACGTCGCCTTTGAGATCGAAAAACGAAAGTGCCCGCGCCGCCTGATGGACTCCCGGAACTACAGCGCTGCCAGTCGCGCCCAGGCAAATTTGCTTCGATTGTTTCGCCTGCCCGTTTGTCAGTTCGAACACATTACCGGCTTCAAACAAGCGAACGTTGGCGCTCTCGCGGTTCAGGTTGTAAGCCAGCATGTTTAACATGCCGGGAACCATGGAGGTCCGCATCACGGAAGCTTCGGCACTCAAAGGATTGGCCAGTTCAATCACTGGAACAGAAGAAAACTGTTCAGCGTCTTCATGGGAGATGAAGGTCAGCGAGACCGCCTCGTCGTACCCAAGTCCGAGTAAAGATGACCGTAGCCGCGAATCTTTCTTTGCATCTGGGAGTTCGACAACGGAACCCGCATAAGCCGGCAACCTATTGGGAAACTTATCGTAGCCATGCAGGCGGGCGATTTCCTCGATCAGGTCAATCTCGCGCTCCACATCCAGCCGCCAGCTGGGGATGCGGACCGAGAATACCTGCTCTTCGCCAGGTTCGGGCATGAGATCGAAACCCAGCCGCTTGAGAATGCGGAAAATTTCGTTGGTATCGAGCGGCTTGCCCAGAATACGGTGGACTTCCGAGATTCTAAGTTCTACCGGGGCTTGGTCCAGCTCGCGGCCAATCGCATCAATCTCTTCCCC
Organism: uncultured Acidobacteriota bacterium; assembly: GCA_963837365.1. Taxonomy (GTDB): domain Bacteria; phylum Acidobacteriota; class Terriglobia; order Terriglobales; family Acidobacteriaceae; genus CAWBXL01. The sequence continues at coordinate 1,224,290 of CAWIMW010000002.1, forward strand.
TTGAAGTTTGCCGCCGCCAGATTCGATGATTCTCTGAGCAACGCGTGCGCATGCCAGCGAGGTCGCGCCATAATCGGCTCCACGCTCGAAGCGGTGCGAGGCGTCGGTGTGCAGGCCGTGGCGCTTGGCCGTCTTGCGGACAATGACCGGATCAAACCAGGCGGATTCGATCAGAATGTTCTTGGTCTTCTCGGTGATCATGGTGTCGAAGCCGCCCATGACCCCGGCGAGGGCGACGGGCTTTGCGGAGTCAGCGATGATCAGGTCTTGCGGATCGAGTTTGCGGTCTACGCCGTCGAGAGTCTTCAGCGTTTCCCCGGCGCGGGCTCGTCGGACAATGATTTTGCCGCCTTCGAGCAGATCGAGATCGAAAGCGTGGGTGGGATGGCCCATCTCCCAGAGCGTGTAGTTGGAGGCGTCAGCGGCGTTATTGATGGCACGCTGGTCTACGCTGGCGAGGCGTTTTGCGATGGCATCGGCGGATGTTTTGATAGTAACGCCACGGATAATCCGCGCGGTATAACGAGCGCAGCCTTCTTTGTCTTCGATGGAAATGACGAAATCAGTTTTGCCCTCGGACTTCGGCAGCTTCGGCTCGATTGGCTTCAGCGGCAGGTCGTACAGTGCTGAGCACTCCCTCGCAACGCCGTAGTGGTTCATGGCGTCAGGGCGGTTGGTAGTGATCTCCATCTCGAAGACCGTGCCCTCGCCTTCGCCGCTGACCCCTTCTACTGCGATGCCTGCGAGCGTGAGATCGTCGGCGAGCCGGCGGTTGGCCACCGGCAGGTCAACGAAATCGCGCAGCCATGTAGGAGAAAGTTTCATAAAAGCTTCTAGCTTCTAGCCGCTAGCTCCTAGCTAAACCGGTTTGGCTAGAAGCTAGGAGCTAGAAGCTCTACGTAAACTGCCCCAAAAACCTCACATCTCCATTAAAAAGCAACTGAATGTCATCCACACCGTATTTCAAAATCGCAATGCGCTCCACGCCCATGCCGAAAGCAAATCCGCTGACTTTCTTCGGATCGTAGTCCACAAAGCCGTACACATTCGGGTCCACCATGCCGCAACCCAGCAGCTCGATCCAGCCGCTGGCTTTGCAGTTGCGGCAGGGGCCGCCGTCGCGCTGGCCTTTGCCTCCGCAGAAAATACAGCTGATCTGCACGTCGGCGCTGGGTTCGGTGAAGGGGAAAAAAGACGGATAGAAGCGCGTCTTCACGCTCGAGCCGAACAGCGCCTTCATGGCGTGGTCGAGCGTGCCCTTGAGATCGCAGAAGGTGATGTTGGTGTCCACCGCCAGTCCTTCGACCTGATGAAACACTGGCGAGTGGGTGGCGTCGGGCGCGTCGTTGCGATGCACTTTTCCCGGACAGACCACGCGCACCGGAGGCTTCATCTTCTGCATAGTGCGAATCTGCACCGGAGATGTGTGCGTGCGCAGCAGCAGGCGGTCGCGCTGCGGCTTTGAATCCTGGTTGGTTACAAACAGCGTGTCCTGGGTGTCGCGCGCCGGATGGTTCGGCGGGAAGTTCAGGGCTTCGAAGTTGTAGTAGTCGGTCTCGATCTCAGGACCTTCTTCGACGGAGTATCCGAGGTTGCGGAAGACTCCGACGATTTCGTTCATCGTTTTGATGATCGGGTGCTCGGCGCCGATGGGGCGGCGGGTGCCGGGGAGGGTGATGTCGACGCTTTGTTGAGCAGCATAGTGTGCAGCGAGACCAGCCGCAAATTTTCGCTGCGTCTCGGGGTCTGACTTGAAATCTCTAGATAGTCCTTTAAGAGCTGCCTGTCTAACAAGAATTTCGGTTTCGCGCCCTTGGACGAACTCTTCGACCTTGGTCTTCAATTCATTTACACATTGCCCCACGCCGCGCTTGGCTTCTTTTGGTGCCGATTTCAACCAAAGGTCGTTAACCTGTGTGAGCACGCCGTTCTTGCGTGCGATCCAGCGATCACGAAAATTTTTCCAGTTGGATTCATCCCAGACAGCTTTAGCTTCGTCTTGAAGCGCAGCAAGCAATTCCTCCGCAGCCTTTTCAAGTACCTCAGGCGAGAAGTCCGTAAGTTTGGGAACGGTGTATGCCACGTAATTGCACCAGCCGCTTCAGCGGCGGTATATGAAAGCCCGGCATGGTAGTGCCGGGGAAGCATTGTTTATGACCGAGTCCCGTCAGGGACGGAACCTGGCCGGCATTGTGCCGTCCCTATCGGGACTCGCACATTTGTTAATTCTTGTCCCGGCACTTCCGTGCCGGGCTTTCACATGCCGCCGCTTCGCGGCTACTTCACTTGCGCTGCACGCATCACTTCGCGGACGGCAAAAAGCAGATTCCTCACGGCTACGCCGTTCGGAATGACAATGATAATTGAGACGTACCGGCGCGGTTGAAAACTTGCCCTGAGCAATGCGAAGAGCCGCGCCCGGATACGAACCCAATCCATCAAATTTGCTGATAGCTGACGGCTGAAAGCTGAGAGCTGCTACGCGGCCCCGCCGAGAGCGCCCTTCGCCTGCTCGGCGAGGCTCTTAAATCCGGCTGGGTCTTTGACCGCGATATCCGCCAGAATCTTGCGATCCAGCTCGACTCCGGCTTTTTTCAGACCGTTGATGAACGTGCTGTAGCTCATGCCGTTCAGCTTGGCGGCGGCGCCGATGCGTACGATCCACAAGCCGCGATACTGGCGCTTGCGCTGCTTGCGGCCGGAGTAGGCGAACTTCAGCCCGCGCTCCACGGCCTCTTTGGCCGAGCGGTAGAGTTTGGATTTTGTCAGGAAATAGCCGCTGGCGCGGTCTAATATCTTTTTGCGTTTCGCGCGACGTTTCGTCCCGCGTTTTACACGAGGCATGGGGTTGCTCCTTTTTATTTCTGTTTAACGGCGGCTGGAGGTAGGAGACTTTTGCGTCCGACCTCTTCACTCACCTGTGTGGAGATAGACTCCACAAACCGGGTTGAAAATCAGTTCCCGGTTCTCAGATATCAGTTCTCGGAACTGCTATCTAGTACGGAATCATTCGCTTCACTTTGGGTGTGTCGGCATCACTCACCAGCACGGTCCCACCCAGATGTTTCTTGCGCTTCTTGTCCTTCGAAGTCAGGATGTGGCGCAGGAATGCCTTCGACCGCTTCACTTTTCCCGTCGCGGTCTTTTTGAAGCGCTTGGCCGCGCCCTTGTGCGTCTTAAGTTTCGGCATATTTCCTCATTGGCTGTCAGCTTTCAGCTCAAAAATTGTAAGTCTTAATTCTTACAGACCTACGCTTGCTTGGCTTGCGCGGATGGCTGCGCGTGGGGCGCTGCTTTCTGCGGCTTTTCTCCCGGCTTCTTCGCATTGGGCGCCAGGATCAGATGCAGTGTGTTGCCTTCCTGACGCGGCCGGAACTCCACAATTCCCTGGTCGCCAATGTCTTTAATCAAGCGTTCCAGAATCCCGCGTCCCAATCCGGTGCGGGTCATCTCGCGCCCGCGGAAGAAGATGGTCGCTTTGACCTTGTCACCTTCATCCAGAAAACGGAGCACGTGGTTCTTCTTGGTTTCGTAATCGTGGTCGTCCACATTAATGCGGAACTTCACTTCTTTGACCGTGATTACCTTCTGGTGCTTCTTGGCCTCGCGCTCTTTTTTCTCCTGCTGGTACAGGAATTTCCCGAAGTCCATGATGCGGCATACGGGCGGAGTCGCTTTGGGTGAAATTTCAACCAGATCCAGGTTTTTCGAGCGGGCCATCTTCAGCGCCTCAAACGGAGGCAAAATTCCAATCTGCTGGCCTTCATCATCAATCACGCGAATTTCGCGGGCTCGAATACGGTCGTTGGTGCGGATAAAACGCTTATCGATAAATCCTCCCCTAAATTGAACTACTTAAATGGGATAGAAGATTATAGCAAACCAGCACGGCTGGCGACATCTTTATACCAGCGGTTTTAGCTAGCTGATTGGCAGCTCTATGCTAGGACTTTGGCTGCCCGACGGGCTTCGATTCCATCCAGCGCTTTCCACAGCGCCTGGGCTGCTGCTTCTCCGGCTGCGAGTGCCTCCCCGGCGGCTACGGGGTCCGCTGCCAGCTGCTTTTCCAGCTGCTTGCGCCACACATTGGAGTGATGGACATCGGCGGTGGTATGCAGGGTGAAATAGCCGCAGGTTTTTTCGTCGGCTCCGTACATCTCGCGGAGGCCGCGGGCTTTTTCCTGGGCCACGCGTGGGACCTGCGATTCGTAAGCATAGAACGCGGCCAAAGCTTCGGCGGGAGTTCCCTCGCTGGCTACACGATGGAAATGGGCCATCAATCCTGTGATTTCGGGAAGCGGCGTGTGGCCGGCCAGGTTACGGCGGGCGCCCATGCCTTCGGCGAAGTCGAGCCAGATGTCAGCGTGTTCACGGCCAGGATTGCCGAACACATCCTCCGATCCCTTTTCGTCTGCCAGGTTGGCCAGCACCGCGCGGCGCAGCTCGCCTTCATTGAGGCGGATTCCCAGTTCAGCCAGGTAGGTGGGAAACGCCTCCACGTGGTGGTAATAGTCCTGAGCGTAGGCGCACAGATCTTCACGGCTCAGTTCACCTGCGGCCCAGGCCTTATAGAACGGGTGGCAGAGGAGGTCGTATTTGGCAATGCGGGCTTCTAGTTGTTCGAAGAATTGCTGAGTGTTCATGCTGGCTCCTGGGAAGAGTGAAGTATCAATATATGAGGTTGGGGGCACGGTGACAAGGGCGGCGGAGGGGAGGTGCAGGAATGTGAAACTGGCATCTGTTCGCCGCACGCGAAAGCAGATTCCTCCTTGTCGCTACGCTCCTGGTCGGAATGACAAATCTACTGTGCCTTAACAAATTCTTCCATCACCGCCTTGCGCATGAGGTCTGGCGGTAGTAGACCTTGCGACAGAATGAAGTCATGGAATTTCTTCTGATTGAACTTTGGACCCAGGGCCGCTTCTACATCTTTACGCAGGGCTAGCAGCTTGGTGTAGCCGTAGAAGTAGCTGTTGGCCTGGCCGGGGGCGCGGTAGGTGTAGCGCTCTACTTCTTGTTTGGCCATGGCATGGGATTGGACCACATCTTGCTCCAACACGCGATAGGCCTCTTCAGGTTGGATTTTTCCTGATTGCAATTCTGGGTCAAGGAACGCACGCGCCGCCCGGAGCAGACGGTAGTCGAGCGAGACCAGTTGTCCTTCCAGCGGCATGAACGGCCTGGTGATGTACTCGGAATAGAGACCCCAGCCTTCGACGTTAGTGCTGTTGAAGGCATAGCGGATTCTGGCCAGCGAGACGCCGCGCTCCAGCATGGCGTCGAATTGCAGTTCATGGCCGGGGCGGGCTTCGTGGGCGATTAGGGTCCAAGCGGCCGCGTCGAAAGTGAAGTCGTCGTATTTATCTCCAGCTTTTTCGCCCGGGGCTGGTGGTAGATTCAGCGGCAGGACGAATTCTCCTTTTTGCCCGGTGTTGTGCAGAAACGGCGGAGGCGACATGTGCGGCGCCGGTTGTTGCGCGCTTTCAGCGGCATCCGCTATGCGGATGCGCGCCGGACGGTCGGGCAAGGTCACCAGTTGATGGTCCACGATGATCTTTTCCACCTGCTTGAGGCGTTCCTGATACAGCGGCAGAATGGCGTCGCCTACGATCTGTTTCTTTTTCAACTCGCGGATAACATCGCGATAATCGCTGGAAGGCAGTTTGCGCTGTTTGGCAATTTGCTCCGCGATTGGCTGCATCTCTGCCTGTAACTCAGTAAAGGCTTTGTGTGCCATCGCCGCCAGCTGATGTGGCGGAATATCAATACCGAAGTCTTCAAGATTCAGCGCGTACTCTTCCGGAGGCAAGCGGAAATCAGTGCGGGCTTTGGGCAGAACATTTTCTTTTGTCCATGCGTCGTACTCGGCGAGTTGAGTCTTTAATTTTTCGTAGGGCTCCTGCCAACCAACGATTTTGTACTTCTCGAGCAGCGCAGCCATGCCGCTTACGAAACTGGAGGTGCGGCCCAGCTCGGTTTCGATTTCGGTCTTTGCCGGGTATACAACCCCCGGTTTGGCCATCTGCTCTTTTACCCGCTGCTTGAGAATTTCGGTGAGCGGCGTGAAGCCCGGCTCCAAGCCGGCGTACTTGCGGATGCGCACGACAGCAGCGGCCCGGCGCTCGTTGGGGGTCTGTTCATCGAGAAGAATGCGCAGGCCGCCGAAGACTGCCCCGCTGGCGTTGAGGAAAGGGACTTCATGGGCACGTTCGAAGTCGTCTTCGCGGAACTGCAATTCGATCCGGCGGATTAAGATTTGCAAATCCTGTGCGACTTCTTTCTGCTTTTCCTGGGACAAGGCGCTTTTCAGCTTGACTAGTACTGCGTCGGTCTCAGCCCGTTCCTGATCTTCGTCCGCCAAGGTTGGCTGGCTGATTTGGGTATCGAACTCACTTAAACCCTGATTGGAGCCCAATTCAGGGTGATGCTTTATCTGTAGGTTCAACAATTGTTCTGTGTAATTGTTGCTGACGGAAATCCAGTCCGTGGATCCGGTTTTGGTTTGCCCGAGGCAAACGGGGCACAAAAATGCGATAACTGCAAACAAACTTAACTTTCGCAGCAAGGTTCCTCCTCAAAGGTCGCAGCTGCGTTCAGGGAACACAGCAGGCCAGTTCTGCCCGTTAGGAATGCGGCTGACCATGTTCTATTGCAGGATTGAAGTGCCATTTCTTGATGGCATCATAGCAAGGTCTAAAAAGTTTCGGGATTCACCTCGCGAAAATCTTTCTATTGCGGCATCCACTCATAGGGGAATAGTTTTCCCGCTTCTTCCGGAGTTAGCTTGACGCCGGCCAGTTCTGCCGCGTAAGCCAATACTGGATCTTTTCCCGCCGCGATGGCGGCTGCGCTGGGAAGCATCAGCTGATCGGGAGTGATGCCCACATGCTCAAGGCTCTTGCCGTCGCTCATGATCACGTCGGCAATGGTCACAGAGACACCATAAAAAACCACTGTGTCTGCCCCTGCCCGCTCCAGATAATGCCTGGATTCCATCACGCTGCCAGAAGTCTGATCGCCCAACACGATTCCGCGCTTTTCCAGCTGCATAACGCGAGCGAACATCTCCGAGGAAGAAGCCGACCGGCTATCAACCAGCACAATCAGCTTGCCGGTAAAGGCGGCGCCGCCAGCGCCATCGGCCATTTCAACCTTTTTATCCTTGCGCTCGACCAGGTCGGCAATCTTCACATTTTTTTCGAACATGTCTCCGGTCAGACGCTTCAGAGTTTCGACCGCACCTCCGGGATTGCCACGCAAATCAATGATGAGTGCCTTGTATTTGCGTGCTTTTCCCGTCATGCTGCGGACTTCGACAGGGGAAAAAATAAATTCTCCAAACTTAAGGATGGCCAACTGGTCGCCGAACTCAGCCCAGCGGGCACGCATGAGGTGCATGAACGATTCGTCCTGCCGCACGAGGTCCCAAAAATCGCCCGACGGTTTCGTCAGGTCGCGCGTGAGTTTCCCCTGAACAATTTTGGCAGCTACCTCAATTTTCCGCTGCTCTCCGGTGGGGGATTGAAGTTCGAGCTGCAAGCTGGGTTGGGGACGCAGGACACCAAACACATATTCCAGCTTCCAAAGAGTGTCGCGAGTGGGAGTGAAGTCGTTGATGGAAAGGATTTCATCTCCAGGCTTAAGGCCCTTCGTTTCGGCATCACTTTTCGGGCGCACCTGGCCGACAAAACAACGGTCACCCACCATAAGATAGTTGAAGCCATAGTCATGATGGTATGGACGCATCGGCGGCAGAAAAAATGTGTGCGAGTCGTTCAGCTTGTCGAGGGTGGCAGCGATATTGGCCAGCGCCATATTGTTGGACGGCGCCACGTCAATTTTCTTCCTGGCCTCTTCGGTGGTTTGTTCCCAGTTGAGGCCGTGGAAGGCGGGATCGTAGTAGTGCTTCCTTACTTCCCCCATGACCTGCGACAACATGACCTGTGCGCGATCACGATCTAAATTATTCATCTGCTGAGACGGAGCCATAGCAGGTATCAGGAAAAGACAGCAGGTTACTGAGAGGGAAAACTTACTGGTGGGCATGATATACGCTCCGGAAATTTCTTAGACATCCTGGGCCCGTGATCACGATGAAGTATAAAGGAAAAGACGGAAGAGCAATAGTTCCGTAAGCAGATGGGTATAGTAGTCGCATGAATAATCCGAGGGGGAAAATCGCTTTGGTCACCGGAGGCAATCGCGGGATTGGGGCGGCGATTTCGTTGGCTTTGGCTGGAACTGGGTGTGATGTTGCCGTTAACTTTCGTTCCCGGGCTGCAGAGGCGGAGAAAGTTTGCGGAGAGATTGGCGGGATGGGTCGGCGGGTAATTGCGGTGCAGGCGGATGTTTCCTCGTCTGAGCAAGTGAAGAAGATGGCGACACGGGTGGAGCAGGAACTTGGGCCGGTGAATATTTTGGTGAACAACGCGGCCATGATGCGTCCGCAGAAGCCTGAGGACATTACTGAGGCAGATTGGGACGAGCATATTAATGTCAATCTGAAGTCGGCGTTTCTCGTAACTCAGGCTTTTTTGCCGAAGATGCGCGAACAACGATGGGGGCGGATCATCAACATTTCTTCGGTGGCGGCGCAGATTGGCGGGCTAGTCGGGCCGCATTATGCCGCGTCCAAGGCCGGGATGCTAGGGCTTACCCGGGCTTATGCCCAGGTGCTGGCGAAGGAAGGAATTACGGTGAATTCGGTTTGTCCGGCGCTGATTGATACCGAGATGGTGCGGTCGAATCCGCGGGCGAATCCGGGGCTGATTCCGGTGGGACGGTTTGGAACGGTGGAGGAAGTGGCTTCAGTGGTGTTGATGTTGGCGGAGAATGGGTACATGACCGGGCAGACGGTGAATGTGAATGGCGGGTGGTATGTGAGTTAGTAGGCTTTCTTTCGCCCTTTTCAGGGCTTGCCCGCACGTCTGCTTACCCACGGCTTACGTGGGCTGCAATCTTTCGCCGCTTCGCGGCTGGGCTAAGCTGTGAGTGCCTTTTGTGCTGCCCTAAGGTCGGCGCTCCATCCGGGGATTGCTGTCAAACTTGACTATTACGCGCGGCTGGAGCAGTCTTCACAATCCAGAGGGCCCATGCCAATATTCACGATGCAACTCTTCAAGCCCTCCCCACTCTGCTCGATGCGACACCTCCTGCAAGGAGCGGCGGCGGTTCTTTGCCTCGCCGCTTTTGGCTGCGGCCATGCGCAGGTTCCTTTCCCCCAGCACATGAGTTTCGCTTCTACCCTGGCCGCGACGCCGCAAACGCAGACCAGCGGACCCATGCAGGCTGCCGCGGGCTTCGATAAATTCTTTCTGCACGACAAGTGCACCGCGCAATACCCGCCCCAGCCTGATACCTGCCTGCACGACCGGCTCCACGAGCAATCATTCATCTTCGGCGGAAAAGCGGGGACGGTCTACGATGTCACCCTGCGTATTCGTGGCATTTTCGAACCCACCACCATCACCGGCGGCGAAACGCCCGATCCTGAGCACCCCTACTTCAAGGCCGGCGGTACCGTCAGCACACCGGATTGGTCACACTGGGAAATCGAAATTTCGGAACCCCAGCAGACGTACTGGCTGAATCACTATCCCTCGGTCGGACACACCATCTATAAGGAGGACTTCGAGGCAACCATCACGGTAGCAGCGGGTGCAACCGTCGTCATCCGGGTCACCGACGGTAACGACCGGCAGATCGACAACGGCAAGACCGCCCCGGATCGGCAACAAATCATCGCAGGCGTCGTGGACCAACCCCTCGCAGGCCAGATGTTGCGTCTCGATGTTGTCCGCGTGAAAGCAAGATAAGGAGGGTAGTTCAGGCAACTCTCTGGCGATAGGATCGGCCATCCGGCAGTACGATCTTTGTTCAATCTAGAGTAAAGTTAGTCGCGCTAAACCCCATGCTCCTTCCCGCGAGGTTTCTCGTGAAACGATTGCAGCACTTCGTTGCTCTGGTTCTCTTTGCCTGCTTGACCCTCCCTCTCAGCGTCGCCGCTGAAGCCCCACGGCTGATTCAGAAAGATGGCCGCTGGGCGCTCTTGGTGGATGACAAGCCGTATCTCATGCTGGGAGGCCAGATTCACAACTCCAGCGCCTGGCCGTCGGAGTTGCCGGACGTGTGGAAGTCGCTGGCGGCGCTGCATGCGAACACGGTGGAGGCCCCGGTCTATTGGGAGCAGATCGAAGCCCAGCAAGGTAAGTTTGACTGGAGCAATGTAGATCAACTCATAAAAGGCGCGCGGGAACACAATCTGCACGTCGTGTTGCTGTGGTTTGGCACCTGGAAAAACGGCAACATGCACTATGTTCCCGAGTGGATCAAGACGGACACGCAGAAGTATCCACGAGTGGTCCGCCCCGACGGCGAGCCGACGGATGTTCTTTCGGCAAACTCGCGCACCAACCTAGAAGCCGACAAAGCAGCGTTCGTGGCGCTCATGCGGCATCTGAAAGAAATCGATGCCACCGAACACACAGTTCTGATGGTGCAGGTGGAAAATGAGTCAGGCATCGTCGGCTGCGTGCGCGACTTTTCACCGGATGCCAACAAGGCATTCGCCGGACAGGTCCCGGCTGACATGCTGGCGGCGGCGCACAAGCAGCCGGGCACGTGGAGTGAAGTTTTCAAAGGCGATGCAGATGAACTGTTCCAGCTTTACCATCAGGCGCGCTATGTGAACGAGATCGCGGCCGCGGGCAAAGCCGAATTTACTATTCCGGTTTACATCAATGTGTGGCTGAGCTACCCGCCGGCAGAGCTACCGGAACGGCGCATTCCAATTCCCGGCATCCAGTATCCCAGCGGAGGAGCGGTGCAGAAATACGTGGGCCTCTGGCGCGCACTGGCGCCCGCCATCGAAATGATCGCTCCCGATATCTACAGCGATGACGCAGGATTCGTTCGCGACGTGATCGCCGCCTATCATCGCCCGGACAACCCGCTGTCAATTCCGGAGATCGGCAGATCGGATAGCTTCGCCAAATTTTTGTTCTACGCACTCGGCGAGGGAGCGATCGGCTTTGCCCCATTCGGAGTCGATCCCAAAGGATGGAACATCCTGGGAGATGCGGCCCCAGCCGCCCACGCAAAAAACTTCGCGCTTCTGCTACCTATGAGCGGCGAGATCGCCAAGCTGAACTTCGAGGGCAAACTGAAGACTTCCATTGAAGAACTCGGCCACGCCCAACGGGAGCTAGATTTCGGTTCCTGGCAAGCCACGGTTTCCTACGGCTTTCCGCAACCCGATGGGCGACGTCCACCGGGCACGAGTGATGCTCACGGGGCGGCACTGGTGGCGCAACTCGGACCGGATGAATTCCTGGTGACGGGACTGGACGCCAGCGTCAGTTTTCATTTGCCGGGGCGGTTACCCGGCATGCGCATGCAAATCCTCTCTGCGCAGGAGGGTTCGTACGTTGACGGAGCCTGGAAGCCCACGCGTCTTTGGAACGGCGATGAGACTGACCGAGGTTTGCAGTTCCGGCAAGGCGATTCTGCGGTCGTGCGGATTCGGTTGGGACGGTTCTGATGCTCAAGTCGCGGCGTCGGGAAGAGACGTTTCCTGTACGCCAATTTTCCATCAGTACTTTAGGTAAGAGGTAATGCCGGCTGCGCGGCAGCGTGCCCTACATGGTTAATTTCGATGTTTCCATTTTGCCAACTCTCGGCCTTCTGAATTTACGGCGACCTTGAGAGAGGTGATTTGTATCTCCAAAGCTGCACCTGCGGGGTCTGCCGCTGCGCCACCAGACATGACTATTCCGAAAGAAGCGCATGTAGTTCACCTCAGCCAAACAGCGACTCAATCGCCTGCACCGCGTCTGGCGGGAGCGTCAGTTCGAGGCTGGCCAGGTCTTGCTTCATGTGCTCGGGGTTGGAAGTGCCGGTTAAGGGCAGCATTCCTACTGAGCGGGCGAAGGCGAACACGATCTGTGCAGGTGTAGCATTGGCGCGGGTGGCAAGAGTTGTAACCAGAGGATGCTCTAGCACCCCCGGATTCGCTGTGAGCAGCGAGAATCCTTGATAGATGATTATTCTCTGCTGGCAGAAGGCGCGCACCTTGCGGTCCCATCCCGTGCGGGCGAAACAGCGATTTTGTACGAAGGCGGGCGCTTCGCTGTGGGCATCCGCCATCTGCTCAAGATGCGGCAGAGATACATTGCTCACGCCGAGCAGACGCGTGCGCCCGGCATTGCGCTGCTGCACCATGGCTTCCCAGACTTCGGCATCGGATTCGGTCCAGTCGTATCCGCTGGAGGGCCCGTGCAGCACGAAGCTGTCGACGTGGTCGGTGTCGAGGTGTTCGAGCGAACTGGCCATCGACTGTGCGACCTGAACGGACAGACTGGCGGCGGGATCGTAGGGCAAACGGTGGTCCTGTCCGCGCTGATAGGTAAATTTCGTTTGCAGAAAAAGATCGGCGCGTGTGACTACGCCTGCGCGATACGCGGAGGCCAGGCCCTCGCCGACTCCGGTTTCGAAGTAGTGGCGGCGCTGGTTGGCGGTGTCGATGGCGCGAAAACCCGCGCGGATCGCTAGTTCCGTGAGGGCGGGAGTGCGGTCTTCTTTCCAGGCGGTGCCATAGAGGAAATTAGGGGTAGACGGAAGGGCGGTGGGCATCGGGTTATTGTGACATGGGGCGCGGTGGATAGGTGGTGAGTCCTCTGTCCAGATTACCCCTCTCAGCTACAATGACTACAGCCCCACGGCCCGGAGTGCCACCAGTCTCTTCATGAGTAAGAATGATCTGAAACATCAAGTCGCCGAAGCCATTCACGCCTGTCAGGACAAGAAGGCGGAAGAAATCACCATATTGGAGTTGGAACAAGGGTCGGGGGCGTTTACCGATTACTTTGTCGTGTGTAGCGGGACCAATCCGCGGCAAGTGCAGGCCATCGCCGATGAGGTGGAAACTCGTCTGGAGAAAAAAATAGGCATGCGGGTGAACCACATGGAGGGGTACAAGCAAGCGGAGTGGGTGCTGCTCGATTACGTGGATTTTGTGGTGCACGTGTTTTCCGAGAAAGCACGCAGGTTTTATGAGCTGGAGCGGTTGTGGAAGTCAGCCAAACGGCTGGAGGCTTCGGAGTGGAAAGCTTCCGGCAAGACTCGGGCGGCTGCTCCACGAGGGCGTAAGAAGAAACTGGCTTAGAGTGCATTTTTCATGACCACTTCCCTTAACTCCAGCGCGGCTTGGGGGAGTTCCTATCGCTTAGTCGCCTCGGAAAAATGGAAAGCCAAATCGGCGGTCATGGGGAGCGCGGTTACCCAGGCGCTGGTCGAATACTCCCGTCCGCAACCTGGTATGAAAGTCCTGGACCTGGCCAGCGGTACCGGGGAACCTGCCATCAGTATTGCTTCGCGGCTGGCTTCTACAGGGCACGTGACTGCGCTCGATCAAAGCGCTGAGTTGCTGGAGATTACGGCGGAGCGGGCGCGAAAACGCGGACTGACCAACCTCACAGTGCATCCTGCGGATGCCAATCGTCTACCCTTTCCCGACAATAGCTTCGATCTGATCACTTGCCGGTTTGGAGTGATGTTCTTTGGCGAGACTGCCCTGGGGGAAGCTCACCGTGTGTTGAAACCTGGAGGGCGGGCCTGCTTCGCGGCCTGGGGGCCGTTTGAGCAGCCCTATTGGGCAAGCATGATGGGAGTGGTGCACAAACATGTCGGCGGGACCTCCTCTGCCGCCGGGGCATGATGTCTTCAGATATTCGCAGCCGGGAAGTTTGTCGGGGGCGCTGCGAGCGGCGGGTTTTTCCTCGGTAGAAGAAGAAACCAGGACAGTGGATTGGACCTGGCAGGGGACTCCCGAGGATGTCTGGGAGCAGGCGAAGGCAGTGGCGGCTGCGTTTCGGGTGATGCTTGATCGAGTTCCGGCAGAAAAGTGGGATGAGATCAACCGCGAGGTCGTGGCGGCGGTCCAAAAGTATGTGGTTGGGGATGAGATTCGGTTTGGGGCAACCGTGGTATTTGCTGCTGGGGAAAAGCATTAACCACAGAGGTCACAGAGCTTACACAGAGACTCTGTGCTTTCTGTGGTTAAATCTTTTCTGTGAAGCTCAAAGTTGCCTGGGTAGGAAGGACGAAGGAACCAGCGATCCAGTCTCTGACGGATGAGTATTTGAAACGGATCGCACGCTATGTTCCTGTCGAAGGGGTTTCCCTAAAAGATGAAGCGGCCCTGAAGGGCCTGGGTGGTCGAGGCACCCGCCTCCACATAGTTTTGCTTGATAGCCGGGGTAAGCAGATGTCCTCCGAGGAGTTGGCCCGGTTTTTGGGGGATTATCAGGATCGGAATCCTTTGCCTCTGGTGTTTGCGGTTGGGCCGGCTAATGGCTTTAGCGAGGAGGCGCGGGGGGCAGCTTCTTTATTGTTGTCTCTGGGGAAGATGACTTTGTCGCATGAATTGGCGCGGGTGGTGTTGCTCGAGCAGCTTTATCGGGCGTTCACGATTTTGCAGGGACATCCTTACCATTTGGGGCATTGAGCTTAGGGGGCTGAAGCCCGCATATATTTTGTTGTTCTCGGCACGGCTAAGCCATGTCCTCCCGAAGTGATTTGCGGCTTTGAAGCTACCCCGTACCTTCGTGATGTTTCAGAGAACCACTCCCGCCAATTAGAGTGTTCATAGTTCCCTCGTGAGGTTTGTACATGAAGAATATTTTTGATGTGATGCGCAGTAAGGAGCAGGAAATCTTGAGAGTTCGAAAAGAATTGGACGCGCTGCGCATCGCTGCGCGGTTGCTGGTAGATGATGCCGCTCCTGTCGCTGGCAATCACAAGGCGGCCCAGCTACTGGAGATGCCGGATTCGGACGAATTGCTGGATATAAGGGCATCGGACCAGCCTACTGCGTGACCGTGGCCTGGTAGGCTACGGCGCGCCAGGCTCCGTTCTGCTTCACCCAGACACGGGTGTAGCGATAAGGGCCACTGAAGTCTTCGCCGAAATCGCTGCCCTTTACCTCTGCCTTTGCAGTTACCACCGCGGTTTCGCCGTAGATCCGCACTACCATCTCGCTTACATCAATGAACTCATAATGCAGCTTGGAGCGGCGGCGCACGTCTACCATGTCGCTCTTGGTGACTACCGTGCCTAGCGGGCCGATGGCGATGTAGTTGTCCGCCAGCGCTTGCTCGGTGAACTTGGTGTCGTTGTGGATGGAGGCTTCTTTGGCATGGCGCTCCAGCTCCAAGACCTCACGGATCATCTGCTCTTCGCGCGGGTTCTTCTGGGTGGTGCGTGCGGCGGCGCTCACCTCCACGGACAAGCAGATTAAGACAAAGATTGCGGCTAGTGAGAAGAGATTGCGAGGCATGGATGACCTCCGGTCGGACGGCTTGTTACTTCTTACGGACAGTACCCCTGGACGGTTCCCAGAATCTTACCAAGGCCGGGGCCGTTTCCCAAACCCCGGAACGGGTACAATCAGGGTTCCTGTTTATGTCGGATATTCGCCGTGGTTTGATCATTGTGAACACCGGTCCGGGAAAAGGCAAGACCACTGCCGCCATGGGTACGGCCCTGCGGGCAGTCGGGCAGGGAATGCGGGTGTTGATGCTCCAATTCCTGAAGGGATCGTGGCATTACGGTGAACTGGATGCAGTACAGGCATTCGGAAACAAATTTGTTATGAAACAGATGGGCCGGGGCTTTGTGAAGGTCGGCACTGAGAAACCTGATCCCGAAGACGTCAAAATGGTGGAGGAGGCCTGGACAGAGGCGGAGCAGGCAATCATGTCTGGCGAATGGGACTTGATTGTGTTGGACGAGATCAACTATGCCATCAGCTACGGAATGTTAGACCCGGCTAAAGTGTTGGAAACATTGAAAAAGAAGCCGGAGATGGTACACGTCATCTTGACGGGAAGGAATGCACATCCGACAATTGTCGAGTTTGCCGACACCGTGACCGAAATGCGCCAGGTGAAACATGCCTATGAGAAGGGCGTGATGGCGCAAAGAGGAATTGAGTACTAGTGATTAGTGGCTAGTGGTCAGAGACTAGCCACTAGCCACTAATCACTATCCACGTATTTTCTATGGCTTGGTTCAAACGCGAATCCGTCGAGCTGGATACTTCGGGCGAGAAGAAAGTCCGCACCGAGGGGTTGTGGGTGAAGTGTGACGGATGCCGTCAGATCATTTGGAAGAAGGATCTGGAAGAGAACCTTAACGTCTGCCCCAAATGCGAAAAGCACTTCCGCATTGATGCGCGGACCCGGCTGGCCCAGCTTTTGGATGATGTGAACTACGAGGTGTTCGCCGCCGATCTGGTCTCGGTTGATCCTTTGAAGTTTGTTGACTTGAAGGCTTACTCGTCGCGGCTGAAGCAGGCGCGGCAGGACACTGGGCTCAATGACGCCATCATTTGTGCCCGCGGCAAGCTGAACGGGCGGCCGGTCATTGTATGTGCTCTGGAGTATTCGTTTATCGGCGGGAGCATGGGCGCGGTTGTGGGTGAGGCCATTACCCAGGCGGTCGAACAGGCCACTGAATTAAAGGTCCCGTTGGTGATTGTTTCCGCTTCCGGTGGGGCGCGCATGATGGAAGGCGTGGTCAGCCTGATGCAGCTGGCCAAGATCGCCGCTGCGCTGGCCCGCATGGATGACGCGCGGGTGCCATACATCTCGGTGATGACTGATCCCACGACCGGCGGCGTGACCGCTTCGTTCGCCATGTTAGGCGATTTGAATGTTGCCGAACCTGGAGCTTTGATCGGCTTTGCCGGGCCGCGCGTAATTGAGCAGACGATCCGGCAGAAGCTGCCTCAGGGTTTCCAGCGTAGTGAATTTCTGCTGGAACATGGGATGCTGGATGCAGTGGTTTCGCGGAAGCAGCTCAAGACCTACATTTCGCGGGCTCTGGATTTTATGACGCCAGCTGCTTGAAGCTGTCAGCTTTCAGCCGTCAGCGCTCAGTAAAACCTGATTCGATGCAGTTCATTTGGTTATCTCTCCCATTGGCTGTACTTCGGTGGCTTCTTCCGGCTTAAACCAGCAAACTGATAATCTGAAAGCTGATAGCTGACGGCTGAAAAGCTTCTTCTATGTCCTACGAAACGGCTATTGCCCGCATGTACGCCCTTGGCCACGAACTGGCCCATACGCCGTCGAACAAGTTCGACCTGGAGCACATGCGTGTGTTGCTGGCGGCGCTGGACAATCCTGAGCGGCGCACTCCGGCGGTACTGATTGCAGGAACTAACGGGAAAGGCTCTACGGCTGCAACGCTGGCGTCAATTTTGCAGGCTGCGGGTTTGCGGACTGGGCTTTATACTTCCCCGCATTTGGTAAGGATCAATGAACGCATCCAGTTGAACGGGGCCGCTATCCCCGATGATGAATTTGCCCTGGTCCACGACCTGGTGGAGCGTACGGCAGAGCGGCTGGTCAGCGAAGGTGAACTACCTTGGCATCCCAGCTTCTTTGAGATGCTGACGGCGATGGCCTTTGAATATTTTTCCCGGCGTAAAGTCGACATCGCCGTTTTGGAAGTTGGCATGGGCGGGCGCTTGGATGCCACCAACGTAATCGAGCCGCGAGTCAGCGTGATCACCGACATCTCGCTCGACCATCAGAGATTTCTTGGGGACACAGTGGCCGAAATTGCTCGTGAGAAGGCCGGCATTATTCGTCCGGGTGGAGTCGTTGTTACTTTGCCGCAGCAGCCTCAGGCCAATGATGTCATCGGAAATACGATTCTGGATGTGGGCGCGCGCGGGATCAGCGCCGTGCCTTATGTGCCTCCAGTTTCACCGGCCAGTGAGTCATATCTGGCCAGAAAATCAAGGGCTTTAACCGCCGAGAGCGCAGAGAGATTCATTTCCCGTTATCTGTTGCAGGTGATGGGGAAAGAGATTCTGGTCGAAACGCCTCTTATTGGGCGTCATCAACTGCGCAATGTCGCGTTGGCGATTGCTGCTGCTGAGGAACTGCACCGGCAAGGGTTCGCTATTTCTGCGGATGCAATCGAGCGCGGCATTCGCGAAACGCAATGGCCGGGCCGGTTCCAGGTAATCCTTGCGCATGGAGACTCCCCCGAATACGTCCTGGACGTTGCCCACAACCCCGATGGAGCTTGGGCATTGCGGTCTACTCTGTCCGCGGTCTACGGCGAAAGACCGTTTACGCTGATTTTCGGAGCGATGCAGGACAAGGATATTCGGCACCTGGCGGAAATTCTGTTTCCGATTGCCGAGCGAGTGATTGCTACACGGGCGGACAATCCGCGGGCAGCGTCTCCGGAGCAAATTCGCGAGGCGGCCGCGCGCATCTCAGTTGCCATTGAAGATGCCGACAACGTCCCCTTGGCCCTGGCCCGCGCGAAAGCACTGACGGGAGCGAACGGGCTGGTCGTGATTACCGGCTCAATTTACATTGTGGGAGAGGCGCTGCGGGAGTTGGGAGTACGCCTCTGAAATCCGCTGCGGACATGGAAGAAGTCAAACTACAAGCTGGGCCAAGGACTCGAACTGTATCTGCAAGAAAGCATGGCTGGCTCAGCCGTCTCCGCTCCTACTTTCTTCTCGATCCCCTGATTTTTGCGCTGACCGGAATTTTTGGGCTGGCTTCGATTCCGGTTTCACTTTTTGGGGACAAGGAACGCATTCTTCATCGCTTTGCCCAAGCGTGGGCCAAGCTGGTAATGAAAAGCATCTTTTGCCCGTTTCGGGTCACCGGGCTGGAAAAGATTGACCCTTCCAAACCGCATGTCTACGCGGTAAATCATGCTTCGGCGATGGACATTCCGATTCTGTACGCTTATTTGCCCTTTCAATTCCGCATTTTGTTCAAGAGCGAGTTGCTGCCTTATCCCGTCGTGGGCTGGCACCTGCGGCGCTCCGGCCAGGTATGTGTGAACCAACAGCACCCAGCCAGTTCGGTGGCGAATATTCGCTCGGCGCTGAAGAGCCTTAAGGCTGGGTTGCCGTTAGTGATTTTTCCTGAGGGTGGACGCACTCCGGATGGCGAGATCAAACCATTTATGCCCGGGGCTTTCTTCTTGGCGATCAAAGCGCAGGTGGATATTGTCCCCGTGGCGCTGGTAGATACATTTGATCTTCTGCCCATGAATACCTATCACATCAAGTGCCAGCCGCTGGAAATGCGGGTGGGGGAGCCGATTTCTACTGTGGGATTAAGACTGCATGGCATGGACGCCTTGTCACTGCATGTTAAGAAGTCAATGGAAGATTTGTATTATCGCGAATAGGGATAATTCTTTCCTGTTAACTCATCCCGCAATTGCCCTCGGCGCGTTCTCGGGTTATTCTGCAAGGCGAGTCCTGTCTCCCACTCATGGCCAATCTTTTTGAGCTGCCCCGTTACATTGCAGTGGAAGGTCCCATACGAGTCGGCAAAACTACGCTGGCGCAGGTGCTGGCCGACCGCTTAAGCGCCCAACGAGTCATGGAGCAGGAGAACAATCCTTTTCTGCGTGCTTTCTATGACGGAGAACGCGGTGCCGCTTTCCAGGCGCAATTTGCCTTTTTGGTGCGGAGGTTTGAGCAGTTGCGCGCGCTGGACATCGGGCCACGCTCGCAACAGGCCGTGATTGCCGATTTCATTTTTGAAAAAGACAAATTGTTTGCCTGCCTGAACCTGACCGATCAGGAACTGGACATCTACAACCGCTACTTCAACCACTTCCGCGAGCAGCTGCCTACGCCCGACCTTGTTATTTATTTGCAGGCTTCGCCCGAAGTTTTGCGTAAGCGCCTCAAGAAGAAAAACGCTCCGGGAGAGAAGGCGATCAACGACGATTATCTGGAAGAGGTGGTCAAGGCCTATGAGCACTTCTTCTTTCACTACACGTCGTCGGACCTGCTGATTGTGAACACTTCGGAGATTGACTTCGTGGAGCGGAACGGGGATTTGCAGGAGTTGCTGCGGAAGGTGTCGGCGCCGATCAAGGGGACGCAGTATTTTCTGCCGCTGGGCAGCCAGGAAGCGGCCAGCGCGTAGGAGCGGTCAAAGGCGTACAGAGTTTGATGAAGTTCAGAGTAGGTCGTTTCCTCTCAATTGCCGTTGTCATTCTGGTCGCGATCATATCTGCGTTCCTTCTATACGCGTCTCGCCAGCCCAAGCCAATGCTCTACTACTACGGCGGCGCACCCGAAGTCCCCGACGGGACTGCCATCGCGATCATGAATCCCTTTCGTGACAAGAGGTCAGAGAAGACAGCCGAGCGACTGATAGCTGACCTGAGAACAAGCAACTGTCAAACTATCGCCAGGCAGTTCGGCGGCGACGCTCGAATTTGTGCGGTCTTGGAAGACACCCATCACGCGCGGCTAGTTTGGAGACAAGACCAGCCGAACGGCCGCATGTTGGTCTACGACGTCCCGGAAAAGCACGCCCGAGTTTGGATTGGACTTTCGCGGGAAGAGCCGGGATTTGGTGTGCGATCTGTCTCGGTCGTTCACTGATTAGCGCTTGCCTAACTTGCCAGACGTTATTACAATTGTAATAACACAAGAGAGACGCCATGGTCGAACTCAAAGTCCGCAAATTCGGCAATTCTCTGGGAGTGGTTCTCCCCAAAGAAGTAATCACCCGCCTGCAGACCGGCGATGGAGAAAAACTCTTCTTAATTGAAAGCGCATCCGGCGATTACCGCCTCACGCCTTACGATCCTGCCTTCGAGAAGCAGATGGAAAAGGTCGAGGACATCATGTCCCGCTACCGGAACACTCTGCGAGCCTTGTCGAAATGAAGCAGGCAGAGCCTGTCTGGATCCTGGAACGAACAGTTTTCGCGGCACACGATCGTCTGCTGGCCGCGCATGGAGGAGCAGCGGGGTTACGCGACGCTGGTCTCTTAGAGTCGGCCCTCGCCCGTCCGCGTCAACATTACGCCTATGGCTCTCCGGACCTGATTAAGCTTGCTGCTGTCTACACGGCCGGTCTGATTTGCAATCATCCATTTGTTGATGGGAACAAAAGGACGGGTTTCGCAATAGGCGTCGCGTTCCTCGAACTGAACGGATTTGCATTTCAGGCTAATGAGGAGGATGCAACACGGGCTGTTTTCGCGCTTGCGGCTGGCGATCTCGATGAGGCAGGTTATGCGGCCTGGCTGCGGGCTAACAGCAAGCCTGGACCAAAACGTTAAATGAGATTCGAGACTACTTCTCGTACCGCGGCAGCGACAACACCGCCAGTCCTTTGCCCACCTTGGCGAACTCCGGATCGGCGGTGACCAGCCAGGCGCTTTGCTCGATGGCCAGCTCGGCGGCAAAGGAGTCGGCATAGCCCAGGCCGTGCTTCTGCTTCAGCGCGCCGGCACGGGTGGCGCGTCGCTGGTCGGCGGGAAACACCGCAATCGGCAGTTCATGAAGTCTGGCTTCCGCCCTCCAGGCGTCGAGTTCGCCGCGATAGCGCCACTCGATGTAGAACACCTCTCCCCAGGTCACCGCCGACATCAGTAGCGGAAGGTCGAGACGAGCTGCTTCGCCCAGCAACTGGGAAACCTTCTGAGACACAGCGGACCTACCCTCGAAAAAACCAATCAAAGCGTTGGCATCGAGCACATAGCGCCGGGTGCCGCTACGTGAGGGATAGGGCACTATTTCTCTCTCCGGCGCTCGCGTTCCCGCTCCTCAAAAGAAGCCTCGAACGCTGAGGGCTCACCCGGCTTGGGTTTCAAGAAACCCATAATCTCGTTGATGCGCTGTTCGGTGATGGGCGTAAGCACTAGGCGGCCGTCTTCCTCTTTCCAGGTGGCAATTGTGCCTTTTTCCAGCCCCAACTGCTCCCGCAATTCCGCGGGGATCACTACCTGGCCCTTGGAGCTGACCGTCGTCCGATAGGTCGCCATGGCTGTATCTTACCATAAAGTAAGACAATACACAGTTTGCCTTACCGGTTCCAATACGAAACGCGCGAGAAGCCGGTAAAAGATGCGGGCACAAAAACCCTCGATCAGTGTTTCCGCCCACGCCGACCTCGGCGAAACATCCGCGGATCGTAGCTTAGCGGCTCCGGCGTGCTCACCACAATCCGCCCAAACTCGGCATGCGCCGGATTGATCAGCCAGTTATTCTCATTCACCGCCAGCGCCGAGGGCACCAGCAGCAAACAGTTTTCAGCTTTCTTCACGAATTCATCTCCTATTTGCGCAAGCTCAGGCGGCGCGGGAGTTTCCCGCCAATTGGCGGGCAGGTGTTTGGCCTGAACTATTTCGCGCGGCACCTGATCCGGAACGTCGGCGGTGGCGAGAACCAAATCCTCCGGAGCATCTTCCGGGTCAAGATGAACAAAATACTCCAGCATGGCGAGAGACTGGTGCTCGGATGCATAGGCGAGGCGCGTTCCGGGGCTGGACCAGCGTCCGCCGTAGCGGTAGGCGCCTTCGCCATCGAAGGGCGTGCGCGCGTGGGCCGCGCGCAGCACCCGAAACACTCGCGTCAACTAATGCCGCCGAAGGCGATGCGGCCCAAGAGATTCTCTACCTGCCTCGCGCCGGGTTCGGTATCTATGGCCGCGATGGGAGCCACGCCGCCCAGAGCGCGGTTGGTGCGCTTGAACCAGCGGCTGGCGCGCGGGCC
The DNA here is from genome assembly GCA_963837365.1 of uncultured Acidobacteriota bacterium. Taxonomy (GTDB): domain Bacteria; phylum Acidobacteriota; class Terriglobia; order Terriglobales; family Acidobacteriaceae; genus CAWBXL01. Next base: position 1,246,856 of record CAWIMW010000002.1, read on the forward strand.
GTCTCCCAGGCTCTCACGGGCCAAAGCCATGAGCCGCGCCATGCGGTAGAGACGGTCGGACTCAAACCGGGTCAGGCGCCCGCTGCGGCGGCGTTGCAGGCTACGCGGGGAGAGGTCCAGGGCGCTGGCCAACTCTCTGAGCGTCAGGCCGGAAGTGCGCATAAGTTCCTCTAGAACAGCATGGGGGAAACCTTCGCGGATGGCTTCGCGCAGGTCCCGGTCGCTCCCGAGTGGCCTCCCCAGGGTCCGTACTCCGCCTAGTTCCCGCAATACTGCCTTAAAGTTATGCGCCATTTGTCGTACATTATAGCGCCAAATGACACATCAGGCAAGATTGACCTCATTTTTCTCGTCAGCCTGGTGAGGGTACCGGCGCTACCTGATTCTGGATATTCCCTCGACGTATAGTCGCCTCGGGTCTAAAATAGCCCCAGCATCGTCCAAGATGCATACAGGCTCTATCCGCGGGATGGGAGGGGCACTGGAGGACATTGTGAGTCTTACCCCGATTGGCGAACCTCGCCAGAAGATTACTGTAGCTTCCCTAAAGGAAAAGAAACTCCGGCATGAGCCCATCTCCTGCCTGACTGCCTACGACTACGCCAGTGCGAGGCTGGTGGATGAGGCTGGCATCGACATCGTGTTGGTGGGCGACTCGCTGGCCCAGGCGGTGCTGGGCTACGAGAACACGCTCTCGGTCACCATGGATGAAATGTTGCATCACACCCGCGCCGCACGCCGGGGCGTGAAACATGCACTTTTTATGGGAGACATGCCTTACGGTTCGTACCACACCAGCGCAGACGATGCAGTCCGCAATGCAGCGCGTTTTGTGAAAGAGGCGGGAGCTGAAGTGGTCAAACTGGAAGGCGGCGAGAAACGGGTGGACCTGGTCCGGCGGATCATGGATGCTGAAATTCCTGTGGCCGGGCACATTGGGCTGACGCCGCAATCGGTGAATGTGATGGGCGGGTATAAGGTGCAGGGCAAATCGCTGAATGCAATTGAGCAGTTGATGCGGGATGCGGTGGCTTTGGACCGCGCGGGCGTGGCCTGCCTGGTGCTGGAGGGGATTCCACGAGAAGTGGCGGCGATGATTACTTCAGAAGTGAACACGCCGACTATCGGCATCGGGGCCGGACCGGAGTGCGATGGGCAGGTGCTGGTGTTTCATGATCTGCTGAATATGACGCCGAACCTGGCCAAGTTTGTACGTCGGTACGGGGATGGGGCTGGGCTCATCATGCAGGCTGCTCAGGCGTTCCGTGCGGATGTGACAGCGAGGCAGTATCCATCGGATGCGGAGTCTTATCATTTGCCCAAGGAAACGCGCGAGGCTTTGGATACGGTTTTAGAACGCAAGCGGGGTTTCCGGCGATAAAACCGAACTCACCACAGAGTCACGGAGACACAGAGAAAACCAAGAAATAAATTCTTAAAGGTTTTCTCCGTGGCTCGTGCCTCTGTGGTAAGGCTTTTTATGCAGGTATTCAAAACTATCGAAAGTATGCGCGGAGTCTCTCGCTCTACGAGGAAGGCAGGAAAATGCGTCGGGTTTGTCCCCACCATGGGCGCACTGCACGAAGGCCATCTCTCTTTGGTGCGGGCGGCCCAGACGCAGTGTGATGTCATAGCGGCTTCGATTTTCGTGAATCCCACGCAGTTTGGCCCGAACGAGGATTTCTCCAAGTACCCACGGACTTTTGAGCGTGATTGTGGGCTGTTGGAGAAGGAGGGTGTAAGTTTCGTTCTTGCTCCTACAGTGGAGGAAATGTATCCGGCCAGGATGGTCACTTACGTGACCGTGGAAGGACTCAGCGACAAGCTCTGCGGCAAGTCGCGGCCCGGGCATTTTCGCGGCGTGACTACGGTTGTTTCCAAGCTGTTCAACATTGTCGAACCGGATGTGGCGTTTTTTGGGCAGAAGGACGCCGCGCAGGTTTCCATCATCCGGCGCATGGTACGTGACCTGAATATTCCGGTTGAGATTGCGGTGTGCCCGATCGTGCGCGAGGCGGATGGCTTGGCCATGAGTTCGCGCAATGCGTATCTCGATCCGCAGCAGAGGAAGGCGGCATTGGTGCTGTACCGTTCCCTTCAGGAAGTGCTCCGTGTGTTTGATTTAGGGGAAAAGAGAACGCCTGAGTTGGTCGCCGCCGGGCGAAAGGCCTTTGCTCACGAACCATCTGTGAGGCTGGACTATTTCGAAATTGTGGATCCAGAGAACCTCGCCTCCCTGGCGAAGATAGACACGTCCGCGTTGGCGGCTGTCGCTGCCTTTGTTGGAACAACGCGCCTGATTGACAATCTGGTGCTAACAGGGTAAATCTATTGACAATTTGTAGTACTTTGACCGCCCGTCCAGATGTCCGAAAGTAGTCAGGTTCGAACCGGCCTCACACCAATAATTCTCTGGTGCCTCCCATCGTTGTTAGGATTTTTGGGGTTCTTTATTTTCTTCCCCATCAGCCGCGGTCTCTTATTTTGGTCGCACCGCAACATCGCAGAAGGATTTTTCTTTTGGTTCCTTACGATTGCACCCGCGGCGATCATGGTTGCGGTGATCCGCTTAAAGCGCTCGCATGCCAGAAAAATGCGCCCCTCGTATAGAGTGATCGCGTGGGGAGTGATCGTTTTTTCGGTATTTTTGAATGGATTTGTACTGTTTGGACTTGGGGCTACCTTCTACCTTTGAGTTTTAGCAGTTTCACGGAATGGGGCTGGACGCCTGCCGCTCTACCGGTTTTTCCCGAAACAAATTTATTTTCCGTGATGATGTAGCGTAGTGGCAGTTCAGCCGCTTTGCGGATGCCGATCCTCGGGGTGGTTGTGATCCCGCTGGGGTGGAAACCATCGTCGGCAACATACAAATCGGATTTCGGGCTGGTGACGTCTTTGCCATTGTCGCGGTCGCGAGTGATGCCAAAGGCTTCGCTCAGACGGCCGGGGCCGCTGGCCAACAGCTTTAAGTTTTTCAGCGTGATCATCCGCCGCTCCGCCATTTCTTCCATTCCCGATAGCGGCTCAAGCGCGCGCACCAGAACGCCGCCCGGATCTCCGTCGGGGAGGCAGGAGACGTTGAAGCAGTAGTGATTACCGTAGATGAAATAGACATAAGCGTGTCCCGGCGGGCCGAACAGGACTGCGTTGCGGGCGGTGCGCCCTGAGGCAGCGTGGGCAGCGGGGTCGCCGGTACCCAGATATGCTTCGACTTCTACGATACGGGCCACCAACGGATTCTTTCCGTTGCGTCGCACGAGAAGTTTGCCGAGGATTTCGCGGCTTACTTTGCGGGGATCGTGGGAGAAGAATTTGCGCGGTAACGGTGGCGGGAGTTTGGGCATGATCGGAGTAGTGGCGTCCCTTCGGGACTCGCTCTTATGCTAACTTTCCCCGGCACTGCCGTACCGGGCTTTTATAGTCCCGCCGCTTCGCGGCTAGTCTATTTTGCCGATGCGACTTTCGTAGTCTTTCTCGCGACAGAATCTTCGATTTCACACCGCTTAGACGTGCCCGCTGGGTCAGTCTCGCTATGGCCTTTGGGCACTAGGAAATCGGCCAGGTTTTGCTATGGTTGGGCCTGGATTCCTCGTCTCAAACTTATCAGAAACAAAGGATTTAGGAGGATTGCATGTTGAGAAAGTCGCTGAAGATTACTGCCTTGATGGCAGTTCTGGCTGTGGCCGCGATGGCTACGACCATTCCTGCGGGCACCAAAATTACAGTGCGGATTGGGTCGCAGATCAACTCGAAGACGGCCAAGACTGGGCAGAGGTTTGACGCCAACCTGACGCACAATCTGGTTGTAAACGGCAAGACGTTGGCGAAGTCGGGTGCGCCGGCCAGGGGCCAGGTTACTTATGTGAAATCGAGCGGCCGGTTGCATGATCCGGGTGAACTCTCGCTGCGGTTGACTGCAGTGGAGATCAACGGGAAGATGGTGCCGATTTCTACCAGTGCTTTTCGCGCCAAGGGCAAAAGCCATGCCAAGAGCAATGTCACCAAGATCGGTGGCGGAGCGGCGGCTGGGGCTTTGATTGGCGGACTGGCCGGCGGCGGCAAGGGTGCGTTGATTGGGACTGCCGCTGGGGCGGGAGCTGGTACTGGTGTGGCTGTGGCTACTGGTAAGGAAGAAGCTGTAGTTCATGCTGAGACGGCGTTTACGGTTTCTACGACTAAAACTACTACTTCGAAGTAAGTTTCAATTCTTGGAGGCGGGAGAGTCGCCCGCCTCCACATAATCAAAATCAGAACCAAATTTTACGCGGCGCCTTTCATTGCTCCCTTCAGATACTCCAATACTTCTTCCGCGTGGCCTTCGGGTTTTACTTTTTCAAAGATATGGACGATCTTTCCATCCGGGCCGATGATGAACGTCATCCGCGCCACGCCCATTACTTTCTTCCCGTACATGTTCTTCTCTTTCACTACCTCGTAGGCGTTGGCCACTTTCTTGTCGGCATCGCCCAGCAGGGTGAAGGGCAGGCTGAATTTTTCAGCGAATTTATTTTGCGCTTTTGACGTATCCGGGGAAATACCAAGCAGTATGGCGCCGGATTTCTGCATCTTCTTATAGGAATCGCGGAATTCGCAGGCTTCGATGGTGCAGCCTGGAGTATCGGCACGCGGATAGAAATAGAGGACTACATATTTGCCACGAAACTGCTTGAGGGAAACGTCTTCGCCATTCTGGTCGGGCAAAGTAAACTCGGGGGCTTTATCATTAACTTTCATGACCTGCTCTCCTTGGGAACGCTGCTATTGTACTGCCCGGCGAGGTTGGCTGACAGCCGGGTTGATCCTGGCGTTTTTCTTCCTCGTGCCCACATCGGGGACTGCACAGATTTCTTCCAATCGCGCAAAAAGCAAGGGCCCGCGGGCGGTGGCGATACTTGAGTTCGACTCCAACAAGCAGGTACACCTGGTGCCCGTGACCATCATGCTGAACGGGGAGTTTTATGATGCTGGCGCATATAAGGCTTCTCCCATCCCTATGGCGTTGGACCCGGAGACGGTTTATGAGGGGTTACGCACCGGTGTTTCCCAAGGGCTTTTTACGATTACCCGCGCCCATGAGGTTTTGGGCAACTGGGTAGGCGAGGGAAATTGGGCACCGCAAGAGGCCAAGCTTCCCACCGTGAAAAAAGCCGCTCCGGCTGTTTCTGAGGACGAGATGGATAAGCCCCCGGTTCTACGTAGGCCTGGGGCCAAGAAGCCGCCGACTCCCGCGTCTGCACCGGTTCCTGCTCCTGCGCCGTCTACCACCGCTCCTTCACAAGAAGACTCCGGAATTACTGTGGGCGGCAAGGTCGGCGCCACACCGAAGAGCCAAGCGAGCACTCCATCCGAGCCATCGGACCGTCCCATCTTGCGACGGGGCAAGCCGGAGAAGACTGAGTCCGACGCTAGCCTTGATACGAAGGCTGATACCGCCTGGAAGGTTGTGACAACGATTTCCGCAATCTCAGATGTTAAGCAAGAAACAGCCCGCTCTTACCACTACCTAATGAACCCGGACCAGGAGAAAGATTTGCGCGAGAAAGTGCGGGCCCTGGCAGTAAAGAAATTGCGTGAACATGTCGGGACTTCACTGGACGCTCCCACGGGTAGAACGGCCAAATCCAGGGGCAAAGCCGTTTTCCAGCCCAAGTTTCAGGATGTGCAATTTCGAGCGTACGATCCCTCGACTACCAACGAGCCGATATTCGTTTTTGAAGCCAACACGCCGGTGATGAGCAAACTTTTCGGCAAAGAGTTGCCCAATCACGTGATGTTAGTAGTGCGGGAAGATATTTACGGCGAAATGCACGTGCTCTTCTCCGGCATCAGCGATCCCATGCATATGGATTCACAGCCACGGTGCGAGTTTGTGGATGTGGTGGACGCTGAGGGGGATGGCTACGGAGAATTGCTGTTTCGGCGGACGTACGAGTCGGGGCGGGCGTTTTCTTTGTATCGGGTGATTGGGAACCAGCTTTGGCCTTTGTTTGAGGGTAGGAGGTAGTTCTTCTGATTATTTCTGCGTTAGTACCAGCTCGCCGTTTTCAATCTTCACTCCTCCGACATTGTCAGGCAGCTTCAGCTGGCTGCGTTGCTCGGCCAATCGCTTTTGCAGTGGACCGTTCACTAATGAAACCGGGATGCTCATATCGCCGACTTTGAATTCGGTGGGATCGAAGGTGACGTATCCATCTTTCGAGCTGAGGCGGCCGGAGACGGTCAGCCATACATTTTTCCCTGCAAGATTGACCAGGAACTGCCCGTGGGCCTGATCGCCATCGAAGGTGATCTGCTTGTCTTGGATCTCTGGCATCGAACCTAAGTCGGTATCTGGCGCAAGTTCGTTTGAGGCCGCAGGAATTTGGCCTGCCGCCTCGGCAAAGGCTGCGCTGACCTCATTACCTGTGATGTGAACTTCTGCGGGCGCGGCTTCGGGCTCTCTTGGTTTGTCTACTTGCTCGAATTTCTGCGAGAAGGACTGCGCATTGGCTGCCACCGCTGCCGCCGGTTGAGGCGGCGCGACCGGCTGCGGACGCTTGACCACCAGGTAGACCCCGATCACGGTTGTGACCAGAGTCAGGATGTTGATGATGCGGCCGATTTTCCACTTCTTGTACATGGACAACCCCATTCCATGCTAATGGGGCAAGGGCGGAAAGCTCAGATAACGGAAGGCATTGTGCGGAGGTTACCCTTCCAGCTTCTTGGTCAGTAACTCATTCACCAGCTTTGGGTTGGCTTGGCCTTTGGAGGCCTTCATCAGCTGGCCTACGAAGAATCCTATTACCGTCTTCTTACCCGCTCGGTATTGCTCGACCTGCTTGGGGTTGGCGGCGATCAGTTCGTCGGCGATTTTTTCCAGGGCGGAAGTATCGGTGGATTGCTGGGGGCTGCCTTCTTCTTTGTAGACGACGGGGAAGTCTTTGCCGCGCTCGAAACACAGGTCGTAGAGATCTTTGAGCATTTTGCCGGAGATGGCGCCGCTTTCAACCAGGTCTGCCGATGCAGCCACACCGCTCATTGTGACCGGCGATTGCTCGATCTCGATGCCCTTGGCTTTCAAGCGGCCCATAAGTTCGCTTTGCACTAGATTGGCAACTCGCTTGGGGTTCTTAGCTGCTTTGGCGGCGGACTCGAATTGGTCGGCCAGCAGCTTGGTAGCGGTCAGGACGCCGGCATCGTACTCGGTGATGCCATAGTCCGCCATCATGCGTTTGCGGCGAATTTCAGGGAGTTCAGGCAGCTCGGTGCGCAGTTTGGCTTGCCACTTTTCATCTACGACTAGCGGTAGCAGGTCGGGCTCCGGGAAATAGCGATAGTCATGCGCCTGTTCCTTGGAACGCATGCTGTAGGTTTTGCCTTCGTTGGTGTTATAGAGGCGGGTCTCCTGCTTGACGGTTCCGCCGGATTCCAGCACATCAATCTGGCGTTCGATCTCATATTCCAACGCCTCGCGGACGAAACGGAAGGAGTTCACATTTTTGATTTCTGTCTTGGTGCCGAATTCTTTCTGTCCGCGCGGACGCACGCTGACATTGGCGTCGCAGCGTAGAGAGCCTTCCTCCATATTGCAGTCGCTGACTCCGGTATAGAGAATGATCTCCTTCAGCTTCGTCAGATATTCGTAGGCTTCATCCGGGCTGGCGATGTCTGGATCGCTCACAATTTCCGCCAGTGGTGTGCCGGTACGGTTCAGATCGATCGCGGTCTTGTCGCCGGCATCGAGAAATCCCTCGTGGAGGCTCTTGCCGGCGTCTTCTTCCATGTGCAGGCGAGTAATGCCGATTTTCCTGGTACCACCCGGGATCGGGATCTCAATGTATCCATGCTCGGCCAGCGGCTTGTCGTATTGCGAGATCTGATAGCCCTTGGGCAGGTCGGGATAGAAATAGTTCTTGCGGGCGAAGATTGAAGTCTCGTTGATGCGGCAGTTCAGCGCCATGGCCGCCATGGTAGCGAACTCGACGGCCTTTTTGTTCAGGACGGGCAAAGCCCCCGGCAGTCCCAGGCAAACTGGGCAGACGTGCGTGTTCGGAGCAGCCCCGAACTGGGTTGAGCAGGAACAGAAAATCTTGGTAGCTGTCAGGAGCTGGACGTGAACTTCCAGGCCGATGACCGGCTCGTATTTAGTCTGGGCCGGGGATGTGGCCGGCAGGGTTGCCATCTGGTGATTATAAAGCCGGAGGCTACATCAGCCACACCGCATCCACATCCACAATGACCTGGGTTCGGGGGATCTTCTGCGATACTGCATAAGCCAGCATGGCTCGTAGCGTGGTGTTCAACTTCTCCCGGCTCGGGGATTTCAGCACAAAGTGATAGCGGTAATCCTGCTTCAAGCGCATGATCGGCGCGGCTGCTGGGCCTAGAACCCGCACGCCGTCATGTCTGGTCTTCTCAAACCATTTTCCCAGCTTTCCTGACCATTGCAGGGCTTCATCCAGCTTGTTGCTGCGAACCAGAACGTTGGCCAGCGAACTGTAGGGCGGGTAATGCATCCAGCTACGAAAGCGCAGTTCTTTATCATAGAAGCCGGCGAAGTCGTGCTGGGCGGCGTATTGCACGGCGTAGTGATCGGGGAAGTAGGTTTGCAGCACCACTTTGCCAGGGGACTGGCCGCGGCCGGCGCGCCCGGCGACTTGGGTGAGCAACTGGAATGTGCGCTCGGCGGCGCGGAAATCCGGGAAAGCCAGAGCAGCGTCTGCTCCTACTACTCCAACTAGTGTAACGCCGTGAATGTCGTGGCCTTTGGCGATCATCTGCGTGCCTACCAGCATGTCTAGTTCGCCTTCATCCAAGGCGTTCAGGGCTCGTTCGAAGTCTTCGCGCCCGCGCACGGTGTCGCGGTCGAGGCGGCCGATTCTGGCTTGGGGAAACATGCCGTGCAGCAGCTCTTCCAGCTTTTCTGAGCCGGTGCCGAGGAAGTAGACGTACTCGCTGCCGCACTCGCCGCATTTTTTCGGCACGGGCGCCATGAATCCGCAGTAGTGACACATCATGCGATGCTGCTTCAGATGATGCGTTAGCGTCACGGCGCAGTTGCGGCACTCCATTTTGCTGCCGCAGGAGCGGCACATCGCCAAGGCCGAATAGCCGCGGCGGTTGAGCAGGACCATGACCTGCTCTTTGCGTTCCAGGCGCTCTTTGATTTCTGCGGCCAGCTTGCGCGAAATCACCTGCTCGTGGCCGGTTTCCTGGAACTCCTGGCGCATGTCAATGATTTCGACTTCGGGCAGTGGGCGCTTCTCCACCCGGTCGGGCAATTCGAGCAACGCGTATTTATTCTTTTTGGCGTTGAAGTAGGATTCGAGCGACGGCGTGGCCGAGCCCAGTACGACGGCCGCTCCCGCCATCTTGGCGCGGACTACGGCCACGTCGCGGGCGTGGTAGCGCGGGGTTTCCTCCTGCTTGTAGGAGGAATCCTGCTCCTCGTCGACGATGATTAGGGCTAAATCAGAAACTGGCGCGAAGACTGCCGAGCGCGTGCCTACGACTACTCGCGCTTCTCCGCGCTTGATGCGGTGCCACTGCTCGGCGCGTTCTTTGTCGGAGAGCCCCGAGTGCAGGATGGCGACTTCGTCGGCAAAGACCTGATGCAGGTCGGCGGCGACTGCCGGGGTAAGTCCGATTTCGGGGACCAGCAAGATGGACGACCGTCCCGCTTCCAGCACCGCACGCATCGCGGCCATGTAGACCGCCGTCTTTCCCGAGCCAGTCACGCCGTGCAGCAACATGCCGGAGAATTGTTTGGCGCTTACTGCGTCAGTAATTTTGTTAAGTGCCTCCTGTTGTGGCGGGTTGAATTGGAAATCGAACGGCGAAGGGCGAGCTTTCAGTCGAGAGCGTGTCAACTCCGCAGGTTCTTCGACGATTTCTACCAGGCCGCGTTTCACCAGCGTGGCCAGCGTGGTGCGCGGGACTTCCAGGCTCTGCAAGATTTCAACCGCCACGCGCCCTCCGGCTGCGGCCAGCGTGTCCAACAACAGCTTTTGATTGGCGTTGAGCTTTCCTACCGCACTCTTCAGGACGGCAATTTTAACTGTGTGAGACCCGTCGGCGGCATCAGAAAGGTCTTCGCGTGCGATCCATTTTTTGCGAATCATGCCAGTGATCACGTCCGCCGAAGCATGTGTGGCCGAGCGCAAGGATGCGTCCCTGACCGTTTCTCGCTCGGTAAGGTAGTCGAGCACGCGGAATTCGGCCATCTGGTCAGCGGGAGTCTTGCGCGAGCGCGCCGATGATCCCGACATCCCGGCCAAATGCAGCGCCATCTGCCCCTCGTCGGTGATGCGATAAACAACCACCCGCTTGAACTCCGCCGCCAACGGCAGCATGGTACGGAAAACTTCTCCCAGGGGCGCGAGGTAGTAGTCGGCAATCCACTTGCCTAGTTTCAGGAGTTGCGCGTCCAGGACTGGCGAGGCGTCCAGCACGCTGATTACGTTCTTGGTCTGGACGCTCGGTTTGCGGTCGTGGAGTTCGATCACTATGCCCGACATGCGTTGCTGCCGGAAGGGGACAAGCACACGCGCGCCGACCTGCGGCTCCAGACCTTCGGGGATGCGGTAGGTGAAGGCCTGGTCCAGGGGGACGGGCAGGGCGATATCGGAGAATTCGGGCATGGCAACGCCGGCGTCCCGCCGGCCCAATGGAATCGTAACAAACGTCGCCGGTAACCTTCTGGCTATACCCCGATCGGCATCTCCGGTGTCTCATTTAGGTATGGCAGCACGGACGCCGTGGTCGGTCGGAATCGGAATTGGCCTGATCTTGGCCGCCGTCTCATTTCCATGGGGATGGAAATGGTGGGAGGAGACCCGGTCATGGGTGCCTGTTGATGTACCAATATCATTGGCGCCCGGCCACATCAAAACCGGCCAATTTGCAATCAATCTCAGCAGCGACTACGAAATCGAGATCGTGTTGGATGAACGCTTCGATTCCGAGGGAGTTTCTTGCTTTATGGGGACTGCCTACGGCGATTGCTCTACAGAGCCACACGCATTGCGTGCGTCCTGGACGCTGTCGGACCAAAACGGCGTAATAGCTCAAGGCGACAGTGACAAATACCGCCGCATCTCCGGCTTGGGGTGGGGCGACGTTAGCCGCGGGATAGGTATGTTCTCCGTCGGGAGTGGAAAACATTATCTGCTGGATGTCCAAATATTGGAGGACGGGAGCCGCCTCAACTCGGGGACGCCTCGCTTGAGGGTCGAGGAGGAAGGGGGGCTCTATTCTCAGTACTCAGCGTGGGGAGATAGTCTTGGCGGTTGGTGCCTGATTCTCTTCTTGGCTGGATTGGTTCTACTGATCCGCCGGGTTGTCTTGCGTAGCCGCGAGAAACTCGAAAGAAACAGAATCTCCCTCACCTCGCCAGGCCCACACTCGTTCGAACTTCAGATCAGCAGAGACCCGTCCCAACCCAAAGCGATCCCGGCCTGTTCGCAATATTTCCAATGGGCGCAAAAACTTCCTCTCCAAAGAAGATTTTCGGCGCTGCCCTCATTTAGTTTGATAGCTGCTCTCGGGCTGAGCTGGCTTATCGTTTTCTTCATGATATCCAGCCCATTCCCGCAGCGCGGCCTGCTCGTTTATCTGACAAAACCGAGTTCTGCCGGGATTGTCGAGCGGTGGGCTGGGCCTATAGTTGTTTACATACAAGACGCTGGATTTCGAATTCCGCCCAGGGTTTATGTGAATTCCAAACTCGTTTCATGGGATCAATTGAGCGATGGGATCAAGGCCGAGATCAGCCGGCGACCGGAGTGGGTGATCTATGTAAAGGCAGATCCCAATGTGTTATTTGCCAATGTTGCAAATGTAGTAAGTGTTGCCAGGTCATTACATGCCAGGGTTGTGCTGCTTCCTGGTGTGGAGTCCGAGCCTGAGCCTGCAGTGAAGAAACCATAACGGCTCGCTTCGCTGGCGCGCAGCCGAGGCGGCCGCGCTACGTGGCCTGTGGAACCTTCCAACCCAATTCCTTCATCACCATCTGTAAATCCTTCCAGGCTTCTTTCTTCTGCCGCGGATCACGCAACAAAAACGCTGGATGGTAGGTCACCGCCAGCTTGGTTCCACGGAAATCGTACCAGCGGCCACGCATCTCCATCATCGACGCGCTAATTGCCAGCAGGGTTTTGGCCGCAACTGCTCCCAGCGCCACAATCACTTTCGGCTGGACGACCGCGATCTGCCTCATCAGAAACGGCGAGCACGTCTCGCACTCATCCCGCTCTGGAGTGCGGTTGCCTGGCGGGCGGCATTTGATGATGTTGGCGATGTAGACGTCCTCACGCTGGATGCCCATGGCTTTGATCATGTTGTTGAGCAACTGGCCGGCGCGGCCTACGAAGGGTTCTCCTTGAATGTCTTCGTCAGCGCCGGGGGCTTCGCCGATGAACATCAGCTCTGCGGCGGGATTGCCTACTCCGAAGACGATTTGCTTGCGGCCTTGTTTGTGCAGGACGCAGCGGGTGCAGTCTCCGATATCTTCGCGGATGAGGCGCAAGGCCTCTGCCGGGTTCGCGGCCTTCGATTCCGGCTTGGGATTGGCTGCGGCGAACATGTCTTCTTCAGCCGTAGGTGCCGCGATCACAGCACTGGCTCTGGGGCTCATGGATTCTCGCAATTCTGGCTGGGGTACTTCTTCAGGCTGAAGTTCTGCTGCCGTCCCACGACGGTAGAAATCGTAGATTCCTAGCTCGTTGTAGAAACGCAGGCGCTCGGCTAAGGCCTGCTTACGCTGGGGATCTAGTGTGACCGGCATCGCAGGTATTCTCACATACCTGGGCCTGAGGTGGAAATCGGTTCTCTGTTCCCAGTTCTCAGTTCTCAGTGGGCATGGCAGATTTGCGCAGGCGGGTTACCTGATCCAGGACCCGCTGGGCTACGTCCCATTTGGTGGTTTCAGGGACTTCTATGACTTCGTCATGGGTAATGATGGTGACCGCGTTGCGGTCAGAGTCGAAGCCCACGCCTTCGCGGGAAACGTCGTTGACCACGATGGCGTCGAGAGATTTCGAGGTCAGCTTCTTGCGGGCGTTTTCCAGGACATTCTGGGTCTCGGCGGCGAAGCCGATGATGAGCTGGCCCTGCTTGTGGCGGGCGAGTTCGGCCAGAATGTCGGTGGTTGGTTCGAGTTCCAAGGTCAACGGGCCTTTGCGCTTGATCTTCTGGTCAGCGGCATCTTTGGCCCTGTAGTCCGCTACCGCGGCAGTTTTGATGACGATGCTTGCTTCGGGCAAAAGCTTTAACACGGCTCGCCGCATTTCTTCCGCAGATTCGACTCTTGTCGTTTCCGCTGCGGCGGGCGGTTTGATCGCAGTCGGCCCGCTTACCAGGAGGACACGCGCGCCCCGGCGCAACGCAGCTTCCGCCAAGGCGTAGCCCATGCGCCCGCTGGAACGATTGGTGAGGTAACGGACGGGGTCAATTTTTTCGCGGGTCGGCCCGGCAGTGATAAGGACAGTCTCCCCAGCCAAATCCTGCGACGCGCCTAAAGCTTCCAGCGCCGCCGCAACGATGGCCTCATTCTCGGCCAGCCGTCCCGGGCCGGTCATGCCACAGGCCAGATAGCCTTCGCCGGGTTCCACAATCCGCACACCGCGCTTGCGCAGCAGGTCTAAGTTGGCCTGCGTGGCGGGATGGTTCCACATGTTGACGTTCATGGCGGGGGCAACAACTACCGGCGCGGTAGTGGCCAGATACAGAGTCGTTAAAAAGTCATTGGCGATCCCTTGCGCGAACTTGGCGAGCACGTCGGCGGTTGCGGGCGCTACCAGCAAAGCATCTATCGCCTGGGCGACGGCAATGTGCTCGACTGCGGAATCAATGTTGGGTTGTTCGTTTCCGGAAGAAAAAAGATCGGTAATGACTTTCTCACCGGAGAGCGCGGCAAAGGTGAGGGGGCGGACAAATTCCTGCGCGGCTTGGGTCATGATGACCTGCACGCGCAATCCACGATCTTGCAGCAGGCGAACGATTTCCGCCGCCTTATAGGCTGCAATACCGCCGCTCACACCCAGGGCTACTTTCATGGGAAGAACCTTGCTCGCTCACCGGGCGGGGACGCCCCGGTGCTCCATTAAACCTAGGCCTGGCCTACGGCGTTATCCAGCACCTCAGCCGCCGCCGCGGTGGCTGACTCGCCAGCCAAATCCGTTTTCTCCCACTTCACTTTGCCGGCCTTGATTTCATCCTGCGCGATGCGGCAGGGTTTGCGGGAAGGGGTCTCGATTACTGGAGGAGCGCCACCTTGCAGCTGGCGGGCGCGCCGTGCGGCCACCAGGATGTACCGGTAATTACTGTCGAATCCGTCCATCAACTTCATAAAATTCTCCCAGCCGCTAACTGCTTGCGGCACCATCGCTGCTGCGAAACGAATCCAGGATCGGCTTCACTTTTTCTCGCATGTTCACCAGTTGGCAGCGCTCGGCCCGCGACAAAATTCCCGTATCTTGGGTGCTTCCTACTGAACCTGTGCGCTTGAACCTCTCTGCGAGCAGGACCGACCGCAAGTTTTCCGTAGACTCCTCCAGCCGGTCATTGATCAAAATATAGTCGTATTTTGGGTAATTCTCAATCTCCCGAGTGGCCGTGGCCATTCGGCGCTGGATGACCTGGTCCGAATCCTCGCTGCGGCGGCGCAACCGCCACTCCAGGATCTGGCGGTTGGGCGGGAGGATGAAGATGCTTACTGCTTCTGGCAGTTTTTGTTTGATTTGTGCGGCCCCTTGTACGTCAATGTCAAGCAGTAGATCGTGTTCTTTTTCCGTGGCTTCACGCAGGAAGCGGCGGGCCGTGCCGTACCAGTTTGTGTGGACATCGGCATGCTCAAGGAATTCATCCTTACGGAGCATCTCCTCAAAGTCCGTGCGGGAAACGAAATAATATTCCAGTCCATTTTGCTCACTGCCGCGCGGGGCGCGCGTGGTGTAGGAGATGGAGAACGCAAGCCCAGGAACAAGCTTGCGAACTTCATTGACTAGCGTGGATTTCCCCGAGCCCGACGGCGCGGAGATGATGTAGATGCCGATCATTCGATGTTCTGCACCTGCTCGCGGACTTTCTCGATCTCGGACTTGATAGCCAGTCCGGATTCGGTGATGTTCAACGCCTCGCCAGCCAGGCCGGAAGTTTTGGACAGCAGCGTGTTGGCCTCACGGTTCATTTCTTGCAATAGGAAGTCCAGTTTCTTACCCAGTTCTCCGCCCTGGTCCAGCATGCCGATGAAATGCTTTACGTGGGTATCGAGTCGCACCAGTTCTTCTTGGATGTCACTGCGGTCTACCAGTAATGCGGCTTCCTGCAAGATGCGGTCGGGGTCGACCTGTGTGCTGAGTAATTCCTGCATGCGTGACTTCAATTTCTCTGCGTAGGTTTGCAGGACTACCTTGCGGTGCTTCTCGATGCTGAATGCGGCTTTCTGGATGTGATCCAGGCGGGTGCGGAGTTCTTTGTCGATTCCTTTACCTTCTTCTTCCCGCATCTGATTCAACTTTTGCAGCGCCTCTTCTGTTTTAGCCAGGACAGCGGCTTCCAGTTCCTCATCGGCAGGAAGGGCACCTGAGTCCAGCGCTCCGGGAATACGGAGGATTACGTTAAGGTCTGGGTCCGTGGCCAGGCTGAACTCGGCTGCCGCAGCGCGGAAGGCTTGGATGTAGCCGCTTACCAGCTGACGATTGAGTGCGAGGCCATTGTCTCCGGAGCGATCAACGTTGAGTGAGAGTTCCACATGTCCACGGGCAATTTTCTCTTTGAAAAGGCGGCGCAGTTTCATCTCCAGCGCATCGGTTTCGGACGGCATGCGGAAGTGCAGGTCGAGAAAACGGTGATTGACTGACTTGAGAGACACAGTGAAGCCGAGCTGTCCTTTGTTCTGCGGGGCGGACAACTGGCCTTTTACTTGCGCGAATCCCGTCATGGATCGAATGGGCATGGATTATTGCCTCAGCGGCGCCTCGCTTATTTTGGGCGATTCTAAATCGATGAACTGCAAATCATACAACCGGCGGTAGGTACCCAGCTTGTTCATAAGTTCTTCATGGGACCCGATGTCGGCAATGCGGCCATCTTCAATCACCACAATGCGGTCGGCACGGCGGACGGTAGAGAGACGGTGCGCGATGACCACCACGGTACGGCCGACCATCAGGTTATGTAACGCGGATTGCACCAGGGCTTCAGACTCCGAGTCCAGCGCGGAAGTGGCTTCGTCGAGAATCAGGATGGGAGCGTTCTTCAGGATGGCGCGGGCAATGGCGATGCGCTGGCGCTCCCCGCCGGAAAGGCGGACGCCGCGTTCCCCGATTGTGGTGTTATAGCCGGACGGGAGTTCGGAGATGAAGTCATGCGCCAGAGCCGCCTGGGCGGCTTGCTCAACTGTTTTTTGTGAGACACCGGGCTGGCCGTAGGCAATGTTGTTGCGCAGGCTGTCATTGAAAAGCACGGTTTCCTGGGTAACCACTCCAATCTGTGATCGCAATGAAGCCAACGTGACATCGCGGATATCGTTGCCATCAATGGTCAAGCGGCCTGAGGTCACATCGAAAAAACGGGGGATCAAATGCACCAGCGTGCTCTTACCGGCGCCGCTGGAGCCGACTACTGCCAACACCTCTCCCGCTTTCACTTCCAGATTGATGTCCGACAGAATCTCGCGGGCCTCTTTCCCCTCCGCCTCGTAAGAGAACCCTACGTGGTCAAAGCGTATGCTGCGAGCGAATTTCGCCAGGACGGCGGCGTTGGGTTTTTCGGGGACGGTGTCTTCGCTGTCCATGAATTGAAACAGTTGCGACGACGCGCCCAGGGCCTGCTGGAAACTGTTATTGAAAACGGCGAATTTGCGGACCGGATTGTAGAGACTGACTACTGCGGCAACGAATGCCCCAAATGTGCCTATCGTGAACACGCCGTGCACGATCTGGTCGCGCCCCAGGAGAAGCAACAGAGCGAAAGCGATGGCCCCAAAAATATCCATCAGCGGAGAACTGATGGCTGCTGCTGCCACCGACCGCATGTTGGCCCGGAATAACTTCAGAGCAGCCTGGCGAAAGCGCGAAATTTCCCATGACTCCATGCTGAACGCCTTCACGATGCGGTTGCCGGTAATGGTTTCCTGAAGAATGTTCTGCACGTCGGCCAGTTTGTCTTGTCCGGTCCGGGTGGTGCTGCGGACTCTCCGGCCAATTCGCGTCACCGAAACAATAATGAAGGGCACAAACAACAGTAGGACCCAGGCCAGCTCGCGGCCGAGAAAGATGACCGCAGCCGCGGTAAATATGAATGTAAAAATCTGCTGCAAGAATTCCGCTAGGACACTCGACATCGCGTATTGCACCCGCTCGATGTCATTGATGATGGTAGAAATGAGGGTCCCAGTGGTGTGTTTTTGAAAAAATGCCGCCGAGCGCCGCAGTACTGAGTTGTACAGATTGTTCCGCAGATCGGTGACCATGCCGAACCCGGCATGGCTCACCAGATAGGTCCCGGCATAATCGCAAATGCCTTTCAGAACGGTGGATGCGACCACCGCAAAGGCCACAATCGTCCAGGCGTTATGAAAGTGCGAGGGAACAAACTGCTGCAAGTAGATGGTTTTGTTGAAGTGGGGAATGGTCAGAAGCTGTATGTTTTCCGAGCCGGACGCCGGATTCAATACGCGGTCAAGGACGGGCTTGAAAAGCACGATGCGAAACGCATCGAAAAAACCGACTCCTGCCAATAACACAATCCCGGGAATGAACTGCAACCAATAAGGAATGACGTATCGCACAAGGCGCATGAGCTGCCGCAGAGGGGAGTCGGGTGCTGGCATTTACGTACGCTATTTTACTTTAGCCGCGCGTAGCTGGTCTTTGGTCTTTGGCTTTTGGTCGTTAGCCAGCGACTGACGACCAAAGACCAACGACTATTTCGGGCTGTCCCGGTGCACAACTTTGACCCGGTACCCGGCCTTCTTCAGCCTCTTACTGACCTCTTCAGCAATCATCACCGAACGGTGCTGGCCTCCGGTACATCCGAAAGCAATCGTCAGATAGCTTTTGCCCTCATGGATGTAGTGAGGAAGCAAGTACACCAATAGCTGAGAAATACGCTGAATGAATTCCCGCGTCTGAGGGAAGGAACGGATGTATTTTGCAACTTTAGGATCGCGCCCAGTCAGGGGACGGAACTCGGGGATGAAGTGTGGATTGGGCAGAAAGCGCACATCGAACATGAGATCCGCATCCTCCGGGACGCCGTGGCGGAAGCCGAAACTGACGCATGACACCAGTGTGCTCTTCTCGGACTCTTTGCGCTGAAAGCGGGCGGTCACGTAGGCGCGCAGTTCGTGAACATTGAATTTTGAAGTGTCCACCACCAGGTCGGCGATGGCGCGGATGGCGTGCAGGCGCTGGCGCTCATTGGCCAGCGATGTTTTTACCGGGGAGTTGGTCCCCAGAGGGTGCGGGCGGCGGGTTTCGCTGAAGCGGCGCAGCAGAATTGCGTCTTGCGCCTCCAGGAAAAGGACCTTGGTGGGCAGGACCCGCTTGACTGCTTTGATGATGTCGGGAAGCTCCCCGAGTTGCGCGCCTTCGCGTACATCCACCACCAGCGCGGTCCGTTCGATTTCCGAGGATGTCCCTACCAGTTCGGCAAAGCGAGGGATCAGGCCTACCGGCAAATTGTCCACGCAATAGTAGCCCAGGTCTTCAAAAGCCTTGAGGACGGAGGCCTTCCCTGACCCGCTCATGCCGGTGATGATGACAACCTCGCCGGGTCCGCGAGTGCCCAGCCCGGGCATGGGGCTGACTGGTGGTTTGGTGGTTTTTCGGCGCGCCATCTTGATTTGATGGTAGCAGGGTGGCGGACGAAGCAGATACGTGACTCCGCAGGTTTTATGCGGTTGCTAGTATCAAACGCGGAACGGTGCGCTCAGCAGCCGGGCCGGCAGGGTAACCACGGCCCAGACCAAACTCAACGCTCCATTGACTGCGATCCCGACCAGACGGAAGGGCACCAGGAGCAACCATATGATCGGATAGGCGACCAGCGCAAGCAACGCCAAAGGCCAGCAAAGCACGAACAATATGCACCACAGAAGGAATGTGAACATGGGGTTGCCTCCCACTCTATGATACGGCCTGCTGCGGCGAATTGTTCCCTCTGCCATCTCTGCTTGCGGCAGTTCTCGGCGTACTCTGCGTTTAAGGTTTACTTGCTGGTAGGCAAATCAAAAGCTTGGACCGCAGAGGACGCAGAGGTTGCGCGGAGTTCACAGAGAAAAGCTATCCCGGCGTTCCGCCGGGTGCCATCAGATATTTTTGCAGAAATGCCAGGGTGCGAACGCGAGCATCTTTCCAGACTTCCCCATCAAAGCCGTGACCTACGCCAGGATAGATTTGGACTTCATGGGGGATGTTCTTTCTTGCGAGGACTTTCTGCAAATGGTGTGCTTCGGACACCGGAATGACGGCGTCGTCTGCTCCGTGCAGGATCAGCGTGGGGCAGAGGCGGCGCATGAACAGCTTCATCTCTTTGGGGAGGCCGCCGAAGAACTCCACTACCGCCTTGATGCGTGGGTCAATCGCCGACCCGCATACCGCCAGATAGCCCCCAAGGGAGAATCCCACCAATCCGATCCGCTGCGGATCAACCGATGATTGTTGTTCGACGAAGCTGACGGCATCCCAGAGGGTTTTCATCCAGAAGGGGAAGTTCATAACGAGCGCGGACTTTTCTGCTTCGACCTGCCCGGTCCGGTCAAAGTAGTGGAGCACATAGACGGCAAAGCCCTGGTCGGCCAATTGGGTGGAGGAATCGGCCATGCTGGAACTGTCGGCACCAAATCCGTAGAGGCCAATGACAGTGGGCAGATGCTGGCTGGAATCGTCCGGCAGAAAACAATCCAGCCGGATAGTTTTGCCACCGCTTTCAAAGCAAACCTGCGATTGAATCATTTGGTTACATGGAGCGACGGGCGTCCCCGCCCGTTCCCCGATCTGGAATGCGCTGAAAGCTTTGATCTGCTGGACGCTGTGGCACGGGCGGGGACGCCCATGCCTCCACCTTTAAATACTTACAGCTTCGGCAACGGCCAATTTGGCAAGCGATTCTGCGTACGGCGCTTTAGCGATCCCCCGCTCGGTGACAATCGCTGTGACGTATTTGGCGGGCGTGACATCAAACGCCGGATTTTCAATCTGCACGCCATCCGGGACCATCTGCTTGCCGGCAATATGCGTCACTTCTCTGGCATTGCGCTGCTCGATGGGAATCTTGCTGCCGTCGGGAGTTTCCAGATCCACCGTGGAAATTGGCGCCGCCACATAGAACGGGATGCCGTGCTCTTTGGCCAGCACCGCTACCGAGTAAGTTCCGATTTTGTTGGCCACGTCGCCGTTGGCTGCGATCCGGTCTGCGCCGACGACGATTGCGCCGATTTTGCCCTGACGCATCATGGCTCCGGCCATGTTGTCGGAAATGACCGTTGTCGGGATCTTGTCCTTGTTCAGCTCCCAGGCGGTGAGGCGAGAGCCTTGCAGGAAGGGGCGGGTCTCATCGGCGTAGACGTGGATCTTCTTGCCCTGCTCAATAGCGGCGCGGATCACACCGAGTGCAGTGCCATAGCCGCAGGTTGCGAGCGCGCCGGCATTACAGTGGGTCAACACTCCGCCGCTCGAGGGCATGAGCGTCGCGCCGTGGCGGCCCATGGCCTGATTGATGGCAATGTCTTCCGCGTGCATGTGTTTGGCTTCATCAATCAATGCTTGCTTGATCTGCGGCAACGGGCGCACCCGTAAATTTTCAAATTTGTCCTTCATCCTGCGGATGGCCCAGAACAGATTGACTGCGGTCGGGCGGGTCTTGCCGATTACGTCGCAGATCTTGTCGAAGTCCTGCTTCAGTTCTCCCGAAGTCGTGGCCTTGGAATTCTTGATGCCCAAAGCAATTCCCATGGCGGCGGACACGCCGATGGCTGGCGCGCCGCGCACCACCATGTCGCGGATGACGTCCGCTACCTGCTCGTAGGTAGTGCAGTTGACGTAGGTTTCTTCAGTCGGCAGCTTCGTCTGGTCGATGAAGCGTACGCCGGAGTCGGTCCATTCCAGGGTCTGAATCATATGGTGGAGCTCACCAATCTAGTTATGTGTACCAGATACCGACAGTTTTTATCCGCATTGGTTCTGTTCAATCGTGCTGTTTCCGTTTCTGCATGCTCTTTAGAAAGAAAAACTTTTACGACAGAGATGCTATTTTCTGGGTTTTCCTGATCTAAGGGAAAATCCAATCTCACTATCGCATGTGCATGTTGGAAGCGACGATTTGGTTTATCTCTCATCACGATCCAGCATGCGTTTTTACGTGTTCTTGCCGCACATTACTTGCAGTGAAAACTGAAATGAAGGGAGCGGGCGTCGCGGCTTTTTCTACATTCGGCCTACCCTTCGCTTCTTCGCGCTCTACCAGGCACATCGCACCCACAACTTCAAATCCAAATTCGCGTGCAGCTTCAATCGCTTGAACCGTGGATGATCCCGTGGTGCACACATCGTCCACAATCACCACCTTCGCGCCTTTTTCGCGGAAGCCTTCGATTCTTTGTCCGGTACCATGTTGCTTCTCGGCTTTGCGCACCAGGAAGCCGTTGATTTCCCCGCTGGCGATGGCGACCGATACGACAATCGGGTCCGCACCCATGGTCAAGCCGCCGATGGCTTGCGGGTTCCAGCCGCGCTTTTGGATCTCTTCCAGAAAAACCTCGCCGGTGAGCTTGGCGCCCCGTGCATCCAGTGTTGTGGTGCGGCAGTCGATGTAATAGTCGCTGGTGCCGCCGGAGGAGAGCTTGAAGTCTCCCAGGCGGAAGGACTTTGTGGCCAGCAAGCTTACTAACTCTTGGCGGGCGGAGGACATGAAAAACTAAGATACCACGCGTTTTAGAGATATTCGTGTGGAGACGGGACTTGACCCGTCAACCTGGGTTCGGGGTAAAGGATATCAAGGACTGGCGAGGCAAGCCCCGTCTCCACACTGGCACGGATTGGGTTGTCGAAAAGCCACAACTCCGGTAAAATCTATATCTTACGTATTAATTCCTGAAGGGATCAGAACCAGTCATGGCACAAGTATGTGATATCTGCGGCAAGGGGCCGCAATCGGGAAACAACATCAGCCACGCTCACAACGTGACCAAGCGGCGCTGGAACATCAATCTGCGTCCGGTGCACGCCAAAGTGAAGGGTGTGGGGAAGCGCATCCGCGTCTGCACTCGCTGCCTGCGTTCCGGCAAAGTCGTTAAGGCATAGTTGTTAGTGGCTAGTGATTAGTGGCTGGTAAAAACTAGCTATTAATTCACGCCTACCAGTTCCACATCAAAGATCAAAGTTGCGCCCGCCGGAATCACTCCGGGATAGCCGCTGTTTCCGTAGGCGAGGTCCGGGGGAATTCGCAGTTGGCGCTTGCCCCCGACCTTCATGCCCGCAACGCCCTGATCCCAGCCCTTGATCACTTCTCCATTCCCCAAGTGAAACTTGAAGGGATGGCCGGTGCCTACCGAGCTATCAAACTTCTTGCCGTTCGTAAGCCAGCCGGTGTAATGGACAAATACGATCTTGCCTCGATCAGCGAGAGCGCCGTCGCCTACCTTGATGTCCCAATACTCCAGGCCGGTAGCGGTGCGAACCGGATCACCCGTAACCGGCGTCGGCTTGCTGACAGCGGGGGCAGGTCTGGTGTGTTTCCTGGTCTTGGTTTGCGCCCAGCCTGGCGTGGTAATTAGCGCCAGAACTGCAAACACCAAAATGGCTCGCATGGATGACCTCCCTGTTAATCGTATCGATCTCGGTTTATGACGACGGCGATTACGTCAATTTCGACCAGTACGTCTTTGGGCAAGCGGGCCACCTCCACGGTGGCTCTGGCGGGCGGAGCCGAGGTGAAATACTTCCCGTACACCTCATTCATGGCCGCGAAGTCTCCCATATTCTTTAGAAAAACTGTGGAGCGGACCACCTTCTCCAGTCCGCTGCCCGCGGCCTTAAGAATTCCGGCGAGGTTCTTCATCACACTGCTCGGTCTGTACGGCTACATCACCATCGATCACCTGTTGTGTGGCTGGATCAATCGCCACTTGTCCAGAGACGAACACAAAACCATTTGCCTTGATAGCTTGAGAATACGGCCCGATAGCTTTCGGGCCGTCGCTGGTTGCAATTACCTCTCGCATCGCGCCTCCGAAATCAGTGGTTAGTGACTAGTGGTTAGTCGCTAGTAAATCATGGCCGCTAACCACTAGCCACTATTCACTAGCCACCTTCTTAAATTCTTTGCAGTCTTTGCACATCGTGCACACCGGGAATTTTGCGTACACCGTTAATGATGTTTTCCAGATGCTTTAAGTCCGCAATGTCCATGATCACGTCCACACTCGCTTGTCCGTTGCCGGTACGGGCTTCGATGTTGCGAATGTTGGTTTTGCTGTCGCTGATCACGGCGGTGATTTGCTTCAACATGCCGAAGCGGTCATCGCAAGCCACCGTGATTTTGACAGGATATGCGCTGGGACTGCTGTCATCACGCTCCCATTCAACGTCGATGCGGCGCTCGGGTTCGTACATGAGGTTCAGGACGTTGGGACAGTTGATGGCATGCACGGCCACGCCCTTGCCGCGGGTGACGTAGCCAACGATGGTCTCGCCGCGGATGGGATTACAACACTTGGCGCGGTAGACCAGCAGATCGCCGGACCCGGCCACGTGAATTGCATTGTGATCGCCTCCAAAGACACGGCGAACAACGCTGCCCAAGCCGGGCTTTTGTTCCTCGCCTAGGGGATGCGCGCCGGCAGGCGCCAAACGTCCCAGGACCTGACGGGCCGAATATTTTCCGAAGCCGATGGCGGACATCAGATCATCCACTTGTCCCAGGCCGTATTCTGTGGCAACCCGGCGCAGGTCTTCGTCTTTGATGTCTTTCAGTGCGACACGATATTTGCGGGCTTCTTTTTCGATCAGCTTCTTGCCGATTTCAATGGCGCGCTCACGCTCGTGGATGTTGAGCCAGTGCTTGATCTTGTTGCGGGCGCGGGAAGATTTGACCACACTCAGCCAATCGCGGCTGGGCTTGTGGCCGGGCTGGGTCATGATTTCGACGATGTCTCCGCTATGCAGTTTGTGGCGGAGCGGAACCATGCGGCCGTTGACTTTGGCTCCCACGCAGGTGTGGCCGACTTCGGTATGCACGGTGTAGGCAAAATCAATCGGTGTGGACTCACGCGGTAGAACTACTACTTTCCCTTTGGGGGTAAAGACGTAGACCTCTTCGGGATAAAGATCGATTTTTAGAGTGGAGAGAAATTCGGCGGGGTCGGAGACATCGCGCTGCCATTCGACTACCTGCCTGAGCCAGGCCAGGCGCTGCTCATCCTGAGCCGAAACCGCGCCGTCTTTATATTTCCAATGGGCGGCGATGCCTTCCTCCGCCATCTTGTGCATTTCTTCGGTGCGGATTTGAATTTCGAAAGGCGTGCCGTCTTCGGTGATGACTGAGGTGTGCAGAGACTGGTAAAGGTTGGGGCGGGGCATGGCGATGAAATCTTTGATTCGCCCGGGCACCGGCCGCCAGGCGTTGTGCACAATGCCCAGAACGGCGTAACAGTCCTGAATCGACCGGGTGATTACGCGCATGGCGAACATGTCATAAACCTGATCTATGTTGATACGTTGTTTGACCAGTTTGCGGTGAATACTGAACAGACGCTTGATCCGGCTCTCGACTTTGGCGGTGATGCCAGCTTCCTTCAGCTTTTCACGCAGGCCTTTTTCCACTTTTTCCAGGAACTCTTCGCCTTTTTTGCGGCGGGCCTCGACGGCATCATGGAGTTGCTGGTAGCCAATGGGGTCCTGGTAGCGGAAGCCCAGGTCTTCCAATTCACCGCGGATTTTTCCCATTCCCAGGCGGTGAGCGATCGGGCCATAAATTTCCAGAGTTTCCTTGGCGATTTTTTGTTGGCGATCCGGCGGCAGATGCTCGAGCGTCCGCATATTGTGCAGGCGGTCGGCCAGCTTGATCAACACCACGCGGATGTCGTCGATCATGGCCAGCATCATCTTGCGCAGATTTTCCGCCTGCTGCTCTTCGCGAGTGGCGAAGTCGATCTGGCTGATTTTGGTGACGCCTTCGACGATATGGGCCACCTGCTCGCCGAATTCTTTGCGGATGTCCACGATGGTGACCGAGGTGTCTTCTACGGAGTCGTGCAGCAAGCCGGCGGCGACAGCCACCGCGTCCATTTTCATTTCGGCAAGCACCAGGGCCACTTGCAGAGGGTGTACGAGGTAAGGCTCACCCGAGGCGCGGGTTTGACCGGCATGGTGTGTCTGCGAGAATTCGTAGGCTTTCTTGACGATTTCCAGATCGTCGTTGGGGCGGTTCTCCCGCATCGTCTTCATCAAGTCACGGAACTTGGTGACGGTGAGTGCGGTGGTCGCGATCTGTTCGCGCAACGTCGTCATGCTGAGTTAACCCGCTCATTTACAGGGAGGGAACCGGTGCGGGGCCGTGCTTCGATTATAGCGTTCGGCGAAGGCAGAACTGGCTTCCCAGGCGCGCCTGCATTCCAAATCCTCCGGTCCATTCAAAATATCTGTATCTACAGAACTTACAGGTCTTCTGCTAGATTTGGGGCCGGAGCTTTGTTATGAACTCGTCCCGAATTTTAGTGAGTGGGGCGTCTGGGTTGATTGGGGACGCCTTGTTGCCGGCGCTGTCGGCAGCGGGATATCAGTCTGTGTGCCTCACCCGCAACCCTCACGCAGGCTCAGGAACGATCCAGTGGAGCCCTGACAAGCCGCTGTCTCCAGACGCTGTCTCCGGCTTTGATGCGGTTGTTCATCTTGCCGGGGAGACGATTGTCGGACGCTGGAGCGAAGCCAAGAAGCGCCGCATCCGCGAGAGCCGGGTGTCGGGTACGCGGAATCTGGCTGAAGCTCTGGCCAAAGCACCACAGCGTCCGCAGGTTTTAGTGTGCGCTTCGGCGATCGGGTACTACGGCAATCGCGGAGATGAAGTTTTGCGAGAAGACAGCGCATCTGGAGAAGATTTCCTTTCCGGCGTCTGTCGTGAATGGGAGGCCGCGGCGAGGCCTGCGACGGATGCGGGCATCCGGACGGTGCACGCCCGTTTGGGCATCGTGTTGAGCAGTAAGGGTGGCGCTCTAAAGCAGATGCTATTGCCTTTTCGCTTAGGACTTGGCGGGCGCGTCGGTAGCGGGCGCCAATGGTGGAGTTGGGTGGATATGCAGGATGTGGTAGGCGCCATTCTCCATGCGATCAAAACTAGTATCCAAGGTCCAATGAATGTGGTCTCTCCCAACCCGGTGATCAATCTTGAATTCACCAAAGTTCTAGGGACCGTGCTCTCGCGGCCCACACTCTTTCCGATACCTGCTTTTGCAGCGAGGTTAGCGTTTGGACAGATGGCGAATGAATTGCTCCTGGCCAGCCAGCGAGTGGAACCTGTGAAGTTGAAGGAAAGTGGATATCAGTTCGAGTTCGCGGATTTGAATAGCTCGCTCGAGGCGATTCTCAAGCCCTGAGCTTGAGGGACCCTCAGGGGGCTGAAACCCAAGTCATTTCGTGACTCATAACGCAGGGCCGAAGGCCCTGCTCCACCCAAAAATATTAAAGCGGTTAAGGCTGCGGTGCCATGTAAGTCTTCGTGATGCGGTCATGCCAGCACAAGCGGTCTTCATCCAGATAGCACCAGGCATAACCCAGGCAGAGTGAAATTCCGGAGAGCACTGATGCCAGCACCCTCCATTTCCGCAGACGGCGTGGGGCTGCGCTGCCATCGAAGTGGCTTAACTCCAGTCCGGCCAGCTTTAGCCCCGGTGTGGTCCCTGAATACACCAGGAGCAGGTATTGAAACCCAGCCCAGAATAATGTCGTTACAAGCACGCCGCCCGTAATAACAGGCCGTACGCCCGGCACCGTTCCGGTCATGGCAAAGAAAACATAACTAAACAACGCGACTGCCGAGGCAACGATGACTGCATCCATGGCTCCCGCTGCCACCCGCCGCCACATGGGGGCTGTGAGCATAGGGATCTCAATGCCCGGACGTTTCTGTTCCTCAGCGACCGGCGCTGGGTCGATTGAAATGCCGCCTAGTGCCGGTAGTAAGAAATCTGATTCGGGGACTTCGAGTATGCGCGGACGCTCCATCACTGGATCAGCCAGGGCATCACCCCACATATTGGAAACTGAAGCGGCACGCGGGAATTCAATGAGTCTTCCGGTTGGCTCAACTGCCCTGCTTGGCGCTTCGGGTTCAGGGGCAGGCTCCAGTTGTGCATGATCTAATGCGCTTGATTCGCGGCTGGCATAGGGAGATGCGGTTGGTGGCTGAGCAGCCGTA
Organism: uncultured Acidobacteriota bacterium; assembly: GCA_963837365.1. Lineage (GTDB taxonomy): Bacteria > Acidobacteriota > Terriglobia > Terriglobales > Acidobacteriaceae > CAWBXL01. The sequence continues at coordinate 1,274,252 of CAWIMW010000002.1, forward strand.
TTCCACGCCGGCTCCGTGGCCTCAAATTTCAGCTGTAACGACGGATAGCGCGGGGGTTTCGCTTTGTGGCGGCTGCGATATTCGTTTAACTTTGCCGCGAGTTCCTGTTTCCATGTCGAGGGATATTCATGATCCTGGAAAGTTGAGGGGCCAGACAGATCGGATGCGAGTGCCTCGATCTGTGCCTCTACTCCCTCAACCGGTTTAAAATCCCGATCGGCGGGGGTGGCTTGCTCCAGGCTGGCAGCAAATTTCTGCTCGCTGGCATCGTAGGCTTCAGGGTCCGGCCAGCGTGATACCGGCTCACCCTGACCGATGGAGAGGTGGTGTACACCTTCAGTTCTCTGATCGCAGTGGCAAACCGGGCCACAAATAGGGCAGGGCATGAACGGGTCTTGGACCAAATATTACGAATGTTGCAGCTGCTTTCGGGAGGCCGCGCGCTTTGCCCACGAGGCCAGCGTCATGCTAACGTCACGCATATCCATCATGCGTTCTATGTCAGGCTGCGTACGCTCCCGATGATTTGCCGCACACGATTTCTTATCACGTCGGTGCTGATTTGTCATTGGTTTGTCGCTCCTCCGCTAGTAACCAGCCAGTTGCGTGCGCCGGAGGAGCGGGCGCAAACCACTCCAAATGCACCTTCGGCATTGGACCGCGAAGATGTAACGATCCGTTCCCAGGAACAGGAGATGGACGGCCCAGTCTACAAGCTGCGCGGTCAAGTTGAAATCCAATATGGACCCTACACTCTGTACGCGGATGAAATCACCTACAACCGAGATACCGGCGATGCCATCGCCGACGGCCACGTGGTTCTCAATGGAGCCACTAACAACGAACATTTGCAGGCCACCCATGGGACCTACAACACACGCATGGAAACCGGAAAATTTGAGAATGTGGTTGGCACCATCGGGTTAGGGAAACCGGAAAAGCGGCTTGTTCTTACTTCGCAGAATCCCTTCTACTTCACCGGAAAGGTTGTAGAAAAGACCTCGCCGGACCACTACCTGGTGCATGGTGGGACGGTAACCACCTGCCAGTTGCCTCGGCCCAAGTGGCAGTTTTTTGCCAGCAGGATCACTGTGGATGTTGCCGGAGACGCCAAGATCTACAACAGTACCTTCCGCATTAAAGGCGTACCCATACTATTTTTACCCTACGCCACCCATCCCGTGGAACGGCAGAGGAAATCCGGACTTTTGGTGCCCAACATCGGAAATTCATCGCGCAAGGGGCTGGTGTTTGGTGAGTCCGTCTATTGGGCAATGACCCGGACCACGGATTTGCTGGCTGGAACTGAATATTTCTCCAAGCGTGGCTGGGCGCCGCAGGGAGAATTCAGGGCACGCCCTAGTGAAAGATCTTTTGTAGACCTGAACTTCTACAGCGTCTTTGACCGGGGAATCCTGCAAGCCGATCCCAACGCAGCGCCCAATACCACGCCTCAGTTAGTCAATGTCGACCAAGGCGGCACCAATGTTCGGCTGGATGCTGAGAGCCGGTTTCATAACTTTCGCGCGGTCGCCAATGTGGATTACCTCAGCTCCTATGTTTTTCGCCTGGCTTTCAATGAAGTTTTCAGCGCAGCAGTGAACTCGGAGGTCAAGTCGCAGGCGTTCTTAACCAAAACTATCAATGGACATTCCTTCAACGTACTGACCCAGCGCTACCAGAACTTTGAGAGCACTACCAAGGACGATGTCATCACGATTTTGCATGCCCCGGGGCTGGACCTTACGAGCGTCGAACACCAGTTGGGATCATCGCCTTTGTATTGGGCTTACGACGCCTCGGCGGAGGGACTGTCCCGAAGCGAGCCCTCTTTCAATACCGGGCAACTGGTTGGGCGCTTTGATTTTTATCCGCGCATTTCTCTGCCTCTACTGGTGCGGGGATGGACAGTGCGGGCGCTGGTGGGTGCCCGCGACACACTCTACACCAAGCAGCTGGCGGCGAACCCGGCAGCAGTAGGAGTGGCGGTCGACAATCCTATCAATCGTCGAGATTTAGAAGGCTCTTTGGAAATCCGACCACCCGTGTTGGAACGGGTATTTGGCGGGGAGATGCTGGGGAGAAAATGGAAACATGTGATCGAACCGCACGTGGTTTACCGCTACGTGACAGGCATCAACAATTTCGATCGCATCTTGCGTTTTGACGCGCGGGACATCCTGAGTAACACCAATGAGGTCAAGTATGGCGTGGTCAACCGGCTTTATGCCAAACGGCTGAAACCAGCGGTGAAAGACTGCGACAGCACGGGTATGCCGCGGTTGAGTGTAGGAGGGCGGCCCGACGAAAGCCGGGTTCCATGGAACCCGCAGCAATCGGAACCGGACTGTTCCCAGGAACCAGCGGTACGCGAAGTGGTTACCTGGGAGCTGGCGCAAAAATATTTTATCGATCCGACGTTCGGAGGAGCGCTGATTCCGGGCACGCGCAATGTATTCAACACTACGGCAGACTTAACTGGCATTGCGTTTCTTACCGAAGCGCGCCGGCTTTCCCCTCTACTTTCACGCCTGCGCTTTCAAACCACCGAACGGACCGGGGCGGAGTGGGACCTGGATTACGATATCAAGAAGGGGCGAATTAATTCGAGCACCGCTCTACTCGATTACCGCATTGGCCAATTCACTATTGGTGGGGGGGATGCTTTCTTGCGGTTGCCCGGTGAGAATACGTCTACGACTGTCACTCAGCTTTTCAATCAATTCCGGGTACTCCTGGGCTACGGCGGTACCAACAAACGTGGCTTCAGCGCCGCAGGCAACGTCGGGATCGACGCCAATCGTGGATTTCTGCAATATGCTTCCGCCCAAACCACCTATAACTGGGACTGTTGCGGCTTCAGCGTGGAATACCGCCGCTTTGCCCTGGGGCAGGTGCGGAATGAGAACCAGTTCCGCTTTACTTTTGCTTTGGCCAATATCGGGTCGTTCGGCAATCTGGGGCGGCGGGAACGGCTTTTCTAGTCAATTTGTGGTGCATCTCGTCTAAGATATTGTGGTGTCTTCCGGGCTAAATCTCGAGGCCAAGCGCTCGACTCTGAATACACGCCTTAAAGAGCTAGGGCGTTTACTGGTGGCCTATTCCGGCGGGGTGGATTCGGCTTTTCTGGCCTGGGCGGCCCACCAGGCCATGGGGGACAAGATGTTGGCAGTCATCGCGGACTCTCCCAGCCTGGCCCGCACACATTTGCAGGATGCGATTGCCTTTGCGGAGGAACAACGCATTCCACTGGAAGTGATTGCCACGGAAGAACTCGATCGGCCCGAATACGCCCGCAATGATGCGTCGCGGTGCTTCCACTGCAAGGATGAGCTGTTCACCGTCATGGAGGATTTCCGGCGCATACGGGGCTTTGATTCCATTGCCTATGGCGTCAACCTGGACGATCAGGGTGATTTCCGTCCCGGACAGGCTGCGGCCAAGGTGCACAACGTCTATGCCCCTCTGCTGGAGGCCGTACTGGCCAAGTCGGACATCCGCGAGCTGGCGCGCGCGGCCGGACTACGCATCTGGGACAAGCCCGCCTCCGCCTGTCTCTCATCCCGGATCGAGTACGGACGTCCAGTTACGCGGGAAACGCTCAGCGTGGTGGAACAAGGCGAAGATGCCCTTCGCAAGCTTGGGTTCCGGCAGTTTCGAGTACGGCACCACGGAGATATCGTCCGCATCGAGATTGGGCAGGAAGAGTTGGCACACGCGCTTTCGCCGGAAATGGCAGCTGAGCTCACCCGTGTTTTCAAGGCCCTTGGATTTAAGTTTGTAACCCTTGACCTCGAAGGGTTCCGCTCCGGTTCGATGAATGCCCTGTTACCGGTTGCGAAGATTACCCGTAGCGCCTGAGACGCACTCTCTCCCAGAGTACCGCGTCGTTGGTTATGGCACAGCGTGCGGTGACCCTATGAGATAATCTTGCCTGATCCTCAAATGTATAGGCGGTTTCTAGTGGCTTTCTTACGGCGTGCTTTCGCGGTGTTTTTGTTGATTTGCCTGGGATGTTCCGCACAATCGGTGTCTCCGGATCTCTCTCGCAAGATCGAGCGGCAGGTGCGGAGTTATTACAGTCTGCCGCCACGGGTGAACGTCGTCCTTGGCCCTTTGAAGGCCAGCGAATTCCCTAACTACAACACCTTGACCATCACCCTCGACGGCGGAGACAAGAAATCAACCTACGATTTTCTGCTGGCCAAAGACGGCAACACTCTGATCCGCATGACAAAACTGGACCTCAACCAAGACCCTTATGCCGAGGTCATGAAGAAAATGGACCTCAGCAACCGGCCGGTGCGCGGCAACAAGAATGCCAAAGTGGTTGCGGTCAACTACGACGATTTCCAGTGTCCCTACTGCTCGCGCATGCACCAAACGCTTTTTCCCCAACTGCTGAAAGAATACGGCGACCGGGTGGAATTCGTTTACAAGGACTTTCCGCTGACGGAGATTCATCCCTGGGCCATGCACGCAGCCGTGGATTCCAATTGCCTGGCTGCGCAAAACACCGATGCCTATTGGGACTTTGCCGACTACGTTCATGCCAACCAGCGGGAATTTAACTCGCAGAAAAGCAGGGACGAACAGTTTTCCGCGCTCGATCACCTGACTCTGGACCAGGGACAGAAGCATTCCCTGGATATACCCAAGCTGCAAGCTTGTCTCAAGGCGCAGGATGAGACTACGGTCAAGATTTCAGTCAAGGAAGCGGAGGGTTTAGGGGTTGATGGCACTCCAGCATTGTTCATCAACGGGGAAAAAGTAGAAGGCGGAGCGCTGCCGATTGAAGAGCTTCGCGCCGTGTTTGACCGTGCGCTGCAAGACGCTGGCATGACGCCGCCAGCGCATCCGGCGGGACAATTATCCGGGTCTGGCGGCAACTGACGCTTGCGGCATCCTAATTCTGGCAATTTACAATAACGTTACTGTGGATCGCGTGTGGAGGACTGCTTGAAGACTAACCATTCATTACCAGGCACGGCCCTGATATTGGCCACGACGTTACTTTTCCTTGGCGCAAGTTGCAGTGACAAAGGGGGCAAGGGAGAAGTCATGGCCACGGTGGACGGCCGCAAGATCTACCGTGAAGAAGTAGACAAGTACTATCACACACAGATCGCCGGCTCCTCGCAGCAGCCTACCGGAGAGCAGGCCACGAGCCTGCGTTTGAGCATCCTGCGGCAGCTCATTGATAACGAAATCCTGATGCGGCGCGCGGAGAAGTTGGGCCTTCTGGCCACCGATGATGAAGTGGACCGGCGTATTACCGAGCTAAAAGCCCCCTACACTAACGAAGAATTCGATGCGCGGTTGAAAGAAAAGCAAATTACGCTGGATGATTTTAAGCGTGAAATCCGCCGGTCGCTCACGGTGGATAAAGTACTGAACAAGGAGATCACCTCCAAGATCAGCATTTCCGACCAGGACATTTCTGACTATTACAAGGCACACGCCACGGACTTTAATTTTGTGGAGCCTCAGTATCATTTGGCGCGTATCCTGGTGAGCCCGATTCCCAATCCACAAGCCCCTAATAACAAGGCGCAAAACGACACCGAAGCCCGCAAGAAGATCCAGACCATTCTCAACCGGTTGGATAGTGGCGATGACTTCGCTACCCTAGCCGCCAATTTTTCAGAAGACACTGAGACCGCCGGCAATGGCGGCGATTTGGGCTTTATTCCTGAGTCATCCCTCAGGAACACCGATCCGGCTACCCGTGATGCAGTTTCCAAGCTGGAACCGGGGCAGCACACGCAAATTCTCCCTTGGGAGAACCCAGGCACCAAGCAACTGATCGGTTATCAGATTGTAAAATTGGTTTCTAAGGAGCCTGCCGGACAACGGACATTGTCTGACCCGCGAGTGAAGGAAGCCATCCGCTCCCAACTCCGCGATCGGCGCGAACAACTACTGAAAGCTGCTTATGATGAAACCATGCACGATCAGGCAAAGGTTGAGAACTTCTACGCGCAGAAAGTCCTGCAAGCAAACGGGACGCTACAGTAACCGAAGACCACAGGGTTCGTAGCCACAGCACAAAAAAGCCTCTGCAAGCAGCAGAGGCTTTGGTTTTCACTCATCTGTAACTATTTCGGCTGATCCAGAGTGATTCCGGTTGCGCCGGGTTGCTTTTCTGCTCTTGCTTTTTTGGTCGCCATGGCTTTGTCCACCCAGTCATCGGCGGTTTTTGTATCCTCCTGCTTGGCCGCTGGATCGCCGCATTCCACATCGCCCTTGCGACGGTAGAGCAGGTTCAGGTAAGCCATCGCGTCATCGTAGTCGGGGCGCAGCGCCAATGCCTTATTCAGATTATCGATTCCATCCTGGATCAGAGGATCGTTCTGGCTCTTGAGTGCGGGGCAAAGCTTTTTGTCTTTGACGATGTCATCATCAACCTTGAGTCCTTCTTTGGCTTTGAGCTCAGCGGCGTTCTGATAAGTCTCGGTCCAATCAATGACGCCGATGGAGTAATAGGTCTCAGGATCGTTGGGATCCACCTCCGTCACTTTATGGTGGTATTGCTTGGCTTCATCCAGCTTCTTCATGTTGTAGTAAAGCGAAGCAATGCCCTTGAGGCTGTTTACGTTCTTCGGGTCCTGTTCCAGGACTGCTTTGTATTCGTCAATCGCTTGTTGCCCCAGCTGGTTATTTTCAGGTGTGTCGGCCCCCGGAGTGTACTGGGTGGCATAGGCAGTAGCGAGATAAATACGCGCATTCAGTAAACTCGGATCCAGCTTTGTAGCCTTCTGGAAATGGTCCACCGCGAGTTCGGGGTGATTGTTCTTGAACGCCTGTACACCTTTGTTGAGTTCGGCACGTGCGCGCAGTTTGTCGCAGCTTGTGGTGGAGAGCACTGCCAGACCGATCACTGCCAACGCCAATATTTGTAAGCTTTTCTTCATTGCAGCCAGATCTCCCTTTTCATCGAACCGACCAGACACAGAGGAAGGCGCGGGACCGGAACGCCCGCGCCGCTTGTGATTTTCTGATGCGAACTAATTACCAGCTTCAACTTTTGCCGTAATCAAACCTACTTTGTCGACCCCGGAAGCGTGCGCAATATCAATGACGCTGGCCACATTGGCGAACAGAATATTATCGTCCGCCTTCACGAACATTACCTTCTCCGCGCGCATCTTAAAGATGTCCGTCAGGCGACCCTGAAGCGTATCCATGGTGGTATCGTCCTGGTTAATTTTGATCTCCGGAGCGGCCGCGCCACGGTCGATCAACTGCACTACGATGGTGCGGTCCGGGGCTTCGTTCTTCGGCTGGTTCGGTGGAGGCGGCTGTGGCACAAGCGCGTCCAGTCCCTTGGGCGTCAAAGGCGTGATCACCATGAAGATGATCAGCAACACCAGCAGAACGTCGATCAACGGAGTCACGTTGATGTCGGCGCTCTGGCCACCGCTTGTCCCTGTTGTCATTGACATATCAAATCTCCTGTTCCCTATCAACCCTCAGCCTGTTCAGGCTCCGAAAGGCTATTGGCCAGCAGGTGGGGCGGCAATCGTATTCTTCCTTTGCTCTGTCAGCAACCCCAATTGGTCAACCCCGGCGGCGCGAACGTTGTCCACGACATCTACAACGAACTTGTACCTGGCGCGGGCATCTGCTTTCACGAACACCATCTTACTGTCATTCTTTGATGCCAGGCGGTCTTTGATCTTTGTAGTGATCTGGTCGAGTTGGATCAGGTCGTTGCCGAAGTAGACTTTCCCATCTCTGGTGACCGCTAACAGCAGGGCGTCGTCCTTGTCTGCGTCCTGCATAGGTGTGGGGTTGTCTACTTTGGCCATATCCACATCATGGCCACGCGACAACATGGGCGTGATGACCATGAAAATGATCAGCAGAACCAGCATCACGTCCACCATGGGAGTGACGTTGATCGTAGAACTTACCTTCGAACCCTCGTTGCGTATTGAAATTGCCATAGGAGCTATTCTCCCGCGGGCATCCAACTCGCCCGCTTTGATCTCGAAGAGGGCCCGGTGTTGAGCCTGGCTCAACACCGGGTCAGCAACTCACAAACTTCGTTAGCGGCGGACTCCAGCTCCGCGACGTTTCAAGAAGTAATCGATCAATTCGCTGGAGGAGTTGTCCATTTCCACGTCGAACGCTTCGACGCGGCCGGTAAGGTAGTTGAACATCATGACCGCGGGAATGGCCACGAACAGACCGATTGCCGTCGTCACCAGGGCTTCCGAAATACCGCCTGCAACCGCGCCGAGACCAGTAGTTTTGCTGGAAGCAATTTCTTTGAAGGCGTTCAGAATACCGAACACGGTCCCGAACAAGCCGACGAAGGGGGCAGTGGAGCCGATGGTGGCCAGGCCGCCCAATCCGCGCTTGAGTTCCGCGTGAACGATGGCTTCGGTGCGCTCCAGTGCGCGCTTGGAAGCTTCAATGATTTCGCCAGGGATTTCGCCGCTGTCCTGGTGAGCGCGGAATTCCATGAGGCCGGCGGTGACTACCTTGGCCAGATGGCTTTTCTTGTTGCGCTCGGCAACTTTGATGGCTTCATCAATGCGGCCATCGCGGAGCGCGCCAGCGACTGCCGGAGCAAATGCGCGTGACTGCTTGCGGGCTGCGCTGTATGCCATGGCGCGGTCGATCATGACGCCGATAGACCAGCCAGACATGATGAAGAGAATGATGACGACGGCCTTTGCGACCCATCCCATCTGACGCCACAGGGACAGGGGATCAAATCCCACCTGCGGCTCCTGGAACAACATGGCCGCAACCGTGGTTGCGTGTGAAAATGTGATTGCTGCTAGATTCGCTAAGAGCATGAGTTGCTTTTCCTCCTGAGGAAACTCGTCCACCTACAAAATTTCTTGGTTACAAATCCGGCAACCGCTCAAGCCGGGACTTAAAACTCATTCCGTGCTGCGCCACTCCCACCCGGGTACCTTGCGGGAGCGGTGGCCCAACAAAACTTGTCCGGCTTCTAGCCTCCGGACAATGTGAAGTTCACTTCGATCGTAGTGTCCACCTCGACCGGCTCTCCATTCAGGTAATAGGGTCTGTACTTCCACTGCCTCACCGCATCCAACGCCGACTGAATTAACATTGGATGCCCACTGATCACCTGAAGGTTTTGAATGTCGCCACTTTTGCTGATCTGGGCCTGCAAAAGAACCTTACCCTGGATTCTGGCGGTACGAGCCAAGGCAGGATAAGTGGGATTAACCTTCCTCAACAGAAGGCCCGAGGTCACACCCTGGGAAACCCGAATGCGTTGCGGTGTTGCTACCTTTGGAACCGGAGCGCTAGTGCTGCTGATGATGCTGCCCAGCACGCCACCCATCTGTCCGCCCGGAACGCCGCCCGGAACGCCGCCCACAACTCCCGCCGACATCGGCGGGGGCGCCTCGTCTTCCTTGATCATCTGAATTTTCTCCGGAATCTTGGTCGGAGTGCGCAGAGCGCCGTTGATTATGTCGGTCTGTACCTTGACGACATGCACCGGGACTGCCGCGGGTGGCGGTGGCGGTGGTGGTGGCGGCGGTGGTGGCGCCACTAGGGTCGCCAGAAACTGCGCTTTCGGAAGAGCTTCCGTGAATAACAGAGGGATCAGTACCAGCACCCCGATCAGCGCGATCTGAAAGAGAAACGCGACCGTCGTGGTACCTCTACGTTTGGTACTAAGTCTGCCACCCGATTCGATTAGGCTGTCTTCAAACATAAGGTTCTCCTACCTACACCCTACGCAATATTTAGACACCGCCTGTTCCCAGTTTGCTCCCAGCCTGGATGCAGCGCACCGTATTCTAATCCTGCTAACAAGTCTTTTACAATCAACGTGTTATTCAGGAAATGTTTTTACAATTTTCTAGGCCTTCACTTTGACCTTTTCCTGACGGCTGTCCTTACCGCTCGCCACCACCATGGGGCGTTTCCCGCGGCCAGACCGCCAATCCTGATAAGCCACTAGGATCGGGGCGGCAATTGCAATCGAGGAATAAGTTCCAATCAGAATCCCGATGACCAGAGCAAACGAAAATCCTCGGAGTACTTCGCCCCCAAACAAATACAAGGCCAAAACTGTCAGAAACGTTAACCCTGCGGTAAGTATCGTCCGGCTAAGGGTTTGGTTGATGCTGCGGTTAACGACATCGCTCAACTTCTCCCGTCGCATCAGCTTCAGGTTCTCGCGGATGCGGTCGAAAACGACAATGGTATCGTTATTCGAGTAGCCGATCAGCGTAAGGATCGCGGCGATCACGGTAAGCGAAATTTCCTTATTGGTCAAGGAAAATGCGCCTACAGTGATGAGGGTGTCGTGAAACACCGTGACCACAGCAGCCAAGCCGTAGATCCATTCGAAACGGAAGCCGAGGTAAATCAGCATGCCGGCCAGCGAGTAGAGCGTTGCTCTGAGGGCTTGCCAACGGAGCTGACTGCCGACCTGGGGGCCGACGATCTCCACGTTGCGCACGCCAAAGTTCGACAGATAAAAACCATCCTGGAGCGAAGCGATGACCGGTGCGTCCGCTACGCTTTTCAACTCATCCAACGAACTCAACACGCCGCCCTTGGTCTTGTCCCGATACTCGGTAATTACTTTGGCCAATGCGGCATAGCGCTGGTTCGCGTCAGCGCCGGCATGCAGCGGATCGCTATCGAGAAGATGCTTCTCAATTGCCAAAGAGCTGGCGTTGTTCAGGTCTTTTTTCCCAGACTGAGCGTTGCTTTCCAGGGCATTGATAATCTCTGCTTTGCCCTGATCGAGCGCCTTTTCGCTGGTTTCCCGCACATCCAGATCAATCAGCACTTCATTGTCGGACGCCGGACCGTAGGTCTGTATCTTGGCACTGGGCAGGCCCGCCTTGCGCATGACCTCATGGATCTCCGCATTGTTCGGGGCTTGAGCGAACTTCACGTACACCAGGGTGCCGCCGCGGAAATCCACGCCGAGGGGGATGCCGTGCCAGAAGAAAATAGAAAGCAGGCCCGCGACACTGAATACAAGAGAAAAGGCGATGAAATACCACTTTTTCCCCAGGAAGTCTATGTTCGGATTGCGAAAAAATTCCAAGCTGTTAGTCCTTGTGTATTTCTAAATACTTAAAGCCTCGCCGCGCTGATGCCGCCCTAAAACCCAATCAAAGATCATGCGTGAGACGAACACTGCGGTGAAAAGGTTGGCCAACAAACCGAAGGTCAAGGTGACTGCAAATCCCTTCACCGGCCCGGTCCCAAAGAGAAACAAAATGAGTGCGGACACGATCGTGGTCACGTGGGTATCCACAATAGTGACCCAGGCATAACTAAAACCCTGCTCCACAGCTGACGGCGGAGTCTTGCCGTTGCGCAACTCTTCACGGATGCGCTCAAAAATAAGGACATTGGAGTCCACGCCCATGCCGACGGTGAGGATGACTCCAGCGATTCCGGGCAAAGTGAGCGTTGCTCCAGTAAAGCCCAGGAAGCCAAGCAGGATGATCAGATTCAGAATCAGGGCAAGATCAGCGTTCACGCCGGCGCCGCGGTAATAGACCAGCATAAAGAGCAGCACGGCGATCATGCCCACGATGGTAGCTGTGACTCCGGCGCGGATCGAATCTTTACCCAAAGACGGGCCGACAGTACGCTCTTCCAAATAGTTGATGCTGGCAGGCAAGGCGCCGGAATTCAGCACCAGAGCCAGGTCGCGGGCGGTCTCCTCTTTCATACTGCCGCTGATGCGGCCCGAGTCGTGAATCTGTTCCTTGATGTTTGCCACCTCTCGAACCTGGTGGTCCAGCACCACGGCCAATTTGTCGCCAACGTGAGAGCCAGTGAAGGCCGCAAACTTGCGTCCGCCTTCATTGGTCAAATTGAAACTGACTTCATATTCGTTGGTGCTGGAATCGCGGCCCGCGCTAGCTCCGCCGGAACGCAGATCGCTGCCAGCCACTGCGGAACTTCTGGCCACAATGTAATACTGGTTGCGGTCGCCGCCCTCGCCTCCCAAGCCGTGAAATGGCAACAGCAGGGAATTCGGGGGCAGCAACCCATTGTTCTGTTGCAAGGCATCCGCTTCGCTGGAGTACGGTCCGCCGATCACTTGTTTGATCTCCAGCATAGCGGTGGATTTGATAATGCCTTCCACGCGGGCGGGATCATCCACACCCGGCAACTGCACCAGGATTTGATATTGCCCGAGGCCATGCTCCTGAATGGTCGGCTCGGAGACACCCAAAGAGTCGACGCGGTTGCGGATGGTTTCAATGGCCTGCGAAACCGCGCCGTTTTTAAGCTTGGCCAGATTCTGCGGCTTCATGGTAAGGACCCATGAGTGTTCCGCACCGGATTTAAAATCATATTCAGGCAGCCGGTCACCGATAATGCCACGCAGATCGGACTGAGAGTCGGGAGGCACTCCCTTGATCACGATCATGTCAGGGTTGTTGGTCGGGTCGGGCTTAGTGATGTCGGTATAGTTGATCTTGTGACTGGCCAACTGCTCTTTTAGCAGATCGACTGAGCTGTCGGAGGTGCTGCTGACGGCCTCATTGACCTGCACCTGGAGAATCAAGTGGATCCCGCCGCTCAAATCGAGACCCAAGTGGATCCCGTTTCTTAGCGGTCCACCCGTCAAGAGCGCATCCGATAAGGCGCTGCCCGAAAAGGCGCCCGGAATTCCGAAGATCCCGTACAAGAACACCAGCACAGCGCCGATACTAAGCCCGAGTTTCCAACCTAAATTCTTGTTCATGAGTTATATAAATTATGTATGAATTCTATTTTTCTGTCTTACCTGCGTCGTCAGTGGTCACGGTGACAATCGATGCCCGAGTTACTTCCATCCGCAAATTGTCCGGCGGAACCCGCAGATGAATGGAATCATCTCGCAGCGCGATGATGGTCCCTTTTAATCCGCCACTAGTTACCACCTTGTCGCCGTTTTTCAACTCATTCAGCATGTTCTGCCACTTCTTTTGCTTGCGCTGTTGCGGCATGATCAGAAGGAAATAGAAGACGGCAAAAATCAGGATCAGCGGGGCAAAACTAATGATCCCACCCAATCCCCCCGGCGTGTCGAAAGCCAATAAATGAATGTTCATGACCTGGTTGTCCGCATCAAGCCAAACTTCGGGCCACACCTGTCGGCGTTCACAGCCCTGTGCATTTCTGCTCTGCGGGAGTCTTGTTTATTCAGGCCGGATATTCTTCAGCTTCAAGGCACCAGGGACGCCGTCAGTTAGGCTAGGGTCTGTCCCCGGAAAGAAAACTGGCCCTCTTTCCAAGCTCAATAGAATGCCGTACAGAGCGCATTTCGTCAAGGTAATAGGTCAGATTGTGGACAGTATTCAGGACTTGCGCCAACACTTCGTTCGATGCATAAAGATGACGGAGATAGGCCCGTGAATAGCGGGTACACACCCGGCATTTACATTTCGGATCAAGTGGCCCTGAGTCAGTTGTATAGCGCGCTTGTTTGATAGAGACTTTTCCCTCTGAGGTAAATAGCAGGCCGTGGCGGGCGGCACGGGTGGGAAGGACGCAGTCCATCATGTCGATGCCCAGTTTGGAGTACTCCACGATTTCCTCAGGTGTTCCTACCCCCATGAGATAACGGGGTTTATCAGCCGGAAGGTGCTGGATGGTGGCTTCGACGACCTCTCGGGTCAGCTTGCGAGGTTCACCCACGCTCAGCCCACCGATGGCATAGCCGGGGAAGCCGACCTCCACCGTGCGCTCTGCTGACTCCTTTCTTAGAGTGAGATCCATGCCTCCTTGGACAATGCCGAAGAGGGACTGGGTTTGTGTGGTGGCAGCCGCCCTCGGCTGCCCGGCGGAACTCGCAGCGATAGCTTCGTGACAGGTTGGTTGGGAACTCCAGTTCTCAGTTCTCGGTTCTTGGTTCTCAGATTTCCAGGGGACCTCGTGCTTATGAGCTTCAAAGTGCTTTTTGCTTCGTTCCGCCCAGCGCAGGGTCAACTCCATCGATGCCCGCACGCGCGCCGCATCCGCCGGGTACTCTGTGCACTCATCGAACGCCATGATGATGTCTGCACCCAGCCCGATTTGCGCTTCCATAGCGCTCTCCGCACTGAAAAAGTGTGACGATCCATCGAGATGCGAACGGAATGTCACACCTTCCTCCGAGACTTTGCGCAGTTCATTCAGGCTGAACACCTGGAATCCGCCGGAGTCAGTCAGAATCGGGCGCGGCCAGGCCATGAATCCGTGCAATCCGCCGAACTTGCGGACCTGCTCAACACCGGGTCGCAGATACAAGTGGTAGGTATTGCCGAGAAGAATTTCAACCCCGAGTTCCTCAAGTACATCCTGGGGAACGCCTTTGACCGTGGCCAGGGTTCCCACAGGCATAAACACTGGAGTTTCGATTTCTCCATGCGGAGTAATCAGGCGGCCAGTGCGCCCCGCGCCGCCAGTGGCGGTAACTTGAAACTGCACGGACATGGAAGGGATTGTATCGAACTGAGCGTCAGTAGATTATCCCGCCAGTTTCACAATCTCATGTTCGACTTTGCCATTTGAGATTTTGAGCCTGCCTACACTCACCGGCAGGTGCCCCTGCTGCGGCCCAGCACATCCAGGGTTGAAATACAGTACGCCATCCATCATGTCTTCCTTCGCAAGATGGCCATGTCCGGAAATGATCACATCGTACCTACGCCTAACGTTGAGTTCGGCCAGATCGTGGAGGAGATAAATCGCTACCTCGCCAATTTCCAGCGAATTGGTTTGGGGCAGCGAAAGTCCCCACGGCGTGTGGTCGGCACTACCGCGCACCGCACGCACCGGGGCAATCTCATGTAAGTGATCCAGCACTTTGCGGTCACCAATGTTGCCGGCATGCAGAATGTACTCGGCGTGCTCAAAGGCCGTTCGCACTTCAGGACGAAGGAGCCCGTGAGTGTCCGAGATGACGCCTATGATGATGCCGCAGCTCTTCATTGTTTCTGAATTCTTGATCGGCCAACCCACTGGTGAGTGAATGCCGCAGCGAGGAGAACAGGACCTCTGATTCTTGGTGCCAAATCAAATTGGGAATTAGCCCCAGAATGGCGAAGGGCTACTGGAATAATGGTTTGGAGTTACTCTTCAACTCCGATTCCGGCACGCCGCACGAGATTGCGCAGTGCTCGTTCGCCAGCTGCACCGCGTTGTGTGCCAGCGATGTTTCCTTCGCGGTCAATCACTACATAAATCGGATAGCTATTAGCCTGATACATGGCAGCGAGGTTCGTGTCTTCGGTCATCACCACTTTAGAAGTCCGCGGATACTGCTCGAGGTATTTCTTGACCGTCTTCTTGGATTCGGCAACGTTGATGGCGAGAACGACCACACCTTTGTCGGAAAATTCCTTGCCGATCTCATCCACCATGTCTTCTTCCTGGCGGCAGTACTTGCACCAAGTAGTCCAGAAATCGAGCAATACAACTTTCCCTTTTATGGACTCATTGTTGAATTGTTCGCCTGCCAGGGTTTTGGCGTGGAAACGCGGCGCAGGCTCGGGCTTGTCATCATCGTCGTCTTGGAATGCGAAACTGCGAGGCACAACTGACACCAGCAGGGCTATGAGTAAAAGACCAAATAGTGGCCGGAAGGTCTTCATGGGGCGGAATATATCATAAGTTACGGACAGTTCAAGATATTGATCTCGCCCCGGATTTTGCCATTTTCAATGACCAGTTTGCCCACGCTTACCGGCAACTTGAACCGCTTAGGCCCGGCGGCGCCGGGATTGAAGTAGAGGACGCCGTTCTTGGTTTCCTGCTTAGGAATGTGGCTGTGCCCGCAAATAACTGCCGCAAATCCCGCGGTTTCAGGTTTGAGATCTAGTTCGGCGAGATTGTGCAGGACGTAAATCAAGACGCCTTCAACTTCGAGGACATGCGTAGCGGGGATGGTGCGCGTCCACGACCCATGATCCACGTTGCCGCGAACAACTGCGAGCGGAGCAATTTCAGAAAGCTTTTCCAGAATCGCAGGATCACCGACGTCCCCGGCGTGAATGATGTGATTAGAGTCCTGGAGCGCAGACAAGACTTCCGGCCGCAAAAGACCGTGAGTATCTGAAATCACGCCGACGACCACCGGAGCCGGACGGCCCATGTAATTTATTCTATTTCAAGCTCCGTAGAAGAAGCGGATGCAGCCGGCTTTTCCTCCATAGGCGCGAAGTCCGACAGCTCAAGGCGCAGGTTACCCGGATTGGTGGCATAGCCAAGCCCTACTTCGAGTGAAACCACCTGGGAGCGAATCAGTTTCTCGATTTCGCCGTCGAAGTGCAGCATGCCCTCATTGTCGCCAACCCGCATGGCGTCGAGCAGAGTTTTACCTTCCCCTTCACCGCGTTCCACATACTCGCGAGTCCGCAATGTGCTTTTCAAAATTTCTATTGCGGCCACACGGCCGTTGCCATCTTTGCGTGGCAGGAGGCGCTGGGAAACAACATACTGAAAACTTTTCGCCAAACGGTTGCGGACACCATGTTGCTCGGCTTGCGGAAACACTCCCACAATCCGCTCCACGGTTTTCGAGGCATCGATGGTATGGAGGGTGGAAAGAACAAGGTGTCCAGTTTCCGCGGCTTCCATTGCGATTTCTATGGTTTCTTTGTCGCGCATCTCGCCCACAAGGATCGCTTTCGGCGCCTGGCGTAAGGCAGCCCGTAGCGCGAGGGCGAAACTCGGCGTGTCACTGTGCAACTCCCGCTGAT
The DNA here is from genome assembly GCA_963837365.1 of uncultured Acidobacteriota bacterium. Classification (GTDB taxonomy): domain Bacteria; phylum Acidobacteriota; class Terriglobia; order Terriglobales; family Acidobacteriaceae; genus CAWBXL01. The sequence goes on from CAWIMW010000002.1 coordinate 1,290,952, forward strand.
GAACAATGCAGTTTTTGTGATGATGAAGAAATTCGATGGGGTCTTCGATCGTCAGAATGTGATACGACTGCGACTGGTTGATAAGATCAATGATGGCGGCCAAGGTAGAAGACTTGCCGGAACCAGTCGGCCCGGTAACCAGCACGATGCCGTTGCGGAGGTTCGCCACATGGCGGAGTTCCGCAGGTAAATGGAGGTCGTCAAAGGCTGGGACGGTTGAAGGAATTACCCGCATTACCACTGCGCAACTTCCCCTCTGCATGAAAACATTCACGCGAAAGCGCGACAAGCCGGACAGACTGTAGGAAACGTCGCATGATCCCTGTTCGCGCAGGTTGGACAGTGCATGCTTGTTTTGTCCGATCAGATCAGAGGCAATGCGTTGCGTGTCGTCGGGAACAAGATTACGGTTCCCCACCGGCGCAAGGCGCCCGTTGACTTCGACCATGGGTGGCTTGCCGGGCGAGAAGAACAAGTCGCTTATTTTGGCCGAGACTTTCAACATGATCCCGAGCAGCACGGGAGTGGAGGGAATGGTGGGTGCAGGCGCTGCGGCGGTAGCTGCTGGCGCGGATCCAATAGCCGATGAAGACATGATTAGCCCTGAATTAGATTTTGGACAGAGTGTGCTCCCACTAGTGCAAGGAGTGGGCCAAACCGGAGGGTAAAAGACAGGGCCTGGAGTTCTCTTTACCTTATTGCAAACAAAGGACTTTCTGCAATTCCAAATTTGTATCGATTTACCATAACAACATCTGGATCATGGATGTTGTCCCGGTTATGGACAAACCGTCCACGCATGAGGTTCTTCATCTAAATCTATCGTGCCGGAACTACGGGCAATAGCAAGGCCGATGGATGCTCGGCATCGTGCAAGATTGTGCTGGTTGCGGAAACAAAATGCTGGCCTACGGCCGCCGACTCCCCTGTGTTCAGGTTGCGGTCAAAGCGGGGAAAGTTGCTGCTGGAAATCTCCAGCCGCAGAATGTGCCCTTTGCGGAAGACGTTGCTGGTGGACCAAACGTCAAGGTTCAGAGTGTAAATTTGTCCCGGATTCAACAGCTCAGGTTTTTCGCTGGAGTTGCGGTAGCGGCCACGCAGGATTCCTTCTGTCAGGTTCTGCGCGAAGCCATCCGGCCAGACATCAACTAGCTTCGCCGTAAAGTCCGTGTCCACGGCGGAGGATTTTGCATACAGCTCCAGCGTCACTGGACCGGTCACGTCTGTGTCCTGGGTAAACGGAGCAGTCGAATAAATCAGAACATCATCCCGCGCCTCGTCGGGACGCTGGTCGAGGGGCCCTCCTCTAAAATGTGTTCCGTCGCAACATAGTGGGCCGCCGATGGTCGGAACTGGATTGGCAGGGTCGTAGACATATTGGTCTGCCGCCTCGGCTTTGGGAGCGACGGTCGAGAGGGCGCCATCTCCACGCAACGAATTTGCTTTGCCGGCTGAATGCAGAAAGTATTTTGTGTTGTGCGCACGAACCAGCGGCCAATCGTCTTCTTCACGCCACTGGTTTGTTCCCATCACAAAAATCTTCACCGGCTTACCGGCGAATTCGTTCTGCACGCCCTTGAATAAGTAGTCGTACCAGTTGAGGGTTGTGTCGCGTTCGTTGAAGGGCGCCGTGGGGCCAAAGTCCACTTCGCCGACCCTTTGTCCATTGCCGGCATGACCGCCAATGATGACCAACAGATGCTGCCCCTTGCGCGCGGCGGCGCCGCCGTGCGCCTTGATTCCCATATAGTTGCGCAACGAGCCGCCCTGGAAAATGTCGTACCACGCCGCAATGTGGAGAGCGGGCACATTAATGTCAGCAAAGTGTTCTTCAATCGACCAGCGCTTCCAGTAATCGTCATACGTCGGATGGGCCAGCCAGTCGAGAAAATATGGGGCCAGATCGCTGGTGGAGATGGGAACTTCGGTCGATGGTGGGAAGACATACAGCGGGTAGTGGGTAAGTGGAAGCTGCCATACGCCATTCATCAGGTTCGTGTTGGCGCTGACTTTATGGTCGAGCGTGTTCTGTGCCAGCCCTGAAGTCCAGGACTCATTGAAACCCTGCTCAAATGCGCCCCCCTGGTAAGTCCAGTTCTCGTGATAATTGCTGGCGGTCACGACCGGACAGATCCCTGCCAAATGCGGAGGATGTGCGATTGCGGCCAGCATCTGGGTCGCGCCGACGTAAGATCCGCCAAACATTCCGACTCGACCATCCGAGTAAGGCAGCGCCGCGGCCCATTCGATGGTGTCGTAGCCATCGTCGGATTCATGTTTGAAGGTGTACCACTCACCCTCTGAGGTATAGCGGCCGCGGACATCCTGAATGATGACTACGTATCCGCGAGTTGCACCGGTGAGGCCCATGTCCACGCCGTTGTTCTTATCGTATGGAGTGCGCTGGAGCAGCACGGGAAATTTGCCGTCGGCTTTGGGGCGGTAGATATCGGCGCGGAGAGTTATGCCGTCGCGCATTTTTACGGCGACGTTGCGCTCGTAAGTAACGGCGTAGGGGTCAGTGGCCCAGCACAAGCTGGCCGTGAGTAACAAAATTGGCGGAATGAGTTTCAGGATGTCACGATTCATACGGCGGAAAGGTTATCAGATTTATAGGGACAACTGAACACGTGGTGACAGCCGCCTCGGCTGTCACCGAAGGTTTAGTTAAGAAATCTAGGTAATAAAACAGCCGCAGAAAAGCAGGTCTCTCGACTGCGCAAAAGTGTTCGTAAACTCGCACTTTTGCTTCGCTCGAGATGGACAGGGGTTGAACCTAGTCAGAATTTCCTTAGAGGTGAGCTAAAGCTCACTGACAGCCGAAGGCGGCTGTCACCACGTAGTTGGTTATAGTCCCGGCGACTTCTCTGCAATTAGTTTCTTAATCTTCTCCACAAATTCCGCAGCCGGCATGTCTTCCGTCTTTTCTTTCCCCCGCGTGCGCACGTTGACTTTTCCGGCTTCAGCTTCCTTGTCTCCGACCACCAGCAAGAACGGCACTTTTTGCATGGCATGTTCGCGGATCTTGGCATTCATTTTTTCGTTGCGGCCGTCTACTTCCACTCTGACTCCAATTTCTTTTAACTGAGCGGCCACTTTCTTGGCGTAGTCTACGTGGCGTTCGGCAATGGGGATCATGGCCACCTGCACCGGAGACAGCCATACCGGAAACGCACCGGCGTAATGTTCGATCAGCACACCGAAGAAACGTTCGACTGATCCATATAGTGCCCGGTGCACCATGAGGGGCTGTTTACGGCTGCCGTCTTCTGCTACGTACTCGAGTTCGAAACGCTTGGGTAGGTTGAAATCGAACTGTACCGTGGAAAGCTGCCACAGACGGCCGATGGCATCCACCAGCTTGATATCAATCTTCGGGCCGTAGAAGGCTGCTTCACCGGGAATGGTCTTGTATTCGATATTCAGTTTCTTGAGGACTTTTTCCAGCGAGTCCGTCGCCAGATTCCACTGGTCTTCGTCGCCGACATAATTCTTGCGATCGTCCGGGTTCCAGGTGGAAAGCTCGGTCTGGAATTTGTCGAAGCCGAAGTCTTTCAGCACATCAATGGCGAATTCCACGCAACTGGCGATTTCCTGTTCGATCTGGTCGGGAGTACAAAAGATGTGGGCGTCATCCTGAGTAAAACCGCGCACACGCAATAGCCCGTGCATTACACCGGAACGCTCGTAGCGATACACCGTTCCCAACTCTCCCAGCCGTACCGGCAAATCGCGGTAGGATTTGAGCGAGTCGCGATAGATCAAGATATGTCCCGGACAGTTCATGGGTTTCAGACGATATTCGGCATCGTCCAGCTCCATGAAGTCGAACATGTTCTCCGCGTAGTAGCCCTCGTGGCCGGAGGTGTGAAACAGCTGGCGGCGGACTACGTGCGGCGTGTACACCAGGGAATAGCCGCGCTTTACGTACTGGTCGCGCATCCAGTCTTCCATCTCTTTGCGGATGATCCCGCCTTTGGGATGCCAGAAAATGAGGCCTGGGCCGGCAAGTTCCTGAATGGAGAACAAATCCAGTTGCTGGCCGATTACACGGTGGTCGCGCTTTTTGGTCTCCTCGATCTGATGCAGGTAGGCATCGAGATCTTTTTTCGAGTAAAAGGAAGTGCCGTAGATGCGCTGGAGTTGCTGGTTTTTCTCATCTCCCAACCAATAGGCCCCGGCCACGCTCAAGAGCTTGAAAGCTTTGATTCTGCCGGTGGAAGGAATGTGCGGGCCGCGGCAGAAGTCGAGAAACTTTCCCGTCTTGTAAATGGAGATTTTTTCATCGGGCTTGGTGAATTGCTCGATGAAGTGGCACTTCATGAAGTCGCCTTCGGCCTTGAACTTTTCCAGTCCCTCCTTGAAGGGCACGAACTCGCGCGCGTAGGGAATGTTCTGCTGCGCCAGCTCCTGCATCTTCTTTTCGATGTTCTGCAAATCTTCCGGAGTAAACGGCGTTGGGCGGTAGAAGTCGTAGAAAAATCCCGTGTCAGTCGGCGGGCCGTGGCCCAGCTTGGTCTCGGGAAACAGTTCCAGCACGGCGGCTGCCAGCAGGTGGGCAGAAGAGTGCCGGTAAACCTGAAGCGCCTCCGGGTCCCTTTCGGTTAGGAAACGCAGGTCGGTGTCCTTTTCCAGCGGTTTGGCCAGGTCAATCAGGTCACCGTTGGTCTTGGCGACCAAGGCATCATTGGCCAATCTTGGGCCTATGGACTTGGCGACCTCGAGCGCAGTCGTCCCTACGGGAACTTCCTTTATGCTCCCGTCAGGGAGTTTCACATGAATGTTATCCGGCATACGTAAACGTTTTTACTGAACTATTTGAGATTAACGGAGGGATGGCCGGAGGGTCAACGCAGCCCGGTCTCGAAAGCCATCCTCTAATCCACACAGACGAAAGGGTTACGTCTCGCTGCCGGCTGGCATATGATGTCGCCCATGTCATCCGATAGCGAAAAAGAACGCCAGCGCCTGGCGGAGCTCTACGCGACGATGCCATCGGAACAGTTGCAGAAGATTGCTTCTGAATCTGACGAGCTGACCGAAGTTGCACGCGCGCAACTCGATTCTGAGATCACGCGACGTGGGCTTTTGGCTTTGGATTCACCTCTGCAGGAGGAAACTCCAGCAGTTAAGCCGGACAGCTCTCCCGGCGCGAAACTGGTGATGGTCCGACGGTATCGTGACCTTCCCGAAGCGTTATTGGCGAAAGGCAGTCTTGATAGCGCGGGCATCGAGTCCTTCCTAGCCGATGACAATATGGTGCGGATGGATTGGTTTTGGTCGAATTTGATTGGCGGGATTAAGTTGCTGGTTAGTCCTGAGGATGTTAACGACGCCAATGCGATTTTTGACCAGCCAACACCAGAGAGCTTCGAGGTCTCAGACGGGTCGTACCAGCAACCGCGCTGCTCTCAGTGCGGATCTCTGGACATCAGCTTTGAAGAGCTAAACAAGCCAATCGCATACCTGAGTGCGTCCCTGGCCATTCCTCTGCCGATCCACAACCAAGGTTGGACCTGTCATGCGTGCAAACACCACTGGAAGGGATCGGGTGAAGAGTCGTCTGGCACGGAGTAGAGTTCTATTTCTTGCCGTCTTTTTTCTCGATTTTGGCCCAGCTATCTCTTAAAGCCACAGTGCGGTTGAATACCGGCTTGCCGGCCTTCGAGTCCAAGTCCACGCAGAAATATCCAAGGCGTTCGAACTGATATCGGCTTCCCACCTTGGCCTCGGCCAATGACGGTTCGAGCTTGGCTTGACCGATCACTTCCAAAGAATTGGGGTTCAGGTTCGCCGTGAAGTCCTTGCCGCCCTCTACCTCATCTGGGTTTTCCTTGGTAAAGAGAGTTTCGTACATGCGCACTTCGGCATCCACGGCGTGCGCCGCTGACACCCAGTGGATGGTTGCCTTCACTTTGCGACCGTCCGGTGTGTTGCCTCCTCGCGTAGCGGGATCGTAAGTGCAGTGCACTTCCACAGCCTCACCTTTATCGTTCTTCACCACGCTGGTGCAGGTAACCAGATAGCCATAGCGCAGGCGCACCTCGCGTCCCGGGGACAGGCGGTAGTACTGCTTCGGCGGATTCTCGCGGAAGTCGTCCTGCTCGATGTACAGCACCCTAGAGAATGGCACCTTGCGCGAGCCTGCGGCGGCGTCTTCGGGATTGTTCACCGCGTCCATCTGCTCGACCTGGCCCTCGGGATAGTCGTCGATCACAACTTTCAAGGGGCGCAGCACTGCCATCACCCGCAGCGACCGCTTATTTAAATCTTCGCGGACGAAGTGCTCCAGCATCGCCAACTCGATTGAGCCGTTGGTGCGCGATACGCCCGCTGCCGCCACGAAGTTGCGGATTGCTTCGGGTGTGTAGCCACGGCGGCGCAGGCCGGAGAGCGTTGGCATCCGCGGATCATCCCACCCCCGCACATGGCCTTCTTCGACCAACTGGCGCAGCTTGCGCTTGCTCATCATGGTGTAGGTCAGGCTGAGGCGGTCGAATTCGATTTGCTGCGAAGGGAAGATGCCCAACTGCTCAATGAACCAGCGGTAGATCGGCTGATGGTCGGCGAACTCCAGCGAACACATGGAGTGGGTGACTTTCTCCAGCGAGTCCGACTGGCCGTGAGCGTAGTCGTACATCGGATAGATGCACCACTTGTTGCCGGTGCGGTGATGCTCAGCATGCAGGATGCGGTACATCACGGGATCGCGCATGTTTAGGTTCGGCGACGACATATCAATCTTCGCCCGAAGTACGCGGGAGCCGTCAGGGAACTCCCCCGCCTTCATGCGCTCGAACAGGTTGAGGTTCTCCTCCACCGAGCGATTGCGATAGGGGCTGTCTTTGCCCGGCTGGGTCAGCGTGCCGCGATGTTCGCGGATCTGATCGGCGGTCAGATCATCCACATAGGCCTTGCCCGCCTTGATCAGCTTGACTGCCCATGCATAAAGTTGATCGAAGTAGTCGGAGGCATAAAACAGGTTGTCCCACTCGAAACCCAGCCAGCGGACGTCCTCCATGATGGAGTCGACGTACTCGGTTTCTTCCTTCTCAGGATTGGTGTCGTCGAAACGGAGATTGGTTTTGCCGCCAAACTCGTCGGCTAGCCCGAAGTCCAGGCAGATGGCCTTGGCGTGGCCGATGTGAAGGTAGCCATTGGGTTCGGGAGGAAAGCGAGTCTGTATCCGCCCCTCGAACTTGTTGGTCTGAAGGTCGTCGAGGAAGATGTCGCGAATAAAGTTTGAAGGCGCAAATGGCGCCTCCGGGGACGGCTTGCCGTCCCCAGCTGGGGGATTCACAGGATTCATACGTCGCTAACTATTGCTAATACAACATGCTAGCACGGACGCGGGGGATCCTGCCGTTGCCCTTTTCCGATGTGTTCCTAAAGGCGAACGTGCAAAAAAATCAAGCTTTCTTCACCAAGCGGACCAGGGCGACGACTACTACGGCCCCTAAAATCGCCACCAGAATGTTGGGGATGAGGCCTCCCCTGGTGTAAAAGCCCAGAAGTCTCATGATCCAGCTGCCGACTATGGCCCCGATAACGCCAAGCACCAGATCCATTAGCAGACCATAGCCGGAGCCCTTCATAATTTTGCCTGCCGCCCAGCCAGCCACCAAACCGACCAATGCCAGATAGAAAAAGTAGAACATGTGCCCCCCTGGAAATCGGTGGCGTCCCTTGATCGATTGCAACGCCATCGATTTCCGGCAGGGTATGTGTTGAAGGGGGCGGTGTCAAGCTGGGCTATCGCGATGGCCGTGGTGCCTCAGCAGGCAAAAAGCGATTCCTCCTCTTCGCTTCGCTCATCGTCGCAATGACAAAGCGAAAGATTCGTTGGAGCCGTCGCTATCACGAATTACTGTGGTTAAATCATTTCTGTGTTTGCTCGCAGAATTCGGGTCCAGTATGAGGAAAGTGGCCATTCGCGGCCCTGCCCCTTGAAGTGGCTGGACAACTTTTCCATGCGCAACTTCACAAACGCATCGATTTTCGACGACACACTACCGATCACCGACGGGATCATGGAAATCGGCGCGAAGGTCCCACTGGACCAGCTGCAAGAGGCGATGGAAGACTGGTTCCGGCGGAAGAACTATCTAGGCAAACAGTCCAAATTGTTACTAACGGTCAAAGATTAGGTCGGCTTTCCAGGTGTTTTCTATTGTGGCAATCGCGCAGATTGATTAGTCTGAGTGCGACCTGATTCCCTGACGTCTGGTTCCATGCAAAATTCTTCCAACTCGGACGGCGGAGGCAGTTATGCGACGACGCTTTCGTTACGTACTCCTCCGGCTGATATTCATTCTTTCCATCCTCGGCCCAGGGTTCATCACTGCCAACGTCGATAACGACGCCGGCGGTATTTACACCTACATATCCAGCGGCTCGCAGTTCGGATACTCCCTGTTGTGGACCATGATCCCGATAGCGATCACCCTGACCTTCGCTCAGGAGATCGCCGCCCGTATGGGGGCCATCACCGGCAAGGGACTTAGCGAGCTGGTGCGGGAGAACTACGGATTCCGCTTCACTTTCCTGCTGATGTGCGGATTGGTGCTGACCAATTTCTGCGATGTGATCTCAGAGTTCGCCGGCGTGGCCAGCGGCATGCAGCTGTTTGGCATCAGTAAATACATTTCTGTGCCGATTGCAGCTGCGGTGGTGTGGTCGCTGGTGGTGTTGGGGGACTACAAGAAGTTGGAGAAGGTTTTTGTCTTTCTCTCGTTTCTTTATATCGCCTATATCATTACCGCAGTACTGGCAAAACCCGATTGGTTACAGGCCGCGCGGGAAGTGGTACGGGTGCCCAGTCTGGGCCAGCTTAAGAATTCCGAGTATTTATACCTGTCGGTTGCGATTATCGGTGCAACCATCGCTCCCTGGCAGCAGTTCTACCTGCAAGCCTCAGTCGTGGAACGCGGCGCCGGACCGAAAGAGCTGAAGTACAGCCAGGCAGATGCCATTGTGGGATCGCTGTTCTCCGTATTGGTGGCGGGGTTCATCGTCATCGCCTGCGCGGCAACCCTATTTGCACACGGGTTCTATCACATCAAGGACGCGGCCGACGCAGCTCAATCGCTGAAGCCGCTGGGGGGCGAGTATGCCTTTATTCTGTTTTCCGTGGGGTTGCTGAACGCTTCTCTGTTTGCCGCATCCATTTTGCCGTTGTCCACCGCCTACACGGTTTGCGAAGCGTTGGGATTTGAGTCGGGGTTGAACAAACGCTTCCGCCAGGCCCCGGCCTTTTACTGGCTATACACCGGGTTGATTGTGATTGGTGCGGCAACGGTCCTGTTGCCCAATGTTCCGCTGATCCGAGTCGCGGTGTTCTCTCAGGTGCTCAATGGCATGTTGCTGCCGATTGTACTGGTGGTAATCCTGCTTCTGGTCGGCAACGCGGAAATCATGGGAGAGCACAAAAACTCTCGGTCATACAGCATCGTGACCTGGGCGATCACCATCCTGATTACGGCGCTCACGGTGTATATGCTCTACACGCAATGGATACACCCGTCTTAATTTGATACGGAAGAAATCGGAAAATATTTGCACTTTTTGTACGGATTTTGGAAAAAACTGACTTTTTTGTGTTACTCTCTGCTCCGTTTGAGAAAGTAGAGCATCACAAGCACGAAATCGAGGTTAGCACCCAATGGACTCCCCCGCCAGAAGGTACATGCTTGACAGCAGTGGATTTGCCGATATGGATGCATGTGAGACCGAGACTCACACCAATTGGGAAGGGTTGTTTACCGCACTTGGAATCAGCGCAATCGGATGGGCGTCTTTGACCATCCTGATCGAATGGTTGTTCCGCTAGGTTTGCCAACGCTCCCGGCATGGAAGCTATAAAGTAGTTTCCATCTGTAATCCTTCAATCATTTCGTTCAGTGATTTTTGCGCCTCGGTTCGTTTGCTCTGCAACTCCGCAATTTCCCGCTGTAGAGTTTGGACGCGGTCTTCTTCTTCATTCAATTCCCGCGCGTAGCGTTCGACCAGGGCTTTCTCCTCCGCGCTGCCCTTGAGCGCCCTCATGTTTTCGCGCACCCGTTGCTGGTTCTCGGCGATACCGCCGATCTGGGACTTTCGCGAAGCCACTTCCGCATCCAGGGCGGCAATTTCATTCTTCTGGGCCACGACCTTCCGCAGTCCTCGTTCGACTTCGGGATTGATCATCTTCTGGCTGAGAAAGAATTTAATGTGCTCGTCGGTCACGTTTGAGATCTGGTAACGGCTCGAAAGGGGACGGTATTCCTTCACCAACAGGGTCGCGGTCTTCTTCGGTTCCACCGTCAACCGAAAACGGTGATAAGAAGCAGAACTTTCGACCGGGACGGCGCCATCCGACAATTTCCAGTCTTGACGTGCCGGATGTTCGATCAAGATCGTTCGCGCCGAAGTATCGCGATTGCGGACGGTGTAAATGCGCTCAGACCGCTCCTCACTCATCTGGGTCATGACTCCATGCGCGATCACAACCCTGGTGACGCGCTGGTTTTGTGGCTTCTCCTTGGCATCCACCAGAAGCCCCAAATCTGCGGCGTAGGACAAAATCCGTTTCTCGCCCGGCTTGACTGGGTCCATGAGCCCTTCGCCGGCGAAAGCGTCTCCCTCCAGCACGTTGAAGGTGCCGCCGTCGAGGGTCAGATTGCTGGTGTTGTCCAGCCAAAGAGCCCGCAGGGCGGAGTTCTGCGATAGGTTCCAGACCGAGACAGGCTCGGCGTCAATGCGCGTTTGCAGGATCGGCACCAAAGCGGACTGATTCTTGCGAATGGTGACGCGATCCTTGAGTTTGTACTGGAACAGGTCGCCGATTTCGTGGGTTTCGGCCACGGTGGTTGTGGCCTCCAGGGACTGTGCAGCGCTTTCGGCCTCGAACTGAGGCACTCGTGCAGGCGATGCCACCAACGGCGCGCCATTGGAGACAATTCCGCCAATGACCCCTCCCATCGAGCCGCCAGGAACGCCTCCGGGGACACCGCCGACAACTCCAGCGGATATCCTTGCGGGCAAAGGCGCAGAGTCTTCCGCCACTTCCATCGCCGCCTCGTGAGTTTGCGGTGTAAGTTCGGCGTTCTCCGGTAGAGGAACTTCTGGGCGGCGGATGTAGTACGGCTGTGAAAGGGCCTGCACGAAGGATTGCGGAGCGCCTGCCACCAAAGACAGCTCGATATTTTTCCAGTCCTCGCCGACCGTGTTGTCCACAATCGCCCAGCCTTGCAGCAGGGGCTTGCCCTTTGCGGGAATGATGATGCGGTACGTGCTCTTCCACACTGGAACTTCGCTGATGTAGCTCACCAGCAAATTGCGTTCGCCTTCGCCCGCGGTGGAGAGAGTCATACGGCGGACGTCCTGGTCGCGCGTGGAAGCCACCAGTCCCAAAAATTTGCCGACCTCTTCATTCACCGCTTTTTCCATGACCCGCACTCGGGTGGCCGGAGTCAAGTCGAATACCCGCAGCTCACCGCTGTCACTGACCACCGAAAGCTGATAGGTGGTGATTTTCTCGTCGCCCTTTCCCGGCTGTTCCCGCTTGTCCACACTGAGCAGACGGCCGAGGGCGACAGTGGGTCCGTTTTGCACTTCCAACCGCGCGCCGCGCAAGGCGCTTAGAAAGTTCACAGTGGTTGGGTCGCTTCCTACCGGCAGACGCAGTGCTCCCAGACTGTGCTCCAGCGGAGCGGTTGAGTTGTAGCTGACGCCGGTAATCCTCCCGTTGCCCAGATCGAGCGCGGTCAGCGACTTGAGGACATCGTTGAGCTGGTCGGTGGTGAAGTCGATACTTATGTCTTGATTGCCGCGAACGTGACCAGTGTGCTCGAAGTATCCCACGCCGTTCTTGTAGAGGACCACGCGCGTCACGGGGAGCTGGGCAGAGACCTGCGAGGAGCTTTCAGCGAAACACAAAGACGATAGCAGCAGGCACACGAGTGCCGATTTCCAAAAAGGCATGGTTCCTCCTGGACTGAGATCTCGCTACTTCGGAGAGGAGAGCTTAAGCGCCTGAATCTTTGCGGCGCCGCTGGAAGGTATAGACACCAGCGAGGCCGAATTTGGGAGGGAAAAAGTACGGATGACTGACGCGCCGAACCCGGCGTTGCGCCCCCTGAACGGGCGGGGACGCCCGTTCCTCCATGATTATTTGTCGTAGTGCAGGAGCGAAAACACGTCGTAAGGCTTCAGCTTGTCCTTGCCGTTCAAAAAATCTAGTTCCACTACAAAACCCAGCCCTGCGATTTCTGCCCCGAGTGAATTGGCCAACTTGGCCGTGGCTTCGGCTGTACCGCCGGTGGCAAGCAAATCATCGAGGATGACCACGCGCTGGCCTTTCTCGATCGCGTCTTTATGGATTTCCAGGACATTGCTGCCGTACTCCAGTTCATATTCCACGCGGGTGGTCGCGGCAGGCAGCTTGCCCGGTTTGCGAACCGGAACAAACCCCGCATTCAGCCGATAAGCCAGCGCGGGGCCGAAGATGAAGCCGCGCGCCTCCATGCCAAGTACCAGGTCAACTTTTTTAGGAAGGTAGTATTCCGCCAGTGCGTCAATCAGGGTGGCAAAACCCAGCTTGTCTTTGAGCAGCGTGGTGATGTCGTAGAACAAAATGCCCTTTTTGGGGAAGTCGGGGACTTCGCGGATCAACTGCTTCAGTTGCTCACAGTCTTTGGCCAGCTTGCTCGGCATTACCAAGCTCCTTCAATGCGGAATGTGCTCAAGCCGGAAACCGGCCTGGCTTCTGATTCTTGGACGTCGTCCACTCGGGATGCACGCGGCCCCTGATGCAGGCGGGAACGCAGGCCGGACAGTTGATCGCGGGTGCCCATGGCCAGGACTTCCACCGTGCCGTCGGCGTTGTTACGTACCCATCCGGCGATGCCGAGGATGTGGGCCTCCCGCTCCACGAACCAGCGGAAGCCCACACCCTGCACCCGCCCGCGCACCAGAAAGCGGCGGGCCTGGGTGGCGGGTTGATCGGCAGTCGACATGTTCCCGGCATTTTCAGGATAAAGGCTTCTTGGGAAAAAGTCTCGTGGAGAGGGAAAGAATGAAATCACCACGGAGGCACGGAGACACTGAGAAAAGCTTCGAGAATTCTTGATTCGATTTCTCCGTGACTCTGTGTCTCCGTGGTGAAACACGGTTTTTGCAGCTCATCAAAGGCTCAGGCTACTTGCTGGGTGCAGAAGGCACAGCGCCTGGCGTCGATCGGGATTTCGCTCAGGCACTCTTTGCATTTCTTGGTTGTGGGATCAGCCGGAGCCGGCGCTTTGCGCATGCGGGCCACCAGGGCATTCACTGGAGTAACCACGAAGAAGTACACGGCTGCTGCGATCAGGAGGAAGGAAACCAGCGCGTTCAGGAAGTTGCCTATTTTGAAAACCGCGCTGCCAACCGTGAAGGTGACCGCTGAAAAATCCGTTTTGCCGACTATGGCCGCAATGAACGGAGTGAGCAAATCGGTAGTCAGTGAGGTTACAACTGCGCCAAAGGCCGCGCCGATAACGACTCCAACTGCCAGGTCCACTACATTGCCGCGAAGAATGAACTGCTTGAATCCGCCAAGCATAAAACCCTCCTAGAAAGAGAGCCTACTGTAAGGCGGCTGCGCATCAGAGGTCAAGCGTGACAACGCATTGCGGGGATCCTCAGTAAAACTGAACTGTGCTTGCAGTGCCCACCATATGCGTAAGCAGGGATTGGCTCGGCGAGATCATTAGAAATCCCACGGCGTAGCCTCCGGTCAGGGTGCATACTCCGGATTGATAAACCGCTGCTCCTGCGGAAGTTCCTTTCATGTCCTGGCGGAAAAAAGTGTGCCCTTTGATTTGTATCTCTTGAGGGTCTCCCACTGCCGTATAGCGGGCCTTTTTCATGTGGTCGGCCAGCTTGAGCACGCAATCCTTGCCGCTGGTGATTTGCGAGTTCGAGGAGACGTCTTCGGCAACCAGCGAAATGATGGCGCGGCTGTGCCCGGCGATGCCCTGCCCGGGGAGGGTCCTGAAGAGTGTTAAGAGGTGGTAGGACTTGCCCGCCTTGCGGGTCGTTTCGTCACCAGCATCGTCGTCGCTCAAACGCGCCTGCTGTGATTTTGGCAGGTGTTCCGCCACATTCGCTGCCTGCGGCACCCAGGAGGACGAGAACGTATAGCGGAAACGGAGAAAGAAATTGGTGTAGACGTTGCCCTCAATGGTCGAGTCCGCAGGGCTGCGGTACTGACCAAGGCAACTGACACAGAGAAGTAGCGTAGTTAAATAAACTCTGGCAGAGAACCGCAAGGGAAACAAGGCTCCTTCAGATTCTCATTGGCATTACGATGTAGCGGTATTTGTAATCCTCGCTGTCACCGGGGCGTAGCTGTCCGGCGGACTGCGCATCCTTCAACTCCAGTTTTACGTCATCGGTGCCGCTGGCTTTCAGGAAGTCCAGAATATATTGGGCGTTGAAGCCGATGGTCAAAGCGTCGCCGTTGTATTCGATTTCCAACGAATCTTCCGATTCTCCGGTTTCGGTGGAAGAAGCGGACAGCTTCAACTCGCCTTTTTCCAGTTTCAGGCGTACGGCGCGCGAACGTTCATCGGCAAACTGGGCCACGCGAGCGATGGCTGCGCTGAGTTCGTCCCCTTGCAACGCAATGCTCTTGTTGTTGTCCTTGGGCAGAACGGCTTCGTAGTTGGGGAACTGCCCGGTAAGCTGGCGTGAGGTCAGCAGGCGCTGTCCGATGCGAAAAAATAGTGTGGAATCGTCCTTGGCGAATTCGATGCTGTCGGAATCGGTGGAATCGAGCAGCACCTTCAGCTCGTCCATGGCTTTCTTGGGGACGAGCGTTTTCATTTCGCCGGAGACGCCTTCAAACTTCTGTCCGGCGCGCTCCACGTGCGCCAGGCGGTGGCCGTCGGTGGCCACCATGGTGATGGACTCCGGCTTCAAGACCATCAACGCGCCGTTCAGCGTGTAGCGCGATTCTTCGTTGGCGATGGCGAACCCGGTGCGGGCGATCATGCCGCGCAGTATTTGCGCGGGAATTTTGACTACTCCAGCTGACGGGAACACCGGCAGCGTGGGGAAGTTCGAGCGTGCCATGCCCACCATCTTGGTGTTCGAGCGTCCGCAGCGGATGCTGACCCAGTGGTTCTCCAACAGCTTGATAGTGATGTCGGCGTCAGGCAGCAGTCTTACGTAATCGTAAAGTTTGCGCGCGGGGATGGTGCAGGAGCCTTCTTTCTTTACCTTCACACCGCATGAGGTGCGCAGGCTTAAATCCAAATCCGTTGCGGTGAGGGACAACTTGTCTCCCGCGGCCTCGAACAAATAATTGGAGAGAATAGGGATGGTGGTCTTGCGCTCGACCACTCCTTGAGTGGCCTGTAGTTCCTTCAGGAGTTCGGACTTGCTGACTGTGATCTCCATGGTGGTGGTTCCTGTTGCCGGTGAGGCTAAAGCTTCTACGGCCATAAGTGCGCTACCCCCGCTCGATTCAACACACCGTTATATCAAAAGTAAATCTGCGACACTAGTAAAAGGCTGGAACTTTTGGAGGACGACTAAAAGTTGCACTGAGTTTGGTGCGAATTGAGCTACCCCGTCTGCTTTTCGGAGAAACGAAGGGGTGGCGCATTCCGGCTGGAGAACAATTCCTAGTGTTTTCTCAACTTTCCGAGGTCATCGATCCTATCAAGCCAGAACAGCACGGGTGTATCTCCCTCTATCCTAAGGTTAGCCACGAATACGTTGCGATCCGTTTCTATCGCAAAGAACGGCTCTTCGATATCAAACGGAATTGTTGTCCAGTAGAACTGGATCTCGCTCGTTCGTGCCGGACGAACCACTGCTTTCCGCAAGTCAGGGATCTTTTCCACCACCAGTTTCCAGAACTTATCGCGTTGTACTTGCGTACGGAATCCTCGCCCTTCGGCTTGCACCGCATCAGGGATCGAAAGAAACATGGTCACAGGGGTGGAATCTTTGGAGAGTGAATCTTGCTCAGTCTTGAGATCGCTCCACAGTATCGGCCCACAGCTGATCGTTCCCCTTAGAAAGTTGCTGGGAATTGCCTTTGCGGAAAGTGCCTGTTCCAGCGCAGCTTTGGCTGTGCGATTAACCTCGTCGGTGGCCTTTTTGTGGGTAACGCCTTTAGGTATGTCCTGGCCGACGCACGTTGCACAGTGTAGAGCTCCAAGAGTAAACGCAATCGTGACGATTGTACGACCGGCATAACGCATCGTCTTCATGAAGTGCGGGTAGACCAACTGGGCCTGCACTTGCCTCGCCTAACCGCCCAACTGCTCGGTCATCTTGTTCAGCAGGCGGTTCAGATCTTTATCGGTCGCACGGGTTCTTTCGATCTTCTCTACCGAGTGAAGAACCGTGGTGTGGTGCTTGCCGCCGAACTGGCGTCCGATTTCCGGCAGCGACGCTTCGGTCAGGTGCTTGGAGAGATACATGGCAATCTGCCGGGGATAAACTACCGCGCGCGCATTGTTCTTGGCCTTGATCTCAGTCAGGCGCAGGCCAAACTGCTCGGCTACAGCTTTCTGGATGGATTCAATCGTTACCCGGCGGGCCTGGGAGTCAATGAAGTTCTTCAGTACCTGCTGCGCGTAGGGCAGGGTGATCTCAGCGCCGATCAATGACGAGTGCGCCACCAGACGGATCAAAGCGCCTTCCAATTCACGCACGTTGGAGCGGATATTGGAGGCGATATACAAGGCAACATCGGTCGGCAGCGTGACTTTTTCGCTTTCCGACTTCTTTTGCAGAATGGCGACCTTGGTCTCTAGGTCCGGCGGCTGGATGTCGGCGATCAGTCCCCACTCAAAACGGCTGCGCAAGCGGTCTTCGATCTCAGCCAGTTCCTTCGGAGAACGGTCGCTGGCGATCACGATCTGCTTCATGGATTCGTGCAGCGCGTTGAAGGTATGGAAGAACTCTTCCTGCGTCCGCTCTTTCTGCGCTAGAAACTGGATGTCGTCAATGAGCAGCACGTCCACGTTGCGGTATTTGTCGCGGAAGCTGGTCATCTTGTCGTAGCGCAGCGAGTTGATCATTTCGTTGGTGAACTTCTCGCTGGAGATGTAGCAGATGGCCGCCTGCGGCATTTGCCGCCGGATCTGGTGCCCGATGGCCTGCATCAGGTGGGTCTTGCCCATACCGACCCCGCCATACAGGAACAACGGGTTGTAAGCCTTCGAAGGCCGCTCTGCCACCGCCTGGCACGCGGCATGAGCAAACTGGTTGCCGCTGCCGATCACGAACGCATCGAAGGTGTAGCGGGGATTCAGCTGCGCTGCGCCATCCCAGTCGAAACGCGACTGCGCTACCGGCGATGTGGATGCCTGCATGTTCAATCCGCCGTTGTGGCGGACGGGGGTCGAAGCCGGATCGTCATCCGCTACGAACTGCACGTCCTGATACTCCAGGCCTAAATTGTCCAACGCTTCCTGAATGAGGTCGCCATACTTATCGCCCACCTGGCGAAAATCGTTGTTGGGCACCTTCACAAACAAAATCCCACCGTTGGCGTGGCTGAAGCGGGTGGGTTTCAACCAGGTATCGTAGGAATGGCGGTTGATCTTCTTCTCGAGCGCATCCAGGACGCGCAACCAGGGGTTCGGAGCAGCGGTGGCAGTAGGAACCGACATAGATGAATTCAAAATGGCCGCCTTCGCAGGCCGGGTATCAGTACGTTGTGTTTGAAAATGCAACTGCTAATAAAGAACTCGATCGAACGAACGCGGCGTGAACCCAAGGACCTTGAAGCAAAAATAATCGTGAATCAGATCGGCATACTAGCACAAAATTTTCGCTGTGAAGAGATTCACGAACAGAATTTTTAACGTGACCGTAATGATTCATAACTCTTAAAAAAAATCTGTCAAGTGTTCACTTTATAACTGCCGCGCGAGTTGTGCAGTTACGGTATAAATTTTCATAAGTGCGATTTATTTTTTTTCAAATGTCAAGTAGAAAGATGAATTGGCGCAAGAAAATTTCAGCGCAGATACCTTCCGCTGAGAACTGAGGGCCGGGAACAGAGGACTGATTCCTTAACCCCTGCGTTTCGGTGATCAAGAATATCGGCCCCCTATCCAGTTGTCAGTTCCCGGTTCTCAGTTCTCAGTGTCCTGCCTGGTTTGCCGCCCTGCGCAGCGTCATTTATACTTTCTTTTCCAACTCGTGGCGCTGTGACGAGCGTCACAGACAGAACAGGAGCACTTATTTTTCATGCCCAAGCGCACTTTCCAGCCGAACCGGCGGCACCGTTCGAAGACACACGGGTTTCGCACCCGCATGAAGACCAAGACGGGCCGTGCGGTGCTTTCCCGCCGCCGTGCCAA
The DNA here is from genome assembly GCA_963837365.1 of uncultured Acidobacteriota bacterium. GTDB lineage: Bacteria > Acidobacteriota > Terriglobia > Terriglobales > Acidobacteriaceae > CAWBXL01. The sequence goes on from CAWIMW010000002.1 coordinate 1,309,296, forward strand.
AGGCCGTAAGCGGGTGGCGGTAAAGCCCGGCTTCCGCGAGTAGTCCTTCTAGTTCCCGGAAATTGGCGGGAGTTCGCACAGCTGATGCCGAATCTTGCGGTGTGAGCGGCAACGCTCGGAATGAGAGTGCCGATCTGTCCGGTCCCGATCAGCGCGAGACGTTTCCGCGCAGCGCACGGTTGCTCCGGCATGCCGACTTTGAGCAGGTGTACAAGCGCGGCCGCCGTCACTTCAGCGCGCACCTGACGGTATTTTTCCTGCCGCGCGAGCAGGATGGCGGGATGCGGGTAGGCTTTACCGTCGGCAAGGTTTTGGGTGGAGCGGTGGTGCGCAACCGGATGAAGCGCCGTTTGCGGGAGGCTGTCCGCCTGGAAGGATTGCGGCAAGTCGCAGTGGATGTGGTGGTCAACCCCAAAAAGTCTTTGCTGGCGGCTGAGTTCCCCGAATTGCGCAAGGAAATAGGGCGGGCATTTCAGGTGATCGAACAGAAGTTGACAGCGACGCGTAACCCATAGGGACGGCCGCCCCCTCGACGTCGCTCAGGTCAAGTCTCGGCTGACTGCCGGGACAAGGCCCGGAACATTTCATGAAAAAAGCTGCCAAATCCGCCGTCCTCTATCTGCTCCGCGGATACAAGCTGGCCATTTCCCCGTGGCTCGGGCCGGCATGCCGCTATGTGCCAACCTGTTCCGAGTACGCCCTGGAAGCAGTGGAGGTCCACGGAGTGTTTCGCGGAAGCCTGATGGCCGGGTGGCGGGTGCTACGTTGCCATCCTCTGGTAAAGGGCGGTTACGATCCGGTGGTCAGACCCAAAAATTCCCAGCCGCACGAACTGTGCGGCCATTTGAGCAAATAATTTGGCCCAATATAACAGCCCTCAGCAAGAACCCGGCATGGATCGGAAGCTATTATTGATCTTCGCCGTGACCTTCCTGGTCATCATTATTTCCCAGCCGTTCCTGAAAAAATACATGCCGCAACCGCCGGCCCAGCCGCAGCAGCAACAAGCGGCGGCGCAACCTGTGCCAGCGGCAAAGCCACGGGCGCCGCAGCCTGTGGTGGCAGTGCCTGTCGCCGGTTCGAAGCAGGCGGCGGGCGAATCGGAAATTGTGGTTGAGAATGATCTCTACCGCATCACCTTCACCAATCGTGGAGCGCAGGTCAAGTCGTGGGTGCTGAAGAAGTTCGATGCCGACCAGGGCGGACCGCTCGAACTCGTCAATAAGGAAGCCGAAACGTTCGGGCTTCCTCTATCGCTCTGGACCTACGATGAAGCTCTTCGCAACAAGTTGAATTCCGCGCTTTACGTTGCTTCGTCCCAGGGGACGCAGCACGCACCCGCCGATATCAGTTTTGAGTACGCCGATGGCGAGCTCTCCGTCCGCAAGACATTCCGTTTCGATCACACTTACGTTCTGCATATCGATACTGTGGTGCTGAACAAAGGAAGCCAGGTTACGGCCTACCCCATGTGGCCGGCAGGTTTCGGGGATTCAACCCGGCCGGCGGCATACGGTTCCAGCCAGATCGAATACCAGAACGACAGCAAGACCGAACGCCTTGCCATTAAGAAGATCAGCGGCGGCAACACGCTGCTGGGTCCCTTCGACTGGGCCGCAGTGACCGACCAGTACTTCGCCGCGATTTTTATTCCTCAAGATGTTCCGAGCGCGACCCTGGTCACGTTGCGCAATTCGATTGATATTCCCAAGGACCCCAAGAAACCGGACCCGAAAGAGACCACGCAAGTGCCGGTACTGGGCGCTGCGGTTGGAAGCCGCACCGGGCCCACCAGCTTGCGCCTTTACGTCGGCCCGAAATCGCTGGATACATTGGAAAGTGTTTCCGTACCGACGATCAACGGCGCATCCCAGGACTTGCGTGCCATCGTCAACTTCGGATTCTTCAACATCATTGCCCGTCCGTTGTTCCTGTGGCTCAGGTGGACCCACGCCCACATGGTGGCCAACTGGGGCTGGGCGATTGTGCTCCAGACTTTGATCATCACCATTGCTCTGTTGCCGCTGCGCGTTTACCAGATGAAGTCGGCGCTGAAGATGCAGAAAATCCAGCCGCAGATCAAAGCCATCCAGGAAAAATATAAGAAGTACAGCATGCGCGACCCGAAAAAGCAGGAGATGCAGAAGGAAATCTGGGAATTGCAGCAAAAAGAAGGCGTCAACATGTTCGGCGGCTGCCTCCCCATGATCATTCAGCTGCCGTTTCTGTACGCCTATTACACCATGCTGAATGTTTCCGTCGATCTTCGCCATGCGCACTGGGCGTGGATCCAGGACCTCTCTGCGCCCGACCCGATTTGGCTTTTACCGATCATCATGGTGGTCAGCATGGTGGTGATGCAGCGTATGACCCCGACCCCTGGCGTGGATGCGACCCAGCAAAAAATGATGATGTGGATCATGCCAATCTTTATGGGTTATATCTTTTTCAATCTGGCGGCGGGACTTAACCTTTATTATGCGGAGACCAATCTGATTTCGGTTGCCCAGCAGGTGGTCATGAATCGCACGGCGCTGGGCCAGCAGATGCGGGACCTCGCCGCCAAGCGGGCGAGGAAAAATAAACAGTAAGAGTCGCACATATGGCTATTGCAGACAAAATCGCCGCCGCTCACAAGATCAATGAGCTACTTACTTCCGTGGTTACCCATACCAGCCTGCGGGTAAAGTACCGCATTACCGTGGACCCTCCGGGCGCCGAAGACCGCGACTGGGAGAGGCCGGAAATCCTGGTGGATTTCTCCGGGCCGGATTCTTCCATGCTGCTGGCACGCGGGGGTGAGTTGTTGCGCGCCATCGAGCTGATCGCCTATGAAACTCTGCGCCTCACCGGCGATGAGCACGAGAAGATTTCTTTCGATTGCATGAACCAGCGTGCCATGCGGCTGGACGAACTGCGCAGCGCAGCCCGGGTTGCGGCGGAAAAAGTACGGCAAACCAGCACTCCGTACCACTTTGCTCCTATGTCTTCGCGGGAGCGCAGGATTGTCCACCTGGCCCTGCGAGACAGCGCGGACCTGCGTACTGAGAGCGAAGGCGAGGGGCTGCGACGGTATGTGGTGGTTTATCCCAAGGACTATAAGTCTGCGGCCAAGCCTGCGCGGCGGTCCATCCCGTAGAGCGCCTTGGTACTGGGCGGTTGAGTGCTAAGATGGCGCCTCAATGTTGTATCTTCCGATTAGCAAGAGTTGGATCGTGTCACGTTCGGCGCGGCGGGTTTATCTGGTTTGTTCATTTGCTCCTTTCTATCTGCTCGCCGCGATGATCGCTGTATTGGCGGCAGTTCTCGCCTCCGGCTTGTCCCCGAGCGCTGACCCTCCTCCGAACGCAGCTTTGCTCATAGAAATTCTGGTTTGGCCTGGAGTAATCGGGGCGGCAGTCCTTTGGATTGCAATGTGGTATTTCTGGTTTACGTTCGACAATTCAAGCTGGTTCAAGAAAGCCGTCTGGTTTTGCCTCTTTCTCATCTTCGGTTTCTTTTCATCACCGTTCTACTATTTCGTCGTGTATCGGCGTAGTTCCCTTGTTAGAAACATCTGAGATATCAATTTCAGGGCAACAGATTAGAATCCCTTTGCGTGAACCTGGACGATACTATCGTTGCCATCGCTACCCCGCTGGGCCGTGGCGGAATTGGAGTAGTCCGTCTTTCCGGACCTGAGGCGCACAAAATCGCTTTATCCATGCTTCGCCTGAAATATGAAATTGAGCCGGGGCGGGCGGTGTTCGGTGAACTGGTTGACCCTTGTGGCGCGGACACTCTTGTCCGAGGAACGCTGGGGACCGAGGTGGACCCAGACGTTCGATCCGCCGCCGGCAGTGCGCGGACAAGAGTGTCCGCGTCACACGATCGAATCGATGAAGTCGTCGTCACCTACTTCGCCAAACCTCATTCCTACACGACCGACGACATCATCGAGATCTCTGCGCACGGCTCGCCGGTAGTGCTTGCCCATATCGTCGATTTGGCGCTTGCCCAGGGAGCCCGCCTTGCCGAGCCCGGCGAATTCACCATGCGTGCTTTTCTGAATGGCCGCATTGATCTTACGCAAGCTGAAGCCGTCCGCGACTTGATTGAATCGCAAACGCTCTATCAGGCAAAGGTCGCGGCCCAACAGCTGGGAGGCGCACTCTCGCAGCGCTTGCAGCCGATCAAGCAGAAGCTGATCAACCTGATTGCCGTTCTCGAAGCGGGAGTTGATTTTGCCGAAGATGATGTCGCGGTCATGCCTGACGGACAGATTCTCACTCGCATCGCAGAGGTGCTATCTCCGCTTGAAGACCTTGCCAGCTCATTTGCTTATGGGAAGATCGTCCACGAAGGTTTCACGCTAGCCATCGTAGGCCGGCCCAATGTTGGTAAATCCAGCCTGTTCAATTGCCTGGTGGAGCGCGAGCGCGCCATCGTCACCGCCACGCCGGGGACAACACGTGACTTGGTAAGCGAAACCGTCGCCATCGGCGGCATCCCTGTCCGCTTAGTGGATACCGCCGGGATCCGCCACGCGTTGGACGAAGCTGAGAGCATTGGCATCCGCAAATCCATGGAAGCGCTGGCCGATGCCGATTTAGTGTTGGTGGTGCTGGACTGTTCTCACGCCGTAACCGCGGAAGATCACCAGTTGCTGGACCAGGTAGAACATCGAGCTGCGATCGAGGTTCAAAACAAGACGGATATTGTCAGTTCTCAGTTCTCAGTTTCTGGTTCTCGGTTGCCTAAGGTAGAAACTTCAGCTACTACCGGCCAGGGCATCGCGGAACTGAGGACGGAAATCCTGCGGCAGGTTGGCGGAGGTGGCCAGGCATCTACCGGCTTTCTCACCAACCTGCGCCATCGAAATCTGGTGAACGACTCTCTTGCAGCGCTGGGTGCGGCACAGGCTGCTGTGGCCAACAAGATCCCCCACGAAATGTTACTACTCGACCTTTATAGTTCCCTGCGGCCCCTGGATGAAATCACCGGTGCGACCACAACCGACGACATCCTTAACCTAATATTTAGCCAATTCTGTATCGGCAAGTAGCGCCATCTTCAAATTAGGGTGTCCGGGAACGGACACTCTTGTTCGCGGGTGGGCGATCCTGCGGCTTGCATTTCGCCTGGGAAGTCCCTAATCCGCAGTCTGCCCGGAACTTACAGGTTCTCCCGCTTTGGCCCTGGGGTTGCCATTCTTGAGTCCGTGGATATAGCACGCCCAGAGTTTAAAACGCAGAAACGCCGCAAACAGCTAATGATCGGGGCCATCGCCCTGGTTGCTCTAGTAGCCGTCACCGTCGGCGTGGCCCGGCTCAAACCCGCCGCACCCAGCGTGGAGCGCAGCACCGTCTGGACCGACACCGTCAAGCAAGGCCCCATGCTGCGCCAAGTGCGTGGTTTGGGTTCTTTGATTCCCAGTCAGGAGTTCACCCGTCAAATCCCTGCCGAGACCGACGCGACCGTCATTCGCATTCGCGTCTTGCCGGGGACTGAAGTGAAGGCGGACACCGTTTTGCTGGATATGAGCAATCCGCAAGTTGAGCAGGCTGCGCTCGATGCCGACCTGCAACTGAAAGCAGCGCAGGCGGAGTACGAGAGCCTGCGCGTCCGGCTGCAAAGCGACTTGATGACGCAAAAAGCGGGGGCGGCCACAGTCACACAGGATTATTCGCAGGCCAAGCTTCAAGCTGAGACTGACAAAGCACTCTACGATCTCGGTGTAATTTCCGGCCTTGCGTACAAGGCCTCGAAGGGCAAGGCTGACGAACTGACTACCAGAAATGGGCTGGAAGAACAGCGGCTGACGATTGCACAACAGGCAATTCTTGCGCAGTTACAACAGCAGCAAGCCAAAGTCGACCAAATGCGGACTTTAGCCCAACTCAGGCGCAAACAATTGGACGACCTGAAAGTGCGCGCCGGTATTGATGGCGTTCTGGTTGACCTGCCCATGCAGGTCGGGCAACGCGTCGCTCCGGGAACCATGCTGGCTAGGGTCATCCAGCCGAACCACTTGATTGCTGAACTGAAGATCGCCGAAACCCAGGCGCGGGATGTGCAGATCGGTGAGCCGGCCTCGGTAGACACACACAATGGAATTGTTTCCGGCACCGTGATGCGGGTTGATCCCGGAGTACAGAACGGAACCGTCACGGTTGACGTAAACCTTACCAGCGACCTGCCGAAAGGCGCGCGGCCGGATCTGAGCGTGGACGGAACCATTGATCTGGAAAAGCTCGACAACGTTCTTTATGTGGGGCGTCCGGCATTTGGGCAGGAAAGCAGCACCATCAGTCTGTTTAAGCTCGACCCGGATGGTAAGGGAGCTGTCCGGGTGCCCGTCAAAGTGGGGCGGGCGTCCGTGAATTCGATCCAGGTTCTTGAAGGCTTACATGTGGGCGACACGGTGATTTTGTCTGACATGTCACGCTGGGACAATACCGACCGCATCCGGTTGGAATAACGACTCAACATTCTATATAGGAGCTAACGCGATGGAAAACGGTAAGCAGCCGCTCATCCAGATTGAGGAGATGACCAAAGTTTTCTACACCGATGAGATTGAGACCCATGCCCTCTCCGGCGTCCACCTCACCATCAATAAAGGAGAGTATGTGGCCATGTCGGGGCCGTCGGGCTGTGGCAAATCCACGCTGCTCTCGATTATTGGGCTGCTGGATACGCCAACCGCCGGACGCTACCAACTGAACAGCAAGCCGGTCGAGAGTTTGGATTTCGGCGCGCGCTCCCGCATTCGCAACCAGGAGATCGGCTTTATCTTCCAGAGTTTTAACCTCATCGGCGATCTCACGGTTTACGAAAACGTCGAGCTACCCTTGACTTACCGGCAGAAGATGCCTTCCGTTGACCGCAAGAAACGCGTAATGGAAGCGTTGGAGCGCGTGGGCATGGCACATCGCGTGCGTCACTACCCTTCGCAACTCTCTGGAGGTCAGCAGCAGCGCGTAGCCGTGGCGCGTGCGTTGGGAGGGAAACCTTCCATTCTTCTGGCTGACGAGCCTACCGGAAACCTGGATTCCCGCAACGGCGAAGCCGTCATGGAGCTGCTGCAAAACCTGCACCGCGAAGGCGCGACCATCTGCATGGTGACGCACGACCCGCGCTTCGCCAAGCATGCCGAGCGGGAAGTGCATCTGTTCGACGGAAAGGTGGTTGCCGAGGAAGAGTTGCAGAAACTCATGGCGGACGTGCATGCATGAGCGGGCTGCTGCAGGATGCTCGAATCGCTGTTCGCACTCTACTGCAACGGCCGGGGTTCGCTTTGCTCGCGATCCTGACGTTGGCTGTGGGGACCGGCGGTACGACCGTCATCTTTACGGTCTTTAGCGGCGTTCTGCTTAAGCCCCTGATATATCCGGACGCCAACACCCTTGTGGCGATACACGTTCAAACGGAGAAATCCGGGGACCGCTGGGGTTTTTCCTATCCTGACTTTCAAGATTGTCGGCGCGAGTGCCGCTCGTTCGACGGGGTCGCCGCATGGACCTATGGCGGCGGGACCGTCAGTTCTCCCGGACAGGCGGAATATGTAGATGGACGGAAGATTTCATCCGACTTGTTCTCAGTATTGCGTGTTCCTCTAGTACAAGGCCGCTCATTTCTGCCTGCTGAAGACAACCCTGGTAGCGCCCCGGTAGCAATTATCAGTACGCGTCTATGGCAACGCCGTTACGCCTCCAATCCGCAGGCCGTCGGCATGCCACTGAGCTACGACGGCAAAGCGTATACCGTGGTCGGCATTGCGCCGCCCGGCTTGCAACTTGATGGTGAAGTGGATGTATTCACTCCGCTTGGACAGAGTACTGAGCCCCGCATGAGGTATCGCGCCGCGCATTTTCTCCACGTGCTGGCGCGGCTTCGGAACAACACCACACTGACCCAGGCGCAAACGGAATTGGCGCTATTCAGCGGCAACCTGGCAAAACAATATCCGGACTCAAACGCCGGCATGACGCTGGTCCCTCACTCGCTGCAAAGCGAACTGGTACAAGATGTCCGGCCGACATTGTGGTTGCTTTTGGGTGCGGTGAGCCTTGTCCTGCTGATCGCCTGCGTTAACGTTGCCAGCCTGCTCTTGACCCGTGTGGTTTCGCGCCAACATGAATTCGCCTTGCGGCTGGCATTGGGGGCTCCTGGCTGGGCGCTGGTACGGCAGTGCTTTGTCGAGAGCGGCGTCCTCGGAATTTGCGGTGGCCTGCTTGGACTATTGCTAGCAACAGTTGGCACACGCCCATTCCTGCAATTCTGGCCCGGCGGTTTGCCGCGTGCTGAAGAAGTGCATGTAGATTGGCGTGTGCTTCTGTTCGCGCTGTCTCTGTCGATTTTGACGGCGTTGATTTTCGGGTTGATGCCGGCCTTGCGCGCCAATAGAACCGCGATCGAAGAAACACTCCGCTCCCGGTCACGGACCATCGCAGGAACTGCTCGTAGGCCGCTGAGCGGTTTTGTTGTGTGCCAGCTCGCGCTGGCGTTTGTTTTATTGACTTCAGCCGGAATCATCGGCCGCACTCTGCTGCGCAGCTCGTCGCTGAATCCAGGGCTGGACGTGCGTAACGTGCTGACGGCCCGGGTGGCGATTTCCCCGGAAGCCCTTTCCAGTCCCGCCAAGGCGCGAGCCGGCTGGCAGGAACTTATGGACAGCCTGCGGGCTGATCCGGCGGTGCAATCGGTCGCGTTGACGGACACCGTCCCGATGCGCGAGGGAGAAAACGTCCTGAACTACTGGGCCACGGCGACTCCGACTCCGCCCAACCAGGCAGCCGAGTCCCTGGCGGTTGCTGTCACTCCGGATTATTTGAAAGTGATGCGCATTCCTCTTCTCCGTGGCCGATTCGTCAATGAAACCGACCGGATGGACAGCCGTCAGGTGGTGGTGATTGATGAAAACATGGCCAGACACGCATTCCCTGGAGAGGATCCCGTAGGAAAGCTGGTCTGGATTCCCGCCATGGGGCCGAACCCAGTGCTGGTGGTGGGCGTCGTGGGACATGTGCGGCATTGGGGACTGGTGGGCGACGATTTCTCTAGGGTTCAGGACCAGTGCTACTACCCCCTCGACCAGGTTCCGGATCAACTCACTAAATTTTTCTCGACCATCATGTCGGTTGTGGTGCGTACCAATATTGCTCCTTTGAACGCTGTTGAATCTTTGCACCGAGACGCGCGTGGCGCGATGGGCGACCAGACACTTTACGAGCTGCGAACCATGGAGCAGCTCGTGAGCGCTTCCTTGGCTCAGCAACGATTTTTGTTGTTCCTGTTTGCGATCTATGCCGGATTGGCTTTGCTCCTGGCTTGCATCGGCATCTACAGCGTAATCGCGCACCTTACCGGCGAGCGTGTGCCGGAGTTTGGCGTGCGCATGGCGCTGGGAGCAAGTTCAGCCGACATCGTCTGGCTCGTCTTGCGTGAGAGCCTGCTGATCATCGTTGCCGGAGTTGGGATTGGAGCTTTAAGCTCCGTCGCAACCGAGCGTGTCCTACGACGGCTGGTACCCGTCGCGCAGGCTCCGCTAAGTTCTACCTTTGCGGTGATTCTGCCGGTTTTGATTTTGGTCGCTCTGTTCGCCAGCTATGTTCCAGCGCGCCGCGCGGCCAAAGTCGATCCCATGGTGGCGCTGCGATACGAGTGAGGATTTTTATGACTGGCAGCCTAATCCAAGACTTGCGTTACGCGCTCCGTATGATGCGGAAGTCGCCAGGCTTCACGGTAACTGCGGTGCTGACTCTCGCTGTGGGCATCGGAGCGACTACCGCCATCTTCAGCGTGGTAAATGGAGTCCTACTTCGTCCGCCCCCCTATGAGAAGCCCGACCAGCTTGTCCGGCTGTGGGAGATAAATGGCAGTGGACAGTCTGCAAATTTTACCGATCCAAATTTTGAAGATCTGCGCTCTCAGAACCATTCCTTCCAGGGCCTCGCAGAATACGCCAGCGGACTCGCGTCGGTTTCCGGGGGCTCGGAGCCAACTCGCACTAGGGTGGCTGCGGTGTCTCGAGATTTTTTCCCGCTGATGCGTATCCGACCGGTGCTGGGCCGGGGATTTGCTGCCGAGGACCAGCGATTTGGAACTGCTCCGACGGCGCTTGTTAGTTACAACTACTGGCAACAATATCTGGGCAGTGCCACCAATCTAGCTTCCGATAAGTTAACCATTGGGGACCAGGTAGTCTCCGTAGTTGGTGTGCTTCCTCCTGGTTTCCGCTTTCCCGACACTTCCGAAATCTGGATGCCGCGCGAGCTTCGTCAGCGGTTCCCCAGCCGCACGGCGCACAACTGGCACCTGTTGGGCCGCTTGCGCGATGCCGTTTCGCTTGAACAGGCACACGCTGAACTGGCGACCATCGCTCGTCGAATCAAGCAGCAATACGGGCAAGATGTGGATATGACGGACGTGTCGCTCGCGCGGATGCAGGACGCCATGACCCGCGATGTGCGTCCGGCTCTCACCATCCTGATGGGTGCGGTGGGATTTCTTTTGCTCATTGCCTGCGCCAACGTGGTGAACCTGCTGCTGGCACAAGCGGCGAGTCGGCAACGGGAGCTGGCTATTCGTACTGCTCTTGGCGCGGCGCGAGGGCGGCTGGTTCGTCAATTCCTTACGGAAGCGTTGTTGTTGTCTTTCGCTGGAGGCTTGTTGGGCGTGCTGGTGGCGCGCTGGGGCGTGGTGGCGCTTATACACCTTGCACCTGCGGGGTTACCGCTGCTGGAAGAAGTATCGATTAGTTTGCCGGTGCTGCTTTTTGCCTTCGCGATTTCGATGCTGGTTGCCATTGGGCTGGCAATTGTCAGCGTGCTTCGTGCTACTTCGTTGAATGCGCAACAAATGCTAGCTGAACACGGGCGCGCGTTGGGCAGCGCTCCACGCGGACAACAGATGGGCCGCGCCATTATTGCCGGTCAGATCGCGATCACATTGGTCCTGGTGACCGGTGCCGGGTTGCTGGGCCGCAGCCTGATGCGCGTGCTTTCCATTGATCCCGGTTTCCGGACGGAGCACATCCTCACCACAGAGCTCGCTCTTTCTTACGCCGAGAAGCCAGCGGACAAAACCCGCAGGGTCCAATTTATAAACGACCTGTTAGCTCAACTTCGCACCATTCCGGGTACGCGCGATGTCGGCGGAACCGGGAGCCTGCCTCTCACCGACGGGCCTTCTGCCGATGGGGCTTACGTTTTGATGTCTCCGCAAGAGCAGCCGCCGCGTGCGCTGGAAGAACTTGAGCACTGGTACGATCAGGCGCCTCACAAGGGCTATGCCAACTACAGCCCCGTCAGCGAGGGCTATTTTCGGACTCTGGGAATTCCGCTCCTGCACGGCCGTTGGTTTGATGACCGCGATGCCATGGATTCGCCACACGTGGCGATCATCACGCAGTCATTGGCACGTGAAAAGTGGCCAAACGGCGACCCGCTGGGCCAGAAGCTTGAGTTCGGCAACATGGATGGAGACTTGCGTCCGCTGACCATTGTGGGGGTTGTCGGTGACGTACGCCAAGACAGCCTGGAAAGGCCACCCAGCCCGACCATCTACGTCAACTATCGCCAGCGTCCGCAGGCTACATACAACTTCACGGTAGTTTTGCGAACGGATGCAGACCCGGCGACGGTGATTTCTTCTGCGCGAAGAATTGTCCACGCTCTCGACCCCAATGTGCCGCCCAGCTTCAACACATTGACGGAGGTTGTGTCATCGTCCCTAAAGTCGCGGCGATTCAATCTGACGCTGGTGGGGGTATTCGCGGGCGCGGCGTTGCTGTTGGCCATGGCGGGTTTATATGGAGTGACGGCCTATGCGGTAAGCACGCGCACCGGAGAGTTCGGGATAAGGATGGCGCTAGGCGCTTCTGCCAGCGGCGTTCTACGGCTTGTCCTCAAACAAGGAATTGTAACGGCCCTAGTGGGCGTAGCAGTGGGGTTGGCAGGGGCTTTCGTTCTTACACGCTCGCTGCGCTCACTGCTGTTTGATTTGAGTACTACTGATCCGCTGACGTTTGTGGGTGTGACTGTGATTTTCATTCTCGTGGCGCTGGCCGCTTGTTATGTCCCCGCGCGGCGGGCGACCAAAGTCGATCCCATGGTGGCATTGCGGTACGAGTAGGTGAAAAGACGATGAAAAATTTTCCCAATGACGTTCGCCTGGCTATTCGTCAATTCATGAAGAACCCAGGGTTCACAGTTGCAGCCGTGCTCACCCTTGCGCTCGGAATTGGTGCAAACACCGCCATCTTCCAACTATTGGATGCCGTCCGTTTGCGCAGCTTGCCACTAGCACATCCGGAAGAACTGGCGGAAATCCGAATCGTGGGCGGCAATCATGGAATGGGGGTCAATTCCACCAAGTACGGACAGCTCACGCGTCCTATCTGGGAGGAAATTCGTAAACACCAGCAGGCATTCTCAGGAGTCTTTGCCTGGGATGCGGTTACGGCACCAGTTGGCGAAGGCGATCAGGTACATCGCGTCAATGCAATTTTTGTCAGTGGTGAATTTTTCAATGTTCTAGGGATCAAACCGTGGCGTGGTCGGCTGATTCTGCCGGAAGACGAGGCGGGGGGATGTCCTGAGCGTGGTGTGGTAGTGAGCCATGGTTATTGGCAGCGGGAGATGGGCGCGCGTGAGTTGGACAGCAACAGCAAACTCACCGTTTACGGCGGACCGAGGCAAGTACTAGGTGTAACGCCACCGGACTTTTTTGGTCTTGCGGTCGGCGAGAGCTTCGATATTGCGCTTCCATATTGTGAGCCCAAGGAACCATTGCGCCGCGATGTATTCGGCGCTTCCGTCATGGGCCGACTGCGCCCGGGATGGACATTGGAACGCGCCAGCGCGCATTTGGGCGCGCTCAGCTCGGGCATTTTCGAAGCGACTGCGATCACTGGATATAGCTCTCAGGCGATTGAATTCTATAAGCATTTACGCTTGGCCGCATATTCCGCACGCGCTGGCGTAAGTGATCTGCGGGAAAAGTATGACTCCTCACTTTGGCTACTGCTGGGAACTACAGGTTTGGTGTTACTGATCGCAAGCGCCAATCTGGCCAACCTTATGCTGGCGCGTGCCAGTGCGCGGCAGCGCGAAATTGCCGTGCGCCTCGCCTTGGGTGCCTCGCGCAGACGCTTGATCCTCCAGTTGCTCACGGAAAGCGCCCTGCTTGCTTTGACCGGTGCAACTGCAGGCGCATTCCTGGCGCAATTTTTCAGCCGCGGGTTGGTACGGTCGCTGTCAACACAAACCGTCGTCGTCGACCTGCAAATTGAAACGGACTGGCGCGTTCTTCTTTTTGCTATTGCGGTGACGGCAACAACCTGCGCAATTTTTGCCATTGTCCCTGCTTTGCGCAGCACACAAACCGAACCAATTGCCACTCTAAAGAGCGCGGGGCGCGGAATGACTGCCGGGCGCGAAGGTTTTTCTTTGCAAAGGCTTGTTATTACTGCGCAGATTGCCATTTCACTTGTTCTTCTGGTCGCGGCCCTGTTGTTTGTGCGTAGCTTTCGCAACCTGGTGACATTCGATCCCGGCATGCGCCGGGATGGAATCACTGTGGCCTTTGTTGGTTTCCCCCAGGCTCGCGTGCCTGCCGAGCACCTTGAGGAGTTCAAGCATGAATTGATGGAAGAAGTAAGCGCCGTGCCGGGTGTTGTGAATGCCGCCACTACAACCATGGTGCCGCTCATCGGTGGAGGTTGGAACCATAACGTCCATGTGGGAGCGGTTGAAGCCAGCAGTATGTTCACGTGGGTCAGCCCCAGTTATTTCCCGACGATGGGAATTCCGCTGGTCACGGGCCGCAATTTCACCAGTGGCGATACCGTGACCACGCAAAGAGTGGCGGTCGTCAATCAAGCATTCGTTCACAAGTTTCTGGGAGATGCGGACCCGCTGGGCAAAACCCTGCGCACCGATCCTGAACCCAATTATCCGTCGACCGTTTACGAAATCGTCGGCGTGATTCCTGATACCAAGTACGAGGACATTCGCGGTGATTTTCCACCGATGGCTTTTGCGCCGGCGTCGCAATTCCCAGCACCAGGTCCGTTTACCGCTGTAATGATCTATTCGAACCTATCTGCTGCGGACATCACGGCGAGTGTGAAGCAAAGCATCAACAGAAAACATCCTGAAGTCGTGATGCAGTTTGTGGATTTTCAAGGCCGCATACGCGATGGATTGGTTCGTGACCGCATGATGGCGATGCTGGCGGGTTCGTTTGGCATGTTGGCAGTGCTGCTGACCATGATCGGACTGTATGGAGTGATTTCTTATATGGTGGCGCGGCGCCGCAATGAAATTGGAATTCGCATCGCGCTGGGAGCGGAGCGCAAGCAAGTGGTTGGCATGGTGATGCGCCAGGCAGGACGGTGGCTGGTAATTGGTGCATGCATCGGCACAGCGTTGTCGCTCATCGCGGGACGTGGTGTCAGCTCACTTCTATTTGGGCTGAAGCCTTACGATCCGTTCACGTTAGTGGTTGCGTACGGGCTGCTGGCGGTGATTGCGTGTACGGCAACTTTTGTCCCTGCACTTCGCGCGGCAAAAGTCGATCCCATGGTGGCGCTGCGGTACGAGTGAGGGAGAACTATGAACGGAATAATACAAGACGTCCGTTATTCATTGCGGCAACTTCGCAAGAACCTGGGGTTCGCTTTCACCGCGGTCATGGTGCTGGCGATTGGACTCGCGGCCAGCACAGCGATATTTGCCTTTGTCGATGCGGCATTGATCAAGCCGTTACCTTACTCTGATCCCACACGGCTGGTGGATGTGACCGAAAGCGTGGCGATGTTTCCGCACGCCAATCTCTCCTATCTCGACTATCTCGATTGGAAAAAGCTAAATCAGGTATTCGGCCCATTCGATGTCTACACCGGCGCTGGATACATGTTGAAATCTGGGGATGGCCTGGAGCCCGTGCCTGCCGCGCGCGTGAGCAGCGGGTTCTTTCATACCCTGGGAGTTACTCCTTTGCTGGGCCGTGATTTCTACGCCGGAGAAGACTTGCTGAACGCGGCCCCGGTCGTGATTTTGACTTATGCCGCCTGGCAAAACCGCTTTGCTGGACGGCGGGACATCATTGGCCAATCCGTCACGCTCAATGACATCGCACACACGGTGATCGGCGTTCTCCCGCAGGACTTTCAATTTGCGCCACGAGGCAGCGCAGAACTTTGGACCACTCTTCAACCCAACCACCCCTGCGAAGAACGCCGCAGTTGCCACAATTTGTACGGCGTGGCCAGGCTCAAAGATGGCGTTTCCATTCAGGCTGCTTTGGCCAACATGCAGGCGATTGCAAAGCAGTTGGAGCAACAATATCCGGACTCCAATCGCGGTCAGACTGCCAGCGTACTGGCTTTGTCTGAAGTGATTACCCGCGACATCCGCCCTATTCTGCTCATTTTGCTGGGGGGAGCGGGGCTGCTGTTCATCATTGCGTGCGTGAATGTGGCCAGTCTTCTGCTGGTACGCTCCGAGGGCCGCTTGCGCGAACTTGCAGTTCGCGGCGCGTTGGGCGCATCGCCGGGGCGGATGGTTTGTCAGTTTGTCACCGAAGGCTTGGTCCTGGTTATGGCCAGCGCTTTACTAGGCCTGGTCTTCACCTATGAGTTAATTCATGTCCTGCTTGGTTTGATCTCGCAAGACATGATGTTCAGTCTGCCCTTCCTGCTAGGAATCAGTTTGAACATTCGTGTGTTGGCATTTGCAGCTTGCTTGTCTGGGCTTGCGGCAATTCTGTTTTCTCTAACGCCCATGGCGCGAGCGCGCCTGACCAAGCTGCATGAGGCTTTGGCCGACACCAGCCGCGGTTTTGCTGGAACTGCGTGGCGCCGCCTGGGTTCCAATCTGGTGGTGGTCGAGCTGGCGGTTGCCATGGTCTTGCTGGTCGGCGCCGGGCTGCTGAGCAAGAGTCTATATCGCCTGCTGAACGTGGAACTAGGGTTTCAACCGGACCATCTCGCCACGCTCAGCGTCATGGCGCCGCAGGCGCGTTACGGAAAAGATGCGCAGGCAATCGCCCTGGAGCGGCAACTGATCAGCCAGATCTCAGCGCTGCCAGGGGTCGAATCGGCAGCGCTTACCAGCCGATTGCCGGCCAGCTTTAACGGAAACACCACTTGGATGAGATTTGTGGGTCGTCCCTATAACGGAGAACACAACGAGGTAAATCAGCGCGATGCCAGCTCGGAGTATTTCGCGACCTTGCGGGCAAGGTTAGTGCAAGGACGCTACTTTGACGACTCTGAAGATGGGTCCAAGGCGGGCGTGGCGGTGATCAACCAGGCATTGGCGAAGAAATATTTCCCCGGAGAAAATCCGCTCGGCAAAAAGATCGGCGACACCAGTCTTTCTCCCAACTCTCTCAGAGAAATTATCGGAGTTGTAGAAGACATCCGCGAAAGCTCGCTTGACGACGATACTTGGCCGACTGTCTATTACCCGTTCAACCAGTCCACGGACAACAATTTCTCTTTGTTGGTGCGCACTTCGCAAGATGAGAAAGCTCTGCTTCCAACTTTAGTCGCCGTCATTCGCCAGACCGACCCCAACATCGGCACCAGCGACCCATCCACCATGGACCAGAACATTGATGAGTCTCCAACCGCGTATCTGCATCGCTCCTCCGCATGGCTGGTTGGGGGCTTTGCATCACTGGCGCTGTTGCTGAGCGTAGTTGGGCTGTACGGGACGATCACTTATTCGGTCAGCCAGCGGACTCGCGAGATCGGAATACGCATGGCATTGGGAGCGCAGCGCAGATCTGTGTACCAGCTTATTTTGAAGGAAGCGGGCTGGCTTGCCGCCGGTGGAGTTGTTTTAGGAATCATCTGCTCGTTGGGAGCGGCAACCCTCATGGGGAAGCTCCTGTTCGGAGTGCGTTCGTGGGATGTGGCTACTTTGTTGGCCGCTGCCTTTGTTCTTGGCGTGTCCGCGCTTCTAGCTAGTTATGTTCCCGCGCGGCGGGCGGCGAAAGTAGATCCCATGGTTGCGTTGCGGTACGAGTGAGGAAGTTTAATGAGTACGGGTTTTTTTCAGGACGTTCGTTATAGCTTGCGCATGTTGCGCAAAAGCCGAAGCTTCATTTTGGTGGCTGTGCTGACACTGGCACTCGGCATCGGAGCGAACACTGCTCTGTTCTCCATCGTGAACGGCGTGCTGCTCAATCCCTTGCCGTTTCATCATGCTGATGAACTGGTCGCGCTGGGAGAAAACAAAGCCAATTTTGAAAATGGTTCGATCTCGTATCCAAATTTTCGCGACTGGCAGAAGGAGAACCATTCTTTTTCATCTATCGCCATGTCTCGCATTTATTCTTTCAGCCTGCTCGGCGCAGGCGAGCCGGAACAGATTGATGGAGAATTCATCTCCTCCAATTTTTTCTCAACCCTCGGGGTCAGGCCATTGCTCGGACGCTTCTTTGCGCAAGGAGAAGACGAGATCGGCGCAGCGCAAGTTGCAATCATCAGCGAAGGCCTGTGGCAGCGCAAGTTTGGTTCATCGCCGAATATTTTGGGGAAGACCATCACTGTGGGAGTAAAGGGGTACACGGTTGTCGGCGTCATTCCTGCGCGTTTCCATCTAACGCTGCCCAGCTACCGCGACGGCGATATATTTTTGCCGCTTGGTCAATGGAATAATCCGCTGCTGCCGAATCGTGGCGCCGGATTGGGTTTTCACGGCATCGGCCGGCTCAAGCCGGGCGTATCGCTGGAACAGGCGCGCGCCGATATGGATCGTGTTTCCCGCAATCTAGCGGCTGCATATCCTGACGCGGACCAAGGTATCTCCGCTAATCTTCTTCCGCTGAAGCAGCGCATGGTGGGCAATGTTCGGCCGCGATTGCTGGTGCTGCTGACCGCGGTCGGCTTTGTGCTTTTGATGGCGTGCGTGAACGTGGCGAATCTGATGCTGGCGCGTTCGTCCGCCCGCACGCGCGAGTTCGCCATTCGCGGCGCGTTGGGCGCAACCCAGGGAGACGTACTCCGCCAGCTTCTTACCGAAAGCGTTTTGCTCGCGATGGTAAGCGGAGTGGTTGGAGTGCTGCTGGCCGCGTGGGGGACTCACGCTGCGCTGAATGTGTTGCCTAGCGCCCTTCCGCGAGCGGAAGAGATCGGACTCGATGGGCGCGTCTTGGTTTTTACTGTTGTAATTTCTCTCTTTGCCGGAATTCTGTTTGGCTTTACTCCCGCGCTCAAGATGTCACGGGCAGGGCTAAACGAAATTCTCAAAGAAGGTGGCCGTAGCGGTAGCGGAGTACGTCATCGCACGCAGAGTGTCTTTGTAATTACAGAAATGGCAATGGCGGTGGTGTTGCTGGTTGGGGCCGGCCTTATGGTCCGCAGCTTGACGCGGTTATGGCAAGTCGATCCTGGCTTTGACCCGCATCACGTCCTGAGTTTTGGTCTCACGCTGCCGCCACCGATGGTGACTGCCGGGCCGGACGCCATCCGCGCTCACTTCCGCGAAGTGAATCGCAGGCTGGCAGAAATTCCCGGCGTGGAGTCGGTGGCGCAGACCTCAGGCGCCATGCCTCTGGAATTTGATGATGAGCAATTGTTCTGGCTTGAAGGACAAGCCAAGCCCGCCAATGACAAGAACATGAGCTGGGCGATCGATTACATCGTCGATCCCGACTACCTGAAGTTGATGCGAACGCCGCTACGACGGGGGCGATTCTTCACTGCACAAGATGACGAACATTCTCCGCTGGTGGTTGTGGTGGACGACGTTTTTGCCCACAAATTCTTCCCCGGCCAGGATGCCGTCGGAAAACACATCCACCTGAAAACGTCCGATCAGTTGGCCGAAATTGTAGGAGTGGTTGCGCACGTAAAGCAATGGGGCCTGGATACCGACGACGCGCAACCCCTGCGAGCGCAGCTTTACATTCCGTGCTTGCAAATGCCGGACGCCTACATCAAGACCACATCCTCCACTGGTTTCATGGTGCGTTCGCAGGGAGAACCATCCGCGGTATTCGCGGCCATTCGCCGAGTGAGCCAGCAGATGAGCAACGAGCAGGTGATTTATGGCGAAGAAACGATGGAGCAAGTCGTTTCCCGGTCGCTCGCTACGCAACGCTTTTCAATGGTGCTGCTCGGCGCGTTTGCAGGGCTGGCGATGATTTTGGCAAGCGTGGGAATTTATGGAGTCATTTCCTACGTTGTGGGACAGCGGACCCATGAGATCGGCATTCGCATGGCTCTGGGCGCGAGACGCGGAGATGTGTTGCGGTTGATTCTCGGCCAGGGTACACAGCTGGTACTGATTGGGGTCGCTATCGGAATCGGTGGAGCGATTGCCCTAACCAGACTAATGGCCAGTCAGTTGTTCATGGTGTCAACCACCGATCCCCTGACGTTTGCCGGAGTATCGCTGGCGCTGGTGCTGGTCGCGTTGTCGGCTTGCTACATCCCCGCGCGGCGCGCGGCGAAGGTCGATCCCATGGTGGCGCTGCGATACGAGTGAGGAATTTATGGAAACCATACTTCAAGATTTGCGATATGGACTCCGCATGTTGCGGAAGAACCCTGGGTTCACACTGACTGCCGTCATCACGTTGGCGCTTGGCATCGGGGCTAACACCGCGATCTTCAGCGTGGTCAACGCTGTGTTGCTTAGACCGCTGCCCTTTAAAGATCCTGAGCGACTGATGATGGTTTGGAACCGGGGACCGGAAGCGGCCGGCGGTGATCGTACACCGCTCGCCGTGGCTGATCTGCTCGACTGGCGGGCACAGAACCGATCCTTTGCTGAAATAGGGGCATTCCAAAAAACGATCTTCAACTACATTAGCAGTGACTCGCCGGAACGCGTACAAGCTGTCAGAGTGACGGCGAATTTTTTCGCCATGTTAGGTGTGCAGGCCCATCTTGGGAATACGCCGCTTGCGGGAGAGGATCAGCCGCAAAAACAGTTTACAGTGCTCCTGAGTAATAGCCTCTGGCGCAGCCATTTTGCTTCAGATCCGCACGTGATCGGGCGCACTCTTAATCTGAGTGGTGTGACTTACAGTGTTATCGGCGTTGCGCCTGCAAATTTCAACTTCCCCAATAAGGATGTTGAGTTGTGGACGTCGCTACCATTAGAGCCACCAACCCGACGTGGTCCTTACTTCCTCACCGGAATTGCACGTCTAAAGCCAGGTGTGACCCTGCTTCAGGCGCGCGCCGAAATGAGTGCATTGAAATCGAGTTTTTCAGGCGAAAGTCTCAATCTCAATGTCCTGCCCGTCAACGAATTCGTTGTTGGGAATGTACGCCTGGCCCTACTGGTGCTATTCGTGGCAGTTACACTCGTGCTGCTGATCGCGGCAGTCAACGTTGCCAATTTGATGTTGGTACGCTCTACTGCGCGTGTGAAGGAAACCTCGATGCGCATTGCTCTCGGTGCCAGCCGGACGCGCATCATCCGCCAGCTTTTGACGGAAAGCTTGCTACTGTCGCTCGCCAGTGGCGGGTTGGGGATACTTCTGGCATCTGGGGGCGTACGTCTGCTGGTGAAGTTGGCGCCGAACACAATTCCACGCTTAGACCAAATAGGGGTTGATGCAACGGTGCTCGGTTGGACTGTGATTGTCTCACTGCTGACTGGGTTACTTTTCGGACTGGCTCCCGCGTGGCAAAGCTCCAGACCCATGCTTAACGATTCACTTAAAGAGAGTGGGTGTGCCACCACTGAAAGCACCGGTAAACGGAGCTGGCGCAATCTGCTGGTGGTTTCAGAACTGGCATTGGCTGTAATGCTTTCGATTGGAGCAGGACTGCTAGTCAAAAGCTTCAGGCGCTTGCAACGCGTGGACTCTGGCGTCAACACGGAGCGCGTGCTTACGATGCACCTTGCGCTACAGGGGAAACGGTATGCCGACGCTCAGCAGGTGAACGCTTTGTATGCACATCTGCTTGAGCGAATTCAGGCTCTACCCGGCGTTCACGCAGCCGCTGTGAGCAACAGCTTGCCCCCTGATAGCACGGAATTCTCGGACGATTTCACCATTGAAGGCAGGCCCATAGTCCCGAATCAAGCCCCGCCCATCGCCTACATGGCGAACGTCAGCCCTGATTATTTCCGTACCTTTGGAATTCCGCTGCGCCGTGGGCGCTATTTTGAGGCTACGGATTCTGCCAATGCTCCACTAGTTGCGGTCATTGACGAAACGACGGCCCGACAATTCTTTTCGCAGGAAGACCCCATTGGAAAGCGCATCAATACCGCAAATGAGGGCCAGCCGATTTGGTGGCGAGTGATCGGCGTTGTCGGCGATGTGAAGTACACCGGTCTCGCGAACCAGACACAACCCACGTTATACCGGCCGCTGATACAGGCAACATCGCGGAACACATTTTTATCTGTCAAAACCGATACCGCTGACCCTTTAGGCGTTGCTGCCGCAGTGCGTATGGAACTCAAGTCTCTCGATCCCGAACTACCCGTGACAGAGGATTGGGACGTTGGAGCATCGCTTCGCGACCGCCGTCGCACAGCCCCGTTTCCGTACCATGCTGATCGCTCTCTTCGCTGTGCTGGCCCTGGTGTTAGCAGTGGTCGGCATCTACGGCGTGATTTCCTACTCCGTCACGCAGCGCACACATGAGATGGGCATCCGCCTTGCCTTGGGGGCACAAGCGGGCGGGGTATTGAAGTTGGTGCTCAAGCAAGGCGCGGTCTTAGCCATCACCGGCGTGCTGGCAGGACTAGGCGTGTCTTTCGTATTGACAAGGTTGCTAAGAAATCTGCTTTTCAATGTGAGCGCAACCGACTGGCAGACATTCGGAGGAATTGCCGCGCTGCTTGTCTCGGTGGCATTGCTTGCTTGCTATCTGCCTGCGCGGCGGGCGGCAAAAGTTGAGCCGCTGGTGGCGCTGCGCTACGAGTGAGGAACATGGAAACCATTTTTCAAGACCTTCGTTACGGATTCCGCATGTTGTGGAAGAACCCCGGGTTCACGGCCGTGGCAGTCGTGACTCTGGCCCTGGGCATCGGCGCTAATACGGCGATGTTCAGCGTGATCAATTCCGTGTTGTTCCATTCATTACCTTTTCGTGACGGCAGCCGCGTGATGGTGGTGTGGAAGAC
Organism: uncultured Acidobacteriota bacterium; assembly: GCA_963837365.1. Lineage (GTDB taxonomy): Bacteria > Acidobacteriota > Terriglobia > Terriglobales > Acidobacteriaceae > CAWBXL01. The sequence goes on from CAWIMW010000002.1 coordinate 1,331,390, forward strand.
CATGTCAAACGGCAGTCCCAACGCTTTTTCTACGCCTGCGTTTTTGGAGATTCGCGAGCAAGTGGATTCGCTGGCGCACCTGGGCGCGTATTCAGGAGTGGGGAAAAATCTTGGAGGGAAAGATCTTCCCGAGCGAATCCTAGGCGGGAGGGTCAACTTCGATTTGATGCCGGTGCTGGGGGTGCAGCCCGTGCTCGGGCGGATGTTTTCTGCGGACGAAGACCATCCCGGCGCGGGTGCGGTTGTGATTTTGAGCCACGCGCTTTGGTCTACGCGCTTCGCTTCTCGCTCTGACATTTTGGGGCAGGCTGTGAACTTGGATGGTGTGCCTTATACCGTGGTCGGCGTGATGCCGGCGGGATTCCATGTTCAGTCTGACAATGAACTGTTCTGGATTCCGCTTCAGTTGGAGTCGGTGAACGCACAAGCATCAGCTCGGAATGTTCATTGGCTGTTTGCTTATACGCGCCTTCCCGACGGCACTCGCCTCGAACAGATGCAGGCAACGCTGGACGCTATCGCTGTGCGATTGAAGACGCAGGACCCGACAGGCGAAGGGGGATTCGGAGCGACACTACAGTCCGTCAGCGACTTTACCAACGGAACCGTAAAGCCAGTATTGATGTTGCTGATGGGAGCGGTCGGCTTTGTCCTGCTGATTGCCTGCTCCAATGTGGCCAATCTACTGCTCGCGCGGCGGACTACGCGGCAGCGTGAAATTTCCATTCGTACAGCCTTGGGCGCTAGTCGTCTGCGGATGATCCGGCAGTTGCTCACCGAGAGCGTGGTGTTGGCGATGATGGGCGGATTGCTCGGTGTTGGGCTGGCCTGGGTGGCGATCAAGGGTCTGCGCGCGGCTCATCCATCGAGCATTCCTGGTTCGGATGCGATTTCCATTGATCCGATGGTTCTTGCCTTTACCGCTTTGCTCTGCGGCGTAGTCGGAATTCTTTTTGGGGTTGCTCCCGCGTGGGAAGGTTCAAAGGCAAATGTCAGCGAAACTTTGAAAGAAGGTTCACGAGGCAGTAGTGGAGGTTTTGGAAAGCATCGTGCAGTGCTGGTCGTCACCGAGACGGCGCTGGCCTCGATGCTCTTCATCGGCGCTGGATTGTCGCTACGCAGTTTGTGGCGCGCGGAGACGGTCAATCCCGGTTTCAATCCCGAAGGCGTGATCACTTTTCGGGTGGCCGCCCCGGCACAGTTTACTGGCGATCGCATCCCGCTTTTCTACCAACAAGTCTTGGACCGTTTGCGAGCGCTTCCTGGCGTGCAGTCGGCGGTGCTGGCACGCAACCTTCCCATGAGTGGCGTGGACCCCTCCATGCCCATCGAGATTGAAGGTACGCCGCCTGCGCCGTCGCAAATCCCCATTGTTTCGCGCCTGCGCGCCGTGGGCCCGGACTATTTCGGTGGGCTGCAAACATCCTTACTAAGGGGCCGCGAATTTACTGAACACGATACCGCCGCAGCCCAGAAAGTTGCTGTAGTCAGCGAGAGCCTGGCTAAGCTGTACTGGCCGAATGAAGAGGCGCTGGGCAAACGGCTCAAGCCGGCCATGCCCGGCGGAGATTGGTGCGTGGTTGTCGGAGTCGCGGCGGATGTTCACCACTGGGCTGCTGACGTGGACATCGAACCTACTGTTTATTACCCCTATACGCAGATTCCTGCTGCCTTCCTGGCGCTGCTCGAAGGCAACATGAGCATTGCGGTACGCAGCCAGAATTCCGCTGGATTGCTGGATTCCATTCGCGCCGCTGTGGGCGAGATCGATAAGACGGTGCCGCTTTATCAAGTCAAAAGTATGGATGAGATGGTGGCGGACTCCGGTTCGCTCCGGCGTTTTGACATGTGGCTGATCGGCGCATTCGCCGGACTCGCACTCACATTGGCGGCGGTAGGGATTTACGGAGTGATGGCATATTCCGTTTCTCAACGCACACGCGAGATCGGCATCCGCATGGCCATGGGAGCACAGAAGAACAATGTGCTGCTGCTGATTTTAGGCCAAGGGGCAAAGCTTGCTTTAGCTGGAGTTGCGGTTGGATTGGTTGGCGCTTTCGCGCTGGCTCATCTTATGGCCAGTTTTGTGTTCGGCGTGAGTACGCGAGATTTAGTCACGTTTATCACTGTGCCCTGGGTGGTGCTGATGATGATCCTGTTCGGTTGCTACATCCCGGCACGGCGCGCGGCCAAAGTCGATCCCATGGTAGCGCTGCGCTACGAGTAAAAGGACTGGAAATGACTGGACTCATGCAGGACGTTCGCTACACGTTGCGCCAATTTCGCAATAAGCCGGGCTTCGCGGTTGTCGCCGTCGTGACTCTTGCCCTTGGGATCGGCGCCAACACAGCGATTTTCAGTCTGCTCGACCAGACATTGTTACGCCGCTTGCCGGTACATGAACCCGAACGGTTAGTGTTGTTCCACTACATCGGATCCAACGAAGGCCGGACCAGTTCTTACGGCGGCGACTCCAACAACTATTTCTCCTTCCCAATGTATCGCGATATCCGCGACCGCAATTCCGTCTTCAGTGGAGTCATGGCCACCGACGCTGTCGAAGTTGGAGTGCAATGGCACAACCAACCGGAGTTGGTCTCGGGCGAACTGGTATCGGGAAACTACTTTGAGACCTTAGGTGTCAAGCCGGCTGTGGGACGCTTATTTGTTGCATCGGATGATGTGGCGCAAAATGCCAATCCGGTTGTGGTGCTGAGTTTTGGCTATTGGAAGCGCCGGTTTGGTACTGACCCGCAAATAGCCGGACAAAACATCCTCATCAATGGCCATCCGTTTTTGGTGGTCGGCGTCGCGCAAGCAGGTTTTCACAGCGTCGTCGCCGGTCAGACGCCCGATGTGTTTGCGCCGATGATGATGAAGCCCGAGGTCACGCCGGGGTGGAACGATCTCGATAACCGGCGCACGTCATTTCTAAACATTATTGCTCGCCTGAAACCCGGACTCAGTCTTCAGCAAGCGGAAGCCGGTGTTAACCCTCTTTGGCATTCGCTTCGCGCCGATGAATTCAATAGCATGCACAATAGCAGCGAACGTTTCCGGGACAGTTTTCTGACCAAGACCCGCCTCCAATTGTTGGATTCTGCGCGTGGGTTTTCGCCACTGCGCGAGTTCATACAGACTCCCCTACTCATTCTTATGGGAATGGTTGCCCTAGTTGCGTTGATGGCGTGTGCAAATGTTGCCAGCCTGCTGCTGGTGCGCGCTGCTTCGCGCACACGTGAGATGTCGGTTCGCTATGCGCTGGGCGCGGAACGCATGCGGGTTGTCCGGCAACTGTTAGTGGAGGGCCTGATGCTTGGCCTTTGCGGAGGGCTGCTGGGAATTCTCATCGCGCCTCAGGTTTCGTCGTTCTTAACACGAAGGCTGGTGAACGGGACCGGCGATCTGCCCTTCTCTTCAACTTTGGACCTGCGCATTTTGTCCTTCAACTTTGGCCTGGCGATCCTGGTCAGCACCGTCTTCAGCCTGGTGCCCGCGATCCAGTTCTGGAAACCCAATTTGATGAACGCGCTCAAGCAACAAATGGTCACAGCGGCCGGTGGTCCTCTGCGTTTCCGGCGCATCTCGGTCTCCGTTCAAATTGGGCTCAGCTTGCTTTTGTTAGTAGGAGCCGGCCTGTTCGTTCGTACGTTAAGCAATTTGAAAACGTCGGATCTCGGTTTTGCAGCGGACCATCTGCTCACTTTCCAGATCAATCCTGGCCTTGCCGGCTATGAGACGGAGCAGGCCCCTGCGCTTTATCAGCAAATTCTCGAGAGGTTGCAGGCGCTTCCGGGAGTGCAGGCCGTCGGTGCTACTAACACTCCCGAACTGACGGGCGACGGGAATGGTTCGAACGTCACTGTCGCCGGATACACCAGTAAACCAGACGAGGACATGGTTGTAGAGCAGCACAGAATTACTCCCGGATATTTTTCGGCTCTCCAGGAGCAGTTCATTGCTGGACGCGGAATTACTGAGCAGGACAACACCAAGGACGCCAAGACGGTGGTAGTGAACGAGGCCTTCGCGAAGTATTTCTTCGGCGACCCCCGACAGGCGGTTGGGCGCGCTTTTGGCTGGGGCGGTGGGAATAGCACCAAAACCGATATCCAAATTGTCGGCGTGGTGAGAAACGCCAAACATCGCAACGTCCGCGACGGCATTGAACGTACGGTCTTCGAACCCTATCTCCAGAATTCTGCTCCGAGAAAGATGGCGTTTTATATCCGCACCTCGCAACTGCCACAAAGCGCAGAAAGCACTATTCGAGTTGCCATGCAGAACCTGGACTCGAAACTGGTGCTAGGGTCTTTCCGCACCATGGAAGAACAGATTGATGAAAGTTTGAGCATCGATCGCATGATTGCCTTGCTCGCCACCAGCTTTGCCGTGCTCGCCGTGTTCATGGCCGGCGTCGGGCTATACGGCGTGCTGGCGTATTCGACCGCGCAGCGGACGCGGGAGATTGGATTGCGCATTGCACTCGGCTCCAGCCGGGGGTTGGTCCTGAAAATGGTTCTGACGGAAGTGATGTGGCTGGCCGGAGCGGGGATTGCGGTGGCGTTACCGTTAACGCTGTTGCTTGGGCGCACGCTGCGCAGTCAGCTTTATGGCATTTCGAGCAGCGATCCGTGGACGATTCTTGCTGTGACTTTGGTACTGGCTGCCGTGGCAATTTTTTCTGCCCTGGTCCCAGCACGCCGCGCGGCGAAGGTCGATCCCATGGTGGCGTTGCGGTACGAGTGAGGGCCTATGGAAACTTTGCTTCAAGACATACGCTACGGACTACGCATTCTCTGGAAGTCACCCGGCTTCGCTTGTGTCGCGGTACTCACGCTGGCGCTCGGTATTGGAGCCAACACGGCCATCTTTAGTTTGGTGAATGGAATTCTCCTTGTTCCTCTCCCCTATTCCAATCCGCAGCAGTTGGTCAGTGTGACCGGCACGTATCCGCGGGGGGCGTTTGCCGCCATGCGTCAACAGATACAAACCATGGACGTCGCAACCTACGCCGAGGGACATGAATTCAATCTGACCGGCTTTGATGAACCGGTCCGGCTGACGGGAACTCTGGTTTCGGCGGAATTGTTTTCCGTTTTAGGTGCGCGGCCGCAGCTGGGCCGGACGTTCTATCCGGGAGAAGACGCTGCTGGACAGGACAATTATGTAATTCTCAGCCACACACTTTGGCAACGTCGCTTTGGCGGTGATCCGTCAATTGTCGGCCGTTCTGTTGAGATTGAAGGCATGAGCCGCCAAGTTCTTGGTGTTATGCCTGCGGAATTTCGTTTTCCATCCGCCAAGACGCAAATCTGGATTCCGTTGCACATCGATCCCAGCAATATGACGAGTTCATGGGCCAGCGATTACATGCCGGTAGTCGGACGGCTGCGGGTCGGGGCGACATTGCTGCAAGCGCGGACTGAGGTCCAAACATTCCAGTCGCATGTCGGTGAACTGTTTCCCTTCCGCATGCCCAAGGAATGGAACGCGGATATCAGCGTCGTCCCACTGCAAACGGACATGGTTGGCGATGTCCGCACGCGTCTGTTCTTGTTGCTGGGGGCCGTGGCGCTGATTCTCCTGATTGCCTGTGCCAACGTCGCAAATTTAATGCTCGCGCGCGCTGCCAGCCGGGAAAAAGAAATTGGCATCCGTTCTGCGCTGGGCGCCGGACAGGGCCGGATTGCGCGACAGCTTCTTACCGAAAGCGTCGTGCTTGCCTCGCTGGGTGGATTGCTCGGTTTGGCGTTTGCCTCGGCGGGGATGTCGCTGCTCAAGTTCGCCATGCCGGCAGACACGCCGCGTTTGATGGATGTTCACCTGGATTGGCGTGTGCTTGCCTTCACCTTCGCGCTGAGCGTACTCACCGGACTTATTTTCGGACTGGCCCCGGCATTTCAGTCGTCACGCACGGCGCTGGCCGAACCGCTGAAGTCCGGCGGACGCGGGGCAACTCTCTCCGTCTCGCAAAGGCTGCGCAGCTTTTTGGCTGTCGCAGAGGTGGGGTTTGCTGCCCTGCTCATCATCGCTGCCGGACTTCTCATACGAAGTTTCTGGGCGCTCTCGCATGTAAATGCCGGTTTTCAGCCTGAACACATTGTTACGGCCCGGATTACTCCTAATGAATCGTTTTGCAGCGAACACCGAACGGTGTCTTACCTTTTACCGCAGCCTGCTCGACCAGGTGCAAGCATCGCCCGGAGTGAGCGGTGCTGCCGTGGTGAACACGCTTCCACTCGGCGGAAGAGTGGCGAAACGTTCCGTGAGTATTGAGAATTTTGTCTCGCCGACCGGAGGGATGGTCTCACCTCTGTTTTGGATGAACACCGTATCGCCTGAGTATTTTCACGTAATGGATGTTCCGTTGCTGTCGGGACGTTCTTTCTCTACGGCCGAAATGTCCGGCAATCCTCCGGTAGCAATTGTTGATGCGCAAACCGCGCGGCGCTTCTGGCCGGGGCAGGAAGCGATTGGCAAACACATCCGTCTGCTAGGTGAGATGAACTGGCGAACGGTCGTGGGAATCACCACCGACGTACGCGCCTTCAATCTTCAGAAGACGATTCCGGACTACATGCGGGGCACGATCTATTTGCCGCTCAGTCCCACCTCCACCCTGGAAGACAAGCGAGTCCCCGCGGAAATGACCATCGCGGTGCGCACCATCTCCAACGAATCGCAGGTTGGCGCCATGCTACAGCGGATCGTGGCGGGCCTGAACCACGATGTTCCAGTTAGTGAAGTGCGGACCATGAATGCAGTGGTGTCGGAGGCTGTCTCCACGCCCGCTTCTACTACATCGTTGTTTGTCACCTTCGCCGGATTGGCACTCGTGCTGGGCATGGTCGGCATCTATGGCGTGCTCGCGTTTCTGGTTTCCAAACGCACCCGCGAAATCGGCATTCGCATTGCGCTGGGAGCTCAGCGCGCGGATGTTCTGTGGTTGATTCTGAAAGAAGGCACAAAATTTGCAGTGGTTGGCATTGCGCTTGGACTCGCTGGAGCGTTTGTAACCACCCGCTGGCTGTCCAGTGAACTTTATGGGGTGAGCTCGACTGACCCGCTTACTTACGCCGGGGTGGCCCTGCTGATGGGGTTTATCTCAATGGTTGCGTGCTACATTCCCGCCCGCCGCGCCATGCGGGTGGATCCACTCATTGCACTGCGGTACGAGTAAGGAGCTTAAGGTGAACTCATTCTTTCAAGACGTACGCTACGCACGGCGCATGCTACGCAAGAGCCCCGGCTTTAGCGCGGTTGCCGTGGCCACGCTGGCGCTGGGAATTGGCGCGAATGCAGTGATTTTGATTGTGGTCAACGCGGTTTTGTTGCGTCCATTGCCCCTGCCTGATGCGGACCGCATCGTGCGGTTGCAAGAGCGTCACGAAAACGCCACGAACCTTACCGGAGCGACATTTCACGATGTGCGCGAACGGAACCACTCATTCTCTACGGTCGCTGCCTATCGGATTTTTCCGCAGAACCTTTCCGACCTGAGGAACACAACGGCGCCGGAAGAAGTGGACACTGCATTCGTTTCGGAGGATTTTCTACCCTTGCTGCAAACCCAACCCTTACTCGGCCACTGGTTCAGCCCCGCACAATTCCGGCAAGGGGCCGAAGCAGAGCTGTTGCTGAGTTATGGCTTATGGCAACGAAATTTTGGCTCCGATCCACACATTGTAGGAAGGCGTGTTCTGCTGCATGGTGAACCGCGGACGATTGGCGGAGTCATGCCCGCCGGATTCACCTTTCCAGAAAAAGTGCAGGCGTGGACACCGCTGACCGAAGATCAAACACTCCCACAAAATCGCCGCGCGCATTTATTCACCACTCTGGCGCGCGTCAAACCTGGCCTCTCTGATGCCGTGGTGGTTGATGATCTGAATGCGATCGCCCTGAATATTCAGCGGGACTTTCCGGGGGTTGACCCTGGTTTCGACTTCAAATCGCAGACATTAAAAGAGAGCCTGGTGGGGAATGTCCGTCCCACTTTACTCATTCTTCTAGGAGCAGTCGGATTTGTGCTGCTGATTGCCTGCGCAAATGTAGCCAATCTTGCGTTATCGCGTTCCATCGTTCGCCAACGGGAAGCGGCAGTGCGCGCCGCATTAGGAGCAACCCGATTTCGCCTGATACGCCAGTCTCTGACAGAGAGTGCAATCCTCGGCGTCGCTGGTGGAGTCCTGGGGTGTCTAGCTGGATTTTGGGCATCGCGACTTCTGACCACGGCATTTCCCGGCACGGTTCCCCGGCTGGAGGCACTTCATCTTGATCTACGTATTGTGTTGCTCGCAGTGCTTCTGTCCTTGTTCGCTGCGCTCCTGTTCGGTCTCGCTCCGGCCCTTAACCTTGCACGCAAGGATCTGCGGCAGCAACTCGCCGAGGGAGGCCGAACTACCGACTCACTCTCCCGCAATCGCCTGCGGTCGTCCCTGGTTGTGGGTGAAGTAGCCCTGGCCATGGTCCTGCTAAGCGGTGCGGGATTATTGATTCGCAGCCTGGTGTTGCTGCGGCAGGTTGATCCAGGATGCGATATCTCGCATGTGCTGGTGGCAAGCGTAACCCTGCCTGATGCCCAGTACCCGGAAATTCAGCAAAAGTTGGACTTCGTGAATTCGGTGCTGGAGAGAGTGCAGGCGCTACCGGGAGTCCGCTCCACCGCGGCGGCGGGGGCATTGCCATTTCATCCGGGCGCAGAGACCGACTTCGAGTTGCAAGGTTATGTCGGCGCGCCGGGAGAAGAACCTTCCGCGCAAGTGCTCACCGCGAGCCCGGGGTATTTTGAGGCGATGCAGATTCGCCTGCTTGCGGGAAGGGCTTTTACTTCTCAGGACATTCTCGGACGGCCTACAGCGGTGGTTATCAATCAGACCATGGCCAAGCGGTATTGGCCGCACGGGGACGCGGTCGGGAAAAAAATCATAATGAAGGATTGGGGTCCGCCGTACCCCGGACAAGTTGTCGGAGTAGTTTCCGACGTGAAGCTCGACTCGCTTGAGGCCCCTATCAAACCGGCAGTTTATTTCAGTTTCGCCCAGTTCCCCCAGGGCACGCTGGTTACTTATCTTGTGGCGCGTACAGATGGTTCGCCGCTCAGCCTGACGCCATCCCTTCGCAATCAGATTTGGGCTGTGGACAAGCAGCAGCCGGTCAACATCTTCACCATGGAGCAGGCGGTCTCGGAAACGTTGCAGTGGCGGCAGTTCATCTTGACTCTGCTGGGGGCATTTGCCGGGCTGGCTTTGTGCCTGGCGGTTATCGGAATTTATGGCGTCGTGGCTTGCTCGGTCAGCCAGCGCACGCACGAGTTCGGAATTCGCCTGTCTTTGGGAGCACAGCGCCATCAAGTGTTGCTGATGGTGTTGCGGCAAGGATTGGCAACGGTTGTGATTGGCCTGGGGATTGGACTGATCGCCGCATTGGCACTGACTCGTTTGCTTCGCGGCATGCTGTTTGAAGTAAGTGCGGCAGATCCGCTCACCTTCTCGCTCATTCCAATAGTGCTGGCAGGCGTCGCGTTATTTGCGAGTTATATGCCCGCCATGAGAGCTGCGAGGCTCAATCCCATGGAGGCGTTGCGGTACGAGTAAGGAGAAGGATGAGAAGCCTATTAAAAGACGTGCAGTACGGAGTGCGGCAAATAAGAAAGAACCCTGTTTTTGCGGCTGTGGTGATTCTCTCTCTTACCCTCGGTATCGGGGCGAACACCGCAATCTTCAGCATTATCAATGCGGTGATGCTGCGTTCCTTGCCGGTTGAGGATCCGCACAAGCTTGTTGTTATTAAAGCCGGTGAGGGCGGGGACGATTCCTTCACGAATCCCATCTGGGAGCAGGTCCGGGACAACCAGAGAGCATTCTCTGGGGCCTTGGCGTATTCAGAACACCCCCTCATGGACCGCTTCGATCTTTCCAGCGGAGGCGAAAGTCATTTTGCACAGGGCATGTGGGTAAGCGGCGACTTTTTTCATGTTCTTGGTGTGCCGGCGTTGCAAGGCCGCGTGCTTACTACGGAAGATGACCAACATGGAGGCGGACATTTTGGCCCCGTGGCAGTCATTAGCTACAGCTTCTGGAAAAGAAATTTCCCGGATGAAGCTAACGTCATCGGCAAGACTGTCAGCCTGAACCGGCATCAGTTCGAAATTGTGGGTGTAACGCCATCGTGGTTTAGCGGCCTTGAGGTGGACCATGGTTTCGATGTGGCCATTCCGATCGGATGCGCTCCGATTCTGCACACCAATGACGGTCTCACGTTGGACAACCGTGGTTGGTGGTGGTTGCGCATGGTAGGACGTCTCTCTCCGGGGGAAACTTTGCAGCAGGCGGACCTCCGCATGAAGGCGATTGCCCCCGAGATCTATCGCGACACAGTTGCTTCCGACTGGCCGAAACAGGCGCAAGAAGAATTTCTGAAGAACACATTTAATTTGAAGCCGATTGCGTCTGGATTCTCCGATGCAGCCACGCAATACCGTGCGGCGTTGTTCACGTTGATGGTGATCGTCGGGCTGGTCCTCCTGATCGCCTGCGTAAACATTGCGAATTTGTTGCTGGCACGCGCGGTTGCGCGTCAACGGGAGTTCTCGGTGAGGATGGCGATTGGCGCCAGCCGTGGGCGCGTGATTCGTCAGTTGATGACGGAGAGCCTTTTCCTCTCTATCCTTGGGGCCGCGAGTGGGCTCTTTTTCGCAGTTTGGGGAAGCCGGCTGCTGGTTCACTTGCTTTCTACGAACAACCAGCCCTTGGATGTCAATCTCTCTCCTGATCCGCACTTGCTTGTATTCACCGTAGCAGTTTCCATTCTCACTGCCGTTCTATTTGGGCTGGCGCCAGCTTTACGGGCAACCCGGCTGGAATTGAATCAAATGTTGAAGGACAGCACTACCGGAACAGTTCGAGGAGTGAGCCGCTTTAGCCTAAGTAAGGCGCTGGTGGCGGGACAGGTCGCGTTGTCACTCGTGCTGCTAGTCGGGGCAGGCCTTTTTATCGGCACAATGCGAAATTTGTTGACAGTTGATACGGGTTTCAACCGGCACAACGTCCTGGTAGTTAGGGCAGACCTTCGACAGGCCGCGATTCCTAAAGCACGGTGGGTCCAGGCCTATCGCGAAATTCTCGACCGCCTGCGCGCACTTCCTAACGTCACCTCAGCGGCGAGCTCATCGATCACGCCCATCAGCGGTATGGGGTGGAATGGATTTACTTATCCCGAAGGTTTTACCGCGAAGTCGAAGTGGGACACCTTGGCTTTATTCAATCGAGTTTCCCCCGAATATTTCAAGACTATGCAGACGCCATTTATCGCTGGCGGGGATTTCAATGAGAAAGATAACCTCAGTTCTCCGAAGGTCATGATTATTGGAGAATCCGCTGCTCGTGACTTTTTCGGCTCGGCGAACCCGATCGGAAAGACAATTGCCCTAAATAAGCAGGGTCAACCGGACGAAAAGGAAGCCTATCAGGTCATCGGCGTAGTGAAGGATGCAAAATACTCTCAAATTAACGAGGGCCCGACCAAGACGGTGTATCTGTCGTCCGCTCAGGATGCGAATCCAGCAGCGGATATTCGCTACGAGGTGCGCACCGACGGGCCGATGGACGCATTGACCCCGTCCATTCGCTGGGCCGTCGTAGAACAGAACCGCGATATTTCCCTGGAGTTCCGCAGTTTTGAAGTCATGGTAAACGAATCGCTGGTCCAACCGCGGGTAGTGGCTTTACTCTCACTCACGTTCGGAGGGCTGGCGCTTCTGCTGGCCATGGTTGGCCTATATGGCGTCACCGCGTACTCGGTCACAAGGCGGCGCGCCGAAATCGGCATCCGCATGGCATTAGGCGCGCAACGGGAAGGCATGATCTGGCTGGTGCTGCGGGATGTAGCGCTGTTGCTGGGGATTGGCATGTCAGTCGGGCTCGGCTTGGCTTTGGCAACTGGACGATTGATAACGAGTCTTCTTTATGGCGTTCGCCCGAATGATCCAGTTCAGCTGGGTGTCGCGGCTGTAGTGCTTGCGGCTGCAACTGCGATGGCCGCCTACATTCCGGCGCGGCGTGCCGCCAGAGTCGATCCCATGGTGGCATTGCGATACGAATAAATATCTTTCTAATCCGAGGAAAAATGATCCAACTTAAAAACATCGAACGCAGTTATAAAACCGCCGCCGGACAGACCTGGGTCCTGCGGCGCATCAACCTGGACATCAAAGAAGGTGAATTCATCACCATCATGGGTCCATCGGGAGCGGGAAAGTCTTCGCTGCTCAACGTGCTTGCCTTGCTGGATGACCAGTGGGTCGGCGAATACTGGTTCCGCGAAGAAGGCGCGCATCAGATGAAGCGCAAGCAGCGCGGTGAACTGGCCAAGCGGAACGTCGGCATGGTGTTTCAGAGTTATCACCTGCTGGATGACCTGAGCGTCGCCGAGAACATCGACCTGCCTCTTTCTTATAAGGACATCCCGCGAAGCCAGCGCATGGGAATGGTTGCCGACGCTTTGGACCGTTTTCAGATTGTGGGTAAGAAGGACCTCTATCCCAGCCAGCTTTCCGGCGGGCAGCAGCAATTGGTCGGCATTGCTCGCGCCGTGATCCACAAACCTCCTTTGTTATTGGCCGACGAGCCTACGGGTAATTTGCACTCGTCGCAGGCGAAAGAGATCATGGAACTGTTTCGTGATCTGAATCACCAGGGCACGACCATCGTTCAAGTCACGCACTCCGATGCCAACGCTGCCTACGGAAACCGTGTGGTGCAACTGCGTGATGGTTGGTTAGTCAGCGACACGGCAAATCCATCGCTGATCAATAGCGATGCGGTGGTGAATTCATGAGAGTACGGTCGCTACAGGCCCCATTTAGAATTCGCTTGCTGGCTGGATTTCTGGCTTTCACCAGTGTTTTCGCGTTGGGGGAAACGCCCATCCCCTCGGCCCCGTCAGTGTCGCTGACGATGCCGAAGTCGCACAATCCATTCGGTCCTTACATCGCTAGCGACGTTCCCCCGACGTCTTTGGCTAATTCTCCCCGCCTGAATCAGCTCGTGCGCGATGGCAAGCTTTATCTTTCATTGCAGGACGCAATTTCGCTGGCTCTGGAAAACAATTTGGATTTGGCCATCGCACGCTACAACTTGCCGATTGCCGACACCGATATTCTGCGCACGAAGGCTGGAGGCATTTTCCGCGGAGTCAATACCGGAGTGGTCCAGGGAACGCCGGGCGGCGGAATCGGGGGACTGGGATCAGGCGCGCCAGGGGCCGGGGCCGGCGGCACCACCAGCGGCGCGGGTGGCGCGGGAGCGGGAGCTTCCGGACTTGTGCAATCCACACTGGGCGCGGGTACTGCGGTTGCTTCTTACGATCCATTTCTCAATGTGAACTCAGGTACCGAGCACCAGACGCTTCCGTTGTCGAACCTTCAACTCAACGGTGTCCCCACTCTGCAAACCAATACCGGGCAGTTCAACGTCAACTATTCCCAGGCTTTTGCTACGGGCAGCTCGATTTCGTTCGAGTTTGACAACAACCGTCAGACTACGAATGGCACTTTTACTAGTCTGTCTCCCGCGTTGAATTCTTTTTATCGAATCGCCTTTCGTCAGGAGTTGCTGGCTGGGTTCGGCTTTGGCCCCAATCTTCGTTATTTGCGGATCGCAAAAAATAACAAGAAGATTTCTGACATCGCCTTTCGTGACCAGGTAATAGCCACCATCACTCAGATCGAAAATATCTACTGGGACCTGGTAAATGCTTACGAACAGGCAAAGGTAAACGAGCAGTCTCTGACCTTTGCTCAACAGAGTTTCGAGAATGCCAAGAAACAATTGCAGCTGGAGGCCGTACCCGCGATGGACGTCATGCGTGCGGAGGCGGAAGTGTCCAAACGCGACCAGGATTTGACCGTGGCACGCACCAATTTGCAGCTCCAAGAATCGTTAATCAAAAACGCGCTCACCCGCAGTTTGGACGATGCCACGCTGGAAGAAATGCCGGTGGTGCCCACCGACCGCTTGCAGTCGCTGGACATTCAGACCAGCCAGCCGATTCTGGATTTGATCAACCAGGCATTGAACTCGCGGCCGGAATTGCTCGAATCCGACGTGGATCTGGTAAATCGCCAGATCAGCCGGAAAGCGGCCAAGAACGCTTTGCTGCCTTCTCTCTCTATGGTTGGATTTTATGGAGGTACGGGACTGGCCGGCCAGCTAAATCCAGTATTTCAAGGAAGCAACTCCTCGGTTGTACCCACTGATTTTGGTGGCGCCCTGAGTAACGCTTTCAACAATTCTTCGCCGGACTACTACGTTGGGCTCAATCTGAACATTCCTCTACGCAATCGCGTGGCTAAGGCTGACCAATACCGCTCCGAACTTGAGTATCGGCAAGCCGAGCTGCGCCGGGAGGAACTTAAAAAGCAAATCCGCATCGAAGTCCGTAACGCGCAGTATGCATTGGAGCAGTCCCGCGCCCGCCTGGAAGCGGCCCGGAAGGCCCGGGATTTGTCGAACCGCACCTTCGAAATTACGCGGAAAGAACAGACTCTGGGTGCGGGATCCAGCTTCCAAACCATGACGGCCCAACGGGATCTGGCGCTTGCCGAACTGGACCTGGTTACGGCCACGACCACCTACCAGAAGGCAAAAGTTGAACTGGACCGCGCAACCGGCACGACTTTGGAACATAATGGAATTCAGATTGGCGATGCCATTAACGGTACCGTGAGTACCCCGGCTCCGTAGCCCGCATGCAAACTTCTGCTAAACCCGAAGACGTACTGGTTTCTAAACCAGCCGGGAAGAACTTTGATCGGCCTCCGCGGGTGTTGGCTGCGGATGACCAGCAACATATTCTCGATGCCATTGAGTTCCTACTGCGCCCGCAAGGATACGTAGTGGACACAGCCCGCTCTCCGGCGTTGGTGCGGGAGGCATTACTCACGAATACGTATGACACATTGCTGATTGACCTGAACTACACGCGCGATACAACTTCAGGCGGTGAGGGTCTCGATCTGCTTTCGGAAATCGTCGCCCTCGATAGCAGTATTCCGGTTGTTGTCATGACCGCGTGGGGCAACGTGGAACTCGCGGTCGAAGCCATGCGGCGCGGGGCGCGGGATTTCATCCAAAAGCCCTGGGACAACGATCACCTGCTGGGCATTCTGCGAACGCAGGTGGAGTTGCGTCTTGCGCTACAGCAAGCGGAGCGATTGGAAGCAGAAAATCGTTTGCTCCGTGCCGAAGGACGGCCTGAGTTTATCGCCAACGCTCCGGCCATGCAGCCTGTACTGGAAGCGGTCACTCGCGTAGGCCCGTCCGATGCAAACGTGCTCGTCACCGGGGAGCACGGTACTGGCAAAGAAGTTGTCGCCCACACCTTGCATGCGCTCTCTCACCGGGCACAGCGCCCAATTGTCGCCGTGAACACCGGAGGTCTTTCCGAGGGAGTTTTTGAGAGCGAACTCTTTGGCCATGTGAAGGGCGCATTCACTGACGCACGCACCGATCGTATCGGCCGCTTCGAGCTGGCCGACGGCGGCACAATCTTTCTCGACGAAATTGGCAACGTGCCCTTCCGCCAGCAAGCCAAGTTACTACGGGTGCTGGAGAGTGGTGAGATCGAACGCGTCGGGTCCTCACGGCCCAGGCACGTAAATGTACGCGTGATCTCGGCGACAAATACTGATCTTCGCGCGGCCTGTGCCGCTGGGCAATTTCGTGAAGATTTGCTGTTCCGCCTGAATACAGTCGAGATTCGCATTCCTCCCTTGCGCGAGCGCCGCGAAGATATCCCCGTACTGGCAGGACATTTTCTGGCCCGCTATGCAGGACGCTATCGCCGGGCCATTCAAGGGTTGGATCCCGCCGCCCTGAGGGCCTTAATGCAATACTCCTGGCCCGGGAACGTACGTGAGCTGGATCACACGCTGGAGCGTGCCGTGCTGATGTGCCGATCCAGCGAGATCAAGCCAGCCGATCTTGGACTGGGCACGACCCAGCCGCAGGAGCAGAATCTGGAAGAATTAAGCCTCGAGGACGTCGAAGGCATACTGATCCGCAAAGCACTTCAGCGTTTCCATGGTAACGTCAGTCAGGCAGCGGAAGCGCTGGGCTTAAGTCGTGGCGCCTTGTATCGCCGGATGGAAAAATATGGGCTCTAGCCCTCTCGGGCCGCAAAGAATCGGACAGTCAAAACCTAAAAAAGTCCGGCTTCTTTATGCGCGCAAGGTAAGCCTGTTTTCGTTTCTGGTCGCGCTGCCGGGAATTCTGGTCAGCACCATCTTTATTTGGCAGCAATCCTGGAGTATTCAATCCAAGCTGGGCCTGCTGGCCGTCATCTTGATCGCCTGGGGCCTGCTGGCGATGACATTACAGGAAAACGCCACTCGTCCTCTGCAAACTTTGGCTAACGTGGTGGCTGCTCTGCGGGAGGAGGATTATTCCTTTCGCGCACGAAACGCGGTTCCCGAAGATGCCCTAGGAGAGCTTTCGCTGGAAGTAAACGCTTTGGCGGATATGCTTTCCGACCAGCGGACGCGCGCGATCGAAGCCACCGCGTTATTACGGAGAGTGGTGGAAGAGATCGATGTTCCTATTTATGCCTTTGATCCTCGACAGACTCTGCAACTGGTAAACTCCGCCGGCGAAAAACTTTTGGAGACCCCCTCCGTACGTCTGATGGGGCGCACCGCGCAAGAGATTGGTTTACAGGCTTTTCTTGCGGCGCCAAATGAGAGCCTGGTTCCGCTGCCTGGTAACGCGCAGATCCGCTGGCTGGTACGCCGCAGTACATTCCGCCAGAAAGGAGTTCCCCACACTTTGCTGGTGCTTTCCGACGTGAGCCGCGCGTTACGGGAGGAAGAACGAAGTGCCTGGCAGCGCCTGGTGCGTGTGCTCGGACACGAATTGAACAATTCACTGGCTCCCATCAAATCAATTGCAGGAAGTCTTCATACACGCATCACGCGCGCCGCGATAAGTGCAGATGAAAAACAGGACTTCGGCCGCGGCCTGGAAATCATCGAGACCCGCGCTGACTCACTGAACCGGTTCCTCCAGGCCTACCGCCAACTCGCACAAATGCCGTCGCCGGTGTTGCGGCAGTGTCCGCTGCCCGCGCTGGTAACCAGGGTCGCGGCGCTGGAGACGCGCCTTGAGATCATGATCGTCGCCGGACCGAATGTCGCGATCATGGCCGACTCGGACCAGCTCGAGCAGATGCTAATCAATATTGTGCGAAATGCCGCCGAGGCCGCCATGGAAAAAGCCCATGGGAACGGAAAGAAATCCGCTGCTCCTGAAGTTGCCGTTGGCTGGCAGATTACCGAGGATGAAGTAATTCTCACCGTCGAAGACAACGGCCCGGGCTTGCTCAATCCTGCAAACGCGTTCGTCCCTTTCTACACCACCAAGCCGACCGGCAGTGGAATTGGCCTAGTACTGTCGCGAGAGATTGTCGAGGCCCACGGAGGTTCCATTGAGCTATCAAACCGTGAGAACCAACGTGGCTGCAAGGTCAGGATAGTCTTGCCCCGCATGACGGAAGACCTTTTGCTGTCTGAGATTCGAAGTGTTTGAGTTAGGAACCCAATCTATTTCGACAATACCGCCAGGGCTTCCCTGAATATCGTTTCGAATGATGCTTTCACATCATTTCTTGAAGCGACAGCTAAGGCCTTCTCCGCCATGGGCCGCTGGTAGCCAAGGTTGACCAGCGCGGACAAAACATCCTCCTCGACCGGGTTTGTCGCTGGTATTGCTGTCACGTCGGATGCACCCTTCGGCAATTTGTCGCGCAGCTCCAGCACCATCCGCTCGGCAGTCTTTTTCCCAATACCGGGGATGCGTGTAAGTTTTGCTATGTCGTTTCCGCGGATTGCCCCTGTCATCTCATCTACTGCCATGCCACTCAGGATGGTGATTGCCAGTTTCGGGCCAATACCGCTGACCGTGATCAGTTTCTCGAACAGTCCTTTTTCACCTGGGCGAAGAAAGCCATAGAGGGCAATCAGGTCTTCGCGCACATGGGTATAGATGTGCAGTGCCACTTCGCTGCCCGGCGCCGGGAGATCGGAAAAAGTGGGTACGCTGATGGCGACGTCGTACCCGACGCCGCCGGTTTCAACGATGGCCTGATTCGGGTGCTTGGCCAGAAGCTTTCCGCGGAGGTGGGCAATCATGCTGCGGACATTGTAGACCACATGGTGACAGCCGCCCTCGGCTGTCCTGTTCCGAATTTAAAACCGAAACAAGTAGGACACCTTCACAAAAAACTGCCGGCTGTCATTCATGAAAGAGTTCCGTGTAGTCGCAATCCCACCGGTGATGGGGTCAACGTTTAATCCGCGATCAAGATTCTGTAGATCGCTGTTGTATCCCACATAGATTGCGGTCCCAGGATGAACAAGGTAGGTAATCAAGAAATCCGCGTTGAATTGTTTGCTGGTTTGCAGAAATGTCAGGTTACGGTTGGTCAGGGTGGCATTGTATTGCAGGATCAGGCGCAGTGAGAGCGGCTGGTTGAACTGCCAGTTCCATTTGCTGCGGATGATGTGGTCGTTGAACACGGCGGCGCCTGTGTCGCGGTCACGGATGCGGTCGAACAGATAGGTATTGTCTATTTTCAACGACTTGGTGGGCCGGATAGTGGCGGAAAGGCTGCCCACATCGTTATGTGCCAGTACAGGGACTTGATCGATAGGAACGAAATTGATTTCATCGCCGAACTGGTAAAAGGCCTGCAATGTCAGCTTGCGGAAATACGCACTGCTGAGGCTGATTGCACTATAGTGTTCCGGGTAATCCTGGTTTTGCGTAAGTGAGCCAAAATCTGATGGCCGCAGTCGTTCGTGCAAAATTGTATACGGATAAATAAACGCAAACGTCTGGCCCTTAAGATTCGCCACGAAAACCGGGCTGCAATAGGAATCGAGCCGGGTGCCGTCGTGCGACCAAACGAAGTCCGTATACAGGGACGGCCCCCAGGCCACCACCGGTCCACTCTCGGGATGGAACCGGTAGTCCAGATTGTTGCGGACATCACGGATGTCCACGCGGTTCACAAAACCGGACTCAGCTGCGAACCCAGGGCTGATGTCGCTGTAGTTCGCATCGTAGTTCAGATTGGTCCCGCTGTAAGTGGCCTCAGCCTTATATGCTGAGCCCGCCCGGTAGGTCCCATCGGAGAAACGTGTGGAGCTGGTAACTCCCTGAAACAAGCTGGTCCAGTTGCGATTGAACTTGATACGCGCGTCAGCACCGCCCACGCGGTTGAATTCGCCGTCGGAGAGAAATTCCCGATCGGTGTAGACAGCCCCGATGCTGGATTGGCTTAATATGTCACGGCTGACGCGGCCAATGAAAAACGCAGCGCGGTCACCGGCCACGGGATCGTTACCAGGAACGCTTTTCCCCGGCCCGCGGTCGTCAATGGCGAGTACGCCGATCGAATACGGCCCGGTTTTGCCGGTAAGCCTGGCACCGAACTGCGGATCGCCGATGCGGCGGGTAAAGAAAAGATCAATGGGGGTCTTGAAGAAGTCGGCATTTTCCAGGAAGAACGGCCGCTTCTCGGGGAAGAACACTTCAAACCTCTGATTCACAGTGATCTGCGGCTCATCGGACTCCACCTGACTGAAGTCAGGGTTGGCGGTGACATCGAGCACAAAGTTATCGTGCAAAATGAATTTGGAATCGAGCCCTCCGCGGAACTCCGCAGTCCCGTTATCGAAGGCAGGGATGGGATTGCGCGTGTCCAACGCGTGGAAAGACCGCAACACGCCGTAGGGATTGAGCTGGATATTGCGCCCGGGAGAAATTTTTTCCACCCCCTTGGCTGTTGCCGCCTGGTTAAGTCGGCCTTCAATTCTGCGCGAGATTTGCGGCCAGAAGTCATCCTCGTTTTCCCGCAAAATCCCCCGGTAAAGGACCAGCCCCCATTCCTGCCGGTACGCGGGCGAAAACCTGAGGCTTTTAAAAGGAATGGATATCAATACCACATAGCCCTGGCTGGTGACTTTGCCCTTTGAGTCCCAAACCGTATCGAACGACGAATCAAAGTTCGATAAATTTCCGCTGCTGTCTTCGTGGGGGACCTCGGTCCAGATTGCGTCCCATTGCACGCCCAAAGGCGTTGTCTGGAAAACGTAAGCGCGGCGGCGGTCGTGGAACGTGTCCACGATAATTTCAACTGTGTCGTCATCGAAAATGTCCTCCCGGCGGGACATACGCGCGCGCACTTTGCCGGGCTCGTCGAAGCAAACAAATACCGCGTACAGATTCTTGTTGTCATACCCGAGATAGGCCTCGGTCGGCTCTGAAGCTGGAGCGCCATCATGCGGATTGCGCTGCACAAACCCAGTTACCTTCTTCATTTGCAACGCTGTCTCTCCCTCCGGATGCATGCTGAGGAAGCTGTCCAGCGTGGGGGGGTGACTCAACCGGGGAATGATCACCGTGGGCGGTGGTTCGAAATCGCCACTGGGAGGGGGAACCATTCGGGCATAACAAGCACCCGAATAGAAAAGTACAGCCAGAACAATGTATTTATAAAGCAGGCAGGGCCGCCTCAAAAAGTTGGTTTGCTTCTGGCGCTATATTCTCGAGAAAGATACACCAAGCGGCCCCCATTGATAACAAAGACTTTGGGTTTAGTTCGGAATTCGTAAAT
Source organism: uncultured Acidobacteriota bacterium (assembly GCA_963837365.1). GTDB lineage: Bacteria > Acidobacteriota > Terriglobia > Terriglobales > Acidobacteriaceae > CAWBXL01. The sequence continues at coordinate 1,352,066 of CAWIMW010000002.1, forward strand.
TGGCGCTAAGTTAATAGAGCATCGGGGTTAGCTGGGCAGGCCCCACGCAGCTGAAAGCCTTATAACTGGAACAGGTAGGAGAGCTTCACGAAGAATTGGCGGCCATCGTTGATGAAGTGGTTGGGGCTTCGAGTCAGATTGCCGTCGGGATCGAACTGAAGGTGCGGATCCAGGTTCTGAAGATTGCTGTTGTAGCCCACGTAAAAAGCGGTCCCCGGGTGGAGCAAGTAGGTGAACAGGACGTCCATATTGAAGTTCCTGATCGTCTGCAGTGAGGTCAGAGCGGGTAAAGTCGGGTCAGGAGTGTGGTTCGCCAACACTGTGTTGTACTGCCCGATAACGCGCAACGAAAACTCGCGAGTAAACTGGTAGTTCCACTTGGAACGGATGATGTGGTTGTTGAAGATGGCGTGATCGCCGTGTAGTTCTGCCAGACGATTAAGGAAATAGGTGTTCTCCACGGTGAGCCCGTTGACCGGACGCACGGTGAGAAAGAGCTGAGCAAAGCTCGACTTCGCCAACACTGGTGGGCAAATGGTAGACAGCCCGCCCCCAGCAAGCAGGCAAGTAGGCGCAGGATCGAAGTTCGTGTCCGTACCGAAGTTCATTTCTCCACCGGCATTCACCATCTTGAAATAGCCGAAATCGATGAAAGCACCCACGTGGTGGTGGGCGTAGTCACGATTGGCGGTCAAAGTGCCAAAATCGGTCGGCCGGAGGCGCTCGTGTCCTAGATTTGCGTAAAACCCAAGCGCCGTTTGGCGCTGAAAGACCCAGCGATAGTTGGCATTGGCAAACCACTCCAGGCGCGTGCCGCTATGGTCCCAGTTGTTGATGGTGAAGAAGCTCGGCCCCTGCCATTGCAGGAATCCGCCCTCCCGCCGAAAGCGAAGTTGTGCAAATTGGCTCAACCGGCGCACGTCCGGGCGGCGGAAGAACCCCGTGGCGGTTTGGAAGCCAGGAGAAGTGTCCTGATACATCACGTTGTACTCAACATTGCGCGAACTACGCTCCAGATAGAAATTGTAGGCGGGCCCGGCCTTGTATGTGCCATCCATCAAGCGTGTAGAACTCTCCAGTCCCTGCGCAGTCAGCAGCCACTTGGAGCCGAATTTGAAACGCGCGTCCAGCCCGCCGACCCGGTTGAAGGCGATGCGGCAGGGGTTGGTGTCGTCGCCATCGTCACACACGGTCACCGGCACGGTGTGCATCTCGCGGTCGGTGTAAATCATTCCTATCGTTGATCCCTTGCCAATATCGCGATTGATGCGCAGAACACCGAAGTAGGCTTTGGCTCCTGCCAGGGGATCAACCGCCGGCACACTTCTCCCGGGAGACCTGTCATCGGCCAAGAGTGTCGCGATCGACCATGGGCCAATTTTCCCGGTAAGGCGGACTCCAAAGTCCGGGTCGGCGATGCGCCGCGTGAACACCAGGTTGATTGGGGTGTCAAAGTAGGAGGAGTTCTCCAGGAAGAACGGGCGTTTCTCGGGAAAAAAGACCTCGAAGCGCTGGTTCACTGTGAGTTGCGGTTCGTCAGATTCCACCTGGGCGAAGTCGGGGTTCACGGTCGCATCCAGGACCAGAGCGTTTTTCAAGACGATCTTTGTGTCCAGGCCGACGCGCGGCTCCAAGTGTTTGCCGGTGAAAAATGGGTGACTGGGATCGCGATCATCCAGGCTGCGAAAGGTCCTGCCCGAAACATACGGATTGAACTGAAGGTTGCGCCCCGGGGCGATCTCTCGCAGGCCGTCGATCTGAGTTTCCTGAGTGAGAAACCCCTGTGTGTTGCTGGTAATTCGCGGATAGAACGCGTATTCGTTGTTGCGCCGAATGTCGCGCTCGAAGAAGACACCCCAATCCTGCACCTCGCTGACCGGAAACCGCAGCGAGCGGAAGGGAATCTCGAACCAAACGACATAGCCTTGCCCAGTTACCTTCGCGTCAGACCGCCACACCATGTCATAGGCATAGGACGGCTCGTCGCCGTCGTTCCAGATACCATCCTGCTGAACTCCCGCCGGATTCAGGTAAAAGAAGAGTCCGTGTTTCTGGTCCTTGAAAGTATCGAGCACAAACCCGAACTGATCATCATCGTTGATCAGCTCACGGCGCACCCGCCGGCCGCGGATCCTGTGAGGTTCGGAGTCAAAGCAGATGCAGACGACATACAAGTTCTTGTCGGTATAGCCAATATAGGCTTCGGTCTTCTGCGAAATGGGAGAGCCGTCATGCGGATCGCGTTGGATGAAACCATCAATTTTCAGCATCTTGTCGGCAACGGCACCAGAAGGCCGCATGCCTATGAAGTCGTTCAGAGTTGGCCCCGTTTCGAGGTGGGGAATGTGTAGAGGGTTAAAGTCGGCATGCGTGGGGGGTGTTGCCTGTTCTTGTGCCGAGCCGATCCCAACCAGAATCAGGCAACAGGCCAGACGAGCACCCACATGACGTATTAGGTTGAGGCAACTCATTTAGCGCTATGGAAGAACATCTGTTTAGACGGACTTCTCAGAACACCGTTAGGCCGATGGGAACATGTTAGAACAACGAGCTTTGGCGCCGGTTGGGGGTGATGCCGAAGTGCTCATAGGCAAGCTGTGTGGCCACCCGGCCCCGTGGCGTACGGTTCAGGAATCCGATCTGGATAAGAAAAGGTTCGTAGATTTCTTCAATGGCGTCAGGTTCTTCGGCCAAAGCGGCAGCCAATGTGTTCACGCCCACCGGTCCGCCTTGGTACTTTTCGATGATCGTAAGCAGCAGCTTGCGGTCCACCTCATCAAAGCCGTAGCGGTCTACTTCCAGCATTTGCAAGGCAGCTTGAGCGGTAGGAAGGTCAATCTTGCCCTGGCTGCGAACCTGGGCGTAATCGCGGACCCGCCGCAGCAACCGGTTGGCGATACGCGGCGTGCCGCGCGAGCGGCTGGCGATTTCCAGCGCGCCTTGCTTGTTGATCTCAACGCCGAGGATTTCCGCCGAGCGCTCGACGATGATCCTCAAATCCTCGTGGCTGTAAAACTCAAGCCGCAGGACAATCCCAAAGCGCGAACGCAACGGAGATGAAAGGAGTCCCGCACGCGTCGTCGCGCCCACGAACGTAAACGGCTTTACGTCCATGGTATGGGTCCGCGCCGCCGGCCCTTGACCGATGATAATGTCCAGCTTGTAGTCCTCGAGCGCCGAGTAGAGAAGTTCCTCCAGCGCCGGTTGCAGCCGGTGGACTTCATCAATGAAGAGCACCTGCTTGTCGCGGACGTTGGTCAGAATGGCAGTCAGGTCGCCTTTGATCTGGAGCGTTGGGCCGGAGGTCTGCTGGAAGGGAGTTCCCAATTCGTTGGCGATGATGGTGGCCAAGGTGGTCTTGCCTAGTCCCGGAGGCCCGTAAAGCAGGACGTGATCCAGAGCTTCGCCGCGGGATTTGGCGGCTTCGATGGCTACGGCCAGGTTCTCTTTGACTTTGGATTGGCCGATGAATTCCGCCAGCTTTTGAGGGCGGAGCTTTAGCTCGAAAGAGGAATCGTCCTCGACCGGGGCGGCGGAGACGATGCGCTCGCGGTTGGGGTCAAGGTGAGGACGTGTTGCGGAGAGTGGCCACTGGACGGATAGTACCAGTTTGACTTGCTGCTTCCTAGAGAATCGATTCCGTTTAAGCTGGACTCAGCGACTTGACACGAGCCTTCCTTCCCGAAAATTGAATTGGCGTTCACGACTGTCAGGTAAGGTCACCTGAGTCGAAACCACGTTATTGTTGGAATCAACAACATATTTGTAACGATAGACCGAACCATCCGCAAGCCGCTGTTCGACAACTTGCCCGTTCACATATTTGTTTTGGAGAATGTATCTTCCACTCCCGTCCATAATAGCGCTCATCAATTCTGTCGGAAAACCTGGGGAATTGAGGAAGCTGTCGTACACAAAGTGGTACAGGACCCTCGATGCATTAGAGATTGTTCCCAGGTGGCCGTCAGCAAGGTAAGAATACTTGCGTACATTCCCAGCATCATCGATCGCTTCGATGATCCGATTGAGTCCATCATGACCGAAGCGAATCCAATGCCCGGAAGGGGATCTTAACTCAATCAAGTTGCGGGCATCATCGCGACGAAGCTCAATTTCATGTCCTTGGCCGTCTCGTATCGCCCAAGCTGCGCCTTGCGCCAAGCTTTTTGTGTTATATGCCTCGGGAAAAACGTAAATGCTTCCATTGGGCAAGTGAAGATCCCAGCCGTTTCCATTCCATGAAATTTGCGCTCCATAGAATTCGGATGCTGTCGCATGGTGTTCATAAATAGCATCTGCGTACCCAGTTCCTTTGGAGATTCGCTCAAAATGTATGGCTTGTCCGTCTTCGAGCATGAGACGCATATAGGTGTATGGGTATCTTGTGCCGGTTGGACAAATGTCATAAGGATGATTGGCGCCCTGCCCAAAAGCATTAACGGTAGCGTCCCAAGCGTTATAAGTTCGCGTGAGCGATAAAGGTAAACTGTCGGCGATAAACAAGTCGGTCTGTCGAAGTACAAAAAGGCCCCGGGAAAGATTTACCTCGAACTGATTCACCGGAGTGTCGTGACGCACAGATGGTTTCGGTGTTGTGACTGCGCCAGAGAATGTGAATTGCCCGCGCGAAGATTCGCGCCACGAAATCACGACCGTCGGGACGGATCCATCCCAGTCAGGGACAGGATATTGCGTTGTCAATAATTCAGGTTTTATAGAAGCAGGGTTCGAATGTGGCTTTCGCCAAAGCACTAAGGAGACCAGAAGCAATGAAAATAGAACTACCCACTTCCAAACCGGCGGATGCCAAAAATTATTCTTCACGACAGATTTATATTTAAATCCTATATCTTCAATGTGTTACTAATGTATTATATAATGCTATAAATTGTTATACACTTGTTGTATGCCATTGAGCATTAAAAACGATGCAACAGAACGCCTAGCCCGTCAAGTTGCCGAGGAAGCTGGTGAATCCATCACCAAGGCCATTCAAAAATCCCTTGAAGAACGTTTAGAGCGGCTCAAAGCGCGCAGGCGCAACCGTGTGCTTGCCAGTCAATTGGATGAGATCCTTGCACGAGTAGATCAATTGCCCATCCTCGATAGTCGCACTGCCGACGAAATTGTAGGATACGACGAAAATGGTCTGCCGCGATAATGGTCATTGATACGTCCGCCCTCGTCGCCATTTTCCTAGCTGAGCCTGAGCGTCAACGGTTTCGTGATTTGATTCTGCAAGCCGATTCACGACTGGTTTCAGCAGCCAATATTTTCGAGACAGGTATTGTTTTGGAAGCAAAAGGTGGTCAGGCGCTAGGCCGTGAATTTGACTTGTTTGTTGTTCGCGCGAATTTTCAGGTTGTTTCCGTCGATGCCGAGCAAGCCGAACTAGCGCGCTCGGCATGGCGCAAATTTGGAAAGGGCCGGCATCGTGCCGGACTTAATTTTGGCGACTGCTTTGCCTATGCCCTTGCAAAGTACACCAGTGAACCGTTATTAGCCAAGGGAGATGATTTCGCACTCACCGACATTGAAGTTTGTTTATAGCCATAGCTTGGGATCTTGCTTGGTGAGGGTGCCCACGCAAATTGCACTGGGCTTTGTTCATAAATTTCAATCTATCAATCTTTTCCTCCCTCATCCACAACCCATCCCACATCTCCACAACATGTACACAGCTAAAGCCAGTTTTCAACTTGCACGCACAGCACCCCGTCATGCAGATTCATTCGAGCAAGTTTGAGCGCGCGCCGGTGATCCCCCAGAAAACTCAATTTCTCGATTGGTTTCCTTTTTACGTGCATCGCTTTATTGGCGATGCGCGTTACCGGAAGCTCGCGGATTACCAGCAGGCTTGGTATTGGAATCTTTTGTTTGAATCGTGGGTCTCAGAGCGTCCAGGGTATCTGCCAGATGACGGGCAGTTGTGGCGCCTTGCGAATGCACGCACACGGCAATTCTTCGAAAAAGAATGTGAGCCGGTGCTGAGCATGTTCGAGCGCGAGGGTTCGACAGCTGACGGTGGCGTCTGGATTTACAACCGTGTGCTCATTAAGATCCTCGACGAACAGTTGCTTAAATTCCACAGAAAGATGAAGAAATCCTCCAAATCCACAACTAGTGAAGGTACTTCTTATCTGGATTTTGAAGGTATAGTAAAGAAAGAAAATGGAAGCCAACGATGTGCGACACATCCGCAATCTGGTCTCACGCAATGGGGATCGTGTTGGGAGTGCTATGCCGAGAAATATAGCAGCAATACAGAAGCCGGCTAGTACAAGTCCATCATGCCCTGTTTGCGGAGATACTGGATGGAAGTCTGTCCAGGATGGCGCTCATAGGCGCGTTACTCGATGCGATTGTGCGAATGTTTCGCGTACAAAGCATTTGATAGAGCAGGCGAAGTTTCCGCCTCGATATGAGAACTGCGACTTGGCCGGTTTTGAAACGGAAGGCGCACAACGAAGCTTGGCAGCCGCTAAGCTGGCGGCAGAGAAATTTGTTGCGGACTATCCACTGGATAAGATGGGTTTATTGTTGATTGGGCCTAGCGGTGCTGGAAAGACCCATCTCTCCGTTGCAATCCTGAAGCAGCTGATCACTAGCAAGGGGATCTCCTGTCTATTTTGTGATTATCGTGAGCTCTTGAAGCAGATACAGAACTCCTACAACCCTTCGGTCCAGGTCACCGAATTGGATTTGCTGCGGCCTGTTTTTCAGGCGGAGGTCTTGGTACTAGACGACCTCGGTGCGGTGAAACCGACTGAATGGGTGTGGGACATGGTCAGTGTGATCCTCAACACCCGGTACAACGAGAACCGCACCACCATTATCACGTCCAACTTTATGGATGGCCCAGCAGCCGCTTTATCCGGTCCCCGTGCCGCAGCACGAGAAGAGACCTTGGGGGACCGAATCGGTGAACGCATGCGGTCCCGGCTCTTTGAAATGTGCCGGGTGGTGAACGTGAATGCTCCGGATTACCGCCAGAAATTTCGTACGGCTTCCCGATAAATCCGTTCGCCGCAGATCCACGCGGATAAATGCAGGTCTCTCGATCCGCGTAAATCAGCGGCTAGTTTTTGCTTGTTCCCCTAAAATGGCTGCGTGCTAATTCATCGGGTTGAGTTCTCGCCGGCGCGCGATAGTGAGGTGTTCGAAAGTGCATGCGCGGCTCCAGCGGTATTCCTGCTCCGCGGCGATGTTCAATCCGAGCCATACATCAGCAAAACCGCCAACCTCCGCCGCCGCCTACAACGCCTGCTCGGGGCGCCAACCGAACAGAGCAAGCGCCTGAATCTGCGCGACCGCGTCCGCTGGATTGAGTACAGCCCGACCGGCTCCGACTTCGAATCCGGGTTTCTGCTCTACAAACTACAACGTGCCTACTTTCCCCAAACTTATTCTGCGCGCCTGCGATTGCGCTTTGCCCCGTTGGTCAAGCTGCACCTGGAAAATGAATACCCGCGGGCTTCCATTACAACCCGGCTCGGCCGGCTGAATGGGCGGTCTCTGTATTACGGTCCGTTCCCTTCCCGTACGGCGGCGGAAAAGTTTGCCAACGATTCCCTCGATTTCTTCAAGATGCGGCGCTGCATCGAAGACTTGAAACCTGATCCGGCATTCCCTGGCTGCATCTACTCGGAGATGAAAATGTGCCTGGCCCCTTGTTTCAAAGGCTGCACCGATCAGGAGTACTTCCATGAAGTAGGTCGAGTGCAAACCTACTTCGATACCGCCGGCGAGTCGTTGGTGCGGGAGATCTCTTCGCAACGAGATCAGGCCTCAACCGACTTGCACTTTGAAGACGCCGCTGCCCTGCACATCCGGCTGGAAAAGCTCAAACCGGTGCTGGCCCAGCTCCCGGAGGCTGTTCACCGGATTGATCAACTGGCGGCAGTCATGGTCCAGCCCAGCGCTCAAAAAGAATCGGTAGCATTCTTCCGTGTCCACGGCGGACGCCTCTCCGGCCCGGTGAACTTTCCTATTCAATCCAGCGAGCACACCAAGTCTCAATCCATGGAGTCGCGAGTGGAACAATGCTTGGAGACGCTGCCGCCCGCCAATACAAGGTCTTCGCTGGAAACTATGGAACATCTGGCGCTGCTGCGGCGCTGGTACTATCGAGGCACGCGGGTGGGAGAGATCTTCTTTGCCGACGCCAAAGGCGCGTTGCCGATGCGCCGGCTGGTGCGTGGGATCTCACGCGTCTACCGCGGAGAAAAACCGGAAGCGGTTGCAATGATCGATTCCAGGAGCACGCCATGAAGTCCGCACAAGATACGTCTCTTCGCCAACATCTTCTTGAATTGCTGCAAGGCGGCAGTGCGCACACGCGGTTTGATGAAGTCATCAATCTGGTTCCGCCAAAGTTATACGGGGCCAGGGCCCCAGGTCTGCCGCATACGCCATGGATGCTCCTGGAGCATCTGCGCATCGCGCAGCGGGACATTCTCGAATTCAGCCGCAACCCTAAGCATAAGTCTCCGGCATGGCCGCAAGGATATTGGCCGAAAGGGACAGCTCCATCCGGCCCCGGTGCATGGACGCAAAGCGTCAAGAGTTTCCGCAAAGACCTGAAGGCGATGCAGGCACTGGTGTCGAATTCGAGGACCGATTTGTATAAAGAGATTCCCTGGGGAGATGGCCAGACGATACTGCGGGAAGCCCTGCTGGTGGCCGACCACAATGCTTACCACCTCGGGCAATTGGTGAATGTGCTCAGAGTGTTGGGGGTGTGGGAGAAGTGACGCACTCAAGCGGAAAGTGGCAGGGGCACGATATTGAATGCGGCGAGGCCGCCGGGTCTCTTGCGAAAGACTACTTTCAGTTCGTCCCGCCATCTTTCATCAATTCCAATTAGAGTCCATTCAATCTCCGGTGCAATGTAGCGCAGTAAAGTATCAGTTTGTGGATGGATATGCAGCGCCGGGGCCACCAAAAACAATAGCGGTTGCTGCGCCGCCAATTCCCACCCGGCGAAATATCCGAACTTCTTGAACTCTCCCCGCGCGTGATGCCAGGTCACCCGCGACCAATAATCGAGGCCTTGCAAGGGCAGATGGATGTCCTCATCCGCCTTCAGTTCGACTACCGCCAGTCGCCCCTCGCGTGTTGAGGCAAGCACGTCAATCATGGCGCGGTCTGCGGCGGAAAACGCTGGGACCTGGGAATACAGGTAGTGCTGCACCAGGCGTTCATCCAGGGCCCCGATATCTCGGACAACCAGCGATTCCAGCCAACGTTCGCCGTGCAACCGCCACAGAGCATGGTCGCGCGGACCTTCCGCGTGGCGAACTTCGCCAATGCTGTTGACCAGCCGGGCAAAGTCAGCGGCGTTGGCATTGTCCAGCACACGTTCCTCTGCGCCCAGGCCGAACATGATCTCAGTGGTACTGCGGAACGAACCGGGCTCATGTGCTAAGCGGGCGTGGGCGAATTCGAGTCCGTGACAGCGAAATGCGATTTCTCCGGCTGACAGCGCAGCAACTTCCGCCTCCGGCATCAGCTCGAGGACGCGCCTGACCGAGTCGCCAAATCGGCTGCGGATGGAGGCCGGGTCTGCCAAATGAACCAGCCGGGTTTCCAGGTTTCCCCGGTCGGAGATGTCAATCCTGGCCAGCCCATCCTGCCGCTCATCCAGTTCGTACAACTGCCATTTGGCGGCCGCCTGATTCAGATGGGCCATGCGCTCGCGAGTCAGCGCGCTGCAACCTGCGGGCAGGAACAACTTCAATCCTTCGACCAGGCATTTGCCGGCCTGCAACTGGCGGCAGAGGTCGAGCCAGAGAATTCCAAATGTCAAGGAGGCATCCATCGAAGCCTGCGTTTCCTGTGCGTTGACACCTAGCACAGCAAAAGCCGATTGCCCTTGCCGGATCAGGCCGCGTGCGTAGATCGGCCCAAATGAACGCTCGAGATTGACCGATGTGGTGAGCTGCTGCACTTTATAAGCTGAAAACCTGCGCTCCAGGGCTCGCCGCAGATTTCGTTGATAGGAAAGCCGGGCTGTGCGCCTGGCGGTTGGGGTTCTCCGGTCACGTTCGCGACAGATTTCCAGCTTGCTGGGCTTGGCTTGCCCCAGTCGCTGGACCTGCAAGCGCAAAGTGTCGTTCTTGGTTTCGAAATCGAGCACTCGCCGGACGATGTTCCGCTCAGGCGACCACAAGTGCAGCAAGCATTTGTTGTATTCGCCGGAGATGGAGTACTTGGCCTGGCGCAGGTCGAAGGTCGCGGCGCCGTCCTCAAGCACAATGGCATCGCAGGCAGAATTGAGGAATTCATTCAGGCTGTGGGCCAGGGTATCAGGGGTCATGGCCCGATTTTTGCAGAGGCTACGGAGGCTGTCTGTGACGAATAAACATTAGTAGGGCCCGCTCCGGCTATATGGGATAATCATATGGGGGTCTTTTGCCCTCCGGAAACCATCTAAATACTGTGGATAAAAATCGATTTTTCTTTGACCATTACGGCCTTACCGAGCGTGATCTGGAGCGCTACCTGGCCGCCGCCCTTTCCGCCGGAGGCGACTACGCCGACCTTTATTTTGAGTATCTTTCCTCGACTTCGCTGATGGTGGATGAGTCCATGGTGAAGTCGGCAACCCAGGGCATTTCGGCGGGATGCGGCGTGCGGGTGCTTAGCGGTGAGCGCACCGGCTACGCCTACACCGATGACCTCTCACCGGAGCGTATTTTGCACGCGGCCCGCACCGCAGCTTTAATTGCCAGCGGCCCGGCTAAGACGCCCAGTGTCGGATTTCAGCAAAAGCCGGGGCGCAGTTTGTATCCCTTAACTCTTCCCTCGGTGGATGCCGAAATTAGCGCGAAAGTCGAGTTAGTGATGCGGGGCGATAAGGCCGCCCGGGCCTATGATCCGCGTATCAAGGAAGTCCGCTCCAGCTATGCGGACGAGTTGCGCCACATTCTAGTGATCGGTTCGGACGGTACGTTTGCGGAAGATTCGCAGCCGCTGGCTCGTATGAATGTTGGCTGCATTGCCAAGGACGGCACCAACTCCGCGCGCGGGACTTCCGGGGGCGGCGGCCGCGTGGCCCTGGATTTCTTCTTTGGGGAAAAGACTCCGGAGTATTTCGCCAAAGAATCGGCGCGCCAGGCGATCCTTCAGCTCAATGCCCGCGAAGCTCCGGCAGGCGATATGGAAGTGGTGTTGGGTCCCGGCTGGCCGGGAGTTTTGCTGCATGAAGCCGTCGGCCATGGACTGGAAGCGGACTTCAATCGTAAACAGACTTCGGCATTTTCTGGACTGATTGGCAAACAAGTTGCCAGCGCAAAATGCACGGTGGTGGACAACGGCACCATGCCCTTGCGTCGCGGCTCGCTGAATGTCGATGATGAGGGGAACTCCACCCAGGAAACAGTTCTCATCGAGAACGGTACTCTAAAAAACTATTTGAGCGATAAGCTGTCCGCTCGTCTCATGGGCATGGCCAACACCGGCAACGGACGTCGGGAGAGTTATGAACACATACCCATGCCGCGTATGACCAATACCTACATGCTGCCTGGGGAAGACAATCCGCAGGACATCATTCGTTCGGTGAAACACGGCATTTACGCCGTAAACTTCGGCGGCGGGCAGGTGGATATCACCAACGGCAAGTTCGTGTTCTCGGCCTCCGAAGCTTACATGATTGAGGACGGCAAGGTCACCGCTCCTATCAAGGGCGCGACCCTGATCGGCAACGGGCCGGATGTGCTGACTCGTGTTTCCATGGTTGGCAACGACCTCAAGCTCGACGAAGGCGTGGGAACTTGCGGGAAAGATGGGCAGTCGGTTCCCGTGGGTGTGGGTATTCCGACGATAAAGATCGATCGGCTGACCGTCGGCGGGACCGCTCGGAAGGATCCCGGCGGGTTCATGCAGTAAAAGCTGGCCGCAGATTTACGCGGATCAACGCGGATTCAATCTTTGTTATTCCGAGCCGGTTTTGGCGAGGAATCTGCTTTTCAGCTTCAATCTTATTTGCTTAAGGATTCCATGTCTGAAGTAGAACTCGAAACACCCAAAGCAGAAACTGATCTGAAAAGCCTTGCCCAGGACATCGTGCGCCGCGCCACTAGTGCCGGCGCCTCCGCTGCTGAGTGTGTCATCCGCGAGGGCGACGAATTTTCCACCCTCGTGCGCCTCGGCCAAGTTGAGACTTTAAAAGAGGCTGGCTCCAAATCCATCGGTGTCCGCGTTTTTTATGGCAAGCGCGCTGCCAGCACATATTCCAGCGACTTTTCCTGTGAGGGTCTGGACCGCATGCTCAAGTCTGCGCTGGAGCTGGCCAAGATTACCTCAGAGGATCCCTTCGCTGGAATTCCTGAGGCTGATCAGCTCGGGTCGCTCAGCGGCGACCTTGATCTCTATTCCGCCGATGTTTACTCCCTACCGGGCGAAGAGCGCATCAACTACGCGCGCCGCGCAGAGAAAGCCGCGCTTGACTACGACCCGCGCATCAAGAATTCCGATGGCGGTTCGTTCGACGCTGCTACCGGAAGCAAGATCCTGGCTAACTCGCACGGATTCTTAGGTGAGTACCGCCGCTCTTACTGTTCGGTGGCTGCCGTTCCCATCGCCCAGACCGAAACTGGGGCGATGCAGCGTGATTACTGGTATTCCGTGGCGCGCAATCTGGGGAGGCTGGAATCTCCGGAAGAAGTCGGCAAGGTGGCCGCTCAGCGCACGCTCCGCCGCCTGGGCGCGCGCAAGGTGAAGACGGCACACGTGCCTGTAGTCTTCGATCCGCTGGTGGCCAACTCCATCCTCGGGCACATTTTCGAGGGTGTAAATGGGGACTCGGTTTATCGTGGGGCCTCGTTTCTGGCAGGCAAGCTGGGGCAGAAAATCGCTGCGGACCGCGTCACCGTGATTGACGATGGCACCATGGTCGGCGGCTTCGGTACCAGTCCATTCGATGGTGAAGGCATCCCCACGCGCCGCACGATAGTGATCGAGAAGGGCGTGCTCACCTCCTACTTGTTGAACACCTATACCGCCAAAAAACTCGGGCTTAAAACCACAGCGAATGCCTCCCGTGGACTGGCGGGTACGCCCGGCATCGGCCCCGGCAACTACTTTCTGCAACCGGGCACAAAGACTGCACGGCAATTGATCTCAGAAATTGAAAATGGCTTGTACGTCACCGAATTTTTGGGTCACGGCGCGAACCTGGTAACCGGGGACTATTCGCGGGGTGCGTCGGGTCTCTGGATTTCCGGCGGCGAGCTTACCTACCCGGTGGAAGAGATTACGGTCGCCGGTAACTTAAAAGACATGTTCATGAATATCTCCGAGATCGCCAACGATCTGGAGTTTCGCGGCTCGATGGCGAGCCCGACGATTCGAATTGATGGATTGACTGTCGGTGGAGAGTAAATAGTCCTAACCAAAGGGAGGGTTGAATGAAAGATGATATCCGCGAGTGTCACGTAAAGAGGCTGTTCCTGAGGAATGGCGTAAAAAAACTGGAGTGGAAGGTAATGCCGGTAGCAGATGCCCTGATCTTCGGGGCCACTGAATTCAGGTGCAAGGACTGCCACGGATCAGTGAAGCTGCACAGCGCGCATGTTCCCCACGGCCCCGCTCCGCATGTCGAGCATAAGTCAAAGCAGGATTCTGAATATTGCCCTGCGGGTTTTTATTTCAAGCAGCACCCAGGGCGCGAACCCCGGCTTTCTCTGCATCCCGTCGGGTAATCTTGGCCTGTCTGGCGAGAGTACAATCCCCTCATGGACGGTTTGATCGAGCCATCGCCGGTCAAAGAGGAACGCGAATCCCATCTGCTTCCCATGCTGGTGGGCTTGGCCGTGGTGGTGATCGTAGTCGGATTGGCTGTTTTTCTTCTTAGAGAGAAGCCAAAAGTCGCGACCCCACCGCCGGCCTATGCGGCCAACGTCAAGATCTCCGATCTGAAAACCAGCGCCGCGGAGAATTTTGTTGGGGCTACGGTCAATTACCTGGATGGGACTGTCAGCAACACCGGAGACAAGACCCTTACTCATGCTGTGGTGCGGGTGACGTTCAAAGATTCCATGGGACAAGTTGCCCAGATTGACGAACTGCCTCTCCGCATCCTCGAGAAAAGCGTGCGCTACGATGATGCGATCGATCTGAGCGTCTCCCCTCTGCTGCCCGGCGCAAGCGCTCCCTTTCGTTTGACTTTTGAGCACATCAGCGCGGAGTGGAACCACGAGTATCCCGAAGTCAAGGTGATTAACGTTACTACCAAATAAATCAGCCGCGGATTTTCGCGGATGAACGCGGATTTTCTTAAATCTTTATCTTGATCCGCGACAATCTGCGTGAATCTGCGGCTGGTTTTACAATGGCTGCATGTCCGAAGCCAAATCCTTCCGGCTTACCGCTACCGTCAAAGCCGGAGGCTGCGCTTCCAAGCTGAGTCCGGCGGTTCTCGATCAAGTTCTTTCCAAGCTGCCAAAACAAACCGACCCGAATGTTCTGATCGGTTTTGACCACGCCGACGATGCCGGGGTCTACCAGATTTCTCCCGATACCGCGCTGGTGCAGACCGTGGATTTTTTTACTCCCATGGTGGATGACCCCTACACCTTCGGCCAGATCGCAGCCACCAATGCACTCAGCGATGTCTACGCCATGGGAGGACGGCCGATCACGGCACTGGCCCACGTCTGCTTCCCCGCCAATGGCGACCTGGCGGTTCTCGAACGGACTCTGGCCGGCGGCTTATCCAAGATGATGGAAGCCGGCTGTTCTGTGATCGGCGGCCACAGCGTCCGTGATGAGGAAATGAAGTTTGGGTATTCGGTGACGGGGTTGATCGATCCGAAGAGAGTCTTTGCCAACGCGGGAGCAGCAGCCGGGAGACCGTTTGCTCTTTACTAAGGCCCTCGGCACAGGCGTAATCACTACCGCCATTAAAAAAGGCGCGGCAAAGCAAAAGTGGATAGATGCCGCCATCGCGTCGATGACGACCCTGAATAAGTCAGCGGCGGAAGTGATCGCCGCCGACCAACGACTAACGACCAACGGCAGTTTTCCCGTCCATTCCATGACCGACATCACCGGCTTCGGCCTGATCGCCCACGCGCGAGAAATGGCGCTGGCATCAAATGTGTCGTTCACATTCCATGCCAGTGCAATTCCAATTCTCGAAGGCGCCCTGGACTGCATCCGCGCCGGCCACATCCCCGGCGGCCTGCTCGCCAACCGCGAGTTTGCCGAATGCGTGGTGGAGTATGAAGACGGCATCCCCGAGGAACTCAAGATGCTGCTTTTCGATCCGCAAACCGCCGGCGGGTTGCTGATCGCGGCGGCAGCGGAACACTCCGAAAGCCTGAAAGAGGCTCTC
>CAWIMW010000003.1:0-975532 GCA_963837365.1 uncultured Acidobacteriota bacterium
AGTACGCGGGGACGCCGCGCGGCCTCTTCGCCCGCCCCACCCACCTGCTCAGCCCGAGCTTCCTCGGCATGCTGCGCGACTGGCGCCGCTTCAACCGCGAGGCGCGCGAGCTGATCGGGATGAACGGCAGCTCGCCCTCGCTCGGCGAGTGGCTCGAGCGGCGCGGCTTCTCGCGCCACTTCGTCGAGCGGCTGATCGTCCCCCAGGCCTCCGCCGTGTGGTCGGCCGACCCCGAGCAGATGTGGAGCTTCCCGGCCTCCTTCATGGCCGAGTTCTTCGACAACCACGGGATGTACAGCCTGCGCGACCGGCCGCGCTGGCTGACCGTGAGCGGCGGCTCGCGGAGCTACGTCGAGGCGATCTCGGCGCCGTGGCGCGCGCGGGTGCGGCTGGACGCTCCGGTGCGGCGGATCGAGCGACTGCCCGACGCGGTGCGGATCGAGGCCGAGGGCTGCGAGAGCGAGGAGTTCGACCAGGTGGTGATCGCGACGCATTCCGACCAGGCGCTGGCGCTGCTCGCCGACCCGAGCGAGGCCGAGCGCGAGATCCTCGGCGCGATCCCCTACCGGCGCAACGAGACCGTCCTGCACACCGACCGCTCGCTGCTGCCGCGCCGGCGCGCCGCCTGGTCGAGCTGGAACTTCCACCTCGGCGAGCGACCGGCCGGCGGCTCCACCGTGACCTACTGGATGAACAACCTGCAGCGCCTCGCCGAGCGCGAGTACCTGGTGACGCTGAACCGCAGCGAGGCGATCGAGCCGGCGAAGGTCCTGCGGCGGCTCGTCTACGACCACCCGGTCTACACCCGCGAGGGCGTGCGGGCGCAGGGACGCTACGCCGAGATCGGCGGCGTGCGGCGGACTCATTACTGCGGCGCCTACTGGGGCTGGGGCTTCCACGAGGACGGCGTGCGCAGCGCCGAGCGCGCCTGCGCGGCGATCGCCGCCGCCGCCGGAGCGCCGTCGAGGTTTTCACCGCTATCCGGGCAGAACCTCTACGGCGGCGCCGTGGCATGACCGCCTCCGCGATCTACGAGGGCCGGCTGCGCCACCGCCGCTTCGCGCCGGTCGAGCACGAGTTCGGCTACCGCCTCTACATGGCCTACCTCGACCTCGACGAGCTGCCGGAGGCGCTCGACCCGTTCCCCGGCTGGTCAGCGCGGCGGCGGGCGCCGGCGCGCTTCCGCCGCGCCGACTACATGGGCGACCCGGCGCGGCCGCTGGCCGAGTGCGCGCGCGACGCGGTCGAGGCGACGGGGGCGCCGCGGCCGGCCGGGCCGGTGCGGCTGCTCGGCAATCTGCGCAGCTTCGGCCACGTCTTCAACCCGGTCTGCTTCTACTACTGCTTCGACCCGGCCGGCGAGCGGGTCGAGGCGGTGGTCGCCGACGTCACCAACATCCCCTGGGGCGAGAGCCACCCCTATGTGATGACCCGCGGCGAGCGGCGCGGCTCGGTGCTGGGCGGGGACTTCGAGAAGCGGCTGCACGTCTCGCCTCTGATGGGGATGGAGCATCGCTACGAGCTGCGGGCGAGCGAGCCCGGCGAGGCGCTGGTCGTGCAGATCGACTCGCGCGCCACGGGCGAGGGAGGCGGCGAGAAGGCGTTCGACGCGACGCTCTCGCTGCGCCGCCGCGAGCTCAGCACGGCGACGCTGACCCGGATGCTGGTCCGCTACCCGGCGCCATCGCTGCAGGTCGTCGGGCGGATCTACCTGCAGGCGCTGCGCCTGAGGCTGAAGGGCGCCCGCTGGCACCCCCACCCCGAGCGACGTAGAGGTTCTGGTCGCATACCGGTCAAAAGCTCTACGGCGCGGAAGGGATCGGGGCCGGGTAACTTCATCTCACCATGAGCAACCGGTTAGCGCGCCTCATCGTCCTGGTGCTGCTGGGCCGCCTGCGCGACGGCCGGATCGAGATCGCCGAGGCGGGGCGGCGGCGCGCCTTCGGCCCGGCGGACGCCGAGCTGGGGGCGACGGTGACGGTGAACGACCCGGCGGCCTGGCGCGGCGCCCTGCGCGGCAGCGTCGGCCTCGGCGAGGACTACCTCGAGGGCCGCTGGGAGGCCGACGACCTGGTCGCCCTGCTGCGGATCGCGGCGCGCGAGCTGCAGCGGCCGAGCCGCCTGCGCGGCGCGCTCGCCCGGGCGCGCGGCCTCGCCCACCGGCTGCGCCGGCTCGTCCCCGAGAACAGCCGCCGCGGCGCCCGCGAGAACATCTCCGCCCACTACGACCTCGGCAACGAGCTCTTCTCCGCCTTCCTCGACGAGCGGATGATGTACTCGTGCGCGCTCTTCCCGGCCGCCGGGGCGAGCCTGGAGGAGGCGCAGCTGGCGAAGCTGGAGCGGATCTGCGCGAAGCTCGAGCTCGGGCCGGACGACCACCTGCTGGAGATCGGCACCGGCTGGGGCGGGCTCGCCGTGCACGCGGCGCGCGAGCACGGCTGCCGGGTGACGACGACGACGATCTCGCGCGAGCAGCACCGCTTGGCGGTCGAGCGGGTGCGCGAGGCCGGGCTGGAGGACCGCGTCACGGTGCTGCTGGAGGACTACCGCGACCTGCGCGGCGAATACGACAAGCTGGTCTCGATCGAGATGATCGAGGCCGTCGGCTGGCAGCACTTCGACGAGTTCTTCCGCCGCTGCGACGAGCTGCTGGCGCCCGGCGGGCTGATGTTCCTGCAGGCGATCACGATCGACGACGGCCTGTATGAGGCGGAGAAGGCGGCGCGCAGCTTCGCCAACACCCACGTCTTCCCCGGCGGCTGCCTGCCCTCGAAGGCGACGATCGCCGCCTGCCTGGCGCGGGCGACGAGCCTGCGCGAGGTCTGGGCGGCCGACATCACCGCCAGCTACCCGCCCACCCTGGCCGCCTGGCGCGAGCGCTTCCTCGCCGCCTGGGAGCGGCTGCGCCCGCGCGGCTACGACGAGCGCTTCCGCCGCCTCTGGGTCTTCTACCTGACGCTCTCCGAGGCGGGCTTCCGCGAGGGCCGGATCGGCGACGTGCAGGCGTTGCTGGCGAAACCGCGATACTCCGCGATGCCGTGATCGTCGAGCGGACCGAGAACCCGATCTGGCTGTCGAACGCCTACCTCCTCGTCGACGAGGCGAGCGGCAAGGGCGTGCTGATCGACGGCAACGACGAGCTCGGGCCGCTGCTCGAGCGGATCGAGCGCGACGGGATCGAGATCACGCACGTGCTGGTCACCCACCCGCACGGCGACCACGTCGCCGGGCTGGCCGAGGCGCGGCGCAAGCTCGGCGACCCGCCGCTCGTCGCCCACGCGGAGTGCGCGGCGGAGCTGCCCGACGAGGTCGCGGTGACGCTGGGCGACGGCGAGAAGCTCGACGCCGGCGGGATGGAGATCGAGGCGATTCTCACCCCCGGCCATGCCGCCGGCCACCTCGCCTTCCTGGTCGAGGGCTCCGACGTCTTCACCGCCGACGTGCTCTTCAAGGGGACGGTGGGCGGGACGATGGCGCCGGGCGGCTCCGGCTTCGCCGACCTCAAGGCCTCGGTGATGCGGCTGATGGAGCTGCCGCCCGAGACCCGCGTCCACCCCGGCCACCGCGAGCCGACGACGATCGGCGAGGAGCGGGAGTCCAACCCCTTCGTGCGGATCTGGCGCGGGCTGGAGGAGACCGGCGACGAGCAGGTCACCGTCTGGGACCGCGCGGCGACGCTGAAGCTCTGGGCGCCCGACTACGACGGCGGCAACAAGGCCTGGATCGTCTTCGCCGACGACGGCCTGGAGGCGATCGTCGGCGGCTCGCAGGTCGTCCGCGGCTAGGCCACGGCCGAGCCTGTCCCAGTCCCAGAGCCGAATTCCGCGCCGCGGACGGATATGCGATAGGAGCGGCGGGCGTTTGGCCTGAAACTTCTCCGATGCTCCTGCCGCTGGCGCTCAGCGCCACCGAAGTCAAAAGCTTCTTCTTCGACTGGTACCCGGTCTTCGGGGTCTTCTTCATGTTCGGCCTGCTGCTGGTCTTCGTCACGCTGCTGCGCGGGACGCTCGGCGCGACCAAGCCGGAGACGGTCAAGGCGAGCAAGACCGAGCCGGTGCTCTGGGAGGAGGTGCAGGGCGTCGACGCGGCCAAGGACGAGCTGATCGACGTCGCCGAATGGCTGCGCGAGCCGAAGCGCTTCGAGGCGCTCGGCGCGCAGGCGCCGCGCGGCGTGCTGCTCTTCGGCCCGCCGGGGACCGGCAAGACGATGCTCGCGCGGGCGGTCGCCGCGCAGGCGGGAGTGGACTTCTTCTCGGCGTCGGGATCGAGCTTCGTCGAGATGTTCGTGGGGAGGGGAGCCGCCCGCATCCGGCGCCTGTTCAAGGAGGCGCGGAAGTCGGGTAGAGCCGTCATCTTCATCGACGAGCTGGACGCGGTCGGGGGGGCGCGCAGCGGCGGCGGTGGAGATGGCGGCTCGAGCGAGCGCGAGCAGGCGCTGAACCAGCTGCTGGTCGAGCTCGACGGGTTCGAGAAAGACCCGGGGACGGTGATCGTGATCGCCGCCTCCAACTACGTCGACAAGCTCGACAAGGCGCTGCTGCGGCCGGGGCGCTTCGACCGCCAGGTGCTGGTCTCGCCGCCGGACCGCGACGGCCGCGAGGCGATCCTGCGCTCCCACGCCAAGGGCAAGCCGCTGGGGCCCGACCTCGACCTGACCGACGTGGCGCGCAAGACGACCGGGATGACCGGCGCCCAGCTCGCCAACGCGCTGAACGAGGCGGCGATCATCGCCGGGCGGGCGGGCCGCGGCGCGCTGGCCCGCGAGGACCTCGACGAGGCGCTGCTGCGCCAGTCGGTCGGCTCCCAGCAGGCGCGGCGGCTGACGCCGAAGGAGCGGCGGATCGTCGCCTACCACGAGGCGGGCCACGCGCTCTGCCGGCGGCTGCTCGGGCTCGATCCGCCGGAGATCCTCAGCATCGTGCCGCGCGGGCCGGCGCTCGGCTTCGTCGGCCACTCGCCGCAGGAGGACACCTACCTGAAGTCGCGCGAGGAGCTGCTCGACGAGCTGGTGACGCTGCTCGGCGGGCGCGCCGCCGAGGAGGAGGTGATGGACGCCTCCTACTCGGGCGCGGTCGACGACCTGCAGCGCGTCCACATGGTCTGCCGCCAGATGGTCGCCGAGTTCGGCATGGGCGTGGCGCTGGACGCCGACGGGGCGCCGCCGATCGCGCTGCCGACGGGCGACTACGCGCTCTCGGACCGCACGCGGCGCGACGTCGACGTGGCGGCGATGACGCTGGCGCGCGAAGCCTACCGTCGGGCGCGGGCGCTGCTGGCGGCGAACCGCGAGTGCCTCGACGACCTGGCGACGGCGGCGTTGGAGCGCGAGACGCTGACGCGAGAGGAACTCGACGACGTCTTCGCCGCGCACGGGCTGCCGGCGAGCAGGCGGGTCAGCGTCGGGCCGCCGGCCGCGGTCGGCGCGACGCTCTCCTCCGAGCAGGCCAAGCCGGAGTAGAGTCTCCACTCGGTGAAAGCCGAGGATTACTACTTTCCTCCGGGCGAGTCGCTGGCGCGGCGGGTGCACGGCGAGCGCGCGGTCGGGTTGCTCTACGGGCAGCGGGCGCTGCTGATCGGCGCGCTCGAACCGCTCACCTACACCGGCACGATGCTGCAGACGCGCTCCGGCGACCGGCCGTTCGAGCGGCTGGCGCGGACGGCGAAGGTGCAGGAGACGGTCTTCCTGGGGACACGGGCGGAGGCCGATGAGGTGCTGGCGCGGGTCCATCGCCTGCACGAGACGATCAGCGGCGAGCTGCCGGACGCCGCCGGCCCCTTCCCCGCCGGCACGCCCTACTCGGCCTTCGAGCCCGAGCTGATGCTGTGGACGCTGGCGGTGATCGCCGACTCGGGGCGCGAGATGTACGAGACGCTGGTGCGGCCGCTCGACCCCGAGGAGCGCGAGGCGCTGTGGCGCGACTACGTGCGCTTCGGCGAGCTGTTCGGGCTGCCGCCGAGCGAGGTGCCGGCGAGCTACGCCGAGTTCAGGGCCTGGTTCGACGGCAGGCTGGCGGCGCCCGACCTGGCGGCGACCGAGCACGGGCTCGAGATGGCGCCGCTGGTGGCGTTCCGTCAGCCGGTGCCGCTGCCGGCGCGCGGCAACCTCGCGGTCCAGAACCACATCATCAAGGGCACGCTGCCGCCGCGCGTGCGCCAGATCTTCGGCATCCGCTGGACGCGGGCGCACGAAGCGGGCTTCCGCGCGATGGCGGCGGCGAGCCGCCGCACCCACGACGCGTTCCCCTACCGGATGCGCCGCGGTCGCAACAACGTCTTCTTCGACGTCGTCACCGAGCAGGAGCGCCGCCGCGGCGGCACCGTCACCCCGCAGCTCCGCGCCTCTTGAGCGTCCGCTGGTGGTCGATGCGGCCGGCGCAGAACCGCAAGCCGGCGACCTACCGCTGCCCGCTCTGCGGCAAGCACCTCCCCGCCCTCAGCGAGCACTTCCTGATCGCCCCGGAAGGCGACATGGACCAGCGCCGCCACGCCCACACCGGCTGCGTGCTCGCCGCCCGCAAGCGCGGCCAGCTGCCGACCGAGGACGAGTGGCGCCGCACCCAGCCGCGGCCGCCGTCGCTGTGGGAGCGGCTGCGGGCGCGGCTCTCTCGCTGAGCGCATCCGAGATTGACCCCACTGGAGTGGGGTGAAAGTCGGATGCGCGTCAGGAAGCGACGCGGAAGCGGGCGCCGGCGCGGGCGAGACGGTCGAGGCAGCCGGTGCCGAGGGCGGTGGCCGGGGTGAGGCAGCCGGCTCGCTGCGGCGTCGCGCCGTCCTCGGCGAGCAGCAGGCCGACCTCGCCGAGGATCGTCGCCGTCGTCAGGTAGCCCGGGTGGCCGTCGGCGTCGAGCTCGACCCGCAGGTTGTGGCCGCCGACGGTGCGGGCGTCGAGCGTCAGCGTCCACGACCACTGGTCGAGCTTCTCCTTCGGCCCGAAGCCCGAGCCCGGTAAGGCCCTGCGCATCAGCGCGGCCGAGCGCTGCCGGACCGAGGGGCGCGCCCGGGAGAGCGAGCGAAAGCCCGCCTGCATCCCGGCCAGCGCGCCAGCGGCCGCGTAGCGCAGCGGCAGCGAGGCTGAGCCGCCCGGGATCGCGATGCCCTCGCGGTAGCGCGGCGGCTCGGCGCCGTCGCCGCGCTCGGCCGCGAGCAGCGCCGCGCTGCGCTGGATCACCGCGGGGTTGATGAAGGCCGCGGGGGTCATCGGCGCGATCGCGTCGCCGCGCGCGTTGACGCGGGGCGCCAGCTCGATCGGGCTGCGCCGGCGCACGGCGGCCGCCGTGTCGGGGTCGGTGACGAGCGCCGCCGGATCGACGACCAGCTCGGCGTCCTCGCCGCCGGTGGCCTCGGCCATGCTCTGCATCGTCCCGCCCGACATCAGGTCCTCGAGCCGCACCCGCCCGGAGGGCTGCCGCGTCGCGATGTCGAGATCGACCTCGGCGAGCGCCTCGTCCCAGCGCTCGCGCGCCGTCTCGGCTGCCAGTAGGACCGCGAGGTCGGGCGGCAGCGCCTCGAAGCCGCAGACCTCGACCACCTTGACGCCGGCAGCGGCGGCACGCTCGTGGTAGGCGTCGATCATCCGCCGCGCGAAGGGGATCTCGCCGGTCAGGTCGACGTAGTGGGCGCCCTGCTCGACACAGGCCGCGATGACCGGCTCGCCGTAGAGCGTGTAGGGGCCGACCAGGTCGAGGACGACGCGGGTCCGCGCCGTCATTGCCGCGAGCGAAGCGGGGTCGGCAACGTCGGCGACGAGGATCTCCGGCGCCTCGACGCCGATCCCGCCAAGGACGCGCTCGACCCTGCCGGGGTCGCGTCCAGCCGCGGCCCATTTCGCACCCAGCTCGCCGGCGCGCTCGGCGAGGTAGGCAGCCACTCGGCGCCCGGTCACGCCCGTGGCGCCGAAGACGACGACGGAGAGGTCACGGTCGGTCATGCGCGGACCATACTGTGACCTCGAGCCAGGCTCAGCGGTCCTCGACGTACGTCTTCAACTCGCCCGGGCGCGCGTTGACGAGCATCGCCATGACCGCGCTTTCGACCGGTCCCCGGAGGAGCATCCCGAGCACCCGGCCTGGATCGCTGTCGAGCGTGTAGGTCGCCTTCGTCCGTCCCTCGCCGAGATCCTCCAGGGCCCACGAGCCCTCGACCGACTTCAGGTCGCCCTTCTCCTGCACCCAGGAAAGGCGAGTCGGACCGGCATAGCTGAACCGCACGTGGGTCGTCACCTGCCTGACCTTGATGTCGCTGACGCTCTCGACCAGGGTCGGGCGGCCCTCGGGGTCCTGCTCCAGGGCGCTGAGGGCGACCAGGCCACCCTGCCACTCGGGCGCCGTGAGCACGTCCTCGACCACCGCCCAGACCAGATCGATCGGCGCGTCGATCTCAGCACTCGCTGTTCCGCCCATGTGCGCCATCAGCCCGGCTTGCTCGCGGAGACGAACTGCGCCACGCCCATGACCCGCTGTTCGACACCGACCAGACCGGCCTCCGTCAGGGCTCCGGTCAGGTCGTTGCGACCGAAGACCCGCACCCCGCTCAGCCCGCGCACCACGGCGTTGCTCAGCGACGCGGGAACGGGACCCCGGTTGCAGCTCGTCAGCAGCGCCAGCCGGCCGCCCGGAGCGAGCACGCGGACGAGCTCCACCAGAGCCCGCATTGGCTCCTCGATCAGGTAGAGGGCGGCGAAGCAGCAGACCGCATCGAAGCTCTCGTCGCGAAACGGCAACGCCGCGGCGTCGCCGCGGACGTAGGCCACGTCGGCCCCCTCGGTCTCGCGCACAGCGGTCGCGAGCATCGGGGCGGAGGCGTCAAGCCCAACCACCAGCCCGCCGTCTCCAGCGGCCACCGCGAAGTCACGACTGAAGTTGCCGGGACCGCAGGCGACGTCGAGCACGCGGTCGCCCGGCTCGATCGAGAGCATCTCCAGCGCCATCCGGTGCTCGTCCCCGCTACCGGGTCCGGTCAGCCCCATCAGCAGGCGGGCGCCGATCGGGCGCCAGAAGCGCTGGTAGATCAACGGCAGGCCCCGGCTCAGCATCAGCCGCTGGCCGAGATGGGCGCCGGTCGGATCGCGCCGGCCGAGCAGATCGAGATAGCCGTGCGCCAGGTCGACGTCCTCGAATCGGGGAGGCGACTCGAACAGCGCCAAGGCCCGCTCGACCGACGAGGACGGCGAGGAACGCTGGTTGGAGGCGAGCATTGGATCGGTCACGATAGGCGGTACTGGGCTCGAACCAGTGACCCCCTCCTTGTAAGGGGCTCGGGTGGATTCGGAGTGAGCGGCTGGAATCGGCTTGTGTGCAGGGGATTCATGTGCTGGGTCGAGTCTAAGACCCGGGCCGAATGTGCGGGGATATACGCCGATTTGGTTCGTTTCGGGCACTCGTGGGGCCGAGTGCCCAAGGTGCCGACGCCGATGAGCAGCAAATGTATAGGGCGTTTTCGCTGAAGCTGCGAAAACGCCCTATACATTTACCGTCCGGGCTGGTTTCCGAGCTCAGCAGCGCGAAGCCGCAGCCAGGCGTCGAATTCGGGGTCTTCGATGAGACCTGGAGGTAGGCCGCGTTTCTTGGCAAAGCGGCCCCTGAAAACGGTGTAGAGACGAGCCGGATCGGTTTCTCCATCTCGCCGTGCTGTGTCGTATGCATAGGCGACGACGCCATTGCAACGCTGCGCGAGCTTGCGGGGAGGATCGACTTGCGTGCCGTATTGCTGCGCCAACCCCTTGAGCACGACGCCTGAGGCTCCGGCTGGCGCGGTGAAGTCGTCGGCCTGGCCGCGATAGGTCCACCAGAGCACTCGGCGACTTCCGGTTTTGACCTCCTCTACCTCGGAGGCGAAGCGGTCCAGCCGCTCTCTATCGAGTTGCGCACCCTGGAGCGGCGGCCCAATCCCGGTCCCCCTCGTCTCGCCGCTCAGCACAACCTTCCCGTCGCCGGAATCGATGACGGCGAAAACGTGGCCACGAGGAAGGCGCTCGGTAAGTCGAAAGGACGCCACCCAGGTCGAGACACCGGCATCGAGGACACTCCGGACCAGATCGCCGACTTTCTCGTCGCGGCGGGAGGAGATGAGCGCGTCCAGCCACGCCGACGGCAGGAGCAGCTCGGCGGCGAAGCGGTTGGCTTCCGGCTCGAAGTTCGCGGCCGGTGAGAAGTCGGGGCGATCGGTCGCCGTGTCGCAGGCGAAGGCATCGCCGAGATGCCAAGGCAAGAGAAGATGACCTAGCTCGTGAGCGAGGGTGAAGCGTTGGCGGGTCTGGTGGTCGGACCTTTCGACCAGGATCAGTGGCTTCAGGCGGCGACCGTCGAGGCCAAGCACCAAGCCATCGCAGCTGCCCGGGATCGAGTCGTACTCGACGTCTGCGAATCTCCTGGCGAGACTCAGAACATCGACCGGCGGCCGAAGCCCGTACTTGCCGACAACGGTCTCTGCGAGGGCCTCCTCGCGATTCACCGCTAGACCAGGCGGCCGGTCTCTCTCAACCAGTTCTGCACCTTCCGAACATCGCCGGCGTCCAGCCCCCTGGCCGCGATTGCATGCTCGTCGGCCTCGGCGAGAACATCGGATACGGATTCGTCGCGCTCATGCGCAGCGAGGATAAACCGAAGCGACCGCGGCTCCTCGACGAACAGGCCGTACTCCTCAGCGCTCATGCCGAGGAAGTCCTCGATGCCGGGACCTCCCTCTTCGGCATGCCAACGCTCGATGAAGGCATCGATGTCCGTCCAGACGGCGGTGCCTGCGAGAACGCGGTCGACGTAGGTGTCAGACATCAATCCTCCTCCCCCTCTTTGGGCCTTTCTCCTTGCGGCCGGTGACTGCATGCAGAGTGCCGAGATGGAAGCCTCGCTTGTCGTAGACCTCGATCTCGCCGTGCAGGTCGTCCCACTCGTACAGGCGGGTTCCCTCCTCGTTTCTCCAGCGCTGACCGCCCTCGCGGTGGACCTTGATCTGCTTGTCGAGGAATCCAAGCTTCGGCCGCGTCACAGGCGCCAGCGTATTGCTCGCCCGAGCCAAACGACGCAGTCGCCGGTCGAGGCGCCATGTGGGGCGAGAGCTGTCTACTTTCGATTTGGAGCATAGTTCTGAGCACAATTGTGAGCGTATCTTCGGACAGTATTCGGCTGGTGGGAGAGAAGGACCTGCTTGAGCTTGCTCGGGTGCCACGCGGGACGTGGAGCGGGTGGATCCGCGGCGGGCACTTCGAGAGCAGCGACAGCGGCCTCTACGGCGAGAACGAGGTCGTGGCCGTAGCGATCTTCAACGTCCTCGCCAGCGCCCTGCCGATACGCAAGGCGTCGATCGCCTGGAAGGACTGCGGGTCCGCTGTGACCGACGCCTGCATCCAACTTCGGCTCGAGGGCGACGAGCCTCTCGTGTTCGCGATCGACGTCCACGCACTGGACGGCGCGGCAATGGGCGACGCCGGCGAGCTCTTCGACCTCGTTCACAGCCCGGTGCCGTCGCCACGCGGCTGGATCGCGATCCCAATCGCCGATCTCGCCCGCGAGGCAAGGCGTGGGTTCTGGAAGCACGCGAAACCCGCCTCCGAACTCAGCCGCGACGGACGGAGGAGGACCACGAAGCGGGACACACGATCATCCAGTTCTTCTGCCACCTAGTCGCGCTCTTCGAAGGCGAGCGAGGGCAGCTCATCACCTCGCAGCTGGCGGTCGCCGAGGCCGACTACCTGATCCTCACTCGGCTGGGTGTCGACGTCGAGGTCGCCTTCCTCGATGACCTCGCGGCGGGCACCTTCGTCGTCGATTGCCTCGACCGCAAGGAGCTGGGAGCGGCCCGCGACCTGGCGCGTCGCTACCGCGACCTCGAGCTGGGCCTTGCCGACGCCTCGCTTGCAGTGCTGGCCGACCGGCATGGAACCGATCGGATCGCCAGCTTCGACGAGCGCGCCTTCCGCGCGATGACGCCATTGCGCGGGGAGTCCTTCACGGTCCTCCCCGCCGATTCGTAGCGACTCGACTGTCCGCAGTAGCATCGCGACCGCGATGGCGATTCGCCTGCTTGCGACCTACGAGTTCATCGACAAGGACGGGCATCCGGCAGCGATGGTCCGGCTGCCGGTGGTCGACTACGCGCGGCCTGACGCCGACGGCAGGGAGCGACCACGCGTCCTCCTGCTCAGCGGCGACGACCCGTATCTCGTCGACTTTCACCCCGACAGCACGATCGAGACGCAGTACGGTCGGCTCGAGGCGCTGCTGATCGACGCCGTCGCCGATCCGATTCCCGCTCAGCCCGGCTGGGTCGCCGAGATCTGGATCGAACCGCTCGATGCGGCGCCGGAGCGACTGGGCGTATATCCCGTACTCGCCTGGGAACCCGAGCCGAACACGAGCCTCGACGATGGCCCCCAGGGGCACGCCGTCCTCCTCATCCCCGAGCGCAACGACCGGCTCGGCAGCCATTCCGGACCGGTCAGCACCCGCGACCTACCGGGCCTCGTGCGCTACCGGCGCGAGGACGAGGCCGGCTGAGCACCAATCCGTCGCTGCTCACGGATTCGCTCTTCCGGTCGACCCTGAGCACCATGGCGGATCAAGCGATCAGAGCGACGTTCTGCCGAATAGAGCCGTTCGAGGTGCCCGACGATCTCTTCGTCGTTGTCGACGACGTACGTGTTGGGGCGCTCCTCCGCGTACATCTGCGCCCACCGATGGCACAGCAGCGAACGCAAGAGGAAGACCGGCCTGCCCTGCTCGATCGCCAAGCGAGCCTGCATGCGCGCGCCACTCTTGTTGCCCGCCTCGACGACGACGGTGGCCCGAGCGAAGCCAGACATCACCGCGTTTCGCTGAGGGAACGTCCAGCGGCGCGGTTCCTGGCTCGGCCAGAACTGGGAGATGACCGCACTCTCACGGCCCAGCCTGTCCTGCAGCTCGGCATTCTGCTTCGGGAAGTGATGCCGAAGCCCGGTGCCGATCACCGCCACCGTGCGCCCGCCCGCGTCGAGCGTCGCCCGGTGAGCGGCACTGTCGATGCCGGCGGCGAGGCCGCTGACGACGACGAAGTCGTGGGCGACCAGATCGCGAGCGATCTCCGCAGCCTTCTCAAAATCCTCCGGTGAGGCTTTCCGGCTTCCCACCACCGCCACGGAGCGCTCGTCCGCGGGGCTCAGCCCGCCCCTCACGAAGAGGGCAGGCGGTCGGTTGTGGACCATCCGCAGGTTCATCGGGTAGGCGGCATCGAGAACCGTTATCACCCGGATTCCCTCCCGCTCGTAGGAGATCACCCGCTCCTCGAGCTGATCCAGCGTCACCTGGGCGCTTTCGACCGCAAAGAGACGGGGGTCCCCGGTCTCCTCCATCTGCTCCAAGAGCGCAAGGGCGCTACCCGCCTCCTCGATCGAGCCGGCGAGCCGGTTCCACTCGACCTTGCGCCGAGCCATCAGGGCGAGAACGGCCGCCCGCTCCCTGGTGCTGACTAACGTTTCGTCATCGAACATATGTTCGGATTCTAGCTCGGGCACAGGGCAACCGTAGCGACCTCGATATTGCTCGCCGTTCGGACAGCACGCGTGCCGACAATCGCTACGTCGACCCTTGCTCGTCGTCCGAGCGGTTAGGGCCGAATGTGCGGGGTATGCGGCGATTGGACCCGTTTCGGACTCTCGTGGGGCCGAGTACCCAAGCGCCACGCTCGGCGAGCCCCCGCTGATCGCGCTGGTAGCTTGAATCCGTGGCTACGCGCACTAGAGCAGACGATGTTGAGGATCTCCGCAAGAAGGTCTTCGACTCGGTTCATCGCATCGTCGATGGCGAGACCGACGTCACCGTCGGCTGGCTGGGCGAGTCCCCCGACGAAGAAGAGATCCTGGTTCAGGTCACCCTCCCCGACCCCGGAGGCGACGAGACCTGGGATCAGGACGTGACCAACGCGATACGCGCCGCTGTTCGCGCAGCGACCGCAGAGACCCTGCCCTCTGCGGTCGCGACGACGCGCTTGGTTCCGGCGGGCGACGATGGCTAAAGATAAACCTGCGGATCCGCTCGATCCGAACTTCCTGATCGAACACGCACAGCGGCTCACTTAGGTACGTTGCGTAAAGAGAATCTCGACTGGGTCACCGCCTTCTGCAAGTTGTCGCCAGCGAGCTTGCACGTTTGCCCGACGACGCTCCAGTCGAACGGCCAAGGCTTCCCTCTCTTTCGCAGCCGCCAATGCGTCTTGGGCAAGCCGGGATTGAAGCCACCCAAGGAATGGCTCAATCGATTTGACAACCGTCGTTGCGGTGTCTGCACCGTGGAGAATCTCGTTCCGTTGCCTCGCCGCCCTTTCGATCAATCGGTCAAATTCACCGGCGAGTTCTGTTTTCCACACCAGAACGGTGTCGGCGCTCTCCATCCGGGCTGCGAGCTCGTGAACCGTTCGAGAAGCGAGCTTGCTCAGCGGGACGAGTCCAACAAGCTCTGGCAAGGCTCGAATTACCTCCCCGTATTCGATTCTGTAACTCCTACCCTGATGCGGGAGAAGGCGTTCGCGCCATGGCTGAGTGGTTCCAATCACTGGCGCCGGAAACTCAATCACCGCAACTGCGTTGTGCGCAACATCGGCGACAATGCTCCCGATCTGCACTTGGCACCACGTATCCCGCAGATAGTGCTTCGCGGCAGCTACCCAATGTTCGCCAGAGGCAATCGGCAACAAGCGCTCAAGGAGTCGAACACCAAGCGCCACCCGCTGCGTTCGGTCATCGAGTTCGGCGACGCGCTCGATCCAGTCGATGTCGGCGATTGCCGAGTGCAGCTTCGGCTCTCCGTTGCGTAGCCGCTCTGCGACCGCATCCTCAAGCCTCTCCAAACCGCTGGAGGTCGGCTCAAACTCAGGGCTAAATCTGTCTTTGAAAGGCACCTGTTCCTCTTGCAAGGGTGAGCCCCACCATCCTTTACCCCTGACGAAGGCAGCCCCACCGTTCAACATCCGCCACTCCGACCCCGGCTGCGCGGCTCTGATCAAATCCCTACTCAACCCCCGGGCTCGCTCGACACTCGCTCCAATATTGCCGTCTCCAAGCGTTACTCGCGCAAGAACAAAGGGGGACTCGGGCGGATCGCCGAGGAAGAGTCCAAGGCTCTCTGCCTCAAATTCTTCTTTCATGCTCTCATCATCGTGCGGCCAACCTTGTTCAATTGCCGCCGGCCAAGCCTGCCCTGGGAAGAACTCGACTGGACCGATTGCCAGGTACGGCTGGTGAAGAAACGCGTTTTGAAAACCGACCCACACCGTTAGGTCACCTCGTTCTGGCTGGGCACTCAACCCATCGCTGCAAAGCTGGACCCGTTCATCAACAGTGAGCCCAGCGAGGCCGGCCTTCTCGTTCTTGTGGGGCAGCTCGCGATCAACCGCCACGGCGATGAGGCTGAGATCGTCCGTGAGAATCGAAGTTAGCTTCCGGTGCATCGAGGCCCAATTTCCGCCGCGCCGATCAACAAGTTCTGCGAGCTGCAAGACACGTAGCTCGCACAAGTCGGCGGGTGAGTTGCTACGGAACGCGTCAACAACATCGATCCAAGCCGCCTCAATCGCAGCAGCTGACTCGCACTGCTCCCGGACGCTCTCGACGACACCCTCAAGCCTTTGTGCTCCGCCAGCGTCATTCAGTAGCGCCGGGAGGCGCGAGAGCTCAACCTGTATTTGCTTCAGAGCTAGATTGGCAGCCTGAGAGAACGTGGGCCCGAGAGCTTCAACGCTTTGAGCAAGATCGTCACGTAGCGACTTTCGGTCCTCTTTGGAGTCCATCAATTGTCCCGCCTGAGCAGATCTCGCAGCAGCGGCGAGCTCTGCGAGGACCGCCGATATGCCGAGTGTCGATGGTGGTGCCTGATTTCCATCGAGGTCTCGAAGCCGCGCAGCAAGCGCAAGCATCTCTGGCTCGAGAGCCGATTCGTTTGCAAATCTGGTCGTGGAGTACTGCGCCATCAATGCGGGAGAAGCGGAGGCGTTACGAGCCGACGTACCGCGCAACCGCCTCGCGGGCAAGGTCGCTGACGGACCGACCTTCCTTCTTTGCGCGCTTCTGGGCGGCCCGGTATAGATCTGGCGTGGCACGAAAGCTCATCCGAGGAGAGGCGCCCGGACCTGCAAGCGAAGGCCGGCCGACCCGGCGACGCTTCGCCTTCGAAAGGTCATAGCCGCGCTCTGCCTCCGCCGCAAGGGCATCGGCAATCTCGGGAGTGATCTCTTCTCCTGCCTTAGTCATTGGATTCTTCTTGAGCTTTGCCATTCTTCACCTCCTCGTACTGCTTCCGATAGCGATCACGCAGCGGCATCGCGTGGATCACCAGCAGGCTTCCGTCCTCTAACTCGACGGCCATCACCTCGAGCGCGGTTCCTTTCGCATCGTCGCCGAGGAAGACAAGCCGGGCACTGGCGCCAGCTGGCGCACCACCAGGCGGCTCCTGCTCGAAGCGCAGACCACAATGCTCGATGACATAGCGAGAGCGTTCACGGGATATCCGGTGCTTGGTTGCGGCACGAGCCCACTTCAGCTTCACGAACGCAGATTAACAATTCTGTCAGACAATATTAGCAGGCGTGCCGGCATTGCCGAATGGGCGGTGACGGGTTCGAACCGCCGACCCCCTGCGTGTAAAGCAGGCGCTCTCCCATCTGAGCTAACCGCCCGGATTCGGGTCTGAGGAGAGGATAGCCTGCGAGTTCGGCTATCCCGGTCAGTTTCGCTATCGATCCTCCGAGCGCTGCGGCAACGCAACAAGACAGAGACGTTCGGCCAACGGGCTCTTCCAGAAGCCGCGTCGGACTCGGTACAGCAGGTGACCTGCCAGCCAGAGCAGGGCGCCGAGCGCGACCAAAAGGAGCCCGTTGGAATCGTCAATGCTTGCGAGACCGGCCGAGCCGGCAACGGCGAGCAGGACGCCGGCCCAGCGCGCCAGCAGGCTGCCGAAGAGCCAGATGCCAGCGATTGCGAGGATCGCGACGCCGATCGCGGAGGTCATTGGCCTGCCTCCTCCGTGGTGAGCGACTCGATCGTCATCGCCTTGGTCCCTTCGCCCTGCACCAGCGCCTTCAGGCGGGCTCGCTCGTCCTTGCCGCGGCGCATCAGGTGGGTGTAGACGCGGAGGGTGAAGGCCGGGTGGGCGTGGCCGAGCTGGGCCATCACCGAGGCGGGGTCCTCGCCGGTGGCGACCAGGATCGAGGCGAAGGTGTGGCGCAGCTTGTGGGTGGTGAGGCCGCGCGGGAGCGAGGGCTGGCCGCGCTTTGCGAGCAGCTCGTCGGCTCGCTTGATCGCCAGTCCCAGGGTGCGGCTGCGCAGGTTGTGGCGGTCGCGGCGCCCGCCGGTTGCGGTCGGGAAGACGAGGTCGTCGGGTCCGCAGCGATAGGCGTTGGCCTTGTGGGTGGCGAGGGTGTCGCGCAGGACCGGCAGGAGGTCGATCTCGCGCAGGCCGGCCTGGGTCTTGGAGCGGCCGATGAAGATGCGCCCGTTGGCGAGGTCGATGTCGCGCCAGAGCAGGTCGCAAAGCTCTTCGGCGCGCGGGCCGGCGAAGAGAAGGGTCGAGATCACGGCCACCCGGCCCTCGGAGCGTCGCTGAGGGCTGCGGTCGAGCGCCGCGCAGGCGTCGAGTAGCGCCTGGATCTGCTCGACCGTGTCGAGGTGAACGGGCGCGTGCTTGGGTTCGGGCAGGCGGCGCCGTCGCCCTTCAGCGGGGTTGCGGTCGATGTGCCCGTACTCGACCGCGATCGAGAGCACCCAGGAGAGGAGCTTCAGCGTCTTGTTGATCGAGGCGGCGTTGAGCGGTCGGCGCGGCCGGCCGTGCTCGTCGAGCTTTGGCTTTCGGCGCTCGATCGCCCGCCGGATGGACTCGGCCTCCTCGACCTTGTAAGCGCGGTAGGCGTCGACCGCTTCCACATCGATCTCGGCGAGCGGCCAGTCGGCGAAGTAGGGCAGCAGATGGGAGAGGCACCAGTGCATGATCCGGAATAGCTGGCGCTCACCTCGCCCTCGCGCTGGGCGATCACCCGCTGTGCGAAAGGGCCGAAGAGCAGCTCGCCCTCGGCGCCCTGACCTTCGGCTCGCTCCTCACTCCGCCGCCGACGCGTCGGCGGCACCCAGAGGCCCCGCCGCACGTCGGCGAGCACGTTCGCCAGCTCTTCCTCGGCGCGCCTACGATCCCAACCTTCGGTCTCCAGGCCGAGCGTCAGGTACTGGCGCTCGCCGTAGGCGCGGAAGCGCAGCGCGTAACCGCGCCCGCTCTTCCAGTGGCGCTCCACCACCTGGCCTTCCGATCTACGAGCCATTCCTGTCACCTCCTTGTCCGAGGCGCGGAAGGCATTGCCGGCGCGAACGCCAAGCGGCGCCGGTCAACCGGGTCGCCGCTAGGCTGATCATCGCGTCGAAGCTCTACCTTCGGCGCCGGGCCGGGGGCGTTTCTGCGCCGCCCGGCCGTCTTTTTCTTGCCCGACGACAATACCTCTCCGTCGCCTGGAAAGCGAGCGTCGGCGGGGATCGACGGCAATCGACGTGGATCGCGATCCACGGCCCGATTGCGAGTCGTTCAGCGCGGCGATCCGCTCGCTCACCTCGTCGAGGTCGAAGCGCAAGCGCGGGCGCTGGCCGGTACCGATCTTGCGCGCACCGAGCTGCTCAGCGTGGGCATAGACCCAGGAGCGCTCGACGCCACACCACTGCGCGACCTCGGCCGCGGTCACCAGCCGCGGGCCGGGCTGCGGTGGTGCGGGGCGCCCTCCGGCCTTCGAGCGGAGAAGCTCTCCGACGCGGCTCACGATCGCCTCGATCTCGCCCGGCGTGAGCTTCAGCTCGTAGACCGCCCCGTCGTCCTCTTGACACCGGCCGCGCCGCGCCGGGCGTCGTTCTTCGAACAGATAGGCCACCTCAGTCCCCCTCCCGCTTCTTCCGCGGCGTCTTGCCGAGCCAGTCGACCTGCTTGCCGGGATCGCGGACCTCTACGAAGATCGGCGCGAACGGGCCGCGCTCCTGCAGGTCCTTGAGCAGGCAGATCGAGATCCGCACCTCCGGGGCCTTGGCGATCCGAGGCGTGCTCCGCAGCAACGCGATCACGCTCTTGCGGCGTCGCTCCAGGGCCGCCCGCGAAGCCCCGGCGAGCACGCAATGAACGGCCGGGAAGCGCGGGTAGTACGCACGCCAGGCCGGCTCGCCGTCGCCACCCGCCGCCCCGTAGAGGTCCGCGTAGCCAGCCAACTCGACGACGAGACGATCGACCGAGAGGGTGGCGCGGTCGAGCTCGAGGAAGCGCTGCTCGAGAGCGATGCGCCCGCCCTCCCCGCGCAGGTAGGTCAGCACCGCGTCGGCGATCAGCGCCCTGCGTCGGCGGCCGCGGCCGCGCGTGAGCCGGTGCGCGACCTCGTGGCGCCAGGAGAGCGGCCCGAACTCGTCGCCCCGCTCGCGCGCCGCCGCCAAGAAGCAGATGCCGGCGTCGTTGACGGCGAGGGTGTGCGCCTGCAGCTGGCCAGCCACCTCGCTGCCCTCCAGCGGTCGCGGCCTTGCCTCCAGGGCGTGGGCCTCGCGGGCCACCCTCACCCCGCGCTCGGTCGCGAACCAGAGGCGGCGGCCCGAGCGTGGCGGCTGGACGCACTCGACGAGGCCCGCGTCCCGCAGCCGGGCGAGCACGCCCTGCGTCCAACGGATGCGGTTGCTCGGGAAATGGATGGCCCGGACCTGCGCCGTGCAGAGCACGCGGTGCTGGGCGAGCGAGGCGACCACCTCGCCCGCCGTCTCCGGCAGTTCGGCCATTCGGCGCGGCATCGCCTCAGTCGCCATCGCTTCCTCCGTCGAGCCAGAAGGGGTCATCCGGCGGGCCACCGCTCGCCGGTCCCGACTCCCACGGCGTCGGCCGGCGGGTCGAGTCCTTCGAGGTGGGCCTGGATGCGCTCGTCGAGCGTTTCGAGGTGCTCGATGACCTCCGCGGCGTCGGTCCGCGGCGCGGCTTCAGGCACTACCACCCCGCCGCCGAAGCCCGGCTCGGAGTGGACGTCCTCGACCCTGATCCCCTGCAACGCAAACGGTCGGCTGAGGTCGCCTTCGTGGGTCACCTGGGCGATGAAGCGATAGCGCGGCAGCTTCGCCATCACCGTGGGGTCCAGCTCCCCGCCCCACTCTTTGGTCAAGAGCGCCGCCGCGTGGGAGTTGAGCGCGCTCGCCAGCAGGTGGGAGCGGTTGGTCGTGAGCGCGTTCAGCGTCTTCGGGCTCAGCCGCTCAGGGTTCTGATTGAGCAGTACGGCGCGCAGCCCGAACTTGGCGCTCTGCTCGAGCAGGCCGGCGAGACTGCCCGAGGCGCCGCCGTCGAAGCTCTGCACCTCGTCGAGGAAGACCCAGAAGGGCTTGCGGCCCGCGGGCGCCAGCCCTGCCCGGCCCCGCGCCGAGTGCAGCAGGTCGAAGACGATCAGGTTGGCGACCAGCCGGTCCAGAGCGCCGCCCGAGCCCGGGCAGACGAGGACGATCTGACCTTCGTCCATCGCCTCGCGCACCCGGTAGGTGCTCTCGCTCTGGCCGAGCAGCGCCGTGGTCGAGGGGAAGGCGCGCAGCCGGTCGACCAGGTTGGTCAGCGGCGTCACCGCCTCGGCGGCAAGCAACGGGAAGCGGTGCTCCCAGAAGCGCTGGGAGGCGCGCGGCAGAAAGGGCATGGCGGCCGCGCGCCAGCGCTCGTCGGAGAGCAGCGTCGGCAGCTGGAAGATCGTCGGCGCCAGCTCAGGCGGCAGCACCTTGGCGATCGAGACCAGTGCGGTCGCCGCCTGGGTGGTGAGGTTGATCGCCCGCGTCGAGCGCTCGCCCCATTCCAACGCGCTGGAGAACGCGTCGACGATCGCCTCGACCCGCTCCTCGCCGCTGCCGTCCCCGCCCAGCTCGAACAGGTTCCAACCCGGCAGGGCCGAGGGGCTGCCGGGACCGAGGTCGAGTTCGACCACCTTGCTGCGCAGCTCGGGCTCGCGCAGGTAGGGCCTGATCCGGGTCAGCGCGTCGCCGTGCGGATCGAGGAAGAGGCCGCCGTTGCCCGAGCGGACGACGTGGACGAACTGGGCGACCGCCAGCTCGGTCTTGCCGTAGCGCGAGCGCCCGGCGATGTAGGAGAAGAAGGTGTCGGCGGCGCGCACGCCGACGATCCGCCCGCCGCCGTTGGCGCCGACGCGACCGAGCGGGATCAAGTCGTCCCTGTCCTTCTCGAAGGTCGGCAGCTTCGGCGCGGCGCCCAACAGGGTGCCGGCACGGAGCACGTTCTCGGCGTTGCAGTGGACGCTCGGCGGCTTGAGGAAGCCGGCCAGCTCGCTGGCGGTGAGGGTCATATGCCGGCCCCGCCGGAAGCTGCCGCTGCCCATGCGGCGCTCGAAGCTCCGACGCAGCGGCGGGCGGTCGGAGCCGAGGAAGCCGAAGCCGAGCGAGAGGCCGCGGGCGCGGAACCAGTTCTGGGCGCCGAAGATCTCGAAGCCCCCGAGCACCCGCTGCATCGCCGCCTTGGCGCCGGCCCGGTTTGCGGCCCGGCAGCGGATCAGCACCTGCGCCTCGAACAGCGAGCCCGACTCGCGCAGTTTGGCGTCGAGCGCCTCGTTGATCATCCGCTGCTCGAGCAGCTGGTCGGGACCGGGGCGGCCGCCCCGCTGGGGACCTTCGAAGGCTTCGCGCCAGGTGCGAGGCTCGCGGTAGCGACGACGCGCCTCGCGCTGGAAGCGGCGGCGCAAGCCGGTGCGCCTGCGGCCGGTGGCCGGCAGCAGGTCGATGCAGATGCTGAGCTCCTCGCCGACCTCCGGGCGAAGCGCCTCCAGAGCAGCGGCGAAGGGACGCAGCGGGTCGGGGTCGAGGGAGAGCCGCGCCAGCGGCTCGAGCCCCTTGCGTCCGAGCACCAGCTCGGTGCGGCAGGTTGCGAGCTTCCTCGCCCGGGGCGCTTGCCGAGCACGTCCTCGGGCTCGCGCAGCTCGACGCCCTTGTAGGTGGCGAGCGCGCCGCGCAGGAACTTGAAGGAGCGCTCCGGGGCGCTCATCAGGTAGACGAGCCGGCCCTCGGCGTCGTTGGTCAGCGTCACCCGCACGGCGCTCGCGCGGCGGTCGAGCCAGCCCAGCACGCGACGCTCGGTGGCGCCGAGTTCGGCGGCGAAGCGCAGCACCTCGTCGGCGGCGGGGTCGAACTCATCGCCCGGCACGACGACCACGGTGCGGCGATTGCGCAGCGTGCGGTTCGTCGAGAGAAGCCGCTGCATAGCCAGCGCCGAGGTGATAGCGATGGCGGCGAGCGCGAGGGGCGCGAGTGGCTCGACGAGCGAGATGACCCCAGGCAGGGTGATCTTCGATATCGCCCTCACGACAGCGAAGCCGACGAGGAGAGCGAAGATCGCCAGCATCAGCCGGGGGTCATGCGGGTCGTGTTCCCCGACCTCGGAGTAGCGCAGGGATGTCAGCAAAACGCGTGCGCGACGATCCCCGCCCGGCAGCGGATCCTTGCCTCTCAGGAGGCGGGTTAGGGTGTTCGGATGTGTGCTTGGACCTGCGTTGGGACCTCCGTCTATATGTCTGTGAAAAATTTTCATACTCACC
The DNA here is from genome assembly GCA_963837365.1 of uncultured Acidobacteriota bacterium. GTDB lineage: Bacteria > Acidobacteriota > Terriglobia > Terriglobales > Acidobacteriaceae > CAWBXL01. Next base: position 22,534 of record CAWIMW010000003.1, read on the forward strand.
AAATAGCTCCGTCGCGATGGAGGAGTCAAGTCGGCCTATTCCGGCTTCCGTAATCGCCGCTAATCGCCGCTAATCCCCGCACATCCGAACGGGAAAATTCGACGAATGTTCGATGCCCGGCCGGGCCTCTCTTCGAACTAGTCAGCTCGGGGTCAGAGGCGCCTCGCACCTTGCGGTGCGCCGACGAACTCCGGAAGGCGGAGCCGACCTCACCACGGCTCGATATAGGGTTCGCGCGAGTCGTCCTCGATGACCAAGCGATCCCCATCATGAGTGCGCCGCGCTCTGCGCCTCGCCTGCTCGCCGGAACGTTTGAGCTGTACCGGCGCTACCCGCTGCTCTTCCTCGTTCTCGCCGCCGGGGTGATCGTGCCCTACGAACTGATCGTGCTCGCAGCGACTGGCGACGGGGCTTTCTCGCGCGGAAACGTCGGCGCCAGCACGCTGCTCTTCCTCACCCTTGCCGACTGGGCCCTGGTCACCCCATTGGTCTCGGCCCTGCACGTCCACGCGGTTGCGGAGGTGAGACACGACCGGGAGCCTCGAATCGGCGCGGTCGCCCTGCAAGGACTCAGGGTCCTGCCGGTCGTCGCTGCTGCTGCGGTCGCTTCTTGGCTCGGGATCATGGTCGGATTCCTCCTCCTGATCGTCCCCGGCGTGATCCTCTGGCTGCGCTGGGCGGTCGTCGCCCAGGTGGCGGCGATTGAGCACGAGGGCTGGTTGCCCGCGTTGAGGCGTAGCGGCAAGCTGGCCGACGGCCACTACCGGCACATCGCGGCCTTCCTAATCCTGGTCGGCGTGATCGGATTCGTGCCGTTCTTCGTCGGCGGCATCGTGTTCGGGCACCACGACACCGGGGCGGCCTCGTTCCTCACCGGACTCGCGATACGGGTCCTCACGGCGTCCTTCACGGCGCTCGCCGGGGCGCTGCTCTACTACGACCTACTGACGCGTTACAAAGAGGAACCGGCACCGGCTGGCGCCCCGAGAACCAGCTTCGATCCGCGCTCGTACTCGGACCTCGATCGACCGAAGGGCTGGTACGTCGACCCAGCCTCGCCCAGCCGGATGAAGCACTGGGGTGGGAGCGACCACCCCGAGTGGACCGGCGATACCCGCACGCCCCGCAAGATCAGGCAAGCCTGGCACATGGGCTGCAGTCGAGGGCGCTGAACCTTTTCAATGAACAACGCGAAACGCTGTAGAGGCAAAAACCGATGCCGCGGTCACAGCTGCGAGCAACGTTTCCGAAAGTGCCAGGACCGGCATCCAAAGCGCCGTCCCGGCCATCCAGGCGACCTTGCGGGACGCGGGCCTTGACCCCGTTCGGGCAAGTGACGCCGCCACCGCCGTCGCCAACAAAGCCTCGGAAGCAGCCGAGCAAGCCCTCAAACCACAGGTCGAAGCCATCAGGCTGGTCGCGACTACTGGCGCCGGAACCGCTGTCGGCGACTCACGTCCATCCACCTAAGGAGTCTCTGCTGAATTAATGCAGGAGCGTTGCCGGGGGCCGCGAACTGTGAGGCACCATGCTGGGGACGATGGTCGACGAGCGCCCGATCCGCGAGCGGTGGCTGGTGGTGTGCGACGAACTCGACGAGCGCGGCCGGCGGATGTGGGCGGCGGCGGAGGCGCGCTCGCACGGCTACGGCGGGATCGCCGCGGTCGTGCGCGCCACGGGGATCTCCGAAGACACGGTGCGCCGGGGGATCGCCGAGGTGGCCGGCGGCGAGCGCGCGCCGGCCGACCGCATCAGGCGAGCCGGCGCCGGGCGCCCGCCGATCGAGCGGCGCTACCCGGGCCTCAAAGAGGCGCTGCTCGGGCTGCTGGAGGGCGCGACGCGGGGGGACCCGGAGTCGCCGCTGCTTTGGACCAGCCGCAGCGCCGCCAACCTGGCCGCGGCTCTGGCCGAGCAGGGCTTTGAGGTCTCCGAAGCCACCGTGCGCCGCCAGCTCCAGGGACTGGGCTTCAGCCTGCAGGCCAACCGCAAGACCCATGAGGGGTCCGACCACCCCGACCGCGACGCGCAGTTCCGCCGCATCGCCGGGGCCTGCGCCCAAGCGATCGAGGCAAAGGAGCCCGTGATCAGCGTCGACACCAAGAAGAAGGAGCTGATCGGCAACTACAAGAACCGCGGTCGCGAGCTGGCGCCCAAGGGCGAGCCGATCCTGGTCAACACCCACGACTTCATGGACAAGGAGCTGGGCAAGGCGATCCCATACGGGATCTATGACGTCGGCAAGGACGAGGGCTGGGTCTCGGTCGGGATCTCCGCCGACACCGCCGCCTTCGCGGTGGCCGCGATCGCAAGCTGGTGGAAGAGCCTTGGAGCCAGCCGCTACCCCGAGGCCACGACGCTGACGATCACCGCCGACTGCGGCGGCTCAAACGGCTACCGCACGCGACTGTGGAAGGCCGAGCTGCAACGCCTCGCCGATCGGACCGGGCTTCGGGTCCGCGTCATGCACTACCCGCCTGGAACCTCGAAGTGGAACAAGATCGAGCATCGTCTCTTCAGCTACATCTCGATCAACTGGCGCGCCAAGCCCCTCCTCAGCCGCCAGACGGTGATCGACCTGATCTCCTCCACCAAGACCAAGACCGGCCTCAAGGTCTACGCCCGCCTCGACCCCAAGACCTACCCCACCAAGGTCAAGGTCACAGATGAGCAGATGGACGCCGTCAACATCGAGGGCGAGGAGTTCCATCCGGAGTGGAACTACACCATCACTCCATCAGGAATTTAGACGCGGGCCCTAACGCCCTCTACCTTACTCCGCCTGGGCTACGTACCAACAGTACCAAAGTGGACTCTGAACCAACGACGGTATCGCTCGGCCCGTCAGGACTAATTGTTGCATAGATACCGACAGCATGATATGACTAGCTCGATTATGCCTAATCTAGATATGTATAGTCGCAAAAGGGCCATCGAGCCATTCGAGCGCGATCGGGGGTTCGGCTTGGGCTCAGCAGATCGACCGCCGTCGTCGTCTCGACAAGGCTGGCGACGGTATGGCAGATCGTTGCACCGGAAGATCAAGGCCAGTAAAAGCAGCGTCAACGGGTGCTGTCAATAACCCTCAATCGTTGGATGGGATGCGTATGGCCAGAAGCTTCATGAGCCGGTCCACGGGAGAGCGCTCGGATCGCGCCAACCATCGTCCTAGTCACAATCTTGAGCTCCTCGCAGTCGTGTGCGGAGCAATTGTCACTGGAATTGCACTCTACTCACTTCACCAAGACCTACCGCAGTTCTCGCTCGGCAACCCCTCTCAGTCGGCCTTTGAATCCCTTAGTGATCAAATCTGGATTAGCGTACTCGGCATCACCGGTATCCTCTTCGGAGCTGGCGCGATCCTACTTGCTGCCTATCGGGGCCTAGAGAGGGGAGTAGAGCAAAAGGTGACCCTGGCAATTCAGGATACACAGAACCTAGTACTTACCGAGTTCGCCAAAAGCCAGCCGGTCCACCTCGTCGACACGCCCGACGAGATCTGGGGGCGATCAATTGACATGCTTGAGGATCTCGCACGTGGTTCACACCAGAATCGCCATGCGTATGACGTGTCTACCTATCCAAACCGGATAAGGTATGAGGAGGCCGTCGTCAAGGTGCTCTCCGCTGGCATTACCTTTAGTCGTGCATTCTGTTGGAAGGGGCAAAACTCAGTGTCCCATGACGATGCGATGGAGTGGCTCTTCAAGTCGATAGTGTCTGGAACTGTCGACTTCGGAGCGATCGAGTCTTTCGAAGAAGAGCTCTGCGGGGCGCTACGCGAGAACCAAAACGACCCGCCTCCGCCAGCAATTGATCCGGCTCAGCGTGCACGGCTGGAAACTATTCTCAAGGCCCAACATGACGCGCTCCGAAAGAATTTGCTGACCATCAAGCGCATCCCCCATCGGATGCCCGTGGATTTCGTCGCCGTACAGTACACCCCTGCCGGGACGAATGCACCATACCATGAGGCCATGGCCAACTTCAAGACGAGCCCCGCTGCTGACACGTACGTCGTAGGCACATATGCCACTGGAGGGCTTGCAATCGGCTACGTTGACCTTTTTAGTCATATGGTTCATACGGGAGTGTTCTCGTGAAAGTCAGTCGTAGGATGGAAACCGACGGAGTAGCGCGTCTTGATGTTGAGCGAGAGCTTGGCGAAGCCTTTGAGGCCGACCTCCATCTTGCGGACGGAACTGTTCTCTACTCTATGTGCAACAGTCCCCCTCAACTCTCTCGAGACGCCCATATGCAATTTATCGAATCGAACTTGGGCGACCCTGATCTCTATCCTGGCACGCAGAAGCTGGAACAAAGCATGCTCAACATGCTTTTGCATTTGCTTCACGGAGATCGCGACGCGGGCGGAATGGCAGTAGCTGGGGGCAGCGAAGCTAATATCACGGCACTTTGGATATATCGCAACCTCACTGGCAAAACGGAGATCGTGCTGCCCAGAACGGCACACTACTCGTTTGAAACCGCGGCAGATCTCCTACGCATGAAATTGAAGTACGTGGACGTGGATGACCAGTATGCTGCAATTCCGAGCGCGGTTCAGCAAGCGCTTTCACCCGATACCGCGGCGGTAGTTGCTATCGCAGGTACGACCGAGCACGGGCAACTCGATCCAATTGGACCCATACAAAAGATTTGTCTCGAGTCGTCCGTACCCTTACACGTAGATGCTGCATTTGGCGGCCTGGTGTTTCCCTTTCTCCAACGAGCGGGTTACGACATCGCGGGGTGGGATTTTAACCTTGAAGGCGTAACTTCAATAGCGGTTGACCCACATAAGATGGGCCAAGCTACGATGCCCTGTGGCGTGCTGCTATTACGTGACCCAGCATTGCTCGACCAGATTGCGCGAGACACTTTCTATCTTTCTGCTGAGACCCTACATTCACTGTTGGGGACGAGGTGCAGCGCTGGTGTGGCGTCCGCGTACGCAATGATGAGACACCTTGGAATCACTGGCTTCACGACGTTGGTACAGGACTGCATGTCGAAGACACGCGAGCTAACGCAGCTACTTGAAGAGCTTGAATTCTCTCTCGCGATCGAGCCTATTAGCCCGGTTGTATGCATACGCATGGAGAGCGAACATGATGCGCGGCAGGTTCGGGCGGACCTCGCCCAAAGAGGTTGGCGGGTGTCGACTTCGCGTCATCCGCCTGGAATTAGACTTGTGATGATGCCGCACATACCCCGCTCGGCAGTCACGGCCTTCGTCGCCGATCTCCAGGGTGTATATCAGGTATAAGCACGGAGGAGTTCGGGTCCGCTCCAAGCGTAGAAGGCAGGCTAACTGGATCAGCGAGCGCTCCGGCCGCGTGGTCGCGAGCGGTCATGTGAGCTCGCCCCGCCTTGGACGAGGGTACGGTTTCGCGGGTTGGCAATTCGCTTCCGCAGCCGCGCGAAGGCAGGAATGCTGGGGCTACCTGTCCAAGACTATGTACTCCGCTGGCCCGGAGTGCTCGACCCAGCCGGGCCGCCAGGTGACGCCGTTGACGAGGTCGCCCACCGAGGTCGAGTAGGTGCCGGCGAGGCGGATCAGGACGTCGAGGGTGGGGATGAATTCGCCGTTCTCGATCTTGTCGAGGCGGGAGCGGGTGAGGGCGGCGCGCTTGGCGGCCTCCTTCTGATCGAGGCCGGAGACCTCGCGGGCGCGGTAGAGGTTGTCCGCGAAGCGGGCCAGGGCTTGGAAGGGGAACGGCGTTTTGGAGCGCGAGCCGGCGGTCATGCGGCGCCGCTCGGGGTCTCGGCCGGAGACGGTGCTGATCAGGCTGGTCCTCGTCGGCGCTGTCGGGCGCTTTGCCGTCCCGCTCGACCACCTCCCAGGTTCCCGGCACGACGATCTCATAGCCCGGCCGCCACTCCATGCCGGCGACGAGGTCGTCCATCGAGATGCCGAGGCTGCCGGCGATGCGCAGTGGCGGTGTCGACACGCGGCATCCGCTCGCCCCGCTCCAGCAGGCTCACCTCGGTGCGGTGGATCGAGGCGCGGAAGCCGAGTTCCTCCTGGGAGACATCGGCTCCTTCGCGGCAGCGGGCGAGGTTCTTGCCGAAAAGGACTTTCATCTCCGGCGGTCGGTGGCGCCGCCGTGGCGAGGCGCCGACTCACGGCGCCTCCCCGAGGATGTCGCGGTGCTCTGGCGGCGGGCCGGGCTGGATCAGGTTGGCGAGGATCGCGCCGCGGCAACTCGCGCGACCGTCCTCCAAAGACAAGCGTTCGGTCAGCTTCCCCGCGACCAGCACCGGGGCGCCCTTCTTCAGCTCTTCGACGTGCCGCCCGCCCACGTCGCCGGGCACTTCGACCTCATAGGTGGCGTAGGTCCACAGCAGCCGTGGGTGCTGTGGGTCGGCGACCGGGAACTCGATCTCCATCACGAGGACCGGCGTGCCGCGCGGACCACCGCCCTGCCTCGGGTCGTCGAGCAGCTTCCCGGTGACGACCGCGTAGTTGAGCCCGGGCGGCGTCTGCTCGGGGAAGAGCCGCGCGGCCGGGTCTGGTGTCGCATCGCCGGCACATCGCTACTTCGCCTCCTTCACGACGTAGGCGCGCGGCTTGCGCTTGGCCTGGTGCACCTTCTGCTCCTTCGCCAGGCGGGCGAGGCAGTTGGACACGGCGCCGGCCGAGCGGCCGATGCCCTTACCGATCGCGCTGGCGGTGAGCGGGCCGTCGTCCTTGCGTTTGCGCATGTAGGCGAGAACGAGGCCGTCCAGCTCGCCGGGGCGCAGGCGCTTTGCTCTTCGCCGCGCTCACGCTCGCTCACCCTCTCGGCCGAGACCGACGAGCACTTCCTCGCAGGCGTCGAGGCCGAGCTGGAAGCGGGCGTCGGTCTCGGCGTCTGCCTCTCGTGACTCGCGCTCGGTGCCCGACTCGGTGAGCACCGTTGCGGCTTCGTCATGCAGGCGCTTCAGCGCTTCCATCAGATCGTGCGGCGGCATCGTCAGCTCGAAGGACTCGCGGGCGTCCTTGTCGGCTTCCAGCCGATGTCGTCAAGCAGGCGGAAGTCTTCGCTGAACTCGAAGCCGAGCCGCTCGGCCTTGGCGAAGTCCTCCTCGTCGCTCCAGTGCGTTCCAGAGATCGCCAACCGAACCGAGGTGGTTGCGAACGAGCTCGTAGAGCCCGTCGCGCTGGTGGCGGTCGATCGTCGACGGTGATGCTGGGCATGGCGCCCCCTTTCGGTCGGGGCACCGAAGAACCGCCAGGATGCCGCTCGCCAGAGAACTTCGGCGAGTAGCGTTCCGCTTGCATCGAAGGCTTGTTCTTCGGTGCCGGCCCCGGGGCGTGTCAGCGCTGCCGGGGCGCTTCTATTTGGTCGGCGACGAAGTTAGCTCGGCGGCGGGCGCGAAAGCGAGTCCGAATCGACGTGAATCGCCGCCGATCCACGGCAATCGCCGTCGTTTCGGGCACGAGTGCCCGAAACGGAGCGCCCCACATCCCGGCCGTCGCCGCGCGCCCCAACTCAGAACCCGCCGATTAGCAGGCAATTCCTCCGATGGGCGGTACTGGGCTCGAACCAGTGACCCCCTCCTTGTAAGGGAGGTGCTCTCCCAACTGAGCTAACCGCCCGGGAGATCTCGATTATGGCGCGTGGGCGGGGCTGTGACCAGCGCGACGCGGCCGCCTGCGAGAATCGCGGCCGTGGACTTGGACTCAGCGATCCTCTGGCGCGTGGCGGTCGTGCAGGCGGTGGCCGTGGCGGTACTGTCCGTGCTGCTGGCGCTGCTCTTCTCGCACGGCTTCTTCGAAAGCTGGGGCTGGCTGGTCGGCCCGCTCGCCTGGCTGGCCTGCGCCTGGCTGACCGCCCGCATCGTCGGCCTCCCCGAGCCGCCGGTGCTGGCCCGAGCGGTCGGCGCCGGGATCGTCAGCGTTCTGTTCGTGCTCGTCGGCCTGCACTGGCTCGGCGCGATCGTCGCGATCGCCGTCTTCGCCGCCTGGTGCGCGCGGATCCCGCGGCCGGCCGGATCCGCGCCTCCCGCGAGCTGACGTTGGCCGGGCGGGTGGACCGATCGCAGCGACTCCTCGCGGGGTTCTTCGTCTTCACCGGAACGATGCACTTCGTCGTGCCCCGCGCCCTCGAGGCGATCGTGCCCCCGTCGCTGCCCCCCCGCCGCGAGGCGGTTGTCGTCAGCGGCATCGCCGAGATCGCCGGCGGCCTGGCCGTGATCCCGCCGTCCACCCGCCGCCTCGCCCGCTGGTGGCTGCTCGCCCTGCTGGTGGCCGTGTTCCCCGCCAACATCCATATGGCCGTCAACCCCGAGCAGGTCCCCGGCCTCGACCTGAATCGCATCCCCCGCTGGACCCTCTGGGCCCGCCTTCCCCTCCAGCCGCTGGCGATGCTCTGGGTCTGGCGCGCGACGCGGCGCTGAACTCCGGCTTGAAGGACGGAGGCGCCTCGAACGCCCCGGGCCTCCACCATCTCGCCTTCCTCGCGATTGGCTGAACTCAGACCGTCGCTCGGCGCTGCAGGAAGTCCCGGAACATGGGAGCGGTGTAGGCGTATTCGCCTTTGCGGAGCCGGTACAGGGCGCCGGCCTCGATGAGCCTTCCCAGCAGGACGTTGACGTTGGCGGGGCTCTTATCGGACGACCCGGCCAGGTCGGACGCTCGCAGTGGCGGGTAGGGACAGCCCGCGGACGCGAGGAGCAGATCCTGCTCGGCCGGAGTGAGAGTCGTGATGCGCGGCTCATAGAAGTCGCGATCGAGGCGGTCGTGGATCTCCAGCCGGGTCTCGTCAAGCAGCACCCCCGTCAGGTCGTCGACCCCCGCGAGATCGGCGGCGTCCCAGAGCTCCGATCCCCATAGCTGGATGAAGTAGGGATAGCCCTCCACTTCCTCGACCACGGCCTCCGCCACCTCCGCGTCCACAGTACGGCCCGTCCCCTCGAGTGGGCGGGTAAACGCGGCGAGCGCCTCGTCGCGGGAGAGCGAATCCACCACCTCGCCGCGCAAGAGGCGCTCGCTGTAGGAGCGAGCGTTCTGCAGGTTGCCGGCGAGCGTCGGCAAGCCGCAGATGACCAGCGCAAGCGGAAGCTCCTGGCGCTGCAACGCGACGAGTGGTGCAATCAGGAGGGAAAGGGGGTGCTCGCCGTGGCGATCCCGCTCGTCGCGAATCAGCTGTGCCTCGTCGAGCAACAGCACCACTCCCTCCCGCCCCTTTAGCGTCGCCAACTCGACGGTGTCGAAGAGCTCCTTCGCGAGATCGCTCTCTCGCTCGGAACCCGGAGCGATGGATAGCGAGACATCCTCCCAGGTGACGGAGAGGCTCCTCGATCGGATCGCCTGACCCGCCGTCGCTCGCAGACGCTCGAAGCGAGACACGCGTTCACGGGTTCGCTGGAGCAGGCCACCGAGGGCTCCCTGCAACGCCTCGTCAGTGTTGTGCCCGGGCTGGAACTCGAACTCGGCCGGCTCCCAGTTGGCTTCCACCGCAAGCTCCGAGAACGCACCGAGAAGCACCGTCTTGCCGACCCCTCGCAGGCCGGTGATGCGCATGTTCGCCTGTAGCTCGGGCGCCGCCCGCAACATTGCCGCAAAGCGATGGAGCGACGGGTCGCGGCCCGCGAGGTAGAGCGGACGGACGCCCACTCCCGGCCTATAAGGGTTCTTCCTGGAAGATGCAGTCATTACAGAATGTTGTTAGGTTACCGAAACCTAAAGAACTTCTGTAATAGGTGCGCGCCCGAGAGCGCCGACTGGGCAGCTGCCGATCTGGCAGCCCCCCCAATGCGCCCGACGAGAATCGAACTCGCGACCTCCGGCTTGAAAGGACGAGGGCGGAAGGCGGCGATAAGGGCTTGGCAGGCCGAATCCCACCGCTCGGGCCAGCGGGGTGTAGCAGAGATGTAGCAGTCCTCAATCGTCTGATGCTCGAGCCGCGAGTCGATGCTTTCAGGGTCGACCAAAACGACCCTCTCTGATGCGCTTGCGCAGCCCCCTCGACATCTCAGCCCGCAGCGGCTTGGTATCGAGATAGTCGAGCAGGGCTCGCGCATCGAGTCGAACCCGCGCGACGGGATCGCGCTCGACCAGCAGCTTGCCATCGCGGATCGCCCGGTGACGCAGCAGCGGCGGCGCTCGATTGAGCAAGACGATGTCGACTTCGTTGGTGCGAAGAGCTTCTCCGGCGAGGCGAGCCAGTTCGAGCTGCAGCTGAAGCCGGCCACAGCCGCATCGAGCGGTGGCACTCGTTCTCTCTCGTCGATGACGACCATCGCTCACATCGTCCCCGATCAACCGGATCGAGTCCAGCGCGGGCGACCTGCGAATCGGACGGCGCACCGCAGCGAGCGTCGCTCATGCATCGCGGCCGGCGCGCCGATGGGGCAATGCATGGGAGATGTGGCCAGAATCGGAGGACGCGTGGCGGGGCAGCATGCGCGCGGGCAGGCTCGTGCGCTGGCGACGCGGAAGCTCGGCGCGATCGGGCTGCTATTGCTGCTCCTGCTCGGCGCGGGGCCGGTGCTCGGGCTGCGCGGCCCGGTGCTGATCGGGGTTGAGCTGGCAGTGCTCGCCGCGATGGTCGCGGCGAACCGCGTCTACTCGCGTCGCTTCGAAAGCTGGCTGCAGGGCGCCAAGGGTGAGGAGAGCGTCGGCAGGGTGTTGGAGGGCCTCGAGGCCCAGGGCTGGTATGCGGTCCACGATGTCTCGCTCGGGCGCGGCAACGTCGACCACGTGGCGATCGGGCCGGGCGGCATCTTCGCGATCGAGACCAAGAGCCGGCGCGGCCGGGTCCCGATCGACCGGATCGATCGGCGCTGGCTGAAGCAGGCCTACGCCGAGCGCAAGCTGCTCGAGCGGATCACCGGGATGCGGGTCGAAGCGCTGCTCGTCTTCAGCGACGCCTACCTGGTCGGCTCGGTACCGGCCCGCCGCGAGGGGGTGGCGATCCTCCCCGCGCGCGCGCTGACCGGCTTCCTCGATCGCCGCTGGCCGACCATGTCAGCGACGGAAGCGCGTGAAGTAGCCGAGCGCCTGACGAACGCAGTCGCGTAGGCACATCCTCCGCCTCCAGATCCTCGATCTTCAGACCCTCGCTCGCAAGCAACTCACGCTCAAGCCGCCCCGAACGTCGGCCAACGTCGTGCCCTCGGGCAGGAGATACCCGGCCGGCAATTTCAGTGATTCCATCCAGCGGCCTCCTAGTGGGTTCATAGAGACACGAAAATGTGTTGTCTGCAACCATATCCGTATGAACAAGCTGGCACGAGTAAGGCTCAGTGGCGATGTGGACGGCGACTACGTCGTCCTACGTCAGCATGCCGGTGGGGTGCTGCGAATCGCGCCCGAGCAGCCGAACGGGCTGCCGAAGGTGGTGGCTCTGGAGAAGACGTGCTTCGCGTGCCCGGCCCAATGGGAGGGGACCCTCGAAGACGGGCGGACGGTCTACGCGCGCTACCGCGGCGGCGCGCTGAGCGTCGGGATCGGCAACGACATCGATGAGGCGATCGACAATGGGATGTCAGATCAAGCTCTTTACGCGGACCACGTCGGCTACGGACTTGACGGGTTCATGGACTTCGAGGAACTGAAGACACATCTACACGGGCTGCTGGAGTTCCCCGTCGACCTCGTCGTCGAGAACGAACGCGAGCCGGACTGGGATCTCGAGGCGCTGGAGAAGCTGCTCAAGCCGAAAAGCGACGAGAACTCGCCAACCTAGGCCGCTGAATCGTCTTCTGGTGGATTCATTTCGGCGTCCGCCCATTCGATTGCGCGCACAGCCCATCGCAGAGCGCTTTTGGCCGCGTCTCATGCAACTTTGCGAAGACGCTGGGTCCAAGTCGCGACTGGCAATCGCTGCCTTGAGTGCCTTCTCCACAGCCTGTTGGGCGTGGAACCCCACCGGCGAATCGGAAACCCGTGCGGCTTTGTCCAAGGCTTCCGCCGAAGCGAGATCCTCGCGCGCAAGGGCGAGAAGATCTCCGGGGAGATCAGGCTTCTCACTCATCCGGCGAGGACGCGGCCTTGCGAGAGGGCTGCGTGGACAAGTCCACCGCGCACCTCCCGCCAGCGGTCGGCGTAGTCGCGACTGACGACGATCACATCTGCCGGCAGTCGCAGATCGCGCAGAGTCCGATGCAGGCGCACCGACTCCTCGGCCTCATTCGCAACCTCTGGCTCGACGACGAGGAAGTCGACATCGCTATGCGGACTGGCCTCGCCCCGCGCATGCGATCCGAAGAGCACCACCTGGGCATCGGGGGCCGCAGCAGCCAGCCGGCGACCCGCCTCGGCGATCAGAGTCTCGTTAACCACCCTCATAGCCGAGAATCGTAATCACTGCTGTGGATTGAGCTCGATCGCTTGCCTTCAGTTCGACCACAGTCCGGCCGATGACGTTCTGGGATGGCCGAGCGCGAGATCGATCTGGGAACTGCCGGCGCGAGTGCTCGGCGGGAGCACGAGCGATCGGCGGGGGAAGCGGGAGGCCGCAACCCGCGAGCGGCACCCACACATCGGCAACCTCCTGCTTCGCCTCCAATCGCCACCGGCCAGTGAGGTCGCATGGAACACCGGCGCCGGCGGCGAGGAGGCGCTCGGCGTACATCTCGCCAAGCGCTGCGCCGACGTGATCGTCCTCCACGACCGCCGGATCCCGCGCAGCCGCGCGAACATCGACCACCTCGCAGTCGCCCCTTCGGGCGTCTACGTGATCGACGCCAAGCGCTACAAGGGCAAGATCGAGGTGCGAAAGCCCTTCTTCGGCGAACCGCGCCTGCTGATCGCCGGCCGCGACAAGAGGAAGCTGGTCGAGGGACTGGCACGCCAGCGCGAAACAGTGCGCGCCGCGCTGACCGAGACGGTGCCGGCGATGCCGGTTCACGCTTGCTTCTGCTTCCTCAACCCAGCCAGCCAGGCCGGCGGCAGCGGCTTGCCTATGCTGCGGACCCTCAAGATCGACGACTTTTTGCCAGAACCTGGCGCCTTGGAGAGGTCTCGTCGGGCTCGATCGCCTTGATGTGATCGCTGTGGCGGTATTTGGCCGAAAAGAAGAAGCCGCCGCAGCGATCGAGCACGGCGCACTTCGCGCACTCGGGGTGGTACTCGTTCTTCCAGTCGCTGATCGAGCGAACCGCGAAGGGCCAGAGCTCGCGGTCGAGCAGGCAGAGCTGGTGGTTGTAGATCATCGTCCTGACCCCGCGCCGGGCGAGCAGCGACACCGCCTCGGTCAGCTCGGCCTGGTAGTCGACCGGGTCGATCCAGACCTCGTCCATGTTGGCTCGGGCGAAGCCGATCATCTCCAGGCCCATCAGCGCGACCTGGTCGACGAACGGCAGGTTGCGGGCGATGAACTCAGCGATCTCCGGTAGCGCCGGCACGGTCTGCTTGTGGATGACGACCCGGATCTCGATGCGTGGCGCCGGCTTCGCCGAGGTTGACGATCCCACGCACCGTCTCGTCGAATGCCCCCTCCGCCTGGACGACGTAGTCGTGCAGGGTCGGCTCTGCTCCGTAGATCGGGATGCCGACCATCATCCGCGGATTGCCGACGCCGGCCCAGGCGGAGGCGAAGCCGAAGTCGGCGAACCGTCGCCCGTTGGAGAGCACGTGGACGTCGGCGTCGGGCAGCAGGTTGCGGCAGAGGCGCAGCAGCTCGAGCAGGCGGTCGCCGTAGATCGTCGGCTCGCCGCCGGTGAAGCCGATGCCCGGCGTTGAGGGCGGCAGCAGGCGGATCAGCTCGCGCGCGTTGTCGAGCAGCCAGTCGTCTTCGCGCTCCTTCGGCGGCTGCGAGCACATCAGGCAGTAGTGGTCGCAGCGCTCGGTCAGCAGAACGCTGTTCTGCCGGGCTCGCGCGGCGCCAGAGGACACGCAGGTACTCGCCGGTCGATGAGGTGGAGACAACGTCGCCGGCCGATAGGTGGCGGAGGAGCGGCGGCAACGCGATCCAGGGCCTGCTGGCGGGAGCGTGCTCGGGATCGGCGACGAGATAGAGGCCGAACCCCTCCGGCGGCTCCTCGCCGTCCCGAACCAGGTAGGCCCTGCCGTGGCGCTGCGGCGTCAGCGTCTCGCGATCGACCAACAGCCAGACCGCTCGCGACAGTGGCGCGTCGAGCTCGAAGGCGGCGGCACGGCCGCGCAGCGCGATCATCGGCCCGCCCAGCCGAGGAAGGTCGCCCGCGCCGCGGCATCCGCCTCGTAGAGCTCCAGCAGGAGCTTGAAGATCGCCATGTTGCGGCGGCAGAAGTCCGACTCCGGCTTGCGGCCGAGGAAGTCGCCGGTAGTCGCGTAGTGGTAGACGGGGTCGGAGCCGCAGTAAGGCTCGAAGGCGCAGTCGCTGCACATCGGCGCGCTCGGGGCGAAGGACTCCTCGAGCGGGTGCGAGCAGCGCGTCGGAGGTCATGATCTCCTCGTAGGAGTCGGTCGCCAGGTCGCCGAGCCGGAAGGTCGTCGTCGCCCATCTCGGCGAGCATCCGGCCCTCGTCGGAGGCGTAGACCTCGCCGTCGTAGTTGTAGACGATGGCGCCGATCCCGATCCCGGCCGGCGAGGTCAGGTCGACGTAGCCGGGTTCGTCGGTTGGTCAGCATCTTCTTCAGGATCACCGAGGAGAGGTACTCGGTCATTGCGACCCCGCGGCGGTTCAGCTCGAGGATGTAGTCGAGGCCCTCGCGGTAGAAGTCGAGCCAGCGCTCGGCGTCGTAGGCGGAGTAGCTCTTGGTCTTGATCGCGAACCCGTAGGGCGAGAGCGGCCGCAGGAAGATCCCACGCAGGCCCAGCTCCAAGTAGCAGTCGACGATCTCGCGCGACGCGGTCGAGGCTCGCCTTGGTCGTCGTCATCAGCGCCGAGACACGGTCGACGCCGAGCGCCTCGCGCACGCGCCGGATCCCCTCCGTCGCCAGCTCCCAGCTGTTGCGCCCGGGGCGCGGCCGGTTGCTGTTGTGCAGGTCGGCCGGGCCGTCGAGCGAAGTCGAGATGTGGATGTCGTGGCGGTCGCAGAAGTCGAGGATCTCGTCGTCAGCAGCGCCAGGTTGGTGGCGATTACGAAGCCGAGGTTCTCTGCGCTCCTCGCGGTTGCGCCGCTCGGCCTCGGTGGACGATCTCTTCGATCAGGCCGAAGTTGAGCAGCGGCTCACCGCCCTGGAACTCGATCTTGATCGCCGAGGACGGCGAGCGGAAGGCCATGTCGAGGCCACGCTCGGCCGTCTCGAGCGACATGTCATAGCGCCCCTTGTCGCTGCTCTGGCGCGAGACCTGGCAGTAGGGACAGGAGTGCTCGCAGCGCAGCGAGACGACGAAGATGTGCAGCCCGGTCGACTCGGCGAGGCGCCGGTAACGGGTGCGGGACTTGAGCGCCAGGAGGGTCGAGGGCGCACGGTCGCCCGGCTGGCGGATCAGGTGCTTGGCGCGCAGGCGACGCACCAAGGGGGAGTCGATCGGGAGGCGCTTCTCGGCGAGCTCGTCGAATTCCTCGGCGGCAAGGGTCACGTGCTCGCCGACCATGTTGGTGACCAGCACCCTGCCGTTCAGGCGCTCGAAGCGGAACGGCAGCAGCTCCCACTCGGCCGCCTGCGGCCGGAAGTCCTCCAGCTGCCGGAAGCGCGACACGCTCAGGCGGTGCCGGGCGGGTCGACGAGGCCGGTCTTCGAGAACGCCTGGGCGAGGATCATCGTGCGGATCGGCTCGGTTTCGGCGCGGATCCGCTCGCGCAGCACCTGGTCGAGGACCTCGGTGCGGAAGTCGGGGATCAGCGTTTCGATGTCAACGTCGCCGACGGCGGTGAGGACGCAGCGGTGCTGGGGCTCGCCGCTCTCCAGCTCGCACGAGACACGATCGGCGAACCGATATGCGGCCCGCTGGATCGCGTCGGTCGAGTGGCTCGCAGCGTCGAAGCTCAGCTCTGCAGCGGCCGGGCGATCTGGCGCCGCGTCGCCCACGTCAGCTGGAGGAGTAGTGCGAGCTGTGAGAGGCGTGCGAAGAGTGCGAGTAATGACCGCCGCCTCCGTACCCACCGGAACTCGAATAGTGCGACGAGTGCGAGGCATGGGAGCTATGACTGCTGTGCGAGCCGTGGGAGTAGTGGGACGAGTGTGGTTCCGGTTCGGGCGGAACAGCTTCCAGGGTGCGTTCTTCTTCGACTTCTTCCGCTTCTTCCCGTTCTCCAGCTTCGCGCTGTTCCCGTGCTTCCCGTTCCTTCGTTTCCCGCCGTTCCCGTGCTTCCCGGTGTTCCTTCGCTTCCCGCCGTTCTTCTCTTTGTTGCCGTTCCTGCGCGCGCTGGCGAGCTTCCTGCCCGGCTTCCCGTTCGGCTTCCTTGACGCTCGGCGTCGTGACCGGGGCTTCCGTCTTCGCACCGCCCCCGCAAGCGCTGATCGCTGCGGCAACAGCCACGCTCAACGGCACGAGGAACGCCCGCTTGGAGCGAATCTGCTCAAACTCCGGAGACACGTGACTGTTCAGGTCGCCAACGCTCAGGACACGGCCGCGCCGGGGAGCCAGGGATCCCGCTCGGCCAGGCGGCCGAGGACCTCGAGGACGTCGTGGCCCTGCTTGGCGGCGGTGCCGAGGTAGGAGCGCAGGGCGAGGAACCCCTCAGCACCGGCGATCGTCCGCCAGCTGCCTGAGATCTTCTGCTGGAGCTTGACCATGCGCAGGTCGCGCTCGGCCTGGTTGTTGTCGAAGGGGACGCGGAAGTCGCGGGCGAAGCACAGGACTTCCTCGCGATGCTCGTCGAGGCGGCGGTGCAGGTTGGCGGTCTTGGAGCGGCCGATCGGCCCGCGCTTGCCGGTTCGCTCCGTGGGCGGCGGGTTCTGCTCGTGCCCGAGGGCGATGACCCGCTCGTAGCGCTCCTCGAAGGCGGCCAGGACGGCTGGTGGAAGAGCGTCTTGTTCCGCGGCGCGGGCCCGCTCGACAGCGGCCTTGATCTCGCGCAGCAGAGCGTCCATCTCCCGCGCCCAGGTCTGGGTCTCGGGGTCGCGCTCGATCGCCCCCAGCAGCTCTCGCAGGTGGTGGACATTGCACAGGGCGTGGGCGACGTCCTCATACTTGCGGTAGGTCGAGAGCCCGTCGTGGACGGCGACGCCGGAGAAGGACCTGAGGACGCCGAGATGGTCGATCCCCTCTTTCCCGCGCCGGTCGTGCACCGCGTAGAGGGTGAGCCTGTCGGTGCTCGCGGAATGGACCCAGCGCAGAGCGCCTTCGGCGCGGGCGCCTGTCTCGTCGAAGTGGGCGACCGCGGCGTCGATCAGTCGCCCGCGCACGATGCTCTCGAACTCCCCGAGATCGCCGCCGCCGCGCTCGACGATCCCCCGCAGCGTCCCGGTCGAGAAGAAAAAGAAGACAACTTACAGACCATTCGACGCTGCGGCCTATCTCGATAACGATGTGGTCATCGCCGAATATCTTTCTGCGGCGGCCGAAGACCAACCCCGCAGTATTCGTGGCCGCGCTCGGCGAGGTGGCCAAAGCACGCGGCATGGCGCAGATCGCGAAAGACGCAGGACTGGGCAGGGAGAGCCTGTACAAAACCCTGAGCGCAAGCGCGCACCCTCGCTTTGAAACTATCAGCGCTGTATTGCGCGCCCTCGGGGTGAAGTTCGCCGTCATGGCCGAAGGCGAGAGTTAGGACGCGCGCACCGGCGCATCATTCCCCGCTTTGCAGGCACCGATGTGTTTGACGTTGAACTGACCGACTATCACTAAAGCAGCACGGAGCGAGGAGCCAAACATCTAAGGTTCAAGCGGGATAGATCAGTGAAATCCTACCTTTCGAAAACGCGAAAAGTGGGGCACATGGCACATTGGGCGGAGGAGCTACAGGAGCTTAGGCAGCGCAAAATGGAGTTTCCAGCAAATAGTATTCAGTTCATGGTCGGGCCATGAGTAGTGCTAACCTCACCTCCGGTGATAAAGTCTCGAATCGCGAGGGTAATGATTGCTAATTCGTAGACTGCTGCATGTTCTAAATTCGATCTGGCGTGAGGAATCGAACCAGCAGCAGCGCGTTTACCGTATCTGCCTTTTTTTGGCATGGCAGTTGCGAAAGAGAATTCTTGGCAATCCTGTGGAAGCAAGATTGTTGAATGGCTTGCGAGTGCAAGTCTGGCCCGATTGTGGCAATTCTCCTGCTGCACTTTACTATTCCTTGCCGAATAGTAAGTACTTGTCATTTCTCCGGGCAAATCTTGAGGGAGGAACATTTCTGGATATCGGTGCCAATATCGGACTTGTCAGTCTCTTGGTAGCTGACAAGATTCAGCATGCAATTCTATTTGAACCAAATCCCATTGCGGCAGAGCGCGCTAGAAATAACATTTCAATCAATCATCTCAACTTCGACGTTTTCTCTCTTGCGCTCTCAGATGCGACTGGAACAATTGAATTCGAAAATGCACCTGGCGTGAGTCCATGTAATCGCACTGTCGATGGATTTACGACGTCGATCTCCACCATCAAGGTGCAACGAACTACGTTTGACCATTTTCTACTTGAACACCAAATACCAGCCGGTACGATTCAGGCGGTGAAGATTGATGTAGAAGGCCATGAGAATTCTGTATTGCGGGGGATGAAAGAATTCCTGAAGACCCATCGTCCCAGATTAGTTATGTTTGAGTACCTTGCACGAACCAACATCGGACAAACCTTGGATATATTCAAACAAGTTGGTTACACCGTCTTTGAGCTATCAGCCAATGGGCCGCGAATTGCGAATGACAAAGTTGCTCCGCTCCAAGATCTGTTTGCCTGTCCAACTGAACAGGCTTCACAATACGGAATCATGGAAACTTGGAGACAGGAAAGGACGGAAGTACCCCATTTGCCCGCCGTCTAATCGGGTCATCACGGTACCACCGCCACCGCCCCATCCACCCGATCCCCCTTCAACGCGGCCAGCGCCTCATTCACCTGGTCCAACGGGTACGCCGTGACCCTGGGGTGAAGCTGAATCTCGGCGGCGAGGGCGAGGAAGTCGCGGGCGTCGGCACGGGTCATGTTGGCGACGCTACGCAGTTGGCGCTCGCCCCAGAGCAGCCGGTCGTAGTCGAATTCGGGGATGCGGTCGAGATGGATGGCGTTGATGGCCACCACTCCGCCCTTGCGCAGGCTGGCCAGGGCGGCGACTACTACGTCTCCGCTGGGGGCGAACGTGACGGCGCGGTCCAGTTCTACGGGAGGCTTCTCGGTGGCTTCGCCGACCCAAGTGGCGCCGAGTTGCTCGGCCAGCTTGCGGTGCGAGGCTCCGCGGGTGGAGACATAGACGTCGCATCCCCAGGCGCGCAGAACCGCGATTGCCAGGTGCGCGGATGCGCCGAAACCGAACAGGCCTACACGCTCTCCGCGCTCCACTCCCGCCACTCGCAGAGCGCGGAAGCCGATGATGCCGGCGCAGAGCAGCGGGGCCGCGTGCAGATCGTCGAGCGCATCAGGAAGCGGGAAAACGAAATCAGCTCTCGCGGCGGCGAATTGCGCATATCCGCCATTGATTGTGTATCCGGTAAAGGTTGGCGCGTCGCACAGGTTTTCCTGATCGTGGCGGCAATACCAACAACTGCCGTCGGTGCCGCCGATCCAGGAAACGCCAACTCTTGTGCCTAACGGCAGAAGGGAGGTCGCGCCGCCGATTACCTCTCCCACGATCTGGTGCCCCAGAATTAAATTCGCCCGCGGATGCTTTAGTTCTCCCTCGACGATATGCAGGTCCGTCCGGCACACGCCACAGGCGCGTACCCGGAGAAGCACTTGCCCCGCCGTGGTGACCGGCTCTGGAACTTCGGTAAGCGTTAAAGGACGCTGAGAAATGGCCTTCGGCGCGGTAAGAATGGCAGCGTGCATGGCTCTTTGTAGTTTATCGAAGTTGGTTTAAAGCGAAAGGCACAGGCTCTGGTGATAGTTGCGCCCCATGGGCGCCTAAGTCAAACGCCCGTTCAATGCGGCATGGCTGAAGGCCTGCCCTGAAGCGAAGTCGAAGGGGCCGATGCCCTGATACGAACCCAGTCAATTCATAATACTTTCCTAATCTTGGAACTCAGAAATTCAGCCCTTTTTCCTGATTGTGATTCCAATCACACCCTGCTGTGAAGCGGATTGCCGACGAAACCAGCAACTTGCGGCATTCTACTTATGGATAGTGGATGTCATCCAAACCAAAGCCTAAAGGTGGGCCGATGAGTCGTAAATTCAAAACTATGGACGGCAACGAGGCAGTGGCTAATGTGGCCTATCGCCTGAACGAAGTCATCGCCATTTACCCGATTACTCCTTCCTCCAACATGGGCGAATGGGCCGACCAGTGGGCTTCGGAAGGAATTCCCAATATTTGGGGCACGGTGCCCCGCGTGGTGGAAATGCAAAGCGAGGGTGGCGCTGCAGGCGCCGTCCACGGCGCGCTGCAGACCGGCGCACTGGCCACAACGTTTACCGCGTCTCAGGGCCTCTTGTTGATGATCCCCAACATGAACAAGATTGCCGGCGAACTGACGCCTACGGCGTTTCATGTTTCGGCGCGCACCCTCGCTACCCACGCCCTTTCGATTTTCGGCGATCATTCGGACGTGATGGCTTGCAGAACTACGGGGTTTGGGATGCTGTGCTCGAATTCGGTCCAGGAAGCGATGGACATGGCGTTGATCGCCCATGCGGCCTCCCTCGAATCCCGTATTCCATTCCTGCACTTCTTCGATGGCTTTCGCACTTCGCATGAAGTGAACAAGATCGAAATGCTCACCGAAGACGATATGCGGGCGCTGATCAACATGGACCGTGTATTCGAGCATCGCCAGCGCGCGCTTTCACCGGACCATCCGGTCCTGCGCGGCACCGCGCAGAACCCGGATGTTTATTTCCAGGCGCGCGAGGCAGTCAGCCCGTTCTACGCCGCTTGTCCGGAGATTGTGCAGTCCGTGATGGACAAATTTGCTAAGGTCGTCGGGCGTTCTTATCGCCTGTTCGACTACGTAGGCGCACCGGACGCCGAGCACGTCATTGTCATGATGGGCTCGGGCGCCGAAGCGGCACATGAGACCGTCGAATACCTGGTGTCGCAAAAGAAAAAAGTCGGATTGCTGAAAGTTCGCCTGTATCGGCCTTTTTCAGTTGAACACTTCCTGCGGGCCCTCCCCCAGACCGTTCGCAGCATAGCCGTCTTGGATCGTACCAAGGAGGCAGGAGCCGCTGGCGGCCCACTTTACCTGGATATCGTCAATGCGATCCAGGAGGGCTTGAAGAACAAGCTGCAACGTCCAGCTGTGCCACCGGTGGTGTTGGGCGGACGCTACGGCTTGTCTTCCAAGGAATTTACGCCTGCCATGGTGAAGGCGGTATTCGACAACTTCGCTCCCGGCGCGCAGAAAGACCACTTCACCGTCGGCATTACGGATGATGTAACCCACACCAGCTTGAGCTGTGATCCTAATTTCTCCATTGAGCCGGAGAACGTAGTGCGTGCCATGTTCTACGGCCTGGGCGCTGACGGAACTGTGGGCGCCAACAAGAATTCCATCAAAATCATTGGCGAGAACACCGACAACTACGCGCAGGGATATTTCGTTTATGACTCCAAGAAATCCGGCGCGATGACGGTTTCCCACCTGCGCTTCGGCCCTCAACCCATCCGGTCCACTTACTTGGTGTCGAAGGCCAATTTCGTGGCTTGCCACCAGTGGATCTATCTCGAGCGCTACGACATGCTCAGCGTGCTGGTGGAAGGGGGCGTGTTCCTGCTGAACAGCCCGTTTGGCCCCGAGGAAGTCTGGGAGAAGCTGCCCCGCGAAGTGCAGAAACATCTGATCGATAAAAAAGCCAAGTTCTACGTCATCGATGCCTATCAGGTAGCGCGCGATACCGGCATGGGATCGCGCATGAACACCATCCTGCAAACTTGTTTCTTTGCCATTTCGAAAGTTCTCCCGGCTGAAGAAGCCATTGAACAGATCCGCAAGTCCATCCGTTACACCTACGGCAAGAAAGGCGAAGACGTCGTCCAGAAGAACCTGAAGGCAGTGGACGAAACCCTGGCCCACCTGCACCAAGTCAAGGTGCCGGCGGAAGTCAGCAGCAAGATCGAAATACCTGCGCCATTCCCGGCGGAGGCCCCCAAGTTTGAGCGCGAGGTGCTCGGCGCCATCTACGCCGGCCACGGCGATGATATTCCCGTGAGCGCTTTCCCGGTTGATGGTACTTTCCCGACCGGTACGGCAAAGTGGGAGAAGCGTAATCTCGCGCTCGACATACCTGTATGGGACACCAAAACCTGTATCCAATGCGGCAAATGTGCCATGGTGTGCCCGCACTCCGTGATCCGCATCAAGGTCTACGATTCGCGGGAACTGGAAGGTGCTCCGGCAACTTTCAAGTCCACAGACGCCCGTGACAAGGAATGGAGCGGGTTGAAGTACACCATCCAGGTTGCGCCGGAAGATTGCACCGGATGCGCCATCTGCGTGGACATCTGCCCGGCCAAAAACAAGAGCGAGACGCGGCTGAAGGCAATCAATATGGAACCTCAGCCTCCGCTGCGCGAGCCGGAAAGCGAGAACTGGAAGTTCTTTCTGAAACTGCCAGAACTTGACCGCCGGAATATCAAGCTGACGACAATCCGGCAGCAGCAGGTGCAGGAACCGCTGTTTGAGTTTTCCGGAGCCTGTTCGGGATGCGGTGAGACTCCGTATATCAAGCTGGTGTCGCAGCTGTTCGGGGACCGCTCCATCGTTGCCAACGCGACTGGATGCTCGTCCATCTACGGGGGCAACCTGCCCACGACTCCGTGGGCCAAGAACGCCGACGGCCGCGGTCCAGCCTGGTCAAACTCGCTGTTTGAAGACAATGCTGAATTTGGCCTGGGCTTCCGCGTTTCGGTTGATAAGCAGACCGAGTTTGCCCGCGAACTGGTGAAGCGCCTGGCGCCGCAGATTGGCGAAGACTTCGCCACAGTGCTCATCACGGCCCCGCAAAAGGACGAGGCCGACATTTATCAACAACGCGAGCGGGTGGCGTTGCTCAAGAAGGAACTGGAAGGCATTCACTCATCCGAGGCAAAACAACTGCTGGCCCTGGCCGACCTGCTGGTGAAAAAGAGTATCTGGATCATCGGCGGCGACGGCTGGGCGTACGACATTGGCTACGGCGGCCTTGATCACGTGCTTGCGAGTGGACTCAACGTCAACCTCTTGGTGCTCGATACCGAGGTTTACTCCAATACGGGAGGACAAGCGTCCAAATCCACCCCACGTGCCGCCGTAGCCAAATTTGCCGCGGGTGGAAAGCCGGGCCCGAAGAAAGACCTCGGGCTGATGGCCATGAGCTATGGCAACGTGTACGTCGCCAGCGTGGCAATGGGTGCGAAAGACGAACACACTCTGAAGGCCTTCCTGGAGGCCGAAGCTTACGACGGACCAAGCATCATCATTGCCTACTCGCACTGCATCGCCCACGGCATCAATATGACGACCGCGATGAGCGACCAGAAAGTTGCGGTGGATTCCGGCCAGTGGCTGCTTTACCGGTATAACCCTGAGCGCGCTGCGCAGGGAGAGAACCCGTTAGCTCTCGATTCCCGGACTCCTACGAAGAAAGTACGAGATTTCATGCAACAGCAAACCCGCTTCCAAATGCTGGCCAAGAGCAAGCCGGAAGATGCCAAGCGGCTATGGCGGGAAGCGCAACATGATGCCGAGGTGCGCTTCAAAATGTACGCATATCTGGCACAGCGCAAGTTCGACCCCAGCCCCGCTGCGGAACTGAAGCCAGCGGTGGCAGAAAAGCCCCAAGAAACCAAACCCGTGCTTGAGACTACGACCAAGTAGGAGCAAAGCCATGAGCGACCTTACGACTACATATCTCGGATTGAAACTGCGCACGCCCTTGATGGCCTCGGCATCACCGCTGTCCCATGAAGTCGACAACATACGAAGGCTGGAGGATGCAGGGAGTTCCGCGGTGGTGCTGTACTCGCTGTTCGAGGAGCAGTTGAGGCGCGAGAACCTGGAGCTCGAACAAAATTTGTCAGCGGGCACGGAGAGCTTCGCCGAATCATTGACTTATTTCCCTCAGTCCCTTGATTTCTTCTCCGGCCCAGAGGAATATCTGGAACACATCGCCAAAACCCGTAAGGCTGTAAAAATTCCAATCATCGCCAGCTTGAACGGAGCCACGTTGGGGGGATGGACCGATTATGCGCGCAGGATTGAAGAAGCCGGCGCGGATGCCATCGAGTGCAATATCTATTTTATTCCCACGGACACTCATGCCAGTTCCAACGACATTGAAAGTATCTATCTGGACATTGCCCGCGAAGTGAAACTGGCGGTACACATTCCGGTTGCCGTCAAACTAAGCCCCTTTTTCAGCAATATGGCCAATATGGCGAAACGGCTGGATGCGGTTGGCGTGGACGGATTAGTGCTGTTCAATCGGTTTTATCAACCGGACATTGACCTCGACAATCTGGTCCTCCGGCCCAATGTGCTCTTGAGTACTCCGCAGGACCTGCGTTTGCCGCTGACATGGATTGGGATTCTGTACGGACGAATCAAAGCCAGTCTGGCGGCAACCAGCGGCATACATTATGCCGAAGACGTGGTGAAGATGTTGATGGTCGGCGCAAATGTCACGCAAATGTGTTCCGTTCTGTTGCGCGAAGGCCCGGAACATATCCGCTATGTCGAGCAGCAACTTGAGCAATGGATGGCGGACCATGAATATGAGTCCGTCAAACAGATGCAGGGCAGCATGAGCCAACTGCGCTGTGCCGACCCATCGTCATTTGAACGCGCTCAATATATGCGTGCGGTAAAAGGGACACAGTATCTCCGTAGCGACGACCGCAAGTGGAGTTATTTACGCGCTGAGGGATAGTTTTCTGGGTCCGGAAATTGTGATTTGAATCACTAGCGATGGTAAGAAGGAGCACTTTGCTTATTTCCTTCTGGGAGCGACAATGGTTCTAGACAGAATGCAACTCTCAGGAGGTACTGCGATGAATACCCTAGAGTTGGAGGAGAGCATAACGTTCAAGAATGTCTTGGTGGCCACTGACTTTTCCCAGGCTTCAGCCCATGCACTGCAATCTGCCGCTGCCATCGCCGAGAGCCACGATGCGGAATTGTTCCTGCTGAACGTTGTACCACCCGCGCCGCATAGTTCCGTTCCGCTGGATCCTTTGCCCATCGACTTTGATGATCCTTACCAGCAAGCCAGGCACGGTCTGGAGAAGTTATCGAAGACTGAACTGCTTGCTCATGTACGTCATGAAGAGATCATCGAGCGCGGACATATCGGGGACGTGATAGAGGACGTCATCCGACAAAAGAAAATCGGCCTGCTGGTCGTGGGAACCCACGGCCGGACCGGATTCAAGAAAATTGTTCTGGGCTCGGTGGCGGAGGAGCTTTTCCGCCGGGCTTCTTGTCCAGTGTTGACGGTCGGGCCATCGGCGGTGCCGGGGCGCAAGCTGCGCAAAGTATTGTTTGCTACCGATTTTGGGCCGTCCTCGGAACATGCTCTGCCATATGCCATCGGGTTTGCCAACAAGCCCGACGGGGAACTGATTCTGCTGCACCTGGTTTCACCCATACCTGTGAACTACGTAGGCCCGGGCTGGTTTCCGGACGACAGTTTCGTGGAAAAAGAAGAAACCAGTAAACAGGAATTCACGAAAAAGTTACGAAATTATCTTCCTTCAGATGCCGGCTTAAAGTGCAATGTGACGCATATCGTGGAGCTTCATTTTGCAGCGGAAGGGATTATCCAGGTTGCGCGAGAGCATGACGTGGACCTGATCGTTATGGGCGTGCGTGAGTCCGGCAGGAGTGCGGCACATCTGGCATCTCACATGCCGTGGGCGATTGCCTATGACGTGGTATGTAACGCCAATTGCCCGGTCATGACAGTCCGGGCTTAATCGCTCCCGTAGCCGGGATTTCACTTGTTCTTCAGATTGTGTCCTGAGGGGCAGTTTCTGGAGGGGCCCCAAACCGTGGGTCCCTCACTTCATTGCGGACCGCGCTGAGGGCGGAGATTACCTCGCTGATGTAGTGTCCAACACCCACCAGCAGAAAGATCATGCTGACCACGAAAATCGCGGCGGCGGCCAATGCCGCATCCTTCCAGTAAAGTCCAAACCCAAGCAGCAGGCAGGAAACAATGGCCCCGACAAGTGAAATCAGGCAATACAAGAAGCAGCGGCGCATGAGTTCGGCCCGGCCCTCGATCGATTTGATCTGCGAGGAATAAACGTCGGCCTCGTCGGTGCTGTTACCGCGCAATGCCTGGTACTTGGCACGATTGTATTGGCGCAAGCGGCTGACAATACCCATCAAACGGACGTTGACGGACAAAATCAGCAGGGAAATGGCAGAAACAAAAATCGCCGGAGCAACAAAAGCCTGAAATAACCGGACAACGTTATCCATGAGTTGGCACCATGTTCGTATTTGGAACGCAGTTGGTTACGAGCTGCATCATGAAAGAGACCACCCGTGGCAGGTTCTGCTCGACACAATGGGAAAGTGTTTCGCCATGATCGAAACATTCACCGCTGAGCGAGACCACAAAAGCGCGCGGACATTTCCCGTACAGTTCCTGGGCCAGGCTGAGAATAGTCCCAGGCGAGAATTCATGCGAGAAGATACCCGACGTTCGCTGCGCAGTGACCGGCTCGCACCGGAGTTCTCCCGCGATACCATCCTGCGCGGCATCAAGAAATAACACTGTCCCGGCATTGCTTGCCGGAAATGCAAGTTCGGGAGTCAACTGGTGCTGGGTGACGATTTCCACGCCTTCAGGCAGACTCTGGCGAGACAACTCGGCGTTCACTCGCCAGGCTACTCCATCGTCGCAGCGAAGAGGGTTGCCGATCCCAATGATTAGGATACTTGCCATGCATCAGGGCCGCGCGGCCTCGGTCACGATTTTACCTTCCGGATCGACTAGTTGCACTCGTAGCGCCATTTGCCCCACGGCATGGGTGGAGCAGCTAAGGCAAGGATCGTAGGCGCGAATGACGGCCTCCACGCGGTTGAGCATTCCGGGTTGTAACTCATTCCCGCGCACAAAATGTTTGGCGACTTGCAGGATGCTGCGGTTCATGGCGAGGTTGTTCTGGCCGGTGGCAATGATCAGGTTGGCCCATCGTACCAGCCCCTGTTCGTCAATCTTGTAGTGATGGAACAAGGTCCCCCGGGGCGCTTCGGAGGCCCCGACTCCCTCGGAAGCATTGGGTTTGGCCTCAGCGCGCACATGCTTAGAGAGGATCTCCGGCTCACTTAACAGCTGCTGCAACCGCTCGATGCAGTAAAGAATCTCGATAAGCCGCGCCTGGTGATAGTGGAATGAGCTCAGCACTGCAACCCGCTGCAATTCCTTGAATTCAGCCAGTTCCTGATCGGCGAGAGGGGTCCCGCAACGATCGGAGACGTTCAGGCGAGCCAGTGGTCCGACCCGGTACATGCCATCGGGATAGCCGTTCGGCTTGTAGTAAGCCGATTTCAGATAGCTCCAGGGTTCGACTTTTTCACCCAGGTAATCGAAATAGCGAGCTGCATCAAGATTTTCAGCGAGGATATCGCCACTGGCATCGCCAATGCGGATTTTGCCATCGTAGAACGTAAGGCTGCCGTCTTCCTTAACAATCCCCATGAAGAGCGACGGGAAATTTCCAAAGCTGCGGATCTCTTCGCGGAATGATTCGGTCTTTTTCTTGAACCAGGTCATGGTCCGCACAGCGATGGCCAGAACTTCGGGGATGCCGCTGAGGATGGCGTCGCGGTCCTGCTCGCTCAAAGGCTCGCTGACGCCACCGGGAACTACCCACGCAGGATGAATTCTTTTTCCACCCAGCCGTTCAATGATTTGCTGGCCGAATTGGCGCAGGCGGATTCCATCCCGCGCGATTTGCGGCTCTTTCTCAAAGACTCCCCATAAATTGCTTTTCGCCGGATCGGCATCCATGCCCAGCAGCAGGTCCGGCGAGGAGAGATGAAAAACACTGAGCGCATGCGACTGCACTATCTGCGCCATGTTAAAAATGCGGCGAAGCTGGTCGGCGGCGTGAGGAATGCGGACGGCCAAGATGGCATCACAAGCTTTGGCGGAAGCAATGAGATGGCTGACGGGGCAGATGCCGCAAATGCGCGCCATCAGTGAGGGCATTTCAGTAAAGGGCCGGCCCTCGCAGAGTTTTTCAAAGCCGCGGAACTGGGTGACGTGAAAACGCGCGTCGGCAACTTCTCCCTGCTCGTCGAGATGCAGGGTAATCTTGGCGTGACCCTCGATGCGGGTCACGGGATCGATGATGATGGTCTTGCCTTTTTCTGCCATAGATTCTAAGCACCAAACCGTGTTCTTGAGCTCAATTCCGGTTGGCGTCCGGCCAGCAATTCGCTGACGGCGTAGTAAATCGTATCGGCGGAGGGCGGGCATCCCGGTACAAAAACATCCACCCGCACAAATTCATGAATGGGCCGGGCCAGAGGCAGCAGACGCGGCACGATCTGGTCAGGGATTCCTGGATCGAGCGTCACATTTTCCTTGTAGGCACGGTCATAAACCGCCTCTGTAGGGAAGGGATTCCTCATGCTGGGGACGTTCGCAGTGACCGCACAATCCCCCAGAGACACCAGAATCTTGGTTCGTTCCCGGACCATTTTGATTTTATGCAAATCTTCTTCACTGCTGACGGCACCCTCTACCAGCGTTACATCCACGTCGTCGGGGAACACTTTTGCGTCTACTAACGGACTGTAAACCAAGTCAGCACTCTCGGCGAGCGTGAGCAAGCGTTCGTCAATATCCAGGAATGACATGTGGCAGCCGGAGCACCCATCCAGCCACACCGTAGCCATGCGCTTTTTGCTCACTCCTGCTCTCCCCTCATCAGTTGCAGATACGGCAGGAAATCGCGGCGTTTTTCCATCTCTGCGACCGAGCGCCCTTTTTCGAACAGCGCTCCGGTCGGGCAAACATGTACACACTTGCCGCAACTGGTGCAGGTATCGGAAGAGCCCCATGGCTGGTTGAGGTCGGTAATGACCTTCGCATCAATCCCGCGCCCCATCACGTCCCAAGTGTGCGCACCCTCCACTTCATCACAGACGCGGACGCAGCGGGTGCACAGGATGCAACGATTGTGATCGATGACGAAGCGGTCATGCGAGGCGTCAACCGTGACCTGCGGATAACGGTACGGATAGTGGATGTGGGTGATATCGAGTTTCTGTGACAAGTACTGCAATTCGCAGTGGCCGTTGGAAACGCAGACCGAGCAGATGTGATTGCGCTCGGTAAAGAGCAGTTCGACAATGCCTTTGCGGTACCGTTCCAGGCGTTCGGAAGTGGTGATAACTTCCATACCTTCTTCCACGCGGGTTACACATGAGGCCATCAATCGGTTGGAGCCTTTCACTTCCACCAGGCAAAGACGGCAAGCGCCGATGGTCGAAAGTCCCTCCAACTCACATAGCCGCGGGATGAAGATTTGGTTTTGCCGGGCCACATCGAGGATAGTTTCATCCGCGCGGGCGCTGAAGTCCCGGCCGTCGATCTTGAGCGTTTTGACATTCGATACCGGGCTCATGGCTGCGCCTCTTTGCCGCACACCCCTGCGACACACTGGTTGCGTTCGATATGCGCCTTGTATTCATCGGCAAAATAACGCAGCGTGCTTAGTACTGGATTGGGGGCCGATTGTCCCAGGCCGCACAGGCTGGTGTTTTTCACCAGGTCGCACAATTCCTCTAACAAGGAAATGTCCTGTGGGGTCGCCTGGAGCTTTGTGATCGTGTCCAAGATGCGATGCATCTGGTAAGTGCCGACGCGGCAGGGAATACACTTGCCACAGGATTCGGTCATGCAGAAATCCATGAAGTACTTGGCCACGTCCACCATGCAGGAGGTTTCATCCATGACGATCATGCCGCCCGAGCCCATGATCGAACCGGCGCGGGCCAGCGATTCGTAATCCACTGGCATATCGAGACACTCGGAGGGCAAACAACCGCCGGAGGGGCCCCCAGTCTGGACAGCCTTGAACTGGCGGCCATCGGGAATTCCTCCACCGATGTCGTAAACCATCTCGCGCAGAGTGATTCCCATGGGGACTTCGACCAGTCCGGTGTTTTGCACCCTGCCGGCAAGCGCAAAAACCTTGGTGCCTTTGCTTTTTTCTGTGCCGATGCCGGCGTACCAGTCTCCGCCATTGCGAATGATGGGAGCAATATTAGCGAAGGTCTCGACGTTGTTAATGAGAGTAGGCTGGCCCAGCAGGCCTTCCATCGCCGGATACGGCGGGCGCGGGCGCGGTGTGCCGCGCTTGCCTTCGATGGAAGCGATGAGGGCAGTTTCCTCTCCGCAGACAAACGCACCCGCGCCCAAGCGGAGTTCGATGCGGAAGTTGAGGTTGGTCCCGCAGATCTTGGTACCGAGGAGCCCCAGCTTCTCTGCCTGGCGGATGGCGTTCTTCAGGCGCTTGATCGCCAATGGATATTCTGCGCGAACGTAAATGTACCCCTCAGAAGCACCGACCGCGTAAGCGGCAATCAGCATCCCTTCGAGCACGCGGTGGGGATCGCTTTCGAGCACGCTGCGGTCCATGAAAGCGCCGGGATCGCCTTCATCCGCATTGCAGATGACATACTTCTGTGTGCCCACAGCCTTGTAAACCGTGCTCCATTTCAGCCCAGTGGGATAGCCTGCGCCGCCGCGTCCGCGCAGGCTGCTCTTGGTCACCTGCTCGATCACTTCCAGCGGGGTCATCTCAGTGAGGGCTTGCAACAGACCCTGATAGCCGGAGGCGGCGATGTACTCTTCAATACGCTCGGGATCGATGACGCCGGAATTTTCCAGAACAATCTTCTGTTGCCGCTGGAAAAATGGGACATCGGTGGGGCAGAGCAGGCGCCGGACCGGCCCTTTCTCCAGCCCATCTAGGACTTCTACCGCATCCTCTGCGGCCACATGCTGGTATAGAGTCCCGTCATGGGTCGAAACCAGGGGACCTTCCGCGCACAGGCCCATGCAGCCGACGCCTTTGATTTTGCAATGGTCAGCTGAGTCGCGGCGGGCCACTTCTTTATCGAGCGCGTCTTTCACCGCCTGGCTTTGGCAGGAAAGACATCCAGCTGCCACGCAGACATTCACGCTTTGCGGAATGCCTGCCTGCGCCTCACGTTCCGTGGTTGCAATCAGTTCGAGTTCTTCAGGCGTCATGCGCGTCCCATTTTGCCAGTTGTTGACGGAGTTGGTCCGGAGTTACTTTGCCGGCGATTTCGCTGTCGTACACCACCGCAGGGGCAAGCCCACAGGAACCGATACAACGGGCGGAGAGCATCGACACTTTCCCGTCGGCGGTCGTCTCACCCGCGGAGATGCCGAGTTGGTGCCTCACGGCATCCACCAACTGCGGTGCGCCTTTGATGTAGCAGGCCGTTCCCAGGCAGATCACACAGGTGTGTTCTCCCGCCGGTTTGAGAGTGAAGAAGTGATAAAACGTGGCGACACCGTAGGCGCGGCTGAGTGGCACGCGTAACGAGATTGCTACATAGCGCAGGGAAGTCTCGTCAATGTAGCCGAAGGCTTCCTGCACGGTATGCAGGGTCTCGATGAGTCCGCGGGAGTGCTGGCCCACGCGGCGCATGGTGGCGTCCACGATTTTCCAACGTTTGTCCTGGCTTGGGGCGACTGGCTTGGGGGGTGCTTTCATCGTACGTAGCTCATTAGCAAGTTAGTGTACCTAGCAGTTGCTCCCGCCAGTGTGATTACGATCACGCGCAAACGTGTTCTTTTTCACCATGCAGAATGTTCTTGTTGCAGTGAGTTGCCACCATCGCCTGCCCAAGACTCAGCCCGCCGTCTCCGCAGGGGACTTCGTTTTGGGTAAATACCTCAAACCCGGCAACGGACAACTTTGATTCTAGGCCGGAGCAGAGATAAAGATTATTAAAAGTTCCTCCGCTGAGACAAACGAGGTTGAGTCCTGAAACGTCTCGAGCGCGCTGCGCAACCTGGATCAGCACCGTGATCAGACCATCATGGAAATGCTGACTGATCACGCCGATAGGCTGGCCTCCAGCAATGTCAGTCAGCAGCGCCTCGAATAATGGACGTGCACTGATGATCCAGGAATTGCCGTCAGGGATGAGGGCCAGCGGGTAGGCACCCCTTGGGTCAGAACTTGTGATCGACATTTCAAGTTCGATGGCGGCTTGCGCCTCGTAGTTGACCTTCTGGCGAATTCCGATCAATGCCGCCACTGCATCAAATAGCCGGCCGCAGCTTGAGGTGAGCGGGGAATTGATGCCTTGTTCAACCATGCGAATCAGGGTCTCAGCTTTGTTTCGATCGAGCTGCCGCACAAATGGGATGGAAGAGTTTAGAAAATCTCGCCCAAAATAATGCGCCAGATAACTTACCGCCATCCGCCAGGGTTCGCGAATGGCCCTGGCGCCGCCGGGCAAAGGGACGTATTCCAGATGGGCGAAGCGGTCGAAGCCTTCATATCCCGCGATCAGCACCTCGCCACCCCAAATCTTGCCATCGGTGCCATATCCAGTGCCGTCCAAAGCAAAACCAATTACCTGTCCATCAAGATGGTTTTCCGCCATACAACTGGCGATGTGAGCATGATGGTGCTGCACTCCGATCGACTGTATTCCTTCTTGGGCAAGCGCCCAGCGGGTAGAGAAGTAATCGGGATGGAGATCGCAAGCAAGAATCTCGGGCCTGATTTCCAGGACGTGTTGCAGGTGGATGATCGCTTCCTCGAAAAATTTATAACTTTCCACGTTTTCCAGATCGCCAACATGCTGGCTCAGGAAAGCGTGCCTGTCTTTGGTCAGGCAGATGGTATTCTTCAACTCCCCGCCCACCGCGAGAACTGAGGGTTGCTCATCCTTCAGGAATACGGGGACGGGTACAAAACCGCGCGATCGCCGCATCTGTTGAATGCGCGAGCCATTCGCCCGCACCACAGAATCATCGCAACGCAGCAAGATGTCGCGATTGTGTACGAGAAAGAAATCGGCCAGACCCTTTAGCCGCTGTACCGCCTCTTGATTGTCAATGGCAATCGGCTCTTCACTGAGATTGCCGCTGGTCATTACCAGGGCCCGGAATTTGCCTTGCTCAAACAGCAAGTAATGCAGTGGCGTGTAGGGAAGAAAGATTCCCAGAAAACGATTAAAGGGGGCTAGTTGATCCGGAAGGCCACAGGATTCCCGGCGGGGAAGCAGCACAATCGGCCGTGACGCCGACTCCAGCGCCATACGAGCAGTTGCACCAACCTCGCAGATTTCGCAAGCCGCTTCGATGTTCGGAACCATGATGGCAAAAGGTTTTTCCACACGTGGCTTGCGTTGGCGTAGCTGATTTACCGCCTCCGCATTGGTGGCATCCGCTGCCAGATGGAAGCCCCCCAACCCCTTAACAGCAACAACCTTTCCCAACTTGAGGGCTTCTGCCGCCTGTTTGACCGCATCGTCGCACTCGATTGGGTATCCGGAATTGTCCCAAAGCTCAACCTGCGGGCCGCAGTCCCAGCAGGCATTGGGCTGAGCATGGAAACGGCGATTAAGCGGATCGTCGTATTCAGCCTGGCAGGCAGGGCACATGGGAAAGACAGCCATCGAGGTTGCCGACCGGTCGTAGGGGATGTCGCGAATAATAGTGAAGCGGGGGCCGCAATTCGTGCAGTTGATGAATGGGTATGCGTAGCGGCGATCAGCCGGGTCGAACATCTCCCGCAGGCAGTCGGGACAGATTGCAACATCAGGCGAAATCAGTGTGTGTGTTTCCTGTTTCGCGTCACTGTGCATGATACGAAAGGAAGTATCAGCGTCGCATGGCACTTCATTGGTGGCGATGTGAGTGATCCGGGCTAACGGTGGTGCATCAGAGGAAAGATGCAGCAGGAAATCATCAACAATCTCTTGCTCTCCCTGAACTTCAACAACAACACCGGCAGAGGTGTTCCGGATCATTCCGGTAAGGTGCCGGTCACTCGCCAGTCTATAAACAAAAGGACGGAACCCCACTCCCTGCACAATTCCTGAAACTTCGATCTGACGTCGGACTGGCATGAAATTCTATGAGACGGGTTCCGCCTTAAAAGCCTTTACGGACTCGCGCTTCTTCTCGATCCAGTTGAGCCAGCCGTCTAATCCTTCGCCCGTGGTGCAAGACAGCTTGATCACATCAATCTTAGGATTCACCTTGCGGGCATTCTCCACTGCCACGGTGGAATCAAACGGTACATAAGGCAGTAAATCGATCTTGTTAAGCACCATGAGTTCAGACTTGAAAAAGATCGATGGATACTTCAGAGGCTTGTCCTCGCCTTCCGTAACACTTAACAGCACGACTTTTGCGTCCTCACCGAGGTCATAGCTCGAGGGGCACACCAGGTTGCCCACATTTTCCACGAACAGGATGTCAATTTCATCCAGTTGCCAGTCGGCAATGTGGCGTTCGATCATGCGCGCGTCCAGGTGACAGGTGCCACCGGTGGTGATCTGCTTGACCGGAAAACCAAATTTCTGCAAACGGACCGCATCGTTTTCTGTCTGAATATCGCCCGTGAGCAAAGCCACGCGTTCAGTATGTGGCATGATCTGCAACGTGCGCTCCAGAAGGCTGGTCTTACCCGAGCCGGGAGCGCTGATCAGGTTCAGGCAGAGGACGCCGTGCTCGCGGTAGCGCTCACGCAGCTCGGCAGCAATGCGCGCATTCTCATTCAGTACTTTCTGCGCCAACTCCACTCGTTGCATGTTCCTCCACCTCCAGGTAAGACAAATCCAACTCATCTCCGCCGATGCAGTCGCCTTCTTCGCTGCTGCATTGCGGGCAGTGCAAGTCATAGTCCGTGACCGCAAATTCTTTTTTGCACTGTATGCAGCGCCTGCGGTGCGGACAAGTTTCGATTTCCAGACTTAGATGTTCGAGCTCGGTGTCGTGAACAATCGCTTCAAAACTAAAACGAAGCGCTTCAACATTTACTCCGGCAAGCTCGCCAATCCGCAAACCGGCCGCGTGTATGCGTGCTCCACCTCGGCGCACTGATTCCCGCCGGATGGAGTTCACGATTTCTTGCGCAATGCCAAGCTCATGCATAGCTTTAACAAATTCTCGGAAGCTGATCTGCGGAAAGCATATCGACAATCCGTGTTGTACCCAGAGTGGTCCGCATGGTAACCAGCCCGGGTCGAGACTGCATCACCGTGCCGATAATCTCAGACCGCTCGCCCAGAGGATGTCGCCGCATAGCGTCCAGTAACCGGTTGGCATCCTCCGCAGCCACAATCGCCACCAGCTTGCCTTCATTGGCAACATAAAGCGGATCAAGCCCAAGCAACTCACAAGCCCCGGTGACTTCCTCACGGATTGGAATGGAGCGTTCTTCAAGTTCGATTCCCACCTGTGACTGGGCAGCGATTTCGTTTAAGGCGCTGGATAGCCCGCCACGTGTGGGGTCGCGCATGCAGCGAATTTGCGAACTGGCGCGAAGCATTTCCGCCACTAGCGTATGCAGGGCGGCGCTATCACTCTCAATGGTGGTCTCAAACTCCAGTCCCTCCCGTTTTGCCAGGATGGCAATCCCGTGCTCGCCGAGCGGGCCGTTGATCAGAACCTTGTCACCGGCCCGGGCCTGATCAGCAGATAGCTTTACGTCAGGAGGCACCAGTCCAATCCCGCTGGTATTGATGAACACTCCGTCGCCCTTGCCTTTTTCCACCACCTTGGTATCGCCAGTGACGATCTGCACGCCAGCATCGCTGGCAGCGCGCTGCATCGAGGCGACAATCTGCCGCAATGGTTCCATGGCAAATCCCTCTTCGATAATGAAGGCCGCACTGAGGAACAGCGGCGTCGCTCCGCCCATGGCGAGATCGTTGATGGTTCCGTGGACGGCAAGCGACCCAACATCACCGCCCGGAAAAAAAAGAGGATTGACTACGAACGAATCGGTGGTGAATGCCAGGCGTTGCCCATTCACATCCAGAATGGCCTGATCGTTCAGCTGTGACAGAACGGGGTTGCCGAGCACCGGAAGAAATACATCGCGCAACAACTCCGCGCTGAGTTTCCCGCCGCTTCCATGGCCAAGCAGCACAGTGTCTTTTGCCGTGAGCGGTGTCGGACAAGTAAGCTCGGCGACGGTTCGTTCAGCCATACAACTCCTAACTCGCAACCGCATGCCGCCGGTAGCGGTAGTAGGCGGCACACGCTCCTTCGGATGAAACCATGGGCGCGCCTAGCGGATTCTCCGGTGTACAGCGCATGCCGAAGGCAGGGCAATCGGTGGGCTTTTTCAATCCCTGTAACACCTGCGCGCTGATGCACTCCGCCGGCTCTTCGACAGAGAAGCCGGTAATTCCGAAGACTCGCGCCGCATCGTATTCCGCATATTCTTCCCGTAAACGCAAGCCACTTTGCGGGATCGGGCCAATCCCTCTCCATTTTTGATCGGCGACCTCGAATACCTCACTCATTATTCTTTGCGCAGCAAGATTCCCTTCATAACTCACCGAGCGTACATACTGATTTTCCAACCGGGCTTCGCCACCTTCGAGCTGCTTGACTAGCATGAGTACCGCCTCGAGCAAATCCACAGGCTCAAACCCACCTACAACAATGGGTACGCGGAAATCGCGCACCAGAGACTCATATTCTCCACAGCCCATGATGGTGCACACGTGACCGGGGGCGATGAACGCCTGCACCCGGTTGGCTGGAGATGTTAACAATCCGCGAATCGCTGGAGGAACCAGCACATGCGAGACGAGCAGGGTAAAGTTGGTCAAGCCTTCCCGCTTCGCCTGCCATGCGGCCATGGCATTGGCGGGAGCGGTGGTTTCAAACCCGATGGCCAGGAACACTACCTTGCGTTCTGGATTTTGCCGCGCAATCTTCACGGCTTCCATCGGAGAGTAAACGACTCGTACCTCAGCCCCTGCCGCTTTAGCACGAAACAAATCACTGCGTGACCCTGGCACCCGCAGCATGTCGCCGTAAGACACCAGTATCACTTCCGGTCGAGACGCCAACTCAATGGCTGCATCAATGGTTTCTAGCGGAGTAACGCAGACCGGGCAGCCGGGACCATGCACCAGCTCCAATCCGCGAGGAAGCAACTCGTCGAGGCCGTAACGCATGATTGTATGGGTCTGTCCGCCGCAGATCTCCATCAGCACCCATGGCCGCGTGGTGCGTTGTGCAATTTCCGCGGCGAGGGTACGAGCGATTCGTTCGTCACGGTATTCAGTCAGGTATTTCATGTAAGCCCGGAGCTACGAGTTCTGCTCTTCGCTCCCCAGGGCCAACTCCTCTTCTAGTGCGCCCATTTCAGCCAGCAACTTGTAGGTACGCTCGGCCTCATCGGCAGCCACTTTGCTGATGGCGAAGCCCACGTGCACCATGACGTAATCGTTGACCTCTGCTTCCGGAACAAAATCCAGCGAGACCGACCGCACGATGCCGCCAAACTCCACGCGGCCGACCCGCGAACCATTTACTTCCTGGCAGTCGAGTATTTTTCCGGGGATGGCGAGACACATAAAGGATTTCTCTTTCTGACAGTCTAACTGCTTCAGGGAGGAGGATCGAAATAATCGGCTTCCGGATGGCCCCGGGTGCGATCCGTCCTCCAGTTTCCCAGGAAACCATCTCAAATTGAAAATACCCGAAATGGCACGAAATCGGGGTATAGGAGAGCACTTCCAATTGTGATTTGGGTCACAGGAGGGCCTAACATCCCATGCATATGAGAGACGAGGTACGGCACAACTACTTGGTAAAGGTTCCAGTAACCTATCCTGAGGTACTACGACCTACTGGGGCATATCCTTTAGTCCCAGCCCTGCTAGAATCTGTAGTTTAGAAGCTCATGAAAACAGCGGCTAAAGTGGGGTTAGCTTTTGCCGTCATGCTTTTTGCCTGGCGGATGCAAGCAGGCACCGATTCGTCTACAACCGTCATCCGTAGCGTGAATGTGCTGGGTGCGGGGAGCACGCTTGAAATCGAAGTCATTGCCAGCCAGCCAATTGAGCCACGCACGCAAACCATTACTGGGCCGGACCGGCTGGTGCTCGATTTCTTCAATGCGGTGCCCGGTGGCGCTCTGCGCAACCTCAACGTCAACCGTGGCGAATTGAAGCAGGTCCGCGTCGGACGTTTTTCCGATATTCCGGCGGTCACGCGGATCGTCCTCGACCTGAAATCGCCGCAACCGTATCAACTGTTTCCTTCGGGGAAAACTGTGATCGTCAAGCTGGCGGCTGCACCTGCCAAGCAATCACAACCGAGCGCGCCGGCAGCAGTCTCAGCCCCTGCTCCAGCGCCAGTTGCGCCGCCGCGCAAAGTGGAAGTAAGTTTTTCCCGCGGCAAGCTTCGCATCTGGGCGAATAAAGCAACTTTGGCGGAAGTGATGGCAGAAGTACATCGCAATACCGGGGCGGAGATGACCATGCCTCCCGGGGCCGGACAAGAACCCATCGTTGCCGACCTTGGGCCTGCACCCGCAAGGGAAGTGCTGGCGGCATTGTTGAATGGCTCACGTTTCAATTTTGTGATAGTCGGTTCCGACAGCGATCCTTCGCAACTGCGGGGGATTTTCCTGACCAGGCGGGAAGGAGGCGGCGCAGATAGTGGAGTCAGCTATCCCGCCACCGTGATGGGGCAGCCTCGGCAGGAGCCAGATCAAGCCATGGCGGCTCCAGATATCGAGACCCCGTCGGAATCGGTACCCACCAACGCGGAGCCGGAGATGGTGCCGAACCAGCCTGACCAGCCGGAACAAGCACCGCCGCAGTAGTTCATAATCAAACCGCTGAATCTCACGATAGATGGCTACGGGGTTGGCGTCTGCACCAGGCGGACAGGTATGGGTGATCCTTCTCCGACAATCGGATTGTCCGGAGGGTAGGCATCTACAGCATTTTGACTGCACCCAACAGCATTCAAGATAACCACTGGCACATCAGGTCCACCAGTTGTCTGTAGAACGCCTACTTGAAGAAAGCCAATGATCTTTGTTCGCACTAAACAACTAGAACTCGTGCAAAGCTGAGCGCCCTCGTCTACAGGCAGCGTCACCACGGAGTCACTGCGACTTATATTAGTGACTCCCTGAAGAGAGGAATTGGGATTATGTGTCCCTCCGGTAATTGTCACCGGAACGCTTCCAGTAGAAAACGAGTCTTGGCCGTCTAGCGCTAAGTCTCCATCTGCATGAATTAGGCATCTACCACCTGTGCTGGTTGGAGACGTTGCTATAGCAGCGGTATCGGTATCTGCTGTAATTATTTGCCCGGCCCCGATTGGTGTGCCGCAACTCATCTGTAACCGAGAAGCGCATGCAATGTTATCAACATAGACATTCCCTCCGCTACCCACTGGCGGTCCACAGGAGACAGCACCTGTAGACGGGCACACAGGAGAAGGAGAGGCGGGGAAGTCCAGTCCGTAAAAGTTCATTTGCGGATCGGAGACGGTTCCAGTACCGCCGACTAACCCTTGGCTCTGGTTGAGCACTCGATGAAGCAGAAGCTGCGAACCAATGACTGTATTGTTTTTAAGACTTCCATCAGCCGGATTGAAGAAATACCCGCCCGAACAAGGCCCCGGAGACGATGTGTGCGGATCGCAATTGGGAATTAGCCACGGTTTTACGCCGGTCAGCTCTATAGGCGTATCATGCCCTGACATATTGTAGGCTTCGGCCGTGGCCGTTGCAGTTACCAGTCCGCCGGGCACATTGAAAATACGACCAAAGAACAGTGGTGTCCCGACTCGCTTAACTGTCACCGTGACCCGGGGATTTGTGTTGCTATCCGCATCATCGAAGTTGCACTGTATGTTTTGTATCTCCGCAGGTTTGCCAGCAATAAGGTTAGAAGCTGCTGCTAGAGCTGCCTGCTGATTGACCGCTCCAGTTGATGTTGCCACGTTGCTTTCACATAAAGCCGCAAGCGTCCATCCCGCAGGTCTAGAGGTGAAACTCGAGCTCACGAACATCTTGGCCCCGGCAAGTGCGGCTGCATCAGCCGCCCGCTGAGCTTCGCTCCGTGCTGTATAGAGACTTGCCACATCTATGGCAAGCGCTGCCATTGCCACTAGGGCAAGTAGTGTCACACCAACGATAAGAATCGTAACGCCGCGTTCGTCTTTATTTGCAGGGTAGGTGAATCTCATAGTCCTATTCCAAGTTCTGCATAGTTGCGGACACGGTGATCGTCGAGCTCAGATAATTGGCATTTTTATCCAGTAGCTTAAACGCCTGATTAAATCGCCATTGGTAAGGGTAAACCAGGGTGATTTTCGTATTCTCAACGCGATATGGGGACGTATCAAACGGCGCGATCAGTTGACTTGAATTCGGGTTTAGAACGTCGCGCTCGATTGTGAGCGTGGGGCCAGAGCAGGATCCAGTAAAAGTCCAAGTTAACGAACCCGGGCCTCCATATGCTCCGGACACCGTACCTAGGCCACAATCATCCACCTTGCTGGCCAAAAGGTTGCTGTCAACCACGTCACGAACGATGCAAACCGAAACAGGTGCACCACATGTAGTGTCGACCTCGGGAGGACGTTGCTGGCTCGCCGCTGCTCTCGCACCCTCGCGGACCGCGTCGATCAGTTTATGTCTAACCGTGAATGCCACACCAAAATCATAGATAGCGACTACAAGTACAACCAGAAGCGGCAGGGACACAGCGAATTCGACAATCTCGGTGCCGTGTGTCCTTTTGACCCACGTAGACTGCCAGAGACGAAGGGGCAGGCTCTTGATGCGAAGGAAAGTCCGGCGAGCGCTCAATTCTCCTCTTTAGATTGGGCCTGGGCACTGATATTGATACTCAGCGTGATCGGCGTCAGCGCTGGCGGACAGCAGGTGAGCCCATTAAGCTTAAAGTTATATGGATAACTCAGGCGCGCGTTGTATACAGTTATTAGCGGCCCGGAAGGTAATGTCACATTGATGGGATCTACATGAAAGACTTCTTGACTGGGATCCAGGTGCGCTGCCAGAAGAATCGGATCAACGATCTGGCTTTTTATTGTGTCTTCTTCGGACGCAGTATTTCCTGAAGTGGCAGGAGCATGTAACGCTGCTGCTTCTGCGGCTGCACGCACCGCATGATTCACGGTCGTGTAAATGCTAAACGCCCTCCCAAACCATAGAATTCCGAAGATCATCATGATCAGCATCGGCACCACAGCCGCGAATTCCGCGATCTGGGCGCCGCGATCACGTGAAGCAAAAATACACCATCGCTTTAACGTGCCCGGTTTCACAAAGGTCTCCACAGTACGCTCACCGCACAAGCCACGACGGTAACCGCAACCCCAACTCCAAATGGAATTTTCAGCGATTCTGCATGGTCGAGTGAAACCTCCGGCCCCGGCATATGAAAGCTCAGCAGGGAACCGGCCATTGAAACCAGATTACGCAATGTCCTCCCCACGCGCCGCTTCCAGATGATGACAAATACCGCTATCATTCCATTCACCAGAATCGTCCCTACCAGCACCAGTAGAAGCCGCTCTGGGCCCACAAAGCCTCCCAGAGCGCCTACCAGTTTCCAATCTCCCGCGCCCAAGCTTCGGATTGCCACAAAAGGCAGAAGCAGCAGCAGCCCAAGCCCGGCCCCCAGCAGAGCAGCTTTACATCCTGCCCAGCCGGAAATGATGGAATTGGCCGCTATTCCGATCATCAGCCCTGGGACTGTCAGCCAATTGGGTATCCGCCTGGAGCGCCAGTCTGTCCATCCCGCGATCAGGGAAAACACCGCTGCCAATACCCAGATTCTAATCATGTTTCAGCAGAGATTGTAGGGGAGAAATGAAGCCAACGGGCCAGTTTATTGCCGCCCCGCATACATTCGGTAAAAACATGACCCCACGCGGTTTAGCGTGGGGTCTGGCAAAATCTGCGACTTCCCGGTCGCTACCGGTTAAGCGTCGGATGACCCGTCCGCTCGGCGACGACCTTCCGCGCATTCTCGGCAAGTTGCTTGGCCTGAGGCAGAAGCTCGAGCGCTTTCACCACCTGAGGATCAGTTTCAGCCCGTACCTTCAGGCCTTCCTGCTGCCCAAAGGCATCCACGAAGATCTCGCTCTTAATACTGGCACGCACCCAGTCGTTGTTCTCCAGCATGTCGGCCTCGGAATATTGGACCTTTTCTTCGTCCAGGAACTTGCGGAAGTCGTTCATCAAGGCATCATCCACTTCGAACTTATCTTCGGAAGGATGGTGGTTGATTACATAATGCTTAGCAAAGTTGAAGAACACGTAGTGCTGGAGCATCGAATCCTGGAACTTGTTGCCCTTTACCGGATCAATCTTGACGTCGGGAGTAATGCCACCGCCGCCGTACACCGTGCGGCCGCTGTCGGTCAGCTTGACCTCGCGGTTGGCGGTTTGGTCGATCTTGTCACGGTTGTAGTAGTAGTCGTAAAGAGAAATACTGGAGTAGTCGCGCTGGATCAGGCGTCCACTCGGGGTGTAGTACTTGGCGGTGGTCAACGCCAGACCAGTGTTCTCCGACAGCGGGTAGACGGTCTGTACCAAACCCTTGCCGAACGTGGTTTCGCCAACAATCAAGCCGCGATCATGGTCCTGGATCGCGCCGGAGACAATTTCAGCAGCGGAAGCCGTTCCGCGATTTACCAATACGACCAGCGGATACTCTTTGCCGCCGTTGCCGTGCGTGGCTACGTAGCGCTTCTCCGATGAACTGCGTCCATGGTGAGAAACAATTACCTGGCCTTTGCGCAAGAACTTGTCCGCGACCCCTACTCCCTCGCTCAACAAGCCGCCGGGGTTCTGGCGTAGATCGAGGATGAGGCCCTTCAGAT
This sequence comes from uncultured Acidobacteriota bacterium, assembly GCA_963837365.1. GTDB lineage: Bacteria > Acidobacteriota > Terriglobia > Terriglobales > Acidobacteriaceae > CAWBXL01. The sequence continues at coordinate 65,329 of CAWIMW010000003.1, forward strand.
CACCCATTTCATCCAGGGCCGCTGCGACTTCGTGCTCAGTCGTCTCGTTGAAACCAGAGACATGCATATAGCCAATGCCCGGACGGAGCATGAAATGCAAATCGACGCTGTAACGGGGAATTTCATCCCGTACTACGGCGAATTCAATCGGCTTGTCCGCGCCTTCACGCAACATGGTGATGTGAACAGTTGTCCCCTTGGGGCCTTTAAGAAGGTCGGCCACGTCGCCCGTGGTCATGCCATCGGTCGGCTTGCCGTCGACTGCGATGATGATGTCGCCGGGGCGAATTCCCGCGCGGTACGCCGGGGTCCCTACGAATGGCGCGATGACGATGACTTTGTTATTACGCGGGCCGACGGTCATTCCCACGCCGTAATACTTGCCGCGCTGGTCTTCTTTCAACAGCGAATAAGATTTTGGGTCAAAGAAATTGGAGTGCGGATCAAGCACGTGCAACATGCCGGGGATAGCGCCGTTATAGATGGCCTTGTCCGGATTGACCGGCTCGGCGTAGTTCTCCTCAACGACCTTGTAGACTTCGGCAAATTGGCTCAGACTGTCGCGGACATCGGCGTCACCATTGGAAGCCGCAGCCGTTGGGGTGCGCTGCGCAAATAGCAGTCCCAAATATCCGCAAACGGTCAAAAACAATACGACTACGATGAGGGTACGACGAGAACTACGAGGCATTTGTTAAGTTCCTTTTCCGGGCATAGGATAGACCCACCCCAGGCACTGCTTTCACGCAGTATAACACCCCCCTCAAGCTCCTCAAATTACCTTTCGAGAGCCATCGGTAACCAGTAAGTAGAGAGGGTAAATACACCCGCAACCTACACTTATGATGCGCCCATTGAAGCCAAAGTTTCTAGTGCCAGATTGGTAGGGGGGTATCCGGCAGGGGTGCAGTTTGATAATAAGGTTGATAGCAGGGCATGGCCTTTGCCGTACCGCTGGGAAAGGCAAGAATTGGGGTCGGCGTCGGTACGGCGCAGCGATCCGGAAGCCAGTTGCCTATTTGCAGATGCGCTCCATGGGCGCGTGCGGCGAAATGGATGCGACAATGGCACGGCTGAAAGCAGGCGCCCTGATACAAATCGTTACTTTCAAACTGCACCGCTACCCATTATCCCAAACGCTTTGCTAGACACCTGCAACCGCAGTATGATGAACCCATGAATCTTGGTTTCACGGAAATGGCATTCATCGGTATTTTGGCATTGCTCATTTTTGGGCCCAAGAAACTGCCGGAAATCGGGCGTCAGGTGGGGCGTGCCCTGGCCGAATTCAAGCGGGCTTCCGACGAATTCAAGTCGCAGATCCAATCCGAGATCAACAAGATTGACCTAGAAGAGCGCACTCAAACCGTGCTGCCTCCTTCGCCGCCAGTGGGTTCGGTGGCGGCTGGTTCGCTGCCCGCCGAAACCGGTTCTACGGAAATCCCGTCCCAGGCCCACGATGCCTGAAATGGTTGCAGAAGAGCTTCCTCCGGATGAGCAGGAACACCGTTTCCTGCCTGCGATGAGCTTCCTCGAGCACCTAGAGGAACTGCGCCGCAGAATTATTTATTCGATCATTGCCGTGGCGCTCGGATTCATTGCTTGCTGGAGCTTTGCCGAGCAGATTTATGGGGTCATGCAGCAGCCGATCGTCAAGGTGCTGCGCAACAATGGGCTTCCCGACAAGTTGGTGGTCCTCGGTCCCACCGACGCCTTCAATCTCTACATCAAGATCGGACTTATGATGGGGCTGTTCGTGGCCTCTCCTTTCGTCCTCTATCAGTTGTGGATGTTCATCTCGCCGGGCCTTTACCGCAACGAGAAACGTTACGTTGTGCCTTTCATGTTTTCGACCATCCTTCTTTTCATGGCGGGAGGCCTGTTTGGGTTCAGGATTGTTTTTCCCGCAGCCTTGGATTTTCTGATCAAGTACGGCCATCAATTCACCCAGATGATTACGGTCACCGAATACACCGACCTGTTCTTGACCATCATCATCGGACTGGGCGTGGTTTTCGAGCTCCCCATCCTGGTGTTCTTCCTGGCACTCATGGGCGTGGTGACCGCAGGGTGGATGTGGCGCAATCTTCGCTATTCGATCCTGGGAATCTTTACCATCGCGGCGATTATCACTCCTACGACCGACATTATGAACATGTGCATCTTCGCCGCTCCCATGGTGATCTTGTACGTGTTCAGCATCGGAATCGCATGGTTCGTGCACCCACGCCAGCGCAAGGCCCGGCAAACGCGAAAGAAGCAATAATGAGTGACAGCACCGCAAGATGCAGTGCGCTGCTTCGCGCGCCAAAGACCCTGCTGCTTCTTATTGCGCTGGTTGCCGGTCTGTCTTTTGCTTCTTGTACCCATCAGCCGCCGGCCCAAGCGGCTACTTCAGAGGCCGCACCGACTGCTCCGAGTTCTATTAAAGCTCCAGCGGACTCCGGACCTCCTCCGTCTATCAATTCCTCACGGGCTTGGCGATACGTGAAAGAGACGGTCGCGTTTGGTGATCGTCCCGTCGGCAGCGCCAACCACAAGAGGCTTGAGGCCTACATCATTTCCCACCTTAAAGGGGATGAGGTGGAAGACGACGCCTTCATCGCGGATACGCCGGCGGGGAAACTTCCTGTGCGAAACATCATTGCCAAATATCCGGGCAAGCGTGACGGGATCATTGTGATCGCGGGGCATTACGACACCAATTACCCGTTGCAGAATACGGGCTACGTTGGGGCCAATGATGGCGGTTCTACGACCGCGCTGCTGCTCGAACTGGCCAACCAGCTACGCGGAAAAATGCGTGATGGCTATAGTGTCTGGCTGGTATGGACGGATGGTGAAGAAGCGATAAAACAGTGGACGGACAGCGACAGCGTCTATGGCACCCGACACCTTGCGGAAAAATGGCAAAAGGATGGAACACTGAAGAAGATCAAAGCGTTCCTGCTGACCGACATGATCGGCGATGCCGACCTCAATATTGACCGCGATGAGCGTTCCACTGCATGGCTGGAAGATTTGGTCCTGCAAGCAGCAACCCGGCTGGGATACCAGTCACATTTCTTCGGCCGGACACTTGGCGGTCTGGGAGACGATCACGTCCCCTTTGTGGAGCGTGGTGTCCCCTGTGCTGATTTGATCGATCTGGATTACGGCTACAACAACGTCTTCCACCATACTCCGCAGGACACGATTGAAAAGCTTGATCCCAACAGTTTGCAGATTGTGGGCAGCGTCGTTTTGGAGACAGTGCGAATGTTGGACGCGAAGTAAATCCGCGATTCGTTAGATAGGGTCCATGCTACTGGCGTCCGCAATGTGGTCTGGGTCGTCGGAAAAACTTTTTCCCGGACGGTAGGCCACTTTTTCGTAACGATTTCCGGCTTTGCGAATGACGTCCTTCCATCCGTCCTCCCAGCTAATACGCGCTTCGTCGCCCACGACGGTCCAGGTTCCATGACTACTACCCAGGGTCTTTGAAGCCTGTCCATCGCGCTCTAGCGTGATGATGAAAGTCCCGCCGATGCCGTCCCCTACTTTCCATCTTCCCAGGAAATGTCCGGAACTGCCGGTCGCCGATTCGTTGTTGGCGGATTCAAACTCAATCCGGTCTATGTCGGTCAGGGGAAAACTTTGGCTGTGCCCATCTTTGAATGTAATCACAACCGAATCCTGAGCTGGTTTGGAAGCCCGATTCTTCTTTTGCGCGGCGCCCGTGGCTGCCAAGAAGGTGAGTGACGCCAGAACCCACAACAACAATGCTACTTTCCGCATAGTCCGCTCCTGACACAATGAAGATACGTTATGTACCTGGTTGCAGTTCCAACAATTGTTCAAGCTTCAGGGTTTGGTGGCGGGCCTTTTCCTTTCAGTGTTTCTGGTTTCTAATCAACAGTCTAGGCATCTCACATTCTTAAAGGGCTGCTGAAGGCTGGCGGCAAATACTGTGGCCTGAGGTCTTGATTGAACCAACCGCTCTTCTGGGTCCTCTTCAACGTGTTCGTGCTGGCCATGCTGGCCCTCGACCTCGGGGTCTTCCATCGTGGCGGCCACGTAATAAAAGTTCGCGAAGCCATGCTGTGGAGTGTGGCCTGGATCACCATGGCAGCGGCTTTTGCTGTGCTTGTGTTTTTCTGGCATGGACATAAGCCCGCGCTGGAGTTCGTCACCGGCTACGTGATTGAACTCTCGCTGAGTGTCGACAACCTGTTCGTCTTTCTGCTGATTTTTCGCTTCTTCAAAGTATCTCCCGAACAACAGCACCGCGTACTTTTCTGGGGGATCATCGGCGCGCTCATCATGCGCGGCCTATTCATTCTGGTGGGAGTTGGGCTCATCAGCCGGTTTGCGTGGGTCACGTACCTGTTCGGCGCATTGCTGCTATTCAGCGGAGTCAAGCTCTTCTTCCAGGAAGAGTCGGAGATTCATCCTGAGAACAACCCCGTACTGAAAATTGTCCGCAAACTGGTGCCGGTGACCAATGACTATGAAGGCGGAAAATTCTTCGTGCGCCGCGCCGGGCTTTATGCCACGCCGCTGTTTATCGTGTTGATTGTGGTCGAGACCACCGATGTGGCCTTCGCAGTAGATTCGATCCCCGCGATTCTCGCCATCACGCTGAATGCCTTCATCGTTTACACCTCAAACGTATTTGCCATCATGGGGCTGCGCTCGATGTACTTTGCGCTCGCCGGGTTGATGGAAATGTTTCGTTATTTGCACTATGGTTTGGCGCTGGTGCTGAGTTTTATTGGGGTAAAAATGCTCGCTGCGCATTATTTTGAAATCCCGACCCATTATGCCTTGATGGTAGTTGGAGGGATTCTTCTTTTGTCGGTACTGGCCTCGGTAATGCATCCTGCCAAGAAGGCGGGGTAGCCGTGGCGGGGCGCGCACTAATCTTCGTTCATAGTAATTCCTGTGACTTGTCTGCTAGTTCTGATAAAATGCCGGCCATTCACGGGATTCCGCGAAATCGTGCTCTGAGGGAGACAAGCCAAAGTGGAAACGGCAGGGGACAGATTTCCGTCTGATCCAACTACACTGTCGGCCCGCGCCAGTTTGGGAGTGCGTTGCGAGGGAGGCATCGCATCGACGAACAAGCTCACGGGCCTCTTGGCGAAGTATTTCTACTTTTTGATGTCACTGCTCATCGCGGGGGTGGTGTTCTACGGCTTTATGCACACGGTGAGCGAGCGGCTCTTCCATCCGGCGATCTCCCGGCCAACGGTTCTTTATTTTCATGCCGCCGCATTTGCCGGGTGGATCGTCTTTCTGATGGTCCAGTCCACGCTGATACGCACGCATAACGTCAGGCTGCACATGTGGACGGGATGGTTCGGGGTTGCGCTCGGGATCGCGGTCCCTGTGCTGGGGGTTTCCACCGCGATCGCCATGGTACGCTTCGATATTCTTCGTCTGCACTCGGCATTTCCCGCGTCGGCAATCATCTTCCCCTTCTATGACATGGTGGCGTTCAGTGTCCCGTTCGCGCTGGCGATTTGGTGGCGAAAACGGCCTGAGTATCACCGACGTTTGATCCTCCTGGCCACCTGCGCGATTACCTCGGCGGCCTTTACCCGCTTTCCCCAGAACAAGCTGCCGTTTGTCGTCTCATACGCGGGCGTAGATGTGCTGGTGCTACTGGGCGTTGTGCGCGATCTAATCGTAGAAAGGCGCATCCATCGCGTCTACGTGTTGGGACTGGCTGGATTCATTGTGGGCCAACTGGCTGTGATTCTCACATTTCTGAGCAATAACACCTACTTGATGAAGCTGACCCGGATCATTCTGGGCTGAACGGCTGGCGGTGCGGAGCGCGGACTAAAAGCATTTACGTTTTGGAGCTGTTTCTTCCGAACTCCAAAACCAAATCTTAAGCCGCAGAGGCGCAAAGAAAGATCGCAACTGCGAGTGGGTTATGCGAAGCGCACAGACTCTCTACTGACCAACGAATGCTTCAGAAACTTCGCATCATTGTGAACTGGAAAGTCAGTGCGGTAATGCGCCCCCCGGCTTTCCTGTCGAGCAAGCGCGGACCGGGCGACGAGCAATCCGACGGTTTGAAGATTGCGGGCCTCCCATGCCCGCCGAGTGCGAGGATGAGCAACGCGCGGGGCCAGTTGGGACAACTGTTCAATGGCGCGTGCCATACCTTGCGCGGTACGAACAATTCCGGCATCTCGCCACATCAAGTCCTGCACTTCACGCACCACTTCTTCGGAGGCAGAATCAACCGGGCCGTTGGAGGAGGCCGCGTGGGTAGTAGTTTTTTTCCGGGCCGGGCCTTTTCGCAATTCATCACGCATTTTTTTGCCGGCACGGGCGCCGAAGACAAGCCCCTCCAGCAACGAATTGCTGGCCAGCCGATTTGCCCCGTGTACTCCGGTCGAAGCCACTTCTCCCGCCGCATATAGGCCTGCAACTGAGGTGCGTGCATCCAGGTCGGTGCGTACTCCTCCCATCGAATAATGGGCTGCCGGCCGGATGGGGATAAGATCAGTTGCAATATCAATATTGAATTGCAGGCAGGTGGAGTGGATTCGGGGGAAGCGGGACTTCACGTGGGATTCATCCAGGTGCGTGAGATCCAGATAAACTACCGGATCCTTAATGCGGCTGACTTCGAGTTCGTGCACGATGGCCCGCGCGACCACATCCCGCGGGGCCAGCTCCGCCATTTCGTGATACTTGGGCATGAAGCGCAGCAACTCGCTGTTGCGCAAGTACGCGCCCTCTCCGCGCAAAGCTTCAGAGAGCAGGAAGCGCGGAGCATTTTTCAAGTAAAGCGCTGTGGGATGAAACTGGATGAACTCCATGTCGCAGGCTTCCGCGCCGGCACGAAATGCCATGGCGACGCCGTCTCCCGTGGCGACTGGTGGATTGGTGGTGTTGCGGTAAAGCTGGCCTACTCCTCCGGTTGCAAGCAGGACAGCGGAGGCGGCAATGGAGCCCTCTTCGCCCTTTTCCGTAATCAAGCGAACGCCGCAAGCGCGTCCGTTATCGGTCAGCAGACCGGTGGAAAATTCAAACTCAAAGAGCGAAATATTCGAAAGTGTTTTTGATTTTGCGTATAAAGCGCGGAGAATCTCGCGCCCGGTGGAATCGCCATGGGCATGCAGAATGCGATTACGGCTGTGCGCGCCTTCGCGGCCGAAGGCCAATTTTGTACCGTCGCGATCGAACTCGGTTCCCCATTGAATAAGCTCTTCAATGCGTTCCGGGCCTTCTTCCACCAGCACTCTCACAGCGTCAGGATCGCAAAGGCCATCGCCGGCATTCAGGGTGTCCTGCAAATGCAGTCCAATCTCGTCTTCATCTCCCAGTGCGGCTGCGATCCCACCTTGCGCATACTGGGTCGCGGAATCGGTGACCTCACGTTTGGCTAGCACCACAACTCTGCCGGCAGACGCAAGTTCCACTGCCGCGCGCAATCCTGCCACCCCGGCGCCGATCACCAGGAAGTCAGTCTCCGTAGGGGCGGTTTGCATGAAATGAGAGTACCACGCAGATGCAACGGGCTATGCCGCCTACGTTATTATTGAAGGCATGATTCGAGTCCCAATCGCAGTGCCGCCGCGTCCCTATCAGGCCATCATCAAAAACGGGCTGCTGGGGCAGGCTGGCTCCTGTCTGCATGATCTTTTGGGAAGCACCAAGAAGCTGTTTGTGGTGACCGTACCTCCAGTTCGCCGGCGTTGGGGCAAGAAGTTGGTGGACGCGCTTTCCGCGGCAGGTTTTTCTGTAAAGGTCCTTACCATGCCGGATGGGGAGCGCTACAAAAAGATCACCACGGTCGAGGCTCTGGCGGAGCAACTGGTCAAGTTGGGCGCAGAGCGTAATGCAGTGCTGGTGGCCCTCGGCGGCGGCGTAGTGGGGGATATCACGGGATTTCTTGCGGCGATTTATTTGCGCGGGATTGAGGTTGTACAAATACCTACTACAGTTCTGGCCCAGGTTGATGCCTCCATCGGCGGGAAAACCGGGGTCAATCTGAAGGCCGGAAAAAATCTTGTGGGTTCGTTTCACCACCCGCGAGCAGTCTTAATTGATCCGTCTGTGCTTACAACCTTGCCGGAGAGGGAGTTTCGTGCTGGAGTCTACGAGTCTCTGAAGTGCGGTGTCATCGGCCACCCGGAACTGTTTCGCAGGCTGGAAAGCATGGACCTCAAAACCCTCCGTCACGACGCCCAAGCGTTGGAGTGGGTGATCGCAGAGTCGGTTCATCTGAAAGCCGAGGTCGTCGCTTCCGACGAGCGCGAGCATGGCCTGCGGCGGATTTTGAATTTCGGTCACACCATCGGCCACGCGCTTGAAGCCGAAACGGAATATCGTCACTTCCTGCATGGAGAGGCCGTCGCGTGGGGCATGGTGGCAGCAGCGAAGATTGCAGCCGAAATCAAGTGCATGGATGCTGACGCCGCCCAGCGCATTACTGATACCGTGCTTTCCAGTGGGAAGCTGCCCAAAGTCCAAGTCAACCGCCGCTCCATCCTGCGTCGTCTCCAGTCCGACAAAAAAACCCGCAACGGCGTCGTGCACTTTGTACTACCCACGGAAATCGGCAAAGTTCAGGTGGTAAATGACGTGCCGGAGCAGATCGTCCTTAAAGCCGTGGATGAACTACGGCGGTTATCGAGTTGAGCCAATCGGTGAAATCCGCAGTTCTAGGCGCAGCACCCGCGGGTGCAAGAGATACCGACTCGGCTTCTCTGGCGGTGCGGGAGATGTTTACTGCTATTGCTCCCCGTTATGACCTGCTCAATCATCTGCTCTCGTTCAACATTGATCGCCTGTGGTGGCGGCGTACGGCACGAACTTTCACCCACATCCTGAGCCGGCCTGATGCGCAGGTCCTCGATCTCTGCTGCGGCACGGGAGATATGACATTTGCTCTCGGACGCCGGGCAGGGAAGGCGTCGCCAAGAATTTTAGGGGTGGATTTTTCACACGCGATGCTGCAACGCGCGGACAAAAAATCCGCCGGAACATCGCTGCATTGGGTTGAGGCGGATGCTTTGCGCCTCCCTTTTGCAAACGATAGCTTCGATGTGGTCACGTCGGCCTTCGGTTTTAGGAATCTTGCCAATTACGATGCCGGCCTGGCGGAAATTACACGGGTCCTGCGGCCAGGAGGAGAGTGTGGAATTTTGGACTTTGGCGAACCTGCCGGGCTAATCGGAAAGTTCTACCGCTTCTATTTTCGCGGCGTCCTCCCGAGGATCGGCACCTTGATCTCAGGAGTGAAGGGGCCATACGCCTATCTTCCGGCATCAGTGGCGCGGTTTCCTGAGCCAGCCGAGATGTTAGAACGCATGTGCAAGGCAGGTTTCCGACAAACTTCGTGGACGCCTTACACATTCGGTATCGCTGGGCTCTATCGCGGTAGGAAGTAGCCGACTACTTTGCAGAACCAGCCGCTGCGGACATTCCTCCGGTAAAGCAGTCGGCGAACGCATCCGCGATGGTATAGCGGATCACATCCTTGTAGTTGGACCCGAGGAACTTTTGCAGGCGGATGGTGCTCATGATGTATGAGCTGGTCATGTAGGGAACTGCGTCGGGCGGAATGGCCGACGTGCCCGAATTCCAGAGCATCTGGAGAATCATGCGCATGGCCCACTTGCCCGGAACCCGCTTGAGCTTAGCTTGCGCCATCTCGATACAACGCCCGTAGGTCACCGCATCGCCACGCCCGGCCACATTGAGCACGGTCAGGCGTTGTGATTCGGGCTCGGTTTTCTGTGCGATATGCGTGATTAAGCGCGCCACATCATCTACGTGCACGAACTGCAAGTGGTTTTGCAGATAGCTATCCCCCATGGGAAGAAGGCAAGGCAGCCGCTCTTTCTTTGCCCGCAACTGTTTTGCTTTTTGTCCCTTCCCATTGGGCGTGCCTCGAAATGCATCCACCATGTAGTTCTCTACCGAAGCCCCGGCAAAAATATGGGGGCGCAGCATGTAGGCGCTGCATCCACGCAGCGAGGGTGCGCGTTGCTGCACAATCTTGTCCGCTTCCATCTTGTGGAGGGCGTATGGAAGTGTGTGTGCGTTCAACGGATAGTCTTCACTCACGGCCTGCGGTAAGTCCGGCCCATACGCGGCAACGCTGCTTAAAGTTATGAATTTTTGCACTACCACTTCGTCGCGGTTGGCTTCAGTCACTGCCTCCATTACCCGTGCAGTACCGGCGACATTGATGTGCCACATGCGGTCCACATCAAGAATGCCGCTCCGGACCGGGTCCAAAACAAATGCCAGATGAACCACGGTCGCGGCACGCGATTCTTTTAACAGGCGAGTCAATTCAAGGCAGGACTTTTCCTGTCCCAGGTCCATCTTCACGAAATGCAGCGGCAGGGAAGTATTCGGCGAATTGATATCAATGCCGATGACATGGAAGTTTTCTAATTGCGGCAGCAGGCGCAGCCCAAGATTGCCGGCAATACCGGTCACCACTACGGTTGGATGATCGTCATTCATTCTGCGGGAAGGGAGGTGGCTACGGTCGCGTTGCGCACAGGCCCAGTGCTCCTGACGAATCCTAGCACAGGGCCGCATGCTGACCAGTTACCGTGGTATCTATCCCGGTAACAGCACGGCATTTGGTGGTTCAAAGTCACTACGGTGATAATGCCAATATGGCAGGAGCGCCCACAGCCTATAGTCCGGAATCGATGCGCGCGGAAAAACGCGCCGTGGCCGGCAACTCGGTTCTGGCGGCGCTGGCGATCACTGCGTTCAAGATCTTTGTAGGCATCTCGACCGGCAGCTTGGGAATTCTTTCTGAAGCTGCACACTCAGGACTGGATCTGCTGGCGGCAATCATTACGTTGTTGTCGGTGTGGGTCTCCGACAAGCCTGCTGACTCACAGCATCAGTACGGCCATGGCAAAATCGAAAATTTTTCCGCGTTCATTGAAACCGGCTTACTGCTGTTGACCTGTATCTGGATTATCTACGAAGCCGTCCGTCGCCTTTTCTATCACCACGCCCATGTCGAACCCAGCGTGGCGGCGTTCCTGGTGATGTTTGTTTCCATGGCGATTGATTTCTGGCGTTCCCGCGCGCTAGGCAGGATTGCCACCAAATATGACAGTCAGGCCCTGGAAGCGGATGCACTTCATTTCTCGACCGACATCTGGTCGAGCGCAGTCGTAGTGCTTGGCCTGGGGCTGGTGTGGGTGGGCCGAACTTATAGGATTGACTGGCTGGGCGATGCCGATCCGGTGGCTGCACTCTTCGTTGCCGCGATCATCGTATACGTCAGCAGCCGTCTGGCGCGGCGCACCATTGATGCGCTTTTGGATGCCGCTCCTCCCGAGGTACGAGGCAAAATTATTGCTGAAGTTGCCAAAGTAGATGGCTTGCTCGAGGTGGATCGAGTACGCATTCGCCGGGCAGGGAACCGGTACTTTGCCGATGTTGCGGTGGGACTGGCGAGGAGTGTGACCTTCCAACGTTCAGGGCAGGTTTCTGAAGCGGTTACCGGTGCGGTGCGAAGCCTTCTTCCCGATGCGGATGTGGTAGTCCACTCCGTGCCCAGGGCGGTAAATACAGAAAGTATTTTCGATCGTGTGCGTGCGGTGGCTGCTCGCAACAACTTGAATGTTCACGATGTCAGCGTGCAGGATTTGAGCGGACGTCTGCATGTGGAACAGCACCTCGAACTGGATGAACGCCTTACCCTAAAAGCGGCGCATGACCGCGTTACCGTGTTGGAATCGGAGATCCGCGAAGATGTGCCCGAGATTTCATCCATCCTTACGCACATCGAAAGTGAGCCGGCAACCATTGAAACGGCTGATGAGGTGGTGACCAATGCCGAGCTGGAGCATCGTCTGCGCGTCGCGGTATCTGAATTTCCTGATGTCCTTGACATGCATGACGTCGAGATCAAGCGGGTCAGCGGGCGCATGTATGTGTCCTGCCACTGCACCATGTCAGATGAGTTTGCGCTGTCCCGCGTGCACGACATTTCCACGGAGCTGGAGATCCGCTTTAAACAAGAGGCGCCGGAGCTTTTCCGCGTTCTGATTCATCCCGAACCCAGTACAGATAACAGAAGGTAAGCCATGGTTGAATCCAAAGTGATATGGACGGATAACGAACGCTTCGTCGGCCAGGCATCATCGGGCCACGCGGTGGTAATCGATGTCGGAGAAACAAAGACCGCCAGCACGCCGGTTGAGTTGGTGTTGATTGGATTGTGCGGCTGCACGGCGTATGACGTGGTGAACATCCTACGGAAGAAGCGCGAACCGTTCACCAGCGTGGAAGTCAGCGCAAAAGCCGAGCGCGCTGCCAAGCCGCCAATGGTGTACACCGAGATCAAGCTGCTTTATCGGATCGGGGGAAAAGCGTCTCACAAGGCAGTGGAAGACGCCGTCCGCCTTTCCGAGGAGAAATATTGCTCGGTCTCCGCCATGCTGGCAAAGACGGCAAAAATCACTTACGAAATTGAGTACCTCGACTAGGCGAAATGCTGTTTTGCTTTTGAGGCAGTTAGAATGACTCTTTGACTCGTCAATCCCATCCAGTTCGCGGTTACCTGTACATCGCGACCGCAACTTTTCTGTGGGGTATCGGCGCAAACCTGGGGCGTGCAGCCTTTACCGGAAGGCTGGCCCGGTTCGGATCGTTTGACGCAATTACCCCGCTGATCCTTTCGCAGACGCGAACAACATTTTCTTTCCTGATCATTTTCCCGCTGCTGGTATTGATCAGGGGATGGTCCCGGCTGCGCATGCCGGCTTCGGATCTCTGGCGTGTCTTTGCGCTTGGAGTGCTGGGCGTGGCCGCATCGAATTATTTCTACTACCTGGCAATCCAGAGAACCAACGTGGCCATTGCCATCATCGTGCAATACACCGCGCCGGTTTGGGTCCTGCTGTATACAGTCATGCATGGAATGCAGAAGTTATCGGTATCGCGTGTGGTGTCGGTAGTATTCGCGGTAACGGGAATTACTATTGCGGTCGGAGTTGGTTCCGGCAAGTTGCAGTTGGATACGATTGGGGTTGGAGCCGCATTGCTCGCTGCATTCTCATTCGCTTTTTACAACATTGCTGGCCACGCTCTATTGGCACGGTATGACCATTGGGTGGTGTTACTTTACACAACCTTTGGCGCTGCGGCGTTTTGGCTTGTCTTGAACCCGCCGTGGAAAATTGCCGCTGCACATTATTCGGCGATGCAATGGGTGTTTTTGTTGATCTTTGCCCTGGTTTCCGTATTGGGGCCGTTCTCGTTCTATTTTGCGGGCCTGCGACATCTTGAGCCAACCCATGCCATTGTGGTGAGCTGCCTGGAGCCGGTGTTCTCCATCGTGATTGCGGCGGTGGTCTTGGGAGAGACCGTGAAACCTTTGCAGGTGCTGGGAATTGTGTTCGTGCTCTGTGCTATTGCTGCCATTCAGTTGCCCAATCGGCAAAAGCGAGAGCCTGTACCCGGTGCGAAGCGGTCCGGGATCTAAGAGTTGGGAATTGCCAATGTACTCCATGGTGCGCGATTCACAGGCTGCCGCTGCGCCGGCGCTCGATCGGCTTCATAAATCTCGTATTTATTTTGCCGCAAGAGGGCAGCGACAGCATCGGAATTTTGTGGGACCACCTCGCACAAAATAATCGGCCGTGCGGTTTGCAGTAGCCGGGAAGCCCCACGCAACAATGCAAGCTCCGCTGATTCAACGTCGATTTTCAGCATGGTTGGATTGGGAAAGTAATCCAGCAAGAAATCCAGTGTGACCGCAACACTCTGTTGCGTAAGTCGAACGCCTTCTGCTTGACTCGACCCGAGGGTTTGCGCCAGATGATTGGAGGCCCTGCTTCTTTCGGCAATCTGTAGCTGACGAGATACGCGGGTTTTCCGTAACCGCGGCACAGAGTACATCAATTCGCGCAGACTGTTTGTTCTTAGATGCTTGCCGAGCCGATTTAATCAGCAAATTCGCCAGCCACAAGTCAGGTTCAACCGCGAGCACTGACCCAGTTGGTCCAGCCAGAGCAGCGGCACTTAGGCTAAATAATCCCACGTTAGCACCCACATCCCAGACGATGGATCCCGGCTTTACCAATTCGCGGACCATTCGCAACAGCGATGGGTCAACTTTGTCAAGGCTGCGCCAGTAACGCAGTCCAGCCTCCGGCGAAACATAGATAGGAAGGCGATTAAATTCAGACGGTAAATGGCGGCGCAGTACCAGTCCGCGGCTCATCCGCTCGGCTAGTCTGCGTAGATTCATCAATCCGAGTCTCTACTGAGCCTGGATTTTAGCAAGTGAAAATACCTGCGTGCGTGGTTCACATCGCTTGCAATCTGCTCGCGTAGCGCATCCACTGAGGGAAACTTAATCTCATCCCGCAGCCTCCGCAAGAAGAAGATTTCCACCTCCGTCTCTGGAGTCAATTCGATGGGATGAAAACTAAGCAAATGGGTCTCGATAGCAAATGAATCAGCCCCAAAGGTGGGACGATTGCCCACGTTGGTGACCGAATCGAAACACTCCTTACCCACCCGCGCCCGTGTAATGTAAACGCCATCCTTGGGGATGAGTTCTTGGTAGCGGCTGAGGTTAATGGTGGGAACGGTATATTTAGCTCCGTAGCCGCGTCCCCGGCCGGGAGTGGAAAGAATGCTGAAGGTACGTCCCAGTAAATGCCGGGCCCGGCTGACACGCCCCACACCCAGCAGTTTGCGAATATGGCTGCTGGAGACAGGTTCGCCCCGCAGCTTCATCTCGGGATAGACTTTTACAACAAACCCCATCTCGCGGCCAAACTCTATGAGCATCGCAGTGTCGCCCGCGGCCTTGTGCCCGAAACGGAAGTTATAACCCTCATGAATTTCGCAGGCGTGGAATTTCTTCTTGAGAATTTGTTCTGCAAACTGCCGGGGAGTGAGCAGGGAAAGATCTCGCGTAAAAGGCAGAAGCATGACGGCATCCAATCCCGTTGCGGCCAGCAGCCGCAATTTTTCAGGGGTGGGAGTGAGCAGTTTCAGGTCCGAATCAGGACGCAGGATTCGGACCGCATGCGGCTCAAAAGTTACTGCCATGGCGCGGGCATTACGGTGCTTTGCCCCCTGGACAATTTCTGCCAGCACATGCTGATGAGCGCGATGCACGCCATCAAAGTTGCCCACGCTCAGCAGCGTGGGGCCAAAATTGTCTGGGACATCTTCGAGTTTGTGGAAGACTTGCATGGATGCGCTAGATCTCAAATTCCAGTTTTAAGCCGTCATACGACAGCCGAACGTGCGGGGGCAGTGAGGCATTCGTCTCCTCGTGTGGCAGGTCATGGCAAATATGAGTGAAAAACGTCCGCTTCGGCATTACCCGTTCCACGATCCGCAATGAGTTTTCTACCGTCGAATGAGTGGGATGTGGTTTGTGGCGCAATGCATCCAAAAACAAAACGTCGAGTCCCTGCAATTGTGCGAAGGATGCTTCCGGAATCGTGCTGAAATCCGTGAGATACGCCGCGTCGCCAAAGCGAAAACCGATGATCTCTGCATCACCGTGCATGATTTTCACCGGGTCAAAGCGTGCGTCGAAAAGATCAATTGGTCCATCAATGTCGTTCAATTCCACCTGCGCCAGCCCGCCGAATTTGTAGTCGGCATCAAAAATGTAGCGAAACATGTTGCGCAAGAGCGCTCCCGCTTCCGGGCGCGCGTACAGCGGAATCTTGTTTGGCCGGTGATAGCTCAATGGCCGTACATCGTCCAATCCGAGAATGTGGTCGGCGTGGGCGTGGGTATAGAGCACCGCATCCAGTTGCCGGATGTTTTCGCGGATGGCCTGATCACGGAAATCCGGCGTGGTGTCAATCAGGACCACCTTGCCGTTGTACTCGATCAAAATCGAGGGGCGGGTGCGGCGGTCGCGCGGATCAGGCGAACTGCAAACGGCACAATCGCAGCCAATCGTAGGCACGCCCATCGACGTGCCGCTGCCCAGCACGGTGAGCGTTGCTTTCATCGCTTTGCTGGTCCGGTACCTGTGGCCTGCGGAGGACGCGACAGCGCATTGGTCACTTCCACATAAGCCATGCGCAACTCATAGAGGGAATTTTGCAGGAAGTTTTGCTCTGCGGACGTCAGGTTTCCCTTTGTCTTTTCTGAAATTAATCCGATGGTGTCAATAGCCTGGCGTGCGCCAACAATGTCAACGCGCGGTTGCTCGCCTTCCTGATGCATCAACCCGAGCTGGAGCATTGCCGACATATAGAGGGATGCCAGGAAGCGTTCGAATGTCATCTCCAATTCTTTGGCGGAGTGACCGCTGAGTTCTACCCGCGTATCCAATTCCTTTGACGATTTACTGTAGGCATCAGCCTGCTGTTGCTGCTCTGCGGCAGAGGGAGGAGGAGGCACGGATGCATCCTCAATAGCTTGCGCTACCGGCGGGGGCGATGCTGGTTCGGCTGCCGGTTTGGAGACGGGAATTTCCTCTTCGCTTACATCGTGGCGTAGTTCACCCTCTGTGGTGAACAAGCGCCGGTCGTTTACGACAAAACTATCTTGTTTTTTCTCTGCCATAAAGTCTCTTTCTTTATTCGAAAACAACTTTGAACGGTAACTCCGATACTACGACCTTGTTGCCCTCGGCAAAGACTTCCTTGCCCGGTGAGCCCGCTTCTCGCCTGATATATCCCAGGGCCGCCCCTTGAGTGCCATTGTTTAAGGGGAGAGTCGCGGCACTTGTGATCTCACCTACATCTTTCCCATCCCCCTGGACTTTGGTCCCAAGCGCCGGTAAAGCTCCTTCAAACGTGAACCCCACGAACGTCCGATGAACTGCGCCCCGCGACCGTATGCGTTCCACAATTTCCTGCCCCACGTAACAGCCCTTGCTGAAATTCAGCGCTCGTTCCTGGTTTGTCTCCTGAGGCAAGTCGCGCTCGCGAATGTCCTGGCCATAACGTGGAATTCCCAGTGCGATGCGGTAAAGCTCAAGCGCATCGACGCCAATCGGAAGGGCCCCGCCTTGCACCAGCGCATCTTTTAGTCTCTGTGCGTTTTCAGGAGCCACCCAAATCTCGTACGACTCGCGCTTCTCTTTTTCGCAGCGAACTAGAGTCAATGGAATTTGGTTCCATTGTAAGTCGCGCAATTCGAGCGGTTGCATGTTGGCTACTTGGAGTCCAGCAGATTGCAGTACGTCCAACGATTTCGGGCCGGATATTCCAATCGCACTTGTCTTCTCGCTGATGTTCTCAACTTCCACATCATCCATGATGATGTAGTGATCGAAAACCTCCAGGAGTTTTTTAATTTGTGTCTGGTCGGTGTCCAACCAAAGCGATTCTCCGCGATTGTAGGCGTAGAGATCCCCCAGGATGCGTCCCTGAGGGTTCAAGAGGAACGCATAGACGCCATGGCCGACTGCCAGGTCCCGAACATTGTTGGTGACCATGCCATTGAGCCAGCGTACCCGGTCTGTACCGGTGAGCCTGACCTTGGCCCGTGAGCGTAGTTCAGAGACGCCGCATCCGGAGATCAGAGCCTGGAATTCAGCCGTCAGTTTGCCGGATGTGGCTGATAGCCCACTGTTGTGCGTGGTCGACAACATCAGCTTTGATTATATCCAAGCGAAACCGCACCAAGGCCGGTATCGACGCATGAAATGACAATGTCCCGCCCACTTGATAATCTTCCCCGGTGAGCCAGAAAAAGCGTATCGCGGTAATTCCTGGAGATGGTATCGGCCAGGAGGTCATTCCGCAGGCCGTTCGCGTGATCGAAGCTTCAGGCGCTCCAGTCGAACTAAGCGAATTTGACTGGGGCGCCGAGCGATTTCTCACTGACGGCACTACCGTTCCCCCCGATGCCTTCACGACTCTGGCCCGCGATTTTGATGCCATCCTGCTGGGAGCCATGGGCGATCCGCGTGTTCCTTCGAATGTCCACGCCAAGGAAATCCTGCTCGGCATGCGTTTCCAGATGGACCTCTACGCGAACGTGCGCCCAGTGCGCTTGTTGGACGCGTCTTTGTGCCCTCTGAAAAACGTCGGGCCCAAAGATGTGGATTTCGTAGTCATTCGCGAAAATACAGAGGGTGTTTACGTGGATGTCGGAGGCTGCTTCAAGAAGGATACGCCCGATGAAGTTGCCGTGCAGGAAGACGTGAACACGCGCAAAGGTGTAGAGCGCATCATTCGCTACGCATTTGAATATTGTGAGCGACATACCAAGCAGGACGGGGCCCCTCGCCGCCGTGTGCTCATGGTGGACAAGTCGAACGTACTCACCTATGCCCACGGGCTCTGGCAGCGCGTGTTCATGGAAGTCCGTGCTGAGTATCCGCAGATCACGGCGGAACACATGTATGTGGACGCGCTGTGCCTGCAAATGGTCCGTGACCCGCGATCGCTGGACGTGATTGTCACCAACAACATGTTCGGCGACATCATTACGGATCTCGCCGCTGGCTTGCAAGGCGGTTTGGGCATGGCGGCTAGCGGGAATATTCATCCGCGAAAAACCTCGATGTTCGAGCCTGTGCACGGTTCGGCACCGCCGATTGCTGGCAGGAATATCGCCAATCCGTTTGGCTCAATTTTGACGGGTGCGATGATGTTGGATCACTTGGGGATGACATTAGAAGCGGCCAAAATTGAAGAAGCGGTTTTGCAGGCTGTGCGGCAAAGCAAAACAACACAAGATATCGGCGGAAAACTAGGGACGAGAGAAGCGGGGGAGTGGATCGCAAATTCCATTAGCCAGGGATGAACACGGATTTTGAGGGACCAAGATCTTAAAGACTCTTGCTTCATTTAGGAGGGTTATCCGCGTTAATCCGTGTAAATCCGCGGCTAAAGAATTTTGAATTATGGATCGCCTAAAAAGCATGTATCAAAAACAAATCACAGGTTGGGTGTTCCTATGCCTGTTGCTCGCAACAAGTCTGGCTCGGCCTCAGGCGCAACCACCTGGCCCGCAGAAACCACCCCAAGCCGACGAAGCCACTCACGAAATCTCTCCCGCCGAGGCCCAGGAACTGTTCCGCTCGGTGGATGACATCCTGAAATTTGCCAGCAAAGACACCGGCCTGCCCATCAAACACAGCGTGAAACGCAGGCTCACCAGCCGCGACGAAGTCACAGACTTCATCCAGAAAAACATGGCCAAGGACAAGGACGCCGAGCGTTTTCGCCGCTCCGAGCTGGTCCTGAAAAAGTTCGGCCTGCTGCCCCGTGATTTCGATATGCAGAAATTTCTGGTTGTTCTGCTACGCGAACAAGTCGCGGGCTACTACGATCCGAAAACCAAGTTCGTTAATCTTCTGAACTGGATTGAACCGGCGCAGCAGCGGCCCGTGCTCGCCCATGAACTGACGCACGCACTGCAAGACCAGTCTTTTAATCTCAGGAAGTGGTTGATCTCTGAAGATCCAGCGGACCGAAAGTCTCCCACTCTGGCCGACATTCAAAACGACGAAATCAGCACCGTCCGCCAGGCGGTAGTCGAAGGCCAGGCCACTGCCGTTCTAGTGGACTATATGCTGGCCCCGACCGGACAGTCTCTGCTGACATCCCCCCAAATCGTGGAAGCGTTGAAGGCCGGCATGCTGGTAGGCAGCGCAGATTCGGTGCAACTCCACAACGCACCAAACTTCATTCGCGAAGCGTTGACCTTCCCCTATCGCTACGGTCTGGATTTTGAAGTTGCGCTACTGACAAAAGTTGGCCGTGAGAAGGCCTTCCAGGCGACCTTCAAAAATCCCCCCATCAGCACCAGACAGATTATGGAACCGGATACCTATTTGTCCGGTGAACGCATCCCTCCGCTACCCCTGCCGGACTTGAAGCATATCTTCAAAAACTACAACCGGGTTGATATCGGTTCGATCGGCGAGTTCGACGTGGCCATGCTGATTGATCAATACGCCGGTGTCCAACAGGCACACGAGCTTTACCCGCACTGGCGTGGAGGTTATTACTATGCGGCGAAACCAAAGGGCGATCCCAAGGCGGCACTGGGCTTGTTTTATCTTTCCCGCTGGTCGAACGCGGAGCGCGCCAGCGAATTCGCCGCCATCTACGCAAAGTCGCTATGGAAACGTTACCTGCACGTACATGGCGTCGCCGAAGGAGATACTAAGCCTCTCGATGACGTGAGTTCAGTCGTCACCCTGACGGGCCGGCACACCTGGCTGACCGAAGAAGGCCCTGTGGTCATTGAGGTTCAGGGAGATAGTGTATTGATTACCGAGAGCCTGGACGAGCCGACCACAGAAAACCTGGAGCACGCCTTCAGCCCGGTCAAAAGCAATTAGGACGTTCGGTATAATCGTGGTTCGTTTCGAGTCGATATAGCGTAGGAGGATTCTTGTCGAAAGCAGAAATTGGCATTATCGGCGGCAGCGGGCTTTACTCCATGCCCGGACTGACCAAGGTTCGGGAAGTAAAAGTCACCACGCCGTTTGGCAGTCCCTCCGATGCGTATGTGCTGGGTACGCTGGAAGGGCGCAAGGTTGCGTTCCTGGCTAGGCATGCCCGCGGTCACCGTATTTTGCCCAGCGAACTGAATTTCCGGGCGAATATTTATGGATTCAAGAAACTGGGAGTGGAACGAATCCTTTCAGTCTCTGCTGTGGGTTCTCTGAAAGAAGAGCACAAGCCGCTCGACTTCGTGATCCCCGATCAGTTTTTCGATCGCACACGCCATCGCGTGGACACCTTCTTCGGTAATGGCATTGTTGCCCACATCGCCTTCGCCGATCCGATCTGCCCCGAATTGGCGAAAACCATCCAGGGTGCATGTCAGAAAGTTGGAGTCACTGGCAAGTCCGGCGGCACTTATGTCTGCATGGAAGGTCCGCAGTTTTCCACCAAGGCGGAGTCGAACGTCTACCGAAGTTGGGGCATGGATGTGATCGGCATGACCAACTTACAGGAAGCCAAACTCGCCCGCGAAGCAGAGATTTGCTATGTAACCGTGGCTATGGTCACGGATTACGACTGCTGGCATCCGCATCATGATTCCGTGACCGTGGACCAGATTGTGACAGTGTTGATTAAGAATGCTGAGAATGCGGCCAAGGTTGTTCGGGAGAGTGTTGCGGCAATGCCCAAGGCACGGGGATGCAAATGTGGTGCAGCCCTGGCGCACGCGATCCTGACTGACCCTAAAAAAATTCCAGCAACAACTCGCAAAAAGCTTTCGTTGATTCTCGACAAATACTTAAGGAAATAATCTCTACATGAGCATACTTGCCGTTGGTTCGATTGCATTCGATTCCATCGCCACGCCGGCGGGCCGCGTGGAGAACGCCCTGGGCGGCTCCGCGACCTACTTTTCTTTGTCAGCCAGCTACTTTACGGATGTGCGCGTGGTTGCGGTGGTCGGCGAAGATTTTACCGCCGAGCATGAAAACATTCTTAAGAAACGCAAGATTGACACCCGCGGCATCGAGCACGCCCAAGGCAAGACGTTCCGTTGGGGCGGCCAGTATATGGAGAACCTCAACGAAGCCAAGACCGACTTTACGGAACTTAATGTATTCGAGAAATTCCAGCCACGGATTCCCAAAGAGTACATGGATTCCAAGATTCTGTTCCTGGGCAATATCCACCCCAGTCTCCAGGCTGCCGTCCGTCTCGAAATGGATGGGGTTCGTGTCACCGGCGGCGACACCATGAATTTCTGGATCCAAGGTTCACGCAAGGAATTAGATGAGACGTTGAAGTTGGTGAACATTCTGCTCATCAACGACGGCGAGGCCAAGATGCTGGCCGGTGGGGAAAGAAATCTTCTTCGAGCTGCCAAGAAGGTCCTTGCCTTGGGGCCGCAGGCGCTGGTCATCAAGCATGGCGAGTACGGCGCGACCATCTTCTTCCGTGAAGGCGCATTCGGCATCGGCAGCCATCCCTTTCGCGCCCCGGCGCTCCCCATCGACGAAGTGAAAGATCCGACCGGCGCGGGCGATTCTTTCGCCGGCGGGTTCATGGGGTACATCGCTTCGCAAGAGGAAATCAACCGCGAAGTCATCAAGCGGGCGCTGTTCTATGGCGGTGTGATGGGATCGTATGCCGTGGAAAAGTTCGGCACCGAGCGCCTGCAATCGCTCACCCGCGGGGAAATTGACGCGCGCTTTCAGATTTTCCGCGAACTGACGCACCTGGAATGAAAAATCCGGCAATCCGCCACTGGGATGACGAGACCCGTCTTGTAGCAGGTCTGGCTGCGTTTGCCTCCCTCATCGCGTTCCTGATTTATTTCGGGCGCGGCCAGATACTTCTCTACGGCGACGCCGTTGCCCACATCAATATCGCCCGCCGCGTATTTGATTCCCGGACTCCGGGCCTGCTACAGCTGGGCACGGTCTGGCTGCCGCTGCCCCACATCCTGATGATGCCCTTCATCATGTTGGATTCTGCCTGGAGCAGCGGGGTCGGCGGCTCGCTTCCTTCACTGGTTTGTTACGTATTCAGCGTAGTGGGTATGTTCCGCCTGGTTCGCGGAGCTTTGAGTGTTCAATCTTTGCCCAAAACGAACGAGCGGATTGCCGCCTGGGTTGCGGTGGTGATCTTTGCGGCAAACCCGAACTTGCTGTATCTCCAAACCACTGCACTGACGGAGCCGGTCTATTTGGCGTTCTTTGTGTGGGCAGTGGCGTATTTCGTTGAATTTATGCAGACGGGAAATGCGGATTCGCAAAACTGGAGAATCCTGATCAAGTGCGGATTGTGCCTTGCCGCCGCCTGCATGAGTCGCTATGACGGATGGTTCCTGGCTGCCGCAATGTGCGCTGTGGCAGTTCTGCTTACGTGGAAGTGGATTGGACTCCGCGGTATGCTGCGTCACTCCGGCCTGCGCACATTTGTGTTGATTGCCGCCGCCGCACCGGTTTTTTGGTTAGCTTACAACGCTATCGTTTACCGGAATCCGCTCGAATTCGCCAATGGTCCATACTCGGCCAAGGCCATCGAGCAGCGTACTGCAACGCAGGGCGCGCCACCTCACCCCGGCGCGGACAATCTGCACGTGGCGGCCAGTTTCTTTCTGAAGGCAGGGGAACTCAACCTTGTGTTGAGCAACTGGCATCGCCTATGGCTGGCACTGGCATTGGTGGGGACGGTTACGGTGTTGCTGTTCGACCGCCGCCTCTGGCCGGTGCTCTTTCTGGGGGCTCCATTGCCGTTCTATACGCTTTCCATCGCGCACGGCGGAGTGCCTATTTTTCTGCCTCCCTGGTGGCCGCATTCCTACTACAACGTCCGCTACGGAATTGAACTGCTGCCGGTCTTTGCGGTGTTTGTGGCATTGGTCGTGTTTTGGGGGATGGAATTCTTTCGCGGCGCAACCTCACGAGGGGTTGCCTTAACCAGTGTGAGTATTTTGACCGTAGCCAGTTACGCCAGCGCTTGGTATCAGCCGCCGGTTTCGTTTAGCGAAGGCCTGGTCAACTCGCGGACGCGAATCGCTCTGGAAACAGAACTCGCCAAGCAATTGCGAATGCTGCCAGCCCAGTCTTCAATTCTGATGTATTTGGGTGACCACGGAGGCGCACTGCAACGTGCCAGCATCCCCCTGCGGCGGACCATCTACGAAGGCAATCACCGCACTTGGAAGCAACCGACCGATCCGGATGGCCTGTGGGAACGCGCCTTGGCGAATCCGCCGAAGTATGCCGATTACGTGGTTGCCATGGAGCACGATGCGGTGGACACCGGAGCGAACAAAGCAGGGCTGACGCCACTTGTGATCATCCATGTCGCCGGTCAGCCCCAGGCGACCATTTATACGACCCATCAGCCGTAATCATAGGGGTTACCGCATGCGGCTCCGTTACCCGGCACAGGTTTCTGCGGTGATAAACTCCTGAGCAGAATATCGTGCAAGCGCTAGGTCACAGCATCGAGTTCCTGCGGTCGGAAATGGGGACCATCCTCAGTTCCACGATCGTGCGGTTAATATTGGCCGCATTCCTCGGTGGACTGATTGGCCTGGAGCGGGAATTGCGTCACAAATCCGCCGGACTCCGGACCAACATGTTGATGTGCTTTGGTGCTGCCATGTTTACCGTCATGTCTGCCCAGCTGGCAGACAAGTTTGGTGGGGACCATGTGCGCATCGCCTCCCAAATCATTCCCGGCATCGGCTTCATTGGAGCTGGAACCATCCTCCGTGAGCGCGGTTCCATCGTCGGACTTACTACGGCTGCGACAATCTTCGTCACCGCATCCATCGGCATGGCGGCAGGCGGCGGCCTTTATTTGACCGCTATATTCGCCACCGTCGTGGTACTGATTGCTCTGGCGGTACTGGGTAGACTCGAAGACCGCTTCGAACGCCGACGTCAGCAATCCGCATCCCAATGACAGCGCCTTCGACTATGGTTCCTTTTGTAAAAGCGCATGCCTGTGGCAATGATTTCCTGATCGTTGACGGGATGTATGCTCCCGCTGACTTGTCTGAGTTCAGCCGCCGCATCTGCGATCGGCACCAGGGTATAGGAGCCGATGGCGTGGAGTGGTTGTTTCCAGACGCGGAAGCCGACATACGAGCGCGTTTGTTCAATGCGGATGGCTCGGAAGCGGAAATCTCGGGAAATGGCACGCGGTGTGTTGCAGCGCATATTTGCGCCGAGCAGAAGAAAGAGAAAGTTGTGATACGCACCGACGCCGGACTGAAGACTTGTGTGCTGACTTCGCACCGTGAATCGCGCTATGAATTTGAGACGGCCATGGGGGAACCCAAGGTGGGGGGTGAATCCTCCATACAGATTCCTTTCGGTGAAGTTCGCGGCGTTGCAGTTTCCATGGGGAATCCCCACTTCGTAGTTTTCGTGCCCGAATTTCCGCTCGACTGGCAGGCCAGAGGCGCACGAATCGGGCACTATCCAGACTTCAAGCAGGGGATGAACGTTGAGTTCGTAACTGTTAAGGACAGGCAAAATATGGAAGTGCGGTTTTTTGAACGTGGGGTCGGTGAAACCCAGTCTTCCGGCACCGGCTCCTGTGCGTCCGCGGTTGCAGCAATTGCCACGAAAAGGGTTGATTCTCCGGTGAAGGTACATGCGCCTGGAGGAATGCAGAGTGTGCGGTGGGAGCACGAAGTGTTCTTGCGAGGCCCAGCGCAACTCATTTGTCGCGGAGAGTATTTTGTATAAGACTTCATGACAAAAGCGTCCAAACCTCGAATCAAGCCAGCGGCTCTACAGCCGGGCGACACAGTCGGGATCATTGCCCCCGCCAGCAACCTCAAGCCTGAATTGTTCGAAGCCGGATGCAAAGCTCTGCGCGATCTGGGATATAAGCCGTTCTACTTCGATTCCATCCTTGAACAAGACCTGTATTTTGCGGGCTCTGTGGAACGCCGGGTCCGGGAATTTGAGCAGATGTTTGCTCGCGAAGACGTCCAGGCAGTCATCTGCGCTCGTGGAGGTTACGGCGCAAACTATCTTCTACCCATGCTGGACATAAAAAAAATCGCTGCCATGCCGAAGATTCTCATTGGCTACAGTGACATCACCTGCTTACTTACATGGTTTGCGGATGCGGCTGGTTTGGTGACCTTCCACGGGCCAATGGTGGCCAAGGATTTTGCTGTAGCTGGAGGCGTTGATTTGGTTTCGTTGCAGGCGGTGCTGACAGGCCAATCCGAATGGACGATCGCTGGAAATGTTGAAGCGTTGGTGAAGGGAAACTCTGAGGGGATTTTGTATGGTGGATGCTTGTCTATTTTGGTGGCATCTCTAGGTACTCCTTATGAAATCCAGACTGAGGGCACAATCCTCTTCATGGAGGACGTATTCGCCAAACCTTATCAGATTGATCGCATGCTGATACAGCTGAAGCTGGCGGGAAAGTTGTCCGGCGTAGCCGGTATAATTTTTGGCGAAATGCTGGACTGTTTGCAGAATTCAGACCAAGGGTACAGGCTACAGGAAGTAATCTTGCGGGTTGTAGGGGACTTGGGTATTCCTGTTGCATACGGCCTGCGCTCTGGGCACGTTTCGCGGGGAAATGTCACTCTGCCGATCGGCGTGCGAGCCCGGCTCACAGTAGGTGACGAAGTGGAGTTGCAGATATTGGAATCGGCGACGGTTCCCAGGAAATCATGAAGACTAAGCACATTCATTTGATCGGAATCTGCGGGACGGCGATGGCATCGCTGGCCGGCATGTTGCAGCAGCGCGGATTCCGCGTGACCGGCTCGGATGCAGCGGCCTATCCGCCGATGTCCGACTTTCTGGCGTCTTTGGGAATTCCCGTCTCGCAGCCATTTTCGGAGAAGAACTTAGAACCACGTCCTGATCTGGTCGTAGTCGGGAATGCGATGTCACGCGGCAATGTAGAACTTGAGCAGGTACTGGATCAGCGGATCCCATTCTGCTCCATGCCGCAGATTCTGCACGACGAGTTCCTGCGCGGCAAGGAAGTGCTGGTGGTGGCCGGAACTCACGGCAAGACCACTACAACTTCCATGCTGGCATGGATTTTCCAAAGCGCAGGCCTCAAGCCGTCATTCTTGATTGGCGGCATTGCAGAGAACTTTGGCAGCAGTTTTCAGTTGGAGCAGGGAAGCCACTTCATTCTGGAAGGGGATGAATACGACACTGCTTTCTTCGACAAGGGGCCGAAGTTTCTCCATTATTTTCCTGACTCGGTGATCTTGACGTCGGTCGAATTCGACCACGCGGACATTTATAAAGACCTCGACGCGGTCGAAACCTCATTCAAACGATTGGTGAACTTGGTCCCAAAGCGCGGGCGCATTATTGCCTTTGACACTGGAGACAGTGTGGAACGATGCATTGTTCGTGCATTTTGTCCCGTCGAACGCTACGGATCATCAAGCGGGGCATCTTGGCAGGTTGCGAACCTGTGTCTTGAACCGACTCGCACATCGTGGACTGTTCTCAAACAGGGAAAGCCATGGGCGGACTTCGAGTTTGCTTTGGCCGGCGAATACAACGTCTGGAATGCCACCGCCGCTGCCGCGATGGCCGCAAACTACGGTATCTCCAAGGATGCAATTGCCACTGCACTGAAGTCTTTCAACAGCGTGAAGCGCCGTCTGGAAGTGCGTGCACAGGTGAACGGGATCACGATTATCGAGGATTTCGCGCATCATCCCACTGCAATCTCAGGAACGCTGAAAGCTTTGCGCTCGCGTTATCCCGGGGCGCGTTTGTGGGCGGTCCTGGAGCCGCGGTCCAATACTCTGCGCCGCAATATTTTGCAGAACGATCTGGCCAAAAGCCTGGCACTGGCCGACGAAGCTGTGGTTACGGCAGTATTTCGTTCGGATGTTATCCCTGAAGCCGAGCGCATGGATGTCTCCGCGCTGGTGGCGCAGATTCAAAAAGCCGGACGGGGAGCGCGAGTGGTTGCCGACGTTGATTCCATTGTGCAATCGGTTGCGCCGGAAATGCGCAGCGGCGATGTGGTCGCCATTCTCTCCAACGGCGGTTTCGGCGGCATTTACGAAAAGCTGCCGCAAAGGCTGAAGTCCTTGTCTGAAGGCCATTCTAAAGAGGCTTCGGCCCAGGCGTGAACGCTTCCTGGAACAAAACGAGGGCCACGTGCATTCTGCGGGTCTTTCTTGTCTGCGCTGTCTTTACAACCCGGGCGGCGGGACAGAACCCTCCCACCAAATACACAGTTTCAATCGCTGCGCCTGCGGCACACCTGGTTCACGTAAAAATCGAATTGCCGCCGGGCGCGGACGAACGGGACCTCCAGCTCCCAGTTTGGGATTCACTTTATCAAGTCCGCGATTTCTCCCAATACGTCAATGGGGTACGCGCGAGAACTTCGTATGGACAGCATGCGCCCGTTCGTCAGTTAGAAAAAAGTTTGTGGCGCGTCACTGGTGCGGCGAAAGGCGCGGAAGTAGAGTACGAAATTCTCGCCAACCTTCCCGGCCCCTATGGCGCAGAGCTCAATGAGAGTCATGCCTTCTTCAATCTGGCCCAGATATTGATGTATCCCGTGGAGGCGCGTTCCCGTCCAATCGAGTTGAGATTCAGCGACGTTCCTGAGCAATGGCGCATCGCAACTGCCTTGGAGATCTCATCCGGCGTGGTGTTAGCTCCCAACTATGATCGCTTGGTTGATTCCCCAGTTGAAATCGGCGAGTTTAAGGAATCTGACTTCGATCAGGGCGGTGCTCACTATCGGGTGGTCGTGGATGCACAGTCCACCGACTATGACATGGAAAAAGTACTCTCCACGGTACGGCCGATTGTAGCCTCAGAAACTGCATGGATGAATGATCACCAATTTCAAACGTTCCTGTTTATCTATCACTTTCCCCGCCGGCCAGGTGGTGGAGGAATGGAGCATGCTTTCTCCACAGCCATCGAAGTGAATGCCCAAACATTGCAGGATGATCCGCTGTCGCTGGCCGATGTTACCGCACATGAATTTTTCCACCTGTGGAATGTGAAGCGAATCCGTCCGCAGTCGCTGGAGCCGCGCGACTTCACCCAGGAGAATTACACGCCATCCCTGTGGTTCTGCGAGGGATTTACCAACACGGTGGGGGAATATAGCTTGCTGGGGGCCGGGCTCATCCGCGAGCCGCAATTCCTCTCCCACTTCGCGGCAGCGATTGGCGAATACGAACGCCGTCCCGCTCACCTGATTCAATCCGCGGAGGAGGCGAGTGTTAATGCGTGGCTGGAAAAATATGCCTACTACCGCACACCCGAGCGCAGCATTTCTTACTACAACAAGGGCGAATTGGTTGGTGTTTTACTCGATTTGAGCGTGCGCGAATCAAGCCATGGGACAGCCTCGTTACGCGAAGTGTTTCAGTGGATGAACGCTAATGATGCGCGGAAAGGGCGTTTCTTTGCTGATTCCGAGGGCGTGCGAGAGGCCGTCGAAGCAGTGGCGCACAGCGACTTTAGGGACTTCTTCCGAGACTATGTGGCTGGCACAAAGCCAATTCCTTGGGATGATTTTTTTGCCACCGTCGGTCTACACCTGGAGCGTAAACAGATCGAGGTTGCCGATCTCGGGTTTGTTGTGGTGCGTAACTTCGATATGCCTCCCATCGTCGTGTCGGTGAAACCCGGCAGCGCCGCGGAAAAAGCTGGTCTCACCCCCGGCGATTCCGTGGTGGAGATTGACGGCCACGCGCCTCCCCGAGACATTGATGCCCGGCTGGCGCGCTTCCGTCCGGGTGATATGCTGCGTTTACAAATCAAAAACGCACTCGGCAAGCGGGACTTGCAGTGGAAGGTGGGCGCCATCTATGAGTTGCATTTCGAGCTGAACGACATGGACAACATTACTCCACAGCAAAAAGCCCGCCGCGCGGCATGGCTTAAGGGAGAATCCGAAACGGCGGGAGCAGGCCGACCTTGATCCGTACTCTCGTCATGCTCGGTTTCTGGCTGCTGATGCTGATTCCAGTTGCCCTGTTTTGTTTTCCCTGGACCTTCCTTGCGGGAAACATCAACATGCTCTACCGGGTTGGCATGTGGGCGGCAATCACCGGGGTGCGTCTGACCGGGATCCGTATTCAAACCGTAGGTCTCGAAAAGCTGGACATCTCGCGTACCTACATCTTCATGTCCAATCACGTATCGAACCTCGATCCGCCGCTCATGTTGCCCCTCATCCCCCGGCGTACGTCGGTCATGGCAAAGAAGGAGCTGTTTGATATTCCCATTCTTGGCAAAACCCTGCGCATGGGAGGGCTGGTTCCTGTAGATCGCAAGAACCGTGACGCAGGGATTACAGCCGTGCGAGCAGCCGCCGAAATCATTCGACAAGGCATCAACATGACCATCTATGTTGAGGGCGGCCGCTCCTTCGATGGCAAGCTGATTCCCTTCAAGAAGGGTCCATTCTATCTAGCTGTTGAATGCAATGTGCCGGTTGTGCCAGTGACGGTTGTTGGCACTCGGCATGCGATGCCCAAGGGACGTTTTGCGGTCACGCCTGCTGATGTGAGAGTGATCTTCCACGAGCCAATCGAGCCGGAGGATTTTGGTGACCGAGAAATGTTGAAAGTAACAAGGTGACGGGAAGTGATCAACTCAGGGCTGCCGGAAGAGTATCAATCCCCGGAGCAAGCGACTGTTGCTCACTAGATCTTTGCATAGAAAGTTCCCTGCGTCCGCCGCACCCTCTGTGGTTCAAGATTTTGTTTTGGCCCGCAAATCACGGACTATCTCTGGCAATTTGGGAAAGGCAGCCGTGCAGCGCAACCATAGTTTGTGATCAAAAGCCGGTGACCCACTGACCATAGACCCCGCGGGGATATCACCGTGAGTGCCGCTCTGGGCTGTAATGATCACTCCATCGCCCACTTTGCAGTGTCCCGCCACTCCAGCCTGACCGGCCAGGATTGCGTTCTTCCCAATCTCAGTCGATCCAGCAAGCCCGACTTGAGCACAGAGCAAAGTATCGTCTCCGACCTTCGAGCCGTGT
Organism: uncultured Acidobacteriota bacterium; assembly: GCA_963837365.1. Lineage (GTDB taxonomy): Bacteria > Acidobacteriota > Terriglobia > Terriglobales > Acidobacteriaceae > CAWBXL01. The sequence continues at coordinate 95,730 of CAWIMW010000003.1, forward strand.
CCGACCTGTACTAAATTGTCGATCTTCACACCGTTGCCAATACGGGTCTCGCCCACACTCGCCCGATCGATACAGGAATTCGCTTGAACTTCTACATTGTCCCCAATAATCGTTGGCCCCGACTGGACAATCTTGTACCAGTGTCCGGCATCATCTTTAGCAAATCCAAATCCATCTGAGCCCACGACCACACCATTTTGCAGGACGACGTTATCTCCCAATTGGCAATATTCGCGCACCATGGAATGCGCATGGGCAAAAAAGTTATTTCCAATCTTTGCGCCCGGGATAGATGACCACATGAGCCAGAAGGACTAGCGTTGTTACCAATCTGGACGCCCCGGTCGATAACCACATAAGGCCCAACATGCGCTTTAGCGCCAATCCTTGCGGAGGGATGCACCACCGCCGTCGAATGAACTCCCGGCGCATATTGCGGCGGTTGGTAGAAAAGCTCAATGGCCCGGGCAAACGCGAGGTAAGCGTTCTTACTACGCAGCGTCGCGGTTGCAATCCCTGGAAAGCTTTCGTCAACGATCACGGCTGAAGCATTCGTGGTCTTAGCGACAGCCGCATATTTCGGGTTGGCCACAAATGTCACCTGACCTGGACCAGCTTCTTCAATCCCTGCGACCCCGGTGATTTCGGAATCGGGCGAGCCATTTTCAAGACGGACATCCAGTGCGGACACGAGTTGCGACAGTTTCATAAGGGACACTCTCGTTTAGGACACCAGACGTGATTGTAACGGAGCGAGTGGGCGGAACAGAGTTCAGCGCAAAAACGCCGATGCGCACCACAACAACGGTGCCTGCCCATGGAGATCGCCAGTCAGCCTGGCGCGCTTGAAGTAGTACTCCAGATCATTCTTCTTCCCGGTGCCTTCACAAACGCTCTTGACGTCCGCATTCTCATCCAGATAGCTGACCAGCCCCAGCCAGCCTTTGCGGGCGGCTTTGGCGTAGGGTTTTTCCGGAAGCCAACCATTTTTGACTCCTGTGATCATGGCAAAGGTGAACATCGCCGTCGAAGAACTTTCCGGCCATGCTTCAGGGTGATCAATCAACTGCCGCCACATACCGTCGCGGCCTTGATACTTGAGTAGCGAAGCCATCATCTTGCGGTAGGCCGTCATTATCCGCGCTCGCTGCGGATAGCTCTCAGGCATGGACCGCAACAGTTCCGTCATCCCCGCGGCCACCCAGCCATTGCCGCGTCCCCAAAAAAACTGTGCATCCGGCGAGTGATAAAAAAGGCCGTTCGGTTGTTGCAGTTTGTCGAGATAGGCCACCATCTCTGTGGCCGCGCGATTCAGATACTTCTCATTCCCTGTCGCCCGATAGGCCTGCACTTGCAGGATTGTGATCATGTACATGTCATCAATCCAGAAGCGGGTTTCAGGTGTGAGTCCATCGGCATCAGGATTTTCCCACTGGCGGTCCGCCCACATCTTCCCGGCATCGAGGAAATGCGACTGCTTGGTCTGCATGTAAATTTCGAAAGGCACCGCGCCAAGCATGGAAAAATCCACGTGCCGGTGTTCGCCGATCATGGCGGAGACTTCCGGGGTCAGCTGCTCGTCGAAGCGCGTTATTAGTTTTGAGGTCAGGTCTTTGTCGCCCGAGACTTGAGCGAAGGTCAACGCGCCATACCACGTGCAGATGATCGGATAAACACCGCTTTTGGGATCCAGCGTGGCTTTGGTGGACAAAAATCGCTCAGCCACGCGCTTGCCTACTTCCTGCGGAGAGGCCCCTTTGGGCCAGTTGCGAAACTGTGCGGGCTTACTCTCGCTGAAGCCGCCGACCGGTAACATCAGAAACAACACAATTGCGGACAGTACAGAACTCGCTGGTAAGCGTTTTGTGATCATAAGAAGCCCTTGAATTAATGGGGTCGCTCTATTCGCCAAACATCGGAACTTGCCGGGTGTCTTGAGTTGCCTTATGACGCCGCGCAGTTCCGATTACTGCCAATACGGTCAAAGACTCAACCGAAGTCCTCGGTACAAAAATCCGCTGGGTATTGGAACGCAGGTCGGGAGGATTAATCAAGAAGCCTTCCGCCATGGTCAGGCCGAGGTCGTTGGGCATCATCCCTTCGATGACTTCGTTGTCTTTGAATTTCAGCCGCACCCATAATCCTTCCGTCCGTGGTCGTGTGGGGAAGGTTTTACGGGCAGCTACGTCCGACTCGGCGAAATCTCGCACAAAGTACACACCCTTGATGTCCTTCAAATCAATGGTGACAACGTTGCCGGAGGTGTTGAGGACCTCCAGTTTGCCTTCATGGGTGAAGTTTGCCGGCGTGACATAGCCATTCAGCGAGTCCCGATCCAGCTTGCGCACCACTACTTTTTTATGAGTTGAGGGCATGACGGCTTTCTGAGTGATTTTCCCACTTTTCCGGCCTGAATCGCGTATGTTACAGGTTCTAGTAGCCAAACTACTAACGTTGTGTTATTTTCTGTAGCTTGCCTTGTCCAATCATGCTTGTACTAAGCCTAGTGGATAGAGCCACTTACGTAAAGATGGCTGGGGGCTCCGGTTACCCGCAGAATACCCCTGTGGAAAACTCGGATAAATTGTGGAAAACGCGGAAGGCATTGTAGTCGTCGAACGGCATGGCTGATTACATCTACAGCATGGAAATCCGGCTGACGCCGAACCAGCAGCGCGGCGTCACCCTGGTTCAGAGCATAGCCAAGGACGCCGGGATGAATATTTACCTGGCGGGCGGTGCTGTCCGCGACATCATCAGCGGGTTCAACATCCGCGACCTCGACTTCAGCGTTCAGGGCAATCCCTTAAAGCTTCAGAAGGACTTGGAAAAAGCAGGAGCGCGGGTCGTCGCCACTGACGATGACACCAAGACGCTGTACCTGACCCTGCCGGGCAACGTGCGCGCGGAAATCAGCATGGCGCGCATCGAGCGCTATGAGAAAACCGGCAAGCCTCCAATGATTTCTCCCGCGACCATGATTGAAGATTTGCGCCGCCGTGATCTGACGATCAATGCGATGGCGCTATCGCTCAATGAAGGATCCCGTGGGCTGCTGATGGACCCCTTCAATGGCATGGCCGATATTGAAGCCAAGCTCATTCGCGTTTTGCATAATTACGCCTTCGTGGAAGATCCGTCGCGGTTGATTCGGGCGACGCGGTTTGCAGCGCGTTTTCACTGGCCACTGGAAGAGCGCACGCAAATGCGCTACGAATCGGCCAAAGAAAACAATTACATCGAATACATCACCAATAAGGCGATTGGGCTGGAATTGGCCCAGTTGGGATATGAGGAAGATCCTCTTAATGTTTTGAAAGCCCTGGAGAAAGAGGGCTGGCTTAAAGTTCTGAGTTCTCACTGGACGAGTGCCAAGGTGGATACGCCAAACCTGGGGCAATTGCTGAAGACACGACAGCAGATGAACGAGATGGGATATGCCCCGGACACTGCTCCCGCGGCGATGTACTTCCTGACGTCGCGGCTCAGCGATAAAGAAATCAATGAAATCCGCAAACTGATTCCGCGCAAAGATTTGGTCGAAGCCTGGCGGGACATTGAAGACCACGCCAAGGGATTGGCCAAACGCCTGACCGGCAAAGAAGCCGCAACCCCGTCGCGCACCTGGAAGCTGTTGTCGGAAGCGCGACCGGAGATGATTTTGTTTTTGTCGCTGACTTCGCGGCAGCAGGGGGTGCAGCAGAAGATCAAGAATTTCTTTACCAAATGGCGTCAGGTGCAGCAGAAGATTCCGTTGCCGGAGATGACGGAGCTGTTGATTACCCCGCAGATGCCGGAGTATCCCAAGATTGCGCATGATGTTTTCATGCTCCTGCTGGATGGCAAACTCCGTTCACGGACTGAGACGCTGAAATATTTGAAGCCGCTGGCGCCGCCACCTCCGCCTCCGCCACCTCCGCCGGTTCGGCGTGGCCGGGCAGCCAAAGCCGCGGCGGCGACGGCTCCGGTTGGGACTCCTGCTGCCGGAAAGAAAAAAGGCAAAGGGGCAGCTGTTGCGGCTCCCACTGCCATTGCGCCGGCAGCAATGGGAAAGCCTCAGGAGAGTGCTGCGCGCGCTAAAGGGGTCGCTGCGGGGAAAAAGGGAACAGCGCCACCGGTCGCAGTCAAACTTCCAGCCAAAGCTGCGCCTGCAAAAACCGCGCCGCAGGCCAATAAAGTGGAGAAGATGAAGCCAAAACAGCCTGCAAAAAAGAAGAAAAGGTAGGCATGTTCTGACGGGGCTTGCCCCGTCGCTCCAACAAATAATCTGGCGGCAAGCCCTATCTCCAGCCGACTACACTGGTGATTCATGAAAAAGATTGGCAAAATTCTGTTACTTGGAGTGATCTTCCTTGGTCTTTTGTTAGTGGCTGCTATCACCCTGACGGTCGGCTGGCGTCCCATCATCGGACCGAAGGTAAGAAAACTTACCGACCGCAAGTTCGAGTCAACTCCCGCCAGACTGGAACGCGGAGCGCATCTGGTTCGCACCACAGGCTGCTATTTCTGCCATTCCCCACACCAGGGCAACAACCCCGGACAAGCTGTATTACCAGGCCGTGAATTCAGCGGAGAAGAAGAACCATATCGTGACCTGCCCGGTCGCGTATTCGCACCCAATCTCAGTCCTGATCCCGAAACCGGAGCAGGCAATTGGACCGACGATCAATTTGCCCGTGCGATTCGTGAGGGTATAGGGCACGATGGCCGCGCGCTGTTTCCCATGATGCCTTATCGGAACTTCCGCCACATGTCCGACGAAGACCTGGCTTCCATTGTTGTTTATATCCGCTCGGTCCCCCCGGTCCGCAATCCGTTGCCGCAGACGAAACTCATATTTCCTGTCAATTACCTGATTCGGAGCGCTCCACAGCCGCTTAGGGAAAGCGTCCCCCAACCCGATACCTCCGACAAAGTGCAGTGGGGAAAATACCTGCTCTTAAGGTCAGGTTGCGGAGATTGCCACACCCCTGCAATCAAAGGGCAAGACATTCAAGGCATGACGTTGGCCGGTGGAACCACTCTGAGCAGTCCTGCCGGGACCGCAACGGCAGCGAATTTAACCCCCGATCCCACTGGAATTTCGTATTACGACGAAGCTTTGTTTATCGAAGTGCTGCGCACAGGAAGGGTCAAGGCGCGGCAGCTGAACCCGACCATGCCCTATAGCGAAACCAAATACATGACTGATGATGAGATCCAAGCGGTGTTCGCGTATCTGCGTAGCATCCCGCCGGTCAAACACCGGGTGGATAACAGTCTTCCACCGACGTTTTGCAAGCTGTGCCAAACCAAGCACGGCGCGGGCGATCAAAACTAAACGTGTGGAGACGGGGCTTGCCCCGACTGTCCAAGTTTTGCGATCATGCCGGGCAACCCAGCAGCGGGTGAACATCCACAATTTTCATGTGGACGGATTTTAGATTCATAACAGACGGGGCAAGCCCGTTTCCAAATGTTCCGCGCGGTTTTCCACAGTTTTGCCCCTTCTAATTCTGCTGACATGTCCATAGAATTAAGTTAGAAACATGTCCCAATTCGTTCACTTACATCTCCATACTGACTACTCCATGCTCGACGGCGCCTGTGGCGTGGATCAGCTTGTCCACCGGGTGAAAGAGCTGGGTATGCCGGCGGTCGCCATGACCGATCACGGCAACATCTTCGGCGCGGTGGAGTTCGTGAACGCCGCCAACAAAGCCGGAGTCAAGCCCATCGTTGGTTGCGAGCTTTACATCTGTAAGAAGGACGATCACAACATCGAACGCACGCCGCCTGACGGGGACACTTACAACCATTTACTGGTGCTGGCAGAGAACGAAGAGGGCTACCGCAATCTCATCAAGATCACCTCGGAAGCCTCGCTGCATGGCTTTTATTACAAGCCGCGGGTTAGCAAGAAATTCTTGGCGGAACATTCCAAGGGACTTATCGGTCTCTCCGGTTGCCTTAAAGGGGAAGTGGCAGAGTACTTGATGGAAGAAAAGTATGACGCCGCGCGCAACGCCGCAGCCGCCTACAACGACATTTTCGGCAAAGGCAATTTCTATTTAGAGATCCAGGACCAGGGGCTGGAGCAGGAACACCGCATCCATCCAGCGTTATATCGGATGGAGAAAGACCTCGGCTTGCCGATGGTGGCCACCAACGACAGCCACTACCTCTGCGAGGAAGATGCCCATGCACAGGATGTAATGCTGTGCATCCAGACCGGCAAGTCCATCCAGGACACCAACCGCATGAAGTTCCACGGTACCGATTTCTTTGTGAAGAGCCACAAGGAAATGTCCATGGTGTTCAAAGACGCGCCGGATGTGATCACGCGGACGCTGGACATCGCCGAGCGTTGCAGCATGCGGCTGGAAAAGGTCGCAACTCCGTTTCCCCATTTCGACGTGCCTGCCGGTTACACGCTGGACAGTTATTTTGAGCATATCACCCGCCAGGGTTTTGCGCAGAGGTCGGAAACCCTGTACTTTTTGGCGTCGCAAAACAAGCTCAAGCACAGTCTGGCCGACTACGAGCAGCGGCTGACGCGGGAACTGGGCATTATCCAGCAGATGCAGTTCTCGGGATACTTCCTGATCGTATGGGACTTCATCCGTTACGCACGCGAGCACGACATTCCCGTGGGCCCAGGACGCGGTTCGGCGGCAGGATCGCTGGTCTCGTATTCGCTCGGCATTACGGATCTTGATCCTCTGCAACACGAGCTGCTGTTCGAACGCTTTTTGAACCCTGAGCGCGTCTCCATGCCGGATATTGATATTGACTTCTGCATGAACCGCCGCGGCGAAGTGATCAACTACGTCACCCAAAAATACGGACGCGAAAACGTCGCCCAGATCATCACCTTCGGCACCATGGCCGCCAAAGCTGCGATTAAAGACGTTGGCCGGGCCATGGACATGCCATACGCCGACGTTGACCGCATCGCCAAAATGGTGCCGACACAGCTCAACATCACACTCGAACAGGCCCTAAAAGACTCTCCCCAACTCCAGCAGGCATACGAGACCGACACGCAAATTCGGCAGCTGTTTGACACGGCGAAAAAGCTGGAGGGTTTGGTGCGCAATGCGGGCGTCCACGCCGCCGGCGTTGTGATCGCACCTAAGCCGCTGACCGAGCTGGTCCCGCTCTATAGGACAAAAAACGACGAAATCGTCACTGCCTTCGACATGGTGGCCATCGAAAAGCTTGGCCTGTTGAAGATGGACTTCCTGGGCTTGACGACGCTGACCATCCTTGATGACGCGGTGAAACTCATCGACCAGGTCCGCGGTCAAAAAATCAAATTAGATGAAATTCCTCAGGACCCTACCACCTATGAAAAGGTCTTCCACAGCGGCCTGACCTCAGGCGTGTTCCAGTTTGAATCTCACGGCATGCGCGACGTGCTGCGGCGCTATAAACCAAACTCGATTGAAGACTTGACCGCACTCAACGCTCTTTACCGCCCCGGCCCCATACAGGGCGGCATGATTGACGATTTCATCGAGCGCAAACACGGACGGCGCAAGATCGAATACGAGTTGCCGGAACTGCAAGAAATACTGCATGAGACATTGGGCGTCATTGTCTACCAGGAACAAGTCATGCAGATCGCCAACCGGCTGGCAGGCTACTCGCTGGGCGATGCGGACTTGCTCCGCCGCGCCATGGGGAAAAAGAAGCTGGAGGAAATGGCGCAGCAACGCGACCGCTTTGTGCAAGGCGCGACCCAGCGCGGATTCCCAGCCAAAAAGGTCACCAAGATTTTCGACCTGATGGAGCAGTTCGCCGGCTACGGCTTCAATAAGTCTCACTCAGCCGCCTATGCGTGGCTTGCGTACCAGACGGCATATCTGAAGACCCATTTCCCGGTTGAGTTCATGGCAGCGTTGCTGACTTCGGTCACTGGAAGCACGGATGACGTGGTGAAGTACATCAATGAATGCCGTGAAATGGGAATCGCAGTTGAAGCTCCAGACATCAACGTCTCCGATGCTAACTTTACGCCGCATGGTGCGGCGATTCGCTTCGGATTAGCCGCGGTCAAGAACGTTGGTGGCAATGCCATCGAATCTATCGTCGCTGGCCGCAAAAAGCTGGGCAAATTAAAATCCATCTACGAATTTTGCGAGAACGTGGATCTCAGGTTGCTGAATAAGCGCGTTCTTGAGTCTCTAATCAAGAGCGGCGCCATGGATTCCCTCGGACGTCGTGCCCAACTGATGGCCGTGCTCGACAAAGCCATGGAACAGGCGCAGAAGGCCCAACGCGATGCCGAATCCGGTCAACATGGCTTGTTCGGTGTATTTCAGCAGGAAGAGGTTCAGGTAGACAATCAGAAGCTTCCGAACACGCCCGACTGGGATGAGCAAGTTCGCTTGGCCGCGGAAAAAGAAATCTTGGGATTTTTCATTACCGGACACCCGCTGGAAAAATACAAAGATAAGTTGCAGGATCTGAATGCACTCAGCACCCAGGACTTGGGTGCGATGAAGTCTTCAACCGGCAAAGACGAAAACATTACCACGGCCGGAATCATTACCAACATCCGCGTCCTAAAATCGAAACGGGGAGACTTCTACGCGCAGGGCAGTCTGGAAGATATGTCCGGCTCCGTTGACATGCTGGTTTTTCCCGAGGCCTATCGCAAACTGCAAGAAAAAGTGAAATGGGAGATCCCAGTGCTGATTCGATGCGGTGTCCGCATTGAGGAAGGCGCGAATCCCAAGCTCACAGTAAACGAGATATATTCCCTCGAAGATTACAAGGTTCCGCTTCCCCGCTCACTCCGCATCCGCGTCCCCGTCCAAACCTCGCAGGAGGCAACCGTTGACGCCCTGCACACCCTGTTTACCGAGCGCAAGGGCGAAGCCAAGGTGTTATTTGATGTGGAACGTGAAGGCGATTTCATGGTGGTAATGGAGGCGGAAGGCTATAATGTCCTGCCAGACCGTAGTTTTATCGCCCGGGTCGAGGAGCTGTGTGGCCGCGGCGCGGTGCGGGTGATCAACTAGAAATCTGTGGCGGATGAGAGCTTTCACTCCCAGAAGTCCGGGCCTGACTACGGCCACGTTGCCGACAGGCAGAACAGTCATGGTCATCACCGGGGTGGAGTTCCTTCTCTCCATGGTGGAAGCCCATCGGGGCAGAAATGGTAACGGTAACGGCTTCAAGATGGACGCCCGGGCACAGCAGGAACTGAAAACGATCGAGCAGCAGATCGCCAGGCTGCAAGCGGTGGCTTCGGACGAAGATGAAGACACGCGCGAGGAAATACAGCGCCTCCATCAGCGGATTGATGCCTTACGCAACCAGATGAAGCCACGTTCTATCGCGTGGGAGAAAACCGAATTGGCCCGCCATCCCCAGCGCCCATACACTCTCGACTACATAGAGCGGATTTTTACCGAATGGAGCGAAATTCACGGTGACCGCGGATTCGCCGATGACCCCGCCATCATCTGCGGCATGGCCCGTTTCCACGGCGAAGAGGTCATGATCATCGGCCACCAGAAAGCCCGCGACACCAAGCAAAAGGTGTATCGCAACTTCGGCATGCCCAACCCTGAGGGATACCGCAAAGCGCTTCGGGTCATGAAGATTGCGGAGAAGTTCCAGCGGCCGGTCCTGACATTTATTGATACTCCGGGGGCCTATCCCGGCTTGGGCGCGGAAGAGCGCGGTCAGGCTGAAGCTATTGCCCACAATCTCCGCGAAATGGCCCGCCTGAAGGTGCCGACCATTACCTTAATTACCGGCGAGGGCGGCAGTGGTGGCGCGTTGGCGATTGCGGTTGCAGACCGGGTCCTGATGATGCAGAACGCGATTTATTCGGTGATTTCTCCAGAGGGTTGCGCTTCCATTATGTGGCGTGACACCACTAAGAAAGAATTGGCCGCCGAAGCTTTGCACATCACCGCCAAGGATATGTGCGAGATGCAGTGTATCGACGGTGTTATCCCAGAACCAGAAGGCGGGGCCCACACCGACCACGAAGCCGCCGCGGCGTTGCTCGATGCCACCTTGCAACAGCAGCTTGGGGAATTGAAGCAGATGCCACTGTCTCAGTTGCTCGATTCCCGCTACAACAAATTCCGCAATATGGTGCAGTTCTTCCGCCAGGAAGCGTAAATCGCAAAAAACGGGTGCCCCAGCGCCTTTCCCTTGATTACTTAAGTACCTTTCATCTCCATCGCCATTCATCTGCCGTATAATAATAAGTTCCGCTTTCACTGCAAGTAACGCCAGCGGGCACCACCTCCAACCAGAGGGAAGGATCGAGAAATGGCCACCACAGATGTCGCGTTCCGCCAGGATGCGGGACGTACCCAGCAGCGCGTCGTCAACAACATGAGTATTCAAGTGGCGACGGTCAACGGCTCCGGTTCGCAGAGCTCCAACACCGTTCTTCTTCGCAGTATCTTCCAGATGGGAGTACCCGTCTCCGGCAAGAATTTATTCCCATCGAACATTGCCGGACTGCCAACCTGGTACACCATCCGCGCCAACAAGGACGGCTACATCGGGCGCAAGAAGGAAATCGACTTTTTGGTCGCGATGAATTCGGAGACCGCGCATGAAGATGTGAAGTCCCTGGCGCCCGGCTCGTCCGTTCTCTACGACGAGCCTCTGAATCTCAATACGCTGCGGGATGATCTGATTTTCTACTCCGTCCCCTACGACAAACTGGTTGCACCCGTCTGCCCCGAAGCCAAGCTGCGCAAACTGGTCAAGAACATGATCTACGTTGGCGTAGTAGCCCGGCTGCTTGAGATTGATATGGGCGAGGTGGAGAAGGCCATCCGCAAACAGTTCGCGAAAAAAGTAAAGGCCGCCAACCTGAACCTGGCTGCTGTTCAGGCTGGGTACGACTATGCCGCCGCGAATTTGACCAAGAAAGACGCGTTCTACATCCAGAAAATGGATAAGACGCAGGGCAAGATCATCATTGACGGCAACGCGGCCGGAGCTTTGGGCTGTGTGTTTGCCGGCTGCACAGTTTTGAGCTGGTATCCGATCACGCCATCCTCTTCGCTTCCTGAGGCCATGATTGATTACATGAAGCGCTTCCGCATCGGGCCGGATGGCAAGGCGACATTCGCCATCGTACAGGCAGAAGACGAACTCGCCGCCATCGGTATGGTGATTGGTGCGGGTTGGGCGGGTGCGCGTTCCATGACCGCTACCGCCGGTCCGGGTATCTCGTTGATGTCGGAGTTTGCCGGCCTGGCCTACTATGCGGAGGTGCCGGGAGTGATCTGGGACATCCAGCGCGTCGGTCCGTCTACCGGATTACCCACACGCACCGCTCAGGGCGATATCCTCTCCACCGCTTTTCTCTCGCACGGCGATACCAAGCACATCATGCTGCTGCCGTCTTCTCCGGAAGAGTGTTTCAGTATGGCGATCGAGGCTTTCGATCTGGCGGAAAAGTTTCAGACACTGGTGTTCGTTATGTCCGACCTCGATCTCGGCATGAACAACTGGATGGCTGATCCCTTCAAATATCCGGAGAAGCCGATCTCACGTGGCAAGATCCTGAGCAAGGAAGACCTGGACCGCATGGGAAGCTTCGCCCGCTACAAGGACGTGGACGGCGACGGCATTGGCTACCGCACATTGCCCGGCACGGACCATCCTTCAGCCGCATATTTTGTGCGCGGTAGCGGCCACAACGAAGAAGCTCGTTACAGCGAGCGTCCTGACGACTTCGAGCGCAACATGGAGCGCATCAACCGTAAGTTTGAGACGGTGCGTTCCTTTGTTCCCCGTCCCGAAGTCGAAACCGGCAAGGCAAAAATTGGCATCATTGCCTACGGCACTTCGCACTGGGGAATTGTCGAGAGCCGTGATCAGCTTCGCAATGAATACAAAATCGAGACTGATTATCTGCGGCTGAAAGCGTATCCGTTTACCCGCGAGGTCCACGATTTTGTGAAGAATCATGATCGCGTCTATCTGGTGGAGCAAAACCGGGACGCGCAGATGCTAAGCCTGCTCAAGCTGGATATCGATCCTGGGTTGGCCCCGCGGCTGCGCAGCATCGCCCACATACATGGGCTGCCGCTGGATGCCCGCTCCGTTACCGACGAACTTATGACCATGGAGGGCAAATAACATGGCGACCACCACAACGCCTCCGCCGCAAACCCCGGCTCCCAAGACCAACCGCATCGGCCTAACTGTCATGGAGTACAAGGGCGGGAAGACCACCCTCTGCGCCGGTTGCGGCCACAACGCCATTTCGGAACGCATCATTGACGCTATGTACGATATGGGCGTTAAGCCCGAGGGCGTCATTAAGATGAGCGGCATTGGGTGTTCGTCCAAAAGCCCGGCTTACTTCATGAACCGCTCACACAGCTTCAACTCGGTCCATGGACGCATGCCATCGGTTACCACCGGCGCGGTCCTGGCCAATCACAATCTGCTCGCGCTGGGTGTCAGTGGCGATGGCGATACGGCTTCAATCGGCGTCGGGCAGTTTGTCCACCTCATGCGGCGCAATCTGCCCATGATCTACATCATCGAAGACAACGGCGTATATGGCCTGACCAAAGGCCAGTTCTCCGCGACTGCGGACCTCGGGTCGAAACTGAAGACCGGCGTGCTCAACGATCTACCGCCTATTGATACCTGTGAAATGGCCATCACGCTGGGGGCGACCTTTGTCGGCCGTTCGTTCTCGGGCGACAAAAAGCAGCTTCAGGCCATGTTAAGGGCCGCCATTGCTCACAAGGGCACGGTGATGCTGGACATCGTCTCGCCTTGCGTGACCTTCAATGATCACGACGGCTCGACCAAATCCTACAAGTACATGAAAGACCACGAAGAGCCGCTCCAGGAAATCAACTTCGTGCCTTACTTCGAGGACATCAGCGTGGAATATGAAGCCGGCTCAACTACCGAAGTCACGATGCACGATGGGTCCAAACTGATGTTGCGCAAAATCGAAGAAGACTACGATCCCACCAACAGAATTGAAGCCATTCGCCGCTTGAATCAATCGCATGAAAAGGGCGAGGTCCTCACCGGCATCTTCTATGTCAACACCAAAACGCCTACTTTCATAGATCTGTTGAACATTACGGACCAGCCATTGGCGACATTGCCGGAATCGGTTGTCCGTCCAAGCAGGGAAGTGCTTGAGCAGGTCATGGAAGAACTGCGGTAGGCAAGTATTTGCAGCTAAAAGGCCTGGCCCAGCCAACTTATCTCGCCTAGCTCTCGTCTGAAGAGGCGGTGAAAGTATGCCCCTCGACCTAGCCGCTCCCGCTCCTGCTAAATCTAGGTCGTGGACGAAGTTGGTCCTCATTGGTCTCATTGGGCTTTTGATCTTTGGCAGCCTGCTTGGCTCCCTTGCCGTGCACTACGCGGACCCGTATCTTCACCGGCGTGCCGTCGCGATACTGGAGGAAAAATTCCACAGCGACGTCGAACTCAAGAAATTCCATACCGATCTTTTCCCCACGCTGCGCTTGGAGGGAGGCGGATTGGCGCTCCGCAAGGACGGCCGCACCGATGTTCCGCCCATGATCGTGATCGACAAGTTTTCCACCGATGCCAGCCTGCTTCGCATTTTTGCCAACCCATGGAAGATCATGCGAATCAAGCTGCAAGGACTGGTGATCACCATACCGCCAAAGGATGGCAACCAGCCCCGGCAATATGCCATCAAGAAGAAAATCCCTATTTCCGTGACCGAAGTCGTCGCCGAAGACGCAAAGCTCATTTTGCTCCCTAAAGATCCCGGAAAATTGCCGCACGAGTTCGATATTCATAAGTTGGTCATGACCTCGGTCGGACTTGAGCGCGCGGCATCGTTTACCGCAAGCCTGACCAACGACAAGCCGCCGGGAGAAATCGAGGCAAAGGGCAGCTTCGGTCCCTGGAGCTCGGACGATCCCGACCAAACGCCTCTGGACGCGTCCTATACCTTCGACCACGCCGACCTCGGCGTATTCAGGGGGATTGGGGGAATCCTGTCTTCAAAGGGAAAATTCGGCGGCGTTCTGGAAATGATCGAAATCGTGGGCGAAACTCATACCCCGGATTTTGTCATGGACAGCGGAGGACATACAGTTTCTCTCGATACAACGTTCAGCGCGACCGTGGATGGGACCAACGGAAATACGATATTGCATCCGGTGCAGGCACACTTTCTGAATTCCTATTTCACGGCGGCGGGGCCGATTATCAAGACGAAAGAGATGTCCGGCCGCCACATCACGCTTGATGTGGATTTCTACAAAGGGCGCATGGAAGACCTAATGCGCCTTGCCGTCAAAGGCGATAAGCCGATCATGACCGGCAACATGAAATTCAAGGCCAAGTTCGATCTGCCGTCGGGAAAGGACGAAAATGGCGACGTGACCGAACGCATAAACCTTGCAGGGAATTTCGGAGTGGGCTGGGCAGGATTTACCGATCCCAAAGTGAAGAAAAAGCTCGAGACCTTCAGCCGCAAGGCCCAGGGAAAACCGGAGGACAAAAACGCAGGTAGCGATGTATCCGAGCTAACGGGGCGCTTCCGAATGGACAACGGGACCATAGATTTTAAGAATCTGAGGTTCACAATTACGGGCGCCAGCGTCTATCTCGATGGCAGTTATGGCCTGAAAACTGAGGCGCTCGATTTCCACGGAATTCTGCGAATGGACGCCAAGCTTTCTCAGACCACCACCGGCGTGAAGTCATTCTTCCTCAAGATAGTGGACCCATTTTTTCGCAAGAACGGTCAAACTCAAATCCCCATCAAGATCGGGGGGACGCGCGAGAAACCATCCTTCGGCCTGGACTTTAACCACAAGTAAGAAGGCCAGAGCGGCAGCAGCCGGGAGGGAAGCAAGGACAAATAGAAAGCGGAAGTTTAGGCCGTTCTTTTTTCTCCGCTGTGTTCTTCCTTGCCGCCTGGCTCGGGGAAGTCGGTGTCATTTGCCTTGATGAGGGCATCTTGATCGCGATGGCCCAGTTGGCCAGCCAATGATGTGTTTGTAGGTTGCCCACGGACTTCCTGTTCGACTGCACCCTTGCCGCTGTCCTGATCTTTTGTTGATGTCATGTGCGCTCCGTGTAAATGAGAAAATTGGTTGCCGTATTCTGCTGTCTAGTTGCCTATAATTGCGATTGTAAGCTTCAATTGATGTTCGAGCCACGTCATACGGTCCGAAGCGGCCTGCGCATTCAGCTCATGTTCGGACTCGTACCAGCGAAAATCTTTTGGCTGGTTAGCTGAATTCGCGAATAACTCTGCTTTGTCCTTGGGAATGAATTTGTCATTCGTCGCGAATTGCATCAGAACCGAGACCGATTTAGCTTTACCTAGGAAATTAACTGGATTGAGCGGGGCCATCTTTTTGATGTAGGCCTCACGCTCCTCTCCCTGAATCTTCGCTCCGAGCAGGAACCAATCACTCAGGATAGGGGTGCCCGCCATCAGAACGGCATAACGGATGCGCGGGTCCACCCCCAGCAGAATCGCACCGTAGGTCGCGCCAAAATCATGGCCCACATACGCAATGCGCTTGCGATCAACGTCCGGTTTTTGCGTTAGCACATCGAGCGCCCGCCGCAGATTCTGGACCTGCCGAATGGAGAAATCGTAGTCATCCTTCATATTCCGGTTACCGAACCAGCCCGGTACCGACCATGGCATATCGACCAGCAAGGCAACGGCCCCATGTTGGGCCAAGTCTTCTGCTTCTTTCAGGAATTGCGTCCGGTTTGAGGTTGCGGGATCTCCCAGCCAATGTACGTAAAGGACGGCAGTGAATGGGCCCTTGCCCTGAGGGACAATCAGGTAGGCGGTCATACTTTGTCCGGCCACATCATTGAACCGAATATCGTGGAGCACAAAGCCATCGTGGCTCTCCGATGATCTTTCCTCGATATGCAGCGGCTGAGAGGCATCGTAGCGGAACGGATGGTGATTGTCCGCCGCAAACAACGGGCGGACTACGAACCATATCAAAACCAACCAATGGGTTATTTTCATTGCATTCTCTCGAATAAGCGTTAAATGCTGTGCCCTTAAAGTGTGCCAGTTCAACTCCTTAGACGGCAAACGAAACTTTTGCTTGGAGGGAGGGTTTGCATCGCTACCAGGAGGTGAGGAGAATGCGAATCAAACATTGGATCCTCTCGTTAGCGGTGACATTGCTGTTGAGTTCCGGATTATGGGCACAGTCGTACGCTACGCCTCGGACAGATGGCGTTAGATTGGTGAACGCAAGCTATCGCGGTGAAAGATACCGTGCAGAGCGTCGCGAACGCCGCCATAAACGGCATCATGAACGCCGTCACGAGCGCCGCCATGAACGCCATCACGACGGGCGGCAAGACTATCGCCATCACGGCCGGTAACCGTCTACCCAGGTTGATGTAGAGAAGGTGACTGCGACTTGTTCCTACAGGCCAGTCACCTTCGTTCTTTCATAGGACAACCACCAGATCGTAGAATTTCTTAAGCATGACCGCACCGACCACTCTTTTCAGGCCTTTTTCGCAGCTGGTGAAAATCACAATTATGGGCCGGGAATTCGAAGTGCCGGAGAACAACCATCTGTTACGGTGTTTTCAATATCTAGCGCCCGAGCAGGTGTCCTATGGCCGCTTCTGTTGGAATGAAGATTGCCAATACTGCCGGGTTGGTTTTGATGTTGGTGAGGGAACCCAGACGCGTGCCGCACTCTCATGCAAGCTGATGGCTCAGGCGGGAATGCGAGTAACCGAAGTGAGCACCGAGCTCAAATACTGCCTAAGAAGTTTGAAATTGGGAGACTCACAGTCCAACCGCTAGTGGTCTAATCCTCCCGGCACATGTTCGCCGCCCCCAGCCAATTTGTCGTGTATTCCCTGAATGATGTCTGCTTTAATGACGTTTTTGCCGGGACAGATATGAGTGGTCTTGGGGTCTTCTTTGTGCAGCCGCAAGGTGTCCGGGTTCAACCCCAAGGCTGCATGCAGCGTAGCCAGCGCGCTGAGCACGTTCGCTCGCACTGCTGGGCTAAAGGGTTCGACTGCATAATCACCCACCATCTCCACTCCCCATGCAATGCTGTTCCACGATGGCGAATGGACTCCGGACACGTTCAACGGAGTGAATACCCAGATCAGATCATCGGCAACAAACAAATGGGGACCGGCCGACCACTGCTGCACATTCTTATAAAAGTTCTCCAGGTTACCCATGCGCACGTCGCCCAGAACGGAATGCCAGTCCGCAAGTTTTGGGACTGCGGTGTTGTGCAGCACGACAAACTGCGGCCGCCAGGCGGGAAAAGAAATGGTGGCTACGTAGTCAGCAAATGCGTCTGGCGTAAAACTTTTGCCGATGATGCCTTTCCATGCGGGCATGGGGGAACTCCCTGTAAACAACTCTTGGATATTAGTGCTGGAAGGGCCCCGATCGTGACAGCTTATTCTGGCCAATCTTCAGAGCTAAGTCCAGTTCAGAAGGGATACGGCTCTGCGCCTTTTGCGATGTTTCTATGCGAACTCTGCGTTCTAAGATGTTTGCCTGGGTCCAGAAAACTCGAACCTTAAACCGCCGAGGCCGCAAAGATCGCCGAGAAAACAATACCGGACTACTAGCTAGCGTGTGCTCACGCCGAGCTTGCGCAGTCTGTCCTTTGCTTGCGTGGCTTCGGGTGACCTTGGATAACGCTGTACAACATGCCTCAACTCGGTCACGCCATCATCCTTCTGACCCAATTCAATCAGCGCGAAACCCTTCTTGAGTTGGGCCGCGGCAGCTTTATTTCCGCTGGGGAAATTTTGCAAGACCTGGTCGTAGTCCTTGGCTGCCTGCTGATAGTTGCCCTGGCGGAATTCGATATCTGCGAGGTAGTAATAGGCGTTTCCCGCGAGGTCCGTGTTTGGATAGAACTTGATGTAATCGCCGAACTCCTGCACCGCCAAATCGTTCTTGGCGGCATTAAAATCCCGCAGGGCGTTGTTGTACAGCACATCCGGTGGAGGCGCCTGGGCCATGGCCTGTTGTTGCGCCTGTTGTGCGTTGAGGCTCTGCTGTGCCGATTGCATGTCCTCCAGCTGCTTGCTGAGTTTCGCCAGGCGTACCTTGACCTCATCCATCGTATCGTTGAGCGCTTGTATCTGGCCCGAAAGCTGGTCCGCATGGCCTGCCGAATCGCCCTGCTGCTTTTGGATCGTGGCCTGCAACGCGGCAACCGCAGCGCCGACTTTGTTCGTAGTGTCGGTGTTTTGCTCCATCAGGTTCTTCATGACGCCCATGCGCTCGTCGAACGACTGTTTCATTTGCGTCATCTGGGCCTTCAGATCGTCCACACTGGCCTGCAATTGCACCATCTCCCGGCTTACGCTCCAGGCGGGAGTGGAAAGCACACACAACCCAGATGCAATGGCAAGCAAACTGAAATAACGGGTCATTTTGTTCATTGGCATATTCCTAAGATGCAAAAAGTATTGCGCCCGGTTTGAGCGTTTTAGTCCACCATCATTCTATTTTGCAGGATAAGGACATTCAGGCAAAGGTGTCTTGTGGGGTTCCAACAGTGGCGCTGGCTCTTGCCAGCGCCACTGAAGAAAAGCGTTACTTCTCGTACACGAAATGGCCCCGGCGGTTCTGCTGCCAGCACTCTTCGTTGGATTCAGTGCAGAATGGCCGCTCTTTGCCGTAGCTGATGGTTTGAATGCGTTCGGCACCGATCCCGGCCTGGGTCAAGGCGGTCTTTACCGCATTGGCACGATTGTCACCTAATGCCAGGTTGTATTCGGTGGAACCGCGCTCATCGCAGTGCCCTTCAACGGTGAACTTGATTCCGGGATGCTGCTTCAGGAAATCAACGTCCCCCTGCAAGCTAGCCTGCTGATCGGGGCGAATGTCCGCTGCGTCGTAGTTGAAGTAAACGTCCTTCACACTCTGCGAGAACAGCTCTTCTTCCGTCGGAGACGGCGGCGGAGGCGGCGGAGGCGGCGGTGCATTCACGGTCACACGTGCCGTGGCCTCTTGCGTTCCTCCCGCACCCTTCGCGGCCAGATGATAGGTGGTCGAATCAGCGGGCGTGACCTGCTGTGAGCCGCTGGCTTGCACTGCGCCGATACCGTCAATACTGACGTCAGTGGCATTGGTCGTCTCCCACGTCAGAGTAACGGCTTGGCCTTTGTCCACGGTATTCGGACTGGCCGTTAAAGAGGCCGTAGGTGCGGCCGGTGGTGGCGGCGGTGGTGGTGGCGGCGGCGCAACTTTCTTCTTGCAGGCTGACAACATCATGACGGCGCCTAAGGCGAGAACGAATGCGCTTCTTTTTAAGATTTGATGGTTCACTTGCTCCTCCCCATTTCGATATTTTGTCTTTATTCGTCGTGCGTCAAATACGAAAATGCATTCTCGCTGGTTGACGGCCAACGAGCAAAGACCGATTTCACTTCCAACTCCAGTTGGGTTGTGAATTACTGCCTGAAGTTGTTAAAGCCCTTTGACTTGTTCCATCTGCCAGCATAGTCCAAATTTGCAGGCTTCCGGAACGGTTGGACTGAAAAACTATATGCCGTCCATCCGGCGACCAGCTGGGAAAATCATTGCGCCCGCCGTCGTGTGTCAACTGTACGAACTGTTTGCTGGCGATGTCCATCAAATAAATATCCTGCGAGCCGGGCTCTCCGGGACCATAGTGACGGATCCAAGAGAACGTCAGAAATTGCCCGTTGGGCGACCACGACGGCGATACCGCATAACCTTGGTCAGTTACGCGCTGGACGTTGGTCCCATCGGCTTCCGCAGTATAAATCTGCGGCAGGCCGGTACGTCCACTGACCCACGCAATCTGCGATCCTGTTTTGCGGTTCCAGGTGGGCGAAACGTCCGGTCCCTTAGAAGCGGTAACGCGCTTCAAATTCGTTCCGGAATTGTCCACCGTATAGATTTCCGGATCGCCACTACGCGAAGAGGAAAAAGCAATTCGCGTCCCGTCCGGTGCCCAGGATGGAGATAGGTTGGTGCCACTGAACCGGGGAAACGCGACCATGCGGTTCAGATCCAGGGAGTACATCAGAATTTCCCATCCGGACTTGGTCAGGGAACTGAAAGCAATACGTGAACCGTCCGGCGAAGGATGGGGCGAAAGGGAAATGGCTCCCAGGTGAGTCACCGCATGTTGGTTGGCGCCATCATAGTCCATGGCCCATATTTCTTTCCTGCCGCTGCGGGCGCTCACAAAATAGATTTTGCTTTCAGTGATACCCGCGATACCGCCGCCTAGGCGAAAAATAATTTCATTGGCAAATTTGTGGGCAATAGTACGGGCCGCTTCTGGGGAAGCCTGATCGGTGTACTGTTTGCCCAGGATTTGCGGAGAGGTTGTGTTCTTGACATCGTAGAGCCAGCCTTGGACTGTAACATTCGATCCCGTCACACCCAGATTGCCAAAGGCCAACATAGCAGCGTTGGGGGGCGGCGCATTCCATTGCTCAAATTTCACATCCGACGGCGATCCCACCGGCGTAGTCGGATTGAAGCTCTTGGATACCATGTCAAAAATGCCGGCGTTGTCGAGGTCGTTCCAAAGCGTATCGTTGAATACCTTTTGCAATTCTGTATTTTTGGCATCTTGAGTGGAAGGCTGGAAATCGGCTGTCGCCAGGCGGACTTTTTCTACGCCTAGTCCCGTACCGGTCTTAATCCAGTCCTGTGCCGCGCCGTAGGACAGCAGCAAAATGAGAGCGATAATGTGCCAGACAAATCTTTTCATGGGTATATCTATCTTTTGTAGTCGAACCAAAACTCTACGGAAACCTTATTCCCCGTATAATCCGGGGGCAAGGGACCAAAAGTGTCAATGCGCTGGATGGCCCGAATCGCCGACTGATCGAGCGATGGTACGCCGCTTGATTGCTCAATCTGTACGTTACTAGGCCGCCCGTCGCGCTGAACGTCGAAGCTTACATATACGCGCTGCGCATCCTGAATACGCGGGTCGATTTCGTACTTCAGCCAGTTATCCGAGACCTTCTGTTGCACCACGCGTACATACCAAGCATACCGGGTCCCGAAATCGCCGCCACCTCCGGTAAAGCCAAAGCCCCCTTTAGCGCCCGCCGCGCTAAAGGTGCCGTAAGGCCCGCTGACTGGACCGCCCTGACCGTAGGGCACGACATTGTTGGCCTCTTCCTGCGGCTGGGCTTTTTGCTGTTTGCTGCTGGTATCAGGCTTGCGTCTCTTCGTGTTCTTGTCGGGAATGGCGATGGCGTCGGGGACGTCTTCCTCCGCTTTGGGCTGAGATTGCGTCAGCCCCTTGGATTCATTGGCTAGAACATTCTGCTTCTCAGCCCGTGTGGCGGGCAGGGGGACGGTACTGACCAGAGTTACACCCATCGCCTCTCCCTCGCCACCTGAACCCCAACCTGCGCCATTCCCGGCGGGCGCGATCACGGCGTAACCCACGATGCTTGCAGCCACGAGAATGTGTAATACCGCCGACCAACTCAGGTTGCGGCCCCAACGGTCGTGTTCAAAGAAGATTTCAGTGCTTGCCATGACTATCAAGCGGCTGGGTGACGATGCTCACGTTGGTGATACCGGATTGTTTGACCGCATCCATCACGGTTGCAAACGCGCCAAAAGGGACATCTTCATCAGCCCGTATGAAGATGAACTGGTGCTGCGGGTCCCTTATCTTTTGATGCAGTTTGGCGGCTATTTCGTTGATATTGACCGGGTCATTTCCCATAAATACCCGCTGTTTCTTGTCAATACTGATGACCATGCGCTCTTCGGTGATCTCTTTTACGGTGCGGGTGCGCGGGACGTTCACTTCGATACCTGATTGCAGCACCGGCGCCGTCACCATAAAAATGATCAGCAGCACCAGTACCACGTCCACCAGTGGAGTGATATTGATGTCGGAGAGCGAAGTCTGCGTCCGCCCGTTGCCAGCCGTGAAAGCCATTACCGCCGCACCTCGGCTGCAACCGGGCGCTCTGCTTGCTGACGCTCGACCGCATTCATCATTTCCAGGGCGAAGTCATCGCTGCGGGCAGCAAACTCGCGGATGGAATTGCCGATCAGGTTGTAGGCGATCACTGCGGGAATCGCCGCGACCAGACCCGCAGCCGTCGTAATCAGCGCTTCCGAAATACCGGGGGCAACGGCGCGAAGCGTGGCAGCTCCAGCGGTGCCTAAACCATGGAACGCATCGATAATTCCCCAGACGGTGCCAAATAGCCCGACAAACGGCGTTACCGCACCAGTGATCGCCAGCCACGGCATATTGCGTTCAAATCGGCTGATTTCTTCCGACGCCGCAATCTGCATCGCCCGTTGAATCGCCAGCAGGCTGCGCACGGCCCCACTGCTTCCCATCTGGCGGCGGAATTCTTCGAACCCGCCATGGAACACTCCAACCAGGGGGCTGGGACGGAACTGCTCGGCCACAGCAGAGATGTCCTGTAGCCGGTGCGCTTTGCGGAAGGCGCGGACAAACCGCCCACTCTGTACGCGTGCGCGCTGCAATGTGCCCCATTTCGACAGAATGATCGCCCAGGAAACCAAGCTGAATGCCAGCAGTATGAGCAATACGATTTTGGCGACAAGACCCGATTGACCGACAAGATCAACGATCTCGCCGCCGACAAAAGCTGCGGGGAATATAAGAAATACCATTAGTTTTAGGAGAACGCCTGCAAGGATTATAGATCACGGCTGGATGATTGCTTCAGCGTGAACCCCATCAGGTAACGTACTTATGGGTTGGAGCGCGCCTGGCGGTTGAGAGTGTTAATCTAATGCGCGTTGTATTAGAGGGGGCTCATTTCCATGAAAAAGACCAGCGTGGATCGCCGAGATTTTCTCAAAGGGATTGCCGGTTCGGCAGGAGTCATGTCAGCCTTTCCCTTGCAGAGCTTTGCCGGTATTCCAGTCCGGTCCAGTTCCGTGGAGAGTGCGCAAGGCATGGGCGGCGGCATGAGTTCTCCCAAAATCAAGTTCGCGGTAATCGGATTCAACCACTACCACATCTTCAGCCAGATTGAAGCAACGATACGCGGCGGCGGAGAATTCGCTGCCGCCGATTTGACCGGAGCACAACCTGACCTGGGGGCCGATTTCAAGAAGCGTTTTCCGGCAGTGAAGATAGTGCGCGAAGAAAATGAAATTCTGGAAGACCCTTCCATCCAGCTGGTCCTGAGCGCTGCGATTCCGGAAGACCGCGCGCCCATCGGCATCCGCGTGATGAAACATGGCAAGGACTACATGTCCGACAAGCCGGGCATCATCACGCTAGAGCAGTTGGCCGAGGTCCGCAAAGTGCAGGCGGAGACCAAGCAGATTTACTCCATCATGTACAGCGAGCGGGTCGAGAACAGAGCCACGGTGAGGGCTGGAGAACTGGTCAAAACAGGAGCGATTGGAAGAGTCGTCCAGACGATCGGCCTGGGCCCGCACCGTATGAATGTGAAGGCAAGGCCGGAGTGGTTCTTCGATAAGAAACGCTACGGCGGCATTTTGTGCGATATCGGTTCCCACCAGGGCGACCAGTTTCTGTTCTTCACTGGATCGACGCAGGCGGAGGTGGTGGCGTCCGAGTCGGGTAATCTCAATAATCACCAGTATCCAAACTTCGAGGATTTCGGCGACGTGATGCTGCGCGGCAATGGCGGCACCGGATACATCCGCCTGGATTGGTTCACTCCGGATGGCTTGGCGACTTGGGGCGATGGACGCCTGACAATTTTGGGAACTGACGGGTTTATGGAAGTTCGTAAGAACATTGATATCGCGGGGCGTCTCGGCGGCAGCCATCTGTTCCTGGTGGATCAGAAGCAGACCCAGTACATTGACTGCGCCAATCAGGAACTGCCTTACGGGCCACAGTTGGTTTCGGACGTCCTCAACCGGACTGAGACTGCGATGACCCAGGAACACTGCTTCCTGGCGACAGAGATCATGTTGAAGGCGCAGCAGCAGGCGCAGAAGTTGTAAAAGTCTCGCTGGTACGAAGTTCTATCCCAAACTTGGAGGTTGGCCAACATTGAAAGCAACAAGGAGCCTCCCGAACAGTGGCAGACGGGTACGTTACTGCCAACTCCCCACACCGATGACCGTGATGGGACGCTCTTCAAGCATCACGAATGCTTTTATCACTGCGATCATTCCTGTTATTGAACCGAGTAAAGAGGAAGAATTAGAGGCGCTTCACATACTGGAAATTGATCCTAGCAATATTGTTTGTGCGTATTGTGGAGACAAAGCTACAGAATGGGATCATCTTCGCCCGATTATCAGCAATCAAAGACCTACTGGCTATATCACCGAAATTGCAAATCTTGTTCCAAGTTGTGGCAAATGTAATCAGTCAAAAGGTAAGTCTTACTGGAGAACCTGGATGGAGGGCAATGCGAAATTGTCCCCCAAAACTCGCAGAATCGCCAATCTGGGGCTGCGAATCGATAGACTTCAAAGATATGAAGATTGGCGCGAGCCACGTAAAATCGACTTTGCTAAAGTCGTAGGTTCGGAGATGTGGGAGAAACATGTGGCGAATTGGCGCTCCGTACTGGATCTTCTGAAGAAGAGCCAAGTGCTGGCGAATGAAATTCGAACTATAGTTGCGACGGCTTGAAGGGTGGGAATCGTAGGATCCATTTTCCTGCCTGAGTAGCGAGAGGACCCCAAGATAGACGTTGCCATTCTCTTCCTAGATGCTGCTTATTTCCCAAACAACTTCAAATCCACCGTATCCCCCATGATCTTATACCCTTGATCCGCCGGGTGGAGGTGGTCCCCGCTGTCCGCGGCTCCGACCAAGTGAAACGGATTCTTCGGGTCTCTGGTCGCCGCATCCAAATCAATCACGCCATCGAACTGGCCACTGGTGCGAATCCACTGGTTCACCTTCTGCCGGTCCGCCTCGCCGTCAGGAGTGAAATAAAACGCGCCTTCGTAGGGCAAGACTGTGGCTCCATAGACACGGACGCCGTGCGCATGCGCCCGAGCGATGATCTGTTCATACGCGGCTATGAGGTCATCGGCGCTCGGAACCTGTTCGTTGCGTTCTTTGGCCCGGGTACGCCCGCCAATGTCGTTAATTCCTTCAAGTACCACCAGCCAGCGCACGCCAGCCTGGGCCAAAACGTCGCGATCGAAGCGCGCCAACGCATTCTGTGCCGAGCGGTCATGCACCAGACGATTTCCGCCAATGCCCTCGTTGAGCACGGCAATATTCTTTGTCTTTTTGTACGCTTGCAGGCGGCGGGCCAGCACATCCGGCCAGCGGTTGTCGGCATTGATCGTAGACTTCGAGCCGTCGGTGATGGAATCACCCAGGGCGACAATCGCGGCGGCAGAATCGTCCGCCAAAACATCCACTCCGTTGATGTAATACCAGTGCTCCACCTGGACGGCGTTTGACATGTCAGGAGCTGAGACCGTATCTCCCGCCTGAAGATAAGAGACTTCATGCGATGCGAAGTGGCTGGTGATTTCCTCAGGGACTCCATTCAAGCGAATGGTGATGACCAGGTCGGAGAGCGGCGCCAGATCAAAATCTAACGGGTCGGAGTACATCGGCGCTCCCGGAGGAATAGTCAGGGATGGACTGCCGTGAAAGGTCAGAGCTTTATCGCTTTCGGGACGAATCTTGCCGTCGCCGGCGGAAACCGCAACATGCGCCGAAGGGATAGTTAGCCCTGTCGTTCCGTACGCATTGGAAAAGCGCACCCGAATCTTATGTCCACCGATGGAAACATGCACAATCTGGCGCAGTGTGCTGTCAGAAAATCCCGGAGGAGGTGGAACGCTGTTAGGCTCAATCGCCTGTGGTGCGGATGCCCAGGTCCCGACCCAATGAGGGGTTTTGTCCTTTGCGAAAGCTGAGGCGGTCAACACAACGCAAAACAGCGCACTAGTCAGGAACTGAGCTTGTCTCTTCAAGGAGCCTCCGTTGTCCATGATCCAGTCTTTACATCAGGAAATTTGTTCACAAATTTGGTCGTGCCTCAATCGATTGCCGGAAGACAAAACCTTGAACCACGGAGTTCCACCGAGGCTTCACAGAGGAATCACAGAGGGTTTCCGTGAGCCTCTGTGATTACTCTGTGTTCTCTGTGGTTAAGCCTTTGACTTTTCCCGACAGCACCTGAGCCGCGGAAAGGAAAATCGTCCCACCAACTCTAACGGCAAACCGAATCAAGCTTAGCCAGCCGATTCTCAGAAGGTGGAAGTTGCAGATGCTTCACCCTCATCATCTGCTGAAGGAAAGTCCCTCCCCAATTCCCATCCAGGTCGGCGTCGGTAGCGTAAGCCGGGTCACTCTCGGCATCCGGCAGGGTAACCAGCTGGAAACCTTTCTGTTTGAGCAGCTCAAGCAGCTTGGGAAACATGACCGTCTCGAAGGCTCCGATGTGCAGGAGCATGACGTGCTTGATGTCCCGCCCGTAAACCATCTCCGCCAGTTTTTGCCCTTCAGCGAGAGAATCAACCGCGCCATCGAGATAGCTTTGCTTCAACCCATCAACGCCTTGCTGATCGTTCTTGGCCAGGCAGCGCACGTACGGTTCGTTATATGCGTAGTCGCCAAAGCTGAGCGTGACCTCGGCGACATGGTATCCGTGCTCCTTCAGGAAGGATTCAATCGCCTTGTGTTTTTCCACTGTGTCGCCTTCCTGAAGGTAGGGGAAGCGGAGCCAGCGCCAATCCTGACCGTCCATGTATTTTTTCAGGATCGGCTCACCGGCAAGCAAATCCTGCTCAAAAGCCTCAGCAGAATTCGAGTTTAGGCCCATGTGCGAAAACGTATGGTTGCCGAGTGGAAATCCGGCATCGCGCCACAGCTTCAGGACCTGTTCGATTGAGAGGTCTTCATCAATTCGCTTGGCGTTGACAAATCCATAGACGGGCGGAGCATTGACCGCTTGCAAGGCATGAATGATGCTGTTGGCGATATCCATGCGCGTGAGTCCCGGAGGCAATGGCCCATGGGATGGGAGATCGTCGAAGGTCAGCGCGACCGCGGCAGTCTTTCGGCGTGGCCGGTACCGCTGGTCCTTTCAGATAGCGGCTGGCAAACGTGATAAATGTTGGCCAGTTTGGGCCGGGCGTATGACCGGCGCTGTGCTGGCGGAACGCGATGTCGCCGTCAATCAGCGGCGTTTCCATCGGTGGGAACTCAGTTGTACCCATATCTTTTTTACCGAGAAGTTTGTAGACGGGCCCCGCGGCTGCGGCAGCCATGAACATGCCTTTCGCATCCACCCAGCCGTCGCCTGCTTGCAAGGATCCTCCGCTGATGAACACCGGACGCGGCGCACAAAGCGCTACCAACTCGTGCGAATCTACGGGTAGATCATTCGGCGTCAGCGGCCCCGCGTACTTCAGGAAGTTGCCGTCCATCCAGTGATATTCACCGCTGCCGGCGACGTTGCCGATCTCTTCTCCCCAGTGCCGCCGCCAAAGCGCCGCGCCGCCTGCGCCTGACGAACTTACGTAAGCAACTGCAAAGCGCGGATCGTAAGCCATCGTAACCAGTGTCGCCTTACCGTAGCGCGAGTGGCCCTCGATACCTACTTGCTTTGCGTCCACCGCTTTGTCGGTTTCAAAGTAGTCGAGCGCGCGGCTCGCACCCCAGACCCACGCCTTCAGAGCGCCCCAGTCATCAAGCTTGCGCGGCTGGCCCTTATTCACCAAGCCAATGATCCCCTCAGTCAAGCCTTCGCCGTTGTCTGCCTGAATGCTGGTGGCGACGAGTTCGGCATATCCCCAGCCTTTGGCCAATACCTGCTGTTGCCACGTCGGACCCGGATAGGTAAAAGCTTTCATCTGCTCCGGCGTGAAACGCTTTCGCATGGCCGCCAGAAATTCCGGGCTCAGACCGAACTCCATGATGACCGGCACCGGCCCTGTTGCTTTGGCGGGAGTAGACAGCGTTAGATCAATATCAACTTTGATTGCTGGATAGGCTGAGTTGTCCACATGGCCGATGAGATGTTTTGTGACAACCGGAACGTCGCCGTTCATTTCTTCTTTCGTACTTACGGCTTCCCAATTCACTTTTGGCGTGACTTTGGGAGTGCGGCCGTAGATTTCACGATCGAAATCTTCCGCGATCTCCGGGCGCCGCTTGTTCCACCAGGTCTTCGCATCTTTCACCGGCTTTCCATTTTTCAAAATCAAAGGGTCTGGAAGCTTGGGGTACGGATTCGCCTTCGACTCATCGTAGCTTGCATAGTTCGGGGCCTTGGGATCACGGCCATTGGCTCCCGGGCGGAGCTCTTTGATGTGAAGTTCATCCATCACGCGTTGATGGTCTTGCGCGGAGGTGAGATGTACGGGAGCTTTTGTGTCTTCAGCGTGAATGGCAAAATGAGCGACGAACAAGATCAACGAAATGCCGAGCAACTGTCGAGACCAACTGGGCGTAAGCAAGATTTCCTCCACCAAATCTTTTTAGTCGGCGTGCATTATTTCACATTCTTTTGTATCGGAATGTAATGTTTAGAATCTTGGCTAGTGGTGCAGTTTGAAGAAAGTGGTTCGCATCAGCGGCATCGACTTTCAACCGTGTCGTTTTCGCGTCCCTCTCGATCCCACGCGCCCATGGGGCGCAACAGACACACAGCCAACGAATTTCTCGATAGTTGCACGGTACCGGCGCCGACTTCCATTTTTTGCCTTTTCTAACGGCACGGCTAAAAGCCGTGCCCTGATACGAACCTTGTTTTCAAACTGTTCCACTACCGAATCCCGGCGGCCGCTCATTCACCACGGCGAAAGCCCGCTCCAGGGCAATACCTGCCTGACCTAGCCTGCCCTCATCGAACAGGCGTCCGATGAGCGTGACTCCGTGGGGAACTCGGCGCGGTGGAGAAAACTTCGGCAACGGATGATTGGGATCAGGCGCCCAGTCACTGCGCGCTTCCGATACCTCGACGAACCCGGCGCGTAAAGTAAGCGATGGATGTCCGGTGAAATTTGTAATGGTAAGCATCTCGTCACGCAGTGAAGGCACAAGCAGTAAATCCACTTCAGAGAACACGCGGGCGATTTCCCCGGCAACTTTGCGCCGCAATCTGTCGGCTTGAACAAAATCCACCGCAGACAAAAAA
This sequence comes from uncultured Acidobacteriota bacterium, assembly GCA_963837365.1. Classification (GTDB taxonomy): domain Bacteria; phylum Acidobacteriota; class Terriglobia; order Terriglobales; family Acidobacteriaceae; genus CAWBXL01. The sequence continues at coordinate 124,800 of CAWIMW010000003.1, forward strand.
CGTGACAGCCGGAAAACATTAGGCCAGGCATCGGGGACCTGGGCCTTCAGCTGGTCAATGCCTCCGCTCAAGGTGAGTTCCTCAAACGCGGCGGCAGCTTCGGCAAAGAGGATCAAGAACATCGAATCATAAGGCCAATCGGGAATACTGACTTCAACCGGAACCATGCCGATTTTCTTGACCGTGTGCAACGCGGCACGGTCCACGTCCGTTGCCGGGGCTTCCTTCATCCATTGTGGAAAGTATCCAACGCGCAATCCGCTCACGCTGGCATTTGCATCGAAGTTGAATTTGCTCGAAACGCTCGCGAGATCTCCCGGATCCTGCCCGGTGATTGCCTTAAGAACCAGCACGGCGTCTTCGACCGATCTCGTCATCGGCCCAAGTTTGTCCAGCGACCAGCAAAGCGTCATAGCGCCAGTCCGCGCCACCCGGCCATAAGTTGGACGCAGTCCATTGACACCACACCGCATGGATGGAGCAACGATGCTGCCGCCGGTTTCGCTTCCGATGGCAAAAGCAACCAGGCCCGCCGCCGTCGCAGCTCCCGGGCCCGCGCTGGAACCTGAGGCCCCTTCTTCCAACAGCCAGGGATTCATCGTCTGTCCACCGAACCATATGTCATTGAGCGCCAGCGCCCCTAAGCTTAGTTTGGCGATGAGTACCGCTCCTGCGTCGTGCAGCCGTTGGACTACCGCCGCATCTTTGGCCGGAACGCGATTGCGGTAAGGCTCAGCTCCGTAGGTGGTCGGGATACCGGCCGTGTCGAGCAGGTCTTTGCCGCCCCAGGGAATGCCGTGCAGGGGCCCGCGATATTTTCCAGCCGCGATCTCCTGGTCCGCGTTCCTTGCCTGAGCCAGCGCCAGATCGCGAGTGAGCGTGATGATGCAGCGCAGTTTGGGATCAAACTGCTCGATGCGCTTCAAATAGATTTGCGTCAGCCTTTCCGACGTGAGCTTGCGTTGCTCGATCCAGCGCGAGAGCTTCGTAACCGGAGAAAAGGCGATATCTTCATCGCGCGAAGGCAGCGGGCCCGGATCAATCTTGCTGCGGACAAAATGATCGTCTTGGGCCGCGGCATGCTGGCCGGGGAGAATCGGATTCCATAATGTGGCCGGCGACAAAGTCGGATCAAACTCCAGCTTGCGCGGCCCGGTGCGGCGTTCATAGATAGAAGCCATGGTTCGCCGCCAGCTCTCCGCAGCCACGCTACCCTCGCTGGCTGTCATCTCGAACTGCACCAACTTTTCAGCTTCAGCGAATGTGGTGGCCGAAACCTCGGGTCCAACTTCCGGCGCGGTCCCAAACGCTGAGGGCGCTCCGGGTGTGGATGGATTGGGGTTCTGGGACTGGGCTTGTGCGGTTGCTGCGCTTAACAAACTTAAAGAAGTAAGCGCAATGAACTCTCTGCGTGATTTCACTGAGGACTCTCCCGAGCGATGAACTTTATCATTTTGTGATCTGGTTGCAAATTCGTCACCTCGATCGTGTTAGCAAATCGTTTTTCCGTTGAGCGGGTCGCTGTTTCTAAATTTCCCAAGGAATTTGTTTGGCACTACAACAATAGAAGTATTAGAGTAGGTGCGCTATGTCGAGGACCAAGAGTGGTGTATCGCGCCGTAAGTTCTTGCAAACGGCCGCCTCATCGGCCGTGCTGTTAGGTGCTCCGACCATCGTTCCAGCTTCCGTCTTCGGTCAGAATGCACCGAGCAATCGCATCAACGTCGGAGCCATCGGCGGAGGACGCATCTCGCGCGTCCATGACATGCCGAGCACCATGAAGTACGACACGGCCCAAATCGTTGCCGTCTGCGATTTGGATAGTCGCCGCGTGGAAGAAGGCAAGAAATTTGTCAACGACTTCTATGCCAAGAAAACAGGGAAGACTTACGACGGCACCATCGGATATGGCAACTATCACGAGCTGCTCGCCAACAAAGATATCGACGCTGTCCTGGTCAGCACTCCTGATCACTGGCATGCACTCATCGGCATCGACGCGGTTGAGGCCGGCAAAGATGTTTACCTGCAAAAACCGGCTTCGCTTACCATTGCCGAAGGACGGGCGCTCAGCAACGCGGTCCAGCGCACTGGCCGAATTCTCCAGATCGGCAGTCAGCAGCGCTCCGCGGTCCAGTTCCGCTACGCAGCAGAATTGGTTCGTAACGGCCGCATCGGCCAACTAAAGACCGTGCAAATTGGCTTGCCCGGAGATCCTTCCGGCGAGGTTGAACCGGAAATGCCAATCCCCAAAAATTTGAACTACGAGATGTGGCTGGGCTCGACTCCATACGTGTACTACACGGAAAAGCGTGTGCACCCACAGGAAGGCTACGACCGTCCCGGCTGGCTGCGTTGCGAGCAGTTCGGCGCCGGCATGATTACCGGTTGGGGCGCGCACCACGTAGATAGCGCTCACTGGGGCATGAACGCGGAGTACACCGGCCCAGTCGAAATCTGGGGGTGGGCCGAGTTCCCAACTCATGGTTTGTGGGACGTCCACGGCAAGTTCAAGACAGAATGCTTCTATCCTGACGGCGTGCACATGATCATCAGCGGAGAATTCCCCAACGGTATCCGCTTCGAAGGGACCGAGGGCTGGATCTTTGTCTCGCGCGGCAATGAGAAGGTGACCGCCAGCGATCCCGATGCCAAGTTGAAAGATGGGCAAGCCCTCGCCGCCAGCGATCCCAAAATCATCAGGTCGGTGATTGGCCCGGACGAAATCCATCTGCCGGTGAGTAAGGAGCATCACGGAAACTGGCTGGAAAGCATCAAATCGCGGCAACAGCCAATTGCGCCGGTGGAAGTTGGCCACCGTGCTTGCTCGACGTGCCTGCTCCATCACATGGCGATGAAGTTGAAACGGAAACTCTATTGGGACCCGATGCATGAGCGCTTCAAGAATGACGATGAAGCCAACGCCATGCGTTCGCGTCCGCAACGCGCGCCGTACATGATCAATTCCTAGGACCGGAGGGAATAATGATTACCCGTCGAGACGCATTTGTTGCTCTGATTGCCATAACCGCGACTCTGTGCGTGGTTGCGGTTGCCGACCAACAGACCACCATCATGCAGTCTGCCGCTTTTGACTGGAACTCGATCCCCGTCAAGCAGACCGCCGTTGGTTCAGTACGTTCTTTTTTCCGCATACCGACCGCGACACTCAAAGAACTCGAGCTGCATGTGACCACATTGAATCCCGGCCAGGCGTCGCATCCGCCACATCGTCATCCCAACGAAGAACTGGTCATTATCAGAGAGGGAACGGTGGAAGCTCTGGTACAAGGCGAATGGAAAAGATTGGGGCCAGGATCAGTTATTTTCAACGCATCGAATCAATTGCACGGACTAAAGAACGTGGGCGATGTCCCCGCGGTTTACCACGTGATTAACTGGACCTCGGATGCTACGCCGAAAGCAGTGCCTCAGCCTTAATCTACTTTCCCGAAGTCAGCGGTGGAGGCGGGTATTCAGGCAGCTTGCCGTTACTCATATTCTGCCGCTTGACTTCCAGCTCATCGAACAAAACGGACGGATTCACGATGGAATGCGGGATCGCCTCAGTGCGATTGTCTACATTCACGTCATCTCCCGCCGCAATCAAATCATTGCGCAGTGACCGCAGATCGAGATCGCCAAAGACGGCTCCACGCACCAGTTCTTCCCGCCCATCCTTTACCCATACTTTGTAAAGCAGGCGCGGGCTGTATTGTGGCCCCAGGGTTTCCACAAAGTACCCGAAGGGGAGATCGCGCTGTTTGCACAGCTCAATCAGCTTGGCCTTCAACTGATCGTGGGGAACCGGTTCCGACGATTTCACGATCAAATTTCCCAGACTCGGGCCGGGATAATTCATCGGGTAGCGAGCTCGCCCGTGCCCGTTTGAGGTGGGGAAATCTCGAATTGGCGTGCGCCCGACGAGGTAGTTGATGAGCTTTCCGTTCTCGATCACCGGAACGCGCATCGCTTTGACTCCTTCATCGTCAGTCGCGTAGTGACCGAGTAGAGATTGGTGATCTATCGATGCCAGAGTTGGATCGTCTACCACCGAAATAAAATCCGGCAGAACCCGACTCTTGTAGTTTGTTGCCCAGTCGCCCTTGGTCCGTCCTGATTCGCCCAGATCAGGCTTGGTCCCGAGCACGTTATCTCCCACCATGTCGGCAAAAATGCTGGATGCGGCATCGGCGGTAAACAAAACTGGGCCGTGATACTCCTCGTCCGCCAGTGGGGCATCGCGCAGGGCTTTCAAACTGGTTACCAGCTTAGCGCCCATATCCAGGAATTCTTTTTCTGACGGAAGTTCTTTTATATCTCCGGTGGTGTACTGCCAATTGCGATCCAGACGCATGCCATCGGAAGCCTGGGTCGTCCCGGCAATTCCCAGATCGTTCAAGCTCCAGCCGTCGCGAATTTCCGTTCCCTCAGAATTGATGTAATACCGATTCACGCTGCGGAAATTGAGCCAGGAGGCAAATGACTCGACCTGCCCATCACTCTTGCCGAGCGCAGAAGCATTTTCCAGCCGCTTGAGCCAGGGCTGGGGATCAGTATCCATCTTGACCAATGGACCCAGCGAGTGCACCGGTTCAGCACGCGCAAAGTCATCGACCGGCTGATCTACGGTGAAGTTCTTGAGGTGCGCCAGTTTTTCTGTGAGCGCTTGGTTGGCCGCTTTGTAAGCCTGGTCGGTAGCTAGCCAGATTTGGTGCCGCAGAGTCTGAATGTCATTATCCAACGGGAGCACCTGGATCGTGCCTAAGCCTTGAGCGTACACGCTGTCCTGTTTGTAGCTGCCCAGCCGGACCACAACCCGCACATAACGAAGTTGAGTGCGCACATTGTTTTGAATTGCGCCGTACGAAGCCTGCGCCTGAAATGCGTCAAGATCCATGACGCGGTAGTCAATGTAGTAGGGCGCATCCATGTTCTCCAGCTTGAGCTGGGCTTTCGAACGGTCGAGCTCGGCGTGCATCGCCTGGAGAACAGGGTCGGGACCGGAAGCTTGTTTTTGCGCCGCAGCCGGTCCGCTGACAGCTAAAAGAGCGAGGAACAATAAGATCGTGTTCTTCATCGTGCCCCTCCCGTCTTGGCCGGAGCTGGCTGGTCAGCATTTTCAAACCCAGGCGGCGGGAGGATCGGCGGACGGTTCAAAGTATGCGGCTGCTTCTGAACTTCAATTTCAGAAAACAACATGGCTGGAGCCGAAGCCGATACCGGAACGCTGCCGGATTCAGCGCCGCACACTCCGTTGAAGACTTCCATTTTGTCTCCGGTGGCAAGAATCCGGTTGAGGGCCGCGATGGGAGTACCGACAATATTCACGCCCCGCACCAGTTCATCGGGTTTGCCATCCGGATAAACCTTCCACACCATCACAGGCAGCACTTGGAACGCCTGCGGCATGGTGCGTTGGGTGAGCGTGAACCCACCTTGAATATCTTCAAAATAGAGGCCGTATGGTTTCCCCTGTTTCTTGATTTCCTCGATGAACTCTTGCCGCAATTCTGCATCGGTTAATTGGTTGGAAGAAATCACTTCCAGATTCCCCTGCCGTCCAATCGGCATAAGTCCGGGCTGCGCGCGTCCATGTCCGTTGGACTTATCGAATCCCTTGACCGGCATGCGCGACATCAGAAAATTCTTCAAAATGCCCTTGTCAATCACATCCACACGACTCGCCGGAACGCCTTCATCGTCGTATTCGTACGAGCCGCTTAGCTCAGTGCCATTCAGCGAGCGTTGCGTCGGGTCGTCAATCACACTTAGAAATTCCGGCAGGACCGCCTGATTAAGCTTCTTGGTGAAGGTCTGACCTTCGCGCTCGCCACGCTGGTGCGATCCTTCCAGCCTGTGTCCCAACACCTCGTGGAAAAAGACCGCCGCCGCACGGCCCGAGAGTAATGCCGGCCCGTCAAACGGCTCTGCAAGCGGAGCAGAGCGCAGGCTCTTCAGGTCAGCGGCCATCTTCTCAATTTGTGCAGTAATTTCGGCGTCGCTGGGAAACCCGCTTAGATTGCTTGCCTGAAAGTTTTCAAACCGCATCAGCTCCATGCCATCGTCAGCTCGTGTCTCCGCTTGAACTGCCAACCGCACCATGGTGTTCCTGGTTGCGATCCGGCTCCCTTCGGTGGACACCAAATAGAAGTGCGTATTTTCCACCGTGAGAAACGCCAGCGAACTGTAGACGTATGGATAATTGCGAAGCAGCGCGGAGTACCGTTTGACCATCGTTTCGTAGGCAGCCTTGTCGCCCGGCGAAGCAGATGCCGGACTGTCGGTATGAGTTTGTGGGGCTTCCTGCGAGAAATCCGCCGAGGTGTCCTCCTCCTGCGCGTGCACTTCGTTACTGGTCTTGGCATTCAGGTAAGCCTGAGCGGCTTTGCGGTACTCTCCATAAGTCAGTTGCCACAGTCCATGAGCGATTGCATCGGGATCATCGTCAAGCGGCAACAAGTTGGAACTGATCGCTGAATTCCGGCTGTCTCCATGCGAGTTATCAAGCGCCGCGTTCCCCACTCGCACAATCACGTTGGCAAAGCGCCGGCGGACCTGGGTAGAGTTCATCAGGCTCCCCTGGCTGCCGAACACAACGCTATTGTCCTGGTCGTAGACGGAATAGCTGGCAAAGTAGGGAGCAGGATCCAACTTGCCAAGTGCGCCCTGAGCGCGCTTGAGTTCCTTCTGCATGAGTGTAAGCAGAAGGTTGTCGGTTGGTGTTGCCTTGACTGGCGGGGCTGCCGGCTTGTGATCGCCAATGGCAGATTGGGAGAAGGTAAAGAACAGGCATGCCAGCAGGCAGCGGCCAAACCAATTTTTCATAAAGGGAGATTATAGGGCAGAGGGCAGGAAAAGCCGCATCTGCGGCTATAAAGGTAGCGGTGCAGTTAACTGGGTCCGCCCCTTTGTCATTCCGACAAGTCGCGGAGCGACGCGGAGGAATCTGCTGTTGGCTGACAGCTTTGTGGCCCGGTCCAGGAAAGCAGATTCCTCCGCGTCGCTCCGCGACTTGTCGGAATGACAAAGGGATTGTTCGGTTAAGCTGCGCTGCTGCCGATCTACGCATGTTGATTCCATTTCAATTCACCCCGCATCCAAAAGTCAGACTGTGTATCATGAACGGACCGCACTTCGTCATTGCGGACAACAAATCAAAACTGGAGAAGTGGATGCCCAAGGCCTCGCCCTATCTTGGAACTGCGATCTTCGTGGTTCTCATTCTCGCAGTAGTCGCTCCCGGCAAAGTATTATTCGCCACCAATGCCGACTTCCATGATGCCCCGGAATCCGCCAAAGCAATTAAGAATCCTTTCGAAGGTTCGGCCCAAGCGGCCAGAGAGGGCCGGCCTCGCTACCATCTGCGCTGCGCGCGCTGCCACGGAGAACGCGGCGAGGGCTCGGGAAATATCCCTCCCTTAAAAGCTCGCACCATCCGCCGGACTACACCGGGGGAGATTTTCTGGTTCATCACCAAAGGGGATGTGAAAAACGAAATGCCGTCATGGGCGAGCATTTCTAAAACCGAGCGATGGAAGATCATCACCTATTTGAAGTCCATGAACTTGCCCGGAGGGGCTGCCGCAGTTCCAGCGCCTGCTGCTCCACCCAGCAAGTCCAAACTGAATCTGCCGGCTCCCAAACCTCCATTTACCGATTTCCGCTATGAGGAGCCGGGGAAGGTCCGCAAGATTACGGTGGCTGATCTGCCGCAACCGTATGCGACGGAATCTGCCGGGAATGGGCCGAGCATGGTGGCCCGTCCCGCAGATATGTGGCCGAAAGCGCCCAAGGGGTTCAAAGTCGAGTTGTACGCGGCGGGTCTCGACAACCCTCGCCTGATCCGCACCGCCCCCAATGGGGACGTTTTCGTTGTCGAAGATCAGCCGGGGCGGATCATAGTTTTCCGTGGCATGACCGAAGACGGAAAGCCGGAGGAGATGCACATCTTTGCCTCTGGCCTCAACCGTCCGTACGGGCTCAATTTTTATCCTCCCGGGCCGGACCCGCAGTGGGTGTATGTGGGCAACACCAACGAGGTCATCCGCTTCGCCTACAAGAATGGAGATTTGAAAGCGAGCGGGAAACCGGAGCACATTGCCGATCTGCCGGCAGGCGGAGGGCATATCACTCGCGATATTCAGTTTTCACTGGATGGGAAAAGAATGTTTGTGGGGGTCGGGTCGCGCTCCAACGTAGATGATCCGGACACCACACCGGGCGAAAAGAATCGCGCCGACATTCTGGTGTTCAATCCCGACGGCTCGGATATGAAGGTATACGCCTACGGCATTCGTAACGCCGGTGGCGGGTTGGCGGTCAATCCCAAGACCGGCGAACTTTGGTGCTCAGTGAACGAACGCGATGCGCTAGGCGACAACCTGGTCCCCGACTACATTACCCACGTACAGGAAGGCGGATTTTACGGCTGGCCCTGGTGGTACATGGGTGCGCATCAGGACCCACGACACAAGGGGAAGCATCCTGAACTGAAAGACAAAGCCATTGTTCCCGACGTTCTGTTACAGCCACACAACGCTTCGCTGGAAATAACTTTCTACGAAGGCAAACAGTTCCCGGCGGAGTATCAGGGAGACATCTTCGCTGGAGAGCACGGTTCATGGAACAAAGCTGCGCGGGCTGGGTATGAAGTGATTCGCGTGCCTCTGCACCAGACAGGTCACGCTACCGGAGAGTATGAAGATTTCCTGACCGGGTTTGTGCTCGACAACGGAGATGTCTGGGGGCGGCCGGTGGGAGTGACGGTGGCTTCTGATGGATCGTTGCTGGTTACGGATGATGGGTCGAACTCGATTTGGCGGGTGAGCTATACAGGCAAATAAGGTTCATCATCACGTACGGTGAATTTGCGTGCTCGTCGAAAGGAGATTGAACGAGCACGCATTGCTTGCAGTTTCTGAGAGAGCTCCCGACACTTTTACATCTACTTAGACAACTCCGCATTCCCTGCGATCGTAAACTTCCCGCTCTGCACCGACGCAGCCTCCTGCGGCTGCGCCCCGCCAAGCGAAACGTTATATTCACCGGCAACAATCACACGATTTCCTTCGGCATCCACCTGACCCAAAGAACGCGGATCAAGCGTCAGGCTGACGTGCGCCGATTCACCAGCCTCCAGATGCACGCGCTTGAATCCTGCAAGCTCGCGCAACGGAGTTTCAAACGCTTTGGGCTGGGTGAGGTAGACTTCGACGACTTCGTCGCCGGCCATCGAACCAGTGTTCTTCACATCTCCCTCAACCGTGACCGGGTCACCAGCTTTAACGTCCGAAGCGACTTTCAGATTGCTGTATTCGAACGTCGTGTAGCTGAGTCCGAAGCCGAACCCGTAGAGCGGTTTGCCGGAGAAGTAGCGATAGGTGCGGTCTTTCATGGAGTACTGTTCGAACGGCGGCACCTGGCTCAGAGACGAGTAGAAAGTCAGCGGCAGGCGTCCGGCAGGATTGTTATCGCCCGCCAGCGTTTCCGCAATGGCCGTTCCACCTTCTTCTCCCGGATACCAGGCGTCAAGAATTGCGTTGGCGTGCTCCTGTGCCCAGTTCACCGCCAGAGCGCTTCCGTTCTGAAGCACTACTACCAACGGTTTGCCCGTAGCGGCTATTGCCTTCAGCAAATCTTCCTGTGCGGCTGGCAAATCGATGGATGTACGGTCGCCACCAGTGAATCCGTACAGCTTCACCGGCATTTCTTCACCTTCAAGAGATGGTGAGAGGCCAACGAAAGCGACGACTACATCCGATTGCTTCGCCGCGGCAACCGCCTCGTCACGCAGTGCATCTGCTGGAGCCTGCCAGACCAGATCAACTCCGGCGCTCCCGGTGTGGTGGAAATACTCCAGCCGAATGGCGTGCGGCTTGGTGTCATTGAAGTGCACAGCACCCTGAATCACCTCGCCACGTTCGCCAGTTCTTTTCTCATCCGTCTGGACCAGAATTTTTCCATCCAGATAGAGTTTGAAGCCTTCCGCATTCTGGCAGGCATAGCAGTAATTGACGTGGACCCCCAGCTTGTAATCGCCAGCGACCGGAGGCACGAACGTGCCGCTCCAGCGCACGGAGTAGTTGTTGCGTTGCAGCCCGTCCACTGGAACAACTTTGTCCCAGTTGAAGTTGATGTTGCGGTCTGTGCGTGTGAGCACGGGTTTCCCGCTCAGGTCGGGCGTGCTGAAGTACTCGCCCGTAAGTCCGTTGCCCGAGCCACTCTCAGGATGAAGCGCAGTGTGCTCGATCGGCATCGAGAAGTTTTCCACCAGGGTTGATCCCTGCGCATAAGAAATCTTCGCGGATGAAAACCGCTTCTCAATTCCGTTGAGCGGATAAACCGGGGACGGTGGCGGCCCGTTGTAGTTGCCTTGCAAGCGACTGGACCAATTCCGCGGTTGGCCCGACCACCGCAATCGAAGCAATATCCGACTTCAGAGGGAGCGTGTGGCCCTCGTTCTTCAACAGGACGATAGATTCCCGCGCCGCTTTCAGCGAAAGTGTGCGGTGTTCCGGCGAATTGACCTCCCTCATGGGAATCTTGCCGTAGTCGTAGCTTGATGGCGGATCAAACATACCCAGCTTGAACCGCGCACGGAACAGACGGCGCAAAGCGTTGTCGAGCTCGGCTTCAGTGATGAGCTTTTGATGGACCGCATCAACCAGCGCCGGATAAGCCTGGCCCTGTCCGAAACCACACTCGATATCGGTTCCGGCTTTTACTGCATCCGCAGCGGCATGGGCCATATCTTTTGCGTAGTGATGGCCGGTATTAATGTCCGCCACCGCGGCACAATCGCTGACCACATAGCCGTCGAACTTCCAGGCATCGCGCAGGTGGTCTTTGAGAAGCATGGTGTTGGCGCAGGCGGGCGCGCCGTCAATGGCGTTGTAGGCGCACATCACAGATTGCGCGTGGGCTTCAGTCACCGTAGCGCGGAAGGCAGGCAGGTAAGTGTCTTCAAGATCGTGCGGCGAGGCGTCCACGTCGAATCCGTGACGCAGAGGCTCGGGGCCGCTGTGTACTGCGTAGTGCTTGGGCGTGGAGACCACCCGGAAATATTTGGGATCGTTCCCCTGCATGCCGCTTACAAACGCAACTCCCATGCGGCCGGTGAGGAAAGGGTCTTCTCCGTAAGTTTCCTGGCCGCGTCCCCAGCGGGGATCGCGAAAAATGTTGATGTTCGGCGCCCAGAAAGTAAGCCCGAAGAACATCTCGTGGTGGTCCTCGCGCATGGCCTGGTTATATTTGGCGCGCGCTTCGGTGGAGATGGTCTGTGCCATCGTGTGCACAAGGTCTGTATCCCAAGTGGCGGCCATTCCGATCACCTGGGGAAAATTCGTGGCATAGCCGGCGAACGCAACGCCATGCAGACCTTCATTCCACCAGTCATATTTGGGAACGCCCAGCCGGGGGATTGGCGCGGCATGGTCGCGCATCTGCGAAACTTTTTCTTCCAGGGTCATGCGGCCGATCAGATCGTCCACGCGCTTGTCCAGCGGCTGAGATGGATCCATGTAGGGCAGGTTCTGCGGATTGCTTTGTTGAGAAAATGCGGGAACAGTCAGAAGTAAGGCAAAAACTACGAGAGTTAGGAACAATACGGAGACTACACGGGCCCCGTGACGTGACATTGGATGGTTATCTCCAGTTCATAAGCTATAAAGAATAACGGACCATTATAAGCACAAAGCTTGATGCAAGTTGGTTTAGACCCGCCAACCTTTGCCCTTCATGCTATTCTGCGCCTGTCGGTTTCCACTTCCGCGTCCCCAGGATTCCCGGTGCTCGTCGAACTGAGGCTGGAGAACTACGCCGTCATAGACAATCTGGTAGTGGAGTTCGCCTCTGGATTGAACCTGCTGACCGGCGAGACCGGGGCGGGGAAGTCCATCCTGATTGATGCACTCTCTCTTCTGCTGGGCGAAAAAGCTTCCAGTGAAATCATTCGTTCCGGCGCAGAAAAAGCTGTGATCGCGGCGGTATTCGAGGCGGAGAACAGCAAAGCGATTGAGCAGACGCTTGAAGCCAACGGTCTGGACGCGGAGGACGCCTCGTTAATTCTCCGCCGGGAAATATCCGCCGGAGGCAAGGGACGGGTCTTCGTCAATAATCAACCCGCGACAGTCGCGGTGCTGAGGCAGCTCGCGCCGCATTTGGCCAGCATCCACGCGCAGAATGAAACCTTGTTGTCCTTCGACGCAGAAGCCAGGCTCGCTTTGCTCGACTCTTACGCGGGAACCGATATAACCGCGACCGCTGATTCATTTTCTCACTGGAAATCCATTGCCCGCCGCATTGAAGAACTCGAACAGAATGAACAAGACCGCTTGCGCCTGCTTGATCTGTGGACTTTTCAGAAAAAGGAAATCGAAGATGCAAAGCTACAGCCGGGCGAGGACGAGAGCCTGGAGACAGAGAAGCGCGTCCTGGTCAATGCGGAAAAGATTTACAGTGCAGCCATGCAGGCTTTCGATCTCTTGTACGAGGGCTCAGCGTCGACCTCGGCATCGCTTCGAGCGGCCCAGAAGCACCTTGAAGAATTGTCCCGCTATGAACCTAAATTTCAGGAGCCCCTGGCCGCTCTGGAGACTGCCCGTATCAGCGTCGAAGACGTCGGCGCCAGCTTACGCGACTATGCCGGAGGGATCGAAGCGTCCCCCGAGCATCTGGCAGAAGTGGAAGACCGGCTGGCATTGCTGGATCGGCTGAAGCGCAAGTACGGTCCGAGCCTCGAAGACGTAATCCGCCTTGGCCAGGAAGTTAGCCAAAAGCTATCTGAAATGGAAAACAAGGACGAAACCCTGCGCCAGCTTCGCGGTGAGCTTGCTAAGGCGGGAGAGAAATATCTCCAGGCAGCGCAGGCCGTTTCAAAGAAACGCTACGAAGCAGCGCGTAAGCTCGAAAAGGTGGTCGAGGGCGAGATCAACGACCTGGCGATGAAGTCCAAGTTCCAGATCGAAGCCAGCGGAACCGATGAGGAAGGGAACTGGACGGTTGCGGGTTTCGACCAAGTCGTGTATTTGATCTCCACCAATCCCGGCGAGCCATTGGGGCCACTCGAGCAGATTGCTTCTGGGGGAGAGTTGTCGCGGGTCATGTTGGCGCTGAAGGCCAGCGCTGAGGCTGGCGCTGGCGGCACGAAAAGTGGCGAGAAGCGGACGAGAATGTCCGCTCCACAACGGACCCTGGTTTTCGATGAAATTGACACCGGAATCGGTGGCCGGGCCGCCGAAGCGGTGGGGAAGAAGCTGAAAACCCTGTCCCGCTCCAATCAGGTTCTTTGCGTCACCCACCTCCCACAGATTGCCACTTTTGCCGATCATCACTACCTGATCGAGAAAAAAACATCTGCCGGGCGCACTAAGACCGCGGTCCGGTTGATCACGGGCGACGAACGCACCGAAGAAGTGGCCCGCATGCTCAGCGGCGCCAAGCTGACCGAGACCTCTCGCAAGCACGCCGAGCAGATGATTAAGGCCAACGCCTGAACCGTTCGCTGCCCAGAATTCCCCAATCGCTGCTAATCCTCAGTGTTTCTATGGCTTACGTTGACCAAGCCGGTACCCTTCAGATACCCTATAGGTACTAATTCACAGTGGGGAAGTGTACCCTGAAGGCAGGAAAAGCGTTTGCCTAACGATAAGACTTTGCTGCTTTTGAAACCGCGAGGGTTCTGTGCCGGCGTAGTGCGGGCTATTGATATTGTCCGCATTGCCCTGGAAGCCTTTGGGCCACCGATCTACGTCCGCAAGGAAATCGTGCATAACCGCTTCGTCGTAGAAGAGCTCCAGCAAAAGGGCGCCATTTTTGTGGACGACGTGGACGAAGTCCCCAACGGCGAGCGGGTCATATACAGCGCCCACGGAGTTTCCCCGGAAGTGCGCGTACACAGTGAGAAACGCGGGTTACGGGTGATTGACGCTACATGTCCCCTGGTCACAAAGGTTCACGTGGAAGCCGTTAAGTTTGCCAAGGATGGTTATTCTCTGATCCTGATCGGCCATCGCGATCATGATGAAGTGATCGGTACATTGGGAGAGGCTCCGCTGGTGACCCAGGTCGTCGGTTCGCCTGAGGAAGTCGAATCTTTAAATGTGCCAGACCCGGACCGTGTGGCTTACCTCACCCAGACCACGCTGAGTTTGGACGAAACCAAGGACATCATCGCCGCCCTGCGCGTGAAATTTCCCAAGATTGAAGGGCCACACGCCCAGGACATCTGCTACGCCACTGAAAATCGCCAGGTCGCGGTAAAACATGTCACCTCCGATGCGGACCTGCTGCTCGTCGTCGGCTCGAATAACAGCTCAAACTCCAATCGCCTGGTGGAAGTTGCGCGTAATCTGGCTACGGAGTCGCATCTAATTGATAGTTGCCGCAACATCAAGCCGGAATGGCTTGAGGGAGTCAAGACGATAGCCCTGACCGCAGGAGCTTCGGCTCCAGAGTGTTTGGTCGAAGAGGTGGTCAAGTTCCTGACTGACAAGGGTTTTGACAACGTAAAGGAAGTGGAGGTCATGCCGGAGAACGTGCGCTTCGGCCTGCCTCCTGAAATTGTTCAGGCCATTGCCGCAGCGCCCAGCGCTGCGACAGCAGATTAGTAAGGCACAAATTTTGGCAACCCAAATCTATGGATGAGACCACCTCCCCGGCCTCTACTTCCACCGCGCCGCAACTGCGCTTCGGGAAGATTGAAGGTTTTACCGGCCGTGTTGCGGCTGCCGTGGACGGCGCCCGCCAGTATCTTTTCTCCCAGCAGCATGAGGACGGCTACTGGTGCGGTGAACTGGAAGCCGACACTACCCTCGAATCCGATTACATTCTGCTGCACACCTTGCTCGGCACCAGCACGCAGGAACGCTTCCAGAAATGCGCAAACTACATTCTCAACCATCAAAATAACGATGGGGGATGGGGAGCTTATCCAGGCAGTCCGTCAAATATCACCGCTTCAGTCAAGGCTTATTTCGGGCTCAAGCTAACCGGCTACAAAGCCGACCATCCTGCCTTGGAAAAGGCCAGGCAGAGGATTTTGGAGATGGGCGGCGTGACCGAGGTCAATACCTTCACCAAGATTTACCTCTGCTTCCTCGGACAATACGACTACGATGCCGTGCCCGCCATTCCTCCGGAAATCGTGCTGTTTCCCAAGTGGTTCTGGTTCAATATTTACGAGATTTCTTCCTGGTCGCGCGCCATCCTGGTGCCGCTGTCCATCTGTTATGCCAAGAAACCCTTTAAGAAGATTCCCGATGAGATGGGAATCGACGAATTATTCGTAGGCGGGCGTGATAAGGCCCGCATGCATCTGCATTGGGCCAAGGATCTGATCTCCTGGCGCAATTTCTTTTTGGTTCTGGATCGCATCACGCACTGGTTTGAGACGGTGCACATTCGCCCCTTACGTTCGATCGCCCTGAAAAAAGCTGAAAAGTGGATGCTCGAGCGTTTTGAGATGAGCGACGGATTGGCGGGAATTTATCCCTCAATCGTGAACTCGGTCATTGCCATGCGCTGCCTGGGATATTCGCTGGACGATCCCCAGGTTATCCGTGCGCTGGACGAGTTCGAGAAACTGGGAGTCGAAGAGTGCGACACCTTCCGCATGCAGCCGTGCAAGTCTCCTGTCTGGGATACGGCCTATGCCTTATTCGCTCTGGGCGAAGCGGGTGTTCCGCGCAGCGATACTCGCATGGTGAAATGTGCGGATTGGATCTTGCAGAAACAGGTTCGTCACGCAGGCGATTGGAAGGTGAAAAATAAGAAAGGTCAACCGGGTGGCTGGTACTTCGAGTTTAACAATGAGTTTTACCCGGATGTTGATGATAGCGCGATGGTTTGCCTTGCATTGAGCCGCGCCGAGCACCCCAACGGCCGCTATCAGGTTGAATCGGTCCAGCGGGCGATTGACTGGATCATGTCCATGCAATGCCGCAATGGCGGCTGGGGTTCGTTCGATAAAGACAACGACCGCATGGTTTTCCAATACGTGCCTTTCGCCGATCACAACGCGATGCTTGATCCAGCAACGGTGGACATCACCGGCCGCATCCTCGAGATGCTTGCCTCCTACGGCTACGATAAAAATCATCCAGCGGTAAGAAAAGCCATCCAATTTGTACGTGACGAGCAGGAGCCCGACGGCGCGTGGTTCGGCCGCTGGGGCGTAAACTATATCTACGGCACCATGCTGGTATTGCGCGGACTGGAGGCGATTGGGGTTGACCACCACGAACCTTACGTCCAATCGGGTGCGGAATGGCTGCGTATGGTGCAAAATGCCGATGGCGGCTGGGGAGAATCCTGCGACTCGTACGAGGATCCGAATCTTAAGGGCGTCGGACCGAGCACTCCCTCGCAGACGGCGTGGGCCATCATGGGATTGCTCGCTGCCAACGATACCCGCAGTGATTGTGTGGCCCGGGGAATCGCGTACCTGCTGAAAACGCAAAGGAACGATGGTTCCTGGGATGAGCAGTATTACACCGGCACAGGTTTCCCGCGAGTGTTCTATCTCGCGTATCACCTATACCGGCAGTATTTCCCGTTGATTGCATTGACGACGTACGCCAAGGTGATGGCGGATAAAAATTAAGCTCCTAGCCGCTAGCGACTAGCTAAACCAATAGCGGTTTGGCTAGTCGCTAGAAGCTAGCAGCTAGGAGCTAGAAGCTAAACATGCCAGTACCAATCTCACAGATGTGGACGGTTGCAACTTACGTCCTCACTCAGAAGATCAAAGGACGCAAGCAGTATCCGCTCGTCCTCATGCTTGAGCCTCTGTTCCGCTGCAATCTTGCTTGCGCCGGCTGCGGCAAGATCCAATATCCTGGCCACGTGCTCAAAATGCAGCTCACGCCGGAGGAATGCTTCAAAGCGGTGGACGAATGCGCAGCGCCGACGGTTTCCATCCCCGGCGGTGAACCGCTCCTGCATCCACAAATCGGCGAGATCGTCGATGGTCTGGTGGCGCGCAAGAAGTACATTTATTTGTGCACTAACGCGCTACTTCTTAAAGAAAAAATTCACCTATTTAAGCCCAGTAAATATCTGACCTTCTCGGTTCACATGGACGGCCAACGCCAGCACCACGATTTCTCAGTCTGCCTGGAAGGCGGGTACGAAAAGGCGGTCGAAGGAATCAAGGAAGCAGTCGCAGGTGGCTTCCGCGTGACCACCAACACGACTCTGTTCGACGGAGCCGACCCCAAGAGCGTCCGCGCCTTCTTCGACGAGATGATGGATCTGGGCATCGAAGGCATGATGCTCTCGCCGGGATACTCCTATGACAAAGCTCCCGACCAAAGCCATTTCCTGGGCCGCGCCCGCACCCGCCGTTTGTTCCGCGCAATCCTGTCCAACCGGAAGCCAAACTGGCAGTTCAATTTGTCGCCGCTATTTCAAGAATTTCTGATGGGCAAGCGCAACTATGCTTGTACCCCGTGGGGTATGCCGACCTACAATGTCTTCGGCTGGCAGAAGCCGTGTTATTTGCTACAGGACGGCTATGCGGATTCCTTCCAGGAGTTGCTAGCCTCAACCGAGTGGGAAAAATACGGCACCGAATCCGGCAATCCCAAATGCGCGAATTGCATGGTGCACAGTGGGTATGAAGCATCGTCGGTAAACGACACTTTTGGATCGCTGCGCGGGTTCATGGCGACCATAAAAGCGACAATCTTCAACCGCTATGAAGACCCCGCTGCACTCCGTTTACTGGAAGAGCCGGTGCGCCCCATCCACAGCTTCAATCCGTTGGTTCAAATCTCGAGCGAAATAGCCGAGGAGACGCAGGTTTGAGCGGCAGAGAAGCAGGCCGTGAACCTCACAGTCCGGACACCTCCAGCCCCGACTCTCTCGAGGTTGTAGCCGGGTTTCAACACCAAAAGCTGGAAGGTATGGTGCCGGAGCTGGCGACACCGCAGGAAATTCTCGCCGCCTTGGAGCAGGCCTTCGACTACCGAGGCGATGTGCTCATCACCCGCAAAGACGGCAGCAAGATTGAAGGTTACATCTTCGACCGCCGGCAGGGAAGATCCCTGGTCGATAGTTTCGCCCGCGTTTTACCCAAGGACGGCGGCGGTAAAGTGGCAGTTTCCTATGCTGACATTGCAGCCTTGGCCTTCACCGGACGCGACATGGCCGCCGGCAAAAGCTGGGAGAACTGGGTGCGCCAGTATTGGGACAAGAAGGCCGCAGGAGAGACCGATATTTCACTGCAACCGGAGGAATTGGAATAGAAGCCGTCAGCTATCAGCCATCAGCTTCCAGCCAAAGCTGACGGCTGATCGCTGATAGCTGACAGCTTTTATGAAAGCCTTCGTTACAGGTGCAACCGGTTTTGTGGGCAGCCATGTGGCCCGCGTATTAGCAGAAAAAGGTGCCGAGCTGCGACTGCTGGTTCGCTCCACCAGCAACTTAAAGAATATCGAAGGCCTGAATGCGGAGCGCGTGGTCGGCGATTTGCGTGATCCGCAATCGCTGGAGACAGCGATGTCCGGTTGCGATGCGGTCTTTCATGTGGCTGCGGATTACCGGCTGTGGGTGCGCGATCCTGATCAGATGTATCGGGCCAATGTTGAGGGAACAAGGGCGCTGTTGAATGCCGCCAGAAAAAGTGGCGTCCGCCGGGTGGTTTTTACCTCTAGCGTGGCTACGATGGGATTCACTTCGAATGGCAGCGTGGCGGATGAGAGTTCTCCAGTATCGCTCGACAACATGATCGGGCCCTATAAACGCTCGAAGTTCATGGCCGAGCAAGTGGCGATGGAGGCAGGGCGGAGCGGGATGGATGTGGTGACCGTCAATCCCACAACGCCAGTGGGGGACTGCGATATCAAGCCGACCCCAACTGGGCGCATCGTGGTGGATTTCTTAAAGAAGAAATTTCCGGCCTACGTGGATACGGGATTGAATCTGGTGGATGTAGACGAGTGCGCGCGCGGACACGTCGAAGCATTCGAAAAAGGGAAGAGCGGCGAGCGTTACATTCTTGGTGGCGAGAACCTGACCCTGAAGCAGATTCTGGACAAGCTGGGTGCGATCACGGGGCTGCCCTCGCCGACGATCAAAGTGCCGTATGTGGTGGCCCTGGCCACAGGCGTGGTGGATGAGGTTTTCACCGGCCGGCTGCTCGGGAAAGAGCCGCGCGCCACGATTGACGCAGTGCGCATGGGCCGCAAGAAGATGTTTGTGACCTCCGCCAAAGCGGAACGTGAATTAGGCTGGAAACTGGTTCCTGTAGATAACGCATTACGGCGCGCAGTCGAGTGGTTTACAGCGAATAATTATGCTGCATAAGCAAAACCGGGAGGGCACGACTTCCAGTCCTGCCAAAAGCCTTTCGCAGAACGACCATGCATTTCCGCTTTAGTTGGCATGAATGTTGGAAAATTACAAAATTGCCATCGTCGCAGCCATGGAGCGCGAAGTCTGGCCACTGGTGAAAGACTGGCCGACAGCCAGCCGGCAACACGATGGCCGCACCTTCAAGTTCTTTGAAAAGTCGCCAGTTGTCTTGCTGTGCGGAGGAATTGGTTCCGAAGCGGCCCGGCGCGCTGCGGAAGCCGTGATCGGCTTGTATCAGCCCAGGGTGGTAATTTCTGCTGGCTTTGCCGGTGGACTGGATTCGTCCCTGAGTGCTGGTGACATGCTGACTCCGCGTCACGTAGTCGATGCCAGTGACGGCAGCCGCACCGATTCCGGCGTGGGCGACGGAGTTTTGGTCAGCTTTGCAGCTGTGGCCGATGTCGAGCAGAAAGCCAAACTGGCCGACGCCTACGGCGCTCACGCGGTGGACATGGAAGCAGCCGCAGTGGCCCGCAGTGCGGAAGTGCACGGAACCAGGTTTTTGGCGTGCAAAGTGATTTCTGACACGCGCAATTCACGCCTCCCGCCCATCATGCAGTTTGTGCGCAATGGGAGCTTCAACACAGCGGGTTTTGCGGCGCATATCGCGATTCGGCCCTGGCTTTGGTGGAGTGTAGTGAAGTTGGCGCAGAATAGTGCTGTGGCGGCCAAGGTGCTGAGCGAGGCTTTAGCGGATCCGAAGCTGGCTGCGATGCACCAGGATAATGCACCCAATGAATTGTCATTCCGACGATGAGCGAAGCGAAGAGGAGGAACCTGCTTTTTTGCCAACAGCATTCAAGATGATGGCCAGCAAAAACAGATTCCTCCTTGGCGCTGCGCGCCTCGTCGGAATGACAAAGTTGATAATTAGAACGTAAACAACATATGTCAGTAGCCCGAGAAATCGCAGTCGAAGACCAAATCCAAGCAATCCCCACCACCATGCAGGCGCTGGTCTATCGTGGCGTGAATGACGTCCGTGTAGAAACCGTTCCCGTGCCAAAAATCGACCCGGGTGAATTGCTGGTCCGAGTTCACACCTGCGGCATCTGCGGTACCGACTTGAAGAAGATCGCCACCGGCTCGCACTCCGCCCCCCGTATCTTCGGTCACGAAATCGCGGGCATGGTCGCTGCGGTCGGAGAGGGTGTCCGCGGCTGGAAGCCTGGAGACCGGTTGATGGTCTTCCATCACATCCCGTGCCGCGAGTGTTTCTACTGCCGTCACAAGACCTTTGCCCAGTGCGAGACGTACAAGAAAGTGGGCTGCACCGCAGGTTTCGAACCCGCAGGCGGCGGATTCGCTGAATACCTCCGGGT
This sequence comes from uncultured Acidobacteriota bacterium, assembly GCA_963837365.1. GTDB lineage: Bacteria > Acidobacteriota > Terriglobia > Terriglobales > Acidobacteriaceae > CAWBXL01. The sequence continues at coordinate 145,478 of CAWIMW010000003.1, forward strand.
AATGGATTGGATTGTAGCCAAAGGCACGGTGCGCATCCCTGATGGCGTCTCCTTTGAGCAGGCGTGCTTTGTTGAGCCAGTAAACACCTGCATGAAGGGAATCGAGAACTTGGCGCTGCGCCAGGGAGAGACTGTTCTGGTCATCGGCCAGGGCCCTATCGGTATCATTTTGGGAACTTTAGCCAAAAGGGCGGGGGCCACCGTGGTCACTACCGATTTGTATCCCCAGAGGCTTACAATAGCCAAAGACCTCGGCCTGACAATTGGGATTGATGCTTCGCGCGCCGACGCGGTGAAAGTAGTGCGCGAAATGACTGAAGGTCGGGGTGCGGACGCCGCAATATTGGCGGTCGGCGGAAATAAGTTGATCCGCACGACCATGGAAGCTGTGCGCCCGGGTGGGAGAGTTCTGTTGTTTGCCCAGACGGCACGCGCCGAGGCCATGATCGATCCCGCAGCGGTTTGTGTCGACGAAAAGACGCTGCTGGGTTCGTACAGTGCATCTATAGAGTTACAGGAAGAGTCGGTTCGTTTTGTGATGGATCGGGAAATGAACTTGGAACGTCTTATCAGTCACCGGTATTCTCTTGCAGATGGTGTGAAAGCTGTGGAACTGGCTGCCCATCCGCAGCCGGATTCGATGAAGATTGCCATTCAGCCCGGCAGTTCATGGGGAGGAAGTTCACTGTGAACGGAAAGATGACGGCCGCCGTCCTCTACGGCAAGGAAGATGTAAAGATCGAGAAAGTCCCAATTCCTCGAGTTAGCGACGGGGAAGTATTGGTCAAGGTCCAGGTAGCACTGACTTGCGGGACTGATTTGAAGGTCTATCAGCGCGGCTACCACGCGCGAATGATCGTTCCTCCGGCCCTGTTTGGGCATGAATTGGCAGGAGTGATTGATGATGTTGGCCCCGGCGTCCGCGGATTTAAAAAGGGCATGCGGGTCGTGGCGCTGAACTCAGCGCCCTGCCAGACGTGTTTCTATTGTTCCAAGCACCAGGAAAATCTCTGCGAAGATCTGCTGTTCAACAACGGCGCCTACGCTGAATACATCCGCATCCCGCGCCGCATCGTTGAGCAGAACATGCTCGCCATCCCGCCCAACATGAGCTACGAAGAGGCTGCCATGATCGAGCCTCTGGCCTGCGTGTTGCGCGGTCTGCATGAGACCAAGGTTGAAATCGGCGATACCGTTACCGTGATTGGCGGGGGCCCGATTGGGTTGATGTTTGTTCAGGTCGCCAAAGCCATCGGTTGCAAAGTCATTTCCGTAGTTAAGCGCGATGCTCAGGTCACCGCCGCGAAGAACCTGGGCGCGCACGAAGTAGTGCAACTCGGCAAGGCAGCCAATCCGGTGGAAGCGGTGCGTATGTTATCACCCGAAAGGCGTGGTTCTGATGTGGTGGTAGAAGCCGTCGGCCGCCCCGAGGCGTGGGAGTGGGCGATTGACATGGTCCGCAAGGGCGGCACCGTCAACTTGTTTGGCGGTTGCGCCAATGGAACCAAGGTCCAGTTAGATACCACTCGCCTGCATTATTCAGAAATTACCTTAAAGGCCACGTTCCATCACACGCCGGAGACGGTACGCAAGGCCTTTGCTCTGATGGCGGAGAAGAAAATCCGTTCGACGGACTACATAACCGGCGAAGCGCCGCTTTCGCGTTTACAGCAGGTCCTTCGCCACATGCTGAATCGCAACGGCGATATTAAGACAGCCATTATCCCCGGGCACTGAGTACAGTCCGCCCCCGGTTGCCAAATTCTTGGTCCGAGGCCAGAGACTCGGAAAGCACAATGTGTTTTACCCCGAAGGGCGGAATATTGCAGCCCGGGCGGTAAGCCCTGAGTAAGAGTTCCAATGAGCGAGTCCCGAAGGGACGGCGGAAAAACGAATGTCTTCAGTCGCCAGCAACGTTACTGTACCCACCCCGGCCTCCGGCTGGAGTGCGTTGCCTGCGGAATACGCCATTCCGGATTCGCCTCCCTCGTTAGCTGAGGCGCAGGAGTATTGCCGCCGCCTGGCACGCACCCACTACGAAAATTTTTCCGTCGCCAGTTGGTTTCTTCCCGCGCGCCTACGGCAACATTTCTTTAATGTGTACGCTTATTGCCGGATCTCCGACGATCTTGGCGATGAAGTTGGCAATCCCCAAGCATCCTTGCAATTGCTCGATCAGTGGGAGGTCGAACTCAACGCCTGCTACCAAGGCAATCCCCGCCATCCGGTTTTCGTAGCTCTTCGTGAGACCATCACGGCTTTAGACATTCCGCCGGTCCCATTTGCAAACCTGCTCAAAGCCTTTCGCCAGGACCAGTCCGTCACACGCTACTCGACTTTCGACGATCTGCTTGGCTACTGCCTGAATTCGGCCAACCCGGTTGGCCATCTTGTGCTGTATCTTTGCGGCTACCGCGACGCCGAGCGTCAGCAACTGTCTGATTTTACCTGTACGGCTCTCCAACTCGCGAACTTCTGGCAGGACGTGAGCGTGGACTATGCCAAAGGCCGCATCTACGTTCCACTCGAAGACCTCCAGCGTTACGGCCTGGGCGAAACCGATATTGCAAGCGGCAAAAACACCGCCGCCTTCTGCAATCTGATGAGCTTTGAAGTGCAGCGGGCGCGGGATTGGTTTTTTCAGGGATTCCCGCTGGTGGACAAAGTGGACCGTGAGCTTGCGATTGACCTTGAATTATTCAGCCGCGGGGGATTGGAAATTCTCAAAGCCATTGAACACCAGGGATACGCAGTCTTAGGCCGCCGCCCCGCAGTTTCCAAGACGCGCAAATTGCTGCTTGTGGCCCGCGCGGCGCTGGGGAAGCTGCTATGAGCACCGCGGTCCAGCATGCTCCGGAGTTCGCTCCAACCCCATCGCAGCTTGCGATTGCCTACTCGGTGTGTCGCGGCATCACCCGCGCTGCCGCCAAAAATTTCTACTATGCCTTCCTGGTCCTGCCAAAATCCAAACGGCGGGCTCTCTGCGCAGTCTATGCCTTCATGCGGCGGTGCGATGACATTGCCGATGATCCCGGCATGACTTTTTCCGAGCGCCAGCAGAAATTGCAGACTTGGCTGGATGCCCTTCACCGCGCACAACTCGGTCATCCCACCGACGATCCAGTGCTACTGGCCCTGAACGATGCTCAGCACCGGTTCTCCATCCCTCCGGCATTGCTGGACCAGCTTGCACACGGTACGGGAATGGACATTATTGAGGAAGCACAAGCGGCGGAACAAGCGGGGACCTATACCCATCTGCAATACAAAACCTTTGCGGATCTGCGGCTCTATTGCTATCGCGTGGCATCGGTCGTGGGGTTGGTCTGCATACGCGTATTCGGTTATCGCGATCCCGCTGCCGAGAAACTGGCGGAGGAACTTGGCCTCGCATTCCAGCTCACCAATATTATTCGTGATGTGAAGGAGGACTATTCGCTCGGCCGCGTCTATTTGCCGGAAGAAGACTTGGCAAAGTTCGATATTCAGTCAGCGGAGTTCCGGTCTTCGCTCGACTCCTCGCGCATGCGGTTGGTGTTGAAAGCGGAGGCGGACCGAGCCCGCGAGTACTATGCAGCAGCCGACAGACTGGTCCCGTTGATTGATGAGGACAGCCAGCCTGCACTCTGGGTCCTGTCTACCATTTACCGGCGGCTCCTGGAAAAAATCACCCGCCTGCAATACGACGTCTTCAGCCAGAAAATCAGTCTTACCACACGCGAAAAGTTAGTAATTCTGGGGAAGGGATTTGCAAGGCGATTGGTGTGATGAGCAAACCCTGGACCCAGACTCCGAAAGTTGCCGTGGTCGGCGGTGGTTTAGCCGGGCTGGCGGCAGCTTGTGCTCTGGCTGATAGCGGACTGCAAGTCACCATCTTCGAGCGAAAGCCATACCTTGGCGGCCGTGCCTCGTCTTATCAGCACCCGTCCACTGGTGAAGTAGTGGACAACTGCCAGCACGTATTGCTGGGATGCTGCACCAACTTAATTGATTTTTATCAGCGCCTGGGCGTTGAAGACAAAATACGCTGGTTTGACCGGCTGACTTTTCTGGAGCCGGGCGGGCGGGCATCTGTGATTGGATCTTCCTTTTTACCGGCACCGTTGCATACTGCGCCCGCTTTCCTGCGCGCATCGTGCCTCAATCTGATGGACAAGATTGCCATCGCGGGAGCAATGTCGGCGCTGGCTCCGCTGTCGCCAAAAGACAATGGGGAGAGCTTTTTAGCTTGGCTGCGACGGCACGGACAGACCGATCGTGCCATTGACCGTTTCTGGAAAACCATCCTGGTCAGCGCGCTCAACGAAGAAGTAGACCGCGTTTCTGTCCCCTACGCTGCACAAGTGGTGCGCGAGTCGTTCCTAAAGTCGGCCACTGCCGGACGCATGGGCATACCGACTGTTCCCCTGACCGAACTCTACGGCGCAGCAGAGGGTTATGTTCGTGCGCGCGATGGGGAAGTGCGGCTCCGCGCCAACGTCGAGTCTTTCCGCGCGGAGTTCGAGGGTGTTAACCTGCTTGGCCCGGATGGCGAAACCAAGTTTGATTTTGTCGTGCTTGCAGTTCCGTTTGATGTTTTGCCACGCATGCTGCCGCCGGCGTCCACCGGGGACCGCCTGCGCCAGACCCTCGCCCGACTGGAAAGTTCACCGATCACAGGGGTACATCTCTGGTTTGATCGCCAGATCACAGACCTGGAGCACGCTGTTCTGCTGGACCGCACCATTCAATGGATGTTTCACAAATCGAAGCTTCTGAAACGGAGCAATGGGCATAAGCCTGCTCCGGAAGGTGGGAGCTATATCGAGCTTGTGATCAGCTCTTCCAAGACGCTGGTTGATAAATCGCGTGCCGAGATTATTGACCTTGCTCTGGCCGAACTTAGAGAGTTTTTTCCCCAGGCCCGCAGCGCGAACCTGGTGAAATCCACGGTGATAAAAGAAGTCCACGCTACCTATTCACCTCGTCCGGGCGTGGACAACCTCCGTCCCCGTCCGGAGACGGTTTGGCCACGCGTGTTTCTGGCAGGAGACTGGATTGCCACCGGCTGGCCTTCGACTATGGAAGGCGCTGTCCGCAGTGGATACATGGCAGCGCAGTGTGTGGCAAGAGTGGCTGGAGTGAACCGCGCGGCTTTTCTTGTTCCCGATTTGCCGGCTTCCGGATTGATGCGGTTGTTCGGTTAGGTTGGATCAACCGCAGTTCAAAACGCTAACAATGCCACCCCGCCGGCCACCAGCAGTGCAGCCGTCCAACGCCGGTGATCTACGTGCTCGTGCAGCAGGAATTTGGCGGCAATCGCGTTTGCCACGAAGGTAAGTGAAGCAGAAGCTGGGGCCACCAGGCTCAAATCTCCCCAGGACAAGCCTGCCAGCAAGCTAAAGAACCCCAAGGCCATCGCGCAAATTCCCAGCAGAAAGCTCGGCTTGCGCACGATGCGCACAGTCACCGTAAACAAACCCTTACTCCGCCGTAGCTTTCCCAGATCGCCTATCTGCTTCATCGCCCGCGACAGCAGCACATCCCCCGTAGTCGAGACGATCACAATGGCCGCAATTGCACCCCACACATGGAGGTTGCTCACGGTTCCACCACCGGCCCCGCAGCTACTGTTGCCGGAACTGTGGCCTTTTTCTTGCGCGCAGGGGTCAACTCAGGGCCCTGGGTCACGAAACCAACGCCCGCGGAGATCAGCATAATTCCCAGCCAGCGCATCAGGCTGACCTGTTCGTGTAGAGCGAACTTGGCAATCAACGCCATGAACACGTAGCCAATAGACGTGGCGGGCAGAACATAAGTGAGATCTGCCCAGGAAAGGGCCGACAAGTAACACGCGAAGAAACCAAGCAAAAAGAGGATTCCGACGGCAACCCAGGGATTGAAAATGGCAAGAATCACGGCAGACAGATGGGAAAGTGAAATGCTCCCGACTTGCTTCATGCCGTAGGAAAGCAGTGCATCTCCTACCGATGCAAAAAAGGTAACTCCAGCCAAAACGAGATACTTACGGAAGGTCACACTCAGGCCCCGATAGGTTGGGCGGCCGCGGCGGAATCATCCTGCTTGCGCTTGTCCTTTACCCATTTGTTGCGGCTGGCACGCAGCTTCAGGAAGCTCCGGGCCTCTTTGTACAGACGCTTGCGCTCGCCGCCATCGAACATGGACTTGCGCAGAATGCGGTAAACCGCTTTGGGACGGAAATAATATTCGTCGTAGAAGCGGTGGACAGCCTCCATTAGGTCGTCCGCAGGCAACCCTGGATATTCGATCTGCGCCAGCTGGTGCCCACCCTCATCCACCATCTTGCTGTTGGCGGTAATGAACCCGTTCTTCATGGCGTAATCCCAAAGCTCGGTGCCGGGATAGGCGTGGGCGACAGAAACCTGGATAGTCTCTACATCAAGCTCTTTGGCGAACTTGATGGTGTTGTCGATGGTTTCATGGGTCTCACCCGGCAGGCCGAGGATGAAATCGCCGTGAATAATCAGCCCCAGTTTGTGGCAGTCTTTGGTAAATTGCCGTGCACGCTCGACGGTCGCGCCTTTTTTGACATTCTTTAAAATCTGCGGATCACCGGATTCGTAACCCACAATCAGCAGGCGGCACCCGGATTCCTTCATTGCCTTAAGGGTTTCGTAGTCGGTCGTGACCCGCGAAGTGCAAGACCAGGTCAGCCCCAACGGTTTCAGCTTGGCGCACAGTTCGATGGTCCGCGCCTTCTGAATGTTGAAGGTGTCGTCGTCAAAGAAAAATTCTTTTACCTCGGGCCAAAGTTGCTTGGCCTTGGCCATTTCACTCGCCACATCATCAGTCGAACGCTTGCGCCAGGGATGGCCGCTCAAGGTCTGCGGCCACAAACAGAAGGTGCACTGCGCCGGGCATCCGCGGGTGCTGTAAAGCGCCACAAACGGATACAGCAGGAACGGCACGTTGTAGCGCTTCACATCCAGATCGCGATGGTAGATGTCGGTGACATGGGGCAGGGCATCCAGGTCCTGAATCGCAGGCTGGTCCGCCGTGTGAACAATCTGGCCATCCTTCAGGAAAGAAACTCCGAGGATTTCTTCCAGAGGCTTTCCCTTAGCAAAATCTGTGACCGCATAATCAAATTCTTTGCGGACGATGAAATCAATCGCCGGACACTCTCTCAAAGACCGCTCCGGCAGCACGGTGACGTGGGGGCCCACGAAAGCGATTTTAATTGCGGGATTTAGATCTTTGATCTTCTGTACCAGGCGGATGTCACCTGGGAACCCTGGCGTGCTGGTAAACAGCACCAAAAATTCATAGTCTTTCGCAATGTTGATGGTCTCTTCCGCCGAAACGTGGTGGGCCGGAGCATCGAGCAGCCGCGATCCCTCCAGCATGCCCGCGGGGTAAGCCAGCCATACCGGATACCAGAACGATTCAATCTCCCGCGTGGCCGGCCAACGAGAACTCGCGCCTCCGTCGAAATTTTCAAAAGAAGGCGGGTTCAGAAACAGAGTTTTTAGAGGCATAAGTGGATAGTTAATACTACCATTTGATGTCCGATTTCACTGACCTGATCGTACATATCAAGTACATAGCCCCGGCGAGGCCCTGACTGTAGGTATTTCATAATCCACTACTTAGGAACCCCCACCCAGTCCTCAAGCTCGCCGGTGGCGCGCAATAGGTCAATCTTGGCCCGCTGGAGCTCGAAATTCGCACTTTGCAGGGCGTGGTAGCGCTCGTTGCTCTGGTTGCGGGCATCATCCATGTCGTGCAGGCTCGCAGTCCCTGCATCCACCCGGACCTGCAACGCTTCCACGTTGGATTGGGCAATCTGGTACTCCAGGCTGGCAACTTCCTGCGCTGCGGTCAATTGCTGCACCGAGCGCTGCATTCGAAGGGTCTGATCGGAAACGCGATTTTTTGCCGCTGTGGCATCGGCCTTAGCGTGGATGGCTAAAGCATCAGCCGCCTGCGCCCGTGCGTGCTGCGAAGGGTTAAAAAACGGAAAGCGGATGGAAACCCCGAGAGTAGCGTTATGCCGCTGGAACGAACTATAGAAATCAGCGTAGTTGTTGTACTTGGCCAGCAAGGCATATTGGGCAGCAAAATCGATCGAAGGCCAGAGTGAACGATGTTCTCCTTTGGCCCGGAAACTTTCCGCCAGCGCGTGGTTTTCCGCCTGCAAAACAAGAGGACTCTCTTTGACCGCCTTGGCGGCAAGGTCATCTTCCTGCTTCACTTCCGGCAATGCCGGAATGGAATCGGTGACAGTCTCGATTTTGTCGGCCGACAGACCAGTGAACTGGGCCAACCGGTTGCGCAACACGTCAATCGCTCCATGCGCTTCCGCTGCGTGCATGCGGACCCTGGCCACCACCAGAAGCGCCTGGGTCTTCATGGCAGGACTGTCCACACCGGCTTCGACCCGTTGGGTGACGGTTTGCTCCATTTTTGAAGCTTCTGACTGCTCTTGTTCCAGGTGGCTGAGAGTTTGTTCCCAGTGATTCAACTCGGCGTAGGTAAGCACTGTGTCCTGAATCAATTGCTCACGCAGGTCTTTGCTTTGAAAGGCGCTGGCCTGCCAGTCGGTCTTGGCCGCGCGCGTGAATTCACGCAAAGCTGGGTTGTAGAGTGCAGACTGGGAATTGACGTTCAAAATGGATGGAGCCGATCCTTCAAGGCTCAAGGGAAATCCCCACGATTTTCCCAGCCCCGAACCGACCACCAGCTGCGGGATGTATTGATTGCGGGCCTCGTGGTAGGAAGCGAAAGCGCGCTGCTCGTCGGAGTCAGTGGCTGCGGCTCCGTGAGTGAGCGCAAGCTCGACCGCATGTTTGAGAGGCAGTTGCTCGGCTGCCAGCCTGGGCACGGAGAAAAACAATCCCGCCGGAAGAAATGAGAAGACCAGTACAGTCCATCGCACAATAAGTCTCATAGTGCACCTTCACTGTGAATGTATGGGGATGCAGAAAACGTGATTGTAAACGAGTCGAGCGGCGGCAAGTGGGGCCGCCGGATCAGCGATTGACCCGATCCAGGGCTTCCTTGGCGCGAGAAAAACCCTTTGCCATCGAAAGTGCAGCCGAATATTCCTGCGCCGCACCTTTCTTGTCGCCTTGCTTCTCCAGCACGGTACCCAGCAGATAATGGGCCTTGAAGGCGGGTGCTTCTTCAACCGTGTCCCCGGAGTCAATATAGCGATGCAACAGTTCAACTGCTTTGGGAAAGTTGCGTCCGCTACGGATCAGAGACTCGGCCGCTTCCATCAGTACTTCCGGCGGATCAACTTTGCCGGAGACCGCATGGCGGATCGCATCTTCCATTTCTGGCAGGCGGTCGCGATGCCGGTAAAAAGATGCTAGATCCAGCCAGGCCGCTGAATCATCGTGGCTCTGAATGGCATCACGGTAAATCTTCTCAGCCGCAGTGTAGTCCTTCTTTTTTTCTGCGATGCGTGCGCGTATCCATTGCGCCTTGGCAGGGAAGAGCTTTTCCAGTGCCTGCGCCTGGGCTTCGGCCTTATCGCTTCCTCCCCCCATGATCCCCGGGGCCTCGATATAAAACTCGGACAGATCGCTGCGGGCCTCAACATTTTCCGGATTCAATCGCACCGCAGTTTCAAATTCCACGCGCGCTTTTTTGGCCAGCGAAGCCGCGCTGAAAAAGTTAACGTTGTCCGCCTTCTCGCCGTAAGCCCGCCCCAGCCACAAATGGTACATGCTATTGTTGGGCTCGATGGCCACCGCTTTCTCACACGCAGAAATTCCCTGGTCCCAGCTGCCGAAGGAATAGTAGGCGCGGCACAGCAGGTTGAAAGACGCTGCGTCGTTGGGAGAAGCACTCAACGCCTTTTGCAGAACGGCAATAGAGTCATCTACACGTCCGTGGGCCAACAGATCCGCCGGGTTGGTTGTGGCAGTAGCTCTCCCCAATACTGGGGTAAGCGCGCACGACAAAACCAGCAAGATCCGCGAAATACCAGTCATACTTCCCATCGTTATTGGTTGATCTTTACTTGTAGATGATCGCTAAGGGCCTTCGAGTTGGTTGCACCGAGAGCAATCTGAGTGTTGTCAGAGACGCCATTGGTGATCTCGACGCGGGTTAAGTCGGATATCCCTGTCTGTACGCTGCGGCGCTGTAGTTCCTGATCTACCACAGTGAACACGAATGAACCCTGATCGTCCTGACGGACAGCTTCGCGGGGCAGGGTGAGAGCATTCGGATGCTCAGCTGCAATGATCGTGACTCCAACGTTGACATTGGGCAGCAAACGAAGCCCGTCGTTGGCGACTTCGAAGCTCACCTCTCCGATATTCCGGGTGCCCAGCAGCTTCAAACTCGCAGGGACCGTGGTGACTGTTCCCGGCCAGATGTGCCCGGGCATTGCATCCCAGGTGAGTTCGATACTTTGTCCAATCTGCAAACGGCCCACGTCGGGCTCGTCAACGAAAGCACGAACCAGTACCTTCGAGAGATCTGCCGCCTGTAACACCAGATCTCCGGGATGAACGTAGTCCCCCTGGCGGACCGGCACGGAATACACGATGCAATCAAAAGGGGCCCGCACGTTCAATTGCTTTAGGACGTCCTGCGCGGCAAGATAAGCGGCGGTTGCCTCTTGCTGGCGGCCTTCGACTTGTGCGACTTCCGGCCGCGAATAACGGTCTTTCTGTTTTTGTTGCAGCAACTGTAAATCGGCATCGCTGCCGGCCAACTGATTTTCTGCTTCTTTAACTTCGCCGGGTGAAGCGGCGCCTTGCTGTTGCAGCTTGCGCAACGCATCCAGTCGCCGCTGGGCGGCATCGCGCTCCGTGCGCGCCTTGGTGGCCTCCGCCTCCAGAGTAAAGACTTCTTCCTGATTCCCGCCATGCTGAACGGCGCTACCAGCTGCTTCCGCGGCCCGAACTTGCGCCAAGGCGCGCGCCGCGTCGCTGCGCGCTTCCGCATCATTCAATTTAATCAGGAGCTGACCATGCTTAACGTGGTCTCCCTCTTTTACGAAAACTTGCTCAACCGTAGTGCCGGTTGGTGCATAGGCTGCAAAATTGTGAAGCGGCTCCACCTTGCCATTAGTTGATATGACACTGCGGATGGTGGCCCGCTGTACCTTAGCCACGCGGATAGGCACAACATCACCCCGAGACATGAACGATGCCAACAGCACTACGGCGCCGGCGATTGCCACCGTCCAACTCAAAACTCGGTGCCGTCCATAGAAGCTCGTTTTGTTCTGAGCTAAAGCCATTAACCCTCTGCCTGCAATACTTTATCACCTGTAGCGCGCAGGGACGACGAAACTCCTCTTACTCCTTAGATGCACCTTCAGCAAGAAGTACGCAAGACTTGGGCGTCCGGGATGTCTTGCTCGCCAGTACAATATCGCCATGCCCAAGCCGCGCTACACCTCAGAACACGCCCACGCCGGTCTCGATGCGAAGTTCCCCGAGATCGAGACTTGGCCCAATCAGTTTCCCGGCTACGAAATTGTGGTGGACGATCCTGAGTTCACATCTGTATGTCCGAAGACAGGACTGCCTGACTTTGGCGTGCTCACCATCCGCTACATGCCGGACAAGCGCTGTTTGGAACTGAAGTCGTTGAAAGAATATTTGCAGTCCTACCGCAACCTCGGCATCTTTCAGGAGAATATTGTGAACCGGGTGCTGGAGGATGTAGTGCGATGGGCCAAGCCGGTCTGGGCCGAGGTAAAAGGTGATTTCCGTCCACGTGGTGGGATTTCAACCGTAGTGATTGCGAAATGGCCGAGACCAAAAAAATAAATCGGAAGAAATACTGTCCTCAATTTGTCATTCCGACGAGGAGCGCAGCGACAAGGAGGAATCTGCTATTTCGCTGTCCGCACAGCAATACCAGAACTCAAAACGACAACGTGTCGTGATTCCCGACCCGAACCCCACATGCTATATTCCCGCTAAGTGACCGCTCGCAAACTCTATCCCTGGACAGCGCTGGCTCTGCTCACCTCGCTGAACCTGCTGAACTACATTGATCGCAATGTGCTGTTCGCGGTTCAGCCATTGGTCCAGGTCGAATTCCAAATCACCAAGACCCAGGTCGGCTACCTTACCAGCGCCTTCCTGCTTTGCTACATGTTTGCTGCTCCGCTTACGGGCCCGTTGGCGGACCGCTACTCACGCCGGCGGATCATCGCTCTAGGGGCAGCTTTGTGGAGCGGACTCACGCTTTTGACCGCAGTTACGCATACCTACCACGAGTTGCTCCTCCGCCACACTCTGGTGGGCGTAGGCGAAGCGGTCTTTTCCACTATCGCCCCAACTTTCGTCGCTGACCTGTTCACCGAGGAAAAACGAGGCCGCATCCTGGGAATTTTCTATTTGGCGATCCCGGCGGGAAGCGCGGCAGGGTACCTGCTTGGAGGCTCTCTCGCTCCGACCCATGGTTGGCGGTTTCCGTTTTACATTGCCGCGATACCGGGGTTTCTCTTGGCGATTGCCATTTGGTTTACTCCCGAACCGGAGCGCGGACAATTCGACGCCCCCTTGCCACCCAGCCGTGACACGATCATGGGGTTGTTCTCCAACCCTGCCTTCTGGACCGCTAATCTGGGCATGGCAATGATGACCTTTTCCCTGGGCGGTCTCCAGGTCTGGATGCCTTCGTTTCTTTCTCAGGAACGCGGCTACTCTTTGGAGTCGGCGAATTTTGTTTTTGGCATCATTATTGTCGTGGATGGCATTTTTGCCTCACTCATTGGCGGCTGGCTGGGAGACCGCCTGCTGCCCCGTATGAAAGGGGCTTACTACTTTGTCTCCGCGGTCAGCATGGGACTGGGAGTGCCCGTCATGATCGTTGCTTTGTTCTTTCGTGGCCGGGTTATGGTGCCCGCAATTTGCATCGCAGCATTTTTTCTCCTGCTCAACACCTCTCCGCTCAACGCGGCTATCATTAATTCGGTTGGCCCTCACGTACGCGCCACCGCACTTGCGGTGAATATTTTCATGATCCATCTCTTAGGAGATGTGCCCTCACCTACGATGATGGGTTATATCGCCGACCGCAGCTCGCTTCAGCATTCCTTTGTATTGCCTGTCATCGCTATGGTCGCGTCTTCGGCCATCCTGTTCTACGGCATTCGTTTTGCCCCTAAAGTCCTGGCAAGTCAGCCCGAGGCAACGACCGCGTGATTTATTTTCACTGGATTGCTGGTGGAATTCTGGCGCTGGCATGGTTTTCGCGCATCGTTGACGCCGCCCTGGGGATGTCCAAAGTCGCCGATATTTCCCGGTCTGAATGGAATAAAAAGCCCGCCACCGCCAAAGGCGATCCCATGGTAAGCATAATCGTCCCCGCTCGTAACGAGGGCGCGGACATTGAAGCAACCCTGACCAGGCTACTTGCCCTTGATTACGATAACTACGAAGTCATTACGGTAGACGACCGTTCCACCGACCAAACCGGGGCAATCATGGATCGAGTTGCATCCAGTCAGGCTGCGCAAGGGCGGCCCACGGTGATCCACGTTAAAGAGCTGCCTTCGAATTGGCTGGGCAAGACCCATGCCATGTGGACCGCAGCCGGGCACGCGAAGGGGGAATGGCTGCTCTTCACCGATGCCGATGTCATGTTCAGGCCCGATGCGCTGCGCCGTGCCATCGCCTACGCTGAGGCAGAACCTGCGGACCACGTTGTCCTGTTTCCCAAAATGATCATGACTAAACCGGGCGAGCGCATGATGATCGCATTTTTCCAGACGCTATTTATGTTCGGTCACCGCCCCTGGAAAGTCGCCGACCCCAAAACCGAGGACCACATGGGCGTAGGCGCCTTCAATATGGTCCGCCGCAGCACCTACGAGTCGGTGGGAACCTACGAGCGACTGCGCATGGAAATACTGGATGACATGAAACTCGGCAAGGTAATCAAGCAAGCCGGCTTCGCCCAACGCAATGTCTTTGGCGAAGATTTGATTTCCATCCACTGGGCCAAGGGGGCGATGGGAATTGTGAATAATCTCACCAAGAATTTCTTTGCCGTTCTTTCTTACCAATGGTGGCGCGCCTTGATTTCCTGTGTTGGGCTGGTATTACTTAACCTGGGCCCATTCTTCGGGACGGCATTGGCCCATGGTTGGCCGCGCCTGCCATACGCCATCGCTCTGGGGTCAATGTTCCTGATCTATGCGGGAATGTCCGGGCGTTCTGAGATTCCGCCGTATTATTTTGTACTGCATCCCATCAGCACAACCTTGTTTTCCTATACCGTGCTGCGCTCCATGGTTCTTACCTATAAGCGCGGAGGCGTGGAGTGGCGCGGCACCTTGTACCCGCTGGATGAGCTGAAAAAAGGTTTGGTCTGAACCCTAATCGAGCGGGGAATCGGTTTCGCTGGGATCGGTCTGAGGAACAGGCTTGCTCTGCCGCTTGCGGGAAGTCTGGCGTGGGCTTTTGGGATGGGCGAATTTGCCCGCGCTGTAGCGCCCTTTTCTTTCCACGTCAAAATCCTTAGGCAGCGGTGGAATCTGTGTACCTTCGCCCTTTAACTGCCGCATATTACTGAGAACGATTTCCGCGTGGTTGTCGTACATTTTCACTGGCCCGTGAATCTCCACGATCTTTCCCGCCAGCTGCCGCACATCTCCGATATACCTTAAGTCGCTGGCAAAAATCACAACCGTGAACGGACACGTTTCGTGATTTTCGCAAAAATCTAAATAGTGCACGCCCTTATCACCTTCCGCGACTTTAATAATCTTGCCGGTTACACAGCGAGTTTCACCGATATGATTCTGGGCCTCGCTGATCGGCAGGCACACAGCGGAACACAAAGGCGCCAGGGTGGAAATCGAAAGCGAAATAACGCAATAAGCAAGAAGCCGCATAAAAGATTAAGTCAGATCAAAGGCCGTGTGAATACCGCCCTCCAGGCTGTTTCTCGCTAGATGTCACTACCCAACCACGAAACAATAACGCGGCGAGGATCGCTTAAAATTCTATTGCGGATCAAAACCGAATGGAACAAAGCCAAAGAAAATACCTAGAGGAATTCCCAAAAAGGAAAAGGCAGACGGCTCCAGCGAGCCGGCTGCCGCAGTGCGCAAAAGCTAGTCGAACGACTTTACCGCTGCTGCCTCATCGTCCTTCACGTCAAAGACGGTGTAGAGCTTCGTGATCTGTAGCAGATCGTGGACTTTCTTGGTGAGCTTAAGCAGCTTAAGATCGCCACCTTGCTTGCGCACCGTGGTAAACGCCCGCACCAGTTCGCCGATCCCCGAGCTGTCGATGTAGTTCACATCGCCCAGGTTCAGCAGAATTTTTTTCTGACTTTTACTCAACAATCCGTCCACGGTATCCCGCAGGACGATACTGCCCTCGCCCAGCGTGATGCGCCCGCTGCAATCCACAATGGTTACGCCATCAATCTGACGAGTGCTGACTTTCATGCTCACGGTGAAGCCTCCTTGCCGTCCGCGGCTGGCCCGTGGACGTGCTTGATAAGTTTGACCTCTGTGCCCGTCTGGGATGGATGGAACTCCACCTCATCCATGAACGAGCGGATAAGAAAAATGCCCCGGCCGGAGGTCTTCATCAGGTTCTCCGGCGCTAACGGATCGGGAATTTTGCTGACATCCAGACCAGCCCCCTGGTCGCGGATGGTGATAACCAAATCTTTACCATTCTGCTCGAAATCCATGGCTACTTTTTTACCAGGATCATAGGCGTTGCCGTGAAGAACGGCATTGATCGCCGCCTCGCGCACCGCCATGGCGATTTGCATGACCACATCGTCCTCAAAACCAGCCTCGGTGGCGATTTGGCTGGCGGTCTGTTCGGCACTGTCTACGGTCTCCAGAGTCGAGTCATACATGTAGGAGAGCCGTTGTGTGGTCATGGCAAAGGGTTTTGTCGAGCAAAAGCGGAACGTCCCCCGTTCGGATCGTGCCGCGCCCAGCTTGGATGCGGTAAAAACCGCCCCGAATGGTGAATGCGGTAGTTTGCCTGTATCTATATCGAAATGTCAACGCACAAGCCAAGCAACTGCTAGAACCTACAGTCTTTAATGGAGACCCGACTTTAGCTCTTGAATCTAAAGGGGATTCCCGGCGAAACAAACTCTTTGGTGGGGTGTTGGTATCTAAGTAAGGGGAGACTCTTTCCCCCAGTGAGGTTCGTAGAATGCGTAATCCAGCCGTAATGTGGCTTTGTGGCTTGTTTCTGGTTGCTTTTCTTACCCCGTTGGCTTTTTCCCAACGCCGCCATTCCTATTCCTACGACAGCAGCCTTGCAGACAAAATCAATGTAAGCGTAGGCGGAGGCGTTAGTTTGCCCACCGACGAGGCCGGCCAGGACCTGAAGACCGGATACAACTGGGACGTAAACGGCGGCTACAACTTTAACCGCTATGTTTCCACCAACCTGGATTTTAGTTACAACCGCTGGGGGCTCAATGATGCCGCCCTGGCGCGTTTTCAGGAGCCCGGAGGCAGAACTTCGGTTTGGGCGCTGACCGTGAACCCAGTGCTGCACTTCAATCCCCGCGGCAAAGTGGATGTGTACACCACCGCGGGATTCGGGGTTTACCACCGCAATCTGTCGCTGACCGAGCCCTTCAACACCACCATCTTCGTATGCGACCCATTCTTTGGCTTCTGCTTCCCGCAGACCGGGACCGTGGACGAAGTGGTGGCCTCTGCCAGGACGACCAAGGGCGGTTTCAATGCCGGCGGAGGTTTGAGTTTCCGGATTGGTGAGTCAAAGCTGAGATTCTTTACCGAGGCCCGCTATCACCGGATGTTCTCCAGCAGCGGCGCGGATTTGACCTATGTTCCGGTGACGTTTGGAATTCGCTGGTAGGAAAAACCTTAGCCGCAGATCTTCGCGAATTTACGCAGATCAAAATTAATCCGCGTCATCCGCGAAAATCTGCGGCTGAGCTTTTTGCGTTCCAGTTGTCTGCTAAAATCGAATCACTTCCTAAATGTGGGCGCGTAGCTCAGTTGGCAGAGCAATGCCCTTTTAAGGCATGGGTCGATGGTTCGAGTCCATCCGCGCTCACCACTCACTAGAACGGAATATCCTCATCACTGATCGGCCCCGCTCCCACCGGCGCCGCTTCCGGCTCCGGCGCGCGCTGGTCGAAGTTATTGCCGCCCTGGCTGCTGGAGCTCCCGCCACCCTCGCCACGTCCACCGAGCAGGATCAGGTCGCTGCCCACAATCTCGGTCATGTACTTCTTCTGGCCTGAGGTCTTGTCGTCCCATGAACGGGTTTGCAGGCGGCCTTCGATGTACACCTTGCCGCCCTTCTTCAGATATTCGCCGGCGATCTCCGCCAGCCGCTGCCAGAGCACGACGTTGTGCCACTCGGTGCGGTCCTGCCACTCGCCGCTCTTGTCCTTGAAGCGTTCGTTGGTGGCGATGGTGATCTTCGCAACCGGCGTGCCGCTGGGCGTGTATTTAATTTCAGGGTCTTTACCTAGATTACCGATGAGTTGAACGCGATTAAGACTTTTACCTGCCATGATGGCTCCTTGGTGGCTCTGCGATGGGGCTGAGCCTGGGATTGCGGACTGCGAACCTGGAACTGGGCTGGAAGCAGAATATACCAGAAAAAAGGGTCATATCTACCACGGAGACACAGAGACACAGAGAAAATCTTTGAAAAGTAGCAATTTGGGAAATTAAGAAGATTTTCTCTGTGCCTCCGTGTCTCCGTGGTGATGTATTTTGCCTAACGAATCTGAGGTATAATCTCCGCCATGCCCGACGCCAAAGCCGTAGGCATGGTTCCTGACGAGCTCAAGTTTGAGCCCATCTCCACAGGCATTGATACCGTCCGCAAGAAAAAACCCAAAGAGCTGGCCGTCATCACCGAGTGCTGTACCGGCTGCGCCGGCTCACCTGCTTGTGTGGAGTATTGCCCCATCGAAGCTTGTATGTTCTGGGTGCCGGATGAAGACCATCCGCCCTTTGGCCGGATCCAAGTGGATCCCATCCTCTGCATCGGCTGCAAGAAATGCGTGAGCAAAGGGCCGGAGGGGTGCTTCCTGGACGGCTGCCCCTGGGATGCCATTGTGATGGTGGACACAACAGAAATAGAAAAAGAAGTCGGCGTAATGCCGTTCTAGCCGTTGGCTCCTAGCTATTAGCTTTTAGCCAAACCAAGAACTGAGAACTGATTCCTGAGAACCGGGAACTGATTAGTTCCTACCCGCCTTTGCCGCCCGCTCCCGAATAGCTTTTTCCGTCTCCGTTGCCTGCTGCCGCACATGGTCGGGAATATCCGGCAACTCGCGCTCATAGGGCAGGACCGCCGGCAGCTCTTCCAATTGGCCAATCAGGTATAGCGCCCGCAGGGCTTCCCAGGCTTGATCGGTCCCCGGAGCCACGGTGGCGATCTCATCTCCCGCAACCACATTCTTGCCTGCCTGTACCGAGAGCGTCCTGATTCGGCCGCCTATGGGCGAATGGATTTCTACCGTCTGGTCTCCCACCTTCAGCTGCGCGATCACTCCGCTTTGATGAATGGCGGTACCCACTGAACTGGTGTCGGAGATCGTACCCGCTTGCGGGGCGCGGACGGTCGCAGGTTGCAGCAACTGCACAATCTCAGCTTTCCCGCTCGAATCCCCGAAGCGCACCAGCGAGAGCGCGGCATTCCCCCGGACCATCGGCGATGGGTCGCTCAGCATCTTGAGCAGAGTTTCGTGGAACCCCGTGCCGGACGTATCTTGCCCCATCACCCAGGCGTCGGTGTTCCGCACCTCTTCGATGCGATACGTTGCCAACTGCAAAAGCTCGGGGTACCACTGCTTCACGCTGGCATCCTGCTTGCCCATACGCTCGCCAATCTGCACCAGCGCATGTTGGATATGCCGCGGTTTCTTTTCGTCGCTTAGGTATTCGGTAAGCTGCTTGTCGGAAAGGTGGCGCCCAAACCATGTATTCCACCAGAATAGAAACGGCATCAGGCAGATCAGCCAGGCGGTGAGGAAAAAGAGCAGGCGCTGGCCGTTGGACATCTTGTGCTTGGGCTTTTTTCCCGATTCTGTCTCGCTCGATGTTGTTTCAGGTTCCATGAGTGGTGTGGCCCACGATTACGCGCAGTCAGAGATTCGTATCAGGGCATGCCTTCAGGCGTGCCGTCTCATTTCCAGAAAAATGTGTCTCGCGCCGATAAGGCGCAATTTCACCTGGCCTGCAATCTTTGTGCCAGGCGCCCCACGGGCGCCAAATCTTACTTGGCAAGATAACGGCAGGGCTAAAGCCGCTGCCCTGATACAGATCGTTCGGCCCCTTAGACTTAGTCACTGTTCAATGTCCACATCCAGAACCCGTTCCTGCTCCAGATAATGCGACATGGCATACTGCGCCAAAAGCGGTGACTGGAGCTCGATTTCAGCTCCTACCCATTCGCCTTTGCCATGGGGAGAAGCCGCATCATGCTTGCACGCCCCGCTCGATCCAAATTGCGGTCCGAAGGCAGCGCTCTTGATCTCGTCATACTGGCGCAGATTGCTCCAGGCCTCGTCGCCTGTGGTTCCGGAAACGTCGATCTTCAGCTTTAGTGTTGCCATCGGAAGATTTCTACCACAGAGGCACGGAGACACAGAGAAAAGCAAGAATTGGTTTTTCTCTGTGTCCCTGTGCCTCTGTGGTGAATCAAGTTCTTACGCCGCAAACAAGTGATAAAGCATAAAGTAAATCACCACGCCTGTCACCGAGACATACATCCACAGCGGATAGGTCCACCGCGCAATAGCACGGTGCTTGTCATAGCGCGCCCGGAGGCCTCTGCTCAAAGTAATGATCACCAGCGGCACAATCACCACAGCTAAGATCGTGTGCGAAGTCAAAATCGTGAAATATACCGGACGCGACCATCCATGGCCTTGAAATCGGACGGTACCGGAGCCGCCCTGCACATAGAGCGAAATGTGATAGTACAGATAAGAGGTCAAAAACAAGATCGAACTAATAAAAGCTGCGATCATGAAATTCCTGTGGGTAGCCATGCGCCCGCGCTTAATAAACCCACGTCCCACATAAAGCAGCACCGCGCTGGAGCCATTCAGCGTGGCATTGATTGCGGGATAGATCGCGTACTGTTCGGGGACGCCTGTCATGCGGCGGGTTTGGTCGTCCTGCGGTTGGCCATCAGAAAGGCCAGTCCGAACATGAACAACGAGAACAGGGTCAGTGTCGCCAACGACGCCGGGAGTGACGCCACCGTCGAGGTGCCGGGATACAGCAGTTCACGCAGCGCTTCCACCCCATAGGTCAGCGGGTTGGCCAGCATCAGGACACGGATCCAACTCGAAGCGTTCCCAACCGGAAACAGCGCGCCTGACAGCAGCCACAGTGGAATCAAAAACAGGTTGATGATGGCGTGGAAGGCCTGGTTCGAGTCCATCGGCCAGGCGATGGCAAAGCCCAGGGCCGTAAGCGAAAAGGACACCAGGAAGACCGTCAGCACCACCAGGAGAAATTGCACCAGCCCCAGGTGCACGCCAACGAAGGGAGCGAATGCCAGAAAGATCAAGCCTTGGATAGTGGAGAGGGTCGTGCCTCCGAGCACCTTGCCCATGACAATCGCGGAACGGGGAACTGGCGCAACCAAAACCGAGAGCAGGAACCCTTCTTTGCGGTCTTCAATCACCGACATCATGGTGAAGATCGAAGTAAACAACACGATCATAATCAGAGCGCCAGGATAGAAGTAATCGAGGTAGTGCTGTTGACCAGCGCCGTCGCCGGAACGAAATGAAGAACCGAACCCCGAACCGATCACCAGCCAAAACACCAGCGGCGAAGCAATGACTCCAACCACCCGGCTGCGCTGCCGGTAGAAGCGCACGCACTCGCGCCACCACAAGGTGTACGCGGGAAGCAGCAACCCGGTCGAGGCGCCTGCTGTGTGCATCGGGAATGTAGCGGTCTGGGTTGCCATGATTCTTGTTCGCCTGAGCAGGCGCTACTGGTTCTCCTCCGTCCAGAATTTATGTCCAGTGCGGCGGATGAAGACGTCCTCCAGCGATGGCTTGCTCACCGAAACCGCCTCAATCTCTCCGGGGAACGCTTCTACCAAGTCCGCGATAAAGCGGTGCCCGTTTTCCCGCTCCAATCGCACTTGTCCCCCCAGTGCTTTAGCATCAAGATGAAAACGCTGACGAATGTGCTCAGCCAGCGCCTCTGCATCGCGGCTATCGAGCAATATCACATCTCCGCCGATTTCGTGCTTCAACTCGGCTGGAGTTCCAAGTGCGACCAGCTTGCCCTCATTGATGATTGCCAGCCGGTCACAGCGTTCGGCTTCTTCCATCAAGTGCGTCGTAACAATCACCGTCACCTGCTCTTCATCCCGCAGCATGCGCAGGTATTGCCAGACATCGCGGCGAGCGCCCGGATCAAGACCGGTGGTCGGCTCATCCAACAACAAAACCTGGGGATGATGCAACAATCCTTTTGCCAACTCCAGCCGCCGCTGCATCCCGCCGGAAAAAGTCTCTGCCTTTTCTTTTGCGCGATCGCTCAGGCCCACCCGGCCCAGCATTTCCGCGATGCGTCGCTTCAATGCCGCGCCATGCAGTCCGTAGAGATGTCCCTGGTGCATTAGGTTTTCCGCGGCCGTGAGCTTCACGTCAATGCTTTGGGCCTGGAAGACCACGCCAATTTTACGTCGCAGTCCGTTGGGGTCGGTGGCCACGTCATGACCGAGAATTGTCGCGTGCCCGCCAACCGGCACCATCAGCGTGGAAAGAATGCGAAACAGGGTAGTTTTGCCGCTGCCATTCGGACCCAACAGTCCAAATAATTCAGCCGAACGCACGTCGAACGAGACTCCGTTCAATGCGGTGCGCTGGTCGTAACGATGAACGACGTTTTGGACGGAAATAACAGCCGAAGAGACAGCTTCAGGTGTGGAAACCTGGGGAACGTAAACCGGTGCGTTAAGGGCCACAGATTATTCTACGCCGATATCGTATTCAGCATCATCAAGATGAACAACAAAGGCAGATAAAACACGGTCGCTTGCAGCAGATGACGGGCCCGCTGCTTCGATTGGGCGGTGCTAGGCGCCAACTTAAAATTGGCTAATCTCAGGCCAACGTAGAGCAAAGCCACAGACAATACCAATGCGCCCACCGAATATATTCTTCCCGACATACCAAAAATTGTCGGCAGTACACTGACCGGGATGAGCAGGATCGAATAGATCACAATCTGCCGTGCGGTAGATCTGCCGTCAGCTTCAACGACGGGCAACATGCGGATGCCACCACTGGCGTAGTCATCACGATACAACCAGGCAATCGAGAAGAAGTGCGGGAACTGCCAGACAAACACGATGGCGAACATCACCAGCGCTCCCCACTCCAGTTGGCCACGGGCTGCTGTCCAGCCGAGAACTCCGGGCATAGCTCCGGGAATCGCGCCCACGAATGTGCAGATGGGATGGATTCTTTTCAGCGGCGTATAAGCAGCGAGGTAGACGACAGAAGTAGCCAGCCCCAGCAATCCAGTTAATGCGTTGAGAGCGAATCCAAGATAAAGCGCGCCCCCCACGGTCATCACGAGTCCGGCAATGGTACCGTGCAGCACGCTCATGCGGCCGGAGGGCATGGGGCGGTTCGCCGTGCGCCGCATCTGGCCGTCAATCTCATGCTCCATGACTTCATTCAGAGCGGCGGTCCCAGCAGCGACCAAGCCGATACCGGCCAATGCGTGAAACAAGCCCCATGAAAGGGAAGAGACGCCCGCTTTCACCGCGCCAAAATAGTAACCGCACCACGCCGTCATGATGATGAGCGTAGTCACGCGCAGCTTGATCAGCTCGGCGTAGTCGCGCGCCAGCGTAAGCGCGCTATAGCGCGGAACGGCCAGAGATTGGGTGGCTGTACTCATGCGGCTATGGGCTTATGTTCTCCTTGTGGAACTCGTTCTTTAAGCGCTATTGGGACGTGCCGCCAAACCTGTATGGCAAGCACGACAGCGGTCGCCAACAACAGTGCCCCCACGGCAACGTGTGCGACCGTTGAGACTACCATAGGTAGCTCCGGTTGCACAGCGTCATGTCCCCAGGCGACTCGGGTCAGGAAAGCTAGAAACCCCAGGCAAAGCTGGGCGATCAGCAATGACAGCATGGTGATGGCGGGGACCCGCACCGCGTCAATTTTCGCGTAGAGCGATAAAGCCCGGATAGAAGTCCAAGCCAGCACCACAGCAACGAAAACGGCGTTCAAGACGTGCGGCCACCAACTCATGCCGTGGTGGCGAAACATACCGCCCAGCACTAGCTGCACATACAGGATAAAAACTGAAAGCCACGTGAGCGTCTGTAGGCTGGGACGGTGCGAGTCAAACTCGATCCGAGGCACTTCCTCCACCCACTGCTGTCCGGTGAAAAGTGCGATGCAAACCGCAATACAGAAAAATGTCTGCCCAACCGTAGCGTGGGCAGTGGAAACCGCCGGCGGCAAAAACTTCAACACTGTAATGCCGCCCAGGATTCCCTGCACCACTACCGTTGCCAGCGCTGCGATTCCCAAATTTTTCATCCACCGCCGCCGGTCGGATCGCCAAGTCCAGATCGCGATGATAATGGTCAGCAGCCCAATGAACTCAGCCACCATGCGGTGGGTGTGCTCGAAGCGCACGCCGCCCACCATGCGCGGAATCTTATAAAGCGAACCGAACGAAGTCGGCCAATCGGGTACGGAAAGCCCGGCATCATTGCTGGTGACCAATGCCCCGGCAATGATCAGGAGGAATGTCGCGCCAGCCGTGAACAGGGCAAAGACATGGTGGGCGCGGTTATAAGGCGTAGTCGTAATCTTCAGGGGGAACTCCAATAGCGCCGGCGTTCCCCACAAAGAAAACGCCAGCGCTACGATTTTAGCAAAGCCAGCTATTGTTTAAAGCTTGCGTCCACCGTCTTGCTGTCTTTGGCGGCCAGGGTGACCTTTTGGGTCTGCTCACCAAGTTTTTCCTGTACAAAAGCCAACGTGTAGTCTCCCGGAGGCAGCCCCTTAATTTCATATTTGCCATCCGGCCCTGTCACCGCATAGAACGGGCTTTTCACCACGTTGATGTACATCTTCATCCACGGATGTTGGTTGCACTTCACCGGCAGCATGATCTCTTCGCGGGCGAAGTCCTTCTCGATAGCCGGAGCCTTGGGTGGCTGCGACTCATTCCACTCACGGTTATTGGCAGGGGTCGGATGGATATTGTGAGTGGTCGGATCGTCGTTCTTGATATCGAGTTTCTGTCCTACCATCATGCCCAGAACGTGGGGATGATAACGGCAACCCTGCTGATCGAGCGTGGCTGCTTCCGTCGGAGTGGCAAAAGTGCGGTCACCCAAGCCTTCTTTAACGTAAACAAAGACATTGGCCAAATTGCCGCCGTCCACCACCAGCGTCTCGGACTGATTTGCGCCCTTGCAGGCAGGGTCCTGGCTCATGTCAATCTTGGCCGGCTTTGGTGCCGTGCCATCGAATTTAACGGTCCCGCTGACCGAGGCCGCGGTGGCGGGATCAATCGGTGTCGCCGCCGGTGCTGCGGCTGGGGCCGCTGATTCCGAGCTGGGTGTTTCTTCTTTCTTGCTACAGCCTGCCAGGAGCAACAGCCCCAGCAGACAGAGGCTTAACAGTGCCAACCATATTTTCCGGTTCATGATTTCGCCCTTTCTGAATTTTGTAGCGTCCAAATTCTTGCGCCCGCACATTCTACTGCGAACCACCATTTCCTGTGTGCCCACTTAGCAACCTGGCCTGCTTCTTCTTGCTGGCAGGCTGTATCGCCGCCCGGCTTCGTCCCATCATGCCCGAGACTCGCCGTTGTTCATCCGGCGTGAGTTGGAAAATATAATTCACCAGCAGCTTGGTGTGGTCCTTCTCGTAGCCGTGGAATGAAGGCGGCGTGGGGCCGGCAAACACCCACTGGTTTTCGTCCTTCTTAAACAATCCCGAAGGCATGGCGGTGCCCGGGGCAATCGCCTGCGGATCAATCAGCCAGCGCTCCACCCAATCCGGCTTTAGACGCGTTTTCGCCAGCAGGAAGTTGGGTGCGGTCGCGGTTTTGTCGTGCTGCGGGTCTCCCGTAGCATGGCACTTCAAGCACGGCGCCGCGGTGCTCGAGAACAAACTTCGCGCCATGTCCGTTTCCTGCGCCGTCAATGTCGGCAACGGATCAGGAATGTACGGGAACGGCTGCCGCGACAATGCCTGGAAGAAGCGGACCAGCTTGCCCAGTTCGTTCTCCGAGAACGAGAACGTTGGCATGCGTACCTGCAAGTAGAAACGCACGCCATTACGGTTTGTATCGGTTGGGTTGAGCGCCGGGTTGCCCAGGAAGTGCAGCATCCACTCCGGATCGACGCGCGCGCCTTCAGTCAACAGCTTGGGAGGCAGGAACTCCGGATTGTCAATATAGCGCTGCTGTCCCATGAGCGCCGTCGTCTGCCCGGGAATGAATTGGTGGCATCCCATGCAGTTGTACTTCCGCACTACCCACCAGCCTTCCTGAATGTCGCGCCGATAGTCGAGCGGCGTGTACTGATACGTTACCGGCAATGCGCTTTCCTGACTGCCTTGCAGGAAAGTGGAGATGGCCCTGATCTGCTCCTTGTCCAGGTGCAGATTAGGCATACGCAAGGCTTCGGTCTCGTCTTTAACCTTGCCGCGGTCGTAGACGTTAGGCTCAGCGAGTTTGTGCTCGAAGAATCCCTTGTGGTCATACCAAGGGCCTTTTGCAGGACCTTCAGGCAGACGAGCAAGGTCTTCCGGATCGGTGATCGGTTCAGCGTTTTTACCACCGCGCTGGGCGGTCTCCGTGAATAATGCGAAGTCCAGGCGCTCAATCGGCTTGCTGCCTTCAAACGTCAGCTCGGTCCCGATACGGCCTTCGTCCTCCATGCCCGCGATTTCGTGGCATCCGGCGCAACCGAAGTGGCGGATCCACTTCGCGCCTTCTGCCTTCAGGCTGGGATCATCCATAAATGAAGCATCCGCATAATCCGACGGATCTTTTTTCTTCTGCGTGATCAGGAAGCTGGCAATGTCCTGCGCATCTTCAGGTGACAACCGCAGGCTCGGCATCACCGTCATGTTCTGCACTTGCAGCTCGTGCCCGTCGTTGGGGCAACGGCTGTGGTCGAGATCGAAAATGAAGGGCTTGCCGTGTTTGGCGTAATCTTCCGGCCCAATGTCTTTCTTCTCGTAGATGCAGTAGGGACGCGTACGCTGGCGCGCGTTGTGCACCCAGCGCACCAGATAGTCGTAATTTGCCTTTTCGCCTACGCGAGTCAGGTTCGCAGCAAAGGTGCCGCCCCGCATCTCGCTGCCTTCTCCAATCGAGTGGCACGCAAGACAGCCGCGGGTCTCAAACAATTCCTTACCGTGCGCAGCATTGCCCGGTTTCTGCGTGGGCAGCGGATCGGTAAGCCCCGACTGCCACACATACGCCGAGATCGCCCGAATCTGATGATCGTTCAGGCGGAAGTTCGGCATCTTGGTCGTCGGACGGAAGTCAGTCGGCTTCTTGAGCCACACGGGAATCCAGTTCTTGTTCAGCTTTAGCCGGACGTCCTTCAGGTTGGGGCCAATTTTCTTGATGTCCTGCAACAGGCTCTTGGTAGTGTGATCGAGTTGGGTAATGCGTAAATCTAGCTTGCTGTTGACTACGCGCAAAGCCACGGACTGGTCGTTCAGATGACGCGCTTCCTCGTTGGTAGCGGCTGCATCAGCTTGCTTCATGAGATAAGCAGATCGCTTGAGATTGTCCCGTTTCTCCTGCTCCATCTGCTTGATCTGCTGCGCGTCCGATGCCAACTCTTCCGGCTCGCGGTCGTAACCTTCATAACGGTGACAGCCGTTGCAGCCTTTCTGGCGAAACAGGTCTTTGCCTTCGCTGATCGTCCAGCCCACATCTCCGCTTACCAGGACCATATCGGCGGCATGACAAGTCTGGCAGCCTGCTTCGGTATTCCCTTTGGGAAATAATGGCCACAGCCAATGCTCATAGGTGCCGTGCGCCTTTTCGATGCTGGTAGTGGCCCGCCCATTGCCCTGATGGCAGGGAGAACAACCGAATTTTTCCGGGTCGTGGATCTTTAACAGCTCCGGCTCGGGATGGCTCACAAACGCCTGGGCATATTTGTCCGGTTTCTTTTCGCCCGGAGCCATCATCACTGCCGCCGAGATATTGAGCGGTTCACGCGTACCGAGGTGGCAGGACTCACAACGGTCCACGATGTTAGCTTCCGCCACATTGATCTGCTTGATCTCCGGTTTCAATTCTTCGGTCTTATTTTTCAGGCCCTCAATCTGCTCCGGAGTGAGGTCCACCATGTGGTCGGAGATGTAGGCGTCCCGTTTGGCCCGGGCTGCGAGTACCGGTTTGAGAGCGTCGCCCAGTTCCGCACTCAATTTGGTGCGTTGATCTTTGAGATCGGTATATGCCTGGGAAAGTTCTTCGAAGGTGAACTCGGTCTTGCCTGGGATCGCGTCCTTCACCTCCGACTTCTTGGCCTTTTCCGCATCAATATCTTTTTGCTTGCTGGCTTTGGCTGATTTGCTGGTTTCCGTTTCCCATTCGTAGGTGAGAGCATTGACCTTGGCGCGACGGTCGGTGAAGACCTCCTGGACCTTCTGGATCTTTGCCTTCACCACATTGATCTGTTTTGAGATTTCGCTGCGTTGGGCGGCGGTTTCTTTGTCTGCACGGTCGGCGGCTTGTGCGAGTTCCTGATATTCCGCGTTTTGCTCTACTTCTTTTTCGGATTGGGTGGAAGCCGACTTCGCGGTCTTCAGGAACGCCACGTAGCGGTCTTTCCACACGTGTTGATAGGCCTTCCACGGACGCTGTCCGAAACCCTCGTCCCACATTGCCCACAACAGCGTTGCCATTAGGAGGACAACCGCCACCAGGTAGTGCAGCGCGTAGGATTTGGTAACTACCGGATCCTGATCGGGAATAGGTTTTTCAGGCATATGTCCTCAGTGGTTGGTGGCTAGTGGTTAGTCGCTAGATGTTCTGCTAGCCACTAGTCACTAACCACTAGCCACTTTCTTCAAACGTTAAACCACGGTGTTATCCACACGTACTTGATGTGCCATAACAAACGCAGGGACATCTTCAGCGGCAGCGCCACCATGGTCAGCAGGAAGAACTGCATGATGGAGTACTGAAGGAAACTCATGCGCTTGTAATCTTTCGGATTGTTCCGCCGGAACCACGCATGCAGCAGAAACCCTCCCGCAAGGTAGTAGCCCCCGACCACCACCGCTCCAAAAATCATTTTGCTCAGGTTCGTGGTGATTCCAAAAATGTCCGGCAAGTCCCGGTTCACTTCGTAAATCAAACGATTGTGGTCCCAGGTCTGTCCCGGCCAGAACCATTGCCACCCAGGCCCGCGGATAAAAGTTCCAATGATGATCATCGCGACCCACAGCACGATGAAGCCAAACAGAAATGACCCAATCGAAAACTTGCGCTGCTTCCATGTGTAGTAACCGCTGCCCAGAGGATTGGTATCGATGTAGGGAATCACCATCAGGCCGATGATGATCAGCGTTGGCATCACCACCCCCGCAATCCAGGGATCGAAGTACACCAGCATTTCCTGTAATCCGAGGAAATACCACGGTGCTTTTGCCGGGTTCATGGTCAAGTTCGGATTAGCAGGCTCTTCCAGCGGCGCGCTCAGCGTGATGGACCAAATCATCAGGATGATGGTCACAATGATTGCGGCCAAAAACTCGACTCGCAACAGGAACGGCCAAACGTGGATTTCTTTTTGCCAGCCGGGACGGAACGGCCAGGCCTTGCGATGGTGCGTCTTTGCCATCGCCGGGTCCGCTTCCAACTGCTCGATCAGTTGATCGTTGGCGCGGGCCTGCTTCCAGCCGAGGTAACAATAGAAGAAGAGAAGTGGGATCAGGGCCACGATAGGCACGTTGTCCGGCGTGGATGCAATATCCCAAAGCTGTCGCCAATCCATAAATGTCTCCTCAACCCGGAGGACAGATTCGTATCAGGGCTTGCCTTCAGGCATGCCGTTACAGAATCCTTGATTCACGGCCTTTGGGCGCTGGGTCCAAATCGCAGCGGCTAAAGCCGGTATTCTTGTCGGATATTCTCGATATGCCTAAAGGCATATCCTGATACAAACCTGCAACCTACCTTCGAGCCTTGTCCGCTTCCGCTTCCAGCATCACCGGAGCCGGCCCCGAAATGCCGCCATCTTTCCTGACCCGCCAGAAGTGCACGATCATCAGCACCGAAGCCACAATCGGAATCCCGATGCAATGCCAGATGTAGGATCGCAACAACGCATTCGCGTCCACAATCGAGCCGCCCAGCAACCCGAAGCGCACGTCGTTATAAGGAGTCATTCCCAGCATCGCTCCGAACGGGCCTTCATGCCCTAACAACGGTGTGGCGCGCGCCATGTTCGTTCCCACAGTCACAGCCCAGAAACCAAGTTGATCGTCGGGCAGCAGATAGCCGGTGAAGGAAAGCAACAGGGTGAATACCAGCAGCAACACGCCAATGTTCCAATTGAACTCGCGCGGCTTTTTATACGACCCGGTCAAAAACACCCGGAACATGTGCAGCCAGACCGCAATCACCATCAAGTGCGCAGCCCAGCGATGCATATTACGCAAGATTTTTCCAAACGGCACATCGTGCTCGAGATACAACACATCGCGGAACGCCTGCACCTTACTGGGGTGGTAATAGAACATCAGCAGCACGCCGGTGAAGGTAAGAACAATAAATAGATAGAACGTGATTCCCCCCATGCCCCAGGTGTAGCTGTAACGCACCGAATCGCGATTAATTTTCGCGGGATGCAAGTGCAGGAACACGTTCGACAGCACGCCCAGTGCCCGGTTCCGTGGCGTGTCATCGTGCTTGTGGCGGAAGATCGAGGTGTAGACCTGGGTCTTGGTAGGATCTTTCAGACCCTCGATTTGTTCTTTGGCTTTGCTGGGAATGTCGGTTTTGAGAGACTGAAGGTCCTCTTTGATTCCCGAGGACACTTTCTCAATCAGACCCACTTGATTGTCATTCTTGCCGTTTTGTTTCTCTTCAGCCATTCCGTTTCCCTTCTAAGCAGCACCCGGCGCGGTTCATCAAACTCGCAGGTATGCTCCGTCCTCGTCAAATTGTGTCGGCTGCCCTTTGGGCTGCTGAAAAAGTTTGGCGACATTCACTACGATCTGCCCGTCCGGAGCCAGTTCAAGCTCAGCGCGGTCCATCGGACGCGGCGCTGGTCCCTCGAAATTGATGCCTTCGCTGTCATACCCGCTGCCGTGGCAGGGGCACTTGAATTTGTTCTCCGCCGGTTTCCAATCCGGCGTGCATCCCAGATGGGTGCAGCGCGCATAGATCACAAACAACCGGTCCGGTGTGCGGTCCACCCAAATACGGAATTTCTGCTGCCACTTGGTGTCCACGCCAAGACCGTAATCAGAGGGATATCCAATTTTGAAAGTGGTGGCAGGCTCGAACAGGGTGTTAGGCAGGAAGAAGCGGAAGAATTCAATGAACCACGCAAATAGAAACGCGGCCACCAGGGCCCAGGTCAAATGACGGCGTTGTTGATTGACCTCATTGTTCTCTGGGCCGATCGCAGCTACGCCGCCAGCTTTGGCAGCTTTTGAAGTGCCGACAGCCGGAGTTCCGACATAACGGACCGATTCGCCGGCACGCGCCACTGAAGTTCCGGTAGAAACCGCAATCGGCGCCGCCGCTGGACGCGCAACCGGAGCAGCCGTCGTAGCCGACGCTGCGACAGGCGCCGCTGCCGGCGCCGCCGCTTCGCCGAGCAGGGCCACAATCTCCGCATCATTCAGCGGAGGCAGATTATTCCGTTTACGTCTTGCTTGTTCGGCAGCAATCGAAGACTTTCTCCACTTCTTGCCGGCAGCAACTTGTTTGGCAACTTCGGGACTGATATTGCCAGAGGCGGCGACGGCAGCAGGAGGAGCAGGTATGGCAGCCGGAGGGGCAGAGGCGACAGGTGCGGCTGGGGCAGCGGAAGTTGGAGCAGCGGCGGCGGGAGCGGGTGCTCCCTCGCCGCTTTCCCAAGGCATCTGCACGCCTGCCTTGAGGGCTTCAATATCGGCATCTGTCAACAGCGGCAAGCCCGAGCGTTTGCGATACGCTTGCTCGGCGGAAATCACCGAGTTATTAAGCGCCGGCCGTGGCCAGGCTGGAAGACGCCCGCGGACTCCTTTGGCTGAATCTGCCATCAGTCCTCACCCCTTCAATATCAAAACTAGGCCCGAATGCTTACCTACGTGGTGACAGCCGCCTCGGTTGTCAGTCGAGCAAAACTCGACCGGCCGCATATAAGTCATGGCCGAAAGCACACCGACAGCAATCACGCGATTCGGCAGTCGGTGAACTAGCTCGCCACCAGGTAACTTTCGCTTTCTTTCCCCACACTGATCCCCGACGCTCGCATCACCAGATCGCTAAGCGCGGCAATGAAAGTCGGAGAATCGTTCAACCCGGCGGTCATCCCAAACCGCTCAATCCCCAAAGAGGCCGCTTGCTCCCGGGCCTCATGGTCAATCTCGCCCAAAGTCTCGACATGATCTGACACAAAAGAAATTGGCACCACACAGACGTCGCGCACACTTTCGGCGGCCAAATCCCGAATCGTGGTCCGCAGGGAAGGCTGCAACCACTTGCTGGCACCCACTTTACTCTGATAGCAAAGCCGGTGCCGGTTCCGCCAACCCCCGCGTTGCATCACCAACGCAACCGTCTCTTCAATCTGCCGTTGATAAGGATCGCCCTTGGCAATCACCGCGACCGGCACGCTATGCGCGCTGAAAACCAGCTCCGCCTTCTCAGGATGCGGGAATTTCGCCAAGGCTTCTTCGACTTTTTCGGTCAGCGCCTCAAGGTAGAGTTCATGCTGGTAAAAGGACTCGACCCGCCGTACTGGAATGTCATCGCAGAAATGCCGCCACCATTCGTTCAGGCTGCTGCCGGTGGTGGTATGGGAATACTGCGGATACAAGGGAAGCAAAACCACTTTGTCGCAGCCCGCCGCACGTACCTGTTCGACCGCTTCCTCTGTGAAAGGATGCCAATAGCGCATGGCGACAAAGCAGCGTGCATCCAGACCCGAATCTTGCAGGTGGGATTCCAACGCCCGCGCCTGCCGTTCGGTATGCCGCCGGATGGGCGATCCGCCGCCGATAACCGAATAATGATGCTGTACTTTCTTGGCGCGGGTCACAGAGATTAGTTTGGCGAGAGGTTTGCGCCCAATGCGGGCAAAAGGGAAGTCAATGATATCGGGATCGCAAAATAAATTGAAAAGGAAAGGCTCAATCGCTTCCAGCGTGTCCGGACCACCAAGCTGGAAGAGCACCACTCCCAAACGCCGTGTTGTCTTAGCCATTTCCCCCGAGTCCCTGCTGCGAACGGCGGAATGTTACTCAATCGCGGGGAGTTCGTCAATCGGAGAAACTTGTGCGGACATTTTTTGTCATGCTGAGCGGAGCGGAAACAAGCGGAGCGTAGTTTCCGCGTAGTCGAAGCATCTCTAATTTCCGCAATCATCCCTGCCAGCGGAGGGATTCTTCGCGATAAAACTGCTCAGAATAAGGGCAGGAAACTGGAACAAAACTAAGCGACCGCTCCAGCCCCAGACTCCATTTCCTTAATGACCGAATCGGCAAACTGGGATGTCCCCGCCTGTCCTCCGACGTCTTTAGTGAGCTTCTCGCGGGTACGATAAACATTTTCCAAAGCCTGGCGGATTCTGCCCGCGGCTTCGTGTTCACCCAGATGTTTCAACATAAGCAGGGAAGACCTCAACACTGCGGTCGGATTCGCCATATTTTTCCCCGCAATGTCCGGCGCCGATCCATGCACAGCCTCAAAAATTGCGCACCCATCACCCAAGTTTGCGCTAGGCACCAAACCCAGACCGCCCACAAACGCAGCACATAAGTCGGAGATAATATCGCCGTAAAGATTTTCCATCACCAGCATGTCGTACTGATAGGGGTTCATCACCAGCTGCATGCAAGTGTTGTCTACGATGTGCTCGCCGTAGGTAATCTCAGGAAACTCTTTGGCCACATTTCGCGAGCAGCGGAGAAAGAGCCC
Organism: uncultured Acidobacteriota bacterium; assembly: GCA_963837365.1. GTDB lineage: Bacteria > Acidobacteriota > Terriglobia > Terriglobales > Acidobacteriaceae > CAWBXL01. Next base: position 178,578 of record CAWIMW010000003.1, read on the forward strand.
ATCCGACAACTTCATGATGTTGGCTTTGTGGATGGCATGAATTTTCTTGCGCTGGTTTTTGCGGGCATATTCGAAGGCGAAGCGGGCAATTCGAGTCGATGCTTTTTCGGTGATGATCTTCAGGCTCTCCACCACACCTGGAATAACTTCATGCTCGAGCCCCGAGTAAAGGCCCTCTGTGTTCTCCCGCACGATGATCAGGTCTACGTTAGGGTAGCGGGTGGGAATGTGTGGCAAGTTGTAGATTGGACGGAAGTTTGCGTAAAGCTCGAACTGCTTGCGTAGCTGTACGTTAATACTGGCAAAGCCACCACCCACCGGAGTCGTAATCGGGCCTTTCAACCCGACCCGTGTGCGCTCCATGGATTCGGTCAGTTCCTTGGGAATATATTCCTTGTACTTCTCGAATGCGTCCGCGCCGGCCTGGATGGTTTCCCATTCGAACTTAACGTCGCTGGCTTCGAGGATGCGAACGGTGGCCCCCATGACTTCGGGGCCAATGCCATCGCCGGGAATGAGGGTTACCTTGTGTGCCATAGCTAGTGTTTATCGGCAGTGCGACGAAAATCTTAAAAGTAGAGTTCGCTGGGGGAAGCGCATCGAGCACAGAGGGAACCTTATTCTCGGCGGCCTCTGCCCAATCTCCTGCGTCCGCTACGGTTAAAGGATTTCTAGGCTTTCACCACGCCTTTAGTCCGTGTTTCTGCTGCGTCCCTTGTTTTCAGCAGGTCCTTTAATTCCGTCATGAACTCCTGCACATCTTTGAAATCCAGGTAGACAGAGGCGAAACGCACATAAGCCACTTTGTCATAGCGGCGCAGGCGGTTCATGATCAGTTCGCCTAGCTCGCTGGTTTTGCGCTCGCGCTCCGGCGAGTCAATGATGAAGCTTTCCGCTTCGTTGACAATCTGCTCCAGGCGGCTGATCGGTACCGGCCGCTTCTCGCAGGCCCGCAATAGCCCATTTAAGACTTTTTGCCGGTCAAACTTCTCCCGCCGCCCGTCTTTTTTCACCACCATGTAGGGGATTTCATCAATCCGTTCGTAGGTGGTAAAGCGCTTCTCGCACTTCAGACACTCGCGGCGGCGGCGAATGGAGTCGGCTTCCTTGCTCTCGCGCGAATCCACCACCTTGTCATTCGCAAATCCGCAAAAAGGACACTTCATGGTTGAGAACTGTGTAATTGTAACAGTGGAATGAACTTAAACGTTCCGGGAAGCGTGACGATGTGGGTACTAGGCGGGCGGCGAAGCTTCAACGCTGGCTTCTTCCTGCCGGCTTTCCTTGGAGAGCTTGCGTAGGGAAAGTCGTTCGCGGCGGGCAAAACCCAATCCCAGAGGCACCACGGCGACAAATGTCACCAGCCACAGAGTAATTCCGCAGCTAGCCGCCATTTCCTTGGGAACTCCAAAAATGTGTTCCAATGCCGCGATCGTGGCCAGTTGCGATCCTCCCCCCACTCCGGGCAGCTGAATGAGCGAGCCCACCATGCTCGATCCCATCAGCAACAGCACCTGGGTCTGCGGGATTTCCAGCGCCTCTTGCCCGTAGGCGTGAGTTACTTCTTTGTAGGCAACGGCGATCATGCACCACATCACCACCGACACTGCCACGATCTGTAGGAATGATCCGAACCCGTGAATGGTATTCAGCCCGTCGCGGAATTCACGAATTCGGGCCGCGATCTTATGCCCGAGTCCTGAAACAAGGTGTGCCAGTCGGCGTTCCACCCACTGCGCCAGCGCTTCACCGCTGCTATGGATGACAATTGCTCCCAGTATCATGAGGACAACCATTCCGGTGAGAGCCATGCCCGCCTGGCGAAAGCTGGTGTAGTAGGCAAGCCGCTTGGGCGCGGTGGCTACAAACGCGGCTGCGATGAGCAAAATTGTGAACGCGCCAATATCGCATATTCGTTCGACTGTCCACACCGCCAGCTGAGAGGAAAACGGCAGGTCTTCGCGACGAGCAATCAGATAAGGACGAATCATTTCGCCCGGACGCCCAAACAGTGCTAGACCGGTGAAGCCGACGACCGTAGGAGAGATTATTTTCCAGGATGAAGCCTTGGGACGCACCGGGCGAAGAAAAAGTTTCCAGCGAATGGCCCGCATCACATAGGACAAATAAATCAGAGCAATGGCATGGAAAATGTGAAAAATACCCGGAGCTTCGCCCAACCGGCGCCCTTCTTTCCAGAAAGTCGCCCAGTCAAATGCGCTCCAATGGCGGAATTGTATGTAAACCAGAACTCCGAGGATCGCCAGCCCAACTCCATAAAGCAAAATTTGTTTATTCTTCATGGAAAGGAATGAACGTGGACTGGCCGGAGACGGTACGCGCGGCACAACCAACTTATGCCAAGGTATACGAGGAGGGCCTAAGGGTCAAACTAAGTGGTGTGAACATGTTGTGTGGAGACGGGGCCTCCCCCGTCTGTCCTGAATTTCAACCTGCCGGGGAAAGCCCCGGTTCCACACGGGCACGAATTCATTTGGAAGCAGTCTTTGCCGATGGACTTTTTGCCGGCAAGGATTTCTTGGCCAGTTTTTGTTGCGCGATTTTCTTGTTGTTAAAATCCCTCACGATTCTCGCAACATATGCACGGGTCTCTCGATACGGCGGCACGCCTCCGTATTGCTCCACTCGTTTGGGGCCTGCGTTGTAGGCAGCCAGGGCCTTGACCAGATCAAAGTTATAGCGCTCGATCAATTCGCGCAGATAACGCGTCCCTCCGTCAACGTTAGCTTTGGGATCGAACGGATTGCTTATCCCTAGACTCGAAGCGGTCTCAGGCATAAGCTGCATCAATCCTTGCGCGCCTTTCGGCGAAACTGCATGCGCATTGAAGTTGCTCTCCGCATGGATCACGCTGGAAATAAGATCGGGATCAATTCTGTAGCGTTGGCTGCCCGCGGCGATCGCCTGTTCCAAACTCGCCGGTGTGCTGGGCACCGCCATGCCAGGCGGTGCAGCCTGGATTTTTGGCGCAGGCATCGTAGGCGGCCCTTTTTCGAAACGCTCAATCTGCGCGGTCGGAACATCCGCGTAGTTCGTTCCGTCAAGAGTCAGGTAGAGGCGGGTAGTCGTGCCAATCTCCGCGTGCCGCACGTGCGGGATGGAGAATCCATTGCGAAGCACCGCCAGATCGGTGGCAAAAGATGCGGTCGCAAAAATCCATACAACCGCCACGCACGCGAATTGTTTGCGGAAGTGCATCTGGTTAAGAATTTAGAACTTGCTCAACTGCCGCTGCCACACCGTTCTGGTCGTTGGGTAATGTTACCTGCCAGCCATTGCTGCGCAGCTCCTCGACCGCATTCCCCATGATAAACGGCACTCCGGCAAAGGCAAGCATTTCCACATCGTTGTGATTATCACCGATGGCCATGACCTGTTCCCGGGAAATGCCACGGAATTTGGCCCAGCGCTCCAGCGCGTGGCCCTTGGAGCAGTTGCGGTTGAGTATATCCACCAGCGAAAGATCGCGAGCCAGATATTCAGTGCGAAGTACAGTGATCTCAGGACCCAATCCGCTTGCGGACAGGGAGGCTAAAACCTGCTGCATACGCTCCATGCACCCACAAAACATGGCCTGAACAGGATCCGCAGTAAGGGAATCCTCGATGGGGATGACGAACTCAATAAATTCGAGGTTCTTCTCCAGCCACTTCTGGATGCTGGCCCCCAACTCGTCCATATGTTCTAAAACAATGGCTCCCTTGGTTTCCTTGTCGAACGTCAGAACTGTATTTCCCCGGAACTCCTTCATGGCGACGCAGAGTTTGCGGCAGGTTACGGCGGGCAGTAAGTCGCGATGAAAAGTCTCACCCTGCATCGAGCGGGTAACCGCGCCGTTAGAACTGATTAAGTGCAGATCAAATCCCAGTTGCCTGGCAATCGGCATGGCAAAACTGTGCCGTCGGCCCGTGACCAGGAGCACTTCCACGCCGAGTTGATTGGCCCTGCGCAGGGCGGCTAAATCGCCGGGGGAGATTTGAAACTGCGGATTCAGCAAGGTGCCGTCAATGTCAACGGCCAACATCCGTATGGGAAGGCGGGTCACAGCCGATTTTAACATTCCAAACCACAGCCGCCTCTATGCTATATTGCGCCGAACGCAATGGAATCTCTATTGTTCTTCGCTTTTTCCTGGTGGGGGATCGTGCTGCGGGTGATTGCGATCGTCCACTTCATCCGCAGGCGCCCGGATTTCTATTGGCTGTTTATCATCTTATTTCACTGGATCGGTGCGCTGGTCTATATCGCGGTTGAAGTAGTTCCTGACGCCGGTCTTTTGAAAGACTCCTTTAAAGTATTTCCCCGCCGCAAACGCATTCGTGAACTGGAAGCAGCGATTCTGGACAACCCCTCGGCCGGCAACTACGAAGAGCTGGGTGACTTATATCTGGAAGAAGGGAAGTATGCCCGGGCCCGAGAGTATCTTGATAAATCGATTTCGGTCCGCGCCGATTCGCTCGATCCTTTCTACCGTCGCGGGCTGGCCGCCATGTATATGGGAGACTTCGCCGCGGCTCTTCCAGATTTCGAGCGTGTAGTCACGGAAGATCCCAAATACGATTTTCAGCGGGGCGCGGGTCTGCTGGCCCACGTCTATGCCAACACCGGACACCCCGAAAAAGCCGACCCACTATTCAAAGAAGTGCTGAAGACCTGTACTCTTTCTGAAATTTATTACTACTACGGGACTTTTCTTTTGACACAAAACCGCAAAGAAGAAGCCCGCGCTTACGCGCGCAGCATTTTGGCCAAGAAGCCGACCATGCCCGGATACCTGCGCCGCCGCGAGCGCCCATGGTTTCGTCGTGCCCATGTACTGCTAAAGCAGGCCAGCTGACAACCGGGAACTGACAACCGGGAACTGAATTTCCACCTCCTGCTAAACTCAGTAAGTAATGGCGCGGATCGAATATTTAGAGTGCACCAAATGTGGGGCACATATTTCGGCAGAAAAACCTCAGACCGTGTGTCCTGAGGACGGCGGAGTTCTCTACGTCCGCTACGATCTCGCCAAGTTAAAAAAAGACTTCAGGTCGTCCCGCTTAACGGGCCGGACCCCTAGCATGTGGCGCTATGCTGAAGTGATGCCCGAGGCTGACCCGGTCACTCTCGGCGAAGGCTTCACTCCCATGCTCCCCAGCCGTGAATTTGCCAATGCCTACATTAAAGATGAAGGTCTGAATCCCACCGGCTCATTCAAAGCCCGAGGCCTCTCCGCCGCAGTCACCATGGCGAAAGCCTACGGCCTGAAGAAGCTGGCAATCCCCTCAGCAGGGAATGCAGCCAGCGCCATGGCCGCCTATGCTGCGACTGCGGGTCTGGAAGCACACATCTTCATGCCAAAAGATGTTCCGCTCGCCAACCGTGTCGAGTGCGAAAACTACGGAGCGCGGGTCACCCTGGTGAATGGCTTGATCAGCGACTGCGCGCGCATGGTCGCCGAACGCAAAGAGAGTGAAGGCTGGTTCGACGTGTCCACCCTGAAAGAGCCCTTCCGCGTCGAAGGTAAAAAGACCATGGGCTATGAAGTAGTCGAGCAACTGGGCTGGCGTATGCCGCAAGGCATCATTTATCCCACCGGCGGTGGAGTTGGCCTGCTCGGCATGTGGAAGGCGTTTGAAGAGATGGAACAACTGGGTTGGATCGGCTCTGAGCGCCCGAAGATGGTCTGTGTGCAATCAGCAGGATGCGCACCTATAGTTAAAGCATGGGATAAACATAGCAAGACTGCGGAAGCCTGGCCCGACGCCTCGACCCTGGCCGCCGGATTGCGCGTCCCCAAACCCTATGGCGACTACTTGATTCTTGATATCTTGCGCAAAAGTTCTGGCACTGCGGTGGCGGTAACCGATGCGGAAATCATGAGTTCACTTCGCCATTGGGCTGAGGTCGAAGGCGTGTTCGCAGCGCCGGAAGGCGCAGCTTCGCTTACCGCTTATTGCAAGCTTCGCGCCGGCGGCTTCTTCAAAGCGGAAGATACTGTAGTTTTGTTCAACACCGGCTCCGGTTTGAAATACCTCGATGTGATCGAAGGCTACAAGAAGCGTTTAGCCGTCCCAGCCCGCCATATCGGCGGAATCATCGGGCCGTACTAGTTTCTGAGAACTGAGAACTGGCGACTAGAAACTGATGATTTCGGCCGCATTCCTGTGTCCTGAAAAGGGAGTGATATCCGGGTTACCAGTTCCCGGTTCTCAGGTATCAGATCGAGTGCCGAGATCCACAGAATTGATTCTGCAAGCGCCGCCACATGCTACATTTCCTCAGTAGCCGCCATGGATCAACGCCTCATCCTCATTAACCTGCTGATCAAGCTAGGCGTTGCTGCGGCTGCTGCCAGCGTGCTTGGGCGCTCGGTCGAATTCAAGTCGCTGTTGTTCCGCGAGCAAAGAACGCTCAAACAGACCATCTACCTGATGCTGTGGATCAGTGTTCCCTTGACGCTTGGTGTTTGGGCGCGCTTCATCGCACCAAAATCATTTGCCGGTGGGGACCTCTCGCTGGAGGCCACGATCCTTCTGGGGATAATTGCGGGCCGGCTGGCCGGGGCCCTGGGCGGAACGCTGCTGGCCGTCCCCGCCCTTTTTTATGGCCAATGGGCCGTCCTGCCCTTAAACATCTTGTGTGGAGTGGTTGCAGGGCAGCTGCGCCGCATCGCCCCCGACAGGGAAGAAATCTGGTCGTTCTCTCCATTCATTGATCTCAGTATCTACCGCTGGATTCGCCGCAACCTGCCCACGCCGCGCCTGTTCGATTGGCAGACCATGTTTTTCCTTACCATTATGGTTTTGCGCTTTGTACAGACACAACTGGATCTTCATCTATTGAATCCAGCGTTCATGTGGCTGGAGAGTCCGAACTGGTGGGTCAGGGTCCTGATTTACGCCACTTCAGCCACGGTCATTGGCATCGAACTCAAAATCTGGAACAGCGTGCGGATTCAAATCAAGCTGGAAGAGCAGGAACGCCTGCTGCTCAATGCCCGCATGGAGGCGTTGCAAAATCAGATTAACCCGCATTTCTTATTCAACACACTGAATTCAGTTTCCTCCCTGGTGCGCATTGATCCCGATACCGCACGCGAGATGATCACCAAACTGGCCAACATTCTCCGCCGCCTGCTGAACAGCGCTGACGCCTTCGTGCCTCTGCGCGACGAACGGGAATTTATCGACAACTATCTCGACATCGAGGTGGTACGCTTCGGGCGCGACAAGCTGCATGTGGTCGAGGAAATGGATGAGTCCACGCTGAATGTCATGGTGCCCAGCATGTTGATTCAGCCATTAGTGGAAAACTCCATTAAACATGGCCTGTCGTCGAAGATCAACGGAGGCAGCATTTTCCTGCGCAGCCGGATGGATGGCTCGAAGTTGGTGATCGAAGTAGAAGATGACGGAGTGGGTATATCTCCAGCGAAGTTGGTGGAAAGTCAGGGAAGCACCGGTATCGGCATGGCGAACGTTGCCGAACGTTTGAAAGTTCTTTACGGAGACGCCGCTAGCCTCGCGATTCAAAGCAACCCAGGCAAGGGAACCCTGGTGCGTATTACCATGCCTGTGCTCGAAAGCGAAGGCTCTATCCCCGCGGAACTCTACGCCGAGCGCTCCAGCACCCGGCGATAAAAATCTTCGTAGTGGGCCACGATCTTGGCAGAACTGAATTTTGACTCGGCTTTTTCACGGCAAACCTTCCCCATCGCCCGCAGACGGGCTTCATCGTTCAGCAGGTCAATCGCGTATTTCGCCATCGAATCAACATCGCCGACATCCGCCAGATAGCCGCTGGTCCCATGCTCAATGACTTCCGGGACACCGCCAACCCCTGTCGAGATGGGGACCACTTCGCAGGCCATAGCCTCCAGTGCTGCCAGGCCGAACGATTCCAATTCGCTCGGCAGCAGCATGACATCGGCCGCCCCAAGTTTTTCGTGAATTTGGTCCTGCTTGCCAAGAAACATCACGTCATCATGAATGCCTTTTTGCACCGCCAGCCATTCCGCCCGCGAACGGTCCGGTCCATCGCCTACCAGCAGCAACTTGGATGGCACCTGCTTGCGGACGCGATCGAATATTTCGATGGTATCGGTGACTCGCTTGACCGGACGAAAATTGGACAGATGCACCAACACCCGCTCACCCTTCGGCGCATACTCGGTCCGTTGTTCCTTCCAGTCAGGGTTGCGCCGGTACAGGTTGCAGTTCACAAAGTTGTAAATAATCTCGATCTTGTTGCGGATGTCGAACTCCCGCCGGGTGCGTTCCTGTAGATAACGTGAAACGGCGGTCACGCCGTCGCTTTGCTCAATGGAAAATCGAGTGATGGGTAAGTAGGACCGGTCCAACCCAACCAGCGTGATATCGGTCCCATGCAATGTGGTGACAAAAGGAAGCTTCTGCCCGCGTGGCTTTGCCGCCAACATCTGCCGCGCCAGCAAAGCGCTTACCGAGTGCGGAATCGCATAGTGCACATGCAGCAGGTCGAGGGCGTAGAGTTCGGACACTTCCGCCATCCGCGTGGCCAGCGCTAGGTCATATGGCGGGTAGTCGAACAGCGGGTAACGAGAAACATCCACTTCGTGATAGTGAATGTTGGGATGCGGCTCCGTCAGCCGGATGGGCTGGGCATAAGAAATGAAGTGGATTTCGTGCCCGCGCTCGGCCAATTCGAGGCCCAGCTCCGTAGCCACCACCCCGCTGCCGCCGTAGGTGGGATAACAGGTAATACCAATCTTAAGTGCCATAGGGATGGGCAGCGCCCATCCCATTCGATGGGTTTACGGGCACATAGATTCAGATTGTGCCTGAACTTGGCTCAGGATGGAAACCGGGATCGCAAAAAATTACAGACTGGGTACGACGCGCGGCGGATCAATCTCATCCAGGTGCGCCTGAAAACGCATCTGCTTGTCCTCGGCAAGGCCAATGAACTCGATCCCCATGCCAACGCCGGGGTCGCTGGCTCGAACCATTGCCGCAGTCGAAATCTTTTCATCCCTGATCCAAAAAGTTATGTGGAGCGGGGTGCCGAGAGGGAATGGAACCAGGGTTTCAACATAACACCCACGCCCGCCAATGTCTGAAGCGTTCGTCTGCATGGGAACACCACCGCCCCGGTCATCTCGCACCTCAATTGGATAGGCAATCCGGTGCCGTACGAAGCGGCGTTTGTTAGCGTGAGGAGAAACCTTCGGAGAGCCTTCCGAAGGGGGAACGATTTTGTCCTTCCACGGGCACTGCTGCCCTTCCACCAATTCAATATCAATCTTGAATTTTAGGGGCAGTCCCGCATCCACGGCTTGCATCACTTTGCAGCGGGCTTTTTTGTCACCTAACTGAACTCCGATTACATCACCAACACTGAGCTGCTGATCAACCCCAGTGAGTTGTGCTCCGATAGCAGTGAAATTGCGTGCATTGACATTCTGAAAGAATGCCTGCCCCTGCGCTCCCATTCCCCAAATACGCACCAGGACCGTTTCAAAACCGGATTGCGCCGCGTTCTGCATAGACCACTCGTCCTATCGCATTACAGGCCCATCATAACCCTCTAATATGCCTTTCCCATTAGTGACTTAGGGGTATCCCCACACTAAAGTACCTAGGAGGAACTGTTCGGGTGGTCAGGCCAGGTCGCGGTACGAGATCAATTGCACCTCATGCCGCTCTAATTCTTGGCGCATGGCAGGGGATTTGAGAAGTTGGAGCTCGCAAACCCGCGCGGCGCGGAGCCGGGTACCGGCTTGGGCCAAATCCGCGTCGTCATAGCCAGGATGGCATACCAGCTCCCATGTCCCATCGGGCATGTGCTCGATGATGGCCCGCAGAAGCTTCTCATCCATCACGCCGGTAGCCACGATTCCCAGTGTGCCCTCCGGCGTGACCATCCCCACATTCTGCACCGCAGACTTGAATTTCCCAGCCAAGCGATTAAGCGCAACTACTTGTCCCCATCGCTTCCATAGTCCAGGTTTAGTGGCTACTCGCCCTAACGGGATTGGTTCTACTGGGTTTCTAACCGCGCGCACACCGCAGTTCTGTGCCGCTCGTAATAGCGGGCGGAGCACCTGGGGAAAAAGATGAGTATGTTTGTGCGTGTCCAGATGAGAAACCGCAATACCAGCGGCTTGCAGCTTGCGGATCTGGGCGGTGGCTTCGGTTTCAATTTCAGTGGGAAAAAATTTCTCTCGCATGCAGTGCATCGCGAAGTCGGAAAGTGAGGTTCGAAATCGCGGTGAATTGCCCGTGGCCGTCAAGCTGGCGACTTGCGCGGCATCCGAAACCGGAGAGCCGTCCACCAGCACGACGTGACATCCAATACTGAGCCGAGGCAGCGTTGCAGCCAGCTCAATCGCCTGCAAAAACGTGCCGCCATTTGCCATCAGCGTCGCTGAAGTCACGATACCGCTCTGATGTGCCTCCACAATGGCGCGATTGACCCCGGCAGTCAGGCCAAAGTCATCCGCATTTACGATCAGTCGGCGCACGCGCTCAGTCTAGCAGGAGTGTTTCCCCGGATGAGTCATTATAGAAAAGCCGCAATCACCAATCCGCCGCTGACGGTGAGAACACTCCCGCACACTACTGCGAGTGACGGTTTCTGTCCAAACCTATCCAGTCTATTTACACCCTCGGATTGGGTTCCCAGGGAGGTCAATGAGTGATATCGCGATGATTGCTAGTCTCGATGACCTGCTTCTATTTGCGCTTCAACCACGTGAAAATTACACGGCATTTGAAGAATATGGCAGCCGCTGTAGATGTGGACAGTGAGTCTAAACGCCTGAATCGTAAGCCCATTGTTGCTCTGGAAGGTCACGTGCCTCACCTCATTGCTGGCTATGCAATGGGGTTCGGAAAAATGGCCGCCGGACGAACACCTGCGAGGTGCTTATGGCGAACATGGCAACGCAGAATCCAGAATGTCAAATCTGTAGTAAACAGGTCGCAACTCAGCGTGAACTGGAAGATCATATTGTTGAGAACCATCCTGAAGCAGCAGGCCCAGCAATTCGGAACCGCTATCTCCAGCGGCGACGTGGCGCAGGAGCAGACACGCGCATAATCGGACTTCAACCCAGGAATGCGCGACTCTTTACTTCTTGGTAAATTGGGTTGTCAGTATCGTCGTGGTCTTGGAGAGCGAGCCACGCAAAGAGGACAAGGGCCAAAGCCACAACGGGATGCACGCCTCGCGTTTCGAACGAGGTACGATACAGCAGCGTTCGTGCGGGCGGGTGAATCAGAAGGCGTCACCTTTTACCTTGGAAACACGCCGGTGACATTCACAGGCGTTAGCAAAAGCTTGTGCCCTCTGTTCGCCTTTTTCGACCTCAATGAGTGATATGGCGATGTTTCGCCAAACGAATGCGCACTGGCTTCAGGTGTGCTCATTTAACGGTGTCGGGAGTTCGCTTGTCTGTATCGCGATGATCAACTAAACTCGCTCGGGACCGGGGAGAGCATGCCGAATCGCCGTCCGACGTGGAGAGACATCGCTTTCCCGCTGATCGTTGGCCTGTTTTCGCTCGCCACGGTCATGCGCAGACCGCGTTTTGCCAGCATCCACACCGTCGACATCCTTGAGCTCATCGCTGCCGGTATCATGTTCGGTCTCGCCCTGCGGGCTTTGGCTATGTGGATGCAGGATCAACGGAAGCGCCCGTAGTCACGCCGCTTCCAGGTCAATGAGTGAAATCGCGATGTTTCAACAGTTATGCCGGATTCGAGTGCCGATTCGCGTTTAACCATTCGCGGCGATTCCATTGGGGACTGTTCCCGCCAAGTGCTCCGAAGCGCACTTCGGGGTCGTCCATTTGGACTAGTGCAAGCAGTCGATTCCCGTTCAGGAGATGGAATCGAGAAGCACTCGCGATGATGTCTAGAACAACCTCTGCTTCGTTCTTTAGTCTCGGCATGGGTGCGGTGCCAGCGCCCGCCGCATATGCGTCAAACCTCGACAACACTATCACCGCGCCGCGGTTCTCAGTGAGCGGCAAGTCCGCGATGCACTCATCGAGGGCATCGAAATTGCGCCCAAAGTAATCCGGTAGCCGCAGCACACGAGCAAGATCAGAAAACATGTCGTTTTGTGATTCCCACGTTTCGCAGGCCAGCTCGAATACGTCGTAATCATGGTCCGCAAACCATTTTGTATCCTCAATCAAGTATTCACGACGCCAGTAGAGATGGATTCCGCCATCGCGAAGGATTTGCCAATCAAGCCTTTGCCAGTCGTCGGGAGTATTGTTGAAGAAAGGCATATCGTCAGCCATGGTAAGCCCCACCGAGGCGAAAACCAATCGCCCCGCAAGATACCCGCCGATAGTTGGCGTAAACAGGCGATTGCACTCATTGACGCAATACCCGCTCCGGCCCCTCTGACCCTCTCCCCCCCATAGTGGGCCGGGGATGTAGCATCTTCCCCTCAGGTCATAGTACCCCACCCGGTGTTTGACCACACTTTTCCCGCTCACGTAAACTCAAAGATGCCCACCGTAAAGTGCACTCACAGAGAAGTGTCTGAGTGTTTTGGGCGGTTAGCTCAGCTGGTTAGAGCGCCTGCCTTACAAGCAGGAGGTCGCAGGTTCGAGTCCTGCACTGCCCACCATTAATTTCTTTTCGGCAGACTGCCAGCAGACAATTTTTTGTTAGGATGGATCGCCAACGCAAATTTGGCACTCGGGATAGAAGAATCCTGCCCGGAGGACTTCATCAATGGTGGGTGCATTTGCGTATCGCTTCCGAATCGGCCTGCTGATCTTTGCAGTACTGCTGACAATCACTTCACTTGCGGGGGCGCAGGCAGCCAAACCAGCCACCAGAAAAGTTGCACCCCAAACCACTTCATCTGCTGCAACACGTGGGAAGGCCCTCTTCGCGAGGGATTGCGCCTTCTGTCACGGACGCGATGCCGCTGGCGGCGAAACCGGGCCGGACCTGACTCGTTCGCATCTGGTAGTAAGGGACGCGCGGGGCGACAAAATCCGCGAGCTCGTGCATAGCGGGCGGGTTGAAAAAGGCATGCCGGCATTCCCCAAGCTTCTCCCCCCGCAGGTCAGCGATCTCATTGCTTTTATTCGCGATCAAACCAAGAAAGCAACTTCAAAGCCGGGCGAGCGCCGTGGCGTGGATGTTTCCGACCTGCAAACCGGCGATGCCGAGGCCGGCAAAGCCTATTTCAATGGGCCGGGAAAGTGCTCAACCTGTCATTCCCCAACCGGCGACCTTGCGGGCATCGCAACGCGTCGCGTCGGCCTGGAACTGGAGATGCGCATGCTTTATCCAGAAGATGCGAAGGCCAAGCTCACGGTGACCACCGGCAAGGGAGAAACTTTCTCCGGTACGCTTGTCTATCAGGATGAATTCCATCTTGGCATGACGGATGCAAAGGGATGGTACAGATCATGGCCTATCAGCGAAGTGCAGTACCAAATTGACGCGCCCGCGAATGCTCATGTTGAGCAGTTTGAAAGATACACCGACGACGACATTCACAATCTGATGGCCTATTTGCAGACGCTGCGGTAGTGGACTGGACAAGATATGAACTTTCTTCAAAAGAAATATTGTGCGTGTGGGACCGTAGTCGCGCTGATGTTTTTATTCTCCGGCCAACTCCAGTCGCAGGGCCTCGATCCAGTTACAATTGCCAACCCTCCATCTGATTCCTGGCCAAGCTACCACGGTGATTATTCCGGCAGACGCCACAGTAGGCTGACCCAAATCACTCCCCAGAATGTAAGCTCGCTCACCCTTGCCTGGGCATTCCAGACCGGACAAGCAGCAACCATCAAATCGTCACCGCTGCTGGTCAACGGCGTGCTGTATTTCACCTTGCCGGACCACGTCTGGGCTGTGGATGCTCGCTCGGGCCACCAGATCTGGCATTACACATACACACCGAACAACGGTTTGCACTTGGGCCAGCGCGGGGTCGCTATTTACAAAGACTTTGTATACACCATGACTCCGGATGCGCACCTGGTAGCGCTTGACGCCCGGAATGGCAAGCCTCGGTGGGATGTTGTGGTTGGCGATATTGAGAAGGGCTATTGGTCTTCCATGGCGCCGCTGGTGATCCGCAATCATGTGATCGTCGGGGTCGGTGGTGATCTGGACAACTTGACCGGATACATTCGCTCAGTCGACGCAGAAACTGGCAAGACGCAATGGCAGTTTGACACCTCGCCTCCGGCGGGCACGCCGAACATGACGACGGGCGGCATGATCTGGATAACCGGCACCTATGATCCGGATCTCAACCTGTTGTACATGGGCACTGGCAATCCCACGCCGGTATTGAATGGACGCGCGCGTCCGGGGGACAATCTTTATACGTGCACGATTGTGGCCCTTAATCCTGACACTGGGAAACTAGCCTGGGCCTTCCAGCCTTCTCCTCATGACACCCACGATTGGGACGCGGTTGAAGTTCCGGTACTGGTGGACGCGGATTTTCACGGAGAGCCCCGCAAGCTGCTGATGCAGGCCTCGCGCAACGGCTACTTCTTCGTGTTAGATCGTACCAACGGAAAGAGTCTTCTTACGGTCCCTTTTGGGCCGGTGAACTGGACTCTCGGAGTAGATGAAACCGGCCGCCCAATCCCGAACCCAGAAAAAGAACCCGCTCCAGACGGACGCCTGATTGCTCCTGATGAAGGCGGTATGACCAACTACCGTTCTCCCAGTTTTGACCCCAAGAGCGGACTTTTTATCGTCTCTGCGCGCCACAGTTACTCGATCTACTTTTCCAAGCCTGCCGACGGCGCTTATGGCTGGGCGGGCGCCGACTATGGTGTCTGGGGCAAAGGCCTGATCAAAGCCATCGATTATCAGACGGGAAAAATTCGCTGGACGCACGAAATCGGCAAAGGTGCACTTGCCGGGGTGCTGACAACGGATTCAGGGCTCACGTTTACCGGCGACTACGCCGGGAATGCTCTGGCCCTCGATAGTAGTGACGGCAAAACTCTTTGGCACGCCGGTACAGGCGGAGAGATCGCAACTTCACCGGTCACCTATGAACTCGATCACAACCAATACATTCTGACCAGCGGCGGCGGAGTATTGTTTTCCTGGAAACTTGCAGAGAGTAAGTGAACGTTTGTTTGGAGAAAAAACCTAGCCGGGCGAGCCCGCCCGTTATGTCCCGGCTAGGTCCAAGGGAGAGGACTTACTCGTTGTTCCCTCGTTGTTCTGCCGCGACGGGGACAACCTTGCCAAACAAGCCGTCGCTTTCATCATTGGGTCCGGCCGTAAAGTAAAGTTCAATAGCCGATCCGGAAGTGCCATTGCTGCCAAAGCTCAACGCCCATAGGCCATCAATCCACAACGGTGCGCCAGTACTGTCCAGCAGTTTGCCTTCAAATTCACCGGAAATTGGATTGAAAGCGTCGATGGTGCCGTCGCCAAAATTGCCGATCAGCAGGCGATGGCTGAATACGCCAAAATCCGACGGAGCCTCGGCAATGCCCCAAGGCGCGTTCAGGAAAGGTCCACGGTCCAGACGCTGGATCAATCTTCCGAAGGGATTGAAAATGGCGACTGATCCCAGCCCGGGGCCATGTACTTCATCATTGCTGCCTTTTTCTTTCTTGGCGTAGGTCACGACTAGGCTGCCACCCACGTTTTGGATGTTGAAGGGAACCAATCCGCGGCGGCCATGGTCATCATCATCAGAGCCAAAGTGAAAACCATGAACTCGCTTGAAAGTTGAATCGTAGACCTCAATTTCGCCGCTCTTGAAGTTGGTGACATACAAGAACGTGCCGAACTTGGTTGTCGCTAACGTGCAGCCCTTGTAAACGGCTTGCCCTGCACGGTTGACCATGATCACGGATTCAGTCGGCTTAACGCCGGGGTTCCAACCCGAAATCGTTCCGTCTTCGGTCACGAACATGAAGATTGCTTTCTTCCCGGGAGCCACCTCAAACCCGGTGGAGTAGTTGAAAACCGTCCCGGTAGGCGCAGAAGTGCCATTAGGATCAGGCGAAGGAATAGTCACCACCAGCGGCTGGGCCGCGCCTGCCGCATTGTAAAGAGTGGAAACTCCAGCGCCGTTGTCAGAAATCCACCACGGACTCCCCGAAGAACGGGTCAGCCCCCATGCATTGACTAAGTGCGCGTCCATGTTTGGCGCGGTAGCAGAAACACTGGGCTGGTTAACGGTGAGATCGGTGCGCGTGAAATGCTGTGCAAACGCCGGCAAACTGATCAGAGTAAGCATTAAGCCGCCCATCCAAACAGAACGCCGTAGGGAAATAGCCTTCGACATCATTTGTGACCTCGCTTGTGAAACAGGACACGGCACAAGCCGCCCCTGGGATCCATGCGCCTCGTGGCGCAGGTGTAGTTGTGTTGACGCTAAGCGCGCACTGTTAACCATTTGTCAAAGGATTGTCAGCAAGTCGTCATTTTTTATGGGTCTGATCGTTGCTTAGATGGTTCCTAAACGCGAGGCGAGGAGCGGGCGGTTAACGCTCATCTCTAATGTTTGTTACAATCACAACTGCTGGTTAACGTTCGCATCTAGGGCTGAGTACTGCCGAAGAGTCATTCCACTCTCATACGAACCAAACCGCAGGCGTGGGGACGTAGTTCAGTTGGTTAGAACGCTGCCCTGTCACGGCAGAGGTCGCGGGTTCGAGTCCCGTCGTCCCCGCCATTCCCTTTCACGCTAGGAATGGGGTTCCTCCGAAAACATCCGAATGGGCGTTTCTGAAGTGATACATGGCGTGTTCTCAGGTCCAGTCGCCTGGAAGGGGAACGAAGGCTAGTACGATCGTTCGCTGACCCTAGCCGAGTCAGGACGGCCCTACCAAAAATTCGATACCACAATCCGTGGCGGCCCGGAGTGGCCGTTGATGACCTCAGTCGTGATCACGACTTGCATATTCTTTTGTTTCCAACCCTTGGGTGCCTGCTTGGCTAGCAGTTCCATATATTGAGGATCGGTAAGAAACTCCCCTGCCGCCAGAGTCCCATAAACGCCGATGCCAGCCGCGACTACTACCATTCGCTGCGTGGTTGAGTCGTAAACTCGGGAAACCAGCGCGTAGTCCGCGGTCAGTTTGTTGGAGGGCATGGCCATATCGACTGACCAATTGGCCGACGCATTCTGTTTGTCCTTGATACGCAGCACGATCGTATTGGGATCGACGTCAAAGGTGAAGCGCTGGCCTTGCGTCAAGCGCATGGTCCATTCGTTATTGAATCCGCCGATGAGTACCGCTGGGCTGTTCCGAAAATCATCCAGTGTGCTGTTCAATTCACTGCGGACTTGAAAGCTCTTGCCCTTTGCGCCCAGGAGTGAACTTAGGCGTGAAAGAGTGATCGCGTCCCCCAGCCCAATCATGTGCGCTCGGTTTTGATGTGCGTCTCCTACGGTGATGGTAGTCGAATCGGCGCGCGAGTTGAGTGGTCCGCCGGGAGCGACTCCCAAGCAAAGCAGGACCGGATTCGAGGAGCCGAGCACAGGCTGCCAGAAACCATCGAGCGCAGTTTGGCGCGGGCTGAGTTTGATCCACACGGCGGCGACCAAAATCGCTGCCACGCAGAGTGCCGTTACCGCATATGGAAGCAGCGGGGTCTTCTTCGCCGGAATCTCCGCTTGCTTCTCCACCACCAGTTGCGGAGTGGGCCAGTGAAATTCGGGCACATAGGAGCCGGAGGGCAAGTCAATGCGAATTTCGGACTCATGCCCAGGCTCGTGGTAATACTGCGCGATACGTTTACGAATCTCGCCTGCCGTGCTGCGGACGATGTGGTCGAGGTTGGTGTCGTAATCGAGTTCGCGGCCAAAGACCTCGATGCCCAGCGTCCGTTCCTTCAGTTGCTCGACATTTCCCTCAAGGGTGTGTTCCACCACATAGCGGAGAAGCGATGGGTAACGCTTGCTGTTGCGGAAGGTCTGATGCAGGAGCAGGCGTTCCAACTGCTCTCGAATGGCGCGTGATTCCTGCTCGTCAAAATGGTTCCCATCCAGGTTTGGCAAATTCAAGGTTTTGGTATGCGCCATTTTGAACCCCCGAGTGCAGGTCAGATTCTAACCAAAACCTGCCTTGCGCGACCAAATAACACTAGGATTTTTGGAATACCGTACGTCCGCGACGGTATGGGGCGTGGCCTTGAATCGCCCCAGGGGAATCCACCATCCCATTCAATCTAAACCACATATGCCAGATCCATTGGTATTGACCGTTTTGGTCTTGCTACCGGCTTCTGGGCAATTCATATTCGTAGGTTTGTCGGGCAATTTGCAATCGCGCAGGTTATGTTGAGGAGGAATATGTCTCTATCGTCTCAAGTCCTGAAGGTGGTTGGGGTGGTTTTATTGTCAGGACTGATGTATGCACACGCCGCCGATGAAGTCAGCACGGAAGGTGGAAAGCTTCAGGGAACCACGAACGGTGATCATACAGTCCGCATTTTCAAGGGCGTGCCATTTGCTGCTGCGCCCGTGGGAGATCTGCGCTGGAAGGCCCCGCAACCCACGCCGAAGTGGAAGGGCATCCGTCAGGCGGACAAATTTGGTTCAGCGTGTCTGCAAACGAACGTTTTTGGCGACATCTATTTTCGCGACAGTCAGCCCAATGAAGACTGCCTCAATCTGGTCATCTGGGCCCCGGCCAAAGCGGCGAGCAAGTCGCTGCCGGTGCTGGTGTGGTTTTACGGAGGAGGTTTCGTCGCAGGCGCCAATTCCGAGCCGCGTTATGACGGGGAAAATCTGGCTAAAAAAGGCGTCATCGTGGTCGAGCCCAACTATCGACTCGGGGTTTTTGGCTTTTTTTCTCACCCTGAGTTGACCAAGGAATCAGGCCACAACTCCTCGGGCAACTATGGTTTGCTGGACCAGGTGGCTGCTTTGCATTGGGTAGTGAAAAACATCGCGGCATTCGGAGGAGATCCACACAACATCACCATCGCCGGGGAATCTGCCGGCTCTCTTTCCGTCAGCGCGCTGATGGCTTCTCCTCTGTCGCGTGACCTTTTTCAGAAGGCGATGGGCGAAAGCGGCGCTTTCTTCCCCAGCGGCGCGGGGTCGGGTCTCCAGCTACATCCTCTGGCTGAGAGCGAGCAAGCGGGAGTCAAGTTTGCCGAGTCAGTAGGCGCGACTTCCTTGGCGCAAATGCGGGCCAAACCCGCCAACGATCTATTGCAGGCGGCGGCAAAGAATAATCGTGGCTTTGGTTTCGGTCCTAATCTTGACGGCTATTTCCTTCCCGTCGATGTGCGAACGATTTATGACAAAGGCGAACAGAGCCACGTTCCGCTGCTGGCCGGCTGGAACGCAGACGAAGGGAAAATGTTTGTCCTGTTTAACCCGCAAAAGCCCTCCCCCAAGAGTTTTGCGGAACAGGCACAAACCCGTTTTGGAGATCAAGCCGCAGAGTTCTTGAAGCTGTACCCAGCCGCGACGGATGAACAAGCCGTGGCCTCAGCCGAAGCATTGGCAGGGGACGACTTCATCGCCTACTCGACCTGGAAGTGGATCGATGAGCACCGCAAAACCGGCGCTTCTCCCGTTTACCAATATCATTTCGAGCAGGTGCCTGCCACCAAGCCCGGCGCGATGATTGGTTCGGTTCCCGCGAGCGCTGTCGGTTCCAAACATGCCGGGGAGATCGAGTATGTATTCGAAACCCTGAAGTCCCAGGAAGGAGTGCCGTGGACCGCGGGGGACTTCAAAGTGTCGGAGGCCATGGCTTCCTACTGGACGAACTTCATCAAGACCGGCGACCCGAACGGCAAAGGCCTGCCGGAGTGGCCGAAATCCGATAGCACCAACGGGTATGAGGTGATGCACCTCTCCGGCAAGGACATACACGCGGCCAGTGATTCGTTGCGCGCCCGCTACGAATTTCTGGATGCGCATGTGGCGAAGCCGAAACCAGCTCAATAAAAGGATCTCATCATGTTGCTTGCGACCGCGAAGTCCAAGTGGTTCATCGTCCGCCTACTCACGGCGATCTTCTTCATGCAGTTGGCGGTTGCCAACTCTGCCCGCGCAAGTGGAGGCGAGAGTCGATGACCTGCTCCGGCAAATGACACTCGATGAAAAGGTCGGCCAGCTGACCCAATATCCCGGGTTTCCGGTTGGAGAGTTCACGCGGCAAAATGGCATCAAGCCGGAAGATGCTGTGCGCAAGTATGGCGCCGGGTCGGTGCTGTGGGTTTCGGACCCCAAGGAGATCAATCGCTGGCAGCACATCGCCGTGGATGAATCGCGCATGCACATTCCGATTATCTTCGGGCTGGATGTGATCCACGGCTATCACACGATTTTTCCCGACCCGATCGCCATGGCTTCCTCGTGGGACCCTGCGATGGTGGAGTCCGTCCAGACGATTGCCGCCAGGGAAGCCCGTGCAACCGGCATTACGTGGAGCTTTGGCCCGATGGTGGACATCGCTCGGGACGCCCGTTGGGGACGCATGATGGAAGGCGCGGGAGAAGATCCATACCTGGGCGCAGCGATGGCGCGGGCGCAAGTTCTCGGATTCCAGGGCAAGGTATTGGGCGGGCCCGGCCACGTGCTGGCCAGCGTAAAACACTTCGCCGGATATGGCGCGGCCGATGGCGGGCGCGACTATGATGCCTCGTACATTCCGGAAGAATTGATGTGGAATGTGTATCTGCCTCCGTTCAAGGCCGCGGTTGATGCAGGCGCCGATACGGTGATGAGCGCCTACATGGATTTGAACGATGTCCCCGCCAGCGGCAATCGCTGGCTGCTGCATGATGTTCTGCGCGATGCCTGGCATTTCAAAGGTTTTGTGGTCAGCGATGCGAACGCGGTACACAGTCTGATTACCCATGGATACGCGCGCGACGGCCAGGATGCGACCTATAAGGCCTTTACTGCCGGGCTCAACATGGACATGGCCAGCGGCACTTATTTGAAATTTCTGGCGGGAGAAGTAAAAGCCGGAAAAATCACAACCAAGCAAATCGATGATGCCGTGCGGCCGATTCTTGAAGCCAAGATTCGGCTGGGGCTGTTTGAACATCCTTACGTGGATGAGTCCCGGATTCCTCAAGTATTGAATGATCCGCGGAGCCAGCAAGCGGCCCGCAGCGCGGTGCAGCGCTCGGTCGTATTGCTGCGCAACGAAAACCATACGCTGCCGTTGAATCAGAGCAGCATCAAGTCGATCGCCGTCATCGGCCCGTTGGCCGATACCGACACCGACCTGCTTAGCATGTGGGGCGCTCTGGCGAAGCCGGGGCCGACGGTCAGTATTTTGCAAGGGATTAAAGAAAAGGTCGGCAGCAGTGTTCAAGTCGAATTCGCGCACGGCCCCAACCTTTGGCGCGACATTCCATCGTTCTTCGAAAATATTCAAGGCTTCGTATTGAAAGCACAGCCTAAACAAAGTCCGGAAGAAAGCAAAAAAGCGATAGAGGATGCTGTCGCTCTGGCCAGCCGCAGTGACCTTGCAATCCTGGTACTCGGCGAAATTGATTTAATGAGCGGAGAAGCGGCGTCGCGTTCTTCCCTGAAACTCAGCGGCGGCCAGGAGGAACTGCTGGAATCCGTGGTTGCGCTCGGCAAGCCGGTGGTGCTGGTCCTGGTTAACGGCCGTCCACTGAACATCTCCTGGGCCGCGGAACATGTGCCGGCAATTCTGGAAGCCTGGTATCCGGGAAGTCAGGGGGGAAACGGAATTGCCGATGTGCTATTCGGCGATGCCAATCCTGCCGGCCATTTGCCGGTAAGCTGGCCGCGCGACTCAGGGACGTTACCGCTTTACTACAATCACAACCTCACCCAAAACCCGGAAGACGCGCCCGGCTTCACCTCTCGCTACTGGGACATACGGAATACTCCGTTGTTTCCGTTTGGCTACGGGCTCAGCTACACAACTTTTTCCTATGAGAACCTGAAAGTAAGCCAACCAGAAGCAAAAGTTGGAAGCAGCCTGGAAGTGACCGCCGATGTGACCAACACAGGGTCGCGTGCCGGGGATGCAGTCGTGCAGCTCTATATCCACCAGCGCGCTGGAATCGCCTCGCGGCCGGTCAGGCAGCTGAAAGGCTTTGAGCGAGTGCATCTGGCCCCAGGAGCAAAGCAGACGGTCCATTTCACGCTGGGAAAAGAGGAGCTGCAATACTGGAGTCCAGTCACAAAGCAGTGGGTCGTCGAGCCCGAACAGTTCGACGTTTGGGTTGGTGGAGACTCAACCGCCAAATTGCATGGGGAGTTTCGGCTAATCCAGTAATCGCTTTTCTACTGAGCTAGTCGTGCAATAAATCCCCAGCCGCCTCCGAGTTCGCTGACCGCCAGCATCAGTTCGTTTCGGCCTTTCTTCAAGGGAAGATAGACGGCGTCATTTTCCGGATTCACGATGCCGAGAAAACCTGGGTCACGAAACCCCTGGGCACTGCGGCCTCGGTAGAGAATCTGGCCATTCAGGAACAAACTGACGTCATCGCTGTATCCGATCTCAAGTTTCTTCACCTGGTCGTGGTCAGACTCTATGGTCGTGCGCGCATACATGAGTTTCATCCCCGGTTGCGGCTCCAGGCGTTTGGAGAAGTTTCCCTGAAATGTCACGCGCAGATGCGGGGCCTGTAGATAGCGATAGAGGACGACAAAGCCGGGCGGCTCGGCGTTCGCATCTTGCCAATGGATGGCGTCACTCTCGGCAGAAGTGAGCGACAGCTCCGGGTTCCGCGCCAGAGCATCGTAGGCGGGCGAGATGCTCCACGTGGTCAGCGTACCCGCAGGCATCTGCGGCAGGTGACGCTCCCAGGCTGCGTCGGGTGTGGTGCGGACTTCGAAATTCGAGAAGTACGTCAGGCCGGTTAAGTCATACAGTGCCACTTGGCCTTGCTGCACGCCGCTCTTCAGGTCGTCCATTACCAGAGCAGGTTTGTCCATATCCTTGACATACAGCTTGGCCTGCGCTCCGGTCACTTCCAGACGCACGTGGAACCACTCATCTTTGGGGATATCCACCGCGCCAGTGAAGCCGGGCCCGTTGTAGATTTGCCAGTTTCGACCGGTGTTCAAGACCGGGGTGTACTGCATGGCGTCGGGCAATCCGGACTTGTGCTGGCGAAGATACACTTCTTCGTAGTTGGCGCCGTCCTTGTCAATGCGAAAGTCAAATCCGACGAAACCTCGCTGGGCGGGGGTTGCGACGTCTACATCGATGACCCCGTCGCGCATTTCAAAGTCCTTCAGGACCGCCGCCGCGCCATCGAGGGCAAGACATTTACGGCCCTGGTATTCCGCCACCTTGGCATTGCCTTGCAGGTCCCAGCGTGGAGAGTCCGGCGGAACGGAAAGGGTTTGAGAATGGGCGGAGAACTGAAACAGAAGAACAAGGGCACATAGAGCAAAAAGTCGAAGCATAGCCGGTCTTCGCATAATCTTGATTCTGCTGACAGGCTTAGACGCGTTCCCCTTCAAAGCGTTACCAGGAAAAGGGGTAGGTGCTCTTCACAGCATCAAGGCAAGTGCCGATCTTATTTGGTTGGTTCTGGCGGTACCGGCGTCTTCGTTTAGTATGAACAGGACGAATGACCACCAATCCGATCGACGGCAAGCTGCATGACAGACTCTCAGTCGAACTGAGGCGGATTGAAGAAGCCTACGCAAGACGGCAGAGTGATTTTCGGTACAGTTTGTCGAACCCAGCACATTTGTTGATTGTCCAGGAACGAGAAGAAAAACTTCTACGCCTGCTGGCAGAGCGTGGTTATGCATCGCTGGAAACCACAAGAATATTAGAAGTTGGATGTGGTACCGGTGCTTGGCTGCGTGATTTTATTCGCTGGGGAGCGTTGCCCGACAATATTTGGGGGGTAGATCTCCTGCCTGCCCGAATCGCCCAAGCCAGAGAACTATGTCCTGCCGGAGTAACTCTAAAATGTCAGGATGCTACGAGCCTGGATGTTCCCGACGGCAGTTTTGATCTGGTGTTCCAGTCCACAGTCTTTACTTCGATTCTGAGTGCGGACGTGAGACGGCTGCTTGCCCAGGAAATGTTGCGAGTCGTTCGCCAACGAGGTCTGATCATCTGGTACGACTTTCACGTGAATAATCCTGGGAATCCCGATGTGCGCGGGATAAGCCGGAAGGAAATCACGCAGCTCTTTCCGAACTGTAGCATCTCCCTAGAAAAACTGACCTGGGCTCCGCCGCTGGGCAGAATAGTGGCCCCTGTTTCATCGTCGCTTTACCGGGCGCTATCCTGCATCAAACCTTTGTGCACGCATTATCTGGGGGCCATCACCCAGCTATGAATCCGGTACTCAACGCCATCAAAGTTCCATTCCACCGCCCGTCTTTGGGTGAGGAGGAGATTCAAGCCGTCAGTGATGTCCTGCGTTCCGGCTGGCTGACGATGGGCGCAAAGACTTACGAGTTTGAGCGCTTTTTCGCGGACTACATTGGAGTGCAGCATGCCATTGCCGTTTCTTCCTGTACGGCTGCTCTGCATCTGAGCTTGGAGGCGATTGGCCTCCAGCCCGGAGATGAGGTCTTAGTTCCCACCACAACTTTTACCGCCACCGCGGAAGTTGTTTCGCAACTCGGCGCGCGGCCAGTGCTCGTAGATATTGACGCCTACACGATGAACCTGAATCCAAGTGACGCAGAGCGCCGGATCACTCCACGAACCCGCGCGGTGATTCCGGTTCACTTCGCTGGACAACCCTGTGACATGTCGGCTCTCCACGACCTGGCGGACCGTCATAAGCTGCATGTCGTAGAGGACGCTGCTCACGCCCTGCCATCCTTCTACAGGACTCGACGCATCGGCAGCATTAGTGAACTGACGGCATTTAGCTTCTACGCGACCAAGCCTGTGACCACGGGCGAAGGCGGCATGGTGACCACAAATAATGACGCCTACGCCAAACACATTAAGATGATGCGGTTGCACGGCATCAGTCGCGAAACGCCGGGCCGCGACGTGAGCGGTTCATGGCGCTATGAAGTGCACGAAGCTGGATACAAATACAATCTGACCGACTTTCAAGCGGCGCTTGGCATCGTTCAACTGGCCAAATGCGACGAAATGAATGCGGCCCGATGCCGTATCGCACAGCGTTACAACGGGGCGTTCGGTAGCTTAGGAACATTGGAAGTCCCGAAGGTCCTGTCCGATCACGAGAGCTCCTGGCATCTTTATGTCTTGCGGTTGCACTTGGAGACCCTACGGATCGGCAGGGACCACTTTATTGACGAATTAGGACAGCGAGGCATCGCGTCCAGCGTGCACTTTATTCCTCTTCATCTCCAGCCGTATTACCAGAGGCAATTCGGATACCAAGCTGGAGATTTTCCTCAAGCGGAGCATGAATATGAACGCTGCTTCTCACTGCCGATCTTCCCCAGCATGAGCGAAGTGGAAACTGACTACGTGATCGATGCAGTTTTGGACGTAGCGGACCATTGGAGAAAATAGCGTGGAGGAATTGAGAACACGGAGTCTATACACAGCGGCAGGGAAGCGAACGTTCGATCTGCTGGCAGCCGCAATTGCGCTCTTCATTCTTTTGCCTGTTTTCCTTCTCATTGCCTTGTTACTCAAACTTACCTCCGCGGGCCCGGTGTTCTACCGACAGGAGCGTGTAGGAAAAGAAGGGCACAACTTTAGGATCGCGAAGTTTCGCACCATGGCAGCGAATGCCGAAAAGCGCGGTCCGAGCATCACCATCGGCGGCGACCCTCGCATTACTCCCTTGGGGCGAATCATGCGGGCGCTGAAATTGGATGAACTGCCTCAGCTATGGAATGTTCTCAGAGGAGAAATGAGCCTGGTCGGTCCCCGCCCCGAAATCCCGATTTATGTGCAGAACTATAATCAGGCACAAACAAAAGTTCTGGCGGTCCGCCCGGGGATTACCGATCCCGGCTCAATCGCCTATTGGGATGAGGAAAAATTGCTGGCACAGCAGGCCTGTCCGGAAACCTACTACCTGGAAGTAGTGCTCCCGCACAAGCTGGTGCTGAATCTGGAATATATTCGCCGGATATCGTGGAAATACGATCTTTGGTTGCTCACCAAGACGTGTTTCCGCTTGTTCAGTCGCCGTCCGTTGATTTCTTTACACGTAGCTGGTAAAGCTTCTAGTGCAAACTCATGGCAAATCAAGTCCTCAAATTAAATCCGAAAGACAATGTTCTGGTGGCGCTGCTCGATCTAAAGAAAGATGAGCGAGTGGAATGGTCCGGCCAACCGTATGTCCTGGTCACGGATGTCCGTGCAAAGCACAAGTTTGCCATGCAAGACCTGGCTCCCGGCGAAGAAATCATGATGTACGGTGTGCTGGTAGGTAAGGCGCAGCAACCAATTAAGAAAGGTGAGGTGCTGACGACTCGCAACATCCGTCACGACGCCTCGTCTTTTCACCAGAAAACCAACGGTTTCCACTGGGGCCCGCCCGACATCGCTGCCTGGCAGCAGAAGACTTTCTCTGGATATCACCGCGCTGACGGACAGGTCGGTACCCGTAACTATTGGCTAGTTGTCCCACTTGTCTTTTGTGAGAACCGAAATATTGCGGTGCTAAAGCAAGCTTTCACCGAAGAACTGGGCCTGGCACCTTCGACTGGCTATCGCCGACAGGTTGCGGAACTGATCCGTCTCTATAAAGAGGGGAAACAGGACGAAATCAAGGACCATTCCTTTTCGCTGAGCGAAGCTCCGCTCCTTCACCCTCATGTGTTCGACAACGTGGATGGAATCAAGTTCCTTATGCACGAAGGCGGATGCGGCGGAACGCGCCAGGATTCCACCACACTTTGTGGATTGATCGCGGGTTACATCCATCATCCCAACGTGGCCGGCGCAACCATATTGAGCCTCGGCTGTCAGAACGCGCAGATTGCCGTTCTCCAGGAAGAATTACGTAGGCGCGATCCTGAGTTGAAGAAACCGCTTCTGATATTTGAACAACAGCGCAGTGGGCTGGAATCCAAGATGTTGTCCGACGCCGTGCGTGCGACGTTCCTTGGCTTGATTGAGATCAATAAAGCAAAACGCGAGCCGGCACCGCTCTCGAAATTATGTGTAGGCTTGAAGTGTGGTGGTTCTGATGGTTTCTCCGGTATCTCCGCCAATCCCGCTATCGGCCACACTTCGGATATTCTGGCCGCGCTGGGCGGCAGAACCATTCTTTCTGAGTTTCCCGAGTTATGCGGCTCGGAACAGGACCTCATCGATCGCTGTACCCGGCCTGAATCTGCTGACCGCTTCATTCACCTCATGCACGACTATGCTGCCCGGGCCAAAGCCGTAGGTTCTGGTTTCGATATGAATCCTTCACCGGGCAACATTGGCGACGGCCTTCTCACCGATGCCATGAAGTCCGCGGGAGCAGCCAAGAAGGGCGGAACCTCTCCGGTTACAGCGGTACTCGATTACCCGGAATATGCTTCGCAACCCGGTTTGAATTTGCAGTGCACTCCGGGAAACGATGTGGAGTGTGTTACTGCGCAAGCCGGCGCCGGCGCCAGCATCGTTTTATTCACCACAGGCTTAGGCACACCCACCGGAAACCCGGTTGCGCCTGTCGTAAAAATATCTACCAACACAAACCTGGCCAGGCGTATGCCCGACATCATTGATATTGATGCCGGGGGCATCATCTCGGGCGACCGAACGGTAGAGCAAATGGGAGAAGAAATTCTGCAACAGGTAATTCGCATCGCCGACGGCGAGCGCACCAAAGCTGAACTGCTCGGTCAGGATGATTTCATCCCCTGGAAGCGCGGCGTTTCCCTCTAAGGTTCAATCTCTGAGCCTCATGGGGTAACCCGGAACAAAATCCTCAGCCAGTTCCGTTTTGTCACTTTTGCTCTCAGATACTAATCGACCCTACTGAACAAAGCGAAAGGTGCTCAAGTCCGCTTGTAGGATCAAAGTATCACCCGATTTCACCAGCCGCCCGCTGATACTTACCGGACGCGCCACCCGTACTGCTCCCCAGGCCGGAGGGATAGGCTCTCCATTCAAGTTTGCCAGTAGATAAACCACCGTGCGTCCGTCCGAGTCCCGCGCGATTAATGCTGGAGGAATTCCTCCACTCAGGCAACGGGCGGCACAATCGCGATGGACCTTCCCCTTTCCAGGGTTCATGACGCCGAAATAGCATTTGCTATCCACAATCTCGCCAGTGACCGTGACCGGACCAACCGCGCCAGTAGGCACAAGGATTTTCGAGGCAGTGTCAGTTTCCACCACAGACCCTGGCACGACCTCGAGCAAAGTCTGATCGTCACTGTAGATCAGTTTGCCGCGCAGTTTGACACTCTTGCCCGCCAACCCGGCCACGTCCTGGTTGGCGCTGTGTTTCCCGGTTCCGACAAGTACGTATCGAGAGAATTGATATCCCGCGTCCTGTACCCCTGGCCGGGTCACAAGAAGAGCCGGGTAAGGGCGCTCCTCAACCGTTCCCTCAAAATCGCGAATGGTATCGAACTCGAACGCTGACGGAGAAAACCGGTGCTGCGACTTTACCAGTGCAACTGCGATGAGCGCCGCGCCCAGCAGGAGTCCTACTACCGCGCGGCGAATCACACGCGCGATTCCCGGCGGCATTGTGGGCAGGTATCCGACAAAGAGTTCCTTCATGGCGCCCCCCCCTTATTGGCCCCAATCAGAGAGGGTTCTACCCGGCTACCGGGCGCATCGGGCTTAGGATCAACCCATACCCGCCCGTCCACGACGCGTGTGCGAAAAGTAGAAACTCTTTCCGGGAAAGGCGGCGGAGATGCGCCCGTGTCCGGTACGTACTGATACCCATGCCAGGGACAAGTCACGCAGCCGTCAATTATTTTTCCTTCCCCCAAAGGCCCGTTCTGATGGCGGCAAACATTGGAGAGAGCTGAAATCTTTCCGTCATACTTGAAGATCGCAACCCGCTCGCCCGCGACCTCTACTACCGAGGCGCAATTTTCTTCGATGCCATCCACGGCGCACGCGTCCAGGAACCCGTCCGGTGTCGTCTCTAACCTGGTTTGGTCAATCTTCTTTTCTTTGAAAGCCGCCGCCAGATGCAACGACAACACCGTAATCATGCCGACGCCGAGCACTACGACGAGTGCCGGACTGGTTTCAGACTGAAGCGCTCCCAGGGTGACGTGTGCCACCAATAGCCCATAAGCCAAATACACCAGCATGTGCAGCTTCTTCCACACGGGTGGAGTAAGGTTGCGCAGCCAAAAATCGTGACTGGTTGCCGCCATCAGAAACAGAATCAGCAGCGCCAAAAACCCAAGCTGCTGAAAGGGAAAATTCCTCAGGCTGGTGAAATCCGTGTTGGAAGTCAGCAGGCTGTAGAACGGGTTCACCTTGCCCAGTGCGTGAAATTGAAAGATGGAAAAAGCTCCATGCCCCAATGCCAGCAGGAACATGGTTACGCCCATATGCCGCCGGTTATAGAGCAAAGGCAGAAACTTGGGGCTCAACCGGCACAACGGCCCGATGCAAAGAATAATGTGCAGCAACAACAGCGCAGCGGTCCCCAGTCCGCGAATGATTAGCGTCTCGGCAGTTGCATAAGGAAACCACCATGCTCCCAGCCCGATAAACAATGCCAGGTACGACCCCACACCGCCGCTAAGAAACAAGTCGTAGCGTTTCTTATAAGGGTTCCACCCGATCGAAGTGTACTGGACGCTCACGGATGCCCCTCCACTGCAACCGAATCCAGAACAGTCTTCTGTCCGCCGCTGTAAAGCAGCACAAATCCATTTAGCGGGTGAGGCAGAGGGTAAGTCGATCCGATGTCCCAACGTCCCAGTAAATGCGCGTCCGCCGGTAAAACTCCTAGTTGCGGAGCATGGTTCGCGTAATACACCAGTAAATCAGGAGCAAGAACAGGTTTTATTGGAACCAACACCAGCGACGTCTCCCCGGTGGGGGCGGCGGAAATCTGGACCACGAAAAAATGCTTCTGCCAATCTGAACCTTGGGACGCTATCAACCTGAAGATCGCTTGCGGTTGGGGAGGTTTCGGTCGGACCAAAATTCCGGCGACGAACAGTACCGGCAACAAAACTGCCAGGAGTAGAAAGCTCCATCGGTGGTAACTCCGCAAAGGCTGGATCATCGGTGCGGGTTCCTTTCCAGTGGAGGCTCTACGGCACCGCTCAACCAACGCTTGAGCATAAGCGGCCAAAACGCTGTTACACCGGGAATAATAAGAAGTCGAAATCCGAGTTTGGTCTCGTGCGCTTCAGGATCAATGCGCTGCACTCCGAAACTGACAAACGCGATGGCGAACAGGAAACCCAGCGCTGCATACACCAACAGCGCGAGGAGAAATATTCCTGCGATTCGCTCATACATTAGCGGCCTATGGGAACGAGCGTACCGGAAATCAACCCCGCACTCTCGTCCGCGAGCGTGAGGATCAAACTGGCCACGTCGTTCGGTTGTACCCACTTGGAAAAATCCGCGTTCGGCATGGAAGCGCGGTTCGCCGGTGTGTCCATCGTGCCCGGCAATACTACATTGGCGGTGATGTTGGCGTCGGCATTTTCCATAGCCACGGTTTGCACCAACGTGGCCATGGCTGTTTTTGAGGCCACGTAAGCTCCCAGCGCAACATGCGGCTCAGTGGCTGCCAGACTTCCAACCGCCACGATCCTGCCATATTTCGCTGTGCGCATGGGAGGAAGCACTGCGCGCAAAGCATGGAACGCCGAAATTAAATTCAGGTCGAGCATCTGCGTCCAGGTTTTGTCGTCGGTCTGCGCGACCGCACCGGCAGCAAATCCGCCCATAACATGCGCCAGGACATCAATTTGTCCGAAGCGCGAAACGACCTGGTCCACCAGCCCCTGCACGGCGGCGGCATCGGAAAAATCAACCGCCATGGCAGTGAACCGGGGATTCATGAAGTCTGACTGTTTGATCGAACGTGATGTGCCAACGACGGTGGCACCGGCGGCGAGGAAACGCTCGGTAACGAACGATCCCAGTCCGCCCTTGGCTCCGGTGATGAGGACAACTCTGCCATTCATGTTCATAAGATACCTTTTCTTCAGTAAGAGGCGGAATTACAGAAAAGGTTTCAGGCTACGATCAGGTCTTGATGGGAAACCAGAGGCACGCGCAGCGTAAGCCCATCATGGAGATTGCGGCAGGGAGAGCCGTTGACATACCGGAAGGTGAGTGCCGAAGGACGGAACTCCACTTCGCTATAGCTGACAGTGGCGGCGTCGGGGCGGTGGACGCAAATCGCGAAGGCGCCTTGCGTTGAACGATGAGAAGCGTGCAACGCACGCAACCAGGGAATCGTCCCAGCGTCCGGCTCGCGCCATGCAAGTTCGCATGCTTCGCTACGCTCATGTTGCGCGGTTTCATCCGACAAGCCGGAAGAAAACCAATGATGAGGCTGCCAGGGGAAGGAAACTCTCTGTAATGCTGATCCATCCCAGCGGAATTCGCATACCTGCTCTTGCGGCCAGAAGACTCCGGCCAGCCGGAAGGGAAGAATGCCGCGGAGCGAAAGTGCGTTGAGTTCCCAAGCTACATCCGCCAGATCGCTGTGTGCGATCAGTTGCGGAATCACAGATCCGCGGGAAAACTGTTTTTCCGTCACACCTTGGGTCCCCGGCAAATTCCAATTGAGCAACGCCAGCGTGACCCCGCGTTCATTGCTGGCGATCCAGGTACCGCCCTCCGGTTCATGGGGATACGCTGCCAACACATCGCCCGCCCGAAATAGTTGAGGAGGCAGCGCGCTCGCGCGAGTGAAGCGCTCGTCGCGATTCATCGCCGCATAGTAACCGTATTTGCCAGGAACAAAACTAAAAGTACACATTGTGCCGTTATTCTCTGTGGGACTCCACGCCCTCCGTGGTTCAAGGTTTGTCTAACCAGGAAAGAAACCTCAATCCGCTAAGGGATAGAATGCCGCCTGTCCGCGAAACTGCTTCCAATCCCGCCAAACATCAAATGCCGAGGCCGGACGAAATCCCCGCCCCCGGTTCGCCGCCCCGATGGTATAAACCAGCTTCCACTGCTGGTACAGCGTCTTGTACGCCACCCAAAGTGAATTACGGGCATCGTAAATGTTGGTGGCTTCGGAAGCTGCCCCATTTAGTTCGATGATCTTGAATCCGGTTCCGTTGCACAGGTCATGCTTACTGAGGTACCTGATATCAAACCTCCCGATAAAGAATTCCTGGAGTGGCAACGCAATCCGGTCAAAAACAGCCCGCAGCTTCTCGGTATTGAGATCGGATCCATCTCGGAAGATGCATCCCTGACAATGATTGCCGGCTTCAACCAGGCGAATCCGTTTCCCCTCGGGAATGATCTCGCCAGCGCGCTTCCCAAAGCGGGTGAGATAGGTATCCGCGATCAACATCGCGCGATCATCCGCTCGAATAAGTTGTTCCAGAGTTTGTACTCCGTCGCCGATTACATAAGGGAAAACTTTCTCGGTAATGGCAAAAATGTGTCCCCGCTGTTCGTCGGGAAAGCGGTAGTAAAAAATCCCTGCTTCCTCCGGCGCATCGACGTACCTCTGGAGAACAACCGGACTGTTTACCTGGCCAAGGTAAGCTCCGGCCTCACGCCAGGAATGAATTTTGCGGAAACCTGAACCTCGTTGGGCCGCATCCGGCTTAAGCACAAAGGGAAACCCGATTTCATTTCTGCGGCAAAGAAATTCAAGTTGTTCCAGCCTCAGCGCAAGCGGACCTGGCGCCAGCAAATAAGCGTCCGCCGTGAACTCGGGGGAGGTGCGCATCAACTCGCGCAGTATATCGATCTTCGATTCGCCAACCATCCCGCCATTGCGTTGCGCAGGATTGGCCACGGTCGGCAGCGCCAGCCCACGATAGCGAATCGCCAGCCACCCGCACATCAGAGCCACGGGAGGATAAAACAACCACGCCGGCCAGAACTCCCAGCGCCGCCATTTCCTGAATGGGAGCGAAACTTTCGTAGTTATCGAAGTACCCCAAAGCCGCCAAAGCGTTAGCAGAGCAAATACAGCCAGTCCTGCAAACCCTGCAATGGCCAAGGCTTCCGCTGTGCTTTGAGCTTGGAGTGGGAAGAAGTGTATCGCGGCAAAAACAAAACCAGTCCAGAGTGCGGCGGATAGAGCGGTAATCCCCGCGAAGGTAGCAACCGGCATCCGCATTAGGCCTGCTGCAACGTAGGCGGGAAATCGCGTGCCCGGAACCATGCGGCTCAAGGCAAGCGTCAATTGTTCTTGCCGCTTTGGATAATTTCTTTCCGAAATAGCTAGCTTCGCGTTAAGCCAGCGGGCACTTCTGGAATCAGTCGGTAATTGTTCTCTAGCAAATCGGACAGCGGCATAAACTCCAAAGTCGCTGATCCACAGTCCAAAAAATGCGCTGAGCAGTGCAGCCGAAAGATCCAGGGCCATCGTCGAAGCAAGGGCCGCGGCCCCCACAATGGCGCCATCCTCCGAGACAAAAGCGGCGAGCACGATCCCGGCCATCAAAGCGAGTGAGCTATTGGATTCTGGAGAAATCATGTTCCCCAGCTAGCCATCTGTCCGGCACGATGTTTAAGGGTAGAGGGAGCAACTCCAAACTCTGGGACCACGCCAACCCCAACTGAGTCGCAGAGCAGGCGGACAATTGCGTAGTGGTGGACGGCATGACCGATGCAGAAAGCCAGTTCGCGCGCTATAACCGATAGCAGCCGCACCGGCGTTGCATTTCCGTAGCCGACGCTGTAGCACACCGTGCAGTGTTCAGTCAGCTGATCAAACTGATAATTACTGAAAGAGCGAATCAATCGTTTCGTGGTGGCGCGGGCAAATCGCAAATCAGTTTCCAGCTGTGGATCGCGCGCCCGGTTGTCGTAATCAATCTCACCCGATAAAGCCCCCGCTTCCAGGCAGACAAAATGGTCGAGCACATGCCGGTAATGCTGCCCAATCGAAGCATTGTGAGGCGCCGGAACCACCGCGGCGAAACTCTCCTCGCTGAGTTCCGCCAGCAGGGCAAGCCCCTGCTGCAACACGTCTTCTGCCGCTTGTACAAGCGAAACCGTTGTCACCCGAGTCTCTCCCCAAGAAATGGAATGGTGGAGCGTACCACGAAAAGATTGATGGCGCTGGTGATGAGCACAGTCCATGCGAGGGCGAACAGCAAACCGTGATCGCCCTGTACGTCGATGCCCAGTATGATTAAGTGAAACAAAATCGCCCCCGAGACTGCGCCGATCGCCAGCAGGGACCCAAGCCAGCTAAAAGCCGGCCACAGAAGCAGAATGGCAGCGATCAACTCCATCACGCCAGAACCAATTCGCCCCCAGGGCTCAAGAAAGTTAAGCCCGATGCCCGAGCCGACTTTGGTGAAGATGTAGATCGACTCAGGAGCACCGGTGAATTTGAAGAACAAGGTTTGCAGCAGAATCACGGCTGCGGTAAGACGCAGAATCCAGATCACGATTGTTCCCGCCATGGATGTTCCTCGCTTCGCCGCAGTCATGGTTACGCTTTCCATAGTCCTCTCCTGACTACTTTCCGTATTTCTCGACCAGCCCCGGCCAGTTGGCGTCGGCCTTCTTCAGCCGGCCTTGCGGGTCTTGATTAAACTTCTCACGGACGTCGCGGTCGTATTGCAGAAGCAGGCGTCCGTTGAGAACTTCAAAAGCATCGGGTTCAATTTTTGCAGTATGACCTTCAGAAGCGGCGTAAGCGCAATATCCGCCAAACTGCGGCTCGTACTTGGAAGGATTCGCGTCAAATGCGCTCTTGTTGGCTGCGGAGGCAAATTGATAGCGGGCGCCGTTGAAGGTGCTGACAAACTGCGAATTGCCCATCACCGGCCGGTTTTCCGTGAAATAAGCCACGGGGTCATAACCCTTTAGCGCAAGGCCGCTCTTGTCCACATTCAGCAGACTCTTGGTGGCGGCAAAAGAAATAGTCGATAAAACGGTAAACATCACAATCGATAGCAGTTTTTTCATTGACAACTCCAGCTTGGTCTACGGATTTACTACGCTGTCAGATTGCGCAGGAGGGCGAAAGTTACAACCCAGGGCGGCGATGGTAAGGAGGAGTACAGAACGTAACTTTTTGGGGACGAGTGAATCTCAGTAAGCTTAAGCAATGTACAGCAACCGCGAAGCGGCGACAGATTGCCGCGGCTAGCACACAATCTTCTACGCTACGACCGCCGTATCTCGCGGCTCATCAGCCTTCTGGAAGATCTCCTCACTCAACACTTGCATGATCTGCCCCACGCTCCAGGCCTGGGCAAAGCACCCGCGTTCATATTGGGGTACGCTGCCATCGTAGATTTCGGAAATCTGTCCCAGGCACCCTTCGCTGAAGTGTTCTTCCAGCGGGCGCAGCAACTCCCGTGCGTGCTTGCGCGTCTTTTCGCTGTTCCCGTGGACTTCCAGGTACGCGGAAATAAAAGGACCCATCAGCCATGGCCACACCGTGCCCTGGTGGTAAGCAGAGTCGCGCTGATAGGGGCCGCCTTCATAGCGTCCCATGTAATTGGGGTTTTGCTCATTGAGTGTTCGCAGCCCGTAAGGAGTCAATAACTCCCGTTCGACAACTGCCAGTACTTTCTCCGCCCGGTCACGCGGCAGCATGCAGTAATGCAAGCTCACAGCGAAAATCTGATTGGGCCGAATTGACCCGTCCGGGTTCCCGCCATTCACCACGTCATACAAACAGCCTCTTTCTTCATTCCAGAACACACGGTTAAAAGTCCACTGCACCAAAGAGGAGCTGGTGCGGAACCTCTTGACCGATTCCTGGTCGTTAAAACGCGTTGCCAAGTCCTCCATGACCTTGAGCGCATTAAACCAAAGCGCCTGAATTTCAACCGGCTTGCCCGATCGCGGCGTCACCACCCAGTCACCGATCTTGGCATCCATCCAGGTAAGCTGCACGCCCTGTTCGCCGGCATTCAGCAACCCGTTTTCCAGCATGTGAATGTTGTAACGGGTACCGCGTACATGCCAGTCAATGATGTCCTTGAGCACTCCATAAAGCTCTTCGCGAACAAACTTCTCGTCGCCGGTGAAATCAAGGTAGGCCCGGACCGCCTCGAAGAACCACAAGGTGGCGTCCACAGTATTGA
The DNA here is from genome assembly GCA_963837365.1 of uncultured Acidobacteriota bacterium. Classification (GTDB taxonomy): domain Bacteria; phylum Acidobacteriota; class Terriglobia; order Terriglobales; family Acidobacteriaceae; genus CAWBXL01. Next base: position 214,653 of record CAWIMW010000003.1, read on the forward strand.
ACTCCGGCGCCTCGTTGCCGTCAGGGAAGCGATTGGGCAGCATCCCTTGGTCGATGTGCTTGGCAAATTCATGCAGAATTCCTTTGGCGATATCTGCGCGTCCGGTGGGAAGGGTCAACCCCGGCAGGGCGATCATGGTGTCCCGTCCCCAGTCGGTAAACCAAGGGTAGCCAGCGATCACGGTGTAGCCGTCCCCACGCCGGGCAATAAATTGATCGGCGGCGAGCGCCAGCTGCCGCGCCAAAGGATCATCCGCCGGAACTGAAGCTGCTATCTGCTGGCGGCGTGTGAGTTCGGTCGTGCGACAACGGGCAGCGTTGGCAACCCTTTGGGGCTCAGTCGAGGCGATGATCGTGGCCGATTGCGTCTTGCTGATGTCAAAAGAGAAAACCGCCGGATTGAACAGGTCCTCGGTCGTATCCAACCCGCGCTCCGCCTCGGTTGCGTAAAAAAATTGCCGGTACCAGTCTCGATGGGCCTCGACCTGTGAAGCGTTGTGCGCCAGGTACAGCCGGGGTACACCATCATAGGGCCGCAAGCTGATCATGCCCGGTTCTTGCTGCAAGCTCGGGTCGAGCGCACCGTTTTCGTGGGTCAGGCTATGGTAGTCACGAAAAGCAATCAGCGGCCGGATTTCCAGTTTCAAAGCGGACTTCCGGGGGGCGTTCAATACCCGGTATTCGACAACAGTCGTATTGGAGCCCTGGGTCATGAATACAGACTTTTCGATCTGCACGCCTTCAACATCAAAGGTGAAAACCGGAAACGGATCAAGGCGGAAGCTGCTGAGAAGTTCAAATCCGCGGGGATGGATCGCGCCCTGATATTGATTGGTGCTCAGGTCAAACCCCTGATCTCCGATGATCAGAGTCTCCTCCAGCTTGGAAAGGAGAACCATCCGGCCTACAGGAGGCTTGGTCGCCGCGGTAAGCAAGCCGTGATAGCGTCGCGTGTTGGCGCCGGTAATCGAGGCACTGGCAAAACCGCCGATGCCGTTAGTCTCCAGCCATTCGCGGTGAAGGGCCGCATCCAGATTGCCACAGATGTCTTTATTGAGCTGAATCATCGCTGCACCTTCTGGTACGGGCATCATGGCCCTTGGCTTATCGTCGAAAATGAGATACCGCTTGCCCTGAAAAGTGACAATCTCGTACTGGTAGGGTGACCGCTCGCTCATAGTCCATGCTACCGCAATCTCAACGACCTTCAGACCGGGTAGGACGGGACGGCCCAACTTCAGTCGGGCCGTAAAAAGTTTCACATGTCGCTGCGCTTTAGCGCCTGAGGGACCTCAGCGGCCGGAAACCCTGTCCTCCTGACATAGGTTAGAACTCCGATACCTGACAGAACACCTTAATGGCGCCATTAGGATTCGTCAGCTTGTTGAACAGTTCTTTGTAGTTGTCCAAGCCTTTCACCGGATCGGTCAGCAGCTTACCCAACCAGCCGGGATACTCAAGCTCCGCCTGCGACATATCCCGCACGCCCAACTCGAAGTACTCACGGTTGGCGTTCACGCTGCCCACCATCACTTTGTTGCCAAGCACGAAGTCCAGGTTGATACGGTCGGCCGGAATTTCAATCTTATGATCTCCGCCGGTAACGCTGGTAAGCACCAGCACGCCGTTCTTTCCCAGGGCCTGCATGGCATCAAATACGACGCCGGAATTACCCGTGGCTTCGAGAATCAGATCGAACGGTCCGTGTTCTTTAGCCGCATCGGCAATGGACTTGTCTTTGGTGGAGATGTAACGTGCGCCCAGTTCTTCGATCAGATTGGCATTGAGATAAGGTTTCTGGGTACGCGCAATGGTGGTGACATCCAGCCCACGCAACCGCAAAACCATTGTGGCCAGCAGGCCAATCGTGCCCGCGCCCATGACCGCAGCCTTACGCGGCTTCCAGACCTTCAGACGACGCTGGATCTCATAAGCCTGGTAAATGCCCTTCTCCACGACGGTGGTGGGTTCGAGCAACACGCCGACATTCTTGAGACCCTTCGGCACCTTCACCACGAACTCAACATCGTCCACGTAATACTCAGTCAAATACCCATGACGCAGGTTGATGCCGCGCTCGTAGTAAGTGCTGTCGGTGGTCATGTCGTTGGTACCGATGACGTCGTAAATACTGTGCCCGGGACGGCGCACGGTGGCGACCACGTAGTCGCCGACCTTAAGCTCGGTGACATTGGAACCAACCGCCTCCACCTGGCCAAAGCCTTCATGGCCGATGATAAGGTAGTCAAATCCCGGAGGCGCCGCGCCATATTCGGCGGCGTTGATTTCTTTGTCGGTGCCATCCACGCCAACGCGCAGGACTTTCACCAGCACGCCGCGGCCGTCGGGAACCTGGTCCAGAGTCGGCTTGGGTGCATTCTCCAAATGGACGGTATCGGGTTTGCCAGGAAACACACTGATAGCTTTCATGTGCATTACTCCTTTTAGGAAATCTAGAAATCGTCTGTGTCTACGTGGTGACAGCTGCCCCGGCTGGCAGCGAGCGTAGCGAGCATTAGTTAAAGCCGGGTTTTTCCCGACTGACAGCCGAGGCGGCTGTCACCACACGAGGTTCCGCACTCGCCGGCTTCCTGTGGTGATGTGCCTCCCCGCTCTGCTGCATGAGCTTGGTCACCAGTCCAGTCCAGCCAGTCTGATGACTGGCTCCAATGCCTGCGCCGTTGTCTCCGTGGAAGTATTCGTGGAACATGATCAAGTCGCGCCAGTGGGGATCAGTTTGGAACTGTTCCAACCCACCGAACACCGGACGCCTTCCATTCGTGTCCTGCAAGAAGATCGACGACAGGCGTCGCGACAACTCGCCGGCAATTTCCCACAGCGTCAGCATTTTTCCTGAGCCAGTCGGGAACTCAACTTTGAAGTCGTTTCCGTAGTAGTGATGAAACTTTTGCAGCGACTCCACCAGCAGGAAGTTCACCGGAAACCAGATCGGCCCGCGCCAGTTGGAATTCCCGCCAAACAATCCGGTGGAAGATTCCGCCGGCTCGTAATCCACCCGATGGTTCATGCCGTCTACGTCGAGCATGTAGGGATGGTCGTGATGAAACCGCGACAGCGCCCGAATGCCGTGCGGCGACAGAAACTCATTCTCATTCAGCATGTACTTCAGAATGGAGCGCAGCTGCCCTTCATCCACAATCGACATCAGCCGCCGCTCGCTCATGCCGCACATGCTCATGCTGGCGACATTGGCCGTCAGGTCGGGACGGTTCTCAATGAACCACTCCATGCGCCGCTTGAAATCCGGCAGCCGGTCCAGTGCGTCCTGCTCCAATGTTTCCACTGCGAAGAGCGGGATGAGCCCTACCATCGAGCGCACTTTCATCGGGAAGTGGCTTCCATCGGGCTTCTTTAGCACGTCATAGAAGAACCCATCTTCGTCATTCCACAGCCCCATGCCGTCATGTCCGCGATGGCACATGGCGCTCGCGATGTAGATGAAGTGTTCCCAGAATTTGCTGGCAACATCTTCGTACGCCGGGTCCTCCTTGGCCAACTCCATCGCAATTGCCAACAGGTTGAGCGTATACATCGCCATCCAACTGGTTCCATCCGATTGCTCGATGTAGCCGCCGGTCGGTAGCGGAGCGCTGCGGTCGAACACTCCGATGTTGTCCAATCCCAGGAACCCGCCCTGGAAAATGTTCATGCCCTCAGCATCCTTGCGGTTCACCCACCAGGTGAAATTGAGCAGGAGTTTATGAAAAATCTTTACCAGGAATTCCCGGTCCCCTTTGCCGTGGCGTTTTTTGTCAATCTTGTAAACGCGCCACGCCGCCCAGGCATGCACCGGAGGATTCACATCACCAAACGCCCACTCATAAGCTGGAATCTGCCCATTGGGATGCATGTACCACTCGCGCAGCATGAGTACTAATTGTTCTTTGGCAAAATCGGAATCCACCAGCGATAGCGAAATACAGTGAAACGCCAGGTCCCACGCCGCATACCACGGATACTCCCACTTGTCCGGCATGGAAATCACATCGGCGTTATACAGATGGGTCCACTCATGGTTGCGTCCGTTCAGCCGTTCTGATGGCGGTGGAACTTGGCCAGGATCGCCATCCAGCCATTGCTTCACCACGTAGTGATAAAACTGCTTCGACCAAAGCATCCCGCCAAAGCCCTGCCGCATGACGTTTTTGGCGTCGTCGGAAAGATCATGAGGAATTACGGTGGAATAGTACTCATCCGCTTCGCGATGACGGAGCGTGAACGTCGGATCGAACGTGTCGAAAGCATCCATTCCCTTAAGCTCGGAATTGCTGAGCCGCAGGCGGACCACTACGGTTTCACCTGCTCCTACGTTTAGTTTGTAATGCGCCGCAGCCTTGGTCCCGGCTTGTTGTGGGTTGACGGCATTCATCATGCCCTGGACCACGTAATCGTTGATGCCGTCCTTCACATAAGGAGTCGCGTTCTCCGAGCCCCACAGCCGGTGAGCGTTGGTCTCATTTTCTGTAAAGAGAAGTTCCGGAGTTCCGTCACAGTGCAGCCAGCGATTGCCAAATGTAGGGTGATTCAGTTCGATAACCGGTCCGGCAGTGTTCCGCGAATGATGCAGCTCGGGGCGCGGGTCTTTGCTGCCCCATGACCAGGTATTGCGGAACCATACCGTAGGAAGCAACCGCAGATTGGCAGCTTCCGGGCCCCGGTTAGAAACGGTAATCTTGATCAGGATGTCTTCAACATCCGCCTTGGCATACTCCACCTGCACATCGAAGTAGCGGTTGTCCTGAAATACTCCGGTGTCGAGCAGCTCATACTCAGGCTGATGTTTGTCCCGCCGGCGGTTCTCTGACGCCAGCATTTCGTAGGGGAACGCCGCCTGCGGATACTTGTACAAATACTTCATGTAGGAATGCGTCGGCGTGCTGTCGACGTAGAAGAAATATTCCTTTACGTCTTCGCCGTGGTTGCCCTCATTGCCGGTGAGGCCGTAGATGCGTTCCTTCAAGATGGGATCATGTCCATTCCACAAAGCCACAGAGAAGCAAATGTTCTGGTGACGGTCAGAGATCCCGGCCAATCCGTCTTCATTCCAGCGGTAGACGCGTGACCGGGCATGATCGTGGGGGAAAAATTCCCAAGCATTGCCGTGGGGGCTGTAGTCCTCACGGACAGTCCCCCAAGCGCGCTCACTGAGATAGGGGCCCCAGCGTTTCCAGTGCTTCTTGCGATCCGTCGATTCCTGAAGCCGGATTTCTTCTTGCGTCATGACTGCTCCTTAAAAGTTCCAAACTTTGTCATTCCGACAATGAGCGTAGCGAAGAGGAGGAATCTGCTTTCCTCTCCAGCACCCCAAGCGACTGTCGCTACTTCTGCTCAATTTCTATTGCGTGCCCATCCGGGTCACGCACCACAAACGCCTTGCTAAACCCCAACTGTGCATTGGGATTCGCAATCACCCCGGAGGAAACAAAATTACTCCTGGCGGCCAACAGTTGTTGGGCGGTTTCCCCAGCATCCCTTGCCACCAGCATAGTCTGTCGATGAACCAGGTCGCTAGCCCTCTCATCCGAAGGAAACGGCTTTCCATCCCGCGGCGCAAGGTACTCCAGTAACTCAATCCCAGGTCCAGAGTCGGCCCGCAGTGCAGTAATCCGCAGGCGCACCCCAAACACATTGTTAAGGTGCTCCTGCTCGGTGCCGTAGTTTTCGCTTTCTCCGGCCACATGCATCCCCAGTAAATCCCGATAAAACCTCAAACTTGCGTCAGTATCCCAAACCACGATTGCAGTATGGTCAATTCCCAAAAATAATTTGTCGGAGGGGCGATGCCACTTCGCAGGACCTTTATCGGGAGGGAACTGCAAGATCTCAACCGGATGCCCATCCGGGTCCTTGAAATAAAACGCCCAAATTCCCCCGGCATTCTTGTTCCAATCCGGCAACCGTTGCGGCCCAGAAGAAGCATGCTCAACCTGGTTCTGCCGCAGCACTTTGTAGGCTTTATCCATGTCGCTGACGATGATGGCGATGTGCTGGAACCAGCGGTCGTTGCTGCGTGAATCGACAGGAATGGGACGGCCCTTGGGTGCAATGTATTCGTGGAGTTCAATAAACTCATCCCCCAGCCGCATCCTGACAATGCGGACCCGTGAACCAAAGATCCCTTCCAGTTGTTCGTAGCTATCATCGGCAATTTCGGTGTCAGATATCTTTTGAAAAGTCAGGACCTTTGAGTAAAAATCAACCGCCCGGTCCATATCGGAAACCGTAATGCCGATTGCGTCTACGCCCTGCACCAACGCCTGCTGCGCCAGGCTGGGAAATGCCAGGAGCGCTATACAAGCTGACAGTGCAATGCGTCTGTACCAACGAAATTCGTTATGATTCTTCATACGTGCCTCTAACTGAGAACCGGGAACAAAGAACTGCGAACTGATAAAGTTCCCTGATTTGTATGTCACACGGTTACGCCAAAACTGCCTGGGTACTGCTCATCGCCATAGATTCCTTCGAAACTCCCATACGATCCAACAAGTGATCTCCCACCCGCAGCGCATTGGCAATAATCGTCAAGGCCGGATTCACTGCCGCGCTGGAAGGGAAGAAACTTCCATCCACTACATATAGGTTGTCGAGATCGTGCGCCTTGCAATTCACATCCAGCGCCGAAGTCTTGGGATCATGTCCGAAACGGATCGTCCCATTCTGGTGGGCCACGCCTGCGAGCGGAATCCGTTGCCCGACGTACAAGTTGCGACCAAACAGCCCCTGATGACATTCGTGGCCGTGGATGGCGCAGTTGGTCTGTTTCATTGCTTCTTTCAGTTTGACCTGGAGTCGATCGTGCGCCTCAATGTTGTTCGGCGTATACGACAAAACAATCCTGCCATTCCGGTCCAAGGTCACGCGGTTGTTCGGATCAGGCAGGTCTTCCGAAGTCAGCCAGAAATCCAGAGAGTGCCTTCGCCATCAATTCCAATGTGAAGTTGGGAGCGATAGCCGGAGCACCGGCCCGTAGGGTCACAGCATCCAATTTGCCCACAAAAGAGATGTGGCCCATCGGGTACGCCCAGTCTTTCGAGCCGAAATAAAAGTCGTTTACTCCGAGCGTCTTTTGAAAGATCGTCGGATTAGGGCACTTGGAAATGGCCATCACCACCGAGTTGGTATGCCCCATGTAGTGGCGGCCAACGATATCGGAGCTGTTGGCTAATCCACGCGGATGTTTATCATTTGCCGAACGCAGCAGCAGCGCAGCTGAGTTGATAGCACCACAAGAAACCACAACCACATCGCCGGTGAAGCTCTCGCTTTTTCCATCCCGCTCGATCACCACTCCTTTGGCTACCCGTCCGGATGCGTCCGTCTCAATCTTCTTCACCAGGGCATTGGTCAGCAGTTCAACGTTGGGGTGTTTAACCGCCTCATCCACACACAGCACCTGCGCGTCGGCCTTGGCATACACCAGACAAGGGAAGCCATCGCAGGTATTGCAACGAATGCACTTGCTTTTCTGCGGGTTCTTCTCGTCGAGCATCACGCCGACCGGAACGTGGAATGGTTTGAGTCCCGAGCGGGCGAAGTCATCCGAAAGCTGCTGGATGCGCGGTTCATGGCTGACCGCTGGATAACGATAAGGGCCGCTGGCAGCGGGTTCGGTAGGGTCTTCACCGCGATTGCCGTGCACGTGATACAGATCTTCAGCTTGCGTGTAATAAGGCTCGAGATCTTCATAGCTGATTGGCCACGCCGGAGAGATTCCGCCGTGATGCCTAATCTCGCAGAAATCTTCTTCGCGCAGACGGAACAGTGCCGCGCCGTAAAACTTGGTGTTCCCGCCCACGTTGTAATTGGTATGTGGATGCAGGTCCTTGCCGTCTTTATCCAGCCAACCTTCTTTGGTGTTGTAGTGGCCATCGACATTGACCACCTTCGGGTCCCAGTTCGCCTTCTCACGCGGAACATAGTCGCCGCGCTCCAGAATCAGAATCCGTTTGCCTGACGGGGCCAGATGGTAGGCCAAAGTGCCGCCGCCTGCGCCTGTTCCGATGATGATTACGTCGTAGTGATTGCTCATATGGCGAACCCTCCATTAGCTCCGCAAAAAATGCAGCGCTTGTCGTTGTTATGGTGCAGCTTGCCGCACATCACACCGCGCCGGCCCGTATTCCACAAATAGATTTCAGCGGCCAGCAACATACCCAGCGGTGGTGCAACCAGATAAACCCAAAATGAATCCCAGACTCCAGCCGGATAAGCAGACCCAAATGTTCGCGCCGGATTAATGCTCATCCCGGAATACGGCGCTTCAAAGATGATATAAAGCGCCACCAGAATTGCAGCAACCATCCCGGTAAAGTTGGCAAAGCGATGGTGATTCGAGAAGTACAGCACCGCCGCCATCATTCCTGCCGAAATAATGAACTCGGCCAATAGAGCCACCCACTGCCCAGGCTGCCCGGGAACGGTCACCACATAGCGTACCGCCGGATCAGAAATTTCTCGTCCGAGGAACCGCGCCACTACCACCACCGCTACGGTCGCCCCAATCACCTGCGAGGCAACATAAAAGATCGCATCCCAGGACTTAATCTTGCCCAGCCGGAAGAAGGTCAAAGTCACAGCCGGGTTAATTTGTGCCCCAGACTGTTTTCCCCATGGGGAATAAAAAATGCCGAGGGCGGTAAGCCCCATAGCCAATCCTGCCAGTGCCCGCCGGGTGAATGCCGAGTGGATAGCATGCTTCACCGGCGACTGGGGAAACTCCAGCAACGCTCCAAACACGCAGGCCGATACCATGAACGCACCAAGCAACGCGGCTTCCATCGCGTACTCCGACCAGTGGGCCCGGAGGGAGGCGATCGCGCCAAGCTCTGGAACAGGGGAGGGTGTCTCTACCAGAGAAGACGCCGCCAGGTCTGGGCCAATCACGGTCTGCTCGATGCGGTTCATGGAATCTGCCGCATGGGATGCGAAAGGAAAAGGGAAGTGACAAGTGAAACTACGATCTTGTTAAAGTTCATGTAGGAACGTCTTGGGAGAGCACGGCCTTGGGGCGCGCGTATGAATACGCAGTCCTTTATGAGGTTGGATCTATCCTTCTTGGCCGACGCAGCTGCACTTGGCAGCGCGCAGCTTGCGCCGTATTTCGTCGTCCAGAACCGATGGATCCTCGCCCGCAGCCTTCCATCGTTTCCCATACTGCGTGCAAAGTTTGCGCCGTTGCTGTTCGCTCTCCGGCTCGGGAAGCATGGCTAGCGCCTCTTGATGCAAGCGTAAAGATTCAGCTGGGTTCCTTTGCGGAAAAATCCTGTCCACGAACAATGCAGCAAGGTCGTTGCCGCCTTCCGGATAATTGGGACGGTAGCGCAATGCATTCCGGTAGCCTTCGTAGGCCTTATCAAACTCCTTCATTTCGTAGTACGCGTTGGCCATATTGTCATAGGCGAGGTGAAATTGAGGGTTGATGGCCAGCGTCTCTTCGCATTCGTGGATGGCTTTTTGCAGGTTCTTACCCGCCCGCGCGGGGTTGGTTGCCCGTTCCCGTATCCCCCACTCCAGGTACAGGTTCGCAAGGTTGTTATGCGCCGGGTAGTTTTGCGAGTTCAGCTCATAGGCCTTCCGGTAATGTTTGATGGCGAGTTCGCGGTTCGTTGCAGATTGCTTCTCTTGATTGGAGTCGCGTTGGACTGCCTGGTACTCGCTTAGTTGGTGACAAGCGAAGGCCAAAGCGCGATTCGACATGTCGAGCTCAGGGTCAATCTCAATCGCCCGTTGGGCGTGAAATTTGGCGTCTTCCAGAAGATGGGGATCGCGGAAATTGTAGCGGCTGTACTTCTGCGAGAGTGCATTGGCCAGCCCGCTGTGTGCGTAAGCCCGCAATCCCGCTTGCGACGATCCCAATGACTCCTGGAACATGCGAATGGCCGCATCGTTATTGCTGGTTTTCCAGCGATAGTACTCCAGCACTCCCATGCTGTACTTCACCGCCGGATTATTCGGCTCAATCTTGAGTGCGGCTCCGTAGCATTTCTTGGCGGCCTCGTAGTCAGCATCCTGCTGTAGCCCTATGTACCGGATATAACTTTCCAGGCCCTTGGTATAGTCCCGAAACCCCTCCCAGGACTTGAACAATTCCTCGCTGGTTAAGTCCAGATAGATGCGGAAAGCCAGCTGTTCGACAGCGTCCGGCACGCGCTCCTCGGTCGAATCGGGTTGTGCTACTTCCCATAGAAAGGTCGAAATATTTTGCCAGCGGCTCTTGGAACTGAATTCCAACGTCGCCAGCAATTGCAGGTGAGTGCCATGCCGGTGAATGCTCCCTTTCAATCTCGCGGGCCGGAACACCATCGGCAACAGCCGGAACAGCACACTGGTGACCGCAGTTACGAACGACCCATATTTACCCAGTTCAACCGAAGCCAGCAGCTTCACGTCTTCGTCGAGGCTCTGGCGGAACGCCGGTACGTCGCGGTAAATGTTCCAATTCCCCAGCGACCCGGCGGACTTTTCATGAACACTCTTGATATAGCGAATTTTGAACAACAACAGGTCAGCCACGCTCCTGCCCAGATCCGTGTCTTTCCCGTCTGACATGTTGACCCAGGACTCAAAAAGAATCTGCTTGCGGCTCCGGAAATAGACCACAAACGAGATGGCAAGGACCAGCAAGGCCAGTAAGGGAAGCCAGGATTCACTTAAAAACTTTGCGATTTCCGTTAGCAATGTCATCCGCGCGCTCAAGAAGGGAATCATTCTAATCTGAGGCAGTCCGATTGGCTGGCTTATTTCTTTGTTTTGTGAGATTTCACGGAATCTGTAGGCGCTCAGGTAAAACTTCCACCACCGCGTTGTAATCCGGTACTCCGCTGGCATCAAGCCGCCCCGCGGGAATCAGCACATTCATTTCTGGCCAGTGCCCCTGCAACGATCCCGGCCTGATGCGGTCAATTTTTACCCGCCCGCGAAACGCGGCCTGGGTATTGCGCAAAGTGATCGGGTCGCCGGACTTCAGCTGCAACCGTTGTGCATCCGCGGCTGACATCAGAATGTCATCGCGCTCGGCTCCTGTGAGCGGGTCAGACTGCGCGTGCACCATGCTGTTAAATTGCCGCCCCCGGCGGGACGACAAAATGAATTTGCCTTCGGGGACTTGTTCTTCTGGCAAGTCAACCGCGGTAAAGTGTCCTTTTCCGTCCGGAGTAAGGAAGCGATCAGTCAGTAGATGCTTCCCGCCATACTGAAAGCTGTCGCCTTTTTTCTGTAGTTTGGCGATGCCCTTGTAGGTGGGGCAAACCCGGTCAATCTCATTGCGAATATCCTGGGTATCTCGCCAGGGAAACGCTGCCTCTGCTTTCGCACTATCGAGCGCCCGAGCCACCAGTACAGGAATCTCCCACTCATCCCGCGCTTCTCCCGGACGCGGCCCAGGAATTTCCGGGCTATAAATCACGCGCCGCTCGGTACTCGTCTCAGTGCCTCCGCCGCGTTGTTCGTAGCGAGTGCGTGTCGGGAGCAGAACCACGGTATCAGCCGGGTCCACCAACATAGTGCGATTGGGAACAATATCTTGGTGGATACGCAATCCAATTTGACCCAGCGCTTGCTCCACCAATTCCGGCTCGGGTAAAGTCTGCTGAAAGTTCCCGCCCGATTGCCACAACGCATCAATCTCCCCCCGCTGGGCCGCCAGAATCATGTGCGTGGCATCAAGCCCCTTCCATGAAGGAGGTTCAAATCCCCACATCTCGGGCGTCGTAAACCGTCGGGCGTTTTCCTCTCCTGCCGCAGCTCCCATCACATAAGACGAAGGCGTTCCGCCCATCTCCGCGCCGCCCTGCACGCCGCTATGGCCGCGAATCGGCATCAGCCCGGTATGCGGACGCCCCACATTCCCCCGCGCCAACTGCAAATTCACAATCGCCTTCACATTGTCCGAGCCGTGCCGGTGCTGCGTGATCCCCATACTCCATACAATAATCGCGTGCCGCGCCTTGCCAAACGCCTCGGCAAAACGAAACATGTCGGCGCGAGTCAGTCCCGAACCACGCTCAAGAATGTTCCACGACAGACTGGCGGTCTTGCGTTCGGTTTCCTCCCAACCAGAAGTGCGCGCGGCCACAAACTCACGGTCCACCCAATTGTTCTCGATCAGGTGTTTGAGGACTCCATAGAAGAAGGGAATATCTCCGCCGGTATGAATCTGAAAGAAGTCATCGGTAATGCGCGTCCCAAACAGTGCACTCTTGGTCACCGAGGGTATCCAATAGCGCTCCATCCCCGGCTCGAAATAAGGATTCACCAGAAAAACTTTCGTTCCTCGGTCCTTGGCGTAGCTCAAATACTTCGTAGCCACCGGCTGGTTGTTGGCAATGTTCGACCCGACAAACACAATCAGGTCGCAACCAATCCAATCGGAGTAGGAACACGTAGTGGCAGCGCAACCCACAGTCTGGCTCAGGGCCAGCGTGCTGGGCGCATGGCAGATGCGCGCACTCGTATCCACGTTGTTGGTACCGATGAACCGGGCCACCTTCTGATGCGCGTAGTATGCTTCGTTGGTCAGGCCGCGCGAGGTGATGTACCAGGCAATGCGATGCGGATCGAGCGTCCGCAACCGGTCGGCAACCAGTTTGATCGCATCATCCCACGAAGCACGGGTAAATCCTTTCTCACCCTTGCGCCGAATCATCGGCACCGCCAGCCGGCCCAGCTTCCGCAGCTTTTTCTCTGACAACTGGCGCAGCGGCCCTACATCTTCCAACCGCCGCCAATCCATGGCTGGCATGGTATTCAGTCGCAGCAGCTTCAGCCGCACCGCGCACAAATGGATGCCCTTCATCGTCCAGTCGTGCAAGCCAGTCGTGCCCAGCGCGCACCCATCGCAGCAGCCGTCGCGGAGAATGCGCCAGGCATAAGCCAGACTGTCACGGTTCTCCCAGGCAACTTCCGCCATGTCCCGGTAAGCGTTCGGATGCTGCTGGTGCAGGCCGTAAGGCACCAGGCTGACCCAGTTTTTAGGCTCCTTGCTTGGCATGATGGAGAGTTCGGAATCTGATGATACGGCACCGGGGGAGTAACAGAAGGAGTACTCTCCACGGTGCTCCATTTATTAGGCAAACGCTGCGCAGTGCTATTTCCATGACTTTCCACAAACAATCTCAGTATTCCACAGTTTCTTCACAGCGTGGAGCGATTTTGTGATTGCAGGAATTGGCCACCTTGCTAGCATTTTCGCTAGTCGCGCATCAGTCGGGGAATGACCGTGACCATTGTCACAAAATTTCACGGCTTGTTTTGCTGTACGATGCGTGCCCAAAGAAATTACCTCTCCGACCAAGGGTCTTGATCACCCGAAGCCGGAGAGGATCTATCCACCATTCAACCGGTGGGCGGAGATGCCCACACTCAGGTAAGTCATGGCAGATAAGAAAGTGATCTACCGCAAATCAACGGACGGGAAGTTTACCACACAACGCTACGCGGACAGCCACAAGGCGACCACGGAGCGTCAACACGTGCCGGTAAAGTCCTCGCCTAAGAAGTAAAACGCGCCAACCACCCGGCCCGTCAAATCATCGGCGGGCTTACCTCATTGCTTACCGAGGAGTAGAAGAATGTTTTGGCCTTGGTTGCTGAAATACAGTTCTTTTCTTATCACTGGCATTATCGGGTTTGCGTCCTCTTGGATATTACTCAAGATCACAACTCGATTGCCGCACCTGATTTCTTACACGAGTACGCCTCAATGGGTCCCGATGCCCCCACAGCAGGAACCACAGGGGCAACAGAGACAGCTTCCGGCTCAACAACCTCCGCCGCCGGTGGGGACGTTTACGCTTTTCCTAATCAATCAAGGTAAGGCTCCAGCGAAAGACGTTCACGTGGGACACTTCGGATTTTTGCCTGCGCACAGTGTCTATCCTGATATTCCACGGGAGATTATTCAAACACCTGGAGGCGGACACGCGATACGATTCCCTACGCTTCCCAAGAAAGTTCTGGTAAGCATTTCGTATTTGTATTTTGGACCGTTAAGGGTAGACAACATCATTTCTTACATAGGGTCAGAAGATGGCAGTTCAAAGCATGTTCCTGTGATGTTGCAGAGGATCATGCCGAAGTGGTTTAACTTTGCGGCGGTGGTTCTAGTATTCGTAGGGATGTGGGTTATGGTCAATGCTATTTGGAGTTTGACGAAATTTCTGTGGGTCTTGTATTACAGGTAAGGTAGGGACCAGACTTCGGAAAGGCACAATGAGGCGAGTGGCCCACATTTCAGAGTAGGATGCCCCGTATCTCGTTTCGAGATGTGGAGCTTTCTCTACTACACCGCCTTCCACCGTAACCTTCAACCCCACCGCCTTAGTCACGGCCACCAGTGTAGAAAGCCGAGGATTTCCGCGTACCGACAAAGCGCGACACAAACTCTCCCGTTCAATGCCGTGACTTTGGCCACCTTGGCAATGCCGCCCCGGGCTTCCGCGACCTCCCTTTAAGGAAGAATCGAAGGAAGGTCGCGGGCACCGTGGAGAATGCGAATGATTCGCAGCGGCTTCTTTTCCGGGTCGTACACAATCAGGTAGCTTGAATATGGCTGCACCACCCAGAAGCGGACAGGCAGGGAAGTCAGATCTTTCCTGATTCGTCCTGCGAGAGGTGATTCGGCGAGAAAATCACAAGCCCGGAAAACCGCTTCCTCAACCCGGTCGGCTGCCGTGGGATTGTCCTGAGCGATGAAACTCCAAATGTCGAAGAGATCGGCTACAGCTTGAGGTGTGAACTGATAACGGCTCATCCCTGCCGCGGTTTTTCGGAGTGTGCGTGTTTCAACTCAGTGAGCCGGGAACGTACGGTATCGGCGTCGATCAATTCTCCGCGCTGGGCGGCGGCGTAGCCTTCGTCAATCTTGCCAGCTATCTCTACGCGATTCTGCGCTAACCAAGCCTCTTGCTCATGCAACATAGAAACCGCCCGTTCTACATATTCATCCACGTTTTGGTAGGAGCCGCGCTCGACATCCTGCTTAATCAGGTCCGCAAGCTCAGGCCGGAGGCGAATTTCCATGGAGATATTCTAACCCAGTGCAAGGCGGCCGCGCTGTTGCACTTCATCGGCCAGCTGCTGCATGGATTCCGGCGTGATGGTGCGTCCTTCTCGCGGGCGAGGGAGGCCCCCGCCGTGTCAACGGCGGCGAGAATCTCGGTGCGCGTGCGCTCCCTCTCCTCCCACAGCGACAAAGCTTCCGCCACAGCATCCTCAGGACGGTGAAACCGGCCCGTCTCGATGGCTTGGCGGACAAACGCTTCCTGGTCGGGAGTTAAGCGCACTTCCATGGGTCAAGGGTGAGAGACCCAAAATCCAGTGTCAAGGTAAGTTGCTGTAGGATGCACGATTCTTCGCGTTTTTGCTCCTCACCCATTTGACCCACCCACTGCATCAGCCTATGATTGTCTTAACTCGAAAAAAATAAGTCACCGCCGCGCCTGCGGCGATGCTTCCTTTCAACCCTTAACCTACGAAAGGAGCAAGCGCATGTTTACTCGTGTTGTTGAAATAACCGCCAAACCAGGCAAGTCGAAAGAACTCTCCAACCTGATCAACGAGAAAGTAATGACCCTGCTGAAGACGCAGAACGGCTTCGTGGACGAAATGCTACTGGTGTCCAACCTGGAGCCGGACCGCGTGCTCGCCCTCAGTTTTTGGAAGACGAAGGAAGATGCCGAGCGTTATCACCGCGAGCAGTATCAGAACGTCGGCGCGATGGTGCGGCATCTGCTGGAAGGCGAGCCCATGGTGCGTACGTTCGACGTACATCCCGCGAGCGGACTCAAGCTCGTCGGCGGCAAAGCCGCCTGACCTACATCATCCGCGCACCACGGCAGGCACCCTCTTGCCTAGGCGTGCGCCTTTTTCCCTACGGAGAAATGACTGATGGCTTCAAAAAACGTAGAAACACTTCGTGCTGCGCATGAAAGCTGGAATAAACGTGACTTCGCCGGCGTTGTCCGCAACGTCACCGATAATATTGCTTACACCGATCAAGCACAAAACCACAGCTTCAATAACCGCGATGCCTTCCGGACTTGGGTCGAATCATGGGCCAAAGCTTTCCCGGACGGCCGCATCACCAAGGCCGAGTACATTGATGCTGGCGATGTGGTAGTGGCGCGTTTCATTACCGAAGGCACAAACGATGGCCCGTTTGGGTCACTCAAGCCCACGGGAAAGCGGATGACCCTGCCGTTCTGTGAGATCGTTCATTTCGACCAGCAAGGCAAGGCCATTTCAGGCAACTGCTATTACGACCAGTACACGATCCTGACTCAACTGGGACATGTACAACCGCAAAAGGTTGCCGCCTGATCTGCTTCTCCACTAAGGCAACGAAAAAGGCGCGCCTTGGCGCGCCTTTCTTCCTGCACCGATTGCGTTCCCGTAGGCATGTCCTATATAACCCCTCATGCCTATGCACATCGGCCTGATCGGTGGCGGCAATATTACGGAGACCCACGCGCGTGCTGCCCGCGCCATTCCCGGAGTCGAAATAACTGCTGTTCAGGGCAGCAATGCAGAGAAAGTCAGCAAGCTCTGTCGCGAGTATGGCGGCAGGCCGTATCAGCATTTCGAAGCATTCCTGGCCCACCGTCCTATGGATCTTGTGGTGATCGGAAGTCCCACGCACTTACACGCAGAGCAGGGCATAGCTGCCGCGCGACACGGCCTGCATGTGTTGACTGACAAAGCAATTGACATCAACACCGAACGCGCCGACGCCCTGATCACGGCCTGCGAGAAAGCCCAGGTAAAACTAGGAGTAATTTTTCAAGACCGCGCCCAACCCGAAATCCGCCAGTTGAAAGAGTGGATCAACCAGGGGCTTCTGGGAAGAATTCTCTTCGCTGATGCAAAGGTGAAATGGTGGCGTCCGGCAGAATACTATAGCGACTCTCGTTGGCGTGGTGCTTCCTACGAAAGCGGCGGAGGCATGTTAATCAACCACGCTATTCACACCATTGATTTGTTATTGTGGCTGCTCGGAGATGTGGCTCGCGTCCAGGCGAGCATGGCCACCAAACTGCACAAAGTTCCTTTTGAAGATACCGCGTCTGTGCTTCTTGAATTTGCCAATGGCGCCTCCGGCATGTTGCAGGCCACTACTGCGGCTTATCCAGGATATCCACGGAGAGTTGAAATTACCGGCAGCGAAGGCACAGTAATCTTGGAGCACGACCGTATCATCGCCGCCAATCTGCGCACTCCGGTTCCTGGCATGACGACAGTGGCAGCCCCCAACAGCAATGCAAGTGCTTCTTCTCCCATCGTAAGCGACATTCGCGGGCACCAGGCCGTCCTGGAGGATTTTCTAAAGGCAATCAGGGAAGATGGCACGCCGCTGTGCGATGGCCGCGAGGGCAGGCGTAGTGTAGCCCTGATTGAGGCAATCTATCGTGCCTCAAAAGAAGCGGGCACGAAAGTTTCCTGTGTAGGTGCTACAACTCCCATGTTGGGTTAACTGGCTTCGTCGACCTGCTCGTCGGAGTCTGCTTCGGTTGCCCACTCAAATCCAACAACCGCGGCATGAATTGCGGTGTCAAAGAACTGATCGAGCAACTGGAGCAGTTCCTGTTTGTCCGCGATATCCACGGCGCGGCCGGGGAAGGCCGCGTCATCAATGAATTCCCATAAATTGTGTTTGGTCAGCACAATCGCCCACACCAGATCGCTCAACGTAATGTTTTGTTGGGCCCTGCGGGCGCCCACGGCCGTGTAACGTTGCTCGACGTCAGCTGAACTCTTGTCCAGCAGCCAGGTGCCGAGCTGGTGGTAGATATCGGAGACCTGCTTCTGCAAATCATCGGTCGGCGCGTTGGCGTATGACCTGGTTCGCTCGGACTGCGCGACTTTGCGGAGAAGACCAGCGGTGAGTTCTTCAGAGTGATACTCAATCAAACGCACAAGCCTGTAGGTCAGCATGTTTTTCCCTCACACCGGAATTGTCTCCTGGGCATGGGGGAGGTGGGGGTGCAGGCGGTCGCTACCGGCGATTCCCGGTTCGTACGGACAGAACGGGTCGCTGCCCAACGCATCTCCGGTATGAGCATAGGCGCGGGCGCGCGATCCGCCGCAGATGAAGCAGTATTCGCATTCTCCGCACTTGCCGTGGAATTGATCGGGGTTGTGCAGCGCCTGAAAGGTTTCCGAGGACCGGTAAATTTCTACCAGGGAATCTTTGCGCACATTCCCGCAACGCAGCGGCAAGAAGCCGGAGGGATAGATATCTCCAAGATTGGAAACAAACACAATGCCGTGTCCATCGCGAATCTGGAAGCCTTGATAGACCCCGCTTTGTCTCACGCTGTCGGCGCTTTCAGCCGCGGCTTTCATCTTCTCAATGGCGATCCGGCGGTACGACGGAGCTTCTGTGGTCTTAACCATGAAAGGTGCGTCTTTTGTCAAATCCAGCACCCATTTCATGATGCGCTCGCCTTCCTCGGGAGAGACTTCGTTCAGTGCTTTACCCCTGCCCACGGAAATCAGGAAGAACAGGCTCCAGCGCATCACCGGAAAACTGGTACGCAGCAGTTCATAAATGGCCGGCAGGTCGCTGACGGTTTCTTCGGACACAAGCGTGTTCACTTGGATGGGAATGTTAATCCGTCCGCAATGCCGGGCTGCTGCCACAGTCCGGTCGAACGTGCCCGGTATGGCACGAATCGCATCGTGTTTTTCTGCCGAGGACCCGTCCAGGCTCAGACCCAAGCTCTGGATACCGTGCCGCCTCAGGCGAGAGATGGCATCCTCGGTGAGTTCGGGCGTCGCGCTGGGGGTAATCGAAACTTCCAGGCCCAGACCGCATGCGTAATCAATCAGTTCATGGAGGTCTTTCCGGCTCAGCGGGTCACCACCAGTCAAAATCAAATGGGGGAGGGGCGACCCGAATGATGCTACCTGCTTGATAAATAACTTACTTTCGATGGTTGAAAGCTCCAAAGGATGAGGCTGGGGCATGGCCTCAGCGCGGCAGTGCTTGCACGCCAAACCACAAGCCTGCGTCATTTCCCAATACACCAGCATTGGGTTTTGCGAAAAATTATAAGCCGGTCGATTTCCCATGTGCCCCACGTGCATTCTGTCCTCCCACAAACGGGTATAACGGCGAGATCAATGGGTTAAGGGTATGAATTTCCTTAAAATATCACTGTGATCCCAATCACACCGGAAAGTGATATGACTCTCAGGGCGCAACTGCTTGCAAAAAAAACCGATACACGGCACCCTCAAATGGCATGTTCTCCAAGCGCACCGATTGGCAGCTAACCCCCAACCGCTTCACCGACGCCCAGCGGAAGCTGGAATCGAGTGGCGGGGAGGTATTGGATCTAACTGTTTCCAATCCCACACGCGTCGGGCTGCACCATGATCAGCAGATGTTCCAGGCAGTACTCAACCTCAGAGCACTCGACTACGATCCCCAACCGAAAGGGATGTTGAGCGCGCGGGAATCGGTTGCCGCCTACTACAGTGAGCAGGGGAAAGAAATTCAGCTCGATCCGGAATCACTGCTACTCACCACCAGTACCAGCGAGGGCTACTCATACGTTTTTCGCCTGCTATGCAATCCGGGCGACGAAATCCTGGTGCCCAAGCCCAGCTACCCGCTCTTCGAGTTCCTGGCCGACTTGCAGGATGTGAAACTGGTTTCGTATCCGCTGCTTTACGATCACGGCTGGCAAATTGATTTGCCCTCGCTCAACAAGGCGGTGAATGACCGAACGCGAGCGGTTGTGGTTGTACATCCTAACAATCCCACGGGGTCGTACGTAAGTGCGGCCGAGCAAGTTGCCCTAAACAAATTCTGCAAAGAGCACCAGCTGGCGTTGATCGTCGATGAAGTATTCCTGGACTATGCGCATGATGGCATTCACCGCGCAACCTTCGCCGCCAATGCCGAAGCATTGACCTTCACTCTGAGCGGCCTCTCCAAGATTTCCGCCCTCCCGCAGATGAAGTTGGCCTGGATTGCCTCCAGTGGCCCGCCCGACCAACTTCATGCCGCGATGCAACGGCTGGAGATCATTGCCGACACCTACCTCTCTGTAAATGCGCCCATACAGCTGGCAACTCCGGCCTTGCTGGAACAAAGAAGGACCGTTCAACCATTCCTGCTGAAACGCCTACGGGAAAATCTCGCAGAACTAGACCGGCAATTGGCCCTTCAGAAAACCTGCGCAAGATTGAACGTCGAAGGTGGCTGGTATGCAGTCCTCCGCGTGCCGGTGACTCAATCCGACGAGGACCTGGCGATCGCCATCATGCAAAATCTCTGCGTACTCGTGCACCCCGGACACTTTTACGATTTTCCCAGCGACGGTTACTTGATCGTCAGTTTGATCGCAGACGCAGAACAGTTTTCTAAAGGCCTGGCCAGGATATTGGGGTTCCTGAATTGATGGACATGCGCACCCGCATAGTCGCTGCCATCCGCAAAGTCCCAAGAGGAAAAGTGTCCACCTATGGCGGAATCGCGCGCGCTGCGGGATATCCCAGATATTCGCGGTTAGTTGCCAGGACACTCCATGGCGCATTCGACTTGCCATGGCAGAGAATCGTTGGCGCCGGCGGCGAGATCAAATTGCGTGGAGACTATGCCATCGAACAGCGTCTTCGATTGGAAGCGGAAGGAGTGACGTTTCGCGGACGCCGTGTAAACATGAAGCGGCATGAGTTCAAGTTTGGTGCCGTCAAAACGCGTAATAAGAAAAGCCCCAAGCGCAAAACTAAGTCTTGAATTGAGGGTCAATCTCTACTTGATATCCCGCCACTAACCGATTGGTTTCATTGGCCATTCCTACCACAGCCATCAACTCTCGGAACATCTGGTCGGTCATACCTTTTTTCTTTGCCGACGCAATATGCGACGCGATGCAGTAGTCACACTGGTTGCTGACACTCACTGCTACATAAATCATTTCTTTGGTCACCGCATCGAGCATTCCGGGAGCCATGATCTGCTTGATGTCTTCCCAGGTCCGCTTCAAAGTGACCGGATCGTTGGCCAGCGCCTTCCAGAAATTGTTGATCCAATCTGTTTTACGCGTGGTCATGATGTCGTCATAAACTGCTTTCACTTCCGGACTGGCGTCTATGTATTCGATAAGGCCGAGGGTTGCCATACGGGCTCCGGAAACAGAATTACCGCAGAGGTCACTGAGAAAAGCGCGCAGAGGTCACAGAGAAGTGCTTTTCTCGGCGATCTCTGCGTCCTCGGCGGTTCAAGATTTTGGCACTTCGCCGCTTAGCAGACTGCCTAGCGATCGCGCCGGGCACCGTACCCCGACATAGAAATGCCCAAACAGCGCATACACCGCGCTGACTTCATCAAAACGCATCTCGTAGATCAGCTTCTTAAACACCAGCGGATCATCGGCAAACAAATCGACTCCCCACTCCCAATCGTCGAATCCGATGGAGCCAGTAATAATCTGCCTTACCGTCCCCGCATATCGCCGCCCGACCAGTCCATGCTCATTCATCTGCCGCGCGCGCTCTTCGATGGGAAGCGTGTACCAGTTCTTGCTTTCGCCTCGCCGCCGGTCCATCGGATAAAAACAAATGTAACGGTGCCCCGGCATCTCCGGGAACAACCGCGGACGCATGGCTTCCTCCTGCCGCCGCAGCATTTCGCTAATCTCCTTGTTCCATTCCTCCGAGTGCGGCTGGAGCCCTTTATCCGCCAGCATCTTATAAGTCTTGGTGGTGGACTCATACAATCCAAGCTCAATCACCGAAAGATATGAGGATGTAGTCTCCAAATAGTCGCTTAACCTCAGTCGCGCCAATTGCAGCTCCGCCTGGTTTAATTCATCAAACGCCTGCCGAAAGTGGACAAACATCAGATCGCCCTTATGCCCAAGCAGTGAGAAAAGCGCGGACTGTCCATTTGCATTCTGCTCCATCGCGGACAGTGCGCCGCTGGCCTCAGCCGCAATCTCAGCTTGCTGTGTGGCGGGGAGCGCACGCCATGCTGCCCAGTTGATGCGTACCATCTGGTGAAGGACGCTGTATCCCTCAATGGTGAGTGGGACCTCGGGAATCGCCGTGCTTGCCGTTTCTGGATGAACCGTTCGAGTCGCTGACATATCGCACTATTGTATCCGCATTCACCGAGTAGAATGAATGATCTGTGGAGGGCAGGTTGAAATCTAAAGTGCTGGTTTCCTGGAGTAGTGGCAAAGACAGCGCGTGGACGCTGCATGTCCTACGCCAACAGGGCGAAGTAGAGATCGTGGGCTTGCTCACCACCATGAATGAGCGCTTCCAGCGTGTAGCCATGCACAGCACGCGCCGCGAGCTGGTGGAGGCGCAAGCCCAGGCTGCCGGCTTGCCGCTGTGGGAAATCCCCCTGCCCTGGCCCTGCAACAATGAAGAATATGAGCTGGCCATGGGCCGAGCATGCGCTCAGGCCGTACAGCAGGGCATCACCGGGATCGCATTTGGCGACCTGTTTCTGGAGGACGTGCGCAAATACCGTGAAGACCGCTTGCGAGGCACAGGACTCCAGCCAATTTTCCCCGTCTGGGGCATGGACACCAGAAAGCTAATCGAAGAAATGCTGGATTCCGGGGTGCGCGCCCGCATCGTCTGCATGGATCCCAAGAAACTGCCGCAGCATTTTGCCGGTCAGGACATCAGCAGGGAACTGCTGGCCTCGTTTCCGGAAGGGACCGACCCCTGTGGGGAGAACGGGGAATTCCACACCTTCGTCTACGGCGGCCCCATGTTCAAGAGCGTGATTCCTATCCAGAGCGGAGAAATCGTCAACCGCGACGGATTTGTCTTCGCCGATGTGCTTCCCGCAGGCCTACCGGGAGAGGACCAGCAGCAACTCGCGCATCTCAGTCAGGCTCTGCTTTAGTGCTGCAAGGGTTGAGGCTTCCCCACGCGCCAGCCCTGAGGTTACCCCATCACGCCGCGCCAGAACGGCCTCCAGTTTCGGTACATAGGCAGCACCCTTGTCCCGGTCAATCTCCTTCCGCATGTCATCAAAGAACGAGTTGGAGAGCTTTTGGGCTTCTCCATAGTTCTGTCCTTCGGTCTGCTCGATCAGTACCAGGAGCTGATTTTCCAGCCGCGCAATCCGGCCCACCGTTTCGGCGCTGGCTAGTTGATTCTTAAGCTGGACATTTTCCTGCTCAACCGCTGCTACTTGTTTGTGTTGTGGCCAGTAACCAAGCAGGTATGCCCAAATCACCAACACCACAATCACCAGCAGCATGATCTTTCGCATGGGTCGTCCTTTCGCCCGGTACAAGGGCAGAAACGAGAGGTTAACCTTAGCACTCGTCGAACTCAAGTGTAAATTGGGTGGTGGCGAGGATGCGAATTCGGGCACATCCTGCTAGGCGCCGCTGGTTGTGGCATTCGCGTTGATCGGAGCTACGGTGGGCAATGCCGGCTTGCGAGAAAGGTTGCGCACGATGACTTCGTTCAATTCCTTGCGGTGGACCGGCTTGGAAATGTAATCATCCATGCCTGCCGCAAGGCAGCTTTCCCGGTCGCCCTTCATGGCCCGCGCGGTCATGGCAATGATGGTCAGGTGTTGACCGGTTGTTTTCTCCTGCTCACGAATTGCCGCGGTGGCGGTGAAGCCATCCATCTCCGGCATTTGCACATCCATAAGCACCATGTCGAAGCTGTTCTTTTCCAGTATTTCGAGGGCTTCCTTCCCATGATTTGCCAGCGTCACGGTATGGCCAATTTTTTGCAACAGTCGAATCGCCAATTGTTGATTGACCGGGTTGTCCTCCGCCAGCAGAATCTTCTGTGGCGGCGCCAGTTGATCGCCCAACCCGTTGAGAGGAGCGTTGGCAGCCGTAACGTCCTCTGGGCTGGTGGTGGCGGTGCGCAAGATGCCCAGCAGATTTCTTAGCTTTACCGGCTTGACTAAATAGTGAGACACCTCGATGGCCAGGCAGCGTTCTGCGTCCTGTTGGGGAGCTGCCGATCCTAACATCATGATGATCTGCGCAGCGAAATTCGGAGTATTGCGAAGTTTCAAAGTAGTTTGAAACCCATCCATTCCCGGCATATTGCTGTCGAGCAAAACTACCCGGTAAGGCCTCCCCAGCCGATTGGCGTTGTTTATAGCAGCCGCTGCTGCCTCGCCACTCTCCACCAGTGTGGGTTTCATCTTCCATCGGGTAAGGATCTCACTCAGAACGAGCCGTGCGGAAGCGCTGTCATCCACCACCAGTACGTTAATATCCTGAAATTTGTCCACCCGTGTAGGCGTGATCGACACGCCCTCGCCTTTCTGGAACGACAAATCAAAGTGAAACGTGCTGCCCTTTCCCATTTCACTGTCTACGCCAATCGTCCCTCCCATCATGCGGACCAAGGCCTGTGAAATAGTAAGCCCAAGTCCGGTACCGCCATACTTCCGGGTGGTCGAGCTGTCAGCTTGTTCAAAAGCCTCGAAGATTCGTTTCCTTTTGTTGGGCGCGATTCCGATGCCGGAGTCAAGAATCTCAAACCGCAAATGCGCACACGAATTGTCCGTGAGATTCAGGCTGATCCTCACCATCACTTGGCCTTGATGAGTGAACTTGATCGCATTGCCAACCAGATTAAGTAATACCTGTCTCAGTCGTTCCGCGTCGCCGACAATAAATTCCGGTACCGAAGGAAGAATGTGACACACCAGCTCGAGGCCTTTCTGGTGGGCTTTAAGTGCGAAAGTCTGTGAAGAGTTTTCTACGCATTCGTAGAGGTCAAACGTTGTGTTTGTTAAATCCAGTTTTCCTGCTTCAATCTTGGAAAAATCGAGGATGTCGTTAATGACTGTCATTAGGGATTCTGACGAGGTCTTAATCATGCTTAGGAAGTGATGTTGTTCGGGAGTGACTTCCGTGTCCAGCAACAGTCCCGTCATGCCCATGATTCCATTCATGGGGGTGCGTATTTCATGGCTCATGTTCGCCAGAAATTCGCTTTTCGCCTGATTCGCTTGCTCCGCCAGTTCCTTCGCTTTTTCTGCGGCGTGCTTTGATCCCTCCAGTTCGTCGGTCTGATGACGGACTCGGCTTTGCAAGATGAACGCCCAGGCAAAGCCGGTGATGATCACAAGTGCAATCATGCCGGTCAACAGGTGTTGAAGGTTCCACCACGGCGGACCTTTTACCACTACAACATCATTTTCAGACCGTAGAAGAATGCGGAATGAAATTAGGATCCGCCCTTTATTCGGATCGACCTTGACCGGGTCAGGCTGCCCAGTACAAATGCCTGTCAAGCGCACCATGCTTCCATCGCGGGCACTGACAGATTGCGATTGCAGGTCATCCCTTTCCATCTGTGCATTGAAAGTGAAGTCTTCAGTGCGAAGAATGAAAATCTGCTCATGGGAACTGTTGGCTTGCCCCAGAAGTTGTGCCTCAATTGTGACCAGGTGGTTGTTGTAGTCCCCGCTCAGGGCCTGTTCTACCGTAATCAGCGGCGCGGGTGGCATGGAACTTGTGCCAACTTTGCGGATACTCGCATCTCGCAGCATGGGGGAGTACTCCCCGAAGGTTGCGAAGCCTACCGCGTCAACCATGTCGCCAGTTTTCAGTTGCTCGCAGTCAGCTTGAATCTCCAAACCTCCCGTATTGTCCTGGATATACAAGCCGCTTTCCGAACTGCACCGAGTTACTACTCCTCGTACCCTTACCCTATGGTTGGGATCGCTATACTGCGAAAATTGCAGCAGCTGGTTGATGGGGCGAATATCATGAGCAAACGGGTCAATTGGCGCCGACTGGACGACGGAGATATCTCGCAAACCGTTCAAGTAGAGGGAGAAGCCGGTGAGCTGGCGGTGCTGGTTAAACAGGCCACCCAGCACACCTTTTACCTGCACTTTGGCATCTACGAATTCCTCAAGGTGGGATCGGTCCGTTGAGCCCGGAGTATGCACCTTCACCGGGCCGAGGTTGGTATACAAGTCGAATAAGATGTGGCCATTGGCATCTCGTCTTGTAGGATGAACAATCCCCTCGAGTACCGCCCAGCGCGAGTCATCCTCTCCCGCCATGGCGGCGTCAAAAGTGGGAGGTTGCGCCACCGGCAATTCTCCAGCCCCTAGTTTCTCCACGCGGAGTTTGGTGATGCTAGGGGCAAAATCCCCGGGCGCTGTGACACCTTCAACCCGGACTCTCTCGCCCGCGCTTAAGTTTTGTTCTTCCTGGCCGATTGCAAAAATTCCGCCGCTCTGATCTTGCACAAAAAAGAAACGTTGTTCTGGGTCGTAGTAGGTCACTACCCCCTCAATCCGTACTGGATAACCTAGTTTCGCCTGTTCGGCGTCGAGTGCGTGAATTTGCTTTGTGCTGGTCAGGGTAACTTTGTCCGGCTGATTCCCCTGCAATTGGTTCGCGGTTGCCTCTGCCGGTTTTAAGGGTGCCGCTCTTCCAATGAATAGCCACAGCATACACATCGAAATCAACCGCATCGCCTTCGCTCGCGCTTTGTAAGAATGCCTGACTCGGTTGGGATCAAACTTTGCCACGCGACCTCATTCAAAGTGATTGGTAATTTCCATCAGACGAAGGTCGCAGTTCACTGCGAAATTGTTTGAGTGCTGCTTCCAGGCTGCTCATCAGTTGTTCGAGCCGGGCGAAGGTTTCACCCGCATTTTCCAGATTTCCAGTCCGCCCCATCGTTTCTAATTCATATGCCGACTGCGTAACAGCTCCTGCGCCAAAAATGCTTACCGAACCTTTCAGCCGGTGTGCGGCTTTTTCTAGTTTCTCCGGGTCGTTGCCGGCTACCGCGGCGCGAATAGCTGCCATCATCGGCCCGGCTTCGGCAAAGAAAATGTCAACCAGGCTGGCCATGAGTTCGCCGTCACCATCAACCCTGGACAACGCTCCAGCACGGTCAATCATTTCGGTGGCTTGGGACTGCTTACCCATCCGCTGGGAAACTCCCTTATTTGTCACGGTCTGCAACTCCTCCTGCCAAACAAAAACAGGTAATCATCCAGTCTTGTTATCGGCGAACTATTCGCGTGGGTTTAACCGGAATAAGCCAATAGAAGGGGAAGGTGCCCCAGATTGGGTTCTGGAGGGGACAAGGCAAAAGCCAAACCAGATGTGTGCAGACGGAAGTCTATGGTGCAGATTTGGTTTTCTTAATCCATTCATTGACCTGCGATTCCAGTACCGTCAGGGGCAATGGCCCGGATAATAGGATCGCGTCATGAAACGCCCGGATGTCAAATTTGGGCCCTAGTTCCTTTTCGGCACGCCGCCGCAGTTCTTTGATCTTCAATTCGCCAATCTTGTAGGCCAATGCCTGCCCAGGCCAGGAAATGTAGCGGTCTACTTCACTGGTCGCACTGTATTCAGTCGTCGCTACATTCTCTAGGAAATAATCAATGGCCTGTTTGCGAGTCCAATGCTTGTAGTGCATTCCGGTGTCCACCACCAGGCGCACTGCCCGCCACATTTCATTGCTTAGCGCGCCAAAATGAATGTAGGGATCGTCATACAATCCCATTTCATTGCCTAAGGATTCCGAGTAAAGCGCCCATCCTTCCACGTAAGCGCTGTAACCCCCATAACGGCGGAACTTGGGAATATTCTTCAGTTCGATGGCAATTCCACCCTGGAAGGTATGCCCAGGGATAGCTTCGTGAAGAATCAGCGCAGTGAGATCGTACTTTGGCCGGCTCTCAGGCTTGTAGGTATTGATGTAGAAATAACCCGGCCGAGAACCATCCGGTGCAGGGAAGTCCGCATATCCCGCAGGCATGCCGGGCGCAATCTCACCGGGTACAGGATCGACGCCATAGGGCAGTCGCGGGAACGTTCGGAATAGCTTTACCAACAGAGGATCAATCTGTTTTGCTCGCGCCCGCGCATACTCGAGCAATTCATCTCCATTCTTGAAATAGAACTTGGGATCGGTGCGGAGATAGTTGAGAAACTCCGGCAAGCTTCCTTTAAACCCAGTCTGGTCTTTGACCTTCTCCATCTCCCCACGGATGCGTTTCACCTCGCTCAAACCAAGGTCGTGGATTTGCTCCGGAGTAAGGCTGGTGGTAGTCATGGAACGCGCCAGGTAGGCATACGTAGGATCACCATCAGGGACCTGCCAGGCTCCAACCTGCTCGAACGACGCCGGAATGTATTCCTTCTCCATGAAATCGCGAAAGCGCTGGAATGCCGGTAAAACGTCAGCGGTAATCCGTTCCTTCGCGGCCGCGGTCAGACGTTGCCTGTCAGCCTCTGAAAAGGAAGGCGGAAACTCCTTACACGGCTTATAAAAGCCGTGCTTGGTTGGGTCCTGCCAATCCATTCCGTTGAGCTGGGTGAGGACCTTCTCGCCGATCACTTTTGGCAGCAGCACGTGCTCCTTAATCCCCGCGCGCATCAGGCTGATGGTTTGGTCCATGTAGGCAGGGAAGTTATGCAGGCGGCCAATCCAGTCCTCATAATCTTTGACGGTTTCAAAACGTAATGAATTGACCAACCCTTCTACCGTCTGAATGCCACTGAAGGTGTTGGTACGCACCAAATACCATTTGTACGGTTGGCTCTCGACAAAGTCTTTTGTGTTGTAGTCGAAGACGTCATAATTAAGCTGGTCTTCGGGACTAAGCTGACTGCGGTCTATGGTGTGGAGTTCCTGGAGCATTTCATTGGAATGTTTGAATTGCTCCCGTAGAGACCCAAGGCTCACATCTCCCCACTGATCGTTCCACCGCCGGTCCCCAAGTTGGGAGGCACTGACCGGATCATGCTGCATCTGGTAGTCCCAATCGCGGTCGAACAAAGCATGCAGCGTCTGGGTTGGGTTGTCAGCGGCCTGCGCTGAAATAAAATTCGGTAAAAGCAAAAGTAGGAGCAGGAACCTAGCAGGTCTCATCGAAGGTAGTTCTCGCTGCAACGATGATAGCGATGTCCTGGGGATGGTGGGAAGAGTCTGGAGTGCAAAATTTAAACAGTGACACCGGCCAATCAACTGCGGCTAATCAATCGAATCTTGCTCATAGCGGTGGCGGCTTCCTTGGCAGCTTCGGTTTTTGCTTTTGCTCCAGCTCCTGTGCCATATCTGGTTTGCGAGAGCGATTTCAAATTTGCCAGCGCACTTGATACTTGATGGGCCTTGTCCACGCGTTTCTTGAGGGCCTGTATTCTCGGCGTAAGCTTTTCCCATAGCTTGTTGGTTGCCTCAAACAAACCGTCAGTGATGATGTCAATCGGGTAGTGCTCAAGCAGGCTCCGGTCAGTCACGATTCGGCAACTGGCTTCCCATTCACTGACGGAACCGAGAGCGCTTGAATAAGCCCCGACTCGTTCCGCGATGATCCATTTTCGATCGTGGGTTAAGTAAAGCCTTTCTCCTACGTATTGCCCGTTTCCCTGCGATCCTTCGGCACCCGGTTCAACCTCCACCACGGAAAATTTGTCGACCACCAACAGGCCTGTCAGGGGTTTTCCGCGGTCAGAAAAGGGAAAACCTTCACCCAGAAAATTCGTTTGTTCTGACTCAGCTTCGGTTTTGTGGTCGGTCCGCCGATACTTTGTGGGAATCTTGTCGGCATAACGCGCGGCCGGGGAAATTCGGTCGCGCAGTTGCCCCAGCAGATGAATTTCGGCTGCGAGTGTCTCGGTTTCCAGCGCCGAGAGTTCGTGCAGCGACGAGACCGATAACTGGGCACTCTTTTGAGCATCCGTGATCTCTTCTTCACTGATGTCCTGTATCTCTTTATTTTGCTCGTCGTCCACTATCCACTCCCGGCTCTACTCCGTTGGGCAAAGCACTAATCTGCCATATCGGCACAATCGGAAATTCCATGATTGCGCTTGGCAAGGCCGTCATATTGGCAACTCACGGCAGGTATGGTTTCAGCGCGCATACTAAAAACAGAACGAACTACTTGGTTCACTCTAGCACTGAACTCAGATAAGAAATTGAAACCAAAGGGTGTTACTAAAGTTGCGCGGAAGTCAACTCAGCGCTCTCCGTAGTATCCATCGCGGGCCTGTACAAGGAGGTCCTTCTTCTTAGCGGTTAACTGAATCTTGTGATATCCGGAGGCATCTGCGCCGGTGTGGCTGGGCGTATAACCCAGGTTATATTGATGTCTCAACTCATCCTCAATCTGCGCGTAGATCAGCTCCACTGATTGCTTTTTGGAAACTTCGAACATCCGTCCACCCGTTTCTTTAGAAATGCGTTCCAAAATCTTCGTGCCGTCGGGGCGATCCATTCTTGGATACTGCGGGCCACCCATTCCGCCGTGCCGTCCCATCCCGCCACCAAAAGTAGGCCTGCCAAAACCACCGCTATATTCTTCATCGTCCTTGAAAAGAACCGAATACACTATCGCGTCGGCCCGCTGCGCCGTCTCAATCGCATAGTCGAGAGATTCTTTGCTCCCGGTATCCACGCCATCGGAGAGAATGATCAAGGCTTTGCGTCCTTCTTGTTTCTTGATTACTTCGTCGGATGCCAGGTAAACACTGTCGTATAGCAGAGTGCCAGGCCCTCCCCAGTGCTGGCCACCGCGCCCATGTCCACGTCCGTAGCCACCTCGCTGTCCGCCAGACCCACTACTGGGATCAGGTTGTCCGCCGCCACTTGAGCGAGCAAATTGCGGAGTCTCAAGGTTATCCAAAGCTGACTCCAATTTTTCGTGCGACGAAGTGAGGTCCTGAAGCAGTTCCACCTCGCGATCGAAGTGGATGACAAACGCTTTGTCACGGTCCTCTCGTACCATTCGAGTCACAAAACTGCGGCTGGCACTGCGTTCCTGGTCAAGCACGCGGCGCTGGCTCAAGCTGGTGTCTACCAGAAGGCCCAGGGTCAATGGCAGATCCGTTTCATTGGCAAAATATCGGATGGTCTGCGGGCGTCCATCTTCTTCGAGCACGAAATCATTTTGAGTCAAGTTGGGGACTACCTGGCCGTGTTTGTCGCGCACGGTGGCGAGAACGTTGACCACTTTTACTTTCACCGCGATGGTCGAAACCGGCTGTGATCCTGAGTTCTCATTGCTCGATCCGGTTTGCGCTATTGCTTTCACCGAGCATAAAGCCAGCAACACGCATATGATCCAAGCCACAAGCAATCGCATCGATGGGGTAACGAAAGTTTCAAGCATAGAAGGTATGGTGGCAGGACCTCTTTCCTGTCAGAACTCAAACCCTGCCGGATGGTTGTGGCAGCGAAGGGTAAAAATTTGTAAAGAGCCAGAAACAGTGGACTTCCAGCTCTCATTGAGGTAACCACGTGGAATTTCGCTGTTCGGACGCGCCAGTCCCGGAATCCGGGCGTGTTCTTCTGACACCTTGAAGTCAGCATCTGGCCACGCCACACTCCAAGTCATGGCTGCGACTCCACATCCACGTCCCGCGCCAGACACAACCGCCACTACTCCCCTTGCACC
The DNA here is from genome assembly GCA_963837365.1 of uncultured Acidobacteriota bacterium. GTDB lineage: Bacteria > Acidobacteriota > Terriglobia > Terriglobales > Acidobacteriaceae > CAWBXL01. Next base: position 246,066 of record CAWIMW010000003.1, read on the forward strand.
CCTGGCATACAATAACGCCGAGAGGGCCGGGCGAACCCACGGTGAAGGCGTGAGCGAGAACTGGAAACCGCAGGAAGGAAAGATAGTTGCAGGTAAGTTCCGCCTGATCCAGCAGCTTGGCGGTTCCGATCATAGTGTGGTTTTTCTTACCGAACGCACAGAGGAGCCTAAAAAAGCAGTCATCAAACTACTCCCCGCGGTCAATACCGAAGACCAAATTCTACATTGGAAGCTGGACACTAAACTCCCGCATCCCCACCTGTTGCGGATTTTCGAAGCAGGGAAATGTGAGTTGAACGGCCAACCGTTGATGTACGTTGTCATGGAGTACGCGGAAGAGGATCTCTCGCAGGTTCTTCCGCAGCGTGCCCTGACTGCCGCCGAGGCGCGCGAGATGTTGCTCCCTGCTTTGGATGCTCTGAGCTTTCTCCACGGCAAAGGGTTCGTCCACGGCGGGATAAAACCGGCAAATATCTTGGCCATTTCCGACCAACTGAAACTATCCAGTGATTCCATCGCGGCGATCAGCGAAGGAATCACGGTAGATGGAGCGAAGGCTGTCACCGCATACGACCCCCCCGAAGCCAAACTCGGAAAAGTCTCTCCGGCGTCAGATGTGTGGTCTTTGGGAGTAACGCTGACGGAAGTCCTGACCCAGCAAAAGCCGGTTTGGGGCGCTGCCAAAAAACAGGAGCCAGCGCTTCCTAAGGAACTGGACGAATCATTTCGTATCCTGATCCGCAACTGTCTCCGGCCCGATGCGGCAAGCCGCTGGACAATTGCCGAGATTAAATCGCTGCTCCAACCTGAGAAACCTCCTGCGGCGAAGGTCACTCGCCCATACCGGTCTTCTGTATGGTTCTACCTAGTACCCATCATTGTGCTGCTGGCTTTTGGCTTTGTCATCACGCGTACTAAGAATTCGACGGTTTCCCCGCACGATAAGTCGAAATTGGGGGCTGTTGCCGGGGAGAAGTCATCCCCATCAGAATCCACTCAGCGGCGACCCTCTCAAAAAGTTACGAACTCAGGCGCGACCGCATCCAGACCTAACCCATCCGCCGCAGCCCCTGTATCCAGCGTTCCACCGAAAGTAAGGCCAGCGGCCGCGCAAAACCCGGGGTCAGTTCTTCAACAAGTGCTGCCCAATGTTCCCGAATCTGCCAGTAGAACCATCACCGGCAAAGTGCGGGTTCGGGTAAAAGTGTTGGTTGATGCGGCGGGCAACGTAACCGCAGCCACCCTGGATGACCCTGGCCCCAGCAAGTATTTTGCCCGCCTATCTCTGCAAGCGGCGGAAAAGTGGAAATTCAATCCTGTACAGGTGAATGGCCGGCCGGCTCCCAGCGAATGGCTCCTGCACTTTGCTTACGGCTCCAGTTCGACAGATTGCTTCCCCAAGCAGATTGTTCACTAGCATCAGTACAAGCGGAAATTTACTTCCACGGCAATCTGAACGGCTACCGCGACCCCGTCTTTGCGCGCCGGTTCAAACCTCCACGTCTTGACCGCGGCAATTGCTTTCTCATCCAACCCCATCCCCAGCGAACGCTGAATGCGAAGGTCACGGACATGCCCGTCCGGTCCAACCACGGCCCACAGGACCGCAACCCCCTGATACTTGGCCTTGCGTGCTTCCTCCGAAAATTCTGGCTCCGGCCCGTAAACCAGCCGCGGAGCCGAGACTCCTCCTCCCACACGGTAAGCGCCGCCCCCGATTCCGCCGCCCCATCCCGGCCCTACTCCAGGGCCACGCCCAGAACCTACTCCTCCTCCACTGCCTGAACCAATTCCACCTCCCGACCCGGTTCCACTCGACGGCGGTCCCAGGATGGAGAAAGCGGATCGCCCAACACCGCCGATTGCGGCATGCGTATGTCGGGCGGAACGACAACCGTTGGTTCAATCGGCAATTCTGGGTTCTCATTACGAACCACCACTACCGGTGGAGCAATCTGCTCCCGCGCGAGCTTGGGCAATGCGCCTTTTGACGCCTTCAATTTATCGCGATCTCCGCCTCCACCGCCTCCCCCGGATCGAGTTAATGAGGCAGGCAGCACATATGGACTGACATCCGTGACCAATGCCGTTACCTGCTGGCTGATTTGTTTTCGATGGGTGTAAGCGAAGTGAGTTGATACGAGGACAAGAACTACAACCACTGCATGTACGACAAATGACACTACGAAACTACCGGGGCGAAGTGGCTGCAAATCATATCCCGCGCTGAACATCGCGGGAGGTTTTGATGGGACCGGCACTGGCGCCTGAGGCAGCGGAGTACTTTGCGGTATATGACGAACAGGGGCCGAGGACATAGCTTTGCCCTCTTACTCTTTCTCTATCAGTTTCCATGAACTGGAAATTGTCGGCAGTGACCCTGGTCACACCGTAACGGAAAAACACTAGAGATCACTCGTAACCCTAAATATGTAAGATGACTGGGTAGTGGTGCAGTTTGAAATGATGATTCGTATCAGGGCATCGGCTTTCAGCCGTGCCATTTTCGCGTCCATTTCGGCACGCGCCCATGGGGCGCAACTGTCACATGGGCGATGGGTTTCTCGATAGTTGCACCGTACCGGCGCCGATCTTAATCTCGCCTTTCCTAGCGGCACGGCCAAAGGCATGCCCTGATGCGAACCTTAATTTCAAACTGCGCAACTGCCAGATGACCGAACTCGTTTGGAAGCTCATGCAAAATCTGAGAGAATTTCTAATGCAACGTAACCGACTTGTCCTGTTTAGCCTGGTATTTCTTGTTTGGGGAATGAGCCTTGTCCGTGCCGAGACTTGCTCGGACAAGCCGCATCCGAAGTTTCGCGTCGCGGTGGATGCGGCATTAGCAACGGAACCAGTTTCTGGGCGACTGCTTGTGATAATGTCCACAAAGCTCGGGGCTGGAAACCGGCTTGCTCCAACCTACGGGCCGGAAGCCCATTCGGTCTGGGTAGCAGCCAAAGAAATCAGCGGCCTGACACCACAAAATCCAGTCGCTCTGGATCCTGACGAACTGGCTTATCCCGACACATTCTGCAATGCGCCGGCAGACACCTACCACATCAAAGCCGTATTGGATATCAGTCATGACTTCGCCTATGACTACGAAGCTACGGCTGGCGACTTGCTGAGTCCGGTCGTCGAGCATCATTTCGATCCTGCTTCAGATGATGCGATCTCGCTTATCCTCACAGAGCGCAAGGTAGATCCCGTCGTCCCGGTACCCCCACAATGTGAGCTGATTGATTTTGTCAGTCCTGCCCTGTCAGCGTTCTGGGGACGCCCGATTCACATGACCGGCCTGGTGGTGCTCCCACCCAGTTATACCGCTGGACAATCCCGTTATCCGACGGTCTACAGCACGCACGGCTTCGGAGGCAATCTGCGAGGTTTCGAGCGCCGCACTGCTCCGAACTTGGTCAAATTAATGGCAGAAAGGAAAATTCCGGAAATGATTTGGGTCTTGTTGGTGGAGGCCTTCCCAACCGGCACCCACGAGTTTGCAGATTCCGTGAACAATGGGCCTTGGGGGAAAGCACTGACTACCGAACTGATCCCCGCTCTCGAAAAGAGATACCGGATGGATGCTAAACCCAATGGACGCTTCCTCACCGGACACTCTTCCGGTGGATGGGCATCATTGTGGTTGCAGGTAACTTACCCCGACATGTTCGGAGGAACCTGGCCAACCGCCCCCGACCCCAGCGACTTCCGTAGTTTCACCCGTGTTGACTTGACGCAACGTCCCGCCGGGAACTTTTACTACGACCATGACGGTTCTCCGCACATGCTGATACGTATGGAAGGCAAGGGCGTGCAATCAGCACCTGACTTCGCCCTACAGGAACGCGTGCTTGGCGAGTATGGAGGACAAATCGCGTCGTTTAACTGGGTCTTCAGTCCACGCGGGAAAGATGGGCGTCCTATGCCGTTTTTCGACCCGGCCACCGGACGCATCGATCCCGAGGTTACGGATTACTGGGAGGCTCATTACGACATCGCCAATATCCTCCGCAAGAACTGGAAGAAGATCGGCCCCAAGGTTGATGGCAAGATTCATCTGACCGTGGGCACGGCGGACACCATCTATCTGAATGAGTCGGCACAACTGCTCGAGCAGACCATCAAATCGCTAGGCGGCAAGGCCGATTTCACTTACATGGAAGGCCGCAGCCACTTCGATTTGTACCAGGGAGACTTGCTGGAACAAATAGCCCGGCAGATGTATGCAATCGCGCGTCCGGCGAAATAGCTCTACCGGAAGCTTTGGACCGACGCCGCTAATCCTTTTTCGTAAGCGTCAATCACTTTGTCCCATGCAGCGTTGTCAGCTGCATCCACCTGCTGGCGTGAAGGATCAGCCTGAAACCAGGCCAATGTCCGCCGAATACCCTCAGAAAATCGGGTTGTTGCGCAATAACCAGGCACAAACCGCTTGATCTTGCTGTTATCGAACACCACGCTGACTGACTTGTCCCCAATCAAACTGCCCTCAAGCGAAGGGATGCAGGCGATGATGAAATCAGAAGGGATGTGAACGATGCGCGCTTCAACCCCAAGGGCGGCCGCTACAATCTGAGTGTACTGGTCCCAGGTCATCGCTTCTTCCGAAGTGATATGGAAAGCGTGCCCAATCGCCTGTTCATGCCCCAACAGGCCGATAAGACCTTTCGCGAAGTCGCTGTTATGGGTAATGACCCATAATGAGGTGCCGTCTCCCGGCACTACGATCTTCTGGCCCTTCAGCATGCGGTCAACGATCGTGTAAGGCTTCTCCCAACTGTTGGTAATGAGCGGAATCTGTGTATCGCCGTAGGTAAGAGATGGCCGTACGATGGTGACGGGAAACCCTTCCTCCCGGTATGCGTTCATCAGTCGTTCTTCACAGGCAATCTTGTTGCGGGAATAGTCCCAATAAGGATTGGCCAGCGGTGTGGACTCGGTGATTAAGTAATGCGTCCCCGGTTTCTGATAGGCGCTGGCGGAACTGATGAAGATGAACTGCCGCGTCCGTCCGCGAAAAAGCTGGAGGTCGCGCTCAATATCGTCCGGTGTGTACGCCACCCAATCCACCACAACGTCGTAGGTAACATCCCCAAGGGCCTTTTGCGCATTAGAAACGTCGTGAACATCCACCGACAACGATTTCACACCGGCTGGCAGCGATACCTTGCGTTGTCCCCGGTTAACCAGCGTAAGGTCAATTCCGCGTTGTGCTGCCAACTGGGTGCAGGCAGTACTGATGATTCCCGATCCGCCAATAAATAGAACTTGCATGCAGATTTTGTAACAGGATTGGCCCGATTTTGGCCAGTCTCGCGCCGTATTAAAGGAGTCTTCTTAGTCGCCGATAATCCATGAGGAGACAGCCGTCCCTCTACGTTCGGAAGATTGCGGCCTGGGCTTCCGTGAGACCTATGTCCGAAAAGATTCTTTTCGTAGACGATGAATCCGCCATTTTGGATGGTTACAAGCGTCTATTGCGCGGGGAGTACGAGATTGATACAGCCAATGGAGGCGCGCTTGCCCTGGAAATGCTGGCGAAGCAGACCTATGCGGTTGTAATTGCAGACATGCGTATGCCGGAAATCGATGGTGCCCAGTTACTGGCCAAGGTCGCCCTGAAGTATCCCGCAATCATGCGGATCATGCTCACCGGAAACTCTGATATGCAAACCGCAGTTCGCGCCGTCAACGAAGGCGCGGTCTTTCGCTTTCTGACCAAGCCCTGTGACAAAGAACTCCTGCGCAGTACGATCCATGCTGCACTCGTGCAATATCGCCTGTCTGGATTGAAAAAGGAAGAACTGGGTACGGCAGCCCCCACGCGGCCTCGTACGGACAAGAAGAAACATGGAGACCCGGCCTTGGTGGAGATCGAGGAACAAGTGCGTAAGATCCTTGCCTTGAAGTCGGTCAGCATTCGCCCTCCGTCGATTTCAGGCGCAGTCTACGTGGGAAAAACCATCTGGGATGGCCCAACCTACATCGTGCAAAGCGTCGCCGGAACTGTCGCCATTGCCCACCCCAAAAATCTTTTGGATCACGTTCCCGATGTCGGCAATAACGTCAAAATCGAATACAACTCCGGTGCCGCAACTGTGTCGAATATTGACGGATAATTGGACAGGAAACTTCTATCCGCACGCGACACCCGCTCGTGCGACAGCATACAATTGTTCTCCTCAGAATATGAACGATCTTTCACGGCGTAATTTTCTTCAACTGGCGGCGCTGTCCGTAGGCGCTTTAGGGACTGGGGCACGCGCGCATCGGGCAAGTCAAACGCACATCGGTCGCGCTGGTGGCCGATGCCGACGATGCCCTCATCTCCGCTCCCCCGGTTGCGTGGGCGTTGCAAGAACTCGAAAGGGTCCTGGCGGAAAAGGGAATAACCGTTCAACGCACGCGTTTTATCCAGCAGGCTCCGGCTGCGGATTTCTATGTCCGTAGTGGCCGGTGATCAAGTTCCGAGTGCGATGCGATCAAAGCACCCTTCTCCCATCGCCAAGAAAGCGGAGACCCTTGGCCTGGTAGCCTACGAGCACAAAGGCAAACCGGCAGTATTGGTGTCGGGGGATGCGCGTGGTTTGATGTACGCATTACTGGAGTTGGCGGACCAGGCCGAGTATGCCCACGATCCCCTACGCTGCGTTAGCCGGCAGAAAATCAATTTCCGAGGGGCCATTCACAGAAGTCCGCAGCATCGGGCGGCTGTTTGTGAGCGACGTAAATGACAAGCCGTGGTTCAACGATCGCGATATGTGGCCCGCCTACTTCGCGATGCTGGCCCGGCACAGGTTCAACCGTTTCAACTTGAGCTTTGGCATCGGCTTCGACACCTTGGAATATGTCACGGACTCTTATTTCCTTTTTCTTTATCCCTTCCTGATGTCGGTACCCGGTTACAACGTCCGCGCGGTAGGTCTCCCCGATGAAGAGCGCGACCATAACCTGGAAATGCTGCGCTACATCAGCCATCAGGCGGTAGCTCACGGAATTGACTTTCAGTTGGGCATCTGGACCCACGGCTATCACTGGGACAAAACTCCTAAGTCCAACTACACCATCGAGGGCATTACGCCAGACAACCACGCTGCATACTCGCGTGACGCGCTCGCTGCGGTGTTGCGGGCCTGCCCGGATATCAGTGGTGTAACCATTCGCACGCATGGAGAAAGTGGCGTTAAAGAAGGCAGCTTTGATTTCTGGAAAACCGTCTTCTCAGCAGTGCCGCAATCCGGCCGTAAGGTGGAAATCGATCTCCACACCAAGGGTCTGAATCAAACCATTCTCGACTCCGCGCTTGCCACCGGAATGCCCATTAAACTCTCGCCCAAATATTGGGCTGAACACATGGGCTTGCCCTATCAGCAGACCGCCATCCGCGATCTTGAAATCCCCGGCGAAAATACGAAGGCCCAAAGTTTCTATTCTTTAAGCACCGGGTCACGAATCTTCACTCGCTACGGCTACGCGGATTTCCTCCGCGAAGACCGTCCTTACAAAGTGATTTATCGCATCTGGCCGGGTACTCACCGCTTCCTGCTCTGGGGTGATCCGATTTCAAACGCTGCTCACGCCAAGGCATTCCAGTTCTGTGGATCGAATGGAGTCGAGCTGTACGAGCCGCTCTCCTTCAAAGGCCGCCGTGGATCAGGACTGCCCGGTAGCCGCTGCGCCTATGCAGATGCCTCGCTCAATCCGCCCCACGATTGGGAAAAGTATCTCTACACCTACCGCACCTGGGGTCGCCTTCTCTACAACCCGAACGCTGATCCTGACACTTGGCGTCGCCAACTCCGCAACCAATTTCAAGCAGGAGCCGGAGCAGTAGAGACTTCTTTGGCGGCAGCCACACGCATCGTGCCCCTGATCACGACAGCACATATGCCGTCTGCGGCCAACGATACCTACGGCCCGGAGTTCTATACCAATCAATCCATCGTGGATGAGAATAAATATTCGCCGTACCACGACACCCCGGCCCCCAAAGTCTTCGGCAACGTCAGCCCAATCGACCCGCAACTTTTTTCACGCATCAATGATTTTGCGGAAGATCTGTTAAAAGGCGAACGCAGCGGGAAATATTCTCCTGTGGAAGTTGCACAGTGGCTGGAGGACATGGCGGACAAGGCATCCGCTCAACTGGCCGAGGCAGAGAAGAAAACCAACACCACGACGCCTGAATTCCGCCGCATGTCTGCCGACGTAAAGATCCAAGTCGGCCTGGCCCGCTTTTTTGCGGAAAAATTCCGCAGCGGCGTGCTTTATTCGATCTACCAGCAGGCCGGCGATCGTCAGGCGCTCGACGAATCGCTGAAGGCCTATCGCCAGTGCCCGCGACATCTGGGCGCAATTCGCCGCAAGAAGCCAGCCATGTCTATGTTTCCGATATCACGTACGGCCCGCGTGCCGACGAACGCGGCAACTGGATGGATCGCTTGCCGCCATCGATGACGACATTGCTGAGATGGCTAAGACCTTAAAAGATGCGCCCGCAAGCGAAAGTCAACCGGCAAATGTCCAAGCCGCGATCAAAGAAGCGTTGGGCCATCCGCAACGCCGGGAGATTGCTTGTACTCACGTGCAGCCAGTTGGGTTCGTTTCAGGCAGAGGTTTAGCCATTGAACTGGAGACGAAACACCCGGTCGCAGCCCGCCTCTACTATCGGCACGTAAATCAATCGCAGCACTATCAGAGTGTAGAGATGCAGCTACAGGCGGGTGTGCATCGGGCCGCAATCCCCGGTGAATACACCGATTCCAATTATCCTTTGCAATACTATTTCGAACTCAAGCAGGGAAGCGATAAAGCGTGGCTTTACCCAGGACTGAACCTTGATCTAACCAACCAGCCCTACTTTGTAGTGCGCAGCGAAACTACTTGAACGCTTCTTTATTCACGACGTAGGGCATCTTGGAGATGTCCCCGCCGTAGTTGCCCTCAAGCACGTCGATCAATCCCTGGACACACCGTCCGGCCATTCCTTTGTCCGGATCAGGCGAAAGCCGCGTGATCTTTGCCTGGCTGGCAAAGTGCGGCAGCAATCGGCAGCGGTCTTCAATCGCGGGGTCACGCAGCGGAGAATCCGCGGGCAGCGGTTCTTTCTCATAAACGTCCAGCCCCGCGCCGGCAATCCATTTTTCCTTCAAAGCTTTCGCCAGCGCGTTCTCGTCAATCACCGGTCCGCGCGAGGTATTGATCAGGAACGCTGTTGGCTTCATCTTCAACAAAGTCTGCTCATTGAATAAATGGAAAGTAGGCGTCGAACTCTCGCCTTCACGCAGCAAGGGCACATGCACACTGACGAAGTCTGCGGTTTTCAGCGCTTCATCCAAGGTCACATACTTGATCCAGGTCTTTTCCTTCTGGATGCCGCGCTCTAGCCGCAAGTCCATGACTTCCTGAATGCCTCGGATGAAATCATGGTTCTGGTACGCGGGGTCGTAGCACAGGATGTTCATGTCAAAGCCGGCGCACTTCTTGATCATGGCCAGCCCAATGCGTCCGGTGCCGATGATGGCGATCGTCTTGCCGGTAACTTCGTCGCCCAGAAACGGCAGATAGGGATGCCAGTATCCCCACTTGTTTTCCCGCGTGAGATGCTCCCCCGGCCACATTTTCCGCGCCAGCGTGCCCATGATGAAAAAAGCGAATTCGGCTGTAGCTTCGGTCAAAACGTCTGCCGTGTTCGTGAAGGGGACTTTGTAGCGGTTGGCATCCGCCCGGTTGATATTGTCAAAACCAACCGCAAGCTGGGCGACGACTTTGAGCGTGCCCTTGCCGGCCTCGAATATTTCCGCGTCGATCTTGTCGCGCAGGGTGGTGATCAGGCCATCAATGCCGGACTTGACCTTCTCTACTATCAGACTCTTAGGAGGTGCTTCCGGGTGAAGAATAAACTTCGACGGAATATTTTCGCTGGCGCAGCAAATCCAGTGCTGGCCCGATATCACAGGTGACAAAAATGCGGTTATTCATGGTTTCTTTGCGTCCTTGGCGGCACTTCTTTGCGCTCTTTGCGTTAAAGATTTTCCAGCCCTTAAAGCATAACCGCAAAGTCCACAAAGGAGTGCCGCAAAGGTCGCAAAGAAATCAGTCGCGAAAAATCCAGCGCGTCGCCGTTTGTCCAAATTTCTTCTCGTACAGGCCAAACGCGACCCGCGGACGCACTCGGAACGTCGGTTCTCCCATTCCGTTGGGATCGAACTTGTATTTCTTCTCGTACCTGGCAAAGACACTTTTCAACCGATTCGCGTCTTCAACCGTCTCGACCTCACCCTCCAGAATCACCGCCTGCTCCGAATCTTCCGAGCAGATCACACACCGCGGATTTGCGGCAAGGTTCCGGGCCTTGCGGGAGTTGCGCCCGGTGCTGAACCAGAAGGCGTCATCCATCCACAATCCCCAAATCACCATGACGTGAGGCGCGCCATCAGGCCGCGTCGTCGCGATCCAATACTGTTTGCTTTTTGTAAGCCTGTCCGCAGCCCACTTCCAGGGGAGCATGCCTGTCTTCTTGGTGGTGATTCCATACCCCGGCATATGCGGACGGGTCGCTTTGGGTTCTTTCCTTTTTCGAGGGGGCATAACCGCAGAATTATCCGCTAGAGATTAGTTTTCGTCCACTGGTCAATCCGTGCCAGAGCTTCTGTGAGATTGTCCAGCGAATTGGCAATGCTGAACCGCAAATATCCTTCGCCAAATTCGCCAAACGATGTCCCCGACAAACCAGCCACGCCCGCCTGGTTCAGCAGAGCGTCAGCCAGCGGCTTCGACTTCCATCCCGTGGCCGTGATGTTGGGGAAGACATAAAACGCGCCCCGTGGCATGCGGCAGGAGAATCCCTTGATCTGATTCAGTCCGGCGACAAACGCATCCCGCCGCCGCTGGAATTCCAGTCGCATGGTCTCCACTGCCGATTGATCTCCGCGCAGCGCCGCAATCCCCGCCTGCTGGGTGAAGCTGGCCGTACAGGAAATTGAATTTGTTGCCAGTCGTGAAATGTGCTTGGCCAGATCGGCGCGCATAACTCCATAACCCATGCGCCACCCAGTCATGGCGTAAGTTTTGGAAAACCCGTCCAGTAAAATCGTCCGATCTTTAAATTCCGGCTCAGCGATGATGGAATAGTGCTCACCTTCAAACATCAGCCGGCTGTAGATTTCGTCGGACAGCACCATAATGTCGCGATCGCCGATGACCTCGGCGATATCGTGGATATTCTGTCTAGTCAGTACACCGCCCGTGGGGTTCTGCGGAGAATTAAGAATGATGAGTTTGGTTTTTTCGTTGATCAACGATGCAAGTTCACCCACATCCAATCCAAAATCCTTCTCCTCGCGCAAACTGATTGGCACCGGCTGCGCATCGACATAACGGATCATGGACTCGTAAATGGGGAACCCGGGATTGGGATAGATAACTTCATCTCCCGCATCGGCAAGCGCCAAAAGGCTAAAAAAGATGATCGGCTTACCCCCGGGCACTACTACCACTTCATCACTCGAAACCGTCACGCCCCGGGTACGCGAGATATATTCGGCGATGGCTTCGCGCAGTTCGGGATATCCCGCCGAAGGCCCGTAGTGAGTCCACCCGTTCTGTAGCGCATGAACTCCGGCATCAATAATGTTTTGCGGGGTACTGAAATCGGGCTCGCCGATCTCCAGATGAATGACGTTCTTACCTTGCCGCTCCAGAGCGCGGGCGCGCTCCAATACTTCAAATGCGGTTTCGGTGCCCAGACGCGACATCCGTCCAGCCAAGCGTAGCTCGTGCTGAAGTGCCTCAGGCATCGTCAGGCGGAACTGATGCTATGAATATGCTAACTCCACCAGAGAGGAATTGCCAATGGCGCGCCGTCCAATGGGAGCCTCAGGCCATGCCGGAAAGCAGCCGCGCACGCAGTCTTTGACTGAACCCTTCCGGCAGTTCAATGGCTCCGTGCGCGCCTACCAGTTCGACTATGTTGTGCACGCCGTCGTAGATGGCCGTGCAGTGCTCGCAATTCTTGAGATGCTGATCAATCTGCGACCGCAGCTCGGGGGTTAAGTCGCCGTCCATATACTCAACCAGTGCCCGGCGGACTTCATCACAGGCAATCTCTATAAGGCTAGAGTGATTCGGCACTGATTCTCTTTTCCGCTTCATCTGATGCCACCTACACCCAAAAGTTGCGAATGTGGTAAGCCCACAAACCACCGTGAAACCTTCCCAGCCCACCCGAATCGTAGAAGGCTGCGTCGGCAAAGCCCGCACCGCAGCCTTCTTCCGCCGACCCAGCAAAGTCTTTGAAGATCAAATCAAAAACGGCCGCGGACGCCCCCTCGCTTTTTCCCTTCTGCTATCATCCTCCGCAATCCGGGGCAATCCGTGGACGACACCCAAGCCATCCGCCTAGCCAAAACCGAACTGCGCGACGCCTATCGCACGGGGAATGTGAAGCGCGCTCTGTCAGTATTCAGCAACGCGTATAGCGAGATGCCCGCGGGGCTCGCATCTTTTTGGGGAGAAGAAGCAAAAGCAGTCTTGCAGCATCGCCTGAAGGAAACCTTCGCCCGTTATCGTGCCGACCTTACCGTCACAATTATTTCCATCAGCATCATGGGGAACACGGCGTTTGACTGGGGATGGCACAAACTAAAACTAACCGCAAAAAAAGGTGGAAAGACGATCACTAGGAAGACGCGCTACCTGGAACTCTGGCAAAAAGAAGCCGACGGGCAATGGCGGATCGTGATTTTCATGGATAACGCAGATTTAAAACCGCAGTTGCCGCCAGCGTCAGTTCTGCGCGCGATGCGGAAACCAAACCGGAACAAAAGTTAACATTGTCATTCCGACGATGCGCGAAGCGCAGAGGAGGAATCTGCTGTTTCCAAACAGCGCCACAAATTGTATCGGCCAAGAGCAGATTCCTCCTCGTGACTTCGCTCCTTGTCGCATGACAAATAATAAGTTTAGAGCCAGCCCTTAGTGCGGGCAATCCGCGCCGCCTCGACCCGGTTCGCTGCACCCAACTTGCTGATGGCCTCGGAGAGATAATTCCGCACCGTCCCTTCCGAGAGATTCAGTTCCGCAGCAATGACCCCGCTGGCCATACCGTCGCCTGCCCGCCGCAGCACCTGCCGCTCACGGTCGGTCAATGGATCAGGTTCAGCCCAGGCCTCAGTCGCCAATTCCGGATCAATCACACGCAGTCCCTGATGCACCCGCCGCACTGCCTCGGCCAAGTCTTCCGCGCGTGCATCTTTCAATAGGTATCCGGTGGCCCCGACCTCCAAGGCGCGCCGCAAATATCCTGCCCGCGCAAACGTGGTAACGATGATGACCCGCGTCCCGGTCTTCAGACGCTTCAATTCCGCGGCAACATCCAGGCCTGTCATTTCCGGCATCTCGATGTCCGTAATAAAGACATCCGGCTTTTGCGAGAGCACCGTGTTCAATGCCTCTTTGCCCGAGCGCGCACGCCCAACCACCGCGATGTCGCCTTCGATTTCCAGGAGTGCTGCAAGTGCGCCGAGGACCATACCCTGGTCTTCAGCAATGACTACACGAATGGCTGTGTGATCCTTGGTGGCCGTCATTGGATATCGCCTGCCTCGGCGGGCACAAGCGGAAACTGAATCGTCAATGTAGTTCCTCTACCGGTCTCCCGCTCCAGCGTGCCACCCAGAGCCTCAATGCGTTCGCGCATCCCGCGCAGTCCGTTGCCCTCAATTCCATTGCTGCCGCACCCATCATCCCGAATTTCGAGCCAACATTGATCATGCAGCGGTGCTAAGCGGAGCGAGCAAGTGTGCGCTTGCGAGTGCCGCACAACATTGGTCACGGCTTCCCGCACCACCAAGGCAACTACGCTCTCTTGGGCGGGAGTCAATCTAATCTCCGCGGCGTCAGATTCCACCCGGACTCCGGCGGTTTCCAACGTGGCCTTCGCTTGCTTCAGTTCCGCACTTAAACTTAGCTCCCTGTATCCGCGAATCGCATTGCGAACGTCGCCCAGGGCTTGCCGGGAAGTTTGCTCGACATCTCGAATTTCATTTTTGGCCCGCTCTGGATCCAGATCAATCAGCTTTCCCGCCAGCTCCGACTTCAGAATAATGACCGACAAGGTGTGCCCAAGAATGTCGTGCATATCGCGGGCGATACGCTCACGCTCAGCCACTTTGGCCAGTTGTTCGATTTCCTGATGCGCCATGCGCAGTTTCTCGTTAGCTCGGTTGCGCTGGGCAAAGAAAATATTCCCCATCCCGATGATTCCCGCAAAAGCGCCGCAATATATGAAAAACCACCACGACAGATGCAAGCTCGACGAATGCAACAGCCAAGTTTCAAAACCGACTAACCCCACGATCAGCACAATGATTTTCAGAGCTTTAACTTCGGTATTGACCAGGAAAGGGCAAAAGGCCGCAGGGTAGATAAAGAAGCAGGATGCCCCTCCATTGATGGGAGCAAATAGTAACCCCAGCGCCACCATGCCGACGATGCAATACCATCGCCAACGCCGCGACCAGAACATTCCGAAGTAAAACACCAGGAAAACAATCCCGCCCGCGGCAGTTTCCAGCCAGCGTAAGGTGGAAGCATGCTCCAGCAGGGGGGCCAACAGGAAGAACAGAAACCAGGGGAGCCAAATAAGGGGGACCCACTTTTGGGCTCTGGCCGGGCCAACAATCCTCCTGTTGGCTGTCATCTGATCGATAAGTTCACTCATGGGGCCTTCCGCTCTATTCTATTCCGACGCTTTGAATTGCAACGCATACTGCGTCGCGTTTATCCATACATCTTCTCATCCCGCTGATACCCAATCCGCGCTATGCCCAGACAGACCAACATAAAGCCAACCAGGAACTCCCAGTCGGACAAGAAGGAACCACCAATTTCCGTCGGCCATAGGATCCGCAATGCCGCTTGGGCCAAGTGATAAGGCGGTAGTCCAGTCGCAATATGCTGCAAGAACTTTGGCAACATGGTCACCGGCACCCACAGACCGGACAAAAACGAAATCGGCAAGTAAATCATGTTGACTACCGCCGGAGCTGAATTTGGCCCCGCGAAATATCCAATTGCCAACCCCATCGCGCAGAAGGGGACCGCACCCAATACCAATGTCGCAAGCAGCTTCACCGCAGTCATGAACGCGAGGTGTACTCCGCCGAAGGCAACTCCCAGGGTGATCAGGGACAACTCAATGATCGAGCTGAAAATCATACCCACCACGAATTTCGCCAGAAAGTTCGCGAACGGCGGCATGGGGCTGGCTTTCTTAACTTGCATCCAGCCCAGCCCGCGCTCCGCGGCGACGCCCGCTCCATTGGCAAAAAGCGAGGCCCCCATCACTCCGAACGTTCCGTAAGTGGCCAACAAGTAAGTGCTCACGGTCATCTGGTCTACGGTCCCTTGCCGGTTCATCATCAATCCAAATAGCACGTAGAACATTACAGGGAACAACACCGTGGACAGCGAATAAATCGGCAACCGCAAATATTTCAGAAATTCGTATTTCGCCTCTTTTCCATACAGCGCAAGCGTCCTGCCAAAGGGGCGGGTTGGAGTACTGATCGCCAAGGTTGCCGAAGCTGTCGCCATGTCATTCCTCCCAAAAGTTAAGATCGTTATGCGGTGGTGCGGTTCTCTCGCGTGAGCGCGAGAAACGCTTCTTCCAGTCCGGCGCTGGTGATCTCCAGTCCCGAAAGCGAGGCATCACGCAGCAGAAGTTCCCGTACCACGGACTCGGCATCGGTGACATTGATTTCGATGGCGTCCCGGTCGGTCTTGACCTCGAGAACTCCCGGGATGGCGCGCACCGTTTCGATGGCAAGCTGGCTGATACACCGGATTTTGCGCCCCGCGGTCAGCGATTTAATTTCCGCCGGCGTGCCTTCGGCAATGATCTCGCCCTTGTTGATCACCACCACCCGCTCAGCCAGAGCATCTGCTTCCGGTAGATAGTGGGTGGTAAGAAGGATGGTCTTGCCGCGCGCCACCAGCTTGCGTATCTGCTCCCATAATGCCCGGCGCGCTTCCACATCCATCCCCACCGAGGGCTCATCCAAAACTAAAATGTCAGGGTCGCCGCACAGGGCAAGAGCAAAGAGCACACGCTGCCGCTGACCACCCGAAAGCTCGCCAAATTTCCGATTTTTGATTTCTTCCAGCCCGGTAATGGCCAGAGTTTCTGCCATGGGAAGCGGCTTCAGATAATAAGACGCGAACAGATCAAGATGCTCGCGAACCCGTAAGGTCTCAGGCACCTTGGCCACTTGAAGCATGGCGCCTGTCCGCATTCTGACTTCGGGCTGCACGGGGTTCCCGCCAAATACGCTGACTGTGCCTGCACTCGGAGAAGCCAGGCCTAATAGCAGCTTCACGGCGGTTGTCTTACCGGCGCCGTTTGGCCCGAGTAGCGCCACCAGTTCTCCCGCGTGTATGGAAAACTGAACACCTTTCAGCGCCTTCACCTGCCCATAGTTCTTGCTGACCCCATGCAGGCTGGCGACAACCGCCCCCGCAGGTTTTATCTCCCGGCGAACCTCAGTAGCTTCTGGCCAAGCTGTGATCATGTTGACCTCTCGCGCTGCCAGTGCAGCGTTGTATAGATCATGCGAGAATCTCCAAGGCACGGGTAGTGGGGATCATCACAGTTGGCAGATGACAATTGTCACGGCTTCAAGTTAGGCTGGAACCAGGGAATCCGCATCTGCATCCAAGACAAGACGGTTAAAGGATTCGAAAGCTGATGAGACCGGGAATTGAGTTGGCCGCCCTAAGCGACGTGGGTTGCCAGCGAGAAAACAACGAAGATACTTACTCCTACTGGGAGCCTGCCGCTGAAGAAGCCTTTCAGCACAAGGGCCGCCTGATCAGCATTGCCGATGGCATGGGTGGATACGAAGGCGGGCAGGAAGCCAGCCACCTGGCCGTTCAAACCATCGAGCAGACTTATGCTGACGGCCTTGAAGGTGATATCAGTTCCGTGCTGGTCGCAGCGTTTCGCACCGCCCATCAACGCATCAAAGATTACGCGGAAAGACATCCGGAGTTGCATGGGATGGGCACAACTTGTACCTCGGTAGCGCTGGTTGGCCATGATCTTTACTACTCCCACGTCGGCGACTGTCGTTTGTATCTCTCACGCAATTCCAAAATCGTCCCCCTCACCCGCGACCAGTCCTACGTCGGTCGCTTGGTGGAGCAGGGAATCATTCGCCCCGAGGAAGCCGCCTCGCACCCGCAGAGAAATATCCTCACCGGAGCACTAGGGGCGGGGAACGAAGCAATCCCCGATGTTTTGGAACAGCCCATCGCTCTGGAGAAGGACGACGTTCTCATTCTGTGCACCGATGGACTTTGGAGCTTGGTGAGTCAAGAAGAGATCCAATCTGCGCTCTCCTCCGGAATAGACCAGGCGTGCCGCAAACTCATTGCGCTGGCCAAAGAGCGCGGCGGCCCAGACAACATCACAGTACAGGTTGCCAGGGTTACCGATTCAGCTGCCTAAGAGTCCGCCGTCGTTTCTGCTTTATTTCCTGTGCTAAACTCCGCCGCAGCGTCTGTTAAATTCCTGACTGGGAGTCACTTCGGATGAGGACAGCTCGACATTGCCTGCTAGTTTTCACAACCCTCTTTCTTACCAACGCCTTCGCACAAACTCGAGCCATCACGGTTGACGATTACTTTCAAGTCAAAGAAGTCGCTGACCCTCAAATCAGCTCCGACGGTCAGTGGATCGCTTACACGGTAGAAACAGCGTCTCTGAAAGAAGACAAGAATGAAACCCGCATCTGGATGGTTCCATCAGCTGGTGGTGACGCCATCCCCATGACTGCGGTAGGGAATTCATCAAGTCATCCGCGCTGGAGTCCGGACGGCAAGTATCTCGCCTTTCTTTCCGAGCGCAACGAAGGCAAAACTCAAGTCTGGTTACTCGATCGTCGCGGCGGGGAAGCGCAAAAGCTGACCGCGACGATTCAGGACGTTGACGACTTCGCCTGGTCGCCTGACAGTAAGCGCCTTGTGCTGGTGCTAAAAGACCCCTCCGCGGATGAAAAAGAAGACGCTGAAGCCAAAAAGAAATGTGACGCCGCCGACAAAGATTGCAAAGCAAAAAAAGAAGACCGCAAACCGCGGCCCATAGTCGTGGATCGTTATCGCTTCAAAGAAGACCGTGTCGGATATTTGGACCGTCGCCGCAACCATCTCTATGTTTTTGATGTGGCCGGCAAGGCGATGACGCAAATCACTTCCGGTGACTTCGACGACAGAAATCCAGCCTGGTCGCCTGACGGCAAACAGATCGCCTTCGACAGCAACCGATCCATCCCCGATCCCGACCGCACGCCGGATAGCAACATCTGGGTCGTGTCCGCCGACAACACCGACAAAGGCGCACACCTCACCCAGGTGACGACCAATCCGGGTGAAGACGATTCCCCATCCTGGTCGCCCGATGGCAAGTGGATCGCCTACGTGACCCAACTGGATCCGAAGATGTACATTTACGCCACTCACCACATCGCGGTCTCGCCGGCCACAGGAGGAGAAGCAAAAGTATTAACTCGGACCTTCGACCGCATGGCCACCCAGCCGCACTTCACGCCCGATGGCAAGGCGATCGACTTCATTGCCGATGACGACGGCACACAGAATCTTTGTAGCGTCCCAGCGGCCGGCGGAGAGGTTACGCGCATCATCGGCGGGCGTCTGATGCTGTACGACTACTCCATGTCCACATCGGGAGAAATCGCCGCCCAGATCACCACTCCAGCTTTCCCCAGCGAAGTGTTTACCATCCCCGGGGGGAAGTTAACTCGGGTCTCTCACACCAACGACGATTTCATGAAACAAGTCCGCATGGTCGCGCCCGAGTACGTGAAGTTCAAGAGCAAAGATGGAACCACAGTCACCGGCTATTTATACAAGCCTCTGGATTACACGCCGGGGAAACAATATCCGACCTTGCTCCATCCTCACGGCGGGCCAGTGTGGTCTTACTACGCCGAATTCACACATCTGGCGCAGCTCATGGCGGCAAATGGATACGTAGTTTTACTGCCCAATCCGCGCGGCTCGACCGGCCAGGGACAAGTCTATACCGCCGCCATCAACGCCGACTGGGGCAATAAAGATTTCCAGGACGACATGGCCATGGTGGACTATGCCATCGCCCAGGGCTTCGCCGATCCCGATAAGCTAGGTGTCTTCGGCTGGTCCTACGGCGGCATTTCAACTGACTTCATCATCGCCCAAACCACTCGCTTCAAAGCCGCCATCTCGGGAGCGGGCGCGTCGTTATTTGCGTCTTTGTATGGCCACGACCGCTACATCCGCGACTACGACTATGAGCTAGGACATCCCTGGGAGAAGGCCAACCGCGCCGTATGGGATAGGATTTCCATGTTCTACCGCGTGGCCGATATTACGACTCCTACCATGTTCCAGGGCGGCGACGTGGATTGGAATGTCCCCATTCTGGGTGGAGAGCAGATGTACCAAGCCCTGAAAGTGCTGGGACGGGAAACTGAGTTGGTGGTCTATCCCGGCGAGTACCACGGGTTCAGAGCGCCGTCGCATATTAAAGACAGGATGGAACGTGACTTGAGTTGGTTCGCGCACTATGTGAAAGCAGACGGGACACCAGCGCGGCCGACAGAGAAGAAGGGCGATTGACCTCTTAGAGTTTTCTCATTCCTACGAGAAGCGCAACTACGAGGAGGAATCTGCTTTCTCTTGCGTGGAGGACAATAGTGGATTCCTTCTGCGCTACGCGCATCGGCGGGATGACAAACTTTTCGGGGCTACTTGAAAGCCGCCTGCACGGAACCAGCAAATATCTCCACCCGGTTTCGGCCATTCTTCTTAGCGGAATACATGGCGACGTCGGCTTGGTTCAGCAGGTCAGCGACGGTGTGGTCATCTCCTGAAGATGTGACCGTCACACCCATGCTGATGGTCGGGGCAGCGGTTCCAAAAGGAGTGGCGATAGGGCCCTTGGAAACCAATACTCGAATCTCATTTGCCCGGCGTACTCCAACCCGCAGATCGCATCCCGGCAGGATGATGAGAAACTCTTCGCCACCATACCGGCCGACAAGGTCGTAAGGACGCAAATCCATTTTCAGTCGCCGGGCCACTTCTTTAAGGACCACATCCCCGGCGTTGTGCCCCATGGAATCGTTGACCCGCTTGAAGTGGTCAATATCTGCCAGTATGAGCACTGCTGGCCGCCCCTCGCGCCCACTCCGGGAAAACTCGCGATGCAAGGCTTCCAATATTTCGGCACGGTTCAACAGTCCGGTAAGTACGTCATGGCTTGCTGCAAACTTCAGCGATTGCTGCAAATCCAAAATCCGTTTGCCTACCAGAATGCGCGCCCGCAATTCGTCGGCATTTACTGGTTTGGATAAATAGTCATCCGCACCTGCTTCCATGGCGGTCAGCAAATCCTGTTTGCGGTTTTTCGACGTGAGCATCACAGTGTAGACATAAGTTCCCGTGACCCCAAGGGCGCGAATACGCCGGCAAAGTTCAATCCCGTCAATCCCGGGAACCATCCAATCCAGCAAGGCCATGGTAGGCGGATCAGGCTGAGCCAGAATTTCCGCTGCTTCGCTACCATTCGCGACAATAATATGGTCGAGACCCCAGTCCTTGAGGTAGTCGCCGACTTTACGCCGGTCAATGGCCGAGTCTTCAACCAGCAGAATCCGCATGTACCGAATTATCGGCACTTCACTTGTATATCTTCAAGATGACCACGGGCACAAACCAAAGGCCATGTACGGCGGGGGCCAAGCTTGAGTCATACCAACGCCGGATCACACTTCTAAGGCTTTGACGCTATGATGGTTGTTCAATCAGGAGGGGAAAGTGGCCGTTTTGGTAACCGGCGGTGCAGGATACATCGGCAGTCATGCAGCCCATGCGCTGAAGCGCAAGGGATACGAAGTCATCATCTATGACAACTTGTCCACGGGGCATGAATCCTTGGCGGGGGGCTTTGAATTCGTGAACGCAGACTTGGCCGATGCTGGCAAACTAACCACTATTCTGTCCCGAGTGGACGCAGTCATGCACTTCGCAGCCCATGCCTACGTAGGAGAATCCGGCACCAACCCGCGAAAATATTTCCATAACAATGTGCTTACCGGGATCAAATTGCTCGATGCCGTGGTGGAGGCAAAAATCCAGAGGTTCATTTTTTCCTCAACCTGCGCGGTCTACGGCATCCCCAACAAAGTGCCCATCACCGAAGATACAATTCGTAACCCAGTCAACCCTTACGGGGCCACAAAATTAGCATTTGAATATGCCCTGGAGTCCTACGCCCGGGCCTATGGTTTCCGTTATGTGAGCTTCCGCTATTTCAATGCCGCCGGGGCCGACGAGGGTGGGACCATCGGTGAACTTCACGAACCGGAAACACACTTGATCCCGGTTGCCTTCGAGGCCATCCGTGGCAAACGCAAAGCACTGGAGATTTTCGGGACGGACTATCCGACCCCCGACGGCACCTGCATCCGCGACTACATTCACGTGAATGATCTGGCCGAAGCCCACGTCCTGGGCTTGGAATACCTGGAGAAGGGCGATTCCACCGTAATGAATCTGGGGACGGGGCAGGGATACTCCGTACGCCAGGTGATCTCAGCGGTTGAAAGGATATCCGGCAAGAAGGTCCCAGTCAGAGAAACCGCGCGCCGTCCCGGTGACCCATCCCAGCTGATAGCTAACCCACACCGCGCGGAAACACTGCTTCATTGGAAGGCGAAGCGTTCGCTCGAGCAAATCGTGTCCACAGCCTGGGAGTGGTCGGAAAAAACTTCCGGCTAAAATAGCAAAGCGCTACCGACCCAGCGTCCACGGAGGCTTGCAGGACGTTACGGTAGCGCCGCGATCGAACGACTCAAACTAGGAAAAGTGTAGGCCGGCGCCTGCACCATTTCTAGTGCATAGTAAGGTTCGAGCAGAACTTCAACTTATGTCCCGAATCTCTCTGCGGCACGGGCCCTGGCCTTGGCCGCTTCTTCTTCCCGGTTTTTGGGCGGGGCGGTGGTTTCGAGGGAATGCAGCAGCCGGGTAGCGGCCGCGGCAACGTCGTCAATCGCAGAATTAAACGCCGCTTCATTTACATGGGAGGGCTTGTTGAATCCGCTGATCTTTCGCACAAATTGCAGCGAAGCCGCCCGCACTTCTTCCTCGGTGACCGGCGGATCGAAATTAAAAAGAGTTTTGATATTTCTACACATAGAAATAACCCCGAATCAAAATCTTTTTCACAGAGGCCCACGGAGGCATCACAGAGTTTCACAGAGAACCTCTGTGCTTTCCTCTGTGTTACTCCGTGCTCTCTGTGGTTAATGCTTTTTCCGGCCTAAGCAAGGGAAACAAAATCACGTCACGAATGCTTTGCGAGTTCGTAATAAGCATACAAAGCCGGTCCACTCCCACCCCAACCCCGCCAGCCGGAGGCATCCCATAAGACAGCGCCCGAATGTAGTCCTCATCCATTTGATGAGCTTCCTCATCCCCGCGCTCCCGTTCCGCCAATTGCCCCTCAAACCGCCGCCGTTGGTCCACCGGGTCATTCAGTTCACTGAAGCCATTGGCAATTTCCATCTGACCGGCATAAATCTCCCAGCGTTCCGTCCAGTCAGGCTCGTCCGGTTTTTGTTTGGAGAGCGGCGAGATCGCGGTAGGGAACTCATAGATGATGGTCGGCTGGGTCAGGTGCTCCTCCGCCACGGCCTCAAATAGATTAGCTATGGTCTTGCCGGCAGGTTCTGCGGGGTCATACGGCATGTGCGAACGCGACTGATTGAGTCTCTGCACAAGCACTTTCACCGAATCGGCTGTAGCAAAATCCGGCATCTGTGGCTTGTCTCCAGCTCCCTCAGGCCAGAAATGAATAATCGCCTCACGCATGGTCATGCGCTGCCAATTCGCCCAATCAAGTTCCACCTCGCCCCACTTGGTGGTTGTGGCCCCAGTAACGGTCTTTACGGCGTGAGTAACCAGTTCCTGAGTCAAATTCATCACATCGCGAAAATCCGCGTACGCCTGGTAGAACTCCAGCATGGTGAACTCAGGATTATGCCGCGTCGAGATGCCTTCATTCCGGAAATTGCGGTTAATCTCATACACGCGATCCAGCCCGCCGACCGTCAACCGCTTGAGGTACAGTTCCGGTGCGATGCGCAGGAACAAATCCATATCCAGCGTATTGTGATGCGTCACAAACGGCCGCGCCACGGCCCCGCCGGCAATCGGCTGCATCATGGGAGTCTCGACTTCAATGAACCCGTGTTCGCCCAGAAAACTGCGCATCGATTGCACCAGTTGACTGCGCTTTAGAAAAACCTCGCGCACCTCCGGGTTCATAAACAAATCCACATAACGCTGCCGGTAGCGCAGCTCAACATCGGTCAACCCATGCCACTTCTCGGGAAGCGGCAGCAGGTCTTTCGACAGAAACGTCATCTCCTCCACGTGAACTGAGAGTTCGCCCGTACGTGTGCGGAAAAGATACCCGCTCACCCCGATGTGGTCTCCCATGTCCAGCAACTTGTAAAGCTCGAAGCCCTTGTCACCTACAGCATCTTTCTTCACGTAAATCTGGAGCCGTTGCCCGTTCTGTTGCAGATGGGCAAACCCCGCCTTGCCCATGAGCCGTATCGCCATGATGCGTCCAGCCACCCGCACGCTGACGTGCGAGGTCTCCAGCTGCTCGGCAGTCTTCTCCGTAAACTCCGCCAGAATCTGCGGAATGCTATGGCTAGATTCGTATTTGCTGGGATAAAGCCGCTGGCCGAGGGCCTCAATCTGCTTCAGCTTTTCCAGTCTTAGTTTGTATATGTTTTCGTCGAGTGCCAAAGGGCTCCTTGCAACCGTAGGGAATCAGCTTTCCGCTGTAGATAGTAGGTGATTATAGCGAAGTACACACTCGCCATTGGCTGGTAAGCGTGTTAACAGAGCGAAACAATATCCTTAATTTGGTGAGATTCGTATCAGGGTGCGGCCTTCAGGCGCACCGCCACTGATAGAAAACATCGTGCTGGCGCCGATGAGGCGCAACTGCCGGTACATTTTCAGGTTTGAATGAACTATCGCGCCAAAATTAAGTCCAAATTTATCGATGCGCCTGAAGGCCGCATCCTGATACGAATCAAACCCACAGAAATCACATCTTGTAGCAACGCGCCAGTCGGCGCTACTATTACCTGCGCAAGCCGAGGACCCAATGCCCTCAAACTACGTCCCCATCTTCATCTTCATCGCAGTAGTCGCGGTAATGATCCCGCTGCCGCTCCTTCTGGCTAAGCTGGTTCGCCCCGACAACCCCGGCAAAGAGAAGTTAATGCCCTACGAATGCGGCATTGATCCGGTGGACAACTCCCGCGGACGCTACACTGTCCGCTACTACATCGTTGCCATTCTGTTCGTGGTCTTTGATGTGGAAACTATCTTCCTGTTTCCCTGGGCGGTAAAGTTCAAGTACCTGGGCACCTTCGGCTTGGTAGAAATGCTAGTCTTCCTGGGCATCCTGGTCGTCGGCTACATCTGGATCTGGCAAAAAGGTGCACTGGAGTGGGTGTAGCTTTGAGATAGCGTGGAAGCGGGGCTTACCCCGCGAGTCTTTTCATTCACTATGCCCTCCGAAATCGAGCAAGGGGAAGTCTTCACCGCCAGCCGCTGGACCAAAGGCAATTTTATCTTCCCGACAAAAATCATCGTCAACCGCCTCCGCGTGAGCCGGGTCAAATCCCGCCTGTTCGGCAGCACTGAAGAAAGCATTTCCATCTCCCAGGTAGCCTCGGTAAGAATTTCCACGGGAATGTTCTGGTCCGATATCGTGATCGATTCCTCCGGAGGAAGCGACCCCATCACCAGCCACGGCCACCGCAAAGCGGATGCACTGCGCATCCGTGACCTGATTGAAACCTTCCAGGTTGCACAAAGGAAACAGTGACCGAAAGCAATAAATCTGATCATCTGAAATATGAACAACCCAGCTTGATGAGTCGGGCTGAGCTGGAACAGGAATTCGCAAGTGGAGATGGAAAGAGAGCGCTAAACGCGCTCATAAGCGCGTTCTATTCTGAAGAGCCAGATTGGGTACAAAAATCCTGTTTGCGTTTTGTAGAGCATGCAGACAGTCATGCCAGACGTGCAGCAGCCATTGTTTTGGGTAATATTTCTCAGTGCATGCAAGAAAGCTAGACTTGATGGTCTCGCTCGAGGCGCTTCACAAACTCAAAACCGACCAAGAAGCGAGTGTAAAAATAGCCGCCAGAAGATTCCATAGATACCGTGCTGCACATGATTGGACAACTCAAAAAAAACCAGTAAGATTGGCCAGCATCTTAAAGCGCACGGCTCCGTTGACAGCCCGTCTGCAAGCTGTTAAAAATTATCGTTCTTTTGGAAGCTCGCGGCGCCGGAGGTTTGTGCCTTCGTAGCTATGCCAGATGAATCCAAATCGCCCGCATCCCCCGGTGAGCAGAAGGCCGCGCCTGCGGCCCCTGCCAAACCGGCCGGGCCAGTCCCTACTCCATGGGAGTCGCCTCTAGTCTCCGATCTTCACAAGCGCTACGGCTCAGGAATAAGCGAAGCCAGCACCTATCTCGGACAAAATTACTTCGTAGTGGACGCCTCCATCATCAAGGATGTGCTGACCGTTCTTCGTGACGAAAAGCTGTTCAACTATTGCGTGGACGTCACCGCGCTTCACTATCCGCAACGCGAAAAGCAGTTCGATGTCATCTGGATCCTGTACTCCTTCGAGACCAACGAGCGCATCCGTGTGAAGACCATGATCGCTGACGGCCAAAGCGTGCCCAGTTCCGTGAACATCTGGCCCACCGCCAATTGGCTGGAGCGCGAGGTCTACGACATGTTCGGCATTCGCTTCGACGGGCATCCTGACCTGAAACGCATTCTCCTTCCTGACGGCTGGAAGGGTTATCCGCTACGCAAAGACTACGGAATCATTCAACAAGACAACGAGTGGGTGCAGATCAACCTGGGGATCGAGAGCGGGCAGTAGGCCGGCACGAGCGAAATGACCGACGCAACAAAATACTTATCGCACCTGGAACTCGGCGAGCCGGACAAGACTTTTTTAGATTCCAACGAACTCATTATCAACATGGGTCCGCAGCATCCGGCCACGCACGGCGTGCTGCGCGTGATTCTGAAGCTGGACGGCGAAAAAGTCCTGGGCACGGAGTGCGTGATCGGTTATCTCCACCGCGGCGTTGAAAAGATTGCCGAGCACCGCACCTACACCATGTTCAATCCCTACGTAGACCGCATGGACTACGTGGCCGCGGTCTCAAACGGCCTGGGATATTGCGAAGCGGTAGAGAAACTGCTGAACGTTGAGGCCCCGCCCAGGGCGAATTACATCCGCGTGATCCTCACCGAGCTGAACCGCATGGCCAGTCACATGCTATGGCTGGGCACGCACGCGCTCGACATCGGCGCCATCACGCCGCTGTTCTATACCTTCCGCGACAGGGAAGAGATCCTCAAGATTTTCGAAAAATACTGCGGAGCGCGCCTGACTACACATGCCTTCCGCATCGGTGGCTGTTTGTATGAAACCTACGATGGCTTCGAAGACGACGTAAAGAAATTCGTGAAATTCGTCACCCCAAAGATTGATGAATACGAAGAGTTGCTGACCACCAACCGCATTTGGGTGGAGCGCACCAAAGGTATTGGCTTTATTTCTGCTGACGATTGCAAAGCGCTCGGGGTCACCGGCCCGGTGTTGCGCGCCAGCGGCGTTAAGTGGGACCTGAGAAAGGCCAAACCCTACGCCGCCTACTCCGAATTTGATTTCGAAGTTCCCACCGGGCAGAACGGCGACACCTATGACCGGTACCTGGTTCGAATGCAGGAAATGCGCCAATCGCTGCGCATTGTCGATCAGGCGGTGAAAAGAATTCCCGAAGGCCCGATCATGGCCAAAGTTCCCAAGGTTATGAAGCCCCCGGTGGGCGAGATTTATCACTCCATCGAGGCTCCCAAGGGCGAACTGGGATACTTCATCGTCAGCGACGGCTCGACCCAGCCGTATCGCATACGCGTACGTCCACCGTCATTCGTAAATCTGCAAGCGCTCGACTTGATGGTCCGCGGCGCGCTGGTGTCGGATGTAATTGCCGTGATCGGGACGCTCGACATCGTACTCGGCGAGGTAGACCGCTAATGCCCGATTTCATCACCGGCTACCTCAGCAGCCACCAAACTCCTGGAGAGTACGGCAGTTTGCTCTGGGTCCTCATCTACATTCTTTTGATTTTTGCCGGCCTTTCTGTGGCGGTAATCGCTATGAACTGGCTGGAGCGCAAGATCCTCGCGCACATGCAAGTGCGCCTCGGCCCCATGCGTGTAGGCCCGCATGGCCTGCTTCAGCCGATTGCCGATGCAGTCAAGCTGCTAATCAAGGAAGACATCACTCCCACCGAGGCGGACCGCTGGGTATTCTGGATTGCTCCGCTATTTGTGGTCATCACCGCCTTCACAGTGTTCATCGTGGTGCCCTTCGGGCCGCAGCACGCCGTCACCGACATGAACATCGGCATTCTCTTCATGTTGGGCATCTCCTCGCTCAGCGTGCTGGGCGTGGTCATGGCCGGGTGGGCGTCGAACTCGCACTATCCGCTGCTTGGAGCCCTCCGCGCCAGCGCCCAGATGGTTTCGTACGAAATCGCCATGGGACTGGCTGTCATCTCGGCGGTGTTGATGACCAGCCTCGGCAAAACTGGCGACGGCACACTGAGCATGATCGGAATCGTACAGGCCCAGCAGGCGCAGGAAACCTGGTTCGCTTTTAAATTTTTCCCGCTTGGATTGATTGCATTGGTGATTTTTGCCATCGCCATGGTGGCGGAAACCAACCGCGTGCCATTTGACTTGCCTGAAGCCGAAGGCGAGTTAGGCGCGGGTTTCCACACCGAATACAGTGGCTTCCGCTGGTCTTTATTCTTTCTGGCGGAATATTCAGCAATGATCGCGGTATCGTCCATCGCCGTTACCCTGTGGCTGGGCGGATGGATGCGGCCCTTCCCACACTGGCTGAGCGGCGAGACCTGGAATTTGATCTTTGGACTTGTGCCGGGAGTAATCTTCCTGATACTGGCGGCGCAATCGTTCCGCAGCGTAAGGCGCTTTCCTTCGCATCCCTATTTCCGCATTCAAAAAATGGGCCTGGCGGCATTTGGAGCATTGTTGGCGCTGATCGGAATCGTGCTCTTCGTACCTCCAGTGCGAGACAAGATACAGGACATCGCATGGTTCACCATCAAAGTTGCCGTCTTTATGTACCTGTATATCTGGTATCGTGGCACGTTCCCGCGTTACCGCTTTGATCAGTTGATGAAAGTAGGCTGGAAGATTTTACTGCCGATAGGAATCGGCGTGCTGATTCTGACCGCCATTCTGGGAGTGATTTTCTAAATGCAACCGGTAGCCACAACATTCTTCTTTTATATGTTGTCCGGACTGGCCGTGCTCGGCGGCGTGCTGGTGATCACCCGCCGCAATGCGGTGCACTGCGCCCTGGCGCTGATCCTGACGTTGTTGGCGGTCGCTGGACTCTATTTAATGCTCTACGCCCCGTTCGTGGCTGGCGTGCAGATCATCCTCTACGCCGGCGGCATCATGGTGCTGTTCCTGTTCGTGATCATGCTGGTAAGCATCGAGAAGTCTCAAAAAGAAGAGCAATTCAACAAGATTTGGATCCTGGGCCTATTAGGTGCACTGGGAATGGGCGCCCTGTTTGTGGGGGTGTTCGTGAGAAGCGCGGGAAGAAATAACGATGCCTTTGCCCAATTGCTGCGCCGCCCGCTGTCCGCGATCACCGAAGACTCAACAAACACACAGGCCGTAGGCCAGATGCTGTATCAGAACTACATGTTCGCCTTCGAGATCGCATCGTTATTGTTGCTGGTAGCAATCATCGGAGCGGTGGTAATGGCAAAGAAACGAATTTAGCTAAAAGCTAGGAGCTAAAAGCTAGAAGCTGGTTTTATGGCCCCAATCGGCATTCTGCACTACCTGATCGTCGCCGCGCTCCTCTTTGTATTAGGAGTGATCGGCGTACTCACGCGCAGGAATGTGGTCGTAGTGCTGATGTCGATCGAACTGATCTTGAATGCCGTGAACCTGAACCTGGTGGCCTTTTCCCGCATTTGGGGATTGCACGGCCAGGTGTTCTCCATCTTTGTTATCACCGACGCAGCCGCAGAAGCTGCGGTTGGTTTAGGAATTTTGATCGCGTTCTTCCGTAACAAAGAAACGGTGAACGTGGACGAAGTGGATTTGATGAAGTGGTAGCCATCTCATTCTGAGCGAAACGAAGAATCTATGCATTCGGCTGCTGACAATATGTTCTTTTTCCTTCCACGTTTGTGGATGATCCCGCTGTTTCCCGCAGCTGGCGCGGCAGTGATGTTCTTTTTCGGACGCAAATTGTCGAAGCAGGCTGTGAACGCGGTGTGCGTAGGGGCAGTTGTCTTAGCATTTGTTTTCGCTTTAGGAGTGTTCCGGGACTACGGCCTTTATACGGAGCCCAAATTCGGTTTCGGTGGGCCTGGTACTCCGTACGAAAGAGTGGTCTACACCTGGCTGGGCACGGGAACCGGCGATCTGAACTACGTTACCCAGAACGGCAGTGCAGCCTCATTCCGCGCCGATGCCGGCTTTCTACTCGACCCACTCTCCTGTATCTGGCTGCTGTTCGTCACCGGAGTAGGCATGTTGATCCATATCTACTCCGTCGGCTACATGGCGCATGAAGGCGGCTACTACCGCTTCTTCGGCTATCTGAACCTGTTCATGTTCTCCATGCTGACGCTCATTCTGGCTAACAACTATGCGTTAATGTTTGTTGGCTGGGAAGGGGTAGGCCTGTGCTCGTACCTGCTGATTGGGTTCTATTTCCAACGCAAGTCCGCCAGTGATGCCGCCAACAAGGCATTCATCGTCAACCGCATTGGTGATGCTGGATTTCTTCTTGGACTGTTGACCATCGCCTGGCTGTTCGGCTCCATCCAGTTCACCAGAGTCACGGAACTTGCCCGCACACTCCACTTCACTCCGGATCAGCTGCACTACATTACGATTGCGACGCTGCTCCTGTTTGTAGGCGCTTGCGGCAAGTCGGCGCAGTTGCCGCTGTATGTCTGGCTGCCGGATGCCATGGAAGGCCCCACGCCGGTTTCCGCTTTAATCCATGCCGCGACCATGGTGACAGCAGGCGTGTACATGGTCGCCCGGTCCAACGCGCTGTTCACGCTGGCACCTTCATCCATGAAGGTAGTTGCGATTGTCGGCGCGCTCACCGCGTTCTTTGCGGCGTCCATTGGACTTGGTCCAGAACGACATCAAGCGCGTACTCGCCTATTCCACCGTTTCACAGTTGGGATACATGTTCCTGGCCCTCGGCGTAGGGGCTTTCACTGCCGGAGTCTTTCACGTTTTCACCCATGCGTTCTTCAAAGCCCTGTTGTTCCTCGGCGCCGGCTCGGTCATTCACGCCATGAGCGGTGAGCAGGACATGCGCAACATGGGGAATCTCGGCGGCAAGATTGGTACCACGTTCAAGACCATGGCGGTTGCGACACTGGCCATCGCCGGCATCCCGCCGCTGGCAGGGTTCTTCTCCAAAGATGAAATCTTGTGGCGCAGTTGGCTCTCTGCCGACGGCTCGTTCCCCTATCTGTGGCTGATTGGTTTTGTCACCGCGCTGATGACTGCGTTCTACATGGGCCGTCTGCTGTTTCTCACGTTCTATGGCCAGCCGCGCATGAGCCACGACGTAGAGCACCACGTCCACGAGTCGCCCAAGTCCATGACCGTGCCACTCGTCATCCTGGCGTTTTTCTCGTTCACCGCTGGATGGCTGGGATGGCCGGGAAGCCTGGGCGGGTCCAACCATTTTGAGCATTTCCTTGAACCGGTGTTCTCCGCAGAACCTGCGCATGAGCAACCAGTAGAAGGGAACCGCGGCATCGAATATGGCTTGATGCTGCTCTCCATAGGCGCCGCCGTTGCCGGCGGCGGTTTGGCGTGGCGCAGCTATGGGAGAGCAGGCAAGGACTATTCGGAGCCGATTGCCGCTACCGCTCCGCCTCTCTACAACACGCTGCTGAACAAGTTCTACGTAGATGAGGCTTACGACTACGCCTTCACCGGGCGACGCAAAGTAGGTTCTGCCCGCTTGGGAGTCATGGGATTGGGCGAGGCGTCGTCATGGTTTGACGCACACATTGTGGATGGCCTGGTAAACGGCGCGGGTTGGCTAACGCGACTTATTTCGAATATTTCCAAATGGTGGGACAAGTGGATCATTGACGGCCTCTGCGTGAATGGCCCCGCCATGGTTGCGCGCATGCTTTCGTATCCAGCACGCGCTTTGCAATGGGGATTGGTGCAGTGGTATGCGCTGGTGATGGTCCTCGGATTGGTGGGATTTGTCTTTTATTACGCATGGCGGTAGGGAGCATGGTGCTGGTAATTAACGGCTGACGACTAATGACCGACGACTAACGACGGCTTCTTATGCAAAATCACATTCTCTCCATAATTCTGTTCACGCCGCTGCTGGGCGCGCTGGTGCTCTTGTTCATGCCGAAAGAGAACAAGAACGCCATCCGCTGGGTCGCGAACATCTTCGCCCTGGGCGGACTGCTTATCTCCCTGCCGCTGGTGCCCAGATTCTGGGCGGAGCGTTTCCTGGAAACGCCCACTCACTTCCATTTCATCGAAGGCGGCATCAACAACTGGATCCCCTCGATCGGCGCGGGTTATTTCCTCGGCATTGATGGCATCTCCTTCCTGCTCATCATGCTCACCACGCTGCTGGGATGGATATCCATCCTCTGCTCCTGGACGGCGATTGAAGACCGTGTAAAGGAATATTACGTCTGGTTCCTGGTCCTACAAACCGGTATGTTGGGTGTTTTCATGGCGCTGGACTTCTTCCTCTTCTTCGTTTTCTGGGAAGCCATGTTGGTGCCCATGTACCTGCTCATCGGTATCTGGGGAGGCCCGCGCAAGCTCTATGCCGCCATCAAGTTCTTTTTGTACACGTTGGCTGGTTCGGTGCTAATGCTGTTGGGAATTCTTTTCCTGTACATCAATCATCACGCGGTCACAGGGGTTTACACCTTCAGCATTCCGGCGCTGTACAACACCGCTCCGCACATCCCGTTCAACTACGCGGTGTGGTTGTTCTTTGCCTTCTTCATCGGATTTGCCATTAAAGTTCCGATGTTCCCCTTCCACACCTGGCTGCCGGATGCCCACGTGGAAGCTCCGACCGCCGGCTCGGTGATTCTGGCCGGCGTCCTGCTGAAAATGGGGACCTACGGCATGATCCGCTTTGCCTTGCCATTTTTCCCCGCCGTGGTAATGCATCCACGAGTGCGTTTCTGGATGATGACTCTGTCCATCATCGGAATCATCTACGGTGCATTGGTCTCGCTGATGCAGAAGGACATGAAAAAGCTGGTGGCTTACTCGTCAGTCAGCCACCTGGGATTCTGCACCCTGGGAATTTTCGCGCTGACGCCCATGGGACTCGACGGTTCCGTGCTCCAGCAGATTAACCACGGAATCTCCACCGGAGCGCTGTTCTTGATCGTGGGCGTTCTCTACGAACGGCGTCATACCCGCGAGATCTCTGAATACGGCGGCATCTCCAACGTCATGCCGGTGTACGCCACTATCGCCATGATCATGTTCCTGTCCTCGATGGGGCTGCCGCTGCTGAACGGTTTTATCGGAGAGTTCAGGATTTTGAGCGGCACCTTCCTGGAAAGTAACATTGCCGGGCACACGGGCCTCTTCTGGACGGCCTGGGCGGTGCCGGGGGTGGTTTTAGCCGCCGCTTACTTGCTGTGGCTCTATCAGCGGGTATTTTTCGGCAAGGTCACCAACCCCAAGAATGAAAAGTTGTCCGACCTCACGCCGCGCGAGGTACTGATTTTCACTCCGCTCATCATTCTGGCGCTGTGGATCGGTATCTATCCCAAACCATTCTTCGAGATTCTCAGGCAGCCGGTCAACCAGCTTGTGCTTTCCGTGCGCCCCGATTATCCGGGCCTCAAAGAAAATGTCGATGCTTCAGCAGTGCCGGAGGAGAAGTCCGCTCCCCAAAGTCCGTCTGAAACTAAAATGGCCAATGTAACCACCAAGGGAGCGAAATAGTGCCGGTCCCGCAATCATTTTTCGGCGGATACGACTACGCCATGATCCTGCCGATTATCCTGCTGACCCTGTTCGCGCTTGGCATCCTGCTTTTTGACTTAATGGTGCCTGCGGAGTGGAAGCGTCTCAACGCGTTCGTGGCGCTGGGAGGCTTGGTATTCGCGGCATTGGGGATCACGGGAATTCCGGCGTTGGGATGGTTTCGCGGGATTCCTGGAATTTACCGGCACGTCGAAAATCTGCGGCTCCACGGCTACGCCGGTCAACCCGCACTCGCCGGGTCGATGTTAATCGATGCGTTCACGGTCTATTTCTGGTCCCTCTTTCTGGCCGCCGCTGCGATTGCCATCCTCATCTCCATCCGCTACCTCGAGATAGAGCACGAAAACCATGGCGAATATTACTCGCTGATTTTGTTTTCTGTAATCGGCATGATGTGCATGGCCGCCGGGGTGGACATCGTCCTGATTTTCATTGGCTTGGAATTGATGGCCATTTCCACATACATTCTGGTTGGCTTTCTGCGTAGTAACAAGCGCTCCAATGAAGCAGCCTTGAAGTACCTTCTGCTGGGCGCGTTCTCCTCAGGCATTTTTGCTTATGGATTGTCTCTGTTCTACGGTCTGACGGGGAGCACAAACCTGGGCGTAATCGCACACACGCTCAATTCTCAAATGAGAGCAGCCAATGGCCATGCCAGCCCAGTCGCAGTTCTGGCGCTGCTGGCGACCATGACCGGCCTGTTTTTCAAAATTGCCGCGATCCCGTTTCATCAATGGGCGCCCGACGCTTACGAGGGCGCGCCTACCAGCATCACCGGGTACATGTCGGTCGCGGTAAAAGCCGCAGCGTGGGCCATGTTGCTGCGCATTTTGCTTTTGGGGCTAGGCCCGCTTCACGAAATCTGGGTGCCGGTGGTCGTGTTTGTCTCCATCGCCACCATGACCGGCGCCAACCTTGCGGCGTTAACGCAAAATAACTTGAAACGCCTGCTGGCCTACTCTTCGATTGCCCACGTGGGCTACATCCTGCTTGCGCTCGTCGCTCTGGGTTCGGCTGTTTCGCAGGAATCATACCTGGACGGTTTCAAGGGCATCCTGCTTTACCTGTTGGTCTACACCTTCATGAATCTGGGCGCATTCGCTGTGGTCACATCGTTACGCCACCGCAACGTGATCGGCGATGAAATAGACGACATCGCCGGACTCTACTCACGCGCCCCGGTCGAAGCAGTCCTGATGCTGCTTTTCCTGCTTTCCCTGGCTGGCATACCGCCTTTGGCCGGCTTCTACGGCAAGTATTTCGTCTTTCTCAGCCTGATCGAAAGCGGCCACTTTATTCTGGCGACGCTGGGCGTGGCCTATTCCGTGTTCGGCCTCTACTACTATTTGAAAGTCGCTAACGCCATGTTCATGCGCGAACCGCTGGAGAAAGAGCCGCTGCCAGTCAGCTTTGGCATGCGTATCGCGCTGGGCCTGACCGCTTGCGCCACGCTGGGAATCGGCGTCCTCCCCGAGCCGTTTATTCGCATGGTGAACTGGTCGCTGGGACTTGGCTAGTTCCGCCGCTTTTCCTTCAGACCTGATACCTTACTGCTGATGGGAAAGCCCAATCCCGATAACGATTCCCCCGAGAAAAATTCCTGGCTTCAGGTTGCGCGCTACAGTCAGTTGGCATTTGTTTTTCCTGCGGCAATCGTTGCCGGCTTAGTAGTTGGGAGCCTGTTAGACCGCTGGCTGCATACTACCTGGCTTTATCTCGTCGGTCTGATCCTGGGGATTATCGCTGGCTTTGTGGAGCTGATCCGCGAAGCTGCCGCAGCGTCCAAACAATGAACCTTGATTCCACTGCCGCGGATGCTTTTTACGAAGGGGCCCTAAACCGTATTACGTGGTTTATCCCCATCCTTTCGGTTGGTGCCGTGGTAGTGGGTGAAGCACTCTACGGCTGGCATATCGCGCTCGGCCTGGCGTGCGGATGCGGCATCGCATACTTGAATTTCCATTGGCTGAAACGGGTCGTGACCGCGCTCGCCGACAAAGCCACACACTCCGGCCAAGCCCAATCCGGCAAGGGAGTGGTTGTCAGATTTTTGCTGCGCTACTTTTTGATGGGGGGCGCGGCCTATGCTATATTCACTGTTTCGCCCGCGAGCCTCAATGGGCTCTTTATGGGACTATTCGTACCCGTGGCGGCCATCGCTTGCGAAACTGCATATGAGGTTTTCGCGGCTTTGGCCCGCGGCCTTTGATCTCCATGCCTGAACAACTCTGGATCACGGAACTTTTGAACCATGCACTCGCAGGGCCCGTCACGGCTATGTTGCGCGCCCTGCATTTTGCGCCGGCCTATCCCCAGGCGCCGATCAGTAATGCTGTGGCGATGGAGCTGCTGGTGTTCGGATTTCTGCTTATTTTGTTCCTGCTTGTCCGTTCCAGCTTGTCCGTGGAGAGCCCGGGTCCGTCTGCAACACATTTTCGAAGGGATTCACGGCTTCGTCGAAGACCAGAGCCATGAAGTCATTGGACATGGCGGTGAGGCGTTCACGCCTTTCCTGGTCACGTTGGCGCTGTTCATTCTGATTTGTAACCTGATTGGCCTAGTCCCTGGCTTTGAGTCGCCGACTGCGGTGAGTGTGGTGCCTTTGGGATGTGCTATTTGCGCCTTCGTCTACTATCAAACCCAGGGATTCAAGCATCACGGCATCGCGTATCTTAAACATTTCGTGGGGCCGATGTGGTGGCTGGGGATCATCATGGTTCCGATTGAGATCATCAGTCACCTGGCCCGCATGTTGTCACTCACCGTTCGTCTGTATGCCAACATGTTTGCCGGTGATATGGTCACGCTGGTTTTCTTTTCCCTGGTCCCGATCGGTGTTCCCATCGTGTTTCTTGGGCTGCACATCGGAGTGTCTTTCTTGCAGACGTATATTTTTGTTCTGCTGACCATGGTGTACCTTGCAGGCGCAGTAGCAGAAGAGCATTAAGTGTCTAGTGATTAGTGGCGAGCCATGCGAACTAATCACTAGTCACTAGTCACTGATTTTCAGCTTCCAGTGTGAGGACGTCTGCACGAGGATGACGTCAACCACCTCCTGGCGGCAAAAAAGGAGAGCAACATAATGCGTAGATTAAGTCAGCTGTTCATGGTGTTATCATTCCTGTGCTTTGCCGTGCCTGCGTTCGCGCAGGGCGGGGAAGCGGCTGGTGCGGTCAACTGGGTCGCGATTGCCGCCGGGTTTTCCATGGCCATTGCTTCCGCCGTCTGCGGGCTGGCGCAGGGCAAAGCCACGGCTTCGGCTACCGAAGCCCTGGCCCGCAATCCTGCCGCTCGGCCTGGTATTCAGTTTTCACTGATTCTCGGTTTGGCGCTGATTGAGTCCCTGGCGCTGTACACACTGGTCATCATTTTCGCTAAGGTGAAGTAACTGGCACTCGGGAAAATGCAAAAGCCTCTGCTTCAGCAGAGGCTTTTGCTTCTTATAAGGTTTCAAAGAACTAGACTTTCCGCTCTCCACCCCAATCGCCGTTCTTACCGTCTTTTGTGGCATCAAAGGCCTCAACCAGCAGGTGACGCAGACGATAACGGCTCTCCAGGTCAGTGTCCGAGATCTCAAACCCGATTTCATTGACGCGGGCCCGGCGCAACAGCACCTGCGCGCGGATTTTCTTACGCACTCCGGCATTGATTTCCAGGGTCGCATCGGAGCCTACGCGGAGGTTGTCTTCCTTCGTGCCCATACCGCCGCCCAAACTCAGTTCGCGGATCAGAAGGCTGGACTTTCCCCAGGAACTGCTCAAGGTAGCAGGAATCGTACGTGCCAGAGTAATTCGTTCATAGCGCCGTTGCCGTACCCAGGGACAAGCCGGGGCGGCATCCAAGGGCGCAATCGCCAGTTCCGCAGCGGAAAGCCCGCTGTCAGACAAAACCTGGCTACCGTATTTAGGCTCGATCTTCGCCAGTGCCTGTGCCGCGGCCACCCGCAGCTCGCGGTGGTTGACCCACTTCCACATTTTCTTGGCTTCAAACAGATTGCGAAGTACCGGGACTGACTCAGGTTCGCGCAGCCGCCCGAGCGATTCAACCGCCTTAAGTTGCAACAGAGGAGAACGTCCCTGCGCTTCGCCGGCTTCCGCGATTACCATGAGCGGAGGCGCCGCACTGCGGTCGCCACTCATGCCAATTTCGTCCACGGCTTGCGGTAACACTGCCGGGTCGAGAACTTCTAAAAGCTCCAGCAATGTCCGTCCACGGTCCAGCGCCGCACCATAAGCGACCTGGCGTACGACCACATCATGATAGAAGCGGTTCCATTCACGCAGCCGCAAGGGTAGTAACTCCAACAGACTGGGAACATCAAGACGGCTCAGAAGACCCACAACCGCAGTTGCCTGCCGGGGCTGTGCCGTGCGTAGTGTCTCGCGCAAGTGCGCCATGCAAGGCGATCCCAACTCTTTAACTAAGTCCACCATCCGGTCGCATTCTTCGCGCCGCATGCAGCGGAAGAAGCGGTTGGACAGATGCTCGGCCGCAGCCTCGGAAGTACGCCGCAAGACTTCAACTAAATCTTGAGGAAATTGAGCCACATGCAGTGCTTCCTCAATAAATTCAGGCAAACGGTTCTCGATGCCGATGCGCGGCCGCAGATCATTCGCCAGAACAGGCCGTTGCTGGGCAACATGGTCCATGCTTTCACAAACCTCGGCCACCGCGCGGAATTGTTTGCGAGTGCTGGCTTCGGAACTCATCCGCACAAACGCCGCGCCCAGCAAGCTTTGCAAATCCGGCTCTGCTTCCCGTGCCAGGGCCTCTCCAACTTTGCGGATGGAGTAAGCCATTGAGTCGCTGCCGACTTCACCCACCAGGTCCGCCAGCTGACCCAGGCCGATGGCAACTTTACGACGGGTGTCTGCGTCCTTGGTGTCGAGGGCGTTGATGTAATTCTTCAAAATGCTCTCGGAAGTCTCTTTGTCACTGCGCTCCAGCAAAGTTTCCACAAATTGCCGTATGTTGCGCGGCGGAACGCATGCCGCCTCGTTCGAAAGCAGAACGCTTTTCTTGCCCGCTTCCGGAACTTCCGCCCAGAACATCCGGTCGAGAATGTCGGCGTGGGATTCCACCAGAATCCCCGCCTTGTTCATCTTGTCTTCTTGAATACGCAGGATCCGGCGCAGAGTGTCCATCTGCCGGCTCATGTGCTCCATCATCTGATGGACAGCATTGACCTTGACTTCGCCCTTCTGGAATTTTTCCAGGGCAAAGCGAATGGCCATATGTTCGGCCGCCTTCATGAGCAGGGGTGTGTCATCCTGCTGCGCAGAGGTGGCCCGTTCCGCCAGGCTGCCCAGCAACTGCTGTAGGTTGACCTTGGTGTTGCTATCAACCTCGCTCAATTCTTTCTGGAAGGCTTCTGGGCTGACATTCGGATCGTCGCCAACTTCACCAAAGCGGGTGAGCAAACGGATCGCCTGGATGACTTCTTCTTCTTGCAGAGGAACCGTCCCGCCGGTCCAGCCATTGGCCACTCCGACGCCGGTACCATCTCCACCTCCCGGCCCGGTGCCACCGCCGGTTCCGGTCCCGGATCCAGTTCCATCGCCACTGCCGAGACGCACATTTGGCACCGAGCCAATCGGCACAGTGACAGTTCCGGTGCCGTCGCCGCTTACGTTCTTCGCGCCTTCGGCCGCGGCAATCAACTGCAAAAGTTTTTGGGGTTCATTGAGCCACTGCTTAAACTCGGGCCCCAGAGTCTGCGCCGCGATTTGTGCGGCGATGCTGACCTCTCCGGTCGAAGGGTCCGCAGCAATGAATTTGACTTCGTTGATTCGGATGGTAGCTTGTGGGCTGTCGCCAAAAGTATCTTTGATCTGCTTGGCGACGTCCGATGCCTTGGTACCGCCAAGAGTAAAAGCACGCACCAGCCGGATGAAATCGTCACGCGTAACCTTTTGCGAGAAATGAATACTCGCTAAGCCCGCAGTATTCAGCAACTGTGCGAAACTGCGCTCTGCTTGCCCGGTTTCGAGCGGAGTTCCATCCAGTAACAATTGGTTGCCAGTCACACCCAGTAAAAATCCGCTCTCCCCGCCCTGCGGTAATCCATTTTGGAGTTCATTCCAGGTGATCTGGAACTGGCCTTCCGTACGCTTATGGTCAAAACCATACAGGCGCACGTATTTCACCAGGATGTTGAGGCTATGCACAAAGGCACGAGCCGAGGCTACCCTGTTGGACCGGTTTGTGTCCGTGGCGAGAATAGGCTACTCCTATCTTTCCAGTAGGCTTAGCGTAAATCTAAAAGTAAGAGGGCGCACATTACGGAGGTAATGCCAAAAATAGCGGGATTTTCCGCCAAATACGTTGGAAATGTCGCGTAATCCTAATAGGACTTTAACCCTGATTTTGGCCGAATCGAATTATTTGCTCAGATCCGGATCCTTCCTATAGTTCGATAAGAAAGCTAGAATGTAGCCCGCATGTCCTCTCCTGCTCTCCAAGCCAAAAGCTCGCAGAAAGACTCGGGCTTCGCCTTCTGGATGCACCGCGTCCTGGAAGAATGCGAACTGGCCGGCGCTGAATTTGCCCCGGATCCGGTACACGATCTTCGCGTGGCTTTGCGCCGCTGCCGTTCCCTGGCGGATGGCCTGATGGCGGTAGATCCGGATCCTGCATGGAAGCAAATGAAAAAAGCAGGGAAGTCCCTGTTCAGCAGTTTGGGTAATCTGCGGGACATGCAAGTCATGGAAGAGTGGACCCACCGGCTCGATGCCCCCGGCGACCCTGTGACCAACGCCCTGCTCAACCATCTGGCCGCACAGGAAGCAAGATGCAAGGCCCAAGCCGCTGTGGCGCTGCAAGAGTTCGATCGTAAACAGTGGAAAAAGTGGAGTCATTCCCTCTCCCGCCGTGCCGCACGCCTGCGGACTGGTAGCGCTATCTTTCGCCATTTAGCGTTGGAACGCTGGCTGGAAGGCTACAAACTGCACCAGCGCGCCTTGCGCAATCGCTCTCAAGTGGCGCTCCATAGCCTGCGCATCGGTATAAAACGCTTCCGCTATATCGTGGAGAATTTCCTTCCTCGTCAACATGAGGCTTGGGCGGCCGATTTAAAAAATCTCCAGGACTTGCTGGGCGATGTCCACGATCTCGACGTGCTTTGGACGACGGCCCTGAAAATCGATGCTTTCCCCGACGCCGGCGCGAAATTACTCTGGCGCGCAAAAATTGTGGAAGAGCGCGGTCGCCGCGTGCAAAAGTATCGGGACAAAACAATAGGAAAAGCCGGGCTCTGGCAACTGTGGCGTCAGGCGCTCCCACACGGCAAAGAGATTGAAGCGATAGGTTTACAGCGGCTGAAACTATGGGCGTCATTTCTTGATCCTGATTTCCATCATTCCGCGCATGTGGCCCGCCTGGCCTTGCAACTCTATGACGGCCTCGCTGCGGAAGGTCTTTTGGCCGCTAACGGCACTAACCAGCGCGCAATCCTCCAACTGGCCGCGCTCTTGCACGATGTAGGGCGGTCCCAGCATGAGAAAGGGCATCATAAAACCACTTACCGGCTGGTGCGTCGCCTGAGGCCGCCATTAGGTTGGAGCAATCAAGATGTCGCGATGGCGGGCACGGTTGCACGTTACCATCGCGGAGCGCTTCCGCGTGGCGGCCAAAAAGCTCTGCGTGGTTCGTCTTTACCTCAAAGGCGAGAGGTGTCGCGCCTGGCAGGAATTCTCCGCCTGGCCAATGCGTTGGATTGCAAACAGGACGGCCGCATCCACAAGGTTGAGTTGGCCCAGAAAAATGGCGTGCTGATCGTGGCCGCTCAGGGGTACGCATCCCGCGACCGCTCAGCAGAAACCATCGCCGCCGCAAGGCATCTGCTGGAAACCAGCTTCCGCCGGCCGATTCTTCTAAAATCCTTACCAGCGTCCAAGCCACAATCCAGTCAAAAAAAGAGTGCGTAGTCTACCGCAGGAAATTGCTTTGTTTTTCTCCGCGCCCTTTGCAGAAGTTCTCTGTGCTCTCCGCGGTTAAAGTCTTTTGCTTTTTTCTTCGGATTCGCAAAAAAAACCGGGCTAAATTTAGCCCGGTTTGGAGTGCGTCGTGTGAAAGATGCGGTTACATCACACGCGGCGCGGCTGGCGACGAAATGGTTTTTTTACCTTTGCCCTCACCAGCAAAATCCAAGAAGGAGCGAGGAAACAAACGGTGTCTTGCCCTGGAGTAGTGCAACCGGCTGGCCAATAGAAATATTCAGGTGCGCGGGAAGGAATGGTACGTATATATAAGTATCTAAAGCAGTTACACAATTGATGGCACGATGGTGTGGGGCGCGCAAGCAAGGTAAGGAAGGGAAAAAGTTTTCACACTCTGGATCCCCAACCTCACATGTCGCGCCGACCCTCCATCGCCTTCAACATAGTGATCTCATCCGCGTATTCGATGTCACTTCCAACCGGTATTCCCATAGCAATCCGCGTAACTTTCAGCCCAACCCGACGCAATTGCCCTGAGAGATAGGTCGCAGTAGCCTCGCCTTCCACGGTCGGATTGGTCGCAATGATTACTTCATCGACCTGTCCGTCGTCCACGCGCCGCATAAGGTTCGCAATGCGCAACTGCTCCGGCCCAACTCCGTGCAGCGGAGAAATAGCACCATGCAAGACGTGATACACGCCGTTGAAATGCTTGGTCTTTTCGATGGCAGCAATATTGGTCGGCTCTTCCACCACGCACACCAGCCGCTGGTTCCGGGTGGCGCTGCTGCAATAAACGCAGGGGTCAACATCGGTGATGTTGTTGCAGACGGAGCATAGGCGCAGGTTGGCTTTCACGTCCCGCACCGCCGCGGCCAGCGCCTCAGCGTCCTCTTCGCTCGAACGCAGGATATGAAAAGCCAGCCGCTGCGCGCTCTTGCTGCCCACGCCGGGCAGCTTCTTCAACTCATCGATCAGCCGCGCCATCGGCTCTGCAAATTTAGACATGTAAGAGATTGAGTAATTGGGAAATTTTGTAATTGAGTAATTCGGCTGAAGGAACATTACCCGAGTACAAAATTACTAAATTACAAATGATTCGGATTACAGCCCCGGAATGCCCATCCCTCCCAGCATTCCACCCATGGTGGACTGCATGGCCTGGTCCACCTTCGCGCTGGCAGCATTCACCGCCGAGGTCACCAGGTCCTGAAGCATCTCCAGGTCTCCGCTCTTCACCACTTCCGGATCAATCTTAATGCTGAGC
The DNA here is from genome assembly GCA_963837365.1 of uncultured Acidobacteriota bacterium. GTDB lineage: Bacteria > Acidobacteriota > Terriglobia > Terriglobales > Acidobacteriaceae > CAWBXL01. The sequence continues at coordinate 288,543 of CAWIMW010000003.1, forward strand.
GCCTGCTTGCGCCCATTCATCTTCACCGTCACACTCCCGCCGCCGGAAGACGCCTCAACCACCGTTTCTTCCATTTTCTTTTGCATGACTTCATACTGCTGCTTCGCCTGCGTGACCAGTTCCTGAATATTGAAGTTTGCCATGAAGCCTACCGTTTTTCCTTGTAGTCAATGATCGTCCGGATCTCTGCGCCAAACTTTTCTTTCATGCGCTGAACAATGGGATCCTGTTCCGCCCGTTTGCGTCCTCCGCCATTGGATACGGGCGCACTCTTGACGGCTTGCGGCGTTCCGCCGGGGACGACTTTGGCTTTAACCGGCCGTCCCAAAACACCGCTTGCAGTGGCAATCAAAAGTCGCTTTGCATCTGCCCCAAACGACATATCGATCACGGTCGCGGAGGAAGCGACTTTAATAATCAGCTCGTTCCCCACAACTTCCCACTCGCCGGATTCCAACAGGGCAACCAGCATGCGCTGACCTGATTCCGCCAAGGCATTCAAAACCGCACCGCGCAGTTCCTCGGGTTGGGCCGAAGCCTCCGGCAGCTTTGCTTCTCTCCTCAGTTCGGGAGCAGGTACGATGCCAGGTGTTTCTTGGCTCAGCGCAACCGGCGCAGCCGATCCCATCACCACGGGTGCAGAAGGAGCGCCCACGATTCTTGGTCCGGGCGACATCGGCATCTCAGTCGACATCTGCGGCTTCGATCCACTCTTCCGCGCAGTATCGGCAGAAAAAGGAGAGACATGCTCTGGCCGGGATGGAGGAGGCACACTCCGTGGCGTATTAGGAACAACCGTGGGTTTACCACCCGGACGCGGAACCGCAGGCCCAATCACCGCATCGCTGAGCAATTGCTCGATGGGGAGCAACTTCTGCGCATGGGTCATCTTCAACAGCCCCAACTCCAGATGAAACCGCTGCTCCTGCCGATAGCCCAATTCTCCATGCGTGCGTAACATGATTTGCAAATGCCGCGTAAGGTCTTCTTCGGAGAACAACTCAGCCACGCGCGCGACGCGCTGCCGTTCATCACTGGAAATCTGGAGCAGGGAAGACTCGCCTCCCGCAACCTTGGCCACGATAGTATTGCGCAGGAACCGGACCAACTGCCGTGCAAAATGCGTAGGATTCTGCCCATCGCTGATCAATCGGTCCACCAGCTTCAGAACTTCATCACTGCACCCCTGCGCCACCTGCTGCATCACATCTTCCAAAACGCTGGAGGAAACCGTCCCTACCAACTGCCGCACCGACTCCGCAGTCAATCGCCCATCGCTCGATGCAATCGCCTGGTCCAGGATGGAAAGCGCATCCCGCACCGACCCATCGCCGGCTTCGGCCAGTAAAGCCAACGCATCATCGTCGGCCTCGAGGTTTTCCCTGCCGAGAAGGTCCTTGAGTTGCCCAACAATCTCCTCGAACTTCACCGCGCGAAAGCTAAAGTGCTGGCAGCGGGAGCGGATCGTCTGGGGTATATCTTCCGGAGCAGTCGTGGCCAGCATGAACACCACGTGCCCGGGCGGTTCTTCGAGGGTCTTTAGGAGCGCATTAAAAGCCGCGTCGGTAATCTGGTGGGCTTCGTCGAGAATGTAAATCTTGAATCGGTCGCGTGCTGGCCGATACCGGGCCGCCTCCCGCAGTTCGCGGATTTCGTCAATTCCGCGGTTAGTAGCCGCGTCAATCTCAATCACATCCACCGAATTCCCGGCCCGAATCTCAGTGCAGGACTCGCAAATCCCGCAAGGCTCAGCCACCGGATTTTCCGCCGACCGGCAGTTCAACGCCATCGCCAAAATCCGCGCGATGGTAGTCTTCCCAATACCGCGGTGCCCGCTGAAGATGTACCCATGAGCGGTCCGTCCCTGCTCAATGGCGTTCTTAAGCGTACGGGTGACATGGTCCTGCCCGATCACCTCGGAAAACTTTTGCGGCCGGTATTTACGCGCCAGGACTTGATAACTCATGGAGAGAACGTTCGATTATACGTGAGTCTGAGCAGGGTAGGACCGGGCAATTCTGATGTATTTCTCTGCGGCCTCTGCGTAACCTCTGCGCTCTCTGCGGTTTAAGATTTTGTTCTTTCCAGCAACGCGCAAAGCTTGATCCGCATAGAACCCCGAGAAAAGCGGAGAAACCGCCAAGAAATCCGCAGGTCAGGCCTGCTTTCCGATGGTGGTTAAAGGGTGAAACGGTGAGTCCGCAAACCGTGTCGCGCATCACCCGCTCGCTGGACGCACTGGTGCGGCAGTTTCATCGGGAGCGGTTGCGCGACGATTACGGGTATCTGTTTTTGGACGGGGTGAGCCTGCGCATGCGGCGTCCGGCGGGGCGCAAGCGGGTGCACATGCTGGTGGCCTACGGGGTGCGCCAGGACGGCACCCGTCATCTGCTGGCCTTTTTGCGCAGCCGGGGCGAGAGCCAGGCCGACTGGGAGGGCCTGCTGGAAGATCTGTACCGCCGCGGGCTGGAGGGCAAAAAGTTGCTGCTGATCGTTACCGACGGCTGTCCCGGATTGGCAGCCGCGATCCAGACGGTGTATCCGCGCGTGGCCCATCAACGCTGCTGGGTGCACAAGATGCGCAACATTTTAGAGCACGTGCGCAAACGCGATTACGACGAAGTGAAGCGGGGCGCGCAGGCGATTTATCGCGGCGAAAGCCGGGCCCAGGCGCAGGCCGCCTTCCGATGGTGTTCCGGCTTGCCTGAAACCCGACCGCAAGGTAGGCTGGTGAGGCATAGATTTGAAACCAAGGAGACTCCCTTGCAGCTCAAATTATCCAACCGTATAGAAGACGGCGTTCTGGTACTCGATTGTGTCGGCCGCATCGTTTTCGGCGATGAATCCGCCTATCTGCGCGACACCGTCAAGCAGTTGCTTTTGGAATACAAGCGCATCGTGATGAATCTGGGCGAGGTCAACTATATTGACAGCGGAGGCCTGGGCACACTGGTCGCTCTCTACACTTCGGCCACCAGCGCGGGCGCCTCCATCAAACTGGCCAGCCTCACAAAGCGCGTAGGCGACCTGCTCCAGGTCACCAAACTGCTGACGGTATTCGAGGTTTACGACACCGAAGAAAAAGCCCTGCAAGCCTTCCGAGCCGCAGCCTGATTCCGGAAGTGGCCGGGTCGAGCCGGGGTTTGCCCCGGCTCTTTGGGTCTTCACACAATTTTTACACCCCAAAATCTTCCTAAGACCTACGATGCGGCTTATACTCAGCCAATGCCGCACATCACTCCCAAGCCTGGATCATTCTGCTGGATCGAGCTAGCCACCTCCGACCAAAAAGCCGCCAAAGATTTCTACACATCACTATTCGGGTGGGCGGTGCAAGACTCCCCCATGGGGCCGGACGATTACTACACCATCTTCAAACTGGATGGCCGTGACGCCGCCGCAGCCTGCACTCTGCGCAAGGAGCAGGGCAATCAGCCGTATTGGGGCATCTACATGTCGGTAGAAAGCGTTGACGCCAGCGCAAATAAAGCCCAGCAACTAGGCGGGAAAATTTGTGCTCCACCTTTTGATGTGATGGACCACGGCAGGATGGCAGTAATCCAGGACCCGACGGGAACCATGTTCTGCATATGGCAGGCGATGAAGAACTCCGGAATCGGCATCGCCGGCGAAGACGGCACTCTTTGCTGGGCCGACCTGAGTACGCACGATCCCTCCACTGCGAGCAAATTTTATTCCGGACTATTTGGATGGAAGATTTCCGCAGGCGAGCACGATACTTCCGGTTATTTGCACATTGAGAGCGGAAACGATTTTATCGGTGGAGTCCAGCCTTCATCCATGCGGAACCCCAATGCTCCGCCTCACTGGCTGGCATATTTCCTGACTTCAAACTGCGATGCTACGGCAGCGAAAGCAAAACAACTGGGCGCAAAATTCTTCATGGGACCCATGACCATGGAGAATGTGGGCCGCATGGCGGTCCTGGCTGATCCGCAAGGCGCGGTATTTGCGATCTTTCAGCCGATGCGGAAGTAGGGGCTAGCGTTTCGTCAAGAACGGATTGTTCTCGCGTTCCTCGCCAACTGTAGTCAGAGGCCCATGACCGGGCACAACGACCGTCTCGTCCGGCAAAGCAAGCACTTTCTCGTGCAATGACCGGATAATCTTCTCAAACGACCCGCCCGGCAAATCCGTTCGCCCAATGCTGCCGGAAAAAAGCGTATCTCCAGCGATCAGTTTCTGCTCAGCTGGAAAGTAAAGGCAAATGCTACCCTCGGTGTGCCCTGGAGTGTGGAGAACGTCGGCAGTAAGCGATCCGGCCTTCACCATGTCAGCCTGCCCCACGCTCTGATCGATCTCGACTTTTCCCGGCGTAGCCACGCCAATCCAGGCCGCCTGAACATCCAGCATCTTCAGCAGAGCATGGTCGTTCTGATTGAGCAGAATGGGGGCCCCAGTCGCAGCCCTCAGCTTCATCGCCCCGCCCACGTGATCAATGTGGGCGTGCGTAATCACGATCTGCTTGACCTGAAGATTGTGTTTGCGGACGAGAGCGAGCACATCCTCGATGTCATCGCCGGGATCAATCACCATGGCCTCGCGCGAGGACTCATCGCCGAGGACTGAGCAATTGCATTGCAGCGGCCCGACAGCAAGGATTTCGTGAATCATAAAGCGGTCATTGGCCGCTGCTCGTCAGTCGTTGGCCAAAGACCAGCGACCGAAGACCAACGACTATTTCTTAGGTTGGGACTGCGTCTGCGAAGGCTGATCTGACAGCACTGACTTGGCGTGGGTTCCACCTTTCGTGGCATAGATCGAGAGTGTGATCGAGGTCACGATAAAGACGATGGCCGACCAGGTCGTGGCCTTGGTGAGGGCGGTAGCCGAGCCACGCGGCCCGAAAGCCGTCTGGCTGCCCTGCCCGCCAAAAGCCGCTGCGATGTCGCCGCTCTTGCCGCTTTGCAGCAGTACGACGCCAATCAGAAAGAAGGAAACGATAATGTGAACAATGGTTATCAGTGTGATGATCATGTCGAATTCATGGTGCGGAAGGGGGGATTTGAACCCCCACGCCTTGCGGCGCCACCCCCTCAAGATGGTGTGTCTGCCAGTTCCACCACTTCCGCAGTACTTTCTGTTAAATCAATAACTTGTCGAGGTACGGCAGAGGGTTCCAGCTACGCCGGAATTGCCCGACCTCCAGCTTCCCACACGCATCCCTCCAGCGCAGGGCCTCATAATGTTACCGTGTCCGCCCGAGTCCTGCAATGTCTCGGCGTCTCTGAGAACCGAGAACTGGAAACCGACAACTGACGCCACGCCTCATCAGGGAGGCGATACTGGGAAAGCAACCCAAGGCTTTAATTCAGTCGTTTGATATCCGTTCCCGGCTCTTAAGCTTGGCTAACTCCAAATCCGGTCCCAGGAACGCTCATGGTCCCACTGCGGAGTGGGATCAAAATACCCCGTCCCCGGCGCCAGATGCTGCCGTATTACGTCTTCATTCAAGGTCACGCCCAATCCGGGCCGGTCTGGAACCTCAATCCACCCATGATTGACCACCGGAGCACTCGTGTACTCCTGCACCATGGACGACCACCACGTCACATCCAGTGAGTGATTTTCCAGCGCCAGGAAATTCTGTGTCGCCGCCGCGCAGTGCACATTCGCCATGCAACTCACCGGAGTCCCCGCAAAGTGCATGGCCATCGGCACGCCGTATTCCTCGGCCATATCGCCGATCTTGTGTGTCTCCAGAATGCCGCCAGAAGTCGCCAGATCAGGGTGAATCTTGCTCACCGCATGTTTTTCACACAACACCTGGAACGGTTCCTTCAGGTAAATATCTTCCCCGGTAAGAATCGGCGTAGGGCTTTCATCCGAAATCTGCTTCAGCAGGTCGGTGTAGGTCCACGGAATCACATCTTCCAGCCATGAAAGGTTGTACTTCTCGTAGGCCTTACCCAGGCGAATAATGGACTTCACGCCGAGATGGCCAAGGTGGTCCATGGACAGGGGAATCTCCATCCCCACCGCATCCCGCACCGCCGCCACATACTGCTCCAGCATGGCGATGCCTTTGTCGGTGACTTCCGTCGCTAAAAACGGATGCATAAGCTGGTTCTCTTCCCACGGGCTGAGGTCCGAAGGCTCTGTAAGCGTGCCGGGAGTGTCCGCCACCATCTCAATTCCCAGGTCCATCTTGAGCCAGGTGATCCCCATGCCCTCCTTGCGTTCCTTCATGCGCTGAGCGTAGATCTTCGGGTCTTTCGATTCGGTGGTGTCGGCGTAAACCCGAATCTTGTCGCGAAACTTACCACCGCCCACCATCGCGTAAACAGGAGCGTTGTAGACTTTCCCGGCAAGGTCCCAGAGCGCCATCTCAATCGCGCACACTCCGCCACCCTGCCGTGCATGACCGCCAAATTGCTTGATCTTGCGGAAAATCCGGTCGAGTTGCAGCGGATTTTCACCAGCGATCCGGCTCTTCAAGAAAAGCGCATAGGTAGCGCTGGCCCCGTCGCGGACCTCGCCCAACCCATACACCCCTTGGTTCGTATCTATGCGAATAATTGGGCAAGGACTCGGGCCCGGCTTCACCACCGTTGCCACCCGCATATCGGTAATCTTCAGTGTTGAAGGGCTGGAATTTGTATTAACCGCCTTCGGATATGCCTCCGCAGACTCGCGGACCAGTAACGTGCCGCCCAAAGCCAGAGCAGAAGTCTTCAGAAGATTGCGGCGATCCAACCTCTGACGGCCATTCTTATCCATGTTCCCCTCCTTCATGAACCGGGAATGAATTTCGCTTGCTCACAATCGCCCAAACTTCTTGACCGCTTCTCCAATCGATTTAAGCTTCTCAATGTAGGCGTACATCGAGTGCTCCTTGAAATCCATGTCCTGCGCAAGCGCAAGCACCTCGGCGGCTTTGGCGCGCGGGACAATCACTACGCCATCCGAATCCGCAGCCACGATATCACCTGCTTCTACGTGCACTCCATCGCAAACCACCGGAATATTTGACCCGGCAAAGCGGTAGTGGCCCACCGAAGTGGAAGGCACAGTCCCCAACGCGAACACCGGGAACCCGATTTTCTGAAGATAAGCAGTGTCACGAACCCCGCCATCAATTACCGCGCCAGAGAAGTTTCGTGCCGCCATCGCGGTCCCCATCAGTCCCCCCATGCCCGCGATGTCGGCGCCATCTTCAACCACCATCACGTAAACGGAATTGGGTCCGCCCTGATCAATCGCCGTCAGCATTCCGGTCAGGGCGTCCGGATCGTGATTTTCTTCTTTCTTCAACTTTACCGTCAGCGCCAATCCGGCGAACTTCGAAGTGAATATCGGGCGCATGTGATGGGAAAGATACATTTTCTGGCCCGTGACTTTCTCCAGCGCATCGGAGACCGACGCCACCTCCACATGACGGTACCCATCCAGCAAGGCTGCATCGCTGTTGTCGGCGGGCTGCGAAAGGGCACGCGGCGCCCAGAGGGAACTGATGCCCAGAAAAAGAGCGATCAGCAATACTCCGCCTACGGCGAGAAAAAATCGGCTAAAAATGCGGGAGCGGAAAGATTTCTTCATGAACGGTCTCCTGTGGTTTATCTGCGGCAAAGATTGTAAGCCCATCCGCGTGATTCGTGTTTGACAAATCAGGCTCGATCTGCGAATTTGAGCAGCGCAATCCCCGGCCACTCTCCGTTGGAGGCGAGCAATGTCCAGAGCGCGTTGTGTTCCAAGTCGAATTGCAGCTGTTCTTTTCGCACTTACCAGTTCACTGGTCTTTCTTCCTCGCGCTTCCAGTGCACAACTCAATACTTTTTCCAGACAGGACTTGATTGACTACACCAGCCAAAACCCATTCGGTCGCCTTCCCGACGGGCGGCCCAAGGTGCCGGATGATCTCATCCAGCGCGCACACGGCATCTCCTCCGAAGAAGTCTGGTCTGTCCTTCAGCAAAAAGGATTCAATAACCAGTATGCCGATGGATTTCAAATCCTTCATCCCGGAAAAACCATGGTGGGGCGCGCCTTTACTGTCCAATTCATGCCGGAACGCGGCGATGTTGACGAAGTAACCGAAGCCAAGGCGAAAGAACATGGCCTCTCCCGCTTGACCAACCAAACCGCCATTGACATGCTGCAACCCGGAGATGTGCTGGTGGTGGATCTGTTTGGCAAGAAGGTGAACGGAACCATCGTCGGCGACAATCTCTTCTATTACGTGATGAAGGCCACGCAGGGGGGTGGCTTGGTCGTAGACGGCAGCATTCGCGATCTAGACGGCCTGGCACAAATTGATATGCCGGCTTATTTTCGTGCCGCTGATCCCACGCCCATTGGGAATGTAATGCTCACCGGTATTAACGTCCCGGTGCGCATTGGCGGTGTGACCGTGATGCCGGGCGACCTGGTAGTTGGCGACCGCGAGGGCGTGTACTTTATACCGCCACAATTTGCTACCGAGATCATGGACCGCGCCGATGAAACCCATATTCACGACGAGTGGACGAAAAAGAAATTCGACGAAGGGAAGTACAAATCGAGTGAAATCTATGGTTCGCCGAAGGACCCCAAGTTGCAGCGAGAGTACCAGGAATACTTAAAGCAGCGCCTTGAGGAGCTTCATCAACAAAGAACTCCTAAGTAATAGGAAATATTGCTGAAAAGACCATCTAATATTTCACAATCGCCGTAAATGACTTGGGATCCAAACTGGCGCCGCCTACGAGCGCGCCATCAATTTCTTCCTCAGCCATGAGGGTCTTGGCATTCTCAGGTTTGACGGAGCCCCCGTACAGGATCCGCAACTTATCGGCGTATTCCTGCCCAAAGGCCTTGGCCGCTTCGCCACGTATGAGCGTGTGCGCATCCGATGCCATTTGCGGAGTGGCGGTTTTGCCGGTGCCAATGGCCCAGACCGGCTCATAAGCAACCACCAATTTCTCGGCTTTTTTCCCCGAAATCGCATGGAACGCCCGTAGGCACTGCCGCCGTAGCACATCTTCGGTCAGATTGGCTTCACGTTCTTCCAGTACTTCACCGACGCAGACGATTGGTGTGAGCCCAGCCTCAAGCGCAGCCTTCAATTTGAAATTTACCATGTCGTCTGTTTCGCCAAAGTATTGCCGGCGCTCGGAGTGCCCGATGATCACGTGAGTGCAACCGATATCGAGCAGCATGCTTGGACAAATCTCACCGGTATACGCCCCTTCTTTTTCCCAGTGCAGGTCTTGTGCTCCAATGGCCACGAGCGATCCTTTCACCGCCTGTACTGCCACATACAGATCGATGTAGGGAGGGCTGATTACGATTTCATCTCGGGTATGCCCTGCCACCATCGGCAGGAAACTTTCAAAGAACGCCTGCGTCTGAGCGGGATTTTTGTACATCTTCCAATTCGCCGCCATCAATTTCTTGCGCGCCATAAATTCCTTTCCAGACTGGGAACCGAGAACCGGGAACTGAAATTGTACCCTGCACTATTTGTTAGTCAGCGCCTCAACCCCAGGCAATTTCTTACCTTCCAAAAATTCCAGCGAAGCCCCACCACCGGTCGAAATATGAGTAATCTTGTCCGCCACCCCGGCCTTGTGCACCGCAGATACCGAATCGCCTCCGCCCACAATCGAAGTAGCTCCGGCATTGTCCGCGACGGCTTGAGCGATTTTGAATGTGCCCTTGGAAAACTGCGGGACTTCAAACACGCCCATAGGCCCGTTCCACACGATGGTGCGCGCGGATGAGACCTGCTCTGAGAAAGCCTCGATGCTCTTTGGCCCGATGTCCAAAGCCATCATGTTCGCCGGAATCGGCTGTCCAACTCCCACTGCCTGGGCTTTCGCTGAGCCATCAAGCTTGTCAGAAACTACATGGTCTATCGGCAACAGGAACCTTACCTTGCGCTCTTTTGCTTCCTTTAATAGCTGAGAGGCCAGTTCGAGCTTGTCATTTTCCACCAGCGACTTGCCGATTTCCTGGCCTTGCGCCTTAAGAAACGTATAAGCCATGCCTCCGCCAATGATTAACGCATCCACCTTGGTCAGCAGGTTCTGGATCACAGGAATCTTGTCACTGACTTTCGCTCCGCCGAGGATCGCCACAAATGGTTTCTCCGGATGTTGCAGCGCTTTCCCCATGTAATCGAGTTCCTTCTGCATGAGCAATCCAGCCGCGGATTTCTGCACGAATTTTGTGATGCCTACAGTCGAAGCATGCGCCCGGTGCGCAGTGCCAAACGCATCATTGACATAAAAGTCCGCCAGGCTCGCCAACTTCTTGGCGAACTTTTCATCATTGGCTTCTTCTTCCGCATAGAATCGCAGATTTTCCAGCAGCAGCGTTTGCCCCTTCTCCAGCTTGCTGGCCATCTCCGTGGCCTCAGGGCCCACACAGTCCGGACAAAAACCAACATTCTCCGAACTGGCCAATTCCTTATCCAGCATCATCCGCAACCGCTCGCCCGCAGGCTTCAAACTCATCTTCGGATTGGGCTTCCCCTTGGGCCGTCCCAAATGCGAAGCCAGAATCAACCGCGCTCCATGCCGCAGAGCATACTCAATCGTCGGCAGAGTCTCGCGGATACGGGTCTCATCCATCACCCGCCCATCTTCCAACGGAACATTGAAATCAACCCGCATGAAGACACGCTTATCGTTCAGAGGCAGATCGCGAATAGAAAGTTTTGGCATGGATATATTCCTAGAGGGTGCCCCACCCAAGCTTGGCTTGGGCGGGGACTTTTCAGACCGCCTTACAGACCCTTACTCACCAAATAGTTGATCAGGTCACGTACACGCGAGGAGTATCCCCACTCATTGTCATACCAGGAGATCACCTTCACGCAGTTGCCACCGACTACCAGGGTCATCGGAGCATCCACAATCGAGGAGCGCCCGTCACCCTTGAAGTCGGATGAAACCAGTTCCTGCTCTTCATATCCGAGGTAGCCCTTCAACGGCCCGGATTCAGAAGCCTTCTTCAGTGCCGCGTTGACTTCGTCCTTGGTCGTTTTCTTCTCGACCCATACCACCAGGTCGACCACAGAAACGTTCGGCGTGGGCACGCGCATCGAGAAGCCATCGATCTTGCCGCCCAGTTCCGGAAGCACCAGCTTCAGCGCCTTGGCTGCTCCCGTCGTGGTCGGAATCATGTTGAGCGCGGCAGCCCGCGCCCGCCGCAGGTCCTTGTGGGGGAAGTCCAGAATCACCTGATCGTTGGTATAGGAGTGGATGGTCGTCATGGTCCCGCTGACGATCTTGAATTCGTCATTCACCACTTTAGCGATTGGCGCCAGGCAGTTGGTGGTACAGGAGGCATTGGAAATAATGTGATGCTTCGCGGCGTCGTATTTATCGTGGTTCACACCCAACACCAGGGTAATGTCTTCATTCTTTGCCGGAGCGGAAATAATGACCTTCTTCACCGGTCCGCGCATATGTTTCTTGGCGTCGTTCGCATCGGTGAAGCGCCCGGTAGATTCGACCACAATCTGCGCGCCCACCGATTCCCAGGGCAAGGCAGCCGGGTCTTTTTCTTTGAACACCTTGATGGTTTTCCCGTCGACGGTAATGCTGTCAGCTCCCGCGCTGACCTTGTTATGCAAGTTGCCGAGCACGGAGTCATACTTCAACAGGTGGGCCAGAGTCTTTGGGTCGGTGAGGTCGTTTACCGCGACGAACTCGATATTCGGGTCGTTCAACGAAGCGCGCAGAACATTGCGCCCGATGCGTCCAAACCCGTTGATACCTACTTTCACTGCCATGTTGCCTCCATGAGAATATTTGGGAAATCACACAAATTAGAATATTCAGCTATTGTGAACAGAAAATTTTAACAGGGCTGCGCGCAAAGCGCCAAATGATGCGGATCACATTCCATTGTGCGTGCAGTTACGGAAACGCAATCTCAAAATAGGCGTCTGTATTACGCCATATTAGCGGGAATCGCGCCAACCAATATTTTCGATTGATGCTATTTCGGGCCCCTGCCCCATCTTCGGAAGGCAACATTCGCGCGGTAGCAGAAAACTCAGGCCCCGTAACCGTTCCACGCATCGTGCATGGCGCCACCGTTACCCGCGGATTGTTGCGGATGCGCTTCGCCTTGCCCATGGTGCTCCGGGTCATGAAATACAGCTTGTCGTTTTCCTCGCCAAACCAAACAGGAGTAGGGACACCTACGCCGCTCTTGCGGAAAGTAGTGAGCGAAATGTATTTCTGGCCGTGGATTTCTGGCGGGATAGACATAACCGCATTTTACTCGATGGTGGGCGGCCACATTTCCGCAAGGGGTGGGCCGCATCCCGCGAATTCTTAAAATAGCCTGCCCCGAACGAAGTCGAGCTGATGCCGGGTGTTCCTACTTCAATAGTTCGGGAAGGATGATGTCACCCATGATGGCGTTTGGCGGGGAATCGTTCGCGGTGTTGTAGTTGCCTCCGGTGAATACAGCAACCAGGTCGAGGGATGGGACGATGTAAATCTTCTGTCCTCCGTTCCCGCTGGCAAGGATGGTGTGCACGATCTGAGTTTGGCCTCCGTGTTGGATGGTGAAGGACTGCCGCCACCAGAAGTAACCGTACTTTCGGCTGCCGATCTGGGTCAGAGGACTGGTGGAGCGCTCAACCCACGAACGGGAAACTAGCCGCCGGCCATTCCACACGCCATTCTGCTCGAACAGAATGCCGAACTTCAGCATGTCCCGCGGCCGCAGATAGATCTGCCCGAACGTATTCACATTGGTGTTGACCGTTTGATACGGCCAACGATAGTTGGTGATCCCGAGAGGGCCAAAGAGATGGAGATTGGCAAATTGCAGCAGAGTCTGCCGGGAGGCATGCTCCACTATGCGCCCCGCGATGTGGACTCCGGCTGAACAGTAGTGGGCTACAGCTCCCGGGTCGTTCTCCATCGGCAGATTCATCGCAAAGCGCACCCACTCGGGCTGACTATAAAGAAACTTCTCGCCCCCCGGAGAATCATCGCTCCAATCATCGCAAGCGAGGCCGCTGCGCATGGAGAGCAGGTCCGCCAAAGTCATCCGCAATTTTCGGGGACCGGGATTCAAGTAAGAGGATGTAGGCCACGGCAGGAGGTCCACGACCGTTTGCTGATCGTTGCGGATAAGGCCTTTGTCGATGGCGATGCCGACGAGGGCTGAAATGAAGCTCTTGGTTGCGGAGCGCAGCGCGTGGCGGCGGTTGATGTCGTACCCGTAGAAGTACTCTTCGAAGAAAAGCTTGCCGTTTCTCCACAGCAGGATGCTGTGAACGTTGGGGAAGTGCTCGTTGGTGACGGCATCGACCAGATGGGCCAGGACGTCCGGAGAAAAGCCGGCTGCGGATGCCTTCCCGGTGTCAATGCCATCCTTCAAATGAAGGGGAGGCCGGTACCGATATGGGGCGGACGTTGCTCGCGGCGTAACCAGTGCGGCGAGCCTGGCAGGCAGCGTATGGTTCCTGATTGGATAGAATTTGCCCTGCTCCTCAAAGCCGGTCACACGGCCGTCTGCGCCGCGGCGAAAGTGAACCGGAGTATTGGCGGCGTCGAGAAAATTGTCTCCGCCCTGGTAACGCATGGGGTAGGGGGCTTCGTCGAGAATAGCGATGAGTTTGCCTCGATGCGCCGCGAGCGCAACGGTTGATCCTTGATAGTCGTAGACCCCGACGTAGCTCTCAAGGGGATCATCGATATCCGAATCGCGGGCACGGAGGTTTTGAGCCAACCCCGATTGAAGCAGCGTGGCCGTTACCGCCCAAAGCAAGACTGCTCTGAAGCGGTGAGACTCCCTTCCACCATTAAGCATCTCTTTGAGAGTATAAAGAGCGGACCGGCCCGGAAAGGGAGATTTTTTCTCACTGGGGCCGAATGGCAGGCAGAATTCATAGTCTCAATCGTAAGAAGGATGGGGTTACGCGATAATCATGGCATGACAACGCGCTCGGTAATCTTCCGGATCATCACAATCATCGGCATCGGACTTGCCACCCAGCTTGCGACGTTCGCATCCGATACTGCGCCAGCCGCCCGCATCACACAGGCCAACCAGCCATTCCGCATGATCGTGCTTACAGATATCGGGGCCGAAGTGGACGACACTGAAAGCATGGTCCGGCTGCTTCTGTATTCTGATGTCATCGATATCCAGGGACTCATCGCCACCACTTCCACATGGAAGAGAACGTCCGTCTCGCCGGAGTTGATTCAAGCCATAGTCCGCGCTCATTCCAAGGTGCACAGCAATTTAGTGAAGCATGATGCGAACTACCCTCCGGCCGAAACCCTCCAGGCACTGGTAAAACATGGACGACCCGAATACGGCATGAAAGGAGTCGGCCCCGGCAAGGATTCAGAAGGGTCGGACTGGATCATTCGGACCCTGGAGAACAACGACGATCGTCCGCTCTGGATTTCGGTCTGGGGAGGCGCCAACACACTTGCGCAGGCGCTGTACAAGCTCCGCGCCACAAAACCCGCCGCGGAAGTTGATCGTCTGGTCGCCAAACTCAGGGTCTATACCATCTCCGACCAGGACGATAGCGGCCCGTGGATCAGGAAAAACTTTCCCAATCTCTTCTACATTGTCACTCCCGGAGGCGATTACGGCGCCGCCACCTGGACGGGAATCAATACCTTCGTACCCGGAATCGACAACTCGACCATTAGCAACAAATGGCTCGCAGAACACATTCAACAAGGACATGGGCCAATGGGCGCTGAATATCCCGATGTCGCATACGGTATGGAAGGCGACACGCCGTCCTGGCTCGCGCTGATTCCCAACGGCCTGAGCGATCCTGAACATCCTGAGTGGGGTGGCTGGGGCGGACGCTACGAACTCTACCGGCCGGATGTAGCCGTCACCGACCCGCACACATTCATTGGCGGTGTTGCCATTGAACCCGAGACTCGTCCCATCTGGACCAATGCGACTGATGAATACACTCCGCCGGTAATGGGCGAATACGGCCGTGCATCTCGGCCGGGCGAGAAGTCATTCAAAGACTTCAAAGCTACACTTTGGCGGTGGAGGGACGACTTCCAGAATGATTTTGCTGCACGCATGGATTGGACGACAAAGCCCTACCAGGAAACCAACCATCCTCCCGTCCTCGTTCTGAATCATCCCGACGCCATCATGGTGCGATCCGGAGAGGGCTTTGGACTCAGCGCTCACGCATCCGATCCGGATGGCGATAGCCTGAGCTACTTCTGGTTCCAATACCCCGAGGCAGGGTCCTACAAAGGAACGGTGAAGATCGCCAGCGCGGAGAACATGTCCGGTGTCTGGGTGATCGCACCGAAGGTCGATAAACCAGAAACCGTTCACTTCATTCTCAGGGTCACCGACAAGGGCAGCCCGCCACTATCGCGGTATAAACGGGTCATCGTGACGATAACGCCCTGATCGTTGACCTGAGGTCCGCAATTGGCGGGTGGCGCTCTTCTCCTGCGGCAGTACAGCGCCTGATGTTTGGAGTTCCTATTTTCAATCTCAGGTTGGCCCAGGTTTGCCGAGGGTTGGCAAACCTAGGGAACCGAGGATCAACGTACAGAACGTTTACCCCTGCAACGACAGCGCAGCATCAGCGCCGGAAAGAAAGATGGTTGGGTACCACATTTCGAATAATCACGAGATGCCGGGAACCACGAGGGGTCTACTTTACTTCTTACATTCATATCCGATTTCACCCACAGAAGGGCGACGGAGCAACCGCGTTGGGATGGGGGCGGGAGAGAGCAAAACCGAGCGTGGATCAGCCCCCCAGTTCACATATCTCCTCCAGTACAATAGCCACCGTGCCGGAATCCACGTTCACCCCTGCGCAAACGCTCGCGAAAGTGCCGATCTTTTCCGGGCTGGCGGAGGGAGAATTGAGTTTTCTCGCCCAAAAAGCGGTACCGCGCCATTATTCGACAGGGGAGTGCGTGTTCAGCGAAGGGGCGCCTTGTGCCGGACTCTACGTGGTCGAGTCCGGCCACGTCCGGATTTTCAAGAGTTCAGCCAACGGGCGGGAGCAGGTACTGAGCATTGACGGTCCTGGCAGTTCGATTGCTGAGTTCCCGGTCTTTGACGGTGGCAACTACCCGGCGTCGGTGACGGCGATCGACGATGCCACACTGCTGTTCGTCAGCAAACAGGATTTTCAGGCTTTGTGTCTTGCCCATCCGCAGGTGGCACTGAAGGTCCTGCGAGTGGTCGGAGCCCGCCTGCGCCGCCTGATCGGGATCATCGAGGAGCTCTCCTTCACCACCGTGCGCCACCGGCTAGCTTCGTTCCTGTTGCGTCTCGCCCAAACCCAAGGCAAGCGTACCGCCGCCGGGGTGGAATTCACATTGTCTGTCAGCAATCAGGAATTAGCATCGCAGATTGGCACCGTCCGAGAACTAGTTTCCCGCAATCTTTCCCGCTTACAGTCAGAAGGAATGCTCAACATCGACGGCCGCACCGTAACTATCTGCAACCTGAAGGCCTTGGAAGCCGAAACAGACCCCCAGTAATCCCGGACCCCGTTTATCCTAACTTTCCCGTCTCTGTGACAAAAGTCATCGGCAGGGCTCGACCACCTTGCTAACCTCAGCATCAGGCCTATAGAAGCGAGCCAGGTTCTGAGGAGGATGCGATGAGCGTAGCCGTTGAGAAAACTGTGCGGGAACTGGCACTGGAAAACCCCGGGGCCACCAGAGTGTTTGAAAAGCTGGGTATCGATTATTGTTGCGGCGGAAACAAATCACTCGAACTAGCCTGCCGCACTGCGAATCTCTCTCGTGGATCAAGTCATCGATGCGCTCGAGATGGCCGAGCAGTCTGCCCTTGCTGTGCAGACGGTTCATGACTGGCAGACGGAGCCTCTCGCCGACCTGATCTCTCACCTTACGAATACTCATCACAAGTTCACCCGAGGGGAACTCGCTCGCCTTGCCCCCCTGCTCGACAAAGTTTGTTCCGTCCATGGCAAAAACCACCCCGAGCTGCTCCAGGTCCGCGCCAGCTTTCAGGGATTGGCACAGGAATTGACCATGCACATGATAAAAGAAGAGCTGATGCTTTTTCCCTACATCGTGAGGATGGAAGAGGCGGCCATCCAGAACGAACAGGTGCTGCCGGCGCCATTTGGCAGTGTGCAAAACCCGGTCTCGATGATGGAGCACGAACACGATTCCGCCGGCAACGCATTGCGCGCCATGCGCGGGGCCAGCGGTGGCTACACGGCTCCGCCTGACGGCTGCATCAGCTACCAGACTTTGTATAAAGCTCTTGCGGAATTTGAAGCCGATCTGCACCAGCACATTCACCTGGAAAACAACATTCTGTTTCCCCGGGCGATTGCCATGGAACATAGTCGTTAGTGAGGGGTTTGACGCTTCAGTTTCGATTCGAAATTGCGCCATTCGCCCTGTTGCTTCAATTTGTCGGTAAGATTCGTGCCGCGTCCCCATTGGCTGCCGATAGTAGAAGCGCCGGAAAAAACTCGATCAGAGCTGTTTATTAGAAAGGACTCATTCGTGCCCTACAAAAAGCTATGGATCGCCCTTGGTTTGGTCATTTTCATTTCGTTCTCAGTACTGGGAGGTGTCGGCTACAAGGCAATCAATAACGGGCCGCCCATGCCAGCGAAAGTGACCACCCCTGACGGGCGAGTTCTGTTCACCGGCGAAACCATCCGCAACGGCCAGAACGTTTGGCAATCCACTGGCGGACAGGAGATCGGGACCATCTGGGGGCACGGCGCTTATGTCGCTCCGGATTGGAGCGCGGATTATCTTCATCGGCAATCGGAGATCGTGCTCAATCGCTGGGCGCGGGTCGAGGGATTCGCCGATTATCAAGCGATGCCGGTTGAATCGCGCGCTGGTCTGGTCGGGCGGCTCACCGAGATCACCCGCCGCAATACCTACGATCCGGCTACCGGTGCCCTTGTGCTCGACCCGGACCGCGCAGCGGCGTTTGAAGAATTGGCCGCGTATTACGCCGACATTTATGGCAATGGACGCGATGCCTATGCGATTCCGGCAGGCGCGCTCACCGATGCGGCCAAGCAGCGCGAGATGGCGGCATTTTTCTTTTGGACTGCGTGGGCCGCGGGTACGGATCGTCCCGGACAGGATGTTACCTACACGCAAAACTGGCCCCACGAGGAGTTGATCGGCAACCGGCCTACCGGCGGCACCATTGTCTGGAGCGTAATTAGCTTTGTCCTTCTGCTGGCAGGAATCGGTGGGATGGTCTGGTACTTCGCCTCGCAGGACCAACACGCCTCGACGGGAGCCATGCCACGCCGCGATCCGTTGCTCGGATTGCAGCCCACTCCCTCTCAGAGAGCGACGGTCAAATATTTTTTCGTCGTAGCTGCGCTATGGGTGGTACAGGTTGTTCTGGGTGCAATCGTTGCGCACTACGGTGTCGAAGGGAATGGATTCTACGGAATCCCCTTGGCCAAGTGGCTGCCCTATTCCATCGCGCGCACTTGGCATCTACAGATCGGCATCTTCTGGATCGCGACCTCATGGCTCGCGACTGGCCTCTATATTGTTCCCGCGGTGAGCGGGGCTGAACCTAAAGGGCAGCGATTGGGCGTCAATGCCTTGTTTGTCGCGGTTGTTGCCGTGGTGGTTGGTTCGCTCGCCGGAGAGTGGCTGGGGATTCAGCAGAAACTCGGCAACCTCTGGTTCTGGCTCGGCGCACAAGGTTATGAATACGTCGACCTCGGCCGGGTGTGGCAGATACTGCTTTTCATCGGCCTGACCTTCTGGTTGTGGCTGATGTGGCGCGGAATCAAGCCCGCGCTGGCACGCCGCGACGAGAACTACTCGCTGCTCATGCTGTTTCTGATTTCCAGCATTGCCATTCCGCTGTTCTACGCAGCCGGGCTGATGTACGGCCAGCGCAGCCCGCTCATCACCGCCGAGTACTGGCGCTGGTGGGTGGTGCATCTGTGGGTCGAAGGCTTCTTCGAAGTGTTCGCCACGGTGGTCATTGCCTTCCTACTCACCAGACTGAAGCTGCTCTCGATCACGACTGCCACCCGCAGCGTGCTGTTCTCGACCGTGATTTATCTCTCGGGAGGCATTATCGGGACCTTCCATCACCTGTACTTCACCGGAACTCCAAATTCAGTCCTGGCTTTGGGAGCCGTGTTCAGCGCATTTGAAGTGGTGCCTCTGGTTCTGATCGGATTCGAGGCCTGGGAGAACATTCGATTGTCTCGCGGGACCGCCGACAATCCCTGGATCAGCGCCTACAAGTGGCCCATTTACTTCTTCATCGCGGTAGCATTCTGGAACTTTGTAGGCGCAGGCCTGTTCGGTTTTATGATCAATCCTCCGGTTGCTCTTTACTATGTGCAGGGATTGAACCTGACTCCTGTGCACGGACACACGGCGTTGTTTGGCGTATATGGCATGTTGGGCCTGGGACTCATGCTGTTCTGTCTGCGCGCGTTGCGGCCGGGGCTGATGTGGAAAGACCGTCCTCTGTCCATCGCCTTCTGGTCCATCAATATCGGACTCGCCGCCATGGTCTTATTCAGCATGTTGCCCATCGGGCTGGCGCAAGCCTGGGCCTCAGTAGAATACGGGACCTGGTACGCACGCTCATCTGAATTCATGCACACTCCCATGCTGACCAACCTCCGCTGGATGCGCATGTTCGGCGATACGCTGTTCGCCTTTGGCGCAGTGGTGCTGGGCTGGTTCGTTCTCGGACTGGTCACCGGCCATTCCTTTGACCGCAGTTCGAAAATCCTTAAAGAAGGGGAGTACACACCGCGCGAGGAAGAAGAACTCGCCCATCAAGGCAACTAGTGTGTGCTACTAGAGGCGAAGGGTGGCCTACGTCTGGGTGGGCCACCTCTGATCTTTCAATAGGTTGCCCAGTGTCCGGTTGTGTTTCCGGCTCCCCTCCATTGCCCCCAACCCTCTCCCTGTGTTAAAAGCCAATCATGCGCAAATGGATGGCGGATCGCCTCAAGCGCCGCAAAAAATCGGCTGACAAAGCTCCGGCTGAGTCGGCGCCTACTCCTTTACAACCAGCGTATTTCGAAGCTGGACTCAACCCTCCGGCGGCGGAACCCGACGAGCCTGTAGCGGCCCGCAAACCGAAAGCGCCGGAACCGGCAGAGCCTCAGATGGCAAGAACCGAATCCCCTGAGCCTCAAGCTGGTTCGCAGCATGTCCCGGGGGATCGCGGTCCTAGCCGAGGTATTTCTCAAGGTGCACGCCGTCGTCGCAGAGGGGGCCGTGGACGCGGACGTTCCGGCGGGCCAGGAACTCCACGGGAATCGGCTC
The DNA here is from genome assembly GCA_963837365.1 of uncultured Acidobacteriota bacterium. Lineage (GTDB taxonomy): Bacteria > Acidobacteriota > Terriglobia > Terriglobales > Acidobacteriaceae > CAWBXL01. The sequence continues at coordinate 308,807 of CAWIMW010000003.1, forward strand.
CTCAAGCATCCGCCGAATCGGCCGCCCCTGTGGCGCCGGCAACAGCGAGCGCTCCCAAAGGCACTGTGGTGCTGGCCATCGGCTTGCCCGGCTCCGGGAAAAGCGCCTGGTTCAAGCGCAACAACATAACCCCGCTTTCCACCGACATGCTGCGCTCGCTCCTGTTCGACGACGCCACCGAGCAACGCTTCCAGGATCTGGTTTTCTCCAACCTGCGTTCCATGCTCAAAGCGCGCTTGATTGCCCGCCGTCCCATGAACTATGTGGACGCCACCAACCTGACGCCGCACGAACGCCAAAGCTGGATCAAACTCGCCAAGGATTTCGGCTACGAAGTCCAGGCGGTTTACTTTGATGTGCCGGTAGAGGTCTGTCTGGAGCGCAACCAAAAACGTGAGCGGAAAGTAGAAGAAGACGTTATGCGCCGCATGGCGGAGAAACTAAAAGCTCCCACGTTCGATGAGGGCTTCACAAAAATCACTGTAGTGAAAGTTAAGAAGAAAGAAAATCAGCCGGCCGAAGCGCTCAACCCGCGGTAGTAGGGAACTAGAAAAGACAAATGCCACCCGAGTGGGTGGTGTTTTTCTTTGCTTCGAAAGGATATTTAGTGACGGCCTCCGTGTCCACGCCCTCCACCACCGCTTGACCGCGACGAATACCCTCCGGAATGTGACGACGGCGCGCTGCGATAAGAGGGGCCCTGGCTGGAGCGCCCAGAATTGCTGCTCATTGACGGCGAACTATACCGCGGAGCACTTGAGTAAGAACGCTGTCCTGATCCACTAGAACCATAGGATCTTGATGCTTGACCATAGTTCCCGCGATTTTGGTAGGAGCCATACGACCTCGAAGCCGTCGGAGCGTTTTGGCTATAGCTCCCACGGTCGGAATACGATCCATACGATCTGGGAGCTTGGCTGTTAGCGCTCCGGTTGGGTGCAGAGTATCCTCGATAACTTTGCGAACTGCGGGATTCATAGCTTTGACTGCTGGCTGGCCGTACCGGTCCCGTCGGTCGCGGCACATACATCGAGCGGCCGCCACCATTGGATTGTTTTAAGTTGCGAGCTGGTTCAGAGCGCTGCTCCCCGCGTCCGTTGTTGTTATTAGCCGGAGGAGTAACGCTGCGCTCGTTCGCGGGCGGACGAGCAACCGGGGCGCTTCGTTCCGTACCTCCGGAGCGTGGAGTATTCACCGGAGCTTCTGTCCGGTGCGGCGTGTTCATGCGCTCATTGCCGCCACCGTTACCAGCAGGCGGACGAGCGACATTCGTCGGTTCCGCAGGCCGTGAGAAACTACCACGGTCTGCCGACCCTGATCTGTTGTTCGTGGTTTGGCCCGAGCTGGGAGCACCAGGGCTCACCGTTCGCATATTCCGCTCTGCTCCAGAGTGCAGCGTTGCATCAGGTGGACGGGGCACATTTGCTGTGCCTGTGGGGCGAGAAACCCCACCACGATTTCCCGTGCCCTCAGGGCGGTTATTTGTGATTTGCCCGGAATGTCCGGCGTTCTGCTCCGGCGTGCGCATGTTGCGTTCCGCACCGGAGTGAAGCGTAGCGTTAGGCGGTCTGGGAACATTCCTCATGGGAGCATTCCCGCCGATTGCCGGGCGATTTGGAGCCTGTGCTTCGTGCCCTGGCATATTTCCGCTTTCCCGCGTGCCGGCTCCCGGACGGTTGAACGGAACTTCATGCGCTCCGCTAGCTGCTGGCGGATGCATGTTGGACATCACCGGACGGCTAAACGTCCGTTGCGGTGGAAGCGCTGTTGGCCTGCCGGCATTCACCCCTAACCTGGTGGTGCGGGTGGGAGTAAGACCCATCTCACGATCATGTGGCGCGCGGGCAAAGTCGTTCTGCGAAACGTGCAGCATATTGCTGTACACCGGCCGCGCATTCAGCATCGTGTGCTCTGGCACCGCCGTCCCCCCGCGTCGCATGTTCGCGAAGTGGTTCGGCGTTCCTCTGTGATCGTAGTAATTGTTGGTGACATTCGTGATGTTCGTAATCCGCGTGTTCGAAATATTCACGTTGCGGAAATAATTTCTGCTTCCGCGATACCACGGTACAAACGGCTCACCATACCCTAGCGGGCACCAGCCATAAGCCGGGCCCCCGCCAAATCCGATGCTGACTCCCCAACCCTGCCCACCAAACCAGGTGACTAGCGCCGGAGCGTACACCGGGCGCACATACAGTGGTCCCGGGGCCCATCCCCAATATCCGCCGTAAGAAACCCAGCGTCCGTAGTGGAACGGAGCAAATCCCCAGGGCTCGTCATCCACCCAGGTCCATCCCCACGGGCTGATCCACACCCAATGTCCATAGCGATACGGTGCCCAATCTGCGACTACATGAGTCGGTACCCAAATCGCTCCATACTCCGGCACCGTTCTCCAGGAGCCGTATTCGTCGAGATCTTCAGACCCGATCACGTCAGGAGAAACATAGCGCGCGGATTCATAGTGATCTTCGCGCTTGTCACGCACGATTCCCCAATCGTCAAAACCATCAAGTTCCGGCGCGGGCGAAAATGCGTGCGCCAGGGAAGTGCCATCGCTAAAAGTTGCACGTTCATGTGCTTCGACGCGCACCGCCGGGCCTTCTCCCGTGGCGTCTCCTTTGCCTTTCCAGACTGTGACCGAACTGGTGTCGCCTTCGGGCTGCACATCAAAACGGTAGTCACCGGATTTCTGCACGGTGAACGCCATGTTCGGCGTGTCAATTTCGTAGATTTCGCCGTCGTAGAGCTTGCGTATGTGCAGGCTTAGTGTGCCCTGGTGCAACTCAACCTGTATGGTGCGGTCTGAAAGGTTCGAGAAGGTGAGACTGGTCTCGCTGTCCATGCGGAAGATGCCAGTACCCACATTCAATTCCGCGCGGGATTGCTTGTCGGTCCAGATGTTGTCGGAAGTGGTGAGCGGACGATTCAGGCTGGCCGCAACCCAGTCCTCCGTTCCCTGTGGCTGCACCGAAACCGACCCCGAGGTATATTGCAAGCGAGCGACCCGGCCCGGAGGATCGTCCTCCGCCCACAACATTGTCGCTGAAAGCAACAGCAACAAGAGCGATACCAACATCGCGCGCGTTTTCATGGCCTGTTCTCCTTGTATAGAGACCTCTTAAGTCTCTCAGGGCGCTCGCGTCGAGGGAAGGCGCGGGAGACCCGGCACTTCTTGTTCTAAGGACATGAACCCCGGTCATGACAGGAAGTTGCGGCAATGGAAGTCGCTTGTTTTGATATGGTTAGGACGTGTATTGCGCAAAAAAGTGGGCCCAAGGCTGCCAGACCCGTTAACTGGATGGCTGCCGTTTCCACACAATACCCGTTCAACAAGTCGTATTCCAGGATGGCCATACCGATCGTGTGCACATCTCCGACGGCACGCGCGATCTTGGCTTGATCGATAGCCGCGAGCATGTTGGGAACAGCGATCGCTATGATCGTCAAAATGATGGCAACCACGATCAGAAGTTCGACAACAGTAAATCCTCGCGCCTTTTCCGCACGTGGCAGAGAACTTCTGGGCAAGACTCGAGTTGATCGAAAAAGGGGCACCGGGTTGCTGAAGGGAGCTTTGGCTGTTTCTAAGAAGCCATACTTATGCTATGGGCTGGTAAACCACTGAACAATGCACTCAGGTAACTTTGGCAAGCTCAGATATGCTTATTCTTTGCAAGAAGATAGCCAAAGGTCACATCAAAGTAAGATCAATGAGAGATCCGTGAGAATAGGTCAGCGATTTGATGCTTCCATCTGCCCCTGCCGCAGCCGAACCAGCAGCGCCATACAGCCACCGATCCCGATGGTAAGGGCCACGACCAACAAGCCACTTTTAAACCCAAGTTTTCCCAACATCTTAGGCCCAAAAAACCCGCCAAGATTACCCACCGAATTAATGACTGCGATTCCCACCGCTGCCCCGGTGCCGCGCAGCATGGACGTGGGCATGGCCCAAAACGGCCCCAGCATGGCCCACTGAGAAGCCACGGCCAACGTCATGATGAACATCATCGGCAGCAGGGATGTGGCATACGCTGCTCCCACCAAACAAACCGCCGCCAACAAGGCGGATAGTCCGGTGTGCAATTTTCGTTCTCCCGTGCGGTCCGAGTTGAATCCGATTAAAACCATGGAGATCGTAGCAATGATGTATGGAATCGCAGTCAGTAGTCCGATTTTGAAAGTATCGGTGACGGAAAGATCCTGAATCATCGTAGGCAAGAAGAGGCTGATCCCATACGAACAGGTATTGAGCCCAAAATAAGCACCGGCGAGCAGCCATACATTCACGTTGGTGAGAACGGAAAGGATGCTTACCGGGGTTTCGGATGTAACATTCTGCCGCTCTTGCTCAAGCGTTCCGATAAGCCACGAGCGATGCTCCTGCGAAAGCCAATCCGCCTCTTCCGGGCGGTCTGTCAGATAAATCAAGACCACTCCACCCATCACCACAGCCGGTATGCCTTCGATGATGAACATCCACTGCCATCCCGCCAGGCCATACAGAGTATTTATTTTCAGCAATGCACCCGAGATGGGTCCGCCCACCACAGCCGAGAGCGTGGCCGCGGTCATAAACCAGGCCACCGTGCGGGCACGCGCATCGGCCGGGAACCAGTTCTTGAGATAAAGAATGACCCCAGGAAAAAATCCCGCTTCCGCCACGCCCAGAAGGAAGCGCATCCCGTAGAAGCCCCATTCCGTTCGCACGAACATCGTGCAACCCGAAATGACACCCCAGATAACCATCAGAAAACAGATCCACCGCTTGGCCCCGACCCGTTGCAAAATTAAGTTACTCGGCACTTGAAAGAAAAAATACCCCAGAAAGAAAATGCCGGCCCCGCTTCCATACATGTCATCGGTCAGTCCCAGCTGGCCTTGCATCTGGAGCTTGGCAAAACCCACGTTAATGCGGTCAAGGTAGGCAATGATGTAGAGAAGGAACAGAAATGGGACCAAGCGCCAGGTGATCTTGGAGACGACTTGGCTCGCAACCGATGGCGAAGCCGCAATAGGCGCTACAGGACTGGTGGTCATCGTGGACGAGGCATTCTACCTGACGATACCGCTAAATTGTGGGTAATTTGCGCGGACTGCTTCGCGTATTCAGATCGGATCGCAAACTCATGGGAGCTTCAACCGATCCGTTATTTTCTTCACAATCGTAGGAGGTTCGTCTGCGATATCAACAATATAAGCGTCCTTAGGCTCTTCCAATGCTGCAAATTGACTGGCTACCAGATCGCCGGTCGCGTAGTGCCCCTTGCGCTGCTGAAGCCGGCTGAGAATGAGCTCTGCCGTACCTCGTAAATAAACAAACTCAACCCTCAATCCCTCGCGCAGCATCTTCCGGTAGGAATGTTTCAACGCCGAGCAGGCCAGCACCGCATCTTGTCCCGATGCTTCCCACTGCGCCAGGGCATCGTGGATGGCTCGGAGCCAGGGTTCGCGGTCAGCATCCGTAAGCGCAACCCCGCGTGACATCTTTTCTTTGTTGGCCGCGGAATGAAAATCGTCCGCATCCGCGTACTTCCAGCCGAGTTGCTGCGCCAGCAAAACTCCGATCGTGGTCTTGCCTGCCCCCGTTACTCCCATGATGATCACGATCATAAGGACGTTAATTGTAGAGTCTGTAAGTGGCCGGCAGATATGCCGCCTGAGACAACCCAGGTGGGGTTGTATTGACCATAATCCAGCCTACCCATAAAATCGAACCAAGCGGTATGGACAGTAGCCGCTGCCAACCATTTACTGCCCCCTCGTTCAACGGCTAGGACACCTGCCTCTGGAGCAGGTTATCGGGGTTCGAATCCCTGGGGGGCAGCCAATTTCTAGAACTGATTCATGGCAGTGGTGAAGGCCAGTGTTGCCAATTCCTCCACTGGCTTATGCACCAACTCTTGGGAAAAGATTTCTACTCCCCACGGACCTGCGTACCCCGTTTTGTTGACAGCGTGGACAAAGCCCTTAATATCAAACTCACCCTCTCCACAAAATCGACGATTTACAATCGGTTCCCGCCCAGTCCCCGCAGAAGTCTTGAACGTTCCATCATCAACTTCCGCTCCAAACAGATATTGAACCGGCCAACGCGCCACGTCTTCATAGGCGATTCCAAGCTTCACCACATGCCAAAGATCAAGCATGATGCCGCCATTTGCTGCGCCAGAACCTTCGATCATAGTCAAGCAATCTTCCAGCTTGTTGATCATCGAGACTGCCATCGGTTCAAAAACGACCCGCGTGCCATGTTCCGCTGCATCCGCGCACAGGATGGCAAAGGCATCGGTGACCTGAGGCATAGTGCATTTTCTCTGATAAAAATCTCCCACTTTGATGTGGGTTGCGTGGAGTTCCTCGGCCGCAGCCATCAGCTTTCGCTTTCGAGCATCCGATTGTTTCTTCCGTTCTCCATCGAGGAACCAGTCGGTCAGAAACTCCACCTCGATAAATTTCATGCCGTTATCATCGAGGATCTGCTTCATTTCTTTCAGCGTACGGTGCTCAAGAATATGCTCCAAGTCCGCATGCCAGATTCCCATCCCGGAGAACCCCGCTCGGGCTGCCGCTTCTACCCGTAGCTTGAAGTCAAACCGGCTATACTCCGGTTCTACCCCTGGGAACGTCCCGGCGATCGTCCAGTAGGCGACCGTCAATTCAGGTTGGTCAGGTCTTGGCATCGGCGACATTTCAAGATAGCAGGAATCGGGCCAGCAAATCCCTGTGGGTGTTGCCCCAGTTCCGTGCGCTATACTTCACGAACTAAAACTCCAGATGAAAATCTGCGTCCTAGGTCTTGATTGTGCGGCTCCGGAAATCGTGTTTGGCGATGAACGCCTGCGCAACCTGCGCGCTCTTATGCAACGAGGGACATGGGGGCGCCTGGAAAGCGTCATCCCGCCGATTACCGTCCCCGCATGGATGTGCCTGTCCACCAGCCAGGACCCCGGCTCGCTCGGCGTCTATGGTTTCCGCAACCGTGTGAGTCATTCCTACAGTGGTCTGGGCGTTACCGACTCCAACAGCATTCAAACTCCCGCAATATGGGACTATCTGGCCGAGGAAGGGAAGCGTTCGATTATCGTCGGCGTGCCTCCCGGCTTCCCGCCGCGCAAAATTAATGGCATCAGTGTGGGATGTTTTTTGACCCCAGACTCAGCCGTGGATGAGTTCACCCATCCGCCGGAAATCAAAAAAGAAATCAACGATCTGGTCGGCCACTATCCCACCGACGTCGCCGGCTTCCGCACCGACGATAAAGCCTGGCTCAGGGGAAAGATTTTTGAAATGAGCGGTAAACATTGGAAGGTAGTCCGCCATCTGATCACGCAAAAGCAATGGGACTACTTTCACTACGTAGATATTGGCCTGGACCGCGTGCATCACGGCTTCTGGGACTGCTATGACAAGCAGCACATTCATTACCGTCAAGGCAATCCCTACGAAAGCGTGATCCCGGACTACTATGCATGGCTCGACCAGCAGATCGGCGAAACCATCGAGCTACTCGACAAAGATACGGTCCTGCTGATCGTCTCCGACCACGGAGCACAACGCCTGGACGGCGGTTTCGCAGTCAACGAATGGCTGATTCGCGAAGGCTTGCTGGTCTTGAATGAGCCCATGCCCGAGCAGGTGACTCCGTTCGCCAAACTGAAAGTAAATTGGGCGAAGACCAAAGTCTGGAGCGAAGGTGGCTACTACGCCAGAGTCTTTTTCAACGTGGAAGACAGGGAGCCGCGAGGAATCATTCCCGCGTCGCGGTATGAATCCTTCCGCGATGAAATGAAGCAACGCTTTGAAGTCGCTAACCGACGAGAAGGGCCGCCCCCTGAACTCGCTGGTATTCAAACCCCAGGAAATCTACAAGCACGTCCGCAACGTAGCGCCTGACCTGATCGTCCACTTCGGCGGGCTCTACTGGCGCTCCATCGGCAGCGTAGGCCACGGACGCCTGCATCTGGAAGAAAACGACACCGGCCCGGACGCCTGCAACCACGCCCAGTTTGGCATGTTCATTTTGTCAGCGCCAAACAGTCCGCGGCGAGGAGAATTTCATGGCGCGAAATTGCTGGATATGGCACCGACGCTGATGGATTTAGCAGGATACAAAAGTCCCCGAGGCGATGCAGGGACGGCCGTTGATACGCACCTGAATATCCCAGCTTCAGCCACGCGTCGATCAGAGGAATGGCGATTTTCAGCGAACTATCGGGCGTAGTGTGCACGATCAACGCGTTCTGGAACTGACGTTGAATCGACGTACGGTATACGCTCATCCGTAATTCCGAACCAGTGGTAAATCTCCTTTAACAACTTCAACGCTTCGACCTCGGGAATCACGTCTTTTAAGGTGAAGTCGATCAAGAATATCTTGTTTTCTGCCGGAACTTTCCGCCCGCCAAAGCTCCCATACACTGGGTCGACTGGATGATCGCTCAGTTCATAGGTCGCGGCCGCTGCATCTTCTCTCATGAATCCAAAATACACCCTGACCTTTTCGGGTGGAGCTTGTGTACTTTTGAAAATCTTTACTGTTAAGACAAGAAAAAGCGACACGACTTCTGTTATTACGTAGTTATTAATGTATAGGTTTTGACTCTTACGCTGCACGGCCCAACTTAGGAAGTCCTCATCATGTGCCCCTACAAAGATCAGCGTGCCGTCCTGCCATAGTTCTAGCCCCTTTCTTCCATTCGTAACTCTCCGCATGAGTTCGCCACGAACATATTGGATCGGAGTATCAGGGTTAAGATCGAAGCCGTTTTGCCTGTAAATAGGTGGCTTGCTTATAGCCTTGTATTCATCGGCCTTGGACGAGTACAGGCCTGTCAATCTCACGGGCTGCATTGGAGTTGCCAGGAGGAAGAATGAAGGCACGTCAGCAAGTTGAGCGGCGATCTTCGCGTCCGCTGCGCGTTGAAGCAGTCGCTCACTTTTTATAGGATATTGCTTTACCACGGAGGTCGAAACCAATTTCGCCAGCAGACCTTCGAAGCTCTCCATCCTCCGTTCTAAATCTCCATACCGTTTACCGTCTTTCATTGTGTCCCGGATGACTTGAACCGTCATCGGCAACACATCGTCCCCCACTCGCTCAAAATATCCGAAAAGATGGCCGCGAACCCGGGAATCAAGTTCGCTTTTCATCACGAGGAATGGTTTTTCATTTGGGGATCTCGCCGGAACGTAGATTGAGGCTATTCCCTTTGCCGGATCGGAGCTACCAGGATGCCACTGGATTTTGAGGTCAGTGATCGGCGGGTAAATGAACGCACCCAGGATGTCTCGGTAAGTGTCGGGATGAAATGCCGATGAAGCGAATTCTGAGATAGAAATCACCTCATCGCCCTGGTGTAGCGGATTCTTCTTCGTTGCAGGGCCGATGAGCAGATAACCACCTCTAGAATTTGCGAGCGCGGAAATATCCTTTGCAAGTTCGATTTTGCCATTCTGTGTCTTTGTATCGTAAAGCCCACTCTTGCATTCAAACTGAACATGCTCCACTGTCGAGATTAGCTCTAAAAAAGCACCTCTAGAAAGAATGCCAGCTACTTCCTCAACGGTCAGTTCGCGCAATCTCGTCATTTCTGTGTGTCCGCAGTTCTCAACGGTAACCCGTACTTGATTTCACGCGGATATTCTAGTCCTACTCAAACCGGCGTAATTAAGCATTAACGTCAAGAGGGCATTCATGGCTCTGGCCTTCAGCTCCAGCCACCACCCAAGCCTTCCCATCAAAATACCCCGGCAGCTTCAACCCAAACAGCTGAAGCATAGTCGGAGCCACATCCACAATCGCCGGCTTCTCCACATTAATTTTCCGATTGCTAAACAAAACTCCAGGCACCAGCCGTGGATCCACGCAATGGTCCCCGCTCCAGGCTTTGGTGTTGTCCTCAAAAATCGTGCCGGTAACTTTCCCCATCACCGAATCCCACGAAGCGCGAAATCCAGCCCCATAACCCACAATCAAATCCGGAGCATTGTCCACATAAGGCCCGGCATAGATCCCATCGCAATCAAACATCCCGGTAATCGAAAGTTTTCCCGAAGCCGGATCAATCAATCCATTCAATTTCTCGCGCAACTCGTTCTTGAGCGCCTCACTCTCCGCTCCCGGAGTCGACAATCCCCTCCCGCTCCCGATCTTTCAGATTCAGATAAATCCCATTCAACCCCATGGTGTAGGCCCGGGTGCGAGACCAATCCACATCCTCAAACCAATCGCCGCTCTCCGTTTTTCCATCCTTCAAAGCCAAGATAACCATTCTGATGCAGCCACGCATTTACATTCACACACCGAGCAAACGATTTAAAACCATGATCGGAAATCACCAGCAACAAGGTCTCGTCGTCAATCTTTTTCATCACCCGTCCGATCAAATCATCCATACGTGCATACAAATCCTGAATCACCTGCGGCCGCTTCCGAGACCCCCTTCGCCGCCGGATGCCCCTCCTCCAAATACCGCCAGAACATGTGCTGCACCCGGTCGGTGGTATCGAACACACAAGCGCACAATCCCTGCGGAGTCTTCTCCAGCGCATCGAAAAACATCCGCTCGCGATCTTCGTGATTGCCGTAGCACTGCACCAGAAACGCCTGATCGTCGAGCACTTCCTCATTCAGCGCCCAGGTATCTTCCGCCAGCCCCAAAGTCGCGTAAGGCCCAAACAGCTTTGCCAGATAGATGGAGTAAGTCACAGGATGAGAAATCGGCAGGTCCGGCCTGCCCGGGTCAATGTTCACCGGCGTGACGTACACCTCAAGCTCCGGTAATAGCTTCCTTGAGATAAAACCGCGCAATCCCGCGCGCACTGAATCCCAAACCGGCCTTGAACTTCACCGGCACCCACTCCGAGTATTCCCCGACCTTAAGCATGAAACTCTCGGAGTCAATCTTGAATCCGCGCATAACCATTCTCCGTCCGGACGCGAAAACTCCGCCCGCAGGTCTTTCCCCGAGCCCAGCGGATCTTCCGGCCCCGGAATGTAGGAGCGGTATCCGTGACCATTCTTCTCAAACGGAACGCGCACCCCGCCTTCGCGAAATTTTCCGTTCGACTTGCGCGTGGAGCAAAAGCAAAACGTCCCCTGACTGCCTTTCAAATCCGGCACGCACATCCCGGAAAGCAGCACGCCGGGAAATTTCTCCGGAGGAAAAGTCACCGGCACTCGCACCACAGAACAAAACACCCCCGCCTCGCCCAGCCGATGCCAAAACGGCGTCCCGCGCCGCATCCCCTGAATCTCAGGCTTGCCCAGCGGGATCGAATACTTGCCGATTTTCAGCCGGCGCTTGGGCTCGCGAATCTGTGCAGAAGAAAGAAAGGGAAGATAGTTGCTGGTATCTCGCGCCAGGAAGTCGTAGATATTGTGTTTTCCCGGATTCACTCCGGTTTGAAAGGTCGACCACGCCACCGGAGAAATCGCGGGAAACGTGGTGCGCAGCGGACGAAATGTTCCGCCATCCCGCATCTTGGCAAAATGCGGCATCCTCCCTTCGTCCATAAAGCGCGCGGCCAGCTCCGGGTCCATTCCATCAAAGCCGACAATCACCACGCGCTTGACTTGCGCTTTTCCATAGGCCTTCCGTCGCCGCCGCCAGCGAAATATCTGGCGAATGGGCCAGGTCACCAGCGCATAAAAAGAGTAGAAGAACGCGACAAACAGTGTCCAGAAAGAAGATAGGACCGCAAACCCCGCGCCCGGCCCGGCGTAAGCGTGCGCTGATGTTGGAATGGTGAGGAGAACGACCAGCGCGCCGAGAACAGGGAACAAGCAACGATTACGCGGCCGCCTCATATCTGGATACCCAACGCCGACTTAAACACAAAACCAGCCACCAACGACACAATGAAGAACAGCACGATCCAGTTCCACTGCACTCCGAAAAGTTGAATGGTCCGTTCAGGATAAGACACAGAAACTGCCTGAATCGCTCCGCCATCCGGCAAAGCCGATTCAGAGGATGACAACATGCGTTCCCAGAAATTGCCCCGCAACCGAATCGGCGAGAGTTTTTCCAGGCCCGACGAAACCACAACAAGTTTGCTTGCGCTCTCCCCGCCGGCGACGACCTCAACGTCATATCGTCCGCCTTGCCTGGCTTCCAGCCGCCAGACAATCGATTTCTCTGCCGGAATACGCACCGCAGGCGCCGAGCTCACCAAACCATCCGGCAAATGCAGTTCAATCTGATCAAGAGGAGTGTCGGCCCTCGCTTCCAACAAGAATGCCTGTGCAGGTTGCAGCGGCACCCATCCCAGATAGCGGTCCATTTGAACAATGAGAAGTGTTATCGGCACGATGGCGAACAGGAAAGGAGTAAAAGCCAGCCGCAGGTACGTGCCCGTCCCGCGAAGAATTTTTCCGTAGGCGCTCAAGACCACAGGCAACTGGTCCTGAAACAAACGCACAGCCAGCAAGTGTGCCTTCAATATATCTTTGGCGCGCCCGATCGCCTTTTGATTCGATACGTAACCGAATACCAACACCATCAGCAGCCCAACCACAACGGAAGTCCCCAGCACCAGCCACAATGGACCGCTGGTCCCGTTAAAAAGAAGAACGCTCGGCATGGGGATTCCCACGGCTATTCGATATACCCCAGCCCTTGAAGATGTTTGGTTACCTTCTCTTTTGAGGCAGCATCCCCGCCTTGTTCCGGCGGTATTAGCCTTTTTATTTCTTTTTCAATCGTATGCAGCACGAATTCCTCCACAGATGCATACCCTGATGCCTCGGCGCATTGCTCCGCCTTATGCAACAACTCGCCTTCCAGTTTTATTTTGTGAGACATGGTTCCCCTTCATGAATTTCCACTGAGAACCGGGAACTGAGAACAGAGAACTGGTGTGCCAGCCCCACTGGATTTACTCTTACCGCCATGTAGTTGAATTCTCAGTTGCCCGATCCCGGTTCCCAGTTCTCAGTTAGACCCTCCGGCAAAAATCGAATGGCCCATCATACCCTTGGGCTGAGCAATCCCGAACTGCGCAAAGATGGTTGGTGCGATATCAGTCAGTGCAGGACTGGACGCGTCAATCGGGCGATTGCTCAACAATACGCCGGGCACCAGCGTGTAATCCATACAATGGTCCCCGCTCCAGGGATTGGTGTTGTTCTCCAAAACATCCGCAGGAACATTCCCCAGAATTGTTTGCCACCCTGCACGATAGCCGCGGTTGTATCCCACCAGCAAATCCGGCCCTTGCTGTGAATAAGGACCTTGATAAACTTCACCTGCAACGTCTACGCGGGTGATCACAGACTGCTGATTTCCGGGATCACGCACCGCCAGCAATTTGCTTCTGAGTTCTTGCAGTAGTGCATCAGCCTGTGCCCCAGGCTCAACAATCCCCTCACGCTCGCGCCCTCGCAAATTCAGATAAAGCCCGTTCAGCCCCAGGCCGTAAGCGCGAGTATGGCTCCACTCCACGTTGGCAAACGCTTCATTCGAGCTCGGCGGAGCATTCTTCACCGTGACATAACCGTTGTTTACCAACCACGTATTGAGATTGAATGACCGGTTGTAAGGCGCAAAGCCGTGGTCGGACAACACCAGCAACGTAGTCCGGTCATCCAGCCGGGCCATCACCTCACCCAACACTTGATCAATCTGCTCATAAAACTCCGGTAACGCCGAGCCATACTTTGCCGCAAGATCAGCGTCATACTCCGGATGGTGCGGATCAATCAGCCGCCAGAACATATGTGAATTGAGGTCCAGGCTGGAAAAATAAAAAAAGAACACACCTTTGTTGAACTTGGGAAATTCACGATCAAAAATCGCCCGGTGCTCGGCCAACACAGTCCGTGACTGTTCCAGATACTGCCCATCGTTCAGCACCCCAGCCGAGAGAGCCTTGGTGTCTTCGGATATCCCCTGGGTATAAAACACCCCGATTTCTTCCGCCAATTCCCGCGAATAGCTTTTCGGAGTCGAGATTGGCAAAGCCGGGTCAGCCGGATCGATGTTGATCGGCGAAACGTACAGCTCAAATCGAGGGTGCGCCTGCTTGAGATAAAACCGGCAGATTCCCTTCACATTTCCAAAAAACGGAATAAGCTGAAACTCCACATGCACCCAATCGCTCCACTCGCCCTCGCGCAAAACAAATTTCGTGTTCTGCACTTCTATTTCTGCCACCGATTGCAAAGGATCCACCGAAACTGTAAACGGCTCCATGGCCGGCGGAGAATTCTTGCGAAAGCTGTTATCGGGTCCAATCAAACTGGCCCGAACCTGCGAGTCCTGCACCTGCACCGGAATAATCTGCCCACCCTCCACCAGCCCAGGCGAAGCCATCGGATCGTCGGTGTAAAAAGAGAATGTCCCATAGCTTCCGCGCAAGTCCGGCGTCCCCATGCCCGACAGCGTGAATCCTTTGGCCTTCACCGGAGGAAAATTCGCCGGAATGCGGATTACCGTATTGGGCACGCCGTAGTCGTCCAGAATTTCCCAGAATGCCCGCCCTTGCCGAAGTTGCTCTGCGGTACCGCTCCCCAAAGGAATCGTCCAACTTCCCAGGTGAATTGCATGTTTCGGCGGTTCCACCCGCGAGGCCGAAAAGTAAGGCTGCATGGTGTGCGGGTCACGGTGGATGAAATCAAAAATCCCATGCCCCCCGGCGTTCATCCCGGTAATCAGGTTCGACCACGCCACCGGACTTTGCGGAGGAATGCTAGTGGTCAGTAGCTTGAATGATCCCTTCCGCGCTAGAGCCGCAAAGTTCGGCAGCTTGCCCTCGGCCATGTACTGTTTCAAGAGCTGCGGGTCCATCCCATCAATTCCCAGGATGATGAGCTTCTGCTCGCCGTGCCAGGTCTTTTGGCAAGAGAGCGCCGCCGCAACAAGACAAAACACAAGCGACAGCTTTAGGGTCCGGGTGAGTGCCTTCAAGGTTGAGCCTGATTCTCGCCGTACCTTCTATTCATGTCAAGGACAAGGCCGAGCCGCAGATGGCGCAGATCAAAAAATGTTTTATCTGCGAGAATCCGCGAAAATCTGCGGCCAGTTTTAATGGTCTTGTTCAAGTAAACTGATTTTCATGTTCCAGTGGATGCTGGCGGTCTTTCTCTTCCTGGGCGAAGCACTTTCGTGCGCGGCCACCAAGCCAAATATTGTGCTTATCACGATGAGCTCAGCCCGCAGTGATCGCATGGGTTTCCTGGGTGCGAAACAGAGAATCACTCCCCATCTCGACGCCCTCGCCCGTCAAAGCATCATTTTTGAGCAGGCCTACGCGCAAGCACCCACGACGGTCGTTTCCCACGCGACCATGCTTACTGGCACCTACCCCCAGACGCATCACGCTACTGAGTTCGCCACAGTACCGTTGTCCGGCTCGTTGCCGTACCTTCCTGATTTGCTGAAGGCCAATGGGTATCACACTGCCGCCTTTGTCGGATCCATAGCACTTGATCCGAGGAACGGATTCTCCCCTGGCTTCGATCGTGGCTTCTCCGTCTACGCCGCAGGGTTCCATCCACCGGAAGCGGGACAGCCTCGCTACGCCACCGTGTCACGCCGAGGTTCCGAAGTCGTAGCCCGCGCCACTGCGTGGCTGGACCGCAATTCGCGCGGCCCGCTTTTTCTCTGGATAGAACTCTCGGATACTGATAATGCAGCTGGTGCGTCATACAACTCCGCAATCTCCACCTCAGACGCCGCGGTAGCCAAACTTTTGACAGCTCTGCGCGTCCACAAAGTGTTAGATGACACTTTGGTGGTGGTCACATCCGACCACGGCTCCAGCCTCGGCGCCCATGGCGAAGAAACTTACGGCGTGTTTCTCTATGACGAAACCATTCACGTCCCGTTGTTATTGAAGCTGCCCCAAAACCAGTACCCAGCCAAACGCGTTCATGCAAAAGTTTCGCTGCTTGATGTTGCACCCACCATTCTGGAAATCGCCGGCGTCCCTATTCCTTCGCAAATGCAAGGCCAGTCGCTGATTCGTATTGCCAACGGAAATGCCCCGGACCAGCCGGTCTACTCCCGTAGCGACTATCCCGCACAGGCCTTCGGCCTAAGCCCGGTCGAGTCGTGGCGCGCGGGAAAATTTCTCTACATTCGTTCCCCGAAACCTGAACTCTACGATTTATCCGCCGACCCCAGCGCTTCTCACAATCTGGCGCAAACCTCGAAAGCAACGCTGGAAACCATGGCCTCACAGCTTGCATCCTTCGACCAGCATTTCAGCTCTGGCAGCAGCCCGGCAACACAACTGACATCCAGCCAAATGCAAAAGCTGGCTTCTTTGGGATACGTCGGGCTGCAAAAACCCACCGCGGTAGCCAACCCCGCAATGAGTGGTATTGACCCCAAAGATGCGATTGGCTTGGCCAACAAGACATCGGCCGCTGAAGCCTTTCTGGAAGCAGGGAAGCCGCAACAAGCTCAAGTAGCACTTGAAGCGCCGATCGCTGCCGCATCACCTATGTATCTAGCGCAATACGTGATGGGCACTGCGCTCGCGCAACAGCAAAAATATCCGCAGGCTATTTCATATTTGCACCGCGCCATCGAACTTCAGCCGGATTCCCCCTGGGCACACTACCGGATGGGCCAAGCTCTGCTGAAAACCAGCGACTACAAAACCGCCGCGGTCCACCTGGAAATAGCCGCAGAACGCCTGCCCAATTTTGCCTCCGCCCACGCACTACTGGCGCAGACCTACGATCATTTGGGAAAGGCCGAAGACGCCAAACGCGAAAAAGCCAAGGCGATAGAGAAATAGTACGGTTGCCTTTGGGAGGGCACGGCTTCAAGCCGTGCCGGCTTGGTTTTGAAAGGAAATCGCGCTTTAGCGCCTGAAGTAAGCCGCCTACCAACCATGCTTCATGGCTTTGGTGAACTTCTGCAAGGGTAGCGTATTCAGCACATCGGCTTTGGTCAACCATGCCCGCCGTGCCTGCAATACACCGTACCGGATCTTCTCCAAATGCGAAGTGTGATGTGAATCCGTATTGATCACAATCTTCACTCCATACTGCTTGGCCAGCCGCAAATGCCGGTCGCATAAGTCCAGCCGGTCCGGATAAGCATTTAGTTCCATCGCAACTTTCTTCTCCGCAGCCACTTTCAGCACAGCGTCCACATCAAAAGGATAAGCCTCCCGCCGCAACAGCAACCGCCCCGTAGGATGCCCAATCACCGAAGTATTCGGATTCGAAACCGCCTTCAGCAATCGGTCCGTCATCTGTGTAGATGTCTGATTGAAGTGCGAATGCACGCTGGCAATCACAATATCCATCTGCTCCAGCACCGAATCGCAAAGGTCCAGCGACCCGTCTTCCAGGATGTCCACTTCTATGCCAGCCAGAATCGTGATGCCCTTGATCTTGTCCGAGGCGGCCCGTATCCGCTGCATATGCTCCACTGCCCGCTTATCATCCAGTCCGTTGGCGAACGCCAGGTTCTTGGAGTGATCGGTGATGGCCATGTATTTGTAGCCATACTCCCGGGCAGCCTCGGCCATCTCTTCAATGGTGTTCCGGCCATCGGTCTCGACCGTATGCATGTGCACATCGCCCAGCAAATCATCCTGGGAAATCAAATCGGGTAGTGCGTGCTTTGCAGCCGCATCAATTTCACCCAGGTTCTCCCGCAGCTCCGGCGGAACAAAATCCAGATTCAGCTTGGCGTAAATTTCCTCTTCCGTCTTCGCCGCGACCACTTTTTCATCATCCAACCGCGCCAGGCTGTACTCGCTGAGCGTGTATCCCATCTTCAGGGCACGCTGGCGCAAGGTCACGTTATGCGCTTTCGATCCGGTGAAATACTGCATGGCCGCCCCAAAGGATTCCGGAGGCAGCGTCCGCACATCCACCTGCATCCCTCCGCGCAAGCGGAAGCTGACCTTGTTGTCTCCCCGCGCGATGACTTCCATCAGGCCGGGCAGCTTGACGATGTGCTCGATCAACTTCTCGCGCTGCGCATCGTCGCAGCAAGCCTTCCCGGTGACCAAAATGTCCAGATCGCCGACGGTTTCTCGCCCTCTCCGCAGCGACCCCGCAGGCGTGATCTTTTCCACACCAGGGAAGTGCTTCAGATGCTCGATGATTTTTCCGGCCTCCCGCTCCGCCACATCCAGCAAAAACCTCCCCGCAATCCGTTGATAGTCTTCAATCGCCTTGAGCAGCTTCTGCTCCTGCTTTGCTCCCATGCGCGGCAATTCCTGGATTTTTCCTTCCCGCGCCAACTTGGCGACACCTCCCAGGTCGCTGACCTTGTAGGCGCTCCAGATCAGCGCAATGGTCTTAGGCCCCAGCCCCTGGATCTTCAAAAGCTCCAGCATGGACGGCTGATACTTCTCCAGCATCTGGGTGTGCAGCGCAAGCCGTCCCTCTTTCAGCATTTCCTGCAAGTTGAGCAACATGCCCTTGCCGATGCCGGGAATCTCCAGCACCTTCTTAGGCTCATGGATCAGATCGGCAATTTGCTGGGGATTGGCTTCGATCGCCTCGGCGGCATTGCGGTAGGAACGTATGCGGAAAGAGTCCTGCCCATCAATTTCCAGCAGGTCGGCGGTTTCGTACAGAATTCCAGCGAGGGCCTTGTTGTCCATGCAGAACTAAAGATTAAACAACTTGGCAAGGAAGTGGAAGTCTACTGACTTTGGATACACTCACACCCCGGCTCTGACCGGAGTCTATGTAGTTGCCACGGTTAAACCTGGGTTAGGTGGCTTTGGTGACGTTGGCCGCCTGCGGCCCTTTCTGTCCTTGCGTGATCTCGAACTCTACTGTGTCGCCTTCCTGCAAGCTCTTATAGCCTTCGGCAGTGATGGCGCTGTAGTGCACGAAAACATCCGGCCCATCCTCACGCCCGATGAAACCGTATCCTTTCGCGTTGTTAAACCACTTCACCGTACCTTTCAGTCTTTCCACTATCTTCCCCCTCGGGCAGGGCTCTCTTGCTACGGGCACATGCCACGTATTTCTTGCATTGTGATGCTATGAGAGGAACTAGTCAAGGACATGGATCACATAAAACGCCTTTATTTATGCGCTTTTGGGACCCTTCCTTTGTTGGCTTAGCCATAAAACCCCGGAGATGGTTTTGGCATCACATATCTCTCCGTTAAAGACCATCTTCACCGCTTTGGCGAGCGGCACCATCTCGATGTGAATCACTTCATCGTCCTCCGGCTCGGCCATGCCTTCCGTCAGCTTCTCGGCCAGGAATAACGACATCGGCTCCGCCACAAATCCCGGACTGGCGAAGAAGTACAGCGCCAGCTTCCAGCGCTTGGCGCGGTAGCCGGTCTCTTCAATCAGCTCGCGCTTAGCCGCGGCTAGGGGCTTCTCGCCTGCATCAATCCGCCCCGCAGGCAGCTCCCATAAATATTGCTGGGCGGCATGGCGATACTGATATTCCAACAAAACCTTGGGTCCAGTGCGAGTTTCTTCGACCGCCAGAACGACCACCGATCCCGAATGCCGCACAATGTCGCGACGGGTCTGCACTCCGGAAGGCTCCAGCACCATGTCGGTGGTGACCGAGAATGCCGGCCCTTTGTAGCTAACCTTGGATGAAAGGATGCGAGCTTTCTTCTTGCTGCGGGCAGTTGGTGACATACAAACAATATAAGGGAAGCCCACTGAGAACGGGGAACTGAGAACCGAGAACTGAAAAGTCACCCGCGCACCCAGACAGAACGACTTTTACCAAAGCCAAATGCCCTGTTATTCTGCCCGCCATGGCCTCCAAACCAAGCATCACAATTGTTGGTGCAGGAAGACTAGGCATACCTCTCGCTGAAGCATTAACCAAGGCTGGATATCCACTTCATGAAATTGTTTTCCGTGACTCCAAAAGTCTGGAAAAAAGAGCCCGCAACCTACCGCGTAGCCTTCGCCGCCATACTGTATCCTGGCAAAAAGCCTGTTTCGATACCGACATCATCTGGATATGTGTGCCCGATGGACAGATCAAAGCAACGGCACTGAAATTAGAGCCGCTCACCGGGTGGAAAAAGAGGCTCGTGTTCCACTCCAGCGGCGCCCTGACCAGTGATGCCCTCCAGGTACTAAGGACCCACGGAGCTATCGTAGCTTCCGTCCATCCCCTGATGACATTTGTGCATGGGTCGAAGCCTCTACTAAAGGGCGTGCCCTTTGGCCTGGAAGGAGATCAAACTGCTTTGCGGGCTGCCCGCAAGATCGTCGACGATTTGCGTGGAGACGCATTCGTGGTCAGGCAGCGGGACAAAGCCCTGTACCACGCCTGGGGAACATTTCTGTCTCCGTTGTTATTGGCTTTTGTAACCACCGCAGAACGAGTTGCTCGTGCCGCTGGCATGCCCGCCCAAAGCGCCCGCAAGAAGATGCTTCCCATTGTGCTCCAGACGCTGTCGAACTATGCGAACCATGGCCCGGCAAACTCCTTTAGCGGTCCGCTGGTGCGCGGCGAGGCCGCAATTGTCACACTACATTTGAAAGCGCTAGAGAGGATTCCGGAAGCCCGCGAACTCTACCTTGCCCTGGCCAGGTCGGCCCTGCGCAATCTCCCGGTAGCCAATCGCAAAAGTCTGGAAAAATTGTTGCAGTGAATGGTCAGCTGATCATCAATCGCTGAATACTCCGCGCCCGCCCGGTGGCCTCATCACAATCCACAATCACCGCGCATAACCGGACATCTCCGGTGGCCGGCTCAAACCGTACCGGCATATTGTTCAGAAATTTCCCCACGACCAATTCTTTTTGCACTCCAATTACGCTGTCATAAGGCCCGGTCATGCCCACATCAGTGATGTATGCAGTTCCTTTGGGAAGAACCCGCTCATCTGCCGTAGGAATGTGGGTATGCGTCCCAACCACCGCGGTCACCCTTCCATCCAGGTACCAACCCATGGAAATCTTCTCCGAGGTGGCCTCAGCATGAATATCCACAAAAATGACTTTGGCCTGGATCTGTTTCAAAAGCTGGTCCACGGTGCGGAACGGATCATCATTCGAGGCCATAAAAATCCGCCCTTGCAAATTAATCACCGCGTAGGGAACGCCATCTTTTTTCCCTTCATACATCCCCCACCCCGGCATATCCGGAGGATAATTCGCCGGCCGCAGCAGCCGCCGCGCCGGATCGCCGTGATTTCCGTTGGCAATTTCGAAGTAATCCAGGATCTCGCGCTTGTCCCAAACGTGGTTCCCGGTGGTGATGACATCAATACCCATTTCAAACAGGTCTTCCGCCAAGGAGGGGGTGATCCCAAAGCCAGCCGCCGAGTTCTCGCCATTGGCGATGACCAGCCCGATCGAGTGTTCCCGCACCAATCCACTCAGCCGTTCCTGCACAATCGTCCGCCCCGGGCGGCCAAAAATATCGCCAATAAAAAGAATTCGCATGAGTTGTTCGATGGTATCACGCGCAAAGTTCCATCTCCGCGCACTCAGCGGCAGTCCTCTGCGTCTTAAGGTTTTCCCAACTCGGCGGTCTTAAGAAAATCGTAATTCCCGGAAGGATTCAGCTTGATCCCATGCACCCGTCTTGAATAGACCAGCACATTATCGAAATACCAAAGGTCAACATAAGGCAAATCCCGGGCCAAAATCTGCTGCACCTCGGCATAAAGCTGCTTGCGCTTGGCCACGTCCAACTCCCGCCGCGCCTCTCCAATCAACTTATCCACCCGCGGGTTGGAATAAAACCCGCGATTGGCGCCCCGGGGAGGGAAGCGGTCGGAGTTGAACACCGAGATCAAAAATATCCGGGTCCTGGTTCCCGCCAATCCAGCGCAGCGAATACACCTGAAACTCACCCCGGGTAACATCCGCAAAAAAAGTGGCGGCTTCAAAGCTGCGGATATCCAGTGCAATCCCCACCTCGCGCAGTTGTTGCTGAAATATCGCCGCCATCAACCGCGAGCTTTCTTCGGTAGATGTCTTCATGGTGAGATGAAAACGGACGCCATCATGCGCCGGATACCCGGCTTGATCAAGCAGCTGACGCGCCCGCTCGGGATCGTAATCGTAGGTCGTGGTATGCCCATCGTAAGCCCAGCTCTCCGGCGGCAAAACGCTGTTCGCGGGCCGCGCAAAGTCCCGCCACAGATAGTGAATCAGCGGCTCCCGGTTGATGGCGTATGCAATGGCCTGGCGCACCCGCACGTCTTTAAGAATCGGATCGCGCAGATTGAACCCCATGTACTGCATCACCGTCCCCGGAGGGCTGAGCACCGCAAGATTCGGGTCGCGTTTGAGAGTCAGCACCATGTCTGAAACCAGCGACCGGGGAGAAGAAACATCCGCGCTACCCTTGCGCAGTTCCAAAGCGCGAGTAGTCACATCAGGAACCACATTGAAGCGGACTCTTTCCAGCCGGGCTTTCTCGCCCCAATACTCATCGTTCCGCTGAATCACAACCTCCTTGTCGAGCTCTGAGCTGACAAAACGAAACGGCCCCGACCCGATGGGATGACGGCTGAGCTCCTCCCCGCTCCCGTAAGGCACGATGCCCATGGCTTCGCCCGCCAGGTTCCACAACAACGTCGCCATCGGCTCTTTGAGGTGAAACACGACCGTGTAATCATCCGGCGCGTCAATATGATCCACAGAGCTATAGGTCGAGCCCTTGGCACTTCTGACCTTGCCTTGCATCAGCGAATCAAACGACCACTTCACATCGCGGGAAGTGAGGGGGCGCCCATCGTGGAACTTGATTCCCTTGCGCAGATGGAACACATAGGTCAGCGGATCGGGAATGTCCCACCGTTCGGCCAGTCCGGGAGCAGCATTCAGGTGTTCATCCCGCGTAAGCAAATCATCAAAAATCAACCCATCAATGCACTCCGACTGCGCATCAGTTCCCACTCGCGGATCGAGGTTGGTAGGGCTGCTCTCGATGATCATCACCAACGTGTTTGGATCAGTTCGGTGGGAGCACGAGAGCAGAGAGACGACCAGCAACAGGCTGGCGCAAATACCCAGGCACCGCATGAGCCCGCTCATCGGCCGCCCTCCTGCGCCAACGCATGGAGGCTGGTCACCGTCCTCCAGTTGCGGACCGTGGCCTCCACGCCCAGGACCTTTTCCAGAAAGTTGGTATTCAGCTTGGTCTTGGCAAATCCGTTTGCATAGTAGAGGTAGAGATTGTCACCGCGGATATGGAACGGTTCCGGCCCGGGGGCAATGCCCGTAGCTTCTGCACCACCGCTTTCGTGGGCTCAGCGGAAAGGAACGCGACACAGAGTTTGATTGTCTGCAAATTCGCTTTTCGGGCAGGAAGGGATTGTTTCGCACAACTGCTGCCATCTCACCGTCAGTCCGTACGACAACTCTGGCTGAGAAGCCAAACTCATCCACTATCATCGCCTCGATCTTTTTCGTCAGCGCAGTCGGACTTTGCTTCGCCGCCCGGAATACGATGTTCCCGCTCTGCACGTAGGTCTTCACATCGCCGAGCTTCATGCCCTCGCAGCCCGCCCGTAGCTTTTCCATCTTTATACGCTTGTGCGGTCCGATGTTGATCCCGCGCAGCAATGCAATATAGACCGGCATTGGTTTGATCTAAGGATAAGAGATTTTTCCCAGCACCGCAGCCCGCTTCGCTCCGGTCGCTGCTGGCACATTCGAGGGCAGCCGGTTCCAGGTCTGGTAAGCCAGCAAGGCAAACGCCGCCGCTTCCTTCGCTTCCGCCGGCAAACCGAATTCCTCCGATGTTCCTCAGCTTCAACCCCAGCGGCCGAAATTCCACGTCCAACATTTTCATCAGGGTCGAGTTCTTTGCCCCTCCGCCCGAGACCACAAAATCCTTGTAGTTGGCCTCGGTCGTCAGCAACCGCCGCACCGCATCGGCAATCGATCTGCTGGTAAGAGCGGTGGCCGTAGCAATCACGTCCCGCTTGCCGGCCCGTCCGCATAGCTTCACAAATCTCCGCACAAATTCCCGCCCAAACTGCTCCCGGCCCGCGGTCTTCGGAGGCCGGCGGCGAAAGTAGGCCTCGCGTAAAAGGCCAGTGACTACTTTGTCCAGAACTTTTCCCGACGCCGGCAATTCGCCCGCCGCGATCATAGGGCTTGCCAAAGCAGCGCGCCGTCAGTGCATCAATCACCATGTTCCCCGGCCCGGTGTCGAAGGCAATCACCTGCTCCGCCGAAGCACCCGCAGGAATCGCAGTCAGGTTGGCGATCCCGCCGATGTTCTGCACGATCCGGCCCACCCGCGCATCCCGATACAGAAGATAATCAAGAAAGGGAACCAGCGGCGCGCCCTTGCCTCCCGCCGCCATATCCGCAGGACGAAAATCCGACACCACCGGCACGCCAACCCGGGCCGCAATGACTGCTCCTTCTCCGGTCTGCCAGGTCACAGCCAGCTTGCGGCCGAGGTAAGGAGCAGCATCCCCCTGATGATACAAAGTCTGCCCATGACACCCCACCAGCTCCGCTAAAGCGCGTAACCTGTGCTGCGTGGCCAGCACCGCCTCGGCATACAACTCCGCCAGTAAAAAATTCAACCGAGCCAAATTAGCCACGCAGGCACGCGGTGAGTTCATAACCTCCAGCACGGCCGCCCGCACTTTTTTAGGGTAGGGATACTCAGCATGGCCGAGCAAGCGAACCGTGTAGGGCGGACACTCCCTTCGGCTTGGCTCAGGGCAGGCCTGTCCGCCTGCCGGCAGCGCCCCAGATGCTGCGCGGGACCCGTTCTCCTCAATCCGCACCAGGGCAACATTGATCCCATCCGCCGAAGTCCCGCTCATCACCCCAGCCACTATCATGCCGACTCCTGCCGCTCGATGGCCCCAAGCCGCACCTGTTCCCCAAACTCCCAAAGCTGACGCGTCAGCTTCTGAACTTTCTCCACCGTGGGAGGCTGCACCTTCCGCTTCATTTCAGAAGACTTCTTCTTGAATGCCAGCACACGCGCCGTAGACTCCGCAACTCTGCGCGCAAACCGCCGGTCCCGCTCCGCCTCGCGCACCAGCGCCTCATAAGCCCGCACCACCAGCTCTTCCCGCCGGCAGATCAGGCACAAATCGCCCCCGGCACGAATGAACTCGACCGCCACATCCTCGATCGGAGCCGTCTTCAGCACCGCTCCCATTTCCATATCATCGGAAACGATCAAACCGCGGTAGCCAATTCGCTTGCGCAGAACATCGGTAATCCATTTCCTTGAGAGCGAAGCCGGAAGCCCGTCCTTGGTCACCGCCGGATAATTGGCATGACCCACCAGCACCATGGGCAACTCCCGCCGCATGACCCGATAGGGAACCAGGTCCTCCTCCCACATCTTCCGCAGTGGCTTGTTCACCGAAGGCAGCTCGTGATGGGTGTCCAGATTGGCCTCGCCCAGCCCGGGAAAATGCTTGCCGGAGCCGATCACGCCCGCCGAGCGCAGTCCCGCTAGAAATTCCCGGGCATAAGCAATCACCTGCTTCGGTCCTTCCGAAACCGCGCGCGAGCGCATCACCGCGCGCGAAGCCGCAAATGCCAAATCCAGCACCGGAGCAAAATCGGTATTGAACCCCAGCGTGCGGCAAGTGTCGCCGATGATCCGCCCATGTTTGCGGAAGAGTCTACGGTCTCCAGTGGCAAACACCTCGGCGGCGGAAGGCGAGGGCCCAATCGCGTTGCGAAACCGGTCCACCAGCCCGCCTTCAAGGTCCACAGCAGTAAATATAGGTGCGGATACGCAAGCCCGGCAGTCATGCAACAGCCGGTGGGTCTGTTCCGGCCCTGCAATGTTGCGAGCAAAGAGAATGACGCCCGCAGGCTGAACCCGAGTGAACAGCGATTGGAGCGAGCGGTTCATCTCGGCAGGCTCAAAGCCGACAATCAAAAGCTGTCCGATTTGTTCTTTAAGAGAATTCAAGCGGCCTGATATCAGGGTATGCCAGGGGAGTACTCAATGGGAGATCAAACTTGATACCCGCACGAATCAAACAACCGAAAACGAATACTGGACATGAGCAAAGGGAAGGGCACGAGTTCCACTCGTGCCGCTAGGATTCACCAAATGCCCGCGCTTTAGCGCCTGGGGTACTTTAAATTTCCTTCTTCAACTCCGCCAACAAATTCAGCGCCTCCAGCGGCGTCAACCGGTTCAAATCCACTTCCCGCAACTTCTCCAACACCGGCTGCGACAAGGGAGTAAAAATCGTAAGCTGCGCCGGCGGCCCAGCCCCCGGCGAAAGATGCCCGGTCACTTGTTGCTCCGCGCTTTCATGCTCCGCCAGCACCTCCCGCGCCCGTTCGATGACCTCAGCCGGAAGTCCAGCCAGCTTGGCCACTTCGATCCCATAGCTGCGGTCGGCCGCCCCCGGTTCGACTTTGCGCAAAAACACGATCCCGCCACCGGTTTCCTTCACCGAGACGTGATAGTTCTTCACCCCAGATAGCAACTCGGCCAACTCAGTCAATTCGAAATAATGGGTGGCAAACAAAGTCTTGGCCCGGGTGCGCGAATGAATATACTCAACCGCCGCCCAGGCAATGGCCAGGCCATCATAGGTCGAAGTCCCGCGGCCCACTTCATCGAGCAACACCAGCTGACCGTGGAGTCGCCGTATGCAGAATGGCCGCAGTTTCGGTCATCTCCACCATAAAGGTTGACCGCCCGCGGGCCAGATTGTCGCTCGCCCCGATGCGGGTGAACACCCGGTCCACAATTCCCAGCCGCGCCGAGCGCGCGGGAACAAACGAGCCCATCTGCGCCAGAATGACAATCAGCGCCGCTTGCCGTAGATATGTGGATTTCCCGCCCATGTTCGGCCCGGTCAGCACCAACACGGTATGCGTGGTCGAGTTCAAATACAGATCATTGGGCACAAAGCGCTCGGACGAAGCCATCTCCATCTGCTCGATGACCGGATGCCGCCCCTCGACAATTTCAATGTCCGCGGAATCGTCAAACTGGGGACGGCAGTAATTGCGCAGGGCCGCGATGTGGGCCAAAGACGCCAGTACATCCACTTCCGCCAGGGCCAGCGCCGTCTGCCGGATGCGCCGGGCTTCTCCCCCAATCGCCGACCGCAACTCGGCAAATAGCCGCCGCTCAATTTCGACGATTTTCTCCTGCGCATCGAGAATTTTCGATTCGTATTCCTTCAACTCAGGAGTGGTGAATCGCTCGGCGTTCACCAAGGTCTGCTTACGCTCATAATCCGGCGGGGCCAGATGCAGGTTGGGTTTTGAAATCTCGATGTAATATCCAAAAATATTGTTGAACTTCACTTTGAGCGATGCGATCCCGGTCCGCTGCCGCTCCCGCTGCTCAATCTGCGCGACATACTGTTTGCTGTTACGGCTGAGATCGCGCAGCTCATCAAGCTCTTTGTCCACGCCGGACTGAATCACGCCGCCGTCACTTAAAGAAATCGGCGGCTCCGCCACAATCGAGTCCTCGATTTTCTTGCGGAGATCACTCAACTCATCGACTGAGGCGTGCAGGCTTTTCAGCCGGTCAGCCATGAAATGGGTGAGGGAAGCGCGGACTGTCGGGATTTTCGCCAGCGAAGCGGCCAGCGCCAAAAGATCCCGTGGGTTGGCAGTCTCCAGCGTCACCCGGCTCAGCAGCCGTTCCAGGTCCAAAATCCCATCCAGCGCCCGCCGCAATTCCTCGCGATGGACCGTCGCCTTTACTTGGGATTCGACTGCATCCAGCCGCCCATTGATCTCCGCTGGATCAATCGCAGGCCGCAGCAGCCAGGCGCGCAGAAGCCGCTTACCCATCGGGGTGACCGTGGCGTCGATGGCGCGAAATACAGTGGTCCCGGAATCGGCGTTGGCGAATAGCGGCTCGATCAATTCAAGATTCCGAACCGTGACCGTGTCCAGCACCAGGCAGTTCTGCCGCTCATAAAAACCGATGCGGTCTACATGGTCGAGCGTCCCCCGCTGGGTCGTTCGCACGTAATATAGGATGGCCCCGGCCGCCGAAGCCGCCGCCGGTTTTCCCGCCAGCCCAAAGCCCTCCAAAGATAAAACCCCAAAATGATTCTCGACCAAAGGAATGGCGTGATCAGGAGCAAAAATCCAGTCATCCAGCGGAGTCTCAGCCCAACCCGAGGCCGTCTGGAGGCGGGGCTCTGCCCCGCCACTCCGGGCAAGGCCCGGCAGACGCAGTCCTTTCCAAGCAGCGGAGCAGAAGACCCATAGAGCAACTCTTTTGGCCGTAACTGTTGAAGTTCTTCTTGAATTCTTCGTCCAGCCTCCTCTCCGCTAAACTCCGTCGCCCGAAACTCACCGGTAGATAAATCCAAGGCCGCAAAACCAACCCGGTCTCCCGTCGAGGCCACCGCCGCCAGAAAATTGTTCTCTTCCGAACTCAAGGACGCATCCGCCGCCGTCCCCGGAGTGACCACCCGGGTCACTTCCCGCCGCACCAATTTCTTGGCCAGCCGCGCATCCTCCATCTGGTCGCAGATGGCCACCTTGAATCCTTTGCGGATGAGCTTGGAGATATATCCTTCCGCTGCGTGGTAGGGCACCCCGCACATGGGAACAGCGATGCCTTTTTCTTTGTTGCGGGAAGTGAGGGTAATCTGCAACTCGCGCGCCGCGGTCACCGCATCGTCAAAGAAAAGTTCATAGAAGTCCCCCAGCCGAAAAAAGAGTAGCGCGCTGGGATGGTCTTTTTTGATCGCGGTGTATTGCCGCATCAGCGGCGTGGACGGCTCGGTGTTCATCACGGCTTTCGTGCGCGGATTATAGCAAACGAAGCTACGTCCTTTGGGTGTGCAAAACCCGACTGATTTCCTTTCTGGTCTCTGCGCACTCGGCGATTTCGACGGTGGAGAACTTTGCTTCTCACCTCGATTCTCAGTACCCTAGTGCACCATGGAACTCCGCAAAGACCCAATCACCCGCTCCTGGGTCATCACGGGAGACGACATCCCCGAATCCACCCCGCGTCCGGACCCGGCTTGCCGCTTCTGTCCCACCTCGACCGCGCCCCTCCAGCAAACCGCCAGCTTACCCGGACAGCAAGGCGCGCCCTGGTCGGCCCGTGCCGTGGTCCATCCCACTCCGCTCTACCGCATCGAAGGCGACCCCGGGCGCCGCGGCGACGGTCTTTACGACAGCATGCGGCCGGTCGGGGCCCACGAAGTCCTGCTGGAAAATCCCCGCCACAACGGGCAAATGTGGAACGCAACCGATGCCGAGATCGCGCAAGCCCTGCTGCTGATCGCCCAGCGCATTCAGGACCTGAAGCGCGACGGCCGCTTCAAATATGTAAGTGTTTTTAAGAATTGCGGCGCCAGTGCCGGCCAGGAATTCGAGCATCCCAACTTCCAGCTTACCGCCACCACCTTTGTGCCGCGCCGTGTGCTTTACGAGCTGCGTGCCTCGCGCGAATATTTTCTCAACAAAGAGCGTTGCGTATTTTGCGATATCGTCGCCCAGGAAATACGCCAGGGCCTGCGTGTGCTCGAAGTCCAGGGAGATTTCCTCGCCCTATGTCCCTACGCGCCGCGCGTGCCCTACGAGACCTGGATCCTCCCCCGGGTCCACGAAGCCGCTTTCGAGCGCTTCGGCCTCAACCGCCCTAACACTATGCGCGATCTGGCGGCCCTGTTGCGCCTCACCCTGCAACGCATCCGCACCATCGCCGAGGCCTTTCATCTGGTATTGCATACCTCGCCGAACACCCAGCATCCTTCCGCCACCATGGGATACTGGAAAACGATTGATGAGGACTACCACTGGCACATCGAAATCATGCCCATCCTCTCCGCCAAGGCAAAGTCGTACACTTTCAAAGAGGTATATTTCTCGCCGGTCAGTTCGGAGACCTCGGTCAAGCGTCTGCGGGAAGCGAAGATCACCCCATGACCCTGCGCCGCATGAAGACCTATACCGGCGGCCAGGGATACGTGTACCAGTACTATTTCGTAGGCAAACGGGCCGCCCTGCCCACCGATTCCAGCGCCCCTGCCGAAGAATATATTTTCGATGTCACTTCCGACCGCAAGACCACGTTCTCCGTCAGCGTTCTGCTACCCCAAGATAGTCTCGAACAATGGGCCTCCAATCACGGCCGCGCCCTGAACGAAGCCGAGCAATACGGCGCCGTGAAGATGCGCCTATTCCAGGCCTTCGACGAAGTAGCAGACATGATGGCCCACGGCCGCCGCCTGACCGTGACCGCAGACATCCTGCAAAATGTCCTAAGCGGCCTGGGCGTGCAATAACCGGGAACTGAGATCTGGGAACTGGCATTCCAGCCATGCCAAAAGTCCCCATTCTGTGATTCCAATCACACAGCTAAGTGTGTTCCTTCCGTGCTTCTGCCTCACCCCCGGTGCAGACTATAATCACGCTGGCGGAAAGTGGGGTAATGCGCCGCCAGTAATTTCAACACTATGCCGATACTTTGGCTGCGGGTCGCGCTCGGGTTTTACACGGTCGGATTGATCTACTCTCTGCTGGCTTTGTCTCGCCGCGAAGGTGTGCTCAACCGCATTGCTACCCCTGCCATGGCCTTCGGCATGGCGTTCCAATTCGTCGCCTTGACCGAGTCGGTGTTGCTCTCCGGCTTGACGCTGACCTCAGTCCACAACACCGAATCGCTGCTCTCGATCCTGGTGATGGGCGCCTTCATGCTGGCCTATCTGATCTACCGCACCACCTCTCCGGGAATTGTGGTATTCCCCCTGGTGTTCCTGTTGACCGCGATTGCGGCCACGGGCCAACAGCCGTTTCTGATTGCCTCCTCGGCCATGGCACGAGGATGGCTGTTCGCCCATATCACATTAGTTTTGGCCGGTTATGCGGGCCTGTTTCTCAGCTTCAGCGCCAGCCTGCTGTACTTAGTCCAGGAGCACAACCTCAAGTCGAAAAGCTCCGGAGGCCTGCTTTCGCGATTGCCCGCCCTCCAGGTCATGGACGAACTCGGGTATCGCTCCCTGCTGTTGGGCTTTCCCTGCATGACCCTGGGCCTGATTCTGGGCCTGGTGATGGCTGATGCCACCTTTCACCACGTCGACTATCTCGATCCCAAGATCTTTCTGTCGCTGCTGACCTGGGCTGTCTACCTGGTCCTGGTCTATACCCGCTGGAACGCAGGCTGGCGGGGACGCAAGGCGGCGTATCTGGCAGCCGGAGCTTTTGCCGCCGCAGTCGTAGCTTGGGCGGCAAATTATTTCAGTACGATCCATAGGTTTGTGCGCTCATGAAATTTCAACTCATTGGCGTAAACCACAAAACCGCCCCCTTGGATGTGCGCGAGCGACTCGCCATCCCGGAGTCGAAGCTGGCCGATGCCATGCAGCGCCTGGTGCAGCACCCGGGCGTGAATGAGGGCATGATTCTTTCCACCTGCAACCGGGTGGAAATTCTGGCGCAAACCCAAAACGGCAGCGGCGACTTGCACGCCTTTGTCCACAACTACTTCAAAGTCGAGCCGGGAAAGTTCGAGCCTCATCTGTACGAGTATCACGAGAAAGAAGCCATCCTCCACCTGTTCCGGGTAGCGTGCAGCCTTGACTCCATGGTGGTGGGCGAGCCGCAGATCCTCGGCCAGGTCAAGGAGGCCTACGCCACCGCGCGCGCAGTCGGTGCCGTGAACTCCCAACTCGATCAGCTGCTCACCCGCGCTTTCGCCGTAGCCAAACGGGTGCGGACAGAAACCGCAGTCGGCTCGTCCGCAGTTTCCGTGGCCTCTGTCGCAGTAGAACTGGCCAAAAAGATTTTCGGCTCGCTCAAAGGCAAACACGTCTGCCTGGTCGGCGCGGGCAAGATGAGCGAACTGGCCGCCCGCCACCTCCAGGCCCACGGCGCAGCGTCGATTTTTGTTGCCAACCGCACCTACGAACGCGCCCAGCAACTGGCGGCCAAGTTCAACGGCGAAGCCATCCACTTCTCCGATCTCTACGACAGCTGTGACCGCGCCGACATTGTCATCAGCTCCACCGGCTCCCCGGTCGCCATTTTCCGCCGCGAACATGGAGAGCGTTTCCTCGCCCGCCGCAAAAACCGGCCCATGTTTTTTATCGATATCGCTGTCCCCCGCGACGTGGATCCTGGGATGAACAAGCTGGACGGAATCTTCGTCTACGACATGGACGACTTGCAGCAGGCGGTAGCCTCCCACGTGGCCGACCGCAAAAAAGAAGCCGAGCGTGCCGAAGCCATCGTGCAATCGGAAGTGGACCGTTTTCTGGCGCGGCTGCAAACCCTCGACGTGGTTCCCACCATCGTCTCCCTGCAAGATCATCTGGAAACCATCCGCCAGGCGGAAATTGACCGCGTCCGGGGACGCTTGGGTCCGCTAACGCCCGATCAGGAAATGGCCGTCGAAACCCTAACCCGAGGCATCGTCAATAAAATCATGCATACGCCCATCCACACCCTGAAGACTGCCGCGCGTGAATCCGAGGCGACTACGGTAGTTGACGTAGTCCGCCGCCTGTTCAATCTGCAAGAGAAGAGCAAAGAATCCGTGGAAAAAACTCAAGCCCAGGGGGCCGGCGAAACCCGCGCCAAGTGATCTTCGTCTTCCAAATACAAACTCCGGATAAAATAAGCCGACATCGGGCACGAACCAGAAGCCGACAGTGAAAGCCAGAACCGATAGTGAGAGCCAGAAGCCATCAGTGAAAACCAGTATCCACCTCGACGCCAGCCGCGAAGCGGCGAAACAACGCAGCCCAGGGCGAAGGGCCCGCTCTTGGCCGTTCGCCCTGGGTAGCTATGAACACCAGAGAAGCCCTGAAAGGGGCGAAAGAAAATCCTGCCGATGACGCCCAAATCCATCCTCCGCATCGGCTCGCGCGGCTCTCAACTCGCGCTCTGGCAGGCCAATCACATCAAGAGCCTCTTGCAGCAGCAGCGGCCACGAGGTCGAAATCGAAGTCATCCACACCACCGGCGATAAAATCACCGACGTCCCGCTGGCCAAAGTCGGCACCAAGGGCATGTTCACCAAGGAAATCGAAGAAGCCCTGGCCGATGGCCGCGTGGACCTGGCTGTGCACAGCTTGAAAGACCTGCCTACCGAGCTGTCGCCAGGATTTGCCATCGCCGCCATCACCCAGCGCGAAGATCCCCGCGACGTTTTCTGTTCGGTCAAGTTCCAGAGCGTCGAAGAACTGCCCCGCGCAGCAAAAGTAGGCACCAGCAGCCTGCGCCGCCAGGCGCAACTGAAGGCCCTGCGTCCCGATCTGGAGATTTATCCCTTGCGCGGCAACGTAGACACCCGCCTGCGCAAACTGGAAGCGGGGGAATACGATGCCATCATCCTGGCCGCAGCCGGAGTCCACCGACTGGGAAAGACGGGACTAGTCCGGCAAAAAATCCCCACAGAAATCATGTGCCCGGCAGCAGGGCAGGGAGCTCTGGGAATAGAAATCCGCGCCGGAGATCATGCCACCGCAAAGCACTTAGAATTTCTCGACAACGCCAATGCCCGTGCCACCACCACCTGTGAACGAGCGCTACTGAACAAACTAGGCGGTGGCTGCCAAGTCCCAATCGGAGCGAGTGCCGAGATTCGTAATGGCCAATTGCACCTGGAAGCGATCGTCGCCCGCCCCGACGGCAGCACGGTCCTGCGCGAAGCGAAAAGCGGCCATGATCCAGTCAAGCTGGGAGAAGAGGTAGGAGATACACTTTTACGGCGAGGCGGAGCCGAAATCCTGCAAGAGGTCTACGGCCAGGCAATCATTGCGCCGCAACAACCCTGACGCGGCGCACTTGCAGGAAAAGCAACGCTCAAAAATTTGTCATTCCGACGAGGAGCGAAGCGACAAGGAGGAATCTGCTTTCCCGGACAGCGTCACGACCGTGTCGTCAAAATCAGGTTCCCCCTCCTCGCTGCGCTCCTTGTCGGAATAACAAAGTAGAAGGTGTTTATTTCATAAAGATAAAATGCTGCGCCCACTTTCCAACCTCCGCATCCTGGTAGGCCGAGCCGCCCACCAGGCCAGCGCCCTCTCCACCGGACTCCGCGCCCAAGGCGCCCAAGTCCTGGAAATCCCCTTCATCGAAATCCGCCCCCCGCGCTCCTACAAGCCCCTGGACACAGCTCTAAAAAATATCGCCGACTACGACTGGCTCATCCTAACCAGCGTCAATGGAGTCGATGCTCTCTGGGCAAGACTAAAGAAACTCCACCTAAACAAAAAAAGACTTCCGCCACTTACAGGTAGCCGCCATAGGCCCGGCCACCCGCAAAGCCATCCGCAAGCACGGACTCAAAGTCCACATCATGCCCTGCGAATACGTGGCCGAATCGGTGGTCGAAAGTCTGCGTGGCAAAGTAGAAGGGAAGCGGGTCTTACTCGCCCGAGCCAAAGTCGCCCGCGACGTGATCCCCAAAGAACTTCGCAAACTGGGAGCGCAAGTCGATGTAGTCGAAGCCTACGAAACCGTGGTCCCGCAAAAATCGCGGACGCGTCTCCGCACCGTGCTAAAAAATCCCCAGCGCCGCCCGCACGTGATTACCTTCACTAGCTCTTCCACGGTGAGAAATTTCCTGGCATTACTCGGGAAGGGGAGCCGCGTCCTGCTAAAAGATGTTTGCCTCGCTTCCATCGGCCCCATCACTTCAGCCACGCTATGTGAGTTGGGCCTGCGAGCAGATATCCAGGCTGAGGACTATACAATTCCAGGATTGATGAAAGGTATTACCCACCATTTTGGATAATGGAGCACTGCGCCGAGTGATCCCGCCACAACTCCTCATACTCATACTAGATAGAACTAAAGCTCGCATGCGCCACCCACCATCAGTATTTGCAATCCTAATCACACCGAGCTAATGTTTCGTTGCCATGGTAGTGGATCCGATCTCGATTACAGCGGTTCTGGGCGCTTGCGGTTACTACTTCTTTGCTTGGATGGTTGCTGGTCGCAACCCCAAACGCGGGACGGTTGTTCCGATTTACAATCCACCTCAACACCTTTCCCCGGCAATGATTCGTTATGTCTGGAAAGCACGCTTTGACGACCGTACCTTTTGGGCCAGCGTACTCAGCCTCGTGGCAAAGGGGCTTGCGACCTTGGAATCAGATGTCGACGTCGCAGTGCTCCGGCCAAAGGCGGAGACAGGAAGTCGCCCTCTTCTACCGCCCGAAGAGGAAGTTCTGTTCATAGAGCTACACGCCGGCAGTAAACGTAAAGCAATGCGAATTAACATGCTTGATGAAAATACGGCCTTGGTCGCCAACGAAATGGCGAACCAGTTGCGAAAGGCCGCAGTTGACACGTGGTTCATAGAAAACCGCAACTATGTAAAATCTGGAGTTGTAGTTTCGGTTGTGGTGGCTTGTCTCGTGGCACGACCGTACGGAAAAGATGAATGGATGGCATTTGTGCTTGGCTTGAGCGTAATGGCCCCGGGAGCGTTTTATTTGTTGTTCCTGGTGTTACGAATCCGCGATAGCTTACTTGCAATTAGAGATAAAGTCACTAGCGCTGTGGTCCGTCGCACCGCGCTGTTGGTTGCGTTGGCCGCGCCCTGCGTAGGCGCAGTGGTCTTGGGAAGTGTCGTGCTGACAGTCAATTTCGGCTGGCGCACAATCGCGGCCACAGTTTTCTTGACTGGCCTAACTTTAGTATTCGCGCAAATCATCAAGGCCCCAACCCAGGAAGGCCAGGTTTTGATCGATCAAATTGACGGATTCCGTTTGTTCCTTCAATCTGTTGAGCGCCAGCCAATGGATCGTCCAGACGCTCCCGGCGATCACGCTGGCGTGTATGAGAAATATCTGCCCTACGCAGTCGCGCTGGAAGTCGATCAGCAGTGGGGGGATCGGTTGGTTGCGTTGACCTCGACGCTCCACCGAGCTGAGGCGCTGGTCGCCGCACATTCGTTTTACCTCGGAATGTGGAACGGCAAACCCATCGAAATGGTGTTCAAACCGCAACCACCAAAGGGCGGGAGATTTTAAAGTGCATTGCGTGTATCGCTCTAGGTCCTTGTTGACCTTTTCCCATATCCCTCCGTCTGAGTAAAATGTCTCTCTCAACCCTCGGAGGAACTCTTTGCCATTCAAACGCCTGTTGACCCTAACCTTTCTCCTAACCGTATCAGCTTCTCAAGCCCAAAAGTCCCTTTACCCGCCCGCCGACCTCCTGGCCCGCATCCGCCCGGACGGCATCCGCGCCCAGATGGCCTATCTGTCCGATGACCTGCTGGAAGGCCGCAGGACCGGCACCCGCGGCTACATGCTGGCCGCTAAGTACGTGGCCACGCAATTCGAGGAACTGGGACTGAAGCCCGCCGGCGATAGCGGCACTTATTTTCAAAGAATCCGCTTCCGGCAAATCGAGCTTGACCGCGACAAAACCTCAATGGTCTTGAAAGTGGACGGCAAAGAGCAAACCCTCCGCTTCGGAGATGACTTCATCGCTGGCGGCAACGACCTGAGTCCCGACGCCTCCATCGATGCTCAAACTGTATTCGTAGGCTACGGAGTCACTGCCCCCGAATTCAACTACGACGACTACGCCGGAGTAGATGTCCGAGGCAAGATCGTAGTGGCGTTCTACGGTTCGCCAAGCCAGTTCCCGACGGCTCCTCACGCCCATTACTCGTCGCCGACAGTAAAGATCGCCAATGCAGTTTCACGCGGAGCCATCGGCTTCGTCTCCATCTGGGCAGGGAAGCGAGCTGAACGCAGTCCCCTATCACGCAGAGCGCGCTATTATCATTCCCGCCTGCGCTGGCTGGATGAAAACAACCAACCGAATGACGCTCAACCAGACCTCAAGGGCTCTGCCACCATCACCGCAGACCTAGCCGCCAAAATGTTCGAGGGGACGCCAAAGTCCTACAAAGACGCTTACGCCGATGCCGAGGCCGGCAAGCCCCAGGCTTTCCCGCTACCGGCAACCATCGCGCTGCACACAGTGAGCACGCATTCTGAAATTGAAAGCCCCAACATCGTCGCCATTCTGCCCGGCTCAGATCCTAAGCTGAAAGATGAATACGTAGTCTTCACCGCCCACCTCGACCACTTAGGCATCGGCCGAGAGGTGAACGGAGATACGATTTACAACGGCGCCATTGATAACGCCTCCGGCAGTGCAGCCCTACTGGAGATTGCCCATGCTCTATCGCTATGCCGAAGGCCCCGCGTCGCTCGATCTTATTTTTGTCTGTGACTGGAGAAGAAGAAGGACTGCTAGGTTCCGATGCCTATGCACACCATCCCACCGTACCTATCAGCCAGATCGTGGCCAACGTGAATATGGACGAAATCGCCTGCTTCTACGACTTCGCCGATATCGTCCCCCAGGGCGCCGATCACTCCACCATCGGCCCGATTGTCGAAGACGTAGCCAAACACTTCAATCTGCAAATCAGTCCCGACCCAACTCCCGACGAAGTCTACTTTGTCCGCAGCGATCAGTATTCATTCGTCAAGCAGGGAATTCCGGCAGTCGCAGTCGACCCCGGTTTCAAAACCGTAGACCCGAAACTGGACGGCAAGAAAATTACAGAAGAGTGGGAAGAGAAGTACTATCACAAACCGCAGGACGATATGAACCAACCGTATCTGGATCTGAATGCCGCCACCAAATGCGCCCGTCTGGATATGGCCATAGGCTACGAGATCGCCCAGCAATCCGACCGCCCGCACTGGAATAAGGGAGACTTCTTCGCCAAGTTTGCTAAGTCACCTCCGAGCAAAACGGTAAGCGGTAACTGAGATTCAGCCGCCAAGCGGCGAAAGAATGCAGCCCAGGGCGAAGCGCTTGCTTTGCGCTTCGCCCTGGGTAAGTTGCTCAAGGATTAAGCCCTGAAAGGGCGAAAGCGGGATTTACGACCCGTGACTAAATGGTGTTGCGAGAACTACCCTTTCGCCCCGCTGGGGCTGACCAAATCTTCTTGCTTACCCAGGGCTTGCGCCCTGGGCTGCATTCTCTCGCCGCTTTGCGGCTGCAATTTAACCCGTATTCCCTCACGGCAACTTGCAATAACAATCCGCCGGAGGCACCCGCGCCTTCAAAAACTCCGACACTCGCTTGTAAGCATCAATCTGGTTCTCCACCCGCGAGAACCCGTGCCCCTCATTTTCATAAATCTTGTACTCAGCCACGCCGCCATTTTTCTTCACCGCCTCGGCCACCTGCAAAGTCTCTTCCTTGGGACACCGCGGATCATTCCCGCCAGCCAGCAACAACAAAGGCGCCTTGATCTTATCCACAAAAAATATCGGCGACCGCTCCTCAAACAAAGCTTTGTTAGCCTTAGGATCACCCATGGTCGCCAAATCCGACTGCTGCAACACCGGATCTTCGTTCTCAATCTCAGTAAACCAATTCACAAACGGCACAATCGGCACTCCCGCTGCCCAAACTTCGGGGGCCTTGGTCACCCCCATCATGGTCAAATACCCGCCATAACTCCCGCCCATCAAAATCAATTTCTTCGAGTCCACAAACCCGGTGGCCTTCAAAAACTCAGCCGCGCCCAACACGTCCTGCAAGTCTCCACCGCCCATGTCGAACAAATTGGCATTCTGAAATTCCTTACCATACCCAGTCGAACCCCGATAGTTGGGCGCAATCACCATGTATCCCTGATTCACAATATGCTGAATAAACCGGTTGAAAATATTCACCGACTGCGAAGCCGGCCCGCCATGTACATATACAATCGCCGCATTCTGCCCATTGCGCGGCATGTTGAAGGGAACATACACCCAAGCGGAAATTGTCCATTTGCCATCATGACTCGGATAGTGCACCAGCAAGGGCTCAACCATGTCCTCAGACCGAATCCCCGCCAGCAACGAATGTGTTATCTGGTGCGACTTGCCGGACGTCATCGAATAAACCCACGCATCGCGAGGAGCGGTCGGCCCGTTGTGATAGTAGAGAAGCTCCGACCCATCCCGGCTGAAAGCCGAATCCCCACCGCCTAAAGAATTCCATCCAGCAGGCAAGGGAAGCGGCCGCGTACTCTTCGTGGCCAGATCATGCAAAAATATCTGCGAATCCCCATCCACGTTCGCAGTCCAGATCACATGCTTTCCATCCGGCGAGAAATACCCGCCCTCAATCTCCCATTTGTCCCGCGTAAGCCAGGTAATTTTCTTCGAGCCAATCTCCAGCAACCCAACGTTCTCATATCCATTGGCTGCATTCGAAGTAATCAGCAGCGACTTCCCATCCGGCGAAAAATCATTGACCTGAAAAAGCTGCTCACCCTCATGCGGAGTAAGCAACATACTCTTCCCACTCCCAAACTCCGCCACAAAAATGTTCGAATCAGTCCCCTTGGCCTGCTCCTGCGTATAAGCAACCCACTTCCCATCGTGCGACCAGACGGGGCCCACATTCATCTTGTCGTCAGCAGTCCCGGATGTAATATGCTGGGTCTGCCGCAAAACCTTGTCAAACACATCAATCTCATACACTGAAGAAGTCTTCGGCTTCACCACATAAGCCAGATACCGCCCATCGGGAGACCATACCGGGTTCTGCTCCGCAATCAGCCGTGTATTGGTCAAATTCACCACTTCTCCGGAAGTAGGCGAAACCATGAAGAGGTCCCACTGCTCATCTCCGTCGTAGTCGGACTGATAAGCAATCCATTTCCCATCCGGCGACCAAACCGGAGAAGACTGACGCTGATCGCTGACCGTAAGCTGCGTAGGCCATCCGCCCGCCGCCGGTACCAGCCACAAATTGTTCCGTCCGCTCATATTGCTGACGAACCCAATCGTCTTCCCATCCGGCGACCACGCCGTGTCACCCACGGCGCGGGTCATGTACAGCTTTTCAATCGAAAGCGTCGGTTCAATCTGCGGATTAGGCTTGCTGGTAACTTGTTTGGGATCGGTAATGGCGTGAGGAACAGGGAGGGTTTGAGTCTCAGCGACAACGCTCATGAGAATGACGATAACAAAAAATAAGCAACGCATGGCCTGTGGTTGAGTATAAGGGAATGGCGTGAGTGTCGCTTGGGTTCCGCAGTTGAATAGACGGGAAGGGCACGAGTTCTACTCGTGCCGTTAGGATTTACCAAACATCCGCGCTTCAGCGCCTGAGGGAATCTACAGCCGCGCCTTCTTATGCATCTCCACCGTGCTCCAGGTCTTGTCCCCGGCATGGCAAACATTCTCCAGCGGACAGTCCGCGCACTTCGGTTTGCGCGCAATACAAATCTTCCTCCCATGCCAAATAATCTGATGAGAAAACAGCGTCCACTTTTCCTGCGGAATAACTTTCATCAGGTCCTGCTCGATCTTGACCGCATCCGTCCCAGAAGACAGTTCCAGCCGGTTGGAGATCCGCGTGACGTGCGTATCCACCACCACGCCAACATTCTTCTTGAACCATGTCCCCAGCACAACATTGGCCGTCTTGCGTGCCACCCCCGGCAGAGTCAGCAACTTGTCCATCTCATCCGGCACCCGCCCGCCAAAATCCTCAACCACCTTCTTCGCTGCCCCCACCACCGATTTTGCTTTGTTACGAAAAAATCCAGTCGAGCGAATGTCCGGTTCCAATTGTTCAGGTCTAAGGGCGGCGAAATCCTGCACCGTCGGATATTTATTGAACAACTCAGGCGTGACCATGTTCACGCGAACATCCGTGCACTGCGCGGAAAGAATCGTAGCCACCACCAGCTCCCAGGCACTATTGTGATGCAGCGCGCAAGTAACCTCCGGATAAGCCTGGTCCAGCCGCTTAAGAATTTCCGCCACCCGTTCCGGAGCCACAGGGGTGTAGCCTTTATTCGTCGATCTCGGCGCCTGTGCACGTGGAGCGACGGGCGTCCTCGCCCCTCCGCCGCGTCCCTTCGGAACAGGTTTCAGTGTCTTAGTATTGCCAACCCGCCGCGTCCCTTCATGGCGTCCCGTCTTGGCAGGTTGGCGAGGCGTAATACCGCGACCCATAAGTATTTTCCTGGAGGTTGCTGGGTAATCTTAACAAATGAAGGAAGAAAAGGTTTTAGGCAGGAAGGAAAATAACTCTAAGGGAATAAAACAAAACCTCGAATTTGTCATTCCGGCAAGGAGCAGAGCGACAAGGAGGAATCTGCTATTACCAGCCACGTTGCTAGAGGGATAAAGCCGAAACGAACTAAACTCGAGCGCCTACTGCGCCGCCGCTAACTGCGACCGTGCCTCTGACTCATCATGGAAAGTCGGCTGTGTGTCAGCGACGGTCGGCTTCTCGTCCCGCGTCTGCGCATAACGGTCAGAAACCATCACGTGGAACACCCACTGCCGCCGTTCTTCCTCCGGTTCAATCAACCCGAGTTCCTTCAGCGGCATCATGTACTGCTGCATCCACTTGATCTGCGCCGGAGTCAGTCCGCGGCGTTGTATATCTACGGTAGTGCCGGCCAGGTGAGAAGAAGCAAGCTCGCCTTTTTCCGGCGCCGCATTGCGATTATGGCGCCGCAATCTCTTCTGAATTTTTACCGTACGCACCGCCGAGTTCACCTGGATCTGCGCCCCAAATGCTTCAAAATAGGCCTTACTCAAATCTTCCAGGAAATCCCGAGTCCAGGGACGGCAATAACGCCGGTCCGGATCGAGCCGCGGATCGAATCGCAGATGGTCGCTGGTCTGTATCTCCACCAATTCGCCCTTTTCCTTCAAAGAGTCAAGTTCATAATCATCCTGAATGCGCGGCAGTTCCATGCGGTCCACTTCCGCATTCTGCAAAATCAGGGATTGACGCGAAGGACGGAACACCGGGTTCCACTTGGTACGATGACGGCGGACCCTACGCTTAACAGAAGGGCGCTGGGGCGAGGTGGCAATTGGTTCCATCGCGAGCGACGGAAGCACGCTGACCATCATCAGCGCGGCAACCAACAAAATTCCCCGATTCCAGTTCCGTTTCACGAAGTGGCCTCACTACCCGCATACTGCTTCGGCTCACAGCAGGCGGCAATTGTACTCCATGCACGCAAGCCCCCACCTTGACGCCGCGCAAGTAATGGTTACCTGCGGCCTAGGGCAAGATGGAAAACTTGGACGCAGATTTAGGTCGGATGGAAGATCGCGTTACATGTCAATAAGTTACAAGGATAATTCAGGCTACGGCTTCTGCCGAATATGTCATCGGCCGCGGCGCAAATATTGGCAACTCCGGGTAACCTGCCAAATTTTGTCCGGAAGCAAGACGGTGTGTGACAACTCTTGCACACGCCATCGTTGTAGTGGGAAAACGCGCAGAGGTTACTACTGGTTACTAAGGAGTGGCGCCTCATAAATGCTGACATGGAGCGCTGCAATGCAAAAAATCAGCCGCAGATTTTCGCCGATCTGAGCAGACCAGAAAAATCTGCGTTCATCCGCGTAAATCCGTGGCCAAAGGGTTTGAGGTCTACTTACGGAACAGATCGCCCACAGCCTGCTTCATCACCTGCCCGGCAACCTGCGAAATCGAACTAGTCAGCGGAATATCTTTCGGACAGATCTCCACGCAGTTCTGCGCATACCCGCACTCCTGAATTCCGCCATCGCCCATCAAAGCCGTAAGCCGCTCCCGCTTCAAAGCCGCCCCCGTAGGATGCGTATTGAACAACCGCACCTGCGAAATCGCCGCCGCGCCCACGAACCCGGTGTCGTCATTAAACTGCGGACAAACCTCCATGCAGCAACAACAGGAAATGCACCGCGAAAGCGGATACGCCGCTTCCTGCTCCTCCATCGTCATGCGCGGCCCGGAGCCAAGGTCATAAGTCCCATCCACCGGCACCCAAGCCTTAACCGCCTTCAAATTCTCAAACAGAACGCTGCGGTCCACCGCCAGATCGCGAATCACCGGAAACTTGGAGAAGGGTTCCAGCGTAATCGGCTGCTCCAGTTTGTCCACCAGCGCCGAGCAAGCCATCCGCGCCTTGCCATTGATCCGCATGGCGCACGACCCGCAAACCTCTTCCAGGCAATTGGAGTCGTAGGTGATCGGCGTAGTGGTCTTGCCGTCACGCGTGACCGGGTTGGCGGCGATCTCCATCAGCGAGGAGATCACGTTCATGCCGGAGTGCCAGTTGAGTTCAAACTCCTCCCAGCGAGAAGAAGCTCTTGGGGTTTTCCTGGCGCTTGATTTTGAATAAGACCGTCTTAGAATTAGCCATTAGGCATAAGCTGTTATCCAGCTCTCCTTTGTCTAATTGCCACTTTTGCTGCCTTAACAGAGATGCGAGTTGTGTCGTGTCTTCCGGAACTTCGGATCCAGAAGTTTTCAAGATCAAGATAACGGTGCCCCTGTATTCCGCCTGACGATTCTTTGCGGAATTCAGTTTCGACTAGCTTGTCGCATAGGTAGAATTTATGCGATGTACATAGGTCCCATCCGTGTTTGGCCGCATTCTTTGTTGCTTTAAGAATTCGATTTGCTGTCGATTGTTAAATGTGTCCTTCGTCTTCGGGCACAACT
The DNA here is from genome assembly GCA_963837365.1 of uncultured Acidobacteriota bacterium. Taxonomy (GTDB): domain Bacteria; phylum Acidobacteriota; class Terriglobia; order Terriglobales; family Acidobacteriaceae; genus CAWBXL01. The sequence continues at coordinate 352,128 of CAWIMW010000003.1, forward strand.
TGTCTTCTCCAGGTAACGTTAGCGGCTATTACCTTGGCGACGCGCCCGATGGCACGTACTGCCTTATTGGCATAGACACCAAGATAACGAGTCTTACGTCGAGTCCAGGAGGTTGGGCAGTAATAGAGTTTGAATTCAAGATTGTCATCTAACGAAACCCCGCAAGGAGGAACAAACATTAATATTTATCTAAGGCCAGCAGCTCCATTTCGCTGCAAAAGGACCGTAACATCAATGAGGGCATGCATCTCCTCATCGTGTTCTGAAAACATTCTCTGACGAAAATGGCGATCTTCTCAAACGAGGTGTGCATTACCTGAATATCTTAGCCCGAGCTCGATCACGAACCGACACAATCTGCGAACTCGAGGTATCTGAAGGATTGAGCATGATAAGGAGCTTGTGCTGCTCGTTTTTAAATACCGTCATGTGATTTTCGAGTTGATCAGAGTCAAAAGAATCGCCGAGCTTAGTCTCTACAGCAATTTTAATGCTGTCCTGACTAATGAACCCGTCTAGAACACTTTTATCAGTGGCCTTTTGTTGCTGAAAATGTAGCCAAGAAGTTGAAAGCTGAATTTCGGGGTCGTCCGCACAAAGCCTCCCCATGAAATTCTGGAATTTGTATCGACTGTACTGGTACAAGCGCAAAAGAAGAAGCAGAGTGTTATTCGTTACAAAATTTTCTTTCTGCGCGTATCTCGGGAAATAGTGAATTTCACTCATGCAGGATTATTTCTCGTCTCGGAAGGTCATGCTTCCGCCGCAAATCAGCAGGAACTTCGGAACCAGGTCGCTACGGCCAGCCTGCACATCGTCAGAGCCACGGCGAATACCCTCAGCAGCCTGAGCAAAATCCTGACGCTCCCATTCGAGATACGTGGCCAAAGCTTCGTCTAAAGCGGCTTCCGCATCCTGCCCACGCCGCCGCGCGTACTCCTCAAGTTCGGCCCGGCGCTGCGGATTAATGTGTATCGATTCCATACCCGACTCTATGCGTTAATTCTACTGTCGCCCCTACTTCACCGCATCATACTTCCTCGGCCGCGGCGGAATCAGCGACGTATCCACCGCCTCAAACTCAAACTTCGGCTCATCCGCATCCGGAGCAAACATAGCCTTGGTCGTCTTCAACCAATTCTTGTCATCGCGGTCCGGGAAATCCGGCTTGTAGTGCGCCCCGCGAGACTCATCCCGCATAGCCGCTCCCTGGGCCACCACTCGCGCCAGTTGCAGCATGTTGTAAAGCTGTCGCGTAAACGCCACGCTGGTATTCGCCCACTGTGTCTTGTCGCTCAGGTTCACGTGGCGGAAGCGTTCCAGCAGTTCCACAATCTTCACATCGGTCTGCTTTAAATTCTTGTTGTAACGGATAACGGTGCAATCCTTAGTCATCACATCGCCCAACTCCCGCCACAGCTTGAACGGATTCTCCGCCCCATCCGACTTCATCAGCCCGGCGTTGATGTCTTCCTGCCGCTTCTTCTCAGCCTCGAAATGGCCATTCGCAGGGGCCGCCGCCAGACTCTTGGCGTAGTTCACGGCATTCGGCCCGGAAACAAACCCGCCATAGATGCACGACACCAGCGAGTTCGCCCCCAGCCGGTTCGCCCCGTGATACTGATACTCACACTCACCCGCGGCAAAAATTCCCGGGATGTTGGTGCACTGGTCGAAGTCCACCCACAGCCCACCCATGGTGTAGTGCATGCCGGGGAAAATCTTCATCGGCGTCTCGCGCGGGTCGTCGCCCACAAACTTCTCGTAGATTTCCAGAATGCCTTCCAGCTTCTTGTCGAGCACCTTGCGGTCGATGTGGCTCACATCGAGATACACCATCGGCTTTCCTTCAAGGCCGAGGCCGAGTTCGTAGACCACTTTGTGAATGGCCCGGGTCGCCACATCGCGCGGAACCAAATTCCCGTACTTCGGATACCACTCTTCCAGGAAGTACCAGCGCTCGCCAGCAGGAATTGCCTTCGGATCGCGCTTATCCCCCGGAGTCTTCGGAACCCAGACGCGTCCGCCCTCACCGCGCGCTGACTCAGACATCAAGCGCAACTTGTCTTCACCAGGAATCGAAGTGGGGTGGACCTGGATAAACTCGCCGTTGGCGTAGTAGCAGCCTTGTTGGTATAGCGCCGATTGCGCCGATCCGGTGCATACCACGGAATTCGTAGACCGCCCAAAGATCGCGCCGATCCCTCCCGTACAGATGATCAAAGCATCGGCAGGGAAGGTCCGCACTTCCATCGAGCGCAAATCCATGGCGCAGATGCCGCGGCAAACTTTGTTCGAGTCGAGCACGGCAGACAAAAACTCCCAGTGCTCATACTTCTTAACTTTGCCTTCGGACTCATAGCGCCGCACCTGCTCGTCCAACGCATATAAAAGTTGCTGCCCGGTGGTCGCGCCGGCAAACGCCGTCCGGTTGTACAAAGTCCCGCCAAAGCGGCGGAAATCCAGCAAACCTTCCGGCGTCCGGTTAAACGGCACGCCCATGCGGTCCAGCAGATCGATAATCCCCGGCGCCGCCTCGCACATGTCTTTCACCGGAGGCTGGTTGGCCAGGAAATCGCCGCCATAAATAGTGTCGTCAAAATGCTGCCAGGGAGTATCGCCCTCGCCCTTCAAATTCTTGGCAGCGTTAATCCCGCCCTGCGCGCAAACCGAGTGCGACCGCTTTACCGGCACAATGGAAAACAGGTCAACATCTCCGCCCTTTTCGGCGATCTTGATGACAGCAGCCAACCCAGCCAGCCCGCCACCCACTACGATGATTCTTGGATTATTTGCCATTTCTCTCGATCAGATCTTCTCTGCGTCCTCTTGCGTTCTCTGCGGTTAACAGCTCTTATTCCGAACCCTGCTCTACGATTTTCGCTCCCCCACGGTCGATGGGCTGCTGCGGTGTTGACCGCAGCTTGGTGAGAGCTCCCAGTCCGGCGCCGCTCAGAACAAAGAAAAATGCGAGACACGCCGCTAAAAACCGCTTCCTCGCCTTTTCCCCGGAAACGATGCCCCACTTGGCACAGAACAGCCAGATGCCGTAGGCAAAGTGCCATGATGCAGCGATCAATCCCACGACATAAAAGAGGAACAGCCCGGTGTGGAATACCTCCATCTGAACCTTGCCAAAGGAAGCTCCGGGAATGTTATGCAGATCGACTCCCGTGAAGCGCATCGTCCACGTATGCCAGATGATGTACGCAAACGCAACCCCACCCGTCCAGCGTTGCGCGGTGTACATCCAGTTGCCCATCCACGGATAATCGCCGACGTTCATCTCCCCGCGATACCAGATGTAGAACCCGTAAAGCGCATGGAAAAGAATCGGCAGCCAGATGCCAAACAGCTCCAGCGCGGTAACCAGTGGCAAACTCCCCAAAAACCGCACCTGCCGCGCATAAGCCGCCGGCCCGCTAATGGCCGTAGCATTGGAAATCAAAATATGTTCAAAGAGAAACGCGCCGACGGGAACAATTCCTGACAAGGAATGTAAACGGCGCAGCCAGAATGAAACTCCCTGTCCGGCCCGAAGAGGTGCCACTCCAGCCCGGCCCAGAGGAGCCGGAGCACTAACGGTCGAAGCCAACGGCGCTCCTTATGACTTCAGAAGTGAGTAGAGAACTGATTATTATGTTGGCCGGACGGAATGGAAGTCAAGCGCGAGAGGCTTTTTGGGCGAGAGATTTTTGGTATGGACAGTTCGGCTGAACTCGATTTGTCATTCCGACAAGTCGCGGAGCGACGCGGAGGAATCTGTTATTGGCCGAAAGCTTTGCGGTGCTGTCCAGAAAAGCAGATTCCTCCTCTTCGCTCCGCGAGCCGTCGGAATGACAAATCGAGCGTTCAAAACTAAGCCGTGGCGCTAACCGTTCCGCCTGGCGCTGCACCCACTCCAAACTGTTGAAGGTCCGACTGGATCGTCGTATAAGCCTGCTGCGCCGCCGACAGGTTTCCCGATTGCAGCGCCTGCCCTAGTTGATTGACGTCATTCTGAATGGTCTGAACCGGACTCGGGTGATGGTGGTGCTTGTGCACCCGCGACCCGCCGTTCTGTATCTGATTCACAATGTCGGTGAAATCTTTCTGCGCCGCTGCCAGGTCTCCAGATTGAAGGTCTTTCCCCAACTGCCCGAACGCCTGGGCCTCCGGAATGACGAGTTGTGAGGGAAGCGAAGTGTTGCTCTGCCCCAACTTCTGCAACTGAGCAAAGTCCGCTTGCGCGGCGGAGAGGCTTCCCGCTTGCAGGTCTTGCCCCAGCTGTTGAAACTCCTGCTGGAACTGCTGGAGACGGTTCTGCTGTGGGTTCAGGTTATTAATAAAAACTGTGCTGGAAATCCCGGCAATCGACATGGTTCTCTCCTTGACTCAGAAATCAGATAGCAAGCCAGCGGCCATCAAACCACGCAGCTAAATGATTGATTCGCCGAAGTACATAAGCAGTGAAACGAAAGAAGTATGGGAAATGATGGGCTTACGCCAACTACCGGCTAGGCAAACGTTGCCGGCTATGGTTTACGTGGGGACAGCCGCCCCGGCTGTCCAGCAGCAAAGCTCCGCAGTTCTTATTCGCCATCAAACTACACTGTCATTCCACCGGAAACCCATTCCAGAAATTTCCGAAACGCCGCCCCCCGATGGCTGTACCGCGCTTTCTCCTCCGCAGTAAGTTCAGCGAGGGACTCAGTTGCGATACTTTCCATGCAGGCAAGAGTCCGAAAATGAGTGCGGTCGAGGCCGAAAGCAGGATTGCAAAAATCAGTACCCGTCCGTCCATGGCCACCGAGTAAAGTCTCGGCAGATCAAATGGCACAATTTGCAGTCCTAGCCGCAGCAGAAAAAAGGAAATGACGATGCCAGCCGCCCCGCCTGCCACAGCCAACAACAAGGATTCCAGCAGAAATTGGCGCAGAAGGCGCAGACGGCTGGCGCCCAGAGCGGCGCGCACAGCCACTTCTCCCCGTCGGCTGCTGGCGCGGGCCAGAAGCAGGCCGGCTACATTGGTGCAACCGATGATCAGAACCACTCCCACCGCCGCGAAAAGGAAAATCAATCCAGAACGCGCATTGGAAACTGCGTCGTCCAGCATGGCCGCCATTTGCACCCCAGGGCGATAACGATTCTCAGGATATTGTTGTGCAAGCCCGCGCTGGATCGCATTCAGGTCGGCAAGCGCCTGATTCATCCCGACTCCTGCCTTAAGCCGCCCCACAACCAGAAGCCGGTCTTCCTCGCGCCGCGAGGTCTCTGCATCCGGGCCTTCGTTATCAATCGAGAAAGTGGACCAGAAACTCACAGGGTGGTCCACGCGGGTAGAAAAATCCTGCCGGCATCACGCCGACGATGGTGTAAGGAACATCGCTGATGTTCACCGTTTGACCCAACACATTTGGTGACGCCGCGAAATCCGATACCCAAAGTGAGTGACTCAAAATCACGACCCGATGCCCGGGTTGTTCTTCCTCTGCTATGAATGTACGGCCCAGGGCTGTCGTCACTCCGAGTGTAGAAAAAAGATTGACTGAAACTCGTGCACCATCCAGGACGCGAGCCCCTTCACCGTTTGGCTTGCTGAAGAGACGGTAGATTTGATCGCAAGAAGCCAACGAATCGAAGCTGTGGTTCTCGCGCTGCCAATCGAAAAAGTTGGGATAGGAACTGCCCATCGCGTAACCCGCATCGGGATTGCTGAATGCAACACCCGGCGGAAACTCCAGCGTACTCACGGACACCAGCCGCTGGGCATTCGGAAACGGCAGCGGCCGCAACAGAATTCCATCCACCAAACTGAAGACCGCAGCCGATACCCCAATTCCCAGCGCGAGGGTGATGATTGCCAGAGAAGTAAATCCGGGGCTGCGGCGGAACTGCCTCAAGGCGAAACTGAAATCCTGCCATACAGACGAAAACATGCCGCGATTATGCCAGTGAAAAGCCCTGCGACCCAGAATTACTGAAGGAGGACACTGGAGAGTAACCAGAAACGGTAATTCTATTTAGCAATCCACTCCAGAAACTTCCGAAACGCCGCCCCGCGATGGCTGTACTGCGCCTTCTCCTCCGCAGTGAGTTCAGCAAAGGTCTTATGAATTTGTGGAAAATAAAACAACGGATCATAGCCAAATCCATTCGACCCCCGTGGCGTGTCCAGAATCAGTCCCTCAGCCTTCGCTCGAAAAACAGCCAAAGTTTTACCCTCGCGCGCAACAGCAATCACACAAACAAACCGCCCCGTACGTTTTGCCTCGGGGATTCGCCAACTCACGGATCAGCCGTGCATTGTTCGCTTCGTCATCCGTATTGTTTTCCGCGGTATGAGGCTCATCCGCCGCATACCGCGCCGAATGAACCCCAGGCGCTCCGTCCAGGGCATCCACCTCCAACCCGGAGTCGTCCGCCAAAACAATTTCTCCCGCCGCGTACCCGCTGTAAAACCCCGCCTTCTTGCGTGCATTGGCTTCGAAAGTTAGACCGTCTTCGACCACTGCGGGTAAAGACGAAAAGCCGGGCAGGGAAGCGATCTCAATCCCAAATGGTTTTGCGGCTCCTGCAAAATCGCGAAGTTTACCGGGGTTGGAGGTGGCGATCAAGATGGTGCCCATAAGTCGCAATTCTACATAGGGAATCGTGGGTACGACCCCGGAGTGTGACGTGCATGAAAGAGCAGGATCGCGGTCTATCCCATTAATGTGATGGGCCTTCCTGTTGCCTTACCGCCACAAGCCCCGCCGGGCAGCGTCCCCGGAGCGCATCAAGGTTTTTTCAACTCCCTGTACGGGACCTACATCAGTCAGGGAGATATCGCTCAGGCAACCGGCGGAACTCCCTATTTCAGCCGGAACGATCTGAATGTCGCGCTCCAGGAGAGCACGAAACTTGGAGGCAACTTCTACACCCTGAGCTACTCGTCAAGCAATCACAACTACGATGGAAAGCCGCGCGGGATTGCCGTGAAACTGTCCAATAAGCATTACCAAGCTTCCTACCGCCGCTTCTATTATGCCGATGCTCCCGACGCCCCAGCGGCCACGCCGCCAAAGAAGCAAGACGTCCACATCCCCAAAGGCGCGGTACCGCGTCCACCCGGAGACTCCCTCTTTGCCAACATGCGGTATGGTGCGCCGATGGCGCATGAGCTCTACTTCCGTACGCAATTGTCAACTGTCGGGGAAGCCGCCATGGGAACTCCAGAACAAATGGAGAACCTTGCCGACCAGCCGGCCTATTTTCGCGTCCGCCGCATCGACAAACCCGCGAAACCGCTGCCTCCCGTTGAGTTACAGAAATACGCAATTGACTACACCCTATTGACACAATCGATCCTAAATTCGTCCAGTCGTGGAGTACGCCCGCCCGTGCTGGAAATTGCCGCCGCGGCCTTTGACGAGGACGGTCAAATGCTCAACGGCGTAGTGCAGCAAACGGCACCAGAAGAACCCCGGTCTGCCACGGATTTCAACTCAGAAAAGATATTTCGTGCGCAACAGGAAATTGATGTGCCCGTGTCGGCTGTATGTATTCGTGTGGCTGTACGAGACGTCTCCAGTGATCGCATTGGGTCTATGGAAGTGCCCCTGCCGTTGGCTCCCAGTTCACAAGCAAAGTTGACCCCCTAGCAACGGGAAACGTAACCACAATCAGCCCCATTAAAAGATCCGCTCAAGAATTAACATCCCTGCAACCAATTCGCGAAAAGTATTTGCTAAGGTTTGGTCATCACGAGGTGGGACAAAGCCCATTAGGGCGCTGGGGGCTCGCACTTGAGACGGGGTGCGCGCCCTTAGTTTTTTTAGATTTCTGCGGTGTGGGCGGGGCTTCAGCCGTGCCCTAAGACCTAAAACTGATTTACTTTAGCCTCTGAGGTACTTTAGGAAACCGCTTCCGCCGTCCGCCGCTGGTGGCGCAATTCATCCAGGAACTCATCCTGACTCAAATTTTCATGGTTGCGCAATAACTCCAGCAAAGGGTCCTCAAACTCGCTTGTGGCAACGCTTTGCATCTCATCGGGCACGGCTACCATCCCTGCTGTGCCCGGCAACACTTGCAACTCCGGAGTCGTCCCCGGCCGGCTGCTGAGGAAATCAATAAACCGGTGCACCTGATCGCGATGCTCTTGGGTATGGGAGGCAAACACGATTCCCATTCCCATCCCCGGATGCATCACCCGCACCACGCCCTCGCACTGCACTTCCATATTGGTGAGTTTTAGGCAAAGCACCACGCCCACCCGTTCGGGGAACGGAGACCGCGTTTCCACGTAGCATCCACCTAAACTGAGGTCGGTCAGGTTACATTGAGAAATGGACTCAAGAGAATCATTCGGCATGTTCTGCGCGCTGGCGGCGACCCACTTCTTGATGCCCACGCGAAACTCTTCCGCCAAATCCATGAACCGTACACCGGATTGTCCATTCGGATTGGCCCAGGCAATCTCGCACCGTCCATTGATCTCCGAACCGCCTTCCGGCAAACTAAAGCGAAAATTGAATTGTGCTCCCGTGGCCTGGGGCTGCGAAGCCATCACTTCCATGCCGTTCTCGCTCAGCATCAGCATGATGCCTTCAATCTCTTCTCCTGCATCAGTCTTCAACCAGGCCGGGGCCTGCACCGGCACCCGCAGCGAGCGTCTCCGCTCCCGCTTCATAATGGCGATCGCCGCCCGCAAACTGATCTCCGCATGTTCGGCTGTAATGGGCTTGTATAAAACGAAATTCGCCCCCGCGCGGAAGGCGATGCGCACTTTGCTCTGGTCGCTGAGTAAAGCCGCAGTAATCGCACTGGACCCGGAAGATGCTTTATATGCCTGTTGAAGTATCAGAGCAGCTGATGCCGGGTCATCAAAATCCACCACCACCGCGTCAAACTTCTGTCCCTTCAACCGGCCCAGCGCGCTGGAGTGACTGCACACCTGCACACTGAGGCCGAAGCCGGTCAGGACCTGCTTCAGCGGCATTACCGATGCATCGTCTCTGGTGACAACCAAAAGAGCCTGAAAACTCATAAAACCCCGGGCCGGGGACTAACTCTTTCTTTCGGGATCAGGGCCAGCGGGGAGCTGTCTTTCCCGGTTTGGCTCCGCCTTGGGCGGAGGCTTTTGCTGCCATGGCATCAGGGGCCTCGTCCACTTCGCCTAGCACGCTGCCGTCGTCCTCGGAGTCGCCCATTAAATGCGCCACTTCGCGGAGCTTTTCCGCAGCTTGTTGCAACATCTCGATTTCCTTGGCCAACTTGGCCTGTTGCGCCTGCTTGGTGCGCACCACCTCAAAGATATCCTTCATACTTCCCCCTGCCTTGAAATTTAAGGAGTTGTGCCGGGAGAATCAATCGCTAACCATACTCACCGGGTTACGGGCGTAACCCCGCCTGCTCATTACCCAGGGGTTCGACCTAAGTCTCTGTAGAAACACAGGCTTCATGTGCGAAAACAGCACCGGGAAGGGGCTGTAGCCCTCTCGTGCCAGGGTACTGGCACTTTCGTGGGATTTACGCAAATCCGGGTTAATCGTATGGTGTCTGTGAGCAGACTTCGGGGGAGGGCTGTTCGGGCGTCTCAAAATCCGCAAGGATTTTGGGACGCTTCTTATTTTCCGGCTAAATTTTGCCGTGGTGGTGCAGTTTCAGAAAACGCATCCGGGCGGGATCTCGGCGCTGCTTTATGTGCCTTGTTATGAACACAGGCTTTACCCGCTGAGAAGTGTCAGTATATCGCCCCAACGATTGTTTATCTCCTTGGAATCGCTGGCCACCCGGTCGCCATCCAACCTCCGGGTCAAGGCCGGCGAGAATTCTGGCCCCGGTTCCCCGAATAGTTGGTGTAATGGCGATTTATCACCAGTCGCTTTGGCTTGCCACTCTTCTTGGAACATCGTGAGATGTGTGCATTGAAAGCCGCAATTATTCAGGCCGTGCGTCGATTGCTAGCAGACGGTGTGAGGCCGAAAGCTGGACGTTGATTGTGATTTTGCGGCCATTCGCAAATGACGCTAGGTAGTGTCTTTGGTTGTTCTCGCCATCGGGAACGTCTAGCGCAATTAACGTTTGCAATGGGCCATTGGGTGCCAAAAACCGCGGTCCATTGTTGCGAAGAAAAGTGACGAGCCGTTCTCGTGATTCAGGAGCGAATCGGTCCGGGTCAGCCTCCCCTCGCGCCGCATCCGTGAGGGTGTCGCGCACCATTTGTGTCGTTTCAGGATCGGCGTCTGCGACCTCAATTGGGCGGTCGGGATGCCTACAGTATTCCTTGAGCATCTGCATTGGCGACACAGCCGCGCTCGGTGGTGGTGTGACGAGAGCGAGGCGCGCGAGGCGCATCTCGATATAACTATGGTCACAGCACAGGGCTCGAGACAGCTTGGACAGCGTCATCTCGCCGGGAGGTCCCAGGTGCAACACCGCATCAAACTCGGGTATGCGGCTCGGGTGCTGAGAGTCGGTCATCGCTGCGCCTAACGTGGTATCACGCAGGATTGCAAGGCTCGGCTTTGGCCACGATGCCACATCAGGCTGCAAAGCGGAGAGGTCCTGCCGTGTCTCGGTGTGGATGGTAAACACGCTGGTTCCGGATCTTTCCAGCTGCGCCACAATTCCACCAACTATGGTGTGCGGAGCCGTGGTTGCCGGACGGACGAGATGCTGGTCGCCGTAAATGATCAGCGCGCGGCGACCTCTCGCGAGCACCTCGCGGCGGACAACTTCCGCAGCGAAGCTATCGCGATCAAGCCAGGGTTTCAAATCGTCCAGCGAATGGATCTTCTCCCATTCAATCGGCGGATCGCCGAGGAGCACCCGAAGCTTCTGTGACCCTGGCAGCGAGGAGTTAACATCCCGAACAGCTTGGAAGAACTGCTCGTAGATCGGCAGATCCCATGTGTATTCGACCTGAGTCGTATCCTGCCACACATGCCGCAGCGATTCTGGTAGGACTTCTTCGCCACGCGTAAATCGATCCACCAGGTCCTGATACCGAGAGTTGCCGAATTCAACGACGATGTCGTTTACGACAGCAGCAAAGCGCGGATCGCGGACAAGCTTTATACGGAACTCGCTCCCTTGGACGCTCGCCTCGTTGTCGCCTAACGCGACCACGGTATGTGATTTGAACTGCTGGACGATCGCGCTGATTGGTTCAATCGGCATTGCAGGTCTTGACGGTTGTGGTTGTGCTGGCGCGAACGATCCGAGTGCAAGAATCACGGCGAGAGCGCTAAGAGACACTGATCCTGTCATTGTTCCTCCTAATGAATGACATCGGCTAGCTTTCTTTATTCTTGTTCGTGAAGTAGACGATCAGGTGCGAGACGCCGATCAGTACAGGGGCGACACCGCTCCATTGGATACCCTGGGGGATCTGTTCCTGTTGCGGATGCGCGAGTACGGCAGTGAAAAAGACGAATACGCCGAAGCCAAGCGAAATCCAAATAAGGCCGGCTAATAGCAGAAAGCGCTGGACCCGTGCATTGTTGCGACGTAGGTCCTGGTCGAGCTGCGGCAGTTCGACGCCTTTTTCAATCGCAGTTAGCCGTTCGCGATGAATCAGCAACCGACGCCGGTGTTGCAACCAAAGTTTGAATCCGATCAGGGCGATCACAGCGACGACTATGATTGCGAATTCCATGGCCGTTAACCTTCCTTCCGACCGTTTATACGCGCCAGCCCACACGCAGGTTGCAATCAATGTGAAAAAGATCGTTTTCGCGCAACCAAAATACTCTGTCAGTAGTATTAACGGTGTGGCGGACGAGGATATACAACGAATGTTATCGGAGCGCCGGCCCGCTCCGGCATTCGAACTCCTTGTGGACCGCTACCAGAAGAAAGCGTGTCGGCTCGCGTATTCGATAATGGGCGACTCGGCATCGGCGGAGGACGTAACGCAGGATGCTTTCGTGAAGATGTGGCAAATCCTGCCCGAGTACGACGGCCGCGCTTCGCCCTCGACGTTGTTGTATACGATCGTACGCAACACGGCGTTATCCGCATTGAGAGCGGCGACCCATCGCAGATCAGCATCGCTCGATTGCAGCTACGAAGTGCCGGCAGCCTCATTTGATACCGCTGCGCAGCTTGAAACGGAGCAACTCGTTCGGCGGCTTCCCGACGCTGAGCAGCAAGTTGTGCGATTGTTCTATCTGCAAGATCGAAAGGTGGATGAAGTGGCGCAAATGCTTGACATGCCAATAGGGACGGTCAAGAGTCATTTGCACCGCGCGCGGCGAAGACTCGCAGAATGGATGAAACGATGAATTGTCAGGAAACGGAACAACTAATTCTGGATGCCTTCGAGACACCGCTTTCAGCGGCGGAACGGGAGTCAGTCGACGAACACTGCTCCCATTGTTCGGCTTGCGCGCAATTCGCGTCGGTACAGTCGGAGGTCGATCAGCACTTGCGGCGGTTCATCACCGCCCCCGCGTTGAACACTGACTTCCGAAACCTCCTAATGGAGAGGATGCGCCGACAGCCGCGTGCAACCCTTCTGGCATGGTCTCCGGATATTGCTTATAGTATCGGAGCGTTCGTTGCGCTGATTGTGAGTGCTATGGTGCTTCCTTTCAGCTCCGAAACGGTGATTACGGTTGGCGTTGCGATATGCGTATCTGCCTATCTTCTTCAGTCATTCATATTCGTGTTCGTGAACGAGCCTTACGACTAACGAAGGTCGTGACCAAGCGACGATGGGGGCCCGCGGTTACAGATTGCAAGGGTTTCTAAGGTTTCATATGCTCTGGGCCATCCTGACACTGGCGACGATGAGCGGACGTGAAGAAGATCAGGTGACGAATGCGCCAGTCATGGACAGGTACCATTGTGCACGAGACGATCGTTGTTGATAACAGGCGATTTCACTCATGACCGTCTGGCCAGCGGCAAGGAGCGGCTGGACGATTACGCTTCATCTCTAAGAACCTTGACCGGTGCAGTCTCGTTCGGATAATTGAAGAAGAGCTGATTGCCATCGGGATCATCGACCACCAGCGGATAACCCCTTCAGGCCACGTGTCGGCTAGTATCAGAGCGCAACCTTGCCCATCCACCTGTGCGACGCCGTCCTCCGCCGCCGAGGTACATGCGCCGAGTTTTTGAGCAAACTGCAAAGCCGATACCTTGATACGAATCATTTCGTCACACCTGCACCATTACCCAAAAATCCGCACATAAATTGCTATCCGGGAGCTGCTTCCTTCTTATCCTCCGGCCGCCACCGCGGCTGCGGCCTCCAGCGGTATCCTTATATGAAACGTGGTCCCCAACCCCACTTTGCTGTCAAACCAAATCTGCCCATGATGAAGAGTAACCACCACCGAGTGGGCCAGCGCTAACCCCTGCCCACTCCCTTTCCCCACATCCTTGGTCGTAAAAAAAGGCTCGAAGATCCGGGACCGAATTTCCGCAGGAATACCCTGTCCTGTGTCCTGAACGTCGATTTCTGCCCAAGGTGTACTCCGGCGAGTCGTGATGGTAATTTTTCCTTTTCCTCCCGAATTTTCGCCCAACCGTTCCGCAATGGCATGAGCGGCATTCACAATCAGATTCAGGACAACTTGGTTGAGTTCGCTGGACAGGCAGGGAACCAGCCCCAGTTCAGGGTCAAACTGCGACTCCAGCTCTGCCACATATTTCCATTCATTCCGTGCCACGGTAATCGTGGTCTCAATGGCCTTGTTGAGATCGATTCCTTTTTTTTCCGCCGAGCCGGGATGGGAGAACTCCTTAATCGCACGCACAATGTGGGCTATGCGTTGCAATCCTTCCAGGGATTGATCAATGGCGCTGGGGACCTCCTTGAGCATGTATTCGACATCACTTTTCTTGCTGAGCTGATCGTAGCTGGCTAAATGTTCCTGCGTTGCCGGCCCTTGCGACACAGCCTGCCGTAACTCCTGGCTGGCTTGCAGCAGGTTAGCCAGGTCCGGCCAGGAATCCTTGAGGAAGCGAACGTTATCACTTACATATTGCGTAGGAGTATTGATCTCATGCGCCACCCCGGCTGAAAGCTGGCCTATGGCCTCTAACTTCTGTGCCTGACGAAGCTGTTCTTCCAGCTGCCGGCGTTCGGTAATATCAGCGCCAGTGACAATAAAAACCGCTCCTGTGTTGTCATGCAGGGGTGGAAGCCGGTGCACATTCAGTCCTAAAAAACGCGTCCTGCCTTCGATAAGAAAAGAAAGATTGTCACAGCGATAGGTGGGGTCTGCCCGCAACCAGCGTCCTACTTCGCCCTTTATGTCAGGATGTAACCATGTAATCCCGCAATCGTTGATTCGTCGGCCCTTTACACTTTGAGCAGAGATACCTAAGTTCGTAACCGCGGCCTGGTTCCAGCGTGTGATATTTCCGTCACTGTCCAAACCAATCAGAATGGAAGGAATCGACTGAAAAAATGCTTCGGTTTCAAAGTAGGCGGCCTGCAATTTTTGTTCCGCCAGAATGCGGTCATCAATTGGACGGGCCACTACCAGAATACCTTCCGTATCTCCGTCTGCATTTCGCAGGAGCGTGCCGTGGCCTTCCAAATGTCGCCAGGTTCCATTCTTGTGCTGCATGCGGACGTTGATGGTTTTTGGGGTTCCGTCCCGGAATAGTTCGCTGGCGGTTCGTTGTACAAGTTCACGATCGTCTGGATGGATCAAACGTAAACTATCGCTCCCCTTTAGTTCACTGGGTTCATATCCCAGGTTGCTGCTATGCGATGGACTGGCATAGATCCATTTGTTCTCATCATTCACCACAAAGATCAGATCGTTCACATTGTCTGTGATTGCGCGCAGGAAGGCTTCATTGTGCCGCAAGGCCTCCTCTCCACTTTTGCGTTGGCTGATGTCCTGCACTTGCAAGACGAAGGACGTGGAACTCTGGTCTTTGTCCACTACGGGAGAGATAGTATATGAGGCCCAGACTAAGTCTCCCATTCGCGTAATAAACAGCTTTTCGACACCTTCCCGGTCAGGGATATCGCCGAAAAAATTACTTAGCAATTCACTGCGGGTCTGTGATTTACCGGGGAAAGCAAGGTCGCACAGGTTTAGGCCGGTCAGCCTCTCCTCGGAAAAATCCAGGAATTCGCAAAGGGCCCGGTTCACCTGAAGCAGTTCTCCAGTGTCTTTTACCACTGCCATGCCTATGCCGGCACACTCAAAGGCGCTGCGGAACCGCTCTTTGCTTTCCCGCAAAGCACGCGCTAACAACGCTTGGGAACCTTTTTCCAGTCGCAATTGCAATTCACGGACGTCGACTGGACTTGGCAGAAAGTCATCCGCTCCCGCTTCCAGAGCAGCGATCCGGTCCAGATGTTCATCCCATCGGGTAAGGAGTATCACATAAGGTTGCCGATGTTCGGGTTTGCGCAGTTCACGACAAAGATCGATTCCGCGCAACCCCGCCATGTTGACATCGAGGATGGCCAATTGTGGCGCATCCGGCTCCAACAGCCTGCTACGGGCCTCCAGTCCATCCTCGGCAACCACGATCTGGTATCCAATTTTGGACAACAAAGTTTGCAGGTGGCTGCTGGTAGGTGAATCTCCTTTGCCCAGCAAGACTTGAGGATGCGGTTGAAGCTCTTTCCGGTTTTCGTCTGGCGCGGCCATTGGTAGTTCTGAGGTAATCGGCAATGGGACCAGTTTCTTTAGGAAACCATGGGGTGAATGGGTCACGGCAAACGTAGCTTTCCTTGGAACGCGGAATACGTCAAAATGAAAAGCAGCTTGGATTTAGTCGGGGACACCATTGAGCGAGTCGGATATTTTCACGTCTATAGATATGAGTCGTCGTCCGCAGCGCCGGGGACTATACGTTTCTGTTCTTCTGCACATCATCCTGGCCGCATGGTTGGTCTACCCCTCGACGCCGATCTTCATACGCCCCTCGGCCATGCTCGCGGGCAGGAACGGTACCTCCACGGTTTACTTGTACCTGCCAGCTCAGAGTGCGTCTTCTGCCATCGCGCAAGAACTCAACACGGAGGAGAATCGCCATCTGTTCTTGCCCACCACCCCAGCGAAAAAGAAGCAGTTCCGTAAGCGCCCCGCTTTGGCCCGTACCCCGCAGGAACTCCACGAAGCCGAGTCCGTGCAAACCAACCAACCTCCGGCAGGCTCACTCTATGGATCGTTGTCGTATGGCCAATCGGACGGCTTTGAAGTTCGTCCGGCCATCCGCGTTTCCGGCTCCGAGCCGGCAGTAAACGAATTCGACCTGGCCGGCGCCAAAGAGGGAAACATCATTGTCGAAGTCACCATCGACGAACAGGGGGAGATCACCCAGAAAACTGTTCTGCAAAGCCTGAACCCGGCGATTGACCGTAAAGTGCTGGCAGCTTTGGAGGATTGGCATTTTCTTCCCGCCCTGCGCGATGGCGACGCCATCTCCTCCAAGCAGGACGTCTACTACCACTTCCCAATTCATCGATAGGCCGTATCCAAGACTTCGATAGCCGGAACCTTGACACTAAAGCCAAGCCAAGCTAAATTTGTAGCTTCAGCACGTTAATCCAGAGCGAGAACATGATCGAGACCCTTCGAGTACGGCTGGTAGTAGTAAGCGTACGAGTAGGTGTGTCCGCTGCCTCGGTCTGGAGGGCGTAAGAGCTGAAACGAAATAAGTAAAAAGCTCCCAAAACCCACCTGCCAGAGGCACTGGCCAGGTGGTTTTTTTTGCGTTAGAGAGGAATTCAGTTCAGTAAGGGGAAACCGCTTTCTGTGCCGTAAACTAGACCTGTCACCCAAAACTAAACTGTCATCCCGAGCGAAGTCGAGGGACCTTGTGTTTAGGCTTCGTTGCAATCACCGCAATTGAACAAAAAAGAGGATTTATGGCCAGCGAAAAGAAAACACTAACCGGATCACGAATCTTGTGGGAATGCCTGGAGCGTGAAGGCGTAAAAACCGTCTTCGGCTACCCCGGAGGCGCAATCCTCCCAGCCTACGACGCGCTGAAGCACAGTAAGATCCACCACATCCTGGTCCGCCACGAGCAGGGAGCCACCCACATGGCCGACGGCTTCGCCCGAGCCAGCGGCGGCGTGGGTGTGGCAGTCGCCACCTCCGGCCCCGGCGCCACCAACATGGTGACAGGCATCGCTACCGCCATGTTGGACTCCTCGCCCATCGTCTGCATTACCGGCCAGGTGGGCAGCAAGCTTCTCGGCTCCGACGCCTTTCAGGAAACTGACATCACCGGCGTCACTCTTCCCATCACCAAACACAATTACTTGGTGACCCGTGCCGATGAAGTGGCGCACGCCATCCGCGAAGCTTTTTATGTCGCGAAATCAGGCCGCCCCGGTCCAGTGCTGATCGACATCACCAAAGACGCCCAACAAAGTTCAGCCGAATTCGACTGGGAGGCCGCCGCCCCCAAAATGCGCGGCTACCGCCCCGATCTGTCGCCCGCCAAAGCGGAGTACGCAAAAGCGTTGGAATTGATCAAAAACTCAAAGCGCCCGCTGATCCTGGCCGGCCACGGCGTCATCGTCTCCGGCGCAGAAATGGAATTGCAGATGTTCGCCGAGCGCGCCTCAGTTCCAGTGGCAATGACTCTATTGGGTTTGGGAGGCTTGCCCGCTTCGCATCAGCTGAATCTGGGCATGATGGGCATGCACGGCGAAGCCTGGGTCAACACCGCCATCCAGGAAGCCGACCTTCTCCTGGCCTTCGGCATGCGCTTCGACGATCGCGTCACCGGAAACGTCAAAACCTACGCGCCGAACTCCAAAAAAATCCACGTCGAAATAGATCCTGCCGAAATCAACAAAAACATTAAAGTAGACGTTCCGTTAGTCGGCGACCTCCGCAAAATCCTGCAAGAGTTGTTACCACATGTGGAAGTCACGGACCGTCGTGAATGGACCGCCCGCATCGCCGAACTAAAAGGCGACTCCGCAGTCCGCGACATCCAGAACCTCCCGGACAGTGGCCACCTCTACGCCGCCCACGTCATCAACGACCTCTGGCACGAAACCCGCCACAGCGACTCCATCGTAGTCACCGACGTGGGGCAACATCAAATGTGGGAGGCGCAGTATTACAAGCATGAGACGCCGCGGTCTTTGATTACTTCGGGGGGGTTGGGGACTATGGGGTTTGCTTTGCCGGCGGGGATTGGGGCCAAGGTTGCGCGGCCTGAGGCTGAAGTTTGGGTCATGCCTGGGGATGGTGGTTTCCAGATGACCATGTGCGAGTTGGCGACACTAGTTCAAGAAAAGATTAAAGTGAACATCGCCATCATCAACAACGGTTTTCTGGGCATGGTCCGGCAGTGGCAGGAGTTTTTCTATGACAAGAACTACGAAGCCACACCGCTCATCAGCCCCGATTTCGTAAAACTGGGCGAGGCCTACGGAATCAAGAGCTTCGCGGTGAAGCGCCGCAGCGACGTGATCCCGACAGTGCAAGCCGCCAGGGAACACAAGGGCCCGGTGCTGATCGATTTCCAGGTAGAAAAAGAAGATACCGTCTACCCCATGGTGGCAGCAGGCGCATCGCTGCATGAAATGATCCGCCGCCCTAATCCATTAATGGAAACTGGCGACGACGAGTAGTTTGCCTCTGTGCCCTCTGTGGTTAGAGATTTTAGATTGAAGATTTCAGATTGCAGAATTTTTGGGTAAGTCTCAAATCTAGAATCACAAATCTGAAATTTCTAGCCACAGAGGACACAGAGAGCACAGAGAAGACTTTATCCAGAGGCAACTATGCTCCATACACTAGTCGTTTACGTCGAAAATAAACCCGGCGTCTTGAACCGTGTCGTCTCTCTATTCCGCCGCCGCGCCTTCAACATTGATTCACTCACCGTCGGCCGCACGGAGAACCCGGACGTCTCGCGCATGACCATTGTGGTCGAAGCCGACGTTGACCAGGCACGGCGCATCGTGGCCAACGTCTACAAGCTGGTCAACGTCCTGCGCATTGATGACGTGACCAAAGAACCCGCCATCACCCGCGATTTAGCGTTGATCAAGGTTGGCGCCACGCAGCAGGCCCGCTCCCACGTGCTGGAGCTGGCCAGCGTGTTCCGGGCGCGTGTGGTTGACGTCGCCCCCGAGTCGCTGACTATCGAAATCACCGGCGCTGAGGATAAAATTGACGGCTTGCTGGAAGTGCTGAAGCCGTACGGCCTGCTGGAAGTCGTCCGCACCGGAATCGTAGCCATGCGCCGCGGAGCGAAATCCTCCGCGGAGAGCAAGACAACTGGGGACACCATCGTCGCCGGCGACGACAACGTATCGTACTCGGTGTAAGCAAGATTCGTATCAGGGCACGTCTTAAGACGTGCCGCTGACGCACATGAAATTTGGCATCGCGCCCCAGGGGCGCCAACACATCGATATTCCGACTCATCGGCAGGGCTGAAGCCATGCCCTGATACGAACCTCATCGAGAACTAAACTCAAGGAGCCACCATGGCAAAGCTTTACCACGACGCAGACGCAGATATCACTCTGATCCAAGGCAAGAAAGTAGCCATCATCGGATACGGCTCACAAGGCCACGCCCACGCCCTCAATCTGAAAGACAGCGGAGTTGATGTCCGCGTAGGCCTCCACGCCGGCAGCGCTTCCAAAGCCAAAGCCGAAGCTGCCGGACTCAAAGTCTCGGATGTTGCTGAAGCCTCTAAGTGGGCCGACGTAATCATGGTCCTGATCCCGGACACCACTCAGGGGGAAGTTTACAAGCGCGACATCGAGCCCAATCTAAAAGCAGGGAAGACCCTGATGTTCGCCCACGGTTTCAACATCCGCTTCGGCACCATCGTCCCGCCGAAAGATGTGGATGTCACCATGATCGCGCCCAAAGCGCCTGGCCATCGCGTCCGCGAAGTCTTCACTGAGGGCGGCGGAACTCCAGCGCTACTAGCTGTCCATCAGGATGCATCGGGCCAGGCCAGGCAGCTTGCTCTTTCTTATGCCAAGGGATTAGGCACAACCCGCGCCGGAGTCATTGAAACCACTTTTGCCGAGGAAACCGAAACCGACCTGTTCGGCGAGCAGGCCGTCCTCTGCGGAGGCGCGAGCGCGTTGGTGAAAGCCGGGTTCCAAACCTTGGTCGACGCCGGCTACCAACCCGAGATCGCTTACTTCGAGTGCATGCACGAACTCAAGCTGATCGTCGACCTGATGTACCGCGGCGGCCTCAACTACATGCGCTACTCAGTCAGCGACACCGCCGAGCACGGCGACTACACCGGAGGCCCGCGCATCGTCACCGACGAAACCAAAAAGAACATGAAGCAGATGCTGAAAGAAATTCAGGACGGGACCTACGCCAAAGGCTGGATTGAAGAAAACAAGAAGGGCCGCCCCTGGTTTAACGCGCAGCGCAAAAAAGAGCAGGACCAGTTGCTGGAGAAAGTCGGAGCGGAACTGCGCAGCCACATGCCGTTCTTGAATCCGGTGAATATTAAGCAGCAGTAGTCAGTGGCTAGTGACTAGTGGCTAGTGTGGAAGCGGGCGACTCGCCCGCTTTTCTTTTTGTTTTGGGGTCTTGCCGTTTTAAGAATTTGCTCGTATAAGATCGCAAGCAAGGATGTCCAACGATTTCTTTACCGAATATTCTCAGCTCAGTGACGGCGAGCTCTTGCATTTAGCGTCTGACCTGGAGTCCTTGACCACAGAGGCGGCTACGGCCCTAGAAGCAGAACTGCAGCGGCGTCATCTCACCGAGTCCGACCGAGTTCAATATGAGAAATTTGTCGAGCGCACGGAGAACCGCGAGGCGCGGAGACGCCGTCGACGATTGTTCGGTACCCGGAAGGAGCACACTGACTGGTTTGCTGTGTTCTGCTCTGTCGTAGTCATGGTTCTGCTCTGGCTCTTTTACGTGGCACTCCCCAGCCGTTTCCATATGATGGCCGATTGGGAAAAATCGGCGCCGGAGGTGATGATCGCGTCGGTTATCCTTGCGGCTTTCAGCAGACCCTGGTGGCGAAGAATCAGTTTCTGGTTTTCGTGGATGGTTTCTTCCGCGATTCATTTGATTCTTGTGCATGCGTGGCGACAACGAGTTGGCGATCTTAGCCGCAATCAGGGGAAGATGGCATTTTTCGCGGGTTTTTTGCTGTTCGGCCTGGTCTTCGGTCTGGTATCACTCCTGCGGCGAAATTTCTATGGCGCGGAAACCACCGAAAATTCCTGACCTTGGCAGAGGTAACCTCAGGCGCTAAAGCGCAAATTAATTTCAAACCCTGATGGCACGAGTGGAACTCGTGCCCTTCCCAAATTCCTCATCTTTTCGAATTCGGATTCGCCGCCACTTTATACACCCACTCCCATGCTTCTCTGTACTGCTCGAATCGGGACCGCCTCTGGTCGCTGTTGGGGAAGAGGTGCACGGACGTCATGTTCACAAATGCTTCGGGTGGGAAGACGTACCAGATGTCCAGCGGGACGATGTAGGCGATCAGCAGGTCGATTTCATCTGGGCGATAGGAAACCTTCTGGCGAGGCTGGGCGCGGATGTGGTATCCGCCGCTGCGCGCGGCGCTGACGCAATGGGCGGACTTGATTTGCACCTTGAGCAAACGTCCGCCGGCATCAATGATGAAGTCGTAGCGCTCGCTGTCTCCCCAGGGCTTGGCGACGCCGATGCCCATGGAGGCGGCCTTAGCCAGGAAGGCAGCCTCTCCTAAGATCATCGCGTCGCGATGATCTGCTCGGGTCTGGATGAGAGAGTTGGAGAGATCTGAAATCCCCGCTCAAGGCAAAAACCGCAAAGGGTGGCGCAGCCTCCCACCTGTCCTCAAACCCGATTGTGGGATGTTATTCTCCTGGCCTTTCCGCAATGATTATGTCCCTATCCGGATGTGATTCCAATCACTGAAAAGCTTGGTTCGTTGCAGGAAAATATTGGTTGTAGAGTCCAGCTCTCCCCCTGCGCCGAACGTTTCGGAGCTATTTCGCAGTAATGATTGCAAATCCAAAGGCCATAATTCCCATCTCTATTCCCGGTCCTGCGAGCAAGCGGTCCCGGTTTCTCAACTTTGTCCAAATCGGCGCAATTCTGCTGATTGTGGGGGCCCACACCAGAGTCCGCGGCACCCAGGTCGCCCAAGTCGCCCTGGAGCTGTTTTTTGTGATAGCAGGTCGGAACATGGCGAGGTACGCTGATCGGTATGAAACACTTGCGCCCTTCGTCTGGTCACGCGCACGCAGACTGCTACCGGAGATCTCGGTGGTTTGGTGCGTCGCCTTGATTGCTTTTCTTGCGGGGCGGAGCGGTGCTGGAGTGGGAGTGTTCTTAGTTACCACTCCGCTCTTCCTGGAGAATTTTGCGGAGCCTTATCTTCGACCCGTTCCTGGTGTCGATTTGGTGTTCCTTGCGGCATTGTGGTTTGCCGCAGCACTACTGCAACTGCAAGTGATCGTGTTTCTCATGCGGAAGGTCTTCACCCGGTATCACCCCCTACTGTTGATGTCAGCGACTGTGAGCGTGGGAATTGTATTTGCAGGCTTGGTAGCCGCATTTCATGGGGGCGTCACAAGGAATCTCGCCTATGCGTCCTCAGACACTATCTACCGAATGGCGATTACGCATGCATCGCCTTTCGTCTTTGGATTCATGCTAGGTCGCGGCGTCCTGCCAAATTTCGGACGCTTGTTCCCGACTTTGGCCACCATCACCGCCGCGATGGGAATTCTGAACTACAGATTGGCGGGCTCAGATATTGCCATCACCTCTTGTGGGTTCCCAGTGGAGATGCCGTTAAATTTCCAGTATCTCTGGGGATATCCTCTTGTGGCGTTGCTGCTTGCGTCTTTTTGCGCCCCAGACGGCATCATTGCCAGGGTTGTTGAGCGGGTGAAGATCGGGCGACGTTTAGACCATATTGCGGATCGTCTGGCTCGCCTCACCTATGGAGTGTACGTTTTTCATGGCCTCTGTCTCGCGGCGCTCAAGTATGAGCTATGGTCTTACGGCATTGTGGAGACTGCTTACGTGCGGCTTCTGCTGTTTGCGGTCGTTGGTTGCGCGGCTTTTGCCGGCGCGTGGCTATTTCAGCAAGGCTGGCAATGGCTTCGCTGTCGAGTCTGCGATGGCTATCCAATGTTGGTCCGCTCGACGCCCATGCAGATTCCGCCACGCTGCATCGCATGCAGGCATGTTGCGTGAGCATGGCGGGTGGCCCAGAATCTCGCGCGGAAGTATAACTCCAAAAAGGCGCATTCATTCTTCATTCTTGGGGCCTCGCTCGAAAGACAAATGTTTCTCACTCGGGATTGAGACTGTAACTTCTGCGTCGTCTGTAGTTCATGTGGTCGGAATCCCACTTCTCGCAAACCCCGCGAGAAATGGGGCGCCCCCAGATTGAAATGTTAATTTCTCCGTGGAAAGATGCGGGCTTCCCACCCAATAAACGCGCTGCGAAATGACAAAGGGAGAGGACCGGTTCTGAGGGAAATATTAAACACAAGGTCCCCTTCGACTTCGCTCAGGGCGGGTTCTCCACTCCGGAGTCATTCGCTTTTCGCGAATGATTCACTCCGGTCGAGATGACAGAGTTGTGGGGTTGCGGGAGATTACTCGGGGCGTGCGGCGCGATTGTCATCCTGAGCGTTTTCTGCGAAGGACCCCTAGCTTCGAAACTGCGGTTTTAGGACTAGGGGTGCTTCGACTGCGTAATGCTTCGCTTTGCGAAGCGTTACTACGCTCAGCATGACAGAGTTAATTTGAAGCACACGGGTTGGGGTTCCACTACTTCTTCTTGGGCGTCAGCGGCTGCCACAATTCGATCTTGTTGCCGTCGGAATCGTAGATCCACGCGAACTTGCCATAGTCTTCGGTCTGGCGCTTGGGATCGATCTTGACCCCTTCTCTCTGCAAGCGTTCCAGCAGCGCATCCAGGTCGTCCACGATGTAGTTCACCATGAAGGATTGGCTGGGCTCGAAGTACTTGGTGTTTCCCGGGAACACGGTCCAGACGGTCACATGTTCGTTGTCGGGGTTGTCTTTCTCCCGCCACGGCAGCATGACGCCCTCGCCCTTATCGGCGAGTCCGAGATGCTTGCCGTACCACTCCCGCATTTCTTTTTGGTTCGCCGACTTGAAGAATATTCCACCGATCCCCAGGATTCGCCCTCGCTCGCTCGGCATGGCCGCTCCTTGCTGCGCGCTGGCCGCATTTGCCGCAGTGCTCGCCGGTTGCTGCGCCAGGCATACCGGCAGCAGCAATACAGCCAGAGCGGACAGAACCGGCATTCGCTTGCGCAACATGCGTGGATTGTAGCAACAATTCTCGGGTGGAAGATCAAAATCGCGCGGGCTGGCGGCTCTGCATCGAATCCACACCCCCACCCTAATTTTGGCAAAGGGCGCGAAATTTTAGGATACCTTATAGTCGTTTGGCGGCGGGCGAAATCGACAGTCGTGCAAAAAAACAGCAGGTCTCCCTCCACTCCACAGATCGCCTCGTTCGCGATGATCTCCTCCGGTCGAGATGACAGAGTTTCAGGCTGGTTCGTGAGCCTAGGCCGGCGCTACTAATTTTCTGTTACAAATCTTTACCCAGCTTGACCGTCTTTTTACCGCCATCGCGATCTGAGCAGTGTTCCAATGATGGCAGCCACCCAAGGAGCAACCATGAGAAAACTTAGCTTTGTAGTAATCCTGCTGGCGCTTTGCGCGGCGGGATGGGCGCAGGGGCCGGACAACGCCCCGCCACCCGACCAGCCCGGCCAAGGCCAGCAAGGCCAATGGGGAAGAGGAGGACGCCGCGGCCCCGGCGTGGCCGGCACGATCACCGCAATCGATGGCAACACCATCAGCGTAAAAACCATGGATGGCACCACCACCCAGGTCAACGTCACCGACCAAACCCGTTTCCGCAAAGAGCGTCAGGACGCGAAACTCACCGACCTGAAAGTTGGAGACAACGTCTTCGTGCGCGGCGAAAAGGGAAGCGACGGCGCCGTACAAGCAGAAATGGTGGCAGTCCCGCCGCAAGGCATGCAGCAAAACTTCCGCGAAGGCTTGGGCAAGAACTTCATCATGGGTGAGATTAAATCCATCAACGGCACCCAGCTTGAAATTGCCCGTCCCGATGGCGTGACCCAGACCATTGCGGTGGATGAAAACACATCATTCCGTAAAGAAGGACAAAGCGTGACCTTGGCAGACTTCAAGGTTGGAGACCGCGTGTTCGGCCGCGGTGAAATGAAAGACAACGTATTCGTAGCGGCCCGGCTGAATGAAGGCCGGCCCGGCATGATGCGTCGTGGAAGTGGCGAAGGTGGACCACCATCGCAGTAACCCGCTTGTTATATACAAGGGACTTCGGAGGCGCGGGGGAAATAGAGAAAGTGACATTCCTTCGCGCTCTCCGGCAATTGGAGAGCCTCTGTGCGTAACGAGTAGAGTTTGGCCGGGCATCGTTCGTTTATGACGCTTAAGCACAAGATTCGGAGATATCCGGCGGCAGCCTCTATATTGATACTGCTCTGGAGCGTTGCACTCTTTGCGCAAGCGCCGCTCGTGGCCCCAGCCGGCAGTATTCATGGACTGGTCAAGTCCGGCAACATGCCGCTGCCCGGAGTTACGGTAACCGCAGCCAACACCCTCACTGGCCACAAAGTTACAACCTGGACCGATGTGGACGGAACTTACTTCTTACAAGTTCCCAGCAATGGACGTTACGTCGTCCGCACCCAAATGGCAGCATTTGCTCCCGTAACTCAAGAAGTACTTATCAATGCCACCAGCAAGGACCAAAAAGTAGATATGGAATTGGTCCTGCTCTCGCGCGTTCCTCCTACAACCACCAATGATGAAGAGCAGCAGATCGCTGCAACGGCGGTGGAGGGGCGCGGTTTTCAGAGTTTGCAGGTCACACAAGG
The DNA here is from genome assembly GCA_963837365.1 of uncultured Acidobacteriota bacterium. Classification (GTDB taxonomy): domain Bacteria; phylum Acidobacteriota; class Terriglobia; order Terriglobales; family Acidobacteriaceae; genus CAWBXL01. The sequence goes on from CAWIMW010000003.1 coordinate 377,962, forward strand.
CGGCGACTACACGCCTACAAATGGAGCCGAGCCGTCCGCCAACTCCATGCCGGGCGGAAATGAAGTGAGCACCGCCACTGAGTCTGTCGCCGTCTCCGGAAATGTCAACAACTCCAACTGGGGCAACATGAGCAGTGACGAATGGCGCCAGCGCGTCGAGGAAATGCGCCAGCAAGGAGGACTCGGCGGCCCCGGAGGCTTTGGCGGTCCCGGCGGAGGCTTCGGCGGTGGGGGCTTTGGCGGAGGTGGTTTCCGCGGGGCTTTCGCCAGGGGCGGCGCGCGCAATCGCTTCAACATCAACCGTCCGCACGGGACAATTTATTACAACGTAGGCGACGCCGCCCTAAATGCCTCTCCCTACGCACTCAACGGCCCGTCTGATAAACCCAGCTATATTCAGCAGCGCTTTGGCGGCGCCATCGGTGGCCCGCTGAATATCCCCAAGCTCTTCAACGGCGGCAACAAGACATTTTTCTTTCTCAACTACAACGGATCGCGTGGAGAGAATCCCTTCGACCGTTTTTCCACCGTACCTACCGATGCGGAACGGAGCGGGATTATTTCACCGACCTTGTCTATAACCAACATTGATCCCGTGGCCCAACAACTGCTCCCCTTCATTCCAGCGCCTAATATTCAGGGTCGAGACACGCAGAACTTTCACTTCGTAACCTCCTCGGCCAGTAGCAGTAATGATTTTAACTTCCGCCTGAACCGCAGCTTCGGTGCAGCCCCGGCCCGGCGGCGCGGTGGCCCTGGTGGGTTTTTCGGCGGACGGGGCAACAACCTGAGTATCGGGATCCGCTACCACGGCGCACACTCCGGCTTGACCAATCCCTTTCCCTCGGTCGGTGGCAGCACTGACACCCGCAGCATTGACGTGCCGGTTTCCTACACGCGCAGCCTGGGCAAGATCAACAACATTTTCCGCATAGCTTTCAACCGCAGCCGCATCCAGACTCAGAACCTTTATGCCGACAGACAGAACGTGGCTGGCATCGCCGGCGTTGGTGGCGTTTCCAGCAATCCCTTCGATTGGGGAATCCCCAACCTCATCTTCACCAATTTTTCATTGAATGACATCAATCCGGTGTTGAGCCGAAACCAGACCATCAGCATCTCCGATTTCATGATCCTGAACCGCGGCAAGCACACCTGGCGTTGGGGAGGCGATTTCCGCCGCATCCAGGTCAACACTCAAACCGACAATAATGCCCGCGGCACATTTGTTTTCACCGGCCTAAACACCGGCAACGACTTCGCTGATTTTCTCGAAGGCCTGCCGCAGCAGACCTCCGTCCAATTCGGGGAAAACAATTATTACTTCCGGGCCAACTCCTGGGACCTGTTCGCCCAGGACGAATGGCGTTTTCGGGGCAATCTGAGTTTTAACCTGGGCTTGCGTTACGAATACGTTTCTCCCTACACCGAAATCAGCAATCATCTGGTGAACCTGAATGTCGCGCCGGGATTCCTCACCAATCCGAATTTCATTTCGCCCAGCGCGGTGACTCCGGTGATCGCCGGCCAGTCCGGGGCGCGGGCAACCTTGGTAAAACCCGACCGCAACAACCTTGCTCCGCGCATCGGCGTTGCCTGGAAGGCGACCGCAACAACCGTGGTCCGCGCCGGATACGGCATCAACTACAACACCAGCGCCTACCAGAACATCGTGCAGCAGTTGGCTTTCCAGCCGCCATTTTCCAACACCGCCACCAACGTTCAGGCCGCTTCCGGCGACCTGACCTTGGCCAACGGTTTTCCTGCGGCGCCAACCGGGACCATCACCAACAACTTTGGCATTGACCCCAACTACCGGCTGGGATACGTCCAAATCTGGAACGTGAACATCCAGCAGCAACTGCGGCCCACGCTGCTCCTGAACGTCGATTACACCGGCACAAAGGGCACCGCGCTCGATGTAGTAGAAGCCCCCAACCGCACCATCGACGGCATCCGCTTGGCCAATGTGCAGGCCTTTAACTTTGAAAGTTCCGGTGCGGACTCGCACGCGTACGCCGCCTCAGTGCGTTTGCGGAAACGCTTGCAAGACGGATTTTCGATTGGCGGCACGTACACTTTTTCCAAGTCCATCGACGATGCGTCTTCCATCGGTGGTGGTGCGACCGTCGTTGCCCAGGACCCGTTCAATCTGACAGCCGAGCGCGGCCTCTCCAGCTTCGACCAGCGCCACCGCTTCACCGCCGACTATTTCGTGGAATTGCCCTTTGGCCACGACAAACGCTGGCTGCGCAACGGCGGCGTGGCCCGCACAGTTCTTGGTGACTGGCAATGGAGCGGCAACTGGACCATCGCTTCCGGCACGCCGTTCACTCCGCGCGTGTTGAACAATGCCGCCGATGTGAACCGCGGCACCAACGGCACTCTGCGCGCCGACGCGGTACCGGGTCAATCCATTTCGTTGTCCAACCCCAGCATCGGCGAATGGTTCAATACGGCGGCGTTTGTGGTTCCGCCGAATGACGCGCTGGGCAATCCACAATACGGCAATGCCCGCCGCAACAGCATCGAAGGTCCGGGCAGTATCTTGTTCAACATGTCGGTGAACAAAGTCTTCCAGATCAAGGAAGGCACGTTGCTGGAGTTCCGCATCCAAGCCAACAACGTCTTCAACACTCCGCAATACGGGACGATAGATACCGCCGTGAATTCACGCACGTTTGGACAAGTAGTCTCAATCGGCCAGATGCGGACGATCCAACTGTCAGGGAGGTTCAGGTTCTAAGCGGTGCCTACGCAAGCCCGCGCTTAAAGGTAGACAACACATAGCTGCGAAGCAGCGAGAGATTGCAGCCCAGGGCGCAAGCCCTGGGTAGGCACGAGAAATACCGAGTCCCGTAGGGACGAAAGAAAATCAAGACCGATGCACCATGAAATTACCAACCCGCTTCGCAAACTCCTGGCACTGCTCCTTTGCTTGGTAACCACGGTTCCAGCCATTCCTCAGAACACCGACTACGTCTTCCGTTCCCGCACCGAAATCGTCCTGGTCAACGTAACCGTCCGCGACAAAGACGGAAACTTCGTCCGCAACCTGAAGCCCGAAGACTTCGCCGTCCTCGAAGAAAACAAACCGCAAAAAGTCCTGTCCTTCGACCTGGAAAACACCGACGCCATCCCCACCCTGGACGTCGCTCAAGTAAAGGTTTTAGGAAATACCGCAACTCCAACAGCCCAAAACCTGACATCAACATCGGCAGCCTTTAAAGACCGCCGCATGGTAGTCCTATTCTTCGATCTCTCCTCCATGCAGCCCGAGGAAATCGAGCGTGCCACCATCTCCGCGCAAAACTATGTAGACCAGCAAATGGCTCCCGCTGACCTGGTGGCCGTAGTCTCGTTGGGCAATTCGCTCAATGTGGATCAGGATTTCACCGCCGACCGCGCCCAGCTAAAAAAGGTCTTGCAGGGTTTCAACACCGCCGGAGGGCAGGGCTTCGAGGAAGGTTCCACGGGCACGACCGAAGGTACAGCCGACACCGGCGCATCCTTCACCGCCGACGACACCGAATTCAACATTTTTAACACCGACCGCCGCTTGGAAGCTCTGCGCAGCATCGCCAAGCAGTTGGAACACATTGACCAAAAGAAGTCGCTGATCTATTTCTCCAGCGGCATGACGCAAACCGGAGTTGAAAATCAATCCCAACTCCGCGCCGCGACCAACGCCGCCGTCCGCGCCAATATTGCGATCTACACCATGGACATCCGCGGTCTCCAGACCGTAGTCCCCGGCGGAGAAGCCCAAAGCGCCAGCCTACGCGGTGTTTCAGCGTACTCGGGCCGGTCCATGGCCAACGCCTTCGACTCCAACTTCTCCAGCCAGGAAACCCTGGTCACGCTGGCCGGAGACACCGGAGGCCGCGCCTATCTCGACTCCAATGATTTCAGCAAGGTCTACAAAGGTGTACAGGCCGACACGTCCACCTACTACATGCTTGGCTATCACAGCACGAATCCGGCCAGAGACGGCCGCTACCGCCACATCACGGTGAAGTTGAATCAGCCGGGATTGAAACTCGAGTACCGCAAAGGCTACTACGCACCGGCAGACTACAAGCATTCCAACGACGAAGACCGCGAACGCCAGCTCGACGAAGAACTGGCCTCCGATCTCCCCAGCACTGACTTGCATGTATATTTCACCGCGTCGTATTTCAGAATCGGAGACGACCGCTTTTCGGTCCCGGTCTCGCTGGTAGTGCCCGGCTCCGAAATTCCCTTCGCGCAAAAAAGCGATCAGGACAAAGCCACCCTCGACATCATCGGCCTGATCACCGATGAAAAGAAGCGTCCGGTCAGCGACGTCCGCGATACCGTCAAGCTGGCGGTCAACACCTCCACCCAAGTCCGCCGGAAAAACGTCCAGTACAACACCCGGCTGTTCCTGCCCTCGGGCAAATATCACGCCAAATTCGTCCTGCGCGAAAACCAAACCGGGCGCATGGGCTCGTTTGAAACCGACCTCGACATTCCCGATTTCAAGAACCAGCCATTAAAGATGAGTTCGGTAGTGCTGGCCAATCAGCTCCAGCCAGTAGGAAAAGGAAAAAACAACGGAGACCCGCTAATTCGCGACGGCGAAGAGGTGCTCCCCAATGTCACCCACGTATTCTCCAGCGGCCAGCATCTTTATCTCTACTACGAGGTCTACGATCCCGCCAAGCCAACCGGCCAGGAAAAAACCGCAGCCGGCAAAGCCGACATAAGAGTCCTGACCAGCGTGGCGTTCTTCCAGGGACGCGCCAAAGCCTATGAGACGCCGCTGGTGGAAGCCAAACAAATCAATACCCAAAACCGGCACGCCGCGGTATTCCAACTGGATGTCCCGCTGGCCCAACTGAAGCCAGGCTTCTACATCTGCCAGGTCAACGTAGTTGACGATGCGGCAGGCAAGTTCCTATTCCCCAGGCTAGCCATGCTGGTAAGGCAATAGACCATCACCCCCTGAGACAGAATCGTTTTGCGTATACAATTCGTGTGCCGTGGCTGGCGCTCCGCTCGCGAATTCGCGCCAGAACATTTCATTGACTCAAGGAATGCGGATGATGGAAGACCGCTCGACGAAATTTGCCTCGTACCCGACCCTCCGCGACCGTGTGGTGGTCGTCACCGGCGGGGCTAGCGGTATTGGCGAACATATTGTCGAGCATTTCGCCCAACAGGGCTCGCACGTGGCATTTCTGGACATTCAGGATGAGGCCGGAACTCAGCTCGCGCAGAGGATCGCGGCCAACGGCGGCGTGGAGCCGCGGTTTCTACCGTGCGACTTGACCGAGATTGACGCCGTGCGCGGTTGCGTACAAAAGATCATCGCGGAGTTCACCACCATTGACGTGCTGGTCAACAATGCGGGGCGGGATGATCGCCATTCCACCCAGGCCGTAACCCCGGAGTATTGGGACAACATGATGGCGGTAAACCTCAAACACCAGTTTTTCGTAACTCAAGCGGTCCTTCCTGCCATGAAGAAAGCTGGGCGAGGGGCGATCATCAACCTGAGTTCGATCAGTTGGATGATCCCATCGGTTGGGCTGCCGGTCTACGTAGCCGCTAAAGCTGCGATTGTCGGGCTCACGCGCACCCTGGCCCACGAACTGGGACAGGACAACATCCGCGTGAACTGCGTGCTTCCCGGCGCGATCCTCACCGAGCGGCAAAAGCAATTGTGGTTTACCAAGGCCTACGAAACCGAGATCCTCAACAGTCAGGCGTTGAAGCGGATGATCACTCCAGAGGAAGTCGCGCGACTGGTGCTTTTTTTGGCGGCGGATGATAGTGCTGCCATCACCAATCAGAGCTATGTGATAGACGGCGGTTGGGTTTAGACCGCCGTCGTTGACCAACATCCGGGGACAGGCCCCGCGATTTACGGTGCTCTTAGGAAGATTTTGATTCAGTACCCGCACGCCAGCGCCAGGGGAACCTCCAACTCACTTTGGGGCCAAACCCTCGCCAAATAAAGCACAGAACTTTCCATGCCACGGCAATGAGCAAAATAATGGAGGCCGCCCAGGCGATGATCAATGGCAGATTGATCAAGAACGCAATCACTGAGTCAATCCAGTCGGTAAGGCCGGAGACCATTTCGATTGTCGCGATTTTTGCTTCGGTGAGAGGACGCCAGTGGAGGCCCATGACTGTTGCCTGCGACTCCGGCCGGAGCGTGATCGTCAGGCCCGACATATCAATTTGAGTCGTGAGATATTTCATTTCACCCTGGAGTTGCTCGACCCTGCCCCGTACATCGCTAAGCTTTTCGGTGACATCGAGCGTATCTTTGACCGTGGTGGCCCGCTTCAGGATCTGTAAGTACTGGGCTTCCTCTGCCTCTGTGTTACGCAGACGAGCATCAAGGTCAATGTAATCGCGGGTAACGTCACGCGCTTCCACGCTCTCGCGCTGGACCTCCACGGAAAGCTTCTTGATCTGCGACATGGTGTGAGCCAGACGCGCCGCTGGAACGCGGACGCTGATCTTTGCAGTGTGGCTCCCGGTGTTTGATTGTGTGGAGTTTTCAATAAAGCCTTCAGCCGTATCCACTATGAGATTGATTTTTCCAATCGCCTGGTCAACGTCCTTCACAATCAGTTCTAAGTTGCCATTGCGTATGATCTTCCGGAGCACTGGATCTCCGGATTGTGCGGCGACCAGTTTCACACTGGTCTGAGATGCGTCATACCCAACGCGGTCAGGTCCGTTACCGCCTCCTGTTACGCCAAAATATCCCGAAACTTCCGGGGGCGGCGGGGCTGCCTTTTTATAGCTGCAGGAAATCGTCACTAAACAGGAAACTAGTAGGATGGAGGAACCCACTTTGGCGACGATGTTGGAAGTTCTCATGTTTGCACTCACTTTCGTAGACAATGACGAAGATACTTTGTCTTTACTCCCCACAGGCATTCAGTCTTACAGATGTTCGGCATCCGCCTCGTATAAGATCTTCACTGCTACTAGGGTCTTACCTCCTTGTAGGTAAATCTCCGTAGCATGGGGAATATAGTCTATCCCTGGGTGAAGAAATTCTTGTCTTGTCACAGCGCGATGCTGGCCCATAAGTTCGAACCTCGCCTTGAACCAGAGAGTACCCTTCTCCGAGTAGATGGCACAAAGGTTTGTAGGCTCTTCTCGCACGAAGGAACAGTCGTACCAGGCCCCGCCGTCAGTTCCGCCGGACCAGATTGCCGATATAGGCACGGACACAGGACGACTTGGCATATGGATGCTAGAACGACAAGACACCACTAGAAACGCCAGCGATAGCAACACCACCAGAGTCCACCTTGGCATATTCCACTCCTCCCATCGATATCAAAATCGAATTGTATATGTCACTACTTCCTTCAACATCCTCCTCTCACAAAGCTGGTCTATCCGCTTCACTGGCACGCTCCTCCACCCCTCGCGTATATTGATCGCCCTGCTCCCATGGACGACCGAATCCAAGCCAGCTCTGACCATCCGCGACCTGCGCACCATCGAAGACCTCTCCCAGGCCATGGCGGTAGAGAAAGAAGTCTGGGCCTCTGACGACCTGGATTTGACCCCGCTGACCCTGGCCATCGCCGCCAAAGAAGCCGGCAGCCTGTGGATCGGCGCATTTGACGGTCCCAAGCTGGCAGGCTACGCCTTCGCTTTCCACGCTCTGGAAAAAGGCAAGCCCAGCCTGCACTCGCACATGCTGGCCGTGCGTCAGCAATATCGAGAGTACGACCTGGGCACCAAGCTCAAACTTGCCCAGCGCGAGCGTGCCCTGGCTCTGCACATCCACGAAATCACCTGGACTTTTGACCCGCTACACAGCAAGAACGCCCACCTGAACTTTGCCAAGCTCGGCGTGCTATCCGACTCCTACAAAATTGACTTCTACGGCGCCTCCACCACCAGCGCTCTCCACCAGAACAGTACGGACCGTCTCTGGGTGAAGTGGCCGCTCGCCAGCCGCCGCGTCGAAGACCGCCTGCGGGGCAAAGACAATCGGGCGGAAATGCTGGATGCGCTTTCCGTCATCCATCCGCTTGTCCGCTTCAACGGAGAAGGGAAGCCGACCCGCTCCGACTTGGCCAGTGCTCTTGCCCGGCAGAGAATTGCCATAGAAATTCCCAGCAACATCCGTGATATCGAAGCCGGCGATCCCGAACTGGCCAAAGACTGGCGTCAAGCCACCCGCTGGGCCTTCACTGAAGCCCTGAACTCGGGCTTCTTCGTAGCCGAATTCTGCCGGACTGTACGGGGGCAGCAGGGGCCGGGGGTGTATCTGCTGGAAAAGGCAAGCGTCGCAGAGTACGTGCCCGAACTGAGGTAGCAGTCGTGCAGTTTAACTGAGACCCCATTTGTCATTCCGACAAGTCGCGTAGCGACGCGGAGGAATCCGCTTTCCTGGGCAGCGCCACAAAGCCGTCGGCCAATAGCAAATTCCTCCTCTTCGCTGTGCGATTCGTCGGAATGACAAAAGAGTGGGCTTATTCAACCTCGTGTACCAAAAGGAACTAAACTTGACAGTATTTAGCTAATTGGCTAAATTGTTATATATGAAATCTGCTACTCACGCCTTCCGGGCCCTGGCCGACCCCACCCGCAGGCAAATCCTCCAGGAGCTCAAGAAAGGAGAGCTTTCAGCGGGAGAAATTACCGCTTGTTTCAAGATCTCCGGCCCGTCCATCTCCCGCCATTTGTCCATCCTGAAAAATGCCGAGTTGATCTCAGAGCGCCGGGAAGGGAACCGCATTATCTACCGCCTGGAGCCCGAGCAGCTCGCCCACACGGTCGGAGATTTCCTGAGCGCCGTCTGCCCCACGCAAATTGCGCAGCGTCGTCGTTTGAAGCACAAGGAGGCGTGATGAAAATCGCAATTACTGGCGGGACAGGTTTTATAGGTAGTCACCTGGCCGAGCGGTTTACTCAACGAGGCCACACGGTAGTTCTGATCTCGCGGCATCCGCGAGGAATGCAGCATCCAGGCAACGTAACATTTGCGCCCAGCGACCTCACTGATTCAGAGGCGTTGTCCGTCGCTTTCTCCGGCTGCGACGCGGTGGCCCACTGCGCGGGCATCAATCGCGAAATCGGGACTCAAACCTACCAGCGCGTGCACATTGAAGCCACCCGGAATGTCGTAGAAGCAGCACGTCGCGCGGGAGTGGTCAAAATCGCATTGATGAGCTTCCTACGCGCCCGGCCCAACTGCGGTTCACCTTACCATGAATCCAAATGGGCTGCGGAAGAGATCATCCGAGACTCGGGTCTCGACTACACGATCATCAAGGCAGGAATGGTCTACGGCCACGGAGACCACATGCTCGACCACCTCAGCCACTCCTTTCACACTTTACCGTTACTCGCCACAGTCGGTTTCCGGCAAAAGGCAATTCAGCCACTCGCAATTGATGATCTGGTGGATGTTCTATACGCGGCTTTAGGCGAAGGCCGCCTCCCCAAGAAGACAATCGCGGTTACCGGTGCCGAGGAACTGTACTTGAGTGAGGCTGCTCGTCGCGTAGCCAAGGTTCTAGACCGCCGGATTGCTATTTTTCCGGCCCCCATTTGGTTTCACTATGTGTTAGCCCGGTTCTGTGAGTGGACCATGAAAGTCCCGCTGGTAGCCAAGGCCCAAGTCCGAATCCTGTCAGAGGGTGTTATAGAACCGGCGCTTGCCTGTGACCCTCTCCCTGACGATTTAAGGCCTTCGCGAAAATTCACCGAAGATCAAATTCGCAAGGGCCTACCCGCACCTGGCCCATTCGGTTTGGCCGATTTGCTTTGCTGTCAATCTCATGCCATCTGACACTCACAACCCGATCATCCTCTACGACGGCGTCTGCGGATTCTGTAACCGGGCGGTCCAATTTATCCTTAAGCGAGACAAAAAGGACCGCTTCCGCTTTGCCACGCTGCAAAGCGAATTTTCCCGCACACTATTACAGAAGCACGGAATCGAGGCCGCCGATCTGGACACTCTCTATCTCATCCTGGACAACGGCCAATCCAACGAGAGACTGCTCGATCGCTCCACCGCTTCCATCGCTATCAACCGCGAACTAGGGATTTTCTGGCGAAGCCTTGCCAACCTCTATGCGATGCTTCCGCGATCCATGCGGGACTGGGGCTACAACCTGATTGCCCGCAACCGCTATCGCCTCTTCGGAAAGTACGACACCTGCCCCCTTCCCAAAGCGAGCGACCGGCACAAGTTTCTTGATGTAGCTTGAGCCTGAGCGGGAAACCTCGTCTAATAATTCTAATCATCTTCTAATCAGCGCACTTTGGTATCTGGTTTGTTGCATTTTCATTGCTTCGGACCGAAGCGAATCGCCATAATTTACTGAAGCCCGTCTGGGCCTGGAGATTTTCGTCATGAGTAATTCCGGCCCCCAGCCCGCAGGCAATGTTCTTGCCATGCGCTTACAAGCGGCAACCACCAACCTCGCCGAACTTGAGCAGTTGGTGAAGTCGGGCGACCTTGACCCGCGCATGCTTCAGGACTTTCGCAACGCCGTGGACCTGATTCGCGGTACCGCGTGGGCCGTCCAGCAATGGATCGGGCTGAAAGAACAATCGGGCGATCCGTATTCGTTGCTTCCCATCCTCGCCGCGCAACGCGTGCAGCGTGCCACCCAACTCACAAGAGACTTAACCGTAGATCTCGAAAGCGTCGACGTAGGCTATGAGACCCCGGGAATAAAAGAACTTTTCACAGCAGTCAACCGTCTCCAGGAACGCCTGGCGCCTTTGTTCGGGAAATAGTTTTAGCGGGGTGGCTGTCACCGATCACGCGGAAAAATTAGCAAACGAAAAAATAGAAACAACCCAGAAGTCAACGCTCCCCAAACTATAAAAAAGACCCAATCCGCCGGCCCGGAGTGTCCGGCCAGTTCCATATGCAAAATCGGCTCCAACCGCCAAGGATCGGTGTAAGCAGCATGGTACATAACCAGCCCAGCGGCAGGCCCAGGACCAGGGCAAGAACAATCGAAATCAAATTTCGTTTCATGTTGGTTGGTTAAAGTTTGTGAGCACGAAGTATGCGATCATGTCTGGCATATAAAAATAGGAGCCTGCATGCGCAAGCCAATATTTGTACTGACAATCGCCGTCAGCATCGCAACTACTGTATACGCGCAGAAGCCAGCCTGGCAGCCCGCGCCCGGCCACACCACCATCAATCTTTGGCCAAATGGCGCACCGGATGCCAAACCGAATCCGCCCGCAGAGGTTGATCTCAATGATCCACAGAAAGATAAACCCATTGCTGGCCGGCCTATCATCCGCCTGGGCAACGTCTCTACGCCGACTCTCACCCTCTACTCGCCAAAAGGTAAAGACAGCGGCGCAGCCGTCGTGGTTTTTCCCGGAGGCGGCTACCACATCCTGGCAATTGATCTTGAAGGCACCGAGGTCTGCGCTTGGCTCAACTCGATTCACGTCACCTGCGTGCTGGTGAAATATCGCGTCCCCGACTCCGGCCCCTATCCCAAGTCATCCGCCGCGTTACAAGATGCGCAACGTGCCCTAGGCATCGTCCGCCAACACGCGCAAGAGTGGCATATTGATCCTAATAAGGTAGGCGTACTCGGATTCTCCGCCGGTGCCCATCTAGCCTCAGCTCTAAGCACGCATTTCGAAAAGCGCCTTTACGACGCAATCGACGCCGCGGACCAGCAAAGCTGCCGCCCGGATTTTGCCGTAATCATTTATCCGGGATACCTGGCATTGCCGGACCAGAATTTCGCTCCCAATCCCAATATCCCGGTCACCGACAAGACTCCGCCATCATTCCTCCTGCAAGCGGAAGACGATCCGGTCCACGTGGAAAACGCGACAGTGTATTTCATGGCGTTGAAGAATGCCAAGGTCCCGGCAGAACTCCATATCTACGCGGAAGGCGGGCATGGCTACGGCCTGCGCCGCACGGAGCTACCAGTGACGCGGTGGCCGGAACTCGTCGAAACCTGGTTGCACACAATCAAAATGCTTTCGCCTGCTTCTCACTGACAGAGGAGATTTGGGTAGAGCCTGGAAAAAGTAAGGCTCCAGGAAATTGCTGAAAACCGCGATGCGGGAAGGGCACGAGTTTTACTCGTGCCGCCCCGTCATATAGAAAAGTGCGCTTTAGCGTCCGAGGTGCGCACGGGGACCCAAGGCGCACTCTTCAAGGAATCTGCGCGGCATCTTAGGGCAACTCGATCGTCTGTGTACCTTCATGAAGAATAGTTGTTTTGCCTTTCCATACCAGTTCGCCTGAAACACCCGCAGGCAACTGAATCTTGGCCTTCACTCCAGAAGCTGCAACCGTGTACTCTGCTTCTATCGTCCCACCAGGGTGAGGCACCGACGCCAAGACATGTTTCACCTGCCCGAGGTGCGGCTCAATCCGGACCGACTTGAATCCAGCTTCTTTGGGCCGTACTCCGGCCACGATGGTCAAAAAATCATAGTTGGGATGCGCACTCCAGGCATGAGAGTCCGAACGCGGCTGCTCCGGAGATTCGGCCCAGGTTGTCAGGCCGTCATGGACCATGGTTTGCCAGGGCCCAAGCAGCTTCAGATATTGGTCGCCCATGCCAGCATGATCCACCGCACGCGCCAGATAAAAACGGAAGTAGTAAGTAGCTCTGGTCATGAAGGGAATTGTTCCGCAGCCAGGACACATTGTGCCTTCGCTTGCAGCTAAAGTTCTAGCCAGCACTGCCTTATGCTGCTCCTGCGGGATCACATCCAGCCAGACGCCAAGAACATTCGCGTGCTGGCTGAAGTGCTTTTGTGCAGGCGTATCTGCCAGCAACCCATACCCGGCGTTCCAGCACAAGTTGTAAATTGCGTCTGCCGCGCGTTTGGCCGCGCGGTGGTAAATCTCCGCTCTCCGCGGATCACCCAACGCGGATTCCATCTCCGCCGCATACCGTAACGCCTCCACAAACTGCAAAGTGATTACCGACGAACCGCCATCTTCATCCTGCGGAGGCATGCCATAAACAAAATCCGATCCCCAATCCACAAACGGCCACCAAGTGATTTTTCCTAACAACCCATCTGTTCGCTGCCGGTCGAGGAACCAATCCAGCACCGTACGCGTGCCCGCCAGTTGGGCCCGAACAAAATCCGGATCATCCCGGTACATCCAGAAATCATGCACCATGCCCACCCACAGCAGAGAAAACGTCGGAATAATCTGCCGCACCGACGACGGATACCGGCTTCGCGTAAGCCCCTCAGGAATGCGCGAATCGTTGAAAGCTTGGATCGCCTGTCGTGCCAGCCGGTCGTCTCCGGCAACGGTGTAGGAAATCAACGCCTGAATCCGCGTGTCACCCACATATTGCATACGCTCGTAGTACGGCGTATCCATGTAGGTATCATGCGCATCCAGCCGCGCGGTTCGCCAGCTGATCTCCCAAATTGGCTTGAGCGAATCGTCGTCTGACTCAAATCGCCCGCGTTGCTCAAACGGATACGCCGTAAACCATGTCCGCAGTTTCTCGACCTGCAAGGGCTGGTCCCCGGTCTCGATATTCAGTTGCAGATACCGCCAGGTTTTCCAGGCCAGAGGCATGAAGACACGGTGATTGCCGCCATCAGAAATGAATTCATCGAAAATTCCCTCGATATGTCTGCTCGTGATCTCATTTCGATTGCCCTTGTGTCCTTGGTCATCAAACAGAGCTTCGGCATAGATCAGGCGAACCCTGGCATCGCGCCCACCACTGACAGTCAGCTCCGGATAGGCAGTGGTGAGGTGCGAATTATCGATGAGGACCTCAACCTTGGAGTGTGCCGGGACCGTGAATGCCTTGTCAGGGAATCCGGTAGGCGATGCAATCCCATTCGCCCGAACTACATGGCCTGCCTGAGTCAATTCCATCTGCATGGCGGGTAGGGGGTCAGGCACAAGCTGCCAATTATCGTTTTGCATCGATCCGCCCAATATGGATGCGCCCTCCATCGGCTTGGCCTTTTTCCAATTGCCGCCTGCGCCGCTCTTCCAATCCCAGTCAAACAGTGCGCCATTGATCCGTTCTGCCGGTTCGGCAACGTAGTATTTCCTGGCAACCTCTGGCGGAGTGGGCAACACCGCAACACCTTTCTCGTCCTCTACTTCCCAACTATCGTTGGTGTCCACCACGCGCTCGGCATCACTCGCACCATGGAGTACAAATCCGATGCGGTCGCTGATCTGCGCCAGGGGAGTCAGCACGCCAAAGTTCCACACCACCGCTGCCAACACATTCTTGCCCGGCCGCAGCATGGGTGCGATGTCATAGGTTTCGTAACGCCAATGCCCTAGATCACTTTTCGCCGGCCCAGCTCCCACCCATTGCTCATTCACATAGAAAATGAACTGATTGTCTGCGCTGACCTGCACCATAAAGTGCTCCGGTTTCTGGGCCAGCTCAATTGTTTTGCGGAAATGCAGTACCGCGGCATCGCGCTGCGGAGAATCCGCCGCAGTAATCCACTGTGCGCTCCAGACATAGCGCGCCACCTCGGGCGCCATTTGTGCAATGGTGGCGGAAGAAGAAATGCAGGCTAGCAGTGCGAGAAGCGGGATGCGAGTTTTCATAACCGCGGAAGTATAACTCCGGCACAGGAGTTTCAATCTATTCCCGGAGCGAAGCAGTGGAGAAACCTTGTGTTTCCATGCGCTTAAAAGGGGGCTCTCAGGCTTATCAAAACCCTGGGAAATCCCTCCGAATTCATTGTCCAGCGCGGCATTTCAGGGTTACAATTCAACAAGAAATAAGGTAGGAAGGAAGCACTCCATGAAGACCCTAATCTCCTTGACATTGTTGTTTTGCGTAGCTCTGCCCGCCTCCGTATTCGCGCAGCAGGCTGTAAGCTCTCAGGACGCCGCCGCCACCCAAGCCGCCTCCCACGAGACCGCCACCGGCAAACCCCCGTTGCCCGTCCAAACCAAACCCGAGAACTGGTGGGACGGTGACGATCCCGGCCTGGCATGGCTGGTGCTACACCCATTCGCCAGCAAGAAGTACGTTCGCCGGAATACCGATGCCATTAAAGATCGTGTCAACGAATTGGACCAGTTGACCTCAGATAACACCAAGACGATTCAGGATACAGATACCCGCGCCCAGCAAGGCATCCAGCTTGCTTCCACGCAGACAAAACTGGCCGATGACCACACCATGGAAGCTACCGGCAAAGCGCAAACCGCGCTGCAATCGGCGACCGCGGTGAACACCCGGTTGGCCAAGTCCGAAGCGTCAGTCAGCAACATCGATAAGTTCAATTCTGCGAACCAGGCTGAGATCCGCTTCCGTCCCGGTCAGACCGCCCTGAGCAAGCAAGCCAAGATGGCTCTTGACCAGATGGTTGCCCCGCTAAAGGACCAGAGCGGCTATCTCATCGAGGTGCAAGGCTACTCCGCGGGCAGAGGCCAGACCGCTATCGCCAACTCCCGCAAAATGGCCGACTCAGTAGTGCGCTACCTGATGACCAGCCATGACATCCCGTCCTATCGCATTTATGTAATCGGGATGGGCAACGTTCCCACGGACAAGCATGCCAGCGCGACCCGTGTAGAAGTCAGTTTGCTAAAGAATGGCCTGGAACAGGCCGCAAAATAGCCGAAAAAAAGAACCCAATCCAAAGGGTGCCCCGTTCAAGCTTCGCTTGAGCGGGGTTTTGTCATTTTGCGCCGTAAGCTATCTGCGCCCGAGAAAGAGCGGACACTTTGATGGGTACTGACACCGCGACAATAAGCAAAGTTTAAATCTACGCAATGAAAATCTTTGAACATAAGAAATCCTCCCCGGAGCTGGTCACCACCGGACGCTTTGAACTGGAGCAAAACGCAGACGTGGCCTCCCTCGAGTACACACTCGCAGGTCAGGTGCTTGGGCTGCTCCATACCGATGTTCCCAAGACGCTTCGTGGTACCGGTGTGGCATCAACCCTGGTAAAGTCTGCTCTGGAATGGGCGCGTGAGCATCGCCTGAAGGTGGACGTAACATGTCCGTTTGTCGCTGAATATATCCGGACCCATCCGGAATATGCCGACTTGGTGTTGCGCTAGTTCATGGAAATATGGCATCTGGACCCCCTCTGCCAGTAGCGCACTTCGGTAACGTTGACCAGTACAAGCCGGCTTGTAATGCTGATCGGATGCGGGGGAAACCGGAAAAGCCTCGAAACAACGCGCGGGCGCCGCGCATCCGTGTCCCCAATCGCGAACGGGCATTGTTTACCATCGAGACCCAGAAATTGGTTGGTGTGATTCAACGTCTTTCGCTTACCGGAGGCTCCGTCATCCTGGCCAAGGGTTGCGTCCCGCAGGGAACTCTGGCCCAAATGGGCTTAAATACCGTGTTTGGGAAAATGACGGCGCAGATCCAGTTCTTGCAAAGCGGAGCTGAAGGGATGCCGCTTGCCCAGGCATTCCGCTTCCTTCACATGGACGACGTAAGTTCCCGCCGATTCACCGCTGCTATCGAACAAATGCAGAATGCAGGTTTCAGCGATGCGGTGGCCAAGGCCCCAACCCTTACCGACGTGGCATCACAGACTCTGGGCAAGCTCCGCGGCAGCATCAACCGGTTTCTGAGGTGATCCTATTCTGGCCGGTGGACGAAAGCGCTGCGCTAGGCCGGAAGAAAGGACCAGCCAGGGGAGGATGACCGTCAGCAGCAAGTCTTCGCTTTCATTCCCTCAATTCCTTCTTTGGCGATGATCGGAACCATGACAAGGGCCGCGATTGGGTCCGCCCACCACCACCCCAGCGAGGCGTTCAGCAGTAGACCCGCCAACAAAATGGCAGATAAGTAGACGCAGAAATCAGTCTGCCGGGCATCCGCGTGCATAGCCGCACTCGACAGTGACTCCCCCACCTTCTTTTTGGCGCGAGACAAAAGCGGCATCACAATCAGGGAAACACAGGCCAACACGATTCCGGGGATGCTGTGTGCAGGCTGTTTTCTACTGAGCAGGTCGGAAGCAGATTCGTAGGCAACGTAAATGGCGAGGGCGATAAAGCAAATGCCTACAATCTTGAGACTGCGTTTCTCGTTTTGCTCCCGCCTTGGTTCATCCTCATCAACCGACATCCTCCACAGCAAGGTGCCACCCGAAGTCACCTCAATGAAGCTATCAATTCCGAAACCCACCAGCGAGATACTGCCCGCCATGAGCCCAGAAATGATGGCTACCAGCCCTTCAAGCGTATTCCACGCGATCGTGAAATATTCAAGCCGCTTTCCGCGTCGGGCCATTGCCTGACGGCCCAGTGCAACTTGCACCATCATGACGGCATAGTAGCAAATCGCGGCCGGGTGGCCCACCCTTTCCAAAACCGGGAAAGGGATGGGGCAGCCACTTTTGGAATAAGGGCGAGGAAGTCAAAACAAAAGGTGAGCCAGCCCCCCAACCATTGTCTAGAAAAAAACGGTCGGCACCCCAGGGTACGGCCAGGGCCAACCCCTTAAGAAGGAAGTCAATAGGTCGCCAATGAATTGAGTTTTTCATTTGTTTTGGCACCACTGCCCCGTCACCTGACTGCGCCAAGTTCTGAAACTCCTTTCACGCCGTGAACTTCTCCGGCGTCACCTTCTCACCCGCCGCCACAGGCCCCAACACGTTCACCAGCAGCAAGCGCACTCCGATGATCTCGGCCAGGGCCGGATCGTGGGCCGCTGCATTGCTGGCACCTCCCCGCAGAATCATCTCGCGGCACCATTCGCCGAGCGTCCGACCGTCGGCCCGCGCCGCCGTTTCCAGGTGCGCGTACTCTTCCTCGCTGACTTTGAAACCGATGGATTTTGTGCGCAGCGGCGGCTTCACCATGTCGGTGCCTTCTCTCTCGTCATCACCGCCGAGAGTAGCAGCCGCGCTTAAGAATCAACAAGTTCGCCTGCGGTAACTTCAGGTTGCTGTACAGCAACCGCGATGGCGGGATTTCCCTCTAGCCGCTTTGCTTTCTTCAAGTTCGCGCGCGTTAACCGAAAGTTACCGCGCAGCACCCTTTCAGGGGTGGAGTGTCATACCTCCTCCCGATGCCGAAGGCAGCGCGCTTTTGACCTTTACCCAAGCGGCTCAATGCAGCAAAGACATAAGCGCAAGGAAGGCGAAGAACACACCGCAGAGCCTCAGCACCAGCATCACCTTCGGCGCAGCCGATGGTGTTACTGATCGGCCGGCAGGCCAGACGTGTCCAAAGACCGCCAGTGCCTCTGCCGGGAAAACGGCCATAAGTATTCCCGCGACGACCACGAAGATCGAGAGCGCAGTGATACCCGGCGCTGGAGTGTTGTGAGGCACCCCGCTGGCCGGATGCACCACTGGGCTTGTCGCTTGTCCAGCGTGCACAAGCCAAATCTCGGTAGCTGCCATGTACACGAACCAGCAACCCACTGCAAAAATCGCCAGTCCAGAGGCCCGGTTGAGAAAGCTTACAACGGGATGCAGACGTTTTGGGCTGCGCTCGGTCCATCGGTCGGCGAAACTGATCAATTCCGTGAGCCTGTACCACCTTGCAGGTAGGAAGCACGCCATGAACCCACAAGCGCCTGCGGCCAAGCCCATTAGCAACATCATTATCAGAAGTAACATTGACTTCCTCTCACCTTGGCCTCACTGGGCCTCCGGCCCGCCACAGGCGCCCCAAGTGTAAGAGCCAGAAAGCCCGGGGCTAAGGCTTAGCGTTGGCCCGCCGATTGTTCCAGACGAGTTGGTCGAGGCTTGGTATCCCAACCAAGCACTCGATCCGAATGAGTAGCCCCAACTGCTAAGGACGTTCGTCCAGTTCGACATGTTGCCGTTGTTGTAGACGCCTACGGTAAGCGCCTTTGTCGGCGGTACAGAAGCCGGGTGCCCCATCTTTTGCGTCGCAGAGGGTGGGGCAGCCTCATTTACCAATGAGGGAGAGAAAGATCAAAACCAAAAGATGGGCCAGCCCCCAGCCGACTGTAGTATGAGGGTGAGAAAATCAGAAACAAAGGTGGACCTGCCCCCCACCAGCCGCTTTCTTTATGATTTGCGCCTTTTCCCGAAGCGATTTCTTACCTCGATTCTTAAAGTTTCCGCAAGAACAGAGCCTTTCGCTACCCGATCATCACCACCCAAACGCTGGAATTCCGCCGAGATCCATTGATAGCAACTATTGAAAACACCCTCGTCAATTTTGTCCACATCCAATGCCGCAATTGTCGTAGCTCTCGGAGAGACTGAATTGCAGGCTGTACAAGCAACGAACATCGCCAGGTAAAAGACCAAATTGAGAGCGTCCGTTTTTTGTAGGCCTTTATCGGCAAGACACTTATAGCACCGTTTCATAAGTCGTACACAGTTTGTATACAAAGTGGGCGGGTACTTTTGCGAAAACAGCTTTTTGTAATTCTTCTCAGCGACCGTTCCAGGACGGACTCGGGCATTATCCGGTTGTTGCAAAAGGATTGAAGCTACTGCTTGGGCCAAATAGTGGATTGTAATAATTTCTGAAACGGACTTTCCCCGATTGCGGTAATAGTTCTTTCGGCGATCGTAAAAATAACCTGCAGCTTTGAGATTGAGCTCAATATCTCTGTGGATTTGTTCAGTGGAATGCAGGAAGATAGAACTTATTTTCGTTTGACTATTGGTCGCACTGATAATTCGGTCCGAGGTGGGGTCATTGCTGTTAACGATGACCTTCACCATGATGGATCTGCTGTCATTGAGATCGCCACCGTTTTTGAAATGGCGGAACACTTCGTGCGAGGTTTGAAGACCATTAACGATGAGGGGGTCTGTGATCTGTAGGCTTCCAGAACTCAAGTAGGTACCCGAGGCAATCACTGTGATGCCGTTGTTCAGCCACCAGAAGTCATCGCCAGCCGGGTGCCCCAAGGTCTCTTGGATACCACTGTTAACTTTGGCATCGGGTGCGTAATCTCGGACATTCGCCTCAAAAATATGTTCTCGTATCTCCCCCTCGCTGCTGATAAAGGAAAAGAAATCCCCGAGCTTAACAACACAAGTGTAGGCGTCGCGGTCGAAGCTGTTCCAATCGAAATATTTCGACACCTTCAGTGCGAGCGTGCTCTGCTCCCGTTTCTGGGACAAGATCACTAATTCGGTTCCTGTAATGGGCGTATATTCACATTTCGCTGTTGGGAAAGACTGTTTGAAACAAGCACATAGCAATGCGCCGCGCTCACGAACCTTAGCGTCGACGGCGTCGGAATGCGCGGCGTGAAAGAATTCTACGGACAAGGTCGGCTTCATAGGTAAGGCAACCTTGTAAAGGCTACGGAATTGTGCCACGTGACCGAGTAATTCCTGACTGTAGAGCTTAACGGCCGAATCTGTTGGATTTTCCGGGATTAGACAATTTTCCACGAAGTCTTTGAACTTCATTGGCACGGATTCTTCAAAGGACGATTTGTTTTTCGACTGCACCACGATCATCTCGATATCGACCCGCTGTCCTTTAAATAACGCGATGTCGTTATCCTCACGGATTAATTTCCGATTGCAATATACATAGAAGCCATCAACACCAGCATCCCCGTCCCCTCCAAGCATCCCCGACACGATCTCGTCCGGGTCTGGATTGAAGCGGGCTTTCTTAAGCACCTGCTGGGCAGAAAAGATCTCGAAGTATTTGTCTAGTGGGAGGTCCGGGTAATCAAATTGGCGTTGCGTTTCAATGATTGTTTTTAAAGTTGCGTTAGCTTGCGTAGCCATTTGGCCAAACTCCTTGCTGGGCACTCCACCTTTCGCGCCCTTTGCGAAAGCTGGGATACCACAAATCTCAATCCCTCGGGCGTCTGATTTTTATCACCCTACTTCTCCTCCAGCCCCGCATTCAACTTCAACTCCGACCCCGCCTGCACGGTAATCTCCCGAGTCCACTCCTTCCGTCCCGCAGCCGTCACCTTGATGACGTGTTTCCCCGCGCTCAGCTTCAAGGTGCTGGGAGCATTCCCAACGAAAGCTCCGTCGGCGTAAATTTCGGCGCCGTCGGGAGTGGAGCTGACCAGCACGCTGCCGGTGCCCGCCGCTTCCGCCGGGGCTGCGGGCTGCGCAGAGGCAGGGGCGGCAGACTGAAACTTGGCGATGTCCAACTTCATGTCTCCGTTCACGTAGGCCGTGATCTCGGTCCCCTTGGGGATGGTAATGTCTTTGCCGTGCATGAACAGAAAGAATGGAGCAGCGGGAAAAAACACAATGCCTGTGGCTACAATTCCACCTGTCATAGCACCGGTGTGGCCCCCACCTTTTACTTCTTTGACCGCGCGCAGAGCAGCTCTCTCGCTGCTGAGCAGCTTCACGTAGTCGATGTTAACGTCGAGTTTCCCGCCCCGCGCCATTCTTCGCTTGGACTGGGCTTCGGTAACAGTAGCAATGGCCAACCCGCCTTTCGGAATAACAAGAGTGCCGTTTACGCTGATGTCATCGAGTACCTCAAAATCCACCGAATCTCCGACGTGCGCATCTGCGGAGGAAAGAGTCCGATTGATGCGTAGTCTGATGGGCGTTCCATCTTCGAGGACAAATCCTTTGGCAGAAGTGAAGTTGGATGTTTGTGCGGGTTGGTTCTGGGCTTGCGGCGGTTCAGTGGGGGTAACCGGTTTCTGAGATGGGGGAGTACTGTCTTGCGCAAAGGCAAGGGTGCATAGAACCAGAAAAATGGCAAATGATTTTTGCAGCATATGAGGTCTCCTGATGTGCAACACAAACTGCGGGGCCCGACTGCGAATAGAAGAGGAGTAAATCGTACTGCACAGAAAGAGTCGGCGCAATGGAGAGTATGGTTCGACGTCTTTTGTCATTCCGACGATTCGCGCAGCGAAGAGGAGGAATTTGCTTTCCTGGGCCCGCGCAACAAAGCCGGCGGCCAATAGCAGGTTCCTCCTTGTCGCTGCGCTCTTCGTCGGAATGACAAATCGGACGGAGGTATTAGAGACGCACGGCGCGGGACGCAGCTTCAATCTGGGCAGCTCACGCCCTTGCTGGATCGCATTGCTCAAGACACACTCACCATCCCCACGGTAAAATCTCCAAGCACTCTATAAAAAGGACAAACCATGGCCGAGACGCCCAGCATCAACATTGATTCCACGCTGCAAGAGCAGCGCAAATTCGAATGCCCGGAAGAATTCCGGAAACACGCCCACATCAAAAGCCTCGAAGAGTACGAGAGCGTCTACCGCGAGTCAGTCGAGCAGCCGGAAATATTCTGGGGCAAGATCGCCGAAGAACTCCACTGGTTCAAAAAATGGGATAGAGTCCTCGAGTGGAAATCTCCCTGGGCTAAATGGTTCCCCGGCGGCCAGCTCAACCTCTCCTACAACTGCCTGGACCGTCACGTACACACCTCGCGCAAAAACAAAGCCGCCATAATCTGGGAAAGCGAGCCCGGAGAAGTCCTTACCCTGACCTATCAGCAACTGCACCGCGAAGTACAGAAATTCGCCAACGTTCTTAAAACGCTAGGAATAAAAAAGGGCGACCGGGTAGCCATCTACATGGGCATGACGCCTGAGCTGCCAATCGCCATGTTGGCCTGCGCCCGCATCGGAGCCACTCACTCGGTTGTCTTCGGAGGTTTCTCCTCCAATGCACTGGTAGACAGAATTCACGACTCCCAAGCCACCGCCGTAATCACGCAGGACGGCTCTTATCGCCGCGGCACCGAAGTCAAATTATTTCCCGCGGTCGAAGAAGCCCTAAAGTCGTGTCCGACGGTAAAGCACGTAATCGTCTACCAGCGAACCGGCTCGCCCATCAACATGCAACCGGGAAGAGACCACTGGTGGCACGAGCTGATGGCCAAAGCCTCTGACGTTTGTCCGGCCGAACCACTCGACGCCGAGCATCCTCTATATATCCTCTACACCTCGGGCACAACCGGAAAACCAAAAGGTTTGGTCCACACCACCGGAGGCTACTCCGTAGGCACTTATCTAACCACCAAGTGGGTCTTCGATCTAAAGGAAGAAGACACCTTCTGGTGCACCGCCGACATCGGCTGGGTCACCGGGCACAGCTACATCGTCTACGGCCCGCTGCAAAACGGCGCCACCAGCTTCATGTACGAGGGCGCCCCAAACTTCCCCGAACCCGACCGCTTCTGGGACATCATCGAGCGCCACAAAGTGAACATCTTCTACACCGCCCCCACCGCCATCCGCACCTTCATTAAATGGGGAGACGCCTGGCCGAAAAAACACGACATGAGCAGCCTGCGCCTGCTGGGCACAGTAGGCGAACCCATCAACCCGGAAGCCTGGATGTGGTATCGCGAAACCATCGGCGGCAACCGTTGCCCCATTGTTGATACCTGGTGGCAGACCGAAACCGGGCACATGATGCTTACGCCGATTCCGGGCGCGATTGCTACAAAACCGGGGTCGGCTACAAAACCTTTTCCCGGAGTCGTGCCCGAGGTTGTTGACATGGAAGGCCAGCCGGTGCCGGATGGATCGGGCGGTTTTCTGATTCTCAAGCAGCCCTGGCCGGGAATGGCTCGCACAATTTACGGAGATCCGGATCGTTATGTGAAGCAATATTGGTCGCAGATTCCTGGGGCATACTTCACCGGCGACGGCGCGCGCAAAGACAAAGACGGCTATTTCTGGGTCATGGGCCGGGTGGATGATGTGCTCAACGTCTCCGGCCATCGCCTCAGCACCATGGAAGTTGAATCGGCCTTAGTAGCCCATGAAGCCGTCGCTGAGGCTGCGGTGGTCGGGCGTCCAGACGAAATCAAGGGGCAGGCAGTTTCGGCGTTTGTCACTCTGCAAAGCGGCAGGAACCCCACCAACGAACTGAAAGAGGAACTCAGGAAATGGGTGGCCAAAGAAATCGGTTCCTTGGCCAAGCCGGACGATATCCGCTTTACGGACACGCTGCCCAAAACCCGCAGCGGCAAAATCATGCGGCGGCTATTGCGCGAACTGGCCACCAACGGTGATGTTAAGGGTGACGTAACTACCTTGGAAGACTTCGCTGTAATTGCGAGACTTAAAGAACAAGATGAAGGATAATATAGCCTTCACTTTGCCGTTTTGAAGCGCTTGGGGGGCCGGTCATGACTGTATTGCAAACTTTGGGAGTACGCAGCGTATGTCTTGCGTCTGCGATCCTGATTCTTTCGTTTCTTTCGGGCTGTGGTGGCGGATCTTCGAGCGGTGGGAATGGAGGTGGCGGAGGCGGCGGAACCGTAACTGCGGTAGCCGTAAGTCCCAGGCACGCGGAAGTGGCTTCCCTGGGTGCGACCCAGAAATTCACCGCCACGGTTACAGGTGACTCTCAAAACAGAGTTAGCTGGAGCGTGGACGGAACAGCCGGTGGTAACGCCGCCGTTGGCGCCATCAACGCAACCGGTGTCTATACTCCGCCGGCCTCGTCCGGTTCACACACTATCACCGCAACCAGTACGGTGGACAGCAGCGAAAACAGCATCTTCCACTGTTGTCGTAACCGACCTGACCGGGGTCTTTACGTACCACAATAATCTCGCTCGGGATGGAGCCAACACCCACGAGTTCGCCCTGACCACGGCGAACGTAAACTCAAATACATTCGGAAAGCTGTTTTCCTGCGCGGTGGATGGCGCTGCCTACGCGCAACCACTTTGGGTCCCGGGGGTAAGCATCGGCGGCACTCTGCACAACCTTGTTCTGGTTGAAACCGAACACGACAGCGTGTATGCCTTGGACGCCGACAAGTCGCCCTGCACGGTGCTATGGCAGAAGAGCCTTCTCCAGACGGGAGAAGTGCCGTTTCAGAATGCGGATTTCGGAGGGCCGTACTTCGACATTCAACCGGAAATCGGAATTACCGGCACTCCAGTCGTTGACCCAGCGACCAATACACTCTATTTGATTTCCAAGGCGAAGCTGACCTCGAACAGCAGCTACCACACCCGCCTGCATGCGCTCAGCCTTATTGATGGCAGTGAAAAATTCACCGGGCCTAAGGAGATTTCCGCCACGTTTCCGGGGACCGGCGATGGCAGCAACGGCACCGACGTACCGTTTCGTTCCGACCGCGAAAACCAGCGCTCTGGGCTTGCCCTGGTGAATGGAAATCTATATATCGTATGGGCGGCGCACGAAGACATTGACCCATACCATGGCTGGGTCATCAAGTTCAATCCCAGCACGCTTGCTCAACTCAGCGTATTAAACGTGACGCCATATGCGAGCCGGGGCGGCATCTGGATGGGCGGGGGCGGGCCTGCGGCGGACAGCGCCGGCAATCTGTATTTCTCGACCGGCAACGGCACCTTTGACGCCGACTCCAGCACTGCTCCCAACACCGACTACGGAGACACAGTCCTAAGATTGAACAATGGCTCCCTGGCGGTGTCCGATTATTTCACTCCCTTCAATCAGGCAACGCTTGAGGCCAATGATACGGACCTGGCTTCCGCCGGAGTTGTGCTGTTGCCCGATCGGGCGAATGCCCCCACGCACTTGATGATTGCTCTCGGCAAGGAAGGGCAAATCTACGTCCTGAACCGCGACGCACTGGGGCAATATTGCGCGGTGTGCATCGGCAATACCGGAGACACAAATTCGTGGCAGCATTTTTTCCTCAGTGGCGAACCGTTCTTCGGTGTCCCAGCCTTCTGGCAAAACGCCCTTTACACCGGCGGCATCTACGCTCCGGTGAAACGGGTGGTCTTCGATCCGGCGACGGGAAAATTCAACACCAATCCAGCCTCACAAACAGCGACATCATTTCCGTTTCCAGGAGTTTCTCCGTCGGTTTCGTCGCAAGGCGCCTCGAATGGCATTCTCTGGGCAGTTGACAGCGGTGACTACGGGCCGCCGCATCCAACCGGCCCCGGCCCGGCAATTCTGCACGCCTATGATGCATCAAATCTGGCAACCGAATTGTGGAATAGCTCACAGGCGGCCAGCAATCGCGACCGGGCTGGCAACGCCGTGAAGTTCACCGTGCCAACGGTGGCCAATGGCAAGGTCTATGTCGGTACGCGGTCGGAGATTGATGTGTATGGGTTGTTGCCGTAGCTCTCTCGGAGCTAGGAAGTGACTTACCGAAGTGCCGTGCTCGCGCGCAATACCAGCAATCTTCGCGATGGGCTGGAGGGTTCCCCATGACCTGGCCAAAGCGATCAACGGGGAGGTAGGCTACCGATGCTCCTAGACGCTCAAGAAAACAGCGCGGGTTGCCAGCGGCCGCAAAGCCCGTGCTATCATGAAAATCCGATGCGGGAGTAACTCAGTTGGTAGAGTATCTGCTTCCCAAGCAGAAGGTCGCCGGTTCGAGCCCGGTCTCCCGCTCCATTGTTTTGGCCCCGAGACGATTAATTTCGCTCTTGCTTCTGTTCCTCCTGTCTGCACTCTGTGACGCGCAGATTAGCTTTCGGGGCTTTGACCGCAACCAATACCCCGGAGACGCCGCCTTACCGGCACTCAGGAAGACCTTTTCTTACGCATCGTATTGGTTGAACACGCCGCCCGGCGCGAAATCCAATTCCTGGGAAGGGAAGAGACAGCTCTTGCAGGACACAGGCTTCGGCTTCCTGGTCTTATTCAATGGGAGGATGTATGCCGAACTGAAGTCTCTTCCTGACGCATCCCGCGCTGGCGCCGAAGACGGAAAAACCGCAGCCAGGTCTGCTCAAGCGCAGGGCTTCCCCAGCGGGACCATCGTTTTTCTGGATCAGGAAGAGGGTGGGCGCCTGCTGGATTTGCAAAAGTCATACATCTACGCATTTGTAGATGCCATTAGCCAGTCAGGCTTCAAACCGGGTGTTTATTGTTCCGGAATACCATTGATGCAACCTAACGGAGAAAGCATCAATACCGCCACTGACCTGCAAAACACCGCTGGAGAAAGAAGGATCGCGTACTGGATTGCCAATGACGCGTGTCCTCCTTCTCCAGGATGCACCACCGAAGGCGTACTGTCTCCTTCTGAAAGTGGCATAGCTTTTGCTGATGTGTGGCAATATGCGCAATCTCCGCGCAGACATTTTTCGGATGGATGTTCGGCAACCTATCCCGCGGACAAGAACTGCTACGCTCCAGCGACCCATATCCACGTGGATCTCAACACCGCCAATTCACCCGATCCATCCCACGGCCGGCGCTAAAGTCATTGCAAGTCCACCACAAAACTGGCCGGAGCTCCGGGGCGAACATTCACCGTGCTCTGTGCCTGTGGCGCAGTCATGTCGCTGGTCGTACCATCCTTGGCTACGGCCACGGCAGACCACTTCCGCGATCCATAAGGTGGCCCAACTTTAAAAGTAAAATTGATGGGTGATGCCGCAGGTGCCGGCAACGCGACAGTGGACAGCTTCTTCGGTGCACTGGTCACATCCCATATTTCAAAATGATCGATACAATCCGCCGTGACCGTCGCCGAGCACGCCGGATCGGAAGAAAAGTCGAAGTTAAAGGACCCGTTGGCGGTCGCCGCAAACGCTGCGCAAGTCCAGCTGGCCATAATCAGGGAAGCACAAATCGCAAACAGAGACTTCATTTTGTCGCTCCTTTTAGTAAGATGAATTGGACCACGAGGTGAGAACGAATGTCTGAACCAACTTATGAAGAACTGAAAGCCAAGCTGGCCGAATTAGAAAAGCAGCAGGGAACCCGCCGCACCGGAAGCCTGGAATTCCGCGTGGGCGAAAAAGGTGGCGTCAGCGTCTATGGCTTGGGCCGCTTTCCCGTCACACTCTACTACGAACAATGGATCCGCTTGCTCGATGCATCCGACAAGCTGCGTGAATTTCTGGAAGAGAATAAATCCAAACTGAAACTAAAAGGCTAGAACCAGTTCGATGGCCGTTTCTTTGTGATTGCAGAATATGCGACCTCCAACTGGCTGCGAAACCCGTGGGGGGCAGGCATTTGCGGCGAGTAGAACTCAAACCAACTGAGAACCGGGAACAGGGAACTGAGAACTAGCATTACCTCCCGTGTGCACGGTCGTTTGCAGGGTGCCCAACCACTCAACTGAATCATGCACAATTTCTCAGCACCAAAGCTGAATTCTTCGAGCCAAAAGCGATGCAGTTGCAAACCGCGTGTTCAATCGTCTGTTTCCGTCCCCCATCCGGCACATAGTCCAAATCGCACTCGGGATCAGGATTATCCAGGTTAATAGTAGGAGGAACCTGCCCGTGCTGCATCGCCACAATGGTGGACGCCACGCCGGCCGCGCCACACGCCCCTTGAGGATGCCCAATCTGCGACTTGATCGCCGACATCGGCACTCTCCGCGCTTCCTCTCCCAAAGCCAACTTTAAGGCGCGCGTTTCAATGCGGTCGTTGAGCTGGGTGGAAGTCCCGTGCAGATTCACATAACCAATGTCTGTCGGCGCAACCCCAGCCTGCTTCATCGCCAGCTGGATCGCACGCGCCGGTTCCTCACCGCATTCCTGCAAGCGCACCCGGTGGAACGCCTCACAAGTTGACCCATACCCGCAAATTTCCGCCAGCATTTGCGCACCACGTGCCCGTGCGTGCTCATACTCTTCCACCACAAACATCCACGCGCCTTCTCCCACCACGAACCCGTCCCGGTTCGCAGAAAACGGACGCGACCCGCGCTCCGGTGCGTGGTTCCAGGAATCAGTCAAAATCTTCATCAGGATGAAGCCCTTCACAATCCCCAGCGCAATCGGCGAATCCGCGCCCCCGCTAAGAATCATGTCCGCCCGCCCGGCCTGAATCTGCCGCATGGAATAGCCCAGCGCGTCGGTCGATGAAGTGCACCCGGTGGTGATCACGTGGCTCGCGCCGCGCAAGCCGAAGCGCACACTGAGCTCGCTCGAAAGTGTCCCCATCACTCCGGTGGGAACGCAAAACAGACTCATGGATTTATACTGCTGATGAAAAAAAAGTCGATACTGTTCCTCAGTAAACTCCTGCGATCCTCCACCCGATCCAATCACCACGCCAAAGCGTTGCCGTTCGTCCAAAGACAAGCCGGTCGCCTCAATGCCCGCTCCCTGCAAAGCCTCCGTCGCGGCCGCCAACGCAAGCGGCAAGACTCGAGAAACATGCTTCCGCTCCCGCTTCTCCACCCAGGCAAGCTCATCAAACCCGCGAACTTCGCCCGCAATCTGCACCGGAATCTCCGAGGGGTCAAACCGCGAAATTCGCCCCACGCCGCTTTTACCTTGCAAAATCGCTTCTGCGAACTCCTGATTCCCGGTCCCATTTGGACTTACAGCGCCCATTCCTGTGATAACAACACGTCGTTTCAAAGGTTTACCTCGATTGAAGTGCGAACCAATATATACGAGTTTAGGATTGGGAAGTTAGATGCTAACCAAACTTTAATCGTCAATTTGCCGTCAAAGTTCAACGCCTCCCGTAACTTTCCCTCAGCTTTTACCCGTCTAGAATCGTCACTGGAGCCCGATTCGAATTTATCGCATGGCAGATCAATCAAATCAACAGGATACGCTTGCTGAGGGCCAACAGCACCCGTTGGTCCCAACCCGGGATCTCGATGTCCGCGAGTGGTGGCTCTGGATCCTCGCGGTTGCGGTCACCCTGGTTCTGCTTTTCGGAATCGTCGCACTTACCATTCCCGGTCTTGCCTTGGGTGCTGCCACCGATTGGTTTGATCTAAAACAAGCAGTCCGCGGTCTTGCTGGATTGGTACTGATTTTTGACATTTACACGCTCTACCAACACTTCCAATTGCAACGCATCCGCCGGGCCCTGGCCGAACGCGATCAGCTTTTCCAACTGATCACCGAAAATGCCGCTGACATGATCGCGGTGGTGGATACTCATGGGCACCGGCTCTACAACAGCCCGGCCTATCAAAGAGTTCTGGGTTACGATGCTAATGATCTTAAGGCTTCCTCGATCGATCAGATTCATCCCGACGATCGTCAGCGCGTCCAGGAAGCCGGACAGAAGGCGCGCAGTACCGGGCGCGGTGAGCGTCTTGAATATCGCATCCGTCACAAAGATGGCACATGGCGCTTCCTGGAATCCACCGCGAGCGCCGTCCAAAATGCTAAAGGTGTGACAGAGAAATTAGTCATCGTCAACCGCGACATCACCCAGCGTAAGCGCGCAGAAGAATTGCTGGCGCACAACGCTTTTCACGACAGTCTGACCAACCTGCCCAATCGGGCGTTGTTTGTAGATCGTCTCGACCATGCCCTGACACTGGCCAAACGCCATTCCGATTACAAATTCGCCGTCTTCATTATTGACGTGGACGAGTTCAAAGTATTCAACGACAGCCTGGGGCACACCGTTGGAGATCAGTTGCTCATTGAAATCGGCCGCAGGCTGTCCACTTCACTCCGTGGCATTGATACTATTTCACGTCCCAATCTAATTAAACACTTCGACGAACGAAAACCCGACGACAACCTGGCGCGCCTGGGTGGAGACGAGTTCACCGTTTTGCTCGATGACATCCGCAATCCCTCCGACGCCATCCGCGTGGCGCAAAGAATCCAGGAGAAATGGGATACCCCGTTCGTAATCAACGGCCACGAAGTGGTGGTCACCATCAGCATCGGCATTGCTTTGAGCGATACTGCCTACACCTCCGCCGACGATTTGCTGCGCGACGCCGAAATCGCTATGTACAGGGCAAAACAGGCGGGGAAGGGTAGCTTCGAAATATTTGACCCGGCCAAACATGCTTCCGCGGTGCAGCGCCTGAAACTGGAAACCGATATTCGCAAAGGCCTGGAGCAGGGAGAATTCAAAGTCTTTTACCAACCGATTGTCTCTTTGCAGAATGGCCGCATCGTGGGGTTCGAAGCTCTAAGCCGCTGGCAGCGCCCTACAGGCCTGGTTCCACCATCAGAGTTCATCACGGTGGCCGACGAAAGTGGACTGATCATCGCCATGAATCGTCAGCTCATGCAGGATTGCGCACGCCAGCTCAAGATCTGGCATGAACAATTTCCCGCCGATCCTCCTCTCTACATCAGCGTGAATGTGACATCCAAGCAATTCGCACAGCCCACTCTAGCCGCGGAAATCGCGCAGATGCTGGAGAAGGCAGGCGTGGCTACAAAATATTTTCAGATCGAAATAACCGAAACCATCACCATGACAGACCCGGCCCACGCCGAGGCGCTTTTGGCTGAATTCCGCAAACTGGGGTTCCGCATCAGCATTGATGACTTCGGCACCGGCTACTCTTCGCTAAGCCGTTTACAACGTTTCCCCGCCGACTCGCTGAAAATCGACCGCGCTTTCATTTCCAAAATGGACACTGACGCCGAGAGTGAAGAGATCGTAAAACTGATCGTCACCCTGGGGCACACCCTGGGCATGAAAGTAGTTGGCGAAGGCACCGAGACCGAAGACCACGTAAACCGCCTGAAAGCCATGAACTGCGAACTCGCCCAAGGCTACTTCTTCTCCAAACCGGTAGACACCATCGCCATCAACAAACTCCTGTCTCAATTCACCTGGGAGCTCAAAACCCAGGCAGCAGCCCAATAAAAATAAGGCCATGTGGACACGAGCGCCTCGCCCGTGGGAGCGAAGCGAGCGGGCCGAAGGGTCCAAATCCATGCGGAATCCGCAGCCAAGTTCTTCTTAGCTATAATGACCCTTCACCCAAGAGGAACTCTTGTCCTACACCGACCTGCGAGACTGGATCGCCGCCCTGGAGCGCGCTGGAGAACTAAAAAAAATCCGCACCGAAGTGGACCCGGTCCTGGAGATTACCGAAATTACCGATCGTGTCTGCAAAAAACACGGCCCCGCCCTGTTGTTTCAAAGCATCAAGGGACACCCAGGCCACCAAGTCTTAATCAATCAATTCGGCTCCCCCCGCCGCATGAATCTGGCGTTAGAAGTCAATTCCTTCGACGAAGTAGCCAACCGCATTCGCCAATTCATGGACGTAAAGTCTCCGCAAGGTTTCTTAGACAAAGTAAAAATGCTTCCGCAGCTGGCGGAAATGGGGAAGTTTTTTCCCAAGACCGTAAGCACAGGCCCTTGCAAAGAAGTGGTCCGTAAAGAAAATTTCTCGCTCAACGAATTTCCCATCCTCCAGTGCTGGCCGCAGGACGCAGGCCGTTTCATCACATTGCCCTGTGTAACCACGCGTGACCCGAAAACCGGCAAGCGCAACCTGGGGGTTTATCGGTTGCAAGTTCATGACGAAAAGACCCTGGGAGCGCATTGGCAACGCCAGAAGGTGGCCGCGGAACACTACCGCGAAATGATGCGTCAGGCGGTACAAAATCCCCACCCTTCCCAAAATCAGGGAAGAGTGGGGCACCCAGCTGTTGACCTCATGGCGCGCACCTCGGGCGGCTCGGTGCTGGCAGAAAATCTTCCCTCCGGAAAAATGGAAGTTGCGGTCGCCATTGGGACTGATCCGGCGCTGACTTTTTCGGCCATCGTCC
The DNA here is from genome assembly GCA_963837365.1 of uncultured Acidobacteriota bacterium. GTDB lineage: Bacteria > Acidobacteriota > Terriglobia > Terriglobales > Acidobacteriaceae > CAWBXL01. The sequence continues at coordinate 410,306 of CAWIMW010000003.1, forward strand.
CGGCGCCTCCCGATATCGAGGAGTACATGATCGCCGGGTTTCTGCGGCAGAGCCCGGTTGAACTGGTTAAATGCGAAACGGTTGATCTGGAAGTCCCGGCGAATGCGGAAATTGTTCTCGAAGGCTACGTTAACCTCGACGAACTACGCACTGAAGGCCCCTTCGGCGACCACACAGGTTTCTACTCTCTGGCTGATTTGTATCCGGTTCTGCATCTGACCTGCATTACGCATCGCAAAAACCCGATTTATTCCACCACCATTGTCGGCAAACCCCCAATGGAAGATGCCTACATGGGCAAAGCGGTCGAGCGCATCTTCTTGCCGCTGATGAAGCTGACCATCCCTGAGCTGGTGGACGTCAACCTCCCCATCGAAGGCGTCTTCCACAACCTGATGCTGGTCTCGATCAAGAAGTCCTACCCCGGCCAGGCGCGCAAGGTGATGAACGCCATCTGGTCGTCTGGGACAGGCCATGTTTACTAAGTGCGTCATCGTGGTGGATGAAGACGTCAACGTGCAGGACATCGCCGACGTCACTCTCAAAGTGCTCAACCACATTGATCCCGAGCGCGACATTCAATTCACGCTTGGCCCGGTGGATTCCCTCGACCACGCCTCGCGCCTGCCCAACTACGGCTCCAAGATGGGCATTGACGCTACCCGCAAGTGGCCCAGCGAAGGGTTTACCCGTCCCTGGCCGGATGAAATTCTTATGGACGAGAAGACCAAGGCGCTGGTGGATAAAAAATGGAAAGAGCTGGCGGAGGAGATAGGACTTCCATGAAAATTCTCCTCATCGCGATTTTTCTGTCGCTCGTCTTGTTCTTCCTGCTTATACGTGCTCGGTCTCGCAAGACGGAAGCCACGGCAGCGCAGTCTGCGGGGCCTCGCCCCAGTTCACAAGAAGTTTATTTAGGCCTGCGGAATCAGATCTTTCACACTACGCGAAAACAAGTTAACCTGCCCGCCGTGTCCAGCCCCACTGAACCATGGGGAGTGGTCATGGACTTCGATGCCGGCAAGGCCGTGGTAACGGTGGTCGGCATTTCCGACGGAAATGCAAGTATCTATTTGAGCAGTGGCGGCGGTTATCTTGGTGGAGTCGGCAAGCCTCCCATCAATCAAGCGGCCAAGGATTTCGTTCGTATCGCGGCGGAGTTTCAGCCGAAGATGCAACTTGTCACCGAGTATCCCTTGCCTGGCGCGGGAAAGGCCATGTTCTATGTGTTAACCGACGCTGGCATCTTTTCTGCAACAGCTTCCCTCGCTGACTTAAATCGCCACGAAGGACCTCTAGTCAAGTTCTACGCAGCAGGGCAGGATATTATCACCCAGTTTCGACTTGACGACGAAGCCCGCAAGACTGGTTCAGGAAGTTAAGAACGTGGTCTGGACGACCCAAGGGGCGCAACTTCCACGCTGCCGGCGCTCTCGACAGTTGCGCCCCATGGGCGCAGACTCAAAAGTGTGATCCTTATCGGCACGGCTGAAGCCATGCCCTGACACAAGTCTCCTCGGGCCGGATTTGGTCTACGGAGGGTCTGACTAAGTTCCAACCGCAGAGAACAGCAGGTCTCTCGACTGCGCAAAAGTGCTCGTAAACTCGCACTTCTGCTTCGCTCGAGATGACAGAAGTTGAACTTAATCAGAGTTTCCCTAGCTCTTCAGCAAGTGCCAGGCTTCGCGGTACTGTTCGTATAAGCCGGCGTTCTTGCGGGGGATGCCGCGAGGGTACAGCTGGACGAATTTCCGGCCTTTAATTGCATCCACTGGAATCACATACCAGGTATCCAATTGGGCGATGTAAGCCGCGAGAAAGTCAATTTCGTCAGCGGTATAGGCCGCGCGTCCGCGTCGGCGGTGCTGTGAGGCGCCCACGGAAAAGCCACGACGTCCCTTCTGAGCTAAGAAGCATGCCTTGACCTGCACGCGAAACAGCCGCCTGCCGCCTTCGACCAGGAAATCGTAGGGCTTACGGTCGCCGAAGGGGCGGGAAGCGGTAATGCCTTCGGCAGTAGATTTCAGGATGAAGGCCAGTTCGCCGAGCTCTCCCAACGCTTTGGTGTCCTTGGCCGGCTGGTAAGGCTTGGGAGCTATGGGGATATCGCAACTCTCTGGGGTGCGGTCGGGCCCACGAGAGTTGGAATCCATGTGTGAGAAACGACAAAAGGCGCAGACCCGGTCAGGGCTGCGCCTATTTAAGTTACACATTCATTATACCATTTTTGTGGGGGAAAATGGGACATGGATGCCAACTTTATATCTGGAAGGGAATTAGCGAGTTAGAGAAAAATTGGACGATTTTGGGGGCTTGACAAGATTTTGGGAAATCGAGGAAAAGGCGATATTGAGCCGGTTCTTCCATCCTTTGGAATCCGAAAGGTGGGTCAGCCTCACTTCGATGTCTCCCCAGGCTTTGGCCCCCGCAGCTTTTCAAACGCCGCACTGGTTTGCCAATGCTCCGGGAACCTTTGCTCATACTCCGCCAGGCCCGGACAGGTTAAGTGATGCGAAGCGGAGAAGCCGAAGTAATGCATCTCCTTCATCGCCTGTTGCGCACTCCATCCCTGTTCAGCCATGCGGTAAGACGCAATTGCCATTCCCGTGCGGTCGTCACCCAGTCTGCAATGCACAAAGATCTTCTTCCCAGGGTTTTGTTGCACCACGGCCAGAAATCCGGCAAACGTTTTGTCCCTGGGCGAGTAGCACTGCGAGGGAAGGGAAACATAGCTCATTCCGAGCGTGGAAACGGCTTGTTCCTCGCGCTTACGGTTTCCCCCGCGCAAATCTACCACAATATCGATGCCCATCTTCTTTAGCGCCTCGATCCCTTCCTCTGTGGGCTGAGCGCCGCGGTAGAGGGTAGGCGTGACTTGGCCGAAATTCGGGATGCCGTGCACCTGTAGCTTGCGGCCCGGAGAAGGGTCCGATTTTGACATAGTTCCAGACTGGTACGCGTGCACCTGTACGCATATGGCAATTGTGACGAACAAAACTACGGGGAAGATGCGAGCGTTGCGGAGTGCTGAAGTTAGAGGCATTGATCAGTAATGTATTTTAAGGGGGCCGGCCGTAATCGCTCAAGACGTTGTTATTCTCGTAGAAGGTCAGACCAGCGCAATAGCCGGGCTCTTGCAGGTTTCCGATTGAGTTAGTCGTTCGGGGGCCCACTTCTGCCATTGATTCAATCAGGGGCTGGCCCACCCTTCTCGCCCTCAGTTTTGCAAATGATGTGCTGGAAAGCAAAAATAAAATGGCTGCTCCATCCTTTGCGGTATGGATGGGAATATTTGCCGCCTGCACTGAGTGTTTTGTTCTTTCGGCGTTAATTCAGACGACAAAAGATTAAAATCAAAAGCTCAAGCGGTTGAGAATTGTTTTCTCCCACCCTTTCCAAAACCGGGAAAGGGATGGGGCAGCCACTTTTGGAGTGAGGGCAAGGAAGTCAAAAATAAAAGGTGGGCCAGCCCCCCTTGGTATTGGATCGTAAATAAATTCTAGAATCGAGATTAGCACACACATGGTAAAGCGAACGCATTGGAAGCTATGGCTGCCACTTATGCAGGTTGTAATTGCCATAGGATTATCGCTAGTTGGCAAAGCTGAATACGAACATAAGTTTTCAAACCAGGATATGAGCTGGGGAGGGACTCAAGCATGGGACTATTTACCTTCTGCTGACATTGTTCTCCACTCGATCAACTACCCTGCTGCAATCGCGACCACTCTTACGTCAAAACATCACCCACTTCGTATCGGAATAAAGTACTCTCTAAACATATTCGTGATCTATATCGCATATATAGTTGTCTTATGGTATGCGGTTGGTTGGTATTTGGAAACACTGATCCACTCTTCGACGGCAAACTCTAAAGGGTCGATTTGGTTAGCTTTGCTTGGTCTGCTAGTAGGAGGGGTACTTTTATTTAGTGCTGTTGGGATATTTCGAATCGCCTCAGCGTTGGTCATCGTGGCATCGGCATTTCTTTGGAGTATCGCATTTCTATCGTGCTCGTCGAACATGTTGCTACGAATAGTACGTGCCCAAACACAGAAGACAATCTAGAAGGAATTAGAAGGAATTAGAAGGAATTAGGACAAATAGGGGACAGACGGAACTGACCCCAATTTGAGTTAGGCAACGAACTGAATCGTGTGCTGTTGGTCAGAAGCAGCAGGTGTTTGACGGCGACCTCTTTTGCGCGGCGCGAGCAGGCGTAAGGTGGACTGTTCCAGTGCAGCGACAAAGGCGGCGTTTCCCAGCGGCCGGCCGGTATGAGTGAAGCGGCGGAGGGCCGTCACTTCCGTCGATGAATCTCCCGCGGCAAGATATTCGATCCACTCCGCGACCGTCCATCGTTTCTGCCACAACTCCAGGTCGAGCCAAATCTCCGTGGAGCCTAAACCGCAGTGAGCGGCGGCGCTCGACCATCTCCATTGCGAGGCAGTTTCCACCATGCCTGCGCGCACTGGATTTAACTCCGCATAACGTAACGCGCTCCAGAGATGGATTTCGTCGAGCGGGCAAGAATAAAATCGTCCTTGCCATACATGTCCACTGGAGTACCGACGCGCATTCCAGTAAGCGGCGTAGCGACCGTGGGTTTGCTTGAGAGTGTGCGCCAGTGACTGGGCCGCGCGCGGAACCACGATCAGATGTACGTGATTCGACATCAGGCAATAACCGAGCAGAGAGAGGTCATAAAGTCCGCAGTATTCGTGTAGAAGTTCCAGATAAGTGAGGCGATCGGTGTCGCTCTCGAAGATCGCTTGCCTGGCGTTGCCGCGCTGCGTAACATGATGGGCAATGTCAGTCACTACCACGCGGGGCAGGCGAGCCATGACGACAACTTATCAGAGGCGGACCATAGTTTTACAATATTTGGGGAAATCTGCTCGGATGATTTCCCGGATCGGGACAAAAGAATTGGGGTCAGTTCCGTCTGTCCCCTATTTACCAAAATAGCCAATGCGTTCTGGGAGCCGGGTCGAGCCCGATTGGTATCCCCGGACGAATCGACGCGATCTTACTTGCGAATCCCAAAATCTATCACTCAGCCGATGGGAAGCCGTTGACTCCAACCAATCAAGGCGGAAATGTGTTGAATATCGTGGTCCCGCACTGAGGCGCGATGGATATGAAGGGGCAAAGAAAAATACTCTGGTTGCTGCTTTTACTGTTCGGCGTGAATGTCCGGGTCTGCATCGCAGCACCGACGCCTGACAAAGTGCCTCTGTGCGATTTGCAGCAGACGGCTAAACAAGGTGAACAACGGTTTGTTCAGGTGGGCGGAATTTATAGCGATGGGTTCGAGATGGGTGTTCTCACTGACACTGCATGTCCATCTCAACACACTTGGGTTGAACTCGATCTTAAATCGACCACGAACAGAGAGATGCTTCGATCAATGCTGGATACGGCGGGACAGGCCGATGTGATGTTCGAAGGCGAGTTTTACGGGCCGGGGATTCCTGATCCCAAGCTACCGGAAGCCATCAGGAAGTCATACCAGCCCGGTTGGGGTCATCTCGGAGCATTTAGAACCAAGCTGGTTGTTCATGCGATCCAGAGCGTGAAGGGCGTACCGGCGGATCATCCAGCCACCGCAGACTCGACGAGCCATGAGGTGCCGATTCTTCGGGAATCCGCCCTGCCAATGTACCCGCCCATCGCCAAAGTCGCGCGTGTAACCGGCAAGGTGACCGTGCGAGTGACCGTCAAAGACGGACTGGTAGTGAAAACGGATGTGCTGTCTAAGCTCGATCCGGCAGGGCACCGGTTTCTGGAAACGCCGACGGTCGAAAACCTTAAGACTTGGCGCTTCGCTACGGACGTGAACAGCCAGTTCACGGTGACTTACAGCTACGCCATCGCCGGGGAGGAAACGGAAGGCCAGACGAACCCAACAGTCGAAATGCTTCCATCCCTGGACGTGAATATCACGGCCCGTCCGATCAAGCCAGGCGTCATGTATGGAGCGCAAGGCATTCCTGCCCCGGACATGCTGACTCACGAATCGGGCCACTTGCAGTCCCAGCAGTAGCTTTTTTGCGGCCCGCTTGCCGAGGGATTTTTTCTTTTAGCCGCGCCGGTTCCGTTCCTGCCGTCCAGGTCCTGGCCGGGTGGGTAAGCTGCCGAGCCGCGCCGAGGTACTGGCGTCTTAGCCGCCGATCCGCTGGCGGTCCCAGTGTTGCCGGGGGTGCCGTTGCCGGGTATGCGGGTGACCGTTTTGGGGTCCCCAGGCTCCGTTTTTGGGGTTAGAGTTTTTGCGCTGCCTTCGGCATCGGGTTTAGCCATGACACGTCACCCCCGATGGGTTGCTGTACAGGAACCTGGGTTCCCGTATGGGAACTTGTTGAAATGCAAGCGGCTACGCGCCAGGGCGCAGCACCAGGTTGCTATATAGGAACTTGAAGTTCCCATATGGAGAAATAGGGGACAGACGGAAGTGATCCCATTTGTTTTCTGCACGCGTCAGAATGGGCGCAGTTCCGTCTGTATGAATGCATAAGTGAAATGAAGAAGGGTTCTCAGAGCGGCTACGATGCTGAGACCGGCGAGGAAAGCGCCGACTCAGAAAGCTCACTCGGAGAACCCCATGAATGCAATTCACTATATCGGATTCGACGTTCACAAAAAAGCCATCAGTTTCTGCGTCAAAACCGCTGCGGGCGAGATCGTGGAAGAAGGCAGCGTGCTGGCGCAACGCGAGGTCTTGCGGCAATGGGCCTCAGCCCGTCCGCAGCCCTGGCGGGGAGCGATGGAAGCGACCCTGTTCAGCGGTTGGATCTACGACACCCTGAAACCCTACAGCGAGCAACTGGAGATGGCCCATCCCGCCAAAATGAAAGCCATCAGTGCGGGCAAGAAGAAGAGCGATACCATCGACGCGCGCACCATCGCCGACCTGGTGCGCTGCAATCTATTACCGGCCTGCTATGTGGCGCCGCCGCGGATCCGCGAACTGCGCCGTCTGCTGCGCTATCGCAGCCTGGTGGTGAGCGAAGCGGTACGCATGAAGAACAAGATGGCCGGACTGCTGATGGAAACCGGCGCGCTTTACGTGAAGGAGAAGTTGCACCGCAAGAAATACTTCGCCCGTCTGCTGGAAGAACTCGAAGAAGTGCCGGAATCGGTGATCGATCTGCTGCGTTTGAGCCGCGGCGCTCTGGAGATGTTCGAGAGCACGCAGAAGCGATTGGTCCGCGAGTTACTCGCCGCTCCCGAACTGGCCGAACGAGTGGAGCGCTTGATGACGATTCCCGCCGTCGGAGAAATGACCGCTCTCACCTGGGCCTTGGAGGTCGGCGATCCCCAGCGTTTTCCCTCCGGCTCCGATGCCATGAGTTACTGCGGACTGACCGCCGCGCTGAAGTCCTCGGCGGGCAAGCAGCAACGCGGACCGATTTCCAAACAGCGCAACCACTGGCTTCAGACCACACTGATCGAGGCCGCCAAGCTGGCCCCGCGCTGGAATCCGCAACTGGCGGCGCTGCATGCCCGCGAGTTGGAGCGTGGACATCGCAACCGCGCCACACTGGCCGTGGCGCGCAAACTCGTCAGCTATCTGCTGGCCGTCGACAAAAGCGGCCAGGCTTTCCAAGTGCGTGCGCCGTCGGAACGGCCAACAACAAAAGCTGCCTAAGAAGGAAAAACTTTGAACGCAGCGGCGATCCACCGGCCGTTCCTCGCCAACTTGGGGACTGGGCAGAGGAGTCTCGACTCCCGATGCTCCTTACCGTCTGTATCGAGGCCGGCCGGGCAACCCTAACTCATACTTCGTGGACCGGGCTCGCGCCCGTTTCCCGCAAATGGATGTCTGGCCAAGCTGCTGCTTTGGCCGCGCTCAACGATCGCTGGCCGCTCGCTAACTTAACCGTTCTACACCCGCTTCGAGGCCTCACTCTTCCAAGCGCCAGGAGACCTCCGTCTCCTCTTGACTTTTACTTATCATGGATGTCCCCATATTTTCCAGTTGTCCCTACGGGACAGATCTCAAACGGCCAATCCTTACCCGGCGTTGGAAACGCCGGGCTATTTTCGGGAATCCTCCGGGAACATATAACTCTGTCTGGGAAATCACAGGATTGTTTTTGAACGAGGCTTTGTCGGGGCTGGTGGCGGCGCGGGGACAGCAGGTCTCTCCACTCCGCAGATCATCGCTATCGCGATGATCTGCTCCGGTCGAGATGACAGAGTTAGAAAGAGTGACGGACGGGCGAGCGAACTTCGAACCTACTCAGCGTGCCAGGAGATTTCTTGCCTTGGTGGCGATCCGCAGGAGGGACGGAAATCTGAAGAAACAGGGGACACTGTCCATATTTTCCGTCCCCATATTTTCCCCACATCTCCCACCCAATGTAGGTAGTTTCTATCTAGCACCGGCGGGTGGCGCACCCTCTCGATCGAAGTATAAATCTTTAAACCCTGAGGTGCCCCCCACCCCAAGAGGTCTGCCCTGTTGACCTGGAAAAGGGTGCGCCACCCGCCCACGCCCAGGTCTCGCAAAACCGGCGAGACCTGGGGCACCCAATGGTTAGACCCGGTTGCTATATCCGATCCCCAAATATCCAAGCGGAAAACAAGTCGATCACGTGCTCATCGCGGCACCGATTCCTAAGGAATTACCACCAACGGCAATTCAACGAAACTCGCTTGCCCGGGGGCATGGTAGATGCGTTGCGTGGCTTTTTTATAATCTCCCGGTTTCGCCCAGAAAATACTGGGCACAAACGTCTGCGGGTTGCGATCGTAAAGTGGAAACCAGCTGGATTGGATCTGCACCATGATCCGGTGGCCCGGCAAGAAAACATGGTTGGCTGTGGGCAACGCGAAGCGATAGGTGAGAGGTTTGTCGGCGGCGATTGGTTTGGCCGTTTCCAGACTTTCGCGATAGCGGCCGCGGAAAATATCTGCCGACACCATCAGTTGATAACCACCCATTTCCGGTTGGGTGGCAACTTCATCGGGGTAAACGTCAATCAGCTTCACCACCCAGTCGGAATCGGTCCCGCTGGTCGAAGCCACCAGGTTCGCAACCGGCTGGCCGCTGATCTTGACCGGCGCCGTCAGCACCTCCGAAGTGAACGCCAATACATCGGGGCGGCCCGATGCTTCGCGCTGGTCATCCACTAGCCATTGTGCCCAGGTGTAGCCTGTGTCGTAGCCTACTGGCTGAATGGGGCGCGCGCGGAAAGGCACGGGCTTGGCTGGATCGGAGAGGTATTCATCAAAGGCTGCATCGTTGGACTTGGGTTGAGCAAAACTAAGTTTCAGCCCTGCGCCTAAGTAGAGTGGCTTGGCGTTGACGGTGCATCCCGTGGGACATCCCGCGGGCCATGCCGGGAGACGCTCCCATTCATTGGCGCCGGTTTCGAATGCTGTAACCGGGGCGACATCGGCTTTCGGAGTATCATTCCTGAGGTAGTGATCTAAAAACGGCCGCAGGATGTGTTCGCGGAAATAGTATCCGGTGTCGCTGTTGAACTTCAGCGCACCTAATGTGCTGGCCTCGTCAATTTCCTGTCCATGATGCCAGGGGCCCATCACCAGGAAAACTTTGTCATTATTTACATCCTTCGGCTTGATGGCCTTGTAGACTGCCATCGCCCCGTAAATATCTTCCTGGTCCCACAGGCTGTGCACCAGCATTACCGGAACTTTCAACGGTTGTTCAGCCAGAATCTTGTCCATGGCCTGATCACGCCAAAACGCGTCATAGCTGGGATGATCAAGAATCTTGCGCCAAAATCCAACCTGTTCAAGCCCGCGTCGCCGACCCAGCTCTCCCGCCGAACCTGCTTCCATGTACATGTCGTAGTCGTCCCAGCTGCTGGACCACCACTTCACGGTATTTGCGCGAGATCCCGCCTGCTCATAGATGTAAGGAAGATTCTGTTGCCGAAACGCCCCATTATGAAACCAATCGTCCCCCATCCAGCCGTCAACCATGGGGTTCATGGGGACCGAAACTTTTAACGCTGGATGTGGATTTACCAGCGCCATCAATGGCAGGAAGCCGTCGTAGGAGATTCCCAGGATTCCCACTTTGCCGTTGCTTTCGGGAATGTTTTTCACCAGCCAGTCGATGGTGTCGTAGGTGTCGGTGGAGTTGTCTACCGGCGTGGGATTTTGTGGACCATGCAGCGGGCGGTTCATGATGTAGTCGCCCTCCGATCCGTATTTGCCGCGGACGTCCTGCACCACGCGGATGTAGCCGCCCTCGAGGATCACCTCAGTGGCATGATCGTAGCCGTGCAGGTTCTGGCCATAGTGGGAGCTGAGCGCCTGGCCTGTTTGTTCTCCGCCCCGCGCGTCATGCGTGGTCATAGCGTGCGCGTCATAAGGGGTGCGGGTCAGGAGGATTGGCGCGTCTTTCGCGTTTTTGGGAATGAGAACCACCGTGAACAGCTTGACGCCGTCGCGCATGGGAATCATCACCTCGCGCCGGGTGTAGTCGAAGCTGTCGGTCTTTGCCTGGAGGTTCTGCGGAATTTCGCTGGGATAGGCCGGGTATTGGGGCGCTGTCTGGGCTACGACCGGGCAGAGCAGGGAAACCAAAAACACCGAAACCAGGGACAAACGTGCAGGGAGTTTGATCTTTTCCATGGGAGTCTCGCCAGAAAAGATACAACAGGCGAGTGTCTTGTGGCCAATGTGGAAACTCGGAATTTGAGGCTTGGTTTCCTCTCTGTGTCCTCCGTGGTTAGAAAGGGCTTGAACCACAGAGGGCACAGAGGAAAACTAGAATGCGCACTACCTCAATCTTGGAGAGAAATCGGTCATGGTCATGAAAGTGGAATCCACTTTCTCTACGATTTTGCCGTTGGCTTCGGACTTGTCTCGCACTGCAACCCACTCTGGATCGTTGCGGAATGCGTCCCAGTTGGCAGTTGCCGCTTCGCGGCTGGGATGAGAGATGATGTACACCAACGTCTTCCCCTTCAGAGGATCATCGGTCGGCGTCCAGTAGGCGATGTTGGTTATTCCATGCTTCTCGAATATCTTCATCGTGTGTTCGCGGAATCGGGTCAGCAAGTCGGGTAGCTTCCCCTCGTAAGTGTGATAAATGCGCAGTTCGTAGACCATGGTGGATGTGGTCTGGTTCATAGCTGGTTGCGGATCAGCGGCGGCAAGTGTACCAAGCAAGGCCGCCGCGGGAATGGATTGCAGCAGGGTTCGTCGGTCCATGGGGAGCATTTTAGCTGTCTGCCGAGAGGTTGAATAGTCCCGCGTCTGGCAAGCCCGTGACCGTTGACAGATCCCATGTCATCGCCTTGGCAAGGGCGCTATACTTATTAAACATGTCGGGTGAGGACTGCAAAACTTTCTACCTGGAAACCTTCGGCTGCCAGATGAACGCCCACGACTCGGAAAAGGTCGTCGGCACGCTCATCTCCGAAGGCTATCGTCAGGTCCAAACGGTCGAGGAAGCCGGCTTGGTTCTCTACAACACCTGCTCCATCCGTGACAAAGCCGAACAGAAAGTCTTCCACCGCTTGAACGACTACAAGAAACTGCAAAAAGAAGGCAAGAAGTTCGGAGTCCTCGGGTGTGTGGCGCAGCAGGAAGGCGAAAAAATATTTGAGCGCGCGCCGTACGTTTCCCTGGTCTGCGGATCGGCGTCGTACCAGAAACTGCCGCAAATGCTGATCCAGATCGAGGCAGGGAACTCGCGTGTAACCGGACTGGACGACCGCGAAACCGATGAGTGCTTCGAAACCGAATTCACTGCCCGCACCAACCCTTATCGCGGATACATCACCATCATCGAAGGCTGCGACAAATTCTGCGCCTATTGCGTGGTCCCATTCACCCGTGGTAAAGAGCGCAGCCGGACGTCAGAATCAGTTTTGGCCGAAGCCCGGCAGATGGCCGATCTTGGCTACACAGAAATCCAGTTGCTGGGCCAGATCGTGAATTCCTATAAAGACCCGACAGGGAAGCAGTCCTTCGCTGAATTGCTGGCCTCGGTCGGACAGGTCCCTGGCATCCGCCGCGTGCGTTTCATGACCTCCCATCCCCGCGAGTTCAGCCGCGATATCGTGGCAGCGATTGACGCCGTGCCCACGCTCTGCGATCACGTCCACCTGCCGATACAGAGCGGATCGACTCGCGTGCTCAATGCCATGCAGCGCCTCTACACCCGCGAGCAATACCTGGAACGCGTAGCCTGGATCAGGGCCGCCAGGCGCGACATCAGCATCACCAGCGATATCATCGTAGGCTTCCCCGGTGAAACCGAAACCGAGTTCGAAGAAACTCTGTCTCTGCTAGACGAGTGCCAGTTCGACGCCATCTTCGGCTTCAAATATTCGCCGCGCCCCAATACGCCTTCATTGCACTTGCAAGACGCCATCCCCGACGAAGAAAAAGCCCGCCGCTTGACGGTCTTGCAGGAGAAACAGCGCGATATCCAAAAGCAGCGCAATCTGCATCACATCAATCAGAGAGTGGAAGTAATGGTTGAAGGCAAAAATGAAGCTCGTGGACAATGGGTCGGCCGCACCACACAGAATAAGGTGGTGAACTTTACCGGATCAGGAAACTGCGCACCCGGAAGCTACACTTCAGTGTTAATCATCAACAGCTTTCCCAACAGTCTGGTGGGTGAAATGGTGGTATAAGGATGTCCAGGGGGCACAATGGAAGTAGAAATGAAAATCCGCGGCTTGATGATGGATCCAGTTACCAATATGCCGATTGTGATCCTCAAGGACTCGGGTACCGACACGGTGTTACCTATATGGGTCGGGGTATACGAAGCCAACGCCATCGCGCTGGAAATTGAAAAAGTCTCAACCCCGCGGCCGATGACCCATGACCTCATCAAGAACGTGCTCACCGGGCTTGAAGCGGCTGTCCACAAAGTTGTGGTCACCGAACTGAAAGAAGATACCTTCTACGCGGTCATCTGGCTGGAAAGGGAAGGCCAGGTGATCAGCATTGATTCCCGCCCCTCCGATGCTCTCGCGCTGGCCTTGCGTGTGGATTGCCCCATCTTCGTGGATGATGAGGTTCTCAAGAGTTCCAAGCTCGCCGCCAACCTGTCCTCAAAGTCTACGGACGAAGAGCTTCGCAAGCTGCTGGAAGGCATGAATGACGAGGACCTGGGCCGCTACAAGATGTAGAGGATGAAGTTGATGCCACGCCTAACATTTGATGCCGTGATTATATATTGACATCAAATGTAATCTATGGCATCATATTTCAGTGCGCACTACCCTTAGCCTCGACGATGATGTTTTCCCGTTAGTGAAGCTTTATGCCGAAGGCCGGTCGATCGCTTTGGGGAAGGCGGTCTCAGAATTGGTAAAACGTGGGCTTACCTCTCCGAACCCACTGAAAACCAAGCTCGTTAACGGTATTTCAGTGGTCGTTCTGCCGGAAGAATCTCCCGTAGTCACCACCGAGAAAGTCAAGCAGTTGGAGTCTGAACTGGAGTGAGCGGCTATCTCCTCGATGTCAATGTCCTGCTTGCTCTGTCCTGGCCAACTCATATACACCACGTCAAAGCGGGGATGTGGTTTGCCAAGCATTCCCGGCAAGGTTGGGCGACTTGCCCAATGACCCAATCTGGTTTCGCCCGCATTGTCTCCAACCCGTCCTTTTCTTCGGACTGCCTCACCATTGGAGATGCGCTTAACCTACTAGATACCAACCTTCAGCATCCAGCCCATCACTTTTGGCCGGACGACTTGAAATTGAATGACGCAATCGCGCCGTTCGCGGACCGCTTGGTGGGGCGGCAGCAATTAACCGATGCGTACCTGCTCGGATTAGTCTTGCGTCGAAAAGGGAAGTTGGCCACCTTGGACGCGCGCATACTGGCGCTCTTGCGTGAAGACGATCCGGCACGCAATTATGTTGAGGTAATTACTTAAGGAATCAACGTACTTCGAGCATAACACTTGCTGTCGAGGTATCTCCGCTCACCGTATAGGCCGTGACCGTCAGCGTATAGTGACCGGCCGGAGTCCCATTGGTGCCACCACCACCTCCGCCGCCTGAGCTTGAACCGCCGCCGCAACCTTGAAACGCAGCTGACAAAACCAGAATGGTGAACACTCCGCCGATCTGCCCCAAGCGCCGCATCCATCCCCGCCGGGAAACGATGGGCAGCAACACGAATGCTCCCAGCATGGTCGCCCACGCTGAATACGCAGGCGCAAAAGTTGCCACAGTATTCGCTGTCGTGGTAACCCGGATTGTTGCCGAGGCTGAAGTGCTATTGCGAAAATCCACTACATGCGAATCAAGCTGATTTCCCGTGTCAATGCTGCACGTCGCTTTGGCCGGAGCATTGGTGCATGCCATGTAAACCAACCCCGTACCGCTAGCCGAAGTGAGATTCACCGTAGTGCTGCCGGGAGACCCGGCAGTCACCGTGATTCCACTATTCGGTGTCAAGGTAGGCCCCAGTAAACTAAGCGGCTGGTAGTAGCGTACGTAATCAATTGCCATGGTCGGCGTGGCGGCAGCGGTGCCCGCGTCCGGAGTTCCGCCCAGCACTCCGCCCACGGCCATATTGGCGATCAGAAAAAACGGATTGTTGAAGGGCCAGCTGGTTCCAGCAGGAATGTCGTCAACGGTCCTCACGAAAGTGATGTTCGCAGGATCGTCGAAGTAAAACTGCATCATGTTGGGTGACCAGATGATTCCGTAGGTATGGAACCCGGTGACGTCCTGGCCGGCGGGAAAAGCCATCTGGTGAGTCAGGCTGCTTCCGCCGGAGTAGCCTTGCCCATGCATGGAGGTGGCGTTATGAGTCAGGCCAGCACCCGATCCGCCCAACCCCGGCCAGTTCTCCATAATGTCCACTTCGCCACATTTGGGCCAGCCGATGGCGTCAATATTGCTGCCCAACATCCAAAAAGCCGGCCACAGGCCCTGATGGGACGGGATCTGTAAGTTGGCCTCGATGCGTCCATATTGAAAGGTTTTCAGGCCTTGAGTCTTGAGCCGGGCCGAGGTCCAGGTGGTGCCGTTGACTAAGCGCTGCTGAATGATGAGGTGTCCGGCGCCGTCGATGAAAGCGTTGGGATTATTGGGATCACATCCCAGGGTTGTCATGTTTGGTGAGCAATAAATCTCCAGTTCATTGTTGACGTTAAGATTGCCGGTGTCGTAGGTCCACTTGGCGGGATCAATCGCCGAGTTGGCGGTCCCGTTAAACTCATCCGCCCAGACGGGAGGGCCCCAGGTTTGGGCTTGGATTGAGGTTGTGCAGCTCAGAAGAATAAGAAAAGTCAGGACAGAGAACGCCTCTGTGGCAATTTTCATGCGGTAAACATAGAAGAATGAAAGAGATATCGTCAAGAGTGAAAGTGCGGACACAATCCATGTACTTTACATAATACCTGTTATCGGACATTGCAAGCAGGAGTCAGGCCCTCACGTAACCGCCTTGTTTCAATGAAGGTTCCCTCTGTATTTTGATGTAAACTCGCCGTACCCCCACTAACTTTCATCTTCATCGGTAATCCTGCGCTGAGGTACATGCATGAGCGATCAACATCCTACTGCCGAGATTTCGATGGTCATCGTGCAGGATGCAATTTTCCAGGCGGGTGGTTTTGAAGGGCCGCATCCCGCGGACCG
Organism: uncultured Acidobacteriota bacterium; assembly: GCA_963837365.1. Classification (GTDB taxonomy): domain Bacteria; phylum Acidobacteriota; class Terriglobia; order Terriglobales; family Acidobacteriaceae; genus CAWBXL01. The sequence goes on from CAWIMW010000003.1 coordinate 425,909, forward strand.
GACTTTGAGCGTGGCTGGGTTAGCGACTCCCGTTCAGCGCAGCGATTTCCAGTTTGCCGTGGACCACGAGGCCCGCAAACGAAACTTTCAACTGGATGACATCACCGCAGTACCGAACGGGGCTGGCACCACTGTAAAAGCCGTCAGCGACCACGTTCAAACCCATGCCACAGCCCGGACGGTGAATGAGTGAAGACCATTTGTGTAATGATCCTGTTTCTTTTTGCCTCAACCTTTTGCCCAGGACAAGGCCTGGAGGGGGCTAATACTCGTGATGACGCCGATATCTATGCCAGTGGGACCCTGATAGGCGCCAACCACGCGCAGACGGTTTACGCCTTCGACCTGAAGTTCGCCTACCGCGACTTCCGCAAACATATCGGATCGTTTCAAGGCGGCTGGTACTTGAGAGCGCGTCCGTTGCTGGAATTTGTCACCAACCAGGGCACGCGTACCAGTCCGGACTACGTCAACCTGGGCGGCGAGGTTGGATTCTTCCGGCAGCGTGAGCGTCCCCGCAATGGGGGCCACTGGTTCCGGCCCACATCCTTCGAATGGGTCTTCAATCCCCGGGGCGAATTCGACCGCAGTGCCGATACTCGTAATTTTGTGACCGCCTCGTTCCTCCGCCTGGCATTTCCTAATTCGCCACGCCATGCTTCCCTGCTCAACCTAAATCCGTCGTTGCGGCTTGGGATTGAAGCCGGCAAGAACTACCGCAACCTGCTGCAACCGCAAGGCAGCGGAAGCATTGTTCGTTTGTATGGCAGCGTGGGGACCATATTCTGGTTTTGCGGGAAAGATCCCAAAACCAAGCAACGAGAGCAGTGTGATGTAAGCGGCCGGAATATCGAACTCAAATATCAATATCGCGGGCCGCTGGAGCAGGAAGTGTTCACCCAGCAGAGCGCGGACCCTACCATACGGTTTCTATCGACCAAACCCCGGCACTACTTCGAGGCCGGCGTGCGTATTCCCATTTTCAGTTATTTTGCCTTGCATCCCCAGTACAAGTGGGGATCGCTGCCTCCGGCGTTTTCTTTTCTGGACCACCAGTACACATTGAATCTGGAAGTGAGTGCAAAGAGGAAAAAATAGGAGCGGGTTGGGTTTCGGAGGTGGGAGCAGTGTCTCTATACCTCTTTCATGAAGATGCTTCCCCTGCCTATGTCCATCACGGACTGGGACCAAATCCCGCCCACGCGGCAGCCTGGCGAAACTGGATTCGCGCTATGGAGAACACGCACCTTCAACGATATTCGGGTCCGCCGGGTGGAATATTCGCCCGGTTATCGCGCCGACCACTGGTGCGCAAAGGGCCACGTAATATTTTGTCTAGGCGGATCACTGGATGTCGAATTGAGAGATGGAGCCCTACTCCAGCTCAAGGCTGGCCAAAGCTACCACGTGGGCGATGGCGACCCGCCGCATCGCAGCAAAACCTTGGAGGGGCGCAGTTGTTCATCGTGGACTAGCGCGTCCCAGGACTGATACTTGAAGTAGAAACAAATGAAGTAGTCGACTGTCATTGATATGCCTAAGAAGCTCCCATCCGTGCGTCGAAAAAAGAGGGCGGCCGTAGCCGTCCCAGCCAAAGTGCTCGAGCGGTGCAAAAATCGTCCTCGACATCCTGCCACTTTGGCGGAGTTCTTTGCGCAGTCGCCATTGGTAGGGTCTGGTCTTGTTTTGGAGCGCCTACCTGATTACGTCCGGAAGACTAAATTCTGAGTGGCTTTCAACTCGGTGAGCATTAGAGATGTTCAGCAGCGTGTGCGGCCATGTAAGCGCGTAAGATGGCGTTGATGCGGGTTTGATAGCCGCGTTGCTGCCGGAACCAGCGCAGCAGGTCTGCATCCAGCCGCATGGTGACCACTTTTTGCGCTGGGCCAGACCACCTTGGCGTCTTTCCAGAAGCTTTCGTCGGTCGCTGTGCGTCGGGATCAGCGGTGATTCCCTTGCGGATATCGGTGTCGTTCATGTGCCTCAGCTTGGCCCAGTCTGTGCCATTGGAGTTCCTAGATTTCGACGTTCTGCCAGTAGTAGCGCCTTTCGTGCGCTTCCGAGCGCCACGCTGAGATGATGCGTCTTTCATCTTCGTCCTCATCCGTATAGACCACGGTAATTTCCAAACCGTTGACCAAGCCGATGGCGTACACCCTGATTTCACCGTAGTCGAAGCGGTCATCTATCTTTTCGACTGTTGGCCCTTCGAAGATGCGCGCTGCGTCCTCGAAGGCAATGCCATGAAGCTGGACGTTGCGGCGGTTCTTCTTTTCATCCCAACTATAGCGCATCATATGTATTTACACAATGTCAATATATATTTGCGGCACCAAAACAAAAAGCCAACTAACGAAGAGATGAACAGCGTCCCCCTTCATCAGCTGGCTGTGATACTTCTCGCTCTGCCGGTTTCCTTCGGGTTAGTGCGTATTACCCATCACTCCCGGCGTCATTGCGATTTTCAAACATCGGCCATACTGTACATTTGTCCGGTGGCGATTGCGGAATCGTCGAGTCCGGGTGCTGCGCCTAAATCTCGCCCGCAGGAGTATAGTACCTTAAGAGTAAACAGGCGTCAAGCGAAGAGCGGTATGGCATTGAGCGCCTCTCCGAAAGCAAGCGGCGACGCGAATTGGAAATTTGGGTACGGGAGCAGTTGCCGCTTCGTTTTGAAGCGCCGGGCTATTGGGCGGTGGTACACGGGTTGCGGGGGAAGCGGTCGAACGGCGGTTGCCGGAGGCCATGAAGGCGCGAGCGGTAAAGATATTCGCGCAGCAGAAGCAAGCGCGGCAATGGCATGACTACGGGCCGACGCTGGCGGCGGAGGAACTGGCGGCCGAACACGGAATCAAAGTGGGGAAAGAAACGCTGCGGAAATGGTTGAGAGAAGCGGGACTGTGGAAGGCGCGGCGGGCGCGAGTGGAACGGATCCATCAGTGGCGTCGTCGTCGAGCGCGCTGGGGCGAGTTGTTGCAGTGGGACACCAGCACGCACGACTGGCTGGAAGGCCGCGGACCGCGCTTGTATCTGATTGCCATGATCGACGATGCCACCTCGCAGGCCATGGCGTATTTTGTGGAGCACGATTCCACCGAACAGAACCTGCGCATGTTGGGCCGAGATGTGCAGGCAGACGGGCTTCCGCTGGCGGTTTACACCGACAAGGCCAGTCTGTTTCAGACCGCGCCCAAAGCGGTGCATCACCGGCAAGCACCCGCGCAGCAGCCCACGCAGATCGGGCGGGCGCTGAAGGAACTCGAATCGAGTGGATTGCCGGGCACTCGCCGCAGGCCTAAGGGCGAGATGGATACTTTCTTCGGCACCGCGCAAGACCGGCTGGTCAAAGGCCTGCGCAAAGTCGGAGCCGGCAACCTGGAGCAAGCCAATCGCTATCTTCAGCAAGTGTATCTGCCGCTGTGGAACCGGCGCTTCAGTTGCGCCGCAGAGCAGGCCGGAGATGCGCATCGTGCTCTGGATCGCAGCCTGGAGTTGGCATCAGTGCTGAGCCATGGTGGAGTCCGAAACGTGGCAGGACTTCCCGTGCGCTGGGACGGGTTGACCTATCAGATCCGGCGAGCTGACATCGGTGGCGGAATGCGGGGGCGGCAGGTGGAGATCGAACAGCGCCTGGATCAGACGCTGTGGATGCGGTGGAAGAACGTACTGAACCCGTGGAGCGGTTAGCTACGGTTCTTTTTCAAGTACTGCATCGCTCGTCGAGCAGATTGCATGACTAATTACGCATCGAATAATCCAGCATTTGGCCGAAGCCTCAGACAGACATCGCGAAAGTTGTGTCGGTTCCGGAACAATGTCAAATATATTTCCACGCTCAGCAAGTCCTGGACATATTCAGAAGCGAAGTCGAAACTCTTGTAATCGCCGTGTACAACGCCACTATTGCCGGGATCAACTCACTCGACAAGCAAAACTGCGCCCGCTTGAACGCGCTTGACCGAGATTCACATCCCGGGGTGGAATGGGAAATTAGCTGGTGGAACGATGAGGTTTCCGCAATGAGAGTTCATGCTGGAAATATGGCCCTCGTTTCGCTGCAGAGTCTTTTTGAGCACTGGCTAGCCAGGAACGGTGGGTTTCAAAAGATCACTGGATCAACCCTATCAAAGCTGCGTTTCAACAAGATAAAGACAGCCAGAAATTCGATTGTAAATCGACCTTGGGCACTATTGCACGAGAATTTACGTCGTATGTTGAGATTCGAAACAAAGTTAAACGTAAAAGGGGTAAGCAGTAACAAATAAATACACAGCCATCAAACGACAAAATACTTTGCTGCGCTGGATGGTGGACCACACTCGCCGAAGTGCTTTGTTCCGGCTCCTGCAGCAATCTAGCGGACGTTGCAGGAGTGATCCGGCTGCTACTGCGCCGGATCGTAATTCAAGTTCTGCCCCAGCCATCGTTCGACTTCGGAGACGCTCATTGCTTTGCGCTGGCTGTAGTCGGCCACCTGGTCACGGTCAATCTTGCCCAGGCTGAAATAGCGCGATTCTGGATGGGCGAAGTAGAGGCCGCTTACGCTCGATCCCGGCCACATGGCAAACGATTCGGTGATCTGCATTCCGGTATTCGCCTGCACATCGAGCAAGATGCCAGAGCGGTCCCTTCTCCGTGTGGTCCGGGCAGGCCGGATAACCTGCCGCTGGCCGGATGCCACGATATTTCTCGTGAATTAGGTCTTCTTTGCTCAAGTTCTCTGCACCACCATAGCCCCATTCAGCGCGGACACGTTTGTGCAGACATTCGGCGAAAGCCTCGGCCAGGCGATCGGCGAGGGCCTCCGCCATAATGGCGTTGTAGTCGTCGTGCTTGGCTTTGTAGGATTCGCACAGCTCTTTCAAGCCGATCCCGCTGGTTACCGCGAAGGCGCCGATATGATCCGCCAGCCCTGTTTCCTTGGGGGCGATGAAGTCGGAAAGAGACCGGCACGGTTCGCTGCCTTCCCTGTTGGCTTGCTGGCGGAGGAAGTGAAATCGCTCGATTACTTTTTCTCGTTTCTCGTCTGCGTATAGCTCGACATCGTCACCTATCGCGTTGGCGGGAAACAGGCCATAGACGCCCCGCGCCGTGATGAGTTTCCGTTCAATCATGACATCCAGAAGGGCGTTCCCTTCTTTGAATATTTGGCGCGCTTGCGCGCCTTGTTCCTCGTGCTCGAAAATTCGCGGATACACGCCCTTCAATCCCCAGGTGTGGAAGAACGGCGACCAGTCAATGAACTCGCGCAGTGTGGCCAGCGGAAAGTTATCCAGCACGCGCACGCCGGTAAAAGTTGGGGAGGGTATATCTTCTCTGCGCCACACAATCGGAGTCCGCCGCGAGCGGGCCATCTCCAGAGAGACAACCGTTTGTCGAGGCGCGGCATGGGCCTTGCGGAGGGCTTCGTAATCGGCGCGGTGCCGCGCCACGAACTCTGATTTCCCTTCATCACTCAACAGGCTGGTGGTGACCGGCACCGCCCGGCTGGCATCTACGATGTGGACCACCGGCTCGCTGTAATGCGGCGCAATTTTCACCGCGGTGTGCGCACGGCTGGTGGTTGCTCCGCCGATCAGCAGCGGCAATTTGAAACTTTGCCTCTCCATCTCGCGGGCCACGTGCACCATCTCGTCGAGAGAGGGAGTGATCAGCCCGCTGAGTCCGATCAAGTCCGCATTCACTGCCCGGGCGCGTTCGAGAATTTTTTCGCACGGAACCATCACGCCCATATCAATCACTTCATAGTTATTGCAGGCGAGGACGACTCCAACAATATTCTTGCCGATATCGTGGACGTCGCCTTTGACCGTCGCCAGTACGATTTTTCCTTGCGCCTTGACCGATTCGCCGGCCGCCGCCTTCGCCGCCTTCTCGGCCTCCATATAAGGAGTGAGATGTGCCACAGCCTTCTTCATCACTCGCGCGGACTTGACCACCTGCGGCAGGAACATCTTGCCCGCCCCGAAAAGATCGCCCACGATGCTCATACCGGCCATCAGCGGCCCTTCGATCACCAGCAGCGGGCGACCCAATTTGACGCGAGCTTCCTCGGCATCGGCCTCGATATAAGTGTCGATTCCCTTCACCAGCGCGTGCGCCAGGCGTTCCTCGACGGTGCCGTGGCGCCATGCTTCGGAGTTCGCTTTCTTTTCGGTCGCGGCCTTGCCCGCGCCTTTCAGTGTTTCGCCATATTCCACCAGACGCTCGGTGGCGTCGGGGCGGCGGTTCAGCAGCACATCTTCAACCAATACTTTAAGTTCGGGCTCAATCTCCTCATAAACTTCGAGCATGCCGGCATTCACAATACCCATGTCCATGCCGGCGGCGATGGCGTGATAGAGAAACGCCGAATGAATCGCTTCGCGAACAATGTTGTTTCCGCGAAAACTAAAAGAAATATTGGAGACGCCACCGCTCACTTTCGCCGATGGCAGGTTGGCCTTGATCCAACGGGTGGCGTTGATGTAATCCACCGCGTAGTTGTTGTGCTCCTCCATGCCCGTGGCAACGGTGAGGATATTGGGATCGAAGATGATGTCTTCCGGAGGAAACCCAACCTGATCCACCAGTATCCGGTAGGCGCGTTCGCAGACGCGGATCTTGTCTTCGTAATTCGCGGCCTGACCCTGCTCGTCGAAGGCCATTACCACGACCGCGGCGCCGTATTTCAAAATGGTGGCCGCATGCTGGCGGAACTTTTCTTCGCCTTCCTTCATTGAAATTGAATTGACGATGCCCTTGCCTTGCAGGCACTTCAGTCCCGCTTCGATGACCTCCCATTTCGAGGAGTCCACCATGATGGGCACCTTGGCCACTTCCGGTTCGCTCGCAATTAACTGGAGGAATCGCGTCATCGCGGTGACACCGTCAATCATGCCCTCGTCCATGCACACGTCGAGCACGTTCGCCCCATTCTCGACCTGCTGCCGGGCGACGCTTACTGCCTCTTCATACTTCCCTTCTTTGACCAGCTTAGCGAACTTGGGCGAACCGGCCACGTTGGTCCGCTCGCCGATCATGATGTAGACGCCCGCCTGTTGAGTGAACGGCTGCGATCCCGAAAGACGGAGAGGCTTCGTCTGCGCGGTCTCGCCGATCGCACTGTCAGATGCGCTCACGCTCGACTCGCAATCTCGCTCTGGCGAGCGGAAGTTTCCTGTGCCCCGAATTTTCGCGGAGGCTGGCCCTCGAGCGCTTTCGCAATCGCCGCGATGTGCTCGGGAGTATTTCCACAGCAGCCCCCGGCGATATTAATCAAGCCAGCGCGGGCAAAATCGCCCAGATAACGGGCCATGTCTTGCGGCCCGAGATCAAAACCGGTCTCCGACAAAGGATTCGGCAGGCCCGCGTTGGGGTAACACGAAATCGCCACGTCTGCCTTTTCCGACAGCTCCTCCAGAAATGGGTACATGAGGTCGGGACCGAGAGAGCAGTTGAGGCCCACCGACAACGGTTTCACATGCCGCACCGCGTTCCAGAATGCTTCGGTGGTTTGCGCCGAAATCATGGTCTCGCCGCCGCGCCCCACCGCCGCCGAGATCATTACCGGCAGTTCCCTTCCCAGTTTATCTTTCCCCTGCTCGTCTTGCACTTCGCGGATAGCAACCAGCGCAGCCTTGGCGTTGAGCGAATCGAAGATGGTCTCGACCAGCAGCAGGTCTACACCGCCAGCGATGAGAGCGCGCACCTGCTGTGCATAAGCGGCTTTGACCTGATCGAAGGTGACCACGCGGAATCCAGGGTCGTCGGCATCGGGCGAGTTCGAGAGAGAAACGGTCAGAGGCCCAATTGCTCCCGCCACGAAACGCTGGCGAGAGGTTGCGGTCCCGACCCGGTCGGCCCATTCCCGGCACTGCCGCGCCGACTGTTCGTTGATGTCCCAGGCCAGGCCATTGAGAAACGGGTCGTCGATGATCTTCTGGTAGAACTCGGGATCCTTGCGTCCGCCGTGCTCGCGCGGATCGTCTACAAAAAATTCGCTCTGCGCGATGCTGGTGGCGCCGAAAGTATTGGTCTCAATGATGTCTGCCCCTGCTTCCAGAAACCGGCGGTGAATGTCGCCAATCATTTCCGGCTTGGTCAGCGAGAACAGATCTCCATTGTTTAGTAGGCCCTTCTTCGCATCCTTGAAGCGCTCCCCCCGGATGTCCGCTTCCTTCATCCCGTAGGTGCGGATCGTCGTACCCATCGCTCCATCGATGATGGCGACACGATGTTCGAGGATCTTTTCCAGAGGATGGCGTTGAGCGTTTTTCATGTTCTTTTTGATGATTTCAAACAACCTTCGATTCGGCCCTTAATCCTAGTTGACCCTGGTGCGTCGTCCTAGACGAAACGTTCGCGCACGGCGGTTGGGAATTCAGCCTGTTAAAACGGGTAAAGATTTCAAAAAATGGTAAAGATTCAGTTCCCGGTTATCAGTTCTCAGTTTCTGTTCCATAAACAAACGCCGGCCCGCGGGGGACCGGCGTCTTAACTTTTATAAAGCTATTGAACTTCAGCTCCCCTGTACAGGTAACGAAGGTGCCCCGGCTTCCACTTCGGCTTGATTGAATACTGAATTGGCTCCCATATGCGCCGGCGCGGGGGCCAGCATTTGTTCTTTGCGATAGACCAGGTTGCTGGCGTTGAAGCTTGCGACTTCAAAACCATGGCCATGAGTAATGGCATCGGTGGGGCAAGCTTCTACACAATATCCGCAAAAAATGCAACGGTTGTAGTCAATGTTGTAGACCTTGGCGTAGCGCTCGGCGCCGCTGACCCGTTGTTCTTCGGTATTTTCTGCGGCCTCGATGTATATGCAGTTTGAGGGGCAGTTGGCGGCGCAGAGGAAACAGGCTACACACTTCTCCAAGCCATTCTCGTCACGTTGCAGGACGTGGACTCCGCGGAAGCGCTCCTGGAACTTGGCGCCTTTCAGCGGGCCGGGGCCGTCGGGGTAGTTCTCGACTACCGTTGGTTTGAACATCTCCGAAAAGGTGATGCTCATGCCCTTGGCGATGGCGGCGATATCTTTCAGCACTGGCATACATTATTAGTATAACGGATCGCCAGTTTCGGGCAGGCGTCCGAGTCCACTAAGATTGGAAAGAAAGGTACCCCTGTCACATTTTGCCCCCGAGCGTCGTTTTAGGTATGTGAATCAAGGAAGGCGGGCATTCAGGTGGGAACCGCACAGATACTGAGCCGCTCCATGACCGTACGTGAGAGTTCACCGGAGCACTGGGCCGAGGCTGATTTTAGGGCTGTTTTCCTTCAGCACTATGCCCGGATCGTGGCCATATTGGTGCGCCTGCTTGGCGACCGGCAACCGGCGGAAGAGGTTGCCAATGATGCTTTCTGGCGTTTGTACCGCGAGCATGGGTTACAGGTTGACGGTAACGTTGGGGGCTGGCTGTACCGCACCGCGACCAATCTAGGCATCGATGCATTGCGCGCTTCGCACCGCCGCCGGCAGTATGAAGGGGCGGCTGGACGAATGGCGGAAGGAAGCACCAACACAAATCCCCTCCATGATTTGCTGCGTGAAGAAAAATGCCAACGCGTCCGGGCTGTACTAGGCTCCATTAAGCCCGCTCAGGCGCAACTTTTACTTCTGCGTACTTCCGGATTTTCCTACAAAGAACTGGCCGCAGCCCTGGACCTCAAAATGAGCGGCGTCGGCACCATGTTGAACCGTGCCGAGGAAGAATTTCGCAATTGCTACCTCGCACTTTATCCAAACAAGGAGGAACTATGACCTGCATGGATGATGGAGTTCTGCGCGCCCGTCTGGACGGCGAGTTGGGTGCCGCCGATCTTGCCGAGGTCAATCAGCACCTGGCCGCTTGCCCCGACTGCCGTGTTCGCCTGGAAAAGTTAAGCACAGAAAAGGCGCATACCGATGACTTGCTGGCAACGCTGGCCCCGTCGGGAGAAGACACCGGGATGAATCCAGCGGCAGCCTATGCCCAGTTCAGCGGCAAGTTCGGAACGGCTGATGAAGCAAAAGTTTCCTGGGGCACTCGCCTTTTTGCTCCCCGTTGGCGTCCTGCCTGGGGACTGGCGACGGCCGCACTCATTGTCACGATCTCGATTGCTGTAACCCCGGTTCGGACCTGGGCGCAACGGATCCTGTCCATGCTGCGCGTCCAGAAGATTGCCGTGGTCACCATCGATCCTTCCACGCTGATGAATAGCAGCGGGCCCGATTCGCATCCCTATAAGTTGATCAATCAGTTCATTGCTGACAACGTGACGGTCACCATGGAGCCGGGTAAACCGGACGTTGTTTCCGATGTGACGAAGGCCACACAGTTGGCGGGATATCACATCCGTACCATCGGCAATCTCGGGGCACCGCAAAGTATCAGAATCAACGGAGAAACTGGGTTCCAGATGACTCTGAACCGTGATCGCGTCGAAACCCTGCTCGATGAGGTTGGACGCTCTGATATCCAGATTCCGGAATCGGCGAACGGCGCTTTGATTGCCGTGCACATTCCCAAGATAGCGGTTTCAATGTACGGAGATTGCCCGGTTCCGCAAAGAGACTTCAGTGGCCAATCCCGGGCACAAGAGCTGGCCGAGCGCAAGATGGAGATGATGAGCCAGATGAAGAACAGCAATTGCGTTTATCTTATTCAGGCCCCCAGCCCGACGGTGAGTGTTCCACGCGAGCTGAACATGTCGCAAATCGCGGAAGCGGCACTGGAACTTGCCGGCATGAGTCCCAGTGATGCCCATTCCTTCTGCCAGACGGTGGATTGGTCCTCGACCATGGTGGTTCCCATTCCGCGGAATACCAGTTCGTATGAGAAGGTGACGGTAGATGGAGTCGATGGCACCCTGATTACGGAAACTCTCGCCCAGGGGAACCGGTATAGTCTGTTGTGGGTCAAGAACGGAGTGATTCATTCTCTGGCAGGATCTGGCAGTTCGTCCGATGCTTTGACCCTGGCCGCTTCGTTACAGTGATTCATAATTTGAGATAGATGACCCAATCTTCTGATCTCGCCATCTGCGCGCACGGACTGCGAAAAGCCTTCCACGGAAAAGTGGCGGTCCGAAACCTCACCCTGGATGTACCCCGGGGTGAGGTGTTCGGCTTTTTGGGCCCAAACGGAGCGGGCAAGAGCACGTCAGTCAAAATGCTATTGGGTTTGGTATTCCCTACTAGCGGAAAAGCAGAAATACTTGGGCGTCCAGTGGGCGATGTAAAGGCGCGAAGTAAAGTCGGCTTTCTTCCCGAGCATTTTCGCTTCTACGATTGGCTAACCTCGACGGAACTTCTGAAGCTACATGGCCGTCTCTACGGTATGTCGTACGCCACGCTCCGCGAGCGCATCCCTGCTCTACTGGATCTGGTTGGACTCACTCCTCATCGTGACAAGCGGGTGCGCGATTTTTCCAAAGGCATGTTGCAGCGCATTGGCCTGGCGCAAGCGTTGATCAATGAACCCGACCTGATTTTTCTCGACGAACCCACCTCAGGACTTGATCCGGTCGGCCGCCGTTTGGTTCGTGACATCATTCGGGCCCAACGCGATCGCGGGGCGACTGTGCTCTTGAACTCCCATTTGCTGGGAGAAGTAGAGATCACCTGCAATCGCGTTGCCTTTATAAAAGAAGGCGAAGTAGTCGAGACACGGCAATTGGGCGGTGACAATGAAGTCCAGACGGCGGTTTCAATCCGTGCGGCCAACCTTACAGCGGAGGTGATCAATGGCCTGGCGCAATGGGCCTCCTCAACCCGCCAAGATGGCGAACGCCTTATGCTTACCGTGTCATCCAGCGCACTACTCCCCGAAGTTGTGCGCTATCTGGTTGCCAAGAGGGCCGATGTCTATGAAGTCATTCCGCAGCGGCTATCGCTGGAGGAACGGTTCCTACAGATCGTCGGCACGGATGGAGGGCTGTGATGGGCATCTGGGTCATAGCCGGGGTCACCCTCCGCGAAGCTGCGCGCAAGAAGATGCTGTGGATGGCGCTGGCCGCGGGAGCTGCCTTCCTGACCCTGTTTGGCACCGGCCTGCACTTCCAGGCCAAAAGCTTTGCCGAACATGGCATGAATCCAGTCATGCGCCGGGAAATTGCATTCACCATGCTGATTATGGGCACCTATGCCGTGGATTTGCTGGCGGTGCTCATGACCATTCTCACTTCGGTGGATACGCTTTCCGGTGAAATTGCCTCTGGCACCATTCAGGCAGTCGCCACCAAACCCATCCCGCGCTGGCAAATCCTCGCAGGTAAGTGGCTTGGCTTCCTCGGCATGTTGACCAGTTATATCGCGATCATGGTCGGCGGGGTGAATGCCATCGCGTACGTAATGACCGGCGTAACGGCGCGCCACCTTGTAACTGGTTGCTTGCTCATGTGGATGGAAAGTGTGGTGTTGCTTTCGGTGACATTTGCGTTTGCCACCTATTTGTCCACGTTGACCAGCGGTGTGCTCGTGCTGGGGCTGCATGGGCTGGCATTTCTCGGTGGCTGGATCGAGCAGTTTGGCGCCTTTACTCAAACCCAGAGTGCCGTCAATGTGGGCGTGGTCGCCAGCATGATAATGCCCAGCGAAGCCCTCTGGCGGCGTGCCGCGTTTGAAATGCAGTCTCCCCTGGCCAACGCATTACGCATCTCGCCGTTCAGTACACTTTCGGTTCCCAGCACCGCTATGATTTTCTACGCCGGCCTGTATCTGACGCTTGCGCTGGCGGTTGCCGCCCGCCGTTTTTCTCAGCGCGATCTCTAAGGCTTAAGCCTCCCCGCCCTCTCTAATCAGGGAACTTTTGGGGAATTCCGGTCGTATCCCATAGTGTCGGCGCTGGAAAAGGCGGAAAGCGCCCGTTTAAGGAGCACACTATGGACGGCAATTTCATTGGTTTTGCAGCGGTGGTCATGACTCTGGGCATCCCCATGGCAGCGATGTACACCTTCTACCGCGTGCGCAGGTTGCGGACTGACGAACGGCTGGCCGCTCTGGCACGGGGAGTGAATGTGCCCATGGAACCCGAACTCTCTGAAATGGCGCGGTCGCGGCGGGCGGGTATTTTGCTGGTGACCGGGGCGCTGGGCTATATCGCAACTTTCAGTCTGATCGCACGGAGCGAGTCCGATGCCTGGATCGCGGCGACCTTCGGCATTATTCCTCTCGCCATCGGATTAGGGTTCTTTGTGGATGCGTTCTTGATCCGGCGTGACTTGCATGCATCCTGATCGCACCGACGCTGTTCTGATTTTGATACAAGGGATTTTTGCATTCTCAGGGTACAATCGGCGATGAGAGAATACGGCTGCTCTTGCGGCAGCCGTATTCAAAGTCTTGGGGCTTAGAAGGACTATCTCATGCCCGAGCAGCAGAATATTGATGCACTGAAGCTCGCCTCAGAGCGGTTTAAGGCCCGCGACCTGGAAGGCCACCTTCAGCTTTATAGCCCTTCGGTTCTTCACCACGGATTCTCCAGCCGCATCAAACCCGGGGTCTCAGGATTGCGCGACCACTACACTGCCCTGCTGAAAGCCTTCCCCGATATGCGGATTGATATCGAAGATATCATTGCGGACAAGGACAAAGTCGTCCACCGCTTCACCTTCTACGGCACCCACCGCGATGAGTTCATGGGGATCGCCCCGACCATGAAGATGGTGAGTGCGCCCGGGGTCCACATCCATCTTTTCCAAGGCGACAAGTGTGTCGAGGTCTGGCAGGTCTTGGATACGTTAAAGTTCATGTCCCAAGTAGGCGCTGTGCCTGCGTTCGGGGCCGCACGCTAGCGCAACCACCAGAAGTACATACCAATCAGTCCCCAATTAAAGCCTTGCACTACTCTGCCGATAGTCTCCACAAGAGAACCCCGCTTACAGAAAGGACACGTGTGGAGGAAAAAATCCTATTCGTGGACGATGAACCCGCCGTGTTGCAGGGCTATCAGCGGCTGCTACGAAATGACTTTCAGATTGACACCGCGGTGGGCGGAAAAGGCGCGCTGATCGCCATCGAGACTAACGGCCCGTATGCAGCAGTGGTAAGCGACATGCGCATGCCGGAAATGACGGGCGTAGAAGTCCTGCGCAAGGTAAAGGAACTGTCACCGGACAGCATCCGCATCATGCTAAGTGGCCATGCCGACTTGAACGCGGCTATTGGCGCCGTGAATGAAGGCAGCATTTTTCGCTTCCTGACCAAACCTTGCGACAAAGATACTTTAGGAAAGACCCTCAGCGCCGCTCTCATGCAATACCGCCTGGTGCGTGCAGAGCGAGATCTGCTGGAACACACGCTGACGGGAAGCATCCATGTACTGAGCGAGGTTTTGAGCCTGGTCAATCCCGCGGCCTTTGGACGTGCCATGCGCCTGCGGCGCTACATGAACCACATTGTGTCCCAGGTGGGACTGCCGCGGCCGTGGAGGTTTGAAGTGGCCGCCATGATGTCTCAACTAGGCTGCGTGGTGCTGGCCCCGGAAACTATCGATGCCGTGTTTTCCGGGCGCGAATTAACTCCGGAAGAAAAATCCCGTTACGATTCCCACCCAGAAGTTGCGCGCACTCTGCTGGAGAACATACCGCGCATGGAGCCAATCGCCTGGATGATCGCGCACCAGAACCGGCCCACCTCGGTTGATTCCGATATCGCCGACCGGGAGATGGCGGACATGCGTATGGGAGCCGATCTGCTGCGAATTGCCATCGCATTTGACACTTTGGTACGCAAGGGCCGGTCGCGCGTGGAAGCTGCCAATTTGCTCATGAAGCAACACCGGGATATAGACCAAAAGGTCTTGTTTAGCTTGGTCGAGCTTGATCCGGAAAAGAATGAGGAGTTAACGCGAAAATGCAGCATTCACAAACTCTCGCCCGGCATGGTGCTTACCGAAGACCTCTATACCAAGGCCGGCGCGCTGGTGGTCACCAACGGACAAGAAGTCACCACCACTCTGATCCTGAAATTGAAAAGTTTATTGTCAGTAGGCGCGATTACAGATGCCGTAACCATCGTCCTGACTGAGGAAACATCGGAGGAGTCACAGGCAGCAGGTAGTGCCTAATCGTAACTAGAGCTGATTGCTACAACCTATTTCTTCAATTCCACAATAAAAATTCGGATCTCCCCATCCCCGGTGTTTTCGACAGTATGTGGGGGCAGCGGGTCCAGGAATTGGGCATGCGGAGTTCTCGGCAGATCTCCGGCTTTACGGCTATCCAACAGCACATCGCCGTTCTCATCACGACGGATGAAGTGGCTTACGCTCAGTAGATAAGCAACTCCCCGCCAACGATGGGTGTGCAACGGCACGAAATCACCAGGCTGGATATGAGTGATGATCACCCGTACGCGCTCATCCTCGAGGACTAATTCATGATGGTCGGGCGCTGCGGTCAGAGCGTCCAGGGAATCGGGCCAAGGCCAATTTTCAGCAGTCGGCATATTGTTCATTGCGTGTCTGGCAAAGAATACTCGAACTCTGTCGGAATTGAGAATCGCGGCCCTCCGGGCCGGCCTCCTCCTACGCTAAAATTTGTTATTGTCAGCACGGTCCTCACCCCCTAATCTTCTTAGTTCCCCGGAGGAATGATGCGGACCCTAACGAGATTGGCAGTACTGGCATGCGCATTTTGTTTTGTGGCAGCAACCCTACAAGGCCAGGGGGCCCCAACCCTGGCTGTCCGTGCCGGACACCTGATTGATGTTCGCACTGGCAAAGTTTCCACCAACCAATACATCGTCGTTGCCAAAGACCGTATCCTCAGCATCACCGATTCCGCTCCTTCCGGCGTTCGAGTGTTTGATCTTTCAAAATACACCGTCGTCCCCGGCCTCATTGATTCGCATGCTCACGTGCTGGGCAATCCCAAGGACCAGTCCTCCACCGGTGGCCTGCGCACGTCATCCGCGCAAAAAGCCATTTGGGGAGTGCGTAACCTGCAAGTCTGGCTCGATCATGGATTCACCGCCATACGCGATGCCTGCGAAGGCGATCCCTCCTATGCGCAGTTCGCGCTGCGTGACAGCATCAACAACGGCCTGATCCGTGGGCCCCGCATGGTTTCAGCAGGAAGTTGCGTGTCGCTCACCGGCGGCCACGGGGATGACGACGTCTTAGCTCCCGACGCGGGTTTAGCGCCGCGTCCCAACATCGCCGACTCGGTAGATGACATCAGCCACGTGGTGCGCCGCGACATCAAATATGGGGCAGATTGGATCAAGCTGATGGCCACCGGCGGAGTCATGGACCCCATCAGCGACTATCGGGTACAAGAACTCAGCGAGGAGCAGATGGCCAAGGCGGTTGAGATCGCACACCGCGCCGGCAAAAAAGTCATGGCCCATGCAGAGGGAGCCGAAGGCATCAAAGCCGCCGTCCGCGCCGGCGTGGACTCCATTGAGCATGGAACGGTGATGGACGAAGAAGGTGCGCGCCTGATGGAACAACACGGCACCTGGCTTGTGCCCACGCTGTTTTGCTTCCAGCACGATATGGAAACCGGGACTTCGCAAGGGCGCGATCCGGTGAGCTTTGCCAAGGGCGTGGCAATTCTCAAAGAACAGGCTCCGGCCTTCCAGCGAGCATTGGCGCACCACATTAAGATTGCCTACGGCGTGGACGATGATCCAGAAGTGGTTTCGAAGGAATTTGGCGCGCTGGTAAAAGGAGGCATGACTCCTCTCGATGCCCTGCGCGCGGCGACCATCAATGGCGCCGAACTGACCAGGCGTGACAAGGACATCGGCAGCATCGAACCGGGCAAATTCGCCGACATCGTGGCCGTGGATGGCGATCCGCTGGCCGACATTACGGTCATGGAAAAAGTCGTCTTCGTAATGAAGGGTGGAGAGGTTTACTCAAACAACACGAAGTAGAAAATAGATTAGGGTGGGGCAGGGCTTCCAGCCCTGCGGCACCGATTGAAAAAGTTTGTGGGTTTTTAGCCCCTGAAGTCCTGCCACTATTTACTGGGCTGTGATGAAGTTTTCTGTAGCACCAGATCACGTTTGGCTTGGCACTCTGAGCCAGGATCATAAGTAAAACTACCGGCGAGCTGATCCTTGCTCGCCCGAAATTCCAGCGTCTGCTGGCGGACGCGGGATGGAATTCCGGTAAATTTGACCTTGCCATCCACATTAGTGCTGGCTTCCAGGTCCAATTTCCTGAACCCGCCGAATCCGTATGCGATATGAACTTTGACGCCCGCGGCGTACACGGGTTTGCCATCCGCGGTCACCGTGAGGTCGAGCGAGCAATCACCGGCGGCACCATCCATCACCGGAACTTTGTGGGCTGCGGCATCTGCACTCTCGGAAGATGCTGCCTGGGCAGCGGCTGCTTGCACCGTACTTGCGAAACTGCACAGTAGAAGAAGAGCGCACAACACCCCAATTCGTTTCATAGAATATTACGATTATAGACTTGCGGAGGTTGTCCTTGCCTCGGCGAAAGCGGTAGGCTACTCGGGCTATGTTCCGGCGAATCTTGCTGTTCCTCTGTTTCGCGCTTTGCTCTTCCCTTTCCGCGCAAACTTCACCCCATGTCTGGGAACTCCGGGAGATCGAATTTCACGCGGCCCACCGCTACGCCAATCCTTACGTGGATGTGATGCTCTGGGTGGATCTCAAGGGTCCCGGCTTCTCACACCGAGTGTACGGGTTCTGGGACGGGGGAAATAGCTTTCGCGTCCGCATGGTTGCGACCGCTGCCGGTAAGTGGAGTTGGAGCAGTGGCTCCAATCAACCCGGCGACAGCGGCCTCAACGGGAAGTCGGGCACTTTTACTGCCCGGGAATGGGGCGAGCAGGACAAGCGCGAGAACCCCAGCCGTCGCGGTTTTCTGCGAGCTACACCCAACGGCCATGAGTTGGAATACGCGGATGGCACGCCTTTCTTCATGTTGGGCGATACCTGGCTCGGAGCTGCAACCTGGCGCTTGCCACTCACCGGCGAACCCGCCGCAGCCGATTACCAGCCCGCTCCCGGCATCACTTTTGAGCAAGCGGTGCAATGGCGCAAGCGGCAAGGCTTCAACTCGGTCAGCATGATCGCGGCCTTTCCCACTTGGGCATCGGACCAATATCCCGCCACCTATGCCGACAGCAAGGGAGTGTTCTACCGGAACGCATGGGAAGAATTCGGGGTGCTGGTCGGCGACAAGCCCACCGCAAAGTCCATGCACGACGAGCGGGGTTATCGCCCGTTTGAAATCATTCCCAATCGCGAAGGCCTGGCAGATTTTGACCGCATCATCCCGCAATATTTTCAGAGCCTGGATAAGAAAATGCAGTACCTCAACTCGCAGGGTTTCATCCCGATCCTGGAGACTGTCCGCCGCGATGTTTGTCCGCCCTGGATGGCTTACTTTGATTTCAACCAATCTTACTCGCGTTTCGTGCAGTACATGGTCGCGCGCTACGGCGCTTACAACTTCATCTTCAGCAAGATTCATTTTGATATTTATCTGAAGAACCTCAGCCTCACAGCAGATGAGTTCAACCAGGCGCTCAACTACCACTACCGCAAATTCGGGCCGATGCCGTTCGGCCAGCCGGTGACCTCGCTGATTGACCACTCCACCTACACTACTTTCGGCCATAAAGACAAAGCGCCGTGGATCACCATGCACAGCACCGGAAATAAGCCGCGTGACCACGGAATTTATGAAGCGATCGAGACCTTATTCAAACTGAATCCGCCCTACCCGGCCATGGACATGGAGCCTTATTACAGCGGCTGGATCCACCCCAATAATGTGGTGGCCGGGGAACAACCCGAGCCGGACTCGGACCGCGACAATTATTTCTCCCGCGCCCAGATGTATGGATGTGTTCTATCAGGTGGATTGGCCGGCCATGTTCACGGGACCGCTGCCTACGATGTCACCAACTCCTCCGAGCCGCCGGGTTGGCGGCCTTACTTCTGGCAGGCGCTGCGATATAAATCTGGCAACTACATGCAGTGGCTGGGAAAGTTCGTACTCTCAGAAGGAACCCGCTACCGCGACTTGCTTCTGGCTTCCGACGATCTTTCACCTCGCAAGGCCGAAGGCAGCAAAGAAAACGGCCTGGACGGTTGGGGTTACCTGATGCGAACCGAAAATGAGGATTTCGGTTTGCTCTATTTTGAGAACAATGCCCAACGCGCACGGACTTCGGGCTGGATTGCCAACGCATCCTACCATTTTGCTTGGTACAATCCCCGGACCGGAGAGTGGCTGCCAGATTCGATTCTATCCGCGGACACCAAAGGGGAGATGCAGTTGCCGCTGTTTCCCGGGGGTAACGCTACAGCGTATACGGATTGGGGAGCCAAGATCGTCGTTGCCAGTCGATAGATCTTCTTTCCATGCTTCGTAAACTCTGGGCACCACGCAATTTACCGGTAAGGCCCCAGCACTGGCGGTGGATCAATCCTTCGCGCTAAGATGCTTGCCATGCCAAATCAGTTGGTGAAGCGCTTCGCTGGGCTGACCGTCAGTCTAAGCCTGATGCTCGCGGTTGTCTGTTCCTTGCCTTGCGCAAGCGCCGGACAAACTGCAAAACCAGCGTCAATTCATACCGTCAATGCCGCCGCCATTTTTCACGATTACTGCGCTGCCTGCCACGGAGTGGATGGCAAGGGTAACGGTCCGGCTGCCCCTGCGCTGAAGACAAAAGTCCCAGACCTGACGCAGATCGCCAAACATTCCGGTGGAACCTTCCCCCGCGAGCGCGTGAAGAAGATCATCGAGGGCAGCGAAAATGTAAATCCCCATGGCTCCCGTGAAATGCCGGTCTGGGGACCGGTTTTCCATGAGATTGAAGCCGACCAGGACTTGGGAAACGTACGCGTAGACAACCTTCTGCATTACCTGGAGTCTTTGCAGCAGAAATAACCCGGCTCGACTCAGGTTGTACTCTGGGCACCCACTGCGATACGACTGCTACTCCAATTTACGAACCCGTCTTAAGTACAAAAGAGTTTTGAAATAACTGCTTTCGCGAGTCTTAATGCATAAGCCCCTACCGTCACCTGGCCGAACGGTCGGGTTGAAGCATTCTCCGCGGGAGCAAAAGCGGGCAGCACCCTCCTCCTCCGTTACGGCACGGGTAAAGTGGAGTACCCGATCTACGTTGGCGGTGTGGCCAACATCGAGCATTTGTTTGCCACGGATGAAATGACCGTGCCGCTCTCTGTGGTCGTGGATGCCAACGGCAAGGTCGAAGAACTGATTTCCGGCTGGTCTCCGGAAACCAAACAGAAATTTGAAAGTCTTGCAGGCAGTGGCAAATGATAATCGGTCGAGCTTCTCAGAGGCCGACCAGCTTAATGGCTCCCGCCCCCGTCAAAGCCCGCCTCAGATAATCAACCTGTCCGAGATGCCAGCTCAGGTGTCCATACAAGCTAATCAGGAACTGCTGCGTCGTGGTTACGACGCCAATCACTACTTCGGGATAGTCCATCTCCAATTGCTCGGAAGAAAGCCCTTCTATCACTGAAGGTATGGATTGTCTCAACTCAGCAAGGCGCGTGCCCAGTTCATTTTTCGAGATTCCCTTCAGGCTGAATTCAAGGTCGCGTTTTCGTATGTAGGAAAGCTGCCCGAGCTGGCGTCCAATATATTCACGAAGATTTCCCTCGAGGTGCAGCGCCAGATTGCCTGCCGGATTGCTCACTCCCGGCAGCGTTTTCCATAGTGTTTCCTCATCGGGAAACGCCTCGATCTCCTGCGCCAGTCGCGTTAGATCACGACGAAACAGCGCCGCCAGTTCATGGGGCATGCTCATATCTCCACCTCGCCTTCCATGTAGAAGACACAACTACCTTCCAATTCCACACGATCACCAATGACCCGGCAAATCACTTCACCTCCACGACGCGAGGCCTGAAACGCCCGAAATTCTGTTTTACCCAGGCGCTTGGCCCAGTAGGGCGCGAGCATACAATGCGCCGCTCCAGTCACCGGGTCTTCGGGAATTCCTTTGGCCGGAGCAAAGTAGCGGCTGATGAAGTCGTAACTTCCCTCTCCGGACGCGGTCACAATGATGCCGGGACGGTCCATGCGTGCAAGGGTGGCCATGTCTGGTGATAATTGATGTAGCACATTCAGATTATCGAGCAATGCCATGTAATTAAATGCATTTCCAAATACTTCAACAGGAGTAGCGCCCAAGGCTTCGGCCAGTCCGCGTGGCGTCGCTACGCGCTCCGATGGACGCGCCGGGAAGTTCATAACGTATCCGATTTGCGAACGCTTCACTTTGAGCGGCCCGCTAAGCGAATGGAAGACTACCTGGCTGCGTCCGGGCTCGAGCCGCTCCATGACCACCGCTGCGCTGGCCAGGGTAGCGTGTCCGCAGAGCGGCACCTCAACCATCGGTGTAAACCAGCGCAAGCGATAATTGGCGCCGTCGTGGAGCAGAAAAGCGGTCTCCGCCAGATTGTTCTCGGCCGCCAGCGCCTGGAGCACGGCGTCATCTGGATAGCTGTCGAGCGGCATCACGGCTGCGGGATTTCCGGAGAAGCGGCGGGTAGTGAAGGCGTCGAGTTGGTAGATACGTGTACGCATGGGACCGGCTGAAATACATCATAAAGCTAAGCAGGCCAACCGTTGTCGACACCAGCTACAAGTCAGGATGGACCAGAGGGTTTCTCCTTGACAGCTTAGGAGAGTCGGGGTAATAATCTCCTAACTGTCTTAGGAGGACTATGACGGAACAGGCCCAACTTCTTCCCGGCACACTCGATCTGCTCATTCTGAAAGCAGTGTCACTCGGGCCTCTTCATGGCTACGGCGTGCTCTTGCGCATCGGCCAAATTTCCCGGAGTGCGCTGCTCATCGAGCAAGGTGCTCTCTATCCTGCACTATTTCGTCTGGTGCGTCAGGGACTTTTAAAAGCAACCTGGGGCATATCGGAGAACAATCGCCGCGCCAAGTTTTAC
Source organism: uncultured Acidobacteriota bacterium (assembly GCA_963837365.1). Classification (GTDB taxonomy): domain Bacteria; phylum Acidobacteriota; class Terriglobia; order Terriglobales; family Acidobacteriaceae; genus CAWBXL01. Next base: position 447,801 of record CAWIMW010000003.1, read on the forward strand.
GAACTCACGGCCACCGGGCGCAAACGCTTGCGCGAGGAGACTGACGGATGGAACCGCCTTGTCGGAGCCATTGCCTCCGCCCTTGCCACCCGTCCGGAGGAAATATGAGAGCCCTCGCTTACCTGCGTTGCCTTGCCGCCAAGTTTTTCCATCATTCTGAGATTGCGGGCGATATGGATGAAGAGCTGCTCTCGCACATCCAACACCGCGCCGATGATCTAGAAGGTTCCGGCCTGGAGCGGGCCGAGGCCGAACGCCGCGCCCGCATCGAGTTCGGCGGCCAGGAAAAGTTCCAAGAAGAAAGTTACGAAGCGCCAGGCCCTCCCTGTTGAAAAAAGCGCAAGCTTGGTCCTATGATCAGCTCTGGGCTAGCCAGGCGGGCCAGCTCTCTGTGCGTGCCATCTGGAGGGAAATTGCATGAAGATCTCCGTTTTTCTACTTACCATGGCTGTTCTGGCTGCGGGTTGCTTCGCGCAAACGCCGACGGAGTCTTCCGACGCGGCCTTAACCAAAATCCTTCCCGGGATCCTGATTCCGGCGGAGTTGTCCAAGTCACTCGACGCAAAGAAAGCCAAGCCCGGGGACAAGATCGAACTCAAGACCACTATGGACATGCTGTCCCACGGCAAGGTCGTAATTCCACGGGACAGCAAAATAGAAGGTCATATCACCAGCGCCAAACCCCATACCAAAGAGTCTCCGGAGTCTGAGCTGGGCATCGTCTTCGATCGCATCTTGATAAAGGACGGAAATGAACTGCCGATGCAAGCGGTCATCCAGGCGATTGCGCCACCGCTCATCATCGGTATTGATGCGCCCGGCACTCCGGCTAGCATCGGAGGGCCGCCTCCGGGTCAGCAATCAGCAAATATCGGATCCGCCGACGCACCCAGTACTGTACTGAGTAGTGAGCCGCAGATTCCCAGCATGAAGGCTCCGGTCGCCGTACCCGCATCACAGGCGGGCAGAGTGCTTACCCGCGAGTCCCACGGCGCTGTCGGTATGAAAGGGACCGATCTTGGTAGCGACGAAGGCACCAACGTGATCAAGTCAAGCACCAAGAATGTCCACCTGGACGGCGAGACCCAATTGATGTTGAAGACCCAATAGCAGGTTCACGGGCGCGGATGCGAAGCCGTACTCCCCTCCGTCATGCCCAGCACCCACTTGATCGCCTCAAAATACATCTTGCGGATGTCAGGGTCGCTCCAGGCTTCCTGCGTATGGCCAAGAGTCGAATAAAACACCCGTCCTTTGCCGTACATCTTTGACCAGGCGACGACAAAATCGTGGTCAGTCCGGTGCACCCGCGGATTGTCATAATTCAGTTTCTTGGGATCGAGGCTGAGCAGTACGTTGACTTTATCTCGCGACCATTCTTTGGCCTGGTAAATTTCGTCATACTTAACAAACGCTTTGGGAAAGTGCCGTACCGCGGGAAAGTTCGGATCTTCATTGATAATCGGCGCGTTGAAGGTGGACCACGGATGCTGGTCGAACCATCCGCCAATCATCTCACCGTACTCCGGCCATTTGTAATTGGTGTCGAGCGCGGCGTGGACACCGACAAAGCCTTTCCCGTCATCCTTAATAAAGGACATCATGTCTTTCTTCTGGCTGTCGTCCAGGTCGAGTTCACCGGTGGTACTCACAAAAACCAGCGCATCGAAGTTGCCCAGGTTCTTCGAGTTCCTTCCCAGGTCTTTCTTGGTGATGAGTTCGGTGTCGGTGCGCAGGGTGGCGTCCCACAGACCGCTGTCGTGGCCCATATTGTAGATGGCCACCATCGCATCCGAAATCGAATCGTGCTCCCATCCCTTGGTTTGGCTAATCACCAGGATGTGCTTGAGATGGATGGTATGAGCGTGCGGCGGAGGCGCGACTGAAGGGTCAACAGGCGTGTCCTGAGCGAGCGTGAAAACTTGCAGAATTAGTAAAGAGAGAACGCACACTAGAAGGCTTCGACTTTGACCCACCGGATGTCCCCTTTTTTGGTTAAGATGACGGCGGCGATAAAGGTAGCACACGAGCCACAAGAGGGAAATTGAGTGCTTTTCCCGGGCGTTATACTTCGAATTCTGAGTTGAGCATGATGGAGAAATTTGAACTAACTCTTGGAAACGGCGTCGCCTTGCGCCGAGCCACTGTGGCCGATGCGAGCACGATTGCCAGACATCGCCGCATCATGTTCCGCGACCTGGGGTATCGCGACGACGCGGCTTTGGACTCGATGTCGGATAAATTTCTGCCCTGGGTCGAACAGAAAATGCAGTCTGGCGAATACCTGGCATGGTTTGCCGTGACCGCGGATGACTTGGTTGTGGCGGGAGCCGGCCTCTGGCTCATGGACTGGCCGGCGCACATGGTCGGGTCCAGTTCCCGGCGGGGCAACATTCTCAACGTCTTTACAGAGCCTGCTTATCGCCGCCGCGGCTTGGCTCGCCGCTTGGTCGAAGCCGCCATGGATTGGTGCAAGGCTCACAATATTGATTTTGTCATTCTGCATGCCAGTCCTGAAGGCCGGTCCCTGTATGAATCGTTGGGATTCACCGCTGGGAATGAAATGCGGGTGAAGTTGTGAACTCCATCTTTAGAATATTTGCCGTTATCTCAAGGCCATCCTGCCGCATTCCTAACACTGGACTCCGGCGGCTTGATAAGATCTAGGCCGACATTCTCAGGAGGCCCCACCAAAATGTTAAATCGCCGCAGCTTTCTCATTGCATCTGGCATGACCGCGCTCGCCTCGACGCGAGTGCTGGGAGCCAACGATACGCTCCGCGTTGGAGTCATCGGCGCCGGCCGCCGCATGCGTACCCTGCTGAATGTAGCCGACAAGGCAGGGCCCTATCAGATTGTCGCGGTGAGCGACGTCTACTCGCCACATTGCGATGCCGTCAAGGAACGGTCGAATGGGCTGGCCACGACGCATCTGGATTATCGCGAGGTGCTTCAGAAGGACATTGATGCTGTGTTCATTGCGTCTCCAGATCACTGGCATGTTCGCATGGCGGCAGATGCGTTGGCGGCGGGCAAGGATGTTTATCTGGAAAAGCCGGTGACGCACACTCTTGAGGAAGGCGCCACATTGACCCGGGCAGTGCGTTCCGGAAAACAGATTTTGCAATGCGGAATGCAGCAGCGCAGCTGGGCCCACTTTCGCGACGCGGTCGAACTGATTCAGGGTGGAAGCCTGGGGAAAGTTCCGCAGGTGCGGACTTTCTGGTGGCAGAACTATGCGCGCAACTGGAAGTCGGAACCAACCGACGTGAATGCTCTCGATTGGAAGCTATGGCTGGGAGGGGCCCCGGAGCAGCCCTTCAGCGAAGAAAAATTCAGCAACTGGCGTTGGTTCTGGAATTTTGGCGGCGGCGCCATGACTGATTTGTTTACCCACTGGATCGACGTGGTACATTGGGCCATGAAATCGGACGCGCCACGCGAGGCGCAGATGCTGGCCGATAAATATGTTTTCGAACAGTGGGATTGTCCCGACACCATCCAGGCGGCATTCCGCTACCCCGGGTTCGATGTGGTGTATGAGGGGATGATGAATTCATCCATTGATGATGGCGGGCTGGAATTTCGCGGGACCGAAGGGACAATGAAGCTGGACCGTGGCGGGTTTACTTTGCATCGTGAAGGCGTGCCGAGTGGGCAGAATCCAGTGATGACGGAGCGCAGCTTTAAGGATGGAACCATCAGTCATATGGAAAATTTCTTTGAGTGCGTCAAGTCGCGGAAAGAGCCGAATGCTCCAGTGGAGACAGGGGTGGCAGCGGCACGGGCCGGGCATATTGGGAACCTGGCGTTTAAACATGGTGGGCAGACTTCGTGGCCATCTAAGAGTGCTAGTTAAATGGCAGGGGACTAGGCCGGAATGACAGATTCGGGCCGAAAAATATCGAGACGGTCTGGGATCGCAAGCAGGCTGGGAAATGGTACCCTTCAACCCCTGCGTGGAATGCGTTTATTAAGCACCAAATCGCTGGTCAAGCACGCGGAGGGAACAGCGCATCGGCCCACTCTCCATCCTGAGCCGCAGAGATGAGTGGTGTGTTCTTTAGTATCTTTCGCCCAGTTCACAAATCCAAATATTCAAGAGATCGTGATAGTAGCATATGGCAGTGACAGGGAATCCTTCCAAGGTCTCTACCGATAAACAGGGTACGGAGCTTCAGACCACAAGCCCTGTACGTCAGATGCCAGTGTCGGTTTCAGCCCCGCGCCGTCGCATCGGCAAATGGATTTTGTCCCACCTCTCCCGTGAGAGCACTTCCGGCCGTTTCATTCCGGAAATGGATGGTCTGCGCTTCGTCTCAGTCGCAACCATTATCTTGGTTCATCTGAACGGTTATTTGTCGGTTAAATCGCCCGCTTATTACACGTTTCCGGAAACTTCGTGGGTGAATCACGTTGTGCCCGTGGGTTACAGAGCCGTGGAGATGTTCTTCATGATCAGCGGGTTTATTCTGGGGCTGCCGTTCGCGGCGCACCGTATCAAAGGCGCTCCTGCGGTAAAGCTAAGTAAGTACTACCTCCGGCGGCTCACACGTTTGGAACCGCCCTACATAGTGGCTGTGCTCCTTCTCTTCGTTGGGGCAGTCTACATCCAGGGAAAACCCGCAAGCGACCTCTATACACATCTGGGGGCAAGTTTTGTTTATCTGCACAATGCGATTTATGGCTACTTTAGTCCCGTGATTGGAGTTGGCTGGACACTCGAAATTGAGGTCCAGTTCTACCTGCTGGTTCCGTGGCTGACTCCGCTATTTGCGATCCGTAACCGGTTTGCACGCCGTTCTGTTTTCGTAGGGCTGATCATTACAATTCTTGCGCTGCAATCTCTTTTCTTGCACAACAGTCCGCGCGCTTCACTCTCGATCCTCGCCTACTTGCAGTTTTTCCTCTTGGGACTCTTGCTGGCCGATATTTTTCTGACAGACTGGGCTGAAAGCCCTGGGAAAAACCTATATTGGGATGTGGTTGCATTGGTTGGTTGGCCAATCGTGCCTTTACTGGCGCGTTCGGAGGCGCTAACGCATTGGTTATTTCCCGGCGTACTGCTGACACTCTACTGTGCTACTTTTCGCGGACGGTTCGTGAACCGCATTTTTGTTTATCCCTGGATCACTGCCATCGGCGGAATGTGCTATTCCATCTACTTGCTTCACTTCGAGGGCATTTCCGCGGTGGCACGCTTCACTAAGAAAATCACAGAGGGCGCACCCTATTGGCTTCATCTCTGGATTCAGTTTGCACTTGTAGGAACGATCGTCGTATTGCTGTGTAGTCCTTACTTCGTGTTCCTGGAAAAGCCGTGCATGCGGCGAGACTGGCCGCATCGGCTTCGGAACTATCTACACCGCACCATTTTCTCGCAGCCGCAGGTAGTCGAAACTAAGTCGGCAGATTGAATTTAACTCCGAAGCCGTCCGTTCTGAAAACTTTCTGCGGCGCTTGAGCTCTCAACTTCACAGCAAACCCACTCATGCTTGCGGAAACATCCAAGGCCACTGCGCTTTTACAACGCCTTCTATCTCATCAAGCGCATCCCGCGTCCTAATTTATTGCCCTTTGCTCAATTCCCGGATCCAAATATTCCGGTAGCGGACCGCGTTCCCATGGTCCTGAAGCGCCAACGGTAGTTTATCCGGCCCCGGTTTATATGGTGGCCTTACATGGTGGCCGGTGGGGCCTGACAGCTCGACGTTGTCCTGCGTCAACACTCCGTTGTGCAGCACCGTCACCCGCGCCGGGCGCAGTAGCTTGCTGTCCTTGTCAAAGCGCGGCCCGTGAAAAATGATGTCGTACTGTTGCCACTGCCCCGGCGGCCGCGACGCATTCACCAGCGGAGGAAACTGCGCATAAACGGCCGACGCCTGTCCGTCGGCATAGGTTTTGTTTTCATACGAATCCAGCACCTGGACCTCGTACAGTCCGTGCAGGAACACGCCGCTGTTGCCGCGCTCCTGACTCTCGCCCTTCGGCGGCACGGGCTCGGAGAACTCCACGTGCAACTGGCAGTCGCCGAAGGCCTGGCGGGTGTGAATGATGCCGGTCTTCGGGACCACCTCCAGGTATCCGTCGGCGACCTTCCACTTTGCCGGCTGGCCGTCTTCGCCCAGCCATTGGGAAAGATCCTTGCCGTCGAACAAGACGACCGCATCCGATGGAACCCGGCCGGGCAGATCCTGCGTGCTCGCCGTTGCCGGTTCGATCACCGGAGGGTTTGGGCGGTCGGGATCGTTGGGTTTCCAGCGCGGGTCAACCTGCGCTGCTGACAACTGAGCCAGGCACAGCATCAATGCAAGTGCAGAAAGAATTGTTTTCATGGATGTCTACCGCTGGACAAGATACACCAGATTTGCGGAAGGTGGAAATATGGCCGCAAGCATACTCGGCCCTCACCGCCGCAAGTTAGTTGGTTCCGATCAAGCTCACGATCAGGTAGACGGTCTGAACTGCGGCGATGCCAATCCATACGAATTGGCGAACCCGAGACCGCCGCAAATCGCGGAGTAGCGCTGCCTGGGTTGGGTTCTTAGGGGGCATGGCTTGCCCTGTCGCCGTGAGCGCAGAAGTGGGCAGTGGGATCACCACGGAGGAACTCACCGCGTCCGGTTTATCCGCGTAAAACACTTTCGGCGTACTGATCACTTCCGACCACAGGGGCAGCAACAACCAGGTTTGGGGGATGAAGTTGGCCACCGGTTTGGACGACAGCTCAAGTTTGGGCAACCTTTCCGGGACCAAGCGGTCGGCGAGATTGCGCAACAGTGAGCTGAACCAAAGGTGGCTAAGCTGGTCGCTAATCAGCTCTCCGCCGTCTACAGGAATCGATTCCAGTTCCAGCGGTGGCAGCGCCTCGGGAGAAATAACCTCGCCAAGGTTGGTAAACACGGTGCGAAACCAGGGCAACCGCAGGCGCTCGCCGAGCGGCAAACCCAGGTCTACCGGTCGCGAAGTAAGCAGCAGTGGCGGCAGTTTTTCCGGCGCCAGCGTGTCCCGCAAATTGCCTAGCAGCGATTTCCAGAAAGGCTGAGTCAGCGACGCGGGCAGGAGCAAATCAATTGCAGTATCTGCCTGCGTGGCAGGGTCGGGATCGGGATACCACGCTTCAGCAGCGTTCGAGCGGTAAGGCATTATCCATATGATGCTAGTTGCTGGGGGAGGGATTGTCACGCTGGTTTACGCAGATTTACATGGGCGTGGACGCTGAGATTAGAAGAACAAAAACCCGTCCCAAGCAGAGCCCCTTAGCCTCCGCTCAAGGCAAGGCTTTGGACTGGGCCCCCGTCTTTATCCTATTTGCTGGCGGAGGTGGCTTTTGCTTGCGAGTTTTTGGCCAGGATCTCGGTCATGGAGCTCAGATCTTGGGCTAGACCGTCGCGCCAACGGGTGACGGCATCCTGGGCCAGAGCTTCTATGGTTTGTCCGAACAGGACCAGGCTGTCGGCGACTTTTGCTTTTACCAGGTCGGAAACCGAGGTCTCAATTCCCTTTTGAATAATTTTCAAACGGTTCTGAGCGTCGTCCAAGTGGGCCTGTAGCTCTTTAGCGTTGCGTGTGCCTAGGTCTTTTAGGACCGAGTCCAGCGCGTGCTCCAGCTGGCTGCGTGCACCGGCGATTACGTTGCCGGCGACACGGGTCAGGTGGTCGTCCATCTCGGTTTCCAGATGACGGGCAGAGGCATCCAGCGTGGCAATACGGTTGGTGATGTTGGTGGTCTCAGCCTGTATGTCGGCCACTTCCGAGGCTACTGCGGCGTGGACCTGCCGCATTTCCTGGCGGTAGGCTACGTGCTCGTCGCCCAACCGCTGTTGCAGGACGCGGAAGAATTCTTCGCCGCGACGCTCGAGGCGGATTCCGGATTCCAGTAATTGCTGCTCCAGGCGCTCTTCGCCCGAGTGGAAATGCTGGTGGACTGCGGCGGTGATTTCGTCGGACAGGCCGTGCGCCCGCGTTTCGACTGCTTGCAGCTCATGGGCCAGCTCGCTGCGGAACTGATTGCGGGCTTCGGCAATCCTTTTGCCGACCGCTTCTTTTGTGGCCTCGAGTACGCCTTCGGCCTGGAGTCGCGTCTTGTCCATGACCTGCGTGCCCAGTTCGTCGCGCAGGCGGACAGCGATTTTTTCTTCGACTTCGGGCGGGATGTAGGAGAGCGAAATTTCGAATTGACTGTGGTTGTTTTCGCGGCGTTCGAGTCTTTGCCGGATTTCACTGACTGCGGCGTGCAATGGCTCGACCAGTTCGGCGATGACGGCGTGCAAATCAGTGGCGGGGGCGGGCTTGGGCATCTGGTGCAAGTTGCTTGGGGAGGGCGATCCGATCAGTTGCGCCCAGTCTTCCGGGTAGGTTTTCAGTCCCCAGAAGTTAGTGGGGTTTTCCAGCCTGACGCCTAGCATCCAGCTGGATTGGCCGTGGTTCAGGGGCTGGCAATCGACGATGTGGGCCATGGTCCAGTTGCCGTCGTTGGTCTGAAAGTGCACCGGGACGCCTGGGTCCAGTTTGGTGGACGAACGCAACGAGCAGCCGTGCGCATTGACCATCAGGGTTTCGCATACTTCGGAGAATGCGTGCGGCTCGGCCACGCTGGTGACCAGTATGGGAACGTTCATCGGGACCCGGGAACTGCGACGTAAAACCGAGGGATTCGGAGCGGCCATGGTTACCCCTTGTTACCTAGTGCGCCAAAGTGCGGCGTACTGGAAAGATTAAGGTAGGGTAATTTGGCGGGTAAATCTTGTCTCGTTGGTATGGGTAATCGAACGTCGTTGGGACATTGCAGGGGACGGGGTCACTACCCCTGGGGTCCCTGAACCTCAGTAATTGCCCTTGTCATTAAGTCTAATGGAGTCAATCCGGCTTACAATGCCGGAGCGTATTGCGATTCCTCGACTCGTTAAAGGACTCTTAACTGTATGGTTCCCCCTTCGTTCTGGCGACGTCTGGTAGAAAAACTTTGCCCGCATCGCTTCTCCTGGCCACACACGGGTAGTCATGGACGGGACTATCAAGTCTGCCTGATTTGCGGGTCGGTGTATGAGTACGATTGCAGCAACATGCGCCGCACCGGGCGATTGCTGGCAGGGATGAATGGGGAGTATGAAGTGGTGAATGGTAGGCCGGTTACCAGATAGCTTTGACTTCCTGCTTGCTTGCAGATTGCCACCAGTCTGGATCGACAATCTGAATTTTTCCTTTTAGCGTGCCTAGCGCTCGTTTCTTCAGATTTGGTGCCGAAGCCTCAGTACGGACAATATCCACCACAGGTACGCCGCGACGGCAGACGGTCACTGACTTGCCATGTTCTACCGCCTTGATCAACTTGCGGAGCTTCCGTTTGGCGTCGGCTATATTCACCTGCATATGGTTTGCTATGACAATTGCCGCAAACGCGTGGTTACAGATTATTATTTCTTCACTTCAAGCAAAGAGCCAAGTACCGCTGCAAGCTGTGCTTTCTGACGGGGACCGCTGGTTGAGTCTTCCGCGGTCATGGCTGCCAGTTGTTGGGACAGCAGCCTGACGGCATCGTCCTGATTGAGATACATGGCGTCCTGCGGAACCACCAGCTCCCAGGTGCGTTGGTCACGACGACGGAGTGTCCAGCGGTGTTTTTGCTGGTGTTTTTTGAGGTTGGACTGGCCGCTTGTCATGGACGCCGATTGGGTAATTTGCAGCTCCGCCCATCCTGTATTGTTCTCGATCTTCACTCGCCGAACTTGGAAGCGGCTGAGTACGACTACGGTTTGGGAGAGTCCGAAAACGCTCTTGCCTCGAAATCCCTCGGCAGTCTGACTGAGAGCGTCCAGCACAGTTTCAGAGACCTCCTGAGCTGATGGCCGCGCCGACTGAATTGTCATTAAGCGCGGGAACTGAGCGGGGGCCGATTCCTGCGGACTTGCCGCGGGAGACATCTCAGTTTCGTCCGCTTCTTCCGCCGCTACGGCGGTTTTGGTTTCCAAGCTGGCCGTTTTCAGCGCCGTGTTTTTCGCAGGCTCCACCGCTCTGGGCTCTTTTATATAGCGGAAGAAGCGGGGCCGTCCGCGGCGCTTCCAGTACGAGGAGTCGTAAAATTCGACTCCAAATCCTGAGCTCAATGAACTGTAGAACGTGTGCTGGCCGGGGCTGATCACGATGCCAACGTGCCCCGGCCACACGATCAGGTCGCCGGGCTGCGGTCGTGTAACCCGGTGGAATTCCGCAATCCCTGCGTAGAGATCCGAGGAGGGCTCGTAGGCGAACAAGAAGCCTGCGCGTTCGTAAACGTCATGTACCAGGTGCGAACAATCAGCTTTGTCTGAATGACGGTTGCGCTCGTCGAGCGCGGCTGCAAGTATGGTGAGTCCGTCATCAGCCGCGAGTAGTGGAATCTGTGGGGCCGTGACTTTTGTTGCTGTGGCTTTTGTTGCTGTGGCTTTTCTGGCCTTGCTCTGCTGCCCGCTGGCGAATACACCCCCGCACAAGCAAATCAGCAAAAGTGAGATCGCGCCATTTCGGCAGGGCCGCATGATTACTCCTATTTTGATGCAACCTTGCGAACTGTCGCAGGTTACGGCAGTGCTATGGCGCGCGTCGAGTTCTTAGTTGGATGCGGGGTACTGGGAAAGTGCTGTTTCTCAGTTTCCTACCACAAACAAATGTCCATCATTCTGTGAGTACAATTTTCCGTCAGGCCCTATCGAAAGCGGAGTGTAGGCTGCTCCGATGGCTTGTTTGAGGAAGATTGACTGCGCGGGAATGCTGAAAATTCCAGTATTTCCCTGCGGCAATGAATACAAGTTTCCGTCCTCGCTATTCACATATACGATGCCGTTCGAATCTACAGCGGGTGCGTTCACACACCATTCGTATCCGTTGGGATGGCCTCCAGTTGTGTTGGTGCTGAGGAACTGCCATTCGATATTCATATCGGACGACAACTGCGTGATGTAGTACGGCCCGTCTGGCAGAGGTTGGCAGATGGGGCTGGAGAAAGAAGAACAATACAGGCCTCCGACCTGGTAGTGATTGTCCTTAATGATGATCGAGTAAGTATTACCGTGCGGGTAGATGGCCGGGGTCGAATCCCAGCCAAAATCGTAAGCGCCCAGAAAATTTCCTGACGCGTCGAACTTAAAGGTGTGGCCACGCGAGCCGTTGTAGTTTGTGAGTGCGCCGAACAGGATACTGCCATCCGGTAGCACCGTCGGAGAAGAAGACGCCAAATCCGGCACACTGGCGGAGCCTAGATCGTTGGTAGTGGGATCAACTCCCGGTGTGGTTCCAGGCCGGCAGGAATTCGCAGTCGTAGTATCACTGGCGATAGGAACAATGACGCCGCAGCCATCATTCAAGCGGCGCTCTAAAGATGCCTGCCATTTTGGAGTCAGATCGGGGTTTACAGCTACCAGATATGAAACCCAGCGATCGAAGTGGGCCCGGCTGACGGTGTAGATGGTTCCATCACTGGCAATGGCCGGTGCGAGATTCACCGGAGGACGCTGGGAACCGCAAAGCCGTGTGGCCGGAACCGCCGTCGGACTGGGCGGCCAGGGCAGTGTGGTGACATCGGTAAAACGTCCTGGGCAGTTGGTGCTGCTGCCTGTGGGCGCGCCCGGCACCAGCGCGGCGTAGGGTGCTATGGATGCTGTCCCTTGCGACGTCACTTTCACCAGCCACGCGCCGGCTACATCCGATCCAAACCATGGTTCAGCTACGGCTGGGTCACTCAGCTGTAGAACGTTGTAGTAAATGTTTCCGTTTGCGTCCGCGGTCAGCGGACCGGAGACGAAGGTATTGCTTGCATCCACACTGGTGCCGGCAAATGGGTTGATCCTGGTTGCGGCCTGACCGGAGTTCTTATCAACTTTCCAAATCGCTCCACCGGCGGCGGGGACGTATAACGCACTGTTGGCGAGAACTGGGTGAAATACCGGCTCCCAGCCTGACAATCCGTTTCCGTTCGGTTCGGGTACCCAATCAGTTTGGAATGTCCAAATCTTGACTGCCTGGCCGCTTTCCCAGGTGAACCGGTCCACATTCCACTTCAGTTTGTTCCACGCATTCGGCCCGCATGCCGCTCCACTTACCCAATTGCCCACTGGATTACAAGAAGGGTATGTGCCGCTCTTCGATTCCATGTAGAAGTCATTGCCATCCACCAAAGTGGATTGATAGTGCGCCACCAGATCGCCGCCCTCTTCCGCTTGTTCCTGTGCGACAAACGGGTCATAAATGATGTCTGCTAATTTGCGGGTAAGGGATTGACCAGCGACCGGGGTAAATCCGCTGTGGGCGGGATTGGCTCCCCACTGTGCCCAGAATGGATTGTTGGACGCTGGGGGAGGTGGAGGTGGTGGTGGCGGAGTACCGGAAGAACCGCCTCCACACGCAGCCAGCAGGGCCAGGAGGAAAATGACCAATGCGAACGCGCCACACATTAGCTTTCCACAAGCCAGGTTATTCCGCCGCATGACAAATTCGCGCTCCTTCTTGCGGATTTTTAGTTTCAACATCGTACTCAAGCTGGCCCCGTCAGCGTCAAGAATATTCAGTCTCATGTGAGCCGAATTCAACACGGTTTGCGCGTACAATCTTTGGACGATAATAGATCACAACCGGAGGAGAGGATGGCAACTATCACTATCGGTGAACATGCAGAGTCGAGTACGAAGCCTCAACAACCCGATGCAATACAACAATTGTTGCAAATTGCGACTGCCTATGTGCCGAATTCAGCCCTATGGGTGGCAGCAGAATTGAAGGTGGCGGACCTGCTGGTCCAGGGCGCACGCGCTGTGTCCGTACTGGCGGAGCAGACCCATACCAATGAAGATGCCCTTTACCGAATCCTGCGCCTGTTGGCCATGGTGGGGATTTTTGTTGAAACCAAACCGCGTCACTTCGCCTTGACGCCTGCGGCAGAGCTGCTGCGCTCCGATCATCCCAAGGGTCTGCGGGACATGGTGGTCTGGATTGCTGATCCGTTTCATTTCCGGGTCGCATCCGATCTCCTGCACTCGGTAAAAACCGGGCAGCCCACGGTGGAGCACGTCACCGGCAAACCTGCGTTTGAGTATTTTGCTTCCGACCCGGTTGAGTTCGACCGCTTCCATCATGCCATGACGACCATGAGCAGCATGGCGATCTACCCTGCCCTTGAGGCCTACGATTTCTCACAATTCGGTACCGTGGTGGATGTCGCGGGAGGACATGGGTTCATCATCTGCGAAATTCTGCGCAAGCACCCTCACGTCAAAGGAGTGTTGTTTGACCTGCCAGATGTGGTCGGTGGCGCCGAGCACAGAATTTGCAGTCTGGCGCTGGATGGACGCTGCCGCACCGTTGCCGGAGACTTTTTCCAGTCCGTTCCTGAAGGCGGTGACGCCTACTTCATGAAGCATATCATTCATGATTGGGAGGACTCCAAAGCCATCGCCATCCTGCAAAATTGCCGCAAGGCGTTGCAGGGGAAACCCAAGGGCAAAGTCGTGCTGCTGGATTTTGTGGTGCCGGCTGGGAACGATCCACACTTTTCCAAGGTGATTGATCTTGAAATGCTGTTCTTCCCTGGGGGCAAGGAACGCACTGAGCAGGAATTCCGCGAGTTGTTTGCCAAGGCTGGGTTGCGGATGACGCGTCTGGTGCCCACGAAATCGCCGTTCTGCGTGATTGAGGCGGAGGTGGCTTAGGGAACGCTTAGCCCTTGCCATTCCGAAGGCTGGCTGGGAATGACATGGGGTTTTAATGAGTTGTCACACAATTGATGTAATGACACTATGGGTTGGTTCGCTGCCAAAAGCAGATTCCTCCTCTTCGCTCCGCTCATCGTCGGCATGACAAATTAGGGAAAGTAATAACTTGAAACGTACTGCTTGACGAACACTTCGCCTGAACGCATAATGGCGTCATTCCCTCCATTGTCACAACTCCCTGAGTCCTCCATTCAGGAAGTCCATCTTCAAGGAGAAACAATATGGCTGGGACACGTGTACGCCAGGACGTTTGGAAATTAAGTAAAGCGGACAAATGGCACCCTACTCTGCTCTGGTATTCGAAGGCGGTGGTCGACATGCAGGCCCGCGCCGTCGAAGATCCCACCAGTTGGCAATATCAGGCGGCCATTCATGGATTTAATGTCGGAGACGATCCGGGGTCAATCCCGGCAGCCTCGGTACCGCCTACCGCGGACCGGTTCTGGTCGCAGTGCCAGCATGGTTCGTGGTTCTTTTTGCCGTGGCACCGCATGTATCTGCATTATTTCGAGCAGATCATTGCTGCCACGGTGGTAAAGCTGGGTGGCGATCCGGGGTGGAGTCTTCCCTACTGGAATTACAGTGATGCAACGAATCCTGAGGCCAGAAAGTTGCCTCCGGCGTTTACTGAGCTCAATCTTCCCGATGGCTCGCCCAACGGACTGTTCGTCGAATTTCGTGACCGAGGAAACGATGGGCGCACGGTTGCCAGCGCGAGCAAGACCAACCTTACGCCTTCGCTGAGTGAGGCGGCATACACTGCCGATCCTTTCGGAGGAAGTCCGGGGTTTGGCGGAGGCAGGACGGTCTTCAGTCACGGCGGTGGTGCGGCTGGCGTCCTGGAAATCACGCCTCACGGCGATATGCACGTGGCCGTCGGCGGCTTTATGGGAGCTTTCGAGACCGCGGGGCTGGATCCGGTTTTCTGGATGCATCATGCCAACATTGACCGGCTGTGGAACGTATGGAAAGCGCGCAGCCCGCAACATCAGAATCCTACGGATGCCCTATGGCTCAGCGGCGTGAGTTTTGACTTCCATGACTCCACCGGCAATATTGCCACCCACACCGCCAATCAGGTGGTGGACAACACGGCAGACCCGCTATCCTATAAGTATGAGGATGAATCCGACCCGATCGTGGGTGCGGTTGATCTGATTCCGAGGATACTTGCGGTGGGCGAACGGCATATTCCCGAGATGGTGGGTGCGACCAGCAAGCCGGTCACACTCTCTGGAAAATCTGCGAGTACGCAGTTTGCGGTGAGTGCACCGTCTGGGCCGGCTCGAGTGCTGGACGTCGGCGGCGCGCCTCCGAAGATTTATTTGAACCTGGAGAATGTTACCGGGCCAGTGCACCACACCAGCTACTCGGTGTATCTAAACCTCCCGCCGGAAAGCGATCCTGCAAAACGTCCTGATCTGCTTGTGGGCAGCATGTCTACATTCGGTATTGCTGCGGCCAGCCGCTCGGATGAAAAGCATGCCGGCAGTGGGTTGCGGTATGCCTACGAAGTTGGCCACATCGTGCGCCAGCTTGAGGCAAAGGGTGATTGGGACCCGAAGAATGTCCGCGTAACATTTGTTCCGGATTACGATGCACCCGCGAAGAAGCGCGGCGCGGCTGCTCCTCCCACGGGTACGGTTAAAGTCGGGCGGGTGAGTATTTACCACAAGTAACGAGGCGGCATGAAATTTCATCCGGCTACGGCGTGGCGGCGTTTTACCTGGGACCACCCGGAATGGTGGAGCCTCGGGTTTAGCCTGCTGGCGTGGGTGGTGATTCTTGAAGGATTCCAGACTGGTGCGGGATCAAATCCGCACCAGCATCATCATGCAGCGGCGACGTCATTGACCGGCGATATGCTTCACTGGATGCTGATGGTTGTGGCCATGATGCTGCCTCTGGTGGCTGATTCCGTGCGCAACACGGCCGCCATGAGCCTGTGGTCGCGCAGGCATCGAGCTATTGCCGGGTTTCTTCTTGGCTACCTCAGCGTTTGGCTGATGGTCGGCGCCGTAATTTCTCTGGTTGTTTTCACTCTAACGGCTCGTAGATATTTCAATCCCGCAACCGCGCTTGCCATCTCGTTCTGTGCAGCGCTCTTGTGGCAAGGTGTCTCCTACAAGAAGCGCGCACTCCGGGCTTGTCATCGCACGATGCCACTTGCGCCAAATGGTTTGCGTGCTGATGTGGATTGCTTGCGTTACGGATGGATGATTGGAGGAAGCTGCCTGCTCAGTTGCTGGGCAATGATGGCGCTGTGTGCCGTTTCAGGGCACAGCCTTGGCATCATGCTGTTTGTTACCTTTGTGGGACTGGCTGAGCGTTATCCGCTTCGGCAATTCAAGGGGATGACTCTGGCGCGATCATGATTGCTTGCGGCCCTGCCCACAATTCAGTTCTTCGTTTGCGGCTGTTTGTAGATCACTCCGCCTTTCATTACAAAGTCCACTTTTTCCAAGGCTGTAATGTCGCTAAGGGGATCGCCGGGGACGGCGACAATGTCGGCGTACTTCCCTACCTCGATGGTGCCAATTTCCTTTTGCATGCCGAGCAATTCTGAAGCAGTGACTGTGGCTGAGTGGATGGCCTGTGCCGGAGTCATGCCCCAGTTGACCATGTAGGAAAATTCCTTGGCGGGATTTTCTGTCCAGGCAAATCCGCCGGCATCGGTTCCGAAAGCAATTTTCACACCTGCCTTCAAGGCCCGCCGGAAGGTGTCCTCATGGATGTGCATCATCTTCAGCCACACCGGAGCGCCCTCGGCTGCACGCCCTTGGGCGACATACTCGCCGACATAAATTGTAGGTACATAGTAGGTGCCGTGCTGCGCCATCATCTGCAAATCGGCCTCGGCGATATAGTCGCCGTGCTCGATGGAATCCACGCCGGCTTCAACCGAGTTGTGCACACCGTTCAGCGCCACGGCATGAGAAGCGACCGGATGATGCGCGCGGTGGGCTTCGTCCACGATGGCGCGCAACTCGTCCAGGGTGAAGTTCGGAAGGTCGTCCAGCACTCCGTCGTCGCGGACGCGATAGCTGCGGTCGCTGTAGACCTTAATCCAGTCGGCCCCGTACATGATTTCCTCGCGAACCGCTTTGCGGGCTTCATCCGGCCCGTCAACGATCTGCAAGCCATGTGGTACGGGGACATTCGGCGCGTAGCCCGACAGTGGATACGAACCGGTGATAGACATGGCACGGGTTGCAACTTGCATGCGCGGGCCGGGGATGACTCCGTTGTTAATCGCTTTTTTCACATCCACATCTGCATAGCCCGCACCTTCGGTGCCTAAATCACGGATAGTCGTGAATCCATGCTCCAGCGCGCGCCGTGCGTTTACCGTGGCTAGGATCGTCCGGTACTCCGGAGATTGCTTGAGCAACTGTGCGTCGTAATCGGCGGCGGTGATATCGCCTTGAAGCAGCACGTGGGTGTGGGTATCAATGAGTCCTGGCAAACATGTGTGTCCAGAGAGATCGATGACTTGCGGAGCGTGGGCGGGAATGGCGGCGATCTTGTCGCCATCGACTTCTAACACCACATCCTTTTGGGGGTGATCGGATTTTCCGTCAATTAGCCAGCCGCAATGAATGTAGATTGGATTCAGTGAAGCCTTTGGGGTTTGAGCAAGCGCGGTTCCCGCCATCAACAACAAGCAAATCGAAATCCCAATTGGTTTCATTTGTTGTTTCCTATGATCCCAGAGTGCTTTGCGGGTCAGCGGAAGTATAACTCTTGGGTCAGCCCCGCGCGTTTTCAAACCACAGGGGCCGCAGGGCTGTAACTGGAACCGACCAGGTGTGCGGGCCATTCCATGAGCCAGAGGCCAGCTCACGAAATTGAAGTATGGACACCGCACGGGCTGCATTATGTTGTCGGAGCGGAGATAACGCAGACAAGAAAAACAGCCCGGCGCAATGGCCGGGCTATTGGAGGTTTACGATTGGATTAGTCCTCAATGGCTAAGTCTAGCCTGTCGTCGGCTGTTCCATCACTCACAGTCACGGCAGAGGATCCGTCGAGGTTGGCTTTCCATATTTGAGACATACCCAGATCAGAATCATAGACCGTGTAGTAGAGGGTGGAGTTCAGAATTTCCCCCTCATAGGCATCCGGCGCCACGAGGGTTGCACCCGTTCCATCCAGATTAATGCTGAAGACGCCCTGAGTGCTGGGACTAACTCCATGGCTACGCACGCCAGAATGCAGGGAAGCAAAACTAGGTTTGGGCGAGAATGCGACGTTGTGCCTGCTGGCAACGCTAGGCGCGTAATTGTTGCCAAAGAATAGGATCTTCTTGCCATCCGGCGAGAACATCGGAGTATCCAAGAAAGCGTTCGTTACGGGGACAACTGTGCTCTGATGAGTTCCGTCCACGTTGGCTAGATAAACGCCATTGCCGGAATTACCGAAGCAGGCGAAGGTGACTTTGCGGCTGTCCGCAGAATAACTGCCGCTGTAGCAACCAGTCATGTCCGTCGGCAGAACCGTCGTAAGATTCTGCTTGCCGGTCCCGTCCACGTTCATGATCCAGACGCCGTAGACCTGGTTGGCGCCATCCCAAAATGTATAGAGGATTTTCTTGCCGTTGGGGGAGATCTTCGCGTACAAAACGTAAGAAAAATTGTCAGCAGAGTCATCGGTGTTCATGGTCAACTGTGTCTGACCCGTGCCATCGGAGTTTATGACCCATACGTTTGGAAACGAAAGAAACGCAATTTTCTTTAGATCTGCGCTGATCGAGGGCGAATAGAAATTGCCGAGGCTCAATGTAACCGGGGTCACGTTCGAGCCGTCCAGATTCATTAGAAACAACGGCGTTTGAGGATTGGAAGTGCGGTTGGAGGAAAATGGCAGCTTGCTGAAGGTTGGATTATTGCCGCCCCCGCAACCCACGGTGATGGCTGCGGCCAGAGCCAGCAGGCTAAACAGGGCAACTTGTCGCTTTTTCAAGAGTTCTCCTTAAGGGTTCGTCAGCCGTAAGCGGCGACGTGATTTCTTGCTTCTACAGCGGAGTGGTACGAGCTCACAGAGGAACCAAGGGCTTGCCAACGGAGCATTCAACGGCTTTTTCGCCGAGAAGACGAGAGCTACCTGGAAATCATCTATGAGATTGTTCTCTTACGACGGAAAAGACTGCTGACACAATGCCATCGCCGATGTATGGGGGACAAAACAAAACAGCCAGAGCCGAAGGTACGGCCTTCAGTCACTCTCGACAAGGGTACGGAGGTAATTCGCAGACACTCAGAGTAACTGCAAAAGGTGGGTTGAACGTGTGGCCCAGCCGAGGTCTATCAGCCTTCCCCGCGTCCCTACAACGGTCTGCCGAATATCGATTATCCGCTCCACGAAAAAACCATCGTGGTCACTCGCTGTGGCCGCATCTGCCTGGGCAGCAAAAAAATTAACTTCAGCCAGGTCTTTGCCGGTCAAGCTGTGGGCATCCAAGAAGTGCAAGACGACATCTGGCTGGTCAGCTTTATGGATTATGATCTGGGTTACTTCGATCGGGAGACGCGAGTGCTCGAACCGCTGGAAAATCCGTTCGGTCCAAAAGTGTTACCCATGTCTTAGGTACGTTCTGTCACCCATGTCTCCGGGCTGGACCCAGACAGGATGGAGGCCCCGGGCGGAGTCGAACCGCCGACCAACGGTTTAGGAAACCGCTGCTCTATCCAACTGAGCTACGGGGCCATGCGCGACGTAACCCCATTGTCTCACGTCAGTTGGCCGAGGTAGCACACGACGAAAATCGTGCTTTGACGCTTCCGAAATTCCAATCAGTGAGCAGTTCCAGCATCGACCACGTTCGCGGTCCTGCTTTGCAGTTGGGATGACTGGAGCCGGTAACCATCACGGGTTCGTACTTGATATTTTTTCAGGTGGTTGCCGACCAGATTCACTTTGATGCTTCGCCAGCCCCGATTGGGGTTCGCTTGCGGATAGTAGTTGAGTGAATATAAGTGTCCCAGGTCATCGCGGATTGAAGCAAAGGCCTTTTTCTCATCACGCCACGATTTGGCGAAATAGGCTTTTCCCCCGGTGGCCGCGGTCATGCGTTCAAAAACCACCGTGGAGACTGGTTCCAGCTTGGCTTGCTGTGTGCTGATCATGTAGACCGACACGCCCACCGATTGGGCCAGTTCGGCGACGTCCTCAGGCGGAACCACACTGAAGCTGTCAGGGCCGTTGGAAAACACCACCACTACTTTTTTCCCCGCATAACGGGCGGCATCCTTGAGAGTCAACAAAAGGGTGTTATACAGGGCGGCATCGTCACCGGCTACGGTCGTGCGCACGGCACGTAGAATCCGCGAGCGGTCCGCGGTCAGAGGAGCAGCGCGATAGAGATTTCGGCTGTAAGAGTAGAAGGCGATTTTGTCAGCAGTTTCGAGTGAGCGCACAAAATCAGAGATCGCATCCTGGGCGTAAACAAACCCGCGATACATGTAATTGCTGGTGTCGAACAGAATGAAGACGTTTGCACCCGCGACCAGTGAACCGAGCGTCTGGGATTCGTCCACGGCGGGCAGTTTGTCCGGCCTGGTCTCGATTATGGTCATCGCTGCCGGCTGGGGAGTTTCAACCGGCATAGGGATCGACTCATGGCCTTCAGCGAATACGGCAAGCTTTTCTGGAATGCCATCTTCAGTAACTTCAAAATCCTGAGGCCGAAGTCCGGTAATGTAGTTTCCCTTGCCGTCGGTCACCGCCACATTTAACTGCACCATATTTACCAGGACATGAATATCGGGCTGGCTTTCTTGTGCTATCCCTTGAGCGTGCGAATAAGTACATAGCCCTGACAATAGAATCGCCAAGAAGAATCTTCCTTTGAGTATTGGCTGAAGGCTCATCACGATTTCTCCATGTATGAAAACAAAATTAGTGCATCGATGCGGTGCCGCTCGCCTGCTCCGTGAGGGCCATTTTTTGCCTATATTCGTCACCGGCGGCGCGCATAGCTCGAAGAATCGCAGGCCAATCTTCGAATTCCGAGGCGAAAATGTTCTCCACCATGCGATGGGTCAGTTCGGGCACAAGATGATGTAACCTCACCGGCGACTGACCGGTCTCATCCGCCAGGCGTGCCCAGTACAAATTACTGGAATCCCAGGACTCCGCCAGCAAACGGCTGTAGTTCCCGGAGTACGGAGGAAAAGGTTCAATATTCAGCAACTCGCGGGTATAGCTCTGGGACAGTACGGGATGCGGGGTTCCAAAATGTTGCGATAATCGTTCTCTGCTAACGTCCTCGGGATGCTGCCGGCTCAAGTCATCAAGTTCCTGGCTCGCTGGTCCCCAGGAATGTGCTTCTTGAGGGAACTTGCTGCGAAACTCCGACGCCAGATAAAAGGTATCCGCCGGGGTCATCTGACGGAGAATCTCAGCAACCTGTCCATCCTCCAGGCTTCGCTCGATGTCATATGTCATCCGCGGAGTCATGCGATCGTCAAGAATCCGCATGACCTTGGCACGAAGTTCTGTTTGGTTTGCGGCGGCCCTCAAAAGTTCCTCTCCGCTTCGTTGGTAAAGAGCAACAGCATGAAGCTCGTTGCGACTTACCTCCCACCAGCGCGGCAGCACTGCGCTAATCAACAGCCCTGGGACCAGTTCCCGAAAAATCAGCGCCTGGACGTTTTGCGGGGTAATAAAATCCTGTTCGGCTTCGGCAAGAGCGTAAGGCAAATCGGCCAGCGACCCCACCAAATGAGCGCCACCGCCCGCAGGAGACCCAGCGCCGAAAAGACTTGGCGACTGCCAGACATGTTCGATTCCAATTACCGTCTCTCCGGCAAAGTCATGCTGGCGGATGAACAACGGATTGTTAAGAAGCAACTGGGCGCCGGGCGGTTCATAGTAGGCATAATTCAGGCCCACTAACGTATCGCGAAAGAATGAAGTGAGTTGGCCGCGTGCCGCTTCTACTTCTACGCGAGACGCCGGACCCTTCATGATCTTCGCTACATTGGTCCTCATCTGTACGTCGGTATGCCGGTTGTTGTAGATCCCGGCGGCCCATTCCGTCCGCTCACCTTTGGAGAAAATGGGACGCGGCATTTCAAATTCCCGCAGTTGCCCGGCGAGTGTGACGAGAGAATCTTCCCCAGGTTTTCCCTGGGCCATGTCGTCCAAGCCATTACCCAGCGCCCGTAACGTGTCGAGGGACACGAGGCGCTGATTGTCCATGATCGCCTGCATCCTGCCCACCAGTTCCTGATGTGCGGCCTTAGCTTCCGTACCGGTTTGCGCCGGCCCGGCAAGCAAATCAATAAGCTCTTCCTGGGACGCGTAGGTTTTCCCGAACGCCGCTTGTACAACCTCTGCCAAAGCGTTGCGGCCTGCATCAAAGATCTCAGCGGAGGTACGGACAGCAGCGAAGGGCTTGATCATGCGCTGCCAAGAGTTGTTCAATTCAGCTTTGGGAATCTGGCCTTGACGGGCAAGGATTTGCCAAATGCCGACATTCGCCTGGAAAGTCCCAAGCGCATTGCCGCGCAATGAAAGATTACTCAGGCGATCCATGTGCTCCGCAACATTCAGAAAGAGAGCAATAGAAGCGTCATTCAATTCGGGAAACTCGCCAAAAATCCGGTACTGATCGCTGAAGTCGCGAAACTTGCTGGCGAGCGTCCGCACCATCTGCGGGCTCAGCTTCTGCTGCGGGGTGCGCCGGCTATCGAGTTCGCAGAGCGCCAAATAGATTTGCAAGGGGCCTACCGTGCTGTTAATGCGACTCAGGCCGAAAAGGGTTTGTACCATCTGCTCCGGCGTATTGATGCCGCTGGCCCGGTTGCTCCATCGTCGCCCCACCGGAGAACTGGTCTTTTGCGCCAGTATGGTTCTCCAGACTTCGATGTTCCCCGGCACCAGCGGCTCGCCATGGCCATCGAATTGAAGGAGCATGACCAGAACCAGCAACCCTGGAGCGGGGCGAAAAACTCCTCTGGTAGCTTCTGTCGAATCTGCCGAGCGCAAAGCTTCATAGAAAAGATGCATCCTGCGGGGTTCGGTGAAATACACCTGCTGGCTCCGTTTGACCCGCGAGAGAGCGTCAAAATAAGCGGCCATCCAGCCTTTGTCCTTTGCCACTAACTGGCTCACGAACTCTCCCGGCAAGTCGGGCCCAACTCCTACCAACTCCTTCCATGCGGGTTCGGCATTGGTGCCGCCGGGGACGATGACGCGCCCGGAGCGGATACTGATATGACTTCCATAGAAATCCAGGACGGCGGCATGAGGAATTAATTTGCCGAGTTTTGCGGATTGGTGTAATGCCGATCTGGTTTCCGGGTCGAGCTGTGAAAGCGCCCAGTACAATCGAGCCAGATGAGGATCTCGCAAAAGGGCATCAATCAGATCGTTACTTCCCTCGTCTTTCTTGATACTTGGGCTGGTCCATTCGCTTTCCTGGAAGAGCACTGGCACGCGGGTAGCGGGGTACGGATAGGCAAAGGGCTTGCCTCCCCGAAGGGCTTCTTCAAGGTCCGGCAAGGGAAACCCTGAATCAATGGTCAGGAAAGCTCTCTTGGGGTCATCGGTCTCCACGTAGGCATTGCTTTGTCCACAGGTTCCTCTGGTTCGGTAGCCGAGCACCAGCAGCAATGACCTGGCGTCATCACAGTTGGAAGCACGGATGACGCCGTCTGCGCCAGCCAGCGAGGTCAACTCGCGGGCCTGTTGTACATATCCGCTGAGCAGGTAGAGGTATTCGGTCGGCTGACTATTTGCCACATACCCTATTTGGAATATGTTATGGCTCAGTAGCGGAATAACCGCTTCGGGAGGGATCTCCCGGCTAATACTGGCCATGCGCAGAAAGGACCGCAGCGGCCCTGGAATCACGATTTGTCCTGTGGATAAGGCCGCCGCCTGCTCAGGAGGTTTGGCCGTTCCATCCGTGGGAATACCTGCGGGGGTTGCGCTCCAGGAATTGCAAAATGAACAAAAGAAAAGGGCAACTACCGCAAAAGTACGGAAGCAAGGAGAGTTCATGGCCGGAGAGCCTCATGGGAACGCCGAGTTATTCCAGCCCTAGTTCCCGGCTCCGAAAGTAAAGACCAGCCAGGACAGATGCTGGATCTCGCGATCCACCAAATTCTGTCCCGCAAAAATACTCCTTCTTGGGCTGCGCGCCAAGCTCTTTTTGAGACTGGGAGCGGATTGTACGAGAACTGGGTTACCGCTTTAGAACTGGAAAAGCTTCCTCAGGACCGATATCGAGATAAAAGGGGCCGGCAGAGACTTGCGGGAATCCGCCGCTGATTGAGGTTTAGATCGGTTCCAGACTTTTGGCGTCAGCCACGTTGTCGGGCTGATCGGAAAAGGTCTTACCCGGGCCGAATGCGACCTTTTCATACTTATTGCCGGCCTTACGGATGGCATCATGCCAGCCGTCATCCCAGCTGATGTGGGCCGCACCGTCCTCCACCTTCCAGGTTCCGCGGGCTGCACCGATGGACTTGGTGGCACGGCCCTTCCGATCGAGCGTGATAATGAAAGTGTTGCCCTGACCGTCTCCGACTCTCCACCTGCCTAGAAAGTGTCCGGCGCTGGCAGTGAAGGACTCCGAAGGAAGCGGCACGGCCGTAGTTTTCGTGGAAGTCTTGAACTGAATGCGATCTACATCAGACAGCGGGAAACTCTGTTGATGACCGTCCTTGAAAGTGATGACAACCGAACCTCGGTCGTCGCTTGCGCCGGCAGCCAACGTAAGCAGTCCAACGATGATGACGCTCTTAACAATGTTGCGCATGGCTCACCTCTTTCGATTGCCGACAGTATCTTAATATGGATACGTTAACTGCTCATGTGTAGTTCACGAAAATTATACGGAGGGGGCATCTCTCGCAGGTGGCGCATCCCGCTTTATCAAGCGCAAGTAGAGCATGTAAACCACGATCCCCAGGTTCACGACAAACAGCCCAACTCCAAAGATGGTCAAACGGCGGAACAGTTCGTTGATCTCAAAGGGTAGATACAAAGCGCCGGATGCGGCCGCGAACCACTCCGCCCAGGCCCGCATTCTCCATAAGCCGTACGCTTCGACGAACCGCAGGGTTGAATAGAGGGCAGCCACAACCGCCACCAGAATCAGCTCTCGATCAGTGATGTCCTGGGCCACGCGAAGGAAGACATCGGAATAATGGTAGCGGTGCTTGATATGAAGGAAACGCAGAAGACTCACCGCAACGTCCCACACATCGCGGTGGTACAGCGACAGCGCGCCAAACCCAGCCAACAGGACCACCAGCCCCTTGGCCAGTTCCACCGAAGCGATGGCCCGTATTACCTCGGTCTCGGTGTCGAGCTTGTGCTTGCGCGGAGGCAGGTTGTCGCCGGGCTGGTCTTTCATTCCGGCTTGGGCATTCGATGACATAATCTGTTCAGCCCTGGTGCAAGGTCCTCAAAGGAACCTTTTACTACCATCAAGCGTCCTTATGTGGGTAGTCTAAGCAAAAATCGGCAATTCTCAGCGGCACGGAGGTAGGACATGAACTGGGCCAAGATCATAGCATTATTGGCGGCAAGCGTGGTGGGAGCCGGTGGGCAGCAGACGCAACCTCCTCCGCAAACCGCCCGGCAGGCCTTGCTGGAGATGTTCTTCAGCAAGGACCCGCAAGCATTTGAGAAACATGTGCCTGAAACTGCGCGCGAGATCTTTGGCAAGACCGACGCTGGATTGATGGCAGTAGTAACCGGGCAAATCTACGGCATTCACAGTCAGCTGAATCTCCCTGGCAGTCATCTTGAGACCTTTGATGCCGGTCCGCTGTTATTGGTATCCGAAAGACTGCAAGACAACCATCAGGAGCGCGTGGAAATAGCCGTCGAACGCGACGATTTATCGGGCGATGAAGACGAGATTGAACTTTCGCTGCATGTTTATAAAGACGGGATGATCGATAGAATGCCGGTAGTCCCGGGCTTGATTCTCGACATGAAAGAGGAGAAAGATGTATGGCGGCTCAGTCAACTTACCCTGGCACTGCACGTGCCGCTCTCCGATCCCGATTACGTCAAAGGCATTGCTGAGGATATGCGGAGGACCCGGCAGAGAATGGTTGAGTACCAGACCATTGGGTCACTGCAAGCCCTGAAAACGGCTGAGATGTCTTATCAGAAATCCTCCGGCGGCTACACCTGTAACCTGGAGAATCTAATGAAAGGATGGGACGCGGCTGCGACTCAGCCCAACGGTAAAGAGAGCTATGCCTTCAAGGTTGTGGATTGTTCCGGCTCGAGTTTTCACATCACTGCCGAACCTGCAAAGGATGGCCCTGCAAGGCGGGCCCTGTGCATCGACGAAAGTGGCCAGGCGCGCTTTGCCGATGATGACAAGGGGCCAACCTGCTTGAGCAGCGGGAAACCGGTGGATGAAATGGAGACCGGGGAGGTCCACGGGGTTATTGATTAGCCCCGCACACTGGCCCGCAGTTCCGCCACGATCTCCGCGGCAGCCTTGCGCGCGGCATCGTGTTGGGTGACATCGAACGAGATTGCGCCGACGCGTGCGTGCCCGCCTCCACCATAGCGCTCACAGACCCGAGCCAGATTCACCGTAGGCTCAGACGGCGCCCAGGGGTTGGATCCCACCGAAACTTTCACCCGGAAATGACTCTTGCTGAGCCCAACGCTGTAGATGGACTCGGGATGCAGGTAATAAGGCACAAACTTGTTGTAGCCATCGAGATCCTTGTCGGTGACGTCGAAAAACAAGGTGCCGTCCTTCGATTCCGTGCGTTCATTCAGGATTGCAATCGAGCGCTGATGGCGTTCGAGTAACGGCGGCAGTACAGTTGCCACGAAAGGCTCATCAATTATTTGTTGCAGAGATTTAGTTGCCAGGAGAGGAATCAGTTTCTGCCCGAAACTAGGATCAGTCGCCGACTCAATCACCATGGTCAGCTTCATTGCTGGTGCTTTCATTTCCACGGCTGTGCGGGCGTCCTCGTAGAGTGCGCCGTCAATAATGTCGGTCCAGTGCACCAGTTCGGCCACGGGGGCGGGATCAAAGCCAAACCGGGTTTGTGCAATCATGGCCAAAAAGCTGGTGCAGGACTTGAAATCCGGATCGTAGAACTTGCGATTGCTCTGGTCCTGCTCGAAATGCTCGGCATCTTGCGGGCTCAGGAAGGCGCTCTCATGGTGGTCGAACCACCAGGTAATCTTGGGCGAGCTGGAATACTTAAAATCCACAATGGCGTTTTCATCGCCGTCGAAGTCGCTCTCATTAAACAGCGAACCAGCGCGGTGCAATAACCCGGAAAAGACGAATTCCACGTCGCCACGAATGCGTTCCCGGTAGAAACGGGAAAACAATGCAGCCGAGGACGCCCCATCAAAACACTTGTCGTGATAAAAGACCCGAACTTTCAAATTAGCCCCTTTGACTAGCCTACCAGCCCGTCCGATTGTCCTCAGCGAGTGAATAGGGAAAAGAGATTAGGATGGCGGTGCGGAGGAACTTCTGTCAAGTGACGCGAATCCATTTTGGGAATAATCTGCCCCCGCTGACTTCCCATGCAAGCCAAGGAGGGCAAATAAAAAGAGCGAACGTGGGTTCGCTCTTGGGTACGGGAAACAGAAGGCTCTTTAAGCCCCAGCCTGCTTTGCAGCCATGTCTCCGATGACAGGCAGCTTGAACATCTGGCCCTGGTAGGCTTTGATGAACAAGACGATCAAAAGAATGAAATATCCGAGCCCGACGATCGGCAGGAGTATCCATCCAATGATAGGAATGATGGCAAGAATAAACCAGGTTGCAATCCAGGCCACCGCGACAAACAGACATTGAAAGGCATGGAAGCGCACGAACTTGTTCTTGTTGTAGGGTTCGATCAAAAGGAAGATAACCGCAACGATGGGAATATAAGCCAACGCACCCATGAGGTTATCATTCGATGCGCTAGCCGGTGCCGCCGGCGCCTTGGTGGAGCACGCCTCACACATAGTGGTTCCATCCGCTACTGCCGTTCCACATCCGCTACAAAATGCCATGGGGCCCTCCTGCCATTCTTTGAACCATCAGGAAACCAAAGGTGTTGCCAAACACCAACAGCACACTGGGGCTGCAAGGTACCAGAATTGCCTTTACAAGGCAAATCTGTTTTGGACTCTACGAGACAGGGTCGGCTGTTCCCAGGGGGACGCCACTGCGGCAGCGCCATAAGCGCCGCGCGGTCATTCCGACTCCCCGAGTAAACCCATAGCGCCGGACGGCTTCAATGGAGTAGTTGGAGCAGGTAGGTTGGAAGCGGCATTGAACATGACCTTCCAGCAACGGCCTGCCGCCGTGCTGATACAAATGCACCAGGGCAATATATGCCGGGCCGGTGATTTGGCGGTCCGGGGCCCGCAGTCCATCGAGCGCCGTCACACTCACTGCCAGCCCGATCAAGGCCAGATAGGTGCCGGGATATCTCAGGCATTTCCGCAATGTGGACACGTCGCGCTCACCTGCATCCGCTTGTTGTTACAGTGCGGGCAACGAACCAAATTCCCTTGCGGCCGGGTCAATACGTAGATGATCAGGCCAATCAAGCCGGTGAAAAGCACCAGGATCATCCACAGGACGGGAGTATCCATGTTCCGGTTCTTGGCATCGCGCGCCACCCATACCAGCAGCGCGATGTGAAGGGCAATGATGGCGAGGATGAGAAAGCCGAAAAACCCCAGACAGCCGCAGGCCGCAAGGCCGCCGGCGGCATCATCATTGCTGTTTAGAAACACGAAATTCGCGAACAGTGTGGCTGCGCAGGTTCGGGGTTCCATTGACCCAAGATGCATTTCCGTCTCCCGACAAGAACTTATGGTTGCATATCGATACAGCACGCCACGAATCAGGCATGAACTCCCACAGACATGCTCAAGATCGTTCGGCGGACATTACCAAAAAAGAGGCGCAGGAGCAACGGGAATCAGCCTATGGAATTGACCAGGTTTGTGACTCAGAGTACCGTTTGGAGTCAAATCTCCTCCTATCCGGATTGATGGCTGGAGATTTGCCAGGAGGAACCACCGTGTTCTGCTCTCGATGCGGCACCACTATCGCGGAAGGTGCTTATTTTTGTCCCAAGTGCGGCGCGGACAACAGCGCCGGAGCAATTGCACCAGACGGCACCCAACCCGCGGGTGTTGTCGCAGGCCCGCAGCAAACCAGCGGTCTGGCCATCGGCAGCCTGATTTGCGGCTTGGTCCCGTTCTTTCTGATTACGCCGATTGCCGCGGTTATCCTCGGGCACATCTCTCTTTCTCAGATCAAACACAGCGCGGGACGGTTGAAAGGCAAAGGACTGGCAATCGCCGGGCTGGTTCTGGGATATGCCACGATCGCTCTTCTGCCCTTTGTTCTTATCATTGCTGCCATTGCGATTCCCAATTTGCTCCGTGCCAGAATGGCGGCGAATGAGGCCTCGGCGATGAGTTCGGTCCGGAATTTGAACAGCGCCGAGGTAATGTATTCTTCAAACTATCCCGATAAGGGATTCACGTGCAGCCTGAGCGATTTGAAGGAAGGTGGGATTGACCAACAGCTTGTAAGCGGCAATAAAAATGGATATGTGTTTGAAGTGGTCGAGTGCAAGGCGGAGACTCCGGGTGGACCCAACACCCAATACCAGGTGATTGCTTATCCCATTACCAAGGGGACCACCGGGCGGAGAGCTTTCTGCTCGGATCAAAGTGATGAGATTCGATTCGATGAATCGGGCTCGGGAGAAAGCTGCATCGACCATGGAACGTCCATCTCAAAGTAGGCGTCTCGTAGACTTTACTGAAGTAACGCGGTATTTGTGAGAGAACTGGTTACAATGCAGCAATGGCTCGGCGGATTTTCTTGCTACGATTCTCTTTTCTGGCGCTCACAATTGCGGCTGGTTTAGTTTCCTCTCCGGACGCTAAGGCTCAGATGGCTGAGCCACAATCCGAGAATAAACAACCTACATCCGCCGAGACATCTTTACCCACAAAACTGGCTCCTCACAGATTCTGGGACAGGGAGAACGCGTGGCTATTCACCGGGGTGGCTGTTTCGCGCGCCCTCGACTACACCTCGACCCGTAACATGCTGGCCCGGGGGCGGGAAGAACTCCTGATTCCGGATGATGTGGTCAACAGCCGGGCGGGTTTCCCTGCATTAGAAGCGGCAGGTGCGGCAACTTCGGTTGGAATCTCTTACATTTTCCATCACTACGGGCACCATAAGCTCGAGCGCTGGGTTTCCATCGTGCATATTGGAGTAACCAGCTTTGGCGCGGCACATAACTATGCCTTGAAGTCCCACCATCCCTAGCAATTAATATTGATTTTGTGTGGAGGCGGGGCTTGCCCCGCCTCCACACGGCCTAGTTCGACATCCTGTTCAGTACTCGCTGGTAAACTTGGCGAACTTCGCGGAAAGTTCGAAGTAGTTCTGCTTCCAGTCCATCCGCGAATCGTCGTTTCAGAATTTCGGCCGACAGATTCTCCGTGACTTGCCGCGCATGTTCGGTCGCCGGCAGCCATTTATTTGCCCGTCCTACCACCAACCGGGCAATGTGATCCACCGTCCGCAACAATTCGGCGGCGTGGTCAAGCGTGGCTGCATCGGTGCGGTCCAAAACTCCCGCGCCGGCGCAACGCCACAACCGGTCACGCAACGTGCCGCTCTTTTCACGGATGGAATGCTTTACCAACAGATATCCCGAGATGAAATCGATGTCATAAACTCCGCCGGGTGAGGTCTTGAAACTGTAATCCTGTTCTTCTGGTTCAAGCCGCGCCCGCATCTCGCGTACCCTTTCCGGGAAACCCGGGTCCGCAGAGAATCGTTCAAAAAGAGATTTTGTCTTCGCCAGTGCCAGATCACCCAACGTTCGTGGTCCCGCGATAAAGCGGAGCTTCGTATACGTCAGCGCTTCCCAGGGATGGGCTTCGTTCTCACAGTATGCGGCCAGGTGCGCTGGAGTAAATACCAGCTCGCCATCACCTCCCAGAGGGCGCAATCGCGCATCCACGGGGAACACCATCCCATCCTGCGTGTATGCGGCCAAGGCTTGCATGAGGCGGGCCGCGGCCTTGGTCATCTCTTCGCGCATGTCATCGCGCTCGCACACGAATAACAGATCCGCGTCAGACAGGATGTCGAACTCCCCCGCGCCCAGCCTTCCTACTCCTAACACGGCCAATCCTTCCGGGCTGCCTGCAATGCCATACGCGGCGGCAATCGCATCTTCGGCAGAAGCAGTGTTTGCAGTGAGAGACCGGTACACGTTTCTGAATTCTGCAAGGTCACGCGCGCCGGAGGTGAACACGCGATGGCGATAGTGGCGGCGAAGCAATGCCAGCTTTTCGCCGTGAGACAGTTCGGATGCGCGCAGGTATTCGACGATGGGATCATTCCCGGTGTGAGGGGGGCCTAGTACGCTCTCAAACAAATGCCCCATGCCGAGGCGAGATGGGGTTTCATCCCATTGGTCGAGCGCAGCGATCTCCTCGGGATGACGGACCAGAATGTCGGTGAGATAGTCGCTGGAATCGAATAGCGTAAGCGCGCGGTTGACCGCAGCGGGATGCCGTACCACCGCAGAGTAGCGTTCCGACGTAGTAAATGCCGCACTCAAGAAGCGGAACAAATTCTTGCGCGCCTGATGGCTGAGGTCTTGCCGGACCGCAGTCGCATAGAGCGCAGGCGCATCGGTGGCCAGGCGCTCCAGAATTTGCTGATTGGATTGGTCAGCGATGCTGGGTTCGAGGAGGCTCCGCAACCGGAACTCGGCTTCCCCGATTTCCTGATGGCGTTGGGTTTGTTGCTGATAAATGATCCGCTGATAGATTTCTGCGACCGCCGCCATGCGCCGCTGTACGGTTGCCACCAGATCACCCAAGCGGTACTCACCGGCCTCGTAACCTTCCATGCAGCGCCGCAAGATACGCAATTCCATGCCGGAGAGGGGAAGGCGGTGAGTCTGCTGTCCCTGCCGCAATTGCAGGCGGTGCTCCAGATGGCGCAGGAACTCGTAGGCGCTGGTGAGTTCATGAAATTCCTTGCCGCTGATGTGGCGCTTGTCATGCAGCTTGTGAAGGGAGAATAAGGTCCCGCCAGAACGCAGCCACGGCTCTTCACCTCCGTATACCCGCTGTAGGCACTGCACCAGAAATTCAATGTCGCGGATACCACCGGCGTCGATCTTGACGTCGATGCCTCCGCCGGAAAGTTCCACCGGCTTTTTGTAGCGGCGGCTGATGTGCATTTTTTCGCGGGCCACCAGCGCAGTCTTGATGGCGGCAAAGTTTATCTGTTCGGTATACACATGCGGCTGGATGTGGCGCATAAATTCACGCGCCAGTGCCACATCTCCGGCCGCGTGGCGTACTTTGATCAAGGCTTGGCGTTCCCAGTCCTGCGCGAGAGATGAGTAGTAGCGCAGCGCGTGAGACAAGCTGATGGCGAGTTCGCCTTCATTGCCTTGCGGCCGCAGGCGCAAATCAATACGAAACACCGCGCCCTCGCTGCTGGCCTGCGACAAGATTTCGGTTACCGATTGGGCGAGGCGGATGAAGTATTCCCGATTGCTGATGGCTGCATCGGGCGGCTCTTTGCCATCACCAAAAAGGTAGAGCAGGTCGACATCGGAGCTGTAGTTCAGCTCATTGCCGCCGAGCTTTCCTAAAGAAAGGACTGTGAAAGGCACATCGACCAGGCGATTTGCCGCATCGAGCGTTTTGGGCCATTCGTAGCGGCGGCGCAGGCGGCTTTCCGCCTCACGCAATGCGTCTTCAATCAGGACGTCGGCAAGAGCGGAAATTTCCGCCGTCGTTTCCGCGAGAGGCGCAATTTTCAGAACATCCCGCAGCATGATGCGGACGTACTCCCGCCGCTTGAATCGTGCGAGCAGGACCGAAACGTCGTTCTCAAACGAACGCGCACGAAAGCGGGCTAAAGCTTCATGAAATTCCTCCCGGGAGAAACTGCGGTCAAGATTTCTTTCCTTGAGAAAGGAGTGAAGCAAATCCGGGTTCTGAATCAAGGTGTCGCCCAGAAACCGGCTGTGGCCGAACACGAGAAGCGCATAATGCGCGAGGGAATGATAACCGTCCAGCTGGCGCGCACTCTCCGGCGAACCGCACACCAGCTGGTCAAGCAAGATGAGGGCGGAATCAGGATCTGGGGATTCGGAGAACAGGGCTGGTAAGGCCGAAGTCAGATCGGCGGACAGTATGGATGCGATCCGTTCGATATAGGTCCGTGCCGCCCTATGGTCAAGAAAAGAAACATCATCCCACGTCAGCGGCGCACGGCTGCTGTTCATTCCAGACGGGGGACGGTCCCCGAATCCACTTGGAGGTTTGTTCTCGGACAAGGCTCTCGCCACTCAAGCAGTGAGCATAGCAGAGGCAGCGACGGGAGGGTGGCCAGCCCTCATCACCACCTGCGAGTGCCAAAATATTTTCTGATTCCCACCGTGTTGTAGCGCCCCCACGGGCCATTGGGTCCAAGATCGGCAGGCCCAAGATAGGTGTCGCGCGCTCCCAGTCTTTTGAAGAGAAAATGTTGCGTGGCGCGGAATTCAAAGCCCTTGCCCAGATTCAGTCCAATTCCCCAGGAGCGTTCAATGCCGATGGCATCAAAGGAATAGGTGTAGAGAGTTTGTGGAATGTTCTTGCCGAACAGCATGCGAGGTTCGCCGAAGACCATGAAGCGGCGGAATATCCCGCGGCCGAAGGGCCGCACTTCCACCAGCCCGGACAGCATGTAGCGGGCAAACTCCGAGCAGGGAGCATTCTTTCCCCCGAAGTTGCCGGCATTGGCGCTGCATAGGTTGGGGTCAATCTCATTGTGCGGGCCGGCAAAGTCGAACTGAGCATAACCCCAAAAAGTATCGTGCGGGAAAAACATCCGTTCCTGGGCGATGGGCTTGGCAGGTTCCTGAGCACTCGCCAGTACACTTAAAGTCAGACAGATCACGATCCAAAGCTGCCGCTTCATGGGGCCTCCACAAGATTTAGCTTTCAAGGAAATCACGCCAGTGGCAGAGTGCTTGCTCCCGGCCAAAGGAAAGTGGCGCACATTGTACCCGAGAGGGAGACTCCCGGGCTCTTCGGCGTTTTGTCATTTCGACGATGAGCGGAGCGAAGAGGAGAAATCTGCTGTCCTTTTCATCAGACCTCCGTCCAAACACAGAGTCCAGATGTCTCTGTTGACGACTGGTCAACAGGATTGCGAACATATCGTTGTTAAGCCGTCGTTTCTAAAAGTCTCTGCCCAACTTGCCATGGAGAAATCTCACATGTCCTTTTTAAAGCTGATGGCCGCAGTATGCCTGGCATTAACCACTTGTACGCTTCTAGCCCAAGACCTACCCGAAGGCCGTCTGATGCGTTTCCCTGATGTCCATAATGACAAAGTCGCTTTTTACTACGGCGGCGACTTATGGCTTGTCTCAAGCACCGGCGGAGTGGCCCGGCGCATTACGACGCACCCCGGACGTGAGTTATTCCCAAAGTTCTCTCCCGATGGCAAATGGCTGGCGTTCACCGGCCAATACGATGGCAACTTCAACGTTTATGTAATGCCCGCAGAAGGCGGCCAGCCCAAGCAGCTGACTTTCTATCAAGGAGCCGCGGCCCCGCTCCGCGAGCGTATGGGCATTCACAATGAAGTCGTAACCTGGTTCCCCGACAGCAAGCGAATTGTTTTCCTCACCACTCGGGACGCTTCCAACGGCTGGACCAAGCGTCCCTACAGCGTGAGTATCGATGGCGGATTGCCGCAGCCGTTGCCTGTGACAGAAGGCGGGCTTACATCGTTTTCTCCGGACGGAAGCAAAATCGCCTACAACCAAATCTTCCGCAACTTCCGTACCTGGAAGCGCTACACCGGAGGCTTGGCCCAAGCTATTTCTATCTACGACTTAAAAAACAATACAGTGGAAGACCTGCCCCACACGGACTGGACCGACACCTTCCCCATGTGGCACGGCAATACAATCTACTTCACTTCCGACCGCGGTACTGAGCACAAGCTCAATCTTTACAGTTACGACATCGCGAGCAAGCAGGTCGCGCAGCTTACCCACTTCACCGACTTCGACGTGATGTGGCCCAGCCTGGGCCCGGATGCCATGGTTTTTGAAAATGGCGGCTATCTGTACCGCTTCGACCTTCAGTCGCAGGAGGCCAAAAAACTCACCATCTATCTCCCCGGTGAGCGTCCTCAGACTATGAAGCACTGGGGAAGCGTCAGCCGAAACATCAGTGATTTCGAGATTTCTCCGGATGGTAAGCGGGCAGTATTTTCCGCGCGCGGCGATGTGTACACCGTACCGGCCAAGGAAGGCAGTGTTCGTGACCTGACGCGCACGCCCGGCATTCGGGAGAAACTGGTGGCCTGGTCACCGGACGGCCGTTGGATCGCCTACGTTTCCGACCGCACCGGCGAAGATGAGATATACATTTCCCCTCAGGATGGGATGGGTGCGGAGCAGCAGATCACCAACGGATACAAAGGTTTCAAATTCCAACCCGTCTGGTCGCCTGACAGCAAAAAGATCGCTTGGGCGGACAAAGATTTGACTTTGTGGTGGGTGGACATCAACGATAAGAAACCAGTCCAGATTACAAAGAACAAATATTTTGAAATCCAGAACTACTCCTGGTCGCCCGACAGCAAGTGGATCGCCTTCGATGAAAATGCCGAAAACAACTACTCCGTAGTGAAACTCTATTCGCTGGCTGACCGCAAAATTACTCCCGTCACCACCAGCATGACCAACAGTAATACCGCGGTGTTCGATCCGGAAGGAAGATATCTCTACTTCCTCTCGGACCGCGATTACAACGAAGTGCTGGGCAATGTAGATTTCGAGTTTGCCAATCCCAAGACGACACGCGTTTATATCGCGACTCTGCGCAAGGACGAGCCCTCGCCATTTCCGGCATTGAGTGATGAAACCCAAATCAAAAAAGAAAATCCCGACACGTTGACCACAGCCAAAGACAGCAAGCAGCCTGACAAAAAATCCAAGGAGTCGAAGGAATCCAAAACCGCGGCCGCGCAAGGCGATAAAGACAAGGAAAAGGAAAAACCCAAAGAATTCAGCATTGATCTGGACGGCATCCAGGACCGCGTGGTCGCGCTCCCCATGCCCGCGGCCATCATCTCGGCGTTCAACGCCAGTAAGGGATATATCTACTACTCCAGCACTCCGATCCAGGGCTTGTCAGGGCCCATTCCCGGCGAAACAACCGCGCTCCACGCCTATGACCTGAAGGAGCGCAAAGATAAGGTCTTGATCGAAGATGTCCAGCGCTTTGCTTTATCTTTCGATGGCACGAAGTTGCTCTACGCGGCGCCAGATCAGAGCTTCGGCATCATTGACGCCAAACCTGACGCCCAGAAGAAAATCGGCGACGGGAAGCTCAACCTCAGCGGCATGCGGGCCGAAGTTGATCCTCCACAGGAATGGAAGCAGATGTTCAACGAAGTCTGGCGTCAGGAGCGCGATTACTTCCATGAAGCATCCATGAACGGAGTGGATTGGCAGAAGGAGCATGACAAATACGCGCAACTTTTGCCATACGCCGCCGACCGCTACAGCCTGACCTACATCATGGGAGACCTGATCGGTGAACTGTCCAACTCCCACACCTACGTGGGAGGCGGCGACTATCCCGACGTGCCCGCAGTGAAAGTCGGACTGCTGGGGGCGGACTTCGAAGCCGATTCCAGCGGCATGTACCGGTTCAAGAGAATCTATTCCGGTGAGAATTGGGATGCCGATACGCGCTCACCCCTGACCGAGCCCGGAGTAAACGTCAAAGAAGGTGATTATCTCTTAGCCATAAACGGACGGTCGCTGCGTACTGCTCAGAACCCGTACGAACTCCTTACCAACACGGCCAACGAGACCGTGAATCTAACCGTGAACTCCAAGCCCTCCGAGGAGGGCGCACGTAGTGTGCAGGTAAAGCCCATTGCCGACGAATTCAGCTTGCATGAGTTGAACATGATCGAAAGCAACCGCAAGAAGGTTGACGCTGCCACGAACGGACGTGTTGGTTATATCTATCTCCCGGACATGGGAGGCGATGGCCTCAACGAATTTGTCAAACAATACTTCCCGCAAATCCGTAAAGAGGGGCTGATCATTGATGTCCGCTATAACGGCGGAGGATTTGTAGACCAGCTAATTTTCGCCCGTCTGCGCCGCATGTTGGCCGGCATGGGATCGAACCGAAACTGGGAAAGTAACACCGTTCCTCCCAATGTGTTCTATGGAGCTATGGCATGCGTAACCAATCACTACGCAGCCTCAGACGGCGATCTCTTCAGCTATTACTTTAAGTATTACAAACTCGGCCCTCTAATCGGAGAACGCACCTGGGGAGGCGTGCGCGGCATTCGGGGAAACATCCCCTTGATGGATGGCGGCTACATCACGCGGCCAGAGGCTTCGCGCTACGACCTGAACGGTCAGTGGATCATCGAGAACCATGGGGTGCAGCCGGACATCGTCGTGGAGAACCGCCCTGACCTGGTGGTCAAAGGCCAAGATCCACAACTGGAGAAGGCTATCGAAGTCGTGATGAAAGAGATCCAGGCAAACCCCAAGAAGCTGCCGCCAAGGCCGCCGGATTTGCCCGCCTATCCGTCAGGCCCAGGTTACTGATGGAGGCACGGGCGCCTGCGCCCGTGCAGCGGTTTACAGCGAATCGAAGCATTGGGGACATTCCAGATCGCGGACGGGCGGGAACGCCCGTCTCTCCATTCGCCAATAGTAACGGTGGAAAAATCGCCTTGATTCCGTATAATAGGCCTATCGTGCCAAAATATTCGATCGTCGTCCCCCTGCACAACGAGCAGGAGAACGTAACCGACCTCTATGACCGCCTGAAGGCCGTCATGGAAGCGAATGCTGAAACGTTCGAATTAGTGTTGGTAGACGACGGCTCTTCCGACCGCACGTTCCATCTGCTCCGCGAAATTGCCGCAGTAGATAGCCGGGTAACGGTAGTGCGCTTGCGCCGCAACTTTGGTCAGACCGCCGGGCTTGCTGCCGGTTTCGACCACGCCCGCGGAGAATACGTCATCGCCATGGACGGCGATCTTCAGCACGATCCCGCCGACATCCCACTGTTCCTGGAAAAAATTGCGGCTGGGTACGACATCGTCAGCGGCTGGCGCAAGAATCGTGTGGATAGTTTCTGGCTGCGCCGCATTCCTTCACGCTGCGCCAACTGGCTGATGGCGAAATTTAGCGGCGTGGACATCCACGACTTCGGTACAACTTTCAAAGCCTACCGTCGCGAGATCCTTGAACAGGTTCCGCTGTACGGAGAACTCCATCGCTTTATCCCGGCATTGGCATCCTGGCACGGCGCGACGATATGCGAGATTCCGATTTCCAACATCAACCGCGCACGTGGAACTTCACATTACGGTATCTCCCGCACCTTCCGGGTTTTCTTTGACCTGCTGACGATTCGCTTTTTGCTGCGCTACCTGTCGCGTCCATTACATTTCTTCGGCACCGCAGGAATGCTGAGCATTCTGTCCGGTTCCGGAATCGTAGGCTGGCTGATGGTGGAGAAGTTCCTGCGGCATTACGACGTAATGACCAAGCACGGGCCTTTGACAATTTTTGCGGCAGTATTGTTGCTGGCTGGCTTGAATTTATTGGCAATCGGCCTTCTTGGCGAAATGCAGGTCCGCCACTACCACGAACCCACGCGTCGCGCTCCATATTCGGTTGACCGTGTCCTCCGCGCCCAAAGCGAAGAGCACAGCGTTTCGGAATAGATATTCCCTCCCAACATTCAATCTGTCATCCCGAGTCCTGCTTCGACAGCCTCGCTGTCTAAGCGGCAAGCACAGCCTATTTTGATGTAGACTCCCTTAAACACGCAGGCCCTGCTTGCGCAAAACTGGGATTGAACTTTGAATATGAATCCGAAATAGCCTGGGCGACATCTTTATGGAAAAGAGGGTGTCATGATTCTCGGCATGTCCACAGCGACGTACACTTTGCTGCACGTTGTAATCAGTCTGATTGGAATCGGCTCGGGGTTAGTCGTGATTTATGGACTGCTTGTCGCAAAACCATTAAATGGCATCACTGCGATTTTTCTGATCACCACGGTGCTGACCAGCGTCACCGGATTCGGCTTCCCGTTTGAGCACCTGCTTCCCTCTCACAAGGTTGGAATTATTTCGCTGGTTCTTTTAGCCATTGCGATTATCGGGAAATACACATTCCATCTCGCCGGGGCCTGGCGCTGGATTTATGTGGTCACCGCCATGATGGCTCTCTACCTGAATGTCTTTGTTCTTGATTATCCAGTTTTTCGAAAAGGTGCCCGCTTTGAAGGCACTGGCTCCGAAACAAAGCGAACCGCCTTTTGCGGTCACGCAATTGGCCGTACTCGTAACGTTTATTGTGCTGACCATTTTTGCGGTAAAAAAGTTCCGGATCGCGGCGGGTCGCGTAGCCTAATTCATCATTACGTTGCTATAAACGTTCTGACACCTAAAGAAAAATGTCCTCTATACCTAGCGCTCTTGATGCCAATACACAGGCTTTTCCGACGCTGACTGAAGCGCAAATTGACCGGATACGTTATGCCGGCAAGCTGCGCAAGGTCAGTGTCGGCGATATTTTGTTTGAGCCCGATGATACCGAGGTCCCCTTCTTTGTACTGCTCACAGGCAGTATGGAGATCGTACAGCCAACCATTGACGGTGACCGCGCAGT
Source organism: uncultured Acidobacteriota bacterium (assembly GCA_963837365.1). GTDB lineage: Bacteria > Acidobacteriota > Terriglobia > Terriglobales > Acidobacteriaceae > CAWBXL01. The sequence continues at coordinate 487,288 of CAWIMW010000003.1, forward strand.
AGCGACCCACGGTCCCCGAGGCTTCACTGGGGAAATCACCATGATTTCCGGGCAACGCTGCCTGGTGCGCGGGCGGGTGACAGAGGCAGGTGAGTTTCTCCAGCTCAGCGGACAGGAGTTCCGCTCGGTGATCGCGAAGGACGCACAGCTCAGCGAAATCTTCATGCGGGCTTTTATCCTGCGCCGCCTGGCCCTGATTAGTACAGGCCAGGGCAATGCCATTGTGATGGGTTCGCGGCACTGCTCCGGCACTTTGCGCCTGCGCGAATTTCTTAGCCGGAATTCCTATCCGTACACCTACATCGATCTTGATAGCGATAAGACCTCGCAGGAACTGCTGGACCGGTTTGAAGTTCAACTTAAGGATGTTCCGGTGGTCATCTGCAACGGCCGCACTGTCTTGCGCAATCCATCGCCACAGGAACTGGCCGATTGTCTCGGGTTCAATGCCAGCATCAGTAAGACCCAAATCCGCGACGTGATCATCGTAGGCGCGGGCCCTTCGGGCCTGGCCGCCGCGGTCTATGCTGCATCGGAGGGACTCGACGCTTTGGTGATTGAAACCGAAGCTCCCGGTGGACAGGCGGGGTCGAGTTCCAAAATTGAAAACTATTTGGGATTTCCTACCGGCGTTTCCGGGCAGGAGCTGGCATCGCGTGCGCTCACACAAGCCCAGAAGTTTGGCGCGAAGATGATGGTGGCACACAGCGTGGTGCAGTTGAACTGCAAGAACCGGCCTTACGAAGTGGTCCTGGACAATGGAAGCGTGCTGGCGGCTCGTTCTGTGATCATCTCCACCGGCGCGCAGTATAAGAAGCCCCATATCGCAAACCTGAAAGATTTTGAGGGCCGGGGAATCTACTACGGGGCCACTTACATGGAAGCACAACTTTGTGAAGGCCAGGACGTCGTCATTGTGGGTGGCGCAAACTCTGCCGGGCAAGCGGCCGTTTACCTCGCTCAAACCGCGCGCAGGGTTTACATGCTGGTGCGCTCAGAGTTGTCTGAGACCATGTCGCGGTATTTGATTCACCGCATTACCGGAAACCCAAAGATTGAACTCCACCAACATACCGAGATTGTGGGCATGGAGGGTAACGGAGAGTTAAGGCAGGTTACCTGGACTGACCGAGCCGCAGGGGAAACATCCACGCACGACATTCGCCACGCATTCATGATGACGGGGGCATCGCCGCGCACAACTTGGTTGCAAGGATGTGTCGCAATGGATGACAAGGGCTTTATTCTGACCGGGCGGGACCTCGAGTCCTCTGCCGATTTCGCCCGGGCCGCCTGGCCCCTACAGCGTGCTCCGCAGATGCTCGAGACCAGTCTGCCGGGGGTGTTTGCTGTCGGTGATGTGCGCTCGGGTAATGTAAAGCGCGTGGCTTCCGCTGTCGGAGAAGGCGCAATCGCGATCCATCTCGTACATCGGGCGCTTGCAGAACTGTAAATAGGTAGTACCCAACTACTTTAAGAACTTGCCTTGCTCAGGCTCCGTAAACGCCTGGCGGAGTTGCTCCTGCGTGTTCATTACGATTTTCATCTGAGAACCGAGAACGATAATCTGAGAACTGAAATTCATCCAGGTTTAGCGAGCGCGGCGCAAATAGCAGTTGTCAGATTTCAGTTCTCGGTTCTCAGTGCGGTATCTAATTATTGTTTTTTCCCGGCTCCGCGGTTTCTCTCGCATACTCAGATTCAACAAAACGCTTTCAAGTTTGTCAGGCTCGACTGCCAGAACACACGGTACTGCGTCAACCATGAATCCACAGTCTTCAACGGCCCCGGGTTGAGTTGGTAAAAGCGGTTCGTCCCTCGCGGTGCTCCTTCACCATGTAACCGAACGGTGACGCATAATGTGTAGCTATATAGAATTTTTCTGGCGATTAGATTCATCGGGCTCCGCCCACACGAATGCCAATAAAACGAGTAAGATGGAAAACGTTTTGCGTCTTCAAATCACCTGAGGGAAGTCCATGTCGCCTATTCGCTCAACTGTACTAGTTGTCTACCTTCTTGCCAGTACTCTATGCGTTCCCTTCGTTGCCGCTCAATCCCACCCCTGGATGAACACCAGCCTGTCGCCGGATGAACGGGCATCCATGGTGGTCAAAGAAATGACCCTGGATGAAAAGATCAGCCTGTTGCACGGAACCGGCCACCCCGGCCTGGGTCCGATGAGTCCGCTGTCCACCGGCTCGAACGGTGGAGCGGGATACGTTGTCGGCATCCCCCGGCTGGGCATTCCCGGCATTCAGATGTCTGACGCGGCATACGGGGTGAGGTCCAGCGGACAAAACGGGCGCTACTCCACCGCGCTTCCCTGCAACCTGGGAGCGGCGGCCAGTTGGGACCTGGATGGCGCCTATGAGTATGGGGCCCTGATTGGGCGTGAATTGCGCGACCAGGGTTTCAACATGTCGCTCGGCGGCGGGGTGAACGTGACTCGCGAACCACGCAACGGACGCAACTTTGAATATCTGGGCGAAGATCCCATTCTTGCCGGCAAGCTGGTGGGGCAGATCATCAAGGGAACCCAGGACCAGCATGTTCTCGGTGACATCAAGCATTACGCGGTCAACGATCAGGAGAGCGGCCGCAACGCGGTAAACGTCAACATTGAAGAGCGCTCCATGCGCGAGACAGACCTGCTGGCTTTCGAGATCGGCATTCGCGATGGCAATCCCGCTGGAGTCATGTGTTCCTACAATCGCGTCAATGGCGAGTACGCCTGCGATAACAAATATCTGCTCACCGATGTATTAAAAAACGACTGGAAGTTTCCCGGCTTCGTTTTGTCCGATTGGGGAGCGGCGCACAGCATTGCCAAAGCATCCGCCGCTGGGATGGACCATGAGCAACCCAACGAATATTTCTACGGCGAAGCACTCAAGAAGGCGGTCGAAGCGGGCCAGGTTCCGATGTCTGAGGTTGACGATCATGTCCACCGCATTGTTCGTTCAATGTTTGCCACAGGAGTGATTGATGATCCGCCACAGAAGGCGGTTGCGGATGTGATGGGCGGATTTGAGATCGCCCGGCACATCGAGGAAAACAGCATTGTGTTGCTCAAGAACGACAAAAAGCAGTTGCCGCTGGATGCTTCCAAAATAAAGTCCATTGCTCTGATCGGTTCTCACGCGGATGTGGGGATGATCTCGGGCGGCGGTTCAGCGCAAGTCGATCCTCCGGGTGGTAATGCAATCATGCCTCCCGGAAAAGGGGCCACCCAGTGGGGGCACCCAGTGTGGTTCCCTACTTCGCCTATGAAATCCATACAGGCGAAAGCTCCGAATGCGAAGATCACCTACAACGCGGGCACTGATTTGAATTCAGCCGCTGATGCAGCCAAAGGAGCCGATGTCGCCATCGTGTTTGGATCACGCTGGGAGTCGGAAGGCCAAGACTCGAAGAGCATGTCTTTGCCTGACAATCAAGACGATCTGATTGCCCGCGTGGCCGCGGTAAATCCTCGAACGATTGTAGTTCTCGAAACGGGCAATCCGGTCACCATGCCGTGGGTGGACAAAGTCAACGGCATCGTTGAAGCCTGGTTTGCCGGCAGCAGTGGCTCGGATGCGCTGGCCAACATTTTGTTTGGAGACGTGAATCCGAGTGGGAAGTTGCCCATCACCTTCCCCAAGAGCGAAGCCGACCTGCCGCACCAGGCGATTGTGCAACCTCCGCCGGGTACCTATCCTCCGCCGGGAGACCGCGAACACTGGAGGAAGGCTCTGGAAGGATTTCCCGCGTTCCAGACAACCTACGATGAAGGCTTGAAAGTAGGCTACAAGTGGTACGACGCAGAGAAAAAGCCGGTGCTGTTTCCCTTCGGTTATGGCTTGTCTTACACCACCTACGCTTATTCTAATGTGAAGGCAACCTCGGGCGATCACGTTCGCGTGAGCTTTACGTTGAAAAACACCGGAAGCCGCGCGGGAGAGGAAATCGCGCAAGTGTACGCTGCGCTGCCCGCTAGCGCCGGAGAACCACCTAAGCGGCTCGTAGGCTGGAGCCGGGTGAAGCTGAATCCTGGAGAGAGTAAAGAAGTTACCGTGGATGTCGAGCCGTTATTTCTTTATGTATTTAATACGGACCAGCATGTCTGGCAGAGGCCGGCGGGAGAATACACCTTTATGGTGGGAGGCTCATCGCAGAGCCTGCCACTGAAGGCAGCGATTAGTTTGAAGTAGGTCCTTACTAGATTCATTGCAGGGCGGCTGCATGCCGCCCTTTTTATTTGGCACGTAGGGCTGGGCGGTTGCTCTCACCGCCCTCCAAACCAATCCGCTACAACTTTAATCTCTCCGCCTTTGAAAATTCTTACGTATAGCAATCCTCTGGCGGTAGGGTTCTTGCCGACTTGGTTCTTAATCGCAAGTGGAGGCGCCACCCATGTTTTGTTTGCCACACATTCCGATCCGCGCTCGACCAGATCATGCGTAGCGGCCGTAGACCCGTAGAAACCACGATTTGAATCATGAAAATGCCCGGCAAAGATGCCGATGACCTTATCGCTGCAAGCCGCAGCGATCCATTTTTTACGGACCGGGTCTGTGATTGTCCACGAATTTGCCTCGCGAAACGGATCGATCAAGTCGGGAATGTGAGTGAACAGCAAGATCGAGTCGTTCGATGGGTCGAAAACCAGTTTTCGCAATGAAGAGATTTCCGCATCGGGGCAGCCCTCTTCCGCAGGGGAACAACCTTCGTAGTTTTCTGCCTTTTTAAAACTGGCCGAATTGAGGCCGGCAAGACGGAACCCATTGACCATAATTGTGTTCACGGTCCGGAGCTCGGTAATCGTCACGGGCGAAGCCAATTTCGTCAGCGCCGACTGAACAAATCCCACAAAACACGAAGGACGGCGCACATCGGCCACTAACTCATCTTCAAGGTCGTTGTTGCCGGGTACGAAATAGACGGTGCTGACCTTCAACGTCGCCAATGCTTCAGCAATCTTATCGACCGCCCAATCCTTCGAAATGGGGGGCAGCCCGAGCGGGTTCACTTTGGTTGGATGAACACCGCATTCTTTGCTCAGTTCAACATTGCTCAGTCCGAGATCACCCGTGTAAACCACAAAATCAATATGCTTGCCTGCCTCCACCATCCCATTAATTTCCTTCACTGCCCAGTACAGCGAAAACCAATCGTCGCTTACGCTCTGGTAACCCGAGTCCGTGCTCTGTTTCCAACCATCATCAAACACATGCGCATCGGTAATTTGAACAAAAGCCAAAATCGGTTTGTCCTGGGAAAAGGAAAAACAACAGAAGAGAACTATCAGAGGCAAGATTCTGGACGAACGCACGACAACCTCCACACTGTGGCCAGCATGATAGCACCGCCTGGTGGTTAGGATTTGTTGCCGTTTTCCACGACATCCAGAAATACGCGATGAATTCGCGTGTCGTCCGAAAGTTCGGGGTGAAAGGTCGCCGCCATGGTCTTGCCCTGGCGGACGGCGACGGGGTCATTCCCTTCGGTAGCTAAGACTTCAACATCGTTCCCCACGCGCTCGATTTTCGGCGCGCGGATGAACACCATCTCAATCGGTGAACCCGCAAACTTCCCTTCCCGGATGGAGCTTTCCAGCTGCCGGCCGTAAGCATTACGGCGAATACGAATGTCCAGCGCTCCAAGTCCTGCCTGTTTGGGGTTTTCGACTTCCCTAGCCAACAGAATGGCGCCGGCGCAGGTCCCGAATGTCGGTTTGGTGTGGACGAATTGTTTTAGTTTCTCGAATCCGGCCTCACCCAAGAGCTTAAGAAAAGTACTGGATTCGCCTCCGGGAATGATTAGGCCGTCGATTCCGTCAAGTTGCTCGGGCCTTTTAACCAGCAGAACTTCGGCCCCTAACTCTTCCAGCCGGCGGCGGTGCGCATCAAAATCACCTTGCAGGGCCAGTACTCCGATTTTCATCACCCGAAGTTTCATTACCGTCATTTTACATTTTGTTATGATTTCAATGTTTGGACGGAGAAGAAGCGGATTGAGAAGCTGCGCTACATTCATCGCAATCCGGTGGAGCGCGGGTTGGCGGCCTCGCCTGAGTTCTGGCGGTGGAGAAGTTTTCGCTGGTATAGCTGTGGCGAGGCAGGTCCGGTGCGGATCGATGATAGGGATTCCACTAAGGAAATGGGTGCCCTAGGTCTCGCCGGTTTTGCGAGACCTGGGAGTAGCCACACGGAATGTTCATTCGTCACAGACATCCTCCTCCCGACTTCTTAATCTCGTCTCATGACCCAAGGTCTGTACCGGTTCTACGGCGGTAACGATATACACTTCCTCACCTTCAGTTGCTACCGGCGCAAATCGTTTTTTAATGTTGCGGCGCGTTGTGATCTGTTTCTTCAGACTTTGGAACGGGTTCGGCGGCGTTATCGGCTAGTGGTCCTGGGGTATGTGGTCATGCCGGAGCATGTTCATCTGTTAGTTAGCGAACCTCAGCGGGAGACACTGTCGATTGCAATACAGGCACTGAAGGTTGGGTTCGTGCGGAGTCTGCGGTGTTGTTCTGGTAAGAGCATCGTGAGGGCTCCCAGGTCTCGCAACACCGGCGAGACCTGGGGCACCCCTGTCAAACCTTTTCAAACAAATCCACAGCGATTTTGGCAGGCGCGGTTTTATGATTTCAATGTTTGGACCTGAGGAGAAACGGATCGAGAAGCTGCGCTACATTCATCGCAATCCGGTCGAGCGCGGGTTGGTGGCCTCGCCTGAGTTGTGGCGGTGGAGCAGTTTTCGCTGGTACAGCTGTGGCGAGGCAGGTCCGGTGCGTATCAATGATACGGAAATCCTGGTGATGCGAATCCGCCCGCCTGCGGCGTGAGTGAATCATGTCACCATCCCCTAGTCTGCAACATACTCCCCTCATCCAGCGCAGCCACAGCCAATCCCTTCATCGCGCCAGTCAAATCCTCACTCACTTCAAGTAACACTTTAGGATCATTGAAGTGCGTAGCCGCCTTCACGATGGCGCGCGCGCGCTTCTCGGCTTCGGCGGGGGGAGCGAAGGCGCAGGAATCATCATAGGGATGGGCTTCGACAGAATGCGTACACGACGTGCGTTTTCCCATGAAGATGCCTGAGCCGACGAAGACGGCTTCGGCTCCGAGTTGCATGACCAGGGCGGCGTCGGCGGGGGTGGCGATGCCTCCGGCGGAGAAGTTGGGCACCGGCAGCTTGCCGGTTTTGGCGACCATTTTTATTAGTTCGTAGGGGGCCTGGTGCTCTTTGGCTTTGGCGTAGAGTTCCTGCTCGCTGAGCACGGTGAGAGCTTTCATCTCCTGCACGATCTGGCGCATGTGTTTTACCGCGTGGACCACGTCTCCGGTACCGGCTTCGCCCTTGGTGCGGATCATGGCAGCGCCTTCGGCGATGCGGCGAAGGGCTTCTCCCAGATTGCGCGCGCCGCAGACGAATGGAGTCTGGAAGGCGTGCTTGTCCACGTGATGAGCTTCGTCGGCCGGGGTCAGAACTTCGGACTCATCGATGTAGTCGACGCCCAGTTCCTGGAGGATTTGCGCTTCGACGAAGTGGCCTATGCGGCATTTCGCCATGACCGGGATGGAGACCGTGGCCATGATCTCGCGGATTTTTTTTGGGCTGGCCATGCGGGCTACTCCGCCTTCGGCGCGGATCTGCGCGGGGACACGCTCCAGCGCCATGACGGAGACGGCCCCGGCTTTTTCGGCGATCTCGGCCTGCTTGGCGTCGGTGACGTCCATGATTACGCCGCCCTTTAGCATTTCGGCCAAGCCGGTTTTTAAACGAAGACTATTGGAGTTGCCGTTATTCTCGGACATATTATGGATACCGTGTGGATACCTTTATCGCGATCGCGAAGGATGGGCGCTCTGCGCCTGGAACTCTTTATTTTACATCCTTGGGACTGGGAAGGCTAAAAGCAAGTGCGCCGCAGATTTGCGCGGATTCTCGAGGATCGAAGACCAACCTCTGCCTTAGACAAACTATCTCAGTTAATTTCGACGGTTAATTTGTGTTGCCTGGAAAATGGTAACGTGCCTGCCAGCAAAGCTAGAGCCGGAGCCACTACCCAAAGCATGAAACCGTAGGCAAAATTCAGGGTTTGAAAGGGATGTGGACTTTTTCGCGCGATGACAACTGCAACTAGCACCAGCCACAGCACCGCCATCACTATGGAAGGAAACACAACCGCGGCAATACGGGCTGCTCGCCTGCTTCCCGCACGAAGAGATAGATATCCACTCACAGCGCCAATTAAAGGTAACGTGAAAAACCAGATCACATACGGCATGAAGGCTACGCCCGCGTGCTTCCAAGGCATTTGCAGTTTTGTGCTGGCGATCTGGAGTGCCATCATCCATCCCATCGATGCGGTAAGGCTGACCAGGGCTGGTATCCAAATTTGCTTGGTGCGGGTATTCATGATTGCCTCCTTACGTTTGGCGCATTCGATGTCTTTTGCCAGCTGTTGCCAGTGGGAGTCCTGTGCAAGCATATGTTTCAAGGCTTCGGCCTCGTTCTTACCTGCATCAAGTTGCTCCTGATAGAAATCCTCCAGATGCGCGGCCAGTTCAGACACGACCTCATCTTGCAGGTTTTCCGGCAGCTCCAGTTTGCCCAACCTTTTGCGGACGAGATGGTTCCAGTCAGGCATGGCTCACCCCCGCCAGTTGATCCAGCGCACGAAAGAAGCTGCGCCATTCTTCACGCAAAGGAGCTAGTTGCTTTTTCCCTGCCGCAGTCAGGTTGTAGTAGCGGCGGTCGCGTCCGGCTTGGTTCGGTTGCCAGCGTCCGGCGATGCAGCCGCGTTTCTCCAGGTCGTAGAGCATGGGATAGAGCGAGGCCAGGGTGAAGCTCAACGCGCCGTTCGTCCTTTCCTCAATGCGTTTGGAAATATCAAAGCCGTAAAGGGGTTCCTCTGCCAACAAAGCGAGGATGACCAGTTCAGCACTGCCGCGGGCAATCTTGGAGGGAATACGCTTCGCCATGATGTATATAGGATTCCTATATTCATGGCGATTTGTCAATGTTACTTTAGTCGTAAATAGGATTTACGGCTTCCATTTATTCAAGAACGTCACGACATTGTCCGGGTCCATGGTGCGCGCGGCTTCGAATTCTCCGTGTTGCTGGCTGTACAGCAGCTTGCCGTCGCCATCTAGAACGGCAAGCGCGGGAACGCCGCGTTCCAGAGGGACCTCGTACTGCTTGGCCAGGTCGTTGTTCATCTTCCCGTCATCTCCGATATCAATGTGCGCGACCACAAAGTTGGGGTCGGCCAGCTTGGCGATTTCGGGCTGGTGGAGGTCGAAGTCCAGCACGTGGCAGTCGTAGCACCAGTTCGCTCCGAAAACCAAAATCAATCGCTTGTGTTCGCGCTTGGCCTTGGCGATGCCTTCTTTGATTTCGGCTTTGGCGTCCACGTTTGGCGCATATAAATTGGCCTTCAATTTCATCGGCTGGGCGAATTTCACGACATCGGTGTGCTTGGCGACTACTATTTTCCAATCGCTTCCCTGCTGCTGCCAGCCCTGGTCTTCCAGCACATAGCGGGTGCGGTCGCCTTCGGGAGTGGATACTTTGAATTGCAGGGTCAAGCTCACCACGTGCATCCCCTGCTGATCGCCGCTTTCTCTTTGCAACAGTTGCAAATCCTTCATGCCTGCGGTTTTGAGTTCCTGCCAGAATTCGATCTCCTCAGAGATGTCATGCGGCTTCCTGTCTTTGCCCAGGTACGCTGCCGGCGGATTGGTCGAATAGATGGTCTTCAACGCGGCCGGGTCCAATGAGCGCAGCACCTGTTCAAATTGCTTTAGGCCGGCGAATTCGTCCTGCGAAGCGGCTTGCCCGAGCGCAAATGATGAAAGAGCTAACAAGAACAAAATATATTTCATATCTCTCCTGCGAATTAGAACAAATGTATGTGGACTTACCCGGACTTGGCAAATACACGCTCGGGATCGACGGTGATGAAGATGCCCTGTCCGCGGGCCAATACCTCACCATCTTGATTGACAATTTCCGCTTCGCGAAAACGGCGCCGACCCTCGATGCGAACTTCACGGGCCTCCAGCCTGAGTTGGGTGTGTAGCGGCACTGGGCGAAGATATTTGACTGTGATCTCGGACGTCACGGCGGTCACACTGTGCAGCTTGTTCAGCTTGGCCATGATCTCATCAAGTACGGTCGCAATGATTCCACCGTGGCAGTGGCCTGGGGGACCGGTGTAGCGATCTTCCAGACTTACTTCGCAGATCACTCTCGCTCCAGCTTGGTCGAAGGTGAACTCAAGACGCATGCTGTCGGGATTGTCTGGGCCGCAACCGAAGCAGTAGTTGGGACGGGTTGGCGCAAAACCGGTATCGGGTGCTACGGGGTTTGCCATAGATTGGAGATTTTACCCCTTATGCGCGTGAGTTCAGGACTGCCGAATCTTCTCTCGCACTACGTTTCATATTGTTTAAAGAGAGGTCAGAACGTAGTTCTCAGGTCTCGGTTGCCGGTTCTCAGTTTCTCTCTTGCGCACAACTTACATCTGTGTGATAGACTTTCGCCCCAGCCGCAGCTTCACCAAGTTTCGTGAGGCGCGGGTGTGTCCAAGTCCAAGACCGTGGGGGTCTGGTAGATGGGCCTTGTCCTTCTCGCAGTGATCTGGCTGATTACGTTGGTCAGCACTTATTTCTTTATTGCCAAAACCTGGTGGATGCTGCCTGGCGCATCCGCGGCCGCGCCCTGGATTGATCATCAATTTGCCCTGACCTTCGTGCTGATGGGCATTATTTTCGTCGCGGCGCAGCTGTCCTTGGGATATCTCGCCTGGAAGTATCGCGATCATCCCGGCGCTGGACAGGTGGATTATTCCCATGGCAACACCAAGCTGGAAATAATCTGGACGACGCTGACCGCCATCCTCTTTATTGGCCTGAACCTGATGGGTAGCCACGTTTGGGCCTCGGAGCGCTTCGAGCCGGCCAAACCAGGTTCTGTCCAGGTGGAGGCTACCGGGGTGCAGTTTGCCTGGTTCTTCCGTTATCCGGGGCCCGATGGGACCTACGCTCCCACCTCGGCAAAAGACATCAGCCCTGAGGACCAGAATCCGCTGGGCATGAAAGTGGGAGATCCCGACGCCAAAGACGATGTGGTCAGCGGCGTCATGTACCTGCCGGTGAACCGCGAGGCGGATATCACACTGAAGGCGCAAGACGTAATCCACAGCCTGTTTATTCCTGCGATGCGGTTCAAACAGGATGCGGTGCCGGGGCTGGCCATCCACATGCACTTCACGCCGGTTGAGACCGGTGATTACGAAATTGCCTGCGCAGAGCTTTGCGGGTTGGGTCACTACAAAATGCACGGCATGTTGAAGGTGGTGAGCCAGGACGAATTCGACAAGTGGCTGGCAGCCAGGGAGGCGGAGAAACAATAATGGTTGCCCAGGAAGCGCACGGCCACGGGGCCCCGCAAGGTTTCATACGCAAATATATCTTCAGCCTCGATCACAAGGTGATCGGGATCCAGTATTACTTCCTGGCGCTCTCGGCGGTTTTTGTTGGGATGTTCCTTTCGCTGCTGATGCGCATCCACCTGGTCTGGCCAAACTACAGCATCCCTTTCTTTGGGGACATCAAACCGGAAACCTACGTGATGCTGCTCACCATGCACGGCACCATCATGGTGTTCTTCGTGCTGACCACGGCGCCGCAAAGCGGATTTGGAAATTATTTTCTGCCGATACAGATCGGCGCGCCGGACATGGCGTTCCCGGTGCTGAACATGCTCTCGTTCTGGACGACGTTTGTCTCGTTCATGGTGATGCTGGCAGCGTTCTTTGTCACTGGCGGCGCTCCGTTACATGGTTGGACTGGTTATGCGCCGTTGAGTGCTGTGCCTAGTGCGGGCCCAGGCGAAGGGTTAGGGGCCGATCTCTGGATCATCAGCATCGCCATTTTCTGTATCGCATCACTGATGGGTGCTCTGAACTTCATTACCACCACGCTCGATCTGCGGGCCAAGGGCATGACGATGATGCGCATGCCGCTGACTTGCTGGGCCTGGTTCATCACTGCGATTCTCGGTCTGCTGGCCTTCGGTGTATTGCTTTCGGCCGGCATTCTTCTTTTGCTGGACCGTAACGTGGGCACCAGCTTCTTCATTCCCGGTGGACTCAACTTCACCGGCCGGCTGGCATTCCCCCCGGGCGGGCTCAGTTCCAGCACCACGCCCATCACCCACATGGGTGGTTCGCCGCTGCTGTGGCAGCACCTGTTCTGGTTCTTCGGGCACCCTGAGGTTTATATCGCCATCCTGCCCGGCATGGGCGTGGCTTCACAGTTGCTCTCCACGTTCTCGCGCAAGCCGATCTTCGGCTACAAAGCGATGGTGTACGCCATCATGTCCATCGGATTTTTAGGCTTCATGGTGTGGGGCCATCACATGTTCATGAGCGGCTTGAGTCCCTACTCCGCGTTTGCATTTTCGATCATGACCATGGCCATCGGGGTACCTTCGGCCATCAAGACGTTTAACTGGCTGGGGACGATGTACAAAGGGCGCATTCGCTTGCATACGCCAATGCTCTACGCCATTGGCTTCGTTTCCCTGTTCGTCTCCGGCGGCCTGAGCGGACCGTTCCTGGCGCAGCCCACACTGGATATTCAGCTTCACGATACTTACTTCGTGGTTGGACACTTCCATCTGATCATGGGCGTAGCGGCCATCTTCGGAATCTTTGCCGGGACCTATTATTGGTTCCCCAAAATGTTTGGCCGCATGATGAGTGAAGGGCTGGGGAAACTGCACTTCTACATCACTCTGATCGGTACTTACGCCATCTTCATGCCCATGCACTATCTGGGCATGGCGGGGCAGACGCGGCGTTATTCGCAGTTCACCGAGGTTGCGTATCAGACCAAGCTGATTCCGCTGCAAACCTTCATGACTTATGCTGCGATCGTTACCATCGCCGCGCAGTTCATCTTCGTCTTTAATTTGTTCTGGAGTATGAAGAAGGGCAAGAAGGCCAGCGACAATCCCTGGGAGTCGACCACGCTGGAGTGGACGACTGCCACACCTCCTCCGCATGACAATTTCGGTGGCGTGACTCCAGTGGTGAATCACGGGCCGTATGAATACAGCGTTCCCGGTGCAGCCAAAGACTTCATCATGCAAACCGATCCGGCAACGGTGGCGGCCCACTAGCGAGCATGGCGACCTTGGCCCCATCAGTAGCGATTCCCGAAGTGAAGGCCGACCGTGGAGGCCGTGGCAAACCTCCCGTCTCTGACGGCGGCGGCAACGGCCATGGTGGAAATGGATCCTCCCCCGATTACATTCACCGCCTGCGCCGCGCCCGCCTTGGCTTTTTCATTTTGATGGTCTGGATCACGATGTTGTTTGTGTCCTTCACCAGCGCATACGTGGTGCGCAAAGGGCTGCCCAGCCTGAATCAGAACACCGGCCAGCTGAGGACGGACTGGATTCCAGTCAACCTGCCGATCCAGCTGTTGATGATTAATACAGTGTTATTGCTGGCTTCGAGCGTAACCGTGGAGCTGGCACGGCGGAAGATTACGCGGCAGGTGGCGCTGGCTCCGGTGGGATCGATTCCGGGAGTGGCGGTCGGCCGCGAGCGGACTTCGATTTGGCTGGGCCTTACTGTGGTGTTCGGTGCGGCATTCTTAGTCGGCCAGTGGCTGGCTTGGGGAGAGCTGAAGAACCGCGGGTTTTATGTGGCCTCGAATCCCAGCAGTTCGTTTGTGTATCTGCTGACGGCGACCCACGCCATCCACCTGATGGGCGGGATTATTGCGTTGCTTTATGCGGGCGCGGCTTCCCTGTTGAAGAAAACTCTGGAGTCGCAGCGGATTGTGATTGAGATTGCCGGTTGGTACTGGCATTTTATGGCCGCGTTGTGGATTTATGTTTTTGCCTTACTGGCGTTTGTGCGGTAGCGCGGGAAGGGCACGAGTTCTACTCGTGCCGAGCAGTAATAAAGCACGCGCTTTGGCGCCTGAGGTTTGTCGGTTTCAATTTGATTTAGGAGAACCTGACCATGTCTGATGTCGCGGTGCATCACGGAGCAATGGCGGACGCTTATGAGCCGTCATTCTTTGGCACCTACTCGAAGAAAATTGGGATGTGGTTGTTCCTGCTCTCCGATTCGTTGACCTTCGGAGCGCTGCTGGCGGCTTACACCTACGGACGGGTCTCGTACGGAACCGAGCATGGAGCATCGCTTTGGCCCACGCCCTTCCACTCGGAGAGCATTCGCAACGCCACCGTGATGACGGCGTTTCTGCTTACCAGTTCTCTGACCATGGTGCTGGCGGTGCGGGCTTCGGTGTTTGGCCATGCCAAGGCCCAGCGCTTGTGGCTATTAGCTACGATGGCTTGCGGCATTGGATTTATCGTCCTCCACGGCAATGAATGGTCCAACCTGATTGCCGAAGGGCTAACGCTGCCGATATTCGGCGTTCCGACACATGCCCACGCAGCGGCGGAATTCAGCAATGTGACCAAGACGGTCCCGCAATTTGCGGCGACATTTTTCGGCCTGACCGGTATGCACATGTTGCACGTGACCATCGGCGTCATTTATCTGGGCGTGATCGCGCTGCGCCGCTGGTTTATTCCGGTACTGTTCGGATTCTGGCTGGTGGCCTGGCTGGCAACGCCCGCATACAGCCCCTTTCACGGCGGATCGTTTGTGCTGCTGGCTGGGGTGGTCGTGATTTCAGTTATTTTGTGGCTAAAGCCGAAGGTTTACGATTCTTCCGATGTTGAGGTCGCGGGACTGTACTGGCACTTTGTGGATCTGGTGTGGATGTTCATCTTCCCGTTGGTGTACTTGATGTCAACCCGGATCGTTTAGGAGACCGACTGTAATGGATGCAATTCAAATAGCGCTGGCACAACAGGCGGCGGAAGAGCAACGGCATCATTCCAAAGGGACATTTTTGTGGGTGTGGGGCGTGCTCTTGATTCTGACCGGGGTTGAAGTTTTCCTGGCTTATCAGAACATGGAACTGGTCCGCATGCTTACGCTGCTGCTGGGCTTGTCTATCGTGAAGGCGGCGCTTATTATTGGATACTTCATGCACATGAAATATGAGATGTCGCGCATGAAATGGCTCACCATGGGCTCACTGACCGTTTGCCTGGTGCTAATGTGTATTTTCTTGCCCGACGCGTACCGGATTGTGGAGCTGGGAATTCGATGAAACTGCGCTTAGGACTCGTATTGTTACTGCTGATGTTGTGGGCTGGGCCTGTCTTCGGCCAGGGCTGCGCCATGTGCTACAGCTCCGCTTCGGCAGCCAGCAAGGACGGGCTGCGGGCCATTAACAAAGCTGTTCTGGTGCTGCTGGGGCCTACGGTGGGGTTTATGGCTATCGGCTTCGTGTTTGCTTTCCGGTACAGCAAGAAGCGGGATGAAGATCAGGATCGAGTAACGGCCACAAATAAAGAGGGTTACCAGCGAGATCGCTGATTTGTGGTTTCGGGTTGATTTAGCTGAAGCGCCGGACTAGCCTTATATCAAGTATGAGCATGGAAAACGATGCGCGCTTCGAGGCTCTTAAATCAGCTCCACTAGATAGCTGGATTGCTCTTTCGTCAGATGAGACCCAGGTTGTCGCGGTCGGTTCTTCATACGACGAAGCAGTCAGGAACAGCGAGCTTGCCGGTGTTTCAGACCCTGTACTGGTCAAGACTCCTCAGTCTTGGCATCCTCTGTCTGTGTGAGTATAAGACTTCCTTAGAAACGATATCCGGCTCCTCAGCTTTCTGGTGGATTTTTCTACGCCGCTTCATTACCTATCAGCATAAGCCTCCCAGCCAAGGATGCATTGCCCTCCAGACGTTTCGATGCAATCATAGATTCCGGGGCCTTTGGGTGCTTGTTTCACGCCAGTATCGGACGGGCTCTAGGTTTGGAGATCGAGAAAGGGCAAGCGACCGAGACCTTAGGAGTCTCCGGGACCAGCAGAGTCTATGTTCACGAAATCGTCGTGGTTGTCCCGGGCGGTCCGGTAACCACCCGGGCCGGATTCTCGGATGCGCTTCCTGGCTGGACTTCTAGGGATGCAGGGATTCTTCGAGCATTTTAAGATCACTTTCGACCCCAGCGGTTTGTGCTGTGAATTGGATCTCTGTATAGAGTGTGAAGATCGGTGCAAATGCGCCGATAAGCGGAATATCACCATGACAGGGGGCGGGCTCCGGGAAGCCGGGGCCTTTTCTATTTCCGTATGCGTATTTAATATCGCCGAGTGTCACACACTCCCAAGATCCGAAGCACGGCTGATCTTCACCGTCTCGCGGTAAACCAAAGCCTGTTCCCGCCCACTACACTGAAACGCGCCTTGCAGAAGTTTGGCTTCGTGCAAGCCGATCCGATTCGTGCGCCAGCCCGCGCCCAGGACTTGATCCTACGGCACCGGGTGAAGGGTTATCGTGCCGGCGATCTCGAGCGTCTCTATACCAAGCTCGACATCGAAGAAGACTTCTTCATCAACTACGGCTTCGTGACCCGGACGCTGCAAGCCCTGATGCATCCACGATCGAGCCACTGCGCTCCAAGGCAAAAGCGAGCAAAGCTTCTGCTGGAGTTCGTGCGAGAGCGTGGCACGGTGCATCCGCGTGAAGTGGACAGCCATTTCGCACACGGGAGAGTGACGAACTACTGGGGCGGCTCATCCAATGCCACCACGCGCCTGATGGATGCCATGCACTATCAAGGCTGCCTGCGCGTGGTGCGGCGGGACTCGGGCATACGGCTCTACGCCGCTCATCAGCACGCTGCCCGGTCGGCCGATGAGAACGCCTGCCGCGAGCGCATTGACGCTCTCGTGGATACCGTGGTGCGCATCTATGCTCCGCTGCCCGCGCGAAGCCTGGCGATGGTAGTGCGCCGTTTGCGCTATGCCGTGCCGCAGTGGGAAGGCAAGCTGGCGAAGGCCTTGCATCGAGCCAAGGAACGTCTCTCCCACGCTCGCGTGGACGGGTTGACTGGTACTGGCCAGAGGAAGTCGCAGGATGCGCCGCGAGCGGAGTACGGTTGCTGACACCTTTCGATACCGTGGTTTGGGACCGTGCTCGCTTTGAGCTTCTTGGGGGTGGGTCAATCGCTTTGAAGCCTACACCCCGCCCGCCAAGCGCAAACTCGGATACTATGCGATGCCGCTGCTCTGGCGGGACCGCATTCTTGGATGGGCCAATCTTTCGGTGAAGAACCGGGAGCTTAAGTCAGAAATCGGTTATGTCGGACCGCCGCCGCATGATCGCGCCTTCCAACGCGAACTCAAGGAAGAGTTGGAGCGTATGCGGGTATTCCTGGGGATCAAGAACTGATGGACAGGCCTCCAAGGAATCAGGGCCTTTTCTAGTTTTGGATGATCTTGCGCGTTTTATATATCATTCCCAACCGATGACTCTCTCAAACAGCTGAAGAATGGCAGAGCTTACTGAGCGCTATCGCAGATGACAGACGAAGAATTTGGCGTGGTCGAGGACTGCTCAGAGTTGACTGTGGTTGCACAACAGGCTCTGTCACAGGAAATTCGCAACGAGGGTTGGAGATACCGCCCCCGAAGCCTGCGGCACCTCCTATCCAGGAGCCCGACCCTAACTCCGCATACGCTGAAGACAGAGAATTGGTTGATCTTTGCACGGTTTGGAGTCTGGCGGACGCTCGTCAGGTGCAACATTTGTTGGAGGAGGCTGGCATCCTCTTCTTCATGGGGCCAGAAAGGGCGACGAACGCTGACGGCGTGACTTCAAGTTTCGCAGTCGGGGTGAACGTACAGGTCATGCGTATCGGCTTGCCTTGGGCGAGGCAAGCGTTGCAATTCTATGAGCCGGTCAACCAACCCGACCTACCCAAGAGAAAGACTCGGAAAATCTGGCGATTCGTTGTCCGAAGTGCGGATCGGAGGATGTGATCTTCGGCGACGAGACGACCGAACCGGAAGAGACTGACAAACCCCGGTCAAAATTCGACTGGACTTGCGGTTCGTGTGGGCATCGGTGGGAGGATGACGGGGTGGCGAAGGAAGATTGACGATAAATGGTTCATTGGAACAGATTTTCGCAAAGCGGTCGGTGGCCGACCCTTTTTTTCGTTAACATCAGGACATAACTATTCCTTCACGCGGACCTGTGCGCCACTTGCCTAAACTTTAAAGAAGAAATTGGAGACCGCATGAAGACCCATGCTTCACTCTCACCGACGATCAACATTCTGCTAATCCTCATGTGGGCATCCATCGTCGCTATGTTTCTATTTGCTATCGAACCTCGCGTACCGCTAGCGCTTGTAATAGTTGGCGGCGCGTGCGGCGCAGTGGCTGGTCTTATGCAGCATATAGCTTCAACAAGCCGCAAATGGATTTGCGTCGGCCACATCATTCATGGATTCAGCCGTGCTCTAAAAAAGACCTCAAGAGATATTGCTATATCTTATGGCTCTACTTCTGCAAGGCCGCTCTGATCGCTCTCTCTTTCCTCCTCATTCACCGCCCAGTGCTTCACGTTGTCTTGGGTTACCTCGAGCGTACGTCACACTGATGTTAATCCGGGAGTTGGTCAAGTTGCGAGACACAGTTGTTCTGCATCGCTGACGCTCACTAAATCGCTCCCATTAATGCTCTATAATAAAGAGATTCCCTATCCGCTCTGAGGCCTTCTGTACGTGCCTCTCCAGCGGCTGGAGACCCTTGGTGCCGATGTCCACGGAAAGCATTGTTGTTCGCGGGGCCCGAACCCACAACCTCAAGAACATTGATTTTGAGATCCCGCATAACGCCCTGACGGTGGTGACCGGGGTGTCAGGTTCGGGGAAATCTTCGCTTGCCTTCGACACCATTTATGCCGAGGGGCAGCGGCGGTATGTGGAGTCGCTGTCGGCCTACGCGCGGCAGTTTTTGGAGCGGATTGAGAAGCCGGATGTGGACCTGATTGATGGGATTGCTCCGGCGGTGGCCATCCGGCAGAAGAACTCTACTCGCAATCCCCGGTCTACGGTTGCCACTGCTACCGAGATTTTCGATTACCTGCGGCTGCTGTTTGCCCGCGTGGGGCGGACGTTTTGCCTCCAGTGCGGGAATGAAGTCAAGAAAGATACGGTGGATGAAGTTGCGGAAACGATTCTCGCTTTGGGAGATGGTACGCGGCTGAATGTACTGTTTCCCCTGCATAGCGCTCAACCGGCTGACAAAAAGCCTAAAGAGAAAACGCGGGGAAAACGGGCCCGTGGCAATGGAAAGACTTCTGCCCCTCCTGTTGATGACCTGCTGAAGGCACGGCTGTCCGATCTGCGCAAGCGCGGGTTTACCCGGCTTTATCAGAATGGACAAATCTTCGAATTCTCCACGCCGGAGTCGTTGCTGGACATCAACTTTGCCGAGCCGGTCTTCTTATTGGTAGATCGGATCGTGGTTTCTGGCGATGGCCGGGCCCGAATCGTAGATGCGATTGAAAGCGGGTACCGAGAGGCTGATGAAGTCATCTTTGAAACCGTGCCGCGCGAGGGCAATGCTCAGCGCCTGCGGTTTTCGCAGCGTTTCGAGTGCAAGCAGTGCCATCTGAAATATGAAGAGCCGGAGCCTCGGCTGTTTTCATTTAACAATCCCTACGGAGCGTGCCCGCGCTGCCAGGGGTTTGGAAATACGATTGATTTTGATCTCGACCTGGTCATTCCGGACAAGACGAAAACCATAAACGAAGGTCTCATCGAGCCCTGGACCAAACCCAAATACAAACCCCTGGCCACCGATCTGAAACGCTTTGCGCGGCAGGCGGGGATTCCGCTCGACACTCCCTGGGCTGATCTTGAGCCGGAGCAACAGGAAAAGATCATCGAAGGTGAGGGGCGGTTCGGCGGAGTGCGCGGATTCTTCAATTATTTGGAGCGCAAGAAGTACAAATTGCATGTCCGCGTGTTTCTTAGCCGGTATCGCGGGTACTCAGTTTGTTCCAATTGCCATGGCGCGCGGCTGCGGCCGGAGGCGCTTCAGGTCAAGATCGACGGCAAGAATATCTGCGAAGTGTGCAGCATGACCGTCGAGGATGTTGCCAAGTTCTTTGCTGGAGTGAAACTGAGTGCGGAACAGGCGTCCATCGCGGAAAAACTGCTGCTGGAAATACGCGAGCGCCTGCGGTTCCTGAATGAAGTCGGGCTTGAGTATCTTTCGTTGGATCGCCTTTCTTCTACACTTTCCGGTGGTGAAGCGCAGCGCATTCAGTTGGCTACGTCACTGGGATCGCGGCTGGTGGGGACTCTATATGTGCTGGATGAGCCCTCCATCGGGCTGCACAGCCGGGACACACACCGGCTGATCAACATCCTGCACAACTTGCGCGATTTGGGCAACACGATCCTTGTCGTGGAGCACGACCCGGATGTGATGCGGGCTTCGGACCACATTCTCGACCTAGGCCCTGGCGCGGGAGAGAACGGCGGCAAGCTGATCGCCAGCGGGACCTACAACGAAATCCTCAAAAACTCGGCGTCGCTCACAGGTCGCTATCTAGCGGATGAACTCCATATCCAAATGCCGCCTACCCGCCGACAACCAGGGAAACAGCAGATCAAGATTTCCGGCGCGCGGATTCACAATCTCAAGAACATTCAGATCAATATTCCCCTGAACATGATTGTGGCGATCACCGGAGTTTCGGGTTCGGGGAAATCCACTCTGCTGCATGATGTCGTCTACAAAGCCCTGGCGGCCGCCAAGAAGCAGCAAACGAACGGCAACGGCACACTGGTCGCGCTGCCGGATGGCATCAGCCTCGACGGCGAAGATTACATTGACGATGTCGTGCTGGTGGACCAGTCTCCAATCGGGCGGACGCCACGGTCGAATCCGGTGACCTACACCAAGGCCTTTGACGGCATCCGCGAAGTGTTTGCTTCCCTGCCCGAATCCAAGAAGCGCGGGATGACGTCGGGGCATTTCTCTTTCAACATCCCCGGCGGACGGTGCGAGACTTGCCAGGGCGACGGAACTGTCACCGTCGAAATGCAATTCCTGGCAGACGTCGAGTTGATCTGTGAGGAGTGCAAGGGGGCACGCTACAAGCCGCAGGTGCTGGAGATCCGGTATCACGGGAAAAATATTCATGACGTTCTAGGTATGACGGTCAAGGAAGCCTTGCACTTTTTCTCCGGGGTCCCCAAGGTCGTCGAGAAGCTCAGGATCATGGAAGAGGTCGGATTGGGCTATCTGCGCCTGGGGCAGTCAGCGACCACGCTCTCCGGCGGCGAGGCGCAGCGCATGAAGTTGGCGGCACATTTGCAGCCAGCGGCTAAAGAACGTATGAAATCCGGCAGTGGCCCAACCCGTAAGTTCCGCACGCTTTATATCTTCGACGAGCCTACGACCGGCTTACATTTCGACGACATCAGCAAACTACTGGCGGCATTCCGTCGTCTAATTGAAGCAGGAGGCTCGATTCTGGTGATTGAGCACAACCTGGAAGTCATCAAGACGGCCGATTGGGTGATTGATCTTGGACCTGAGGGCGGGGAGCGCGGCGGGCGCATCGTCGGCGCTGGGCCGCCGGAAGCGATTGCCAAACTGCCGGGATCCTACACGGGAAAATTCCTGGCCAAAATCTTGAACGGGAATGGAGCGTTACCCAGCAATGGGAAGTAAGCCCATCTTCGCCGCCCTGATTGCTTCAGCAATCATGCTGGGCACTCCCCTGTTTGCACAAAACACAGGCAAAGTCGTTCGACATCACCGGATCGCGGTAACTGATCCTATGTTTCCGCCCGAGCTGATCCAGGCCGAAGATGCGCTGGAAAAAAGAGACTTCACCATCGCCCAGCCGCTGTTAGAGAAAGTTGTGGCCGCGAATCCGGCAAACTATCAGGCGTGGTTTGATCTCGGATTCCTCTTTAATGTTCAGGGTAAGCCGGATGATTCGATTATGGCTTACCGCAAATCCGTCGCTGCCAAAGCGGATGTTTTCGAATCCAATCTCAATCTTGGCTTAATGCTGGCAAAAGCTGGAAACAATCCGGATGCCGAGCAATTTCTGCGGGCCGCCACCAAACTCAAACCTACCGCGCATGGGGATGAAGGACTGGCGAGGGCATGGCTTTCGTTGGCACACGTGATTCAGTCCACCAAGCCGGAGGAAGCGATTGCCGCCTATCAGGAAGGCGCCAAGCTTCAGCCCAAGGACCCGGAGCCTCACCTTGCCGCCGGGTCGCTGCTGGAGAAGCAGGGGCACGCGGACTTAGCCGAACAGGAATACAAGCAGGCCCTGGCATTGGATGAAAATTCGGCGGACGCTACCGTAGGACTGGTCAATCTCTACATGCAGGGCAAGCGCTTTCCAGAGGCGGAGACGCTGCTGCGTAAATTGGTTAATCTACGCCCAGACGATGCCAATGTGCATCTTCAACTGGGGCGGGTGCTGGCCGCATCGGGCAAGCGCGATGATGCCATTACCGAGTTGCAGAGCGCGGCCAAGGCACATCCTGACGACGTCGCTCTGCGGCGGGACCTTGGGGACCTGTACATGGATGCCGCCAAATATGATCTGGCGGCGGCGCAGTACAAACCGCTGGTAGATGCGACTCCGAAAGATTTTGATTTGCATATGTCCTATGGGAGGGCGCTGCTGCTGTTGCACAACTTTCCCGAGGCGCAGCGGGAATTCTTGGCGGCGGCGAACCTGAAACCTGATGCAGGGGACGCCTACTGGCAGGTGGCAGTGACCGCCAACGAAAACAAGGACTATCAACTGACCATTCGTGCCCTTGAAGCCCGGGCCAAGTTTTTGCCGGAAACTCCCATGAGCTATTTCTTACGGGCGACTTCGTTTGATTATTTGCATATTCCCAAGTTGGCAGCGGAGAATTATCATCACTTTCTAGAGGTTGCGAACGGCAAATATCCTGATCAGGAGTGGCAGGCGCGCCACCGTCTGATCACGATCGAACCGAAGAAAAAGTAGCGTTCGCGGGGCAGGAACTCAGGATAAAGACGACCTATGCGCATTTTTGCCATTTGCTTCCTGCTTTTTTCTATCTCGCTGCCAGCTTTTTGCGCAAAAGAAACCGCGGCCGACTTGGCGGCGCGAGCGGAATCATCCCCGCTAAACCAGCAAGCGGACCTTTACGTGAAGGCTGCGAGCCTGCAACTTAAGACCGTGGACGCACTCTACGATCAAGGCAAGACGGAGGAAGCCAGCAACGCTGTCCGCCTGCTTGCCGAGTATTGCGATAAGGCCACCGACACGGCAGTACGCTCGGGCAAGAAACTGAAGAAAGCCGAAATTGAAATTCGCAAGATTGCGGCTCGTCTAATTGACATCCAGCATAGCTTGAGTTTCGACGACCAGGCCCCGGTGAAAGCCGCCGCAGAACATCTTGAAACCCTCCGCACCACGCTGCTGGACCGCATGTTTTCCAAGGACAAGAAGAAATGATACGGACGTATATGCGGGTTTTCGGGCTAATGCTTTTATGGTTGTTGATGGTGCTGCCTGGTCTGGCGCAGAAGCGTTACGACCCTCTGAATCAGCAGGAAATTGACGATCTGCGCGAAGCCCATGAGGAACCGGACAAGCGGCTGAAGTTGTTCATCGCGTATGCGCGGGCGCGGCTGGTTTCGATGGAAGAGGCCCGGGCAAATCCCAAGACGGAGGACCGAGGTCAAGTTACCCACGACTGGCTCACCGACTTCCTCGATATCTATGATGAACTCGACGATAACGTGGATATGTATGTTGAACGCAAAGACGATTTTCGCAAAACCATGCAGGCCGTGATTGAGGCGGACACGGAATTCCAGGCCAAATTGCTGGCTTTGCGGGATGCGGCGGGAGTGAGTCAGGGAGAGTACAAGCAATATGAATTTGTGCTTAGCAGCGCTCTGGAGTCCCTCGATAACGGGATAGAAAATCACCGCCAGGTGTTGAAGCAATTGGAAGAAGAAGCCAAGAAGAAGAAAAAGAAGAAGTGATCAGTACGGGGTCAGGGGTTAAAGCGCAATATTTCTTGTGCTATGGTCGGCACGAGTGGAACTCCTGCCCTTCCCTTTTGACCCTTGCGTGCTAGTCTACGTTTAACGTGAAAGAACGGCTGCTCCACCTGTTTCAGGAAAGTTACCGCGAATTACGGCCGCACGCGCCGTTGCCGGAAATCAAGGTTGAGTTTTACCCTTTTGCCAATATCAATAACACGATTCGCTTGCGTGAGGGCAGGTTGTTGGTGCGGGTATCGGATTTGCTGGAGGGTGCTCCAGAGCCGGTTTTACGCGCGATTGCCCACATTCTTCTCGCCAAGATGTACCGCAAGCCCATTGTGCGGGAACATTCCACCCGGTACCGGCGGCACATTTCCGGGCATGACCTGAGCCGCAAGGCGCATTTGGTGCAGCAGATTCGCGGGCGCAAGCAGTTGGATTCGGCGCAGGGGCATGTTTATGACCTGGAAAATATTTTTGAAGATTTGAATACCAGATTTTTTCACGGGCTGCTGGCACGGCCACGCATGACCTGGAGCCGGGAGCGCGCCCGCAACCGGCTGGGGCACTACGATCCGGCGCATAATGCCATCGTGATCAGCAGGGTGTTCGATCATCCGCGGGTTCCCCGGTATGTGGCGGAATATATCGTTTATCACGAGATGCTGCACTTGAAACATCCGGTCAGGTTGCGGGGGAGCCGGCGGTGTGTGCACTCGACAGAGTTTCTGGCGGAGGAGAAGTTATTCCCTAAATTGCAGGAAGCGCAGAGGTTCCTGCATTTGCTATGAACAAACTGGCTTCAGTTCTACGCAACGTAGCGAGCATCGTAGTTGCTTATATTGCCTTCAACGTTGCCAATTCTTTCTACTATTACAAGACTGGCGTTTCTTGTGCGGACTGTTTCTTCCACTATGGTGTGCCATTTGCTTACTTCAATGAAGGTGGTTTCGGTGGTGGCGGCGGTTACATCTGGTCTGGAGTCTTAGCAGACGGCCTCCTGATAGTTGGCTCCGGAGTTGTTGTAGCTTTGACCTGGAAGCGGCTCGTCAAAAGGTTCCCAAAACAGCCTGATTACTCCAAGCATTGACGCGTCTCATTGAAAGGACTATTCTAGGTTTAGCATCAATGTTGCAACTCAGTTGCAACTCGATGCAACAACTAATTATTCATGCTTGATGCCTTTATCGTAACCCTCCGCGAGGGGGTGGAAGCCGCCCTCATTGTTGGTATTACCTTGGCCTACCTCGCCAAGATTGGCCGGCCCGACCTTCGCAAATCCGTCTTTACCGCCCTCATTGCCGCTTTTCTGGGGAGCATCGGCGTGGCGGTGGGTTTGTCCCGTCTGCACTGGAACCAGGACATTTTTGAGGGCTGGATCATGCTGGCCGCCGCCTTCTTTGTGACCACCATGGTCATCTTCATGATGCGTACCGGGCGCAAGCTCAAGGGGCAGATTGAAGGCAAGCTGGAGGCACTCGCCGCGCAAAGCTCCCGTCTGGGGGTTTTTGCCTTTATCTTTCTGATGGTGCTGCGCGAGGGTGTAGAGACCGTCTTGATTCTGGGTGCAGTGTCTTTGAATTCCTCGGAGTTGCTTAGCTTTTTGGGCACACTACTGGGAGTACTGGCAGCTATTAGTTTCGGGGTGATGTTCGTGAAAGGCAGCGTGCGCGTAAATCTGCAAAAGTTCTTCCGGGTCACGACCGTCATTCTATTTTTTGTTGCGGTGCAATTAGTCGTTTCCGGGTTGCATGAGCTTTCTGAGAACGGCGTGCTTCCCTCCTCCAAACGTGAGATGGCGATCATTGGGCCGATTGTGCGTAACGATCTGTTCTTTTTCATTACCATTTTCGCGCTGGCCGCGCTTATGGTTCTGTTTGAAATGAAACGGCGGCAACCTGCTCCGCTGGAAGACTCGCCTGCCGCCCGGCGCAAAGCAGCATGGAGTGCGCGGCGCGAGCGGTTGTGGATGGCCTCGGTTTATGCCAGTTCCTTCATCTTTATCCTGCTGGTCACGGCACAGTTCATTTATGCCAAGAGTTTGAGCCAGCTCTCTCCGGCCACTCCCGTCACTTTCGTGGATGGGAAAGTCAGTATTCCCTTGGCCCAGGTTTCAGACGGCGATTTGCATCGCTATTCCGCAATTGAGAACGGAGTTGAAATCCGCTTCTGGCTTTACCAGAAACCGGATGGCAAGATTGCCACTGTCTTTGACGCCTGCGAGATCTGCGGCGCGGTGGGCTTCTACAAAACTTCGACTGGCGTGGTGTGTAAGAACTGCTCCGCGCCAATTAATCCGCAATCGGTGGGAACGCCGGGAGGCTGCAATCCCATACCCTTGACTGCGCAAGTGACTTCAGATGCAGTAATCATTCAAGAGGCCGATTTGGCGGCCAGGACTGCGTTGTTCCAGAAATAATCATGTTTGTACGCCTCGTGTACGAGTCATTTCGGCGACAGAAGCGGCGCAAACTGCTGGCTGGCGCGGCCATTGTTTTGGGAGTCGGCGTCGCTACAGCCATGATCGCGGTGGCGACGGATATCGGCGACAAAATCAGCCGCGAGTTGCGCACCTATGGCGCCAATCTGGTGGTCACTCCGGAAGAAGACTCGATGGATGTGGTGATCGGCGGAGTCAATCTCAAACCGGCAAGCGATGGCGCCTATCTCAATGAATCGGATTTGCCAAACATCAAGGGCATGTTTTGGCGGAACAATATTGTTGGCTTTGCACCCATGCTGCCGGTGAGCGCACAAGTTGGAGGCTCCAATCAAGTCACTCTACTGGGAACTTATTTTTCGAAGCAGATAACCTTAGGCAAAGAACGCTTCTTTACCGGCGTGGCGAGCACCCATCCCTGGTGGAAAGTCCAAGGAGAATGGCCGAAAGATGATTCCCAGGATGTGCTGGTGGGAGAGGCATTGGCCGCAAAGCTGGGCTCCAAGCCGGGCAATTCGATCGATATTTCCGCTCATCCTCATCGAATTGTGGGCATTCTTTCCACGGGTGGGAGTGAAGATCAGCAGATTGTCGCCCCGCTTGCGGTTGCGCAGAAGATCCTGGGACGAGGTGAAGTGGTTCGACGTATCTACGTCAGCGCCCTCACCAAGCCTGAGGATGAATTAGCCCGTCGCGATCCCAAGACAATGAGCCCGGCGATGTACGACCGCTGGTATTGTTCGCCCTATGTCCAATCGATTGCATTCCAGTTGCAAGAGGCGATCCCACACTCTCATGCGGAGATGATTCGGCAAGTGGCGCAGAGTGAAGGGACGGTGCTTTCGCGGATCAAGGGTCTCATGCTGCTGATCACGCTGGCGGCGCTTTTTGCATCGGCATTGGCGGTGTCATCGGCCATGGCCACGGCAATTTTTGAGCGGCGGGCGGAAGTAGGGCTCATGAAAGCGCTAGGCGCCAGCAAAGTGACGATCGCCGTACTGTTTTTCTTCGAAGCGACTTTACTGGCGTTGATTGCCGGCGCGATTGGCTTCGCCGGCGGCGCAATGTTGGCCCGGGAAATTGGACGGTCCATTTTTGGTTCGAATATCACGATTCAGCCGGTGTTGTTGCCGGTGATTCTTGCGGTGGCGGTGATGGTGACTTTTGCCGGGAGCGCGGCGGCGATTGTCCGCGCCATGAACTTCGATCCGGTCTACGCATTGCGAGGTGAGTCGTGAGTTCCGTGGAGTCAAGACGAGCGAGCCATCCGCACACGTCGATGTTTGTGCGCATGCTGGTTCGGGCCGCGGTGCGTCGGCGCGGTCGGGCCGCCTCGGCGCTTCTGGCTATGATTGTCGCCGCAGCGGTTGCGACGGCAATGTTGAACCTTTACGGAGATGTGCAGAGCAAGCTCCAGAGAGAGTTCCGCAACTACGGCGCAAACATTGTAGTAGTGGCAAAGGATGGACGAGCTTTACCTCCAGACGCATTACAGGCAGTAAACCGTGCCATCGCCGGGCGTGGCCTCGCCGTCCCTTTTGGTTATGTGGTAGCTCGGACTGCCACGGGCCAGCCCGTGGTGGTTGCGGGCACGGATTTCGCGAGCGCGCGCACGTTGAATAGCTGGTGGAAGGTGAGTGGATGGCCGGAAGCGGCGCAGCACGGCCTGATAGGAGTTCGCGCCCAAGCTTCGATTCATGCTGCAAACCAACCCTTCGATCTCACATTTCAGGGCCGAACGACCCGCATTATTCCATCCGGAACGCTACAGACTGGGGCGGATGAAGATAGTCGAATTTACATCTCACTGGCAGAATTTGAAGCCTGGACTGGAATGCAGCCTTCGACCATCGAGATCGCAGCCTCGGGCACTGCCCACGAAACGGAGAGCACCCTGCAAAAGCTGAGCGCCGCACTTCCCTATGCGGATGTCCGTCCGGTGCGGCGGATTGTCGAAGGTGAAGCACGGGTCATGGGCAAGACCCGGGCCACGTTGCTGAGTTCGGCGGTGCTGATTGTGCTGACATCGTCCTTGTGCGTGCTAGCGACCTTGATCGGCTGGGTGGTGGACCGGCGTCGTGATTTTGCCATCATGAAAGCGCTGGGGGCATCAGAAGGTTTACTGACCGGGTTCTTTGCCGCTGAAGCTGCGGCCCTGGGAGCGGTAGGCGCGCTGGCCGGGTTTGTAATCGGAATCGGCATCGCCGCCTGGATCGGGCGCGCCAACTTCAATGCCCCGGTCATGCCACGGTTTGAGATATTACCGGTAGTGCTGATAGGCGCAATCGGGGTAGCGCTTCTATCCGCGATTGCACCAATTTCGGTGCTGCGGCGGGTGCAACCTGCTACGATCTTACGGGGAGAATGACGTGATCAGACTGGAACATGTCAGCCGGCTCTATCCAGCACAGGCACAAGCCAAGGGCGATAGCATCCGCGCGCTCAATGATTTTTCTCTCCACATGCAAGCAGGCGAGTGGGTGGCGATCATGGGTCCCTCCGGCTCTGGAAAGTCCACCCTGGTGAATTTGATCGGGTGTCTCGACCAGCCGACTTCCGGAGAAATCTGGCTGGATGGGCAGAATGTCGCCCACATGTCCGCCGGCGAACTGAACCGGGTGCGCGCCGAGAAGATTGGCTTCGTGTTCCAGCAGTTCCACCTGATTCCCTACCTCACCGCGCTGGAAAACGTGATGCTGGCGCAGTATTTCCACAGCATGACCGACGAGCAGGAGGCACTGGATGCGCTGCAACGGGTCGGGCTGAAAGAGCGGGCGCATCACCTTCCGTCTCAACTCTCGGGCGGGGAGCAGCAGCGGGTTTGTATTGCGCGGGCCCTGATTAACGATCCCAAGATTGTCTTGGCAGACGAGCCGACCGGAAACCTGGACGCGGTGAATGAAGAAATCGTTCTACGTCTGCTGCGTGAATTGCACCGGCAGGGACGGACCATTGTGATGGTGACGCATGACCCGGTTGTGGCCCGGCTGGCTGACCGGCGGATTGAGTTGCATCATGGCAAGATCGCCGCCCAGGAAGTCTTTGCCATGGCCGATGAAGAGCAGTTCGACGAGGTACTGGAAGAACTCTGGGCGCTGGCGGAGAACGGAGAGATTGCTGAACTCGAGCACATGGAAGTGCATGGGGCCCTGCCGGTCAGCATCGCGGTAGAAAAGATGACGGCCTTGGGATTGGTCGATTCGTCGCCACATCCGCCGGAACCGCATCAGCACAAGCCGTTTGTGAATCCCTGCCATGATGCGCTGAAGCCGAATGGCGTTTCCATTGGCGATGGCAGCGTGATCGTAGAGTTGACCGACCGCGGACGCAAGCGGGCAGCAGACATCATCCGGCGTCACCGGTTGGCGGAGCGGTTATTCACCGACAGCCTGGCCATGGACAGCGAGACTGAGATCGAACAACAGGCCTGCAAGTTCGAGCACATTCTCTCGCCGGAAGCCACCGATAAGATCTGCGCCTTCCTCGGCCATCCGCGCACCTGCCCGCACGGGGCGCCGATCCCGCTCGGCGCGTGCTGCAAAGGCGCACAAGCCGTCGGCCATGAACACAACGCTGAAGTAGCAAGCCGCCTCCCCCGCTAATTCGCCGCCAGTTCAAGACACTGACAGCTCCCAATAAAATCAAGGCGGCGAGGGCGGGCTAACCGCACGATTCGCTATACTGTACCGGATGGACATCGAGCGCGTCATTGGCGACATCGAGCAACTGGAGGAGATGTTCGAAGCTCCGGACATCAGGCCATTCAGCGCCAGCGACATCGTGGCTGCCAATCGAAGGCACGATGCGACCTTAGCCCATAGCCCGTGGTTCAAGCTATGGCAACAGTATGGCGTTTGTTGCCGTTCTCAGGATCCAGCACTCCGCCTACCCGAATAAATCAGAATCACCGCGAGTTCCACGACTCTGTCATCTCGACCGGAGCAGATCATCGCAAATGCAATGATCTGCGGAGTGGAGAGACCTTGTGTTTACTCGGCCCGCTAGTCCTCCGCCGGAGCGAAAAAGATCTCCCGCACCTCGACCTGCCCTCCCGTGGCGGCGACACCTTTGCGCGCCCATGCCACCGCCTCGTCCATGTCAGCGCATTCCAGGATCCAAAAACCAGCGATGTGTTCCTTGGTTTCAAGGTACGGCCCGTCGGTGACCAGCACCTTGCCCCCGGGCTGCGTTCGCAGCGCCTTCGCAGCCCCCAGGCCGCAAGCGAATTTCCTGACGCCGGCAGCAATCATCTCTTTGTTGAGTGCGTGGATCGCGCGGCCCATCGCTTCGTCCACCTGGGACGGGTCGAAGTCGTCGGGGAGGTACCCAGCAACCAAATATTGCGGCATGTCTTCTCCTGTAGCGGTCTTCGTACTTCTCCTCTGGAAGGAATCCCGCAGCACAGCCTTGCGCGCTGGATGGCTCATCCTTTCGACCGTTCATCCTTAAAGAATGGTTCCGCGGACATCACCTGCTATCTCAACCGGACATATCATGTGCTAACGACCTCCGCACCCACCTGGTTGACAGACCTTCAACTTTGAATTTATGGTTGCTGCCCGTAAACGTTTTCTCGCCACCTGGCTCAGACTCTGCGATCGAGCCCTGATTCGCCTGGCGCGCGCAGACAAAACTCGAAGGAGAGAAGAACTTCATGGCTGAATCTGCAAACCCCACCGTGCTCACCCGTCGTCAGGCCCTGATTCTTTCAGCCACCGCAGGCGCCAGCCTTGCAGCCGGCAACGCTGCATTCGCTTCCGACAGCATCAAGACAGCGGCCCACCAGGGACCGGGGAACTGCTCGACTCCACGCTCGGCCGTCGCCAAGACGCAGTACGGCAAAGTGCGCGGATATGTGGACGGCGACGTTTTTACTTTCAAGGGCGTTCCCTACGGACAGACTACGGCGGGAGAAAACCGCTGGCTTCCGGTGAAGCCGCCTGCGCCGTGGACCGACGAATTTCCTGCGCTGGTGTATGGCGCGAACTGTCCGCAACACTTGCACACCTGGACCAGCGCGGAGCAGACCTTCATACAGGACTGGGATGACGGCTGGCAGAGCGAGGACATGCTGAAGCTGAACATCTGGACGCCGAGCCTCACCGGCAAACGCCCGGTGATGTTTTACATGCACGGCGGTGGGTTCAGTTTCGGTTCCTCTTATGAGTTGCCCTCGCATGAAGGTGCGCAGATGGCGCGTTACCACGATGTGGTGCAGGTCTCCGTCAATCATCGGCTGAACATACTGGGCTTCTTCGACGTTTCTGAAATCGGCGGCGCCGGCTATGAAGACTCCGTCAACGTTGGCATGACCGATCTCGTGGCCGCCCTTCAGTGGGTCCATAACAACATCGAAAATTTCGGGGGCGATCCCGATCGGGTGATGATTTACGGTCAATCGGGCGGCGGATCGAAGGTCACCACGCTTATGGGCATGCCATCGGCTGTCGGCCTGTTCCATCGCGCCTCAGCCCAGTCGGGCGGCGGCGGCAACATTCCCAGCAAGGAGCAGCAAACCGAGCTAGCCCGCCAGGTAATGAAAGACCTCGGCCTGGCCGCGAATGACCTGGCATCGCTTCAAAAGATGGAGTGGAGCAAGCTGGTAGCGGCGGGCACCGCGGCCGCTGCCAAGATCAATCCGTCGGGACCGCCGATGATGGGGCCGGGAACTCCGGGCAAACCGCGCGTGGGCTGGTCGCCGTGCGTGGACGGCAAGATCATCAACATGCGCTCCTTCTTCGATGCCGCGCCAGAAGTCTCCAAGAACGTGCCTATGCTGGTCGGCTCAGTCACCGAAGAAGGCAATCGCATGTCGCAGCGCCCCACCCAGGAAGAATGGCACGCGAACCTCACCAAGTCTTACGGCGAGGAGAAGGCCACGGCCATTGTCACGGCACTCAAGAAAGCTTACCCGCAAAAGAAAATCCAGACTTTGTCGTACATGTGTAGCGGCAGCCCGGGATTGAACGGCCTGTTCATGCGGAACAACGTTGTAAAAATGGCCAGACTGAAGCATGGGCTCAAGGCGGCACCGGCCTATGCTTATTACTTCACCTGGCAGAGCCCCATTCTCGATGGCCTGCCGGGAGCCTGGCATACTGCCGAGCTTCAGTTCTGCTTCGACAACACCAAGCGCTGCGAGCAAGGGACCGGCAATACTCCCGAGGCCCAAGCGCTGGCGAAAAAGATGGCTTCCTCATGGGCGGCATTTGCCGCAACCGGCAACCCAAGTCTGCCGGGCCTCAAGTGGGAGGCGAGTGATCCCGAAACCAACAAAACCATGATCTGGGACAACCAGTGCCACATGACCAATGATCCCGATGCGGAGGCCCGCAAAATCATTTTGAGTTAACCATCGACGATGTATGGGATGTCTTGGGACACCCTGTAAAGCATGTCACGGGACTGAACACCCCTTTGCGAGACCTGGGAGTCGCACCACCGGACGATCCGATCGGGCGATTCTTCTTAGACTCAACTTGGAACGTGAGATGGAGATTCATAGTATGGGAAACGATTGGATTCGACGCGAACGGCCTGGTCAGCAAGTCGAAAAGGCATCAACCTCGACAGATATCGCCCTGCCCGAACATCAGCTCAAAGTACTGCGGGAAATCGCGGTGTCAGCGGGTCGCCCTTTGCGGGTTTCCGAAGATCGGCAATCCGAAAGCACGAAGCTCACAAGTCATGGGATCGTAGCCCTCTTTCGAGGAGCGAACGGCACGGGAAAGACCATGGCCGCCAGCGTTCTGGCCCGGGAGTTGGGCCTGGAACTGTATCGAATCGATATGAGGCGCGTGGTGAGCAAGTACATTGGAGAAACTGAGAAGAATCTCTCACTCGCCTTTTCCGAAGCCGAGAGGAAGCGCGCGATCCTGTTCTTTGATGAAGCAGACGCTTTGTTTGGCAAGCGTTCTGAAGTCAAGGACAGTCACGACCGCCACGCAAATATCGAGGTCAGCTACTTTCTGCAACAAGTGAAGGAACATGGCAGGCCCGTAATTCTCGCGGCAGAAGCATCTGATGAATGGTCACCCTCCATGCGGCAATCCATCAAATTCGTGGTGGAGTTTTAGCTTTCCAATATTGGCTAGCTCGCTTGCCTTCACCTCGTGACTTGGCGGGTCGCCCATTTTTGTTCTTTCGATTTCTGCCCCAGGGGTCCGGCCCACACCGGAGCAGATCATCGCGAATGCGACGATCTGCGGAGTGGAGAGACCTTGTGTTTTTAATTTAGTGATTTATTTCACAGCGGCGAGAATAGGCCTTTCGTCGAGTAGCGCGACGAGATGCCCGGCGCTTTCTCTCAGACCTGGAGTGTACTGTGCTGGATTTGGATGAGCCAACGGCGGCAGCAAATGCAGCAGGCTTGAGCGCGGTGAGCACTGCCGCGGGATTCCTGTCGATCACGGTGAGCAAGGTGCGGGCCGATGCTTCCGGGATCCTCCGCCCTCCCTCCCAGTGCTTGATCGCGTCAAGGCTGAAGCCAAACGTGTCAGAAAATCTGGCTTGCGTCATGCCAAGCCGATTGCGGATCGCCTTCACATCAACATCCTGGGGCACATGCGCCTTGAATCCTTCTTGCTCCCCAGCAAGAAAAGCCTCAACATCGTTAAGGCCATCCATCATCTGCTCGAATTGCGTCTTCATATCAGCCCCTATAAGTCTCGAAAATACTGTCTGCCCGTTTCTTTAGCGCATTGCGCTCCGCCATCGACAGGTTTTCTTTCTCATTCTTGGGAAAAACTGTGATCAGAAAAACCGGGAATCGCTGGCGGGTGGCCCACATCTCGGTCGAAAGTATAACTCTGGAGAGGATTGATCACTTTCAATCTTGGGGTGGCCCATGTTTGCCTGGGGTTGGCAAACGTGGGACCTGGCTCGAAGAACCGAATACTTCCGCGTGTGGGTTGGGAATTTGGGGAAATGGTCGGATCCCGCATCTCGAAAATCGCGAGATGCGGGCCACCCCAAGGGATTTACTTTTGTATTCCAGATGTGGCCCACCCGCCCTTCATTTCTGAAGATGCCTCGCCCCTTACCCTCGTAACCATTCGTTCCGCTTTCTCGTTGCACTTCAGCTTTTGACCGAAGTACGATGCAGTGCTTCCTCCTGTAACACCGGGCCCCGTTCACACAATTCAACTTGGAGAGTACATGCCCGCGCCATTCACCATTCGCATCTACGTGCCAGATGGAGATCCCGAGGGGGTACGCGTTATAGACCGCATGAACTGGACCGGCGTGGGAATCGCATTTCCGCGCGCCAAGTGGAATGACGTACGCCAACGCGGAGAGTTTGGCCGAGCTGGCGTCTACATTCTCGTGGGCTATCAGGAAGAAGATCTGCCGACTATCTACGTTGGCCAAGCAGATGGTGTGAGGAACCGGATAGACGCACACGTCCAGAACAAGGATTTTTGGACTTGGGGAATAATCTTTGTCTCAAATAGTGGCGGTCTGAATCGAGCCCATGCAACATGGCTGGAATACGCGTTGGTGAATCGAGCGGCGGCAACGGGCGGCTGCCGACTAGACAATGGCAACGTCCCCCAAGAGCCCGTCCTCACCGAGGCTGAAAAAGCTGACACTCAAGCCTTCCTGAGCGAGATTTTTCAAATTCTTCCGCTGGTCGGGCTTCGTGCGTTCGAGTTTCCGAAGCCCATTGCGACACCCAAAACCGTATCAGTTGATCCGCCAACGAAACGGCCTGAGCAGCCCGATACTGTTATCGTGCCTGCACAGAAGGACGGCTTCGAGAAGGTATTTCTCGGTGAAGATTGCTGGTATGCAATTCGCATCTCGGGAGGCATGTTAGACAAGATCAAATATATTGCGGCTTACCAAAGCCAACCGATCTCGGCGATTACACACTACGCACCTGTTAATCGTATTGAACCCTATGGCGATAGTGGGAAGTACAAACTGGTTTTTTCGCTGAAGGCGAGGCAGATCGGTCCAATTCCATTTGGGGATGCGCCACAAGGGGCAATGCAGGGTCCTCGCTACACAACATTTGCACAGTTAATTTCAGCAAAGAAGCTGACGGATCTCATTGGGAAGGCCTAAGCCTTCGGCAATCTAGCCAGGTAGAAATGAGCATCAGGGGTACTATATTTTCATTCCTTATGGATAAGCCACAATCCCACACCACTGATGAAGTTGGGGAACTCCAAATGCGGGCGGTCTTCGCCCATGTGAATTGGGTGGTCAATCGCATAGAACGAGACTATGGAATTGATTTTGATGTGCAGATATTTGAAGGTTCTAAGCCGACTGGCGAGTGGTTCAAGGTTCAGTTGAAAAGTTCACAATCTACACAATATTCGACAGCAGGCGACTTTATCTCCGAAGCGTTGTCTAAAGATCACGCGGTGCATTTCTCTGCCCAACTGCACGATCCGCTTTTCCTGATACATGCCGACGTGTTGGCCGGGAAGACCTTTTGGTTTGCGCCACAACTTGCAACCATGATTCAACCTGAAGATCAGAGAAGCACTGTTACGTTCCGGATCCCGACCAGAAATGAGCTTCCCACTACTCTATCGAAAATGGTTGACGCCCTGCGGCAGATTCGGATCAAACTCGGCGCTAGACAAGTCTCTGAATCTCCAATCTCGGATTTCGCTAAGACGGTCAACGATGCAGACCAATCCGAACTGATCAGCAGCTTCCAAAAGAAGACGGACTCACTCCGCCTAAATCAAATCCACAGACTAGCCACTGATGGAAAGCTAAAAGAAGCCAAGGAAATAGTGGAAGGACTTCTTGCGAGCGCCGCTTCATCGATAGAGATTAAGTTTTCTGCGTTGCTGGAAGAGGAACGCATCGAATACTTGGACGCAGCCAGAAGGCGTGCACCTCAAAGCGTGATGCCCGCGACCCGTGTCGCCATTGCCCGACGTCTTCAGCAACTTACTCGTAAAGGTCCTCACGCTCTCAAATTGTCAGCCTTACTGCTACGCAATGCTGCCGACCTTGATGTATTGGCTTTTCGTGACCTGGGTCTAGCCATGAATCTGAAGGGGCACATATCGAGCGGCGATCCCATTTTGGCGCTGACCTTCGCTGTTGAGCAGGCCAAGAATTCGCGAGAAATTATCAGGAAGTATAACCAGTGCATCAGGATAGTTCGGTATTTTTATAATTCACGACACAGATGGGCAATTGCTTTTCCGCTATTGCGCGTTGTCGAAAGCGTTGGTTGGTTCATTTTGAGGTTGAGGATCGCGAATGAGATCGATCCCGCCCGTCAATATCGCGCATCTGCCTTGCAGCTGTGTCGATTCGCTGTCTGGATCGGTGAGCACAACCGAGATGACGATACGCTTTCCCAAGCCACTACAGTAATCACATCTCTGCTCTGGAAGGAAGACGGTGAAAATGAGAGTCAAGAAATAGTGGAGTTTGCGAGGGAAGTCCTCTCCAAAATAAGAGAACCACGACAAGCCGAGTTGACAGAGGAAGCGCTAGAACGATCAATCAAGAGGATGTCTGGGCTAAAAGTAGAAGGCGACCCAGAGCATGACGTCCTGACACAGATTGTCGAGAACCGCGCCGCTGCTGTGGGGATTGACATGAACAGCTCAGACGATGTTATCGCCACACAGGTTCGGCTCGGGATCAACGATGCAACACCAGAGCGAGCGATCAAACACTGTACCCACGCTTTTGTCTCTTTGGGCTGGGCACCTGTTGCTATTGCGGCGCTTGCTGAATTACTGCAACTGCCCAGCATGCTATCAAAGATTTTACATTGTGATCTGCATAACTACGCCGTTCACGGCCAAGCCCTTGATGGGGTAATCAGTCGTTTCAAAGACACATACTGTGATTGCTGCCAAGACGTAACGCCAAGGCCGCCTGAATGGCGATACACAGATGAATGGCAGGAAGAAGAGAATAAGAAGCATCTTGGCTTCATGGATAAGTTCTACAAAACCCACCACGAGAGGTAGGTACGGCGATCTCGCTTGCAAAATCGGCAGGACGCAAATCCATACAGGGATTCCCATACACTCGCAACTCCCGTCTTTCCAGCCACCTGCAATTTTCCTTTGACTTAGACCTCCAAAATCAGCCCTAATTGAACTGTAGTGACTTATCCATCTCTCATACCCAGGACTCCCCATTACCCCATGCCCGAACTCCTAACCTCCGAACCCGTCTCTAACCCCGAACTCTTCACCCTCCACGCCAGCGCCGTCGCGCACGAGCGTCAGGGAGAAGCCACCGAGGCCGCCTTCATGGCCAAGGCTTCCAATCTCGGATTCGCCGTCGCCAAGCCCTGGGGACGCGAGCGCTACGACTTCATCCTCGACTCCGGCCATCATTTCTGGAGAGTTCAGGTGAAGTCCACCCGCTGCGGCCACTATCCGACATACTGGCTGACCGTGGCTTCCTCCAAGCTGCTTCCCTACACCAAGGACCAGATTGACTACCTCGCCGCCTACATCATTCCCGAGGACGTCTGGTACGTGATCCCCGTGGAGAAAATCGCCGGCCGCAAGAACCTCTATTTCAATCCCCGCCCGCGCAACCGCTCTCCCTGGGACAAATATCGCGAAGCCTGGTGCCAGATGGCCTGCCCCAACGAAGAAGCTGGCCCCAGCAAAATCGTGGCCGAGCGTTGCCGGGACAAGGTGAGCCTGGTTGGCGTGAAAAAAGAGAGCGTGAGCGAAGATAACCAGTCCGGTCCGGGCACCGTCTGCCCGCTTAAGCATCTGATTTGAACAAAAAGCAACGCGGGAATCAGAAACCTGACGCCCTAGCCGCGAAGCGGCGAAAGAATGCAGCCCAGGGCGAAGGGCGCGCTTTTCGCACTTCGCCCTGGGTCAATTAGACGGATGGAACAAGCCCCGGAAGGGGCGAAAGAGAAGTCCGCCCCCAGGAGTTTCATTCCCGTCGGTGGTGTCCAGAAAAAAGACCATCGGCGTATTCGACTCCGGCTATGGCGGGCTGACCGTCCTTAAAATTTTACTTGGGTTATCCCCGGGGCTGCTTGTCCCGAAAAGGATTGGTAACTATAAGCCCTCTAAAAGCCTGACCGTGCTGGAAGTCTTCACTGTAGAGCCGCGTGCATTGAGCTTCCAAAGCAGCCGCGACAATTAGCGAATCGTACCATTGCAATTTATGAGCATGCCGAAGCCGCAGGGCCTCTACGTACAGAGCCGGAGACGAATGAATGGACAACAAAGGACGAAAAACAGAGGTCAGGTATTGCTCCGCTTCGGCGGGGGTGAACGGTGTTGCAAAACGGCGGAACGCGACCTGAAAAAACTCCTGGACAACCTGGTAGCTTACAATTCCCTTCTGCGTGGCAATGGCATCGCGCACTAACTGAGAAGCGATGCGGGCCTTGTCAGGCGCACCCTGGTCAAACATATAGGCAAAGATATTGGTGTCGATAAAGAATTTAGCGCTCATTCATCTGGTCGCGAGTATAGGGGCCGGAGGAGCGAACATGCTTGAGTCGTTCCATTAACGCATCGAATTCCTTGGCCCGCCCTGCTTGCTGGGTGAATTGTTGCAGCCACTCGCGAAACGCGGCGTTCAGCGTCTTATGCTGGGCCCGAGCGACCTGACGAGCCTGCTCGATTAACTGCTCGTCGGCGCTGAGAGTGATGTTCTTCATACTGAAATAGTGTACACTAAAATAGTGCGAAAATCCATCGGCGTATTCGACTCCGGCTTCGGCGGGCTGACCGTCCTTAAAGCTTTACTTGAGGTCATTCCCGGAGCCGACTTCCATTACTTCGGCGATACGGCGCGGCTTCCCTACGGCTCCAAGTCTGTCGAGACCGTAGCCAAATATGCGGTTGAAGCCACCCATTTTCTGGAAAACCAGGGCATCGACATGCTTGTAGTCGCCTGCAATACCGCCACGGCCCTGGCGCTCGATCCGATCACCAAGGCAGCACATGTCCCCGTCGTCGGCGTGGTTGAACCCGGCGCAGAACAGGCGTCGTCCGCCAGCCGCAACCAGAAAGTCATCGTCCTCGGCACCGAAGCTACCGTCAACAGCCACGCTTATTTGAAAGCGCTGGAGGCACGCGGCGTCCAGGCGCGGGAGAAGGCCTGCCCGCTACTGGTGCCTTTGATCGAAGAAGGATGGATTGATCACGCGGTCACCGAACAGGTGGCACACATCTATCTGGATGAAGCCTTCAGCGACGGCTTTCAGATGGCGGATGTGTTGGTGCTGGGGTGCACGCACTATCCTCTGATCAAGAATGTGCTGCGGAAGCTGGCGCCGGGGCACGTGACGATTGTGGACTCGGCAGAGTCTACCGCCCATGTGGTGGCGGAGAAATTGGGAAGCTCCGTGGAAAAGCAAGGCATGGCTCCCAGCCTGAGCTTTTTCGCAACCGATTCAGTAGAAAAATTCCGGCGACTGGGGAGTATGTTTCTTGGCCGCGATATTCAAGACGTGCGACATGTTGATTTGAAGGAGTAAAAGCTTTTACCGCAGAGGACGCCAAGAAAAGCGCGCAAAGGTCGCAGAGAAAAGCTTAAAGCAAATAAAAGCGGCCACTCGTAGGTGGCCGTTGACTTCACAATTTGCAAGCCCTTAGTACAGCCTGAACTCCACTTCCACGCTGATCTGCACCGACACCGGCTTGCCGTCTTTCAGGGCCGGCTCAAACTTCCAGGTCTTCACGGTTTCAATGGCCTTTTCATCCAAGCCCAAACCCAGGCTCCGGGTCACACGAACTTCGCGAGGGCGGCCATCCGATCCGACCACCAACCACAGCACGCACGTTCCTTGATATTTTGCTTTCCGGGCCTCTTCAGAATATTCAGGCTCAGGCGCATAAATTGCGCGAGGAGCACTCACTCCGCCGCCCACTCTAAATACCCCGCCGCCGGTGCCGCCGCCACGTCCGGGACCAACCCCTGCGCCTTCTCCGGACCCGATTCCCGTGCCCACGCCTGATCCAATTCCGCCGCCGTAGCCCACGCCGTTCGAAGGCGGGCCTTGGACAATGCGCGAAGTGGGATCGCCCAAGTTCGGCATGTTGCTTGCCATCTGTACCTGAGGCGGAACAATCACCGTCGGCTCGGCGGTAAGCTTGGGATGCTCATTGCGCACGATCACTGACGGAGGAGTGATCTGCTCCATGGCGAACTTGGGAGGCTTCCCTTTCAGGGCCTGGAGCTTGTCGCGGTCGCCACCGCCGCCACCGCCACCAACCTGTGTTTTTGACGGTGACAGCGCCGGCTCATCAGGCGCAATCAGCATTACAACTTGTTTGGGCGCGGTAATGGTCTTGACCAGACTTCTTGCCAGGATGGTGCCCCCGATAATCATGGCCAAAGCTACAACGTGCAGCAGGGTCGAACCCAGCACGCCGTTTTTCTTGTAGTCGTAAAAGCCCCAAATATCACGGACCGGGATCGGCTTCGATTCCAGTTTGAGTGGAGGCAGTTTTTTGGGAAAGAAAAAATCATCCAGATTTTGAAACAAGGACGAGATGAGCGATTGCTCACTGCCCTTGGGCATCAGGAGATTCAGTTCCGGTTCGTTATGGGCGCCGGGGTTCAAATTCGCAGTGGCCATTTCTGTGCGAGGCTCAATCCTTACATAAGCTTGATGTGGTTGATCGAGGCCAAGTTGCCTTTCCGGAGTGCTTTCCCAACTACCTTGCCCGGCTGGGTCTTGGAGTGAATTACCTTTAGTCACCCAAAGTTAGATGCCAATTCCCCAGAAAGGTTAATCTGAAGAAAATTGTACACGTATTTCCGCCATTTCCAACAGTGCTTTTCATAGTTCCTGACCGGCGGTAATCGGCAGTTCATGGGCCACTGAAGTACCGTTCCGGGGCGGTCAATGGACGGTTACCCCGCCGCTCCCTATAATGAAAAAAATCAACTATTTGGGAGAAATTAGCCGAGTGCCGCTCGACCTGAAATCCACCATCAATCTGCCAAAAACTGACTTCCCCATGAAAGCCAACCTGCCCCAGAATGAGCCCAAAATTCTGGAAAAGTGGGAGCAAATGGGCATCTACGCCCAAATCCGCCAAGCCCGCAAAGGCGCCAAGCTCTACACCCTCCACGATGGACCGCCATACGCTAATGGGCCTATTCATTTGGGGACGGCTTTGAATAAGTGCTTGAAGGACTTTGTGGTGAAGTCGAAGACCATGGCGGGGTTTGACGCTCCCTATGTCCCTGGGTGGGACTGCCACGGGCTGCCGATTGAGATCAAGGTGGATAAGGAGCTGGGCGGGAAAAAGCTCCAGATGAAGGCCACCGATGTGCGCATGGTCTGCCGCAAGTATGCGGAAAAGTATCTGGATTTACAGCGCGGGCAGTTCAAGCGGATTGGAGTTTTTGGGCGCTGGGACAAGCCTTACTCGACCATGACGCCTCAATACGAGGCTACGGTGCTGGACACGTTTTACGCCTTTTACGAGAAGGGCTTCGTCTATAAGGGCCTGCGCGCGGTGTATTGGTGCATGCACGACAAGACGGCGCTGGCGGAAGCGGAAGTTGAGTATGAGAACAAGACCAGTCCGACCATCTGGGTTCGATATGCGTTGCTGGATGATCCGGCAAAGCTTGATCCAGCACTGAAGGGCAAGAAGGTTTACACCATCA
Source organism: uncultured Acidobacteriota bacterium (assembly GCA_963837365.1). Classification (GTDB taxonomy): domain Bacteria; phylum Acidobacteriota; class Terriglobia; order Terriglobales; family Acidobacteriaceae; genus CAWBXL01. Next base: position 529,309 of record CAWIMW010000003.1, read on the forward strand.
TTTACACCACGACTCCGTGGACCATGCCGGCGTCGATGGCGGTGGCATTTCATCCGGCGGAACAGTATGTGGCGGTTCCGGACGCAAGTCATCCAGATGAGGTCTATATCGTTGCCGAGCGGTTGGCGCGGACGGTGCAGGCTGATATCAAAGAGACGGTTCAGTTGGACCCTTCGGCGGCCTTGGCGCACTTCCCCGGCAGCAAGCTGGAGCGGCTGAATTTTCAGCATCCGTTTTTGGAGCGCAAGATTCTGGGGGTGCTGGCGGATTACGTCACCATGGATACTGGAACCGGGGTTGTCCACACAGCGCCTTCACATGGTGCTGAAGACTTCGCCACCGGCATGAAGTATGGCTTGGACGCCACCAGCAACGTGGACGAGCGCGGCATCCTGCGGAATGGCCTGCCGGAATACGATGGCCTGAAAGTTTGGGATGCGAACCCCGTCATCATCGAGTTGTTGAAGAAGCGCGGTGCGCTGCTGGCTTCGGGCAAGCTGGAACATTCTTATCCGTGCTGCTGGCGCTGCCACAATCCCATCATCTTCCGCGCGACGGAGCAGTGGTTCATTTCCATGGAAGCCAAAATGGACGGGGGCGGGACGCTGCGCAGCCGGACCATGGAAGACATCCGCAAAGTGAAGTGGGACCCGTCCTGGGGCGAAGAGCGGATGAACAACATGATCGCCGGACGGCCGGATTGGTGCATCTCGCGGCAGCGGGTTTGGGGCGTGCCGATTGCAGTGTTCTTGTGTGAGAGCTGCGGCAAGCCTTTGAACGATCACGCCATTAATCGCAAAGTGTCAGAGCTTTTCAAACGGGCTGGGGCGGATGCGTGGTACACGCCGGAAGCGGATGGAATTCTGCCGACTGGAACTAAATGCCCTCATTGCACAGGTTCAACCTTCAAAAAAGAGATGGACATCTTCGATGTCTGGCTGGAGTCGGGCGCAAGTTACCTTGCCCTACGTGCAGGAGAACCGGAGTATCCCTGGCCTTCAAATCTCTATCTGGAAGGTGCGGACCAGTTCCGCGGATGGTTTCAGTCTGCCCTGCTGTGCGCCATGGGCAAGCAAGGCACGCCTCCGTACGCCGGCGTGGTGACGCCCGGCTGGACCCTGGATGAAAAAGGCCAGGCCATGTCGAAGTCGCGGGGGAATGATGTGGACCCGGTGGATATTGCCAAGCAGATGGGTGGAGAAATTGTACGGCTGTGGGTGGCATCGGTTGATTTTCGCGAGGACATGGTCGGCTCGGATGCGCTCATGCGTCGCGCGGGGGAAAACTATCGCACCATCCGCAATAATCTGTTCCGCAATTCTCTGGGGAACCTGTACGATTTCGATCCGGCCCGCGACGCGCAGCCATTTGAGAAGTTGTACGCCATCGATCAGTACATTCTGCGAGAGACGGCTGACCTGTGTGCCGAAGTCACGCGTTGGTATGAAGAGTTCGCATTCCACAAGATTTACCAGCGCATTAATCATTTTTGCGTGGTGGAGTTGAGCGGTTTTTACTCCGAAATCGTCAAAGACCGCCTCTACACTTACGCTCCTAACTCCCAGGGCAGAAGGGCCGCGCAGACCGCGATCTGGAAGATCGTCGAAGCATTGGTCCGCCTGCTGGCTCCCATCTTGAGCTTCACCAGCGAGGAAGTCTGGCAGTATCTGCCGGCGGCCGGGTCCCGGTCGGCGAGCGTGCATCTGGAGAAGTTCCCTACTACCTCAGACATTCTTGCAGCCAACGCCGCTGTTGCCGACTCCAATCAACAGGAAGAGTGGAAGGTCCTGCGCGGAGTCCGCGAGCAGGTGCTCAAAGCTCTGGAAGAAGCCCGCAACCAGAAGTTGATTGGGAAAGGTCTTGAGGCCAAGGTGGCAGTGACCGCGGGCGATCCTGCGTACGGAGTTCTTGCTAAATATCAAGACCAGTTGCGCTATGTGTTTATCGTTTCCCAGGTTTCGTTACAAAAGGCTTCGGGCAACGGATCGAGTGGGGTTAGCGTCAAGGTAGATAAAGCCGACGGGCAGAAGTGTGACCGGTGCTGGAACTACTCCACAGAGGTCGGGAAGGATGCGGTTTATCCCACGGTTTGCGAGCGTTGCAGCGCGGCGTTGAAGGAGATTGAGGGGAGTTAAGACGCGCTGTTCAACTTGTCATTCCGAGCGCGTTCTTTGCGCGAGAGCCTGCCCCGAGCGAAGGCGAAGGGAATCTGCTTTTCCTGGACAGCGGCACGAATGCCGCAGGCTAACAGCAGATTCCTCCTCGTCGCTCCGCTCCTTGTCGGAATGACAAAGGATGGGTCGTAAGATGCTTTATGATTTAACTAAGTCTGTATGAATTTTCATCTCATGCGCCGTTATCATTTGCTGATTGCTATAGCCGTCTTGTGCCTGGACCGGGCCACGAAATGGGTAGTGGCAAAAAACATTGCGCTGTATGACAGCATTCAGGTCATTCCCAGCTTCTTCCGCATTACTCACGTGCAAAATACCGGGGCCGCATTTGGCCTGTTTGCCGATTCGCCTTCGCAGTGGAAGATTGCTGTCCTGGTGCTGTTCTCCATCATCGCGCTGGCCATTGTTTCCACTCTGCTGTGGCGGAACAGCCATTCCTTGAACACCACCGGCATTGGCCTCTCGCTGATTCTCGGTGGGGCGATGGGCAATCTTTGGGACCGGCTGATCAGCGGGCGGGTGGTAGATTTTCTGCTGTTCTACATCGGCGACCATCAATGGCCGGCGTTTAATGTGGCGGACAGTGCGATTGTGGTGGGGGCGGGGTTGCTGGTGATTGAAATTCTGTTTAGCAAGGCGCCTACACCAGAGAAATCAGCCTAGGTCATCCAAGAGCCACAAGTAATAGTTATCTCAACGAAAATCAGGAAAGGATTCCAAGGCATGTAGTTCCTTTGCTGCCTTCTTGTGACCCTGAGTCGAGGCTTTTCTTAACCAGACTGCTCCGAAGCGCTTATTTGTGCGAACTCCGCAACCGTCAACATAAGAAGAACCCAAGTTATATTGAGCTTTTGCGTCGCCCTTTCGTGCCGCTTTGCGCCACCACCTCACAGCAAGTGCAGGATTGATTCTCGTTCCGGTGCCTTCTGCGTACATAGTCCCCAGATTACAACTGGCCCACGCGTGTCCCATATTCGCAGCACGCTGATTAAGATTGAACGCTTTCCGCATATCCTTCGGAATCCCGTTCCCGCGTGCATAGGAAAGAGCGAGGTTGTAAATGGCCTCGGCATAGTTATTTTTTGCGGCTCTCTTATACCATTGTGCTGCTATCTTGTGATTACGCCGCGGGCCGAGCCCCAAATCGTAACAATAGCCGACAAGATTTTGAGCATGAGGGTGCCCGTTTTTCGCCGCAATCATTAGAAATGGAAATGCCTTTTGGTAATTCTTTACCTTACCTTTACTATCAAACAGGGCCCAATATTTCTGATTGAATGTCGCGTTTTTCATGGCATTGCTCAATTCTTACACTGAAATTCTATGTAATCATCGGAACCCGATCCGGTTAACTAAGTTCTTGAACCTAGCATCTTCCCGCAGCCCATCCACCATGGGATCCACATTCAGCAGCGTCAGCCCATCTGCTCTTTCCTCACACGCTTTCTCCAGCCACTCGAAGGCTTGAGCACGATCATTCAAACCCGCATAGAGAATTCCCATGTAGGTTGCGGGTACGTAGCGCAATTTGGCAAGTGTTTGTAGTTGTGTAATCACCTTGGACGCTTCCTCTTTGCTACCACTCACCGCGTATGCCAGGGCGAGACCGGTATCCATCAGAGGAATTCGCCCCCACTGATGGTCCTTTCCCGCCATCGCGGTAAGGGCTTCGCGATGCAGGCCTTTGCGGGCGTGGCAGCGTCCGAGCAAGTAATGCAACAGGAAATAGTTGGAGTCCAGCTCCATCGCATCAGTGCATTCGGCGATGGCCCGGTCATACTCTCGCGCAAAATAGAAAGCCGCCGCGCGAGTGGCGCGGATCACCACCAGCAGATGGGGATCGACTACCTGGGCAATTTTCTGCGCAGCCTGGATTTCTTTCAATGCGGCAGCAGTACGCCCTAAACTCAGAAGCAACCAGGCATAGCGTAGCCGCGCTCCTGAATACGCCGGGTTTAACTTCAAAGCCCGCTGAAAGGACTGCTCCGCGCCCGTCCAATCCCAGTCATAGTGGTGGCGAATGACCCCCAACGCGGAATGGGCCTCAGGCAGGGAGGCATCAAGCTCGAGCGCCTTACGCACCGCTTCCGCAGCTTTAGGCATGGCTTGGCGCGGAGGCATGGCATCAAATGGCGCAGTCGCGAGCAAACTATATGCGTTGGCGATACCTGCATAGGCAAGCGAGTAATTCGGATCCTTCTGGATGGCGCGTTCGAACCATGGAATACTGGCCCCGACCTCCTGCGGCGTGAGACGGTTCACATGATAACGACCTTTTAAATAGTGTTCGTAGGCTTCAGGGTCTACGGAGTGACTGTGCAGACGCGCACGCTGCGGCGGAGTTAACTTTAGATGTATCCCTTTGGCGATCTCGGTGGCCGCTTCACTCTGCAACGTCAATACATCGCTCACGTCGCGGTCGTAGGTCTCCGCCCAAATGTGAGTTTCGTCTTCGGCTTTGATTAACTGCGCGGTAATCCGCACTCGTTGTGCGCTGCGGCGGACGCTTCCTTCCAGCACATAGTCAACGTGCAAATCTTGAGTAATTTCAGTCACACGCGTTTGCTTACCCTTGTAGTGCATGGCCGTGGTGCGGGCCACCACCCTCAGACGCTCGGGTTGCAGACGGGCTAGGTGGGTGATCATCTCTTCGGTCAGACCATCAGAGAGATAGTCCTGGCTGGGGTCGCCACTGAGATTTTCAAACGGGAGTACCAACAGCTTGAGCTTGTGCTTGTCACGTTTGCTTTCCGCAGAATCTTCTGCTTCCAGACTGCGGCGGCGGGAGTTCCACCAGGTCGCCACCTCAGACTGAAATCCATACACCGATCCCAGCTTGCGGTGCTGGTGACGATGTACCGGAAGCCCCTCTTCCCTTTCCCATCGCTGTACGGTGCGGACCCCGCGCTTGAGGAAGGTGGCGATCTCTTTCCAGGAGTCGAGGCGGTCGTCGCTTGTAGGTTTGGCCATGAAAGAAGGGAGCGGCGCGATTTTAGCAAATTCAGTGCGCCAAAGTGCGCCAAATGCTGTCTGGCGGGGCTTGTCGCTTGTGGCATCACCCGACTCCGCCTAACTTGAGCTTGAAGTTGAAGGAGGTCGAAATGAAGTACATCCGACTCGCAAGTTGTTATGTGTTGTTGATGGCAAACATTGCTTTCGCTCAGGCAAATTCAAATGCAACCCCGTCTCCCAAGTCAATCACGGTCCCGGCGGGGACCCACATGCTGACAAAATTGGTCAGCCCGTTAAACACGGTTTCCGCGACCGACGGTTCCGCAGTCTATCTCGAGATCACTATGCCAGTGATTGCGGATAACCGCGTGGTCATCCCTGCCCACACGCAAGTGATGGGGACGGTGTTGCGGGAGCGCCGTTCCGGACGAGTCAAAGGCCGGGCGCAATTACGCATCGGGTTCACAAATTTCATTTTTGCAGATAACCAGGTCGTTTCCATCGAAGGCGCTATGCAAGGGCTGCCCAATTCATCGCGCAATCGCCGGGTGGATGCGGAAGGGACCATCGAGGCAGTGGACCAGATTGATCGTGATGTGAAGCGCGTTGTCGCTCCCGCCCTTCCGGGAGCGATTCTCGCGGCTTTGGGTGCTGGTATTCCAGGGATGCGGCTGGCTTTGTTGGGGGGCGGATTGGGATTGGGAAATAGCATGATCACCCGCGGGAATGAAATCGTTCTACCTGTGGGAACATCGGTTGAAATGGTTTTGAAACGCGATTTGCAGCTTGACCGCAGTTGGGCCGAGCCGAATCCGCCGTCCGCCAACCCGCAGGAACCTGGCAATCCGCAAACCAAAACTCCGGAGGAGCCGCCATGCGAATGCTTACAAGACTGATTCTCTGTGTGATCGCCATTTCGGCGATTGCAAAAGCGCAGCAAACACCGACAGTGGAGATCTTCAGCGGTTTCTCCTATGCCCACGCTAACTTCACCGGGGCCGGGCAAAAGAACGGCAGCTTTGACGGCTGGAATGCTTCGGTCACATTTGATGCCAACCGCTGGCTGGGTGTGGAGGCGGATTTCGCCGGGCACTACGGGTCGAATAAGCTCCAATTACCGCTTCCACCCGGAACTTGTCCGCCGATCTGCCTGCCCTCAGTTTCCGTGGATAGCAAAGCACACGAATTTCTTTTCGGCCCGCGCTTCTCATATCGGACGGCAAAGATCACACCATTCACGCATCTGTTGTTCGGCGCGGCCCGGGTTACGGAAAGTGTGACATTGCCTATCCCGATACCGACACCGCCGCTCAATATCAGCACTTCACAGACCGGATTTGCCATGGCTGTGGGAGGAGGCTTCGATCTGCCCATTGCCAAGAACCTTGCCTGGCACAATCAGGCCGATTATTTAGTGACTCGGCTTTTCAATCAGACCGAGAACAACGTGCTGGTTTCTACGGGGATTGTATTTCGGTTTTAATTCTCGGCGCACTTTGCAGTTTTTCTCAACGTGCTCTGCGTTTCAAGGTTTTTGTTCTTACAATCAAAATCTTAAGCCGCAGAGGGCGCTGAGATGGCGCAGAGGGCGCGAAAAAACCCTTAGAGGTTGAGCTACGGCGTGCCGTATAACTGCTTGTATACGCTTTCATTCCGCAAGATGGCCTGCACGTACTCACGGGTCTCGGTGAACGGTATGGACTCCACAAATTCCTGCGGATCACGGTACTTGCCGTAGGTCATCCAGGCCTCGACCCGGTTTGCCCCGGCGTTGTAGGCGGCGAGGGCGTATTCAAAAGATCCGAATTTGTCCACCATGCTGCGGAAATATCTCGTGCCCAGCCGCAGGTTTACGTCCGGAGTGAACAGGGCCTGCGGGGTAAAGTGTTTGATCTTTTCCTGCCGGGCCACACCTTTCCCTACTTTCGGCAGCAACTGCATCAGCCCAACCGCATTGGCGGAAGATACAGCGTTGGGGTTGAATTCAGACTCCTGACGAATCAGCGACGCCACCAGAAATGGATCCAGCGAATTATTGGACGAATATTTTTTCAAGTCTGTCCAATAAGGACGGGGGAACAGAGCTTCCCAGTAGGGTCTTGGTAAAGCCGGTAAATCCACAGCGAAGTAGGTGGGAACGGCGCGTTTGAGAGTACGCAGCGCCATGTCCGGACGGCCGGCATCCTGGTAGAGGCGCGCGACTTCCGCGGTCAGCCAATTGCCTTTTTCTTCACCGGCAGCGGCTTGCAGTTCGTTGACCGCCAGGTCCACCAGCGCGCCATTGGCCAGCAGTTCGGCTTTTTGCACACGCAGGTTGTCGGTGGGGACTTCATCCAGCGTGACTTTCGAGTTCTCCGAGATGGATGTCACATGATCGAGTAGCGCAATATGTGCAGGAGCATCCGGAGACTTGATCTGCTTCAGCCTTTGCCGCGCCAATTCCCCGTAGTAATAGTTGCGGAACCGCTCGGAGACTTTGCGGTAATAGGCCTTGGCCATGGCAAAATCGTCGTCTTCTTCCGCCAGACGCGCCCGCCAGTACAGCGCAGCCGCAACCTGCGGCGAAGTTGGGTACAACGCGATCTGCTGCTCAAATTCGCGCTTGGCTTCGTCATTGCGCCCCATGCGCAAACTGAGCCAGGCCACTTTCCAGTGCGCATAGTACCCCTGCGAACCATTGGGGAAACGGGTCGCCAGTTCGCGGTACGCATCAATGGCGTGGTCATAGTCCGGCTTCACCAGGAACATGTTTCCCGTCAGCAGTAAAGCTTGCTCCAGCGAGGTGCTCTGCGCAGAGGCGGAGCGGACCTGGTCGGTATATTTGACCACCGCGGCTTCATCGTTTTCCGAACGGGCGATGCTGGCCAGGTTGTAATAGCGCTCCGCTTCCTGGGCTGGCGTTAGGTTCTGAATAGAATCGAGGACCCGTTTGGCATCGCGATCACGATCGGCGCGATTGAACGCCACTCCCAATGCCAATTGAATGCCCGGACGGTCGGAAGGGTCGGCGAGGTATAAAAGTGACTGGTATTCGGATGCCGCGTCGGAATACTGTTTTCCACGGAAGAGCAGGTCGGCACGGATCCTGAGCTCGCCCGGTGTGGGTGGAGTGACTTTGACTCCGGCAGCTTCCAGGCGTTTGAGTTCAACTTGGGCCTGGGTTGCTTCCGGGCTTACCGGCATGGTGAGATAGAGATTGCGTAGCGCAATTACGGCCTTGTCGGTACGGCCGTCGGCGGCGTAAGCGCGGCCAAGCAGCAGTTCAACGTCAGCGCGGATGGGCAGGCGATACTTCTCAAGAATGGCAGCTGCTTCCCCCGGCCTGCCATCAGACATCACCGCGTTAGCGTATTGGACATGAACATCGCGCAGCAGGATCGACTCGGGATATTTGGGGTCGAAGTCAGCCAGTAGAGCAATCGTCTCCGCCTTGCGCCCACTCTGAAAATAGGCGGAGGACAAGTAGTAATCCACGTAATCGCCAAGGTCTCCTGCCAGAAGTTTGGCACGGGTTAGGGCATCAATGGCCTTGGCGTAGTCGTTGTCCTGCAAACGCGCATATCCCAGGACCAACCACGCCAGAGCCCCGGCGTCTTCTTTCGTATGCTTGCGCGCATAAGCTTCGACACCTGCGTAAGCAGCAGTTGTACGGTCCTGCAACAACTGGTGTGCCATGGGCTTGAGGTCGGATGACTTTACAAACGCCTGGTGCATGCGGCGCAGTCGGGGAGAACTGCGCTTACGGGTGTTGTGAACTACCGTCTTGCGATGCAGTGAAGGAGTTTTCTTGGCTGGCGGCTTGGAAGAGCTCTGTGCAAACAAGCAACTACCGGCCAGTGCAGACACTGACAGAAAAATACGGAGCCACGGCTGGAGTTTCACAACCACAATTTATATATTATCGCCGAAAATTCGCGCCCATGATGGAAACATCATCTTCGGCAAGGCTGCGGACGACTTCATTGGTGAAATAATCAACACTGGCGGCAGCTGTATTACCGTAACGCTTTTGGTACGTGGCCCGGCTTTTTTCGATGTCTTCCTTCAACCGGTCGTAAAGGTCCTTGTTTTTGCGTCCCTCAGAAACTTTCACCTGGTTGTAGAGCTTGATTTCATCCACCAGCAAGCGGGCGAAGCGCTGGGCTTTGCGGTGGAGGTCGGCATCCGCGGGCGACATGCCCGCGAAGGGATCAGTTGCCGGAGCGGAAGCGGCAGCGCCGGCAGAAGAATCAGCCATCACTGCCTGGGCCGTTGCTGCCGGAGTCGGGGCTGCATGCTTTGGTGCGTGCGCGGCAAACGGATCATTCAACGCCGAGGCCGCAGGAGCTGGCGGCGCTGGGCCGGCTTGATCGGAAGCGCCGGCTTCGGCATCACGCTGTGAAACTTTGCGCAGGGAGGCCACTTCCAGCCAGGCGCTGGTGCTCAGCACCAGAACTTCCAGGGCGGCGGAATCCAACAAACCATCCGCGCCACCGTCGGCGTAAACCAGGGCCGCAATCTTGTCTTTGAGCAATAGCGGCAGCACAATGACCGGATCGTTTGCAGGGCCGCCCAGTTGAGAGACGAAGGCCTTTCCCATCTCAGAAGATTTTCCAGTGATTACTGCGCGCGATTGCAAAGCCCTGGCGACTGCGCCGTGGTGGGTCTCCAATTGCAGATCTTTTATGCCGTCGTTATTGGCAAAACCGCGGCCCTGCCATCCCACCGCTACACCACCCTTGACGACAAACAGGGCGGAGCGGCCGCTGTATTTGGCCATGCTGTCCAGCAAGCTGCGCAGAATTTCGCGCTGGGTTGTCCCCAATTGAATGGCAGTAACGGCAGCCAACAAATCACTTGCGCTGCCACTGGGTGAGGCTTCGCCTCCAGCGCCGAGGTGGGGCTGAATTTCGGCCAGCACCCGATCGACAAGCTCCTGCCGCGCTGCGGCCATATGGCTCTCCAGCACCTGCGCGACAACTTTTTCTACGACCTTCTCTATCTTCGCTGCCATGTTGGTTGCGTCACACGCTGACCGCAGGAACGCAGACTTCACGTTCACGTGATGGGGGCTTAAGTTGTGATTATAAGGCACTTGAACCGGGTTCGAGCCAACTGCACGGTAACTTTGGTCACGTCCACTCTAACGATAGAGCCACATCATCAAATTCTGGGCAAAAACCCCGAGTCATAGGATCCGTCTAACCCTATTGGCGCTAGGACGAGGTTACCGATTAGAATAAACACTTCGTCTGATCCGTCTTAGCCCCTATTAGGGACTAAATTTTGTTGCATCGAGTGGAAGATGACAACCATCCAACCTAAATTGGAAGAGCCAGTTAGCGATGAGCTGGCGCTGGTTCGAGCGGCTAAAGGCGGGGATGTCAGTGCATTCGAACAGCTGGTAAAGCGTTACGACCGTAATGTATTCCGCATCGCGAACCACATTACTCATAGCCGGGAAGACGCGGAAGATGTGGTGCAAGAAGCCTTCCTGAAGGCTTACAGTAACCTGGAAAAATTCCAGGAGCAGTCGAAATTTTATACCTGGCTGGTACGGATCGCGGTCAACGAAGCGCTGATGAAGTTGCGCAAGCGCCGGCCGGAGCGGTTTGTATCGCTGGATGAGGACGTAAAGACCGAGGACGATTCCCTGCCGCGCGAGGTCGCGGACTGGAGTCCGAACCCGGAACAGCTTTACAACCAGGAAGAATTGCGGGATATTTTATCGCGCACGATTCAGGGACTTCCGCCCACGTTTCGCACGGTTTTCGTGCTGCGTGATGTGGAAGGGCTTTCGACCGAAGAAACCGCGGAAGCGCTGGAATTGAGCGTACCAGCGGTAAAGTCGCGGTTGTTGCGCGCACGCTTGCAGTTGCGAGAACGTCTCAATCGCTACTTCCAGCGCAAGCAAAATGGTGGTGGAGACGGAAATGGAAATCGTGGAGATGTCAACCCGTGAAATGCTCTGAGTTCCTTCAGGAATTGACCAACTATCTGGACGGCGTCATTGACGACCGCACAAAAACAGAACTGGAAGACCATCTGGCTTGGTGCCACAACTGCTATGTAGTATGCGATACCACCAAGAAGACGATTGAGATCTACCGCGATTCCGAACTGTATTCCCTGCCTGACGACCTGCGAACCAGACTTGAATCCGCCATCATTTCCAAGTGCCAAAGCCGTAAGAAAGCCGGCCCGCAGAAGGCATAGGCAAAACCCTTCACTTGTAAGTTACCTGTTTTGCTGTAGTTCCAGTAGTACACACTTACATCGAAACCTTTCCGCTGAAGAATGAATCTAATTTGTCAGTACGTTGGTAACGTTTGCTGAGTACTGCCCACTATCTATGTGGAGCAGTTTGTAGGCCCAGGTTGATGTACTTGAAGGTTTCGCTGTGGAGGTGAACCTATGATCGGGAAGTTGATTGAATCAGTTTTTGGTTGCCGTCATGGTCATTACAGTTTTCCCATCACGATTCGGCACAGTTCCATAAAGACTGAAGTCCCAGCCGCGGCCTACACGGGCACATACGTGGCGTGCCTGGATTGTGGAAAAGAACTGCCCTACGACTGGCGCCAGATGAGAGTGATTACCAGGTTCTCCGAAGATGCCCCCGTAGCTGCTGCACTGGCGACCCGCGAAGCAGCGTAAACGCGAAAGCAAAGTTCTGTATCCCCGTCTCCTGGAAGATCCGGCTGCGTTCAAAGAGTAAGAGCCGCGGTTTTGGCCGCGGCTCTTTTGTTTCCAAATGGTTGAGAATTAATCGGGCCGGCGTTTCAGGGTTGGCCGGTCATCGCCACTGTCGCCTTTGTCATTCTTGTCGGTGGAGGTGCGGCGCAAGCTGGGCTTCTTGCCGTCCTTATTATCGTCCACCATCTTGCGGCGGTTCTCTAATGCGGCGAGGCGTGCCTTTACCTCATCAAATTCCGAAGTCGTCACCAGATATTGCGGCCGCGCCGGAAGAATCGTAGCAATCTCTTTTTGCGACGCTTCGATCCGGTCTGGAGTCTGGGGATGAGAAGAGAACGCCTTGGCTAAACTACCCGGCTTGCGTTTCTGCTGGGCCTGTATCTTTTCAAAAAAGGTAATGAACGCGCTGGGGTCATAACCCGCTTTGTACATATATTGCAACCCAAGGTAGTCGGCCTCAGCTTCGAATCCACGCTGGAATTTCAGGAAGGTCACCGGCAAGCCCAACCCAGCCGCGGCGCGGACCGCATACCCTACGCCGCCCCCCATGAAGATCAAAGGCAGTGTGCCAATGTTGGCATACTGTGCGCGGGTCATCTGCCGCGTGCCATGACGCGCAGCCACGTGAGCAATCTCATGCGCCATCACTCCCGCCAGCTCGGCTTCTTCGTCAGCCGCCAGAATTAGACCGGAGTACACATAGAAGAAACCGCCGGGCAGCGCGAAAGCATTGATTTCATCCGAATCAATGACCTTGATGGTGAAGGGCACTTGCGCGTCGGAGTTGCGCACCAGATTCTGTCCAATACGGTTCACATATTCGGAGATCACAGGATCGGTGATGATCTTCGATCCGCTTTCCACCTGCATGGCATAGGATTTGCCCATGCGGATTTCAGACTCGGTTGAGTACCAGTTGCCCAGCCCGCGCCCGCCAATTTTGCGGTTGCCGATGGCATCTACGTCGTCCTTGCCGCCGTCATGCTTGACTTTGTCCGGATCTGCCAGCTTGGTTTCGGGCTCAGGAGGCTTGGTCGCTTCGTCGGCTTCGGCTTTGTCTTTGTCCTTATCTGAATCCGGGGCCGTGCTATCGGTTTGCGAAGTGCTCGCGGTGGTATCGGTTGGTTTAGTGCTGTCCTTATCTTGCGAAAAGCTCACGGGCGCTGCGCAAAACATGCATAATGCCAGCGATAGCAGCAAGGGGCGTAACTTCATGGGTATCTCCTGTTTCCCTCAGCCGGAAGGGACTTCCTTAGGGCGATTATACGCCTGACACAGAAATCCCTAGCGGGTTGGACGCGGCGGCCAGGGACATTGGTTGTTCAGGAAAAGAGGGAGCTTGTCTGGTTGTATCGGGATATGCCTTCTGGCAGATCAAAGTATGGTCCAACGTCAGTTTCCCGGGTAAACTTCACTGGAATTGAGGCGGCCCAGCAGTTGCGCCTTATCGGCGCGAGGCAAGAGTGAGTGCTGGGTATCGGTATGGCTGAAAGCCATACTCTGATACGAGTCATCATGCCTATTGTCCGACTACGTCAAATTCGATCCGGACCTGATTTTGGACCTTGACTCCGCCCCCGGCTATGGAGATCGGGGTCATGCCGAAATCCGTCTGTTTCAGTTCAGAAGCTCCCTGGTAGTGGCCGTTTAACTTGGTTACTTTGAAGGCGACAGGATGGGTTCGTCCGTGCAGGGTGAGATCGCCAGTGACCTGCCAGCTTGCATCGCCAATGGTCTCCACTTTCGTCGAATGGAACTTGATTTCCTTGAACTGCCCGGCGTCGAGAACGTCCGGGCCCAGCATCTTAGCTTGGATTTTCCCACGCTCGCTGTCGGAGCTTTCCTTGTCCATGACCTTGAGTTTGTTGGCGGTAATGGAAATATCGACCGAGGGGTTTTGCTCAGTGAAAGAGCCGCGGTCGATGGGAGCACTGATTTCGTGATCGTGGGCAAAGGCGGAGAAGAAACCGGACTTGTACACCCGCACGGTTAGCCTTGATTTCTGGGTATCGACCGACACCGGCGCGGCCAACGCGACGCTGGAAATGAGCAACAGTATGTAGGCGGAATATTTAGAAGCTGGTCTGACGTTCATCCTCTTGCTATCTCCCGGCGGTCGTTTTCATTACAGCTTTTGATGCATCCTGCTTCCCTAGGGTGACGGGCGGGGAGAATATCAGTTCTCAGACTTCAGTTCTCGATTCTCAGTCGTAATATTCCAGACCCAAGTGGGTGATTAACTCTTCGCCTTTGAGGTGACGCAAGGTGTTTTTCAGCTTCATCAGCTGAATGAAAAGGTCGTGTTCGGGATACAGCCCCGGCACAGTCATGGGAGCTTTGAAGTAAAAGCTGAGCCACTCCTGAATGCCGATACCCTTTAGTTCTGTACAGCGTTGCGCAAGATCGAGAAACAGCACCAAGTCGAGCACAATCGGCGCGGCCAGGATCGAGTCACGACAGAGGAAGTCCACCTTGATCTGCATGGGATAGCCGAGCCATCCGAAGATATCAATGTTGTCCCATCCTTCTTTGTTGTCACCACGCGGAGGGTAATAGTTAATGCGGACCTTGTGGTACATGTTGCCGTAAAGCTCAGGATAGAGATTCGGCTGCAAGATATGCTCCAGCGCGCCGAGTTTGGACTCTTCCTTGGTCTTGAAAGAGCCGGGATCGTCGAGCACTTCCCCGTCGCGGTTACCGAGAATATTGGTGGAGTACCAACCGCTCAATCCCAGCAGACGGGCCTTGAACGCAGGGGCCAGTACAGTCTTCATCATGGTCTGGCCGGTCTTGAAGTCCTTGCCGCAGATGGGAGTTTCCTGTTCCCGCGAGAGTTCCAGCATGGCTGGAATATCAAGTGTGAGGTTGGGGGCGCCATTGGCGAAAGGCACGCCTTCTTTCATAGAGGCGTAGGCATAGATCATGGAAGGGGCGATATTTTCGTCATTTTTCAGCAGCGCTTTTTCAAATGCCTTCAAGCTCTGATGAGCCGCGGTAGGCTGTATAAAGGTTTCCGTCGAAGCGCACCAGATGGTAATCAGGCGGGCGGCTCCACTGGACTTGCGGAAGTTGCGGATGTCCTGGCGCAGTTGCTCCGCCAGTTCCATCTTGTTTTTGGCCTTCTTGATATTGGGCCCGTCTATTTTTTTGACGTAGTTATGGTCGAAGACTGCCGTCATTGGCTTGATCGACTGCAATCGAGGCTTAATCTTTTCCAGCAGATCACGTTCCAGCACGCCGGCCTTTGACGCTGCCGCGTACATGTCGTCCTCAAAAATGTCCCAGCCGGTGAATACCAGATCATCCAGCCCGGCCAGTGGCACGAACTCTTTCACTTTGGGTGAGCGCCCGTCGGTCCGCTTGCCCAGCCGGATGGTTCCCATTTGCGTCATGGAACCAATGGGTGCGGCAAGGCCTTTACGAATGGCCTCCACGCCGGCAACAAAAGTGGTGGAGACTGCACCCATGCCGGGGATCAGCACCCCAAGTTTTCCCTTGGCGGGTTGGATGGTGCTACTGCCGGACTGCTTTGCTGCTGCCTGAGGCTTTTTCGCCATGAGTAGGTGCTTCCTTATGTGAATCTGGGATGAAAGACAAACAGATATGTTCTCTTACTATTCGCGAAAATTGCAAATCGCTGGAACCGAACAGGATAATGCTGCACTCTCTGGAGAAAAAAAGGGCGTGAAGTGCGTCCCCAGAGATTCAACGGTGACGGCATTCGCCATCGCCGCTCAATGCGTATTCAAGACCATCCACACCGCAGCCCCAAGCAACGCCAAAGCGGCAATCAACGAAAACAGGGATTGCATGGGGTGGAAGTGGAACAGTGGATTGCGATCAGAACGGCTCTTGGTGTGCAACATACGCCCCCTTTCTGCGGGTCATGCAGTCAGGCCGGCCTGCTACAACTATATTGTCCCACTTTCCCAGGTCAAAACAAAATATTCTGGGAACCCCGGAGCTTGATCTTACCGCTCCATCAGCCGGAAGAATAATGCCTGCTTCGCCACCGGCCCGACCTTATCTTCCAATACCGCCATCTGTCGCCCACTGAGCGGTGTGAATTCGCGCGAGAGCTGCGCGCACTCCTCTACCTGCGCTACTGTGTCACACCCGATAATCGCCGTACTGATCGGCAGCGATAAGGTGTAGAACATGGTTTCCTGTTTTGTGAGGGTGCCGGGAACGGTGGTGATCGCCCCGCGTCCTTCCCAGGATTTTTTCTGCTGTTCCACCGGAGGCGGTGTCCAACTCGACAGGATCCTCCCGCGTGCCATCACCTTCATGGCAATGATGCCCATCTGCTTCTCTACTGCCATCGGCAACAGGTCTTTGCCGAAGCTGTAGTAATACTTGTCGGCGGCGTTGATGCCCATCAACACGGTGTCGAATGGATACCGCCGTATGCCCTCCATCAGCGCCTCCGGACGAAACCGCCCGGTGATCCCCAGGTGCCGCACCATCTTCTGCTGGTGCGCCTGCATGAACGCCTCCATGGCGCCGCCCTTGCCGAAAATCTGGTCCACATCACCCTGGATGCCGACATCGTGCAGCTGCCAGCTATCAATGTAATCGGTGTTGAGCAGTTGCAGTGATTTCTCAAGATTTTTGAGGGCGGCATCGCGAGTACGCTCTTTGGATTTGGTGGCAATGAACACCTGCTGGCGAGACCCTTTCAAGCCCTTGCCCAAATACTGTTCACTCCAGCGGGCTTCACCGCCATAAATCGCCGAGGTGTCGAAATAGTTGACACCCAGTTCAAGTGCCTTGGCGATGATCGGCAGGGCTACAGCTTCGTTGTTGGGGACTTGCAGCGCGCCCTGTCCGCCTAATCCGAAGATGCTCACACGAAAGCCGGTCTTACCCAGGTTGCGGGTCGGCATCATTTCCTGCACCGACTGGAGCGAAGCGGATGGAGTCGGTTCCGCACTCGCGGTGGTGGGCAGAGTTGCGTAGGCCAAACTGGCCGCGATGGATGCGCCTCCTACTTCGAGGAAGTTGCGGCGGTTGCGAGCTTTGTCGGATTTGCGGGGAGGTTTCATAAGATTTTGGGATGACGGCGGGATTATAGAAGCATGGTGGTCCAATCTCAACCAATCTACTTTCTCCAGCGGACTAAGATCACGGAGGAAGAAATGAGATGCACTTCTCGCCGGTCTTTATTGCTCTTTAGGTGGCTGCCTGACCTGAGGAGTGGCGCGCGATGCGTTTCCTATAAAGAAGAAGCACGCTGGGCCCAAACGAGAGCAACATAATGGCGATGCCAGTCGCGATACCATAACCAGTCATTATGGGTGCGGAACAATCGTCGCGGCGGCGTACGATGATGTGTGAAGGTACCACGATCAGAAGCTCCAGCACACTGCCACGCAGCAGCCAGGAAATGGAGCGCGTGACCGCATCGTCCGCGCCGTGCGACAGGCGGTAGAACAATATCCCCCACACCAGCCAGGGCACAAACAACGTACCTAACAGTTCAACGGTCTTGATCCACTGATCGAGTCGATCACCCCACAGCACAGCGGCGACCGCCAACACCACCGCCGATGTCAGCAGCGCCAGCAGCATGGCCGTGGTCACCGCAGAAACCAGGATGTGGGTGCGGGGCTTAAGCCGTTTCCGTGTGGTATCAACGCTCAACCAAAGAAGCAGTACCGGGCCGAAAATGACCATCCCCACCAGCACCCACACGACCCAGTAGGAATAGGTTTCCCTTAACCCTGCGTAGAGCTGGGTCGCTGTCTTGATGTTGGGAAAGAAGGCGAAATAGATCGTCGCCGGCACGATGAGTGCCAAGACCAACACAAGATAGAAGAGAGTTACAACCAGCCCCCATTTGCGCATTTCGTCCTCCCCGCCGGGTGACGCGCGTCTGCCGGACGAAGTATAACTCGAAAGGTCAGAACCGATTTTCGATCTTCTTTTTATTGGTTCTGCCCAGACGTGGATCATCCCCGTGTTCAGCGCTTGGGTGTGATCTTGGCAGCAAAAGATTGTGCCACGATCTTCCCCTCTCGCACCACGAACGTATCGGTAGCGGCTTCGTAGGAATTGTCTGCGGTTTCTGCGCTCCATAGAATATAGGCGTAATCACCTTCGACGGTTTGTTCGCGCATGGTAAACGTGGCGCCCGGCTTGGCAAACTCCGCAGAGAATGTCTGAAAAAAGGGTTTGATCGCGTGCACGCCTCGAAGCCGTTTGCCAGGGATAAATAACACAGCATCCGGTGCGTAATCCGCGACTACGCCATTGAGGTCGTTCTCATGGAAGCTCTTCAAATGTTGATCGAGAATATCTTTTGTACTTGGCATGGTCATCTCCTTCTGAATTGACGGGAAGCGCTTTTCGGATCAGCGAACACTTCGACGAGGCTTACTATGCAGCACTGGCGCGCCCCATACTTACCCACGCGTCCGGCTTTCTTGCTCAGGGGAGAAGTGCCCTAGGATGATTTGCTCGGTAGTCCGGAGATGTTTGCCGTGAGTCCTGCTAGATTCCACAAGATGGCCGAAGCTGCGGGCGTTCAGCGCGTAGAATTGTTGCCCTACACCTATGAAACTTTGCCGAAGCGGTCTTGCTCTCTCCCTGACTTCCTTCTGTGTCATGGCTGCCGCCCAGAATTCCGGGCCTGTGGTCACACCCCGCGCTCGCGTCATTCACAATTCCGCCACCGTGGTGGATACCCATGCCGATACACCGCAGCGCTTTCTCGACGGGTCCTACGACATCGGCTCAACCGATCCAACCGACACCGGCCACATCAGCCATTCGCAAAATCCTCGGCGGCAATCTGCTGCGCGTACTTAGCGAAGCGGAACACGTCAGCAGCCGGATGCAGGCGGAAGAAGTGCATTCCCAACCATAAAACACGTGCAGAAAAAGCAGGGTAATTTGCGATGTCACGTTCCCAGGTTTTCTTGGGCCTCGCTGATTTCGTGAGGCGCGTTGACTTCGTCCCATCGGCATCGCAGCGATCCGATATCATTTCGTGCTTGGAGGCGCATCCGAGTAACATGAACCCATGAACACCAAGCTAGTGATGAGCAGCAGCGCCTTGTTCATGGCACTGCTTGGCGCAGCCGCGACCTTTGCCCCACAAGAAATCCTGCGGCATTACGGCCTGATTGACGCGCCTGCTGCCGTGTTACTCATGCAAATCGCAGGCTCACTCTATCTGGCGTTCGCTATGCTTAACTGGATGGCGCGATCCAACCTCATCGGAGGTATTTACAGCCGCCCGGTTGCTCTGGGCAATTTCGTTCACTTTGGTCTGATCGCCATCACATTGCTGAAGATCATGCTTCGAGGCCCTCTTAGAAACAGCGATATCACGGTTGCTGCTATCGTGTATTCGCTGTTCGCGGCAAGTTTTGGGTGGATCGTGTTTACCCACCCACGGCCCCAAAAATGAATCATCCAGTAGCTAGGAGAGAGCACCGAGCCAACTAAAAACTCTATTGCGCTTTGGGCACCACAATCGCCGTAATCCCATAGCGCGGCACTTCCACGGTGAAGGTAGGGCCCAGGTTTTCGACCGGGGTTTCGGTAATCGTCTTGCCTGCTTCAATAGCCAGTTCCCCGTAGTCGTAGCGCGCATCAATCCCGCCATTGCCGGGAAAACGCAGGTCGGTGATTCCCGCATCCTGGAGCAACTTAATTGTCGCCGCGTCGTAGGCACCGTTGTCCCAACGATCTGCGGCGATGCCGAACGAAGTCGTATACACCGTGGCTTTCGACTGGGACAGATTAACCGTAACTTTGGTTTTGAGTTGGGCGTGGAGCGGAACAGAAAGAATCATTCCGAGCAGAATTAGGGCGAAAAGATTGAGGCGGTGGGGAAAGCAGCTGCGCATCAACTTGCCTGAAATGTAAACGTTTTCAACATAGAACGCGTTTCCCGTAAAAACCGTCATGAGCCACCCTTGTCCCAGTGGATTCTTGAAAGCGCAAAATTATAACTCGGGAGCGGACAGAAGGTGGCCGAAAAAACGGTCAGCGCGCTTTCTCCCATGCTTTGCGGTAGTCATCCGCGGTGGTGCGATAGCAGGGCAACTTGTCCTTGTCAGACTCGGAGGGTTTGCCTTGAGTTTCTCCCTCGGGCCAAGTCATGCTGATCAGGCTTTCGTCGCAACTCGGATCGCGGGTCACGCGAAGGTTGAATGTCTTCGAGGTATTTACTCCGAATTCGGTCAATCGCCTTTGATACGGCAGGAAAATGTAAACCAGTTTGATGAGCTGTGTGGTGTCGCGATTGACAGAGCGCTCAGCCACGAAGGCCTCGTAGTTTGAGAAGTAAGAACTCATCGGTAGAGCTAATGCCAGTTGAACTACCCGCAAAGGCAATACTCCGGTCTTCCCTGCCGGGAAGTCCGGGATTTCGGGGTGCTTCGGAATGGCGGCGCTGATGATCGGCGTGGAGGGTTGTCCGCTTCGCGCTCCAACACCGGCGCCTGACGGAGCGCCGGACAGACCGGCTATCGTTTGTGTACTTGAACCTGCCCCGGAGCTTGCTCCGTGGCGGTTGCCACCTGGGCCCAATCCCGAGCCAGCAGAACCGTTGGAATTTGCGCCGGACTTGACGGTACCGGTTCCCTGCCCACCAGCGCCACTTCCTGGCGGCAGTACCTGCGACCCTGAATCCGATAACGCGGTTCCTCCATTGCCTACCTCGAATACTCGCGATGAAGCGATCGCGGGCGCAGGAGCTACAACCTGCGTTCCGTCCCCGGTCAATGAACCGAAGCCGCCTCCGCCGCCATTCCCGGCCTGGATTGCAATCCCCCCAACCGACGGGGCTGGCGGCACCACTGCTCCGACTATCGCACCAGAAGAGCCGTTCCCGCCTGCTCCTGCAAAGCCTCCGGTTCCTGCGAGCGAGGGTGCCGGGGGCACGACTTGCGTCCCATCGCCGCCAAGAGAATGACCACTGCTTCGGGCCAGAACGACTCCCGATCCAAGTGATGGGTATGGACCCACCACCTGAACGCCACCACTGTGGCTTGAGCTGCCGCCAGCGCTGCCAGCACGAAATGCATGACCGCGAAGAGCAGGTGCGGGAGGCACTACTTGTGCTCCGCTGCCTCGCAGAGAATCCCCTCTACCGCTGGCCAATACCACCCCGTGGGCCAGAGCAGGAGACGGAGCAACAACCTGCACACCTGCTCCATTCAAGGAATTCCCGCTGCCTCCAGGAACAAAAGCCCGTCCGGAAATTGAAGGTGGCGGGGGAACAATGGCAGCGGCCAAAGTTCCAATGCCTCCGATTCCAAATTCTCGCGATAGACGCGAACCGCGAGCCACGCCTCCCGCGAGCTGTGGAGAAGGCCGGACTACAGTGACCGAGCCGATTTCATTGTTGCCCATTCCACCTCGACGCGAGGAGCCACGCAGCGTGGGAGCCGGAGATACGACCGCTTCAGGCAGACTCACACCGCCGCTTCCACGAATACTTGCTATCTGGGGTACAGGCGCAACCACCGCGGCACCTAGTGAACCGAGCGCGCGCATGGAAAGACGGCCGGTTCCTGGCGAGGGAGCAACGGCCTCAGAGTAATTCGCGGGCAAGGTCAATTGTGAACGCGCCGTCGCCGACAAAGGTACCGCGGGAAGCGTTGGGTCGGCGGATGCTATTTCTGCTTGTACATTTCCGGTCAAAGGAACATCGGGCGCTGCTACGCCGAGGCGCTGCTGTTCGGAAGCCACATGAATCGCGGGCGGTTCCGATGGCGCGTGCTGTTGCGGTTTTATTTTCTGGTGCTGTCGTCCGTCGCGAGCGGGAAATGTCTCTCCCGGCTTGTAATAGGTGAGTTGATACTTGCCATGGCTGATGTGTGCCTGATGCAGGGGATAACTCATTGAGTCCCATTGCATCGACCAAGTCCAGACCATCAGCAATAAAGGAGTTGCCGCCAAGTGCCAGGCCAGGGATTCGGCGACAGCCTGCCAGCGAACTCCAGTACGAACATAATAATTCCGGCTGCATTGCGCCGGCTGCGATGCCAGGAAAAAAGGAGGCACCTTGCGGCGGAGAACCAAGTCAAAAAGATTTCGAAAGAAGACGCGATATCGCGGCTCCAGTAACACCAGCAATTGAAGACGCGGCTCTACATTCACGTATCGCGTTGGCCGTGGACTGCGAAGAGCCGATCCCTGGGTCATGGAGACTCACTGGAGACGGGAGGAAATTGGCATCATTATAGCCTTGGAGGGCTGAAATACGGCGGGTTTTAGTGCCGATCACTAGTACACGATGTGCAAACTGGTTCACAGTCTTAGTTCCCGGGGGGGCCCCGTTCAAGCTCCGCTGGAGCGGGGCGTTTTGAGGTTGCAAACTACTACTTAGACCATGGAGGCACCACTCCGGTCATACGTGCATAAGCGATCAGCTGCCCCATGTGCTCGTTGTCATGCAAGATAATTCTCAGGTACATGCATAACGCTTGAACCGTGGATGGAAGATTCAAGCATGAAGAAAGCCCCGCCGCAGCGGGGCTTGTTCAATACACTTTTGAACACTACTTCTTGGGTTGCGCATTGTTCTTGGTGTCGTCAGTTGTCGTCGTGGTGGTAACCGGAGCGTGCTGGCGTTTGCCTGTGGCTAGACCGGAAGCAGCGTCTCTAGGACTCTTCACTTCATGCTGCACCGCTGGCTGAGTTGCAGTCTGCGTGGACGCATCTGCGGACACATTCTGCATCTTGCCGGTGGCCTTGCCTGTCGAGGCCTCTCGTGCGGTGGTGGACTGACTCTCCTCCTGCACGGCGCCTTTGCCTTCCTTCAGGTCGTAATTCCCTTTCTTGCCCGTTGCCATCCCCGACGACGCCTCACGCGGAGCCGTTACCTGGTCCGCAGGCTTGGGGTCCGCCTGTTTCTTGTCGGACTGGCCTACGGCCAGCACAGAAAGTCCGGCTACGGCGGCAACAACTAAAATCGTCTTCTTCATGTTCTGTCTCCATCCGCGACTGGTCGCGGTGCGAGATAGATACTGGGGTCATTCCAGGGGACGGGCAAGTTACCAAAGTCCTTTTGCGGAGTGAGGAAGAACCAGGGATGGGAGACGAGTTTCCAAACTGGGGTGCTCTGTAGGAGCGGGTGGTTGCAATAGATTGTCATCCCGACCAGAACAGAATCATGAGCGAAGGGAATGATTCTGTGGAGTAGAGGGACCTTAGTGTTTACTCAGCCAGCGATAGGGTACTCACCCAGATCGAGAGTCCGCAAGCTCCTTCAGCGCCTTTTGCCCCTGAAACCACTTGAACACAAAAAACGCATGGATTCCGAATGCCCAAATAGAAAACATCATGATGAGGGCCAGCATGTCCACTCCATATAGAACAATGCCGGCGAGGAATGCCCAACGATATCCGCTGCGTGCCGCAAATCCTAGTCCGAGCACGACTGCAACCCACATCGCCGCCACGCCGTACACCACCAGAGGATAAAGCTGTCCGAACGGCCTGCCATAAACGGTCAGGAGATCCACCGTACCGATGTTGACCAGAACATTCACCCGTACCAGAAACAGCCCGGTGCCAAGCGCAGCCAGTCCCGCGGCCAGGAAGAAGTAGCTGGCATCGTCTCGACTCTCAGCGCGCAGATCAGCGCGACGCTGCTCCTCAGCCACTTGGTATTCTGTGTCGGTTCGGCCAGCGCCAACATTCAAGGTCTGCATAGAAAGCTACCTCACTGCGGGTTGTGCACAGAGTATAACTGCAAGGGGGTGGCTAAACGGCAGGCCTGAAGGCGCTGCCCTGATACGAACCATTGCCTGCAAACTGCAACCATGGAAAACCCTGGAGACCGAACTGCCCGCAATTCTGACTAAGCGACGAAGGCGACAAAGCAAGTAGTGGTGTCTAACCTGCTAGAGCCAATATCTCTTCCAACCAAACCATTTGCCTCCGAGTCACGTATTATTAAAGCAGTAGCTGCATGCGCCTTCTTTTTGAAATCTTTGGCCAAACCCTTCGGACCCTCTGGGCGCATAAGCTCCGGTCGTTCCTGACCATGTTTGGCATAGCCTGGGGAGTGGGTTCCCTGCTGCTTCTGGTTGGGTTGGGTGAAGGTTTCCGCTCCGGAAATCGCAAGCAGTTTGACGAACTGGGCGAAAACGTGATGTTTGTCTGGGGCGGACGGGCGCCTGCCGTCAATGGCAACTTCAGCAGCATGCGCTGGTATTTCCTGACCTACCAGGACTATCTCGATATCAATAGCAGTTGTCCGGACGTGAAGCTGGCGACGCCGGTCATTCAACGCAACGACATTCGCGCGGTCAGCGATTTCTATCAGACCAGCGGGCAGTTGATGGGCGTAAAGGACGACTTCAACCAGATTCGCTACATGCCGATTGCCGATGGGCGCTGGATTAACCCCATGGATGTGGCGCAAAAGCGTAACGTCATCGTGATTGGCGATGAGGCGCGCAAAGTACTTTTTCCCGGGCGGCCCTCGATTGGGAGCACGATTCTACTCAATGGAATCCGCTTTGAAATCATTGGCACATTGAAGCGCTTGGGACATGGGGACAACAACAATGTCAACCTGCGCATGGTGGTCCCATTCAGCACCATGCAGCAATATTTTCCGCCCACCGGGAACGAGGACCGCACCGACCGCATCTCTTACCTCAATTACCAGCCCAAGAGCCGGGATCTCCACGAAACCGCCAAGATGGAAGTGCATCGCATCATCGCGCGTAATCATGGCGGGTTTGACTACATGAACCCGGATGCGTTTGATGAGTGGGACACGATTCGCACGGTGGACCAGGTTGGCAAGATTTTCGACGCCATGAATTTGTTCCTGGGAAGCGTGGGGTTGGTAACCTTGGCGTTAGGTGCAATTGGGATCGTGAACATTATGCTGGTGGCGGTTGCCGACCGCACGCGGGAAATTGGCCTGCGCAAGGCTTTGGGGGCAACCAACCGTAGCATCATGTTTCAGTTCTTCACTGAGGGCGCATTCCTTACCCTGCTGAGCGGGGGCGTGGGGATAGCAGGGGCAGCCGGTTTGATGGCGGCGCTGGCCCGCTTGCCTCAGCCTCCGGGTTTCGATACGCCCCGGCTGGTTCCGATGACCGCCGCGCTTGCGCTTAGTTCCTTGGCCTTCGCGGGAGTTCTTGCGGGGCTTTATCCCGCCCGCAAAGCCGCCTTGTTGCAACCGGTGGAGGCGCTCCGCAAGGAATAAATATGCATCGCGATCTGCTCAACCAAGCCTACGCCGCCATGCGCCACGACCTGCGCAAGACCCTGCTTACCATGCTCGGCATGGCTTGGGGTATTGCCACCGTGGTTTTGCTGCTGGCCTATGGCAATGGTTTTGGACAGGCGATCCAGAATATTTTTGAGAGCTTTGGGGCTACTGCGGTTGGAGTCTTTCCGGGACGGACCTCGCAACAGGCCGGAGGCAATAAGGCTGGTGTCCCGATACGATTCACCAACCAAGACGTCGAGCTACTCGCCAATGTCGCGCCCCTGATCCGCCACATCAGCCGGGAGTTGAACCGGCAGTCCACCGTGGTGTATGGCCCGCGCTCCTATAGTTTTCCCATCCAGGCGAATGACCCTTCTATTAAAGATATTTGGAACCTCGAGGTGGCGGATGGACGGTTTTACAACCAAAAAGACAATCTGAGCCACAATTTTTCAGCGGTGATTGGATCGGAGGCCAAGGACAAGCTGTTTTCCGGATTGCCGGCGCTCGGCGAAACCATCACCCTTGACGGCATCAGTTTTCAAGTTGTCGGAGTACTGTCGCCGCGCATGCAGCAAGGCGACAATGACATCAACCGCACCATTTATATCCCCTACAACACCATGAGCGTTTTACAGGATACGCACTATCTGGGTGGAATCTGGCTGGACTCGCAGGGGCTGGACCACACCAAACTCACGACCGTAATACGCAGCTCCCTAGGCCTCGCCCATGGCTTCAAAGCGGACGATCAAAGAGCAGTCCACGTATTCGATGCGCAGAAGCAACTTTCGCAATTCGGGGTGATCTCGCTGGGCTTGAAGGTTCTGCTGGGCTTTATCGGCACGATTACACTCGGGATTGGGGGCATCGGGCTGATGAACATCATGCTGGTTTCAGTGACCCAACGCACCCGCGAGATTGGAGTGGAAAAGGCCCTGGGCGCGCGCAGGCGAGACATCCTTTTTCAATTTTTGGCCGAGGCGTTGGTCATCACCGCTCTGGGTGGGCTGCTCGGAATAATTCTTTCCTACATCGTCTCCTTCTCGGTGGGGACGCTCACCTTGTATAGTGCGATGGCCAAATACGGCGAGGCGGGTGATATACGGCTGATCGTGGCCCCCCGAATCTTGTTGATCTCCACTATTATTTTGGCGGTGGTGGGAATTATCAGCGGGATGTTTCCAGCGATGCGGGCTGCGAACCTCGATCCGATTGAAGCCCTGCGATATGAGTAGGCTGGGATTTCCAGTTTCCGGTTGCCAGTTCCCGGTTCTCAGTTAATTCTGTGTTACCCTGCGGTGCACCATGAAAACAAAACTTACGATAGTGGCCCTGTGCCTCGCATTATTGTTGGTTGGGGCATCACTCTTATCCGTTCAAGCCGCGGGCAAGGGCGGCCTGCTGCTGGTTGCCAACCAGGGTGATCACACTCTCAGCATTCTTGATCCCGACGCCGGAACAATGGTCGCGAAAATCGTTACCCCACAAATCCGGGGGCATGAAGTCACGGCTTCTCCTGATGGAAAACTGGCTTACCTGCCGATGTACGGCGACTCCGGCGTGGGGCTTCCGGGGACCGACGGCCACAGCATTGAAGTGATTGATATCGCCAAGCACAGCATCGTGTCCACGATTGAGCTTGGACATCCGGTGCGGCCACATTGGGCACACTTCGGCGCTGACGGCTTGCTTTACGTAAGTGCGGAGCTGGACAAAGCGGTGGACGTATTCGATGCCAAAACGCAGAAGCTGGTGGCTGCGATTCCCACGGGAGAAGAGGAATCGCATATGGTGGCATTGTCGAAGGACGGCAAGCGGGCCTACACGTCGAATGTTGGACCGGGAAGTGTGAGTGTACTGGACCTCAGCAGCCGAAAACTGGTGACGGTTATTGCGGTGGCAAAACCTGCCCAACGGATCGCACTTTCTGTAGATGACAAATTTGTGTTCACCTCCGACCAGAAGCAGCCGCGCATGGCAGTGATTGATACCGGCACGAACAAAATCTCGCAGTGGATTGATCTGCCTTCGCTGGGCTATGGAAGCGCACCAACGCCTGATGGCAAGTGGTTGCTGGTCACTATGCCGGGCGCAAATCAGGTTGCGGTTGTGGACCTCGCTGCCATGAAGGTGGCGCGGACCATTGCCGTGGCCGCGCATCCTGGGGAAGTTCTGATTCGTCCTGACCAGCCTGTCGCTTATGTGTCGTGTTCACGAGATGGCAAAGTCTCAGTGATTGATTTGAAGGAATGGCGTGTGGTGAAGACGCTCGATTCCGGCCCCGGAGCTGATGGATTAGCTTGGGCACAAAACTAGATCAAAAGCTGGCCGCAGATTTTCGCGGATCTTCGCGGATTTAACATCAGCGAAAATCTGCGTAAATCTGCGGCTAAGTTAAAAACAACGCCGTCGGCAGGAACAGCGGGGACTTCCGCACCTTCGTCGCCTGCTCAAACGCATAAGCCAACTTGAGAAGTGCTGGTTCGCTCCATGCTCGTCCAAAGAACGAAATCCCAAAGGGCATCCCAAATACAAATCCTGCCGGCACGGTGATGTGCGGATAGCCTGCTACTGCCGGTGCGCTGGAACTGTCTCCCGAAGCATGGTCGCCATCCACGATGTCTGTCATCCAGGCGGGGCTTGCCGTTGGGGCGATCAATGCATCGAGCTTCTGCTGGTCCATGATGGCGTCAATTCCCTCTTTGCGGGACAGGCGGTGGTTGGCTTCTAAGGCGTCGACATATTCTTTCTCAGTGAGTGGACCTTTTGCTTCTGCCTGCACAAAAAGGTCCTGGCCAAAGAGCGGCATTTCTTTGCTTCGATTACGTTCGTTGAAATCAATGATGTCTTTCAATGAATGTACTGCCGTATCTGGCCGCCCTGCCAAATATGCATTCAGATCAGCCTTCAACTCGTACAACAGCACGGTCAGTTCGGTATCGCCAAACTTTCCGAGCGTGGGAATCTCCGCGGGATCAACGATCACTGCTCCTTGCGCCTTCATCATTGCTATGGCTTCATCGAGTGTCTTGTCCACAGTCTCATTGAAGCCGGCCAGCTTGCGGGCCACTCCGATCCGCGCTCCCTTGAGGCCTGCCGGATCGAGGAACTTCGTGTAATCGCCGACTGTTTGGCCAGAGCTATCGGCTGTGTACTTATCGCTGGGATCAATTCCCGCCATGACACCAAGCAAAGTTGCTGCATCACGGACGGTCCTTGCCATGGGTCCCGGTGTGTCCTGGCTGTGGGCAATGGGAATAATCCCGGAGCGGCTGGCCAGCCCTAAGGTCGGCTTGATTCCCACCAAGCCATTGGCATTGGATGGGCAGACCACGGAGCCATCCGTCTCTGTGCCTATAGCAATGGCGCACAAATTTGACGAGGCCGCTGCGCCGGAACCGGAACTTGATCCGCAGGGGTTTCGATCCAGTGCGTAAGGATTTCTGGTCTGGCCGCCGCGTCCACTCCAGCCGCTGATCGAGTGGCTGGAACGAATATTCGCCCACTCGCTCAGGTTGGTCTTGCCCAGAATCACGGCTCCGGCATCGCGCAGCTTCTTGACTATGAATGCATCCTTCGCGGCCCGAGATCCGACCAGGGCAAGCGATCCGGCCGTGGTCATCAGCTTGTCGCCGGTATCAATGTTGTCTTTGATCAGGACCGGGATTCCGTGCATTGGGCCGCGAATGCCCTTTTCTTTGCGTTCCTTATCAAGCGCTTCAGCAATGGCCAGCGCATCGGGGTTTATTTCGATCACACTATTTATCGTTGGGCCGTGTTTATCAATTTCGTCAATCCGTGCCAAATACTTCTCAGTTAAGGAGTGGGAGGTGTAGTTTCCGTCCGCCATTTTCGCCTGGAGATCAGAAATGCTCACCTCGTCCAGTTCGAAGGATGGTACTCCTGGCGCGGGAACAGGGTCTGGGGCTAGCTCGCGCGCTCCCGCGAGGGCTGGAAGCATCGTAGCGCTGGCACCGCCCAGTAGTGTTGTCCGCAGAAACTTTCGCCGCGGCGGTTCGCTGAGAGACAAGAAGCCCTGCGGTTTCATCACTACCTCCTGGAGACACTACGTTTTAAAGAAGTTGGCATTATAGGCGATCCGGTGAGATGGCAGTTGTGCCGGAAGTTGAGCCCCAGTCCCGGCCATAATCAAGTTTTATGAAGGACCTGAGAGCTATCAAAAATTTATCTAGGTAGTAACGGATTTTCTGCTAGTGCGCTGCAACTGGTATCGTGGCAAATCCCTGTACCTTATTGGTAAACAAGCCATTTCGGAAAGTTTTGCTCTACGAAAATCCATAGCGAAAGAGGCTTATCCATCCAATAACTTGTATTTATAAGTTGCTAACTAGTAGATTTTAGGGAGATTAAGTTTGGCGACCGTATTGCAATTAGCATCGGCAGTACTCACCGTTGGGAGAAACGCTACATGGGTCAAGAAGTTTCAGTTTCGTATCAGGCAGTGAAAAGCCGGGTCTATCGGTTGATTGATTCGCTGGTAGAGGGAGCCAAGACGGAGCAGGAGATTCAGGAATCCATGCGGCGCTGGTGGAAGCTGGTTCATCCCGCAGACAGGCCAATGGCCAAGAAGTACCTGACGGCAGTCCTGGCAAAATCCAATGCCACGCTGGGCGCGATCACCAACGGCATGGGTGAATTCAAGGAATTTTCCCCGGCTGCTGAGATTGACTTGGGCCGGGCCCCGAAGATGCGCGCGGCAGCCCAAAGCCATGCCAGCGCAATGTAAGCGCGCGGCGTAATCATTCGTTCACAAGAAGGCCCGGCCAAAGCCGGGCCTTTTGCTTGGAAAATGCCGCCACCTAGATGTCGTAGTACAGGGCGAATTCGTAGGGGTGCGGGCGCAGACGTACGGCATCCACTTCCTTGCTGCGCTTGTAGTCGATGTAGGTGCTGAGCAGTTCCTCGGTGAAGACATCCCCCTTGAGCAGGAAGGCGTGGTCTTTTTCGAGAGCCACCAGCGCATCCTCAAGCGAACCGGGCATGGAGGGGACTATGGCCAGCTCCTCCGGCCCCAAGTCGTAGATATCCTTATCCAGCGGTTGGCCGGGATCGAGTTTGTTCTCGACGCCGTCCAAACCTGCCATCAACATAGCGGCAAAGGCGAGGTATGGATTCGCACTGGGATCAGGCGGACGGAATTCCACACGCTTGGCTTTGGGCGACGCTGAGTACATGGGGATACGGCAAGCCGCGGAGCGATTGCGCCGCGAGTATGCCAAGTTCACTGGCGCTTCGAAACCCGGAACCAGGCGCTTGTAGGAATTAGTAGTAGGCGCAATGATCGCAGACAATGCCGGGCCGTGTTTGATCAGGCCGCCGATGTACCACAACGCCATTTGCGAAAGACCGGCATACCCATCCCCAGCAAAGAGGGGCTTGTTTCCTTTCCAGAGCGACTGGTGGGTGTGCATGCCGCTGCCGTTGTCCTGGAAGATCGGTTTGGGCATGAAGGTGACCGTCTTGCCGTATTGATTGGCGGTGTTCTTCACAATGTATTTGTATAGAAGCATGTGGTCGGCGGAGCGCACTAGCGAGTCATACTTCAAATCAATTTCGGTTTGGCCCCCGGTTGCGACCTCATGGTGATGGCATTCCACATCCATCCCGCAACCAATCATTGTCAGCACCATCTCGGTGCGAAGGTCTTGATAGTGATCGGTGGGAGGCACAGGGAAGTAACCTTCTTTGTAGCGAGGACGGTAACCCAGATTGTTATTCTCGCGACCCGAGTTCCAGCGGCCTTCTTCGGCGTCAATAAAGTAGAAGCCATGCTGTTCGCGCTGGTCGAAACGGATGTTGTCGAAAATGAAGAATTCGGCCTCTGCACCGAAGTAGGCAGTATCGGCGATGCCGGTGGAGCCCAGGTACAACTCGGCCTTCTTGGCGATGTAACGCGGGTCGCGGTCGTAGCGTTGCTTCGTAACCGGATCAATTACATCGCAGACCATCACCAGGGTAGGTACTTCTGTGAAAGGATCCAGCATGTGGGTGCTGGGATCGGGGATCAGCAGCATGTCGCTTTCGTTGATGGCGGCCCAGCCGCGAATCGAGGAGCCGTCCATGCCGAAGCCCTCTTCAAACGAGTCCGCAGTCAATTGATTGATGGGATAGGAGACGTGTTGCCAGAGACCTGGCAAATCAGTAAAACGCAGGTCCAGAATTTTGGCTCCGCTGGTTTTAGCGAACTCCAGCACGGTGTTTGCATCCGCCATACATTGCTCCTTTGTGGGATAACGCCCGGAAAGTATGCCATTGCCGGGGCGCTTGCACCGGCCGATGGCCCTGGTTGGGTTGACACTGGAAATCCAAAAGAGAATTTACGCGCCTGCTACAATAGCATGTCCAGGTAACGCGACACGAGTCTAGGGCAACGCACTAAGCTGTGGAAATTGAATGTTTTTATGGGGCAGATAAGGGCCCATTCTTGGTAGTAGCCAACCAGCATATTTTCAGCTACTTGTGTAGTATAAGCAGCTCCTAGGTGGGGTAGGGTAAACGATTACAAAATAGTACCGATGTTCTGATCTATGGACTTCGATCAGCTAGAAACATTTTTGGAAGTTGCCCGACTCTCCAGCTTCTCCCGTGCCGCGGAGAAGCGCTTCCGCACGCAACCGGCCATTTCGTCACAGATACGCAGTCTGGAAGAGGAAGTCGGCGCCCGCCTGCTGGACCGCTCAGGTGGCAAGGTTTCGATCACGGCGTCGGGAAAACTATTTCAGAAGTTTGCCGAGGAAACACTCGCCGCGCGAAAAGCGGCCATGACGGCGATTGCGGAGACCGAACGCGTCCCGCGTGGTGAAATTGTGGTGGGAGCAAACGAAGGCACGTGCCTCCACATCCTGCCTGAAGTATTTGCCCTGTTTAAGAAACAATATCCCGACGTGGCGGTAAACATTAAGCGCGCGGACTATGCCAAGATTCTGGAATCGGTCATTGATAATTCGGTGGATTTTGGCGTGGTGTCTTTGCCAGTCACCGATAACCGGCTGACGGTTGTTCCGGTTCATCGCGATGAATTGGTGATTATCGTCCCGCCGCAACATCCGCTGGCCAAGCAAAAAACAGCGACGATTGCAGAGGCCGCCAACTATCCGCTGATTATGCCCAAGTCCGGCCACACGCGGGACAACCTGGACTCGTTGTTTCATGAGCGCAAGCTGAAACCGCGCTACACCATGGAACTGGATTCCAGCGAATTGCTGAAGCGATTTGTGGCGGCCGATGCCGGCATCGGTTTCATTGCACGCTCCTTCGTACCCGAGGACGTGCGGGCTGACGTTCTGGCTGCGATTCCCATTGCCGACGCCAAGATCAAACGCGATCTGGCGTTGGTTTTTCGCAAGGACAAAGCCCTCAGCCGCGCCGCGTTGGCCTTCATTGATATTGCGGTAAAGGCCACCGCGGCTGAACTTGGCACTCTCGCCAAACGCTAACTGACAACCGAGAACTAGCCTTGGACAACCAAGGTTTCTCCCTGCCTATCCAGTGGACACCAGGCTGGACTTCAGTTCTCTGATTTCAGTTCCCTGTTCTCAGTTACTTCTTGAATAGATTTTCGAAGGCTTGCCGCGCGTCCATGGGTTTGGCCGCGGCGGGGGTTGAGGTTTCTTTCTCCACCATCACGCGCATGGCGTAGAACGTGCATTGATTCTGTTTATCTTTAGGGAAAATTCGTTCCACGATGGGTTCTGTGCAGTCGAAGCGGCTGGAGGTATCGAAGTGGGTGCATTGCTTGCAGGAGTGGAGCTCAAAACCGCACTTGGGGCATTGGGCAGTAAGGTCAGTTTGCGGCTGCAATATGGTTCCGCATTGGGAGCAGCGGGAAACCACCCGACGGCCAGGCATCTGGATGGCACGCGGGCCGAAGGTATTGTCCTTCCGGGCAGGCTTTTGCCCGTGCTGCTGTTTGGGGGTTGCCTCTTTGTTGTTATCCTGATAGCCGTGCTGGCGATATTTCACTTGTCCCACACCCCTTTGACACAGGATTGTCTACCCTCCCTGCCCCTGCCTGCAAGCCATTTGCAATTTATATAGCGAGTGCTACCATCAAAATAGGTATTGGGAGGATTTTATGTCAGATCGAGACGGCAATAGTTTTCTTTGGTTTTTAGCGGGAGTAGGGATTGGCGCCGCGGTAGGCGTCCTTTACGCCCCCCGCGCCGGAAGCGAAACCCGGGAAGCTCTACGTGTCCGGGCGGATGAAGGGCGGGAATATGTGCGGGACCGTGCCCGCCAGGCGCGCGACCAGGCTTCGGACTGGGCTGAGCGTGGACGGGAAGTAGTGAACCAGCAGAAAGAGCAGTTCCGTTCGGCGTATGAAGCAGGACGCCAGGCTTATCGAGAAACTACGACTAAAGATACGGGCGCTGCGCAGAATTTGTAAGCAGTTCTTTCCCCTGGGTTTTAAGCGGAGCACAAAGGCCGCGGGAAAGGAACCGAGCTTATGGAACAACTGACAATCTGGATTGCGATCACTTCGGCTGCGGTGCTGCTTCAGGCAGGGGTCCTGCTGGCAATGTATCTTGCCATGCGCAAGACTTCAGCCAAGGTGGAATCCTTAACGGAGGAAGTTAAAACCAAAGTCCTTCCCACTGTGGACTTGGTACACAACACTATCACCGACCTGAAGCCACGCATTGAAACCATTGTGGTCAACGTCAGCGAATCGAGCACATTGATGAAGGCCCAGTTGCAGCGGCTCGATGCGACCGTGAGTGACGCAATGGACCGCACGCGTCTTCAGGTGATCCGGGCCGACGAGTTGATTAACCGCACGATGGACAAGGTTGAGGATGCGACTGAAGCGGTGCACAAAACCGTGGTTTCGCCGGTACGTCAACTTTCCGGGTTAATCAATGGGGTCACAGCCGCTCTGGAATTTCTGCGGCACGGGAAAAATGGCAAACGCGAAGGCGTTTCCGTTCCTCAGGACGAAATGTTCATCTAACGTCCGCATGTCTTCTTAGACTGATTGCAGCCCGCCTTCCCACAAGCCACCAATTCCAGGCGCAAGGATGTCGCGCATCATCAAGCGCGCGCGCAGCAGCCGTGTCTTCACGCTGGCTTCAGTGATACCCAGCAGGTTGGCAGCCTCGCGCGTACTCAGTCCGTTCACATCACGCAGGACCATTACCTCACGATATTTCTGATCGAGGGAAGCGAGCGCATCCTGCAAAGCTTTGCGGACTTGCTCCCGCTCCAATGCTTCGGAAGGAATCTCCCTCCAGTCAGCGAAGTCACGGGGAGTGTAATCGCCATCGTCGTTGGTTTGCGGCTCATCCAGAGATTGATAGAGGTGCTCGCGGTATTTGCGCAGCCGCATCCGGCCTTCGTTGATGGTGATCTGCACCAGCCAGGTGCTGAACTTACAGTCACCCCGAAAACGGGCGAGATTCTTGTAGGCCTTCAGCACAGACTCTTGCACGACCTCTTCCGCGTCGGCCTCGTTCCCCAGAAGCGAGATGGCCGAAGCGAACAGCATCCTCTGATATGGCTTGAGCAGCGTGTAGAAGGCCTCACCATCTCCGTCGAGCACTCGGCGGATCAGGGCATTGTCCCGGGAGTTGACTGTCGGCTGGAGGGTATGCACCTGGGTGTCATGTGCTGTTTCTACTGTTTGTGTTGAGGACGCCAGAGTCGTGGTCGGCATGCTGTTTCTCCTTATTGGTGCCCGAAAGCTACAGTGACTGGTGGGCAGCATACGCTCTGGATGTGGAAGTTCAATTCACGTGACGTCTATGCTGGGACTAATGGAGGTCTCCGTCTAAACAATTGATAGATTGACGCTTAATGAAATATCTCTCCTGCCCAATAGGGCGATTTTGGGGCTGCGTGCTAGACTCTTGAGCACCTTTTGCCACTTTCCCAATGAGCGAATTGAATCAAACTGTCCGCCGTTACCGCTTTGGCGTCTTCCAATTGGACGTGGCGGCAGGAGAGCTCTTTAAGCACGGCATCCGATTGAAATTGCAAGACCAACCCATCCAGGTCCTGACCTTCTTATTAGAGCACCCCGGACAGGTAATCGGCCGGGAGGAGTTGCGGCAGCGGCTCTGGGGTGAAGACACCTTTGTGGACTTCGACCACAGCCTGAACATCAGCGTGAACAAGTTGCGGGATGCGCTGGGGGACTCGGCCGCGACTCCGCGGTATATCGAAACCCTGCCGCGAAAGGGGTACCGGTTTATTGCCCCGGTTACGGCTGAGCCAGCGACGGTTTCTACGCCGGCACCCGTGGCAGAATCTGTCCCGGCGGTGATTACGCCAACGGCACTTCCCTCGACACCCAAATCAAAGAGTCATCTTGCCCTGATCATCACCGCAGTAGCGGTGCTTGCAGTTGTGGGATTGATCATCTGGATGCGAACCTGGCTCCATCATCCCGAGCCGACTCAGGGGAAGATGCTGATGGCGGTGCTCCCTTTTGAAAATCTGACCGGCGATCACAAGGAAGATTTTTTCATTGCCGGATTACACGAAGAAATGGTGACCCAGCTGGGACGTTTGCACCCATCGCGTTTGGCGGTCATTGCCCGCAAGTCGGTGACGCAGTATGCCGACCAGCGTAAGCCGATTGACCAGATCGCGCGCGAATTGCACGTGAGCTACGTGATCGATGGATCAGTGCGGCAGATGGGTAACCGCTTTCGCATTGCTGTGCAATTGATTCAGACTTCCGACCAGACACAGCTCTGGACTGAAACCTATGACGTCGGCATGAGCGACATTCTAAAGCTGGAGGAAAACCTGGCTCGTCGCGTATCGCATTCGCTGTCTGTAGAATTTTTGCCCGAGGCCGAGAAGGAACTACGCGTTACGCACACGCAAAATCCGGCTGCGTACGAAGCCTATCTACGGGGGCGCTATTATTGGTCTTTCGAGACTCGTTCCGCGATGTACCACGCCATTGACGAGTTCAACAAGTCCATCCAACTCGATCCCAACTACGCCTCTGCTTATGCAGGTCTCGCGGACGCTTATTTGGTGTTAGGTGGATACGGCTTTGTACCGCCCGATCAGGCCTTCCCAGAAGGAAAGAAAGCGGCTGCCAAGGCCATTGAGCTTGCCCCCGATCTTTCTGACGCCTACAAATCGCTGGGCTTCATTGCTCTTTACTACGATTGGGACTGGCCGGAGAGCGAACGCCTGCTGCGCAAAGCGCTTGAGCTTGATCCGAATAACTCGTTGGCGCATGAATTCTTTTGTTCTCCGCTGCACGTAATGGGACGACTGGATGAAGCCGAAGCGCAGGCACACATTGCCATGGAGCTGGATCCAATGTCGGGATGGGCACACGACGATTTAGCGTGGGTATTGATGACGCGGCATCGTCCGGAAGCTGCCGTGGTTGAGTCCCAGAGAGCGGTTGAACTGAATCCCGGGTACGCTGCCGGACACCTGAGTCTGGCGGTCGCGTATGGTCGTTTACATCAGTATGACAAAGCATTGGAGCAGGTTCGCGTTGCCGAACAGAATGGGGGCGATCCCACGCGTGTGCTGGAGGTTCAAGGCGAGACGCAGGCTCTTGCAGGAGATACTGCCGGGGCCCAAGCTACGCTTGGGAAATTGTTGACCTTGAAAGCGCCGAACCGGATTTCTCCTTATAGTGCGGCGCTGATCTACACCGCCATGGGTAAAAAGAGTGAGGCCATCGACTGGCTGGAAAAAGGATTCGAAGAGAAAGATTCCTGGATGCCGTGGGTGGGTGTGCTGGTCGAATGGGACAGCCTGCGGGATGAGCCGCGGTTTGTGAAGTTGATGACACGAATGAAACTGGATTCTGTGCAGCAGACGCTGAAACAGAATATGCATGAATAACAGGTTCCGAACTATTCACGAAGTAAAGGACGAGTTAAGCAGGTCGGCCCACCACTTCCGTTAATACAAATTTCGCTGCCGTAAAAAGTGCGGACATCGAATCCGGCTTGGCGGAGTTTGGCATTTGTTTTCTGGTTCTCTTCGATGCCTAACAATCGATTGTTGCCGAGCGCCAGCACATTGCAAGCCAGCGTCCCGCGTTCAGAGTAATCGATTTCGATAACGCGGTATCCGCGCGATTTGAGAAGTTCGAATGTTTGCACTGCGAGCCACGGTAGATCGACCAGCGCGGTTTGTTCGTCGAGCAGGCTGATGAGCGACATCAGATGGAGGCATTCTGAGGGGCCGCTTCCGTAAGGGAGAGGTGCGGAGAGTACCTCGATGCCTTTTGGGGCGAGCAGATCGCGCATCTGCTCGATGCCGGCCGCGTTGGTGCGATAGCCATGGCCGATGAGAAGGGTGCGCGCATCGAGCCAGAGGATGTCTCCGGCTTCGGTGGTGCCGGGAGATTGGATTGTGCCGAATATGGGAATGCCGATGCTGTCGCAGAATTGACCATGCTGCGCGCCTTCCGCTTCCCGGTTGGGCTTGCCGGGACGCATCACCATCAATCCGAAATCTGTGGTGAGCGATGCGTCGTGGGCGTAGGCAGCATCCAGAGATAATCCGTCAGACGCAGTGAGTTTCAATACTTCAGCGCCGGTGCGTGTGAGTTCACAGCAGAAGGCCTCGTGTTGCAACTGAGCTTTAGGAAAATCCGGGGAGTGGTGGAAGCCAAGTTCTTGCCAGCGCACAGGGCGTTCCCATCCTGCGCTATGCGGTGAACATACCAGCACACGTTTCAGGGCGCCGACCATGGAGTGTCCGTTGAAGCGAGTAGCAGTCGCCGTAAGAGTCATGCGGTTTCCCCTGTGGCATTTCCTCTGTGGAACTCAGTGTTCGGAGCCTGCCCTGAGCGCGGCCGAAGAGTGATTAGTTTTTAAGACCTCTAACCACGGAGGACACAGAGTTTCACAGAGGAAACTTAAGTAATCCAGCCGCCGCCCACGACTAAATCATCCTGATAAAACACGGCCGCCTGCCCGGGAGTAACCGCCCGCTGCGGTTCCTCGAATGTCGCTACAATTTCATCTCCAACTCTTTCGATCACAGCTGCCGCCGGCTCATGGCGATGGCGAATCTTAATCACCACATGCATCGGTTCATTCAACTCCGCCACGGAAATCAAATTAATCTTCTTCACCTGCATCGACTTCGAATACAAATCTTCCTGCGCGCCGACCACCACCTGATGCGCGTCACCCTTGATCTGGATCACGTATAAAGGAGAGCCGGTGGCTACGCCCAATCCCTTGCGCTGTCCGACGGTGAAGTTGTGGATGCCCAGGTGCTCGCCGACGACTTCCCCGCTCGCGGTGACCAGTTCCCCGGCGGTGTCGGGCAAGGCGTCTCCCTGCTCGGCGAGGTAGGCGTCGATGAAAGTTTTGTAGTCGCCGCCGGGGACAAAACAAATTTCCTGCGAGTCGGGCTTCTCGGCGATCACCAGCCCATGCCGACGCGCCAGCTCGCGCACCTCGGGCTTGGTCAGGTTGCCCAGAGGAAACAACGTGCGGCTGAGCTGCTCCTGGGTGAGGCCGAAGAGAAAATATGTCTGGTCCTTGGCGGTGTCCTTGGGACGACGCAGCAGCCAGCGTCCGCGCGCATCGTCGAACTCCACGCGAGCGTAATGCCCGGTGGCAACTTTTTCCGCGCCGATCTGCTGGGCCACGGTCAGCAGCTGATCAAACTTCAGATGATTGTTGCAGAGCGAGCACGGGATCGGCGTGCGCCCGGAAAGATACTCCTCCACGAACGGACGCACCACGTCGCGCTCGAAGCGGTCCTCATGATTGACCACATAATAAGGAATGCCGATGGTCTCGGCCACGCGGCGGGCGTCGTACACATCGTCGAGCGAACAGCAGCGTCCGGTGACCTGCTCGGGCATACCCTCGTGGCCAGCGAGGCGGCGCTGGTTCCACAGCTGCATGGTGAGGCCGATGAGGTTGTGTCCCTCAGCACGCAGCACGGCCGCGACCACGGAGGAATCCACTCCGCCGGACATGGCGACCGCGATGGTCTGGGGGGACATGGTTTCTATTGTAAATGGTTCGTGTAGGGCGGACACTCCCTTCGACTTCGCTCAGGGCAGGCTCTGTCCGCCAACTGAGAACTGCCTATTCTTCAGGAATGAGATAAGCCCCGGGAATTTTTCCGTCCAGCGTCGCGAGCATGCCGGCATTGGCTCTTGCAAGCTCCACCAAATGGCCGTCTGTGATCTGCTTGGGAGTTTTGACCCAAGTCGGAAGGTGCGAGATATCGTGATCATCTGCAAGAAAGCTAAACGTAAACACATCCGCCTTTTTCATGCGTAACAGCAAGGTGCGCGCCTGCGCGACCGCCAATCCATAAGCCGGAGCTTGCGCGAGCACCCGTATGAACCCCAATTCTGTGATGGAGCATGTCGCCAACGTGGGAGCGGGGCGCATGCGCAGCCACGAAGCTACACGATCATGAAATTCGTGGTTGGCAAATCCCAGACGCCACCAGCGCATTCACGTCCAGCAGATACGTCATGGAAAGTTGACCAGGATTTCGTCAACCTCTTTGCTGCTCAATGCAGAAGCAGCAGGCCCCACGCTGAGGACGGGAAGGCCGGTCACAGGATCGGTCACGATCTTGGCCTTGGGGGCGCGGTTCCTTCTCGGGGTCAGCACAATGCGTCCGGATTCGAGGGCCACATCCAGCGGGTCGCCCGCCTGAATGCCCAGCCTCCGCCGCAGCGGCCCTGGGAGCACGACCTGTCCTTTGGTGGAAACCTTGGTTTGCATGTAAGACGATCTTACCATGAATTTAGCTGTTTTGGATAAGATGTGGAGTATACTGTGGAGTGAATTCAACATATGCAAATCGTACAAATAGTCCTCGATAAGAAGCTATTAAGCGCTACCGATCAAGCCGCTAAGCGGACCAGACGCAACCGTTCCGCCCTGGTGCGCGACGCCCTGCGGGAACACCTCCGCCGACTGGAGTTGCGGGCCAGTGAAGAACACGACCGCCAGGGTTACGCGCGATATCCGCAAGCTGACGCGGAAGCTCAGAGTTGGGAAGCAGAGGCCGCGTGGCCGGCAGAATAGCCCGAGGTGACGTCCGGCTTTACCAGTTTGCCGCGCCCGACAAGAAACGGCCGGCCGTCGTGCTTACCCGCAATAGCGCCATCGCTTACTTATCCACCGTCACGGTGGCGCCGGTCACTTCCACCATTCGCGGCGTGCCTTCGGAAATCGTGTTGAACCAGGAAGACGGCATGAAGACGCCCTGCGCGGTGAACCTGCACCACGCGGTGACCGTGTCCCAACAGCGATTGGGGAAACGGGTAGCCCAGCTTAGTCCGGCACGAATGAATGAAGTGTGCGCCGCTTTGCGGTTCTGTTTGGGATGCGATTCGGGACAATGAGTGGGTAACGTTCCGTCCTTTCCCCTAATTTCGCGAGGGCGCCCGTTCCCATACAACACAGCCGCTCCCACATCCCCTACCGCATATTCTTCATATACTTCATCCACGGATACCACTCTCTCCAGCGCGATGAAAACTC
Source organism: uncultured Acidobacteriota bacterium (assembly GCA_963837365.1). Taxonomy (GTDB): domain Bacteria; phylum Acidobacteriota; class Terriglobia; order Terriglobales; family Acidobacteriaceae; genus CAWBXL01. The sequence goes on from CAWIMW010000003.1 coordinate 569,781, forward strand.
ATCGCCATCCACCCGCTTGAATTCAATCCGGTAGTAATGCAATGGAATGGTGCTGTTGTTGCGAATCGTGTGCGGCGGCTCTGGAGCGAGCGTCGTGCAGGTTGGGACTTTCATGTCGAAAACGGTTGGGGCGGGAGCGTGTCCTGGCGCAGGGCTGTGTGCATCAATGATGCTTTGTTCATCGACGACGGTACTGAACGCCAACACGGACGCATACGGATTGCTGTGCGCGGGAGTGGTTTCGCCGGGGCGGATGGTGACTTCGACGAGGCGGACGTGTCCGTCTTCGTAGAGGAGGCGGTAGTTGTTGGGGGCGGCGACGACGGGATCGAGGCTGGGCATTCGCGGATTTGTAAAAGGCGCGGCGGGCTTCAGCATCCACGGGTACCAGTCTTTCCAATGCGTGCGGAAATCTTCGCCATCCAGGCGACGGAACTCGATGCGATAAAAATGTACCGGCACTGCGCCGTGATTGATTGGCTTATGCGGCGCTTCGGGCGGAGCTGTCGTGCATCTGGGAAACTGCAAACCAGCGGGCGGGCCACCTTGTCCCCAGCCTTTGCCGGCGAATGGGCTGGCGGGGTCAAGATGAGATTCGGCCAGCGGAATTCCGGCTACGCCGGGGCCGCTTCCCGTGTCACGCGCGAACACGCTCGGATACGGATGGCCGTGCATGTGGACATCTAGTTCCGGTGGGTTCGCTACCTCCAGGAACATGATGTTTTCGTTTTCAAACAAGACGCGGTGGACGTCGGGATCGGCGAGCTCGGCGTCGTACGATGCGGGATAGGGATAGCCTCCCCAGGGTGTGCGCGGATATCCCGCGGGGGATTGAGCTTGCAGAGGCCAGCAACACCATAATGCACAAAGCACGAGTGGCAGAGTTCTGTACAGTTTTTTCATGGATCAATTGAAACACAAGGTCAGAGTTGTGGTGCGGTGTTCAGGTTCAAGTGGCAGCTTCAAGCACTTCTAGCGTTACAGTCACGCTTTCGGTGCTTTTGCAGCGGTGAGCAGGGTCGTCCCCGCTACCGGGTTGCCCCACCAGAATCTCCATCCCAGCCGGCGGCGTTTTACATTCGACGCGCCGAGCGTCCGCAAGGCTTCTTCATAGATCGCTGTGGCGCGGATGTCCGCGATCATCATGCGGCCTCCGGGTTTGAGGACGCGGAAGGCTTCGGCGATGGCCTGTTTGCGATCGGCATTCGAGCGGATGTTGTGGATGGCCAGGCTGGAGACCACCACGTCGAAGGTTGCATCCGGAAATGGAAGCGCGCGCATGTCACCGGTCTCGATGTGCACCCGGTCGGCGACGCCTTCCATGGACGCGTTGCGCAGGGTGACGTCGCGGGCGTTGCCCGACTGATCGGTCGTGCTCCAGATGTCGACGCCGGTCACGCGGCCGGTGGTCAACCTGCGGGCGACCGCAGTCAGCACCGCGCCTCGGCCGCAACCCATGTCAAGCACCTGCTCGTCGCCGCGCAGGTGGAGGCGGTCCAGAATGCGCTCCCACTCGATGAACTTGCCGCGCCGGGTGGTGTAGAGAAAGCTGCTGGCGCTGGCCAGGAAGAAGAGGAAATAGACGGTAAGCGGGCGGGCGGCGTGAATATTTCCGTACCACCAGGCAATCGCAGTGCCTACGCCGCTAGCTATGGCTAACAGCCAGAAGGTCAGCAGCGCATAGGGCGCGTCGTAGCCGTAGTCGGGGCGTGCCATCGCGAACGATTGTAAGCGATGCTGCCTCCCAAGGCGGTAAGCAGAGACGATGCGCTACTTGGTTAACGGGGACGCTTCCACGCCCCGTTTCTCGATCGCGACCACGTCACGTTGTTCGGAGCCGACGTAGACTTGCCGCGGACGGGCAATCTTCTGTTCCGGGTCCTCCAACATCTCCTGCCACTGGGCCAGCCAGCCCACGGTCCTGGGAATGGCAAACAATACCGTGAACATCTCCGGCTTAAATCCCACGGCCTGATAGATGATCCCGGAATAGAAATCTACATTGGGATAGAGCTTGCGCTTGATGAAATATTCGTCTTCCAAGGCGATACGCTCGAGTTCGAGGGCGATCTCCAGTTTGGGATTTCTGCCGGTCACTTCAAAGACCCGCTCGGCAGCCCACTTGATGATTCTGGCGCGGGGATCGTAATTCTTGTAGACGCGGTGGCCGAATCCCATGAGCTTTATGTGTCCAGCCTTGACCCGTTCCACGTAGGCGGGGACGTTGCTCTTGGACCCAATTTCGTCAATCATCTTCAGCACTTCTTCGTTGGCGCCGCCATGCAGTGGGCCTGAGAGCGCAGCCGCCGCAGCTGCGGTCGAAACAAACGGATCGGCCTGCGAACTTCCCACCGCGCGCATGACGTTGGTGCTGCAATTCTGCTCGTGGTCGGCATGCAGGATGAACAGGATGTCCAGCGCCCGTGCCAGGACCGGGTTGGCCTGATACTTCGGCTCCACCATCTTCCACAGCATGTTCATGAAATTTTCGGTATAGGTAAGCTCATCGTCCGGGTACACGTAGGGATAACCGAGGTTGTGACGGTAGGTGTAAGCCGCGATGGTAGGCACCTTGCCAATCAGGCGGGAGATCTCGAGTTTCCGTATCTCGGGGTCGTGCACATTCCGGGCTTCGGAGTAAACCGTGGAAAGTGCTGCTACCGTGCTGATGAACATCCCCATGGGGTGGGCGTCGTAACGGAAACCTTCCAGGAATTTCTTGGTGGTCTCATGAAGCATCCGGTGGTGAGTGATGTTGTCCACCCACGTGGCCAACTGTGCCGTATCGGGCAACTCGCCAAAGAGGATGAGGTAGGCGACCTCAAGAAATGTGCACTTCTCAGCCAATTGCTCGATGGGGTAGCCCCGATACCGCAAGATCCCCTTGTCGCCATCAATGAAGGTAATGGCGCTCCGGCAGGACGCCGTATTCAGAAACGCCGGATCGTAGCTCATGACGCCAAAATCGTCGGGCCCGGTCTTGATTTTCCGCAAATCCATAGCGCGAACCGTGCCCTGATGGAGCGGCATCTCGTAACTAGTTTCCGTACGCTTATCCACGACGCTCAGAATTTCGTTTTCCATCGATATTTTCCTTTCCGTGACGTCCTGCCTGCGAATCACGGTCCCGGTCATTGCAAAAACAGAGTCAGCGGATCGCTGCCCTCATCTGGATGGCGATGCAACCACTTACAAGGTTCCCGCCTTAGCGCCGATGGAGGCCATGTCGAAGGTCACCGTCCCTGGTGATTTCCATCACACACGGGTCCGTGCCCGGCCATCATTAAAACTCTGTCATCTCGACCGGAGCACGACGAGCCGCAAAGTGGAGGGTTGGGCGGAGTGGAGAGACCTTGTGTGAGGTGGTTCGGCCAAGCTTTGCGCGAACGAGGATCTACAGTTCGTCTTCCGCATCCGGCGCTGACTTCGGCGCTGTCCGCAGAAATCTCATCAGCCCTGCCCCGGTGGCCTTTCCGGCACGTTTCTTGAAGAAGTCAGCCGCGGTTTCTACCACTCCCACTTTCTCGGCCACGGCGACCGCGATCCACTGGTTTAAGGAAACACCATCTTCCTTGGCCAGCCGCTGTGCAGCTTTTTTGATGGAAAGCGGAAGCTTCAATGGATAAGTAGCTTTGCTCATATTCTCACCTTCTTCAGCAAGTCTGCCGGACGCCACACGCCAATCTTGAACCGTTCCCCAGCCCGGGCGAAATCTGCAATGTTATAAGTCACCAGCGCATCCGCCCGCCCATTGATGGCGGCTTCGAGCACCATCTCATCATTGGGGTCACGCGACTGCGGCCGCCACTGGAAATGAACTTCCACCGGCTCCATCAGCGCTGCCAACTCGGCGAGGCTTCTACAGAGAAGAGTGGAGCGAGGGAGCTGACCGCCCCCTCGCCCCCACACCCCACTCCCCGGGTTACAATCCTTTTCGTCAGATCCCTGTCCCTAATTACTCTGTCTCAGGTCAGGGGTGCACTTCAACGGAACGTACCTCGATTTCCCCTTATCTCGCAGCGGCGCGATGTTTGGCTTTCCTATCTTTACCCGCGACTATCTCACCTAACCCCTCTATCGCAATCGGCTCCTGATCCGGAAACTGAGCCACAATAGTCAGGCTTCCTCCAACCGCTTCCACATAGTTCCGCAGAGTGGAAAGCAACAAGTCACTTCGCTTCTCCAGACGCGAGACCCCATCCTGGCCCATCTTGAGGGTGTGGGCCACGGTCTTTTGGGTTTTGTTGACCGCGTGCCTGATTTCTTGCAGAGACATTTCGCGCGCCACCAGTTCGCGGGTGCGAGCCTTGATTTGTTTCTGCCTCGCTGGACTGATCTCTTTAAGCTTCTGTTCCAAAGTCTTCATGGTTACCTGGCCCCTTTTTTCTTTGTTCCTGCCTTTCGATAAGCAAGGTGTCTGTCGAACCTCGCGTCTGCCGCTTTAATAAGCTGCCGATAAAACCGCTTTTCACTGCCGCCCGATTTGTCTCCGCCAACGAGCAATATGGGTTTCTGCTCGGGATCGAAGGCAAATGCGATCCGCCAAACGCCGTCTGCCGCTTTAAACCGCAGCTCCTTCATGTTGTCGTGCTTTGAGCCGTGGAGGGTATCGGCTATAGGACGTTTGAGCAGCGGCCCAAATTGTCTCAATAAACCTGCATGAGCAAGCAATTCATCCTGAACCTCAGGCTCAAGGGCATCAAATTCAGGCTCGAATTCCGCGTGGAATAATATCTGCCACGGCATAGAAATAGTATGTTCTTAACGACATATGCTGTCAAGTACATATATCGAGGGGAACTGGAGGGGAAACTGAGGGACAGAATCGCGGCGGGCCTTTTGTACGCTAGATGCCCCCAAAACTTTCCCTTGACTTAAGCCCCGCAAATGCCTCATAAGGGACTTTCACCACTTCAATCAAAGGTTTATAGAACGATGCTAAGTGATTGTCCCTCAATGTTTTACTTACAACTATAATCCGCTCTAGATTTTACCTTCACTGCCCTCGCTATCCCCATGATTCCATTCAAGCGGCCGGGTAGGGGATGACCTGTGTCCTTCAGCCTCTACAGCCCGAGTGTCGCCGGAAGGCGCGGCATGGCGCTCAGCACCGGACAACACAAGGTCTCTCCACTCCGCAGAACGATCCTGATGGGATCGTTCTGCTCCGGTCGAGATGACAGAGTTGGGGAGAGGGATGGGAAACCTGCGGAGCTTCGCTCTTGGGCCCTTCGACTTCGTTCAGCACAAGCTCGCGGTGCACGCGTTCTCCTCAACTAAGCACAATAAATCTATCGATAATTCCCTTTCCGGGGTTATACTTCCGCGACTCGTGGGCAGCACCCACGCGCTGACGTGCGATTCTCAGTCCCTAGGAGAGAATTCGAATGAAACTACGCTTCGCTCGGTTGTCGGTCCTCGGTTCGATAGTTGGCGTACTTGCTGTCCTGTTTTCTGCTACTGCTGCCTTCGCCCAGGATTCAGATAGCGGCGCCCTGCCGGCGCTATTTGCCGGTGGAATGCTGCTGGTTATGTTGCTATTTGCGGCGGCAGGTTATGTCTACATATCGCTGGCGCTTCAGACGATTGCCACCAAGACCAACACGCCGAACGCCTGGCTCGCCTGGATTCCGATTATCAACGTGATTTTGATGTTGACCATTGCCAAGAAACCTCTGTGGTGGATCTTGCTCTTCTTTATTCCACTGGTGAACATCGTTATCGGGATCATCATCTGGATGGAAATCGCGAAGGCCAGGAACAAGCCCGACTGGTGGGGCATTCTGATTATCGTGCCCATTGTAGGGATTATTGTTCCCGGGTATCTCGCCTGGGCAGACTGAGCGGCGGGTTATTTTTGCCGCGCTTCTGCTTCGGCCAGCCATCCACGACGCAGCTTTTCCGGCGGGACGCTCGACAAGTATGGTTTGATATCGAGAATGGGCGTCCCGTCCAGCATATCCACGCCGCGAACGTGCAGGTCGGTGCCCTCGCGGCGGAATAACTCGACAACCGTCAGGGCAATCGGGTTTGGACGATACGGCGAGCGGGTGGCAAATACGCCGTGCTGCCGATTGTCAGATGGCGGGGCGCCCAGCAGTTCGAATCCCTGGGAGCGGTCAAACTCCCAGAGGACGTAGAGATGCGAGAAACCCTCGAGGTCAGTGAGCCCCGGCGCAAACTCGGGCAGAATTTTTAGCACACCGTCGGTTTCGTGTTTCGCGCCTAGACCCTTGGGAATCTCGCTTCCCGTCTTATAGGGACTGCTCACAAATCCAATTGGCCTTGAAGTAAACATACAGATCGTTTCTCCTATCAATAGTTAATCTGCTGGGTCAGGCTGAACCAGTTGCACAATTCAGCCTCTTCCCCGAAATTGAATGATCTTCCTACGATCGCGCTTCGAGGGTCGTCCGGCAGGTAGCTGTTCAAACTGCTTCATCGCCTTCCGCTCGGCTGCTACTTTCAGGCGCTGCTCGCGGCTGGCGTCAGTCTCACGGTAAAGCGTTTGTGCAACCGATGCCGGGCCTCGGACTTCGCTGAGTAGCAGGACTTCCACCTGAAAAACGCCGCCGTCGTTGGTTACTTGCAACATGTCTGCGACACGAACATCGCGCGATGCTTTGGCGGGCTGTCCGTTGGATTGGACCCTTCCCAGATCACAGGCCCGCGACGCCAGGGAACGTGTCTTGAAAAACCGTGCGGCCCAGAGCCACTTATCCATGCGTATGGAAGGCATGCTCTATTTTCCTATAAGAGCAGGTCTTTGCTAAGTATTTAAGGTCGCGTTTGTCTGTTCTCCGCACCTACGCCTAAAATCAAACAAGTCTGCTATGGCTACTACGACTGTGCTGGTTTCTCCTTCACGTTCTCGTCATCGAGTGCGCAATGTCATACTCCTGCTCCTGTTTGTTTTCTTGTTGCTGGTGGCGGGAATCCTCCTTTGGGGCTACCTGACCGCCCGCTCGGCCTTGCCCCAATTGGATGGGCAGATTCAGACAACCGGGCTGGTATCAGCCGTCACCGTGACCCGGGACTCGCATGGGGTTCCTACTATTGAGGCCTCGAGTTTTGACGATCTTTTCTTCGCTCAAGGCTACGTCACCGCGCAAGACCGCCTCTTCCAGATGGATGGCATGCGGCGTTACGCGGCGGGGGAACTGGCTGAGATTCTGGGTGCTGATTTTGTCCGGCATGACCGTGAGCAAAGAATCCTGGGAATGCGTAGTTGCCGCTCACACGACGATGGAAATTGCATCGCCGGAAAGCCGCCGGCATTTCGAGGCTTACGCACGCGGGGTGAATGCCTTTATCGAATCGCATCGTGAAAGACTGCCGCTGGAGTTCCGCCTGCTGCACTACCAGCCTGGTGCGTGGACTCCAGAGGACTCTGCGTTGATTGCTGGACAAATGGTCGAAGATCTCACGCATTACAGCTATCGCAGCACGCTGACGCGGGAGAAGATTCTGGCCAAGCTGGGGCCGCAGTTGACCGCGGATTTGTACGTAAACTCGTCGCCATATGACCGGCCTCCAACAGTTGCACGTGATGCTGAGATCAAACCTGCCAACAACGAAGATGGAGATGATGAAGATTCCGGGCCAGAAAATTCGGTCGTGCGCAACCTTCAGCCGTCTGCGGTGCAAGAAGAGGACCTTGAACCAAGTTTGCTGGCTGGTTCAAACAACTGGGTGATCTCGGGGACCCACACGGTTTCCGGCAAACCGCTGTTGTCGAACGACATGCACCTGGCCACCAGATGCCGAACCTGTGGTATGAGGCACACCTGAAAAGTGGCCCGCTGGATGTCATTGGAGTGACTCTGCCCGGAATGCCTTACGTGATTGTGGGACATAACCAGCGCATTGCCTGGGGGTTTACCAACGTTGGCGCAACCGTAGAAGACGTTTACATCGAGACCTTCAACCCCAAGGGGCAATTTTTGACACCCGGAGGATGGAAGGATGCAATTCACCGCCGTGAAACGATCCACGTTAAAGACTCAGCGGATGAAATTGTGGATGTGGTTTCTACCCGGCATGGGCCGGTTATCACTTCCCTGCTGCCCGGTGAAACCCGCCAAGTCGCGCTGCGTTGGACGTTATATGACGGAGCCCGCAATCCTTTCTTCGCTGTAGACTCGGCCCAGAATTGGGAGCAGTTCCTGAATGCGTTCTCTCAGTTCGACGCGCCGGGGCAGAATGTGGTCTACGCCGATGTGGATGGCAACATCGGCTATCACACCACGGGCAAAATTCCGATTCGCGCGACCGGCGATGGGAATTTACCGGAAGACGGCAGCAACAATAGCTACGAGTGGACCGGATATATCCCCTTCGACAAGCTGCCTAGTGTTTACAATCCGGCGTCCGGAATCATAGCTACAGCCAATAGCCGCATAACACCGGACAAATACCTCTACTCCATCAGCACGGGATGGGAAGCGCCTTGGCGCTCTGAGCGTATCTACCAGATACTGGAATCGGGAAAGAAATTTTCTGCGGCGGACATGCTCGCCCTGCAAACCGACATCTATTCCTCATTCGATCAATTCGCGGCGGAGTGCTTTGTATCCGCAGTGGACCATGCGCGGAAGGCATCTCCACGGGTCAAGCACGCCGCAGAAATCATGCGCGGCTGGGATGGGCGCATGACCGCAAATTCTGCCGCGCCCACGCTGGCATTCAAGGCACGCACTGAATTGAGCCGTCTGCTGCTGGAAGCCAAGCTTGGATCATCCTCGGGAATCCATTACTCATGGGGCATGCAGTCGGTGTGGGTGGATAACGTCTTGCGGAACCAGCCCAAGCGTTGGCTACCGGAAGAATTTTCTAACTATGACGAATTGCTCGCGGCGGCGGTTGAAGCAGCCATAAACGTGCCGGAAGCGCCGCGAAATCTGGCGAACTGGAAATGGGGAGGAGTCAATGCGGTTGAAATCCAAAACCCTGTGCTTGGACACATCCCGGTATTGCGATATTGGACGGGCCCGGGAATTAAGCCGCAGTCCGGCAGCGGATATGCGGTGAAGGCGGTAACGCGGACGCACGGCCCATCCGAGCGGATAACGGATGATATGTCAAATTTGGATTCTTCCACTTTGAATTTAGTGACCGGCCAATCCGGAAACTTCATGAGCCCGTACTACATGGATCAATGGAAGGGTTGGTACGAAGGTTTTACGTTTTCGTTACCTTACTCGCCACCAGCTGTAGAGAATAGCCGGAAGCACAAGCTCGTTCTAGTGCCTGCATCGGCACAATAGGGTTGGAAGCATCAGTTCTCAGATCTCAGTTCTCAGATCTCAGTTCTCTGTTCTCGGTTACGGCGCATTGTCGATGACCTTGACATCAACAAGCTCACCAACGATAGCCGTCTGATGGTTGGGTAAGGGTTTGTCGGTTGTGGTGTCATATACCGTCAAGGCCCCGGCTTGAATCACATAAACGACATTGCGGCCCGGGATCGGAGCAATACCCGTAACATCCCCGTTCCGGGATGGAACCACGACTTTGCCGGTTGCAGGATTGAAAATTGCTAGGCAGCCACGGGTCTCCGTAGAGGTACTAATCTCCGTACAATCGTGGGACCCAACAACAACCTGCCCGTCGGTGGTGATTTGCAGTTTGTCGTGATATCCGTCCGGAATCTCGACCGACACCGGCGCTTTTACTCCGGCCATATCAACGACCGTCAAAGTTCCGCAGGAACCGGCAGCCGTTCCGGAGGAACAGGCTGTTGAGGGAGCAGTGCCGGCTACGTAGAGGGTATTGCCAATTCCGACGCCTACAGTTGCCGCGGGTACGGGAATGGGGGTCCCAAGTGTGTTTGTAGTCAAGTCCAGGGGAACAACCGCGGCGCCGTTAGTGCCTCCGCACTCCTCGCCACATTGGAGAATCACCGGGGTCAATATGTCGGCTGTGAGTCCAGCACCTACAGGGTGATCAAAACCGCAAAAACTGGCGATACGAGGATCCACGCTGGTGCCGATCTTACCCGGGTCGATCACAGTGACAATACCGGACTCAGGCATGCAGAACCCTCCAGAGTTGTCACTGAAGGCTAGAATCTTGTCTCCCCGGTTCACTTCTTTGATAAAGCGCACATGGGGTATCGGGATCGTGGCCGAAATAGTACCCGAGGAAACATTAATCTGAATGACTGCACCCAGAACCCCGCCTGGAACCGAAGCGTTTGGCACGGCAGCATAGATGTGTTGGATATTGTTCGCGAGAAAGAAGCTTTCGGCGGCGTCAGGCAGGGTCACGGGCGCTTGCGAAGCTTGCTCGCTGTTGTTGTTGACCAACTCGAACATATGCCCGCCAGGACTGTATGCCAGGGTCAATAGTTTGTTCGAGGACACATCCAGTGGACCCAGGTCCGGAAGCGCTGTAAGGCCTATCGGGGAAAAGGATAGCTTGTCTGTGGTTGCATCCATAATCTCCAGAGCCGGGACGTGAACCCCACTTGTGACCGGATGAAGCGAATTGGAAATAACGGCCCGGAACCGGACCTTGCTGGGATTCTGGTAATTCTTGCTGCCATAGCAGGACAGCCAAGTCACACTAAGGGCAAGCAGGGACAGACTAAAGGCTAGTTTTCTCAAACCTGGGACTCCGAAGACCATGCAGGACAAAAGTTTAGATGCAAGAAACCGGGATTATACCAGAGGTAGTGTTGGCAACTCGCAGGTGAGGGGCAACCGAAAAGACGCGGTTCGTACCCGTGGCAGGGTCGCAGATGATCCTGTATTCTCATTGAGATGGCCGGAAACTTTCTCGATCAATTGAAAAAGGCACCCATCCTGTGTGACGGAGCGGTGGGGACGTTGTTGTACGCCAAGGGAATTTTTATCAACCGTTGCTATGACGAGCTGAACCTCTCGCAGCCGGATTTGATTCGTGAAATTCACCGCGACTACCTGCAATCTGGCGCACAGATTATTGAAACTAATACCTTTGGAGGCAATTCGCACCGATTGGAGCGGCATAGCCTGGCGGATCGTGTTCGGGATATCAACCTAGCGGGGGCGAAGCTGGCGCGCGAGGCAGCGAAGAATCATGACGCCTGGATTGGCGGGTCGGTCGGGCCACTGGGCGTGCGCATCGAACCGTTGGGAAAGATTTCGTTGCAGGAGGCACGCAATGCTTTTCGGGACCAGATAGCAGCTTTGGCCGAGGGCGGAGTTGACCTCATCCTGCTGGAAACCTTTGGCTATCTGGAGGAGATCCACCAGGCGCTTCTGGCCGCGCACGAAGTTAACCCTGACCTGCCGGTAGTCGCCCAAGTCACCATTGATGAGGACGGCAATTGTCTCGACGGCTCCACCCCGGAACTTTTTGTTTCCCACCTAGTCGAATGGGGAGCGGATGTCATTGGCTGCAATTGCAGTGTGGGGCCGGTAGCCATGCTGGATGTTATGGAGCGAGTGCGGGCGCTAACTACCCTGCCCATAGCAGCGCAACCTAACGCGGGTATTCCGCGCTCGGTCGAAGGGAGAAATATTTATCTCTGCTCGCCTGAATATATGGCGAGCTACGCGCGAAAATTTGTTGCGGCTGGAGTGAACCTGGTAGGGGGCTGTTGCGGGACCACACCCGAGCATATCCGGGAAATGAAGTCGGCACTGCGAGTGGGCGGGGCGCGGGCAAAAACGGCAGGCACCAAGGTCGGCAAGAGTGATGCACTGAAAGCGGAACCAGCTGTCCCGCTGGACAAGCGGTCCCGTCTGGGCAAGAAACTGGCCGCAGGCGAATTCGCGACCATGGTGGAAATTGTCCCGCCAAAAGGCACCGACATTCATAAAGAGATTGACGGAGCACGGTTCTTGAAGTCAGTCGGGGTGGACGCCATCAACATTCCCGACAGTCCTCGTGCATCGGCACGCATGAGCAATCAGGCTCTGTCTTTACTGATGCAGCAGCAGGTAGGGATTGAGGCGGTTTTGCACTATACCTGCCGCGACCGGAACGTGCTGGGGATTCAATCCGATCTGCTGGGCGCCTCTGCCACTGGGATCCATAATCTGATCTGTATCACCGGCGATCCGCCGAAGATGGGTAATTATCCGGATGCGACCGCGGTGTTTGACGTGGATGCGATCGGGCTGGTCAATATCGTACACAGTCTGAACCGCGGACTGGATATTGGCGGCAATCCGATTGGGGCCGGGACGTCGTTCGTAATCGGTGTAGGCGCCAACCCCGGCGTGCCCAACATTGACGAGGAAATTCGCCGCTTCGAATTCAAGGTCGAAGCCGGGGCGGAGTATGCCGTTACCCAGCCCGTATTCGATCTGGCCTTGCTGGAAAATTTCCTGCGTAAGATTGAACAATTCCGGATTCCGGTGCTGGCCGGGATCTGGCCGCTGGTAAGCGCGCGTAATGCTGAGTTCATGAAAAATGAATTGCGTGTGTCTGTGCCCGATTCCATCCTGGAACGTATGGCGAAAGCAAAATCTCCTGAGGCTGCGCGCGAAGAAGGCGTGCATATTGCTCGAGAAATGCTGCTGGCAGTCCGTGGGCTGGTACAAGGAGCACAGATCAGTGCGCCGCAAGGACGGTATTCGTTGGCCGTGGACGTGTTGGAAGCTTTGGGAACGGGCAGTCCTGCGAACTGAGCTCTACTTCTCCCGTGGCTCTAGCTGTTGCAGTGCGCTGTGAATTTTGGAAGCGATTACCTTATCGTCGTCAAGATCGTGGGACAAATCTAGAATCTCGTTCGCCGATTCCGTGAGCATGAGATTGTAGGCGGTTGTATCGGTATCCCCGGATTTACGAAAATCCGTGCGATAGACGATGATCGGCTTTTTCTTGTAGGCGTATCCACATTCCCAGCAGGTGCCGGAATCCGGGTCTGGGCCATCCATGTTGGCCAAGACTACATCGGATGAATCAAGCCCCTCGACGTCAGTGAGGAAAATGTCTTGAGCACTCCGGCTGCGCGGCTCATGCTCCTGCGGGAGCCAGACATCGTAACCCGATTGTACGAGTGCGTCGCGCAACCTGCGGTTAAAGGCGCGCTCCCCTGCGGTGAACAAAGGGCCGGCGAGGTAGATTCTCATGGCGATCGACTCGGCCCTGAGTATATCCGATGGGTAATTACGCCTGACTGCCCGAGTACAGTAGAATTATTTTGATCGGAGTTTTCCCTTGGCCAAGTTTGAAGATTGTCTACAGCGTCTGGAAAAGATCGTGCAGGAACTCGAAAAGGGGGATGTCCCTCTGGAGAAGTCACTCACGCTTTTTGAGGAAGGCATGCAGCTCTCCACCGCCTGCCGCAAGGAGTTGGAAGAGGCCGAAGGCAAGGTGGAAATTCTGCTCAAACAGAATGGCAAACTTCAGGCTGAGTCCTTCGAGCCGCTGACTGACAAAACCCGCAAGTGACCGGGTTCCGCGAAGCGAAATTTCTTGCATCTTCATACTGTCCTGACACTATCACTTGCTATACTCGTCGGTCATGCTCGAAGAAATTCTGGAGCACGGAAGGGCCCTCGCCGACCAGGCGCTGGAACGATTGCTGCCGGCCGCGTCGCAATACCCTGTCTCCATCCACCAGGCCATGCGGCACAGCATGTTTGCCGGGGGCAAGCGAATCCGTCCGATTTTGTGCATGGAAGCGGGGCGCATGGTGGCTGGTACCCTGCCTGCTGGTATCGAAGATCTCGGCGCAACGCTGGAGATGCTGCATACCTATTCGTTGATTCACGACGACCTCCCGGCTTTGGACAATGACGATCTTCGGCGTGGACGGCCTACCTGTCACAAAGTGTTCGGCGAGGCCATTGCTATTCTGGCGGGAGATGCACTGCAAACCCAGGCTTATGAAGTGATGGCACGGTTAAAGCGTCCGGCGGAGGCACGGGTACGGATCATCGAAGAGATTGCCCGGGGCACTGGCACCGTAGATGGGATGATCGGTGGGCAAGTGGCCGATTTGGAAGCAGAGCACACTAAACCTGATGCCAAGATGCTGGAATACATTCATCGTTCCAAGACCGCCGCGTTGATTACGGCAAGCGTTGTCAGCGGAGGGCTCTATGCCGGCGCCGATGATGCTCAGGTTGTGCAGATACGGTCTTTCGGGCAGTCCATCGGGTTAGCGTTTCAGATTGTGGATGACGTGCTGGATGTGACGCAAACCTCCGAGCAACTAGGCAAGACCGCTGGAAAAGATACGGCGGCGGAGAAGGCTACCTATCCTGCTCTGTTTGGGATTGACGAGTCGGTTAAGCAGGCAGACCAGCTGGTGAAGGATGCTTTCGGCGCACTGGAAAGTTTTGGTGCGCGGGCGGAGACACTCAAAGAATTGGCCCGGTTTTTGGTCGAAAGAAAAAAATAAGCAGGCCGCAGATTTACGCGGATCTTCGCCGCTCAAACCCCGTTCGGCCGGTTGTGAATCAGCGATAGAAATTCCGTCCGCGTTTCTTGCTCATTGCGGAAGCTCCCTAACATAGAAGATGTCACTGCGGCTGAATGCTGCTTCTCTACTCCCCGCATCATCATGCAAAGATGGCGGGCTTCGATAACGACGCCCACACCCTGAGGATTGATGGCTTTCTGGATGGTCTCGGCGATTTGCGTGGTCAGGCGTTCTTGAATTTGTAGGCGACGGGAGAAAATTTCCACCAACCGCGGAATCTTGCTTAGACCGATTACTTTCCCATTGGGGATGTAAGCCACATGCACCTTGCCGAAAAACGGCAGCATGTGATGCTCGCACAAACTGAACATCTCGATGTCTTTCACGATCACCATTTCATCGTAGGTCACGGTGAACAGGGCTTTCTTCAGCATCTTTTCCGGGTCTTCCTTGTAGCCTTTGACCAGGAACTCGTAGGCGTTATGCACACGGCGCGGCGTGTCGGCAAGGCCTTCGCGGGCTGGGTCTTCACCCAGGCGGACAATCATTTCGCGAACCAGGTCCTCGAAGGTGGCGCTAGTTACGGTTGGAGTTTCAATGGCTGGTGTCATCGGATACTTCCTTCTATTGGAGTTGTGTCAAGCCCCGGCTCCACATGAACAAACTACCTGGTTAATTCCATGCCGCCTGCATATTCAAACGAATTCATCATGGTCTCTTCGATGCGCACCTTTTGTAGATGAGCCAACCGAAAGCCCCGTTGCAAAATATCGTAGATCACCATACTCAGGCTTTCTGTAGTTGGAACCAAGTCCGCGAACTCCGGCAGTGTATTAAGATTTTGCAGATCAAAGCGTTCCAGGATTTCCTGCTGCACGAATCCATCCAGATCCACCAGGTTGCAAACCATCCCGGTTGATTCCTCGACCGGGCCGCTCACCGTCACTTCCAGCATGTAGTTGTGACCATGCCCATGGGGATTGTTGCACTTGCCATAGGTGCGCTGGTTCTCCTCGTCCGACAACTCCGGGCTATGCAGGCGGTGCGAGGCGGAGAACATGTAGCGGCGGGTGAGGTGGGCTTTCATGCTTCTCCGTAGAAATCCACGAACAGGTTGGGATTTTCATAGACGCGTACCCGGTGGAGCTTTGCGGCCTGGAGCTTGGACGCTAAACGCTGCCAGATCGCAATGGCCAGGTTTTCCGTGGTTGGAATTTTGCTGAAGAATTCAGGGACTTCCTTGTTCAGGAAGCGATGGTCCATCGCATCCAGCACTTCGCGGTTCATCGTGTCCTTCAGTTGCTTGAGGTCCACCACGAATCCGGTGCGGGAGTCGACATTTCCCTTCACGGTTACTTCCAGGGTGTAGTTGTGGCCGTGGCCGTTCGGGTTGTTGCATTTGCCGAAAACACGCTGGTTCTCTTCCGGGGTGAAGTCCGCGTTGTGGTAGTAGTGCGAAGCGGCGAATTCGGCTTTGCGGGTTAGGTAGACCATACTTTCCTCGACCTTAGGATGCGTATTTCTGACTGGTTGTACTCGGCGTGACCGCCGAGGCGGCTGTCACCACGTGATTCCTGGAACTACCCACATAGGTTCTTCCCTTCCATTCCACTTTGCCGTGTTTATAGGAGAGCCTTGAGCACAATAAGAGATACGCAAACAGGGGCAGGCCAAAAATTGCTACCGCATTGGCTTTGAATGGGAAATGGGCTTTCTTTATACGTCCCAGAAATATGTCGAAGAGGGCGACGCACAGGATAGACGCGGCAATGGCTGGATACGCCTGATGTTGAATGATTTCAAAAATTGCCGCCCCGAAGCTGCCGACAATCAGCAGGAACTCCAGCAAGCGGAGAATTGCCAGCCGTGAGGGTGAGGGAAACAGCAGCGCAAGGTTTTTGGTCCAGCCTTCTCGAAGTTGAGCGAAGCTGCGGTACATGCGAGTACGAACAGCATCGCCCCCAAAACGGAAAAATATTTTGCGTCCGGTAGCTTTCACTTGGCGTGCCAGGGCAACATCCTCAAGCAGATCGGTGGCCACGGCAGCGTGTCCACCCACAATGTCATAAGCTTCGCGGGTGATCAGCACGTACTGACCATTGGCGGCGGCTGCGGGAGACTTAGGATCGCTGACTTCAGACGGCTTATAGGTCGAGGCCAGTTCCGCGAAGATCACCGGCATGACCGCATTTTCCCAGAACCCATGCACTTCCTGCTCGGGGGAATAGGAAAGCAGGGACACTTTTTTCTGCTTCGCTTCCGCCAGGCTGCGGGCCAACGAACCGGGTAAATGCACGGTATCGGCATCGGTAAACAATAACCACTGGCCGCGGGCCACTTTTGCTCCCGCAGTTACGGCG
The DNA here is from genome assembly GCA_963837365.1 of uncultured Acidobacteriota bacterium. Lineage (GTDB taxonomy): Bacteria > Acidobacteriota > Terriglobia > Terriglobales > Acidobacteriaceae > CAWBXL01. The sequence continues at coordinate 586,503 of CAWIMW010000003.1, forward strand.
TTGTTCTTCCCCGTCCAACCCTCGGGCAATGGGCCGGGGTCAACGACACGAACTCCAAGGAATGACTCAGCAATCTGACGAGTGCGGTCGGTGGAACCATCATCTACGACGATGATCTCCTTCTCCACGCCAGTTTGCGAGACCAGCGACTCCAGACATGCTCCCAAAGAAGCTTCTTCATTACGTGCGGGTACGATGACTGAGAGAAAAGGCTTACCCGAGGCTGGATTCCCACCTGCCATGGTTGCAATTGGTTATTATAGCTGTGTGCGACGTACATCTTTATTGCTTCCCGGTCTTCTATTATGTCTACTCCTGTTCGGCTGCTATAGCGGAACGCGGCCTCCGCGCATCGGCTCCATGGCACCGGACTTCACGGTACAGGACTCCGACCGCAAGGTCACTCTCAGTGAACTGCGCGGCAAAGTTGTGGTTTTGAACTTCTGGGCCAGCTGGTGCCCGCCTTGTATCGAGGAGACTCCGTCGCTTCTCGATATGCAGCACAAGCTGCGCGATAAAGGAGTCACGGTGCTGGCTGTCAGTATTGATGAAGATGAGGGCGCCTATCACCGATTCCTGATTGATCACCACGTAGATTTGCTCACGGTGCGCGATTCGCATGCCGCCAGCAACTCGCTGTATGGAACCTTCAAGTTTCCGGAGACCTACATCATTGACCGTAATGGCGTCATGCGGCGCAAGTTCATTGGAGCTGTGGATTGGACCTCGCCGGAAGTCGTGGAGTTTTTGAGTAAGCTATGAAGCCCTGGGATGCCATCATTGTCGGCGGCGGCATTATCGGTCTCTCTTTGGCAATTGAGTTACGCAAGCGAGGAGTAAAGGTACTTGTTGTAGAACGGGCAGAACCCGGACGCGAGGCCTCACATGCAGCTGCGGGCATGCTGGCTGACCATGGCGACGAATTCCCTGCGGCGATCGCGCCTTTAGCCAAAGCCAGCGCGCGCATGTATCCCGAATTTGTCCATGAGTTGCAGGATGAATCTGGAATCAATGTAGACCTGCGGGATGCCGGGACGATTCTGCTGCATGAGGGGGGAGCTGGAGCGCATGGGCAATTACTCATCGCTCTTTCCCAGTTAGAGCCTGACCTGAATCCTTCCCACTACTCCGCCTCGTATCTGAAGGAGCGGAGCGTCAATCCGCGGGCGCTGGTATCTGCCGCGTTGCAGGCCGCCCAACATCGTGAGGTGGCTATTTCCTCCGGCGCGGAGGTCGCAGAGATATTGGTCTCTGACAGCCATGTGCTCGGGATAAAAACAAACAAGACCACGTATCACGCCGGCGTGGTTGTGAACTGCGCCGGAGCATGGGCCGGGCAAGTTCCTCCGATTGCCTTCCCTACTCGTCCGGTGAAAGGACAAATGCTCTCCGTGCTCAACGGTCCTGCGCTGCAACATGTTGTGCGTTCGCCAGAGGGTTATCTTGTGCCGCGCAGCGATGGGCACATCGTCATCGGGTCTACCTTGGAAGAAGCTGGTTACGACAAACGCACCGTGCCGGAAGCCATTCAGCGATTACTGCAATCTGCCACCCGGCTGGTCCCTTCTTTGAAAAAAGCCCGGATTCATGAAGCCTGGGCGGGCTTGCGTCCCGGGACCCCGGACAAATTACCGATCCTTGGGGAAACATCGGTACCAGGATATTTTGCGGCCACCGGGCATTTCCGTGATGGCATCCTGCTCGCGCCGGTTACCGCGCAAGTCATGACGGAGTTGATCATTGATGGCAAGACGGCCTTTGATGTAGCGGCGTTTTCTCCAGAGCGATTCAAAACCACCAAAGCACAGGAATTTCTGCAAGCCGTCTAGTGAACCCGAGTACGCATTATGGCTACCGCCGAGCAAGTTCGTGAGCACTACGATTCCCTGGCTTTTGTCTATCGCACCTATTGGGGCGACCACATTCATCACGGATTGTTTGAGCGTGGGGATGAGTCTGCCGAGGAAGCCCAGGTCAAGATGCTCGATCACTGCCTGCAATTGCTGGGCTTGCGCGGCGGAGAGAGCGTGCTCGACGCCGGCTGCGGCCATGGCGGCACACTTCTACATCTTGCTCGTACTTTAGGTTGTAGCGGCACCGGGATCACCATCAGTCCCAAGCAAGCAAAGCTGGCCCAGGAAAATGCGGGCAAGTCTGAATTGCAAGATCAGGTAAATTTCATTGTGCAAGACGTGCATTTTTTCGATTTTCCTGTTGAGTCGTTTGATCTGGCGTGGACGATGGAATCAACCGAGCACTTTTCCAGTAAAGCTGAGGTGTTCGGCAAGATCTCGCGCGCACTGCGCGCGCACGGTCAGTGGCTATTGGCAGCGTGGACCGGTTCGATGGAAAAGATGCGCGTGCGCCAGGTTGCGAAAGAATTTCTTTGTCCCGAGCTGTGGACGCCAGGGCAGTACAAATCAGCGCTGGAATCTACCGGGCTCGCGGTCACCCACTGCGAAGACTTGACGGCAAACATTATTCGCACCTGGGAGATATGCCAGCAGCATGCACGCATGGCCAGTCCGATCGTAAAACTGTTGCCACAGGCAGCGCGGGAGTTTGTTCAAGGGATCGACACGATTTTGGATGCCTATCGTTCCGGGGATTTGAGCTACACCGTGCTGGTCGCCAGAAAATAACGTCTATGTGCTTTACTGACAGCCGAGGCGGCTGTCACTACGTAAACCCGGATATATACTGAATTGCTTCCGAAAGGAGCTGTCCTCATGGCCTCTCCAGCAGTCAGCTATGCCCGCAGTAATCAGACGCGTTTTCTCAATGAACTGAAAGATCTGCTTCGCATTCCTAGCATTAGCACTCTCGATGAACATAAAAGTGATGTGCAGAAAGCTGCCGAGTTTGTGGGAAACGAACTTCGGCGTATCGGACTGGAGAATGTCCAGATCGTTCCCACCAAGGGTCACCCACTGGTGTATGGCGACTGGCTGCATGCTTCCGGCAAGCCTACGGTGTTGATGTATGCGCATTACGATGTCCAGCCGCCCGACCCTTTAAATGAATGGATCACTCCGCCATTTGAGCCTACCGAGCGCAATAACAATCTTTATGCCCGTGGCGCGGTGGATGACAAAGGCCAGCTCTGGATGGAGGTTAAAGCGCTGGAAGCGTTGATGCAATCTGGCGGCGGCAAGCTGCCGATCAACGTCAAGGTGCTGATTGAAGGCGAGGAAGAAGTTGGCGGGGAATCCATCGCCGAGTATGTGCGCAAGGAAAAAGCCAAGTTGAAAGCCGACTTTGCCCTGGTTTGCGACACGGAATTGTTTGCCCCAGATCTGCCAACTTTGTGTGTGGGATTGCGGGGATTGGTTTACACCGAGATCGAGGCTGTCGGCGCAAAAACCGATCTGCACTCCGGTATGTACGGCGGGGCGGCGCCAAATCCTTTTTTTGCGCTCATAGAAATCATCAGCAAATTGAAGGACAGCAAGGGAAAAGTCTTGGTCCCCGGCTTCTACGGAAAGGTCAAAGCCCCGACCAAGGAGGAACTCAAAGCCTGGAAAAGGCTTCCCTTCAATGAAGAGCACTATCGTAAAACCGAGGTGGGTTCGACTGTACTGACGGGTGAGCCGGGTTTCTCTGTGCTCTATCGCACCTGGGCACGGCCTACGCTGGAAGTGCATGGCATGCCGGGAGGGTTTACCGCACCGGGAGCTAAGACGGTCATCCCTGCCAAAGCTGCCGCCAAAGTCTCCATGCGGTTGGTGCCTAATCAGGACCCGGATGACATCCTTAAGCGTTACAGGGATTACGTGAAGAAGCTCACGCCCAAAGGCATCCAGACCAGCATTAAGGTTTGGAGCAAGGGGCCGGCTTGCGTGGTGGGGACCGACAACAAATACATCAAGGCGGCGACCGACGCCTTGCACGATGTTTTCAAGAAGCAAACTGTATTCATCCGCTCGGGTGGTTCCATTCCTATCGTGACCGATTTCCAGGATGTGCTGAAGGTCCCCAGCGTGATGATGGGATTCGGGCTGCCCGACGACAACCTGCACGCTCCCAATGAGAAGTTTCATATTCCAAACTTCTATCGCGGGATTGAGTCGATTTGCGTGTTCTTTGAGAAATTGGGCGGGAAATAGTCGGTTCTCAGTTCTCGGTTCTCGGTTCTCAGTTCTCGGTTCTCGGTTCTCGGTTCGCAGTTCTCGGTTCTCAGTGGCAAGGGGCGGTCTGGTGGCTGGTTCGCCAACTACGGACCGCCCTTGCCTCAAGCGGTTACATCGATCCCCTCCTGGGTGAGGAGTTGGGCCAACACCTCCGGGGCGACCTGGTCCCCACCGTCGGTTGAATTTCCCGGCGTCTCCTGCCGGCGGACCGCGGGTTGATAGGCAGCGATAGCGGCGAAATTGCACTGTTGAAGATAGCGGCTGTACACCGCTACATCGGCGATCGGTGGTTGGCCGCCACCACTCAAAATGACGGTATCCTGAGGAGCCTCCGCAGGCCCATGATCCACCAGGGGCTGCGTCTGTGCGCTAGGCGCGGACTTCTGCAAGCTGGTGTCCTGACGCTCCGCCAATTCCTGGCCCGAGATCACGCTGACTGCGGCGACTCCGGATACCGTCACTGTTTAACTCCAAAACGATGCTAGCAGTGATCGCGCAAATTGCATCCGTTACCACCAAACCCCAGTAAGCCGGGCTGAGTACTGGAGTGTGCGGGCTTGTGGAAAAACAAGCGCTTGCGCGGCCCCCGGTTCTGAGCTACGGTTAATGTGCTCTCGCGATTCTCTCTCCTCCTTGTGATTCCCACTCATTCGAATGCACACTTGCTGCAATGTGTGTGCAAGTTAACGCGGTTGCGCTTAGGGCCATACCAGATATAGTGTTTTCTTCCTTGACCCCGGCGCAATTTCGCCGTTACAGTAGCTCTGATCTGTGCCTTTCCCCACCCAGCCTTGGGGCGGCGTAGTCGGGAGCAAAATGCGGAGGAACCTAGGAAGTTAACCTGGCCCTCTCGCGCTGCCTAAGGAGTATGCGTTGCTCAAACTGAAGAAGCTTCAGATTCTCGGATTCAAGTCGTTTTGCGACCGCACTGAGCTCAAGTTCCACGGCGACGGTGTGGCCGCCATCATCGGCCCCAACGGGTGCGGCAAATCGAATATTGCGGATGCCATCTCCTGGGTGCTGGGCGAGCAATCGGCCAAGACCCTGCGGGGATCGCGCATGGAAGATGTGATCTTTGCCGGCACTCGCGACCGCAAGCCGACCGGCATGGCGGAAGTGTCCCTGACGTTGATTGATCCTGAGGTATACGACGGCGGCGATGCCAGCGAACCTACGCAGATTGAAATCAAAGACGACATGCCTGCCGATGATTGGGATGAAGCTGGCATCCGCGCGAAAGCTGCCGAGGAAGTAGAGCAATTGACCCAGGAAGCGCAACCGGGCAGATCGGAGGATGCCGATGAGCCACAAAGCGATGGGGAGGTGTTGGCTGAGGTGTATCCCGAGGATGAACCTCGATTCGCGGTTTCGAATGTAGTGCCGATTACTGCGGCTGCCGTCAAGACGGATCCGAATCATGTCATGCTCAAGATCCGGCGGCGCAAGTTTAACAGCCAGAAGTTTCATGCAGGAGAAATCTCGGTCACCCGCCGTTTGTTCCGCGCGGGTGATAGCGAGTATTTGCTGAACGGCAAGCTGTGCCGTCTGCGCGACATTCAAGAGCTATTTATGGGAACCGGCCTGGGGCCTGAGTCCTACGCACTGATTGAGCAGGGCCGAATCGGACAGATTCTAAGCAGCCGTCCCACCGATCGCCGCGCCATTCTGGAAGAGGCCGCCGGCATCACCAAATTCAAAACCAAGAAACGTCTAGCTGAAGCCCGGCTGGAGGATGCCAAACTGAACCTGGCGCGGGTGAATGACATCTTTGAAGAAGTCACACGGCAGATGAATTCGCTGAAGCGGCAGGCGTCCAAGGCTGAGCGTTATGCCAAGCTGCGCGATGAGATGCGAGCCCAGCTGCGCCTGGTGCTGGCCAGCAAGTTTACCCAGATGGAGTTGGAGAATACCTCGCTGGAGGCGCAGATCAATGTAGTGTCGGAGGAAATGCGCCAGCAGACCGAGTTGGTGCAGCAGTTTGAATCTGAGAGTAACGAACGCACCCAGCGGGGTTACGCGATTGAAACTGAAAATCGCGAGAACCGCGACCGGCTCAACCAGATCAAGATGGATATGGACCGTGCGCAGGCGCGGCGTCGTCACAACGAGGAACGCTGCAACGATCTGGTGGAACGGTCGAGCGCTGCCGGGGTTCATCTGGCCCAGGCGCGAGAACGGCTTGAGGAACTGGAAGCGGAGCGCAATGCCAACCAGCTTGTGCTTGATTCAGCTGCGGACGAATTAGCTGCCGCGCAACGGCAGATGGAGCACTTTCAACGGGAAGCTGCCGATACGGTCAATGGACTTTCCGGGCTGGAGCATGAACAGGAAGCGACCCGGGCCGCGATCATGGAAACGGTGGCGGTCGCTTCCAACCTGAGGAACCAACTGGCCCAGGCTGCCGAACGGCTGGCGGCCCTGGATCGTGAGAGCCAGCGGCTGCACGCAGAAATGTCCACGGCCAATTCACAGATCCAGACGTTTGGTGGACAACGCGGCCAACTGGCCCTTGAGTTTGAGACAGTCTCACAACGGGTTTCCGGGCTGACTCAGGAAATTTCTGAAGTACGGCTTTTGCTCGATTCCAAGCGTCATGCGGAGAGCGAGACCAAGGCCCGACTCGATGGGTTGCGCAGCGAATATGCCACTGCTTTGGGAAAGAAGGGATCACTTGAAGCTGTTATCGCCGAGCATGGATATTCAACCGAGTCGGTGCGGCGGCTGTTTCAGTCAGGGGTGATGCAAGGCGGGCTCGCGCCTGCGGGGGTGCTGGCGGACTTCCTGGAAGTTGAACCGCGATATGAAGCGGTAGTCGAGGATTTTCTGCGGGATGAACTCAACTACATTGTGGTGAAGTCCTGGGATGCAGCCGACGAAGGATTGCGGCTGTTGCGTTCCGATGTGGATGGGCGGGCCACATTTTTAGTCCATCCCGAAGACTCTCAGGCGAAGTTTTCTTTCGCGGTGGACGATGCGGCACGGCACAATCCTCCGGGAGCGATGGTCCCTCTGAAAAATGCTATTCGCGTGCTGAATGGTTTTGGCCGGTCGCTGGAAGTGATCCTCCCCAAACTTCGCGACGGATATCTGGTGCCGGACCCAGCTTTTGCCAAAGAGTTGGCGCTGGAAAACCCGGATGCCTTCTTCCTTTCGCATTCCGGAGAATGCTTCCATAACGTTACCGTGACCGGCGGTAAGCAACGGTCCGAAGGGCCGCTTTCTATGAAGCGCGAGTTGCGCGATGTGCTGCGCCTGATGGGAGAGATGGAAGAGACCCTGCGCCATGAAGAAATGAAGGTACTCACGCTGGGCCGGGAAATTAAAGACCATGCTTCCCTGCTCGACCGCCTGGAACACGAAAAGCGGGAAGCGGAAAATCAGGCGATGTCGTCCGGGCACTTGTTGAAACAGCTCGACACCGAACTGGCGCGGGTGAGTGAACGCGCCCAGACCTGCGAACAGGAAATTCAGCGCCTGGAGTCTGAGCGTTCGGAGCAGAACGAATCGATGGCCGCGCGTCAGGCTGAGCTTACTACCATGGCGCAACGGCAATATGAGTTGGAGCAGTCGGTGGCAGCCGCACAGGCCCGGTTGACGGAATTGCGCCAGCGCAGGGACGAAGCCGCGCATCACGCTTCCCAGCACATAGCGCAGGTCGCCACCCTGGAAGAAAGGCATCGCGCAGCGGCTGCCGTCTTGCAACGCTTTGAGTCCCTGGTCAGCGAGATGCGTGAGCGGTTGGTCCACTTGCGAAATCAACTCGAAGCCGCTTTCGCGGAGCTGTTGCAACGGGCCCACGAGAACCAGGTACTCGCCCAACAACTGCTCGATTTCGAGGCGGAACGCAATGCCAGCGAGACCCGTGACGGGTTGCTGCAATCGGAGATGGAGCAGGTGCGGGCCCGCCTGGCTGAGATCAATGATGCATTGCACGCGGCGCGGGCAGTCCTCGATCTGGCCCGTGACCGCCGTGAGGAATTCACTACCGCGCTGGCCAAGCTGCAATCCGATCTACAGCACATGGCCGAGACTTGCATGAATGAGTTGGGCCTGGCGCGCGAGGAATTAGTGGCTGATAGCACGATTGAAATCGTGGCCGGCGAGCAACTCGCAGTTGAGGACCAGGCCTATCGCGATATGCGGGCCCGGCTGGATGCCATGGGGCCAGTCAACATGATGGCACTCGAAGAGTATAAGGAAACCGCCGAGCGGCACGGGTTCCTTGAAATTCAGCGCAAAGACTTGCTTGAGTCCATCGAAAACACCCAGGCAACGATCAAGGAGATCGATACTTTCTCGCGGCAGAAGTTCGAGGAAGCGTTCCATAAGATCAACGAGAACTTCCAAATTACTTTCAAGAAGCTGTTCGGCGGCGGGCATGCGTTCATGCGTCTCACCGATGAAGAAAACAGCGCCGAAAGCGGCATCGATGTGGTGGCTTCGCCTCCGGGAAAAAAGTTGCAGAATGTATTGTTGCTCTCTGGCGGAGAAAAAGCGCTTACTGCGCTGGCTCTGCTGGTTGGTATCTTCCAATATCAGCCCAGCCCGTTCTGCATCCTCGACGAGGTGGATGCGCCACTCGATGAGGCTAACATCGGGCGCTTCACTGAACTGGTCAAAGAGATGAGCGTGCAGACCCAGTTCGTGCTGATTACCCACAGCAAGAAGACTATGGGCATTGCACCGGTGCTGTATGGAGTCACCATGCAGGAACCGGGAGTTTCCAAGCTGGTGTCGGTTCGGTTTGGCGAGACGGCTTAGATATCTTCGATTCGATGGTGGGCCAGTTTCACTAGGAAGAAGCTCCTTCAATGCCTAGTTTCTGGAAAACGCTGATGCATTTGCCGTTCCAAAACGAGATACCATGACACTGCATGGTCTATGGTGTGCCGATCATCTGTTTGGTTTGCCTGGTGGCTTTTGCTGGATTCCTGTTTCCCAAACAGGTGCATTCCACGAAGGAACGTGGCGGCGAAACTAAGGATCACAGCGAACGAATCTACAAAGACTTTGACATGTACCTAAAAGTAATCCTAGGACTCACGGCCGCCTTTGGTTACATTCGTCTCAATCAGTTCGGCAGCAACCCTGCACTCGCTCGCCAAGCCCTAAAAATGATAGGCGGGATATCGCTGTTCGTAATGTGCGTTTTTTGTATATTTGTTATCTGCCATCTAGGATCAAAGCTGCGGCGCTGGGAAAACATCGAGTGGGGGTTATTTCCGTTTTGGCAAGAGCTTTGGGCTTGCATTGCAATGTGGTTTTTTTCTTCCGGAATCTGGGTCGCAGCTTGGAAATAGTGAGAAATAGCGAAATTCGGGTCTGGTCTTTGTCTCATGGAAACAGCGAGGCAGCCATCCCTAGAAAACTAAGCTACTACCCTCGATTGTATACAATTAGACACTACGGAGTACAATGTATACATTATGGCTGATTCATCAGTTTTGACTCTGCGTCTGGACTCCAAGCTTAAAAGGCAGTTGGACAAATTGTCCAAGGCCACCAGCCGTACGCGGTCATTTTTAGCCGCTGAAGCGATCCGTGAGTACGTCCAACTAAACGAATGGCAGATCGAAGAGGTCCGTAAGGGTATTGTTGAAGCGGAGCGCGGCGATTTCGCAAGCAACGACGAAGTAGAAAAAGTCTTGAGGAAGTGGACGTCACGTGCGCGTTAAGTGGCTGCGCACCGCTTTAGCCAACCTGGAAACTGAGGCACGTTACATCGCTGAGGACAGTCCAGCCGCAGCACAATCAATCGTCACCGCGATTGTTACAGCCGTCGACAAGTTGGAGAAATGCCCATCCATGGGGCGGACTGGCCGCGTAACTGGCACTCGCGAATTGATCGTTCCCGGTACTCCGTATATCGTTCCCTATCGCGTACGCGCAGCTACGGTTGAAATCATCCGTGTGTTTCACGGTGCGCGCAAATGGCCAGAAAGATTCTAGGACATTTGCAACGTCTGCTTTTTCCACTCTTGTCCTCAGTTTTTCCACACGGACCCACGGTTGCACGTCCCGTCAACCGGGCGGTTCACTCTAATCCGTTATCTGTCAATACTTCTGTCTGGATATCCGAGATGTGCAAAAAACTTCCTATGCTTACCCGGTTGACAAAAAATTCTGGCGGGATAGAATACGCGACGATTTTTGCATGTAAAATTCTGGTATGGCACCCCAAGTCCTCGATCCCGTCCTCTTACAAACTGATTTCCCGGACCTTGCTCTACATGCCAGCGGCAAGGTGCGGGATGTTTACACCTTAGACGATGAGAGCTTGCTGTTTGTGGCCACCGACAGAATCTCGGCGTTTGACTATGTCCTGGCGACAGGCATTCCCCACAAGGGCCGAGTCCTCACCCAGATATCCCTGTTCTGGTTTGAATTCCTGAAAGAGATTGTCCCCAACCATCTGCTCACCGCAGATGTCAGCAGCTATCCCGAACCTGTCCAGAAGTACTCTGACCAGCTTCAGGGACGCTCCATGCTGGTGAAGCGGGCCGATATGTTTCCAGTGGAGTGCGTGGTACGCGGCTACATTTCCGGATCGGCCTGGAAGGAATACAAAGCCACCGGCAAGGTCTGTGGAATTGACCTGCCCTCAGGGCTAAAGGAATCCGACCAGTTGCCGGAGCCGATTTTCACCCCCGCCACCAAAGCCACTTCCGGCCATGACGAAAATATTTCCTTTGCAATTATGTCGTCGCTGGTGGGACCGGAATTGAGCGTCCAGCTTCGCGATCTCAGTCTGAAAATTTATCAGACGGCCGCTGACCATGCTCGGACACGGGGCATCATCATCGCAGATACCAAGTTTGAGTTTGGCCGGACTTCCTCGGGCATCACCTTGGCGGATGAAGTGCTTACGCCCGATTCGTCCCGCTTCTGGCCTGCCGACAAATATCAGCCCGGGAAGGCCCAGGAATCGTTCGACAAGCAGTATGTTCGCGATTACCTTGAAGAAATTCGCTGGAACAAGCAGCCCCCTGCGCCGGCGCTTCCAGTCGATGTGGCCCGCCGCACCAGTGAAAAGTATCTTGAGGCGTATACGCAGCTGACCGGCCGCGAATTAAGTGTATAAGGCAGTTGCCGGGAGACCATCATGACAAATATCGATTGGTTGATCCTGGGTATTGTAGCGTTCACCATCATAACCGCCTCGCGCCACGGTTTTTTTCGTGAGGCATTTGGCATCGGCGGGCTGATCGTGGGATACTTGCTGGCCGCCTGGCAGTATCAGAATGTAGCGACTTGGTTTGCACCGTATGCAAAATCAGAATGGCTGGCGGAAATCCTTGGGTATTTCGCGATTTTCATAGGAGTTCTTTTGGTAGCAGGGCTCCTGGGAAAGCTCACCCAATGGGCCATGAAAAAAGCCGGCCTTGACTGGTTCGACCGGGTCATGGGTGCGGCGTTAGGTTTACTGAAAGGTAGTTTGAGTGTGGCCGTTCTTTTGGTGGCCACTACGTCTTTTGCTCCCACCTCGAAGTGGGTGACAGATTCAGCTTTAGCGCCGTATTTCCTGGTAGTGGGGCGGGCAGCGATATGGATTGCGCCTTCCGATCTGCGTGCACGCTTCTACCAGGGTCTGGAGATGTTGCACAAAGGCCAGCAGTCGGCCAACGCGGTTTCGGGCACTCCGTAGCCGGAACGACCCCAATATATTGGCAGCTTACGAAAGCGAGACATTGTGAAGGATCAGCTAGAAGCCCTCATCATGCAGATGTACAAGAGCAACATCCTGTACTCGGAAGCGGTGCGCGAGTTCAAGAAGCGGTTTATTCTCACCGTGCTTCAGGAGAACAAAGGAAACCAGTGCCGCGCCGCGCGCCAGTTGGAAATGCATCGCAACACCCTGAGCCGCACCATCGCGGAATTGAAGATTGATGTACGGCAGTTACGTGACGGCGTAAGGCGCCCTCCACGGAGTGCCCGGCCTGTCGGCTATGAGAAGAAGGCCGTCCGCTAAAGCAGTATTCTTAATACTTTCAAGAGAAACAAAAGGCAGCCGCAAAGGCTGCCTTTGATGTTGGTTGATTCCCCCGTTTCTAGTGATGATGGACCGGGTGATGCGTCGGGCGCTTAGGCGCGGGAGGCGTGGGCTTGGTCAACAGGCCTCCATCTTCCATGACGATTAGGAACGGCTTCGCCGTGTAGGAAGCAGGCGTGCCCGCGACTTGGATTTGTGTCCCTTCCTTGAGCCCCGCTAAGAGCTTGGCGGGAATTTCCGCTCGCATGGCCAGTTCCACATCTTTTTGCTTTTTATCGATGTCATCAAGACTGGCGGCCAAATCCAGGCTGGTGGGCGAAGCCTTCAGCAACAACGCCTGGAACTGAAGAGATTTGCCTTTGATTGCATCCCAGACGATGGCGGCATCTTCCGGGGTACCTACGGAGAGAACCAGTTGCCACTCGGCAAAGTCCATAGTCTCAGGCTTTTTGTCCTGCACCAGCTTGTGCGCCTGCTCCGCTGGAGTGGGCGCGGGTTTGATGAAAAAGCCTTGCGGCTCAGTTGGACTGGCTTTTGCCTGGTTCAAAACATCCGTCCAGCCATCGTCGCCGGCATGGTATTTCATATATTGCGCCTTGGCATATTTCTCGATGGAAGCCTGATATTGCGCCGGCGCGACCACGGATGCGCGGGCGGCATACCAGATACCGTTGATGGAATCAGGCGGTGTGCTCTGGATGTAGGCCAGTGCCAAGGGATATACCAAACTGAAATCGGTTGGACTGGCATCGGCTGCTACGCGAAGTGCTTTGGCCGCGTTGGCGTAATCTTTTTCCTGATAGGCTGCAAGGCCGACGCCAGCGTTGAAGATGCCCGACATCTGGTCCTTCAACTTGGCAAAGTCTGTGTCGGAGACGCCCTCGGGTTTCTTGTAATCAGGAAGCTTGGTCAAGCCGTCCTGGCAGTATTCCTTCATCAGGGGCATGTTCTTGGCAACATCCACGCCACCTTGAACTTTGGTGCGCACGGTGTAGCAAAGCAATGCCAAAGCACGCATGCTGTTGGGGTCCGCCTGAAGTAGGCGCTCCGCGGTTTCGGTTGTCTTTTCCTGGTTACCGACCTGCTGATACGCACCCATCAGAACTTCCAGCGCGTCTTTCTTCACGATGCTGTTGGGGTACTGGGTGACGAAAGCTTCCAGCCCGCTGATCTTGGCGTTGGGATCCTGCTGCTGCACCGCGCTCACGTAGGCGTTATATTCCGCGGGATCCTTGATCACTGGCCCTTGCGCGCTTGATCCCTGAGCTGGCGCGCTGGATTGCGGTTGTGTTGCCGGTTGTTGGGCTGCGGCCATAGCAGCTAAACTCAACACAACCGCGATCAGACTGGTTTTCATTCGTTCGGCTCCTTGAAACTTTAGGGAAATTGGCGGCGGACACTCAGACCAATGAGTCCCCCCGCTCATTCAGACGTCCTTCGGGAAGGCTGGTTACCGCTCTAAACCCTTGTGCGGCTTGAGCCAATCCGGTTCACGGATTATAAGGATGTGCTCCTCCCAAACGCAAGGACTGCTTTCGTGCATCTACCGCCTAGTACCGAAGGTGTAATCCTTTGTCCTTCTTGTAAGATGCGGGTCTGGCGTCTTGGGTACATAGCCGAGAGCCAGGGAGCGGGTAAAGTGAAGAAGAATTTAGAGGGTAAAGTTGCACTCGTAACCGGGGCAGGAAGAGGGATTGGGGCGGCCATTGCGCAGAAACTTGCAGAATTGGGCGCCAGCGTGGTGATCTGTGGGCGAAGCAAAGGGCCGATTCAAACTACCGCGCAGGCAATTGTAAAAAGCGGATTCCAAGCCGAAGCAGTTGAGTGTGATGTGATGGATTTACGCTCGGTTGAGTCATTGGCTCGCCACATCGAGAGCAAGTTTGGGCGACTTGATGTGTTGGTCAACAACGCAGGTGTCGGCAGCTTTAGCAGCCCATTGCATGATCTGCCTCCGGATGCCTGGGACAAAGTCCTCAACACGAATCTGCGCGGAGTGTATTACTGCATACGGAGTTTTACTCCGATGATGCTACGCAGTGGTGGCGGCCATATTGTCAATATCTCGTCGCTCGCAGGTAAAAACGCACTGCCCAATGGGGCTGCTTATGCCGCATCCAAATGGGGGCTGAACGGACTGAGCTATTCCGTCGCCGAAGAGTTGCGCGGGCACAACATTCGAGTATCCGTGGTTTGCCCTGGCTCGACCAATACCGACTTGAGTCCTCACGAGGGTAAGAACATTGCAAAGATGCTGCAACCCAGCGATGTGGCACATGTGGTGGAGATGCTGGTGACTCAGGAATCGCAAAGCTTCGCCAGTGAAGTTTTGCTGCGGCCTACGTTCAAACCCTAGGCCGTTGCTTATGGCGTTCGGCTACAATCTCTGTTCATGGATTTTCGCCGACCATATTTTTGGCTCGTCGCAGCATGTCTGTGCTTGCCGGCGAGTGGACAAACCAATACTGCCGCGCGAAAGGCCGCCGCTTCAGACATCACAGTCAGATGGAAGCTGGTTTCCACCAATATCAAAGGTACCGAGCGCTATACGAGCGAGGAAGTTCTCAGTGCCACAGGATTACAAATCGGCCAAGCAGTAAACGAGGATGATTTCAGGAAGGCCACTGAGCAATTGGGGCAAACCGGACTGTTTAGCAGCGCCTCGTATGGCTACACCTATTCTTCGGCGGGTGCAAAGCTGGAGTTACAGCTAAGTGATAGCGATCAACTGGTGCCGGCCGAGTTCGACAACTTTGTCTGGCTCACGAACCAGGAACTGCTTGGCAAGCTGCGGGAGCGCGTGTCCCTATTCAAGGGTCTGTTGCCGGTAGACGGTAATTTGGCGGACCAAGTTTCTGATGCCCTGCAAGCCTTGCTCATCGAACACAAAGTCCAGGGGAAGGCAGACTACATGCGGCTATCATCGGGCGACGGGCCAGTCTCCGCATTTCTTTTCACCGTCAGTAGCCACAGCGTGCTGATACGCGATGTTGTATTTTCTACCGCGGGTCAGACCGAACTGCCCCTTCTCCAGGCAGCGGCCAAGCGTCTCTTGAACGGCGAATACGCTCATACCACCATGCAGAATGAAGAGCGCCTGGGATTTCTCCCGATCTACCTTCGTGAGGGTCACCTGAAAGCAAGCTTTGAAGAAACCCAGGTCAAAGTTGTGCACGAGAGTGACGAGGAAACTGCTGTAGATGTGACGATTGCCGTCACCCCCGGACCGCAATACAAGCTTACAGATATTGGCTGGACCGGAAACACGGTATTCCCCTCAGCGGAACTCGAGGGTCTGATTCGACTAAAGACCGGAGCACCCGCCGATGCAATACAGCTTGACAAAGACCTGAGTGACATCGCAGCTCTATACGGGGCAAAAGGCTACATGGCAACAAAAGCGATTTCCAAACCGGTCATGGACGATGCAGCAGCCACCGTCCACTATGAAATCGAAATCCAAGAAGGAGCTGTGTACAAGATGGGAGAGTTGGAAATCCGCGGCTTGGACGAAAAAACCAAGACCAAGATGATTTTCGACTGGAAGCTGCTGGAGGGCCAGGTTTACGACTCCAGCTACATTCAGCGTTTTCTGGCGGAAAGTTTGAAAGATTTGCCTCCGGGCATCAAGTGGGGGGTTACCCCGCAGGTGGCCTTGAACGATGACGAAACCGTGGATGTGACACTACGGTATGAAGCCCAATAGAAGAAATAATCTGACTTTGGGAACTTAGGAACTTGTAACTATCGGCGAGACCGGGCATCTTGGGACAATGAGATGCCAATTCCCCGGCATCTAAGCAAATATGTTAGTTTCTAATTCAGAGGAGAAAATCTGCATGCGATCTGGTCTTTTGAAGTTGGGAGTAGTTGCGATCCTGGGCGCTGGTTTCTTTGCCACGTCTTCTTTTGCCGCCAAGGCTGAGACCTTTACCGGCGAGGTGGGCGACACCATGTGTGGCGCCAAGCACGAAATGGGTGGCAGCAAGGCGGAGTGCACCCGTGATTGCATTAAGCAGGGCTCAAAGTACGCTCTCATTGTGGGTGACAAGGTCTACACCCTCGAAACCACCGATAAGGCTGCCCTGGAGCAGCTCGATAAGTTCGCAGGCATGAACGCCAAGGTCACGGGAACAGCCGATGGGACCACCATCCAGGTGACATCCGTCGCCGCGGAGAAGTAGGGCTTAGAATCAGGGACCGTGCAGTTCGAGGTAGCGGAAGCCCTTCGGCTTCCGCTTTTTTTCGATCCCGGTAACCAATTATTCATATTGCGCAGGGTCTTCACTGTGTTAGATTAGCGCGTTCCACCTACATTTCCACAGTTAGCGGAGGAAACACGAATTGGGCAAAAACATGGTTCCCCAGCGGATCTTTTTTACGAAAGGGGTCGGCAAACACCGGGAACGCCTAACCTCCTTTGAATTGGCACTGCGCGATGCGGGCATAGCCTCCCAGAACTTGGTACGCGTCTCATCGATTTTTCCGCCACAATGCAAACTTCTGTCGCGCTCCGCCGGCTTAAAGTATCTGAGCCCTGGGGAGGTGGTTTTCGCCGTCGTGGCAGAGAATTCCACCCGGGAAGCCCATCGCCTGCTGGCTTCAAGTATCGGGGTCGCGATTCCGGCGGACCGAAATACCTACGGCTACCTCAGCGAACACCATTCCTTTGGGGAAACTGAAGACGCAGCCGGCGACTACGCAGAAGAGCTGGCGGCGGAAATGCTGGCTACTACGCTAAACGTGGAGTTCGATCCGGACCGCTCCTGGGATGAGAAGAAAGAGATCTATCGCATCTCTAACAAGATCGTTCGCACCGCCAATGTGACCCAGTCCGCGGTGGGTGACAAACGGGGATTGTGGACTACGGTCATCGCTTCAGCTGTGCTCATCTTCGACTAACGTGAATCTGGACTGAGAACCGGGAACTGATCGCTGAGAACTGATATTTCCCCCTCCCAATGGGAGGAATATCAGTTCTCGGTTCCTGGTTCTCGGTTCTCAGTCATTGGCCTTTACTGATATTCTGCTGCCTCAGGAGTTCTCTCAATCTTGCCACCGGACAAATTTCAAGTCGGACTCATCCAGATGTCGGCCACGCCCGACCCCGACGAAAACCTGGGTCGCGCTATGGATCGGGTGCGCGAGGCGGCATCGCGTGGAGCGCAGGTGGTTTGTCTCCCGGAGTTATTCCAAACTCAATATTTCTGTCAGCGGGAGGATGCGGCTTTATTCGATCTGGCAGAGCCTATTCCGGGGCCAACCACGCAGAAGCTGTCCGCATTGGCCAAGCAACTCCACATCGTACTGATTGCTTCCCTGTTTGAGCGCAGGACTGCCGGTGTCTATCACAATACGGCGGTCATCTTTGATGCTGACGGTAGCCAGCGCGGCATGTACCGCAAAATGCACGTCCCTGACGACCCTCTGTACTACGAGAAGTATTACTTCACGCCGGGGGATTTGGGGTTTAAAGCTTTCGACACGAACGCCGGACGGATAGGAACCCTGGTCTGCTGGGATCAGTGGTATCCCGAGGGAGCTCGGCTGACTGCGTTGCAGGGTGCCAACGTATTGTTCTATCCCACGGCGATTGGCTGGCACCCGGCGGAGAAGGCGGAGGTCGGCATGACACAACATGACGCATGGCGAACCATCCAGAGGGCGCATGCCATCGCGAATGGGGTTTATGTCGGAGTTGTCAATCGGGTGGGTTTTGAGACGGGAAACATTCGGGGTAACCAGGCAACCGGGACCGGCCTGGAATTCTGGGGCGGGTCGTTCCTTTGCGATCCGTTCGGGCGGGTTATTGCCGAGGCTTCCCACGATAAAGAGGAAATTCTGCTAGGCGAAGTTGATCTCAAAATTATGGAAGATACGCGGCGGAATTGGCCTTTCCTGAGAGATCGACGGATCGACAGCTACGCCGCAATCACGAGCCGTGTGATTGATTAGAACCTTCGATGAAAGCACCTTCTGGCGATACCTCAAGTAACACTTTGAATACTGCAAAGGCAAAGTTACGCATGCCCGCCGAGTGGGAGCCCCATGCCTCCACTTGGCTGGTATGGCCTCAGTACCGTGGCGATTGGCCGGGAAAGCTCGAGCCGATTCCGTGGGTGTACGCAGAAATCATCCGGCATTTGTCCAGGCACGAGCGGGTTGAGATCATCGTCAACGACACTACCTGCGAACGACGTGCCCGCAAGGTTCTAAAGCAAGCCAATGCCTGGAGCGACAACCTTAGTTTCCATCGCTGGCCTACCAATCGGGGGTGGACACGTGATTCCGGTTGCACGTTCGCAGTCAGTGATTCGGCGCTGCATGCGGTGAAGTGGCGCTTCAACGCCTGGGCCAAATACGCGAACTGGCAGCGGGATGAAAAAATCGGAAGTTTGATGGCAAAGGCGACAAACGCACAGGAAATCCATCCGTTATCTGGAAAACATCGAGTAGTGCTTGAGGGTGGTTCGATCGATGTAAACGGGCGGGGAACATTATTGACAACCGAAGAATGCTTGCTCAGTAGAGTGCAGCAACGCAATCCCGGCATGAGGCGCAAGGACTACGAGAAGGTTTTTGCGGAAAATCTGGGCGTCAAGAACGTGATCTGGTTGGGATCCGGAGTTGCCGGTGACGACACCCACGGCCACGTGGATGACATCACCCGCTTTGTTGCTCCGGATACAGTGGTAACAGCGGTCGAATCCGATCCCAAAGATCCAAACTACGGGCCGTTGCGGGATAACATCCGCCGTCTGCGTGAAGCCACGGACGAGAATGGTAACCAATTATCTATCATCGAGTTGCCGCTTCCCTCTTCAATCGTATTTAATGGTGTCCGACTCCCTGCTAGCTATGTAAATTTTTACATAGCCAACGGCATCGTTTTGGTGCCGGTTTTCAACGACCCTAATGACCGTGTGGCCCTGGACATACTGGCTGACCTGTTTCCCGACCGCGAGATGGTTGGCATCTACTGTGGGGACTTAATCTGGGGTTTTGGGGCCATTCACTGTATGACCCAGCAGCAACCTTCTGCTTAACTGGCCTGCCCTGGCTGGCCTAGAGGACGGCTACCGGCCCGTCCCTGCTGCGTTTTCTCGATGCTTACGATTACAAATCTAGACGCGCCCTAACTCACTTCGCCGTTGACAATGCCACATTTCCGGTGCAGACTTTGTTAACGCTCCACTTCGCCCGTCCAGCGCGGCGTCTGCCGCGGGATGTAATCACGGATCGTGAGCTTGAAAAAATGGCCTCCCCGTTTAACATGCCGCCATGGCCTGGCGTGACGGAACCGCTGTCATTTCCCGGCCCGAATCCAGTAGAGCCCCAGCACGAAAACATTACTGACTCGGACCTGATCCTGACCCGTCTGCGTGAGCAGATTGCATCTGGGACTCAGGAGGTTGATGTTCTGCTAGGTGCGATTGCCATTGCTGCCCAAGCTATGACGGATGCCACCGGAGCAGCATTGGGTATGCGCCGGGATGGCTCAGTGATATGCGTCGGTCGTAGCGGCGAAACTGCGCCGGCGTTCGGAGCCTGCCTTAGCGAGAACTCGGGAATTTCAGGCGCATGCCTGCGCCTTGGCAGAATCCAACGTTGCGATGACACCGAAATCGACGCAAGAGTAGATGCTGAGGTTTGCCGTGATTTGGGTTTACGTTCGATTACCGCGGTACCAATCCGTTCGCGGCTGGAGACCGTAGGGATTCTGGAGGTGTTCTCCACCGTACCGCGTGCTTTTACGGATGAGCACCTGACGCGACTGTCCAGTTTGGCCGAACTAGCCGATGCCGCCAGTGCAACCGCAAGCACGAACAGCGATATCCAACCAACAGAGACCGCTCCAACGCGTGTAGAACTTATTCCCAGGCCCGATTTGCCAATCTTGACTTCCCCCTGGGCACAACCAGAGAGACCCCGCAAACCTATTTGGCGGTATTTTGCAGTGGCTGGTGCCGCCGTTCTGCTTGGGTTGTTTTCATTTGCCAGCTGGAGGATGTGGAATGAAATCGAAAGCCGCGATGAGTCGAAGCCAGTGGCCGCGGAACCGCTAGCTGCGGCACCAACGGGAATTGAGACTGCGTTACCCACACAAGCCAGTTTGCCCTCCAAGCCTGCTCCTGAACAACTTGCATCTACGAAAACCAACGCAATAAGCACACCAAAGGGCGGTGTAGTGCAGGCAGCAAGCATCGAGCCAGAGCCAGATGATGGTCTGATCCGAAGCATTCCGGTTGATTCATCGGCAACTGCCAACCTGGAAAATCCTTCAATCGGCGCCAAACGGATCGAAGCTGGTACGCCCGCCAGTACTCCTCCGCAAGTGGCGATGGTCACCGTACCCGACGATTCTCTACACGGAATCCTGGCTAGCAAAACTGCCATACCTAGACTTGATCCTCCTGTTTCTCAAGGGGTGGTTCCACTAGTTCTTGAACGTAAAGTCATTCCCGCGTATCCCCGCGATGCGCGGCTGATGCGCCTGGCAGGAGCTGTTGTGTTGCGGGCTACGGTGTCGGACGAAGGACGTGTCGCGCAAGTGGATTTAATCAGTGGAGACCCTGTATTAGCCAGGGCTGCAATGGATGCGATAAGGCAGTGGCGTTATCGTCCGGCTCTTTTGAATGGAAAACCAACTCGGATCGAAACCGATATCACCATCAACTTCAAGCTTCCTTAAGGCTGGATTATTTCCGATACTGCGTCGGCTGCGGACCTTTTTCCAGCATTTCGCGGTTCCATATCGCGCCTTCGCGCGTGTAGTTGGCCAGCTCGAAATCCTGGGTGAGTTCCAAAGCGTCAGTGGGACAGGCGTCTTCACATAATCCGCAGAACATACAGCGGCTCAGATCGTAGGTAAAGGTGGTTAGTTCCTTACGGCGGGTCTTTTCGTTACGTTCGCTGGTGACCATGATCAGGTGTTCTGGGCAAGCCAGGGCACACAAGTCACAGGCGATGCACATGGTCTCATCGGTATCGGGATTAACATTTAACCGTGGCGCTCCGCGATACCGCTCGGCCACCTGCGGCCGCTCCAGCGGATACTGCTCCGTATAAATCTCCCGCGGATCCTGATAGCGGAAGGTGACTTTCATGCCCTGAAGCAGATCAATCAGCAGGATTTTCCGCAGCAGCTTGGGGATCTCCATGACGCGGTTAGGATACCATCAACTACCAATTCGCAGAAGGGAGACGCTTGCGTCAACGTCTCCCCGTTAAATCCACTGCGTCTAAGCTGCTTTTGCGGGCATGGAAACAACTCGCGGCTCGGTTGACTTTACAAATGCGGCCGCTACCAGTCCCACGATCAGAAACCCAATAACAACTTCTAAAATACTTGCCAGCGTGTAATTCAGTGGGAATCCATACCAATTCAGGTACTCCAGGTTGGTCATAAGACCCACGGTGAGACCCAGAAGAGTCACAAAGCCGACCCGTTTGGGATAACTCTTCAAACCCGGAGCCAAGGAAAGCAGGAAAGCAGCAAAAAGCGCCAGCACGATATTCAAGATGCACTCATTGGCCAGTTGCCCAGGTGTCATTCCCCTAGCACCAGAGGGATGGTAAATCACCATGCCGTATGGACCACCAGCTTGTGCGGGTAGCGGATTTCCTGCCTTGTCCGATTGCGGGAAATAGTAAAAACCTGACTGCACAGTGGATGCCTTCAAGGCATCCATCACAGGTTGTTGCTGAGGTAAGAACTGCATGCCAACAGACCCCAGGCCCAAGGCCATATGTGCAAGCCCACCCCATAAGAACAGCGCTATTCCTCCTAAAACACCGGCCAGTAGGACTCGTTTTGCCATAGTGAGACCCTCCAAGGCGGCATATTATGCCCAAAACTACGGCAAATAGAAATGCTTATTGTGGACAGCCGTACAATGAATGCGAAATCTTTTCGTAGGGGAACTCCTGATTATTGTGACCGATGACGAGTTATGGATGGAAGAAGCCCTGCACGCCGCGCAACGCGCGCTGGAAATGGGCGAGGTGCCGGTGGGAGCGGTGGTTGTTTTTGATGGAAAAGTCGTCGGGCGCGGTTGGAACCGGAACATCACTGATTTCGATCCCAGCGCGCATGCTGAGATTCTTGCGCTGCGCGAAGCGGGAACAGCCCTCGGCAACCATCGCCTAAGCGAGTGTGAGCTGTTTGTTACAATTGAACCGTGCGCGATGTGTGCAGGCGCGCTGGTGCAGGCGCGGATCAAGCGCCTGGTTTATGGAGCAGATGATCCTAAGGCAGGCGCCGTGCGTTCGGTTTTACAGGTGTTGAACCATCCTCAGCTCAACCACAAAATGGAAGTTCAAAGTGGAGTGCTGGCGGGGCGGGGCGCGGATTTAGTGCAAACGTTCTTCAAAAACCGTCGTTAGCCATTGGTGGTTGGCGCGAACGACCGGCGACAAACGGCTAAAGACTGCCTTCCGGAGAGGTGCGTGAGCGGTTGAAACGATCCGCCTCGAAAGCGGACATACCTGAAAGGGTATCGTGGGTTCAAATCCCACCCTCTCCGCCAGATTTATTCTTCCTTAGTAATCCGGTCCCTCAATTACCAACCACAATCTAGTCGGGCGCAATTCCTATTTTCGTCCTCCAGTTTAGGGGATGAATCATCTCCTTGACTAGGATACATATATCATCTATTATTTTCTTATACTTATGGGTATAAAAATCAAATTGTCGCGGGCCAAACTCTCCACCACCGTGTCTCCGGAAACGTATCGCTTCCTGGAGAACATGGTGTCTTCCGGGGTGGCTTCCAGCCTGGCAGAGGCGGTGGACACCGCGATCGCGCGAGTCCGGCAGTTGGAAAACCGCAAGCGCCTGGCTTTGGCTACGACTCAGTACTTTGACCAAATGCTCTCCACGGCCGCAGCCGAGGAAGATGCTCTGGCCGACGACTTGGCGTCGGCAGGGGCTGCAATTGACTTTGACCAGGAGCTTTGATGCCCAAGCGTGGCGAAATCTGGCACGCGAGCACGGGCGGAAAAAGACATGCCGTGGTCATTATTTCTCTGGACCAACGCAATGCAAATGATCGCGTGACTTCTGTCCTGGCCGTACCTTTCGGCAGTTACGGGGCGGAAGGGCCGACTGCCAAGCGTATGGAACCGGGTGAAACAGGCTTACCCGAATCCTCCTTTCTCAAAGCACACTTTATCCAGGTCATCGAGAAGAAGGCGCTGTTGGAGCGGCTTCCCCGGGTATTGTCGCAACGCCAAATGCGGGAGCTGGTGGCAATGGTGAATCGCGCGATTGATCCTGATGCGCCGTATGGGGATTAGCGGAAAAGTAAATCCCTGGGTGCCCCTCGATAAGAACGAAGGCGTTGTCAAGGCGTAATGGTCGTGGCCGGTGCGTGAGCACCGGTTGGTTTGCCAGAGAAAGTTGAGGACTAAGACTCTGGATCTCACCGTGAATCACTCTGCGGCGGAACTTATCGTTCCACCAACCATCGATTCGACCACTACAGCGGCCATGATTCTTCTATGCGAACATCCCACTCTCTTCATGGGATGCGAGAGCGCCCAATCAACATCTACGGTCTAGCTTGCGCCGACCAGGGGCAGCCGCGGGCTGCTCTCGATACGAACGACTTCCGGATACGGCTTTTGCGTGCGCAGCATCCAGTACAGTCGTATGGCCAACTTGCGCGCCGCTGCCACCTTCGCCACCGCTTTCGGCTTCGAGTGACAGCGATGCTGATACTCTTTGCGAAACTCCGGATCGTAACGCACTGCAATCGTCGCCGCTTCCACCAGCAACATGCGCAGCATGCGATTGCCTTGCTTCGAGATCCCGCCCAGCTTCTGCCGTCCGCCGGATGAATGCTCGCGTGGAATCAGGCCTAAATAGCTGGCCACCTGCTTGCCGCGGGCAAAGCGGCTGACATCGCCCATGGTCAGCACGTAGGCCAATGAAGTAATCGGGCCCACGCCCGGTTGCGTCATCAGCAGTCGGGCTTGCGGATCACGCTCGGCTTCGGCATTCACCGCTGCATCCAGTGGAGCAATTTGCTGGTGGAACATCTCCAGCAAATGCAGCAGGTCTTCTCTGCGGCGTGATGCCCATGGCTGCAGCGGCAACTCGCGCAACAGCTGCTGTCCGGCTTGCGACCACAGCTTGCGCTTCCGCTGCACTCCCTTATTCAAGGCGAGATGTTGCAGTTCGTTTTTTACCCGCGCCCGCAAGATCACCAGCTTGTAGCGATGCACCAGCAACTGCCGCAGATCGCGCACTTCCGACGACGGCATCCAGATGCGCGGAAACCGTCCTTCCACCAGCAGCTTCAGAATGTGCTCGGCATCGCGCTTGTCGGTCTTCTGCTGCCGCACTACACTCGCACGAATCTGCGCCGCATCACCCATCCACAACTCGTGGCCCAGTTCACCCAACAGATCCACCAGCCAGTGGCAGTTGCCGGTCGCTTCCATGCCGATCAGCGCCGGCGCCGGAACCTCCCGGTAAAATCGCTCGGCATCGCCTGACTCTGTCACCAGCTTCTGTTCCCCGGTCTCGCCTGTCTCCGTATCCAGCCAACTCACTTGTTGCCAGCTGGGATGGAAATCACACCCTATAATCATCATCTGAGGCTCCTTCTTTCCCCAGCGTCTTTGTTCCTCAACAACCAAAGACTACTCCGGGGTTCGTTTGGAGCCTTCGTTCTTATCCAATCAGCATCTCGCGGTAATGTGGGGCCCGACCATGTTCGCGACACTCGATGCAATGCTGTAAAGAGGTCTGTGCGTTGTGCGAAATCCCACGTTTGCCAACCCCGGGCAAACATGGGCCAGCTGACCTGCATCGACTTGATTCTGTTTTTAGCGTACTTTACCCGGTCACGAGCGAAATGAGCCCTCGACTGTACCTCCCCATCATAGATGGTGTTCTGCTGTTGATATTTTTCGTTGTAGACCCATTGATTTTTGTCGTGGTTGGTTACCTTGCATGGAAGGGAAAGCCCGGTGCGTTTACTCATCGCAAGTATGGGGCACTAGCACTCGCGACGCTCATACCAGGTTTCATTCTAGTTATATGCGGAAAGTTGATTGATGCTGATGTCAGAACTTGGCAATACATCCCACAGGTTTTTTGCATGCTTTTCGGGTTGTTGCTGGTCGGGATCGGTTGTGCCTGCTGGCTTGGATTTCTCATCTTTGAAGGGCACACCCATCCAAACCCGGTGAAAATGATGCTCGAGAGGTTACTAGAATTTTTCCACAGTGTGTCCTTCTTGCTCGTTCTGCATCCAATCCTTTAGGAAATGTTTCTGTACAGCTGATGTATCGGCAGGATGCCGTGTGCTTGTTCATTTTTGGCTTAGCTTGTGTTGGTCAAGGAGGAAGTGCCCCATGAGAACGATTCCGATACAGTTCAACATTAGCTGTCACCTCTGCGATCAGTATCTCGATCCCGGGACAG
Source organism: uncultured Acidobacteriota bacterium (assembly GCA_963837365.1). GTDB lineage: Bacteria > Acidobacteriota > Terriglobia > Terriglobales > Acidobacteriaceae > CAWBXL01. Next base: position 612,058 of record CAWIMW010000003.1, read on the forward strand.
CCGTCCTCGACGAATCCACTCAGGCCGTGCATGAGGACTGTTACATTCAAGTGATCACTGAGCCGGAGACCTGCTCGCAGGAGTGGGCGACGGCCGATTAGACCCAATTTGAACTGTCAGGCAACTGCATGACCACAGTCGCAACAGAACTTCGTGGTGGAATCGAACTCTGTGCCGCACGCGGAACATCGGTTGAAGGTCTGCGGCATTGGCGTAGGCCGCACTGACTCCGGATCTGTTTGCGCATTGACGGGAATTTGGGTTGCTGGGACCTCGGCTGCGACTTTCGCATCCGCCGATTTGGCAACAACAGTTTTTGGCGTCCGCAGCTTCTTGACTCCCCACACCAGAATGGAAAGAACCGCCGCCGCAAGTAGAACAAAGCTCAAAAACTGAATCCAGTCATCTGCCTTCCAATCGGGATGCTTCATCGCAAGAGCGGCGAAGCGAAACAGGACGTATGCGGCGATGCCAATGGTGCTCCACCAAACCTTTTTCATAGTTACCTCGGCGGTGAATTCGCAACCAGCCTACGCGGGTGCTAAGGGCGCACCGCATTCCGCACAGAAGTTGGCCATCTCTGTCATGGTGCCGCACTTGGTACAAAGTATGCTCGTCGGATTCACCCTGACAGGTTGTGGAGGCTTACTGGCAGGATTGGCTTCCAGAACTGGAGCCGGCGCCACCGAAATTGGAGTGCCATTCGGCGGGGCGCTTACCGACCGCGCGGCAAGTTCTTGATTCATCTTCTGCGCCATATTCTTCGCCAGCACGGCGGAGCCGCAAGCTATTCCAATCCCGACCGGCGCAGCCAGATCGGGAGAAATATATCCCGCAATCGCTACTGCCACAATCGCGGCCAACAGGTTCAAGACCGCCCAGCCCCATGTCCCGAGGTACGCCAGGCCCGCGCCGGTCAGCAGAATGCTTAGCAGAAATGCAACCCAGGGTTTTTTCGGTGTAGTAGCCAAGTGATTTCCTTTCCACAATGTATAGCGGAGTTTGACCGGCTAAATGCGCATACATTCTATTCGAAGGGAATTTTCAGGCGATAGCACTATCGTGCTGCGGTGCGGGCTTCGAATGCCCGGAAATTCCAGGTCATACCCCAGGCATAGAACGCGATGATGACGAGAACATCCAGCGGCATTCCGAAGACGATGTAGAGAACAGGCATAAAAAGCACGGTTTTTTGCAGAAGCAGGCCTTGCAATAAAACCTGCAACGGCAGAAAAAGAACCATGTGCCCCATGGTCATTGCAGTCAACAACAATTTCTGTGGCCAACTGAACTGGAAGATGAAGAAGGTAAGCCCAAACAACATCGGCAGGATGGAAATCAGCGCCAGGCCTGAGGCGAGAAGGCCTTCAAGATAACTGTCCGGCGTGTGGGGAAACTCCGCAGGAATTAGTGCGAAGTAAACCAGGGCCGTCACCTGAACGAATAGGATCCCCCGCAGCAAGTAAATCACCGGAATCCACTGTGGCGGCATGAAAAATGTTCCTACGAAAATCACCAGGGTCACGAGGCCGCTAACGCGCCAAACCAGCGCATCGGGCAAAATCGGCTCCATCGCAGGGTAAGGGACCCGGAAGCGTAGAAACGAAGTGATGTGGTGTTCGCTGATGTGGAGTTGGGCGTGAAACGGCAGTGTATGAATACCGTAATCCATGATGCGCACCCACAATTCGCAAACATGCGGCACCAGCAGCACCCAGACCAGAGAGATCAAAATCACCATCAGCACAGCGGTCACCAGGTCTGCCGGACTGAGCACATAGTGTGCCATGGCGCGGTGCATGGCGATCACACCTCCGCGATGGCCGCGGAAGCGTACACGGTCTTGCCAACTCAGATGCTTTCTTGCCGCCATCGATGCTGTCCGTTAGAAATCTTTGAATACGCCGATTAAACTGCCGCCCTTTACATAAAACGGGCTGTGATAAAAGTCGCCGATTACGTTCACGCCCCAGCTTTTATGGACCCACTTGCGCCAGGTAACGGTAAAAGTTTGACTGGTAAAGTCGTTCAGGCTGGCAGTTGGCCCGACGAGTTGATAAGCTTCTTCGCCAAATCCCACGCGTGCGGTCAGGAAGTAGTGTTTGTCGCGGCCCTGGGTGACGGCCACAAATCCCGAGGGCGAGTAGACCGAGCCGGGATTGCTCAGGTTAAAACGCACTCCTTCCTCGACGATCCAAGGTTTGGAGAAGTAATAAGTACTGCCCACGTAGAAGCTGCGATCACGGTGCACATCTTTGGCGGCGTAATACCCGAATCCAGCGGTGGTAATGAACTGCCCACGTTCGAACCACTTCTTATTTAGGAACCCATCGAGGCGAAGGCGGGGCCAGAAGAATCCGCCAATACTGGAGCCTACCGTCAGTGCACCATACCAGTCATGATTGATGGTGTAAGTGTCCCCGGCGGCAATGTAGGTGCCCGCGTCAGAAAATTCATGCTGTCCGTTGATTTCACCGAACCAAACATTCTTTCCCTGGGTAAAGGAAGCGCGCCCATACCCGCCGCTCACATGACCGAATTTGTCAGACATAGGCAAATAGCTGCCGCCGATTTCCACATAGTTGGTCAGTATCTTTGTCGTCTGCGCCTGAGGCAGGTTGCTGACCGCTGCCTCTTCGGTTGAAGTTTGGCCCGCGTGGGCAGCGAATGCACCTTCCTGAGCCCATAAACCCGACACCAGAGCCAGATTCAAAACCAGAATTCCGAGATGTCTGTGTTGCTTCATAATTATTGACCTAATGATTGAGATTCGATTTTCAACGTCTTAGTCTTGCCGGCGATCACCAGCCAGCCATCCTGATTCTTTGTGACTTCTCCACTTCCTCCAGTAATTCGCGGCTGTGCAAACCGGCTGGCCGGGAAAAACCAGGTTTGATGTTCCAAGGTGTGGGGATGGCGGGCCTTGATTTCCAGCTCACCGTCATGTTTCGAAACTTCCCAGGCCACCTGCTTTCGCGAATTCAAAAAAGTAGCGAGACCGCTCATGGTGTACCAGCGAAATTGCCCGGAAGAATGCAGGTTGCTGGTCTGGTCCAACCACTGGCGAATGACCGGCCGATATTCCAAGATGCCCGGCGGGTGAAAATAGAAGAGCCGCACGCAGCGGTGAGATACCGTGAATGTAGTGACAGCTTCCAGCCAATGTTCAATTTCGGAATCCGGATACTTCAGCTCGTCGAATTCCTCGAAGGCCGCCGCCTGGTTCAGGTGCAGCATGGGAAACGCCCAGATGTTCTGGCCTTCACGCTTTCCGTCGCGGTAGCCTTGCGTCGGCCCCATGCCGGTATCGCCGGTGAAGTAGTAGGCCAGGAAGCCATGTGCTTCCAGCCATCTGGTGACCCATTGTGGCTGGTTGCCATCAGGCGCCGAGTATTCCGTTACCGGCTTGCCGGTCACCCGCTCCACCGACTCTTTGTTCCACAGCAAATATTTTTCCAGGTCTTTGGGGTCATCCTTATCGACATGAGAGGCGAAGTAGTTGTGAATCCAGCCACCATGACTGCCGATCGCGTAGCCTAATTTCACGTATTGACGAATGACCTCCTGATTGCGGAGGTTGTGGTCGACGTTGAAGCCCTTTTTGTCACCGAACTCCATGGCATCCGGCCCAGCGGTAATGTGGACGGAATAGGGGCCCTGATCCAGGATTCTCCATGTTTCCATTTCCTGAAGGGGCTTGATCGCGGCGTTGGAATCCACGTGCCAGTTGAGGGTGACGCCTCCGATTCCGTCTGGCACTGGAAGCAGACGAGGCAGACCGAGGATGTGCTCCGCGAAATATTGCAGAAATCCATGCAGGGGCAATCCGTCAGTGTTGCCCTTCAAATAGCCCAGTGGCAGGTTGACGAACAAGACTGAGCCGGATTGATATTTGTGCTCGCCGGCAACTACGCCGGCGCCGGAATGCAAAAGGACGTTCCCGGCGTAAGCGCCGGAAGTGACCAGGCTGGGATACTGCAAATCACCATACATGTAGCGGCGTAACTCGACTTCGTGGCCTGTGGCCATGGCATCATTCGCGGTGTCATCAAAATAGAATGGGTAGTACTTACCCGGGGGCACTCCGATCTCATCAAACACATGCGCAGGGCCCTTGATCTCGCTCCACTGCGTGGTGTTGTCACCAAGCGAATCGTAGAGTGCATACTTCACTCCTGCCAGATCGGACAAACGCGATTGCCCCGGCGCATAACGGCCGGTGAGGGACAGCGTTCCCGCGTCGTAGACCAACATCAGGCTTCCACCCTCGGCGACAAAGCGGTGTACAGCCGTGGTCAGCAGGTCGCTTGCTTCCTTGTGGATCGAATCAGGCAGAATGACGCCGGAGAATTCACCCTTCTGCAAAAAAGGACGCAGAAATTCCGAGTCGTGCATGGGGACTACGTGAAGTCCCTCTTCGCTGCCCGCATCCACCCACACGGTCACTCTTGGATCGGAGAATTTCATTCGGTCCGGAACCAGAAGCAACAGACGGTCGGCGCTCGAGCGAGCCAGCGAGTGTGCCACCAGCAATGCAATGACTAATGCGGCCAGCAGAACACCACTGATCAGCTTGATGTTCTTGAGGTACTTCATAGATTCACCACGACGCGTCCGTAGTCACGGGCCCACAAGGTGCCGAACACAACCGTGCCTTCTTCGATATCAATGCGGGGAGAGCTGATGGTGGTGGGCTGAGAGCTGGTCCCGCAGCGCGTGCCGGCGGCAATCAACATCTGGCGTTCGGCAATCACCGGACCGTGAAGCAAACAGTTGTTGCCGATGGTCAGCTGGCTGGCGCTGATAATGCTTCCGTCCACCGTCACCTCCGGCTCCAGAATCATTTCGTGGTGGCTCTTAATGCTGCCGTGAATCTTGGCACCGGCGCGAACCAGCAATCTGCCGCGCGCCACCACGCTGCCAGTGACAACCTCCCCAGGGCCGATTTCATGATCTCCATCAATCAATAAGCGATGCACGATTCTTGCCTGGGTGTCAGTAAAAGTGGAGGAATCGTTGATGTCTCGCTCGTCCACGACGGCAAGGGCCCCGAGTTCAATGCGCGGAGCATTCACGCGCAGAAATTGCGTATTTACTCCCAGGTAGATGGCGCGGTCGGAGGAAACGCGCCCAAACAGGTCACAATGGTGGTCAGTGCTGAAACTCCCCAGGGCATGCACCCAGCGCACAACCGTGGTTCCCGGGGCCAGACGGATATTCTTCTCACCCAGAATCGCGCGGTAAGTGCAGTTCTCTCCCCCGATAAAATCTTCAGCCGCATAGATCTCATGCACGAACGTAGTGTTGTCGGGAGTTTTCAGTAACGCGCCGGCAAGGACCACCAATTCACAAACAGGTTCTTGGTCTCTGATCTTGATTTCGGGAAATTTGACGGTCTTGCCCAGGACCAAATACTCACATCCGTCTGGAAGGACCCCGTGGGCCGTGGTCCCAGTGGCAACACACTGCTGCAACACAGGACGCAATCCAGAGATGTAATTGCGGAATCCACTGGCAAAATGCCGGATCTCACCAGCGTGCTCCTGGATCACACTGAGCGGTTTGGAGTCAGTTTGATTGCGCAGTTCGGTGATGGAAGGGATGAGAGGCACAGCCAACATCCCTACCACCATCAAAACCAGGGCGGCGACGGCGAGCGAACTCACGCTGCCTTCCGGAAGCGTTCCGTTTTGTCCCAGTGGAACTCGGCCTTGGTGATGAGCCCAGTCAGCTGGGACCACGCGGCCCGGGACACGGAGAAGATACTGACCGAGAATCCCAAGACGAGGAACGGGAGTAAAGAAATTCGCTGGCGGTTTCCGTCAAGGCGCACGGCAGCTGCAATTTCAAAAAAGGCAGCCAGATTACCCACCGATGCGTAGGCGGTGATTCCAAACAGCGCGATAAGACCGTGAAGCGGAGCAACCCCCTGGTAGAAAACCCCCAGAGCCAGCATCCATCCAATCATGGTGATCGGTGCCATGGCATAGACGCCAAGCAGCAAGGCGCCATCGATGCGTTCACGGAAGGTGGCGCGGTGCCGGCCAAGCAGCAAGCGGATGGCATAGGTCACCATCGCCTGGTTGTGTCCTTTGGCCCAACGCATGATTTGCTTAATGCGGACTGCCCAGGTTTCCGGCACTTCTTCGTAACACTCGGAGCGGTTTTGATAGGCAGTCTTCCAGCCGTAGAGCAACAGGCGATAGGTGAGATCGGTATCTTCGGTGAGCGAGGCATCATTCCAGCCGCCGATTTCGCGCAGCGCACTCAGCCGGACTCCAGCCACGGTACCGCCATGCTGAGGAACGAGACGCAAATTCATGCGTGCTTGCTGGTCTACCTGATACCCGCCAGAGCGCTCCAAATCAAGCAAGCGCGTCAGCAGGTTTGCACCGCAGTTCATGGGTACAACCCGCCCCATCACTCCGCCAACTTCGGGGTCGAAGAAAGGTGCGACCAACTGTTTCACCAGTCCGGCGCCGGGGATGTAATCAGCGTCAAATATCAGGATGACTTCGGTGTTCACCATCTCCATCGCATCTTTCAGGGCGGCGGCTTTACCTCCCTTGCCTTCTTTGCGATGGAAGGGCTGAATACGTCCCGGAAAACGCTCAACAAATTCGTCGATGATTTCGCGCGTACGGTCGGTGGAGCGGTCGTTCACTGGGACGACCAACATCTTGTCTTGCGGGTACTTGACCGTCATCAAGGCGCTCAGAATGTTGGCGACAACTTTTTCTTCGTTGTGTGCGGCGACGAGAATGGTGACGGGGGGCCATTCTGCGGTGTCGGTATCAATGTAGGGATGGCGTTGAAAACCAAACAGGCGGTTGAGCGTGAACCAATAATGGCGAAAGGTGTAGATGCAGATGATCGCTACGATGATGTAAAGAGGAATGATCACGTCTGCAATCTCCGCGGGCGGCGGTCACAACCCGTTAGCCTTTCCCTGCCTTGGCAGCTTTGGTTTCAGCATCCGTCTTGCGGCGGCGCGGCGATGGCCGCGGCGGCAATTTGAACTCTTTGTCGGCTTCGAGCAGCGGGGTTTTCTTCTGGTGCCAACGGGCGACGGCCTCGACAATCCGCTCGGAACCATGGCCATCGCCATACGGGTTTCCTCCGCCGGACATGTCGAGGTAGGCATCGGAATCGGTGAGTAAGCGGTTGGATTCCTCCACAATGCTCTTGCGCGTCATCCCGATGATTTTGGCAAGGCCAAACTGCGAAGCTTCGGGACGCTCGGTCACTTTGCGCAATACCAGTACTGGTTTGTGGAAAGTAGGCGCTTCTTCCTGAATACCGCCGGAATCGGTCAGGACCAAATAACAACGCTGCAACAAACTGACAAAGGTTGAGTAGTCGAGGGGCTCGACCAGATGGATCCGCTCGGTGTCATGTAACAGTTTGTTCACTGTGCTGCGGACATTCGGATTCATGTGTACCGGGTAAATCACCCGTATGTCCGGGTGCTTGGTGACCAAGTCTTTCAGCGCGAGGCACATGTTTTCCTGATCGCTTCCCCAGGATTCACGGCGGTGCGAAGTGACCAGCACAAGGCGGGAATTGTCTTTGGGGATCTCAGCCAGCGGCGTGTTTTCCCAGGAGCATTCCAGTTTCCCGAGGGCGCGGAGCGTGTCCACTACGGTGTTTCCAGTCACAACGATCTTGCTGCTTGGAACCCCTTCAGCCAGCAAGTTGTCCCGCGACCCAACGGTGGGGGCAAAGTGAATGTCGGTCACCATTGAGACCAGCTTGCGATTGGCTTCTTCTGGGAATGGGTTGTAGAGATCATTGCTGCGCAACCCCGCTTCCACGTGAGCAACGGCGATCTTGCAGTAATAGGCCGCCAACGCCGAAGCAAACGCGGTAGTCGTATCACCCTGTACCAGCACAATATTGGGCTGGAAGCGGTGGCAGGCGTTCTCCACTGTATCCAGCACGCGGGCCGTCAGCGAACTGAGGGTCTGGTTGGGGCGCATCACGTCCAGATCAAAATCGGGCTTGATTTTGAAATATTGGAGCACGTGATCCAGCATGGTGCGGTGCTGGCCGGTGTGGACAACGGCGGTTTCAAACTCGTCAGAACGGCGGCGCAGTTCGTGAATAACCACCGCCAGCTTGATGGCTTCCGGTCTGGTTCCCAGTACAGCAATGACTCGGCACTTCATGGTTGACACACCTATGGACAGCAGCGTTCGGGCACGTCTTGTCCCGGGTGTCGTGTTGACCTTGGTCGCGATCGGAAGGGGCCCCGTCGGTCGTAAGTGCCTCAATCCGCAAGTGCTAACACCGACTCATGGTCAATTAGATTGGAGGGGAGAGGTTACGTAAAGATTACCGTCGTCATCTGGAAAAGTGTCATTTCCCTAACGTCCGGAGGCAGTTTGAGCTACCAATTCAGCGTAGTAGTCCTTCATCACTCGGAGATCGAGGACCAGACTGCTATCGCGGGCCGAAGTCAGTGGGCAACGCCGACCAGGATACATCGAGATATCTCGCATTTCTTAAAGTGAAACGATTTTCTTAGTTCAGTAATGCGCGGAACCAAAGAATTTGACATGAGCGCAACTTCGTCTGCTCTTGACATCGAGCAATGAGAACCGCAATATGCAATGCATGAATTCTATCCGTCCTTGGAGCGTTATCATCACAGCGGCTCTGTTCATCTTTCCGTCCGTATCACAAGCAAAGGATTCTCCCAAGTCTTCGACTGCGGTCAAACGTCCAGCCATCGTCGGCGTAGCATGGATTGACCTGCGAACAGCCGACATAGCCGCCACGCGTAAGTTCTACACCGACTATCTCGGCCTGCCGGAGCAAGCCGGAGTCAAAGACAGTGAAAGCGGACTGACCCGTGCTGTGTTTAGAGTGAATAATCGCCAGTTCGTCCAAGTTCTGCCCGAACTCAAGGACCCCAAAGAGAACCGGCTGATTGACATAGCTTTCGAAACCACCGACGCCGAGCAATTGCGCGCCTATCTCGCCGGTAATGGCGTAAAAGTTCCGGATAAAATCGGCGATATGGGATTGGGAACCAAGGGGTTTGCCATTACTGATGGGGAAAACCACGTGGTGAAGTTTGTTCAATTCCCAAGCAAGGCCAAATCTAAAGACTCTACTCCTGACAACCGTATCTCCACTCACATGATCCACACCGGATTCATCGTGCATGACCGTCCCGCAGAGGATCATTTGTTTAAGGACATTCTGGGGTTCACCGAGACCTGGCACGGCGGGATGACCGACGACAAAATTTCCTGGATCGACATGCGCGTCCCCGACGGAAAGGACTGGCTGGAGTACATGATGGATTACGACGATTCAGACGTGCGAATCTCAGGAATTATGAATCATCTAGCCTTGGGTGTGCCCAGCGTCAAAGATGGCTATGACACAGTGGTTCAACGCGGGATGAATCCCGAAAAACCCAAGATCGGCCGTGATGGCAAATGGCAGCTTAATCTCTACAGCCCAGATCAAACGCGTGTGGAACTGATGGAACCGAAGCCGGTGGAAACGCCGTGCTGTTCGCCCATGCTGCAGTAACATATTCTCCCGGAGAAATAAAATGCGGGCCTCATTCTCTTATCGGCAGTTAGCGGTGTTTTGCTTATTCCTGTGCCTTGCACCAGTGGGACTGTTTATTGGCGCCGGGGCTGAAGAGGCGCCGCAACACCCCATTCTGGCGATCGGTTCCCCTGCCCCGGATTTTTGCCTTCCGGGAATTGATGGCCAGACCCACTGCCTCAAGGACTATGCATCGGCGAAAGTGCTGGTCATCGCCTTTACCTGCAATCACTGTCCCACCGCACAGCTTTACGAACAACGGATCATGAAGCTGGCTGACGATTACAAAGACAAGGGAGTGACGCTGGTTGCGATCGAGCCCAATAATCCCAACGCAGTCCTGCTGAATGAGTTGGGTTACACCGATGTCGGAGATTCACTGGAGGACATGAAGACCCGGGCCGAATACCGGCACTTCAACTTTCCATACTTATACGACGGTGAGACCCAGAAAACCGCTACCGCATATGGGCCTTCTGCAACACCGCATTTATTCATCTTTGATGCAGAACGAAAACTGCGGTACCAGGGCCGTCTGGACAACAACACGCGCGAACGGCTGGTCACGAGCAAGGATGCGCGTAATGCGATTGACGCACTACTCGCGGGAAAACCTGTGCCGGTAGAGAACACTCCATCGGTAGGCTGCTCGACCAAGTGGATGTACAAAGAGGCCAGCCGGGAAAAAGAACTGGAAAAGATCGAGAAGATGCCGGTGAATTTAAACCTGCAAGCCCAGGTGATCTTAGGGCCTTGCGCAAGAACACTATCGGGAAGGTCATTACTCGTAGATTTCTGGGCCACCTGGTGCGCGCCCTGCCGGGAAGAGTTCCCTGAGTTTGAAACCATGTACCGGATGTACGGTAAGCGCAATTTCGATCTGGTTACCGTCAGCATCAACTATCCCGATGAGCAACCTGGGGTGCTCAAAGTTTTGAACAGCGAGCACGCTACCAGCACAAACCTGATCATGGGCTCGACCGATATTTATGCCAACCTGGCCGCCTTCGATCCCGCGTGGAACGCGGCTGTTCCCTACACTCTGCTGATTCGGCCTGACGGCGAAATCATCTACAAGAGCCAGGGGACGGTGGATGTGATCAAGCTCAGGCGCCTGATTATCGCCAATCTGGCGGATGATGACTACATTGGCCACCAAGCTTACTGGAAAGCTTCCCTCGAAGGTACGAAGTAGGATCTCCAGTTAAACTAGTCAAAGGATGCCTGCTTCCAATACGCCTTCAGTCTCTCTCTCGGCCACAGACTTTGTGGAGTCAGTCCTCCGCCTGGCGCCTCGGCTTGCTGCTTTCGATTGCGACGGCACATTGTGGTCGGGGGATGCCGGCGAGGGCTTCTTCACCTGGGAGATGAAGCGCGGCATGGTTTCTGATGAAACCGTGGGTTGGGCCCGCGGCCGCTACGCGGACTATGTGGCCGGCAAAGTCACGGAGGATGAAATGGTCTCCGACATGACTACGATGAACGTTGGGCTGGACGAAAAAGAGATTCGCAGGGCCGCGCGGCAATACTTTGAAGAAAACATGGTTGCGCACATTTTTCCCGAAATGCAGCAACTGGTTAGGCGGCTGCAAGATTCGGGGTGCGAAATCTGGGCCATCTCCTCGACCAGCGAGTGGGTGATTCGCGAGGCCATGAAGGATTTTGGGATTCCTGCGGAACGGATCCTGGCCTGTGAAGTTGAAATCGAAAACGGACGTATCACGGACCGCCTGGTGCGCGTACCCTCCGGCGAAGGCAAAGCCGTGGGTATACGCGAGGTCGTCCGCCGCCAACCGGATGCTGCCTTTGGCAACTCGCGCTGGGATGTGGAAATGCTCGAGCTGGCCAAGGTTCCTTTTGCGGTAAATCCCAGCCCTGAACTAAAAAAGATCGCCAGCGAACGCGGATGGAGGGTATATTTTCCTGACTCGATTCGCGGCTGAACTTGGCCAACCTGCACAGCTCGACGGTCGCTGACCGCGCAAGGCACCGCATCGCCCTGCGCCTGCTGCCTTATCTGTTCCTCCTCTACATCATCGCGTTTCTTGACCGCACCAACATTTCCAGCGCGGCCCTGGAAATACCTCACGAGCTTGGATTCAGCGATAGTGTCATTGGCGTAGGCTCGGGGATTTTCTTCATCGGCTATCTGCTGTTGGAAATCCCTGGGGCGGTGATCGTGGAACGGTGGAGTGCCCGCCGCTGGATTGCCCGCATTATGGTGACCTGGGGGTTGGTCACGGTGTGGATGGCATTCATTCACACTCCGCGCCAGTTCTATACGGTGCGCTTTCTGTTGGGTGCGGCGGAGGCGGGGTTCTTCCCCGGAATCATTGTCTACCTGACGCATTGGTTCACGCCGCAAGACCGTGCTAAAGCTATGGCTAATTTCATGGCCGCCATCCCACTTTCACAGATTCTCGGCGCACCTGTTGCGGGCTGGGTACTGGGAGTCCATTGGCACGGAATCAGCGGCTGGCGCTGGTTGTTCATCCTCGAAGGTGTTCCGGCGCTAGTGTTTGGGGTAGTCACTTACTTCTATTTGACTGACCGTCCGCGTGAAGCCCACTGGTTGCCTGCGGACGAGCAGGATTGGATCGCCGCCAAACTGGAGGAAGAGAAGAAAACCAAAAAATTCTCGCCTTCCTTTGGCTTTCTCCGGGCGATCGTGCATCGCGAAGTCATTACGCTGACGTTAGTCTATTTTGTGCAGATCGTAGCGGCATTTTCTTTTATTTTCTGGTTGCCGGTCATGGTCAAACGTATCTCCGGGCTCTCTAATTCCAAGGTTCTGCTTATTGCAGCGTTGCCCTGGCTGCTGGCTTTTATCACTATGCAGATCAATGGCTGGCATTCAGACCGCAGCGGAGAGCGTCGCTGGCACACCGCCATTCCACTTCTGCTGAGTGCCGCCGGGCTGGTTCCTCTGGTGTTTTTGGATCTTGGGACTGTGCCCACCCTGGTTCTGTTTACTCTGGTCGTAGGATTTGTGATGGCATTTTTGCCATGCTTCTGGCCCATGCCGGCCGGGCTGTTCCACGGATCGACCGCTGCTGCCACCATCGGCATGATTAATTCCATCGGATTGTTGGGAGGCTTTATCGGGCCATCACTGATGGGGTACCTCTCCGCGCGGACGCATTCCTTCAAGACCAGTTTTGCCTGCATGATGGTCGCGCTGGCGGTAGCAGGAGTCTTAACCCTAACTCTTCACACTGAAGCCCACAGGGACAAGTCTCTCCCCAATGGAGCAGTTTGATTTGTTGGTTTTCTCTGCATCCTTCGCGGTACGGAGTTTGATTTTCGCTGGCTCTAACAAAATCTTAAGCCGTAGAGTTCGCAAAGAAAAATCTGCGCAGAGGACGCGGAGAAATGCGTATGGCCCGTGGCATCTTTGCAGTAAGCCTGTAACAATGGGGTCCCAATGACGGCCTCCGACCACACTCCACAGCGCGTAGTTTCGCTCCAGCCCAGTGCCACAGTCATCCTTGCGTCGATTGGTAAGCTCGACCGACTTGTAGCCTGCACCAAGTACTGCGCCGCGGTGTGTCCTGAAGTCACACATCAAGGTTGCTCCACCATTGCCGACTCGTGGACTGCTAACGCTAAAGAGATTACCGCTGCACACCCTGATTTGGTCATTGCCTCGGTTCCCTACCAGGAAAAAGCTGTGATTGAAATCCTGAAATCGGGGACTTCGTTTCTGGGCCTTGCTCCCCACAATTTGACAGATATTTACAAAGACATCGCAGCTGTCGCGGGGATCATGGGAGTCCCCGACCGTGGGGAGAGTGTGATCACACAAATGCAATCCGAGATCGCGAGCATTCGCGTACAAACGCAAAATCTTCCCCGGCCACGGGTTTTCTGCGAAGAATGGGGTAAGCCGATTATTGCCTCCCAAGGCTGGGTCGCCGAATTAGTCGAAGCAGCGGGAGGAGACTTTGTTTCTGCCCCCGGGTCAACTACCACCGCAGAGGCCGTGCTCACCGTCAATCCCGAAGTCTTCGTCGCCGCCTGGTGCGGCGCAGGTGACCGTGTCCCGCTAGGAAGAATCTTCCGTGACCGCGGTTGGTCAAAAATGCGCGCTCTCGAAGCTGGGCGTGTCTACTGCATCAACGATGAATACCTGAATACCCCGGCGCCTACACTGGTCAAGGGATTAAGGGCATTGGCGACGGCGATACATCCGGAACATTTTCCGCAAGTTTCCGGGCTACGATGTATCCGCGATATGCAAGAATAGTCCGCTGTTGAAACCAAATACCGTTTACGGGAGACGGAATGTCCACAGCCCCCACTTTGGACGAAGTCAAGCAAGAACTCACAGATTTAACCGCCGCGGTAACTGCGCCAACCGTTTTGATGAAAGAAGTTGTACGACTTCTGCACACTCGCATGACCAAATACAATTGGGTCGGCTTCTACATGATCGAGCAACAGCCTTCCGGAGAGCCGATCTTAGTCTTAGGCCCGTTTCAGGGAGCGATGACGCCGCATACACGCATCCCGCTCAATCAAGGAATTTGCGGTGCCGCCGCTTCCACAGGAAAAACAGTGGTAGTGGATGACGTGAGCCAAGATTCGCGCTATTTGGCCTGCTCGATCGAAACCAAGTCCGAGATCGTCGTGCCAATCTTTGCCAGGGGCAAAGTCGTCGGCGAACTCGACATTGATAGCCACTTCCCTGCTGCCTTTAAAGATGAAGACCGCGAGCTGGTGGAGTTCTGCGCCAAACTGGTCGGCAAATATCTGGATGCGCCTTCGGCATGAGAGTCGAGAAAGGCCAAGTCCGAGCCCCGGAAATTGGGCGCGTATGGCTCAACTCGCCGCCCTTGAGTTTCCGCCAGTTGCGCGGGCGGGTAGTGCTGGTGGATTTCTGGGACTACACCTGCGTTAACTGCATCCGCACGCTTCCTTATGTGAAGGCCTGGCATGAGCGCTATAAAGATGCCGGTCTCACCGTGATCGGGGTGCACACGCCGGAGTTCACCTTTGCGCAGTATGAGTCAAACGTAGAACGCGGTGTGCGCGAGTTTGGCCTGACCTATCCCATTGTCATAGACAGCAATTACGAAATCTGGAAAGCATTCGCGAATCGCTGCTGGCCCAGCAAATATCTGTTAGATAAGGAGGGATACTTGCGTTTCGCACACCCCGGCGAAGGCGCATATCGCGAATGCGAGGAGGTCATCCAGGAATTGCTGCGAGAAATTGATCCCGCGGTGTTGTTGCCGGAACTGTTGGGGCCGGTCCACCCAGAAGATTTGCTCGGTGCCGTTTGCTACCCTGCCAGCCCCGAGTTGTACTTGGGACACCGCCGTGGGCGCATCGGCAATGCCGGAGGATACAAGGAGGACCAGGTTGCCGAATATGATTTCGCCGGGGAACTGGCTGAGAACTGCTTTTATGCCAGCGGTGCGTGGGCTTCGACGGCGGAATACTTCGAGTCCGCTGGCGAAGGCGCGCATCACCTGATCATCCGCTACTCCGCAGCAGCGGTAAATCTGGTAATGGCATCTCCGCGTGGCCCTTCTTGTGAGGTGATTATTCGCCAAGACGGCAAGCCGCTTACCCGTGATCAGGCCAGCGCCGACACTCAATTTCGAAATATGTCCGGACAAGAGGAAAGCCTAGTCCTGGTCCAGCAGGCCGGAATGTACTCCTTGGTAGACAATCACAGCTTCGGCGAGCATATGCTTGAACTGATTTGTCCCGCGGGACTCGCGGCTTTTGCGTTTACCTTCGCCAGTTGTGTCGACTCAACCCAACTTCCCACAGGAGATGCAAGACCAGCATGAAACGAGTCGTAGCCGCACTTATCGTGAGGGATGGCAAGTTCCTGGTTTGCCAGCGGACCCGCCATCAGACCATGCCCATGAAGTGGGAATTCCCTGGCGGCAAAATTGAAGAAGGTGAACAGCCGCGTGACGCCATGCACCGGGAACTGGAAGAAGAGCTGGGAATTGATGCGGTGGTTGGTGATGAGGTGGCGCGCATTCGCCACGAGTATCCCAACCGCAGTTCGGTGGAGTTAAGATTCTTTGTGATACGGGAATATGCGGGAGCGCTGGAGAACCGCATCTTCAACGATATGCAATGGGCTGAACGCACCCTGTTGCCGTCTTTCGATTTTTTGGAAGCGGACCTCGAGTTGGTACAACAATTGGCCGCGGGACAAATTGTTTAGTGGCCAATCAGGTTAATCGGGACGGGGTTTCAGAGTAGGCCGGTCTTCAGCTTCCTTCTTGGTTGTACTGCCATCATTTGACGTACGCCGCAAGGTAGGTTTCTCGCCATCATTGACCGGTTCAATTTTTCGACGGTTCATGAGCGCCGCCACACGGGCCTTTACTCCCTGGAATTCTGAATCGTCAACCCGATACACAGCCCGTGGCGGCAGCAGGGTGTTGATTTCCTTTTGCACGCGCTCGATCCGCTGCGGCGTCTGCGGATGGGTTTCGAAGGCCCGCGCCATGGCTCCCGGCTTGATCTTTTCCAATGCTTGCACCTTTTCGAAGAATGCGGTGACAGAAAGCGGGTCGTATCCGGCCTTGTACATGTATTGCAGGCCCAAGGTGTCAGCTTCCAATTCAAAACCACGGGTGAATTTGAGAAAGGTAAGCGGCAACGCCAGGCCGGCAGCGCTCTGCGCCCCATAGCCTACACCTCCGCCCACAAAAATAAGCGGTACCGAGGCAATATTTAGCCATTGGCCGCGAGTCATCTGCCGGGCGGCATGGCACGCGGCCACATGCGCAATCTCATGCGCCATGACTCCGGCCAACTCAGCTTCGTTGTCCGTAGCCAGTATGAGACCTGAATTCACGTAGAAAAAACCTCCGGGGAGAGCGAAGGCGTTGATCTCGTCGGCGTCAATTACCTTGATCGTGAACGGTACTTGTGCGTCAGAATTCCGGACCAGGTTCTGTCCAATCCGATTCACATATTCGTTGATAACAGGATCGGTGACCAGCTTGGTGGAGGAATCCACCTGGCGGGCATATTCCTTGCCCATGCGGATTTGCCCGTCCACGCTGTACCAGTTGCCGAAACCACGTCCGCAACCTACATTGCGGCTGCCGATTGCATTGATGTCGCGGATACCGCCGTCGTGGTACACCTTGACGGCACCAGGCTCTTGATCTGCAAAGGCTATTGCCCCGAGGAACAGCAGGAAGGATACAAACCAACGCGTTGCAATGCGGGACCGCATCATGACACCGCCGCGCAAACTTCTCTACTGGTTAAGAACCCGCTGGCACGAAAAAGGTTTTCCGAGAAACGGCGTGCGCACGTAGTAGTTGCCCTGCGCTATTTGTGCGTGTGATCACACCAGATTATAGCTTCGCTCTGAGCAGGCTTATGATGTCATCCGAAGTGATAACTCCGGACAACCTCTGGTTCTCGTCTACTACTGGCAGGCTGAAAAGATTGTACTTGTCGAACAATTCAACCACTTCTTTGTCGCGGGTTTTAAGGGAGCTGAAAATCAGCGGTTCTTGCGCGAGCGATAGCAGCGGCTCGTTCGAGGAGGCCAAGACCAGCTTCGACAACGGGACCGCCCCAGCCAACGTTCCGTGCGAATCCACCAGGTAAATCGTGCTGACGCTCTCGATTCCGCCCTCAAACTTACGGAGAGCTTCAATGGCATCGCCCACATTGCCGGCCACACTCACAGCTAAAAACTCAGGGTTCATACGGCCGGCAGCGGTGTTTTCACCGAACTCGAGGAGTTCGACCATTTCCTTGCGCTCCTCGGGCTCCATTTCCTCCAAAATTTCTTCTGTGCGCTGTTCCGGGAGATCGGCCAGCAGGTCGGCGGCGGCGTCAGGATTCATCTCCTCGACAATTTCCGCCACGCGTTCCGAATCGAGCGACTCCACGATGGACTTCTGTACTTTTCGTTTGACTTCTTCCAGGGCTTCCGCAGCTACTTCTTCATCCAAGGTTTCGAACACAGCTTCGCGTTCAATTGGAGTCAGTTTCTCAATAATGTCGGCGATATCCGCTGGATGCAGGGTCGCCAGGCGTTCATGGGAAATTTTGAGTTTTACCCGGCGCGCGGGGTCAGTCTCGATCAGATCGACAAAATCCCAGGGGATCGGCCGCGGCGGAAGCTGCGTCAGCAAGGTCCGCAAGGCCATCATGGGCACCACGCCTTTCAGCAGGCGACGCACTGCGCCGCGCACCCCAACATCCACGGAATTGACCCGCAGCAACGGACGGTTGTTGCTGGTCTCCTGCTGCAAGTCCACGTCATTGACGCGGACGACTTTGCGCCCGTGTACATCAATGATTTGCTGGTCGAGCAGGTCGCGCTCCAGCAAAAACAAACCTTCCGCGCCGTCCGCTACGGCCCATTCCGATGAGGCAGTCGTGGCATAAACCCCGCCATTCATGGAACCGATCGCGGCAAAGGGGAGCATGCGGTCCCCCTTCCTGGTCTTCACAATGAAGGTTGAGACCCGGGAACGGTCTTCCTGAGGAGTCAGGGCCACTTCACGCACACGTCCGCACTGGCCCCCGGCAGAGTCAAAAACCGGAGTGCCGAGAAGTTCGGTGAGTGCGACCGCGCCCATGGCCTGAGAATACCGGAGTGCTACAGAGGAAATCTATAGAGAAGGGGTGAAATTTATTACAGGCTTGTACATGACAAGTAGAATGCCAATCGGTACTAATCATGGAAGTCTTGAAAATCTGGGCGGCGAGCATCGGCGCAGCCATCGCCTACGGAATCTTGCACGACCAAGTTACCGCTCACCTTTGTGTCGAATATTTCTCTATTGCGCATCCAACCATTCTTCCAATTACTTCTCCCACACTCCTCGCCTTTCAATGGGGCATCTTGGCTACGTGGTGGGTGGGTTGCGCATTGGGCATACTTCTGGCGATCTCAGCTCGTGCAGGATCCAGACCCAAGTTGAACCTCACCGACCTTTATCGCCCGCTTGGAGTTTTGTTGGTGTGTATGGGGATTGCCTCACTGGTAGCCGGAGTGCTCGGTTACAGCCTAATGAAGTCAGGCCATCTTACTCTCGACGGCTGGCTTGCCATAGCAATTCCGGTGCAGAAGCACGCGAGATTCATGGCCGACTGGTGGGCACACACCGCAGCGTACCTAGTTGGGATGTTTGGTGCTTTGGTACTGTGTATTCGCAACGCGGTAATCCGGGTGAGACTGGCTGGCCGGGTGGGGCTTAGTGCCCCGCCTTCTGCTGTGCTTTCTTAGTTCGTACCCAGCCCTCTTTGTTAACTTGCCGTGCCCGTCCTAAGGCCAGAGATTCCGGTGGAACATCTTCCGTCACGCAGGTAGCGGCCCCAATGTATGCGCCCTTCCCGATCTTCACTGGCGCAACCAGCGTAGAATCACTGCCCACAAACACTCCATCTTCAATAATGGTCTTGTGCTTGCGAACCCCGTCGTAGTTGCAGGTGATTGTCCCGGCACCAATATTTACGCCTTCGCCAATTTCCGCGTCTCCCATATAAGTAAGGTGGTTGATCTTCGATCCCTTACCCAAGTGAATTTTCTTGGTCTCGACAAAATTGCCGACCTTAGCGCCCTCGCCGATATCACTGCCGGGGCGCAGGCGGGAATAAGGGCCTAGCGTGGCCTTATCGTGCACGCGGGAATCATCCATGACACAGCCTGGCAGAATCGTGACCCCATCTCCAATTTCCACATTGCGGATCACGCTATAAGAATGAATGCGGGTCCCACTGCCAACTTTGGTTTTCCCTAACAACTGCACAAACGGTTCAATCACCGTGTCCGTTCCAACTTCCACGTCGCAATCAATCACGCAACTCTGCGGGTAAAAAACAGTCACACCGTCATTCATCAGCTGGCGGCACTTGGCCATGCGGATGTGCTGATCGATCTCCACCAGTTCAGCCCGAGTATTTCCGCCCAGGACCTCGTTGGCATTTTGGGCCTGCACAGCCACTACCGGCTTTTTTCTCTTGCCGAAGATTGCTGCCATGTCGGTGAGATAGAACTCTCCGTGGGCATTGTTGGTGCTGAGCTTGTCGATGTTCCCGAAAAGCAGTGGCACATCAAAGGCATAGAACCCGGCATTGATTTCACATATCTTACGCTGAGCTGGAGATAGCGCCTTAAATTCAACAATCGCTTTAACTTCGTCGCTCTTGGGGCCTTTGCGGACGATCCTTCCATACGCCGACGGAACCTCCAGCACAGCAGTCAGCAAAGTCATCGCAGCTCTCTTAGAAGTGTGAAAGTCGCGCAATTTTTCAATGGTCTGGGCCTGAATCAGCGGAGCATCCCCTGAGAGAACAATCACCTGGTCATAACCGGACAGAGCTTCGCGGGCCATCATCAAAGCGTGGCCCGTGCCCCTTTGCTCTTTTTGGAGAACAAATCCCACCCCGGTGTGAGCCAGCGCCTCGCGCACCCGGTCGGCTTCATGACCAATGATGACGTAAATATCCGAAGCCGGCACGACTTTGGTGGCCGCGGCAATCACATGCGCCAGCAGAGGCTTGCCGCCAACTTCGTGTAATACTTTAGGAAGTTTGGATTTGAGGCGAGTTCCCTTGCCAGCGGCCATGATGGCGATGGCGGTACGCGCGGACGGGGTTTGCGTGGATTTAGGCATTGGCCTCAATATACCGCGAGAGAGCCAATCTTGCGTAGGGATAGGCGCACTCGCTGCCTAGGGAAGATGCTTCGCACCAGCCCGCCGAACTAATACTCACCCCGGACGAGCGCGTCCGGTACTACGCTTTACAAATTAAAGCTTCTCGCGAATAATAATAATTATCATCTGTGAAATCATCTTTCCAATTTCGTGATCTCTGCCAACGCCACCAGTTAGTGGCCACGCACCAGCGGCAGGTGATCTACGAGACTGTGATGTCCTTTCCCGGACATCCCAGCCCGGAAATAATTTATACCGAGGTAAAGGAGAAGATTCCCACTGTCTCCTTGGCCACGGTTTACAAGAACATTCAGACCTTCATTGACAACGGCATGCTGCGCAAGGTGAGTACGTATCACGGGGCGCTGCGAGTTGAGTCCAATCTCGACCCGCATCACCATCTGGTTTGCATCCGTTGTAAATCCATCGTGGACGTGGATGAAGACAAGATTGCTCCGGTCGAGCTTCGCCACAAACTTCCGCGCGGCTTCAAAGTCACGCGTATTGCAATCGACATTTTAGGTGTGTGTGAAAGCTGCGCCTCAACCCGGGGACGCAAAACCAGAGTTTGAATTTAACCATTGAACACAAACCCGTGGAGAAACCACGGCAGCCGGGGGCGCCTGTCCCCGAGAATCAGGAGCAAATTATGTCCACCGAAGCCAAGTGCCCGTTCGCGGGCGCAACCCCCGCAGCCACAAACCGTGACTGGTGGCCGAGCCAGCTGAACCTTCAGGTTCTCCACCAGCACTCCAGCCTTTCTGATCCGATGGGCCAGGAGTTCGACTACGCCAAGGAATTCAAGACTCTCGATCTGAAAGCCGTAATCAAAGACCTTCATAAACTGATGACCGACTCGCAAGATTGGTGGCCGGCCGACTTTGGCCACTACGGCGGGCTGTTCATTCGCATGGCCTGGCACAGCGCCGGTACCTACCGCATCGGCGACGGCCGTGGCGGCGCCGGAGCCGGGCAGCAGCGTTTCGCCCCCCTCAATAGCTGGCCGGATAACGTGAACCTGGATAAAGCACGCCGGCTGCTTTGGCCGATCAAACAGAAATACGGCCGGAAAATTTCCTGGGCCGACCTGATGATCCTCGCCGGCAATGTCGCCCTCGAATCTATGGGCTTTAAGACGTTCGGCTTCGGCGGCGGACGTGCGGATGTTTGGGAAGCAGAAGAGGACGTCTTCTGGGGCCCCGAAGGCAAGTGGCTGGCGGACGAGCGTTACAGCGGCGACCGCGATCTTTCGAATCCCCTCGCGGCCGTGCAAATGGGTCTGATCTACGTGAATCCGGAAGGGCCGAACGGCAAGCCGGATCCCCTCGCGGCGGCCAAAGATATTCGCGAAACCTTCCGCCGTATGGCAATGAACGACGAAGAGACAGTCGCGCTGATTGCCGGCGGTCACAGCTTCGGTAAAACCCACGGCGCCGGCGATGCGGCACTGGTGGGCCCAGAGCCGGAAGCCGCCCCCATCGAGGAGCAGGGCCTTGGCTGGAAGGGCAAATTCAGGACGGGCAAAGGCGGCGATGCGATCGGCAGCGGACTGGAAGTCATTTGGACCCAGACGCCTACCAAGTGGAGCAACAATTTCTTCAAGAACCTGTTCAGCTACGAATGGGAACTGACCAAGAGCCCGGCGGGCGCGCATCAGTGGACGCCGAAGAATGGCGCAGGCGCCGGTACGGTACCAGACGCGCACGATCCCTCCAAGCGTCAGGCGCCTTCCATGCTGACCACGGACCTCTCCTTGCGGGTTGACCCGGCCTACGAAAAGATTTCACGACGCTTCTACGAGCATCCCGACCAGTTCGCGGAGGCGTTTGCCCGCGCATGGTTCAAGCTGACCCACCGCGACATGGGCCCAATCGTGCGTTATCTTGGCCCACTCGTTCCCAAGGAGCACCTGCCGTGGCAAGACCCGATTCCCGCAGTGAACCGCAAACAAGTCATCGGGGACAAGGAAGTTGCTGCGCTGAAGGCGAAGATTATCAAATCCGGACTGTCGATCTCGCAACTGGTCTCGACAGCCTGGGCGTCGGCGTCCACCTTCCGCGGCTCCGACAAGCGCGGTGGAGCGAATGGCGCGCGTATTCGTCTTGCACCGCAAAAGGATTGGGAAGTCAATCAGCCGGCGGAACTGGCGAAGGTTCTGGCAAAGCTGGAGGCGATCCAAGCAGCATTCAACAAGTCCAGCAAGAAGAAAGTCTCGCTGGCCGACCTGATCGTTCTGGGCGGCTGCGCAGCCGTCGAGGAAGCTGCGAAGAAGGCAGGCCTCAAAGTGAAAGTTCCCTTCACGCCCGGCCGCATGGACGCGTCGCAGGAACAGACTGACGTCGAGTCCTTCGAACCGCTCGAACCGAAGGCCGATGGGTTCCGCAACTACGTTCGCGGCAAACAGCGCTTGTCGCCTGAGGAGATGTTGGTGGATAAGGCGCAATTGCTAAGGCTGACGGCGCCGGAAATGACGGTCCTCGTCGGTGGCCTGCGCGTCCTCGGGGCAAACGTCGGGAAGTCCAAGCACGGCGTCTTCACCAAAAAGCCGGAGACGCTGACTAACGACTTCTTCGTCAACCTGCTCGACATGGGCACGGAATGGAAGCCTGATGGCTCGGATGGCGTGTACGAAGGACACGACCGCAAGACAAATCAGGTCAAGTGGACCGGCACCCGTGCCGACCTCATCTTCGGTTCACACTCGCAGCTGCGCGCCTTGGCGGAAGTCTATGGGTGCGCGGACGCGAAGGAAAAGTTCGTGAAGGACTTCGTGGCTGCGTGGAACAAGGTGATGGACCACGATCGCTTCGAGGTTGCCTAAGCTCAGCCGGAACGAAAACTCTGGGTGTGCCCCAGGGGCTCGCCGTAGTCGCGAGACCTGGGGCACCCGGCGGAATGCCTCGTGAAGACGTGTCGATCCCCCAAGCATGTGCACAATCTAGCTTGTCAGCCGGGCCGGGCCGTTAACGTATGAATATCCCGACTCAAGCCAAACCGAGCTCGAGTCCACCACCCGCCTGATACTGGGACCTGGATGCTCTAACTCAGGCCAACCCTGTGGACCAAATCTGCAAAGCGAGGATCATTGCGGATTGGGTCGAAGTATGGATGTGTCTTGACAAATTGCAGGATATTCGATTTTTCTTTATAAGCTTGCTCGATCCAGGCGAAGGCTTCGTCGTTTTCGCCAAGACCCAAGTAAGCGTTCACGAAGGCTCCTGCGGGAATGTAACCTGCCTGCCGGCGTCTTTTCAGTTCTGCCAGAAGGCGGAGTGCATCACTGCGCCGCCCAGCATGAGCGTACGCTCTGATCAGCACACCAACCGCAGCAGGGCTGCCATTGGAAATCGAAACCGCTCTCTCCAGTACTGGAACTGCATCGCCGGGTTGATTGTTGGCGACCAGCGCGAATCCGAGCCCCAAAAGCGTACCTGCATCCTGTGGGTGCACTGCTAGCACACCGCGCGATTCACGTATGGCCTCGTCGTAACGGTGCGACTGAAACAGAATCCACGCGACGCTGCCACCAGAAACCACAACCGGATCCCGTTCCCGGCCGCGCTCCACCCAAGCCACAGCTTCGCCCGTCCGTCCCTGGCATAGCAACCATAGAGCAAATTTGGCCTGGGCATCCGCGTCATTCGGGGTCAATTCAAGGGCGTTCCTGTATTCAGACTCAGCTTCGGCCCAGTGCCACTCTTCCTGCAGAACGTTGGCCAGCAAGAGATGGGCTTCAACGAGATCGGGATCGAGTTTCAGTGCATTGCGGGCGGCGCTCATGACTTTCGGCCGCGTCTCTTCGGGAGTACCGCCCGCAAACACTGTGCCAAGCCATGTGTAGGCTTCCGCCAGGCCGACGTAGGCCGGCGCAAATGTCGGATCGCTCTTCAACGCCTGGTTAAAATAACCAATACTTTCCTCGATCTCCGCCCGCCGGTTGCCTTTGTTCAAAGCGTATCGGCCCTTCAGGTAGCTCTCATATACTTCCGGTGGAACGGCCGGCACTCTGGCCAGCCTTTCCTGTTCCTTTCCTGTGACCGTAACCTCGACCTTCTCGGCTATGGCTTGCGCTACTTCGCTCTCGATGGCAAGGACGTCCTTTAGCTGGCGATCGTACGATTCCGACCAGAAGTGTTCGTCGGTAGGGCCTCGGATCAACTGGGCGGTGACGCGAATCCGGCTACCCTCCCGCATGACCGATCCTTCGACGATGGCATCCGCCCCCAGAGTTTTGGCGATCTCCGGCACTGAGATCTGAGGGTTTTTAAAGCGCATCACTGAAGTATGGGAGATCACGCGCAGGTTGTGAATTGCCGCCAGCCGACCGATCAGGGCCTCGGTCATGCCATCGGCGAGGTATTCCTGGGCCGGATCTCCGGACAAGTTTTTTAAGGGTAGAACCGCCAGTGATTTGATTTTAGGTGAGGCCGCTTTCTCGGCGCGATCCCGTTCCTTAATATAGGCGATGGCCAAGACGACCAGCACCGCCAGCCCAGCCAGACCAACCCAGAGTCGCACCCGCGATCCGGATATTTCCCCCTGGTTGTCGGAGGCGGTTATGGCCGGTCCGGCCTGTGACTCCTTCCCATCCTCCGGCAATTGCAGCCGGCGGCCCTGCAACCAGCCATCCAGCTCGGAAGCTAAGGCGTATACCGAACCACGCTTGTCGTGGAGGTGACGGTGAACCGGCATCCCCTCCCGCTTCTCCCAGCGTTGGACGGTGGTTACGTCGCGGTTGAGGTAGGCAGCGATTTCCTTCCACGAGTCCAGCCGCTCTTCGGGTGTTTTCTCGGATGTCTGCACGCCTGAGGATGGATCACCCATCGGCTTCTCCCACCCGGTCCCGTCGCATGGCGGATCCTGGTGACGCTACTGTAGCGCGTTCGCCCGGAACGGCAAAAGGCCGCATTCCATGGTAAATCGCTACTCCGCGCATTGCTGTTTGACCGTCGACGCCCGGATGCTCGACGGTGTCCCAGCAGGTTAAGCGCAAGACCGCCGAATTGCAATTCATGGAGCTACCGCCGCAGCGCAAGCCTGGCGCCCTGTATCCCTGAGAGTTTTCGGCGCTAAGGCGCAACTTTCAACTTTGGAGACTTTCTTATGAGCAGAAAAACGTTCGGCTGGGCTACATGCGCTCTCTGCGTCCTGGTGTTGGCTTCAGGTGGCGTCCTGGCGGAGACTCCCTCATCGCAGCACTATGGTCGCTTCGTCCACTTCAAGGGCATCATTAATGATTATTCCCCCTCCACCGTTGCCGGAGGGCCGTACGAGATCCGCGGCAACTGGACCTTGGACGTACACGGAGAATCCGCCAATTTTTACGCGGCCGTCACCATGGAGACTTCCGATTCCGGGGTCACGGTCGATTTGACCAATCCCGATAGCCGGGGGGCTCACACTCATCACATCACCATGACGGACGCCAAGGTCACTTTCACTTCCGATGCGACCGTCTGTCCTGCCTATAAGCCCCCGACCACCAGCCAAAATCTGGTAATCACCGGGCCGGTCAGCATTACAGGGAACGGGAACGCGGCGCCCTTTCAGAAAAATGGCCTCTCCACGATGCAAGTCTGCATCAATGGAGGATCGCTAGTCCCGTTCTCGAACCTTTCACTCGTACTCGTCGGCCCTGCAACAAGTCATTTCGGTCCGCAGGCGATCCATGGCGTGGTTCGTACGGTGGAGTAGCTGGGGCGGATGACTGCGCTTCAGGACAGAGCTTTCTCGCAACAATCCACCTGCCGGGGAGGGGAGCCGTGGACTTGATGCGGCTCCCCGTTCCTGTTGTTGGGGTCGGCACTACTGAACTTTGACCGAGGCTCCGAGGGTCGGAGTCGTCGTCATTGATAGCGGTGGACCTCTGGTTTATTGGGGGGACGTTCCCCTAATTGCAAATTATCCAGCTTCCCCGACAATCCTAATGAAACTTGATACCGGGCCCCAGTTCGGCGATGAATGCGATCGCTAGGATCACAGCGGCGACCATCCATCCCCGGCTGCGCTGGAGCTCGGGCATCTGGAGATCGCTGCTGGAAATTCGCGGGCCGCGGAGCAACATCCACATCCACGCCAGTCCGGATTTCCCGCCGAATGACGCAGCCGCAGCAGAGATCAGAATCAGCAGTGGCCCCACCGGGTTGAGTGCGCCCGCAACACAGGAAAGAATTCCGCAAGTGAGGTAAGGAATGAGCGCAAACTGGCGCGCGTGCCGCACACGAATCTCTGCATTTGTTCCCACGAACGGAAGCAATTCGCGCAGGCAAAGTGGCACGAACAAAAAGAAATAGGTAACTGTTCCAAGCGCAATCAAGGCGATTCGCCATGCCCACGCAGGCTGCCAACCCGCCACGACCGCAGCCCAGTCGCCGATGTTGCCGATACCAGAGAACAGAAAATATCCGCCTGCGTCGAACAAATTAAAGGTCATCAGCAACCAGAAAAAGTAGCGCCAAGATGACGACTGCTTGACAGCGCGCGCGGCCCCCAAGAACAGCGCTCCGAAGATTAGATTGGCGAGTGTGCCGCCCGCCGCCACTAGACGAGGCTCCGCGCTGCACTGGAAGAACACGGTGGAAAGAACCTGGGGATGCCCGCCGGTAGCCAGACACATGCCACCGTGACCAAGGCCCTCGTGAATCACATCCGTAATCACGGTGGCCACAATCGCCACGGCAGCAATGGTTAACAAGTCGGGCTGGCGTGATCGGCTCAACGTCAGCGGATTGGATCTACTCATGTGGCCCTCGCCACGTAGGCGGACATGGGCCGCATTGTAGCAGCAGGGCTCTGAGCGACCGGGGGGGACCGCACTCAAGCCCGATCTTGGCTTTCGCGTTATTGTTTCGTGCTCCGTACAAAGGCCGCTTCGCCCGGGCTCGTGTCGAGCGTCGTCACTTACGCGCCACTCATATAACTAAATAAGCGTCCACCATTACATCCAGCCATAAATCAGTACTTAACCATTACGGCGTGACATCTTTGATATGCGTCGCGATATACCACTGGTTGCCGAAAGCATCCTTCACGCCGCCGCTACGGTCGCCGTAGGGATGATCCATTGGCTCCATGATGGAAGTCGCACCCGCAGCAATTGCACGGCGGTAAAGCGAATCACAATCCGGAACGTACAGATAGAACATGGACTTCATGGGCTGATACGGCCCCTGCGCCTCACCCAGTTCCAGGTGTGAGTCTCCAATTTTCAGCGTGGCGTGATGGATCACTCCATCCGGTGAAGCAAATCGGCCCAGATCCTCTGCACCAAAAGCTTTCTTCAGGAAAGCAATGACTGGCTCGCCCCGCAGCGGGTGCAGATACGGCTGCACATCCGGCGCGCCTTCCCATTTGTAGTCGCCTTCCAACCGAGTCGCGATGTACCAGAAGTTTCCGGCTTTATCTTTTACAGCTGACGACCGCTCTCCGTAAGGCTGATCCATCGGCGGATGAATGGTTTCAGCGCCTGCTTCCAAGGCACGTTTGTACACTGCGTCGCATTCACGAACATAGATGTGAAACGCACCCAGGTTCGATTCGCCGTGCCACTTCAGCCCCGGGCCGCCACCGCCGATCATCATCATGGAGTCACCCAAGCGAACTTCAGCGTGGCGGCCACCCGCGCCACCCACCGAGCGGAATGTTTCCTCCGCGCCGAATGTCGCCTTCACAAAATCAATCAGCGCATCCGCATCCTGCGCTACAACGTAAGGCGTGAGCGTACGGTAGCCTGTGGGAACCGGAGGAACGTCGGGCTTCTTCTTCGGCGGCATCATCGCACGGAAGCGACGGTGCATCTCCTCGACCGGCATTTCTTCCTTCACCGTAGATGCGGTCCACGAATACCCGAAGGGGTCAAGCAGCGTTCCCTCGCGATGTCCATAGAATTGGTCGCTGATCGGACGTACCACCTTCGCGCCGGCAGAGACTGCGCGCTCTATGAAAGCGTCCGCGTCCGGCACATTGATTACCATGCTGACCGGCGATTGCCCCAGCGTCTCGGCGCTGTAGCGGCCGCCTTCCGGCCACTCCCCGCAGACCAGGACGACTGAATCTCCAATCTTGATCTCGGCGTGGGCGATGCTACCTTCAACTTCAAAGCGCCACGATTCCCTGGCCCTGAATGCTTTCTCGTAGAACAAAATGGCTGTAGCTGGATCCTTGAAGCTCAGCCTCGGGGACGTGCTGGTTCGAACGGACGCAGTAGGTTCTGTCATGGTTGCCATGGAAGCACTCCTTTCCAAATTCTTTTTTAAACTAGCCTTGAAATCCCCACGCGGCAAATCGCTTAGCATTCTAGCGATTTTCAACAGCTGCGCGTCGCTATCGGTGCCCGGGTGGTGGCGGCCGCCCACATCCCGCGAAGCGTGGAGCATCGCCTCCACCGCACCGATTCAACCGGTTAAATTCCTTTGGACCCGAAAGAGAGCGCTTAGGCATTGGCACCCTCCATCTGCGCCCGCAGCTTCTCCAGGGCACGGAATTGTAATTGCTTCACTGCGCCTTCGGTCTTGCCAATCTCGTTGGCGATCTCCTTGATGCTCTCTGCCTTCGACAAAGCGGAGAATCAGCACCCGTTTCTGCTCGGCGGGAAGGCCCTGCACAAGTTGTGAAAGCGCTGCACATTGTTCGATATCATCCGCGTAACTGCCTTCCAAATCGTCTTCGACGGGGTCATCGCTCTCGCGTGAAGTTTTCTTCCAGCGGTCCGTGAGGGCGTTGGCAGCGATGCGGATCAGCCAGGCCGAAAACGGCACCCCGCGCCATTCGTAGCTCTTGATCTTGGCCAGAGCATGGTGGAAAACCTCTGAAGTAATATCTTCAGCTTCCTCCCGCCGCTCCACCCGCCGCAAGACGTACCCGTACACACGATGGAAGTGAAGCTCATAAAGCTCCGCAAAGCGGCGCGGATCACGCTGCGCCGCCTCCACCAGAAGCCGCTCGTCTGTTTCCTGCTTGCTGGCCGTCAACCAGTTCTCCGCGGTAGGTCATTAAGGATAACTGGAGAGGGGGAGAAAAGGTTACGGAAGAAAAACCGTTTTAACGAAGGTAATGAGATGGGAGAGCGATTCGAGTGCGCGCACCACAACTGCGGACGACGCACCTCCGCGTGCGTCGCCACCGGCAATCTAGCTAGGAGATCTACGTTATCGCTGCAACTGCAACCGTACTTTCGGACTGAACTTCACACAGAGCAGGGTCATCACCAAAGCAGTGATGAGCAACAATATCGATCCTGGCTCCGGCACGGAGACCGTACTGGTGCCCACGGTGATCGAGGCCGCTGCCTTTACCGTATTCCCTACCGAAAGCGTATCCAGCGTCGGATCAAAATCGGCTGAATTTGGATCGACGCTGTACAAATCATAGAACAGCACAATTTGCCCCAGGACCGTTCCAGTCGATGCCGGATCGATCAGGAAGCTCCCCAGTCCTGTCCCCAGGCTGTTGTCGAAAACCGCGGTGAAACTGCTGTCTTCAGGCGATGGACCCGCCACGATAAATTGCAATCCGGCCAGGTCCGTATAGGTCCCAAAAGAGGTGGCACACGGGGACGTAATCACGCCCACACAAAAATCTGAACCGCTGATGACAGCAAAGTAGCTGCTCAGATTGGTAAAGGTAAATCCCCACCCTACGGTAGACCCGGCTGGTCCGGTGAGCGCCCCATCTGTGGGATCGAGGGTCAGTGTAACCCCGTCAGCCCGGGCCATGCCCCCCAACGAAACTGCACAAAGCATCGCTAGCATCATCATTCGAATTGTTCTCATATATAACTCCTCTTTTCTTTTGCCTTTCTACTGAAACTGATTGGTGCGTGTAACCGTTCCGGAAGCAAATCCGGCATTCGCCGAAAAGGTGAAGATCGCGGTAAAACGCGCAGCTGCCGCGCAATTGCTGAAGTCAATGTTGACGTTGGCGGTCCCGGTTTGCGAAACAGCCAAATCCCCCACCAGAAGCGGAAATGAATTGGCCACCACAGGAGTGCAAGCCGTCCCCGCGGTTTGCGTAAGCATGAAGGAGTTGATCGTTGTGCCATAAGCGATTGCCGGGCCGTTATCGGTCACCGATAGCGTCCATACACGCGCCCCAGTGCGACCTGACTTGGCGTCGATATTCCCCAAAAGGTTTGTAGTGCTGGTTGAAATTGGCGTAAATGTGGCCACTACGGTTTGCGGTTGAGACATGACGATGGTGCTCAACGGATTGAGTGGAACCGTGACGTTGCTGGTCCAACTCGAAAAATCGTAACCAGGATTGGCTGTTGCCTTCACCAGGACCACCGAATTGAGGAGTTCAGGGTTATCACCGGCGGGCGGACTCAATATGCCGCCAGCCGCCGGAGATGCTTGCATAGTCAACCGGACGGTTGGTGGCGGGTCAACTACCTGGTCTGGATTTTCGCAAAATGTTATGAGCGGGTTGGCAGAAACACAGACTTCAAACGCTCCGATATCGAACCCCCCGGCCTGCGGACGGGTTGTGCCCGTCTGATCGTGCGACAAAGCGACACTGGGATCGGCGGCGTTGAATGCCGGACTGGTCTTGGCAATTGCCTTGGTGGGAGTCGGGCCGCCGTTGTCCCGCAACGGCCCCAAATGCGGATCGGCACTGGCGAAGACTCCGGGACAATTATTGTTGTCAACGATCAGATTCCCGCTGCCGGTGAAATCAATCGAGGTCCCGTCAATGATGCACTCGCTCGGGGCGCTGAAACCAACACCGTTGTTGGAGATGATGGAGTTGTCCAGGGTAAATGAGGTTGGTTGCGAGGGAGAACCTGGAAGTTGAAAAATTTCCACGCCTCCGAATGGTCCGGTAGTTTCATTTCCGTCGATGGTCACTTGTTGGAGTGTCGTAGAACCGTGATAAGCAAAAATCGCGCCGCCGGCGTCCGCGCCATTGTCCGCGGAGGAGGTATTTTCCGAACTGCCTCCCACTCCGCGAAGGGCGAAGTTAGCGGTGAAGGTGCTGTTGCGGATGACGAGCGTGCCGCCGTCGGTAAACAACGCCCCGCCGAGTCCCGCGCCGCCTCCACCATTTGGTCCGATGGCGTTGCCGCCAAAATTTCCGCCGCCGCCTTCGTGTTCCGAGCAGGCGCCGCCTCCGCCACCGAAGCCACCGTTGCCGCCGTGGTCGCAGTCCTCCTTTTGAGGAGATGCCCCGGCGCCTCCGCCACCACCAAAGCCGCCGTTCCCGCCGGCTGCGCCAGAACCATCTTCGCAGCTTCCACCGCCTCCTCCTCCGCCGCCATAGTTACCATTGCCACCCCTGCCGGCTCCCGAACCGATGACGGGAAGACAATCATTCGTGGATTCTGGGTGATGACCGCCGCCACCGCCGCCACCGGGACAAAGGCCATCCTGCCCCGGATCACCCAGATGAACGGACGTGCCTCCACAAAAGACCTTGCTATAGATATCTTCGGAAACATTGTCAGGTTTAGGAATGGTGCCTCCCCCTGCCCAGAAGGAGCCCACACTGGTGATGCCGAGAGCATCGCCGCCAGATCCACCGCCACCACCACCGTCTCCACCATCTGCGAACCCACTCCCGGAGCCGCCCATGCCGCCCCCGCCTCCTCCACCTGCAATGTTCACGGGGTAGAAGCTGCCATTCCCGCCAATGGCCCCGTTCCTTTCAAAAGTAGAGTTCTCAACGATCAAGGTTCCGCTGCCCTTGAGAAAGATCGCGCCGCCAGCGCCCAGGCCACCACCGCCGCCCAACGCGCCATCGCCGCCCCGGGCAGTGAAACCGCCGATGTAGGCGCCGGACATGGTCAGCCGTCCGGTGCTGCTCACAGCGAACGCACGAAAATTCTTGTTTCCCGCGTGCTGAAATCTTGCCCCGTTGGCTTCGATACGGATGTTCGAGGTGACCATCGGCGTCGCGGTCGGACCGAAGGGATTGTGTCCATCGAGCGTCGCATGGTCCATCTGCAGCACGGCGCCGGCGGGTAATACGATGACGTCATCGCCGTGGCCGGGCACACACTGTGTGGCAATGAAATGGTCGCTTCCGTCCGCATTGAATGAATCGGGGGCTTTGTTTTCATCAAAGTTTGCCGAGTAGATCGCTTCCTGTAACGAACACCCATCACGCGAACTGATTTTGTCTTCAAGGCTGGTGACCCAGATGGTTGCGCCGGTCTGCGCGGCGCCGGAGTTGAGTCCGATGCCGACCAGCACCGCCATGCCAACCATCGCAATTCGTATTGTTTTCATCCCGTCCCCCAATAGAATCGAATCTGCGATCATTGGTATTGGTTCGTACGGGTTACATACCCCGAAACCGCCCCGCCGTTGGCCGAGTAGGTGAATTTCGCGGTGAAGCGCGCCGCCGCTGCGCATCCCGTGAAGTCAATGGTTAGGTTTGTGGTTGCGGTCTGCAACGGCGCTACGTTGCCCAGAGCAATCGGAGTTGCCGTCTTCACCACCGGAGTGCAGGCCGCGCCGAAGGTCTGGGTCAGTGTGAAACTGCCGATTGAAACCGCATTGGCAGCATCAGGCCCGTTATCCAGCAGCGAGAGCGTCCACACCCGTGCATTCGCCGGTCCGGATTTGGCGATGATGTTGCCAAACATCGTGGCTGAAAGCTGCACGAAGTTGGCGGTCAGCGTCTTCGGGCCGTCCATGACCACGGTCGTGGATGGACTGGTTGGGTTCGCGACCCCGCCGGTCCATTGCGTAAAGCCGTACCCCGGATTCGGCGTCGCATTCACCAGGACCACTGTGTTCGCCACCGGAGTATAAGTTCCCACGGCTGGAGTTGTGGTCCCGCCCGTTGCAGGAAAGACCAGCATGGTTAAGGGCTGGGTATCCTCGGGAGGATGGGCCACAATATCTGCGCAAAAACTCGGAATGATTGGATTAGGGGACACGCATAACTCGAAGGCCCCGATATCGAAGCCGCCGGCTTGCGGCCGGTCAATTCCTCTCTGGTCTTGCGCGAGAGAAGCGTTCGGATCTGCTGCATTGAATGCAGAACTGGTTTTGGCAATTGCCAGAGTGGGCGTAATGCCCGAGTTGGCTTGCAGAAGCCCTAGTTGAGGATCAGCTGTGACCCAAACACCGGGACAGCTGGTAAGACTCGAGATCAGGTTGCCTGTGCTGGATATGGAACCGATGTAACCGTCGACCGCACAGTCCGACTCACTCAGAGCCACGTTGCCCGAGAGAATGTTGTTATACAACACGACATTATCTACGGACGTTACGTACAAACCGCCGCCCAAGGTGCGGGTACGGCCAAACTGACCGGCGATGTTAATAAGGCTCAAATTACCGCTGATGGTTGAGTTGCGAATCGTGACCGAGCCCTGCACAGCAAAAATTGCGCCGCCGGCAGCGCTACCGTCGCTGGCGGGAAAATCACCTAGGCCGGTGGTGGCGAAGTTTCCGGTGAAGGTACTGTTATCAATAAGAATATGACCGCCATCGCTGAAGATGGCTCCCCCTAGGCCCGCGCCTCCACCGCCCTGGATAAAAACCGCGTCACCGCCAAAGGTGCCGCCATGCCCGGGCCCCCCCGTGGCCACTCCGCCGGGCCCTGCGCCGCCACCGCCACCAAAGCCGCCGTCTCCGCCACTGCTTAGCGCTATGTCCTCTGCTCCATACCGGCCCGCGCCCCCGCCGCCTCCGAATCCACCGTTTCCGCCGTTTCCAACGTCATCGAATGCACGACCGCCACCACCACCGCCGCCGCCGTAGTTACCACGACCGCCATTGCCCGCGAGGAAGTCCTCTCCTCTGCCACCACCCCCGCCACCGCCACCCGGGCAGGCCGCATCGAGCCCATCTTCTGCGAAGGCACCACCATCCGCGCCGCAATCAAAACCACCCGTTGCCCGGAGAAATAAATTGGCTTTGCCGCTCCCATCGAACAGGGTTCCTCCACCGCTCCCGGCAAGGCCGCTCGCGGTAGCACCAGATCCTCCATTCCCGCGGGAGCCGCCACCACCGCCACCACCACCGGCCGACGTGCCGCCATTCCCTCCAAGGCCTCCGCCACCACCGCCTTGCCAGTCATAGGCGCCGGTGCCGCCCGTAACGTGGTTGCCGGAGAACGTGCTCCGCACGACGGCCAGGCTGCCGCTTCCTTTGACATAGATCGCACCACCCGCGCCGAGCCCGCCGCCACCACCACCGGCTCCGTCTCCACCTTTGACTTCGAAGTCCCTGATGTAGATATCGTGCAGGGTGAGCCTGCCTGTGCTGGCCACCGCGAAAGCACGGGTACGCGGGGCAACCCATCTCAATGTCGAACCATGCGCTTCAATCGTGATATTCGAAGTAATTAGAGGAGTGGCGGTCGGCCCGAACGGATTGCTTGCATCCTGGATGGGCCCAGAGAGCACAAACGACGCCTCTGTGGGCAGCACGATAATGTCGTCGCCGCTGCCGGGAGCACACTGCGTGGTTACGTAGTTGGCAGTGCCGTCTGTGTTGTAGGACGCGACTGCGGTGTTGCTATCCAAGTTCGCGGAATAAATAGCTTCCTGAAGCGAGCACCCCCCCGACGACGATATCTTTTGCGCGGTCGTGGTAACGAAGATAGGGGCAGCCTCACTGGAGGCTGACAAGGTGAACAGAATCAGGATCGCCGTTATGAGCTGGGCAATTTCCAACCGCAACCCAGGCTTCCTCAACCCGGCGAGCGGCCTCATTCGTTGGATACAAGGAAACAACTGGTGCGCGAACCTTGGGCAAACACTCATGCTGGCGCCTCCATAGGCGTGAATTTGTCGGTTCACCTGGGAGTTGCTGGCCGTGGGGAGGGAAATGGCAGCGCGGTGAATTGTGGCTTATGGGAATCTCATTTTTGGACAGGAAGGTCAATGCCGCCGAGGTATGAAATCAATAACATCTAGGTATATGCCTAACGTACTCATTCGATTAGGAATTGCCTTGCAAATACGGACCTTTTAAGGGAAACTCTCAGTCCCTGCTAAGGAAGTACCTATGGCTGATCAGGCTCCAAATTACTGGTTCGGGCCTTACGAACTACGAACGCGGACCCGGGAACTCTACAAATATGGAACCAAGGTAAAACTGCGGCCGCAGCCCTTTCGCGTTCTCGAGATGCTGGTTGAACGCGCTGGGGACGTGGTTACCAGACAAGAGATGCTGGAGGCGCTCTGGCCGGAAACGACTTTTGTGGATTTTGAGCACGGGCTGAACAATTCCATCAAAGAGCTGCGAAGAGTCTTGAGCGATTCGCCCAGTGAACCACGTTACATCGAAACGCTGCCGAGACTTGGCTATCGAATCATCGTTCCGGTTGAAACGAGTGATCGCGTTCTGTTGAACGAATCCGCGGTTGCGGTGCAGGCCGCATCCATGGAACCCGCCGTATCCAGTGAAATAGGAGAGGCCAGGGCTCAGCGCGCGGGGCGGTTCCCCAATTGGAAACTGGTCATGGGGTTAGGCATTCTCGGTGTGATTGCAGTTGCCGCGTACACCGTTTCGTTGTATCGCCCCGGGCGTTCCTCAGAAGCCAGCGGACGAGTGATGCTTGCCGTCCTCCCCTTTGAGAACCTTACCGGCGATGCCGGGCAGGATTACCTCGGAGACGGACTCACCGAAGAGCTGATCTCGCAATTAGGACAAACGGATTCAGACCATCTGGGGGTGATCGCGCGCACCTCTGTGATGCACTATAAAAATATTCATGAGCCGTTGGAGAGCATCGGCCGTGCGCTACAAGTTCAATATGCGCTGGAAGGAGCGGTCCGCCGGGACTCGGGCAGGTTGCTGATCACCGCTCAACTTGTAGATATGAAGGGCCGGACGCTATGGTCGCGCGAATACGATCGGGGAACGACTGATTTGCTGGCTATCCAGGGAGAGATTGCGCGTGAAATCTCAGCGGAGATACGGTCCAAAATCGGCGGCTCTTTGCCGCCCGTTGTGGCGCGAAAGCCGGTCCCCATCAATCCCGCAGCGGCCGAAGCCCATGACCTTTATTTAAAGGGAACGTATTTCCTGAACAAGCGAGACTTTGCCGGATTGCGGCAGGCGGTTTCGTATTTTCAGCAGGCGACGGCAAAGGATCCCGGTTATGCTCCAGCTTACGCGGCGTTGGCGAATTCCTATGTGTTACTGGGTGGCTATACCGGCGGCGTGATGACCGAATACATGCCGAAAGCGCGGGAAGCGGCGCTGCGCGCCCTGGAGTTGGATGAAAATTTGCCGGAAGGCCACATCGCGCTGGCGGTGATCACACAAGTATACGACTGGGACTGGCAAACTGCCGAAAAGGAATACCGGAAAGCCATTCAGTTAGATCCCAACAACGCTACAGCGCATCACTGGTATGCAGAGCACCTCGCCTACCTGGGCCGCTTCGACGAAGCATTCGTCGAGAGTGAGCGGGCGCGCCAGCTTGATCCCCTGTCTCTGATCATTGCCGCCGATCAAGGCGTCATGCTTTATTTCGCGCGACGTTACGACGATTCCATCAAACAGTTCGATGCGGTGCAGGAAATGGAACCGACCTTCGTCCGCGCCGTTATGATTGTCGATCCGCAAGTGGAGAAGCAAATGTACGCGAGCGCTTTGCGTTCCCTGGAGCATGAGCGACAGGCGCATGGGGAAAGCGCGTGGTACTGGGCCCAGCTGGCATACGTATACGGTCGTGCCGGCCAAGACAAACAAGCCCGCCATGCCCTGGAGGAAGTGAAGGGATTGAATCGGCGTCAGCCGCTGGATCCAGGAGTCCTTCTGTGGGCGAACCTGGGGACAGGCGATCGCGAAGAAGTTTTTTTCTGGATGGACAAAGCCTACTCCCAGCACTCCAACGTGTTGGTCAACCTTAAGGTGGATCCAGCCTTCGACCCCCTGCGCAGCGATCCGCGCTTTCAACACATGCTTGAACGCATAGGTCTGGACCGGTGAGTTTCCAATGGCCGCGTCCGCCGAATTCTTAGCCGCTCGGCTGGGCATGATCCTCGCTTCTGAGCGGGCGACATCCTAAATTCGATCACCACCCACTCGCGACACTCTAACGATAGCCGCCTGAGGCCGAGATGATCTCGCCAGTAATCCATTGCGCATCCGCCGAGGCCAGGAACACTGCAACCCGTGCGATATCTTCGGGCTCACCGGGACGACCTAGAACGGTGCGGGCAATCATTTGTTTCTCGAAGTCTGAACCGACGATGCCCATGGTGTCCACGCCCTCGGTTTTTGTATAGCCGGGGTTGATGGAGTTCACACGAATCTTCTTTGGCCCCAACTCTACGGAAAGCACACGCGTGATCTGATCAAGCGCGCTCTTGGTGCCGGCATAAACCGCTGCCGTCGGAACCGGATTGTAACTGGCGACCGAACTGATGTTAATCACACTGCCGCCGCCGGGACCAAAATGTTTTACAGCTTGTTGGGTAGTGAGAATGGGCCCAAGAACGTTGGTATTGAATTGACGGTGAAACTCATCTTCCTTGATTGCTTCAATCGGGTTGAATTGGTAAATGCCAGCGTTGTTGACCAGCACGTCGAGTGATCCAAAAGCCTTTTTCGTTTCGGAGAACAGCCGTTCTACATCCGCAGCCTTGGACATGTCTCCCTGCACGGCGACCGCTTTCCCGCCCTTGCTGGTGATTTCTTTAACAACACGGTCAGCCCCTTCCTTGCTAGAGCTGTAGTTCACCACCACGGCGGCCCCCTCCCCCGCCAATCCCTTTGCAATGCCTGCGCCGATGCCCTTCGAAGCACCGGTCACGATGGCTACCTTGCCTGCCAGCTTGCCCATTGGAATCTCCTGTCTGATCATCATTTTGATACTTCGACAATCATCAAAATATCAGATGCCGGGCAGCAGGAGAGGATTCGGAAATACTCAAATTTTCGAGAGGCGATCTATATAGGCTTGCAGCACATCACGTTGCAGACACAGGCTGGCAAACTTGCCCTGGCGTACGATCTGAACCAGGCCCGCCGTTTCCAGTTCCTTCATATGGTGAGAGAGAGTGGCCGCGCTAATGGGCTGCATCTCGTGCAACCTGGTGCACTGCATGGGATGGTCACATTGACCGATCTGCTTGAGGATTTGTACGCGCCGCGGTTCTGCGAGGGCGCGAGCAATCCGGGCAAATTGCTGGTCAGTCAGCCGGATTCCTTTTGAAACTGGCATTGCTTCTAAGGTACGTCGCGCGGAGTGGAACGTCAAAAACCCCGCCCAAAGCCTGCCCGGAGCGAAGTCGAACGGGCAAAGCTTGGACGGGGTACCCGGGGACGGGGACACACTCTTCGGTTACTGACGTTCGCAGGTCACGTTGTTGTTCCAATCCACGAAGGCGCCGTTGGGATTGTCCCGCCATGCCCAGACGTGCAGCTCAAAGAATGGGCTGGGGATGCCGAACCGGTTGGGAACTCCGACAAGCTGGAACGCCTGCCCATCAAGCTGTGGCGGCAAACCGTTGTTGGCCGGATCCGCCAGCCAGGTGGGAGCATCCACAATGTACTCGACGCCAGCCAGACGGCGAGAATTGCCGACGGGTTCGTAGATCACGGCTTCTGGCTGATTGAGGTCAATCTTGCCATCGCCTACCAGGCCGAGGTTTACGTAGTGAATGCCCATGGCGCCGTGGTCGGGACCGCTGACGCAACCAAACAACGGCTGGTAGCCGCCGGGAAGGTTGTTGACGTTGATGAAAGACCGAGTAGCGTCCTGTACGTCACGGACGAGCTGGGCAGGCGAGTTGTGATTCGCATGCAGAATGTCATTTGCGAACAACGGTGTGGTTACGACAAGACTGCTCAGCAACGCCAACCGCAGAATGCACATGGTTGAGATGTTGAACAAAGTGGTGATGCGTGGTTTCATAGCTTCTCCTTTAGGATTCATGGTTGAATTTTTCGCGCCCATACTGACAAGTGGACGCGAGCCTGCAATCTAGTGGTGGGGCCGAAAGCGATCAGGTGGTATTGAATCGGTAGCTGGTGCGCGCTCTGAGCGCACCAGCTACTCACCGCTCCGAATGGCAGGGAGGCTCTGCCACAGACCAAAGGCCTGTTCATCCGTCGCGGCCAGCCAACGCCACTGCGCAACCCCCGTTACGCAGCGGTCGTGGGGTCAATCGTTTTGCTGATTTCCGTTACCTTACTGGCGGGAAAGCCGCTCAACTCAGCGTGTTTCTGGATGACAGCCTCATCTTTAGCCAGATAGATACAGAACATTTTGTCCCCGGTAATAAAGGACTCCTGCCACTGAATCTCCGGGCCAAGCTGGGCCAGGACCTTATTGGACTTGCACGCCGCATCGCGCAGCTGCTGCCCTTCTACCTTCCCGATTTTCGGGATTTCTCGCTCGATCACATATTTCTTCATACATTTCCTTCCTACTCCCCCGACTTGCACTCAATGGTTTCAAGTTAACTGCTAAATGGGCTTGCAACAAGATGGCAGATATGACATCGTAGATAGGTACTTACGCCATATTGCCGAATTACGTGAGGCAGTTCCATGATTCATGTCACCGTTTTGTTTCTCGACGCGACTTACTCCTCGACCGCTGTCGGCCCCATGGAGGTCTTCAGTCACGCAGGTTCTCTGTGGAACTACCTTACGGGAAAGCGCCAGGTCCCCCGCTTCAACGTGGCCACAGCATCTGCGGATGGGGGGCTGGTCCTT
This sequence comes from uncultured Acidobacteriota bacterium, assembly GCA_963837365.1. Classification (GTDB taxonomy): domain Bacteria; phylum Acidobacteriota; class Terriglobia; order Terriglobales; family Acidobacteriaceae; genus CAWBXL01. The sequence continues at coordinate 651,920 of CAWIMW010000003.1, forward strand.
TGTGATGGACCCATCCATATCAAGCCAAGGTATTCCCTGAAAGACATCCGCAAGACTGATTTGATCTTCATCCCCACCACAGGAGTGAGCATCTACGATGTAGTCGAACGCAACCCAGCGGTCGTTCCCTGGCTGCACAAGTGGCACAAGCGCGGGGCCGCCATTGCAAGCGTGTGCTCCGGGGTGGGCTTGGTAGCGGAGACGGGAATGCTGGACGGCAGACGCGCCACCACACATTGGGCACTGGCAGACAAGTTCCGTGAGATGTATCCCAAAGTGAAGTGGATGCCGGAGCTAATGGTGACCGAGGACCACGGATTCTACTGCGGCGGAGGCGTGCACGCCGCGCTCGATCTCAGCCTGTACTTGGTCCAGAAATTTTGCGGGCACGATATCGCCATGCAGAGCGCCAAAGCGCTGCTGATCGATATGCCGCGCGCGTGGCAGGCGGGGTTTGCGGTTGTGCCTCTGAAAACAGAGCACCATGATGACGCCATCTCCACGGCGCAGGATTGGTTGCATGAGAATTTTCATAAGCCCTTCCCACTCGATGCCCCGGCACGTCGCGTCGGTATGAGCTTGCGCAACTTCGTCCGGCGCTTTAAGCAGGCAACCGGGGACAGCCCATTGATCTACTTGCAGAAGCTGCGGGTCGCGGCTGCAAAGCGCCTGCTGGAGAGCGATCATCGCACTATGCAGGAGATCAGCGATGCGGTGGGTTATCAGGATGTAGCGTTTTTCCGGTCGCTATTCCAACGGCATACCGGAGTTTCGCCAAGTGCGTACCGGGAAAAATTTGGGATGTAGCAGAATTTTCGGAGGATTGAATGGATATCAGATCGATTCAGAAGCCGTTGAAAGAGCAGTATCGCCGTGATCCGGGCAAGCTCGCGCATCACGCTTACGGCAAAGGGCAGCCAAACGGATACACCACTGTCCTGCTCGGTTGACATTGGGCGCGCGATCTATCAGGCCGAGGCCCACAAGGGAGTGGGTGGCGCAGGCACAGCCGCGTGCTCGGGTGATCTGCTCTTAGGAGCGCTGGCGGCCTGCGCGCAGCTTACCTGTCAACTGGTCGCAACGGCCATGGGAGTCCCCACCAAACATATTGAAGTCACGGTTGACGGTGACATGGATTTGTCGGGAACGCTAGGCATTTCCAAAGACGTGCCGGTTGGCTTGCAAACGATTCGAGTTAAGTTCGCCATTGACGCGCCCCAGGCAACTAAGGAGCAACTGCAAGCCTTACACGAAAAAACGGAACAATATTGCGTGGTTTTTCAAACTCTGTTGAGCCCGCCGAAAATCGCCTCTGAGTGGGCTCAGGGCTGAGTGCGGCGCGGGTTGTCAATTGCTGCGCAGCAAGATAAGGGTCGCGTCATCTTTCAGGCGACATTGCCCACGAAACTCATCCAGGGCTTCCATGAGCTGGGAGGCGCTGCAATCGTGTGAAGCCACAAATTGCATCAGGCGATCGCTACCAAACTCCTGGTCTTCACGATTCAGGGCTTCGGAGATTCCATCGGTGTAAAACAGCAGGCGGAAGTCATGGCAGAACCTCACGGTGTGCTCGGTGAACTCGCAGGGGAGCAGCCCTAGCGGCATCCCGGCGTCGGTGTGGAGCGGACGCACCTCGTCTCCATGGCAGAGCATGGGCCAGGGATGGCCTGCGCTGGCGAAAGTAAAGGTGCGCTTTAACGGATCCAGCACCCCGTAGATCATGGTGACATAGCGGCCAGTCGGGAGATCGTTGAGCAATACGTGGTTGACCCGCGCCAGCACATCACCCGGCCCGCTGGCCAGAGGCGCCAGCGTGCGCAACACACCGCGCACGGCTGACATCAGCAATGCCGCAGCTATTCCTTTACCAGAGACATCGGCCAGCACGATGGCCATCCGCCCATCCCCCAGCGGAATGTAGTCATACCAGTCGCCGCCCACCGCACCTGCGGGCACCCATTTCGCTTCCAGGTGAAAGCCCTCGATTGAGGGTGCAATGAGCGGGATGAGGCTCTGCTGGGCCTGGCGGGCGGCGTCCTGCTCTTCGTTCATCCGCTCGATCTGCCGGCGCTGATGTTGGATGCGCTGCGCGTTATCCACCGCCACCGCGATGTGGCCAGCCAGGGCCTTCAGGATTTCGATCTGCGCTTTGGGAAAGGCATCCACATCATGATGCGATGCTCCAAAAATCCCGATAATCCGGTCTTGCGCCTTGAGGGGAATGACGACCTCAGAGCGGGTATGTGGTTCACAAGCGCGGTATAGCAACTCCTGGGTAACGTCGGCGGCATAGTAAGGCATACCGGTGGCGACCACATGTCCGGAAAGCCCCTCGCTGACCGGCCAACGCTCTCCCTTTTTCGACTGCGTACAGCCGTGCACCGCAGCCAAATGGAATTCATCGCCTTCCACCAGCAGAATGCTGGACTCGATGCAGCCAAAGTCCACGGCCACCCGGTTCACAATGGTATCGAGCAGTTCGTCAAGCTCAAGGATGGAAGCGATTTCCTGGGCCGCTTTCTGCAAAGACACCAACACGTCAACCCGACGCTGTTGAAAGATGGCAGGAATCGGGGGAACGATGGAAACGGGAAGCTGGCTGGCAGTCCTGGCCATGAGCGCGGCCCTCCTGGGGGCTATGCGGTTAGATTCTAGACTCCAGTTCCCGGATGCGAAAGTATCACCTGCCCTGAACTGTCAACCCAAGCGGAGCGCAGCCGGTTCGTGTCAGCGCGTGACCCTAGGGGCCACGCTGGTTCCTGCTGAATCAGGTTCTCAAGCTCGGGCCGGAGGCGGATTTCTCTTGAGTGTTCGGAACCAACTCCGGTGGTGCCTACGTTATCGATCGGACGGCGGGCAAAGCGTGGGAATGACCTCCCGTTTGTTGCGGCGGTAAACGCGGAAATCGGCCGCATCGACCGTGATAACAGAATGGCGGGGATAGAGTTCGCTCATGCGGATAAGGCACAGGTCGGCAAGATCGGGGCGGCGGTCAGCGTAACGTTCGGCAAGTTCCTGCAAGCTCTCCAAATGTCGCGAGCAATCGAACGCGACGCGGATGACGCCGCGCTTCAACATTTGCAAAAGATGAATACTCGACTGTAGATGGAAAGCAGCTTCGGCGAGAACCGCTTCGCAGGTAAGCAGGGGCAATTCGAATTGCCCGGCAACGCCCTTCGCCCAGCCATGATGCTCGTCGTCCCGCCTTAACAGTGCGACCAGATAACCTGTGTCTACGATGGCCTGCATACTAGCCGCGAGAAAATCCCTTGCGAGAGGAGAGATCTTTCGGCCCGCCCTTAATGATGCCGGCAAACTTCAGTAAAGGGTTGCTTCCCTTCTGAGTGAGGGTCGTTTCCAGAGATTGACGGACCAGTCTCCCCACCGGGATCCCGGTGCGTCGGGAGGTTTCCTTCAGCTTTTCCAGCACTTCTTCGGGGAGGCGGATTGTCAGTGTGTTACTCACCGTGCATTATTGTAACACACAGGTTAGCTTGAAAGGGTTCGTATCAGGGCATGGCTTCAGCCGTGGCGTCATGGCTCTGTGAAAAACCGGCAAATTGGATCGCTTATCGGCGGGGCTGAAGCCGCCAGCCTGATACGAAGCCTCTGGTTCGGGCGGCGTGGAGACCGCGCGCGACGAATTCGTCCATCGTTGGTCAGAGGCGGGGTTTGGCAGGGGCCGCGCTCGGCATCCTGCTGAATCAGGCTCTCAAGCTCGGGCCGGAGGCGGATTTCCATCGGGGGGTTCTAGCGCAGGACTCCGGGCTGCTGGTTGAGTTGAAATCTACTCCCGAGGGTGCCCCGTCCAAGCTTCGCTTGGACGGGGTGTTCGTGTACAGTCTTGTCGAGGCAAGCGGAAATGCTGGATGTAATCATTGCGATAGCCCAAGGTCTGCTGGGAGCAGCGGCGGCCTGGGCTGGATACAAGTTAACCGTTGCCCCCCTCAAGAAGTCAGATGGTGTAAAGCGGAAGCGATACATGATTTTTTTCGGATTAGTAATTCCGATCTCAGTGCTGCTCGGCGCTGCCCAAGCTTTCCGTGCAAACAAGGCATCAGAGGAACTGTCAGCACATCTCGGGACAATTGAGAAGGCGACAGGTACATCGCGTCATACATTCGTGCAAATCTATGACCCGATGCCAGTTACTAATGATCCCTATGTACCATTTAAGATCGGGCATAAACCAAATGTTGCAATCCAAATGTTCAACGCGGGGGACTATCCACTTAAGGCTGGGTACTTCACACAGGACTTGGTTCTTTTGCCTGTGAGCGTCTTGGGAGACGACAGCTTGCAGGATCTCGCCTTCAAAGAATTCGAAAGCCATTCACCTGTTGCGACCACGGGAACTGTGGCTCCGCATAGTCAGGAGGGCCGCTACAACACGGTCACAACTGCTGACTCCCTCACTGCAAGTCAAGTAACGCAACTAAATAACAACTCCTTCCGTCTTTGTGCATTAGCCAAGGCTGCATGGGAGGATGAGACAGGGCAGTACTGCACGACTTACTTTCGATGCCTTCAAAAAGATATTGGCAAAAAACTCGTCGCTTTCAACTGGCGAGGCGTGGGCCATAAATACAATCAAGAAATGAGTTGCACATTCAAGGTCCTAGAACCATCAAATTAAAATTCTATTTCGCCTTTGGACCTCTTGGCCGGTGTATGGCTTCCGAATACGGTACACCAGCCTCTTTCCGCAAATCTTCAAGCGAATCAAGTTTATCTGAGCAGGCCGCGTGGTAGATGCCATCTTCATCGAAAACCCCACCTTCGTCCAGAATCTCACGATGGCAAAATGCGCACCGATCTGGCAGTCGTGACAGCAACGTCTTCATGATGATTTGCTGGTTACTAATCAGTTGAATAGCGAACCAGCTAATCACAAAGAAACCCCAAAGAGCTATGCCAATCCAGCCGAAGAAATAGTAGGCCACAGCGGCGATTGCGACATCAGCGCCAATTTCGGCATAACGCATTAGCATGGCCCTGGATTGTAGCGCGAAAGCGGGCTTGGTGGGCCAGTTTGCCATGAGGCTTATAATCTAGCTATGGAATCTAGCGAACTACTCAAAAAGGCCCTGGCCTTGCCCGACCACGAGCGAGCCGAATTGGCAGGTAATCTGATCGACAGCCTGGACACCACCGTGGATGAAGACGCCGAGGGCGCATGGCAGGAAGAGATTGCCCGCCGCCTGAAAGACGTAGAAACCGGCAAAGTCACGACCATCCCATGGGACGAGGTCCGGCGCAAGGGCCGCGCGCTGCTGAATCGTAAGTAGTCATGGCGCGCCTGCCGCTGGTATTCCATCCTGAGGCGGAAGAGGAGTATCTGACGTCTTTGGATTGGTATCGTGGACGGAGTCTGAATGCCGCGAATAATTTTGAAAAAGAATTTCAGCAGTCAATCACGATAATTGAGAAGGCCCCGCAACGCTGGCCCGATTATTTTCTTCAGTGTCGAAGATACATTCTGCATCAGTTTCCATTCAGTGTTGTGTATCGGGTTTATCCTTCACAAATTTTAGCCGTGGCGGTCGCGCACGCCCATCGGCGTCCGGGGTATTGGAAGCGGCGGCTGGGATAGACCCAGCGGCTAAAGCCGGATCATTTTTTGCGCTTTATGGCAGGGCTGAAGCCACTGCCCTGATACGAACCTTTTCAGCATCGAAATCCTGGATCAGCACTTACTGTTTGGTCACCCGCTCCGCATGCAGCTGCTGTAGCGCCATCACATTCACTTCCCCACGCTGCAGCGCCGCAATCCCTTCTGCGGCCGCGCGGGCTGCGGAGAGCGTGGTGATCGTCGGAATCCTCGCCATCACTGCCGCTCGGCGAATCGCCTTCTCATCGAAGAACGGATCCGGGCCCTGCGGGGTGTTGACGATCAGTTGAATGCGTTCGCCTTTGATCAGGTCGACTACGTTGGGGCGGCCTTCTTTTACTTTGTAGACGCGCTCCACGCTCATGCCGGCGGCTTCGATGATGTCGGCGGTGCCGGCGGTGGCGACTACTTTGAAACCCATGTCCACAAATTTGCGGGCGACATCGGCGACGTGCGGCTTGTCGTGGTCGGTGACGCTGATGAAGACCATGCCTTGCGTGGGCAGCTTTTGTCCGGCGGCGAGTTGGGCTTTGGCGAAGGCTTCGCCGAAGTTGTCGGCCACGCCCATGACCTCTCCGGTGGACTTCATCTCCGGGCCGAGGACGGTGTCCACGCCGGGGAATTTGTTCCAGGGGAAGACCGGGGACTTCACGTAGTAGCAGTGTCCGGTGTCGAGATCTTTTTTCTGCTCGATGAATTCGGGGAGGAATTCGCGGAGCTTGCGTCCGGTCATGAGGCGCGAGGCGATTTTCGCCATGGGGACTCCGGTGGCTTTGGAGACGTAGGGGACGGTGCGGCTGGCACGCGGGTTGACCTCTATGACGTAGACTTTGCCGTCGTCATTGATGGTTCCGGCCCGGGGGATTGCAAATTGAATATTCATCAGTCCGATTACTTTTAACGCGCGCGCAAGTTTGAAAGTGTAGTCGCGCATGCGGTCCATAAGATATTTCGGGATATCTACCGCCGGCAGCACGCAGCTCGAATCTCCCGAGTGTATGCCGGCTTCTTCGATGTGCTGCATGATGCCGCCGATGACTACGTCTTCTCCGTCGGAGAGCGCATCTACGTCCACTTCGATGGCGTCTTCTAAGAAATGATCAATCAGCACCGGGCGGTCCTGTGAGTACTCGACCGCTTCTTTCATGTAGCGCGTGACTGTCTCTTCGTCGTAGGCGATGACCATGGCGCGTCCGCCTAGAACGTAGGAAGGACGGACGAGAACGGGATAGCCGATCTTGTTGGCGCCCGCTACAGCTTCTTCCAGCGACGCAGCCATCACGCCGGGGGCCTGGGGGATTTGCAGATCTTCTAAAAGTTTGTTGAAGCGCTTGCGGTCTTCGGCTAAGTCAATGGACTCGGGCGAGGTGCCGATAATTCTTACTCCGGCGGCTTTCAGCGGTAACGCCAGGTTCAGCGGAGTCTGTCCGCCGAACTGCACGATGACTCCGACTTCGGCCCCGCCTGAGGCTTCGTGCTGGCAGATGGCGAGCACGTCCTCGATGGTCAGCGGCTCGAAGTAGAGGCGGTCGCTGGTGTCGTAGTCGGTGGAGACCGTCTCCGGATTGCAGTTGATCATGATGGTCTCGTAGCCATCATCGCGCAGCGCGAAGCTGGCGTGGCAGCAGCAGTAGTCGAACTCAATTCCCTGCCCGATGCGGTTGGGACCGCTGCCGAGAATGATCACTTTCTTTTTCGTGGTCGGCGTGGCTTCGTCTTCGTCTTCGTAGGTCGAATATAGATACGGTGTGAAACTTTCGAACTCGGCGGCGCAAGTATCCACGCGCTTGTAGACCGGCTTCAGGCCGTGCTTCTTACGCTGATGGCGAACTTTTTCCTGATCGCCTTTGCCGCTCAGTCGCCACGTACCGGCCAGGCGTCCATCGGAGAATCCCATGCGCTTGGCGTTGCGCAGGACTTCGGTTGGCACCGACTCCATGGGATGCTTTTCCATCTCAAGTTGCATGTCGTTAATTTCTTTGAGCTGGTAGAGAAACCACGGGTCGATCGAGGTCATTTTTGCGACCTGCTTGACGGTGTGTCCCTGGCGCAGCGCGTAGAAGATGTACTGAAGGCGCTCGGGGTGCGGCGTTACTAATCTTTGCGTGAGAATTTTTGGTTCGAGTTTGGCGCCACCGATACGCTTGCCGGTATCGAGCGCACGGACGGCCTTCATCATAGCTTCTTTGAAGGTGCGCCCGATGGCCATGACTTCACCGACCGATTTCATCTGCGGGCCGAGATTTTCGTCGGCGCCGGGAAATTTTTCGAACTGCCACTTGGGGATTTTGACGACTACGTAGTCGAGCGTGGGTTCGAAGCAGGCCGGAGTCTTGCGGGTGATGTCGTTGGGAATTTCGTCGAGCGTGTAGCCTACGGCCAGCTTCGCAGCGATTTTTGCGATGGGGAAACCCGTGGCTTTGGACGCCAGCGCTGACGAGCGCGAGACACGCGGGTTCATCTCGATGACCACCATGCGTCCGGTGGTGGGATGGATTCCGTACTGAATATTCGAGCCACCGGTTTCTACGCCGATCTCGCGGATGACGGCCAGCGATGCGTCGCGCATGGCCTGGTATTCGCGGTCGGTGAGCGTCTGCGCCGGAGCTACTGTGATGGAGTCGCCGGTGTGCACGCCCATCGGGTCGAAGTTTTCGATGGAGCAGATGATGATGACGTTGTCTTTGGTGTCGCGCATCACCTCGAGTTCGTATTCCTTCCAACCCAAAACCGATTCTTCAATTAATGCCTCATGCACTGGAGAAAAATCTAATCCGCGGGCGAGAACTTCTAACAGCTCTTCGCGGTTGTAGGCGATACCGCCGCCTGATCCGCCTAGGGTGAAGCTGGGACGGATGATGACTGGGAAACCAATTTTTCCGGCGAACTCAAGACCATCTTTGAGATTGTTGACCAGCAGCGACTTCGGCACGTCGAGGCCGATCTTCTGCATTGCATCTTTAAAGTAGAGGCGGTCTTCGGCTTTCTTGATGGCTTCAACATTGGCGCCGATCAGCTTGACGTTGTACTTATCGAGGATGCCGCTATCGGAAAGTTCGATGGCGAGATTGAGCGCCGTCTGTCCGCCGACGGTGGGCAGAACGGCGAAGCCGGCTCCGGGAGACATTTCGCGTTCGATGCGAATGATCTCTTCCAAATATTCACGGGTGAGCGGCTCGATGTAAGTGCGGTCGGCGACCTCGGGGTCGGTCATGATGGTGGCCGGGTTAGAGTTGGCGAGCACGACCTCAAAGCCCTCAGACTTGAGCGCCTTGCAGGCCTGCGTGCCGGAGTAATCGAACTCCGCCGACTGGCCAATGATGATGGGGCCAGAGCCGATGATCAGGATTTTGGAGATGTCAGTGCGTTTGGGCATTATGCAATTTTCAAATTCATTAGATTTGGTTGATTCGCCATAGCGAATAAAGAGCCGAGCGGAATAGCTTGTATTTCGGGCTTGAATAGATACTGGGTAATGGGTAATTCAGGTTTTCCAATTTGCAATGTGACCAGCAAATTCCCTGATCCTTGCTTTGTCACCTCGAACCGTACAGCTTCAGGGCGAAATCCGTCGGTGTAAAAGATGCCGAGATAGAAACCTTCCGGCAGTTGCGCAGAGAAATGCCCGACTGAGTCTGCATAAAGTCCGAGAACGAACGTCCTGCCCTCAGGCCCAGTTTTGATGATCCGGATCTTAGCTAATGGGATGATTGCGCCACTGATATCTACTACAGTCCCTTGAAATACCTGTACGTGATCGCGAATGGGCAATCCTTCCGCTCGCTTGGCTGCTTCTTCCTCAATCTGGCGACCGTATCGGACCGATTGCGTCAAGTTTATTAACAAAGCGGTCATCGGTTCGAGTTTGTCCACAACGCGCAGCATTAAGAAAGTGCTTGCATCCCCGAGAGTTGCAACAACGCGGTAGTCTCCGCCATCCAGAGCGGGAGGGGTGGCGATACCATTCTCATTTGCCAAACCTGAAAAACACACTGATCCGGCACTCCCAAAAAGCTTCGAGGGATAGATGTCGACCTTCGCGCCCTTTAGAGGCTTACCATCAAGCACAATGGAGACTTGCACATGATTGCCCGCTAATTGGAACGCCGGCTCTGCGTTGACCGCAACCGATTCTGACCAAGCCAGGCCGCCTAGAAAAATGCAACAAAACGATATCGTTGCAATTTTCATAGGTACACGCTGCAATTTCCAACTCACTGGCTACCTCCCTCCCACTCCTCCATCATCGCCGTGCCGGAGTAATCAAACTCCGCCGACTGGCCAATGATGATGGGGCCAGAGCCGATGATCAGGATGTCAGTGCGTTTGGGCATTTATTGTGTCTTTTTGCAGGCGATTGCCTTTGCTAATAGCGATGATATGAAGTTTGCAAATTTCAGTTCAGGCACCGGCTCACGATATTCGCCTCTAACTCCGTCTGTGCTATTTGACATTAGAAAACAGGTAGCATCGTAAAGTCGTTCCCGCACAAGCTTCGTAAGGAGGATCTCGTATCTTCCTGCATATGAAGCTGACCTAAATTCTTCGAAAACTTTGAAGTGAGGCTCCTGAGCTTTAACTGGACGGGTAGAACCTGGCGCGTCTTCAAGCAACATTAAGTAACCGAGCCAAGGCCGAGCTGAAGGCTTAAACGCCCCTTCCCGGTACGCTGCCCATAAATCAGTTGCACTTCCGACGGCTTCCTCTGTTCGGTTGTTGTAATTATTCCCAAATGATCCGACTTGGGACTTAAACTCAATTGCCGCAATTAAACAGCCATCAACAACTATGAGTAAATCCCATTTTTTCTCTGGTCGAAACCATCCGGGCAATTCAACAAAACGCTCGCAGTAAATTACTGGCCTGTTGATACCAGACTCTTCAAGTAAATCGCGGACTAGTGCTACAAAGCCATCCATTTGACTGCCGCCTGTAACAGCTGTCCTCGCACCGGCATCTCGAATTCCAGTCTTCTCCCCTTGCTTCTGTGCCTGAGTCTCACGGCTCGTCCAGAAGTGTGTGATGGCATCTCGTAATTTACTTTCGATGTTGGCGTTCAACTGAATACTCCTAATCAACCACGACTACGGGATTCAAAAACAAAGTCGAGATTTCACGTTGTAGACGTTGGGCCGCAAATTCCAGGTAAACCTTGTCAATTTCAAAATTGACACTGTTACGACCGCATTTTGAAGCAGCAAGTGCCGTTGTTCCGGTTCCCATGAACGGGTCAAGCACGGTGTCTCCTACAAAACTGAACATACGAATCAATCGCTCCGCTAATTCGACCGGATAGGGAGCTGGATGATTTTTCGTGGATGCCCCGGTTAAGCCCGACCAAATCTGTTGAAACCATTTGCGATGCTCTTCCTCAGAAATGATACTTAGAACCCTTTCCGTGATACTAGGAGTTCTATAACCTCCGGATTTACGTTCCATCAGAATGAATTCAATATCATTCTTAATGACTCCGTTAGGTTCATAAGGTTTGCCTAGAAAGCCACCCGATCCATTTTCTACCTCATAGGCTGCATTCGAAATCTTGTGCCAAATGATCGGTGCGAGATTGTCAAAACCAATTTTCCGGCAACGTTCTTGAATACTCGCGTGCAGAGGGACAACCGTATGCCTACCATCATTCTTTCTGCGGGACAGACATACGTCTCCTACGACACACACCAAACGTCCACCCGGCACCAAGAAGTCAAAACATTTTTGCCAAACTCGATCCAATTCAATTAGGAACTTGTCGTAATCCGCAACGTGCCCCAACTGTCCGGATGTCGAGCGATATTCCTTAAGCGTCCAATACGGAGGAGAAGTGACTATTAAGTGGGCCGTTCCGACCGTCTTACTTGGCATCTCCCTCGCGTCCCCATGAACGAGCACATGTCGCGTTGGAATACCAGCCACAGCTTTTCGAATTAGCGCGATAAGCGCCACATCTTTCGCAATGCGAGGAATTGCAGTCTGAATATCCTTAAGGCGCCGCAATTCATGAGGCAAAAAGTCAGACAGATTTTCAGGCCCTACATCAGGGATGGGCTTGGCGCTCATCCCTTGAACTCCTCCATCATCGCCACAAAATCCTTAAACAGATAGTGCGAATCATGAGGACCAGGCGCTGCCTCCGGATGATACTGCACACTGAACAGCGGTAGGTTGCGGTGACGCAAGCCTTCCAGCGTGTTGTCGTTTAAGTCCATGTGCGTGAGTTCGACTTCGCTCTGCGGCAACGAATCGGGATCGACGGCGAAGTTGTGGTTATGGGCGGTGATCTCGATCTTTCCCGTGTTCAATTGCTTCACGGGATGGTTTCCGCCGTGGTGTCCAAACTTCAGCTTGAAGGTTTTTCCGCCTAGAGCGATGCCCGTCAGCTGATGTCCCAGGCAGATTCCGAAGATCGGCTGGCGGCCCATCAGGCGGCGGATGTTGTCTACCGCGTAGGTGCAGGGCTCGGGATCACCGGGGCCGTTGGAGAGAAACACTCCGTCCGGCTTGAGTGCCAGCACATCTTCCGCTGGAGTCTGCGCCGGGACTACCGTGACCTTGCAGCCTTCTCCGCGCAGTTTGCGCAGGATGTTGTGCTTGATGCCGAAGTCGTAGGCGACTACATGGAAGCGCGGTGGCTCGTCTTTGACTCCGACGATTTCGACTGGCTCGTGCGAGCGCTCGCCTACTTCCCAGACGTAGGAACGCTTGGTGCTGACAACCTTCGCCAAGTCTGTCCCATCCATCTTGGGGATGGAGCGGGCCTTTGCGACCAGCTTGTCAGCATCGCTCTCGATGGTCGAGACCACGCCGCGCATCACGCCGTTGTCGCGCAGGTGGCGAACCAGACAGCGGGTGTCGATATCCGCAATAACCGGGACCTTGAACTGCTCCAGATACTCCTCGGCCACCTGCTGCGAACGCCAGTTCGAGCTGACTTTCGAGAACTCGCGCACGATCAGGCCTTCTATATAAGGTCTGGTGGCTTCGTTGTCTTCTGGATTGGTACCGTAATTTCCAATTTGCGGGTTGGTTAAAATTACGATCTGGCCACTGTAGGAAGGATCGGTGAAAATTTCCTGGTAGCCGGTTAAAGAGGTATTAAAAACGACTTCGCCGTAGCATTCGCCTTTGGCGCCGTAGCCTTTGCCTCGGAAGATGCGGCCATCTTCGAGGGCAAGGATAGCTTGCATTCCTGCTCCAGTGAGTGGATTTTATAGATTTTAGCAGGGAATAGGATTGTGGCCAATGGGATTGTGGGGATTTTGCTGTGGAAATCCCCTTCGAATTGTCATCCCTTCGCTCCGGATGACAGGGTGGTTGGTGCCGTTAGAAAGGTTTGCGCTCTACTACCTCTTCATCATGGATGAAAAACTGCGCGGAGCAATTCCCCGACCCGCATATTACCGGCAACAGTCCCGCAATCTGCTTACGCGTGATCAACCCCAACGTTCCGCAATTTGGGCATGAAAGCACCGCCCAGTATGGGTCTTCCTGCTCTCCGACCTTGCCGGCATTTTCCAGCACAAAGATTGTGCCGGGGAGCATCTGTTCGGGAATCCATTCGCTTAGGACGTCGAGTGCTGCGACCATTGTTCCTCCTTATTTCGGTCTGACTCCGGCTACGAGGCCTTGTTGCTTGTGCGAGAACGCCTCGCCCCAACGGACGTATTGCCCTTCTTACTGCTGTGAATGTCGGCTCGAACCTGGCGAACCGTGTCGCTCAGGCAAATGGCCAGCATGGGCTGGCGGGAATTTTTCAGGATGTCCACGATCTGCTGCGGCGAGGTTTCCAGGTAAAGGCTCTTGCCGTCGCTTAGCAGGTGGTAATCGGAGGCGCCGCTTACCGTCTGGGCCAGGCGCTTGCTGAATTCCCGTTGCAGGAAGCGGACGACTTTGCGCACTCGCTGTAGGGAGAACCCCTTACGCCGAAGCTGGCAGATGACGGCTATTTCCGAGAGGTCCTCAAAGGAATACAGGCGACGATGGCCTTCCCGTGCGGGAACCACGATGCCTCGCTCATCCCACCATTGCAGTTGGCGCGGGGTAATACCCGTCAACTCGACCACGTCGCGCGATGTAAAGCGTTGTTGCATCCTCACCTTAGATGTTGCAAACATTCCGAACTCGAAATGTTTGAAACATTCTAGGCATAATTTGTGACGAAACAATGAAGAATTAACGACTTAGGGGTGACTAGAGGAGTTCCTGGCACTTTGGTGGGGTGATTCAGTTCCCGGTCGTCAGTTCCCGGTTCTCAGCGCAGGCCACCGCCTACGAAGTGGACGATCTCCAGGCGGTCGCCTTGGGACAGGTTGGTTTGGGGCCATTGGATGCGGGGGACGATATCGCGGTTCAACTCTACGGCCACACGGTCCTGCTTCATCCCAAGTTCTTCGACTAGTCCAGCCAGGGTCAGGGGAGCGGCGAAATCGCGTTCGTCGCCATTAATAACCAGTTTCATTCAGATTGATTTTCTCAGGCGTGTGATTCGCGCGCAAGCGCCTGGAGATCGGAGAGAGCCTAAACCTCGACCTTGCGCAGATTGAATTTCCGGGTCGCGGTCCGGCCGGAATAGCTAGCCTGCACCAAGATGGAAGAATCAGGGAGCGAAGATTCATCCGCCTCAATCATCATCTCCGCATCGCCGGTCGAACCAGTCACGACCTGCGCGTAAAACGGGGCCGCGTCAGGACGGGCAAAGCGGACCGTCAACTTGGCGCCTTCTACTGCCGATCCGCCCTCTGTAACCCGCAGCTTCATAGTCATATTGCGGTCGGCATGCGGCGAATCCGAGTTGACCCATTGCACGTCCAGCTCTTTGATCCCCGCGAGAGTTTCCGGAGTGTCTTTTTTATCGAAGACGCTGTCGAGTTTCCCATCGCGGATAGCATCGAGAACCAGCCGGTGTTGGTCCCGCAGAATCTGTTCTTTCTGCTGATCGGTGAAACCAGGGGTTGAAGCTTTATCAGCGTACGATGTGGCCCGCTTGCCGATGCACCGGCCCCGGACAAAGACCTGGGTCTGAAGCAGAAGCTCACCCTCGCGGGCCTCGCTCTGCACGTGGTACACGGTATCACTGTGCTTAATGTCGGTATTGAATCCGAAAATCATGCCGTTTGATCGTCCTCGTACAGATCGTAATCTTCCGAGTCAGTTAAAAGAGATTTAACCAGCCCGTACGTCCCTTGACACCCTGCGACTGTGAACTCTAATCTAGAATGTTTGAAAGTGCTTGGCGCGAATTATATATAGCTCCCCTATGCCCGACAATTACTTCGCTAATTACCTGCCGTTACTCATGCACTTTCTTGTGGCAGCCGCTTTGGCGAGCGTGATTATCCTGCTCTCCTGGATCATAGGCCAACGCAAGCCTAATCGGGCGAAACTTTCTCCTTATGAATGCGGTATGACACCTATCGGGGACGCCCGGGAGCGCTTTTCGGTCAAGTTCTACATGGTCGCCATGCTCTTTATATTGTTCGATGTAGAGGCGGTTTTCCTCTATCCCTGGGCGGTCATCTTAAAGGACCTTAAAAAAGTCGGCCAGGGATTGTTTGGTTTTGTCGAAATGCTGGTTTACATCGCCATCGTACTGGTCGGGTTCTTCTACATCTGGAAAAAGGGCGCGCTGGATTGGGGCGCCCCCTCCACTAAACGGGGGAACGTTTAATGGCGCAAGCTCCAGCCGTTACAGATCTAGAACAATTGAAAGGACATCCGGCGGTGGCGAGGCTGGTCGGATGGAATGCTTCCGCGATTCAGGAAGTCAAGTTCGACCGGGATGAGCTTACCTTATATATAGAGCGGTCGGCCCTGCGTGAGGCCTGTGCTGTGCTGCGGGATGATCCCGCCTGTCCGTTCAATTTTCTTTCCGATGTAACCTGCGTGGATTGGTATCCATCCGATCCGCGGTTTGAAGTGGTTTATCACATTTTGTCGATCTCCAAAAAAGAGCGCGTGCGCTTGAAGGTTCGGCTGTCCGAGGAGAGTCCGGTGGTTGATTCGGTGACCTCGGTCTGGCCGGGGGCGAATTATTTTGAGCGCGAAGTTTTCGATCTGTTTGGTGTGCGCTTTACCGGGCACACGTATTTGCGACGTTTACTGATGCCTGAGGATTGGGAAGGACATCCGCTGCGCAAAGATTATCCGGTGGAGGGCTACCGCTAAATGGCCCATATGACGCCAACTCCAGTGTTAGAGCCCGGCCAGGACAAGACCCTGATCCTGAACATGGGCCCACAGCACCCGTCCACCCACGGGGTGCTGCGAGTTTTGCTGGAGATTGACGGCGAAACCATCGTGCGCATCATGCCGGACATCGGCTTTCTGCACACCGGGATTGAGAAGACCTGCGAGGCCAAGTTCTACCAGCAAGTGGTTCCGCTGACCGACCGCATCGATTATCTCTGCCCCATGACCAACAACCTCTGCTATGTGCTAGCAGTGGAGAAGCTGTTAGGGCTGGAGATTCCTCCCAAGGCACAGTGGCTGCGGGTACTGATGAATGAGTTGACACGAATCAACTCGCATTTGGTTTGGCTGGGGACGCATGCGCTGGATATCGGCGCGATGACGGTGTTTCTATACTGTTTCCGCGAGCGCGAGGATGTTTTGCGGTTGTTCGAGGCGGTCAGCGGACAGCGCATGATGACTTCGTATTTCCGGGTGGGTAGCGTTGCTTTGGAGCCGCCCCTGGGATTTTTCGACCGGGTGCGGGATTTTGCCAAACGCTTCCCTGCCTGCGTGGATGAGTACGAGAACCTGCTGACCCATAACCCGATCTGGGTGATGCGGACTAAGGGTGTGGCTACGATCACCGCCGATGATGCGATCGCTTTAGGTGCCAGCGGGCCGACTCTGCGGGGCAGCGGGGTTGATTTCGATTTGCGGCGCGACATGCCGTACTCGAGTTACGAGAAATTCAAGTTCAAGGTGCCGGTGCGGACTGAGGGGGATGTTTACGCACGGTATCTGTGCCGGGTGGCCGAGTTACGGGAATCCATCGGAATCGTGCAGCAGGCGCTGGATGGCATGCCTTCGGGGCCTATTAAAGCCGATGCCCCCAAGGTCGTGCTTCCCGACCGCGAGAAAATGAAGACGCAGATGGAAGCCCTCATCTATCACTTTAAGATTATTACCGAAGGCTTTGCGGTGCCTGCGGGTGAGGTTTATCAGGCGGTGGAGTCGCCGCGCGGCGAGATGGGGTATTACATCGTCAGCGATGGGACGGCGAAGCCCTATCGGGTGCACATGCGGTCGGCTTGTCTGGCGAATATGCAGACTTTGCCTTCGATGTGTGAAGGGCGGTTGCTGGCGGATGTTGTTGCCGCGATTGGCTCGATTGATATTGTTCTTGGAGAAATAGATAGGTAGTTCTCTGCGATCTCGGCGGTTAATCGAAAAGATCCAACCGCAGAGAACGCAGAGGTCGCCGAGAAAATGCGATCATGAAATTCTCAGACGAATTCGAGAGGCGTTTCGCGGAGATGCTGACGCATTATCCGACGAGGCGGTCGTGCCTGGTGCCGACCCTGCTTTACGCCCAGGACGAAGTCGGTTATCTGAGCGACGAAGTCATCGCCGAATTGGCCGGACGTTTGGAGCTGACCGAACTCGATGTGCGCAACGTCATCAGCTACTACTCCATGCTGATCACCAAGCCGCGCGGAAAATTTGATGTTCAGGTCTGCACCAACATCGCCTGCATGTTGCGCGGCGGAGAAGAGTTGCTGGAGCACTGCAAAAAGAAGTTAGGCGTTGGGCACAAGGGCACGACTCCCGACGGAATTTTCTCTCTCGAAGAAGTTGAGTGCATCGGCGCATGTAGCTGGGCCCCGGCGGTACAGGTAAATTACGATTTTCACGAGACCCTGACCACCGAGAAGATGGACAAGATTTTGGACGACTACAAGAAGAAGGCAACGCAGTAGATTTTTGATTGAAGATTTCAGATTTTAGATTGACCAGTTCATTAAATCTGCAATCTGAAATCTACAATCGGAAATCGTTTTGAAATTATGGCTGATTTGGTCTCCCATCCCGACGAGATAAAGGTCGTCACCAAGCGCTTCGGCAAAGGTGCGACCAGCCTCGACCGCTATCTGGAGCTTGACGGCTACAAGGCGGTGCAGAAGGCGCTCGCCATGACGCCGGATGACATCATCAATCTGGTGAAGGCTTCCGGATTGCGCGGGCGCGGCGGGGCGGGGTTCAGCACCGGGATGAAGTGGTCGTTCGTCCCCAAGCAGTCGACCAAGCCCAAGTACATCCTGTGCAACGGCGATGAGAGCGAGCCTGGCACATGCAAAGACCGCCTGATTTTCGAGCATGACCCGCACGCGGTGATTGAAGGTGTGATGATCGCCGGCCTTGCGGTCGGAGCCACGCAGGGATACATCTACATTCGCGGCGAGTATCGCTATCTGTCGGTCATTATGCAGAAGGCGATTGCCGCGGCTTATGCCCGCGGATTCCTGGGTAAGAACATCTTCGGCAGCGGCAAAACTTTTGACGTGTACTGGCACGGCGGCGCTGGAGCCTATGAAGTGGGTGAGGAATCGGCGCTGATGGAGTCACTCGAGGGCAAGCGCGGAATCCCGCGCATCCGGCCTCCCTTCCCGGCGGTGGTCGGGCTTTGGGGCGGACCGACGGTCATCAACAACGCCGAAACCCTGGCCAGTGTTCCCCACATTATTCTCGGTGGCGCGGAGTGGTATGCCGGTCTCGGCACGCCGAAGAATGGCGGCACGCGTTTGTTCTGCCTGAGTGGTCACGTCAACAAGCCCGGTGTCTACGAACTGCCCATGGGCTACAACCTCAAAAAGATGATTTACGAAGTGGGCGGCGGAATTGCGGGCGGTAAGAAGCTGAAAGCCGTGGTCCCGGGCGGATCAAGTTGTCCCTGCTTGACCGCGGATGAGATTGACGTCGCCATGGATTTCGATTCCATGATGAAGGCTGGCTCCATGCTAGGTTCAGGCGGCGTGGTAATTGTCGACGACACAACGTGCATGGTGAAATTTGCCCTGCGCACCATGGCGTTTTATCAGCATGAAAGTTGCGGATGGTGTATCCCCTGTCGTGAGGGTACCGACTGGCTCAAGAAGACGCTTAAGCGCTTCCACTCCGGAGGCGGCGTGAAGAAAGACATTGATAACATGCAGTACCTGGCGGAAAACATGCTGGGACGGACATTCTGCCCGCTGGGTGATGCGGCGGCGATGCCGACGATTGCTTTCGTGAAAAAGTTCAGAAAAGATTTTGAAGACCATCTGGATGGAAAACCCTGTCCATTTGAAAAGCAGTCCGAGTTAGCGATGGCGTAGGGTTCCTCTGTGGAGGTTCCTCTGTGAAACTCTGTGTCCTCTGTGGTTAAAGGTTTAAAGGCGTAAACCACAGAGAACACAGAGGCGCACAGAGCTAAAAAGAAATGGCAGACGCACCTTCAATAGTCAATATCACGGTAGATGGCAAGGCCGTTAAGGCCCCAGCCGGCACTTTGCTCATCGAGGCCTGCAAATCGACAGGCATCGAGGTGCCTTCTTTCTGCTATTACCCGAACCTTTCCCTGCAAGGCGCTTGCCGCATGTGTCTGGTCAAAGTTGAAAAGATGCCAAAGCTCCAGACCGCATGCACCACTGTGGTCGGCGAGGGCATGATTGTTTCGACTGACACCCCTGAGATCCATCAGGCGCGCAAGAGCATGGTCGAGCTGCTGCTCGGCAACCATCCGCTGGATTGCCCGGTTTGCGATGCCGGCGGCGAATGCGAATTGCAGGACATGACGTTCTCCTACGGCGCCGCCGAGTCAAAATACATCGAAGCCAAGCACCATCGCGAAGAACAGCAATGGTCCCCGGTAGTTTACTTTGACCGGCCGCGCTGCATTCTCTGCTATCGCTGCGTGCGCGTGTGCGGCGAAGGCATGGACGTCTGGGCCCTGGGAGTTCAGAACCGCGGCGTCAGCTCGATCATCGCTCCCAATAAAGAAGACCATCTGGAGTGCGAAGAGTGCGGGATGTGCATTGACATTTGCCCCGTGGGTGCTTTGACTTCCGGCGCGTACCGCTACAAGACGCGGCCCTGGGAGATGAAGCACGTCGGCACCACCTGCACCCATTGCGCTGACGGCTGTAAGACGACTCTAGGTGTGCGCCGCTCCGACACCGGCATGGAGATCGTTCGCGGCGACAACCGCGACAAGAGCGGCATCAACGGAGACTTCCTCTGTATCAAGGGCCGTTACGGCTTTGACTTCGCGAACCACGAAGACCGCATCACCCAACCGTTGATCCGCAAGAATGGACGGCTGACTCCTGCAACCTGGGAAGAAGCTTTTGAATTCGTCGGACGCAAGTTCAAGGAAGTGCGCGACCGCGATGGTGGGCAGGCCATTGGCGTGATCGGATCCAACCGCACCACCAACGAAGAGAACTACCTGCTTCAGAAGTTTGCCCGCGCGGTATTGCAGACCAACAACGTTGACCATCACCGCACGGCCGACTTCCCGGCTTTCGCGGCGGCACTTTCCCACTTCTCGCAAAACCGGCGAGAAGCGGGGCACCCAAATTCTGACTCGACTGCTTCCATGCGCGATGTGCTAAATGCTCCGGCGATTCTGCTGATCGGCAACGATCCAACCGAGCGGCATCCGTTGCTGGCCTGGCAGATCCGTAACAATGTCCGGCTGCATCGGGCGAAGCTGTATGTCGTGAATGCGAAAGAGATCAAGCTGCGGCGGCAGGCAACCGCATTCCTCCAAGTTCCCGAAGGCGGAGAATTAGGGTTTGTAGGTGTGGGGGCGGGCGACTCGCCGGCGACCCAATTCCGCGAGAAATTGCTGGCAGAGAAAGACCTGGTGATCAGCTTTGGCTCCGAGATCAAGGGACACGACATCTCCTCTCTGGTGAAATTCGGTTCTGCGATCGAAGGCGCGAGATTCCTCTGCCTCGGCGACTACGCCAATTCACGCGGCGCAGCGGACATGGGGCTCTATCCTGACTTACTGCCGGGATATCAGCCGGTTTCGAATGTCTCAGCCTTCCATCAGGAATGGGGCGGAGTTCCGCAAACAGCGGGTCAGACCTTGCCGGAGATGATCGGGAGTGCCAAAGCTGGAAAATTGAAAGCGCTGTATGTCGTGGGCACGAATCCCATAGCGCGCTTCGGCATCGACCCATTTGCGTTCTCACAGAGCTTTGTGGTCGTCCAGGACATGTTCCTGACCGAAACGGCGACCATTGCGGATGTAGTGTTGCCGGCCGCGAATGCTTACGAAAAATCCGGAACATTTACCAACACCTGCGGGGACTTGCAAATTGTGAAGAAGGCCGGCGAGGTCACGGGTACGAAGTCTGATTTTGAGATGATCGTCCGCATCGCCGATGCCATGGGGTTTGATGTGCGTAGACTAGTCCCCTTCGGCGGCGGCAGCCGGGCAGACATGGGGCAGTCACGCGGAGCGCAGTCGGGCGAAGCCGACCGTCATAGTGTTTGGCTGGAGGCGAATGGGCTGGAGCTGAAGATGTCGCCGTTCGATCCCATGGCGATTTTGGATGAAATCCAGCGGTTGGTTCCGGGGTACGATATTTCGCGGCTGAAGCTACTGGCAGGAGACGATCAGCATACTTCGCTACCGGCGGGCATTTCCGGCGCAGCGCAGGATGCGGAGCTGATTGCGCCGGCCAACGATAATCTGTTCAGTTCAGGCACACTGGGACGCTATTCGCGTGCCCTCAACTCTGTGATGGAAAACAAAAAGCGGCCGACGGAGGCAGAAGTCGCGGCCGACTGATTCACCCCATAAACCTTGAGCATGCTGGTATTCATCATCGCGTCGTTGATTAAGACTGTGCTCGCGCTGGGTGTGGTGCTGACCGCGGTCGCTTACAGCGTTTGGCTGGAGCGCAAGGTGGTCGGCCACATGCAGAACCGGTGGGGGCCCACGCGTGTGGGCCCATTCGGACTGTTACAGCCGGCGGCGGACGGCATCAAGTTTCTTTTCAAAGAAGACATTACCCCTCCGCACGTGTACAAGCCGCTGTACATCGCGGCGCCGATGATTGCGGTGATTTGTGCATTGACTTCGATTGCGCTCATTCCCGTGGGGAATGACGTGAGGATTTTCGGCTACCAGATTCCGCTACAGATTGCGGATGTAAATATCGGGTTGCTGGTGATTCTGGGAGTCACGTCGCTCGGGGTGTATGGGATCGCGCTCTCCGGTTGGGCCTCAAACAGCAAGTATTCCCTGCTGGGTGGATTGCGGGCCACTGCGCAAATGGTCAGCTACGAGATTGCGCTGGGGCTTTCGCTGGTCGGAGTGCTGATCCTTTCGGGAAGCTTCAGCCTGCGCGAGATCGTGAATGCACAGGCGGGGAGTTATTGGCACATCATCCCCAAGTGGAACGTTTTCCCCCAGATCATTGGCTTCTTTATTTATCTGATGTCGGCGTATGCGGAAACCAATCGTATTCCTTTTGACTTGCCGGAGGCTGAAACCGAACTGGTCGCGGGCTATCACACCGAATACAGTGCCATGAAGTTTGCCATGTTCTTCATGGCCGAATACGCCAACATGATCACCGTGGCGTGTCTGGCGACTCTGCTGTTTTTTGGCGGATGGCATGGGCCGGTGTTCGGGCCGACGATTTTGCAGGCTTTGCTGCCGGTGTTTTGGTTTGTGGCCAAGGTGTTTGTGTTCATCTTTATTTACATCTGGGTACGCGGGACGTTGCCGCGCTTCCGTTATGACCAGTTGATGGCGTTTGGCTGGAAGTTTTTGTTGCCGCTGGCGATTGCGAATCTGGTGGTCACGGCTTTAGTGGTGGCTTGGTAGAGCGCAGAAATGCGGAAGCGGCGGGCGAGGCGCCCGCCTCCACATGCAGTTGAGCTTAAAAATTGATGCTTCATCTCATCTTATTTCTGGCGTTTGGGGCGGTCTGCATCGCGGGAGCAGTCAACCTGCTGGTGCAGCGCCATCCTATCAGTAGCGCACTGTCGCTGGTCGCAGTGATGGCGGCGCTGGCGGGAGAATATTTGTTGCTGGGCGCGGAATTTGTGGGCGCAGTGCAGGTGATTGTTTACGCCGGCGCGGTAATGGTCCTGTTTGTTTTTGTCATCATGCTGCTCAACGCCGGAGAAGAAGAGCGCACTAAAGGCAGCCATGTAGCGTTGCTGATTGGAATCCCGGGAATGCTGACCGGCAGCCTGCTGATTGCCTGGGTGCTACTCAATCGCTCGGGGACTGAGCCAGTGGGTATAGGGGCACTGCCCGGCCCACCCAAAGAGATTGCGCAGCTGCTGTTTCACGAATTTCTGCTGCCTTTTGAAGTTACATCCATATTGGTGCTGATTGCGATCATGGGCGCGGTAGTTTTGGCGGCGCGAAGCCCGAACCCGCACAGGAGAAGGAGAACTGATGGTACCGCTGTCTTATTACCTGGTGCTGGGCGGGATCCTATTTGCCTGCGGCGTCACCGGGTTTTTGATCAAGCGCAATATCATCACTATTTTCATGTCGATTGAGTTGATGCTCAATGGCGTGAATCTTACGTTCGTTGCCTTCGCCGCCCATTGGCATGCGATGTTTACTCTAGCGGGCAGGTGTTCGTTTTCTTCGTCATGGTGGTTGCGGCGGCGGAAGCGGCAGTGGGGCTGGCAATCATCATCGCGGTCTACCGCACGCGGGAAACATTGAACGTCGACAAGGTAAACCTGCTTAAACTATGACGCCGAACCTCAATCTCTGGTTGATTCCCGTCCTGCCCCTTGCGGGCGCGGCGATCAATGGGTTTTTCGGGAGGAAGTCCTCGCGGACGGCGGTCACCGTAGTCGGATTGTTTTTCTCCGGGGCTGCCTTTCTTTGGGCACTCACGGCTGTCGCGCGATTTTCATCCGTCACCCATCCCTACCTCGAATTCTTCGCGCCTTGGATACGCGTGAGCTGGTTTAGTGTAGATTTCGCTTTCCAGCTCGACCAACTCTCGCTGGTCATGTTGCTGGTCGTGACCGGGGTTGGGTTCCTCATCCACATCTATTCCGTGGGTTACATGTGGGAGGATGCCGGGTTCTACCGCTTCTTCTCCTACCTGAATCTGTTCTTGTTCTTCATGCTGACCCTCGTTCTCGCCAACAACTATCTGCTGATGTTTATTGGCTGGGAGGGTGTGGGGCTGGCGTCGTATCTGTTGATCGGATTCTGGTTCACCAAGGATTCCGCTGCCGCGGCGGGCAAGAAAGCGTTCATTGTTAACCGCATTGGCGACTTCGGCTTTCTGATTGCGCTGTTTTTGATGATTCAGCACTTTGGGTCTTTGAATTTTACCGACGTGTTTAGCAAAGCGGGTGCGTTGCCGGTAGAGACCGCGGGTGCCGGTTTGCTCACCGCGATGGGCATACTGCTGATGGTGGGCGCTTGCGGCAAGTCGGCGCAGATTCCCTTGTATGTATGGCTGCCGGATGCGATGGAAGGACCCACTCCGGTTTCTGCCCTGATTCACGCCGCCACCATGGTCACCGCAGGTGTGTATATGGTAGCGCGGTCGCATGTGATTTTTGACCATGCACCAACTGCTCTCACAGTGGTTGCCATCATCGGCACACTGACCGCTTTATTCGCAGCGACCATAGGAATCGTACAGACCGACATTAAGAAAGTTCTGGCCTATTCCACGGTCTCGCAGCTTGGCTACATGTTCATGGCGTGTGGAGTGGGAGCTTATTCCGCCGGCATCTTCCACCTGATGACCCACGCGTTCTTCAAGGGCCTGCTCTTCCTTGCGGCTGGCTCGGTGATTCACGCGGTTGGCGGCGAGCAGGACATGCGCAAGATGGGCGGGCTGAAAGACCACATTCCGTGGACGTTCTGGACCATGGGTATCGCGACCCTGGCGATTTCCGGTATTCCGCCTTTCGCGGGGTTCTTCAGCAAGGATGAAATTTTATGGCAGGCCTCGCGGACCAGCATGGTGTACTGGGCGATCGGAGTATTCACTGCCTTCCTGACTTCGTTCTACATGTTCCGCCTGCTGTTCATGACTTTTTTCGGAGAGTATCGCGGCGAACAGCCGGGTGGGCATGGGCCTGACGCTCACGGCGGCCATGGCCATGGCGGAATTCATGAAAGCCCGAAAGTCATGCTGGGGCCACTCGTGGTTCTGGCTGTCCTGTCGGTTGTCGGCGGATGGATTGGTATTCACGGAAACTTTGAAAAGTTCCTTGCGCCTGTCTTCCATGCGACAGAGGGAACCGTAGCGGCTTCGACCGAAGCGGCCACCGAGTCCGGCCATCTCGAAGAAATCCTGATGTTGATTTCGGTTGCCGCTGCGGGACTTGGCTGGTATCTCGCCTGGCTGCTGTACCGCCGCCGTCCAGAGCTTCCACGGAAGATTGCCGACGGCCTCGGCAGCTTCTATCGCACAGTCCTCAATAAGTACTATGTGGATGAATTTTACGGGGCGGTTATCGTGAAACCTCTGCTGCTGGGTTCGACCAACATCCTCTGGAAGGGCGTGGACCAGAACGTAATTGATGCGGCGCTCGACGGCAGCGCGGCCGGAGCGCGCGAAGTTTCAGATTCAGTGCGCCACATGCAGTCCGGCAATCTGCGCTCGTATGCCGGCTGGATTGCGGCGGGAGCTGCGGCGGTGATTGCTTACATGATCTGGATGGGCACACGATGAGCCTGGCCGCACTCCATAGCTTGATCCTGACGCTGGTGACGTTCACGCCGCTGGCCGGGGCGCTTTTGTTGTTGATCATCCCCCGGCGTCACCGCGATATCCGTGTGTTTGCGCTGGTGATTTCGCTGCTGACTTTTGTCTTGTCGTTACATCTGCCGATCCACTTCGACCGGGCCAAGGCCGGGTTCAATTTTGAGCTGGACCGCGCCTGGATTTCGACTCCCAACATCCACTATCACCTCGGCGTGGATGGCGTCTCCATGTGGCTGGTGGTTTTGACCACGTTTCTCACGCCGCTGTGCGTATTGATCTCGTGGAAGTCCATTGATGAACGAGTAAAGGAATTTTTCATCCTTTTGTTGGTGATGGAGACAGCCCTCATCGGAGTTTTCGTTTCATTGGATCTATTCCTGTTCTATTTCTTCTGGGAAGCGACGCTGATCCCGATGGCGTTGCTCATCGGCATGTACGGCCACGGGCGCAAAATCTATGCCGCCGTGAAGTTCTTCCTTTACACCATGGTGGCTTCAGTGTTCATGCTGGCGGCGATCCTGTGGCTGTATGCCAAGACCGGCACGTTTGATTTTGTCACCTTGCAGACTGCCGTCCAACAGGGGCATGTTCCCGGATTCGCGGCGGCAGCGGGTTGGCTGTTTTTGGGTTTCTTCATCGCCTTTGCCGTAAAGGTGCCTCTATTCCCTTTCCACACCTGGCTGCCGGATGCACACGTCGAAGCGCCCACGGCAGGTTCGGTCCTGCTGGCCGGCGTTTTGCTGAAGATGGGCACCTATGGAATGTTCCGCTTCAACCTCGGATTATTTCCCCAGCAATCGCGCGCCAATGCCTGGTGGATCATGATTTTGGCCTTGATCGGCATTATTTATGGCGGGCTGGTGGCCCTGGTACAGCCCAATCTGAAGAAGCTGATTGCTTACTCGTCGGTCAGCCATCTTGGTTTTGTGGTTCTGGGGATTTTCAGCTTTACCACTGCCGGGTTGAATGGCGCGACCTACGTCATGCTGGCGCATGGAATTTCTACCGGCGGACTGTTCATGCTGGCCGGCATTCTCTATGAACGCCGGCATACTTACGACATGGCGGAATTCGGTGGCTTGGCTACTCCCATGCCGCAATACGCGGCCTTTTTTCTATTCATCGTTCTGGCTTCCGTTGGACTTCCTCTATTGAATGGCTTCATCGGCGAGTTTTTGGTATTGACCGGAGCATTCCAGGCACGCGCGATTTATGGGATCCTCGGTGCAACCGGCGTCATTTGGGCGGCCGGGTACCTGCTCTGGATGTATCAACGAGTGTTTTTTGGGCAAGTGAAGCACGAGGTCAACAAAACCCTGCCTGACCTCAATCTTCGCGAGAAGACTGCGCTGGTTCCAGCGGCTGCGCTGGCACTGATCATGGGGGTTGCTCCTCTCCTGTGGTTAAACACGATTGATCCTGCCGTGCAGTCCGTACTCGCGCCGCTTACGCAGATGGCGAGCCGGTTGGTGGGACGATGAACACCATTCCACAGACCGCCGACTACCTGCGCATCCTGCCGGAAATCGTTCTGGCTATCTTCGGCATGGCGATCATGGTGCTCGATCCCCTACTCGAAGAACGCCGCCGCGCCAAGAATCCTCGGAGGCATGGGGCTGGCGGGAGCCTTGATCGCGTTGCTTTCCACGTTCTGCATGGCCAAACAGCCGGGCGCTGCTTTCTGGAATATGATCCAGGTCGACGGGTTCAGCGTCTTCTTCCATTTTCTGGTCACGGCGATCACCTGCGTTGTCATTCTCACCTCGTTTGAGTACCTGGAAGTACAGAAGATCCGCGCCGGGGAATATTATGCACTGATTCTGTTCGGCGCTGTCGGCATGTGCCTGATGTCGTCCGCAGTTGAACTGGTGCTGATCTTCATCGCGCTGGAAATTTCTTCGATCTCCACCTACATCCTGGCCGGGTTCCGCCGGCGCGCTGCGATCAGTAGCGAAGCCTCGGTCAAATACTTCTTATTGGGGTCCTTCGCTACCGCATTCTTTCTCTACGGTGTGGCGCTGATGTTCGGCGCGACAGGTTCGACCAGCATTCCGCAAATCAACCGTGCACTCCAGAGTGCGCTCCAGTCTGGGAGCATTCCAGTGCTCGCTTACGCCGCATTTGCGCTGATGTTCGTCGGACTGGGATTCAAAGTGGCGGCAGCTCCCTTCCACGTTTGGACGCCTGACGTCTACGAAGGCGCACCATCCCCGGTGGTCGGATTCATGTCCACCGCACCCAAAGCGGCAGTATTCGCGGTATTGCTACGCATCGTGTTTGAAGCACATGCGCCAGGAGCCTTGTGGTTTATCTGGGTCGCAGCCGCGTTATCCATGACCATCGGGAATATTGCCGCGCTGGTACAAAGCAATGTGAAGCGTCTGCTGGCTTACTCCTCGATCGCACATGCCGGATACCTGCTGATGGCTTTTACTGCATTGCAAGGCAAAGAGGGGATCGCTTCCGCGATGTTCTACACCGCCAGCTATGCCGCGATGAACGTGGGTGCGTTTGCCGTAATCAGCCACTTCGCGGATGCGGGAGAGCGCCACGTAACCTTGGAAGATTACGCCGGGCTGGGCCGCCGTTCTCCGGTGCTGGCTGCCACTTTGACCATTTTCTTGCTGTCGCTGATCGGTATTCCCATGACGGGCGGGTTCTTCGCCAAGTTTTATGTGTTCAGCGCTGTGCTGCAAAATAATCTGACTTGGCTATTGATTATCGGCGTTTTGAACAGCGCCGTAGGGGCTTATTACTACCTCCGCATCATCGTGGCCATGTATATGCGCGAACCTCACGAGGACACAGCGGTCTCTCCGGTTTCGTTTTCCTTGGGAACGGCGCTGGCCGTCAGCGTGATCGTGACCTTATATCTGGGAATCCTGCCCCAGGCGCGTGCTGGATTACGCCCGCGCGGCAGCGGACTTCATCCGATAGGCATCCGGTAAAGGCCGGGCGAGGGCCCCCGCCACTCCATTTTCTATTCCACCGCTACGGCGATGTCCACCCGCGCAAAAATCCAGGCTGAGATCATCCAGAAAAGAACGGTTTCCGCAAGCGCCAATAGGATTGGGATCCACAAAATCGCCACCGGCGCATCGAACGACGCTTTCATAATCACTGCACCGAGTTCCCAGGCGGGAACCAACATACCCAGGCTGGGGGAAACAGTTCGTTCGAGGACGGCAGGTAGTAAGAGCACCAGGGCGGTCGCGCCGGCAGCGAAAAATGGATTCAGGAACGTGGAAAACATCAAGGCGACGGTTCCAGCCAATGCGGAAGCTGCCGCCAGGCACGCCATCAGGAACCAGACTTCGCGTATCTGAAAACCAGACTGCCCCAGGGTCCAACTTCCGGTCAGCCCGAGGGTGAAACAATAAATCCCACAGGCCATGGTCACACCCATCACCAGGCCGGAGAGGTATTGGTGGCGGGCCACGTCTTTTGCCAGGACAGCCAATATCCGGCGGGACCTGCGTTCGTTATAGATGGCCGAACCGCCAAAGAAGATACTGAACACGACGACATAGACGGCAACTTGTTTGAAGATGAAAAGTAGGTCGTCGCGCTCTCGAGGTATTTCTGTCACCAGCCCTTGAAAGGCCAACAACAGGACCCAGAGCAGCAGGACCAGAATCGGCCAGCGTTGCTCACGAACAAAGTTAACGGCAATCAGCAAAACTGGCTTCATGCTTCATCCGCCTGATCGGATACTTCTGCGCTGGATGTAACCTCTAAAAAAATCTGCTCCAGAGACCGCCGCACCGGATTGAGGCTTACAACTTCGCCGCCTGCCGCCCAGATCTTCTCTACGGCGGTGCGTTGTGAAGCCGATGGCGTGGCATATCGGACCAATCCATTTTCGACGCGTGCGCCGGGGAGTAGGTCCAGCGAAACACCGCGGGCCACAATTTCGGTTTGTTCCGCGGATTGAAGCAGGTCCTCGGTACGGCCCAAGCGCACCAACTTCCCGCGATGGAGGACCCCCACCCGATCGCAGATCAACTCGACTTCCGACAACAAGTGGGAGCTAAGGAAAATGGTTTTACCCTGCTCACGCGCACGCAGTAACAATTCGCGGACGGCCACCCGGGCGTGCGGATCCAGCGCTGACGTAGGTTCGTCCAATAGGAGGAGTTCGGGGGCGTTGACTATAGCCTGGGCCAATCCAACCCGCTGGAGCATGCCCCGGGAAAACCTGCCTACGTTGCGGCCAGCGTGTTCCAACAAGCCCACTGCTTCCAACACGTCACGGGAGCGCTTTTCCAATTCCGCTCCACCCATGCCATTGAGCGCTCCATAGAAGCACACCAGGCGCTGCGCTCTGCGGTGGTAAAGAGCTACATTTTCCGCAAGAAAACCTACCCGACGGCGGGTTTTGGCATGCCCAAAGGGTGCCCCCAGAAGCCACCCACTACCCCGACTGGGCAGCATGAAGCCCATCGCTAAATGGATGGCAGTGCTCTTCCCAGCACCGTTTGGGCCCAAAAAGCCAAATATCTCCCCTTTTTCGACTTGTAGTGAGAATTGATCGAGGGCCCGCAACCTGCGATTGGGAAAAATGCGATATTCCTTGGATATTTCGCGGAATTCGAGCGCGAACGACATTGCACTCCATTCTAACCTTCCCCGTCAAACCCCGCGCTGGGTAGGGAAATTAACTGATCTGAGCATTGACAATTTTTGACAATCTAGGCATGATGAAGGCAATTCCAGGGGGGCGTACAAATGCTCGATTTCATAAAGCGAGTTTGGTCGGAAGACCAAGGGCAAGACATTGCGGAATATGCCGTAATGCTGGCGGTCATCCTGGTGCTCGTTGTCGGGACCGTCCGTCTGATCGGTTCCAACGCAAATACCGCATTTTCCAGCGTGGCCAGTTCCATCCAGTAAGCGCTTTGCGGGCATGCGTTTTGGCGCTTTAGTAGTCTGAGGAATCCTCACGGCTCAAAAATTCCTGAACGCAATTTTTTCTGACTTATTGATGCGTTATTTTGTGCCTTCCCAGCACAATCATTAAGTCATGCCTGCGTCATTTTGCCGCCTGGAGGAAGATCGTCACGAAGCGTATCGGGTCCTCGGGGATCCTTGGTCTCCTCCTTCTGATAAACACTGTTCGGGAATGCCCCGCTAGCCAGGCGCTGTTGCGGCCGCCACACTAGAGACGAGCCGCATCTCCAGTCTGATTGCAGGTAGACTGACATCAGAGGTATTTATGCCAAGCCTAGCCGACAAAACCTGCGTTCCCTGCAAAGGCGGCGTTCCTCCCCTGAAGGGCGAGGAATTGAGCAAACTACTCCAGCAAATCCCGCAGTGGAAGCCAGTCAACGAACATCATGTCACACGCGCAT
The DNA here is from genome assembly GCA_963837365.1 of uncultured Acidobacteriota bacterium. Lineage (GTDB taxonomy): Bacteria > Acidobacteriota > Terriglobia > Terriglobales > Acidobacteriaceae > CAWBXL01. The sequence goes on from CAWIMW010000003.1 coordinate 682,591, forward strand.
ATACATTTCCTGATTTCAAAAAAGCCCTGGATTTCGTGAATCGGATCGGGGCGGTGGCCGAAGAACAGGGTCACCACCCTGACATTCTGCTGGGCTGGGGGAAAGCCGAAGTCACCCTCTGGACCCATAAGATTGACGGGCTGACTGAGAGTGACCTCATCATGGCGGCCAAGATTGATCAGCTTTACCCTGCATAAGCAGCTGAGAATCTATAATGCTGTCATGCTCGATGAGAACAGTTTTCGCAAGCACGCCGACAGCTCTCTGGAATCCCTGAAGCAAAGCCTGATTACCGCCGAAGATTCCGCGGATATGGAAGTGGAAGACCAGTCCGGCGCTCTCCACATTTCTTTTGAGGGCGGAAGCCGGTTTGTGATTTCGCCCAACGCGCCGGTGCGGCAGATATGGATTTCCGCGCTTTCGACCAGCTTCAAACTGGATTGGGAAGAAAGCAAACAGGATTTTGTGTTGGCCAAAACCGGAGAACAACTCAAAGCCCTGATGAGCCGCTTGATTAATCAGCAGTTGGGGGAAGAAGCGGTGGCTTTAGTCTGAGGTGAATCACGCGAGTCGCATATTGGCAACCCTTTGGCGTTCTCTACGGCGTTTCTCAGCAACTTCTGGGGTTTAAGATTTTATTTGCTCGTGAGAGGAACAACAGCTTGAACCGCCGAGGTCGCAGAGAATAACCATCCCCAATCACGCGGCCAGCTTGTTTTTCAGGTCAGCCGCAATCTGCACCCCGTGGAAGCGTCCGTTTTCGATAAAAATCTCATTGGTGCGAGAACCGGCCACGATCACTCCAGCAACATAGATTCCCGATACATTGCTTTCCAGCGTCAGAGGATCACACACCGGGCGGCATTGCTCGGAGGAAAGTTCAATTCCCATGGCGCGCAGGAAGTCATAATCGGGATGGTAGCCGATCAGCGCAAATACAAAATCATTCTTCAGGCGGACGGTGCCTCCCGGTGTTTTGAGGGAAACATGGTCAGCACCGATCTCCTGCACCATGCTATTGAAATACGCAGCAATCTCTCCGGCTTTGATGCGGTTTTCAATATCCGGGAGGATCCAATACTTCACATGATGATGCAGCGCCGGCCCGCGATGGACCACCGTCACCCGGCTGCCGTGGCGCCATAAATCCAGCGCGGCAATCGCAGCCGAGTTTTTGCCTCCGATCACCAGCACATCGCTGTCAAAGAACGGATGCGGCTCACGATAGTAATGATGGACTTTGGGAAGATCTTCTCCGGGAATCCCCAACTGGTTGGCCAAATCGTAGTAGCCGGTGGACACAATGAGTTTGCGGGCACGGTAGTCGTAAATCTGCCCCAGCCGGTCCATAGCAGTAACGTGGAAATCGCCGTCTTTCCCGCTGACCATTTCGACCCGCTGATATTGCGCCACCGGCAGATCATAATGCTCGACCACTTTGCGGTAATACTCCAGAGCTTCTTCGCGGGTGGGTTTCTGGTGGGCTGTGCTGAAGGGGATGTCGCCGATCTCCAGCAGTTCCGGCGTAGTAAAGAAAGTCATATTCGCGGGATAGTTGTAGAGCGAATTGACCACGCATCCCTTATCAACCACGATGACATTGAATCCGGCGCGCTGGGCTTCAATCCCGCACGCCAGCCCGGTCGGGCCGGCGCCAATGACCAGTACGTCTACCTTATGGTTGCGGCGAGACACCAACTGCGCCTGCGCCAGAGTATCGGGGATTTGCTTGGTCGCCACTGTCGGAATCGCAGTCCAATGCGAATCTCGAATTTTAGCATGGGGACCGGAGACCCCTTGGATGCGACCTTTGGTGAGAACTACCTGGAACAACACTGCTATAATTTTCTGTTTTGCTTCCTATTTTGCATGATTCTGAGTGATCTGCACTCATGAGGAGTGGGCATGGCCACGGCTACGCGGACTGAAAAAGACTCAATCGGCATCAAAGAGATTCCAGCAGATGTCTACTACGGCATCCAGACCGCGCGAGCGGTTGAGAACTACCCCATCTCGGGCATGCGGGCACATCCTACTTTGATCCGCGCCTTTGGCATGGTGAAGCAGGCGGCAGCCGAGGCCAATAAATCACTGCGTTTGCTGGACAAGAAGCGCGCCGACGCGATCATCCAGGCTGCCGAGGAAGTCCAGAAGGGCAAGTGGGACAAGGAATTTGTGGTGGATGTGTTCCAGGCCGGGGCCGGCGTCAGCTTCCACATGAACTCCAATGAGGTGATCGCCAATCGGGCGGTGAAGATTCTCGGTGGCGAACTTGGCGACTATTCGATCGTTCACCCTAATGACCACGTGAACTATGGCCAGTCCACCAATGACGTGTTCCCTACCGGAATGCGACTGGCAACGCTGCTTGAATTGGAAAAGCTCTATCCTGTGCTCGATTCGCTGGCCTCCGCACTGGAGAAGAAGGGCAAGGAGTTTTACAAGATCCTGAAGTCCGGCCGCACCCATATGCAGGATGCCGTCCCTATGCGGCTCGGGCAGGAGTTTAGTGCCTACGCGGGCGCAATCCGGCGGGCCAAGGACGCTATCGCCACCGCCTCCAATTCTCTGCGCGAGCTAGGCTTGGGCGGGTCCGCCGTGGGCACTGGAATCAATACTCATCCGGATTACCGGGTGAAAGCGATTCGAAACTTGGCGCGCATCTCAGGGCAAAAGCTGGTTCCCGGCGACGACATGCGCTATGCCATGCAGTCAAACTTCGCTATGGCCCGGGTATCGTCGGCTCTCCGCAATCTTGCGCTGGAAGTAATTCGTATCTCCAACGATTTGCGGATGCTTGCCTCAGGCCCGAATACAGGATTGGCGGAAATCAATTTACCGGCATTACAGCCAGGGTCTTCGATCATGCCGGGCAAAATCAATCCGGTAATGCCGGAGCTGGCGGCGATGGTTTCATTCCAGGTGGTGGGGAACGATGTGACGGTTGCCATGGCCGTCCAGGCAGGCCAACTCGAACTGAACGTGATGATGCCGACCATGGCTTACAGCGTGATGCAATCCATCACTATCCTGACGAATATGCTTCGCCAGTTCACCAATAAATGCGTAAAGGGCATCACTGCCAACAAGAAGCGATGCGATTTCTACGTGCAGGCCACGGTTTCGTTGGCCACGGCGCTCAATCCCTACATTGGGTATGCGAAGGCTGCTGAAATCGCCAAAGAAGCCGTAGCCACCGGGCATTCCATCATCGAGATTGCGCGCGCGAAGAAATTGCTTAGCGAAAAAGAGATCAACGAAATTCTCGATCCCGTGCGTATGACCGAACCAGTCCGGCCGCTCGATGTGGCGGCCAAGCGGGAAGAAGTGAAGTCGAAGAAATAATGTTATTTGGCTTCCGAAAAAGCAACTTCCTGTTTGGCCGGCATGGTTTCTTTTGTTGCTTTCGATGTAGTGGTAATTGTGATTACACTCACCAAAATCAGCAGAGTACCTGCAATGGTGCGGGAGCCGATGGTCTCGCCGCCGGCAAAATAACCCAGCAGAACGGCCACCACCGGATTCACGTAGGCATAAGTTCCGACCTTGGTCGGCGACTCGTGGTGCAATAGCCAGACGTATGCTGTGAAGCCAACAATCGATCCCGCCACGATCAGGTATAACAATGCTACCCACGCCTGCCATGAAACCGCGCGAACCTGGAAGCTGGAGAATTCACCAAATAGTCCAGCGACTACGACCAGTTGGACTCCGCCGCTAAGCATTTGAGCGGCGGCGCTCATGGGTTTGGATTTCGGCAGCGAGAGTTTCTTGGTCAGGATTGTTGCCAACGACCAGGTTATAGCTGCAACCAGAAGCGCCGCGGCGCCCGCCCGGTTAATAGGAGCTTCTCCCATTGACAGGGAGTGATTCATCAAAATCGCCACTCCGCCAATACCCACCAACAGGGCCAACCCGAGCCGAGGGGTGAGCTTTTGGGTGCGTAGGATCAGGATTTCCAGCAAGGTAATAAATACGGGGATGGTTGCGAGAATGACAGCGGCAATCCCGGATGGCACGCGCTGCTCCGCCCAGAACAGGCACCCGTAGTCCAGCACGAAAATGAGCGTTGCAAGGAATGAGGCCGCGCCCCATTGACGCAGCGTAGGTGAGCTTTCCCCTCGGGCCAGCAGCCAACCATAGAGGACGACACCCGCCGCAAGGAACCTCATCGCAGCCAGCAAGAGCGGAGGAACCTCATGCACTCCCACGCGAATGGCTAAGAACGTCGATCCCCAGACGAAATAAATGATGCCGAACGCCAGCAGGATCTGCCAGGACGGGGGGCGGGCTGCGGATTTTATTGAACGGGTCATCAGTCGCTATCTATGGGTGTCATATAGACAGAACTGCCTGACATGGGGACACATTTTTTGCATGAAATCTTCCCATGCCACCAGCGATTCTGTTCATAGAGGATGGCTGCCGAAACCGAATCCGCTTAGCTTCGCCACCGCAGCCGAGTCAATTCCCTTGCTTGCCAGCATCACATGGAAACTTTCTCCCATGCCAGCGGGAGTGACCAGGTGTTTCAGCTGCAAGGCCACTTTGGCCCGCTCTTGCGGCAATCGGCAATCCTCGAAAGGCGTCGGCGAACTGATTGTCCTGCCCAATTCCCATCAGGAACTGGGACTGCGTGCGCAGTGGCTGGACCACCATTCCGCCTTGCTCAGCCATTGAAGACAGGGCTGTGAAATTCACGTCAGCGGTGATGTCCTGCTCCCCAGGGGCTTCGTAAGGGTGTGCGCTTACCGAATGTTGACGGATTGCTTTGAGCGTTCCCCGATGGCGTCCTGCGAGTTGCTCTTGCTGGGTGTAGCCGTAGTCGATAGTCAGGAAAATACCAGTTTCGATCGTGCGCGCAATTTGCGACATGAAATGCGAAGCGGCCATCGGAATTTCCACGCGTTCACGTGGTTCTGGGTGCACGCTGTGGCGATCGAGGAATTCCAGTTCTTCGTTCGCAGCAGAAATCCACACTTCCGTGAATCGTCCGCTATTGCAGGAAAGGTGGAGTTTACCCTGATTGCTTATGACCTCGACCGAGAGCGCATCGAAGAATTCGTTGGCGAAAACGATGACTGGGACCTCAGGGGCTAAAGCCCGTATCATCGCGGGGCTTGGCGGCACGACTGAAGTCGTGCCCTTCCCTTGTGACTTCTCGCAGACCAATGAAGCCCTGCCAGACCTAAGGTGAACCGCGAGAGTTTGCTCGATACGTCGCCGTAATGACGGCGATTGCTCCGCCAGCGAATAGTGCAAAGCGTGGAAGAATCCAGGGAATTTCTTCTGCGACCAATCAAGAACATCGCGCGCGAATAGCCCCCTTCCGGGGCCTAGCTCTAGTATCTCGATTCCTTTCGGGGACCCAAGCAGCCGCCACACTTCCTCGAATTGACGGGCCAGCAAGCGTCCAAAGACGGCGTGCACGTCGCTTGAAGTGAAGAAGTCTCCAGCTTTGCCAAACTGTTCTGCATTGCGCGAGTAGTAGCCGAGTTCCGGGTGGTATAGGCACAGCTCCATGTAGCGCGAAAATGCGATGGGGCCGCTGTCCGCGATTTCCTGCTCTATGATTTCACGCAGAGTCACAGGCCTTCTCGCTGGCGTTCACTGCGATTTTGTGGTGTGCGCGTGAACATTTCGATCAAGTAGTCGTGGAGACAATCGAACAACTGGCGCTGAAACGTCCACTCAAACTGGGGATGGTCGAGGTCCCGCGGGTGAAGTTCAAAATAGTAGGTGTGGACTGGGACAGAGGGATTCTTAAACTGGATCAACACTTCTACCGCGTCTGCTTTGGGACGGGCGGAGAAATCCAGCAGCGGGTGTTCGTACAGGCGTAACTGCGAAAGAACGCGCTCTAATCGAACATTGTCGGACGTCAGCACACCACGATTCTAACCGACCAGAAGACTACACAAGCGACGGCGTGCCTTTGTCGATCAATCTGGATTCTTGGCCTCTTCCGGCGCCACGCTCAGTTCCAACTTTTCCGTCCAGCGCAGCACCACCAACCGGCTGGTCACACCTACCTTGGCATCGGTAAGTAAACGATGCAGGTCATCGACTCCAGCCACTGGCTGGTCATCGAGCGCGATAATCACGTCACCCTCGCGAAGCCCCGCTTGCTTGGCCGGGCTATCTTCGCTGACTGAAGCTACAACGACTCCTGTCTCTTTCGGCAAATCATAAAACCGAACCAGGCGGCGATGCAGCGGTGTAGTCTGCGCCTCCACTCCGATATAGCTGCGGCGGATGCGGCCTTCGCGCAGCAAACGGCTGGCCACAAACTTGGCGGTGTTGATGCCGATGGCGAAGCACAGACCTTGCGCACCCATTATGGTTGCGGTGTTGACCCCGACCACACAGCCGTCTGAGGTCACCAAGGGGCCGCCGGAGTTCCCTGGATTTAACGAGGCATCGGTCTGGATGACGTCATCAATCAAGCGCCCGGAATAAGAACGCAGAGAGCGACCCAAGGCGCTGACCACGCCTGCGGTCACGGTGTACTGGAATCCGTAGGGGTTGCCGACGGCAATGGCCAACTGCCCGACCCGCAGCTTTTGCGAATCACCGAGTGGGGCGGCAACCAAATTTGGGGCGTCAATGCGGATGACGGCAATGTCGGTCGCAGGGTCATCGCCGATGACATGCGCCGGGTAACGGTGTTGTTCATCGGGTAAGGAAACATGGATTCGCACAGCTCCATGAACTACGTGGCTATTGGTGAGAATGAGACCATCTGGAGTAAATACGAACCCTGAGCCTCCGCCCTGACGTTCACGCTGTTCGACGGAGCGGGTACGTGCCGATTGGGCAACCTCAATTTTTACGACGGCCGGGCTGATTTTCTCCGCTGCGCCGACTACAGCCTGGGAATAGGCATCGAGCAACGCGCTGTCTGAAAGCGACGATCCGCCCGAAGAGGCAATTGCTGACTGCGATTCAAATACCGGGCCTGCTAATTCTCGATACATAATTGCTAGATGAGGTAGGCAGCGTTCGGGATTCAAGCCGGCGAAATTCAGGCTTTGGGTTTGAGTCGAGTGGCTTCATTCGGCAGGATACAGGCGTTGCTTGCACCAGTAAGCGCGTGCTCTAAAGCTTGGCCTAGAGCAGTCAATTGCTCCGGGCTCAATCGCTTCTGCAAGCCCTCAAACAGTTGCCGCTCTTCCTTGCGAATGTGTTGCGAAAGCGTGGCTACAAACGCTTTTAACCCAGTGCTGTCGAGCGTGCGGAGCATGGCACGGGCAAATAAAGCGCGGAGAACACCATGTTCCTCAATTAGTTCTTTGACCACCGCTTCCAGCTCGGGATCACCCTGGGCTGCTGGAAATACTACCTGCTCTTCCGCGGCAAAATGAATGGTGATCTCTTGTTCGACAATCTGCTGAATCTCCGCCTGCCACGGTGCAGGGTCAACTTCCCCAGCCAGAAGAGCTCGATCCATGCGCACACAGAGCGCAAGCGCCCGCTGGTGCTGGTGGGAAAGCGGGATTAGATTCTTGTCGCGAAGCATGGAGAGATTATCGCACCCACAGAACTCCCGCAGGCGCTAAAGCACCGGCTGATCGATCTTTCACGGCACGGCTTTAAGCCGCGCCCTCCCGGGTTCCCGTTCTACTTTATTTGTCATTCCGACAAATGAGCGTAGCGACAAGGAGGAATCTGCTGTCTTCCGCGCCATCCCGCCACTCAATTATTTCTCGCAAGCCTGCGCAGATTCTCCCGCAACCCCCGCTTCTATCAGTGTAAGCAGCAAGACACCTGACAAAACGAAATCAAAAAGGAGATACGACAATGCTTTCCACACTGAAAAAAGTTATGGCCGCTGGAGCTCTGGTGCTCGCGATCGCCGTAGGTTTCTCGACCACCGCCGCCGCTCAATCCCGCAACTTCACCGTGTTCAACCGTTCCAGCTATCGCATCAACCACCTGTATGTCTCCCCCACCAGCTACACCTATTGGGGCAGCGACAGATTAGGCAGCGACGTCTTCTATCCCAACTATCGCTTCGACCTGTCGGTCGCACCCGGCTGGTACGACGTGAAGCTGGTGGACCAGGACGGCGACAGTTGCGTGGTCAACAACGTGGACGTCCGCGACGGCGAGAGCTGGACCATTACCGATGGCACGCTGCTCACCTGCGAATTGTTCACGCACTAGATTGAAAGCAAGTTGGATAAGAGGTTGTCAGGCGGCGCGCGGTCTTCGGACCCGTGCCGCCTGCGCATTTTGAGGGCTTACTCTTTCGTGGCGTCGAGGCGGTCGTAGAGCCAGGAGCGGGCGAATTCCCAATCGCGCCGGACTTTTGCCAGGTTCTTTCCCAGGATTTGCGCGGTTTCTTTATCGGTGTAGCCGCCGAAGAAACGAAGTTCCACAATCTTGGCACCGTCGGGATCAACTTCGGCCAGTTCTTTGAGGGCGTCGTCTATGGCCACCAGATCTTCATTCTTCCCGCTGGATACGTGGTAGGCCTCGTCAATCGGAATGTGGATCCCCTTACGCTTTTGCGCGCAATGCTCCCGCGCATGATCTACCAGGATGCGCCGCATCTGGTTCGCTGCCACCGCGAAAAAATGCTCACGATTGTTGAGGTTCGGCGGGTTATCGGTGCCAAAGAGCTTGAGATATGCCTCGTGCACCAACCCGGTGGTTTGCAGGGTATGGTCAATCCGCTCGCGGCTCATATAACGGGAAGCGAGGCGATGCAGTTCGGCATAGACCAGGTCCAGAAGCTGTGCAGACGCGGCGGAATCGCCGTTACTGATCGAGGAAAGCAGCCGCGTGATATCTGGCGATGGCTGTTCGTCCACTGACGACCTCCCTGGCGCGAAAGTATAACATTCGCATCCCCCGTTTTTTGAGCAGATTCCCGTCGGATCCCCGCTGTAGTAGTGTACGCAGTCAAACCTGACCGACAGGAAAAGGCCATGCACTCCAATACCGCAAACCCATACGCTTTCGCCAGTAGCGACCATGAGCCACAGGCTCCTCACTACAAGCTCTACGACTCGAATGCAGTTGCGGTCGCCTCATTTCTCGGGGGCCCGATCCCGGGAACGGTGTTGATGGCGATCAACTACCGCCGTCTGGGACAAGCGACGAATGCTCTACTGGCGATACTCGCGGGGTTGTCCACGATCGTGATCGGCATACTCTTTCAATCTTTGTTTCCTCAGGGCACGTTCATTGTGCTCGGGATTTCATTGAGTGCAGCCACCTGGCGGACTGCCGAAAAGCTTCAGGGTCCAACTGTGGATGAACACGTGAATCGCGGAGGCCCATTGGGGTCGAGTTGGATGGGCGGTGCTCTGGGAACGATCTTCCTGGTGTTTGTACTCGCGCTCATTTTCCTGCCGGGAATCATCTCTCCCAAAGTGACGGTGGGAACAAATCTCGATATCTATTATTCACAATCGGCGACCAGGCAAGACGCCCAGGCGCTGGGAGACGCGCTGACGAAGATCGGGTTTACGCCCGCCACAAAGGCCAGCATCTTTTTGTCCAAGGGTCAAGAAGCAGGCACGGTGCTTTCGTTTGTGGTGCAGGACGGGTTCTGGGACCGCCCGGGCGTAGTTTGGAGCTTTGAAAATATTGGGCGCGGTGTTGCGCCCGCCATCGGCGGACTTCCTATCAAGGTGCGGCTGATTAACAACCAGAAAGAAGTGAAGAAGGAGTTTGTTGTCGGGCAGGCGAACTTTGGAAAAGACAGCGTCTATTACCTTGGCTCGGCGACTGGGGCGGAGGCGAAGGCCTTGGGCCAATCGCTCAAATCCTCCGGATATTTCATGGACCGAGGCTTCGATGTTTTCCTGTCCAAGCAGAACGGTGACAGCACGGTCACATTTGTGGCCACCAAAGGATGGGATGAGCCTGCGCAAATGGCCAGTTACGCAGCGATCGTACGCGACGCGGCCCCGGCGATTGGTGGCTTTCCAGTGATCGTGCGCGTGGCTGACACCGATCTTCAGCCCCGCAACGAAATGACGGTCAAGTAGGCTGTAGCCGTTTCACCGTCTTCCGAGATGGATTATCATTCCCCGGCCCGCAATTTAGGGCCGGGTTTTTCATGGAGCAACCATGCGCAGAGAAATCGGAGAACGATTCGCAATCCCCCTGATGTTCTATCTGGGTCTTGGGCTGTACATCGCCAGTTTCTTCCTGGTCGCGGTGGGAGATGCGCGGGGCTATAGTTGCGCGCTGCTGACACTTTCCTTCTATCGCAGCCTGTTTCATGAGCTTATTTTTTATCCGGGTCTCATCAATCCGCTGATGATCGGCTTCGTCATCGTAAAAATGCTGAACGAAGCTCCCCGCCTGCGCCGGTGTTTGGCCATTGCTGCTTTATTGCTGCTCATTCCTACATGGCTGGTGATTGCGGATATGAAGATTCGGCTGGGGTGTGCCATGTGGGTGGTAAGCTTGCCGCTGATCACGGCAGAAGATTTGGGGACGTGGAAGATCAGGCTCGGTGGGAGCGGTCAGTAATCACGAAGTGCGCTCAACGCAGGCGACGCCGTGTGGCAGAACACACACACCTACTTACCCGCCTCAATCTGGCGGGCCGACTCTTCCACTTTCCCAAGCAGCGCGGTTGATACTCCATGCGATTTCTCCAGAACGCGCCTGGCCTCGTGAATGCTCGCGGCAGCAGCCTGGCGGTCGTGCAGATTGATGGTTTGAGGATTGCCTTGCAGGTTCGCCAGCCACAGCCAGGCACTGGCCAGCTGCTCCGACGCCTTAGGGTCCTGCCCGACAAAAGGTTCCGCTTCGTGCAGGTAGCGGTCGGTTTGATCCAACATGTCGCGTCGATTATTTGTCATGCCGGGCCAGAGACGCACGGCCTCGGAAAATGAAGTGCGATAGGTTTCCGCCAGATGGCGCACATCGTTGATCTGAGCATCCCGCAATTGACTCTTTAGCTGAGACTGCGCATCGCTGGTTGAGACAGTGCTCAACTCCTGCGCTTTCCTGGCCAACTCAGCTTCATGCGCCTTTAGATCGGTTTGCCCTTGCCTCAAGGCCTGGCGGGCCAACTCTTCAAAATGCTGCGCGCGGACTTCCCTCTGCCTCATTTCCACGCCTTCCCAGGCGCAGGTTGCCAGCAACGCGCATATTACAAATCCCGCCACAGCATTGCTGCGATTCCGGGCAAGAAATTTTCTGCTTCTCTGGATCAACCCAGCCTTGCGCGCGCTCACTGGGCGATTTTCCAGATAGCGGCTGATATCGGCATTCAATTCCGCGGCTGACTGGTAACGGCACGCGGGATCGCGGTGCAGGGCGCGCAGCACGACAGCATCGAGGTCACCCTTAAACGCCTGCCCGGCAGCGCGTTGAGTTGGCAAAGCGTTGGCAACTGCCGCAGTACTGGGCGGAACCGGATCCTGGCTGGTGATTGCATTCAGAACTTCACTGCGGCTGCGGTTTGCCGTGGGAAACGGCTGCGTTCCCGTCAACAGCTCGTAAAGAATCACGCCCAACGAATAAACATCGCTGGCCGGAGTCAGTGGCTTACCCTGCATCTGCTCTGGGCTGGCGTAGCCCGGCGTCATCAGTGGAAGAGCCTTGTTCTGATCTTCGGCTGCCGAAAGAGCGCTGGCGATTCCGAAATCCACGAGCTTCACAGTACCGTCATTGCCGACCAGAATGTTGGGCGGTTTGAGGTCTCCGTGAATCACGCTTTTCTGATGAAGATATTGCACCGCCGCGCAAACCTGTTGAAACAGAACAAGACGCGGGCGGGTGCTTAACCCATGGTCAAAACAAAACTTGTTGATGGACGGCCCATCTACGAAATCCATCACAAAATACGGCAGGCCCTCGGGAGTCGAGCCGCCATCCACAATCCGCGCAATATTGACGTGGTCCAGCCGGGCCAGAATCTGGCGCTCCTGGCGGAAGTGCTGCACCAGCGTATGGGTGGATATTTCCGGACGAATGACTTTGATAGCACAGATCCGCTGGAAAACCTCATCGGCGCGGACGGCCTGATAGACAATGCCCATCCCCCCGCCGCCCAATTCCTGAAGAATCTTGTAGGGGCCGATGAAAGACCCCGGCTCGCCGGGGTTGGCGGCGGCTTCGCGCCTTTGCCAAACGGGGGTGTCCAGAACCCCTGCGCTACGCTCCTGGGCAGCAAGAAGCCGGCCTACCGTATCCAACAGCTTCTGGTCTCCATTGCAGGCGCCAGCCAGAAACTGCTCACGCAATTCAGCAGGCTGATCCAGTGCGGCGTCAAATAGCTCACGCACCCGGCGTTGATGGTCGGTAGTCAAACCGGTAAAAGGCCTCGTAATTAAGAATAGCGGGAAAACTTAATCAATTTGCGCAAGAAAATCCCTGTAAAATCAGTTCCCTCTAACTATAAGAACCCTGCGCAATTGTGCCTGATTCCCCCGCTTTATAGAAGTGAGGACACAGACAATGAAGCTTTTGCGAACCCTGGCAATCATGGCGGTGGTAGTTACGCCACTCCTGGCGCACCAATCGCCCGAATCCCAGCCGGTACTGCCGGCCCCAGTGGCAATCACTGTGGATGGCGTTGATCTGAAGAATGTCAGCACCGACCGGGTCCAGTTTGAAATCCGCAGCCACGTGACCGCGGACAGAAACTTGAAGATCAAGCGTGTCCGCTTCGAACAGATGTACCTGGGGACTTTGCCCATCTATCTAAGCCCCATTGAAGACCGGCTTGAGCTGAAGAAAGGAACTCCCACTACCCTGCCCCGCGTCCCGGTAACCATTTACTTCCGCGACCTGGATTCCCTGGAGCCGATTGAGGACGTGGTACGGGCGCAAAGCGCCACCATCACCGGAAAGACCCGGATTGACCTGGATTTGAACCTGATCGAGAAGGTTTTGTCCCGGCAAAAGAATGTCCATGCAGATATTCCGGTTTCGATCACGACTCCGGTCGCGGTTCCCGGAGGGGTCATCGGACAGACAGCGGCCCTGGCCAGCCTGCGCGCGGCACAGTTTGCGCTCACACTGGGCGGCTCCGCTCTCCACGCTCTGCGGCAGTCACAGAAGAACTGGGAAGAAGAGTTACGGACCCGCTATATTCCTTCGCTGGTGATCGCCGAGTCTCATTATTCACTTCGCCTACGCACCGGCGAGCGCGCGGATTTCGTGGCGCGTGGCCTGGGCTTCCGCATTTCAGAAGACAAGTTTGTGGTCACGGATGAAATGCTGGAACCATGGGAGTATGACACGGAGGTTGCAATCGCCATGCAGACTCAAGGCGCGTCCGTGGTGGAGGACAGTATCGACTTGCTGGTCTGGCCCAGCGGCGCAGCACTCGATCCTGACAAGACGCGTTCCCTTTCCAGGAAGACGATTCACGTCGAGCACAAGTCAGACCAGACAGATGTTGCTCACGTACCCAGCGAAAACAAGAGCGTGAAAATCCGGCTCGCCAAGCGCGACTCGGATGCGAACTGTGCAGTCTTACGCTTCACCCGTCCCGAGGACAAAGGAACGCCGATCCAGCTGGCACCCGACCAGATTATGCACAGCCAGAATTGGGACCGGCTTACCATGTTTCGCATGGATGACGATGGGAGGGTAGAACTGGTGTCCACGCCCGCGCACCGGAAAGATAATCGGATATTCTTGGAAGATTCAGTGGATGACCGGACGTTTGGTTCGCTGCTCATTGCCCCTGAAGGCGCGTTGGGGATGACTCAGGCGGAGCAGTCGGGGATGGTGTTGCTGGCGAAGTGGTAGGAGGGTGCGTTCCTCTGTGAAACTACAGATTCAGTCATAAGAAGGAAAAATGTTCTTCGAGCCAGGCCCCACCCTTCGGCCTCGCTCAGGGCAGGCTGTTTGCCAACACCAGGCAAACATTGATTGGATAAGAACGAAGGCTCGATTCAAAAACCCGGTAGTCTTGGTTTGAGGATCAAAGACGCTGGGAAGAAAGGAGCCTTCGCAATGATGATCATCAATTTGGCAAAATCGTATTGTGCAGCTAAACAATACGAGGACGCCAAACGTGTCTTGCTGAAAGATCCACCCGCGGATACAGCTTCAGCCGTCCGCTCTTATCTCCGATCTGACGGAGAGATCAGGCGCGTTTGCAAACCGATTCTCCCCTAGACCGTTAGACGGCGGGCCTGCCAATTTGCGGCTCTGACGGTGCCCCTTTTTGCACCACGGCATGCCATTATTTCGGCTTTGGCAACTTATCTTTGATCTTTTCCCCAATCTTCTCCGCTTCCTTCTTGCCCGCATCGATCGCCGTCCCTGGATTGGGCAATTTACTCTGAATTCGTTCGGTCAAAGAAGGCTTCGCTGGCATGGCCAACATTTCCCCGCCTCCGCATTTCTGAAGGTCGTCGGCTGAAAGGGGCTTAATTTCGTCGGACGATATGCGGATCTTGTTTCCGATTCTCGCAGCATCCGCCGCTGCTTTCACAGAATGAAAAAGAATTGCGCTATCCTGTTCCAAAGCAAGGCAGAAGCCGGTTCCGGCGCGCCTTGATGTCGTCACACCCTCGACACCATCCAGAGCTCCCGCCCATTCCGCGACGGATTTCCCCGTTCCTTCGATCACGACCACTTCAAGCCTGGGCTTCGCCGCTGCACTTTTCTCCACCGGTGGTTTGGTGTTTTGCGGAGCAGATGCGGCCGGCGCTTTATCTTTGTGCTCAGGGGGCTTTGGGTTCTCCGCAGGCTTCGTGCCTTTGACCGTCGGGACCGTGTCCTCGGGTGGCGTACTCTGGCTGGACGAATCAGTATTGGGCTTGGCCAGGGTGTGATTCGAAATGAACATGCCCACAGTCGCGGCGGCCAGAATCACTACTAATGTGACGACCGGAATCGCTTTTCGTAGGGGCATACCCAACCAGTACCTTGAGCTCTGCCCCGATCCCGCGGATTGGAAGCGAAGAAACTGAATGCTGACGTTGTCCCCGCCGCCGCCTTCCAGGGCGAGATTCAACAACGCGGTCGCTACGGCAGAGGCTGACAGTTTTTCCGATGCCGCTACCGCTTCCATCTCCTCGTGCTTTGCGTATCCCCATAGCCCGTCGGAACAAAGCAGTAGCGCATCATTTGGTTGCAGCGCCATCTCAGCAATATCAAGAGACACATCGGAGGACTGGCCGATGGCCCTGGTAAGAACACTGGAATCCGGGTGCTCGCGGGCCTGGGCGGGAGTCAAAATACCCTGGGAGATCATCCGCTCCATCACGGAGTGGTCACGCGTCAGCTGAGTCAGTTTGTGGTCGCGCACCAGATAGGCGCGGCTGTCACCGGCGTGGGCGTAAGTAGCGTGGTCACCATTCACCACGCACAGGACCACTGTGGATCCCATTCCGCGAAGGGTTGGTTTTGCGGCCGAGCGCTGTTGCAGGTCGGAGCTGATGGCCCGCATGGACTGCTGCAAAGCCTCTGGCAAGGTCAGAGCGGCATTGGCATTCAAGTATTTGGCAAAGCCATCCACGACCGTCTGCGCGGCTTCTGAGCCGCCCTGGTGGCCGCCAACACCGTCGGCCACGACGAACAGGTCTCCGTACGGGGTTGCGGCGCGGGTGACGCGGTCCTGGTTTTCTGTGCGTTCCTTGCCGACGTTGGTCTGTACACCGACCGAAACTACAAGAGCGTTGGATTGAGATTGGTGCGTAGGCATCCTAAGTGAGTAAGCGTAATCTTCGGCCCAGATTGCTCAAGATTTCTTGCGCAGTTACTGGATGTCCCGCATCTTTAAGAAAATAAGAGCTGTTGTCGTCCAGAACACCAACATCCCCCCCAGCACGGCAAAAGAAGTGGCTAATTTACTACGCCCCTCTACAAACGTACTGCTGTCCTCAAGAGGGTCCGGCTGACCATTTTCGTCGAGACACTCAGTGGGAAAGTGGTTGTTCGCCAGATCCCATTTTTTCTTTAAACTGCATGGCTGGTCCGCGAGGTCCGGCTCTCCGTGTGGCTCGTTTGCTTCAAGTAGTAGATTGGCCTCAAAGGCCCAACGCGAAGGCATTGCCTTGGCAACAAACCGCATAGGCGCCGACATACCGTGCAGTGGAGTGAGTGCTCCTCCCAGCGCAATCACCGGCAATAGGACCAGCGGCAACATAGCGATTGCCGCTTCGGTGGTAGATGCCCGGGCAGAGATACAAAGCCCGATGGCTGCCCCCACTAGCGAAGCAAGATACAGGATGCCCAATGTCGGCAGGAAGCTGCCTTGCAGCTTACACATCAACGAAACTATGCCCAACAACGTGAAACACTGAGCCAGGCTGAGTACCGCAGCAATTGCCAGCTTGGAAAAGATGTAGGACGGAAGTTTGAGACTGACCATGCGCTCGCGCTGAAAGACCGTCCATTCGCCTACGATGTCGCGAGCCACGTTATTGCATCCGAACCAAACCGCAGCGACCACCATAAGAAACTCAAGTGGGGACGCCTGCTTGGCCATGGTTTCCAGAGGAGTGTTGGGGTATTTGAGCACCTTGAATACAGCACCCAGCAGCAGCGCAAATATGGGCGCTTGCGCCAGGAGAATGATCCCCTGTGCTCGATCGCGCACCTTGAGCAGAAGATTACGCCGGACCAGGGTCCACCATTGCCCAAACCCGAACTTGCGGACAGCATCTTTTTCCGCGGATTGATTGGGGGCAGAAGGGACCTTGCCGGAACGCTCGGCGACAAAGAGCTTTTTATAGCGGGACTGCTGATACGTGCTCACCCAGTCAGCAGTTGGTTTTTTGGCCAGGCCGCTGAGCAACATTTCCGGACTCAGTTCTTTGCCGGGTTGGGTTTGAGCCGCCCGCGCGCTGGCAGGATCAAAAAACTCAATCGAATCCGGATGCGCAGGCCCAAAGTATGCCAGCGCGCCGCGTCCACCGCGGTCCCGGGAAATCATGATCAAGCTATCGAATTGCTTGAAAATATCCAGGCTCGGCTGGTGAATCGTGGTGATGATGGTGTTGCCTTCGGTGGACAGCTTCTTCAACACGCGGACCACGTTTTCCGCATCGTAAGAAGATAATCCGGAGGTAGGTTCGTCGAGGAAGATCACGGGCGCGGCAGCGATCAGTTCCATCGCGATGTTGACCCGTTTACGCTGGCCTCCGGAGAGCACCTTCTTTTCAGGTGATCCGATAATGGCATTTTTCTTGTCCTGAATTTCCAGGCTGGTCAGGACGCAGTCAATACGCTGTTCAATTTCAGAATCGCGTAAGTCGGTCCTAAGCTTGGCACTGAAGTAGAGTGCCTCACGCACGGTCAATTGCGGATGCACAATGTCGTCCTGCGGGACATAGCTCATCTGCAAACGGAAGCGGTCGTAGTACTGATAGAGGTCGGCCCCGTTGAAAAGGACCGTTCCGGCCGCTGGGCGCGTGTAGCCGTTGATGGCTTTGAGGAACGTGGTCTTCCCTGCGCCAGCCGGCCCCATTAGAGCAACCAGTTCCGACGGAAATACTGTCAAGGAGACGGAATCCAGCAGGCGGTCTCCGTTGGGCGCGTTCACCGCGACGGAGCTGACCTCGATGGTGACGTTGCCGATATATTCGCGCTTGGCTAGCGCGCCGTCTTCGAGCAGCTGGAAGTGAAAACTGCCCAGCCCGATTTCATCCCCGGTCCGAACCAGGGTCCTGCTGCTGATCCGCGCCCCATTGACGTATGTGCCGTTGCGCGATCCCAGGTCTTCGACGTAAGTTCCATCCCCGGCACGCTCCAAAGCAGCGTGATGCCAGGAAATCATGGGGTAATTCAGAGGATATTCAACCGACGGATCGCGGCCGAGCACCATACGGTTGCCCTGAAAGCGGACCCGCTCGAATACACCGGCGCCCTGAGTGAAGTGCTTTTCTTTGAGAATGCGGCTGGCGGAAATCTTGTACGAGCCGAGATATATGTCGTCGGTCGGCTCCAAGGTTGAGCGCTGGATCTTATTGTCAATCTGGTTTATGGCTGTGCCGTTGGCGGATTTGAGGTCTTCGATGACCCATTGATTGCCCACGTGGATAATACGGGCGTGCTCCCAGGAGATCATCGGGTAATCCAGCTGGATAGCAGAATCCGGAGAGCGACCGATGGTCAAAACCGAACTGGTTGAAGATTGACTGCAAGACGATGGAGGCTGCGGCTTCACCGCTAACTCCGGCCACGGCATGGGCAGATTCTGACCGAGAGTCAGCCGATCGGTGGCAGAGACATAGACCGGAGTGTGGGGTTCCAGGCGATATCCATTGACGAATGTGCCATTGGTAGAGCCTAGGTCCTCCAGGATGTACTTATCGCCGTCGCAACTCAGGCGGCAATGTTTTTGCGAGACAACATCTTTGGCGACAATAAGGTCGCAGCCGGGGGCCTTCCCGATTGTCCACGCAGTTTTGGAAGCAGAGGCAAAATCTGACATAAGCCGCAGAAAGTGTGTGGAATCCTAGCACAAATTGTGCATGGCAGCATGAAACTGTCAAAAATTCCTCGTCTGCTCTATCATGGAACCCATTTTTTTGAGCAGAATTTCCCAGGGATTACGCTTACTACGACATAAAGGGGAAATACCTTGAAAAGCAAAGAATTAAGTCGCCGCAAATTCGTCGGGTTGGCCGGACTGCTGGGCGCCTCGGCCTTTGTTTCTCCAGCGCTTTTACATGCCATCGAACCACATGTCAGGGACCAGGCTTACAACACGCTGACCGAGGAAGAAGAAATCGCCCTGGGCCGGAAGTTTTCCGCGGAGTACGAAAAGAAGGCTGAGATCCTGCACAATCCCACGATTGATACTTATCTCAACCACATTATTCGCAAGCTGGGCGATGCCTCGCAACGTCCGCATTGGCCTTACCAGGTCAAGGTGGTAAACACCTCGGAAGTCAACGCTTGTGCGATTCCGGGCGGCTTCCTTTATCTGCAACGCGGGCTTCTGGAATATGTTGACGACGAGAACGAGATGGTCGGCGCGATGGCCCACGAGGTTGGACACGTGGTAGCGCGTCACACCACCAATCAGTTGGTGCTGAACTTCATGGCCCGGAATCTTTTCGAGCGGGTCAAAAAAAACCTTCTGCTCAACAATGACGTAATTGCCCGGATCATCGAGGCCATGGGCGGGCCGATTGTTCTTCTGGCGGAATTGAAGTACAGCCGGGAAAACGAGTCAGAAGCCGACATGCTGGGATTCTACGAAATGTTGCGCGCAGGATGGCACCCCAATGGGCTGCTGAAATTCTTCACCCGCATGCAGCAAAACGAGCGCGGACGGACTCCGTTTGATGTCATGTTGTCGGACCATCCATCGTCTTCAGACCGGGCGGCGTCAATCCGGCGTGAATTGGCAACGGTCCGGATCACCTCGCCGCTGGTGGTGCAGTCTCAGCAATTTCTGGAGTTGAAAGCGCTGTTAAAGCAGATACCCCCGGCTCCGAAACCGGCCCGGAGATAGGCCGGGACATTGACGATGCGCGTTTTCTCTGCCTTCATCGCGTTGGGTGCACTGGTCGTTTCTTTGAGCGGACAAGCTGCCAGTGCGCCGCCGATCCAGATTCATTCTGGGCCGGTTTATACCCGTGGCAATGAAGCAGGCGGCTATCCTCAATATCCGGATTTGCAGATTCAGGTAGAGATTCCCCCGACCACAAATCCAGCTTTGGTAAAAACAGAAGCGTTCAGCGTGAAGGCCGACAACGGGACTTCTGCTTACGCCACGCGAGTGCAAACTCTTGCTTCCACTCGATACGGCCTCGCCGTTTCGGTGGCCATAGATGTCAGCGGCAGCATGAAAGGCGCTCCGCTCAACGCAGTCCGATCGGGACTGAGCAAGTTTGTATCGGATGCTGATCCGCAGGACAAAATCGCCATACAGACGATTGCCGACGATGGACGCTGGGACGTAGGTTGGGAAAACTCCCGCGAGGAAGTACGGACCGCACTGAACAAGCTGGAAGCTCGCGGCAGCTTGACGCGATTGTGGGACGGGCTCCTGGAAGCAGTCCAACACTTTCCAGAAACTCCGCTTGCCCAGCGCATCATCGTAATTTCAGATGGTCACGACGAAGGGTCAAGTCACACGGAAGATGAGGTCATCGCTGCCGCCCAACAGCGCCATATACTGATCGACGCCATTGGCATCACGCGCTCAAATCCGGCTTATCTCCAAGGCCTGGAGCAGTTGGCGGCACAAACCGGCGGGCAGTTTCGCGAGGCCCGGGATAACCCAGAGCTGGATCGCCTGGTAAGCAGCGGTATCCAGCGCCTGAAGTCCACTCCGGTCGTAAGCTTTCGCCTGGACGATTTGCCGGCGGATGGAACCAGCCATCGCCTTCAGGTGATCTGGAAACACGAGGGTGCGGTTTCGCAAGCCGATGTCACGGTCACGCTGCCTCCCGCTCCTCCCTGGTATCTGCAACCTAAATTCTGGGCGATCGGCGGGGTGGCGGGGTTGCTGCTGCTGCTGGTTTTGGTTTTTGCAGGAACACGAAAACGCGCTGAGCCGCAATCCACCGGCATGGCAGCGCCGGAACCTGTTGTGTCAAAACCAGTGCCAGTGCCAGTGCCTGCGCCTGCACCGGTTACGCCGCGACCGGTGCTTGTGAGATCTGACGGATTGGAACCGCTCTCCTCTCCACGAAAAGTGGCTCCTACACCGTATGAGTCGGGCGAGGGTCACGTCCGTGCAAAAACAAAAATGATCGCCCGATTCCCTGCCCCGTCGAAGGAAAGGCCAACAGCCTGGCTGATCTGCGAACAAGGTTTCGCACCAGGACAAAAATTTACAGTAACCGACGCCGAATATTGGATTGGTGCGCTGGAGAACAACCAGCTGTGCATATCCGACGATCCGACCGTTTCTGGAAATCATGCTTGTCTCGTGTTCGAGTATGACGTGCTAGGCATTTACGACTACAAATCCACGAATGGCACACGGGTCAATGGCGAACGTGTGAACGAAAAGCGGCACTTGCTGCGCCCCGGAGACCGCATTCAAGTAGGCCGATCCACCTTCACAATTCAGATGATCGAGCAGGAGGGCACATGAGCGAATTAGTGAGCGGCCTACGGCTCGGTTCTTACCAATTGATAGAACTCATCGGCCAGACTGGAATGAGCGAAGTGTGGCGCGCCCATGATCGCGATGGCAAGCTGGTCGCACTTAAGACAATTTCTTCCCAGGCAGGAGCAGATCCGCAGCTGCGCGCCCGCTTTCTGCGTGAGGGCGGCGAGCATCAGTTGATGAAACACCCCTCCATCGTACCCATCCTCGATTTCTTCGAGCAGGAGGGAAAGTTCTATCTGGTCATGCAATACATTTCAGGCGGGTCACTGGAAGACCGGCTGGAAAAACTGGGCTGGAAACCGCTGCCGGTCCCTGAGGCACTGAACATCTCGCGGCAAATTCTGTCGGCCCTGGACTACGCCCATCAAAAGGGTGTAATCCATCGCGACGTCAAACCGTCGAATATCTTGCTGGAGGGCGACCGCGCGTACCTGGGAGATTTTGGCATCGCACTGGCGCTGGGACGCCCCCGGCTCACCACCTACGAGCAGGTCATGGGCACTCGCTACTACATGAGCCCGGAGCAGATCCAGACCCCGTTAAATATTACCCATTTGAGCGATGTGTACAGCTTTGGTTGCGTTCTGTATGAAATGCTGACGGGGCGCCAGCCTTATCCACAAAGCGAAGACTCCAAAGAAGCGCAGTACACCATGATCGCCAAGCGGCTGCATGAACCGCCGGTTTCGCCGCGGCAATATAACCCGGCAATTCCTGTCCGGCTGGAACGCATTGTGCTATCGTCTCTGTCCGCGAACCCTGCGGACCGGTTTGCCGGTTGCGGGTCGTTTGCGCGGGCGCTGGAAGGACTGGAGACCGAGAAACCCGGTCCGTCTCCAATACCGCCCAGGCCTCCCATTTCGGCTCCGGCTGCGGTAACAACGCCTGTTCAACTGGTTTCTGTGGTCGGGAATGTAATTGCAGCCGTCATCGTGGGCTTGCTCTGGATTCCGTTCACCTTTGGAGACGGCGGCAGCACGCCTGTTCAGGCCATGATCCTGATATGTGTTTTCTTGTCGAACCTCGTATTGCTGCGCATGCTGTATAAGACCTGGGCCGCGCTGCCGGTAAGTCATGCCAGAACTACGCCGGGCAAGGCCGTGGGCTTCATGTTTGTTCCGTTTTACAATCTGTATTGGGTTTGGAATGCGTATGTCGGCTTCGCCAGGGATTTCAACCGGTATGTGAAGGAGGTTGACCCGCAGGAACAGCCGCAGCCCGACGGATTTTACTTAGCCTTCTGTATCTTTCATTTTTACCTGGCAATCCTGCTGTCATTCGTACCCCAGTTCCTTAGTTGGATATTGGACGTTATGATCCTTACCCCGATCATGATCGGCATTATGGCCAACGCAATTAACCGTTTGGCAAAAGTGGCGGCAAAGGCTGCGGGGGCAAAGTGACGCGATGAGCGACTACCAAACCAACCAGCCCCCCAAAACGCTTGCCATCGGCGTCGGCGCAGTCAGTGAGACCGGACAACGGGAACAGAATCAGGACCGTATGACCGGCTTCAGTTCGCCTTTTGGAGCGGTGTATCTGGTTGCCGATGGAATGGGCGGGCATCGCGGCGGAGCCGAAGCTTCGCGCATGGTGACCGAGGCGTTTAGCCGACACCTTATGGCTGCTCCTGCGTCATCTCCCGCGCAGGACGCGCTCACGCTTGCCGTGCGCCTGACCAATCTCGAAGTCCTGGAAAAAGGGCGGTCTGGAAATCCTGAGTTTGAAGGAATGGGTTCAACGGTGGTTATCGCCTTGCTGCGCGATACTCCGAACGGAATGGAGCTTACTACGGCCCATGTTGGCGATAGCCGTATTTACCTGCGCCGCAATGACACTCTTACCTTGCTGACCAAAGACCACACCCAGGTGCAGTGGTTGATCGACAGCAATGCACTCGACGAAGCCGATGCCCGCAATCATCCCGATGCCAGTGTCTTGACCCGCGCCATTGGGCATACCACCGATCTGCAAGTGGATATTTCTGGCCCTATTCCTCTGCTTGAGGGGGACCACATCATCCTGTGTTCCGATGGCCTGTCCGGATTTGCCAATGCCGATGAAATTGACAGGACGATTGCGGAAAACCCCGATCCGACAAAATGTGCCAACAAGCTGGTCCATCTGGCTCTGGCATCGGGGAGCAACGACAACATTACGGTACAGGTGCTGCGCATCGGGAATGCGGCGCAGACCCGCAGGCGCGCCAGAAAGACCGAGCCTGGCGGCAAAGCAATGATACGGCCACTTGGGCGGAGTCCATGGATATTGATTTCTGTGGTTGTCTTATTGATTGCAGCTGGAGCCATATATTGGCTCCACAGACCTCCGGGGCCAACTCCGGTCCCCACGCCGGACCCGGCAATTCACCAACTGGCACTGCGAATTAAAGCATTGCAGGCGAGTGTGTCCACTCTGCATAACAAGGCGGAAGCCGGACATGACGCAATTGAAAAAGACCTTACAGATCTGGGGGCCCTGCACGATGAAGCCGGTAAACCTGAGGCCCTGAAAAAGGAATTGCAGAACCTGAAGAAGGAGTTGGGCAACGTTAACAAGCAACTTGGCGATGTGCTGACATCGTCGAACGAGTTGGACAAGAGTGCGCGTACCACCGCTAATGATCTACCCAAGCCAGAGACCACATCTCCTCCGGGAAAAAAGACAACTGAGCGCTCCGCGAAACTTGATCAGCTCAAGCAGGCTCTCGATAAAGACGAAAATAAATTGCATGAACAGCAAGACAATCTGGCAAATGCATCGAGCACCCAATCGGATTTAGAAGACCGGGAATTGAACTTGAAGATGAAGTGGAAGGCTGTACATCCGGCAACCAAGCCAATGCCGAAGCCGCTCAGTGACGCTCCCAAGGGCAATAAGGCGGGTAGTTCACAGGACTGATTTACGGCAATTGAATTGATGCCGAAATGGCCAACTGAATTTGTAGCGAAAGGAAAACAACGCAATGAAAGCGTGCCCGAAGTGCGGAACCGACAATATTGATACAGCAAAATTCTGCAAACAGTGCGCCTCTCCTTTACAGCAGGCGGGCGCCAAGACCTGCCCAGCCGGCAAGCACACCATGGATCCGACCTGGACAGAGTGCGTCTACTGCAAGCAGGAAAGCTCCGCGCGCACTCCGGCCCCTGTTCCTCCAGTGCGGACGCCAACGGTAGTGGAGGGGTCGCGCGGCGGTACTGGGCACGACCCGACCAAGGTCGAAAAGCCTACGCCCCCGCGGCCTCTCGAGCCGGTAAACCAAGGCAGCAGCGGGCGGCCTAGGGCAAACACTGTGTTCCGTTCCGTCGCCGAGGGAGATCCTAAGACTCCGTCGGTGGTGCAAGGCCGCAAGATTGTCGGCATTCTTGTCACCTACAGTTGGAGTCCCGAAGGGCAGGTCTTCCCTGTCCGCGAAGGACGGAACTTTATCGGCCGTGACAAGGATTGCGAGATCTGCGTCCCTGACGATCAGACGATGTCCGGCCGCAACAGCCATATCACCTTCCGCCAAAATTTTATCGTAGGTGACATGGTGAGCATGACGGGGACCGATGTGGATGGAACGCCGATTGAGCAGCAGTTCCACGCCTTAGGGAATTATGCAACCATCCGTGCGGGATCGACCTATTTCACGTTTATCGTGATCAAACCGCAGTCCGTCGGGGCCGTAACCGAACCGGCACAATCGGAGAAAGCTACCAGCTAAAAACCTTAGCCGCAGATCTTCGCGGATCGACGCTGATCTATTCATCCGCGTAGATCCACGAAAATCTGCAGTCCATCCTTAATTGGCGTTCGCCGCCTGTGAAGTTACGGTTAATCCAAATTCACTCCCTGCATCAAAGGTAATGGTTGGCCCCTTGACTCCGAAGGTGGCGAACAACAATCCCGCACCCGCGCCAGCGCCCGCACCGATGGCTGCGCCTTTTGCACCTCCGGCTAAAGCGCCGATTCCTGCTCCTGCCAGTCCGCCGATGATGGCCGCCTTCTTGGCGCTATTTTTCTTTTCTACGATCTGCCCTTCTTCATCCGCATTCTGCACACCTTTGGAGTTGGTGAACGACGTGACGTTGGCTGAAACCGGATATTGGACTGAACCATTCGCATTCGCCAGCTTGTGAAAGCTGAAGCGCAGTTCTGAAGTCTTGGTCATGGATCCGCTACTTTTCGCATTATCCACTTGCCCAATCATGAACCAGTTCTTGTATTGCTCCGGCGAAATTACCTGTGCAGTAACCTCCTGACCTTTTTGGCTGGTCTTCGAGCTGAGCGGCGAAGTCAGCTTTACCGTAAAGGGTGTGTCCTTAAAGTGTGGCGTTTGGGCGACTGCGGGAACTAAACCAAGCAGGACCAGCGCGGCCGCTACGGGGGCTTTCCAGTAAGACTGCATTTCGATTCTCCTGTTTTGTAAGTTCATTCTCCGGGTAAAACCTTCCAGTGGATAACGACTACGATGTTTCCCTTGATTGTGCTCCTGAGGTATATCTGCGAAAACTGGTTCAACGGGTTCGGTTGCGAAATCACCGCAAACTTGTTGTTGTTGATGGAAACTTCAACTGGGACACCGTCGCCCGGAAAAGGATCGCCGGAAACGCTGCCGATATTGGATCCTGTACCCGAAATCTGGATGACCTGATTCTTATCCACCTGCCCCGACCAAATCAAATTTCCTTCGCTGGCATAGTGGCGTTGCGGCGGGGTAATTTTAGGCGTCGCCGGTGGAGGAGTCACCGGCGCAGGGGTTGGAGTGGTGTCAGTTTGCACAGGCGCGGGAGCTGTATCCGGAGCCGGTTGAGTCGGAAATGGCCGCGGCGTGGAGTCAACCGGCTTGTCCGGCCCGGTGTGTATCGGAGTTTCATCGGTTTTTGTAATCGGTGGATTCACCGGCGGTTGAGGCGCCTGGTCTTCCGGCTTTTGCGCCTCAACCTGTCCTGGCGACGGCTTGGGAGTTACCGGGCCCGGCCCCGGAGTGGGCACAGGGTTTGGATTCACAATAGGCGCTGGTTCTGGTTTTGGCCGGTGCAGGTACCAATAGACTCCGCCCACTAAAGATGCCGATACGACGGCGGTGCCTACCAGCCACAGAATGGGCGAGTCTTTGGCTGTTCTTGGTGGCGGTGAAATTGTGGAAGCTCGCGGAGAAACTGGCCTCGGCTGCGCCGGTTTTACCGATTGCGCCGGAGGGTGAGGAGCCTGGGATTCCCGCACCGGAGGCACAGCTTCGCTTGTTGTTTCTTTGACTGTGTTCGATCTACTGGGGGATTCAACGACTGTCTTCCTCGGAGTGCGTAGCGGCTCTACCAGCGGTTTGGCGGGCGGCTCGGCAATCGGTGTAGCCGGCGCCGCCACGGCTTCTATGATTGTGTTTGTGCGCGGCTTGATTTCCGCTGCGATTGGTATCGCAGTTAAAGCTGTCAGCAATTCGTGGCAAGAATCAAACCGGTCCGCAGGCTTTTTCTCCAGGCACTTCAACACAACCCGCTCGGTGTTCTCTGGAATATAGGGATTCCATTGCCGAGGGGGCACCGGCTGTTGCCGCACATGTTTGTCCTGAATGATGAACTCGGTATCATCCTCACCCTCAGCCGCCTCGAATGGGGCCTTGCCGGTCAGCATCTGATACAGAACACAGCCAAAGCTATAGATGTCCGCGCGGCGATCGATATCCGCTGATCCCAGGATCTGTTCCGGGCTCATGTAGTGGGGAGTGCCGATGGCCATCCCCATGCGCGTGACACGTTTTTCTCCCACCACCATCGCGACCCCAAAATCCATGACCAATGCACGCTCGCCTTTTTCAATCATGATGTTGGAGGGCTTGATATCGCGGTGTACTACGTTCTGGGAGTGTGCGTACTGAAGTGCATGTAAGACGTCAGTCGAAATCGCCAAAACCTGTGGCAACTGCATGGGGGCCTGAAGGCGAAACAGCAGTTCATCCAGGCTTTCGCCTTCAATGAACTTCATGATCAGATAGCTGCGCCCGTCGGCGTAAATAAAGTCATACGCCGAAACAATATTCGGATGGGACAGCCTTGCCTGCTTCTTACCCTCGCCGAGGAAACGCTGCTCTACATCGGCAATGCCGGCGTAGCCGGGGGACAGGAACTTGATGGCGACGTAAGTACCCAGCACCTGATGGCGGGCCTTCCACACCTCAGCCATGCCACCTTCACCGAGCTTTTGCTCGAGAGTGTAGTTCCCTACTTGACGCTCGGTTTTTTGATTTTCAGTAAGACCGGGATTCGTCTCACCCATAGATTCCTCTAACCAAGTTTGTGGCGTGTGTCCTTCCACTATATCGCTAACCACAGTGGGAAGGGAGCTGTCATTCCGGGATGAATGACGCCGAAACCCAATTGGTGAAGGCCAGGAAATTACCGTTGGTGCACATACGGTTTATCGGGTTCGGCACTTCAACCCGGGCATCGATACGACCCGGACCGATGCTCAAGATTTCCATCTTTCCTCTGCCGCCACACGGAGACAGCAGGCTGGTGCCGGCATACTTATTTTTCTTCATGGTCAAGTCGGCAACAATCCGGTTGCTCCCTGCCTCGTAGATATCGGCATGCTCGCAATCAATGCGAAAGCGATAGCGGCCGTTGTTGGCCACATTGCGCCAGAGTTGCGGCAACGCGGGAATCTGGCATGGGCCGGTTATCGCCGGCGTCAGTTGGTTCGCTTGGGCTGCAGCCTGGGTGCGTGCCTGGGCTGCCGCTTGTTGCTGGGCTTGCTGCTGCCGAATCGCTTCCTGCCTCCGCTCCATTTCGTTCTGGGCCGCTTGTTGCTGTTGCTGCTGTTGCTGTTGCCGCACTTGTATGGCTGCGGCCTGTAGCCGCTGATTCCGTTTGCTGAGCAGATCCATGCGCGCCGGAATGTTTTGCATCGGCGCAGCCGCGTTCACGGTCACATCATTGGTGTCGTTCCCGTCCGCTGTCGCCGCGGTGACGATATGTTCTCCCAGCGGTATTTTGACGCTAACTGGCCGTCCCGCAGGGAGTTGGCCTTCCGGCTGCCCATCCAGCGTCCAGGAACAATCGAGGTTGCAAAGCACGATCAGGTTCGCTTGCTGGTTCGGTGCTGTGGCTCGCGGCCTTTCCGTGGGCTTGGCTATGACCGGAGCAGTCCTGTACTGAGGCGGAATTTGTGACCCGCCACCCGGGTTTTGTCTGGTCTGATTGCCACCGCCTGGCCCACCGGTTTCTCCTTTTGGCGGTGTGATAGCAACATTCGGCTCCGGCGACGGCTGCGAGTATTTCCACAATGCTCCGCCGGCAATGGCCGCACCCACCAAGGCCGCGATCAGAATTGGCACCATCGCCGATTTCTTGCGTGGGGCGGGGGCGGGAGCTGGCACTGGGGTTACCGATGGCGCCGGAGTCGGGATTCGTGGAACCTGCGTCTCGATGATGGTTTTCTGGCGATAGGGCGTTGTGCTCTCGATTACGGTTTTTCGCGCCACATTCTGTGCGGCAGGTTGGAATCCTGGCTGATACGGAACTTCCATCTGCGGATCGAGCAAATCCTGAGGTGATCGCGAAGCGCGATCCAAAGCAGTTGTAAACTCCTCCGCATTTTGAAATCTGCCTTCTGGTTCCTTCGCCAATGCTTTCCGCACGCACTGTTCAATGCCGCCAGGAACATCGGTATGGATGTCAGTCAACACGGGGGGCGGTGTGTTGATGTGTGCACTCATCAACTCGTAATCGCTGTCGGCCTGGAATGGAAGATCGCCGCTTAACAGCTGATACAGTGTGATCCCCAGGCTGTAGAGGTCTGAACGCGCATCCACCTGGCGTCCACGAATCTGTTCTGGAGACATGTACTGCGGTGTGCCCATCTGGAGCCCGGTGCGGGTCTTCGTAGACCCTCCGAGGGCCTTGGCGATTCCAAAATCCATGATCTTGACTACGCCGCTGTTGGTCAGCATCAGGTTGCTGGGCTTGATGTCGCGGTGGATGATATTCATCCGGTGGGCAAAGCCGAGGCCGTGCAGAGCCTGCTGGGCCAGTGCAACCGCGGGTTGCCAAGGCAGTTTGCCTCCGCGCACCAGCAGGTCTTCGAACGTCTCTCCTTCGATGTACTCCATCACAATCAAGCACCGCCCTTCGATTTGCAGAAAGGCATAGAGGGTCGTGATGTTGGTGTGGTTCAGATTGGCCTGCGCCCTGGCCTCAGAGCGGAAGCGTTCGATCAACTCTGGGTTGTGGGCAAAGTCCGGGGTGAGGACTTTGATGGCGACCAGGCGCTCCAGGCCAAGGTCCATCCCCTTATAGACCACGCCCATGCCGCCTTCGCCGATCTTGTCCAGTATCTTGTAAGTGCCAAACACTTGGCCAATCATTGCCTTTGCATCCTCCCGCGCGTAGCGCGATGACGATCTATATAAGTGCTTCGTGCCTTCACTGGTAAAAGCGTGATTTCCAGGCGAATTTGCGCAACTTGGAAACCCAGGCTCGGGGGGAAAAACCGGCAGAACAAGCACCTAACAGGTTGGCCGATACTCTAGTAGAAAGGATAAGTATTGGCAAGGGTGTAAATAGCCGGATGCAACATAGGCATGATGCATCGAGCAAGGCTTACCGCATAAGAAACAAAAGGCTGGGACCACACTCCCCAGCCAATATTAAGGTAGCAGCAATCTCAACTATGGGCAGCGGACATGGGGCACTTTTCATGTTCCCGCTTCATCAACTCGAGGCACGCGGTTTTGTCCGTCATGGTTTTGCAGCATGGCGGCAAACTGGCTTGCTTGTTCAAGAATTTCTCCAGGGCATAACCATAGATGTAATTGCCATTTCGCACAAAGCGAATGCTGGCGGATGGATTGCTGGCGTTCAAGATGGCGCGCATGATGGAGACGCCGGCCAGCAGGTCTTCGCGCACGAAAACATTCTGCACGCTTTCGCGGTCTTTCAACGCCTGCTCACGAATGGCAGCTTCCCTGGCTCGCCGGGCCGCGATCTTTTTGGGATCTGTCGAAGTATCCTTTGGAAAACGAAACACAGGGTTTCTCTGGTTCCACGTACCGTCTTTCAGATGGGCAACAAAACTATCCAAATCCTGCTTAGTGATGACGACCCATCCGTTCAGCGCTCTTTCCGGATGGGTGAAGGTTGCGGTGGCCCAGGCCGCACCGCCAGTCCAATAAACCCGCTGCCGGTTCCGCAGACAGGGAATATCGCGGCTTTGTTTCTCGTAGGCATCGTTGATGTCGGATACGAGTGAATCAACGCCGGCCACGATGTCCTTGGGGTTGCGCTTGAGTGCTTCATTGCGCCCTGAGACTGAGCCGTAAGGAACTTCGGCGCTTTTGAAATCCCTTAAGTCTGTCTCACCCACCAGGCAGCCTAGCTTCGAGTTCCCACTGCCGATGTCTATGTACATGGAGATCGGGCGGCGGCTGAGTGGAACGGCGGACAGCATCCCGTAGTAGCCTTCTTCTGCGGCACTTACAAAATCCATATCAATTTCCGTCGCCGTCTTGATCGCATCTACGAGATCCTGCTTGTTGGAGCCCTTGGCGACCCCGCTACTGCCTACCACGTAATACACATCAACATTGACATTCTGCTTCTCCGCTTCGGCCTTCATGGCGTCAATCACTAGCTTCACTGAATCGGCGGCATCGGCAATTCCCTCTTTGGTGAATTTTCCATCTGTCATGGAACTGACCAGTTTGGTGTTAACGACCTTGGTAAAGATAGTTACAGGATTGTCGCCGTCTTCTTCGGTTACAAAAGAGTAAAGCGCCGCCTTGGTACCCTTGGAGCCCAAGTCCACGGCCCCGTAGTAGTGAGTATTGGGAGGAGGTGGGGGAGCGGGTTTCGCTTTTTTCGCGGGTGTGGCCGCGCGTGAATGAGTTTGGGCGTTAAACACAGAGGTGAACGCCAGCATCATTAAGAGGATGGTTCTGATGAATCGCATTGATCCCTTTCTTTCACATTCCAGAAGTTGAGTTGGCCCTCAATGCAGGTAAGCGGGGAAATACGGACGGGTTGCGCATAAAATCTTGAAAAATCTTTCCCTACTTTGGAAGTTGATAAATTCCCACACAGTCCGCCATGCCTTCCTGCTTTTTGCATGCAAGACACTTCGCGGGGTTGGAATAATCGCGGCAGCATGGATAATTTTCTGCGATGTCCGCGCAACTAAGTGGTGAAGGAGGGGAAAGCGGCTTGGCCTGGACGCAAGGTTGGTAGTACATACAGTCATCCAGCAATCTCTTGTCAGTTACTTTTTTCCAGTCGGCAACAGCCAGCAAATTTTGGGCTTGCGCCTCACGGTCGAGGCAAACTTGTAAAAGCATACAGTCTTTAAGTATCGGATCATCTACATGCACACCCTTCCAGCTTTTTACCTTCGCCAATGCCGCAGCCTGATTTTTCTTGTCCTGACAAGGCTGATATCCCTTGCAATCGGGAAAAGCGTAATTCGCCGGGACCTGCGCCCAATGGGTGGCGATTATTTTCTCCATGTCTGGGTCTTTTTTATGGAGCTTCAAGGAATAGGCTAGGGCGCCAATCAACAGGATGGCTACGATGCCCGCGACGGCATACTTCGCGAAGTGCCCCTTGTTGCCGTCGCCTTTCCCTTCCAGGGTCGCTTCCAATACAGGAATGATCTCAGCGCAGGTCTGGTAGCGGTTCGCCGGATTTTTTTCCAGGCACTTCAGGACGACATTGCCAACTCCGCGTGGAATTCCCGGATTGCGGTAAACCAGCAGCGGAGGGGCTGCACGTACATGGCGGTCATGAATGGCAAACGCCGTCGCGCCCTCAAAACTGAAGGGTGGATTTCCGCTGAGCATGGCGTATAGGACGCAACCGAAACTGTAGATGTCAGATCGAAAATCAACTTCCAGCGGGCGCGTAATCTGCTCCGGGCTCATATAGTCCGGGGTGCCCATGGAGGTATTAGTGCGGGTCAGACGCTGTTCTTCGGTTAACGCCAGGGCAATGCCGAAATCCATGAGCAGAACCCGCCCGTTGGCATCAAGCAGCATGTTGGACGGCTTCACATCGCGATGCACCACTCCCTTGGAATGGGCGTAGTCCAGCGCACTCAGAATATCCACAGCGATGGATCGAACTTCTTTGAGCGTGAGAGCTGGGTTTTCTCTTTTAAGCCGGGATTCGAGATTTTCTCCCTCGACGTACTGCATCACCAGAAAACTTCGGCCCTCCACCTGGAAAAAATCCATGGCGGGGATGATGTTTGGGTGCTGCAACTGGGCCTGCCGTTTGCCTTCGTTGAGGAAACGCTCCTGGAGGTCCTTATTTCTGGCAAACTCGGGGAGAAGAAACTTAATAGCGGCGCGGCTGCCGAGCTGGTCGTGGCGTGCTTCCCAAACCTCCGCCATGCCACCTTCCCCGATCTTGCGGATCAGGGTGTATTGGCCGACTTTGTCCTGTGCTTCCAAGGTCTATCTGCAATAGCGCGATTCGAGGGTCTGTCTGCTCAGAAACCGTAGAAGTATTGTCAGACTAGCAGGTACAAAGTGGCATCTGGGCGTTGCCCGTTACTTTAGAAGAAGTTTACAGCCTTGGCAAGATTGCCAGCGTCTTCTGCTGTCCACGGAAAGTCAAAAGATCTCAACCGCAAAGTACGCCAAGGCCGCAAAGAAGACCTAAGGACGAGACCACCGGCGGCAGAAAGCACCACGTTTTCAGGGATGAGAAGGGTCATCCCCGGGCCATTCAGCTGATACGGTGCTGGTCATTGACGAGGATCCACTATCGTTGCCGCGGTGAGAAATCCCAAAAGTCCGCGCTACCTTTATCAGTCCCGCGCCTGGGTCGCGCAACATCGCCATGTTGATTTTACCGGGCGATGCTAATGCGGTATCGGAAGGCAGCAATCCCACACATTGATTTCTTCCTAAAGCCTTCGCGCGATAAAGCGCAATGTCCGCCAATTCGATTACCTCGTCAGCAATGAGCGCCTCATATGCATTTTCGCTCCAGGGGTACGGGGCCCAGCCAATCGAGCAGGTCTTGCGCAGGCGGACCGCGTTGGATAGCTGAAAGGGTTCTGAAGCCATCATTTCCAGGATGCGGCTGCAAAATACCGCAGTGCCGGCGCGGTCTGCCGCGCGGCTCATGATCATGAATTCTTCCCCGCCCCAACGCACCAGCACGTCGGACTTGCGCATGATTCGAGTAAGCCGCTCGGCCACCATTTTGAGCAGCTCGTCTCCCAGCGTATGCCCATGTTCGTCGTTGACGCTCTTGAAGAAATCAATGTCCACCATGATGAAAACCAGATCACGATGGTCACCCATGGCCGATGCAGTGCCTTCATTGCGCTGGTAGTTGCGCAGAACTTGTCCGGCATCGGAGTGTAGAGTCTCTTCCAGAAAACGGCGGTTCCATACCCCAGTGAGAGAATCAGTGTAGGAAATCTGTTGCAGCTCCAGATTCTTGCGCTGCAATTCCGAGCTGTGCCAGCGCAACGATTGTTCTTTGTCTGCAAGATCGTCCCGTAGCCGCACCATCTCCTCTAAATTGTGGTGCGATTCCCGGAGTAGCTGGAGCAGCCTTCTATCCTGCAATTGCTGCTTCACAAAGACTAAAGCACCCATGAGTAGCATGATGCCGATGGTGAGTACCATGCGGTAGGTCCGAATTGCTTGCGGGGTCTCTTTCCCGAACGTCGCCCAGGCAACCATCAATGGAGTTGAAAATACAGCCAGCATGGCAAGCCGGGCGGCCCAAATGCTGTGCCTGGTCGCAGTTGTTTTTTCCGGCTCTTCCTGCAAAAGCCGGGGCGCAGCCGCGCCGACCGCTGCGAACCAAGTCATGGCGGCAATCAAGGGAAGATCGTAAAGGCTTCCCGTGTAATAAACATGAAAGTCAATCGCCACCCCGGCGGCGATCGAACCCAGTGCATACAGCGCAGCCGCACCAAAGAATTGCGTATAAATCGTTTTCCAGGATCTAGGGCTGTGCCGCGATACCAGCACCAGCCCTAGCAGAAAGACCAGGTGCTCGGATAGATACAACATATTAAAGTTGTGACCATAAATTGCTTCATTGGGGTACACATACTGCCAGGGAATGACAAGGAATAAATAAAGATAAAGCCACCCAATCAAGAGCAACACGACATCCAGCGTGCCCAGACGGGTCAAATGCCGTTCCTGGCGCATATGCGGCTGTACAGCGAGTGCCGCCATCATCGGGACCATATGCAGGAACAAGATGACGTCGCCTACGAATGGATTAGGAGTCTCCTCCCGGAGGATGACTTCAAAATAAGTCCACAGCAGCTGTGAACTCAGCCAGGCTCCAAACCCCAGCGACATCAGCGCCCAGAAGAATTTAGCCCTGTTATCTCCCTTGGTTACGTTGCGAACAACAAAAATTGTAGCTGCCAATAAAAGCAGGTTCTGGGTAAGATCACCGATTGCCGTCAAGGCAAAACTATGGGGCAGCCATAGCGTCAGCAATAGCTGAACAAACACGGGTGCGGAGGCCAAAAAGATCCACTTTTTGACGGATCGTCCTAAACGGATTGACACAGGCTAATTGTAAGAGGCGGGGCTGGGATGTTGATGGTTACTCTGGTAACCGCTCAACCAGTGAGAGTGAGATTGGGAACCTGGTGTGTTGTCTGAAGCTGCAAGTAATTTCCCACCTGGGACAGGACTGCATTCCTGGATGCCATAGATGAAATGCGGCTCGCGGGGAGCCCCTTGATTGGGTCGGTTTCCCACGAAGCCCTAGCTATGGCCCCCGGCTCATCCAACTCGGGTTAGCGCTTCTTGCCGGACAGCGCGTCTCGCCATATAAACTATGTAGAACATCGACTTGTCGCTACGCCCACGGCCAGAGAATTGAGTCAGGCTTGAATCTACAAATTTTCAATAGAACTATTGCCCCATTGCATTTGCGCTACAGGCATTCCGCGAAAGCGGGTACTTGGAGAAGGTCCAGCGCCGAGCGCCGCGAACGCAATGTCGAACCTGCCGCATCCTATGCATAGAATAGCCGTTACATAAAATCTATTTCAGGAGGGAACGTGCTCTCCAACAGAATGACCCGAAAAGATTTTCTGGCAACTACATTGGGGGCTGGGATCGGCTCCGTTTCAAGGATATCCCCTGCTCTTGCCGAACCTGCGAAATCGAAAACAACCGGTCACGGTGGCCCCATTCTTTTTGACGTCCGCACCTTCGGAGCAACCGGGGATGGTAAAACCATCGACACCCCAGTCATTAATAAGGCAATCGAAACAATTTCGGGGAAGGGCGGCGGCACGCTGGTCTTCCCAGCCGGAACGTACCTTTGTTATTCCGTACGTCTGAAGAGTTTGGTATCGCTCTTTCTGGATGCCGGCGCCACAATTCAGGCCGCCGAGGTTCCCCCTGAAGGAACAACTACAGGGGGATACGATCCGGCGGGCCCACCCCAACCTTGGGAAAAATTTCAGGACTTTGGCCACAACCACTGGCGGAATAGCCTGCTATGGGGCGAAGACCTGCACGATGTGAGCATCTTTGGCCCTGGATTGATCTGGGGAAAAGGATTAAGTCGCGGCGAGGGGAACGAGTTGCCGCGGGCCGAGAGCCCGGGTGTCGGAAACAAAGGAATTTCCCTGAAGAACTGCCGCAATGTGACCTTACGCAATTTTTCCATGTTGATGTGCGGCCACTTCGCCATGCTGTTGACCGGCGTGGACAATCTGCTGATTGACGGCATCAAGATCGATACCAACCGGGACGGCATGGATATTGATTGCTGCAAGAATGTTCATGTTTCCAACTGCACGGTGAATTCGCCGTGGGATGATGCGATTGTTCCAAAAAGTTCCTTTGCTCTGGGATACGCGCGCACGACGGAAAACCTGACTATTTCCGATTGCTATGTGACCGGGGCCTATGACTACGGCACGCTTCTCGACGGTACCTTAAGGCGGATGAACTATCCGCCGGGACGCCGGCCTATCGGGCGGATCAAATTTGGCACGGAATCAAACGGTGGGTTCAAGAACATCGCGGTTACCAACTGCATTTTTGAATACTGCCGTGGGCTCGCGTTGGAAACTGTAGACGGCGCGATGATGGAAGACATTACGATCAGTAATCTCACGATGCGAGAAATGGTGCATTCTCCAATCTTCCTGCGGCTGGGAGCTCGCATGCGTGGGCCAGAAGGAGTAAAGCCGGGAGTGTTGAAACGCGTCATCCTGAGCAATATCGTCAGTTCGAATGCGGTGGCGGAGTATCCCTCGATTATTTGTGGAATTCCCGGCAGCCTCATCGAGGACATTAAGATCTCCGACGTCTATCTCCACCAACTTGGTGGTGGGACAAAGCAGTGGGCGGCGCTGGAGCCTCCGGAAAAAGAGAACGGTTACCCGGAAGCGACCATGTTCGGTACGCTCCCCGCGCGTGGGTTCTTTCTGCGCCATGCGCGCAATCTTGAATTCAGCAATATTGAAATTGCCACAGCGAATGTAGATGAGCGTCCGGCTTTCTGGATGCAGGACGTGGATGGGGTGGACCTCTTCCGCGTGAAAGCGGGGAAAAATACCGCCGCTTATTCTCTGCGCGATGTAAAGGACTTCCGGAGCTTTGGCAGCAAGGACTTTGCCGATAGAACCGAAGCTGTCGCCACTCGTTTGGACTTCTAATAAAAAGAGCTACGCTTGTGGTTAGAGCACGAGAATCGGGACTGAGTCATGAAACGGCGCGAGTTTCTCGTGAAGTCCGGGATGGTGATGGGGGCAGCGGCTTTACCTCGTGTGCTTAGTGCATTCGACAAGGCTACGCAGGAAGCGGCTTCGCAGAGTCTTTCACGGATTTCCTTCCAAACCAACGACGCGGCTTACCAGAGGATATACGCAAGCGCGCTCGGTACTTTGGCGCGCAACACGGTCACGGTGTACAGGTACGCCGAACCGGTTCTGAGCGAAGGCAGCAACTATGCAGGGATCTGGCTGGAGTGCGCGCCGCAGGAAGGCCTGGTGTATGCCGACATTGGCCGCGATGTAGCCCGCAACAATCATCTCGCATTCTATGCTCTACAAAAAGAAGACGGACAAATTCCCTGTTGGTCCAGGACCACCAGGACCGGTTTTGCCCAGATTCAAATGGTGGTTCCGATTGCCGCCACCGCCTGGGAACTCTCGCAACAGACCGGCGACTCCGAACTTCTGGACAAGGCTTACGCTGGGTCGAGCCGCTGGGACGAATGGCTACGGCGCTATCGTGACACCAGAAAAACCGGCTTGTGCGAAGGATTCTGCTGTTGGGACACGGGGCACGATTACAGCCCGCGTTGGGCGGGAATGCCGAACAATTGTCCGGATGGCGACGCCCGCAAATGTCCGCCCGTCCTCTCCCTTCCACGACTGTGCCCCGATCTTTCTGCAACGGTTTATGGCGGCCGTATGGCACTGGCAGGCATGGCCAGGGCCCTGGGGAAAAATTCTGAAGCAGACCGCTGGCTTGCGGATGCCGATACCATCCGGTCTCTGATTCTGACCAAGCTTTACTCCGCGGGCGACGCCGCATTCTATGACCTGGATGCGCAAGACAAGTTTGTCCGGGTGCGGGGTGACGTCATCAGCCGCGTACTGGGAGAGCACGTTGTGGATCAAAAACTTTTTGCCACAATTTACGAACGTGAGATTCACAGCCCCAAGGCCTTTTGGGCGCCGTATCCTCTCTCGTCGATTGCACTGGATGACCCCACCTTCGTGCGTCCGATTCCGCGCAATTCCTGGGGTGGGGCTTCGCAGGCCCTCACTGCGCTACGCGCGCCCCGCTGGATGGAGCACTACGGCAAACCCGCTGATCTCGCTCATCTCATGCAGCAATGGAATAAAGCCATTCTGCGTGCAGGAAAGTTCCTGCAACAGATGGATCCGCTCGACGGAGCCTTCACGGACGATACCGGTGATTATTCTCCTGCCGCGCTCGTTTTTTTGGATTTCACGTGGAGGCTATCTGGTGTTCGCCAAGTGGAAAACACTTTGGAGTGGAACGTTCGACCACCCGAACCTGGAATCCACTCCAGCTATCGCCTACAAATTACTTCTTCGAAGACCGCTGAAATTCGGTACGCTTCTGGCGGCGCAGAGCTTTTTCT
Source organism: uncultured Acidobacteriota bacterium (assembly GCA_963837365.1). Taxonomy (GTDB): domain Bacteria; phylum Acidobacteriota; class Terriglobia; order Terriglobales; family Acidobacteriaceae; genus CAWBXL01. The sequence continues at coordinate 720,700 of CAWIMW010000003.1, forward strand.
CAACAATACGCTTCTGTATCGCACCAGCGATGTTGTCCGTCTGGTCACCGACTACGATGGAAAACTACAGAATGGAGTGGGCGTAGCTTCAGAACTATCCAAAGTCGCCGTGCGCAACGCCTCGGGTCATGAGCAAAAGTTCTCGGTTCAGCCGAATGCAAGCCTAGCGCTGAAATCGCTCTAATTGTCGCCACTCGGCATTAATTCCCATGATTCAATTCACTTTCCCGATATGCAAAATTGTTGGCCCTTTGAAACCCACATAATCTAATGAGTTCTATGACCAACTCAACCCAACCTTTCGATTCCAAATCAGTATCCATTGCGGCCTTGAGCGACCAGGACTGGCCGGCTGTCGGCGCAATCTACACGGAAGGCATTGCAACCGGCAATGCAACGTTCGAGCAGTCCGTTCCCGATTGGCAGAAATGGGACGCTAGCCATCTTCGCTCTTGCCGGCTGGTAGCACGCACGGGGGATGAAGTGCTGGGCTGGGCGGCACTGACTCCTGTCTCGGGTCGTTGCGTTTATGCAGGTGTAGCTGAGATCAGCATTTATGTGGCGGAACGTGCTCGAGGCCGGCAGATTGGGACGAAACTGTTGCGAGCACTGGTCGCAGCGTCCGAACAAGAGGGCATCTGGACCTTGCAGGCCGGCATTTTCTCCGAAAACGTTGCCAGTATTGAATTGCATAAACGCTGCGGCTTCGCGATGATCGGGACCCGAGAAAAGCTTGGCAAAATGAATGGCCGTTGGCGTGATGTGGTGTTAATGGAACGCAGAAGTCAAATTGTTGGAATTGACTAAACTAATCAAGCAACGGCAGCAGGCTTTGGAAGTCGAAGGTCTTGCGGAACTCAATGACCCGAAGATACTGCGGATCATAAGATCGCTCGCGCAATCCCTTGTCATAAAGCCGGCCAACAACCAAGGATTGAAAATCGGTGCGTGGCCGGGAGCGGTCGAAAAAAACCGGGTTAAGGCGAACCAAAGGCTGCGCTCCATGCTGACTTGAAGCTGCAAGCAGGCGATCTCCCGGCCGACGATCTAGCGTGTAGTAGGCTTGTTGATTACGTTGCTCAGGAGACAAGGAATTGAGTTCCGCCTGATAACCGTCCAACTCTTTTTGCTTGAACTGTTCAGCTTCGCTGGGCGTCCCAGCACTGGCGGCATCTGCCTTCAGCCTTTCTTCCTGCTTCCTTTCACTTTCTTCGGTGATGCGAAGGAAATCAGCGGCACCCTTGGGATTGACGGCTAATAGCTGTTGATACGAACGCTCGCGCTCCTGCTGATGCTTCTCACGGTTGGCAAGCCAGCGGCCATATTCGCTAGATCGTTGATTGTGCTCGGCTTGGGCTCTTGCCAACTCCGTCTGCGCCTGGCGAATTCTGGCTTGTAGAAAGCTCCCTGCGCCAACCGGCAGAAAAACCGGCCTGGGGATTTTCGTGATTACGATGCTTCCATTCTTATATAGGGGAAATCCAGACACCGTCCGCGCCACTTCGGGGGCCATAAAAATCTGGCCGCGGTCGTCCTGCGCGACATCGGCCGAATTTGAATAAACGCGCACCAGGGAGTTCACATCCACAAAGAAGTGCGGCCCTTCATCCGCGACCACAGCCTTGGCCGTCCCCGCATAGTAGGCGTAGGAAAAAGTGCCCACCATCAGATAACCCGGTATCGGTCCCGTACGGTTGCCGGGATAGTCGTCAAGAAACTCAATCGTGGCGTTCACACACCCGGTAGGCCAAGCTTGAATTCCCATGGGCGGATTGAACACCTGCGACTGGTGGATGGCTTCCGACAGCTTCAGAAGTTTGGCCGAGTAAATGCGATTCTGCGCAGCAGTCAGTCCATGGCCCGAGCCGTCACAGCTCATTCGGAACGGCTTCCATACGCCGACTTTGTCGGGCAGATATTGGACTTTGTTCTGGGCGATCGTGCTGTTCGTTAAGCCGACGATTACCAGAAGATGAATGCCAATAGCGAACGGGAGCGGCTTCAATCGCATCGCAGGCTCTTCTTAGCTCTTTTTGGAAGACATGCTCTAATCATTTTTGCCGTGGAGTCAGCTCCAGCTTGCACTTTGCCCACCTGGATTCTTCGCCCGCAGCCTGTACCTCATAACTGCCACCGTTCACCAGATCCACATTGGTGAAATAGCATGCAAATGCATTATCTGAATCGCTTGGACTAAGATGGGTCATCTTGCCATGGTCAATAAATTGGCAGTCTCCAATCGTAGGGCTGCCTTCGATGTGTAAGGTTCCCAGACCGCCTGAACCATCTAGTTGGCTCATGCCTTTGCAGGCGCTGCTAGTGCCAAACCTCGGGGAATTTGCGCTGCCTTGAAACGTACCTGACCCGCGAAGGCTGAGAGTCCCCCCAGGGCCTGCGACAAGATCGAATGAGCCTTGAAGCAGCCGGTCCTCCACGGCAAATTCCAGGTAGCCCTCGCGGTGCATGTGATAAACGATGGTTCCGTCGCTGCCTCCCGGCGGAGGCACGGGGTCACACTTGGCTACTGATTTGCTGATATCGTCAACTTGTCGTTGCGCGACATCCTTTAGAGTGCTGTCATTCCACATGGCAACCGGCGCTGTAAGCATTCCGGCAGGACCTAAAAGGCCAGAAGCAACAGACGCCTCCTGATTCAAAAACCTCACGGCGGTAGCTTGCTCCACCGTCGAGCGTGCGCTATCGATTCCAGCCAGCGTTTGGTCCCGGTAGCCTGGATTATCTTGATATGCCTTTTGCGTTACTGGGTTGGTGGGATTCTCCGCGCAATCCCGCAACTTATCTAACTGGTTCATCCAGTTGTCGTGCTGCTCGGTCTTCTGGGTGGCCTTAAAAATGTTGTAAAGAGCGCCGGCCGTCTTGGTAAGAATTCCGAAACCCGAGGAAACGCCCATGCCCCCACCTCCACCCCCACCCTGTGCCCACACCGAAGGCACAAGCTGAAACAGACTGGAGGAGGACTGCTGGCGGATCTTCTGCTGCAAATCTTCCGGGACGCTACTGTAAGGGACAAAGTATTGCAATGTGATTCGAGTTTTATCTGGACCGTCGGGTGCAGACGAAAACCTCACATTATAGACTTGCGGTCCGGTTTGCGCCGCATGTTCCAGTTCCGCCGGAGTGGGAGTGTATTTCTGGTCGGGCTGGATGGTGATAGTTTCATCCGCAGTTGCTCCGTCCGGGAAAGTAATGGCCAACTGCGCCGATGTAGTGCTCTGGCTGACAACCTGGGTTTTTGCTCCCGCGAGGTACACCGCACCTTGCTGATTGATGGCGAATTCGGTCATCAGCATTTTGACTGAAGGATCGATGACCGGGTTTCTCGATGGCTCCCCAATGCTAGCCGATGCTGATTTGCTGACATTTGGCTGAGTGCGAGCCAATCGCTGCAAGAACAGGTGTACGCCCCAGCCAATACCCGCTGCTCCCACAAGCAGGAGTATCAAGATGACAATCATCGTTTTCACGTTAAGTCTCATTCACAAGTAAAGCTTTGTTCATGCTTCCCCGCCTACATGGAAAGGCGGAAACGGAACGGAAGATTGGTTCACGGATACAAATCCTGACCCGATTCCGCATGTAGTTGCCGCCTCTATAGACAGAGGAGTTTCACCCGATCCGGGGAAAGCCATGAAAATATTCAAAATACGTGAGGTACTGGTATTGGCTGTTGGGTTGGGCCTGGTTCCAATTGGAATGACGCAAAAGAACCTTGCTTCCAAAGCGAGTATCCATGCAAATGCGGGCCCGTCCCCTGCTGGGGCCGGAAATGATTCGGGCCCGCATGAAGGCATTAAAGTGCACGGGCACTGGACGATTGTGATACACGATCCGAAGGGCGGCGTGGTATCGCGGCATGAGTTTGAGAATTCTTATTTCAGCAACGGCGCAAAGTCAATCCTGAACGAACTTCTCGCCCGAAAAATGACACCAGGCTTTTGGCTCATCGGCCTAAGAGGTTCTACATCAAATTGGTGCGTGACCGTCAAGCCGCCGGGCAACACTTCGCCCTTTTGTGCGATCACCGAGCCCAACTACGCTGGGTATGATAAGTTCGCGGACGCCAAGACGCTCACGACCACACTATCGGCGCCCATTGAAAACAAGTTTGTTCTCTCCGGCACGATAACCGCCCAGGTCGCTGGCTCTATCGATTCGGTTCAGACCTGGCTCACTCCATGCCCGGCGACCAATGCTCCCTCAACTCCGTGCGATGCTCAGGTTGCCGACGGATACTACCTGTTCACCACGGCCAACATCACGCCGGTGAATTTCCAAGCTGGACAACAGATTTTGGTTAACGTGGAGATCAGCTTCTCTTAAGTATGAGAGCAGTGACGTTTGGATGCACTGGAGGAAAGCATGATTCAGTTCAAGAATTTCAGAACATGGGCGGTCGTGGCGCTTCTGGCAATTGCACAGCTAACAGCTGTGGCTCAACAGAAACGGAAATCGACGGCAACGACGGAAGATCAAAAACCGCCCAGCCCGCGGGAAAGCATTCATGTGCATGGTCAATGGACCGTCGCGGTCCGTAATCCGGACGGCAGCATTGCCGCTACACACAGGTTCGAAAACTCATTGGTGCCGGAGGGAGCGGCGCTGCTGGTCCAGGTACTCTCCAGACAGCAAACCGTGCAGTATTGGCAGGTCCGGCTCATAAACAAGGACGGTTGTGTCTGCTCGCGGAACAACAACCGCGTGGATTGTGGGATTATTGACTCGGCGTTGACTCCCGATGTCTCTTCCGATTACGCCACCCTTACCGTCACTGCGCCGACCACGGGCCCAAATGCCGGAAAGCTTGTGCTGAGCGGGTCGGCCCCTGCCGCCTTCGACGGCCAGGTCAAGGCAGTGAACACTTCTGTCGGACATACCTGCGTGGGGAACGCCTGCGGCACGAATTGGAATGTGTTCACTGTGGCCTTTCCGGCGCCAATCAGCGTTCAAGCCGGGCAGACCATGGATGTGACTGTGGTCTTCAGCTTCTCGTAGTAAATACGCCACCTTTCCAGTCGGAAGATTGCCTACGGAGGAGACAGGGCACTGTCATTCACGTGAACCGTCTCAACGACTGCGATCGCAACGGGGGGCACTGCCGCATCTCCAACGTGAATGTTTTCCGCGACGTTGATGATTGCGGGTTGTCCAATGCTCTCGCCCACATGGACGCTCTCATTGATGGTAATCGCAACGGCATTCGTCACAGTTGGGATGCTGTCAGCCGTATGAATGGTTTCATTCAGGTTGATCGATACGTGGCTCACTTGGGTCGAGCCTGGCACATCAGCCGTATGAATGGTCTCGCTAATAAAGATTTTCACTGGCGGCTTGGTTACAGGATTATCCAGGCCCGGAATGATGATCCCTGCGGCGCCGCCGCCACTGCCACCGGATCTGCCGCCACTTCCCCCGCCACTGCCTCCTGATCCGCCGCCTGCACCACCGCTCGATCCACCTCCGTCGCCCCCATCGGAAGAGCCCAGCGGCAGTCCGGGTGGACGATTCGGTTGCGGAGGATGCTCCGGATCATTGGGCGGTACCACTGTTTCCGCGGTGATGGCCACGATCAACATCGAAGTAGTGAGGCCGTTCGAAAACAACTGTTGTTCAACCATCGCCCCGACGTGGGCAGGCATGTCGACAATAATGGTCCCCGATCCGCTAGGGTCTTGCGTCACTACCGTTTGTTCCATGTTTCCAACTCTGACATGGGCGACACTGGTTTGCGGGGAAGCAGACCCATTGAGAACCAGGTGCATGTTGCCCGGCAAACACGGGATCGCGCTGCAATCCTCGGCTGAGATCGTTCCCGAGGCAGTGAGAAACAAGTTGCTGCCGAAGCGGCCTTCGCCACTCGCCCCGCGGGCCACGATATCCGCCGAGCCGCTATCCATGCCGCTCCCCGTGCCTTGAAACGACCCATCCGGTTGAATGGTAACCGGAATATCAATCCCATGTTCATCGTTATACGAACGCTGGTGTTGAACACCGACACCGTTTCCGGCGAATTCGGATTTGGTGATCACCTGTACGTTGATGGTTAACCCGGTGCGCGTACCGGGAGGAGGTGAAGCTGGCGCGCTATTCTGCGCAGCCGAAGGCAGAGAAAACATTGCCAAGACAATGGCGACAGATTGCCAGGCGCACGGTCTCTTCATGGCTTCGACACTCCCGCTTCACTGCGAACGGAAAAATCCCATACCGAAAAGAAAATGCTAGTCTCTGCTCCTCCACCCAGACTTCCCGCCGAACGCTTGCCTGGATGGATTGCGCGCAACACGACGGCGTACTCGCCGGACTCCAGGGGTTGCTTAGGTTCGATCTGCACCTGGCCTCGGGCCAACTTTTCTGATTTGACCGCGATCCGCGCCTCGGTAACTTTCTCGTAAGCTTCGGTTCCCATTTGCCCCATGGTGGTTTTTGTCGCACCTACCAGCCGCCAGTTGTCCTTGCTTTGTACCAGCTTGACCATTTGAGGTTCGTAGGCATCAGGGTCAATGCCCAGCAAGTTACCAAAAGATATTTCAAAACGTGGCTTGGTATTAGGGACAATGAGCGCGGACCGCTGCCCCGGCAACGCCCAAACATAAGTGACTTTCGGTGGCCCGTGATGATGTCCCATTCCGCCGAGTCCGCCCATCATTCCCATGGCCATGCTCGCGCCCGGACCGGCGAACATACCTCCACCAATCGCGCCGAAGCTCAGGGCTTGACGGCCCAATCCCATCAACATGCCGGTAGCTTGGGAGCCTGCCCCCGGCATGCCGTCCCCCTTTGTCTGCGTGTTGGCAATTTGCGCCATGGAGGGCGTCACCAACTGGCGCGCATCGCCGTTGATCCACGTCAACGGAGGCAACTGGCGCGTGTCCAGTATGCCAGGCATTCCGCCACCCATTGCACCCGAACTCATAGCCATCGCCATCATTTGCTGCGAGTATGCGCCGCCTCCCATTGCCGACATGGCTGGATCGGGGATCACCGTGACATGCGTGGGGGAACTTGGTGTCGGGCGGGGAGATTGAACTGGCTGCGCAGTTGTTGTGGCTGTAGAGGCTTGGCGCTTTTTGGCCTCAGCTTTCAGCATAGCTTCCATTACTTTGCCGGTGACGCCTGCCGCCTTGAGTGCGGTCAGGCCATTAATCGAAACATCGAATTCAGTGTTGTTCGACTCGATCAGCGCAACGAGCACTCCCTCGTCGAAACCATCGTGCGTCATCTTGACAATGTCGTCATTATTGAGAGGGCGCGCAGGTTGCTGGGCAACTGCACACGTCGCCAGCAGAACTCCAGTGAAGAAACAGACAAGCAGCGAAAATTTAATCAGCCTGAGAGACATGGCGCAAGTCCTGTGAAGAGTGACTTCCACAGCCCGGCGGTTCGCGAACTTTGCCGAACCGCCAGGCTGTGGCCCCCATTTCTATTTCTGGCTGACCTTGGTAAGGACCTCGGTCGCCGCCTGCGTCAGCAGCGGCGTGAGGACGTCTTCACCATTCGACTTCGCCTTGCCCTGAAGCGAGTTTTGTACCAGGGGTGCGGTCTGTCCCGTCGCGACCAGCTGATACTGAACGGTCACATCATCTTTGGGTTTGACTTGGCCATTAAACCCTGCCAGCTGGTTCATCGCCTGCTGCTGGGCCATCTGCGACATGGCGGCGCTCGCGGCTTGCGCCGCAACCGCTCCACCCATGCCGTGCGCCATCGCTCCCATTGGAGTCATGCTGGCGGCGATGGATCCCATGTGCGCAAACTTACCGAAGCCTCCGCCCTGGTTGTGCTTCAGCGTAACCGCGGAAAACATGATGTAGTCACATTGTTTTTGCGCGGCTTCCGCCTGGAGTTGCATGGGAATGTGCGAATCGAGAGGCGCAATCTCAATCGCCGGGCCACTCATCAGAGTTATTTCTGCGTTGCGGATCGGCGTGCTGTAGTCGCCGCCGGTGTTGGTGCCTTGCCCGACTTGCGCATCCGGCGGCGCGATGCCGATGCGAATCTTGCCTGGCGCCTTTGGACGCAAGGCTTGCGGAGCAGCCATCGCCGTACTCGCCGGCTGTTGCATCCCCATTCCCGGCATGCCGCCCATGCCGTTGGGCATACCGCCTTGACCCATGCCAGCTCCCATACCCATAGCCTGCGCCTGGGCCATCGCCTGTTGTTGCGCCGCCATTTGGTTAGAGGGGTTCATCATCTGGGCCATGCTGGGTTTAATTTGTCGGTTACTCTGCCCGGATGGCTGCATCTGCTGCTGCATGGCCTGTTGTTGCATGGCCTGCTGGTTGTATGCCGGAGTCGTGGGCTGCTGTGCAACTTGCGGTTTCGGTCCACCCTTCAACTCAGCCAGTGATTTGACTTCGGCGTAGCCAGCCGGAATTTCAAACAGTTCTTTCTCCAGGGTCTGCTTATTGATTTCAGAGGTTTGGACTCCAACGGACGTGGTTGAACCATCCGCGTTGTGAATCGTCACCGATTCGGTGAGCGGATAGCCGGGCTTTGCGCTCCCTGTGCGCTTGCGGATCACACGGTCGCTACAACCTTCGTTCTGACGGATGGGGGGAAGAAATTGCTGGCAGGAAGTCTGGAGGTCCTTGGAGACATCAGCGTACCAGCCATCGAGCTCATAGCTTTGATTGAGTTGCGAGCAAGCGTTCTGGGAAGACTTCACCTCCACCTTGGCTTTGAGGTGGCGGGCAGGATACCCATACATAGTCTTGCGCTCGCCGGTATCGGTGACTGCGATGTTTTCCGTGATATATGCGCCGGAGTCGGCCTGCGGTGCTCCTGCTACCATTGCGGCCGCCTTAATGGCCGCATCATCCTGCGAATCATTGGCGATGAAGTAGGTCTGGGACTGCTCGTTGATGGTGATGGTGCGCTTTAGATCGCATTCGTGCAGGGTGATGGTATTACCCGTGGGCGACTGGCTTACGGTGCGTTCCCGCGCTCCTTTAATCGAGGTTTCGGTGCTGGAAACAAAGTTCCCGCCAACGGTAATGCTTTTCTTTATGTGCAGATCCTGGGCCTGTGCTGCCAAGGTACCGGCCAGCAACGGGATGATCCAGGAGAGGCGACGCAAAATCAGGGTAGGCATGGGTCCACTCCTTGGAAATAGACATTGGGATACGCACTCTGCAGGCGTCACGGCCAACTGTCAGGTTTCGCGAAAATCAGACCTGACAGGCGCCTGGCCGCGGACGCCTGCGGAATGCCTCCCTATTTCTTATAGGCGGAACATGAGGGCTAATCAGGTCAAGGGAGGCCGATGAAATTTGCCGGTTGTGCGCGTGGCTAAAAGTGTAAGAAATTGCCTATATGACCTACTTTCTACAACAGGTTTCGCCTATGTCCATTGAGTGAAAAAGACGGCTATGCTCACAAAAGCGGTTATCGTTCTCTGTCTCTGTTCGGCTCTGGCCGCAGAGAATCTGGAAAAGACCCAGAAAAAGGAATTGGAGGTCCAGGCCAAAGCCATCATCGCTGAAGCCAAAGGCCTGGAAAAGTCCGGCCAGCTCGCCGAGGCACGCGAGAAGTACGCCGAATCTCAGGCGTTACTTGAAATCAACGACGCCGCCAACGCCATCAAGCATCTGGATGACGAAATTCACAAACGCCTAAAAGACACGCTGATCGAGTCACGCAAACTGTACGACTCGCGCAAATATCAAGAAGCCGCAGCGGCCCTGGACGAAGGCATGAAGTTAGGGGCATTCCAGCCGGTTCTTACTTACAATCTAGCGCTTTCTTACCACCAGCTCGGAGAGCACGGCAAAGCCGTCGAATATCTGAACAAAGCCATAACCGGTACTCCAGATCCCAAACAAAAGCAAAGGCTTCTCCAGCTTCTCACGTTCTTCATAACGGGAGAAAATGGCACATCCATAAACAACCTCGACAAAGACCGCATCGACCAAGCCAATCGCTTGGTGGAAAGCGTGGGATTGGATGCTTCTCTTGAAGATGAAGTTAGAGAAGAACAGGAAGAGTCGTTTACTGCCACTGACACAGCGGCCACCCTGATCAGTCCAACCTCCCTTAAAACAAGCGAGCCGGCGGTGGCTAGTACTCATACAACCCTGGGGCGCCGATCGAGTTTATGCACAGCCTTGGAGGTTCTAAAAGATACCTTGCCCAATAGTCCGTCCGCGATCTATAACCGGGCAAACTGCGCCCAGACCAACGGACGGCCTGCGGAAGCGGCACGCCTGCTACAACAATATTTGGAAGTATCATCCGGTGCGCTTGATGCCGGCGATGTGCGCACGCGAATTGTGGAATTGCAATCGTTGCTAGCCCTACCTGGCCAAAATGGATTGGAAATTCGCCGGCTCTATGCGTCGGCCTATGGAAACATGGCCGAGCGACGATACAACCGCGCCCTGTCCGCCTTCAAGAACGCGGAGATGCTGGTACCAGATTTCGCCCTCAATCATTGGAAGTTGGCTTTGCTGTATGAAGCCATGGGCGATGTCGATCTGGCGCGCGAGAATTTTATCCGCTACCAGCAGTTCTCCAATGAGCAGAGCGCCAGGGACGATGCCGCTCTACATCTGTTTACGCTGGATGCAAAAAAGACTAAATACGATGAAGAGGTGGGCGAAGCAGAAGACATCCTCTCCGAGTTATTTAACCGCGGCATGAATCTGACGTTCAATTTGGACGACAACCGTAGCGCAATACGCGCCAAGCGTGCCCGTATCAAGAAGAAAAAGGACAGGGGTAAAGACAAGAACAGAGTTGGCGGCTTTGCCATTCCTTATGCCTATGCACAGCAGGAACTCTCGCGGGCGAGCGGGCATCTTCAGGTCGCGCTGGCCCTTTTTCCTCTTGGTGCAGAGGTAAATGAACTGATGGGGCTGGTGTTCCTGCAAGCCAACGATGGTCATGCCGCGACCAAGAGTTTTGACGCGGTTGCCAGTCTGGGCTTGCCGGTGTCTTTTTATGCGGAAATGCGCGGCCGCAGACTAGACCACGCGGTGAAGTGTGAGTTGACTCGCGACCGTGTGCGTCTGATCTTCCTTTCGTCCTATGACAAGAAGGGGAAGCCAACACCTCCCGACAAGCAGGCTGATGACGATGGACTGGGAGACATCACGCTGACTCCTACAGACGAGCGCCAGCCGTTCGATTCTCTCGATCTTAGCCTGGACGATATTAAGAAGGTGGAAACCAACAAAGGGATTCTGACGCTCAAGCTCAAGCAGCAGGAAATCACTTTGGCCCCGATTTATTTACCTTCCTTTACGCCCGTCGAAGGTCCGCCGGCGCGACGGTTCGCCAACAACTACACCCGTCTATTTATCCGCTATCCGGGTTTAGAGGATTCCAAGCTGGGGACGGAGGGTATGAGCGGGACCGAAAAATTTGTGCTGGGCTACAAGCTGGCAACTGCTGGCTTTGATATTGCGTCGTCCGGCTTCAGCGGAATCGGGGCGATCCAGAGCATGCAGGACGTCATTTCCATTACGCGAACCATCCGCTCTGCCATGGTTTCGCTCAGCGTCAGCTTTTCATCCTGGGAAAGAAGCGTGGATGACCAACAGCAACTACTGGCCGGGCAGAAGTTCAAACCAATTCCGACGCAGCCCGTGAGTTTGGTCTTCACCCAAGAATTAAAGTAAAAGTGTTTATGGACCTTGCCGAGACAAGCTGGAGGCGCTAGAAGAACACTAAGGATGGGATGGCCCTCTAGAAATTCTGGCCCCCAATTTCGCATAAGTCCCATTTTTTCATTATCTTGACTTGGAGAGGAAAGGCATTTATGCTTCGCCTGCTGCGCTTCCCCAGCGCGCCACGGGGACAATCTGAGTGCCGGGATCTTCCAATCAAGTCACAGAACTGCTGGTTCGTTGGCGCGGAGGAGACCGCGAGGCCCTCGACTCTCTCCTGCCACTGGTCTACGACGAGCTGCGCCGCATCGCCCGTCATTATTTACAGGGAGAACGTTCCAGCCACACACTGCAAAGTACCGCACTGGTCAATGAGGCCTACGTCCGCATGGTGGCACAGGACTTTCCCCGGTGGCAGAACCGCGCTCATTTTTTTGCGGTTGCGGCACAACTCATGCGGCAGATTCTGGTGGACCATGCCCGTGCACACCGCGCCTCCAAGCGAGGAGGCAATGTGTACAAGATGACGTTGGATGAAGCGGAAGGTCAGCCACAGCCGATGGACATGGACATCGTAGCGTTGGATGACGCGTTGAACAATCTTGCCGAGATGGATCCGCAGCAGAGCAAGGTGGTGGAATTGAAATTCTTTGCTGGACTCTCGATTGAGGATACCGCCGAGGTCCTGGGCATTTCGCCTTCGACCGTGAAGCGTGATTGGGTCACGGCCCGGGCCTGGCTGTATCGTGAACTGGACCGGAGTTCAACCCGTGAAAACTGACCGCTGGCAGCGAGTCCGGGAAATTCTGGACCACGCGATCGCCCTGCCTGTGGACGAGCGGCCTGAATATCTAAACAAAACGTGCGTGGATGACGCAGAATTGTGCACGGAAGTGGAATCCCTTCTCCGCTCTCACGAACAAGCCGGCGCGGAGTTCCTAAATACTCCGGCAGTTGATCTAAAGAGTCTGGTACCAGACACAGCCGGTAAGCGCAGCCACGCCGGGCGCCGCATTGGTGTGTACCAGATCATGGAAGAACTTGGCCATGGCGGCATGGGCGACGTTTATCGTGCGGTCCGTGCCGACGGTCAATATGACAAGCAAGTCGCCATCAAGCTGGTGCGAGTAGGGTTGGACACTCCGTTTCTGGTGGAGCGCTTCCGGCACGAACGCCAGATCCTTGCCTCACTCGACCACCCGAATATTGCACGCCTCCATGACGGTGGCACAACCGAAGACGGCATCCCGTACTTGGTGATGGAATTGATCGAAGGTACTCCCATCGACCAGTACTGTAAGGAACAAGACCTCGACATCACTGAGCGCCTGCAACTTTTCATTCAGGTATGTGCGGCAGTTCAATACGCTCACCAGCGATTGGTGATTCATCGCGACATAAAGCCCAGCAACATTTTGGTAACAACAGAGGGGGTCCCCAAGCTGTTGGATTTTGGTATTGCCAAGATCGTGGACACAACTGGCGGCAGCGAAACCACGATGATTCGGCCCATGACTCCCGAATACGCCAGTCCGGAGCAGATTCGCGGCGACTCAATTACCACTGCGACAGATGTGTACTCGCTGGGAGTCGTGCTTTACCGGATGTTGACAGGAAAATCCCCCTATTCTGAAACCATGCGCACTCCGCACGAATTCGCGCGTTTGATCTGCGAAACCGAACCGACTCGGCCAAGCACCGCTGTCTTGCGGCCATGAACACTGGCGCATTGAAACATCCGGGGACCGCGCCATTGGGCAATAGAAATGATGGCCCATCGGTCAAGCTCAAGCGGCAACTAAAGGGTGACCTCGACAATATCGTATTGAAGGCCCTCCGTAAGGAACCTTCGCGGCGCTACACATCAGTCGAACAATTGGCCGAAGATATTCGCCGCCATTTGCAGGGACTTCCAGTCTCCGCGGCTCCCGATTCTTTTTCCTATCGTGCCGACAAATTCATACGCCGGAATAAATTGGGAGTCGCGGCCACGGCGCTCATCCTGATTGCGGTACTCACGGGAGTTGCTACCACCGTCCACGAAGCGCGTATTGCAGCCGCCAATGAACGCAGGGCGCAGCAACGTTTCAATGATGTTCGCAAGCTGGCGAACTCGCTGATGTTCGAAATCCACGATTCGATCAGGGACCTACCCGGTTCGACGCCGGCAAGAAGGCTCATCGTCACGCGGGCACTCGAATATCTGGATAGGTTGAGTCAGCAATCGCAGGGCGACGTTTCCCTGCAAAAAGAGTTGGCCGCGGCCTATGAAAGAGTCGGGGATGTGCTGGGATATCCTTATGCCGCAAACCTGGGCGATGTGCAGGGAGCGCTACAGAGTCACCGCAAAGCGCTGGCCATTCGCGAAGCATTGATTACGGCCAATTCCAATGACTTGGAGCTTCAGCGCGACCTGGCAACCAACTATGTGAAGATCGCACAAATTATGGAATCCGACGGAGATTTCGCAGGTGCGCTTGCTGCGGTCCGTAAAGCTTTACCCATCACACAAAAAATAGCAGCTGCCGATAATAGTCCTGCACGGGCAGACCAGATGGCTGGAAGTTATTACTTCATCGCCAGCCTTCTGTCCAAGACCGGCGACCCCAGTAAGGCATTGGAGAATTACCAGCATGCGGCAATGATCCGGCAAACCGCATTACAAGCAAATCCTGGAAATTTGTTTTTGCGCACGCACCTGGCGGCAGATTATGCCGGAGAAGCAAAATCGCTGGCACAGCGGGGTGAGTTGGGGCATGCTGTGCAAAGTCAGGCCAAGGCGGTCAGCATTCTCCAGGATGTGTCTAAAACCAATCCCAATAATGCAACCCTACGTGAGTATCTTGGCGAAGCCATCAATCGCATGGCCACTTACCGCATGGAACAAGGAAGCCCGGCCGGAGCTTTGGAAGCGTACACCCAGGCGCACCGGATTTTTCGGGACTTGGTGGTTGTAGACTCCAAAAACTCCTTGGCCAAAGCGAACTTCGCGTTTAGTAATAATGGAATTGCCAGTTGCCTGGTGACCCTTGGTAAACCTACGGCAGCGATTAAGATTTTTCGCGAGGCCGCTGCCATCTTCGAAGAGATGTCTTCCACAACGGTAGCCAACCGCTACCCACGCACGGGCTTAGCGCAGACGTACTCCGGATTAGGGTCGGCCTATTCTGCATTAGCCGCGCGCGCGAAAACTCCGGCGAAGCAAAAGCGTGAGTATTGGAAGGAAGCCCGGGAATCATGTGAAAAAAGCCTTGCCCTGTGGAGCCAAAAACAAAAACTAGGAGAGTTAGAGAGCGGCGAACACGGGGAAGCACAGCGAGTCGTACAGTGCATCGCCAAGTGTGACGCACAGCTGGGTCGTTCCCAGTCTGGCCATAATAATTCGCATTGAAACTTCAAGCCGCCAAGGAAGCATGTGAAAGCACAGGTCCCACCGAGTGATCAGGGCGTTTCAGGGTTATAAATCTCTTCATTTGGAAGCGGATGTCGGCCCCGGCCCTGCTGCAATGCAGGCATGGATTGGAGAAGCACAAGCGGGGGCCCACAACCATGCCCAGGCATTGAAGAGTTACAACGCCGCCGCTGCCGACCTGGAGGAGGACAAAGCTCACTTCGACGATGCCCGCTGTGATCTGGCCATGGTAGAAACCAAGATCGGCAATGCACTGTTTAAAATGGGCAAGAGCCAGGAAGCGCGATCTCACTACGAGAAAGCACTGGACACTGCGAAAGTGCCCGTCTCACTCGAGCATAATGATTTTCCCGCACTGTACGCCGCAGCAGAAGCCTACGCGGGAATGGGTGACGTTTCTTTATCCGAAGCACGCCACTCGGCTTCGCTGGAAGCTCACTCCAGACTGTGGAATGACCCTTGCGTATCGTATGAAAAAAGTCTTGGCATTTGGAAACATATTCCGAATCCTTCCCGCTTCAGCGGGAACGGTTACTTAGCCAGTGATCCACTAGAGATAGAGCATCGTTTGCAAGCATGTAGAACTGCGCTGGTAAGACACTAGCGCAGTGCATTCGCATGTGTCAGGCCGTCTGAACTCGTTGAGCTAATTTCTTCCGCTTTTTTCTTACCCCGCGGTAGAACACGATCGCAATCAGAAGGAATGGCGATAAATAAAACAAAAGGTCCCAGCGCCCGAAACCGGTGGGCGTAGCTTCGACCTGTGAAAGCGCTTCTCCGTTGACCGTGGCGCTCTGCAAGTGCACCCGGACCCGAAAGAACTCCTGCCGGTCAAATTCGACTTGTGCGTTGTACTGTACCTGCCCGCGATTACTCTCACGTTCCATAGGATACACGACTTCGGCGAGGCGGCCGCTGACGGGCTGGATACCGATATTCATTTTCAGATCGTTCGGAACTGTGGTACCAGGCATTGGATCTACCAGCACAAAAAATGCGCTGGGGCCGATATCGGGATGGGTCCAGATCGAAATTTTGCAGGTGCCGATTTGCTGATCTACGACGATGGGGAAAGGCGGACCAATGTGGGCAGCGGCCAGCGAACTGAGGAGACAGCAGAGCGTTGGTAATAGAGCGAGTTTTTTGTAGGCTTGCATGCGTTGCAATATTTGCCTGCGAATCTATAGCTATCCACCAATCATCAATGTCGCCCGCATTTCCATCGGTTGAAACAGCAGCCAAAGAGCGGCCATAGACATGATCACCGCGATGGCGGCCCATGGGATGAAGATCTTCCATGACCGTTGGGGAGAATCCGTTTCCGCGAGCCGGTAAGTCACCAGCATCGATCCCGCCAAGCCCAAGCCCAGAAACATCATTTCCAGCGGACGCACAAATCGCAGAGGGATGCCAGTCAATCTCCACAAAGGAGTCCCCAGGACCGGCCAGCCCAGGCTTGCTACAGCATTCTGCGTGACGGGAATGAACGTTAGTAGCCCGGTGAAAAAATGAAATCCGTAGTGGGCCAGCCACATTCCAAAGCCGACTGGTACCAAGCCGTAGCTGTAGCGAATGGCCATTGGAACAAGGTTGCGAGGTTGCGTTCCCCACTTGCATGTTAGCCATGCTGCGAGCCCCAACAGTACGGCAGGCTCTATCACGAGGAATATCGCAAAGATCATGCCCAGTACCGGGGCCTCGTGAGTAACGTGGAGAAGTTTTCCCATCCAGCTTTCTACGACATAGACCGGACTGACCATGCCAAAGGCGTTCAGCAAGGCCCCAAAGCTAAAGATGATCGCCAATGCCGCCAAGTCTTTGCGTCGGGAAAAGAATCCCACGCCGGAGCGCGGGGGATCAACCGACAGTTCATCCCCCGGCGAGCGCGAAAGGATTCCCACGTTATCGTGCGGACATGCATGGACGCAGTCCAGGCAAAAGGTGCAGTCCATGTTCCCCACCTTGAGCGGTTGAAACAACGCCAGTTCACAGCCGCGCTGAATCACTACCAAGTCAGAATGCGGTTCGCGCTGGCCACGGATGCAATCCTTGGTGCCGCAATCACCGCACACTTTCTGGTCGCGCACCGCAACCTCCAACGGCGAAAGCAACGACCCGGCAAAATTGAACTGCCCGATGGGGCAAACAAATTTGCAGAAGACTGCGTGCTTGAAAAGACCGTCAATAATCAACACGGCGGCGAAATACGCGACAATCACCCAGGCTGTCAGCCACGGCGATGCCCACAAATCATAGAGCTCGTAGATAAAAAGGATCAGAGCAAACAGTCCGATGGATAACCATTTATTGCGCAACGCCCGTGGCCAGTTGAAACGAGGCTTGAAGAAGCGGCGGGCCATGTTGCGTACCAACATGAACGGACATGCCAGGCAGAAGAAGTTTCCTGCCGCAAGCAGAACCAGCACTAACGCGCCCCGGAAATGGACCCAGGTAAGCACCGTTGCCAGGTTTTTTGGCGAGAGCGAAGGCCCGAGCAATCCATGAAGTACCATTACGACGCTCAGAAACAGCAACGGAATTTGCAGCAAGGTGCGGGAGTGCCGCCAGCGGAGGAGGCTTCCTATGACGGGCACTTGCAATAGGTCGAAGCTCTGGGAATCAGAAGCGGATGCGAGCGAATTGGACGGCGGACTGGACAATTCCCCTAATTTGCCTGAACACCATTTAAGTTGATTTGACGTTCGAGTTTCATTCCGTTCGTAAGCTCGATATGAACAAGCATGACCCAGTCGCCTGACATATTGAGTTGCAGAGATCCTTGGTAGCGACCAGCTTCGATCTCTTTGGCTTCACCAAATACCGGCGCCATGCCAGGATGTGACATGTCTCCTTCCAACGCGATGTGAGCGCCGGAAACCGGTTTTCCCGAAGAGTCGCTAAGTTTCAGATTCAAAGTAACGGGTCCAACTCGCGCCGGTTGAGGAGCTACTTCAGTGCTCACAACCACCGTAGAAGCGGTGGAAGAATGTTTGTTGCAACCAGCGAAAAAGATAGTTACTGCTAGGGCTGCCAAACACCATCCTGGCGCAAGTCTTGATCGTCCAGGATGGCGCCGTGGTATGGACAAGGTTATTTTCTATGCCGCCTGCGCAGCCGGCATTTCGTGCTGGTGCCACTCGCAGGTGCAATGCGCCTTCGGCTGCCCTTCCTCCGGGAACATGTGGTAGTACATGGCGATAACCATGGGAATGAATACCACGCTGTTGTAGAACAGGTGCAACTCCACCCGCGGGAACACCAGTTGCAGGAAGCTGACCGGAACAGGCGAATGGAACCAGTTGTGGGTGAGTGCCTGGTATTGCAGCACTCCATGTTCGATGTGGTGCCAGAACTGGATCCAGAATGACACCATCCACCAAGTGTGCGAAACACCGGTGAATCCCTTACGCAGTACCCAAATTCCGATCAACATGATCAGAGCGTAAACGTAGTGCAGCACTTCCAGTTTGATCGCCCACGGCCATAATAGCCCCAGCATCCCCAAAGCCTTGGGACGAGGCCACCCCATGACATAAATCTGGTAAGCCTGAAAGAGATGCTCGCCCCAGTGGGCCAACACTATAAACATGAAAAACTGAAGAGCCGGCTTGTGCCAGCGAGTATTGATCTTTTCGTAAAAGCTGACCTTCCCGACCGGAACTCCGCAAGCATCGGGAGCGCTTGCTGCTGTAGCCATTTCGATTTCCCCCACAGTGGAATGCACCCAAAATCAATGTGCGGTAGCTTCACATTCGTAGCTGGGAAGGTCAATAGTAGTTTCATACTAACCGTCCCTCTTTTTCTTACCACTTGCTACCTACAAAACCTCAACTGCCCGAAATGGATCGCCCTCTGCAAACCATTAATAACAAGCAACTACGTTGTCGCTAGAAATTGTAGACCGTCATCGCATATGGGTAGTTGTAGGACGCGCCCGGGGTCGCATTTTTGAGGAAGGTACCGGCGAAAATCTTGCCGAACCCTCCAGAGAATGAAAGTCTCGAGTTGAAGGTGTAACTCGAAACCAAATCAAACCCCTGCCCGACAAATTTGCCATCGACACCCGCTACATTGCGGGCGATCACCCCACTGCCGGCGGTATACAAACCATCATGCGAATCGGCCAGCCAGTAGGAGTTATAGCGCCCGGACGCCATCCACTTTTTGTTGAGCTTGAATTCAACACCGCCGCGCAGATGGTGGATGTTTTGCCATCCGACCTGGTCCGTCAGACCGTATTTATCGTGGCCGGTAGGATAGAGCTGGTCAAAAGTGCCACGATGATTGTCGGTGGAATTTTTGTCGCCGGTGGCGTGGTTGTGTTCAACAAAAATGCGCGGCGTGAAGCGCGCTTTGGCAACTGTGTAGCCGAGCAGAACGTGGTCAGCCCAGGCGCCAATGGACTCCGCACCTAGTGAGCCTTTCTGACCGACGAAGTCGGTGTTGTATTCGAGACCATTCGGCAATTTCCCGAGCCAACGAATTCCGTAGGTCCCGAAGTTCATAATTCCCTGAACACCCAACTCCGTGCGCAATCCAGCCTGCCGTCGCCAGAAAAAGTAAGGCTCCACTGTGGCCTTGGGAACGAGCTTCTTGAAGCTGGTGTAGAGACCATAGAAGTTGTTTCCCGGGAAGCTATCGTCGAAGTTGTCCTGGTCAATCTTGACCACGGTTGCGGCAAAAGCATCAAGGCGAAATCCGTTGCCAGCGTAAGATCCTCGGAAGCCGTCGAAGGTGCGAGCGGTGTTCGCCCAGGGCAACGCACCTACCAATCGCCCTTCACCGAACTCCAACTCCTGGCGTCCAAAGCGGAACCCAAGGTTCTGCTTCTCCACATCACCCAACTCAACGTAGCCTTGACGAAAATCCATCGTGTCACGGAAGGGTGGGCCTGCCGGAAGAGACTTCTTCCAGGGAGCGTGTGCGTCCATGGATTGAAAATTAAACTTTAGCCACGATGTAGGCTGTAATTTGAGATTGAGCCACACGCGTTCGAGAAGGTAGGCGTCCTCATTGGCTGGGTTGAAGCCCCCATTTGTATAGCCTTCGAAGCGGGTGCGAAATTGACCACTAAAGCGTATCCACTTCGGCAGTGCTTGATTGAAGCCATCCAGCGGCGACCACGAGGGTGGATCGGCCTTGGCTGCTTGGGCCGGTGGCTTTGGAGGCTCCGCTGCCGGCGCGACGGTGGGCGCTTGCTGCCCGAACATATTCATGCTCAGCAAAAGAACTACACCACACCACACAGCTGCTTTGCAGCATTTCATGGAAACTCCCGATTAACTTTCGATTATTTATGTACCGTCCCCACAGCCGACACGAATAGATTTGGACTGCGAAAAATTGTGAACGAATGTAATGGTGCGAGTGTTGCGAATCAATAGTAGGAAAATACTAGGGTGCGGATTCGTTGGGCTAGTGAAGAGAGAAAACGATGGGCTGGCCTGCGATTAGGCCTTTTCCTTCTTGAATGGTTACAAACTGATTCGGCTTCACATTTGGGACAACATCCTTATGTCCGCTGGGCCAGGCAATTTCCAAGCTCACTGCCTTGTCATTCTCAGGCTTGCCTAATCCGAAGGTCACGGGCAGCTCACTTTGCGAGAGATAGCTCGAACCGGTCTTGACCATTCTCGAAAGGCGCTCCCCTTTCTTGGTGATGACGATTACTCTCGCTCCGATGCCGTCGCGATTCGATTTAGTTCCTACGGTCTTTACCCGCAATACATCATTCTGGTTCGCGTTGTCATTGCGTAGCAGGCGGGTTGCGCCGTGGTTGGCGGTAATGAGCAGGTCGAGATCACCGTCGTTGTCGAAGTCCCCGTAGGCCGCCCCCCTGCCCACAATGGGTATCTGCATGGCTTTCCCCAGTTTGTCAGTTACTTCTTCAAATTTGTTCTTTCCCAGATTGCGGAAGAGGTGGGGCGGTTGCGCATATTTCACCGTTGGCTGGACGACGTTGATGTCGTCAGAGACGTGGCCGTTGACTGCCAGAATGTCGAGGCGGCCGTCGAGATCGTAGTCGAAGAAGAAACAGCCAAAGGTCAGCGACTTCATGGATGTCCGGCTGATCCCTGAAGCGTTGGCCTCGTCTGTAAACAACCCCGTGCCGTCGTTGAGATACAGCGACATGCCTTCATTGGTGAAATTGCCGACTACCAGGCCCTGGCGGCCGGAGTTGGCATAATCGGCGGCGTCCGTGCCCATGCCTGCACGCGCGGTTCCAGCCTCACCAAACGCCACGCCGGCCAGCACTCCAACATCAGTGAACGTCCCGTCATGATTGTTGCGGTAGAGCTTGTTCGGTTCGGTGTCATTGGCGACGAAAAGATCAAGCCAGCCGTCATTGTCGTAATCCAGCAAGGCAATGCCAAGGGCTTTGCTGGTTGGGTCGTGGAGTCCAGCCTTTCGCGTCACATTTTCGAACGTTCCATTGCCTTTGTTGTGAAAAAGCGTTGAACTCTCGCCTTTGAAGGCCTGCGGCGTGCAATAGCTTTTGTTCTTTCCATCGAGGGAACAATACTGGTCAGTCGCGATGGACCACTCGACGTAGTGGGCAACGAACAGATCCAGCTTGCCATCGTTGTCGTAGTCAAACCACACCGCGCTGGTCGAGAACCCCGGATCACTCACTCCGGCCTTTGCGGTCACGTCGGCAAATTTTCCGTTGCCGGAGTTGTGGAACAGGTGATTGGTCCCGACGGTCGTAATGTAGATGTCTTCGAAGCCGTCGTTATCGTAGTCGGCAACTGCACAGCCGAGGCCGTACACTTCGACCGCCAGTCCGGCTTGTTTGGTCACATCGGTAAACGTGCCGTCTTTGTTGTTGTGATAAAGCGCGGGGAACGACTTCCCTGCTTTGTGTCCGGGCCAGTCCATCGAATTGATGAGCAGAATGTCCTGCCAGCCGTCATTGTCGTAGTCGAGAAAACACGCGCCATTGCCCATGGTTTCCGGCAAGTATTTTTGGCCGAAAGCTCCGCTGTTGTGTTTGAAGTGAATGCCGGCCGGTTCAGTTACGTCGGTAAATTGGATGGGACCGGAAGGCCGTGCAGGAGCACTAACAGCAGGAGGTTTTGTGGGTGTCGTCTCGGTCAGCGGTGGGGCTTGTGATGCAACGGTAGGCTGAGAAGAAGAAGTTTGCTCCGGTGGGTTTGCGGGCTTCTGTTTGCATCCTACAAAGAACGCAATTGCCAGCAAGACGCTCCCGGTAATCGAGTTCCTTTTCATCCAGCGGATTTCCTCTCAGGCGGGGGCACTGGCCAGGGTCTTACGTCGAGAATCTAACCACATCTCCAGCAGTAACGCGGCCGGGCCGACCAGGAAAAGCGCGTAGAACGGAGCGTAGATAATCTGATCCAGGCGCATGACCATTTCCACCAGAGCAATGAGGAAAGCGACCACACATTGTCCGGTGCGGGAGCGTACGGTGGTTTTCGGGTCAGTGATCATGAAGAAAATGAAAAGCTGGTACATAGGGCCGGTGATGGGCGCGACTTCGGACTGCCACGGGTGTCCGGTAATCCCACTGCGCATAAAAGCGAACGCCAAAAACGAAATAACGTAGGTTGCCGTAATGTTGAAACGATGAACCCGGTAGATGATTAACGAGCCTAGTACCCAAATAATCAACATCGGCCAGACATTGTTTCCCCACTGAATGCTTAACGACGCGACTGCTGCCGGCGCCAGAAACAGCAGGGCTGAAATACCGAAATTCGACGGATTCCAGATGTGCTTGTTCTTAACTCTCAACACATACTTTGAAGTAATGGAGATAAGAGCACAGAGCGCGTAGGGCCAATAAGCGGGCGAGCGCACAAGAATTCCAACACTGATTCCGCTGATATATGCGCTGGCAGGATGCGGCCATTTGCCAAAGAAGAATTTTCCAAGAACCATTTCGGCAGCAATGCTGGTCGCGATGGCCAGCCCGGTCTTCCAGTAGCCTTCGAGGATGCCGAATGAGAGATGACCGACCAACAGAATGCTGGTGATGAAAATCGGTGCAAGGTAGCGGTTCTCCGGGCCGATGAGCTGCCACCAAGTGATCTCTGACTTCGGTGCGACTGGAGTAGCCACTTGGCTCATGCGGGTTCCTTGATTTTAAGTACCTGATTGACCGCAGGCTTGTCTATGGTTTGAATTTTTCCCGACGGCCAATGAATCACTGCCTTTTCAATGCGTGGGTCCTTGCCCAGGCCGAAATGCAGCCGCCGCTGATTTTCTGAACAGAACCCGCTGCCTCCGGAGATTATTTGTACCTGCTCCTGCCCATTCCAGGATACGGTTACCTCAGCGCCAATCGCGCTGCGGTTGCTGGCGGTGCCCTGCAAATCGAACTCCAGCCACTTGTTCTGGGGAGTGACCGTGTTCCTGTAAACCAGCAACGGGCCTCTTTGATTGGCCACCACCATATCGAGCACGCCCCGGTTCCAGAGATCAACGAACGCCACGGAGCGTCCATCATAGGTGTCTGTGACTCCCACCGACTGCGCAACATCCACGAACTTGCCCGCGCCATCGTTTATCCAGACTTTTTTGTGCTGATACCCCGAGAGGCTACGCCCGTTCATGGGCGGCCAGTTCTTGGCGTCGTCAATGATGGTGGAGTTACCGCCGGAAATTTTGGAGAAGTCGTACCAATAGTTGCGGCTGTGATCTAGAGAAACGTAGCCATTAGCCAGATAGAGATCGAGTGTACCGTCGTTATTTAAATCGCCAAATTGCGCACCGAAGCTCCAGCCGCCGAGTTCGATGCCCAAGTCACGGGCCAGGTTCTCATACTTCAAGGCTTCTCCGCTGGTGCCTTCCTTGGGGACCCACAAATTGTTGCCCTGGATAAGGACGCCGTCTTCCGAAATATTGGAAACATACACTGCGAAGTTGCCGCGGTTGAAAACGTCGCCAAAGGCAACATTCATTCCGCTCTTGGGAGCAAATCCTACGCCGGTCTGCTCTCCCACTTCGCGGAAACGGTCGCCTTCGTTGAAATAGAGTTCAGAGACGCCGTAGTCGTTGGCAATAAACAAGTCCGGGCGTCCCGTACCGCGCAAATCCGCGGCGGCAGCGGCCAGCGCCCAGTGCCGGCTGTTGATTCCCATCTTCTCCGTAACATCTTCGAATTTGCCGTTGCCGAGATTATGAAAAAGATACTTACGGCCGCCGTTCTTCGCATATTCAAAACTGTCCGGCATCATCTTGGTGGTCTTGAGATGCCAGAGATCGATTTCCTCGGAATAATATCCGCCGATAAACAGGTCAAGCAGGCCGTCTCCGTCATAGTCGAACCAGATCGCGGTGTTGGCATTCAGCCATGGCGGCAATCCCGCCTGCTCGGTTACGCGGGTAAATCCCTTGCCCTGATCATTGTGAAAAAGCTCGGGCTTGCCCCACTTGTAGAGGAATAAATCTTCGTAGCCATCGTTGTCGTAATCGCCCCAAACCGCGCCCATGGAGACGCCGGTCCCGGCTTGGTTTACATCCGCGATTCCCATCTCCTGCGCGACATCTTTGAAATTACCGTCGCCCAGGTTGCGATACAGGACGTTTTTACTTCCCTCTCGGCTGTTGGTCGCATAGATATCGGGCCAGCCGTCGCGGTCAAAATCCACAATCGAAACTGCGGCCCCCATGGACGCTACTTCCGGCATGATGTGGTCTAGTTTGTGATCGAGAGTAGGGCCCTGGTGGACGAAGTTGATTCCCACCGCGTGCGACACTTCCTCAAAATAAAAACCATGCCGGGCCAGCGCAGTCCTGGCATCCGACTTTTCCCCGGAAGCCTTTTTATCGGACCAGCGCTTAATCGCCCAGGGGCCGACCAACAAGCCAACGAAAAATATCGCGAGAATTGTTCTTGCCAGCGGGCCCCGTTTCATTTCTGTGCGTCTCTTAAAGAATCTTCGAAGACATCCGGCGTCACATAGCGGGTCTGATAGTTCTGCCAGTCTTCCGGATGGTGGCGGTAAACCCACTCCTCTTCGAGCCTGCCCGGTGGGACGTTGTACAGATTACGGGCGTGATATGGCAGGGGCAAAACCGTCTTGGAGAAGGTGGAGTTGTAGTCTCCATCCTTGATCCAGCCGTCACCCTCAATGATGAAGTCCCGACCCCATCCGGAAGGCGGAGCCGGTTGCTCGGCAAAACGAAACGTCATTTCGTCGCCTGAGTTCATGATCACGTAACGGTCGTCGATCTTCTTTATCAGTTCGAGCACGTCACCAAACCGAGTGTAATAACCAACAAGGTCGCGCCAGCGCTGCTTCGATCCTTCGAGCTGGTTGTAATCCGGGATTTCCGGCGAGGACGTATTCGGCTGATGTATGGCCGAATAACCACGGAAGTGTAAATCCGCCATCTGTGGATCCAAGCGTACTAGCTTAAGGGGGGTGTCTGGCAACCCCTTGGCCCACTCAAATGAATCCCAGAAAATTTCCAGGTTGGTGCGCAGCCTTAAGCGATGCGGGGTGCCCGGTCGAAAGACTCCGGCGAGATCGAACAGACAGATTTTCTTTCGGCCTGCCGGGAAACCCAAATTTCCTTTGGCTGTAACCCAGCCACCTTTGCCGTCAGGCACCTCAAGGCTTAATCCGTGGGCCGGATTGTGGTGTCCCTGGCTCATAGCGACATTGATGGAGGAGTCGGTGGGATGCATCCAGCCTTTGGCGATGAGCCAAAGCGGCCCGGAGGATGGAACATTCTCGCCGAGATCGATTTCAACGTAATGATCGCGGGTTACACCTTGATATTGGCCCCGCCCAAACGTATCCAGGTACCGTCCATCCAGAGTGCTGACGATGCCGGTAACATCCTGGCCGTTGTCGTCCACAGCACGCGCAATCTTGTGCGGGGTTTCAACGGCGGTGATCGCGAGTTTTGCGGGTGGGATCACGAAGCGCTCGTCTACAAAGACGGCGGTCCCAACCGGGTGATCCACCGTCATTAACGCCAGGTAGTCGTAGTAGTAGGTCTCCCACAATTCGGCGGTGATCCGAAGATCGTAGTAGCCATCATGCGGAACAAGCTGGTCGCCGCCGATTTTGTACCACTCTTCCGTAGCTGCCACCCGCGCTGTGCCAAGAGTGTTGATGCGCAACCCGATAGCAGAACTCCAGGGCACAGCATCCTTCACGAATTCTATTTTCTTGCCGTTAAAGGCAAACAGAAAGGGGCAGGAACCTTTCAGCCGCTGTTCAGTGACAATCTCCTGATCGGATTTCAAATCAAACTCTGCACTCACTGATCCATTGGGCCAGACTACGCGCACCACGTCCGCTGTGGTTTGATCTCCCAAACCAAAATGAAGCTGGGGGCCGCGAATGGGCTGTTTTTGCATTAACAAGCCGGAACGGATTTCAACTTCTCCGCCGACTCCAAATGGGTTGACACGCTGGTCGCCCACTGCCCGAACGGCACGGGGATGGATAATCTGCCAGTGATAGTTCTTTGAGCCATGGTTGATTGCCTGCACTGCTTGGCCGTCCGAGTCCAGGCCTAGCAGGTCAAGGCGACCGTCGTGGTTAACGTCGGCGCTGTCGAAGACCAACGACGGGCCGGGGAGGTAATTAAGCCCGACAAAGCTCCCCTTATCATCTTTCAGCCAGACCAAGGTTCCATCACTCTTTGAGACCGCGACGGGAGACAGGACTAAATCCAGTGAGCCGTTGTTATCGAGATCGGCGACCCGCAGATGTACTTCACCTGACAGATAGCTGACTGTATCCACAACCCGGGCAATTTCCGCAACATCCCAGTCTTGTTGGTTCTTGTCCGATAACCGGACGATCCTGCCGTCCGCCTGCACCGCCAGCAAATCGAGCACTCCGTCGTTATCAACATCTGCGGCTGCGATGGCCTCTACTACCGGGAAATTGGCCGGCAACTCGCGCGGATGAAATTGGCCCAGCCGTTCGTTAGTAAAAACATGTAGTTTGCCCAAGCTATCGATCAGGGCCGCATCCGGATTGCCGTCGCCATCGAAATCGGCCCAGACAAATTGCTGTAACCCGGAAACATCAGAGAAGGGATGTATCACTGCAAATGTGCCATCGCCATTATTTCTCAGCACAGCCGGCACACCAGTTTTGGCCCCGAGAACAATATCCAGATCGCCGTCAGCCTCGATGTCCGCCGCCCATGCCCCGGTGTAGCTGGCATTCAACAGGGATTTCGGCAGAGTAGTCTTCGCGGTCACATCTGTGAATGCATTCTGGCTGTCCTGACGCAGCAGGCGGACTCCGCCGGCCCCAGTAAGGACGAGGTCAGTTTTGAAGTCGTAACTAAAATCAAGAGACGCGATGCCCTCTGGAGTGGGCGCCACATGTGCTGGCCCGCCTGGGAATGGAATACTCGCACCGCTCGATAAGCGCAATTGCTGACCATTCGCAACTGCAACAAGAGGCGTGCCTTCGCTGGCCAGAGGAATCGCTCCGATCCAGCTCCAGCCTTTACCTAGGTTTGCAATCGGCTCCGCCGTGAATGAAGTAGCCATGTCCGCTGGCGCGGGCTTGAATACAGGAGATTCGAGCGCCAATAAATGGGTGAATGGCTGGGCGTCTTCTCCCGGAGGGGCCATGATCACGTTGAGGCTCTGGCGATACTCGGGGACTCGCACCAGAACATTGCGCAGAAAAGCCGTTCGAGTGGCTGCGGCCCGCAGGTCGCCGCTGTTCGCTGTCGTTTGTAGCGCAGTCAATTGCTGCTGTACTTCAGGAGGCCAGGCACTCGATCGCGCAGTGATTTTCGCAATCACCGGCTTCAGCGTGGCTGCATCACCACGTTTGGCGGCAATCCGTCCCAACTCGAGCAATGCGGCCAAATTGTCAGGTTGGACGGCAAGAATCTTTTGCATCAGCGATTCAAACTCGGCTTCGCTGTTTTCCCCGCCCTGGCGCTCGACCTCCTGCGCCAACTGGTACAACGCCCGCAGATTCTGCGGATTCAGGTCGACCGCCTTTCTTAAATCGGCGAGAGCTTCACTGCTGTTGCCGCGCCCGCTTTCCAGAAGCCCCAATAAGTAGTAAATCTGGTCATTCTTTGGCGCCAGATCGCGTGCCTTTTGCAGTCGCCGGGCAGCGTTATCGTAGTTTCTCTGGCGCAACGCAAGAACACCCCAGTTGGCCCAGCCGGCCGGTTCATCCGGCACCAGGCGTGTCAGTTCGGCCAGTTTGGCCTCGGCATAAATGTCATGGCCAACTTGCAGCGCCGCCAATCCTACATAGAAGGAAGACACCGCGTCGTCATAAGTTTTTGTGCCTTTGACAGGAAGCTTGGCCTTTGAGCTACAGGCAGATAGGACAATGAAATATCCGATCAGCGCAAGGCTCAGGATGCGATGTGGCTGCATAGATATTGGAGAAAGGTCCCGTCGGGCAAAACACCAAATAGACCATCCCCGTGCAAGAAGTGTCAATCGTACATTCATATTAGTCCCGTAGAATGCCAATCATGGCGAAGGACTTAGGGAACCAGGAGGGAGGGATGCGGAAGTTTCCATCCGGCTTTCTTTGGGGAGTTGCCACAGCTGCGCACCAGGTCGAAGGGGGAAACGACAATCAGTGGTCCGATTGGGAAAAAACCGGACACATTCGCTCCCGCGACCAGTCCGGCAAGGCATGCGACTGGTGGAACAACACCGATGTGGATTTTGATCTGGCGCAAAGCCTCAGGATCAATTCCCTGCGGCTATCGGTGGAATGGAGCCGCATCGAACCGCAGGAAGGCTGTTTTTCTGAAAGCGCTTTGCAACGTTACTCCCAGATGTTGGACGACCTGCATAAACGGGGGATCCAGCCGGTAGTCACCCTCCATCACTTTACGAATCCGCGATGGTTTGAACAAAAAGGAGCTTTCCTCAGTCCCGATGCACCTGCGTTGTTCGAACGCTTCACCCGCCGCGTGGTAAGCGCACTCGGGCACCGGTGCACACTTTGGATCACCTTCAACGAGCCTAACGTTTACTCAACCCTGGGATATGTGACCGGCGAGTTCCCTCCAGGGCAACGGGGGAAAATCGGCACCGCGTTGCGAGTCATGGCGGCCCAGGCACGGGCCCACGCTCGCGCCTATCGGGCAATCCACGAACTTCAGACCCAGCCACAGGTGGGTTGGGCGCAACACTATATTGTGTTCCATCCGGTACAGAGTGGATTAGACCGGTTCGTTGCCGGCGTCCAGAGCCAAATCTTCAATGAAGGCTTTTTCCAACTCATGGAACATGGCAGTTTCAATTTTCCATTCAATCTGATTGGCGGAACTGCCCATGAAGCCGCTGGGGCCTGTGATTTTGTCGGGCTGAATGTCTACAACCGGTTTCATGTGGATTTCGATCTCAAGTCCGCGGGGCAATTGTTTGGCCGTGTTTATGTGCCGCCAGATGTGCCACAGGGGGATAGCGGAGTCGAAAAACCATACGGTGAAGCCTTTCCCGGTGCGATTCGCGCCGCAGTGGAACGCGCGGCACGCTTTGGCAAACCGATTTACATTACGGAAAATGGGATCCCCGATGCGAAAGACCGCTTGCGTCCCTGGCTGATTGCGAATGCTCTCAAAGAAGTCCACTCGCTGATAAATGAGGGGCACGACATTCGCGGATATTTTCACTGGACTCTAACCGACAACTTTGAATGGGCCGAAGGGTGGTGGCTCCGCTTTGGGTTGATCGCACTGGATCCGCTCACGCAACAGAGAACCATGCGCGCCAGCGGACATATGTATCAGGAAATCGTGCAGAATAACGGGCTCACGAAAGAACTGCTGGAGAAACACTCCCAGCCGCCTGCGGGGCCGTAGCCAAGTGAGACGCGGTGTGCCTCGGCACTACGGTATCCAGAATGCCGGGTATCTCAAACAACGCTCGGTTGGAATAGTTTCCCGCATTGCGGCGGAATTCCGCGAAGCTGACGGGATCGAGTAGCCGCTCTACTCCTGAAGCAATCTCCCGGAAGCTGCTCAGAACAATTCCCATCCGCTGCTCTTCCAGCCATTGGGTGTTATACCGCTCTTGCGGCATAGTGCGTGCATTGCGCTCGACGATCACGGGCAGATGGAATTGCAGGGCCTCACTGATGCTGCCGGGGCCAGGTTTCCCTATGAGGAAATCCGCCAGGGACATGTAGTAGTCAACGTTGGTGGTGAAGCCCTCCACGAAGATTTTTTTCCTCAGAGCCAGGGATTTGAGTTCATCAAAAGTCTTTTTGCTGTGCCCACACAGCATAATGAGCTGGACCGGAGTCTGGCTTTCCTCGAGGCGCTTGGCAATTTCCACCATCGCAGGTGACCCGTGGCCGCCGAACAAAACAACTCCGGTGGGGACATCCGGCAACAGGCCCAGTTTCTTTCTTTCCGCAACCCGATCCACGACAGGCTTCTGATAAAAGTTCGGCTTGAGGATCATGCCCGAGACCTGAAAAATTTTCTCGGTCGAGTGCCCCATCTCCAATGCTTGCTGCCTGGCGCGTTCAGTTCCGCAAATCAGGTAGTCCGATTCCTTCTCCATCCAGAAATGCGGCGGGTAGTCGGCAAAATCGGTGAGCAACGTGACAAATGGAGCCTTGGGCATGGCTGCCTGCATACTCTCCGCAATCGCACGGTTGAAATGGGGAATTACAGAAAGCACCAAATCGGTGGGATGCAACAACCAGTACCCACGAAACACACTGACAATCCGCTTGTGCCGCATCCTGATTACACGCTGGAGAATTCGCAACAGGGGCGGAGAAAGGCGAGTCCAGCCTTTGCGCAGGATCAGGTTGTAGCCATCTTGAATGCGCAGCCCGGTCAGGCCGCGGACGAAGTCGATGGAATCCAGCAGTTCCTGAACATTCAAGAGATGAACATCCCAGTCATGCTCTTGAAGAGTGGTCTTGAGCGCTTCGGTTGCGCTGCGGTGTCCGCCACCCGCATCGAAAAACAAGATTGTGATTCTGCGCACGCTTGGACGCATAGCGCGGTCTGCTGGTCGCATATACTAATTCACAGGATAGTAAAAAGACTGTGAATTTCGCATGAATTTCGCCTGGCGGTTCCCTCCCTTTACAATGTGGCCATAGGAAGCCGCTTGGCAAGAATCCTCATCTCAGCCGGAGAAGCCTCCGGGGAAATGTATGGCGCGCAGCTCATCGAAGCCCTGCGGCGGCGCGACTCTTCACTCGAATTCTTTGGTGCGGGCGGAGACCGCATGCGCGCGGCCGGATGCAAGACCGTTGTGGACGCCAGAGATCTCTCCGTTGTAGGCATCACAGAGGTTGTCAGCCATCTTCCGAAAATCTGGGGGCTATTCAACGGACTCATCGTCGAAGCCGACGCGCAATCTCCGGAGTTAGCCATTGTGATTGATTCGCCCGCGTTCAATTGGCGTGTGGCGAGAGAGATGCGCAAGCGCAACATTCCCGTTGTGTATTACGTCTGCCCACAGTTTTGGGCATGGCGACAAGGGCGCGTACGCCTGCTGCGGAAGTACGTCACCAAAGCCCTGGTGATCTTTCCTTTCGAAGAAAAGTTCTACCGCGACCGTGGCGTAGACACCATGTTTGTGGGGCATCCGCTGGCTGACCTTTCCCGCCCTACAGTTACGCGGGAGGCTTATGCCACAGCCAACCTGCTTGACCCGGCAAAAACCTGGATCACATTGATGCCCGGCAGCCGGGTAAAAGAAGTGCGCATGAATTTGCCGGCCATGCTGGAAGCCGCTCAGGCACTTGGCCCAGGGTATGAGTTGCTGTTGCCGGTTGCTCCTACCTTGGGCCGGGGTCTGCTACAAACCCTGATCGGCGGCGGGCAGGTGAGTCTGGTTTCCGAGGCCTTGCCGGCTTTGGCCCACTCGCGCGCGGGAATTATCGCCAGTGGCACTGCAACCGTTGAGGCGGCCCTGATGGATACCCCGTTCGTGATGGTCTACCGCGTGTCATCGCTGACCTACTTACTGGGAAAATCGCGGGTCAAGGTTCCCCACTTTGCCATGGTCAATCTGATTGCCGGAGATAGGATCGTGCCCGAACTGGTGCAGGATGAATTTACCTCGGCGAACATAACTGCCGAGTTGGGCAAGATCCTGCCAGAAGGGGCCGCGCGGGACCTCATGTTACGTGGGTTGGCGGGGGTCCGGGCCAGGCTCCGCGGACACGCCTTGAGCCATCTTCCAGCTGCGGAAATAGCTGCGGGTGCGATATTTGAGATACTCAAAGATGAGCAGGCGGAAGGAGACCTCTAGTTTCACTTGCGCTTTCATGCCCCTAACGCTTGTCCCACAGCATCTTTTGCGTAACAATCGTCATCTTAGGAGTTTAGGGGCACTGGATAGGAGATCGTTTTTAATGTTCTTTCACAGCGGGTGTAAGCGTAAGACCGTTGGCACAGTCCTGGGTTTTCTCCTTCTTTTTGCTTCGTTGCCGACCTGGGCAGCCGAGAATATGCGGCTGCGGGTCACCAATTACGAGATTGATGCCGAACTAGCTCCCCACCTGCATAAGATCACCGCTCGCGCCAAGGTTGATTTCACTGCCCTGGAAGATCTGGCGTACGCAACTTTCGAACTGCACAATGGCCTGCGGGTCACCAAGGTGACCGATAGCGCGGGCAAGCTTCTAAATGTCGAGCGCGTCACCCAGGATTCCACTGTCCGCGTCAATCTTCCTGAGGGCTTGACCAAGGACACGGCAACTACTTT
This sequence comes from uncultured Acidobacteriota bacterium, assembly GCA_963837365.1. Lineage (GTDB taxonomy): Bacteria > Acidobacteriota > Terriglobia > Terriglobales > Acidobacteriaceae > CAWBXL01. Next base: position 753,401 of record CAWIMW010000003.1, read on the forward strand.
AACTTTCGACTACGAAGGCCAATTGGATTCTGCGGATGACAGCCCGGTACAAGGGCTCAAGCTGGCGTCCATTGGGGACGACACCAGCTACTTGCTTTACTCGGGCCGCTGGTTCCCGGTAAATGCCTATGGGATTAACCGTTTTACGGCGACGATCAAAATCACATTGCCGGCTCACATGACTGTCATTGGCAGCGGAAAAGAAACCCAGACCGACAATCCTCCGCCAAAGAAAGTCGTCGCGGGTGCATTGCCGACCAGGACCTACAGCTTCGTGTACGACAAGCCGAGTTTCCCCGGGACCATCATTGCCGGCGTTTTCCAGGAGTACAAGAGCAATGAGGCTGGGGTGGACCTGCATATCTTCTTCAAGCCCCTTCACCAGACGCTGGCTCAAACCTACGCCGAAACGGCGGTCAAAGAATTCACCTACTACGTGACCTTGTACGGCCCGATTCCGAATACCACGCTGCGCGTAGTCGAATTGCCGGATGATACGGTGCCCTCTGCGTGGGCGCCTGGAGTCGCGGCCATCGCCAGCCGCGCCGTGACTGAGCGGGTGAACTACCGTTTGCTGGCGAACACCATTGCCCACCAGTGGTGGGGCGTTTCCGTGAGTCCGGCATCGCGGGATGACTGGTGGTTGGAAGACGGCTTCGCGCGTTATTCAGAAGCCCGTTACGTAGAAAGTGCGGCCGGAGCGGCTGGACTTGAAGAAGCTGTGAAAGACATGTCGGTCGGGGCACTGGCGTATGACACAGTTCCGCTATCCAGCATCGGCAAGCTACCGATTTTTTCGCCTGAGTTTCAATCGTTGGTGACCGACAAAGGGGCGATGATCCTGCACATGCTGCGATGGGTGCTGGGCGATCAAAAATATGATCTGACTATGCGGACATTCGCCAACAAATATGCTGGGCAGGCCGCGTCGCTGGATGATTTCCGTGCTATCGCCGAGCAAGAATACGGAGACAAGTTGACCTGGTTTTTCTCGCAGTGGCTGGACTCTACCGGCGCGCCCGAATTCAAGTCGAAATACACCGTCTATCGCCTGGGTAATAACAAGGGTTTCAGAGTTGTAGGTCAGATTTCGCAAGACCTCGATCTGTTCCGTATGCCGGTGACGCTGCGCATCGATACCGACGGCAAAACCGAAGAGAAGAAAGTTGAAGTGGTGGGAACCAATTCAGCATTTTCGATTGAAACGTTCGGCCGTCCCCGCCGCATCGCTGTGGACCCAGACCACCGCGTGCTGACCAATTCTCCGGAGATCAAGCTGCGCGCATCAATCCAGCGCGGGCAGGCCCTTGTGCAGCAGGGAGATATGGCGGGGGCCTTGACGGAATTCAATAAAGCACTAGATGAGAATAAGAACAGTTCGTTGGCCCACTATCGCGTGGCAGAAGTCTTCTTCCTGCAACGAAATTATCAGGCATCGGCCAACGCCTATCGTGACTCGCTCAACGGAGATGGCGAACCACGTTGGACCGAGGTCTGGAGCCACATCCAATTGGGAAAAATCTTCGATGTGACCGGGCAGCGCGAGAGAGCGACCAACGAATACCGTCAAGCTTTGCAGACTAACGACAACACGCAGGGCGCTTTGGATGAGGCGCGGAAATACCTCCAGAAACCGTACGAGCAAGCCAAGCGGTCGAGCGGGAACTGAGGCCGGCTACTAGCTACTAGCCTCTAGCTAAACCGCGCAGATTTAGGGTCTAAAGCTAGAAGCTAGCGGCCAGAAGTTCTACTTTACTTCTTCAATTCAATCTGGATTTCCTGGAAATCCGACGGTCCGATATTCTCTGCCGCATGAGTTGTCGCTTCACTCCAGCTCGAGGTCCCGGCTTTGATATTGCGTTCTTCAGTCCTGCCGTCAGGCAGCGTAATTTTCACTTTGCCGTCGGTCAGGAAATAAGCCACGTTGTGCGGGTGCGAGTGCATGGGTACTTTTTGTCCGGGTTTAACATCCACTTTCAGCACCCGGACCTGATCGTTTTCAAGCAGGACCGTGTGGCTATCACCCGCTACTTTTACTACGTCCTGGGCATAGATCATTCCGGCCACAAATATCAATGCCCCCGTAAACAATCCCGTAAAAACCTTACCCGTAGTCTTCATGCTTTTCTCCTAATTGTGAAAATTGAACGGACGGTTAGTAAGCCCAGCGTAAGAGTGTGGCCCCCGCCGTGAATCCAGCACCCACGGATGCCAATAACACCAGACTTCCCTGCTTCAGTTTGCCCTGCTCAATCGCGGTTTGCATCGCCAATGGAATGGTGCCCGCGGTGGTGTTCCCGTATTGATCGATATTGATGATTATGCTCTCGGGGCGAAGCCCAAGGCGCACTCCAGTCGCGTTAATGATTCGCAGATTGGCCTGGTGGGGGAGAAACACATCCACATCACTCCCCTTGAACCCATTACGCTCCAGTAGCTTCTCGCACAATTCCGACATTTTGCGGACCGCGTATTTGAAAACGGCTTGTCCATCCTGATGAACAAAGTGCATCTTCTGGTCCACGGTTTCGTGCGTCGACGGATGCAGGCTGCCGCCGCCGGGCATGTACAGCGAGCACCCGCCCGAGCCATCCACCTCATGGATGAAATCAATCAATCCCTCGTCGCCGTTGGCCGCAGGCTCCAACACTACTGCGCCAGCGCCATCTCCAAAAAGTATGCAGGTGGCCCGGTCGGTATAGTCAATGATGGAAGACATGACGTCCGCGCCAACCACTAACACTTTTTTATGCGCTCCGGTAGCGATGAACTGGCTGCCCGCCTGTAACGCATAGACAAATGCTGAACAGGCCCCGGAAAGATCAAAACCCCAGGCCCCTTGGGCCCCCAGTTTGTGCTGAATAAGACAGGCGGTGGAAGGAAAGAACATGTCGGGGGTCACGGTACCGACGACGATCGCTTCGATCTCAGAGGGCGGCAAATGCAATGCGGCCAGGGCTTTCTTAGCTGCGGCCGCGCCTAAATCACTGGTGGCCATTCCCTTGTCCACAATGTGACGTTCGCGGATGCCAGTACGCTGCAAAATCCACTCGTCAGTGGTTTCAACCATCTTTTCCAGATCCGCATTAGTAAGGAGACGGGGCGGGACGTAGGTACCAAGGGCGCTGATCTTGGCACGTAGAAGTTGGGTCACTCGAAGTGTTCTCCGGTCAACAAGATAGGAACGGCTATTTTGACGTACACGGGAAGAATCTGCAACTCCTTGGGCCAGTGTTAGTTAACCTCTTTCTCGCAGGATGCGTGAAGCCAGCTTCTGCGCTGCCGCTGGTACATGTCCCAGCGGGGTACAACCTTCAGCCGAAATTGTGCCTAATTCCCATTTGTATCCCGAATATAGACCATTCCCGATGTGGTACTGCTGTGACCTGTTCTCAATCGGCACAAGTAATTACCCTTCTGCAAGTTGCGGCGGAACATTCGCCGCTTAGTTTTTTCGCCGTCAGATTTTTTCGTGGGACTGCCACGCGGCGTATGTGGGGAACTCGATGATGCAATTCGCAAACACACGGCGCGCCATCTCTTTTTCGCTGACAGTTGCGATGTTGACCATTCTGGCCCTGGCCACGGCATGTGGAGGCGGAACGTCAATCAGTGGAAATGGAGGTGGCGGCGGTTCAAATCCTCCTCCGCCACCACCACCTCCCCCGGCATCGAGCGTCACCTTAAGTCCCACCACCGCCACAATCCATGCGGGACAGACGGTTACGTTCACAGCTACAGTCAACGGCACAACTGATCAAACCGTGACCTGGTCGGTGAATGGCGTAGTGGGTGGGAATTCCACGGCTGGCACCATCAACATTTACGGTGTGTATCGGTCTCCCGGGGCAGTACCATCACCGAATCCAGTCACCATCCGGGCGGTGAGCACCACAAACGCTAATGCTGCCGCAAGCGGGTCGGTCACGATCACCAACGCCGTTCCCTACATTGCCGCCGTCACTCCAGACAGTTTTCAATCCCCGGCCAGCTTCACGCTGACAATCACTGGAACCGGGTTTACCAGCGGATCGGTAGTCAGTTGGGGATCCACGTCACTGGCCACAACTTTCGTGTCCACGACCCAGTTAACTGCCACGGGAAATCAGCCCACACTCACCAAAGTGGTCACGGGCGCGGTGACGAACCCTGATCCAGGCGGCTCCCGCTCGAATTTTTTCTATGTGATTACCGATCCGGACCACAGTGTAAGTGCCGCAGTTGCCGCACGCTATTTGCAGCAGTCTACCTGGGGACCTACAAACTACAGCATCACTTCCCTGCGCATACGCGGTATTGACGGTTATCTCGCCTATCAACTGGGGCCGCAAACCACCAATTGCTATCCAGCGCCAGGTAAAGATGACAGCATTTCGACGGTGCAGCAGCGGTTCGTCGTTTGTGCCCTGCTTCGCGAAGACCAGTTACGCCAGCGGGTGGCTTTCGCCCTTTCGCAGATCATGGTGGTTTCTTCCAACAAGGTGACCACCACCGATGCTATGACCTTGTGGCAAAACATGTTGATGAAAGATGCTTTTGGAAACTTCTACGATCTGTTGAAAGACGTCACGTTGAGTCCGGTGATGGGCAACTATCTGGACATGGTGAACAACGACAAACCCAATGCCGCCACTGGAACATCGGCCAACGAGAACTACGCCCGCGAGGTCCTACAGCTTTTTTCCGTCGGGCTAAACCAACTGAACGCGGACGGCACTTTGCAACTCGACAGCTCGGGAAACCCGATCCCGACCTACACGCAGGACACGATCACCAACTTTGCCCGTGTATTTACTGGATGGACGTATCCTCCTGGCTCATCGTTCCCCAGCCCTCCGGGTTACAGCGGCCCGATGGTCCCCTTTAATAGTCACCACGACACCGATGCGAAGACGCTACTTAATGGAGCGGTCATTCCTGGCGGCGGAACAGCACAGGCCGACCTGGATGCAGCGTTGCAAAACATTTTCAATCATCCGAATGTCGGCCCATTCATCTGCAAGCAACTCATTCAACACCTCGTCACCAGCAATCCCAGCCCTGCTTACCTTGGACGGGTGGTTGCAGTCTTCAATGACAACGGCAGCGGCGTGCGTGGGGACCTTAAAGCTGTGGTAAGCGCGATTCTGCTGGATGCAGAAGCACGGCGCGGCGACGATCCAACTCAGGTACAGGCCAACGATGGCCATCTAAAAGAGCCCCTCCTGCTAATGACCAACCTGTTGCGGGCCATGAACGCCAGGACCAACGGGGACGGCTTTTCCGACTATGCCGCCGACATGTTTCAGGAACCTCTGAATCCGCCTACCGTTTTCAATTTCTACCCGCCAGATTATGCAATTCCCAACACCAACCTGGTAGGGCCGGAATTTCAGATCTTCAACTCCACCACGGCCATTACTCGGGCCAATTTTGTGAACGACGCGGTATACGGGAAGATCGGGCAGAGCATGACCACCGATCTGACCCCGTATCTCCCATATGCGTCGAGCCCGGACCAACTGGTGGACAAACTTGGCGATTTGATGATGCACGGTCAGATGTCGCCGCAAATGCGCAGCACCATCATCACGGCAATTTCCGGAATTTCCGATAACACGCGGCGAATCAAGACGGTACTGTACCTGATAGCAACCTCATCTCAATATCAGGTGGAACACTAATCAAGGGGGCCTATGTCCTGGTCGAGAAGAGAGTTTTTGAAAAGATCATGTTGCACCGCTGCGGCGGGAGTTGCGGCCGCAAGTTTCAGCCGATTTGGCTTGATCAATGCCATGGCGCAAACGGCGCAGGATTATAAAGCCCTGGTTTGCATCTTCTTGTTTGGCGGGAACGATGGCAACAATCTGGTTGTTCCCATGAGCAGCGCAGACTATTCGGCCTATTTGCAGACCCGCGCGGTTCTTGCCCTGCCCCAGGCCAGCCTTCTGCCGGTAAACCCGCCTAGTGTGGGATCGCCCTTTGGGTTTCATGCTCGGATGGCTGAAATTCAAAGCTTGTTCACCGGCGGACAGGCTGCCGTACTGGCGAATGTCGGTACGCTGATCAAGCCGACAACGCGCATCGAACTCCGGAATAGACAGGCCCTCCTTCCCGACAACCTCTACTCTCATTCGGATCAGCAAACCCAAATGCAGACCGCGGCGTTTACCGGCGGATCGCAGACCGGCTGGGCAGGCAGGACCGCGGACAAAATTCAGTCGATCTACGGGGGCAATTTTCCCGTCACCATTTCGCTGGCAGGAACCAATATCTTCTGCGAAGGACTGGTGGCCCGCGCGATTCAGTCCAGCGGTAACCCGACACGGTTGCTGAAGGGCTATAACGGTTCCAGCGAGTCCGACGCCCGCCTTACCGCATTTCAGAACCTGCTCACGTTTGACACCGGGCTCTCACTGATCCAGTCTGCTAGCGCCACTACGCAGAACGCACTGCGCGACGCCCAAACCCTGGCGGACGCACTCGCTGTAGCAACACCTTTGGCGACAGTCTTCCCCAAGACGGGGCTGGGAGGGCAACTGAGGCAGGTGGCCCAGATTATCTCGGCACGCGCATCCCTCGGGGTGCAGCGCCAGATATTTTTTGTCTCCATCGGAGGCTTTGACACGCATAGCTCCCAGATTGCCATTCAGGACCAGCTGTACGCGGAGATGAGTCCCTCTATGGCCGCTTTCTACCAGGCAACGGTGGAGATGGGAGTTGCGCCCAACGTCACCAGCTTTACACTCTCGGATTTTGGACGAACCCTAAAGCCTGATAGCAATTCGGGCAGCGACCACGCCTGGGGCAGCCATCACATGGTTGTGGGAGGAGCGGTCAAAGGCGGTGATTTCTACGGGACATTCCCGACTTTGGCACTGGGTGGACCGGACGATGCCACCAGCGAAGGCCGCTGGATTCCGACTACTTCACTCGATCAGTATGGGGCTACGTTGGCCGGTTGGTTTGGGGTCCCGGCAGGAGATTTGCCATCAATTTTCCCGAACCTGGGGAATTTCTCCAGCCCGACGCTGGGCTTTATGGGGTAATAAGCCAGGCACCGGCAATCCACTGCACACGCAAGAGCCCGTTACCGTTGCTTCCTTCCGGACCTGGCGGGGTTGGCGGGAGTACGTCGCGTGGGACCGATGCCTGACCGTATAGATATTAACATCCGCCATTAGCCTTTCCGGAGTTCAGCAATCTTTGGAATTTGTATTTCTGGGACCTCTGCGGCATTTCTCTGCGTCCTCCGCGGTTTAAGCTTTTGATTTCTTCTTACCCACAACGAAACTCTACAACCACAGAGGACGCAGAGATCGCAAAGAAAACCTTCAGGAAACCGACTGTGGAACTGGGGCTTGTTTTTCGGCCACGGAGTGCAACGCCGCCTCGATCACATCCAACCCTTCATTCATCTGCTCGTCGGAGATCACCAGAGGTACAAGCAGGCGCACCACATTGGAGTACGAGCCTGCGGTCAGAGCAATCAGTCCGTGCTTGTAGCAATAATCCATAATCTGTTTGGTCTCTTCCGCTGCGGGCTCGCGGGTTTCGCGTGAACGAACCAGCTCAATTGCCTGCATCGCCCCTAGACCACGCACATCTCCAATCAGCGGCCACTGCTTCTGCCACTCTTTGGCGCGAGCCTGAAACTTTGCACCGAGTTCGTTGGCACGGCGGGACAAACCCTTTTGCTCAAACACATCGAGCACGGCCAGCGCCGCTGCACAGGCCAGCGGATTTCCGGTAAACGTCCCTCCCAACCCTCCAGGGCCGGGCGCATCCATGATCTCGGCCCTGCCGGTCACTGCCCCCAGGGGTAATCCTCCACCCAATGATTTCGCTGTGACCAATAGATCTGGCTCGATACCGTAACGCTCGCAGGCAAACAATGCTCCGGTACGGCCGAAGCCCGATTGAACCTCATCCGCGATAAACAGAACACCGTGTTTACGGCAGATTTCCATCAGTACCCGATAAAAATCCTGCGGGGGAACGACAAAGCCACCTTCTCCTAACACCGGCTCGGCAATTACCGCCGCGACATCTTCTGAGGCCACAACCCGCTTGAATGTATCCTCCAGATGTCGCGCGCAAAACAAATCACATGATGGATATTGCAACGAGTACGAGCAGCGGTAGCAATAGGCGTATGGGATGCGATAGACATCGCCCGGCAATGCTCCGAAGCCCGCCTTGTAAGGATGCGTCTTGCTGGTCAGCGCCATCGTCATGATAGTGCGTCCGTGGAACGCATCTTCAAAGGCGATAATTCCCTGCCGACCAGTGTGCGCACGTGCGATTTTTATGGCGTTCTCGACCGCCTCAGCGCCCGTGTTCAGCAGGACTGTCTTTTTGGGGAATTTACCGGGTGTCAGAGCGTTCAAGCGTTCTGCCAATTCAATGTAACTTTCGTATGGAGTCACCTGCACACTGACGTGCAGAAAGCGATCCAGTTGCTTTTGCAATTCTTTAATTACTTCTGGAGCGCGGTGGCCTGCGTTTAGGCAGCCGATGCCGCCGGTGAAATCTATGAAGCGGTTGCCGTCTACATCTTCCAGCACGGCCCCTTCTGTTTTCGACACGTAGATTGGAGTTGCGTGCGAGAGGCCGCGCGGCAATGCGGACTCGCGTCTCGCTGCCAAGGCTTTTGATTTTGGGCCAGGGATCGCAGTTTTCAGCTGAATGGTTGGCATTTCCAGATCTCAGTTCCTGGTTCTCAGTTCTCAGTACCAGCCGATTGGTTGTTCGCTTAGATTAATGTGCACTTGCTTGGTTTCCAGATACTCTTCAATTCCCCACGGCCCAAGCTCGCGTCCGAAACCGGATTGCTTGTAGCCTCCCCAGGGAGCTTCCACATAGGTCGGCTGCATGTGATTGACCCAGACGATGCCCGCTCGCAAGGATTTCACGACACGGAACGCTTTGAAGATATCGCGCGTCCAGACGGCTGCTGCCAGGCCGTAGGGAGAATCGTTGGCAATTTTGAGTGCGTCTTTTTCATCTTCAAATGGAATGACGGCCGCAACCGGTCCGAAGATTTCTTCACGGGCAATGCGGGCGTTGTTGTCTACGTCATAGAAGATAGTTGGTTCCACGTAGTAGCCTTTTGCGAATTGCTCCGCTCGCCCTCCGCCGATGGCGAGTTTCGCTTCCTTCTTGCCGATTGACTGATAGGACAGCACACGGTCAAACTGATCTTTGCTGACCAGCGGGCCCATTTTGGTTGCGCGATCAAGCGGAGCGCCCAGTTTTACTTTCTTTGCTTTCTCGGTCATTGCCTCTACAAACTTCTTGTAGATCTGCGTCTGCACGAGGATGCGGCTTCCGGCAGAACAGACTTCCCCTTGATTGATGAATACACCAAACAGTGCGCCGTCAATGGCCGCCTCAAAATCTGCATCGGCAAAAAAGATGTTGGGGGATTTCCCGCCGAGTTCCAGAGTGACTCTCTTCACCGTGTCGGCGGCCTGCTTGACGATGATTTTCCCCACCGACGCGCTACCGGTAAAGGCGATCTTGTTGACATCGGGATGCTGAACTAGCGGTGCTCCACACGTCTCTCCGAAACCGGTAATGACGTTGACCACTCCGGGCGGCAATCCGACTTCCGTCAGCCACTTGGCCAACTCAAGTGCAGTCAATGGCGTCTGCTCAGCAGGTTTCAGTACGCAGGTACAGCCGGCCGCCAGCGCCGGCGCCAGCTTCCACGCCGCCATCAACAACGGGTAGTTCCACGGAATAATCTGCCCCGCCACGCCGATCGGTTCCTTGAGCGTCAGGCTCATGGCATTGTCGGGGACTGGATTTACATACCCCACGACCTTGGTTGCCAGCCCACCGTAGTATTCAAAACAGGTCGCGACGTCGTTGATGTCGTATTCCGCTTCCACAATCGGTTTGCCGGTGTTGCGGCACTCAAGCTCAGCCAACATGGGAAGGTTCTGGCGGACCTTTTCGGAGAGCCGGAATAAGATGCGTCCACGCTCCTGGGCAGTTGTGCATGTCCAGGCGCTATCTTCGAAAGCTGCCTTGGCCGCGGCGACGGCGCGATCCACATCCTCAGCGCCGGCCTCGGGGACCTGGGCGATTACTTCTTCGGTCGAGGGATCGTAAACGGGAAAGGTTTTGTGCGATTTGCTGTCTACCCACTCGCCATTGATGTACATCTGATATGTGCGCACGTCGGTTTTAATTCCACTCGGCATGAAAATCTCCTAAGACTCGATCTGCGCGCTTACTGCCGAGGCGGCTGTCACCACCCGAGCTGCTTTGTGGCGGCCGTATACAAAGAAGAAAAATGCAGCCAGTCCAACAAAGAATAGCGTACCGCCGAACATCCAGATTTCGTACGACCATAGCGACGTAATTTGTTGCGCCGGGAAAAATACCAAAACAATTCCCAGAATTGTTGTCACCAAGCCGCTGACACCTGAAAACACCAGGGTTGGTTTGCTGTAATAACCCTTCGAACCATCGAAGGCCAGTTTAATCAGTGCCCCGAACATGTAGAGAAATGGGACTAGCTGGAGCACGACAGCCAAAGACAACATTTTCTGGAATGTTTCCTGTACTCCACCCGGCGTGAGCAAAAGACTCACAGGAAGATACACGAAGGCCACAACTTTGTTCCAGAGCCACCATCCATCAAAGTTGATAACGATTAGAAGGATCGAAACGACAGCGTGAACGATTAGAGCACCGTAGGGTGTTCGATAGCGGGGATGAACGCGCGCCATCCATGACGGCATGTAGGAATCAAGACCGGCGACAAATGGAATGCGGGCAGAACCTCCCAGCCACGCCGAACCGATTCCAGCAATGGAAAAACTAAGTAACAGTGCGAACGGGGCAATCATCCAGCCGACGCCGACTCGTTCCGCCATATGCCCGACCGCTTGCACGATTCCCTGCAACACATTGATCTGATCTTTGCTGACGGCAACCAGCAAGGTCAGGGTTGCTCCGATGTAAAGCAGCCCGGAGAGCACTCCACCCCACACCACAGCACCCGGCAGAGTCTTCTTTGGATCCTGGATCTCGTCTCCCATGACGGAGGCCAGTTCCAAGCCGACCAGTCCAAAACAAATCACGCCAAAGGAATTAAGTACGAAGCGCGGATTTGCAGGAATGCGGAAATCAGCAGTAGTCACTGTCGTGCCAAATCGCAGCCAAACTACAAATCCCAAGCCAATCAAAGCCGCAGCGGCGATTCCAGTACCAATACCGCCAAGGTTGTTGATCCACTTCCCCACCCCAAGGCCCACAATATTCAAGACAACCAGCACCAACAACAGTGCCAGCGACATGGTCAGTGCAAACACTTTGTTGTCGGCCAAAGCGTGATGGCTCGGCCCCAGCACAAATACCGATACGCCGACGAAGTACAGCATCACCGTCGGCACGTAGAGCATGTTGTTGGTCCAGTAGCACCAACCGGAGAGGAATCCGTGGAAGTCGCCGAACACTTCTTTAGCCCAGAGGTAGACCCCGCCTTCGCCGGGATAGCGATGTGCTAACTCGATTACAGCGATGCCTTGCGGCCAAAAGAACAGCACGAGAGAGATCAACCACAGCCAGACAGTGACTCCGCCGTTGGCGGCGATGCTGGGGACTACATTGAGGTTGAAGATTGCTACCACGAACAGCAACACCAGATCGCGGCGCCCGAGGACGCGTTTGAGGTCGGGTTGGTGTTGGTTCGCGCTGTCCGACAATTAAGCCTCGAAACTGAGGTGGGGACGGGCGGGGACAGCCCGCCCCTCCATCACTCTAGTGTGTTGCAACTGACATACGCTCCTGTTGAGCAGCCGCCAGCGCCGGTGCAACATCATCAAATGCCGCCAGATGATCGGCAATGTCTTTCTCAGTGTGCTGCACAGAAATCGTCCATTGCTCATCCCACCAGTAGGGTTGTGCCATCACGCCGCGGTTCACCATGCTGAACCAGTAGTGACGCCACAGGTCGGTATCAATGATCGTCCAATCGCGGTAGTTTACGATTTCCTTGGGGAACAGCATCAGCGCCCCATTGGCCCCGGCGCTGGCAATGTAGGCCTGCAACCCGGTCCTCGCGATGGTCTTGCGATAGCCTTCTACCAACTTATTGCTCAGTTTTTCCACGTGAGTGTAGTTGCTGCGCGTCAGCACTTCGCGGAATGTCGCGAGGCCGGCGGCCATCGAGACCGGATTGGTGTTGTACGTTCCGCCGTGAAAGACCTTGTGCTGAGAAATCAAATCCATCACCGATCTACTCGTCCCGAACGCCGCCAGCGGAAACCCGCCGCCAATGGACTTTGCCAGGCAAATCATGTCCGGCTTGACGTTGAAATATTCCGACGCTCCGCCCCATCCCAGTTTGGCCCCGGTCTTCACCTCGTCAAAAATGAGCAGTGTCCCTTCGCGGGTACAAATCTCTCGTAGCCCTTCCAGGAATCCGGGCTGCGGCAGACAGACTCCAACATTCATCATGATCGGCTCGAGAATGATTGCGGCAATTTCGCCGGGATTTTCCTTGAACCGGCGCTCCACAGTTCCCAGATCATTGAAGGTGGCAATGGGAACATTCGCCACGCTTGCTTTGGGGACTCCGAGTCCTCCTGGAACGGAGACCGGATTGCTGATATCACCGAACTCCGGCGCGTGCGGTTTCACGCTGACCAGCGCCGAGTCATGTAGCCCGTGATATCCACCTTCAAACTTGATGATCTTGTCGCGCCCGGTGGCGGCACGGGCAAGACGGATCGCGTGCATGGTAGCTTCCGTGCCAGACGATCCAAAACGGCACATCTCGATGGGAAAGCGGGCGCAAATTTCTTCCGCCAATTCCCACTCCATGTTGTGCGGCATTCCGAACATAGTGCCGGTGCTCAAGCGCTTTTCAACCGCTTTCATCACCGCAGGGTGGCAATGCCCTGCCATGACGGCGCCGAAACAAAGGTTGTGATCGATATATTCGTTGCCATCCAGATCACGAAAGCGGCCCGCGTTCCCTTCCTCGACAAAAATCGGATAAGGATCGTAGGCGCGGTAATTGCTGGCAACTCCCAGCGGAATGCGCTTTAAGTTTTTTTTGTGCGCCTCCGCCGACTTGGGCGTGCGCTTTTCAAACGTGGCGAGTTCTTTCTGTAATTCGGGGTACATCGAGGTCTCCAGAAGGCTCAAGCCGGAATGTCCGGCCATTAGGATGCCCGGGCGGAGCGAACCACCCTGGGCTTGGACAAATCTATTGTACCGTTCCAATCAGAAGTAAAACTTTAGCGCAAACTGTATCTGACGCGGCGCCTTGGCGCGCAGAATCCGCCCAAAGTCTGATCCGTCCGTGATGTTGCCATCCGGATTGTCAAACTGCGTGTGATTAAGCAGATTGAAAATCTCTGTACGAAATTCGAATCGCCGGTTCTCGGTCAGACTAAACACCTTGTGCAAGGCGAAGTCGAAGTTATTGATCGGCGGCCCGCAGCAGTAGGTCCGACGGGCATTGCCGATGCGCCCGAAGGTGTTGTCTTCGGAGAATGCTCCACTATTGAAATAAAAGACGCCATCCGAATTCACGGTCTTGCTGGACTTGAACGGTGCCACCTGGTCTGGCTCGCCGGGATATTCAAAAAACGCACTGTACATCAGTTCGTTGTCGGACGACGACGTGATGCGAACCGGGAAACCGGTCTGGTAAGTGAAGATGCCGGACAGGTCCCATCCGCTGGCAATTGCACCCTTGGCGCCAGAATACTTTGGAATCGGAAGCTGCCACACGTAGCTCAGGACGAACCGATGCCGTGCATCGAACTGGGACAGCGAATACGTGCCGCCAAAGTTGAGCGGGTTTAACTCGCCCTCGAAGCTGGACGCGAGGTCGAAAGACTTGCTCCAGGTATAAGCAACCTGCGCCTGCAACCCGTGCGAGAAGCGCTTTTCCAGCGAGGCCTGCAAGGAGTTGTAGTTGGAATTGGCGATCGTGTCTTCCGCGAAAATACTCGAGAACACCGGCGTTCCGTCGGCAGGGCACCCTGCTCCCGTAGTGGGTTCGCACTGCGGGGAGGAATATTTCCGAGTTCCAACCAGAGTGATATCGGTCGGGTTGGGGCCAGTGACACTGGGCACGGAGCCATAGGGCAGGTGCAGGGTCATGCCATTAGGTATTTCGCCAGCCGGAATGAAGAACGAACTGTCCGCGTAGAACTGGCCGCAGTCGATGTCCGCATCACCCGTCGCGGTCGAGATATCGTGCAGATCCACACAGGTCTGTGGGTTGCCGTAGTTGACATCGTGGCTAGCCAGCAGGCGGTGGCCCTGCGAACCAACATAGCCGATCTGAAAAACCAAATCTCTGGCCAATTCCTGTTGAATGTTGAAATTGTATTGGACAGAATATTGCGTACGCAGGTGCGGCTGGAACTGTCCGTACAAGAGCAGAGGACGGAATTTTTGCCAGTCCGGATCTTGACCTTTGGGAGGGTTAATAATTCCATCGAAGGGATTGGGCTTCACCGTGCCGTCCTGCTGCAAATACGGCGTATTGAAAAGTGGAGCATTGATGATGTTGCTGCCGCCGAAGGGCGGTTCGGCGCTGAATTGCTCCAGCACCAGTTGTTCCATGGGGTTGTAGAACATCCCCCAGCCGGCGCGAATGCTGGTTTTGCCGGAGCCAAATGGGCTCCACGCTATGCCGATGCGCGGCGCGAAAGTCTTGTAATAGGTGGTGGTCAAGCCCGCAGGAACGCCGGGATCACCCGGCACAACCAACCCCGTGGGGCAGTTCTCAGGCAGCGTGTTGGTGCATGGATAAGTCTGACTGGTTTGCCCCGGACGGAAACTCTGTACGTGTCCACTGACGTCCGTGAGCGGAGTGAACAACTCCCACCGCAATCCATAGTTCAGCGTCAGGTTCTTTTTGACCTTCCAGCTGTCCTGTGCGAACACTGCGAAAATTGTGCTGCGGACCTTTTCTACCTGCGCCGAACCCTGGCTGAAACTGTCAGGCATGCCCAACAGGTAGTTGGGCATCAGGTCATCACTGACGACATCGTTGGCATTTCCACCGTAGTAACTGTAGAGGCCGTTAACGTTGTAATAGAGTGTCTGATCGAAAAGTTGACGGCGGACATCTCCACCAAACTTCCAGGTGTGCGTACCTTTGACCCAGCTAAGGTTGTCCGTCCACTGATAGGTATTGCCGGTTTGCGGTATTTCGCCTTCGAAGTTATTCCCGTAAGAAAATAATCCAGAGACATCTACAAAAGGCACACCCTCGCGACCTGCTCCAAGGCCGGGGTGAATGCCGGTCGGGTTACCCGGGGCTCCATCGTTAAAGCAGGCATCCGGCCCAATTGCACTGCTACAGGAATCTTGTACAAGGTGGGTGCTTTGCGGATGCAAGAAGGAACCTTGCGACTCACGGAAATATGTAAAGTGGGCCTCGTTGACCAGATTGTTGGTAAGGGTCCAGTTGTGGGTGAAATTCAACTGTTGATAGCGCTCCAGCGTACCTGCACCGAAACCCAGGGTGGTGGCGCCGCCTGCCTGAAAACGCGAATAGGGATCGAACAGGTTGCTGTCGTTGAAGTAATAGTAGGCGGACAAATTCTGGCTGCTGTTGAGACGATGGTCGAGCTTGACGGTAAATTGATCGGTACGGTCTTTGTGGATACCCGCCACGGTCTGGAAGGTGCTGTCCCCACGGTTTCCAAGGGGGACGAACTGATTCATCAAGTCAACCGACGTCGCGTCCATGCAGGCGGTTGGAATGATGTTGCCCGGGAACAGATCGGAGTAAAGCGTATCTGTTGCGATCGTCGTGCCCGCGGCCGCTTGGCAACCAGGTCGCGCCAGTAAAGTGTCTACCATCGTTTGGTCCGTCAACGTCCCGGCGAACGTACTCTGGCCGGAAAAATCTCCGGCACGCTCGGCCGCGGTCGGCACGGTTATGGCATCGGAGGAAATGCCCTGCCGAATCCGGCGACCTTCATACGAAGTAAAGAAGAAGGTCCGGTCTTGCTTAATGGGTCCGCCAAAAGTACCGCCGAACTGGTTCTGCTTGAAGTCCGGCTTTTCGCTGTCGAAAAACCCGCTGGAGTTCAGCACCTTGTTGCGGAAGAACTCATAAACATTCCCGTGAAATGCGTTAGTGCCGGACTTGGTGATCACGTTCACCACCGCGCCGGAGTTCCGCCCATATTCGGCGTCGAAAGTGTTAGTCAGCACGCGGAATTCTTCAATCGAGTCCGGCGTCGGCTGCACTGCGGGAAGGTTGGCAAACTGATCGTTGGCGTCGCCGCCGTTTACGCTGAAGTTGTTGGAGCGGCCACGGCCACCATTGACCGAGACCACGCCGGCATTATTGCTGCCGTAGAAAAGGTCCGATCCGGTTTGTGACTGGACTCCGGGCTGCAATTGCAACAACTGATAAGTATCGCGGGAATTCAAAGGGAGCTGCGAAACCGCGCGTGAATTCACCACCGCGCCCATCTGCGTACTGGTGGTTTCGACCAGGGGCGCTTCCGAAGTTACTTCGACAACTTCCTGGGCAGCGCCGACCTGCATGGTGGTATTCAGCGTCACCACCTGATTCACTTCCACGATCACATTTTTTTGTATGTTCTTCTTGAAGCCGGCCAACTCAAATTCCACCCGGTAGGTGCCGGGCGGCACCTCGACGAACACGAAGTCGCCGTTCGCATCGCACATTAGATCGCGGGTGACGTTGGTCGCCTGGTTGGTAAGCGTAATCTTTACGCCGCTCAATACGGCGCCGCTTGGATCAGCAACCTGGCCAAGAATTCTGCCTCCGGTGCTTTGAGCAAGAGCGATGACGGAAGCGAACAAACAAAAGAAGACAACTGACCAGCGGGCCGCCCGGGGGGCTGTGAATGACGGCATGGCGTGACCTCCGATTGTGCAGGTGAAAAAGTTTCTAAAGTCTGAAAACTGTGTCTTGCGCAAGTAGCCAACCTTGCTATAATCCCGCAAGGTTAGAGAAGCCCTGTTCAGGCTGTCAAGGGGAAAATACTTTTCTCCCCTATAAACAAAATTTAATCAGCCATGTGATCGCCAGTCATGAACCAAGCGGCAAAACCGTATCTGAAGATAGGAGACGTTGCCCGTCTGGTAGGTGTTTCTCCTTCTGTAATACGCACTTGGGAGGGCCTCGGACTTACACGTCCGCAGCGCACGGCCAGTAAATATCGGCTTTACAGTCCGGATGATGTAAAGGTTCTTAAGCGCGCCCGCTTTCTGCGGCGGGTGCGGGGGCTGAACGCGCCGGCTATCGTACACATGCTGAAGAAAGATGGGCTGGTACGGGCACGCCCGTCTCGGAAGGCCAACACGATTGGCGCCCGCCTCCGAGAGCTTCGCGTAAGGCGGGGACTATCGCTGGCACAGGTTGCTACATCAGTGGATATTTCGGTTGGATTTCTCAGTGCCCTGGAGCGCTCGCACATGAGCGCGTCGGTGGGGACTTTGCGCAAACTAGCGCGATTTTACAAAACAAATATTCTGGATTTCTTCGGCCCCAGCGAATCCAAAAGCCCGCTGGTCTCTCCGGAGAATCGCAAGGTACTGGAGGCCGGTCCGGGCGTGCGCATGGAGCTGCTGGCCTGGGGAAATACTGTGATGGAGCCGCATTTGTTTCGCATCTCTCCTCGCGCCGGCAGTGGTGAATCTTACACGCACGAGGGAGAGGAATTCTTGTACGTGCTGCAAGGTGAGCTGATAATTTCCGTGGAAGACGATGAATACCGCCTGAAGACCGGCGACAGCTTTTATTTTGAGAGTTCAACCCGACATCGCTGGAGAAACCCGGGCACAAAGGAAACTTGTGTGCTCTGGATCAATACTCCGCCGACCTTCTGAGGAACTCTGGAATGCTGGGTACCAACCATTGATCCGAACTGCTCGCTATTTTCTCTGCTTAGCGATTCTGGTTTCAGCGAACGCCTTCGCGCAGACCGCCGATACCGTAATTGTCAATGCGCACGTCTACACGGTAAATCCTCGACAGGCATGGGCTGACGCGATTGCGATACGTGCCGGCAAGGTCCTTGCGGTTGGTGATACTAAGCAAATTGACAAGTTCCGCGGGCACTCAACCAGAACGATTGATGCCGGAGGACGACTGGTGCTTCCGGGCTTTACCGACTCCCACATTCATTTCCTGGAAGGCTCGGTCACTTTATTGCAGGTCCATCTGGACGATGCCAAGACCATCCAGGAAATCCAAAAGCTGGTAAAAGATTTTGCCGACAAACATCCAGATGTTCCGTGGATTCTGGGCCGCGGGTGGACCTACCCAACTTTTGGCGCGACCGGACTTCCCGACAAGAAATATCTGGATGAAGTCGTCCCCGACCGCCCGGTTTACCTCACGGCCTTCGATGGCCACACCGCATGGGCAAATAGCAAAGCATTGGCGATGGCTGGGATCACGAAGCAAACCCCGGATCCACCGAACGGTAGTTTCGTACACGATGCTTCAGGGGAACTGACTGGCGCGATTAAAGAGGACGCCACTGAGGTGTTCCAGCATGTCATTCCAGTACCCAGCCGCGAACAACGAATGGATGCTTTGCGTGCAGGAATGCTCGAAGCCAACCGCGTGGGCTTGGTGCGGGTACACTGCGCGGCGAACACTGGACTTGCGGCCAGCGATTTTGAGAATCTGGACCTTTACGATGAGCTGCGCAAGAAAGGCGAGCTTTCGGTGCGGATGTACATCGCGTTTGAGATGGACCCACCGGGGTTGAATCCCAAGAAACTACATTTGCTTGAGCAAGCCCGCAAACAATATCACGACGACTGGGTTTCCGCAGGAGTTGTGAAATTCTTCCTTGACGGTGTAATTGAATCGCACACTGCCGCCATGCTCACACCGTATAGCGACGATCCCACGCAGATTGGAGCGCTATTCTGGGACCCGGCAAAATACAAGCAGACGGTGCAGGAACTCGACCGCCGGGGCTATCAGATCTTCACTCATGCCATCGGAGACAAAGCGGTGCGAACTGCGCTGGATGCGTATGAGAATGCAAGCCGGACCAACCATACGGCAGGCCGTCCACGCGTTGAACACATCGAGACCGTCAGCGCGCAAGATATTGCCCGCTTTGGCAAATTGGGAGTGATCGCGAGCTTCCAGCCATTACACGCTTATCCTGACGATGACACCCTGAAAATCTGGGCGCGCAACGCAGGACCGGAACGGACGCAGCGGGCGTGGGCCTGGCGCAGCATCGAGAACTCTGGTGGGCATCTGGCCTTCGGCAGCGACTGGCCGGTGGTGACATTGAATCCTTGGTACGGCGTGCAGAATGCACTGACGCGTCAGACACGAGAGGGCGATCCTCCCGGCGGATTTGTTCCGCAGGAACGGATCAGTCTGGCGGACGCAATCAAGGGCTACACTCTTGGGGCGGCATATGCGGGACGAAAGGAGAAGACGGAAGGCTCGCTCGAACCGGGCAAGGTCGCGGATTTGATTGTGCTCTCGCAAGATCTTTTCAAGATTGAGCCTGACCAGATCGCAGATACGGAAGTCCTGCTGACTATGGTGGGAGGAAAAATCGTCTATCAATCGCCAGCTTGGAAGGCAGCGGACATGGGTAAGGGCACACAATGAATATTCGACGGCTGATCTTCGTGCTATCGTTGCTGGTCGCGATTATTTTCCTGGGATCATGCGCCAAGAAAACTCCGACGCTGAATCTTCTGGTATGGGAAGGCTACGCCGATCCTTCCTACGTCCGTGCATTTGAAGAAGCGAACCGCTGCAAAGTCTCCGCTTCATACATGGGATCAAGCGATGAACTAGTGACTAAATTGCGCGGAGGCAGCGCCGGCACCTACGACGTGATCTCTCCTTCCAGCGACGTGGCGACTTCGATTGCCGCTTCTGGCTTGGCTGCGCCTTTGGATTTGTCCAAGTTCCCCAGCTACAACCAGCTTTCTCCGCAGCTCACTTCCCTTCCTTTGGTAAAGGTGGACGGGCAGGTTTACGGCGTGCCATTCATGTGGGGGCCTGACCCGCTTATTTATGACACGACGGCATTCGCGCAGCCTCCCGATAGCTGGGACATTTTCTGGGACACGAAGTATCGGGGAAAGATTTCTGTTTGGGACGACCTGTCAACGGTCTACATGGCGGCGCAGGTGCTCGGCTACGACAAGCCCGATCCGGGACAGCTTTACAACTTGAGCGACGGACAACTGGAAGCAGTGAAAAAGAAGCTGCTCGAACTCAAACCCAACATTCGCAAGATGTGGTCGACCGGCGGCGAACTGACAAATTTATTCCAGAATCATGAGGTCGTCGCGGCTATGGGCTGGCCCCTGATGACCAACCAACTGCGGAAATCCAACTTTCCGGTGGGTGAGGTCATCCCCAAAGAAAACACTACCGGCTGGATTGACCATCTGATGATTACGGCGGGTAGCGAGAACAAAGAGCTGGCCGCGAAGTTTCTGGCGTTCATGATCACGGCGCAGACACAAAAGAAAGTCACGGATGTGACCGGATATACCCCGGCCAATCCGCATGCCGCGCAGTTCATGACTCCGGAGGAAGTCAAGAGTCTGCACCTCGATGATGTGGACAACTACCAGAAACATATTTATTTCTGGCAGAACGTGCCGCGGAGAGCGAAGTACAACGAAATTTGGAATGAAGTGAAAGCTGCACAATAGGTGAGCGTTATGTAGAGCGGGCACTCCTGCCCGCTCTGCATACAGCTAGGTTGACCCATAGTTTGGACTTGCTGCACGCAGAGCGGGCAAGAGTGCCCGCTCTACACGATCATGGCCACAGACTCTCCAGCCTCGCTGCTCTCTATCCGCAATCTCGCCAAGTCGTTCGGCAAGAACCCTGTCTTGCGCGACATCTCTTTGGAAATCGCCGAGGGTGAATTTCTCACCATCCTCGGCGAGAGCGGTTCTGGCAAAACAACTTTACTTCGTATTATCGCGGGCTTTCGAAAGCGCAGATTCCGGTGAAATCCTCATGGCAGGCGAACAGCTCGATAACCTGCCGCCTTACCGCCGCCGCGTGAATACAGTTTTTCAAAATTACGCGCTATTCCCGCACCTGACGGTCGAACAAAACGTGGCTTACGGTATGCGCGTTGCCAAAGTGCCCAATGCCGAGATCTCGACCCGAGTCGAACAAGCTCTAGCAAAAGTGAAGATGTCGGCCTATGCCCGTTCCAAGCCTTCGAAAATCTCCGGCGGACAGCAGCAACGTGTGGCCTTGGCGCGAGCGCTGGTGAATCGTCCGCGCCTGTTGTTGCTGGACGAACCGCTCTCCGCTCTGGACGCCAATCTTCGGCGGCAAATGCAAGTGGAGCTGAAATCTTTGCAGCGCGAAGTCGGCATTTCCTTTGTTTTTGTCACCCATGATCAAGAAGAGGCCATGGTCATGTCGGACCGGATTGCGCTCCTGCGACTGGGAGAACTGGAACAAGTCGCCGCGCCGCGCGAAATCTACAGCCGCCCAGCAACCGCCTATACGGCACAATTTATCGGACACACCAATCTTCTGCGTGGTGAGGTCAAAGGCGGCCTGGTGCGGTGTGGCGCACTCTCGTGGCATGTGACCCTCCCAGATGGCCCAGCCCTATTTTCGCTGCGCCCGGAGAGCCTCCAACTTGCATCTGGGACTGCCGACGATGGCATGGTACGGCTCCGCGGTCACATCAAGCGCCAGGCATTTCAAGGCGCAACGGAGTTGCTACAAATCGAGTCTTCCGATGGACTGGAACTTTCGTTGCGCACCTCCAGCAGACAAGACTTGAGCGGAGAACTCGCGCTGCAATTCTCTCCGGCGGACGCAGTCCCCGTACGGGACTCTTCACGCATCAAGGAAACATCCTGATGTTCTCCCGCGCCTACCGAACTGCCGTGACCGTGCCGCCGCTGGCATGGGTTGCCGCATTTCTGCTCGTCCCCTACGCGCTGCTGTTTTGTTACAGCTTCTGGTCGGTCTCGCCTGCGCAGGCCATTGTGCACTCCTGGAACCTCGATAACTATCGCGAATTGCTGCGGGTGAACGTCTATTTTCAAACACTGTTTCGTTCGATGTGGATTGCCGCCCGAGTGACTTTCTTTTCTCTTCTGCTGGGATACCCGCTTGCGTACTACGTTTCTTTTGTCGCAAGCAAACGCAAAGACCTTCTCTATCAACTGGTGATCATTCCACTATGGGTAAGTTATCTGGTTCGAGCCTATGCGTGGAAGACGATCTTGGGAAGCGACGGCGTCCTCAACACACTCTTGCAGTATGTACACGTCACCCAGCATCCGCTGGATTTTCTGCTTTACAGCCCGTTTGCAGTAGTGTTGACTCTCACGCACATCTACACGCCCTTTGCGTTTTTGCCGATTTATGCTTCGCTCGAACACATTCCGCGGAATCTGGTTGAAGCTTCGCACGACTTGGGCGCATCCCCTTTGCAGACATTCTGGCGGGTGATTCTGCCGCTTTCGCTTCCCGGAGTTCTGGCCGGAACGACGTTCGCTTTTGTGCTCAGCCTGGGTGACTTCCTTGCGCCGATGCTGCTCGGCGGCCCCAGCGGAATCATGATTTCGAACATCGTGGTCAGCCTGTTCGGAGCGGCTTACAACTGGCCGCTGGGCGCCGCCATCTCATTTTGTATGATGGCTCTGGTCATCGGACTGCTTTTCGTTTCTGAGAATTTGGAAAAGAGATGGAGTTTCCGGTGAGCATGACTCGACAATCACGCTGGCTGCCGATTCATGCGGTCGTGGTTTTCGGATTTCTCTATCTGCCCATCGTCACCCTCATTATTTATTCGTTCAACGGCCAGGGCGTGGGCGGTTTTCCTCCGCACAATCTCACGCTCGACTGGTATCGCCAGCTTTTTGCCGATGAAGCTATTTGGGATTCGGTGTGGAACAGCCTGCTGGTGGCGGTCTCGGCGGTCGGCATCTCGCTCGCATTCGGGATTCCTGCTGCCCTGGCACTGGATCGCGCCAACTTCCCCGGCAAAGCTTTGTTCCGAAGGCTGGTACTGCTGCCGTTGATCCTGCCGGGAATCATCACCGGCCTTTCTCTGCTCATGCTGTTTCGCGCCGTGGACATGAGATTAGGCCTGATCACCATCATTCTTGGCCACGGCACTGCCTTGATCTCCGTGGCCACGACTGAAGTCTTTGCCGGGCTGCAAAAGCTGGACCGCGCTCAGGAAGAAGCGTCACTCGATCTCGGGGCAAACTACTGGCAGACATTCTGGCGAGTTACGTTACCTAACCTGCACTTGTCCATCATCGGCGCCGCGTTGCTGATCTTCACTCTTTCAATGGATGAAATTGCGGTCAGCTTTTTCTTGATCGGCCGTGACAACACGCTTCCCCTGGAAATATGGGGACGCCTGCGCCGAGGTATTACCCCCGAGATCAACGCCATTTCCACCATCATTTTTGTGTTTTCTCTGTTGGCCATCGTGATTTGGTACCGCATGCGGGTGCGCACCGGGGGGAGAACCGAGGTCGGTAAAGATTTGGTCGAGACTTAAAAGAGGGTGCCCCGTCCTTGTCGCGTTTTTTGCGACAGGGCGGGGTTTTGCAGCAATCGATTCTCAAAAATCCCGAGGAGAAAATCATGAGCCCGAATCGCAGAGACTTCATTAAATTCGTCGTGGCTGGATCGGTTGCGTCTGGCTGTCCCGTGGATTTGTCGCTAGTCGCCCAGGCGCAAACGGCGACCGCGCCTGTCCTCGACAGTGAGCAAAACACGATTTGCCATCAGGTCCGCGATGGAAAAGCTTTCTCTCGCCCACCGGCTTCGGCGAAGCATGACGTGGTCATCGTCGGCGGCGGCGTGAGCGGACTGACTGCCGCCTATCTTCTGCGCGAGCGTGATTTTCTCCTCCTGGAAAAAGAACCGCACTGGGGCGGAAACGCCTACGTCATGGATTACCAGGGAGCGCGCTACGCCACCGGCTCCGCATTTCTCACCAAAGACGAGTCCACCTACAGCTTCTCCAAAGAAATCGGATTGGAACCTTTGCCGGTAAACGATTGGGACGGCTCCATCATTAATGGTGAATTTATTCCCGACACCTGGGGGGGTGGACTCGACAAATTGCCGTATTCAGCGACGGTGCGCGAAGGTTTCAAGAAATTCAGAAAGGCCATCCTTGCAATCGACTTGGCGAAACGCGGCACAGAACTATTCGGCCTTCCGCTCACGGATTTGATGAAGGGCTATCCAGAAGAGGTGAAGTTCTGGTGGGATGCGTATTGTCCATCCAATTGGGGATCGTCCAGCGAGGAAACCGCCGCAGCCGTCGGCGTTTATGACCTGCAAATGATGGCCGGAGAAAAACGAAACGATGACCGCTACACCTGGACCGGCGGCCTGGGCGCGGTCACAGAAAAGCTGGCGCAGATTTTGCAGCCTAAATTCCCCGACCGCCTGTTATCGGGCGCAACCATCATTGCCGTAGTTCCCGCCAAAGACGAGGTCCAGGTCACCTACATGCAAGGTGCTGAACTTAAGACGGTCAGCGCCAAGGCGGTCATCATGGCCACGCCTAAGTTCATTACCCGGCGCATAGTCGAAGGACTGCCCGACAAACAGAGCGAGGCCATGCACCAGATTCGCTACGCGCCTTACCCGGTTGTGAACCTGATCTTTGACAAGACGGTTTTCGACAAGGGATACGACACCTGGTGTCCGGGAAATAGTTTTACCGATTTCATCGTGGCCGACTGGGTGATCCGCAATCAACCCGGTTACAAACGAAAGTTCAACATCGTTACCTGCTACACGCCGCTGGCGGAAGAAGAGCGCGTGCGACTGCTCACCGACTCTGGCGCCAAGCGGGTCGCAGCAAAAGTATTGAGAGATTTCCAGAAGTTGATGCCCACCACTAACGTTGATCCGGTAGAAGTTCACATCTACCGCCGCGGGCATCCCATGTATATGGTGACTCCGGACCTCTATACCAAGATCCAGCCACTTGTTCGGCAACCGATGGATCGAGTTTTCTTCGCCAACACGGATTCGGAAGGACCGGTTTCGACGACTGCTAGCGGGATTAACGCTGCACGACGGGCGGTGAAGGAGTTGGAAGCGCGATTGGCGGGGAAACCGATGCCGAAGGAGACGGGTCCGTTGGTATCTGGATTTAATCTTTCTCAGTTTTCTGAACTGCAGTGATCGAAATTGGTTCAGCGATTACTTTCCCTTGAGGTACCCAGCAGCCTGCCTCCTTGGCTGCAGAATTAAGGTAATCCCTAAACTTTGTCGGTTGGAATGCTCCTTCCGGCGGATGGTAAGTTGTTTCGAGTTGCCATTGCCCTGCGGCTGTCAAATCGATGGGGACATGTATTGTCTCAGTAACATATTGTTTGCCAGGAGCGAGCTTAATCCACTTTTGCTTTATCTCTAAAATGAGCTTTTCGCGAGGCCATGTGCCGCCGCCATCCGTGTGGCAGACAAATTGGTCCGTATCCCTGGCTCCGGCGGGCGGGATGCCCTTTGTAACCAAGTACCCCAAAGCTGAATCTTCACAAACCTGCGAGGGTCTCGGAAAACACAGAACTTTGGTGGAAAGATTTGTTAACTCTGACTTCACCATGATTGATTCCTTTAAAGCGTAGGTTTCTTTGTCGGAAATTGTTCTCAATTCAATCGACACGTTGGGCTTTGAAGTCTGTGACCACATGGTGACCGCGAATATTCCGATGCCAAACAAGCTTAAACCCGACACACAATATCGTTTCATGCTCGCCTCGATTTGAATCCGCAAACAATTTGCAGGGATGCCCGTGCATATCTCCTTGGTTGCTTTTAGAACCTCTATGAACCAACCCATAGTAAAGTGGTAGTAGGGACGTATTTCCCCGAAAGGCTAATTAATTGGGTTCCTCTATCCGCAATATCGCCATCATCGCCCACGTCGACCACGGCAAAACCACGCTGGTTGACGCTATGTTGAAGCAAAGCGGCACCTTCCGCGCCAATGAGCACATCATCGAGCGGGTCATGGACTCCAATGATCTGGAGCGAGAGCGCGGCATCACCATCCTGGCCAAGAACACCGCAGTTCATTATCACGACATTAAGATCAACATCGTCGACACCCCCGGCCACAGCGACTTCGGAGGCGAGGTCGAACGCGCGCTCAAAATGGTGGATGGTGTCATGCTGCTGGTGGACGCCAGTGAAGGCCCGCTGCCGCAGACCCGCTACGTTCTGAGCAAGGCGCTCGAAGCCAAATTGCCTCCGATTCTCGTCATCAACAAGATTGACCGTTCCGACGCGCGTCCGCAGGAAGTGGTCAATGAAGTCTATGACCTGTTCATTGACCTCGACGCCAAAGAAGACCAAATTGATTTTCCGGTCTTATATACCAATGCCAAGATTGGCACCGCTTCCACAGACATCAGGGGCGGGGGCGAGAACCTGCAACCTTTGTTCGACGCGATTGTGAAGACCATTCCTGCACCCAAAGGCGATCCCAAGGGGCCGCTGCAAATCCTGGTGGCGAACCTCGACTACAGCGATTACCTGGGCCGTCTCGCTATCGCGCGCGTGTTCAATGGCACCATGTTCACCGGCGAAGACGTGGCCATCGCCAAGCTGGACGGTTCGCTGCATAAAACCAAGATCACCAAGCTGTTCTCTTTCTCCGGCCTGAAGCGCACCGACATTACCGAAACCACGCTGGGTGACATCATTGCGGTCGCGGGAGTCGAAGGCATCACCATCGGCGAGACCATTACTGACGCCGAAAACCCAGCGCCTCTCCCGCACATCACCATTGACGAACCGACTATCGCGATGCTGTTCACGGTCAATACCTCGCCGTTTGCCGGACGCGAGGGCACCTATGTCACCTCACGCAATCTGCGCGACCGCCTGCAAAAGGAACTGCTTACTAACGTTTCTCTGCGGATTGAAGACACCGACACCACCGACTCTTTCAAAGTCATGGGGCGTGGCGAGTTGCAGCTTTCCATCCTGCTGGAGATGATGCGCCGCGAAGGCTACGAGCTCATGGTGGGCAAACCGGAGATTGTCACCAAGCGCGTGGATGGCAAATTAATGGAACCCATCGAACACCTCACCGTGGACATCCCCGAAGAATTTGTCGGCGTAGTGATGGAGCAACTCGGCGTCCGCAAGAGTGAAGTCGTCAATATGCACAATCACGGCTACGGCCGCGTGCGCATCGAGTTTCGTGTACCCAGCCGCGGGCTAATCGGCCTGCGCAGCCAGCTGCTCACCGACACGCGCGGAACCATTGTCATGAACGCTCTTTTCGACGGCTACATCGAGTGGCAGGGAGAAATTCCGCATCGCCTGACCGGCGCATTGATATCCGACCGTGGTGGCGTGACTACGCCCTACGCCCTTTACAATCTGCAAGAACGCGGTGAACTGTTTGTCGGTCCGACGGTTGAAGTTTACGAAGGCATGGTCGTCGGAGAAAACGCCAAGGACAATGATCTCGACGTAAACGTGGTCCGGGAAAAGAAGCTCACTAACATGCGGTCTTCGACATCCGACATGGCCATCCGCCTGGTCCCCTTCCGCAATTTGAATCTGGAACAGGCGATTGAGTTCATTGCTGAGGATGAATACGTTGAGGTGACTCCGAAATCTTTACGACTGCGAAAGAAGGTCTTGCAAGCGAATAAGCGGAAGAGAAATACGATGGTCGCTGTGGAAGACGAATAAGAGAGTACGTCTTCTCGCACCTCCGAGGATGCCTCACTCACTTGTCGCTCCCGGTTTTTGGGAACGACAAGAGTGGGGTTTTTGACTTACGCGTCGATATAGTTGTTTTCGTGCGCAACGAAAACTCCGTTATTCTCGGATGGCACTCAATTCCTCCCGATATACTCGAGGTGAGCTACCAACAATGCCCAAGGTGGAGCATGCCCGGCTTAAGATGTTCCTCGTCCCGTGCAGCTGCGGAACCACCTTCGCCGTCGCGGAAAACTACGACCACCAGGGGACCACCTGGAGCCGCTACATGAAGTGTCCAAAATGCGGCAAGCGGCATGACCCCAAGAACCGGCTATTACAGATCGGCTATCACCGCGAAGGCTATTGGAAAGTGGATGATTGCTAACTTGACTCCCGACTACAAAGACCATCTTCACCCCACACGCGTCGCGGTGGTGGGCGTGGGCAATGTAGGCGCTACCTTCGCCTATGCTCTGCTGCTCAGCGGACTCGCCGCAGAAATCGTGTTGATTGACGCCAACCGCGCCAAAGCTGAAGGTGAAGCCATGGACCTCAATCACACAGTGCCCTTTACCCATCCCACGCGGGTGTGGGCGGGCGATTACGCTGATTGCGCTGGGGCCGTCGTCACTGTGCTGACCGCGGGGGCCGGGCAAAAACCTGGTGAAACCCGCCTGGAGTTGGTCAAAAAGAACGCCGCCATCTGGCGTGAGATTGTCCCCAAGGTAGTGCAGGCAAATCCCAATGGCATCCTGCTGGTCGCTACCAACCCGGTGGATGTGCTCACCTTCGCTGCCTGGAAACTTTCCGGACTTCCGCATCAACGGGTGATCGGTTCTGGAACGATTCTCGATACTGCCCGCTTCCGCTATCTGCTCAGTGAACATTTCGGAGTGGATGCGCGCAGCGTACACGCCTACATTATTGGGGAGCATGGCGACAGCGAAGTGCCGGTGTGGTCGTTGGCCAATATCGCCGGCATGCGGCTGCGCGAGTTCTGCCAGGCACAGAACTTGCCGTACGATTCCAAAGAAATGGACGAAATTTTCACCCAGACACGCAATGCTGCTTATCGCATCATTGAACGCAAAGGGGCAACTTACTATGCAGTAGCCGCGGGGTTAATGCGGATTACCCAGGCCATCCTGCGGAACCAGCGTACGGTGTTATCAGTCTCCAGCTTGGTGCAGGATTATTACGGAATGGGCAATGTGTGCTTCAGCCTGCCCACGGTGGTGGACCATGGCGGGATTGAGAAGGTCATTCGCCTGGAACTTGCGCCGGATGAAATCGAGAGGTTAAAGCATTCCGCAGAAGTACTCCGAGGGATTGCCTCCACCCTGGAGCTATAGTAACCATAAAGTACCTATCCTCACCGATTCTCAGTTTGACCCAGCGAAAAAACTGATGCTTGCCCTCTTGAGGTTAACTGCTATACTTCCCCCGCATTTGAACTGGTCGCCAGCTCCGGCAACTTAGCACGCCTCCCGTGCTCTGCTCTTCGGCCGAACTTGCTCCTCTCAAATAGCTCAGCCTCGAGGCACGACCGTGAAGAACATCTTCGTCGGAAATTTGAATTTCAGCACCACGGAAGACGATCTCCGTCAGCTTTTTGAACCCTATGGACAGGTGGACCGGGTCAGCATCATGACCGATCGCGACACTGGCCGTTCCCGCGGATTTGGATTTGTCGAGATGGCAAATTCCGAAGAAGGCGAAAAAGCCATTGCCGCGCTGAATGGGCAGGACATCGGCGGACGCACCCTCAATATCAATGAGGCACGCCCTAAAACCGAGCGCGGCGGAGGCGGCGGTGGGGGTGGAGGCCGCGGCGGTTATGGCGGTGGACGCGGTGGCCACGGTGGCGGTGGCGGCGGACGTGGCGGACGCGGGGGTGGTGGAGGCGGAGGCGGCAGAGACCGCTGGTAATTTCGCCCTCGCAAACGGGCCCGGCGACAATTGCTGGGCCGTCGTGTGCAATGTAAACTGGAGACACGCGCCCGTAGCTCAGCTGGATAGAGCGGTTGCCTCCGGAGCAACAGGTCGGGAGTTCGAATCTCTCCGGGCGCACCAGTAATCTTCTTTTCCCTTTCAATGGATTTGCACTCTTAGATCCATTTTCGTGAGTGGCGAATTTTGGCACAACTCAAGAGGAAAGACCGTTCTCAGTGAACCCGTGAAATCGTCACTTGCGGGTCGGTAGTGGCCAGGGGCCGGACGAAAAGGAACTTGAGCAGCGCGTCCACATTGCGGCGCGGGGTATTGTTGCCAATGACCACTTGCGTCGGGTGGCCAGGCAGGCCTAGCACGAATGGTTGCGGAGTGCTGGCGGTGATTACGTTCCCGAATTGATCGAGAATCTCTCCCTGCTGCTGCCCCGTGCTCTCATCGACGATAGTCCGGACGCGATACCACGTATCGTACGAAAAACTGCTAAATAACTGCACTAGTTGCCCATTCGCAATAAAACCAGCACCACCAGGATACTCAGAAGGTAATCTCCAAGTGGCTATGGGGACTGCCGGTTGAACGCTCGCGTCCTCCACCTTAATGTTGAGCTGATTTCCTCCCGGCGTATCATGGGTGCGGAAGCTAAAATCCAAGGAATAACGGCCACTTGCCAGACTGAGGGCCCGCGAGGCTAAAGCCAGTTGAAACTGACTGGTCAGGTGAATGGCATTGGCTGGGATTTGTTGCGGAGTTCCAATCTGCAAGAACAAGGACTGAATGTCGGGAAGTCGCATTCCCGATGGATCGGTATAAAAGACCAGAAAAACCCTTCCATCCGGCAGTAGCATGGGCCAGCAATAACCCCCGTCGTCGGGATTATTTACATAATGGTCGAGAACAGTTCCATACTGAAAAGTTTGTCCGCCGTCGTAGGAGACATACACCACCAACTGCGTGGTAAAGAAAAAGTTCTCACGCCCGAAGAGTAAAAGCGCCGGGCCTGCCTGGAACAGTTGCGGAAGTTGTAGGACACCGACCTGTGAAGTGTAAGAGACGAGAGGATTCCAGGTAAATCCCAAGTCGTCAGAAAAACGGCCGTAGGTGTTACCGTCACCGGCGCGGCTGACTGCCAGAAAAGAGCCCGGAGAAGTCGCGACGATCGAGGTCTCGTTCATTTCCGGATCAACAGGATCGCGCATCTCGGAGCGCTTAGTCCAGGTTAGGCCGTCGTCGGCTGAGACCCAAAGGAATGGAGAAGTCCCGGAACCCACAGTAGAGGGACCGTACCCGGCCGCGTACATCGTCGGGCCATCATTTACAAACAGGGTGGGAAGTGCCGAGGTATTACTTACTGGCTGATCGAAGAAAGTGAACGGCGTCCAGGTGAGGCCGTTGTCGCTGGAACGGCCATATGCGGCCCCCGTAATCCCAGTAGGATCCTTTTTGGCGAATTCAATCAGAAGGTCTCCGCCCGGAGTTCGCGCTAAAGATGGATCATTTCCGGATGTATTCCAGTACGCCACCTCGGGGCTCCAGGTCATCCCTTCGTCGCTGCTGCGTCGCAGAATCACCAGCGGATTATTAAGATGGGCTGTTCCCTTGCGATAGCTGAGCACCCAGTCGCCATTCGCGGCCCGGGCAACTGCGGGAGTGCTATTGTAGGTGCCATCGCTTTCGATGACTTGACGGTTTTGGATTGCGATTGGTCCACGCTGGACCGTATCCGAAAGCGTTAGTTGGTCGGTGGTCCAGTTCTTTATGTCCTGCACGTCGGTAAAGAAAGGAAAGACGGCATAGCCATTGCTGTTTTGAGCGTCACAGTGCGGAATGCTGCCAGTGGTCAGCCAAAGAGTTGTAGACGACTGCGCAGATAACGCGGACAGCTTAACCCAAATTAAAGCTTTGCCGGCGGCCGCATCAAAAGACTCAATCCAGTATGGGATAGGGTGCTTGGTTTGTGCGTCCCAAATGCTCAGATCGCTACCATCGTTGTTCGCGGAGGCAAAGTCGAAATTATTGGTATCGAGATTTAAGGAAATGGGAAAGCTGGACAAATCTTCAGCGGCGGGGCTATTAACTGTCACAAGAATCAGTTGCGGCGCGTTTTTCGGATCACAGAGGTTAGATGGACCGGGCGGGGTAGGTGGTGTGGTAAATGAACCTCCGCAGGAGGCGAGAAAGCAAAGAAAGGGGAACAGGGCCAAAGCCATCCGGCACTGGGATCGCCAACTTCTTGACATTCGGACTACTCCGTGGCGTCACTCTGCTATTGGTGAAGAAATATTATCAGTGGGAGAATAGCAAGGCCCAGTCATTACGCGGATGCTCCCGGTTAAGGTTTAGCTATTCCTGTGCGCCTGCGAGGATATTCGAGTCGCGTTGGAGTTTGAAAGATACCACGAAAACTACCCCCTCGTTCCGCAGAAACTTATCCGATGGAAGGCTTGGCAAGCCTGCCTGCGCCTGGTGAATCCTTTTTTACGTATGTAGGCTTTCCTGAGAAATCCCCCCGCCATTATCATAGAAACATATCTCTTCGAGGAATCTTATGGCCGCACTGCTAGACGCAATTGAAGTCAAGCGTAAGACCTTTTTTGAGTTTGAAAACACCCCGTTCCTGTGCCTGGAAGCAGTTGTGAACACACCCACCGCTCGTGGAGGTCAGACGCTGGTGCGCCTGAAGATGCGTAACCTGCTCACCAACGCGGTTTTTGAGAAGTCATTCAAGGCCAGCGACAAGTTCAAAGAGCCCGACCTACAGTCGGTCCCCGCCTCCTACCTTTATAGCGATGGCGATGGCTCTTATTTTCTGGACCAGGAAAGCTTCGAAACTCTCACCCTTACCCAAGCGATGGTCGGAGATGCGCTGGAGTTTCTGGTGGAAGGGGCAATCATTGAGCTGCGCAAATACAACGGGAATCCCATTGGCTTGGATCTGCCAATTTTCGTTGAGCTAAAGGTTGCCGAGACTGAGCCTGGGATCAAGGGTGACACATCGAGCGGCAGCGTAACCAAGTCGGCCACGCTGGAGACGGGCCTGGAGATCCGCGTTCCTCTCTTTATCAAAGAGGGAGAAAAAGTGAAAGTCTCGACGGAAAGCCGGGAGTTTGCCGGGCGGGCATGAGGTGCTTTCTTGCAGGCGATGGTTGTGCGTGTCAATCATCTTCCCAATCTTCGTTCAGCGCGCGGCGTATGAGATCAGGTGGCAGGGACTTTGCGTTGCAAATGCGCCACATCAGGACTTCCGCCTCGAGAACGGACCGGCTTCCCAAGTCCAGCCCTGCTGCCAGTCTCCAAATCGCATCCAGGCCGGGGTCGGGCTGTGCGCAGGGATTTTCCGCGCACTTATTCTCGGCTAAGCCTCCAGCATCCTCGGGCTGTGAACGCGATGGCCGCTTCTTTTCCACAAGGTGACGGTTGCATCGGTTAGCCGGAAGGTAAATGGCCCTAACGTGCCACTTGCTTAGCAGATGTGATGTTTTGACGGTCGCTTACCGCAATTTTGGCGCGACTGCATCCGCGCGAAATGTGTTAGAACTCCGAGCATGGATCTTGATGAATTCCGCAAATCGCTTTCGCTTGATGGCCCGCCTGAGGCGTTGAGTCCGGCATTGGCGGGGTTGTGGTGGGACGCAAAAGGTGATTGGAACCAGGCTCACGAATCGGCGCAACAAGATGAAGGGCTGGAAGGTTCTTGGGTACACGCCTATCTCCACCGCAAGGAGGGCGATCTGTCGAACGCAGGGTATTGGTATCAGCGTGCCCGAAGGCCTGTGGCTCGAATCTCGTTCGCAGAAGAGTGGAACGAGATTAGCGCATCGTTGCTTGGGGAGAAATCGCTACGCCAATAACGGGCGACGGCTGCTTGTTATGTGTTGTTTTCTCTTGGCCTTTGGCCCCGCCGTCCTGTACATTCGCACGCGAACATTAATTCGTTAACAACTTCGATTGAGGCCCTTTGAAAGAAAACCATGACCCGGAAGTCCAAATCGACCTGCGGAAGCGGTGGCTCCGCATCATGCCGGCGGTATTCTTCACCTACAGCTTGGCGTATCTGGACCGAGCCAACTACGGATTCGGCGCCGCTGCCGGATTGGCCGCAACCCTGCACATCACCAAGTCCCGTTCTGCTTTGCTGGGGGCAATTTTCTTTCTTGGATATTTCTTGTTCCAGGTCCCGGGCGCCACTTATGCCAGAAGAAATAGCGCGCGCCGCCTGATTTTCTTTTCACTCATAGGTTGGGGCATCATGGCGTCGCTGACCGGGATCATCAAGAATTTCTGGCTTCTCGTGGTCGACCGGTTTTTCCTTGGCGTGGCTGAAAGTTTCATTCTTCCTTCCATGCTCATCCTGTTGATGGGATGGTTTACCCGCGCAGAGCGCTCGCGGGCCAACGCGCTTTTAATTCTTGGCAATCCTGTCACCGTGCTATGGATGTCCGCGGTTACCGGATTTCTCATCCAGGCGATTGGCTGGCAAATGACTTTCGTGGCGGAGGGGATCCCATCCGTGATTTGGGCGTTCGTGTGGGTATCGTTGATTCGCGATAAGCCGCAGGAAGTCTCGTGGCTCACGCCCCAAAGTCGTGAACATCTCAATTACCAGCTTGAGCACGAGCAGACCCACCTTCCTGCGGTCGCCAGCTTGAGAGTAGTGTTTGCCCATAGGAATGTCATTTGGCTCTGCATTCAATATTTCTTCTGGAGCGCAGGGGTGTACGGATTTGTGCTGTGGCTGCCGGTCGTAATCCAGAACGGAGCCGCGCAAGGGATTGGAATCACTGGGTTGTTGAGCGCCGTGCCCTATGCAGGCGCAGTCTTACTGATGCTGGTGGTCTCGCATTATTCGGACCGGAGTTCCCAGCGAAAACTATTCGTATGGCCGTTTCTGGTCCTCTCCGGCGTGGCAATGCTGGGTTCCTTCTTCACCGCGGCCATCTCGTTCTGGTGGGCGTACTTCTTCCTGATTATTTCAGGTGGGGCAATGTACGCGCCTTACGGCCCATTCTTTGCCATTGTGCCCGAAATGTTGCCCAAAAATGTGGCCGGGGAAGTCATGGCCCTGGTGAACAGTTGCGGAGCCTTGGGCGGTTTTGCCGGGACCTGGTTGGTGGGTCTTTTAGAAGCACGCACCGGCAGCTCCACCGCGGGGTTCTTGCTGATGGCTGTCTGTCTGATGATCTCTGGCGTGATCACACTTGCACTGCCTTCGCCCCAACAGCAAGCTGCGCCGCTGGATGTAAGCCAGCTGCAAGAGTAAACTGATTCATCTGTTCGCAAGTGCATTCCGTCGTTACTTTCATTTCAACCAAGAGGTCATGATGAAACTTAGGTGGATGTGCGCGTCCCTGCTCGCAATTGCATTAACCCCGGCGGTACCAGCCCAATCGAAATCGGAGCAAACCACCCCGCCTGCTTTATCGGGATATAGTTCGCAAACTGCGGCAGGGCAAAAGCAATGGGAGAAGAAATTCCAGGATGGAGTCGTCCCTGACAACATACGGGAAAACATGCGCCGGCTGAGCGCTCGCCCCCACCATGTCGGCTCGCCGTACGACAAAGACAATGCGGAGTGGATTCTCTCCAAATTCAAAGAGTGGGGGTTCGATGCGCATATTGAAACCTTCAATGTTCTGTTCCCGACACCGAAAGAGCGCATCGTTGAGATGACCGGTCCAAGCAAGTTCCGTGCCAAGTTGCAGGAACCTGTGCTTGCTGTGGACCCCACATCCGGACAAACCACTGAGCAACTTCCCACCTACAACGCGTACTCAGTCGATGGCGATGTGACCGCCCCGCTGATCTATGTGAACTATGGCATCCGCGAGGACTATGAAGAACTGGACCGTCTGGGAATCTCAGTCAAGGGAGCCATTGTCATTGCCCGCTATGGCGGAGGCTGGCGCGGTATCAAGCCCAAAGTCGCCGCGGAGCATGGCGCCATAGGCTGCATCATCTATTCCGATCCCAGAGGCGATGGCTACTTTCACGGCGACGACTATCCCAACGGCGGCTGGCGCCCCAAAGACGGCGTACAGCGCGGCAGCGTGATGGACACCGATTATCCCGGCGACCC
This sequence comes from uncultured Acidobacteriota bacterium, assembly GCA_963837365.1. GTDB lineage: Bacteria > Acidobacteriota > Terriglobia > Terriglobales > Acidobacteriaceae > CAWBXL01. The sequence continues at coordinate 789,118 of CAWIMW010000003.1, forward strand.
ACTGACTCCGGGAGTAGGCGCCACCGCCGACGCCAAGCGCCTGGACATCAAAGACGCCAAGACCATCACCAAAATTCCCGTTCTGCCTATTTCCTATGCAGACGCGTTGCCGCTACTTTCAGCCCTCAAGGGACCGGTTGTTCCTGAAGAATGGCGCGGCTCTTTGCCCATTACCTATCACGTCGGTCCCGGGCCTGCGACGGTGCATCTGAAGGTTGCTTCCAATTGGGACATCAAGCCGATTTACGATGTCATCGGAAAACTGCACGGTTCGAATGACGATCAATGGGTAATTCGCGGCAATCACCATGACGCATGGGTCAACGGCGCTGATGACCCGATCTCCGGCCAGTCCGTCATGCTGGAAGAGGCGCGTATGTTGGGCGAACTCCACAAGCAAGGCTGGACTCCGAAGCGAACCATCATCTATTGCGCATGGGACGGAGAAGAACCGGGCCTGCTGGGGTCGGTCGAGTGGGTAGAGACGCATCGCGAAGAACTGCAAAAGCACGCGGTCGCCTATCTCAATTCCGACAGCAACGAGCGGGGGTTCTTTTTCCCCGGCGGGACGCAGGACCTGCAAACCTTCATTAGCGACGTAGCCCGCGACATTCAGGACCCGGAGACCAAGCTAACAGTTTTTCAGCGCTCCCACCTGGCAAGCATTGCCGATGCCAAAGACGCTGACGAGCGTAAAGACCTGCGCAAGCGCGACGATTTGGTGGTGCGGGCACTCGGCGATGGCTCCGATTACACCGCCTTCCAGGACTTTGCGGGAATTTCAACCTTGAGCGTCGAGTTCGGCGATGAAGACGACGGCACGCAATATCACTCCATCTACGACGATTTCTACTGGTACACGCACTTTGTGGATACAAACTTCGTCTACGGAAAGGCCCTGGCCCAGACCGCTGGCACAGCCATGATGAGGTTGGCCGATGCTGATCTGATTCCTCTTGACTATTCTCCGCAGGCAGACGCCATTGCCAAATACGAAAGCGAGCTGGAAAAAATCGTAAAAGACAAGCAAGAGGAATTTACTGAGCGCAATCTGGAACTGAAGGAAGGAGTATTCGCGGCCACGTCGGACCCGCGCCGCCCTCTGTTGCCTCCGGTTGCGGAGCAAGTGCCTCCATTTGTAAATTTTGCTCCCATGAAGAATGCAATCGAAATTCTGAAGAAGAGTGCGGAGCGTTACTCGAAAGCCGTGGCGGAGTGGCGTTCGAAAGGATCTCCGTCACTGCCTCCTGACGCTCTGGCTGTGGTCAATGCGGATTTATTGAAAGTCCCGCGACTGTTCCTGAATGAAAAAGGACTGCCCGAACGGCCATGGTTCAAAAACCAGATCTATGCCCCGGGCGCTTATACCGGTTACGGCGCCAAGCCCATTGCCGCTGTGCGCGAATACATGGACGAGAAGAAATGGAAAGAGGCAGAAGCACAGGTGCCGGGAGTGGCAAATATCATTGAAACCGCTGCTGGTGGGATTAATCAAGCGGCGGAGAACTTAGAGAAGGCGGTGGCGCAAGCCCATTAGCCCTACAACGCGCTTCGGAATAACAATGGGATTGTGGTTTTTGTTTAGGTCCAGCGGAACCAGCGGACTGCCAGAATGAAAGAAACGCCTCCCCATACTAATAAGACCAGCAGTCGTCCGGGCTGAGCTGCGAGCGATGTTCCTTCGAGAATCGTGGCCCGTAAGGCGTCATTGAGTGCGGTTAAAGGCAACAGGCGGATGAAAGGCTGAACTACAGCTGGAAAGCGCTCGTAGGAGAAGAATACGCCGGAGAAAATCCACATCGGCATCATGACAAGGTTAATGAGGCCGCTGATGGTTTCCAGTTTTTGCGCGCGGCTGGCGGTCAGCAGACCTAGCGACCCGAAGGTAACGGAACCCAGGAAGCCCAGAAACAGAATGCTCAGCCATGAACCCAGCACCAGCATGTGAAACAGCAGTACGCCGAAGGCAAGCATCAACAAGACTTCAACGATCATCATCAGGATGCGGCTGGAGGCTATGGCTAACAGGAAGTCGCTGCGTCGCATGGGAGTAGCTACGAATCGCTTGAGCAGTTTGCGTTGACGCATGTCTACCAGGGCAAAACCAACTCCCCACATGCCGGCGTTCATCAGGTTCATGCCTAATAATCCCGGGATTAGGAAGTCTATGTAGCGTGATCCGGGTTCGCTGGAAGTGACTGAGGTGGTGGAGACCGAGTCTTTGCGGCCTGCGGCGGACTGGAGGGCGTCGTTTACCTGGGTGCGCGATAAGACGCTTTCCGGACGCGCGGGGTCGTAGCGGAATTGGAAGGTTCCGTTTTCGTTTGGCGTGACCACAACGTCGTATTTCCCCAGGCGGAAAGATTTTAGGGCTTGGGGTTCATCCTCAATTTCGGCGCGGATGGTGTCGTGCTGCGGAGAACGCTGCAACATTTCGAAGGTTGCTTGCGCAGCGGGGCCGGAAACGATCACCACGGAACTCTTGTCGGCTGGTTTGTCGCGGAAGGCAATGCCCAGGCCAAGCGCCAATAACAACGGGAAGGCGAAGACCCAGAACAGAACTTCGGGCTCGCGCTTGAGTTCGCGCATGCGCGCCATCAGGAGTTGCAGGAAGGCTGACCAGCGGCGGTTGCGCGCTGGCACAACCGCATTGTCTTTTTGCCGAACTGTTGGGATTTGCCCGGTTGTACTCATGTGCAATTTGTTCTGCCCTTCAGAATCTGGCGGGTCACAGTTCCCTGTTCCCAGTTCGCGGTTCTCAGTTGTCACGCAAGTGTCTTCCTGTGAGATTTACAAAAACATCTTCCAGACTGGCCTGACGAGTTGTTAGTTGCTCGAGTTTTGTGTCCTGGCCGACGGCTTCCAGCAGGGCCGGGATGGTGCGGTGCGGCTCCTGGACGGTCAGGCAAATGACTCCGTCGTCATGGCGGGCGGCTTCTACTCCGGGGAGCTTACTCCACTTTTCTAAATCACCGTCGGCTGAGTCAGTGACTGCGAACTCAACCATGTGATGACCGCCCAGGCGGTTGATCAAATCCTCGGGAGAACCTTCGGCGATGATTTGGCCGTGGTCCACGATAGCCAGGCGGTCGCAGAGGCGCTCGGCTTCGTCCATGTAGTGAGTGGTCAGCAGGATGGTGCCGCCGTTTTTCTGGAAGGTGCGGATAATGTCCCAGAGCTGACGGCGGCTTTGCGGGTCGAGGCCGGTGGTGGGCTCATCGAGAAACAATACTTTTGGATTTCCTACCAAGGCAGTGGCTACGGCCAATCTTTGTTTTTGCCCGCCAGACAACTTTCCTACCCATGCGTCGGCTTTTTCGGTTAGCTGGAGCTTATCCATAATCTCTTCGACAGAGCGGGGTTGCCGGTAAAAGCTCGCGAAAAGGTTGAGAGTTTCACGGACACTTAGTTTTTCCGAGAGGCGGGTTTCCTGGAGGGAGATTCCCAGCCACTCACGGAGTTCGCGAGAATTTTCGTGCCAGGTGTGGCCCAGGATTGTGACCTCTCCTGAAGTCGGGGCGAGCAAGCCTTCCAGGATTTCAATGGTTGTGGTTTTCCCAGCCCCGTTTGGACCGAGGAGGCCGAAGCATTCTCCTGGCTCGATTTCGAGGGTCAGGCCGCGGACGGCTTCTACTTTGCCGTCGTAGGTCTTGCGGAGATCGCGGCATTGGATGGCTGGGGGCATTTGTGCATTGTATAAGAGCTACAGATGCTGGCGGCAGAAAGCAGATTCCTCTGCGGCTGCGCTGCTTCGAAATGACAATTGTTTAAAGGCTGCTCAATTGAAAAAGGGCCGCCTGATGGCAGGCGGCCGGGGAGAGTCTTGCTACAACTTCGTTTTGATTAACCTTGGGTTGGGTGTAGCACGCGGAAGGTGCTGCCTCCGCCGGATTGCACTAACACCAGAGCATCGGAACCTTGGGCCACGTCGCCCAGCGCTTTTTGTACGTCGGCGGCTGACCTGACCGGCTTGCGGTTAACTTGGGTGATCACGTCGCCGGGCCGGAGGCCGGCGTTGTCGGCGGAACTGCCGGGTATCACACGCTGAATCACAGCGCCGTTGACGTCATCCTCCAGTTGGAGCTGTTGACGGAGGTTTGGAGTCAGGTCACCAAGTCCGAGTCCCCAACGTGGCTTTCCGTTCTCGTTGCTGGCAGTTTTTTCTTCATCGTTCTTGCCGTAGGTTCCCAACGTGACTGCCAGGGTTTCCGGCTTGCCATCGCGCATGACTTTCAGATCCACCTTGGTGCCGGGCTCTTTTTGCCCGATCACGACCTGAAGTTCGCCCGCGTCGCTTACCGGGTTGCCGTTGACTCCTGTAATCACGTCTCCGACTTTGATACCGGCTTTTTCTGCGGGAGAGTCGTTCTCTACCTGCGTGACCACTGCTCCGGTGGCGCTAGTTACATTGAAGAACTTGGCTTGCTCGGGAGTTACGTCACTGATGCCGATTCCCATGTAGCCATGCTCGACTTTGCCGTTCTTAATCAGCGCATCAACTGTGGGGCGCACGATTTGGGTCGGAATCGCGAATCCCATGCCCGCGAAGCTGCCGGTGGAGGAAACCAGGAAGGTGTTGATGCCGACTACTTCGCCGTGGGCGTTCACCAGCGGGCCGCCGGAGTTGCCGGGGTTGATGGCCGCGTCGGTCTGGATGAATTCACCGGGAGCGCGTCGGTCCGCGGCGAACGGGTTGGGGCGGTTCAATGCGCTGACGATGCCTCGGGTCACGGTGAAGCGGAAGCCCAGGGGGTTGCCGAAGGCCAGCACGGATTGTCCGGGATGAAGTTTTGTGGAATCGCCTAGCGGGATGCTGGGCAGATTGGTTTCGTCTACCTTGATTACTGCCAGATCGGTCAGGGGATCGGTGCCGATTATTTTTGCTTTCAAGATGCGGCGGTCGGTCAGCGTGACGCGGATGTCGGTGGCGCCATCCACCACGTGATTGTTGGTGACGATGTAGCCGTCGGGCGAAATAATCACGCCGCTACCCAGGCCATGCTCAATGCGCGGTTGTTGGGGTTGCATGCGGAACTGGCGTCCGAATGGATTGCCAAACGGACCGAAGAATTGCTGGAGGCCGCCGGAGTCATCATCGCCATCATCGTTCTGCATGGCATTCTGCTTTGGGCTGGCTTTGGAGGTTACGGTTACATTGACGGTAGCCGGTGTGACTCGGGCTGCCAAGGTCTCCATGGCTTTGTCCAGAGACAGCAGAGCGCTGACACTGTTGTCGTCGAGCGGCGAGGCGGCTGGAGCGGGCGAGGGTACAGGCGCTGCTGCCCTTGCCGGGCTGGCAAATTCGTAGGTGGCCAACGACAACATGGCTCCCACGGCAATTACCGGGACCAGCAAACGGCGGGTTACGTGTTTCTGGATGCGTCCAAACAGGTTGCTCATTGATTCTCTCCTTTGCAACTAAATCTTTAGTTGATACCTACAAAAAAATTTCGCTTACAACGAATTCACAATCAGCTCCGGATGCAATTGCTTGTGCTGCGTCTTTTCATTGGGTACTTGCCAAACGCACAGCGTCCAGACCGAGATGCCGGACTCGTCATACTGCACTGTCCGCACTACAAACAACATTTTGGGAGCGGGAGCATCTTTCAAAGCTGCCTGCACTGCAACCGCATCGGACTGAGGTGTAGCGGTTGGGTGTTTCCGCAGAGGTTGCTTTACCGCAACCACGCGCGCTGTTTGCTGGCCGCGGATTGTGCGGATGAACGCGGTTTTCTTCGCGATCGGCGTTGGCGTTGGCGCTGGCTCATAAACCGCTTGTGCCACCGTTGCCGGTGGGCTGGAAAGCTGGTGACCTTCAAATGCCACCAGCTTTGGGGTGTAGGGCACGGCCAAAACCGCTACTGCGGACATGGCCGTGACCAAACCTAGCGCCGGCTTCCAGATGCTGGTTGCCTTCGGGCGACTTGAATCCAGAATCTGCCGAATGCGCTGCGACGTCTGATGGGCGCGGCCCAGCGCGGCCTGCGCCAAGGCAATTCCCTTGCCCATTCCTACACGTTCCGCGAGCGACAGCAACGATCTGGCATAGGCCTTGGGACTTGCCGTCTGCGCCAGTACCACGTCGTCGCAGGCCATTTCGCGCTCGAGGCTCAAATGGCTTTCAATCCACCAGACTGCGGGGTGGAAAAAGAACAGTGCCTTCACGACTTTTTGAGCCAGGTTGGTCCAGTCATCCCAGCGGCGAAGATGTGCTAGCTCATGGAGCAGGATGATTCTCAGTTCTTCGGTCGGAAGTTCGTTGAGGGTCCACGTTGGGACAACTACGGCTGGGCGAATGAAGCCAAGGGCTGATGGAACGCGCATCTTATCAGAGGCGCGGAGTTCGACATTGCGTGATGAACCTTCAATCCACGCAGACTGAAAGTCTGGATCGAGGGTTGCGATATCCACCTTCGACGAACTGCGACGCAAGCCCCGGATATGCCATAGAGAAACACTGAGCCGGGCCAGCAGGAATAGCGCTATCGCTGCCCAGGCTATGAAGAAGTAGAGTGCCCATGAACTGGAGAATGTTAACGCTGCGTTCTGATCCGGGACTACTATCGCCACCGGATTTGAATGCGCGACGAAAGGTAGAGCTACGATCACAGCCAGTGTAGAAAACCAGACAGCAAACCTTGTGCCCGAATTCAGCGGCTTAAACCAGCGCAGCGCGAGCCAGACGCACGCAGAGATAGCCAATCCTTCCGCCACTGTATTCAACATGCGTCCTACCATTTCGGGCGTGATCATTTCTCGTCACGCTCCAGTAGGTCGCGCAGGTGTTTCAGCTCGGCATCGTCGATTTGATTATTTTCCAGAATGTTCAGTACCAGGGCTTCGTGCGAATCGCGGAAGAAACGGCCTACCAGATGGCGGATTTCCGAGCGCGTGGCCTCCTGCCGTCCGACCAGCGGTTCGTAAATGTGGGCGCGGCCGTCTTTCACGTGCTGCACGTATCCCTTCTTTTCTAAGATGCGGATGGTGGTCAGCACGGAGTTGTAGGCCAAAGCAGGCTTTTCCGGCAGCCATTCCAGAACTTGCTGGACCGTAGCTGTCCCCTTGAGCCAGAGCACATCCATAATACGGAGCTCGGCTTCGGTCAGGGTTGGCGATTGCTTGGGCGGCACTGTTTCCCTCTGTTTTTGTTGGACGCTCGTGTTTGGTAAAGGTAACTAATTATTTAGTTGCTGGCAAGGGGTGGAAAAGTTGCCAACCCACACGAGCATATAAATAATTGATACTGCTTGAGATAAATACCCGAGCGGCATCTTTCCGTGGGGTCGTTATCCCAGGGCAGGTTCGCAATCGTGTCGTGTAGCTGGAATCGAGGCTCGATGAAAGAATTCTTCATTCGTCTGGCATTGCCATCGGAAAAACTGGAACTCGAACAACTCCAGATGCGGGCATCGCTCGCGAATGAAGGAGATCGCGATGCTTTACTCGCTCATCCGGACGCGATTCAGGTGCCGGTTGAGCAAATCGCTGAAGGCCGGGTGTTCGTTGCGGAGTGCGAGGGCGCGATCGTTGGGTTTGCCGCGCTTGAGCCAAGGGAAGATGGTCAAAGTGAACTCGACGGCCTGTTTGTTGAGCAACACATGCAACGGCGTGGGATTGCCAAGTCTTTGATTGAACATTGCGCTGATGTCGTCCGCAAGCAAGGGTCTGTGGCGCTTCACGTTGTGGGGAATCCCCATGCGGCGGAGTTTTACTCAGCCTGCGGGTTTGAGGTGATCGGGACGACGGAAACGCGGTTTGGGCCGGGGATCTTGATGCGGAAGTTGGTGTGAATGGGATTGGGGACAGTTCCGTCGTCCCTGAATTATCTTGTGTTCGATTTGCCTCGGAGATTCTAGAAAATCGCAGAGGAATGGCAACCCGTCCGCTGCTTATTTAGAAAAGTTCATTGTCATATGCATGTAGTAAGGAGCGAATGGCGGGCGTGGAAAGTAGTCCTTTTGCAGCGTCGGCCGGACGCAAGCGAAGATGCGAGTCTCATGATCCGTGTAGATTCGTAAAACACGGCCATCTGTTCCGATTGCCGCCACAAATGAGACCGACGGGATGTCAGGTTCGGTTGAGGTCAAACAAGACTGAAAAAGAGGAAGATATTTCTTTTCGTAGTAGTCCTTCAGATCGACGGCATCATAGATACGAGTTGCGCGATTCGCGTCCTTATCTTGTTTATCCGCCAGCGCGACGGCTTCCTTGAAAGAACTGGGGAGATTGGCTGCAGGGCTGGAGGTCGTTAGCAAGGAAATCACCATTATGATGCAGAGTGCCTTCATACACTAAATTGCATCAGCCAGAAGGAACGACCGCAAGTAACGCTAGTGTAAGCGTCTCAGAGAACATGTGAGTGACCCATTTCTGATCTGCGCCGCGTCCCCCACCCACAACTCGTGACCCAACTCACTGAGCAGCCGGGTGCCCAGGGTCTCGCCGTGTTTGCGAGACCAGGGTTTCCAGTGAACTCAAAGAGGCTATCGCGAGGATGCCGGCGTGAATGACACGTAGCACTCCTTGTCCTCCGACATGGTCACGGTCGTTTGAGCCTTATCGCCGCTGCACGATCCGGACCAGGTGACGTCATAGGCGTTGGCAAAGTCCGGAGGCGTCGCCGTCAATGTGACGGAGCTGCCGCTGGGGAACATGTGCTCGAAGAAATCCCCTGGGCTGTTCGGGCCTGTATTAATGCCCCCGGGGTTGCTGGTAACTGAACCTCCCGCGCCCTCGATGATCACAGTCAGGGCAAAGTTTGCGGCTGGGGGTGGAGGATTGCCGCCTCCTGTGCCACCGCTACCGCCGCTGCTGCTGGTCGGCCCGGTAGCGAGGATCAACATCGCGGGACAGCCGTCGAAAACGAAAACGTCGTCTACGATCACGGTACAGTTGTTCTGCCATACCGGACTGGTGCCGCTGGCCGCGATGAAGAATGGATCGCCAACGCCTCCGCTTGCTCCACCGGCGAACACACCGGTCGCAGGAGTCCCCGGAGTCAAGGTTCCCGAGGTCGGATCCAGCTTGAGGGGAACAATTGCGCTTAGGCTAGCATCCATAGCGTAAACAAACTCACCTTGCGGCTCCGCAGTCACAGCAATGGCGCCGACCTCGGAGCCGCTGCCCAAAAGCAGGCCGCCAACCAGGCTTAGTCCTCCGTTCGATGGATTGATGCTGTAGATCTCAAGTTTGTGATTATTGAGCGGCTGGATTCTGCCTACATAAAGGAAGCGCCCTTCGGGATCCATCGCCAGCGAACTGGGCTGCGCTCCCGACATGGAGAAGCTGTTCTGGAGGGTGAGAATTCCGCTTGACTGGTTAATGGAATACGTAGCCAGCTCGGACACGCTGCCCTGCGTGCTCAGGCTGGCTACGTAGGCGAAATGACCGCCCGGAGTTACGGCGAGGGCCCAGGGATTGTCACCCGTGTTCGCGGAGCCGATGGGTCCACTCAGTACGCCGCTGCTGTGGTCAACGCTATAGGTCTTGACCGTGTCCCAGAAGGTGTTACCCACGGGGGTTGATGTTGCATGCAAATAGGTGACATACGCAAACTCGCCTGAGGGAGAAAAGGCGATTGCGGTTGCGGGTGCGCCAGCTGAATCGGCGGTGGTTGTCGGACCCGACAACGCACCGGTGGCGGTGTCCACCGTGTAGACAGAAATGTTGCCAACCGGAGAACCAAATCTGACTTCGTTGACCACATAGATGAATTTGCCGGTGGGGTGCACGACCGCCGAAATCGGATTTCCGTTCACGGGCTGAGTGCTGGTTGGGCCGGAGACGGTGCCGGTTGCGGGATCGAGTTGATAGGCGGAAATGCTGTTGGCCGGGACATTGGTCGCGGTACCTTGGACGCCGCCTGCGCCGTTGGTCACGTAGAGGAATCGCCGCGAAGGATGCACGGTCACCGAGATCGCTCCGTTGCCGACTGGGGCCGAACTGGTGGCAGCTGCCAAGGCTGCGCTGCCCTTGGTGATCTTGAAGCTGGAGACGCTAAGAGCGCCATTGTTGTTGGCGGTCAGGCCGTACACGGCGCGGGGCCGCGTCGCCGCATACCCCGGGATGACCCAGGAGAAGTTCGACACGTCAGCCGAAAGGAAGTTGCCGTTGACGGTGGTGGGAATTGCCGCGAATGAGCCGCCCGGCTCCGCCTTATACAGGACTGGGGTGGCGTCAGTCGGGATGCGGTCAGACCGGAAAGGAATTTGTACGGTAGCTGGCGCTGAGAATGCTGTGCCGTGCGGCGTCAGCGCGTACATGGCGCCGGCTACATCCACACCGGTTGAAGGCAGCGTTGGCGCGTTGGTATCGTCGCGCGGGATTTCGATGTCAACCGTCGAAGACAACGCACCTGCCGGAACGGTAACGCTGGCGCCGTAGAATCCGTTGACCGTGCCGCCTGCCGGACCGACGCCGCCGCCGGCGGCGTTGACGGTGATGGAGACAGAATCGGAAGCGGAATTGTAGTTGGTCGAATCAGTGGGAGTGAACATTGCCGATAGTGTCTGCGCACCAGCGCTGAGCACAGTTCCGAGCACCGGTGTGTAAGCAAAGGTCCCCGGCACCGAAGCGCTAGCATCGAGTTGAGTGGCGCTGAGCGCGGCGCCCTGCGTGATGGGACCGGGTGTCCCCCAGGTGATCGTCGGTGTGGCTTTGTTGACCGTCAGAGACACAGTCCCTGATGCCGAGTTGTATTTGGCTGTATCGGCCGGCGTGAAGCTTGCCGAGAGGGTTTGAGAACCCGCGTTAAGCACAGTCGTGACCGCCGGGGTGTACGTAAAAGTTCCGGGCACCGATGCGGTGGCATTCAATTGCGTGCTGCTGAGGGCCGTCCCGTAGGTGATGGCGGCTGGTGTTGCCCAGGTGATGGTGGGCGTGGTCTTGGTGGGCGGAGGGAACTGATCGATGGGACAACCGGTGCAAAGAAAAGTAAGGCCCAGCAATAGTAGAAGAAGTGGCTGCGGGCCGAACCTGCCCCATAGGTTGACTGACCGCTTCGGCCCTTGGCCGACACTGGTGCCCAATTCCGAATATGGCATAGCTCTCCTCCGTCCGCTCCGCGGACCGACCGTGTTTCCAATAATCTTTTGTGGGGACGCACCCTTACGGGCTCGAACCAGTCGGCGGCGCTGCCGGAGGGCCTGATCCAGAGGCCTTAGGACATTGCCTTTCCAGGCCTCTGTTGGTATATGCGGAAAATTAAGGTGCGGGTGGCTCAGCGAGAGCGGAATTTTCTTGGGGTACCACCACCGGATGGAGCGCTGGGTTGATGGATATACTATTTTTAATTGTATGAATGCTCTCCGGCCCGGTTTTACCTGACAGCACTCCTGCTAAAACGCCCGTGGGTCGTTTCCCAAGATCCGTTGCCAGTTCCCTGTTCTCAGACATTGAAAGGACATATTGCATGTTGCGGAAAACTCTGCTGCTTGGATTGTTGTCTATGTCAGCATGGGCGCAGGGGTCGCGCCATTTTACGTTTCGCTATGGATTCACGGTGAAGGACGTTCCAGCGGGGCAGAAGGTGCGGGTCTGGATTCCGGCGGCGCATTCGGATGATTTTCAGGAGGTCAACGTTCTTTCGGCTGCGGGCGATTTGAATTTGAAGAAGACGCGCGAGTCGAAGTATGGGAATGAGATGTATTACGCCGAGGCGGGAAAGGCTTCTTCGGCTTCTCTGCACTTTGAAGTCGTGTATGACGTGGTGCGGCATGAGCGGATTGTTTTAGGGCGGGCGATTCCTCGTTTGACTACCGTCAAGCTAAAGGAAAAGGAGGCCAGGATGTATCTGGCTCCGGATGCGCTGGTACCGGTGACTGGGTTGCCGGCGGAGTTGGCGGCTAAGGTTACGGGGGACAAGACTACTCCGCTCGGGAAGGCGCGCGCGATTTATGACTATGTGTTTACGACCATGTCCTATGACAAGTCGGGGACGGGGTGGGGGCGAGGGGATGTGCTCTACGCTTGCGATGCCAAGAAAGGCAATTGCACGGATTTCCATTCCTTGTTTATTGCCATGGCGCGGTCGCAGGGGATTCCGGCGCGGTTTGAGATCGGGTTTCCCCTGCCTACAGACAAGACTTCTGCGGAGATTGCCGGGTATCACTGCTGGGCGGACTTTTTTGAGCCGGAGCATGGGTGGGTGCCGGTGGATATTTCCGAGGCGTGGAAGCATCCCGAGAAGCGGGACTTTTTCTTTGGGGCGCACGATGATGACCGGATAGAGTTCACCATGGGGCGGGATTTGAAGTTGAATCCGGCGCAGGATGGGGGGTTGTGAATTACTTTGTTTATCCGTATGTGGAAGTCGAATGGGAAGAAGTATGAGAACGTTTCGCTGGCGTTTCGTTTGCGGACGTGGGTGGAGATGCTTCGGCTGCGAAGTGAGTCTCCGTGGACGAGAAAGCAGATTCCTCCTTGGCGCTACGCGCCTCGTCGGAATGGCAAAAGGACTAGTCGTCGTCTTTGTCTTTTGCTTCTGTTGCCGGAAAGACGGTGTGTTTGGGTGCGGGCATCGGGGTTTGGCCTTTGATGTCGCGCCATAGAATTCTATTCAGGACCGTTGTATTTACAGCGTCGGGATGAGTGAAATCCATTTTGGCGGATTCCGCCGATCCGGGTGCGTGAACGGCGTTGGTTTCGTAGATCAGGCCGTTGTCGCGGTTTCTCCAGTCGGCTTTGAAAGGTGGTTGGTTCCCTTTACCAGAGAAAAGCGGGGCCATGACTGGAGCGTAGGCGTCGTTCTGGTTCATGGGGGGAATGTCTAGCAAGGCTTCGATGGTGTGAATCAGGTTGACCGTTGTGTAGAAGCGGGAATCCACGAAGGGGTGATCTGCTGATCCGGGAGAGTACTTGCTGACTACGTAAGCAGTGGAGCGGTGCGCATCCACGTGGTCGGCGCCGTCCTGGGCGTCGTCTTCGAGGACCAGGATTGCGGTGTCGTCCCAGTAGGGGCTGTTGGAGACGGCTTCGACTACACGGCCTACGGCCAGATCGTTGTCAGCCACTGAGGCTGCGGGGCGCGGCATGCTGGCTTGCGTGCCATGAGTGTGATCGTCGGGCAGATAAAGCAGGACAAATTGCGGAAGTTCGGTTCCCTTGCCTTCCCGTCTTGCGCGCACGAATCCTTCGAACTCGTTGAGGAATTCATCGGCGCGCAATTGATCCGGGTATTCGGTGTTGAAATCCGGAAATAACGGGTCGAAGTGGTCGCGCCATGTGGCCTTGATCGCTTGGGTTCGTTGCAACATCGGCACCGGCCACGGCCATGGGCTGGGCGAACCGTGCGGCTGGCCGACGTTTGCGGGTAGCAGATCTCCTTTATTTACTACCGGGTGCTCGCAGGTTTCACTTAGTGGCGATGGCGCGCCCTGCTTGGGTGAGAATGACGCCTTGCGCTGCGGCTCGCACCAGGTCACGCCCATGAACTCACCGTAGTCGCGGTAAGTGAGGCCGTGGGCGGCTACATTGTCCCAGATGTAGCCGGTGGATGGGTTATCAATGTCTGGTTGGCCCAGGATGAACGGGTATTCATCCGCCACTGCGCCTTGAAAATCGTAGGTGCGCTCTTTGCCGCGGTATGCAATCTGCCAGGTTTTTTCGTTGTAGTCGGTGGTAATGGCGGCCATGGACCACTCGTGGCCGTCGCCAGAAACTTCTCCACTGTCGTAGAAGTTGTCGAGCACTCCGAATTGCAGGGCCAGCTTGTGTTGATTGGGAGTGATGTCCGCGCCGTACATCACTAGCGATGGGTCGCCGTTGCCTACTTTCAGGTCGCCGAGAATCTGGTCGTAGGTGCGGTTTTCCTTGAGGATATAAATCACATGACGGATGGGATTCTTGCCCTGGGCAAATTCGATTTTGCCGGGGTCGCTGCGGAAGAGACCATCTTGTTCGACTCGCTCAGTAAATTCGGGCAGATGACTTTCCACTTCAGATAGCTTCAGGCGAGCCACAGAACCGTAGAGCAGTGTCGGGATGTAGGCATTTTCGTGGTCTTTCTTTTCGTAATCCGTTCCGCCGGGGAAGTTGTTTGGGCCTGTGCCACGGCCCTTTGCAGTTGCGATGAGGAGGTCTGCACCCACTACCGCCAGCGACGTCGGGTACCACTCGGTGGGGATGAACCCCAGGGCGCGATCGGTGGAAGGTTGCGGAAACGCTGTCCGCGAAGATTTGCGACGTGTCGAAGACTGCAACCGCATTGATGGCCGCGTCGGCCACGAAAAGGCGTGTTCCATCAGGCGATAGCGCAAGGGCGTTGGGGGTCGTGCCGGCAAATTTTTGGATGGCTACAGCGGTGTCGAACCACCGAACTACCTTGCCGGTCGCGGTGGAAACCGCGGCCACGCGGTCTGCGTTCGAGAGCGCGATGAACAACAACTTTTCATCTGAAGTCAGCCGCATCGCTGTGGGATGCGAACCGGGAGCAATTGGGTCGTCTGGTTGGAGCAGGGGAATCCAACGCGCGATAGTTCCCTTTTGCAGATCGAGTTCGGCAATGCGCGACAAATTCCACAAGCTGCACCAGGCACGACGGCCATCGCGGGATGCGACCACTGTGTATGGAAAGGACGCGGGAAGCGTTGGATATACACTCAGGTCAAAGCGCTTGAGCACACGGCCATTCTTGGAGTTGAGCAAGACCACGTTGTCGGAGAGGTTGTTGGCTACAAGCAGGAGATCGGGGCCGAACTTGCCCTTCTTCTGAGTTGGGATGACGGCGATGCCGGCGGGATAGGCGATGGCTGTACCAGATTTGGTTTTCTTTACTCCGGATGCGACCCGCTTGCCTTGGGCGATTTTTTGCGGCTTGATTTTAATAAAACTCTCCGGTGCAACTTTGCCTTCGTGGAAGGTGTACACAGCGATTCCGTTCCCCGTATTGCCTGGGCCTTTTCCTTCTGGGTCTGTGATGGAACCCATGGACGCGTAGAGGTGGGCGCCATCGCTGCTGAATGCCAGGCCGACGAAGTAGCTTTGGTGGGCATCTTCGGGGAGGCGGGCGTCGGGGAAATCTGTAATCTGATTTGAGCTTAGGTCGAGAATCGCAATCGATTGGTGAGCACCGTTGGCTTGGGTGCCATATCCGGCGTTGAGGAAAGCGGCGTAATGCTTGTCGGGGCTGATGGCGGCGGTTACGGGGAAGCCATTGAGAGGACCCAGGTGGCCTGGGGTTGGCGTGGAGAGCACCTTGCTTGTGGGCAGAGAAATTTGCCGTGAAGGTTTGTTGTCCTCTGCGTGGAGAATCAGGGCCCCGACCAGGAAAACGAGAACAGAGCAGGAGAGATGTTTCAAGCTTCCTCCGGAAGTGATCTTGTACCACTCCGAATGTGAAAAGGAAAGTGAACGCGGAGTCCCAGATCTCGCAACTGCGGCGAGATCTGGAGGCAGCGAATGTGAAAAGGAAAGTGAACGCGGAGTCCCAGATCTCGCAACTGCGGCGAGATCTGGGGCACCCAATTTCGATTCTACTTGTTGATTAGTGAGTTTCTGTTGCTGTTTGGGCGGCTGAGGTTTGCGGTTCTTCTTGAGGGGCGTTGTGGCGGACGTCGGCGCCCCGGACCCAAAAGATTACGTCTTCGGCGATGTTGGTGGCATGATCGGCGACGCGCTCCAGATTTCGGGCGATCAATAGCGCGTCCAGGGCCTGACGCGTGATGTCCGGGCGTTCGTTCATCGCTTTCACCAGGGTGATGAACGCATCGTTCTTCATGCGATCCACTACGTTGTCCATTTCCAGGACAGCCTGCGCCAGTTCGGCTTTGCCTTCGATGAAGGATTCGAGCGCACGGCGCACCATGGCGGAGACGGCTGTCGCCATGCGCGGGATGTCCACTGGGAGATCAACCTTCGGCAGTTCGACCATGTCCATGACACGCTCGGCTATATTGACTGCCTGATCGCCAACGCGCTCGAGGTCAGCATTAATTTTGCTTACCGCGAGGATGAAGCGCAGATCCACGGCCATCGGCTGCTGCATGGCCAGGAGGTCGAAAGACATTTCGTCAATCTCGCGTTCCACGAGATTGATCTGGGTTTCGCCTTCGAGCACCATGTGGCAGCGCTTGAGGTCGCGGTCAACGTAGGCCTGGCAGGCGCGGTCTACGGCCTGCTCGGCCAGTCCGCCCATGCGGAGTAAGCGTGCTCTGAGTTCGTCTAGTTCCTGATGGAATCGGCTGCGCATAGTGTTTATCCGAACCTGCCGGTGATGTAATCTTCCGTCCGTTTGTCGGTCGGGTTGGTGAAGATCTTTTCCGTCTTGTCGAATTCAATCAGCTTGCCCAGCAGGAAAAAGCCGGTGAACTCGGCCACGCGTGACGCCTGTTGCATATTATGCGTCACAATTACGATGGTGAACTTTTCTTTTAGCTGAAAAATAAGTTCTTCAATTTTCCCCGTCGAGATGGGATCCAGTGCCGAGCAGGGCTCATCCATCAGCATTACCTGCGGCTCGACGGCCAGCGCCCGCGCGATACAGAGGCGTTGCTGCTGTCCGCCGGAGAGGCTGGCGCCGGACTTCTTGTGCATGGTGTCTTTAACTTCATGCCACAGTGCGGCGTAGGTGAGCGAGCGCTCGACGATTTCATCGAGACGCTTGCGATCACGAAAGCCGTTGAGCTTCAACCCGGCGGCGACGTTGTCGTAGATGGACATCGTGGGAAACGGATTGGGCTTTTGGAACACCATGCCGATGCGGCGGCGGATGTGGGTGGCGGAAGTTCCGTTATATACATCCATTTCGCCGATGCGGACCCGGCCGGTGGCTTTTGCTTCAGGGATGGTTTCGTGCATACGGTTGAGGCAGCGAACAAAGGTCGACTTGCCGCATCCCGAGGGGCCGATCACGGCGGTGGCGTGGTTGGCGGCGACGGTCATGTTGATGTCTTGCAAGGCCTGGGTCTTGCCGAACCATGCATTCAGTTTGTCGACCTGGATACCTACGCCCATATCAATTGGCTCCTTTGAGCATTCCCCGGCCAGCGGCGACGCGCACCGCGCTGATCGAGAGCACGATAAGGAAAATCAGAATCAGCGCTCCCGCCCAGGCCTGGCGATGCCAGTCGTCGAAAGGCGAGATCGCATAGTAATAGATCTGAAGAGAGAGCGCACCGGTAGGCTGGTTGATCTTCCAATTCCAGTAGGTGTTGCCAAACGCGGTGAACAGCAAAGGCGCGGTTTCTCCGGCCACGCGGGCGAAGGCCAGCATGACTCCGGTGATGACCCCCGAAGTGGCTGTGCGCAAAGTAATGGAAAGCGTGGTGCGCCAGCGGGAAACGCCCAGACCATACGCCGCTTCCCGCACAGCGTTGGGGACCAGCAGAAGCATGGCCTCGGTGGCGCGCGTGATGGTGGGAATCATCATGATGGCAAGGGCAACGCCACCTGCCAGGGCCGAGAAGCCATGCCCCACGACCATAATGGACCAGCCCACGATACCAATCACGATGGAGGGCACGCCGTTGAGCACGTCGGCCGTAAAGCGGACAAGATCGCCAAACTTGTTGCGCCCGTATTCTGCAAGATAGATGCCCGCGCCAATGCCGATGGGCACGCCGAAACAGCTCCCGATTAGCAGGATGTAAGCGGTGCCGGCGATGGCATTGGCCATGCCGCCGCCCTTTTCACCGGGTGGTGCAGGAATCTTGGTAAGGAAGTTCAGATCAATGGATCCGATTCCCTTGTAAACCAAATAACCGAAAACCGCAGCGAGCGGCAGCAATACCAGGAGCACCGCGGTTCCAGCCGCGCCGGTGGCCAGGACATTGGTAACCTTGCGGGACAGGCTGATGGGTCTGGCGGCGAAATCGCTTATGGTAGCAGTGGTTTCAGGCATTGGTCCTCGGGGTGCCGCGGGTAACTTGCCAAACCAGCAACTGGGCCAGGATGTTCACGATGATGGTCACAATAAACAGCGCCAAGCCTACTTCCACCAGTGCGCTGAGGTAGAGATCGCTGGTGGCCTCGCTGAACTCGTTGGCCAGAACGCTGGCCATGGTGTAACCCGGTGCGAACAGCGACTTGGCGATTTCCGCCCGGTTGCCGATCACCATAGTGACGGCCATGGTTTCTCCCAAGGCGCGGCCCAGACCGAGAATAACACCGCCCATAATACCTGCGCGGGCATTGCGCAACACCCCGGTACGGATCATTTCCCAGCGGGTTGCGCCCAGTGCGAGAACTGCCTCGCGCTGCTGCTGGGGGACTGCGGTCATGACTTCGCGGGTTATCGCGGAAATGATGGGAATCACCATGATGGCAAGGATGATTCCAGCCGTGATCATGCCGATTCCGTAGGGAGGCCCTTCAAACATAGTCGTCCAGCCCCAGTACTTGGCCAGCCAGGGCTCAACGTAAGTTCTCATTATGGGAACGAGTACGAAGATGGCCCACAAACCGTAAATGACACTGGGGATGGCAGCCAGCAATTCGGTGGTAAAGGCCAACGGCCCACGCAACCACACCGGAGACATCTCGGTAATAAAAACCGCCACTCCGACGGCCAAGGGTACAGCGATAATCAAAGAGAGAATCGAGGATACGATGGTGCCGTAAACGAAGGGAAAAGCGCCGAAGCTTAGGTTGACCGGGTCCCAATCACTCTCAAAAAAGAATTTCCAACCGAAGGCGTGCAACGAGAGGTGAGACTTGTCGATCAACTCGTACAAAATCAGGCCGACCAGAGCCAGAACGCAAACCCCGCAGGCCATCATGGCGTAGCGGAAAATGCCGTCGGCGATCTCGGTGCCGCCGGGTTTCAGCAAGGATTCAGTCGTGGCATACGATTTCCCCGTAACTTCTTCTTTTGCAACAGGTTGGGGTCCCGGCAATTGTGGCGCTCCTAGGGCGTGGTTGGCCATCCCGGAGAGGCTAGCATGGCCTTGTTACAACAGTGTTAAAATACAACCTCTGTTTTTACAGGGGGCGTTCTTCTGGGGGCTGTGGAGTTTGGCGAACGTCTTCATTTTGGGTTGCTCCAACCGGCAATTCCCTTTTAGCTTCGGTTGTCCCTGGTGCATGCTAATGCCGCTTGACCAAAAACTCAGCGCGCGCAGCTTTGACAAGCTGAAGCGCCAACTCTCCAAGCTGACGAAAAGCTCGGCCCCGGAGAGTGTACACCGCTTCCGTACTTGTTCGCGGCGGGTAGAGGTGTTGCTGGGGGAGTTGGCGCCGGAGCTCTCCGGAAATGAAAAGAAGCTGCTCAAGCTGCTAAGCAAGTTCCGCAAGAAGGCAGGCAAAGTACGAGACATGGATGTGCAGATTGGGTTGCTGCGGAATCTGAAGAGTCCGCAGGCCCCCGGGCATAAATCGCAATTGCAGAGGACGCTGGCAGTGGAGCGAGCACGGCGCGAACAAAAACTGCAAAAGTTGTTTGACAAGAAAACGGTTGAAGAAATCCGCAAGAGACTGCGACGGGCGGAGCGTGACTTCGAGGTGCGGGAGAACATCGAGCCGCTGGCAATTGCACAGGAGCTACTGAACCGAATGCCAGCGGGCGGGGCGATCAGCGAAGAGACCCTGCATCAATACCGGATCGCAGGAAAACGGGCACGCTATGTGGCTGAACTGGCCGGGAACGGTTCTTCCGCGGCTCAGACTCTGGTCGTGCAGCTCAAATCCATGCAGGATGGGATCGGGGATTGGCATGATTGGCTGCAACTGACCGAACATGCAGAGAAATTGTTTGGCGGCATGCAGGACTCTTCTCTGGTTGCGCAGTTGCGGAATGTGACGCGCGCGAAGTATCGGGAGGCGGTACGGGTGCTGGGAGCTACCCGGGCCGCTTTGGGCGCAAAGCCGGTGACGGCCGAGCGGAAGCCAGCGGGACGTGCGGACAGGGCGAGTTCGGCGGCGTAAATCATTTCCAAAGTGGAAATCTTCAATCCATTCATTCCTGAAGTTGTAAACTGATTGCCTTCCAAAATGCCGACCTTTGCCGCGGTTGATATTGGGTCTAACTCCGTTCGCCTGAAAATTGCGCGCCTGGTAAACGGGCGTTTGCGCACAGTTGCGGAAGATCGCTCGGTGACACGGTTGGGGGCCTCAGTCTTTGGCGATGGGTTTCTATCCCCAGCGGCGATTGCTGAAACGGTAAAGGTGCTGCGGCGATTTCATCGGGCGGTGCAGCAGGAGGCGGTGGATTCGATTCGATTGGTGGCGACCAGCGCGTTGCGTGATGCGCGCAATTCCCGGGCTTTTCTGGAGTGGGTGCGATCTGCCACCGGCTGGAAGGTGGAAATTATCTCGGGTCTGGAAGAGGCCCGGCTGATTCACTTCGGATTAGTTTCCGCCTTGCGGATCACAGCCTCGCCGGCGCTTATGGTGGACCTGGGCGGGGGAAGTTGTGAACTGACAATTTCCGCCAGGGGACATATCCGTGAAACGGTGAGTCTGCCTCTGGGTGCGGTGCGGTTGACCAACGAGTTTTTGCGGCATGATCCGCCGCGAAAGCCAGAATTGCAACGGCTGCGGGGCTTTATTGGGCGAGAAATCGGGCGGGCGCAAGAGCGGATCACGCGATCACAACCTAAAGTTGTAATTGCCACTTCGGGGACGGCTGAATCGCTGGCTGCAATCGCCAAGGGCCTGTACAAGAACAAAGGAAAAGCCAGGGCAACGGTTTCGCGCGTGCAACTGCGCCGCATCGCCAAAATGCTGGGCCGGAGGGCGGTGGATGAGCGGCGCAAGCTTGCCGGCGTGGGGCCGCGGCGGGCGGAGATCATCGTCGCCGGCGCGGAAGTGTACGCGCAATTGCTGGAGCAGTATCATCTGGCAGGCTTTCGTTATTCGCCCTCTCGGATTGCGCGATGGAATTCTGGCACAGATGGTGGCCGACCATGCCACCCACGCTGTGAAGCGCATCGAGTCCGAACGCTGGGATTCGATTCAGGCTGCCGTAGAGCACTACCGGGTGGATATGAACCATGCGCTGAAGGTACGGGAGTCCGCGGCGCGTTTGTTTGCGTCACTGAAATCGGTGCACCGGCTGCCGCCGGAGTATCAGGAATGGTTATCGGCGGCGGCCATGCTGTATGAAGTCGGCGATTATGTGAACCGCAACGGCAGGCACCGGCATGCGTACTACATCATTTCGCATTCTGAAATTCTAGGGTACACGCCGCAGCAACGGCAGACCATTGCGGCCATCGCGCGTTATCTGGGAAAGTCCCATCCCTCGCCGACCGATGGGCCGATCAAAATATTGACGCCTGACGATCGTGAGCATGTGCGCAAGGCTTGCCTGCTGTTGCGAATGGCCCGGGCTGTAAATCTTGGGCGCAGCAATGCAGTGCGAAGTGCCAGAGTTCGGGTGCGGCGGGAAGGCGTAGAAATCCGGCTTGCGCCACGGCCGCGGGCCAGCGTGGATTTGGAACTGTGGGCGCTGGAAAAAGAGAGGACTTACTTCCGGGAAGTTTTCGGGCGGGAACTCTCGGCCGCGGAGGCGTAAAGTGTGCGCAGCATTTTGGGAGTCAGACACCAGTGCAGAGCACCGGAGTGGCGGCCAATTTCTACACGGGCAACCGCCCCTTTTTTTAATTCAACACCTGCTTCACATCCTGCCTCGCTGATACAGCGTCCGGCAAATTCGCCCAGGTTGGGGTTGTGACCTACGAGCATGATGGCTTCATGCTTGGCGTAGATTCCAAGCAAGCGTCGAAAGTCGGCGAAGGTGGCGCCTGGGCGCAAGCCATCATGAAATTGAATCTTGCCCTCGAAGCCCATTTCATTGGCTACCAGGGATGCGGTCTGGGCGGAACGCTTCAGCGGGCTAGAAATGACCGCCTCTACGTGAGTATCCAGGGCAGCCAAGGCGCGGCCTACATAGCCGCATTGTTCGATTCCAGCCGGATCCAAGGCGCGTTTTTCGTCTTTTTTCGGATTGCTGGTCCGCTCACCGGCACTGGCATGGCGGAGAAAGTAGAGGATCATGGGCGGCTAGTTTCCTTCTGCATGATGGGTTTGCGCTTTGAAATATTCTGGGGAACGGGAATTGCTTCGGGAGACTGCTTGCCTTCCGCCAGCGCAATCAAGAATTGCTGGGAATTGAAAGCGGCATTGCCGGTGGGCGGAGACGCTTTGCGCTTTCCCGTTTTCAGCTGCCAGGGACGGACGTAAGTACCATCTCTTTGGCCCATGCGAGACTTCAGGTTGTCGGCAAGATAGGCGTCGAGGATTTCAAACTTTACCCGTTCTCGCAGCAGTGTGTCTTTTAAGGGGAAAATTACTTCCACGCGGTCGTAGAGATTGCGCGGCATCCAGTCCGCGCTGCCCAGGTAAACTTGTTCTTCTCCGCCATTGGCAAAGTAGTAGATGCGGCTGTGTTCCAGGAAACGTCCGACGATGCTGCGCACGCGAATGTGGTCGCTGACCCCGCGAATGGCGGGGCGCAGGGCGCAGATGCCGCGGACGACCAGATCAATTTCCACACCTGCCTGCGAAGCACTGTAAAGAGCGGCGATGATGTTTTTGTCGAGCAGCGCATTCATCTTGGCGATGATGTGCGCGGGACGACCGTGACGCGCGTGCTCGGCTTCGCGTGCGATCAGGGCTAGACAGTGCTCGGCCAGGTCCAAGGGAGCAACCAGCAGGGGATCGTAATTGGGATGTTCTGCATACGCAGTCAGGAAGCTGAATACGTTGTGCACCGCGCTGGTGATCTGCGGATCGGCGGTCAGAAGGCTCAGGTCGGTGTAGAGCCGGGCCGTCTTGGTGTTGTAGTTGCCGGTCCCCAGATGTGCGTACTGGCGGGTGACGCCGTCTGGGTCATGGCGGGTCAGTAGTGACAACTTGCAATGAGTCTTTAGGCCTACGAGTCCGTGAAAAACCTGCACGCCGGCGTCTTCGAGATCGCGCGACCAGCGGATGTTGGAATCTTCGTCGAAACGGGCCTTCAATTCGACCACTGCGGTAACTTCTTTTTTGCTGGCGGCCGAGATTAGCGCCGGCACAATCAAGGAATGTTCGTTGGTTCGGTACAGCGTTTGTTTCATGGACAGAACGTTCGGATCCTCGGCGGCGGCCTCAATGAAGGACACGACGGCATCGTAGGAATCGAAAGGGTGATGCAGGAGAATATCGTGACGGCGAAGTTCCTCGAACAAGTCTTTTGACTTGCCGGTGAGGCGAAGTTCACGCGGAACAAAGGTCTTGAATTTCAGCTGGGGATGAGCGGTCTGCTCGTAGATATTGAACAGGCGCGAGAGGTTAACCGGGCCGTGGACCGGGAAAACCTGCCAGGGATCAATTTCAAAATTGATGCGTAAACGTTCGACGATGTCCGGTTCGGCGTCGGCTTCAATCTCAAGGCGTACCGCATCTCCTTTGCGGCGATTGTGCAGCTCGGTGCGGACGGACTCCAGCAAGCTGCGGGATTCCTCTTCGGCGAGGTAGAGATTGCTGTTACGGGTCACGCGAAAGGCCGCCGAGGAAACAATGTCGTAGCCGTGATACATCTTTGTGGCGTGGTGGGAAACCAGATCGGCGAGGAAGATGAAATCGTCGGTTCCGTCGGAAGGTAGGCGCACCAGGCGTGGAAGGGCGCGCGGAACAGTAACTACGCCCGTGTAGGTCATGGATG
Organism: uncultured Acidobacteriota bacterium; assembly: GCA_963837365.1. Classification (GTDB taxonomy): domain Bacteria; phylum Acidobacteriota; class Terriglobia; order Terriglobales; family Acidobacteriaceae; genus CAWBXL01. Next base: position 812,699 of record CAWIMW010000003.1, read on the forward strand.
AGCGGCGACGGCGGCGCAGCAGGAATGCCACGCAAAGCGCCTTGTTGATCACCCTGGGAAAGGGGTGCGAAGGATCAATGGTGACCGGTGTGAGGAGCAGGTCGAGTTCTTTTTCGGAATACTCTTCGATGAAGGCTTTGGCGCGCGAATCCAGTTCGTGCAATCCCAGGACCCGGATGCCATTGCCAGCCAGCTGGGGGCGAAGTTCATCGTTCCAACAGCGGTATTGATCGTCTACAAATTCATGAGTCTCGCGGGCGAGCAGATCACGCTCTTCCAGCAACGTCAGGCCATCGGGGCCGGCTTCGGCATAGCCATCTTCGATTTGCTGGACCAATCCCGCCATGCGAACTTCAAAGAATTCGTCGAGGTTGCTGGCGGTAATGGAGAGGAATTTCAGGCGCTCCAGCAGCGGGTTATTTTGATCGTAGGCTTCTTCCAGGACGCGGCGATTGAAGGCCAGCCAGGAGGCTTCGCGGTTGATGTAATAGGCCGGATTGTCAAGAGAAATGCGGGCCATGGCTGGTGAGGAAACCTCAGTATAAAGCCAGCGTTAGAGATTATGAAATTCACTTTCCTGGCGAGAAGCCGGGGATTCTTCCTGTTCCCCTTCGACCAAGCTCAGGGTCATCGTCGGAATAACAAATCACAAAACTATTTGGGCGCCGGTTTTTCTCCTCCGGCGCCCAAAATGTCATGATCTAGAACGAGTAGATGGTGTCGAACTGCCACCGCTTGAGCCAACGCTCCAGAGTTGGGCTTTGCGCAGTTACGAGCTGGCGTCCAAACAGGCCGGTAACGCCGAACTGCACGTGTGGATAGGCTTGATAAGCAGCTTCGATGCGGTGCTCAACCACGTTGGTGGGCTGACGCAGATCGCTGAAGTCGAAAGCAGCCAGGACGGCATCCCGCTCAATGTGCATAAAGGAGTAGCCCAGAAGAAGGTCGCCCTTGCTCTTGGTCTGACCAACCTTGAACTCTCCCCAATAACCATGACGAGCATGAGGATCGCAGGCTGGAGGAGCCACTCCGGCGGCTACGAAGGCCCCGATATTGCTGCAAGCCCTGGTGTTCTGAGCAAAGTCGAACAGAGCGTACACGGGCCAACGCTTGATACCGGTGTTGAAGTCCAAACGCATGATTGCATCCACGATTCCGTACTTGGAAGCAAAGACGCGCTTGCCTGCGATCACGCCGAAGTTATTGGTGTTGGAGGAGCCTCCAAAGCCAAACGTTCCGCCGCCCGCAGTTGTTGTACCGCTGGTCGCGAATCCGTTGCCGCCGGTCTGGTTCTGGGCGATGGTGTCGGCATTAGCAAAGTCATAATAGGCTACGTCGGCCGTCAGTTTCACCTTTGGCGCGAGATCCCAACCGGTTTGGACTTGGGCTCCGGTCATATATGTGTCCGCCCCGCCGCCGGATTCAAGAATCGGAGTCTCATAACCAACGATGGCGAAGTGGTTGATGAATTTTCCTTTCCAGTTCCAGGCGATTTGTTGGCTGGCGCCTTCCGGGTTCAAATCATTGTCCCAGGTCAGTTCTGTACGCAGCCAGGTATAACCGAATTTACCTACCGTCAGGCTGAACGGCTTGAGACCATGAGGAGTGTAGGTCCCGAAAGCCTTGTCAATATTAATCGGCTTGCGGGTGAAGAACCCGGTTTCGGTAGAGTTGGTCGAGATCGGATCGCCCACATCACCCGATGAAAGGGTCAAGCCAACGGCGAAATCTTTGTCCAGTTTTGTATTGACATTGAAACGGAGACGATAGCGCTCACGATTCCGCTGCGCCGAGGCCGCCCCATTGGCCGGGCCGCCACCGAAGAACGGCTCATAGCGGAGACGCAAATCACCGCTCATCTTCAGGTGGTTGACTGCGCCCTCAAGGGCCGCAAATTGCTTCTGCTCGTCTTGCGTGTTCACAGCAGTGTTGGTCAGCGTGGTCTTTACATCAGCCATGTCGCTGCTCAGTTTGGCCACGGCGGTTTTCTGCTCCGTGTCAGCAGTTACGACGGATTCCGCTTTTTGCTGTGCTTCTGTGGCCGTGCTCTGGGCCTGTTGTAGCTGCTGTTGAGACTGCTGAAGGTTTTGGTTGGTTTGCTGCAAGGCCTGCTGGAGCTGCTGGATCTGTCTTTGCTGTGCGGCCAGCGCCTCGCGCAGAGATTGAACATCCTCAGCCGTGACTGCGGTTGGGGCCGCAGCTTTCATTGCCATCCTTTTTGCGGGCTTCTTGGTCTGGGCGACCAAGGCTGTTGTCAACAGTAAAACTACCGACCACCTGAGAGCGAACTTCATCGTTTCTCCTTTTGCCTCTATGGGCATTGAGGGGCGTTAGGCTGAAATCCCGGGTTGAGAACTTCTACTACCGGACTTGTTTGATCGCGTCCTTCACCTTGGCGGCCACGTTTTCGGGCAGCGGAGCGTAGGCCAGACTGGAGGTCATTTTTTGACCGTCGTTCACCATCCAGTTCAGGAAATCTACGATCATTTTGCCCCGAGAGGGATCCTTAGCCTGGGCTGGAATCAATAGCCAAGTGAAGCTGGAGACGGGGTAGGCGTCCTTGCCGGGAGCGTTGGTAATGGAGACGCGGAAGTCTGCGGGCATGCTCTTGACTGAGCCGGCGGCCGCAGTCACGCTATCCAGGGAAGCCTTCACGAAGACACCAGCGGCGTTCTTGACGTCACCGTAAGGAATGTTGTTCTCCACGGCGTAAATCAGCTCGATGTAGCCGATGGCGCCGGCCATCTGCCGAACCATTCCTGATACGCCTTCGTTGCCTTTGGCGCCGAGTCCAGTGGGCCATTTGACAGAAGTACCCTTGCCGACTTGGTCCTTCCATTCGGGGCTGATTTTGGAGAGGTAGTCGGTCCAGATGTAGGTGGTTCCGCTACCGTCAGATCGATGGACTACGATAATGGCTTGGCCGGGCAAGTTAACGCCGGGATTTGATTTGGCGATGGCGGGATCGTTCCAAGTGGTGATCTTGCCCAAGAAGATGCCCGCCAAGGCTTCAGGAGTAAACTTGAGTTCCCCTGTGACGCCGGGAATGTTATACGCCGGGACATCAGCACCCAAGACGGTGGGAATGTGGAGAAGCTTACCTTTGTACTGCGACAGTTGCTCGTCGGTCATGGGACCATCGCTGGCACCGAAATCAACCGTCCCAGCCAGAACTTGGCGAATGCCGCCGCCGGAGCCGATGGACTGATAATTGATTTGAACCTCCGGGTGTGCCTTGTGGTACTCGCTGAACCACTTCTGGTAAATAGGATTGGGGAAAGTTGCTCCCGCTCCGTTCAGCGTGGTCTGCCCAAATGCCGGGAGCGCAAGAGCCAGACAGAGACACAATAACGCGATGCGACGAATCACTTTAGGTTCCTCCTTGTGGGTTTTGCTCGCTATGTTTTTACGGCGCGAATGTTACAGCAGGGTTACAGGACGATGAATTTCAAATGAATTGGCCGGGAAGATGATTGAGAAGAAGCGACTTTGCACAAGTTGCTAGAGTGGTTAGTTGCCGGAGTCAAGACGCAGGATTTCGCGCGCGAAGAGCGGGTTGTTCGGGAATTCATCACGTAAGGAAGCGAGCATCTCACGTGCTTTTGGCTTGTCTTTGTCGCGCACGTAGGCAATTGCGAGCAGAATGCGGGCAAAGGGTGCAAGGTAAGTACCCTTCTGGGCGGTAAGTTTCAGCTCTTCGATACCAGCATTCTTGTCTCCGGAAAAACCACCTAAACGCAGGACCCATCGGATGGGAGCCGCCATGCTGCCGATAATGTACTTGCCGATACCGGTGGCGATGTAGGCGTCGTAGCATTTGGGATCAGCGGCCAACAAACGTTGGGCGCGGGCCGAGGCCTCCTTGGTCAGACCTAAAGATGCCATATTCCGTTTTTCGACCAGGGCTGCGTAGTCGGCTTTCAGTCCGGAAGAGAGGGTCAAAGCCAAGAGCGCATCGCGGTTGTCCGCATCTTTTTCCAGGCGCGTATTAGCACGTTGTTCAGCCAAAACGAGGGCTGCGTCGAATAGTTTTTTCAGTTCCGGATCGGGAGATAATTTCTTACGAGCATCGAAGGCTTTGTCGTCGGTATAGAACTGGGCTTCAAGAACGCCCAAGCGATGAAGTTCGGAAAACAAGTAACCAGCGGCATCTGAAGCAGGACCTAGGGGATCCTCCGGATGTTGTTGCTGCCACGACAGAAACACCTGGTGCGCGTTGACGAAGTCAAGGTCGTACATCATGCGGTAGCCCGAGTCCAAAGATAGGAGAGGCAGTGATGGCGAGGCTGCCCAGCTGAGAAGTGAAGCGCTGGCGAGAATGGTCCCAGCCAATGCTTCGATCGCACGCCGGATGGAGATAGTTCTCATTCTGAATATGTGAGGCGCAGATGACAGTTTAGATGCCAACCTCTGATTTCCTTTACAGCTTATTTGCAAAAAGATTGTCAATAAAGGTATCCGGAGGTCTAGATGGGGACTGTCCCTTCAGCGGCCAGATACGGTGCGGGTGCTAGTAAAAAGATAAAAAGCGTACACGGCACCTGCTGCCAAGGCAATTGGCTTGGACCAATAAAGGCAAGCCAGCGCAACCAGCACCCAAGTGAGCGAATGGAACCAGCGCACGACGATGCGTTGCCAGCGCGCAAGCTGGCGAAACCGTTCAGGGTGCTTACGCCCCGGCCATAAAAAGATGTAGACCACGGCGACAATCACACAGACTGCCGCGGCCCGTACCTGCGGATTGGTCCAAGACCACATGCAAGTTGCGGAGAATAGCGGGTTTACGGCTCGTGGTCAGGTGGCGATGTGTTGTTGCACGAGAAATTGTCGGATTAACTGCGACGAGATACTGTCACCCCTTATCCATTAAGTAACGGCCGCAAGAGCAGGGCGGCCGGAGAGGTTGTAGATGCGAGGCATCGGCGTTTTTATTTAATGCGCGGTGGTAGAAGCGCAGCGCGCCGATCGGCGTGTTCTTCGAGCGGCAGAGATAGAGAGAGCAGGAGTCGATCTCGACGATAGACGTGGAGCATGCCTTCCAGGTGATGCGCGAGTTCTACGGTTTCTCCGGCGTAACCGCGCAGGCCGGGCAGGGCGGCAGAGGGATGGAGTTCGCGCCTAAGGTGACGTAGTGGTTGGCGGCGACGACCCGTCGATAATGTAACGCCAGACAGCGGGAGAGATCGAAACGGCGGGGTAGGCGGTGGAAGTCGCAGTCGGCCTCGGCGGCGGGACGGGCGAAGCGCTGGTTATAGTCGGCACAGAAGCGAGCGAGCACGGCATTGGCCTGGGATAAGGTGGCGGCGCGGGCGAGGCGGAGTTCGCTGACCAGCCGGTCCTGACAGGTGCGCCAGACGCGTTCGATGCGGCCCTTGGCCTGGGGAGAGTAGGCGTGTATCTGCTGGATGCCGAGTTCTTCTAAAGTGCGTCCGAGTTGGGTGGGAGATTGTTTTCTGGCGAGCTGTTCGGTTAGAGTCAGTGGGGATCATTGCGCTGGAAGACGGAATGGCGGTCGCGGTAGAGGCTGAGCGGGACCCCGTGTGAGGTATCATGGCGTGCAGGGCGCGGAGATAGCCGAGAGTATTTTCGGCTTCGAGTTGGAAATGCGCAGCCAAGATCTGGCTAGTGCGTCATCCTGAAAACCGATGAGGGTGAGTTCGGGACCACGGCCGTGGAGCCAGTCATGGCGGCTGGCATCGCTCAGGGCCATCATGCCGAAACGTGGGCGGGGCGGTCGTCGGGAGCGGTACTTGCGGGGTCGGCGTTTCTGGGGAGAGCCAGTTTGTCGGCGCGAAGGTGCGGCCACGGTCTCGCGGCTGACCGTAAGTCTTCTTCGCTGCGAAGTTTTTGTGTGATGGGAATCGTTGAAGCTCTGATACTTGCCGCGCGCCAGAGTCAAGATCAACTGCTTCTGGGGAAGAGGCAAGGCCCAAGGCATGGGGCGCCCGCGTTTGTTGTGCTGTACCCAGTTGATGGATTCAGGCCGATAGCGGCGTTTTAGCTGTTGCTCCTGGCGTTCACTCAACTGCAGCAGGCGGGAGGCTTCGCCTATGTCAGCTTCCCGCCCGCCGCATTCTCAATCACCTTCACTCGTTGGAACTCCTTCTGACTCATCGTCACCATCCTGAGGGGTGACAAAGTCCGTTCAGGGGGTGACATGGTCAAGGTGGCGATGTTGACGCCTTCCCTGCCATCCTGCTACCGTCTAGAGTTTCTTCTTCCTTTTGTCTCCTGCCGGTACGGAACAAGAAACAGAAACGAGACCTGCCATGTCCGCTATTAAGTTTCGCGGCGCTGATTTCCTTGAGTTCGACAGCCTATTGAGCGAAGACGAGATTCTGGTGCGCAATACGTCCCGCCAATTTATCGAAGACAACCTCATCCCCATTATTGAAGAGTGCAATCGGGCGGGGCGTTTTCCGCGGGAACTGGTGAAGCCCATGGGAGAACTGGGGTTCTTCGGCGCGGCAATGCAAGGCTACGGCTGTGCGGGAATGTCGAATGTCGAATATGGCCTGGTGATGCAGGAACTGGAACGCGGCGATTCCGGCGTGCGGTCGTTTGTGAGCGTGCAGTCGGCGCTGGTGATGTACCCGATTTATACGTTTGGTACCGAAGAGCAGAAGCAGACATGGCTGCCGGGCATGGCAAAGGGTGAGAGGTTGGGATGCTTCGGATTGACCGAACCAGATTTCGGATCGAACCCCGGTGGGATGCGGACGCGGGCGCGGAAATCGGGCAAAGAGTACGTCCTAAACGGCGAAAAAATGTGGATCACTTCCGGCACGATAGCCGACGTCGCCGTGATCTGGGCCAAGGTCGAAGACGAAGATAATAAAGTACGCGGATTTCTGGTGGAAGCGGACCGGCCTGGCTTCAAGGCGGAAGACATTCATGGCAAGTGGTCGCTGCGTGCGTCGGTGACTTCCGGGCTTTCCTTGCAGGATGTGCGAATACCGGAAGCGAATGTGCTGCCCGGAACCGGCGGGCTGAAATCTCCACTGATGTGCTTGAACCAGGCGCGGTATGGAATCGCCTGGGGAGGAATCGGAGCGGCCATGGCGTGCTATGACTGCGCTTTGCAGTATGCCCTGCTCCGCAAACAGTTCCGCGACCAGCCGATTGCTTCGCACCAACTGGTGCAGGAAAAACTAGCGTGGATGATCAATGAGATCACCAAGGGGCAGTTGCTGGTTTTGCAGGTTGGGCGGCTGAAAGATTCGGGGAAAGTGCAGCATCAACATATTTCCATGGCCAAGCGGAACAACATCTGGATGGCGTTGGAATGCGCGCGGCTTTCACGAGACATTCTGGGTGCGAACGGCGTGGCCGATGATTATCCCATCATGCGGCACATGATGAATCTGGAGTCGGTGAAGACGTATGAGGGGACGCATGATATTCATACGCTGATTATTGGGGCGAGCGTGACTGGGATTGACGCGTTCTAGATGCGATAGCGTTTGCGACCACGGCTTCATTTCCCGCTGCCTTGTCGCCCCAGGTCCCAGGTCACGGTGTTGCTTGACGTGCCGTTGCCGTACATGCCGCCGTGGGTCTTATCGTCTCTGGCTGATCCGTGCAACTGGGTGGGATCGCTGAATTTTCCACGCAATGTGTTGCCGAAACACGAAGCTATGACGAGGGGACTGTCTGCCTGTTGGCAATTGCCACCGTCGCGTCCGCACATGACCCCGTGAATCTTCCCTTCAGCCTTAAACTCATAATCCGCGCTGATGGAATAGGTCCCGTTATTCTGGTTCAAGAAAACCTCGACCTTTGCGGGGGATGAGTCCTCCAGCGTGCCATCCCCATGAGAGCTGTCGCTAATGATCAAGGTTTTCACCCCGCCGCGCAGCGCGGGCTGTCGGTTCACCCCGAAGCTCGACGCTGAGGCATAACCGTGGGCGGTCCCGACGCCGTTCTTTACATCAATGATGATCCGCGTCACTGAAGACCCGGAGAACGTCTGGACTTCGACGTTACCTCCATCGTGGAACTCTTGCGTGCAGCTAATCTCACCGTTCCAGCCGGTCCCTAGACCGGCTTTCCACTCTCCCTCGGTATTGCCTGCGCGAGAAGTTGCCTTCACGGAGAAGCCCGCGTTCGGGACCTTCTTGTCGGGCGCCACGTAGGTGAACTTCATCGGCGATCCCACATTGGACCCGATGCCCTCGGGGACCACGGTTCCTGCATAGGCATGCGCATCGCCGAAATTGGCCCTCACCACTTCGCCCGCTTTGGTCTTCACATCCGCTTTGACGGTTACCTGAGCACCCAGGGCCACCGTGTTGCTCGGTGGATTGAAAGCGATCTGCGCGCACTGGCCATGCGTCCATTTGGCTTGCGCCATCGAGTAGAAAATGCCGCCCCAAAAGGTCAGGGCGTAACCCAAGCCGACTGCCTGAACGTAGTGAGTTTGGAGAGGATCGCCACCCGCAAAGGCCCCAAAACTGGGAAGGTCCATATTTCTGGCAACGTAGAAGGCAAGGGTGATGTGCTGCGGGACATTGCTCCCAGCCGAGCTAGCGATCGCGCCGTGGCCGTTATCTTGGTGGCCGCCCGACTGGACGTAAGTGTAGTCAATCTCAGCGGTGACCGGGCCTTCCAGATATCCACTGTCGCCCACTTGGCCCTTATAGGTCGCGTTGGCGCGCGTTGTGATGTGCAGGGTATTGGTCCCATCCGTGCGATCGAAGGTCACGGAAAGCACGCCCGTCCCCTCGGCCGTGCCATTCGCCGCCGGACAGGTTTTGATTTGATTGCCAAGAGTGAAGCGCAATGTGACGCGCTTGCCTTCGTACGCCCCCGTGCCTACCGCGGTCTCGCCGCCGGTGTGGGTGTAGCCCTCATAGCCCGCAGGCGCCGGGCCGCCGCCATCCGGTTCCTGGGTGATCACATAACCCTCGTTCGGCCCTGGAAAGTGAGCCTGCACCTCACCCCAGCCTTGGAGAGGAAACACGACAAAACAAGATAGGATGAAAACGGTGATCGGGACGCGACGCAGAGCGTATGTGGTGGACATGAGTACCCGAGTGGATCCATTCATATTTGCCATCCAAAATTCAGCGTGTTTCGAGAACGTAATCTTCTCCGTCGACATAAGGCGTTCCCTTACGGAATCGTAGCAGTCGCGTGCGCCGAGTTATTCTTCGGCTCGGGATCAGTCCCGCCTTTGGGCACTGTCGCGTCCGCTGACAGCGTCACCGTCGCTGGCCGCGTTGGCACCTTTAACCAGATAGTGAAAACCAAACGGCTATTCGGCGGGAACCACGGTATCTCGAGACCTGTGGCGAGCCCAGTCATCGTCAGGTTGTAGGGGCACCGCGCCGACGTAAAGTTTACGGAGCGGGGGGTTTCGCAGCTATGGAGCGTGGTCGTCGCACCTGCGACGGCCGGCACCTTGATGACCGTAAGGCTTGCTGGATCGGGACCGGCATTGCGCACTATGACGGCGAAACGGACCATGTCCCTGACAACCAGCACGGGATCGACAACAAGCGAGACATCGGCGTTGCCAGGAGTGCCTTGGACGGTCGCAACTGCTGCCGTCGCGCTGTTGTTGGTTGTCACGGGGTCTCCCAAGCCCGACGGCGGTGTTGCGCTCGCTGACAAGGTCTGGGTTCCCGAGCTCGTGGCGATCACTTCGATCGTGAATATGACGTTAGTTAGGGGATCGAGTCTTGGGATCGCCAAGCCCTGCTCAATCTGCAGTACCGTCGGATTCGCCGGACATGTCGCCGAGCCCGATAAGGTTCTTGAGGGTGCGGTTGACGTGCAAGAGACCGCAAGCTTCTTTATTCCAGCGATTGCAGGACTGGTGACAACCGCGCCATCCGCGGGCAATCCGGCAGCGTTCCTGACGTCCACGTCGTACGCAAACCAAGAGGGTTGATGACCAAGGGCCGTTCTGGGAGTCACACGGACCTCGAGATCGGCCGCGAGGGGCACGACGGTGGCATTCAACGTGGCGCTGTTGTCCGACGGGTTGAGGTCCGTCACGCCGGACGGCGGCTTAGCTTCTGCCATCAATGTCAGCGGTCCGCTTTCTGCGGCCACACTGGACTCAATCGTGAAGGTAATTGTCGTACCTGCCTGCAGTTGCGAAATCTTCCAGCCTTTTTCGAGCTCTGATGCTGTCGGGCATTGCTTCAATGAGCACGCGACTCCCTGAATAGTGACACTGTGCCCGGCAGGAAACGACACCACCGCACCGTCCGCTGCAGCCGGTCCACGGTTTGACACTTCCAATAAGAACGATGCCGTACCGCCGGAAACCAGGTGAGGAGAAGTTGGCCTCAGAGCAAGTGGATTCGTAGACTTGATTGACAATTTCGATGCCAAATCCACGCTCGAAGCGATTGCGAGCACGCCCGGAGGCAACGTTCCAGGTCCGAATGTCTTCGGTGATGGTGACGAGGTTGTCGGATCGGGTACGTTCTGAATTGTTCCCGCTGAACCCGACGGATGGAGAGCCGACGTCTGCGTGGACGCGGTGCTCGCGACTGCTTCAGATGTTTGAGTGGACGCTAATGTGCCTGGTGTTGACAGCGAACTCTTGCTATTGGCAGCGTCCATCGCGGCCGCCGATCCCGAAGTTCCCCCGCCCGCGCCGGAGATTCCCGCATCAAGTGCATTGGCTTCAGATTCGACAGTGGTCATGAGCTGAGTAGCAGCACTCTGAGCGGCTTGACAGGCGTCATTCCGTTCCGCATCACTCGGCGCTTTGGCGATTTGCTCCAGTGCCTTCTGCTTTGCTTTTGCTACTTCCTGGACCGCGCCCTGTTCGACGGTTGGGATTTGGGCGATGGCCTGATCCAGGTACTTGATTCGCTCTCTCGCTTGCGCATCTCCAGAAGCTACCGAGGCACTCAGGCTTTCTTTTGGCAGTTCATCACTTAGATTTTTCTTGGCCGTCTCTGCTTCTTTGGTGAGTTTGGCGAAGATGAGCTCTATGTTCTGACCAGCTCTGTCGTACATACTCGCGATATCGCCGAGCGGGCAGGTTTGACTGCTGGAAATGCTCGAGCCAGCCGTGTCAGTGGGAATGGGCGCATTCCCATCTCCGGGAGGCGCAGGGTTCGAGCCAGCCTTACCGGCGAGCCCGCTTGGACCTCCTCCAGCGGAACCGACCGCGCTTCCCTTCTGATTCGTAGTTACCGACGTGTCGGTGGCACTGGTCTGGGAATCTCCCTCAGCCTTCGCTCCGCCGCCTGCATCTGCTTGGGAGCCCGGCTCCTGCTTCGCTTCAGCTGCGGCGCCAGAGGTGTCGGCGGCACCGCTTTGGGAATCTCCCTCAGCCTTCGCACCGCCGGCTGCGTCTTCTTGGGAGCCCGGTTCCCGCTTCGCTTGAGCTGCGGCGCCAGAGGTGTCGGCGGCACCGCTCTGAGAATTTTCTTCAACCTTTGCCCCGCCCCCGGCAGATCCATCGCCCCCTTTAGCATCTGCGGCAGAACCCCCAGCGCTTTGTCCGACATTCGAGGCTGTCGCGGTGCTCCCGCTCGCGGTCCGCGTGAATTGATATGTGCACACTGCCGCAGGTGCGGCGCCAGGTGGCGTGAGGTCCGCGCCAAGGCTTTCGGTGGCGACGGAGAACTTGCCTCGAGTCGTTTCGCGGGGATCTGCCTGGATCCAGGGCAAAGTCCATTCCTGTACAACGGAAGCGACCTTGACGGGTTGCTGAGGAACGCCGTTGTCGGCCGTCTGGCGCATTGCACTTATTCCGGTGTACGAGGGCGCCGAGCGCTGCCAGATGCGAATGATGAATTGCTTGTCCTGCGCCCGAACGAACATGGCGATCGACGTATTGGCTGGCGGGACGTTGATGTTCCACTGCGCAAGCGAGGAGCGCGTGCCCAGGACTCGCTGGAGTGCGCCCTGTCCGGAGACCGTCCAAGTCGCCGGATAGATGCGGATGTCGCCGCCCTTGTTGGTGGGAGCGCTGCTGGCGAGGGTCCAGGTTTGTATTTCGCGACGGGAATAGCCTTGCTGCGCCAGGTTGAGCTGGCACTGAATTTGTCCACTCCAAGGGCCGTCAGCAGGATTCACCTGCGAGATGGCAGGTCTGATAGACAAGATCAGCAGTATCGCAAGAAAGAATGAGTGGCCTCTCATTGTTCCCCCTCAAAGAAAGTTCGCTGGTGCGACGTTGCATCCGCGGACGACGGTAAACGCCCGCGGACGCCAAAGTGGCTTCGCAGTCCCTACTTCTTCGTCACTTCAGTGAGGATGCTGTTGGCCGCCTGCTGAAGCAGTGGAGTCATGACATCTTCTCCGTTCGATTTCGCTTTGGCGTTGAGGGAGTTTTGCAGTTTTGCCGTCGGTTGGCCTGTGGGGTAGAGCTGATATTCGACCGTCACATCGTCTTTGGACTTGATCTGTCCGTTGAATCCGGATAGTTGGCTCATCGCGGATTGCTGCGCGGCCTGGGCCGCGGTCTGCATGGCGACGCTGGCAGCCTGGCTGGCGATTGCGCCGCCCATGCCTCCAGCCATGCCAGCCATGGGGATCATGCTGCTCATCGGTCCGGCTTTCTTCATGAAGCTGCCAAAGCCGCCGCCGGCGTGTTTCACGGCGACGTTCGACATGAGGATGTAGTCGCATTGCTTCTGTTGCGCCTCGGCCTGGATCTGAATGGGCAGGCGCGAATCGAGGCCGGTGATTTCGACCGCGGGGCCATTCATGATGAAAATGATGGCGTTGCGGATGGGAGTCCCGTAATCGGCTTGCGCGTTGTTGCCTTGGCCAAGCTGCGCCTGCGCGGGAGCGATGCCGATGCGAATTTTCCCCGGCGCTTTCGGGCCCAGGGCCTGGGGAAGCGGAACTTGTGCGGGAGCCATTCCGCCCGACACATCCGCGCCAGCTTGTTGATAGGGGAGTACGGCTCCCGGTTGCTGATACTGAGCAAAAACTTGAACCGTCAGTGTGGATAATCCCACAGCGATGACCCAGGACAGGAAACGCAGGCGAAGAGTAAGCATGGTGAACTCCTTGTGATATCGGGTGGCGAGGACATTTGCAGGCGTCGCGACCGACTGCCGGGTCAGATGGAACCAATCCCATGCAGGCGCCCGGTCGCGATCGCCTGCTTACATCCTCGCCTTGGCGGAGAACAGTGCTCCTGTCTGCTTGTCCGGTCAATGAAACCAAGCTGAGTTGTGGATGAGTTTGTTATGAGGAAGCTAAACGGCTACCTGACAGGAAGTTAGGTCGTCCAAGCTATAATGATGCACCACTCTCCCCTACTGGCTTCGCTGGAGCGCTAATTGGCCACACAGTCGAAATCCTGGGAACGCGTCCGCTTTGGCGCCTTTGAATTGGACTGCCGCAGCGGAGACCTGCGCCGCGACGGAACTTCCTTAAGACTCCAGCCGCAACCCGCGAAGGTTTTGGCGATATTGGTTCGGCGCACCGGAGAAATTGTGACGAGGCAAGAGTTGGCCGAACAAGTCTGGGGAGCGGAGACCTTCGTAGATTTCGAGCAGGGCTTGAACTTTGCGATTCGACAAATTCGGACTGTCCTGGAAGACGATGCTGAACACCCGCGTTTTCTGGAAACTTTGCCCAAACGCGGCTATCGGTTCGTTGCGGAGGTCGAGGCAGTTGATGCGCCAACATTGCCGGTCGCATCGTCGCCGTCACCACCTATTGGTGAAGCCAGGAAACAGCGACCACTGGATTGGAAGTGGCTAGTCCTGGGGGGAGCTTGTGCACTGGCGTTGGTGTTTGTGTGGGTGAAATATCGAACAGTCAAGCCATCTGCTGAGACGGCGAAGCCAATCCAGTCGATCGCGGTTCTCCCTCTGGCCAATCTGTCCGCCGATCCCAGTCAGGAATATTTTTCCGACGGGCTCACCGATGAATTGATTACTGAACTGGCCAAAACTGGAAATCTGCGTGTCATCTCCCGCACCTCGGTGATCGGTTTCAAAGGAACAAACAAACGCGTGCCGGAGATTGGCCAGGAACTGCATGTAGACGCCATTGTGGAAGGCACAGTGGAACGAGTTGGCGGCAGGGTCCGTATTCGCGCGCAGCTGATTCGCGCCGAGAGCGACCAGCATTTGTGGGCCGAGAGTTATGACCGCGATGTCAGTGATCTTCTTCGACTTGAGCGCGATGTTGCGCAGGACATTGCCCGGCAGATTGGATACAGGATTTCGCAAACTTCCTCTGTCGCAGACAAGGTTGCCGCCTCGGCGCACGAGGACTATTTGCGGGGAAGATATTTCTGGAACAAGAGAACCGAATCCGGCTTACGCAAAGGAATCGAGTATTTCCAGAAGGCAATTGACCAGGAGCCCACGTATGCTTTGGCTTATGCAGGGCTGGCGGATTCTTACATCATGCTTGCCAATTGGGGCTTCACCCCGCCGGCAGACGCCTACCTCAAGGCCAAGGCAGCCGCCCGCAAAGCTGTGGAACTGGACGATCAACTGGCCGAGGCGCAGACCTCACTGGCTTACGCTACTTTTCTTTATGACTGGGATTGGCAAGGGGCGGAAACGAGGTTTCGCCAAGCCATTGCACTCAATGGGAACTACGCCTCGGCCCACCATTTCTACAGCATTCTTCTGATGACTTCGGGACGCCAGGAGGAGGCCGTAGCTGAGATCAAGCGGGCGCAGGAACTTGATCCGTTGTCGCTCATCGTGAATGACGTACTCGGCTGGATACAATACGAGGGGCGTCAGTACGACCAGGCGATCCAGCAATATAACAAGACATTGGAGATCGACCCTAATTATGTTCCCGTGCTGCTGGATCTGGGGACGGTCTTTCTGCGAAAGGGGCAATACCGCAACGCCATCGCGCAATTTGAAAGGGCCAGAACAGTAGGCGGAGAAAGCGGAGTCGGATTGTCGAATCTTGCCCAGGCCTATGCGTTGTCCGGGAACCGGGCCGAAGCACGCAAAATCCTGAAGAGCATGCAAGGGCACGGCGCTCCAGCCTTCGTTTCCTCGTGGGATCTCTCGTTGATTTACGCCGCCCTTGGCGAAAAAGATAAGGCCGTGGCGCTGCTACGGAAGGCAGCGGATGATCATGCCGGTTGGGTGGTGCGACTGGGTGTGGAGCCCGCCTTCGATAATCTTCGCGCCGAATCAGGATACCGGAAGTTAGTACAACGGGTGGGAATACCACGAATCTCGTACTCACACTGAACCGGCCCGTTTCCGTCCATCGGCTTTTGTCTGTGAGCAATCCTGTATCTTAATAGTAACTACGTTTGACGGTCATTGCCTGGGAGGTCACCTGATGAATCCGCATGATAAAAAAGCCCGCAGCTTCGGTGAAAATCTGGAGAGCGACCTGTCTCCGCGTTTTTTGCGCGTGGTCGAAGTTGCGGCCATCGAGTCTGCCCACACCATGGGCCAGGGCGAGCGTAAACTCGCCGACAAACTGGCGACTGAAGCCATGCGGCGCACCATGGACACCATCCCCATGCGCGGCAGGATTGTCATCGGCGAAGGGGAGCGGGATGAGGCACCGATGCTTTATATCGGAGAGCAAGTGGGGGCGGAATTTGCTGATGGGCCTGAAGTTCCTGAGGTTGATATTGCCGTTGATCCGCTGGAGGGAACCAATCTGTGCGCGACCGGGGCTCCCGGAGCAATTACCGTGCTGGCGGCGGCCGAGCGAGATGGTTTATTGCATGCTCCGGATTGCTATATGGAGAAGGTCGTGGTCGGGCCCTCGTGCAAAAACGCGGTCAGTTTAGATGCTCCGGTTGCTGAAAACCTCAAGAGCATCGCTCAACGGCTGAACCGTGATGTAGAGGATCTGGTGGTTATCGTCCTCGATCGGCCTCGGCACGAAAAGTTAATTGCCGACATTCGTAAGGCTGGGGCGCGGATCAGATTGATTGGCGATGGCGATTTATCTGCCGGGATTGCAGCGGCCGTTTTGGGGACTGGGGTTCATGCGGTCATGGGTTCAGGTGGTGCACCTGAGGGTGTAATCACAGCGGCGGCCATTCGCTGCTTGAACGGATACATGCAAGGACGACTGGTGATTGATCGTCCGGAGTTGGAAGAGCGTATCAAGCGCATGGGCATCAAGGACAAGAATAAGATTTACGAAGCCCAGGACCTTGCCCCTGGCAAGCAGATCATCTTTGCCGCAACTGGTGTTACCGATGGCGCGCTTATGAAGGGTGTACGGTTTTTTGGCGAAGGGACCCGGACATCTTCAGTCATCATGACGCTGCGTACCGGGAAGGTGCGGTTTATTGAGAGTATCCACCTGGACAAGAATGCGGATGTCAAAGTGAAGTTTACATAGAGATGTATCCCTAAGGTTTTTCCTACATGGTGTCGAAATCCCAAGCCGTGGTTCGTCTTTACGATGGTTGCTACGAATCGCACCGAACCGGATGGCGTAGAGCCTCATGCGCAAGCCAAAATCAGCCTGTGGCACGCGACGGAAGATGGAAAACTGCGCGATCGACCAGCCCAACAAAATTGCGGTAATCGCAGCGATCGCATAAAACCAACCTTGCTTTCCGGTTGGGATGGCAGCCAGTGTCCACCAATACATCGAGTAGGCGCCGAAGCCAGTCAAGACAATGGTGCCAACGGTTCTGCCTCTAAACCGCAAACACGCATCTGGACCTATGGGCCCCATTATTCCGCCTGCCTCGCTCATTTAATCCTCCTGTCAGATATTCGCCAGAACGCTTGATTCGGGCATTTCGGAGAAGCTGCTTCCTAGTCAAAACGCTGCTTTCGTTCTATTCTGTATAGCTCTAATCAGCATTCATTCCAGCAGTAAATAAACCAAAGCGAAGGCGGTCATTCATCGAAATGGCAAACATCAACACGAAAAAAGGTGTGATTGGGATTTTGACAGGTGGCGGCGACGTGCCGGGGCTGAATCCGGCGATCCGTGCAGTTACCATTCGCGCGATCCGTGAGGGTTATCAGGTGATCGGGTTCCGCCGCGGATGGGGCGGGCTGGTGGACATTGTCCGGGAGAAAGACTTCGACAATACCGATAACTTCCAGGTCCTGACGGAGGAAATCGTGAACCGCGCGGGGCGCACGGGCGGGACTTTCCTGCACAGTTCACGGACCAACCCCAGCAAGGTCAAGAAATCCGGGGTCCCGCCGCACCTGCAAAGCACATACAACGCCGATAAAAATGATTTGACTCCGGAAGTGCTCAAAAACCTAGCGTGGCTGGGTGTGGAACATCTGATTCCCATCGGCGGCGATGACACCTTGAGCTATGGAGTGAGGCTTTATCAAGAGGGGTTTAAGGTCGTTGCCATTCCCAAGACCATGGACAACGACGTGCCGGGTACCGACTACTGTATCGGCTTCAGCACCTGCGTCACCCGGACGATTCAGATGACCAACAGCTTGCGCACTTCGGCGGGATCGCATGAACGCTTTTTGGTGCTGGAAGTGTTCGGACGGTATGCAGGTTTTACCGCCATGTTGCCTACTATGGCCGGTGCGGCCAATCGCTGCGTGATTCCGGAACATGAATTCAATATTGAAAGATTGACTGAGCTACTGGTATCAGACCGGGCAAAGAATCCGAGCAAGTATTCCGTCGTTCTGGTTTCAGAAGGCGCAATGTTTGAAGGCGGTCAAATGGTCTTCGAACATGACGCCGCGGATGCTTTTGGACACAAAAAGCTGGGCGGAATCGGCGACTTGGTCTCTGAGCAACTGCAACAGCATTCTGCGAAATATAACAATGGCAAAACCGTCGAGGTCATCAACCAGAAGCTGGCTTATCTGGTGCGGTGCGGCGATCCTGATGCGATCGACTCTATTGTTCCTATGGCGTACGGCAACCTGGCGCTCGACCTGCTGCTGAGCAAGGTGCACGGACGCCTGGTGGTTCTGAAGAACGGACGCTACGACAATGTGCCAATTGATGTGGTGACTTCTTCAAAAAAGATTGTCAATGTGAAGGAGCACTACAATACAGACCGGTTACGGCCGATCTATCACACGTTTGAGATGAAGCCGCTGTTTATTATGACCAGCGAATCGGTTTAGGAAAATCCCCATCCTAAATTTCGCGGAAGGCGCGAAATTTAAGGATGGGGCACTCTCTTGGTTTTCTTTACTGAATCTCTTTCATTCTTTCTGCTGGGACTTTGGGGAACGGCGGGAATTCCTGGGATACTCCCTTGAACATGGCTACGGTTTTTTCTGCGCGGTTGGTTCCGTCGTGGACTGCGATCCGGTGCGGCTTGTCGGGTTCGTAGCCGTCCCATAGGGAGACACCCGCATAGGCTCCGTCTTTGCGCAGGATGTAGTAGGTCATGTCCATGAAGCGCAGCTTGTTCTTGTCCCCGTTGTGATTGCGGACGATGCGCTTTAAGACATCCTGTCCTGCTTCCATTGGGGACATCCCCCGCCGCATGTTTTCTACAATGCTATGGGCGCCGGCTACCTTGATGTTCTCTTCCCCGCTGCCGGTTGCGCCTGCTGAACCTACGTCCTGGTCGGTGTAGCAGCCTGCGCCGATAATGGGAGAATCGCCGACGCGTCCGGGAAGTTTGTAAGCCAGGCCGCTGGTGGTGGTGACTCCGGACATCTCTCCTTTTTCATTGAGTACAGAGCAGTGGATTGTGCCGGTGGGTGGGAACAGGACTTTGTGGATGGCAGAGCGGCGGCGCTCTGGTTCTATGCCCAGGGCTGAAGCGCGCTCTTCCAGCTTCGCGTATCTTTCTTGCCAGAGTTCGCTCTGCGAGATGTTTTCCGGGGCCTTCCAGTTTGGATCGGAGAGTCCCGGGCCCCACCAGTCATCGCTTGAGTGATATTCCTTCCACAACAGCCAGATCTTGCGGGAATGGTCAGTCAGCAAATTCTCGCGTGGGAAACCCGTGGCGACTGCGAAACGTTCTGCGCCATCGGCGACCAGCATCACATGCCCTGTATGCTCCATGACTGCTTTGGAAACCTGGGCGGCATTTTTGATGTTATGCAGTCCACCTACTGATCCGGCGCGGCGCGTGGGGCCGTGCATGCAGCACGCGTCTAGTTCGACTACTCCGTCCTCGTTGGGGATGCCTCCCAAACCTACGCTGTCGTCGTTGGGGTCGTCCTCGGGACCTTTTACGACTTTGATGGCGGCGTCGAGGGTGTCTCCGCCATTTTTTAGAAAGACATAGGCATCGTTGAGATAGTTGACGCCGTTGCCTGAGCAAATGATGATGGCGCGCTTGCTGGCGGGTTGAGATTTGTCCTGGCCCTCAACCCCTAGAGCCAGAGAGCCTACTACTGTGGTGGTTAGGAAATCACGACGGGAGACGGACATTAGCGCTCCTGACTGAGGATGCCCCGGAGATGAGAAACGTTACAGAATATCAGTTGTGGGAGGGGCTTCCAAAAGTGTTAAGGCAAAGCAAAATCTTGAACCGCAAAGGTCGCAGAGAAATGCCGCTGAGGACGCAAAGGAATCTTATGAAGAGATTGGATTGAGGAACGCTATCACGCGGCTGGCATAGGCGGATTGCGTTCGGCGCGGAAACGCAATAACGCTCCTATGTTCCCGGCATTATCCAGGTCCTGGCTGTCTTTGATCAGGAACAGTTGAATGTCGCGGCGGATGGCCATGGGGATGATGGCGTCACAGACATCTTCCAATTCGAGAGTTGCGTGTCCACAGGCCTGGCAAAAGCGGACCATGTGAGCATCTACATATCCACAGCTGCTGCACTCCACGGCCCGGGCGCGATAGCTTTCGGACATAATCAGGGTTTGAACTTCACCCATTTGCAATGCGCGTAGCACGCGCCGCAAGCCGGTCACTCCTCTACGATGTCCGCGCGCATTGCTTATGACTTCCTTCACCAGTGCCTTAAGCTGCTGGTGCTGGGTCTCCTTCAGCACAAGGGACACACTATTGTGGATCTGTTCCAGGCTGGCGCTGGTGACATCAATAACAAAGTGCCCGAGGACCCGCTGCCTTACGTAGGAGTGTAGTTGCGGCTCGAAGTCCAGCCAATTTTTTTCCTGGCACCCTACGATCAGTTTCTCCCAGGTGCCTTTTTCTGTTCGGTCCTTTAGAACGGAAGCCACGTCGCGGAAATGGTGCAGTACATCGTCGGCCACTCGACGTTCGGTGTGACCGGCGTCGTACCCGGCATAGCCATCACTCCTGCCGCGGCGGGTCAGAGGATGAAACAGGTCCACTTGTTCTTTCAATTCATCTTCCTTCTTTTGTTCGTCCGGGCGGAAGTCAAACAGGCGTGCCTTTTGGCGGTCCACCAAAACTACACCCAGATGTGGCCTGGCGCTCAGGATCGCTGCCATAGGCTTGAGGTGGAAGCGGCGATTTAGAAACAATTGTGTGCCCGGCAGGTCCGGAGGCAAATCGAATTCGCGCCAGAATTTTTCGCGGCCGCAGGCAAAAATCGCCTTGGCCCTGGCCTGATTGCCATGCATTTGTTCAGCTAAGGCCATGATCCGGTGTAGATCGGTGCGTGCGCATTGATCGTTGCCATTAGAGGCAAGCTGGCGAAGGGCGTTCCGTACCAGGTCTTTGGCAAGGATCGTTTCCTCACGATGGGATTTATCGTGAGGCGTGGAAGGTTGAAAATAAAAACTGATGGCGCAGTGCTCGTTATCGTTGAAGCGAAACTGGCTCAACTCACGCAGATGTTCGCGAGTAATCATCATGCCGTCCTTTCCGTGTTGTTAATCCGCAGCACTTATATGAAGCGGTTTCTCCCGGAAACGGTTGGCTAGGGGAGGAGAACGGCGCAGGCGTTCGCGAACGCTGTGGATGGACGCAAGGACCTCGTCCGTTTTGCGATCGGTGATGGCGGCCACTTCCTCGATCATGAATCCCTCAATCGCGTGCAGAATAAAAGCTTCGCGGTCGTGGCGGCTGGCGCCGGCCACGGCGTATTGCACCAGCGTCATCATTTCGTCGGAGTAGACAACCTCCTCCGGGGTTGCGGTACGGCGGTCGGGGATCATGGTTTCTTCGGTAAATGACTCATCCGGCTGATGGAATTGGAGCTGAGGCTCATCGCTGGCACGCTCATTCTTGCGCGGCACCAGTTGCTCAAGATGAACCGCAGTTCCTTCTTCGCGGCTGGCTGAGGCGATGTCGCGAGTTACGCCCAAAGCGATGCGGAACAGCCACGGCTCCAAGGCGAGACGCTCTGGTTTTTCACCGTCATCGCCTAGCGCACGGGCTATGGTTTCATCAATGACTTCCTGTTTTGACAACGAATTGCGGGCGATTTGCTCAGCCGCCTCGAGGAAATAGATTTCGCGATCTACAAAGAGTTCGAGGCGGCCTAGATTTACGTTCACATAAGAGCGAATATCTTCCGGCAAAATCATCGGCGGCTGGACCGCAGCCAATGTGGTTTCAAACGGGACCTGCGATTCATGACGGTTGGCGGCGGGGCGGCGGCGTCCACGCCACTTGTGAGAGTTGCGCAACTGCTCCTTGTGCTTGTCTACTTGATGCAACAAGTCCTCGGCCGCAGCTTTGATGGCAGCGACGGCAGTATCGGCGGATTTCTGCACCGCCAACTGCCCGGATGGTAAACGCAGGTTCAGAGAGACGGTTGGGATCTTGCGTGCAGAGTTCTCCTCGACACTTCCCTTCAGCCGCACCAACTCTGGCCGGAAAACTTGCAGGCGCTTAGTTAACTTTTCAATGAGGTGGTTAATTTCTTTTTCCAAGTCGGGGGTCTTGTGGACCCTGTAACTCATGTGGACGTTCATGAAGGCCTCGAGAGCGGGGAGCGGATCCCCTGAAGCTGTTTCGTCCTTACAATTTGATTCTACACCTGTGAGAAAAAAGGCAAGCGGGAATCGGTAGAAATAAAAGCAATAGAATCCATTCACAAACCTGGGAAAGGGCCGCATGCGGCAAACGCGAGATTATATAGTGGAGTTGCAGAAGAAGTTGTACGTAATAACAGTCCGGTGCAGTATCAAAATTTGAACACGGAGGAAGCCTTGTCGTTACTGATCGAGGATTATGCGCTGATCGGAGATTGCCACACCGCGGCACTGGTCTCAAGAACGGGAGCCATTGACTGGTTATGCTTTCCCCATTTCGATTCCCCCGCATGTTTTGCCGCGCTGCTGGGCACACCGGAGCACGGCCACTGGACCATTTGCCCGGCAGAGCCGATCAAGAGCGTCAAACGCAGATACCGCCCGGACAGCCTGGTACTGGAAACGGAATTCGAAACTGAAAGTGGCTCCGTCGTGCTGGTGGACTGCATGACGCCGCGCGACACCCGGCCTGATCTGCTTCGATTGGTGGTGGGAAAGCGGGGCCGGGTTCCGATGAAGATGGAGTTGGTCATCCGCTTCGACTATGGGTCCGTGGTGCCTTGGGTGAGGCGGACAAAAAGAGGTATTTCCGCCATCGCCGGGCCGGACATGGTCAGCCTCCGCACGGATGTTCCCCTTCGGGGCAAGGACTTAACGACCATTGCCGAGTTTACGGTGGGCAAGGGAGAGCGCGTCCCGTTCGATCTTACCTGGTACCCGTCGCATCAACACGAACCCAAGGAACTCCACGTCGAGAAAGAAATCAAAGCCACAGATCGATGGTGGCAAAGCTGGGCCAAGCGCTGTACCTACAAAGGACAGTGGCGGGATGCGGTGGTCCGCTCACTCATTACCTTGAAGGCACTGACCTTCATGCCCACCGGAGGGATCGCGGCCGCGCCCACCACTTCCCTGCCGGAATGGCTGGGAGGAGTGCGCAACTGGGACTACAGATTTTGCTGGGTCCGGGACGCGACCTTGACACTCCATGCACTGATGAGCGCGGGGTATGTCAAGGAAGCGGGAGCGTGGCGGGAGTGGCTATTGCGCGCGGTCGCAGGCAACCCGTCGGAGCTAAACATCCTGTATGGGCTACGCGGGGAACGGCGGCTGACGGAACTGGAGCTGCCATGGTTGCCGGGCTACGAAAATTCTGCGCCGGTGCGCACCGGAAACGCCGCCTACAAACAATTTCAATTGGACATTTTTGGCGAGGTCGTGGATACACTCTACCAGTGCCATCGTGCCAAACTGAAATCGCTGGAGAATGCCGCCACTGGGGTCCTTAAAGCGCTGTTGGAGTTTCTAGAAGGAGCATGGAACAAACCGGATGAAGGGATATGGGAAGTGCGCGGCGGACGGCGGCATTTTACCCACTCAAAAATAATGGCGTGGGTAGCGATGGACCGCGCGGTGAAAGCGGTGGAACGTGGCTGGCTGAACGACCACGCGGGTCGCTGGAGCGCCTTGCGGGATGAAATCCGCAAGGAAGTTTGCCGGGAAGGATTCGACGCCGGGCTTAATTCGTTTGTGGGGTTTTATGGCGCGAAGCGCCCCGACGCCAGCCTGCTGATGATTCCGATGGTTGGATTTTTGCCCGCGCGTGACCCGCGAATGGTGGGTACGGTTGCCGCCATTGAAAAGCACCTAATGTCGGAAGATGGTTTTGTGGCCCGATACGTTCCGGACCCGGAAGTGGACGGCTTGCCACACGGCGAAGGCAAGTTTCTCGCCTGCACGTTTTGGCTGGCCGATAACTACGTGATGCAGGGCCGGCGCAAAGATGCGGTACGGACCTTCAAGCGGCTGCTGGACATTCGCAATGATGTCGGGCTCTTGTCGGAAGAATACGATCCAGAAGCGAAGCGGCTGTTGGGAAATTTTCCCCAGGGATTCTCACATATTGGATTGGTGAATACGGCATTTCTGCTGGAAGCGGGCGCGACGGCGGCGGAGAAGAGGTCGGAGTGATTGTTGTAGTGGCTGGCGAGCGAGTTGCATAGATCCTTCACTTGCCGTCGTTCCGCTTCGCGTAACGGCGGACTGCGTTCAGGATGACATCGGGGTTGGAGTAATGGAACGGGCTCTCCCCCATACTAGCGACCTTGTCATCCTGAGGAACGAAGGATCTATGCAGTTTGCCGGGGCTTGTACTGGTCTTGCCATTCTGCGCTCAGGTCGCGCCAGGCGGGGTTCTGCGAGACGATCAGAGCGATCTTTCTCATGCGCAACCAGCCCTTGATTTCCTTTTCGCGAGCGATGGCTCGGCGGACATTTACGAAACGTTCGTAGTAGACCAGCCTGTCGAGTTTGTACTTCGAAGTGAATTCTGACTCTGTGCCCTGCTTGTGTTGCCAGGCGCGGCTGGTGAGGTTATTGGTGACTCCGGTGTACAGCGTTTTGGAGCGGTTGGTCATGATGTAGACGTAGTAGTAGCGTGGCTGGGAATGCATAGATCCTTCGCTTGCCGCCGTTCCGCTTCGCGTAACGGCGGACTGCGTTCAGGATGACATCATGGTTAGAGTTTGTATGTGACGAATGAACAAATGCAATGGTTAGACTACCACTGTGACTGACGTTTCGGTGCGGGTTACCGGCCTATACAGCGTATCGCGTTCAATCGGTTCGCGCCCCGCTTCTTTGATCAGGCGAACCAATTCCTGACGCCGCATCCCTTGTGGAGTGGTGGCGCCGGCATCGTGGTAGATCTTCTCTTCGACTACCGTTCCGTCCATATCATCAGCGCCGAAACGCAGTGAAATTTGCGCGATCTTGGCGGTCATCATCTGCCAATAAGATTTGATGTGCGGGAAGTTGTCGAGAACCAGGCGGCTGACGGCGATTTGTTTGATGTCCAGCATACCGGTAGTTTTGGGCAGATGTTGTAATGGCGTGTTGTCAGGATGGAAAGCCAGAGGAATGAAAGTCTGGAAGCCTCCGGTTTCGTCTTGCAAGGCGCGCAGTTTTAGGAGGTGGTCTACGCGGTCTTCGTCGTTTTCTACGTGACCATAGAGCATGGTGGCGTTCGACTTCAGGCCAATCTGATGGGCCAGCCTGGCGGTATCGAGCCACTGGCCGCCGTCAATCTTGTGGTCGCAGATGATGTGGCGCACGCGGTCGGCGAAGATTTCTGCGCCTCCGCCGGGCAGTGAATCCACTCCGGCGGCTTTCATTTTTTCCAGAGTCTGTTTGATGGTCAGCTTGGCGCGTCTGGCTATGTAGGCAACTTCCACCATCGTAAAAGCTTTTAAATGAACCGTTGGGAAGCGTTCTTTCAAGCCAGAGATCAGGTCTAGAAAATACTCGAACGGCAAATCCGGATGCAGGCCTCCGACGATATGAAACTCGGTTACGGCCTCGGAATAGCCTGACGCTGCGGTTTGGAAGGCTTCTTCCAGCGCCATGGTGTACGCGCCGGGAGTATCTTTCTTACGGCCGAAGGCGCATAGGCGGCAGGCAGCTACACAGACGTTGGTCGGGTTCAGATGGCGATTGACGTTGAAGTAGGTCTTGTCGCCATGCATGCGCTCGCGGACGTAGTTGGCCATCCAGCCCACGGCCAGGATGTCGGCTGTGCGGTAGAGGGCGAGGGCGTCCTGCTCGTTGAGGCGATCCCCGCGATGAACTTTGTCGTAGATTGGCTGTAGCGCCTGATCGTCGGTCTGAAACGGATGAATAGCGGCCATCCGCCTAGATGATACCGCAGGCGGGCATGCAAGTCAGTTGGTCGACCTTGTGAGCTAGTTACTTCAAAAGTTCTGGAAAGTTCGACTTCGCCGAAGCGAACAGCAGATTCTTCCTTGTCGCTGCGCTCCTCGCCGAAGTGACAATCTTACTTCTGGAGTAATTCCATCCAGCGCTTCCACGCATCTTCTCGAGCTTGCTTGTTGCCTGGGCTGGAATCTGGGGCTTCTCCGGCACGCATGAAGCCATGACCTGCATCTTTGTAGGTGACTGGCTCGTAGGTCTTGCTTGCGTCTTTCATGGTCTGGACCGTGTCAGGAATGGTGGCCCCAATGCGGGCGTCGTTTTCCGCGTAGAAGCCATAGACGGGGGCTTTAATGCGCGGTATGTCGGCTTTGTCGGGCGCGCTTCCATAGAAGACGAAAGCTGCGGAGAGGTCGGCACGGTTGGTGGCAAAGCGGAAGCTTTGACTTCCGCCCCAACAGAATCCGGCGACGTAGAGCTTGCCGTTGGCGGCAGGGAGCTTCAGGCCGTAATCGGCTACTGCGTTCAAGTCTGCGGTTACATCGTCTGCATTCAGGGCACGGATCGCTTCTATTTCCTTGCCGTCGGCAAAAGAATCGGTGCGGCCGCCGTTCGGGCCTTTGCCGGAGAGGAGATCGGGGGCTACCACGATATAGCCCGCTTCGGCGAGTTGGTCGGATAAATCCTGTACCCAATCGGTCAGGCCGAAAATTTCGTGAATGACCAGGACCACCGGGCGTTTGTCCTTCGACTCGGGATAAACCACGAAGGTTTCGATGGTGCGGCCATCGTGCTTCACTCCGACCCATTCACGATGGCGAGGAGACTTTTCTATTCGTTGACGCGCCCAAGTTTGGGCAAAGAGAGTAGGTGCGAGCAAGAGTATAAGCAAGGCTGCGAAACGTTTCATAGAGTTTGTCCTGTGAATGCGAAGTATTCTACGCCGATAGCGGGATCGAGGCTGGTTTTTGCCATGAAATCTGCTCCAGCGAGCCAACCACGAACACCCACGAAGCTGCTCCGAAAATGCCCACCATTGCGGTAACGGCAAACGCCCAGAAAAAACCGCCGGTTCGATCAATCAAGTCCCCGGCAATGATTGGGCCCAGTATCCCCGCAAAATTACCCATGAAGTTCTGGATGCCGGTCCACTTCCCGGAAGCGTTGGGCCCGGCCAGAGTTTGAGCGATCGCCCAGGTTTGTGAGTTAGAAAAACCAAAGCCAACGCCGCCCAGGAACAAAAACAGGAGAGCGAACCGGGGACTTGCCGTAACACACGCAATCAAACACAGGCCACATAGTACCTGGCCACCCGCCATTATCGTTTTGCGGGCCAGGGTAGGAGTTGCGCCTGCCGCAACCCAATAATCGGAGAACCACCCGGCCGCAGGCGAGATTACCGCAGCAATCAGGTAAACAAAGCCCACGACAGCGACGCTGCTCATGGCGAAGCCTCGTTCCCGCACTAGATACAGGGGGAGCCAATTGATCATGAAATACAAAAGAAAATTCAAGGCGAACAGGCCTAGGCACGTGCCCCAAAATGAACGCTGCTCAATCAACTCCCCAATCGGAGGAGAAACATCGCTCGTCATGGGTTGGACCATGCGTCGTCCGCGGGGCATGAAGGTGAACCAGGGCACGAGCCAAAGCAGTGTTCCCAATCCCAACATGATGAAGAACGGTCGCCATCCGAATTGGCCCATGAGAATTGCGCCAGCAAAAGTTCCGACGGCCAGGCCTCCAGGCATGCCGATCGCGATGATTGAATTGGCCAGGCCGCGGCGATGTTCGGGAAAGTGGCGAACGACGATTCGTGAATAGCATGGGTAGGCGACGGATTCTCCCATGCCCAGCAGCAGGCGGAGGACAAGAAAGACTGCCAGTCCAGTAGCCGCTCCGGTCAACAAGGTGGCGATTGACCAGACGGCGAAGCCAATGGCTAAAACCCAATTGACATTGAACCGGTCTGCCAGCCAGCCGGAGAGAATCAGAAAGAATGCGTAGGTCCAGGAGAAGGCAGAGAACAAGACACCCAATTGCGAGGCGGAGAGCCCAAATTCATTCCTGATGAGGGGAGCAGCGATGGAGATGCTGCTGCGGTCCACATAGTTGATGAGCAGAGAAAGGGAAAGTAACGCCAGCACGACCCACAGTGCCGGCGTTAAACCCTTCTGCTCTGAAGCTGGAGCGTCTGTCATCGAAACAGCAGACCGGCAAACTCCGCCAGGTTGCGCCGCCAGACCATCCAGGCATGAGCACCCGGAGTTTCAATGTCGGTATGGTTGATGCCCTTGGCCTTGAGCCACTCGCGGAATTTACGGTTGATGGTAAGCAGGCCGTCGTCGGTGCCGCAGGCCACCCACAGAAGATGCAATTGCTTATTGGCCTTGGCATCGAGGTTGGGAAATTTAGTCTCGAACTCGGGCGGCAATCCGCCAGAACTGAAAGAGGCGACCCAGGAAAATTGATCCAGGTGGTTCAATCCGGTCAGAAGTGACTCTGCTCCTCCCATGGAGAGACCGGCGATGGCTCGCGCGTTGCGATCCTTATCCACTACATACTCGGCCTCGACCTGGGGAATCACCTCTGTCAGCAAGGCTTCGGTAAATTTATCGAAGTTGGCGTCACGCAGTTTATTGTCGGAGAAACCACCGAAACCCCGCTTTACGATTTCCGGCGCGCCATAGCCCAACGGCATCACCACCACCATCGGCTTGGCTTTCCCCTGGGCAATCAGGTTGTCCATAATGATGTTGGCCCGGCCTACGGCGGTCCAACCATCGGCGGAGTCGCTGAAGCCGTGCAATAAATAGAGGACGGGATATTTCTTTTTGGCCGTAGGGTCGTATCCCGGCGGAGTGTAGACGTAAAAATCACGGTTATCTCCCACCACTTTTGAATGGTAGAAGTGATGGTGAACTTCGCCATGCGGGACATTATTCATTTCCCACGATAGCGAGCTGGGGCCGGGAACGTGGACCTGGTTCGACTGGAACAACAGGTTTGGCTTTAGCAGGTGATTGGAAGGATCCACGACACCGACACCGTCAACCTGGAACTGGTAGCCATAAAAATCAGGCTCCAGTGGACCGCTGGTGTAGCTCCAGACTCCCTGATCATCTTTGGTCATGGCAGCCGGTTTTGCGCCTTCCAGGTTGATTGTGACCGCGGTGGCATTGGGCATACGCAGCCTGAAAGTAATTGTGCTATCAGGGTGAACCTCAGGCGAGACAATCGGCGCCGGGGCCTGAGCCAAGCCGATCCCGGAGAGAACTAGTAGCGATAACAACCAGTAACCTAGACGGTTCATGGATAGATTGCGCCTCACTTTTGTTTTGAAACCAAACCCCGGCAGTATATGACACTCAGCGCCTCAATATCTCAAAAATGGTTTAAGCTACGCCCATGAAGAAATTTGACAGTCTGACCGACCAGGAAGTGCTGGCTTTAGCAATTTCTCTGGAAGAGGAAGATGAACGGGTCTACGCCGATTTCGCCGAGGGTGTGCGGCAGGATTATCCCGCGTCAGCGACATTGTTCGAAGCCATGCGCCAGGATGAGTCTGGCCATCGGCAGAGGTTGATTGAACTTTACCGGAGGCGCTTCGGGGAACACATCCCGCTGATCCGGCGGCAGGACGTGCAGGGATTTGTGCAGCGGAAGCCGGTTTGGCTGATGCGTCCCTTGGGGCTGGATGTGATCCGCAAGAATGCCAGCGCGATTGAAATTGAAACCCGGCGTTTCTATGAAAAAGCGGCGGCGCGGTCGCAGGACGCCAGCACGCGGCAACTGTTGGACGATCTGGCCAATGAAGAGCGCACCCATGAAAAGCATGCGGAAGAGCTGGACAAGACAATCCTGCCGAAAAGTGTCAAGGAAGAAGAAGAGCAGGCACAACGGCGGCTCTTTGTCCTGCAAATTGTGCAGCCGGGCTTGGCCGGGCTGATGGACGGGTCAGTTTCCACACTGGCTCCGGTTTTCGCCGCAGCGTTTGCTACCCGCAATAGCTGGGATGCGTTTCTTATCGGGATGGCGGCATCGCTTGGGGCAGGCATCAGTATGGGCTTTGCCGAGGCGCTCTCGGACGATGGCAGCCTTACCGGGCGCGGTCATCCCTGGTTGCGAGGCGTGGTCACTGGAGCCATGACCGCGGTTGGTGGCGTGGGGCATACTCTGCCGTTCCTTATTCACAGCTTTGGATTAGCTATGACCTTGGCGGCTTTGGTGGTAGTAGTCGAATTGTCGGTCATTACCTGGATTCGACATCGCTATATGGATACGCCTACTTTTTCTGCGGCTTTGCAGGTTGGATTGGGCGGCGTGCTGGTTTTTCTTACCGGTATTCTGATTGGGAGTTCATGAGGGTGGAATTCAGTTCTCAGATGCCAGTTCTCTGTTCTCAGTGTTTGATTAGCAGGTCTCCGGCTACGAAGGCGAAGAAAACCACCGAAATCACTCCATTCATGGTGAAGAAGGCGGCGTTCAGCTTACTGAGGTCTTTGCTGGATACCAGTGAGTGTTCGTAGAGTAGCAGGGTTGCGACGGCTGCTACTCCGATGGCTGCTACTTTGCCCAATCCAAAAGCTGCCAATAAGATCACCAGCAGAACCAGCATAGCGACGTGAAAAAACCGGGCCAGCCAGAGAGCGCGTGGAATCCCCCAATGGCGCGGGATGGAATGCAAGCCTGCTTGCTGGTCGAACTCATAGTCCTGGCAGGCGTAAAGAACGTCGAAACCTGCCACCCAAAACATGACTGCTGCGGTGAGCAGAAGAATGTGCGGATCGAGTGACCCGCGGACGGCGATCCAGGCGGCAGAGGGCGCGATACCCAGAGATACGCCTAGAACAAGGTGCGACCAGCGGGTCACGCGCTTGGTGTATGAGTAGAGTAGGACTGTAGCCAAAGCTACCGGGGAAAGTAGCAGCGTGAGCCGGTTTAGCTGCCAGGCTGCAAGAACGAATACCGCACACGATACCACAACAAACAGAGTAACGAACCCTGGGGAGAGCGTGCCGGCGGGCAATGCCCGTGATTGGGTGCGCGGGTTGGCGGCATCAATCGAAGCGTCGGCCAAACGATTGAATGCCATCGCCGCCGATCGTGCGGCCACCATGGCTACGATGATCCATGTCAACTGCCGCCCAGAAGGTATTCCTCCAGCGGCCAGGAATGCGCCGCATAACGCAAACGGGAGCGCAAAGATCGAGTGCTCCCATTTGATCATCTCCAGGGTGACGCGCAGGTCGCGGAAGAAAGCCACGCTTCGATTGTAACCGAGCTATTTCTTGTCAGCGCCGGCGACCACCAGATGGTCGTCTACGCTGAATACATTCGGTACCGTTCTTGCCTGCGCCACAGCCAGATTCTTATCCATTTCACTGTCTACTACGCCATACAGGGATACATGCCCATTTTTAACGACGATGCGGATCGGTTTCTCAGGATCCAAGGCGTAACGGTTGAGGACAGTATTGCCATAGATGGCGCGAGCGACACGGATACGGAGATCGTCGTCGAAATTCGAAGTGGGTAATACGTCGATGTTGTCCACGACATCTTTCACCCCTGGCATGGTCTCCGCCACGGCAAGGGCGGAATCGCGGCTGGGATAATCCCGGACCTGACCCCCGATAGTGGCGACACCATCTTTTACACTCAGAGTCAGATTGTTAAAAAGGATTCCATAGCCGACCCGGTCGTAGCGGAGTTTGTCCGCCAGTTTATTCCTCAACTCGGCATCGGGTACGGTGGTGGAAATTTCGATGTGATTGCGGACTCCGTTTACGTTCTGTATTTTGTTCACTTTCGTTCCGACATCGAGTTTGTCCATCAGTATTTTTAGGGACCCATTCAGGGTAACGATGCTGTCCTCGGTACTGGCGGTAAGTCCCTTCCACTTGTCTTTTGAGTTCAGTAACTTGGTAACGTCGTTCTGAATCTGCTGGTCATACCTTCCCGAACCAACTTTTTGTGCAAGTGCTGGAAGCGCCAGCACTGCGGTCAGTAACAATCCCAAATACATCCGGCGCATTGTTCTCATGTCTGGTTCCTCCGTTGTTGGGATTCAGCCTTGCTGTGCCTTGCGGCGCAATGCAACTTCATTCCCTGCTAGTTACGATCCATTTACTAGGATGGGTTTAATCAGAAATAGGTTTGCCAGTCGGCGCGAGCAGGGGGACGAAACGGACTCCTTCGAGAACAGTGACAATTGGATTGCCGGCTTGTTTTCGGATGAATTGCAGTTGCTGTGCTTCAGGAAGGCCGACAGGCATAATCATCCGGCCGCCTTCAGATAGTTGATCGAACAGGGGCCTGGGTACTTCGGTGGCGGCGGCGGAGACAATGACGGCGTGGAAAGGGGCGTGCTGGGGAAGCCCCTGAGCGCCGTCACCTACTGTTATCGCCGTGTTGCCATACCCCAGCCGTTGCAGAGTTGCTCTGGCTTGGACAGCCAACGATGCATGCAACTCGAGCGAATAGACATACCGGCAAAGTTCTGCCAGCAATGCGGTCAAGTAACCGCTCCCGGTTCCGACTTCGAGCACAACATCGGAAGCAGATAGATCCACAGCCTCCAGCATGATGGCCACGATATAAGGCTGGGAGATGGTTTGCCCTTTTCCTATGGGAAGCGGGCGGTCCTCATAAGCCTGGTGCCTGAACTCAGGAGGGACAAATTCGTGGCGAGGAACGTGCGCCATGGCGTGCAGCACTCGCGCATCACGGATGCCGCGAGAGCGTAGTTGCGACTCGACCATTTGCTGAGCGGATTGCGGATCCGTCCACATGTACATTGAGAATAACGAAACCAGGAACGGCAGGGGAAACGGTTATTTCTTACGCTGACGTATGCGTACGTCAAAGCTGACCACGCCGTTTTGATCGCGCACGGCCAGGATCGAGAGATTGCGCGAAACGTTGTATTCCATTTGGATGATCTGCTGGGACGACTGTGCCACATTGGTGCTGTAGGTGAGGGTAAGTTTGTCCGTGACTTGCTGCTCGATGGTGACTTGTGGCCCGTGGGAAGTTGTGGTTTCCGTACTCAAGCCCTGGGGATCAATCTTGATGCGGCTTCCACCGAAGAGGTTTTGCACGCGACTACTGACAGTGGCATTGAGGGCTTGCGACAGGATGGCGCTGGATGCGTCCTGGCCGAAAGCGGAGTTCCCTTGCTGTTGCGCGGATTCCTCGCGTGTGCGGCCTAGTGCGAGAAGACTGACAATGTCGGCTTCCGGTAGTGGGGGTTCGGAGCGGTATTGAAGTTTGAGTTTGTCGGGCGGGCCATTCAGGCTAACCGTGATGTCGTAGTCGCGAACACGCGTGGTCATTTGGAGATCAAGGAATGGTTGAATGCCGCTGGGGCCGCGAAAACTAACTTCACCGCGCTCCAAATGATATTTGGTGCCATTGAAATACAGCTCGCCTTCAGTGATGTCGGCACGTCCCAGTAGAGTCGGCTTGGCGGCAGTGCCGCGGAGGCGGACGTCGGCATTTCCCGAAAGACGCAGTATGGTGGTCTGCATCTGGAGTTCGGGCGTGGTCACAATGTGCACGTTGAGCCGGATGCTGTTTAACAACGGGTCGGTCTGTGACAATGTCGCGGTGCGGCTGCTATTGGCCAGGTAGCTGGCGAAATCGAAGTTCGGGCTCATGGCCAGGCGGGTAATGGTCACGTCCCCGGACAACATGGAAGCGGTGCTGCTGCCGGCAAAGCGCAAATCCATGGTTGCGGTGGAGCTTATGCCGGGCGGATAGCGCAGGCGCACATCGTCGCCGTGCACGTTTACGTCAAAGTTAATTTGGCGGTTGCGGGTGGTCGCATAACCCTGGAACTGGACTGTGCCTCCGCCGGTTTCCGCAGTCAGGGTTTCGATCTGGATGCGGTCCTGATTGAAGACAAGGGCGCCATTGATTCCGCTCAGAGCATTGGGCAGGTCGATGTAGGCGATGGAGCCATTGCGAATCTCAAAGCGTCCCTGGGCGGTGGGATTGGGAACGGTGCCGGTGATGTTCAGATCTACAGTGACGATTCCGGAAGAGGTGAAATCATGATTGATGCTTTCAATCAAGCGCAGGCTGACGCGTCCGTGGGTGCGGAGGTTTAGCTTGCGATCTCCAG
Organism: uncultured Acidobacteriota bacterium; assembly: GCA_963837365.1. Taxonomy (GTDB): domain Bacteria; phylum Acidobacteriota; class Terriglobia; order Terriglobales; family Acidobacteriaceae; genus CAWBXL01. Next base: position 846,302 of record CAWIMW010000003.1, read on the forward strand.
TGAGCTGGATCGTCCCGTTGCCAGTGAGGTCGGTGCGGTCGCCGGTGAAATGAAACGGTTCGATGGTGAGCAACTTGTCCGCAACTGCAAAGCGGACAGGGCCCTCATTATGGATATTGACGTCGCCTACTCCCAGAGTAATGTTAGAAAAGTCGCCATTGATTCGCAGTTCGCTTGGGCGGCGTAACGGTCCCTGAATCACCAAATCGCCATCCATCAAGGAGTGACTGTTCACGCGCCCTTTGATGTAAACCCGCAACAACGGATCGGCGTTTACCTGGGTAAAGTGAAGCTTGATGTTGCATGGCCAGTCATTGCGCAGATGAACCGTGCCGTCCGTGGTCATTTGCGCCTGCTCGTATTGGGAATGTCCGGTCAGGTGAAGATCGCCGGCTTGTGTTCTGGCTTCAAAGGTTGAATCGCCCAGCGGTTGTCCATTGACGATGACATCCCGAAGCTTGACAGTCGCGTTGATGGCTGGTTCTTGCAGCGTTCCGCTGCCGGTGGCATGAACATCGGAACGGCCTTCGACCGCTAAATTGTAGGTGGAAGGCTTGGGGAGATTTGCTAAGTTCAGGCCCTTGCCGATCAGATCGAATTGGAAGGCTTGAGACGAAAGGTTGTAGGCCGCGGAACCGGTGATACTCTGGTCGGCCTGGATGATACTGATGTCATGAAATGAAGCTTTATCGTCGTTTAAGCGAAACTGGGCTTGAGCGCTTTGGATATCAACTCCGTAAGCGTTCGCGTGGTTGGCCACCGCGCTCCCCTGGACGTCGAGCGCTGCTTTGGTTCCGGAAAGATCGGCGTGTAGATCGACGGTGCCGCGCAGGGGATAGTTGTATCCAGCAAGGGTAAGCACTTCAGCAAGGTCGGTGTAGCGGGCGTCAATACGGCCATCGATTGGGCTGTTGGGTCCCGGAACCCCTTTTTGCAAGCCAAGATTCAGAGCAAAACTAATTTCGGTAGCGCCGTGGTGGATGGCTCCATTGCGAACAACCAACGCTTTGGGCGAAAACTGGATATCGGCTTTGAGGTCGTCCCAATGGACCTGGCGTTCGGCTGTCCGCGAAGTGGAGGGGACTGTGTATGCAAAATCGTTAGCCTGAATGTTGCCGCTCAAACTCGGGGTGGAGAGCTTCCCCGAGACCGTGCCATTAAATTCAGCTCGTCCCTTAAGAGTGAGCGGCAGTTTTTGCGGGCCGCCGAGGGCAATCACGACCGGCCTGAGTTCGCCGAGGTTGGTTGTTGTGGCTGCTAGGCGGAGGCTGGATTTCTGCGAAATGGCGCCGGTTGCGTGGAGCTGGGTGAATCGCGTGCTCACTTCGAATTGTTCGACTTGCAATTCGTCGGTTGTTCCGTAGTAGGTGAAGCGGGCATGCGCGTCGAGCGGCAATCGACCGGGCGGAACCGGATCAGGGGCCGCTACATCCACCGCGATTTTTATGTCGGCATTGCGGGGAGAACCCTTCCAATGGGTGTCTACGCTACCGGAGGTTACGCCGACCACGCCGATCTGGTCAAAAGGGCGATGCGGATTGGATACGGCATCAGCAATCTCAGCAATGGATAAATTGCTCAGCCGCATGCGCAGGGTGCCATCTTGTTGCGGTATTTTGTGCGTCTTTGCATCCGGGATCCTGGGCAAATAATTGGCGACGACCAACTCCCCGGTGGTGCTACCTCCCAGTAAATGTCCCTGGATTTGCGAGAACGTCAGGCGATTGCGGTCTGCGGAGAACTTGGCGCTAAGGTTGGCATTGTGGAGATTGATATTCGCGTCGTGCCATGCGAAATCCTCTACCGTCAGATTCCCGCTAGCGGAAAATGCCTTTGACGACCACGAGCTTTGACCGGATATCTGCAACTGACCTGCGCGTAAGTCACGCTGCCGGATAACTGCCGCTACTCGTGCTAAATCAAAGTCAGCCGAATAATTTCCTTCAACCTGAGGTTGAAGAAAGTTCTGTAGCTTACCGCTGGCCTCCAGATGCGCGCCTCTGGAAGCGGCCTTAAGTGACTGGAGTTCGATGCGATTGCGTTCGACGCTGAAATGAACTTCCGCCGTCCATGCGATGGGCTGGTAGCCTTCGAATTTGAGCTCCGCCCTGCCCAGCAAAATATTGCTGTCGTAGCGGCGATGCAGCAGGCTGTAACTGGTGTCGGCCGAGAGATCGTTGAGGGTAAAGTCCAGCGGCACTTGTTGATTGCCCAATAAGAGTGTGCCATGGCGTACATCAATACGATTCACGGAAACGGAAAATAGCTGATGCAGTTGATTCAGTCCTTGGGCTGAGTTATCTGCACTCACGGCTGGAGACGGTTGATTGGTGGTTCCATCGGGATAGATTTCGAGATGCAAAGTGGGATGGTCGATCACGATGGCGCGAAACCCAAGGTCCCCATGAAATAGGGACCTGAACTTAAGCTCGGCGATCAAGCGGTCCACATGCAGGTAAGGGGCTTCATCCGGTTTTTCGAGACCGTGTATGGTCAGGTTCCGCAAATCGACGCGCAACTGAAAAGGGGAAATATCCAGGTTGCCGATTTCCGCCTTGCCTCCTGTGATGCGCTCCAGTTGAGCAACCAGCCGGCGGCTTACCATGCTGCGAAACGAATCGGTTGTGATGTACCAGAGCAAGGCTCCAGCGATTGCCCCTCCGCACAGAACAAGAATCAGGAAAAGCTTTCCCAACTTGCGCCAGCGGGATTTCGGTGGGGCGTCGCTCAACGGGGTTGGCTCCCGTCCGGCGGCAAAGTGATTTGCAAGCGAATGGTGCTGGCATCACGCAGGTTTTGCAGGAATTCCTTTAGAGCCTCGTTCAATTTTTGCTGGAGAAGAAGTTCACGGATTTTTGGCGCAACGTCGACCAGTGGCGGTTCCTTGGCCCCGGACTTGCGGACCTGGGGCAGGAAAGTCTGATTGTAATAATCCTCAATATTTTTGTTGTCCACCGGTAGCGTAGGCGTCAGGCGCTCATCGATCATGTGCAGGATTTCAAGTTGGGCCGCAATGTGGGCCTTTAATTCATCTTCGGTGAAGTTGTACCGTGCCAGCAGATCGTGCCAGCCCTGGTCGGTTTCGGCCTCGCGGAATTGTTGGCGCACATCTTGTAGACGCGCGTTCATAATTTTCTCATCCGGCTTGTATTGGGTAGCGGGATCCTCGTCGGAAGCCAGTGGCATTTGTTGCCGCAAGAGCTCCTGGTCAATCAAACGATTGAGGGCCGCTTTGCGGTCTTCGCCGGTCAGCTGCTGGAGAGGTTTGCCGCCGGTGAGGGCTTCGTAGGCCAGGGCTTCATCCCATTCGCTTTGCAAAATGATGTGTCCGTTTACGTGGGCCACGATGCGGTCGATAACATCGCCCGCACGGGCGGAACTCAGCGCAGCCAACAGAAATACGGTGACGATTTGGATTCTCCGCATCATCAGAAAGTCTGCCCGATACTAAAGAATACGTTGAAGTGGCGGGCATGTTGCGGCACGAAGAACGTAGACCGCAGGCGATCTGGGTTATTCGGATCGATGGGGTCACTCGCATCACACCGCGCACTAAACACGGACGCGGGATTACTCGGGTCGGCGGCGGTCTGGCAACTGGGGAATGCAGGCGGATTCAGGTTATAACCGAAGTCGAAGCGCACCGGGCCGATTGGAGTTTTGTAGCGAATACCGATTCCAATCGCATGCGAAACATACGAGTAATCGCATTGGGTTGCGGTGCTGTCCTGGAGGCAGAGTTGCGAATTTTTCTGCCGCCAGCGCAGCAGGTTGTGAAGCATGTCGTGTCCGCTGATGAAGATGTTGCCGGCATCGTGAAAGATGGCCAGGCTGAGATTGTCTCCGACGAAGGGGAGACTCAGTGGCGGGAAGCGCAGTTCGAGATTGTTGATGAACATCGCGCTGCCGCCGATGGGAAACCCGGAATTCGGATCGCGAGGACCTGCTTGATTCAACCCGAATCCACGGTGGGAGTTGCCTCCCCCGGCAAGCAGCAGTTCAGGAAGCGGGATGGTCGGCGCGCCTGAGGACAGGCCAGGGCGGATATAAACCGTTCCTGCGAAGGGGTTCTCGATTCCGATGCGGGTCGAGCGGGCGAACACAAACTTTCTTTCGCGCTGGGGGTTCTTGCCGAAGGCGTAGTAGGTAGAGTTCTGGACTACCAGGCGGCTGAAATCCCTTTGTGATCCGAAATAGTTGCTGGCGACTCCCCCATCAATGGTGGTGTAGTTCCCCTTTGACGGGTCAAGCGCGTTGTCTCTTTTGTCGCGGATGTAGGTGAAACCAGGCATGCCTACGCGCGCCGGTTGCGAAAGTAATGGCAACAAAACCAGGCTGGTATTGGCCGGCAGGTTTGTCGCTTGTACACGGCGATAGGTGAAGCGGTATTCCATGGTGCTGATTCGGTTCAGATTCTGAATCAAACGGACGGCGCCTTCCAGTCGCTCTGAAGTAAAAGTCGTCACGTCAATAGTGTTGTCGTAGGACAAGGAAAATGACAACTTCAAGTTCGGGCTGGTCAACCAGCGGGGTGCTTCGTAGCCGACCAGCGCCCGCTGTTGCAGACGTCCAACGTTGGTCTTGAACGACAGCGTATGATTGCGGCCACCGACATTCAGGCGAGTGACGCCGAACGACACTCGCGGGCTTATGCCAGTTGCTCCCTGAGCTGTGTTGGTGCCGATGGAGGGCTGGCCGGTTTGGAATTCCAGCCCCAGACCATAGTTAAAGGTGTAGCGCCTAGCCTCGGTTATGTTGACCAGGACATTCTTATATTGCTCTACGCCATCAGGATTCTGAATTGCGGTATCTACTTGATTGAAAATTCCCAAGTCGTAAAGCCGCTGTTGCGTGTTCAAAATATCCAGTTGGCTTAAGGGGTCTCCCGGCTTGACCTGGACTTCACGGGTGGCAACCGAGCGTTTGGTATGTTGCAGGCCGGAAAGCAGCACGCTGCCGACCGATACCTGGTTGCCTTCCTGGATGGTATAGGTGACATCCATGGCGTTGGGGTTGTCGGGAGCGGGCTTGGCCGAAGCTTCAAAGGTGGCGTCAGGAAAGCCGTTATTGAAATAGTAGTTGAGGACATTGTCGCGGTCCTGGCTGATGTATAGCTCGGAAAATGGCTGGCCTTCGGTGGAATTCAGCCGGGCCACCAGGGTGTCGTTGGGTACGGCAATGTTGCCCAGAATATTCAGTGAAGCGATGCGAGTTTGCGCGCCTTCTTCCACGTGAATGGTTATCGCGAGCTCGTCTTTATGCCCATCGTAGTCGTCTTCTACATTGGATGTGACCTGTACGTGGCGGAAACCGTTCGAGCGGTATAGGTTCTCAATGGCCGAAAGGTCGTTGCTTAACAACTTCTGGCTGTAACGCCCGCGGGAGAGGAACTTTTCCGCGATCTGTATCTGCATGTGGGACCGCAGGGCCGGAGTATCAAAGTACTGGTTCCCGGTAATTTCCACCTTGACGACTTTGTGGCGGCCGCCCGCGTCTATCTTGTAGTTGACGACCAGTTCATTCTGCGCATTGGAGCGGCGATGCCTCTGATATTCCACCTTGGCTTCAAAATAACCGCGGCCCTGGAGATAGTTGAGGATATTGCGGCGTCCTTCGTTGAGTAGATCGTCATCCAGGGCGTTTTCCTGAAAAACTGGAATTAGCCTCTTGATCTGGCCGCGACTGAACTTAAAACCCTCGGTTTCGATACGAACCTTGGGGCCAGGTACCACTTCGAAGGCATAGTCCACTGCGTTGTTGCGGGGATTGTAGACCTGGCTGGCGATCCTGACCTGGGTCAGCCAGCGCTCTTGTTTCTGGTATTTCTTGCGCAGCCGCTCCAGGGCGTTGCTGGTGCGGGCGGCGGTGACCTGGTCGCCGGGATGCATTTTGGCGATGTCCTGAATTTGCTGCAAAGAAAAGTTTTGGTTTCCGCTTACCGTGACCACTCCTACGTGAGCGCTGGGGCCGGGTTGGATGTGAAATATAACGTCTATTTGTTGCGTATCCGGATGCTCATTCTCTGTTTCGGTCACTGTGGAACGGTAGTAGCCGTTCTGCTGCATGAGCTGACGGACGATTTCTACTGCCCGGTCGATCTTGTCGCGAGTGAACAGTTCTCCCAAATTGAGTTTGGAGGCGTTAACGATCTGCCCAGCGGAAGGGTGGCTCGGGTTGCCTTCGACGGTTACGCCTCCGATGAAATAATTGGGCGAGGTGCGGAAGGACAGAACCACCTTGCCGTTCGGCATGCGGTCGGCTTCAGCGCGGATATCGGCAAAACGTCCGGTCGCGTAGAGCGCCTGAACACTTTCGCGGATTTGGCGGCGATCTAGCGGTTGGTCGGTTCTTTGCTGTACGAGATCGAGGCAGACTTTGCGCTCTCCCGGCACCGTAACGTCGGGGAAGCTGATTTCACTGACGATGAGGCCCTCATAGCTGGTAGCCGATGAAGGATAAGCGCTTTCAGATCCAGGCGAACTTGCCGGTGAGTCCTGGGCGTATGTAAACAGCGCCAATAGCGTGACCAACGCTGGCGTCGTCAGGGATTTGCACCAAGCCCCCCTCAATCGCAGAAGTCTCCTTAGCTCAGACAATTAGCTCTCAATGGTTTGAGGAGGTCTGAGCGGTTTGTGTTGCACTCGGTCCGGCAGATATTGAGAGTCTATGATAAAGGTTGGAAAGCAGGAAATTAATGACCACCGGGGAACTCTGGTAATGAATTGGGAGAGCGACGACAGGTATTCGCGGCAAGTGCTGTTTTCGGGAATTGGGGCGGAGGGGCAACAAAAGCTGCTCGCCTCAAAAGTGGCCGTAGTTGGGTGCGGGGCCACCGGATCGGCAGTGGTTTCCCTGTTGGCGCGGGCCGGGATTGGCACACTGCGGATCATTGACCGCGACTATGTAGAGCCCAGCAATTTACAGCGGCAGTCGCTGTTTGATGAGGCCGACGCGGCGGAGTCGCTGCCTAAGGCAATTGCGGCGGGGCGCAAGATTGCGGCCTTCAATTCCCAGATCAGAGTCGAGCCCAAGGTTGCGGATTTGACTGCCGACAACGTGGAGGAATTGCTTGCCGGGGCGCAGTTGGTTCTGGATGGCACCGACAACTTTGAAACCCGCTATTTGGTGAACGACTGGGCAGTCAAGAATTCCTTGCCCTGGATTTATACGGCTGCGGTGGGCAGCTATACGGCGACTCTGAATATTCTGCCGGGGAAAACGGCTTGTTTGGCGTGTATCTTTCCTGATCCGCCGGGTGGCATGGTGGAAACCTGCGAGACTGCGGGGATTTTGAACTCGGCAGTGAATCTGGGAGCTTCGATCGCGGCCACGGAAGCTCTCAAGGTGCTGGTTGGAGATGCGGCCCGGGTGCGCCGGACACTGCTTTCTTTTGATTTATGGCGGAACGAACGGGCGGAGATTACCGCGGACAAGCCCAGGCCTGAATGTCGCGCATGCGGCATGCATGACTTTATTCATCTTGCCGGCGAGGGGCGGCCTCACATCACCTTGTGTGGACGCAATTCGGTGCAGATCCATGAGAAGCACCGGCCGATTGATTTGGTGGAGATGAGTGACCGGCTACGCGCTCATGGACCGGTGCGGCACAATGAATTTGTTTTGAAGTTTTGGCGCGAGCCTTATGAGATGACATTGTTTCCTGATGGCCGGGCCATCATTAAGGGGACCACGGATACGGCGATAGCACGCAGCCTTTATGCCAGATATGTTGGGAGTTAAGCATTTGCCTGCCTGGTTCGAAATAGCAGATTCCTCCTCTTCGCTCGGCTCATCGTCGGAATGACAAAAGGAAAAGTTTTGCACATTGAATAACCACTGCAATCCACAAAACCCTTATCCAGAGCGGCTTTTCCGGTGTATGATGAGCGGAAATCCGACTAATCGCGTCCCAGCGCGGTTTAGGATCATCAGTTTTCTCAGGTTCTTTGGAGGATGGAAATGCGTCTATTAACAACCCTATCTCTGGTTCTATTACTCTCAGTATTTGCGGCCGGTCAAGCTGTGATTGTCGGTGGGACTGCAACCTCCGGCCCGGTCGGCTACGACGTTTACGCTGCACCGTTTACGCCTCGCGTGGTTACACCTTCGGTTAATCTGTCATCTCGCACCGACGGGTCTACTCAGGCCATCGTATATCCAAGCGAAGCGGCAACGCCTGTTCTGTTCGTCCAGGGCAATGGCAGCGCCATGCAGAATAGCGCAGCCATGCGTGGCGATCTTGGTATTGCCTCGTTTGAAAGCGAAGTCAGCGCGAAGAAGTTGATGGAGTGGTATGGACCTGCCAAGAAGGCCTCGCGCACTTACACCAACGCGGATATTGACCGCTTTAACGAAGGCACTGGGACAGTGAAGTACAACGGCAAGACTGAACAGATGAAGTAGCGCTAGCGCTCGAGCAGCGATTCCAGAGTTTGGTAGAACGCAGGATAGGAGATGACGGCGGCATCCGCGCCGCGGATCGTCGTCTCTCCTTCCGCACGCAAAGCTGCAATGGCAAAGGCCATGGCAATGCGGTGATCTCCGAAGGAATTTAATCTCCGCTCCGCGCAATTTCTGCTTGCCGGGAATTTTCAGTCCATCGTCACGTTCTTCTACTTCCGCTCCCATTGCACGCAAATTGGCTGCGACCGACGCGATGCGGTCAGATTCCTTTACTCTGAGCTCGCGGGCGTCGCGGATCTCGATCCCGTCTTCGGTGTAGGGTGCGATGGCTGCCAATACCGGAATTTCGTCGATCAGAGCGGCGGTGTCGGCTCCAGCTAGAGCAGTTCCCTTCAGTTGCGTCCCTTCCACCTTTGCGGTTCCGACTAGTTCGCCGTGATGTTCTTCGACCTGGGTCAGGTTGATGCGCAGTCCCATGGCGATGAGGACATCGAATAAGCGGGCGCGGGTAGGGTTCATCAAAAGATGGGTGATGGTTAACTGCGCTCCCGGAAATAACGCGGCAGCGCACAGGAAGAAAGCGGAGCTGGAAATATCGCCGGGGATTTGCGCTGCGATGCCGTGGAGCTTCTGGCCTCCGGCGATACTTACCTGCGTACCGTTGCGTTTTACTTCGGCGCCGAAAGCGCGCAGGGCGACTTCTCCGTGGTCGCGGGTACGGATGGATTCGGAGATTTTGGTTTCACCGTTGGCGAACAGACCTGCGTGTAACAAGCACGTTTTTACTTGGGCACTGGGCACAGGCATGGAGTAATCAATGGCGTGAAGTCCTCCGCCGGTGATGCGTAGAGGAGGGCGACCTCCATTGGTTGAGCTGATTTTTGCCCCCATGATTTCAAGGGGAGTGATTACCCGCGCCATGGGCCGGCGGGATAGCGATTCATCTCCGAACAGTTCGGTGGTGAAGGTTTGTCCAGCCAAGATACCGCTCAACATACGGATAGTGGAACCGGAATTGCCGCAATCTAACGGCGACTTTGGCGCTTGCAGTTGTGCGCCTTGGCCGTGGATTACGACTTTTCCCTCATCGCGTTCCCATGCAACTCCTAAGCCGCGCACACAGTTCAGCGTGCTGGCGCAATCGGCGCCGGTGGAGTAATTCTCGATCTTCGTGTCGCCTTCGGCGATGGCCCCTAGCATGGCGTAGCGGTGGGAGATGGATTTATCGCCGGGGAGGCGGATGGTTCCCTTCAGATTGACGGCAGGACGAATGGTCTGCGTGGAGTTGTTTTGCATGCGATATTCAATATAGCGGATGCTGGAGTTTCCCTGAATGGAACGATGGGAATTCAGTTCTTGGTTCTCTGTTCTCTGTTCCCAGTTACACCAAGGTTTTGGCCTCGGCTGTGGCTTCTTTGAGGATGTCTGCGGGTACTTCTTTGATGGGTACATTGAATTCAAACATGGGAGTCTCCGAGCCGCGTCCCCAGCGGGCCACTTCCCAGTGGGCGCGGACGAATTTCACTTCGGCCTGGGCGGTGAGATCTAACAGTAATGGATGTTCGGCGCGATAGAACTTTTGTGGAAATGCGGCTAAAGGCTTGGCACCCCAAGTCGCGCCGTCGGGTGATCCGTAAATGCTGACATCCAGCGATTCCTGCTCGACGATGTTTTCGATATTCAAGGTCAGTAGGAACACCCGGCTGGCTGCGCCACTTACACTGACTGCTGCGCCGTCGCCTTTGGCAGTTACGGTGGTCTTTTGGGGAACCAGGAACGTATCAATCATGGCGCGGAGATTGTAGCAAAATTATGGGGTCACTGAATCAAGGAACTGGCGGAGAATTCGTCCGGCCTCTTCCGACTGCTCCCATGGGGAGTAATGGCCTGCGCGTGGGATGACTTTCAGCTGGCTGCCGGAGATATTTTGCCGCATTTGCTCCGCTTCCGGCAGGCCGGTCAGGATATCTTCATCCCCGGTCGCGATTAAGGTCGGAACGTTGATAGTTTTCAGCGTGGGCATTGAGTCGGGGCGCTCCGCCATGCCTCTTTGTACGGCTGCGACATCTTGGGGAGACATTTTGCGCATCATGCGTATCGCGCCAGCCACGAGATCCGGGCGAGTCTCGCGTGTGGTCTTGCCCAGCAGCTTTTGGGCCATGCTTTCGAAAAATGGTTCGGTCCCCCGCTCCAGTACCTCGGATGCAGACTGCAATCTTCCCGCTCGGGCTTCGGGCGTGTCGCTTGGAGCTTTGGTATTGAACAGGGCGAGCGCGGAGATGCGGTCGCGGTCCTGCCTCCAAAGCTCGAATAGCGCGTAGCCGCCAATGGAAATACCAACCATCGGTACTCTGCCTGCACCTGCATCGTCGAGAACTCGGGTGATGTCAGCTGCGTGCTTTTGCATGGTGGCTGGACCTTCTCCGGCATCGGAGTCGCCGTGAGCGCGGAGGTCGGGGAGGATCAATTGATAGCGGGAGGTCAGCGCCTGGGCTGCGGGTATCCACAGCTCACGATGTGCAGGAAATGGGTGTAACAGAATGACCGGTGCACCCTGGCCAAGAACTTCGTAGATAATTTCGGCATCGCCGCTGCGGACACGGGCCATAGGTGTTTATTGCACCATAGCTATCGCCATGGTGCTGGAGCAAGCAGATTCCTCCTCTTCGCTGCACAAATCGCCGGAAGGGCAAATTTTGAGGTCTGAACTCTATCTAAACGTTTGTGGCCTGCTGAGCTGATGGCACGGCGTAAGCCACTGGTTCTTCCGGCATAACGATCCAACAGATGATGTAGGCAATCAGACCCGGCGCCGGAGGTGCTAACAACAGCACCAGCCAGATCACGCGCACCAGCGTCACGTCTATGTCAAAGTACTCGGCTACGCCAGCACAAACTCCGGCAATCTTCCGATTGGCGCGGAGACGCATCAGGCGCTGCCGGCCTGCTACCACTCCTACGCGTTTGCCGCAGTAGGCACAGACATTGGCGTCGTCCTGAATGACCTTACCGCAGTAGTTGCAGTACATATGTAGCTCTCCCTGGATAAGGATACGCCGGGCGCGGGAAAAAGTTCCAGATGGAGGCGGCGAGTAACTAGGATTTTATTCACCCCGATAGGGTGCCTTGATTCGCTTACGGGCAGCATCCGCGAGCGGAGTTCCAGCGTCGGCAGCAATCACCACTTGGTAGCGATTTAGTGCCTGGTCCCGTTTTTGCAGTAGATCGTACATCTCACCGGCTTCGAGGTTGGCTTTTTGGGATGTTTCAGAATCAGGTTTGGCGACCTGGTTGACCAGTTCGTAGGCAGACGCAGCGCCGGAGTAGTCCTTTTGGCTGCGCAGAAGATCTCCCAGGCTCAGGGCCACAGCTTCGTAATGGAGTCCCTGATAACCGCCATCTTTGCCGGTTTGCCAGACTTTGCGATAGCTTGCTTCGGCTTCTGCGTTTTTGCCCGCAGCGCGCAGTAGATTTCCTTCCTCCATGGCGAGCAGCACGTTTCTGGGATAAGCCGCCAGGAGATGGCGATCGTAAGTCAGGGCCTCGTCGTATTGCTTCTCGCGACGGAGGAAAACTACCAGGACAATTTTGGCGTCGGTGCTGACCTCGCGATGGGAATTGGCCGCCTGGCGAAGGTAGTTAATTCCCTTTTCCTTGCTGCCACTGAGCCCGACCATGGCCACAGCGGCTTTTACCGCCCAGGAGAGACTTCCCATCACGTAGTTGTGCGCACCGACGATCAACTTGGCATCGGTGTAGTTGGGATCCAACTCGAGGACCCTTTCATGGTCGCGGCGGGCGCCGACGGCATTGCGTAATGCGGAGAACCATGCCCGTTCGATCAACGCCGTGTAGGTTGCAAACTGGCCCCGAGTCACGCCGCGGGCGTACAGCGCGTCTACATCGTTTGGATTGGCTTGCAGCTGTTTGTCTTCCAGTTGCTCTGCACGATCAATCAAGTCACGAATGCGCTTTTTGACATTGTCATCAGCGGGATGGTGCGGTGTGGTGATGAAGCTGTCATTGGTATATTCGCTGGTATCCATGGCGCCGATGCGATACAGCTCCTGAAACAGAACTGCGATGAGCAGATGGTTTACCGCAAAGGAATCGTCGGGATGCCGCTTCAGGATCTGATCAAATTCCCGGATGGAGCGGTCATAGTCCATGTTGTAAAAGTGATCGAATGCCTGAGCATTCAGCGGATCATCGGGGTGGAAAAGAGGCTTTTCGGGAGCGTTGGCTACGGCCTTGGGAGGAGTCTGCGCAAAGGCGGGCAGCCCCGCCAGCAGCATAAACCACAGTAGAACCAACGAAGACCAAACGACCATCTTGGAAGACCGTGACCCAGTTTAACTGATGCTACGACTCGGAACGCAGGAACCAAGAAAGTAACTAGAGCTTAGCGGCGCGAGTCGTTAATTTGGAGACTGGCACGCTCTAAAGCAAAGTTCGCGGATAATCTTTGCTTGCTGCGGAGTAATTCTTGCCTGACTGAGTAGTACACCAACCTCTGTAATGGTAGTTAAATCTATGTTTATCAGTTATTTAAGAAATCCATAATTTGGCCTGCGGTTTGCGATGGAGAGGAGGCAAACGGGGCGAATTTCATGGCGGACGCAGCACCTACTACAAATCATGAGTTTTGGCAGCCTCCTGCCATTGTGCCCCAGGCGGAGGTGAGTCAGGAAATCTTCGTCCCTGCGCAGGCTGACGCCTGTCCGCGATGCCAGACCGAGTTCATGGTCGGGGCGCGTTTCTGCCACTCCTGCGGCTGTAGTCGCCCGACTGCGGACGCGAGTGCCAGTTGGACGCGCTATCTGGAATTTCACAACATCATGCAAGGCGCCATTGTAGTTCGACGGACCCTTGGTTTGCCCTTCCCCTCGTTAGTTTGCTTTCTGATTGGAATGTGTTGTATCGCGGGTGCGCTGTTTGTAGGGTTCGTCGCTCCCTCGGACAGCGTGATGGATTTTCAAGCAATCCAGTACTGGCGGATGGAGTGGCTGCTGGGCGGGGTTGCTGCTTTTATGGCTGGAATACTACTGAGAATTTCGGGCCCTCCCCAGAAGTAAACGGCCCTCCCCCTTTTAATGCTCGTGCGGTTCCTGCAAGCTGGTGGTGTTTCCCGTCCTGCGTTGTTCATCCATTCGATACAAATGATGCACCGGTCCCGTACCTCTGCCTAGAGGCGTGGCATTGGCTATGGCGGCGCTGACGTAGGCTTTGGCTAGCAGGACGGCTTCCGGGAGGCCCCTGCCCAGGGCCAGGTGACAGGCGATGGCGGTGGCGAAGGCGCAGCCCGTACCATGGGTTGACTTGGAACGCTGACGCTCGGCTTTGAATATCTCCTGCTCCATGCCTTTACTTCCTGGGAAACTTAGCAGGTCGATCGCCTTTTCCAAGTCTCCGCCGGTCACCACTACCGATTTGGCACCCATGGCGTGCAGTTTGGCGGCAGCCTGCTGCATCTGCTCGGGGTTGGTTACGGGGATATCGGTAAGGGCTGCCGCTTCAGCCACATTCGGGGTTATTAAGGTTGCCAGGGGAAGCAGTTTCTCCATCAGGATTCCCTTGCCCGGTTTATCCAGCAGATCAGCCCCGGAGGACGACTTCAGGATAGGGTCAAGGACGACATTGGGGAGCTTTTTGGCCCCCAGAAAGTCAGCGACTGCCTGGCAGACCTTGCCGTTCCCAAGCATTCCGACATGGACTGCGGCAATGGCCACGTCTGATACCAGCTCTTCGAGAGTGGCTGTGACCCACGCGGGCTTGACGCCCTCAACCTGGCGTACTCCCTTGGTGGATTGGACGGTTAAGGCTGTAATGCAGGAAACGCCATAGCATCCGTGGGCGGCTATAGTCTTAATGTCGGCGGTAATGCCGGCCCCGGAGGATGGGTCGAATCCAGCGATCGTCAAAACAATCGGTACCGCAACTTCGGCCATATCGGCAATCTATCGGAAATCACTGGTTGTTGCCAAAACTGTTTCGTACGTACGCGCCTGGTTTCTTATGCCAAATCTACATGAAGGAATCACCTCTAACCCCATGAAAGTAATATCTATGTAAGAATTTCACGGCCTTAAACCAGAGTTGGATTAACCAAATGATAAATACTTAAGTTACTGTAGCCACACTACATGGAACCATTTAGGCAAGAAATACAATAGGTTACGTGAAAGATTAGTTACCGCCTGATTACGATTTTACCGGTCATGTACCGTTGACACACCCTACCCAGCCCTTTAGCATTTGACAATCGCTGCGAGAAGTAACCCCGGGAGGTTCGATTCTTAGACTACGAGGTGACTGAATGAGGAAGCACATTGCTCATGGACTGGCGATTGTTTTATCGGTCGTCAGCCTGGGGGCGGCTCAGAGGCCATCCAACTCAGAGTCAGGTAAGACCCAAGCTAATTCGAAGCAAACTGCGGTGGCGGTACCTGTAAAGTACGTCAGGACAAAAGCCAATAAGCCGTATCAAGTGGGGACGGCTTCATGGTACGGAAGCTATTTTCAAGGCAAACCGACTGCCAGCGGCGAGCCTTACAACATGTACGAGATGACGGCAGCGCACATGCATCTGCCTCTAGGGACCTTGGTTAAGGTGACAAACCTGCGCAATGGACATTCCGCAGTTTTGCGGATCAATGACCGTGGGCCGTTCGTGGATGGCCGCATCATTGACGTGTCCTACAATGCCGCCAAAGTACTCGACTTCAAGGCGCGTGGAATCCAACGTGTCCGCCTGGACATTGTCCGCCCCGAGTTAATGGCCAGCCTCCGCTAGCCTTCCAGCCAGACAGCCTTTAAACTGCTTGAGGATGCTCAGTCCTCGAGACAGATTGATTGTGGCTTTGGACGTATCGTCCGCAGCCGCCGCGAGAAAGATCGTGGCGGCTGTGGGCGAGTCCGTATCTACCTTCAAAGTGGGGATGCAGCTGTACACGGCTGAAGGGCCGGCGGTGGTACGGGAGCTGGTGGCGGCTGGGCGGAAGGTGTTTCTTGACCTGAAATACCACGATATTCCTAATACTGTGGCTTCGGCGGTGAAGGAGGCTGCGGGGTTGGGGGTGAGTATGCTGACCGTGCATGCATCTGGCGGGTCGAAGATGCTGCGAGCGGCGGTTGAGGCTGCTAAGGCGAATCCTTCCTTGATTGTGCTGGCGGTGTCGGTGCTGACCAGCATGGATGAGGCGGATCTGCACGAGATTAGCGTCCGGGTACGGTTGAGAAGCAGGTTCTGTCTCTCGGCAAATTGGCCCTTGAGGCGGGATGCCAGGGGTTGGTTTCTTCTGCGAAAGAGGCTCCCGCCTTGCGGGAGGCTTACGGGGATAAGTTCGCTCTAGTCACGCCGGGAGTGCGGCCTGCTGGGGTTGAGCATGGAGATCAGGCGCGGGTGGTTACGCCTGCGCAGGCGCTCGAGGCCGGAGCCAGCCATATCGTGGTTGGGAGACCAATTACTGCCGCGAAAGATCCGGCAGCTGAAGCACGCACAATTTTGAGTGAATTGGCTGGGGCTGTAGCGCTCGGCGCCTAACGATTCGTGTGATGGCAGCACCTTCAGGCCTGCCAGAAGCTGTAAAATGATTCGCGTTTAGGCACTGTAGGAAAGCCTAGGGAACGTCCCGTCTGTCCCCAGATTTTCTAGGGAACGTCCCGTCTGTCCCCAGATTTTCTGTCCCCAGATTTTCCGGGTGGTTTAATCTC
Organism: uncultured Acidobacteriota bacterium; assembly: GCA_963837365.1. Classification (GTDB taxonomy): domain Bacteria; phylum Acidobacteriota; class Terriglobia; order Terriglobales; family Acidobacteriaceae; genus CAWBXL01. Next base: position 862,418 of record CAWIMW010000003.1, read on the forward strand.
GGGCTACCGAAGAAGACTTGGATTTGAGATTGTGAAGCGCTCTACAAAAACACCGACTGTTCAGGATGCGCAACGCATTGCCAACCGATTGGTAAAATCTTTCAGCGAAATAGACGCAGTCCTTCTTTTCGGTTCTGTAGCCCGGGGGGATGCTAATCGATGGAGCGACATCGATCTTTTGGTCACTGGTTCCGAAGCTAGTCTCACTGCGGCGCGAATCCGGAAAGCATTGTCTCGATCTCGGGCAGGTCGGGTTTCCTTAGTTTATTACCCAACTAAAGCTTTCCGTAAGCATTATCGGGAACGAGCATTGTTTATTGCCCACCTAAAGCGCGAGGGTGTTGTATTGTTTGATCGGCTCAATCTACTTAGAGCTATGATGAGTAAACCGTTTGCCCCTATCGTCGACGTTTCCGATGGGATTAATGCTCAATTGAAGAAGTTATCCGCTTACTCTGATCCAAAACGGTTTAATAATAATTTTCTATTTTCTTTATCGCATCTATATTCTGTCGGGAAGGCGGTTGTAATGCTCGGCCTTGCGAAACAGGGCGTTCTAGAATTCAACCGTGAGTGAGCCTTTAAGCGATTCAACGCGCTTTATCCAAATTTGAAGCGAGAGACAAATAAGGTAGCCCGGCTTCGTCCTTTTTATCGCCTAGTTTCTCGGCGCGAGCCGGAACCTTTGCCGTTCTCTTACAAAGCCGCACATGTACAGGTGCGCGAGGCCCTAGCAGCATTCGGACATTGGCAGAGCACGTGGAGGCATCATGACGCTACCCGTGGCACCTGAGTTGTTTGATGTACTGATCGAGTATGCGAAGGATCTAACAGCGGGTAAGGTCAAACCGGGGCGACTTGCGTCTACGTCTCCGGCGCTTACATTCTGCGACAATTTCTATGCTCAGTTTTTTCAAAACGAGCTGGGCCGTGAAATTACTTCGTTCGACGGTGAGGCCAAAAAGCTCGCGGTTCAGTGCCGGCTTGAAGTTAAGGATAGAAAGGGTTCGCCAAGCACTATTCAGCTTATTACCTGGTTCGAAAAACTATGCGACATCTATCCAGACGTACTTTCTCTCGGGTACGGGACAGGCACCAAAACAGAATTTCTCAAATTTCACAAGGAATACTTATTACCACTTTTAGAACGCGCAAGCGCATGGGCAGAAGCTAGTAAATACGCTGAAATACAAGGAAAGGCTGGACTAACACTAGCAGCGCTACAACAAGCGTTGAAGTCCATTCCCAAATGACACCGACTGACAAATCCGAGCTTGTGAGATTACTCGAACTTGACTATGAGAAAACCACGAAGCTTATTGAGGGTATAGTTAGCAGTAGCTTTACTATAAGAGGCTGGGGAATAGCCCTCGTCTCAGCACTGGTCGGTTTAACTTTTCAAGCTCAGTTATGGGAAATTGCTGCGCTGGCAATAATCATCACATTTCTGATCGCTTTGATCGATGGATACCACTCTTGGCTGTATTCCAGGGCCCTTTCAAATGCACAGAACATAGAGAAGGTGTTGGGATTATATTATGCCGCACTCGCACGCGGCGATGATGATCCACAAGCTTATCGAGAATTCGAGGTTGCAATCCTGGCTCACCGTTTTGGTCGCTTTTCTGGCATCGGAAAGTTTCGTTTAAAATCGCTCCGTGAGTCGCGACCGCGGCTAGTGATTCTCTGTTTGTATGTGACGCTTTTAGTCTGCGCGATTACATCTGGAGTGTTTGTAGTAGTCTTCAAACAAACCTCATCCCAAAAATTTGAGTGTTCGGCCGTTGCAGGAACTCCAGGTGTTTATGTTTGTAAGCAAAAGTAGCTGGGGGGACTAGCTATCCTTCGTTTTGTTTCCCAGCAGTAGCTAACTTGAAAGCCTACTTCCGCACCTCATAACGAAGCGCCACCATGCCACTCTTGTATGCCTTCGTCTCCACAAGGTGCAGGGCGACGTCTTTGTCGAGCCGCTCAAAGAACGAGATTCCACTACCAATCAGGACCGGCATAATCGAATAGCGGACTTCGTCGGCCAGTCCGCGACGCAGGCATTCGCCGGATAACTGCACCACCTCCGACAAACCAGATGCTGCCGAAGTTCGGCTTCAATCTCTCGTTCACCAAGCGTTCGAGATCGCCGGAGTAGAACTCTACGGTATTCCTGGTCTTCGCGCAGTTCGCGACTGGTGAGGACGAAGATCGGCTTGTCGCCGTAGGCCCATCCCAGCCCCTTGGCCTCGAAATTCAACGCGGTCTCATAGGTCCGCGAACCCATGACGTAGCAGTCGATGGTCTTGAGGAACTCCACGACGAATTCCTGGGACATGGTGTCCCCACCTTCAAAGTGGTCGGACGTCTCAAGCCAGTCCACGCTGCCGTCTTTTCTGGCAATGAAGCCGTCGAGACTCGATGCCATGTGGATGGTTACACGGGATTTCGGGCTCTCCATGGCAAACCTTCCGACTTTGTCATTCCGAAGGCGCGAAGCGCCGGAGGAATCTGTTGATTGCTAACAGCATTTGTGCTGCCGTCAGCAGAAAGCAGATTCCTCGCCGCAAGCGCGCTCGGAATGACAATGGGAAGCGAGCATCGCTGCGCATGATCACCATCTCGCCTACGCCAGAATTTCCTCAAACATTTATAAGAGGTGTTTTACAGCTTTTCGTAGAATTCGCACGCCGAGCAGGAGATGAAAATCCCGCCGGGGATGCCGCGCTCGCGGTCTTTGACCCGCTTTACGATGCGGGTGGACTTGCCGCACTTGGGGCAGTCGGTGCTCTTGGAGGTGTCCATTACTTTCTTGCGGTCTGCGGTCTTTGCGATCTTGGCCATATTTTCTCCGAAAATTGATTTTACACGAGGATGGAAAAGCTGTCTGCGGCGGATCGGAAACTTGAATGGTCAGAATTCAACTTTTTAGGTCTGCGTCCGATTGACAGTTTTGCTGCCTTCCCGTAACCTAACGTTTCATGCTGACGGGACGCCATCATCACCATCATCACCACGCGCACGGCGCGGCGGCGAGGGTGTGAGGCTGAGTTAACCCAGCACCAGGATTGAAGCCCGCTGACGCCAATAAGGCCAGCGGGCTTTTTGTTTGTCTGAACAACAGCCGTCAGCACTCAGCCTTCAGCATTCAGCCATCAGGGGCTAAATGCTGAGTGCTGAAACCATAGAGGAAGAACGATGGAACAGAAAATTGACTTTGAAAAGATGCGAGGGCTGGCGCCGGCCATTGTGCAGGATGCAGCTAACGGCGAGGTGCTGATGCTGGGATTTATGAACGACGAGGCTTATGCCAAAACGATCTCCGGCGGGTATGTGACTTTCTACAGCCGCACACGAAACGAGCTTTGGACCAAGGGGGAGACCTCCGGCAACCGTCTGAAGGTAGTTTCAGCTAGCACCGATTGCGACCGCGATACGCTGCTGTTTCGAGTTGAGGTCGAAGGCGCGGGTGTGGTTTGTCACGAGGGCACGCGCTCCTGCTTCACCAAGGAAATCTCGGTGGCGGGGGCGGCGTAATGAAACTGCGCGTCGGCATCCCCAAAGGAAGTTTGCAGGAAGCTACTCTCCAGTTGTTCGCCCATGCCGGGCTTGCAGATTCACGTAAACTCGCGTTCCTATTTTGCTTCGACCGGCGATCCGGAGATTGAGTGCATGCTGATCCGCGCGCAGGAGATGGCGCGCTACGTCGAGCATGGCGCGCTGGATGCCGGCCTGACCGGGTTCGACTGGGTGGTGGAAAGCGGCCTGGAAGTGGTGACCGTTTCCGATCTTATCTACGCCAAGCAAAGCCGGGGCAAGGTGCGCTGGGTGCTGGCGGTGCCGGAGAGTTCCCCGGTGCAGCGCGCCGAAGAGTTGGGTGGCCAGATCATCGCGACCGAACTGGTCACGGTGACTAAAAATTATTTCCGCAAACATGGAGTGGATGTGCGGGTGGAGTTTTCCTGGGGGGCCACGGAAGTCAAACCTCCCATGTTGGCGGATGCAATTGTGGAGGTCACCGAAACCGGCAGTTCCCTGCGCGCCAACCACCTGCGCATCATCGACACCGTCCTTGAATCGAACACGCAAATTATCGCCAACAAATCCGCCTGGGCGGATGCCGGCAAGCGCCGCAAAATCGAAAATCTGGCGCTGATGTTACGCGGGGCCATGGCCGCCAAGGACCGCGTAGGCTTGATGCTCAATGTCCGCAAAGAAGATTTACCGGCGGTGCTGGCCGTCCTTCCTTCTCTGAAGGGGCCGACGATTTCGACCTTGAGCGATCCGGAGTGGCTGGCGGTGAATACGGTCATCGAAGAACATACCGCATGGGAAGTGATTCCCCGGCTAAAAGAGGCCAAGGCGCAGGGCATCGTGGAGTATCCGCTGAACAAGGTGGTGATGTAATGCGGATTCTTTCCGGGCGCGCGGCCGCGGCACGAGTGAAGAAGCTGGCTGGACGCAGCTCGCAATTCGGAGCGGTCGAACCACGAGTCCGCAAGATCGTGGAGGATGTCCGGCGGAATGGCGAGCGGGTGTTGCGGAAATACGCGGCGCAGTGGGATGGATTGAAGGCGGGCGATGCCATTCGCATCAATGAAAAAGAATTGCAAGCTGCGTGGAAGAACGTCTCGCCGCAGTTGCGCGCAGCCTTGAAGCAAGCTGCGGCCAATATCCGGCAATTTTGCGAGTGGCAAAAACCAAAGGAGTGGCGGAAATCGAAGAACGGAATTTCGTTGGGGGTGCTGGTCAGGCCGCTGGATTCGGTCGGCTGTTACGTGCCGGGCGGGCGCTATCCGCTGGTTTCGACCGTGCTGATGACGGTGATTCCGGCGCAGGTGGCGGGAGTAAAAAATATCCGCGTGGTATCGCCGCAGCCCCGGCCTGAGGTGATGGCTGCGGCAGGGATGTTGGGAGTGAAGGAGTTCTATTGCGTGGGCGGAGCGCAGGCCATAGCTGCGCTGGCTTATGGGACTTCCAGCATTCCGCGGGTGGATAAGATTGTGGGCCCGGGGAATCTTTTTGTGACCGCCGCAAAGAAACAGGTTTCGTTTGATTGCGCGATTGACATGCTGGCTGGCCCGACTGAAGCGTTGATTGTGAGCGATGAGGGGAATCCGCAATACATCGCGGCGGATTTGGTTTGCCAGGCGGAACATGATCCGGAGACTCAGGTTGCGTTTATCACGACGAAGCGCGGGCTGGCGGATTCTGTGGCAGTTTGCGTAAAAGAAGTGGCGGAAGAAAATTCTATCGCCAAGCAGGCTTTGGCCAAAAGTGGCGTGATTTTGATTGCTGATTCGCGAGCGCAAGCTCTCGACTGGGCCAATCAGATTGCCAGTGAGCATCTCACCGTTGCCCGGAAAGATGTCGCATCCATTCAAAATGCGGGATCGGTGTTTGTAGGAAATTACTCGGCACAAGCGGCTGGCGATTACGCTTCCGGCCCAAATCATGTTCTGCCTACCGCCGGCGCGGCGCGCTTTCGTGGCGGGCTTAGCGTGATGGACTTTGTAAAGCTGATTACCGTACAGGAACTTTCTCGCAGCGGACTGCGGCGCATTGCTCCGACCATCCAAACACTGGCGCTGACCGAGGAGTTACAGGCACACGCGGCATCGGTGCGAATCAGAAGTGAGGTCCGCCGTGCTTAAACCACGCGATGCAGTCCGCTATTTGAAGGAGTATCACCCGCCGCTGGGAAACCGGCAAGGGTTGCGGTTGGACTTCAACGAGAATACGGTCGGATGTTCGCCGCGCGTGTTGCAGCGGTTACGATGTTTGAGCGGAGAGGAACTGGCGCGATATCCCGAGCGTGAGCCTAGCGAAAAGATCGTTGCGACTCACCTGGGAATCGAGCCGTCGGAGGTGTTGCTCACCAACGGCACCGACGAAGCAATCCACCTGATCTGCGAGACCTATCTCGAGCCGGAGCACGAGGCGATCGTGGCTGTGCCTACGTTCGCCATGTATGAAATTTATTCCGGAGCAACCGGAGCGCGCGTGGTTTCTGTGCAGGCCGATGACAGCTTCGAATTTCCGACCGAAAGAATTCTGGCCCAGATCAATTCACATACGCGATTGATTGCCATGGCGAATCCCAATAATCCCACGGGAACACTGGCGTCTGCGGAAGATCTGCTGCGCATAGCCAGGGCTGCTCCGAATGCGGCATTACTGGTGGACGAAGCTTACTTCGAATTTGCCGGTGAGACCATGATGCCGCGTTGGCGCGATGTCCCGAATCTTTTTGTGTCGCGGACCTTTTCCAAGGCGTATGGCCTGGCTGGATTGCGCATTGGAATTCTGACGGGGAATGTCGAGCAGATGGCTATGGTTCGGCGGGCAAGCTCTCCCTACAACCTTAATGTTGCAGCACTGGCTTGTTTACCGGAGGCGCTGGCGGACCAGGAATATATCCGAAACTACGTGGATGAGGCGCTTCGCGGGCGTGTTGCGCTGGAAAACGAGTTAAAGAATCGAGGCATCCGCTATTGGCCGAGCCGGGCGAATTTTGTGCTGATGTATCTGGGCGGGGCGAACGCGGCATTCGTTCGTGCCATGCGCGAACGAGGCATTCTGGTGCGCGACCGGTCGAATGATCCGGGCTGCAAGGGCTGTGTGCGGATTACAGTGGGCTCGGCTGAACACAATGAACGATTGATGAAAGAACTCAGTGAGGTCTTGGATCGGATGAAGGAGCATGTCAGTGCATGAGTAGCGCGGGCGAGACGCCCCCGCGACAGCCGCCGAGACGGCGGCGCTACAGTCGAGAGAACGAATGACGAGAAAAGCAAAAATACGCCGCAGCACCAAAGAAACCGACATCAGGCTCGCGCTGAACATCGACGGGCGCGGGCAGTACCAAGTCTCAACCGGCATCCGCTTCTTCGATCACATGCTGGAGCTGTTCGCGCATCATGGCGGATTCGATCTGGAATTGAAAGCGTCCGGCGATTTGGATGTCGATCAGCATCACACGGTAGAAGATGTGGGGATTGTTCTGGGCCAAGCTTTTACTAAGGCGCTGGGCGACAAAAAAGGGATATTGCGGGCGGGCTACTTTGTGATGCCGATGGACGAAACTCTGGGCTTGGCGGCAGTGGATTTTTCTGGACGTACGTCGGCAGTGATCGACACCAAAGTAAAAACGCGATTAGTAGGCGACCTGCAATCCGAATTGGTGTTTGATTTCTTTGAGGGATTTGCCCGCGGGGCAAACGCCGGTGTGCACTTGAAAATTTTGTACGGGCGCTCGAATCATCACAAGATTGAATCTTTGTTTAAGGCATTTGGCCGGGCACTGCGTGCGGCCTGCTGGCGCGACAAGCGCATGGCCAAGTTCATCCCCAGCACCAAAGGATTGCTGTAATGATTGCCATTGTTGACTACAAGGCCGGCAACCTGACTTCGGTGAAGAAAGCTTTTGATCATTTGGGCGCTGATGTCGTAGTGACAGCCGATCCCGACGTCGTGGTGAAAGCCGATAAGATTGTGCTGCCCGGAGTCGGACATTTCTCCGCAACTTGCGCGCTGAGTAGTGCCGGTTTGCGGGACGCGATTGCAGAGTCCGTGCGGCAGAAAGTCCCTTATCTCGGAATTTGCGTGGGTATGCAGTGGATGTTGGAATCGAGTGAAGAGGCTCCGGCGGTAAAGGGACTGGGTGTTTGGCCGGGAGCTTGCGAGCGCTTCCCCGTCAACGTGAAAGCTCCGCATGTGGGATGGAACCAGTTAGAACTTGGTGGACCTTCGCGGCTGTTGCAGGGTGTGGCTCCGCAGTCATTTGTTTACTTTACTCACTCGTATCGTGTGCCGGTGATTGCCGCGACGGTGGCGGAGACGGAGTATGGCGGGAAATTTTCCGCGGTGGTGGAGCAGGACCATCTGTTTGGGGTGCAGTTTCATCCGGAGAAATCAGGAGCGGTAGGGCTGAGACTATTGCAGAATTTTTGCGGGTTGTAGTCCTCCGTGGCTGTTTCTTCTCTGTGGGATTCTGTGTTCTCTGTGGTTGGTTTTTAAAAGCTTGAACCACAGAGAACACAGAGGGGCACAGAGGTTTACACAGAGAAATGCTGACCAAACGCATCATCGCTTGCCTGGACGTCACGGCTGGGCGCGTGGTGAAGGGAATTAAATTCCTCAACCTGCGCGATGCCGGCGATCCGGCTGAGCTGGCAGCCTCACACAGCGCGAACGGCGCGGATGAGGTCGTGCTGCTCGACATCTCAGCTACGCATGAGAATCGCGCAACGCTGGTGGATACGGTGCGCCGAACCGCGCGCGAGTTATTTATCCCGTTCACGGTGGGCGGCGGGATTCGCACCTTGCAGAATGCCGGCGAGATTTTCGACGCTGGCGCGGACAAGGTCAGCATCAACTCAGCTGCGATTGCCGATCCTACTTTGATTACGCAGATTGCCAACCGCTTTGGCTCGCAGGCGGCGATTGTGGCGATTGATGCCAAACGGTCGAATGGGCCGGGGAAATTTGAAGTTTATACCCATGGCGGCCGGAAAACTTCAGGACGCGATGCGGTCGAGTGGGCCCGTGAAGCCGAGAAGCGCGGCGCGGGAGAAATCCTGCTGACTTCGATGGACCGCGACGGCACTGGCATCGGCTTCGATTGCGAGCTGACCGCTGCCGTTGGAGACGCCGTGCGCATTCCCGTCATTGCTTCCGGCGGCGCGGGTGGCGCTCAGCATTTTGTTGAAGTCTTCGGCGCGGGCCATGCCGATGCGGCGCTGGCGGCGTCTATCTTTCATTTTGGGTTGAGTTCGTTTTCGGATCTGAAACAGCAGTTGCAGACGGCTGGCATTCCGGTGAGGTTTCCGTGCTGATTCCTTCGATTGATTTGATGGGCGGGAAGATTGTCCAGTTGGTGCAGGGGCAGAAGAAGGCCCTGGAGTTCGAAAATTTCGACGAGTGGGTGGAGCGGTTTACCGGGTTTCCGCTGGTGCAGCTGATTGATCTGGATGCCGCCATCGGGACTGGTGACAACCGCGCGCTCATCGGCGATTTCGTCCGGCGGCTTCCCTGCCAGGTGGGCGGCGGCATTCGTACGATTACAACCGCGCAGGAAATTCTGGCGCTGGGTGCGCGGCGGGTGATTCTGGGATCGAGTCTGATTGCGGCGGGAAAAGCGAACACCGCTTTCTCACAGGAGATCGCTAAGTCCGTCGGCGCGGACAAGCTGGTGTTCGCCGTCGATGCCAAGGGCGGCAGGGTCGCAATCCGCGGTTGGCGCGAGGAGACGGCGCTGACTCCGGTGGAGATGATTCGCGCGCTGGATGCGTGGTGCGCTGGGTTTCTTTATACACACATTGACACCGAAGGATTGATGCAGGGGATTCCGTTTGATACGGTGCGCGAGCTGCGTGCGGCAACTACGAAGCAATTGATTGCGGCGGGCGGAATTTCTACTAACTTAGAGATTGAGCAACTGCATGAGATGGGCGTGGATGCGGTGGTGGGGATGGCGCTGTATTTGGGGAGGGTGGATTTGGGGGCGATGCGGCGTGCTGGCGTTCCTTCTTCAAGCTAGGCGCAGGTATAGGACTTTGAACCATCGCTTGATGGCCTGTTTTTTCTTCTCGGGTTCTTCTCCCGACTCTGCGCTATACTTTCTCTTCCCTCCCCTCGCTGCATCCTTATCATCGAGAACGACAATGACACTGAAATTAGTCGCCAGACTGGTGCTGCCCATCGTTTGTTCCTTCGCGATTCCTAGTCTTGCCCAAAGCGAAGCGCCATTGTTGCATTGTGAGGACTGGTCGAGAGCCACTGCGAGTGTCACGGTCGAGGATCTGAACGCCGAGTATGACCGGGTGCAGAAGGGATACTCGAACGATGCTCCACCAACAGTTCTGGAAACTGTGAAACTGCCGTACTTGCGTGGCTTGCAATATGGGTATCTCGTAGCCCTTGAAGATGGTTACCGGTTTTTCCGTTCTGAATCAGGAGAAGATCCTGACAAAGAGCTACCTCCGACGTGGGGGACTTTACTATTCCCGCGTGTAGGCGCATCTTGGTCTGACTTTATCGGTGCCATTGACGCATTTTGCAACAATTCAGACCACGCGACAAATGATGTCGCCGAAGCCGTAGTCACAGTGCTGAACGAAGCGAATGCTCGTGCCGACAGAATCGGGTCGGATGAACGAAGCATCCTCTTTGTTGGGTTCGGGTGTGCGCAGTACCATGAGCACCCTAGGGCAGCGTTTGTCGATGGCTACAGAGACGGCCAGCGCCTGTTCTGGTTGCTCCTAAAGAAGGCAGGAGTAACGGACAAGATTCCTGCGTGGAAGAACTACCTAACGGCATTGAACGTTCATCAGTTTGAGCTTCCAGCAGGCAAAGAGCTAAGCACAGTTATCGGTGACTTCTGTGCCGACACGAAAAACAAGAACATACCGTTTGTGTTTGCAGCAAACATAGCCGCAATGCAGGCACGTGGTGAGGACCAGGACGCCGATCCGTTGCTTGAACATTTATATTGCAGCGACCTGCCAACACTGTGGGCAAATGGGCAGCAGGCGAAGGGTAAGACCTGTCTGGGAGTGATTGTTTTCCTGGTGACAAAGCCAGTGTTGGAAAAGCCCTTTAGCTACATGGTTGGCATCATTAATACTTCGCAGACCAACATAGAAGTGGACTGGTCCCAATGGACTTTGTCTTGGAAAGACAAGAGCAAGGAAGAGAAGCGCAACCCAGCACTCGACCCCGACAAGGTCGCGCATTCTATTGAACGACGTTCCACAATAGCGGCGTCTCTTGCAGCCTTTGGAGCGTCGATGTCAGCGAACGCGCCACAAAAGGCTGTGATAACTGGGCCACAAGGCACCAGCACTGTGACCATCTACCCGCAACCGGGCCTGGCAACTGCTGCGGCATCGCAAGCTGCTGCCACAACAGCAAGACCAGGGATGGAGCTTGCGAGCGCACTTTCTGACTCGTCTCTGCGAAGAACCACGCTGTTTCCGGGTGGCGAAACTGGTGGCAGGATGGTGTACTTCGCAAAGCCGAAAGGCAATGGCGAAGCCAGCGTCCAAGTGCACATTCCGGGCTTGCCGACGTTTTCACTCGAAGTAAACACGAAATAAGCTCATTTTGCGGATGGCCGGACAATGAGCGACTATTTTGTGGTGTCGACGAACGTGTGTCGTTCAGTGTTCTTGCCGTCCCAGAATTTCTCAATCTCCGTGGTGATCAGATTTCTCGTCTTCAAGTCCAGTTGTCCATCATTGCCAAAGGCGAACGGCCCAACTACCAAACTCATTGTGCGGTCAGGATTGGCACGCTTCTGGTGCAACTTGTAGCCAATATTGTCCGAGTTTGCGGCGGGGATTATTGGCGACCAAGATGGGTGCCGCTCAATATCTAGATTTTGTGTGGAGTTAATTTCATCCAGCAGCGCATCAATTGCTTGAACCATACTAAGTTTCCCCCTCTTGGATCGTTTTGGGTTAGTTTCTAGGCGTTCCTTAAGATAATCAATAAAAGTCGAAGAGATACTTTCTCCGAGTTCTTTCTGTGCTCTGTTCCAGAGCGGCAGATCAGAGTCTTTGATGTAAATCGTTTTGTTTGCCACGCTCGTAGAACCTCGCTGAGATTATACTCATACATGCACGTGTATTTGCAAGTGCAATCGGAAATTCACTTTTAGCCGTATCGACTGGTGTCGTCCCTGCCGGGACTCGCACTTACACTCCTCCCACCCGGCACTTCCGTGCCGGGCTTTCTCATTTCGTGCCTTCGGCACTGCTGTAATGCTGGGGATGGGGTTCGCGTCAAGGCCGGAGTGTATTGAAATTCTTCCTACGACGGTGAATTTGCCCGCTGCTTTGCGCTAGTGCCGAAGGCACGGGATGGGAAAGCCCGGCATGGTAATGCCGGGGCGACTTGCAAACAACCCGCAAGTCCCGCAGGGACGGCACGGTTCTAATTTCCTGAAAATGGACACCGCCTTTGAGCAAGAAGCCGGGTTACAACTATCCCTGTGCGCGTAGTTCCTGAAGCCCATGCTGACGGCGGACCTTGATTTTGCTCTCGTCTTTGCGGGCCTGTGCGAGATCGTAGGCAAGCTGCATCCGCAACCAAGTTTCCGGCGTGCTGCCGAATGCCTTGGAGAGACGGATCGCCATCTGGGGGCTGATCCCCGACTTGCCGTGGATAACGTTGTTGAGGGTCTGCCGGGTGACGCCGAGGGCCTCTGCTGCCTCCGTGACGGAGAGGCCCAAGGGTTCAAGACACGCGCTGCGAATACTGCGTCCGGGGTGCGGCGGGTTTTTCATCGGCATAATGTTTTGCTCCTTGTTCGGTACTAGTGGTAATCGGTCAGTTCAACGTCAATCGCATCCGTGCCGGCAAAGCGGAAAATAATACGCCAGTTCGCCCGCACCGTGACTGACCAGAAGCCTTTCAACCCGCCCTTCAAGGGATGCAGCCGATAACCGGGGAGGTCCATGGCCTGCGGGGCCTCGGCTTCGTCGAGCCGGGCGAGGACGTCTTCAACGTTGTCGAGTAAGTCGGGACGTATTCCGCTACGGTCTCCCTGCTCGTACAGCCGTTTGAGGCCGCGATGCTTGAAGCTCCTGATCATCAGGGCACATCATGAAGTGTAAAGTGTACATTGTCACTTGTCAACTGGGCGTGGGCAGTAGAGCGTAGCGAAAAAGGAGGAATCTGTTTTCCTGGACAGAGAACAAACAGATTCCTCGCGCCAAAACCCGGCGCTTCGAAATGACAAGTAGTTGAGGGGCGCAACGATTTCATGCAGCCGACTCTCTCTGGTCAGGTAAAAGCAGCTAGACCTCGTGCACGACCCATAGTGTTACCCAAGTAAGGTACGTACCACAAAAATGCCCTCCTCTCAGGCAGGCAACCACATAAACTCAAACCATTAGTGAGGTGCATATGACTCGTCTAACCCTGTGGATCATGTCGCTGCTGATCTGTTTAGGTGCGCGCGCCATCGCGCAGGAACAAATCTTCGACATGGACGACGAGCCGCACTACTCGCGCATTTTCAACAACGAGTACTGCCGCGCGTATGTCGTCAGCTTAAACCGCTTGGAGGAGACCAAACCAGTTGTGCATAAACACGACTGGGTGCGGATGACGCTGGGTGGTACGGTCGAACAAGCATGGGGTAGCACGCTGTATTCGAACGCACCCTATGAAGACCCTGATGGCTACATCGTTTCGTTTCTCTATCCGGTGAGCCGCGTAAGCTTGCGAAATCCCAGCAATACACCGTACCGCGCGCTGATTATCGAAATCATGCAGGGAGACGACAGCCGGAATCGTTTGAATGATCCATCGCTGGCACCATTTGCCCAAACGGTTGGTCCGGGGGTTGATCCTCATGTGTCGTATGTCACCACTTTGACGAAAACCTCGGTGGAAATATCGAATGTTCAGTTGCTTGGTAGCACCTCGGAGGAACTGCATTCGCCCGGGGTAGGGTCCCTGCTGGTTGCGATCACCGATCTTCATCTGTCGCGGCAGCTGAAAGGTGAGGCATCAACGGAATTGCAGCTTTCTAAAGGTGATGTGCAGTGGCTTCCGGGTGCAGCACCCACATTCAAGAATCTGGACAAAGACTCCGCGCGCTTTGTGGTTCTGGAAATGAAGTGAGGTGGTGTTCGTCCCCGGCTGTCTGCGTTGCTGCCGGTGTATCGCCACTGAAGTACAGTCGCGTCCCTGCCTACTACCTTTGGTTGAATCCCTGTCTCTCGAATCGCAGTAAACTCCTCTTGCAGCCATAGAATCTATATAAGAGGGCTAGTTTGCGTTATGGCCTCGCGAGTTCTCCAGCACGTTCCACAGGAAGATCAGGGCGCAAATCGAACCCTGGCTTTTTTGCAGGAGGTCCTGCGCGACTATCATCCCCGCAACTTTGCCGTTGAGCTTTGGGATGGCACCTGTTGGGAGCCTGAGCCAGGGCAGTTTCGGCGGTTTACGTGGAAGATCCGAAAGCCCGGTGCGGCGCGGGCCGCATTTTCGCGTCCCAGTGAATTGGCGCTGGCTGAAGCCTACATCGGCGGAGACTTTGATGTTGAAGGCGACATCGAAGGCATCTTTTCCGTGGGTGACTATTTTCTTGCCAGGAATTGGAGTCTCAAGCAGAAGCTGCGGCTGGGAGTTTTGTTGTCGGAGCTTCCCAACGGCGGCGAGTTGAGGCTGGTGCGGCGTGGGGCGCGGTTGAGCGGACGGCTTCATTCCAAGGAACGCGACCGGCAGGCGGTCAGCTATCACTACGATGTTTCCAATGACTTCTACTCGCTATGGCTGGGCAAGGAGATGGTGTATTCCTGCGCGTATTTTCTCAAGCCAGACGATGATCTCGATACTGCGCAGAGGCAGAAGCTCGATTACCTTTGCCGCAAGCTGCGTTTGAAACCGGGTGAACGGTTGCTGGACATTGGCTGCGGATGGGGTGGGCTAATCATTCATGCTGCGCGGGAATACGGCGTCAATGCGGTGGGAATCACACTAAGTCAGCAGCAGTTCGAGTTGGCGCAGCAGCGTATCGCGCAGACCGATCTGGCAGGGCGCTGTCAGGTGAAGCTGCTTGATTATCGCGACCTGAGCGAGCCGGATGCCTTCGACAAGATTGTTAGCGTCGGCATGGTGGAGCATGTGGGCGAAGTCAATTTGGTTGAGTATTTCAAACGGGCGTTCCGGTCGCTCAGGGCCGGCGGAGTGTTTCTCAATCATGGGATTGGTGCCGCGGAGTCGCTGGCTGGGCTTGACCGGCAAACCTTTGGTGATGTGTACGTCTTTCCGGATGGCGAGGTGCCGCCGCTTGGGACGATTGCCCGGGCCGCTGAACTTGCAGGGTTTGAAGTCCACGATGTGGAGAATTTGCGTGAGCATTATGCTTTGACATTGCGGCGTTGGGTGCATGGCATGGAAGAACATGCAGAGCAGGCGCGGCGGTTGGTGGATGAAGTTACATACCGGATCTGGCGGTTGCACATGGCTGGGTCGGCGTACTACTTCCAATCAGGGAAATTGAATTTGTATCAGACGTTGCTGGTGAAGAGTGATACGGGAAAGAGCGGGTTGCCGCTTACGCGAGCGGATTGGTATGTGAAGCGGGAGCCGGTAAAACCGCAGCCGGAATCTACGGAGTGGACACCTTAGCGTCTAGCTAAAACAGGGTGACAGCCGAGGCGGCTGTCACTACATATTATGTTTTGGGTTCCGGGGTTGCGGTTTGCCAGCCGCTTTTCGCCAGGTTTACGTTCAGGGCCCAGGCACAGGCAGCGGCTATTACCAGCAGCACAATTCCCTTGGTGCTGGTGCCAAGCAGCAAGTAGCCTGATCCGAAAAGCGCCAGGTAGACCATGGCGCAACCCAACACCCACGATACGAGATTGCGTCCCAGATCGTGTGTGGGCGGGACTTCCGGCGCGTGTTGAGCTACCGGCTTCCATCCGGTTACATGCGGTCTCACGTCACGGTAAAACTTTAGCAACACGGCATCTGGCTCGGGCTTGGTGAGAAATGTCACTAGTACCCATACCACTGTTGTTACGGCTGCTGTCACCAGCGCGGTTTTAGCGAATACAACCGGGCTTGAACCGGAAAATGGCTGGGTCAAATCAAGGCCTACCGTTACCACCAAAGCTGTCGCCATGGCGGAGATTTCGCTCCAGGCATTGATGCGCCACCAGTACCAGCGAAGGAGGTAGACACCTCCGGTCCCTGCGCCTACTTCTAAAACTACCTGCCAGCCGGAGCGGATATCTGCCAGCAGTATTGAAACCAGAGCTGACGCGATCACCAGAATGACGGTGGCTACGCGTGACATCACGACATAGTGTTTGTCATTGGCATTGCGTTTGATGAATCTACGATAGAAATCGGAAACTAGATAAGAAGCTCCCCAGTTCAATTGGGTCGCAATGGTGGACATGAACGCCGCCATGAATCCGGCGATGACTATCCCTCGCGCCGCTGGGGGAACGTGCTGGCTGACGACCAGCATATATCCGGTCTCCGGATGCGCTAGATGCGGATACAGCACAATGGCTGCCAGGGCGGTGAGTATCCAGGGCCAGGGGCGAATCGCATAGTGTGCGATGTTGAACCAGAGTACGGACAGCACGCCGTTGCGTTCATCTTTCGCGCTGAAGATGCGCTGGGCGATGTAGCCACCGCCGCCGGGTTCGGCGCCGGGGTACCAGGAGGCCCACCATTGCAATCCGATGTTGACCACGAAAATCAGGACCGGCAATAGCCACGGGCCTTCTTCCGACCATCCACGAGAGAAGTCTGGAAAAAACGATGTGGCATCCCCGGCAGTTGCACCACTAGCCGTACGCATGTCGGACAAACGATGCAGCAACACGCTCATCCCTCCGGCAGCATGCACGGCATACCATGCGACTCCAATCACAATGGCCATTTTGAGCGCGAACTGAAACAGATCAGTCCAGAGGACTCCCCACAGTCCTCCTAGGGCTACGTAGACGCCGGTGAACGGGATAAGAAACAAGACGCAGATGGCGAGCGCGGTGTGATCGCTAACTCCCAGTGTGACGGCAACGATGCTGGTCATGGCTTTGGTGACCCAGCCCAGGATCAGGCAGTTCATCAACAGGCCGAGGTAAATGGCTCGGAAACCGCGGAGGAAGGCGGCGGGCTTGCCGGCGTAACGCATCTCAGCGAACTCGACATCGGTGAGCAGTCCGGAGCGCCGCCAGAGCTTGGCGAACAGAAATACGGTCATCATTCCGGAAAGCAACGACGACCACCACAGCCAGTTCCCTGCTATGCCCTGGGTATAAACGAGACCGGTGACCACCAATGGCGTGTCGGCGGCGAAAGTGGTGGCAACCATCGAGGTACCAGCCAGCCACCAGGAGACGTTGCGGCCAGAGACGAAATAGTCGTCCACACTTTTGCCTGAACGGCTGCGGAAGTAGAGTCCCAGAAAAAGGGTGATACCGAGGTAAGCGACAATCGCGGCCCAATCCAGTGCGGTGAAGTGCATGGCGGAGAAAGCATACACGAGCGGAGAACGACGGGCAGGTATCGCCGATGATGCAGGTGATTTGGGGTGAGCAGCTATAACCGCCGTACAGCCGGGGCGGCTGTGACTACGTGGCTTAGTTTGATTCGCCGGAGTACAGGAGATCCACCACGGTACAGTCGTCGCTCAACGGAGTGCCGGCACAGAAAGTTGAGACCGCGTTCAGGATTTGTTCCAGTCCTCCGTCTGCGGCAGCCACTTTTTCTAAGCGATCGTTATCGAAAAAATCACCTTCCGCGTTTTCAGCTTCGGTCACGCCGTCGGTAACCAGAACCAGTCGGTCGCCAGCGTGCAGTTGAAAACGGTCACTTTCGTAGGTTGCGTCCGCCATCAGCCCCACCGGCAAGTTGCCGTGTGCGGGGCGAATTACTTCATGGTTGCAAACCAGAAGTGGGGGAACGTGGCCACAGTTCACATATTCCAGTTCGCCGTCGCGCTGGAGCCGGGCAATGACCAGGGTCGCATATTTCTCGCCGATCTCCTTGTGGGTGAAGTACCTGTTGACGGCAGTGACGATATCGGTGAGCTTCATTCCAGCAGAGAGTTGGGAGTAGATCATGCCTTGCAGAGTGGAGGCGAGAAGAGCGGCGGACACCCCTTTGCCGCTTACGTCTGCCAGGACTACGGTGAGACCTTGATCGGTGTTGACCGCGTCATAAAAATCTCCCCCAATTTCCTTACAAGGGATATTCTTGGGGTTCAGTTTGGCAAACGGAACTTCTGGAATGGTCACCGCCATGAGCTTCTGCTGGATGGAGGCGGCAATGGAAAGTTCCTGCTGATATCTGCGTGAGGCCTCCTCGGCTTGCACCAGACGTGCGTTCTCAATCAAGGAAGCAGCTTCGGTTGCCACCACGTGCAGAATATCGCTGTCCACCCCTGAGATATCCCGCGAGGCAAAACGCGAATCCACATACACGGCGCCGATGACCTCTCCATCCCCTTGCGCTGCGTCACGAGAGGTTTGTACTTGCGCTTTGCGCAAGGGGACACAGATTACGGTACGCAGGTCGAAAGCTACTACGCTTTTACGTCCGGACAAATCGAGCGAACGGCTGGTATCAGTAATTAAAAACTCGGAGTTGGCCTTGATGGCGTCTTCCAAAATAGAGTGTGAGATGGTCTTGTCGTCGAGCAGCGATTCGCCCCGGCTGTTGCGCCCCACGGCCAAGCGCAAGGCGTCGTCGGCATTTTTCAGGAATACGAACCCGCGCTCTGCCCCGGTCAGTTTCAACGTCACATCCAGAAGCGTGACCAGAATTTCATCGAGAACGCCGGAAGTGTTCAATCGGCGGGCGGCTTCCAGGAACAGAGTGAGCTTTTCCAGGTCGCTGGTTTCGGCGATCTGGCTGAGGAATTCCCTGGCCGTATTGGTGGCGGTGTGACTGGGATTGAAGATGGCGTAGATGACATCGCGGACGCCAAATTCCAATCGGTCATTACGATCCAGATCTTTGCGGTCTACCCGCTCACCGTTGACGTAGGTCCCGTGTTTACTGCCCTGATCAACGACCGTAAATTTTCCGTCTTCTGAAACGATGACCGCGTGGTCGCGGGAAACGCGCGGGTCGGCAACTACCAGGTCCTTATCCACCTTGCGCCCAACGGTGAACGGCGTGTGGTCAATGCTCAAGGTGCGCTGCTCACCATTTTGTACCAGGATCAGCTGTGGGAACAGGGTGGAACCGGGGCCGGGAGCAGGGTCGTGGGTGACGGAGGTGGCCATGGGCTATATAGAGAATGATGACAGGAGTCAGGCTCGGGGGAAAGAGCCTTAGCTCAAAGTCAGGTTAGCGCTTGCAGGCGTCGATCGCCTGCTGTTCGGTCTCGTAGACTTCAAAAACTGTGACCAGCTTTGTAATCTGAAGCACGTCGCGTAAGCGCTGGCCCAGACCCGTCAGCTTAATGTCGGCCCCTGACGCACGGGCTGAGGAATACACACCGACTAGGGTGCCGAGGCCTCCGCTATCAATGTAGGTTACGCCCGATAAGTTCAGAATTACCTGACGGGTCGAGGCCAAGACTTTTTTGAGGTTTTCACGCAGTGCCATGGCTTCGTCGCCAAACGTAATCCGGCCGCTGCAAGAAACGACCGTCACCCCATTTTCCACGCGGGTATCGGTTTTCAGGGTCATTATTGTCCTCACGAACTGCGTCCCGGAAGGTTAGCGCGTGTGGGTAGGCAATGCAAGTTGGGCTTTGACGCTCACAGCGGCATGTGAAACACTCGCGTTCTTCTCGCCGCTTTTAGATACTGATGACTTTACGCCTCATTCGCGGAGCCGTTGTCGGCATTTCACTTTTGGCGTGCGTGTGGCTCGCGAAAGAGGCGACCTTGCCGGTAAATGATTCGGTCGAGTATTGGTCCGCGGCGCGGCTGGCGCTCCATCGCCAGAATCCCTACGACACCGATTCCCTGCTTGCCTTGGAGCGGCAAGCAGGCTATGCCCGAAAGTCACCGCTGATCATGTGGAACCCTCCGTGGGTCCTGCCGTTTTTTATGCCCCTGTCAGTCTTTTCTTATCGGTTGGCGCAGAAGCTCTGGCTGGTGTTGTGCTGTGCTTGCGTTGCGCTCTCCGTTTACCTGCTTTGGAAATTATATGGGCGTACGAGATTTCCGAGCCCGATGGCCTGTTTGCTGATTGCGATCTTTACTCCTCTGCTGGTGGTTTTGGCGATTGGTCAGGTTGGCCCGCTGGTCCTTCTGGGTATTACTGGCTTTTTGTGGTTTGAGCAAAAACAGAGGTATGGGCTGGCGGGTATGAGTTTGTTTCTCCTGGCTTTGAAGCCGCACCTTGTTTTCTTATTCTGGATGGCGGTTAGCCTTTGGCTGATAAAGCAAAAGCACTGGCGAATGCTCGTACACTTTCTGGGTGTGGCCGGAATTGTTTGTGGCGCGACAATCCTGGCCGCTCCACAAGTATTCAGTCAGTATTACCACTTCTGGCTTCACAATCCCGTCCACTGGAATGAGTTCCCCACCGTGTCTGGAATGCTGAGTCACCTTACCGGGAGTCAGAGCGCAGCGCTGGCCCTCATTCCACCGACGCTGGCGAGTTTGTGGTTGCTACTGCATTGGGTGCGGTTTCGTCAGCGATGGAATTGGCAACATGAACTACCCGTTTTGCTGGTCGTTTCTTTGGTGGCGAGCCCGTACGCATGGTTTTTTGATGGAGTGATTCTGCTGCCCGCTCTGATGCAGATCATCAGATTGCTCTCAGAGAAAAAGCTCTGGCTGGCGCCGACCATTTGCTACGCGGGGATGAACCTTGCAGTTGTGCTTTTGATCGCCGGGGGTAAGAACCTGTTCTGGTATTCCTGGGTGGCGCCGATGTGGGTGGTTCTTTATTTCTGGTCACGCCATCGGGCTAGCCGATGCAGAGAGGCTCCGCCTACCTGAAACTCTGCGGTTATTCGTCCCGCGCAGACCACCATTAAGGCAAAAACGGCGGATGGAATCGCCAGGCTGGTATAGAGAGGTAACCTCCAGGCAGACTGCAACGATCGCATCGGCATCGCGAGCGATGCCGAGGCCAAACCGATTGACGCAAGCCATGGCCAGCAAATAATGATCGTGCAGATTAGGGTAATTCCGCGCAGGGTCCGGCTGGCTACCAAGAGGCGCCAATTTTGGATAAGCAGAAATATCCCAGGAAGCAGCAATATCTGGATATTAGGGGCAGTCATAGGAACGATAACTACGGTCAAAGTTAAAACCAA
The DNA here is from genome assembly GCA_963837365.1 of uncultured Acidobacteriota bacterium. GTDB lineage: Bacteria > Acidobacteriota > Terriglobia > Terriglobales > Acidobacteriaceae > CAWBXL01. The sequence continues at coordinate 883,167 of CAWIMW010000003.1, forward strand.
CGAGGTGCTAAGACCAAACGCGGGCGATGTGGCCGGTTCCCGGCGCAACCGCCAGCACAGTAGCGCGGTACCAGCTACGAGCACTCCCGCCAGGAGTCTCCCCCAAACTGGTGTGAGTAATATGTCCAGCGTGGAATTCAGACCGCCTGTGTATTGCGCGTAGGCCGCGAGTGCGGCACGAAAGCGCTCTATCCATCCAGGCAAGACGTACTCTGCGCCAACGACCAGCGCCGCCATCGTCAAACCGAAACTGTAGACCAACCCGATGCGCCGTCGGGCACTGAACGCCCACAACAAAAGCCACACAACGAGTAGTAGCGTAAGTTGCGGCTTAATGGTGGCGAGTGCTAACAAAAAGCCAGCCAACCAATACCGTCCGCGCATGATAGCGACAGCCGATATCGAAATCAGGCCGCTCACCAGCAAACTTAGCTGTTGCAGTTTGAAGCCTTGGATGGCCTGAAAACTGCCCAACGAAAAGACCACCAAAGTGATGACGGTGGTTGTGGAAAGCTTCCAGCCAATTACTTGTGTCCATAGATACACGCTCATGGCAGTCAAGAAAATCAGCAACCACAAAAATATTGTGTGGACGATTGAGAATGGCAAGAAAATGGTGGGGGCGAGCAGGAATACTACATACGCAGGATAGGCAAACGCTTGTTGATCTTTAGGATCTGACGGACGGGTTGGATCCAGCGGACGGCCATAGTATCCGGTTTGAATCTCGCGGGTGAGTTCGGGGCTATAGGGATCACGATGGTGGAGAAGCAATTCCCGAGCTCCCAGCCAGCGGGGATAAAGATCCGAGAGATTACCGCGAGGGCGCGAGGTGGCCGCGGCATTGTTCAGTTGATAGGGAATGAGAATCCTCTGCACGTAGAACCACATGCTGGCTGCACACAGAAAGGACACGACCAGTCCGGTTTCAGCGCGATTTATTTTCATGAAACCAGTTTCGACCCGTGCTCCGTAACAGATGCTTCCTTCTGCCAGATATTCATAGCGTAAGCCAGGACCCCAGCAAGTAAGAGTAAGGCCAGCGTTTCCCAGTGTTCCGGATGAAGATTGAGTAATAGGATCCAGGAAATGGGGAGGAACAATAGAAACCCTAGCGTAACAACAAACGTCACCTTGGCCCATTCTGCCAGCCTGGGAGAACTCAATACCGGAGAGGTAAGAAGCAAGGCGGGAAGGAGCAGAAGCATCATGTCGTATCCCGAAAAATAAAAGCTCACCAGGATCGCAGTCACCAAACAAAAGGAATATCCTGCCACGAACAAATCCTGGTTCCTGGTGCTGTCATCACGAGACGGCCAGATCGCGGCCGCAGTGACAATGCCGAGTAATGCCAGAGGTATATAGAGCCAATCCGCCAAACGATGCCACGCGGGAGCCCGCGCTAGCCCATGCAGGAATCCTCTCAGGGTTGGCATGCTATACGCTTGCATGACCCCCAGTCCTGGGTGTTGCGTAACTCTCCACAGGTACTGCGGGTAATACAGCAGTGTTTCCCATCCCACCAGGGCGATGGAAATAAGCAATAGACAGAGCGCCACGAGCAAAAAGCCCAGCACAGTCCGTCCTTTTCGGCGTAGCGCAAGCACCAGAATGATCGGCAAGACGATATGGAATTTAAAGAGTCCAAGCCCCAGCCAGATCCCGGCAAGGAAATCAGCGCGACGGGACGCAGCAGAAAACGACAGCACACAAACCAGCAGGAACAGGATGGCATCCTGCCCCTGAAGCAAATCCATCGTCACCCATGCGACTGACAAGCTGAGGAGGCTGGCGATGCCGTAAAACCATGGCGGCACCCGTGGCAAATGCGGCTTCAGCAAGTACGGGATAAGAAACAATATGAGAATTTTGAGGCCCGTCCAAAGGAAAAAAGCATGGGAATATTCCAACCATGCCATAGGAAAAAATAGGATGGCTTGAAACGGAGGACGGATAAAAGGAAGAGGCCCACGGCGAATGGTCACCGTCGAGGCAAATTCGAGTTGTACGTCCCATTGCTGTCTTTCGTCATAGAGACGAGAGCCTTGCCCGCGTTGCAAAATCTTTCCAGCTGTATAAAACGCCGCGAAATCTCCGTAACCCCGAACCATATAGTCGTGGCCATACCAGAGAACGCCAAGGTTCGTGACCGACAGCCCGACTAGAAGACAGATAAAGACTGGTTTCCAGCGACCCACTATGACAGGAAATTTCATGCGAATGGCACGGTCATTTTACGATGATGGATATTTTGCCAAGTGTAGTCTTGGGCAGTGTACATCCCGAACCGGGGAGGGAGGTACGCTTTCAGTTACTCCTAAGAGCCTTGACCACCTATCGTTACGAGGCCGAAAATCCAACTGAGGGAACGGCACTCGTCCTTGTGCGCAAGATTTTGTCACTTCATTCCACAGAGCAAGGTTTATGATGTGGTAAAGTGCAAGGGCTTAGAGCAAGCCTCGTGATCGAAGTCGTTGATTCAGCAAGGGAATGGGTAATTTGATCACGTCGGGCTCTGAGTGCGCACAGAATTGCATCAGGCCAAGGGAAGGATGAGTGTATTTCGGCTTGGCCTGAAAAAGAGGAGCAACCATGAGCAGGATTCTCCGTCAGCTTTGGCGCGAAGAAGAAGGACAGGATATCGCCGAGTACGCCGTGATGCTAGCCGTAATCCTCGTGATTGTGGTGGGCACGGTTCGATTGATTGGCTCGAACGCCAACAATGTCTTTTCTTCGGTGTCTAGCTCGATCGGTAACTAAGGTCGGGATTAACTTGAAGGTGCGCGACCTAGGTCTCGGTCTCGCTATCGGGGCCGGGAAACATCGGACGATCATGTATTGTGGATTTTGTTGTGTAACCGCATTTCGATATCGCGCTGTACGTTGACGATGGAAATCTAGGAGCAGTAATGAACCGCAACCGGCTTTTGATGATCGGCCTAGTCGCCCTGGCATTTGCTTTCTTGGTGAGCTCGGCGGTGTATAGCAAACTGAAGGGCAAGTCTCAACCTGGGCTGGCGGCGGGTGCGGATGTAGTCGTAGCAGCGAAAGATTTGAGCGTGGGCAGCAAAGTTACGAATGACTCTCTGAAACTCGTGCGAATACCTGAAGCCGCCATCCCCCCCACAGCCATTCGTCAAAAAACGGAGGTTCTGGAGCGCGGAGTGATCCTTCCGATCGCGGCCGGGGAGTTTATTTTGCCCTCCAAGCTGGCAGCAGATAAGGCAGGGTCGGGACTTCCCTCCTTGATCCCGCCGGGGATGCGGGCAGTATCTGTGCGGGTCAACGAAGTGGTTTCGGTCGCGGGCTTTGTACTCCCGGGAACGCGCGTGGACGTGCTCTTGACCGGCACCCCCGGCAACGGTGGCACGGACCAGCGCACTACAACGGTCCTGGAGAATGTGGCGGTGCTGGCCACAGGGCAGACGTTGGAACGAAATTCAGCCGGCAATCCTGAAAATGCCGCCGTCATTACGCTGTTAGTTTCGCCTGACGATGCACAGAAGCTCACGCTGGCCAGTTCGCAGGGTAAGATTCAGCTGTCGCTACGCAATCCGCTGGATACCAAGCAGCAGGACCTGGGCATGGTTGGTAGCAATTCTTTGTACCGTGGCGGCGCGCCAGCCCGACCGGTTACGACAACCACTCGACCCAGGCCAAGAACCATCAACGTGGCCCCTTCGGCGCCATCGGTTTACACCGTGGAAGTGATCAAGGGCGACAAGAAGGAAGAAACCAAGTTCTAATGGTATCCACCGCGGCTTCAACAACCAGGATTGTGAGGCTTGTTCACATGTCTAGAGGCTCCCGTTGTGGAGTGGGACGGAAATTCATATCGAAGTCAGTCCAGATCGTTCTTACCTTACTGGTCTGCCTAATGGTAAGTGCTTATGGGCAGCAGACGGCCCCGCCTGCCGGCACTGCGCAACAGACGTTGCCGTCCACCAGTGCGCCACAGCCCGAAGGAACGGGTTCAGCTCCTCTGCGCGTGATGGTCGGCAAGTCTCTACTGATCAATACCAGCGACCGGCTCAAGCGGATCTCTGTGACCGATCCCGCTGTAGCGGATGCGATCGTGGTTTCCCCGACACAAATTCTTGTCCATGGCCGCTCGGCGGGAGAAGTTTCCCTGCTGATTTGGGATGAACTGGAGCGTTCCCGCAGTTTTGACCTGCGTGTAGATGTTGATGTAACCACGGCGAATGAGGAAATCCAGAAGATTTTTCCGGACGAACGAATTACGGTGACGCCGTCCCGTTCCGCCATAGTTTTGTCCGGGCACGTTTCGACCGAAGACGCCGCGAAGCATGCCGGGATGATCGCTGAGGCTTATTCCAAAAACGTAGTCAACGTTCTGACCTTCGGTCCGGTGGGCGCGCAAGAAGTGCTGCTTGAGGTGAAGTTCGCCGAGGTTGATCGCGCGGCGTTGAGCCAACTCGGGGTCAATATTCTAAGCACCGGAGCCGGCAATACGATTGGGAATACCACCACTGGGCAGTTTGGAAGCTCCCGCGTTACGAGCTTGAATGACACCATTCCCACGCCTACGGGCACTCCATTTAGCACCAACGAAACCCTGGGGGACTTGCTGAATGTTTTTCTATTTCGCCCAGACATTCATCTTGGCGTGATCATCCGAGCGTTGCAGCAAAAAAACTTGCTACAGATCCTGGCGGAGCCCAACCTTATCGCGATGAACGGAAAGGAAGCGAGTTTTTTGGCTGGCGGCGAGTTCCCTTTTCCGGTTGTCCAACCCTCTGCCGGTGCAACCAGTGTGAGCATCCAATTTAAACAGTTCGGCGTGCAACTGAAATTTACACCCGTGATCACACCGGCCGGGAATATCCACCTAAAGGTTGCACCTGAGGTAAGTACCCTTGATTTTGCCAATGGGGTGACGGTTTCCGGGGTTGTGATTCCCGCGCTTACCTCACGGCGGGCAGAGACAGAGTTTGAGCTTCAAGATGGGCAAAGTTTCGTCATAGCCGGCATGATGGACAACCGGGTCACCACTATCTATTCCAAGGTGCCGGGCCTGGGCGACGTCCCCATACTGGGGAATTTGTTCCGCAGCAAGAGTTTTCAGAGGAGTAATTCGGAATTGATGGTGCTGTGTACCGTGCGCCGAGTGGCTGCCAGCACCCAGGCGCCGGCTGGTCCCAAAAATCCGATTCCCTTGCTCGACCAGGACAAATTTGACGGGAAAAAACCGTCTGGAAGCAACAAATAGGACATAGCCGTTTTAGCGGTAGTAAGGTAGGGTTGAAATACTCCTAGGGGCAACCAAGGGCTCATGCCCGAACTTTCTGTAGTCATCGTATCGTCAGATCCCGACCAGCGTTCCATGCTGCAAGTGTTGGTGGATGGCACTAGTGTGGCCCGCACGGCATTTAGCTCTTCGACTTATCCAGTGGCGGCCACCGATCCGGTAGTGCGGCGGATCCAGAGCGCTTCACCCGATGTGATTCTGGTGGATATCCCAGCCGACAATCCGCTGGTTGCGCTGCATACGATTGAAATGCTGCAACAGGAAGTTCCCGGAGCCGCCGGGTTTGCTATTGGAACCATGGCACAGCCGCAGGTGATCGTGCAGGCGATGCGGTCGGGTGCGCGGGAATTCATCGAGCGTCCCACGACTACTACAGATTTACTTGAGGCTTTTGTCCGGCTCACTACCTCACACCGAAAAGTTCAGCGGGAAGAAGTTAGGGGCAAGATTTTTACCGTGGTGAATGCCAAGGGTGGAAGCGGCGCGACGACCGTGGCCGTAAACTTGGCATTGGCCCTGCAATCGGCACATAGCTCGGTGGCTTTGGTGGATATCGCGCCCCTGGGACATGCCGCCCTTCACATGAATCTGAAACCCTTATTTAGCGTGGCGGATGCGGTACGGAACCTGCACCGGCTCGACCATTCCCTGCTCGAAAGTTATATGATCCGTCACGCGGACGGCTTGCAGGTCCTTGCCGGGCCCAGCGTACCCGCGGTGACAGACATATCCAACGCTGAACTGGCGCGCCTGTTCGACATGCTGGTCGCGCATTTTCGCTATATTATCGTGGATGCTTCTACGCGGGTGGACGCTACGACGCGCCTGGTATCGAACCTGTCTGCGACCGTGCTGCTGGTAGCGCACACTGACGTCGCATCACTTTGGAGTGCGGCGCGGATTCAGCAGTACTTGGGAGAGACTGGGAATCGTGACAGAATCAAACTGGTACTGAACCGTTTTCGCAAGATCGCCGGGTTCAGTGAGTCAGATGTCGAGGCAGCGGCGGGCGCGAAATTGATCTGGAAAATCCCCAACCAGTATTTCGCAATTTCCTCGGCCATTGACCGGGGAGTGCCGCCCATGCACCAGAACCACAGTGAGATCGCACGGTGTTTTATCGGCCTGGCCAGCCGTCTGACGGAGAACGATTCAGACGTAAAGCGGGCGGCGTGGTCATTGTTTAAATCGGTGTAGATTGATCCATGGCAAACGTTCAGACATTCGAGCGCGCGGAATACCAGCAGGTCAAGGCGGACCTGCATCGCAAGATCCTCGACCGGCTTGATTTAGAGAAGCTGGGCCGGACACCGGGTGAGGCGGCGCGCGAAGAAGTACTTCTCTTAATTCGAAACACGGTCAACAGTGAGGCTGTTCCTTTAAGTTTCGCCGAGCGGGAACGGCTGGCCCGGGAAATCCTGGATGAAATCTTTGGGCTGGGACCGCTGGAACCCTTGCTGCGCGATCCGACGATCTCGGATATTTTGGTCAACAAATTTGACCGGGTCTACGTAGAGCGTGCGGGCAAGATTGAGCCGACCGGTCTCAGTTTTAAGGACAATGGGCATTTGATGCAGATTATTGACCGCATTGTCTCGCGCGTGGGGCGGCGTGTGGATGAGTCATCGCCGATGGTAGACGCACGCCTGGCGGACGGATCTCGCGTAAACGCCATCATTCCTCCTCTGGCGATTGATGGGCCTTGCCTTTCCATTCGACGTTTCGGACGCGACCCAATCACTGCGCGTGGTCTGATTGAAAACAAAAGCCTCACCGAGCCGATGCTGGAAATGCTCTCCGCGATGGTCAAGGGGCGATTGAACCTTTTGATCTCTGGAGGTACCGGAGCCGGAAAGACGACTTTGCTGAATGTGCTCTCTGGCTACATTCCGAATGCTGAGCGCATCGTCACCATCGAAGACGCTGCTGAGTTGCAGCTCAAGCAGGAACACGTGGTGCGTTTAGAAACGCGGCCACCGAATATTGAAGGTAAAGGCGCAGTGCGTCAGCGTGAACTGGTGATCAACAGCCTGCGTATGCGTCCCGACCGCATCGTAGTCGGCGAGGTCCGCGGCGAGGAAGCATTCGATATGTTGCAGGCCATGAATACGGGCCATGAGGGCTCGCTGACCACCGTGCACGCCAACACGGTGCGCGATGCCCTTTCGCGCATTGAGAACATGTTCTCCATGGCAAACTTGAATATTCCCGAGCGGGCGGTGCGGAACCAGATCTCCGCCGCGATCCATGCGGTCGTACAGATTGCACGCATGGCGGATGGCACGCGTAAGGTCATCAGTATTTCTGAAATCACCGGGGTGGAGAACGACACCATCACCATGCAGGACATTTTTGTGTTTGACCGAACGGGCGTAGACGAAAGCGGCCGGGTACGTGGGATGTTTAGGGCCACAGGCAAGGTCCCTGACTTTGGGGACAAACTGGCCACCAGCGGCAACCGCTTGCGTCCGGCAATTTTTGAATCACGGATGGAAATTTAGACTGTAGATTGAGTTCTTATGTCAGAAATCCTAGTTGCCGGCCTGGTTTTCGTGGTTGTGGCCGCAGGTGTCTTCGTCACCGCATCCATTCTGGACAAGCGCAGCGAGCGGGCACGCCTGTTGCGTGACCGCCTGGCCGCGGTGCAGAAGGCGGCAGAGCGGGAACCCAGCGAAGAACTGGCGCTGTTGCGCGATGAGATGTTGAGCGAGATTCCTGTGCTCGACAGCTTGCTGCGGCGCTCGGAACGGGTCAGCAATTTGCAGGTTTTACTCTCCCAGGCGGACCTGGACATACGCGCCGGGAACATGCTGCTGCTTTGCGCGGGTAGCGGCGTGGCCTTTGCGGTGATTGCTTTCTTCACCGGCGGAACCTTCATTTTTGGCTGGTTGGGACTGCTATTGGGCGCATTCCTACCCTATTCTTACGCCTCTTTTCGCCGTACCAAGCGCTTTCAGAAATTTGAGGAGCTGTTCCCCGAAGCCATTGATACGCTTGCCCGCGCCGTGCGTGCCGGCCATGCATTTACCACCGCGCTCGAACTCATTTCCAATGAAGTGGCGGAGCCCATCGCTTCGGAATTCCGCAAGTTGTTTGAAGAACAAAAATTCGGATTGCCGGTGCGCGATGCCCTCATCAATTTGACCCACCGAGTACCCTTGGTGGACGTGAAATTTTTTGTCACCGCGGTAATGCTCCAGCGGGAAACCGGCGGGAACCTGGCAGAAATCCTGGACAACTTGTCCTACGTAATCCGGGAGCGCTTCAAGATCATGCGGCAGGTGCGAGTTTATACTGCTCAAGGACGGCTCACCATGATGTTATTGATGTTGCTGCCTCCTGTGATTGTGACGGTGATGCTGATCATGAGTCCCAATTTCATTCGACCGTTGTTCACCGATCCCATGGGGCACATATTGGTGGTGGGCGGCATTGCTCTGCAAACGGTTGGGTATTTTGTGATCCGGAAGGTAATCCGGATACAGGTTTAGTTTCTTATGTCGGCGCTTGCTTTAGCGATTCTCGTATTTGTCGCCATCACCGCAGTAGTATTTGCTTTTGCGGCGGCGGCGTTTGCACCCTCATCGGTGTTAGGAACGCGCTTGCGCGCTCTGGGCTGGCAGGGAGAACCGGAGCCGGAAAAACCGCCCCTCCGGGAACGCATCGAGCAGGCGCTGGATCCCCTGAGTAAGGCCCTGCCGCTTTCTCCTGCCGAAGTATCCAAAGCGCGGGCTTGGCTGATCCAGGCGGGATATCGTGATGCGCGGCACGTAAGCATGTACGTGGGCAGCCGCATTTTCTTCGCACTGCTCGGCATTGGCATCGTGATTGCCGTCTCGGGTTTTGATTCCTTATTCCTCATGATCGGGGTCGGGGCCTTTGGATTCTTTCTGCCCCGCTTCCTCCTCAAGCGCATGATTAAGGAACGGCAGCGCAGGATCAAAATTGGATTGCCCGACGCGCTGGATCTGACGGTGATCTGCGTAGAGGCCGGACTCGCGTTAGATCAGGCCATGATGCGGGTGGGTGAGGACCTGCGACACGCGCATCCAGAGTTGAGCGCTGAGTTCCATCTGGTGACTCTGGAAATGCGGGCGGGCAAGCCGCGCGTCGAAGCGCTGCAAAATCTGGCCGCGCGGACGGGCGTGGATGACATCCGCCAGTTGGTCGCTACCCTGGTTCAGACCGACCGCTTCGGAACCAGCGTTGCCCAGGCCCTGCGTGTCCACTCAGATTCGTTGCGCACGGAACGGCGTCAACGGGCTGAAGAGCAGGCAGCCAAAACCAGCATCAAAATGATTGTCCCCCTGGTGTTGTTCATTTTGCCTTCCATCCTCGTGGTTACCTTAGGGCCGGCGATCATCTCGCTGTATCGGACGCTGGCGGCAACCGGAGGAAAGTAGGCTCTCCCCTAGAATTGTTTCAGGAGTGGTAGTTTTGCCCTCGGCCCCAAAAACCTACGCGTTCAACCGCACCCGCCAAGCTTATTTGGCCATTGAGCTTTCGCTGGCGGCTACACATTGGTCGCGGTTTTGCGGGTTGATGTTGAAAGACGCATCCAACTTTCAGAAGGGGCAGGGGTTATGGATTGTTCCCTCACGCGGTGTGCATACCTTTGCCATGCGTTTTCCCATTGATGTGGTTTACTTGGACAAGGACAAGCGAGTGGTACATCTCGAACCGGATCTGAAGCCCTGGAGAATGGCGGCGGTTAAGCTCCAGGCCGCGTCGGTGCTGGAGCTGCCGGGTGATACGCTAGGGCCTAGCGGGACTAAGATTGGGGATGAATTGGAGATTGTGGGACTGTGACGGTGCTTGATTTAGACAGGGAAACCCCTGTCCATATACAGGTCGGCGGCCACGAGCTCAAGCTGCTGGTGGAGTGGTCTTCGCCGTGGGAGGAATTCCGCACGGCCATTGGGCCTGCGTTCTCGCGCTCGCAGCGCAAACTTGCGGGAGAGGCTCGTACTGGCATATTCCCCTACCGCGGAATGATGTTGGGTTGGGTGCTGGAAGTATTGGTATTGGCTGCGCTAATCATTATTCCAGCCAAGCTTGCTTCCATGCGGCCCTATCAACCTCCACCTCATCCGAAGTATGAAGTCATCTATTACTCGGGCGATGAATTGCCCCGCACCGAAGACGCCGGCGGGGCGCAAACCGGGCGTTCCGGGAAAGCCGGTGGGCGCGAAGCTTTTCACCGCACCCAAACCATCCGTGTGGCGCGCGGTGGTTCCCTGCGGGAAAAGATTGTTGATGCCCCCAACTTGAAGCTGCCGGTTTCGAATACGGCAGTAGCCAATCTACTTGCCTATAAGCCAATCCCTGGGCCGCCTCCAGCGGAGGGATTGAAGTCCTCGTTGCGTGCTTTTGGCGCGCCTGAAACGCAGGTAGTGGCTCCAGCGCCGTCGGTTGAGCGGCAAGGCATGCAATATGCGCCCAACTTAAACACGACTGTAGTCGCACCCAGCCCGTCGGCCCCCAAACGTGACCTCGCAGCCCTGCAAGTGCCGGGGTCGCGCGTGGTGCCGGTGGTGCCTCCGCCGGTTTCAGCTCCGGAGCGGGCTTCAATCAATCTGACTCCCAAGTTGACGCTGCCTTCGCAAACCGTGGTCGCGCCAGCCCCTACGCCGCAGCTTACCCGTGAACTCTCGGCACGCGGGCCAGGTCTTGGATCGGGAGAGCTGCAAAAGCAAGTGGTTCCTCCGGCAGTGCAGTTGCCCAGCGGCACAGCCCGCCAGGGAACTGGAATCTTCACTGGAAACTCAACTGCGGTTGTTCCGCCGCCGGTGCAGATGTCCAGTGGCACAGTGGAGGGACGGCGAGGCCCGCAAGAACTTAACGGCAGCGTAGGCGTAGTGGCTCCGCCCGTGCGGATTGCGAGCGGTGCGCTGCCACGACCCGGGGGAAACGGACTCGGGGGAAACGTCGCCGTGGCCGCACCTACACCTTCGCTTTCAGGGGTTGGTTCCCTGACTGGCCGAGGTCAAGGCGGCCGGGGAGGTGGGCTGGGCGGCGCATTTGACACCGGGGATGTAGCGGCTCCGCCAAAAGGCGGCGGGAGTGGGAACGGCACCGGAGTGGTGATTTCCAACAGCCCGGGCACGCAGAAAGGGATTCCCAGCGGCGGTGGCGCAGGGGCTTTGGCGATGTCTCCAAAAGGCGGGGCCCAGCCTGGACTCGGAGGATCGGGGGGAGGCACAAGTATTGGACATGGGAATGGCCCCGGCAGCGGCTTCTCCGGTGAAGGGAGTGGTGCAGGCAAAGAAGGCACGGGTCGTGGATCGGACCCCAACGCGCGGGCAGGAATTTCTCCCTACCCTGGCCCAGGTGGCGCAGGCACTGGCACTAACGGCCCTCCAGCGATGGCCGGGGTTTCGGTGAAAGGTGGCAGCAACAACGTTGTGACTCTGCCCAGCTTCGGGAGCAATGGCGATCAGCCCACCGACTTGAGCCGCTCGTCAGCAGGCAAAGACCGGCATGGGTCGGGAATCACGGTTGTCGCCACCTCGCGCTCGGGCGGGGCGTTTAATTTTTATGGGTATCTGAAGGGCGATAAGGTTTACACCATCTATCTCGATACCATGGTTGGCCCGGCGGTCATGCAGTTAGCTGATCCGTTGTCGGCGGCGCATCCATCGCTGGTAGACCTCAACGCGCCTGAGCCGATTCGGACCGATCTGCCGGCTGGAGTGTTGCATTCGCGTTTGGTCGTGGCTTGCGTTCTGGATACCTCGGGGCAGCTCAAGAACTTTCAGGTCCTGGAGCCTGGCGATGCCACCATGATGGCCAAAGTGATGGCCGCATTGCCGCATTGGAAGTTTCGGCCGGCGATGCGGGGAAATCAGACCGTGGAAGTTACGGCGATTCTAGGGTTCAATGTGGATACCAGCGATCGGTATTAACAATCTGCTCTGTTATTTCTTCCGAAATAGTGCGCCTGTATTGTCCCGGTATTCACAATTCCAGTCGGGCTCTTGTTCAAGGGCCGCTGCCAATGGAGATTCTGCCGGAACCAAAACCCAAGCAATGTTGTTCTTTGCAATAACTGCTTCCCATCCCGCGCGAACACGCACCAACTTCAAGTAATCCTTAAAGAATTGTTCTCCGTACAAATCGTGGCGGTCGTCGGTCACAACTCTGGCAACAGGGTATAGCCGGTAGATCAAATATCCACCCCAATCGTCCGGAGCAAAAATGGGGCCTGCAATGTGGTTGCTCTGGAGGAAATCGACAGCTTGCACCGGAAACTTTTTCTCGCTGAAGTTGGCTGCCATAAGCCGGGTTGTGCCGAATCGTCCTCCATAAGAACAAATCCATATGCCGACTAGAACCGCAAGGACTGGCACGACGTGCCCACGCATACGGTTTTCCAGCGCTTCCATACGAAGCAACCGCGAGTGGAGATACGAAATCAATTTGCGCGTTTTGGGTACACCCTCTGTTTCCCCAACCTTGTTCTCTGCCCGGTTCGCCAACAAAGGCGCAAGCACCAGCGTAAGCAAGATTGCCGAGGTTGGTAAATTTCTGCTGGCATAGAGGCCGCTGGCTATGGCAAGCAACACCACCAGCAACTCAGCCAGAGTCACTCTGATGCGCCATGCCGCCATGGCTGCAACCGCGATCAGGCACAACAGCAAAAAGCACTGTTGGGCCACGCCATGAAAATTGGGAGACTGAAATTCATTGATATGGTCCATCAGAAAGCGATTCGATAAATACTGATAGATATGAGTATGCAGCTTATATCCGTAGGGATTCACTAGAGTTGCCAGACCGGAAAGCAATGTGACCACGGCCAGGTGCTTACAGCGCGTCTTGGTCAGGTCTCGTTCTGGGGAATTACGCGCCCGAATAAGAACTAACAGGTTTGGCAGAGCATAGATTCCCAGTAGCAGGAACCCCAGCAGAAAGCCGCCATGCACATTCACCCACAGCAGCATGATTACCGGCAGCCAAAACAGCTTGCGGCTTTTGGCCGGGTTGGTTTCCGAGGAATCCAGTAGATGGAACCAGACCACGGTGAGCAACCAACTCAGCAAGTGCGGACGCGCAAGGAAATGGATGGTCGCTGCGCCTATGGCGAGCAGGGACAACAGCAATGTCCCCGCAAGGGTTCCCCCTCGCGCCAGGGCGAACCGGAACATCAGTGCGAAGGTCAAGGCAAGGATGAAGGCGCTTACGAACACAACCCCGTTCAGGCCGCCCCAGCGATGAACCACGCCGATGCCAACGTCGTAAAGCCACTCCCACGCGTACCAAGGTTTTCCCTGCATCGTGGATGAGAAGGGATCTACACGCGTGATGGAATGCGTGGCGAGAATCAATTCCCCGTTGCGGATGTGCCAGCCGGTGTCGGCATCACCGAGCAGGCGCGGCGCCAGCGTGCCCATGCTCAGGGAGAGAAGAACAAGAAAAATCAGATCGGAAACCGAAGGTAGGACGTAGTGCGCCCACTGCCGTTGATGCCGATCCGATGTAGGCGCAGGTGCTGGCAAGCTGTTTCCTTGAACGGGTCATATTACCTGATCAACCCGCCAGAAGCAGTTACTTGGAGGACCTCCCTACCAGGACTGGCTCCTCTTCGAAGTCAGGTTCGGAGGTAGGCTGGCGCCGCTTGAACGACTTCAACCAATTCTGGAAGTTTCCCATATAGATGTAATAAACCGGAGTGATATACAGAGTCAGCAACTGGGAGAATATCAGGCCGCCTACCACCGCCAGACCGAGGGGCCGCCTGGATTCCGCACCCGCTCCAAATCCCAATGCGATGGGCAGAGTTCCCATCAGGGCCGCCATAGTCGTCATCATGATGGGACGAAAGCGCAGCAGGGCGCCCTGGTAGATGGCCTCATACCCTGGCTCGTGGCTCTCTCGTTCGCGCTCTAGCGCTACGTCGATCATCATGATGGCGTTTTTCTTCACAATTCCGACCAGCATGATCACACCCACGAACGCATACAGATTGAGCTCGTAATGGAAGATCATCAGCGTAAGTAACGCCCCAAAGCCGGCAGATGGGAGTCCCGAAAGAATGGTCAACGGGTGGATGAAGCTTTCATACAGAATGCCCAGCACCAGATAGATCACCAAGATCGCCGCCAACAGAAGCAGCCCTAGACCGCTGATCGAAGACTCAAATGCCTGGGCAGCACCCTGGAAGCTGGTGCTGATGGTGGCAGGCAACATCTCCTTGGAAACGCGGTTGACTGCGTCCACGGCCTGGCTCAAGGAAACTCCCGGCTGCAAGTTAAAAGAAACGGTGACCGAAGGCAGTTGTCCCAGGTGATTAATGGTGAGCGGGCCTACGGTGCGCGTCAGCTTGGCAACCGTATTCAGGGGGACCAACTGCCCGCTGCTGGAGCGGACATAAAGCAAGGACAGAGCCGTGGGGTCAAGCTGATATTGATTTTCGAGTTCGGTAATTACCCGGTAAGCGTTGTTGGGTGCGTAGATCGTCGAAATCTGGCGCTGGCCGTAGGCGGTATAGAGCGCATTTTCCACCTGCTGCGCAGTGATGCCCAGCGCTGAAGCCTTATCGCGGTCAATATCTACGTTGACCTGTGGGTTGGTGATGTAGAGATCGCTGGTTACGTCCTGAATCAGCTTCGAAATCTCAGGATCGGAATTGAGGCGGGCTTCCAGCTTGGGCTCGAGTTGATAGAGCTGGGCCGTATCCGGCGCCTGCAAGGTGAATTGATATTGACTCTTGGTGAGTTGTCCGCCGATGCGGATGGGCGGCAGCAACTGAGGAAAGGCGCGGATGCCGGGGACGGTGGCCAGTTTGGCGCGTAACTCCTGGACCAACTCCTGAGCGGAAGGACGCTGGTCACGCGGCTTCAGGCGGATGAACATGCGGCCCTGATTCCCGTTGGCGGCGGTAGACATGAACTGGTCTACCCAAGGCTGTTGAGCCACCACTTCGCTCACAGCGAGTTGGTGCCTGACCATACTGTCGTAGGAGATTCCCTGCGGACCTTCGGTAAAGGCAAAGATTTGACCCTGGTCTTCATCGGGCAAGAAACCTTTGGGAATTACGAGAAACAGGTATCCGGTTCCCACCAGCACGATCATGGAAACAGCGAACGTGGCAAAGCGGTTGCGCAGCGTGATCTTCAAAGTGCGTTCGTAGGCGTGCAAAACTCCATCGAAGGAACGCTCAAAGAAAGACCACAGCGCACCGTGGTGCGCCTCTTTTGAGGAATGCAGAAACCGGCTGCACAACATGGGCGTAAGGCTGAGCGATACGAAGCCGGAAACCAGAATGGCCACGCCGATGGTGACCGCGAACTCGTGCAGCAAGCGGCCAAGAATCCCGCTCATGAAAAGCACAGGGATAAAGACCGCCGCCAGCGACAACGTCATGGAAACGATGGTGAAACCGATTTCCCGCGCGCCGTTGAAGGCCGCCCGCATGGGCGGCTCGCCCATTTCCATGTGGCGCACGATGTTTTCCAGCATGACGATGGCATCGTCCACCACGAATCCGACAGACAGGGTGAGCGCCATCAGGGACAGATTGTCTATGGAATAGTCCAGTAAATACATGACCGCGAACGTGCCCACAATGGACATAGGCAACGCCAGGCTGGGAATGGCCGTCGCCGACAGGTTACGCAGGAAAAGGAAGATCACCAGAATAACCAGGACCAGCGCAAGAAAGAGCGTAGATTTCACATCGTTTACAGAATCGCGAATGGACGCTGAGCGGTCATAGAGAATATTCACGTCCACCGATGGCGGCATCACTTCCCGAAAGCTGGGGAGAAGCTGCTTGATCGCATCCACAATTTCCACTGTGTTGGTGCCGGGCTGGCGCTGAATCGCAAGAATGATGCTGCGGCGCAGGCCTTTGGAGTCATAAAACCAGCTCGCGGTCTTGTCGTTTTCGACTCCATCCACGACCTCACCCAAATCCTTCAGGCGGATGGGCGCGCCATTGCGGTAGGCCACGATGAGCGGCCCATAATCGGAGGCCTTAGTCAGCTGCCCGTTTGCCTGGACCACAAACGCTTCATGCCTGCCGTACAAGGTCCCGGTTGGCAGATTTACGTTGCCGCTCTGGATAGCTTGCGACACCTCATCAATTCCAATTTGGCGGCTGGCCAGCGCTTTCGGATCGAGCTTTACATGGACGGCATACTTCTGCGCTCCATATACCTGCACCTGGGCCACGCCGCTCACCATGGATATGCGCTGCGCCATCAGAGTTTCGGCGTATTCGTCCACATCCGACAGGCGGAGTGTAGGAGAACTCAACGATAGGTACAGGATCGGCGAGTCGGCGGGATTCACCTTCTGGTACGAAGGTGGGGCGGGCATATTCTGCGGCAGGTCGCGAGCGGCCTTGGCAATCATCGCCTGCACGTCCTGCGCAGCCGCATCCAGATTGCGGCTCAGGTTGAACTGCAAAGTGATCTGGGTGACACCTTGCGAACTGGAAGAGTTCATCGAATCCAGGCCGGCAATGGTGGAAAACTGCTTCTCCAGGGTTGTGGCGACAGCCGATGCCATGGTCTCCGGAGTAGCTCCGGGAAGACTTCCGGTCACCAGGATCGTGGGAAAATCCACATTGGGAAGATCGCTGACCGGAAGCAGCCTATAGCCGATGATGCCGAACAGCAGAATTCCCAGCATCACCAATGTCGTGGCAACTGGCCTGCGGATAAAAAGTTCGGCTACGCCCATAAGTTATTCGCCTTTAGCGGAGGAATTGTTGGTGGGCATACCACTGGTCTTGAGTGCCACCTTGCCGCCGGGTATTACGCGCAACTGGCCGTCGGTTACTACCTGCTCGCCGGGTTGGAGTCCTTTGCTGATAATGGCCAGACCATCGGTGTGGCGGTCCACCACTACCTCCCGTTTTTCCGCGGTCAAGTCAGCTTTGACCACGAAGACATATTGTCCATCCTGACCATTCTGTAAGGCCTGCGCTGGCACTACGATCGCATTGTGCTGATCCGCCAGGCTGAGCGCGACATCCACGAACTGCCCCGGCCATAACCGGTGATCGCGGTTCAGGAATTCGCCTTTGAGTTTGATGGTGCCGGTGGCGGGATCGACGGTGTTGTCGATGAAACTCAATTTGCCGGTTACAGGGGCGCGATCATCGTTGGGGATGGTCGCGCGGACCAGCAATGCCGTGCCCGCCGCATATCTTTTGATTTGCGCCAGCGACTGCTCGGGGACGGTAAAGGTCACGTAGATGGGCTCGATCTGGTTGATGCTTACCAGGAACGGCGTGTCATTGGCTTTAATCATGTTGCCCTGGTGGATCATCAGGGTCCCGGTACGGCCATTGATGGGTGAATAAATCGAGCAGTAGGCCAACTGCACCCGCGCATTTTCCACCGCTGCCTGATCGGCGGCAACCGCGGCTTCCAGTGCCTGAGCGTTGGTCTCGATCTGATCGGTTTCTTCCCTGGAGACGACCCCGGTGTGAAATAGCGAGGCGTAGCGCCGGGCTTGAGCGCGAGCGTTCTCGGCCTGGGCCTTGTCGCGCGCTAAATTGGCCTGCGCCTGAGTGAGGGTGGCTTCGAACGGCCGCTTGTCCAAGGTGAATAGAAGCTGCCCCTTCGTGACCTCCTGCCCTTCCTTGAAATGCACTGCGGTCAATTCACCCGTGACTTGTGTTTTCACCGATACATTGGAGTAGGCCTCCACGGAACCGATGGCGCGAACCTGGAGTGGGACATCCTTTTGTTCCACCGCTACCGCAACCACTGGGGGCGGAGATACTGCGGGCGGAGCGGCATTACTGCTGGAGCAGGAGCTAAACATCAAGCTGCCTAGCACAGCCAAGCCCAACCCCGCGGTGAGTTTAGTCCTTGCGGCGCGCATGTTCCTGCTTTCTGGAATGAGTGGAATGATTTCCATTTTTTGAAATTACTATCGGCGATTTCGCGTCGCCCTTTACCATGCCCTGCAACCAGAGATCGGCAAAAGACTCGCTTACTTCTTTGACGGAATAATTCTGATATCGTTTGCCGCCGTACAGTTCCTGGATCCAGGAATGGTAGATCACCATCCCCAGAAAACCGCGCGCGGCCAACTGCGGGTTCACCCGGCGAAAGCGGCCTTCGGCAATGCGCTTACGGATGAAGGCAGCCAGAACTTCGAAACACTCGGCAACATAGTTGCGGAAGAAGCGATGGGACAGGCGATGGTTTTCCAGGGCGGTGTAAATCAGCAGGCGCGAAAGCGTTTCATCCTTGGCCCGCCGTTCCAGAATTTGCGCGGCAACCGCGGACAGTATTTTCCGGTCTTCGCCTCCCGACACCAGGGTTTTCCGCATGTGCTCGGTGCTTGCGGCGGCGATGATTTTGCGCTCAATGACCGCCCAGTAAAGTTCTTCCTTGCTGGAGAAGTGGCGGAACACCAGCGCCTCCGTCACTCCGGAGCGTTGGGCAATTTCACGCGTGGTGGTGCCCTGAAAACCCTGGCGCGCAAAAATCCCGGTGGCGATATCGAGAATCTGCTCGCGCCGGTCAGCCGAAGAAAAGCGGATGGGAACCGTGGCCAAAGTAAGCGTTCACTAAGTAAGTGAACACTTACTTTGTAGAACTTGGAGGGCCCCACTGTCAAGGTTGCAACAACCGGACGGCTACACAAAGACGAAGTACGAATGCCTAATGGGCTATGCCCTGGGAAGGGTCGCTCAGGGCGATCAGTTTGCCGAGAGGATAGTCTTCCTGGGTAAATGGAGTAGCTGGGTCAGCACTGACGATGGTCACAACCTCGCCGCTGTAGACACCCTTCAGGACGAGGTTCTGCTCATCCACTGCGACCACCCGATACCGTTGTCCGAAGATCGCATGATCTGTCATGGTTTATATGATGCAGTTTTTCACAAACCGGATACATGGGATAGTCTCCAAAGGTACAGTATCCTCGGAGATCAACAATTTAGGAGTATAGATGTCAATTCTTCGTGAAATTTCGGTCTCGTTTTTGGAATGCGCGTACAATCTTTCCCGGAAAGGGTGTTATGTCCATTACGCCGCCGACTCCACCGGTTGATCCCTCGTCCACCCAGCCAACCGAGGCGGATGTTCTCTTAGTTCCTCAGCCCGATGCCCTGCCGCATATCGGGGAAGAGTACGGGACAGGCAAGGAAAACCTTCCACCAGCTAAATTGGTGGGCATCATTCTCGGCGTTTTGATCGTTACCCTGGGGATCCTCGCATTTGTGTTTCGGGCGAAATCGCCTGCCTCCGGAACAATCGATGATATTCAGATAGCAGGCGTCGAAGGGCAAAATGCAGTTATGCTGGCGATTAATGTAACCCTACAGAATAACGGGAAGACTGAATACAAAATGCGTTCGGTGAATGCCGAATTGGAGACCGCCAGCGGGTCGAGCGAAGACCATCCCGCCTCTGCCATAGACTTTGACCGGTATTTGGAGGGCTTCCCTGTACTCAAGACCAACGCGCTGCCCCGGCTTGAAGTGCAGACCATTGAGCCGGGCGGGAAGCGAAGCGGCAGGATCGTGGTCAGCTTTCCAGTCAATGCCGCAGACTTCGCCAATCGAAAATCTGTGAAAGTTATCGTATCTGCGTATGGGGAATCTGTGCCGCTGGTGATGACGAAGTAAATCTACTCATGTTTCTGTAGGAATTTTCTGCGGGCCAGGTGGCTTCCGGCCGTGGGTTTGATCTCATCATATTTCAGGCAACTGATGGAGCCATCCACTTCCAGCACCGCCAAGGCTACATCGTGATAATTGCCGATGCTGTGTTCCCGCAGGGCGCGCTGCAATTCGTCCATGCTGACGTGTTCTTTTGCCAGGTTGCCGGGGATGAGGACGCCATCGTGGACCAGCAGTGTCGGTTGGCCCTGGATCAGCTTGCGGAACCGGCGATTGCCACCGGAGATTTCAGCAACAATGTAATTCATTACCAGCAGTGTAGCGGCAGCGCAGATTCCGCCCAGAAGTGAGGTGTCGGTACCGGTCATGGCGTTCTGCACTGCATTGCTGATGAGTAAAAGCAGGGTCAGGTCAAAAGGCGTCATCTGGCCGACTTCGCGCTTGCCACTGAGGCGGACGCCTAGCAGGACTACCCCATATATCAAAGCTGTACGGATGAAAATTTCCAGAAGAGCGTGGGAGCCTGGGAAGCCCATTGGTCCTTTGCGGCAGCTAAAGCTGCGGTGACGGCCGAGGCGGCCGTCACCACGTGGGTTAGTTAACCGTCACAGAAACTGGCGCGTTCTTGGGAGTGCTCAGATAGCCAGTCGCTTTGTTTTTATCTACGGTCCACACCACCAGTTCATACAACATGTGTTCGCGGCCAGTGTAAAACTGGATGGGCTCGGCGACGTTGCGATCTTTTTTCTCAATCGTCTTGTCGTCCGAAGTCACGTTTAACGTGAATTTGCCCTTTCTCTGGTCCGTCTTTTTCAACTGCAATGAGATGGTCGAAACCGGCTGCGGTTTTGCCCCCTTCATCAACGTGAACTCGAAGTAGTTGCGGTCGCCTCTGTGCTTAAGGATTTCCAGGTCGCCGCGTGTTGTCGCGATCAATCCACTCTGTACGCCCAAGTCACCAACGGCGCTCTGTAGTTTGGCCTTGGTTGCTTCCAGATCGGCTTTGGTGGAGGCCACATCGGTTTTGACGCCACCCACGTCGGATTTCACGCCAGCCACTTCGCCGCTCACCGCGCTGATTTGCTGTTTCTGCTCTTCCGCGAGACGGGCTTCGGCGGCGCGTTGTTCCCGCTGCAACTGGGCGGAACGATCGGCCAGTTCTTTCTTGGTGAGGCCAATCTGCTTGGCTACGGTTTCGGTGTCGGCCTGAGCGGACTGCAAGTCTTGGGTGAGCTGCGCGATTTGCGCCTTGTTGGCTTGCTGGTCCTTGGTCAATTTGCTGACCGTGCCCCGCATGTCAATCAGGAAATATAGAGAGACGGCCACATAAACCACTCCGGCGATTAGCAAAATCCATTTTCCGGTGCTGCTTTCCGACGCCGCGTGGATGGGTTCATCCGACATAGTCTTCCCTTCTGCTATTTGAGATGGAACGTTACATCAATTGTTTAGCAGCGGTAACACGGTGTCAATTGCCAACCAGGTACCGACGGTAACCAGGGACTACAGTTGTATACGCCTCAGGCGGAGCGAGTTGGTGATTACGGAAACTGAACTGAAGCTCATGGCGGCAGCGGCGAGGATGGGGCTTAGCAGGATTCCAAAGACTGGGTAGAGGATGCCTGCGGCGATGGGGACACCCAGCGAGTTGTAGATGAAAGCGAAGAACAGGTTCTGGCGGATGTTGCGCATGGTGGCCCGGCTCAGCTTGCGGGCGCGGACGATCCCCGCTAAATCGCCCTTCACTAGAGTTACACCTCCGCTTTCCATGGCTACGTCTGTGCCAGTGCCCATAGCAATTCCTACGTTGGCTTGGGCGAGGGCGGGGGCATCGTTTACGCCATCTCCGGCCATGGCAACGATGTGTCCCTGAACTTGCAGCTTGCGGATTACTTCGGACTTTTTGTCGGGTAGGACCCCGGCCTCAAATTCCTCAATTCCCAACTTCCTGGCGACAGCTTCGGCCGTAGTGGGGTTGTCGCCGGTGAGCATGAGTATCTGTAGGCCTTCGGCCTTTAGGTCGATCAGGGCCTGGGGCGTAGAGTGCTTTACCGGGTCGGCGATGCCTAACAGTCCAGCAGCTCGCCCGTCGATCGCAACATAAACGACTGTGGCACCGTCCCGGCGGAGTTGGTCGGCTTGAGTTGCCAATGCGCTGGTAGAGATACCTATCTCTTGAAACAGGCGTTCATTTCCCACCGCGACCTTGTGGCCTTCTACCTTGCCGCTTACGCCATGCCCCGAGCGATAGTCGAAATCATGCGATGGAGAAAGATTGAGATTGCTTGCTTTCGCAGCCGCAAGGATCGCTCCAGCCAGCGGGTGCTCGCTTCCCTGCTCCAGGCTGGCCACCAGGCGCAGAATCCCATCGTCGGCTGGAGCCATAGTGACGAGAGTTGGCTTGCCTTCGGTCAGCGTGCCGGTCTTGTCCACAACCAGCATGTCGACTTTTTCCAATATCTCCAAGGCTTCGGCGTTTTTGATCAACACACCCGCGTGAGCGCCGCGCCCGGTACCGACCATGACCGCCATCGGTGTGGCCAGCCCCAGAGCGCATGGGCAGGCAATAATCAGCACGGCCACTGCGTTGACCAAAGCATGGGCAAGGCGAGGCTGCGGGCCTAATACGCTCCAGAGGATGAACGTGAGCACGGCAATGGCAATCACGGCGGGAACGAACCATGCGGCTACACGGTCTGCCAGTTTCTGAATCGGGGCACGGCTGCGCTGGGCCTGGCTGACCAACTGGACAATCCGTGCCAGCAAAGTTTCGCTGCCCACGTGTTCGGCACGCATGATGAATGATCCGCTGGCGTTAACCGTCGAGCCAATTGCCTTGCTGCCGGGCTCTTTTTCTACCGGAACGGATTCACCCGTGATCATGGATTCGTCCACTGAGCTGTTGCCTTCGAGGACAATTCCGTCCACGGGAATTTTTTCGCCTGGGCGTACGCGAAGGTGGTCACCGGGCTTTACCTGCTCCAGAGGAATATCGGTTTCGTCACTATCGCGAATGATTCTGGCTTTCTTGGGGGCCAGATCCAGCAATGCTCGGATGGCAGCTCCGGTGCGGCTTCTGGCGCGGAGTTCCAAGACTTGCCCGAGGAGCACCAGGGTCACGATGGCTGCGGCGGCTTCGAAGTAAACCGGCGACGAGCCGGACATCTGCCGAAAAGACGCGGGGAAAAATCCCGGTACCATCGTTGACACCAGGCTGAATAAATAGGCAACCCCGGTGCCCATGGCGATCAGGGTGAACATATTGGTCGAGCGGTTTACGACAGACGCCCAGCCGCGCTGGAAAAACGGCCAGCCAGCCCAGACGACTACCGGAGTTGCCAATACGAGTTCGACCCAGGGAAGCCAGCCCGTCGGCAGGGCACGTTGCACCGGCATGCCGGGCAGCATGTCAGCCATGGCGGCGGCAAGCAGCGGAGTGGTCAGCGCCAGGGCGATCCAGAACCGCAAACTCATGGCTGCCAATTCTGGATTCTCTTCCTGATGGGTCGTGACTGTGCGCGGTTCCAGTGCCATGCCACAAATCGGGCAAGAGCCGGGTTCGGTCCGTACAACTTCGGGATGCATGGGGCACGTGTATTCCACACGCGCCGTTAGTGGGCTTTCAGGCTCCAAGGCCATGCCGCACTTGGGACAAGGCACAGGCTTGGACTCGCGCACCTCTGGGCACATCGGGCAAACGTAAGCTGTGGCTGCGACGTTCGGCTTGGGTGCGGGCGGAACTGTTGCTGTTTGATCAGCCTGCTTGTTTAACCATTTTTCAGGTTCTGCGCGAAATTTTTCCAGACAGCCAGCACTACAGAAAAAATATGCGTGCCCGGCATGGTCCAGTTTGTGCTTGGCGGTGGCTGGTACAACGTCCATCCCGCAGACAGGGTCCTTGACTTTGACTACAGCCGGACTCGGCATTCCCAAAGTCACCAGTCCAGGCGCGGACTGGGCAGGTTTGTTTAAATACTGTGCCGGCGCAGCCTTGAATTTATCGGCACAGCCTCGGCAGCAGAAGTATATGGTTTTCCCGTCATGTACAACGCTGTGCGAAGCTGTCGCAGGATTTACTGTCATCCCGCAAACCGGATCGATTACTCCAGCGGTTGAGTTTTGATTCATCACTCCATTTCGCTTGCGTGAAGCTGGATTTTGTGCGAGAGATTATATTAGATTGTTCTCGGGCAGCACGCGACTCCGATGTTGTATCTTGTTAGCGGAGGGCTTTGACTCGATGACTCAGTTGGAAGTCGCCTACCGCTACGGCGCAACTCCTGCCGAATCCGCCATGCGCGCCATTGATAACCTGCGTGAAGTCTATGGCATACGCCGGATCACGTTCATAGAAAAAGAGCAAACCGTAAGGGTGGAATTCGACGCTTCACGACTCAAAGAACCGACCGTTGCAGGACTTTTGAAACAGGCTGGAATCGATGTGAAAGAGCGGCTGGTTCTGGCTTAATCCTCACCTTGTTGCATCAACCCTGGGGGGGAGGGTCGGGGGGAGTCTCACTTGTTAAAGCAAGGGGCGCCCAAGAAAACCTCTGGCCGAAGTTTATTCTCGAGAGCGCCCCGTTGCGCGCCACTTCGTCTGTTCTTTCCTGGTGCACCCTGCGTGCCACTTCTAAATCACACAAACTACATGGTAACCAGCGCTCCCTGATACGTAGGAATTGCCATCCCGCTAGAAAGAATTACGTGACTTCGCCCGCTGCACGCGGGTTTCCGAAGATCGAATCACTCCACAATCAGTAGGACCTTAGGCGTTTTCGTGTCCTCTGACTCAGGGCCTTTTTTCTCTATAGTAGAGTCTGAAGCCAACGATTAAGATCGCACGCGATGAGGCGCGGAGATGAACGCCAAGATTTGCTTGCTACTTGTTTGTGCAGCCCTCTGCAACCCGGTCCTTCTAGCACAATCGGGAAACCGCTCACGTGGTTTTGCCTGCCGTGCAGTTCTGTTTCAGTTGGAGTCTTTCGAAAAGGAACCCAATTCAGTTTCGCCTGATCAGGAAAAACGAGTTCAGCTGACAAAAAGCTACAAGTTCGTTGTCTGGAACCGTGGCCGAAAGTTGGCGACTTTAGAGTATCGCGACCTGAATTGCTGCATCGAGGTCGGCTGGTCGCCTGACTCCGCACAGTTTTTCGTCATGTATAGCAACAGCGGCGGATACGCCTCTTTCAGTGTCCACTGGTACTCGATCTCAGGTGGCGTAGTTTTGGAAAATCAAGCAACGAAGTTGGTTTCTGAAGAATTTGCCGGGAGATTCTCATGTCCGGCACGGGGACCGAATAATCTCTTTTTCCTCGGGTGGGGGAAGGATTCAAGCCGGGCGTTCCTGGTTGCAGAGGTGGAAGCAGCCGGTGACTGTGGAGATCAAGCCGGCCACGCCGAAGGATTTTTGGTGGAACATGGAACCATCCTTCGGCGCTTCACAGAAAAACAGACCGAACAGATCGAGAAAAACTGTCGAACCCTGGGCATTCTGGGACCAGACCTGGCCAAGTGAGATTGGACCGATGCGGCGAAAGTCACCGCCGAGCCTGTGGCCGTCTTGCAGGCCCGGCGGTGGCAGGAGCGGAGTGCAGGCAGATCAGATCACTCCCAGACCGCGGAGTTTGGAGAGCTGGGCTTTCACCCCCGCCAAACCGGCGTTGCTGAAAATGATCTGTAAGCGCTCCGCAGTGAGGAAGCTCAAGGCGGGATTGCGGAAAGAGTTGTTGTAGCGCGACACATCGGTGGGATCGTAGCCAAATTGCGGAGCTAAGGTCCGTAAAGCGACTTCGACCCCGGCCACAGCAGGACCCGAGTAGGTGAAGTCAGCGTCGGACAAGTTGTGCAGAGTGTATTCGGTCAGCAAGTTGACCTGGGTGGGCGTGTTTCCCGGCAGATCGAGGTCCCCGAGCCGGCGCAACGCGGGAAGCCGGAAATTGCCCTGCTTGTCGGTGGTCAGGTATCCGGCCGAGACCGGGTCGATCTGCGCCAAGATTGCAGCCGCGCGCAGCCAGTTCACAACTTTATATTCGTTGCCCGAGGTCGGCGCCGAATGGGCGCAGGCTTGAGCGATGACAAATGCCGGCGGGAAGCCGCGCTTCATGGTTTCCGCAACGCTCATGATGTGGTGACCGCCGGTACGCGAGTCGCCGGCAGTACCGCCGAAGCCGTCCGTAGAGCCGCTTCCCCCGAAGTTCAACTCGGCAAATTCGGAGCCGTCGGCGTTCCATTGAAACACCATGCTCTTGGCCCAGTCGTGCCAGATGGGCGCGCCAATGATGATGTCCTGATCAATTTCGAAACCCACATTCTGGCGGGACCTAAAATCATCGTCATCCCGTGAGACCACCGGCAGGCCATGGAAGGAGTTGCCGTAAACATTGTGATATTGCGAGGCCAGGTTCTGGTCGGAGATATCGTTGTTGGACTCGTGAATCGGCAAGCCGCCGGGGTAGGAATGGTGTCCACCATACGCGCTGCCCGGAGCGGAGAAAAATGCCTGCGGCAGGTGTGGGCAACTGCTGCCTTCACCGGGCACGGGAGGAAAGACTCCCGCCATGAGCCCGCCGGGAAAAGTGGCATCGTCGGCCAGGTTCACCAGGCCCGCAGCCTTAAGCTGCTGTAGAAGCGCGGTCTTTTTGGCGGTGTCTACGCCGGCGCGATGAGTGACGCAGGTCTGCGGATTGGCGATGGCATCCAGGGTCTGCGCGCGAAGCTTTGCATCCTTGAGGCGGTGCGCTTGCTCGATCAGGAAGTGAAAGGCCGACTGCACTTCTGGAGACCGCTGGGCGAGAGCGATAGCCTTGGCATTGCCCGCTCCGGGCTGGGTTTGCTGGGCTGTGAGTGAGAGTGGAATGAATACCGACAAGGCAACCGCGGCAAAGCCGTACGACTTGAACATAGTTTCCTCCACGCATATGCGCGTAAGAGGACAGTAGAGACAGGTTGTTATGGGGGCGTGACGATTGGGTTAAAGTTCGGTGAAGGGAAAAATTCTTTCGGAGGTCCTACGGGAACGTTAATTATCAGGTCGTATCAGGATTCAAACACGTCTCTGACGCCGTAGCGTACGTGCACGACCAGCACTCGCCAATGTAGATTCATCCGCCCGGTAGATCACGCGATAGACGTTGGGTTATGCCACGAGTGCGGCGTGAGCGGACAGAATGGATATTTATCAATTGACTGGATTAGGGTTCGCATATTGCTACGTCGCGAGCGCCCCGATGCTCACTCTACATACATTTCGATCCTATTTGATCACCCCACGCCCCTCGTGCAAAGAACTTCCCACACAGTGGCAGTCAGAACTCGATATGATGTTTGGATATGGTTTCTCGTTGGACTCGCAATCGGTGCTTTAGTACTTATTGTCACGATTTCGTGCAGTCGCTTATTTCGGCAAAACTGCGATCGGCCGGATGGATACGCCCTTGTTTGACATCTTCCATGCCCTGGCGGATTCCTTCGCGCACATCGGCTGTGGCCGCAATATCCAGCAACCTCTGATATGCCTCGGCGTCTTGAAGGACCGCTTCAGCTTTGCCATTGACGGTCGGAATCATGGCCCTCTTGGTTTCGTTCATTTCCTTGAAGGACATCTGTTTGAGGGAATCAGGTCTTGTGGAAGATGGTGCGCCCTGAGAGATTCGAACTCCCGACCTTCTGGTTCGTAGCCAGACGCTCTATCCAACTGAGCTAAGGGCGCGCTGGGGAAGAACAACTTTCAAATTATATCAGTAGAAAATGATTTCTTGTTTAGCCGGAGTTTGCTATTTGATCTGCTGTCGTTAAACCCTTTTTTACGTCCTTGGGTTTTCAGAGGGGGGGGGGGGCGGACAAAATTTTTTTTCTGTGTCTATTGTTTTGTTCTCTGTCTTTATGCCTTTGTTGCTGATTCTCTCTCTCGTTTAGATTTTTCAGCCACGGATTCGCACGGATCCACACGGATTTTTAACATTTGATCCGTGTGAAACCGTGAAGATCCGTGGCTTAGCCTTGCGCACTACCCGACGCCAACCCCCGCAAATAATTTGCTGCGCCATCCACAATATTTCTTGGGATGGGGTTCGTCGTCACTGGAACTGACCACCCCAAATCCTTTGCCGCAGATTTACGCAGATCAACGCGTATAAGAAAAAGGGAATCCGCGTGAATCGGCGAAAATCTGCGGCTAAGATTTTGCGACTACTCTCCTCAATCGCCTCGCAAATAATTTGGCGCGCCATCCCAACAGCGAAATCTTATAAAGTATGGACATGGATGGCTCTCTCCGCGTGGTCGTGATTGGCGGCGGTTTTGGCGGACTGTTGGCTGTGCGCACTTTGAAGCATGCCCCCGTCCGGGTGACGTTGATTGACCGCCGGAACTATCATACTTTCCAGCCTCTGCTTTACCAGGTGGCGACTGCGGGACTGTCGCCGGGAGAGATTGCCGCGCCCATTCGCTGGATTCTCCGCAACCAGCACAATGTAGAGGTGCTGATGGGCGAGGTGCAGGACTTTGATCTTGCCCGAAAAGTCGTGAAGCTTCCTGACCTTGAAATTCCGTATGACTACCTGATCGTCGCTACCGGCGCCAGCCACGCTTATTTTGGCCATGACGATTGGGAACCCATGGCGCCCGGACTCAAAACCATCGAAGACGCGATCGAGATTCGCCGACGGGTGTTTCTTGCCTTTGAGTTGGCTGAGCGGCGGGCGGTGCATGACGACGCCCACGCTCCGCTTAATTTTGTAGTGGTTGGCGGAGGGCCTACGGGGGTTGAGCTGGCAGGGACCTTGACGGAAATTGCGCGACGCGTGCTGGCTGATGAGTTTCACTCGATTGATCCCAAACGCGCGCGCATCATGCTGTTTGAGGGAGGGCCGCGGGTGCTGGCGACCTATCCTGAGGACCTTTCCCGCAGCGCGGAAAAACAACTTCGCACCCTGGGAGTAGAAGTACACACTTCGGCGCAGGTCACGAAGATCGAGGCGGGATCGGTCCACGTGGGTGAGACACGAATTCCGGCGGCGGTGGTGCTTTGGGCGGCGGGAGTGTCGGCGTCGCCTTTGGGCAAGAAATTGGGAGTGCCCGTGGACCGCGTTGGCCGCGTGCTGGTGAATCCGGATTTGAGCATTCCAGGACACAGCGAAGTATTTGTCATCGGCGATCTTGCGTTCTTGAAACAGGCGAATGGAAAGCTGGTGCCCGGAGTCGCTCCTGCGGCCATGCAGCAAGGCAAATCGGCGGCAAAAAATATTCGGCGTGATTTAGATGGAGAGCCGCGCGAAAATTTCAACTATTGGAACAAGGGAGATCTGGCCACCATCGGGCGGTCGGCCGCGGTGGCGAACTTTGGCAAGCTGCATATCTCTGGATTTCTGGCCTGGCTTTCCTGGTTGTTTGTCCACATTTTCTTCCTGATCGGGTTCCGCAACCGGATTGTGGTGATGATTTCCTGGGCCTGGTCTTACTTCACCTTCCAACGTGGGGCAAGGTTGATTACAGGAGATACGCGGTTGCCCGGTTGGCTTGAAAGTCAGAAAGAAGAAGAGAACGCTGCGCATCAGGAAATCTCTTGATCGTGCATCCGTGGAGGCCCGAGCTTATCTCTGCGGCCTCAGCGGTCTTTCTTTGCGCTCTCTGCGCTTTAAGATTTGGTAGTCCCGGCAAAGCCGAAGCTTGCACCGCAGAAGTGGTGCCCCAATTTGGCTTTCTTTGCGTACTTGCGGCGTTTCTTGGGGTTCTTTGCGGTCCAATTCTTTTGACTTACGCGGACGGCATAAAGATCTTAACCGCTAAGGGCGCAGAGAACACCGCGCAGAGGACGCAAAGATAACCAACTTTAGGACACCATCACCGCAGAGATCGCAGAAAACTATCAATCCTAATTTCTGTTCAATACTCGCAACCAAGGCACCTTTTGAGAGACAATGTTGCTAGAGGGCCAAAGCATGAAGCCCCACTTTGTGAAGCATCTACTTCGTGGTTTATTCGTCGCGCTGATTCTCGCGGGAATTTCCCTGCCCGCGTCTGCCGAAGTACTCAAAATCGTGGTGGATGACACCATCAATCCCATTACCGATGAATTCATCGGCCGCGCATTGGCCGAAGCCGAACGGAGCAATGACCAAGCCCTGCTGATTGAGATCAGTACTCCGGGCGGATTGCTGTCGTCCATGCAGGACATTATCCAAACCATTCTGTCCGCCAAAATTCCCGTGATCATCTACGTAACTCCGAGTGGGGCCAGCGCAGCATCTGCCGGATTTTTCATACTGGAGAGTTGCGATGTTGCAGCCATGGCACCGGGAACGAACACCGGCGCGGCCCATCCCGTTTCGATGTTTGGCAAGATGGACGATGTGATGAAAGAGAAGATTGAAAACGACATGGCCGCGCTCATGCGTTCCTATGTGTCGAAACGCGGACGGAACGTTGAGCTGGCCGAAAGCGCGATCCGGCAGTCCAAGTCGTTTACCGATCAGGAAGCTCTCTCCCAGAAGATGATTGACTACGTCGCGCCCAGCGTCGATGACCTGTTCAAGCAGATGCAGGGCAAGCCAGTAAAGCTGTTCAACGGCCAGAGCGTGACGCTGAACCTCGTAGGCCAGCCGGTGCGCTTGTATGACATGAGTCTCCGGCAGCAGATACTTACGCACCTGATGAATCCCAATATTTTACTGATTATTCTGGCGGTTGGCGCACTTTGCCTTTATATCGAATTTAACCATCCGGGCGCGGTGGTGCCGGGGACCATTGGCGTGGTTTGCATTCTTCTGGCTGCCTTCGCCATGAATCTATTGCCGGTCCGCTTCGCAGCCCTGGCGCTGATCCTCACTTCGTTTGTCTTTTTTGCGTTGGAGGCGAAGTTTGCCACACATGGAGTGCTGGGGATTGCTGGCGTCGTCACCATGGTGTTTGGCGGTTTGTTGCTGGTGGATGCGCCGATTCCCGAGATGCAGGTGCATTTGTGGACAGCGCTGGCGGTGAGTGTGCCGCTGGGGGTCATAACCGTATTTCTAATGAATATTGCGCTGAAGGCCAGAGCCAACAAAGTGGTGACCGGAGAGCAGGGATTAGTTGGTGAAATTGCCATCGCACAAACCGCATTGATGCCTCTTGGCAAGGTCATCATTCATGGTGAGCTCTGGGATGCGGTCTCTTCTACGGAAGTAGCAGTTGGCCAGAGCGTCGTGGTGCGCCGGGTTGACGGGTTACGGTTGCTGGTTGACCCCGCACCTGCAAGTCAGCAGATGCCGGTAAGCGTCGCGATGTAACAGAGTTCATCAGCATCAGGTGTGACAACTCAGCCGCTGTGGAAGAACTGCTTCGACACGGTTGAAGTGCTGTACAATCCGCCGCAGAGACAAGTTGCGGCTTAGGTTGTGGAGGAAAGAAAGATGGAAATCTTTGGATTCGGATTTTGGACGGTCGTGGGTATCATTGTTGTTCTTTATCTCTTAAGTTCGATCAAGATCCTTGCCGAGTACGAGCGGGGTGTAATCTTCCGCTTGGGCCGTTTGCTGGGAACAGCCAAAGGGCCGGGCGTGATCTTGGTATTTGCCCCGATTGACCGCATTGTGCGCGTCTCACTGCGGCAAGAAGCTTTGGAAGTGCCGCCGCAGGACATCATCACCCGCGACAACGTGACCCTGAAAGTAAATGCGGTCATCTTTCTTCGCGTCATCGAGCCGCGCAAGGCGGTGGTGGAAGTTTCGAACTACGTTTACCAGACTTCGCAGTTTGCGCAGACCACGCTGCGCTCGGTCTTGGGTGAAGTGGAACTCGACGAACTGCTGGCGCATCGCGACAAAATAAACACACGGTTGCAGAGCATCCTGGACACCCACACCTCACCCTGGGGCGTGAAAGTCACCAACGTAGAGGTCAAGCAAGTGGACATGCCCGAGTCCATGTTGCGCGCCATGGCCAAACAGGCGGAGGCGGAGCGCGAGAAGCGGTCGAAGATCATTCACGCGGAGGGCGAGTTCTCCGCCGCGCAACGGCTGGTGGATGCCGCTCATCTGCTGGCTACAGAACCGGTCTCGGTGCAGTTGCGCTATTTGCAGACGCTGACTGAAATTGGAGTGGAGAAGAATACCACCGTGGTCTTCCCTGTTCCTGTGGACTTCTTCTCCGGACTACAAAAGATCTTAGGCAAGCCGGACGGCAATGCATCTGGAAGCTAATGGCCGCGAAGACGCCGGAGGAAGCCGCTTGACAGAGCCTCCAGATACCGAGATCACACTAGGGACGGGCAAGATGCTGGCCCTGTTCTTTGGGCTGGTTGTGCTGTGCTCGGTTTTCTTTGCGCTGGGGTTCAAGTTGGGGAAAGGATCGGTCAGCGGGGTAGAGTTGTCTTCCTCCCCTTCCTCGACATCACCCGGCGGCGCGGCGGCAAAGCCTGCGACCAAGCCGGCCACGAACCCCTCAGACCTCACGTTTTACAAATCCGTGGGGCAGGACAGCGCTCCGGTGCAGCTCTCGCAGCCTCAGACAGCCGCGAAGCCTGCTGATGGCGGGGATAGCCAGACGGCCGCTCCAACTGACCAGGCGTCAGCGCCGGCGGCGACCAGCAGTTATTTCGTGCAGGTAGCCGCGGTAAGCAAGCAGGAAGACGCGGACGCGCTGGTGGATGCTTTGAAGAAGAAGCAGTACGCAGCCTTTGCCACCACCCTTGCCGACAAGCTTTATCATGTGCAGGTGGGGCCGTTTAACGATATCAAGGATGCGGAAGCTACCCGGGCCAAGCTGGTCGGGGATGGGTACAATCCGATTCTGAAGAAGTGATCGTGGTTCAGCGGCATTACGCTTCACGCAAGAAGCAGATTCCTCCTCTTCCCCTTCGACAAGCTCAGGGGAATCGTCGGAATGACAGATTGAGTTAGTCGCTGCTATAGCGTTGTTCTTTCCACGGGTCGCCGTACATGTGATAGCCGTTCTGCTCCCAAAATCCTGCGGCGTCATGGTCCAGGAATTCCATCCCTCGCAGCCACTTAACTGACTTCCAGCCGTAGAGATGAGGAACAATCAGGCGCATGGGATAGCCGTGGTCTGCCGACAATGGTTCGCCGTCATGGTGGGTAGCCAGTATCACTTCGGGGCGATCGAGGTCGGCTATGGGGACGTTAGCGGTGAATCCCTGCTCGGCGTGGAGCAGGACGTGAGATGCACTCGGTCTCGGATGTACCCGCCGCAATATCTCCTGCATGGCGACTCCGTCCCAACGATTGTCGAACCGGCTCCAGCGGGTTACACAATGGAAGTCGCTCATGGTTTGGACTTTGGGCAGGGCGTTGAACTCATTCCAGGTTAGATTCAAGGGTGATTCAACCAGTCCGTAGATTTTCAGGTCCCAGATTTGAGGACTGAACGTTGGAACCGAACCGTAATGCAAGACCGGCCATTTCAAGGTCAAGGACTGGCCGGGAGGCAGTTTGCCTTCCTGTCTCTTTTTGCGTTCGGCTTGTTTCCGTTCACTGCCGTCGAAGAGCATGGTGTTCTCTTTTCGCTATTTAGAGTCTAACCGGAGATGAAAGTTTCGGTAGTGGCTCACTTTCAATTGCTTGGCGTTCCTAGCGGTTAGGGTGTTTGATTTTGGCAGGTACAGGGAAAAATCTTGACCGCAAAGAACGTTAAGAAAAGCCGCAAAGGACGCGAAGAAAACAACCGTAAGCCAGTATCAAAGTTGCGCGCTTATTGACAACCACCAATGCATGCGGCTATTCCTATCCTTCCATGAATCCAGAGCACAATTTAGACCGGATGCTGCACGCCATCGCCGACCCCAAGCGGCGAAAGATACTTCAAGCTCTCAAAGAACGTGGCGGCTGTTCCATCGGCAAGGATGTGGGGCTGTGTGCGTCTGACATCGAGGCCCGTATAAACCTTTCCCAGCCTACTATCTCGCATCATATGGCGATCTTGAAAGAGGCCAAGTTAGTGGAGGCCAAGAAAATCGGGCAATGGATGTGGTATCGGCGAAATGAGGAAGCGTTGCGTTACTTCGCGTCCCACTTGCGCAAGGCCTTGTGAGTTAGCGTGCCGAAGCGGCCTGGGTCTTTTGTAACAGGCGCCTTGCCTGCGAAATAACGTCACCAAATTCGAAGGGTTTTACTAAGAACGGCACACTGTGTTCAATCAAGAACGCCTTCACTTCGGCTTCAGGCTCGGTGGAAAACGTGACCATGGTACGGCGTTCAAGTCCAGGGCACTTCTCAGACAGCCATTGATAGGCCTCAGTAACATTCCATCCGCCGGCGATTTTCCCGCTCATGATGACAGCGTCGAAAGACTCTTGTTGCAACCGCGCCTTTACCGCTTCGCTGTTGGTCAGAGTGACTACTTGCGCACCGGCGCCGGTCAGGACATCGCGTTCCAGTTCCAGAATTGCTTCTTCGTCCTCGACCAGCAGAATGCGCCCTTCAATGACCAGCTCACGCTTGGTATTAAGGGCCTGTTTCTCTGGCACGGCGCTTTGTCCGGTTGATGGCAAAGTGATTTCGACGATCGCGCCGCCCTCAGCACGGTTGCGGGCGATGATGTCGCCTCCGTGTTCTTTGACGATCCCGTAACAGATGCTTAGGCCGAGACCGGTTCCCTTGCCTACGCTTTTGGTTGTATAGAACGGATCGAAAATGCGTCCGGGCTCCTTAATTCCTGGGCCGGAGTCCTGGAAAACGGCGTGGACCAGGCCATCCTCGGAGTAAACGCGGACTTTCAGCGTTCCGCCATCTCCTTTTTCCAGAATGGCATCCACGGCATTGTTAATAATATTCAGGAAGACTTGTTCAAGCTGGTGTGGATCGGCGGTTACCGCGGGGATTGAGTCTTCCATTTGGCGGACGATTCGCACGTTGTTCACGCGCAGGTCGTAATCACGTAGGGTAAGTGTCTCTTCGAGGACCTTGCGAACGTCCACATTCTGCTTTTGTGGTTTGCGTTGACGGGCAAAGGAGAGCAGGTTCTGCACCACGCGGTGGGTCCTTTGCGCTTGCTTAAAAAGCTTGTTGACGTAGTCGGCTTGCCGTTCGTTCAGCTCTTCGCTTTCGAGGAGCTGCGCATAGCCCAGAATTGCGGTCAGCGGATTGTTGAGCTCGTGGGCAACGCCAGCGATCAACTGGCCTACGGCAGACATTTTCTCGCTTTGCAGCAGCTGTTCTTGCGTGAGCCTCAGGTCTTCGTAAGCACGGCAGGTCTCTTCGTAGAGCCGGACTTTCTCGATCGTAGTGGCCAGCTGACGGCCTACAGCGACCAGCAGATTCTCGTCGTTGCTGGAGTATTCACGACTGTCGGCACTGCCGATACCCATGATGCCGACCGGGCGGTCTTTGCTCCAGAGCAGCACCCAAATCCAAGCACTCTGACCGTCCGACTTAATGAAATCGGCTACAGTCTTGGGCAGGTGGGGAAGGTATTCCGCAGTAAGCACTTCGGTGCGCGAGCGCGTGACCAGATCGCCGAACCCTTCGTGGAATCGAATTTCCGAAACCTTGGTGCGCTCGGAGCTACGCTGTCCCCATCCGGCACGGCGGCGGAAGGTGTCGGACTCGGCGTCAGAAAGGAAAACAGACCCGCTGTCTGCGCCCAACAAGGACAAAACCTGGCGCAGTGTAAGACTCATGATCTCATCCAAGTCAAAGGACTGGGTGGCGATGACCGCCATCGCATTCAGTGCGTTCAGCTCACGGTTACGGCGGCGTATTTCGTCCTCCGCACGCTTCTTCTCGGTGATGTCCAGCAGAAAGCCCTGGTAGCGCTCGATCTTTCCATCCAGCCCACGGGTGGCGAAGCTGCTTTCCAGTGCGGCGAGGAGCGTTCCATCTTTCCTGCGAAGTGTGACTTCAAAATTGCGGACGTAGTTATGTTCTTCAACTTCGCGGCGGAAGGCTTCTCTGCGTTCGGCCGAACTGTAGAGTTCGGTATCTACGTTCAGGCCCATCAGTTCGCTGCGGCCGTTGTAGCCAAGCATGCGGACCAGGGCGTCGTTGCAGTCCAGCAACTTACCCTCGGGTGTGGTGGCAAATACGCCTTCTTGCATCTGCTCGAACAGAAGTTTGTATTTTTCTTCCGCCAAGCTACGCTCGGTCACATCGCGGACTACGTGAATGGTCCCCTTTTGCTTGGTGTTCTGGTCTACGTAGGAGGATGTGGAAACCATCGACGTACCACCGAAGCACAAATCGCGGCCTTCATTAAATCCGTCCTCCGCTGCCGGGCAGTACGGACAGCTTTTCCAGTCAGCGGTGTGTGGCAGAACTTTTTCGCAACGTTCGCCAGCGATGTCCGCGGCAGAACGTGCCAGGCGTTCCAACAGGGCGCGGTTGGCACGCATGACGCGGTATTCCGAATCATGGACCAGCACCACGTCTTGAATCGAATCAAAAGTATTCGCCCACTGGCGGTGAGAGCGCAGGACCTGCTCCACCAACTTCATGTTTTCAAACGCCATCCCCACCTGCTGAGCGGTGGTGGCCAGAAACTCCAGTTCGTCGGGTGCGTAGGAGAGGCGACGTCTGCTCCCCAGCGCCAGGGTGCCGATGGGCGATTTCCGGCCATGCACCGGAATCATGATGATGTGATTGAAGCGTTCGCGTTTCAGGTAGGGACGGACCGAATCATCGGCGGTGGCGGTCTTTACTAAAATGGGTGCGGTGCTGCTCAGCGTACTTTCGAACTTGTCGTCAAGTGGAACTGCATTGCGGAAATCGGCAAACTCACTGGAAAGCCCGATCTGCTGGGTCATCACCAGCTTTTCTCCATCCAAAATACGGAACCAGGCGGCGCGAGCATTCATGAGCTTTTTGAGCTCTTCCAGGGCTGTCGCCATCATGGGTTCGTGCTGCTGCGCACGAGAAATGCTGGATGTCAACGCGTTGATCACACCTAGGCGGCGTGTGCGCGTACGAGAATCATCAAAGACCACCAGGAGCATGCTCAGCCCGAGCAGCATGTCCGCCATCAGGTCGAAGCCGAACGGAAGATGGTTGCTGAGGGGCGCCCAATCCAAATGCAGGGTGAGCAGGCTCAAACTCAAAAGCCATGGGCCGATTTCACCGCGTCCCCAGCGGAAGCGTAAGAGCTGAAGGGCTGCCGCCACCACTATGACCCGATAAGAAACCTCTAGAGCGACGCGCAGGGTCAGCGAATTGGGCCAGACCAATTCACGTGCCACGGCGTAGCCCATTACAGCCAGCGTGATCAGCAACAGGGGCAGCAGGAAGCTGCGCGCATGGGAGTACAGCAAGATTGAAGCGGCAAACAGACCGATAGTCAGAATGAAGGTAGCCTGAAAGATCGCCGGGGCGTAGCTAACTCCTGCTGCAACTTGACGATGCAGTCCCCATTGGGAAACAAGATAAACTATCCAGCCGCCGATCCAGACCAGCAGGTAACGTTCGCGAAATGTGCGTAGAACTAGCAGGCTGGCTGCCAGAATGATCAAAGCAGCCGATTCTTCGGCCATCAACCGGGGTACGGGCAAACCCAGAAGGGCCTGAGTGTCAAACAAGGTGGCGGTATTCATTGCAGCCTAGGTACACACCTACGCTTTTCCTTGATACCACGTCCGTGCCAGTTACCAATCCGATTTCCATGACCTATAGTTACTTTCGGAACTTAGGGGTTCAGCTAGAATGGCCCTACACTAAGGTTGGATTTCCATGCCTGCTGAAAGAATTCTGGTCGTTGACGACGAAGAAACGATCCGCGAGATCGTATGCTCGATGCTCACCTCGTGCAACTACCAATGCCGCCAAGCGGCATCGGGGCTTGAGGCGCTAGCTTTACTTGAGTCCGGCGAGGAATTCGAGTTGATGCTTTCCGACCTGATGATGGCGGGACTGGACGGGAATGGCTTGCTGGAAAAAACTAAAGAAAAATTTCCCGATATGCCGGTGGTCATGGTGACTGCGGTGCACGATATTTCTGTGGCGCTGGCGGCCATCCGCAATGGCGCCTATGACTACCTGCTGAAACCGTTCGAGCGGGAGCAACTTCTGGCTACGGTGCGACGCGCACTGGAAAACCGCCGGTTGAAATTAGAGAACCGTACTTATCAGACAAACCTTGAGACACTGGTCACAGCGCGAACTGAGCAGTTGCGCAAGGCCATGACCAGCCTGGAGCGATCGTACGACATCACACTCGAAGCTTTGGGTGACGCGCTCGACTTGAAAGATGCGGAAACCGAGGGCCACTCCCGACGCGTGACCGCATATACCATTGCCATCGCGCGGCATATGGGGCTGAATGCCGACCAAATCCGCGTCATCGCGCGCGGAGCATTTTTGCACGACATTGGCAAGATGGCGATTCCCGATGCAATTCTGCGCAAGCCTGGGAAGCTTGATCCGGATGAAGTCGCAATTATGCGGGAGCACTGCTATCGCGGGTTCCAGCTTTTGAAGCGCATTCCCTTTCTCGGGGAAGCGTCAGAAATTGTCTACTCTCACCAGGAACGCTACGACGGCACTGGTTATCCTCGCGGACTAAAAGGCGAAGAAATCCCGCTGGGATCACGCATCTTCTCGGTGGCCGACACGCTGGATGCGATCACTTCTGACCGTCCTTATCGTCCGGCACAGAGCGTCAAAGCCGCGAAGGAAGAGATCCAGCGATGGTCGGGACGGCAGTTTGATCCCGAAGTGGTGAAGGCGTTTCTTTCCATGCCGGACAACATTTGGGAGGATTTGCGCCGCGAGATCGAAGCGCAAAGCTCCGGTTATAGTTACTCGGCGAAGGCCCACTGATCCCGCGCAACGTTCTGCCAGTAGTCCTTGGTTGGTCCCTTCCAAGAAACCCACTCTCAGGCATATAACGAAGGAAGAGGTATACCTTTGCTATGAGAAATGCCATCAAGACCTTACTCGCAATGCTCCCGCTCTTGTTCGTGCCGCCGGTTCTCGCACAAACCTCTCCTAGCGTTGCCGCTCAGCCCAACACTATTTTTGCCGGCGGCGATGGTAAGTTTGAATCGCCTCCCGATACAGCGGTGTTGAGCTTTTACATCTCAGCGCAGGAAAGCACTTCTCGCACGGCTTACGACCACGCCGCTAAATCCGTGGAACAAGTACGCGAGATTCTGCGCGCGCAACGGAATCGATCCCAAGACGGCGGAGATCAGTTCTTTTTCTTCCAACCCTGTGTACGACTACAAAGACCCAAAGCGAAAACTGATCGGCTATCAGGTGGGGGCAAGCGCTACCATTAAATTTAAGGACTTCACCAAGTTCCCGCCAATCCTGCAACAGCTGGCGGATGCAGATATCAATAACAACCAGTCTTTGAGCTATACGCTGGAAGATATTGACGCGGCAAAGAGTAAGGCCGTGGAAGACGCCTACCGCCGAGCACGTGCGTCAGCCAATGCTGTGGCTCATGCTGCGGGCAGGGCTTTAGGAGAGCTTTCCTACGCTTCAGTGGATGTTTCCGAAGGTGGCGGGGTTCCTTATCCCGTCCTGTCCAGGACGGTAATGGCATTGAGAGGGGCGAATGTTCCGGCGCCCACTGAGGAATTCACGCCGCAGAAGGTAGTGGTGACCGCGCACGTCAATGCTTTATTCGAATTGAAGTAACGGCATACTACCGGGAAACCTGCTGTACCGAAGATTCGGCGTTCGGGACCCTGGCTGCATCAAGCGGCACCTCGCGCTGGATGACCATTTCAACGGTTGTACCGGCTTCCAGGCGCACATCGTTGCCTCGCCCGAATAAGGCGATGGCGGCGCCAAGTGCGGCACCAGCACCAGCTCCCGCCAAAGTACCGCCCGTGGAACGGCTGGCCAAGGCGCCGATCAGCGCTCCGCCTTCCGCTCCCTTGCCGGCACTGGTGGCAATTTTCTCCGCGTCTTTGCCTTTTTGGCTGTCCTGCTGCACCGAGCCTTCCGCGCCCTTCATGGTTGTGTTGTCAGAACCAGGGACATTGTCGATGGCACCGGGGAGCATTACGGTATAGCCGTTGGGAAAGATGAGTGTGGTGAAGTGCATTAGCATTTCGGCGCGGCCTTTGATGTGCCCGGCGCGCTGTACCTGCATGATTTTTCCCTGGACGTAGGTGCCGGCGGGAATCAGTATGTGGTCATTGGCTACAACCGGGAAACTGGTGTGCGCGTAAACCGGATCGCCCTCACGCGCATGCTTGGTTGAGATTGCATGCTGCAAGACCACCGGGACCTTGGTTCCGGCAGGGATCACCAACTGTTTTGGGGTCTCGCTCTTGGGAGACGCCGCGGGTATTGAAGAATCAGCTGAGCTCGATTGGCCCAATGCAATGGCAGGCACAAGCAGCAAGATAGACAGTAACCGCATACGGGAAACCTCTCTTTTGGCAAGTCGGCCATAGACTAGTCGACGGGGCCGATTATAGAACCGACTGCGAACTATTGCAGTACGATGCGCGGGAAATCGCAATTAGTTGGATTGTGGCTCACTTATAGATCAGATAAGTCTGGCGTAGCTTGGTGAAGCCATCCAGCGCGTCCTGCCACTCCTGGGCGATGCGGCGTGGATCCTGGCCTTGAGAGAGGGCGTCAAACACCGCCTGATTCACCAGCAGATCTTTCATTTTTTCCAGTTGGAATTGGTCGCCATATAGTTTGTGCAGGGCGGCGGCCAATTCGACACCAAGTTCTGGGGCATCCAGCGTATTACGCTCTACCAGCACGATGTTTACACCCTGGCATAGCTGGCCGGAATAAACGCTGGAATTGGGAGTGAACTCGGTCGGGACAAAGCGCACGCCGGAGATATTTCTCGCGTTCAGATAGCTGGCAAGTTCTTTGGCCTTGATCCAGGGTGCGCCGAGTAACTCGAAGGGGCTATCCGTTCCCCGGCCGACAGATACATTCGTGCCCTCAACCAGGGCCACTCCCGGATAGAGAGCTGCCTGCGTCAGGTTGCGAAGATTGGGCGATGGATTGATCCACGATAGCCCGGTCGAGTCATACCAATCCCCTCGCAGCCATCCCTCCATGGGAACCACGGTCAGCTTGGCGTTGATCTTGCGTTCTGCGTTAAACATTTTTGCCAGTTCGCCGAAGGTCATTCCGTGGCGGACAGGGAGTGGAAAATAGTTGGTGAAGCTCTCGTGCCCTGTATCCGAAATGGGGCCCTGAACGATCGAGCCGGTAATAGGATTTGGCCTGTCTAGCACGATGACCTCGACATTGGCTTTGGCTGCCTCTTCGAGGAAGTATCCCAGCGTGGTTTCGTAGGTATAGAAGCGCGCGCCCGCGTCCTGAAGGTCAATGACAATCGCATCCAGATTTTTTAAGGCATCCGGCGAGGGACGACGCGACGCGTCGCTGCCTCCATACACACTTAGCACGGGAATACTTGTGACCGGATCTTTTGAGTCCCCGACATTGGTAGTGTCGACATTACCGGCGATTCCATGTTCTGGGCTAAAGATGGCATCCAGGGAAACTCCTGGCGTTTGGGCCAGGACATCAATTGTGCGTCTTCCCTGCGAATCGACTCCGGTTTGATTGGTGAGCAGGCCAATTTTTCTTTTGTCTTCTTTGTCCGGAGCCAGGCGCAGGGCGTCGAAATTGTGTGATTCCAGAACGTCAATGCCCGTCTGCACGTTTCCATTTCGAAAAGCGACGCGACGCGCTGCCGCCTGGCCGTCACTGTACCCGGTGATGCGCTCCCAGCGCAGTTGTTCCTTTTCGTCCACCGTAAGCGGAAGAGTCGCGGCCACCGCTGTGGCAACCTTCGCCCGCAAGGCCACCGCACTTCCTCTTCCTCGCGGATGCACGGAATTTGCCAGGATGATAATGAAAGTGTGTGTGGTTGGGTCTATCCAGAGTGATGTCCCGGTAAAACCGGTATGCCCGTACGAACCTACCGGCAACAAGGACCCTCGATTGCTGGAAAGCTGCGAATCAATGTCCCATCCCAGTCCGCGAAGGACGGTTGCATTGGGTGGCTGGGCCGGCCGCGTCATTTTCTCGACCATCTGCGGGGACAAGACTGTGGAACCATTCATCAAAGCCGTCGCGAACTTGGCCAGATCATCGGCGGTGGAAAAAAGTCCGGCGTGGCCGGCGACTCCCCCCATGCGTCGCGCGGTAGGATCATGCACGACTCCGCGCAGCATCTTGCCGTTTTCGTCGAGGTCGGTGGGAGCAATTTTGGGCCGCCAGGAGACTGGAGGCAGGAAACGCGTGTGCGTCATCCCCAGGGGAACAAAGATGTGGGTCTCGCAATAGCGGTCGAGCGAAGTGTCGGTCACGCTCTCCACTAAGGCCCCGAGCACGATGAAATTAATATCGCTGTATTGAAAGCGTGAACCGGGGGGAGAAACTAATTTCTCCGCGTAAGCCATCGACAACGCAGCGTCATGGCCTTGCCAGGGAGTGGATAGGTCCAGATCATCGCGCAAGCCCGAGAAATGGGTCAACAGATCGCGGACGGTTACATCCTCTTTGCCGTTTTGAGAAAATTGGGGCAGGTATTTGGAGACAGGATCGGTCAGCCGCACTTCGCCCCGCTGGATCAATTGCATGACCGCGGTCGTAGTGGCAACAACCTTCGTGAGCGACGCGATGTCGAAGATCGTGTCCTCAGTCATACGCTCGGTTTTCGGGTCTACCGCGCGATTGCCGATGGCCTTTTTGTAGAGCACCTGGCCATCGTGCTCGACCAGCACTACTGCTCCGGGTACTTCGCGGTTGTCCACGGCATCGTGAATGATGGAATCGAGGACCTGAAGGCGGGAAGGCTGGACCGCCGCGGCAGCATGCCTCCGTCTGTGCTTTTGCACGGGAAAGACAACCCCGCACAGAAGCAATAGCCCTATTCCGCAAAAGACAAAGCAGCGGCAACGCGAATTTGCAGTGATGTGCAGGATGCTTCGACTTTACACAACTGACGGCGGATTGCTCAAGGAACCGGGGTAAGGGGGTACCGGATATAGCACAGGCGGTTGGTACCTAATGGCGGCCAACACGAGCGGACTTAGCCTGAAAGTCCTGGGACGGCAGTTCTTTCACCGCGGGTGCTGGCCGGCGGTACAGGAAGGCAACAACCCCACAGATACAGATCAAGAAGACAATCGCTACTTCAATAGCTATATGGTGCGGTCCAGAGACGATAATTCGCATG
Organism: uncultured Acidobacteriota bacterium; assembly: GCA_963837365.1. Taxonomy (GTDB): domain Bacteria; phylum Acidobacteriota; class Terriglobia; order Terriglobales; family Acidobacteriaceae; genus CAWBXL01. The sequence continues at coordinate 926,120 of CAWIMW010000003.1, forward strand.
ACTGCACGAATAGGCTTGCGGATGTCCCCAAATAATGTTCCCATTTCGAACATCGTTAAAAATGCTATTGGGTAGAAGAACTGCGGTTTAGCGTCCGCAAAAGCCAGCACCCGACGGGTTAACACCGAGTCCGCCCATCGGGCTTTTAGTGCTGCCCAGACGGTGAATACTCCGATGGCAGCGCCAACGACGATGTCCGAAACATAGTGGATGCCCAGATAGAGCCGAGGCAGGCAGACCCATACCGCCAAATACAGCACAATGGGAACGGTGAGACGGCGCGACAACCAGATCAAGCCAAATCCCAAAGCGCACAAATATGCTCCGTGATCGCTGGGAAACGCACTCCAATTCATGAAGTTGGTTGGCGGTGGAAAGGACAGCGGGTAGTGGTGCAAATTGGGATCATATAAGGGACGCACCCGAAAGGGCGCGAATGTCGCCACCATCCGGGTAAAAAACAGACCGAGAATGGTTCCGGCAAGGATGGTCAGGATTGTTGCACGACGCTGCTGCTGTTGGCGGTCCTCGCGAAACCAGAAATACCAATACATCGCAATCAGCAAGCCACTTTTGAAAAGGATGTTGGATTCCTGATGAGACACGAAGCGATCCAGAAACCAGCCGCCGTGAAACTGGCTCAGCCAGTAGTAAACATCCAGATCGACATTCTGTATGAAGTGCAATAGGCCATACATAGTCGCCACTACCTGCTACCCTGCTCAATCATTGCTGGAGAAATCGGTTCGGTTACTGCCTGGGCCCCACTGCTGGAACAACTCGGTGGCCAGGAGGTTACAAGATCCAAAACCAGCTTTATATGGCACAAACGAGCCATGATCAACTTCGTAACCGTCGATCTAAATCGCCCGGTAGTACACACCTGTTAGTAATGTCGCCAAGTGCATTCTTGGGCCGCACAATGTTGGGATGGACTCGCCGTTCTTTTTTGATTTTCTGCAACCTGTCGCGGTGGGAGTTGCGTCGGTATTCGCTCTAGTGTTAATCACCTGGCTAGGCACATCACGCCGCCCGTTCACCACAAGTCGCAGAACCACCACCTGAGTACTGCTGTTGCCGATTTTCCATTCCAGCACTTCCATCGAACCCTGTGGATTGGCTTCGTCCTCCATCTGAATGCGGAATCTTGCGGTTGTTCAGTCACTAATTTGACTGGGTCCAAGGGCGCATGAGATAGTGGCCAGCTTTAACCGTCATAGTCGGCGGTTGACACAAAACGTCCGGAGTTTGCGTCTCTCAACATGGTCACCCTCATCCCGAAAGATACCAGTTTTTTTCGCATGTTCTCTGAGATGTCGGACAATCTGGTCACGGGGGCCCGCACGCTCGTGGACTTATTTGCCAGCTATCGGGATGTAGAAAAAACAATTGAGACAGTGCAGAAGATCGAACGCCACGGCGATGAGTTAACTCATGGCGTGATGACGAAACTGAATCAGACTTTCATTACTCCCTTTGACCGGGAAGATATCCATCAACTGGCGTCTTCCTTGGACGATGTTCTGGATTTCATCAACGCTTCGGGTGCACGACTCGTCATGTATCGCATCACCAATCCGCCGCCCGCAGCAGGAGAATTGGCCAAGATCATCCTGCTTCAGAGCCAGGAATTGCAGAAGGCGGTCGGTCTTTTGCAGAAGAACGGGGACATTCTTACACATTGCGTGGAAATTAACCGTCTGGAAAATGAAGCTGACCAGGTGTCACAAAAAGGCATTGCAGAGTTGTTTGATCACGAGAAAGATCCGATCAATCTGATTAAGACCAAGGAACTGCTCGAGTTTCTGGAACGAGCCACCGACAAGGCGGAGGATGCCGCCAATGTGCTGGAAACTGTAGTCCTAAAGAACACCTAACGAAAACTCACGGATAAACGGGAAAACTGGTGAAGCCTGAGCTCCTGCTGCTGATCATCACGATTCTGGTCGCGCTGACGTTCGACTTCCTCAACGGGTTTCACGATGCCGCCAACAGCATTGCCACCGTGGTTTCCACCCGCGTGCTTTCTCCTAAACTCGCCGTAGCCTGGGCGGCATTCTTTAACTTCGTGGCCGCGTTTTTACTGGGCACTGCGGTGGCTAAGACCATTGGCAGAGGCATGATCCAGATTGATTCAGTGACTCAGTATGTAGTCATCACAGGGTTATTTGGAGCGATTGTTTGGGACTTGTTGACTTGGTGGTGGGGACTGCCCACTTCCTCTTCGCACGCTCTGATCGGCGGCTATGCCGGAGCAGCGGTGATGCGCTCAGGATGGCACGTCATTATCGCCGAGGGTTGGCACAAAACTCTGATTTTCATTGTAGTCGCGCCGATCATGGGGCTCATTCTGGGCTTTGCATTCATGGTTGCCATCTTTTGGCTGCTACGAGATCGGGCCCCGCAAAAAATTGACGCATGGTTCCGAAAGCTGCAATTGCTATCGGCGGCGGCCTACAGCCTCGGGCATGGAGGCAATGATGCCCAGAAGACGATGGGGATTGTGGCCAGCGCCCTGTACGGCGCTCATTACTTGACCGCGCAGGAGTTGGCCGGGAACTGGGGGAAGTTCCACTGGCCCATCATTCTGGCAGCGCATGCGGCGATTGCGTTGGGGACATATCTTGGCGGGTGGCGGATTGTTCACACCATGGGATCGCGCATCACCAAGCTCAAACCGGTGGGCGGCTTTTGCGCGGAATCTGCCGGCGCGATCACTTTGTTTGCGACAGCTTTGGCGGGGATTCCGGTCAGCACCACGCATACCATCACTGGGGCTATCGTGGGCGTGGGAGCTACGCACCGGCTTTCGGCTGTGCGCTGGGGAGTCGCGCGGAGGATTGTTTGGGCCTGGATTCTGACGATTCCGGCATCGGCTTTAGTCGCCGCTGTGGCGTTCTGGTTGGTTCAGTTGGTACATCCTGGTGCATGAGAATGGTGCTCGTCACTACCTAAGAACCTGCTCTTTACCTTCCCATACCAACTTTGCTATAAACCGAGACATTGAGCCGCAGGCTCTTTCTCCACTGAACACTACTCCCAATGCCGGGTCCCAGTTCCCTACGCACGCTTTTGCCCAGCAAGCTACGATTTTTGGGCGGGCCTTTGATCTGCTTGATCAAGCGATTTTGGAGCGGGCTTTCCCGGCGGCCAGCGTTGCCATAACTCATGGTGGACAACTGGTTGCACTGAACGGGTTCGGCCGTTTCACCTACGAACAGGATTCTGACAAGGTCATCGCCGAAACGGTTTTTGATTTGGCTTCGGTCTCCAAAGTAGTGGCGACAACAGCGGCGGCGATGTTGCTGTACCAACGTGGACTGCTCGATTTGGAGGCCCCGGTTGTTGCCGTGGTGCCCGAGTTTGCCCGCAATGATCCGCGTTGCGGCAAGGTCAGCTTTCGCATGTTGCTGGCGCATTCTTCGGGTTTGCCGGCGTATGAGAAGTTGTTTTTGAAAGGGCCTACGCGGGAAGAATTATTAACGGCTGCGTATGCCGTGGCGTTAACTGCCGATCCGGGGACCAGGGCCGAGTATAGCGACATTGGGTTCATTATTTTGGGAGTGGCTCTGGAGCGGCTGGCCGATGAACCGCTCGACAGCTTTTGCCAGAGAGAGATTTTTGGCCCGCTGGGAATGACCAACACTACTTATAAGCCTGCACTCAATTTGCGCACTTTGATTCCACCGACGGTAGATGATTGGGCGTTCCGCAATCGTATTATTCAAGGCGAGGTGCAGGATGAAAATGCCAGTGCGCTGGGCGGTGTGGCTGGTCACGCTGGGTTGTTTTCCAATGCTGAAGACCTGGCGATATTCGCGCACGCTATGTTAAACGGGGGGCCGCCGATTCTGCGTCCGGAGACATTGGCGCTGTTTACCCGGAGAGAAGAATCGCCCGCTGGCACTTCGCGGGCGCTGGGGTGGGATACTCCTTCGGCGCCGTCGCAGTCGGGGAAATATTTTTCAGCGGGTTCGTTTGGGCATCTTGGCTATACCGGAACTTCATTGTGGATTGATCCGGAGCAGCAGCTTTCTGTGACCTTGCTCACCAACCGCACTTGGCCCGATTCGAAGAACCAAGCGATCAAAGAAGTTCGGCCTCGGTTTCATGATGCAGTGGTCGAGGCTTTGGAGGGCAAGCGGTGAAGCGTCCGGCAGACATGCTTTCGCTTGGGAAGCTCACGACAGAACAGGTGAATCCGGTTTCAGCCGATTTGGATTTGAAATCCTCGCTAGAGTTGGCGCGGATCATCAATGACGAAGATGCCAAGGTGGCGGCGGCTGTGTCTCGGGCGCTGCCACAAATTGCGCAGGCCATTGATTGGATTTCAGGCGCTTTGCGGCAGGGTGGGCGGTTGATTTATGTCGGGGCGGGAACTAGCGGGCGTATCGCAGCGCTGGACGCGGCGGAGTGTCCCCCGACATTTAATACCGATCCCAAGTCAGTGCAGTTTGTGATTGCCGGAGGAGTTAAGGCTTTGGCCGGGGCGGTGGAGGCCAATGAGGATTCCGCCAAGCTGGGCGAGCGGGAGTTGGCCAAGAAAAAGCCTGGGAAGAAAGATGTGGTGGTGGGAATCGCCGCCAGCGGGCGGACTCCTTTTACCGTGGCGGCGATTGAGTACGCGCGGCGCAAGGGAGCCAAGACCATCGCGGTGGTTTGTAATGCCGGTTCTCCCTTGGAGAAAGCGGCTGAGCTGGCGATTGTGGCTGAAGTTGGGCCGGAGGTTGTGTCCGGCTCGACGCGCATGAAGGCGGGCACGGCGCAGAAGATGATTTTGAATATGCTCTCCACCGGGGCGATGACTCGGCTGGGGTATGTGTATGGGAACTTGATGGTGAATGTTCACCTGAAGAATGAGAAATTGGTCGAGCGCGGGGTGGGGATTTTGCAGAAGATCACCGGGCTGGAGCGGGATGAGGCTTTGGCGTTGCTGAAGAAGGCGGGGATGCGGGTGCCGGTGGCGGTGGTGATGGAGAAGGCTGGAGTGAGCCGGGCATCCGCAGCGAAGGCTTTGAAATCGGCACAGGGAAATGTGCGCGAAGTCGCAGGGTCAATCAGTGACCTATGACCGTCGTAGTGAATCCCCCAACCGTCGTTTTGCCGCTGTTGTATATCCAGTCTTCTATCGTGGATGATGGAATCCGTACAATGTCTCCCTCACGAACATTCTTAAGATCGACAGGATCATTTCCGACCTTACCCTCGATAACTTGATCTTTTATCTCAGCTACTGACACCCACATCCATTCCACATTTTCGCCATCGCGAAACGGCGCCTTTACGCAAAACATCTGCGACTCGTCGCGACCCTGGAAAGCTTGCAGAAACTCAGGCCAGCGCCGTCGAGCTTCCGTAACGGCAGCAACCAACGCAGGGTCGTTTTGTTCGATGGCTAGAGCTGGCGCTTTCTCCCAGCGCATTGCTTGCCTCAAGGGATCGTCACTACGAAGCGCGCGCTTGAGTTCCGCGTCAAACGGCCTCAAATGACCGGTTTCGGGGAAGCTCACGCCCATACAATTCTCATCCAACAACTCAGCGGCAAGACTGCACATGCGGCGGTAACAGTCAGCTTTGGACTCGCCTTTGGGGTTCTGAGGGCTCATAAGATCCAAGGAGAACCAGGCATCATGTTCCAATACGATTTTCCTTTGCCTCAGCTCTTGGAACTCGCGCACGGCTTTTTCGCGATATTGCTGCGGAACGTATGGCTTAGAAATGTTGTTGATGAGTAGGACTAGACCCTCAAAACGGATAAACCCGACGGGTGGTTTATTCACAACGTATTCATTGTCTTCCTTACGCAATGCCCGTCCCCAAGCACGAACTATCGCGGCCTCGATATGCTCCTCCTTAAGTCGCATTGGCGAACGCAGAAGCAAGACGATTGATATCAAGGGCGGATTTTTCGGCTTCCACCCTAGGCGCGATTTGATCCTCTCTATCCATGCCATTGCAGTACGGAATTGTAACCTACTAATGGATTCAGTTGTTCCCGTTGCAAGGCCCGCCCCCTTTGTCATCATTGGCGGGAGCGGATGGTTCGCGAAGCGAAGCAGCGGCGGAGTCGAAGGCCTCCTGCATTCGTCGGCGGTGCCACAGGTTCGTCAGGGAATTCTTACGATGCGGCGGATTCGAACGCGCGGCATCCAGGACATGCGGAGAATGCCTTGACACTCCGGGTACAGCGTCCAGGAAACGCAGGGGTTCTTCGACTTCGTATCAGCTGCGCTATCGCGCATCCGATACTTCGCTCAGGACGACATGGGGTATACATTGCGATTCAGCCTTCAACTTTCATTACGCTCTCGGCAGAGCGGACAAGAGTGTCCGCTCTACACATGCCCACAGGCCGTGCCCTCCCGATTAACCTCTTCCCTTCCATTTTCCCAGTAGAATAACCAAGCGCCACGGACTGGACGATCCCATGGGACTTGCTGCGTATGCGCCCAAGCAGTCGCGTTCAGAACCGAGAAGGCCTCTTGAGCTTATGGATAAATTTGTCATTCGCGGCGGGAACCCGCTGCTGGGAACTATCAATGTCAGCGGGGCTAAAAATGCCGCGCTGCCCTGCATTGCTGCGGCCCTTTTGACCGACGAGCCTGTGATTTTGCAAAACATTCCGCAGGTGCGCGACATTGAAACCACGCGCAAACTGCTGGCAGCTATGGGAGCGGAAGTTGAACTTGGCTATGGACGGGCGCAGCATCGCACCACGATTGCCTGTAAAAATCTGGCCAGCCCTGAAGCCTCATACGAACTGGTCAAGACCATGCGCGCTTCTACCCTGGTGCTTGGTCCGCTGGTGGCGCGCTGCGGGAAAGCCCGTGTGTCTTTGCCCGGCGGCTGTGCGATTGGAGCGCGGCCGATTGATCTGCACATCAAGGGACTGGAGCAACTGGGCGCGAAGATCATCCAGGACCACGGCTACATCGAAGCCTCTGCCGATCGCCTGAAGGGCGGACAAATTGTCTTCGACAAAATCACTGTCACTGGAACCGAAGATTTGCTCATGGCTGCGACGCTGGCGGATGGCGAAACCATCATGCAGAACTGCGCGCGCGAGCCTGAAGTGGCGGACCTGGCCAATCTGCTCAACAAAATGGGCGCTCAGATCGAGGGTGCTGGAACTTCTACCATCAAAGTGAAGGGTGTCAGCAAGCTGCACGGGGCCAAGCACGCTATTATTCCCGACCGCATCGAAGCCGGGACTTTCATCATCGCCGGAGCGCTTACGGGAGGCGACATCAAAGTTGCCGGTTGCGATCCCACGCACCTTACCGTGCTATTGCAGAAGCTGAATGAGTGCGGAGTAAAAACCAAGCAGACTGCCGATTCAGTACGCGTGATGGGGGACAATCCGCTCAAGGCGTCCGACGTGATTACAGAAGAGTATCCCGGCTTCCCTACCGATATGCAGGCGCAGTACATGGCGCTGGCTACGCAGGCGGAAGGGACCTCCATCATCACCGAGAATATTTTTGAGAACCGTTTCATGCACGCGCAGGAAATGTTGCGCATGGGGGCGAATATCAAGATTGAAGGGCGGCGGGCGGTGGTGCGGGGTAAAACGCAACTGAGTGGCGCAGCCGTTCTGGCTTCGGACTTGCGCGCCTCAGCTTCTCTGGTGCTGGCGGCCCTGGTGGCCGATGGCGAGACCATTATTGATCGCGTTTACCACATTGACCGCGGCTATGAAAACATCGAAGAGAAGTTGCGCGGGGTGGGTGCGCAGATTCGGCGGATGGGCGAGATTTTTCCTAAAAAAGCATCGAGTGGCAGTGGTAGCTCTAACGGATAACTTCACTCATACCGCAAGGCCTGAATCGGATCGAGTTGTGAAGCCTTTTTCGCGGGATAGTAACCAAACAGAATCGCCACCCCGGCGGCAAAGCCCGCTCCAAACAGAAACGTGGCCGTTGTCAACGCGGTTGGGAAATGGAAAAGATCCGATACTACCCCAGCCGAGAAAAACCCCAGGGTCATTCCGAGCAGACCGCCAAGCAGACCAATGGCGACCGCTTCCAGCAAAAACTGGAGCTGGATCACACCTTCCTGAGCGCCAACTGCCAGGCGGATGCCAATTTCCTTCGTCCGCTGCGTCACCGCCACCAGCATGATGTTCATAATGCCGATTCCGCCGACGATCAAGGATAAAGACGCAATGCTAGCCAGAAGCAGACGCATGATTTCGCGCGATGCCAACTGGGCCTGAATGGCATCTTCAGGGCGGCGGACGTTGAAGTCATCGTCTTCGCCGGGGTTCAGGTGATGGCGCTCGCGCAACAGGGCCCTAATCTGGCGTGTGGCTTCCGGCATGGCGTCCATCGAGACGGCCGAGCAGAAAATATCGTCCAGCCAAAATTCTCCGGTAATTCGCTTGGCCACTGTGGTGTACGGCATCACGATAAAGTCGTCCTCATCGCGGCCGGTGACGGAGAGCCCTTTGCGCTTCAGCACGCCGACAACCTGACAGGGAACGTTTTGGATACGGACCGTTTTCCCTACAGGATTGTCAACCCCAAACAAGTTGTCGGCCACGGTATGCCCTAGCACGCAGACCGGAGTTGCAGCCTGCACGTCGGATTGGGTAAAAAACGCTCCCATCTGCATATCCCAGCGGCGCACCTGGAGGAAGTCCGGCGATACACCGCGGTAGAAGGTGTACCAATTCTGCGGTCCATAGACGACCTGAAGACGCCCATCCACGTTAGGCGAGAGGCGCTGAATCAGCGGGACTTGATCGGCAATGGCTTCGGCATCGCTCATTACCAGCGAACGGGTGCCACGAGCGCCGTTGCGGAAGCCGTTGCGACTGCGGCTACCGGCTTCTATCCAGATAAAATTATTGCCCAGGTTTTTGAGCTGGTCTTCGACTGCCCGGGTGCCCGCATTGCCGATGCCAACAACGCATACGAACGCCGCTACTCCAACGGCAATCCCTAAAATCGAGAGCCCGCTCTGGATCCAGTGACGGGATAAGGAGCGAGCAGCCTGACCTAGGATGGTGGATAAAGTCATTTCGCCGAATACGCCCTTACTCAAATAACCTACAATTCCTATCTTAATCCACACTGCCTCGGCCTTGCAGCATTGGAGTTTGATCCATTGCCATTCGTGCTATCCTTTTGGTCCAACCTCGCGGGTCTCGCGCCGGTCGCGGCCACCTACAATGAGAGACCCCTACTTACGTTCCTCATAAACCTCGCACGGAACGTTTGGGAGGGAGTTGCGAGCACACTTGAGGTGTGCGTGCATCCTTCCCGGTCATGCCGCCTCTACCTCTGAGGAGAGCCCATGAAATATCAAAAACTTACGCCCAATTTAGTTGTCCGCGATGTTGCGGCCAGCGTGAACTTTTACTGCACGGTGCTGGGGTTTCAGCTGGGGATGAAGGTCCCCGATGCGCCGCCTTACGTTTTCGCTTCGGTTGTGACGGACGGCGTGGAAATCTTTTTCAACGATCACAAATCGGTGAAGGAAGATTATCCGGAGCTGGTTTCACGGCCGATTGGGGGCACGCTGACGCTTTATACCGAGGTTGAAGGGATTGAAGACATTTTGCATGCGGTTGAAAAAGCCGGAGCAAAGATTACTATGCCTTTGAAAACCCAGTTCTATGGCATCCGTGAATTCGCTTTGGAAGATCCCGACGGATGGGTCATTACCATTGCCGAGCGGGTGAAGTAGCGGTTTCCTTTGCGGCCTTTGCGGTTGCAGATTTTGTTGCTTGGACGGGAGATCAAAAGCTTGTCACCGCAAAGGACGCCAGGATTGCGCAAAGACCGCGAAGGGGCCTTGTGCTTGATATAAGATATCCGCGCCTTCTAAAGACCAGGGGAACATCATGCCGTCCAAGGTTGACCTGCTTGCTTCATATTGGACCATCTCCGCCGGGCTCCCCCACACCGACAAAGAGTACAGTCCGTTTGACTTTAAAGACCGTGTGAAGTCGGCGGCCCGGGCTGGGTTCAAAGGATTCGGGCTTTGGCATGCGGATTTGGACCATGTTCAGGAGAAATACAGCTTGAAGGAGATGAAGCAGATCCTTGACGACAATGGGATCAAACACGTGGAGTTGGAATTTCTGACTGATTGGTTCCTGGAGGGCGAGCGCAAGAAAGAATCAGACCGTCAAAGACACAAACTATTGACGGCTGCGGAGGCTTTACAGGCGAGGCATGTTAAAGTCGGCGATTTCTTGCAGGAAAAGACCCCCATGCCGCGCCTGATCGAGGCTTTTGCCGGCCTATGCGCTGAGGGCGCGAAGCATGGAACACGTATCGGCTTTGAGCTGATGCCGTTTGCCATGATTCAGACGTTGAAAGAGTGCCTGGAACTCGTCGAAGGCGCAGGCGCAAAGAACTGCGGGATATGCCTCGATTTATGGCATATCGTGAAGCTGAAAATTCCCTATGAAGATGTGGCCCGCATCCCCCAGAAGTATGTCGTCAGTATCGAGCTAAATGACGGGACATTCGAGGCGCCGTGGAGTTTGCACGAAGATACCATCAACCATCGCAGGCTATGTGGCGAAGGGGAGTTTGACGTGAAAGGGTTTGTCAAACAAATGCTGGCCGCGGGATATGATGGGCCCTGGGGAATTGAGGTGCTGTCACAAGACCTTAGGAAGCTCCCCCTGGATGAACTAACTGAACGTTCGTTCAAAACTACTCAGGCACAATTTTGAAAAGCCGGGCAAAAACTTAGACCCCGCTTGCGCGGGGCCTCAAAATCACCTCAAGCACGTCTTATGCTGCCTTCTTTGCTTTCCACTTAGCCCAGCGTATCTTTTGGGCCTGAGCAATGCGCCTACGTGCAGCAACGGACAGATGACGCCGTGGCCGAAGCATGGTTACTGAGGCTTTGCCGGTGCCATTCAACTTGCGCAGGACGGCAATTGCACCTTTTACTCTTTTCAGCTCTGCTTCTAACCGCTTGTTTTCCGACTGTAGGTCAGAAATAATTTGATTCAGATTATCCATGAAAGTCCCCCTCGGGTTCTTGATTCGAACAAGTTTAACTTATGAACAGCTTTTACGCTAAGAACCGGAACCAATGGCGCACTTGGCTCGCGGAGAATGCAGCCAGTGAGAAAGAAGTCTGGCTTATTTATTACAAGAAATATAACCGAAAACCGAGGTATTTCGCACGAGGATGCCGTCCGACAGGCCATTTGCTTTGGGTGGATTGACGGCGTAATCAAGAGACTCGACGGCGAGCGCACCGTCCGCCGGTTTAGTCCGCGTAAGCCGGAGAGCCGCTGGTCGGCAATAAATATCAAGCGGGCGGAGGAACTTATCCGCAATGGAGAAATGACTCCGGCGGGTTTGGCGGCGTATAAGCCAGAAAGAAAGATCAAAGCGCAACCCAGGACTTTTTCATCTGAGCTAAACAAGTTATTCAGCAAAAACAAAGCCGCATGGAACAACTTTAAGACTTTTCCGCCCTATTATCGCCGAATGACTGCTGGGTGGGTGGAAAGCGCCAGCAAGCCAGAAACCCGACTAAAAAGACTGCACCAGCTGATTGACTTTTCCGCCGCCAACAAAAAGATTGATTTCATGGCCAGCGCCAGGAAAACAAAAGGGCTAGTAGCCCCGTGGTTTATCCACCAACGCCAGTAATGGCTGGTGGTCCAAATAGCGTCGCAGGTTTTCGGAGAACAGAGTGTACTCCCGCTCCCAAAGTTTGTCGGCCAGGCCAGCAGTGTGAGGAGTGATGAGGACGTTCTCCAAGTCCCAGTAGGGCGAGGTTGGATGGCAACGGCTCCTTTTCGAAGACATCAAGCGCTGCGCCGCCTATCTCTCTTTTCACGCAGGGCAGCGATCAGCGCTGAATCGTCCACTAGCTGTCCGCGGCCTACATTGATCAGGCACGCATCCGGTTTCATCTGGGCGAATTGCTTGGCGCCCATCAGATATTCCGTTTCGGCGGTGATAGGCGCAGCTAGCACGACGTAGTCTGAGTTAGCGAGCAACTGATCCAGCGGCACGATCTCCTGCACTCCCTCGGCGCTTCCCTTCTCCGGATTGCCGCGGGTGGCTATGACGCGCATCCCCAGGGCGGAGGCGTGCTTCGCCACCGGACGGCCTATACTCCCCAGGCCGACTAATCCTAGCGTTGCCCCCGCAATCAGCCGGGGATGTGGCTTCGCATACCAGACTGGCTCCTGCCCCCATTCACGTTTTTGCTGGAAGCGTGCCGACAAATGAAGATTCTTGGCCAGAGCGAAGATCAACGCCATCACATGTTCTGCAACTACCGGACCGTGCACATCACGGCCGTTGGTCAGGATTACCTCGCTGTTTACGAACTCTGGAAAGGAAAACTGATGAACGGCTGCCGCCGGACAATGGAGCCATTTTAGCTTCTTCGCAACTTTGAACTGATCCGGACGCAGTGAGAGAGTGAATAAGATTTCTACATCGCCAACGTAGTCCTCGAGTTTGTCGTAGGTGTCACGATGAGTAATTTCGAACTGAGGAAATTCTCTACGCAGCTTTTCCACGAACCATGCAGGGATGGTCCACATTTCCAGGCGATGATGAAGGGCCAGTAGTATCTTCATGCAAAAACCTTTAAACCCAGAAAGCACAGAGCAACACGGAGGCACTGCGAAACCCTGTGTCCTCTGTGGTGAATGTTATTTGCTCGGAAATAACCGCAGGTCTTGCCCCGTCATCTCCTTGGGCTCGGGCAGTTCTAACATACCGAGCACGGTTGGAGAAATGTCGCGCAGTGAACCATTCGGCTTCAGCGTAAATTGCTTGGCGTTTTCCGCGACCACGATAAACGGTACCGGGTTCGTGGTATGCGCGGTGTGCGGACCGCCAGTCGCGGGGTCAATCATCATTTCTGCATTGCCGTGGTCGGCGGTGATCAGCATGGCGCCACCGCGGGCCCGAACGGCCATTTCAACTCTTCCCAGACAGGCATCCACGGTTTCTACGGCTTTGATCGTCGGTTCTAACTTGCCGGAGTGGCCCACCATGTCGGCATTGGCGAAGTTGACGATCAGTACATCGAAGGCGCCGTCTTCGACCGCTTTGACAATCGTATCGGCAATGCCAGAAGCGCTCATCTCCGGCTTTAAGTCGTAGGTTGCAACCTTTTGCGAGGGGACGACAATACGGTCCTCACCGGGAAATGGCTGTTCGATGCCTCCGTTGAAAAAATAGGTTACGTGCGCATACTTCTCGGTTTCTGCTACCCGAAGGTTGCGCATATTGGTCTGACCCATGACATTGGCCAGGATGTTATCCATCGATTCCGGAGGAATGACTACCGGCAGGCTAAATTTCTTGTCGTACTGTGTCATGCAGACATATTGCAGATTTTTCGGAGTGCGGTCGCGTGGGAGGGCGGCATCGAGATCGTCGGCGCCGGGCAGGTCTCGCCCGGCTTGATCGTTCAAGCCACTGTTGCGCGTCAGGGCACGTGTAATCTGACGTACGCGGTCGGCGCGGAAGTTGAAACAGATACAGGAATCCTCATCGCGGATCGTGGTTAGAGGTTCGCCCTGGTTGTCGACACAGACAAACGGAACGATAAATTCGTCCGTCACGTTCTTGTTGTAAGAATCTTTCACTCCCTGCACCGGGTCCACGTACTTTCCGCCTTCGCCGTCGCCGTAGGTCATGGCGTTGAAAGCCTTGGAGATGCGCTCCCAGCGGCGGTCACGGTCCATGGCGTAATAGCGGCCGTTTACGCTGGCGATCTTTCCCGTGTTGTACTCGCGGATTTTCTGTTGCAGCAATTCCAGGTAGCCGGCGCCGTTGGTGGGAAGTGTATCCCGTCCATCCATGAAAGCGTGAATGAATACGCGTTCGACTCCATTCTGCTTGGCCATTTTTAGCAGCGCATGCAGATGGGTTTGATATGAATGCACACCGCCATCGGAAACCAGGCCGAACAGATGCAGGCGGCGTCCGCCGGAACGGGCGTTCTTCATGGCTGCGGTCAGGACTGGATGGGAGAAGAAGTCTCCGTTCTGGATCAGCAGCTCGATGCGGGTGCTGTCCATGTGAACGATGCGGCCGGCGCCGATATTGAGGTGGCCGACTTCGCTGTTACCCATCTGGCCATCGGGCAGCCCTACGTATTTGCCGCTGGTCTGGATCAGGGTGTTGGGATACTCGCGCAGCAGGCGGTCGTACACTGGCTTGCGGGCCAGGGCAATGGCGTTGGCTTTGGTTTCGGCGCGGTATCCCCAGCCGTCGAGGATGATTAGGACTAGCGGTTTGGGACGCATTTCTCTCCTGGGCACTAAAGTTGGAATACTTGGCCGCAGATTTTCGCGGATTCACGCGGATCACATCATCAATTCTTCTTAGGTGTCCGCTTTGGATTCGGGGCTGTAGGTTGCTTTGCCTTTTCATCCTTCATCATCTGGTCAATTTCCCTGGTAATTTGGTCCATCTGTTTGTGCAGTCTTGGCTGCATGGCCTGCATGCCCTCCGCAGTCATGGCTGGCATCTCGCGCAGGATCTTTTGCCCGGTCGGCGTGGAATAGAACTTGATCATCTCATCCACATCCGACTTGGTCAGGTGCTTTTGATAGACCGGGATCATGTCGTCGAGCATGTCAGAGACAGAAAATTCTTTCATGATCTTGTCCGCCAGTGCATCGGCTTTCGCCATATCCGCAGGGACTTACCTGGACCTTGCGGTCTTTCATCTCCTCGCGGCTCATCGCCCGCATTTGCTGGAAGATCTGCTTCATCACCAAATCCATCTGCTGGCGGATCTGCATGACGTCAAATAACCGGACCACGTCTTCGCGAGTGGCCGGTTCCTCGGCGGATGGAGCTTGCGCGGAGGCTGCGGAAACCAGCAACAAACCAAGAACAAAAGTTGCAAGACAGCGTTTCATGGCAGCCTCCACCGGCTTAACCTTTGTAATTCAGTGCCTCTAACCCAAGGAACCTGGCTGAGTCGCCCAGTTCTTCCTCGATCCGCAGCAACTGGTTGTACTTGGCGATGCGGTCGGTGCGAGACGCGGAACCAGTTTTAATCTGCCCGGCTCCGGTCGCCACTGCAAGATCGGCGATGAACGTGTCTTCGGTCTCTCCCGAGCGATGGGAAATGATCGAGGTGTAGCCGTTGCGGCGCGCGAGATCAATGGCATCGAGAGTTTCGCTCACCGTCCCGATCTGATTCAGCTTGATCAGGATCGAGTTGGCAATTCCTTTATCGATGCCGTCTCCCAGAATTTTGATATTGGTCACAAAGATGTCATCGCCCACCAGCTGAATCTTGCTGCCGAGTTGATCGGTCAGTGATTTCCAGCCCTCCCAATCCTCTTCGGAAAGTCCGTCTTCGAGGGACACGATCGGATAGTCGCGGGCCCACTTGGCCCAAAATAGCACCATATCTTCCGAGGTTTTGGCCGACTTATCCGACTTCTTGAAGACATATTTTCCATCCTGATAGAACTCGCTGGCCGCAGGATCGAGCGCGATGGCAATGTCATATCCTGGCTTAAATCCTGCCTGGGTGATGGCTTCCAGGACCACCTCGATGGCTTCAACGTTCGACTTCAGCGAAGGAGCAAATCCGCCCTCGTCACCGACCGCTGTGTTGTAACCACGCTTCTTAAGGACGCCTTTGAGGGTATGGAAAACCTGGACACCCCAACGCAGCGCTTCGGAAAATGAAGATGCGCCTACTGGCATTACCATGAATTCCTGGAAGTCCACATTGTTGTCTGCATGGGCGCCACCATTGAGGATGTTCATCATGGGAGTGGGAAGCACGTTGGCGCCTGCGCCTCCAAGATAGCGATAGAGCGGCAGGCCGTATGAGTCCGCAGCTGCGCGCGCGACCGCCATGGAGACCGCCAGGATGGCATTCGCTCCCAAGCGGCCTTTGTTCTCAGTGCCGTCGAGCTCAATCATCTTCTGATCGATCGCCCGCTGATCGGAGGCGTCCACATTGGCCAAGGCCTCAGCGATCTCGCCGTTCACATTCTCAACTGCCTTCAATACGCCTTTGCCGGAGTAACGGCTTTCGGCTCCGTCGCGCAGTTCTACAGCTTCGTGCTCACCCGTGGAAGCTCCGCTGGGAACAATGGCCCGGCCAAATGATCCATCTGCCAAGGTGACTTCTGCTTCAACCGTGGGATTGCCGCGGGAATCAATTACTTCGCGGGCATGTATATCTGCAATATTGCTCATGAAAGTCCTTTCAGGTCTGGAATCGGGAACATGGCGGCCAGTGTCGAAGTCGAATGCGAGACTCCCCCCCGTCAGCATGCCGACGCCTCTATAAGTCTTGCCCATGATTTCGGGAAAGCTAACGATTATAAATCAGGCGCAACCCTGCTGGCCCTAGACTTCTCTAAAGATTAGGACGCTGAGAAACCCGTTGCAGATCAGAACTTGAGGTATTCCCTCGGTTATTGCCGCGATATTTTGCTTCCCTTACAGTCAGCTATGAGATGCAGGACCGCACTGAAACCTTGCAGGTGGGCCCCGCTGGACCAAGTTCTGGCCACAATAAGAAAATGCAAAAGAATTCTCGGGAGGTAGGATGAAAAAAGTATTTCTCGCACTTGCCGCAACATTGTTCGCAACCGTTGCTTGGGGACAGAATCTGGCCGTGCCGGCGGGAACTGCCCTCAACGTAAAACTCGACAGCTCGTTAAGCACTTTCTCGAACAAAGTTGGCGATCCTTTTTCCGGACGCGTCACCGAAGCGGTGATGCTTGATGGGAAAACAGTGATCCCGATCGGCGCAACCGTCGAGGGCAGAGTCACCAAGGTGAGCGAACCCCGCCGCATCGCCGGCAAACCTACGATCGGTATTCGTCCTCAGGCTGTGGTGCTGCCGAACGGCGAGCGTTACGCGCTGGACGCAACTTTGGTGGATACAAACCTGCGTGGCGGCACAGATGTGAACGAAGAAGGTCAATTCAAAGGCCCAGGACATGATGGCAGGGACTTAAAGGAAGTCGCTGCGGGGACCGGCGGCGGCATGCTGGCCGGAGGGCTCATTGGAGGTGGTCCAGGACTGCTGATCGGTGGCGCGGTCGGGGCAACTGCAACCACGGTGCATTGGTTCACGCGTCACAGGTCGGCCATGATTCCGGCCGGCACCGAACTGGTGCTGGAGCTGAACCGTCCCATGACATTGACCGCCGAAAGCGGCGGACAGTAGGTTCCTTGTCCTCAGGCCCCCTCGATGGGGCAAACAAGTTCGAGGGGGCCTTGATGGGGGAGGACAACCGTGGCGCACTGAGGTGCGCTCATTCCCTAACTTTGCGTGGAGATGTACTTCCGGACTTCGGCGAAGTATTCACACATCGCGTGGACTGCATCCAGGGACTTGTTTAGGGTGGTACGTTCGGCAAAGCGGGCTATTTCTTCTGCGGAATAGCGTAAACGCAGCCGGTCGGTAGCACAGCGCGCACCCAGCAGATCGATCCATGCCGAGCGCAGATCAGAAATCATGGTGTTAATTTTCGCGGGGTCTTTACCGCTAATTTGATCGTCCGAAGAAACCATTTCTACTCCTGCAACGTGATTCGGGCGTACTGCTCCATCGGTGGCCCATGAATTTATCGAATGTTAATAATTATACGTTGTTAGTTTAACGTCGTCAAATTAATATGGCCTGCGGCGTTTGTCTGCCAAAGGAGACCATAGTGCCACGTCATGCTGATCCGGCGCTGGAACAGCGCATCCTCAAGGCCGCACACAAACTCTGGAAACGCGGCGGAGAGCATGCATTGACCATGCGGGCTGTTGCCAAGGCAGCCCGCACCACTACTCCAACTGTCTACCAGCGTTTTCGCGACCGCAGACAAATCCTCCAGGCGCTTTGCCTGGATACCCGGCAAAAGCTTTTTGCGGTGTTGAAGGAGGCATCGTCCACCCGCGAAGCGTGCGACCTTTATTTAGGATTCGCGGCCAAGCATCCGCATGAATACGAGTTGCTGTCTGTAGGCTGGTCGAAACCTCCCTCTCTAAATGAGCAACGCCCCTCTTTCAATCTGTTTAGGGAGCGGCTTGCGTCACGTTACGGAGGAAAGCCGGAGGATTACACCCGCTTTGCACTTTCGGTCTGGGCGTTGCTGCACGGGACTGCCATGCTAATTATCGCGGGAAAAACCGGCAAAGTACTCCAGACGGAAATGCACATGGCATGCCTGGAGGCGATTGACGCTCTGGGAGCAACGCTGGAGAAGGCTACTACCGCCGGCTGAGGAGTGGGAACGTAAGGCATGTAGCCGTCGAGGGGATGGCTACTCCAATTCGCCTTCACTCACCAGCTGAAGTTCAATCCAACCCTCAACCGGCAAGGCATCTACCGGAAGGCGGTTTTCCCACAAGCTGAAACGCAGGCGCAGGCTCTTGACGGTCTTGGTTTTGGCGGCGGCCAGCCACTCCAAGGGCAGCTTGAACTCAAAGTTGCGCACCAGGACGACTGCGCCACCTTTCGGCGCGGACGCAGATCCGAGAGTTTCTCCCGTGCCGGGGACGGTCACCTTCCACGCCTCTATTTTCTTTTCAGCGACCTCCATGTCGAGCCGCAGTGACCGTTCGGTCTGCCGGGTTTCGGACAAGGATTCCAGATTGACGACGATGACAAATTCGCCTTCGGGTACTCCGTTGATGAAATCCAACCGGCCATGAATATTAGTTTCATTGATACCGGCATAGACCGCATCCAACAGGAAAATTTTTCCGTGCATGGCACTGGAATGGTGATCGGCGGTGTAAACCGCAGCACCCATCCACTCGAAATAGCGGACCATTTCTCCGGTGACATGGGGATGGATGTAAGCCGTTTGCGGAATAAAGGATGGCCGGGTAACGCCTGCGGTGATGGGCTGGGCCAGATAATCCGGGGGGATTGCGCCTAATGCCTGATACACATTGGATAGGTGCTTACGGTACAACTCATCGAATTCGCGGTCATTGTCGGAGTGATGTTCCGGACCGTACCACCAGTTCCAGTCACTCCCCTCAGCGATGAGCAACTCTTCGAACGCTAATTTTCTCTGTACCTCCCCGGCATTGGGGGCTACTTGGCTGTAGAACTCCCGGGCGTTGTAAAGGTAGTCCCAGGCCCGATTATCTTCGGGAGCTCCAATCCAAACGTTGAAGTTAGCATGAATCCAGGAACCCGGAACCAGGGACGATAGTTTTGCCGGCTGTTTACAACGCGCGATGGCTTCGGAAACTGTGAGTGCCTCGATACCGGGGTCGCGTTGTAAGCCGTCGCAGAAACGGCGGAGAAATTCACGGCCTGACTTTGGATAGTACTCCCAGGCATTTTCGCCATCGAGGATGATCGGTACCATGGCGTCTCTGCCTTTGCTTAGGATTGGTTGCGCCGCGTCTTTGATATTGCGGATCAAGTGATTGGCTGCGTCCTGGGCGGGCATGCCGGAGTAAACAAATCCCACCAGATCAGATATAGCATGGTCACGGAAGATCAGGTGCATCTCCGTGCCACCCTTTTCATAGCGATAGATGTTGTAGAGCTTCTCGGCGGTGTCGGGCGTCAAGCGGCCGACGCCATCGCGATTGAATCCAACGCCCAGGGTTCTTCCCAGCACACCTTCGTCGGTGGCCATCCACTTCACGCCGAGGCTGTGGGCGATGGTCAGGACTTCTTCCGAAACACTTCCTTCTGAAGGCCACACACCCTGGGGCCGCGCTCCAAAAACTTTCTCGTGGAGATCCAAGCCGCGCAGCAATTGCTCGCGCGCATCTTCAGGATGGCGAAAGCGGTTCTGAGGAAGGGGCAGCCCAGGAGTCGATTCTGCACCCGCATAGGTATCGCAAACCAGGGGCAAAATTGGGTGATAGAAAGGGGAGGTAGAAACTTCGATTCCGCCACGGCGGACGGCGTCAGCATGTGCCGGCAAAACTTTGCCCACAAGGTCTCGCTGGCGAGAAATTACGAAGTTCTGGTCAGCGAGCGAGTAATTGTTCCCTTTCTTGATCAATGCCGCAACTTCCGGCTCTTCGAGAAAATGCTCATCGAACCAGGCAATCTGCGATAACACCTGTAGGTCTGTGAAATCCTGCGGCTGAAAATACTTTTCCGCCTTCTCCGGCGAGTCACCGCACCCGCGGAATCGCTCCCACAGTTCGTGATAGCGCGGGTAGCGGCCAATCATGTTGACGGGATTTGCCTGGAACAAATATTGAAGGGCAAATTTGCGCTCATCGAGGGTAAGGTCTTTGGCAGGCTTGGCGGCCACCTGTAGGAATGGATCATAGGCGGTGCCAGCTACATAATCCTGAATCTGGGTGATGAGCGAAGGAACGAGATTGAAGGTCTGGTGGACGTTGGGAAACTCATCCAGCAGCTTGACCATCCCATAGTAGTCTTTGAGGGCGTGCAGACGTACCCAGGGAAGGCGGTATTCTCCGGTGACCAGGTCCTTGTAAAAAGGCTGATGCTGGTGCCACAAAACCACGACACGGATGACGGGCATCGCCAATTCAGTCTAGCATGGGGGTTTATAGTTGCCCTGCGGTCCAAAGCCCGGCCCAAATCGCCATCCCCTTCCGGTAGACTAGATCTTTCACCTGTTGTGCAAATCGAGAACTCATGAACCCTACCATGTCGAATCAGACCCGGAACGAAGTAAGTTTGCTCAGCGATCAGGACTTTTATCTCTTCAACGAGGGCAGCCACTACCGTATTTACGAAAAGTTAGGCTCGCACCCTATGACCATAGATGGGCAGGCCGGGACCTGCTTTGGGGTCTGGGCCCCAAACGCACGGGAGGTTTCTGTGGTGGGAGACTTCAACCGCTGGAACGGGCAGGCACACCGGCTCGCACCCCGGGGCAGTTCGGGCATCTGGGAAGGATTCTTACCGGGGATCGGCAAGGGCACACTCTACAAATTTCACATCGTTTCCCAGCACAACGGTCATGTAGGAGACAAGGCTGATCCGGTGGGGATATTCCATGAACAGCCGCCGCGGACTGCATCCGTAGTGTGGGAACTTGACCATCAGTGGTCGGACGGTGAGTGGATGACCGAGCGGGGACGCAGGCAATCTGTACACGCGCCGATGTCACTCTATGAAGTGCATCTGGGTTCGTGGATGCGCGTGCCGGAAGATGATAATCGCTCCCTTACCTACCGGGAAATCGCGCCCAAGCTTGCTGAATACTGCCGGCGCATGAATTTCACCCACGTTGAACTGCTGCCCATCATGGAGCACCCGTTCTACGGCTCGTGGGGGTATCAAACCACCGGATACTTTGCTCCGACTTCGCGCTATGGAACCCCGCAGGACTTCATGTATTTCGTGGAGTGCCTGCACCAACATGGGGTAGGCGTCATTCTGGATTGGGTGCCATCGCACTTTCCTTCCGACGGGCATGGGCTGGCATATTTCGATGGAACGCATCTCTACGAACATGCCGACTGGCGCAAGGGATTCCATCCTGATTGGAACACTTACATTTTCAATTACGGGCGCAACGAAGTCCGCAGTTTCCTGATGTCGAGCGCCATGTTCTGGCTGGACAAGTATCACATTGACGGATTGCGGGTGGATGCGGTGGCCTCGATGCTCTACCTCGACTATTCCCGCAAAGAGGGTGAATGGATCCCCAACCAATATGGCGGGCGCGAAAACCTCGAAGCCATTGATTTCCTACAGCGCTTCAACCTGGAAGCTTACAAGGAGCATCCGGATATTGTGACCATGGCGGAAGAATCCACTGCCTGGCCTTCGGTGTCCCGGCCCACATACGTGGGCGGACTTGGCTTTGGCTACAAATGGGACATGGGGTGGATGCACGACACGCTCGCATACTTTCAGCATGAGCCGATTCACCGCAAATTTCACCACAACCAGCTGACGTTTCGTTCTTTATACAGCTTCACGGAGAATTTCGTTCTCCCGCTTTCGCACGATGAAGTGGTCCACGGCAAAGGGTCGCTGATCGGAAAAATGCCGGGTGATGAATGGCAGAAGTTCGCCAACCTGCGGCTCATGTACGGATACATGTACGCGCAGTCCGGGAAAAAGCTGTTGTTTATGGGCGACGAATTTGGACAGGTGTGCGAGTGGAAGCATGACAGCAGTCTGGAGTGGCACGTGCTGCAATACCGGGTCCATAGCGGAGTGCAAAAATGGGTGGAACAATTGAACCGGGTTTACCGCGAACAACCCGGCTTACATGAACTGGATAATGATCCTGCGGGCTTTGAGTGGGTGGACGCCAATGACAGCGGCGACAGCGTGCTCACCTTCCTCCGCAAAGGAAAATCCACGGGGGACACGGTTTTGGTGGTTTGCAACTTTACTCCTGTGCCGCGAGAGAAATATGTCGTGGGGGTTCCTGGCGATGGTTATTGGCGGGAATTACTGAATAGCGATGCCGGTGACTATGGCGGGAGTAACGTGGGGAATGGCGGAGGAGTGCACAGCCAGGGGATTTCTGCGCATGGGCGGCCTTATTCACTTCAGTTGACCTTGCCTCCGCTGGCGGTTCTCTTTCTTAAGCGATAAACCTGTGTGGAGCCTGCCCATAAGGGCTACCCTAAGTGGTTTGGGCCAGGTTGGTTCTGTTGTCCGGTTTCCGGTGGTAACTTCCGAGTCGCCGACAACCAAGGAGTTGGTGTAGGCGCCCTCGTACAATGTCCGGATAGCCGATTTTACGGCAATTTGCTGAAGACACAGATCGATCTCGATAGAACCAAAGCTGTGAAACGAAGCCAGTGCTGAGCGGCTTGTATAATACTGTTTGCGCATGAAACGGCTTCACGCAATTTGGATTCTCGCCGCAGTGCTCGCTCTCGGGCCTGGATACACCGTCCTGCCCGTTCGAATGGAACGCGGTGCTGAGGTTCAAGTGCTGTTATGCCTATCTGAGCAGCATGGCGAGCAGCAATTTTCGAATCTAAAACCACCTATCATCTGGGAGGAAACGGCAAATCCCATTTCATCAGACTACGACGCTCCTCAGAGCAATAGGTTCGTCTGGCCTTCGGCCTATAAGCGTCCTCCTCCACATTCTCTCGTCCAGTTCTAAGCTGCGAAATTTCAAAAAGATAACTCAGTACAGCCTTGGACAGGGGGGCATGTGTGCCATTTTCTTAAGTGTTTGCCTATCAGGCCGGCCTCGGCCGGGTACCACAAGAAGTCCTTTGACTGGATCGATTCCCGCCGCCATCAACTCGAAGCGGTATCCGACGATGACTTGAAGGCCGTAGCGAGAGGTGCTCATACATTGCCCGAAACCCTTGCAGTGGTGGCAGTTCTAGCCGAGCGTCTTCTCGGCTTCAAAATGTTCGATGTACAGCTCCATTGTGCACATGTCCTCGCCGATGGAAAGATCGCCGAAATGCAGACGGGCGAAGGCAAGACGCTCAGCGCCGTTCCAGCGGTCGTCTGGCTGGCACGGGCGGGCAACGGCGTTCACGTCATGACGGTGAATGACTACCTCGCGCGTCGGGACGCCAAATGGATGAAGCCTATTTACGCGTTCTTTGGTCTTTCCGTCGGTTGCATCCAGCAGAACATGGACTGTCGCCAGAGGAAGCAAGCCTATGCCTGCGATATCACCTATGCCACTGCCAATGAGATCGGCTTCGATTTTCTTCGTGACCAGACTGCTTTCTACCCCAAAGACCAAGTGCATCGACCGTTCGCAGCAGCGGTAATTGACGAGGCCGATTCCATCCTGATCGATGAAGCGCGCATTCCCCTGGTGCTCGCTGGCCCACAGCCAGCGGAAGATACGCTAGCTGATCGTGTCGATCAATTGACTCGCTACTTCAAACATCCCTTGCATTTTACCTACGATGAGTACGCGCACAACATTGCCCTCACCGATGCCGGGATTCAGGCAGTTGAAGACGCCTTCAGATGCCCCAATCTATTTGCCGAGGAGAACCTGCGGCTTTTGATTGCCGTTCAGGATTCCATCCATGCTCGCGCACTTCTCCGCCGGGACATCGACTACATGGTTCAAAGCCGGTCCATCGAATCCATCGATGAGTTTAAGGGGCGCATTGTGAAGGAGCGGCGATGGCCTGCCGGCCTGCACGCCGCACTTGAAGCAAAGGAAGGAGTGGCACTTAAGACACAGGGGAAAGTTCTTGCATCCATCACTCTCCAGAATCTGATTTCGCTTTATCCCGAGATCTGCGGCATGACCGGGACGGCAGCGACTCAGGCAGACGAGTTTCATTCCATCTACTCGCTCGAAGTAGAGGTGATTCCTCCTAACCGTCCCAACATCCGAGCCGACCTGCCAGACAGGATATTTGCCACCAAGCATGAGAAAGAGCAAGCTGTTGCGGCCGAAGTGCGGCGCATCCACGAAACTGGTCAGCCTGTGCTGGTAGGAACCAGCAGCGTGCAGGAGTCGGAGCGTCTCAGCACCCAACTTGCGGATATTCCTCACGATGTTCTGAATGCACGCAACGAAGAAGAGGAAGCTGGAATCATTGCTAGAGCAGGCGAAGCTGGAGCCGTGACGATCTCCACCAATATGGCGGGACGGGGCACCGACATTCGATTAGGTGAAGGTGTGGATCGTTTGGGAGGATTATTCATACTCGGAACCAGCCGGCACGAGAGTCGCCGCATCGATCATCAGCTACGAGGGCGCGCTGGACGCCAGGGCGACCCGGGCAGTTCCCAATTCTTCGTCTCGCTCGAAGATGACCTGCTTGTGAAGTATGGCATCAACGATCCCGAGTTCCACCACACTCCTGAGAGCGTTCAGCGGCTCATCGAAGGCCAACACCTCGAGACTCGCAAATTCCTTGCCAAATATGAATACGTGATTGAGGGGCAAAGGCAAGCCGTTCAGCAAAGGCGGCAGCCGATCCTCAGTGGGGAAAGGCCCTGTTCATCCGAACTGGAGAGACTGATCTCCCTTGTCACCATCGATGAGCTTTGGGCCGAACATCTCGAGGCGGTCGCGGAATTGCGCGATGGCTCCCAGTGGATATCGTTGGGCGGCAAAGATCCGCTCCACTACTACCTGAAGGCAGTTCACCAAATGTTTGAAGAGTTAGAACAGAGCATTCACGAAGAAATTCTCAAACGCGTGGCTGAGACCCGGGTGTCTGGCCTTAGTCCAATGGAACGCGGTGCAACTTGGACGTACCTAACTACGGACCAACCATTCGGAAGTATGCAGGAGAGGTTCATCCGCGGCGCGATCGCCAAAATTAAAGAGCACAGGAACCGAAAAGCTGCATACCTGAAGGCTACAAACCTATCCGGCCATTCAAACCCTGAAACCATTCCGCCCACCCAGAAAAGATTGGGCCGAGAAACGGTCAATAGATTTGCGGGCATCATTCTGACCCTTGTTCTTGGCTTTCTGATGTGGCTTAGGCGCGAGCACATGGAAGCCATGCTCAGGGCCGTTCACTATCCACTTCTTGCTTCCTTTGGTTTGTGGATCGCATTTACCCTTTACTGGAGCCGAGCATCCATTGGCGATTCCACGATTGCACATTCGGAATCACGAGGTTCACGCTTCATTCACGAGATTCTCCTGAATACGGCGTTTCTGCTTCTGTTTCTGCAAATATCCCCGCACATTCCAGGGCTAGCGTATCGCTTCTTGCCGAAATCGAGGATCTTCACAACAGCGGGCCTCATCTTGCAGATCGCCATGTTCATCCTCGCGATTTGGGCTCGGTTTCACCTCGGGCGCCACTGGCGAGGAGTCATTGCCATT
Source organism: uncultured Acidobacteriota bacterium (assembly GCA_963837365.1). Taxonomy (GTDB): domain Bacteria; phylum Acidobacteriota; class Terriglobia; order Terriglobales; family Acidobacteriaceae; genus CAWBXL01. The sequence goes on from CAWIMW010000003.1 coordinate 951,807, forward strand.
TTGGGTAACCATCAACTGATTCGGTCAGGACCATACCGCCTAGTGAGGCATCCCATCTACACGGCCATGTTGGGAATGTTTGTCGGGACCGCCATGGTCTCTGGCGGACTGTACGCATTGCTTGGTGTGGTCCTCGCCGCGGTCGCATACTGGCGAAAGGTTCGAGTCGAAGAACACTACCTCCATCAGGCATTTGGCGACGAATATGCGGAGTATAGTCGAATTACTCCAGTGCTTATTCCTCTCCGTATTATCCGGCGTTCGTAGTTTTCTTTAGCTCGGGAAGGGGATTGCGATGCCTGAACTGAGCTAGCCGATCCGCTGTAGAAATTGGTGCACTATCGCCGAGGCACTCATCGAACAAGCGAAGTGGTTCACATGGACCTATAGTCGGCTTTTGTCGGACAGATGACCCTGCGCAGAGCACCGCTCCCGAGTTACGTGCAATTCGGAACGAATTCTCAGGTAAGCGCTTGTCGGGCTTTGCCCCGGCACACGGTACAAGTTCTCTCCTCACGTTTCTCTTTCCCTCCATGCTATTCTCCTCTTAACTGCTCCTCATGCGCATCCTCACCCGGTACATCCTGCGCGAGATTACCTATCACGCCCTGATTGGCGCGGCCGTATTCACGTTTGTTCTTTTTACCCAAAACCTGGCACGAATTCTGGAGCTGGTCGTCCGCAATAGCGCTCCCCTGCCCAGCGTGGCTGAACTTTTCTTTTTGACGGTACCGGGGGCCCTTACCTACACAATTCCCATGGGAGTGCTGATTGGCATCCTGATTGGCCTCAGCCGGCTGGCCGCCGACAGCGAAATTACGGCGATGCGTGCCAGTGGCATTGGAGTCTGGACGTTTCTGCGGATCGTTTCCATTTTTGTGCTGGCTGGCTGGCTGCTGGCGTTGGTAAACAGCGTATATGTAGCCCCCATGTCGCAAGCCGCCCTAGCCCGTTTACAGAACCGGCTCAAGGGTTCACAGGTTTCGTTTGAAGTTCAACCACGCGTCTTTTACGAAGGTTTCCCCAAGCGGGTTCTTTATGTTCAGGATGTAAAAAGCGCAGAGGGCGCAGCCATTTGGAAAGGTGTTTTTATCGCCGATACCACAAATCCTGCCGCGCCCCGCATCACCCTGGCCCGCGAAGGGATTCTGGTCAGCGAAGGGCCGGACACCCTACATCTGCATTTGATCGGGGGGGCGATCCATGAAACCGATCCACAATCACCCAGTGACTATCAGATTAAAACCTTCGATGAGACCGATTTCCCAATTGCTTTACCGCAGGCTGATAACAAAGAACAGGGACCGGCGCCGCTCAGCCAGTTGGGCACCACTGAACTGCTCAACAAAGCCACAGGACTCAAAGAATACGTCAAGCGTTGGTACCTCATTGAGTTTCATCGCCGCTTTGCGCTTCCTACGGCTTGTGTCGTGCTCGGGTTGGTTGGCATTCCTCTAGGGCTCTCCTCGAAAAAGGGAGGCAAGTCGGCCGGGTTTGTAATCACCATTGTTTTGGTGTTCGCCTACTACTCGGTCTCGCTGCTGGGTGTGTCCCTGGCGAAGCAGGGTAAGCTCTCTCCGTTTCTGGGAGTCTGGCTCGCGGACATTGTTTTTCTTGCGGGCGGTTGTTTTCTGATCTGGAGGGCTGAGCGCAGGCCTTTAGAAATTCACTTTTTGAAGGGCTGGAAAAAGCAAAAACCATCCCCGGCGAAAACCAATGGAGCGGCTGCGTCCCGCACCACCGGCAACGGTAGAGCATTCCAGAAAGCTGCCGGGAGGCGGCGTGTATTCAGGGCGAGCTTTCCGATGATTTTGGATGATTACGTTCTGCGCGATTTCAGCCTGTATCTGGTGATGATCTTTGCCGCGTTTCTGACTTTGTTTCTGGTGTTCACACTCTTCGAGTTGCTGGGCGACATTCTGCGCAACCAGATCTCTCCTTTGGTGGTTGCGGAGTATCTGCTGAATGTATCGCCGTATTTCCTTTACGCGATTGCCCCCCTTGGCACGCTTTTTGCGGTGGTCATTACTCTTGGATTGATGCAGCGCTCCAACGAAATTACCGCTATCAAAGCCACCGGCACGAGCATTTACCGCATTGTGGTGCCAATCCTGGTCGCTGCCGGTATGGTCGCTGTGGGGTTGTTCGTTTTCGACCAACTCTACTTCCCTCACACCAATAAACGGCAGGACGCATTGCGCAACCAGATCAAAGGCAAGCCGCCGCAAACCTATTTGAATCCCGACAGAAAATGGATTTTCGGGCAACACTCGACCATCTACTACTACCAGCTATTCGATTCGGACAAAGACCAGTTTGGCAGCCTCTCCGCTTTTCAGTTCGATCCCCATACTTTCGCCTTAATCGAACGTATTTATGCCAGCCGGGCAAACTGGGACGAGCGTTTGCACCGGTGGGTGTGCACGCAGGGATGGAGCCGCAGCTTGCAGGGATCTGCAATCGAACACTACGGGACCTTCGACGTTGCTACCTTCAATGCCATAAGCGAACCACCCAGCTATTTCAAAAAAGAAGTCAAACAATCCTCAGAGATGAGTTATGGAGAACTCAAGCGCTACATTCATGACTTGCAACAAAGCGGCTTCGATGTAGTCCGTTTGAAAGTGCAACTGTATAAGAAGTTCGCCTTCCCCGTAATTGTTCTGGTGATGGCAGTACTGGCGGTCCCCTTCTCCGTGTCTACGGGCAAGCGCGGGGCCATTGCCGGGGTGGCGGTGGCAGCGGGAATTGCGGTGGTCTACCTGACGGTCTCCGGTTTGTTTGAGGCCATGGGCAATGTCAGCCAGTTGCCCCCGGTTTTAGCGGCATGGTCGCCCGACCTGATTTTTGGCCTGGTGGGTGGCTACCTGATCTTGAAAGTCCCAACTTAAACTTTGCCGCCTACTTCACTAACACGGCAGAGGGATTGTTGCCGGTGGCGATGACAGTTCCTACGTTGGTTAAAGCACCAGCTGTCGGGTCATGGATCACATAGGCCGACAGTGAAGATGAACCGTTGTTGGCAGAAAAAACATACTGGCCGTCGTGCTGGGCTGAGACCCAAACCGGCGAGGCCCCGGTGGATACTGCCGGTGGACTCATCGCCGTCAACGCGCCTGTGACCGTGGCGACGGAGTATTGCAGAACCCGGTTTAATTTGTGATCTGACACGTACAGAAAGGTTCCCGAGGGCGGAGTTATTACCGCCGGATGGACGATCACCATAGTGCCAGGCTCTCCACCATTTGCGGAAAAGGGAGAGCCAGTGATTTCCAACAAATCCCCGGGATCTTTGTGGTTATTGGTGCAATTCAACGAAGGTTTGTCACAGACTTCGTAAACCGAAATATCCCCCGAACTCCCGTTCGCATTGGCTACATACAAGAAGATTGAATTCGAACTTGGGTTTGCAGGATCATCCGGCGTCACTACCATTCCCATTGGGGTAGTCCCACTGGTGACGGGAAAACCGGTCAAAGCAGTCAACACTCCGCTTCCGTCCACAGAATAACCAGAAATTGTGCTGTCGACTGAGTTTGTAGCATATAAATACTTTCCATCCGGGGTCACCGCAATAGCAGTTGCATTGTCCAAAGTTGGATTGCCCCCCGGCTGCACCACAGCCGTCAGCGCTCCACCGGTTCCAATGGAAAACACTGAAATGGTGCTCGCATCGGAGTTACCCAGGGCGCCCTGGTCCAGCACAAAGAGCAATTTACCGGCCGCGTCCATCGCCATTGCGACGGGGTTTGAGTCCGTACCGATAGCGGTATTCGGAGTTACGGCGGTCAGAGTGCCGCCGCTGGTGATGGTGTAGCGAGAGATATCGCCGCTGTCGCGGTTGGCCACGAAAATGGCATTGCCGTCCGGCGTCATGATAGCTGCGGACGGACGCGTTCCAGTCGCGACGCCAGCGCCGTTGGTGGTCGTTTTGCCAGTGGCGCGATCAATCTGGAACGGAGAAAGCAGCTGGTCACCCTGGGTGGCGACAAAAATGTAACCGGTACCGATAACACCCGGATTCGACTGCGGATTTGTGGTACTCGATCCACCACAACTAATCCAGGTCGCAATCCCGGCCAAAACCAGCAACCCTACCAGAACACGGCACTTCATCCCTATTCTTTCTCCTCAACGACCCCGACCATGCCCTGGAGGCCGGAAATTAGCAATCATTTATGTATCAGGAATACGCGGGAAGAGCAAACCTGCGCCATGCGGTTGGAACGCGGCACCGGCCATCCGAGTTGCCCGCCGACCCGCTGTTTCTTCAACAATCTGCTGAATTTAGCTGTGTTCCATCATGAGCGCAGGGGTGGCAGGAGCGTTAGTAGCGGTTGCCGGCAAGCGCATCTGCACTTTCAGGCCCCCTTCAGGCCGGTTGACCGCCTCCACTGTACCACCATGGAGGAGGATAGCGCGCTCAGTAATTGCCAATCCCAACCCAACCCCGCCGGTTTGGCGGCCGCGGGCATCGTCTATGCGATAGAAGGGGCGGAATATCTTGTCGAGATCATCGCCGGGGACTCCGGGCCCGGAATCCTGGATAGTCACGACAGCGCGGTTGGCGTGGTCGTCGCCTCTCAGGCTGATTTCGACGTTTGTGCCTTCACGGGTATAGCGAATGCCATTCCTGACCACATTCTCCACCGCACTGCGCAGAAGTGAGGAGTTCCCGGTGACTATAAATCCTTGCACAAACTCAAACTTCACATGGCATTGACGGCTCTGGGCTTCAAATTCGGCGTCCTTGGCAACTTCGGAAATAAGCTCTTCCAGGTGGACGGGTGCTTTTTCAATCCCGTCTTGACCACTCTCCAACTTGGCGATTGTCAGTAATCTACCGATCAGTTCATTGAGACGTTCGGATTCCAGTGCGATCCTTTCCAGCGCCCCGTTGGCCCCAGGCCCGGAACGCTGCCGGGCCAACTCTAAAGCCACCGACAAACGTGCCAACGGTGAACGTAACTCGTGTGAGACATCGCTCCACAGACGGGATTGGGCCTTGACCAAAGCTTCGAGACGTCCAGCCATGGAATCAAAATCCCGAACCAGTTCAGCGATTTCATCCTTGCGCCGCGATCCCGAGACGCCTGCACGCGCGCTCAAGTCACCCGCAGCAAGTTTTTGGGTGGCGGCGCGCAATTTGACCACAGGCCGGGTCACATAAAGGGCCAATGGATAGCAAACCAAGCCTGACGAGAGGACAGCAATCAGAATCCACAGACTCGGAATACTACGCGGGCCAAAAAACGACGCCGGAGGGGGAGGTGCGGACATCACCAGGGTAAATCGCTCTCCTTTGACCGTAGTACTCGTCTGGCGTAGGAATCGACCGGAAGCAAAGCGCAGCCAGCCGGCCGAACGGATGGGACGTCCCTGCTGGAAATGTTCTACGAACTCCGGAGGCCGTGCCCCCGAGAGCTCCTTGCCCTCCTCGTCGAACAAGAAAGCCCGCACATGCTGCGTACCCTGCAACTCGCTCAAATAACGGCTTAGGCCCTCGGCCCCGCTGGTTTGGTAGGCAGCAATGGATTCTTTGAGGACCTTGGACTCCAATGCGTCCCAGGCCGCGGTTTCACGTTGTGGCCTGAGCCAAATTGCCAATGCGATCGCCAGTACGACAAATAACGCCTGCGCAACCCAAAAAGACAGGAAGATTTTCAGGAACAGGCTTCTCATCGTCCGGCGCTCCCTGCCTTGGCCGGCGGGCGGGCGAAAATGTAGCCCACTCCGCGCACCGTCTTGATGTAGTCGGAGGCGCCATCGGTATCGCCGAGTTTTTTGCGCACCTTGCTTACGTGCATATCAATGCTGCGGTCGAAGGGAGAAAACTTCCTGCCCAGCACCATGTCTACCAATCGTTCGCGCGGTACGACCTGGCCCGCTTCCTGTAACAAGACTTGCAGCAAATTGAATTCGACTGAAGTCAACTCTATGTTGTTACCGTCCTGAAGCACAGTGCGCGTCGCCGGGTTCAACTCAACATTGCCTACACGCAAGATATCGCCGGGCGATCCGTCGGCGGTTCTGGTGCGGCGCAGGATAGCACGAATTCGGGCCACCAACTCACGTGGATTAAAAGGCTTGGGAAGATAGTCATCGGCCCCGATTTCTAAACCGACAATCCGGTCCACATCTTCACCGCGTGCCGTCAGCAACAACACGGGGATACGCGAGGTCGAGCGAATTCGCCGGAGCACATCGAAGCCATTCATCTTGGGCAACATCACATCGAGCACCACCAGGAGATGGTCACTGGCGAGGGCCCGTTCCAGACCCTTTTCACCGTCATGGACCGATTCGACCTGGAATCCTTCCGGCTCCAAGTACTCAGCAACCAAGCCGCAAAGCTCAACATCGTCGTCGATTACAAGGATGCGGTCCATGTGATTCTCCTACTCATTTTTACATCATGAAGCCCTGGCTTCCGGTCAATAATTGTCAAACGAAGCCGCCCAGGCTTTACAAAACTTTACCCCGGTTGACCGTCTTTTTACGACTTTTTGTCGAGTCCCGGTGTTCTTATCAGTAACCAATTCGCTCCACAAAAGTTGTTGGGAGGCAATATGAAATCTCATCGCACCAAGATATTCATCGCTGTAATCGCACTCGTCGTCTTAGGAGCCGCCGCAGTTTCGCAAACCATGCGTAAAGCGGGTTATGGTCGGGGCCATGGAATGTTCGGCGGCGGACACATGCTGGCGTTTTTCGTGCACCGGTTGGACTTGACGGACGCGCAACAGTCACAAGTCAAGGACATCATGGCCAAAGAGAAACCCACCCTGAAACCTCTGTTCTTGCAACTGGCCCAGGCCAGGCAACAGATGAGGCAACTGGAAGAAAATGGAAGTTTCGATGAGGCCCAGGTGCGTGCGCTGGCGGCGCAACAATCGCAGACCATCACCGAGTTGATCGTACAGAAGGCGCGTATTGAGTCCGAGATGTTGCAGATTCTTACTCCAGAACAGAAGACCAAATTCAAAGCGCTTATGGATAAACACGAGCAGCGCATGATGAACCGTCTGCAAAATCAGACGCCGGAAAATCAAGACAAACAATAGTTATCCATACGGAGGAAAGGCGGCTACGAATATGGCCACAGCAGCAATGACAACCCGAGATTTTATTGAAGTTTTCGCGGGCGAACTGGCTTCTGGAATTGATGCAGCCGTGGAAACCTGGTTGGCAGCGATGGAACATGCTCTCAATGATCCCGAACTGACCACGCTCGGCCGTATGAATGCCGCCAAAGACATTCTGGAACAATACAAGAACCTTACGGGCAAAAAGCAGCTGCGGGCCCGCCGGCCACTGGCTGCGTAAGCCTGAACATGAACATCGAGCCCTTGTATCGTTACGTAATGGATTCGGCTGTCCTGTTCTTCTCCGGCTGGGTGGTCGTGCTGGGGTGGGCTTTTGCTTTAGCGTTTGTGAAATCCACCAACTAATTTGGCCGCAGATTTTCGCAGGCCACGCGGGTTATAAACTGAAGCGCTAACTGGTAGAATCTCATCTACAGAAGCGCATGCTGCTTAAAAGTCTCGGTCCACTACTTCCATATTTCAAAAAGTACCGGCTCAGCTATGTGATCGGAGCTGCGTGTGTATTGTTTCAGAACGGCGCAGCAGTACTGTTCCCGCTGGTCATTAAACATGCGATTGATGGCTTGAATGCCGGAGTGGTGCGGCACAGGCTGGTCATTTTCGCTTCGCAACTGCTGGGGCTGATCGCCCTTAAAGGCATTTTCTCCTACCTGACGCGCTCAGTGGTCATCGGCGTTTCCCGCGAGATTGAATTTGATTTGCGCAATGATCTATTTCAGCACCTGGAAGAACTTTCTCACCCTTACTATCAGCGCACGCGGACCGGGGACATCATGGCCCGTGCCACCAACGACCTGAACGCAGTGCGCATGTTGCTGGGGCCGGCCATCATGTATTCGGCGAACACAATTGTCTTCATGGCGGGCGCGATTGGTTTCATGTACTCCATCAGCCCTAAGCTGACGCTGTATACCTTCCTGCCGCTGCCGGTGGCCAGCGTGGTGGTGCAATATTTTGGCCGGCAAATCCATGACCGGTTCGAGAAAATTCAGGCCATGTTTTCCGAGATATCCGCCCGGGTACAGGAGAACTTCTCCGGAGCACGCGTAATTCGGGCTTACGTCCAGGAAGAAGCTGAGATCGCTGCTTTTGAGAAGGCCAATACTGAATACATCGGGCGCAGTTTAAAGCTGGTGCGTTTGATCGGTATGTTGTGGCCAACTCTAGAAACCATGCTGGGCCTGGCGATCGCGCTGGTACTTTGGCTGGGTGGACGCGAAGTGCTGAACGGACAAATGACAGTCGTATTGCACTCCGACTCGGGTATAAATACGACCTTGCACTTGGCAGGGTCAATGACAGTAGGAGATTTCGCCGCGTTTCTTGCCTACATGGTGCAGTTGACGTTTCCCATCATTGCCTTAGGGTGGGTCATCAACATTTTTCAGCGTGGTACGGCATCGTTACAGCGAATCAGCGAGATTTTCGGCGAAAAAGCGGAAATCGTGGACAGCGATGAAGCCAAAGCGGGCGCTCCTGCAAAGCAGATTGAGGGTGAGATTGAATTTCGCAACCTGAACTTTGCTTATGGCGAGAATGTGGTACTGCGCGATATCAATCTGAGGATTCCAGCAGGCAGCAGTCTAGCGCTGGTCGGGCCCACCGGCTCGGGAAAAACGACTTTGGTCAACTTGATTCCGCGCATCTACGATGCCACACCGGGAACGGTATGGATTGATAGGCGCCCTGTGCGGCGGTACCCACTGGAATTTTTGCGGCGCAATATCGGCTTTGTCCCTCAGGAAACATTCTTGTTCAGCGAGACGGTGCGCGAGAACATTGCTTTCGGCGTGGAAAATGCATCGGACGAGGCCGTGCGGGCCGCCGCGGAGGCAGCGAACATCGCGGCGGAGATTGAAGATTTCCCGGACAAGTACGCCACCACAGTGGGAGAACGCGGGCTCACACTTTCCGGCGGCCAGAAACAGCGTTCGGCGATTGCCCGGGCATTGATCCGCAATCCGCGGGTTCTGATTCTGGATGACGCGCTGTCCAGCGTCGATACCCAGACTGAGGACAAGATTCTGAATCATTTGCGCGAGATTATGCGCGGACGAACAACCATCTTCATTTCTCACCGCGTTTCTACCGTACGTAATGCCGATCGCATCGCGGTGTTGCATGGGGGCCGAATCGTCGAGTCCGGTACCCACGAGGAATTGATCGCGCAAAACGGGTACTATACCGACCTCTATAACAAGCAGTTGCTGGAAGAAGAACTGGCTGAGGTTTAACATCCTCCAGCAACTTTCTGTTCGGCCTTTTCATGAAAAGAATTGTCACCCCGGAATTACTGGACAGCGACGCCGGTACGCCAAAGGAAATCGCTGATTCTCTGGCCGACTTGCGCGGGATCAACCGTAAATTCGGTGGAATCGGCACTACTCAGGCCATGATCGAGCAGGTGTGGAAGCGAAGCTTGCCCCGTCCAGCGGGCCAATCCCCGCCTCCACACGACCAGTTGTCCCTACTGGAAGTTGGGGCTGGTTCCGGCGATGTTCCTCTGACGGTACGAACACGGTTGGCTGCTAAAGGGCTCCGGCTACAGGTCACTTTGCTTGACCGCGCGGCATCCCATCTTACTAGCGACAACAACCACGGCGTTGTGGTGGGCAACGCGCTGACCCTTCCCTTTACGGAAAACAGTTTTGACTTGATTAGCTGTGGGTTGTTCGCGCATCACTTGTCTCCCGAAGAAGTCGTGCTGTTTGTGAGCGAAGCTTTACGGGTTTGCCGGGTGGCAGTGCTCATCAATGACCTGGTGCGCAGTCCCGTACATCTGGCGTTGGTTTACGCTGCGTATCCTTTGTATCGCAGCCGACTGACTCGCCATGATGGGCCGGCGTCGGTGCGCGCGGCGTACACTCCAGAGGAGATGCGCGCGCTGATTGCGAAGACTCCGGCGGCGCAGGTTGAGGTTGTGCGGCATTACCTGTACCGCATGGGTGTGATGATCTGGAAGAAGTAGATGGCGGAGACTTACGATCTGATCGTGATTGGAGGAGGGCCGGCTGGATCGGCAGCCGCGGTCACTGCTGCTCGTTCTGGCGCACGCGTCCTGCTGCTGGAACGTGGCCGATATCCCCGGCACAAAGTCTGCGGCGAGTTTGTCTCGGCGGAATCTCTCGGACTGCTGTCTTCCCTGCTAAGTCCGCAACACTTACCGCTCTTGCGTGAAGCAGTGCTGATTCCTCAAGCCCGCATGTTTGTGGATGGGCAAGTTGTGCACAGTCCAATTGTGCCTCCTGCTGCCAGCATTGCCCGGATGGATCTTGATGTGGCGCTTTGGGATTCAGCGGAAAAGTCTGGCGTTGAAGCCAAACAACAAGTCAACGTGCAGGGGATACACGGACGCGGCCCGTTTCACCTCATTACGACAGCAGGCGAGTTTGCGTCGCGGACCATCATCAATGCTTCAGGGAGATGGTCGAACCTCACCACGGAAGTTTTCAAGCGACACCATACGCAAGATAAATGGCTGGGAGTTAAGGGACATTTTTCAGAAGTAAATCCAAATCTCTCTGTCGATTTGTATTTCTTCGAGGGCGGCTATTGCGGCGTGCAGCCGTTAAACGGTGGAAGCGTAAATGCATGTGCCATGGTAAGAGCTGAGGTGGGAAGCACGTTAGAAGAAGTGTTTACACAGCACCCCGCCTTATACGAGCGCAGCCGAATGTGGAAACCGATCAGTGAGCCGGTGTTCACTTCCCCGCTGATCTTTCGTACACCTCAGCCAGAGCGAGACGGGATATTCATGGCGGGGGATGCTGCCGCGTTTGTGGATCCCTTTGTCGGGGATGGGATCTCGTTGGCGCTGCGCAGCGGATCGTTGGCGGGAACGTGCTTAGTCCCATTTCTTGAGGGAACAGTTTCGCTCGAAGCGGCCATTTCGCAATATGGCCGAATCTACCAGCAACGTTTTGCGTCAGTGTTTAAAACATCTTCCAAGATTCGCAGGCTGTTGCAACTTCCCCGCCCAGTCCGCAAACCACTGGTTTTCATGTTGCAAAAGGCGCCAGCGATTACACGGCATTTGGTGAGTAAGACGAGATAGTGCAGTTCCTCAGAACCGGGAACCAGGGACTGAGAACTGACATCACCCAGCCCGGGTTGGGTGGAAACAATCGGTTGCCGGTTCTCAGCGTTTACCGAACAACCAAAACTTCTCTTACATTGTCGCGGGCGAGGAAGAATTTAATCGAAGCAAAATCGCGGAACAGGTTCTCGATCTGGCGGTTGTTGAACACGCGCTGCAAGGGGAAAGTGGAGTTGATCGATGTATGGATTGCCCCCGTCGGCCCGCGACGCACTTCCCTGCGAGGTTCAATGGGCTGCATCTCCAGGGTGTCCTGGCCAACGATGTGAAAGCGATAGCAGGGTGCGTCAGGACCGGCTTCGCGGGTGTGGAAGAAGGCCAGCAGTTGACCTCCAGGTTTCAGCATGGACCATAAACGTCCCACCACCGGCTTCACCAGGCTTTCATCCATATAGTCCGCCAGGTTCCAGCAGAACACGATGTCAAATTGCGTATTGGTAAAGTTCAGGTTTTCATCCAAGAACTTCTTGCTGTTGAGAGCCTTGTTCCCCTGCTCATCTTGGGTTACCAGCACAGGATCGGTGGAGGCTTCCAGCAGATCTTCGCTGTAGATTTTATGACCGCGTCCGGTGAAATAACGGATGTTCGCAGCGGAGGTGTATCCGAGATCAAGAATCCACAATGGCTCCTCAGAAGCCATGAGCTTGGCTAGTTCACCCAATCCACTGGAGCGCCGGGTCAACCGGGCAGGTGGCTGATCAGAAACGGTGGCCGAGGAGTCCGACGAGCTGCGAAAGAATCTCATGTAAGCGATGCAACCAATGCTGCCAACATCCTGTGCAGTATCGTTTTACTTAATTCTCCATTTTTTAATATAACGCGAAACTTCCCGAAGGAACGGCCAGAAATTCCGCCATTCGGCGGGACTGGCCCAAACTTAGGTATGTACTTGGATGACTCCTGTGGTTAGGCAGATGGCTTGCTCCCGTCGCGCTGGACGTCCACTTTGCCTTTGAAATAGGCGCCTTCTTCGATGCTGACGCGTTGGGTGGTGATGTCGCCCACGGCAATCGCAGATTTCCTCAACTCTGCGCGCTGGCTGGCGTTGATATTACCTTCCAGCTTGCCTTGTATGGTCACACCCTTGGCGTTCACATTTGCCTTTACCTGCCCGTTGGGGCCGATGGTGAGGTTGTTGCTGCGCAGCTCGATGGTGCCCTCGACCTGTCCGTCGATGTAGAGGTCTTCGCTGCCGGTCAGTTCACCCTTGATAATGACGGACTTACCGATGTGGGCAAATTCGCTGGTCTTTGGTGCGTCCATGAAATTGGGCCTCCCAGGTTGGGTTGTTGCGGATGATGCTTCCTCGGAGCAATGACTATAACCCAGTGGTTTGGAGGACGCAATTGGCCAAATGGCCCTCTATAATTGACATTTTCAGCTCTCATCCTACGGTAGACTGGTACTCCATGGGCCTGGTGTCCAAAAGATTCCCTTCTGTGCTGCTTTGCGCCCTGGCCAGTCTCGCTTCCCTCTCCATTGCCCAGCCGGCGCAGGATGGCGTAGTTTCTCCCGAAGAACTGGTGCGGCGCGCTGTGGCGGTTGAACTCAACCTACCCGATGCGGACAAAAGATTCTTGTTCAAGCACTACAGAAAGAATGTTAATGGCACTCAGACCATGCTCTACGTGCAAACCCAGGATGCCATCGCCGGAATGGTGATTGCCATTAACGATAAACCTCTCACCGAAGAACAACGGAAAGGGGAGAGCCAGCGCATCCAGCGGTTCATTAACAACCCGGATGAGCTAAAGAAGAAACAGAAACAAGAGAAAGAAAATGCCGACCGGGTGAGGCGCATCATCCGCGCCCTGCCGGATGCCTTCCTTTACCAACCGGATGGAGTTGAAACGAGCAAGCCCGGCATGGGGAAAACCGGCGATGCACTCACGCGATTAAGCTTTCGCCCCAATCCTAAATACGATCCTCCGTCGCGTATCGAGCAAGTCCTGACCGGCATGCAGGGAAATATCCTGATTGATGCCAAACACAACCGCATCGCCAGAATTGAAGGGACGCTTCAGAAAGACGTCAGCTTTGGATGGGGTATCCTGGGACATCTGGACCGCGGCGGGCATATTTTGCTCGAACAGGCAGATGTTGGGCAAGACCACTGGCAGATCACCAAAATCGACATGGCGTTTACCGGTAAGATTTTGTTGTTCAAGAGTGTGAACGTGCGCTCTACCGAAACTTACAACGATTTTCACCCAGTAGCTTCTGATCTAACCTTTGCGCAGGGGGTGGATTTACTGAAGAAATACGAAGCCCAATGGTTGCTCAGCCAAAATGAGGGGCCTCACCCCTGAGCCAGTCGGGCTTCCAGGCGGTTTTTTACCTCCGGCCATTCTGAATCCACAATGCTGAAGTAAACCGAGTGACGTATACGGCCATTCCACGTCACCATATGGTTGCGGAATGTGCCTTCCTCTTTTGCGCCGAGGCGCAAGATTGCCTTGCGGGATTTTTCATTCAGGGAATCCGTCTTGAATTCCACTCGCAGGCACTTCCAGGTTTCAAAGGCATGACGCAGCATTAGATACTTGGCCTCGGTATTCACCGCGGTACGTTGCCACGCGGGAGCGATCCAGGTGGAGCCGATCTCCACGTGGCGGTTGACCACATCAATGCTCATGAAGCGGGTACTGCCGACCATTCGCCCGGAGTTGCGTTCCAGCGTGGCGAAGGGGACGGAAACTCCCCGCTGATGCTCGCCCAAGACCAGGCCGATGAAACGTGCAGAGTCTTCAGCTGTCCGCATGGGATAGGGGATCCAGCGGAATAGTTCCGCGGCGTGGTCTTTCATGACGTCCCAGAGCAAGGGCGAATGTTCGCGTTGCAGGGGCGCCAGTTGCACAAAGCGGCCTTCCAGCGTCACATCTTGAATGGGATCAAAGCAAGAATCGGGCATGGTTCTGGAGATTTTACACGGTACAAGTGTCTTGATGACTACTGCGATGGTTCAGTTTTTGCATCTCTAGTCAGGTTCTAGCATCTGAATATCGACCTGCCTGTAGAATTGAACGCCGTTGACTAATCAATGATCTGTTTCGTCCAACGATATCAGGAGGATTGCCGGTGAAGTCGCAGTGTCTCCCATTTAGCCAGATTCCGCACACTTCGCGGCTATTTCTGGATTTCCTGTCCGGCGCTCCCAACCTCCAGCCATTTTTTCCCCGCAGCCCGCATTTTTCTAAATGGGCAAGCGAGGAAGCAGCCAAGATCCAATACGACTCCGAACGCCGCCAGAAAGTTGCGGCGATTCTGGAACGGCAGAACAAGGAGTGGGGAGCTTCCGCACGGACCCTGGAGAACATTTCCCGCCTGAAATCCGGCGCTTATGCAATTGTGACTGGGCAGCAGGTTGGCCTGTTTGGTGGTCCGTTGTTTTCCCTGTTCAAAGCCCTTACTACGGTCAAATTGTCCGAAGAGGCCGGTAAAGCTGGAGTCGAATGCGTTCCCGTTTTCTGGCTCGCGACTCAGGACCATGACCTGGATGAAATACAAAGTGTCTCGCTGCCTGGGCCGGAGGCTTCCCTGCAACGGTTGACGGCCATGTCGCGCGGAGTGCCCGAGTCACCGGTTGGGACAATTCAACTGGGCCCGGAGATTGAAGACGTTATAAAAAGAGCCGAGCAATTGCTCGGAGAGTCGGGAGTCACTGCTTTCCTACGAGAGGCCTATCGGCCGGTTGCGACTTATGGCGACGCGTTCGCCCGCCTGTTCACGCACTTGTTTGATCGGTGGGGAGTCATCCTGCTCGACGCATCAGACCCGGAACTCAATGCCCTGGCAGAGCCGATTTATCGTGGGGCCATCGAGCGTGCGGTGGAATTGGACGAAGCGCTCATGGCGCGCGACCAGGAGTTGGAAGCTGCGGGATACCATCAGCAGGTCAAGGTCACGGCCTCGTCCACCCTGCTCTTCACGCTCAGGGATGGCTCACGCGTTCCGATACACCGGGCCAAGCACTCAGCCGCGAATTTCTCGGTCGGCGATGAAAGGATATCTCCGGCAGAACTGTTGCGGAAGATCGCGTCTGAACCGCAACAGTTCAGCGCCAACGTGCTGCTGCGTCCGGTGGTTCAGGACTACCTTCTGCCCACCCTCGCCTACACCGGCGGATCAGCGGAAGTCGCGTACTTTGCCCAGGCGGCGGTGGTTTATCAAGCCCTATTGGGCCGGATAACCCCAATCATTCCGCGATTTTCTGCCACGGCGGTAGAAGTGAAAACTAATGGATTACTTCAACGGTACGGATTGGCTCTCACCGATTTATTTCAAACTTCGGAAAAAGTTCGAGAGCATCTGGCGGCACAAGCCCTTCCCCAGGAATTGCAGTCGGCCTTCGATACGGCAGCCAGTAGTCTTGAGAAATCCTTCGCCACGATCCGGGAATCGTTGTCCCGCTTGGACAAGACCTTAGTGGACGCGGCGGAAAATGCTGAGTCCAAAATTCGCCATCAGTTGGAGGGCCTCCAGGCAAAAGCCGCCCGGGCCGAATTGCGGCAGAGCGAGGTTCTGGATCGCCATGCAAAAGTGCTCAGCAATGCGCTCTACCCCAACAAAGTCCTTCAGGAACGCGAGATTGCCGGAATCTATTTTCTCGCCCGCTACGGCAAGGATTTCCTGCAAAATGTCTATGAGATGATACGTCCGGAGTGCTTTGATCACCAGATACTGACGCTCTAATGGAGCCTGCGTACCTTGCGCCGGCGCCGATCTTAATTTTTGCCTTTCCTGACGGCACGGCCAAGGCCATGCCCTGATACGAAGCTGATTTTCAAACTGCACCACTACCGTGCCTTGTGTCACGTTGGCTCGAAGGAGTGAACAAGGTATGATCGTATGCGCCGCGCCATACCGTCAGTCCGGGCACGAAGCGGCGACAAACGCCATCCATGGGCCTATTCGCGACCTCAACCTTGTGCCGTCTGGCGCTTCCCACAGCCTGGAAGACTTGGTCCGTCCATCTTGCGTTGTCCATTTTGGTGGTTGAAGATGTCTCCCGGCGCTCCGACATTTACAACATCCTGTGGGTGCTGGTTTTTGGTTTTGCCACACTGAATATTTTGGGATTGGTTGCCCGCAAGTTCGAGCCGGAACGTTCTCGCCTTAGCTTCGGAGAATCATTGGCCATCATGGTGGTGGTGGTCTCGGTTTTGCTGCTGGGCTGGGAGATGCTGTATTTCTTCAAAGTACTGCCCATCAAACTGAATCCCTGATCCGATTGCGGTATCATTCGGGTATGGCAAAAAAGGGCCCAGCTTTCGAGGTCACTTGTCCATGCTGTAACGCGGTGCTAAAGGTGGACCCGGAAACCCAGGCAGTAATCGCTCATACTGCCGCCGTAAAGCCCAAAACCTTCAACGATATTGAAGAGGCTGCCCGCGCCATGAAGGAGCAGGACAACCGCCGCGACTCCATCTTCCGGCAGTCGGTCGAAGCCCAGAGAAATGCCTCAGACGTACTTGAGAAAAAGTTCCAGGAGGCAGTTCGCAAAGCCAAGGAATCACCTGATACGGGCAAACCGATCCGCGATTTCGACCTCGATTAGCCCAAAACGGGAGATGCCACCACAACTTCTGTTGCACGACGCAATAATTTCAGATTTGAACATTCTGGTTCGAGGATACAATGTGCGCCCATGGCCACGGCTCCTATCCTTCTGGGTCACCGCGGTGCGCGTGCAGTACGCTCGGTTCCCGAGAACACCATCGTTTCATTCGACCTCGCGCTGGAACACGGTTGCGACGGCGTGGAATTCGACTTGCGGCTGACCAGCTGCGGACGGGCTTTGATTTCTCATAACCCAAGGGTCGGCAAGATCACTGTCTCCCGTGCAACTGCCCGCCAATTGCTTCATCTTCCAAGGCTGGAAGATGTGCTACGGCACTATGGACATCGCATTTTTCTGGACATCGAATTGAAGGTAAAAGGCCTCGAGACCAAGGTTTTATCCGCATTGCGCGAACGCCCTACAAACGGCAATTATGTCGTCTCGTCTTTCATTCCGGAAGTAGTGATGGAACTGAGGGCGCGAAGTGCAACCGTTCCCACTGGAATCATCTGTCAAACTTCCAGCCAGTTGGTGCGTTGGCGGGAGTTGCCCGTTCAGTACGTTATGGTTCACCACTCTTTGCTGAATCGCCGCCTGATTGACCTGGTCCATAAAGCTGGACGGAAGGTTTTTGTCTGGACGGTGAACGACGCGAAGGCCATGGTCCGTCTGGCAAACTGGGGAGTGGACGGGATCATTTCTGACGATACGCAGTTGCTCGCCAAAACGCTCGGTGGTTGAGGGATGCATTTCTCCGCGATCTCTGCGGCCTTTCTCAGCGACCTTGGCGGTGTAAGATTTCTCCGGCCACCAGCAAAGTCATACACCGCAGAGGGCGCAAAGCAATCCCCTTCATGGCTCGCATATTTTGCCCGCCCGCTTCCTGCTGATTTACAGTGAATTCCTATGCCTACTACTGGAGAACGTTTCGAGCGCGCGGTATCCATCATGGCCAGGCTGCGCGCGCCCGGAGGCTGTCCCTGGGACCGCGAGCAGACCTTCGACACCATCAAGCGCTACACGCTTGAGGAAACCTACGAGGTTCTAGAAGCCATTGACAACCGCGACTGGGACGAACTGCCCGGTGAATTGGGAGATCTGCTGCTGCAAGTGCTGTTTTACTCCGAGATGGCCAAAGAACAAGGCACGTTTTCCATTGATGATGTGCTGGACCGGCTGTCCAGCAAACTGGTGGGCAGGCATCCGCATGTGTTTGGAGATTTGAAAGCGGAAACCTCGTCGGAAGTTCTTCGCAACTGGGAGGCACTTAAGGCCGAAGAGAAGAAGAAACGCGCCGAATCACAGGGAGCAAAAACATCACCGAAATCCACGCTTGATGGAGTCTCGTCGGCTATGCCTGCACTTCTGGAAGCCTACAAGCTCAGTGCAAAAGCCGCCAACGTTGGGTTTGACTGGCCCAACGTAGCCGGCTTGTTCGATAAATTGCAGGAGGAAGCAGAAGAGTTGAAGGAGGAGATTAGGCAAGTCCCTGCATCTACTTCGCGTGGGCATGGCATTGCCGGCGCTGAGGGACAAAGGATTTCCGCTGAGTTGCGTGACAAGCTTGAAGGTGAGCTTGGGGATTTGTTTTTTGTCCTGGTCAACCTGGCACGCCATTTGTCTCTGGACTCCGAATCCGCACTGAAGAAAACCAACCGCAAGTTCCGCCTCCGATTTCAGTGGATGGAGCAGCAACTTCAGGACGCGGGTAGATCCCCCGAACAGTCCACGATGGACGAGATGGAATCGCTATGGCAGCGTTCCAAAGAGTCGGAAACGTAAACTTCACATTTGTCATTCCGACGATGAGCGAAGCTCAGAGGAGGAATCTGCTTTTGCAGGCAGCGTTTGTGCCGCTGTTTAAAATGAGCAGATCCCTCGCGCGACAATATCTCATTTGGCTGTCTTTGCGTACTTTGCGGCGTTTCTTGGTGTTCTTTGCGGGCAAATTCTTTTGACTTACGCGGACGGCATGACGGCATAAAGATCTTGACCGCAAAGGTCGCAGAGAACACCGCGCCGAGGACGCAAAGATAACCAACTTAGGACGCCATCAAACTTCGGCCAAACGTGCACTCCGCCCGCAACCTGTGCAATACTCTCTGTTCCCCTCAGTGCTGTGGTATTGACTTATTGTTTCCATGAAAATCGAAGCTATCACCTTGCACGAACTCCAAATGCCGCTCGTCCATTTTTTTGAGACGAGCTTCGGCCGGACCTATAGCCGCCAGATCCTTCTCATCACTGTCCATTGCGAAGGCACGAAGGGCTGGGCCGAATCGGTTTCGAGCGAAGGCCCATTTTTCAGTTCGGAATGGATTGAGTCCAGCTGGGCCACGATCAAGTCTCACCTCGCCCCGACCCTGCTGGGAAAAACGGTGGCATCTGCTTCCGATAGTGCTGGTCTCATGGCTCATATCCGCGGGCACCGTATGGCGAAAGCCGGGCTGGAAAACGCCATCTGGGACGCGGAAGCCCAACAGAAACAACAACCGTTGAGCACGTTGCTGGGCGGGACATTGTCAGAGATCAACTGTGGGGTTTCTGTCGGGATACAGGACTCAATCGAGCAGTTGATGGAAAAGATTGAGACCGAGGTTGCTGCCGGATACCAGCGCATTAAATTGAAAGTCAAACCAGGCTGGGACATGAATATTCTGGAACGTGTCCGCTCACGCTGGCCCAACATTCTACTGAGCTGCGATGCCAACTCTGCATACACCCTGCAAGACCTCGAACATCTTCGCAAATTTGACCAATTCAACCTGCTGATGATTGAGCAGCCGCTGTGGCACGACGACTTTTACTATCACGCGCGCTTACAGCGCGAGCTAAAGACAGCCATCTGCCTGGATGAATCGATCCGCAATGCCAGAGATGCAGCCGCTGCCATCGAACTTGGAGCTTGCCGCATCATCAACGTCAAGGTTGGGCGCGTAGGCGGCTTCACCGAAGCCAAGAAGATTCACGATGTATGCCAGGCCAACTCCATTCCTGTGTGGTGCGGAGGAATGCTGGAGACAGGAATCGGCCGGGCCCATAACGTAGCTCTTTCTACCCTGGAAAATTTCCGCCTGCCCGGGGATGTTTCCGCTTCCAAGCGCTATTGGACGGAAGACATCATCGAGCCGGAAGTGGAAGTTTCGCCACGCGGAACCATATCGGTTCCACGCCAACCTGGGCGCGGCTATCGGATACGTGAAGATCTTATCGAAAAACTTACCGTCCGGCGCGAAACGCTAAACGCATAAGGGAAAATCGCCTTTTGTTCGTCTTGATCTTATTTGGGAGGATTGCACGGATTGGGGGATGCGGCCCCAACCCGCATCCCTTTCTTCAGTGTTCCTGAGCTGGAAGATTTTGACCGGTGAGTTTAGGCGCGTAGCACAATCATGGTGGCGTCATCCTGGAACTTACCGCCACAGTGGCTGGAGACTGCGTTCAATAGTTTGTTCTGCAAATCGGTTGCGCTGCCGTGAGTAGACTTACGCGTAAAATCCAGGAGTCTCGACTCTCCGAACAGTTCCCCGTTTTCGTCGCAAGCCTCCACTACTCCATCGGTAAAAAGAACCAGAGTGTCTCCGGAATGCAGGAGCAAGTCCTTCTCTCCGTAATGCCAGTTGGGAAATCGGCCCAGAATTGCGCCGGAGCTTTTCAGTTCTGTTGCTCTGCCATCGGGAAGAACCAGTAGGGGAGGGTTGTGGCCGGCATTGCAGTAGGTCAACCGATTGCTGCGACTTTCCAGCACACCATAGAAAAGCGAAATGAATTTGTTCTCCGGCATGATTTCACAAAGAATGCGATTCAGGCGACTGCACAGCTCACACGGCCCAATATCAGTGCGGATGAGCGGCTTCAGCGATGCCTGTAGGTTGGACATCAGCAAGGCCCCCGGCAGCCCCTTCCCTGCAACGTCGGCGATACAAAATGCTGTCTGCGTATCACTGAGCTTCACTACGTTGTAGTAATCGCCGCCCACGAAATGCACGGATTTCGTAATCGCGGAAATATCGTATCCCCAGATTTGTGGAATCGAACTCGGCAGAAGATTCCTTTGGATCTCACTGGCCTCTGACGATTCTTCTTCCTGCCGTCGCTGGAAACTTCGCAAGACACGGCAATGCTCCACTTGCTCCCGAACTTTCTCCAGGAGTTGGCGGTTGTTCCACGGCTTCTGCACAAAATCGGACGCACCGCGCCGCATGGCCTCAACCGCCAGATCCACATTTCCCCAGGCTGTCATCACCACCAGCGGGATGGTTTGATCAATTGCTCGGATCTGTGACACCAGCGCCAAACCTTCGGCGCCGCCTGTAGTGTCGCGGGTGTAATTGAGGTCCAGCAAAACCGTGTCGAAGTTCCCTTTCTGCAAGCAATCTAAGACCTCTGCCGGACTGGAAACCAGCTTCGTATGATAGCCATGCCCATCGAGCAGCATCTCCAGCGCAGTGAGGATGTGCGGTTGATCATCCGCCACAAGCAATCGGGCCAGGGATGGTTCAGTTGCCCTAACGGCCGACATGGTGAGAGTCTCCACGGCCTCAGTCAAAGCAAACTGGAGACCATCGGCAAAACAAATCTAAGTTATTGATTCGGCAATGAGTGTGCCCCTTACCCATGCTCGGCCGGAAAATTTACTGTTCATTTGCATGAGGGCCTGTCCAAAATCGGACAGCTATTAGGCCGTGAGGTACACTCGCGTTTTTATTTGCATTTGTCGGGTCGCCGCCAGTTACGATCAATGGCATCAAGTGGCGGGTGTTAACAAATATCTCAGGAGATTTCTTCCCATGACTGCAATCGGTTTCTTGGAAAACATTGGGCAGGACGCGAAATATGCGCTGCGCGCTATGCGGAAAAATCCTGGGTTCACGACAGCCATCGTACTCACGATAGCTCTGGGTATCGGGGTAAATACCGCCATGTTTTCCGTGATCCATGCAGTTTTGCTCAAACCACTCGCTTATCGTGAACCGAACCGTGTGGTGATGCTCACAGGCGGAGCCACACCGACCCGCTATGACGAAATGAAGGCGGCCAGCCAGTCCTACACCGAACTGGGAGCGCACTCGATCTCCACGGAAGAGATGGCCTTGTCTGGCATCACTCCGGAAGTTTTGAATGGCGCACGAGTTTCCGCAAATTTTCTGCACATCTTGGGAATATCACCGCTGAAGGGCCGAGGCTTTCTACAAGAGGAGGATGTTCCTGGCGCTTCACCGGTAGCCATGATCAGCGCCGAATTGTGGCAGCGGCGCTTCGCTGGAGACCCACAGATTGTCGGCAAGACCATGATGCTGGCGGGCGAATCTTGCACCATTGTCGGCGTGCTACCTCCTGGTTTCCAATTTCCGTTTTCTGGTGTCGATGTTTGGATGACAAAACCATCTGAACGTGCGGGAATGTCGGCGCAGTCAAGGCCAATCAGTCCGATCCTGAATATTTTTGGACGCCTGAAGCCACAGGTCACACTTCAACAGGCTAACGCCGAACTGACTGCGTTGACCCGGGCCTACGCCACCGCGCATCCCGCCATGCTCGACGCCAAGCATGATCCTCCAGACACATTGCGTCCCTTGAGAGACGCCCTGGTCTCTGACATTCGTCCCAAACTGTGGATGCTGTTCGGGGCGGTGGGCTTTGTGCTGCTCATCGTGTGTGCGAATGTCGCCAGCCTGTTGCTGGCGCGCGCCACTTCGCGCTCACACGAGTTTGCCGTGCGTGCGGCGATCGGAGCTGGACGCAGACATGTCATCCGACAACTACTCGTTGAGAGCATTTTGCATGCATTTCTTGGCGGAATGTTGGGCGTGCTACTGGCTTTTATAAGTTTGAACAGTATAAGAAGCCTAACTTTCATTGATTTGCCGCGCGCGGGAGAAATCCGTATGGACGGCATGGTCCTCGGATTTGCAGCAGCGATTTCACTGGTCACAGGCTTGCTATTTGGGCTGGCTCCTTCTCTAGTGGCGTCGCGACCGGATCTAGCCAATGTATTAAGAGGGAATGGCGAGACGGTGAGCGGACGCGGATCGAAGTGGAAACTGCACTTCGGCCCACGCGGGTTGCTGGTGGTTGGGCAAGTGGCGCTATCGGTCATCCTGCTGATCGGCGCGACCCTGCTCATCAAGAGCCTGGCCCGTGTGTACCGTGTCGATCCGGGTTTCCGAAGTCCCAACCTGCTCACGATGAATATTTCGCTCCCGTCCGCCCGCTATGACACCGACCAGAAGAAAGCCAGGTTCTACGAAGAACTAGTGCAGCGCACGGAGGCACTACCTGGAGTCCGAAGTGCAGGTGTAACACTGACACTTCCGATGGTAGATGCCTGGATGGGCTCTCCCGTGCAGTTGGCGAGCAGCGCGCCGCTCAAACTAAACGAGCGCCCCATCACCATGATTCAGGCCATTACGCCAGACTATTTCCGCACCCTGCAAATTCCGCTGAGGCGTGGCAGGACTTTCACCGCGCACGACAACCAGCAGTCATCCCTGGTGGCTGTAGTCAATGAAACCCTGGCGCGCCGCTTTTGGCCGCAGTATCCAGATGGGCCGGATCCCATCGGCCAACGCCTCCTGGTTGGAATTAATCCGAATCCGGTAGAGATCGTTGGCATAGCCGCCAACATTCGTTATTCCGGCAGAGATGAGAATCCAATGCCAGCAACCTACTTACCCCGCGCCCAAAAGCCCCTTCCGTCAGCCATGCTGGCGGTGCGGACCGACGGCGATCCGCTGTCATTCGCCAATGCGGTTCGCGCACAAGTATTGGCGATTGATCCCGACCAACCGGTTTCAGCGGTATCCACGATGGAGGGTTGGAGGAAGTTATGGAAGGACAGCTCCGGCTCATAATGGGTTATGGGAGTTTTCGCCGGCGATGCGACATTGCTGACCGTGATTGGTCTCTACGGAGTTGTTCCTATCCGGTCGTGCAGCGGACAAAGGAAATAGGAATTCGCACT
>CAWIMW010000004.1:0-39916 GCA_963837365.1 uncultured Acidobacteriota bacterium
GATGAACTCGGTCGCTGAAGTCTTCCGGTCATTGACTCTCGGCGTGATCATGACGGGTATGGGGGCCGACGGTAAAAGGGGATGGAAGCCATCAAGCGTGAGGGCGGATTCAATGCGGTAAGGATGACCCAGTTGTACGGTATATGGCATGCCGCGCTCGGCGGCGGAAGCAGGCGTGTTGCACCGAGTTGTTCCACTCCTGCAAATCCCGAACAAAACATGCAGGTCGCACACTACAAAAAGTCGCACGGGCGTCAGGCGCGTAGTGGGTTAGTCCGATCACAATTCATCCGGCAACAATACTTCACGGATCTTTTGCATCAGCGACACGACAGAGAAGGGCTTGGGTAAATAGGTCGTCTTGTCCATGATGTCCTGGTCCCTGCCTATTTTGTTTTGCGGATAGCCAGAGATAAAGATGGTTTTGAGAGTTGGGTCATCCTGCCAAAGTTCCTTGACCATTTCACAGCCGTTCTTTCCAGGCAGCACTACGTCGACAACCAGCAGGCCTACCTCACCCGGGTGTTGGCGGAATTGGCGGACTGCCTCAACCGCACTACGGGCTTTCAAAACCTGGTAGCCAGCCGCTTGCAGAATTTCCGCAGTCACCTCGCGGACAAAATTCTCATCTTCGACCAGGAGAATGCTTCCCTTCAGAGGAGGCATATCTGCTCCAAAGAGCGGCGCAGGCAGGACCACCTGTGTTGCTTGAATAGGTGTGTTGCTCACAGTACACCTCGACCTAAAGATGGACTGCATCTCTGTATCCAATTCTGGGACGCCCGTTCATCAAAGGTCTGTGGCACGGAGGCTAGTAGCTAACTAAAGATAGAGGCTTAATATTTGGGCATTGTGCAGAGCGAAACATTGCGTCCGGCCACTTCGGGAACAAACGATGCTGAGAGTTCTGGAGTGGTACCCAGATCTACTTTTCCCGGGTCAGAAGCGTGTGATGGGGATCGAGCACGGCCTTTCGTGTACCCGCAGGTGCTGTCAGTCGAAAATGGGTTTCTTGTTCGTCTACGAAGACCTGTCCAATTAATACATTCTTACCTGCGACCACAGCGTAGATTGGCGCCAATGTGACCAAATTATCAGCGCCATATTTTTGTTTGATTTTGCCGGTCACAATAACACGTGTACTGCCTTTGCCTTCAAACTTAACTTCATCCAATTCAAGCCGGGGAATCGCGGTTCCGTTCAGCCAGCCGTCATAGAACCAGTTGAGCGATTTATTTCCCTCATACCAGAGTGGCCGTGGTAAGTCCTCTTCGAATGCGTGAATCAGTTCACGGGTACTGAGCATGCGCCCTTCATACTGATTTCTGACGCGGTGGAGTGTTCGTATGAAAGGGTCGCTGGTCAGAGAGGTAGGCTGCGATTTGCCTGTGCTCTGTTCTGCATCGAGCAGCATGTTGTGAAGCATGTGAAGCAGCCATACCCCTCGCTCGTAACTGATCACTGGATAGCCATTGGGGAAATGAGAAGAAGATAAACGGCCTCCCAAAGTCACCGGGCCGGCGGTCATCAGCGGTTCACCGTCTTTATTTTTCTGAAGCAGATTGGAACGGTAATCTTCCAAGACAGCCTGAAAGCGCGCCGGATCTTGTGTTTCTAGCAGCATTAGCGAACTGTAGTCCGCCACGGCTTCGATCAGCCACTGATCGCGATAGGCATCCCAACTTACCAGGTCACCCCACCACTGGTGTGCAGTTTCGTGTGCAATCACCGAATTGGTCATAGTGCTTGCGACTTTCCCCATGTTGAGACGCCACTTCTCTCCCTCGCTCAGGAATGAATAGCTGGATAGGAATATCAGGCCCGGCCACCCTTGGCTGATGACGCCAGGCTTTTGTGTCATGGAAAGTGAGTTGTAAGGGTACGGCCCGTAAGCTTGGGAAAAGAAATCGATTGCCTGGGCCGCCTCGTCGGCAACTGCCTGGGCATTGCGAGCAGGCGAAGGCTGCGGTAAGGGGACCATCTCAATGACCCTGGATTCCGGACGTAGACCGGGAATAACAGGAACTGTGGTTACGGTTTCGGTTTGCGCGGTGGGAAAGGCCTTTTCCACTTCCTTGGAAGCATACGTCTCGACCAGGACGTTGCCGGCATGTGCTACCGCACGTTCATATTTCCCAAGATTAAATCCCGCCATGGGAATCGGGCGCTCCGAGACCCAGTGAGTGATTTGTTCCCCATCGCCATGATTCGTAACCGTTTCCTTGACTCGCTTTCCAGTTGCAATCAGCGTCCATCCTGGTGGGGAATGAAACTCCAGATCAAAATTGGACATTGCCGGGCGTCGGTTCGGATACCATGTGCCGCGCGCACCCACATACAAAAGCCCTCCACCGGCATCAGAGAGTACGTCACCGCCGTAGACAAAGTGCAGAACGGCGTGCTTTCCCGATCGCAAAATCCCGGGCAGTACGACTGCAATTTGATCGTTCCCTAAGCGAGACAGTTCTGTGCCCTCAAGCGCCTGGTTCTGGATAAACTCAATCGGCTGTCCGTCGAGGTCTACTTCTTTGACGTGCAAATAGCGGGAGAGTTCAAACAATAGTGCGCGCGGACAGTCTTGGTGGGCGTTTAACTGGAGCCATGCTTCTGCATCCAGTTGAGTTGGCGGGTTGATGGTGGCTCGAATTTTGTAATGCGCAATTTCGAAGTCGTCCGTCTTGCTTTCTCGCTGTTCTGGCGCCGTAAATGACGTCCAGATGTCAAAAAAATCGACGCCTTCCGCGGTCTTATTTTGGCCAACCGAAATTTGCTCCGGCTCACTGGAGTTGTAAACGAGATCGAACGTTCCCAGCTTTCTACCCTGTACACGAGCATGCCAAAGCACGTTGTCTTGGGTCTTTGCACTGGGGGTGGATTGTTCTTCAGATGGAAGAAATTTGCTGAGGTCCATGAACAATGGCAGGGCATCCATCGGCGCCAGATTGCGGGCGGTCTCGCCCCACTGCTGGATGAATTCTTCGCTGCCTTCGGCGGACCGGAGCCTTGGTTGCAGCTCGGCGAAAGTGTTGTCATCAAAACGGAAGTAGGCGGTAGAAAATCTTTCTTCAAGGATCGCCGCGCCAGTAAACAAGGCCATGGACCCGCGTTCGGCGTGGTCTGGCGGTGTTAGCAATACCTCCCCATCACCCTCAAAGAAAGCTCCCGTGGCATGCCCGGCAACATCTTGCGTGAACGCGATGGTGCCATCTTCCAACGTAATGTGGATGGCCGACCGATCGATGGTCGCCTCGCGTACGTGGTATACACGGGATGGATCCAGCCCCACGCTGCGCAGTTGCAGATAGAGAGACTCAGCTGGTTTTTCTGTCGGGGTACGTTCCTGTGCCAAACCCGGTGCTGCAAAAATGGGGTTGATTGCCAAATAGAGGGCAAGCGGGAGCACAATCCTGGCGCATCTGATTACCTTCGTCACCTACGTAAGCTCGCTGTTCCGTTGCTAGAATGCGCCATAATGCGTACTCTTGTCACGCCCTTCATCTTCTTTATATGGATGCTGTCCGGAATCTGTGCCCCGGCAGAGGTCATTCACCTTAAGAATGGCCGTACCATATGGGCAGACCACGTGCGCGAGGCTGGGCCGCGCGTGGAGTATGACTTGGGCGACAATTCCTACGCGATTCCGAGATCTTCGGTCGAGCGGATTGAGGTGGGTGGACTTCCTCCGGAATATGCCTCGTCCGGTGCTTCCATGAAGCACGATGTTCCCGCCTTCATGCCGCCGAGCAATTTGCGGAATCAGGCGGAAATTGAGGGTAAGGTCGTTAAAGATGGCCGGGTAGATGTTGATGCTCTGGCAACCATTGAACAGCAGGGCGACCCTAAGACCTCTTCCGCCGGATATTTTCTTGCCGGCAAATTTGAATTTGACCACGGCAATTATGCCAAGGCCCGGAGTTACTTCGACACTGCGCTTCGTTACGATGGGCAGAACCCCACCATTCTGAATTTTTACGCAGCCTTACTGGTGCGTACCGGCAACCCCACCGAGGCCCTTCCCTATGCGCAACGAGCTGTGGAAGCGGCTCCCGAGTCAGCCGATACCCTTGCGGTTTTAGGATATGCGCAGTTCGCCGCAGACCGCACCAAGGATGCCATCCAAACCTGGAAGCGCTCCTTGCAGATCCGCCCGGATGCGAGCATACAGGCGCTGCTGCAAAAAGCGGAACGTGAAGCTCAGGCCGAGGCCGACTTCTCCGAAAAAGAAAGCAATCACTTCACCTTGCGCTATGAGGGCGGCCAAACCTCGGAATCTTTTCGCCGTCAGGTGCTGGCTACGCTGGAGGCGGAATATGCCGACTTGTCGCGTGAATTGGGGAATGCTCCGCGGGGAAGCGTCCCCGTCATTCTGTATACCGGCCAAGCCTTCTTTGACGTGACCCAGGCCCCGTCGTGGAGTGGGGCCATAAACGATGGAAAATTGCGGATTCCGGTGGAAGGCCTGAGCGCGGTTACGCCTGAACTGGCGCGGGTATTGAAGCACGAGTTGGCGCATTCGTTTATTAATCAACTTTCCGCGGGCCGTTGCCCGCAATGGCTGCATGAGGGAATAGCCCAGGCGCTGGAGCCGAAGTCATTGTCATCGAATGGGCGCCGCCTGGCCCAGCTTTATGCTGCGCAGAAGGAAATTCCCTTCAATATGCTGGAAAGCAGCTTTATGCAGTTCTCGCCCGGAGAAGCAGTCCTGGCCTACGATGAGTCTTTGGCTGCTGTGCAATACATTGACGACACCCACGGCCGTGCTGATCTCAGGCGAATTTTGCAGCGTTTGGCTGAAGGGAGTTCTACCGAGGCTGCCCTGCGGTCCACAATCCATTCTGACTATGGCCATCTGGAAACTGAGTTAGGCAAGTATCTGGCCGACAAGTACGGGAATTAGCTCTCCACAACACTTGGCCCAGGTACGGATTCCGTGCTAACGTCTGCCATCACTTAAATTTTCATGCACCCCCTTTTCAATCACGATGGGAAGGGCGCTTCGCCTTCAGAATCTGTAAACGCCCAGGTACCCGAGCTTCATGGCGCCGAGCTGGCAGCCATGTATTACGGCGAGAGGCAAGGAGGCGACTTTTACGACTTTCTTCGCGTCAGCCCGAGTCGTGTGGTGTTTGGACTACTTGATGTCGCCGGGCGCTCAGAGCAGAACCGCACTATTGTGGCCGCAGCCCAGAAGACATTTC
Organism: uncultured Acidobacteriota bacterium; assembly: GCA_963837365.1. Taxonomy (GTDB): domain Bacteria; phylum Acidobacteriota; class Terriglobia; order Terriglobales; family Acidobacteriaceae; genus CAWBXL01. Next base: position 5,199 of record CAWIMW010000004.1, read on the forward strand.
GCGAAAAATCACTCGAGTTATTGAACGGAGACGCGGTGAACGAAGCCGATGCCATGATCGAGCTATGCTTACGGCTCAACCACACCATCCTGGAAGTTGAAGGCGGGGTGCGGTCTTGTCCCGCCTTTGCCGGTTGCTACAACGAGAGTCTGGGTGTCTTGTGTTACTTCAATGCCGGGCACATGCCCGCGCTGGTTCGCGATGATGCCGGGATCTCTGAACTGGCAGCGACGGGGTTGCCATTGGGCCTGTTCTCTCATGCCACTTGCGATGCGCCGATGGCTGCCATAGCTCCTGCCGGAGCATTGTTGTTGGTATCGCGTGGAGTCGTGGAGGGGAAGCACAAGGGCGAAGAATTTGGACTGGAACGAGCAAAAGAAACCCTTCAACGACCGGTCGCATCCGCCAGAGGCTTGTGCCGGGCTGTGATTGAAGATGTCCGCCAGTTTATGGGGACACCCCCAACTCATAATGACGTCACTGCCCTGGCACTGTCGCGCAACCCGTCGGCAGTCTAGGGCTGTTCTATATTTTTCTTCCTATCTTTTCTTTCGTTTTGACCTGGCAACTGGCGCCGGCTCACTCTTGGCTATAGGCGCCAATTCCTCGGCAGTCACAAACTCCGGGGCAATATCGGTGGGGATTCCCTGCAATTGATCCAGCGCGCGACGCAATACCGGACGCACCACCCCGAGTTCATCGAGCATTTTTTTGGCATCTGCATAATCGCCAAGGGCCTCTACAGTCAGTAGTTCGTGATCGAGATCGGTTACCGCCTGATCGATCTTCTCCATATTGATGCTGAAAGTACCGTTTTTTCCTGCGACGATGGCTCCCTTGTCCATCAGATAGTTGAACTGGATGGCCATGCCTTTGCCGTGCGCTTCGTTCAAGCCAAAGCGAAGGCTGCGGAATGCGGATGCGAGGTAGGTGTTATAGAGCTGTCGCCGCGCGGCATCATCGGACGGGAGGACATGGGTCAGGCCCATTTCCTTGGCATGATCCATCATGTATCGCAGCGCGAACAGTCCCGTAACATCAGCTTTTGCTTCCTCGATGACGCTGTAAACATCTTTCAATTCTTCCCGGGGAGTCGTGTCGCGGCCTTGTACTGTGATCTGGTGGGGCCCCAGGCCGTGCATCAATTCGTGGGCCAGGATGTGGGTGAAGAACAGTTCAAAGCTTACGTCCACCATGGCCTGCTTGGTCAAGGTGCGGCGGGCAATAGGCAGCAACACGCTGCGAAATTTGGCTTCCTGCACATTCTTCAGCATCACTCGTTTACTGCCCTTCTGCTGTACTACACGGTCGTCGTTGGGCAGATTGTACGCGGCGGTTTGTACTCCATGTGCGCCGTCGCCTGAACTCAGGATTTCGTCCACTACTCGAATTGGGGCGGCCGCACCCAACTTGGGGTTGCGGTATTGCGGATCGATCGGAAGATTGTTTTCAATCTCCTGCAAGTGTTGCGTGAACGCCGACAGTTTGGTGCTTTCTTCGTCATCCCGCAGATTGACGTAGGCTTCGAAAGCCGCTTTGTAGCCAAACAGTTGGTCGTTGTAGGTTTCGTAGGGGCCGATGGTGATGTCGAGCGGCGCATCCAGGTCCATCCAGGCCAGGTCGCTGGCGTAGTAATCATTGGACAGGAAGGCGTCAGCGCGCGCGGCAAGGAATTTCTTCAGAGACTCATTGTCCGTAAGCCCAGCGGCCTCGCGCAGGAGGCCTGAGACCTTAGTGAGATCGTCGTTATATTCTTCACTGTATGGAACCGTTTGCAGTTCTTTGTCTTTTCGCCGAATGACGGTGAAAAAGCTTTTTGCCTGCTCCTGATCTTTTTCCGGAAGCGAGGCCACCCAGTGTTCAAATTCGTCTTTCGTCATGTCTTCCGGGTAGAAATTTGCCCCCAAAGGCTTTCTTGCGGGAACTCCGGACAGGAAGGCTTCATCGTCATCGAGCGCCGACCAGGGACTCTTGTTGATCCAGAAATAATCCAGGCGGGCTTTGCCTAGCGAGCTTTTGTCTTTTTGCAGCTTGGCGTAGAGCGCCGGGTTACCGCTCCAAACTTGCTGAAGAAAGATGTCGTCGAGGATTCGCGCGGCTGCAATCAGTTTTACCAGCGCCTGTTGATCGCCAAGGGAGAGTTTGGAGGTGTCCACTCGCAACGGCGTAGGGGCAAAACGGGCAGCCATCTTTTCCAGCTGAGATCGGCTGGGCAAGGGCTTACTTTTGATTTTTTTGGCTTCAGCCGGCATATACAGAAACCCCAGTAGCAACACAATGATGCAACCCGTGGAAATCTTCATTCATCCTTCTCCTGGAGAGTTGGAGTAGAGCCGTCCATAATATCAGGGTGCTGAACTGGATACGGCCGCGCTCCCGGAGTTACAATCTCTAAGATATAGATGCGGTGGGGGCCTGGGACTGGACCCCGTATTAGTGGTGATTATGAGAAAACTTCCATTTGTGCTGCCTCTCGTTCTCGTGGCTGTTTCTGTCTGCCTTCATGCCAATACCGTGGTCGAGGAAATCGTTGCGCGGGTGAACAATCAGATCATTACGCGCAGTGAATACCAGCGCAGCAAGGAGCAGACCCGGCAGGAAGCCATGCAACAGGACCCCGCCCACTCCGAAAAGGTTTATGCGGAGCACGAAAAGGATGTGCTGCGGGGTTTGATTGACCAGCAGTTATTGCTGGAACGAGGCAAAGATATGGAAATCAGCCCAGATACGGAAGTCATCAAGCGTCTGGATGAAATGCGCAAGCAGATGGGCCTCGCCAGCATGGAAGAATTGGAAGAAGAAGCAAGAAAACAAGGCATCTCGTTTGAAGAGTACAAGCAGACCCTGAAGAACCAGATCATCACCCAGCAAGTCATTGGCCGCGAAGTTGGTTCGCGCATGAACTTGACCAAAGAAGATGAGATGAAGTTCTACGAGGCGCACAAGAATGAGCTGGCGCGCCCGGAAGAGATACGGCTCAACGAAATCTTAGTGGCGACCAAGAGCGATGACCCTCAGGTGATCAGCGCTGCTCAAACCACCGCTGAGGGGTTGTTGGCCGAAATCCGCAAGGGGGCGAGCTTTGAGGATGTTGCCAAAAAGAGCTCAGAGGGGCCGACCGCAAAACGTGGCGGGGATCTGGGATATTTCGGCCGCGGCAAACTGGCCAAGCAACTGGAAGATACGACCTTTGCCATGAAGCCGGGAGATGTGTCGGAACCGATCCGTACCAAGCAAGGGTTCGTTCTATTGAAGGTGTCCGAGCACCATCAGGCAGGCATCCCGCCTTTCAATGAAATTGAACCAAGAATTCAGGATGCACTTTACTCGGAGCGAATCGAGCCGGCCTTGCGGGCTTACTTGACTCATCTGCGCGAAGATGCCTTTATCGATATCAAGCCGGGTTATATTGATACCGGCGCCAGCCCCAACCAGTCCAAGCCGGTGGAGACAGCAAGCAAAACCGCGGGCGCAAAAAACTTGAAAAAGAAGAAGAAGTTTTTGTTGTTCTAGCAAGCTGAATCTGACGCGCTACGAATATGAAAGATTTTTTTCTCTCCGATTGCGCTCAGCACGAAAACCAGATCGTTACTTCCTCGTTTGTCGTCGTTTCCAAGCAGGTAAAGCCCAAAAAATCTGGCGATCCCTATCTGGCGCTCACCCTGGGCGATCGTGCCGGACACATTGAAGCCAAGATGTGGGACAACGTAGAAGATGCCATCAGCGCATTTGAGCAGGAAGATTTCATCAAGATCAAAGGGTTGGTCAATAAGTACAACAACCGCTTCCAGATCACCATCCACAAAATCCGCAAATTGCAGGATTCGGAAGTGGATTTTGGCGACTACCTTCCCAAGACCACAAAAGATATCGGGGAACTTTGGCAAACCCTGGCGGGATTTGTTGCGACCTTTCGCGACCCGCATTTAAAGGCCCTGGTGGTGGCCTTTATGGCTGATCCGGAAATTGCTGAGGCCTACCGGACTGCTCCGGCGGCAAAGAGTCTGCATCATGCCTACATCGGCGGCCTGCTTGACCATGTGGTTTCATTGTTCCGCTCCTGTGATTTACTGTGCCGGAACTACCCTTCCATCAACCGTGACCTGTTGCTGACGGGCGCTTTTTTTCATGACATTGGAAAGATTCACGAGCTCGGTTACAACCGGGCTTTCACTTACACGACGCGTGGACAACTTCTGGGGCACATGATCATCGAACTGGAAATGTTGCAGGCCAAGGTTGCGCAGATACCCGGTTTTCCCGACCCACTGAAAACGCTGGTGGAGCACTTGATCATCAGCCATCACGGGCACTATGAATTTGGCTCGCCCAAGCTGCCTATGTTTCCGGAGGCGCTCATGCTGCACTATCTCGACGATCTGGATTCAAAGATGGAGAGCATGCGGGCGCACTTTGAGCGGGAAATTGGCTCCGCAGCAGCGTGGGCAGGGTACAACGCTTCTTTGGCGCGGCCCCTGCTGAATACAGCAAAGTTCCTGGCCGGCAAACCGGAGACCGAGAAACAGCCCGAAGATGGGGCATGTACTACAGAGTCGGAAGTATCGAAGCAGAAAACTGAGTCTACCCGGTAACCACTGATACTCTATTTAAGTCCTGATTTTGCGCGCTGATTCGCTAACGAAAAATCTGGCCAATGGAGAAAAATATATGAGATCACGCTTAGTCGCAGTGACCTTGAGTCTGTGCTTTGTTCTTTTCGGTTGCAGCAACAAATCGGCGGATTCCGGTAGTGAGGCTACTGATGCATCTTCCGCGAGCAGCAGCTCGGGTGGTAGCTCCGGCGCCGGCGCCGGCGCTGCATCAACTAAGAAGGCTGAAGCAGCCAAGAAAATCGTGGTTCCAGTTGGTACCGTGCTTACCGTCCGGCTCGGACAAGCGGTGGGCTCCAAGATCAGTGAGACGGGGCAGTCTTTTTCTGCAACCCTGGCTGAGCCGGTCATGATTGGCGGCGAAACCGCAATCGCCAAGGGTGCAGCGGCGTCAGGCACAGTTGTAGACGCCAAACCGCTTGGCCGGTTCAAAGGCGGCGCGGTGCTGCAATTGAAACTGGATTCCATCGCTGACCTACCGGTCGAGACCTCGTCGGTTGTGCGTACCGAAAAGGGCAAGGGGAAACGCACGGCGACCATGGTCGGCGGAGGGGCTGGGCTAGGAGCGATTATTGGAGGGCTCGCGGGTGGTGGCAAAGGTGCGGCGATCGGCGCGCTTGCCGGGGCTGGTGCGGGCACGGCAGGCACAGCCTATACCGGCAACAAAGATATTGTGCTGCCGGCGGAATCGGCCATCAGCTTCAAACTGGAGAAGGAACTGGAAATTAAGAAATAACCGTAGTTTGTTGATTGCGGCGATTGCCCCTCGGGAAGCGTTCCTTCCCGAGGGCTTACTATTTTGAAGAACACTCTTTACTGATGATCCCTCTCGATTTCAGCCGCTTCAAGATTCTGACCTTTGACTGTTATGGCACGCTGATTGATTGGGAGGCAGGAATATTTTCTGCTTTACGTCCTATCTTGGCGGCGCACGGCAAATCAATCTCTGACCCGCAATTGCTGGAGATGTATGGGGAATTGGAGGCTCAGGCCGAACAGGGGGAATTCCGCTGCTACCGGGACGTTTTGCAACTTGTGGTAAGCGGATTCGGAAAGCAGCTCGGCTTTGAACCTTCGGAGCCGGAAAAACGCTCACTTCCAGAATCGTTGTGTAATTGGCTGCCTTTTGCAGATACAGTTCGCTCGCTGGAGCGGCTCAAGTCCAAATTCAAGCTGGCAGTGATCTCCAATGTGGATGATGACTTGTTTGCGGCTTCGGCGCAGAAGCTGAAAGTTGGATTTGACCACGTGATCACGGCCCAGCAGGCTGGTTGCTACAAGCCGGGTATGAAGATTTTCAATCTGGCGTTGCAGAAGATAGGATTTTCGCCGGACCAGGTATTGCACTGCGGACAAAGCGTCTATCACGATGTGATTCCAGCACAATCGCTGGGGATGGCCACCGTTTGGGTGAACCGCCCTTCACCGCGGGCTGGAGTTGGTGCGGTCAAAGCAGCCTCTGGCCAGCCGGACCTGGAAGTCCCCAACCTTGAAACCTTGGCGAACCTGGCCTTAACTGAGAACCGAGAACTGAGAACTGAGAACTGACACTCCCGCCCACCCTGCGTATTAGACTGGTTCTCAAGGACCCGACAAATGCCGACTTCTGCTCGCACCAACCCTCTCTCCTACCTGACAGACCAATTGGATGATTTAAGGACCAAGGGAACGTACTTCCATCTGCGCGTGCTCGAAGATGAGCAAGAGCCGGTGTGCACGTTTGATGGGAAAAGAGTTATCAACCTTGCATCCAACAACTATCTGGGGCTGACCACGCACCCTAAACTGCGCGAAGCGGCAATCGAGGCTACGAGGAAATACGGGGTTGGCTCTGGGGCCGTGAGGACGATTGCCGGGACCATGAAAATCCACATGGATCTGGAAGAGAAAATCGCGCGCTTCAAGAATGTCGAAGCTTGCGTGGTTTTTCAGTCGGGGTTTGCCGCCAATGCGGGAACGGTTTCAGCCATCCTGGGGAAAGAGGATTTCATCATCTCGGATCAGTTGAACCATGCCTCGATTATTGATGGAGCACGCCTGTCGCGGGCCAAGATTCTGGTTTTTGAGCACAAGAACGTTGCCCACGCGGAAGAACAGCTGGCCAGCGTCAGGGACCAGCCGGGTAAGAAGTTGCTGATTACCGATGGCGTGTTTTCCATGGACGGCGATATCGGGCCGTTGCCTGGGTTGTGTGATGTAGCTGAGAAATACGGTGCCATCATGATGGTGGATGATGCCCACGCTTCCGGAGTGCTGGGGCGAGATGGCCGGGGAACGATTGACCATTTCAAGGTCCATGGGCGCGTGGATGTTCAGGTGGGAACTTTGTCGAAGGCGATTGGCGCGCTGGGCGGATATGTTTGCGGGACCCGCGATTTGATTGAGTTTCTCTACCATCGCGCGCGGCCGTTCTTGTTTTCGACATCGCATCCGCCGTCAGTGGCGGCGACGTGCATGGCGGCATTCGATGTTTTGGAACAAGAGCCCGAGCGCATTGAAAGGTTGTGGGAGAATACGCGGTTCTGGAAGAAAGAGCTGGGGTTGCTGGGATTCAACATCGGCGGAGTGAATACTCCTGCCAGCGAGACGCCGATTACCCCCATCATCATCGGCGACGGAAAATTGACGATGGAGTTCTCTCGCGAATTGTTCAAAGAGGGAGTGATGGGGACAGGGATTGCATTTCCCACCGTGCCCGAGGGGAAGGCACGGATTCGGACGATCGTGACCGCAACACACACCCAAGAGCAGCTCGGGCAGGCATTGAACGTATTGAAGCGAGTGGGAAAGAGAATGGCGATCTTATGATCTTTTGGGGAGCGGGAGCGATCGGGAGCCTGATCATGGGCTTGCTCCTTCTCTATTGTGCTTCTCTTCCCGGGCCTTGGTTCACGAATGAGGAAGCCACTGAGATTGTTCCCAGTTGGATAATTCGACTGATCGTATTCTTGGTGGCACTTTGGTTCTTTTATGTAACCTGGTGGAGAATGTGCACGGCCGATTGCTTTGAAACCTTCAAGATGCCGTCTCTGACGGGACTCGCTCATACCCGCGCTTACGCGCGGGGCTAATAAATTTCGTCGTTGAAGCGACGAAAATTAGGTTACCCTGTTCTCTAATCTGCGCGATGCACAATCTTCCCAGCTACAATCGTCGCCACTACCTTCCCTGTCATCTGCCATCCATCAAACGGCGTGTTCTGTGATTTGGAGCGCGACTTGGCGGCATCAAATGTCCAACGTTTCTTGGGATCGAAAATTGTGACATCGGCGTGCGCCCCGCGGGCGAGAGTGCCACGCCCAGTAAGCGAGAGTACGCGCGCCGGGCCGGCGGTAAAGAGTTCTATGATGCGTGCCAGAGGAATTTTTGCCCCAATATGAAGGCGAGTGATTGCCAATCCTACAGCAGTTTCAAAGCCGGTGATTCCAAAAGCTGCGCGTTCAAACTCGATGACTTTTTCATGCGGCGCGTGAGGGGCGTGGTCGGTGGCGATTGCATCTACCGTGCCGTCCCCTAACGCCACGATCAGTGCTTCACGGTCAGGGGCGGAACGTAGTGGCGGGTTCATCTTGAAGTTAGCGTCGTAATCCCGTACGTCGGCGTCGGTCAAAGTGAAATGATGTGGCGTCACTTCACAGGTGATGTGGGCTCGGCTTCGCTTGCCTCGGCGGACCGCCTTCAGCGCGTCGGCAGTCGAAAGATGGGCAACGTGCAGGCGCGCTCCGTTGAATTGCTGGGCCAGTTGTATATCGCGTTCAACGATGGACGCTTCGGCCGCCGTCTGCATTCCGCGCAGCCCCAGGCGAAATGAGGTCGGGCCGTCGTTCATGGAGCAGTTCGCCGTCATGCGCGTGTCTTCGGCATGCTGGATCACTGGGAAATTGAGCTCGGCGCCCAGGCGGAGGGTCTCCCGCATGATTTCATCGCCGAGGATGGGCTTGCCATCGTCGGTGACCGCGACTGCACCGGCGCGTTGCAGCCCGCGAAAGTCGGTGAGCACAGCGCCTTTGCTGGCTTTGGTTGCCGCGGCGATGGGAAACACATTCACCACCGCCCCACGGCTCGGATTTTGAAGCCAGGTGACCCATTCGGACGAATCCACTACCGGCTGAGTGTTGGGCATGCAGCAAACCGAGGTAAATCCTCCGGCTGCTGCTGCGGCTGTGCCAGTTGCGATGCTCTCCTTATAGCTCTGGCCCGGTTCACGTAAATGGACGTGAATGTCAATGAAGCCGGGAGCCACGATCAGGCCGCGTGCATCGAATTTTTCGTGGGCAGTGCCCTTGGTTTTTCCAGGAGGGGTAACTTCAGCCACGTGGCCATCGCGCAGCAGGACATCCATCACCGCGTCGATTTTTGCGGCTGGATCAATCACGTGACCGTTCCGGATCAAAAGCGAGGCCGGTTTAGATTTGTTGTTTGTCATCTTCACTTACTATCTTTCGCGCGCGGACTAGCGGGCCTTCCCGAGTGCTTTTGCCAGCACCGCCATGCGCACCGGAACTCCGTTTCTCACTTCTTCCACAATGGCCGACTGCGGACAGTCGGCAACCTCCCAGGTTAACTCCAGGCCGCGAATGATCGGGCCGGGGTGCATGACCATTGCATCTTTCTTTGCCAGCTTGAGCCGTGTCATGGTGATCTGATAGCGGGTAATGTAGTCCTGCAAACTGATCTTTGTGCCGGCCAGGCGCTCTTTTTGCACCCGCAACACCATGACGACGTCAGCCCCATGCACCGCCTCTTCCGCGGTGCGGCTGATGTGCAGGCCCGGCGCCAATGTGGCGGCCGTGTCAGGCAGGAATTCCTGCGGTCCACACAGCGTAACTTTTGTTCCGAATTTGGTCAGCAGATGCACCGCGGAGCGCGCAACCCGGCTGTGATAGATGTCGCCGACGATGGCGACATGCAGTCCCTTCAAAGTTTTCTTGTGGCGAAGGATGGTATAGGCATCCAGCAACGCTTGGGTCGGATGCTCGTGCATGCCATCGCCTGCGTTGACCACCGGAATATCCAGGTGCTGCGCCATCAACTGCGGCGCCCCGGCGCTGGGGTGGCGGATGACAATTACATCTGCACCTACGGCGCCCAGCGTATATCCGGTGTCGAGCAACGACTCGCCTTTTTCGATGCTTGAGCCGCTGGAGAGCACCAGCGTGGTCGTTGCACCCATGGACTTGGCGGCTATTTCGAATGAACTGCGGGTGCGGGTGGAGGCTTCGTAAAACAGCAGCAACACCCGCTTGTCACGCAGTAAAGGCCGGACTTTGCGCGGATTCATGCGCCGCGCCAACTGGAGAATGCCCAGGATCTCCTTGGCGCTGAGGTGCTCGATTCCGAGTAAAGATCCGCGTGCCGCTTTAGGTTCAGTCATGACTTAACGATCAATAGTCTTTACCGCAAACGCCGCCTGGACTATCCGGCCTCTTCTACCAGCAAAACCTTGTCTGCTTCATCCACTTCGCGTAACTGCACCTGAATGCTTTCATTGTGGCTGGTTGGAATTTTCCTGCCAACAAAAGTCGCTTCAATCGGTAATTCCCGGTGCCCTCGGTCTACGAAAACGCAAAGCTGTATTTTGCGCGGTCGGCCATGCGTAAATAGGGCATCCATGGCGGCACGCGTGGTTCGCCCCGTGTACAGAACGTCATCCACCAAAACAATATCTTTCCCATTGATGTCGAAGGGGATTTCGGATTTTTGCACCAGTGCCTTAGGGCCGAGCGTGGAAAGATCATCGCGGTGTGCCGTAATGTCCAGAGTTCCCACGGGGACAGGGCTTTTCTTCTCAATCCGCCGCAGGATGCCCGCCAGGCGCTGGGCCAGCGGGACCCCGCGCTGGCGGATTCCGACCAGGCCTAAATCCTTGGCCCCGTTGTTCTTTTCGATGATTTCGTGCGCCAGGCGGACCAGCGTGCGCTCGATTTCCGACGATGACATGATCTGCGCTTTCTCGCGCACCGCAGAATTCCGATGGGATGACTTAGGAGGCATGAACGCTGCATCATACGCGGGTGGATGGTGACCGGGCAAGGCAGGAAATCATGAAATTGTCCTTAAGTGCTGCCAAATGAGGAAGATGAGGAAAGATCACCCGAGGTGGGACTGGGTTCGCTAGGAACGTCTGCGACGACGTATCCAGACGGCACCCAGCGCACCGCCCACGGTGGAAAATACCAGAAACATAAGCAACAGGAAAAACAAACCTACTGCCAGAATGATCGCCAACCCGGTGGGAGTTTTGAAGTATTCGAAGGCCTGGAGCGTCTGGGGATCGGTGGTCCGAGACGCAGACTGATTCACCGCCTCCAGCAAGGTAGCTCGCAGGCGCTGAGTACCTGAGAACAGGGTTATGGCGGCTGCGAAGATGGTGAAAATACCAAAGCCGATAATTCCGCTCAACGCCCCGAGTTTGGCGCCGATTCCAGGTGTGAGCTCGCAAGCTGGTGCTCGGTGATGATAGAAGAGAACTGCGAGCGCGCCACCAGCGAACATTCCCGGGCCGAGTGCCCCGAGCGGAACCATCATGAGCGCGGCTGCGATGACTGCTCCGAGAACGATTGCAGGCAGGCCATGCGACCAATCGATGGCTTGCGGATGTCTGGTTGGGGGAGAGAAATAGACGGCGTCCTGCGGTGCGCTCAATGCTTCCGGCGGCATCTGCGGCACCGTAGCCTCAGGAATCGTGACACGGATCAACGGTGCTCCACACTCCGGGCAGAACACCTTGCCTTGAGGGACGGGAGCATGGCATCGGTAGCAGGTTTGTTCCACTCTCTCCAAACTACCGCAGGGTGCGAGCCGAGGCAAGGAAGCGGCCGGAAGGGGAGTGGTGCAGCTTGAGGAATGGTTCGTATCAGGGTAGTGGCTTCAGCCCTGTCATTTCCGTGCCTGACTCGACCCACGCGCCCCTGGGCGCAACACCCGATGGCCCGAGCCTCTTGATGATTGCGCCTATCGGCGCGGGAATTGATCCCTTTCGCTTAAGCCGCCACCGCCAACGGCCAATGCCATGACACGGACCGTTTTTTCGTCAAACCATACCACTACCGCCGGAAGGGTAGTGCAATTTGCATCGGCCTGTCCCTTTGTTATTTGCCCAAGCCCTCTTAATGATCCTCGCCGCAAAGCACAAATTTAAATCGTATCTTTGCCGTGGGTTTGCACCCGCACCAGCGCGAAAGTGCATCCTTTGCCCTTGGGTTCGACGGAGACAATGTGCTGGTTTTCCTCTGTTCCAACTTTGAGTTCTACGGTTGAGCCTTCACTGTCCTCACACGAAAGAGACTTGGAATCAGAGTCGTGACGGGCATTCACCTGAATATGTCCGTTATGGCTGTGAACATGGCATTCCAGAACGCTGCCATATTTCTTGAGCTGCGCCTGATAGAACGAAATTAACTTCTCCGGCGAGTCGTCGGATTCATATTCGACAGCGACAACCTTGAGGCCATATTCGCCAAACGAGAGATTCACGTTCGCGCTTTTCTTATCGCCATCTTCATCTTTCTGCCTGAGGCGCGCCCCAGGATAGACAGCAAGACCGGTATCCCGGGCATCCGCCTGATTGTCTACTTTGATATTTCCGATGGGCGTGCGAATGTCTACTTTCTTCTCTTCGCCGTTCTTATCCTTCTGCACATTGACGCTACAAGCAGGCAGGAGCAATAGTGCGGCGATGGCAATCAAACCGATTTTCACGCTAGTGTGATGTAGGGATTGCATGGATACCTCCTGGCACAACAATTGCGGGCCGGTCGCTTCCTGCGCCACGAACAGCGATGCCGGGAATGGTGACGGGAAGATGTCCGTGGATGGGAATTTCTCCAAACAACGCTTTGGCTGCTGCGACTTCTGAGACGGATGTGCTGGAAAAGGCGCAGAGGTAATTTTCGACTGTCGGGAAGTCTGTGGCCAGGTATGGATTTCCCATGGCCAGGACAATTGTTTTTGCGCTGGCATGGGCCAGTATTTGCTGCAATAAAATTCCACTGGCGTCGGTGAGGGAAACCGTATTTTGCAGCACTCCATCCACCGTGTTGGCGCGTCCGGCAGTCGGAATTACATAGGCAGCGGCAATCACGGTATCGGCTCTATCCACGGTGGTAAGCACGTCATTGGACATGGCTGCGGCAATTCTCGAATCTACGTAAAACACATGCGCATCCGGAGCACGGGCCTTGATCTGGCGCTCCAGCGCGCGGCCGCTTTCGCTACGCACGTCATCGACCAGGACCACCACGACCAGGTGATTACGCACTTCCTCTAGGTGTGTATACGGAAGTCCGGTGTAGGCAGTTCCCACTGGTTCGCGTTTTAGCGGCAGGAGTTTGCCGTTGTCACGGACCAGGGTGATGGCATCGTCCGCTACTTGCTGGCCGAGGGAGATGTTTTCAGGTTTCCCAACCACTTTGCTGAGGCTGTCCAGGTCCGTTAGACGAGCTTGATGAAGGCCCAGAGAAGCTTTTGCTTTCAATATCTTAAGCGCTGACGCGTCGACTTGCGGCAAGGCGATTTCTCCGCTGTTGACGGCCTTCAGCATGGCCCGGTAAGAAGCGTCCAAATCGGCGGGAATGATGAGCAGATCGTTGCCCGCCTTGAAGGCATCCACCGCGGCACGTCCGATGTCGGTTGCGTAGAGGCGGGTGAGCGCGCCCATGTCCAACGCATCGGTGACGACAATCCCTTTGAACCCGAGCTGCTGCTTAAGTAAATTCGTGACCACTGCCGGCGATGTTGTGGCAACTCGATTCGGATCAGGCTCCAGTGCGGGGATGCTGACATGGGCGACCATGACTGCATCAGCCCCGGCTTCGATCGCATTCTTGAACGGCAAGAGTTCGGTTGATTGCAGCCGCGCGAGGTCGCCGGTCACTTGGGCTACGCCCAAGTGGGAGTCGGTGGCGGTGTCGCCGTGTCCGGGGAAGTGCTTGATTGTGGTCAGCATTCCGCCTTCATGCGCGCCGCGAATGTAGGCGTTGACCAAGTCGCTGACGGCTTGCGGGTCTTCACCAAAAGAACGCGTGTTGATGATGGGGTTGGCCGGGTTGGAGTTCACATCGGCGTCGGGGAAGAAATTCCACTGCACGCCGATGGCCCGAGCCTCTTGCGCCGTGATTCGGCCAAAGGCTTCAGCCAACTCAGTTTTGCCGGCGGCGCCAAAGGCCATCGCATGGGGAAATTCGCTTGCCCCGTAAAGCCGCATGGAGAGTCCGCGCTCGAAGTCGGCGGCAATCAGCAATGGAAGCTTTGAATCTTCTTGTAAGCGATTCAGCAGGACAGCGGCTTCGTAGGGTTGATTGCGATAGAGAAACGGCGGTTCGTAGCGCACCGTCATCGCCAGTGAGCCAATGTGATACTTGGCAATGGTGTCGCGGAGTTGGATGTACTCCGGGCTGTTCACGTTCATGAACTGTGCCCGTACCCAGATCATGAAGAGCTGGCCGACTTTTTCCTCCAGGGTCATTCCGTGGAGGGTCTTCTCCGCCCATTTTTCGCCATTGCGGTCGAGGTGGATGGGGCCGGGATGCTGGAACTTGTCTTTGGCGAATGCAGGTGTTAGAAGGCAGAAGAAGGCGAGGGACATCAGGACTCGGCGGAACATTAGGCAAAGATAGCACGTAAGATTGAGTTGATCTGCGCGCCTATCCCTCTAGTCACAACGAAGAATGCTCATTGGGTTAACACTTAGCGCTCGCCGGCCCGGTACCAGCGCGGCAAGTCCGGCGATGATCATCAAGATTCCAACCCCGCCGAAGTACCCAACTGGATCGAGGTTGCTCACACCAAAAAGGATTCCGCGGAGAATTCTTGACAAAGCCGCCGTTCCGCATATGCCGGCTATTACGCCGAGCGCTACTGGCCATACGAACTGTCGCAAAATTGCGGACAAGACGTGCACAGGTTTCGCGCCTAAAGCGATCCGAATCGCGATCTCTTTCGTTCTTTCTGAAACTGAGTAAGCTATCAACCCCATAAGGCCCAATGCTGCCAACAAGCCTGCAGCCATTCCGAGCAGGCTTGCGGCCATTACAGCTTGCTCTGCGGCCCGCATTTCCTTCTTGAATGAAGTCTTCAGCAAGCGGATTCCTGGAAACAACTTGGGGTCAATGCTCTGGCTGATGGCTCTGACCATCGGCACAAAGCCGTCGGGCGCGCCCGCGGTCTTGACAATGACAGCCATGTCAGGCATGTCCGTCAATTGCGCCGCGTGGTACATCTCGACGGCGTCGCTATCGCTCAGTGCCATGGTCCGCGCATTTCCAACGATGCCCACCACAATATCCTTGTCCCAGAACGGCTTGCCAATGGGATTTTCTCCCGGCCATTGCTGCCGTGCCAGAGACTGACTCAGAATGACCGCGTTGGTTTCTCCGGGCAGGAAGTTTCTTCCCAATAGGAGAGGAATCCCCATCGTCTGAAAAAATTCAGGCTCAACCGAGCCGGGATGGATCGGCACCTGGTGTCCCCCCACCTCTGTGGTAATCACGTAAACTTTGTCATGTGCCAGTGGGGCCATCGAAGACAATGCCACGGACGTCACTCCCGGCAGCGCCCGCAACCGTTCCTCAAACTGTTCCAGGAAAGCGCGGGCTGCTTCCGACGTATATCCGTGACTCGCCAGACTGGGGTCAATCGTGAGCACTTGTTCATATCCGAATCCCGGATTGGTGTGTAGCGCGTGTTCTACTGCCCGCACCAACAGTCCCGCCACAATCAGCAAGACACAACTTGCGGTTACTTGCACGCCGACCAGCACCTGTCGGGCCAGCGTCTTTTTTTGTTTCTGATGCGCGATCTGTAGGGCGGGCGTCAGTCCGAAGAACAAAGCTGACGCCAGTGCCATACCCACGGCGAACAGAAACAGCCGCCAATCCGGCGTTGCACGGGTCCAGGCTGGGGCTTCGGTCTCGGCCAGGACCACGCGCACCACCCCATAACCCAATGCCAGTCCGGCCGCCGATCCCAATAGCGCAAGCAATAGATTTTCGGTGAATAATTGCCGGAGGATGCGCTGCCTGCTTGCCCCGATTGCGAAACGAATTCCTATCTCATGTTCCCGTGTTACACCGCGCGCTACTAACAATCCGCCAAGGTTTGCACAGGCCACGGCAAGAATCAGCAGCGTCAAAGCACCGATGATTGCCATCACCAGATACATTTCCGGCTTCAATACTTGAATATGTCCGCCCGGATCGCTGCGAATAAACTCGTGGTCCCAGATATCGTTGGGATGAAGTTGGCGCAATTCATTCGTGAGTTCCAGCAATTCCTGCTCCGCGGCTTTTGCGGTCACGCCGGACGCCAACCGTCCCCACATCTCGACGCTGCCGCCGCTCGTATCGGTGAGCGCCTTGCTGCCTTCTACGAAATAAGGTGTCTGCTTGATGGGCAGCCAGACATCGGGATATTGCGCACCTAGGCTTGCAAATACTTCAGGCGTGATGCCAATGACAATCGCCGGCTTCTGATTCAGGTGAATGGTCTTGCCCACAATGGATGGATCGGCACCGAACCGGCGCTGCCAGAATCCGTAGTTGAGAACTGCCACCGGAGCCGCATCCGGCGAGTCCTCCCGCACGGGATCGAGCAACCGTCCATACCCAGCCGAGGTGCCAAGTTCACTGAAGTAGTTTGCGGTGGCGAAATTGGCCCGTATCGGTTGGGAATCGTCTTCAAGTTCCATGCGCGCACCCATGGTGGCCATTACTGCCGAGAGGGTCTTGGCATGTTCACTATAGAAAATGACTGAGGAGTAGGGCATGATGCCGGTTCTCCTCTCCGACGTGCGGCGCTGGAGACGGACCAAAGTCTGCGGATCGCGCACGGGAAGGGACTTCAGCACGATCAGGTTGAACATGCTGAATGCGGCAACGTTCACCCCGATTCCGATGCCGAGTACAAATATTGCCGTCAGCGTGAATCCAGGAGAGTTGCGCAGTTTTCGCGCGGCATAGCGAAGATCAATCCAGAGTTCATCCCACCAGCGCAGTCCAAGCGACGCGCGGATCGCATCCTTGTGCGATTCGACGCCTCCGAATTCGATCTTCGCCCGGCGTATCGCCTCCTGTTCAGGCACGCCGTTCCGGGCCAGGTCCGCTGCATAACTTTCAATGTGGAAAGCTACCTCCCGCTTCATATCGCTTTCCAGGCGCGAGCCATTCACCATCCATTTCATCCAGGAGAGCAGGCGTGAAAATGTCGTCATATTTCTTCCGGAGTAGCACGCAGGATGTTGCCGATGAGGGCGGCCATGTGGTTCCACTTCTCGGTTTCCGATTGGAATTGCCTCCGTCCGGCCGCGGTTAACCGATAAAACTTTGCTTTGCGTTTATTTTCTGATTCGCCCCACTCGCTGGCCATCAATCCTTGATGCTCCAGCCGGTAAAGTGCGGGGTAGAGCGATCCTTGCTGGATCTCCAGTTGGTCGCCCGAGATTTGCTGAATGCGAAGCAAAACGCCGTAACCGTGCAGCGGCCCGAGCGAAACGGCCTTCAGAATCAGCATGTCTAGCGTGCCCTGTAATAGATCAACCGGTTTGCCCATTACCTCTCCTAGTGCGACTAGGAGAGCATAATCATGCTTTCCTAGATTGTCAAGGAGAGCAATTGTTTTTTACGTTTGCGGGATTGGGACTAGCGCGCTGGCGGCTTCCTGCGTTTGCAGACGATCTCCAAATTCATCCAGCCAATTCACCTCCGGCTCTCTCCGAAACCAGGTCATCTGCCGCTTGGCATAATTGCGGTGGGCTTGTTGTGTTGCTTGGATCGCGGCATCACGAGCCAGTTCTCCCCGTAGCAATTGGACCGCTTGCTTATAGCCTAATGAAGTGAGTGCCACCGCATTGTCGCCGTAGGTATCCAGCAACCTCTGAGTTTCTTCGATCAAACCCAACTCGTACATCTGGGCTGCGCGTGCATTCAAGCGCTCATACAGTTGAGCGCGGTCCGGGTTCAAACCGATTCTCAGGATACGGAAACCCTGGAGCGGCTCGTTCCCCTGCTTCCACATCTCAGTCATTTTCCTGCGCGATGCCAGGCACACTTCGATAGCACGAATGAGTTTTGGGATGTCGTTGGCATGAATTTTGTCCGCCGCAGCTGTATCGAGCCGCTTGAGAATCTTGTGTAGGTATTGTGGGCCGCGCTGCCGCGACTGCTCACGCAAACGTTCACGCAATTCTTCTGAACGCTGTGGGCCGGGGAACAGTCCTTCGAGCAACGCACGAAGATACAGGCCGGTGCCCCCTACAACGATCGGGAGTTTCGCGCGTTCTTTGATGTCTGCCAAAGTCTCCCGCGCGCGGCGCGCGTATTCTCCGGCGGTAATGTAGGCAGTCGGTTCCACAAAATCCAGGAGATGATGCGGAACTGTCTGCCGATCTTTAATACTTGGTTTGGCCGTGCCGATCTCAAATTCCCGGTACATGGCGACCGAGTCGCAGTTCACGATCTCGCCATGAAAACGTTGCCCGATGGCCAGCGACAACGCGGTCTTGCCGCTTCCGGTGGGGCCAACAATGACAACCAGCAGCGGATCAGGCGGCACCTTACCGGATGCTCCAGGGAATGTGGTGCCAGTAGCGGACTACCGCCAGGATCAAGACCAGGGCGGCAATGATCAACAGGCCCGCAGCTTCCGCCGCGTATGCATGATGGCGGGGACCGCCTGGATGTTGATTACTGGCTGCCACGGCATCATTGTAGCGCCACGAATGCTAAACTACGCGGCAATAAGCTATGTCGTCTCCCACCAGCCAAGCTGGCCCGATTGTTCGATTCGGAGTTTTTGAGGCAGACCTTGCCGCCGGAGAGCTGCGCAAGAACGGGACCAAAATCCGCCTGCAAGAGCAACCCTTCCAAATCCTGGTTCTCTTACTGGGGCATCCTGGCGAACTCGTGACTCGGCAAGACCTGCGCGACAAACTCTGGTCGAACGACACCTTTGTTGATTTCGACCACAGCCTGAACACCGCGATCAACAAGCTGCGCGAGGCCCTGGGCGACTCGGCTTCCAGTCCGCGATTTGTGGAGACGGTGGCCCGGCGAGGGTACCGTTTTCTTGCTTCCGTGGAGCAAGTGCAGCCCGCGAGTGAATCTCAGCCCGAAATCAAGCCCGCCACGCGCGGCGACGTCGTTATGCATCCGGAGCTGGAGGTCCCTCTCCCCCATCGTGTCCTAACCCGCGGACTGTTTGTGCTGATCCAGATCATGTATCTCTGTTTTTATTTGGCGGCCTTATTCCACTGGTCACAGATTGACCGCATCACCGATAGTTTTCTTCCTGGCTGGGAATCTTTCACGATTGTGGCTCTGGTACTGGTGACAGCGGGCGTGGGAATCCCACTTCGCTGCTACCTGATCTCCGCCGCTGGTTTTGACTACCGGCGGCTGGGAGAGAAATTCCGCAAGATGTTTTTGGGTATCCTCGTGCTTGACCTGCTTTGGGCGGTGGCGCCTTTGCTACTTGCTCATAAGATTGGCTTTGGCGCTGCTTTTGCCGCGACAGCTGCCCTGCTTTACGTACCTTTTTCAGAGCGGACGCTGCTGCGCCTGGCCTACCCTCCAAACGCTTAGAATTCTTTGGGAACCCGGCTCACAGAGAATGCGTATCCTCGTCTGATAGGTTGATGCAGGGCTATGTTTGATCAGGAGCGATCTATGCGACGCACAACATTGGCCGTTCTGACTCTGGTTTTGTTATTTGCCTGCACCAGCTGGGCAGAAGAGTGGTCGAAAACTTACAAGATCAGCGGCAA
This sequence comes from uncultured Acidobacteriota bacterium, assembly GCA_963837365.1. Classification (GTDB taxonomy): domain Bacteria; phylum Acidobacteriota; class Terriglobia; order Terriglobales; family Acidobacteriaceae; genus CAWBXL01. The sequence continues at coordinate 24,567 of CAWIMW010000004.1, forward strand.
AGCCGATCTCAGAGTGACAACCTCCGATGCCAGCATCACGGTGGACACCTGGGACCAGAATACAATTGAAGCCCACATTACCACTCGCAACTACAAGATCGGCGAAGGCGGCATCACCATCCACGACACCCAAAACGGGGATTCGGTAGAGCTGGAACTTCGTTTTCCGCAAATGCATTTCAATTTTTCATTTCACAACAATCGCCAGGTGGAGATCAGCATCCACATGCCGCGGCAGGGGCAGGTCAATCTGCATACCGAAGACGGCTCGATTCATCTGGCCAATTTCAAAGGCGCCATGGAACTGGAAAGCGGCGATGGCAATCTCGAAGTTGATTCAGTAGATGGAACGCTCCATGCTCATACCGGCGATGGCCATATTCGCGCCCAGGGCCGCTTTGATGGTCTGGAGATCAGGACTGGGGATGGCCACGTGGAAACTCGCGCGGAAGCGGGCTCCTCGTTAGGCTCCGGGTGGGACGTTGAGACCGGCGATGGCAACGTGACTCTTGCAATCCCCGGCACTTTGGCCGCTGATGTTGAGCTTCAGAGCGGGGATGGTCACATCAATCTGGATATACCGTTGACCGTGGAAGGCCGCCTGAAAGACAACCATCTGCGCGGAAAAATGAATGGCGGTGGCCCTCCCTTGCGGGTTCACACCGGAGATGGTGCGATCGAGCTGAAAAATACCGGTGTGTGAAAACATCTCGGGCTTATACGAAGCGAGAACCTTTTGTGAACGGTTTGGGGAAGGGCACGGCTTCAGCCGTGCCGTTCATGGCCGCCACCGATGCAGGCGTTAGATACTGTGTCGCAACTCAGGGCCAGAGAAAGAAGGGGGCTGGACTTGGTCAGATCAGCCGCGAAGCGGCGAAAGATTGCAGCCCAGGGCGCAAGCCCTGGGTAGAAGTAGAAAATGAGTCAGCCCCGCAGGGGCGAAAGAAAGTTGTGACACAGTCTCTTTAGCCCCTGCCGGGCGGCCGCTAGTCCAGGTCCGACCCGTCAGGGTTGTAGTAGAAGTTAAACCGCAGCAACAGGTAGTCACCGCGAAAATCGGTCGGCAGAGCGGAGAAGGGAGCGGAGTTTGTAATCCCTCCCCATGCAGCCCGATCCAGCGATACGTCCCCGGATGGGCCGGAAAGCGTCATGCCCTGCACCGTGCCATTCTTCATGATGGCGAACTGAATCGAGACTTTCCCTTTCTTCATCAGCGGGGGTCTTGCTGATTCCGGGATCAGGTTGTACCAGTTCACCTTTACATCATGCAAAACTCGCTGAAGGTAGGGGCCGAAGTCCACGCCCATGGTGTCGCTGAGGACGTCTAGATTACCGAGCGCTTTCGTGCCTTGCCGGCCCTGGCCTAACCCGTAGTCACCACCGTCGCCCCCGATGTGTGGGCCTCGCCCGATGGCGGCCCTGGCTGCCTGTTCGATCGCGCTTCCTGCTGACATGCTCCCAGTGCCGAAGCTGGGTCGCGGCGGCATGGCTTGTTGGGGCGCATGCAAGGCAGCAATCTGATTCTCATCCGGCTTCGGCTGGGCCTGTGGGCGGGGCCTGCTGCGCATTGGCCTGTTGTTGCTGCTGGGCCTGCTGTGCTTCCGGAGGCGTATTGACGCCGGGCGCGCCGGGCCGGGAACTGTCCAGAATCTTGCGCAACTCGTCGCGGTTGAGCTGAGGTGTCCGCGATGTGGCGATACGGTCCTTATCCGAAATGATATTGGTGTCCGGTTTCTTGCTGACCTTCTGGCTATCGGGTGGCTGTTCCAGATAGGTGAGTTCCTTTTGATTCAAATAAAGCGGCTTGGCAATGACAACCCTGCTCTGGGGAAAAAACTTTTCAAATTTAGGTGAGTTCACCACCAGAATAATCAGCACAAGATGGGTGATCACCGAGATCCAAAATGCCTCGCGCTTGCGCGACCGTGACAGATCGTCCTGAAGCTGGATCAGCAGCTCCGGGACGTTGTGCATTTCGCGGTAGACGCTCTCCCATCGCGTGGCGTCGTAGAGATCGGTGCCTGCAATCTGCGGCGGCACGGGCGGCAAAGGCCGTTTCGGCGGGATTTCAGTAGCTGGCATCAGACGCGTCGGTTAACGGGTTAGACACAACCCCATTCGCTTTAGTTGCTGGCCGCGGAGATTCTTCCCTGGCCCCATCTTTCCCCAGCTTACCCGTCGGCGCCTTCAACTTGAACTCTATTTTCTCATTTTCCCAAGAATTGCGGAAAACACTATTGCATCCAAGCACTTACGAATGTACCCGGCCTGCCAGTAAGAGCCTATCGCGGATTGCAAGGGCTCGTTGTCAAGAAGTGTAAAAACTTGGGCCGTTGCCAGGGCTTCTCTGCGGCCTCTGCGCTCTCGGCAGTTCAGGTTTTCTGGACTGTGTGCGAAAAGCAAAGTCTTTGACCGCAGAGGACGCAGAGAGCGCGGAGTGAGCAAGCCTTTGCAAGTTCAGCGGACCGTGAGTTGATCGAGCCTTGCCTTCTTGCCGTGTTCCTCGATGGTTGTGGTGATGTCGAGCGCCACCGCCAGCGCCCGTCTTCCATCAGCCAGCGGGACCGCGGGTTTGGACCGGGTCCGCACCGCATGCAGAAAAGCCTTGAGTTCCGCGTGCAACGGCTCTTCGGCGACCACCGGTGGCTTGGCCATTCCGATCTGCGGATTGGCGGAAGGCGTACTGCCGACTTTGCCATCGCTTCCCACGGAGAAAATCACGACATCCTGACGTTCATAGTCGACCGAAACGTACTGCTTGGGCTGGAAGAAACGCAGCTTGCGCACCCGTTCAGTCGAGACCCGGCTGGCGGTGAAATTGGCCACGCAGCCTGACTCAAATTCCATACGCACATTGGCGATGTCCACCTTGCCTGACAGGATCGGCAGGCCCACCGCGCGGATTTCCTTGACCGGCGAATTCACAAACGACAGCACGACATCCAGGTCGTGGATCATCAGGTCGAGCACGACATCCACATCCAGCGATCGCGGAGTGAATACGCTGAGCCGGTGTACTTCAAAAAACATCGGCTTGGTGATGTGCGGGACAGTTGCGCGGACCGCCGGGTTGAAGCGCTCAAGATGTCCGGCCTGCACGATGCGGTCCAACTTGCCCGCGAGTTGCTCAAGCGCGTCAGCCTCGGCAAGTGACGGTGTGACAGGCTTCTCAATCAGAACATCAACGCCATTTTCCATCAGGCTGCGCGCAACCGCCGCATGATGGACCGTCGGTACCGCCACCGAAGCCGCCTGCACCTCGCTATGCGTGGTGATCAGCTGATCGATCGATCCGAAGCTGCGGCAATCGAATTCGCGGGAGATCTGGTCGGCCCGTTCCAGGTTCTTGTCCACCACACCCACCAGCCGCACCGGCTCACCCTGCTGGGCAAGCTGATGGTAAACGCGGGCATGGCTGCGGCCAAACGTCCCCACACCGACTACGGCCACGTTGATGAAGTTGTCGGATGTCAGTCTCAGGTTCTCAGTTTCTGGAAAGACAGATTAAATCACAAAAGAACAGTTACAGCACTGGTTGGCAGTGGTGCAGCAAGATGAAGCCCAACCTTTGTCATTCCGACAAGTCGCGCAGCGACGAGGAGGAATCTGCTTTCCTGGGCAGCGCCACAAAGCTGTCGGCCAATAGCACATACCCTTCGGCTTCGGTTTCAGTTGCACCCTTCGGCGCGTCGCTCGAAACCGACACAAAAATGGCAGGGCTGAAAGCCTGCCCTGAGCAAAGCCGAATGGGCCACTGCCCTGATACCAACCCCATTTCTTCTCAGACTGACCACTAGCCACTACCAGCTAAGATTGTGCCTTTTTCAGTAATACGATTTGTCCGGCATGGTAAAGCTCATGCTGCACGATGCCGCTGAAGAGGTAATAAAAATCGTAGTAATCTCCAGTCTTGCCGGGAACTTGCTCTTGCAAGCGAGAATCGGGAAACGCTGCAACTGTCTCCACTAGATTGCTGTGGCTCCGCTTAAGATGTTCCACCGCCTTCTTCCACGCGGCTTCACTGGTATCAGTAACGGCAGGGAAGTTTTCTTCCGCGCTGGGCATCAACGCCTTGCCACCGGCGCGTTGGATGGTGACATCATCCCAACAGGCGATGTGCAGGACCAACTCCCAGATGCTATGCGCGCCGCTGATCGGATGCGCCGCGGCAGTTTCGGCCTTGACGCCCTTCAGAATTTCCAGGACTGAATCCCCATGCCAGGCCTCGCCATCGAAAGCCCGTCGAATCTGGTCAGCAAGCAACGCGGATTGCGATTGTTTCGTCTTCATAAATCACCACACCTGTTGAGATTGCGGCCGAAAACCGGTCACAATATCCCGCAAAGCTCATCAATCCGCCACGATGCAGATATCCGCACTGTTCGCCGCAACCATGATCGGATCACCATCCAGCAGCAGACATTTCCCTGCATCCAGCGCCAGACAAGACGCGCCAGCCTTCCGCATGACTTCGATTGTCTTGACCCCGATCACGGGAACATCGAACCGCATGTCCTGATTCGGCTTGGCAATCTTGACGACCGTCAATGCCCGGCTCAGGGTAGATCCGCTGCCTCCCAGCGAAGCCATGATTTGCCCGGCCCGCTCGATGGTGGCATCAGTCCCTTCCATGGCTTCGACGGCAACGGTCGCCGACTCAGCCACCACGACAGTTTGCCCAATGTCGTATTGCGCCTGGTGACGAGCGACCTGGCGGCCGTATTCGATGTTTTTCTTTTCTGCTTCCGACGGCGCGCGCTTGGTCAGCACGCCGGCCTTCGCCAGCAAAGGCTCAAGCAGGCCGGTGGAATTCTCCAGCGTGATGCCTTCCTCGGCCAGGACCTTGGCCACGGCTCCTAAAAGTGAATCGGTATTACGCGTGCCGAGCGAGAGCAGCAATTTGGCCAGCTTCCAGTCGGGACGAATGCTGGAGAAAATCTGCTTGTGCTTGACCTGCCCAGCCATAACGGCGCGGCTCACGCCTTCCTTCTTAAATGTCTCGATCAATTTCGAGAGCTCACCCAAAGACAGCCAGTGGACCTTAGCCGCGCCCGCAGTCTCAATCTCCGGGAATGTCTCTTCCTTAATCGCGGCGACCACAACGTCGTACCCCTGCGCGCGGGCAGCCTCGAGCACCAGGAACGGGAAGCGTCCGTTGCCTGCGATGATGCCGAGTTTGGGGTGTAGGGCCATTGCAGAACGTAGCTGCTATCTTTGCTTGATCTTTGCTGTCTGGTCAAATGAGTGTTATCACGGCGCCTTTGGAAGAACGCTTAGTGGCATGGCGCTAGCTTAGGCCCTGAAAGAAAGCGGTCAAGTCCTGGGCAACTGCCGCTGGTTCCTCAGCCGGGGCGAAGTGTCCGCCACGCGGAAAAACTGTCCAGCGCTGGATGTTGTACACGCGCTCCAGATACGAGCGTGGCGGCTCACCCTCGGAAACCGTCTGGTGCGCGAAGACACCGAATGCCGTGGGGGTGCCGACGTAGGTGGGCTTGACCGGATGCCAGCGATTGTCCCAATAATCGCGCATCGACGAAGTGATGGTCTGCGTGATCCAATACAGACGTGAGGGTGGCACAAAGGAAGTCATTGGTCGGCGTGACGTCACTCCACGAGCGCCACTTCTCACCCAGGTATGCGGCGAGGCCCACTGGAGAGTCGTTAAGGCCATAGCCAATCGTCTGCGGCTTAGTCGACTGAATCGCGCTGTAGCCGCGTTCCGTCTCATCCCAGCGGCGGGTCACCGCTAAGTACGAACGCTCGAGATCGGACAGCTCCGCCTCGTCCACCGTCGGCGTGAGGTCCGACTCCAGTGTGGTGAGGTGTATCCCGATGACTGACTCGGGATGGTCGAACGCAAGAAATGTTGTCACCCCTGCCCCAAAATCATAGCCGCTAGCCCCATAGCGCGAATATCCAAGCTCGGACATCAGCCCATGCCAGCGCTCCGCGACATACCGATAATTGATCCCAACCTTAGGTGGACGCTGCGAGAATCCATACCCAGGCAGCGAGGGCACGACGACATCGAACTGCCCGAGCATCGGCAGCATGTCCACATAGTCAAGGAAACTGCTGGGCCAGCCATGCGTGAGGATGAGCGGGATGCCCCGGCCGGATGCCGCGCGCTGGCGCACGAAGTGGATACCTTCCCAAGTGAAGTGTTCAAGCGCGTTAAGCCTTTGTTCCCAGGCACGCCAATTGAACTCATCGACCCAGTACGACACCAGGCGCTTTAGCCATTCCAACTCGGTGCCCTGTTTCCAATCGATGCCGGGTACCTGGTCCGGCCATCTCGCCTGGCGCAACCGTGCTCGCAGATCGTTGAGCATTTCATCCGTGACTTGAATCCGAAACGGTTCCACCATCACGATCCCTCTTGGTCATAATAAGAGCTACCCGAAGGCACAGACACAAGACCCTCAGTGCGTTCTCAACGCGACTTACGTTTCGTCTCTTCTGCGTCAGGTGGATGAGCGTCGCCGAGGCAGTCCCTTTGCCGAGGCCTCGGATCCAGGCGGTTCACGGAACGGTTCCACAGGAATGCGCTGGTAACTCACTTCCAGCACGGTCAAATATTCTGTACCGCCCGGCGCTTGGAGAACTACTTCGTCGCCCGCTGCCGACTTCATCAACGCGCGCCCCAGAGGTGACACAAAACTGATGTGGTTGCGGTTGAGATCGACCTCGTCGGTGCCCACGATGCTCACCACTCGCTCTGCTCCTGCGGCATTGGCATAGCGCACGGTCGCTCCGAAGAATGCCTTGGTCTTCGACTGCCCCGCTCTCGGAGCTTCCGGGTCCACCACTTCCGCGGCTTCGATTCGCTTCGCAAGAAAGCGAATCCGCCCATCGATCTGCCGCAGCCGACGCTTGCCGTACTGATAGTCGGCGTTTTCACTGCGATCGCCATTGCCGGCAGCCCACGCCACCACCTCCGTCACGGCCGGGCGTTCCTTGGTGAGCAGAAACTGGTGCTCATCTTTAAGGCGCTTTAGCCCGCTCGGCGTGATGTAGTTCTTGGTTTGCGTCGCGGGCGCGTCCGGTTGTGGTTTTCTCGTAAACCCTTTCCGCATCTCGTAGTCCTACTTGGGTGATGAGTGAAATATCGGTTTAATTCCAATTGAACTCAATCAGCGACTCTGGCAGTACGTCGAACTTAGTCTCGCCCTCAACTGATTCTATGTGCGAAGGCCGTTCAGTATCGACACGGATCACTTCCCGCCCTGCTCCGTCGAGGCCGCGCTGGAGCATCTCGCAAGCCAAGACACCTTCCTGAGGATACGTAGACTGAGCGTCTAGATCCCGGACGCTGACATACGCGGTTTTCTCCACAAACGACCATTGGTGACCGTGAGCATCTTCGAATTGGCACTCGACAATACCCGGCTGAGGTTCGTCGTTGATATAGCGGACTATAGTGACTTCAATCCCCAGCATTGTGTCTTCTAATGGTCAACACTTCTATTTCAAGCGCTGTTGAATGTCTGACAGAAGAGATTTTGCGATTGAGCCCCAGCTTCTCCAGAGCTTTCCACCCATCGAAGCGTCTGCTCTCCACAGATTTTCTCCCGTCTTAGCATCCATTACGTACAAGTGCCAATGCTGGGTCTGCATGTTCCCAGCAGCGGTCATCGTTGTGCCGGACGCCGATTGTCCTGACGCCGTTGCCGAGGAGGTTGTTATTACGACTGGCACGGTGTCTGAAGGACTAAGCACCAAAACTAAATCAGCTTTTCCTCTGTCCCCGACGACTTCCCAGCGATTCCAAGATTTGATCTGCCGGTACAGGTCATCACCAAACCGAGCCGTTCCGCTCTCATTTATGAAGAAGACCGTTTTCGCAGCGACGACTTTGTCCGGGAGAGGAGCGTAAATTTTCTTCTCTGCAACCGCTATTAGAGAACACAGGAGCAGGACGCTGAAAACCATAGTGATCCAAATTTTCATGGGGCTCCCCAGATTAGACCGCTCACTTTAATTCATCAGAGAGCATCAGTAAAGCAAATGATTACGAGAGGCGACAGCACTCTCTACTTAATCACTCCGCGCTCCGAGCGTTCAATGAATTGAATCAAGCGGTCGACATCTTCTCCGCGGTCGGCCTCGGCTCTGAGCTTGTCCAGCGCTTGCGTGGTATTCAGCTTAGAGGCCAGCAGTAACTTGTAAGCATGATGGATTTTCTGCACACGCTCTTTGCTGAATCCTCGACGCTCCAAACCTACAGCGTTGATCCCATAAGCACGAGTCCCACGCTCTGACACAGTCTTAGAAAACGGCAACACATCTTTGGTGACAGTAGTGCCGCCACCGACAAATGCATGTGTCCCAATGCGAATAAAATGATGCACCGGGCAGAGCGCCCCCACCTGCGCCCAATCTTCCACGATCACGTGTCCGCCTAAAGTTGCGGCATTGGCAAGGATGACATGATCGCCAACCACGCAGTCATGCGCGATGTGCGTATAAGCCATAACCAGCACGTGGCTTCCGACGCGGGTAAGCCCTCCGCCTTTGACTGTCCCGCGATTGATGGTGACAAACTCCCGAATCTCGTTATGGTCACCAATTTCCAGGCGTGTGGGCTCACCTTTGTAGGTCAAATCCTGCGGAGCCATGCCAATCGAGGCGTAGGGGAAAATGCCGTTATCTTTGCCAATCTTAGTTGGGCCCTGCATGGCTACGTGAGAAATAAGGTGGCAGCCTTCGCCCAGCTCCACATCGGCGCCGACCACGCAATAGGGGCCAATCTTGCACGAGGGGTGGACCTTGGCTTGCGGGTCAATGATGGCCGTGGGATGGATGCTCATCGCAGCTACACGCTGACTATTCCGATGATGTGGACTCGGCTCCGCGGCGTCCCCGCGAGCTGTCTACCAGTTGGCATTTCACAGTGGCTTCAGCGACCTTCTGTCCGTCTACTGTAGCGGTGCCTTCCATACGTACCGCGATCATGTTCTCCACCGCGCGCCACGCCTTGAGCACGACTTCAATCCGCAACTGGTCTCCGGGGACCACCGGACGCCGAAACTTGGCCCGCTCAATGCCAGTAAACATGATCAATTTGTTGCTGCGGTCTTCGACCTCGGTCAACAATAACGCTCCGCCTGCCTGAGCAATGGCTTCGACAATTAACACCCCGGGCATAATCGGCAAATTGGGAAAATGCCCGGCAAAGTGCGGTTCATTGATGGTTACGTTCTTAATGGCGACAATGCGCTCTTTGCGCACAATTTCTACCACCCGGTCAATCAGCAGAAACGGATAGCGGTGCGGCAGGATTTTGAAGATCTCGTTGATGTCCAGCGTCGTCTTCGCTTCGTCGGTCATTACTCGTCTCGTAAGAACGAAGATTATACTGTACCGCGCTGTCGAAAGAGGGATTCGTGCCAGTTAACGGGAAAGAACGGTTGCGGTATTGCGAGGAACGCACAGGCCTGATCGTGCAGTTTATCCGCGAGATGGTGGAGATCGAGTCTCCCACTGACAACAAGCCGGCGGTGGACCGTATAGGTGCGCTTATCGCCAGCAGGTTCGAAGGGTTGGGCGGGAGGATTAGGTTTCATCGCGTCGCCAGTTTCGGCGATCATTTGCAGGTGGATTTTGATTCACCTCACAAGGGAAAGCCAGGCCTGTTGCTCGGGCACTACGACACGGTCTATCCCCTGGGAACGTTGGCGCAGATGCCTTGTCAGTTGAAACACGGGCATCTCTATGGACCCGGTGTATATGACATGAAGGCCGGCATCGCTTTGATGACAGCAGCGATTGAAGCCTTGAAAGTTTGGCATGGAGAGTTACCGCGTCCGCTCACGGTGTTTCTGGTTTCAGATGAAGAGATGGGGAGCGACTCCTCACGGGCGATTACCGAGATACTTGCGAAGAAGTCTGCTGAAGTGCTTGTCTGTGAACCTTCTTACGGGCCGCGCGGCGCGGTGAAGACAGCACGCAAGGGAATCGGAGACTACCTGTTAAAGGTGACAGGCAAAGCGGCCCACTCCGGGTTGGATTTTGAAAAAGGACAGAGCGCAATCATGGAATTAGCGGAGCAGATCAGGAAGATTTCTCAGCTTGTAGATCTCAAGCGAGGTTTGACGCTCAACGTGGGCACCGTTCAAGGCGGCACACGGGTGAATGTAGTCCCGGCGGAGGCTTCAGCGACCATCGACGTGCGGATTGCCCGGATGAAGGATGCCGCCGGCATTGACCGCAAATTGCGTGGACTCAAGCCGGTGAATCGCAAATGCAAATTGCAGATCAGCGGCGCGTATGAATCGCCCTCCCATGGAACGGACAAACGCTGTTGCCGAGCTTTATAAGAAAGCTGTCGCGGTTGCCAAAGAGCTGGGGTGGAGGCTAGAGGAGGCCGCAGTTGGCGGGGGTTCGGATGGCAATTTCACGGCTGCCTTGGGAATTCCTACCCTGGACGGCCTGGGCGCGGTGGGCGAAGGCGCTCATTCGCCGCAGGAGTCGATCGATGTTTCCCAACTACCCCGTCGGGCCGCCTTGCTGGCGGGCTTACTGGAAGGTTAAACCGCGACAGAACCTGTTTTTGACTATGCTACCCCCTTCCCCTAGAATACCCACGGAGGTCACCTCTCATGTTTGGTGGCAAAATTGGCGGGATGGAATTGCTGGTCATAGTAGCCATAGCGCTGCTTATTTTTGGACCCAGCAAGTTGGCCGATCTGGGTAAAGGCCTGGGCGAAGGCATTAAGAATTTTAAGTCTGCGGTGAAAGACGGCAGCGATGGCTCCGGCACCGACAAAGAGAAGAAGTCCTAAGACTTTTCCCGGCAGACGTCAGATAATGTTGTGGTCTTGCAGCATCCGGTAAACCAGAGATACAGGCAATCCCACCACGTTGAAGTAATCTCCTTCGATCCGTGAAATCCACCGCGAAGCCCAGCCTTGAATCGCGTAGGCGCCAGCCTTGTCCATCGGTTCGCCGCTGGCGACGTAGTCGCGAATCTCCAAATCGCTGATCTCTCCCACCGTGACCGAAGTAGTCTCACTGCGCACATCCACAAAACTGGGAACGGAGAACCGGGAACCGGGAACTGAATCCCCAGGCCCAATCAAACAAATCCCGGTAATAACGTCGTGAGTCCGCCCGGAAAGCATGCGCAACATACGAAAAGCGTCGTCGGAATCCAAGGGTTTCGCGAGCATCAATCCGTCCACGACGACGATGGTGTCAGCCGCAAGCACGGCATCGTGAGGCCGCAGACGAGAAACCGTCTCAGCCTTCTCCCGCGCCAGCCGCTCAGCACAAGCCCCCGGAGACTCGCCGTCCAGCGGGTTCTCCGGGATTTCAGCCGGATGCACAGAAAATGGAATCCCCGCATTGCGCAGCAGTTCCTGGCGGCGCGGCGAAGCAGATGCAAGAACTAACATGGAGATTGATTCTAAATTGGTTTACCTTTCAGCGCTGGAGCGTGTGACGCGGGCGTACAATGGCACCTTCTTCGCTGAGGTCAAAAAGAGATTGCGGATGAATTTTTCGAGCCGTCGGCGAAAGCTGCGAATCGTCCATTGGCTGCACCTTTACCTATCTCTTTGTTTGCTGGTTTCGCTCCCTGAAATTGGCCAGGCACAACCCGCTCCGGATCGCCGGCGGGAGTTCTTGGAAATGTACGCCCGCGCCTACTATCCGGGCCGCAGTGGACAGATCATGCTGGTGCCACGTGAGGGCGACTTTGTAACTCTCAATGAGCCCGCCTCTCGCTTCATGCACGGGAGTCCCTGGAGCTATGACGCCAACATTCCTTTGCTGTTTTTTGGCCCTCCTTTTATTCGTAGAGGTGCCTACGCCGATGCAGCAGCCCAGCAGGATATTGTTCCAACCTTGGCCAAACTCCTCAGATTGCCCCTGCCCCCGACGGTTACAGGGCGATCGCTGGAAAAAGCCGTGGATGCATCGGCTGGCCGCCCGCGCGCCATTTTGGTGGTCGTACTGGACGGCATGCGCCAGGACTATTTCGACCGCTATCGGGAAGTTTTGCCGACTTTGACTCGTTTACGCCGAGACGGAGCTTGGTTTAACAACGCCCGAGTGAACTTCTTGCCTACCATTACTCCCCTCGGCCATGCCACCATCGGAACCGGTGCCGATCCGCGCGTGCATGGCATCGTGGTCAATACTGCTTTCAACAGCATCAGCGGAAAGCCGCAGAGCCCCTACCCAGGCATGTCCCCGCGAACGCTGATGGCGTTGACTTTCGCCGACCTTTGGAACCTCGAAACCGATGGCCAAGCCGTGATCATCTGCCAAGGCAGCATTTTCGTCGCAGCCGCCGGTCTCGCAGGGCACGGAGCATGTCTGCTCAACGCACGGCCAACTATCTTGGCCAGTTATTCCATGCAAGGGGGATGGGAAACCAACTCAGAGTGCTACAAGCTGCCCGAGTATTTGAAGAACCAAAAGTCAGCGCCGCTTTGGGAGGCCACACATGGACAGTGGATGGGCCACGATATCGCGAGCCCGGATGCGGTAAGCCGCTCAGCTTTGTTCCCGAAGTTTGAAGCGGATGCTTTGGTAGCAATGATCGAGAATGAACCTGTCGGCGCAGACGACTTGACTGATCTTCTGCTGGTCAACTTGAAAACAGCTGATTTTGTAGGTCACCAGTACGGCCCGGATTCTCCGGAGATGCTAGAGACTCTCGCCGAACAGGATCGCCAACTGGCGCGCATCTTGCAGGCGCTGGAAAAGAAAGCCGGCGCCAACCGGTTTGTGGTTGTCATCACCGCCGATCACGGGATGCCTCCGGAACCGCAGGCGCCGCGGAAGAGATATTTCAATAAGGACTTTGTGGATCTAATCCACAAGAAATTTGATTCCGACCGCGCCGCGCTCGTCACGCATTTCGACGCCCGGAACAACCAATTGTTTATCGATAAGAACCGCCTGCGGGAGCTGGGACTGACGCTTTCCCAAATCAAAGAGTATTTGCAAGCTCAACCTTTCATCTACGCCGCATATACCGAGGATGAAATAAAGAACGTTTCCTTGCCATGACTTACTCCTGGATGAGCTCAATGCGATTGCCAAAGACATCGTGGATGTGGCAGCGGACCGTGCCCGGGATGGAATCGTCTGGAGCGACTTCTACGCCGGCCTGCCGCAATTTGACAATTAGTGCTGCGTAGTCGGCGCATCGTAGTGCCGGATGGGCCTTCTTTGCGGGGCGAAAATCGCTTTCGACTGCAAGATGAATCTGTACGCCCCCGCTTTCGAACCAGCATCCGCCGCGCCTGGCGAGTATCGGCGGCTTGGTGATCTCGGTCATGCCCAGCACATCGCAGTAGAAGTGGCGGGCCGCCGCCTCTTCTCCTTTGGGCATGGCAAGCTGCACGTGGTCCAGCGCAATAAAAGGGATGCTCATGGTTCTAGACTAGCGCAGTCTCCCAAGAACTTTCAGCCGAAGATCTTCACAGACTGACGCAGCGTAAAGGGACTGCCTATCTGCGTTAATCCGCGAAAATCTGCGACTGAATTTGTTTTAGGTTTCCCCTGTTAAAATTAAAGCTTGCCCGCAGCCATGGACTCCTCCCACATCCGTAACTTCGCCATCATCGCGCACATTGACCACGGCAAATCCACGCTGGCCGACCGCCTTCTGGAACTGACCGGCTCCCTCACCGCGCGCGAAATGCAAGCCCAGGTGCTGGATTCCATGGACCTGGAGCGGGAGCGCGGCATAACTATCAAGGCCCACGCCGTCCGTATGATGTACACCGCCCAGGACGGGGAACTCTACCAGCTCAATCTCATCGATACCCCCGGCCACGTAGATTTCTCCTATGAAGTCTCCCGCTCCCTGGCCTCCTGCGAAGGAGCCCTGCTGGTGGTAGACGCGTCCCAGGGCGTCGAGGCGCAAACTCTGGCCAACTCATACCTAGCGATCAATCACGGTCTCGAGATTATCCCGGTCATCAACAAGATTGACTTGCCCAGCGCCGACATCCCGCGCGCCAAGGAAATGATCGAAGGCGCAGTCGGCCTCGATGCCTCCGACGCCGTCCTGATCAGCGCCAAAACCGGCCAAGGCGTGCCCGACGTGCTGGAAGCGGTGGTCAAACGCGTGCCCCCTCCCAAGGGCAATCCGGAAAACCGTTTGCAGGCGTTGATCTTTGACTCCTGGTTCGATCCCTACCGCGGCGTGATTGTGTTGACCCGCGTGTTCCAGGGAACCCTCCGCAACGGCCAGAAAATCCGCCTGATGTGGAACGGCCGCGTCCTGGATGTGGAAACCCTGGGCGTCCTCACCCCCAAACCCGTAGTCGTGGATGAGCTGCGCGCCGGTGAAGTCGGCTTCATCATGGCCAATATCAAGAACGTCGCCGACACCAAAATCGGCGACACCATCACCGAAGAAAACAATCCTGCCATCGAGCCTCTACCCGGTTTCGAAGAGATCAAGCCCATGGTATTCGCCGGCATCTACACGGTAGATGCCCACGAGCACACCCAACTCCGCGAGGCGCTGGAAAAGTTGCGCCTGAACGACTCGTCCTTCTTCTTCGAGCCGGAAAGTTCCGTTGCCCTGGGTTTCGGCTTCCGCTGTGGTTTCCTGGGCCTGCTGCACATGGAAATCATTCAGGAGCGCCTGGAGCGCGAGTTCGGACTGGAACTGATTACCACCGCGCCCAGCGTGCGCTACAAAATCACCAAGACGGACGGCCAGATGATCGAAGTGGACAATCCCTCGCGCTGGCCGGAACAGAGCGAGATAGCGAAAATCGAAGAACCGGTCATTCTGGCCACCATCCTCACCAACGAAGAGTACGTAGGCGGAATTCTAAAGTTGGTAGAAGACAAGCGGGGAAAGCAGAAAACATTCGAATATGTAAGTTCCTCCCGCGTGATGCTGCATTATGAACTCCCTCTGAACGAGATCGTGTTGGATTTTTATGATCGCTTGAAGTCCGTTTCCCGCGGCTACGCGTCCCTCGACTATCACCTCGCCGGCTACTGGGTTTCGCCCATGGTGAAGATGGACATCCTCGTAGCCGGTGAGCCGGTGGATGCGCTATCCATCATCGTCCATCGCGACTTCGCCTACGACCGCGGTAAAGCCCTGGTCTCGAAAATGCGCCAGCTGATTCCCCGCCAGATGTTCGAGGTAGCAATCCAGGCGTCGATTGGCGCGAAAATCATCGCCCGCGAAACCGTCTCTGCCATCCGCAAAAACGTGATCGCCAAGTGCTACGGCGGCGACATCTCCCGCAAACGCAAGCTCCTCGAAAAGCAAAAAGAAGGCAAGCGCCGCATGAAACGGATCGGGCGCGTGGACATCCCGCAGGAAGCTTTCCTGGCAGTTTTGAAGGTCGGGGAAGACAGCAACT
>CAWIMW010000005.1:0-102333 GCA_963837365.1 uncultured Acidobacteriota bacterium
TTCGATTCCGTTCCGTACAGCGTATGCCCAGCACGGCGTACAAACGCACGGGGTATTGTTACCGTGTACTACCATGTGCTGGTCTTGGTGCGGTGGCGAGGGTGGGTTAGGGGCACTCGTCCTACGTTTACCAGATTATGAGATGTCGAGCATGTTTCATTTATGCCGATATGACGGGTGGTTTCAAAGATCGCCAGACGCTGATTGCCCATTCACGATGACTGTAGTCTTTAAACAATAGAGTACAGATTGAGCGACATAGATAGCCGATGTTGCTTGACATGAGGGTGTAAATAGAACTGTGTAAACGGCCATGGGAGGAAGAGAATAGGAGACCCCATGACCATTGACAAGAAGCTGATCGATCAACTGCTCACCGATTACCAGAAGCCCGAGGATATCATCGGGGAGAACGGTCTGCTCAAGGAGCTGACCAAAGCCATCCTGGAACGAGCGCTGGAAGCCGAGATGACGGATCATCTGGGCTATGAGAAACACGACCCGGCGGGCCACCACCGCGGCAACACGCGCAACGGGAAAAGCCCAAAAACCTTGCAGGGCGACTTCGGGGAACTGGAGTTGGAGACGCCACGCGATCGCAAAGCGACGTTCGAGCCCAAGATCGTGGCCAAGGGACAGAGACGCTGGACCGGCTTCGACGACAAGATCATCTCGATGGAGGAGGTCGGTGAAGTTGTTTGGCGGGAGTCGGAGGAGGAGGTCGAAGTTTGAGGTTTATCGGGAGGGGTGGTGGGTTTTGGGAAATTAAAAATCCTTACCACAGAGAACACAGAGGGAACCACGGGATGGTGGGTATTGCTTTCGGCCGTTGGGGCACTCGGTACGGGCTTATACAGAAAATGAGATTGATGCCTTGGTTTGTTGTGTAGTGCCGGAGGATGCCTGGTATGTGTTTCCTGCGGAGGTGTTTCGGGGGAGGCGGTCGGTGAACTTGTTTGGCGGGAGTCGGAGGTTGCGGTCTAAGTTTGAGAAGTATCGGGAGGGGTGGTGGGTTTTGGGCGCGAAGACCGCGGCTAAAGCCGGGTCAGTGCGGTGATTTTTATCGCAGCGCTTAAGGGCTGCGCCACCCAAAAGAGCAAGACAACGCGATTGAGGATGAGGCATCCGGCCCGATGCCGCATAATAGTTCGATGTCAGATACTGGAGCCATAACCCATATCAGCGACACGGCCCTGATGGTGGCCGCTTGTCGCGCGCATGAAACTGAGTTGGAAGACGCCTACGTGCGTGATCCGTTTGCGGCGCGACTGGCTGGGGAGCGCGGGCCGGCGATCCTTCACGGGTTGCCACATGCCAATGTGTTGCGCATCGGACTTGCCATTCGCACCCGTTTTGTCGATGAGTTGCTGCTGGGAGCGCTGGCGGCATATCCGATCGCGACCGTGTTGAGCGTGGGCTGCGGTCTGGACACGCGGCCGTGGCGGCTCGACCTTGCGCCAGATCTGCGCTGGATTGAAATCGACTTCGCCGAGGTACTCGATTACAAGGAGCGGCTGATGTCGGGCGAGACGCCTCGCTGCCGCCGCGACCGCCTCACAGCCGACGTCAATGATCCGGCACAACGGCAGGCGATATACGAAGCAGCAGGCCCTGCGACCGCACTGATGATCACCGAAGGCTTGCTCCTGTACCTCCCGGCTGCGACGGTAGAGGCGCTGGCCTCCGAAAGCCGGAACCAGAGCGGTATTGCACACTGGATCAGCGACATTACCAGCAGTGCTTTTACCAGGGTGCTGGGTGGCGGTGACGCGATGCAGTCCATTCGACACGTGCAGGCATCCGATGCTTTGAAAGGCGAGCAGATCTTGGAGGTGCTCGGACGCCACGGCTGGACGACTGCGGCAATGGGAAGTTACATCACCGATGTGGAGTTCACGCGCGAACGCGTCCGCCGCATGATGGGCGGGACTACACCGCCACGGCCGCCGTTTCCGCCGGGTGATCCGACGGGGGTGCACCGGTTGGTGCGGAGGTAGGCCGGTACGGTGTCTCACGAGGATGCCCAGGGAACCGTCTGGTTCAGGAAATCATCACGCCACTACGCGTAGTAGGCGGCGTTCTTCTCCAGGAAGTGCTGCTTTTCAACTGGGAGGTCGTCGGCGGTGAAAATTGAATCTGAGGTGCAGGCTGGGATGCAGGCTCCGCAGTCGATGCAGTCGTTCGGGTCAATGTAAAGCTGGGTGGCAGTTTCGAAGGCCGGCTCGTCCTTTTTGGGATGAATGCAATCCACCGGGCAAGCGTCCACACAGAGTTCGTCTTTGATGCAGGTGTCGGTAATTACGTAGGCCATTGGCTCCCTCTGATAAAAAATGATGTCTGCACGCCCAACCTGACTTTGGAACCTCGACTTCGGCGTGCTGGTTCAACGCCGGGTTGTCGGCTTGATCTCAGGTTGATCGTACTTTTATTTTCTCTGCGGATGGCCGATCCGGATGTGATGGTGATCACTGGCAAATGTGACCCTGATTGAGGGAGATGTCGGATTTTGCGGGGACACCCGATTACCGACTCAGAGCACGTCGCACCCTCTTGGTTCATTTGCCCTTTGGCGTGGCCTTCATCAGTTCCAGGAACACTCCGTTGGTCCAGCCGAAGCCCACTACATTTTCGTGATAGCCGGCCTGGAGGTTGGTTTCCGAGGAGCGGGTTACTACATTGTATTTTTCGCGGATGGTGCCGTCGCGCTGGAAGTTTTCGGCTATTGTCGCGACGAATTTGGAGGCGATGCGATTGGCCGCGTCGGTGAAACCGTAGTGGCGTAGGCCTGTGGTGGCAATCCATTGGATGGGGGCCCAGCCGTAAGGGTAGTCCCACTGGACTCCGGTGGCCTTTGTGCTCATGGCCAGGCCTCCAGGCTGTTCGAAGGCGGAGAGGTGTGCGGCTACTGCTTTGGCTTGAGCGGGCTTGGCCCAGCCGGTCCAGAGCGGGTAGAACGTTGTCGCGTATTCGTAGGTGGAGCGCGTGTTGGTGGTGAAGTTGTAGTCGAAGAACATTCCTTGTTTTGCATCCCAGAAATATTGGGTCATGCGCCGCTTGCGCTGGGCGGCTTGTTGGCGCCATTTGCCGGCTTCAGCGGTTTTGCCCAGGGTTGCCGCCATGGCCTCCAGATCTTTTTCTGTTTTGTAGAGCAGGCTATTCAGGCCTACGGGAGCGTAGTGGTGCGTAGCCGCGCCGTAGGGGCCGAAGCGGAAGGAGATGTCGAAGCCGGACTCGCGCATGGCGCGGTCGCCTTTGTAGTAGTCGGCGGTCAGGGATATGGTCTTCACCGTGTCGCATTTGGTAGTGTTGGCGGGTTCGGTGTCGCAAAGTTGGACTGCGTACTTTGCTCCCGTGGCGTTGTCTGTGGTGCTTTTCTCGATCAGATATTTGCTGCCCTCTTTTGGATGGCCCAGGAAATATGCCGCTACATGACGGTAGTAGCCGGGTTCTCCTTCTACGCTTTCAGGAGCGGGGCCGTTGCCGAAATCGTAGTAGCGGGAGAGTCCGGTGTTGCCGGCCAGGTGCGGTTCGTGCGTCCAGAGAGCGTGGTCTTTGACTGCGTCTTCGTATGCTTTGGCCAGCCAGGCTTGGGTTGCGGGGCTGGGTTTCTCGGCGTCGTAGACGGCGAGGATCATCGAGGTCAGGAACGGCGGCTGGGAGCGCGTTAGATAGTAGCTACGATTGGCGTTGAGGACCGCGCCGTAGTGTTCGATCTCGAAGAAGAAGTTTTCGACCATGCCGCGGGCTTGCTGGGTGCGGCCATCGCGGAGCAGGCCCAGGATGATGAAGTAACTGTCCCAGCCGTACATTTCGTTGAAGCGGCCTCCGGGGACTACGTAATTGTTGGGCAGGTAGAGCAGGCCCGGCGGTGTCAAGGCATGGGGATTGATCTCGCCTAGATGATGGATTTCAGGAAGGCGTCGGATGGTTACGTTGCACTTTTTCGGAAGGGCGGAGACGTCGGCGGGCTCGGGGAAATCGGATGGGAGGTAGAGAGCCGAGGGACCGGAAAGTTTGGGATCGACGATGGTGTCGCAGCTGGTCAGGGAGCGGGTCAGGGCGTCCCAGTGGGTGGAGATGTATTGGCGGACTGGCTCCAGATTTTTTTGATTTTGTGCGGTTAGGCGAGGCGCGAGGGACAGGAGACCGACGAGGCAGAAGACGAACGGGACGAGTTTTCGATTGCTTGTTTGCATGGGCTTTTAGCATCTTAACTCCCTGAGATGGTGGGTTGGGATGGTCCTGAGTGAAATGCAAAGTCAAAAGCCCCACCCAAAGTCGCAAAAGACGCGATTTAGAATGAGGCCCCTCGTTCCCTCGCTGGCAATCACTTTGGAATAGCTAAACAACACGGATGGATTTGTAGTTCCCTGTTCTCAGTTCCCAGTTCTCAGGTGAGGCAAAGGCCACGGCTGCTCGTGGCCTTTGCTTTGGGATACTACCAGCGCTTGCACTTTTGTTGCTGAGGCACGAACTTTGAGCCGGCCAGGTCCGCGTCGGTGAAGCCGAAGACGAAGAACTGGTTGGGGTTGTCGAAAGTGGTGCCCTTGCCGGAGCCGTCATCAGCGTCTTTCAGGAAGTCGTTGTCGTTGGCGACCCACAGAGTGTGCAGCTTGGTGGCGCCGTTCGAGACATCGGGGCCGAAAGCCAGGCCTTCCAGTTTGGATGGGATCAGCCTGGTGTCCATGCTGATAGGCGGGGCGGTCAACGTGGCGACGATATCCAGGAACAGAGTCTTAGTTACGGCGTTCTGCGCGGCTGTGGTTCCGTCCATATTAGTCACGTCAACTGCGCCAGCCAGGTCAATCTTGAAAACTTGCTTGACCTTGGCCTTGCTGCCATCGCCCAAACCTTTGCCGTCGCGCTCATCCACCAGAAACTCATGCTGGTTGAGGGCCACGATGTCACTGACGCCGGAGCCGGTGGTCAGCAAGTAGGCATACTCTTGGGTCTTGCCGCTACGGATATCGATGGTCACGATACGCAGCAGTTTTGCGGCATCTCCGCCTTCGAGGTTGTCCTGGATCAATGCGGCTTGCATCATGCCGACCAGGGTCTTGCCGTCGGGTGTGATGGCCAAGCCTTCCATGCCTTTGTTGGCGGTGCGGCCGGTGGTGTTGCCGCTGATTTCATCCTTGCCGACTGGACTCAGGTTGGGAACGAATAGATTGTCAGGCAACTTGAAAGCGCGGGTGCGGATGCCAAGCAGGCGATCAAACTCGTACACGTAAGGACCATATTCGTCAGAAATGAAAACGCTGCGGCCATCATTGGATACGCGGATGCTTTCGGGGTCCAAGCGGGCATCGCGGGGGTTGCCGGAGTTTTTCGCCGGGTCGAAGTTGTCGGAGCGGCCGGTGAAGAAGTGAAAGAAGAAATTGTTTTGCGGAGGGACGCCGGAGCCCACGCCGAGTCCATCGCCGGTACCGTAGACGAGCGGAGTCAGGCTCCAGAGCAGGGTGGTGCGGCGGAGTGTCGGGGTGAGCGTGAAGGGAAGACCCGTGCCGCTGGTGTTGGGGTCCAAGTCCATCGTAATGGTGTGGAAACGCGCGATGTAGGAAACCGTGTCATCTACGTCCGAGTCGTAAGAGTTGGCGTTGGGGCCGCGATCGGGAAGACCGATAAACGTGTTGCCGGCCGCATAGGCGAAACCGGAGCCGAGTCCGCCGAGGAGGCTGGCGGGGACGCCGTTCTCCAGGGTGTTGCGCAGCCCGGAGAGATCAGAGTAGGGGCCGGCTTTGGATCCGGTGAGCTTGCCGATGGCAAGCAGTTGGACCTGGGCGTCGAGCTGGGTGGCCAGAGAGATTGAGATAAAGACAAGCGACAGCAAGAGTTTTTTCACGAACGGAGTTCCTCCTGGGATTTGTACGGATGGATTGAATTCCATGATCGGGAGACGACCGGCACGGCGAGGTTAATATGCGGTTAAAATCTGATGAAAATTTGTGGCACAGCATTGCTAACCTGTTGAGGGGGAGACTGTCCAATCAGGTCTTGGAGGGCCTAATGGCACTTTCCCGGTGGCTGGCGAAGTCCGTACTCTCCATTCTGTTGGCGGCTGGCTTGCGCAGCACAGCTACCCGCGCCGCGAGTGGTTGATCTGGCCGCGTCCGATGGAATCCTTCTAAAAGCTACTTACTTTGCCGCGGCCAAACCTGGGCCGGGAGTGTTGCTGCTGCATCAGTGCGACCAGCAACGAAAGATTTGGGACGGGCTGCCGGAAAGGATGGCCGCGAAAGGGATCCATGTGCTCACGGTGGACAATCGCGGCTATGGGGAAAGCGGAGGCGTGCCGCACGACAAACTGACGCAGGCAGAGGCGCAGAAAATCGTTACGGAAAAGTGGCCAGGCGACTTTGACGCGGCCTACCAATTTCTGCTGAAACAGCCCGGAGTTCAAAGCGAAATGATGGGAGCGGGCGGGGCCAGTTGTGGAGTCAACAATGCCATCAAGCTGGCGCGGCGGCATCCGGAAGTGAAAGCGCTGATGCTGCTGTCCGGTCCCACCGATCGCAACGGGCGGTTGTTTCTTCAGTCTTCCAAAGACATACCGGTGTTTGTAGCGGCTGCGGAAGACGATCAGTACGACAGTTTCCCGGAGGACATGCAGTGGTTGTTTACGGTGTCGTCAAATCCGGCCAGCCGGTTTCAGTGGTATGCGACGGGAAGGCATGGGGCGGAGATGTTTGGGCCGCACCCGGAGCTGATGAACATGATCGCGGAGTGGTTTGTGGCCACGCTAATGAATAAGGCGGCAAGCCTGCCGAAGACCAATGGTTCGCGCTTGGAGCCAGCGGTGGCGAGCGCGCTGGAGCAGATGGAGCAGCCCGGTGAGGTGAGCGAAGCGGTAAAGACGCTTGCGGGAATACGGGCCAAAGCCCCCAAGAGTGTGCCTTCTGAGGCAATTGTGAATGCCCTGGGATACGAGCACATACAGTCTGATGATGCGAAGGGAGCGGTGGAAATCATGAAGCTGAATGCCGGCGCGCATCCCGATTCGCCGAATGCCTATGACAGTTTGGCGGATGCCTATTTGGCAAATGGGCAGAAAGAGCTGGCTATGGAGAACGCCAAGAAGGCGCTGGAACTGCTGGGTTTGGATACCAAGGATGATGAAGCCCGCAAAAAGGCCATTCGGGAGAGCGCCGAGCGGAAGTTGAAGTAGGGGCCGGGGTTTTGAGGGTTTTGGATAAAAATCCCTGATACTGGCTATAACCTCTTTCGATTGGAAGTTTGGGTAGTTTCGGTTAGTCTATCCGTTCTCAAAAATTGGGCCGCCGAGCCGGCTCTCACCCAAGGAGATACATGCCCACCGAACTACGAGATTTTCTGGCACTGTCGTATGCGGAACTGGAAGAGTTGAATCTGCAAGCGAAAGAACAGCGCAAAAACCGCGTTCCTATTGACGTGATACGGGAAGAGCGGCTGAAGTATTTGACCGACGAGAAGCGGATCAAGGCAGTGACAGTCATGTTCAGCGACCTGGAGGGCCGGCTGCACATGTTGGACTACGACAAGAAGTTCCTGCTGAAGAGCTGGGACAACCTGACCTTTGACGGATCTTCGATTCGCGGGTTTACGGCGCAGCGGGAGAGCGATTTGCGGTTGGGGATTGACTGGGGGGCCTTCTACTGGGGGCCAGCCGATTTCTTTGGCCCGGGCAAGGTTCTGGTCTTCGGGGATGTCATTGAAAAGCAAGGCGGGGCTTATGCGGCAGACATTCGGGGCATTCTGAAGGGATACGCTGAAGGGCTCCATAAGAAGGAAGGGTATACCCTCAACGCTGCCAACGAAATCGAAGGATTTATCTTCGCTGGGACTGACGCCGAGAGGAAATTTCACCAGACGGGCAAGTTCGAGTATGTGAACACCGGCGGATACTATCATTCGCTGCCCGGTGATCCTCTGCGCGGCTTTATCGATACGACGGCCGAAGTACAGCGCGCGATGGGTTTCCAGAACGAAAAAGACCACCCGGAAGTTGCGCCTTCGCAGTTTGAAATCAACTACGGTTACGGTGAAGTGGTCGCGGCGGCGGACCAAATCCAGCTTTACAAGCTGATTTGCCGCGAAGTGGCCACCAAGATGGGCATGACGGCTTCGTTCCTACCCAAGCCCGTGGTTGGGGTCAACGGTTCCGGTATGCACACCAACGTTTCCATCAGCAAAGGTGGAAAGAACCTGTTCTGGGATGCGAAGGGCGAGGAGAAACTCAGCGAGCTGGGATGGGCGTTTATCGATCGTATTCTCACTCATGGCAATGACATCTGCTTACTGCTCAACGCCAGCGTGAATGCCTATCGCCGGCTCGATCCGCACTTTGAAGCTCCGAACCAGATCAAGGCTTCCCCGGTGGACCGCGGCTCGATGGTGCGCGTGCCCATCGGGAACGACAAGAGCATGCGGGTGGAAGTACGATCGGTGAGCCCGGATGCCAATCCGTACCTGGTGCTTTATTCGATCTTCAAGACTGGAATTGACGGCGACACTGCGAAAATCAAGAATTTGCGTCAGGCCGAGCGGTATTTGCCGGACAACATCTACACGGCCTTGGAGCACTTCCGTGGCGCCAAGTGGGTTACGGAGCTTCTTGGCGAAGATGTGAAGGAACGGTATGCGGACCTGAAGCAGGCTTCTGCGGACCGGTGCCCGAGGTTGCTGGGTACCGTAGTGAAAGGGCCGGAGGTACAGTTCCACCACGAGGTTTACAACCAGTATTTGTGGAACCAGTTCTAGAGGAGTTGGTTGCGTAAAGGCCACGCGAAAGCGTGGTCTTTTTTATTAGGAATCGTTCGGCTCCACCGGCATGCCAGCCGTAAATGGCCAGGTCAATACCGTCCGAAGAGTTTATGGAGGCTGTAGGCAGCGCGGGCAGGAGTGCCCGCGCCACATATTTTAAGCTTCGGCTTCGGAAGGGGCTACCTCGGCCTGAACCGAGGGCACCATCACACTGACGGGACGCGGGCCCAGTGGTTGGCGGCCAAAGAATCCTTCCTTGGCCAGCTTGTAAATCGTCCGCCAGTTTTGCGCCACCACTTTTACCCAGGACAGTTTTCCCATCATGGGGAAATAGATTCCGCGGAAACATAGACGGGCGATGAAGATGTTGATGCGGTAGCCCAAAGGCTGGTCTTCCATCGATTCCACAGCTTGCGCCAAGGCTTCCGGGCTGTAGGCGTGCTCCCACCCGTAGCGGACTTCGCTGTGAGCTTCTTCGATGGTCATCTTTAAGGGCGTGTGCGCCATGGCAAAAGGAATGAATTCTTTCCAGTGTTTGGGACGCGTGAGGCGTCCGGCTACTTCCAGGCGCTTATATAAAGGTGTCGCTGGCAGCGGTGTGAGCAGGCCGAAGATCGGCAAGCCTGGGGGCCAGGTGCGAACTTGCTCCAGCGTGCGCTCGGCTACGCCTACGGTGTCATTGTCCATGCCGAAGATGAAAGAGGTGATGGCGTAGACGTTGCGTTTTGCCAGGCGTTCGAGCACGGCAGCGTACTCGCCGGGCTTGTTGAATCCTTTATTTACGTCTTTGAGATTGGTGGGGTCGATCGACTCCATGCCGATGAAGACCCATTTGCCGCCGGACTGGGCGATCAGATCGACCAATTCTTCGTCGCGCAGTAAGTTGGCGCTGATCTGAGCCACCCAATGGACCTGGGCTTTGGCCGCGATAATGTCTTTCAGCAACGACTTGGTGCGCTTTACATTGATGGCGAAATTGTCGTCAATGAAGAAGACCGCGATCTGCCCCTTTTCTTTGCGGGCACGGGCTTTCAGCATCAACAGTTCATTCACTACGCTTTCGTTGGTGCGGAAGCGGATGGAGTCGCCGAAGAACCCGGTGACGGTGCAAAATTCGCAGCCGTATGGGCAGCCTCGCCCGGATTCGACGGGAACGATGCGAAAGGTTCCCCAGCCTTCGCCTACACGATCGAGCATTGGTTTGACGATCTTGGGGAGCAGGTTGAATTGGTGTAGGTCGATCGTATTCCAGGGAATGGCCGGATAATCTTTGAGCGATGGCTTTTTGTCTTTTCCTTCCGCATCAACCGGAGCGTAGATATCTTTGAGCTGGCCGTTGACGGCGTCATTCACAATCTGCGGCCAGGTTTCGTCGGCTTCGCCTAGAGCTACGGCGTCGCAGTGGCGCGGGCCGCCATCGCGGCCTAACGCTTCGTCGGATTCCTCGGTAACGTGAGGTC
Organism: uncultured Acidobacteriota bacterium; assembly: GCA_963837365.1. Classification (GTDB taxonomy): domain Bacteria; phylum Acidobacteriota; class Terriglobia; order Terriglobales; family Acidobacteriaceae; genus CAWBXL01. The sequence goes on from CAWIMW010000005.1 coordinate 10,200, forward strand.
CACCCATGACGACTGGGACGCCTACAGCGCGAATGGCGTCGGCCATGCGATAGGCCTTGGCGATCATTCTGGTCATGGCGCCGATGCCGACCAGTCCAATATTTTGTTCGATGACATACTTGGCGATGCCAGCTTCGTCCATCGGCTGGGCGTTGCCATCGATAAGAAGAACTTCGTGGCCCGCGGGAGTCAGCGACTGGAGAAGAAACATCCAGAGGTGGGGCATGAAGTTACGAGTTACGCCGTTATCGGGGTTGTAGAGCAGGATTCTCATGTGAATCCCCAATTCTTGGAATTGCTTCCAGACTTAAGTGCTTTTAACCCGCGCGGATGACGTCAGTAATCCAGAACCGGGTGCTGATGCCCCACGCATGCTTTCCCGGACAGAAATTAACTGGGATGTGTGACTGGGGGATTGTACACCCATTGGGGATGATTCTATTGATTTTTAAGTCAACATCAGTTACGAAGGGACTTCCCGCGGTGGCGCAAATCCAGCTTGGGAGATATCGCCAGACGGGGCTAAACCGGATCGGGGTTACGGCCGTAGGGATTACCGCGCTGGTGCCAATATGGGTACGCGGGAATCGGGTTGCTGGCAGCGTCGAGGCGCGCTACTTGTTCGGGAGTCAAGTTCCATCCTACGGCGCCCAGGTTCTGGCGGAGTTGTTCCTCATTGCGGGCTCCTATGATTACGTTGGCTACGGTTGGGCGTTGCAGGAGCCAGTTCAGCGCGATTTGCGGAACGGTCTTGCCGGTGTCTTTCGCGACCTCATCGATCGCATCTACCACCTTGTAAAGATATTCGTCGGCTACCGGCGGGCCTTTATCTGAAGTTACCGGCAGGCGGCTTATTGCGGGCTTGGGTTGACCGCGGCGGAGTTTGCCTGTAAGGCGTCCCCAGCCTAGCGGACTCCAGACCATGGTGCCTACTTTTTCTGCGATGCCCAGCGGCATCAGCTCCCATTCGAAATCGCGCCCGATCAGCGAATAGTAGGACTGCTGCGAGATATAGCGCGGCCAGCCGTATTTGTCGGAGATGGCCAGCGACTTCATCAGGTGCCAGCCGGAATAGTTGGAGCAGGCGATGTACCGCACCTTTCCGGATTGCACCAAGTTATTCAATGTGTTCATGCGTCTCTTCGATAGGGGTGACTGCGTCGAAGGTGTGCATGTGATAGACGTCAATGTGATCGGTGCCCAGGCGGCGGAGGCTGTCTTCGCAGGCTTTGATCAGGTGATAGCGGGAGGAGCCGGAATCGTTGGGGCCGTCGCTGGTGGGGAATACGGCTTTGGTCGAGATGAGGACTTTAGCGCGCCTTCCGGCTATGGCTTTGCCCAGGATTTCTTCGGATGCTCCACTCGAGTAGCCGTTGGCGGTGTCAAAGAAGTGGACGCCTGCTTCCAGGCAGATGTCTACCAGGCGGGTGGCTTCCTTAACGTCAGTGTTGCCCCAGGCGGCGAAGAAGTCTCCACGTCCACCGAAGGTGCCGCAGCCGAAACTTAGTACAGGGACTTTGAGACCGGAGTTGCCTAGTTGTCGGAATTCCATAGGTTTTTCACAGGAGTGGCGTCAAATCCACATCCCAATAAATATAACGGATGTCGAGTTGCTTCACATCCAGCTATGTGAGGAATGGATGTAGTGCGAGATGGCCAGTACATCCATAAACATGTGGGCGAAGATGACAGGAAGAATGCGCCGTTTGCTGACGTAGTACCACGTTAACAAGGAAAAACAGACGCCTAGCAGGAAAGCGTTAAACAGACCCTGGTAGAGATGATAGGACGTTTGCAACACCACGCTGGCAATGGCGGCGATTTTAGTCGATGCGTAAATTTCTTCGACTTCGGTAATTAGATAGGCCCGGACCAGCAGTTCCTCGTAAAAAGGATTAATTAGTGCGAACAAGAACGAGAGGGCTGCGGAAGTATTGCCGAAGAGGGAGGCCCTGAAGTCCCAGGGTTGGGAAAACCAATGGCCAGTCGCGATGCGGTAAGAAGTTTGCAAGAACTGCCATGCCAACAGAATCGCCAGATTCGTTCCCAGGAAGAGTAGTATCGAATGTCCAATATCCTTAAAGCTCGGCGTCGAGAATAGTCCGATGCTTTTGAACTTTCGTCCCTGTCTTGCCAATATCCAAGCTAATGCACTGAGAGCACAGAGCTCGTAAGCCGTCTTGAAAATAAGCCGACCGTTGGTCGCCGGGCCAGGCCGCCAAGCTCCTGAAAAGATGACCAGGGAATTTATAACGGGAAGGACGAAAGCAAATGCCAGCACTCCGTAAAATTGAACTTTGCGGGACAAGATAGGTTTCATGCGAGAAGAGCTTCGATCGCTTGAGTGTGGCTTATGCTTTCCTGCAGATACAAGTGACTCTTGTGAGACTTACCCTTGCCACACGTTACTCGGTAGCTGTGCGCATGATCACAGAAATGAAGTGCGGGTGGTGATAGGTTTGGTGTAGACCCGGGTGTCGTCCGACAGTCAGCACTCAACCTCCGCATCCAAGCAGGCGAGAGCGTGGCGACGCCCGGCATGTTTTTTTCGATATGGTTCTTGTTCCTAGTTCTGTACTTTGATCGCGGCCAGCGCCTTGATGATCCCAATATCCTTCTCATCCGAGACCTGAATACGGATTGCGGTTCCCTCGGGATAGCGCTTGGCTTCAGCAATCATCTTCAATACCGGCTTGGGCAACCCGCTTTGCCGGGCGGCTTTGATTGCCTTATCACCGAGAATGAGCGCGACTCGAAACGATCCCCGTAATGGAGCCAGGTAGATGATGTTGCGCTTTTTTCGTTTCAGGCGCAGGGCCCAACCTGTCTTGGGGGAATACGAGTTCCACTCCTGACCATCCAACTCGAGTTCCTCCGATAGGCCGGCGACCAACGCATCCCAGAGTTTCTTGCTGGCCCCAAGTGTGGCAGCCAGTTGGGCCTCAGTTGGTTTGGCTAGTTTGCCGATGAATGCGTTGGTGGCCATAGTTTCTCCTTGGTGCGAACACACACTACTCGCCGCCCAGCCAGCTGGCCTGAACTTCCCTGCGATAGTTAAGAATTCAGCTCTTCCGTGAAGTCACGGCGAAGAACTCTGCAACCTCCTGCTCAACATTCTTACTGCCACAATGTGGGCACTTGATCTGATCGCGATCGTGTTCAGCCAGGGTAAGAACTTCTTCGAACGATTTGTGACAATCTTTGCAGATATAGTCGTAGACCGGCATAGAGACCTCCAAACCAGAGTTGAGAACTCTGTTTTTGGCTTTTGCGGTCCTTATACACCTCTTTCAGAATATCTGGCTGTGATCCTGCGCACTGAGCTCGAGATTCCAGGTCGCAGCCTGCGTAAATCGCACGGTGTGGAAGGCGGACAAAAAAATGAGCCACGCTGCTAGTCGCAGCGTGGCTCTTACTCGAACCCAACTATTGATTGTTTGGGTTGGAAGGTTCAATCGCAGGAGTGGTCGTGGTTGCCGCTGTGGTAGCTGTGGCTGCGACCGCCGACGAGGTTGTGCTGCTCTCTGCCGCCTCTGTAGGAGCGATTACTGGTTTGATCTTCACAGTAGCCAGCATCCATTGCAGCTTGTCGAAGACCTTATCGCGATTCACTGGCTTAAGGTCTTTGTTAGTTTCATCCGCAGCGGTCTGCAATCCCAGGGCGAACTCGTAGCAGACGTTGTTCTGATAGAGGTGATAGTAGTGGGCGTTGGCTTGCAGTGAGCCGTCGCTTACCACGTCATCCATTTCGGTGTAATCCGTTCCAGCAACGTTGACCGTGGATGGGTCGTTGGACATGTTGTCCAGGTCGCTCTTTTCGGGGAAGGCGAACTGGTTGCACTCGTCGGCAGTCATCTTTGGGTTCACGTTCACGGTGAAGAAAGCTGACTCGAAATCGGTCCCGGAATAGAGCTTTTCTGGGAGCTCGATGGTGGATAGGGTCATTCCACCCGGTTGCGCGAAATTCATGGCCTCTGATGCGGCGTTGGTCTGCTGCGAGTCGGTCTCCTCACCTTCTTTTACCGTGTAGTGGACCGGATAACGGAATGACAATCCGTAGTCTTTGCTCTTGAATGTGACCAGCTTGTGCTGGCGTGGGCTCTTCTTGGCTGTTTTGGTTGCCGGTGCGGGAGACGGGGTTGGGGCCGGGGTCACGGCGGGGGTTGCCGGCTGAGTCATTGCCGTAGCTGGATTGGCTACCCCGTTGGTTTTGCTTTTTGAGCAGCCGTTGGTGCCGATGGTGAAAGTTGCGATCAGCGTGGCCGCCATGAACGAGCCTACGATGGCTGCGGCCTTGGCTCCGCCGTGCTGCGGTTTGTTGTTGGGTTTCCCCGGCATTGGTTTAGTGCTGGGAGTTGGTCTTGGTGCTGGCTTGCTATTGCTGTTGCCGTTCAAATCGAGTTGGGTGAAGTTTGACATTGTTGCCTCCGATGCTGGGTCCTCCCAGTCGGTGGAGGTAAATGCAGGAGTGGTGCCACAAGAAATATGTTGATTTTATTGCAGTTAGGGGTTGCCCGTCGTGGATTGGGAAACACTATGTCCTGGGCAAGACACAGTTGCTCTCCGTCAATCTCTGTGTCCGTAGCCTGTCCTGAGCGAAGTCGAAGGGACACCGAAAACAATCGGAAACTCGCCTTGAAAGTGTTACAGAAAAGGGGACCGCTCAGTCCAGTGCCGGGTGCTATTGAAAAATATTTTCCCTACGATACAACTGGAAAGATCAGACCCAACTACGAATGTACTACCATCTCAAAAAGCGAGTGTGTCGAAAAGTGTATTCAACGAAAAGCCAAAAAGTGCGATTAAGAAGCCACCGAACTACGACCTAGGAAAATATCAGTGTGACAATTGGGTTAGCGACATTACCCAGCAATGCCAAAAGGAATGTCAGAAGTGAGGAGAGCATGAAAAAACCAGCGGATTCCATCATTCTTTCAATCATCAACCTTGCCCTTTTAGGCTTGGCGTGGGTTGGAAAATTGACACACGTGGGATGCTGTAGCATTGGACAGCCGGCCGGGATTCTTGTACTGGTCATCGTTCCGATCGTTTTGCTACTTACGTTTGTATCTATTGTCAAGGACGTGATACGGGCGAGTACGCGTGTCCAGGCTATATTTGCCCTGTTGTTGTCGATCCCAGTAGGTGTAATGATTTTTTCGATTAGGTACTGACAATTTAGGGATAGACAGATTGGAGTGCACCCCAATTCTGACTGCACGAGAAAGCGAACAAACCCAGCTTCCCCTATGACTCCCGCGGACGCCGCACTTCGGTCACCGACCAGCTCGGCCACCTCACCAGCTACACCTACGATGACGCCGACCGCCTTACCCAAAGTCACCGACGCCGCCAGCCATGACACCCTCTACTCCGGAGCCTGCCCTGAGCGAGCCCAAAGGGAATGGCGGCTTCGCCTCCGATTCCCAGTGAAGAAAGTTTGATTCCGGCCGCGAAGTGCGGGGCGCTGGCGGTTTCCTGTTGGGCCTGGCATACGGCATTCGCCAGGATTATCGCGACTACGATCCGCAGAAGTTTTGCACTCATGAATGCTCCAGATGGACTCTGGGCATTGTCGAAGATGAGAATTTCAGGCTCAAGTTACATCTGACTTAGGTGAGTTAGGGATAATCGCGTTGGCCCATATTGGAATTGGCAGGGTTATCATTCGAACTGTTTGCGGAATTCGGCGAGCTGTTGTTTTAGAGATGCGATTTCGGCTCTTAGTTCGGCAACTTCGGTTTCTAGTGTTGCCATTCGGCTCGATTCGCTCGCGGACGGGGCAAGCCGCATTTCCACACGGCTTGTTTCTATTGCTACGTCTGCTATTTCCCCTGCTAACAAGTGTGCATAGCGGTTTTCTTTTGTGCCAGGCTGGCGGGAGAGCATTTTTACTAGCGGCGGGTCTCGCTGGATCAGGCGTTGGAGCGTGGATTGGACGTCATCCAGAGTTTCGAAGTGGTGCATACGGTCGGTGCGGCCGCGAAGTTCGCCGGGGGTTTGCGGGCCTCGCAGCAGCATGACGCAAAAGACGGCGATTTCTCCCCGGGTGAAGTTGAAGATTTCCTGGAGCCAGTGTTCGTATTTGGTGACCCGGCTGTCGGCTCCCCGGGCTGGGCCGGCCATGCGTTTTTCCTGAAGACTGCTCAGGGCCTGGCGGACTGTTTCTTCATCCAGGTTGGTTACTGGTTCGCGGTTGTTTTTTTGATTGCAGGCGTTGACCAGGGCGTTGAGGGAGAGCGGGTAGTAGTCGGGCGTGGTGATGTCTTTTTCCACCAGAGAGCCGAGGACGCGGACTTCTGTGTTTGTCAGTGTGAAGTTCAAGATGATTTCCGTGGGAGCATTTTATCGCGGCGGAGGCTTGCGTGTTCGTTCCCACACAGATAAAGGCCGCCACCAGGCGGCCTTGGGAGTGCTTAAGCAAACTTTCTTTAGTGATGATTGTGGTCGCGGTCATGGTCGCGGTCGTTGTCATGATCATGATTGTGCCGCCACCCCCAATATGCTTTTTGATCATCCTTGTCTAGTTTGCGGAACTCACGATGCGGGTCGCGATGCGTCTCGATGACCCACTGTTGGTAGTAAACATTCTCGTGGCCATCAAAACGGTGGTAGTCGTGATCGTACGGGTCGTAGGCCCGGTAGTAGTGGTGCTCTGCGCAACCCACAGTAGCCAGCGGCAAAGTCAGTGCACCGGCTAGAAGAAATAGACCCAAGTACTTTTTTTTGTGTTGCATAGTCATCTCCATGAAAATCAGTTCTTCGGCCACAATATTGGTTGCGGGTGGCGGCTTCCAAGTTGCTTGGTCAGCTAAGTGGTAAGGGGAGAAGCAATTACCGGGAGATCCGGGGACTCGATATTCGTTTTGTCTCGGCGCAGCTAGCGTGGTATTGTTCCGGCCATGTTTGATTCTGGGAACGATCCAATACCCCAATTCGGAACGGCTGAGTATGCCGGGGTGCCGGGCGAGGCGCGCTGCCATTTTTGCAAGCAACCTACGCCGCAGCAGTATTACCGCGTAGGCGGAGTGACTGCGTGCGGTACTTGTGCGGAAATTGCTCGGCAACAGGCGCCGCAGAATACCCATTCGGCTTATGGGCGGGCGCTTTTGTTTGGGATCGGAGCGGCGGTGGTGGGATTGGTGGGGTATGCCACGCTGGTCATTATCTTGCGCGGGTGGACGATTGGGTACATTGCGGTGGGGGTGGGCTACATCGTGGGCAAGGCCATGATCCTTGGGTCGAAAGGGATCGGGGGACGGAAGTTTCAAATCACCGCTGCTTTGTTGACTTACGCGGCGGTATCGATGGCGGAAGTTCCGATTGAAATGGTTCTTTTCGCAAAACACAAGCCGACCCAGCAAGAGCAGGTCCAACAAGAGCAGGAACAATTTGAAAAAGAATTCGGCAAACAATCATCGGCCCCGGTGCAGGAGCAGCCGCAGGTGCGTCGGCGGATGGAGCTTGGTCCGTTGATTGGGTACCTGGCGCTGGTTGGTTTGGCTTCGCCTTTTCTTGCCTTGTCGGGCAACCCGGTCTGGGGATTGATCGGGTTGGTGATTCTTTTTGTGGGGATGCAGATTGCCTGGAAGATGACTGCCGGGAGACCTGCGCTGGAAGTGTTTGGGCCGTTCGATTCGGCCATGAAGCCTGCCTGATTTATCATCGATGCGGATGGCGGGCCGTGTCTTCGATTCCTTCTGAATTTTCTCGACATTGCAGAAAGTGCGGGCGGGAGCTGGCGCTTGCGTCGCTGGCCTGTGGGCAGTGTCATGCCCTGGTGCATGCCGAGGAGTTGGAGCGGTTGGCGGCGCAGGCCAAAGAGATGGAGGCCAAAGAGGAAATACACGCGGCGCGCGAGCAGTGGATGGCTTGTTTGCCGCTGCTGCCGCAGACATCCCAGCAGGCGGCGTGGGTGCGGGAGCATGTGCATGAATTGAGTTTACAGGCGGATGCGGCGGGTGCTCTGCCGGTGCAGACGTCGGAGATGGAGAGCAACTGGACTAAGAAGCTGACTCCCCTGGTGACGCTGGCCTTGTTTATCGCAGTGTATTCGGCGGTGGAGGGGCTGCGGTTTGGCGGCGGATTTGCCGTGCTGATACTACTGCACGAGATGGGACATTTTGTTGACATCAAGCGGCGTGGATTGCCTGCGGAGATGCCGGTGTTCTTGCCAGGATTGGGAGCTTACGTTCGCTGGCGGGCGTTGGGCGTTTCCCTACAGACGCGCGCCGCAGTTAGTTTGGCGGGGCCATTGGCAGGGTGGATAGGATCGGCGGCCTGCGCATTTGTGTGGTGGAAGACTGGAGATGGATTGTGGGCGGCGCTGGCCCGGACGAATGCCTGGTTGAATATTTTGAATCTAGCTCCGGTGTGGATATTGGATGGAGGGCAGGCGGTATACGCGTTGAGTAAAGTGGAGCGCGTGGCCCTGTTGATCGCCAGCGTTATTCTTGCGGTGGTGGCGTGGGAGCCTACCTTCATGCTGGTAGCGGTGGCGGCCGGGGTGCGGGTGTTTACCAGGGACTCGGCTACGAAGTCTTCTCCCGCGATCACCGCGTATTTTGTGGCTGTGTTGGCACTGCTGGCGTTGGTGATGAAGGTGGTGCCTTCGCAGGGGGCTGGGATGTAGGGCCTTTGACCGCAGAGAGCGCAAAGAGCACAGAGAGCACAGAGAAAACCCGGTGGTGCGGTTTCAATAAGGCCTCCCCTTTGTCATTCCGTCTATAACACGACGGCTCTGTCAACAGTTTTTTGACAACACGAAGGCGCGGCTCGGCAAAGATGTTTTTGCGTTGCTTTTTCCCTATCAGAAGGGTTGCTTTTGGGGTTGCCGTTGCTTTTTGTCTTAAGACCAAGCTGCTCGTCCTTTGCCTTCGAATCATGGGTGGGTGCCGTAACTGGCCCCACTCACCATCTATTCGGTCTTCGCGACCATGATTGCTCGTGCAAACTCTCCGACTGGCCGTCTAGCCTTGCGGCTGGATCCGCGGAGAGGCGGGGCGCTCACTCAACAGGCCGGTCTTAGCGACCACGGAATGACTCGGCTACCCTGCATACGAACCAGTTCTGCATGCGTCTATTGCGTCTTCAGCATCCAGAACATACGCACCGCCAGTTTGCGTGCCACCATCACCTTGGCCACCGCTCGGTGTTTCTTCGCGGCCAAGCGACGGTACTGACGGTTTAACATCTCATCGCCACGGACTGCAGTCTGCGCTCCTTGAATCAGCAGCAGGCGCATAAAACCGTGCCCTGTTTGCTGATTCCGCCCAGCCGCGCCGCTCGCCACTGGAATGCTCCGAAGGATTCAGACCGAGATAGCTCACCAGCTGACGGCTGCGCTCGAAGCGTTCGATCCCGCCGATGGTCAGCACAAAGCCCAGGCTGATCACCGGTCCGATGCCAGGATGCGACATCAGCAAGCGCGCATCGGCTCGCGCTTCTGCCGTCTGCTCCACCGCCCGATCCAGACTCGCACAATCGCGCTTCAGCAGATCCAGCGAGCGCAGCAAAGCGTCGCGCCGCAGCGCTGTCCAGGGATACAGCGGCAGTTTCTCCAGCAGTTCGCGGCCCGACTTGCTCCACAACTGCCGCTTCTTCTGCTCTCCCTGGTTCAGGGCATGTGCTGCAACTGGTTCTTCACCTGCGTCCGCATGCGCACCAGTTTGTGACGGTGCAGCAGCAGTTGCCGCTGGTCGCGCTCGGCCAGCGACGGCACCCACCGCAAATCCGGAAAACTGCCTTCGACCAGCAGGCGCGCGATCAGTTGGGCGTCGCGCCGGTCGTGCTTCTGCTTGCGCGTCTCTTTCGTCCGAATTTTGGCCGCATCGCCCAGCCGCAACCGGTGCCCATACTGCGCCAGCCGCCGCTCGAACCACAGCATGTTGCCACTGCTTTCCACTCCCACCACCGTGCCCGCCGGCAACTGACTGTAAAACTGGTCCAGTTCGTCGCCGGTGTGCGCGATCCAGCGGTCTGCCACCACTTCGCCACTCTCCGTGTCGATGCCAAAAACCTGCTGCCCACTCGGATGGTAATCACACCCTATAATCATCATGACTGGCTCCTTTCGTCTCGAGCGCTTGGTCTTTAGACAACCTAAGTATCGGGCTTGAGGAGCCGACGTGGTTATGCAATCAACAAGTCGCGAAGCGACAAGGAGGAATCTGTTTTCCTGGACAGCGCGCGAAGCTGCCGGTCAACAGCAGATTCCTCCTCTTCGCTTCGCGAATCGTCGGAATGACAAAATGGTGTTTCATTCAAACGCGCCATGATCGAAAACCTTCAAGCTAGGCAGGGGGCTCCGCGCCAACCTATAATGGCGCGGCTTGTTTTCCAAACCTTTTCAGGACTCTCTCATGAAACGAATTCTCCTGGTGATGTTGTTGACGGTTTGCGGTTGGACACAGATACCGCCATCCACGCTGATTGCGAACATTCCGGGGCGGACTACGGTCAGTCTTAATGGCACCTGGAGCACCATTGTTGATCCCTATGAAAACGGATTGGGATCGAAGTTCTACCTGAACGCCAAGCCGCAGACGAAGAGCGATCTGGTGGAGTATGACTTCGATACTTCTCCCAAGTTGAAGGTGCCGGGCGACTGGAACTCGCAGCGGGAGTCGCTGTTCTTTTATGAAGGGACGGTTTGGTACCAGAGATATTTTTCGTATGAGAAGAAGGAGCATACACGCTTGTTCCTTCACTTCGGCGCGGCCAACTACAAGACCCGGGTTTGGTTGAATGGAAAAGAATTGGGGGAGCATATCGGCGGATTCACTCCATTTGATTTTGAAATCAAGGACGAGTTGTCTGCCGGAGAAAATAGCCTGGTAGTGGAAGTGAATAACCAGCGGCTGGTGGATGGCGTGCCTACGCTTTCTACCGATTGGTGGAATTACGGTGGCATCACGCGGGATGTGGATCTGGTCGAGGTGCCAGATACGTTTGTGCAGGACTATTTTGTGCAGTTGGCCAAGGGATCGAGCGATCAGGTTGCGGGTTGGGTACGGCTGAGCGGTGCGGAATCGGCACAAACGGTCACGGTTGAAATTCCTGAGATCAATTTGAAGAAGTCGGTTACGACTGACGCTTCGGGCTATGCGGAATTGCATTTTTCCGTGAAGATAAAGTTATGGACGCCGGAGGACCCCAAGCTTTACCGGGTTGTCATTTCTGCGGGCAGCGACAAGGTTGAAGATGAGATTGGGTTTCGCACCATTGAAACTCGGGGCACACAGATCTTACTGAATGGCAAGCCGGTTTATCTGCGCGGGATCTGCATTCATGAGGAGGCGGCTTTCCGCGGTGGGCGGGCCTTCTCGCCGGAAGATGACAAGACGCTTTTGCTTTGGGCCAAGGAGCTTGGCGCCAACTATGTACGGCTCGCGCACTATCCGCATAACGAGTACATGACCCGTTTGGCAGACCAGCTCGGGTTGATGGTTTGGTCGGAGATCCCGGCCTATTGGGGGATCGCGTGGACCAATCCCGGGACGCTCGACAATGCGCAGCAGCAGTTGCGGGATGAGATTGCGCGCGATCACAACCGGGCTTCGGTGATTTTGTGGTCTATGTCGAACGAGACGCGGCCGGATGAAGTCGGGCGGACTGAGTTCTTGAAGACGCTGGCGGAGTCAGCGCGGAAGTTGGATAACACCCGGCTGATTACTTCGGCGCTGAATCACACCACTCCGGCCGGCCCCAACACGCGACTGCTGGATGATCCTGTGGGAGAGTACTTGGATGTTCTAGGAATAAATGAATACATCGGGTGGTATGAGAAGACCCCGGAGTACGCGGACACCGTCGAGTGGAAGTCGGCCTACAACAAGCCGGCGGTGATCAGCGAGTTTGGCGCCGGGGCGCTTTATGGGATGCATGGAGATGCGGATACGCGGTTTAGTGAGGAGTATCAGGTACGCGTGTTCGAGCATCAAATTGCCATGTGGAAGAAGGTGCCGTTCGTGCAAGGGATGTCTCCCTGGTTGTTGATGGATTTCCATTCTCCGCGGCGGCAGTTGACTGGGATTCAGGACTATTTCAATCGCAAAGGGTTGATTTCGGACCGGGGGCAGCGCAAGGCGGCGTTTTATACGTTGCAGAAGTTTTATAAAGAGATGATGCAGCATTGAGAACGTTTTGAAATTGTCATTCCGACGATGCGCGTTCGCGCAGAGGAGGCATCTGTTTTTGGCTGACGGTGATTGCAGTGATGGAAAGAAAAGCAGATTCCTCCTTGTCGCTGCGCTCCTCGTCGGAATGACAAATTGGGAGAGGAAATGAAATACCGCAAGTTTGGACGGACTGGCCTTGAAGTTAGCGATATGGCGCATGGGTTGTGGGGGATGAGTGGCTGGAGTGGCTCAGACGATAAAGAGTCTTTGGATGCGTTGCAGCTGGCGGTTGACCTGGGTTGTAATTTTTTTGATACGGCCTGGGCTTATGGCGAGGGCAAAAGCGATGGGCTGCTGGGGCAGACTCTGGCCGCTAATTCGGGGAAGCGGCTTTTTGCCGCTTCCAAGATCCCTCCGATGAACGGGAAGTGGCCGGCCCGGGCTGAGTACAAGTATGGTGACGTGTTTCCTGCGGAACATGTTTTGAAATATGCCGACATGATTCGCCAGCAGTTGGGGACGGATTCAATTGATTTGTTGCAGTTCCATGTCTGGAGCGATACCTGGGTGAACCAGCCGGAGTTTCGCAACACCGTGGAGAAATTGAAGAAGGATGGCGTGATCAAATTCTTTGGGCTCAGTTTGAATCGGTGGGAGCCGGAGAATGGGATTAAGGCCATGCGCACCGGGTTGGTGGATTGTGTGCAGGTGATCTATAACATTTTCGACCAGGCCCCGGAGGATGAATTATTTCCGGCTTGCAAGGAGTTGAATATCGGCGTGATTGCCCGGGTGCCGCTGGATGAGGGGAGTTTGGGTGGGACGTTGACGAAAGACACGGTGTTTCCTAAGAGCGATTGGCGGTCGATTTATTTTTGTAAGGACAATTTGATTCCTACCGTTGACCGGGTGGAGAAGTTGAAGAAGGATGTTCCGACGGGGATGACTTTGCCGGAGATGGCTTTGCGGTTTGTGCTGTCGCATCCGGTGGTGAGTACAACGATTGTTGGGATGCGGCGGTTAGCGCATGTCCGGCAGAATATTGGGTTGAGTGATGCCGGGGCGCTGGATGCGGGATTGCTGGCGAAGTTGAAGGGGCATCGGTGGGATCGAAGGCCTACCAAGTGGTCGGAGTAGGTACTTCCAGAAGAGTATCGGAAATTTCAAAACTCTTTGCTTGAACTCGACTGGCTGCCTGAGGTATTACCGAGCTATGTGGAGAGCGATTGTTGTCTTTGCACTTTTGGCTACAACTGCATTTGGCAAGAAGTCTCCGCCGCCACCACCTCCTACTGAATTTGAGATCGGCCAACATACATTTTTTGATTTTGGGCCGCCTTTCGATTTTTACGAGCTGTACTTAGTTCGCCCCACAGCTGATGGCAGTTCGGTTGAGAGAATTACGCTCACTCCCCCGGGAGGCTCATGCATGCAGCCTGCGAAAGTAGAGGTTGCGACTGCCTCCTTGCATGAATCCGTGGAAACGCTCTTGGGCAGGTCGAACCCATGTGCAATTCCAGAGAAGGAGTTGACGCGCGAGCTGAAGCGATGCAAGAAATGTCTAGTTTTCAGCGGTGGGGATACTGTCATGCAAGTAGGTTGCGGAAATCAGAAGCGCCTGATTCGTTCCCGCGTGTTGGACAAAGATTGGTTTGATCCAGATCCGAAAACCCCGCAGCACACTTCTTGGACAATGCAACTGTTAGAGCGTTTTGATCAAAACCTCGGTCCTGGAGTTATGGAAAAGCCTGTATTCCCGACTGATGACAAGCCAGCGCCGATTCCGGAGAAATCGGCTACTTTAGAAGACATAAGTCTAGGAAAATATGACGCCATTTTCGCCGGAACTCCGCATAAACCATCCGACCTATATCGCCTTGCTCGAATATCTATTCCTCTGCCCGATATTCAAGTCCTACTCAGATTCACAGATACCCCCGCTCAAGTTAGTGAATCCAATTTATCCACCACTACCAAGGATGGCCAAAATTGAGGGCATCGTGACAGCAGATTTTATGGTGGATAGTGAAGGCAATACTATGAGCCCGAATATTGAGAGTGGTCATCCGATGCTTCGTGCAGCCGTGCTTGATGCTATAAGCAAATGGAAATTTCCGAAAGAAGCTGTAAATCAAAAGGTTCAGGTGAGCATTCAATTCCGGGCAAACTGCGCGTCTCCGCAGTGATGTTGTGTCCCTGTCATGGTCGAGGATGTTGCCTTTCGCCCCTGCGGGGCTTGGTCGTTGGTAAAATCTTTCGCCGCTTCGCGGCTACAGCAGTTTAGCTATTTCACTTCTAGGGTGATCATTTGGGTTTCGCCTGAGTTTGGTCCTACCATCAGATCGAACATTCCCGGTTCCACTACTGGGTTCATGTTAATGTCCAGCAGTTGAAGTGATTCTGGTGTCAGTGGGAACTCCACTGTGGTTTTCTCTCCCGGCTTCAGGGTCACGCGGTGGAAACCTCTTAGCTCTTTCACCGGTCTGGTGATCGAGGCGACTTTCTGGTGGATGTAGAGTTGGGCTACTTCGTCTCCTTCGCGGGTGCCGGTGTTGGTGACGTCTACTTTCACCGTGGCATTGCCTCCGGGCAAAATCGTTGCAGGTTCCACGCGCAGGTTGTCGAATTTGAAGGTCGTATAGCTCAGGCCGTAGCCGAAGGGGAATAGCGGTTCGTTTCCGGTGAAGAGGTATTGGCGCTCCCGCGACGGCTTGTGGTTGTAGAAGTCGGGGAGTTGTCCCACCGACGTTGGGAACGTGATCGGCAATTTGCCGCCGGGGTTTACGTCTCCGAACAGGACTCTGGCTGCGGCTACTCCGCCTTGCTCTCCTAAGTACCAGCCTTCCAGGATTGCGGGGACATTCTTCTTTATGTAGTTGATGGAGAGCGGGCGGCCATTGATCAGCAACACGACGGTCGGCGTGCCGGTTTCTACTACTGCCTTTACCAATGCGTCCTGCGAGCCCAGCAAGTCCAGGGAGTCGCGGTCGCCGCGGTGTTCGTCGTTCCAGGCTTCGCGGTTGGTGTTTTCGTTTTCCCCCACGACAACGATAGCTATGTCGGATTTCTTCGCGACGTCTGCCGCCGCCTGGATAGTGGCTGCTTCTGATTTTGGATCGGGCAATTCGACTTTATTTTCATACCACGCATCCCAGCCTTCGAGCTTGGTGGTGGTGATCTTGCATCCTTCGGAGTAGACGACTTTGGCTTTTGAGCCCACATAGGCGCGGATTCCATCGAGAATAGTCACGCCGTTTCCTACGCCCGGAGAGCGGCTGTATCCGCCTTGGTGGAGGCCGGCTGCGTTCGGTCCCATGACCGCAATGGTTTTGATCTTGTTCAGGTCCAGCGGAAGAAGGTTGTTTTGGTTTTTCAGCAGGACGATGGATTCTTCGGCTGTCTTTTCCGCCAGCTTTTTGTGTTCAGCACTGTTGGTTGTTTTTGCCGCGTAGTCGGGATCAACGTAGGGATCTTCGAACAGGCCCAAACGAAATTTTGCTGCCAGGACTCTTGCGACTGCGGTATCTAGTTCACTCTCGCGTACCCTGCCTTCTTTCACCTGATCGTAGAGCGTGGCGTAAACCGAACCGTCGGAAAGGTCAAAGTCAACGCCTGCGGCCAGGGCTTTGCGCGCGGCATCGGCGTTGTCGGCGGCCACGTGGTGGGTTTGCACCAGCATTTGCAGGCCGCCTCCGTCGGAGACGATGTATCCGCGGAAGCCCCACTCCTGACGGAGAACCTTGGTCAAAGCCAGTAGTTGATGTGCGAGGGGACTCCGTCAATTTCGTTGTAGGAGGCCATCACACTACCGGCGTGCGCTTCTTTGACCGCATCTTCGAACGGGACCAGGAACGATTCGCGCAGGACTCTTTCTGAATAATTTGCGGGAGCGGTGTTGGTGCCGCCTTCAGGCTGGCCGTGGGCGGCGAAGTGTTTGGCCGTGGCCATGACGTGGTGTTGATCGATCAGAGGGAACGAATCCCCTTGTAGGCCGGTGATAGCGGCCACTCCCATGCGCGCTACCAGGTAGGGATCTTCTCCGTAGGTTTCTTCGGTGCGTCCCCAGCGTGGGTCTCGGGCCAAGTCCAAGACTGGGGTGAAGGCCTGGCGTGTACCTGCTGCGGACATTTCATCCCCAGCTGCGGTGAAGACTTGCTTGATTAGCGCTGGGTCCCAGGTGCTGGCCAGGCCTAGGACCTGAGGGAAACTGGTGCTGCCGTAGGCCATGTAACCGTGGAGGGCTTCACCCATGAAGATGGTAGGGATGCCGAGGCGGGTTTTCTCCACCATGAATTTCTGTACTTGGTTGCGGATGACCGCGGCGTCATGAGCGCTGACTGTAGATTCGTTGCGGTACAAGCTGCCCATGCTCTGGAAGATCTTTGCCGCTTCGGGATCGGGGTTGGTTTGTGCCCAACGGCGACGGCCTCCGGCAAGTTGGTCTACTTTTTCTTCCAGCGTCATGCGCTTTAGCAGGTCGGCGACTCGCTGCTCGATAGGGAGCTTGGGATTCTTGTAGCCGGGAATTTCCTGAGCGAAAGTGAGGGTGGTTAGAACCAGCAACACAACAACCAAGCGACGAGGCATGGGCTCTCCTGAATGAAATGACGGAATGCTTATAGCACTGTGATGGGGATTGGGTAAAGCGGAGGGGACGGGTAGGTAGCGGTGTTGTCGTGCTGCCAGCGAGAAGCAGATTCCTCCTCGTCCCCTTCGGCATAGCTCAGGGTCCTCGTGGGACTGAGAAAGTTATGCGGCTGATGACTGAACCGATGATGACTGGCCTTGTTCAATGCGGATACGGCTTACTTTGCCGAATTCCTGGGCGAATAGGGCCAAGGCGTCCTGGGCTCTGGCGGGTTCGTCGGCTGCCAGAACCGAGCTGGCGGCTATGGTGAAGCGGATGGCGTCTTCCGGTTTATCAAAGTAGAGAACTACCTGATTGGCTGACATATAAGGCGGCTCCTGAATCATCCTTTGATGATAGGTCGACGAGTGGACAGAGAGAGGATACTCTCTTGGTGCCACACCGTGGGAAGGAAAATCAGAGGGACATCGAGGAGCGAACCGGGGGAGTAGGAACGCAGTTCGCTTTTTACTTGCGGTGTTTACGCCATACGGCGCTGACGAGTCCGACAGCTCCGACGCATGCTAATGTAAGCGTCGTGGGCTCTGGGACACGATAGTGCCGCCGGTGTGCGGCAGCTGCCGGCAAACAAAGCACCAGCAAACCGGCCGCGAGCGCTAGTAAACGTACACGCATAGGCTCTCCATTTACTTAAAGTTCGTGCCGCTGGTTGACGTACACGATAGCGGAATTTTATCAAGTTTCCTCTTGCTGCCAACACAATAAATGCGCAAATTGTAAAACTTTTGTCGCATGCGAACAAAAATGCACAACAAATGCGACAAGTCGGATCTTACGGATCGGGATTCCCATTTTGGGACGTTTCTATTTGGGAAAATCGGACTGCGTGGGATCGTCCCGGCAAAATGTTACAGTTGAAAACTTATGGCTGCTCCTGACTCGCGTTTTGTACGGGCCTGTAAATGTCTGCCGGTGGACCGCACCCCGATCTGGCTGATGCGCCAGGCGGGACGGTATATGGCGGAGTACCGCGCAGTGCGCAAGCAGTATTCACTGATTGAAATTTGTAAGAAGCCGGAGATTGCGGCGGAGGTGACGATTACCGCGGCGGAAATTTTGGGCGTGGATGCGGCGATTATTTTTGCGGATTTGCTGCTGCCGCTCGAAGTGATGGGGCTGCCGTTTCATTTTTCCGCGGGCGAGGGGCCGGTGGTGGAAAAGCCCGTGCGCGATGCGGCGGCGGTTTCGGCTCTTGCGGGTGGATCGCGCGGCGGATTTGGGTTATGTATCCGAGGCGGTGCGGTTGGTGTGCAAGCATTTCGGATCGAAGCTGCCGATGATTGGGTTCTGCGGGGCTCCGTTTACTTTGGCCAGTTACATGATCGAGGGCGGCGGGTCGCGGAATTATATTCATGCCAAGAAGATGATGTATTCGTCTCCGGCGGCCTGGGATGAGTTGCTGGGCAAGCTGGTGGCGCGTGACTTCTGAGTATGCGGCGGAGCAGGTGCGGGCCGGGGCGGACGTCATACAGATTTTTGATAGCTGGGTTGGGTGTTTGAGTGTGGAGGATTATCGGGAGTACGTGCTGCCTCGGACGACCGAGTTGGTGAAGGCAGTACAGAAGTCTGGCGTGCCGGTGATTTACTTTGGCGTGGATACGGCTTCGCTGCTGCCTTCCATGAAAGAAACCGGGGCTGAAGTGATTGGGATTGATTGGCGCACGCCGCTCGATCTCGGCTGGCAGAGTTTGGGAATGAAGGGCGCGGTGCAGGGGAATCTGGATCCGGTGTTGCTGTTTGCGGAGTGGGAGAAGGTGAAGGCCGGGGCAGCGAATGTGCTGGCTCGGGCTGGCGGGAGGCCGGGGCACATTTTTAATTTAGGGCATGGGATTTTGCCGGAGACTCCGGTGGAGAATGTGAAGGGGCTGGTGAGGTTTGTGCAGGATCATCCAAAGAGGTGACAGGAAGTCAAAATGTCAATCGTACGTTTTCTGGTTTGTGGATTCTTTCTCGCCGGTGGTTTAGGGTTGACGCAGACCTTAGCACCACAACAGTTGCCGGCTCCGTCGAAAGTGTTTAAGGATGAGAAGCAGTTCAACGCGGTTACATTCGGCCCCGGGAATACCTTCTCAATTCAGAAGACACCGCCGGACTTCGAGTTGGATTCCTTCGACTTCAGCCCTGATGGCAATTGGCTGTTCATGGGGTGGGCATCAGGACGGCTCGAAGTACGTGATATCGAGACAGAGAAAAGTATTTCTGAATTCAAGGCAACACGAGGGCCAGTTTTCGGTGCGATTTACAGTCCGGGTCTCAAACAGATTCTGGTGATGACTCAGCACGGGTTGGTCCGATTCCTGGACTTGTCCTCCGGTAAGGTAGTCCGGGAGATCCATACAGACGTCGGAAAATACAAATACGATCTCCAAAAAGTGATCATCGCCCGTGACGGTAGTTGGCTTGCGTACGTCAACCAAGAAAATGGCAAAGTCCTTGATCTCAAGAGTCAACCAGCAAAGATACTTGCGGACCTGGGAGACGCGTACGACATAGCAACTACTCCGGACGAATCGCAGCTGTGGTTTGTCGATCGAGAAAAAATTGCCGCGGTTCATGTAGGAAGCTGGATACTGATTGATAGTGCTTCTCTTGCTGATAGCGTGAGTCCCACTAATACTCCGAGTTTAGCGGTGGTTTCTTCTGGAGAGAACTCGGTTGCATTTCTTCCCTCACAGACCGGTCTGTTGCGCTATGAACTCAACCCTTTAAAAGGAACAAAAATAATGCAAACTCCGGTCTATTGGGTTGCGGCTAGCATGTCTCACAATGAAGTGCTGGTCAGTTCGCAAGGTTCGCTCAGCTTATTTTCCGTCGCAGGTGTCGTAACCTGCCAGTGGATTCCACCTTCGTCCCAGGAACTCAAGATAAGCGCTAACGGTGAATGGCTCGGAAGCCTTAACTTCGGGAAAGTTGAACTGTGGACAATGAAAAGTTTAAAAAGCTCATGTACTACCAATGTACGCTAGGGCTTACCACCGTCAGTTTTGGTAGTGGATTCCTTCCTCTCGTGACAATGATGTGATCAAAGGTATTTAATGTAGGAGTTACAACCGCTACAATCACTACATGAGTTCCCGTTCCATCGTCGTCAGCATGAGGCTTTCCCTAGAAAGCGGGAGGCGGCTCAAGCGTATCGCCAACCGCCACGGGTGGACAGACAGCGATGCCAGCGCGCGGTTGGTGGAAGAAGGCCTGAGGCGGGCGGAGTTTGCGTTCATTGATTTCCGGGACTCGCCGGCGGGGCGGCAGGCTTATGTGCAGGGAAGCATGCCAGCGGTTTGGGAAGTCATGATGCTGGTGCTCAGCTATCGAGGTAGCCTGCCGGCTGTAGCGAAGCACCTCCGCTGGCCGGAATCCCGAGTACGAGCGGCGGCGAATTATGCGGAAGCATTCCCGGAAGAAATTGACACTGCTATTGCCGACAACGAAGCCGCCAGCTTTACAGACCTGAAGCGCATGCTTCCTCAGGCGGAAGAATTCACCGCCCGCAAGTCGCGACGCAACTGAGATGCTCAAGCTGCTGCTGGATGAGCACATCTCGCCAGATGTGGCGGAGGGGTTGCGCCGCCGCTATCCGTCGCTTGTGGTGCATGGCATGAGCGAGTGAGAGCAGGGAGACTTTCTCGGCCAGCATGATTCTTCTTGCCTGCTGGCAGCCGCGGTGCAAGGGCTAACGCTGGTTACCTATGATCTGCGGACGATTCCTCCTTTGTTGAAAATTTGGGGGGAAGAGGGGCGTCCCCATGGCGGCGTGATATTCGTGGATGGAAAAAACATTGCCCCAGCGGATGTTGGGGGTCTGGTTCGCGCTTTAAGTGATCTCTACAAGGTCATGGGGAAATGGGACTGGACGGACCGGGTGTGCTTTTTGCGGCGGTGAGTTGGGTTCTGCTGCTGTTCTTCAGGTGAGTTGGTTAGTGGTCATCGGGAGAAGCTCCATATAGACTTAGGGCAGCGTGGTTGAATTGAATATGCGCGGCCATTGGGCAACGGCGGTTCTTGCCTTATTTCTGTTGCCAATAATGACGGCGTGTCTACACCGGACAGACAGGGTGGCCTCAATCCGGGGCATCCGGACAAGGTGCTATTTGAAAGAGGCATGTCGGCAGTGCGCGAAAGAAAATTTGATGTCGCTCACCTCACCTTTCAAACCCTCATCAACACGTATCCGGATTCGAAATACATTCATCGTGCCGAAAGAGTGATGAGGAACCCACAAGTTGGCGGTTGCAGCCAAGTTTGGTCTAATCCTCCGTGTGTTGATTATTCCCACGGAGTCCGGCGCTAGGTCTTAATAACAATTAGATTGGAATTTGTGAACAGCACATCAAAGTCCACAGCTGTCCTCCTCCTCGCCCACGGCAGCCCCGACTCCGTGGATGAGATCCCCGAATTTCTGCGCCAGATCACGCGCGGGCGTCCCATTCCTCCGCAGGTGATTGAGGAAGTGCAGCATCGCTATGGGTTGATTGGGCAGTCTCCGCTGACGCGGTTGACTTTGCGGCAGGGGGAGTTGCTGGCTCGCGAATTGGAGATGCCGGTTTATGTCGGGATGCGCAATTGGAAGCCTTATATGGCGGATGCGGTTCAGGCCATGAAGGACGCCGGGGTAAAACATGCCGTGGTGATTTGTCTGGCTCCGCAGAATTCGCGGACCAGCGTGGGGCTTTATCGGGCGGCTTTGACGGCGGGCGGGGAGCTTCCTTTTACGTTTGATTTTGTGGAGGAGTGGCATGATCATCCTCGGTTGATCGAAGCGTTTGCGGAGAAGTTTCGCGCGGGATGGGAGCGGGCTTGTCGCGAGGCTGGAGTGAAAGTTCCTGTCATCTTTACCGCCCACAGCGTCCCCCAGAGGACGATTGAAGACGGTGATCCTTATGAAGCGCAGGCTAAGGAGACCGCCGCGCTGGTGGCTCAGGCAGTCGGGTTGAATGAATACAACTTTGCGTTTCAGAGCCAGGGGATGTCGGGCGGGGCGTGGATTGGGCCGACGGTCGAGGACACGATTTCTGGATTGAAGAGCCGCGGGGCTTCTGGAGTGTTTATCCAGCCGATTGGGTTTCTTTGTGATCATGTCGAGATTCTTTATGACATTGACATTGGGTTTAAGGAATTTGCGGAGAAGCAAGACATGCGGCTTTGGCGGGCGGAGTCGTTGAATGATTCCCCGCTGCTGGCGAAGTCGCTGGCGGAGATTGTGCGCGGGCGGCTGGCAGCGCGGAGGTGAGTACCTCAGCGGCTAAAGCCGGTCGAATGATGAGTCCTCAATCGCAGGGCTGGGAAGCCCTGCGCCACCCAAAATCTGTCGTATCCTAGTCAGTTACTAAAATCTTTGTCCATGAAACGCATTGCCATCATCGGTGGCGGGGTTGCCGGGTTGTCGGCTGCTTATACCTTGGAGCAGCGGCGGCGTGCTGGCGCTGACATTGAGTACACCTTGTTTGAGTCGTCTTCGCGATTGGGCGGAGTGGTTCTCACCGACAAGTGGATGGATGCCTGATCGAAGCCGGGCCTGATTCTTTTCTTACCGAGAAACCCTGGGCGGCTGATCTTTGCAAGCAGATCGGGCTGGGCGATCAGCTGATTGGGTCGAATGATTCCGAGCGCAAAACTTACATCCTGAAAAAAGGCCGCTTGATCGTCATGCCCGATGGGCTGATGTTCATGGTGCCTACGCGGATTTTGCCGACTGTCATGTCTCCGCTGTTCTCGACTGCCACCAAATTGCGCATGGCGCGGGAGTGGTTTCATCCGGCAGGTCAGGTGAACGGCGATGAGAGTGTGGCTTCGTTTGTAGAGCGGCATTATGGGCCTGAAGTCGTGGACTATCTTGCAGACCCGTTGCTGACCGGAGTGTATGGCGGAGAGGCTGCGCAGCTCGGCGTGCGCGCGGTGCTGCCCCGGTTTGCTGACATGGAAGCCAAGCATGGGAGCCTGGGACGCGCCATGATTGCTGCGCGAAAGAAGATTCCTGCTGGGGCCCCGGCGCGGGCATTGTTTACTTCCGTCAAACATGGAATGCAGCAGATGACCGATGCGCTGGTGGCGGAGTTGAACCCTGCATCTCTGTCGCTGAGTACGGAGGTCTTGGGAATTCAGGCTCAGGATTCTGGTTGGATTGTTTCCGCGGGATATAAGACTGATCACTATGATGCGGTCATTTTGGCGCTGCCTGCTTATGTTGCGGGAAGGTTGATGGGCGGGGTGAGTGAGCTACTGGCGTCGGAGTTGAACAGCATTCCTTACAGCTCGTCCGTCACGGTGGCGCTCGGGTACGGGGCGGAGGTGCGGTCGGCGTTGCCGCCCGGATTCGGTTTCTTAGTGCCTCGGCGTGAGGGCAAGCGCATGATGGCGGCCACGTTTGTGCACAACAAATTTCCCCATCGCGTGCCGGATGACAAGGCTTTGTTGCGATGTTCTTTGGGCGGAGCGCGGGATGAGGCTGTGCTCTCTCTGGCGGACGACGAAATCCTGCGGATTGTTCGCAGCGAGCTTCAGGCGATTCTCGGGCTGACGGCGGAGCCGCTATTCGCACGGGTCTATAAGTGGAAAGCTTCCATGGCGCAGTACACCGTGGGGCATTTGGAGCGGGTGAAGCGGATTGAGCAGTTGCTTCCACCGGGGATTTTTTTGGCCGGGAATGGGTATCAGGGGATTGGCGTGCCCGATTGTGTGCGGATGGGGCGCGAGGCGGCAGAGCGGGGTGTGGGTGCGGGAGAAGTTGGAGTTCTGTAACGACTAGTCAGCAGCGCTCGCCAGGAAGACGAAGCGATCACTGACCAGGAAATTTGCCATTGAACAGATGGCAATGGCCAGGACGTTGGCGGTGAGATAGTTCAAGCCGAACGTCCCCACCCCAAGCCTCATCAAGGCGAGGTTGCCCAGGATGGAGAGCGCTCCGGTGGTCAGATTGAATTTGAGGAAACGCGTCGCGACGTGCTGTGTGCATCGGTCCACCCAGGTGAATCTTTCATGCCACACGAAGTTGTGAATCACTGCTGCTTCGACGGCCAGCGCGGTGGCAATCAGATAATTCATTTGCAGGATGCTCTTGAATAACCCAAGAAATAGCAGTTGAACTACAATTCCGATTCCTCCTACCACATTGAATTTCAGCCAGCGGACCAGGGTGGTTCGCCATTCGCTGGTGGTCATCGAATTTTCTCCTCCTGATACAAGCGGCAGGTGTTGCGCGCGGTGAAGAACAGCAGCATGACGGCCATGCCGATCAGCCCGACTACTCCGCCGATGTCGAAAAGGCGGTAGTGTGCCTTGAGCACGGTGGGCCAGCGGAACAGGGCCAGATTGCCGATGGCTAGAAGCACTCGCAGTTCCGTCGGGCCGAAACTCCAGAACGAGAGACGAAATTCACCCAGCGTATAGGTGGCTAGATAGGTTTGCGTGGACAACATCAGGAAGCCGATTAGGAGTCCGATGGCGATATAAGGATGCATGTATCCCGAGAGGGCCAGGCCCCCATGAGCGCCAGCGCGCCAAAGGCGTCCACCATGTGGTCAACGTAAAAGCCGTAGCGCGGGCGCTGTTGCTGGCGGACTCGGGCGAGCGTGCCGTCGAGGCTGTCGCCTAGCCAGTTGAGGGCAAGGAACACGATTACAGCCAGAAGCCAGTTTCGGTTTTGGCTGGCGAGAGCGTAGCTGACTCCTGCCATGATTTGGGCGGAGAGCCCTAGCGCTGTCAGGTGGTCGGAGTTGATCCAGGTTGGGGTGCGTTCGGCCAGCCAGATCAGGGTCCGCTTTTCGGCGCAGGCCAGGAGGCTTTGCTGGATGCGGTTGGCTTGCCGGAACCTTGCCCGCTTAACCTCGTTCAGGGCTTTGGGTTTGGCCTGCTCGCAGAAGTCGATCATGGGACTTGCCATAGCGCCTCCTCGTGGATAGCACTATGGCGGATGGCGGGGTTGGTGCCAATGCACTGCGGGTCATTCGAGGGACATTTTGTAAGTTATTGATGGGTTGGGGGATGGTGAGACGGATCATCCAGCGTTTTCGTTTTGCGTTGGTCTGAACTTTCAGTTTACGGCGTTGAAACTCGAATTGGTGACATCAACCCCAAGTACCAGTCGTCAATGAGTGATATGGGTATTTTTCGCCAACTGATGCCAGTTAGAATGCTACCTCTCTGAACTCAATCCGGGCAACCGCCGGGTTGTCCCGGCCCGTTAGGCGGAGGGGCTGGTGGCGGGCATCGCGTGGATGTACAGAAAACAGAGACGGGGGCCGGCCCACCTTTGCTTTTTGATTTTTGTCGCCATCATACTAAATGAGGCTGCCCCATCCCTCTGCGTCAGAGGGTGGGTGTCTGTGCTGCCGACACCGTCAGCTGTGCCGCATTGACTTGCAGAATCTTGGAAAATAATTGAGAAAGTCAAAATCTAAGAGGTTGAGAATTGTGGTCTCCCACCCTTTCCAAAACCGGGAAAGGGATGGGGCAGCCTCAGTTGGAGTAGGGGGGAGGAAACCCAAAACACAAACGGTGGGCCAGCTCCCTAGATAAGTTATCCCCTGCCCGAGTACGCCCGATGTCTGTGCGCCTTGTCAATGAGCGATATGGGGATTTATCAGCAATTGACAAGCCCCATTCCAATTCCGTCGTATCTTCGCTCGCACGAATTACTGTAGAAGGCATAATAGATGTAGCTGATTACGCATTCACGTTCCACTCCCTAGCATGTTTTGTGATCTGGATCATTCTTTGCCCTCTTCGTTCTGTTTTCGTAAAACAATGCAAATTATTGTGAAAATGTTAGGAATGAGGACTATAAGTCGGGATCACTGACAGGCGTGCTATGCGCTTCCAGACAAAGGCTAAGAATATAATATTATGAAGATGTTGTTTGTACCGTTCATGTTTCTAGCTGCGTGTTGTTTTAGCACCCCTATTGCTCATGCCGACTGTTGGATCTGCAGTGGTGGCGGTGGATACCCGTACTGCGCGTCTGTTGGCGGAGGTGCGGAGATGTGCGTTACGTCCCCTAGCCCGCCGTACTGCCAAGCGTATTTCAACGATTGCTGCCAAGGCTGCGGCTGCTCCTGGGGGTGCGGTGGCCCTTACTGCTGCGTCGACGGCAAAGACAAAGACGGCAGGAAGAAAGCATGCCCATTATTAAAGGAGAGCGCGTTGCAACTACCGGGAGATCTGCCAAGTCCGGACACAACCACGGGAGATCGAACAACGTTGCCGCAACAAAAGCGATATCAAGATCACTTTCAGGAATTTCTGGCCATGATGGAGAAGGGGGCATTTGATGGGAAGGTCGTTTACATAGGCTCAGATAATCCGATTATGAAAGGGATTATGCAGATGCCTGTTAACCATTGGAAGTCCTTTACTCAGAAGGTCGTCATGCAAGGATGGAAGCAGGACCCACGATTGGACCCTAAGCTCCAAAAACAGGGAACCCCCAGGTTCTAATCGAAATCGAAACCAAGACTGGGCATAAGTTCACTCTTCACCCAACAAACAGTGAAGGCGTGAAGAAGGCTATCGACAATTCAAAAGACGCTCCGCAGATGTAAGGGTACTGTCTTTGTTCGCCTTTGAGGAGCGGGGATCGCTAGTGGAGTGTGCCGAATTACTCCCTGATAGATCGCGGGACTAGTATTTTCTCCGCGAATCAGGAGTGTCATACTCCGTCACGACCGTTACTGTCGCCACGGCTTGCGCGGAAGGATCACGCTCACTAGTTGCAACGACGTGATAACGGCCCACATGAGGTGGAGCAGTGTAGATTCCATGCTCCGTTATCCGTCCTCCGTCGGGCTCCTGAACCACCCATTGTATTCCGACTCTCTGAGTACTTTTGACGACCGCCTTGAAAGTCTGCTTTTGGCCTACATGGAGAGTGGCCTCAACAGGGTTGATCGTTACTGCGGCAGCGTCCCGATGGACATCTTGTGAGCCGGCAAAGAGGGACAACAGAAACGCAAAGGTTAAGACTATGTGAAAGTCAGACATAGGAAACCTCCCCGCACTTTATCACTCCTCGTTTCGCCACGCCAGCAATTCCAGGGAACGGGCCGGGGGCACGGCCTCGGGTTGGGTGTAGCCGGATTTTTCCCGAACCGGATAACCTCGTCAGATATCAGTTCCCGACTCAGTTGGCAGAGGCTTCTTGAATTGCCTGGCGCAGTCGGTCCGCTGCCCACTCGATTTGCCCCGGCGTGATCACGGCTGGCGGAGCGATGAGCAGGTGGTCGCCAGAACTCCCGTCCACGCTGCCTTGCATGGGGTAAACGAGCAGACCGCGCTTTTGGCAGGCGGCCCCAACTTTCCCGGCGAAGTTCTGTTGTGGGTGGAAAGGCTGCTTGGTGGATTTGTCGGCCACGAATTCGATTCCCATTAACATGCCGATGCCGCGGACGTCGCCGACTGGTTTCAGCTCCAATAAAGATTTGAGAGATTCGTGGAGATTCGAGGCCGGGGTTCCTGGGCGGTCCGAGTTTGCTGTTTCTACCAATTTCTGGGAGCGGATGATTCCTAGTACCGCTCGGCCCGCGGCCAGGCAAATGGGATGCGCGTTGTAAGTGAATCCGTGGAGGAACGCGCCGGAGCCTTGGGCGAATGCGTCAACCACTTTCTTGCTAGCGATCACCGCGCCTAGCGGAGCATATCCGCTGGAGAGGCCTTTCGCAGTCACGAGGATGTCAGGGGCGATGGTCCAGTGATCCACCGCGAAGTTTTTTCCGGTGCGGCCCATGCCGGTCATGACTTCATCCGCAATGAGGAGAACACCTTGGCGGCGGCAGATATCCGCGATGCTTTGCAGATAAACAGGCGGTGGCGTCACTGCGCCTAAGGTCGCGCCACTTACCGGTTCGAAAATGAATCCGGCGGCATGGCCATCTGAGGCCGCGATGGCTTGATACAACTCTGCCGCGTACTCCTGGCCACAGTAAGCGCAACCGTCTTTGCAATCGTAGTTGCAGCGGTAGCAGTATGGGATGCCGACGTGAGCGAACTCGCGCACCATGGGGAGATAGATCTCCCGGCGGCGTTTGTTTCCCGAGACTGCCAGCGCGCCCAAGGTCGAACCGTGATAGCTCTGGGTGCGGCTCAGGATCTGGTGACGATCAGGCTGTCCAACTTCTACCTGATATTGACGCGCGAGCTTCAACGCAGTTTCGATGGCTTCGGAGCCGCCACTGGTGAAGTAGACTGCGCCGCCTTTGAAATTCTCTCCGGCGAACTCCAGTAGTTCTTGCGCGTACTGCTCGGCAATCGGTGTGGTGAACTGGCTGGTGTGGACGAACTCCAGCTGTTTGGCTTGCTCCGCCATTGCAGCGGAGATTTCGGCGACGCCATGCCCAATAAGATTCACTGCAGCTGAGCCGGAGAGGTCTAAATATTTTTTGTTATCGGCGTCCCAGATGTAGACGCCTTCGCCTCGCACCGCGGTCGGGAAAGATTTCTTGAAGGAGCGGCGGAAAACCGATGACCTGAGTGAATTGTCCGTTGCATGGCCCACATCCGGATTATCGGAGTGGTTGTGGTGCGTGTCAAAGGCACTGGTTGACATAAGGTGACCCTAGCGGCGAAACTGCGATGTCGTTTTTCGCGGAGGCTCCCTTGATCAGGAAAACATGTCTTGCGGTCATCTTTAGTAGTTTGTTTTTCGCTTGTCTCGCCGTCGCGCAAGCCCTGCTGCTGCGCCTAAGACCACCTATATTCTTGCCGGACGACTGTTTGATTCGACCAGCGACAACGTGCGGGAAACACAAGTGATCGTTGTCGAAGGAGAGCGGATCAAGAGTGTCGGGCCGGCGACTGCGATCAAGATTCCTGCGGGAAGCAATGTGATCGATCTTTCGAATGCGACCGTGCTGCCCGGGCTCATTGACTGCCATGCGCACCTGGCTTCGCGCGCGGACCGGTATGACCCGATTTACGAGTTCAAGGATTCGCCTTTCGCCAGCGCGTTCGCTGCGGTGGTGAACGCGCGCAAAACATTGGATGCCGGTTTTACCACGGTGCGGGATGTGGGTTCGGAGCCGTTTCTTGCCGTGGACCTGCGCAATTCGATTAATGAGGGATATATTCCCGGGCCGAGAGTCGTCGCCAGCGGGCCAGGGATCTCGATTACCGGCGGGCATGGAGACCTGAATAACTTCACGCCGCAGACTCGCGTGATGATGTTTCCTGAGGAGCGCGATTTTCAGATTGCCGATGGGGCCGACCAGATTCGGCATGTGGTGCGGGCGCAGGAAAAATATGGGGTGGATGTGATCAAGATTCTGGCGACCGGCGGTGTGCTTTCGCACGGCGACCAGCCCGGCGCTCCGCAGTACACGCTCGAAGAACTGAAAGTCGCGGCGGAAACTGCGCACATGGGCGGACGCAAGATTGCCGCGCATGCGCATGGGGCGGAGGGAATCAAGAATGCGATTCTGGCGGGGATTGATTCCATCGAGCATGCCAGTCTGGTGGATGATGAGGGGATTCGGCTGGCGAAAGAGCATGGGACGTATTTTGTGATGGATATTTACAACGATGACTACATTCTGAATGAAGCGCCAAAGTTTGGGCTGGATGCGGAGAGAGTGGAAAAAGAAAAGGCCGTCGGCCGCTTGCAGCGGGAGAATTTTGAGAAGGCATTCAAGGCGGGTGTGAAGATGGCGTTTGGGACCGATGCCGGGGTCTATCCTCATGGCGACAATGCCAGGCAGTTCTACTACATGGTGAAGTATGGGATGACTCCGGCGCAGGCGATTCGGGCGGCTACTTTCAGCGCAGCGGACTTGATTGGACGGTCCAAGGATGTTGGGACCATTGAGCCGGGGAAGTATGCGGACATTATTGCTGTGGAGAAGGACCCTTTGACCGATGTGCGTTCGCTGGAGCACGTTGAGTTTGTGATGAAGGGCGGAGTGGTTTACAAGGACTTGCGTACAGCGGCCAAATGAAACCTCAAAACGCAAAGGGCGCAAAGAAAAACCCGCAAAGGACGCTGAGAAAACCGGGAACCATTTACTGCATCAGTGGCCTGATGCCTTCCGTGTAGAATCGCCACAACGTGGCAGAATCTCCTATCTCTAATCCGGCCGCGCCTCGCGGCTGGTTCAGCCGGGCTTTGCGCCAGTTCCGGCCTTTGCATGAGCATTCGGCGTTTTCGGCTACATTGCTGTTGATGTCCACCATCATGCTTTCCCGGGTGATGGGGTTTGTGCGCGAGATGTATATCGCGCGGACGTTTGGGGCGGGTTGGCAGACCGATGCCTACGTTGCCGCCTTCACCATTCCCGATTGGCTCAACTACATTGCGGCGGGCGGGACTGCTTCGATCACCTTTGTTTCCATCTACACCCGCTTTCTGGCTGAGAAGCGCGAGGATGACGCCAAGAAAACTTTTTCCATCATTCTCAGCGTAATGAGCCTGGTGTTGCTCATCGGGATCTTGCTTGGCGAACTCTTTGCGCCGCAGTTGGTGCGCTTGATGTTCGGCAAGTTCACGCCACAGCAGTTTGAGCTTTGCGTTTTCCTTACGCGAGTGCTTTTGCCGGCACAGGCGTTCTTTTATGTTGGAGGGGTTGTTTCTGCCGTCTTGCTGGCGCGGCGGTTGTTCTTGCTTCCGGCCGTGGGGCCGTTGATCTACAACGGGGGAATCATTCTTGGCGGCATATTCTTTGCGCGCCAATTTGGAATCTCGTCCCTGGCTTACGGTGCTATCGCGGGTAGTTTCCTTGGCATTTTCCTCATCAACGCAATCGGGGCGGCGCGCATCGGCGCGGGATACCGGCCTTCGTTTGACATTCGCAATCCTGCATTTCGGCATTGGGTGAAGCTTTCGATCCCGCTGATGCTTGGGGTTTCGCTGGTCACGGTGGATGACTGGTTCCTCCGCTATTTTGCCGCCGGCAGTTCGGGCGATATCAGCCGCTTGAATTTTGCCAAACGGTTGTTTCAGGTTCCGATTGCGATCCTGGGGCAGGCGGCAGGGCAGGCGTCGTTTCCCTTTTTCGCAAAACTGTTCGAAGAGAAACGGCTGCGTGAGTTTTCCGGCATTGTGAATGGATCGGTCTATCGCGTGGTGGCGGCCTCGTTGCTCTTTGCCAGCTTCATGATGAGCGCTTCGTTGCCGCTGATCAATCTTGCGTACAAGCATGGGCACTTTCGTGCGTCCGATGCCCAAGAGACCTCGGTCTATTTCTTCTGGTTTTCTCTGTCGCTTGCTTTCTGGTCGGCGCAGGCGCTTTATACGCGTGCCTACTACGCTTCAGGAAATACTTTGACGCCGATGATTGCCAGTTCGGTTGTCACCATTGCGTCCTTGCCGATTTACAAGGTGCTGTTTCATCTCCATGGCGCAACTGGTTTGGCCATGGCGTCCGACATCGGAATTGCGGCGAATTGTCTGACCATGGCGGTCTTGGTCCACTGGCGGAAGCTGGCTTTGGCGAGTGAACTGAATTGGAGCGAGCTGGGCAAAGCTGGGATCACTGCGGTGGTGGCGGGTATCTTAAGTCATCAGGTCGCCACGGGGCTGATGACCGGCGGCGGTATGCTGGCCAATATCAAGGCGCTCTTGCTGGCGGGAATTACCTGGACGGCTGCGGCGGCAGCCGGGTTGTGGCTTACCCGGTCCGGATTGCTGGCGGAGTTGTGGGGCCGGCGAACATCTCGTGGCTAGAGCGGCACGGGTGCCCGACGCCCGTGCCCCCATTCTTTATTAACTATTTTGTAATTGTTCCGCAGGCTATTCTGTCGCCCGCGTTTCCGGCCGGGTCGCTCTTCATGTCATCGGCTTTGGCGTGGATCACCAACGCCGTTCCACCGTTGCTGAATAACGAGTGGCTGTCGTCTTTCAAATCCACGTCCATATTCATCATGGTTTCGGTGCACTTGCCGTCCTGTCCGACTGTAATGTTCTTCATGTCTCCGGCATGGTGGCCCTCGGGGTTTTCCAGGCCGTGGTGCTTGGCGTCGGGATTGAAGTGTCCGCCGGCGGATTTGAAGTCGGGAGCATCGCATTTTGCGTTTTGGTGGATATGGATGGCGTGCTCGCCCGGGGGCAGGTCGTGCAGATCGAGCATGATCTGAACCCCCATGTGGCCGGGCTCGATCTCGGCTGTGCCTACGCTTTTGCCCTGAGCATCTTTCAGTTCAACTTTGGTTTGGGCCGAGGATTGTTGCGCGAATACCAGCGCGGAGAAAACTGCTGCGATCAGAATCTTCGATTTCATACCCTCTCCTTTCATGACTAGTGATTCAACATGGTAACGAAGACGGCGTTGTTGCCGGTGCGTAAGTCTTTTCCATAAACCAGTGCTATGCCGAATCCGAAGGCTTTCAGTTTGACCTGCCCGCCGGTGTCCCAAAGCCAGCGATGCGAACCCAGGCCGGAAAGCGGGTCGGAAATTTTCCCTGTGTCCAGAAACGGCCCCAGCTTAACAGTTACAAAGCTGTCGTGGAAGATGTTCTTGTCCATCTCCCAATTGGAGAGGAAGTAGTTTCTCCCCAACGGGCCGCTGCCTTTTCTGCCGCCGTGAGTTGTGATGTGCCCGCGCATCTCGAGGTTGTTATCGCCCAGGCCGCCCAGGATAAAAAGTTCGTCAAAAGGGACAGTGCCCCAGGTCTTTCCCGCACGGAATCGCTGCTGGAGTTCGTAGTCGTCACCCTGTGCCTGGGGAAGCCAGTGCAAGAGGAGTGAGGCTTGGAGCTTTTCGAAGGCATGGGCAGGGGTGGACCAGGTCCGTCCAATGTCCGAGGAGATGCTGCTGGTGATGGTGAATCTGCGTTCGGGAAATCGAAGCAGGTCTGCATTGACCTGAGTGGTTTGTTTGAGTTGGTAGGCCTTGGGCAGCAACTCCGGTGTTAGTGCGCTGCCCAGGAATATGTCGCGAAAATCGCGGTGGGAAAGTTCAGCGCCGGCTGACCAGCTCCAGCGGCTGCTTTGGATGGTCGTGATCTGGGCCTTAATGGCTTCGCGGCGCATGTTGAAACTGCCCAACAGCGGGACCTGTCCGGCGAAGGATGGGCGGATGTCCCAGTTTTCGCCGCGAAGGTCTGCGGCGAATGAAATGCGGCGTTTGGGATCCAGTCGAAGCGGGCCGGAGAGTTCGGCGAAGACCCGGCGCTTTTCGGCATCCCAGCGGTACATGGAAATCATGTTGATGGCTTTGCCATGAAAGTTGTAGAACTCAGGGTTGACGGTTTGCGCGGGCAGGCCGCGAAAAGTGCGGATCAGAGCTTCCCACTTGTTGTTGCCGAAGCCGTTGCTCTCCTGATTGCGGAAGATCAGGTCGAACTGTCCATCGTCGCGAGCTTGCAGTTCGAAGTTGAAGCTGGAGAAGATATCCAGGGCTTCGGCGCGGGCTTCGCTGCTCAGAAGGTCCTCGCGGCGGAGAACGCTGGCGGGCGCAAAAGTGAACGCATGGTCCAGCAGGGCTGCATCCACGCGAGGTTTAGGATTCGTCTTTACGTCAGCCAGCTTTGGCTTGTTGACCTTGTTCCAGTGTTTGACTGCGGCTTCCAGATTGCCTTCAAGGAAATAGACAGTTGCCAGAAATTCGTTGGCATAGGAATCATCGGGCTTCAAGTGCAGGGCATGCCGTAGATGGTTGGCAGCTTCTGAGTAGCGCTTTTGCTTGAAATCCACGCCCGCCAGTTCGATGGGGAACCGCGCATCGCGGGGGAGCGCTTTTTCACCCGCCGCGAGAACTTCGTGCGCCTGCGGCCATCGTTCCAAATGTGCCAGCGCGGTTCCGTAAAAATAGTTGAGTTCAGGCGAGTGGACGGAAGTCGAGTCAACCAGCGCGACTACCTCCTGCCATTGCTCTTTCTCGGTAAGCTCTTTTGCTTTTTGAAGCGGATCGGAACCGCTGACTTGAGCTGCAAGGCTTGCCGAGCAAATGAGGACAACAACAAAGGTCAGTTTCCGCCGGATTCGGGCAGTGCCAGCAGGGTCCATTTTCCGGCGGCGTTCCATTGTTGTTCGAAACTGGATTGGTCGAGCTTCAACAGTTTTCTTTGCGCGGGGTCGTTGACCATCACCAGATGGTTGTCCCAGTCGAGACCCGTTACCACCACATAGTGTAGCGGAACGTTTCCCGCTGAGGGTTTCAGCGCGACCATCAGCGGCCGGCCTTTTTCCAGGTGTTGCTTCAGGTCCGCAAGCCCGCCTTTGAAGGTGAAGATACGGAAACCATGTTGCTGGAAGTAAGCTTCCACATCCGAGGCGTAGATGCCGTGTCCCTTTTTCGAATATAGCGTCGATTGGATCTGGGATGGGTCTACGCTCTGCGGGTCGCGATTCTGCTTTTGCGCCCAGTATTGCATCACCATGGCGATGCTGGCGGCGCCGCATCCTTCTTTGACTTGTTTGACGAAGGGTACGTCGAGCCAGATGCCGGGCGCGTCGGCTGCACAGAATATTCCACACAGACATGACGCGGCCAGCAATCCAGCTATGCGACGAAACATCGGGTAAGCCTAACGGACGGCGACGATGATCAGCACCAATACAACAATCCCCAGCATGATTACGATCAGGTCGCGGTCGCTCAAATCGCCGGCAGCGAAATCGGCCTGGGCTTTATTGGCGCGGGCGGCCAGTTGGGCCAGTTCTGCATTGCTCAGGCTGGCTACTGCGTTTTTCACCTGCTGCGGATCCATGTGCGCGTCCTTGATGGCTTTGACGGCTCTTTCGGAAGAGACGAATGCCTGGACGGTTTGCAGGTTTTGTTCGCGCGCCTGAGTTGCCGAAACGGCGGCTTTTTGCAGGTCAGCGGGGCTGACAACATGGGCCGCTGCGGCCTGCGCCAGCAAATTTTGCGGTACGGCAAATATTGCCGCCAGCACACAAGCGGTAGCGATGCGCACGCCTTGCTTGAAATCAAAGTGCATTGCTTACAACCTCCCCATAGATTTTTCGGCCAAAGGTTATTACAAACACTATACCGGAGCTTGGATGCAGGGGTAAGTTGGGAAGTTTACTGGTTTAGGCCCTCCACAATTTTCTGTAGATGCTGGGCGATTTCCTCCGGGCTGGTGCCGGGTGGGAAGGTGACTGGGGCGCCGATACTTACGCGGATTTTACCGGGCCGGGCGAAGTGTTTGCCTGCCTGTTTTAGTTCGAAAAGCCCATCAATTCGCATAGGAACAATCGGAATTTTGAGGTTATTCGCCAGTAGCCCGATGCCGGCCTGGAAAGAACCGGTTTTCCCGTCAGCGGTGTGGCGGCCTTCGGGAAAGACCAGCACGCTGTAGCCGTGGTCTACGCATTCTCCGGCGTAGGCGAAACTTTCGCGGAAGCCGGAGGCACGGGGGAGAGGGAACAGATTGAGCAACGTCACTCCCAGCGCCCACCTGACGCGATCGTAGATCCGGGCAAACATGTTGCGAGTCGGCGGAGGAGTGCGCAGAGATTGCATAACTTCTCCGCCAGCGGCAGTCGCCAGGTAATGGCGGATGCGCGCGGGGAGAGCTTTGTGGACAAAGCCGACATCCACGTGGCTGATGTGATTGCAAATGACCAGCACGGGGCCGCGGACTCCGCGCAGATTTTCTTTTCCTTTGACTCTGGGCCAGCCCAATAGGAATACTGCGGGGCGTCCTAAGAAATATTGGGAGAGGATTCTGATCCACGAGATTGGCCAGCGCAACGTCCAGCGGGGATAGTGATATTTGGTTCGCGCATGGACGCTGCCTTGCAAAAAGCGTTCGAGATCGCCTACCGTTTGCATGGACGCGAAGCCGGCTTCGCTGAGGTCGATCTGGTAGCGGTCTTCCAGCGCTCCCATGAGTTCTACGCGCTCCAGTGAGGACAGATTCAAATCAGAGTCCAGATTGGTGCTGCTTGACAAGTGAGTGGGCGAGCCCCCCTTGATTCGCCCGATCAAATCTCCCAGGACGGTGGGGGATTTGGGGCGCCCTGTTTCCTGCGTTTGCTGTGCAATCGCCGCTTGCTGGATCAGGTTACGGCGCGGTTTTTGTGTGGAGGTGCGGGGGAAATCTTCCTCGGGCCATACCATCCAGTGGCGCATGCGCTGGTATTCGGCCAGAGGTTCGTTGGCTTTTCCGACTACTGCTTTAGGGTCCGCGTTCGTTTCGCGGAGGATTAAGATAGCGCAGGGATCGGCGTTCCCATTTCTCGGTAATCCTACGACCACACAATCTTTCACTTCCGGCTGGCGGCGTAGGGCCGCTTCCAGATCGTCAGGGTACACGTTCATGCCTGCCGGGGTGACGATTACATCTTTCTTTCTGCCTTTGAAATAGAGATTCCCTTGGGCATCGAGTTCGCCGATGTCGCCGGTGTGATACCAGCTTTCTTGGCTGGACATGGGCTTGAGTTCTTGTCCGCTCCAATAGCCGCTGGCTACGCCGCCTCCCCGGACTAGAATTTCTCCGTCTTCGCTCAGTTTGACTTCGCGTCCTGCCAGAACTTTTCCAATGGAACCTTTGCCCAGGCGGAAGGGGTGGTTCACGCTGATCAGCGATGTAGTCTCGGTCAGGCCATAGCCTTGGATTACGGCGATGCCCAGGCGTCCCCAAAATTCTTCGGTGACGCTGTCCATTGCGGCACCACCGCAGATGAAGGCCCAGAATTTCCATCCGAATTGACGGCGGATGCTTTGGAAGATCATGGAGCGGAGGAGGAAGTGCCTGGTTTTGGAGGATTCGAAACGCTGGCGGAAGCGTGCCAGTTTTCCTTGATCTTCCAGATCGCGTTCTATTTTTTCTTTTAGCGATTGCAATACGCGGGGCACGGCGACCAGAACCGAGGCGCGCTCGCGCTTGATGGTGGCAATGACTTCCGAGGGCTTGAGGGAATCCTGAAAGATGACGGTTCCGCCCATGGTTCGCGGCAGGAAGATTCCGAGGAATTGCCCGAAGACATGGCTCAGTGGCAGGAGATTGAGAAAACCCACGGGATGGAACCAGCGCTCGTACTTCAGGTATTTCTGGATTTCAGTTTCCAGCGGCGCGACGTTGGCTAGAACATTGCCGTGGGTGATGACGACTCCTTTGGGTTCGGCGGTCGTGCCGGAGGTGAACACGACCTGGAGAACGTCGGAGGAGCAGACTTCAGCTGAGGTATAAGGAGCGGAATCGTGACGGGCCAGAGTTTGCAGCAAGTCCTCGAACGCCAGCGAGGGGACCGAACCGGCCTGATGTTTTTTCGTGCACAAAAGCAACCTGGCGCCAACCTGATGAAAAACGCGCAGGGCGAAATCGGAAGTAGCCGCGTCGTCCATGGGAACGACGATCACTCCCGCCAGGGCACAGCCGAAAAACACAGCCACCCAGGCTGCGGAATTTGGGCCCCAGACTACGACGTATTCACCTTTGTGAATTTGCTGGGCTTCCAACTCACGCGCGAAACGAAACGCGGTTTCAGCTACCTGGCGGTAACTCCAGTGCGCGGTGCGGTAACCATCGGGCTCTATATAGGCGCATTCATTTCCCCGGCGAAGGAAGTCGTTGAGGTATTCAGCGATGGACGAGCGTTCCATGCTAGGCACGCATGAGCCGCGCCGGTTTCGGGCAGTAGGCAGAAAGCACATCCAGAAATTCGCTTACGTAGGCAGGACTGGGCTGATTGCGCAGAGTGGCGGCGTGCCACACGCGGCGGAATCCTTTGCTGGTGAGCGGGCGCAAAACTACTTTGCCACTTTGTTCATAGGGTGCTACCGCCCAGCGTGCGAGGAACCCGATGCCCGTTCCTGCGGCGGCCAACTCGATGATGCCTTCGGTGAGTATGAATCTCCATGATTCGTTCCGGCTCGACTCCAGACTTGTGCAGGACCGACAGGAATGTGCTCTCTTCCCGTGGAGGGTATATGAGAACGGTTTCTGCCGCCAATTCTTTCGGCGAGATTTGGCTCTTCGCTGCCAGTGGATGTTTTGGGGCCATTACTAAAACCAGTTCGTCTTCAAACATCGGCATCAGGCGCAGACTGGAATTGCGCGGTGGAGGCGTGCAGTTCAGGATGGCCACGTCGAGTTTGCCGTCCAACAATGCTTCGATGGGGCGATGGGTGTATTCGGCATCAATGCTGACTTCAACCTTTGGGTAGCGCGCGTGAAATTTCTTAAGCACTGGAGGCAGCCAGTGATAGCAGGTGTAGCATTCGGTGCTGATGCGGATGATGCCGCGCGTGCCGCCATTCAAGCCGATGATCTGGGATTCGGCGGTTTTCAGTTCGCCTAATATTTTTTCTGCTGATAAGAGAAGCTTTTCTCCCGCTGGCGTTAGCACCATTCTCTTTCCCAACCTCAAGAACAATGCGGCTCCCAGTCTTTCTTCTGCGTCCCTCAACTGATGGCTTAAGGCAGACTGGGTCAGGTGCAGGAGTTTGCCGGCCTCGGTCACGCTGCCGGTTTGGGCTACTGCGGCCAGAAGACGCAGGTGGCGGATTTCCAGCTTTACATCCATGACATGAGCATAGTTCATCTATTTGTGGGAAACAAACAATAATTCTAATATCAAGACAGTTAGACAAGACAGTTGGGCAAGACAGTAGACATGGGGCACATTTTTGTGCGACTGGCCAACCCAAAAGGGAATCTAAGACGCCATGCCTGGATTCGCAGTCCAACAGCTGCTGAAAACTCAGACGCTAGCCATTCGCGACGTGTGCTGCTCGGGCAGCCACATGAGTATGGGCGCGGAAGAGTATTGCGATGCGACACAACTGGTGTTCCCCTATCGCGGCGTTTATATACGGCATCTGGGACAAGACCAGGCAGTAGCGGAAGCGAACCAGGTGTTGTTTTTCAATGCCGATGACGGTTATAGAGTCAGCCACCCGGTTGCCGGTGGCGATGCCTGCCTGACCCTGAAACTCAGCGAGCCGCTCCTGCGCGAACTCGCACCACGGGACCTTTTGCGGAACACGGCGCCGCTGGCGTTCCGGTTGCAGCGCCTGCGGATTGACCCGCGGGCGCAAGTGCTGGTGGCGCTGCTACGGCATAGCCTTCGTGAGAACATTGCGGAGCCCTTGGAAGCCGAGAGCCTTGCCCTGACTCTGGTGCGCCGGTCGCTGGGGCCGCGTACTTCACATCCAGCCGGCGCTACGGTTGGACGGCAGCGGCTGGTTGACCGGGTGAAGCTGGCGCTGATGAATGATCTGGCACGGCGCTGGACTCTGGCGAAGATTGGCGCCGAGGTGCGCTGCTCTCCGGTGTACCTCACGCAGGTTTTCCAGCAGGTAGAAGGCGTGCCGTTGTACCGGTACCAGTTGCGATTGCGTTTGGCGCGGGCGCTCGACCTTCTTTCCCACTATGACGACCTTACCAGCCTGAGCCTGGAGCTTGGCTTCTCCAGTCATAGCCATTTTAGCTCCGCGTTTCGCGAGGCTTACGGGCGTTCGCCCTCCGCGTTCAGACAATCCGCTTTGCGCCGTTAGTGTTCCCTCCAACAAATCGCTAAAGATTCTGATAGCGGCTATCTCTTCCGCAATGGCCTACTGCTCGCACACCCGAAATTTCGGGTCTTGGAGAGTAGTCATGGCTGAAAAAACTTGTGCGGCATGCGATTACAAACTGGATGCGAACGCGATCAAGGTCACAATCGGCGGCAAGCCGATTGAAGTGTGCTGTGAAGAGTGCGCACAGAAGCTGAAAGAGGCGCACGCTTCCGCGACCACAGCAAGGAAGAACTGAGCCCCGGCGCAGTTCTTCGCTGCATGAGCCAGGTTCATCTTTCAAATGAAAACAAACAATAATCCTAATAGTAGGGATGGGTGCTCCAATCGCGTATGAGTCTTGCAAAACAGTTGGAGCGCAAGCAGCGGATGGCAGAGCCAGTGGTGCACGATCACCTTGGTTCTGCCTGGACTTTCGCTTGATGCAAGACGACATACATGGAGGGTGTATGAAGAGGATTACCGCGAACATAACTTCACTGGTAGTGGTTGTTTTGTTATTGACGACTGCCGGTTTCTCGCAGTTCATGCAGCAAGTGGTGCTCAAAGCAGACGTCCCCTTTGAGTTCAGCGTGGGGAAAAAGACATTTCCAGCCGGCGAATACCGGGTAGTGAGGGTTGCACCCCATACTTTAACACTGCGTGATACTGCCAATCGGGTGCTTACTTCGTTTGTGACCGCGCCGGTGATCACACGCACGGTTCACTCAACACCTGCCCTTCGGTTTAGGGCCGACGGAGAACGGTATGTGCTCATCCAAATTTGGCCGAGCGGGGTGACGACTGGTTACGAGTTGTCGACATCGAAGCGCGTAACGTTGTTGGCGCGCCAACGGCCTTCTAATACTGATGTCCAAGCCGTTGCTTCGACTCCGGTGGGAAAGTAGCGAGGGCAGTATGAACAGCGAGATGAGGGAGCAACGTAGACCGCTGGTGGATCTGCATGTACAAGAGGTAATCCGCTCGGCGGAACATGAACTGTCGGCGTTATTGCAGCAACGCGCTGACGTGATGAAACGCATTGGCTCGATCAAGCAAACGCTGGTTGGCCTGGCCAATATGTTCGGCGATTCCATACTCAGCGAGCCATTGCAGGAGTTGCTTGACCGGAATACCGTGCGGCGGTCTGGGTTTACCCAGGCTTGCCGCGCGGTGTTGATGGAAGCTCCGTCGCATTTATCGGCGCGCCAGGTTTGTGATTTGTTGCGGAGGAAATTTCCCGGCGTGCTGGAGCGGCACAAGAAGCCGCTTGCTTCAGTCACGACCGTGCTTGCCCGGCTGGTTGAGTATGACGAGGCGCGTACCTTTTTGACTGAAGAGGGGAGAATGTGGCAATGGGTAGCGGAGCGGGAGCGTAAGGATGGAGGCCTTCTTGTGCGCCCGCTGCCGGTGATGGGCTTTGTGGATCCACGAAGTACAGCCTGAACCTTTCATTAAGTGATTGACTTTGCACCATTTAGATATTGCCGTTGGCATTGCGCGCCGCAAACCCCTTGCGGCGCGCGGTTTTTGGGGTAAAATCCTCCTCGTCCAATCTCAGCACCTGGAATTTGCTCGTTGACCGGTTCATTCGCGGATCTCCCCCGCGCGGAGGATCAAGTCGTGAGTATTGTGGTTTGGAAAATTCTGCGGCTGCTGCCCAAGCCGATTGTGTTCATTCTGATGTTCTTCCTGCTCGGAGCTGTAGCCCGGGCTTAGGTTTATTTCGCTGGGCAATCTTCAATCGAATGCGCGCCAAGCGTGTGAGTTATCGCCCCGCAAGAAGCACAAGGCTTTGGGGCGCGCAGATTCCTCTCCGCCAAAAAGAATGCGGTTCAGAACGGCAATGGTGAGAGTGATTTTATTCGTCAAATAATGCCGGACTTTACCCGGCGCAAGAATTCTTCTGCTGCCATGCGAGTACGGGCGGCGCGGGGGCCATCTTCTCCATGTTCCAGGAGGACTTCTTGCATGACGATATCGGCTGCGTCTCGAGGTTTAAAGCCGCGTTTCACCAGGTTGTGCGCCCGAGTCATGAAGTCTTCCTCTTCGACTAGTTCTGCGCGGATACCGTAGTCCTGGCATTTGTGGGACTGAAATTTTGCGTTAGCCAGGCGGTCGTAGGCGGCCTTGGCATCCGGGTCGCTTAGCAGGTCGGGGGAATTCATGACCCAACTGCACTGTGAGCAGGCCCATCCCTGCGAGGTGCCGCTTTCAACCCACTTGAGCCATCTTGCCATTCTGAGTTACCGGGGGTAGGGGAAACTTGCTGCGGGGCGATCAGACTTCCTAAATATGAAGATAAAGCCCCTAGGTTAACTTTACCTGTAAATGAATACGGAAGGAACTTTATTTTCGTTCTCGAAGCGGAACAAAGAACCAGTTTTATTACTGTTTTATCACTGGTTGGCGTTCTTCTGCTAAGAACGCAACCTCTTCAATTCCGCTGGAACGGACGGCTTCTAGCGCCTCTCGCACATACCGATATCGGGCGCGCGCATCTGCTTTGAAATAGACAACCCGAGGGGAGCCACTTCGAACCTGTTCTTGGATCAAATACGACATTTGAGGTGCGGGAGATCAGATGATTAGAACGGCGTCTTTCGTGTGACGGATGCATGGTTTTGACTGGCCATTGACTTATCACCTTATATAAGGGCATAAGCCCGGTTCCTTCGGTAACTCGGTCGTACACTCCCTTCTGGTAACCCTTGGTAACCATACGATTCTGGGTGTCCGGTCGTACAATTGGCCTTGTCCGTACGACCATCTCTTGGCATTGGCCTCCACACTGTCTCGGGAATGGTTTACTCGCCACAGCTTCCTGGGTTTGAAGTCGCTGGGGCGGGTCCGACAATACAAGCGGAGTTCGCACTTCTATGGCGTTTGGCTTCGGCTTTAACAAACAGAAGGTACTCAGCGCTGCGGAGAAGTTTGTCCAGCAGGGCAAGTTGCAGAACGCCATCTCGGAATACGAGAAAATCGTCAAGGCTGATTCCAAGGACCTTACGGTCATGAATACCGTGGGCGACCTTTATTCTCGCTTGGGCGAGAGCGACCGGGCCATCGAGTGCTTCAAGAGCGTTGGGGATGCTTACGCGCAGCAGGGATTCACGGTAAAAGCCATTGCGATGTACAAGAAGCTTTCCAAGCTGCGTCCTACGCTGGAAGGCTCGTTAAGACTTGCCGAACTATATACCCAGCAAGGGCTGTTTAACGACGCGCGCGCCCAGTATCTACAGGTGGCGGAAGAATTCCTGCGCGGCGGAGAGCTTGAGCAGGCAGTCCGTATTTTCCAGAAGACCCTGGAGATGGATCCGGACAACGTCAACATGCGGACCCGCCTGGCCGAGGTTTATATCCGGCTGGGAAAGAAGGCGGAAGCCTGGGACATTTTTGCTACTGCGGTCGAAAGTCTGCGCTCCCGCGGTGCGCTGACCGCTGCCGAAGAAATTTTACAGCGCATGCTGAAGCTGGACCCGAGCAACAGCCACGCGCTGCTGTTGCGTGGGCGGCTGGCTTTTGATGCCGGCGATTTCCCCACTGCGGTGAAGAACCTCGAACATGTTGCCGACCTGGACAATCATGCCGAGGGCCTCAATGCCCTGTTGCAGGCATATTTACAGACGGGGCAGCTGACTGAGGCTGGAGGCATTGCCAACAAACTAGCGGCCGTGCACAACGATGTCGGCGGAATCAGCGCTTACGCAGACGCACTGATGGCTGCCGGGCAGTATGACAATGCCTTGCAAGTGTTTGCTACCAACTCCGACCGCATGCTGGCCGGGGATTCGAGCAAGATGTTGGAGACCCTGCACAGTTTGATCGGGCATGTGCAAGGAAGCACGGCATCGCTTGAGATTTTGCTGGACCTCCTGCAAAAGGCGGGTGAGCAAACCCATCTGACCGAAATCTACGAACTGCTGGCACACGCTTACACCCAAGCAGAAGATTACGAGAAAGCGCGCGATTACTACCTGAAGCTGACGCAATTGGAGCCGCATAACCACCTGCATGCGGACAACTACCAGCAGGTGGCCGGCAAGCTGGGCAGCCCGAGCACATCGCAAAGCCTGATTACCGCCGAAGAAGGCGCGGTGATGGTGGACGAACTGGAAGCGACCGCGCCGTTTATCGAACAGCGCTATTCCGATGAAGTTGCTTTGGCGGTGCGCGCCGCCATTACCGACGCTGAACTTTTCGCTTCCTACAACATGGCGGAAAAGGCCCTGGAGCCTTTAGTGGCAGCCCTGGCGAAAGCGCCGAAAGATTTGCGGTTGAATCAGCGGTTGGCCAGTTTGCATACCCGCGCGGGGCGGTTCGCGGAAGCTGCGGTTTGCTGCCATAACCTGGAAAATGTTTACCGTGAAGCCAACTATCCAGAGGAAGCCACGCGGTATGGTGAATTGGCGGCGCGATATGAAGAACGGGCGGGCACGGTTACCAGGCCCTATCAGGCTGTCTTTCTTGAGGACCAGCAGCAGGCGTCGATCCCTGAGATTGAAGTCAAGGCGCCTGCCGCCAAGGTTGTTCCCGAAGTTAGAGTTGCTGCGGAGCCGGTGGCTGAGATGGAAGTGGCTCCTGCTGCTCCCGTGAAATCTGGTTTGGTTTGGCATGCTCCGGTGTCTGCGCCACCAGCTCCTCCTGCTGCTCAGTCGGTTGAGTTTGATGTGCAGGCGACAGAACCTGAGCCGGCCAAGGAGATTGATCTCTCCGACGAGTGGGAAGTTGAAGTTGTGGATGAGCCTGCTGCCGCGGCGGCTCCTGAAGAACCGGTGGTCGAGGTCACTCCTGCGGTTGACAACACACAC
Organism: uncultured Acidobacteriota bacterium; assembly: GCA_963837365.1. Classification (GTDB taxonomy): domain Bacteria; phylum Acidobacteriota; class Terriglobia; order Terriglobales; family Acidobacteriaceae; genus CAWBXL01. The sequence continues at coordinate 54,139 of CAWIMW010000005.1, forward strand.
GCCATTGCAGAGGCGGTTGAAGAGATTCGGTTCTATCTTTCAAGTGGCATGGCGGACCAGGCCAGCGCTTCGGTTTTGAAGCTGGAGCAGTTGGGCGCTGATGAGGCCACGATCTCTGCGATTCGCCAGGAAATTGAGGCTGCTACAGCGGTTTCAGCCGCGCCTGAAGTGGAAGTGGTGGACCAGTTTGTTGTGGAGGAAGAGCCTCCTGCGGTAGAAGTGGCTCCGCCTCCGCCGCCTAAACCGGCTGCGCCGCCGAAGGTGGTTGCGCCTCCTGCACCGCCAGTGCCTCCTAGGGTTATTGCGCCGCCTGCACCCGTGGCGCCGCCTAAAGTTGCGGCTGCTCCAGTTGCGCCAGTGCCCCAAGTTGCTCCCCCTGTACAAGCGCCACCTGCCGCGCCTAAAGTTGCCGCCGCTCCACTTAAACCGCCGGCGCCGCCTGTTCGGCCGACCGTTGCGGCTGCGGCAGCAAGCGGTTTGTTGGGTAATCTGGTATCCGACCTTGAGTCTTCGTTGGGCGATGATTTCCTGAATGATGCAGGGCCTGTGCCGCCTGCTCCCAAAGCTCCGCCGGTGGCGGTGCCGCAAGCGCCGGTTGCACCACCGGTGGCCAAAGCTCCGGAGTTGGGTGCGATGGTTGCGGATCTGGAAAGCTCGTTGCCGCGTGAGATTGGTATTGCAGCCAGTGCTGCCGCTACACCTGCACCTATGCCGGTGGCTGCTCCTATGGCTCCGCCAGTTCCGCTGGCACATGTTCCTGCTGCGGCCCCGGCTGCGCCGTTTGATCCTGCGGCTGTGGATTTGAGCGGCATGTTCAGCGATTTACGCAATGAACTGGAAGACGACGCGGCTAAGGCGGAAGAAGATCCGGAGACGCATTACAACCTTGGGGTTGCTTTCCGCGAAATGGGGCTTCTGGATGAAGCGATCGGCGAATTGCAGAAAGTTTGTCAGTCTGTGGAACGCGGTCATGCTTTCCCGCACCTGATGCAGACTTATACCTGGCTGGCGCAGTGCTTCCTGGATAAGGGTGTGCCGGAAGCGGCAATCCGCTGGTATCAGCAGGCTCTGAAGATCCCCAACCTTGAAGGTGAGTCTACAACCGCGCTGCACTACGAACTTGGTTCGGCTTTTGAATTGGCACAGAACCGGACTGAGGCATTGAATCATTTTCTCCAGGTTTACGGCAGTAATATTGACTACCGTGATGTTGCCGAGCGCATTAAGGCCCTCAGGTCGTAAAATGACCGGATGCGCCTTAACCTGAAAATTGTCCGGATAGGTCTGCTGCAATCGGGAGATGGCTTTGACTGGTGACCCTACGTTTTCTCCTGAAGTTTCAAGCCCAGAAAGCCCCGAAAATTCTCGCGACACTTTGCGCACTGGGATGGACCTGTGGTTGCACCGGACCGCTGTTCTCATTTTTGTCCTACTTTGTGCGGGAAGTGGAGTAACGCTGGCCATTCTGCCCTGGAGCCTGCAATGGTCGGACAACTACTTGTTACTGCGGTTTCCGAGCTTGCAGCCGGTTGTCACCAATGGATTTGTGCGGGGTGTCTGTACAGGACTGGGGTTGCTTGATCTGTGGATTGGTTTTGCTGAGGCTGTACATTACCATGAGGAAAAACCACCTCGGAAGTAACCGCAACTTGTAATGGATTGCGCATTGGGACTCCGCCCATAGAAAGACACTGCTCATCATGGATAGCAAGCTAAAAAGCGCTCCGCTGGCGTATGAGAACGACGGTTTCTTGAATAGTCCGGATGGGCGGTTCCTCCGCATTCTTTCGGAATATGCGGAGCCGCTCACCCGCTTTCGGCGCGAGCAGATCCAGGACACGGTGGTGTTTTTTGGATCAGCGCGGTTCAGTAGTCAGGCGGCAGCTCAAGAAGACCTCAGCAAAGTACAGCGGGATGCGAGAGTCTCGAAGGGCAAACGGGACTCGCAGAACAAGAAAGCCCTGGCCGCGGTAGATATGGCACGCTATTACGAGGATGCGCGGAAGTTGGCCAACATGCTGACCAAGTGGGCGATGGAGATCCCGCCCCGGCGGCGGCGGTTTGTAGTGACTACCGGTGGCGGGCCGGGCATCATGGAAGCCGCCAATCTGGGGGCGCATGAGGCGGGCGGGAAAACGATCGGGCTGAATATCAATTTGCCGTTTGAGCAGTACCCCAATCCTTATATAACCCCTTCACTAAATTTTGAGTTTCATTATTTCTTCATGCGTAAGTTTTGGTTTGCCTATCTGGCGAAGGCGCTGGTGATTTTTCCTGGCGGGTTCGGAACTTTGGATGAGCTGTTTGAGATTTTGACTTTGGCGCAGACCCAGAAGCTGGCCAAGAAAATTCTGGTTGTGATTTACGGCAAGGAATACTGGAGCAAAGTCCTGAATCTGCAAGTGATGGCGGATACCGGGGCTATTTCTCCGGAGGACCTGGATTTGTTTCAGTTTGTGGATACGCCCGAGGAGGGGTTTCGCGTTTTGCGCGACGGGCTTACCAAATACCATCTGACCCCACAGCCAACCAAGGCTGGAGCACCGGAGATTGCCAAAACGAACCCTTGATTTCCTCGTGGGTCTTTCGTCGCTGCTCTTTGGGATTCAAGGTAGTATTTTGCTGAGGGCCCTCGCCTGTTTCTCTACTACATAACCGACCGCAAGCAATTTCCCGGAGATGAAGCGGCACGCCGATGCGCGCTCTTGGCAAAGATCGTTGAGGCCGCGCAATGCGAAGTGGATTTTATTCAATTGCGAGAGAAGGACCTTGCAGTCCGCGATTTGGAAATCCTGGCATGTGAAGCGGCACGGGCTGTTCATGGAGTGGGCAGCAGAACTCGTCTGCTAATTAACTCCCGAACTGATGTTGCCGTTGCTTCCCAGGCGGATGGCATTCACCTGCGATCAGAAGATATTTCTCCCGAGGAAGTGCACGCAATTTGTAAAGCTGCCCGGGGAAAATTGCCGAAACCTCTGATAGGGCTTTCTTGTCACAATGTAAAAGATGTGGCGCGCGCCGCATCGAGTGCAGCTACATTCGCGGTGTTCGCGCCGGTTTTCGAAAAATCAGGAGGTAGTCCCGCTGGCCTGGAAACGCTTGCACGGGCCTGTTTACAGAAAATCCCTGTGCTCGCGTTAGGTGGCATCACGACAGGAAACTTCGAGGCATGTTTGCTGGCTGGGGCCGCTGGAATTTCCGGAATCCGCTTGTTTCAGGAAAATGATCTTCGTCACACGGTTGCAAGATTGCGGAAACCCCGCTAATGACGGAATCCCTCAAACATGCGAGAAAGCCGGCTCTGATCACAATACCTGTGGGCCGGTATCTTATGGGGTCTGAAACCGGGCAGGACAATGAGCGTCCGGTGCATTCTGTCTGGGTGGATTCGTTTGAGCTTGCGGCTTGCCAGGTCACGAATGCAGAATATGCTGTATTTCTGGCGGCGACCTCAACTTCACCTCCTTCTTGTTGGAATGACCCAAACTTCAATCATCCTGAGCAGCCGGTGGTGGCCGTGTCCTGGTTTGACGCGACGAAGTATTGCGAGTGGTTGAGGGCTGAGTCGGGCAAGCGGTATCGATTACCGTTTGAGGCGGAATGGGAGTGGGCGGCCCGGGGTGGGATTGAGGGCAAACTATTCCCTTGGGGCGATGATCCACCGCAATTGCTTCCAGACTACGCAGCGCGGTGGAAGACTGGGCCTGAGCCTGTGGGGCGATATGCCGCCAATGGGTTTGGGCTGTTTGATATTTGCGAGAATGTGCATGAGTGGTGCGAGGATTGGTTTAGGCCCGATTATTATTCAGTTTCGCCGGAGAGAAACCCTCGCGGGCCGGATCGCGGGCAGCGGCGCGCTTCGCGGGGAGGGTCTTGGAGACATCATATTAAGGTGAGCCGGTGTGCAGCGCGGTCTAGCATTCCACCGGAGTTTCAGTATGCGGATTATGGGTTTCGCGTGGCTTGTGATCCGCTAGTTTGAGCGCCGGGGTTCCACTGGCAAAGGCCCGAGGTGAGGACCTGATTCGTAGCACCGAAAGTGCTGCCCCCTTTGCCGCGCTTCCACTTATCTGAACGTTTGTTCCTCGAGCTCCATGTTTTGGATTGCTGTGCGCAGTTTGGTGATCGCGAGTGAGTGAATTTGCGATACCCGGGATTCCGCCAAGTCCATAAGCGCAGCAATTTCGCGCATGGTTAGTTCTTCCCGGTAATAAAGGGAAATAACCAACTGCTCTTTTTCAGAAAGTGTTTGGACTGCCTGGGCCAGATATTGGCTGCGCTCAGAACGCAGGCAAATCTCAAAGGGATTTTCGTTCTTATCTGCGGGAGCATTCTCGATCAAGTCCTGAGTTTCGGAATCGTCGAAGCGTGAGCGGACCACTTGGCCTGCCAGGTGAAGTCCGTCGAGGCGGCGCAGGAGTTTCTGGAGTGCGGGAACCTCCATTTTCAGATCGACGGCGATTTCTTCTTCCGTGGGCTGGCGTTTCAGTTTATTGGTTAACTTGGAAATGCTTTCCGCTACCCCGCGGCCTTTTCTGCGTAGTGGGCGTGACCCCCAATCCAAAGCGCGCAAGCTGTCTAAAATCGCGCCGCGGATGCGGAATGATGCGAATGATCTTAACGACGTGTTCCTTTTGGGGTTGTATTTGTGGACGGCATCGATCAACCCGAGCACGCCGGCATGCACCAAATCCTCCAAGGGCACATGTTGCGGCAGGCGTTCGTGGATCCGCCGGGCAACAAAATAAACCTGGGAGAGCGTGGCGAGAATAAGCTGGTTGCGCGGTCCGGTTTCCGGCAACACTTCTGTGCCACTGGATTGCCATTCTTGTGTGTTTAGACCAGGCAGGACGAAGTCATCGGATTCTATCGGCTCCGCCACGTGCTCACCGTGGGTGGTTCCCGGCGAGCCCCAACCGCCGGAATGCCCGCTTGAGGGTAGATTGCTGCGAACATCAGGGGTGGTGGTCCGACGTCCCGCGCCTTCACAGGCGGATAGCGCCGCTGCCGTGCTCATGGTTGATTTGCTTCTTTCGTGAAGATTTAGTGAGGACCAGCCGCGAACTGAGCAGGAGTGGTCCTTTCAAATCTGTCCTTGTCCGCCGCGTGTTGCCTGGTTTGCCGGCGAATGGGAAAATCAGCAATGATGAGGAGAGGGCTGTTGATTACACGAAATTCCGCGCCCGCGCTGGTGGCAATGGCTTCGGCCAGGGCCAGAGCGCGCGTAGGCAAGCTTTCATCGGATTCTTTCGGAGTGGCCTGTGCCGTACGCTGCGGCGTTTGGAAAATACGAAGCCGCACATTTCCAGCGTGGGCCTGAAGTCCGATATGTACGATGTCGCCGGGTTGAGACCGATGTTGCATCGCCTGAAGAATGTAAAAGAACAACTGGTGCAGGCGGCCTTGGGAGAATTGGATTTCGCGCTCGCGTCCGCGTCCGGAGTGATCGATCGCCAGCTTGACTTGAGCGCGGGCCAGGATCGGCGACAGATCTGCAATCACACCGTGAAGCACGTCACTGAGCACGATGCTGGTTACGTCGGTTGCCGGCTGTTGATAACGCGTAAGCTGCGATGTAAAACGCAGCGTTTCCCCTGCCCGGCTTAATTGATGCAAAACATTTTCCGCAACTTCGCGAAATGCTTCGCCGGTAGTTTCCCGAAGCAACGCAAGTTCCAGCGATGCCTGGATAATGGACAGGGGTTGCGCCATTTGATGCAGACTGTCCGACAGGGCCTTTTGAAAGTTTTCTTGTACCGGCGAATTGCGCGAACGATTACGCATGGCCCTTGCCCCCTCAGTTCCCTGACAAAACGTATCCCACTCCTCGAATGGTGCGTATCAGGCGGACCGGGTATTCAGGGCCGTCGACTTTGTCACGAATGTATTTCACATACACGTCTACAAGATTGGTGGATGGATCCAGGGGCGCACTCCAAACGTGCTCCATAATCATGGCACGGGTCACGGTTTGACCTGCATTGCGCATCAGGTATTCAAGCAGTGCGAATTCTTTGCCGGACAAACTGATGCGTTTGCCCGCGCGTTCTACCCGGTAGTCGCGATTGTCGAGCATTAGATCGGCCACTTGCAGAGGAGTGCCGGGCAGATGGGGATGGCGGCGGAGGAGAGCGCGTACGCGTGCCATTAACTCGGGGAAGGCGAACGGCTTTAGCAGGCAGTCGTCGGCGCCGCTGTCAAGGGAGAGGACTCGGTCTTCCACATGAGTGCGGCCAGTCAAGACCAGGATCGGCAACTGCGGTTGTTTTGGGCGAACCTGTTTTAGGACGGAGACTCCATCCAGCTTAGGCAAGTTCAGTTCGAGGATCAACAGATGGTATTTGTCGCTGTTGATCTTTTGCGAGGCGGCCTCTCCATCCTCAACCAATTGAACGTTGTAAGCTTCAGATTCTAGTTGGCGCCGCAAGAAGTTGGCGAGCGGCACATCATCTTCCGCGACCAGTACGTGCGGATTCGAGGTCATAGGCCGCTGCATTTCAGTGGTCATGGGTTATCTTTTCTGGTTCCATCCCATTGGTGATTCCCCCGGGCAGAACCTGCATTTCCCAGCAAGTTCCAAAATGTGGCCAGGTCCTGATGAATCCATTGCAATGTGCCGATATAGTTTCGCGGCTCATCATTCGGAACCTGTTTGGTGTCCGTTCTCTTCTCGTTACGGAAGTCGAGAAGTAAGTTCGCTCTGAGGGAGACCGCAGAGACAAGTGCAATTGCCGTACCAAAATGGTTTCTAGCAAATTGCAGCAAAATTGCAGTTTTGCTCGGTGAAAGAGTGTGACGTTGTACAGATTTCGGATTACGTTGTCCAAATTAGGGACGGATATCTGTCTGAAACTTGGAATAAGTCAGTCCAAAGCTTGAGGTCAGATTTTCGTCCCGGACAAACCACTCAAACGAATGAAGGACTGAGGCCATGATTCAGTATCGAGAGTTTGGAATGCAACTTGCTTTATTTTTATTCGAGAGATTTTTATGACAAATCGAGAATCAGCTGCAATTCGCGTCTTGTTAGTGAGCTTTGACAAAGCCACGGTCGAAGCGCTTTCCGACGTCATGGAACAGATGGGGATCTATGTTGAAGTTTGCCCGGATCGCAAAGCTGCTTCGCGCCAGCTATGCAACACTAAGTATGAGGGCCTGATCGTTGATTTGGTGCAAGGGGAAGACGGCTTAGACCTGTTGAGAAGCCTGCCGGACTTCACCGCCAATAAGAGCGCCGTTTCCTGCGCAATCTTGAATGACATTCATCAAAAGGCCTCCGCGTTTCAGGCGGGAGCGAACTTTATTTTGGAGCGCCCTCTGGACGTCCAAGCCGTGTCGCGCACGGTTCGTGCCGCATATCCGATGATGGTGCGTGAGCGGCGACGCTATTTTCGTTGTCCGGTTGAGACACCTACATTTGTTACTTGCGAGCCTGATATTGAGTTTCAGGCCAGTTCCGTCAATATCAGTGAAGCGGGGATGGCGATTCTGGTTCCGGAGCCACTTAAGACCGGTCAGAAAATAAAGCTACGGCTGCGCATTCCCGGCAACCCGAACATTTTGAACATTTCCGGTGAGGTTTGCTGGGCAAACGATGCCACAGGGCGCGCCGGCATTCAGTTTCACGAAGTCTCTACCGCTGTGGCTGAGGCTCTGGCTTCATGGCTGCTGGCGCGGTTGGAAGAAATGATTCCGCAAGTTAAAGGGATGGCGGCGGGCGTACCCTCATCGGGCACACATCAGACGAGCGCTTCCCCCAAGGCATACCGCACAAACTGAGATCATACCTGTCTTTACATGAACATACAGTTTTTGCGGTATTCGCCAATCTTGTTCCGAAAGTAGAACAAGCCCATGACCGCTTGACCAACAGAGGCAATATAGGGATATGGTTATCTAAAGACTTCGCCTTCACCAGAGGTGCCGATTCTCGAAACTAGAAAGGCGATGGGATGCCAAGAGACAGGGTTCTGGTCGTCGAGGATGAGACTCAGTTTCTCGAGGCGGTGAGCTCATATCTTACAGGGAACGATTTTGATGTGGTGCCCTGTAAGACCTGCGCCGAAGCCACGGTTCTGTGGCGGACGAGCCGCCCGGATGTTGTCTTACTGGACCACAATCTTCCAGATGGAAATGCGCTTGATCTAATCACGCGGCTCCATCCATTTGATCCTGATATTCCCATCATTGTTTTGACTGCGGAAGCTTCCATTGATCTTGCTGTGCAAGCGGTGAAACTTGGGGCGGAGCAGTTCCTGACCAAACCCATCGAGCTGTCAACTCTTCAAGTTGTAATTGAAAGATGCATCGAAAACCGGCGAAACCGCCTCAAACAGATGGCTGAGAAAAGCCGTCAATCGAGAGAAAGAGTGGACCCATTCCTAGGTCGTAGCCCAGTCATTCGCCGGTTGGCGGAGATATGTTCCAAAGTCGTCACTTCCGACAGTCCAATTTTGATTCAAGGCGAGACTGGGACCGGCAAGGGGGTGCTGGCGCACTGGTTCCATGAAAACAGCAGCCGCAGTGCGGAGCCATTTGTGGACCTTAATTGCGGCGGGCTTTCCCGCGACCTGCTGGAAAGTGAACTTTTCGGCTACGAAAAAGGGGCGTTCACCGGTGCGGTACAGAGCAAGGCCGGATTGCTGGAGATAGCGCACAAAGGCAGCGTTTTTTTGGATGAAATCGGGGACGTGGATTTGCAGTTGCAACCACGCCTGCTGAAAGTTCTGGAAGAAAAGCAATTCCGGCGGTTGGGAGATATCCGTGACCGACGTGTCGACGTTCGCCTAATCGCCGCCACGCATCAGGACATTGGGCAGCTGATACGGGACAAACAATTCCGCAGCGATCTTTACTTCCGCATCAATACGATTCCCCTGACCACCCCGGCCCTCAGAGATCGAGTAGAGGACATTCCGATTTTGGCGGACTACTTCCTGAAACGCTTGCCACGCAACGCTCGAACGGGCGGGGAAGCTGAGTTGTCAGAGGGCGCTTTACGGGCCTTGCAATCCTATTCCTGGCCGGGAAATATTCGTGAATTGCGAAATGTTCTAGAGCGAGCGGTTTTGCTTAGCGATAACAAGGTCCTGAGGGAGAGAGATCTGCACTTTGATCTCACCGCCCAACCTGCCCCAGCACAGGCCCAAGCCGGCTCTAACCTGCAGACGCTCGACGAAATGGAAAGAGAGTATATCGAGCGCATCTTGTCCATCGAGGGGGGGCGAGTGGAAGCCGCAGCGAAAAAGCTGGGAATACCCCGAAGTTCTCTCTATAACAAGCTCAAGCAGTATGGCATCGCCCGCCATTCGGGGCCAACGACTTTGCAGTAGCCCGGCTGAAAGACAGCCCTCAACGGCCTTCTAGGACCGCCTCAGGTCGCTCCATCTCCTAAAAACACCTAACTTTTCTGCCCATGAGCATGACTTTGTCGGATAATTAGGGGCATCCAACCGAATAAGTTCCATCGCAAGTCGGGCCAAGTAGGACATTCTATAGATATGTGAGCGTCTGACGAGAATGATGACGGACACCCAAATCGAGGTGCGGCCGTATCAGGGTTCTGTCTCTTTATGTTTATTGCTCCTTGCCCTGCTTTTGGCTGGCTGTAAGCCGGTGGCCGACGGCCGGTCCGCGACACCAACCGAAAATCCAGCCGTACCCCGAACCCTTCGCTTGAAGGGTACTACGGAAGCGGTCCATTCCCGGGCCATCCTTGCTCCTATGCTTTCAGGGCAACAGGTCCGGTCGCTTACGATAACCAAGCTTGTGGCTGCGGGCAGCCGGGTCAAGCGTGGCGATCTACTGGTGGAATTCGACCGCCAGGACCAGACCCGGGATTTTTTGGACAAGCAGGCGGACTATGAAAAGCTCGTAGGCCAGGTTGCGCAGGAGCAAGCCAAGGAAGATGCGGCCCGCGCAAAAGATGAGACGGAGCTTCATCAAGCTGAGAGCGATCTTAAGGATGCAGAATTGGAGATGAACAGACTGGAGCTCCTCTCCCGTATTGATGGGGAAAAGACCCGGCAAAATCGGGAGCAGGCAAAGGCCACATTGCAACAGCTCAAAGAAACGTTTGAGCTTAAACGAAGCGCAGCGCGCGCCAGCATCCGCATCCTTGAGATTCAGCGAGACCGCACGTTACGAACCATGCAAAATGCCCAGAACAACGCGCAACGTATGCAGATACACGCGCCGCTGGATGGAGTTGTCGTACTGAACACGATCTGGAAGCAAGGAACAATGGGAGAAGTGCAGGAGGGTGATCAACTCCGCGCTGGAATGGCTTTTATGCAAGTGGTCGATCCTTCGCTGATGCAGGTACTGGTGCAGGTAAATCAGGAGGATGTACTCGATCTGCGGCTTGGGGAGAAAGCCCAGGTGCGATTGGACGCTTATCCGGAGATGGTGCTTGATGGCACACTGGAACAAATTGCTCCCATTGCACAAAATGGCAGCTTTTCTGCCAAAGTGCGCACTTTTTCAGCGGTCTTTTCCGTGCGGGGAAACGATGCGCGGCTGATGCCTGATCTTTCCGCAGCGGTCGATGTTGCCAGTGATATAAGCGGGAAGACCTTGAGTGCAAAACGATGAGCGGAAAATTTCAGCAACTGCGCCGGAGGCCTGCACTTCTAAGCACTCTGATCGTCGTCCTAAGCGCCGTGGTGGTGATGGGCGCAGTCCGTTTGATCGGGCGGACTCCTGCGGTCCCCACGGTGGAGGTCAAGCTGGGTGACTTCGTTGACTCTCAACAGCTGCGTGGTCAAGTAAAAGCTTTGCGGGCAATCGCAATCAATGCACCGGCTGAGACTGGGGATTTACTTATCGTCAAAATTGCGTCCGATGGGGCCCAGGTGAAGAAGGGAGACATGGTGGTTGAGTTCGACAAATCGCGGACTGAGCAGGACCTTGCCCAGTACAAATCGGCCATGAAGTCAGCTCAGGCGGAGATTGAACAGGCCCGCGCCAAGGCGCGTTTGGCGGAAGAGGAAGATGTCACGGCCGTGATGAAAGCGAAATACGACCTGGAATCTGCCAGGCTCGAAGCCGGCAAACAGGAAATCATTTCGGCAATTGATGGAGAAAAAGCCAAGCTGAAAGTGACCGATGCGGAGCAAAACCTGCGTGAAGCCGAGCAAAAACAAAAATCCGACCGTGCCGCGAGCAAGGCGACAATTGATAATTCCATCCAGTCGAGCAGAAAGGCTGCATTCGATTTGGAGCGGGCGCAGCGTGCGTTGGACAAGATGACGCTGCGCGCGCCGGTCGACGGCATGGTTTCGCTCATCTCAGCTTGGCGAGGCAATGGGCAGGCGACTCTTAAGGCCGGAGACCGGGCGTGGTCCGGCTCGCCCATCGCTGAGATACCCGATATTTCTACCCTTCGGGTGGTGGCCCGCGTCGATGAAACCGAGCGTGGCCGCATACGGGTAGATCAGCCAGTGACCGTCCAGTTGGATGCTGTTCCCGACCGGCAATTTACCGGACGTATTGATCTGATCGGTGCGATCGCTACCCCGGATTTCTCCGCAGGATGGCCGTTTCCGCGGAACTTCAATCTTCAAGTGCTCCTCGACCAGAGCGACCCCAGGATCCGGCCGGAAATGAGTGCGCAGATCACGGTTGTCATGGAGAAAGTGCCCGGGGCGATCACCATCCCGGCACAGTCTTCCTTTCAGAAATCGGGACGAAGCGTTGTCTACGTCCTGCATGGTTCGAGTTTCGAAGAGAGGGAAATTGAAGTTGGGCGGCGCAACGGGGACCAGATTCTAGTCAGCAAAGGCCTGCGGCCCGGGGACCGTGTGGCCCTGAAAGACCCGGCGAGGAAGGAGTAGCTCCGTCATTCGTATGAGCGGTTCGCGCAAAATATGGTGGATTGTCGGCCTTCTTCTGGCGGCGGGGCTGGCCGCCTTGGGCGCCAGTCAACGCTGGACTTCCCCTGCGGGAGACGGCAGCGATGTTCCGGTTATTCAAGTGAAGCGGGGAGAGTTTACTCCCAAAATTCATGCCACAGGAGAACTGCGGGCCAGTCATTTTTCTGTATTGAGCGCGCCGCAAATTGGAGGCGGCGCGCTGCAAATTACTCATCTACTGAGAACGGGAGTGCGGGTGAAGAAGGGCGATTTGGTAGCCGAGTTCGACCCCGCCGAACAGCAGTTCAAATTCGAACAAAGCCAATCAGAAGTCGAACAAGCCAACCAGGAAATCATAAAAGCGAAAGCGGATGCGGCAGTACAGGCGGCGGCCGACAAGGTCGCGCTGCTGAAAGCCCGCTTTGATTTACGCCGCGCCCAACTCGAAATCGAGAAGAATGAACTGGTAAGTGCAATCGACGCCAAAAAGAATGAACTGGCACTGGACCAGGCCAAACGCGCACTGGACCAACTTGAGCAAGACGCCAAGTCACATACGGTTTCGGGCACAGCCAGTATTGGCCTGGCGCAGGAGAAGCGCCACAAGGCCCAGCTTGCCATGGAGCAGGCGAAACAGAACATGGAAAAAATGAAGATGGTTGCTCCCATGGACGGCGTGGTGGCAATCGAAAAGAACCGGGATTCTTCCGGGGGAATGTTCTTCGGAGGAATGTCAATCCCTGATTATCACGAGGGCGACCAGGCCTATCCGGGGAGGGCCATCGCCCGTGTAATTGATCCCGCCGAGATGGAGGTCGTCGCCAAACTGAATGAGCGCGAACGCAATAACGTAAAAATAGGACAACATGCGCAAATCACTCTCGATCCCTTGCCGGGCCAGTTGTTCGATGGAGTCGTGAAAACCCTGGGAGGCATGTCGGCCCGAAATTTTTGGGACGATGAACAGGGCGGACATTTTGAAATTACTTTGGCGGTGCCCAGCTCGGACCCCCGCTTGCTGGCCGGATTTACGGTGCAAGTGATAATCGCCGGCGAACCACAGAAAGATGTTCTTTATGTACCTCGGCAAGCTGTATTCATGAACAACGGTAAGCGTGTCGTTTACGTGAAGAACGGGAGCGATTTCGAAGCCCATGAAGTAAAAGTCGCAGCCGAAACCGAGAGCCGCGCGCTGGTGGACGGAGTGAATGCCGGGGCAACCATAGCGCTGGTAAATCCAACGGTCTCGTCACCGTCCTCCGGACCATCGTCAGCCCAACCTAACTTAGGCGCGGGACTTCATTGAATGAGCGTAGCCACGGCAGTTGAACTGCGTGCAAGAAGTGCGGCAGAGCGATGGCTGCCTGACGTGCGACTGGGGTTCCAGAACCTGATGGCCCATCGCCTGCGTACCCTGCTAACCATGCTGGGCATGATTTTTGGCGTTGCAGCGGTCGTTTCCATGCTTTCCATCGGCGCTGGGGCGCGCCAGAAAGTGATGGCGGTGATCGAACAGATGGGCGTTCACAATCTGATTGTGGAAGCCAAAGAAACAGTGGATTGGCAGGCCCACCAGAAAATCCGGCAGACTTCCCCGGGGCTGACATTTCAGGACTACCGCATCATTCTCGACAATCTGAGCAATCTTGGAGCGTCGACGCCACGCAAACGTTACACCCCGGCCAAAACTATTCCCAAAGCGCAACAGGATGTTCCCACCGTATATGGCGTTACTCCTTCCTATACGCAGATTGGCGCATTGCGCGTGACGGACGGGAATTTCTTCGATGAAGTGCAGGAGAAGTTTGGATCTCCAGTGTGTGTGCTGGGTGCCGGCGCAAAGGCAAGCCTGTTCGGATCAGCCGAAGCAGTCAATCAGTACGTCAAGTTGGACGAGCAGTGGTTCCGTGTGATTGGAGTGGTGGCTCCACAGGTCACAGCTCAATCGGATGTGGCCGGAGTTCCGGCGCAGGACTTGAACAACATTATTTATATTCCCCTGAATGCGGCAATTTTCCGATTGGAAAATACCTACAGTGAGATGAAGGATGAGATTGACGGCATTTATCTCAATCTGAAAGATACCAGCGAGTTAGTCCCCAGTTCTCAGGTGGTGAGGGCGATCCTCGACTCATCTCACCATGCTGCATCCGACTTCAGCATTATTGTCCCCGCTGAACTGCTGGCGGAACAAAAGCGTACCGAGCGGTTGTTTAACGCCGTGATGGTGGCGATCGCTTCTATTTCCTTGTTAGTGGGCGGTATCGGAATCATGAATATTATGCTGGCCAGCATTCTGGAGCGGACGCGCGAAATCGGCTTGCGGCGCGCTGTAGGGGCGACGAAGGCTGACATTCTGCGGCAGTTTGTGATCGAAGCAGTTCTGATTTCGTTTGCGGGAGGGACTTTTGGGATTCTGTTTGGTTTTGCCATGTCCCGCTTAATTGCCTTGCTGGCCGGCTGGTCAACCATCGTGACCCTGCCTTCGATCCTGCTGGCATTTCTGGTTTCAATTTCGGTGGGATTGATTTTCGGGACTTACCCTGCATTAAAAGCGGCGCGTCTTGATCCGGTGGAAGCGATCCGCTACGAGTAAATCACACTAAGAATCACCTGCGATTTTGGGAGGATGAACCATGAAACTCCGTTTGCTTTGTTCCATTCTGCTGGTTGCATCTTGTTTTGCCCAGGAAATCCGTCAGCGTGAAACTTTCGGCGCTTTGAAAAGCCCGAGGGTTGTATCAGACACACTGCCGGCGCCGAAGTATTTGCAGGAGCACATAGTGGACGGCAAGCTTCGGCTTAGCTTACAGGACGCCATTGTGGCCACGCTGATGAATAACAGCGAGGTGCGCATCCAGGAGCTGAATGTCGAGAACTCCAAGTTTTCGCTGTTGCGGGCCCATTCGCCGTTCGATCCTTCGACCCAGGCCAGCTTCAATACCCTGCGTTCAACATCGCCGGCCAACTCGCAGCTTCAGGGCGCGCTGACCCCGAATGATCTCATCCAGGGAACGCAGGTGAATTACAACCAGCTGTTGGAGACTGGGACGAATGTGCTGGTGGGGTTCGATACCAGCCGGCTCTCCACGAACAGCGCGAACAACTTCATCAATCCGTCTTTCTCCTCAAGCATCAACTTCCAGATTACCCAGCCTTTACTCCGGAACCGTTGGTTGTTTGCCAACCGCGCACCCATAGTCATCGCGCGCCGCGGCCTGCTCATTTCCCGTGCCAATTTTGAGGCGCAAGTCAACGATTCCGTGCTGAACGTGGTTTCGTTGTACTGGGGAGTGGTACAGGCGCGGGGCTTTCTCGATGTGGCAAAAAAGTCGCAGGAATCAGCCGAAGCCAGTTATAACCGGGACAAACGCGCGCTGGAACTAGGCGCTTTGCCCCCGCTGGATATCTATCGCTCAGAATCGCAACTGGCAAGCCGGCGGGTAAGTACGATTCAGGCTGAATATCAACTAAAGCGGGCGGAAGATTTGTTACGGGAGACTTTGGGCGCAATGGCGGATCCTTATCTACGTGCGCTCGATATGGATCTCACGGAACTGCCAGCCCGCGGCGAAGACCTGCTTAGCATGGATCAGGCCACTGCTTTGAAAGAAGCGCTGGAAGGGCGGCCGGAAATCGAAGCCCAGCGGCAGGCACTGGCCAACGATGATACGAGCATCCGGCTGGCTCACAACGACTTGTTACCGGACCTGAGTTTGAGTGGGAGCTATTCCGGGAACGGCGTGGCGGGCAGTCCCACTGGAGGATTCGGTGATTCGCTGAACCAGGCATTCGGGTTTGGGTTTCCTTCTTATGGTTTTAGGCTCACGCTGAATCTTCCCGTTCGCAATCGGGCTGCGCAGGCCGACCTTGGCAACGCCCTGGTTTCGCGCCGGCGCAATCTGTACTCGGACCGGCAACTGCGAGAGCAGATTACGCTTGAAGTTTCCAATGCGGTGCACGCCCTGGAGCAGGCCAAGCTAAGTCTTGCCGCCAGTCAGGAGTCACTCGACCTGGCAAAGAAAAACCTTACCGCGGAGCAGCGGAAGCACGAGCTTGGGTCGGAAACCGTATTTTTTGTTCTGGAGGCACAAACGGAAGTGGCGCAGGCGGAGGCAAGTGTTCTCCAAGCCGAGGTGGCCTACGAGGTGGCTGTCGCGTCGGTGCAGCATGCTACCGGGAAGCTGCTGGGACCGTATCACGTTCAGATCAGTGAGCTGACACGCTGAATATGGTGAAGTTGCTATTCACACACGATTGTGTCGCCTCCGACACAATATCCTGACTTATTAGGCGATCTTTGGCAGTTATCTGCGCGGTCACTGAACTGCAACAGGTGGGGCGGTTATAATCCGCTTGCCCGAGGGATCGTCTTGCTGCGCTATTTTGCAGTTCGTTGGTGGGCCACCTTGCTCGTCTGCCTGATGGCGGCAGCAGCAATGGCTTACACGCTATTCGCACGGAACGGCGCCCGGAGGCCACGTCGATTATGGCCGCCGCTCCTGCACGGCCGCGCATGATGCGAGGGAGTTCTTTTGTCAGTTCGGTCGCGTGGGCCCTGGTGCCGATTAGCAATACAAGAATCGCCAGTTTAAGAGGCACGACTAGATTGTAATTCTTTGGGCTCGCCCTGATAGCAGCCCCCAGCCGATCAGACTAACTAAGAACTCTGGCGCGAATATCGAGACCGCAAGTTCAACGCATGATCGATGGTTTTCTAGTGCGAATCTACTAGCTCCGTTAGTACAAATCTATTATCAAATTCAGCGTTTTGTGTTTTACATCACTCAGATTCGTTAGCTCGGTCACAGATTCCCAACCGCTCCACGGATAGTCTCACCCCGGTGACCCTTAGCTCTCAGTGGAACGGGCAATTCTCCCGCTTTGATCTTGTCGCCAAAACTGCTGAGTGCCCCTGCACGATTATTACGGTCGGAGAGACGGTAATCGGCGACGGCAGTTTTGTCGTAATGGCGGGGCCGTGCGCGGTCGAGTCCGAGCGCCAGATCCTGGACACCGCGCAAGCGGTTGCGGCGGCGGGAGCACGCGTGCTTCGCGGAGGAGCGTACAAGCCGCGATCTTCCCCCTACTCGTTTCAAGGTCTCGGGACCGCGGGTCTCAAGCTGCTCAGCAAAGCAAGAAAAGAAACTGGTCTCGCCATTGTGACCGAAGTGATGAGCGAGGACGATGTCGGCTTGATCGCCGAGTACGCCGACATCTTGCAGGTGGGAACCCGCAGCATGGAAAACTATTCTCTGCTGGAAGCATTGGGCAAGTGCGGGCGTCCGGTGTTGCTGAAACGGGGAATGACAGCCCGCCTGGAAGAGTTGCTGGGTTCCGCGCAAGTCATCGCTGCCAGCGGTAATCCGGACATTATTCTTTGTGAACGCGGCATCCGCACTTTTGAAACCGCCACCCGCAACACTTTGGACATCGCAGCCGTGCCGGTACTGAAGGCCGTGTCCCGCCTCCCTGTAATTGTTGATCCCAGCCATGCCGCGGGTGTCCGGTCACTGGTGCCGGTGCTGGCGCGTGCCGCCGCAGTGGTCGGCGCGGATGGCTTGCTGGTGGAAGTTCATCCTGCTCCGGAGAAGGCGCTGAGCGACGGCATGCAATCGCTCGCATTCGATGAATTCGAAGAGATGATGCGCGATTTGCGGCGGTACATTCCCATTCCGCCGGTTTTGCAGGATGTGCCGCGGCTGGTAGTGGGGGGTACTTGCTAGTGGTGCATTTCCGTGCCTCCATCTTGGTTTACGCGTTGGTTTTCTCGTCATCTCTTTCCCTGACTCAGAGCACTCATCTTCATGGTGCGCCGTCGGTCCCGCTGCTGTACACAGTCGCGCGCGAATTCATGCCCATGGCATGGATTCGAGGCGCGGATCGCTTTCCGAGCGGGGCCACAATTTACCTCAAAGATGGCAAGGGCCGGAGGCCGCTGGTTCCAGGGTTCTTCGCCACTGCCGATGCCAGCGTCTCCTTCGATGGACACAAAGTGCTGTTTGCCGGAAAGCAGCGAGCGCGAGACCATTGGCAAATATGGGAAGTCTCAGTCGCTTACGGGGACCTGCGCCAGATCACGCGCTGCGACGACGACTGCGTCCGCCCACTTTATGTTCCATCGGACTATCTTGTCTATGCGCGTCGGATTGCCGGGAAATTTACTTTGGAAACCGCCCCGCTCGACGGCGATGGGAAGGCGTTGCAGCTCACCTATGGTCCTGAGAATTCTCTTCCCCTCGATGTGCTGCACGATGGCCGCGTCCTTTTTGAGACCGAGCATTCCCTAGGTTCAAGCACGGTGGCCGAGTTGTACACCGTTTACACCGATGGCAGCGGAGTTGAAGCGTATCGCTGCGATCATGGGCATTCGCGGTATTCGGGAAAACAACTTTCCTCGGGTGACATTGTGTTCGCGCGTGAGGGAAGTTTGTTCCGCTTCACGTCCGCCCTCGCCCATGAAATTGCGGTGCCCGCGCCGGAGGGAACCTATGCAGGCGATGTCATTGAAACCTCAGATGGGGCATGGCTGGTCAGCTGGCACGATGGCGCGCGAACGAATTTTGAATTGCGAAAGTGGAAACCCGGGAGTTCTGCTCTTCAGGCCGAAATTCTCGAATCCACCGCGAACGTAGTGCAGCCGGCGTTGTTAAAGGCGCGTCCCGCGCCAAATTTTCATCCCTCCGGCTTACACCAGTGGTCCTACGCAAACGTCCTCTGCCTCGACGCGTACACCTCGAAGTCCCGATTGATGGATGGTTCGATTGCTTCTGTCCGTGTGTACACACGGGATGCGTCGGAGGGTCCGCGCCCCCTGGGAACCGCACGGGTTGAGAAAGACGGGTCTTTCTACCTGCGCGTTCCTGGAGACCAGCCGCTTAAGCTCGAACTGCTGGACAAATCAGGAAACACAATAAAGAAGGAAGCCGGATGGTTCTGGCTGCGCGGCGGGGAACAGAGAGTTTGTGTCGGCTGCCATGCCGGACCGGAAACGGCGCCTGAAAATGCGGTCCCCGCTGTCTTGCTCCGTTCCACAGTTCCAGCGGACATGACGGCGGGCAAACAACCTTCGTCTGCGGGAGGACACTAATGTTTCGCTTAGCGCTTACGCTCGCACTGTCCTCAGCGGTACTGGCACAAACCTCACAGCCCGCCTCCGTGACGGCTCCCAGCCCCATTCGCTTCGAAGACGCGACAGCTTCTTCTCACGTTCAGTTCATCCATAGTTTCGGCGCACAAGAACTTGGATCGCTACTGGAAAGCACCGGAGCTGGATGCGTATGGTTCGACTATAACAACGACGGCCTGCCCGATCTTTATGTGGTCAGCGGAAAGCCCCTTGGTGGCGACGTACATCCTTATCCGTTGAAAAAAGTTCCGGAAGTGCCTCCCCACAACCATCTCTACAAAAACAATGGCAATGGCACGTTTACCGACGTGACGGAGAAGGCCGGTGTCGCGGCCAATATTTACGGCATGGCGACCATCGCAGCCGACTACGACAACGACGGCTTCGTCGATCTGTTTGTAACCGGCTACGGCCGCGCCATCCTCTACCACAATAATGGTGACGGTTCCTTCACCGACATCACGGCCAAAGCCGGGATCAATGTGGTTGGCTGGTCGATCAGTTCAGCCTGGCTGGATTACGACAAAGATGGCTGTGTGGATTTGTTCGTTGGCCGGTACGTGAAGTTCGATCCCAAGTACCGGGCCTTTTATGCCGCCGATAACTATCCTGGCCCGCTCGACTACGAAGCCGAGACCAACCGCCTCTATCACAACAATTGCAACGGAACGTTTACGGATGTGACCGATGCGTCGGGCATCGGCGCCTACAAGGGCCGCACCATGGGCGTGACCGCCGCCGACTTCGACGCTGACGGCTGGCCTGACATTTATGTTTCCAACGACAAAACCGAGAATTTCCTGTTTCATAACAAGCACAATGGGACATTCGAAGAAATTGCCGGCGACTTGAGCGTTGCCTACGGACAAAACGGCGAAATGACATCGTCGATGGCGCCAGTGTTCGCCGACGTGGACGATGACGGCATGCTCGATCTCTGGGTTACGGATTCGAAGTTTGACCGCCTCATGCGCAACACCGGCAAGCAGGGCTTTGAAGACATCAGCGCGCGCTCGGGCATTTCCGCGGCGACTGGCCAGTATGTGAGCTGGGGCACCGGGGTCTATGACTTCGACAACGATGGCTGGCTGGACATCCTGGTCTTCCACGGCGGATTGATCCACATGGTCCCGCAGGAGCACTCGCTCTATCGCGGCCTGGGAAACGGAAAGTTTACCGACGTTTCGCGCGGAGCCGGCCCGGTTCTGGATGCTAAAACGGTAAGCCGCGGAGCATGCTTCGCCGATTATGACAACGACGGCAAAGTGGATGCGTTCGTCATCAATCTGGGGGCCCAGGGCACATTGCTGCACAACGTTTCATCAGCGGGCCAGAATCATTGGCTGGCGGTCTCCCTGAAGGGAACGAAAAGTAATCGTGATGGCATCGGAGCGCGGGTGGAATTGATGCTCGGCAGCCGCAAACAAGTAGCGGAGCGGGTAGCGGGATCTGGTTACCTTTCGCAGAATGATGGAAGGTTGCACTTCGGCCTTGGTGCTACGGCCCGCATAGATAAACTTACCGTCCATTGGCCGAGCGGGCAGGAACAGGTGCTCAAGAATGTGGCCGTTGATCGGGTGCTCACGGTGGAGGAGCCGAAATGATCCGTCCACTCCACATCTTAGTGATGGTAGTACTCGTGGCAGTAGCATCCGCTGCCCCGAAACGAGATTTCGGCTATCTCTCGCCGGGTGAGATGGCAATCTCCCCGGACGGTCGCCGCCTTTATGTAGTTTGTGAACGAAGCGATGAACTCCGGGTCGTGGATACTCCAAGTGGAAAAGTGGTCAAGCAGATCAAGGTTGGTCACGTGCCGCGGGGAGTGAGCGTGTCTGCTGATGGCAAACAAATTTATGTTGCGAATTCGTGGAATGACACGATTTCGGTAATCGATGCAGAAAAGCTTGGAGCAGTTCGGACGTTGCCCACCGGTTTCGAGCCCATCAGCGCAGTGGCAGACCGGCAGGGTGAAACGCTTTATGTTGCCAACCGGCTGAGCAATGACATTTCTGTCCTCGATCTGCGTAGTGGAAAGGAAGTGAAGCGGCTTACCGCTGGCCGTGGCGCCAGTTATCTGGCCCTCTCCAAGGATGGAACACGGGTGTTTTGCACTCACATCTATCCCAGTATCGCCGCGCACCGCGCACCGCCGGAATCGGAAATCACCGTCATTGACACGGCCACGCGCCGCGTTGTGGATCGAGAGCCGCTGCACAATGTCGCGGGCGTCTTTCATCTCGCCCTCTCCTCTGATGGAAAACTTGGAGTCGCCGCCCACCTCCGCCCTAAGAACTTAATCCCTCTCGCGCATGTGGAGCACGGCTGGGTGTTCACCGATTCACTCGCCTTCTTTGGCGAGGATGTTCGCGGCGTGGTCCAGGTCCCGCTCGATGAACTAGAGCGCTACTTTGCGGTGCCGTTCGGGGTGGCCATCGCGCCCGACAAATCCAAGGTGTTCGTGAGCGCGGCTGGATCCGACAATATTAGCGTTATCAGCGTCCCGGCGCTGCTGAAGTTCGTTCGCGCAAGGCATTCATTTGCCAATGACCTCTCCGCCTCCGCGAATTATGTGACGGCGAGGATACCGGTGGGCCGCAACCCGCGCGGCATTGTGCTGTCTCCCGATGGGAAACGCCTCTACGTCGCCACGCGGATGGACGATACCGTAACTGTGATTGACACCGTCGCCGCAAAGGTCGTGGCCTCCCTTGACCTAGGAGGGCCTAAAGAAATTACCGCGCTGCGGCAGGGCGAACAGATCTTCAACAGTGCCCGCTTTGCCTTTCAGGGACAGTTCAGTTGCGCCAATTGTCATCTCGATGCCACGTTTGACGGGCTGGAATGGGACCTGGAACCAGACGGATTCGGGGTGGACATTGTCGACAACCGTTCGATCGAAGACCTGATGGGCACGCAGCCCTTCAAGTGGAACGGCGGTAATCCCAATCTCCCCACCGAATGCGGACCCCGCACGGAGAAATACTTTTACCGCTCCCAGAGTTATAACGAAACGGAACTGACCGACCTCGTGGCATTTATCGCGACGCTTCCCGTGCGTCCCAATCGGTATCGCTTACCCAACGGCGAGCTGACCCCTTCCCAAGAGCGTGGCCAAGCCATCTTCGAAAGAACCAAATACAAGGATGGCCGGACGATTCCGGAAAAGCAGCGTTGTGCGAGTTGCCACAGCGGACGCAAATACACCAACAACCAGTCCGAAGATGTGGGCAGCGGAAAGCCGACCGACCGGTCACCGCTGGTGGATACGCCGCACTTGCCCGATGTCGTGTACTCCGCGCCCTATCTACACGATGGCTCGGCACGGTCGCTGGAAGAAATCTGGACGGTATTCAATCCCAAAGACACTCATGGGATCACGAATGACCTGACCAAGGACGAATTGAATGATCTCATCGAATACTTGAGGACGTTATGAGAAGACAGCTCGGTTTTCTGATCGCGATTCTCGCCGTTGCCTTGCCGCTCTGGGCCGCACCCCCTGCCATGCCCATGTTCCATTGGGAGAATTTCACCACGGCAAACGGGCTGCCCGACAATCATGTCTTTTGCGTTTTGGTGGACGGCAACCGGATATGGGCCGGCACCGAGAATGGCCTTGGGCTTTTTGAAAATGGGAAGTGGAAGGTTTTTCGCCCAGCGGATGGACTGGCCCATCGCGTCGTGCTCTCGCTCGCTCTCGACAAGAATACCGGCGATGTCTGGGCCGGGACCATGGGCGGCCTGAGTCGCATTTCCGCAGGACGCATCGACACTTTCACGCAACTCAATTCCGGCCTGGCCAACGACATCGTGTATGGAGTCGGCGTGCAGGGAGATTTCCTCTGGGCGGCGACGGCGGCAGGCGCGAGCCGGCTCAATACGCGCACCGCGCAGTGGAGCATTTTCAACGAGCGCAACACTCCGATGTATGAAATCTGGACCTACAGCGTCAGCCCGGGCGAAGACAAAGTTTATTACGCAGTCTGGGGAGGCGGGCTGCTGGAATATGACGTCGCAACCACTCGCTGGAAGGACTACAACGATCCTGACGGCGAGACCGAACTCGTTCTTTTCAAGGACCAGGGTCTCATTCACGAAATCACAACTTCGGTGAGCTACGTAGACAAGATTGTCTGGATCGCCACCTACTTCGGCGCCAGCCGGTACGACGGGCGCAACTGGCATAACTTCCTGACCAAAGACAGCGGACTGCCCAGCAATTTCCTGAACCACATCAAAGGCGTGGACGCCGATCATGCCTGGTTTTCTACGGACAAAGGCCTTGCCTACTACGACGGCACAAATTGGGCGGTCTACCGCCCAGCGCTCGATACCGGCAAGCCGGAAATGCTGGTGCGTGACGCAGAGGGAAATACGACGCACGTCGAAGTGAACTCCGCGCCCGCCCACAATTACATACTGGGCGTGGATTTTCAAGGCGAAGACCTTTGGGTTGCTACAGCTGAGGGGTTAAGTCACGGAATGCGGCAGAAGTAATTGGAAATCGGCAAAACACTAAGGAGCCAATATGACGGTTGCAGAATTATTACACGAGGTCACGAGCGCACCGATCGAGAAGCGCGCGATCACCAACCTGAAGACGCTGAACGAAGCTTATGACTACGGCAGCGCTTTCTCGCGCGGTATGCGCATCGAGTTGGGAAAGTTCGTGTTGCTTCTCATCTCCGGTACCGCCAGTATTGACGATCAAGGCCGCACATTGTACGCAGGCGACCTGCGAGCACAGACCCGGCGTACCTTCGACAACATCACCAACCTGCTGGCGGCCGAGGGAGCCACCTGGAAGGACATCGTTCGGACCACATGCTATCTGCGGGACATTGAGCGTGACTACAAAGCGTTTAATGAAGAGCGGACGGCCTTCTACCAGGAACAAGCGCTGAATCCTTTACCGGCATCCACCGGTATTCAGGCGATTCTCTGCCGCCCCGATCTTCTGATCGAAATTGAGGCCATTGCCATGTTCCGGCGGGAAACGCCAGAGGAATAATCGCCATGCGTCGCGCAATTGTGATTATGATCGCGGCGCTGCTGACCGTGGACCGCAGCAGCGCAGAACTCGAACTCTTGTTCTTGCGGGGTCAACCCTCCCGGACGTCCCGCACCGCGCTCTCTAAAGCCTTACGCCGGAACTCCGGACGATTTACGCCCCTACGCTAAATTTGCCGCTCCTTATTATGAGAATTACAACGACTTAATCGAGTACAACGGGGCAGCCCGCGATATTCCGGATCCAAACCTCAACGACCTGAACGAGATTCGTATTGGCTTTCTCGGCCCGCTTCATGATCATCCCGACCAAGCGATGGGGAACCGCATGTTGCACGGCGCACAACTGGCGATTGATGAAGCCAACGCAGCGGGCGGCTATTGCGGCAAACCCTTCAAGCTGATGCTGCACAACGATTCGGCAATCTGGGGGGCCTCCAGCAATGAAGTAGTGAAGATGGTCTATGACGAAAAGGTGTGGGCCATGTTCGGATCCATCAGTGGGGACACCACCCACATCTCACTCCGGGTGACGCTGAAGGCGGAGACGCCGCTGGTCAACAGCGCATCCACAGATCCGACCATTCCCGAAACCTTCATTCCCTGGTACTTCACTGATCTGCAAGACGACCGCGTACAGGGCTATACCCTCGCCCGCCACATTTACGACGAACTCGGCCTGAAGCGCGTAGCTTTGTTGCGTGTCAACGATCGGTATGGACGCTTCGGTGTAATCAAGTTCCGCGATGCTTCCCGCCGCCTTGGGCATCCGGTAGTGATCGAACAGAAGTTCATGCCTGGAGATACCGATTTCCGGCGCCAGCTCGCCGTTATCCAGGATTCACGTGTTGATGCCATCGTACTTTGGACAGATATCGGGCCCGCTGCCGCGATCTTGCAACAGATGCAAGAACTGGGAATGAAGCAGCGCGTCTTTGGCAGCCATCGCACGATTGGCGAAGAATTGGTGCGTCTTGCCGGAGCGGCAGCAGAGGGATTTGAGGCTGTTTTTCCCTACGATCCGACTCAACGCAATCAGAAGTGGCTCGACTTCAACAGCCGATTCGATGCCCGCTATCACGAAAAACCAGATCATTTTGCGGCACTGGCCTACGATGCCATGCAGGTTCTTCTGCAATCCATCTGCCGCGCGGGATTAAACCGAGGCCGTATTCGCGACGCGTTGACTGGCGTTGAGGACTATCAAGGCGTGACGGGGGAGATGAGGTTCGACCCCAACTGCAAGAACATCAGCCCGATGTTCCTGGCGAGCGTGCATCACGGCGCAATTGAGTACCATCGCATCACCATGGAAAAACCATACGCGAGAGTGGGTGAAGACGGTGTCCAGTACGCCGGGCCGGCAACGCCGCAACTTGATACGAAAGAATTCAAGATTGCAGTCTTCGGGCCGAACGCCGACCAGGCCGTGCATTCTGCTGAAATGGTGCAGCTCGTAAAAGACCTGGATGCCTCCGGACGGCACTTCTCTCTGACTGGGATTACCACCGAAACCTCCTGGGGCAAAGCGTCAACCGCTCTTATCCAATCGGTCTATCAGGACCAGGTTCTTGGCATTGTCGCTCTGGACCGCAAGTCCAGCCATTTGGCGGAACAGATTGGAGTAAAGGCGTTCGTTCCGGTGATCGCGATTTCTTCGGACAAAATGCTGACGTCAACCAATATTCCGTGGATTTTCCGTGTTCCGGAAGGCACTGCACTGTCCGACGTTGTACGGGTTTTTGCCGGAGCTGCGAAAGTTTCAGGCGCAAATCGCGGAAAGATCCGAGAGTTTCTAGCATCTGGAACGTCGGTCGAAGGATTCCGTTTTGAAGCTAGCGGGGAAATGCAGTGAGCCCAGAATTCTCTCCCGCCTTTTCGAGCTGGAACTTTCAACTCACGCTTGTACCCGGCTTTTCCCGGAAACCAGGCTCCGAGCCTGGATTTACTCGCCTACTATTGTTGCACCTTCACGGATCTTCACAACCCGATTGCCCTTGACGGCTGGGAAGTGTTGCACCAAACCACTGGGCCAGCGGATTTCGATGTCGTCCGCTGTGGCAGCTGTTCCCAGTCCGAAATGCAGTCGGAAATCGCTCTGTGAATCGTAACCGCCGCCGCTGCGGACTTCCTGCATCTGCTGATGCTTGCCGACGCGCAAAGTAACCTGCGCTCCAATGGCATCCCGATTCGACTTCGTACCTTGCAGATCCAGCAACATCCAATTGCCATGGTCGCCATTGTTCTTCAGCAGGCTGGGAATGTCGTGGCTGTTGTTCACTATGATCTCTACCGCTCCGTCGTTATCAAAATCAGCGGTAGCGACACCATGGCTATTGAACGGGGTAGTAATTCCGGGGCCTGAAGTCATTGAGATATCACGAAATTTTCCGTCGTGCTCATTCCAGTACAGCAATTTGGGTTCGCGAAAGGTATTGCTCAGACCTTTAGCGTCGACCTCAGGATAGACGTGCCCGTTCGCCATGAATATGTCAGGCCAACCGTCGTTGTCAATATCGACGAACAACGTGCCCCATCCCAGGAATTGCGTGTTCCTGCCGAGCCCAGCCTCGAGAGTGACATCAGAGAACGTGCCGTCGTGGTTATTGTGATAAAGCGTGGGTGTATCGTCGGAGAAGTTGGTTTTAACAATGTCGAGCCAGCCATCGCCGTCATAGTCCATGGCATGCGCTCCCATGCCCGCTTGTTCGCGGCCGTCATCATTGAAAGCGACTCCGGCGGTCACCGCCGTTTCCGTAAAGGTGCCGTTGTGATTGTTGTGAAACAACATGCTGGGTGTGGAGTCACACGCCACAAAAACATCAGGCCAGCCATCCTTGTCGAAATCGACAGTCAGCGCGGTGAAGCAGTAGTAGGCGTCGGTTTTCGCCACACCTGATTTCTCCGTCACATTGGTAAACGTACCGTCTCCATTATTGTGATAGAGCTCGGCGTGTGTGCCTTTCAGTCCCCGCGGGCCGCACATCACCGGCATGCCTTTCCACTGGCAGAGTGCACCATCCCCCGGTGTGGGCGTGTGTTCAAGGTCAAGGTCAACGTAATGGGTAATGAAGAGATCGAGTAAACCGTCGCGATCATAATCCAAGAAGGCACATCCCGTGGACCACCGCACCCTGTCTTCTGCCAGTCCGGCCTTCTGGGTCACGTCGGTGAACGTGCTGTTTCCGTTGTTGCGCAACAAAACATTATGGCCCCAAAAAGTCACGAACAGATCGCGCCAGCCGTCATTGTCATAGTCACCTGCGCAAACACCTTGTCCCCAACCTTTCAGGCCGGAGCCGGATTTTGCGGTTATGTCGGAAAATGTGCCGTCGTGATTGTTGCGATAGAGGTGGCTGGTGGGTTCCTGTCCCTCGGGGAAGCCCTCTAACCGGCTGCCATTTACTAAATAGATGTCAGGCCACCCGTCATTATCAAAATCCACAACGGCCACACCGCTACCGGTGGTTTCAATGATGTACTTCTTGGTCTTGTCGCCTCCCGCTTCAGTTTTGGCCGTCAGGCCCGCTGCTTTAGCCGCGTCTACGAAATTGACTTTGGGCGCTGCCGCCATTGTTGGTGGCGGGGAAGGCTTGCGCGTCGTTTGCGTGAATGAATTGTGAACGCCTAAGAAAATAGCCAGGCTGAAGAAGCACTTGATCGACACGGCCGCCAATCGCCGCCAATCGCGAAACATTGGGTGAACATTTACCAGATATAGCTTTCCGTCAAGGGAAAGCTGTCTCATTGCCCTTCGTTTTCTGAGATGTTTTATTATCGAAAAGGGATCGGAAAACATTCGAACTTGGCTGGCAACACGCATATTATGTTGTAGGATCGCGGACGATCCAACAGAATTCGCCATCTTGAGCAAGCGCTTACTCAAGGCCCATTTTATCTGGCGCATCCTCCTCCAAGTAAGGGAACCATGATCTCGAAAAAAAACGACGTTTCTCGCCGGCAATTCCTCTCGACAGTAGCTTCCACCGCAGCCGTATCCTATCTTGCCCGCCCTTCTTTTTCGTTCGCGGCCCCTCAGGATTCTAACCCCTCAACCAATCTTCCGTGGAAAGACCAGGGCGTGTTGAATGTGGTCAACTCCCCGCACGCCAAGCTGCACAGCGTCCCGGTTCGGGCGGTGACGATCGAAGAGGGTTTCTGGTCGAAGCGGCGGAAAATCAATGTGGAGAGCAGCATTCCCTCCATGCTTAACGAGCTTGAACATCATGGCCGCATGGACAACTACCTGCGGCTGGTGGGAAAGAGCAAGGAGCCGCAAAAGGGCCCGTTTTATTCGGACTCCGATATTTACAAATGGATTGACGCGGTGGGATGGGAGCTGCAATCCGGTGATCGCCCTGAGCTGCGCAAGGGAACAGACACCATCATCCGCGAAGTCGTAGCCGTTCAGGAGCCGAGCGGGTATCTGAATACCTATTTTGTGGACGACAAGGTATCCGAGCGAATGACGCCGCACATGCAGGAAGTGGGGCATGAACTTTACAACCTGGGCCACATGATCCAGGGCGCGATCGCATACTATCGCGGGACCGGCGATACCACGTTGATGGATGCTGGTGAGAAGTTTGTAGACAATTTTCTGATTCCAAACTACGGGCCGGGGCCCAACCAGAAGCCGATTATTTCCGGGCATCCGGAGATTGAGATGGCTCTGATCGAGCTGTACCGCACCACCGGCAAGCATCAATACGTGGACCTGGCCGGCTACATCCTGCATGGCGATGAACGCGCCTCCATCACTCCTCGCGCGATTGTCTACATGAATTGCGGAGTTCCTTTCACTACGAAGACCAGACTCCAAGGCCACGCCGTTCGCGCTATGTATGCCTGCTGCGGCGCGACCGACTATTACCTCGAGACCGGAGATCCAGCCTATTGGAAGACCCTGAACCTGCTCTGGGATGACTTGAGCCAACATCAGATGTATGTGACCGGAGGAGTCGGCGCACGCAGTGCGGGCGAGGCTTTTGGCGAACCCTATGAGCTGCCCAACGAGCAGGCGTATGGCGAAAGTTGCGCGGCCATCGGCAACATGATGTGGAACTGGCGCATGCTGGCGGCGAGTGGGGAAGCGCGATTCACCGATGTCATCGAGCGTGCCTTGTACAACGGCATCAACTCCGGCATGTCGCTGGATGGAACTACTTATTGTTACCGCAACCCGCTGGCCTTCGATCCATCCTTTTATGACAAAGCCCGTGGCGAACAGATTCGTAATCCGTGGTACGACACTACCTGCTGTCCGCCAAACCTGGAGCGTACGTTCTCATCCTTGCCTGGATATTTTTACAGCACCAGCAAAGACGGCGTGTACGTTCACCTCTACGACAATTCGACTTTGGATTGGCACCTTGAGGACGAGACTCCACTAAAAATTCAACAAAAAACAAAATATCCGTGGGATGGAGACATTCACCTTACGGTATCGCCGGCGCAGCCAGCGGAGTTCACGCTGTATTTGAGAATTCCCGGATGGGTGAGAGGTGCGAACGTGGCGGTGAACGGAAAGAGCATCAGCGGGTCCCAGCCCGGACAATACTTGCCAATCCGCCGCCAGTGGAAGCCTGGAGACAAGGTCACCCTGAGTTTGCCGCTCGTCGCGGAAATGATTGCAGCCAACCCACGAGTTGCAGAGGACACGGGCAAGGTCGCTGTCCAGCGCGGGCCGGTGATCTTTTGTGTTGAAGAGTTAGACCAGCCGGACGGTGCTGCATTAGCCGACGTTTCCATCACCCTCAACAAGGCGAAAGCGTTTCACGCGGAATACAAGGATGATTTGTTCGACGGGGTTGTGGTGTTGCAGCACGAGGGCGCAATCTCTGAAACACCGTCGGCTGAAAGAGCCCTGTACATTCCCGCTGACATCTCAGCGGCCAAGATTCGAGTCGCGCAGCTAACCTTGATTCCGTACTACGCGTGGGCCAACCGCAAACCAGCAGCCATGGAGGTATGGGTACCTTATATCCGTACCTAGATGTTAGTTCATCCATGACGTATCTCGGCAACAACCCGCTGGATGTGGTCCGTTTGCGCTCCACGGTTTCTTTCCCGTGAATGGGCGCCATGCCGAAGTTTTCCCGGGGGCCGTCAGCAACAAAGTCCCACTTTATGAGTGAGTGGCGGAGAGGGAGGGATTCGAACCCTCGGTACAGGTTTTAGCCCGTACAACGGTTTAGCAATTCTCTGTCTGGATGCAACAGCCTGCAATCCCAATTACTTACAGTCGTAATCGGGCACGAAAAATAACCTAATCTAACCGCATTCGTCAATTTCGGGACACTGCTCGGGACACCAATTTGGGGGCTGATTCCTTGACTGGCTGGGCTGGTATCGTTTTGAAGACGAATGTGGCGGCAGAAATCCCAGATGGGAAGCAATGTACTGCTCGGTCGTCAACGGCAAGCCCTTACGGTCTCGCTCTAACGCTTCGGCCACGGAACTGAGTGGGATGCGCTCTAATCGACGTTTCCTGCGTGCCCAATCTGAAAGAGTCCGCTCTTCAAGTAGTCGGAGGAGTTCCAGCTTCTCCTCTTTTTTCATGGTCGCCGTCCTCCAGTCGCAAGAGTTCCAAAAGTTCGGCTAGCCGCTGATCCATTTGCTCGTCAGTTAGGTCGCACAAATCTACACACTGGCCTACTTCTAAATCCACCGATTGAAGGGGCTTGCCCTCAACGCGGTTTGCTAGTTCGGTTATAGCCCTCACATCACCTTTTGCAGCTTGTTGAAGCAGAGCTTCCGCGATCACTGTAGCCCAGGTCTTCCCCGATGGCTCAGTTGATTGCTCCTGCAAGAGCCTCTCAAGTTCAGAAGTAACTAGCTTCTTGCGCGGACGGCCTCCGGGGTTGCCACTCACGCCTTTAGGCCAGGGTTTCAAGTTGGAATGGGCTGCCACTGTTTACCCACTGTTCTCAGTGAAAATTGTACCCCCTAAGAGCAAATTCCCATGGTCGTTAAGAAAGCTCACCGCGATAAGCTTCAAAGTCTCAAATACAAAGGTGCAAATGTCCCTTCAATGGTTTGGCGGTACTGGTTTAGCCGTTTCCATCGGAATTGGCGGACAGGGGAAAGCTGCCTGGAAAGCCGCCAAAGTCAGGGTCATTTTAGGTTCGTGCAGCCTTTCGGGGTGCTCGCGCAACCACTTGACCAACACTCGTGCTAATTGCAAAAGCGGCACTTGATCGGGAATGCAGGCATCTCGAAACTCTTTGAGAACAATCGGTCGCGCATCGTCTCTCTTCGCGGTCTTAGAATTCAGGTCGAATGTAACACCTCCCGCCGAAACCATCGCAAGCGCGAGGTTGTTTTTGAAGAGCATCTCCTGCACGCCATCAAGGTAGCCTGTGCACCACGATATCAGGCTTACTTGCTGGAGGGGGTTGCTTGCAGTGAATGCGGGATCAGCTCCGTGCTTGTCGGCAATGTCCACCACCACGCTGCATGCATTGAGTAAGTCGTTTCCATTTGTAGGGAGTCTTTCCTGTTGAGCAAAAACCGGAACTTGAACATATGCGATCACAAAGAGCGCCAAGGCTCTTGCCATCGCGATGACCCAGCGGGTATAGCCTTTCATTGGAAACCTCCGAATCTGACTTGCCATCTTGTGCCGAAATAATACTAGGTAGGCCACTGTCGCTTGGTAGCGTGGTCAACCGCAGCATTCTCCCCTCGCTGAATCGCTGTGAAACTTGCGGGGAAGCGGAGTCAAATCATCAAAAGGCAGATCATCCGTATAAACGTGATGCTAACCTCCCAGAGTGGAAAGGCTGGCACGCGGGGCGGCGTGGACTAGGAAGAAATCTGTATCGGCTGGGCGTGCCAGATATGGTTATTCAGCGAATCCTCAGACACGCGAACGTGAGTACAACGGCAACGTACTACATCAAGACTGCCGCTGGTGACGTTCGGAGCGCAATGGCGAAATTGGAACACCACATCAGCGAGATAGGAATGCAGATAGACGCCCGTGAGATAGGACATAACATTTCCTCTGTAGAACCTTCAACCGTGCAGTAGTGCAAAAACGACACGGTGACTGGCGGGGCAAGATGCCGAACCCCGCCAGCCGCGTGTTTGGTCAATGAGTGAAATAGAGATTTTTCGTCAGCTATTGGTCCGAAGGAACCATGCCCGTGCTTTAGCGGTAAAGAGTAAAACAGTGGCATAGAGCTGTATCGCCGTCTGTATCGCGAAGATCACTGTTGTAAACGTCGAACCGAAGACCCCGGCACGGTAGGTTCTGGAATATACGATAAAGAGAACTACTATCAAGACCCCACCTGCGAAGAGCAAAAGCCATGTGATGCGCGCCCAACTGCGTCCCTGGCTAATCTTCCAGATCAGAAGAGCCAAAAGACCGTCGGAAAAGATCTGGACAAACACAGTAAAGCCTACGCCATCGCGAGAGACGTGCCGCCAATCGATGATTGTGGCAATAAAGGCTAGCAGCAGCGATAGCCATAAGACGCCAACTGCCCGGCGAACCTCGCGCGGCATGATGTTTAAGTCCGGTTGTATGAGCGCTTCAGTCATGCATTTTCTAGGTTGGCAAAGGGTATCCCAAAATGTATTCGGAGACGAGACAAAAGTTGCTGATTGTTGTAAACAGATGGGATGAGAAGGCCGGTCTCCGACGGGATGCTGTAGGCTCCCAAGTTATCGACGTGCTTTGAAGCACAAGAGATAAAGGAGACCGGCAATGAAGAAGGTTAGCACTGTAGGGGCAAAGCCGAGCAAGAAAATCACGCAGCAGAAGGTAACGGTTGGATTGGATCTGGGAGATCGCAACAGCTGGTACTGCGTGCTGGATGAAGCGGGCACGATACAGCTAGAGCAGCGGGTCCGTACAAATGCGACAGTGTTGCGCGAAGTTTTCAGCGCGATGCCGCACAGCCGGATTGCAGTGGAAATCGGGACGCATTCGCCCTGGATCAGCCGGTTGCTCAGCGAACTTGGACATGAAGTGATCGTGGCGAATGCGCGCAAGGTGCGACTGATCGCAGAGAGTCGCAAGAAAGACGACCGCATGGATGCGCAAACGCTGGCGCGGTTGGCGCGCATCGATCCGAAGTTACTCTCTCCGGTAAAGCATCGCAGCGCGCAGGCGCAAGCGGATCTGACGCTGATTCGGGCGCGCGCCGGGCTGGTGCGCGCCCGCACGGCGCTGGTCAACACGGCGCGCGGGCTGGCGAAGTCTTACGGCGAAAGATTGCGCGGCTGTAACGTGCGCAACATGAATCCGGAGAAAGCCGAAAGCTTGAGTCCGGAACTGCAACGCGCGTTGCAGCCGTTGCTGGCCGGGATCGAAGCGGTGAGTGAACGCATCGTGGAGTACAACGAGCGCATCGAGCAGTTGGCGCAGCAGAGTTATCCGCAAACCGCGCTCCTGAAACAGGTGAAGGGGGTGGGCACGCTGATCGCGCTGACGTACATGCTGACGCTGGAAGATCCGCATCGCTTCCGCAAGAGTCGCGACGTGGGCTGCTATCTGGGCCTGCAGCCGGGACGGCGCAATTCGGGACAGAGCGAGCCGCAGATGCACATCAGCAAGGAAGGCGATCCGTATCTGCGCACGCTGCTGGTGCAAGGAGCCCAGCACATTTTGGGTCCGTTCGGGGTGGACTGCGATCTCAGGCGCTGGGGCTTGAAACTGGCCGAGCGCGGTGGCAGGAGCGGGAAGAAGCGAGCGATCATTGCGACGGCGAGAAAGCTGGCGGTGCTGCTGCATCGCCTGTGGGTGAGTGGAGAAGTGTATGAGCCATTGCACAACAGCAGCCCAACGACAGTAGCCGCAGCCGCGTAGAACGAAAGGCAAAACAAAAATCAAAACCGCTCCAGGAAGAGAAAAGACAAAAGCCAAAGCCGAGTTTCGGTGACTGCGTTAATCGCCTGGCCCGGGTTCCACTCTCAAAAGAGCAGAACCAAGGGCGATAATCAGATGGCAGCACCGGCTGTAACGAGAACGCCCAACCTGCACCGAGCGAAATGAAATCGCTCCTCGAGAGTGCGAATGGAAGCATGGCGACAGTGGCCACTCGGCGGGAGAAAAAACCTTGCGCAATCAAGACTGCGAAGAATCAACTTGACTCCGACCGGCCTTCTCATGGAAGGCGATTACACTCATTGAGAATTTGGCGACCCCCATCTCGGAATGGGTTGAGTCTCTTTCAATGGATTGAATGGGGCACCTACGGGACACCTGGAGACATTTCCGGAATCAAGCGGGAGCCGGCTCAGCAGAGCCTAAGTGCTTGGAAACTAATAATCTGGCGGAGAGGGAGGGATTCGAACCCTCGGTACAGGTTTTAGCCCGTACAACGGTTTAGCAAACCGCCGCATTCGGCCGCTCTGCCACCTCTCCGGCGTGCGGAAAACTAGTTTATCACTTTACGGCGGAATCGAACGAAACTCACATGCCATGGTAGCGGTGCAATTTGATAGATAATGATTCGTATCAGGATATGGCTTCAGGGGGCTGGCCCACACTTTTCTCGGTGTTGAACTTGGTTTTTGTTGGAATCAAAAAAAGCTGAGGTTGCCCCATCCCTTTCCCGGTTTTGGAAAGGGTGGGAGACACAACTCTCAACCTTTTGTGCTTTTGATTTTATCCTCGCCACGTGAATTTCGAGCCGTAGGAAGCAAAAATCATTCGATGCAAGCCATACACAACCCCACCTGTTGAAAACCGTGGCTGTTGCGAACCTCTTCTTTCGCCCCTTCCGGGCTTGCGCAACTCCCACTTGCACCCAGCGCTTACGCGCTGGGCTGCAATCTTTCGCCGCTTCGCGGCTGTGGTTTCCATGTTCCACTCCACTTGCGGAAATCGAATATGAGTTTCGTAACAGCCTCAACCCCGCAAAGGGCCGGCCCTGAGCGAAGTCGAAGGGATGGGGCAGCGGTCATTCCCGAAGACAGCGATTCTGAGTTCCGATCAAGCGCTGCGTTTGGCCGCCCTAACGCCACCCCGGGCCGCCAATTCCACGCGATTGCGTCCGCCTTCTTTGGCGCGATAAAGGGCTTGGTCGGCCGCGCGGATTACGCTGTTCACATCGCTGGTGCGGCTGGAGGATTCGGCCACGCCGATGCTCACCGTCACACTTAGTTCTACATCCTGCGGATTTGGCTGGGCTCCGAGCGCTTTAGTGAAATTCGTTTGCGCGGAGAACGCCGGCGGTCGGGACCGTGGCGGACGCTGCGGCGGTCGTTGGGGCGGCGCACGTGGAAGGAGGAATTTTCTATGACTTCGCGCAGTAGTTCCAGGTGTTTGACTGTCTCCTCGGCTGACTTACCGGGAAATAGAATGCAGAACTCTTCTCCTCCGACACGATAGGACTGGCCGTTTCCGGTTACGTGTGCCAGTCTTGTCGCTACCATGCACAACACTTGATCTCCAATGTCGTGCCCGTGGGTGTCATTGAAACTTTTGAAGTGGTCAATATCTACGACGGCAATCGAATATGGATTTTGCAGGCCAAGGATTGCGCCGTTGAAGGAACGGCGCGCGGGCAGGGTGGTGAGTTCGTCATGGTAGGCAAGCACATAGGAATTCTCGATGATGGAACCCAGCAGAATTAACCCCGCACTGGCTACGTAGGCACGGGCGATGGGACCGATCGCTCCCGCTTGCAGGCCCAGGAAAGCTGTGGCCAGCGTCCAGAACAAACCACTTTCCACCTGATTGCGGTAGAGCAAAAACCTCACCAACAATGTAGCCGCTACCAGGAAGAACAAAATCCAGGCGAACTGCGGGACTTTAGTCCACTGAAACAGATGAGGACTGAAAATCACGGGATGCAGGAAAAAGGGGGAGGTCGCATCCGGGCGGCAGATTACGGCCACGAAAACTGATTCTACGAATAGGAGCCCAAGGCGTGAGGCAAGGGAGTTAATCGCCAGTCCACGTTCCCGGACGAATGAAAACAGAACGAAGTTTACCGGCCAGAGAAAAGCTATGGCTTCTACCGCGATGCGCCCGGGCCCCGAGGTTACCGATGGGGCCGCGAAAAATTCTATGGCGCGCTGTCCTAGAAACAGGACCAGCAGGGTAAAGAAGACCCGGCTGGAATGAAAGCGGCTGGCCAGCAGAATGCCTCCGCCAAAGACCGCGTAGTAATAAAAGTTGATGGCGGCGGGCGCGATGGGGACCAGACCGCTGCGCAACACCAGCGCAGTGGCGGCGAAGATCAACGCCCCAGGGATAAGGAGCGACTTGAACGTTTTGCGGTCCCAGATCTCCACGCTGTAGGAGGCCCCTATTCCGCGAGAATGAGCCATTATCTCCGCCGGACGGGTTGGTGGTCAGTGACCGGCAGGGTTCCCGCGCCGAATACCTTATTAATAGGTTAGAGATAGCTTCTGGGAGTAGGGACCTACCAGGTGCCGTTAGTGCCGTTTTCCAACTTTTTCCCAGGATGGGAGCGATAGCCCTTCGTGCAGGCGGTTCCATCTTGCTCTTGAGCTCCCCGTGGCTAACAATCGAAGTGTTTATTAAAGCCATCTTATGATGAACTCGGTCGCTGAAGTCTTCCGGTCATTGACTCTCGGCGTGATCATGACGGGTATGGGGGCCGACGGGTCAAAGGGGATGGAAGCCATCAAGCGTGAGGGCGGATTCAATGTCGGT
The DNA here is from genome assembly GCA_963837365.1 of uncultured Acidobacteriota bacterium. Lineage (GTDB taxonomy): Bacteria > Acidobacteriota > Terriglobia > Terriglobales > Acidobacteriaceae > CAWBXL01. The sequence continues at coordinate 90,770 of CAWIMW010000005.1, forward strand.
CAGGATGAACCCAGTTGTACGGTATATGGCATGCCGCGCTCGGCGGCGGAAGCAGGCGTGTTGCACCGAGTTGTTCCACTCCTGCAAATCCCGGAACAAATCATGCAGGTCGCACACTACAAAAAAGTCGCACGGGCGTCAGGCGCGTAGTGGGTTAGTCCGATCACAATTCATCCGGCGACAATACTTCACGGATCTTTTGCATCAGCGACACGACAGAGAAGGGCTTGGGTAAATAGGTCGTCTTGTCCATGATGTCCTGGTCCCTGCCTACTTTGTTTTGCGGATAGCCAGAGATAAAGATGGTTTTGAGAGTTGGGTCATCCTGCCAAAGTTCCTTGACCATTTCACAGCCGTTCTTTCCAGGCAGCACTACGTCGACAACCAGCAGGCCTACCTCACCCGGGTGTTGGCGGAATTGGCGGACTGCCTCAACCGCACTACGGGCTTTCAAAACCTGGTAGCCAGCCGCTTGCAGAATCTCCGCAGTCACCTCGCGGACAAAATTCTCATCTTCGACCAGGAGAATGCTTCCCTTCAGAGGAGGCATATCTGCTCCAAAGAGCGGCGCAGGCAGGACCACCTGTGTTGCTTGAATAGGTGTGTTGCTCACAGTACACCTCGACCTAAAGATGGACTGCATCTCTGTATCCAATTCTGGGACGCCCGTTCATCAAAGGTCTGTGGCACGGAGGCTAGTAGCTAACTAAAGATAGAGGCTTACTATTTGGGCATTGTGCAGAGCGAAACATTGCGTCCGGCCACTTCGGGAACAAACGATGCTGAGAGTTCTGGATTGGTACCCAGATCTACTTTTCCCGGGTCAGAAGCGTGTGATGGGGATCGAGCACGGCCTTTCGTGTACCCGCAGGTGCTGTCAGTCGAAAATGGGTTTCTTGTTCGTCTACGAAGACCTGTCCAATTAATACATTCTTACCTGCGACCACAGCGTAGATTGGCGCCAATGTGACCAAATTATCAGCGCCATATTTTTGTTTGATTTTGCCGGTCACAATAACACGTGTACTGCCTTTGCCTTCAAACTTAACTTCATCCAATTCAAGCCGGGGAATCGCGGTTCCGTTCAGCCAGCCGTCATAGAACCAGTTGAGCGATTTATTTCCCTCATACCAGAGTGGCCGTGGTAAGTCCTCTTCGAATGCGTGAATCAGTTCACGGGTGCTGAGCATGCGCCCTTCATACTGATTTCTGACGCGGTGGAGTGTTCGTATGAAAGGGTCGCTGGTCAGAGAGGTAGGCTGCGATTTGCCTGTGCTCTGTTCTGCATCGAGCAGCATGTTGTGAAGCATGTGAAGCAGCCATACCCCTCGCTCGTAACTGATCACTGGATAGCCATTGGGGAAATGAGAAGAAGATAAACGGCCTCCCAAAGTCACCGGGCCGGCGGTCATCAGCGGTTCACCGTCTTTATTTTTTTGCAGTAGATTGGAACGGTAGTCTTCCAGAACGGCCTGGAAGCGTGCCGCATCCTGTGTCTTTAGCAGCATGAGCGAGCTGTAGTCCGCCAAGGCTTCAATCAGCCACTGATCGCGATAGCCATACCAACTGACCAGGTCACCCCACCACTGGTGCGCAGTTTCGTGCGCAATCACCGAATTGGTCATAGTGCTTGCGACTTTCCCCATGTTGAGACGCCACTTCTCTCCCTCGCTCAGGAATGAATAACTGGACAGGAATATCAGGCCCGGCCACCCTTGGCTGATGACGCCAGGCTTTTGTGTCATGGAAAGTGAGTTGTAAGGGTACGGCCCGTAAGCTTGGGAGAAGAAATCGATTGCCTGGGCCGCTTCGTCGGCAACTGCCTGGGCGTTGCGCGCAGGCGACGGCTGCGGCAAGGGGACCATTTCGATGACCCTGGATTCTTGCCGTAGTCCGGGAACAACAGGAACTGTAATTACGGCTTCGGTTTTCGCGGTGGGAAAGGCCTTTTCCACTTCCTTTGAAGCATACGTTTCGACCAGGACCTCCCCGGCATGCGCTACGGCACGTTCATATTTCCCCAGATTAAATCCCGCCATGGGAATCGGACGCTCTGAGACCCAGTGAGTGATTTGTTCCCCATCGGCATGATTCGCAACCGTCTCCTTGACTCGCTTTCCCGTTGCAATCAGCGTCCATCCTGGTGGGGAATGAAACTCCAGATCAAAATTGGACATTGCCGGGCGTCGGTTCGGATACCATGTGCCGCGCGCACCCACATACAAAAGCCCTCCACCGGCATCAGAGAGTACGTCACCGCCGTAGACAAAGTGCAGAACGGCGTGCTTTCCCGATCGCAAAATCCCGGGCAGTACGACTGCAATTTGATCGTTCCCTAAGCGAGACAGTTCTGTGCCCTCAAGCGCCTGGTTCTGGATAAACTCAATCGGCTGTCCGTCGAGGTCTACCTCTTTGACGTGCAAATAGCGGGAGAGTTCAAACAATAGTGCGCGCGGACAGTCCTGGTGGGCGTTTAACTGGAGCCATGCTTCTGCATCCAGTTGAGTTGGCGGGTTGATGGTGGCTCGAATTTTGTAATGCGCAATTTCGAAGTCGTCCGACTTGCTTTCTCGCTGTTCTGGCGCCGTAAATGACGTCCAGATGTCAAAAAAATCGACGCCTTCCGCGGTCTTATTTTGACCAACCGAAATTTGCTCCGGCTCACTGGAGTTGTAAACGAGATCGAACGTTCCCAGCTTTCTACCCTGTACACGAGCATGCCAAAGCACGTTGTCTTGGGTCTTTGCACTGGGGGTGGATTGTTCTTCAGATGGAAGAAATTTGCTGAGGTCCATGAACAATGGCAGGGCATCCATCGGCGCCAGATTGCGGGCGGTCTCGCCCCACTGCTGGATGAATTCTTCGCTGCCTTCGGCGGACCGGAGCCTTGGTTGCAGCTCGGCGAAAGTGTTGTCATCAAAACGGAAGTAGGCGGTAGAAAATCTTTCTTCAAGGATCGCCGCGCCAGTAAACAAGGCCATGGACCCGCGTTCGGCGTGGTCTGGCGGTGTTAGCAATACCTCCCCATCACCCTCAAAGAAAGCTCCCGTAGCATGCCCGGCGACATCTTGCGTGAACGCGATGGTGCCATCTTCCAACGTAATGTGGATGGCCGACCGATCGATGGTCGCCTCGCGTACGTGGTATACACGGGATGGATCCAGCCCCACGCTGCGCAGTTGCAGATAGAGAGACTCAGCTGGTTTTTCTGTCGGGGTACGTTCCTGTGCCAAACCCGGTGCTGCAAAAATGGGGTTGATTGCCAAATAGAGGGCAAGCGGGAGCACAATCCTGGCGCATCTGATTACCTTCGTCACCTACGTAAGCTCGCTGTTCCGTTGCTAGAATGCGCCATAATGCGTACTCTTGTCACGCCCTTCATCTTCTTTATATGGATGCTGTCCGGAATCTGTGCCCCGGCAGAGGTCATTCACCTTAAGAATGGCCGTACCATATGGGCAGACCACGTGCGCGAGGCTGGGCCGCGCGTGGAGTATGACTTGGGCGACAATTCCTACGCGATTCCGAGATCTTCGGTCGAGCGGATTGAGGTGGGTGGACTTCCTCCGGAATATGCCTCGTCCGGTGCTTCCATGAAGCACGATGTTCCCGCCTTCATGCCGCCGAGCAATTTGCGGAATCAGGCGGAAATTGAGGGTAAGGTCGTTAAAGATGGCCGGGTAGATGTTGATGCTCTGGCAACCATTGAACAGCAGGGCGACCCTAAGACCTCTTCCGCCGGATATTTTCTTGCCGGCAAATTTGAATTTGACCACGGCAATTATGCCAAGGCCCGGAGTTACTTCGACACTGCGCTTCGTTACGATGGGCAGAACCCCACCATTCTGAATTTTTACGCAGCCTTACTGGTGCGTACCGGCAACCCCACCGAGGCCCTTCCCTATGCGCAACGAGCTGTGGAAGCGGCTCCCGAGTCAGCCGATACCCTTGCGGTTTTAGGATATGCGCAGTTCGCCGCAGACCGCACCAAGGATGCCATCCAAACCTGGAAGCGCTCCTTGCAGATCCGCCCGGATGCGAGCATACAGGCGCTGCTGCAAAAAGCGGAACGTGAAGCTCAGGCCGAGGCCGACTTCTCCGAAAAAGAAAGCAATCACTTCACCTTGCGCTATGAGGGCGGCCAAACCTCGGAATCTTTTCGCCGTCAGGTGCTGGCTACGCTGGAGGCGGAATATGCCGACTTGTCGCGTGAATTGGGGAATGCTCCGCGGGGAAGCGTCCCCGTCATTCTGTATACCGGCCAAGCCTTCTTTGACGTGACCCAGGCCCCGTCGTGGAGTGGGGCCATAAACGATGGAAAATTGCGGATTCCGGTGGAAGGCCTGAGCGCGGTTACGCCTGAACTGGCGCGGGTATTGAAGCACGAGTTGGCGCATTCGTTTATTAATCAACTTTCCGCGGGCCGTTGCCCGCAATGGCTGCATGAGGGAATAGCCCAGGCGCTGGAGCCGAAGTCATTGTCATCGAATGGGCGCCGCCTGGCCCAGCTTTATGCTGCGCAGAAGGAAATTCCCTTCAATATGCTGGAAAGCAGCTTTATGCAGTTCTCGCCCGGAGAAGCAGTCCTGGCCTACGATGAGTCTTTGGCTGCTGTGCAATACATTGACGACACCCACGGCCGCGCTGATCTCAGGCGAATTTTGCAGCGTTTGGCTGAAGGGAGTTCTACCGAGGCTGCCCTGCGGTCCACAATCCATTCTGACTATGGCCATCTGGAAACTGAGTTAGGCAAGTATCTGGCCGACAAGTACGGGAATTAGCTCTCCACAACACTTGGCCCAGGTACGGATTCCGTGCTAACGTCTGCCATCACTTAAATTTTCATGCACCCCCTTTTCAATCACGATGGGAAGGGCGCTTCGCCTTCAGAATCTGTAAACGCCCAGGTACCCGAGCTTCATGGCGCCGAGCTGGCAGCCATGTATTACGGCGAGAGGCAAGGAGGCGACTTTTACGACTTTCTTCGCGTCAGCCCGAGTCGTGTGGTGTTTGGACTACTTGATGTCGCCGGGCGCTCAGAGCAGAACCGCACTATTGTGGCCGCAGCCCAGAAGACATTTCGCGAAAAATCACTCGAGTTATTGAACGGAGACGCGGTGAACGAAGCCGATGCCATGATCGAGCTATGCTTACGGCTCAACCACACCATCCTGGAAGTTGAAGGCGGGGTGCGGTCTTGTCCCGCCTTTGCCGGTTGCTACAACGAGAGTCTGGGTGTCTTGTGTTACTTCAATGCCGGGCACATGCCCGCGCTGGTTCGCGATGATGCCGGGATCTCTGAACTGGCAGCGACGGGGTTGCCATTGGGCCTGTTCTCTCATGCCACTTGCGATGCGCCGATGGCTGCCATAGCTCCTGCCGGAGCATTGTTGTTGGTATCGCGTGGAGTCGTGGAGGGGAAGCACAAGGGCGAAGAATTTGGACTGGAACGAGCAAAAGAAACCCTTCAACGACCGGTCGCATCCGCCAGAGGCTTGTGCCGGGCTGTGATTGAAGATGTCCGCCAGTTTATGGGGACACCCCCAACTCATAATGACGTCACTGCCCTGGCACTGTCGCGCAACCCGTCGGCAGTCTAGGGCTGTTCTATATTTTTCTTCCTATCTTTTCTTTCGTTTTGACCTGGCAACTGGCGCCGGCTCACTCTTGGCTATAGGCGCCAATTCCTCGGCAGTCACAAACTCCGGGGCAATATCGGTGGGGATTCCCTGCAATTGATCCAGCGCGCGACGCAATACCGGACGCACCACCCCGAGTTCATCGAGCATTTTTTTGGCATCTGCATAATCGCCAAGGGCCTCTACAGTCAGTAGTTCGTGATCGAGATCGGTTACCGCCTGATCGATCTTCTCCATATTGATGCTGAAAGTACCGTTTTTTCCTGCGACGATGGCTCCCTTGTCCATCAGATAGTTGAACTGGATGGCCATGCCTTTGCCGTGCGCTTCGTTCAAGCCAAAGCGAAGGCTGCGGAATGCGGATGCGAGGTAGGTGTTATAGAGCTGTCGCCGCGCGGCATCATCGGACGGGAGGACATGGGTCAGGCCCATTTCCTTGGCATGATCCATCATGTATCGCAGCGCGAACAGTCCTGTAACATCAGCTTTTGCTTCCTCGATGACGCTGTAAACATCTTTCAATTCTTCCCGGGGAGTCGTGTCGCGGCCTTGTACTGTGATCTGGTGGGGCCCCAGGCCGTGCATCAATTCGTGGGCCAGGATGTGGGTGAAGAACAGTTCAAAGCTTACGTCCACCATGGCCTGCTTGGTCAAGGTGCGGCGGGCAATAGGCAGCAACACGCTGCGAAATTTGGCTTCCTGCACATTCTTCAGCATCACTCGTTTACTGCCCTTCTGCTGTACTACACGGTCGTCGTTGGGCAGATTGTACGCGGCGGTTTGTACTCCATGTGCGCCGTCGCCTGAACTCAGGATTTCGTCCACTACTCGAATTGGGGCGGCCGCACCCAACTTGGGGTTGCGGTATTGCGGATCGATCGGAAGATTGTTTTCAATCTCCTGCAAGTGTTGCGTGAACGCCGACAGTTTGGTGCTTTCTTCGTCATCCCGCAGATTGACGTAGGCTTCGAAAGCCGCTTTGTAGCCAAACAGTTGGTCGTTGTAGGTTTCGTAGGGGCCGATGGTGATGTCGAGCGGCGCATCCAGGTCCATCCAGGCCAGGTCGCTGGCGTAGTAATCATTGGACAGGAAGGCGTCAGCGCGCGCGGCAAGGAATTTCTTCAGAGACTCATTGTCCGTAAGCCCAGCGGCCTCGCGCAGGAGGCCTGAGACCTTAGTGAGATCGTCGTTATATTCTTCACTGTATGGAACCGTTTGCAGTTCTTTGTCTTTTCGCCGAATGACGGTGAAAAAGCTTTTTGCCTGCTCCTGATCTTTTTCCGGAAGCGAGGCCACCCAGTGTTCAAATTCGTCTTTCGTCATGTCTTCCGGGTAGAAATTTGCCCCCAAAGGCTTTCTTGCGGGAACTCCGGGCAGGAAGGCTTCATCGTCATCGAGCGCTGACCAGGGACTCTTGTTGATCCAGAAATAATCCAGGCGGGCTTTGCCTAGCGAGCTTTTGTCTTTTTGCAGCTTGGCGTAGAGCGCCGGGTTACCGCTCCAAACTTGCTGAAGAAAGATGTCGTCGAGGATTCGCGCGGCTGCAATCAGTTTTACCAGCGCCTGTTGATCGCCAAGGGAGAGTTTGGAGGTGTCCACTCGCAATGGCGTAGGGGCAAAACGGGCAGCCATCTTTTCCAGCTGAGATCGGCTGGGCAAGGGCTTACTTTTGATTTTTTTGGCTTCAGCCGGCATATACAGAAACCCCAGTAGCAACACAATGATGCAACCCGTGGAAATCTTCATTCATCCTTCTCCTGGAGAGTTGGAGTAGAGCCGTCCATAATATCAGGGTGCTGAACTGGATACGGCCGCGCTCCCGGAGTTACAATCTCTAAGATATAGATGCGGTGGGGGCCTGGGACTGGACCCCGTATTAGTGGTGATTATGAGAAAACTTCCATTTGTGCTGCCTCTCGTTCTCGTGGCTGTTTCTGTCTGCCTTCATGCCAATACCGTGGTCGAGGAAATCGTTGCGCGGGTGAACAATCAGATCATTACGCGCAGTGAATACCAGCGCAGTAAGGAGCAGACCCGGCAGGAAGCCATGCAACAGGACCCCGCCCACTCCGAAAAGGTTTATGCGGAGCACGAAAAGGATGTGCTGCGGGGTTTGATTGACCAGCAGTTATTGCTGGAACGAGGCAAAGATATGGAAATCAGCCCAGATACGGAAGTCATCAAGCGTCTGGATGAAATGCGCAAGCAGATGGGCCTCGCCAGCATGGAAGAATTGGAAGAAGAAGCAAGAAAACAAGGCATCTCGTTTGAAGAGTACAAGCAGACCCTGAAGAACCAGATCATCACCCAGCAAGTCATTGGCCGCGAAGTTGGTTCGCGCATGAACTTGACCAAAGAAGATGAGATGAAGTTCTACGAGGCGCACAAGAATGAGCTGGCGCGCCCGGAAGAGATACGGCTCAACGAAATCTTAGTGGCGACCAAGAGCGATGACCCTCAGGTGATCAGTGCTGCTCAAACCACCGCTGAGGGGTTGTTGGCCGAAATCCGCAAGGGGGCGAGCTTTGAGGATGTTGCCAAAAAGAGCTCAGAGGGGCCGACCGCAAAACGTGGCGGGGATCTGGGATATTTCGGCCGCGGCAAACTGGCCAAGCAACTGGAAGATACGACCTTTGCCATGAAGCCGGGAGATGTGTCGGAACCGATCCGTACCAAGCAAGGGTTCGTTCTATTGAAGGTGTCCGAGCACCATCAGGCAGGCATCCCGCCTTTCAATGAAATTGAACCAAGAATTCAGGATGCACTTTACTCGGAGCGAATCGAGCCGGCCTTGCGGGCTTACTTGACTCATCTGCGCGAAGATGCCTTTATCGATATCAAGCCGGGTTATATTGATACCGGCGCCAGCCCCAACCAGTCCAAGCCGGTGGAGACAGCAAGCAAAACCGCGGGCGCAAAAAACTTGAAAAAGAAGAAGAAGTTTTTGTTGTTCTAGCAAGCTGAATCTGACGCGCTACGAATATGAAAGATTTTTTTCTCTCCGATTGCGCTCAGCACGAAAACCAGATCGTTACTTCCTCGTTTGTCGTCGTTTCCAAGCAGGTAAAGCCCAAAAAATCTGGCGATCCCTATCTGGCGCTCACCCTGGGCGATCGTGCCGGACACATTGAAGCCAAGATGTGGGACAACGTAGAAGATGCCATCAGCGCATTTGAGCAGGAAGATTTCATCAAGATCAAAGGGTTGGTCAATAAGTACAACAACCGCTTCCAGATCACCATCCACAAAATCCGCAAATTGCAGGATTCGGAAGTGGATTTTGGCGACTACCTTCCCAAGACCACAAAAGATATCGGGGAACTTTGGCAAACCCTGGCGGGATTTGTTGCGACCTTTCGCGACCCGCATTTAAAGGCCCTGGTGGTGGCCTTTATGGCTGATCCGGAAATTGCTGAGGCCTACCGGACTGCTCCGGCGGCAAAGAGTCTGCATCATGCCTACATCGGCGGCCTGCTTGACCATGTGGTTTCATTGTTCCGCTCCTGTGATTTACTGTGCCGGAACTACCCTTCCATCAACCGTGACCTGTTGCTGACGGGCGCTTTTTTTCATGACATTGGAAAGATTCACGAGCTCGGTTACAACCGGGCTTTCACTTACACGACGCGTGGACAACTTCTGGGGCACATGATCATCGAACTGGAAATGTTGCAGGCCAAGGTTGCGCAGATACCCGGTTTTCCCGACCCACTGAAAACGCTGGTGGAGCACTTGATCATCAGCCATCACGGGCACTATGAATTTGGCTCGCCCAAGCTGCCTATGTTTCCGGAGGCGCTCATGCTGCACTATCTCGACGATCTGGATTCAAAGATGGAGAGCATGCGGGCGCACTTTGAGCGGGAAATTGGCTCCGCAGCAGCGTGGGCAGGGTACAACGCTTCTTTGGCGCGGCCCCTGCTGAATACAGCAAAGTTTCTGGCCGGCAAACCGGAGACCGAGAAACAGCCCGAAGATGGGGCATGTACTACAGAGTCGGAAGTATCGAAGCAGAAAACCGAGTCTACCCGGTAACCACTGATACTCTATTTAAGTCCTGATTGTGCGCGCTGATTCACTAACGAAAAATCTGGCCAATGGAGAAAAATATATGAGATCACGCTTAGTCGCAGTGACCTTGAGTCTGTGCTTTGTTCTTTTCGGTTGCAGCAACAAATCGGCGGATTCCGGTAGTGAGGCTACTGATGCATCTTCCGCGAGCAGCAGCTCGGGTGGTAGCTCCGGCGCCGGCGCCGGCGCTGCATCAACTAAGAAGGCTGAAGCAGCCAAGAAAATCGTGGTTCCAGTTGGTACCGTGCTTACCGTCCGGCTCGGACAAGCGGTGGGCTCCAAGATCAGTGAGACGGGGCAGTCTTTTTCTGCAACCTTGGCGGAGCCGGTCATGATTGGCGGCGAAACCGCGATTGCCAAGGGTGCAGCGGCGTCAGGCACAGTTGTAGACGCCAAACCGCTTGGCCGGTTCAAAGGCGGCGCGGTGCTGCAATTGAAACTGGATTCCATCGCTGACCTACCGGTCGAGACCTCGTCGGTTGTGCGTACCGAAAAGGGCAAGGGGAAACGCACGGCGACCATGGTCGGCGGAGGGGCTGGGCTAGGAGCGATTATTGGAGGGCTCGCGGGTGGTGGCAAAGGTGCGGCGATCGGCGCGCTTGCCGGGGCTGGTGCGGGCACGGCAGGCACAGCCTATACCGGCAACAAAGATATTGTGCTGCCGGCGGAATCGGCCATCAGCTTCAAACTGGAGAAGGAACTGGAAATTAAGAAATAACCGTAGTTTGTTGATTGCGGCGATTGCCCCTCGGGAAGCGTTCCTTCCCGAGGGCTTACTATTTTGAAGAACACTCTTTACTGATGATCCCTCTCGATTTCAGCCGCTTCAAGATTCTGACCTTTGACTGTTATGGCACGCTGATTGATTGGGAGGCAGGAATATTTTCTGCTTTACGTCCTATCTTGGCGGCGCACGGCAAATCAATCTCTGACCCGCAATTGCTGGAGATGTATGGGGAATTGGAGGCTCAGGCCGAACAGGGGGAATTCCGCTGCTACCGGGACGTTTTGCAACTTGTGGTAAGCGGATTCGGAAAGCAGCTCGGCTTTGAACCTTCGGAGCCGGAAAAACGCTCACTTCCAGAATCGTTGTGTAATTGGCTGCCTTTTCCAGATACAGTTCGGTCGCTGGAGCGGCTCAAGTGCAAATTCAAGCTGGCAGTGATCTCCAATGTGGATGATGACTTGTTTGCGGCTTCGGCGCAGAAGCTGAAAGTTGGATTTGACCACGTGATCACGGCCCAGCAGGCTGGTTGCTACAAGCCGGGTATGAAGATTTTCAATCTGGCGTTGCAGAAGATAGGATTTTCGCCGGACCAGGTATTGCACTGCGGACAAAGCGTCTATCACGATGTGATTCCAGCACAATCGCTGGGGATGGCCACCGTTTGGGTGAACCGCCCTTCACCGCGGGCTGGAGTGGGTGCGGTGAAAGCAGCCTCTGGCCAGCCGGACCTGGAAGTCCCCAACCTTGAAACCCTGGCGAACCTGGCCTTAACTGAGAACTGAAAACTGAGACTGAGAACTGACACTCCCACCCACCTTGCGTATTAGACTGGTTCTCAAGGACCGGACAAATGCCGACTTCTGCTCGCACCAACCCTCTCTCCTACCTGACAGACCAATTGGATGACTTGAAGACCAAGGGAACGTACTTCGTCTGCGCGTGCTCGAAGATGAGCAAGAGCCGGTGTGCACCTTTGATGGGAAGAAAGTTATCAACCTGGCATCCAACAACTATCTGGGGCTGACCACGCACCCTAAACTGCGCGAAGCGGCAATCGAGGCTACGAGGAAATACGGGGTTGGCTCTGGGGCCGTGAGGACGATTGCCGGGACCATGAAAATCCACAT
>CAWIMW010000006.1:0-252597 GCA_963837365.1 uncultured Acidobacteriota bacterium
AACGAGGTCTATTGAGGCTACGCCGAAATCCGATCCAGCTTCCCAAGACCAGCGTCGTGCCCACAATGAGATGTAGTCGTATCGGCCAATCGAGTTGGCCCCATTCCTGCAATCTAAAAAACAATTCCTTGATAACAAAGCCGAAAAGAACATCCGTATAACGCAGGCTCGTGTCGACCTGTTCCACTTCAGGACGATGTTTAAACACAGCCTTGACAAAGTCTTTCATGACGTTATCAGTGCAGGTACATCTGTTAATCGCTCCGCAACCGTATTGTGTCCGCCTGTAGCTTCATCCAATGCCCGTTCGTATTCCCACACGTGTGCCTTGACCCACACTGCTCGCAACCCAGCTTTAATCGCCGGAAGCACATCGGAACGAATACTATTACCCACCATCCACGCTGACTCTGGCTTGACACCAAGGGAAGAGACTAGATGGCGAATCACATCTGGAGACTTCTCAGGGACAATTTCGACGACATCGAAGAGATCCAGCAATCCGCTGCGTTCCATTCTGCGCAACTGCAGCAAACGGTCGCCTTTAGTGAGCAGAGCTAGTTTAGCCCCCTTCGACCGGAGAAACTCCAGTGTCTCCCTGACCCCTGGGACAAGCGGCGGATTACTTTGGAATACAGAGCTTGCCACCCACCGAATCTGTTCTGCTAGCCCGGGTTTGGGCTTGCATCCTACGTCTTTACACAATTCTTCATACGCTTGCACACACGACGTTGGGAACCTCTCGGTGCTAAAACCAAACTTGGCGACATTCTGAACATCAATGCGACGTTCGTATTTTTCCCATGTCACTCCGTCTAGTCCTGACTCAGTGACTATATGGCGAGCTTTAGACCGAGCATCGTCGTATAGCTGCTCGGTGCTCCAGAGCGTGTCATCCCCGTCGAAGATGACACCGAATGTCTCTCGGGCAGCATGTTCAGAGCTCGCCATTTGCTCCATAATACGCTCCACTATGTGTGTATCAAACCCTCGGGTAAATCCTCACCCAATCGTCTGCACCTCCACACTAAGCACCGCCGGCAGATCCCGCACAATCGGATTCCAGCTATCTCCCGCATCGGCGGAGGCGTATACCTGGCCGCCTGTTGTGCCGAAATAAATCCCGCATTTGTCCAGAGAGTCCACGGCCATGGCGTCGCGCAGCACGTTTACGTAGCAATCTTTTTGCGGTAGCCCGCGAGTCAGCGCTTCCCATTCGTTTCCGCCGGACTTGCTTCTGTACACGCGCAGCTTGCCTTCGTGCACGTAGTGTTCGCGAGTCGCTCTTGATGGGGACCACGTAAATCGTCTCCGGCTCGTGCGCGTGTACGTCGATGACGAAGCCGAAGTCGGTGGGCAGGTTGCCGCTGACTTCTTTCCAGTTGTCGCCGGCGTCGTCGGAGCGCATCACGTCCCAGTGCTTCTGCATGAAGAGCACGCCCGGACGCTTCGGGTTCATGGCGATGTGGTGCACGCAGTGTCCGACCTCGGCGTCGTGGTCGGGAATATATTGCGAGCGCAGGCCGCGGTTGATCGGCTTCCAGGTTTTGCCGCCGTCGTCGGTACGAAACGCGCCCGCGGCCGAGATGGCGATGTACATACGCTGCGCGTTGCTGGGATCAAGAATGATGGTGTGCAGACACATGCCGCCCGCGCCCGGCTGCCACTTGGGGCCGGTGCCGTGTCCGCGGAGGCCGGGGAGTTCGCGCCAGTTCTGGCCGCCGTCGGTCGAGCGGAAGATGGCGGCGTCTTCCACGCCGGCGTAAACCGTGTCGGGATCGGTGAGCGACGGCTCCAGATGCCACACCCGCTTGAACTCCCACGGATGCGGTTTGCCATCGTAAAACTGGTGCGTGGTCATCGGCGCGCCGGCGGTGTCATAGGAGAACTTGTTGCTCTCGCCCTTGGGAGAGCCGCGTTCGTCTGTGGCCTGCTCGCCCTTAGGCGTTCCCGGCTGATGCCAGGTTTTGCCGCCATCGTCGGAGCGCTGGATGATTTGCCCAAACCATCCGCTGGTCTGCGAAGCGTAGATGCGGTTGGGATCTACAGGCGAACCTTTGAGGTGATACATCTCCCACCCGGCAAAGTGCGGGCCGGAGACGTCCCAGTTTTGACGCTTGCCGTCGGAAGTTAGGATGAATGCGCCCTTGCGGGTGCCTACCAGGATGCGGACTGTGGACATTTCTTCTGCTCCTTAAATTAATTATGTTAAGTCTGAATCTATGAACTCAGTGCTTCTTCGACCGATGTGACGATCCCTTTTAGTAGATTGGGAAACCGACCTTCAAAATGAGCTGTCGCTAAGGCCTCGATCTTTTCTGGTGTAATGAAGTCCTGCTTTAATCTGAGTGCAGAAAGAAATCTCAGATAGCAGTCAATCGAACACCAGAGCATCTGCGCCTCGTCTCCGTAAAAATCACCAACATCACAATCCTCAGGATCGAAATCGGCAAAGAATCGATCCATATTAGTAATGTCACGGTCTTCACGACGACATTGGCATGAAAACTGCGCCATCATACTTTCTGTGGCAGAATCAAACCATTCCAGTTCTGGAAACGCTCGAATATACTCGTGGGAATAATTGACTTCGTTCCGTCTTGCCGGATTGAAATACCCATCACCCAATACAAATTCAAGAGTTTCGAATTGAGGATAATCGTCAAGTAGGCCGAGCGATTTGTAAATACTCCACCAGATCTGGTGGGAGCCTCGTCGGGGTCCTAGTTGCAACGCATCATATAGTTCTCGTTCATTTAGGAACGCAATCGCCTGCCCAGTGTTGTACACATAAAAGTTGGCTTCTTTCTTGTTGATCAAACCTGCGACTGGCATTCTTTCTTCGTTTGCAAACCAATTTCCTTGCAGAAGATTCACAAGTGCCTGAACAAAATAGAAACGAGAATAGTAGCCTGTTACCTCCGACCACGTGCCAAACAGTTTGTTTTGTAAAGTGATATACGCGAGGAATAAATCGAAGCACCTATAAAAACAAGTAGCACTCTTGTAGAAGTGTCGTTGGCGAAATGTAGTGCACCTGCAAACTAGAAGCTGGGGGTGTTTGAAGTGATGGTTGGAACGAAGGCCGCACGAGCATCGTGCGTGGTTCGTCCGTGGAGTCCGCGATGCGGACGGTCGTGATTGTACTCCTCGATCCAGCGCGCGATGCTCAACTTCGCCTGGGCAAAGTTCTGATACTCATTGAGCCACACCTCCTCTTCTTTTAAGCTGCGATGAAACCGTTCGATGTAACTGTAGCCCTCAGGATGGTTGTAAGCTGTGCGCCGGTGCGTGATGCTCAGCCGATTCAAAGTTTCGACATAGCGCGCCGACGTGAACTGCGTGCCGTTGTCGGTAGTCAAAGTCAAACCCATTCCACGAGAACCGAAAGGCAAAACCTCCAGCACGGCACGGTTGAGCGCCGCCAGAGCTTCTTCGGTGAGGCAGCGCAGACTCAAGTCGCAGCCCACGATGTCGCGGTGCAGCAGTCGATCACCGACACCAGATACGCCCAACCCACATTCGGCCCGGCCCAGACCTTGGTCATGTCCGACTGCCAAACGTGATTGAGAAGCGGCGCTTCCACCTTGCCCCAGTCCTTTCGGCGAGAGACTTGAAAGCGGCGCTGACGCACTAACAATCCCCGTTCTAGCATGACACGCAATGCGAGCTTGCCATAGATCACCAACGAGTGATGCCGCCACAACCACCAGACCACGCGACGATAACCGTAGGCTGGCTACTCGAAGCAAGACAGGACGATGTCCTGATCGCGAGAACGATAAGCGTGGCTGGAGTGCGGTTGACGCCGATAGTAGAGACTGGAGCGGCTGATCTCGAGTGTCTCCGCTACCAACTTCGCTTCGTCCCTTGGGCCACCAGTTCCAGTGCCGACGAATGGGCTGGCCCGCAGCTCACTCGCTCAGCACGTTTTTTAAGATCTCGATCTGCGAATGGGATCGGCCCAGTGCTCGCTCCAGCTGTTTGATCAGTTTCTCCTGCAAGGCATAGGGCTGCGCGGCTGCGCTTCTCAACACAAGCGCAGCCTTGGCTCATGCTTCCAGTTCGTCCTTCCAGCGGTAATAGAGATTGGGAGCGATCTCGTACTTGCGGCAGGTCTCAGCCACGTTGTCGCTCTTCAGTCTTTCTAACACAATCTGCCACTTCTCTTCCGGGGTTCTCTGCACTCTCGGCTTTCTCGACTCTCGCTTCCTGGCGGAGGCCCCAAGCCTAACTAACTTCTGTGTCCAGTTCTAGCGGGGTGCAATAAAGATCAACCTTGATCGTTTGCGCTGTAGCGTCATTTGTTGCAAGTTCCTTCTCTAAATCTCGAAGCGAAACTTGCTTAAGATAACGAGCCATAAAATCGCGAAACGAGTTGCGGTGATGCTCGAATCGAGGTTCGAAGCCCGAATATAGAGCACACAAATCCTTATAGCGCGGAGGAAAATTGGGAATCATTTATACTTTCTTTCGCCCCTGCGGGGCTTCATCTGTTTGCTTCTGAACCCAGGGCGGAGCGTGCGAAAGGCGCGCACGCTCTCGCCCTGGGCTGTAATCTTTCGCCGCTTCGCGGCTGCCCTCGCGGCCGGGCCTCGCGGCTTGGTTCCTCGGATTGTTCATTCGTCACATGCGCGCTGTGACATCCATCACATCTTTCTGCCATTTTAAGGCAGCAGAATTCAAGAGCGCCGGACACTTGTCCGGGCCAACAGCCCCGAAGGGGCAAAAGAATGCAGCCCAGGGTGAAGGTGCGGGTTTTGCACCTTCACCCTGGGTTAGCTTCGCATAAGACCCAAGCCCTGAAAGGGCGAAAGACGCATGTCCCAAACCTGTGGCAATGTCGTCGTGCATCTGATCTTCTCCACCAAACAACGGCTGCCGCTCATCACCCCGGAAATACGATCCGACCTGTTCGCCTACCTCGGCGGCATCGTCCGGGAAATGGGTGGCACGGCGCTGATCGTCAACGGCATCGCCGACCACGTTCATATGTTGATTCGCATTCGCCCCGTCCATTCCATTGCCGCGATGATGCGCGTGATCAAAACCAATTCCGGCAAGTGGATCCATCGCAACGGACACCCCAAATTCGCCTGGCAAGCCGGATACGGCGTGTTCAGCGTGAGTGAATCCCATATTCCGGCGGTCACCAAATACATCGCAACCCAGGAAGAACACCATAAGAAACATTCTTTTCAGGAAGAATTTGTCGCGTTCCTGAAAAAGAACCATGTGGCGTACGACGAACGCTACATCTGGGACTGATTATCTTTCGCCCTTTCGGGGCTTGCTCGTTCTCTTGTTGACCCAGGGTGAAGGTGCAAAAAACCAGCCCTTCACCCTGGGCTGTAATCTTTCGCCGCTTCGCGGCTTGGTGCAACCTTCAGTGCTCATCCGTCGGCCCAGGCGTTCCGTCGGACCACTTGGGGACCGGAACCAGAAACGTGGTCACCCGCTCCTGCGGGTCAGAAAATGCCACAACGACCGGAGATCCCGGCAAGCCAGCGCCCCAGGTTCCTGTCTCCGTTAGCGGAACAAAAAACATCAGGTGGGGATGCCAGTGCGGATCAGCGTCGCTCACATACTGTTGTTTGGACAACATGTAGCACATTGCGCCGGGTTCGACCGGCGGCAATTCTTTTTTGTCATACGCGGCTTTCATGGCCTCGAACACCTGAGCCTGGGACCGTCCGGCCAAGATCAATTCGGTCCTCTTGACCGTCTCTGGAATGTTGAATCGGGCGCCCGCCGGGTTGAAGCAGACGGGACCCCGCAGCTTGGGATTCCAAAAAACTGGATCGTCGCTTCCCGCGGCCCAGGATCGCCACACCATGCAGACGAAACCATTCTTGCCTTTGACCGCGGTTTCGTAGCCATGCCGTCCGAGGACCATGATCTCAGCATCATGTGAGATGGAGTCTGGGGCAGCGCTTCGCGCCAGAGCTATTTCGGCATTTTTTTCCATCAGATATTGATCCAGCGGAGCCATGCTCGGATACGGAGCTTTTGTCTGTTGTGCCCGCGCCTGCTGCGATACGCCCAGCACAGCAACCAGCGCAAATCCCCATGCGATTGTTTTTCGCAGGTTCCTTTTCATTGCTCCTCCTTTTGCTTGCCTCACCCCATCACTGCTAATGGTTCTATTTTTCTGCCAGCGCCTTCATGTTCGCCAATCCTGTCTCAAAATCGCCACCGATCAACTTATCCATGCTCACAAATATGGTCATGACCTTGCCGGGATAAGTCAGCGGGCCAGACATCTCCCACATCACTTTGGTCGCATTGCCGTTGGGTTGCAGAGTGAACTCGACCGTATCGCTGCCCTCCATCGGCCGAATGAAATCCAATTTAATGGCGACCTTTGACGAAGGAACTGACCCAGTAATTTCCATGCGGCCCTTGCCGGCTTTGTTGTTGCCGTCCCATTCGTAGGCTGCGCCCGGTCCGCTGGGCGGTCCGCTGAGGGTGCGCTTCATGTTGGGATCTAACTTCTCCCAGGGCGACCACTGCGGCCAGTTGTGAAAGTCATTGATCAGGGGAAATACCTTCTCCGGTGGAGCGCTGATGACTATCGTGCGCTGTACGCGGAAATCTCCTGGCTTAAATGCACCGTAGATCAGGATTAAAGCCAACAGGACGGCGATGCCTGCAAGGATCTTCTTTATCTTCACGCGCTCTCCTCAGCCTGGTAAGTATCCCATGATTGCATCCTAGTCATTTCGCTCTGGGCCGTTTCTTTGTGGTGCCAGGTTTCTCCGCCCGCCGCGATGCCGGGGCCTTTCCGATTCTTGGATCGCCTGCCACGATGAACTCACAGGCTCGAAGCGCGGCCTCCTCGAAGTCTGCGGAACTGGCTGGTAGCACTTGCCAGCCGGTCACTGCTTTCCCGAGTACGCCGATGGACCGCATACTAGGGAAATCCTCCCGTAAACTTTGGTGATGCTCAGCCGTGGTGGCCAGCCACATGCCATCGTCCTCTGCCGTTTCGTTGCGCTTGTCACGCAGAGCGCAGACGATCTTGTCTCCTACGTAAACCGCAAGACAGCCGAACATGGAACGGGTCTCGGGCGATACCGAGGAAAGCGCCTCCAGGACGAATTCATGTGGAACGGCCTTGCGCTTAACGTTGAAAGGCGCTTCGGCAGACGGCAGTTTTCGTTTGCGCTTTGCCATGGCACGGAATTTTACCGTGGATTATGTTCCAAAAATCCCCGCCCAAGCCAGGCTCAAGCGGGGCACCCTGTACTGTGTATTAAGCTGCTTTCGCAGGTTGAGTGCGCATCATTTTCATGAACTCGCGCATGGCTGCCACGTGACCCGGCGAGCGCTTCTCGATCCAGGTCTCATAACGCTGTGCCGCTTTTTCCATGTTGGCGAGATAGCTCTTGTACACCCACTGCTCACGCATCTTCGGGGCAACCGTTTTGCAAAGTTCCCAAACGCCGAAAAATTCGCCACTGGTCTCGAAGAAGAGATCGTCGTGGAGCAGGCCATAGTTGAGCAGTGCACAGGCCTGCTCCCAATAGCTGACTACCATCGCCGCCAACGCGCCGTTCTCTGTACCGGGTGCTGCAATACGCATGGCGTCTTCAACAGTGTCCACGTGGTAGTTCTTGAAGAACCAGTCGCGTGCCTGACGGAGCTTGGCTTCGCGGCGCTGATCGTACACTTGCAGGTGAAGTTGGGCTTGTTCGTGCGTGGGTTTATCCATGATCATTCTCCTTATTTTTTATCGCTGATTTGAAATAAATTGCCTCTGCCACTTCGCGGATTGTTCAATAAAATTTTGGGATCGCTTGGCCGTCCCTGCCGTTACTCCACGGCATTCGGCGGCGCGTCAAACATGGGGCGAATTTCCAACTCGCCTTCATAAGAAGGCCCAAGGATGTCGGCATGGACCTGCATGAACCGCTTACCCTGCTGGATTGCCTCTTCTTTCGAGTTGAGCTCGAATACCGCATAACCGCCGACCAGCTCTTTGGTCTCGGCGAAAGGGCCATCGATTACAGCGGTCTTACCTCCCGACACGCGAATGCGGGTTGCCTGCGAGCTTGGCAGGAGTCCGCCGGCAGTGATCATGGCGCCGCGTTTGGTAGCTTCTTCGCCGAGTTTCCCGATGGCAGCCATTAACTCAGGGTTTGGCGGCAGGCCGGCTTCATAGTCTTTTGTGGCTTTGACCAGCATCATGAATTTCACAGTCGTTTCTCCTCGGTGAAGTTTGGGCTGAAAATGTCCCGTTTACTGTTAGTCGGATGAGGCTGACAAAAATCGACACCAAGCTCCGGCTTATTTTTTTTCTTTTCGAGCTTTTTCCCCAGTTCGCGGGCGCGATCGATTGCCGCGCTGGGTTTGAAATCTTCCAACTCGTAGAATGGACGGACTTCGATTTCGGCTTCCTGATTTTCTCCGTGCGGAGCCGGGGCCTTTTTCGCCCAGGCAATGGCTTCTTGTAACGACTTCGCATTGATGATCCAGTAGCCGGCGATCAGTTCCTTGGTCTCAGCGAACGGACCATCGATTACGGTGGTTTTGCCATTGGAAAATTTCACCCGCGCACCTTTGGAACTGGGCTGTAGACCGCTGAGGTCAACCAGGGCTCCGGCATTCATCAGCTCTTCGTTGTATTTGCCCATCTTGGCAAATAGTTCTTCATCGGGCAGCTTGCCTGCTTCGCAATTCTTATCTGCTTTTACGATCATCATGAAACGCATTTGTGAATGCTCCTTTGGCATCTGTTTGAGGGCTTTGTATTGTTCCCGCTCTCACTTATAGGTCGAATAGGAAAGCAGCAAATCGACATGGCTGACTTATTTTTGGTTGGCTGCGTCTTGCAGTTTCTGGATATCAATCTTCTGCATTTTCAGCATGGCCTGCATCGCACGCGCCGCTTTCGCCGCATTTTTGTCGCCCAACAGCTGGCCGAGCACATCGGGAACGATCTGCCACGACAGACCGAACCTGTCTTTCAGCCAGCCGCATTGACTTTCTTTGCCTCCGCCAGCCAACAGTTTTTCCCAGTAGTAGTCCACTTCCTCCTGGCCGTTGCAATTCACTACGAATGAGATGGACTCGTTAAATTTGAAGATCGGTCCGCCGTTCAGGGCGGTAAAGTTCTGCCCGTCCAGTGAGAATGACGCGGTCATCACAGAACCTTTCGGGCCCGGCCCGGCGTCTCCCGTAGCGGGAAATGCTGTTGATTTTCGAGTTTTTGAAGATGGAGGTATAAAAATTCGCCGCCTCTTCAGCGTTGTTGTCGAACCACAGAAATGGGGTAATTTTTGGCATGGCCGCTCCTCGAATCAAAATTTCATTTCTCGTGGCAGCAAGGCTCGGATTTCTCCGCCGCCTGATACTGCCCTGAAGGCAGCATTAGACCGCCAGTGTTGTACCGGTCGTGATGACGCACCCACTCGGCCATGTCGCGTTCTTCATTGCGTCCTTTTGGAGTGAGGTCAAGCAGGTAGTAAGTCCCTAAAAGACCTTCGCCGGAGCGCGCGTAGCACGAATAGGTGTGATAGATGTCGCCATTCGCATCTTTGTAAAACACGCTGGTGCCGGACATCTCTTCGCTGGGAAGCTGCTGCATTTCGAAGTTGTAGTAGACTTTGCCGCGCGCCACCTCTTCTTTCGGAAACGACACCTGGTAGTCGAAGTTAAAGTCGCTGTTCCCCGATGACACCCACGCGAACGTCCAACCCATGCGCTTCTTGAACGCGTCGATCTCGGACAGCGGCGCGCGAGACACCGCGACATAGGCCACATCGTGCTGGCGAAGATGCAACAGCGCGCCATCCACGTGATCGGAGAGGAACGAGCAGCCTACGCATCCTTCTTTCCAGTCAGGTCCGAACATAAAATTGTAGATGATTAATTGACTGCGGTTGCCGAACAAGTCCGCGAGCGTCAGCTTGCCATTCGGGCCGTCGAACACATAGTTCTTGTCCACTTTCACCCAGGGCAGCTCGCGCCGCTGGCGGCTCAGTTCGTCGCGCATCCGCGTAAGTTCTTTTTCCCTGGCCAGAAGTACTTTGCGCGCGACGAGCCATTCTGCGCGCGAGACTACTTTCTGATTTCCAATTGTGCTGGTTGCCATGATTTCTCCTTATTAAGTTCATTTTGAACAAGCATGATGGTCTCCGTTAGGGAGTTCATCATCGGTCTCGGCGGGTGTCTCGCTGGTAGCTGAATTCTCGGAACTACGGCTTGTCATGAATAAGGCGGCAAGCCCGGTGGACGTGGTCAAACCGATCAGAGTTACGGCACAACTCGAAATACACGCTGGGCACATGATTTCTCCCTTCACTGGGGTAGGCCGCCGACTTCGAGGATTGGGCGGATTTCAACCGTCCCCCACTTCCCGGCGGGGATCGCCGAGGCAATGCTGATGGCTTCGTCGAGGTTGGTGGCGTCCACCAGGAAATAGCCGCCCAGCTGTTCCCGGGTTTCGGCGAAGGGGCCGTCGGTGACAAGCGGCTTGCCCTCCCGTATGCGGATGCTGGTCGCAGTCGATGTGGGATGCAACGGAGAGGCCGCTAGAAACTTTCCACTGGAGTGCAGTTTTTGGGCGTATTGGGCGGACTCAACATAACATTTGTCCCGCTGGTCTTCGGTCAACCCCTTTTCGTCCAAATAAATCAACATCATGTATTTCATGACATCCCCTTTCATGAGTGAATCGAATGACGACTGCCAGGATCGACACGATAGCAGAAATGTTTTTGATGCCCGGCAGACTAAGACGGCACCAGGAATAATATCCACAAGGCCACCGCCAAAGCCTTTAAGTTGTTCCGTTTACTTGGGCAAAGGCAAAATCGACACGTCAAGTTGCCACTATTTACAATGGGGCGTGACCCTGGATGCCGCAGCTGCCGTTGAAGAGGTTTACCGTGCCGATTGGGGCCGCATTGTCGCTACGCTGATAGGGCTGGTGGGCGATTTTGACCTGGCAGAAGAATCGGCGCAGGAAGCGTTTACGGCGGCTGTCGACCAATGGAGGGAGTCCGGAGTCCCCGAATTTCCTCGTGCATGGATCATCCAGGCTGCGCGGAACAAGGCGATCGACCGCATTCGCCGTCAGGCGAATCTGGCACAGAAGCTGGAGGCACAAGGGCCTCCGGTTGAGCCTTTCGTAGAACCGGATTATGACACCAATGAAATTCCCGACGATCGGCTGCGGCTGATCTTCACCTGCTGCCACCCCGCGCTGGCTGCTGAGTCGCAGGTTGCTCTGACTTTGCGTACTCTTTGCGGCCTTGAGACCGACGAGATCGCACGGGCATTTCTTGTTCCTGTGCCAACCATGGCCCAGCGTCTTGTTCGCGCCAAGCACAAGATCCGCGATGCCGGCATCCCTTACGCCGTGCCGGGGACTGAAGTCATGGCCTCCCGGCTTGACGCGGTGTTGACCGTCATCTATCTGGTCTTCAATGAAGGTTATGCGGCTACGCGGGGCGGGCCGCTGGTTAGAACCGACCTTTGCGCGGAAGCGATTCGGCTGGGGCGGCTGATTCGCTCGCTGATGGCGCCGCAATCACCGGCTGAAATCACGGGCCTTCTCGCACTCATGCTGTTGCACGATGCGCGGCGTGAGGCGCGCCTTGATGACGTGGGAGACATCATCACTCTGGAAGATCAAGATCGGAGCCGCTGGAACCAAGAACAAATTGTCGAGGCGATGCCGTTGGTTGCGGAGGCGTTTCGCGGCGAGGTCGGGCCCTATAGCTTGCAGGCCGCGATTGTTGCCCAGCACTGCCAGGCGGCGCGTGCCGAGGATACGAATTGGGGGCAAATCGTCCGGCTGTACGATTTGCTGGAACGGGTCCAGCCCTCGCCGATTGTCTCGCTGAATCGTGCGGTGGCCGTGGCCATGGCCGAGGGACCGGAGCCGGCGCTCAAGATTATTGACGGCCTTGCAGAGAGCAGCGATCTCGATAGATATCACCTGCTGCACGCTTCTCGTGCGGACATGTTGCGCCGTCTGGGATCGTACGAAGAAGCCGGTAAGGGCTATGCGCGCGCACTGGAACTCGCCACCAATCAGAGCGAACGCCGGTTTCTGGAGCGCAGGCTCAGGGAAATGCAGGCCGCGGTGGCTTCCTAATGCTGGTCTTTGAGTAGCACTTGCAATATCACATCATCCAGTACTGTCCAATATGCGCTGTGCCGTAGTGATTTGCTGTTTTCGATCCAGCGATCAACACTCTCTGTTTCACCGAGTCGATGTCCTGCCAGCGCGATGATTCCCCAGGGAAAGTGGTCGCCGCGGCGATCGAGCCAGATGCTTTCGTAGGAGCTCAGCCAGTTGCGAAATGCAGCTTTTGGGGATCCGGCAGGAGTCGCCATCTTGAGAAGCCAGGGATAAACCTGTGCCACATCAGCGGGATAAAAAGTGGTGGGCGCAGGCTCCTGAGTTGATGCAATGAAATTGTGATTCTTGCGCGACCACATGCGGCGGACAATCGCTTGAGCAAGTTGGTCTGCCTTGTTCTCATACTCGCGGCTTAGTTTGGTCTGGCCAAAACGGCGATTTGCCGTAGCCATCATGCGGAACAAGTGGTAAACCTCGACGTTATCCATCAGCAGGCAAACCCGAAGGTCGTGGGAAACAAAATAAAGTCCAGTGCTTGGGTCGCGGAGACCTTCTAGATATTTGTTGGCGCTGGCAGCACTTCCTTGCCAAGCAGCCGGCAACCCTGATTGCGGCGAGAGCCGATATAACAACTCCAGCCACACGGCGAGGCCAGCATCATCGGCGTCGGAGGGCTTGCAGGCAGACCAGTCACTCCCGCCCGATTTGCAGTAGCGCTCGAAGCGCCCGTCGGGGAGTTGGTGTGCGATGAGCCAGGGAATCCAGCGTTCGGCTACGGCGCGGACGTTCACTCCGCTCTCGTCAGCCAGGGTCAGGGCACGGTTGGCGAAATACGGGTCCACGAAATCGCCGTGCTCGTTGACCGTAATGGCGCCTTCGGGGGTCTGGTAGAGGTCGAGGGCGAGATTCCTCGAAGACGCGTAGCTGATCCCTATTGCCAATAACAGGAACAGGGCCGAGATGAACAATGATCGTCGGGATTTCAATAAGGTATTCGCTCGGCCTTCTACGAGGTTCTATCCAGAGTACGCTTTAAGCCTCTGCCCGTTCCATCCCCAGCAGGGCTTTCTTCCGCTCGATTCCCCAGCGGTAACCGCCCATGTCTCCATCCTCGCGCACCACGCGATGACAAGGAATGGCCACTGCAATTCGATTGGTTGCGCAGGCCCGAGCTACCGCGCGGGTTGCGCTTGGCTGGCGAATCGCCTTGGCGACTTCACTGTAGGAGCGCGTCGACCCGAAGGGAATGGATTGCAGATAGGTCCACACCTTGCGTTGGAACGCCGTCGCCTGAATATCCAATGGCAGCGATGCGTTCAGTTTGTGACCCCGCATCTGGCGGAGTAGATTGTGCTCCCACGTCTGCAAACCGGCATCGTCCCGCCGGCGGATGGCGAAGGGGAATTCGTGTTTCAATCCGCTTTCCAGTTCTTCATCAGAGTCGGCAAATTGGATGGCGCAAATACCTCTGTCCGTGGCGGCGATCAACATACGGCCAAGCGGCGAGTCGGAGCAGGTGTAACGAATTATTGCTGAAACCGCCCCTCGCCGGTATTTGTCCGGAGTCATACCCAGTTGCGACGCAGTGCGCTCATACAAGCGGCTGCTCGAGCCGTACCCCGCGTCATACATGGCCCGCGTTACCGAGTGGCCCGCGCGGAGATTTTCTTTTAGTTGGTCCATGCGGCAGGAGTCGGCATAGGCGCGGGGCGTGATTCCCAGCACTGCCTTGAAAGTACGTTGGAGATGGAAGGGGCTCTGGTGAAACTCGCGAGCCAACTGGGCCAGAGTAACTGGCTCATCGAGATGGCGCTCGATGTAGCGGCACATGGCTTTGACCACGTTAGACTGCGTGCTGCCTATGGCTTTGGGGCGGCAGCGCAGGCAGGCGCGGTATCCGGCTTTTTCTGCTTCTTCAGGATTGCTGAAGAAGGCCACGTTTTCGCGGCGCGGGCGACGTGCCGGGCAGGACGGGCGGCAATAGACTCCTGTGGACGAGACAGCAAACACGAATTTGCCATCCTGCGAGGAGTCGCGGTTTACTACTGCCTGCCATTGTTGGGTTTCGGGGTTTCCTGTCATGTCTACCGTTTCTGTATCGTTGAGTATCGCATTGGTTGTCATGGGCATAAAGTAGCCCGGCGGGGAGAAGTGGACTATCCGGTTCTTGCGGTTAAACTGAAATACGTACCTCAGAGGCTAGAAGCCCAAGCGAAGGTTTTGCAACGCAGGGCCGAAGGCCCTGCTCCACCCTTATTCATGACGGACGAAATCGTCGCTGTGCGGGTAAATCAGGAAATTAGACTGGACGCTGCCCATCCCGCACCGGAGTGGCAGAGTGCAGTGCCAGTTACTTTCAGCGCAGATTGGCAAGGGCAAAACCCTGATCCCGAACGTGAAACTCAGGTACGCGCACTATGGTCGGTGGAAACACTGTATCTTCGTTTTGAATGCCGGTATCGGGAACTGTTCTTGTTCCCTGATTCGGATCCAGATGGCCGCCGTGACCATCTCTGGGACCGTGATGTCGCCGAAGCTTTTCTTCAGCCCGATCCATCGCGTGAGCGTTATTACAAAGAACTTGAAGTCAGCCCCAACGGCATGTGGGTGGACCTAAATATTTTTCCCGGCGGCCGGGCTGATCTGAATAGCGGTATGACACGTTCGGTGGTTTTGGATGAAGTTTCGCCTCGCTGGACGGCAGAGTTGGCGATACCGATACAATCGCTGACGGCGAGCTTCGATCCCAAGGCAGTTTGGCGGGTGAACTTTTTTCGAGTGGAAGGGACAAGGGAGCCGCGGCACTATATGGCATGGAGGCCTACGCAATCACCTCAGCCCAATTTTCATGTAGCGAGCGCATTTGGGAAAATGCGGTTTGAAGATAAATGAAAGCCGGATTATCCACTAGTATTTCTAGGTGATGCCCGTCGCTGCCGGCTCAGCGTACATTAACATGGATTTTGTTTGACCCAGGAGGACTACTCGAATGAAGTCACGCGCCCGTTTCATAGCTGTAACATTCGCACTCTGCATTTCAGCCAGTTTTCTGGTTGCCCAGGCCGCAAAAACCGCGGTGCTGACTGCCGCTGAGCTGAAGCAATCCGTCCCCTCAACCTATTTCTTCCGCGGACAGTCCGCCACGGTACAGGTCCGCAATTCGGGTGGATTGCGTGTGGGCAAGGACCAGTTAGTCGTTGCCGCACTGGTGGACACATCCGGGTATGCGCAGGATGTGGCACAGAAATATCAGGGCTTGTTCATTACTGAAGTGAAGCTCAGCATCGGTGGGGCCGATCTCGCGCCGGGAGAATACGGCTTCGGATTCAACGCCGATGGCAAGTTCCGCATAATGGATGTCGCGGCCAATGATGTGCTGGCCACGGACATCAAGAGTGATGACAACCTAAAGCGCCCAGTTCCGCTGAAGCTGTCTGAAGAAGAGGGCGAGTACCGGCTCTATGCCGGCAAGAAGTACGTCACAATAAAGGTAGAGTAAGACCGGTCTGCGGGGCTCAGTGCGGCAGTGGCTGCAAGGGCCCCAACACTAACTTCACGCCGGCACGCTTGCGCAACTCCAGAAGCATCGCTTGAGCCGCATTCTGGTACGTCTTGTTGGGATCTGAGGGGTCGGCCCATACCGCGTCATAAATGATCTGGGAAGCGTCCTTCAAATCCATGTGGAGCGCCGCCTCCATCAGATCTACGCGCTCTTGCAAATGGTCGTAGCAACCCTGACAAACCGTCGCTGGTACCGGGTTGCTGAGATGGTTCTCGGAGAGAGTGCAGTTGTGGATGGCAGTACCGGCCTCAACGGCCGAAGCTGCGATCTGCGACTTGAACTCACGCAGGAAGCGCTCACGCTCTTCTTCCAAAGCAACTGGGTCAGGCAATTCCTCGGCAGTTGCTGGAGCAACGGGAAGAGTCGCCACTGCCGGCGGAACCCGGTCTTGCGTCTGGCAAACCGGACAAGCAGCCAGGTCAGCCGCGTAGTAGGTTTTGCACTTGGCGCAGGGCAAGCCATAACCGGTGCGGCGCGGGCCGAACTGCGCGGGAACGCCCGCCACGGCATGGGCATCAAGAGCAGCCGGGGAAACTGGTTGTCCTTTTTGTAGGCGTGGTTCGCTGGAGGCCATAGTGGGGCTCACGGGACTGGTGCCTGTCCGGCGGACCGGAGGCATTTCCGTCACTAAGGTCATTCTAGGTGTACTCATGCTCAACTCGGATAACACGTCGGTACAGGGATGGCCATAGGCCTTTGGTACATTGGCCGAAAAACGAGTTCCATTTGGGGAGACGGGTGTCCACCCAAGTGGGCGATACGAAAGTGTAGAAAATCTTACTCAGCCGCCATAAATCGAATGCAGACCGGCGCGGGCACTTTGATTTCGGTTCCCGTCGGGGTGAGCTTACCGCTGGCCTGGTTAATAGCGAACTCCACGATGTTGTCGGAATCCTGATTTGCCACCAACAAACGCTTGCCGTCCGGGTCAATCTCAAAGTTGCGGGGGGTTTTGCCTTTTGTAGAGACATGTTCCACAAATGTCAGTGTTCCTTTGGACTGGTCGATTGCAAACACTGCCAGGCCGTCATCTCCCCGGTTGGAAGCGTAAAGAAACTTACCGCTTGGATGGACCTCTACCTCGGCATCAGTGTTCTCGCCCTTAAAGTTCTTGGGCAGTGTAGTTACGGTTTGCAACTTGTGTAGAGTTCCCCCCTTGGCATCATAGGCAAAAGTTGTGACCGAGGAACCCATCTCGTTGATCACATAGACAAACTTCTCATTGGGATGGAATGCAATGTGGCGCGGGCCGGCTCCGGGAGCAGCCTTGGCAAAAGGCGGATCATTTGGCGTTAGCTTTCCTTTGGTGGCGTCAAAGCGGTAGACGAAAATTCGGTCCATCCCGAGGTCTGCATTGAGGGCAAAACGATTGTCGGGGGAAAGATCAATCCAGTGAGCGTGGGCCGCTTCCTGACGATCATGATTGGGGCCCGACCCCTTGTGCTGAATGAAATCTGAGGCTTGGCCTAAGCGTCCGTCTTCCAAGACCGGGAATACTGCTAGGTTCCCGCCGGTGTAATTTGCTACCAGAGCAAACTTGCCGGTATGGTCGAGCGAAATGTAGCACGGGTCCGCGCCGCGGGACGCCATTTGATTCAGCAGGGCCAACTTGCCCGTCTTCTCATCAATCGAGAATGCGCTAACGATGCCGCTCGATTGGCCCTGGTAGTCATGGGTTTCATTGGCGACATACAGAAATTTGTGGTTGGGATGCACCGCGACAAACGATGGGTTGGGAGTTTCCGCAGCGAGACCGAGATCTTCAAGCTGGCCGCTGGTGGCATCATAGCGGTAGGTATAAATGCCTTTGCTGCCACGCACCGTGTAGGTGCCGATGTAGACCAGATACTGGTTCGCTTTTGCGGTGGCTGCGAGAGCAGAAATTGCGGTGAGAGCAAAAATCAAAAGCAGCAGATAGGCACTAATGCGATGGGTCAGTTTCATGCCATCCATGAAAACTCATCTTGCGGAGAAGCGCAACCTGCTACCGACCAACATGAAGAGGAAACAACTCACTGCAAATGAGCATTCACCGTTTGATTTGCAGCGGCTTCAACTAATTTTTGCACTGCGGGTGTGACCATCAGCAGCAATTGCGCCTGGGGCTTTTTGGCCTCCTCAATTAGGGCCAGTTGTTGTATCTTCCAATCTTGTGGAGCGCCATTCCCGCGATCCAGAAAATCCAGGGCTTCAAGCCCTGCTGTTCCAAGTGCAGAAAGGCTTTGGGAAAGGGGCACAACTTCCTTCATCAGCAATGATTGTTCTGCTGTGGCTTCGATATCGGTCTGGTTGTTGCGCCAACGAGTGAGCAGCGCCCGGATCTCAGGTTCGGTGCCGGGTGCCAGGTTGCCACTCACGAAAGCATTCACTAGATTGTCGAACCCACGCGCAGTCCTGCTTTCCGGACGCACCGTATCCACCAGACGATTGAGCGGCATCAGGCTGGTCGAGGGCTCGGAAGCTAGATGCTCGCGTTCATAATCTTTGGCCGGTTCAGCCACATCGGCCAGCGTGCGCAGCGCAGAGATGTCCTCACTCCCGGCAATTCTTCGCAGCATTTCATCGTAGCTGGAATTGTGCGTGAGTCCCAGATTATCCAGCCGCCGGCTGGTGACTTCCATGCGCTCGTACATCGAGTTCACATCGGTCACATCCTGCGGTGACCAGAAACGCTCGGCAATGGCTGCTGCACGTGGCCAGATACGTGAGTCAATATTTTCCGGCGACACAAACTCCGCCCACATGCACGCTTCACCACCCAGGATCAGTTTCTTCTCATCGGCGGAAAGGTCTGCCGTGGCCCCGGTCATGGGATCTACTGCGTAGTGGCGCGCCGTAGACCACGCTAAATCGAGATAATACCCGGAAGAAAGCAGGCCCCTGTAGCCCTGCTTGGCCGCCTTTGCCAGGGATGACTGGCCACGCCAGGATTGTATGACAATACTCTTCGGCACATCTGGTTGAAGGATTTCATCCCAGCCTAGCGTGATTTTTCCGTGTTTGCTTACCAGTTTCTCGACGCGGCCGCTGAAATAGGCCTGTAGTTCCTCATTTGTCTTGAAGTAATGTTCGCGCTTGAACTGCTGAATTTTCGGGTTTGCATCCCACTCTTTTCCATTTACTTCATCTCCCCCGATGTGGAAGTAGTGATCGGGAAACAGCGCGGCCATCTCTGCAATAAAACTGTCGAGAAATCTGTAGGTGCTTTCGCGCGTAGGATCCATGGCGGGATCGAACACTCCCCATTGCCGTTCAATTTCGTACGGCCCCGGGCCGCTGGCCAGCGCGGGATAGCCGAGAAACCAAGCCGTGCTGTGGCCCGGCATATCGAATTCCGGGACCACGCGAATGCCGCGATCGGCTGCGTAAGCAATCAGCTCCTTGGCTTCGGCCTGGGTGTAGAAAAATCCGTCCGATCCCATTTCTTGCAGCTTGGGAAATTTCTTGCTTTCGATGCGGAAGCCCTGGTTCTCCGACAAGTGCCAGTGGAAAACATTCAGTTTTACCGCCGCCATGCCGTCAATGTTTCGCCTGAGCACATCGAGAGGGATGAAGTGGCGGGCGACATCAATCATCAATCCGCGCCAAGGGAAACGGGGCTTGTCCTGAATTGATATTGCTGGGACCGCAAAGCCGGTTGGGGTGTTCTGCACCAATTGAAGAAAGGTTTGCAGGCCATGCATCGCGCCCAGCGTTGTGGGCGCAGTGAGCTTCGCGCCCGAGGGCGCAATTTCCAGTGAATAGGATTCGTCCTCTCCCAACTCTGGGATTTCCTTGCTGGCGTGGTCGGCATGGACCAGCAGGCTGGCGGTTTGATCACCAACCATCTTTATGTTGATCGGCAACATACCCGTCTCGGTGCGCAGTTGGACCGCAAAGCGCTCGATGGCGCGCTGCAAGCGGCCATCACCTTTCCCGCTCATGGCAATGGTGAAGGAAGGGGCAATCACCAGTTGTCCGGTGCCGGGCTGCATCTGCGCCGGCATCGGCATGAGGGACGGTGGTTTCTGCGTTTGAGAGGAGCACACGATGGCTGTGCCCAGCATGAACACTAGTGAAAGAGTTCGCAAGAAGATTCTCCGGGCCTTGGCAAAGCGAGCGATGGCCTAATCCGCAGGATAGAGGAAGCGATAGGCAGCCGCCAACCCTGGAAGTTAACTGCGGAGTGACTCCGATGACTTCGCGTGGCTGGGCTTGCCATGCGAAAATTCATAATGATGCAAGCGCACCTGCGCGCCCAGCGGCTCGCTCTTTCATTATTGTTGATTGCGGTAGCGACTTCTTTTGGCCAAGACTCAAAGAGTCATCCGCCACGCTATGGATTTGAAGTCGTCCGTCAGTTTCCTCATGACCCTACGGCATTTACCCAGGGCTTTACCTACCACGACGGTTTTTTCTTTGAAGGCACCGGACGCAACGGCTCGTCATACCTTCGCCAGGTCCGGATCGAAACTGGCGAAATTGTCCGGCAAGTTGGCTTGGCGCCTCAGTTTTTTGGTGAAGGAATTACTATTCTCGGCGACAAGGTGATCCAACTCACATGGCTGGCGCAAACGGGATTTATATACAGCCTTGGCGATTTTCGGCGCTTGCGGAGCTTTACATATCCAGGAGAAGGTTGGGGGCTTACGAGCAATGGCCGTGAGGTCTTCATGAGCGATGGAACTCCGGAAATCCGCGTTCTGGACCCCAAATCACTAAGAGAACAGCGGCGGATCAAGGTCCACGACGGGGCGAGGCCGATTTCGCAATTGAATGAACTGGAGTTTGTCGAAGGAGAGATTTTTGCCAATGTCTGGCAGACGAACCGGATCGCCCGCATTTCTCCTCAGACCGGCGAGGTGGTGGGATGGATTGATCTCACCGGCCTGCTCAGTCCGATTTATCACCTGGAGTCTGGCGCCGTCTTGAATGGGATCGCTTACGATCAAAAAGGCAAGCGTTTGTTTGTAACCGGAAAATTGTGGCCGAAGATATTCGAGATCAAACTCGTCGCTAAACGCTGACGTCGCAGCTTAGCCAGTGCCTGCACAGGCGGCCAGCATCGAAGACTGAAAGTGCAATAGTTGGGGCTCGGCCGCCAGCTTTGCCAGGCCCACCTCACCCTGACGCCGCGTTCCAGCTTGTCCCACCCAAACTACGCGGAATTGCGCCTTCTCCTGTTCGAGCTTAACTTCCAGGACCGATCCCAAGCCCAGGGTGTACCTCATGCCACACACCACCATGCCGCTGCTGCTGATGTTTCTAACATGCGCGGGTTGGGCGAAGGGCTGCGAAAAGGAATCAATTCCCCACAACTGCACGGAGAGTTCAGTATCCACTCGGGGATGCCGGCGACGATCCATAAGTTTGTGAAGAGTGCTGCCGAAATACTATTGTGCGAACTCGGGCAGGGAAACTTACCCCGGTTACTCATAACGGGTTCCCAAAGTTACCACGGAGCAGGGTGTGGAAAATCAGTTCATGGAGCAAGCGCCCGGACCGCGGGGGTCGCCGCAACTGCCACAGGGGCCAGCACTTGCGCGAGGAGCGGAAGATGAACCCTTGGCGGAGACGGCAAACACTGATAGTTGCGGCGCCAACTGCTTGCCGTGGCACTTGGGGCACTGGGCCTTCTGGCTTCCGTAGATGAGGGCTTCAAAGTTGTGGTCGCATTCCTTACAGATGTATTCGTAAATGGGCATGATGGCGCTCCGCTAATCTCTATATTATTGTAAGGCCAAGCCGTGGATTCTTTGCAAACCAAAACCAGTCAATTTGTTCCCCGCCGGTGGTTGCGCGGTGGACATGCGCAGACCCTGGCCAGCTTCCTGCTGCGACGCCAGGTTACTTTGCCGCCTTCTGAAGAACGGCTGGTTGAAGTAGAGCCAGGCATCCGCGTGCTTTGCCATTGCAACTGGCAGCCGGATCGCAAAGACAAACTTACCGTCATTGTTGTGCATGGCCTTGAGGGCTCAAGCGAATCCGGGTATGCACTGGGCATAGCACAAAAAGGTTTGGCGCTGGGAATGAATGTTGTCCGCATGAACCAGCGGAATTGTGGGGGGATGGACAGGTTGGCGCCTACCCTCTACCATTCGGGGCGTTCCAGCGACGTGGCAGTTGTCGCCAAAAACTTAATCGAGCAGGACGCGATTCAACACCTGGCATTAGCCGGATATTCAATGGGTGGGAACCTGGTGCTTAAGTTGGCAGGGGAGTGGGGCGCGCAGGCCCCGCCGCAGTTTCGTGCAGTCGCGGCGGTTTGTCCTGCGATGGACCTTGCGCCCTCCGCCGATGCTCTCCATCAGGCGGGCAATCGGTTGTATGAGATGTACTTCCTAACGAAGTTACGCGGACGCCTGCGCGCCAAAGCACGCTACTTTCCTGAGGCTTTCGATGTTGCGAGGTTGCAGGGAATACGCAGCCTGCGGGATTTTGATGAGCAGGTCACGGCCTACTACAGCGGGTTTACAGGGGCCGATGACTACTACGCACGCTCTTCCGCCGCGAATGTCGTCGATCGGATCACGGCTCCCACGCTGATCATTCATGCTGCGAATGATCCCTTTATTCGCATCCGGCCTGAGACACGGGAAAAGGTATTGGGGAATCCGCACATCACGTTTATGGAAACCAGCGACGGCGGACACTGTTCTTTCCTGGCTGAGCCGAATGGGTATGACGGGCACTGGGCAGAACGGAAAGTGGTGGAATATTTGCAGCAGCACGCGGTGGATTCTATGGCAGGGGAAGCGGATTCCTCCTTTGAGCTTCGCTCATCGTCGGAATGACAAGGTGGGTTGGTTCTTCCACCAGATCCGGAGGATGGACAAAACCAGCATCGCGAGAAAAATCGTCAGCAGCCCCACCGACGCGCCGCGAATTGATGAGATATGGTGGCGCAAAATGGAAAAACGCCCGTATACAAACTCGATGTGTACCCAGTACACCAGCAGTGAGGTCTGGCCCAGTTGAATCAGCGGACTGAACCCCCACTGGCCTGCACCCCATCGGCACCAGATGTACACTCCAAGCAGAATCACCAGTAGCAAGCCCACACGCAACATGAAAAAGTTCGGACTGGTGTGCCAGTAGTCATAAACCGGATATAGCTGACGAGGCAGAGCATCGAGCCAGCGGGAAAGATAGATCATGGCGACCCCACTGGCCCCGAGGAGCAAAAAGATGGTTGCTCCGCGCGCTTTTGCCCAATCACTAAAGATGAGGAATCCCGCTGCAAGTCCCGCAAAGGCGAAAGCAGACCAAGGGAAAATAGGAAACAACCACGCCTGCGGTTCTCCCAGGTTGTGGACTCCGTTGATATAAGACTCGATGGGCCAGGGAAGCCAGGGCATGCGCCAGGTGGTCCAAAACAGCGGAGTGAGGAGCGAGATCAGCCCTGCGGCCACCGCTGCCGCAAGCGGAAGAATCCAACCATGAGGCTGCCCCACCCTTGCGCTTTTTGCAGGGTTTGGGTGTTGATCTTGGGATTTGCCAGAGTCAACACCCCCACCCTGTCGCGAAAAACGCAGCAAGGGTGGGGCAGCCTCAATGAGGAAAACGAACAGACCCATCAGCATCATGGAAAGACCGATGGTGTTCAGGATGTCCACCCGGAACAGATCGCTCCACGGCGCCCATCCCAAGGAAATCAGAAATTCCTGTAGGCGGAACAACAATCCCAGGACGAAGATTTCCGCTCCGCGAAGTATGGTCTGACGCACGATTTGGCCGGCTGGAGTTCCTTTTTGCAGCAGCTTGGCGGTCACCAGCGCGAAGGAAATTCCCGCCAGGAAAAGAAACAGAGGCGCAGGCAGCGTGCCGCCAATTTGCGACCACTGGAAAAACTTCGTCTTGCGCGCTTCGGGAGTGAGCCACGAATCATAGCAATGGGTCTGGAACATGACGAGGCAGGCGAGGCCACGCATCCAGTCAATGTAGGCAAGGCGAGAGGTTGTGGCTGCCGGAGCAGCTATGGTGTGCGCCACACGGGAAGTATAGAGGTGAACCGCTCGAAATCGGCCAGCTCAGCTTATTTGCACCAGTGGCCCTTCTGAGGGCGGTCCAGGAGTCCAACGGCGGATTGGGGATTCGTCCGCCAGCCGTGACATCACACGCCCCACCGCCATCGACCCGCGCACCAGATGATCTACCTTGAGCGGCCCCGCCACTTTGAGAGCTTTGATCCAATGCAGTCCGCTGCTGATGGCGCAGCCGCAGTGCCGGCAATCGGGCGAGCCTCCGAAAACGCAAGGCTCCACACGCGTCTTGAAATCGGCTGAATAATTCACCGACATTTTGGCGAACAGGCATTCCTGCGGATTTGCCGGGGGTGAAAGAAATGCGTTTGTGATTCCCCGATTCAGAAGCAGCTTCGGATACCGCGGTTGCAGTCGCGGCAACTCGCGGGCCACCAATTCGCGGTCTGATGGTGTAAGCATCTCATCGCTGTTCTCTTCGATTTGCGGGGTGTAGAGGCTCACCCAAATATGGTCCACTTCAAGACGCGTATTCCAGAAGGCGAGGTACTCCTCCAAGTATCCGGCCCGCGCCAGCATGGGTCTGGTGATGACCCAATGCACGTTCGCCTTCCGCCCAGCAATGTTGGCCAAAATTCGCTCGTAGGTTGCGGGTTTGCGGCGCACATCGTGATGTTCCGGAAGCCCATCTACCGAGATGGCAATCCGCAACCGCGGCAATTCCATCCACTTCGCGGGAATGGGAATCACCGCGCTGGTCACAACCATGGTGAAGACCCCCATCCGGGCCAGTTCGGGGAGAATACGGTCCAGCTCGCGATGCCGCACCAGCGGTTCTCCTCCCACTAAAGAAACGTGAAGGGGCCGGTGCCGGCGCACCAGGTCCAGCACGCCGTTCACCAGAGCATCGCCGCGAAAGTCGCTGAGCTGACGCAGCGTGGTTTCCGCAAGATGAGTGTCTCCATAGGCGTAGCATCCTGGGCAACTCAGAGGGCATTCCCGGGTGATTTCAATTGACATCAAGGGAATACGGCCGCGAAGGATTTGTCCCCACGAAGCGAACATGTCCTTCACGGTAAGACTGGGGCGGGGAGGCTGGCACGGCATAAAGATAGATAGTTAGTTGCAGGCGGGAGCAGAATGGTTTCTCAGGGAAGCGCTCCCACCAATCGTAGGTGCATTCCATATAATGGAGATCGGACGCAAGGGCCCGTAGCTCAATTGGATAGAGCACCGGATTTCTAATCCGGGGGTTGCAGGTTCAATCCCTGCCGGGCCTACCAGCGTTGATCGGATAGAATCTGCTTGGACTATTGGAAGGCATTTGCTCGGTACTATGAGCGCCGATAAAACAACCCGTACTAGGTGGTTGCTTTTCTTGAGCGCAACACTTCTTGTTGTGCTATCGATTGTTTTCGGGTTCTACGGCCTCCGCGATACCTTGACAGACCGTCTTGCATTTATCTATTTCGGTCAAGGTACACAACTTTCAATGCAGGATGCTGACCAACTGGAGCATCATCTCAAATCTAATCCCAGTAGTTTTGCCGATCGCATTGAGTTGTTGGCATTTTACAGTTTTAGGATGATCGACAAAGGTCTTACGGCAGAAGAAATTGTGAATCGTCGAGAACACATATTGTGGGTCATCGAACACCAACCCGCATCGCATTTTGCGGGTGAAAATGCAGCCGCATTCGGGCCAAGCGATCCTGACCCAGATGGATTGCAACAAGGTAAGAGGTTATGGTTACAACAGGTGCAGGCAAGACCTACCGACAGCCGCATTCTGTATAACGCGGCCCGGTTCTACTTCTGGAATGGGGAGCGGCAACAATCTGAAGAGTTAAATGAACGCGCTTACGCAATCGAACCTCAGAATCACGACATCGCTTCTTCTTTGGCTGAACTCTACTGGATAGATGCGACGCATTCAGCAACTACAGGGCAAGTAACGAAAATGGCAGCGAAATCTCTTAACGCATTTCAACAAGCTTTAACCGATACTCATGATCCACATGAGCGATTATACGATCTGCCTGGAGCAGCCCAGTCAGCGTTCGAAGCGGAAGATTACGAACGAGCGGCATCCTACTCCAAAGAAGCGCTCGGCCTTGCTCAACAGCCCGACTTTATTGACAACAATGCAGACGCAATTCATTACGGCAACATCGTGCTCGGCCGGATTGCCCTCCGGCACGGAGATATTGCCGGCGCATCTGGTTATCTGCTGCAAGCTACAGCGATAAAAAGCAGCCCCCATTTGGAAACATTTGGCCCGAACATGATGCTTGCGAAAGAATTGCTCGACAAAGGCGAAAGTAAATCTGTCGTAGAGTATCTTTCTTTGTGCGGTAAATTTTGGAAAGACGATGACGGAAAACTAACCCAGTGGCGGTCGACAGTGCTCGCTGGAAATACTCCTGACTTCGGAGCCAATCTCCGCTACTAGCGCCCCACCTACTTAGCTTTTTTATGCGCGCAGTTATTAGTATTCAAACATCCATCCGGTAGCATTAACCTTTCCACCGGCTTCCCGCCCACGATATGCGACTCGATAATTTCGTCGAGGTCTGCCAGAGTCACATGCCCATACCAGACCGCCTCCGGATAAACCACCATGTTCGGACCGTGTTCGCACTGGTCCAAACACCCGGCTTTGTTGGCACGCACTTTTGCTTTCAATCCTCGCACCGCGAGTTTCTGCTTGAGGAGGCCTTGCATTTCGGCTTGGCCTTCGGGGTCACAGCAGCCGCGCGGGTGGCCGGGTTCACGCTGATTGGTGCAGACGAAGATGTGCTTTTCGAACTTGGGCATGTAGTGATTATAGGAGAAAGTAGATTCCTCCTTGTCGCTGCGCTCCTCGTCGGAATGACAAAAGAAAATCTACAGTGCGTTCAAAATGCTGGTGTAGGCGGGTTTCTTTTGATAATTCGCATCCCAGGGCAATGCCCATCCCCAGCCGGGGATAAAGGATGGAATCCAGGAATGCGCGTCGGTGAAGCCCCAGGTCTGGATCACCTTGCACGCCGGCTGCTGTACACAGATGGTTGTGATTTCCCCATAAAGCTTGGCTTGGGCAGCGAGTGAAGCAGCATCGGAACCTTGCAAACGGATGTCCAGTTCCGTGATGTGGAGTTCCATTCCCAAGGCGGCGAAGCGCTGCAAGTTGTTAGTGAACGAGGTCAGCGTCGCGGGATTATCGAAGGTCAAATCAAGGTGCATCTGGAAACCGATGCCGTTCAATGGCACCTTACGGTTTTTGAAATCTTGTGCCATTAGGTAGATGGCGTCCGACTTCGGGTTCATGGTTTCGTCGTTGTAGTCGTTGTAAAACAGCTTGGCGTTGGGATCGGCCGCGTGGGCCCAGTTGAATGCATGCTCAATATATTCCGTGCTTTGACTGGCGAAGCCTATGCCCGGTTGGTCATACCAAAGCGTACTGCGGATCGTGCCATCGTCGTTGAAGGCTTCGTTGACTACGTCCCAGGCATAGACCTTGCCGGCGTAATGAGTCGCCACGGTTTGAATATGACCTTGCAGAATGGTGGATAACTGAGTGGAGTCTATGGTCGAGTTCGCGATTCCATCCGTGATCCAGGTCGGGACCTGACTGTGCCAGACGAAAGTATGCCCCCGCACTACCAGGTTATGGGCCTGTGCGAATGAAACCAGCGCATCGGCGCCGGAAAAATCGTAAGGATTGGGGTCGGTGTCCGGGCGAGGGTGGATCAGCCCGAATTTCATTTCGTTTTCCGGCTCAAGCTGGCTGAATTCGGTTCCCAGAATCGCCGCATACTGACTCTCGCTGAGAAACGCGGAATCCGCGGCGGTGCCGATTTTGATATTGTGCGGTGCGGCGGTGCCACGCAGCGTGGGTGTGGGGGGTGGTGGACCTCCAGAGGCAGATCCTCCTCCGCCTCCGCACGAAAGCATTGTGGCCGCAATTAATAACGCCAACCAACGCGACGCCTGGAAGGTTTTACTCATGGAGCGCAGAGAAGAATACCCCAAGGACAAATCCTACGGCTAGTCTTTTAGGGGAACCATGGTTTGTCCATCGCGGCAAAAGGTGGCCATACGCTGGAGTCCACGTTCGTTGACTGGGACCAGCAAGACCGGCCCATAGCAGAAAACAGCATGTCCGTTTGCCGCAAAGTACCACGAACCACGATGGCGGACCTGTTTGGCAAGATGATGGTCCACTGGGGCGGGCAGCTTGGGCGCAACCTGCAACGCGGGGAAAGACAACGACAGTAACAACGCCGCCAAGACTTTCATAACTTGTCACACCAACCTGGGCGAACGAACCTTATATGGAGACGGGAATCCGGCGTGCATCCGGGGTATCAACCGCATCTTTTGGCGGTTTCATCGGGACCAGTTTCCGCGACTTCACAGAACCTTTTTCCTGCGGGATTGCCGGAGACGAAGGAGCTCTACCATGCGCGCCTGGGTGTTGCTGGTGATAGATCTTAGCTTTCAATGAGTTCAACTCGGCACTGTCTCCCATGGTCTGCTGAATCAGCGAACGCTGAGCAGTAATCGTCCGGTCTTGTTCTACGACCAGAACGGCGAGTAGACCATAAGAGATCAGAAACAAAACCACCAGAACCGGCAGCATCGTGTGTTTCTTTGGCGTCGTGGTGCTTTCCATCGCGATCGTCAGCAAGTGGCACTCCTCATACCCCAGAACCCGCGGGTACCTTCCAGAAATGCAGCTTGGGAACCATCACTAATAGTCAGGCTAAGTTATTGGAGAAATGGAAGTTAACTTCAAGCCACGCCTCCCCATGGATCCGGCAGGATGCAACTTGCTGCATATTATGAGTAACCGGTGTTGTTACTGGAGTGTCTTGAATCCGGCAGACTACTTGCCCAGAACCAGCTTGGCAATGGTGGCCAGCTGCATGTTGGAGGTGCCCTCGTAGATCTTGCCAATCTTGGCATCGCGCCAGTACTTTTCGACAGGATAGTCCTTGGTGAAACCATACCCGCCGTAGATTTCGATGGCCAGGGAAGTCACGCGTTCCGCCACCTGCGAAGAGAACAGTTTGGCCATGGCGGCTTCCTTTACAAAAGGGGTGCCTGCGTCCTTCAGGCGGGCCGCGTTGTAAACCATGAGGCGAACTGCTTCGATTTCCGTCGCCATTTGGGCGATCTGGAATTGAATGCCCTGAAACTCGGCGATGGCTTTACCGAACTGTTTACGCTCTTGCGCGTACTTGCAGGCATACTCCCAGGCGCCGCGGGCCACTCCCAGCATCTGCGCGCCGATTCCGATGCGGCCTTCGTTGAGGGTTTCAATGGCGATCTTATAGCCTTTGCCGGCTTCGCCCAGCACGTTCGATTTGGGGACCTTACAATCTTCCAGAATCAACTCGCAGGTGGAAGAGGCGCGGATGCCGAGCTTGTCTTCTTTTTTGCCGACGGTAAATCCGGGAAAATCCTTTTCGACGATGAAAGCGGTTATGCCTTTATATCCGGCCGCTGCATCCACTGTGGCAAAAACCACGAAGAGTCCCGCTTCTTTGCTGTTGGTGATCCACAATTTGCGTCCATTGAGGACGTAGTCACTGCCTTTGAGCTCGGCTTTGGTTTGCAGCGCAAATGCATCCGAACCGGAACTGGCTTCGCTCAAGGCGTAGGCGCCACAGAGGTCGGATGCCATGCGTGGCAGATAGCGCTTCTTCTGTTCGTCGCTTCCCCAGCGCAGAAGTGCATTGTTCACCAGCGTGTTTTGCACATCCACGATAACCCCGGCTGAAGCGTCTACTCGTGAAAGCTCCTCTACTGCCAGGATCGCCTCGAAAAATCTGCCACCGCTGCCACCGTATTGCTCGGGGACTTCAATGCCCATCAGTCCGAGTTGAAAGAATTCATGGATCAAGCCCTTGTCGAAGACGCCTTTTTCGTCCATCTCTTTGACCAGCGGACGGAGTCTTTCCTCCGCGAACTGACGGACGTTGTCGCGGAAGAGAATTTCGTCTTCGCTGAGGTTGGTAAGGGGAGAAGCCGTAGGAGTCAACAAGGTTTCTGGCATAAAAGCCTCCAGAACAACCTTGGATTTTACACCTGAAACGAACTGCGAACCGAGAACCGGCAGCTGAGAACTGAAAAACCATCCCAGGATTTCAAAGTCAAAGAATAAACCCAAAGGCTTTAACCGCAGAGGTCGCCGAGAATGCGGAGGAAAGACTTGAACAAATTGGCCTGCTATTTGCCGCCCGGAACCAACTTTAGGCCGTCCGCTTGCAGAATCCGCTTCACCTGATTGCGGGCGTGGGTTGCCCAGGGGCCGGTGGAATCCAGCTTCACATATGCCTGCCAGTGCTTGAGGGCCTTGCGCGGCTCTTTGATTTTCTCGTAAGCCAGCGCCAGGTTGTAGTGCGCGTCGGCGTACGTGGGAGCTAGAAGCAGGGCTGCGTGATAGGTCTGTATGGCTTCCTGCACCCGCCCGGTTTCGTCCAGCACATTGCCCAGATCGAAGTAGGCCAGCGCGTAGCGCGGGTCTACTTCAACCGCGCGGCGATAGTGCTGCTCCGCCTTGCCATATTCCTGGCGGTTGTAGCAGAGCGTCCCCAGATTGATGTGCGCGGCGGCATGGTCCGGGTCAAGTTCCAGTACACGCTCGTAGGTCACAATGGCCTCCAGTGTGCGGCTGGGGTCTTCCTCGAGCGCGATGCCATGCGCGAACAGTTCGCTGACATCGGCCGGCTCCGGCTCGGGCCGTGGCAGGGCGACCGGAGTGCTGGTAACCACTTTCTCGCCGGGAGCAAAGTCGAACATGAATTGTCCGGCGATGGGCTCCACGACTTTTCCTTCATGGCGAAACGCAATGCGGTTTCCTGTGCTGTAAGAACTGGCTTCCAACAGCGGATTCTCCATCCCTGCCGCTTGTTTCTGCATAGCTTCAAGCGATTGCCGGATAATGGCGGGACGCACCTTGCGCGCACACAGGTCACGCACTTTTTTTACTTGCAGGAGATCGAAGAAGGAGTAGCGTTCAGAGACGGCCACCAGCCCGGCCTTTTCCCAGGCTGACAGCTGACGCGCCGTAAGGCGCAGGATCCGCAGTAAATCCGCTCGGTTGTATGACTGCACAGGATTAGCAAAACGACACTTCATATTATCTAAAAGTGAGTTCTGCCAGCGCAAGGGGAAACGTGAATTTTGGGGAATCTTCGCAGATAATGCCGCGAATCTGGTGCAATTCCCGAAGAAAGTTCACGTACCAAAGTCATTATCCTGTCACCTTTTATTAACTTGTGATTCATATAGGCGCAACCTTCTTGCGGTAACTATGGATCATGCCAAATTCCGGTCTGCTTACTGGCCAAAGCAGTTCGCCCGTTCCGGCTCCCGATCTATTTCCGTTTCGCGGGCTGGTGCAAAAACTGCTGCCCATGAACCGTATCCGTGAGCTTTATCAGCGTGCGCAACAGCCGGTGAACCGGTCACTGCTGGAAAATCTATTGACGGAAATGCGGGTGGACTACCAGGTCGCTGAAGCAGACCTGGCGCGCATTCCAACCCAGGGACCGGTAGTCGTCGCTTCGAATCATCCTTTTGGAATTTTGGATGGCGTGATCGTCGGCGCACTTCTGTCGCGTGTCCGCGAAGATGTAAAGGTCTTGACCAACTTTTTGCTGGCTGGAATTCCTGAGCTGCACGAACACTGCATTTTCGTGGATCCCTTCGGGAGCAAATCAGCCACTCCCCACAACCGCCGGGCATTG
Source organism: uncultured Acidobacteriota bacterium (assembly GCA_963837365.1). Classification (GTDB taxonomy): domain Bacteria; phylum Acidobacteriota; class Terriglobia; order Terriglobales; family Acidobacteriaceae; genus CAWBXL01. Next base: position 31,357 of record CAWIMW010000006.1, read on the forward strand.
GCAGAAGCAGTCCGCTGGCTACGAGCAGGCGGGATGCTGGCTGTTTTCCCCGCAGGCGAAGTTTCCCACTTTCAACTTCCGAAGATGAATGTGGATGATCCGGAGTGGAGCGCGATTCCAGCACGGCTGGCCTGCATGACTGAGGCCGATGTATTGCCACTGTACATAAACGGCAGAAATTCAGTTCCCTTCCAGGCAATGGGCCTGTTGCATCCCAAGTTACGCACTGCATGGCTTCTCAACGAATTCTTGCAACAAACGGACCGCAGCGTTTCGCTGCGCATCGGCAGTACAATTGCGGCTGAAAGCTTGCGTCAGGCGGGCCCGGAACAACAAGCAACGGACTATCTGCGTTGGCGCACCTATCTTCTGGCAGAGCGCGGCCGCATGAAGAAACCAATGACCCCCGTGTTTCACAGTTTTCTGCCGCCCAAGGCGCAGGAAGCTGTTGCCGAAGCCGTTCCGCGAGAGCTTTTGCAAAAAGATATCGAGCAACTTCCGGCACAAAACCTGATTGATGAAAATCGCGAGTTTGCGGTTTACGTGGCCGAGACACCGGCCATGCCCAACCTGTTGCAGGAACTGGGCAGGCTGCGCGAGATCACCTTCCGGGCTGCGGGAGAAGGCACGGGCGAACGCACCGATATCGACCGGTTTGACCTTCATTACCAACACCTGTTGCTGTGGAGCAAAGCCCATCACGAACTCGTGGGCGCCTACCGCCTGGGCCTGAGTGCGGAAATCATCCCTGCCTACGGCCCCGAGGGCCTGTATACCAGCACACTATTTCGTTACGACGAACAGCTGTTTAGAAATCTCGGGCCGTCCCTTGAGCTGGGCCGTTCTTTTGTGCGCGAGGAATATCAACGGCAGTACGCACCCTTACTGATGCTGTGGAAAGGCATCGGCCGCTATCTGGGGACTCATCCGGAGATCGCCGTCTTATTTGGCGCAGTCAGCATCAGCAGCCGTTACAATCAGGTATCGCGAGAGCTGATTGTCCGCTTCTTTCAAGCCCGTGAGAAACAGCATGAGTTGGCCCGGTGGATCACGCCGCGACGCCCGTTCCGGCAAAGCTGGACACGGGCAAAGGACTACCAGGCAGCGTGCGACAGAATTCGGGATATTGACGAACTTTCCGCCCCCATCTCCGATGTGGAAATTGATGGCAAAGGCCTGCCTATTCTTATCAAGCAATACGCCAAGCTAGGCGGGCGCATTGTCAGTTTTAACGTAGACCGCAAATTCTCCGATGTGCTGGATGGGTTAGTGTTAGTAGATCTCCGTCAGACCAACGGCAATGTGCTCCAGCGGTACATGGGGAAAGATGGCGTGAAAGCCTTCCGGCAGTATCATGGAATTACGTAGGGCGGACATTCCCTTCGGCTTCGCTCGGGGCAGGCCTGTCCGCCCTGCCGACAGCGTTCCACCGTTTCAGGCAAAAAGTACATTCGACCGAAGACTGCTGTGCCGCTGTACGCAGAGCGGGCAAGAGTGCCCGCTCCACACGACATGAACTCATGAAACGTACTCGCCGCACCGAAGCCCCCCAGTCCACCAAGGAATTGACCGCGCTTGCCTTGCAGGCTTGCCTGGTGGCCAAGGATGCGTCCGCCAATCTGTATGAGTACATTCACACTTCGTCCAAAATGGCGATGTTGGCAGTGAAAGACTGCGAGAAGGAACTTGACCGCCTGGAGCGGCGCATTGATGAGCAGATCACCAGCGCCATCACTGAGGTAACAGAATCAGAAGCGCGGCAGCTTTTGGCCTGCCTGAAATTCATTATTGACCTGGAGCGTATTGGAGACCTTACCTGGTCGGTGGCCAAACTTTCGCAAAAACTCCCCAGTCGCCTGCAACCCAAAGACAGCCGTGACTTGATGGAAATGGCTGATGTCCTGGGGAAGATGCTGGACCGTGTGCACAGCGGCTTCGCGGACCGCGATCTCGACTCCGCCACCTGGGTCATGCGGACAGACGCCGAAATCGATCTGGCTTGCCAGGCGATCTTCCGCCGCCATCTCAGCAGTTCCGATGCCAGCCGCCGCGACTACAGCACCAATTTGCTGCTGATGGCGCAAGCGATAGAACGGGCCGGGGACCATGCTAAGAACTTGGGAGAGGAATTGTTCCACCTGGTCGAAGGGCGGAGTCTGCGGCATGAGGGGAAACAGTCGAGGAAGGCTGCCCAATAACAAAGGCAGGCCTTGCGGCCTGCCGATGGTTTCACTTACTTCTGCTCCGGAAACGGCATCAGCAAGTGGGTTTTCTCGCCGAGTACGGTTTGCGGTACGTTGCCGTTCCACCGGTCAACCATGGCCCGCTGGTTCTCGAGCCGTTTCCACTCCAGCAACTGTGGAGTGATGGACGTCTGGCGCAGCCGGTTCGCTTCCGCTTCGCCACGCGCACGCTCGATCAAGCTGGTTGCCTCACCTTGCGCGCGAGCGATCTGGCTTTTAGCCTCGCCTTCGGCTTCAGCCACCGATTTCGCCATCTCCGCCTGCGTGACCGCCAACTGATTACGGGCGCGCTCGGCTTCGGTGATGGCCTGGGTTTTCTGCGTGATCGCCTGTTCGATCGCCGCGGTAAACCGGGGCTTGCCGATGAAGCCGAACTGCTGGATCTCCACGCCTACCGGGGCCAGCTGCGCCTGCATGAGGGCGCGCGACTCGCGCAGGAACTGCGCCTTGTTCTCGCCGTAGATGTCTTCCAGCTTGTAGGTGGAAGCCACCTCGTTCAGCGAGTTGCGCACGATGTCCTTCAGGATGCCGTGCGTGAAGCGGCGCAGGTCGTCGGTGCGATACTTCACGTAAAACTCCGGCACCTTGGCCGCATCAATCGCGTAGGACAGCGAGACATCCACCCGGACCTCCTGGCCTTCCTTGCTGTTGAACACCAGCTCTTCATTCAGCGGGCTGCCTTCGTTCAAGTCGGCCGTCCACTTCACCGTCTGCACGAAAGTCGGAAACGCGATGACTTCCGTCTTTAGCGGCGAATAGAACACCCAACCGGTGCGGACAGGAATGTCCTGCGCGCCCCGCTGGCTGCCGGCAAGATTGACTTCCACGCCGACATAGCCTGCGCCAATGCGGGTCATACGGAACACGCTCAGCACCAGCATGATCGCGACGAACAATGCTCCGCCGAACAACAAGACCCGAAGCAACATCCGGCCACCGCCGAATGCCTCTCCATTGCGAATATCACGATTATTGAAAATCGTAGTGGTCATACACTCCTCCTTGCGCGCGAGTAACCCCATCCGCGCTGTTCTATGCCGGTGTGCGCTGTGATCGCTTCCGGATTGCCGGGGTTGGTGTCTCCGCGTTCTCCGCGGTATTTCTCAGCGAACTCCGCGATTTAAGATTTTGCTGTTAGGACCTCAAATCTCAAAACGCGGAGGACGCCGAGACATGCCGCAGAGAGCGCGGAGCACAAACGTGCACTCAGTTGCGGCCGGCGCGTCTGAGCCGCTGTGGCCGCCAGATGGCTGCGATGAGGGAAGGAACCAAGACCAGCAGCGCCAGGGCGCTCGTCAGGCCGCTCCAGAACCACGTGTCGCTGGGCAGGTTCATCCAGCCGAGGAAGCGGCTGAACGCGGCAAGCGCCAGCAGCAAAACCAGCACTGTCAGCGCCAGCTTTAATCTGCTTATCATTTGCCTGCCTCTTTCTAATTACAGAATTACAGATGACGGAGTGCACGGAAGGGAGCGAGAAAATCGGAAGTGGCGTGGAATCAATGATCAGCAACCGACGAAAGCGTGCTCTTCTCAAAGAAATCCGGAATGACGAACATTCCCAGCAGATAGCCGACCTGCCAGTAGTAGGGCCAATAATTCGTCATTGATTCCCGGAAGTCATGAGGAAAAAGTGCGGCGCTAAACGCAATCAAATAAAAAAGTCCGGGCGCCAGGACGCTGGCGGCCAACACTTGTATCCACGAGCAATTCAGCAGCAGCCGTTGTGACAATGCAAGTAAGATCGCTCCGGTTATGACAATGGCCAACATACCGAAAGAGTCGGGAACAAAGTGATCCGACCAATAAGCTGCACGCGCGGATAATACGGACGCCAGCAAGAACAGCAGGCTACGCCAATGGAAGAATTGACGGCGAAATCCCCAATGCCAGACCAGCACCACCAGACCAAAACAAACACCAAGCCGGGACATCATGCCAAAGCTGAAATCGGATAACACGCTGGGCAGGAATTTGAAATGCAAATCCAGGCGCATCAGAGGAATGCTTAACAGCATCGCGGCCAGCCTTGCGATCAGCAACTGGTCTGTCCTTGAGGGATTCAAGTCCGCTTCCTCCGGCGGAGCATTATATGGCGCGCCCACCATTCAGCGGAAAAGATTTATATTCTAGATTGCTGAAAAGCCTCGGCCAGGAGTTCGCATGAAGTATGTACTAATGCTGTTGGCGATCGTTGGAATCGTAGTTTCATCGCTTGCCCTGCGTGAGCACTACCGCAGCGGCGAGTCACCATGCAGCATCAACGAAAAATGGGACTGCGGCACGGTGAATAAGAGTCCGTTTGCCATGGTTTGGGGAGTTCCGGTCGCAGCTCTGGGAATCGCAGGTTACCTGGTGTTGGCTGCTCTGGCCTTGAAAGGGGCGTATGCACGCCTGCTGGATTTCACCCTGGCTGCTTTAGGGTTTTCCCTCTATCTCGCCCACATAGAAAAGGAAGTCTTGGGGGTGTGGTGCATCTATTGTGTGATTTCGCTGGGGATTATCGCGTTGATGAGTTTGCTTACAGTGGGAATGGTTGTTGGGCGGTGGATGCGCGGGCCAAGGGCTGCGTATTAGCAAAATAGCATTGTCATTTCGGAGTGCGGGTCTATCGCGCAAGGAATCTGCTTTCCCGCTTCCTAGGAAAGCCGGCCCTCCTCGCCGCTATCCTTCTTGTCGGAATGGCAAATTCAAGTTGGTTGTGTTCTCCCATGTACAATCTTCCTTTCCAGGATGACCGAACCACCACAGCGCAAGCTCATCATTGCCATTGACGGCCCAGCCGGAGCCGGAAAGAGCACCATCGCTTCCCGTCTCGCCCGCAAACTTGGATACGTGAACCTGGAAAGTGGCGCGATGTATCGCGCACTGGCGCTCAAGGCCATCGAACACGACATTTCTTTTGATGACGAACCTGTATTGGAGCAGTTGGCCCTTCGCTCGCACATCGAGCTCGAGCCTACCCTCGGCGGGAACCGCGTTCTGCTCGATGGGAAGGACGTCAGCCAGCGTATTCGTGATGCGGATGTTACCCAGGGGGCGTCGCGGGTTTCAGTCCATCCGAAAGTACGCAAATGGATGGTGGAGCATCAGCGTGCTATGGGCGCTGGGGGAGGCATTGTTATGGAGGGACGCGACATCGGCACCAAGGTTTTTCCCGAAGCCGAGGTCAAGATATTTCTGGATGCTGATCCGGTCGTTCGCGAACAGCGGCGGCTGGAGCAACTCCGCGCCAAAGGGATCAGTGCTGATTCCTCTGCCGCAGACGTGCGTGAGCGCGACCGGCGGGACCGCACAAGAGCCACGTCCCCGTTGGTAGCTGCGGCAGATGCGGTTGTTCTCGACTCGACCAGCTTGTCGGAGGACCAAGTCCTCCAACGAATCGAGGACTTGGTCCAAGCTAAACTCGCCTGATTCTCTGCTCTTACGAAAGCAAAGCCAGCGATGAAACCAGTAGGGTGAAGAACGCCCACCATCCGAAGACAATTGCGTAGGCGGTACCACGCTTCACTTTACTGATGCAACTAAAACCAATCGCGGTAAGAACCAGGGTCCAGATCATGAAAACATCGAGCTGGGACCCCAGACTGTAAAGAAACCGCGAGTCCGCTGGATTCAGGTAGTACCCCAAATTGCTACCCAATGGATTCTGCATGGTGAACGAATCGGGGCTAGCCCCCGCCAGCAGAGAAAGGATGGCCAGCAAAGCTCGCAACACTCCCGGCAGGCCGGCATATATCAAAACGGCGAAGACTGCTCCGAAGGACACCTGCACTCCGGCGGCCATTTTGAGTGTGGCAAAAAAGATCGCGCCCAGAATTAACATGATCAGGAGTTGAATCGCGGGAAACCCGTAGCCGAATACAGCCGTAAACTTCCCCGCCACTTCCATGGCATGTGCGCGGTCGGCGGCAGGCATGGCTTCGATTCGCGCCTGCTGCCGGGGCTGGGCCTGCATCTGATTTTCGGCGATTTTTTCAAAACCTACCTTTTGTCCCGAGGTGTAAACAAAAGCCGCGGAAACGATCACCATAAGCAGGAATGGCGCCCACCAGGCAGCGCTACGGCGCAAATCGGTAAACGTTTTGCTCGGCGCGATGAACGTGTTCACAATGCGCGCACCCTGGGAAAGCGGCGCGGGCTGTTGAACTGCGGAAAGCTCAGGTTGACTAGGCGGTAGCGGCGCAGTAGCCATGAAAACCTCCAAGGGCGGAGATTGTAGCCTCTTCGGGAGCGCACAACAAGTGGGCTACGTCTTTCGTGGGGCAGGATTACGCGCGCATTTCCGGAGTGGCTTCCAGCAGGCTGCGGGTATAGGCATGGCCCGGTTGCGTTGTGATTTGTTCGGTCGCCCCGATCTCCACGATTTTTCCGCGATACATGACCGCGACGCGGGTCGCGAGATAGCGCACCACCGGCATGGAATGAGAGATAAATAGATAAGTCAACCCAAATTCCCTCTGCAATTGTGCCAGCAGATTTACAATTTGCGCCCCGACGCTGACATCAAGAGCGGACACCGGCTCATCGGCCACAATGAACTTCGGCTTTAGGGCTAAAGCCCGTGCGATTCCGATGCGCTGCCGCTGCCCGCCGCTGAATTCGTGGGGATAACGCTGCAACACAGACTCGTCCAGTCCAACCGCGCGCAGCAGTTCGCCAACCCGCTGACGCCGGATAACTTTGCTCAGTTTTTCATGGATAATTAGCGGCTCCGCAATCACATATTCGACTCGCATGCGGGGATCAAGCGAGCCGAACGGGTCCTGAAAAATAATCTGCATGTCGCGGCGAAGTTGCCGCATATCACTGCGAGAGGCAGCCAGCAGGTCGCGTCCGTTTAATTTGATACTGCCGGAACTCGGTTCGATGAGTCGGAGTACAAGCCGTCCCAGTGTGCTTTTTCCGGACCCGGATTCTCCCACCAGACCGAGGGTTTCGCCGTCCTCAATATCGAACGACACATCATCCACGGCGCGGACTTCGCCCTTGCTCCCGCCACCGAAAACAGATTCGCCCAGCGGAAAGACTTTGGTCAGGTTACGGATTTCGAGCAATGGCACAGAGCCGATGTTAGCAGGTGTGGAAACCGGCTAGGTTGCGATCAACGGCACCGCTGCCAACGCAGCAACTATCCCCGCAACTTTCCAGGGGGTGAATCGTTCTTTGAGAACGATGCGGGCCAGCAAAACCGTAATGACGGGATAAAGAGAGGTAAGCACGACCGCGGCATCCATGCGTCCGGTCTGCACCGCCCGAAAGAAGAAAACACTCCCGCTGACATCAATCAGGCCAGCGAGCGCTCCCCAGCGCAGGCTGGAGGTTTGCCGGGGCTGAAAACTTCGTGTGGCCAAGGTCCAGCAGGCCGTGCAAACAAAAGCCGCAAAGCGCGAGGCGCCGGCCAGCCATAAAGCGGATCCGGTTCCCGCCTGGCGCGCACAGATATAAAAACCAGCAAAACCCACGCCGGCAATGACCGCCAGCCCGATCCCCTGAGGCCTTCCGGCTTGATCCGAACGAGAGATGAGCCAAATTCCAAACGCGGCAAGAATAAATCCGGCAAGCTGCAAGGGGTGAGGCAAGCCTTGAATCAACATCCCATACAAAGCCGGAATGGCAGCCGCCAGGATGGCCGATATGGGCGCGGTCAGTCCCATGTTCCCCACAGAGAGCGCACGGTAGAAGACTGCCAGTGCGCTGCCTCCCATTGCGCCGCCTGCCAAAGCCCAGGCGAGGTTATGGATCCCGGGGACCTGGGCTCCAGAGAGCACCGCAACGCTGCTGATCGCCAACAACCCGCAGCCGTTGGTAATTGCGGTTACCAATACTGCTTTGGCATTCCTGGATGCATATCCCCCCAGGAAGTCGCTGCTACCCCAGCAGAGCACGGCCGCCAGGCTAAATCCGGCGGGAACTGCTTGCGTGGGGAGAGACATGAAGTCGAGGGTAGCATGGGAAGACCGTGGCAATCTCTGGCCCAGCTCTTCAGCTTGTTGGATAGTTAGAATACAATCGTTCCGATACGTTCGATCTCAGGCAACAAATTTAAGGGCCCCGGTTGTCTAATCTTCATGAATCGTTGATCTGCTCTTAAGTGCCGTCGTCATGCTCTTAGCGTCTCGCCGCAGCCGTGCCTGAAGTCGTTGGGATCGTGCGCGGGCGTGACTTTCACTGCGCCGGTGCCGAACTCCGGTTGAGCGAGTTCGTCGGTGATGACGGGAATTTCACGCTCCATCAGCGGCAGTAGACCTTACTTGCCGTGCAGATGAAAGTAGCGCCCGTCTTTTGCGTTCACCGCGACTGCCGTATCGCCAAGCATCGTCTCCGGCCGCGTGGTGGCCACGGTGATGAACTCCGGTTTATCGGAGGATGACCCGATCACGGGATAGCGAATCTCCCACAGCTTGCCGGCGACATCTTCGTGTTTGACTTCGAGATCGGAGATCGCCGTCTCGCAGCGCGGGCACCAGTTGACGATGTACTTCCCGCGATAGATCAGTCCTTCTTCATACAGGCGGACAAACACTTCGCGCACCGCGCACGACAGGTTTTCGTCCATGGTGAAGTATTCGCGGTCCCAGTCCACTGACGCGCCCAGGCGCTTCATCTGGTCGGAGATATTTCCGCCGTACTGTTTCTTCCACTCCCAGACGCGCTCAATAAATTTCTCGCGCCCATGTCGCGGCGCTTCTTGCCTTCGCTGGCCAGTTGCCGCTCGACCATCAACTGCGTAGCGATGCCGGCATGGTCGGTGCCCGGAAGCCATAGCGTCAAAAATCCGCGCATGCGATGCCATCGCACGATGATGTCCATCTGCGTCTGCTCGAACATGTGTCCCATGTGCAGGTTGCCGGTAACGTTCGGCGGGGGGAGCAGCAGGGTGAACACAGGCTGTGTGGCGCGGACACTCTTGTCCGCGCCCCCGGCATTAGCCGGAGGGGTGGTAACGGAGAATAGCTTCTCCTTAATCCAGTATTCGGCCCAGCGCGGTTCGATGGCGCCAGGGTTAGGCTTTGGGCAGGTCGTGGGACATGGTGTAAAGCGTTTAGCTCTTAGCTTTTAGCCGCCAACTCCATCTTTACACAAGTCCACCGTCTCCGCCTGAAGCTTGCCGCAGATTGTCAGGCTAGTGCGCCAGGAGCTGATGGCTAAAGGCTATCGTTACGATGGTACAGGTGTAGGGGAAATGGGGTCAAACAAATGCCAGTCATATCTCCGGCTTGGCCTCCGTGCCTTCTTGCTCTACGGATTCACGGTTAGCGTCACGTGTGTCGTGGACGATTTCATTGGTTGGCCGCTATCGTTCACGTTCACTGTAAATACATAGGTTCCCGCTGTTGTAGGTGTTCCTGACACCAATCCGGCTCCATACTGAGTCTGAAGACTTAGGCCGGGCGGCAGTGTTCCACCACTGAGCACGAAGGTGTACCCAGGCGTGCCGCCGCTCACGTTGTTGATGAAGTCCTGATACGCCTGACCAACCTTGCCGTTTGAGAGTGTAATGTCAGGTGTAATCAGCGGCCCAGCCAAAACATTGATAGTGAGGTCCTTATGGGCCCAGAAGCCAAGATGGTCTTGGACTTGTGGTGTGATAGTGAACGTTCCCGGGTATGTCGCTATTCCCTGCAAGACCCCCTGTGCATTTACGTTAAGCGAGAGACAGTTCTGGTAACAGATAGGTGTGCTATAGGTCCAGTAGAACGGAGCCGTGCCGCCGCTTACCTGCAACTGATAAGAGTATTGCACTCCGGTTTGCGCATCGGGGAGGTTGGTCGTTGTTATAGTCGGTGCAACCGCAATTGCTACGGTAAAAGTTGCAGTCGTTGTTTGGGCCGGTGAAGCCCCATCCGTCACACGGAGAGCGAAACTATAGGTGCCTACGGTTGTTGGTGTGCCGGAGAGTAATCCGCTTGGACTGAGTGTCAGTCCTGGCGGCAATGTTCCAGAGTCGACGGCCCAAGTGAACGGAGATGTCCCGCCTGATGCCAGGTATTGGTAACTAACCGCCTGGCCAGTCCCCCAAGTCAAATTCTGTCCGCCGTAGAGGGTGAGTGGTGCTACTGCTCCAGTGACCTCAATGTAATACCGCATGTCCGGACGCGCGTCACCGCGCCAGTCAAGCACGTGCGCATAGAAGGTCGTTTGCTGGCCCGCGCTTCCCGCCACCTTAATTTCCAGTTCCGAATCTGTGGTAACGCCTGGGATGTCATCATCCATACAACTTGAAATGAAATTGTTTGTTGAATCGCCCGGAAGCCGGCACATGTTCAACCTCTGCCCGTTGGCGTCCACGATCTCCAGTACTGAATCCAGAGATTGCGAGTATTGGCGCGCTCCGAAAATCTCCACCTTCACCGTGCTACCTGCGGTCCCGATAATCTTGTAGTAATCAGAATCAGGGATTGGTGATGGGTTGTCCGGTGGATCAGCATATGGGCTGATGGAAGCGTACGTGTCGCCATTAGAAATCGTAGTTGCATTTGCGATCGAGTCGTTGCGCCCTTTAGCCTGGGAAACGGTGATCGTCTGATTGATCCAGGCTGTTTGGGCAGGTGTTCCCGAATCAGTAGCCAAAATCACGAAATTGGAAACTCCGATGGTTGTCGGTGTGCCACTCAATTCGCCGGTTGATGGTGAAAGCGTTAGACCCGGTGGCAAGCTGCCCGACTGTATGCTCCATGTGTATGGCGGAGTTCCTCCGCTCACGACCGCATAACCGGTGAAAGCAACACCCACAGGTATCCGTGCGGGTAATGATTGAGCCATGGTGAGGTCCGGCGGCTTCACCAGAAAAACGATAGCTGCTTGTGCTGCTTGCTGAACGCTGCTTGAATCCTTGACCTGCACAGTAAAGTCGTAGCTTCCCAACTGGGTCGGAACCCCAGAGAATGTCCCATATTGCGCATTGAGACTGATCCCCGGCGGTAACGATCCTGATACGATCGACCATGTCAGTGGTCCCTTCCCTCCGCTAACTGTCAGGTTCGCATAGTACTGCTTGTTGACAATTGCGTCGGGAAGCGAGTTGCCAAGCTGTAACTGTCCGACGACTAGGATCCCGAAGTGTTGAAGACCAGTATTTGGGGGAGAGGCGGAATCGGAGGCGGTGACATCCACCCAATAGTTCCCTATCGCTGTCGGCGTACCTGAAATTAGCCCAGTTGTAGGATTAAGGCTAAGACCAGAAGGTAAGCTCGTCGAGGACCACGAGTATGGCGGATTTCCATTTGGAACGCTCAACTGCAATGAGTAAGGTACTCCAACGACCCCGTTTGGAAGTGTGGCCGGTGTAATTGTCAGGTTGGAATCAACTACTAGCGTGTAACTATGGGTTGCCACTTGTGTTGGATTGGACGATTGCACTTGCACAGCAAAGTCGTAGCTCCCCACTGCAGTCGGCGTTCCTGCAATCTCCACCTGTGTTGCAGTGGGGTTTGTCATTGCCAAGCCCGGAGGGAGAGCGCCTTGGGCAACTTTCCAGCTGGATGGATCCACCTCTTGGCTGGATTGGACAGCAAAGTCGTATGGCGCGTGGATATGACCGGTATCCAAAGTAGGAGTTGGAATATCCAGGCCCCAATGAAATGTCATACGAATCGTCTTTTGTGCAATCTGCCGTGGATTGCTGGAGTCAGTGGCCACGAAATTTACGTCGCCGAAAACAGCATTCGTCACCGTGCCGGTAATCTGGCCGCCCGGAGACAGCGTGAGATTGTTAGGAAAGAAACCGGAATGCGACCATGTAACAGGAGCCTTGCCACCACTGGAGGTAAGAGACTGGTTGTAAGCCAATCCCGTATAGCCGTCGGGAAGAGACGTGGTCGTAATCACGAGTGGAGTGACAGTACCTCCGCCTCCGCCACCATTATTGCCACCGGATCCTCCGCCGCACGAGAGCAACAGCGCAACGCTCAAATAGACCCAACCAAGGAGGGAGCGGCGGCAAAGCGCGCTCTTCATGCGCCCCTCCTGATGGCAGATTCCTCGGGGTAGATTTCCAGCGGCACAAGGAACGCACCGCCATCTTCCCAATCATCGAATCGCGGTGGGGTTCCGTTCAAGATGATGTTTACGTTCCTGACCACTTGCCCCGCACTAACGCCAATAGTGTCCTTGACCATCGGGTCATCGAACGCGGATTCGGTCGAATTCCAGAATTCTGGCACGCCCGGAATGTTGAGCGGCGGATCCAGCGGGCCGACGCTCGAGCCGCCAACGAAATATGTGCTCACGCCCTCGACCTCGATCGTGTATGTACCTGGCGGGACCGGGATTTCGTAGTATCCGATCAAGGTGGCATCGCGCGAACCGGCTGCGGCGCCACCTGTGTTGGTGCCTGTGACATTTTGACCGGGATTCCCCGTGAAATGAAAACCGGAGACCACAGAGACCGCTACACGCCTGGATTCATCCTGAGATGTCGTGAGATCATCAATCTGGCGTGCGATCACATTCACTCCCTGTACTTGAGTTATTCCATCACTGAAGTAGATCACGCCGCTGATCGTTCCATAGGCTTGAGCATAGGTTGAGCTTGGATAGAGCTTGGCGATCCACGCCTGGTCGTCTGGAGCGAGTATTGGCAATCCCGACTCGGTGCGCGCCGGGCAGATTGCGATCGGGAACATCAACGGCAGCCCGGCGTTGTCATCGGCCGTACACGAACCATTCAGAACTGCAAGATTGATCTGCGAGTGGTCGAGACCAGAAAAGTGACCAATTTCGTGGGTGATAGCCTGATCGAATTGCGCCGCGGTGAGTTCGTAGTTAGGGGGCTTATCGATGCCATCCTGGAACTGTCCGTTCATCAGCGCGAAGGCAGATACGATGTGGCCGGCGTTTTCATCCACTTTACAGATTCCGGCGAAACCAATGACGTCTCCCGGCAATCCAAGGTCTTGCAATAAAGTTCCGTCTGCGTCGAAGATAATTGGATTCTGCTGGCCTGTGTTACATGAACCGAGAATGGCGTTGAAATCTGCAACCGTGGTCACATCGCCTCCAGTAAATGTACCGGATGGCTGCAATGGCCCTGCATATTGAAAACTTAGCGTTGTATTCGGCGCCTGCTGCCAGTTATTGAACATCGCTTGTACGCGACTGAACCCGGCTGCGTTGTTTATCACTACAGTGCCCGAGGGTGTTTTACTCATCGGGCCACCGTCGACGCGGTACTGAATGGGCATGGCCGCCGTATCCCAAGTAAACGGCTGGCCTTCGTTTCCAAAGCCGGGTCCACCAACTAACAACGGGCCACCGGCTCGGGCCAGGGGGCATATAACTAGGGATATCATCAGCAGACGAGAAACGCTGTGAATCCATCGGACCTTCATTGCCCCGCCCTCGCAAAAGCGCGTACGATCTGCTTAAGGCCATCGAGATCCAAGGGATTTCCGGACTTCAGTTTAAGCTTTTCGCTGACGGCGGGCAGCACGACACCGCGAACCCGGGCTCCCTGTTCCAGGTTATCGAGTAGACCTTGGTTGCCTGCTCCATTTATCGCCATGGCCCGTCCCGCAGCAACTCGCTGCACGATGAACCGCCCTTGTTGCAGGCCCGCCGGACTGGTCAGGCCATAGCGCGAGGGAGGACGCAGAAACAACAACATTTCCTGGCCTTTCGCATACCCCGCCGCATTGGAACGTTCACGAAAGTCCCACACGACTTGCCGGAACGTGAATGTCTTCTCGGCGCTACCCTTGAGCACATCCTGCACACTCATAGTGACAAGGACAGTTGTAATATTGGCGAAACCAGGGTCGGGTTCCACAGTCGCACTGATGACTTTTCCGTGAATGACCGTAGCGGCTTCATCCGTAAGTGCGGCGATGTTGCGATGGATTGCCGCAGTTGCCTGCTGCGCATGCGCCATACTTAATAAGCAAGTGCAAACCACGGCGACTCCAATCCAACAGCAAGTGATTGGAATGAATTTCTCCTTCATGTTGTCTAGAGCCGTTTTCGACAATGCAGTAGCGGACAACCGATCTCTCCTTTCAATAGAGCCGGAAAGATTCTAGCTTCACCATAACGTTAGTCAATCGAAATCGTTTTCCACCTAAGTGTGGGCACTAGACGTTTTATAAGTAGTACAAAAAGAAGAACATGGCGCGACTAGGGTGACGACTGGTTTCCCAGATGTCTAACCTTCTTTCACTGAAAGGGATGCTAGTCTCTAAGTCTTCGGGACGAGTGGCCCATTTAAGCCCAGTTTGGGTTTGAGTGGGTTAGAGCGATCGTGTCGAAATCCGAACTACCCCACACAACGAACCGCGTTGTGTGGGCCACCCGCGGCAATCCGGTATTTCGGCGCGTCTATTTAAACCTACGCGGCGCCAATGCCGCTTAAGCAGCGTCACTCGCGACAACCAGCCTCCGTCGGATGGCAACAAGGTCGAAATCGGGGGCTCAAACCCCATTCGCCTGCAAATCAGAGTGTCACGAGGACTGGGAAGGGTAGAAGGAGTTGCCGTCAAAGATGGCAAACCCTTTCCCGGCGCAATGGTTGTGCTAGTGCCGGAGGACCTTGAACATCATCTTTCGTTTGTTCGGCGCGATCAAAGCGATGGCGATGGGACCTTCCTCCTGGGAAACGCAGCTCCCGGAAAATACAAAGTCGTCGCGATCCGGAATGGTTGGGACATGGAATGGTCGAATCCAGCGGTGCTCAAACCTTATTTGAAAGCGGCAGAACCATTGCAAGTCAACGCCAATCAGAAATACTCGGTCACAGTTAAAGTGCAGTAAAACTTACTCGGCTTGGTGGTAATTCCGCAGGTTGCTTTCATTTCTGCGTGTTAAAATTTCCACAGGTCATCTGTAATCCCTTGGAGCCCAGATTGGTTGAACTTGCACCTTCGATCCTGTCGGCTGATTTCGCCCATTTAGCGGAGCAAGTCCAGGCCGCAGCCGATGGAGGCGGATCTGTCGTCCATGTAGACATCATGGATGGGCACTTTGTCCCCAACTTGACTGCCGGCCCACCCATCGTTAAGTCCTTGCGGAAATTTACCAAACTGCCGCTTGACTGCCATCTGATGATTGAAGATCCCGATCAGTACATTCCCTTGTTCGCGGAAGCTGGGGCGGACTGGATTTCCGTGCATCAGGAAGTTTGCGTACACCTGGATCGCACCTTGCATTTGATCAAGGGTCATAATTGTCTGGCTGGGGTGGTAATCAATCCGGCAACGCCGGTGGATACGCTGTCGGAGGTGCTCGACATTGTGGACTATGTGCTGGTAATGTCCGTAAACCCGGGTTTTGGGGCTCAGACCTTTATTCCCGGTTCGGTACACAAAATCAGGCAGTTAGATGAGATTCGCACCCAGCGCCGGCTCAACTACCGCATCGAAGTCGATGGGGGCATCGCGGTGGACACCATACCCGATGTGGTCCAGGCGGGAGCAGAAATTCTGGTGGCGGGCAACGCCGTGTTCGGCCACGGCGATCCAAGAAGTAACGCGCAAAGATTGTTGAAGGCAGCACGCGAAGCGACATTGTTGAGGGTATAGCCGGTGCGCTCCTGGTTGTCCTGATCGCTTGATCGAAAGCAAATAACCTCCCGAGGTTCCTATGTTTCGTCGTATTCCGGTCTTGATTTTGCTCGGCATCCTGGCGCTCAGCGCTGCCTGCACCAACAAGAAAGTTAAGAACCCGATTGCCAACGTGGATTCCAAGCAGCCGGACAAAGTGCTGTTCGACCGGGCCATGGACGCGCTCAAGCACAACAAGTTCGACGTTGCACGCCTGACGCTGCAAACG
This sequence comes from uncultured Acidobacteriota bacterium, assembly GCA_963837365.1. GTDB lineage: Bacteria > Acidobacteriota > Terriglobia > Terriglobales > Acidobacteriaceae > CAWBXL01. The sequence continues at coordinate 47,361 of CAWIMW010000006.1, forward strand.
CTGATCAATACGTATCCTGACTCGGAATTTATTGCCCGCGCCAAGCTGGGAGTGGCGGACTCGTGGTACGTGGAAGGCGGATCGGCTGCCCTCGCCCAGGCAGAAAATGAATACAACGATTTCAAGACGTTTTTTCCCAACATGCCTGAGGCGGCGGAAGCGCAACTTAAGATCGCTAACATTCACTATCAGCAAATGGAAAAGCCCGACCGCGATTTCACTCACGCCATGCGGGCGGAGCAGGAGTATCGCGCGTTGATCCTGGGGTGGCCGGACAGCAAGTTGGTCCCCGAAGCCCAACAGCGGCTGCGGGAAGTACAGGAAGTTTTGGCGGAGCGTGAATTCGGCATCGGGCACTTTTATTATCTGCGTCCCGCTTACCCGGCCGCGATCGCGCGCCTGCGGTCACTGGTGGACCGTTATCCAATGTACAGTCGCGCCGATGAAGCGCTGTATCTGGTCGGGCAATCCTATGAGAACGAGATCACTCTCATGATGCAACAGAAACTCGAGGAGGGATCCGCTGCCTGGAAGATGCGCCAGCGCTTGATTGATGACTACACCAACAAGGCGGCGGATGCGTATTCGAAAATCCTGACACGCTATCCAGTCATGGAATGGGCGCCGGATGCGAAGGAGCGCCTGGAGGCTTTGCATCGGGAAGTGCCCAAGCCGACTAAAGCCATGCTGGCGCAGAACAAGAAGGAAGAAGCCAGCCGCCACGAGAGCGGCACTTTGGCGAAGATGATGGGAAGTTTTCGCAGGCATCCCGATACCTCAGAAGCAGCTAAAATCGGCGATCCAAGTCTGGAAAGTCCACCTCCGGTGAGCGCCTCTGTGCTTGTCCAGGATGCAGGCCGGGTGATGACTGGTGGGGGCGGCGCCGCCAGCAGTAACAACAAGGTTGGAATTGGAATCATCGGGACCGGAACCGGGCCCGTGGGTGAGAATGTTACCGGATCCGATGCTCCACCCAACCCTGTACCCCAGGCTGAAGCGCCGGTTCAAGACGCGGCTCCTGATCCGAATGCGCTGGTTCCGAATGTAAATGCCGAGCCTGATCCCAATGAGTTAAAGCCAAATGTAGCTCCGAACGCCCTGCCTGCACCCCAACAGGTAAATCAGATTGACTCGAACGCACCACAGAATGCAGCTGCCAGCGACACCAAGGATGACGGAAATGAGCCGGCGGATGTAACCTACTCGTCCAGCAAACATAACAAAAAGAAGGGTCTGCGTAAGGTTATCCCTTTCTAGGACTTCCACCCATGGGGAGGCGTGACAGGTTACTCAGCACCCCCTATCTACCCAGTCGTCATTGACCGCTCGTAACCTGCTTACCCTATTACCCTCATTGACTTACGGTCTGGGACAGGTTACCTTCGCGTTATTCCCCCTCACCAAAGGAAAACCCCTTGGCGCGGAAAATACTGCTCGCCGACGACAGCGTGACTGCCCAGAACATGGGCCGGAGAATCCTTACGGATGCCGGCTATGAAGTGATCACGGTCAACAACGGTTCGGCGGCCCTGAAGAAGATCGCGGAACAACTGCCCGAGCTGATCGTCCTCGACGTCTACATGCCGGGATACAGCGGGCTAGAAGTGTGCCAGCGCCTCAAAGAGACGCGCGAGACGGCACGCATCCCTGTCCTATTGACGGTCGGTAAACTCGAACCTTTCAAACCGGAAGACGCGCGACGCGCCCGGGCCGACGCTTTCATCGTAAAACCTTTCGAAGCCAGCGAGCTTCTCACTGCGCTCACCAAACTTGAAGATAAAATTGTTCCTCAACCCACAGGGAAATCCGGGCAGTTCGCCAAAGCGTGCGCCGAGCTTGAGCAAGACGGCCCTCCCGGGAAAGCTGAAAAATTCGGCGATGCAGAGACCGGCTGGAAGAACCGCCTGACTATTCCCGCTCCGGGTTCGAAACACGAAGAACCGGAGCCGGAAGAAACTCCCGTCAAAGGCAAGGGCAAGAAAGATAAAGGAAAAGATAAGAAGGAAGAAGAACTCAAACCCCTGGAAGTCAAGGCGCCAGTAGAGGTGCAGACCACCGCGGGCGTGCCCGCAGATATCACTCCGGAAGAGGTCGCCGCCATTGCCGCGGCAGCCGCGGCTTTTGAAGAAAAGAACCCGCCTGCGGCTGAATTTTCTGTCAAGAAATCTGAAGTTCCCGAAGAACCTGTGGCCGTTGCGGCGGTGACCGTCCAGCCTGAGGCCATAGAGGCCAAGCCGGTCGAAGCAAAAGTCAAAGAAGCGGAGAAAGAAACTCCGGTTGTGGCTGGGGAAACTACGCCGAAGACCGTTGAGCCTGCGGTCGAGGCTAAGATTTCCGAACCAGCATCTACTGCCAAGGAAACTCTCCCTGAAGTTGTCGGGACAGAAGTTAAGGCAGCTGAAGCTGCGTCCGCGGCTTCGGTGAGCGAAACTGCCGTGGAAACGGCCAGCAAATCCACCGCTGAAAAACCAGCCGAAGTTATTCCTGCACCTGCTCCAGCAACTGCAACATCGGCTCCTAAGTGGGTGGCAAAAGAAATTCCGCTTCCACCGGAAGAGACTGGCATCAGCCTCGAACAGGAGATGCAAAAGGCCACCGCTGTTCTGCAAGCTGCGACAGCAAAGGTTGATTTCTCCACCCCAAAAAATGTCGGAGATCCCTCACCCGCCAAGGTTGAAGATGTAGCTGCTGCTGCTGTTGCTCCAGTTGAAACAAGAATAGAAGCTGAAGCAAAGGTAGAGGAAATTGTTACCCCAACACCAGCGCCGGAGCCCGAACGTCCACAGGAGCCTGCGGCTGCGGTTAGCCAGCCTGAACCTCAGCCGGAAGTTGTGACCGCCGTGGCGGCTGCGGCTGCTTCTGCGGGAACCTCCGCGCCGGAAAGCACGCCTGAAGCAATCAGTCAGCCCATTTCAACTCCAGCCCCCAGCGAACCTGCTACTTCGGCTCCTGAAGTAAAGGCCAATGAATCTGAACTTGCGGCCGCCTGGGCACAGTGGAAGCAGATTCGTGAGACCGTGGTTGGTTCGCAACTCACGTCTCAAATCGCCGATGTTGCGGCAGCCGAACTGAAGAACGCCGAGACAGCCCCGGCATCTGCTACCGACGAGGTTTTCCAAGAGAAGCCTTCTGGCAATCCCACCGCCATCGCCAGCATCGTGGACAGCGTCCTGGCCGAACTCAAGCCCAAACTGGTGGAAGAAATCGCCAGAAAGCTGGGCGATGAGAAGAGCAAAAAGAAAAAGTAACTGAGAACCGAGAACTAGCGACTGCGATCTGATTCCCGTTCCCTAGGTGTTAACCTGCGCCCGTGAGATTCGCACTCGGGCTCGCCGTGCTTGCCTTGACTCTATCAAGCGCTTTACAAAATGCACGAACGCCCGTCCCCCCATTCTCCTCAGAGGGGCAAGTTATTCCGACACCATTCCACGACGGCGTGGTCGTGCAGTGCATCCGATGTGGCAGCATTGGTTTATCAAGCTGGTTTGGCAGTAGATGCCGACGGAGCGTATCGCGCCTATCACCCGGACAATCGCCTGGGCCTCGACAGCATTAAACATGCAAGCCATCGGGGAAACTGGTGGGCTTTGGCGACAGGCACGGGCGAACCGAGCGGCCATCCGGTTGTGCAGGGAAAGAATGATCCTGCGCCGGGTTATTACGTATCCATCACTTCGCTTTACGACGCAAGCATTGCCAGCGAGCGCGATCCACGCCGCATCACGAAATAACATGGCACAACACGTCTACAAACTCGGGTTACAATAGTGCCAGCGGGAGGAATTTTTCCGGTATTGCTCTGTTTGACCTCGCTTTCCCCACCCCTGTACCATCAAACAACAGCCTTTAGCCAGTAGCCCTTGGCCTTAAGCCGAACAATCTGCGGCATCGCTTCAAGGCGGATACGGCGTGCTTGTGTAATGATTGAGCTAACGGCTAAAAGCTAAGAGCTAAAAGCTTTACACCATGCCCCACGATCTTCCCAAAGCCTACGAACCGGGCGCGATCGAATCGCGCTGGGCCGAATACTGGATCAAGGAGAAGCTGTTCTCCGTCGCCACACCGTCGGCTAAAGCCGACTCCGCGGGCGAGGGCGCCCGCGCCACACGGCCTGTTTTCACACTGCTGTTGCCGCCGCCCAACGTCACCGGCAATCTGCACATGGGACACATGTTCGAGCAGACGCAGATGGACATCATCGTGCGATGGCATCGCATGCGTGGATTTCTGACGTTGTGGTTGCCGGGGATGGACCATGCCGGCATCGCCACGCAGTTGATGGTCGAACGGCAACTGGCCAGCGAAGGCAAGAAGCGCCGCGATATGGGACGCGAGAAATTTATCGAGCGCGTGTGGGAGTGGAAGAAGCAGTACGGCGGCAACATCATCGGCCAGATGAAGCGGCTGGGCGCGTCGGTCGACTGGGACCGCGAATACTTCACCATGGATGAAAACCTGTCGCGCGCGGTGCGCGAGGTGTTTGTCCGGCTGTATGAAGAAGGGCTGATCTATCGCGGCAAGTACATCGTCAACTGGTGCCCCCGCTGCGAGACAGCGATTTCCGATCTCGAAGTCAAGCACGAAGATGTGGCCGGCAAGCTGTGGGAGATTCGCTATCCCGTGGTGGGCAGCAACGAATTCATCACCGTGGCTACCACGCGGCCTGAGACCATGCTGGGCGACACGGCAGTCGCCGTTAATAAAAACGATGAGCGCTACACGCATCTGCACGGCAAGAAAGTCCTGCTGCCGCTGATGGAGCGCGAGATTCCCATCATCACCGATGAACTCGCGCAGCCGGAGTTCGGCACCGGCGCGGTGAAGGTGACGCCGGCGCATGATCCCAATGACTTCCAGGCCGGATTGCGGCACAACCTGCCGCAGATTGAAGTGATGGACGAAAACGCCCGCATGAACCAGAATGCGGGCCGCTATGCCGGACTGGATCGCTACGCAGCGCGCAAGCAGGTGATCGCGGACCTGGAAGCGGGAAACTTTTTAGTCGGAACAAAAGATCACACCATTCCGCTCGGCAAGTGTGACCGCTGCGGGACCGTGGTTGAGCCCCGTCTTTCCACCCAGTGGTTCATCAAGATCGCTCCCATGGCGAAGCGCGCTGCCGATGCGGTGCGCGGCGGCGAGATCACCATTGCTCCGGAAAACAACCAGCAGATTTTTCTCAACTGGATGGACAACATTCACGACTGGTGCATCTCCCGCCAGCTCTGGTGGGGACATCGCATTCCCGCGTGGCACTGTGCATGTGGAGAAATTATCGTGTCGCGGGAGACCCCGACGAAATGCTCCAAGTGCGGAAAATCCGAACTGACGCAGGACCGCGATGTACTCGACACCTGGTTCTCCTCAGGATTGTTGCCGTTCACCACATTGGGCTGGCCGGACAAGACACGCGACCTGGAAGTGTTTTATCCCGCGGCACAGATGATCACCGGCTTCGACATTTTATTTTTCTGGCTGGCGCGCATGATCATGTTCGGCTGCCATTTCATGCAGGGGAACAAACAAGACCCATCGATTAAAGCGGCCAGCGGCTGGAGTGATCGCAAAGATGACGCAGTCCCATTTCGCCGGGTTTTTATCCATGCGCTGGTGCGCGATGCTGACCGGCAGAAGATGTCGAAGACCAAGGGGAATGTGGTTGATCCGCTGGACATCGTCCAGCGTTACGGAACCGATGCCACTCGCTTTACGCTGGCAGCAATGGCCGCGCCGGGGACCGATATCGCCTTCAGCGAGAGCCGCACCGAAGGCTACCGCAACTTCGCCAACAAAATCTGGAACGCCGCCCGCTTCATGTTCATGAATGTGGACAGGATTAACACGGGTGCCCCAGGTCTCGCCGAAGTTGCGAGACCTGGGAGTCTGGGTACAGACTTTAGAACGATAACACTGGAAGACCGCTGGATCCTCTCGCGTTTTAACCGTACCGCTAAGGAAGTCAACGAGGCGCTGCAAACCTTTCGTTTTCACGAAGCCTCCAACCGTATCTACGACTTTTTCTGGGGAGATTTCTGCGACTGGTATCTGGAGCTGATCAAACCGCGCCTGAACTCCACACTCGATGCGCAACCGGCTTGCACAAACCTCGTGAACTTGTTCGAAGCATCGCTACGCCTGCTTCATCCCGTAATGCCCTTCATCACCGAGGAAATCTGGCACGCGATGTATGACGGTAAGCCCCCGCTGAAGTCGCTGGCCTTCGCGGCATATCCGCTGGCAAATGACGCACAAATTGACCTGGTCGCGGAAACCGACATGGCGATCCTGCAAGACCTGATCGTCAGCATTCGCAACCTGCGCGCAGAACTTAAGGTTGAGCCAAAGGTCAAAGTGCCGATCCAGATTTATTTCCACGCACCGGAAACCGAGACACTGATTTTGGAGAACCGGGTTGCCGTGGAACAACTGGCCAACGTGAGCGAAATTACTGAAGTCGAGCAGTCTGTTGCCCGACAAGCTCCAACCCGCGGCAGCGCGCGGTTTGACGTTCGTGTTATCTATGAGAAGAAGGTTGACGTGGCCGCGGAGTGCGAGCGGCTGAAAAAAGAGTTGGAGAAGATTGAGAAAGAAACGGCCAACAACCATCGCCAACTCGGCAATGAGCAGTTTCTGGCAAAAGCTCCGGCCAATGTCGTAGAGGGCATGCGCAAGCGGGCCACGGAGCTGACGGTATTACGCGAAAAGGCGCTCGCCCAGATGAAGGAATTGGGTTGTAAGTAGCTTGCCCGGGCCGTTTAGCCATTTTAGGCCTGGGATATTCAGTTCCCAGTTCTCGGATGTCAGTTCTCAGGGTCCACTATGGATTGGAACAGCCGACGCACCACCGCCATTATCCAGAATGCGCTGCTGGAGGACCGCGCCACGCGCGACGCCACCAGCTATGCGTGTATCGGCGCCAATCAGCTTGCCCGGGCGACGCTATTGGTCAAACAGGAGTGCATTCTCGCCGGCATCGGCTGTATCAACCGGATTTTGGATGTGTATGCGGCGCTCGACGGCGCCGTCGTCTCCCACTATGACGTCATCAGCCATCACGAAATCTTTGATGGCGTGCGCATGCATCCCGGTCAAGCGGCCGCTGTCATCCAGCATAACGCTCGCGTCATCCTTTCCTGCGAGCGCGTGATCCTCAACTTCATGCAGCGCATGAGCGGCATCGCCACCCTGACTCGCAAATTTGTGGACGCGGTTGAGGGCACCAAGACCCGCATCCTGGATACCCGCAAAACCGTGCCTGGCCTGCGTTCGCTCGATAAGTACGCTGTCCGCTGCGGTGGAGGGCAAAACCACCGTCTCGATCTTTCCGACGGCATACTGGTCAAGAACAACCACATTGAACTTGCCGGAGGAATCGCCCGCGCCCTGGCGAATCTTCATCAAAACCGTCGCGGCACCCAGCCGATTGAAGTGGAAGTGCGCACTTTGCAGGAGTTGGAAGACGCCCTGCAGCACGGCGCTGAAGCCATCCTGCTGGACAACATGTCGGTCGAGGAAGTCCGCAGCGCAGTCGAACGTTGCACCAAGTTCGAGCGCAGAATTCCGCTGGAGTGCTCGGGCGGAATTAAACTGGAAAATGTGCGCGCCTACGCAGAAACCGGAGTGGACTTCATTTCAGTCGGAGCTTTGACCCATTCTCCAGCCGCAGTAGATATGAGCCTGAGAATTTCGCCCGCCTAGGCAAGCAGTCCCCCCAGCAGGCTGCAAGTCCTTTAACTGTAAACGTTTGCAAATGTGCTCCATTTTGGAATCCGGGCATACACTTCTGTACCAAATCGGCACTCTGTCAAAGCCCAGTTTTTTGGGGTAGGATGCTAGGCAATTTCGCGGGAGGCCCCTCCAACATGCTGCGCTTTTCCTTCAGCAAATCGTTATTGCTTGTTCTTTCTTGTCGCTTCTGACCGCGTGCGGCTGGAGGTGGCACAAGCGGAGGCGGAGGGGGCGGAGGTGGCACGGCACCGGCGACGCCGACTGGATTGACGGCGACGGCCGGAGATGCTCAGGTGGTCCTGACGTGGACGGCGTGTTAGCGGAGCGACAAGCTATAACGTGAAGCGCGGAACAGCTACGGGCGGCCCTTATACGACAGTCAGTAGCCCGGCTGTGACAAACTTCACTGACACTGGGCGAACCAATGGTACGACTTACTACTACGTGGTTTCTGCGGTGAATTCCAATGGCGAAAGCGCAATTCGGCAGAGAAATCAGCTACGCCGGCGGCTATTGCCTCCTGATGTCACTGTAACCTGTGACTCCGGCTCGACCCATGCTATCTCACCCTGGATTTACGGAATCAATTTCTATGGCGGCGCCAACATTGCGCCGAATCTGACCTTGGACCGTGCGGGAGGAAACCGCTGGACCGCCTATAACTGGGAGAATAACGCGTCGAATGCGGGCAGCGATTATCTCTATCAAAGCGACAACTATTTGTGCAATGGATCGTGCAACGAAACCGTTCCCGCCGAGGCGGTGCGCACATTCATCGCGGCGGACCATACCGCTGGACTCGCAAGCCTGATTACGGTCCAGTTGCAGGGCTTAGTGTCCGCCGACAAATCCGGGCCGGTCAGTACCGCGAACCCTCCGGACATGACCCGTTTCAAGACTGTAGTGGACAAGAAAAGCTCGATGGATGCGACCGCGTTTACCACCACCCCACCGACGAGCGATGCCAACGTTTATATGGACGAATTCTTGTGGGCTCTGGACCAGAAGTTCTCCGGGCAAAACATCTTTGGAGCGAATCCAACCCATCCGACGTTTGTCAGCCTGGACAACGAACCGGAGTTATGGAACTCGACCCACTTGGAAGTGCAGGGGCCGATGCGCGTAACCTCCGACGACTACATCACCAAGACCATCAACCTAAGTAAAGCTTTAAAGGACCAATTCCCTGATGTCATCATTTTTGGGCCGGTCCATTACGGGTTTAATGGCATTTACAGTTGGCAGGGGGAGCCCGGGATCAATGCCACGCCGAACGGCACAAATTGGTTTCCGGATAAATATCTGCAAGCAATCAGCAGTGCTTCAACTACCTATGGCAAGCCGTTGGTTGATGTGTACGACTTTCATTGGTATCCCGAAGTTTACAACGCGAGCAGCACTCGAATCACGAGTATGAGTAGTAGTTCGCTCAGTGATTCCGATGTTCAGCAGATCGTGCAGGCGCCGCGCGACCTGTGGGACCCGACTTGGCATGATCCCAACAACAGTAACCCGTGGGTATACAACATACTCAGCAACAACGGAGCGAATCCAAGCAGCAACATTCGAATCATTCCCCGTTTGCAAGGCGAAAATCACCGCCGAATTCCCTGGAATGAAGGGACTGGCCATCACAGAGTATGAAGGTGGCGGCTGGAACCACATCGCGGGAACGATTGCTCAGGCGGACATGTTGGGTGATGTTCGGCGCGCAGGACCTGTTCGCGGCCAGCCTGTGGCCTCTAAGCGGGCACCTATGACTATGCACTGGCTGGGTTCCGCGCTTTCCGCGGCTTTGACGGTGGCACTGCGAACTTCGGAGATACTTCGGTTCAGGCAAGCTTCGAGCGATATATCCAAGGTTGCTTTGTACGCCAGCACGGACAGCACAACACCGGGACGTGTGGTTTTCATTGCGATCAACCGCACCAAGAATTCGCTGGTCACAGCCATCAACGGCATGACGCTGAGCGGTACGGCCACGATCTACCAGATGACGGCAAGCTCAGCCTCCCCCCAGAATCCTGTTCATCCCGTTTTGGTGGGGACTCAGGCGGCGAGTGGAACATCGTTGAAGATTACGCTGCCCGCGTTGAGCGTGACCACGGTCAACATACAGTAGTGCGACAGAGCTGGCCTGCTGAAGCCGCCGGCTTCTGAATTTCAGGAGGTTGCTGTGCGTTTTTTCTGTTTAGTTTTGGTCCTGGTCTTCGCGGCTTTGCTATTAGCCGCAAACGACGAATGGGTCATTCGCGAAGATGGCACGGGGCCAGTGAAAATCGGCATGTCGGTTCACGACTTGCGCAAGGTATTGCAGCAAAGAGTGCAGACATCCGACGATCTCTCTGGCGCGGACAGCTGTTTCTACCTTAAGCCTGAGGGGCATCCTTACATTTCTTTCATGATCCTGGATGGCCACCTTGTACGCGTCGAAGTTGATCGTCGAGGAGTCGCTACATCGACCGGCATCCAGGTCGGAGATGCAGAAGCGCACACGTTGCAGGTCTATGGCAAGAAAATCAAGGTTTCGCCTCACAAATATATTGACGATGGCCATTATCTAACGGTCAGATCCGCAGACGGCAAAAGTGGCATCCGGTTTGAGACTGAAAAAGGCAAGATCACTTCGTTTTATGCGGGTACATATGAAGCCATTCAGTACGTCGAAGGCTGTTTATAGGTCTCATTTGCCCTCCTAATTGTCCTTTCGGCCTTTCTGCCGCATAATTCCTCCATCAGGAAAGTCGCTACAATTCGCAAAGCGCGGCCGGCGGTGAATGCGGGGGAGGGGATTTCATCCACCCAGACCGATGCGCGCCTGGGCCGCATTATTCGTTTGCTGAATGACTATGCGACGGTGGTGGTCAGCGGCACGAAAATCGCCGACGAGATTGGCACTACCCGCTCCGAAGTCTGGCGGTTGGTGCAGCAACTGCGCAGTCTGGGCGTTGCCATCGAGGGCCATCCCGCCACCGGATACCGCCTCCACACCATGCCGGATCTGCTGCTGCCCGAAGTCCTGGCGCCGCTGGTGCGGAGCACGATCTTCAGCCAGCACATTCGTCATTATTTCAAGTTAGGATCCACCAACACTACCGCCATGCAGGCGGCAAGCGAAGGTGCGCCCGACGGGACGGTGTTTCTGGCGGAGCAGCAAACCGCGGGCAAGGGGCGTGGCGGGCACACCTGGCACTCAGCCGACTCGGCGGGAATCTATTGCTCTGTGATCCTGCGGCCTATACTGCCGCCGGCGGAAGTGGTGGTTCTTTCTCTGGCCGTGGCTCTGGCGGTGCAAGCGGCGGTGCAGGCCCACGATCCCAGGCTTTCGGTTGACTTGAAGTGGCCGAATGATCTGCTGACTGGTGGCAAAAAATTCTGCGGCATCCTGACTGAAATGAATGCCGAGGCCACCCGCGTGCGCTACCTCGTGATCGGGATTGGAATCAATGTAAACCACAGCCATTTTCCTGCTGAGCTCCCCATCGCTACTTCCCTTCGGTTGGCCACAGGCAAAGAGTGGTCCCGAGTCGAGCTATGCGCAGCCCTGTTAAAATCGCTCGACCGCGAGTATCGCCTGCTTTTGGAAAAGCCGGACGCGCGTGAGTCGGTACTTAAACGCTTCCAGGAAAGGTCTTCTTCCGTGCGCGACAAGCAAGTGTTTGTGGACGCGGAAGATGGAGGCTATGAAGGAACTACTTACGGCCTGGACGCCCGCGGTTTTCTGCAAGTGCGGACGATGCACGGCCTGAGGATCGTGCTCAGCGGCAGCATACAGATACGCTAAACCGTGTGGAGGCGGGGCAAGCCCCGCGAGTTCAAGCACTGTAATTACAGACAAGCCCCGTCTCCACACAGATAAGTTACTACTCTCTATGCTTCTAGTTCTCGATGTCGGCAACACCAACACGGTGCTTGGACTTTTCGCCAAAGCGGACAAGTCCGCGGCACCGCATCATTACGACCAATTGGTCGCCAACTGGCGCGTCTCTACTATTTCCACGCAAACCGTGGATGAGTACGGCGTGCTTTTCCGCAATCTGTTTGCCATGGACAACCTGGAAGCCAGCGCGATTGCCGGGATCGTAATCTCCTCCGTCGTTCCACCGCTCGACTCCACCTTGCGCGAGGTCTGCGAACGTTATTTCAAGCTGAAGCCGCTGTTCATCGAGCCAGGAGTCAAAACTGGGATGCCGGTGCTCTATGACAACCCATCTGAGGTTGGGGCAGATCGAATTGTGAATGCGATTGCTGCGTTCGAGAAGTATGGCGGGCCTTGCATCGTTGTCGATTTCGGCACCGCGACCACTTTCGACTGTATTTCATCCAAAGGTGAATATCGCGGAGGCGTGATCAGCCCCGGTCTGGGGATTTCTGCCGATGCGCTCTTCGAGAACACCGCCCGCCTGCCACGGGTGGACGTTCGCAAACCGGCCCGCGTCATCGGCACCACCACCGTAGGAAGCCTGCAATCCGGACTCTACTATGGCTATCTCGGCTTGGTGGACGGGATTCTCGGCTTGCTGCTGGACGACATGGGCAAAGAAACCAAGGTTGTCTCCACCGGCGGACTAGCTCCGCTGATTAGCACGGGATCGAAATACATCAAGCATGTAGATGAGTTTCTCACCCTCGACGGCCTGCGCATGATCTGGGAACGAAACGCGGCTTCCACTTCCACAGCTGCCTTAAAGCCAGCCGCAAAGCGGCGATAGAATGCGGACCAGAGCCTGCCCTGAGCGAAGGCGAAGGGGCGCAAGCCCTGGGCAAGCAGAGGTAGCAACCTAAACCCCGAAAGGGGCGAAAGAACCTGGGCCGCTTATTTAGACAACACCACCTGATACGTCGTGGAAAATTACTTCAACTATTTCACTGAAATCGAGGAACACTTCCAGAAGCGCCGGGGTGGAGGTTTGCTTCTTTCTGCTCTCGACTGGGCGCTGATCGAAACCTGGAAGGATGCCGGCATCCCGCTGGAGGCGGTCCTGCGGGGGATTGATACGACATTCGACCGCTACGAACAACGTCCCGCGAAAACCCGCAAAATCAACGGACTGGGCTTTTGCTCCCAGGAAGTGCTGGCCGCCGCTGAAGACATGAAGGAGGCCGCGGTCGGAGTGCCGGCGGTTAACAAAGAAAAGTCCGCTGGATTCCAAACCACAGAGATTGTCGCTTACCTTCGCCATAACGCCCAGCGGCTTGAAGCGGCAAAGTTGCCACAAGGCGCTATCTCCAGTCATGCCTTGGCACAAGAATCCGCGGCCACCCTGAATCAACTCGCAGCGGAACTGGAAACCAACACCGCGCAGCCCCGTCTGGAAGATCTGGAACGCCGATTGACGGTGCTGGAAGAAAAACTGTTCGCGGCGTTACTCGCTTCAACCCCGGATGAAGAGATTGTCGCAGTCCGTGCTCAGGCTGATCGTGAACTAGCTCCCTACCGCCGCAAAATGCCCGCCGCCCAGATTGATCAACTGCAAAAGCAGTACATCCACAAGCGTCAGTTGGAAAAATATGGATTGCCAAGATTGAGCTTGTTTTATATGTAAAAAGCCCAGCGCGTCATAGGCGTAAATCTCCGCCTAAGGAAGAATACTTTTCTCTTGACATCTCCTTTTATAGAACCCGCCCACGTCGTGAGGTGTACGCCCTGAGGACTATCAGAACAACCGGAAGTTCACTTCAATGCTCACCTGGACGGCGACCGGATGCCCGTCTTTCATCGCAGGCTGAAAGCGCCAGGTACGCACGGTTGCGATGGCTTTTTGATCTAGTCCCATACCCAGTGAGCGTTGTACGCGGACATCCCGCGGCGTGCCATCTGGGCCAACCACGACCCACAGCACCACGTCCCCTTGAAATTTAGCCCGCCGGGCTTCCTCGGAATACTCTGGTTCGGGATCGTAAATCGGACGAGGCGCACTTACTTCTCCACCGATGGTATAAAACCCGTCTCCCATGTTTCCGCCCCGGCCCGGCCCGACTCCGGGTCCATATCCGGTTCCCACGCCGGTTCCGCTGCTGTCCCCGATGCCTCCGCCAGTTCCGGTGCCGTTTGAGGGGATGGGAAGTTTGGAGAACAGATCTCCTATCTGCATTTTGGGAAAGATCACATTCGGCGGCCCGATGACGGTGGGGTCAACCGGGAGCTTGGGCTGGAGATTCTGCACCACGACTTGTGGCGGCGAAAATTGCTCAGAATTGAAGCGGGGTGGAGCACCTGTGGATGCCTTCAGCTTGTCAGCAGCCCCACTCCCACCTCCCCCATGAGCTTCGCCCGATGCGGGGGGAAGCGGGTAGTCAGCCAATGAAATCATCCGCACTGTGACGGTGGGTTTGAGCAGGGGCTGCCGGGCCGCCCAAACTCCAGAGACAACTACCAGCGCCAGAGCGGTTACATGCACAAACAACGACGCTGCCAGGCTGCGCTGGTGCAGGGGATAACCGTCAGTGTTTGACCCGAATAATGTTGGCAAAATCGCGGCGGGAACCTCGACCTCACGGTTAGAACTCGGTGCAATTTCAATCCGGGATATAGCCCGCGTTTGCGTCTGCCCGCGTAGAGCCGCTTTCAGCTGGAGTTTGAACTCAGGTTGAGGCAGAAAGCGCAGTTCCGCGGCAATTCTTGCCAGGTCATCCATCTCCAAATCGTTGTTCAAAGGCACGGTTTCCACGCCTGCGAGAACGTTCTCCACTGCGTGATCGAGTTCGTCGGCGATGCTAAAGCTGTTCATGATGACTCCTCAGTCGCGTGCGCAAGTTTCGTAAGGCGCGGAGTTGCAGCTGTTTGATTGCGCCTTCGCTGCGCGAGAACTCCTGCGCGATGTCCCGTATGCTGCGTTGCTCAACAAAACGGCGGATGATCACTCGGCGCTGATCTTCCGGCAAATTTTCCACCAGCTGGAAGATCATGGCCCGCCGCTCGATGCTGCCGTCGTTACCTGCAAGTTCCAGGTCCTCGGCCAGAATCTCCTGCCGCTTCGGGTTCCGCTGCCAGTAGGCCGCCAGTACATGCGCTGCGATCCCTAATAGCCAGGCCACAAACGGTGCGCCCCGCCACTCAAAGTTACCTATGCCTGCCAGCGCCTGATGAAACACTTCGGCGGTAAGGTCCTGCGCTTCTTCACGACTGGCCACCCGTCGGGCGATGAATGCATAGACCCGGTTAAAGTTCTGCTCATAGAGCTCGGCAAAGCAGGACGGATCGCGCTGCGCCGCCTCCACCAGAAACCGCTCATCTGTGTCGTTTTCCACGACTTTCAAGTGCATCTCCGCAGTACCAGGCTTACTTGTTCTGTTAATGCTGGGAACGCGACGAAAAGTTACGGGTGCGGGCATTTTTTTGTGAGATGCAGGTATTCGGAAGACTCAGCCACGGATTTTCACCGATCGACCCGTGAGCATCCGCGAGTATCTGATGCTAATTCATAGGCAGTCATATATTTGCGCTACTATGATCCAGTGGCCCCGCTCCTCGAAATTCAGAAACTGACAATCGAATTTCCGGCTCCTGGCGGGAACCGTCTTGCCGCGGTTCGTGACCTGGACTTCAGCATCGCCGGTGGAGAAGTGCTGGGACTGGTAGGGGAATCGGGATCGGGAAAGTCGGTTACTTCTCTTGCAGTGATGGGTCTGCTTCCGCCGCAAGCTCAGGTGTCTGGTGAGATTACATTTACCGCAAGCGGCTTCGCTTCCAATTTGCTCAAGGTGCCGGGGGACAAACTGCGCCAATTGCGCGGCTCAGCTATCGGCATGATCTTTCAAGAGCCTATGACAGCGCTCAATCCGGTCATGCGAGTCGGCGAACAGATTGCTGAAGCGGTTACTGCACATCGTTCAGTCAGCAAGAAAGAAGCTTGGGAGTGCGCTGTGGCAGCCATGAACGATGTTGCCATTCCTGACGCCGCGCGGCGGGCACGGGATTACCCCCATCAGCTCTCCGGCGGAATGCGCCAGCGCATTATGATCGCCATGGCGATTGTGAACCGTCCTCAATTACTCATCGCCGATGAACCGACAACGGCACTCGATGTAACCATCCAGGCGCAGATCCTTGAACTTCTTGGAGAATTGCGTGCGAAGTTCGGGCTGGCCATGCTTTTTATTTCCCATGATCTTGCGGTGGTCTCACAAGTCGCGGACCGGGTAGCAGTCATGTATGCAGGAAATCTGGTCGAACTTGGTTCAAAGCGGCACATCTTTCAAACTGCGGCCCATCCTTATACGCAGGGACTTTTGCGGGCAGTGCCAACATTAAAAACTGATCGCAATCGCGCTTTGCTTACGATTGAGGGCACGGTACCTGCTCTTCAAGCAATGCCACCCGGCTGCCCCTTTGAACCACGATGCGATCAGAAGATCGCGGAATGCGCTCAGAGCTTACCAGAGTTAACTGAAATCTCGCCCGGCCACTGGGCGCGTTGTCCGGTTGTGAATGCGGGTGCCACGCGGATGTTTCATAACCAGTCCCCCGGAATAGGGCTATAATCGCCAGTTTCCGGTGACGCGTGCGACTTTTTCTTCTCAGCGACATACACAGCAACCTCGAGGCCCTCGAGGCTTGCCTTGCGTCCGCGCCTGAATGCGACATCGCCGTCAATCTCGGCGACATCGTTGGCTATGGCGCCAGCCCGAATGAGGTGATCGAGCGTTCGCGGAGCCTGGGTCAGGTTGTCGTTCGGGGAAACCACGACAAAGCCGTAACCGGTCTTACCGATCTCAATGACTTCAACCCGGTTGCCGGAGTGGCCGCCCTTTGGACGCGCGACCAACTGACCCCAGAAAACCACGCATGGTTGCAGAGTCTGCCACAAGGGCCTATCACAATTGCCGATGTCCCCGAGGCGCAGTTTGTGCACGGCTCCCCGCTCGATGAAGATGAATACGTGGTCAACAGCGAGGAGGCTTACATTTCATTGCGGCAGGCCGCTACTCCCATCACTTTTTTTGGCCACACTCATTTGCAGGGTGGATTTTATGACAATGGCAGTGGCGATGATGCCTTCTATCCCGAGTACAAGACGATTGGGAAGAGCGAAAGTTGGCAGTTCATATTGAAAGAGGGTGCCCGCTATATGATCAACCCCGGTTCTGTCGGGCAGCCGCGGGATGGAGACTGGCGCGCCGCCTTCGCGACATTTGATACTTTAACGCGCACTGTTACTTTCCGGCGAGTGCCGTATGATCTTAAAACCGCACAGGACAAAATTAATGCGGCGAATTTGCCGTCTCGCCTGGCAAGCCGCTTGGCAGCGGGAAGATAATTTTGAAAGCCCCATCACAACCATGAAACTGGCGCGCGTCATTGCTGGGTTACTTTTGCTTGCAGTTTCAGCCGGCGCTCGCCAATCGCCGAACGATATCAACGAAGAAATCAGCGTCGGCAGTACGACACGATCCTACCTTCTATATGTCCCGGACAATCTGCCACAAAAGCTTGTACCACTTGTATTGGTTTTTCATGGGGGAGGCGGCCATGCGTCGAATATGCCGCGATTTACCAGGTTCGACGATGCGGCCGATGCCAACAATTTCATCGTGGCCTATCCTGAGAGCTTCAACAAAAGTTGGAGCGACACCCGCGGGCTTTCGCCAGCAGACGACATCGGTTTTATACGGACTTTAATCGCGCATCTGTTAAAGACGCAAAACATCGATCCCAAACGGATCTACGGTACGGGAATTTCCAACGGCGGGTTCTTTTCCCAACGGCTGGCCTGTGACATGACGGACCAATTCGCGGCGGTTGCGTCGGTGGCCGCGACCATGCCGGATACGCTGGCCCCGGTGTGCAGGCCTTCGCGCCCCATTTCAGTGATGTTCATTCACGGGACCAAAGATCCGATTGTTCACATTGACGGAGGTACAATTTTGCGCAATCGTGGGGGCAATGTCTCTTTAGCAGAGGCGTCTTCGTTCTGGCGTAAGTGGGATCAGACTTCTTCCAAGCCGGAGACTGAGGACATCCCCGATCAGGCCCATGACGGCACCACCGTTCATCGCGACAGCTACCGAGATGGAAAACAGGGAACCGAAGTCGTGGTTTACACCATTGAAGGCGGTGGGCATACCTGGCCGGATGGCGTTCAATATTTGCCGGTACTATTTGTTGGCAAGGCCAGTAAGAACCTGGATGCGACTTCTGTGATCTGGGAGTTTTTTGCCAAACATCAGCTTCCCTGAGGCTGGGATAGCAGCTGTCAGTTCGCAGTTCCCGGTTTTCAGTTGGTACCGTGTAAACTTCAGCCATGCCATCTCCTCCCGAACACTATCTGATCGCGCACAGCGATGGCGGCGCCCGGGGTAATCCCGGCCCGGCAGGCTATGGCGTGGTGATCAAAGACAACACGGGTAAGAAAGTCGCTGGACTCAGTGAATACCTGGGCCATCAGACCAACAATTTTGCGGAATATCAGGGACTGATCGCAGCTTTGGAATATGCGGTAAATCACGGGCCCAAGGCATTGAAGCTGGTCAGCGATTCCGAACTGATGGTGAAGCAAGTCAAGGGTGTTTACAAAGTTAAGAACGCAGCGCTGCAAGACCTGCACGCCCGCGCCAAGCAACTAATCGGCAAGCTGGATTGGTTTTCCATCGACCACGCCATGCGAGAGCACAATCAGGAAGCTGACCGCCTGGCGAATGAGGCGATGGATAAGGGACCAGGCCGTGTGACGCGGTCGCCCTCGCCCGCGACTGCTGCTATCTCACAAGAATTCGAAGGAATCGTGCAGGATGGAATAATAAAGCTGTTAAACGGAGCCCTGCCAGAGGGAACCAAAGTCCAAGTCCGGGCCAAAAGAAACTAAGCCCGGCCCTTCTTAGCCGCCTTAGCCTCAGCCTTCCCCGCAACTTCCCAAGGCCGTTTCGGTTTCTCAGCAGCAGGCTTATCGCGGTCTTTGACCCGGTCGTACTGGTAGGCTTCACTGACTGTCCCTAAAGATTCGTTGTACAAGCTGGGCAACCCCAATCCTTCTTTCAATTCTTCGGTGAATTGCTGGAGAGCCTTCAGGTGGTCGGCGGTGGCGGGAACCTCCGTTTTTGCAGTCTTTAGAAACTGCTGATAGCCCCGGTTCACCAGCTTGGAAATTTCACTGCCGATCAAGTAGCCGGGGTAGGCAAAAATCTTTACCCCCTCATCACCGTTCTTCTGAATGGCAGCCGACACATTGTATTTGCGCAGGAATACACGCCCCTGCATGCCCGGCGCCTCAATCAAATCAAAACCGTGGTCGCGCAGCCAGTTGACTGCGTCTTCGTAATTCTTTGGTTCGGTGTTATTCGCCATCTCGTTTGGATCGGTCCCTTCTGTCTTCCTCGTCGCTTGTTTAGATGCGGCTTATGCAAAAAGATGCTCTTGCTGGCATCTTTGTATCAAACAAGGCTCTTTTATAATCTAAATATCAGCTCGCAAAGCCTTACATAGTCCTTTCGGTACGTTACGATAGTACCGGCAGTTCACGCAAACTATGCGGCCAGGGTCTCCAAAACTCGCGGAAGTGCCTGCTGCGGCGGCAGATGCCAAGCCGACACACCTGGGGGTGCGCAGCTTGGACCGGATTGGCAACACGCCATTGCTACGCCTGGAACGCATTGCCTGCGACTTACCCAACATCACAGTGCTGGGTAAGGCAGAATGGCTGAATCCAGGGGGATCCGTCAAGGACCGCGCCGCCTCGAACATCGTGAACCAGGCGCGCGCCGCAGGCAAACTCGGCCCGGGGAAGATTCTGCTGGATGCCACCAGCGGCAACACCGGCATTGCTTTTGCCATGCTGGGGGCCGCGCTGGGATTTCCTGTGACCCTGTGCATGCCGGAAAATGTTTCCGTCGAGCGCAAGCGCATTTTGCACGCCTACGGGGCGAAGGTCATCTTCACCGATCCCGGCGACGGCTCCGACGGCGCCATCCGCGAGGCGCGCGAGCTTTACGCCGCTCATCCCGAAAAATATTTCTACGCCGACCAGTACTCCAACGACGCCAACTGGCAGGCCCACTACCATGGCACCGCCAACGAAATCTGGCAACAGAGCGCAGGGCGGGTCACGCATTTTGTGGCCATGATGGGGACCAGCGGAACGTTCGTGGGAACTTCGCGGCGGCTGAAGGAGTTGAATCCTGCCATCAAGTGCATTTCGTTGCAGCCGGATTCTCCGTTTC
Organism: uncultured Acidobacteriota bacterium; assembly: GCA_963837365.1. Taxonomy (GTDB): domain Bacteria; phylum Acidobacteriota; class Terriglobia; order Terriglobales; family Acidobacteriaceae; genus CAWBXL01. Next base: position 67,245 of record CAWIMW010000006.1, read on the forward strand.
ACGGAATTGAGGGCGCGAAGCACATGGCCAGCGCGATGGTGCCGAAGATCTACGATCCGAAGCTAGCCGATGAAGACTTGGGGATCGCGACGGAAGATGCCTACAAGATAGCGGTCCGTTTGGCGCGCGAAGAGGGTTTGCTGGTGGGGATTTCCGCCGGGGCCGCGGTCGCGGGATGTTTGCAGGTCGCCGCGCGCTTGAAGAAAAGCGAGCACGCCGTGTTCGTAACCATTCTGCCCGATTCCGGCGACAAGTATCTGAGTGAAAGGTTCTGGCAGGAAGGTTAACTTCACCACGGAGCCACCGAGTCACGGAGAAAAACGAAGAAACGCATTTCTCTGTGTCTCCGTGTCTCCGTGGTGGATTGATTTTATGCTAAAAATTCCCCGCCAACTCTACGACTCCCTTCGCCAGCACGGCGAAGAAACCTATCCTCACGAATGCTGTGGAGTCCTGCTCGGCCAAATCGATGGCGACGTGCGCACCGTCACCGCTATCGCCCGAGCCGGCAACACCCGCACTGACTCCGCCCACAACCGGTACAACATCGACCCGAAAGAATTGATCCGCATCCAGAGCGAAGGCCGCAAACGCGGAGAAGACATCATCGGCTTCTACCACTCCCACCCCGACCACCCCGCCCGCTGGTCGCAAACTGATTTCGCTGAGGCGCATTGGTATGGGTGTTCGTACGTGATCACCAGCGTGGAGAAAGGCAAAGCGGTGCTGACCAATTCGTTTGCGCTGGAAGGCAGCGATGAGAATGACAAAGCGTTTAACGATGAACAGATCGAGGTAAGCTAACCTTGATCTGGTCGCAATCAAGCATCCGCGAAGCCTGCCGGTCGAGGCACAAAATATGATTTGGCAGTTTCTTGGCATTCTTCTCCTTGTCTCCCCGGTGGCCTTGGCGATTTCGTTCTTCTTGATCAAGCGATCAGCACGCAAACAGGAACCCAGACAGGAAGAGGCGGCACTCGAGTTTGCACCGGCACCGGCGATGCAATTCTTGCTTGGGCTTGTCTTGCTTCTTCTGATCGCTTTTTCGATTCTTGTCTTGGTAATGGCACTCTCCGCCGGCGAAGGATGGTATGCGGTATTCATTCCGCTGGCTGTGCTCGTTGCGCTTCTTCTGGCAAAACCTAGACCGGTTGTCCTAGATCACAACGGTATTCGACAGCGGCGCTGGCTGCGCCAGGATCGTGCGATAACCTGGGATGAGATAGCCTGGATGAAGCGTGGATGGAGGACTGGCGTCACCTATATCAAAAGTAAGAAAGGTGGTCGGCCCATTTCATTCTCTCCCCTCATAGTAGGCCAGTCTCGGTTCGAGCGAGAGGTCAGGGCGCATGTCCGTGGAGATGCTGATCTCGAAGAGGAATGAATTAAGAGTTTTTAGCAGGCAGGACTTAGGCGAGTTTACCGGGGCGAAAATATCTACGTACTCCTTGTCGGCCAATAACAGATTCCTCCTCTTCGCTCCGCGAATCGTCGGAATGACAAAAGGGTTTTCATTCAAACTCCACCACCAGCTGCCACCTCGCCATTTGTTTCACCCTCCCGGCTCATGTATAAAACGAGCCTATGGTTCGCCCAGCCTCTCTGCTTCTTCTATTGTTCGTACTTTTTCCCAATCTGAACGCCACAACCCCCGAAAACATCACTTTGGTGGCACGCGTTGAAGGCCTGCAAAAACACGACGGCTTTCTCCCCTGGTATTGGGATGAAAAGAAGGGCCAGATTCTCCTCGAGCTATCGCCCGCATCGCTGAACAGCGAGTTCCTCTACTTCACGGCGCTGGGCAGCGGCATCGGTTCTACAGAAGTCTTTGCCGACCGCAGCTCGTTTGCCGCCAACACCCTGTGCCGCTTTCGGCGCGCGGGGGCCCACGTCCTGGTGACCCAGCAGAACACCGACTTCCGCGCCGAAAACGGTAGCCCGGACTTGAAGCAGTCGGTGGAGTCCAGCTTTCCCACCTCGGTGCTGGCTGCATTGCCGATCGAAGCCCAACAGGATGGCACGCTGCTGGTGGATGCGAACCATCTCTTCATTCGGGATGCAGTAGATTTGCTCTCCCAGCTGCGGCGGCCCACGCGGGTTGTCGGCGGAAGCATGGTGCGGGCCGAAGGTTCTGGAGGAAGTTGGCATCTGGATGACTCCCGCAGCGTGATTGACCTGGACCACAGCGGTAGTTTCCCCCTGAATACGGAGATTGAGGCGCTGCTCACCTTCACCAGCGACGGAGAAGGCAAGTTCAATCAGCCCGACGCTCACGCTCTAAGCGTTCGCGAACACCATTCGTTCCTGCCTTTGCCAGAACCTGGATACGAAGTCAGAGAGCAGGACCCGCGCGTAGGTTTCTTTGGTGTGACGTTCAAGGATTTCTCGCAGCCGTACAACCGGCCGCTCACGCGTTATTTGATCAGCCGCTGGCGTTTGCAGAAGAAAGAGCCCGCCGCCGCTCTGAGCGAGCCGGTCAAGCCGATTGTGTTCTATTTGGACCGAGCCATTCCCGAGCCGATGCGTTCTGCCGTTAAGCGTGGCACGTTGTGGTGGAATGCGGCGTTCGAACAGGCAGGTTTCAAAGACGCGATTCGCGTGGAGGACTTGCCCGAGGGCGTGAACCCTCTCGATGTCCGCTATCCGACGATCCAGTGGACCAACCGCTCGGGCCGCGGCTGGTCGGTGGGACAGACCCATGTAGATCCGCGCACGGGTGAAATTCTGCACGCGGTGGTGCAGCTGGACTCGCATCGCATGCGCACCATGAACAATTATTGGGAGTCCACAATTCCCTCAGGCAAGGACGCACTCGAGCCGGCGCTGGATGCCTTCGCCGCTTTCGACAATCTTGATCCCAAAATCAGCGATGAGCAAGTGATGCTGGACCGCCTGGCGTTGCTCACCTGTCACGAAATCGGCCACACTCTGGGACTTGACCACAACTTTGTTGCCAGCACATACGGGCGCGGGTCGGTGATGGATTACTTCGCCCCGCGCGTACACATTCGTGCCGACGGCACTGCCGATCTTTCCGACGCTTACATGCAGGGCGTAGGCAGTTACGACCGCTTCGCCATCGAATGGGGATATAGCGAAAACACACCGGGCAGTTCGCCGCAGCAAAGCGCTGCGCGCCTGGACGCGATCGTAAAGGGCTCGATTGGCAAGGGCGTGGTGTGGGGAAATTACAATGACCCGCGCTGGAATTCATATGACGACGGCCCTGACCCGGTGACCTGGCTGGCCGAAGTGCTGCCGGTGCGTGATGCGCTGTTGGCTCATTACGGCCCGCAGATGTTGCGTCCGGGAGAGCCGAACTCGATGCTGGCGTCTCGCTTTCCGCTGGTCTATTTGTTTCACCGTTACGCGCTTGCGGCCGCCATCAACGTCATCGGCAGCGCCAAGGTCCCGGTGTCCGTTGCCGGAGATGGGCAGGCGCCAGTAATCCCATGGTCGCCGGAGAGCGAGAAGCGGGCGATCCACCTCGCCTTGCAAGCGCTCGCGCCGGCGAAGCTGGAAGTTCCGGAGAAATTGTGGAAGCAACTGGCGCGGGTTGAGAATCGCAACCCTGATCCGGAGCAGTTCACATCGTCAGCGGGATATTTATTCAGCCCGCAGGACGGGGCGCGCGCCGTCGCCGATACGGTGGTCGGGGGATTATTGGACGCGCAGCGCCTGCAACGGATGCTGGTGCTCTCGCATGAAGACCCGCAGCAGCCGTCTCCGGCGTTTGTGATTTCCGAATTGGTCAAGACGGGATTTGGCCCGAGCGGCGGAGACTTGGCTGGCGTGGTGCAAACAGAAATCGCCGAGCGGCTGATGGGGTTGGCGGCGAACTCTGAAACGACTCCGGAAGTGCAGGCAGCGGCGCTGGAGGGAGTGCGCGAAGTGCAGGGAGCAATTAAGGCCGGCGCGAAGAACTCCGCGCTACAGCGGCTTGATCGTGAGATTTTGCTGTTCTTGCAGAACCCCGCGCAAAACACGCCAAAGATAAAGCCAGCAGGCGCCCCGCCGGGGCCGCCAGTGTAGCAATGTGATCCAGCCGCGAAGCGGCGAAAGATTGCAGCTCAGGGGCGCAAGCCCTGGGTGGCGGTCAATTTGACCAAGCCCCGAAGGGGCGAAAGAAATCGGACTCAATCTTCCGCAAAGAAATCAGAATCGATTTTCTTGACTTCGTATGTAGCGATTGTGGAAACGCCAACCCCGTGTTCGATGAGTAGATCAGCGAGCGTAGGACCATCGATCAAAATTACCTTGTCCTGAATTTCTCGGACATAATCGTTGGCGGGTTTAGAGAAGCCGCTTGTCGTAATAAAAACACCCTTGCGTGCTTTCTTCCCGTGCAGCGCTCCGACGAATGCTTGGATTTCTTTACTTCCGACTTGGCTATCGTCCCAACGTTTCGCTTGTAAATAAACAGCATCCAATCCAAGTTTGTCCTCTTTGATGACGCCGTCGATGCCACCATCGCCAGGTTTTCCGATGGCCTGCCCAAAATCTCGCCTTGATCCTCCGTAGCCCATCTTAAGTAAGAGCTCAACCACGAGGCGTTCAAAAAATGCTGGTGAACATGCTTTAATTCGAGTCAGTAGTTCTACCGACAATTCCTTTCGAATAGCTTGATAACCTGCCTCGATGTTTTCTTGCGGATCAAGACGCTCACTTGCCGAGATAGGCTCGGGTTCCGAAGGCTCACCCTTGGCGCTCTGAAATTCGAGGAACTCAGGAAATTGGCGGAGCACCTTATTGTCCACACGCGTTGGGTTTTCCTTCAAAATTTGCAGGCCACGATCCGTTATCTGCATCACACCGCGCTTTGGCGATGTAATCAATCCTGCTTTCTTTAGATAGGTCCTCGCCCAACCAACCCGATTATTGAAGATGCCTTGGTTGCCACTAGGAAGTAGCTCGCGTCTTTCTGAATCTGTCAGCCTAAAATCGGCTGCGAGGGCGTCGATCAAACTCTGGAGAAGATGTTCCTGCCGATCAGACGTGTGCTTAAGCAGCGGCAGCATAATGGTTTGGTAATCAGGAATGCTCATAGCGGAAGAATTCTATCCTTACCGTTTCTGCTGGGGAATCTGAATTTATAAGCATAGAGAGCTTTTCTTTCGTCCCTCCGGGGCTTAATCATTCCCAATCCTACCCAGGGCTTGCGCCCTGGGCTGCAATCTTTCGCCGCTCCGCGGCTGACGGGGTAAGCCCCATATCCACGTGGCTTTTGCACGGCCCTATCTGCGGCGCCGCCAGCAGCGCGGACAGGAGTGTCCGCGCTACACCCACATCCCCCTGAATCCCCCACCCCTTCTGTGGCATCATGTATAGAGCTAGATTATGCCCAAAATCCACATCCCAACGCCCCTGCGCCAATACGCTGGCAAGCAGGCTGCTGTGGACGTGAAGGCTGGAACTGTGGCTGACGCCCTTTCCGACCTCGTCTCCAAGCACCCTGACTTGCGCCGCCATCTGTATAGCGATGACGGTAAACTCCGGGCTTTCGTCAATGTTTATGTGAATGACGAAGATGTCCGCTACCTCCAGAAGGACGCCACTTCTGTGAGCGACAGTGATAGTATTTCTATCGTGCCTTCCATCGCCGGAGGCCGGTAAATGAAAAACGATTGCAGATTTCAGATTTTTGATTGCAGAATGAAAAACCTTGGCAAATTCCGCGCGGTACGCTGTTGTTGTAGCCCTTCCTGTCGGTAGTCCGTTTGTTGTCAATCAGCAATCTAAAATCAAAAAATCTGAAATTTCCTGAGGCCCTTATGCCCACATTAACCGAAGTCAAACCCGAAACCGTCACCCTGAGCAATGAGGAAATCCTGCGCTATTCGCGCCACCTGATCATGCCCGAGGTTGGCATGGCCGGGCAGTTGAAGATCAAAGCGGCGAAGGTGTTGTGCGTAGGGACGGGAGGATTGGGTTCGCCGCTGACCATGTATCTGGCGGCGGCGGGCGTTGGGACGCTTGGTATTGTGGACTTCGACGTGGTGGACTACACCAACCTCCAGCGGCAGATCGTGCACTCGACCGCCGACGTGGGCCGCAAGAAGTTGGACTCGGCGGCGGATAAGCTGAAGGCGATCAATCCGTTCGTCAACATCGTGAAGCACGATACCCTGCTGAACAGCTCGAACGCGTTGGAGATTTTCAAGGATTACGACATCATCGCCGACGGCACCGATAACTTCCCCACGCGTTATTTAGTAAATGACGCCTGCGTTCTCACGGGGAAGCCGAACGTCTACGCCTCGATCTTTCGCTTCGAAGGCCAGGCCAGCGTGTTCGCGACCAAAGACGGCCCGTGCTACCGCTGCTTGTACCCCGAGCCGCCACCGCCGGGACTGGTTCCTTCCTGCGCCGAAGGCGGCGTGCTGGGAATTCTGCCCGGATTGCTGGGCGTGATCCAGGCGACGGAGACCATCAAGCTAATCTTGAAATCCGGCGATCCGCTGATCGGGCGTCTCTTACTCGTCGACGCCCTTGCCATGAAGTTCCGCGAACTCAAACTACGCAAGAATCCGGAGTGCCCGGCTTGCGGCACGCATCCCACGATCAAGGAACTCATCGACTACAATGAGTTCTGCGGTATACGCGGCGAGGAGGTCACGGTGGAACCCACATCCGGTGATATTCAGGTGGAAGAACTCAAGAAGCGGCTGGATCGAGGAGATGATTTGTTCATCCTCGACGTGCGCGAACCACACGAATATCAGATTTGCAACATCAACGGCCACCTGATCCCGCTCGGCGATCTGCCGAAACGGGTCAGCGAACTTGATTCCAGCAAGGAAATTATCGCCCACTGCCGCTCGGGAGTCCGTAGCGCCAAAGCGGTGGATTTCTTAAAGCAAGCTGGATTTAAGAAGGTCCATAACCTCGCCGGCGGGATTCTGGCCTGGGCGGACCGGGTTGATCCTAAAATGCCGAAGTACTGAAGACTGGGCCAATCCGAAGAATTCAAAAAAGCCCCGGTCGCACTTGCTACCGGGGCAACCTTCCTTAATGACCCTGAGTTCCAAGGTTATTGGGGCTATTCTCAACGTCTTCCAGCCTCTACGGAAGGAATCCATGAAAATCTCTTTGGCAGTCTGCACCATTCTGGCGGCAGCCCTTTCCAGCACTGCCGCTGAAAAACCGCGTGTTTTCATTACCGATAGCAAGTCCTGGGAGATGTCTGGCGGAGTGGGCGGTACGCAAGATGCCTTTGGCGGCGCTGCCAAGGGTGGTGCGCGTCCCCAGACCGCTGAAATTATCAAGACCTTTAACGAACGCTGCCCAAGCGTGATCGTCAACAACAAGCAGGAGAAGGCGGATTACGTCATTCTGCTGGACCACGAAGGCGGCAAGGATGTGACTTCGCGTGATAACAAGGTTGTCGTTTTCAACAAGGATGGTGACGCGATCATAAGCCGCTCGACACGGATCCTGGGCAACGCGGTGAAGGATGCTTGCACGGTTATAAGCGCGGACTGGGCAAAACAGGTCATCAAGGCAAACCGCGAACCAGCAAAAAGCGATGCCGATGTAGCCAGCAAGACCCAGTAACTTTATTGCAGACCGCAATAAAGACGGGCCTCTAGCATGCCCGCCCCGGCTACCCTGTGAGGTGCCGGGGCTTGCTTTTCCCCACCAGCCGTACATAATTAACGGTACCCCTCTTTTTGTTCTGAAGGAGACTCATGCGTTCCATTCTCTGTACTGCTGTTGTCCTGTGTGTATCTACTTTTGCCATCGCCCAGGCTCCCAGCCAACCTGCGGCCAACTCGGATGCCACTTACCAGCAGCTTCGCAATATCGGCCTGGGCACTGAGGCGGTCACCGTCAACAACTTTGATTTGAAGCGCGATGCCGCCACGTTTCATCTGCGGTCGGGTAAAGTATGTTTCCTTTCAGCAGTACAAGGCAAAGTCACCGGAGCAGTATTTGAAGGGGAGGGCAGCATGAGCCTGACTCCGCCGCTGGCGGTCGAGACCTCGATGCTCAAACTGCTCACCAAGGAGGACACGTTCAATGAGACGTTCAATCGGCTGGTGCTGCGGTTTACGGATGCGACCTATGATGAATTAAAGAAGGCCAACACCAGTGCGCCAGCCGGCTGTGATGCGGGAGCATTGCAAGACAATCAGAATGCCTTGCGCCACAAGATTGACTACAACCTTACCGGCCGCATTCTTGAGGATGTGCTTGGCACCGAACCCGGTGGCCTTTTTGTAGCTTTCATCCATGGCAAGCGATATGAGGACAAGATGATTTATTTCATTGACCCTCATGGCGCGCCTAACGTCGAGCCCGAAGAAGTCGAACTCACCACCTATAACGAGAATAAGTTCGGAATATGGGCTGCGTTCCATTTTTCCGACGAATATGCAAAAGGGACCGCTTCTGGAGCGGAAAAAAATGCCTCCGTGCATATCGCACGCCAGCAATTGGATACAACCATCGAAAAGAACGCCAATCTGATTGGCAAAGCGACTACTACGTTCGTAGCTCAAGCCAACGGTGTGCGTGTGGTTCCCTTCAATCTATTTGGCACTTTGAGAGTGCAGAGTGTGACGGGAAATGGCAGCCCCTTGTCGTTCATACAGGAAGACAAGAAAGACGACCCGCAGTTTTTCGTAATCCTGCCCGGGCCGTTGTCGAAAGGCGCGGAATACACGATCACCACCAACTACGCTGGGAAAGAAGCCGTCAGCAACGAAGGCGGAGGAAACTATTTTCCCAACCCAGGTGCGCGCGACAGCTGGTATCCCAACAGCTTCAGCCCGTTGGGCGAGTATTCGACCTATGACATGGAATTCCGTATTCCCAAGGGAATGAAGGTCGCTGCGGCCGGCACACTGGTCAGCGAGGACAACACCGGCGGTCAGAACGTCACCGAATGGAAAAGCGAGGGACCGCAAACCGTGGCTGGTTTTAATTTTGGCCGCTTCAAGATGCAGGAAGCGAAACTGACCAATCCGGAATACCTGGTCCAATCGTATGCCAACGAAGAACCCCCGGATGTCATTAGGAATTTGTTGCATGCAGTCAACAATGACCTTCCGGACCAGGACATGTCCGCGCCTACAGTGGCGCTGGGAAACATGAGCACCGTACCGCTTATCAAGAAATCTTTGGCGGAAGGAGAACTGGCGATCCAGCTCTACACCAACTATTTTGGCCCGGTATCATTCAACCGCCTGGCGATGACGCAGCAAACCTCGTGCAGTTTTGGGCAATCGTGGCCATCGTTGGTTTGGCTCCCCATGTGTTCTTTCTACGACACCACGATCCGCCATCAGCTTGGCTTAGACGATGATCGCGGTTACTGGAAGGGCGTGGCGCCGCACGAAGTGGCCCACCAATGGTGGGGGCACGAAGTTGGTTTCAATTCCTATCGCGACCAATGGATGAGCGAAGGCTTTGCCGAGATGTCATCCGGCCTGTTTCAACAAATGGTGGAGAAAAACCCGAAGAAATTTATTCAGTTCTGGAACGACCAGCGCGAGCTGATGCTGGAAAAAAATCGTGAAGGATTTCGCGCGATTGATGTCGGGCCGGTCACGCTGGGATATCGCCTGAATAGCACACGGACCGGAGACATCACCCGCCGGCTGATCTATCCCAAAGGGGGCTACATCCTTCACATGGTCCGCATGATGATGTGGAACGCCAAGACCGGAGACCAGGACTTCAAAGAAGCCATGCACGATTTTGTCCACACCTACAGCGGCAAAGCGGCCACTACGGAGGATTTCAAGGCCATTCTAGAGAAGCACATGACGCCAGAAATGGTCGCCCTGGCGGGCGGAAAGAACAGTATGGACTGGTTCTTCAATGAATACGTCTACGGGACGGCACTCCCCGCGTACAAGCTGGACTATACATTCGACAATGGCGCGGACGGGAAAACCGTATTCAACTTCAAGCTGACTCAATCCGGAGTAGATGACAACTTCCGCATGGCGGTGCCAATCTATTTTGAATTGGACGATGGCCGCACGTTTATGCTCGGGCGTGTCCGGTTGACAGGAAATACTACGGTATCGCAGCAGGTGCCGATCGGCGCTATCAAGCCGAAACTTGCCGTCGTCAACTATTTTGATGACGTGCTGGCATCGCCGAACTAATCGATGATGGTGGGAACGGAGAAAACTTCCGTTCCCACTTTGATTCCCGGCTGAATTGATTCGTTAGTTGCTGCTGCTTCCGCTGCTGCTGGCGCCGCCTTCTCCGCTGACTTCCAGGGCAAATTTCTTCCCCGAAAAACGGATCTGTGACAAGTTGCGAGTGCCATTACTGGCGGTGTTTACCACAGCTGAATCGTAGCTTGACGGATTGTCAAGATTGACCACCTGTGCCGGCACCGTAGCGACTACGTTCTTACCTTTCATAATCTCCACTTGCACGCTCGGCCCCGCGCCATCCCATTTCACGGTGTATTCACCCGCCGCGAGCTGTTTTCCCGCCACGGTTGCGGGAGAGGTCAATTGCAGAGTGCCTTTGCTGGCGGCGAATGCACTGGTCGCCAGAAGCAATGCCGACCCCAGCACCAGCCCTTTGAAGATTTTTGTGAAATTCATGTCAGTAGACTCCTTTTTTCTTTCCCGAAAAGCCGTCGGGAATCGGTTTCTGGGCGGCTGGCTGTGCCATCTGCGGGCTTGTGTTTGTCCGCAAAAGGCCTACAATGCGGCCTCGGGGTTTAGCAGAGACAGTGCGGCCACGAGGCCCTACTGTTGCTGAGGGACTGTTTTCATCTGGGCCGCCAAACCGAGAGTGAAGGCAGTTCCTTGAACCCCACAAACAATTGCTGGAATCCGGTCACCTTTGCCGGGTCCCAATAAGCTAGCTACGTGCTGCGCGACCGAAAAGTTTCCTGATACTCCAGCCGCAATTAACCGTTTGGACGCCCACCTCCACGGGACGTTAGCAACTCCGTAGCAGTGGACACAAAGACAGTAATGTTCTGTTAAATGAGCACTAATTCGTAAGAATTAGAAACAAGAGGCTTTCTTTTCGGAAGCAGGAATCAAGGGCGGAATTCGTCTTACAGGAGGGCACAAGTTTTTACAGCATTAAACAATCTGCAACACGACTTTGCCGTAGTTGCCACCCTTGCGTAACAATTCGTATGCCTCTGCCGCTTCGGATAAAGGATGAATATGTCCAGTGGCCGGCCGCAGATGCCCTTGCTGAATCCAGGCCGAAAGCTGGTTCCATGCCGATTCCATCAGTCCACTATTTTGCGAAAGATAAGTGAGCCAAAGGCCATGCACGCTCGCGCCCTTGGCGTAGAGAATGCGAGTGTCGAGTTGGGATTTCTCTCCGGTGGCACTGCCGTAGACGATGACGCGGCCGAAATCGCGCAGGCAACGGACGCTCCTGGCAGTGTGCTCGCCTCCCAGCATTTCGAATACGGCGTCTACACCATCGCCGTAGGTCAACTCTTTGATGGCTTCTTCGTAATCGCGCTGCTTGTAGTTGATGCCGTGCTGCAAGCCCAGCTCTTTCACGCGCGCCAATTTTTCTTCTGAGGAGGAAGTCCCGTACATCTCCACTCCCAGCAGCTTTCCAATCTGCACCGCGGCGGTTCCCACGCCACCGGCTACGGCATGAATCAGCACACGCGGCGCCTGACCGCCTGCGTGCTTCTCCAGGAGTCCCGCTTTCCAGTAGGCAAAGTAGGCAGTGAAATAATTGACTGGGAATGCCGCCCCTTCGCCGTCGCTCCATTGCTGCGGAACCGGCCATAGGAGCTGGGAGTAAGCTGCCACCTGCTCGGCGAAGGCCGCCCACTGGGCATAACCCATCACCCGCTGGCCATCGTTTTCGCGAATCCCGCAGAACTCCCGGCCCGCCACTAGCGGAGGGTTCGGGGTGCCGGGGTAGCCGCCCTGGAGAGTCATCACATCGGCAAAGTTAAGGCCTCCGGCATTGACCCGTACCAGTACCTGCCCAGCCCCCGGCTGAGGGTCTGGAACCTGTTGAACTTGAAGGGCCTCAGGCCCGCCAAGCCGCGTTATAACCAGCGCTTTCATGACAACCAGTGTAGCAATAACCTGGGTTATATGACCTACACAATGGCCTGTAAAAGCTAATGCTGCAAAGCGCAAAACCCGGTATATACTTCCCCCGGTTCATTCTGCTGTATTATCCGCAATATGCGGGAACGGAGCACTTTCATCATTCGGTTTTATCGCTCCGTTTAATCAAGTCACTGGTTCCAAAGTTGAGCCGGTGCGGGTCAACCGTTCTTAGTCGGTTGCGGTTGTTCCGGGGAGGTGGCACGTGGATCTAGTACTGGTCCGTTTCTTATTTATTTTAGTTGTTTCGGTTACCTGTTTTCTTATTCGCCCTTTTGGCCTTGAGCCACGCCTGGATGCCGCAGTTGGCGCAGGCATTGGTTTAGCCATTGTCCTTTTTGAATGGAAGCTGCGCCGGGTAAACCTAAGCCGCTTGATTGGGGCGGCGATTGGCAGTGTTCTGGGAATCATCGGCGCCTACCTGTTTTCACTCGTTATCCGCAGCAGTTTGCCTGCCGGCCAAACCCAGAGTTTCCTGCAAATTCTGGTGATGTTGCTCATGGCCTATGTAGGCGTGGTTGTGGGTGTGAGCAAGGGTGACCTGCTGAACCTGGCTGCGCTGGGAGGAATTTTTGGCGGGGAGAAGTCGGGGAAGAAGAGCTACAAGATCCTCGATACCAGCGTCATTATCGACGGCCGCATCGCCGATATTGCCGAAACCGGTTTTCTCGATGGCATCATCGTAACCCCTCAATTCGTGCTACGCGAACTGCAACTGGTGGCGGATTCCTCCGATTCGCTGAAGCGTAATCGCGGACGGCGAGGGTTGGACATCCTTCAGCGTCTGCAAAAAAATACCTCACTGCATATTCAGATTGTCGAAGACGATTTTCCCAGCGTGCGTGAAGTTGATCTCAAACTGATTGAGCTTGCCAAACTGTACGAGGGCAAGATCATCACCAATGATTTCAACCTGAACAAAGTGGCACAGCTACAGGGTGTGGAAGTGCTGAACATCAACGAGCTGGCCAATTCCCTGAAACCGATTGTGCTCCCTGGTGAAATCATGAAGGTCTTCATCCTCAAAGAAGGTAAAGAATATAACCAGGGTGTGGCTTATCTGGACGACGGCACGATGGTTGTGGTGGACAACGCGCGCAAGATGATTGGCAAGAACGTGGATGTGGCCGTCACTTCCGTGTTGCAGACCACCGCAGGAAAAATGATCTTTGGCAAGTGGGATGACCGTCACAGTTCAAGAGAAACCCGCAATGTTACGACCATGAATGCAGTGGGTGCCGTACCCAACGGTGATCCTAAGAATCCAGCGGCAGTTCTGGTTGAACGGCCGTTGGAATAAAGACCGTTATTGCGCGACGACCGAGTCAACTCGAATTGTGTCTCCGTCACGAGAGCCTGAAATCGTGACCCGCTGGCCGGCCAGTTTGGAGAGTTCTTCTGTATTGCCGGTCAGAGTGTAGCGTTTTTCTCCGTCCACCAGAATATATTTCGCCCCGTTGCGCACGCAGAAACGCCCGCATTCCGCCGACGACATGTCCGCATCCTTATTGTGACGGGCCCCGCAATCCGAGTCGGTGATGACCCCGGAAATAGGTGTGTAGGTCATTCCCGCCTGCCGGATGTTATTGCGGCGAGGAGTTTTTGCAGTTTCCCCGCGGGCAAACGCCAAGGCGCCACCCACTAGAACCATGGCAATCACCAGGGAGATTGCCAGAACTCTGAATAGGCAGTAGGTCAGAAGGCGTAACCAATTCCAACGGAGAGACATGTTTACCTCGCACAAACGTGGGATTCGGCACTCCAGATGCCGAAATGCAGGCACCGTTTTTGAATGCAATTTGCTTTCCACAATTCACGAACGTTTATTTCTGTAGAGTTAGCCGGGGAGGCCGCAGCGCCCCTCACTTTCAGAAGCGCAATTTCGTCCCGAAACTACCCAACTTGGCATACAGAACTTTCCTTAGATGGGCCCAGGGCAAGACTTTACCGCCGCCACCGATGGCTAAGTTTATTTTCTCCGCGTTCTTTTGGAGCGTTTCTTGGCGATCTTTGCGGTCAAGATCTTTGACTTGACTCGCAAAAATCAAACACCATAACCGCAAGGACCGCAAAGAAATTCCGCGAAGGACGCGAAGAAATTCAAATTGAGCCACCATCCAGCCGCTCCGAGATTTGAAGCGTTCGCGCAATCCCTCTATACTTACAGCCCCTATGAAGGTAGTCGTCATTATTCCGGCCGCCGGGCTGGGAACACGCATGTCCTCCGCGCCCGCAAGCAAGGGCAAGAAGCCGCCCTCCAAACAATTTGCAGAGTTGGGAGGCACTCCGATTCTGCTGCACACTTTGCGCAAGTTCGCAGCTTCTCCTGAAGTGGCGGAGATTTTCGTCGCCTTGCGCAAGGATGAGATCAGCGTGTTTCGCTCACGCTTGGAACTAGAAGGCAGAGATATTTTGCAGAAGAATCTACAGTTGGTTGAAGGAGGAGAGCACCGGCAAGAGTCCGTGGCCAATGCACTGGCTGCGGTCAAAGCGGCAGCGGACGATATCATCCTGGTGCACGACGCGGTGCGTCCGTTGGTGACAGCAGAAATTATTCAGGAAGTCATCCAAGGGGTGAAGAAGCACGGAGCTGCGATTGCAGGGCTGCCTGCGGTGGACACCATCAAGCAAGTGGAGCGTACGTCGGAAGCTGCGATCATCAGGGCCACCGTGCCCCGGGAAAAAATTGTGATGGCGCAGACCCCGCAGGGATTTCACTACTCTGTGATTAAGAAAGCTTTCGATCAGGCTGCGACTGAGGGTTTTATTGGGACGGACGAAGCTTCGCTGGTGGAGCATTCGGGACATGAAGTGGCGGTGGTGATGGGGTCGCCGCGGAATATTAAGATCACTACCCCTGGCGATCTCGAGCTTGCAGAGTTTTTCCTGAAACGGTAAAAGCGTGCCGCAGATTTACGCGGATTTTCGCAGATTTCATTCAACCAACGATAGAATGCTGGCTCATGAAAGTTCTCCGGCCCGAGGAATTCAAGCATTACGATTTGACTGGACAGATCCTTAGTGTGTTTTATGCGGTCTACAATGAACTTGGTCACGGCTTTCTTGAGTCTGTTTACGAAGAAGCTATGGCGATTGGCTTGAGAGATGCGGGGTTGAAAGTGGAGCGCCATGTACCTTTGCCGGTTTGGTTTCGGAACCAAAAAGTCGGTGATTTCAGAGCGGATATACTGGTGGAAGATGTTGTTCTGCTGGAATTAAAATGCGTGCGAGTCTTTGAAACAGTTCATGAGGCCCAGTTGCTCAACTACTTGAAGGCAACAACCGTCGAAATAGGACTCCTGTTTAACTTCGGTCCATTTCCGCAATTTCGGCGCTTAGTATTCGCGAACGAAAGGAAAAGAATCCGCGCAAATCCGCGTGAATCTGCGGCCAAGGTTCCTGCATGAAGATAGGCTACGGTTGGGACTCACACGAATTCAAGGCTGGCATCCCCCTCAAGATTGGCGGCATAACCCTGCCTCATACCCATGGCCTGGGGGGCCATTCTGACGGCGACGCGTTACTCCACGCCATCACAGATGCTCTGCTCGGAGCAGTAGCGGCCCCAGACATAGGCTCGCTGTTTTCCCCATCCGACCCCAAGTGGAAGGGCGCCGACTCGGCGGTTTTTCTGCACGAAGCCCAAAAGCGAATCAAAGCTGCCGGTTACGCCATCGTGAACCTTGATTCCACCCTGATCATGAATGCACCAAAAATCGGCCCCCACGCGAATGCAATTCGCGGCAATGTGGCGAAACTCCTGGGCATTCCACCAGATTGCATCGGCATTAAAGCCAAGACTCCGGAAGGCATTGGCACCGATAACGCCGCCATTGCCCACGCCGTGGTCTTGCTCGAGAAGCTTCCACAAAAAAAGAAGAAACGCTAACGCGCATTTCCCATTACGGGAAAAAGAAAACTTTTTCTGTGACGCATGTCCTTGCCTGCCCGTCCCCTCCATGCTTAGTCTGCCAGCATGACTCGTTTACTTGGCTCACTCTTATTAGCCGCCTCACTAAACGCTTCCGTATTCGCAGCCGCGAAAGCGCACACTGTCTTTTTTGGTAAATGGATCGCAGTTCAGTGGAGGATCGGGCCGAATGAAGACCAGCCGATCGATCTAAAAGTGCGCGCGCTGGTCGTGGACGGCCACGTGAAGGAATACACCATCGGGATGCCGCACGACATCACCCAGCGCTTGTTCGTAGTCCGCCGCGTTTTCCGGCTGAACGATGCCCTCCCCGAAGACAAACAGCCGAACTGGCGTTGGGAGCGGGGTGGATGGATGCTTGTCGATCGCGTCTCTACTCACATCACGCAACTCAATCTGCCTGAGTTTGATTCCTATTCATCGGTGGCAAGCTGGTACCGCGATTATGTTGCTTACTGCGGAGTTTCCGATGATGGAGAGAAGTTTTACGAAATCGTCGCCCAGCTAGGCCGTCGCAAGCCGGTGCTCAAGAAAACGATGATGAGTGCGGTTGCTTTGGAGATGCCGGATTCTGCCTGCGCCGCTCCGGATTGGCAACGCCAACCCACCCGCGTGACCTTCTCCACCGGAGGTTCGGACAAGACCACGTATGAAGTGCGAAGACACTCCTTCAATTTGATTAAGGATCAGGATGAGGAGGAACCCGGGTCGGAATAGAGCATTCTAGCCTGCGATTGAGCGCAGCAAAAGATAGCGGATGAAGTGGAATTCGCCATACAACAATAGGGCACAACCTGCAATTACGGCGAGTGACCACAACTGACGCTTTGCCGAAGGCAGAGTCAAACTGGGCGCCAGCACCGCTCCCAGGGCCAGACCTGTAAGTAACCCGCCAATATGCGCTGAATTTGAGATAAAAGGCACGACCGCGCCAAAAAATAAGTTATACCCGGCAAACAGGAGAAGGCTCTTGAGCGTACTTTGAATGGCATGTCTGGACACCGGAAGTTTGCCGAGGTAGAGGGCTGAGACGAGCGCTCCAGCAAGTCCAAAGACCGCGCCAGACGCCCCGACCGTGATGGCTCGCGGGTTTGACCAAGTGGCAGCCAGGCTTCCCGCTAAACCGCAGCATGTGTAGATGAGGAAGTAAACCCACCGGTCGTAGATGCGCTCTGCCAAACCGCCCAGGTCCCACAGACACCACATGTTGAAGCCGATATGAATAATTCCCGCATGAACGTAGGTGGCGGTGAGCAAACGCCATTGCTGTGCGAATAACGCATATCCCCAGCTGCCACCAAAGTTCCTCAGTACATCGGTCCCCGGTGACATTGGAGAGGCCCCGGAGAAAAACATGGCCAAGAACACGATCCCGTTGACGGCCAGCAGTCCGGTAGTGACATACGCCTTGGCGTCGGGATCAGTAAGGCGAGGAACAGGATTGGCGTACACCCCCTCTTCCTTGGCGAAGCGGGCCATAGACTCGCGGCACGACGCACAAATCTCGCGCAACGAGTAGAAAGGGAGTTTACGACCGCATCTGGAGCAATTGGCCATGTAGAGGTCCGACGCACAACACGCGCCAGCTATTAGGATACCTTAGTCTCCAGCGGCTTCTACGGCGGGCATCTCTTCCGCTAATGTGTGGTTTTTTACTTTGGCCGTAGTTACAAGAACCACAGATACGACCACAATTGCGCTGCCTGCGAGCACGTAGGCATCGACTCTTTCATGCAGGATTAACCAGCCGAGGAATACCGCCATGACAGGATTCACGTAAGCATAAGTGGACACAATGGCGGCTGGCGCGTTATCCAGCAACCAGATGTAAGCGGTATATCCCACGAGCGATCCAAACACCACCAGGTAGGCAATCGCGCCCATTCCCCGCCATGTCCAAACCGCCTGAGACAAATCCTGGGCGAACAAGCGCGTAGATAAAATTGGCGATGCCCGCAAAAACAATCTGCCATCCGGTCGCACTCACCGACCCACCCGACTGCCAGAGCTTCGAAAGCACCGAACCCAGCGCCCAGCTGAACGACCCGCCGAGCAGCGCCAGCGACCACCACATCTCGCGGCTGCCGACGGCCCCACTCTCGGTCAACTTGGGCCAGAGAAGCACCACCAGGCCGGCAACACCAATGATTAGTCCCAGCTTGCCGCGGGGAGAAATATGATGATCCCCTAAAATTAGCGCATCCAGGATCAAGAACCACAATGCGATGGAGGCTACCAGTAGCGCGGCAATCCCTGAGGGGACGTACTGTTCCGCGTAGGAAAGCGTGAGGTTCCCGCCCATCAGCAGCAGCACTCCGACCACCGCAATCTGCGCCATTTGCTTCGGGCTATAGCGGATACTGCGCCCGGTCACGAGACAATATCCCAACATGAGAGCACCGGCGATCAGAAAGCGGGTCGCACACATAAGAGGTGGGGGAATACTCTCAACCGCAATGCGAATTCCGAGGTAGGTTGAGCCCCAGAAGAAATAGACCAGTCCCAGTGCGAAAAAAACCAGGAAGCGGTGCTGACGTTGGGCGGCGGTCATGAGTGTGTGGGGATAAAAGATATCAGAGTAGGCAGATGCCCCCCGGGATTCAAGGCGATTGCAGCGCAGCAGTGCGAGATCCCGATCAGACAGGTGTATGTCTATGTCTTTAAAGGTTACCTTCGGGGGTTACGCTGCATTCATCGGGGAGCTATAATTGATCTTGAACATGCCCACAGGCCAGAACAATACGCATCTACCGGAATGCTGGCTGCACTATCTGGTGGGCCCACGCCGCTATCGCGCCGTGCTGCCTTCGAACCGCCGTCCCAATCTTTTCGGCGGAGATTAGTTCTCAATCCTCCCATCTTGGTTCACCCCAGGCCGTAATCCGTTCGCAGGTTGATTTCGGCCAACGATGACGAAAGACCAACAACAGCATTTGGAGGATTCCATGAGCACCAAAACCCTGGCCGTAGGCCCCAAGATCAAGACCGCCTTGCCCGGTCCCAACGCCAAGCGCGTTCTGGCAGGAGACGAGAAATATGTTTCGCCGTCCTATACCCGTTCCTATCCGCTGGTTGCGCAAAGCGGAAAAGGAATCGTCGTTACCGACGTGGACGGCAATGAGTTTTTCGATTTTTCCGCCGGCATCGCCGTGACTTCCACTGGCCACTGTCATCCGAAAGTGGTAGCGGCAATTCAGAAGCAGGCTGCCGAGTTGATTCACATGTCCGGCACCGACTTCTATTACGAGAGCATGGTGACGCTGGGTGAGCGGCTCTCGAAGATCGCACCCATGCCCGGCCCACACAAAATTTACTACGGTAACTCGGGCACGGAAGCCATTGAATGCGCATTGAAACTCGCACGCTATCACACCAAGCGTCAGCATGTGATTGCATTCCTTGGCGCGTTTCACGGACGCACCATGGGCGCATTGTCCCTGACCGCATCCAAGCCGCAGCAGCGGCGCCGTTTCGGCCCACCGCCTCCAGGAGTGACGCACATTCAATATCCGGACGTCTACCGCTTCAGCAATGGAGACGCGGACTTCGCATTGAAATGTGCGCGTCACATTGAAGACCGGTTGTTCAAGACCATTCTTCCTCCCGAAGAAGTGGCGGCGATTTTTGTGGAGCCGGTGCAGGGAGAAGGCGGCTACGTGCCGGCTCCGACTGAGTTCATGCAAGAGCTGCGCCGCATCTGCGACACGCATGGCATTTTGCTGGTCTGCGATGAAGTTCAAAGTGGCATGGGACGCACGGGAAAATGGTGGGCAGTGCAGCACTCCGGCGTTTGTCCTGACATTATCACTTCGGCGAAAGGAATCGCCTCGGGCATGCCGCTGGGTGTGACCATCACTCGCGCAGATGTGATGGACTGGGTGCCGGGATCCCATGCTTCAACTTTCGGAGGTAATCCGGTTTGTATTGCCGCCGCGATGGCAACTCTTGATGTCATTGAGCAGGAGCGGTTACTGGAAAACGCTACTGACGTTGGCAACTACATGCTGAAGCACATGGCAGACTGGCCCAGCAAACACAACCTGGTCGGCGATGTGCGCGGACGCGGGTTGATGATCGGCGTCGAACTGGTCAAGGACAAGAGAACCAAAGAGCACGCTGCCGCCGAGCGCGATCGGGTGGTCGAGCTGGCATTCGAACGGGGCATTCTGTTCCTGGGTTGCGGGCCGAGTACGGTACGAATTTCTCCGGGCCTGGTAGTCACGCGAGACGAGGCAGAAACCGCCATAGAAGTTTTGGAAGAATCTATCTCAATCGTGGAGAAGTAGTGAGTAGGCGGACACTCTTGTCCGCCAAAGGCCGACAGCATTAGTAATGCTGTACGCAGGGCGGACAGCAGTGTCCGCCCTACACTTGAAAACCTATGTTTACTGGCACAGTCGAATCCATCTTCATTGCCGCCACGGCCAAAGCGCCGATGCAGGCGGTTACACAAGCCCGCGTCATTCCCGGTGTAGGGGTCGAAGGTGACCGCTATGCCTTGCGCCAGGGAACTTTCTTTAAGGAATTACCAGACCGTGAGCTTACTCTGATTGAAGCGGAGTCCATCGAAGGACTAAAACGCGAATACCAAGTAGACCTTGTTCCCAGCGACGCCCGCCGCAACGTTGTCACCCGCGGCGTTCCATTGAATCATCTAGTCGGGAAGGAGTTCAGGATTGGAAATACGCGGATCAGAGGTATACGCCTTTGTGAACCGTGTACTCATCTAGAAGCAGTCACCAAACTCTCACTCATCAAAGGACTACGCCATCGTGGAGGGCTGCGCGCACAGATTGTGAGCGAAGGCGTGATCTCCGTCGGTGACGCGATTACCGAACCATGACGGTCCTGCGCGAGCTTTATTACGGCAAGGGAGCGCATGTGAATCCCCTCGCTTGCCTGGAAGATGTTTCCGCCGATCTGGCTTGCCGGAAAATTGAGGGCTATCCCCATTCCATCTACCAGATCGTTGAGCACATGAATTATTGGATGGATTACGAGATCCGCAGGATTAACGGCCAGCAACAACAATATCCGCAACATGCGATCGAAAGCTGGCCAAGTGCAAACGCAACCAACGGAAAAGAATGGGATGATACCCGGGCACGGTTCACATCACTGCTCGGCAGGCTGGAATCGTTATCGCACTGCGATCATCTAATACTCAAACGTCAGGTGGAGCCAGACAAGGCGTCAGCGACGGTATACACGGTCGAAGATGTGCTCTGGCAGATGATGGCGCACAACAGTTACCACATCGGCCAGGTGGCCATGGTCCGGCGATGCCTCGGTGTGTGGCCTCCACGCGGCGGTGGCGATAGCTGGTAAGGCAACCAAATTCCTTTCATGAAATCTCAGATGACAATGCGCACGTGGGTAGCCCTGTCTGCGGCCTTGTTTCTGTGGGCATCGGCGTTTGCCGGAATTCGCGTAGGGCTTAGTGGCTACTCTCCCGCCCACCTTGCATTGTTGCGGTTTCTGGTGGCTTCGGTGGTTCTCGCAATCTACGCCAGCCGAGCACATTTCCGCCGTCCACGATGGAAGGACTTGCCACGTTTTGTGATGACCGGTTTGTTTGGCATCAGCTTATACAATCTCGCCCTCAACTACGGCGAGGTCACGGTCAGCGCCGGAGTCGCGAGTCTCCTGATTTCTTCCGCGCCCATCTGGATTGCATTGCTCTCCACCATCGCCCTTGGGGAGCGTCTAACCCTGTGGGGCTGGGGAGGAGTCTTTATCAGCTTCGCGGGCGTCGCCATGATTGCCGCAGGCGAAGGTGGAGGCCTTCACTTTTCCGCCCGTGCATTGTTATTGGCCGCAGCAGCTTTAAGCTCTGCCATTTACATCGTGATGCAGAAACAGCTGTTGCAGACTTACAATGCGCTTGAAGTTACAACTTACTCCATCTGGTTGGGAACACTTTTCCTACTTCCATTCGGAGTTGGATTAGCACACACCATCCACGCGGCAACAGTTAGCGCGACGCTGGCTATTGTGTACTTGGGAATTTTCCCCGCCGCGATTGCCTTCACCGCATGGGCCTACGCGCTTTCGCACGGGCCGGTCAACCGCATCTCCAGCTTTCTCTATCTAGTTCCCGTATTGGCCATCGCAATTGCCTGGGTATGGCTGGGCGAAATGCCGCGCTTGATGTCGTTACTGGGAGGCGTAGTTGCGCTTGCTGGAGTTGTGATTGTGAATGTGTGGGGAAAGACAGCCGACCCAATCGTACGACCGTCGGTTCCGGCAAAAAGCATTGCCTGATTATTATCAGATCTTGAATGTGACATCCGTCACATTCAAGGCTGCGGCAAACATCTAGAATTTTGTTCGTGTCCGGAAGACTTACTCACACCACCCTCCGCGCCTTGGATTTGCTTTTTAGCAGATTGCCGGCTCGCAAGGACGGCCCAACTCACCTGCGCATCGGCCGCCGCGGCGAGGAAGACACTTACTTCTATCTCCGGCGCCTGGGCTACGTAATCGTAGCCCGCAACTTCCGCTCTCCACGCCGCCACGGAGAGATCGACCTGATTGGTTGGGACAAGAACGTACTGTGCTTTATTGAAGTTAAGACCCGCACCAGCCGTGCGATAAAGCCCGCTGAAGCTGCTGTCGATCAATATAAGAAGCGGGACTTGTCGGCCGTGGCACGGGAGTACCTGCGTCACCTGCCGCCGGATTGTCCCTGCCGCTTCGA
The DNA here is from genome assembly GCA_963837365.1 of uncultured Acidobacteriota bacterium. Classification (GTDB taxonomy): domain Bacteria; phylum Acidobacteriota; class Terriglobia; order Terriglobales; family Acidobacteriaceae; genus CAWBXL01. The sequence goes on from CAWIMW010000006.1 coordinate 89,947, forward strand.
CGTGGTAAGCGTCTACTATGAATCGCCCGGCCAGCCCGTGTTCGAGTTGTTCCGCAACGCATTCGCCATGTCGTAGAATAGCCATTCGAGCCAGCTTCGTTCCCTCCGCGGAAAGGACGCCAGTTGCCTGAACTAAGAAAAGACCCCATCGTTGGCCGCTGGGTGATCATCTCCACTGACCGGGCCAAGCGCCCCAGCGACTTTCTCCGCGAGGGAGTAAAGCTCAAGGGCGGTTTCTGTCCTTTCTGCTACGGCAACGAAGCCAAGACCCCGCCGGAGATTCAGGCCTACCGCCCCAGCCCCAATGGTGGCCCGCCTCCGCAGCGCGACACGCCCGGCTGGACAGTGCGCGTTGTGCCCAACAAGTTTCCCGCACTCGGCATAGAGGGCAATCTCGACCGTCAAGCCGAAGGACTGTTCGACAAGATGAACGGCATTGGCGCGCACGAAGTCATCATTGAGACTCCAGACCACAGCGCGACTTTGGCCGGCCTCTCCCCAAAACGGATTGAGGACGTGCTGTGGACTTTTCGCGACCGTATTCTCGATTTGAAGAAAGACCGTCGCTTCAAATACATTCTAATTTTTAAGAATCACGGCGAAGCAGCCGGTGCTTCGCTTGAGCATTCACACTCCCAGCTCATTGCGTTGCCCATTATTCCCATCAACGTGCACGAAGAGTTGGATGGCGCCAAGCAGTACTTCATTTATAAAGAACGCTGCGTATTCTGCGATGTCATTCGCCAGGAGGCCGAAGCCGGCGTGCGGGTAGTGGCGGAAAATCCGGATTTCATCACGCTGGCCCCCTACGCTCCACGTTTCCCCTTCGAGACCTGGATCCTCCCCAAGCGGCACGAATCGGTGTTTGAAAATTCTTCGTCGCCGATGTTCCAGAACCTGGCGCGAGCGGTCAAGACGCTGTTGATGAAAGCTGACCGCGTGCTCGATAACCCGCCGTATAACCTGGTAATCCACAGCACTCCCGCGCAAGATCCCAGCAACGACTACTACCACTGGCACATAGAATTCATGCCCAAGCTGACCAAGACCGCGGGCTTTGAATGGGGGACGGGTTTCTACATCAACCCGACTCCTCCTGAAGAAGCAGCCCGGTTTCTGCGGGAAGCCAGGGTCGAAGAAGTGGTCCCGGCCATCGTAAGTTAGAGTTTTCAATCCACAAACCCAGCCGCGGATTTTCGCGGATCAACCCAGAATGTTATTTTGTCTTATCCGCGAAATCCGCGCAGATCTGCGGCTAAAGCTTTTGAAACTACCCCTGACTTGTATTTATATTGGTACGTTGGTATATTGGTACCAAAATGAATAAACAAATCCCAATTGAAGTAGAACGCGTCCAAACCGGCGTCCGCATCGAAAAGCACCTGTTGAAGGTCCTGAAAGCCGTCTCCGAGCTGAAAGATATGACCCTCGGTGATTTGCTGGAAGGCATCGTGCTACACGCCTTCGAAGGGAAGGCGCCTTTTTCTGAAGGCACGCTGAAGGAAATTGAACAGTTCAGAACAATCTATGGATTAACCCTCAAGGCGTCCGACAGTCATCAGCTGAAGGAACGGAAGCGGCGATGAAGGTCTTATACGTAGTTGTGCCATTGGTTGTGTTGGCAGCGGCTATTGCTTTGTTATTTCATTTGCATTCGCGGCGAATTGTTCCAGCGCCGGTGAGCCATGTGGAGAATGGATTTGAATTCACCGTCCATGCACCGTACAAGAGCGTGTTTCCCTTATTCGGGGCACATGGCGAGCGTGCCTGGGCGGGCAAGCACTGGGACCCACAATTCCTTTTTCCGCAACCAGCCCAGGACAAAGAAGGCGAGGTCTTCACAATTACCCACGGCCATACCCACGCCACATGGGTCAATACGGCATTTGATTTGGAATCAGGCCATGTGCAGTATGTTTACGTGATTCCGGAGGTACAGGCCGTGCTGATTGATATTCATCTGCACCAGGATGCCGCTTTGGCCACCGGCGTGAAAGTGGTGTACCAACGAACCGCTTTAACATCCGGTTTTAATGACCATATCCGCGAAATGGGCCAGAAAGACGGCCAGGCCGCTGAAGAATGGCAGGGGGCGATTGAAAAATGTCTGGGTGTCACGAAACAGAACTAGCTGGTCTGTGCAGTTTCTACTTCAAACCCTCGACCAAGTATAAGTCCGCCAGCATGCGGTGATATCCAAACACGCAGGTCTTGGCGTCAGGCGTCATGATGATGGGACCAATAGTCTCGACCCCGGCCGGATCGGAAGGCATCAGTTGCTTCCATAGTGTCCGCTTTCCGGTCGTCAGATCAAGGTGATAGACCTGTGCGGGCAGTTCTCCTGGCTGATAGATATAAAGTGCGTCGCTGTCTGTGCTGAAGGTGATGGGTTGCTCGCCGGGATTGAGGCCGGCAATAAGACGCGGCTCGCCCCCCGCGATGGGATACAGATAGCCTTTTTGATCGGGCCCAATTCCCGCTGCCCACCGTGAGTTGGGAGCGATCACAAAGGCGGTCCCGTTCACGCCTTCCGGAGTGATGGGGTTGCTCTTGCCCGTAGCCAGATCATCGACGTAGAGCTTGACGCCTTTGCCCGGCTCATTCCCCGCAAACAGTATCTTCTTCCCGTCTGGAAACCAGCGCGCCCAACTGTGATTGATATTGTCCGTGGGTAATGACTTGGCTTCGCCCGCGCCGGTGGTCAGAATACGAAACTGCGAGAGCGCATCCTGGGTCTGGGCAACCACTGACTTTCCATCCGGGGAAAGAGCGACGGCGCCGCCTTCTCCCAGCAAAACCGCAGGAGAACCGTCGGTCTTGCGGATGTAAACCGCGTAGGTCAGTCCGCTGGATTTGGAGTAGGAGAGCGCACCGCCGCCGCCTTCTTCGTCAAAGAGTAGAGTCTTGCCATCGGCCGAGAGGTCCGCTGGATAGGTATAGTCCAGCCAGGAAAGATCGCGTTGGCCGGTTTCTCCGGAAATGAGCCCCACCAATTCTCGCCGCCAACTGGCGCGCATCAACAGCACCCGGCCATCCTTAAAGATGTCGAACAACATCAAGGCGCCGGGCAGGCGCAGCACCATGCGTTCTTTGCCATCGAGGGTGACGGCGTAGAGCGTACGGTCCACGCCGGAACGGCTGGCGGTAAACCAAATCTCCTTGCCGTCGGGACTCCAGGCCACGCCTTGAATGGTGTACCACTCTTCGGAAAGTGTTTTCTTGTTACCCGCCATGTCCACCACGGCCAGCGAACCGCGGTCGTCTCCCTGGACGGGATGGTCTACAAACGCGATGCGGGCTCCGTCTGGCGAAACCCGGGGATGGCCAATCCAGCCTCCAGTCTTGTAGAGGGGCTTGCCAATAGGAAACTCCAGCCGGTTTCTTCCGCCAAAATCGCGGACCACCGCCAGATCATTTCCGTCCGCCGACCAATCCGCCCATTGCACGTTCTCCAATACTTCACGGGGAGCACCTCCCACCAGCGGCGCGCGCGCCAGCGTGCCGGCACTAACCCAGGTGCCAATGGCCTTGCTATTCAGTAGCACCGCCATCTCAGAAGTTGAGGACACCGAAACCAGCTGGGTATGGCTGAGACCCATAGATCGGGCCTCCGGAGCTTCAGGTCGCGCGGTGAAAACATCCAGCGGACTTCCCTGCCAGGCCGCGCTGTAGAGAATGGTCTGCCCGTCAGGAGCAAAACGCGCCGAACGAATGCTGCCGCGCCGGAACGTGAGCTGGCGATAAAGTGGCGGTGGAAGAGGCCCGGAAGAAAAAAACATTTTCCCCGCAAATAGGCCGGCGACCAGAGCTACAAGCACAGAAACTCCCAGCAGCACCGCCAGTGGAAATCTTTTCTTCGCGGGAGGCGCCGAAGGTTGGGCGGCAATGTTGTTCGAGGACGAAGACCCCGCAGGTTCGGCTACCGAAGATGATCGCGAGGACTCAACCGTCCGCTTAAGGCGCTTTAGGTCCGCCCGCATTTCAGCCGCGGTCTGGCAGCGCAGATCGGTGTCTTTTTCAAGAGCTTTATTGATGATGGCTTCCAGCGTGACCGGAAGCGATGGGTTCAGGCGGATGGGCGCAGTTGGCGCCCGGTTCAGAATCGCTTCGGTGATGACTGCGGAGGTTTCGCCCTGAAATGGAAGGGCCCCGGTGGACATCTCGTATAGGACGACGCCGAAGGAAAACAGGTCAGTCCGGCCGTCGAGATCCTTGCCGCGGAGTTGTTCCGGCGACATATAGGAGACCGTGCCTACGGTCGCTCCCGGGCTGGTGAGATCAGCGTCGGTCGCGCGGGTCTGCGAGTTTCCGGTCGGCTCCGGATGAGTTACCTTTGCGAGACCAAAATCCAAGACCTTGGCATGGCCGCGGTCGGTGACAAAAATATTGGCCGGCTTGATGTCGCGATGGATGATGCCCTTGGCATGGGCAGCTTCCAGAGCGTCGGCTACGTCAATTCCCATGTTCAAAATCCGTTCCAGCTCCTGCGGCCGGTTCTGGATCACATGCTTCAGCGTTTTCCCGCTGAGGAATTCCATGACGATAAACAGGCGGCCATCATGCTGGCCGATTTCATGGATGGTACAGATGTTGGGATGGTTCAGCGCCGAGGCAGCGCGGGCTTCGCGCCGGAAGCGCTCGAGGGCTTGCGGCTCCCGGGAAACGGCGTCCGGCAGGAACTTAAGGGCGACAAAGCGTTGCAGGCTAAGGTCTTCGGCTTTGTAGACCACGCCCATACCCCCGCCGCCAATGGCTTCGAGGATCCGGTAGTGGGAGATGGTCGTCCCGATCATGTTTAGGTTAGCAGGTCGAGCAGAAAGCGAACAGCAATCTTAGGGGGGATTGATGAATTGGTCAATGTTGAGGAGTGCTTTAGAAAGGTTGAATATGAGAATGGGGCCTGCCCAGCGAGGAACCGCGCGGGGCAAAGCGAACGTTCGATCGGTTCCGTACCACCTGTGGGCGAATCAAGAGGCCAGCTTCTCCGACACGTTTGCCTGCTCCTCGCAATCAGGCGGGTTCCATATTTATGGCATGTCTGCGATAATGGCATCATGAAAGGGCAGGCGATTCGCACAACAGTGGACATCCCTTCATCCCTCTACCGTCAGCTCAAGGCACAAGCGGCGGCAAAAGGAAGCTCCGTTCGCGAGCTTGTCCTGACAGGGATCCGGATCGTCTTGCTAAAGGCTGAGAGGCCACGGTCAAAGCGGGTGCAGTTTCCACTCATCGTTTCGCAAGGCCCGAAGGTCGATTTAAGCAACGACCAGATTTATGAACACATTGAATTTCCTTGACGCCAACGTCTGGCTCGCCCTTGTTTGGGGGCGGCACATCCATTCCGAAAGAGCCAGGGGGTGGTTTGAAAAGGCGAATGCGGAGCAATTCTTCTTTTGCCGTTTTACCCAACTCACAATTCTGAGGTTACTGACCACGGATAAGATCATGGGACAGGACACCAAGAACATGTCCGAGGCGTGGAGTCTTTGGGACCGGGTCTGGGCCGATACTAGGATTTCATTTCTTCCTGAACCGGAAGATCTGGAAAAGGAATTCCGCTCGCGTTCGCGGCTGTCCAGCAGCTCGCCCAAAGTTTGGGCGGATGCATATCTTTTGGCTTTTGCTTCTGTGGCAGGATTGAAATTCGTGACCTTTGATAGGGCGCTGAAATCGCAAGGGGCAGATGTGTTAGTGCTGTAGCGCGACCCAGTTGGCCCTCTGTGGCCGGGGCAAGCCCCCGGCTCCGCACGAACCGATTAAATATCGAGATTCTTCACGTCCAGCGCGTTTTCCTCGATGAACTTCCGCCGTGCTTCGACATCCTCGCCCATGAGCGTGGTAAAAATGGTCTCCGACGCGGCAATGTCCTCCAGCTTCACCGAGAGCAGCGTGCGGCGCTCGGGATCCATAGTCGTCTCCCATAGCTGCGGGGCGGTCATTTCGCCAAGGCCTTTGTAGCGCTGGACCGCAAAATCTTTTTTGCCCTGCGCGATCACGTACTCGAAAAGCTCGCGCGCAGTCGCCTTCTCGACGACTTCCACCTCAGTTTTCTTTTTGGCAGCCGGCTTGGCGGTCTTCTTCGGTGCCGACTCGCCGTCCTCGTTCACTTCCTCCTCAGCATCGTTGCCGTTGGAAGAAGCGGCGGAGGTTCTGGCGATGGTCTCGACCACAAATGGCGGTTCGAGGTTCTCTTCGATCTGCTTGAACTTGGCCATCAATTGCCGGAACTCCGGAGCGGAAACCAGCTCCCAGTTAATGAGGTGCTCTGCTCCCTGCGAGTTGACGTAGCTCACTTCCCACAGGTTATGTTCTTCGTCGAAGCGGCTTTCCACTTCCTTGAACTGGCGCTCTTTCTGGATCTTTTTCAGCTCTTTTTCCAGTTTTTCAATTTTCTTGGACGGAGTTTTCTTGTCGCCCTCAAAATCGACGCGCTTGGACAAATCAAGCCGGGGGAGTATCTCCGTGACTTTTTCGTCGCGGGTGCGCTTCTGTACTTTGTCAAAGAAACCGAGATACTCGTTCAGGATGGTGATGAACTTGGCCAGGGCCGCGCCTTCGATCTTGGCTGCGCCTTCTCCGTAGCGCACGATCAAACCTTCCGACGCGCGCTTCACCATGACCTTCACGAATTCGCGGTCGTCTTTGATGTATTGCTGCGACTTGCCCTTCTTGATCGAATACAACGGCGGCTGTGCGATGTAGATGTTGTTGCGTTTGATCAGGTCCTGCATGTGGCGGAAGAAAAACGTCAACAACAGGGTGCGGATGTGGCTACCATCCACGTCGGCGTCGGTCATGAGGATGACTTTGCCGTAGCGCAGTTTTGCGGTGTCGAAATCTTCTTTGCCGATACCGGTGCCGAGCGCGGTAATCATGGCGCGGATTTCTTCATGGCCCAGCATCTTGTCGTAGCGGGCCTTCTCGACGTTGAGAATTTTTCCTTTCAGCGGGAGGATGGCCTGGAAACGGCGGTCGCGGCCCTGTTTCGCGGTTCCGCCTGCGGATTCTCCCTCAACCAGGAACAGCTCGCAGCGTTCCGGCTGCTTCTCCGAACAATCAGCCAGCTTGCCGGGCAAGCCGCCGCCATCTAAAGCTCCTTTGCGGCGCGTGAGATCGCGTGCTTTACGTGCGGCTTCACGAGCGCGGGCAGCTTCAATGGCCTTGTTAATGATCTTCCGCGCAGCCGTCGGGTTCTGCTCCAAATACGCGCCCAGGCGCTCGTTGATGAACGCCTGCACCACGCCGGCGATATCGGAATTCAGTTTGCCTTTGGTCTGGCCTTCAAACTGGGGCTGGGGCAACTTCACGCTGATGACTGCCACCAGACCTTCGCGGACGTCATCGCCGCTCAGATTTTCTTTTACATCTTTGAACAAGCCCATCTGCTGCCCAGCGTAGTTGATGGTCCGGGTGAGCGCCATGCGGAAACCGGAAAGATGTGAGCCGCCGTCCACGGTATTGATGTTGTTGGCAAAGCTGAAAACAGTTTCCGAGTAACCATCGTTGTATTGCAGGCCAATCTCCATGGCTACGCCACTGCGCTCGGCCTCCATGTAGATCGGCTTGTCATGGAGAGCCTGTTTTCCGCGGTTCAGGTGCTTGATGAACTCGGCGATGCCGCCGGTGTATTTGAATTCGGCGGTTTTCGGTTCTCCGGTTTTCGAATCGGTCGCGCGTTCGTCGGTGAGCGTAATCAGCAAGCCTTTGTTCAGAAAGGCCAGTTCGCGCAGGCGTTGGGCCAGGGTGTCATAACTGTACTCGGTCGCAGTAAAGATGCTCTTGTCCGGCAGGAAGTGGACCCTGGTCCCGGTCTTGGCTTTTACCGCTCCGGTCTTTTTGAGCTTGCTGGTGGGCTCGCCTTTCGAATAGGTCTGCTCCCAGGTAAATCCATCGCGCCAGATTTCCAGGTCTAATTCTTCGCTGAGTGCGTTCACGCAGGAAACGCCGACGCCGTGCAGTCCGCCGGACACCTTGTATGAAGAAGAGTCGAATTTTCCGCCGGCGTGCAACTTAGTCAGTACCACTTGCGCAGCGGGAACTTTTTCGCCGTCAATATCCATCGGATCTACGGGAATGCCGCGGCCGTTGTCCACCACCGTGACGGAATTATCAATGTGAATGGTGACTTCAATTTTGTCGGCGTGTCCGGCGAGGGCTTCGTCCACAGAGTTGTCGACGACTTCGTAGACCAGATGGTGAAGTCCCATCTCACCAGTCGAGCCGATGTACATGGCGGGACGTTTACGCACCGCCTCCATGCCGCCAAGCACCTTGATGGAGTCGGCGTTGTAGTCGCCGTTGCCTCCGTTGATGGCAGTCAACTTTCCGTTTTTTGTAGTTGTTTCTGCGATGGGTGCGATCTCTTTTGTGGCCATTCCGCTCCGTAGAGAATGCCGATTTTTGCGTCTTGGGTGGGAACCCCGTCCGTCGCCCCGAAGTGACTTCAAATCACTGAAATTACTAGCACTTACGGAACCGGAAGATATATTGAATTATAGCATAAAGATCACAGATTTTCGTGCCTGGAATCGGCCCGGTTAATGGGGTTTTTGGCGGATTTTTGGCCCATTTTGGGAAGAGATTTTGACTGCCTCCGTGGCCGTTCCTCTGTGCGCCTCTGTGTTCTCTGTCGTTGGGTTTATAAGCCTTAACCACAGGGGACACAGAGTTCCACAGAGGTCTCCCGGATTGTAATCGTGCAGAAACTGTGATTGGGTAGAATGTTTGGCCACCCGATGTGTTTTGAAGGAGATCATTCATGGCTTGCGAACCTAAGATCCTTAGACAAGTCCCGTTATTCGCCCTACTCGATGATGAAGAGGCGGCCGTTTTGGCCGGACAGGTCGAACTAAAGTCCTTTGCTCCACGGCAACGCATCTACAAACGAGGAGAGGCCGGCGACAAGGCCTACGTCATGGTTGATGGCGCGGTACGAGTATCAACCGTGGACGAAGACGGGCAGGAAGTCATTGTGGATGAACCGGCGGTCGGTGAATTCTTTGGCTTCGCGTCCATGCTGGAACAAACCCCTCATCAGACCGATGCGATTGCTTTGATTGACAGCACTTGCCTGGAGGTGGACCGCCATGACATTTCCACGCTGCTGCAACGCAAACCGCTGGCCGGTATGGATATGCTCACCGTGCTGGGGCGGCAATTTCACTCTGCCCAGCAGTTGGTGCGCGTACGCGCCAGCCGCAACCCGAATGACATGATTGAAGAGGAAATGACATTCGGCGAGCGCATTGCCGATAAGGTGGCCGGCTTCGGCGGATCGTGGAGCTTCATCATCCTGTTTGCGGTTTGCCTTAGCGTATACACGGCCATCAATGTTGGGCTCAGGGGAGCGGCTTGGGACCCGTATCCGTTCATCCTCTTAAACCTGTTTCTTTCCATGCTGGCGGCAATTCAGGCGCCGGTCATCATGATGAGCCAGAACCGTCAGGACACCAAAGACCGGCTACGCAGCGAACTGGACTTTGAAGTCAACCGCCGCGCGGCGTCGGACATTCAAGGGCTGGCGCGGAAGATCAATCTGTTGGGGGACAAGATTGGGGATGTGGAGGACTTGGTGAGGCATAAACAAGCAGGACCGTCAACAAGCGGCAGCAATGCGGTTTTGCTGTGACAAAGGCACGGAAATCATTTGTATGAAATGTTGATGTCGCCCTTTTTAACTACCTGGAAACGAATATCATCGTTGCGACAGTGGCAGTTGATGGATAAAGAGGGTGTAAATAGAACTGTGTAAACGGCCAAGGGAAGAGGAGAATAAAAATCCCATGGCCATCGACAAGAAGCTGATCGACGAACTGCTTACCGACTACAAGAAACCCGAGGATATCATCGGGGAGAACGGTCTGCTCAAACAACTGACCAAAGCGGTTCTGGAGCGGGCGCTGGAAGCCGAGATGACGGACCATCTGGGCTACGAGAAGCACGACCCGGCGGGCCACCACCGGGGCAACACACGCAACGGGAAAAGCCGCAAAAACCTGAAGGGCGATTTCGGCGAACTGGAACTGGAGACGCCCCGCGACCGCCAGGCGACCTTCGATCCCAAGATCGTGGCCAAAGGGCAGACCCGCTGGACCGGCTTCGACGACAAGATCATCTCGATGTACGCCCGCGGGATGACGACGCGGGAGATCCAGGGGCACCTGGAAGAGATCTACGGGATCGAAGTCTCACCGACTCTGATCTCCAACGTGACCGACGCGGTGGTCGAGGAAGTGAAGCTGTGGCAGGGCCGGCCGCTGGAAGAGGTCTATCCCATCGTGTACCTGGACGCGCTGATGGTGAAGGTGCGCGACGAGGGCCACGTCCAGAACAAGGCCATCTATGTGGTGCTGGGCGTGAACCTGGAAGGGCAGAAGGAAGTGCTGGGGCTGTGGGTGGCGCAGACCGAAGGGGCGAAGTTCTGGCTGCAGGTGTTGACGGAGTTACAGAATCGCGGAGTGAAAGATATCTTCATCGCCTGCGTGGATGGGCTGAAAGGATTTCCCGAGGCCATCGAAGCGGTGTATCCGCGCACCGAGGTGCAGCTGTGCATCGTGCATCTGGTGCGGGCTTCGCTGCACTACGTGCCCTGGAAACTGCGCAAGCCGGTGGTGGCGGATTTGCAGTTGATCTATCGCGCGAGCACGGTGACCGAAGCCGAGCAACATCTGTTGGAGCTGGAGGGCAAGTGGAAAGCCTACCCCAGCGTGAGTCAGGTGTGGCGGCGGAACTGGGCGCGGATCACGCCCTTCTTCCACTATCCGCCCGACATCCGCCGGGCCATCTACACCACCAACAGCGTGGAATCGTTGAACCGCTCCCTGCGCAAGATCATCAAAATCCGGGGCGGGTTCCCCAACCAAGAAGCGGCGCTGAAGCTGCTGTTTCTGGCGTTGCGGCAGGCGGCGAAGAAGTGGACCATGCCGATTCACCACTGGCGAGAAGCCTTGAACCATTTCACCATTCTGTGGCCGGAACGAATGCCGGCCCTGGAGAGGCTGGCGTCATGAAATCGCAGAATCCTTCTACATCGCTGGGCGAGGGAAGGGGAAATTGCCCCCTTCCCTCGCGCACCTATCCCCAAAAACAAAACCTGGTCGTTTACACAGAAGAGTTGACACACCTTGGATAAATGCTGGTCATCGATCCAAGCAAGTTCTAAAGACTGCTGTTCTACGGGCCGTAAATACCACATCGTCTCTTCGATCGTACTTGCCACCCGTTTTATGCAATGTCACCCAAGTTGCATCCTTTGCGATGGCTCCGCATCCGATGCGGACGACACTCGCGGTAAGCACTTTGTTGGGAGAAATCACTTCTTGGCCTTTATCTTGGTCACATGGAGAACAGCTAAGAAGCAATAGGGAACATATCAAAGTCGCGATGTTTTGAAATTTCAGCGCAGATGCGTGATTGACGCTTGCATTCATCTCTTATTATCTGCCGCTACAAAATCTAGCCGATTAATCAATTGTTCCACTTCATCCTCGCTGCCACCGATAAAAGTGAACGAGATCGCATAACCTCTGCCTAGCATGACCAGCGAACTCTGATACATAGTGAGCTTGCCTATTTCTTTACTGAAGTCGCTCCGCACCAGCGCCTTGGTTCCTACCGTGGTTGCATAAGGCTCATTCACCACTTTGAATCCTTGCGAAGTGGTTGCTTCAGTTAGGGGCTCGAAATAGTCCGCCGCAGTTTTTACCCCGGGGAAGGAAGAGAGACTCTCCGCGGCAATGATGACCGCGGGGTTTACGTCTTCGCTCTTGACCTCGGGCGGGTGCTCGAAGACTGCCAGCAGGACTTGGCCATTCGAAGCGCTATTTGACTCGCCATGAATCTGGTTGGTGCGGTCCACCCAGCCTAAGATGACTTTATAAGTAAGGCCTAGTTCTGGGTTGCGATATAGGTTGTCAGCGAGGGTGCCGGCAGCGAGCGGCTTTTTGGATTGCTGCGCGAACAGCGAGGCAGAGCTCGATAAAAGAACGATCGCAACTACAAAGGTTCGCATGAGACGGACTCAAACAGTGACTAAACGCCCTTTGTCATTCCGACGATGCACGTAAGTGCAGAGGAGGAATCTGCTTTCCCTCACGTGGATAGCAATAGCAGATTCCTCCTCGTCGCTACGCTCCTTGTCGGAATGACAAATCGAAATTACGCCCGCGACAAATACGAACCGTCCGAAGTATCCACCTTGATCTTCTCCCCTTCGTTGATAAAGGGCGGAACGTGTACCACCAATCCAGTTTCGGTCTTGGCGGGTTTTGCCACGCTGGAGGCGGTGGCACTCTTGATCCCGGGCTCAGTCTCAACTACTTCGAGGATCACCGTTTGGGGTAGCTCAATCCCCACCGCTTTCCCATCGAAAAATTCCACCTTGATCTGCAAATTTGCAATCAAGTAATCCACGGCGTCGCCAAGAGTCTCCTTGGTCAGATGCGTCTGCTCGAAGTTCGACGTGTCCATGAAGTAGTAGCTGTCGCCGTCCGCGTAGAGAAACTCCATTTCCACTTCGTCCACGTTGATCTTTTCGATCGGGTCAGGCGAGCGAAAGCGGTGTTCGAACATGGCGCCGGTACGCAGATTGCGTAGTTTGGCCTGGATGAAGGCGCGGAGGTTGCCGGGGGTGCGGTGCTCGACGCTGAAGACCGAGTGCAGTTCGTTGTTGTGCTTGATGATCATGCCGGGACGCAGTTGGGTGGCAGGAATGGACATGCGAACGAAATCTCCTTGAAATGATGGCTATTGGGCCGGGCGGGAGAGCAGGCTAGGGCCACAATTTCCGCCAGGCACGAGGACCAAAGTGCTTATTTTAAACGGATTTGGCCGATTTGGGAAACCGTAGGCACCAACGATCATCCAGCCAGGAATCTCCGGCACTTAGCGAGGGGTAGGGGGCTAAAATGGCACTAAGCAACTTAACCCAGCAGAAGAAAGGACCTAATCATGCGCATAGGGAATTATGAATCTTCAGAAGAGAGTAGCCAAGTAGGCACCGCCGTCACTTTCTTGATGATTGGATTGGGGGTAGGCGCGTTAACCGCCCTATTGTTGGCCCCGAAAAGCGGTAAGCAGCTGCGCAAGGAGATTCGCCGCAAGTATGAGGACGCGAAGGACACCCTGGACGATTGGAAAGACGATGCACGCGAAGCCGCCGAAGACGTGATGGAACGTGGCGCGGACATTGCGGACGAGATCCGCGAGCGGGTCTCGCCGTTGGCCAAAGCAATACGGAAATAGTCAATGGAGCGACGGGCGTCCCCACCCGTCCACGACGGCGCTTTGCGCCTGAACGGGCGAGGACGCCCGTTCCTCCATCGAATTACTGCCCTAAGATTAACGGCAGCCCATTCTTACTGTTGCCGATGACCACTACTTTTGTATTGGAACTCTTGGCCAGGTTCTCCGTGGCTTCAATCCCCTTCCACTCCAGGAGTTGAGGGCTGATTCCCTGGGCTACGATCTGCTGAAAGTCACGGATTCCCTGGGCCTCAATGCGTTTACGTTGCGCCTCCTGAGTTTCTTTCTGTAAACGGAAGCTCATGGCCAGGGCTTCCTGCTCCGCCTGTTGTTTGGCTTCGATTGAGCTCCTCAGGGTCGCAGGCAACTGGATGTCGCGCAGCAGGACCTTCTCCACGGTGACGCCGCGCGGCTCCAGCTGGCTTTTCAGTTGCGAAAAAATTTGATTGGCCACCATCTCCCGCTCACCGGTGTAGAGAGCGTTGGCGCTATGCGAAGCGGTGGCTTCGCGGATGCTGGAACGCAGCGTGGGCTCGATGATTTTGTCTTCGTAGTTCATACCCAGGTTGCTCAATACCTCAGCCGCCCGATCGGGGTTGAGATGGTAGATGAGCGACGTGTCCAGGTTGATGACCAGGCCTTCACTGGAAGGCACACTGGCGGACTCCTTCAGTTCCTGGGTCTGGATCGACATGACCTTACTGGACTTGAACGGGTTGATCAGGTGAATGCCGGCGCCCAGCACCGGGCCCGTCACCTTGCCAAACAAAGTGAGCACTCCCACGTTGCCAGTTGGCACCGTGGTCACAGAATTGAAAAGCACAATGATGAGCAGAAATGCGGCGATGCCGAGGCCGAGCAAGCGGGCGAATGGGGCCGGGTTCACATCAATCACCTTGCCGCGCCCTTCATTGAAAATCGTCATGGTTTTTCCTCCAGCCGCGATTGTAGTCGCTGTTGGTGAATTGTGTTGTGCGACAGCAGCTAGGGCTTAGGCGTGATGTCGGTTATGGGCAAGTCCCAGTGAGCCAGCAGAATCTCAAAACGCCGCTGCTCCTCGCGCTTGTAGGTTTCCTGATCAGGCCAGAGATGCTTGATGGTGGCTTGCTCGTCGGAATCCGGCGTCGTGGCCAAAGTGGAATTCTTGAATTTGATGGTCACACGGTAATCCCAGCGGGCGTCTTCGGTCATGTGATTGGCCGGGGTCTCGATCTTCACCGAAATCATGCGGCCCTTCTCCACGCCTTTCTTCAGCAAGGGATAGTGGTTCTTCAGAAATAGCTGGAGGAACTCCTGTTGATGCCCCCACTGGACTTTGTAGTAGTACTCCACGGTGTAGGGCTGATCGGCTGCCCCTTGTGGCGGAGCGCCTTGGGCGAATAAGGCAGGAGTCATCAAGCAAAGCAGGAAAGCCATCAGTAGAGTTTTCATGGGCTGCATTGTAGCGCTTGTACTCCATCTCCACTACCGAAGTCCTTAAGCAGCAAGGTTTTCACGGAATTTTCACAACCTCATGGCTTTCCAATCAATGCTCACTATGCCACGACAAATCATCTCTAGCGCAGTAAATATTGATAAATCCCACCATTTCCCGAAATCCATTTTCGTCATGCACAAAATCCTGTCACTTGCCTGTGAACCGTCTGCACTCGACTGAAATTCAAGCAGATAAACATCCTCCTTTTTTATTGACTCTATGAATGGAAGGCGTAAAAACACACTCGTTCTTTGACACGTTCTGAAGTTTTCCCGGTTGGTGCAGCGTCCGGGACTCGAGCTTAGGTCACTCACGACACCGCAAGGTGAAAAACAGAGAGAAGGCCGGTGAGGGTCTATAGCAAAGCGCTGGTCGAGGCGAACAGGAGCACAAGTCGAAGGCAAGATAGAGTCCCGAGGCGTTGAACTAGTTTATCCAGTTGGCGGCTAGCCCGGAGCCCGAGCAAAGATCGGTTGCCGCGTCCCGCAAGGGATACGTCAAAAAAGGTCAGCAAGGGTCTAAAGCGAACTACTGGCTGAGAAGAACGATTTCAACAACCCCTCGGGACTCTTATTTGTACCCACCCCCGTCGCTGGGTAGCGGCGAAATCGGTTCCGAAGAAGGGCTTCCTCCCCATTGAAAGACATCAGGCAACTTCCAAGGCTCGACTTCGCCGCCAGCCCCTGGCAACGCCGCAGTTCTTTGAAACACACCCCTCCCAAAAGAAAATCCTCCAGCGTAATTGATCTTTCTCCCCGCCTGGAATTAGGGCTCTCGGTCATTTGTGAAGCGGAAGACGAAATCCCCGACCAGACTGAGAACTGAGAACCAGCTACTGACGACTGATACTTTCGCCCCCAGCCGACGATCGCCCGTGCAGTTATAATTCAGCCGACATGCGAAATAGAAGAGTTGCATTCACGCATTTAGGCGCGATTGCCTGCTTGCTCTGCGCGATCAGCGTAAACAGCGTTGCCGCGGACAAGTCAGCCCACAAGAAAGGCTTTTCCTCCACCAACCATCACGGCTGGGCGGATGCTTTGCTGCTCAACAACGGCAAGGTAGAAGCCGTCGTTGTCCCATCCGTTGGCCGGGTGATGCAGTTTCATTTTGTGGGCGAGGGCAATATTTTCTGGGAGAACGACAAGCTACAAGGCAAGCCGGCAGATCCGATGGCCAAAGACTGGGCCAACTTCGGAGGCGATAAATCCTGGCCGTCTCCGCAGGCCGACTGGCCGAAAATGATCGGCCGCGGTTGGCCACCGCCGGCCACGTTTGATGCTATGCCGTTAGAGGCCCACAAGAAGGGCTTGGTGGTTGAGTTGGTATCGCCGGTGGATCCTGCTTTTGGCATACGCGTACACCGCCGCATCAAACTAGATCCGCAACAACCGCTACTGACGATTACCACCACTTATGAAAAAGTCAGCGGTGATCCGGTCAAGGTTGGCATCGGAGTGATTACCCAGTTGCGCGACCCGGAGCGGGCGTTCATTAAGCTGCCGGAGAAATCCCAGTTTCCTGAGGGCTATGTTCTGCTTAATTTCGAAAAGCCCCAAAATGGAAAATTACAGGACGGCTTATTTTCGCTGACCCGCGCGCGTGACTATCGCAGCCAGATTGGAAATGACGGCAGTTCGCTGCTATGGATGAACGACAAATACGCCCTGCGGATTGATTCGCCGCGCATGCCCGGAGCGGAGTATCCGAACCAGGGAAGCAGCTCCGTGATTTATACCAACGCTGATCCGGATGCCTATGTGGAATTGGAGACCTACGGCCCGCTTAGCACAATGAAGGTGGGGGACAAGATCGAGCGGACGAATGTGTATACGCTGTCGAAGCGAACGGAAAAGACTGCCGACGAGGAGGCGCGCAAGATTCTTGGACAATAAGGATCTTACGAAGCGGTCAATTGAACCAGGGGGCGTTGGGCAAACAGGTCACTGAATTTCTGCAAGAACGCCTGAGTAGACGAAGTGCATTCGTCGCGTAACGGTATGTCCGCGGAATGCCGCCGTGGATACTCATCGTATGTACGACCGTTGAGCAGGCGGCCACTCTTGGCCTTTCTCACTCCACCCCACTGCTTGAAAAAGAATGGCACTTTAGACTCGCGGCACTGGTCGCGGATGGAGACAACCCAATCTTTCTCCATGGGGCGTGCGCCTGGGCCGCTCTCTCCTCCGACAATCACCCAGCTGATGCCGGTCAAGTCAATCTGACCCAGGTCTTCTAACAATGGCTCGATCGAAAGGAACCGAACTCTAGTCGGGGCTTTACGAAGATGGTCAATGCGCGGGAGACCGTGTTTTTTGTCCTCGACGCTGACACCCCACCAAATGTGCCCCAAGTCAGAGAATTGACGCAGACGGCCTTGCAGCATCTCACCAAGCCTTTCAGAACGTTTGGTTAGAACTTGATAGGTGTGCCAATGCGCCGTCGCCATTACCTCAGTGACTGCCGAGACGTATTCGTCGGAGACGCCGGTTTGAAATAGATCGCTCATCGAATTGACAAAGACCAGCTTGGACGAGCGCCAGGTCAAAGGCTCAGTCAGCTTCTCGGGCACCAAACGGAGGTCGAAGCCTTGCTCGTAGGGATGGCCCTTCACACCCCTGAATCGCTCTGCGAATGTCTCGGCATAACAATGCTTGCAGCCCGGGCTAATTTTCGTGCAGCCGCGGACTGGGTTCCAGGTTGCGTCGGTCCATTCGATTTTGGTGTTATTCGCCACTTGGTTCCTCGAAGTTGAACGCCGTCTGAGGAGTACTGTACTTCAGCACTTGGTCCCAGAAGGCATACGCACGATCATGACGCGAGAACAGCGCCAGACGGTACAGCCTCACATTCATTATTTCAGAGATAGTGACTGTCTTCATCTTGTGAAGTGGCTGAGACCTGTAGCGCAACGATTCCATGCTCTTCGAGAATTCCTCCGCCAAGAACTGGGGGAAGTCGATTCCCTCTAACACCCGCTGGTTCCATTGTGCCCGCCAAGTTTTAGAACCCAAAAATTCATCAATCTTTACCGCCTTCTCTTTGACGTAGTTAGCCACGTTCCGGTTGGCGTCCATGTAAAGTGCCAACAAAACCAGGAAATCGACATATCGCTCGGAGAGTCGACGGACTGTCGCAAACTTGATGCCAATATCTGGCGGATCAACGAAGCATAGCGTTAAAACCTTCTTCTGCGGTGATGCTTGAGGAATGGCACGTAGAATCTCGTCGACTTTCTCGTTACAATTCCCGGCAATGTAGTGGACATCGGCTTTGGGAGCGTGCCGACGTACTCGAATTTTCAGTGCTTCCAGCCGCTCTGCGTCTGCCTCACAGAATATGTACTTGTCGAACGGGTGCTCAAGGGAGAGTGCACGAAGTGGTGAACCAGGAATTATTTTTGATGTTCCTCGAACCTTGGCGTAGCCCGACGCCGCGTAAAATTCCACATAGACTCGCACATCCCACTTCGCCCTCATCCCTGACGCAAAGAGTTTGGCGTAAAGCGAGACCAAGCTGTGCTTCGTCTCTGTCCAGCCACCGACGTCCTGACAAACTAGGCCATCATCATGTGTCTGAATCTCATTGTTTTCGCTCACAATTACGGCAAGACCTCGCTCTCCATAAATTCAAAGCAGGGCCCCGTTACTTTGTTACTCTGTCAGCGTCGATCCCATTGGCAGATACTTATACTTCTTCCCGTCCCAGAAGATCGCCGCCACCGATTGGTTCCCGTCGGTTTCCTCAGTATAGATCGCCTCGATCTTTTTCTTCTTGAGCTGCATGCTCTTCACACTGACCTGCTTAAACGACAAATTGATCAGCACAAATTTTTCCTTGGGAGAGTGCCAGGTTTCAGTCCCCTGTCCGTGGATGACCAGCACCACCATGGCTTTGCTGTCTGGCGTATCCGCGACAAAGCCACTGGTAACTTGCGGATTGCCGTAGCCGTAGAACGCGTAATAAGGGTCGAGCACCGTGAAATCATGTTCACTTTGATCGATCATGGGATTGGTGCAGCGGGCGGCCAACACCAGGTCCTCGACGCCGTCTCCGTTCATGTCGGCGAACATGGGTTGCTGGCCTGGAATCATAGTGCAGGTTGCACCGAATTGCTTCTGGATGAAATCGTTGTCAATTTTGGATTCGCGCGATTTGGAATCCTTGGCTTGAGCTGTTGCGAAAATGCACATGCAACAAAAGACGGCGGGGAAAACGAACCTACGGCATGACATACCAACAATTTAGTCTTGTTCGCCGCAACCGAATAGAGACATCCGAGGTGCGACTACTCTTTGGTCACGTGTGGTGTTTGAAGTGCTCCCAGCCTCTGGCCTTCAGCCGGGACTTTTTGCCCTCCGCATTTGTAAGCAAGATTTTCTTATCGCGCGTAACACGGCCGATATGGGTGATGGCCACCCCGGCTAAGCGGGGACGGAATTCCTTTGTCATGCGGCACGGTGAACAGCAGCTCATAGTCGTCGCCGCCATGGAGCGCAAATTCCAAATCCACTTCATGCGAATGCTTTCCAATTGTGGCGAGGGGAATGGCCTCGGCCAATATTTCCGCACCCATTCCGCTTTCTTCACAGATGCGGGTCAGGTCGGTGGACAAGCCATCGCTGATATCAATCAGGGCAGAGGCCAATTCTCTTTCCCGAAGAATACGGGCCAGAGCTAATCGAGGATTTGGGAAAAAATGCTGCGGGAAGTAGCGCGGATTCAATTTGTGCTCGCGAGAACTCTTCATTTGCATCAACGCAGCCGCTGCCCCTCCCAGTTCTCCGCTGACATAAATTTGATCTCCGGCCCGCGCGCCTGACCGCAGGACCGCTTTCCCCTTAGGAACAGACCCCAGCACCATCACATCCGCCAAAATCCCGCCCGGTGACTGTGCGGTGTCGCCACCTGCAAGAGTGACGTTGAATTTGTCCGCCAGTTGCAGCAATCCTTTGGAAAATCGGTTCACCCACGACTGCGGCAGGTCACGCGGCAACGCCAGTGAGACAAACACCGCAATGGGCTCCCCACCCATGGCAGCGATATCGCTGAGCCCACGCGTAAGGCAGCGGTGGCCGACCGACTCTGCCGGATGCCATTCCCGGCGGAAGTGGACTCCCTCCAAAGAAAAGTCGGTCGTGACCAGGGCCTCATGGTCCGGTGAAATGCGCAGAACCGCGCAGTCGTCGCCGATTCCGGTGATGATGCCGCGCCCTCCTTGAACCTGGCGACGGATGCGGGCTATTAACGCTTTTTCTGTAAGGGGCATGATCGGAACACATGGAGACGGGGCTTGCCCCGTTTGTCATGTCTTAATCTTCACACGCGGGGCAAGCCCCGCCTCCACACAAGCAAAGCGCTCTTTCAGATTATTGATTGATGGTTACAGCAGCGGGCTTGATCTCGTCCACATCCACCCAGCTGGTGGGGTATTTTCCGGTGTAGCAGGCAGTGCAGTAGCTGGTCTTGATCCCCTCGCCGCAGGCCTTCTTCAATCCTTCAATTGAAAGATACGCCAGCGAGTCAGCCCCAATGTACTCCCGAATTTCTTCAACGGTTTTGTTGGCTGCGATCAGCTGTTTCTTGGAAGGGGTATCCACTCCGTAGAAGCAGGGAGAAATCGTCGGCGGACAGGAAATGCGCATGTGGACTTCCTTCGCCCCGGCGCTACGGATCATACGGACAATCTTCTTGCTGGTCGTGCCACGGACGATGGAGTCATCAATCAGCACTACGCGCTTGCCTTCCAGCAGAGAACGGACCGGATTCAGCTTCAGCTTTACCCCGAAATCGCGCACACTCTGACTGGGTTCGATGAAGGTACGGCCCACGTAGTGGTTGCGGATCAGGGCGAAACGGAATGGGAGCTTGATTTGATCCGCGTAACCTACGGCCGCAGTCACGCCGGAATCCGGAACTGGCACAACCAAGTCCGCGTCGACTGGGGCTTCGATCGCCAGCTGTCGGCCCAACTCTTCGCGGCTTTCCTGAACTGGCCTCCCGAAGACCCGGCTGTCGGGACGTGAAAAATATACGTGCTCAAAAATGCAGCTTGATTGCGCCTGAGCGGTCGCGTAAAAGCGGGAACTGATGCCCTCGGGCCCGACGATGACCAATTCGCCCGGTTTTACTTCGCGCTCGTAGGTCGCGCCGATCAGATCGAAGGCACAGGTTTCGGAAGCAAAAACAATCGTGTCCTGTTTCTGTCCCGGCTGGGCCGGAATGCGTCCCATGGCCAGTGGGCGGAACCCACGAGGATCGCGCACCGCGAAAATTCGGTCGGCGCTCATGATGACCAGTGAGAAGGCGCCTTCCACCCGGCGCAGGGCGTCGGCAATTGCCTCTGGCAGGGTGTGCTCTTTGGAGAGCGCGACCAGGTGAACGATAACTTCGGTATCGCTGTTGGTCTGGAAAATCGAGCCTTGCGCTTCCAATTTGGCGCGGATTTCTGCGGCGTTGACCAGGTTGCCGTTGTGCGCGAGGGCAGTGACGCCCTTGTTCGATGTCACCATGATCGGCTGAGCGTTAAGCAGAGCAGAATCACCGGCCGTCGAGTAGCGCGTATGTCCGATGGCCAGCGTGCCGCGCATCGGCGCAAGAACCTCCGGGGTGAAGATATCTGCTACCAGGCCCATGGCCTTGTGGACGCGCAGTTGCAAGCCGTTTGAAGTGACGATACCTGCTGATTCCTGCCCGCGATGCTGCAAAGCATGCAGCCCGAGGTAGGCAAGCGTTTCCGCTTCGTGGTGAGAGTAGATCGCGACTACGCCGCATTCGTCGTGAAATTTATCAGGAGTCATATAGCTTTTAGCCTTTAGCTGTTAACTCTTAGCTCAAACCCGAAACAACATCAATCCGCTTCTACCAACTCCGGATCCGCCTTCAACGCCGCCTCGATCGCGCCTTCGTACCCATCCCGCAACTCTTTCACCGAGGCCGACACCACTACCCGCCCATCCAGCCTGATTTCAACTTTGTCGGAAACGGTTTGCCCGATGACATCGGCAGAGAGGCTGTATTTTACCGCTAATTGTTGGATTCGCGAGAGGTTACTCTGGTCGCAAGAGATGATTACCCGGCTCGCGTCCTCGCCAAACAGGACGAATTCAGGCGCGAGGCCGTTGGAGACCAGGTCCACACTGATTCCAAAGCCTTTAGCGAAACCAGATTCGACAGCTGCAACCGCCAGTCCGCCCTCCGAACAGTCGTGCGCAGACTCGACCAGCCCAGCCTTGGACAGCTCGACCAAAGCTTTTTGCAGGGCCGCCTCACGTTCAAGCTCCAGTGCCGGAGGAAAACCCCAAACCACACCCAAAATTTCTTTTGCGTATTCCGATGAGCCAAACTCAGTTTCGGCATCGGTAGCATCGCCGGGCTCGGAGGCGCGCAACAGGACCAGCGTGCGTCCGGCTTGCTTGTAGTCAGGGCTCACTGCTTTGTGAACATCTTCCATGATGCCGACAATCCCTAGTACCGGCGTGGGATAAATTCCTTCGCCCAGAGTCTCGTTGTAGAAGCTGACGTTGCCGCCGGTGATGGGGACATCCAACTCTTCACAGGCCTTGGTAATGCCATCAATCACTTGCGAGAACTGCCACATGATGTGTGGCTTCTCTGGGTTGCCGAAGTTCAAGCAGTTGGTAGCGCCGACTGGCGTTGCGCCGGAACAAGCGACATTGCGCGTAGCTTCAGCAACCGCGTGCATGGCACCAAGCTTGGGATCGAGATAACACCAGCGGCCATTGCCATCGAGCGCCATCGACAGTCCGCGTTTCGAACCTTTGATGCGGATTACGCCAGCATCGCCTGCGCCTGGGCCTTCAACAGTGTTGGTCTGCACCATGGAGTCGTATTGCTGCCAAATCCAGCGCTTCCCTGAAATATTTGAGCTGGCGAGCAGCTTTTTCAGATCGCCAGTTAAATCAGTCTTGCCGAGCTTGATGTTTGCAGGTTTCTCGCGTGCTACCGACGGCTCCCACCGTTCCAGTGGACGTTTGTAAACCGGAGCGTCGTCGGTAAGCGCTTCGTTGGGAATTTCCGCCACCAGCTTGCCGTGCTCGAACACGCGCATCTTGTTCTCAGGAATCACGCGGCCAATTTCAACCGCATCGAGTCCCCACTTTTCGAAGACGCGGAAAACTTCATCCTCGCGGCCCTTTTGCGCGACCAGCAACATGCGCTCCTGTGACTCGCTGAGCATGATCTCGTAAGCATTCATGCCGGTCTCGCGCTGCGGCACTTTGTCCATTTCGATTTCCAGGCCGACGCCGCCGCGCCCGCCCATTTCGCAGGTGGAGCAGGTAAGGCCGGCCGCGCCCATGTCCTGGATGCCGACGATCGCGCCAGTCTGCATGGCTTCGAGGCAGGCTTCGAGCAACAGCTTCTCCATGAACGGATCGCCCACCTGGACATTAGGCCGTTTCGATTCCGAGCCTTCGTGGAACTCTTCGCTGGCCATGGTGGCACCATGGATGCCGTCACGCCCGGTTTTCGAGCCGACGTAAATCACCGGATTGCCCTCACCCGCCGCTTTGGCATAAAAAATCTGGTCCTTTCGGACCAGACCCAAAGCAAAAGCATTGACGAGAGGATTTCCGGAGTAACACTGCTCAAATTTGGTTTCGCCGCCAAGGTTGGGAACCCCGAAGCAATTGCCGTAAGAGGCGATGCCACTGACCACTCCTTCAAGCACGGAATGATTCTTGTGAAGCTCAACCTGATTTGGCGTAGGGCGGGCACTCTTGCCTGCCTCGCCGACATCAGTCGGCCGGGTGATCGGCCCAAATCTCAGCGAATCCATCACCGCCACCGGCCTCGCACCCATGGTGAAGATGTCCCGCAGAATTCCGCCTACGCCTGTCGCCGCGCCCTGGAACGGCTCAATGAATGACGGGTGGTTGTGCGACTCAATTTTGAACGCGCAAGCCCAGCCATCGCCGATGTCGATGATCCCGGCATTCTCCCCCGGCCCCTGCACCACCAGTTTGCTGCGCGTAGGCAGGCGTTTCAAATGCACCCGCGACGATTTATACGAGCAGTGCTCGCTCCACATCACGCTGAAAATGCCGAGCTCCGTGCGCGTAGGCTCGCGCCCGCCCAGCAGTTTTACGATTTTCTCGTACTCGTTCGGCGTGAGTCCGTGTTCACGGATGACTTCTGGAGTAATGGCAGGGGGGGCGGCTGCACTCATAGCGAGAGTCTATTTTCGCATCTACCGGAGGGGATGAAAAGGGTGAATCCAGTCGAAAAAACTTATTATCCCGATTACCTGGTTTGATCTCCGTTTAACACAAGGGGCAACCCGTTAGCTCCCATAATTTGCAACCACTCGGGTAACCTTGCCATCTTCGCCAACCTCCATGAATTCACCCGATTTGGTGCCATTTTGGTTGCTGTAGTAAAGAACCAGGCTGGATAGCCCCCACATGACATCAATCAAATCAAACCGAAGTTGGGGGTAAAACTCCAATCCTTTCTGGAAATATGCGCGCAATGCGGTCTTGCCTTGTACAGTGCCAGCGGGTTCATTCACCAGCTTGGCCGCAACCGGCGAGGTCAGGACAACACCGTCGCTGTAGTGGGACATAATGGCATCGAGGTCATGCGAGTTCCAGGCTTGAATCCATTGGTGGGCGAAGTTGTGAGCTTTGTCTTGAGTGAGCGGAGCCATGGTTTAGCATCATATGGGATGCGTATGCATTGGCAATAATCGGACTTGGTGATGCTCTGTACCTAATTGCTGCGAAGCGCCGTCATCGGGTTAATTCGGGAGGCCCGGCGAGCCGGAACATACCCCGCGATGATCGCTACAGCAGTTAAAAGCAGGATGGTGCTGGTGAAGGTCGGCGGATCGTTGGGCTGGATCGCGAACAACAAAGACGTAATTGCCCGCGCCATGGCAAACGACGCAATCGC
Organism: uncultured Acidobacteriota bacterium; assembly: GCA_963837365.1. Lineage (GTDB taxonomy): Bacteria > Acidobacteriota > Terriglobia > Terriglobales > Acidobacteriaceae > CAWBXL01. The sequence continues at coordinate 114,581 of CAWIMW010000006.1, forward strand.
GCCCAACATGATTCCAATTAGCGCCATGCGCAAAGTTTTCCTGATGACTCCAAGCTGCACGTTCACCACGGTCGCTCCCAGCGCCATGCGGATGCCGATTTCCTGTGTTTGCCGGGTGACGGAATAGGAGATCACTCCATAGATCCCAAGCGAAGCCAGCACTAAGCCCAACACAGCAAAAATGCCGACCAGCAAGACAAAGAACCTTCGGGGCGAAACCGAGTGGTCCACAATATTTTGGATCGGCCGGAATTCGGTCGCAGGTTGCGCAGGATTCAACGACCGCAATGCCGCCATCACACTCGATGCCAGGACGTCCGGCGCAAGCTTGGTCCGGACCACAAGCTGTGCTCCAACCGGCCCCGCCTGCGTCATCGGCAAATACATTTGCCACCCCGGAGCAGTTTCAGCGCTGCTCTCGCGGACGTCGGCGATTAAGCCGATCACCCGCGTGTCTGTGCCGTTCACCAGGGCGATGCGCCCTATTGGATCTTCGCCCGGCCACAAATATCGTGCTGCGGTTTGATTGATGATCACCACGCGTTCACTGTCCTGCCCATCCTGCCAACTGAGGTCGCGCCCTTCCAGCAGTCGCATCCCCATCACGTTGAGATATCCGGGGGTTGCGACGTATACAAAGGTCGCTGGAAGCTCGCCGGGTTTGTATTGCTTACCTTTTGCGCTCAGTCCCCAGGAGCGATTCATGTCCAGCGGCAAATTGTCGGAAATACCAGCCGCCTCAACTCCCGGAACCGCGACGATGCGTTGCAGCATTTCCTGCAAAACCACCCCGCGCTTGTTCCCATCGCCGTCGGCAAAGTCGACTTTGACGGCGGCCCTCCGGCTGGGCTCAAATCCCAAATCAACATCCAGCACGCGCAAAAAACTGTGCAGCAGTAAGCCTGCGCCTACCAGCAGCACGCACGCCAGCGCCAGTTCGGAGACTACCAACGCCGCGCGCAGCCGCTCATGCTTTTTGCCTTCGCTCATGCCCTGGCCGCTGTCTTTGAGTGCCTCCTGTAAATTTTTGCCCGACATCTTAAGACCGGGAGCAAGACCAAACACAACCGCAGTAGCGACGGTAATCAGTAAAGTCCAGGCTAGCGCTGCGCCGTCCACGCGAACCCTGCTCAACAAAGGAAGAGCAATCGATCCCTGATGTGCCAGGTAAAAAGTAATCGCGTAAGCAAGGCCCAGCCCAAACACTGCGCCCACTCCAGACAAGACCAGACTCTCCGTTAGCAGTTGCCGGAGCAGTCGTCCGCGACCCGCGCCCAGAGCGCTGCGCATGGCGAACTCTTTGCTTCGTGCGGCTGCGCGTGCCAGCAGTAAGTTCGACAGGTTCACGCAGACGATCAGCAGAATTAAGCCTACGGCACTCCATAGCACAATCAACGACCGGCGCAACTTGCCGCTGACATATTGCTTCAGCAGCGAAAGTTGTCCTGTGTAATTGCCACCCCAGTCAGGATGCTTAAAGCTAAAGAGCAGATGCGGAACCAGCAGATCAGCTTCCGCCTGGGCCTGGGCAACGCTCACTCCCGGCTTGAGACGCCCTATGAGTGCCAGCGTGTTTCCCCAGTCTTCCATGTCATCCAAAATGGCGGGGAGATACAGGTCCATTTTCGAACCGGGCGAGAAGACCGAACCGAAATCAAATGTCTCCGGTAATACGCCAATGATCGTGTACAAGCCGCCATCGAGGTTGATGGCTTGTCCCACAATATTCGGATTGCTGGCGAAGTGGCGTTTCCAGAATCCGTCGCTCAGCAGTGTTACCGGTGGGCCGTTATGTTTGCCCTCGTCAGGGTCGAACAATCGCCCGAGTGCCGGCCGCACGCCTAAAGTCTGAAAAAAGTTAGGGACCACCTGAATCCCGGAAATCCGCGTCGGCTCGCCGCGTCCCGTCAGGCGTACGTTGTCGCTGGTGGAAAAGGCGAAGTAGCCAGTCACATCCTGAAACGAACGCTGCTGGGCCAGAAATGCTTTGTAGGCATCGCTCGAGTAAGTCTGGGAGGAAAGCCCGCCCCTTCCAGGAAGGCCGGTGATCCATACCAATTGCTGCGAGTCCTGAAACGGAAGGGGGCGTAGCAGGATGGTATTCACTACGCTGAAGACCGCAATGTTCGCGCCGATCCCTAGCGTCAGGATCAAAACTGCAATCAAGGTGAAACCCGGGTCGCGCCGCATGGTACGGAAGGTGTAGCGAAGGTCCAGCCACAGAATGTCGAATATCTGAAATCCGCGTGCGTCACGCTGCTGCTGCTTCGCTTGCTCGACTCCGCCAAATTGAATCAGCGCCTGCCGGCGGGCTTCCGCCGGCGACTGCCCTCGCTTGATATTTTCTTCAATGGCCAGTTCAAGGTGGGTGGCCATTTCCGCGTCGAGGTCCTGATCCATTTGCGGGTGAGAAAAAGAGGAACGGAGGCGGTGCAGCTGTTGCCGGAACCTGTTCATTTGCTTTCCTCCTGCATGGCCAGCACCCGTCCCATCACGCTCGAGAGCCGTTGCCAATAGACCGCGTCTTCGGCCAGCTGCTTACGGCCTTTCTTTGTAATGGAATAAAATTTGGCCTTGCGGTTGTTGTCGGATGTACCCCACTCGGCGGAAATCCAGCCGCGCTCTTGCAGGCGCACGAGGGATGCGTAAATCGTCCCCTGATTCAACAGTACTTCATCGCCGCTCACCTGCTCTATGCGGCGGGCAATGCCGTAGCCGTGCAGCTCACCCATCGAAGCCAGGGTTTGCAGCACCATTAGGTCTAGAGTGCCTTGGAGTAAATCAAGCTTGGATTCGGACATGCGCTCTCCTGTGTTATTCCCACAGAAGGATGCCATACCTTATGTGGGATTACAACAGGAGAGACGGCCTGACGGGGAAAAGGTCAACGTATTTCTTTCCCGGCCTGCGCCGGATTTTCCACTTCATCTCGAATGTGATTCAGCACGCGCAGATGAATACGGTGGATGATGGCATCCGACCACAGCCGCCAATAGGCTGCGGGCCAGAGCCCGTGTTGATACCAGGTAGTCCCCTCCAAATGCGTCCCCCCACTGGGGAGCGGAGTCAGCCAGAACTGTCCGCCTTCCGAAACAAGAAACCCATGGAGATGAGGCGGTTCGATGTGGGAGTAGGGCGTCCATTCCTCCATTGGAGCAGGATTCGAGGTCACGGAAAATTTAAGCTGGCGCGGTTCATCCCAGATTTGTATAGGTTCCACAAATGCTCCAGTGGAAAAGACACAATGCCGTTCCGCACCCACTCCGCTGCCGATCATTTGGGCCTGGATGGGATAGGCAATGCCGGCGCGAAACAACCACTCTTTGGGCGGCGGAATTTGAGAAAACGCGACCACCTGTTTCCAGACTTTTTCCGGGGGGGCTTGAATATCGATTGCTGTCCGCACCACGTAGACGGGAGGTGGCGCCGCCACCATGTGCTCGCTCCACTCAACTCCCGGAACAAAAAGCAATAATGCAGCCAGGAATGCAGGAGCGTCAGTGTGGATTCCCGGCCGCCGTTGCACAATATATCCGCAAACTCCTCCGGCAATGGCCAGCGGCAACGCCAGAGGAATGACCATAATCAAACAGAACATGCCTTCAACCGCTAGTGCCAGCAGCGCCAGACCTAATAACGTTGTGGCCAGGCATGCCACCAATAAACAGCCGCCCAGTTTTCGCGGCTGACGAAGCCCGTAAATGATTGCCGCCATGAATCCCACAGTAAAAGGCAGCGCTACGAACAAACCCCATCCATAATTCAGCAGCAACTTTGATCCGAGCAGGGCCATGCCGAATCCGGCTGGAACTGTGATTAGAAGAGATACGGCAGCGCTTTCAAACGCACCATCCGGTAGGATTCGAACCAGAAATGACGGCTGTCGTTTCATGGTCCGCTGCTCGACCCCAGGCTCTCGACCCGGTACCAAGCACAAGAAGATAAAGAACAACAGATTCAGAAACGGAAGAAAGAATAGGACGACCAATTGTACCGGCAATTCCGCGCCGCGCAGCCGCTTCATGGTCAGGACTACGCCCACCCAAATAAAGGGCAGGGAAATCGCTACCAGCGTTGCTAAGAATCTGGCTTCATCGCCAGGCAGCTCGGTGATGCGTGCTACATCGCGTACCGGCTCCCAGTAATTGAATAATCCCCAAGGACGATGGAATACGAAGGTGGCAACCAGACGGTCTAGATTGTGCTTGACCGCGAAACCAATGACCCCGATCAAAGCGTAAGCGCTGCGGTCAATGGTCCCGTTCGGACGCCAAAAATCGCCAAATGTGATTTTCATGTTGTTTCCGTTATTTCTGTTCTTACAGAACTTACCGCAGTAACGAGACAACAGTCAAGAGATATTTTTGGTTAGTTGCAAACGGAACGCTATCGCCAGATTGCCGGCCTCTGATTAGGTCCCGGCCATCTCTATTTGTTCCATGAGGACCGCTTGATGGACGACCACAAGGAAAAGTCGGGACCACAGAGGAACACAGAGTTTCACAGGGGAAGAGACACAGAGGTTTCATCCTCGCGCCAGTCTCTGTGGCGTTGCTCTGTGTACCACTGTGTCCTCCGTGGTGAACGCGTTTAGGAAGACTAAATCAGAGTTTGCGTAAGCTGAATCGCGCGCAGCGTATCTTCTTCGGCGTACAATCTCCGCTAATCACAGCCAGATGCCCAGAAATTCTCCCAGTCCGAAACGCAGTGCGTGGATTGTCATGGCCATGTTCGCCATGATCGCAGTCCCGGTGGGAGTTACTCTGCATACGGTAAAGACCGCCGCCATCGCACAGATCCCGAGCACAAACCCTACCCCGCACGGCTACACCTGGAGCCTGCTGTTATTCCTGGTCCCTATCGTAGTTATCGGTTGGTGGTTCCTGCCCAGCGAGGGAATCGAGATTCCGCAGCGAGCATTCTGGAGAACCATTTGGATCCTGGCGCCGCTGGGCTTCGGCCTGGATTTCTTCCTGGCCCACCGCTTTTTTATTTTTCCAAATACCGGCGCGACCATGGGAATCGGCGCTCCTGCTTTAGGCGGCCTGGTTCCGCTTGAAGAATACATTTTCTATTTCACCGGTTTTGTAGCCATCCTGCTGATCTACATCTGGCTGGACGAATACTGGTTGGCCGCCTATAACGTGCCCGACTACGCGGGAGAAGCGCAGCCAATCCCACGCTTGCTGAAGCTCCATCCGTCGTCCTTAGTCATAGGCATTGCACTGTTAGCGCTTACCATTCTCTACAAGAAATTTCGCTCTCCATCTCCGGACGGCTTTCCCGGATACCTGACCGTGCTAGTCGTTGGCGGCCTGATCCCTTCGGCCAGTTTCTTCCCCGCTGCACGCCGCTTCATCAACTGGCGCGCATTCAGCCTGACCGTGTTCATGATCCTGCTCATCAGCATGTTTTGGGAAGCAACGCTGGCCGTGCCTTACGGCTGGTGGGGATATCAGCAGAAACAAATGATGGGACTGTTCATCGGCGCATGGGCCGGACTTCCCATAGAGGCAGTCGTCGTGTGGATCGCGGTCACCTACGGGACCGTGATCGTCTATGAGATCGTGAAAATCTGGCAGGCGTCGGGAAAAACCGCGAAGCGTGCATTTTTGGGGAAGCCCTAAAAGGATTTCCTCTGTGAAACTCTGTGCCCTCTGTGGTGAGGTTTTTAAACCTTTGATCCCAGAGATCACGGTGTTTCCCAAAAAAGAATGAACGACTTTCTGAAGTATCCTGCTACTGAACCTCCATGAAGTCCATCATCGTCGGCACCGCAGGACACATCGACCACGGCAAAACCGCGCTGGTCAAAGCTCTCACAAATATCGACGCCGACCGCCTGGAGGAAGAGAAACGTCGCGGCATCACTATTGATATTGGCTTCGCCCACCTGGAGTTACCGGGACACGACAGTCAAACCCTGCGCCTGGGATTTGTAGACGTTCCCGGCCACGAGCGTTTCATCCGCAACATGCTGGCGGGAGTGGGCGGGATCGATCTGGTTTTGTTCGTGATCGCGGCGGATGAATCCATCAAGCCGCAGACCCGTGAGCACTTCGATATCTGCCGCCTGCTGGGAGTACGCCGGGGTATTTCGGTGCTGACCAAATCCGACACCGTGAATCCAGAAACGCTCAGTGTTGTGAAACTCGAAGTTGAAGAATTCTTGCGCGGGTCGTTTTTGGACGCGTCCGTCTCGCCTATCATTCCCGTCAGCGCACTAACCGGAGCAGGTCTCGATCAACTTAAGCAGGCCCTGGTCAAAGCCGCCACTGAAACGGACGGCAGAGACTCATCCGCTCTGGCGCGCCTGCCCATTGACCGCGTCTTCACCATGAAGGGTTTTGGCACCGTCGTCACAGGCACACTAATTTCGGGAAGCATCCACCGGGATGAAGAATTAGAGGTATTTCCCAAAGGAAAGCGAGCGCGTGTGCGTGGTGTGCAGGTATACGGTCAGAGTGCGGACAAGGCGACGGCAGGCCAACGTACCGCCCTCAACCTCGCAGGAGTTGAGAAGGAAGAACTGGAACGAGGCATGACGCTTGCGCCGCCTGCTACATTCCATGCTACGTTTCGCGCAGACGCTGCGCTCTCGCTGCTGACTTCTGCCAAGCCCCTAAAAGGCCGGGCGCGTGTGCACCTGCACGCTTACACGTCAGAAACGATTGCCGAAATCGCGCCGTATGGAAAAGAACAGATCGCACCGGGTGAGACTGCTTTTGTCCACTTACGCTTGGCGAATCCCATGTTATTACTCCCTGGCGACCGGTTCATTATTCGCCAGCTTTCTCCGGTAATTACGATTGGCGGAGGCCGAGTACTCAATGCTTCCTCAATGGCGACTGGCAGGCCATCGCTCGAGGTTCTTGAGACCGGCAACCCCAGCGACATTCTGGAGATGCGCATTCATGCCCGAATGATCAACGGCCTTCCCGTGGAGCAAGTAATCGCGGAAACTGGATGGCGCAAGGAATTCATAGAGAAGCACCTAGCGGGAGGCCTGAAGGATGGCCTCTTGGTACGTATCGGTGATCTTTTTCTGCACGCGACTGCATTAGCTGTACTGAAAGACGCTATCCAAAACCTTGTGGCCCGGTTTCATAAAGAAAATCCGTTGGCGCCTGGAATTGGAAAAGAAACATTGCGGGAGAAGCTCGAGGCGAAACCCGAGGTTTTTAGTCTGGCAATTGATGTGTTGAGGCGAGAAAAGCAGATCCAAGTCCAAGGCGAAGTGATTCATTTAGCCGGCCGTAGCGTGGAGATGAAGGACGAGGAAGCTGAGTCGAAGAACATTATCGAAAATTCTTTCAAGGCAGCCGGACTCAAAGTTCCTGCGCTGAAAGAAGTGTTAGCCGGCCTGCAAGTAGACAAAGCGCGGGCGCAAAAGATTGTCACTCTTTTACTGAGAGACAAAACTCTGGTGAGGATCGCCGATGGCCTAGTCTTTCATCAAGCCGCGCTTAGCGAACTGAAGAAAAACATAGCCAGTTACAAAACTAAATCTTCGAAAATTAACGTCGCCCAGTTCAAGGAGCTGACCGGCGTCAGCCGCAAATATGCCATCCCTCTGCTGGAGTACCTGGACCGCGAGCGCGTTACGCGAAGAATGGGAGATGAAAGGCAAATTCTTTAGCCGCGGATTTATGCGGATGAACACGGATATGCAAACACAAATCCGTGTTCATCCGTTAAATCCGTGGCTGAGTTCTTAGATTTTCTCTTCCGGAAATTCCAACTCAAGCCCCAGCGGCCCGGTGAAGCGGTTGGTCAGATTGGCTAACCCGGTCAACAGATGCAAATCCAATATCTCGGCATCAGAGAAGTGCTTTTTAAGCTCGGGAAAATCGGCGTCTCCGATTTGACCAGGCGTGCGTGTCAGCTTTTCTGTATAGAACAACGCTGCCGTTTCTTTCTCCGAGAAACGGCTGTGGTCTCCTGCATTCAATGCCGCCCAGTCTTCCGGGGTGACGCCTGCACGCTTGGATGACGCCAGATGGTGCTGCAAGCAATAGTTGCATCCGTTGATGAACGACACACGGATGTAAATCAACTCGTAGAGTTTGCGGTCCAGGCTCCGCCCCACGCTGGCGTAAAAGGCGAGAAAATTCTTCAACATATCCGGACGGTGCGCCATTGCCTTCTGCGCATTGGCTGGCTTGCCCTTCAGTTTCTGCTCGTAGATTTCCTTCAGTTCCGGCGAAGCATCTTCCATCTGCACCAAAGAAATACGTGCCATTAGGGCCTCACGATCAAATCGAGTTGGTCACCTATAATAACGTGGCAACTTACTACTGGAGAAACATGCTCAATATCCGCCCCGCAACCGCCGCCGATGCCGCGCTGCTGAAGACACTTATCGGCGAATTGGCCGAGTTCGAACATCTGAGCCACGAAGTCGTGATCACCGAGGAAGACCTGCGCCGCGACGGGTTTGGCCCCGAGCCAAAATTTCGTGCATTGGTTGCGGAGTGGGACGGTGAGCCTGCCGGGTACGCTCTTTTCTACACTACGTATTCCACCTTCATAGGGCGGGCCGGATTGTTTCTGGAGGACCTGTTCGTCCGCACCCAGTTCCGGGGCAAGGGAATCGGCAAGAGCCTGCTGGCTCAGGTGGCGCGAATTGCCCGCGATGAACATTGTTACGGTTTGCGCTGGGAAGTGCTCGACTGGAACCAGCCCGCCATAGATTTCTACCTGTCCTTGGGAGCACAGTTCCGTGATCCGTGGCGTTCGGTCTCGCTGACCGGCAATTCAATGGGGCAACTAGCGGAGAAGGCTTGATGGGCCCGCGTGTGCGAGTAGTTGGCGCAGGCCTCGCCGGGACCGAAGCTGCCTGGCAATGCGCCCGCCGCGGAGTTCCGGTCGAGCTGTGGGAGATGCGTCCGGTACGCTCTACCCCAGCACATCAGACCGGCGATTTTGCCGAGTTGGTCTGTTCCAATTCCCTAAAATCGGACAGCGAGAACACTGCCCCGTGGCTTCTGAAAGAAGAAATGCGTCGCGCGGGCTCGCTGCTGATGGAAATCGCGCGTGAATGCGCCGTTCCGGCTGGGCACGCGCTGGCGGTGGACGGTACGGCGTTTCGCCGCCAAGGTTACAGCCGCGATCTCTAATGAACCGCTGATCACCATCCACCGCGAAGAATTCACGCAGGTTGACGAAGAGGCAATCACCATTCTCGCCACCGGCCCACTGACCTCTGACGCACTTTCCCCGGAGATCGCCCGCCTGAGCGGCTCCACCCACCTCTATTTCTACGACTCCATCAGCCCCATCGTCGAGGCCGACTCGATTGAGATGTCCAAGGTTTACATGGCGGCGCGTTATGACAAAGGGACGGCGGACTACATCAACTGTCCCATGTCGAAGGATGAATACGATCGTTTCTATGACGGTTTGCTCTCCGCGCAGTCGGTGGAAGAGAAAGACTGGGAGAAACTGAATTACTTCGAGGGCTGCCTGCCCATCGAAGAAATCGCCCGCCGCGGCCGCGACACCCTGCGCTTCGGCCCCATGAAGCCCGTGGGATTAAAAGATCCTCGGACCGGCAAGATGCCGTACGCCGTGGTGCAACTCCGTCAGGAAAATCTGCGGGCCGACTCCTACAATCTGGTTGGCTTCCAGAACCACCTGAAGTTCGGCGAGCAGGCCCGTGTGCTGCGCCTGATCCCCGGCCTGGAGAATGGCCGCTTCCTGCGCTACGGCCAGATCCACCGCAATACCTATATCAACGCCCCCACGCTGCTGAAGGAAACTTTGCAGATGAAGCAGCACCCGAACATCCTGTTCGCGGGGCAGATTTGCGGAGTTGAAGGCTACGTCGAATCCATCGCCACCGGGTTGATGGCGGGTATCCAGGCCTCGGCGCTGGCGCAAAGTTCGACTCCGATTCCGCCTCCACGCGCCAGCGCTTTCGGGTCACTGACTCACTACATCACCCATGCCGACCCGGCCACGCTTCCAACCGGCGAATATCACTTTTGATCTATTGCCGCCCTTGGAGACCAAAGTTCGCGACCGCCAGCTGCGTCACCGCATGCAATGCGAGCTGGCTCTGAAGGAATTTGAAATTTGGCGTGAAAAAGTTGAAACCAGCAGAAACGATGTGACACATTCCCCGTGAATCACAAACCGCGGAACAGCGACATGAGAAGGATTGAAGCAATTGCGGAAAAATAGTTTTTGGGTAGGGCACGGCTTCTCAGCCGTGCCGTTAGAAACGCAAGTTGAAACCCGCGCCGGTACGGCGCAACTAACGTCAAGCCGGACACTTTAATTGCAGTTGCGCCCCATGGGCGCGCAAGTCAATATTGAGGGACAATAACGGCACGGCTGAAGCGCAGTGCCCTTCCACGGTGACTCGACAGAAAGAATCATTCTCGCGAACATTTTGGAAAACTCTGCTCCTTATAGCGCTTCTGCCGGTACTTCTGCCGCTCGTGCTTGTCGCTTTGGCCTTTTACTTACCGCATCGAATCGCTATGTACTTGCTTGTCTGGGCTCTTTTGGGCGTCGAAAGGAAACGATATCTTGTTCGTGTATTCGGATAGCCCCATATGGCAGGAATACATGCTCACGCAAATCCTGCCTCTGGTGAAAGATCGCGCAGTAATTTTGAATTGGTCGGAGCGGAGCAAATGGTCGCGGTGGTCATTTCGTGTCCACGTGTTTCGTTCTTTTTGTGGCTATCGCGAGTTCAACCCGCTGGTGATTATTTTCCGGCCATTTCGTCGCGCAAGAAGGTTTCGCTTCTGGCGCGCATTTAAGGAATGGAAACACGGTAACCAGCAAGCTGTTTCCAAACTCCGCGAGGAGTTAGAGGCAACCATTCAATCTTAAGCAACGGAATCTAGCGCCGTGCGGATAGCATGGTCAGGATGTCATTCAACCCTTGGCGTATGTACTTGAGATCCGGCGGAGGGGCCGCTGGGAACAGTAGTGGTGTCTGTTTCTTCCCATCTTTGGCTTCATCCCGCAACAATTGCCGGGCCCCGGCGATGGTAAAGCCTTGTTCGTAGAGAAGTCCCTTGATGCGCAAGACACTTTCGACGTCTTTGCGGCGGTACATCCGCTGCCCGGTGCTGCTTTTCACCGGCTTGAGCTGGGGGAACTCCGTCTCCCAGAAGCGCAGCACGTAGGCGGGAAGTTTGCAGAGCCTGGATACTTCCCCGATGCGGAAGTAAAGCTTCTCGGGTATGACTACGTCGGTTGTTTTGCTTTTGGTCTTCTTGGGGCTCATTGCTGCTATCTGCGTTTCTAGCACGATGCGGCTTCGGGCACAACTCAAAATTCGTTGTATGAAGAATATCTCGTACACTACAAGAATACATGCAATTCCAAGGGGCGATCTATGCCGTTTGAAGTCAGCAAACACTACCTGGAAGAGGTCCGGCGGCAGTTGGAGGGCTATAAGCGCCTGGGAGAAGGGGCGCTCAGCCAGCTGAAAGATGAGGAATTCTTTGTCACTCTTGACCCGGAGTCGAACTCCATAGCGGTAATCGTGAAGCACATCACCGGCAACATGCGCTCCCGTTTCACCGATTTCCTGACCACTGACGGAGAAAAGCCCGACCGCCACCGCGATCAGGAATTCGAACTGACCCCAGCCACTACCCGCACGGAGGTCATGCGCTGGTGGGACAGCGGTTGGGCCATCGTGCTTTCAGCCATCGACTCTCTCAAGCCTGAGGACGTCATGCGGACGGTCACCATCCGCAATGAACCCCATACTGTGCTTCAGGCTATAAACCGGCAGATTGCGCACTATGCCCTGCATATTGGGCAGATCGTGTTCCTGGCCAAACACTTACGTTCCGGCGAGTGGAAGACGTTGAGTATTGCACGTGGCAAGTCGAAGGATTTCAAGGCGGTGACGGACAAGTATGAGAAGGGAGTCCTGAAGAACTAGGCCGCTTTGTCGCCTGAATTTACGCTCGGCCCCGCCAGTTTACGCCCCAGTCGGCAGTTTTACGATTTTCATCTGAATGGCATAAGTGACCAGTTGAGCTTTGTTATGGATCCCCAGCTTACGCATTAGGTTGAACTTGTGCGCCTCTACGGTCTTCACACTGACCCCTAGCATCCGGGCCGATTCTTTTACCGAAAGTCCCTGGGCCAACAGCTTTACGATCTCCTCTTCCCGTGGGGTGAGAGCTGGAGAACTGGTTTTAGTTCCCGCTGTGGAACTATCCTTGCGGACTTTCTGCAAGACCTGTGGACTGACATAGCGGACACCGCGCTGGGCATCGCGCATCGCCTGGACGAGGTTTGCCGCCTCCGTGTCCTTGTGCACATAACCCATGGCGCCGGCTTGCAGCCCGTGCAACGCGGACTGATTGTCTTCGTGACTTGTCAGGAAAATGAGTTTTGTCCGTGGAGAGGTATGCTGGACCAGCCGCACCACCTCGGGTGACGACAGCCCCGGCATGCCGGTATCCATCAGGACCACATCCGGCTGATGCAGGCCGAGCTTCTGGAAAGCTTCGTTGGCGGTGCCGGCTTCTTCCACCACTTCAATATCGGGTTCGTCTTCCAGCAGGCGGCGCATGCCGTGGCGAACCAGTGCATGGCCGTCCACGATCAGGCAACGGATTTTGGGTCTACCGAAAGGACCGCCGATGAACCGCTTTTCCTGCACGACTTCTCCTGGGGGCCAGAGAAATCTGAAGTGGGCCGCGGCCAGGCGGGAATCCGCCCACTTGAATCCAATTCCAACGGGTGAGGGCATTTTACAGGCCCAACGCGGAGTCCGTCATCTTTGGGGGCAATTTTTGGCTGGGCACAACCTCCGGCAACCAATTTTCCCGGCTACATCGGATACAATCCTTGAGCAATGCTTCGCTACTTCACCGCAGGAGAATCGCACGGAGAGGCCCTGGTGGCCTTCATTTCCGGCCTGCCTGCCGGGCTGAAAGTGGACCAGGCTCTTATTGATCGGGAGCTATGGCGCCGCCAGCAGGGCTATGGGCGCGGCGGGCGCATGAAGATTGAGACTGATAAGGCGAATATCCTTTCTGGCGTGCGCCAGGGCGCAACCATCGGATCACCGATTGCCATTTTGCTGGAGAATAAAGACTGGAAAAATTGGACTGAGTCACTCCCCGTCGAGCCGGGGGATCCGGCCAAGCACAAACGCGTGGCCTCTCCCCGTCCCGGCCACGCCGATCTAGCCGGGGCCCTGAAGTACAACTTCTCCGAGGCCCGCTACGTGCTGGAGCGTGCCTCAGCCCGCGAGTCCGCCGCGCGCGTGGCCATCGGTGCATTGGCCAAGCAATTTCTGGGCGAATTAGGCATCGGAGTTCTAAGCCATGTGGTGGCCGTCGGCGGCACGGAATTGAAAATAGAAGTGGCCTGGGAGCAAATAAGGGCAGTCTCCGAGAAGCAGGAAATCCTCCTCAGTTGCGCCGATCCTGACACGGAACAGCGCATGAAAGAAGAAGTCGACAACGTACTTAAGACCGGAGACTCCATTGGCGGAGTTTTCGAAGTGGTGGCGCATAATGTCCCACCGGGGCTGGGGACTTATATTCAATGGGATGAGCGCCTGGATGCCATGCTGGCTGGCGCGGTGATGTCACTGCAAGCGGTGAAGGCGGTGGAGATTGGCTCCGGCGTCACGGCCGCATACTCTCATGGTTCGGCCGTCCACGATGAAATCGGCTACGGAGCGAAGGAGGGATTCACTGGCTTCACTCGCCCCCGGAATAACGCTGGCGGCATCGAAGGCGGCGTCTCCAACGGACAGGAGATTCGCGTGCGCGGCTACCTGAAGCCGATCTCCACGCTGCGCCGCCCGCTACAGTCGGTTGACTTCGCCAGCCGCGAGCCGGTCAAGGCTGCTTATGAGCGTTCCGATGTGTGTGTAGTTCCAGCTGCGGGAGTTGCAGCGGAAGCCATGGTGGCGTTAACTTTGGCCCGTTGTGCCCTGGACAAATTCGGTGGTGACTCCATGACCGAAACTGTGCGAAATTTCAAAGGATATCTTGATCAATTAAAGAGCTACTAGCCAGCGCATGATCTATCCCATTGTGAAATTAGGAAATCCTGTCCTCGAGGCCACCGCCGCACCGGTAACCGCCTTCGATGATGAACTTAAAAAACTGGTCGAGGACATGTTCGAATCCATGTACGCCGCGCACGGTGTCGGTTTAGCTGCGCCACAAATCGGGATTTCCAAGCGTTTGGCAGTCATCGATGTGACCTTCAAAGAAGATCCTGATGCCAAGCTGGTGCTGGTCAATCCTGAAATCATTCATACCGAAGGCAAGCAAAAGCAAAACGAAGGCTGTTTGAGCATTCCCGAGTTTCGTGAGCCGGTGACGCGGCCAAATATAGTCACCGTTCGCGCCCAGGATGAGAATGGTAAATGGTACGAAAAGACCGGCGAAGAGTTGCTGGCCCGAGCCTTCCTGCATGAGACCGATCATTTGGATGGGAAGCTGTATATCAGCCACATCAGCGCCTTGAAGCGTGATCTTATGAAACGCAAAATCAAAAAACTGATGAAAGCGGGCGAGTGGCAGTAAACTCTTTGCGTCCTTTGCGCGATTTTCTTTGCGAACTTTGCGGTTCAATGCTCTTAAGCCGACAGCGAAACAAACCTTAAACCGCCGAGGTCGCAGAGATCGCAGAGAAAACCTAAATGTCTTTTTCTCTCACACTCGTCTTTTGTGGCACGCCGCAGTTTGCAGTCCCAACTCTGCAAAAGCTGGTCGATTCCGGATTTTCTGTTCCTCTTGTTGTTACCCAGCCTGACCGCCCCCGTGGACGCGGGATGGAACTCACTGCCTCGCCGGTCAAGCAGCGCGGGTTGGAGCTACGACTCTCAATTACCCAGCCCGCCAGAATCAAACAGAACGATGAATTCCGCGCACAACTCGACGCGATTAAACCCGACGGCATCATCGTGGTTGGTTACGGCCGCATCATCCCGCAGTGGATGCTTGATCTGCCCCGGCTGGGCAACATTAATCTGCATGCTTCCTTGCTTCCGAAATACCGTGGAGCTGCGCCGATCCAGTGGGCCATTGCAAACGGGGAATCGGTGACCGGTGTGACCACTATGAAGATTGACGCTGGTCTCGATACCGGAGATATTTTGTTGCAACAAGAGGCCGCAATCTCCCCCACCGATACCTCTGAGACTCTGTCGCCGCGGCTTGCGGACATTGGGGCAGACCTCCTGATTGAGACACTGCGCGGACTTCAGAAAGGGAACATCAATCGCCGCCCCCAAGATCATACAAAAGCAACACTAGCGCCAATTCTAACCAAAGAGGATGGCCGGATCGACTTTCACCGCACCGCCCAGGAAACGCGCGATCGCCTGCGCGGTTTCCAGCCATGGCCTGGCGCTTTCACTACTTTTCGCGGGAAGAACCTGCATCTGTGGGATGTAGGTGTCATTCCTGAGAAAATAATCCCGGTAGGCGAGCTTGAGGTCGAAAATGACGCAGTATTAGTCGGATGCAGAAGCAATGCTTTGCAACTTCTTCAGCTCCAGCCCGAAGGCAAAAAGCGAATGCCAGCCAAAGATTTCATCCACGGGTACCACCCGAAACCCGGCGAAAAACTGGGGACCGGGAACTGACAACCAGGAACTGATGTCCATCTCCCCCGCCCGTACCGCAGCCTTCGACATCCTGTTGCGAGTAGACCGCACCGATGCCTACGCCGCAGAACTGCTGCACGCGCCGCAATACTCAGAGCTTTCATCGAAAGATCACGGCCTGGCTACCGAAATAGTTTTAGGAGTCCTGCGCTGGCGGTCGGTGCTTGACGAGCAAATTGCGCAATATTCATCCCAAAAACTGGAAAGACTCGATCCCGAGGTGCTCACAGCATTGCGTATGGCCGCATATCAACTGCGGTTTTTGTCGCGTGTGCCACAGCGCGCCGCGGTGAATGAAAGCGTGGAGTTGGTAAAGAGGGCGAAGAAGCGCTCGGCTTCTGTGCTGGTAAATGCAGTTTTGCGCAAATTAGCAGGCGGGAAACTTACGGAAGCGTCTTCAGCAGGGTCTAGTGCTCATCCCTTGTGGTTGGTAGAGAGGTGGAACAACGAATTTGGGCCAGACACAACCCGCAAAATTTGCGCCTCCAACCAGACTATCCCTGAGGTTGCCCTACGTCTATCTGCTGCAACCGCGCGGGCAGAGCTTGCCAAGGACGGAATCCAACTGGCCCCCGGTCAAATACTGGCATCAGCCAATCGAAGCCGGACCGGCGAGATCACAGGCACCGCCGCCTTTCGCGAAGGCAGAGTATCCATTCAGGATGAAGGTTCCCAACTCGTAGCCTTGCTTGTTGGCAAAGGCAAGCGAATCTTGGATTGCTGCGCCGCGCCCGGGGGCAAGACACGCATCCTTGCAGAACGCAATCCCGGCGCATCGGTAGTCGCGCTGGAATTGCACGAGCACCGCGCCCGTCTGTTACGCAAACTCGTTCCGGCGGGGAATGTTCAAGTGCTTACTGCCGATGCCAGGGAATTTCATTCTGATACTCCTTTTGACCGTGTGCTGGTGGATGCGCCCTGCTCAGGCACGGGAACTTTGGCACATAATCCAGAGATCAAATGGCGTCTAAAGCCGGAAGACTTGGCCGACCTGCACGCTCGGCAACTGGCAATCTTGCAATCGGCCATGAAACTTACTGGCCCAGGCGGACGGTTGGTCTATTCAACGTGCTCTCTGGAACGCGAAGAGAATTCAGACGTGGTGATTGAGGCCCTGACAAGAAACAGTTCATTTCACCGGATTGACTGCAAAATGGTACTTGAACATCTCTCCAGCAACGGAGACCTGCAATGGAAAGACTTAGATTCACTGGCGGCCGGACCCTACCTGCGGACAATCCCCGGCGTTCATCCCTGCGACGGATTTTTCGCTGCAATCTTGGAAAAAAGCTAGCCGCGTAACTTACCGGACTTCAAAATTGACCACCGCCCCGGCAGTCACTTTCTTCCCCGCAGCCGGGTCTTGCGACTCGATCAGGCTGGAGAGGGAATACTCTCCCGTAGGAGAACGGTCCGTAAAACGCGGAGAAATGGTGACGATACCGACCCGCAGACCGGCGTCCTGCATGGCCAATTTTGCGGTTCCCAACGCCTGCCCGATAAAGTTCGGCATGACGAAGGACTGAGGCTCCGCTGGTTCGGCCACCAGCAGACTGAGCTTGGGAGCCGCAATCCCGCTGGCATTCGGCCGAGGATTCTGCGCCAGCACCTGGTCCGCGGGGGTCCCCGGCATCTGCATCTGCGCGATTGAACTTAATTCCAGCCCCCGCCGCCGAATATTGATTTCAGCTGCGCGTTCGCTATCTCCAATGACGCTGGGAACAGTCACCCGCTGCGGGCCCAGACTCTGCGATACGTGCACCGTCCATCCCCGCCGCACGGTGGTCCCAGCGGGAGGCATTTGCGACAAGACTTTTCCTTCTGGAACCTCAGCACTGTAATACTGACGCTCAATCTCCAGACTCAGTCCGTCGCCTTCCAAAAGCTTGCGCGCCTCGCTGGGAGTCATACTCAACAGATTTGGCACAGCGACCTCGCGGCCGTGAATGGCAAACCGCATAGCGGTGAGCGCCGACACCATCGCCACCACCAGCAGCACCAGCGACAACAGCACAAAGCGAAAAAAAGCCTTCATGGCTACTCGAATTATAAGAGGTCTTCCTGAATTGGAACGCCGAATAAATTCTCCCGTCTCCGCCAGCGTTCCCGGCACCTATACTATTTCTTCATGATGGAAGTCGATTTGCTCGCGCCGCTCCACCAGTACTGGGGATACAGCTCCTTCCGCCCCATGCAGGAGCGCATCGTCCGAAGCCTGGTGGGTGGCCATGACACCTGTGTAATCATGCCAACCGGCGGAGGGAAATCTCTCTGCTATCAACTGCCGGCTCTCGCGTTGGGCAAGACTACCGTAGTGGTTTCTCCACTGATTGCCTTGATGCACGACCAGGTCGCGCAACTCACGCAAATGGGGATTCCGGCGGCGGTGCTGAACAGCACGCTTTCGTCAAGCGAACAATCGCGGGTGATGATGAAAGCGCGCGAGGGTGAATTCCGCCTGCTTTACATTTCACCGGAGCGCCTGGCCGGTGAAAATACCATCTCCTGGCTGCGCGGCGTGCCAGTTTCTTTCTTCGCGATTGACGAGGCCCACTGCATCTCCGAGTGGGGACATGAATTCCGCCCCGAATACCGTCAGCTAAAACGCCTGCGCGAAAACTTTCCGGCAGCACATATCGCTGCTTTCACCGCGAGTGCAACCCAAAGAGTGCGTCACGACATCCTGCATCAGCTGCAACTGCGCGATCCGCACAAATACATCGCCAGCTTCCACCGCCCTAATTTGCGCTATGCAGTACGCGAGTGCAAGGGCGGGGAAATGCTCCAACTGCTGCTCACGTTGTTGAAGAAATATCCTGAAGGCAACGTAATCGTGTACGAGCCGACTACGGTGCGGGTGGAACAGACCGCCGACTTCCTGGAAGAAAACGGCGTGGCCGCCATCGGCTACCACGGCAAAATGGAAAACGCCATGCGCAAGCGCAATCAGGAAGCCTGGATGTCTGATGAGGTCCGCGTGTTGGTCGGCACAATCGCTTTTGGCCTTGGCATCAACAAGGCGAATGTCCGCGCGGTGGTCCACATGTCGTTGCCCAAATCCGTCGAACAGTACTACCAGGAAGCAGGCCGCGCCGGACGCGACGGCAATCCCGCCGATTGCACTCTGCTCTGGCAAAAGCAGGACGTTGCCCTGCTGGCGCACTTCATGAAGCAGATTGCCGATTCCCAGGAGCGCGACCGCGCCTGGCAGCGCTACCACGATATCCGCGGCTATGCCGATTCGAAAGAATGCCGGCAACTGCAAATCTGTCGCCACTTTGGCGAGAAGCCCAAATGGGAGACCTGCGGCACCTGCGATGTGTGCACCGGAACTCTGCAAACCCTGGCAGAGGCCCCGCGCGCAGAGGTGAAGGTTATCCCCATGCCTCCAGTGGATGAGGCATTGCGCGATTACATGCGCGAATGGCGTCGCAACACCGCGCGGGCCCAGGACTCCCCAGCCTTTGTAGTTCTGCACGACACGACGCTGGAGGAAATCTGCCGGAAACAGCCGTCCTCATTGCCAGAGTTGCTACAGATCACTGGCATCGGTGAACGCAAAGCGGAATTGTATGGCGCAGGCATACTTGGCGCGCTGGCGAGCTTCCGCAATGGCGCGAGAGCCACCGCCCCGCCAAAGCAAATTTCGCGCCCGGCAGCTGCAACTAAGAAGCTGCTGGAAGAAGGCCAAAGCTTTGCCGAAATCGCTGTCATCCGTGGGCGTCAGGTTTCCACCATCATCACTACAGTGGCTGAATTAGTAGAAAGTGGTGAACTGGAGTTCAAACCCGGTTGGGTCGAGCCGGCCACGCTGGCGGAAATTGAAACCGCATGCCGGCGGCTGGGAGCGGGAGCGCTGCGCCCCATCAAAGACGCGGTTTCGGACCGAGATTACATTCAGCGACATCCGCCTGGTTGTAGCACGCTTCCGCTGGGAAGAAAAGCAGAACCAACCAACTGGAACCTAATGTCGTCATTCCGAGAGGAAGACGCATCGGGTACTTTCGCCTCCAACCACCAGAAACAGGATCAGCGCGTCAAACTCACTGACGAAATTCGCTAAACACAGAGTCATGATCTTTTTTCTGCCCATGACAACGAGCACAACCGGCCTTTTGATCGGAAACGAGCGTGCCACTTGTTCGGCTTCCATCCCGAAACCGGGCATAGTCCCAGCCGCCGGTCTCTTGAAAGCGCTGGTTGTCCTTCAACATCACATCCACACGCTTGAGCGGGCCTTCGATTGTCACCCCTGAAACTTCTTTGATCTCAAGTAGTTCATAAACCAGAATTGAACCGTCGGGAAATTTGCCGGTTGCATATCCTTCCATGGCCTTGCTGTTGGCATAGATATGGTGGATGCCGGCTTCGGTAGCGAACGCGGGACTTTGTGGGCCGACCAGTGCCGTTTTGACGGTTGCCCATTTACGGTATTCGGCGGGGAACGGAATTTCAGCCCCAGCGTGAAGCGGCAGGCACGCGGCAAAAGCGGATAACAAAAGCGCAACCACTACGTTGTGTTTTGCGGGCATATGGGTGAAGACCTCTAGCGGAATCTATACCGAAAATCGGCGCACGCTAAGGGCAATCGGGAGTCCGATCAAGAACATATGCACCAGCAGCCCTTGGATCATCTTATTCAACATGTACGGGCCGGTGAAATGAAAGGCGCAAAGCGGCAGGACGATCAGATTCATCACCAGCCAAAGCCCTATGCCAAAAAATATCCCCGACACAATTGGATGCCAGACCATGAAGTCCAACTTTCGGCTGGCAAGGTAGTAGACCGTAGCCGCGGAAAAAGCGATGAAGAAATGCAGGAAGATCCCCAGGATGTAGACGCCTATACCGCCTTGCCGGGCGCTGGGACCAAGCAACCCTGCGGCGATTCCGCGCGGCATTCCCACACCAAAGGAGATATAGGCCAAGATCAGATCAATCGTGCCCGCGACTCCTCCGCCCACCAGAATGGCAAATGGTGCTCGTGGGCCGAACCATGGGGAAGCAGTCGAAACGGTATTCATCATTGCGGTAATTATGCGGTCAGATGCTGGCTGCCGTCGCTCAAATTCCAACCATTCTGAGCAGATTCGAACTCTATCAGTTTTCTCCCCGGAAATTCATGGGAGAAGCGCCCAACAACCGCCGCATGTGATAGGCAAGATGGCTTTGATGGGAGAACCCCACCGCCAGCGCAACTTCACCGACCGGCAACTTCTTGTCCAGCAAGAGAGACTTGGCGCGCTCCACTCGCCGCTGAATCACATATTGATGAACGGAAACACCGACCGCGCTACGAAACGCCCTCTGGCAATGCGAGATGCTAAGACCACTCACGGTGGCAATGGAAGCGAGCGACAAGTCGCTGCTCAAGTTTTCCTCAATGAATCCAAGTACCCGCCGTAATCTGTAAGGAGACAGTGCTCCCGGCTGGATCTTGATCTCCATCGTCGCGCCCACGCTATGCGCCAGCAACAACCGGCAAGCAAGTGCCATGCCGATGCTGTCCGCGAACAGTTGCCCACTCTTGTGCGTCCGTTCCAACTCAGCCTTGAGCGCCCATCCCAGGTGCTCGATCTGCGGATCGCGCACCTGGAACCGGTTCAGGAGCCGGGCCTGCTCGGGGTCAAGGTTCAGACTGGCTGCGGCGTCAGCCAACAAATCCTGCGGAATGCGCACGATGAGACCGCAATCCTCTTTCTTGAGAATCCAGCGGCTGGCAGTACCCGGCGGAATGATGTCCACGTCGCCGTGAACGCTCAAGCCGCAGTGCATCTGGCCACCCCGCTCACAGCCGATTTCGACTGGCACGCCCACATGGATCAAAATGACAGGATCAGGCCTTGAGGTAGCTTCCAGAACACCAGCCGGATCAACCTGCACACGAACGATGAGTCGGCCCAGATCCATATTGGCAGCACATAAATATAACAATTGCTGAACACTTAGACGAAAGCGATGTCTGGGGGTTACCTTGACTGGCGGACAATCAAAACCTTATACGGCAGAGGACGCTGAGAAATGCTGCAAAGGGCGCAGAGGAGACATTAGTGACTTTCGTCCTCCCCCGGCGCAGTGTCTGGAGTGTCTATCTTTTGTGCTGGTGGAAGTTTGAGGGACGGAGCTGGAAGCTGAAATTCTCCTGGCTCTTTGCCCGCCAGGGCGACTTTCATGTAGTCCATCCACACCGGCAGGGCAGCATGCGCTCCCGTCTCCCCGGTCCCCAGTGACTTCTTTTCGTCATAACCTATCCACACGCCGCATGTCGTGGTGGGTGAAAATCCTACAAACCAGGCATCGGTGAAGTCATTGGTGGTCCCTGTCTTTCCCGCCAACGGATAGGACAACGAACTGGCGCGAATCGCGGTTCCATGCAGGACGGCTTCGCGCAACATTGCAGTCATCACCCGCGCAGTCTGGGCGCTGACTACGTCTTTCACTTCGGCATAGTTTTCTTCCAGGATGCGGCCAGCGTGGTCGGTCACTTTTGTGATGTAGCGCGGCATCACACGCACACCATCGTCGGGAAAAACGCTGAAGGCGGAAGTCTGCTCGTACAGCGTGACTTCTGCCGCGCCCAACGCGACTGGCAGATAGGGCGGCAAGTTGGATGTGATGCCAAAGCGGTGCGCATAATCGATCACTTTCTTGATTCCGAGCTGGTCTGCAAGTTTTAGCGCAGGAATGTTGCGCGACTGTACGAGCGCCCGCCGCAAGGTGATCGTGCCTTCAAATTTGTCGTCATAGTTATGCGGAATATACGGGCCGGAGGGCGTATCGAAAGTCACAGGCGCGTCAAGGATGGTGTCATCGGGCGATGCCCCTTGATCGATGGCCGCTGTGTACACATACGGTTTGAACGACGACCCTACCTGCCGCAGCGCCTGCGTGGCCCGGTTGAATTTCGAGAGATTGAAATCTCGCCCTCCTACCATCGCTTTGATGTCGCCGTTCGCGTTGTCAATTGCGACCAGGGCCCCTTGTATTCCCGAGTCCTGTTCCAGGCTGACGCGGGCGGTGTCGCCAGGGTTGAGTGCTAGCACCTTGACGTAAACGATGTCGCCGGGTTTCACTGCGTCCGATGGTTTGCGCAGGGTCCACGCGAACTCATTTTTGCCCAAGGTGGCGGTGAAGCGGCCAAACTTGATTACACACGCTGTTGGAGAAACCGATGTCACCAGAGCGTGCATATAATCCCCCGCTTCAGGTTCGTCATCCCAATCGGGGTGATGGAAATTTTCTAAGGTGACATTATTCGCAACCACGTTTTCCAAGTGTCCTGTCCATCCATGTCTACGCTCGTACGCAGCTAGGCCGTCCAGCACCGCCCGATTCGCCGCCCGTTGCAGGTCCATGTCGAGCGAGGTGTACACCTTTAACCCGCCTTGATGTACCTGATCACTGCCGTACGTAGCTTCGAGATAGCGCCGTATCTCTTCCACGTAATACGGCGCCAGCGAGCCGGGATCATGCGCCACATGGAGTTCGATGGGCTCGTCACGCGCTTCAGCCGCCCGTTTGGCGGTGATCTTTCCATCTTCGAGCATGGAATTAATCACCAGGTTGCGGCGCTTCAAACAGCGGTCAGGATGGTTGATGGGCGAATAGTTTGCCGGCCACTTGGGTAATCCTGCAAGAAGTGCAGCTTCATCCAGAGTCAATTTCTTGGCGGGTTTGCTGAAGTAGTATTCCGAAGCTGCTTCAAAACCGTAGCTCCCATGCCCGAGATAAATCTGGTTGGCATAGAGGGTGAAGATTTGCGGCTTGGTGAACCGCCGTTCGATCTGAATGGCCAGCAACGCTTCCTGAATTTTGCGGTGAAACGAGCGGTCGGGCGAGAGAAACAAGTTTTTGGCCAGCTGCATGGTGAGAGTCGAAGCGCCTTCCACCCGCCCACCCGAGCGAATGTCGCGATAGGCCGCTCCGGCAATGCGCCAGACGTTGATGCCCCAATGCCGATAAAAATCCTTGTCTTCGATGGAAATCAGCGCGTCGCGCAGCACCTGCGGATAGTCGTCATACGACGCAATTACGCGCCGTTGTAAGGCAAACGATCCAATCACCCGCCCATGATCGTCATAGAGTTCCGTGACCGAACTGGGCCGATAGTGCTCAAGTTCATCCACTTGAGGAAGATCAACGGTGTAGACGAGAAGTAGTCCCGAAGTCGCGCCAACGGCCGCAGATGCAAGCACGAGAAACACGAACAATAACAGGCGCGCAGCTTTCGTCCGAGGCGGTTTTGGTTCGACTACGGACGTTTCGTCTTTGAATAACGACTGCATGAAGAAATTAAGGTCAGCATAGCAGGGAGTCAGCCGGTTCGGAATAAGAGGCAAAGCACAGGAAGCTACTTTGGCGGAAGCAGATCAGCGGTGGCCAGAACATAGGTGGTGTTCTTGTCGAGCTTAAGACCGTTCTTTTTTGAAATCAGAGAGACCGATCCATCATCCTCGCGTTTTGATTCCACGTCTTTCATACGCACGCGGTGAGGAGAAACGTTACTGGCCGTCCCAGTAGTGTCTGGATCAATCGTTGCCGGAAGTGTCGGTTGTCCATCATCTGGGAAGGGGCGCCCTCCGGGCGAAGGTGAATCATTGGGCGGATAAGGATTTCCACCGCCCATGGTAACGCCAACGGATCCGTGGATCCCTGGAAAGCCAGGATTGTTGTCCTCCAACATTGCGGACTTGGCCGGGTAATACCACTCAGTCAAATACACCTTAATCGGCAGCGAACCATTCTTCCAGCGGGCCATATCCATGCGAATGCCGAGCTTGGAAGGAGCATCGGAAGATTTGGCTTCAGATTCAGTGACTTCACCGGACAAAGTTGCGCCCTGCGGAACCACCGTACCCTTTATCAATGTGGAGATGGTAAGTTTTGCCCTTACCTTCGTCCCAACCGGTGTAATGCCGGCGGTCACTTTTTGCTGCATGTAGACAGGAAGTTCGATCAGATCAGGGTGCTGTGGGGATTCCTGTTGGGCAAATCCCGCCAAAGTGAAAAGGAGAACCAGAAGTCCGAAACCGAGACTGGCCCTCCTTAACATGGTTTTTTGCTCTCAAAGCCGGCTAGCTGGCGCGGTGCTTCAACACGTCGATGGCTTTCTGCAACTGCTCATCCTGTTGCGGTGCCGCCTTTTGTTCCTGTTCAGCAGGAGTGGTGGTGTCATCATCGTCGGGCAAGGAAGCGTCGTCGTCCGTATCGGCGACCAGTACGTTCGGGGTTACGGCGTTGTCCTGGATCGTCTTGCCTTTGGGCGAATAGTACTTGGCGATCGACAAGATCACCGCAGAACCATCCGAGAGGGGGATGACTTTTTGCACCGAACCATCGCCAAAAGTCTTATCGCCAACCACATCTCCGCGAGCATTGTCCAGAATCGAAGCCGCCACGACCTCGGCAGGTCCAGCCGTGCCTTTGTTTACCAGCACCGCCAGCGGCAAAGTTGTAATCGCCTTGGCTGGGTCCGCGTTGAACGCCTCACGAGGGAATTTCTGCCCTTCCAGATAAGTAATGGTCCCGTGGTTCAGGAACAAATTGGCCGTGGCGATACCTTCCGACTCATCCCCTTCAGCGCAGTTACGCAAATCCAGAACCAGCTTTTTGGCACCGGACTTTAGCAGATCTTTCACTTTCGTAGCTACTTCCTGAGATTTGCCCTTGGTGAATGCGTCCACCTGAATGTAGCCAACCCCGTCTTCCATCATCTTGTCGGTAACCGGCGGTATGGTCACCATATCGCGGGTGACGACCATCTTCTGCGGTTCAGCGCGACGGGCGCGCACAACCGATACATTGACTGTAGATCCCACGTCGCCTACCAGGCGATTGTGAATCTCCGCAAGTGACATCTCGTGGGTCGTCTTGTTCTCGATCGCCTCCAGAATGTCCCCGGCCTGCAACCCTGCCTTGTCAGCAGGGCCGCCAGGAATGACCGCAATCACGGAGGCGTATCCGAAACGCTTGGAAACGGCAGCGCCAATGTCGGCCCTGGCGTTGATATCACGCGCCTTATATTCCTTGTACTCGGCGCTGGACAGAAAGCTGGAGTTCGGGTCGAGCGACTCCAGCAACCCATGCAGCGCGCCATTGGTCACGGCCGGCAGGTTGGGATCTTCCACGTATTCACTGCGCACGCGCGACAGCACTTCGCTGTACACCTGCAACTGGCGGTAAGCGCCATCGTTGGTGTTGGCAGCGCGAACAGCATCAATGCCGCCGACAATGGTAAATAGCAAAACCAGCGCAGAAGGAATGAGGATTGCAGCTTTGATTTTCATCGACATCGGATTATTGGGCTTCTAGGAAGGAGCGTCACTCCCTGTGGAAGGCGACCATCATTATAGCAAGTTGGATGCCGATTCGAGCCTGGTGGTTTCGTTCGTATGGCCCGTCGGTAACCTAACCAGTACAAGGATGGAAGTGTTTAGGACAAAGGACTTAGCAACCTAACTGAACATTGGATCGGTGTGATCCTTGTCCGGCCCCCCGTAGACAAGATTCAACCGCGTTATAGCCGATTGACCAATATTAGCTCCGCAATTAACAATCGAAGCTCCTTTGCATCTCACCATTGAAAAATTAGTTTACGGCGGAGACGGACTGGCCCGCCTCCCGGCGGATGAACATGGACGAGGCAAGGCCGCATTTCTTCCTTTCGTCCTTCCGGGAGAGGAAGTAGAAGCTGAATTAGTCGAACAGAAGCCGGGATTCGCCCGTGGCCGGCCTGTCAAAATTCTGCGAACTTCTCCAAGGCGAATTGAACCGGGTTGTCCGTACTTCCAAAAGTGTGGTGGCTGCCACTATCAACACACCGATTATCAACACCAACTGGAAATTAAGGCGGCCATCCTCAAGGAAAACCTCCGCCGCATCGCCAAACTGGAACTGGAAACGAAACTGATTGTTCATCCGTCTCCGCCCTGGAGCTACCGCAACCGCACCCGGTTCAAAATCAAAACCGAGCCCGAGTTTTCCCTGGGCTACTACAAATTCAATTCGCATGAGTTGCAGGCGGTTGAGAAATGCCCTATCAGTTCACCGCTTTTGAATCAGGCAATCTCCGATCTGTGGCGGGCGGGCCGAACAGGACAAATCACCAGCGCGACCGAGGAGATTGAACTTTTCGCGGATGCTAATGACACACAGCTGTTGCTCGAGCTGTTTTGTGTCCCCGAAATCTCGGATGCCGCCGGCAAGGAAATGGCGGAGGCTTTGCATCGCGCTCTACCGCAAGCAGTCGGAGTGGTGGCGTTCAAGCGTGCGGCAACGCCAGCAGAACCCAAGCCAATCGCAGTCTCCGGAACATCCGAACTTCAATACAAGACAGAGCGTGGCACCTACCGAGTCAGCGCCGGGGCTTTTTTCCAGGTAAACCGCCACCTTATTAATGAACTCACCGAAATCGTGACTGCCGAATCTACCGGACAGATGGCCCTGGACCTCTACGCCGGCGGCGGTCTCTTCGCCGTCCCACTGGCCCGGAGTTTTGCACAGGTCATCGCAGTTGAGTCGTCACAGACCTCGCAATCCGATCTCGCTTACAATTCCCCGGCGAACGTGCGGACTGTCCGCGCGACGGTGGAGCAGTATCTAAAAGGCACTCCCGCCAAGTTATCTCCTGACTTGGTCGTGCTGGATCCGCCACGCAGCGGCCTGGGCGAAAGTGTGGTCCGCGGGCTTGCTGCTTTACGGGCGCCGCGTATCACCTATGTTTCCTGCGATCCGGCCACGCTGGCCCGCGATTTAGGCGGGATGCTCAAGGCCGGATACCGGGTCGAGCAGGCACATCTGGTGGATTTGTTTCCTCAGACTTTCCATCTGGAAACGGTGCTCCATCTGACGCGATAGCCAACGTTCGCAGCATGGTTCAAGTAGCCGCCAGCTGTGAAGCCACATCGAAACACCCCGAACCGGAGAGTTGTCCCTCCCCCACGCCAACCGCTGCTGTGGGCTGCAATAGCTTTTGGAACAGGCATTTTCCTTGCCGGTTATTTATGGCGGCCCGGGCTGTGGTGGCTGATTGCAGGAACCTTTTTTATTTTTAACGGGGCGTATTTCATTCGGCGCCGGAGTTGGGCGGCATCCGCTCTGGGCATGGGCGCTCTGATTGCGGCCGGGGCCTTCAGCATTCAGGTGCGACCGGCGGCGGAGTCAGGCGTCACCAAAATTTTGCGATTTACCGACGGTCGCGAAGTGCTGGTGACCGGGCATATTGCCAAAGAAGGAATCGTTCATTCCGAAGCATTTGGCAACACCCGCCGCTCGGTGGATGTAGAAACCGAACAAATCGAGTCCAACGGCGAAGTATTTCTCATACGCGCAGGGGCCCGCTTAAGCTTTTATGACAAAGATGCGCTGGATGAAGACACTCAACAGATAGCGGTTGTTCCGCCCTGCTTGCAATTCGGTGCAAGGTTGCGTTTTACAGCCAAGCTCTTCGCGCCGCGCAACTTTGGCAACCCTGGAGCTTTTGACTACCGCGGATATCTGGCCGATAACGGAATCGCAGTGCTGGGCTCCGCCAAAGTGTCGAGCATCGAACCTCTTCCGGGCTTCAGTGGAAGCCGTCTTGAGCTCTTTCGCACCCGCATTCACCGCAGGATCGTGCAAAAAATCCATCAGCTGTGGACAGTTCCACAAGCGGCGCTCATCGATGCCATGGTGATCGGCGAAGACGGCTTTTTAGGACAGGACGCCCGCGTGGAGTTCCAGCGCTCCGGCACCTATCACGTGCTGGTAGTTTCGGGAATGAACGTGGCCATCCTTGCATTCGTGGTGTTTTGGGTGTTGCGGCGAATGCACGTAAGCGACATTGTATCCGCGGGTGTCACAGTGGTATTGGCAGTTGCTTACGCATTTTTGACCGACGTGGGTGCTCCGGTCTGGAGGGCCACACTTATGCTGGCCCTCTATCTGGGTGCGCGGTTGTTCTACCGGGAGCGGTCCATGCTCAATGCAATTGGGGCGGCGGCGCTGGGTGTAATGATCGTCGATCCCAAGGCTTTGCGAGGAGCCAGCTTTCAACTGACTTTTCTATGTGTGTTATTGATAGCGGCGATCGGCGTGCCTATTCTTGAGCGGACGACGCAACCTTACCTGCGCGGCTTGAGAAATTTGAAGTCGGCAAATTATGACTGGGTCCTCCCTCCGAAAGTGGCCCAATTCCGTCTCGACCTTCGCTCAGTCGCGTCCCGCTTTGAACGTTTGCTGGGCAAGCGAGGCCCACTGTTTTTAATACGTACTACGGCTTGGGTGGTGCTTGCCAGCTTTGAATTGCTTTTTATCTCGGCCGTCATGCAACTGGGATTGGCGTTGCCTATGGCGTATTACTTCCACCGTGCGACAGTGGTGGGATTGCCCTCCAATCTCGTGGTTGTCCCGCTAATAGAGGTCTTGCTGCCGACTGCAATCCTGGCCGTGGGCATCGGTTCCATCTGCCTTGCCGCCGCAAAACTACCCGTGCTGATCACTGGCATCACGCTCGAGATAATTACCGGTACCGTCCATTGGCTTGGAGCGCTACGAGTAGCCGATACCCGTGTGCCAACGCCGGCGCTTGCCACAATTCTGTTGGGTTGCACGGCACTTGTGCTGGCAATGGTTCTGGCGCGACGCCGTTCCCCGCTTGCCGCCACAGGATTGGCGCTGCTCTGTACAAGTGCTTTCTGGATTGCTGCCGTTCCACCAAAACCTCATCTCAATGCAGGAGTACTGGAAGTCACCGCCATCGACGTAGGCCAGGGCGATTCTATTTTTGTAGTGTCGCCTGAAGGCCACATGCTCCTTGTAGACGCCGGAGGAACGCCGCTGTGGATGCAATCCGGCCTGGACATCGGAGAGAACGTGGTATCGCCGTATCTGTGGTCAAGAGGCATCAGCCGCATCGATGCCGTGGCCATCACCCACGCTCACAGCGATCACATGGGAGGCATGCGCGCTGTTATCGCCAACTTCCGCCCGCGAGAATTGTGGTTGGGAGTGGATGCGCCCTCTCCTGGGTTGCAGTCAATTCTCCAGCAAGCCAGAAGCGCAGGTGTTCGCATCATCACTCACAAAGCGGGAGATACGCTCAACTTCGGCAAGATTAAGGTGCGCGTTATGGCGCCATCGGTGGATCCCGTCACGCAAACCTGGCGGCGCAACGATGATTCCCTAGCTATGAAAATGTCGTATGGGAATACGTCTGCTTTGCTGGAAGGTGACGCTGAGCGGCAGACAGAAAAACAGATTGCGACAGAACAACCGCAGGCAGATTTGTTGAAAGTAGGGCACCATGGAAGCGCCACCTCGACGATTCCTCAATTGCTGGCCGCAGTTCATCCCAGGTATGCGGTGATTTCGGTCGGAGCACGCAACGTCTACGGACATCCCCGGCGTGAAGTTCTAGAGCGTCTCCAGGCAGCCAGCGTAGCCACATACCGTACAGACTTGGACGGGGCGGTTACTTTCTATCTGGATGGACACAGCGTCAGCCCTCACTTGCCGGTTCGGCATTAACATCGATTTCTTCCGTCTCATATTCCTGCGGCGATCTTTTGTAGTCCTCAATCAACTGCCGGGCGGGGGCTGCGTCTTCTTCCCGCACCAGAATAATGGTGCCGCCTACACCGGGCAGGATGTCCTGGGGTGCTTCGAGTGCAGTGATATCATTCTCAATTCCTGCAGTGTCCAACAACCCATGCACGACCAGGGCCTCGGATTCCTGGTCCGTATCAAACACCCGTATCAACTTTTCATTCGGATTAGGAGCGGTTTTTTTTGAGTTATCTTCTGGAGAAGTGCTATCTGCCATTTTTGTCCTCCCACTCTAAGCTCACGTGAACCACGGTTGCCCGGCGAACTGCCCCTCTACTGCAAGCCAAAGAATCTTCCCACATCTGCGATGTCGGTCGTTCTCTGATAGTTGGGCAGGCTATCCAGGAACACACGTCCATACTGCTTCTTCAAGATACGATTGTCCAGCAGTGCCAGCAGGCCGCGGTCATGCAACGACCGTATCAGCCGCCCGAAGCCCTGCTTCAAGGTAATCACTGCCGCAGGGACCTGATACTGGAAGAATGCATTTCCACCGTCGGCATCAATCGCCTTCACCCGCGCTGCCACCACCGGGTCGCTGGGCACGGCAAACGGCAAGCGGTCGATGATGACGCAGCTGAGTTGCTCGCCCTGCACGTCCACTCCCTGCCAGAAGGAAGAAGTAGCAAATAAAACCGCATTTGGCGTCAGGCGAAACTCCTCCAGCAGCGCCATCTTCGGAGCATCGCCCTGGAGCAGCAGAGGAAACTCAACCTCACCCAGAACCCGCTGATAAATCTCATTCATTTGTGCGTAACTGGTGAAAAGCACAAACGCACGCCCATGAGTGATCTCCAATATTTTGCGGATGCAGTCCGCAGCTTTAGCGGCAAACTGCGGAGTCCGCGGATCAGGCAAGTCGGGAGGCACGTACAGCATGGCCTGGTTTTGATAATCGAAGTGTGAAGGCAAGACTGATTCGCGGACGTATTCGAGCCCAATCCGCTTGCGAATGTACTCAAAGCCATGCCCCACCGCCAGAGTCGCGGAGGTCAGCACTGCGCATTCCAGTTTGTCGAACAAGCAAGCCTTAAGGATGGGAGAAACATCAATCGGTGTAGCCTGGAGGAAGACATTCCCAGAGGCACGGGCAGGGACGCCCGTCGCTCCACGCGCGCTGCGCCGCTCAATCCAAAACACGGTATTACGGTCTTCGGATTCCATCAGGAACCCGAGCTGCACCTGTAGCTCCTGCGCGCGCCTGGCGAAATTGAAAACTTCCTCCGGTTTCGAGGGCAAGTTCTCAAGTTCAGATCCAAGACGCTGCATAGCTTGTTGCAGGGCCATGAACTCCTCGCCATTTTCCTCAAGAAAATCGCGGCGGTTTTCAAAGGCGAAGCGGCCCTGGCCTTGCGGCAATAGCGCGAAGAAAAACATTGCCCGTTCACGCAGGCTCTTGACCGCACCTGACAAAGACGCTGAAAGCAAATGATTGCGTTGCAGAGAAATCTCCACATCACGGCAAAGTTCTTCCACACGTGCATTGCTCACGGAAATGCCAAAGTAGCTCGCCGCCACATCTTCCAACTCATGCGCCTCGTCAAAAATGACAGCCCCAACTTCAGGCAAAATCCCCGCATCGGGAGCATCTTCGGCTTGTTGTTTGATGGCCAGATCAGCGAAGAAAAGATGGTGGTTCACGATAATGATGTCACTCTCCATCGCGCGGCGGTGCATCTCGGTGATAAAGCACTTGTCCCAAGAGCTGCACTTCTGTCCGATACAGGTTTCAGCCCGCGCATCCAGCTTGTGCCACAAAGCGCTGGCTTCGGGCAGCGCCGCCAGCTCTGCGCGGTCTCCTGTTCGTGTAGTTTTCTCCCAAGCCGAGATCGCACGGTAGTGCTCTATTTCGTCGAGCCCGCTCAAGACCGGCTGGTCTGTAAGGTCATACAGTTTCTTGCGGCATAAGTAATTGGCGCGGCCTTTCATGTAACAAACGCTGAGCTTGCCTTCACCGTTGGGAAAAAGCGCCTGCTCCAGAAAAGGAATGTCCTTATAGAAGAGCTGTTCCTGAAGATTCTTGGTGCCAGTGGAGATAATCACCCGCTTACCCGAGCGGATCACTGGAACCAGATAAGCTAAAGTCTTGCCCGTACCAGTGCCTGCCTCCACGATCAAGTGGCGTTTCTCGGAAAGCGCCTGCTCCACCGCCTGGGCCATCTGTAACTGCCCACGCCGGAATTCATAGGCGGGATGAGTACGAGAAAGTACACCACCAGGAGAGAAAAACTGATAGAGCGAGACATCTTTCACTGCGGACTGAGAAGTGGGGGCCAAAGACCTATAATAACGTGGTGACAGCCGCCTCGGCTGTCCCGGCTCGAAACGCCGGAAGGAAACAGAACAGCCGAGGAGGCTGTTTTCTACATGGCCCAATTTTGACCAGAATCCGATCAAACTCGATGGCGGGGATGGCCGGCGGCGGCCTGCCCACGGTAGCGATAGTAGGCCGCCCCAACGTGGGTAAGTCCACTCTCTTCAACAAAATTGTGGGCTCCCGTCGAGCCATAGTTGGCGACGAACCGGGAATCACTCGTGACCGCCTCTACGGCACCGCGGAATGGCTGGGACACCCATTCCGCCTGGTAGACACCGGCGGAATCATCCCTGAAGAAAAAGACTTCATCCCTGCCGAAATTTTCCGTCAGGCGAAAGTAGCGTTAGAAGAAGCGATAGCCGTGATCATGGTGGTTGACGCCCGCACCGAACTAACCGGCCCCGATCTGGAACTCTCGCGCCTCTTAATAAGGAGCGGCAAGCCCATATTCCTGGCGATCAACAAGATCGACAGCGACAAACAAGAAAGGCTGGTAGACGAATTTCACCGCCTGGGGATCAGACAAACTTTCCCGGTATCGGCAGAGCACGGCCGGGGCGTAGATGATTTGCTGGACGCCATTCTTGAAGTGCTCCCTAATGTTGTAGTCAACAAAAAAGAAGAAGTAGAGGCGAACCAGGATAGCGTCACCACTCATGTGGAGACGGACGCCCTCGTCCGTCCAGTCGAGCCAAGCTCGACCAGCCCCAGCGAAACAAAAGTAGCCATCATTGGCCACCCCAACGTAGGAAAATCCACACTTCTGAATCAACTGACGGGCACTGGGAGAGCCATAGTCTCACCCATCCCCGGCACCACGCGCGACGCGGTAGACGAACTAGTTGAACACAACGGCCATCAATTTCGCTTCATCGACACCGCCGGAATCCGCCGCAAAGGCAAAACTCACCTGATGGCAGAAAAGCTGTCAGTAGTGATGGCGCGCAAGCATCTCGAAGCCGCCGATATCGCGCTCATGGTGATCGACGCCACCGAAGGAGTAAGTGGCCTTGACGCCGCCATCGCGGGCTACGCCCATGAGAGCGGACGCTCGGTGATCATCGTGGTGAACAAATGGGATTTAATTATCAGCGGGAAAAATCGCCCAGTCAGCACGGCGAAATCCGCGCGTATTCAAGAAGCCAAGCGCCCCGCCGACCAGGCAGCCTATGAGGAGCGCTTGCGCTACGGAGTCAAGTTTCTAAACTACGCGCCGGTGCTGTTCATCTCAGCCGCCAAGGGCAAAGGCATCGACCAGATTTTCTCCATGCTGGAGAAAGTCGCCGCCGAACGCCGCAAGCGCGTCACCACAGGAGAAATGAACCGTTTTCTGGAGCACGTAGACTTTGACCGCGCTGCTGTCCCGGCCCGACAGCAAGTCAAGATCTATTACATGACGCAGGCGTCAGTGTCCCCACCCACGTTCGTTCTGTTCACCAATCGAAAAGTGAAGATGCATTTCTCTTATCTGCGTTTCCTCGAAAATCAAATCCGCAAGGCCTTCGGCTTTGTGGGCACGCCCATCTGGATCAAGAACCGAGCAAGGGAGTAAGAAAATTTTCCCCGCGTCTTCTGCGGTAACGGTTATTGAATTCCTGGAAGACCGCCACAATCTACTGCCCAGCCTGCGTACTCGTCATCAGCCCCACTCGCTCCACTCCCGCCTTCCGCGCTCGATCAATCACCTGCGCCACATAATCAAAATCAACGTCATCGTCCCCCTTCACGAACGCGACTTTTTCCGCCCGCTCTTTGAAGATGTCGTGCAGCCGAGGCTCTAACTCCGCCCAACCGACGTCGTCCTGGTTGATCCGAAGATGAGGAGCCTTGTCTTTTCCTGTCCACATCACCTGTACCACAATCGTGCGCACAGGCGGAGGCGCTTGCTGGGACGTTGCGGGCTCGGGAATCTGCGCCTCCAGCCCCTTGTCCTTCGTCATTGTCTGCACCACCATGAACACGATAATCAGCACCAGCAGAACATCAATCAACGGTGTGATGTTCATCTCGCCTTGGAACGGACCACGGCCTCCAGTTGAAAACGCCATAAGTGTTTCACCCCTTGGAGCACGCGTGTCTGAGAAGATTGGACACCCTGCTAACCACGAAAGTTCCGCTAAAGCCTGAACTTCGGGCCTGAAATCACTTACATCTCACTACAATAAACAGGCCTCTCATTCGTCTTCCTCATGGATGAAGGAGACGCTGACCAGCGATTGGATGGCGAGCCAACAAGATCAGCGCATCGCAGACGCAGTCCGTCAGGAAAAAGGACGGCTCTGGAACTTCATCCGCCGCCGCGTCCCGGACGCCGGCGACGCGGAAGACATTCTGCAAGATGTCTTCTACGAACTGGTGGAAGCCTACCGGCTGATGCAGCCGATTGAGCAAGTCAGCGCCTGGCTGTTTCGCGTGGCCAGGAACCGTATCACTGACCGCTTCCGCAAGAAGAAGCCGGGGCTGTTTACTGACCAGGCGGTTGCCGGTGAAGACGAGCCGGTAAGTTTTGAAGACCTGCTTCCATCGGCAGATGCCGGCCCGGAAGCTGCCTACGCCAGAAGCGTAATGCTCGACGACCTGGAAGATGCCCTGGATGAATTACCTCCAGAACAGCGGGAAATCTTCCTGGCTACGGAGTTTGAAGGCAACAGCTTCCGGGAGCTTGCGGAGGCGAATGGGGTAAGCATCAACACGCTACTGTCACGCAAGCGCTACGCGGTGCAGCACCTTCGCCGCCGTTTGCAGAAAGTTTATGCAGAATTCGTAAAAGGATAAGGAGGTCAAATGAGACACGCTGTGAAATTGTTGGTCGTGATTCTTGTGTTCGCGATCGTGTTCGGAGGTTGCAGTGCAGGAGTCCTGCACTTATGGAACTGGGTGATGCCAGCCGTGTTTGGAATGCACATCATTACCTATTGGCAAGCATTCGGCTTGCTCGGGCTGAGCTGGCTGCTGTTTGGCGGCCCCAGATTCTTTCCTGGCGGCCGCGGCCACTGGCGTCATCGCATGCGCGAGCGCTGGGAGCAGATGACTCACGAAGAGCGGGAAAAATTCCGCGCCGGCATGCGCCACGGCTGCGGGCCGTTCGGCGAAGCAAAACCCAAGAGCTAACCGATAGGACTCGGCTCAAGCGGCAAAGGCGGCGGCATCGGAGGCGGTATCTCCGGTGCCGGAGGTACGGGAGGAGACGGCGGTGCCGGATGCAACAAAGCATCCAGTCCCGGATAGCGCGATGCCAGGAAGTGGATGGCGTAAGCTGGAAAGAACACAACCACTGGAACGTTAATAAGCGCAACCAAATACATGACGACGAAAAAGCCAATGATGGCCACCATGACGACGAATGTGATCGTAAAGGCATTCCAGGTCAGCCCGGCGCTGGCAGCGAGTACCCCAATTAAAACGCCGACGATCAGGAGCGGAAACACTATCAGGAGAAAGATAATCACTCCGATAATCGCGAAAATAATTCCCGCTGCAATCGCCAGGACGATTTTCATCCCGACATATCCGGCGTAGCTTCCTCCTTCCGCTTTCATACTTGGCCATAACCGTCGCCATCCCTGCACTGCGGTAAGGCCTTCCACCGCCATGTAAGGCACAACAAAATCTTTGGTTATCACCCTGATGACAGCTGCACAAATGGCGTATGCAAGGAAGATAAAGAAAAGAAGAATTCCCCCTAGAACCAAAGGCAAAACATGTTCGCTGGGCTTACGCAGCCATCCTGCGGCCCAGGCCATGCTTAAGGGAATGCCTACGATAATTACAAGCACGATCATTGAAAACAGAGCAAAAAGTAAATTCCATACAAAATAATGCCAGGCGCAATCCCTGCGTCGCGACCAGTACTCCCGAATGCGGCATTCCCTCGCAATGATGCTGTCGAACAAAACAAATCGCATGCGGCTGGTCACATATACAAGGAACAACCAAAGTACAAAGGAGACGACGATCATGGCAGTGATCAAACTGGCGATCAACAGGGGATGAGCATGCCAAAAATCCAAAACTTTGTGAAAGACACCGATATCCGGGATATCCCCCGGCCCCCCCCTCCCGTGGCTTGGGAAGCTGCTGGGAACATTGCAACTTCCACCGGAACTAATTTCTCCAGTCAGTAAACCAACAGCAGCTAGACGGGTCCATTGCCAAAAGCGAAATGGCTTAAAGAGTTGTTTCTTAGTGTGCTCAATAGCGGGGCTAACAGCGTCAGTAGCGGATAGTGGCACGGGTGACCTCGGGAAGTTGAAAGGTACTGCAACAGCGCATGTAGGTCAATGGGAATCAGGCTGATCGAGAGTGCAAAAACAGGGAGTCGGAGCAGTAACGAAATCTAATCGGTTTAATGTTATGGGTGGTTAGTGACCCGGTAACTACTCATAGCGCAATGCTTCCACCGGATCCAGCTTCGAAGCACGCAAAGCCGGAACTAAGCCACTGATCACTCCTACCACCAGCAATACCATTGCCGACGCCATCACCGTCATGAGGGAAATTTTCAGATGAATGTCGCCTTGACCGGAGTCGTCTTCAAACAACGGCCCCATCAATGGAACCGTGCCCACCGCGGCAGAAATGGCGTAAGACAGCAGTACCCCGATGGCTCCGCCTAATAACATAATGAGCAGGGTCTCGGCGAGAAACTGGAGGCGGATATGCCGTTTTCGCGCTCCCAGCGCGCGGCGCAGGCCGATCTCGCGTATGCGCTCGTCCACCGAGACCAGCATGATGTTCATGACTCCGACCCCGCCGATGCCCAGAGTCAGGGTCCCGATGAAAGTCAGTAGCACTTGTAGACCGATGGTCAAACCATCAATGATGGGACGGAATTCATCACGCCCAAACATTTGAAAGGCTTTTGGGTCGGTAGGGGAGAACTGTTGCCGCGTGGCCACCGCGGCTAGCATCTGTGCCATTGCCCGCTTTTCGAATTGAGGTGCGATGGGTTCGAAGACCATCACCGCAGCGTACTTTGTATTCCAAATGTCCCCCGCAGAGGAAAAGGGGATCCACACCGACTGATCGTCGCTGGTGAAATAATTGCTCAGCTGGATCTTGCGATTCATGGTTCCGATCACTGTAAAGCGCACACCGCTGATCAATACGGTTTCACCGACGGCCGGACGCCCGCTGAACAACTGCTCGCGGATACGTGCCCCCAGAAATGCCACGCGCCGCCGTTCCACTTCATCTCCTGGAGAAATCCAGCGGCCCTGTGTGGGTACTTCGTTGCGCATTTCGCCATATTCCGGACAGACGCCCCGAATCGCCGTGTTGCCATAGCGGTCGCCGTAGCTGATAGGCAGCCATCTTACAGTCTCAAGGCAGACGTGCTTCACCATTGGCGCCGTGTCTTTCACCATCTGCAAGTCTGATTGTTCGAGTAAAACTTTCTTACCAGCACGCTGCCCGCCCGGCTGCTCGCTGGTTTGCTGCGGCCAGGCGATGACCACGCTTTTCCCGAAAGCGTCGAAACCATTCACCAGAATGCTGCGGAAGCTGTTGCCATACGCGATCAGCAGCGTGACCGTAGCAATGCCCCACACGATGCCCAGCATGGTCAAAAAACTCCGCGTGTAGTTGCGCTTCAGCGCAATCCAGGCTTCGCGAATGATTTCAATCAGCATTATCCGCCTGCTTCGTATCGCAACGCCTCAATGGGATCAATCGAAGCCGCCTTGCGCGCCGGATACAGTGATGCCAGCACCGCAATTGTCCCCAACAGTCCAGCCGCGATTAATCCGGTGTCCCACGAAGCCACCAGTCCGGCAAAAAATGGCGGCATGGGAAGCATGTTCACCAGGGCGCAAAATCCGTAGGCCACAAGCAGCCCGATCCCGCCGCTCACGCCGGCGATCAACAAAGCTTCGAAGAAAAACTGCTTGAGAATGACCCGAGCCGGCGCCCCAATCGCCTTGCGCACGCCAATCTCCCGCGTGCGCTCACGCACCGCTACCATCATTACGTTCATTACGCCCAGCCCGCCCAACAGCAGCGTCACTACTCCCACCGCGCCCAGAAAATATTTCATGCCATCGGTCATGGTGGCGAAAGCCCGGGCACTTTTAATCGTGTCCCAGATGGGCACAGCTTCTTTGTCCCGCGGATCAAAATTGTGTAACCGGGCCAGCACCGCGCGGACTTCGTGCTCGCAAGCGGGATGCCGCTCCACCGATTTCGGGGTCACCAGCAACTGGTCCACGCTGGTAGGGAGCGCCGGAGGCTTGTCAGGAAAATCGCGTTGCATGGCAGAAAATGGGATAAAGATCTTATTCACGTCCCAGCCGTCATAGCTGGAATTCTGTTTCTTTCCCGACATGATTCCGATGACGGTGTAGGGTATTTCGTTCAGATAAACCGTGTCCCCAATCACATCGCCCGAAGGAAACAGCTGCTTGCCGGAATCGCTGCCTACAAAGGCCACGCGACGCCCTTCGTTCTGATCCTTCCAGTTGTAGAAGCGTCCGCCGGCAATGTCGAGGCTGCGGATGGATGCAAACGGTGGATGCGAACCGGTCACCGTAAACGACCCATTGTTATAGTTGCTGTGAGCGCGGACATCGCCACGCTCCAATTCCGGGATCACGTACTGGCAGTCCGGCGATTCCTCCTGCACCACGGGAACGTCCGCGGTGTCCCAAGTCACC
The DNA here is from genome assembly GCA_963837365.1 of uncultured Acidobacteriota bacterium. Taxonomy (GTDB): domain Bacteria; phylum Acidobacteriota; class Terriglobia; order Terriglobales; family Acidobacteriaceae; genus CAWBXL01. The sequence goes on from CAWIMW010000006.1 coordinate 153,747, forward strand.
GCCCGTCCCGCACGCGCGCCGCCCACCTGCATGCTGGTCCGGCCATGGAAAACAATCAGCAGATCCTTGCCCAGCGTGCGCGCCTGCTTCTCCTGGCCCTCGCGCAGTCCCTCTCCGGCTCCAACCATCAGAACAATAGAGACAATGCCCCAGGCGATTCCGAACATGGTCAGAAACGTGCGGAGTTTATGCGACCACAGGGTACGGAAAACATCGCCAATGAGGTCGCGGAGAACCATAGAAGTTGGACGGACTGGCCGGGATTGCGTAAGCCGGGCAGTCCTCGCTCACTAGAGAGGTACGCAATCAGTGCAGGGTTGGTTCAGTTTAGAACGGCCTGCAACTCCTGATAATTCAACATAAAGCGCGTTCCACGGCCTGCAATTTCTCCACGCGCATCTCCGCATCATCAGCTCGCATGGTGGTCTCCCGAATTGTGGGTATCTGTCCTGGCGATTTCGAGGGTATCGGATCGCAGAAGCGCTCAGGGCGATTACAGGTAGTGTCCTGATTCCGTTTTCTTGGCGGCCTTTGCGCCTTGCTCGGCGTGCTTTGCAGATCTTTATGCTTACCGGAAAGAAGAGTAGAAGATTTTGACCGCCAAGGACGCAGAGAACATCCGCAAAGGGCGGGAAGAAAAACCAATTAAGGCACTACCAATTTCCTATGCCTTTGAGAGAAGCGTATCTCCGGTTAGAATGCCGCCTATGCGATTTGTTGCTGTTTTCTTATTGCTCTGCGCCGCATGCGCGGCCCAGGTATCCGCGCCGGCTCCGGACGCTCAACTCCCGCAGAGCAAGGAGATATTTCGCAATCATCGCGTGACCGTGAGCTTGCTCGAACTGGCACCCCGCGAGGCGGTACCCAAGCATCCGCTCGGCCACGATTTGCTGGCAGTGTTCATCAATGAAGGCCGCACCCAAAACAAATTGCTCGGGCACAAACTGCTGACCGGCCAAGTGTCGGCAGGCGAGGTGCGCTATCGTGATGCGTCCTCTCCGCTTGCCATTACCAACGAAGGCAACGCGCCGCTTCGTCTTGTAATCGTCGAATTTGCCGATCCACAGGGCAAGATGGAACATGTGGGCACCCACTCGCACACCTGCAATCCCGGCAGCACGGCAGCGTGCTTCGATGAGCACAACCTCTTTTGTACTGCGAGGGTTTGCGTGGAGGATGTCGTCATCGCGCCTAGCACTATCACCCACAAGCACAGCCATGCCACCGATCACATGCTGGTGGCGGTTTCAGACTACGAACTGACCGACCAGGTAGAGGGCAAGGGTACGGTAGTCCGCACGCGCAAAAGCGGGGAGAATGAATACATACCGGCTGGGATCACCCACCAAATCACTAATACAGGCAAGGAGCCTGCGCACTTCACGGTTATTGTATGGCGTTAAAGTGGGACTCCTCGGTGAATAGGCTAGCAGTAAAGATATGTCATGCCGCGCAAACTGCGTGCCCGTTGACCTGTTTGAGTTCCGCAATAAAGTCGAACGACATTGGTTGATTTAGGTAAGGTCTACCGCAGAAGGTAATCGAATACGCGGCAACTCCCAAGGACATCGCCGCCCTCTATTCATATACGCGAAGGCATTCCCCTAAGCTCCGTCTGGTCTTCTACGGACTGCCAATTGCCGCGCGTTGTCATTTCGAAGTAGAACGCGAGGTGATTCCGCCTTACACCGCTAGAACGGACGGTCGGAACGCTCTTGCAAATGACGACTGTTGTTAACCGCCGATACGCCAGCCACATGTCGCATCGGTTCAAAGATTGTTGGATAGGTCTGCCTGCAAACTCCTGAAACAACGGAGCCGTTTTGAATTGGGCGGCCCTAGCAGACGGTCTTCAATCTTTCCTTGGCGATTCAAGCTTGGCCCTCAAGCCTGCCTCCGCTCGCACAAAGGCGCCCAGATGACGATAAACTAGAGTCTATGGCCTTGATGAAAACCTCCAATCCGGCATTGAGCACGAATACGTTCCGCCTTCCCCACGCAGAGGTGGGCGAGACCATGACGATTTCCGGGGCGGTGAACAAGACCGGCATCCTTCTGCTTTGCGCAATACTCACCTCCGCCTGGAGCTGGAACCGCTTTATCGCCTCTCCGGAGACGGCCGGGCTGCCGCTCATGATCGGACTGATCGGCGGATTTATCGTCGCCCTGGTCACCATTTTCAAGAAAGAGTGGTCGCCGGCGACCGCACCTCTGTATGCGCTGCTGGAAGGCCTGGTGCTGGGCAGCGTCTCCGCCATGTATGAGGCGCGCTTTCACGGAATTGCCATCCAGGCGGTCGGGCTGACCTTTGGCACCTTGTTCGCGCTTCTGCTCGCCTATCGCGCAGGCGTGATTCGCGCCACGGAAAAGTTCAAGCTGGGAGTCGTCGCGGCCACCGGCGGCATCATGGTCTTCTATCTTGCGGAACTGGTGCTGGGCTTTTTCGGTGTCCACTTTTCTACCATCAACGGATCAGGCGCCATCGGAATCGGTTTCAGCGTGGTGGTCGTCATCGTCGCCGCCCTGAACCTTGTCCTCGACTTCGATTTCATCGAAAACGGCGCGCGTTCCGGGGCCCCCAAATACATGGAGTGGTACGCAGCCTTCGGCTTGATGGTCACGCTGGTCTGGTTGTACCTGGAAATTCTGCGATTGTTGTCGAAAATCAACAGCCGGGACTAGCAACCCAAGGCGGGCTCAGTTCGCTTGGATTAGTCGGGCAGATTTGCACTGAAGGAAACTCTTCTCCAGCAATTTCGTCGTGCTTCAGGCGTTGTAGAGATGGTCAGGCCCACGGTTGCCAAACCCAGGTAAACATGGGCCCCGGGCAGGTATGCCAAAGCGCAGTTCGTGTATAAACACAGATCTCGAAGGAGAGAGTGGAACCACAATGAGAACGGAACTGCTGCGATTCAACGGCGCTGTCGAGCGCGATCCCGCCATCGATGCGTGGATGAAAGAGCATGCCGGTGAATTGGGGGCCATCGCGCAGCAGTGGTTTGAGGTGATGCGAAAATGCGGAGACGAAGTCAGGGAGCTTTTGCATGACGGTTGTCCGGTTGCATGTTTGGGAGATGCGCCCTTCGGCTACGTCAATGTGTTCACTTCACACGTAAACGTGGGGTTCTTTCAAGGCGCAGCGCTGCCGGATCCGGCCCGCTTGTTACAAGGCACCGGCAAGTTCATGTGCCATGTGAAGCTGAGACCGGGAACGGCCACAAACGCAGCAGCGCTAAGCAGGCTCATCGATGCGGCATACTCGGATATTAAGGCACGGGTCGAACACGGCTAGGGCAGAGGAACGTTTTAGGATTGGTGGCTCAAGCCCGATTTTGGCTTGAGTGGGGATTTGAGAATGAATCGAGTCGTTGTAAAAAATAACAAGGTAGCACTCAATTCCCCGCACAACGAAAACCGCGTTGTGTGGCGGGTGGCCACATCTGACGAAGTATAACTCGGGAAAGGAACACTGACTTTCAATCTTTGCGGTGGCCCATGTTTGCCCGGTGTTGGCAAACGTGGGACCTCGCTCGAAGGACAAATCTTTCCCTGGGGATGAAGGAATCTATTGTGCGTCGTCGTCGGTTGATGTGGTCGGGCCCCACTTCTTGAAAAGCGCGGAAAAAGGCACCCCTAGCTTAACTCTTTGGTTCTCTGCGGGCAGATTTGGGCCCTCCCGCCAAAATCAAGTGGAAGTGCGCGTTGGTAAAGTTTGAAAAACATGATTGTCTACAAAATTGCCTACAGCGCTGTAGACGGAAAAACAGAAATGAACTTTATGTGCTTGAAAATATTGGTCGGGGCGATAGGATTTGAACCTACGACCCCCTGCGCCCAAGGCAGGTGCGCTACCAGGCTGCGCTACGCCCCGACTCTAACTGATTCTAAATCACGTCCAGCCGCCCGGCTACCGCAGCACTCTCTCGACTGCCGGCCCATGGGGTCCAAAGCAACAAAGCTGGCAAGTTCAGGGTCGCTTCTGCATTCGATCACACTCATGCTGATTGTCAGGAAGAGCAGGTTTTGCCGACAGAAATACGGATGCTTCGGGGTGCCCCAGCGTCATTCCGCGCAAAGTGTTCGGCCCAGGTGGGGGAGGTCTAGGTGCCCAGTGTGTGCCAGAATTGGGCAGAAACGGCAGAATGACGCTAGACACAACAAGAGTCCCGGAGTGATGTTAAGCTCGTTCATCTCAGCCAATAGCTTGCTTTAGACCCTCGTCGATCTGCTGTCTGCGCTTCCTTGCGATTACGCTGACGCGGCCTGCCGCTCGGGCTCCGGGCTTACCGCCAACTGGACAAAGTAGCCTGACGCCTCGGGATTCCATGTTGTCTTCGACGTTTCTCCCTGTTCTCCTCGACCAGGGCTTCGCTATGAATACTTGCGCGCTCTCGCGCTTTAGATAGAACCACCAGGATGGGCGGCACGCTGCCATGCGCCGCAATTTTGAGGCTAATGCCATCCTTGCCAAAAGTGCAGTGCCAAACCGGCGAATCTCTGCCATGCGGAGGTGGCTCCGACCGGAATCACGAGAACCTCTATCAGTATTACGAGAATGCCACCGCAGATGGTTGCGTGATGAATTCGGCGAAGGGACCAAATGTCAAAGGCAGCGATCAGCACCACCAGGAGAAACAAGATCAAATCCGTAAGGATATGCACGCTAGTGATGATGGCAAATGGCCAGCGGTTGATAGCTGCGCCCAGGAGTGTGATGGTTGCGAGCAGAACGAGTCTCTTGTGCGCGGGGCCGTTCGAGCGCATCCAGAGCCCTGCGCCGATGAGAATTGCGAAAGCGATTATTTCTAAAACCGGGCGCGCATAAAAGACTCGTGGGCCAAAGGGGAACCCTGGGGGCGCGAAGCCCCTGGCAAGGGAGTCCGTCGCGGCGGCCAAACCCAGAACCACCATCGCGGCAGCCAGCACGGCCCCGAAAATGCCCAGCGTCCGATGAAATGCAATCCGCCGAGCCGCCACCAGACCTGTCTGAACGACAAGGAGCACGATCCATGCCGTAAAGACGGTGCCATGCACCGCGATGAGCAGATTGGGAACGTGAGTGTGATAAATTCCGGCAAGGTAGAAGGTGCGGGCGAATCCCAGGAAGACAGCTCCGAGACTGAAGATTGCCATCGCCAGGAAAAATTGATCGTCAACGCGCCACGACGTCGGCGTTGGGGTGGAACGCTTGTTCGGAACCGACGCAATAGCGTCACCGTGTGTTGTTTGGGGAACCGCGCTCATCGTAGACTTCCTTATCATAGGGAATCGAGCGGTGATTTTGTCACGTATGGCAGAATTAGCAGCGGTTGGCCTTGGCGTCTTCAAGACGGTGCTCAATTTTTTCTCAGTTATTTCTCAAGGTGATTAACCGATTGAATCGCGGTAAGTTATATTCGTTCGACTCTTACGTCCTTGACGCGGAGCGCATGGTGCTGTCAACCGACGGAAGGGTCGTGTCGATTCCTCCCAAAGCTCTGAAGATCCTTCTCACTCTGATTGAGCGGGAAGGAAACATCGTGAGTAAGAAAGCGCTGATGGACGAGGTGTGGCCCGACAGTTTTGTCGAGGAAGGAAATCTCACCCAGAACATTTTCCTCCTGCGCCGCGAACTAGGGGAGACCGTTAAGGGAGAGGACTATATCCAAACCCTGCCTAAGCGCGGCTATAGAATCACGGTTCCGGTGCGGATCATCGGCCCCGAGTCTCAAGAAAGCTACAGCGGAATAGGACCTCCCGGCGTCGGAGCCGAGACCGACTCGAACCATCAAACGACATCTACCCTTAATCATCCCTCGGAAGTTCCGAGGTCCACCTGGATGCTGTCCGGTGTCTTCGCGATCATGGCGCTAATATCTCTGGGGTGTGGAATCGAATGGTGGCGCGAGATTCCTCGTTGGCCCGTCGCTTCAGGCTTTAGACAAATTACCAATGACGGGGCGATCAAACGTTTACAGGCGGCGCAGCTTGGTGGCCCTGAAGCGAGTTTGTTTACGGATGGAACGCGAGTTTACTTTATAGAAGGTTCCTCCGACGCGCCTATCGTTGCGGAAGCTTCGGCGATGGGAAGCGAGACAAACCGCGTTTCCATGCCAATGGAACTACCGTCGCTACTCGATGTTTCTCGATCCCGTTCCGAGTTCCTCGTGGCCGGATACCTAGATCCGGCGGATCCTCCACCGCTCTGGGCAGTTCCCTTTCCTGCGGGAACTGCGAGGCGTCTCAACGGAATCACTGCCTGGGATGCGGCGTGGTCTCCGGATGGGCACTCGCTTGCATACGTACGCGGCCGAGAATTGTTTTTGGCCAATGGAGATGGAAGTGGATCAAGACGTCTGGCCTCTCTTCCCGGGAACGGTTGGCAACCTCGCTGGTCCCCTGATGGAAAGCGGCTCAGATTGACGATATTCGATATACAGCGAGCTACTCGATCAGTTTGGGAAATTTCTGCCGCGGGCGGGGGACTGCGGCCGTTGTTGCAGGGATGGCGGCCGCCGGGGACACCACTCGTTGAACCCATCGACATCTGTTGCGGCGTATGGAGCCCCGACGGAAAGGACTTTGTTTTTCAGGTGACACAGCGTGGTCGGTCCGACGTATGGTGGCTGCCAGGCAACGACGGCTGGATGAGAAAAATGTTCCGCGACTCGGTGCAACCAGTGCGCGTCACCGCTGGGCAACTCAGTTCAATTGCGCCAGCATTCAGCCCAGACGGCCGAAACCTCTTCGTAATCGGACAGGAGCCTCGAGGTGAGCTGCAAAAGTTCGACAGGCGAATCGGGCAGTTCGTCAGTTACCTCGGCGGTATCTCTGCCGACTTTGTGGACTTCTCTCGCGACGGGCAATGGTTGCTGTATGCGACATATCCGGAAGATACACTGTGGCGGGCCCGGACCGACGGCAGCCAGAAGACACAGCTCTCGTTCTCGCCTCTGAAAGCCACGGTCTCCGAGTGGTCGCCGGACGGACGCCAGATCATCTTTTACACAATTGGTGGAGGAGACCGCCAACGTGCCTTTCTGATTCCGGCTGAGGGCGGCGAGCCACGGCCTGTATCGGTTGCTGGTGGCGAAATGCACCCGAGTTGGTCACCGGATGGTGCCGCGATCATGTATAGCGACTTCCCCTTCTTCTCCGAGCATCCAGAAAGGGTTGCTGTTCATATCCTCCACCTTGAAACGGGCAACATCAACACGCTGCCCGATTCATACGGATTGTTCTCACCTCAATGGTCGCCAGACGGCAAATACGCGACGGCGTTTGGCCTCAAGGACCAGCGCATTATGCTGTTCGACTTTGCAACAAAGACCTGGCGTTCCTTAGCTCCGGGCTGGGGATTGGTGCGCTGGAGCGCCGACAGTCGATGGGTTTACTACCTTCGATACGGTCCTCATCCTGCGGTGATGCGCGTGAGTGTGCCCGGCGGGCAAGTCGAGCAGGTAGCCAGCCTGCAGGGGATCCGTCTTTCCGGGCGTATGGCGGGGCTCGATTTTGGCCTGACGCCAGATGGAAAACCGATCATTACGCGTGCCGTGGGCACCCAGGAGATATATTCTATGGATTGGCGCCCGAGGTAGTACGGCCTTTGCAACCTATATAGAGAACACGAGAAGTTAAAGTAGGGAATGGAGCTGTTGAACTCGGTCGGGCTGCGCCCAAGGCAGGTGCGCTACCAGGCTGCGCTACGCCCCGACAGGTAGATCTTGATTCTAACATCTTGCCGATTGCTTCTACTGTGTTCAGGTTTCGCTTCCCGCTTACGGAAGTTGGTAGCCTTTGCTGGTAAGCAGGGCTTTGAAGCTCGCCGGTATGTCTGAGCCGGGCTGGACGTCAACTGTGTAGGTGCGATCACTTTTGGGTTTGATCTCCGTCACCCAGTTTATGATCGCGACAACCTTGCCGCCGCACATCGCATAGTCCCTCACGGTCGCGCGCCAGGTCTCAAGCGCGCCGCGCAGATAAATCGGCGGGACAAAGGATGGCTCGTCGAAAATTGTCAGGGAATTGCAATCCCTGCGGGCGGAATGCCCGTCTTCGTAATACGGGCTGGGCTTGGCTAATGCGTCAGGGTCCCAGACGGGGTTTTTGGGGTCGAGAGTCAGGTCGTATTCAGTGTGGGGATTGGAATAACTGCCGCCAAGATTCACGCCATCCAGACCGATTTTTTCGCGATAGATGAACTGCACCATGTGCGGCCGGTCACTGCATTGCACGGTCACTGCAATTCCGTCGCTTGTCTGCGTGGTATCGCTCGCACCTTGATGACCCCGGACATCAATCCGAACCTGGACGATTGAATTACTGTGGGTGTCCTGCGCCGATCCGAGGATCTCCATTTGATCTATGTTCAACCGGTAGAACACGCCTCCACCCTTGTTGCCGCCCTCGTAGGTGGTGCCGTACATGTCGCCACCGACGAACATGGGTGTAGTGACCGGCATGTAGCCCGTGACGTACTGATTGAAACTCCCGACGACCGTGAAACCAGACCCATCCTTGGCAAGGCGATACAGATCTCCGCGACCGGTCGCCCCGCCGTACTTTGCGGCGCCGTAGAGATTTCCATCACGGCCCTCGGCCAAGCCGGAGATGGGATTGAGCCCCGGCGAAGGACCGCCGAGCTTGGGCGTCTTAAAGTCCGTGAGCACAACAAAGGTCTTCGTGACGGGGTCAATCCTGTAGACGACACCTGAACCAATCGAGCCGCCGCCCAGGGTTGTGCCGTATAGGGATCCATCGCTAGCCTGCATGACCGAATAGGGCTTGGTGCCGTCCGTCAAATTAAATTCATGCAGCTTGGTGATGCCGCCGCCTTGCGCCGCCTGGAATACCGCGCCATAGGAGCCCATCGTTGTGCCGTAGAAAGTTTGGCCGTCCGTGCCCACGGTCAGACTGCTGGCGCCGAACATAGTGGGATCGCAGATATACGGCGCCATGTCCTTGTCTTTCGACAGAGTGGGTTGGAATATGCAGAACACGTGGAAGTTGTTGTCGCCGCCAGCGGGCGAGATTCTGTAAAAGGTCCCATAGCCCTGATTGTTGGAATACGTTGTGACTCCATACAGGTTGCCGTCGCTACCTGGCACCGGCGCGGACATTGGATAGCTCGCAGAAAAATCTGCGCGCTGTTGCGGCGAATACGGACAGTAGGGTGATGTCTTACACGGGGGTGGGGCAATCCCGGTTGGAGTACCGTTGCGGAAGTTGTAAATGACCTCGGGCTTGCCGCCATCGCACGCGATGCGTTGCGACAGCGACATTCCTCCAGCAAAGCCGCAGGGAATACGGAAGATTGTTCCCGCTCCCCATTTGCCGCCGCCGTATGTGGTCCCGTAAAGATATCCGTCGCGGCCATCCACCAGGCCGCTCTTTGGCGCGGCGCCGGTTTCGGTGGAGTCGAAATCCCATATTTTCTTGAACTGGCCGTCGCTGGTGACTTTGAAGATGGCGCCGAAGCCCTTCGTACCGCCTTGTGGTGTTGTGCTATACAGGCCACCAACTCCCTGCGCAATCGCTCCGATCTCGCGCGGCCAGATGGGATCGTATGGGTTTGTGCCGAAGGCATAAAGCGGACAAAGCACGGGACCCTGGTCCTGCGCCTGCAAGGCAGGCTCCAGAGGGCTTAGTACGGTCGAAATACAGAGGAACGCTGTCAGCAGCAGATCGCGAAGCCCAGGCAGATTGGTTTTCATTTTGCGATTCCAAAGTCACTTCGATTTCTGAATCTGGTTGTAAAGCTCCTGCGCGGTTTTCTTATCCACGCCCTTGAGTTTTTGGTAGACCTGCATGGCCTCCTGCTTGTCCCCCATCATGTCGTAGGTCAAGCCAAGGTAGTAGTACGCGCCGGCAAAGTCCGGTTGCAGGCGGATCGCTTCTTTGTACTGTCCGATGGCTCGCGGCAGTATGCCGTTGTACATAAACGCCTCGCCACATTCGAAATTGACTTCTGCATCCTCGGGCCTCAGACGCAGCGCCTCGTTTAGATTTGTTACCGCTATCTGGTAATTCTTCTGTTCGAGATCAATCCAGCCCATGCCGTGGTAGGCGTCTCCGGCAAGGCCCGAATTCGGCGCCAGAGCAATTACTTTCTTGTAGGCTTCAATTGCCTTGGGGTATTCGCCCGCCAGTCGGTACTTACCGGCCTGTTCGAGATACGCATCCGCATCTTTTTCGGAAGGCGTCTTTGTCCCAGGATTATTGGCCTGTCCTTTATTGATCAATTCATAGAGCTGCCTCGCCTTTGCCCTATCCAAGGGGAGGAGCGCTTTATAAACTTGCAGCGCATCCTCCTTCTTGTTCATCTGGACATACGTAAATCCCAACAGGTAATACAGTTGGGAATGAGCCGGAGCGCCATAATCTTTCGCTTCTCCGTCGTAAAGAAAGTCCGACAGATCGATCGCTTGCTTATAAGCAGCCACAGCGTTGGGATACTGTCCGAGATTGAAATAAGCCCAGCCCAACTGAGCGCTTGCTAAGGGGCTCATCCAACTCGGCTCGGTTTGGGTCCGGGGATCCGCGTTGAGACGAATTGCCGTCTGTAGCGGAGCCAAAGCATTTTGATATTGCTTCAATTCCACATAGACCCGTCCGACTTCGTAGTTCGTTTCTGTCATCGTCATCCAATAGGTTGCGTGTGCCGATAAATCAGCATCCGGCTTGACGTGAATTCCTCCTTGGTAAGCTTCCAGAGCCTGTGCATATTGTTTAACGTCGAGATAGGTATCGCCCAGCCGGAGAAAACACTCCACGTCACTCGGCGCCACTGCCAGGCACTGTTTAAAGGTCGCTATGGCAGGTTGAAACTCGTTTTGGGCCGAATACATATATGCCAGCTCGCGATACGCCTCCGCCATGTTCGGATTGATAGCGATCGCCTTCTTGTAAGCGTCCGCGGCCTTGGCAAAATCTTTGGCTTCCCGATATTTTTTGCCCTCAGCCAAATAACGTTGCGCATCGGCAGTCGTCTTTGGACTGGGTGGAGTGCTTGTTTTCGGCGTGCCGCTTGGTTGCGCTTGCTGAGGTTGGGATGTGTTCAACGCTCCACACGCCTGTAGCTTGCGGATGATGTCACCGCGCAGTTCGGAGGCCTGAACCATAGTCGCGCCGCGTCCCGGACGGTCGGGATAGTAGACCAGGCAGTAGTTCTGTTGTTCGGTGGTGGGGAAAGCTCCGGGAATGTCACCGTCTTTACGGCAATGGCCCACCGCGATTCTCTCTCCATTGCACTGGTAGTACACGTTGTAGCGGAGCTGGGTATCAGGCGCGGATTGAGCTGCGCTGTTGATACTCAATAGGGTCGCAACTGTGGTGACGGCCCCGCCGAGTATCAACAGGACTCTTTGGTAGGTTCTCATCTGCCTAGTGGTTCACGGCAGACATTGTTCCGCCGCCGGTAAGGGTTGCGACGCTGGTGCTGTCTGACGGAGTGATGGTGATCCGCTTAAGCGATGTGTCGTCTTCTGACAAAAATATCAACGAGCCATCGGGAGCCATGTCCCACCAGCCGGAACCTAGTTGAAGCGGCGATCCAGCCATGGAGGCGTCCACCACAGGTTTGCCGTCCACGAACAGGCGGAAATCCTGGTTCTCAGTCTGATGAGTCCAGGCTACGTGCTTACTATCGGCGGTAAAACTCAAGTTGCTGTACGGTCCGTGGGCCGGCCCAACCGGAATGTACTTGCCGTCGAGAAACAGCCCGACATTCATGCTGTCGCTTGCGTTGGGAGCGACGCCGAAATGACCGAGATGCTTGCTGTCCGGGCTGAACACGAACATTTTCGCTATGTTTTGCCCCAGATTTGACGCCGGTTGCGGCACTCCGTCCAGCACGAGTTGCAGGCTGCTGCCAACATTTTTCCAGTATGCGTAGTGGGTTCCATCCGGACTGAAGGCCAGGTCTGTGCCAGAGTAAGTGGTGCGTTGGCTTTTTCCGTCCATGATCAAGAAATGCTGGTTGGTCGTCATGTCATTGCCCAGGGCGCCAACATGTCCCCCAGCAGGCGCAATTACCGGCGGGAACAGCGCGTTAAAGCCATCGGATTCCTCTTCTCCTTCGACGATGAAGTGTTTGTTGTTAGCTCCGGCCTGATACACCACTTTGCTGGAATCCGCGGTAAAGCCGAGATGGTCTACCTCCGAATACTCCAACCCCTTCTTGCCGTCGGTGATGACCCAGCGCGTGTTCCGCAGGTGATACTGGGCGGCAAAATGTTTTCCATCGGGGCTGAAGACGACCTCGTCTATTGCACCGGCGATGGCCTCCACATCGCTGCCGGGAACCTTCTTGTTACCGACCACCAGAAACGCAGTAGCTTTGTTGTCAGGAGTGACGACGGTCGCGATCGAAACCACGCTCACGCCCAGCGGGCCGGGGAACGGCTTGATGGAAGTTGCCCGCATGACCGGTTTGCCGTCCAGGAGAAGGTCCTCCACCGTGCCTCTGCCGGGAGCGTTGGTTCCTATAACCGTGAACAGATGCTTGCTGTCGCCGCTCCACTGTGGCGCGCCACCCTGATAACCGGCCGGCTTGCCGTCCACGATCAACACCGGGTGGGTGCGGTTGGCGGAATCTACTTCGCTGGTCACGTAGGCGTAGTGATCTCCGTCGGGGCTGAACGCCACCGGGAGTTCCGCAGTGCCATCCGGCCCCGGCTTTCCATCCACCACTACGCGCATGAAAATGTTACCCCGATTCGGCGGTTGGTATTGGCTGGTGTAGAACACGTGCTTGCTATTGGAGGTGAAAGCCAGGGTGCATGAAAACTGCCCCTGGAATGAATCGGAACTCCGGATCAGTTCCTTGTCGTCCACCATAACCACAAACTGGTTTCCGCTCCGCCCACAGTAGGCGAAGCGCGAACCGTCCGGACTGAAGGCAATCTCGCTTCCGCTGGAGAGAATCTGATCAAACTTCGGTCCCGCGACGTTGTCGTAGATCACAGCCACACGGCTGCCGCTGTTCTCGACGGCGGCGACGTGGACCCCGTGCGGGCTGACGTAGAACCTCGCTCCCGGAGCCAGCGGAGCCAGCACATGCTCTTCGATCTTGGTCCCCGCCGGGGGAGCGAAGTTTCCGGTGTTGTTGGGCGGCGCTCCATTGTTCTGCGGCTGGGCAGGTTGTCCCGGTCTCGGTACCTGGCCGGCCTGCTGCGGCACCTTTTGTTCAGCAGCTCTTTTCGCAGCATCCTTGATCTTTTGGAGGATGCTGGGTTGCGACTGCGCTGCGACAAAGGTGGTGCCGAAAATTGTCGCCACGATGACAATGTGTCCTGTCACGGATTTGAGTATTTGTTTCGTAAGGTTCGCCATGGTTTGCTCCTACCAGCCCCGGTCCGGAAGATGGGGAAAACGTATGCTGTATTGCTTTACCACGTTCACGACTGTCCCCTGCTTCTGTAGTTCCGCAATCGTATTGTTGTAGTTGAACGACGTACCGATTGGCTTGCGCGCGGCCTCGTAGCGGATGACCGCAAACACCGCCTCACGAGATTCGCCGGGATCGAGCTGGAACTGCGTATCTGCCTTGCGGCCTTCAAGGATTCCGATACCCTGCGTACTCACATCATGTGTTCCCGCCCGTCCCCAGTAGTAGGTGTTGGTCAGGTTGTCCACGGCGGTGGAGGAACCGGTCACGTAGGCGAGAATGATCGGATGATCGGTTAGGTTGTGGAGGCGGATGTTCATCCTTACAAGATGATGGCGCCCGCCAACGATGCTGCCGGTAAGCTGCACCACTTCCGCCGAGAACAGTTGGTTGCTGTCGCAGTGTTGCTTTCCCGCACAGGCATCCACCAACGCAGCTTTTCTACCGGGACAGAGAAACTCCCAATTGGCTGCCAGGTCAAGCCCGCCACTGGCATTGTCGCGACCGACAATTTTTCCATCCGGCCCGCGAAATTTGGAACGGCCGGCGCCGATGTCGCTGGCATCCCAAACCTGGCTGGTGTGCGTATAAACCGAGTTGTCGTAGGAAGTGAACTTTCCTGCCTGACAATTGGCGGAAATCTTGTAAAGCTGGCCCTTTTCATTGGCCAACTGTTCTTTGGGGCAAGTCTTGCTGTCAGGCTCCCAGCTGCCGCACCACATCTCAGCATCTTTTAGAGTGACCTTGCCGACAGCCACCGCGTTGGTAGTCCCGATGCCGGACTTCGAGCTGACGCTTGGCGAGAGGCACTTCGAACAGAGGGAGATCCAGTCTCCTTGTTCTTGTGCGCCTGCGGTAAGCGTCAGCACCGCGAGAAAACATCCGCTGAACAGATAGAACAACCGTTTCATAAGTGGCTCCTGGGATCGAACTCTTGATTATCTGTTTCCGCAAAACTGCTGGCGAAATGTCACTGGGCGGTGCAAACGCCCCCTAACTCTCCCCCATCCAAGGCCTTGTCTTTAATGGTGAACGGTATCGGGCGACCGTCCGCGGTGATGGTGACGGTATCACCGTCCACCTTGTAAGTACCGGCCTTTTGCTGGATCGACCCGAACACATTGCCGGTGATGAGTGCCTTATCGCTCGAATCCAGTGTGATACTTTGCAAAAATATGCCGCCTTTACAGTTGTAAGTTCCCTTGACTCCTTTTGAGCATCCAGCCAGAAGCAGCAGCAGCACCGTTCCCAGCCCGAGCAAACTGACATACTTCGCTTTCATTCCGTCCCCCTATCACAGTTTTGATATACCCCAAGATCTAGGCTGCTTTCTGGAGTACGACTGGCCCCTCGGTCGCCTTTGCAGCCAGGTAGTTCTTGAGGCCGACACCGGCAAAATACAAGCTAGCCAGAATTGCCAGATAAGCACCCATGCCGATGGAGATGGCTTTCGACATTTCGTCCTGCGCCTGTCTTTGCATGTCCCCGTACATTCCGCCGGTCGGCATCGGACCCATGGCGTTGCTGATGCTGTTGCGCACCATGATTCCCACAATCACCATGAACACCAGTGGCAATACACCACCCAACGCAGCCCGCTTGTCCTTCCAGAAATACTGAACAAAGGGACCGGCCAGGCAGGCCAGCGCGCAGAAACCATAGATTCCTGCGCTGCTATGCATGCTGTTTCCCAGCACTTCAAGAATGTTGCTGGCGTTGAGAAGCCCTAAAACCTGCCAGAAGGTGATCTCCATCTTCCCGGCGAAAGGAATTTGCACGACGACGGCGTTCAGCCAGAACCAGGCAATGAACAGCACCAGGCCGGCAACCAGGTTGGGCATTCCCACTTTGGCCACGATCTGGCCGAAGATTTGTCCACCTTTTTCTTTTGCTGCCTTCAGCGCAATTTCGGCCTGCTCCTTGGCAAGCTGTGATTCCGGAACGGCGGTGACGCCGGCAACCTGGCCATTGGCATCAAATTCCACTTCCACGACCAAACCTGGCTTGGGTGGAACCTCAGATTTCCACACCCCTTCAAGCCCAAATTGATATTGCTGCCCCTCGACCATCAACAGCCCCGGGCCAGCGTTTGCGTCGCGTAAAACCTTGCCTCTCTTAGCCATAGTGATATCCCTCGTTTTTATGCAAATTGATGAAACAGAAAGCGATTGTTACCGGGGTATGGGGGGTGATAGCATTCCCCAGTTCCCGGAACGGCGGGTGCTCTCCAGCGCCTGTCGAAACTGGCCTCCGGGAGTTGCCCTCCACCCCGCATTGCGCAAACGCGCAGGAAAAACCGTCATGCCTGGCGAAAATTTTCGGGACCCGAGCGATTTGGCGCTGACTGACACAGCCCCGTCCGAGGGACGCCACTCGCTCGACGATCTGTTCAGCGTGACCTACGAAGAACTGCGCCGCCTGGCGTCGACCGTGCGCCGGGGCGATCCCAGCGCGACCCTTAGCCCCACTGTGCTGGTGAATGAGGCATGGCTGAAGCTGGCCAAATCTCCGCGCTTAGCGTCAGAGTCTCATTTGCACTTCAAACGCATTGCGGCCCGGGCCATGCGGCAGTTGCTCATCGAAGCGGCGCGGCGACGCAATAGCCATAAGCGAGGCGGGGACGACGATGTAGCCGTCATCACCTTCGATGAATCTCTCCACCAGACAGCCGAGTGCGGGAAGGAACTGCTGGCGCTGAATGCGGCGCTGGACGAGTTGGCAAGGATCGAACCGCGCCAGGCACAGATGATCGAATACAGATTTTTTGGCGGCCTCGATATTACGGAGACCGCGGCGCTGCTTGGGGTATCGGAAGCCACAATTCTTCGCGACTGGCGCGCTGCCAAAGCGTGGCTGGCCCAGGCACTGCGTATAGCAAGCGAATAGACGCATCTTCGTTTTTTCTGCGGCCTCGGCGTTCTCGGCGGTTTAAGGTTTTTCGCGGCAGGGCAAAGTCTTAACCGCGGAGTCCGCTGAGAAAAGCCGAGAGTTCGGGAGATATTTGGCCGAGACCGTCACGAGCGAAATGGACTCTACGCACTGGCAGCGAATTCAAATGCTGTTTCACCAGGCCGCCGACCTGCCGGCGGCAGACCAGCATGCATTTCTAAAAACATCCTGCGCTGGAGACGACCCTCTTATCGCGGAAGTTCTGGCTATGCTCAAAGCCGACGGCGAGGGCGGTTCTTTACTGGACCGCGACTTGGCCAACATCGCTCATCAAATGCTTGATCGTCCCAACCCATCGGCCATCGGCTCCAAGGAATTTGGGCCTTACATAATCAAGGAAGTGCTCGGCGAAGGCGGCATGGGTGTGGTCTATCTGGCCGAACGCAAAGATCTCGGCAGCAAGGTCGCCATCAAAATCTTGCGCGATGCCTGGCTTTCCCCCGCTCGCCGCGAACGCTTTGCCAGCGAACAACGAACGCTTGCGCAACTGAATCATCCTTCCATTGCACGTTTGTACGACGCCGACACCCTCAACGACGGTACTCCCTGGTTTGTCATGGAGTACGTGGAAGGCCTGCCGCTCACCGAGTACTGTCAGAAGTACAATTGCTCGATCGAGCGCCGCTTGCACTTGTTCCGCCAGGTTTGCGAGGCGGCGCAATATGCACACTCACACGCAGTGATTCACCGCGATCTCAAGCCTTCCAATATTTTTGTGAAGTCAGACGGCAGCGTCCGCCTGCTCGACTTCGGAATCGCAAAACAGATCGAAAGCCTGGATTCTCCCGTGGACCAGACGCGGACGGTGCTGCGGCTGATGACGCCAGCCTACGCCTCGCCGGAGCAGATTCGCGGTGACAGCATCGGCGTGCACACCGATGTTTATTCGCTGGGCGTGATCCTCTACGAACTGCTGACGGACCGGCTGCCTTTCGATCTCTCGAATCTAACTCCGAATGAAGCCGCCAGCATCATTGCCGAGCACGAACCCGGCAAGCCTTCGCTGGCTGCTAAGGGACATAGCGGCGAGATCAGCAAAACTGAGTGGGCCGATCTGGACGTGCTCTGCCTCACGGCGATGCACAAAGATATCCACCGGAGATACCGTTCGATTGAAGCGCTGGCCCGCGACATTGATCACTACTTAAAAGGAGAACCACTCGAAGCCCGGCCTGACAGTCTGGGCTACCGCGTCGAAAAATTCGTCACCAGAAATTGGCGCGCCGTTTCCGCCGTGGCAGTGGTCCTTTTATTGATTACTGGATTGAGCGGCATTTTTACCTGGAGGCTGGCGAATGCACGCAATGCCGCGCTGGCCGAAGCCGCGCGTACGCTGCGTATTCAGCAGTTCATGATCAACGTTTTCCAGGGCGGCGACGAAGTTGCGGGGCCAGCGGCTGACCTGAAGGTCGTGGATATGATTGACGGTGGAGTTCGCCAGGCCCAGGCCTTGAGTTCTGACCCCAAGGTACAGTCTGATCTGCTCTACAATTTTGCCGTCATTTACCAAAAACTGGGAAAGCTAGACAAAGCCGAATCGCTCTTCCAGTCAAACTTAAAACAACGAAAAAAACTGTACGGGTCTGACAGCCCGGAGGTCGCCGAGAGCCTGGTCGGACTGGGCGAGTTGCGCTCAGATCAAGCGCGTTTGGACGAAGCCGAACAACTGGCCCGCCAGGGACTGGAGATGGCCAGCCGCCACCTGGCGCCCAATCATCCGGGGGTGGTGAAAGCGACGCTGGCTCTGGGGCAGATCATGGGAGAGCGCGGCTCCTACGATCAGGCCATCCAATTGCTCGAAGGAGCGGTGCAGGTTCAATCTGCTTCCGGCGTGGCGACGGCGGATTTGGCCGCCAGTCTCTCAGCTTTAGCCGATGCTAATTACAACGCCGGTCATTACGACGTCTGCGTCCCGCTCTATCACCGTGTGCTGGAGATGCACCGCGAAATCTATGGGCCACGGCATCCGCTGGTGGCGGGTGATTTGGGAAGTCTGGCTGCCGTCCAGGTAGATTTGGGCTATTACAGCGAAGCCGAGAAGTTCGACCGTCAATCGCTCGAAATCACCGAGTCGTACTACGGAAAAGACAATCCGAGGACAGCCAACGATCTTACCAGTCTGGGACGGGCTCTTCAGTATCAGAAGAAGTACGACGAGGCTGTGGCTGTGCTGCAACGGGCACTGGTGATCCAGGAACATGTTTACGGCTCTATGCATTCTTTGGTCGCTGACACGCTCAACGAACTGGGAAACATCGCTTCCATGCGCGAGCAGTTGGATGAAGCCGAAGCCAAGTTTCGCCGGGTGGTGGACATCTATAGGTCTGTGTATGGCGACAACCATTACATGGTTGCAATTGCACTCTCCAATGTCGCTAGCATTCGAATGGACAAAAAAGATTATGTGCACGCCGAGCAGCTTTACCGTGACGTCGTGCGCCGTTTTACGGAAACGCTTTCTGCCGACAATGTGAACACCGGCATCGCACGGGTCAAGTTGGGGCGGACCTTAATGAAAGAGCGCCACTTTCAGGAAGCGGTCGTAGAAAGCCTCGCTGGTTACAACACCCTCATCAAACAAACCAATCCGCAAACGAGTTTTCTTCACGCAGCTCGCAAAGACCTTGTGGCCGATTATGAAGCTCTCAAGCGGCCGGAGCAGGCTGCACGGTTTCGTACTGAGCTGGAAGTTCCTGAGGACAAAGGCACGAAGGCAGCCAGCAAGAAGTGACCCCAAATAAATTCTAACGTTACTTCCGTTGCACATACCTTAGCACTAAGAGTGCCAGCCCGAGGACCGATGTATGAGGGTATAATTTTCCAATTGTGATTCAGTCTGCCCGCTATGCATTAGTGGCGTATGTAAAGAATCCTGTGGGAAAGTTTGTGGAGAATCTCCGGCGCGAGTTACATCCGGAATTGCCGCATCTTGCAGCACACGTTACGGTCCTTCCACCACGCCCGTTGCAGGGCAGCGAATCCGCAGCTGTCGAAACACTCACCAGCATCTGTAACCATCTGGAACCGTTCGAAGCGTCACTGGGGGAAATGGAGACTTTCATCCCAGCAACGCCCACGGTCTTCCTCCGGGTAGGTCATGCCGCCCAACGCCTGCGCGATCTCCACGATCAGCTCAACATTGATGGGCTGGCCTGGAAAGAAGAGTGGCCTTACATGCCCCACATGACCATCATCAAAGTTCCCTCGGAGGAGCAGGCCCAGAATGCTTACTTAACTGCCCGCAAACGCTGGGACAATTTTCGCGAGCCGCGCACCATCCAGATCGAAAGACTTACATTTGTCCGGGAACAAAGCGACCATCACTGGCTGGATCTTGCAATCCTTCCGCTGGGGCCGCAGCCGGTTGCCACTCATCGACGCTAGTTTCTTGCTTTTCTCCCGTTTTGACCCGAAATCACAGGCTGCTTTGGAATCCAGACGGACATCGGTCTTTGGGAGTAAGGACATGTATTGCGGTGCGTTGCTACTTGCCTGCTTGGGAGCTACAAAGATATTTAGGACTACTGCGAAAAACGCCGGGAAGCCACTTCAGCGCGTTCCTGGGAGGCTCAGAGACAAACCATGCAGATTGGAGTTTACGGATCGGGATACCTGGGTACCGTGATTTCCGCGTGTCTGGCTGACTTCGGCACCCCGGTGACCTGCTGCCATCCCGACAGCTCCCGCATGGTGGAGATGGCCCAGGGGAATGTTCCCTTCTTCGAGAAAAATCTCAACGAAGTCATCAAGCGCAATGTGCGCTGCGGGCGTCTGGCTTACTCCACTGACATCGAGTCGTTTGCCCGGAAAGTGCAATTCATTTTTCTGGCCGAAGATTCTCCTCAACACATAGCCGATCTGCCCTTGCGGATTGCCCGGTTTGCTGCGCGGCCTCCGGTCATGGCCATCGTGACTCCGGTCCCGGTGGGGACGGCGAGCAGCATTGAAAAGAGATTGCGCGAGACGCAAGCGCGGGCCACCATCGTTTCGCAGCCGGTGTTCTTTACTCCCGGATGCGCGGTGGAAGATTTCAACTGGCCGGACCGTATTCTGCTGGGCACCTCTTCGAACGAAGCAGTGTTGATCGTGAAACAGATCTTCCATCCCCTGGTGATGCGCGGCGTTCCCGTAATTGTCACCAATCATGAGACCGCGGAGCTGGCCCGGGAAGCATCCACGGCGTTTGTTGCCACCAAGATTTCGTTTATTAACGAGCTTTCCAGCCTTTGCGAACACGTGGGCGCTGATGCGCTGAACCTTTCGCTCGCACTGGGGCTGGATAAGAAGATTGCTCCCCGTTGCTTGCAGCCGGGGGCCGGGATGGGCGGGCTTTTTGCCGAAACGGATATGGATTCTCTGGCGGAGCTCGCACAAAGGAAAGGTGTGTCGCTGAAAGTATTGAGTGCTGCACGTGAAGTGAACTATGCACTGGCCGATCGCATGATCGACAAGATTTCGCACATCGTGGAGTCAGTGCAGAACAAGGAAGTCGGGATCCTGGGATTGGCCTTCAAGCCCAATACCAATTCAGTAGCGGGTTCGTCTTCATTGCAGTTGGCGCAGAATCTGGTTGCAAAGGGCGCCAAGGTCCGTGCGTACGACCCAGTCGCCATTCCTGATGCACGCATGCAGCTCAATGGAACGGTCCGTTATTGTGAATCCGCATACTCGGCGTGTGAAGGTGTGGATGCGCTGGTAGTCGGAACCGGCTGGCCCGAGTTCCGCGGACTGGATTTTGACCGCGTTAAGCACCTCCTGAAACGTCCTCTGATCGTGGATACCAAGAACCTGCTCGATTCAACCCGTATGCGCGCCATGGGATTTGAATACGTCGGCGTCGGACGCTAGTCGAAATCTACTTATCCTCTAGTGTCTAACTCTTGCGGATGGGAACTCTGCGGGCAGGGGATGCACCATCAAACATGGCTAAGGGCCTGGCGGCAGAAGAACGGATGCCCTGATACCGGCTGCGCACCACCAGCAGCTTTTCCAATTCTTCGCTACCCAGCGGCTCCTGACGCCCCAGGATGTGCGTCACCAAAGTGATCTGTGCAAAGTGCTCGACCGTTTCCATCTTCATATAGGCCTGGCACAGACTTTCACCGTAAGTGACGACTCCATGGTTGGCCATCAAGATGGCGTCATATTCGGGAACAAATGGCTCCAACGCTTCCGCTAATTCAGCGGTACCCGGAGTGCCGTAGCGGGCTAGGGGGATAGATCCGAGACCGATCACGACCTCGCTTACCAAAGGTTTGTCCAGGGCCATACCAGCCGCGGCAAATCCCGTAGCTGTGGCCGGGTGGGCGTGGACCACGCCATGAACGTCCGGGCGCAGGCGGTAGATCAGCAAGTGCATGCCGATTTCGCTGGATACGTCACGGCTACCAGACAGTTTTCGGCCATCGGGATCCACGATTACCATGTCCTGGGGGCGCATCATGCCCTTGCACATCGCAGTCGGCGTACACAGGATGCGTTCTTCATCCAGGCGCACAGAGAGATTGCCGTCCATGGAGGACACGTATCCGCGTTCGTGCATCATTCTGCCGAACTGGACAATCTCGCGACGGGCTAAGCGATCACCTGCCATGGTCTATTCCAAGGATACTTCAGGGCGATCCAAAATGGGTGGCTATAGTACCGCAGAGTACCCACAGAAACAATGCAAATTACACAATAATTACAATGTTTTTCTGGTAGATTGAACGCGCCCTGACCCGCGCGATTATCATTGACTGTGCTGGTTTCTGACTTCAACTATTACTTGCCTGAAGAACTGATTGCCCAGGAACCACTTGCTGACCGGGCTGCTTCGCGCTTGTTACACATTACTTCTGGCCTGATGCAAGACGACCAGTTTCGCAATCTTGCTGAGCTATTGAAGCCGGGCGATCTGGTTGTGTTCAATAACACCAAGGTGTTGCCGGCCCGTTTGTTTGGCCGCCGCAGCGGGATAAAGGCGCAAGCTTTGAGTGCACGGAATCCGGCCTCCCGGGAGTTTCTCAAGGGCCAAATCGAAGTGCTGCTTACGCGTCAATGCTCTGAAGAACCAAATGAATGGGAGTGCCTGGTCCGTCCGGGGCGGAAAATCGGCGTGGGTGAGCGGCTATTTATTGGAGAAAACGCCGAACTACAAGCCGAGGTTATTTCTCGCGGAGAGTTCGGGGAGAGGCGGATTCGATTCGATCCGGCCGCCGATTTTTTCTCCGTGTTAGAACGCATCGGCCACGTGCCATTGCCTCCGTATATCAGCCGCGAAGACCGCTGGTCAGATCGTGAACGCTATCAGACAGTGTATGCACGCGAGTGCGGCTCGGTAGCAGCTCCCACCGCCGGTCTGCATTTCACTCCCGAGGTTTTGGCCCGGTTGAAACAACGCGGGATCGAAACCGTTGAAATTACACTTCACGTAGGCCTCGGGACCTTCCAGCCGATCCATGCAGAGCGCGTGGAAGATCACAAGCTCCACCGGGAGTCCTATGAAATTTCCTCTGAGGTTGCCGGGGCGGTCAACCACGCTTTAAATGAAAAGCGGAGGGTGGTTGCGGTGGGTACGACTACTGTCCGCGCATTAGAGTATTCGGCGAGATCGGGCGGCGGAATTCAACCCAGTCACAGCGAGGCGGATTTATTCATCTATCCAGGACATGAATTCCGTGTGGTTGGCGCGTTGCTTACCAATTTTCACCTGCCGCAATCCACGTTGCTGATGCTGGTGTGTGCGTTCGGGGGGCAGGAGAGAATCCTGCAAGCATACCGCCACGCGGTTGAGCAAAAGTATCGTTTCTACTCCTATGGAGATTGCATGTTGGTCGAACACTGAGAACCGGCATCTGAGAACTGAGAACCGGGTCCTCCCACCCTGGTTCTTAGGTTGGCCGTGAAAATCGTACGTACCAGCAATGTCATTGCGTTCCTGCAATGAAGGGTTATGTTTAAGTCAGAACTATGAAAATCAGCAATAAGAAGACGTCTCTGTGCGCAAGCGCGGTACTGCTGCTTTTCACATTCGCATGTCAGAGGCCGAAGCCTCAGGAAGAGACTGTTGAACCGATGGCGAGGAGTGCGACGCCTCCCGCACAACATATCCTGCACAAGACTTTTTCCGTGGAGAAGTACGAGTCCTTCGTAGTACAGGTCCCTCCCCACTGTTTGCGACCGAGGTTGCATGGCGATTTCAGGTCATTTCGCTACGGCGAACAAGGGAACCGGGCCAGCGATGATGCGGCCAGCGTTGACGTGCTTCTACTGGACGAGCAGCAATTCAAGAATTTTACTCAGGGGCCCGGCGGCGATTCCATGCGGTCCGTGCTGGCGTCTTATGAACGGCAGGTGGACTGGGCCCTGCCTTCCAGTTTCGACAATCCACAGAAGTATTACCTGGTGTTCAATAACTCCACAGGCAAGCCGAAAACCAAAATTGTGGAAGCGGATTTGACCCTGAGCTTCGATTAGCTGACCGCCTTACACACGCTTCAACTGCTAAACTAAGCGGGTTGTCTTCACAAAAAATATCTGCGAATAGGGTTGTACCGGCGCCGGCGGAAGGGGCCAAGCCGACCGATACGCCCCTTAGCTCGATAGGGCCCGCCGTCCTGCCGGACAACAAGAACAGAATTTTCCTGATCGACGCCATGTCGTTCATCTTCCGTGCATATCACGCCATGGCGAGGCAGCGCGGTATGTCAACCAAAACCGGCCTTCCAACAGCTGCGACCTATGTTTTCGTAAACATGCTGCGCAAGTTACGCGATGACTTCTCCCCGGAATATTTGGCGGCGGTATTTGATGTGGCCGCGCCGACCTTTCGTGATCAGCAGGCGGAGGCGATCACCAGTGTGCGCCGCTTCGATCTGAAGACGCAGACATTCCAAGAAATCGAGTATCACGGATACAAGGCAAACCGTTCTGAGATGCCCGGCGATTTGGCGCAGCAATTGCCGTATATCCGTCGGGCAATCGAGGGATACCGCATCCCTATCCTCGAGATGGCCGGCTATGAAGCCGACGACGTGATTGGCACGCTGGCCCGCAAGGCTGCGGCAGAGTCGTATTTGGTTTATGTGGTTTCCAGCGACAAGGACATGTTGCAACTGGTAAACGACCGGGTTCTTGTACTCAATCCGCCAAAAGATAATCTCATCTGCGATGCCGCCAAGGTGGAAGAGATTTTAGGCGTGCCGCCGGACCGGGTGATTGATGTCATGGCGCTGCGCGGCGATTCAATCGACAATATCCCGGGCGCGCCGGGAATCGGCGACAAGGGATCGGTGGAGTTGATCAAACGCTTCGGATCGGTCGAGCAAGCATTGGATCGCGCCGCGGAAGTTGAGAAGAAGACCTATCGGGAATCCCTGCAAAACAATCGTGACAATGTCCTGCACAGCAAGAAACTAGTGACCATTGATTGCAATGTTCCGGTGGAGCTTGATGTGGCTGCCATGAAGGCGGGAGCGCCTGATGTAGAGGCATTGCGTGGACTGTTTACTGAATTGGAATTTACCTCCTTACTAAAGGAATTACTGCCGGTGGTGGAAGTAAGCGAGGTGCACTATTCGGAGGCGAAATCCGCAACGGATTTGGAAGCGGTGCTGAAGAGTTTGCCTCCAGGCGCCGCACTCGCGATAGCCGTGCAGGCGGAGGATTCCGCGAGTAACGAAGGGGAAGAAGGGGAAGCAGAACCTGAAACTGGGATGTTGCCCCTGCTGGATGCGGTACCTCCGGCAGAAAAGATTAGTAATCTCTCGGTTTCGAGCACACCGGGCATGGCAATCACAGTTCCAAGTGAAACCCAGGGTGCGTATATGCGTCTTCGTTCCGTCCTGGAAGACGGCGCAATCCCCAAATCAATCCACGATTACAAAGGCGCAATCCATGCGCTAGAGCTGCAAAACATCACATTGCGCGGGGTCGAGCACGACTCCATGCTGTATTCGTATTTGCTCGATCCCACTTACTCTTCGCATCGCCTGGCCGACGTCGCACTGAGGCGGTTCAATCTCAAATTGAGTGGCGGACTCGCCGAGGCAGCCGACATCACGGGCCGTTTAGCCACCGCGTTACACCAGGACGTGCAGAATGCGGGATTACTCAAGCTGTATCAGGACATGGATTGGCCGCTGGTTCCAGTGCTGGCGCGCATGGAACAAACGGGAGTCAAAATTGACCGGGGTGCACTGGCGGCGATGTCCTCGCGCCTGGAAGGTGAGATTGCCGCCAAGGCGAAGGAAATCTACGAAGTTTGCGGGATGGAGTTCAACATCAGCTCTCCCAAGCAGCTGGGAGATGTTTTGTTCAACAAATTGAATCTGCCCAAGCCGGTAAAGTACGGAAAAGGCAAGACCATTTCCACTGCGGTGGATGTGCTGGAAGGGTTGGCTGCGACCCATGCAGCTCCGCGGCTGGTACTTGAATACCGGCAGCTGACGAAATTGAAGTCCACATATGTGGATGCGCTGCCTGCGTTGATCAACCCGGCAAGCGGGCGACTGCATACAACCTTTGGCCAGACCGGAACAGCCACTGGCCGGTTATCTTCCACCAATCCCAATCTGCAAAATATTCCGATCCGCACCGAGCTAGGGCGTGAGATTCGCGCAGCATTTACGGCTGAACCGGGACATCTGTTGCTGGCGGCTGACTATTCGCAGATTGAACTGCGTTTGCTTGCGCATTTTTCCAAAGACAGGCTGCTGGTTGAAGCGTTCAACCGTGGAGATGACATTCATACTTTGACCGCATCGCAGGTGTTTGGCGTTCCGCCACTCATGGTCACGCCAGATCATCGGCGGCAAGCCAAAGTGGTCAACTTTGGCATCGTGTATGGCCTCTCAGCATTTGGGTTGTCCCAGCAACTGGGGATTGAGCCGGGCGAGGCCAGGAAATTTATTGATGCATATTTTGAAAAATACAGCGGGGTCCGGGCATTCATCGATCAAACGCTGGAAGAGGCACGACGTGATCAGCATGTAAAAACTTTGTTCGGACGTGAACGCCCGATCCCAGACATCAATAGCAAGAACGCCAACCAGCGCGGCTTCGCTGAACGTACAGCAGTGAACACTCCACTACAGGGCACCGCCGCTGACTTAATTAAGCTGGCCATGATTAGGATCGATGCTTTATTAAATGAGCGGGGGTTGAAAGCACGAATGACCCTGCAAGTGCACGATGAATTGGTATTCGAAGTACCTGAGAGGGAAGTCGAGGCTGTGCGCATACTGGTTCAGGAACAAATGGAAAAGGTGCACCAGCTCTCCGTGCCATTGTTAGTTGTGATTGGGGTGGGGAAAAACTGGCGCGATCTGGATTAGGACTTACTCGCATCTTCAGCATCGCGAGCTGCGGCTTCATCCAGCAATCGTTTCCACCGGATCTTAGAGATTCTTTTTGCCCGTAAAATGCGGCGCAACCCCATCCAGTAGACAAACCAAAACAGTGTTCCTGCGATTCCGATAAGCAACAGGAAATTCCATACGACACCTAGTTGCTTTAGAAAAGGCACTACAACGCCGGGAGCGAAAGCGGCGGCCACAATCAGGGCGACAATTATTGCTGCGGCACAAATCAGGAGACGGTTGTGAAATCTTGTCATAGCCGCACTCTCAGACACCTAGTTCATTTTTGATCGCCTCGGTAATATTTGCCGCCAGTGCTTTCATCTTGGCTTCGGATTCAGCCTCCACCATCACCCGCGCCAGCGTTTCGGTCCCGGAATAACGCACCACGACCCGACCCTTGCCTTCAAGTTCCTTTTCTGCGGTTTGAATCGCGCTTTGAATCGCGGGCACTTGTGCAAAGGGAACTTTCTGGCGCACATGAACGTTTTGGATGGTCTGCGGAAATACTTTCAAATCGCTGGCCAGGTCTTTTAATGTTCGCCTCGTCCGGGCCACAACTTCCATCACCCGCAACGCGGTCAACAGCCCATCTCCCGTTGTGGCCTCGCCGTCACGGAAGATGATGTGCCCTGATTGCTCGCCCCCAAGCGAAGCACCCGTCTTTAACATTTCTTCAAGAACATATTTGTCCCCCACATTCGCACGTAACATGCGAATGCCAGAGTTGCGCAGGGCAATTTCCAGCCCCATGTTCGACATCGTGGTCGCGACCACCGTATTTCCGGAAAGGACTCCACGTGCCTGCATATCCCGCGCCGCCAGCAGTAATACGGCATCGCCGTTCACAACTTGGCCGTCACCATCGCTGAAGAGCACGCGGTCGGCATCGCCGTCGAAAGTCACGCCTAAATCAAAGTGCCCACGTTTTTCAGCGATCACTTTGGCAGCGACTCCTGGGTGCAACGCTCCACAGCCTTCATTGATGTTCTGGCCGTCGGGAGATGCGCTCAGAATCGTGGCCTTAATGCCTAGAGTACGAAAAAGTTCGGGGGCTTCGGCAGCAGCGGCGCCGTTGGCGCAATCCACCAGCACGCGCAGCCCGCTTAGATCAATTTTTGCATCCGAAGCCAGCCAATCTATGTAGGCCCGCCTGAGTTGAATTTCTCCGGGCAAACTAGGCGCGGGTTTTGCTTCCGGCTCAGGATGGGCTTGTGGGTTTTGCAGTAACCCGAAAATTTCCTGCTCAATGGCCAGTTCGTGTGCATCAGGCAACTTGAAACCATCGCCGGAGAAAACTTTGATTCCGTTGTCCGTCCAGGGATTGTGGGAAGCAGAGATCACAACTCCAGCGGAATATTTACGGGAACGCGCCAAATAAGCGACGCCGGGCGTGGTAATTACTCCCGCACTGTGCACTTCCACTCCTACCGATGCCAGTCCCCAGGCTACGCGGTCCGCAATCCAGCCGCTCGATTCACGCGTGTCCTGGCCGATCACTACCTTGGCCTTAGCATTGGAGCGGATCAAGTCATGGCCTAGGGCGCGGCCGATGAGATACGTACTCTCGGTGGTAAGCGGGAATTCGCCGGCCACCCCGCGAATTCCATCGGTGCCAAAAAGTTGTCTGGTTGCGGCTGTCATTCGCTTAGTGAATTTCGGGACCTTGCACTGCGGAAGATTTTCCCAATTCCATGAATGTAACCCGGATCTTTTCAGGCCCGATGTTGAGGACCTGCAAATCATGGGGATGATGAACTTCGACCGCACTGGAACTGAAAATACGCTCCCCGGGCTGCCCGGAAGTAAGGCCTATTTCCGCCTGTACGTCGGTCGGCTGCAACCGGCGCACGGCACGTTGCGGCCCGCGTAGCAAGATCTGGGCGCGCGGAATACGTTCATAGCTCATGCCCAGATTGGCCGGGACATTCCGAAAAATGATGGGCACTTCAATCGCCACCTCAGTCACCGGATCCTGCGCCTGGACGAACCATAGCCCTGTCGCCAATGCCAACGAAAGAAGTTTCAGACCGAAATTGTGCATGACCGCCTGGCGGAAAAAATTCATACTTAACGTCCGCCTCTCTGGTTGGAAATCGACTTCGCACTCGTGCTCTGCATAGGGCCCGGCTCTGGCTGCAAAGCATCGGCATCATTCACCATTGGTGTAGGTAGCGCGGATGGCGGTAAATAGCGCTGCACCAACTCACCCAGGCGTTTGCGGAGTTGTTCCACGGTCAAGTTGCGCTCGATGCTTCCCGTCACCGCCAGGCTGATGGCCCCGGTTTCCTCGGACACGATGACGGCAATAGCATCCGTTTCTTCGGTGATGCCTATACCGGCGCGATGGCGTGTTCCCAGTTGCGTCGAGAGCACCGGATTCATAGAGAGCGGGAGGAAACATGCTGCGGCGGCAATGCGGTCCTTTTGCACGATTACCGCCCCATCGTGCAAGGGCGCGCTGGGCCGGAATACCGAAGCGAGGAGATCATAGGAGAGATGAGCGTCAAGCGCGACCCCACTCTCAATATAGGTCCGCAGTCCGATCTCGCGTTCAATTACAATCAGCGCTCCCGTTTGATGTTCGGAGAAAAGATTGGCCGCCAGGACAATGTCATCGTACGCATCTATTTCGCCGGCCGTGCCACGGCTGAAGGTTAGCTTGCGGCCCAAACGCGCCAACGCCTGCCGGATTTCCGACTGGAAAACCACGATGATGGCGAACACTCCGTAGGGCAGGAGTGTGCTGATCAGCCAGTTCAAAGTACTAAGTTCACCCAGCCGGGTGAAATAGAACGCCAGAACAACGCCCGCGACACCCACCAGCATGTAGGCGGCGCGTGTGCCTTGGATTAGGGTCAATAGCTCGTAGATGATCACCGCGACCAGAAAAATGTCGATGCCGGAAATCAGCGACAGATGGGGCCACGGTCCAGCGAACTTCATGAACTACGCCCTTTCCTACGACAAACTACATTGTAATCTATAGCTTAAGAAGAACAATCTGCCCAGTTTTTCACCGATTAAACGGATTTACTGGATATTGATCCGTGTCATCCGCGAAACTCCGGGGCTAGGATTTCTTCTTGTTATTAACCGTCGCTGTAAGTGTCCCTTTTTTCAATCGTGCGGTAACTTCGTCTCCAGATTTGACTCCTGCCGCGTCCTTCAGTAACTGCCCGGACGCGTTAAAGACCAAAGCGTACCCACGATCCAGAATGGCAAGCGGAGACAGAGCATTTAACTGTCCCGAAAGCTGCTCCAAGTGTCCCCTACGCCGGAGTAATAACGTCTGAACCGTTGCATTCAATAGGGACACACGAGCATCGAGTTGCAGACGAATGCCTTGCAGCACCCGCCGCGCGTCATAATGGCGGACCGAAGCAGAGAGGACCTCAAAGCGCCGCCGGTGGCCTTCAAGGACGTCGCGTTGCGCGTGGGCCAGACGGTACACCAAATCATCCAGCCGCTGCTGCCGGCGGTGGAGTAAGTCGGTGATACGGGCAAAGGCGCCGTGCTGGGATAGTTCGGTCAGTCCCTGCTTGGCAATTAATAAGCGGTAACGAATGGCTTTTTCGAGGCGCCGGCGAAGCGACTCGGATTGCTCTTCGATTTCTTGCCGTGAGCGGATTACCAACTCTGCCGCTGCCGAAGGAGTCGGGGCGCGCAAATCGGCGACAAAATCAATGATGGTGAAATCGGTCTCGTGGCCGACGGCAGAGATTACTGGAATTTTGGAATCCGCCACGGTGCGTGCGAGGCCTTCTTCGTTGAACGCTGCCAAATCTTCGGCCGAGCCTCCGCCTCGGGCCACGATGATGACATCCACGCTGCCAACTCGGTTGAAATAACGGACACCAGCGGCTACTTCAAGCGGCGCGGCTTCTCCTTGTACCTGCGCCGGGAAAATAAGGATGCTCGCCGATTGGTGGCGGCGTTGGAGGATATTCAGAATATCGCGCAGGGCGGCAGCCTGCGGAGAAGTCACGATACCGATACGGCGAGGCAGTGTAGGAATCGGTTTCTTGCGTCCGGAATCAAACAGTCCTTCCGCTTCCAGTTTGGCTTTGAGCTGCTCAAAGGCAATCTGTAATGCTCCGGCGCCTTTGGGCTCGAGATACTCGGCAGAAATCTGCAACTCGCCACGGTCTTCATAGATCGTGACCCGCCCGCGAACCACAACCTGCATTCCGTTTTCGGGTCGAAAGCGCAGCAGCCGCGCTTGCGAGCGAAACATCACCATGCGAATTTGCGAGTTTGGCATCCTTCAGAGTGAAGTAAAGATGCCCGGAATCATGGGCGCGGAAGTTGGAGATTTCTCCCTCCACCCAGGTGTCGGTGTACTCGCGCTCCAGGTGAGTGCGCACGGCGGCGACCAGATCGCGCACCGTCCAGATGCGGCGGCCTAGGACCTGGAAGGTGAACCCGAGCTGGTCGGACGAGGCCATGACGGGGAGTTTACCGCAGATGTGGGCGGCGGCAGTTTAGGGGCACAAGCCCCGGCGCATCTTCTTCCGGACGCCAAGCGATCAAGGAGCGTAATTGCGATTTATCGCCAATCATTGGAGACGCGGGTCTGCGCCCTTCCGACGTGGCGCACCGAGAACGCCCATCAAGAGTCCTGCCAGAAGCCAAATCAGCAATCCGGCAATCAGCTGTGCTGAAATCGAATACGAGAATCTGTCGCCAAGCAGTCTCCACTCGAGGTACTTCCAGACCGTGGAGAACAAAAACATCCCAAGTCCCCACGAGAACACACCGAACGCCCAGACGTACTGCGCCTTGCTGAGGTTCTGATTTCGGCGGTCAAGTCGCCACATCCCAAACGCAATCGGCACACCAAAACTGCGAAGAATCGCCGGAGCTATCAGGCCAACCCACAACCACCCGCACGCTATTGCACCGAGAAAGATCTTGAGACCTGTCATGGCCAGCACTTTACGCCGAACTTGTCGCAGATTCCACGACAATTGACGTAAGCAGGCGATGCCCGGGTTCTATAAAAGGGGATGTCAAGAGAAAACACTTTCCCGGACGGCAGGGAGAGGTGGTTGTTTGACATCCAGCCCCTGTGCGTAGCTCCGATACGGGTGCACCCGGAGCGGGTTTTGCGTTGTCTGCGGGTCGAGATACAAGCTCATGCGAGTGCTGTGTTCTTCCGGCTGAACCTGAGCGCCTGCAAGCCAGCGTGGGTGGCGGTTTTTGCCAACCATGGTTCTATCTGAGACTCGAGGCCTATGGCTTTGTTGGGTTGTCCGAGGGGGCATATGGTGGCCCGTGAGACTGGGAACAACTTGGTCCCGCCTAACCCGCCCAAGGATACTCTCCCTCGAACCCTGCGCTCCTGACGGCCGGAACAACTGCAGCCCTGTAGCTGAGTTGACTTCTCTCGACGCGCGGAACGCTTATGCTGCTTGTGGTTTCAGATGTTCGGCGTGGAAGCTTTCTCCTTTCTTCCAGATACTCAAAGTGATGGCGGCGATCTTGCGCGCCAAAGTCAGACGCGCCATGGCGGGATCTAAGCCCTGGAGGGGCGAAAGAACCTGCTCAGAATGGTTCGTCGCTTTTTCCACATCGGCGTAATTTGCTACTTTGGGGCTTTCACAGGCAAAGCCTGCCCTGAGCGAAATCGAAGGGAGTGCCCGCGCCACATCTTCTTTCGCCCCTCCGGGGCTTTTTTCTTTTGCTAATGGACCCAGGGCGAAGGGCAAAAAACGCCCTTCGCCCTGGGCTGCAATCTTGCGCCGCTTCGCGGCTGATTTTTGCCAAGTCCAGTACTTTTTCGGTCACCGCCGGAAGCGGCTGATGATGTACAGGACTACGCTCAGCACTACGCTCAGCAGGATGGAAGTGGCCAGCGGGAAATACACCGTGGTGTGCTTGCCGCGATAGAGGATGTCGCCCGGGAGCTTGCCGAGGGGCAGGTTGGTTTTGCCGAGCAACACCAGCGCGAGGCCGGCTATCAGGAGCACGGCCCCGACCAGCATCAGGAACTTGCCCAGATCGGTCATGAACAAAGTTTAGATCATTCTGGACGCTCAATCTGATTATACTTTGTATTGCAAAGAACTTGACAATCTCTAGCCCTTGCGATAGCCTGCCTCCGATGCTGGAACACCGCCCACGGCGATTCCGTCGCCGTCCCATCCAGGCTCCACTGCCCAGCCATGCCCTGGAAGACCTGCGCTTCATCCGCCAGACCATGGAGCAGTCTTCCTCCTTCACGGCGGTTTCCGGGTGGGGGCAGATTGCGGTCGGAGTGAGCGCCCTCATCGCCTCGGCAATTGCCTGGCGGCAAACCAGCTCCCAACGATGGCTGACGGTTTGGCTGGCAGAAGCTGGGTTTGCGTTTGCGATTGCATACTCCAGCATCTACCGCAAAGCCCGCAGCAAGGGGCTTCCGCTGCACAGCGGTCCGGGTCGCAAATTCGCGGTCAGCTTTCTGCCTCCTGCGGCCGCGGGGCTGGTTCTAACCATCGTCCTTACCCGAGCAGGACTCTCGCAGTTTTTGCCGGGCACATGGCTCTTGATGTATGGCGCAGGAGTCACCACGGGCGGGGCTTTTTCGGTCGCAATTGTGCCGGTCATGGGGAGTTGCTTCATGCTGGCCGGGGCTGCGGCGTTTGCGGCGCCGCTCACCTGGGGAAATGCATTCATGCTGGGGGGGTTCGGAGGATTGCACATCCTGTTCGGAATTCTGATCGCGAGGAGACACGGTGGGTAGGACCAGGCTGGACGTAAAAAAACATACTGTCGTTCGCCAACATGCATCCTCGCGTTCGGTTGGACATGGCGTGGAGGATTTTCCCGAACTCGACCGGCTGATCCATGAGCGTATGCGGCTGGGGATTATCAGTGCGCTGGCGGTGAATCAATCGCTGAGCTTTAACGATCTCAAGCGTTTGCTGAAGACCACTGACGGAAACTTGAGCGTGCATGCACGGAAGCTGGAGGAGGCACAGTACATCGTATGCAGCAAATTTTTTGAAGGACGCATGCCACGAACGGAATACCGGCTTACCGCGACCGGGAAGAAGGCCTTCGACGAATATCTGGCCGAGATGGAAGAGCTAGTCCGCAGGATGAAAGACCACTAGGGGCAAAAAAACTAGGACAGCTCGGAGCCCCCCGAAGCTGTCCAAAACCCTCCCGGTTAGAAGGGCGTGTACTGGATAAAAACTAAATTGGGGATGTTGCACCAAGGTTGCGACAGCGTTAAATTCCCATGAATTGCTCTACCCGCTAAAACCGAACTACCTTGTCCGTGAGCCGGGCAGAAACCCGGCTCTACGCCTGAATGACTGGTATAGTATTTCCGCGCTAAAACCATGCCCCGCAAGACCGAGCAGTCCCGCAAACTACAGCAACGCGCCGAACAACTCATCCCCGGAGGAGTGGACTCTCCCGTCCGCGCCTTCCGCGCGGTGGGCGGTGATCCTCCTTTTATTGTCCTGGGACAGGGTTCCCGCATCATGGATGCGGATGGGAACGAATACATCGACTACGTGGGTTCCTGGGGGCCGCTGATCCTGGGCCATGCACACCCTGCCGTCACCGAAGCCGTCATTGGAGCTGCCAGGAGCGGTACCAGCTTCGGAGCGTCCATCGCCGCCGAAGCCGATCTGGCTGAGTTAGTGATTTCCGCATTCCCCCACATTCAGAAGGTCCGCTTCGTCAGCTCGGGGACGGAAGCGACCATGTCCGCCATCCGCCTGGCGCGTGCTTACACCAGGCGCAAATACATCGTGAAATTCGAAGGTTGCTATCACGGCCACTCGGATGCGCTGTTGGTGAAAGCCGGCTCAGGGGTAGCGACTTTGGGGATCCCCGGCTCAGCCGGAGTGCTGGAAGAGTACTCGCAATTTACCCTGGCGCTGCCATTTAATGATCTTCCGGCACTCGAGCACGCATTCCTTAAATTCAAACACCAAATTGCCTGTGTGATCGTTGAACCGGTTGTGGGCAATATGGGTTGCGTTCCGGGATCAGGCGCTTACCTGGCAACTTTGCGCACCATCACCCAACGGGAAAAAGCGCTCCTCATTTTCGATGAAGTCATGACCGGATTCCGCCTGGCGTTTGGTGGCGCGCAGGAGCTTTATGGCATCAAGCCTGACCTGACCACGATGGGCAAGATCATCGGCGGTGGGCTTCCGGTTGGAGGGTACGGCGGTCCCGCAGAAATTATGGATTTGGTTGCACCGCTGGGGCCGATGTATCAGGCGGGAACGCTATCGGGAAATCCGCTGGCCATGGCGGCAGGCATCGCCATGCTTCGCTTCCTGAAAGAACATAAAAACGAAGTTTATCCACAACTGGAAAAACTGAGCGCGCAACTGGTTGAGGGGATCACGGCAGTCGCCAAAGACAAAGGTGTGCAGCTTTGCGCCAATCGTGTGGGATCGATGTTCACCTGGTTTTTCCAGCCGGGGCCTGTGTTTGATTGGGGAACGGCGTCAAAGTCCGACACAGAAGCCTTTGGAAAATTCTTCCGCGGAATGCTGGACAACGGAGTGTATCTGCCGCCATCGCAATATGAGGCCGCGTTCCTGAGCGCTGCCCACACGGAAGAAGATGTGCAGAAAACAATTGAAGCAGCCAAACAAGCCTTTGCGTAGAGCGGACACTCTTATCCGCTCCCTTACCACCAGAAACGATGTCAACTGATCCCTGGCTACGTCTCCACTGCCGGCAGGGCGGACAGCAGTGTCCGCCCTACATCATTTCCGGGACCGTCACAAACTCATAGCCTTCCGCTTTGTACTTTGTGATGATGCGATCAGTGGCTTTCACCGTGTGCGAGCGGTCCACTCCCATCTCCACATGCCGGCCATCATGCAGGAGGATCACATCTCCTCCATGAAACTGGCGTTTCACGTGTTGCTCGATTTGCTCGGGAGTGGTTACCTTCCAGTCGTAACAGGTAATGCTCCACATCACTGGCTCGAGTTCCATTTCCCGCGCAATACGTAGGACAGAAGGACGCCGCCCACCATAGGGCGGCCGGAACAAGCTCGGCTTTTTTCCGATGGTATCGCTCAAAACGCTTTGACACATGCTGAGCTGAATACGAACTTGCGTCTGACTTTGAAATGCCAGGTTGGGATGGGTGTAAGTGTGATTGCCTACGATGTGTCCGGCCTTGATCAGATCGCGTACGATCTGTGGTTTCTGCTGCACGTAGCGGCCGATGGTGAAGAACGTCGCGTGTACGTTGTGCTTGGCCAAGACCTCCATCAATTGCAGCGTGTAAGGATCATTCGGGCCGTCGTCGTAGGTCAGGGCAAGTTTCTTAGGTGCATGAGGCAATCGCGTAAATGTTTTTCCGTACCACTGCCCTGAAGGGGACATGGACTGATAACCGGCGGCCGACGCCGCAGCAAGCGCAGCAGCGGATAAGACGTATTCATACATGCTGACGCGATTGTAAACGCAGCACCCCGTAATGTGCGCCCCATTTGTCATTCCGACAATGAGCGTAGCTCAGAGGAGGAATCTGCTATTGGCCGACACGGTTGCAACCCTGTCCAGGAAAGCAGATTCCTCGCGCGATCAACCCGCGCTTCGGAATGACAAAGGGGGCTGGCAGCCCCGTATAATGCCGTGCAGAGAGGTGCCGATGAAAATCCAGATATTGTTTTTACTCCTTCTTTTTTGTGTCGCACTTTACTCGCAGACTACGTCCAGTCCCACGGCCGCCGATGCACAAGCATTCATGGACCAAGCACAAGCTCGCTTGGCCGAGCTCAGCGTCAAAGTAAATCGTGCCCAGTGGGTGCAGGAAAACTTCATTACCGATGACACGGAAGCTCTGGCTGCTGACGCGCAGGACCAAATCACCGCTGTAACCACCGATCTGGTGGAGCAGGCCAAGCGGTTCGATGGATTGGATCTACCTCCCGAATTGGCGCGCAAGTTCATGTTGCTGCGGTTGTCGCTGACCGCTCCTGCCCCCAAAGACGCGGCGATCCGAAAGGAAATGACGCAGATTGCAGTCTCGATGGATGCCGACTACGGCAAGGGTAAGTACTGCCGCAAGCCTGACGATTGCCTGGATATCACCGCCATCGAGCGCATCATGGCCAACAGCCGTGATCCCGAAGAATTGAAAGATGTCTGGGTTGGTTGGCGCAAAGTGGGCGCTCCCATGCGTCAGAAGTATGCGCGGTTTGTCGAGCTCTCCAATCAAGGAGCGCGGGAAATTGGATTCAAAGATGTCGGTGTGATGTGGCGCTCCGGTTACGACATGACTCCGGAGCAGTTCAGCGCCGAGTTGGAGCGGCTGTGGCAGCAGGTGCGCCCGCTATATCTTTCGCTGCATACCTATGTCCGGGCGCGGCTGGTGAAGCAATACGGGCCGAGTGTAGTTCCGCCGGATGGGCCGATTCCCGCTCACCTTCTCGGAAATCCGTGGGCACAGGAGTGGGGAAATATTTTCCCGCTGATGGGTCTGCCGGAGTCGAGCAAGAGCTACGACACCAGCGAATTGCTCAAGGCGAAAAATCTTGATGCCAAGGGCATGGTGAAATACGGCGAAGGATTCTTTACTTCACTGGGCTTTGCTCCGCTGCCGCAAACTTTCTGGGAGCGGTCATTGTTTACCAAGCCGCGCGACCGTGACGTGGTTTGCCACGCCAGTGCCTGGGACCTGGACAACAAAGATGATGTCCGTATCAAGATGTGCATTCAGGTGCGCGGCGTGGATTTCGTCACCGTTCATCACGAACTCGGACACAACTTCTACCAGCGGGCGTACAAGGACCAGCCTTATCTGTTCGAAAATGGGGCCAATGACGGCTTCCACGAAGCCATTGGCGACACCATTGCGCTGGCGATCACTCCGGAGTATTTGCACAAAGTCGGATTGCTGGAGAAAGTTCCCGAAGGCGGCAACGATATTCCTGACCTGCTGAAGCAGGCCCTCGACAAAGTTGGTTTTCTTCCCTTCGGTCTGCTGATTGATCAATGGCGCTGGAAAGTATTTTCCGGTGAGATCAAGCCTGCCGGCTACAACCAAGCATGGTGGGACTTGCGGCTGAAGTATCAGGGCGTCGCGCCTCCAGTCGCGCGCTCGGAAGCAGACTTCGATCCCGGCGCGAAGTACCACATTCCCGCGAACGTCCCTTACACCCGCTATTTTCTGGCACGCATCCTGCAATTCCAGTTCTACCGCGCGCTTTGCCGCGAGTCAGGCTATAAGGGGCCGCTCAACCACTGCACCTTCTTTGGCTCGAAAGAAGCCGGAGCGAAGCTCAACAAGATGCTGGAGATGGGACAAAGCAAGCCGTGGCCTGATGCTCTCGAAGCCATGACCGGCGAACGCCAGATCGACGGCAATGCCTTGCTGGAATACTTTGCT
The DNA here is from genome assembly GCA_963837365.1 of uncultured Acidobacteriota bacterium. Lineage (GTDB taxonomy): Bacteria > Acidobacteriota > Terriglobia > Terriglobales > Acidobacteriaceae > CAWBXL01. The sequence continues at coordinate 191,761 of CAWIMW010000006.1, forward strand.
CCGCTCAAGAAGTGGCTGGATGAGCAAAACAAGGGTCAGAAAGTAGGCTGGTAAAGCTCACCAGGCTGAATCTGATACGTCTTTAGCTCATGGGCCTGATGCCCGAAAGGACTTCTATGTCAAAAATCGCTGGTTATGGAGTGGTGGCGGTGGTTTGTGTGGCGAGCGCCTGGGCGCAAATGGCGCCGACCGCGCAACCGCCTCTGTGGACGGCTAAGCCTGATGTCGCTGCATTCGAGAAGGTTGAAAATGAGCACCTGGCTGCGGCGGAGCGCTCGATCGCCGCGATGGTTGGCGTCAAGGGCGCCAGAAGCATCGAGAATACCCTGGCTCCGTATGATGACGCGGTCCGCGAAATCGACACCGCAGCCTATTTCGCCAGCCTGATGCAGCAAGTCCATCCTGATGTGACTTTCCGTGACCATGCGACTGCGATGTTCACCAAAGCTGCGGCTGCGCAGACTGCCAATTCATTGAACCGCGACGTGTACAACGCTTTGGCCAGTCTGGACGTCTCGAAGACGGATGCCGCTACCAAATATTATGTGGAGCGCACGTTGCTGGAATTTCGACTGGCTGGTGTGAATAAGGATGACGCGACCCGCGCCAAACTGAAAGAGCTCAACGACCAGCTTACCCAGCAGCAGTCCATTTTCGACCGCAATATTTCCGACGACCAAAAGAGTGTGGAAGCAACTGCCGCTGAGCTTGACGGACTGCCACAGGACTATATCGATCGGCACAAGCTGGGTGCTGACAAAAAGATCCACATCACCACCAATTACCCGGACATCTTCCCCGTTTTCCAGTTTGCCAAAAGCGATGATTTGCGGCGGCGCATGTTGATTGCGTTCGATACCCGGGCCTATCCCAAGAACCAGGAGGTCCTAAGACAAATGATGCAGACCCGCTATGCGATAGCGACCTTGCTCGGTTACTCCTCGTGGGCGGACTACAACGCAGCCGACAAGATGATCGTGAACGGCCAGAACATCAGTGACTTCATCGCGAAATTAGGCGAAGCTACGCACGCGACCGCGGCCCGGGAATTTTCCATGATCCTGGCGGAAAAGCAAAAAACACACCCCGACGCCAAAGAAGTGTGGGATTACGAAGGCAGTTACTACAAAGAACTGCTGCGCCGTTCGCAGTACTCTTTCGATTCGCAGTCGGTACGGCCTTATTTGCCATACAAACAAGTACGCCAGGGGATTTTGGACACAGCTGCCAAGTTCTTCCAGTTGACTTTCAAGCAAGAAGAAGGCGTTCCCGGATGGGACCCCACCATCGAAACCTGGGACGTGTACGACAAAGGCAAAATGGTCGGCCGGTTCTATCTGGACATGCACCCGCGTCCGGGCAAGTTCAGCCACGCGGAAATGGTGCCGGTATTGGACGGCATTCGCGGAAAACAGTTGCCGGAAGCCACGCTGGTTTGCAATTTCCCCGCTCCAACCGACACCGATGCAGGCCTGATGGACATTGGCGATGTAGAAACATTCTTCCATGAATTCGGACACCTGATGCACTGGATCCTCGCCGGACAACAACAGTGGGCAGGAATCAGCGGGATCACCATGGAAGCGGATTTCGGCGAGGCCCCATCGCAAATGCTGGAGGAGTTGATCCGCAGTCCAGAAGTCCTACGTACCTTCGCCAAGCATTACAAAACCGGCGAGAGGATCCCCTTAGAGCTGATCGCCAAGATGAATCGCGCGAATGCGTTTGGGCGGGCTGGGTACGTGTCCACGCAGGATGCCTATTCCGCGATTTCCTACGAGCTTTACGAAAGCGATCCCAAGGATGTAAACCCGGATGCCATTACGGATGACGCTCTGAGCCGGTTTACCTTTAGCAAACAGACGCCGGGAACTCACATGTGGGCCTCATTTGGCCACCTGGGAGGGTATTCGTCGGCATACTACACCTATATGTGGGACGAAGTGATCGCTGTGGATTTTTTTGCGCAGTTTGACCGGCAAAATCCGTTCGCCGGCGATGCTCCGGCCCGTTATCGCCGTCTTGTTCTGGAGCCGGGAGGTTCGATGTCGGCCAATGACCTGGTAAAGAATTTCCTCGGTCGCCCGCAGAACATGGACGCCCTCAAGACTTGGATGGGACAAGAGTTTAGCTCCGGAGTCTCAGCCGCTGGAAAATAATAGAGCAGCAACCCGCGCCAACACCTCGGGTGTTCTCCGCATCTTTACTAATAGTATTGATTTTAGGAGGCTGCCCATGAGAACACGCAACAAAGCTCTAACCAACGTACTGCTGGGAGCCGGGGCATATGTCCTGGATTCGCTACGGGAACGAGTTGCGGACAATGTGGATGATTTTCGCGATCGTGCCCGCGAAACCTACGGAATCGCTGCTTCCCGCACCTCGCGGGCCGCAGCGGCATTGCGGGGCGAGGAGAGAAGTATATGGGGCCCGGCCGCGGCGCTAGTGGTTGGACTTGGCGTAGGCGTGGGAGTAGGAATGCTTGTCGCGCCTGCCAGTGGCATAGAAACTCGCCGCAATATCGCCGGCAAAGTGACTGATTTCGGCGAGAAAGTACGCCGTCGCGCCCAGGCGGTTGAGCTCGACAATACCGGCACGTACGGCACCTAACCCACGCAACTAACTTGACTGTCTGCTTGTGGATGTCTACAGGCAGGCAGTTTCTTTAAAAGTAGAACCCGTTACCTTTGCGCGGCGTCTAACCCAGCATGACGCCCGAAAAAATAAACCTGTCGCAGAAATTTGCTTCGTTCTCCGAATACTGGAAACCAAAAATTGCCGGGGAAATCAATGATTCCTACGTCAAGCTGGTCAAATTCCAGGGAGAATTCGTCTGGCACCATCACGAAATGGAAGACGAACTTTTTCTGGTGGTCAAAGGCCGTATGTTGATGCGTTTTCGTGAGCGCGACGTCTGGGTGGATGAAGGAGAATTCATCATCGTGCCGCGTGGAGTCGAGCACATGCCGGTGGCGCCGGAAGAAGTCCAGGTAATACTGCTGGAGCCTAAGAGCACACTCAATACCGGCAACCTGCAGAATGAGCGGACGGTTCCGCAGCTGGAGCGAATCTAGCTATTTGCGCTTGTAATGGATCGGCCACAGAACTTCCCAGGTCTGGCCATGGTCTTTTGATCGCTCCCAACTCCAGTCAAGTTCATTTTGAGTGATGTTCTTCCATACCATGCGCTGCATCACCTTGGTTCCGTCTGGACGAGTGGCTTCGCGCGAAAGGACCATCTGGTTGTCTTTGAACTCGCCAGTGAAATCCAAATAGCTACCTTGATTGTCCACCCAGGTCTGTTTCCATTTGCCAGCAACCGGGTTAAAAACCGAAACGCTCATACCCAGCAATTGCGGGGCCTGCTGCGGGTCGTTGCTGCCCACGAAATTCTCCTGCACAATGCAGCCGCCCAAAATGCGTTTGATGGTGTTGCTATTGTGCACCACTTCGCCCGGCTTCTTGCCTGGCGTTGTTAAGTCCCAATCGCCGACCCAGAAGTCGAACTGCTTTTGCTCCGGGAGGTCGCAGGGCTTTGGAGGGTGCTGTTGTGCAAGAAGGCAGGTCGTCGTCAAGAACGCAACCAGGGCAAAGAGAGCGGATCGGGACATGGTCATAATCTGCTGTAGACGTAAGGCGAGGTGGATTTGTTAGCGGGATTCATGCTGCACAATTGTCAAGTGTTGAGCGCGAGAAGCTTTCGCCTTGTGATACACCTTATGCTTGACTCCAGCGCACGCCATCTTCCTGCTCGCCGCGGCCACGCTCGCCGGCGCGCTGAATGCCATCGCCGGCGGAGGCAGTTTCATCAGCTTTCCCTCACTGGTGTTTGTCGGCATTCCGGAAATTTCTGCCAACGCCACCAACTGCATTGGAGCATGGACAGGCCTGGTGGCCAGCAGCCGGGCTTACAGAAAGCATTTGAATGTTCCCTGGCGGGTCATCATTCCGCTGTTGGCGGTGAGCGTCAGCGGCGGAACTTTAGGAGCTTTGTTACTGCTCAAAACTCCCGCACAAACTTTCAGGTACATCATTCCCTGGCTTCTGCTGGGTGCGACTCTGCTTTTCATCTTCGGTAAAAAGCTGGTCGGCAAACGTACATCCAGCGTGCCGCACGATGCTAAAGCCAGCACGTTGGCCGGCGCGTCGTTCATCTTGTTTCTCGCAGCAATTTATGGCGGCTACTTTGGCGGAGGTCTGGGGATCGTGCTCCTGGCTCTGCTCGGCGCGTTGGGGATGACCGACATTCATGCCATGAATGCGTTCAAGACGGTATTGAGCGCTGCCGTGAACGGCCCGCCGGTGCTGGTGTTCATAATTGCCAAAGTCATCTACTGGCCGTATGCCGTCCTGGTGATGATCGGTTTTGTAGCGGCGGATATCTGGGAGGACACTACGGCCAGAGGCTGCCGCAGGCGTGGGTACGCGTATTTGTTACGCTGATCGCCATTGGGATGACGGCTTACTTCTTCATGAGGACGTATGCGTAAAGCTCGCACAGCACGACGTCATTTTCAAATCTGGATTGCCCCCAGCCATTTCACTGGAAAATACGCCGACAACGCGTTTGCCAGCCGCTCATCGGCAGTCAGCATTTCCATGGATGATTCGATTGCCATCGCTATATACAAGCTGTCATAAACAGTTCGGCCATACGTGACCGCGATGCTCAATGCCCGTGGAAGGAGTGTTGAGCTTGGCATGGTGGGAATACCCGAGCCTTGCACAAAGGAAAGCGCCATCGCGCCAGCATCCAAGGACATTCTGTCTCGACGGACCGACTTCCAGATTGCATTAGCCACCTCGATCCAAAAAAGGTCTGGAACGACGAGGGTAATTTCCTTCAACCTAAAGCTTTCAAGGAGACTTTCCGCTTCTTCGACAAGCAACTCATCGGCGAGGGGCAGACACCACTTTGCTCCCACGCTCGCGTCTACGATGAAGCTCCTCAACGCTCACGGTCCTCCCGAATCATCTGTTCCGCACTTGGAAATGGGCCTGGGCCTAAAGGAGTCATTGAACGGAGACGCTTCAAACCCTCAATCGCCTTCTTGCGTTTCTTCAACTCCGTCTCGGTGGGGACAAAATGCTCCAGGAACCACATGATTTCTGCGGCAATCGAGCGCTGGTTTTTCTTTGCCCGTTCGCGCAAAGCCTGGTAACGGTCTTCAGGAACATTTTCCACATATAATGATGGCATATGGTTTTCCTATTATTAGTATAGCATTTCCATAGGCATGAGTTCGCAGCAGATTCCTTGACACCCTGAAACACCGCCCTTATCCTAACCCTAGCTCCCTGGAAAACTTACGCCTCACCAGCGTGCTTCCGCGGCCGTCGCGGTGATCAAGGTGGGGGCGGCGGAGGTTCCCGATGTTATTCGAAATACAGGAATTAGAACGCCACCCGGTTGATTTCAAACAGGAGTTTGCTCCCAACGCGATTGATCTGGGAGATGAGTTGGGCCAAGTCGCTGTTCTGAAGTCGGCGGGGCGGGCGCAGCTGGTCGAAGAGCATCACGGCAAGCATCAGATAATACAGGACATACGGGTTAAGGGCGGATTGTCCACCCGGCTGGAATGGGCTTGTGCACGCTGCCTGGAGCCGGTGACGCTGGATGTGAAGCGGGATTTTGATTTGCTCTACCGCCCCTTGGGGGTTGACGCCGGACGTGCTGAGCTTTCCGTTACCGCAGCCGAAGCCGAAGTCAGCTACTACGAGGGAGAGGGGTTGCTCCTGGAAGACGTGCTTCGGGAGCAGGTTTTGTTGGCCGTGCCCTTGAAGGCCCTTTGCCGGGAGGATTGCAAAGGCCTGTGCCCGCACTGCGGCAAGAATTTGAACCATGGAGAATGTTCCTGCGCCGAGCCAGTCGAAGATCCGCGCTGGAACGCACTAAAAGAAATTCGCGGTAAACTAGAGAGTTGACTTAGTTGCGCCGGACCGGCGCGGGACTTCAATTGTGAAAAACTTACGATATGCCTGAAGGCATATCCTGATACGAATCAAGAGGAAACCATGCCTAATCCGAAACGGCGACACTCAAAAAAGCGCACTTCGACCCGACGTGCCCATGACGCTTTGAAAGGGCACTCGCTCTCCGAGTGTCCGAACTGCCACGAGCGGAAGATGCCGCACCGTGCCTGCCCGAAGTGCGGCTACTATAAGGGCCGCGAAGTTCTGGAAGTCGAAGAAGCCAGCTAGCCTCATTCCATGCCAAGCGTCATAGCTCTGGACGCGATGGGTTCGGACCGGGCGCCCAAGCCTGAGATCGAGGGAGCTATTCAGGCAGCACGACACCACAACGTGCGTGTCGTGCTGGTCGGGCCGGAGCCTGTGCTGAGCGCAGAGTTACAGCGCTATCCTTCCGCGGCTGAGCTTCCCATTGAAGTGGTACATGCCAGCGAAGTCATCACCATGGAGGACAAGGCTGCACAGGCCGTGCGCACGAAGCGCGATTCCTCCATGCGGGTGGGATTGCGTCTGGTGCGGGAAGGACGCGCAGCCGGTTTCATCAGCGCTGGGAACACCGGAGCAGCCATGGCCACGGCCAAGCTGGTGCTCGGGATGATTCCCGGAGTTGACCGGCCGGCGTTGGCTGCGGTGTTCCCGACCGCCATTAGGACAGTGGCATGCTTGCTGGATGTTGGTGCGAACGTGGATTGCAGTCCGGAGAACATGGCGCAGTTCGCCGTCATGGGCGAGATCTACTTCCGCAACATGTTTGGCACGCGCAGGCCGAAAGTCGGCCTACTTTCCATTGGTGAGGAAGAAAGTAAAGGAAACGAACTCACACGCGATGCGTTTCAGCTGCTCAAGCAGCTTCCCCTGAATTTTGTGGGAAATGTAGAGGGTCGCGATCTTTACAACGGCAAGATTGACGTCATTGTGGCGGATGGGTTCGTGGGAAATGTTGCCTTGAAAATTTCGGAGGGCGTGGCGAATTTAGTACGCTACACTTTGAAGGAAACTCTGAAGGCGACCATCACCCGGCAGGTTGGGTATCTGCTTTCGCGCAGCGCGTTCACGGATTTTAAGAAGCGTCTGGACCATACCGAATATGGCGGGGCGCCGTTGCTTGGAGTCAAGGGCGTATGCTTTATCACTCACGGCTCCTCGAACGCAAATGCTATAAAGAATGCGGTCCGGGTTGCGGCTGAGTTTGCCGAGCGGAAGATCAATAACAAAATTGAAAAGGAACTGGCTGCGGTCCGGCCCAGTGTCCATGCGGTCCCGGCCGCCTCGGCCGGGAGTGAGCTTTAGCTCACGGCGGACTGAAGTCCGCTGACAGCCGAGGCGGCTGTCACCACGTGGTTTTTTTAATTACGAAATCATGAATAGTCCAATCGCTTTTTTATTTCCTGGCCAGGGCTCTCAAGCTGTTGGTATGGGAAAAGAGTTGTTCGAAAGATATTCGGTTGCTCGCCAAACTTTCGAGGAAGCCGATGCCGCCCTCGGCTACAAACTCTCACATCTGTGCTTCGAGGGTCCCGAGGATCAACTGCGGCTCACCGAAATCACGCAGCCCGCAATCCTGACGGCCTCAATCGCTGCCTGGCGAGTGCTCGACGAAAAGGGAATCAAACCCAATTCCTTGGCTGGACACAGCCTGGGCGAATACTCCGCCCACGTGGCTGCCGGAACGTTGTCCTTCGGCGATGCCGTCCGTACCGTGCGCAATCGTGGTAAGTACATGCAGGAAGCGGTACCCGTCGGGGTCGGCGGAATGGCTGCAATTCTTGGGATGGAATTGGAAGCAGTCGCCGCAGTCTGTCGCGATGCCTCTGATGGTGAAGTCTGTGAGCCCGCCAACATCAACTCTCCGGAGCAGATCGTTATCTCCGGCCACAAAACTGCGGTCGAGCGCACAGCTAAACTTGCCGGCGAGCGCGGCGCTAAAAAGACAGTGCTCCTCCCCGTAAGCGCTCCCTTCCATTGTTCGCTGATGAAGCCGGCGCAGGACCGCCTTGCAGCGGACCTTGCCGCGTTGGTATTCCGCGATCCGGCTTTGCCGGTTGTGTGCAACGTCGATGCTACGTTAGTAAGCGATGCCAAGAGCGGCCGGGATGCGCTAGTTCGGCAGGTCACTGGTTCTGTGAAGTGGGCCCAATCCGTGCAAGTGCTGATTCAGTATGGCGTCCAAACTTTTATCGAGGTTGGGCCGGGGAAAGTCCTGTTCGGTTTGATGCGGCAGATTGACCGCACGAGTAAATGCCTCTCGGTAGGTGATGAGGCGTCGTTGCAGAAAGCCCTTACCTAATTTTATGGCTCTTCGACGAGCATGTTGGCCTAACGCACCTCAATATCGCAGGGAACATAGCCAAGTGTTTTGTCGTCCTTGCTCACGTAGACCTGGGCATGATCGGCTCGTTGATTCACCACCACGTCCACGACAATTCCGCTCCCTGGTCTGGGACAGTTGCCCGCCCAGAAAATCTCATAGCTGTTGATCTTGCCCCACTCCCCGCCCAGGCCCCAGTCGGTATAAAACTCTTTGTAGGGATAACGCGCGTACTGGTCCTGATGCTCTCTCCACTGCGGATCGTGCATCCAGATTGCGTAAGCTGTCTCATAGTCCTGCTTCTGGAGCGCGGCAAAGAACTTGTCGGCTACATGCTCTTCCGGCCAATAGCGGAAATACCAGCCGAATCCGGCCAACACCAGAATTAGGATTACGCTGCCAACCACGATGACTATGCGGCGGCGGTCGCGGGCGGGATCGTATTTCTGGGCGTCAAGGAGTGTCATGTCTCTCCTAAGCATAATGGATAACAGACACCGCAGAAAAGTTTCCGGAACCACAATCTACCGCCGAGATTGCAGAGGTCGCCGAGAGACATAAAGATTCTTAAGGATTTGACGGTAGCAATCTTTACAGAGTTCTCTTAAACAATGGGATGGCAATGCCCAGTGTCGCCACCGCAAAAATGGAGAGGTAGAGCATGTCTGGCACAATGGCGGACAGTCCGGTTTCCTTCAGCAACAAGGCCTTGAAGCCGTGGACTGCGTAAGTAAATGGGTCCACCCGGGCGATCGCGCGCAACCACCAGGGAAACGCTTCAATAGGATAGATGGCGCCACTGGGGAAAAACAACAGGGTGTTAAGAATGCCGAACATGGCGCGAGGAACCAGCGGGTCTTCTACCCGAACCATGAGCAGGAACATCATCGAGTTGAAGCCGACAGAGGTCAGCCCGATCATGATAATGAGGCCCAAGGCAATGGAGGGGTGAAAGAGTGTTCCCACCCCGGCCATAAGCGATCCGATGACGGTAATGATGATTCCCGTCATGACGGCCTTGATCGCTCCCGCGCCGTTCAGCCCAAATACCAGCTCAGTCTTGGTGATTGGTGTTACTAGATACCCCTCGTGCACGCCGCGTGCTTTGTCGTCGATATACAACATGCCGCCGCCGATCATGACTGAAACGAACATGGCCAGCACGATGGAACCCGGCAGCAGGTATTTCATGTACTCGATATAAGGGTAGAGTTCAACAACCTCCAATGCGGTCTTCTGCAACAGGCGAGGCTCGACCGTAGGCTCATTCAGCGCCTGGGTCAGCTCGGTCATCTTCTGTTCCAGGGTGGAGCTCATGAAGTTGTCACTGTTGTCCACAACCAACGCGATCTGGGGACGGTTCTTTTCATAGACCCGCCGCGAATACTCCGGGGGGATGATCACCGCGCCCTGGATCTTGCCGTTGCGGACGTCTTCCATGGCCTGCTTCTCATCTTGATAAGGAACCGACTCGAAAGTGCGAACTGTGGCGTGGACGGAATCAAAAGCTTCGCGGATTTTGAGGGCCTGGGTCCCGCCATCCTCGTCCACAATCCCCATCTTCGCGTCCACGATTTTTCCCCCGAAAGCGTTGCCCAGAATGATGAGTTGGACCAGCGGAAAAATCATGGACACCATCATGAGCGCCGGCGAACGGAAGAACTTACGCAGCTCGCGCTCGATAATCGCCATCATCCGGTTCATGGCTGCATCCCCGGTCTGGGCGGCATGACGAAGGTGGGAGCTTTCACCAGTTCATCTCGTAGCTGCCGCCCGGTGTAGTGGACGAACACGTCGTCCAAAGTAGTGTTCTGCACCGAGAGAGACTTTACCGGTGCGTCCGCTTGCACGGCCAGCTCAACCAATTGGGTGGTAGTTCGCGAACCGTTGCTGGTAAGCACGCGATACATGGAGGCCCCTTCGGACTGAACCGAAGTCACATCGTCAAGTTTGTGCAACCGCTGCTCCCAATCATCGGGGATGTTGCCAAATTGCACTTCAATCACGTTGGAACCGGGCACGCTGGCTTTCAAAGCTTCTGGCGTATCGAGTGCCACCAACTTGCCGTGGTCCACAATGGCGATGCGATTACACAGCCGGTCGGCCTCATCCATGTAGTGAGTCGTGATCAGGATCGTCAGCTTGCGCTGGCTCTTGATCTTGGTGAGCATCTCCCACACGGCAACTCGCGAGACCGGATCGAGACCCGTCGTGGGCTCATCGAGAAAGAAGATGCTGGGGCTATGCACCAGGCCGCGGGCGATCTCCAACCGCCGCCGCATGCCGCCGGAAAGAGTCTTGGTCTGAGCGCCTCGCCACTTGGTCAAATCAACCGTCTCCAGTAATTCATCAATGGCAGCCTTACGCCTTTTGGCGGGAACTTCGTACAGCTTGGCGTAGATATTGAGGTTTTCTTCTACCGTCAAATCAATGTCACTGGTCAGGGCCTGAGGGATTACACCGATTGCCTGGCGCGCGGCATTGGCTTCTTTGCTCACATCGTGACCGGCAATGAGCGCTTTGCCGCCGGTGATTGGGATCAGCGTCGTCATCATGCGGATCAGTGTGGATTTCCCTGCACCATTCGGCCCCAGCAAGCCGAAGATTTCTCCCTCCTTCACGGCGAAGGAAATGTCGTCTACGGCGGTGAAATCGCCGAATTTTTTGACGATATGCTGCACTTCAATGGCATTCGGCGCATGAGAGTGGTCGCCTGACGCAGCGGGATCTGCGGTTGCACCGCCACGGGTTTCCAGATCTGCAATCATTGCTGCTCCGCACTGGTATTGGCACTCACAGTTTTACCCTCGAGTTGATCTCGGGAGATAAGCACATTCGCAGTCATGCCGGGGACGTAGGCGCCCTTGGGATTGGCCAGCCGGACTTTGATCACGATGGTCCTGATGTCCCGCTTGCGGCGGCTGACGTCGCGCTGGGTTGCGAAATCGGCCTCCGCGGCTTTGAAGAACACTTTGCCCGATGTGATCGTGCCCCCGGGTAGCTGAATACGCAATGTGTCCCCCAGACCAATGTGGTCGGCGTTGGTTTCCGGGATGGCAGCGCGGACCCAAGTGTCACTGAGATCTACGATGGTCACAATCGGTTGTCCGGCATTCAACACCTCACCTTCGCGCGCGGCGCGGACGGAGACTGTTCCACTTACTGGCGCATAAATCTTGGTGTATCCGAGCCGGACTTCCGCTTCTTTAAGTTGCGCCTCGGCATTGGCCAATTGCCCTTGTATGGATCTGACCGTGCTCTCGGCCGCGTGGGCCTGGTGCGTATTGGCGATAGCAGCATTCAAATCAGCTTCCGCCGCGGTGACTTGATCTTTGAGTGCCTGGACAGTCGCTTGTTGAGCTTTCAGATTGCTTTCCGCCTGCACCCGTTCCTGCTCGGAGGCGACGCCGGCAGTAGCCAGGTCTATGGTGCGTTTACTGTCGCTCTGCACCCGCACCAAGGTTGCTTCCGCTTGTGCCAACTGCGCACGGGTGGACTGCAAGCGCGCCTGTGCATTAGCCACGTTGCTGGAAGTCGAGCCCTGGGTAGCAGTTCTCGTCGCCTGGGACGCATTGACCTGCGAGCGCAGGCTGTCGATCGTGGCCGCCGCAGCCCCTGCCTGAGCTTCCAGTTCTGCGGGATCGATAATGGCAATTAGGTCTCCTTGCTTGACCTGCGTGCCTTCCTCCACCAGCAACTTGGAGATCCGCCCCGCAATCTGCGGACTGACGATGACCTGGTTGGAATCCACCGTTCCAATCAGAACCAGGTCTTTGGAGCTAGGAGTGAAGAAGAGGTAGTAGACGAGCGCGACAACAAAGATCACACCCAAAAAGCTTATGACTTTATTAAGTACACTCACGACCGTGCTCCCTTGGAATCAGATGTCGTATGACGGAACAGGGCTGCCGAAATGAAATCCAGAACCGCGGCGCGGCGTGCGGCTACGCGCTCGGGCGAAAGCGGGTCCGATCCGGTCATCATGCGCATCACCGGAGCGTTGATGAAATAGAACACAATGGCGGAAATCATGGTGGGCACGAACTGCATGGGATCCACAGGCCGGAAGTCGCCTGCGGCTATGCCTTGCTGGATCACGGCTGCCACTTTGCCCAGCAGCGGACGAAAGTATTGCTCCACAATCCTTTCAATATGAGGGCTTCTGTGGCGGCGCAGGTTCATCATCTCGCCCTGCACAAGCGACGGATATTGAACGTGGCTGGCGATGTAATCAAAGTGCGCGCCAGCATAAGCCAGAACCTTTCCCCGAGGGGGCAGGTCGCGCGCAAGAACTTCATAGACGCTTTCCGTGAGTCCTCCAAAGACCAGGTCGAGGGCGGCTCCATAGAGTGCATCTTTATCCTTGAAGTAGTAGTAAAGGAGTGCCTTGTTCACACGCGCGGCGCGGGCGATAGCGTCGGTGCGCGCGCCCGCTAATCCTTCGCGGGAAAATTCGGCAATGGCAGCCTTGAGGATGGCGGCGCGGCTCTCTTCCGGCCGCCCGCGGCTGCCCAGGCGGCGTTTCATCGTGGCGGCTTTGACGGGACTCATATTAATTAACCAGTTAGTTAGATAATAGCACGGCCGGCGGCCGTCCACAATCCTTTTCGCCGTAGTAAACTGCCTGCACCTTCGGCCCTGTCTTAGGACGTCCATCCCCGAAGTGGAGGACGAATGACCCGCACTTTTATTTTAGGTTTGGTTTTGTGTCTGCCTTCGATTCTGCCGGCTCAGCTTTTGCCATCTGCTGACACACCCGAACCGGGCTCTGCTGAAGCAATTGCGCAAGCCACCACTGACCCTCACTATATCTCGCCATGGGTATCGTATCTGCCCGAATCCAAGGTTGTCCCTTCTCCCCTGAAGTTTTATGGACGCATTATGGGAGCTCCCGGCGAGTTCGTGGACAGTGCTAAGGCGTATGCCTATTGCAAAGCGCTGGCCGCCTCTCCCCGAGTACGTGTGTTCACCATCGGACGCAGTGAAGAAGGACGCGACATCATAATGCTGGCCATTGCGGACGAGGCAGGCATCCGTGATCTGGATCGCTTGAAAGCAGCCACGGCGGCCCTGGCTGATCCGAGAATCACCGATCAGGCCGCAGCCGACAAACTGATAACCACCGCTCGACCAATCTATTACTGGAATGCTGGTCTGCACTCCGATGAAACCGGTTCAACTGAAGCAACGCTGGAGATGGCATACCGACTCGCGGCTTCGGAACTGCCGGCAATCCGTCGCATTCGCGAGCAGATGGTGGTGCTGATCAATCCGGTGTCCAATCCTGATGGACGCGACAAAGTTGTGGAATGGTTTTATCGCTATCTGCAAGGTAAGACCGAACGAGCGACGATGCCCCGCATGTCTCCGCCGTACTGGTCGAAGTATGCGTTTGTGGACATTAACCGCGACGCTCACCAGCTCACCCACGAAACCACCAAAGCCGTAAGCCGCATGTTTTTCGATTGGCATCCCCAGGTGGTGCACGATCTGCACGAAGGCATGCCCATGCTGATGAGTTGGAACGGCACCGGCCCTTACAACCCGAATATCGATCCCATCACCTACAGCGAGTTTCTCACTCTGAGTTTTCAGGAAGTGCAGGACATGACCGCGATGGGCATGCCAGGTGTCGCTACCTGGAACTTCGGCGAGGCATTCAGCATGCTTTACCAGGACTCGGTCGCGATGAACCACAACAGCACTGGCCGCGGTTACGAAACCTGGGGTAATGGGTCAGCGGAAACCATGATGCGGGAAATTTCTCCATCGGAGCGGACACGGGAGTGGTGGCGTCCGCTGCCTCCGACCCAGAAAGAAGTCTTGTGGTCGGCACGGGACAATGTGAATTATCAGGAAACAGCCGCGCTGATCTCGCTCGATTACGTCGCACAAAATGCCAAACTATACTTGCGGAGTTTTTACGAAAAGGGCGTTCACTCGTATCGCAAGGGGCTGGAGCAGCCGCCGTATGCGTTTTTGATTCCAGCAGATCAGGGTGACCCGTTGCGCGTGGCGCAGATGTTGTCGCTGTTGATGAAGCAGCACATTGAAGTTTCGCGTGCGCAGTCCGCGATCAAGTTAAAAGAAGGCGAATATCCTGCCGGAACTTATGTGGTGCGGCTCGATCAGCCGTATCGCAACTATGCGGTCGACCTGCTAACGCCACAGCGCTATCCCAAGGATAGCAACGAACCCTACGACGACGTCTCCTGGGAACTGCCGGCGAACTACAGGTTGCAGGCGCTTCCCACCGCCGATATTTCCATCCGCTCAGCAGACTTGGAGGCTCTGCATGGTGCTCCTCATCCGACTGGGAATGTCGCTGGCGCGGGGCCAGTTTTCTTGTTGAAAGACACCGGCCAGGAATCACTTCTTGCCATCCGCTACCGGCTGGCAAAATTCAATTTGCAAATTGCCGAGCACGAATTCGCAGCAGACGGCGAGAAATTTCCCGAGGGCTCATGGATTTTCCCGGCGCAGGCAGGACTGGCTGATGCACTTCGCGGGGTGTCCAAGGATTTCGGACTAGATTTTGTGTCCGTCCCGTCGCTCCCGGACGTAGCCAAGCACGACGCCAAGCCTCCGCGCATCGGTGTTTGGGTGCCGTGGGCGGACACAGATTCCATCGGCTGGGTACGCTACTCACTCGACCAGCGGCAGGTTCCGTACACCTATATTCGCGATGAAGACATTCGCGCGGGTAATCTCCGTGACAAAATTGATGTTCTGCTCTATGGCCATGTGGACCTCGAACTAGCCGAGCAGATTGTCGGCCTGCCAAAAGCATGGGGCCCGATGCCATATAAGAAGACGCCGCAGACGCCGAGCTTCGGCACTCCGGCGGAGTCGGATGACATAACCGGCGGCATCGGCTATGAGGGCCTGGCCCAGATTCAGAAATTTGTGGACGACGGTGGCCTGATGGTCACGCTCGGAAGCGGTTCGATGCTGGCGCTCGAAGGTGGCCTCGTACGCGGCGTGCGCCGCTCGTCCGGTGGAGTTCCACGCAGCACTCAGGGAGGCGGTGGAGACTCTGCCTCAGCCGCGCAGAGCGCCGAAACCCGCACGCCGGGCGCGCATGTTCGCGTCACTTTCGACCGTCCGGACCATCCGATTGCCTATGGGTATCCGGTCAACACTTATGTCTTCCGCCAGAACTTTCCGTTGTACGACGTTCCCAAAAGATGGCTGCGTATGGCCTATTGCACAACCTGTCTCGATGGCCCGGAAGATCCAAGCGGATTGGTGATGGAATGGGGCAGCAAAGATGGCTCGCCGTTTGTGGTCAGCGGCCAGGCCTGGGGAGAACGGAATCTGATCGGGCGTCCCGCAATTCTGGACATGCCAGTTGGCAAGGGTCACGTGGTCTCGTTCAACTTCAATCCCATGCACCGCGATTTGAACCGGGGAGATCAGCGGTTGTTGTGGAATGCGCTGTTGAACTGGAAAGCTATCTTGGAAGGAGCAAAGTAGATTTCAGTATCCACCAGCGATGGACGGTACCAATAAAACTTCATCTCCGTCCTTAAATGCGTATCCGTTTCCTCCCAGGAAGCGGATATCTTCTTCATTCACATAAATATTCAGGAAGCGTCGGACTTGTCCGGCTTCGTCGCGCAGGTGTGGTTTGAGCGCGGGGAATTTTGCGTCGAGTTGAGAGAAAAGCTCGTTCAGGTTCGCTGCCGAACAGGAGAACTTGGCGGTGTCTTCGGTGTGTCGGCGAAGAGCTGTTGGGATGTGAACTGTAATGGTCATTTCTTCCTGTTACGTGATCCTCACATTTGTCATTCCGACGATGAGCGTAGCGAAGAGGAGGAATCTGCTTTCCTGGTCAGCATAACAGCAGATTCCTCGCGCGATAAACCTGCGCTTCGGAATGACAAAATTGGAGCTAAACTGCTACCGCTTCAGGCAGCGCTAACGTTTTGCTCAAATACGCCTCAAATTCTGCCAGCTTCGGCGCGATCGGCGTTTCAGTTTCGTATTTATCAACCAGCACGTCGGTAGTCTTCAAGCCGTTGCCAGTGATGCAGAGCACGGTAGTCTCTTCCGGCTTGATGCGGCCCTCGCGCAGCAGTTTGCGGGCGCAGCCCACAGTCACTCCGCCGGCGGTCTCGGTGAAGATTCCTTCCTGCTCGGCCAGCAACTGCATCGCCTCGACAACTTCGGCGTCCGACACATCCTCGGACCAGCCGCCGCTTCCCGTGATGGTCTTGATGGCATAAGGTCCGTCGGCTGGATTGCCGATGGCGAGCGAACGCGCAATCGTCGCAGGCTTCTGCGGGTCAATCTCGGACTTGCCCGCTTTGACTGCGGTCGAAATCGGAGAGCATCCAGTCGCCTGCGCTCCGAAAAACTTCACCGGCTTCTCTTCCACCAATCCTAACTTGATCAATTCCTCAAACGCTTTCTTCACCTTGACGATCAGCGACCCGCCCGCCATGGGGACGACAACATTGTCGGGCAAGCGCCAGCCCAACTGTTCAGCAATCTCGTAGCCCACCGTTTTCGAGCCTTCAGAATAATAGGGGCGAAGATTCACGTTCACAAAACCCCAGTTGTGCTCGTCCGCGATCTGCGAGCACAGCCGGTTCACCTGATCGTAGTTCCCGGAAATACGCACGACTTTTGCGCCAAACACCTGCGTGCCGACAATCTTCGCCGGCTCAAGATCGGAAGGAATAAAGATCCAAGCTTTGAATCCGTTGCGCGCGGCATGCGCCGCAACTGCATTCGCCAGGTTTCCAGTGGAAGAGCACGACACCACTTCGAATCCAAAATTCCGTGCCTGCGCCAGGGCAACTGAAACGACGCGGTCTTTAAAGCTGAGGGAGGGCATACAGACCGCGTCATTTTTCAGGTACAAATTCGAGGCGCCAAGCGCGTCGCCCAAATGCGGCGCATTCAGCAGCGGAGTAAAACCAGTGGGGAGGGCCGGCTCGTAACCATCGGGCAACGGCAACAGATCGGAGTAACGCCACATGCTGGCCGGGCCAGCGGCAATGCGCTCGCGAGTAAAGCTGCGACGGATGGCCTCGTAATCGTAGAAAACTTCCAGCGGCGAGAAACACTCGTGACAAATCGACTGAGGAATATTTCCGTAAGACTTGCCGCACTCGCGACAGCGCAATTCAAACTTAGACATGTAGTCAGCAATCTCCGTGTGTGGTGTCATCCTGAGCGAAGTGATCTCACGCAAAGCGCGAGATCACGAAGTCGAAGGCCCCCTATAGCCGATACAGCAGTGTCAAAGCTAAGGGCACTTCGCGAATGCTCAAAATGACAGTGGGGGACGAGCCGGATTTTGATCCTAAAACACGAAACCCTCTTTCCCAGGTTCTGGAAAGAGGATACGAGATGCTAGCACTCAGCACCCCGAATCTCATGTTCCCCAATACCGGGAGAGAGTTGACACCGGTCGACAAGAAGTTTCCTTCAAGTCCGGTTGTCGTGGCTTCTCAGGGCTCGTCCCTCAGCCACTCTGCATGAAATCCAAGGCCCGCCGGTTAGGGCGGACTTGGGACTATGGTAGCGGGAGGGGGAAGGGGGAGTCAAGGGGGATTCGGTCCCTTGATGAAGTCCAAATAAGGCTTGTTATTTTGTGGGGACAACGGCCATGTCAGTTCAGGGATTTATGAATGTATAACCTGAGACTTCAATTTCTGTTCGTATCGAGAAAATCTCCTCTCAAGGTGCTGGGCAAGAAGATGTACGAAGATTGATGGTGTCGTCCAAATGCCCAAAAGTAAACCAATAGCTCCAAGTTCATATTTAGGTGAAGGTGCTGGTTTCGTCACTACGCAGTAAACGAGGGCTGCAAGAACCAGCTCCAATAAGAAAATGAATGCAGAATTTCCATGTTCCCGGAAATGACGATAGGTGTCCATAAACTCCCTACGCCATGAATTCGTACTTTTCAGCGTAGATGTAGTTTCCTCTTTATCCTCTTCGTCTTCAGTTGATAAGTTTCCAGCTGGGGCAGTTGTATTTTTAGGTTGGCTATGCTCTGTCTCTTCAACTACAGGAATACCTCGCCGATGTGCAAGAACGTACGAATAGTAATAAGCATCACTAACAAGATCGCCATGCCCTTTGACCTTGAAACGGTGAGATAGCACTGCTCGAAGCCGCATAAGCTGAAAACTTGCGATGATAATAGCCGTTGGGAACGCCACCCAGTAACGACAACCAGGCGGCACTAAGTGGACTACAGCGATTATGGCCAACAATATGACGGCGATCAGGTAACCATCTAGGACGTGTGCTCGCCACCTGCCCTTTTGAAAATCCATTACTCTGGTTGCATGGAATACGAGAACCGGATAAGACGCGATATAACAGAAAAGATTCCCGTAAAGAAACAACAAAACCAACGAGCTGCTATCAAGCGGTTTGTCGCTAGAGGGCAATAGAAGAAGAGATCGCAAGCCGTCACCGCCATATGCGGTAAGCCAATTTACGATGGCAACGCCTGCGACAGATGGCATTAAATATCGTGGAAGATAATATTCCCACCAGCGAGTAGTTCCAGATTCTGGGTTCATTAAATTGCTCCTTGAAACAACCCAAAGAATAGGTGCAGGGGAGAAGGTCGGGATTATCTCACGTGCGGCTGTGGTATGGAACCACATCCATAAGCGCAAAATAAGAGCCGATTCGATGCAGGCCGAGTAGAATAAGGGTTGTCTCCGGAGGCACTCTCCTGCGCTATCAAGAACAACAAATCGTGTTGCACACAGAGGCGAATTACGGCAACCGGTTGCCCATCGATTTCAGCGGCGACATCTTCCGTCAACTTGCTCCTATGATGGTTTCGTCCGTTCGCATGGCCATCGAAGGGACGAGCTCGCACGTAGGTGCGCCACCGATGTGGCTGCGGCGAGCTTCAGACGTTCGATTTGTGGGGCTTAGCGAAACAAGAAACCAAGACACCGTCCTTCATTTGGAAGCTCCGACTCTGGGTGAAGCGGCAGAAGATGTCTACAAGCAGGGAAAGTTATGGGAAACGAAGCCAGCGCCGGAAGACACGGCCATCAATGTGTTTGCCCGCGCTACCCGCGAAGTCAGCCAAAAGAACGCAGATAGCATGCTTTACGATCGGCATTTGCTTAAACATTTCAGTCATTCCAGTCGCTTGTTCCAACACAAATTGGTTTCGATGGATATACCTGAGAGGACTGGCAGCGCACACCTTGATCGCGAAGTAGCCATTCGAGCGAAGGAACTGACCGACCGCACCCCATCTCCCAGACAGGTTCGCGTCGTTGGCCACCTAGACATGATTAGGCACAGCACGCGTTCTTTTGAAATTCTCTTGGAAGAAGGAAAAAGCGTCCGTGGTGTGTTGGAAAATGGCGATCATATAGACACACTGAAGAAGTTGCTTGGGCAACAGGTATTGATAGTTGGCAAAGCTGTCTATCGCCCGTCTGGTTTGTTGCTTCGAGTCGACGCTCAGGCCGTCGGGGAGAGCAACGGAGAGTCAAAGGTATTTGCGAAAGTGCCCCCACCAATCGAGCATCGCCAACCCACTGTTCGTTTGAGAATCAGCGAGCAGGCAAAGCGGGGCGTTCCTGGTTTTTTTGGAAAATGGCCGGGGGAGGAGACCGACGAGGAATTGTTAGCAATGTTGAGGAGCGTGCGTGGATAAGAACGCTCTGTACCTGTTTGACACTAGCATCCTTCTAGCGCTCCTTCGAGGAAAACAACTCGGTATTTACCTTAATCAGACGCTCCACCTATCCGAAGTCATCAATCGCCCTGTAATCAGCATCGTTAGCCACGGTGAGATTTGGGCTATGGCGCAGCGCAATTCCTGGGGAGAGGCAAAGCGAACGGCCTTGCAAGAAATGCTGAACGATCTGGTCACTCTTGACCTAAGCGATCCCGCTATCATTGAAAGCTATGTCCTCGTAGATCAAAAGAATCTCTCACACCCACAAGGTGCGCGTGTTCTATCAGACAACGACAAGTGGATTGCTGCAACAGCGGTAGCGGCTCGCGCCCTACTGCTCACAACTGACCAGGACTTTCTTCATCTACACCCGGATGTTTGTCGCGTTCACTACGTTGATCCCAAATCCAAACTTGAGCCGCCGAAAGATCCGCCATAAAAATACCACCTGTGGCATTAACCATTTTCCCCGCAGAGATAATAGATATGATCACTCTCCCACAGCCGCCGGAGGGCGAATCAGAGTCCTTCCGCATTGTGTTCGAGAAAGAAACCGATGGCCGATGGCTGGCGGAAGTCCCCCAACTTCCCGGCGAATCAAACTTGAAAACCTGCTGTGATTCGTATCAGGGCAGTGGCTTCAGCCCTGCCGTTTCAGCCAAAAATGAACCGGCTTTAGCCGCTGGGGTTCGCAGCGCCTAAAGGCGAATCAAAATTCGCGTTTTTACGATATGCCTGAAGGCATATCCTGATAAGAAACTATGCCCTCAGATTCCCTTTCATTCCCCGCCGCCCTTCACTCACGTGGCGCCGCGCTGCGAGCTGAAGAAACTACGGATGGCGGACAGGATCTTTTTTAGTCTGCGCTTGCTCACAACTGATCGAAGAAATGTGACCCAATATAGCGATTGAGCCGGCTGTCCTGGACGCCGAGTAAGTCTCTCAACGTGGGTTGGTTGGCATGCTCGGGAACAATATCGTCTTCGAAGGCTTTTGTAAGCTGTTGGGCCAGATTGTCGTCGAAGGATGCCAACACCACCTCGCGTTCGTAACGATACGAGCGAGGATGAAAGTTGTTGCTGCCAATCCACGAGAAGACGCCATCCACCACCAGAAACTTGCTATGCAGGGTTGTCGAACCGTTATAAACCTTCTTGGCAAAAACCTGGGCTCCCTGCCTTTTGAGCCGGGCCAGGCCTTGCAAGATCGGCACAGTAATGACCGGTTCATCAATGCTCTCTTTCGAGTTGGAGAGTATCCGCACGCGAACCCCGCGCTTCAGCGCGTCGCTGATGGCTTTTTCCACGACCACGTCCAGAACGATATAGGCGTTTTCAATATCAATCGAGCGCGTGGCGCCGTAGAACGCTTTCGCCGTCACGATATGCATGTTGTCATCGCGCAAGGGCTGGTGGTCCACAATCATGGAAACCGCGCCGCCGACAGCAGCCCTATAATCATAAGGAAGAAATGATAGTTCCTTACGGCCTTGCTGTTCGTTCCATTCATCTACAAATGTCATTTGTGCCTGATTGACTGCCGGCCCCCTGACGTAGACGTCCGTATCCCGCCAGTGACCCTCGTCGCTGGGGAACAGATGACTGTATTTATTGCCTACATTCATCCCACCCAGAACCATGGATTGGCGGTCCACAATCATTACTTTGCGGTGCATACCCATAAACGGATCGCGTTTGTCTTTGAGGCGGACGACGTGAATCGGGTTTCTCGACAACGCAGGATACTTTTCAAGATAGTCGAGCACGTCGTGGTGGCCCATTTGCCTGGCCACGTTGCCGTCCACCACGATCCTGATATCCAAATCTTTGCCTTCACACATGCGCTTCAGCTTGGCGTTGATGAGCCAGTCGGCAAATTGCCATCCCGTCTCATCGTCATAGAAGGCCCAGACAAACATGTAAATTGACTCGTGCGCCTGCTCGATCATTTCCTTTCTCCGGGCGAAAGAGGCCGGTCCGTTGACCAACACCTCGACCTGATTGCCGGGAACGAATTGAAATCCGAACGGTTTTTGTAGAGCGTCCGCCATCTCCTTTCTGTACCCGGTTTCATAGAGAAGACTGGGCTGGTCTGGCGTTCGCGGGAGAAATGCCGTGTGGGCGACGACATCTCGCGACAGGCGCGCGGAGATCTGTGCCCAGGTTTCGTAGGGAAGCTTCTTTTGCATCCAGCGCTCGGCAATTACGTAGTCGGCGGTGCGGATGACCTTTTGTTGGGCCCTTGCCAGAACGGTTGACTTGCTGCGATGGGCATTGGAGTTGTCGGCTGTCTGCGGGCAGGGAGAAGCTGCATGCTCGCAGGCCACCGGCGCAATACCGAGGAGGCAAACAAGCAGAATGAATTTGTGCAATGCACGCATCTTCAGAAACTGCCGGAAAAGAGCTTTAAAGGGCCGTCTTGCTGGGGTCTGTTCCTCTGCAATATACAACTTCTACATCATGTCCAGAAGTGCTGATTCCTTTTGCTGTGGGTTTCTAAAGAAGACAGGTGGAACCCGAGCTAAATTCCATTCTTAACATCCATACCAACTACGCAGTCCGCAGCGTAAGCAGCGTGATTTCGGGGAGAACTCCAATGCGCATGGGAACGCCAAATGTTCCCAGGCCACGGTTCACATACAACGCCGCCTTCTTGCCGGTTTCTCTCATCGGCAACTGATAGAGACCCGCCACAAAATCAGTAATCAACCTCGCCGGGCTGAACGAGTGGTCAACGATTTCAACCTTCACCTGGCCTCCGTGCGTGTGACCGGCCAGGCTGAGTTCGATTCCCATCTCGGCCGCGCGGTGGAAGGAGTTGGGGTTGTGGGAGAGCAGAATGTTGGGATGCTCGCGGCTGATGAGTGGCTCGATGCCTTGCAGCATGGGCCCGGCGGGGCCGCGGGTCATGTGGTCGCGCTGATAATCTACGCCGATCAGATTAAACTTCGCGCCGCGCCAATCCAGCTGGACGTTTTCCTGGCGAAGCAATTTCATACCATGTTCTTGGAAAAGCGCCTGGGCGGCATCTTCGGCATCGGCGTAGATCTCGTGGTTGCCGTTGCATCCCCAGGTACCGAGCGGCGCGCTCAGACGGGCTAGTTCGGCGACGCAGTCCCCGAGCGGATCGAACTCGCTGCTGATGAAGTCTCCCGTAACCACAGCCAGATCGGGTTTGAGGTTGTTGGCCATGTCTACCGCGCGGCGGACTTCTTCGCGCGGCATGAACTCGCCGATGTGGATGTCGCTGAGCTGCGCGATCCTAAGTCCGTCCAGTTCTTTCGGCAGGTTCGCGATCGGGATTTCTACTCTCTCGACGCGATACTTCAGGCGGCCTGCGGCAAATCCGTAGACTGCGGCTACAAACGGAATGCTGCCAATCGCGTAGCTGACATAACGGAAAAAGGTGCGACGCGATTCGTTCACTGGGACCGATCCGCCCGGCGCAATCAACCCATAGATCCAGCCCACACCGTGAACCAGTTGAAACGCCAGAAACGAGAAAATAGACGCGACCAGCCAGATGCGGGCCGCACCGACGATCCACTTGCCGCCTCCAAGTTTGGAGAGGACGTGTCCAAGGAGAGGATCGAAAAAAGCCAAAACAAAAACAATGAGCGCGCAGACCCAGGTAATTTGCAATCCGCTACGCAGGCCCAGATTGGTGATCGCTCCGATCCTGCGCCAGGCGCCCATGAACCAAAAACGCTGGGTCAAGAAAAGTAAAGCTATGAAGCAAAGGAAGATGCCGATGCGAAAAAGTGTCATAACCCTCAAACTGGGAACCTAAACCTTAGATGTAGACCGTCGGCAAATTGATACTCCTAATTTGGGCTGCGTAGACCGACTGCGCCAGGTGATAACTCATATGCTGCCGATAGGCTGGTAAAATCAATGCAGTTGTGGGGATGTCAGCCTTTACCGAACAATTCGACGTGGTTGTAGTCGGCGCTGGACACGCCGGGTGCGAAGCCGCTATGGCAGCCGCGCGCATGGGGTTGAAGACTGCCCTGTACACGCTGAATGTTGATCTGATCGCACAAATGTCCTGCAATCCGGCGGTCGGAGGGATTGCCAAGGGGCATTTGGTGCGCGAAGTGGACGCCCTCGGCGGCATCATGGGCGAGGTCACCGATGCGGTTGGCATCCAGTTTCGCTTGTTGAATACTTCGCGCGGGCCGGCGGTGTGGTCTCCGCGGGCGCAGTGCGACAAGCAAGCTTACCGGCTGAAGATGAAGCAGGTGCTGGAGTCGCAGCCGAATCTGAAGATCAAGCAGGCAGAGGTCGCGGACCTGATGACTGAGTCGTTGGCCGTTAGTCGTTCGTCGTTGGCCGAACCAAGTGGGTGCGAAGATTCAGTTAACAACCAACGACCAATGACCAATGACCGCCTCATCGTGCGCGGAATTAAACTCCGCGACGGGCGCACCGTCGGCACTTCCGCAGTCATTATTACCACCGGTACATTTCTCAACGGCCTCATCCACTGCGGCGAGCAACAGTACCCGGCAGGCCGTTCAGGAGAACCCAACGCTGTTCTCCTCGGTGAGACCCTGAAGAATCTCGGCCTGCGCGGCTGCCGCCTGAAGACCGGCACTCCGCCTCGCCTCGATGGACGCACCATTGACTGGTCCCGCTTTCAGGAGCAACCCGGCGATCCCGACCCGACTCCATTCAGCTTTCGCACCAAGCGGGTCGCCCATCACGACTCGCAAGTGTCGTGTTACATCGTGTGGACTACAGAAGAAACGCGCCGCATCATCCGCGAAAACGTCCACCGCTCACCCATGTACAGCGGACAGATTCAATCCATCGGGCCACGGTATTGTCCATCGATCGAAGACAAAATCGTCAAGTTCCCTGATAAAGACAAGCACCAGCTTTTTCTCGAGCCCGAGGGCCTGAACACCCACGAAATTTACGTCAACGGCATGAGCACGTCACTGCCGGTAGAAGTGCAGTTGGCGGTGCTGAAGTCCATCCCCGGACTGGAGACCGCGGACATGCTGCGTCCGGGCTATGCCATTGAATACGACTCGATCGATCCCACCGAGCTTGAGCGCACCCTGGAAACTAAGAAGATTAGCGGACTGTTTCTGGCAGGCCAGATCAACGGGACCAGCGGGTACGAGGAAGCTGCTTGTCAGGGGATTATGGCGGGGATCAATGCTGCGCTCAAAGTGAAGCAGGAGCAGCCCCTCATTTTGGATCGTACCGAAGCTTACACGGCGATCTTGATTGACGACCTGATCTCCAAGGGAACGAACGAGCCTTACCGCATGTTCACGTCGCGGGCCGAGTTCCGGCTGCACCTGCGCATCGACAATGCCGACCGCAGGCTGACTCCACATGGGCGCCGGGTGGGGCTGATCTCCGATATCGCATGGGCTGACTTTCAAGCCAAACAACAACGCCATGAAACCATGACGAAGTTGCTGGAGAAGACCAAGTTCACGGCTGCCATGATGGATAGGTTGGGCGAGCCTGATCTTGCGCCAACGCTGGGACTGCCGTTGACTCAATTGCTCAAGCGACCAGAGATCACCATCGAGCGCCTGGCTCCGGTGTTAAAAGAAATATCGCCCGAGTTCTTCACTCAAGGTGAAGTCGTTGAAAATCCGCGTGAATCTGCGGCCAGCCTCCCCGTGCAGGCCCGCAACGAACTCAAGTCCATCGAAACGGAAATCAAGTACGAAGGCTATCTGCGGCAACAGGATAAAGCGATTGAGCGCCTTAAGAAATCCGAGCAGCGCAACATTCCCCATTGGTTCGACTATCGAGCGGTCAGCGGCCTCTCCCGTGAAATGCAGGAGAAGCTGACTAAGGTGAAACCACGCACGATCGGTCAAGCGTCACGGATTCCGGGCGTCACGCCCGCCGCGGTCTCATTGGTGAATGTGTTTATCGAAATCCAAGGCAAGCGGCATTCCCTCTCCGTCTGATCCGTTTCGGCTTAATCAAAAAGCTTTGACCACGATCAACGTGGACACCAGCCTAAATGTTTTTATCCGTTTGATCCGTGAAGATCCGTGGCTAGTATTTTGCGTTTTCCACAGAAACGCTTCACTTCACTCTTTCGCATTTCGCTGACTCACGATATTGTTACTGCCAGTTAAAAACAACAGCAGTAGTGCATCCTCAACATCAGCCGGTTCCGAGCAAAATTGTGGGTTGCCGTCTTCTAACGCCGGGGGAACTTGTTCATGGAGTGTTTCGTCTGCATTCATTGTCATTTTTATCAGCCGCCGCGCGAGAACCCATGGTTGGAGGCGGTCGAAGCCCAGGACTCCGCCAAGCCATACCATGACTGGAATGAACGCATTACCGCGGAGTGCTACCGGCCGAACGGCGCTTCGCGGATTTTGGACGATAAAGGACGGATCGCGCAAATCGTTAACAATTACGCGCGCATCAGCTTCAACTTTGGCCCCACGCTGCTTTCCTGGCTGGAAGAGCGCGCCCCTCAAACCTACGGGCACGTTCTAAAAGCCGACCGTGAAAGCCGGCAGCGGTTTTCCGGACACGGATCGGCGCTGGCCCAGGCTTACAACCACATGATTCTTCCGCTGGCGAATTCGCGGGACAAGCGGACGCAAGTCCTCTGGGGGATGGAAGATTTTCAGCATCGTTTTGGTCGCGATCCAGAAGGTATGTGGCTTCCTGAAACCGCCGCCGATTTGGACACGCTAGAGGTCCTGAGCGCGGAGGGAATCAAGTTCACGATACTTTCGCCTTACCAAGCCGGAAAACTTCGTAACGACCCCAAGTCTCCGTGGATCAACCTCCATGGACAGGGTATTGATTCGAAGCGTCCTTACTTATGCCGCCTCCCCTCGGGGCGCAGCATTGGCATCTTTTTCTACGACGGCGTCGTAGCCCGCGCCGTCGCATTCGACAAATTACTTTTCGATGGCGCGAACCTTGCACGACGATTAGCCAGCCGCTTCGATCATCAGGGAGACTCGTTCCAACTGGTTCATATCGCGACCGACGGCGAAACCTACGGCCACCATCATGCGCATGGCGATATGGCGCTTGCCTACGCGCTGGATTACATAGAGCGATACAAGCTGGCGCGGATCACAAACTACGGTGAGTATTTCGCCGCCCATCCGCCCACCCATGAAGTGGAGATTCTGGAGAAGACTGCCTGGAGCTGCGCACATGGTGTTGAACGCTGGCAGAGCAACTGTGGATGCAACTGCAGCATCAACGGTTCCTGGAACCAGGAGTGGCGGCGCCCGTTGCGCGAGGCTTTGGACTGGTTGCGGGATGACCTTGCCGGGCGCTTTGAATTCGATGCCAAACGATTCTTGCGTGATCCCTGGACGGCGCGGAATGGCTACATTCAAGCCGTCCTTGACCGGTCGCAGGACAGTGTCGCCGACTTCATGAGAGAACATGCCCTGCGCAAGTTATCGGACGAAGAAGAAATCCGCGTGTTGCGGCTGCTGGAAATGCAACGGCATCTCATGCTGATGTACACCAGCTGCGGATGGTTCTTCGACGAACCCACCGGGCCGGAAACGGTGCAGGTCTTGCAATATGCGGGCCGGGCCGCCCAGTTGAGCGACCAACTATTCGGCGCGAACCACGAAGAACAGTTCCTCCGCCGCCTGGAGAAAATGCAAAGCAACATTGCGGAATTTGGCAATGGGCGAAGTATCTACGAGCGCTTCGTTCAGCCGGCGATGCTGGATTTATTCGGGGCTGCGGCGCACTACGTCATTAGTTCTTTATTTGATGGTTATTTGAAGCGCGAGTCCATGTATTGTTATGCGGCGGACTTGCACGATGGGCAAGTGTTTGCGGAAGGCAAAACCAAACTGGCCATCGGACGCGCGGGCATCACTTCGCGAATCACCCACGCGAAATTGGATTTCAACTTTGCCGTTCTCTACCGCGGAGACCAGCGGCTGATCGCCGGCATCAGCGCCGGCATCCAGGGCAACACATTCCTCCCATTCACAGAACAGGCAACGGCCGCATTTTCCCAGGGTGACTTGGCCCGGTGTTGCAGCCTGATTGAATACTACTTTGGCAAGCGGACTTATTCGTTGAAGTCACTTTTCCATGATGAGCGCCGGCGCATCATCGCGCGTCTGGTCGATGAGTCACTCGCCGACATTGATGAGCTGTATCGCAAAGTGCACGAGCAACATTCGCCGCAGATTAGTTTTCTGTCCGAACTGAACATGCCATTGCCGACGATTTTGCAGGCACTCGGACAGTTCGTGCTGGGAAACGCGGTCCGCCGCTGCCTGGCAGAAGAGAAACCCGACTTCGAGCAAATTCGAAAGCTGCTCGACACAGCCAAGCGAGATGGGGTTGGGCTCACAGATTCTTCTTTGAGTCCGGCTTTGCATCAGCGACTAGATGCACTGCTACGCCGCTGGCAGCGCAAACCGGCGGACCTCGCCACTCTGCACACGCTTGAATCCCTGGTGAAACTCGCGCAAGTGCCTCCTTTTGACGTGGACTTGTGGGAGGCCCAGAACCAGTACTACCAACTGCTCCAGACCATCTCATCCAATAGCCATCTTTATGTGGACCGTAACTGGCTCGGCCATTTTCATAAGCTGGGAGATGAGTTGGGGGTAGCGCCGTCGCCATCTTTTGCGGCAATTATGGCCTACTCGGTCAAAGAAACGGCTGGGCTTCCCAGCAAGGTAGTTGAGCCGTCGCGAATGATAGCTCACAATGGCCGGCTCTCAAACGGCCGCGGGGAGCCGCAGCTACCTGCCTAAGCTGTCATTTGGAGCGCTAAGTTTCTGAATCCGGACTCTGGGGTGGCCATCTAAACCCTCGAAAGCCGCACTGCTTGCGGTTATGATTCGCCTATGCGTCTTCTGCTTCGCTATTCCAGACAGTACTGGAAGTTGGTAGCTGTAGCTCTCTTGCTGGCAGCCATCAATCAGATTGCCTCGCTCATGGATCCATTGATTTTCCGCCACGTGATTGATGAGTACGCAACCAAGTTCAGCAAGTACTCGCAGTCTCAATTCATCCGTGGCGCGGGATTGCTGGTGTTGGCAGCCGTATTGGCCGCATTGATTTCCCGCATCGCGAAAAACTTCCAGGATTATTTTGTCAACGTCATCGTCCAGCGTATGGGTGCCCAGATGTACTCGGATGGGATCCATCACTCCCTGGATTTGCCATATCAGGTTTTCGAAGATCAACGCAGCGGTGAAACTCTTAGCAAGTTGCAGAAAGTCCGCACCGATGTGGAGCGCTTTATCACGTCTGCCATCAACGTGATTTTTATTCCGTTGATCGGTGTAATTTTTGTGATGATATATGCCGCGAAGGTCCACTGGATTATTGCCGCGGCCTTTTTTACCACCGTACCACTGCTCGGGATCATCAGCTCTGTACTGAGCCGGCGCATCAAGAAGATGCAGAAAACTATCGTGGCGGAAACCACGGCTCTGGCTGGTTCGACGACCGAATCACTCCGCAATATCGAACTGGTAAAAAGTCTCGGCCTGGCGCAGCAAGAAGTAGGACGGCTGAATGCAACTACCGACAAAATCCTCAAGCTGGAACTCAAGAAGGTAAAGTACCTGCGCAGCCTCAGTTTCATTCAGGGAACTTCAGTCAACGCGTTGCGCACCGGAATTCTTTTCTTAATGCTCTATCTGATTTTTCGCCAGGAAATCATGATCGGGCAATTCTTCGCCCTGTGGATTTATTCGTTCTTCATTTTTACTCCTTTGCAGGAAATGGGAAACGTCATCAACATCTATCGCGAAAC
This sequence comes from uncultured Acidobacteriota bacterium, assembly GCA_963837365.1. Taxonomy (GTDB): domain Bacteria; phylum Acidobacteriota; class Terriglobia; order Terriglobales; family Acidobacteriaceae; genus CAWBXL01. The sequence goes on from CAWIMW010000006.1 coordinate 221,472, forward strand.
GGAAGTTTCTCTACTGAACTTCCAGGAGATTCTGGACACTCCGCGCGATCCCACGCCGGTGAACCCTGTTCCGGTGAAAGAGCTGATGACATTGCAGTTCGAAGAAGTCGAGTTCCAGCATCATAGTGCTTCGATTCTGGCCCTCGACAAGGTCAATTTCAGCGCGGCCCGCGGGGATACGATTGCGTTCGTCGGCCCTTCCGGAGCAGGCAAGAGCACGCTGGTAAAGCTGCTGGTGGGGCTTTACGCGCCGAAAGCGGGGACGATTCTCTACAACGGCATTCCCGTGAATCGGGTGGATTTGAACGAACTGCGCGAGAAGATCGGCTTCGTCACTCAGGACACTCAACTCTTCGCAGGCACGATTCGGGAGAACCTGTTGTTCGTAAATCCGCAGGCAACTGATACAGAGTGCATGGATGTGCTGCACAAAGCGGCGGCCCACAGTCTGCTGGCACGGGCAGATCGAGGCTTGAACACATTAATCGGTGAAGGCGGCGTGAAAGTTTCCGGAGGAGAGAAACAGCGCCTCTCCATTGCTCGCGCATTGCTGCGGCGTCCGCAGTTGCTGGTGTTCGACGAAGCGACCTCGTCGCTCGACTCGCTTACCGAAGAAGAAATCAGCAAGACCATCCGCGAAGTGGCCAGCAATCAGGAAGCGATTACGATTTTGATTGCACACCGTTTGTCCACCATCATGCATGCCGACCGCATCCACGTGTTGGAGCGCGGGAAGATCGTCGAGTCAGGACGGCATGCTGAACTGGTGGAGAAGAAGGGTCTGTATTACGCGATGTGGCGGCAGCAGGTAGGGGAGCGCGAAGCGGTGGAAGAAACAGTGTGACGTGTGGAGGCGGGACTTGTCCCGACTGACCCTTCGGCTTCTCTCAGGGCAAGCTCGGCAAGCCCCGTCTCCACACAACCCTATCGGTGACCTTTGTAATCCACAAACAACTCGGGAAACTGTTCCTTCAAAGCCTGGATTTTCGGACGATCACAAACCAGAATGTAAGGATTGTCAGGGTGTTTCAATGCGTAGTCCTGGTGGTAATCCTCAGCACGGTAGAAGCCCTTCAGCGGCGTAACTTGAGTGACGATTGCAGCAGGGAAGATTTTCGCTGCATCCAGTTGTTTGATGTAGGCGTCAGCAATGCGCTTTTGCTCGTCATTGCTGTAGAAGATCGCGGAGCGATAAGACGGGCCAACATCAGGGCCCTGGCGGTTGAGCTGCGTGGGATCGTGGGCCACAGAAAAGTAGATGCGCAGCAGTTGGCCGTAAGTGATTTTTGCAGGATCGTAGACTACTTCGACCGACTCTGCGTGCCCGGTGGTCTCGGTGGTGACCTGATCATAGGTCGCTGTGGATGAAGAACCGCCAGCGTACCCAGCAGTCGTTTTAACCACACCTTTCACTCGCTCAAAGACCGACTGAGTACCCCAGAAACACCCTCCGGCAAAAACCGCTGTTTGCTTGCCGGACACGGCGGCCAGAGACGCATCCATCGCCGCTGGGGGAATAGGCATTTTGGGCGCAGCGTTGGCTGTACACGCTACGAGAATGATTGTGAGTCCAAAACTTAAAAATGACCGCGACCAAATGGCTGGCATATACGCGCACCTCAACTCTAGAGTTTATAGGACTCCAGTCATACAAAATGGTTACAAGAATTGGGCCCTAAATTTTAGATGGCCGGGTCAATTGATTCTTTTACCTTCGATGAATCGCCGCCAACAGTGCAGCGCGGTTCTGCTGCCAACAGGTGCTACGTCGACTTCCCATTCAGGTCCGAAAATGGCCACCGGATTTTGGGTGAATGAGCTATCTTGTCTTCAGCTCATGCTGCTGGACCGAACAAATTGCTCTCGCGCCCGCCTCACCCGTGATGCCCGCTTTGATGGACAATTTTTTATTGCCGTCACGACCACGCGAATTTACTGTCGCCCGATTTGTCCGGCACGGTCTCCGAAAGAAGACCATGTCCGCTACTTCCCGACCGCGGCAGCGGCGGCGGAAGCCGGGTTCCGCCCGTGTTTGCGTTGTCGTCCGGAATGCGCGCCCGGCACCCCAGCCTGGCTGGGTACTTCCGCGACCGTGTCTCGCGCTCTTCGCCTCATTAGTGAAAGTGAATTGCAAGACAGCGGCATGGACGCCCTGGCTGCACATCTGGGCATCGGCCCGCGCCATCTGCGGCGGTTGTTTTTAAGACATCTTGGGGCCAGTCCGATTGCTGTGGTGCAGACCCGCCGGCTGCACTTTGCCAAGAAACTGATCGATGAGACCGGTCTCGAAATGCGTGAGATCGCTTTGGCCGCTGGGTTTGGAAGTGTTCGTCGCTTCAACGACACATTTCACAAAACGTATCACCGCACCCCAACACATTTGAGAAATCTGCGGCGGAGTGCTCCAGCCTTGCCGGAAGACCAGTATCGGTTTTCACTCCGTTTCCGTCCGCCATTTTGTTGGTCTGCTTTGTTGGGCTTTCTGGCTCCTCGTGCCATTCCTGGGGTAGAGGCCGTAGACGACGGGACCTACCGACGGATTTTTTTCCTGAATAATCATATTGGTTGGCTGAAAACTTCGCTCGACGAAACGGCCAACGCAATATCACTGCGCTTCCGATTTCCTGAGCCGCGCTGGCTGTTTCTGATTGTGGAGCGTGTCCGGAGGCTTTTCGATCTCTCGGCTGACTCCGAGGAGATCACGTCTCATTTGCGCCGCGATCCCATGCTGGCGAGCCGAATTGCATCGCGGCCGGGCCTGCGTATACCCGGCTGCTGGGACGGATTTGAACTCGCCGTGCGCGCCATTCTCGGCCAGCAAGTCACGGTTGCTGGAGCCACGACCCTATCTGGCAGGCTCGTGCGGGCATTTGGCACCCCTGTGGTTGTGAGCCAGGGACTGACGCATATTTTCCCAACGCCCGAAAAATTAGCTGCTAGCGATCTCTCCAAAATTGGACTCCCCAAAGCACGCGCTCTTTGCATTCGTTCTTTGGCGCAGGCTGTTTGCAATGGCAAGATTGCATTCACTGGAGTCGTAAACGTGGAAGAATTTCTCGGGCGCTTCTGCGATCTCCCAGGAATCGGCGCTTGGACAGCACAATATGTCTCCATGCGCGCCTTAGGTGAACCCGATGCATTCCCGGCAGGCGACCTCGGCTTGCTGCGTGCGGCCAAGCTTCGCAATTCCCGCGAGCTCGAAAATCGCGCTGTAGGTTGGCGTCCATGGCGGGCATACGCGGCCATGTATTTGTGGCAAGGAGTCTCCAAAGATGAACAACACTTATTACACACAGATCGAAAGCCCGCTCGGGCCGTTGCTGCTGGCGGGCGATGAGAAGCACCTGCGGGAGATCGTTTTTGTAAATGGAAGACGCCCGCTAAAACCTGACCCGGAATGGCGGGAAGGATCCAGGCCTTTTAAGGAAACCATTCGTCAGCTACGCGCTTATTTCGCAGGGGAACTGGAAGATTTCGAGTTACCCCTTGCCCCGGCGGGCACGGTTTTCCAGCGCAACGTGTGGCAGAAGCTGTGCGACATTCCTTTTGCCGAAACCATTTCTTACGGCGAGTTAGCGAAGCGGATTGGAAACCCGAAAGCCTCGCGTGCGGTGGGATTAGCGAACGGTCAGAATCCGATTCCAATCATTATTCCTTGCCATCGCGTGATTGGAAGCAACGGCAAGCTGACAGGCTACGGTGGGGGACTTCCCATCAAGGAAAAGCTTCTGGCGTTGGAGCAACGCCAGCTTCGGTTGCTGTAGGTTGGTTAAGCCGGTACAGGGTAGTGGTGTAGTTTGAAAAAGATTCGTATCAGGGCAGGGCCTTGGCCGTGCCGTTGTCGCATTGATTTCGGCCCCCGCACCCTCGGGGGCGCAACTGCCACAGGGCCAGCCAGTTCTCCATAGTTACGCCGTTCCAGCGCCGATCTTACGTTTTTGCTGTTCCTAGCGGCACGGCCAAAAGCACCATGCCCTGATACGAACCTTATTTTCAAACTGCACCACTGCCAAGCCATAGGTAGTGCCTCAGTTTGAACTGAGGCACTACCAAGCCATACATAAGACTGACTTTCACGGGCCCATTCAGTTACCATAGAGGAAGCAATTAAAACCACTGGGATTGCATCCAAATAACTATGCGGAACGTTCTCTTAACTACTGCATCGCTGGTTCTCTTAACCTTGACTTGCCTGGCCCAGGGCCCTTCCATTCTGAAGCCGCCCAAGGGTTCGCAAATCGCCATCGTGGTATTTGAAGATATGCAATGCCCCATGTGCCGCGTGACCTCGCCGGTGGTGGAGCAGGCGGCAAAATCTTATAAGATTCCCCTGGTCCGCTACGACTTTCCGCTGCCCATGCACAACTGGTCATTCGACGCCGCAGTCATTGCCCGCTACTTTGAGCACCAGTCAAAAGATTTGGGCGACGCTTTCCGCATCTACATCTTCTCGCACCAGACAGAAATATTTCCCAGCAACCTGCGCACCTTTGCCGACCGCTTCGCTGGCGAGCACAAAACCGCTCTGCCCTTCGTGATTGACCCCAAGGGCGAGTTGGCTGCCGAAGTCACTGCCGATCGTGACCTGGGCAAGCGTGTCGGCATTGATCACACTCCGACGGTCTACGTCGTCAGCAGCAAGACTGGTGGCACGCCGGTTGTCGAAGTGAAGAAGCCACAAGAAGAACTTTTCCAGACTATCGACGCCCTGAAACAGTAAGCAGCTCGTCACTCCACGGCGTGCGGTCGTCCTGCTAAGATTGGCCTTCCATGCCTGAGTTGCAATCCATCATTGGCCAGACTGTCTCCCGCTACCAGGTCATCTCCAGGCTGGGCGGAGGCGGCATGGGCGTGGTGTATCAGGCAGAGGACCCGCAGCTGGGACGATTCATAGCTCTGAAGTTCCTGCCCGACGATGTTGCCCATGACACGCTGACTTTCGACCGCTTTCGCCGCGAAGCGCGCGCAGCCTCGGCGCTGAACCATCCCAACATTTGCACGATTTACGAAATCGGCGAGCACCAGGGCAGGCCCTTTATCGCGATGGAGTATCTGGAGGGTCAAAGCCTTAAAGAGCTGATTGCTGCGCACCGGCCGGACACGGAACATCTGCTCGATCTGGGGATTGAGATTGCCGATGCGCTGGATGCGGCGCACTCCAAGGGCATCGTCCACCGCGATATCAAGCCTGCCAACATTTTTGTAACTACTCGCGGACATGCCAAGATTCTGGATTTTGGTCTGGCCAAAGTGAGTCCCCTGACCAGTGCAGGCTCGGCGAATACCGGCACGGTCAGTTCGGAAAACCTCACCAGTCCGGGAAGCGCAATGGGCACGGTCGCCTACATGTCACCCGAGCAGGCGCTGGGAAGAGAACTGGATGGGCGCACCGATCTTTTTTCTTTCGGAGCGGTGCTCTATGAAATGGCCACCGGATTGTTGCCCTTCCGGGGAGACACGACTGCAGCGATCTTCGATTCGATCCTGAATAAAACGCCTGTGCCGCCATTGCGCCTGAATGCTGATATGCCACCGGACCTCGAGAGGATCATCAGCACGGCCCTGGAGAAAGACCGGGAAGTGCGCTACCAGAGTGCACCCGAGATGAGAGCGGACTTGAAACGGCTGAAACGTGATACAAGTTCCGGCAAAACGAGTGTAGCGGCAATTCCAACGGCAAAGAGAAAAGGACGCTCTCTAGCCTGGTTGGGCGGGACGGCGCTTCTGCTTGTGCTCGCATTAGGGTTGGTCCGGTGGCTCTTGCCACTTCCTCCTCCGCGAATCACAGGTTCCTCGCAAATCACCCACGATGGCGCCACGAAACTTACACTCACCACCGATGGCTCCCGGATTTATTTCAGCGAGCTTTCGGGCGGGCATGTTGTGCTTGCACAAACCTCGGTGGTTGGAGGTGAAACTTCCGAGATTCCCACACCATTCAAAAACACTTTTGTCAGCGACATCTCGCATGACCGCTCGCAGTTGCTGGTGGGCACGGTCGAAGGCACACAGAGCGAAGCTGACTTACGGACGCAGCCCCTGCCTTCCGGCTCCCCACGCCGAATCGGTAGTATCGTTGCGACTCGCGCTTGCTGGTCTCCCGACGGGAAGCAGATTGTTTTCAGCCACGGGTCCTCGGTCTACCTTGCCGATGCGGATGGATCCAATGCGAGGCCACTAGTCTCCGTGCAGGGCACACCGGGACCTGTTCGGTTCTCTCGTGACGGAAGGATTATTCGCTTTACAGTGTACGATCAGAACCGCTGTGTGGCTGCTCTTTGGGAGATGCGCGTTGACGGAACCAGACTCCATCCCCTCTTGCCGGGTTGGCACAACCCCGCCGCCGAATGTTGCGGCACCTGGACCGAAGACGGACGCTACTTCATTTTCGTGAGTGGCGACACCTCGCACTCCGACATTTTCGCGCTGCCCGAAAAAGGTGGGCTGCTCCGCGGTGTACGCAGGCGGCCGGTGCAACTAACCACCGGTCCCTTACAGTTCTATTCTGCGGTCCCATCAGAGGATGGCAAGCGCTTGTTTGTAGCAGCTACCCAGCCCAACACACAAGTTGTGCGCTTCGATCCCGCCTCGCGGCAATTTGTCAGCTATCTCGGAGGTATTTCCGCGACGGATCTGGCTTTTTCTCCCGACGGGAATTGGGTGGCGTACGTCACTATCCCAGAGGGGAACTTATGGCGCAGCCGGACGGATGGGAGCGAACGCATGCAGCTTACCTATTCACCGGTGCAGGCGGTGCTGCCGGTGTGGTCGCCGGATGGTAAGCAGATTGCCTACAACAGCTTTGCGCCAGGGGTACCATGGAAAGCCCAAGTGATCCCCGCCCAAGGCGGCACGCCAGAGGATCTGTTTCCCAATGGCGGTGGTGGAGTGGATTTCAATTGGACGCTGGATGGTAGTCAAATGATTTTTGGGGCCGGGCCGAACTATGCATTTGGTATTCAAACTCTCGATCTGAAAAGTCATCGAGTTTCTCCGGTTCCGGGTGGAGAAGATTTCTTCAGCCCGCGCCTTTCACCCGATGGCCACCACTTGGCGGCGCTGACCAGGGATTCTTCGACCCTAATGATCTACGATTTTCACACCCAGAATTGGTCCAAGTGGCTGACTGAACCGGGCAATATTGCCTATCCCACCTGGTCCAGGGACGGCGACTCAATCCAGTTCGATAATTTCTTGACCGACCATCCTACCGCGCGGTGGGTCCGGTTCGGATCCAGCCACTCGCAGGAGTTGTACAGTCTGGCAGGGTTGAAGCGGTTTCAAGCAACCACGTCCGGTTCCTGGAGCGGGGTGGATCCGGCGGGTTCGCGCCTTTATGTGCAGGACCTCAGCGTCCAGGAGATCTACGCGCTGGATGTGGATTTTCCTTAGGAGGCCTAGCCGCGTTCGAAGGCGTGCTTCTTTTCCAATTCTTCGAGGGCTAGCCGCATGTCCGCTTCGAAGCTTTCCGCTTGCGCCATGAGCGAAGCGTTGGCGCTGGCGTACTCCCCTTCCAAGGTCATCAAGCCTTCCGTCGCTAATCTGCGTGCAATGTTTAGCAAATTATCGGTAGTTGATTCCACATACAGGGCCTCGATTGGATCGGCAATCCAGACCGCCCCTCCCACCATGCGCGTTTGCCAATAGACTTTGCGGGAGAGCAGGCGGGCGATCTGTTCTTCGCTCGCTTTCCCGAAGACCCACTTGCTGCGCTTGAAGTCATAGTGCCGGCTGGAGAAGTGCACCGGAACCAGCTTGCCGGATTTCACGAACTCCAGCTGGCGGCGGTCTACGTCTTTGCGCAGAGAGTTGATCACCGGCCCTTCGATATCTTTGGCTTCCAACGAGGGAACTACCTCCCGTACCGTCGCCGAAAGATTGACGGCCACGGGGGCATGCAGTCCGGCAGAATTTTGCAGGTGAATATCGGCGTGCAAGACCCAGAAATCGGCGCCGGAGGTGGATTTGTGGAACGGCCACTTGAAATCGAAAGTGAGCGGCAGGCCGCTTAGGGTCATGTAGATCTTCGTTTTTCCGGAAGTTCCGTTGTCAGATGCAGTCGTCATTTTAGGTAGAGTCCCTATACGAAGAAGATATTGTAGCGCGTCGGTTTCCCACTTCGTCCCGCGAGATGGCATAACAAATCACTTCTTCTAAACAAAAGCAGTGATCGTCACGCTGAGCTAATCCACTATTACCAGTTGGACTCTTGCCATCTTTTGGACGCAGCCAGACATCGCAGAATGAGACACGCAACGAAAGACCTCATTTTTGTTATGCTATTTGTATCATCCACCTGCCACTTCGGCTGGGGCGATAGAGCGGAGGTTTCAATGACGCATCGATTCGTGGTCTATTCTCTGGCTGTGGTTTTCTTCGGCACGCTGGCTTTTGCTCAAGATGCAACTACGCCGCAGAATATGGCGGCTACCTGTACGTTTGAGGATGGGCGGTCTCTCACGGTTCGCTATAGTAGTGCCAATACAGAACACAGACGCGAGCTGCAAAACGGCAAGGTGTGGTCTCCGGGTGAGGTGCCGATGCTCCTGTTCACCGAGGTGCCGATCACTGTTGCTGGAGTCGAGTTGGGAGTAGGTGCTTACAGTATGTACGTCATCCCTGATAAGGGAAAATGGACGCTGATCGTCAACAAGAACATCACAGCAGGAACTCAATACGACGAAAAGCAAGACCTTGCCCGCACAACCATGGGGCTTGGCCAACTACCTACTGTTGCCGATCAACCGCGAGTGTCCTTCAATCATGTTTCGGCCAAGGTTTGCAGTTTGCGGGTGGATTTCGGCAAAACCGGCGCCTGGGCAGATGCTTTTATGGAGAAGTAGTCAATACGGTCGTGATAGTTTGAGTTAGGGCTGGTTCTTGCCTACAATTTGCCGTTTCATTCCTGTGGAAACTGCACGGATCGCGCAGCTGCTTGAGCCCTATCTGGCCCAGCCCGGGCCAACTTCGACCGCTGGCCCATTCGTTCTGAGTTCGCAGCAACTCGATCATATATCGAAGTATATCAATATATTATTGCGATGGAATGCGCGGACCAATTTGACGGCGGTGCGCCAGCCCGAAGAGATTGTCTGCCGGCATTTCGGTGAATCGCTGTTTACCGCGCGTTATCTTTTCCCCAGGGTTGTCGATCAACCAGCAAGTCACCTCATTGATGTTGGATCAGGCGCCGGTTTTCCTGGACTTCCGATCAAGCTCTGGGTCCCCTGGATCCGCGTGACTCTTATCGAATCGAACCACAAGAAAGTGGCGTTTTTGCGGGAGGTAATCCGGGCGCTTACATTGATGAACATCGATGTGTTTGCCGGGCGCGGGGCCGAATACCGCGGAACCCTCGCCGATGTGGTCACGTTACGGGCGGTGGAAAAGTTCGGAAACGCGTTGCCGACGGCAACTGGATTAGTGGCGCCCGGTGGACGGGTGGCATTACTAATCGGAGAATCCCAGGGCCAAACAGCAAGGGACTTGTCACCATCGATTCAATGGAACCCTGCCGTGAATATTCCCGGGTCGTTGCGCCGGATTCTTTTGATCGGAACGTCGCATCAATCCCCTCAAGAATCAGATCGGTAACCGTGGTCCAAACCTTTCCGATATTGCGGTTTTCGCGGCCTGGAAGGTAATCCCGAACATGCAAGTGGAACAAGACGATAAATGTACGGTCATACCATCTGAACGCAGCCACATGTTCCACGTGGAACATTTCGTCTCATCCCGAACATGAAGCCTGTGTGTTCCACGTGGAACATCTTGTGGAAACTCTGGAATAATCCAATGCTTGTAACAAATTTCCAAAAAATTACGCTGCACCGAAATCAGTCATTGCGTTGCCGCTTCGAAGCGGACTATCCTGCAAGAGCTCTCGGTTTCTCCCGAAAAAATCATGGGACGTGTTATTGCCGTTGCCAACCAGAAGGGTGGCGTGGGAAAGACTACTACTGCCATCAATCTTGCTTCATCCCTAGCCGCAGCGGAAGTCAACACGCTGCTGATCGACTGTGATCCCCAGGCCAATGCCAGCAGTGGCCTTGGTTTTGCCAAAGATCCAGAAAGAACCAGTACTTACCACCTCATATCCGGCCTCGCGAGCATCGAACAAGCTCTGCAAAACACCGAAATGGAGCAGCTATGGCTGGTTCCGTCCCATAAGAACCTCATTGGGGCCAATATTGAGCTGGTGGATGCAGAGCGCCGCGAATTCCGTCTGCGGGATGCCCTGGAACCGCTGCGTGAACGCTTTCAATTCATCGTCCTGGATTGCCCTCCCGCGCTTGATCTCCTGACTTTGAATGCCCTGGTGGCTGCTGATTCCGTGCTGATTCCCATGCAAGCAGAGTATTTCGCCCTGGAGGGCATTTCCGAGCTCCTCGATACGATTGAGCGCATACGTGTAGCCCTCAACCCAAGCCTGAGCGTAGAGGGTGTGGTTTTGACCATGCTGGATGAAAGAACGAACCTGGCCCAGCAGGTAATGGCGGAACTCAAACGCTTTTTCGGAGACCGCTTGTGTGAATCCACGATCCCGCGGAACATCCGCCTAGCTGAAGCTCCCAGCCATGGAAAGCCGGTGCTTCTTTACGATGTTCGGTCCCGCGGCGCAGAGAGTTATATACGTCTGGCAAAAGAGATCATTTCTCGCAATCTTCCAGCCCAGGAAGAAACCGCTCCAGCTGAAGTCGCTGTGGATGAAGTTCCCGCCGAGGTGCGAGCCGAGACGGATGAAACTCCAGTGGCGGTAATGAACGACGCCAGCGTGGAGGAACCTGCACCTCCAGCTACGGGCGAAGAAGAATTGGATAGGACTGCGTAATCAGTAGCCAGCATAATATATTTATGTACATCAATGTATATACGCGATGGAGCGCCATACATGACCACTTCAGCTGAAAAGATCGTCCCCGCAGAAGACAAGCCGGTTGCGGACAAACGCCGGGCATTAGGGCGGGGCCTGGATTCCCTGCTACCCGGTGGACCGCGGATCGTACCCGGCACCGGACCCGCCGCTCCCCCGCCATCCGTTGGCGCTACGCCGCCAGCACCTCACACCGTTCCTGCGGAAGGTTTGGTTTTCCTCGACCTGGACCAGATTATTGACAACCCCTATCAGACCCGGCGCGACTTCAGCGAAGCCTCTCTGGCAGAACTTGCCGAGTCCATCAAGGCCAACGGCGTGGTTCAGCCGGTGGTCGTGCGACCGGCCGCTGACGGACACTACGTACTGATTCTGGGTGAACGCCGCTGCCGGGCATCGCGAATCGCCGGCAAGAGCGCAGTGCCAGCCATCATCCGCCGGGTGTCCGACGAACATGCCGCTGAGATGACGGTTGTCGAAAACCTACAACGTCAGGACCTGAACTGCCTTGAGCAAGCGGAAGCATACGCCCGCCTCAGCCGTGACTTCGGTCTGACCCAGGAGGAGATTGGAAAGCGGGTGGGCGTGTCGCGGGAGTCGGTCTCCAACTACACCCGACTGCTCAAGCTTCCCAAGCCGGTGCAGCAGTACCTCGGCACGGGCCAGTTAGGGTTCAGCGAAGCCCGCGTTCTATTAACCCTGATCGACGCCAACTCGGTCCCCAGAATTGCCGACTTGGCAGTCGAGAAACAGCTCTCGGTTAAGCAGCTCGAAGAGCTGGTTTCCAAAACCAATGCTCCCGCAGTCGAGCGCGAACCAGCGGAGCTTCCCAAGATTGATCCCAACGTGCGCGCAGCGCAGACGGAGTTGGAACGGCTGCTTGGCCTTCGCGTCCAAATTCGCGATCGCAAGGGTAAAGGAAAGATCACGATCGAGTACTCGACTCTGGAGGACTTTGATCGGGTGGTAGAGATGCTTAGCGGAACTCGGAACTAGGTGTACCACAACTGTAAACCGGTGGGACTACACCCCCAAAATATCCTTATCAAAGTGGAACTGTCTCACAACTCATTCTGATTTCCACAGGCCAAAGTGGGATGAATACTTGGTTTCTCAAATTGACTCGTTTCCGCTCAAGCGGCGCGAGCGACGGGCTATCGATTTGATCATCGGGAATCGAATTAGTAACAAGTGGGCGAAACGCGTCACGCCTGCACAACTGTAAGCGTCGATCATCGCACGAAAGCCTACAAATACAGGACGCAGTGGAACATTCTCACTGTCGGCCATTTCCGGCGCGTTTCTCTCTACGTAGGAAAGTCCGTGGCTCTTGAGAATCGGAGTGGCGAGAGCCACTGCATCTCGGCAGATTTTCCACTTTTCGTGGGCCGATGCTGTGACCAAATTCCTAATTCCGGCGGAACCACTGAAATAATAGTGGACCAACATCGCGTATTTGATAGGCGAAACCATCAAGCAAACTATTGCTGACTACAGTTTCCGACATCAAAGTGGAAAATGCCTACCGAACTCGGCTTGCTGCTGGAGCATCAGAAGTAACTATCCTCAGTGGCAGCGCAGTTGATGAATGGCGCCGAAATCGCCATCGACGACCAAGCACGCCCAGGTTGCCAGGGCAGGCAGCGGCAGCCTGCGGAGTGTCCGTTTCATGATGAACGGGAGAGCGATTCTCGCAATTGAGCAGAACCTCAGGAACCCAGCCGCTCGGGAACACTTGCCAGAAAAGGGCACCACGCAGTTCAGTTTCAGGATCTTTGGTGACCAGAAAATGTCTCGCCGTCGTGGTGTACGGCGAAATGTCCGAATCCGGCAAGAGTTAAAGCCTTCCCGTCAAACGGCAGGCTGAAGCTCTCTCTTCTTCGGCGGTTCGTACGTACCCGGCACCACGCGGGTGGCAATACTGATCCGGTTCCAAGAATTAATAGCCACCACCGCCAAGGTCAGGTCGGCGATTTCCTTTTCGGAGAACTGTGCCCTCACTCGCTCGAAGACCTCATCGGGCACATGGCCCTCTGTGACCTTGGTGACAGCTTCTGTCCAGGCAAACGCGGCGCGTTCGCGGTCACTGTAAAACGGAGTCTCCCTCCAGGCATCCAGCGAATAGAGGCGCTGATCGGATTCGCCGATAGACTTCAGATCCTTCCAGTGCATATCGAGACAGAAGGCACACCCGTTGATCTGCGAAGTCCGCAGCTTCAGCAGGTGTAGGAGTGACTCTTCCAGACCGCAATGGCGGAGATAGACCTCCAAGCCTGCCATGGCTTTATAGACACCGGGGGCTACGCTGGCTACATCGATTCGTGGTTCCATGAGTGCTCCTTTGAGAAAGTAACTTACTTTTTTTTGATTCTCCGGACACACCACGGGTTCAACGTTTTTTAATCACAAAAACAAAGGCGGTTACCCGGTGATAGTGAGACCAGGTAACCGCACACTGCCCGCCGCCTAGCGGAGCACCGGAATGTCCGTAACGATTTCTTCCGCGTGGTCAACAACCACCACTCCAACTGGGCCGGTCTTGGCGTTCAATTCGAGGCCTAATTCTTCCGATAGGGCCGTCGAAAGGGCGGAGGCAACGTCGCCTGATGCCATGGGCCAAATCAAAGTGAAATTGTAGATTCCTTTAAGGTTGGTCTTGTCCACTACGAAGCGACCAGTTTCTGTGGATAGTTGCCGCGCCAAATCGCCCATTCCGACCTGTTGCGCCACTAGATGTCCGGGGGGATCTGTGCGCAATCTGAATTTGCGCATTGCCATGTTGTCCAAGTGCACCTCCTCGAACTTATTGCCATCGTGCCCCACCGTCAGCTCGTACACTGAAAGTTCTCTGGTCTCGCGGTGAATGGTCAATTTGAACTGGTCGGTCAGCAACCTTTGCACCCAGAGGTTGACCGTTGCAAAATTGAACGCATTCTCTCCAGCCGCTTTTGCGTGGATGTCATATCGCTTGGCAGCGATCCAATCCGGCCCGCCCACGATTTGAGAGTCATCCGCGGCATAGGCGAACTTGATCAAGTCCTTCAACGTGTACCCGGTAAAATTTGCTGCCCCTTCCTTGGTACTAATAAAGAACATCGGCTGGGTGGCCTGGCTCGGAGTGACCGAGACAGATTGAAACCCGGAGGGAGCGCCGGCTCCAGGCTTGTCCTGCGCCAGGCCCCGCACAGGCTCGAGAACCCCAATTACCACGGGGCCGACGATGGCCAAGATTCCGAACGTTGCCAGTAACAGTTTTTTTCCCAATTCCAGTTTGCTTGCGATGCGATGCCTCATAATTGCCTCCACCCTCCTTTTCAGGTTTGAGCCGGTTACTCCCGCCGCACAAAACAGCGGCGATTCCAGGTAGAACTCGCAAACTTTCAGAATGCCTTCGGCGTAGACCTGCGGATTGCTTCCTTGGGTCAAGACTTCTTCATCGCAGGCCCGTTCTCTTTCTTCCACTAATCGTGAGCCGATCCACCACACCAACGGATGGAACCAGAAGAGTGCCTCGACAAGCATGTGCATTGCGGCGGCAAGATTGTCCCGGTAACGGACGTGGCAAAGTTCATGCGCGAGAATGGCTTCCAATTGCGCATCGGTCAACCGCGCGGAAATACCTTCCGGCAGCAACATCACAGGGTGGAACACCCCCACAATCCCAGGTTCTATGGAGGATCGGGAAATGACGAGGTCCATCTTCCCACTCATTCCCTGGTTTCGCTCAACTCGCCGCAACACCTCAAGTTCTCTTCCGCATCCAACAGGAGAACTGCCACGCATGACTGCGGTCAGACCTGCCCGGCGCAGCCACCAGAACAGGAGAACTCCAGCGACTCCGGAGAGCCAGATGACTAGCAAGATGCCTGGGAGAATTCGGAGTAGAACGGCAATAGTTGTCCCAGTCGTCTCAGCAATACTGGGTGCTCCTGTTGCAGCGAACGGTTGGCCGACTACCTGTACCAAAGAAAACCCTGCCGACACGCCAGGTGCACTAGACCATGACAGGTGGCTCCCCAGACTGGTCAGCAGCGAAAACGGTAGAAGGAATTTTGCCGACGCGCTGAGCCACATCCAATAACGCGTTCGGGCCTGGTTTTTCCGGAGTGGGAGCGTAAGCAGTCCTGCTACACTTGCAAATAATGTTGACTGCCAAAGATGGTTGGTCATCGGCGCCCCGATCGTCGTCCACAACCAAAACCCAGCAATCGCGGCTGAGCTGTTCATTGCGATTTGTCCTTTTTCGTCAGCTCGCGCAAGGCTTGCTCGGCTTCCTGGACATCATCCAGAGTGAGCTTGCCGGATTCAATCAAGTGAGCCATAACCGGCTGTATACGGCCGCCGAACAGGCCCAGCAACTCATCAATCAGTCTGCGCTGCGCCGCATGGCGCGAGATTATCGCCTCGAAAATATGCGCGTTGCTGATCTTCTTGACTCGGCGCAACACTTTCTTGTGCTCCATGCGATACACAGTGGTTTGCACCGTGGTGTAGGCGGGACGGGCGTGATCAGGGAATGCCTCCTGGATCTCGCGAATCGAGGAAGCCCCGCGACTCCAAAGAGATTCCATAATCTGCAACTCCAGCCTGGTTAACTTTGGCAGATTCATGATTCACAGTTCACTATTGCTACTACACTTGTGTTTTTATCTACTACACCTGTTTGTTTTGTCAAGCATTAAATATTTGCACTGCTCATCCGGTGCTAGAATTTAGGTTAGTCAGTTCCGTGGGGCACCGCTCGTCGCCGCGTAAACCAGTTTCTCTTGGGTGTGTTTTCATGTCTTTCTCCGGTTCCCGATCAACGTTGATTCTGCTCACCCTGGTCGCCTGTGTATTCGCAGTGAATGCCGCAGCGGCAAGTAAGCACAAACATGCGAAAGCACCTGCAAAGCAGGAGGAGCCCGCACCAGTTCCGGCACCGGTTGAACCTCCACCTCCGGCTGAATTGACGCTGGAACAGATGCCGGCAGTACCTCCGCGGGTCACCTACCAAAACAGCCAACTGACCATCGTGGCCAAGAATTCCACCTTGGGAGACATTTTGCGTGCGGTTAAAGCACAAACCGGAGCTTCCATTGAGTTTCCGCCCAATGCAAATTCTCGTGTGGTCGCAGACCTGGGTCCCGGGCCTTCGCGGGATGTGCTGGCGACTCTGCTTAACGGGACGCTCTTCAACTATGTTCTGCTGGGCACCGCGCATGATCCGTTAGCGGTGGGAAAGATCATTCTGACGCCGAAGCCTACAGGACCGGAACCACAGCCGGTGGCCAACAACGTCCAGCCATACACGCAGCAATCGAATTACTACCCAACCGCCAATTTACCGGACCAAACTGCGGACGATCAGGAGACTGATTCGGAGACCGAAGTGGAACAGCCTGGGGCGGATCAAACCCAACAACCGCCTAATGGGCAAACGAACCCAAGAACGCCGGAGCAGTTATTGCAGGAGTTGCAGAGACAACAGCTGCTCCAGCAGCAGCTGCGGCAGCAACAGGGAAATCCGCAACCCAATCAGGTGCCCGGGCAAAGTCCCGAGCAATAAACAGAAATAGTAAGGATTTGCTGCTGATCAGAGGAGCCGAGCGAGTCTAGTCGCCGCTGGCCTGGCCAGCGGCTGCTCCTATAGCTTTGGCATGAGCTAACGCAGGCGCAACCCCGGCGGCACGCCCGGATTTTTGTGCAAACACGAAGATAATTCCCGCGACCGCGCCGTATCCTGCCAAAATGCCCAACACCAGGGAAGTTGAAACGGTCAGGAAGAGAATGATTCCAGCTAACAAACTGCTCAAGTGAGCCTACTTTCCTAGCCTTTGCAGTTTCACTCTACCTGCGTTGACGCTTGCTTTTGTTAGCAACTAAGATACGTGAGTAGAAGTGTGCATATTCACTTTTAAACATTTCTGTAGACCCGTCCATATTACGGAAGGACATTCCATTCTGGGCTAGATGGCCATCACCAAAATCTCGGTGCGGGGGGCGCGCCAGCACAACCTCAAGAACATTGACGTTGAAATTCCCCGTAACACGCTCACGGTCATTACCGGGTTGAGCGGGTCGGGGAAGTCTTCGCTGGCTTTTGACACCATTTACGCCGAAGGGCAAAGGCGCTATGTGGAGACTTTATCCGCCTACGCACGCCAGTTCTTGGATCAAATGGAGCGGCCCGACGTCGATTCGATTGATGGGCTGAGCCCTTCCATTTCCATCGAGCAAAAAACCACCAGCCGGAGTCCGCGGTCCACGGTCGGGACGATTACGGAAATTTACGATTATCTTCGCTTGTTATTCGCCTCTATCGGCGCGCCCCATTGTCCCAAATGTGGCCGTGCGATCACCCGGCAAACAGCCGACCAGATCGTGCACCGGGTTATGGCGCTGACGCCGGAAGACCGGGTGATGGTCCTGGCGCCGATCGTGCGCGGACGTAAGGGCGAATTCAAGAAGGAAATCGAAACGCTGCTCAAGCACGGATACACCCGTGCGCGAGTGGATGGCGAACTGGTAAATCTGGAAGACGATCTTCAACTCGATAAGCGTAAGAACCACACCATTGAAGTTGTGATTGACCGCTTGCTGGTAAAACCGGGGATTGAGCACCGGCTGGAACTCTCGGTCGACCTGGCCATGAAGCTGGCCGGGGGACTCGTGCAAGTCGCCGTGGTTGGCGGGGAAGAACAGCTCTACTCCGAACGTTTAGCCTGCCCGGATTGCGGTATCAGCGTGCCGCAGTTGGAGCCGCGGTCGTTCTCCTTCAACTCCGCGTATGGAGCATGCCCGGAGTGCCACGGCCTGGGAAGTAGGTACGACTTCGATCCCGCCAAAATTGTGAACGACTGGTCGAAACCATTGTTTGAAGGTGGACTGGGGCCCGGGTCGGCCTCCTCTGGTCTTATCCATCAGCTGGAACTGACTGCTGCCGCGCATGGCTTCGATCTAAAGGCCCCGCTTGATCAATTGCCGGAGAAGATTCAGAACCTGATTTTTTATGGAGAAGCGGGCAAGGGCGGAAAGACCGGGTTCATGGGTGTACTTGCTTACCTCAAGCGCGCGGTGGATGACTCCAGCTCCGATACCTATCGCGAATTTCTTCTCGATTACATGTCCGCCACTGTCTGCCCGGCATGTCACGGCAAACGGCTGCGGCCGGAGAGTCTGGCGGTAAAGGTGAATGGGATTTCCATTGCCGACTTCACCGCGCTGCCGGTCTCCCGGGCTTTGGAAACGGCAAAGAATATCAAGCTGACAGGACGAGAGGCCCTCATCGCAGCCCGCATCGTGCATGAAATTGTCGAGCGGCTGCAATTTCTGAATGCGGTCGGACTGAATTACATTTCGCTCGACCGTTCGGCTGCCACCTTGTCTGGCGGCGAAGGCCAGCGTATTCGCCTGGCGACGCAGATTGGCTCCAAATTGCGGGGTGTGCTGTACGTGTTGGATGAACCGTCCATCGGATTGCATCATCGCGACAATGGCCAACTGCTGCAAGCCCTGGAAGAGTTAAGGGACTTAGGCAATACGGTGTTGGTCGTCGAGCACGACGAAGAAACCATCCGCCGCGCAGATTACGTAATTGATCTTGGCCCCGGTGCGGGACGGCACGGTGGGGAGCTGGTGGCTCAGGGCACCCCGGCGCAAATCGAGAAATCGGATGAGTCGCTTACTGGAGCGTATATCTCTGGCCGGAAGAAAATTGCGATGTTGGCCAACCGCCGTCAACCCGTCGGTAATGGAATCACCATTCTGGGAGCCCGCGAGAATAATCTGAAGAACCTCGATGCAACATTTCCTTTGGGCGTGATGACGGTTGTAACCGGAGTCTCGGGGTCGGGTAAATCCACTCTAGTGAATGACATCCTGTATCACGCTCTGGCCAAGAAGCTTTACCGGTCACGCGAGGAAGCCGGGACGCATAAGGCCATCTCCGGCACCGAGAACATAGACAAAGTTATCCGCATCGATCAGTCCCCAATCGGACGCACTCCACGATCGAATCCGGCAACCTACACCGGAATCTTTTCCCAGATTCGCGACTTGTATGCCATGCTGCCAGAGTCACGGGAACGTGGCTACAAACCGGGCCGCTTCTCCTTCAACGTCTCGGGTGGGCGCTGTGAGGCTTGCCAGGGCGGAGGCCAGCGGCGCATCGCCATGAATTTTCTGCCGGATGTGTATGTGGTGTGCGAAGTCTGCGGAGGCCGCCGCTATAACCTGGAAACACTGGCGGTGAAATACAACGGGCAATCCATCGCCGACTTGCTGGAGACTCCGGTTTCCGATGCGCTACAAATTCTGGAGAACATTCCGCAGGTAAGGCAAAAGCTGCAAACCCTGGTGGATGTGGGCTTGGGTTACATCCATCTTGGCCAGTCGGCAGTGACTCTATCCGGCGGCGAAGCTCAGCGCATTAAGCTGGCCCGCGAATTGAGCAAGCGGCAGACGGGCAAGACCCTCTACTTGTTAGACGAGCCTACAACCGGTCTACACTTTGACGATGTAAGCAAATTGCTGGATGTTCTGCATCGGCTGACCGACCTGGGAAATACCGTCGTTATCATCGAACACAATCTGGATGTGATCCGCAATGCCGATTGGATCATTGACCTTGGCCCCGAAGGCGGAGAAGACGGCGGGCGCATTGTGGCGCATGGCACCCCTGAGCAGGTTGCAACCGTCAAGAAGTCCTACACTGGGCAAGCACTGGCACAGTATTTCCACTCCAAAGGGCAGTACGTTCTGACCCCTAGCGCGTAAGTGTCGAAGGAATCAATCTTTCTGTTTGGGAATTAATGTCACATGTGCAGTGACCGCCCGGTTGCTCGCCATTCCGCCCAGAAGTACCAAATAATGAGGCGCGACAATCAAACCCCGCTGGTCCATGGTGGCTATGGCCACTTTGTCGTGGAGGACCTCCCATTTCTTCGCATGGAGGTCATAGGCAAAGACCATGGGCGACGGCTGCGCTGGCTGGCCATCAAAACCTAGCCCGGTGGAGTCGTATGGGCCGCTCGCGCCACCCGCAAAGTAAACCGTGTCGTCTTTGTCCGAGCCACCTGCCGCGATGCGGTAGTGAGCGTTGCCAGGATGGGCTGGCAGCTTTCTCCATTCAATCTTCGTTGGGTCTTTGTGGTCAATCTTCCCCATCCAGCATTCATCGGATGCGATGTAAGCCGGCTTGCCAGCGGGATTCTTCAGCGCGCCATCCACATAAACGATGGTGTCATCGACTACTGCGCCAGCGTGGCCAAACACAGGCGAGCCGGGTGTCGGAGTGCCTTTCAGCCAGGTGGCGTTCTTGATGTCGTAGACTTGGACCGCCTGTGTCGGCCCGCTTTTCGACCAGCCTCCAATCAGATAGATGTAGCGGTCATTGTATTCACCACCGATAGCTGCACTCACCGGCTCGGGAATGTCTGCAACGCTGAACCACTTTTGCGTGTCCGGATTGTACATATTGGCGTCCGCCACCGTGCTCTCACCACCTTGAGCATCCATGACGTATCCGCCCAACAGGAAAATCTGGTCCGCTGCGGGCACGGCAACCGCACCCAGCCGCCCCACTGTTCCGGGCACCGGCTTAAGTGTCTTCCACCTTCCGTCGGCCGCCACCATAGAGTAGGCGGCATTGGTGACCGCCTTCCAATCTTTCCCGCTGCTCACCCCCATAAAGGAAAGCAGAATCAGGCCTCCGTGCCCGTTATAGCCGGCCACAGCATTGTTGGTTAGCGGCTGGGGAATCGGATCCAGTTCGAAATCAGGCCCGGAAGCGGCGACGAGCACTATGGCTAAGGCTGTCAGCAGGAGGACGCTTAATACACTTTTCATTACATCCACTATAAGGCCGCACCCAGGTGCACGGGAAGGTGATATCAAAACCAGGTCTTCTTTCGATATTCGCGGTAGTCGTCCCCAAACTTCTCTCCCAGCACGCGGGCTTCCTGGCGCGCACGGAGAAGTTGCGCGGGAACCAGAACCAGGAGAAACAGCAGTACGACACGCAGCTGGGTCGCTAGTGCGAAAGCAACCACTAACAAGCTGCTGAAGACGTACATAGGATTGCGGAGCTTCGCGTACAAACCGTGCGTAACCAATTTCTTGGCTTGCGGAGTCACGGCAAACGACTTGCCCAACTGAAACCGCGCAACGAACAAACCTACCAGTGCCGGAAAGCCGATGCAAAGTCCGATCCACCGCATGGCGTTCCACTGGCCGCGCCAAAAGATGATCACCCCAAATACAATTGTCGCCGCCAACAGTTGAGCCGCAAGGCCGAGCGCAAACTTGGCATCCTTCATGACGGGAATTCTATAGCGGTTTGCCGGAAAGCGTTTAACGGGCAGAAAAACGGGGCCCAACAGTTGCGTGTCTGCTGGGCCCCAGGGGTGTTCGGCCAGTAAAACCTATGCTCTTACGTCGAGGGACGCACCTTTCGCTTGCTGGGAATTCTGTTTGTCAGTGCGGACTTGGTCTTGATCCTGATCTGCCTTGTGTTGCGCGTTCAGAGTGGAGGGTTGCTGCTTGTTGCGCACGTTACGTGCCTCGTCTTGCTGCTTCTGGTGCTGGATCTCCTGCGCCTGCGGCACGTTCTGCCGTGGATCGTTGCTGGAAACTGAACTCACCATAGAATTGGCACTGCTTTCCCCAAGGCCTGAACGCCTGGCGATAAAATTCACTCTAAAAGACATAACGGCATCGTCCCCGGGAACTTTAGCGCTGCGGATTAGATCTCTCTAAGAATGGGAGGTTCGTTGGGACGTAGAGCAGGAAGACGATTTACACGGGTGTTCACGGATGCGGGAACAGAAATCCGGCTAAATCCGTGGCTAAATTAGTGATTGGCTATACTTGTAGCTATGCGGCTTGCGTGGGTTTTAGTATTTCATTTGTTGACTGCGAGCTTTGGTTTCGCCGCAACACCGCCAAATATCTTTTTAGTTACCATCGACACTCTCCGCGCGGACCACGTCCACTGTTACGGGTACGACCAGATTCAAACCCCCGCCCTGGATGGATTAGCCAAAGACGGCGTCCGCTTTGCTGAGGCATTCACCCCCAGTCCGATTACCAACAGCTCGCATACCAGCATCCTGACCGGGCTGCTGCCCAGTGTGCACGGAGTCACTGATTTCGGAATTCCACTGGCCGACACTCACCCCACCCTGGCGGAGTTGCTCAAGGCCAAGGGCTACCACACCGCCGCCTTCATCGGCGCGATCATCCTCGATAGCAACACATTGGCGCCGGGGCTCGACCGCGGGTTCGATTTCTACGACAACTTCCCGGTCAACGTGCAAAGCAAGTCCCATTGGGAGAACCTTGAGCGACGCGGGGCAGTCGTGGTTAAACATGCCGAGTCGTGGCTAACCGCGCATCCTACCGGTGCCCGCTTCGTGTGGGTCCATCTGTATGACCCGCATGATCCTTACGAGCCGCCCGCGCCATACTCGCAGACCTATAAGGACCGGCTATACGACGGAGAAATTGCCTACGCCGATTCGGCGCTGGCGACGTTTGTCGCCTATCTCAAAACCCACGGTTTGTACGACAACTCCCTAGTGATCGCGGTGGGGGACCACGGCGAGGGTCTGGGACAACACGGCGAAGATACGCATGGACTCTTTCTCTACGACTCCACCACCCACGTACCGCTCATCGTAAAACTTCCGGCGGGCAAGAGTGCAGGCAAAGTGGTCGAGGCGCAAGTTCGCACCACTGATATCCTTCCGACCGTGCTGAATGTCGTAGGTACACCCGCTCCCGAGGCGCTTAATGGTAAATCCCTCATGCCCTACTGCGGTATAACTGGCGAACCCGGCCGCATAGCTTTCGGGGAGACGGATTACCCGCTCCGTTTCGGCTGGGCCGCGATACGCTCAGTCCGCTCGGACGGACATAAATTCATAGAAGCGCCCAAACCGGAACTTTACGATTTGCTGTCTGATCCCGGCGAACTGAAGAATATCTACGCACCGGAAAATGAGGCGGCCAAGAACGACCGCGCATTGCTGGCAGAGCTTCATCCACAACCACCAAGTACGCTCCCGGATCCCAAAGACAAGATCGAAGAGCAAAATCTGTTTCACCGCGCACTGATCGCCATCCAGGACAATCACTTCACCGAGGCTAGCTTGGTGCTGGAACAAGTTCTGCGGCTTGATGCCAAGTCATCACTGGCCCTGCGGCTGCTCGGCGAAGCAGAGCTACAAAGCGGAGACTCGGAGAAAGCTGTAACGCATTTGAAGCAGGCCCGCGAATCCGCTCCTGATGATCCAGCGGTGGCTTTCCTACTCGGCCAGGCACTGCAAAAGACAAAGGACTTGGAGGGCGCGCGCACCGTTCTCGAGGAATGCCTGAAGGCCAATCCCAACGAACCGACGGCTCGTTTGTTACTGGGCAGCGTTTATCTCGACCTTAAAAATGCGGATGCGGCCGCCGATCAATTTGAAGCGGTGCTACTGGTACAGCCCGCCAACGTGGAAGGACAACTCGGCCTGGCCAAAGCCCAGATTGCCAAATCGAATTTTGCCGAAGCTGCGAGCGGACTTGAGGAACTGGCAAAATCACAACGCGACAACCCAGATGTGTATGACCTGCTGGCTCAGGTATACCGCGAATTGAAAAAAGGCCCCGAAGCGCAGCGCGCCGAGGCCCGGGCAAAACTGCTGCGCAAGAAATAGCCCTGGTTTGAAACACTCTTAATCAATTGTCATTCCGCAGCGCGGCAGTATCGCGCGAGGAATCCACTGTTCCGCTGCCGGCAGAAAACAGATTCCTCGCCGATAAACCGGGCTCGGAATGACAAGTGGATGGAGTGGCATCTTCCACCGCATCCCTACCGCTTCTTCCTGCTCGCCTTGGCGATCTCCTCCACCTGCCCTAAGTGATTCAAATCATGCGCGGCAAACATGCGCACAATGTGGGAGATCTTTTCCTGTCCGCGTTCGGTATGCTGGCCATAGTTTTCCCACAACTCCTTGGGCATTTTCTTCAACATCGCCAGGTTGTTCTCCCGCAGCAGGCGAAATGTCTCCAGCGAGCGCTTCGCATCCGACTTTTGATACTTGAAAATGGAAGCCCAAACATCCTGGTCGAAAGCGTGCAGCGGCGCACCGTTCTGCCCTAGCACAATTCGCATACGCCAACTGCCAACCAGTTCGGCATCGGCCAGATGAGCGAGAATTTCCGTGATCGACCATTTATCCGGTGCGGGGCGCTTGTTCAGTCTCTTCTTGTCCAGTCCCTTGATGGCTGCCGTGAGTTTTTTGGCTGTGGCTTGTTGGACCTTGAGAGGGCTCTTTTCGCCAATCAGACCCAGCATGCGCGCAATGTATTGTTGTGCGGTTTCCTGCATATTCTTCTCCAAACGTTAGGATGCCATCGATTTGTGGGAATGAGGCAGATGAATTGTTTTCATCCGCTCCATGATCCGTGGTCAATTGTTCTTAGCAGATGATTTGAAAGCCAGACCGGGTGCAGGAATTTACTAGTTGAGCCGTTCCATGTGGCGGAACCCGCCGGTCACGACAAACATTAGTCCGAAGATGGTTGCGTTGTAGGCAAAGTGCATCAGCCAACCCGCGGCCACAGACTTGGTTCGCGCACGAACGGTGGTAAGCGCAATTCCCACCAGGAAGATGATCAACACCGGGCCCCAGGCACGTCCTAACTGAGAGGCATGGACGAGGCCAAAACCCATAGCCGTGATCACGATGCCGGCCACCACACCAAACCACCGAGCCAGCACGGGATACAGAAACCCGCGAAAGAACAACTCTTCCACCAAGGGAGCGCAAAATATACCGAACAACGCTAGTCCCCAGGCTTCCAACGGCGTGCGGAAAAAACGGTCGATGGGTAGTTCCTTTGGAATCGGTAGAAAATGTCCCAAAAACTGCAAGCCCAAAGACAGCCCTACTCCCCCCAACAGATAGGGCCAGGGGTTTTCCGGCCAGTTCCATCTGATCCCTTCCCCAAATGATTGTGTAGAGATCCTTCTGACCAAAAAGACCATGAACCCGATCACGCCCAGATAGGCCAAAGCCTGTGCCCCAACCAGCAAGATTGGGTGCTGCTGCGCTACCTTGATGAAAGATTCTTCTGGATACAAATACCGATGGGCAGCTGCAATTACAACTATGAGCCCAGAAAACACCGCCACCATGCCAACCGCAATGATTCCCACGATTTCCAACCAACCCCACGGCGGGTTCTCCGCCGGAACAGGAGCGGATAGAGGAGCAGGAGGCTGAATTTCCGGAGGAAGGCTCTCCTCTGGAGCCGGGGGCACCAACGGCGGATTTTGCAAATCAGACACCAGAATACGGCCTGAATTTGAATTTACACGAAAAGTTCACGGGATGCAGACTGGAAACGCCGAGGCGCATTACCATCTTAGTGTGCATAACCTGACACAACGAGTCCAGGCCTATAGCCAGCGCCATGGCCTCCTCAAAGCCGGTAACCGTGTAGCTGTGGCCGTGTCAGGGGGCGCCGATTCGGTGGCGCTGCTGCGCCTGTTGTTGGAGTTGCGAAACGAATTGGGGCTGGTACTCAGCGCAGTCCATTTCAACCACAAACTCCGTGGAGCTGACGCTGACCGCGATGAAACATTCGTGGCAGAACTGGCGCAGAATTTTGACCTGGAATTCTATGGTGAAAGCGGTGATGTTGCCCGCCATGCCGCCGCGAAGAATACCGGCATTGAGGCGGCCGCACGCGCCATGCGTTACGAGTTTTTCCGAAGACTCTTGAGTGAAGGGAAACTCGACCGGGTAGCGACCGCTCATACTCTCGACGATCAGGCTGAAACCGTTCTACTGCGCATTGGGCGTGGAGCCGGCACTCGTGGGTTGGCGGGAATCTATCCTCAGTTGTCAGTTCCCGGTTCTCAGTTCTCAGAAGCCGGTATTATTCGGCCGTTGCTGGGAATTCGGCGGAAGGAACTCGAAAAATATCTGGGCGAAATTGGGCAGAGCTGGCGCGAGGACAAAAGCAATCGTGATCTGCGTTTTGCGCGCAATCGGGTGAGGCATGGTGTACTGCCGCGCCTGGAGCGGGCGTTGAATCCGTCGGTAAGAGAGTCTCTGGCAGAGGTGGCAGAGATTGCCCGGGCGGAAGAAGACTATTGGCAGGCAGAGGTCGGGAAGATTCTTCCGGATATCTGGGATACTACGCAACGCAGTCTGCAAGTAACCCGGCTCTCTAAGCTTCCCTTAGCGGTGCAACGCCGGGTGACTCGTGCTGCGGCAGAAACGCTTGGCCTGCATTTAGAGTTTGCCCACGTCGAGGAGATTTTGGAAGTCGCTTTCGGCGGTGAAAAGTCGGCCAATCTATCTACGGGTTGGAAGGCTGTACGAACAAAGAAGGGTCTGCATTTCCAGCCAAAAGAGAGCAGCAATCAGGCCAGCCCAGATTACGTATACGAGTTGCCGGTCCCCGGGAGAATTGCTGTCCCCGAAGCAGGTGTATGGTTTGAGGCTACCCTGGTTCGGAGTAGTGAAAAAGCGGAGTATAATCGCGGCAATTCTTTGGATCCGGTGATGCTTTCCGGGAAGCTGCAAATACGCAATTGGAGGGCGGGGGACCGTTTCTCGCCGGTGCATTCGAAGTCCCCGAAGAAGGTAAAGGAACTGCTGCAAAGGCGGCATGTTACTGGCAAGGAACGCCAGCTCTGGCCGGTCGTAGTAAGCGGGGACCAGGTAGTTTGGCTGCGCGGCTTTACCGTGCCTACGCGATTGCAGCCTGCGGAGAATGCAACGGAAGCGCTTGTGATCCAGGAACTTCCGCTGGAGTGAGTTTGAGGCACCCCCACAATATGGAGACAACATTCACTCCCGAACAGTTGCGCACGGTGATCCCAACCGAGCAAGTGCAAAAGCGGGTGCGCGAAATCGGGCGCCAGATTTCCGCCGATTATCAGGGAAAAACTATCCATGCTCTGGCCGTGTTGGAAAACGGATTCATGTTCATGGCCGACCTTGTCCGCTGGATCGAAGTCCCAGTCATCTGCCAGTTCATCAAACCCAAATATCAGCGGGCTGGAAACGGGGCCGAAAGCATTGAAGAGATTTTCTTCAGCCATCAAGCTGACATTCGTGGGCAACACGTGCTGGTGATCGAAGGCCTGGTGCACTCCGGCGTCACCGGAGAATTCTTGATGAGCGATCTGCGCGCCCGCGGGGCAGCATCGGTAAAACTGGCAACCTTGGTAGACCGTCAGTCGGCCCGCCGAGTGCAGCTACAGCCCGATTATTTCGGATTTTTGGTGGATGATGCCTTCCTGATTGGCTACGGCTTGGGGTCGCCGGAGCAGACGCATCGCAATCTTCCCTATTTGGCTGTCCCAAATGCAAGCGGCTCTGTGACTTAGGTCATCAGGCCGGAAGTTCGCTTTATCACGGACGGATGCTATGGAGCGAGTAGAATAGAGAGGGTTATCCTTAAGCTTCACCGAAATCCGGGAGCCGAGAACGCTCAGCGGGCATCTAAAGTAATAGTCTAGTCATAATAGAAGTGACGCAATTTTAGGAGTCAATTGGTGAATTCTACAGTTAAGACCATTTTGTTCTGGTTGATGATTATCGTCGCCGCTGTCCTTCTCTGGAAAGTGGTGCAGATGAGCACGGGCGGCCCAAAAGAAGTTGAAGCCACCTTCTCCGATTTTATGACGAAGGTCGACCAGGGCGGCGTTAAGGAAGTCACGGTCAACGGCCAGGAAGTCCGGGGCAAGTATACGGACGGCACTGCCTTCCACAGCACAGCGCCTGTCGCTTACCCCGATATGTACAAGGCCTTGCAGGCCAAGGGCGTGAGCGTGACGGTTCGCGATCAAAACAGTGGCAGCTGGACCTTGATCCTCAACTTACTGCCGTTTGCGCTGCTGGCGGGGTTGTGGTTTTTCATGATCCGGCAGATGCAGACCGGCGGGAACAAAGCCTTGTCGTTCGGCAAGAGCCGGGCGCGGCTGCTCTCCATGCAGCAGAAGAAGGTCACGTTCAAAGACGTGGCCGGCGTGGATGAAGCCAAGGAAGAGCTGAAGGAGATCATCGAGTTCCTGCGTGAGGCGCAGAAATTCCAGAAACTTGGCGGACGTATCCCCAAAGGTGTGTTGCTGGTCGGGCCTCCGGGAACAGGCAAAACGTTGCTGGCCCGTGCAGTGGCCGGTGAAGCCAACGTTCCTTTCTTCTCTATCTCCGGTTCCGATTTCGTGGAAATGTTTGTCGGCGTCGGGGCCAGCCGGGTCCGCGACCTGTTTGAGCAGGGAAAGAAGAATGCTCCCTGCATTATCTTCATTGACGAAATTGACGCCGTTGGGCGTCACCGCGGCGCCGGCTTGGGCGGTGGTCACGACGAACGTGAACAGACATTGAACCAGTTGCTGGTCGAGATGGATGGGTTCGAATCGAACGAAGGCGTTATTCTGATGGCCGCCACCAACCGTCCAGATGTGCTCGATCCAGCGTTGCTGCGGCCGGGGCGCTTTGACCGGCGGGTTGTGGTCAATCGTCCTGATGTACGCGGACGCGAGGAAATTCTCCGGGTACACACCCGCAAGATTCCCTTGTCAGATGATGTTGATTTGTCCGTGCTGGCTCGCGGCACACCGGGGTTCTCCGGCGCTGATCTGGCCAACATGGTGAACGAAGCCGCCCTGGCAGCAGCACGGCAGAACCGCAAGGCTGTCCTGATGTTCGACTTCGAATTGGCCAAGGACAAAGTTCTGATGGGGGTGGAGCGCAAATCGTTGCTGCTCACCGATGCGGAAAAAAGAAACACTGCTTACCACGAGGCTGGGCACGCTCTAGTGGCTGCGAAGATGCCGCACTCCGATCCTTTGCACAAAGTGACGATTATTCCACGCGGCATGGCTTTGGGCCTGACCATGCAGTTGCCGGTGGATGACCGCCACAACTACTACAAGAACTATCTGGAAACGCAAATCGCAATCCTGATGGGTGGCCGTCTCGCCGAGGAAATCTTCCTCGACGTGATGAGCACCGGCGCCGGCAACGACATCGAGCGGGCCACCGACCTTGCCCGCAAGATGGTTTGCGAGTGGGGCATGAGCGACCTTGGGCCACTGACTTTCGGCAAAAAAGAAGAGCAGATATTCCTTGGCCGCGAAATCGCCCAGCACCGCGACTACAGCGAAGACACAGCCATCAAGATTGACCAGGAAGTTCGCAAGCTGGTGAACAACGGGTACGCCACCGCCAAGCAGCTTATTTCGGACAACAAAGAGACGCTGGAACGCATCGCTAAGGCCCTGATTGAGCGTGAGGTGCTAGATGCGAATGAAATCAAAATGCTGGTGGATGGCAAGGACCTGCCCAGCAGGCCGGCTCCGAGCAAGCCTGACGATACTGGCGGCGTGCAACACGTGATCAAACCTGATCTTCAACCTGGGCGCGCCAAGGGTGGAGAGCATCCAGCGCCAGCGTAGAACGGTTGATTATTTTTTCAAATACAAAGGGGCGGCTGAGAAGCCGCCCCTCAGGTTTTATGTAGAGCGGGCACTCCTGCCCGCTCTGCTTACAGCGGATCGAACCCCTTCAGGAATCGAACGAAGTTTCCCCCAGACAGTTGGGACGCTGCTGGCATTAGCGGACAGGAGTGTCCGCTCCACACTTTGGTGCCGCCTGATTCACCGCCATCAACCCGCGCGAGATGGCATATAACGTATATGCGTGGAAGGCCAGGCTCAGGATATCCATATTGGCCAGAAGCAATAGGCCGTCTGCGCCATAGAGCACCATGCCGGCAATAAAGGCCCAACGAATGTGCTTGCCGGATAGGTTTCCCAACAGAAAAAAGATACCCGCGACGGTACCGTTGATAAGTAAATCGAGTACCACGCCCACGCTTCCAAGATACCTTGCTTTCTCATCCACGGCGGCGGTGATCCCTAGTCCAACGACAAAGTGAAGGGGCGTACCATACATCACTAGAAATGAATTAAGCAGGGTTAGACCCGCAATCCAGTAAAAACACATGTGCCCAATTGAAATGCGTATTAAGAACGAGGGTTTGCTGATAGCAATTGCGGGCTGCGGTTGTTCACTAATCGGGACCGGGGCAGTACCTGCGCTTGCCATAGAGATTCCTTCATACCAGCGGAGGGGAGTCCGTACCGCGGTGGGAACTTGAGCAAGCGTACGACGGCAGGCCGATACAAACCTAGATATCCGGTGGTCATGGCCGCGGGCTGATTGATGGTAACTATTACTACTAGTCGTGTGGAGGCGGGACTTGTCCCGCCTGACCCTTCGGCTTCTCTCAGGGCAAGCTCGGCAAGTCCCGTTTCCACACGAACCTTGCTAGCGGTTAATGGTCGGCATCACATGCTCTGGATAGCGCATGCCGGCAGCCACATCCAAAGGGAATGCTTCGCTGAGATGCCGCAAGTCGTCGGGCGTAAGCTGTACGTCCAGCGCAGCGGCATTCTCTTCCAGATACTTGCGACGCTTGGTGCCGGGGATGGGGAAAATATCCTCCCCTTGAGCATGCACCCACGCCAAGGCCAACTGCGAAGCAGTGCAGCTTTTCTTCTTGGCAAGCTGCTGGACTTTTTGCAGCAGGTCGAGGTTCTTCTGGAAATTCTCCCCCTGAAAGCGAGGAGAGGAGCGGCGATAGTCATCTTGCGGCAAGTCTTCGAACCGCTGGAATTGTCCCGTCAGAAAGCCTCGCCCCAGCGGGCTATAGGCGACAAATCCCACTCCCAACTCCCGGCAAGCGGGCAGAACTTCACCTTCCGGATCACGTGTCCATAATGAGTACTCGGTCTGCAAAGCAGAAATGGGATGGACTTTCATGGCCCGGCGCAGGGTATTCGGCGAGGCCTCGGACAGGCCAAGGTAGCGGACTTTGCCTTGTTCCACCAACTGGGCCATCGCGCCAACGGTTTCTTCTATCGGAGTATTAGGGTCCACGCGGTGCTGATAATAGAGATCAATGGTTTCAATCCCAAGACGGCGGAGGCTGGCTTCGCAACACTGGCGTACGTATTCGGGTTTGCCATTCATACCGCGGGCGCTGGGATTTTTCGGGTCGCGCACGATGCCGAACTTGGTGGCCAGGACCACCTGCTGGCGCTTCTCCTTGATCGCCTTGCCCACCAACTCCTCGTTGATAAATGGGCCGTAAATGTCAGAGGTGTCCAGAAAATTAATGCCCAATTCAAGCGCCCGATGAATGGTTGCGATGGATTCATGGTCATCGCACGGGCCGTAGAACTCCGACATGCCCATGCAA
>CAWIMW010000007.1:0-196844 GCA_963837365.1 uncultured Acidobacteriota bacterium
AGTATAAATGATTCCCAATTTTCCTCCGCGCTATAAGGATTTGTGTGCTCTCTCGTCGGGCTTCGAACCTCGATTCGAGCATCACCGCAACTCGTTTCGCGATTTTATGGCTCGTTATCTTAAGCAAGTTTCGCTTCGAGATTTAGAGAAGGAACTTGCAACAAATGACGCTACAGCGCAAACGATCAAGGTTGATCTTCGCCAACGACACTTCTACAAGAGTGCTACTTGTTTTTATAGGTGCTTCGATTTATTCCTCGCGTATATCACTTTACAAAACAAACTGTTTGGCACGTGGTCGGAGGTAACAGGCTACTATTCTCGTTTCTATTTTGTTCAGGCACTTGTGAATCTTCTGCAAGGAAATTGGTTTGCAAACAAAGAAAGAATGCCAGTCGCAGGTTTGATCAACAAGAAAGAAGCCAACTTTTATGTGTACAACACTGGGCAGGCGATTGCGTTCCTAAATGAACGAGAACTATATGATGCGTTGCAACTAGGACCCCGACGAGGCTCCCACCAGATCTGGTGGAGTATTTACAAATCGCTCGGCCTACTTGACGATTATCCTCAATTCGAAACTCTTGAATTTGTATTGGGTGATGGGTATTTCAATCCGGCAAGACGGAACGAAGTCAATTATTCCCACGAGTATATTCGAGCGTTTCCAGAACTGGAATGGTTTGATTCTGCCACAGAAAGTATGATGGCGCAGTTTTCATGCCAATGTCGTCGTGAAGACCGTGACATTACTAATATGGATCGATTCTTTGCCGATTTCGATCCTGAGGATTGTGATGTTGGTGATTTTTACGGAGACGAGGCGCAGATGCTCTGGTGTTCGATTGACTGCTATCTGAGATTTCTTTCTGCACTCAGATTAAAGCAGGACTTCATTACACCAGAAAAGATCGAGGCCTTAGCGACAGCTCATTTTGAAGGTCGGTTTCCCAATCTACTAAAAGGGATCGTCACATCGGTCGAAGAAGCACTGAGTTCATAGATTCAGACTTAACATAATTAATTTAAGGAGCAGAAGAAATGTCCACAGTCCGCATCCTGGTAGGCACCCGCAAGGGCGCATTCATCCTAACTTCCGACGGCAAGCGCCAAAACTGGGACGTCTCCGGCCCGCACTTTGCCGGGTGGGAGATGTATCACCTCAAAGGTTCGCCCGTAGATCCCAACCGCATCTACGCTTCGCAGACCAGCGGATGGTTTGGGCAAATCATCCAGCGCTCCGACGATGGCGGCAAAACCTGGCATCAGCCGGGAACGCCTAAGGGCGAGCAGGCCACAGACGAACGCGGCTCTCCCAAGGGCGAGAGCAACAAGTTCTCCTATGACACCGCCGGCGCGCCAATGACCACGCACCAGTTTTACGATGGCAAACCGCATCCGTGGGAGTTCAAGCGGGTGTGGCATCTGGAGCCGTCGCTCACCGATCCCGACACGGTTTACGCCGGCGTGGAAGACGCCGCCATCTTCCGCTCGACCGACGGCGGCCAGAACTGGCGCGAACTCCCCGGCCTCCGCGGACACGGCACCGGCCCCAAGTGGCAGCCGGGCGCGGGCGGCATGTGTCTGCACACCATCATTCTTGATCCCAGCAACGTGCAGCGAATGTATATCGCCATCTCCGCCGCGGGCGCCTTCCGCACCGACGACGGCGGTAAAAGTTGGAAGCCGATCAACCGCGGCCTGCGCTCGCAATATATTCCCGACCCGAACGCCGAGATCGGACACTGCGTGCACCACATCGCCATGAACCCGAAGCGTCCGGGCGTGCTCTTCATGCAGAAGCACTGGGACGTGATGCGCTCCGACGACGCCGGCGACAACTGGAAAGAAGTCAGCGGCAACCTGCCCACCGACTTCGGCTTCGTCATCGACGTTCACGCGCACGAGCCGGAGACGATTTACGTGGTCCCCATCAAGAGCGACAGCGAACACTACGTGCACGAAGGCAAGCTGCGCGTGTACAGGAGCAAGTCCGGCGGCGACGAATGGGAAGCGCTGACTCGCGGCTTACCGCAAAAAGATTGCTACGTAAACGTGCTGCGCGACGCCATGGCCGTAGACTCGCTGGACAAGTGCGGAATTTATTTCGGCACGACAGGCGGCCAGGTATACGCCTCCGCCGATGCGGGAGATAGCTGGAATGCGATTGTGCGGGATCTGCCGGCGGTGCTTAGTGTGGAGGTGCAGACGATTGGGTGAGGATTTACCCGAGGGTTTGATACACACATAGTGGAGCGTATTATGGAGCAAATGGCGAGCTCTGAACATGCTGCCCGAGAGACATTCGGTGTCATCTTCGACGGGGATGACACGCTCTGGAGCACCGAGCAGCTATACGACGATGCTCGGTCTAAAGCTCGCCATATAGTCACTGAGTCAGGACTAGACGGAGTGACATGGGAAAAATACGAACGTCGCATTGATGTTCAGAATGTCGCCAAGTTTGGTTTTAGCACCGAGAGGTTCCCAACGTCGTGTGTGCAAGCGTATGAAGAATTGTGTAAAGACGTAGGATGCAAGCCCAAACCCGGGCTAGCAGAACAGATTCGGTGGGTGGCAAGCTCTGTATTCCAAAGTAATCCGCCGCTTGTCCCAGGGGTCAGGGAGACACTGGAGTTTCTCCGGTCGAAGGGGGCTAAACTAGCTCTGCTCACTAAAGGCGACCGTTTGCTGCAGTTGCGCAGAATGGAACGCAGCGGATTGCTGGATCTCTTCGATGTCGTCGAAATTGTCCCTGAGAAGTCTCCAGATGTGATTCGCCATCTAGTCTCTTCCCTTGGTGTCAAGCCAGAGTCAGCGTGGATGGTGGGTAATAGTATTCGTTCCGATGTGCTTCCGGCGATTAAAGCTGGGTTGCGAGCAGTGTGGGTCAAGGCACACGTGTGGGAATACGAACGGGCATTGGATGAAGCTACAGGCGGACACAATACGGTTGCGGAGCGATTAACAGATGTACCTGCACTGATAACGTCATGAAAGACTTTGTCAAGGCTGTGTTTAAACATCGTCCTGAAGTGGAACAGGTCGACACGAGCCTGCGTTATACGGATGTTCTTTTCGGCTTTGTTATCAAGGAATTGTTTTTTAGATTGCAGGAGAGGGTGTAAATAGAACTGTGTAAACGGCCAAGGGAAGAGGAGAATAAAAATCCCATGGCCATCGACAAGAAGCTGATCGACGAACTGCTTACCGAGTACAAGAAACCCGAGGATATCATCGGGGAGAACGGTCTGCTCAAACAACTGACCAAAGCGGTTCTGGAGCGGGCGCTGGAAGCCGAGATGACGGACCATCTGGGCTACGAGAAGCACGACCCGGCGGGCCACCACCGGGGCAACACACGCAACGGGAAAAGCCGCAAAAACCTGAAGGGCGATTTCGGCGAACTGGAACTGGAGACGCCCCGCGACCGCCAGGCGACCTTCGATCCCAAGATCGTGGCCAAAGGGCAGACCCGCTGGACCGGCTTCGACGACAAGATCATCTCCATGTACGCCCGCGGGATGACGACGCGGGAGATCCAAGGGCACCTGGAAGAGATCTACGGGATCGAAGTCTCACCAACTCTGATCTCCAACGTGACTGACGCGGTGGTCGAGGAAGTGAAGCTGTGGCAGGGCCGGCCGCTGGAAGAGGTCTATCCCATCGTGTACCTGGACGCACTGATGGTGAAGGTG
This sequence comes from uncultured Acidobacteriota bacterium, assembly GCA_963837365.1. Lineage (GTDB taxonomy): Bacteria > Acidobacteriota > Terriglobia > Terriglobales > Acidobacteriaceae > CAWBXL01. The sequence goes on from CAWIMW010000007.1 coordinate 3,699, forward strand.
CGCGACGAGGGCCACGTCCAGAACAAGGCCATCTACGTGGTGCTGGGCGTGAACCTGGAAGGGCAGAAGGAAGTGCTGGGGCTGTGGGTGGCGCAGACCGAAGGGGCGAAGTTCTGGCTGCAGGTGTTGACGGAGTTACAGAATCGCGGAGTGAAAGATATCTTCATCGCCTGCGTGGATGGGCTGAAAGGATTTCCCGAGGCCATCGAAGCGGTGTATCCGCGCACCGAGGTGCAGCTGTGCATCGTGCATCTGGTGCGGGCTTCGCTGCACTACGTGCCCTGGAAACTGCGCAAGCCGGTGGTGGCGGATTTGCAGTTGATCTATCGCGCGAGCACGGTGACCGAAGCCGAGCAACATCTGTTGGAGCTGGAGGGCAAGTGGAAAGCCTACCCCAGCGTGAGTCAGGTGTGGCGGCGGAACTGGGCGCGGATCACGCCCTTCTTCCACTATCCGCCCGACATCCGCCGGGCCATCTACACCACCAACAGCGTGGAATCGTTGAACCGCTCCCTGCGCAAGATCATCAAAATCCGGGGCGGGTTCCCCAACCAAGAAGCGGCGCTGAAGCTGCTGTTTCTGGCGTTGCGGCAGGCGGCGAAGAAGTGGACCATGCCGATTCACCACTGGCGAGAAGCCTTGAACCATTTCACCATTCTGTGGCCGGAACGAATGCCGGCCCTGGAGAGGCTGGCGTCATGAAATCGCAGAATCCTTCTACATCGCTGGGCGAGGGAAGGGGAAATTGCCCCCTTCCCTCGCGCACCTATCCCCAAAAACAAAACCTGGTCGTTTACACAGAAGAGTTGACACACCTGGTTCAGCCCAAACATGGCGCCATTCTCAGTTTTTCCTTTCGAGCCAGCGCTCTGTATCGATCTCCTTACGGGGGCTAAAGCCTATATGGTTCTTTACAATGTAACGGCGATCGCGCGGGAATTTGAATATCGGAACTGGCAGGTAGTAACGACACCAAAACAAGTGTTTGAAGCAGGAAAATTGGATGAGGATTACATGACTGTTAAGAAAGAAGGCTTTCACGTCACGCTTCCACCGGCTGCATTCATGCGGATGGCTATGGAGCTAGTCAGACCGCAAGTGTTCATTCAGCAATGCGAGTTAATTCGACAAGCGGGCCCGAATGCGTTTGACAGCGAATTTGGCCTGCCAATTTTCGAACATGAGGCCCAAATCTGGGACTAACACATATTTCATAGGAGACTTACTCATGAGCCAAGTCCGCGTCCTGGTAGGCACCCGCAAGGGCGCATTCATCCTAACTTCCGACGGCAAGCGCCAGAAATGGGACGTCTCCGGCCCGCACTTTGCCGGCTGGGAGATGTATCACCTGAAAGGTTCGCCGGTCGATCCCAATCGCATCTACGCCTCGCAGACCAGCGGATGGTTTGGGCAGATCATCCAGCGCTCCGACGATGGCGGCAAAACCTGGCACCAGCCGGGCACGCCGAAGGGCGAGCCGACCACTGACGACCGGCGGCATCGCCCAAGGGCGAGAGCAACAAGTTCGCCTACGACGCCGCCGCCGCGCCGCTGACCACGCACCAGTTTTACGACGGCACGCAGCATCCCTGGGAGTTCAAGCGGGTGTGGCATCTGGAGCCGTCGCTCACCGATCCCGACACGGTTTACGCCGGCGTGGAAGACGCCGCCATCTTCCGCTCGACCGACGGCGGCCAGAACTGGCACGAAATCCCCGGCCTGCGCGGACACGGCACCGGCCCCAAGTGGCAGCCGGGCGCGGGCGGCATGTGTCTGCACACCATCATTCTTGATCCCAGCAACGCGCAAAGAATGTACATCGCCATCTCGGCCGCGGGCGCGTTCCGCACCGACGACGGCGGCAAAACCTGGAAGCCGATCAACCGCGGCCTGCGCTCGCAATATATTCCCGACCCGGACGCCGAGATCGGCCACTGCGTGCACCACATCGCCATGAACCCGAAGCGGCCGGGCGTGCTCTTCATGCAGAAGCACTGGGACGTGATGCGCTCCGACGACGCCGGCGACAACTGGCACGAAGTCAGCGGCAACCTGCCGACCGACTTCGGCTTCGTCATCGACGTACACGCGCACGAGCCGGAGACGATTTACGTGGTCCCCATCAAGAGCGACTCCGAACACTACCCGCCCGAAGGCAAGCTGCGCGTGTATCAGCAGCAAGTCCGGCGGCAACGAATGGGAACCGCTGACCGAGGCTTACCGCAGAAAGACTGCTACGTAAACGTGCTGCGCGACGCCATGGCCGTGGACACGCTGGACAAGTGCGGCATTTATTTCGGCACGACCGGCGGCCAGGTGTACGCCTCCGCCGATGCGGGCGACAGCTGGAATGCCGATCGTGCGCGATCTGCCGGCGGTGCTGTAGCGTGGAGGTGCAGACGATTGGGTGAGGGTTCTTTCGAATGATAACGATAAGGAGTGATTTGACTCGCTAAGGCTATGGGACTAGACGCAGTGGTTTATCTAAAGAAGGACAAATTGCCGTTCGACGCTGACGCGTTGGGAGCGTTGCTCGACGTACCGACTGGGGAATACTACTTCCTCGATCCAGAGCTCGACAGAAAGTTTCCTTCAAATACGCGCAGAGCTGTCGAAAAGCGAATTGGGAATATCGCAATGGTTTCCTATCTGCGAGACCAAGCCGAACAAGTTCTTGATAAGAATTCGGTGGTCCTATCGAAGGTGCTCTATTCAGGTTCCCATAGTGGCGATTCAATTGATGTGCAGTTCCTTGCTCGCTTGGAAGAAGAGCTTTTATTGCTGCGCAACAGCTCCATGGCTGGTAGTTCCACTGAATTGTTGACATTCGTGACTGACATGAATGAGTTGGTAATGGCCGCAAAGAGCCAGGGGAATCCCATTGTGTTCTAGGCGAACCTAACAGCTGGCACTTAACTGCCGCAGCCCCGAAAGGGGCGAAATATTGCAGCCCAGGGTAAGCTGGAAAACAGGCGAGTCCCGGAGGGATGGCAGAAGCGAAACGGGACAGTGGACGCGGGAAGGGCACGGATTCATTCGTGCTGTTGGATCGCCTCCAACTTTTCGTTCCGAGCCGTCCGCAGGCGCGCGTTAAGCGCGGCGGGGGCGAGCGAGGAATCTGCTTTTGATGACGGCAATTGTGAAGCCGACCACAAGGAGGTTCGTATCAGGGCACGGCTTTTCAGCCGTGCCGTTTGGAACGCAAACATAAGATTTCGCGCCGGTACGGCGCAACTATCAAGACGCTGGACGCTTAGTAGCAGTTGCGCCCCATGGGCGCGTGAGTCAATATAAGTCACAATACGGCATGGCTGAAGCCGATGCCCTGACACGAATCCCGTAGAACCCAGAAACTTCGGCTTGAAGCGTTAAGTATATGACTGACAATTGGAAATCGTACCTCTGCAACGTCAACGACAGCCTTGCATCCATCTTTGTCAACATTGCACTTTGCGCCGATGTTCCGATCATGTCCAAACCGTGGTTATTGTGGGCATGGGTTTATTTCCAAATGCCTAGACCGGACGGGCTGTCCGATGGCAAAGAGGCTCCCACTCTCTTCAAAATCGAGGATGCGCTCACAGCCCAACTTTCGCAGCAATACCGCGCGATACTATGCGGAAGAATCACCACGCAGGGACGACGTGAATTCTATTTTTATGGCGAAACAAAAGATGGTTTTCCTGAAGCAGTCGCAACTGCCTTAGCTGATTTCAGTGGATACAAATTCGATACAGGCGAACAGGAAGACTCACTCTGGGAGCAATACTTGAACGTTTTGTATCCGACTCCAGAACAGTTTGAGCGGATCAAGAACAGCGAAGTTCTGGAAGTACTGGCGGAGCACGGGGATGCTGCTGGTGTATCGCGGGAAGTCCAGCATTGGATGTACTTCAAAACCGAGCAAGCCCGTGCTTTGTTCAAAGATGATGTGATTAAGGCCGGCTACAAGATTGTGTTCGAATCACACCTTGAGAAAGAAGAAATGCCGTTTGGAATTACAGTCATGCGTGCCCAACCGGTTGAACAAAATCTGATAGATGCGACGGTTAGCGAACTCGTGCAGCTAGCGGAACAGTTTGATGGCGAATACGACGGCTGGGAAACGCAAGTTATTACACAGTAGACGAACCATGATCCGCGTCCTCCTCCCCTTCCATCTCCGCACCCTGGCGCATGTCGGCAGCGAGGTGACACTCGAAGTCGAGGGCCCGGTCACGCAGCGCTCGGTGCTGGATGCGCTCGAGGCCCGCTATCCCATGCTGCGCGGAGCCATCCGCGACCACGACACGCAACAGCGCCGTCCCTTCCTCCGCTTCTTCGCGTGTGAAGAAGACCTCTCCCACGAATCACCCGACGCCCCGCTCCCCGACGCCGTCGCGTCCGGGAAGGAGCCGTTCATTGTGATCGGGGCCATCGCGGGAGGATGAGGCGGTAACGATTCGTATCAGGGCAGTGGCCCTTCGATTGCTCAGGGCAGGCTTCAGCCCTGCCAAAAAGACGCAAAATCGGACTTGGCGCCGCGAAGGCGCAACTATCGAGAAGGCGGATTTCTTGATTACAGTTGCGCCCCATGGGCGCGTGTATCAATATAAGTCATGAATACGGCACGGCTGAAAGCCTGCCCTGAGCAAAGTCGAAGGGCCGATGCCCTGACGAATCGGCCAGTTGAAGCCCCAAGTGAGATGCAGACAAGCGTACTTACACGCCGCCGCCTGATCCAAGGTTGCGCTGGGGTGGTTTTGCAGGCGGCTGTGACCCGTTTCGCACGGGCAGACGCGCCACCCAAGCAATCCGCCGCCTGGACCAGGGCTGCGGAGGCGCCGTACAGCCAGTCAATCCTCCCTATAGGAATACGCTCACGCTTCGTCAACCATATTAACGGTCTCAAGATTCACGTCCTTGAGGCGGGCTTCGAGGGCAAAGACAGTCCAGCAGTTGTACTGCTGCACGGATTTCCGGAGCTTGCATACAGCTGGAGAAAGGTGATGTTGCCCCTCGCCGCATCCGGGTTCCATGTGATTGCTCCCGATCGGAGAGGTTATGGTCGTACATCAGGTTGGGATATCCGTTTTGACGATGATCCCGGTCCGTTCGCCACGCTCAATCAGGTCCGCGACGTGTTGGGGTTGGCGTCGGCCTTCGGATACCGATCCGTCGCGGCTGTGATCGGTCACGACTTTGGCTCGCCGCTGGCAGCCTGGTGTTCGCTGGTGCGACCTGACGTCTTCCGTTCGTGGTGATGATGAGCGCACCTTTCGCCGGCCCGCCGGACTTGCCATTCAACACCGCGGACGGAGGCGCGACAGATGCGGTCGCGCCTGATCCCATTTATGACGAACTGGCGAAACTCGATCCCCCACGCAAGCACTACCAGAAGTACTTCGCGACCCGGGAAGCCAATGACAATGTGTGGCATGCTCCGCAAGGTGTTCATGCCTTCCTCCGGGCTTACTACCACATGAAAAGCGCGGACTGGAAGCAGAACGTCCCCTTTCCCCTCAAGGCAAGGACCGCCACTGAATGGGCCGAGCTACCTCGGTATTACGTGATGGACCTGGATAAGGGCATGGCGGAGACGGTTGCGCTGGAGATGCCCTCAGCCTCCGCCGTTGCCGCCTGTAAATGGCTTCCTGAGGATGAGCTCCGCGTGTACAGCGCGGAATATGAGAGGACGGGGTTCCAGGGCGGGCTGAATGAATATCGCGTGAGGTGGATCGAGAAATACCGCGCGGAGTTGCAACTGTATTCTGGGCGGACGATTGATGTGCCCTCACTTTTTAAATCGCCGGGAAGAGCGATTGGGGTGTCTACCAGAACCCCGGAGACTTCGAGAGAATGCAGAAAACGGCGTGCACACGGATGATGGGAGCGCATCTCGTGGACGGAGCCGGGCATTGGGTGCAGCAAGAACAACCAGACGAGGTGAACCGGTTGCTTGTCCAGTTTCTTGAGGGCAAGGCTCAAAGCTAGTAAGAAGGCCGTGCCGAGTACCAACCCATCTGAGCAGAACGCTGCCTCCTACCCCCTTCCACCTCCGAACCCTGGCGCACGTCGGCAGCGAGGTGACGCTCGAAGTCGCTGATCTGAAACCGGCGCGGTCACGCAGCGGGCGTTACTGTGAGATCGGTGCTGGATGCGCTCGAGGCCCGCTATCCCATGCTGCGCGGAGCCATCCGCGACCACGACACGCAACAGCGCCGCCCCTTCCTTCGCTTCTTCGCCTGCGAAGAAAAAAAAAAAAAAAAAAAAAAAAAAAAAAAAAAAAAAAAAAAAAAAAAAAAAAAAAAAAAAAAAAAAAAAAAAAAAAAAAAAAAAAAAAAAAAAAAAAAAAAAAAAAAAAAAAAAAAAAAAAAAAAAAAAAAAAAAAAAAAAAAAAAAAAAAAAAAAAAAAAAAAAAAGGGAAAAAAGACCTTCTCACAAGACCTCTCCCACGAACCCCTCTCCCCGCCGCCGTCGCCGAAGGGAGAGAGCCGTTTATTGTTCTTGGGGCCATTGCGGGAGGATAGCTGAGAATGAGGTTCGTATCAGGGCATCGTACAGCTTTGCCCGTTTGCTTCATTGCTTGGGCTGTTCCTGCATGCTCGAGTTTTCGGCATGCCCCAGGTGCGCACAGTCTCTTTGCTGCTCTGGCGTAATCTGGGTGGGCGTTTCACCCGCAGGCACGGAATTGCAGCGCATCGTATCCTCGAATCCCGGCGCTGAGAAGATGAAAGTCAGGCTAATCGGCCCAGTGCCGATGTTCTTCGCACTCACCCAAGTATTCGCCGGAATAAATACAAGTCCCCCCGCGTGGAGATCGCGCTCCTCATCCCCGAGCCAAACGTGTGCCGTGCCGCTCTGGATCAGCAGAATTTCATCCTGGACCAGGTGCCTGTGCCTGGGTAAGGCCGCTCCTGGGGCAAGCTCCTCCGTACCCGCCACAAGATGCTGCGAGCCGTTGTTTTTCGGGCTCACTTTGAGCATGAATGGGAAGAGGCGGGGGTACTGCTGTCCGTATGAATGCGGCGAGTGCGCAGCTCGCCTTCATTTTTTTCCAACAGAAGGGGTCTAGCATTGGGCTCCCCACCTGGAGTCGCTCGTTGCACCACCACTTTTTCCCCGATCTCAATGCTCATCAAATCTTCGCCAACTTCCAAGGGGCCGGAATACGTCTTTCGTGTGAGAGGGATTAAGTTTGAAGCATCGGGAGGCACTATGTGCGAATAGACCGCGAGTTTTGGTTTTACTCGGGCGAAGACTGTGCCAGCCTGTTCTGGAGTGGTGTGATGCGCCAGGATTCTCTGCACGCGTTCCGGGCTCGTGGAGGGATTCGCCAAGTGAAATGCATCTGGATCCATTACTTCATGAATTAATACATCCGCTCCCTCAGAAAAATGGATCAGATTTTCGGAGTATCGGGTATCTCCGGAGAGCACTACCGAGTGTCCTGCGAAGTCGACACGGTAACCAAACGCCGGTTTTACGGGTCCATGATCGACTTCGAAGGCCGTTACCTTTATCCCACCGTTTTCATACACAATTCCTTGCTCGATATCTTTGGCCAGAACTACCACACCCTGTGGGGGCATCTTCTCATCTACATCGCGCCGAATGTGTACATCGAATTGGTAGGCCTGCTCCAGGTGCGACATCATTTCTTGAGTTCCCGCAGGCCCCCAAACTCGAAGCGGGATTCTCCGCCCTCGGACCCAACCGGTTAACCACAGATCAGGGATTCCCACTACGTGATCGGAATGCAGGTGAGTGAGGAACAAAGCGTCGACCTCTGCGAATGGTACTTTGAGCTGTTCAATACGTTGGGCGGCTCCGCGACCGCAATCAAACAGCAGCTTCTGTTTCCCGGCTTCCACCAGAATGCTTGGGCCAAAGCGGTCCATTCTTGGTCCGGGGGAACCTGTGCCCAGGAGAGTCACCTTCAGATCTTGTGCAGGTGCGGACCCGGTAAGAGCAGCGCTCGCAAGCAACAGTAAAACGCCTGTCCACCACGGATGCTTGCCGACGGCAAGGTTCATTGAGAAGCTCCCCCTGAGCTTGCGGGAAGTGTATACGCAATCTGGAGCCAACTGCGGAATATCAAAACTTACCTGGAAACGAGGCCCCTGCTCCGCGAAGCCGTCGCGTCCGGGGGGAAAGCCATTTACCATAATCGGGTCTATTGCAGGCGCAAAGAGGATAATCAAGCATGCCCTTCGATCTCCAACCCGTATTGAAAGGAAAGCTCCTCGAACTCAGGCCGCTTAAACCCGAGGATTTTCATGATCTCTATGCGGTCGCCTCAGATCCGCTCATTTGGGAACAGCATCCGGCCAATGACCGTTATAAAGAAGGCGTCTTCAAGGGGTTTTTCCGTGAGGCGCTGGAATCTGGCGGAGCGTTGATTGCCAGTGATTCCAGCAACGGGCAAGTCATCGGCTCATCCCGGTTCCACGGTTACAACCAGGAGAGGCGCGAGATCGAAATCGGCTGGACGTTCCTGGCCAGGTCCCACTGGGGCGGCATCTACAATCGGGAAATGAAACAGCTTATGCTGCGGCATGCCTTTCAGTTTGTGGACAGGGTTATATTCCTTATCGGCCCGCAGAACTTGCGGTCGCAGAAGGCCGTGGAAAAGATCGGTGGAGTTCGCGCGGGATCAAGGCCCGACGCGGCTGGCGGCGAGAGTTTTGTTTATCAAATCACAGCGTCAACCTTCCTCGATATTTTCGCGCCGCAGGTTTGACGAGCATCGGGTGAGACCGGGAACATTTGTTTTGGTGGAAGGTCAACCGTAAAGTGGTTACCAGTTGAATTGCCCCCGGAATCAATATGCGATTCATAGACCGCGAAGAGGTCTCGATACGGCTCACTTATGAAGTCTGCATCCCCATCGTCCGCCAGGCGATGATTGCCTTTTCACGCGGCGAAACGAAGCAACTCCTGCGTTCCATCATTACTTTGTCCGACAACCGCCTTTTCGGCGTTATGCCCGGGGCACTAGGCGCGCATGCCCCATTCGGTGCGAAGCTAATCAGCGTATTCTCCGAGAACTTTGCCCGCGGAATACAGTCACACCAGGGTCTCGTTATCCTGTTCGATCCCGAAACTGGTGAGGCCGTTTGCGCCGTCCATGCCGGTGAGATCACGGCCATTCGCACCGCCGCGGCCAGCGCGGTCGCCACCGACGCATTGGCGCGTAAAGATGCTCGGCGTCTAGCCCTGCTCGGTTATGGTGAACAGGCTGCAACCCATGCGCGGGCAATTGGCAAAGTTCGTGATCTGGAATCCATCGTGGTTTGGGGGCGTTCGCCCGAACGTGTCCGCGCCTTCGCCGAGCGAATGCAAACGGAACTCTCCGTACCCGTCAGCAGTGCGGCGACCGTTCGCGATGCAGTAGCTGAGGCCGACATCATCTGCACCGTGACGTCGGCAGCCGAGCCCATACTGAAAGGAGAGTGGGTACGGCCGGGCACGCATGTGAACGTAGTCGGTTCCAGCTATGCGGGGCCAGCGGAAGTAGACAGCGACCTCGTGGTCCGCTCGCGGTTCATTGCCGACAGTCGCGAAGGTGTCCTACAACAAGGAGCCGAGTTTCTGCGCGCCAAGCAGGCGGGCTTGATTAGTGACGAGCACATCGTTGCTGAGATTGGCCAGGTGTTGGCAGCGGAGATCGCAGGCCGCCGCTCGGCAGAGGAGATTACGGTGTATAAGTCCCTTGGCCATGTTGTTCAGGATTTAGCCAGCGCGTGGGCACTCTATTCTCAGCCTGAATGAAAGCTGGCTAGTCATTCCAGCGCGAGACGATATGCTGGTAGCCTCAAGATTCTATGAATTTGCCTCGAAGGATCGCTCTTGTCACCGGCGCGGGAAGTGGAGTCGGCAAGCAGGTTACGCTCGCATTGTTGCGGGAAGGTTACTCAGTTGCGCTTGCGGGGCGTAATCTGGCTTCCCTGGAAGCCGTCGTTCATGAGGCCAAAGAACTCGGCCCGCAAACCCTAGCGGCGCCTGCCGACGTTAGCGATCCGTCGTCTGTGCGCAATCTATTCGCCAAGATACAGGCCTCGTTCGGCCGCCTCGACCTGCTATTCAACAATGCAGGAATTGCTGCGCCCCCCAAATTGTTGGAGGATCTGACCCGCGAGGAATGGCAATCGGTCGTCGATACCAATTTGACGGGAGCGTTCCTGTGCACACAACAGGCATTCAAGATCATGAAAGCCCAGTCGCCGCGGGGAGGACGCATCATCAACAACGGATCGCTTTCCGCACACAGTCCCAGGCGGAACTCCGCTCCCTATACAGCAACTAAGCACGCAATTACAGGCCTCACCAAATCTACTTCTCTGGATGGACGCAAATACAATATCGCCTGCGGCCAGATCGACATCGGCAACGCGGCCACTGCAATGGCGGCAGGAATGTCACACGGGGTCCCACAGGCCAATGGAAGCATTGAAGTCGAACCGACCATGGACCCGGAGCAGGTTGCGCGCGCCGTCATTTACATGGCCAGTTTGCCGCTCGATACCAATGTGCTCTTCATGACGGTGATGGCGACAAAGATGCCTTTTGTTGGGCGCGGTTGAAGCCCAATCTCACCCCTCGCCTATTTGCACCTACATCAACCTCGAAATCAGCCCCCGGAAGGTTTATAGTTTCCGCCGGGAAGGGGAACCCATGAGGATCTGCCGCGGTTTATTTGTTCTATTGTTCATTGCATTAGGTACGTTTGCCCACGCTCAATCCAGCGACTGGAAGCAACTGTTCAACGGGAAAGACCTGGTTGGCTGGAAGCACGTCGGTCCCGGCGAGATGACGGTGCAAGATGGCCTGATCAAAACCGGCGGCGGCATGGGATTGCTCTACTGGGCCGGCGGCCAGCTGGGAAATTGCGTAATCCGCGTAGTGTTCAAAATGGAGCACCACAACGACAACTCAGGTGTATTCGTCCGTATTCCTTTGGAACCCCGTGAGGCCTGGATGCCGGTGAACTACGGCTACGAGATTCAGATTGATAACGCTCAAGACGACTATCACGTGACAGGCGATGTCTACTCCTTCAGCAAAGCCATGGCCCGCCCCGGCAAGCCTGGCCCCGAATGGAACAGCATGGAAATTACACTGGACGGCCCCCACACTCGCGTTACCGTGAACGGCGAAAAGGTCACGGACTTTACCGAAGGCGATCCCGTGCTTCCCAATTCCCCAGAAGACGACCTGAAAGATCAGGGACCTCCCAAGCGCGGCCCACGTCCGAATGATGGCTATATCGGATTGCAGAACCATAGCGACAAGGACATCGTTTACTTTAAAGAAGTAGCGGTGAAAATGTTGAAGAAGTAAAACTCCCCGGAGGCTCCATGAAGAGCAACCATGTTTCCCGTAGACAATTTCTCGGAGTCAGCGCCGCAGCGGCCGGCGCGACCCTCGCTGCCAACACCTTCTTGCTCGATCCCACCCCGATGTTTGCCGACTCGAACAGCCGTGTCCGTTTTGGAATCATCGGGGTCGGTATGCAGGGCAATGGGCTGCTGGCGAATTCCATCCAGTTGCCCGGGGTTGAGTGTGTGGCAGCTTGTGATTTGTATGACGGGCGTCATGCTTTGGCCAGAGAGATTGCCGGCCCGAATTTGCCTACCACGCGGCGTTATCAGGATTTACTCGCGAACAAGGACATTGATTGCATCATCGCGGCAGTTCCCGACCACTGGCATAAACAGGTCGTCGTGGACGCGGTGAGTGCAGGCAAAGATGTCTACTGCGAAAAGCCGATGTCGCACTCACCGGCCGATGGCGTGGAGATGGTTGCTGCCGCGCAGAAATCAGGACGCATCGTGCAAGTCGGCTCGCAGCGCGTGAGTTCCGTGATTTGCGGCAAGGCGAAAGAAATGATCGCTCAGGGAGTGCTCGGCGATCTGATGATGGTCGAGGCTTCCATGGGACGCAACGCACCCAGCGGCGCGTGGGTGTATCCCCCGCCTCCGGATCTGTCCCCGGACAATTTAGATTGGAACACCTGGCTTGGTTCGGCGCCGAAACACGCTTTCGATCCCCTGCTGTTTGCCCGCTGGCGCTGCTGGAAGGAATACGGCACCGGCGTGGGCGGCGATCTGATGGTGCACCTGCTCAGCGGTTTCATTCACATGTCAGGGTTTAATCAGGCCCCACAACGCGCCATGTCCAGCGGGGCAATCCTGCGTTGGAAAGATGGCCGCAACATGCCGGACGTGCAAGCCACACTGTTTGAGTTCAATGGAATTCCCGTTTACATACGTATCAATCTGGGAACGGAAACTCCGGAAGGCTATCGCTTTATGGGATCTAAAGGGATTCTGGATGTGAACCCCACCACGATTACCTTCGCTCCGCAGACCGGGCTCGACACTGGCCCAAGCTGGTATGCGTTCAGTTTCCCCAAGAGCCTGCGCGATCCTTATTTGAGGGAATGGCACGCCGAGCATGATGTGGCTCCAGGGAAAGAACCGACCTCTGAGGTTGTGTCGTACAAAGGCGTTTCCTATGACGAAGGGAAGCCGCATCTGTGGAACTTTTTTGAAGCGGTGAGGAGCCGCAAACCAGTGGTAGAAGATGCTGTGTTCGGGCATCATGCGGCGCTGGCCTGTCACATGGCGAATGAGTCGTACTTCCGGAAGAGTGCGGTGTATTGGGATGAAGGGGCTAAGAGTATCAAGACGTAGTGTAGGGCGGACACTCCTGTCCGCCAAAGGCCAGCAGCGTCAAGAATGTATAGCGTAAGCCGAGCACACAGCCCGAAGAGTAGTTGCCAGCGCAAGCAGACGGGCAGGAGTGCCCGCCCCACACACGATTGTTCTATCTGGCTCCGGCCAACTCAAACCGCAGCTTATGCGTCGCACGAAATAACGTGTTCTTGATCGTGCCTTCCGTGGTATTCAACATTCCGGCAACCGTGCGTAGCCTCAAACCGTGATAATGCTTCAGCTCAAAAACCGTGCGCTCGCGCGGAGTCAATGTCCCCAGAGCACGGCAAATACGGTCTCGTAATTCGCGCCCCGCTAAACTGCGCTCCGGGCTAGCGTTTGCACTTTGGTCAGGCATCCGCTCAACAACTTTCTCTTCTTCCCCGTCCGGCGAAATGGTAGTCGTCAGGTCGCGCATGCGCGAATGTTTCTTGCGTAGATGGTCCAGGCAAAGATTGGTAACGATGCGGTAAATCCAGGTATAGAACGAACATTCAAAGCGGAAATTTTTAAGATTGGTGTAAGCCCGCAGGAACGCTTCCTGATAAATGTCCTGGCCATCTTCCGGCGATCCGGTCAAATGGATCGCCAGCCGCAGCACGGCGCGATCATACTGGCGCACCAGTTCCTCAAAGGCTGTGGTGTCGCCCTGCTGGGCCTGGCGGATTAACTGGCTGTCATCCACCCGGGCCGCACGCTGCTCCTCCTGGCTCGTGGGAACAAGAGTCAGGTTCGGATACGCCGCTAAAGTCGGGTTATTCAATTCAGCTACAGGCATTTTGGTCTGCTCCAAAATCTGTTTCGAACTAGCCAACAAACTTGTAACCGGTGCCATGCACCGTCAGAATGTACTTCGGTTCCTCTGGAGTCGGTTCCAGCTTTTGCCGTAGCCGCACGATGTGTGCATCCACGGTACGGGTTGTCGGAAAGTGGTCATATCCCCACACATCCTGCAACAGGCGGTCACGGCTCAATGTTTCCCCGGCATGGCAGAGGAAATACTTCAAAAGATCAAACTCCTTCGAAGAAAAATCCAGGGCGCGGCCATTTTTGGAAACCTGGCAACCGCGCATGTTGACTTCGATTTCTCCGAACAAATAACGATCTTGTTCTTTGGGAACGGTGTGTGCTCGCCGCAGGACCGCTTTCACCCGCGCCAGCAGTTCGCGGATGGAAAACGGCTTAGTAACGTAGTCATCCGCCCCCAGTTCCAGTCCTACAACCTTGTCCACTTCCTGCCCCCGCGCTGTCAGCATGATGACCGGCATTGAAGGCCGCTTCGACTTCAACTGCTTGCAAACATCGAGTCCACTCATGCGCGGCATCATCACATCCAGCAAGACCAAATCCGGCGATTCATCCAGCGCACGGCTCAGGCCGGAAACTCCGTCCTGCGCGGTGATCACGCTGTATCCCTCGAACTCAAAGTTGTCGCGCAAGCCGGAAACCATGTTCGGCTCGTCTTCAACGATCAGGATCTTTGCCATACGCGCCTCTATGCTCAAGCAGGGTGTCCTTCCAGGCTCAACGGCAGCGTAATGATGAACCGGCTGCCGCGGCCGGGTTCGCTGTCTACGGCCACATCTCCGCCATGGGCCTTTGCGATGTGGCGCACCAGCGACAAGCCCAATCCACTTCCCTTGGTGTTGTGCACCAGGGGATCGCCCACGCGATAAAATTTGTCGAAAATCTTCGATTGCTCTTCCGGTGGGATACCAATCCCATGGTCGATGACCTCCAGCTTTACCGAACTCTGCTGGCGATAAAGACTCACGCCGATATACTTCCGGTCCTGCGAATACTTGAGCGCGTTGTTCACCAGATTTAATAGATGACCGCGCAATGGATTCCCGGTCCACTCGCAGCGGCGGAACTTGGTCGTCAATTTGCTCCTCAAAAGTGAACCCACTTTGCTCGATCTGATAACGGTAGGACTCGAGCGTGTTCCGCACCAGCTCTTTTAGATCAGTTTCACGGAAGTCATACTCCTTGCGCCCTGCCTCGATGCGGGAAAAGTCGAGGATGTTGTTGATCAATCCGGTGAGCCGTTCGCTCTCCTTGCGGATGGTCTGGTAATACTCTTGATACTTCTCTGGGCTGGAAATGCGGCCCAGTTCCAGGGTCTCGGCGTACAAACGAATCAGGGACAATGGCGTGCGCAACTCGTGTGAAACGTTGGACACAAAGTCCGACTTCAACCGGGCCAGCGCCAGCTCCTTGCTTACATTGCGATGGGTCAAATAAATTCCCCCAGCCAGCAAAAGAGAGAGGACCGTTAAGGTCAGGAAGCTGGTGCGCATGAACCGCTGAGCAATGGCCGATGTGGTGGTCCCGCGAATCTTCATTGCCAGGGTCAACGGGGGAAAGAATCCGCCAAGTTCCCGCTCGACTTCAGGAGTGCCGCCGTCCCACCCCGCTGAAGCGGCAAGCGGATCGGAATCGCTTCTAACGTGCACCATCACCGCGGTATGGTCTTTTTCACTATCGGTTCCAGCCGAGTTCTGGCTCACAACCTCGTCCAACATCTGGGGGAAGAATTTGTCCCGAATGTAATCGGCATCGAAACCCATTCCAGCGAGGGTGGATTTGCCGGTCTTGCTGTCTTTGACCACGAACATTGCCACCGGCTGGTAGATCATGCGGCGGCTGCCCCGGATCGCCCAATTCGTAGTCGGGATGTAATTCATGCCTTTGGATTCACCCTTTACCAGTTCTTCCACGTAGGCGTCCCTGTTCATGGCAAACATTGGGACTGTTTTGGCGAAATCATCGGCCTCGTCACGAAAGCCCGCGTCTTCCAGGCGTTTCGGTTGCGAGCGCACGATCAAACCCCTGTCGGTGTACATAAAAACATGAGCGATGTAGGGATATTCAGTCAGCAGTTGATCCAGGGCCTGGGGGCAGGCCTGTTGGGGTTCGGGAAAATGAACGCGGACCTCATCCATCAGATCGCGTGCTTTCATATTAATGTGCTTTGCGGAAATCGCCAGTACTTGGGAAAAATCCCGTTGGATGGCGGCCTCCACCGATCGCTCCCGCTGAATAGACCGCAGATGCAGGGCCCCGAGGACCACCAAAGCGGCGGCCGGCAGCACAATCGCCAGCTCCAGCAGGAAGATGAATCGTGTTCTTTCGCTTTTGGGCCGTTTGGCTTTCATAACTGAATAGTTTAGGCGCTGCCGAAACAAAACATACTTGAACCCAAAGGTTAAGGTGTCAAAGGGCAGCAAAAAAATGTAAAAAGTTGTGAAATCAGGAGGGATTAGTACACAGCTTACGGCTTGGCAACTGGGGTTGCCACAACCGCTACGGCGGGCAGCTTGAATTCCACCGTTACTTGAGTTTGTGTCTCGACGGGGCGTCCATTCACAAAGTAGGGCTGGTAGTGCCATTGCCTGACGGCTGCCACCGCTGCTTCACCCAGAATCAGGGATCCGCCCATCAGCTTCAGGTCTTCCACCATTCCTTCGCGGCTGATTAGGGCTTGCAACACCACAGTGCCCTGCATCCCGCTGCGCACCGCCTGATCGGGGTACACGGGCGATACCCTATGAACAATCAGCTTGTCTGCTATTTCTTCATCAACCTTTACTGGTTCCAGAATAGAGAGCAGCGAGGGGGAAGGTTTTAGACCAGAATCACGCACGGATACAACCTGTGGCGCAATCCGCAAACTTTGCGGAACCGTTTCATACAAAACCTGCGGGGAGGGCTGCAAAGGCGTGCTCGGCGCCTGCAATTGCGGCATCAACGGCAACGGCTCGATTTGTGCCAGTGCTTCCAAGGGCGCCGGGCTGTAGGCCATATTGACTTCAGGGGCTGTCAGGTCTGACCTAGGAGTTGGAGTGGGATCCACTGAAATTCTCTCCACCCGGTCCGACAAGTACGAAGGGTTGAAATTCAACGGAGGAACTGCTGCCAGCACAGGATCTTTCCGCGTTGGCGCAAAGGTGCTTTGCACTGTTTCGCGCGTAGCCTTCCAGAACGCCTTGGCGCCCACCGCCAGCGCTCCCGTACGCACCGGTCCGTAAAGGAACATTCCACAGGCCAGCAAAAAGAACCCATACACAGAACCGCGCCAGAATTTCTTGAGGTCCAACTTGATGCCCGGCTTGTGCGAAACTACTTGCGGTGCGTTGGAAAATAAAGTTTGGATCGAAGAGCGGCGAAACTGCTCGCCACTAATCGGCACGTCCTGGGGGACCGCATGCAGGTGCTCACCCAGCGCGACCACGTCATCCTCCATGGACTGAACCGCTTCCGGTTTTGGTGTGGGGGAGGGCGGAAGCGGGTTCGTCTTCAAGAAGGTAGACGACACTTTCGTTGGCGCCGGAGGTTCCGGCGGATTCAAGAGCTGGTTGTAAGGATTGGCCACCTGGGCCGGTTCGATCGGGACCAGTTGCGCCCCCTGGAACCGCACGGTGAACTCCTGGCATCCCAGCAGGGTCTGCCGGGATTGTCCCGGAAGAATGGGCTTCTTCAATAAGAAATTGGCGCCCGCGCGCCGGGCCGCTTCGCCACTTTCAGGCCTCGCCAGGGCGATGGTGAACGCCTCTGCATTGGCTTTCAATTCGCGGGCGGTTTTCAGCAGGAAGCTGGCTTCCACGCCGTCATCCCAGTCGGCAGCGATCACCTGGAAACCGCCGCTGGTGAGTCGTTCCACCGCCGCGAAAATCTCCACGCACACGACCACCTCAAAACCAAACTCTGTAAGAGCCTGGCTTACCAGCCGCGATGTCTCCTGGTCTGAGGAGAAGATGAGGGCCTTGGGTGACATCGCTCTCAGACTATTTCTGCATGGTACTGTTAGCAAGTTACCAACTCCACGTTCGTGCCATGCAATAGGCCATGTAACACCCTGGCTTGGTTACCTGTACCCTGGGACAATGTCCAGATGAGTGGGTGCTGTAAAGGGAGTAAAATCAGGGTGTTTCGGGCCTTCGTGAAAAAGCCGTGCTGATCCTTGCCACAGCCTTCGATCGGGAACACTCTGCATGAGTGCTCCTGGCGCCAGCCTCGAATTAGCGCTGCTTTCCGCAGCCATGCTGGGCTTTCGCCATGGCTTCGACTACGACCACATTGCGGCCATTTCCGATATCAGCAGCGTGCAGACCAACCCGCGCAGGGCCATGCGTTTGGGGCTGATCTACGCTTTAGGACATGCGGCGACGGTGGCGGTGTTGGGGAGCCTGGTCGTATTTTTCCAGTTAGCACTCCCACGTAGCATCGACAGCATCGCAGAACGGTTAGTCGGTCTGACATTGGTGCTGCTGGGAATCTACGTTCTGGGATCGTTATTCAACGGTAACTATGCACCGCGCAGCCGAGCCAGCTTAATCGTCAATTCTGCACGCTGGTTTCATTGGAAACTGCGCGGACACTGGCATCCTCATCTGCCCAAGCCCCAGGCGACGAACTGGAATTACGATACAAAGTCGGTTTTCGGCATTGGCGTGATCCACGGCCTGGGCGCGGAAACACCCAGCCAGTTGTTCATCTTCTTGTTGGCCGCGAATCTTGGAGGAATTGGCAAGGGATTTCTTGGGCTGGGAATGTTTGTGGCTGGGTTGTTAATCATGAATACGATCATGACTGCTTGCGCCGCCAAGCTGTTCGGGGCAAGCACCCATTTGCCGAAGTTTCAATTTGCCATCACGGCGGTGACGGCTGCTTATAGCCTGGTGGTGGGGTCTATCTTCCTGTTGGGATCTTCTGGGCGGTTGCCGGCGCTGGGATAATCAACAGACAATGCCAGCTGCGCTACTCAATCCTGATCAAACCAAGCAAGTTTGCAGCCTGCTCACCCAATACATCGAGGCCCAGCGCACAAGATATGCGCCGCGCGCAGTCCCACTATCCGCAACGCAAAGAAGAGTTGTAGGTGTCCTTGCTTTTCCGCGCAACTGGTGGCAGGCACCAAGCTTCTAGTGCTGCGAAATGAGCGCGTCACCAATCCGGATTTTTATCCGATGCTGAGAAAATTAGGCCTCAAGAAATTGCCTGACCAGTCCACAGCGGCTGCGATCACGTTCAGCGATATGGTCGTCTCTCACGGACCATTCTCCAGTGGGCTGTTGTTCCATGAACTGGTCCACGTTGAACAATATCGCCAATTGGGTATTCCGCGCTTTAGTGAGCTTTACGTGCGAGGTTTCTTGAACGGCGGAAGCTACGAGGCGATTCCATTGGAAATAAACGCGTACACGTTGGAAGGCCAGTTCGAATCGGAACGAGATCGGGTTTTCTCCGTCGAAGATGCAGTAAGAAGGTGGGTTGCAGATGGGAGATTCTGATAGGGCAGCGAGTCGGCCCTGATCTAGTGTGGGGGACATAGAGTCGGAATGACCTCCCGCTTATTCCGCCGATAGACTCGAAAATCAGCTTCATCCACCGTGACTACCGGATGCCTAGGATAGACCTCACTCATCCGAATCAGGCAAAGGTCAGCAAGATCCGGCTTACGATCTTCATACCGCCGTGCCAGTTCCTTGAGCTTTTCCAGGTGACGGTTGCAATCGAAGGCGATCCGCAACATGTCATCTTCTACAAGAGCCAAAACATAAGAACTCGACCCCAGATGGAATGCAGCTTCTGCTAGCACCGCTTCGCATGTGAGTAGCGGTTCGGTGATGCCGTGGGCCAGGTCAACCGCCCAGGCGTGGTGCTGATCGTTTTGCCTGGCGTACGCAACGATAAAGCCAGTATCGGCAATGCCTTTCATTTATTTGGACGAGAACCCTTTGCGCAACGAGACATCCGCAGGGCCACCAGTAAAGGCTCCGGCATGCCGCAGAAAACGTTGCTTACCGCGGGCTTGCGCATGTTCCAGCTGCTGGCGGATCAAGCGGCCTACGGGCACCCCGGTGCGCCGCGCGGTGTCCTTGAGCCAGGCCAGAAGTTCTTCTGTAAGACGAATTGTTAATGTATGACTCATTATGCATAATTGTAATACAAATTAAACTTCCTTGACACGAATCCATATTTCTGCAATTATCGAAATATGCAAGCAAGCAAGGCGCGGCAATCCTCTGAACAAGTCACCAAATACGCCGACATGTTCTCCGCCATGGGGACCGAGGCCCGTCTGCGGATCATGCAGTTGCTCCTCACCGCCCACCCGGACGGCCTGGTTGTGGGCGAGATCCAGGAAGAACTCGACATCCCCAATTCCACTTTGTCGCATCACCTGGACAAACTGAAAAACGAAGGCCTGGTCGCGGTGCGCCGCGAGAGCACCTTCCTGCGCTACACCGCCAATACCGAAGCGCTGACAGAATTGCTGCAATTTCTGTACGCCGAATGCTGCACCCGCAACCGGGCGTTGAGGCCGGAAGCCATCGTCCAACTTTGTAAATAGGAGAGGTTATGAATCAGACAGATATCAAAGAAGTCGTAAAAGAGAAATACGGACAGGCAGCCCTGCGGGCAACGCGCGGCGGCAGTGCTTGTTGCGGGAGCAGTCCATCAAGCGCGAGTGGCTGCGCCGATCCCATCACGTCAGGTCTGTACGATTCAGCGCAGACCGGCCAGATCCCCGAAGAAGCTTTGCTGGCTTCGCTGGGCTGCGGCAACCCGACGGCCCTGGCCAAATTGAATCCCGGAGAAGTAGTTCTGGATCTTGGCTCGGGAGGCGGCATCGATGTTCTGCTCTCAGCCAAACGGGTCGGCCCGACAGGCAAAGCCTACGGCTTGGATATGACCGACGAAATGCTGGCGCTGGCGAATGAGAACAAGCACAAAGCCGGAATCGACAACGTTGAGTTTCTAAGAGGCGAGATCGAAAATATCCCTCTACCTGACAATTCTGTGGATGTGATCATTTCCAACTGCGTGATCAACCTTTCCGCCGACAAAGACCGCGTCTTGCGCGAAGCTTTTCGGGTGCTTAAGCCCGGAGGCCGGCTTGCTGTTTCCGATGTTGTCACCCGGGGAGAAATGAGGCCGGAGATCCGCCAGAGCGTGCTGCTATGGGTCGGCTGCGTGGCGGGCGCGCTGAGCGAAGATGAATACCGGAACAAACTGGCGGCCGCCGGCTTCGAGCAGATTGGCATCGAGCCGACCAGGATCTACCGGGTTGATGATGCGCGTGAGTTTCTCTCCGCCGCAGGGGTTGACGCGGAGGCAATCGCTCCTGAGGTGGATGGGAAATTCTTCAGCGGCTTTGTGCGTGCCTCCAAACCGACCACCGCTGCGGCAAGGTCATGCTGCGGCCCAACCTGCTGCCAATGAGGAACCTATGAAAGGACATTACAACGTTCTCTTTCTGTGCACCGGCAACTCAGCCCGCTCCATCCTGGCTGAGGCAATTCTCAACTTTAAGGGCAGACCAAATTTCACCGGCTACAGCGCCGGCAGTCATCCGTCGGGTACAGTCCGGCCCGAAGCGCTGACACAGCTTGAACTGGCGCACATACCGACCAAGGGCCTGCGCAGCAAGACTTGGGATGAATTCTCTCTCCCGGATGCTCCCAAGCTCGACTTTGTTTTTACGGTTTGCGACAACGCTGCGCAAGAGGTTTGCCCGGTGTGGCCGGGACAGCCGATGACCGCTCACTGGGGCGTACCTGATCCCGCAGCAGTACGTGGCAGTGCAGTGGAGATCGAGCGGGCATTTCGCGATGCGTTTTTCATCCTCGATCGCAGGATCAGCCTGTTCTTGAGCCTTCCTCTGAAGAGTCTCGATAGCCTGGCTCTTAAGAGAGAACTTGACAATATTGGGAAATCAATGACGCCCGTCGCCCAACCATAGGAACAACCAATGAAAGCCAGCCGTCGTCTCGGATTTTTGGATCGTTTCCTTACCGCCTGGATTTTTGGCGCGATGGTAGCTGGCGTCGTGCTGGGATGGCTTGTTCCCGGCGTCGTGCCGTTTCTAAACCGCTTCAACGTTGGCACCACCTCCATCCCCATTGCGGCGGGGCTGATTTTGATGATGTATCCGCCCTTCACCAAAGTCCGGTATGAGGAGTTGCATGAAGTCTTTCGCAACAAACGCGTGCTCGGCCTTTCGTTAATCCAGAACTGGGTGGTAGGGCCGATTCTCATGTTCGTCCTGGCAATCGTATTCCTGCGTGGCTATCCGGAATATATGGCGGGGCTGATCATGATCGGTCTTGCCCGCTGCATTGCCATGGTCATCGTCTGGAACGAACTGGCCCGCGGCGACACCGAATACGCGGCCGGCCTGGTGGCCTTCAATTCTCTATTCCAGGTCTTCTTCTACTCGATCTATGCCTGGGTGTTCATTACCGTCCTTCCCGCCAAGCTGGGGCTTCGCAGCACTGTAGTCAACGTGTCGATCGGAGAAATCGCGCGGAGTGTTTTCATCTATCTTGGAATCCCGTTTCTTGCCGGGTTTATCACCCGAACCGCGTTGGTGCGTTTCAAAGGACGCGAATGGTACGACCGCAATTTTGTGCCCCGCATAAGTCCTCTCACTTTGATTGCGCTCTTGTTCACCATCGTGGTGATGTTCTCGCTGAAGGGCGAGTACATCGTGCGCCTTCCGCTGGACGTGCTGCGCATCGCGGTACCGCTTTTGATTTACTTCGTGCTGATGTTTTTGGTGTCGTTTTATATGGGAAAGAAATCGGGCGCGGACTATTCGAAGACGACGACCCTGGCATTCACCGCCGCGTCCAATAATTTTGAACTGGCAATCGCCGTTGCGGTCTCAGTATTCGGTATCAACTCTGGAGCGGCCTTCGCCGCCGTCATCGGTCCTTTAGTGGAAGTGCCGGTCATGATCGGGCTGGTGAATGTGGCCTTCTATTTTCAGCGCCGTTTCTTTGCTGATCTTCCACCGAACGCCGCGGCAGAATTACGGGCAGGTTAACTGCGCAGTACCAAGCACCAGATGGCACGGAACTCCCATCATCGAATTCGCAGGGCAGACGAAACCGCCACCTCGGACCGTGACCGTGCCCGCAAAACCTGCCTTGCATTGTGTCATCCCACTGGGAGTGATAGAAACGACATTGGAAGCAGACGTACTGGCAGGATCGAGGTCCCAATTTGCCGGTGTGACCGGCGCTGGCGAGGGCGCACGGTCGTATGTGCCCGTCCCCGTGAGCTGCACCATCCCGTTGGGGCAATCCGAAGCAGTGGCAGTTTGCGGAGTGACTGTTACGAAAAGCAATTGTCGGGTAGGAGTCCCACCACCGCATGCCAAAAGACCGAGTGCAATACTGATCCGACGAGTGAGTACTGAAGCTGGGAGCAGTTTGGCCATAACATCACCTCCGGCCTGGACAAAATCATGACATCGGACTCCAACATACTTGAAGCGCCCCTCACGCCGCATCTTCCTTCCGTCGGCCCTTCTCAGCTTGTTTGCCCGCGGCTTTCTTAGGCCGGGTCAATAGTTTCGTTATTGTGCGCCGCACGATCTCACGAATACTCTTTTTCTTCGGTTCGCTGTAAGTCCGGGAAAGAATCGTGCGTAAATGTTCCAGTTCATCATCTGACATGTTCGCCTTAGACGAGGTGGGTAAAAATGATACCAACAAAAATAGCCGTGGAATATTTGTCAGCCCCAATTTTCTTGCACCAATCTACGGTTCCTTCCAGTCTTGGGATGCAATTCGATCTCGCCGGAGGGTTAGTATGCAGACCACAAGGTTTCGGTTTCCCATGTATGACGTAGTGCTGCAAGCAACAGAAGCGTTTCCAAAATTATTATGGTAGGTTCGGAGGTATGACTGCCGGCCGAACTCGCTGGCCCACACTCTCCAATTTATGAGCAAGACCGCAGACAGACCAGCAGCCCACGTCGAACTCATTCCCGCTCAACCGGAAGACGAGGCGGTACTCGCCAATCTGGTCCAGTTGTATGCCCATGACTTCAGCGAGTTCTATGATCTGGAATTTGGGGCGGACGGCAGGTTCGAATACAAGGACCTCCCGCTTTACTGGCGCGAGCCGGATCGGCATCCATTTCTTATCACGGTTGATGGCACCCTGGCAGGATTTGTTTTGCTCAAGCGTGGCCCCCAGTTATCCGGCGACAAGACGGTCTGGGACATGGCGGAGTTTTTCGTAATCCGTGGGTTCCGACGTCATGGGATTGGAACTCAAGTCGCACATAAAATCTGGGGACAGCATCCAGGCCGATGGGAGGTCCGCGTGTTACGGGTTAATCGAGCTGGGTGCGGCTTCTGGGAACATGCGATCGAACTGTTTGTCGGGCACACAATTGAGCCGGTGAACGTCGAGAAAGGTGGCGACGACTGGCAGGTATTCTCATTTGGATCCGATAGCACTCCTTGACCTACCAACCTGCCTTGGCGTTGCGAATGCGTCCACCAACTATGGTATATTTTGCGATTCTCACACTCTTGTTCCTAAACCTTCGGGAGCGTTCCATGCAATTTTTCGGCTTGCCCAAGACTTGGTTGGCGGTTTTTGTGGCACTCGTTGCCATGTGCGGTTCATTAACACCAGCCCTGAGCCAGCCAAAGCCGGCGGTCAAAGCCAGGACTCAGGCATGCCCAAACGATGACAGCGGCCTTAAGTTGCCCGCCGGTTTCTGCGCATCGGTCTTCGCTGACAACATCGGTCACGCCCGCCACCTGGTGGTTGCGCCGAGCGGCGTGGTTTACGTCAACACCTGGTCAGGCGCTTATTACGGCAACGCGGCGCCGCCGGAGGGTGGATTTTTGGTTGCGCTGCAAGACAAGACAGGTTCAGGAAAGGCCGACGTCACCGAGCGCTTCGGGGAAACCGTGCAGAGTGGGGGAGCTGGAGGCACGGGCATCGGCATCTACAGGGGCTCGCTGTACGCGGAAATCAACGATCGCATCGTGCGCTACGCATTGCCTGAAGACGCAATCGTTCCAAAAGATTCTCCTGACACCATCGTCTCCGGATTGCCGCTCGGCGGTGATCATCCCATGCATCCATTTCTCATCGACGACAAGGGAGCCATGTACGTTGATGTCGCTACTGCAACCAACTCTTGCCAGCTGAAGAATCGGACACTGAGATCGCCCGGCGCCGATCCTTGCACGGAACTTGAGACTCGCGGTGGCATTTGGCTCTACGACGCGAACAAGACCAACCAGACCTTCTCGCCTGCTGACCGTTACGCGACGGGAATCCGCAACGCTGAGGGTCTTGCCATGGATTCATCCGGCAATGTGTTTGTGACTCAGCACGGCCGCGATCAGCTGCACAGCAACTGGCCTGACTTCTACAAAGCCGATCAGGAAGCGACTCTCCCCGCCGAAGAGCTGATGCTGTTGAAGAAAGATGGAGACTACGGCTGGCCTTTCTGTTACTACGATGCGTTCCAACAAAAACTGGTTCTGGCTCCGGAATACGGCGGGGATGGGAAAAAAGCAGGCGTGTGCGTGAACAAGATTCCTCCGACTGTAGCCTATCCCGCTCATTGGGCCCCGGACGCACTGGCGCACTACGATCAGAAAGAATTTCCCGCCCGCTATCGTGACGGCGTGTTCATTGCCTTTCACGGCTCCTGGAACCGCGCCCCGTATCCGCAAGGCGGGTATGAGGTGGTTTTCCAGCCGCTCACAGATGGCCACCCATCCGGCAGCTGTGAAATTTTTGCCGACGGTTTTGCCGGCCCGGTCAAGTCGCCGGAGAAAGCCAAGTATCGCCCCACCGGCCTGGCGGTCGGCCCGGACGGCGCGCTCTATGTTTCCGACGACCAGCACGGACGCATTTACCGCATCGGCTATCAAGAAGGCGCCAACGCCACTGCGCCGAAATTCATGCCATGCCCGAGCGCGGCCGCGCCGGCTGGGGAAATCGCCAAAGTAGTTGCTGCCCCGAAACCGCCGGAGAAGAAGCGTGCCGAGTCCGGCCCAGCACTTCCAGCGGGGGTCACACCCAGAATGATCGCCCTCGGCAGCCGCGTCTACCACGGCGAAGTGGGAGGTGCAGGCTGCACAGGTTGCCACGGTGAAAATGGCAAGGGCACCATCGTGGGCCCGGACTTGACCAGCAAGAAATGGCTATGGAGCGATGGCAGTTTCGGCGCGAATCATGAAAATCATCGTCGAAGGGGTGCAGAAACCCAAGAAGTTCCGCACGCCAATGCCGGCTAAAGGCGGAGCGGCGCTGACCCCGGCGCAGATCAAAGCGCTGACCGCGTATGTTTGGAGTTTGAGTCATTAGGCAGCCAAGGGCGAGAGAGGATACATCCGCAGGCGTTAGAAGTGGTCAGTAAATTTTGGTGGCGGCGGTTGGACTCGAACCAACGACCTACGGATTATGAGACCGTCGCTCTAGCCACCTGAGCTACGCCGCCACGGCGTGCAAACTATCGGGGAAATGCGTGTGATTCGCGTCTGCTTCCGGTGGGCTTAGGCCCGGAACGCAGCCCGGCGGCGAGCGCCGCTCTACATCAACCTTTTGATTTTACCATGCGAAGTGAACGGTTCTATACTTGCCAGCCGCGCCCAGAAGTTACACACTAACACTCGATGAAAGCCATCGCCGTCATACCCGCGCGCCTCGCCTCCACCCGTCTCCCCAGAAAAATGTTGCGGGACATTGCCGGTCAGCCTTTGGTCGGTCGCGTTTACACCGCCGTGCGCGCCTGCTCTCAACTCGCCGATGTATTCATCGCGACCGACTCCGAGGAAATCATGGCCGTCTGCCGGCACAACGGCTGGAAGGCGCAGATGACGTCTGCCTCTCACCGCAGCGGCACAGAGCGCGTCCACGAAATATCAAATTCAATCGCCGCTGATATCTACCTGAACGTGCAGGGCGACGAACCCCTGACCCGGCCGGAGCAGATTTCCAGCCTTTTAGAAGTAATGAAGGATTCTGCCGTCCAGGTCGGCACATTAAAGACGCCGGCCGCCTCGGTGGACATCAATGCTCCCAGCGCGGTCAAAGTCGTGACCGATGCCAACGGCAAGGCGCTTTATTTTTCCCGCGCCACAATTCCCTTCGACCGCGACGGCACAAGTCCGCGTTACTTTAAGCATTTGGGTTTCTACGCTTATCGCAAAGCCGCACTCGACCGTTTTGTCGGCTGGCCGGAGTCCTTCCTGGAACGAACGGAGCGGTTGGAACAACTGCGCTTTCTGGAAAACGGCATTCCGATTTATGTCGGCGAAACGCCCTATGACTCAATCGGCGTAGACACAGAAGAAGACCTGAGCAGGGTCGAAACGATTTTGCGTGGACGCTGAAGGGGCAGCATCGGATTATGGCGGAGCAGGGCCTATGGCCCTGCGTTTAACCATGAATAGAATTCCAGGTTTTAGCCCCTGCGGCGCTTATCAGTTAAGTTTCCACGGAATTGTAGTTTTACTTCCAGTAACCGAAGTCTTGCGTCCCTTCGACATTTGCGATTGTTGCGAGAATGATCCAAGCTGAAACTCTAGCGCGCGGAGCAACATCTAACTGAATAACTGCGGGTGCTATCGAGGGAACATGCCCAACCTGGATCGGGCCGTATCTTCCGGACATTTGAGCGAGAGCCAGGAAGAGGCCCGGAAAATCCGCCGCTTGCAAATCATGATCGGCATGGTCATGTCGGTGATCGGACAAGACCCAAATCTCACCATCGAAGAAGCTTCTGAACTGGCCGCCGGAGCCAAGCGTGCGGCTCTGGCCATGTTCCCGAATAAAGAGCTGGCCTTCGATCTTCTATACAAACCTCGCTTACAGCGCTTGATGAACGAGCGGTTTCGGTTACAGTAATTATTCCGATCATCTCTGCTGCGCTCCGTGCCAAACCGTGCTGATGATCACATGTTCAGCTGCTACACGATCGAGCACAGTGTATAGAGTACCCGCAATCGGCAACTCTCGAATCCCCGGCGCGGCCTAAGTACCGCGTGTTCGCCATGAATACATAGTGGCACGCGTGGCGAGGCGGACCGCTTTTGCTTGACACATTCGCAATTTGCGAACTATAATCTTCGCATAATGCGAAGCGCGTGTTTGGGTAAGCCGTGCACGTGATTAGCCGCAAGAAGCTGAAGGATGCGGCGCTGCGCCAACCTGAGCTCGAAACTGCATTGGACGTGTGGTTTCGCATCGCGAAACGAGCGTTCTGGCAGCGCCTTACGGACGTCAGAAAGACCTTTGCTACCGCCGATGCAGTGGAGAAATGGACGGTATTCAACATCAAGGGAAACAAATACCGGCTTATTACTGAAATTAATTATAAGTTCCGGCGAGTGTACGTTCGCCATGTGTTGAGCCATGCAGAATACACCAGGGAGAAATGGAAACGATGAGTACCGCCACTGCCCAACCCGAATACGCTGCCCTGCTGGCGCAGACCTTGCCTGCGGTCATTCACAACGAGAAGGAGAACGAGCGCTGCATCTCTACGCTGGAGGCTTTAGACCGAAAGGCAGAGAAACTGACAACTGCCGAGCGGCGGCTGGCCGAATTGCTCACCGTTCTCATCGAAGACTTCGAGGAGAAAACCTACGCGCTCAAGCCAGCCGGCCCAGTCGAGGTTCTGCGTGAGCTTATGCTGGCGAACGAACTCAAGCAGAAAGATCTGCTCGATATATTTGGCACACCTAGCATTGTCTCTGAGGTGCTGCGCGAGAAACGCGGCCTCACTGTCGAACACATCCGCAAACTCAGCCGCCGGTTCCAGGTTTCTCCGGAAGTATTTTTCTGAAAGTAGAAAAAACTTCCTGGATTGACCCTGCCGCATCTCCCAGTCTAGACTCCCCTTTCGGAGGTTCCCATGCGCAATCTCATCCTGGCTCTGGCAATTCTCTCCTTCTCTGCGTGGCCCTTGCTGGCCGACGAAGGCCAACACCACGAAGCCCTGACCCCGGACCAGCTAGGCAGCGTGCATTTCGAAATCTCCTGCGCGGCCTCCGTCCAGAAACCCTTCGAGCGCGGAGTCGCCCTGCTTCATTCCTTCTGGTACGAAGAGGCCGAAAAGGAATTCACTCAGATAGCCACCGATGATCCCAAATGCGCGATGGCGCACTGGGGCGTGGCCATGAGCCTGTGGCATCAGTTGTGGAACCGGCCGGATGCAGCCACGCTTAAGCGCGGGAATGAAGAAGTGAAGAAAGCCAAGTCTCTGCATGCTAAGACAGCCCGCGAACAGGCCTACATCGCTGCCATGGGTGCGTTCTACTCGGGTAAGGGCGACCATGACGCCCGCGCCGAAGCCTACTCGAAGGCGATGGAGAAGTTGCATCAGCAATTCCCGGACGACCGCGAAGGCACGACGTTCTACGCCCTGTCGCTATTGGCATCTGCGCCCGATGACGATCCCACTTTCGCCAACAACAAGAAGGCCGGGGCCATTCTGGAGAAACTATTTGACCAAGAGCCCAACCATCCCGGCGTCGCCCATTACATGATTCATAGTTATGACACGCCGGAACTGGCGCAGTTGGGACTGCCCGCCGCCCGCGCCTACGCGAAAATTGCGCCCGCGGCGCCGCACGCGTTGCACATGCCGTCGCACATTTTCGCGCGTCTGGGGCTGTGGCAGGACGACATTGATTCCAACCTGGCGTCCATTGCTGCTACGCGCAAGACCGCAGCCATGCACATGGGCGGCGAGGGCCACCAGTTCCACGCCATGGATTACCTGGTCTACGCCTACCTGCAGAGTGGACGCGAAGCCGAAGCGCAGAAAGTGATTGAAGAAGTAAGAACCATGCCCCACGTCCATGACATGCAGGACATGGGATACGACGAGCAGGGCTATGCGCTATCCCAGTTCCCCGCCATGTATGAAATTGAACTGCATCACTGGAAGGAAGCCGCCGCACTGACGCCAGTCTCCAGCCCGGATGCCGGAAATCGCGCCATCACCTACTGGGCGCGCGCCATCGGCGCGGCCCGCAGCGGAGATCTTGTGCAGGCCCGCAAGGACGTCGCGGAAATCGAAGCGGTTCGCAAAAGCTACGCCGACCAGAAGAAGGAGCACTTTGCGGAGATCATTGACGATAGCCGGAAGCAGGCCGTCGCCTGGGTTGATCATGCCGAGGGGAAAAATGACGATGCGATCAAGATGCTGAGGGACATCGCAGACAAGGAAGATAAGCTGGGCCAGGAGCCAACCGTGGTCCCCGCGCGCGAGCAGTTGGCGGAACTACTGCTGGAGAGCGGCCGCCCTGAACAGGCACTCACAGAATACGAGATTGATCTGAAGTTAAATCCCAATCGTTTTAACGGGCTTTATGGCGCTGCGCGAGCAGCCGAGGCGGTAGGAAAAACGGAGAAGGCCAACACCTACTACGCCGATTTGTTGAAAGTCTGCGCAGGATCGGGTTCAGACCGGCCGGAACTTAACCGGGCGAAGTCGTTAGTGGCGCAGAAATAAAACCATAACCACAGAGGACAAGAGAAACACAGAGGAGTTACTCTGTGATCTCTGTGTCCTCTGTGGTTGTGAAAATGCCTTTTAGTTCCGCTGCCAACCCATCTTTATAAGTAGTGCCGCCAACACCACCAGCGCCCCGAGCATCCCATTATATTCACGGTGTTGTTTATAGAGTTCCCACGAGAACGAACCCTTTTCAGTCCCACCGGAGCAAACCCGAGGCAACAATCGAGGCACTTCATTCGCATATTTTTCAAACTCTGGAAAGCGGGAACGAAGGTACTCTTCTTCTCCCCGAATGACGGGCACATAAATCGCAACGAAGAAGACCACCACACTCCAGCAATCCACCAACTGCGGGCCGCAATGGCAAATCCCACAGCAATAATCAGAGAGCCCAAATATAAGTGGATTCCGAGTATACGCGTACGGTCCCGAGGTTGCCAGCGCTTCATTCTTCCGTACGTGTCCTGACGCCAACGCCCGCAGAAAATTCCAGGAATCGCCACCACCAGAGCCGCAAGCAGAAATTTCACCGTAGGCTTCGCCAACCATACATAGAGAATCGCAAACGCGAACCCAAGCGGAACGCGAATGCGCCGCGCGACTCGCCCCCAGTCAGCCACGTAGCCCCTCTTAGCAATTCCCGCGCTGCATTAACTACCTGCTCGGAGGCTATTTCCAGCAACCCTTCTTCAGTTTGCTGGTGGCGCTTGTGAGAAGTGATGCTCGCTTCACTACGCAACACGATGCTGCGAGTTGCAAACGGCCCGTTGCGCGCGGGGTTGGTAGGGCCATAGATTCCCACCACAGGAACGTTAAGCGCTGCCGCCAGATGAAGCGGCCCCGTGTCTCCGCCGACAAACAGCCTGGCCCTCCGGGTGAGTGCGATCAACTGTGTCAACGAACAAGAAATAGACTGCGCCGTGCCGTGGCTTGCCACCTCCACGTTGCGAGCCAGTCCTTCTTCGCCAGGCCCAAAATTCACCAGCGATTTCAATCCATCTTTCGCCAATTCGGAGGCGACAGCCGCATACCGCTCTGCCGGCCACTGTTTGGCTCCCCAACCCGCTCCGGGATTCAAAAGAACAAAATCGCCCACACCCATTTGTGACAACCGTTGCTTGCATTCTTTCTCAGATGCCTCATCATGCGGTAATTGCACAGAGGGAATAGCACACGATTTCTCTGTAATTGCGTCCGCCAGCGACATACTTTGTTCGACGACATGTTCTCCACGCGTCATGACCTGTCGCGTATAGAACATGCCGGCAACATTTTCTCGCGGTTGCACTGCTCCATAAATCACAGGAGCTCCTGACCACCGTGCCACCAGGGCTGAGCGCGCGGCGCCCTGTAGATCTACGGCGACCTGGTATTGCACTCCACGCATCTCGCTTAGTGCCGCGCCGAGCTGTTCCCAGGTTTGTGGTGAATACAGCGACCGCCGCCACCGCTTCAGGTTGACCGAATGGATTTTGTCCACCAGCGGCCTTTGCGGCGAACGCGGCCCCGAGCGCGGCGTCGGCAAGGTGCATAATAGCTCCGCCCAGCGCTCTTCAATTACCCATCCGATGGTGGCCTGGGGAAACGCTTCACGCAACGCACCCACAGCAGGCAGCGCATGGATGACATCGCCCATGGCACTGAGCCGCACAATCAACAGGCGTTCAATATTGTTAGAGGCCCCGGATGATGTCATGCTCACGAGCGCTGTTTCCCGAGTGACTGGATGATCTGGGTCGCGGAATGGTCTTTGGGATCGCCGACGATTTCAACTCTACCGCCGCATTCCTCCACTACTTCACGCTCGGGCACAGAATCGGCGGTATAGTCAGTCCCCTTGGCCTGGACATCAGGACGAATTTCGCGCACCAGCGCGCGCACATCCGGCTCGGAAAAAATCACGACCGCATCCACATCCTGCAACGCCGCCAATATCTCAGCCCGCTCTTCTGCCGACATCAGGGGGCGTCCGGGACCCTTCAGCCCCCGTACCGATTCATCCGAATTGATTCCGACAACCAGCCTCCCGCCAAGCTGTTTCGCGGCCCGGAGATAGCGCACATGTCCCACATGCAGCAGATCGAAGCACCCATTGGCCAGAGTCACCTTCTCCCCAGCTTTGCGCCAGCCGGACACACGTTGCCGCAACTGCTCACGGGTCACGATCTTTGCATGATGCGATATGCTCAATGGTGTCTTAATGAAGGCGCGCTTTGCTCAATCGCGTGCAACAACTCTTCTCTCGAAACCGTGGCCGTACCCCGCTTCATCACTACAAGGCCGCCCGCATAGTTTGCCAGATGCGCCGCCTCGACTGTGGTTGCTCCCGCCCCTAACGCCGCAGTGAAAGTCGCGATCACGGTGTCCCCTGCTCC
The DNA here is from genome assembly GCA_963837365.1 of uncultured Acidobacteriota bacterium. Taxonomy (GTDB): domain Bacteria; phylum Acidobacteriota; class Terriglobia; order Terriglobales; family Acidobacteriaceae; genus CAWBXL01. Next base: position 36,071 of record CAWIMW010000007.1, read on the forward strand.
GGTGACATCCGTGACCTGGTCTGATCCAAACACTGGAATGTCCACTGGCTTCTGCCGGTTGCCAAACGCGGCCATGCCGTCGCGTCCGCGAGTAATCAGCAGGGACTGCAACTTCATGTGTGACATGATTTGCGCGCCCGAGGAAGCCAGCCGGGCCCAATCCTGTCCGATGCGGACACCCAACGCCTCTTCGACCTCGGCCTCATTCGGGGTGGCCGCAGTAACTCCGGCGAATTGCAGCATGCGGTGCCGCGAATCGAGGATGATGGGCAGCTTGTCTAAGCGTCCGCGTTCGCGAATGGCATTCAGGATGGCAGGTGTCGCCGCGCCATAGCCATAGTCCGACACCAACAACGCATCCGAAGCCCGCGCATATTCCTTCGCTGCCAGTACCAGCTCGCGCCGCAGGTGTGCATTTGGTTCCTCGGCTGGTTCGCGGTCCAGGCGCACCACCTGTTGACGCCAGGTATGAGCCATGCCCGCAAGGATCCGCGTTTTGGTGACCGTGCTGTAGCTTCTGTCCTTCAACACGCCGCTGACAGGGATGTGCTTATGGCGAAACGCCTTCAGCAGGAACCGCCCAGCCTCATCGTCCCCAACCACGCCGACCGGCAAAACATTCACACCCAAATCAGCCAGATTGTTCACAGCGTTGGCCCCTCCGCCCGGTGTAATGCTTCGTTCACGGTGCTGGAGGATCAACACCGGCGCCTCGCGCGAGACCCGTGAAATTTCTCCGAATACGAATTCATCGGCCACATGGTCGCCGATGACCGTCACCGTGACATTGGGAAACGACTCCACAATCTTTCGCAGCCGGTCTGTTTCTTTGGGGATATGTTTGCTCATAGTGTCAGGCTGATTTTCTCACGTCCGCGCCTCCGTTCTTCTACCACGCGCAGCATGGTATCCACAACGTTAGCTGCGTCTAATATCTTCATTTTGACGGGAATGACTGCCAGCGGCTCCAGCGCCGTGCGATACGTGCCCAGATTGATCAGGTCCTTCTCTGTAGTAACGAAGCCATCCGCCTCGCTTTGCACGCGGACCTGGAGCAACTCCTGGATGTCGTTGCGTTCATAGGCATGATGGTCGCGGTAAATCGCCTCGGCAGCGAGTTCGATGCCTGCCGTCCGCAGCTGGGCAAAGAAATTTGTAGGCCGGGCGATCCCGCAAAAGGCGACCGGGCTGGATGGAACATTCTGCAACTCGATCCCGCGACGCACCTGCCATACCATTTTCCCGTCAACTGGGAATGAATCCCTCGAAGCGCCGCTCATCAGCGCAACTGCATCGGCACGGTGCAGTTCGCGCAGGGGTTCGCGTAATCTGCCAGCGGGCAGCAGTCGGTCACGCGCATCATCCGGAGTGACCAGGACAATATCGAAATCGCGATCTAGGCCACGATGCTGGAAGCCATCATCGAGTAAGTGGAGTCCCGCGCCAAACTTTCTCTCAGCAGCCAGTCCGGCCTGATAGCGATCTTCGCCGACGATGACAGGCACGCTCAACCGGCGAGCGATGAGCAGCGGTTCATCCCCGAAATCGCGGGACGAGCCGGCAGGATCTACTTCCAGTACGCCTTTTGTGCTTCGGCCATAGCCTCGGGACAAGACGTCGAATTTGATATTCCTCGCCTTCAGCAGATCTCCCAGGGCGATCGTGAAGGGGGTTTTCCCGGAGCCTCCGACAGAGAGATTCCCAATGCTGATGACAGCTCCAGCCAGTCTCCGCGAAGGCAGAATATGACGACTGTATAGCGCATTGCGCGCTCTGACTCCGGTCGCAAAAATATGGCTGAGCATAGTTCTCACAGAAAAACCCGGGGCCACGGATTTACACGGATGATCACGGATTTTGCTTTTGGTTTTATCCGCGCAAATCCGTGTAAATCCGTGGCCGAAGTTTTTGAAGTTAATGCGCCAATTCCGTTAGTGCAACCAAAGTTCTTTCCGTCGCCCCGGTCTGCGCCTGCAAAACTTCTTTGCCGCGCTGTCCTAGAGTGGTGCGTACAGCCTGGTTCGTGACCAGCTCCAGTAAATCCTCTTCCACAGACGCCGGATTCGTAACCCGCAACGCGCCCGAACTGCGGAACAACTCTACTATGTCGCGAAAGTTTTCCGTATGCTCCCCCACCACGATAGCCGCGCCATAACGTGCAGGTTCGAGGATATTGTGGCCGCCCCGCGGCACCAGGCTGCCTCCAACAAATGCCACATTGGCCAGCGCGTACAACGCGGAGAGCTCCCCGATGGTATCCAACAGCAAGATGGAGCCAGCAATTCCCGAGCCTGCCCATTGTGAGCGGCGCACAAATCTCAGTTGCTGTTGTTGCAGTAAATCCGCAACCGTCTCAAAGCGCTCAGGATGCCGCGGCGCCAACAGCACAACTGAATGTGGATACGCTTGAAATAGCTTGGCAAAGATCGGCGCCAGCATATCCTCCTCTCCTTCAACCGTACTGCCACAAACGACCACCGGCCCGGCGTTTTCTGTCCTCAGCGCCATCTTCAATTGTTCGAGAATAGGCGGTGGCGCAGGCTCCGGCGCATCAAATTTCAAATTTCCACTGACGTGCACGTGGCCTTCAGGAGCGCCAATACCGAACAATCTCCGCCTGTCCACGTCAGTTTGCGTCAGAAACAAATCAACATGCTCAAGCACGCGGCGCAAAAGCAATCTGGATCGCCGGTATCCTGGCCAGGACCTGTCAGAGATGCGCGCGTTTACCACCGCCACTCGCGCGCCACTGCCATGGACCAGCCGGAAAAAATTCGGCCAGAACTCGGTTTCAGCCATAATCACCAGTCGAGGCTTCAGCGCTTGCAAGTACGGACGGATGGCAAAAGCAAAATCCAGCGGAAAATAGAAGACATTATCCTGACCAAACCGCTCCCGCGCCAGCTTCTGCCCGGTATCAGTAGTCGTAGAAATCACAATGCGATCGCCGGGAAAACGCATCCTCAGTTTTTCAAACAGGCCGCTAACTGCCAGCACTTCTCCTACGGAAACTGCGTGTATCCAGATGGTTGGCTGAACCGCTTGCTTCAGGATTCGCTCCGGAACACTCCCCCATCGCTCGCCAAAGCCGGTACGGTACTTGCCATGGCGCAGCATCTGCCATAACCAGAAGGGCATAGCCAGCACGATCGCAGCCGCCAGCAGCGCGCTATAGATGAGATACATTCAGGAAGAGACATTGTAAGGCCATCTGAATTGGGCCGCTTATGCGGATTAGACCCCCGCGACCTGCCCTCGCCGCATCCTATAATCTATGGTTATGTTTCGTCGCATCTCGTTTGGGGTTCTGGCAATCAGCTTTGTCTCCTTACTTGCCTGGGCCGGTAAAAGCTTCATTATGCCGGTCGCCAAACCGGCCGCAACCTACCCAGCCCACGATGCGCACCCTGACGAAAAAGTCATCGTCGCACTTGATCCCTATGACTCGGCCGACAAGGCCAACATTTTTTCTGTCAATTACAAAGAGATTGGCTACCTCCCCATTCTTGTCGTGATTACGAATGACGGCGATGAGCCCGTTTCCTTACAAGGCATGAAGGCAGAATTCATTACCAGTGACCGCACCAAAATTTATCCAGCGGAGGAGGATGACCTCTACCGGCGTTTGGCCCACCCCACGAAGAGTACTTCCCCGATTCCCCTTCCTTACCCACGAACTAAAATCAAGGGGACGGTAAGCAGCAAGACCCAGGATGAGCTCCAGAACTCCCGCTTCGCCGCCCGTGCGGTAGAACCCCACTCCACCCAGGCTGGATTCATGTTTTTCGATGTTTCCGGCATTTCTACGCCGCTGGCCGGTGCTCACTTTTATCTGAGCGATGTGCATAACTCCCAGGGGAACGAATTGATGTATTTTGAAATTGCGCTGGACAAATATCTGAACGCGTCGGCCAAGTAAGCTCGAACATCAGGACTGACGGGGCAAGCCCCGTCTCCGCACAATCACACACCAGGCGGGAAATGCGGTACGCTGATGACGTATCCATGAATATCTCTCTTTCCGGCAAAGTAGCTCTGATTACTGGCGGTTCACGGGGCATTGGTGCCGCTACCGTGCGCATGTTTGTGCAAGCAGGCGCCAAGGTGGTTTTCAACTACCAGAAAGCGAAAGCTCCTGCTGAACAACTGGTCAAGGAACTCGGCGGGAGTAACTGTGCCGCGGTGGCTTGCGATCTCAGTGGCACGAAGACCGCGCAAGATCTGGTGAACGCAACCGTCCAGCGTTTTGGCCGCCTCGACATACTGGTTGCCAACCACGGAGTGTGGCCTCCCGACGATGCTCCGGTCGATCGAATGTCCGAGGAACAATGGCACACCACCGTGGCCATCAATCTGGACAGCGTGTTCTCCCTGATCAAGCACTCCGTAGCGCACATGAAAAAGCAGGGGAGATCTGGAGACACCGCAGGCCACATTGTGCTGGTCAGCTCTACCGCCGGGCAGCGTGGAGAAGCCTTCCACTGCGATTACGCCGCGACCAAGGGCGCAATCATCAGCATGGTCAAAGGACTATCCACCGAACTCGCCCCCGAAGGCATCTATGTCAACTGCGTGGCCCCCGGCTGGGTCGCCACTGACATGTCCGCCCCGGCGCTCAATGATCCCAAGATTGCCGCCACGGTCTACGCCAAAATCCCCCTGGGCCGGGTAGGTACTCCCGAGGAGATCGCTGCTCCCATACTGTTTCTATGCACACCGTACGCCGGGTTCATTACAGGAGAAATCTTCAATGTGAATGGGGGCGCGGTTTTGGTGGGTTAGCAAGGCCGCCGGGTGCGGATTGTCGGCATCTAACCGATTGCAGGTAAAATAACGCTATTCGATGCGCCCCGCGATGATTCGCATTTTCAGTTTCATACTTCTGCTGGCCTCGGCAGTCGCCCAGACTGTCCCCGCCGCTACGGCTGCGCCGCCGCCCCAGGATGAAAATTCACGCAAGGCGAGAGCTCTCATTGAACAGGCTATTAAGGCGCTTGGTGGACAGGCCTACCTGACCGCCAAAACCAAAGGAGAAGAGGGCCGTTACTTCACCTTCTACCATGGTCAGAGCAGGGGGACCGGCATTCTCTTTGGCCTTTACACCAAGTTTCCCGACAAGCAGCGGCTGGAAATACTGAAGATTCACTCCTACCATTTTCTGTTGTTCACCGTGGGCGGCATCGCCAGCAAAGACAAGAGCGATATTGTGGTGATCCACAATGGTGACAAGGCGTACGAGATCACCTTCAAAGGCACAGCCAGAGAAGATCCCAAGAGCACAACTGCATACGTTCGCCACCGCGAGCACTCGCTGGATACGGTGCTGCGCAAATGGATCAATGAGCCCGGAGTGGCCTTCTTCTACGAAGGTCCGGCGGTCGCAGCGGAAAAGCCGGCAGAGCAGGTTTCAGTCACCAATGCGCAGAATGATTCGGTGACTCTGTATCTTGATCAGATCACGCATCTGCCCATCAAGACCAGTTACACCTGGCGCGATCCGCAGGACAAGTTTCGCAACGTTGAGGAAGAGGTTTTTGACAATTACAAACCGGCGCAGGGGATCATGGCCCCGCATTCCATCACCCGCTACCTGAATGGGGACATGTCGTATCAGCGCTTCCTGAACGAAGTCACCTTTAACGTCGAGCTGCCCGATAATTTGTTTGAAGCCAACATTACTTACAACCCCTACAAAAACCAGCCGTTGAAATAATATCGAACGAGGTCCTCGTTACTCTGGAGGTAGCACTACTGGCGCGTCCAGTCCAGGTTAATTGCTCGTAAATCATTGAATTATCAATGGATAACCCGTAAACCCACTTTTGTCTAGCTAAATCTGCAACCACATAGTGTGGCTAATTTGCCACAGCCGCGATTGCGAAAGCAGCGGTAATCTACTGACCAGAGAAAGCATCCAACCTGCCAGCTTGAGAACCGAGCAAACAATCCGGTCTTCTGTGGAGTGCACTGGAGTGGGCCTGCATAGTGGCGCACCTGTCCAGCTCCGGCTTCTGCCGGCGGCTGCCGGCTCGGGAATCGTTTTCCGCCGCACCGACCTCGATGACTTCGAAGTGGAAGCCACCGGGCGCAACGTCGCCCGCGTCAGCTATGCCACCAGCCTGATGAAAAAAGGCGTGCTGATTTCCACCACGGAACATCTGCTTTCGGCGCTGATCGGTTGTGGCATTGATAACGCGATTGTAGAACTGGACAACCTTGAAGTGCCCATCCTCGACGGCAGCGCACGGCCATTCGTAGAGTTGGTCCGCAAGGCTGGAATCCGCAAGCAACGCCGCCCGCGCACCTATTTTCGCATCCTTAAAGGGCTGGAACTGCGCGAAGGCGATAAGTTCATCGGGGTCTATCCGGCCGAAACTTATTCCGTGCAGTACACCATCAATTTCCCTCATCCGCTGATTGGCAAGGAAACTTTCCGGGTTGACCTCTCCGATGGCAACTATCTGCGCGACATTGCCCCGGCCCGCACCTTTGGCTCGCGCGAAGAGGAGCAAGCCATGCGCAATATGGGCTTGATCCGCGGTGCGTCAAGTGAAAACTGCATTGTCTTGACCCGCGACCAGATCGAAAATCCGCCGTTGCGCTACGCCGACGAGTTCGTGCGCCACAAGGTCCTGGACTTGATCGGAGATCTGGCCTTACTCGGTAAGCAAATCCTGGGAAATGTGGTCGCCGACCGCGCCGGCCATGCCATGCACACCGCCCTGGTGTCTCGACTGCTCCGCGACCGCAGCCTGTGGCAGGAAACTACGGTGGATGAAGAAATACCCGCCGTCCCGCTCTCGGCACAAATTTCCGCCGGGCAGTCGGTCTAATCAAAAGAAAACCTGAAATTAATTGGCAGCCTGCGCGCTTTTGTGGCGTTTATTCGGGGACGACTCCTCCAGCAGCCTTTGCAACTCGGCACGCGCACAAGCCGTAATCATCGCAGCATGATGTTTAGCAGATTGCTGGTGCTCTGGCGTCAGTTCGGCGACACGAATCGCCAATAGCGGAGCATCCTGCTCCAGCATATGAACCAACCGCTGTGCCCGTTCAATTTGCACTTCAATAGGAAGCATCGGACCTCACCCTGTAGATGGATTCATCTTCAGAGTGCAGTCAAGATGAAGCTTGCCGCAAGTTTCAATCTGGATACCTGGGAGAAGGGGTGAAAGAAAACCAGTTTGTATCCCTCAGTGAGCAAAGCGTTTGGTCTCAGGAAGAGGCTCTACCCGCAAAATTTCCTCCTCTAGCCATTGGTCAAGCAGTTGCCGGCAATTCTTGGTCATGTCCAGAAAGCGAATGCCTGCACGCCCCTGCCCGTCCACCCATACTAATTCGGCCTTGGTTTCTATAGTTCCACGATTGTCGGGCAGTAATAGGGTGATCTTGCCGGTATCCCCCCGACGTAATGAGGCCATAGCACGAAGGGCCAATCCACCTTCACTAACGTTCGTAGTCCGCGCCCTGATTTCCTGCCCCTGCCCGAATCGGAAAGTGGCTTCCAGTTCGACCGGGTAACGAAAATAACGCCTGCGCTCGCGCAGCATCAACCCCAGGCCGGCACTCAGGCAGCGCATGGCGCTGAGAGCAGTGACCGGTTTCTGCATCACAAAGGTAGCCCCCAATTCAAATGCCTGATGAGTGGTTGTGTGGCCGTTCAATATGGCAAAGGCGATCGAGCTGCGATTACTGGCGCTCTTGCGGATATCCTTTAATGCCGCGATCCCGTCCTGCAAGTCGTCACAATCCACGATAATGGCATCAAATTTCTCCGAAGCAAGGATCTCGGTACCGGAGTGCGCTCCGCGGCAGACCTCCACATCAATGGAGAGTTTTGCCAGAGTTTGCTGCAAGACATGAATCACCTCGGCATCGCGGCTCAGCAAAAGGGATTCCAAAGGCATGGCTGTCTCGATGGTAGTATCGGCAGCGGAGGCACAAAAGGCACGAAGGTATTGAGATGGAGCAATAAACGTAACTTTGGAGAACTCAGTTCAAGAATGGGAGAATATGTTTTCGCTAATCTCGCTCTAATGAATCCGGAACCTCACCAGATGCGCAAAACCGTCTATCTCTCGCTGGGTTCAAACGTTGGCGACCGCAACGCAAATCTTGAAGATGCCATTGCCTTTCTTGCCCACTTGGGGGAAGTGGCCACGGTCTCTTCGTTTTACGAAACCGAACCGCTGGAAGTTACCGCGCAACCCTGGTTCTTGAACTGTGCTGTAAAGTTGGTCACGGAAAAAATGCCCAAACTGCTGCTCAAAGGAATTTTGGACCTGGAGCATGACATGGGCCGCCGTCGTACTCAGAGCAAGGGCCCGCGAAACATTGATATTGATATTTTGCTGTTCGGGAATTCAATCGTCGAAACAAAAGGTTTGACCATCCCCCATCCGGCTTTGCACGAGCGCCGCTTCGTGCTGGAGCCACTGACGGAAATCGCACCAGAAGTGCGGCATCCGGTGTTCAAGAAGACAGTCCGCGAAATGCGAGATGCATTGCCCATTGGACAAGCGGTACGCAAGACAAACAAAATCTAGCCACGGATTCACACGGATCATCAAAAACCGGTGAAGATCAGTGTAAATCCGTGGCTGGGCTTTCGGGGGTTACGGTGTAATGATTCTGCTGCCGACTTCCTCAGGCATGCCCACACCAGACGGTTTTTCTGGAAACTGCGCAAACAGAAAATCTACGAATGCCCGCGACTTCGGCCGTCCCGAAGTCCTTCCATAAGCCATTCGCAAGATGAAGACCAGCGCCCGCAGAACGTCCGTGTCTTTGAGCCGGGAGTACCCCAGGTGTTTCTGCTCCGCTTCCCGATACTCTTTCACCATCTTCTGCACTTCCGCGACCACCGCCTGACGTCCCATGCTGGCAATAGGAGTCTCGTAAACCAACCCTGAGTTGACCAAAGTTTCGTAACTGCAAACCAGAGAAGACAGCGCGGCCATCAAATCCGTATCCAGCAGGCTGTGGTCGCTGTTCGTGCTCTTGAACAGTGCATAGCTCAATCCCACCACCAGATGCTCGTGCTCGTAAATAAATTGCTCGGGGATCTCAATCTGCGGAAACAATGCCGAGCGGTCCAGGCCTTCGAGGGAGCGCAGCTTCTCATGCTCCCGCGCCTGCTGCAAGTAAACGCACTCCCGCGGACAGTCGAGCGTGACCTCACGCTGCTCCCCGCAACACTGCGGGCAGATGCGTCCATGAACGGCCAGGCAGAAGCGTTTCTCTTTCCTTTTTTCGCAGATGGCGCAGCTCAAACCATGGCTCCCCCAGCATTATCCCACGCAAGCGCGCGTAAGATGCTGGAGCCCGCAAAAAGGCCATTTTGGAACCGCCAAGCCGTAAAACAGGCGATTTTCCTGTACTTTCGAGTTACCTATTACGAGAAACCGCGTAAAATGCGGCTAAAATGATAGTTTTCCACAGGAGTAGTGGTATAAGATGGCGCTCATCGCGGTTAATCGATTGTTTTACTTAGAGGAGGATTCATGGCATCAGGCATGACTAAAACGCAACTCGTCCGCCACCTGGCCGAGAAAATGGAAACCAACAACAAAACCATTGCAGCTTTTCTCGAGCACCTGGTTGACACCGCCGTAAAAGAAACCAAAAAGAATGGAGTATTCGTAGTACCCGGCCTCGGCCGTTTGGTGAAGGCGCATCGCAAGGCGCGTATGGGACGCAACCCGCAGACCGGCGAACCCATCCAGATCAAGGCCAAGACGGTAGTGAAATTCCGCGTCGCCAAGGCGACCAAGGACGCCATCGCACCCAAGAAATAACTTGCAACCTCAGGTTGAACCATAGGCCGGCGCAAGCCGGCCTTTATTGTTGGCCAAAATTCTCCATTGCATAACTAAACTAAACCGTTTAGTATTACACGCCTCAAGGCGACCCAATGATCCGAGTCGAAAACCTGGTCAAAAAATTCGGCGATTTCAGCGCGGTGAAGGACATCTCTTTCGCGGTTCAGGCAGGCGAAATCTTTGCCTTTCTCGGCCCCAACGGCGCGGGCAAAACTACGACCATCAAGATGCTTACCACTCTGTTAAACCCCACCAGTGGCAAAATCGAGTTGGACGGGCTCAACCCGGCAACTGAGAAGCACGCGGTCCGCCAGCGGTTTGGCATCGTATTCCAGGACCCCAGCCTCGATAGCGAGCAGACCGCATACGAGAACATGGAACTGCACGCGGTGTTGTACAAGGTGCCGCGCAAGCTGAGGCTTGAGCGTATCGAGCAGTTGCTGAAACTTTTTGAACTATGGGACCGCCGCGACGATTATGTGAAGACATTTTCCGGAGGCATGAAGCGGCGGCTGGAGATCGCCCGCGCATTCCTGCACACACCCAAGATTCTTTTTCTGGATGAACCCACCCTTGGCCTCGATCCGCAAACCCGCAATCAACTTTGGACGCACGTAAAGCGGCTCAATGAGACGGAAAAAGTCACCGTCTTCCTGACCACCCATTACATGGATGAAGCCGACCGCGTGGCCCACCGCATCGCCATCATTGACCATGGCGGCATTGTGGCCCAGGGCACCTCGCAGGAACTGAAACAGAGAACCAACAGCGAATCGCTGGAGCAGGCCTTCTTGGCATTGACCGGCTCTACCATCCGCGATGAAAGCGCAACTTCCGCCGATCAAATGCGGCAAGTCGCCAAAATGTGGAGCAACCGCCGATGAGTGCTATCTATATTCTCTGGCTGCGTGAACTGAAGCGCTACGTTCGCTCGAAAGCCCAGATGGTAGCGTCACTGGGACAACCGGTCCTGTATCTGCTGGCCCTGGGCTTCGGGTTTGGTCCAGTGTTTCAAAAAGCCGGCAATGGCAGTTACCTGCAATTCATGGCCCCCGGCGTTATCAGCATGACAATCCTGTTTTCTTCGATTTTTTCCGGCATCGCCATGTTGTGGGACCGGCAATTTGGGTTTCTGAAGGAAACGCTGGTCGCGCCAGTTCCGCGCATCGAAATCATGATCGGTCGAACCTTGGGCGGCGCCACCGTGGCTGTCATTCAGGGGACGCTCATATTAGTCGCGTGTCTGATTGTTGGGTTTCGCCCCGTGCATCCCTCGCTGATTCCCTTGGCTTTTTTGTTCATGATGTTGATTGCGATTGTGTTTGCCGCTCTGGGCACAGCCTTGGGATCAGTTCTTCAGGACATGCAAGGTTTCCAACTCATCATGAACTTCATGGTGCTGCCGATCTTTTTCCTGTCTGGAGCGCTATATCCGCTGACGGATCTTCCCCAGGCGATGACCGTCATTACCCGTATGGATCCCCTCACCTACGGTGTGGATGCGTTGCGTAACATCTTGAGCGGCATTCCTACTTTTGCATTAGCCACTGATCTCGCTTTGTTGTGCGGAATCGCGGTAGTCTTTCTCTCGCTCGGCGGTTATCTGTTTTCGCGGATACAGTTGTAAAGTGTTTCCGATCATTCATGGCCAGAACCCCAAGCGCGCAGGCCCATAGCAAAGTCCTGGAGGCATCGCTAAGCCTATTTGCCAAGCACGGAATTGATGCCACAAGCATGGATGCCATCGCCCATGCGTCCGGTGTTAGTAAAGCCACAATTTACAAGCACTGGCACGATAAAGCCGCGCTCGCACTGGAAGCCCTGGGCTTGCTCTTCGGATTACACGAAGAATCCCCAAAGTTCGATTCCGGCGACCTTCGCCGTGATCTTGTAGATGTTCTCCTTTACCAGCCATCGCAGCAGCGGCAGGAGATGAAGAATCGCGTCATGCCGCACGTGATGGCTTATGCGGCGCGCAACCGCGAGTTCGGTGATACCTGGCGCTCCCGCATTTTGGAACGTCCCCAGGCCCACCTCAAGATGCTGGTTAAGCGCGGTGCAGCCCAAGGCAAGCTGGTCAAGAATATTGACGTGGAAACCGCGTTGGCCCAACTGCTCGGCCCGGCGCTCTACTGGTATATTTTCCACGGCCGCAAGTCTGGAAATGCCTTACCCAAAGAGTGGGCGGCCGAAGTGGTGAGCACATTTTGCCAGGCCTACGGGCGCGACAAGTAAATCAGTACAATTGCCGCTTCTTGTCCAGTCCCCATACTTCTCCGGCATTGGAAACAAAGAAAATCACGAAGAGAAACAGCAGAGCAAGGTGGTCGAGCTCGGCGCCAAAGTAACGCCAGACAGGCGCGCCGTGTCCGACTTCAAACCACGTGGCCAGAGTCAGATTTACCATGTGCAGTATGCCTAATATCGAAGCGGCCCGTACCCACAGACCGACCAGTAACGAAGCCCCAATGAACAGCTCCACTACTCCCACGAGATAGCCGAAGAACACGGCGTGAGGCAAAACCAGATAAGCCAGAATGGGTTTATAAACACCGACTGCGCCGCCATTCAAGTAGCTTTGCAAATACTCTTGAAAGCCCCCGTGGGCAAAGCCGCTGCCAAAAACTTTGTACTCCCCGAAAAGAATGAAGAAAATTGAAGTGGCAATGCGGACGACAGCAATGGTCTTAAGAAGTGACGTAGAAACTCTAGGCATGGGTCAGGGTCGGGAACCAGAGACACACCAATGTACAGGATTTCACTCCCCCCGAACCGCCGAAAGTCTTAACCGCCAGGCCCGTCATTCGCCACGTATTGCTCCAGCGAATCCAGTTCCTGGCTGAGATCATCAATCCGCCATTGCAGGACGTTGCGTATGGAAAGCATTCCCAGTAATTTGCCGTTGCGATCGGCAATCGGAAGATGGCGAAAGTGACGCTCGATCATTGTAGCCAGCGCTTCGCCGGGGCTGGTCTCCGATGTCGCCAGTTCTACCGGGGTAGTCATCACATCGCGAATGGGAGTGTTTTCCAGCGCCTGCCCACTGAGTGCAAACTTACGCAGCACATCCCTCTCGGTGAAGATTCCCGCCACCCGCTTTTCTGCGTCCACGATTGTCACGGCGCCTACGTGCAGATCCAGCATCAGACGGACCGCATCCGCCGCAGAAGCTTCGATCGCTACAGCTGCCGGCGGATAATCGCACAGTTCAAGAACACCCATGATGACCTCCCTTTCGCTCGCTGAGCGATGTTTACGAAAGAGTAAAGCTCGCAACGGCTGCTTGCGATTCAGGCATTATGAACCGGACTAAACAGGTGTCAAGCAAAATGATGAAAGACTCTGCGGACCAAAAGGGGCAGCGTGCAACCCTTCCGAAATTGAGAACTGGGAACTGAGGTCTGAGAACTGATGCCCCACCCATTCTTCTGTTCGACCCACGGCAGGTAATTCTCAGTTTACAGTTCGCAGTTTCCTGTTCTCAGTGGCCAGGACCCAACACTGCGTCTGCTTCAATTTCGACCAGGATCTCCGGAGAGATCAGTGCCGCCACCTGCACCATGGAGGTCGCCGGGCGAATTTCCCCAAATACCGCACCGTGCGCCCGCCCCACCTTTTCCCATTCCGCAATGTTGACGACAAAAATGCGTGTACGCACCACATCCTTCAAGCTGGCGCCGGCTTTCTGCAAAGCGGATTCGATGTTCTTCAGCGTCTGCACCGTTTGCGCTTGCAAATCACCCACACCCACAATCTTGCCATCCGGTCCAGTCGCGGTTGTGCCCGAGACGTATATATGAGGACCGACTTTTACTGCACGTGAGTAACCGACAATTGGTTCCCAAGGTGCTCCACTTGAAATGTTCTTTCTATCCATGAATTTCCTCCACTTGCCGATTATTCTAACTGTAAGGGCGAGAATTATTTTGATTAGCAGCCGCAGCGCGAGTGTGCCAACAACATGTAAGCAAGAAACTTTCTGCGCTCTCCAGCGTTCTAATACCTATGAGGGAAGATCGGACTTACAAAAGTCACTTGCCTTAAAAATGCTGGTGGGATTAAGTAGGCAGAATAATGACGTTAAATCCCGCAGGTGGCGCGGGGTGACAGGGAGGAGCCCAAACATGATTCCGGAAACGCATCCCTTGCAGAAGCTGTTTGTGGAGATGGTGGGGCGGCACTATGCCGAAGAGATCGGACTGCGCGATCCGCAGATCGTGGCCTATGTGGCCCATCTGCTGACTGAATTTTGCGACGCCGAGCAGTTGTTCAATATCCACAACGCCGCTGGCAAGCCACTGAATGATGTCGGCGAGATGCTGCTGGAATCGGACCCCATTTATGGCCCTGCGCCATCGTTTGACCGCGAGCGCCAGGTGCGCAAGCACATCGGCGACTACACTTTGTTCTTTGCTGGGATGTTCCCGGAGAGCATCAACCATTACCGTCTGCGCCGCGACCGGCTGGAGAGTTTGATTGACTGGGTGAAGGCCGGGAAGGAAAGCTACTACATCGTTTCCAAGTTCGAATATTTCGAGTATGCAAAAGTTGCGCCGCTGTTCGCCAGCCTGTCCTCGCACTTTGAAGAATGCGTGTATGGGTTGAACCGGGTAAAAAATGAGTTGCAGGAGATGCAGCACCCGATTGTACGGCGGTCGAATGAATTGTTGATGTAAGCAGCTAGTCTCGCCGGTAAAAACTCAGCGCTGAATCGCCCTGCTCCAGCTTGCGGGAACGCCGCAACCCTCCGAATTCATCTCCTGGGTCAAAACGCTTGTCATGTTCTGCGATCACCATTCCATTCGAGTTTAGTAACGGGGTTTCCGCGAGGGAGGTGAGGCTATCGGTATACGCCTTTTCCATCCGGTACGGCGGGTCGAGGAATATGAAATCGGCTACCATTTTTCGCGATTCCAACAATCGCACAGCACGTATCGCATCTTGCTTGAGAATTTCGAACTTCGTGCTCACTGTCAGCGACTGCAAATTCTTGTGGACCAGCTCGGCCGCTTTGCTTGAGGACTCAACGAAATACACTTTCTCAACCCCACGACTTAAAGCCTCGATTCCAACCGCTCCAGTGCCGGCGTACAGATCGATCCATACTGTTCCCTCAAGCGCGGATGGGTTCCCGGCGGTCAGCACGTTAAAAAGTGTCTCCCGCAGGCGGTCCGAAGTCGGGCGCAGATCAAGCCCCGGCATCGAACGTAGCGGGCGACTCCGGTATATGCCAGCAATCACTCTCATGGCTCGCGCGCTGGTGCAAGCACTTTTGAATGGCCCGCCGCCAACGCAAGACGCTCTAACTATATAGAATAGACATAATGAGAAACTGGTCGATTCCAGTGGGGCATCTGTTTGGCGTAGATTTCCGCATCCACCTTTCTTTTTTCTTTCCACTATTATTGTTTGTCTGGGTGGCCGAGCCGAATTCCCCTCACACCCCAACATCCAGCCTGCGCGGCGTCGCCCTAGTCGCCATCATCTTCGGCTGTGTGTTGATTCACGAACTGGCCCACATCCTGGCCAGCATGAAGAGCGGGACCAGTGCCAAGACCGTAGTGCTCTTGCCCATCGGGGGAGTCGGCTTGATGGATGAAGTGCGCGAGCCCGTTATGGTCCCAGGTGCATGGACCCGTGAAATCTGGGTCGCGCTTGTCGGGCCACTGATCAATTTAGTCATCGGAGTCGTTGCGGCCATCGTATTTTGGCATTGGATGCCGAAAGTCCAGGTGCTGGGCAAACCCTACATCCATTCTTTCAACCTGCCCCGCAGTTTTGTGTGGTGCAACATAGGCCTGGCCCTTCTGAATCTGGTGCCCGGCTATCCACTAGACGGAGGGCGGGTGTTGCGTGCCATCTTCAGCCATCGCATGAACCCAAGCCTTGCCACGCGACGCGCAGTTTCAATCGGCCAAACCGTAGCAACTGTACTCATGCTTTCAGGAATGCTGCAATACTTTGAAGGCGGCAGCCCTGCAAGCACATGGCTGACCATGGTCGGCTTTTTCCTCTTCCTTGCGGTGCAGATGGAAGAACGTTCCGCGGTCTTTCAAACCGTACTGGAGACGGTGCATCTGGTAGATGTCATGCTCACGGATTTTGCTACGCTTTCTCCGGCCGACACCTTGGAAGATGCGTTGGACAAAGCTGTCCATACTTTGCAAGATGATTTTCCGGTGATTCGTGGCGGCGATATGGTGGGAATTATTTCCAAGCGCAAGATCCTGGAGGCGCTCCGTGCGGAAGGCAACGGCTATGTACAGTCGGCCATGAACCGCTTCTTTGAAGCAGCGGGAAAGAACGAATCGCTGGCGTCGGCGTTTCGCAAACTCAGTGCGCGCAATCTCAGCCTGATTCCCGTGGTGGATGAACAGCGGCTGATCGGAATTGTGACACTACAAAACTTAATGCACTCCATGGCCCTGCTGGCCGAGAGCCGCAAGCTGCGTCGGCAAAACCTGAATTTCTAAAGACCAATATTTAGAAAAGCCGGATTGCTTTTGCCTGCTTCACCGCCGGAGATTTCCGCAGCTCCGCTAGCACCGCTTCTGAAACAGCCCCGTCGACATGCACAACTGCAATCGCTTCGCGCGGCTGCCCACCCGGGTCCTCTTCACTTCGCCGTCCTAGTGAAAAATTGGCAATGTTGATTGAGTGCTGTCCCAGAATGGTTCCCACCCGCCCGATGACGCCTGGCACGTCGCTATTGCGCATGTAAATGAGGTTGCTCCCCAGCGGCGCCTCTACTTCAATCCCATCCACATGCAGCAGCCGCGGCGTTTGTCCGTGCAGCACCGCCCCCTTCACCACGTGTTTTTCCTGGCTGGTAGTGAGCTGGATGGAGAGCACATTGTCCGCCCCGCCTGATGTTTTAGGTTTCCGCTCCTCCGTCAGGCGCAGGCCGCGCGAGTCCGCAATAGCGGCGGCATTTACCAAATTCGCCTTCTCTTGTAGATATTGATTCAGGACCCCCTTCACCGCCGCGTTGCGGATGAGTTCCGTCTTCCACTCGGCGATGCCGCCGCTATAGCGCAGGGCGATCTCTTCCAGTGTCCCGTCACTGACTTGGGCAAGAAACGCTCCCAGTCGTTCGGCTAGCACAATGTAGGGTTGAAGCTTCAAATATTCATCATGCGAAACCGAAGGCACATTAACGGCATTCTGGATGACGCCATCTTTCAGATAATCCTTAACCTGTTTGGCGATCTGAACTCCGACCGCCTCCTGAGCTTCGCTAGTGGAACCTCCCACGTGGGGAGTGAGCACAACATTATCGAGTGCCGTGAGCGGAGAATTCTTCAGCGGCTCGGAAACAAACACATCCAATCCCGCTCCGGCTACCTGCCCTTGCTTGAGTGCATCCGCGAGCGCGGCTTCATCAATCAACTCGCCGCGCGCGCAGTTCACCAGGCGCACGCCTTTCTTCATTTTCTTGATCGAGTCGGTGTTGATCATTCCCGTGGTCTGCGGAGTCAGGCCGACATGCAGCGTGAGGTAATCCGCCGCAGCATAGATTTCGTCCAAAGTTGCCATGCGGATGCCCTGCTCTTTCGCAACCGCCGGAGACACAAAAGGATCATGCGCCAAAATTTCCATCCCAAAAGCCCGGGCGCGGCGTGCGACTTCCATGCCAATGCGGCCCAGGCCTACGATTCCCAGTGTCTTGTCGCGTAGTTCCGTGCCTTGCAGGGCTTTCTTCTCCCACTTCCCGGCATGCATCGAAGCGTCGGCCTTGCACAGATGACGCGCCATAGCCAGCATCATGCCCACCGTCTGCTCGGCGACGGCCACAGCGTTTCCGCCAGGCGTATTCATCACTGCAATTCCCTTGCGCGTGGCGGCGTCGAGGTCCACATTGTCCACGCCAACCCCGGCGCGTCCGACAACGCGAAGTTTAGGCGCATGCTCGAGCAACTTGCCATCTACCTGTACCGCAGAGCGCACCACCAGAGCGTCGGCATTGGCCAGATGCTCCGGCAGATTGCCGGTGATCTGGTCCGGCGTGACAATCTCCCACCCCGGCTCCCGCAAGAAGTTCACTGCGCTTGAAGAAATTTTTTCAGCCACAACAATTTTCATAAGTTGACTGGGTCCTTTGGCCAGGTATGCAAAATGATTGCGTGAGACTCAATCTTACCGGGGCGGCGTCCCCCCAAGCTGCCTAACAAGTCCTTGACAAGAAAATGACGTGGCGCCGACATCGGCATTTCTCCTGTTTCCTACACTAATTGCCAACCGAAGTATCTGATCAGGAGAATGTCATGAAGACAGTTTTCGCTATACTCCTCGCAGCTCTATGCCTAGGGTGCGGCTACGGATCACCCAAGACCACGCCTCCGGTTGCGGGAGTGACCCCAAACATTAGCGCTCTTGTTCCCAACAATGTAAATGCGAACAGCGCCGGCTTTGTGCTTACCGTCAACGGCACCAGTTTTAACAGCAATGCCGAGATAAAGTGGAACGGCACAAGCCAAAACACAACCGTGGTGACGGGCAATCAGCTCACCGCCAATATCCCCGCGTCGATGGTCACTACTCCCGGCACAGTGCAGGTGACGGTCGAAAATCCTGGAATGAGTGGAGGCATCTATGGAGGCGGAACCATGGCGGAAACCTCCAACGCGATGACTTTTACCATCAACTGAGTTCGGCCGCGGGTTGGTTAGACGCCGACCGGTTGCCGTTTCTCAGCCAGACTGCGCGCATAAACTTGCTGCGCAGCTTTGACGGCAGCACCGTATTCAACTTCTTTTCCGGTAACGGCGACGAGCACATGCTCCAGCGCCGCCAGAATGCCGACCGTGTCCAGATAATCGTAGTAGCCGATGTGGGCAATACGGAACAGCTTTCCCTTCATGGCATCACCCTGTCCGTTGGCCACCACGGCCGAGAACGATTCGCGGAACTCCTTGACTATTTTTCCGGAATCAATACCCGCGGGCGCATTGACCGCGGTCAAAGCAGCCGCTGGGGCCGTGGGCGAGAACAACGTCATACCCAACGCCTTCACTCCGGCGCGGGTCATCTCCGCGGCAAGTTCAGCATTGTCGACCAGGTTCTTGCGTCCCTCGGCCAGATCGCCTTTGCCCATTTGCCGGACAAAATCCAGCGCCGCTCCTAAAGCGGCAAACAAAGAGGTCGCCGGAGTGTAGGAAGACTCGCCCTTCGCCGCCGCTTTGCGCTCCTTACGGAAGTCAAAGTAGTAGCGCGGATTCTTAGTGGCATCCATGCGCTTCCAGGCGCGCTCGCTGACTGCGCAGTAAGCCAGCCCCGGAGGAATCATCAATGCCTTCTGCGATCCACCGATGATCACATCAATGCCCCAGCCGTCGACATCGAAGTGCGTAGTGCCAAGACCGGTGATGGCATCGGCGACCAGCAGCGTGTCATCGCCCATAGCGCGCACCAGTTTCGCAATGCCCTGGATATCGTGACGCGCGCCGGTGGAGCTCTCTGTGGCCTGCACATAGACAACTTTCACATCCGGTGTGAGCTTGGCCTTAATTTCATTCAACGAAAACGTTTCGCCCATAAGGGACGCTCGAGCACATCCACATTGCAGCCGAAGGCCTTGGCCAGGTCGCGCCAGCGCTCGCCGAACTTGCCGCCAGTTAAGACGACAACCTTGTCCCCAGGCGAAGTCAGATTTGAAACCGCACCCTCCATGACTCCGGTGCCGGAGGAAGCCAGCACCAGCACATCATTCTGCGTGCCGATGAAGTCCTTCATGTCGGAAAGCACG
Organism: uncultured Acidobacteriota bacterium; assembly: GCA_963837365.1. Taxonomy (GTDB): domain Bacteria; phylum Acidobacteriota; class Terriglobia; order Terriglobales; family Acidobacteriaceae; genus CAWBXL01. The sequence continues at coordinate 55,637 of CAWIMW010000007.1, forward strand.
CGGGTGTAAAGCGCCTTGAAATCGGCGGTACGGTGATGGGCAGAAAAAGCCGCCATGGCAGTCTGGGCGGCAGGAAGTAAGGGGGTAGGACCGGGAGTAAAGAGACGATTCTTAAGCAACATTGCTGGTAATCCTTTATCTGAGTGGTTTCAACGAAAGTTTGCGCGGGGGGCGGTAGCACCGCTCGTCGGATGCGAGGCTACAGAGTATTTTATCAAATACCGCCTTTTTACCGGATAGAAAAACCTCTAACCACAGAGAGCACAGAGTTACACAGAGGAACCGCCACAGAGGACAACCTCCGTGAAACTCTGTGTTCTCTGTGGTTTACAGCTTTTGGCTTTTGAAGCCGCTATAATCAGTCCCTATGAGCCTGATCGAGCAGATTCAAAAAGACATCACCGAAGCCATGAAGGCCCGCGCCGAGCATAAGCTCTCCACCCTGCGCATGGTCAAAAGCGCGCTAAAGAAGAAGGAAGTGGAGAAGATGGCCCCGCTGGACGACAAAGAGTCGCAGCAAATCCTGACCACCTTGATCAAACAGCGCAAGGAATCCATCGAGCAGTTCACCAAGGGCGGGCGGCAGGAGATGGCGGACAAGGAAGCCGCGGAGATTGTGCTGATCGAAACTTACCTGCCGAAAGCTGCCGGAGAGGCGGAGATTGTGGCGGGAGTGAAGGCGGCCATCGCTGAGATGGGTTCGCCGACGATGAAAGAGATGGGAACCGTCATGAAGAATGCCATGGCCCGGTTTGCCGCGGCGGGGATGAGGGTGGATGGGAAGGTGGTTAGCGAGGCGGTGAAGAAGGAGTTGGCGACAAAATAGAATCAGTTCTACCACGTTGATGAACGATCTGGTTCAGCGAGACCACGATCTCACGCAAAGCACTCGATACGGGATCGTTGGTAAACCAGCCTCTTCGCATAGCTCCCGAATAGCTCCCTGTAGACTCTTGTAGATCTGAAGATCGGGCACCGACCCCATTGTCGCGCGCTCGCCAGGAAATAGAAACGCTATTTAGCTAGGTGATCTCTTCCTCAATGCTCCAAGCGTCGGATTGTGACTTATCCAAGGGCACATGCAAATAGCGGATGAACCGCCGTAGTGTCGAGGCCACAGTGGTGGCATGGTGCACAACCTCTTTACAAGCAGATTTAGCAATTTGAGTGCCCGCGATAATATTTGGGGGCTGGTAACGATTTCCTTTGCAGTCATCTTGTCAAGGCGACGCGCCAATCTAAGCAGCCACTTGTCATATCTGGCAGCAGAGCGAATCCGGAGTAGATCTGTCAGTGCATCTCGGTAAAGTTCTTCCGAAGCCCAGCTACGAAAGGTTGTCGAAGGTGTGTTCTGCTTATATCTTCTGAATGCCCGAAAGGTATTTGCATCAACTCCCTTATAAACGGCAGCAAGTAGTCCCGATGCTCCATTCTCGGCGGCAATATCTCTGAAATCCTTTTTCCACTCGTAATCCTCTAGTTTCGCAACGAATTGGGCACGATCCTTCACGACGCTCATTTGAACTCCCCTGCTCGGTTTTCGCGAACTTCACGGTGCTAGGGTCTAATTATTTGCTTCTCTGTAGTTCCCTGTACACTTCACTTTTCGAAATTCCCACGCTCCTTCGCGATTTTCTTCAGGGCGGCTTTCTCGTCCGCCTTTTCGTCCTCCATGAGTTGCTCAACCCGCTGACCTATCGACAACCTGGCGGGCGAGTCGCCCGCCTCCACATGGTTTCCATCTTCTACACGTCGAGCAGGTTTGCCGATCAGCAGGGTGATTTCGCCTTTGATCTCGCGGATGCGGAATCCAGGGTTTCGAAAACCTCGCCGCTTTCCCCCGCAAAAATTCTTCATGAATTTTGCTAACTTCGCGGGCAATCACAACCTGGCGGTTTGCTACCTAGAATCTCACCGATATCCTCCACTGTTTCTTTCACCCGGTGCGGCGCTTCATAGAACACCTGCGTCTGCTGCGAGTCTTTAATTTTCTCCAGCATCTGCCGCCGCTGCCCGCTCTTCGGCGGAAGAAATCCGTGGAACTCGAATGAATCCGTCGGCAACCCACTCGCCGCCAGCGCCGCCACAAATGCCGATGCGCCCGGAACCGGAACCACCGGAATCCCGTGCTCCACCGCTTTCGCCACCACCCGATACCCCGGATCAGAAATCCCCGGCATGCCGGCATCCGTCACCAGAGCAATGCGCACACTTTTCTCCAGTTCCCGCACCAACTCTTCCGCGCGCGGAGGCCTCATTGTGCTCGTGGTAACTGATGGTCCGGGTCGTAATCCCGTAATGATTCAGCAACTTTTGCGTGTGCCGAGTGTCCTCGCAGGCGATCAGGTCGGCTTCTTTCAGAACTCGTAAGGCCCGCAGCGTGATGTCCTCCAGATTGCCGATGGGCGTGGCCACGATGTAGAGTCCCGGGGCCAGGGGGCTTGTGGGCTTTTCATCGGCCTTCATGGAGGGGAGTGTATCAGGTGTAGGGCGGACACTCTTGTCCGCCCTGTCGGCAGAGTATCTGCTTTTCGTTGCTTGGCGGATGTTGAATGCGGTACTTCCGCTTTTGATCCACTGTACGCTTTGAGCGGACAGGAGTGTCCGCTCTACCCATGATATCTTTGTCTATTCTCTATGCCACTTTACGAATACCAGTGCAAGAAATGCCATCACCGGTTTGAAAGAATCGTGAAGTTCTCCGACAAACCTATGAAGAAGTGTCCCGACTGCGGCGGCCCGGTCGAGCAGACCATCTCCGCCCCGGCGGTCCAGTTCAAAGGCTCCGGCTGGTATGTAACTGATTACGCCAAGAAGAGTTCGGCGTCCGCCTCCTCTTCTGATGGAGAATCAACCTCCAAAGACTCGTCGGCTAAAGAATCCTCCGGCAAAGACAGCAAGAAGGACGAGAAGCCCAAGGCCGAAAAGAAGAAGGCCGACAAGAAGTAGCTGTCCTTACCCGTTAGTTTTCAATCCAATGCAGTTGAATCCTTCGCCCGGCCTGCCACATCTATATAGTCGTTATAACGAGGATTGTCCCATGATCAACATTCGACGCAGTAACCAACGCGGTGGCGGCAACCACGGCTGGCTCAATACCAAACACACGTTTTCTTTTGACCGGTACTACGACCCAAACTTCATGGGCTTCCGCTCTTTGCGGGTGATCAACGAAGACTGGGTCGCACCCGGCGAGGGCTTCCCCACCCATCCGCACAGGGACATGGAGATCATTACCTATGTTCTCGAAGGCGCGCTGGAGCATGAAGACAGCTTGGGCACCGGCTCAGTGATTCTGCCCGGTGACGGCCAGCGCATGAGTGCGGGCACCGGCATACGGCACAGCGAGTTCAACCACTCGCAGACCGATCCCGTACATTTGCTGCAAATTTGGATTCTGCCCGACAAACAAGGCCATAAGCCGGGCTACGAACAAAAAACTTTTCCAGGGGATGAGAAGCAAGGCAAATTACGGGTGATTGCATCGCCCGATGGAAAGAATGGATCAGTCACCATCCATCAGGATGCCAAGCTTTATATCTCTCTGCTCGAACCCGGACAAGAGGTAAAGCACGACCTCGGCGCGGGCCGCGCAGCCTGGGTGCAAGTAGCCAAAGGTGGAGTCGAGTTGAACGGTCAGAAGCTAAGTCAGGGCGACGGAGCAGCGGTAACAGATGAAACTAACTTGAAGCTGAAGGGTGTAGAGAGCGCGGAAGTATTGCTGTTTGACTTGGCGTAACTTGAATTCTGAAACAAGGGCCGGAAGTAATGTGGAGGCGGGCGACTCGCCCGCCTCTCATATTTTGGCCAGATTCAAGGCAAGACTTTGACACTGGCTGGGGCCGCCAACTCATCCTTCCTCTGGCCAAGCCAGTGAAGAAACGCACTCTGAGTTTTTAGCGCAACAGAGGCACTACCTGCTTGTTCCGGCGCGCGCGGAGGAGTCCCGACCGCCAGCCCATTGTTCATCCCTTCCTGGTCCCAGGCAGCGGCAACATACCAGCGCGCGCTGCCGTGCTCCAGCGAAAATGTCATCAGGTAGTTCAAGTCATTCTGATCGGCTGTAGTCGTTTCTCCCAGCGCGATGATTGCCAGCCCAAGGTTCGTACCCTGTAATTCCTCTGTAGCAGTCGCGCCTGTTTGGACAACTTGCTCTCCATAGGTAGCCAGCCATCCCGGAGACTGATGCGTCTCCGACCGGAATGCCAGCACACTGGGTTTGACCGGCAATCCGGTAGCAAAGGTCACACCAGCACCACCTTCGGCTGTGATGCTATGAAAAAAACCACGGTCCCCAGCCCACTGCTCAATCCTCGAGCGCAAAGTAATGCTTCTGCCATCCACCTTCCAGCCTTGATAAGTGATCTCAATAATGCTGCGCACCGGCCCGTTGGAAATGATCCGCCACTTTCGTGACACCACATCCGCCACTTTGACCAGCTTGCCATCCACCCAGGCCCCCACTGCTCCGATTCCAAGTGCATTCCCGACTTTGTAAATGTCGCGGCCGTTGGGCGAATCCAGGTGATAGATGTATTCGGGAGTGGCGAGAATGTCGAGAAACATCGAGCCCCGCCGCTTGCCATAAAGATCAATCGCATTACGCGGATCAAAATACAGACGCCATGCGTTCTCGCTCGATTCCCAACCCAACCCCTCAATTTTGTTTGCAAATAAAGCGTAGGTCCTTTTGGGATATTCACTGCGCATACGGAAGATCTGGTCAGGCTCGCCGTACGCGATAGTGACGGTGCGCGTTTGCTTGGGATTGAGATCAATTTGGAAAGCAAGTTCATCCGCTTTGCCATCGCCGTTAAGGTCATCCACTTGCGAGGGGACCTCGGCTTTGTCGACGGTCACCACCAGCGAGCCGGCGTTGATTTCCGGCGCCACCTGCCGCAGCTGTGCAAAGGGAATTACGATATCTTCCGCAGGCCTTGCTTGATCGGTGGGATTGGAAATCGCAACCTTAATCTCGCGGACAGGTGGCGTCTGTGCCCAGCCGGCAAGTGACAAAAGTAGAAGCGTGAAAGGAAGAAATAGACGCCGCATCGCAACCTCCTGGGAAAGCCAAAAAGAATATACTCGGCTTTCGGCCTGAAAACACTTGCCGCAGATATTCGCGGAGTTATGCGGATTCTTAAAAACTGATTCGCGACAGTAGGCAGGCGTAAATCCGTGCGGTTGCTTTTGACTTTATGTCCCGCCCTGTTGGCGTCACTACCATCGCGCTGCTCTTCTTGCTCGTTGCCGCCTACCTCTGCGTGACGGGTGGCGTCATGCTGGCGCGGCCCGGGGCCATCTCCATGTCCACAGGTGCATGGCTGTTAGGTGGGCTGGAGCTGGCCGGGCCCTACATGTTCCTGCTGATATCAGCCGTAGCGGCAATCATTGGCTGGGGCCTCCTCCGCATGTACAACTGGGCACGGCGCCTGGCTATAGTCGCTGACCTTCGCTGGATTCGTCATGTTGATTCCCAGCGTCTCCGCGGCAGCGCTGGCTTTTAGTTGGTCGCTGGTGTGGGGAGGCCTGGGAATCATCGTGCGCATGGTGGTGGCTGGTATCTGTGGCAGACGCCGGTGGCAGAACAGTTTAAATCGGCTAGACTGTTATCTAGGCGAAAAATCCCAGGATCAGCGTTCGAAAAAACGCTACCCCCGATCTGCGATCTGCCGCTATAATCCCCCAAAATCCCCCGAAAATAAAATCTCTTGTCTACGGAGGCCTTATGGTTCCTGTCGTAGGCCCGTGTATGTTTTTGTTTATTCTGATTTCTCTGGCCGCCATGGTGTTTCCCGGCCCAGGCCATGCCGAGGAAGTAAAAGAAGTACCCGTTGCGGTCAGCGTGATTACGCCAGAAGATATCGAGAACTTGCCCTTCTGTGGACGGACCGTTCTGGACAGCGTCGAAAATACCGACGACGCCGGCGTTGAATGTCAGCCAGGGACAGATCAATGTGCCTGAGAGCGCCAATCGTCCCTTCGCTGCTGGACAACGTTGCAAATGCGCGCTGCCGACGGAAGTGTCCAGCCTGCTGCTGCGCCGATTTGTTTTGACAACATCGAAGTGATCAAGTCTCCGCTGGAGGTGTTGCATGGAGACTCTCCCGCAGGCACGATCACTATCGACACCTCAAAATTTAATTCGGCAGACACCGTCGGACAGACAGAGTTTCAGCCAGACAAGCTATTACACTGCCCCGCCGATCCTGGATTTCCCGACCGGCAGCTCAAGTTCGGCGGGCCATTCGACGGGAGAGGACCGGGAACTAGCGTGGATGTGGGAGGAAAGCCGGGGTTCATTCTGGCGGAGACTACACACGCCCTGTACTCGAAGTTGCCGGACGACGTCCCCATGGTTCGATCAGCATCACTTGCGCGATGCGGGCCGGGGCGCGACCTTTCCTGTGTACATACTGGGATTGGCCATGAGTGCCGACCAGCTGCAACCTGATGCGCGGTCAGTCCACCACCCATGCAGGCGACAGTATTCGGCCCGGAGCTGCTGCCAGCTGACGCCTGGAAGGCGGGAGATGTTTCCGATGTCGTGGACTATGCCGACGTGGCCAAGAAGATTCCCCGACTTCAAAATCCCCAAACCGGGTGAACCAGGCGTGCTCTTCTTTCCGCCTGGACAACATGCAGCCGCGACACCGTCTCGATGAAACCGTCAAAGAACGAGAGCTTCGCACGCGCCCTGGACCAGAGGCAATTTCTCGCGGAGGCCGTACACCTACAAGGAACAATCCACTCGAAGAAAGCCGGAGGGTTCATGGTCAATGGGCAGGTGGTGGGTTTCTTTGCGCCCGATCCCCGGAAAGCCATTGCCACCAGAGCCCGTGGCCAAAGACCGGAGCAGCAACCCGACTGCCCGCGCCTCTACGCCCGAGCCGCCACAACCTCCCGCACCGTCGGATTCTGGCTCCGGTGGCACGCAGATAGCCAAGGGGCCAGAAATCCGCCTCTCAAACTGACGGCTGTCCCAAGAAAGGGGATGACTGCGCTGAGTTGCGTCGGCGTTGGGAGCAATTCGAGCAAGAAGCCACGGCAGCCCGCATCAAACCCGGCTGGTTCCGACCAGGCGACGCAAGCAAAATGAAGCAGCCGCTCTTGATCAACAAGCAGCCAGCGACCGCGCCTATGCAGCCAAATTGCGCGAGCAGGCCGCCGCCTACCGTGAGTTGGCTGCGAACAATCGGGATGACGCTGCGAAAGATCATGAGCGCGCCAAGCAGTGGCCGGCGGACCACGAGTATCACAAAGAATGGGAGGCCCAGGCTGCGAGCGACGAAGCCCGCGCCGCACAGCTTGACGCCGAAGCCCAGCGCCTGAGCGCGCAAGCCGACGCGGCAGACGCGCAAGCCGCGGCAGAAGAAAAGCAAGCAGATCAATTGAAGCAGGGTATCGATCCGGCGAAAGTCCAGGAAATCGAAGACAAGCAGAAAACCGCGGACGAAGCCAAGGCCGCCTATGACGCATGCGTCGAGCGGGTGGCCAAGGAATGTCCCGTGGAGCCGGGCAAATTTAGCATTTCTCTGGGGCTAAGCCTACAAGTGGTCACATCCCGACATCAATCTTGGAACCACCTACACCACCCCGGGCACAACCACCGGCATAACCGAAACTCCCGCTCCTCCCACTTCCGCGCCGCCGGAGCAGCCCTCCAGTACGCCTGAGCAACCAGCTTGCACCTACCGGATCCTGGACGGTTGGTTCTCTCCTTCGCAAGGTGTATGGCAGGACGACCCGACGTTTGAAGACCGGCCTGGGAAACAGCTCACCCGCCTGGACTGCTCCGGATTTCGTCTCCTACGTCGCCGAGCTGCCCATGGTGAAAGGCCGCGACACGGTCGTTACCGGGGTTCACCACTACGTGCGCGGCGGCCAGCGCGTCGAGGTAAATGACCGGCAGACGATTGTGTTGAAGGGTGAGACCAATTGCAGCCAGTCTGACCAGGTCCGGTTCAAATTTACCGTGAGCGGCCCAGGGCAAAAAGAAACATTCCTGCTACCGGATATAGACCAGGTTAACCTGCACGGTAAAGCGCTACCACAGATGATGCCGTTCAAGGTTGATGCCTACGCGCTTACCGGATTTCCCCAGGACAACTCCTTCAAATTCAACGGAGCGGGACCGTATGCCATCCAGGCCGACGTGGTCAAGAAGATGGACGGCTCACCCACGGGCCTGCGGATGCGTGTGGCGGGAGATGTGGTGGAGACCATCGGGCCGGTGGTCCATTTCGTTCCGCTAGCAATTCGCGCGGATGCGCCCAATGTCTCGCTGGAAGACGTGGCCAGGCAATTCGCCGCAGACTCCGGGAAATTTATTCCCGACTTCTATCCGCTCGCTCCCGGACGCTTGCCGACGCAAGCCATGGCGCTGAAGGATTTCACGGACGCGAAGATTCCCGATGCCTGGCAGTGGGGGATCCATCACCGCAGAAACGTGCTGATTTCTGTGCTTCAGGACCGGCTAGGCGCTGACGCCTTTCTCACCGGAGCGGGACGCGTCGTAGGCATTTTGAACAATAGTGACTATATCCTGGTCCAAGGCGAGGGCGCCGCGGGCGTGACCGTCGACCAACCAATTACGTTTGCGGAAAAAGGCATCACCCTCTCCTGGAAAGTGACCCTGGTCCCGCGAGGGGAGAAGGTGGACACCGTAGCCCACGAGCTGGTCCACACCTTGCCGGACGGGTGGGCTGACGATGAAATGCAGGCGGAATGCGGCGTCAGCTACCACAATGAGCCCGGCAAGTGGGCCAATGGCATTCGTTTAGTGGTGGGCGGTACGCCAGGCGCGCGGCGCACCAAGGACAACTCCGCCGCCATCATGGGGCCGTCTCAAAGGAATCCCGAGGACCTTACCCAACCTTTCACTGGCTCCGGAACCAGCCAACAGATGATGGCGAATCCGGATACCCACAAGCAAGAACTAACCCCTTCCACGGAACAGTGGATTACGCAGTGCACCTACGGCCACCTGGCCAATGTGCTGCAACATCCGCCCGACCCGCCTATGCTCCTGGTCCGCGGCTTCCTGGCCCGGGATGCGGGAAAGTACGACGCCTATTTGAATGCCTTCTACGACGTCATGGGCCACGAAGACCTCCCCCAGGATTTCATGGGTGACTTCGCCATCGTGCTGAAAAACGCCGCAGGAACCAAGCTGGCAACTTACAAGTTTGCGCCCAATTGGAAAATACCAGGGCAGGTCCTGACTCGTGACCTGACCGCGTTTCACTATCGCGTGCCCCTACTGCCGGGCCTGGCGTGGATTGAACTGACCGGACCCGACGGTGTGCTGGCCTCCCGCAAGGTCAGCGCGGAGGCGCCGCGCGTACGCGTCATTATTCCTTCCAGTACGGAACCGGCAACGCCGCGTGATGGACGCGTTCTGATCACATTTACGGGACGAAGTGCCGAACTAGGGAAAGAAGTTGTGTACACCGTGCTGTACTCGGGGGACGCAGGATCGAGTTGGGACGAGCGCGTATTTGAAACCAAAGAAACCACGGTCCCGATCCAGTTGTCCACCGAAAGCAAGCAGCACGCAGTCAAAGTGATCGCCACCGATGGATCGAGAAGCGCAGAGGCGGTAGTGAATTTCCCGATGCCGGAGTGATACGCCGGAAAAAAGAATTAGCTGGGTGCCCAAGGTCTCGCCGACTCTGCGAGACCTTGGACCCGACCACAAAAAGTAAGCGTCCCTATCCCTTGTTCTTCCTGGCCGCCATCAAATTCCGCTGGGCCTCAGTGAGCCACTGAACCAGCGGCTGCAAATACTCTGGAGCTGAACCCTGCTCAAACTCCACGCAGTGCTTTTGTGCGCCGTCATCCACGGAAATCGAGTATTGAAAACGATCAGCGCCAGGTTTCTCAGGCGTAATGGCCGCCGGCAGCTCAAAGAACCGGGCGTCCGAAACCAGCCGCGTTAACTCAGCTGTCTGGTCCGCAGGCATCTCCGCGGAATCGAAATCGCTCCCCAGCGTAATTCCGGCAAACCCGCCGCTCCGTTCAAATCGGACCCGCATGTCTCCTCAACTCTTAAATTCTATGACGAAACAAAGGGCGTGCCGCAGAAATTAACTCTACGTACACACCCAAAATAATCGCCAGACTCTAGGCGACATCCCGCTTTTTGACAGCACTTACCGCAGCATTTGCCGCAAATGCGTTGACTCTGATCCCCACGCCATCCCAACCATTCTGCACCGCTTTCTGTTCGTCGCTACCCTGGCCGAACAGTTCGCCAGCCACAGAAAACGTTGCATCCGCCGCTGCCTGGAAATCCGAGCTGGGCTGCAACCTCTGGGTAAGTACGACATACCAAATCCTGCCTGCCCGTTCCCACGCATATCCGCCGAGCTGCGTGGCCACCAGATAGAACGCATGATTCGGAATGCCCGAGTTGATGTGTACCCCACCTTGATCGCGCGTGGTCTTAACGAAGTGCGCCATATCAGCCGGCTGAGGGTCCTTGCCAATCTGGGGATCGTCATAGGCCGTTCCAGGCGCTTTCATCGAGCGCAGGGCATCGCCTTGAACGGATGGCAGAAACAACCCTTTGCCGATCAGCCAATCGGCCTGGTCGGCAGTTTGGCCCTCATTCATTTGCCGGACCAGCGAACCAAATACGTCTGACATGGATTCATTCAACGCGCCGGGCTGTCCCTGATAGATCAAGGCAGCGGTAGATGCTGTGACTCCGTGGGTGAGCTCATGCCCCACTACATCCAGACACTTTGTGAAACGGTCAAAAATGGTCTTGTCGCCATCGCCATAAACCATCTGTTGCCCGTCCCAAAAGGCGTTGTCGTAGTCCTGGTCGTAGTGCACGCTGGAGTCGAGGCGCATGCCCTGATCATCAATGGAATTACGGTTGTAGGCTTTCTGATAGAAGTCGTACGTGGCGCCGGAAAAATCGTAAGCTTCGTTGACCGCAATGTCGCCGGTCGGGCCGTCTCCCTCGCCGCGCACCAGCTTGCCCGGCAACGTGGTCTGGTTCTGAGCATCGTAGATGGTGCGCCGCTCTACCCCGGTGCTCAAAGCGGCGGCAAATTGACCAAGCACTTCCCGGCGTCCACGCAATCTTTCCGTAATCGCCAAGGTGTGTAAGGCTCTCTCCCGGTATTGATCGTGTTCCGCCAAGCGGCGCAGAATATGGTCAGGCAAAATACAACAAACTGGTGAATGATGTGACATGCAAACTTCTCCTTATCACGGGCGCATAGGCCCAGGTTGCCGTCCTGAGGTTCCAGCCGAGGAGAGGGCCGCAGCAGCTGCGAGCACGCTCCGGCAAATATCAGTTGAATTTTATTCGCGTAAACCGGGGGTAAACGGGACCACCAGTACACCTGCAAGGGGGGCCGAAAACTGGTAACTGGACACTGTCCCAAAAACAAGCCCAGCATACTCCGAAGGCCGTGTTTTGACTATGGAGCCGGAGAAATAAATTGCATAAAGTCCAGTATTGAGACACCACGTGTGGAGCCGGGGCTTGCCCCGTCAGTCAAGGATTTGTGAGGTGAAATAATGTGGGACAGCCGCCCTCGGGAGCCTGCCCTAAGCGCAGTCGAAGGGTCAGCGAGCGGAGCGAGCCTTAGAAATCCGGCAACGCGCCAGGCTCTTGCAAGAACGGATTCACCACAACCACACCATCCAAATCTTGCCCAGCCTGCAAATCCTCAGTCAGCAGATATCGACATCCAGCCGCCTTTGCCGCGGCAACAATCAGCGAATCCCAAAACGAAAGCTGATAGCGTTCCTGAATTTTCCAGGCCCGCTCCAGGACCGCAGCGTCCAATACAACCGGCTGCCAAGCCAGCAAGTCGCGCACTTCAGCGCGAGCATCATCACGCGAGGCGGGCCACTTCTGCGTGACCTTCACAAGAAATTCGTGCAACACCTGAAAGCTGACGCGACCACGCCGGCTCTTCCACAACTCCGCCCGCCAAAGCCGCGCCGCATTTTGTTTCTTGGGATCGGCTTGATCTACCGCATAGATGAAGACGTTGGTGTCAACGAATACGGGAGCGCTCACCGTTCATGCGCCTCCTCGCGCGAGAGGTAGCGCCCATCGCTCTGCAAAAAAGGTTCACGAGCCAACGCCCGCCGCATGGCTCCCTCATAACCATCTTTTTCCTGCATGCGCTCTTTCAGGATAGAAGCCAGCAAGCGGGAGACGCTAGTGTCCTTGCGCGCAGCTTCAATGCGGGCCCACTTGGCCACGTTTTCTTCGAGGGTGATGGTGACATTGCGGAGCTTGGTTTTCATGACACGGATATAGTGTAACACGAATTAAGTGCCATATAAATAATGGCAAATAAACAGCCTTAACAAGCCATAATCTTATAAACTCGAACGGATATTTTGATTGTGATGCGTATCAGGGAGCAATCCCGCTCGCTCGACGGGCGAGGCGCCCGTCCCCAAATTTCAAACCTCAAAAACACGAAAGCCCCGGCAACCAACCGGGGCGTGGAACTGAACGCCGTCTGCGAAACACTTTTAGGATAACGCGGCCAATGGCGAAGTCAAGCGCTTTGATTTTTATCGATTGCCTTCGGAGGGCGAGGGAGTCGAACCCTAGTGGCTGGTTAGGCCACTCGACCGTTTCGCAAACGGCGTCCAGTACCCACTGGAAACACCCTCCAAACGCCTGTCTGCGAAACAAATTCTATGAGTGTGAATTGGCGAATCACTCAATCTCAAGAAAATAAATCGGGACTTCGTTCCGATTCGGGAAACCCCACTCGCTTTCGCTCGCTGGCGGACGAGGGCGTCCGCCCTACACGTTTACCTTCTCCCCCACCCGCTTGCTAACCTCAAACGTCATTTTGCCAGCCTTCTTATCCGCATCCACGATCAGGTGGTCGCCATGCAGCACCGCGCCGTCGAGAATCTTCAGCGCCAGCGGGTCCTGTACCAGCTTTTGGATGGCGCGCTTCAGCGGACGCGCTCCGAAGTTGGGGTCGTAGCCTTCGCTGAACAGCAGCTCTTTGGCCGGGTCGGTGAGCTCGATGGAAATTTTGCGCTCGGCCAGCAGGCGGCGCAGATCTTCCAGGCGCAGATCAATGATGCGCACCAACTGCTCTTTGCCCAGCGGACGAAAGACGATGATGTCGTCCACGCGGTTCAGGAATTCCGGCTTGAAGTGGCTGTGGAGGGTGTTCATCACCTGTCGCGAGGCCTCCTCGAAACCTTTCTCGGAGCTCAGTCCTTCAGCTTGTAAGAAAGAAGCCCCCAGGTTCGAGGTCATGATGATGACCGTATTTTTGAAATCGACCGTGCGGCCTTTGCCGTCGGTGAGGCGGCCGTCGTCCATGATTTGCAGCATCACGTTGAAGACGTCGGGATGCGCCTTTTCGATTTCATCAAACAGAATGACGGCGTACGGACGGCGGCGCACCTGCTCGGTGAGCTGTCCGCCCTCTTCGTAGCCGACGTAGCCCGGAGGCGCGCCGATCAGCCGCGAGACGGCGTGCTTCTCCATGTACTCGGACATGTCGATGCGCAGGAGCGCATGCTCGTCGTCAAACAGAAACTCAGCCAGCGCGCGGGCCAGTTCGGTTTTACCGACACCCGTAGGGCCCAAAAAAATAAAGCTGCCGATGGGACGCTTGGGATCGCTGAGCCCAGCACGCGATCGCCGCACAGCATTCGACACGCGCTCGAGAGCCGCCTCCTGTCCAACCACGCGCCGACGCAGCCGCTCTTCCATCGTAACCAGCTTCTTCACTTCGCCTTCCAGCATCCTCGACACCGGAATGCCAGTCCACTTGGAGACGATGCGGGCGATGTCCTCCTCGTCCACTTCTTCCTTCAGCATGCGTGTAGCGCGGACACTCTTGTCCGCGCTCTGGCCTGGAGCACTGCCGTCAATCTGTGCCGTGACTCCAGCCAGCTCATCCTCAGCTTGTTTGAGAAGGCTGTAACGAATCTCGGCAACTCTCTGAAGATTGCCCTTGCGCTCCTCAGCCTGTTCTTCGATCTTCAATTGCTCGATTTTTTCTTTGAGCGCGCGGGAGCGGGCAATCAGTTCCTTTTCCTGCTTCCAGCGGATCTTGAGCGCGTCGGATTTCTCGCGAATCCCCGCCAGTTCTTTCTCAATGACGGCCAGCCGCTCTTTGGAATTTGCGTCGCTTTCCTTCTTCAGCGCCTGCTTCTCGATCTCCAACTGCATGGCCCGCCGTTCCAGCTCGTCAATCTCAGTAGGCAGCGAATCAATCTGGATGCGCAGCGATGCCGCCGCTTCATCAATCAGGTCGATCGCCTTGTCCGGTAGAAAGCGGTCGGAGATGTAACGATGCGAAAGCGTGGCTGCGGCTACGATGGCGGAATCCTTAATCCGTACGCCATGGTGAACTTCATAGCGCTCTTTCAATCCGCGCAGGATGGCGATGGTGTCCTCGACATTGGGCTCGCCCACAAACACAATCTGGAAGCGGCGCTCAAGCGCAGCATCTTTCTCGATGTATTTGCGATATTCGTTCAGAGTAGTAGCGCCGATGGCGCGCAGCTCTCCGCGAGCCAAGGCTGGTTTGAGCATGTTGGAAGCGTCAATCGCACCCTCAGCCGCGCCAGCACCGACCAGTGTGTGCAGTTCGTCAATAAAAAGAATGATCTGTCCGGCGGAGTCTTCAATCTCTTTGAGCACGGCTTTGAGCCGGTCTTCAAACTCACCGCGGTATTTTGCACCGGCCAGCATGGAGCCGAGATCGAGCGAGATCACGCGTTTGCTCTTCAAAAGTTCCGGCACATCGCCGGAGACAATGCGCTGCGCCAGTCCTTCGACGATGGCAGTCTTTCCAACGCCAGGTTCGCCGATCAGCACCGGATTGTTCTTAGTCCGCCGGGAAAGCACCTGCACCACGCGACGGATTTCCTCATCGCGCCCGATGACGGGATCGAGCTTACCCTTGCGAGCTTGTTCTGTCAGATCGCGAGCGTACCGCTCCAGCGCCTGATATTTCGCTTCAGGGTTTTGATCAGTAATGCGCTGCGACCCGCGCACTGCGGTCAGCGCTTTGAGAATCGCTTCGTGAGTCGCTCCGTGGCGCGCGAGAATCTGCTGTGACATATCTTGCTTTAGCCGGGTAACTGCAAGCAGCAAGTGCTCGGTGGAGACGTACTCATCCTTAAAGCCGTCAGCCTCCTTGAAAGCACCGTCAAGAAGCTGGTTCGCCGCGGGCGAGAGTCCGGCTTGGGCGGAGGCACCTGAAACCTTGGGCAGCTTCTCCAGTTCACGATAGATTTCGCTCAGCACCGCCTGCGGGCCAATGCCGATTTTCTCCAGCACCGGCGGAACGATGCCTTCTTTATCCTCCAGCAAAGCCGCGAGAATATGCAGCGGCTGGAGCTCAGGACTACCGTGCTCGGAAGCGTGCTCGTTCGCGCGCTGCACTGCCTCCTGCGCTTTCACTGTGAATTTGTCCCAACGGATGGCCATGGTTATTCCTTCACTTCATTTGTAATTCTAGTGCAAACAAAACGGGAGACGGCATCTGTGCCACCTCCCGTCCAACCTCAGGGGCTAAAGCCAGCATTTGTCGTGCTCGTGGCGATATGGCTGAAGCCATATCCTGATACGAACCACGCTCGCGATTCGATTTCGTCCGGAAGCCACTCAAGGTTCGTATCAGGGCAGCGCCTTTAGGCCTGCCGAAAACGTGGATCAGCCAATCCGCCTTTAGGCGCTGCCAGGCTTTCTACGCCTCTCGCGTTCGCTCGGGCGGGCAGACGAGGTGGTCCACCGCTACGTGATTACGCGGCTTGGCTGGTGCTCTTGGGCTGCTTGCCTTCGAGCGCCGGGCCGCCCACATTTACTTTAATCTGCTTCGGTTTCGCTTCCGCCTTTTTGGGCAAGCTGACCTTCAGCACGCCCTTGTCGTAGTTAGCAGAGACGTTTTCCGCATCCACCGTCTGCGGCAGGGTGAAGCTGCGAGTAAAGCTGCCGTACTGACGCTCTACGCGGCGGAAGTTTTCTTCTTTTTCTTCCTTCTCGAACTTGCGCTCGCCGTGCACGGTCAGGGTGTTGTTCTCCACGCGGATGTCGAGGTCTTTCTCGTCGATTCCGGGGACTTCGATCTTCAGACTTACAGTGTGCTCGTCTTCGTAGACGTCCACGGCGGGGTTGAAGTTCGAGCTGCTCAGTGCGTCCTGGTTGTCGCCAAACGAAGTCTGGAACAGCCGGTTCAAGCGGTCTTGCAGGGTGGTGAATTCACGATAGGGTTCAAAACGGGTGAGTACAGTCATGACTAAATCCTCCAAAGAGTTTAGAAATTTGGCTTGTTGGCCTACATCGCTTTGGATGCGGCTTTAGTATGTTGTGATGCTAAAATATGAGTGTGTTACTGTCAAATATAATATGCACAATAGTTTCAATTACTTACGTTCAATATCAAGCACTTAAGATAGGCTGTTTCCGGCACGTTCAACAGAATAGGATGGTCTTTTGCCTGTCCCCGGTTTTCCAGTAAACGAATCGTTTTGTGGACATCGCGGGCTGAATCGGCCACCACTTCCATGAACTCTCCGGCGGCTGACGTGGTAGGAGCAGGAACAAGTCACCAGAATCCCGCCGGGCTTCAGCATTTTCAGAGCCCGCAGGTTTAGCTCTTTGTAGCCGCGCAGGGCAGTATCGAGGTTCTTCTTGCTCTTGGCGAAGGCGGGAGGGTCGAGGACGATGGTGTCGTACTGCTTGCCTGAGGAAGCATAGTCGCGCAGCAGATCGAATGCGTTGGCTTCGATCCATTCAATCTCGCGCCCGGGGTTTAAGCCGATGTTGAGCGCGGCATTCTTGTCTGCGACTTCAAGCGCGGGACGGGAGCTGTCCACTCCAGTGATCGAGGCGCAGTGTGGTGCAAGATGCAAGGCGAAGCCTCCGTGATAGCAGAAGACGTCGAGCGCCTCGCCACGGACGTACTGTGCGGCGGCGGCGTAATTCTCGCGCTGATCGAGAAAGGCCCCGGTCTTCTGCCCTTCGAGCGCGTCGTAGTGGAACTTCACGCCGTTCATGGTCACGACGGTCGCACTTTTCTCTCCCTGCACCAGCCCGGAGCTGCGCGGAGGTAACTGCTCCAGCTCGCGCACGCGGGCGTCCACGCGCTCGGCGATGGCAGCGGGGTGCAGCTTCTCGGTCAACTCGGCGAGCAGCGTCTGGCGGACCGGCTCGGCATCCATCGCCTGAGTGAGCACCTGAAACGACAGCAGGTCGTGATAGCGGTCCACGATCAGGCCGGGGAGAAAGTCACCTTCGCTGAAGATGAGGCGGTAGGCGTCGGTGTTCTGGACAACACCTTCGCGGTAGGCGAGCGCGTCCGAAATTCTCTGGCGAAGCAGCACAGGAAAATCGGAGACCGCCTCGCGCGAAACCATCCGCACGGCAATCTGCGAAGCCGTGCTGTAGAGCGCCGATCCGAGAAACTTGCCGCGCTCGTCAGCGACGCCCACCAGCGAGCCGGGCGGAACGCCCTCCGCCAAAACCACATCCGAGCGATAGACCCAGACGTGACCAGATCTAAGCCGCTCCACGCCGCGGCGGGAGATTTTGACGGTGGGGGTGGAGTGAGACTGGGGCTTGCGGGGCATGGAGAGATGGTAAACCCTAGAAAGCTTGCGAAACGCTGCCCCTGATGAAGCGCAGCCGATCCCAATCCTGCAACCGAATAGGGGCACGGCGTTCAGCCGACCTTCCAAAACTAATCAGGAAGGGAGAGCCGATCCGCATCGCTCCGCAGAAGACCTCGCTCAACCAATTCATCAGCAACTTCCAGGATGCAGTCACAAGCTTCCGCCGTCGCTCTCTCCAGACCAAACAGACGAGCCACCCCCCGCCCCAGTTCGGCTCGCAATACGCCAAATTGATCCTCAACCAAGTACAGAACCGCAAGCGAAATCTCGTCTCGGTGAATCCAATCAATCGGGCGCCTCAATGAGTTAGTTGGCATGCGGAAGGCGTTCAGGTGAGTGTCCTTTTTCCAGAGGAAATTACGCTGACGCCGTCTCTCAATTTCCTTTCTGCTCACCGCAGTGTGGACAGCTTCAGCAATGTTGGATTGCACATTTGACCCCGCTCGTTCCACCCCGCAGACATCCTTAAGGCGCTCGGCCAAGGAATCTTCGTGAATCGGACCTTCGGCCTCGACGATTCGAACCACAAGGGCTGCTAATCCACTCGAAAATCGAGTCTGGATCAAGAGTTCGCGATCAGCCGTGCCGTTAAATTTCCGATAAGGAATTCCCGGTTGATAGCGGCGCTGGGACGTCAAAGGCTCATCTTCAGGAGTTGAGACGCTTGACGTGCTGACCGTAACAGATGGCGGATCATTTCGCGGTGGTACACCTTGTACGGATTCCTCAACGGGGCGGGCCTCGGCCAGAGTCAGACTCGCGAGAACCCTTTCGATTGCGCGATCTCGATCATGGAACCACTCGGTTGACCAGACACGGTGAATGCGCCCGCGCCAACCCATGTTTTCCAATATGCTTTGCCGCAAAATATCTCGGTCGCGTGCGGTACGTGTGCTGTGGTACGTCGCACCATCGCACTCGACGGCTAACACATAGCGAGAAGGATCGCGGCGGTCTCGAATCGCCAAATCAAGTCGAAACTTGCTGGCGCCAACCTGCTCATCTACCGTCAGTCCCCGGTCGCGTAAGGCCGTTGCGACTGCATCCTCAAAATCATTGGTTTCCTCCCCTGTGGGAGCCGAAGGTGACTGAGGCAACACGCAGTCCCGCTCCGCATAAGCAATAAAGTCACGCAACGCGATTGCACCCCGATTGTTGGGACCGATTCCGCTAAGTTCGTGAGCACGGATGCTGGTCACCAGAGTGGTGTGCCATTTGGCTCGAGTGATTAGAACGTTCAGCCGACGCCAGCCGCCTTCTCGAGTTAGAGGACCGAAATTGGCAGTAACGTGGCCGTTAGCATCCTTCCCGTAGCCGACACTAATCATGATTGCATCCCGCTCATCACCTTGCACATTCTCGAGCGATTTCACGAAAAAAGGCTCATGCCCGGATGCGAGGTCCATAAGTGGGCGAATATCAGGGCGTTGTTGGAGCGCTTCGGATATGGCGTCCTCAATAGCTTCCTTCTGCTGCACATTCATGGCAACCACCCCGAGCGAACGGTTTGGGAATCGGGTGAAGTGTTGGATTACCAACTCCGCTACTTTGCGTGCTTCAGTTCGGTTGGTGCGACTACGTCCACGATCCCAGATACCATCCGGTACGTATACGAAGCGGACGCCCCGTCCGTCGCTGTCAGTGCATGGGGCGGGGAAGGTTACGAGTCGATTGTCGTAAAAGAACGCGTTCGAAAACTTGATTAGGCGCTCATCTCTGCTGCGGTAATGCCACTTGAGATACGCTTCCCTAAACAGAGGTACGGAAGCGACAGCATCGTCGAGCAAGGACTCTAATGGTTCATCCGCAAGCTGATCAACTTCATCGCTTTCGTCGCCCTCATCGAGCTCAATCTGCGTTCTGAAGAAAGAAGTAGGCGGCAACTGATTGCGGTCGCCCGCCACTACGACTTGCTCCGCTCGTAGGATGGCAGCGATGCCCTCAGGCGTCGGCAATTGCGATGCTTCGTCGAAGACCACGAGATCAAATGTGACACTTCCTGGCTTGAGGTAGGTAGAAGCCGAGATAGGACTCATTAACATGCAAGGCTTCAATGCCTGCAGCGCATGTGGTATCTCGGCGAAGAGTCTTCGCAGCGGTTTGATCTTCTTGCGTTTTTGCAGTTCGCGACGGAGAACCGCAACCTCACTTCCGGCTAGGTTTGACTGCGCGAAGCGCAGACGCCTCGCCGACTCGGCGGCTTTTCCCTGAATATACAGGGCGACCAAGTCACGAATTGAGCTATCGAGCGATGCGAACTTCCTCACCAGGTCTTCGCGTTGCGTAGCGTTAAAGGTTGTCAAGGCATCCGACCGGGCCATCACCTCACTAATCCATAGCATGTAGACGCGGCGCTCGAATGCTTGTGGCAGGCATTTAGCGCTTATCGTGCCAAGAGCACCCAGAAATGGAGTCAACCCCGCCGAATCGCACTTCTGTAGGGTACGTTGCAGAGCGGTCCATTCCTGGACTAGCGAAAGGGCACCAAGCAACTCCGATGCTCGGTTAATGAGCGCTTTGGTGGTGGCAAACCGCGCCGAGTTGCCCTCAACGAAACCCTGCGGCCAGTAACGGTCCAATCGCTCCACTGCCTGACGAAGTACGTCAGAAAGGATTGTTGGTATCTCATGGATAGCCTGCCGAAGTGCAGCGGGAATTTCAACTCGCTGTACGGATTGCTTTTTCGTCGTCAACAACGCGGCGACCAGCATCGCTGCTGCGCGGTATCTCTTGGCGGCCTGTGAGAGGCCTTCCGCATCGCGGATCTTTGGAGATTCACTAGAAAGTTCCGCCTGCTGCTTCACGAAGCACTTGTCAATCTCCAGTAGACGGCAAACGATTGCGTGGGTCTGGACGGCAACAGAATGCGCAATCTTCGTTCCTCGCCTAGCGCTCCGCTGTACGCCTGACCGCCATTTCCAGTACGACGGCAGTATCCTTTGATACCGTTTCGAGAATTGCCGGACAGCGGGCAGGAGTAGCGGTTCAGCTTGTTCTGGGGGCAAATCGAAATGCTTCTTGTAGATCGCAAGCTGGGACTCGAAGTCCCGTTGCATGCGTGCTGCCGTTTCGAAAACGGTTGCCTTTCGCTCT
This sequence comes from uncultured Acidobacteriota bacterium, assembly GCA_963837365.1. Lineage (GTDB taxonomy): Bacteria > Acidobacteriota > Terriglobia > Terriglobales > Acidobacteriaceae > CAWBXL01. The sequence goes on from CAWIMW010000007.1 coordinate 76,367, forward strand.
AACTGCTCCGTGTCGCCGTCAAACCAGTCATGCGGTAGCCGGTCCAGAGCGGCGATTGACGCCAACGCGGGCTGAAGCCGAGTTAAGTCTTCTATTGAGAAATCGTCGGCCTCTACAACGGCTCGCAAGTGCGGAATTAGGCCCTGGATGCGATTGCCTGCTGCCAGAATTGTTCGAAGGTATTGCTCGATCTGTTCACGGTCGGAAATCGTGACTGCTGTTGCCGAAAACCCCCGCCATGGATGTCTTGCGCGGGTGTCTAGGATGCTTGCCTGTGCGCTGAGCTCACTGAGCAAATCCATTCTGTCCACAAAGTCATCGCGCGCGACCGTCGACAGCTCGATCCAAGGAAGCGGTGTCCGCACTTCAGGAGCAGCAGAAAGCAGGGCCACTCGTCCAATCGCTTGATAAAGAGTCTTCCCTAACGGCTGCCTCACCTCGTGTAGTTCCTGGACGTAACGGTTCAAGTCAGCGCGAACACGGGTGAGCGATGTCAGTGTTTCCTCAAACCGGCCACCGTCCGACAAATCGTCGGCCTCCAGTGTTTGACGCAGTTCATCGATTATCTTGGCTTTGCCCGCTTTTGTGCTGTGGGCTTCAAGGCAGAATCTAGCTAACCCTCTTTCCTGAAGTCGCTGATGGACGACATTCAGCGCAGCCATCTTTGAACTAACAAATAGCACCTTCTGCTTTCGGCCCAGGGCATCAGCTATCAGATTGCTGATGGTTTGGCTCTTGCCTGTTCCTGGAGGGCCGTGGATGACAACGTGCGCACCGGTCGTTCCGTAAGCTAAGGCCTCAAGCTGACTGCCATCGGCGGGAAGCACCGGGATGGGCACTGTTTTGGGGGATGGTAGATCATCCAAGCTCGTGCTGATTTCGGCTGACCCGGCCTCCAACACAGTTGCTCGTGCGAGAGCAGCAACGACCGGGTGACGTACAGCGATGTCTGCCATCGCGCTGAGGTCCTGGTAAAGAACCAGCGACTCGAAACTAAAGGTGCTTAGCCAAACCTCCGGAGCAACCAACCATCGTTGATCTTCGACTGCTAGCTGGACAGCGTCTAAGTACCGAAGTAGCGACTCGGTAGTTGGCTCTTCCGGTATTTCATGTAGAACTACGTGATGCCGCTCGCGAAGGTAAAGCTCCAATGCTGGGTTGAGCTGCATTTCCTCGTCAGCAAGTACAAGGCGCAGCGGTGCATTTGGTCCATGGCTTACAACCCGAATCGGAACCATCCAAATTGGTGATAGTGATTCTCCCAACCAGTCGTCTTGCCAACTCAAGGTGCCGAAGGTGAGATGCAGAGTTGTGACACCCCGCTCTTCGACGCTGGTGCGTGCGTTGTCTTGAATGCGCCTAAGTCTGCGCGCGAGTTCCAGCGGACTCGCTGCGAATTCAACATCCCCCGGCTCGACCTCATATCCTTCCGTCTGTCGGCCACTCGCACTGTCGAACAGCGGTTGTTGGGGCCGCCGGACCGCCATCGGTAGCCGGACTTCCGCCTCACTGACGACAACTGTATTGAACAATTCGGATGCATCAGGCTTGATGATGCGTAGTTTGCTGACCCGCGAACGGTTGAGGCCCAATAGCGGGTTGCCCTTGGTCAGATCAAGCAGGCGCTCCTGCCACTTCTTGAGGTGGGCTCGTACTCTCCCTTCGTCTATTGGAGGTCCGGCGGCGTTTGCGGCCAACTTACTACGCTCCTTGGACAGGCGACCGGGGGAAAGCGTATTGTACTCTGCTTCGGCGGCTTATGACTTCTCCGCGGTCGGATTGCAGGCGAGGGCACCCGCCCTACACCTTCTTCCCCGCCAAATTCTGCGCCACGGCATACGCCGCCGCCCCGATGATCCAGGAGATAAAAAACGCGGTCCAGTTCAGCCGCGTGGTGGGTGCGGCGATTACTTGTGGCAGCCAGAGCAGCAACGTGTAACAGGTGATCTGTCCGGCTTCGGCCCAGGCGGCGAGGCGGGGGAGTACACCAAACAGGACTCCGAGTCCGCTTGCAATCTGTCCGGCTCCGGTGAGGATGGCCCAACCCTTAGGGAACGGGAGCCAATGAGGTATGAAACCGATGGTGGCCTGCACGTACACCAGGTGCGACAGCCCGACCGGAATGACCGATATCCCGAAGAGGATGCGCGCCATGCGGACTCCGCGCTCGCCCGCGAGGAAGGCGAGTGGCGAGCTTTGCGGAATGTCTCCCAAGCGTGCAAACAGTGTCCAGCCGCCAGCCAGCAGCATGGTGAGTTCTCCCAGGCCGAGCCAGGTGCCTTCAATCTGCGGCGCGACTACAACGCCCGGCACTTTCAGCAACGCCCACAGAATTAGATAGGGGAACAAAATTCTCACTGCCCAGACCCGAGTCGGCGGCAACAAGAGCCCAGCGCCCAGCAGCAACATCAGCACGCCCGAGCCGTAGGCGACCGCCGCGCGCGCCGGAAGCCACGCCGGAACCGGCTGCCACACCAGAGCGAAATCGCCGTAGATGAGAGCCAATACTCCGAGGCCGAGCAGACCGATCGCAAAGAGAACCAAAGCAGGTTGTTGGGATTTGTTCATCACCGTTCCATTCAAGTTCGGAGAATTCTACTCTGGAGGGGGCCTGCACTTTCAAGCCAGTTCTTGGGGAGCTACGCTCCGCGCGCGGGGGCAGGCAAGGGCGGCTCCACAAAACCTTCCGTTACAATGAATGTTCCAGCCGTAGCAGGTTTGGCAATTGCCGTTCAGTTCCGAAACTTTCTCTTGGGGCTTACCATGATCAGGTTCGCATCCGTCTTATTTGCATTGGCGTCGTTCTTCGCGTGCGGTTTTCCAGCCCAGTCTCAAACCTCTCCGCAGACTCCCGACATTTCGGGCACCTATGAGGCGCCTGCCGGCTCCTACGACTATGTGAAGCGCGTGGTCATGGTCCCCATGCGGGACGGTGTGAAGCTATATACGGTCATCGTAATTCCCAAGGGGGCCAGGAACGCTCCCATCATTCTCACCCGCACTCCTTATAACGCGGCCAAGCGTACCGAGCGCTTTCTTTCTCCACACATGCTCGGCACTCTGCCACAGGGCGATGAAGTTTTCGTAAACGCCGGCTACATCCGCGTGTTTCAGGATGTGCGCGGCAAGTACGGCTCCGAAGGCGATTACTTCATGACCAAGCCTCTGCGCGGGCCGCTGAACTCCACCAGCACCGACCACTCGACTGACGCCTGGGACACGATTGATTGGCTGGTGAAGAACGTGCCCGAGTCGAACGGCAAGGTCGGCATGCTGGGCAGCTCCTACGAAGGATTCACCGTGGTGATGGCGCTGGTGAACCCGCATCCGGCGCTCAAAGTCGCCGCCCCGGAGAGTCCCATGGTAGATGGTTGGATGGGAGATGACTGGTTCCACTTCGGCGCCTATCGGCAGACCAACTTTGACTACATCACCGGACAAACCAGCAAAAGGGGCGAAGGCAAGTCCGTCGCTCGTGAGGGATACGACGACTACGATAACTTCCTCCGCGCCGGGTCAGCCGGCGACTACGCCAGGGCGAAAGGCCTCGACCACTTTCCCTTCTGGCGAAAAATCGAAGAACACCCCGCCTATGATTTCTTCTGGCAGGGACAGGCGCTCGACAAAGTGATGGCGCAGCAACCGCTGAAAGTTCCCACCATGTGGCTGCAAAGCCTCTGGGACCAGGAAGACATGTGGGGCGCAATCCACTGCTACATGGCCGTCGAACCCAAGGACACCACCAACCGCATGAACTTTCTGGTGATGGGCCCGTGGCGTCACAGCGGCGTGAACTACGACGGTACCTCGCTGGGCCCGCTGCACTGGAATGGCGACACCGCGTTGCAATTCCGCCGCGATGTGCTGCTGCCTTTCTTCAATCAATATCTGAAAGATGGCGCGCCCAAGGCCGACACTCCGCCAGTCTTCATCTACAACACCGGCGAGAACCATTGGGACCGCCTGCAATCCTGGCCGCTGGCCTGCGAAGCAGGCTGTGCCACAAAATCCAGGCCGCTCTATTTGACCGCGGGCTTCGGGCTGTCGTTTACCGCGCCGGCGTCGGATGCAAAGTCCGCCTACGACGAGTACGTCTCCGACCCTGCCAAACCCGTGCCCTACCAGCCGCGCCCGGTGCACTTTGCCGACGGCGATGCTTGGCGGCGCTGGCTGGTAATGGACCAGCGCTTCGTGGTGGATCGCCCAGACGTGTTGTCGTACGAAACTGAACCACTGACCGAGCCTTTACGCATCAGCGGCGCACCGGCTGTAAATCTGGTTGCCTCCACCAGCGGCACCGACAGTGACTGGGTGGTGAAGTTGATTGATGTTTATCCCGACGAAGTCCCGAGCCAGTCCGAGATGGGCGGCTACGAACTCAACCTCGCCATGGATATTTTTCGCGGACGCTACCGCGAAAGCTTTGAAACTCCGAAGGCGATCACGCCGAACTCGCCGCTGGTGTACAAATTTATCCTGCCGACGGCGAACCATGTTTTCCTGCCCGGACACCACATCATGGTGCAGGTGCAGTCGAGTTGGTTTCCGTTGTATGACCGCAATCCGCAAACCTTCGTGCCTAATATCTTCCTGGCCAAACCGGCTGATTACGTGAAGGCTGCACAGCGTATTTATCACGCAGCGGGACAAGCCAGCTTTATTGATCTGCCGGTGGTGCCGGTGAAGCAGTAAGGAGCAGAGGAGTTAAAATGCGTCCAAGCCGACATGTTGGAGATTTCGGCCGACTATATTGTTGGTGACCCTAATCAGGATAGAGTTGAGCGACTAAGAAACAATAGTGCCAGTATTCTAAAGCGCGGCACCGATCATTCTGTGCCTTTAACGTTCACAATTCGTTAGAGTCGAATATTAATTTTCGATTAACTCCACCCAGATACTTTTTATCCCCGCCATTAAGAAATGCAATTGGACACCCGCTCAACCACCCGTTACCGTTTAATCATGGACATAATATCTTCAAATCATTCTTCAGTTGATTTTCTGCATGAGATCGGCAGCCGCATGGCTTTGGCGGATCCCTTGCATGAGGTGTTAGACCAAGTGGTTCAGTTTGCAGCAAATCTGGTGGAGTGCGACTCCTGCTTCGTATACGTGCTGGAAGGCGACGAGTTGGTGCTTTGTGCTTCCAAGAATCCGCATCAAGAAGTGATTGACCGGCTCAAACTGCACATTGGCGAAGGCATCACTGGCTGGGTGGCCGAACATCGCGAACCGGTGGCGATCTCCCAGGGCGCAACCCAAGATTCGCGCTTCCAGTATTTCAATGAATTGCCGGAAGATACCTTCGAAGCCTTCCTATCGGTACCGATTTTGTCGCGCGGTCGTCTGGTGGGGGTGATTAACCTGCAACACCGCCAATCGCACGTTTACAGCCAGCGGCAGATTCGATTGATTTCCACCATCGGGTTTCTGGTTGGCGCGGAGATTGAAATGGCCCGCTTGGAAGGCGAAAACTCCGATCTGGTGCAAAAGCTGGAGACGCGCAAGATCGTGGAGCGGGCCAAAGGAATTCTGCAACGCGACCTGGGCTTAAATGAAGAGCAGGCCTACCTGGCGTTGCAACGGCAGAGCCGGCAAAAACGCAGGTCCATGAAAGATGTTGCTGAGGCCATTGTGTTGAGTGAAGAGATCAAACGCGGATCGAATACCAATTAACGATACGCCATGAAAAATGGCCCGCCCCTACTGCCAGGGCGGGCCCTCCTCGTACAAGTCAGAACTACTGAATAGCCGCCGCCACAGTGGTGGTCGTCTTGGCCGCAGTTCGTGCTATTGCACCTTCCTTCATGGCGGGAACCGCGAAGTGAAGTTCCGTGTCCGCATCGGACAGGTACAAGGCGCTTACGTAGCGGTCGCTGCCTCGGGTTTCCAGTTCCAGGCTGGTGCTCTTCACCGGATACCCCTCGGTGCCGCACATAGGCAACATGATTGCCACGACTTTGCCATCGGCGCTGCGCACCATGACTCTGGAAGGGACACTCGTGGAGTCGAGTGTAAAGTCATAAGAACCGGGCGCCAGCACAGCCGTACCCCAGTGGGTTGTTGACGTCAGGGTGAACTTACCTTTGACTCCTTCCGCGTGGGCCATCACTGGCAACGCAAAAGCCAAAGCCAAAACAAGAACTTTCGTACGCGCAAAACTGCTCACTAGATTTTTCATTACCTCATCTCCTTTTGAAATGTTGGGAGAGACACCACCGGCCTGAAGCCGGTAGAGCCGCTCGGTGATTTGTTGGGACGACGAGGTCAGGAATGAACTAAAACAACCGGGTGGAACATCGAACTACGCAGTTCGCGTCACTTTACCGCATACAGCAAGCAGTGACATGTTCACTGTGCCAGAGATCACTCTTCACGTCCAATTGAAAATTGTTATGGCGGGAATTGATGGGAAGTGAAAGCGTGACTTCGGTAACATCATTGATAAATTGTTGCGGTTTCGTGACCTGCCAATAAATACTGGAATTGATCGCCACCTGCACCGCACGAATTCACATCGTTACAAAAACCCCAATTTTGCCTCAGCCCCTCGGTCAAGACCAAACTGCTGCACTTGTGCTAATCCGCGGCGGCAGGGTGAGTGGCCCCTGGAATCGGAGTCAACAAGGGGCATAAAATCGCCGCAGAATCCACAGCCAACTAAGTTATACTGCGCTGAAGTCGAGAAGTTCCAGTGAGGACGCAATCATGTCGGTGACGATGATGGAAGAGGTATCAGGGCAGGTTCCTGGCGACGATTTCCAGGCGCTGGAAGAGAAAGTTTATCGCACTATTGAGCTATATAAGTCGGCCCGCGAAGCCAAAGCGACGGCGGAACGCGATGCCAAACGGCTCCGCGAGCAGTTGGAAGAACGCGAAGAGGAAATCGAGAGTATGCGCCGCGAGATGGTTCGTCTGCGCAAGGAGCGCGAAGAAATAAAATCGCGCGTGGAAAAAATGTTGCAACGCATCGATACTCTGGCTGAGGAAGCCGCGGCAAGCTAGGCTTAACGCCTGGAAAATTTGTGCGGAGGAGCGAGTATGGCGACAGCAGTGAAACATCCGCCGGTGAAAGACGCGGCCAACCACAGCGTGCGCGTGGAAATCTTCGATCAGGCCTACAACCTGCGCGGCTCAGACGCGGAATACATTCTCAGGCTGGCGGATTACGTAGACAGCAAAATGCGCGCCGTTGCCGAACAGACCAACACCGTGGACACCGCGCGCCTGGCGGTATTGGCGGCGCTCAATATCGCTGATGAATATCATCTATTGAAAAAGGGCCAGGACCACGGACCGGTTGATTATCTGAAGCGGGCGAACCGCCTTTCGGATGCCTTGGATGAAGTTCTGCAAGACAAACCCAAGGCCGGATAGTGCCAGGTTAAAGAACGTTAAATAAATAAGCGCTATCGCGTTACTTTAGTTGCAAGCTGCCTGCCATCTTTTTGTACTTTAACCCTTGCCAAGCCAGCCGATCTCCCCGTAGCATCCAACCTGAAAGCCGGCCTGCCAGGTTGGTGATGGTGGGTAACCGATTTTTGAACCAATGCTGAATGAACGGGAGCTCGACTCGAACTAGGATCCGGTGTGCGACGCTCCGCCATGCGGAGATGCCTAAAGGGTCTCGGCGGGCACCCAACGTCTACCGACGGGTTCATTCTCGGCCTCATCACACGGCACAGTGGGTCGGCTTGATTGAACTGAGAACTGGCCACCGAGAACTGAGAACTGAAATTCCTCCGTTGCTGTCCTATCCCTGTATCATTAGCTGATAAAATGAATGTCTAAATTCCCCAATAGCAGCATCAAATAATTGAGTGTTCCCACAACTTTTTCATATCGGTAATTTCAGCATGCCCACCTACGGGTTGCTGGTTGCGACGGGCGTGCTGGTCGGGCTCTGGATCAGCGTGCGTAATTCTGCCAGGCAGGGAATTAATCCTGAACACGCATGGAACCTGGGGATCTACGTAGTCCTGGCCGGGATCATCGGCGCCAAAGTGCTGTACGTCATCAACGAGTGGAGCTCCTACTCCGGTCATATCCGTGACATTTTTACTTTGAGCACCTTGCAGGCCGGCGGAGTGTTCTCTGGCGGCTTGATCGCGGGTTTGGCAATTGCGGTTTGGTACATACGAAAGCACAGTATTCCAGCACTGGCTGCCTGTGATGCATTTGCCCCGGGACTGGCGCTTGGACATGCCATTGGCCGGCTAGGATGTTTTTCCGCAGGTTGCTGCTTCGGGAAAGAGACCCACCATTTTTGGGGTGTCACCTTCACCAACCAGCTGGCGAATTCGATTTCAGGTACGCCGCTGCATGTTCCCCTGCAACCCACGCAGCTCTTCGAGGCTGCGGTCGAGCTGGCAAATTTCTTCATATTGATGTGGATGTTCAAGCGCAAGAAATTTGACGGCCAGGTTTTCGGTGCATTTCTGATCCTTTACGGTACCGCCCGTTTCTTCCTGGAGTTCCTGCGTGACGACCCAGGGCGCGGAGAAGTTTTCGGGGGATTCATGAGCGGCACGCAGCTGATCGCCATTTTTTTAGTGCTTGGTGGCGGACTGCTGTGGTGGCTGAAGTCTTCACAGCGAGCCGTCCTGCATCCCGCTGCACGATAATCCTCGACTCTACAGTTCTCATCCCTGTGGTGTAAGCTACCGTCCTATGTTCCCTTTTTCTCCAATCGTCATGGTGTTCGGTCTCATCATGATGCTGGTGGCCGGCTTCACCGTGGGTACCATTACGGGATTTGTGCTCACCTGGATTCGCAAGAGCAGCCGCCGCGGCCTATGGAAAGCGGGTCTGGCAGGAATGCTCGCCTACGTGACGGTTTTTGTAGGCATGGGTTACATTTCGGCAGTTACTCGCAGTCAAACTATATTTGCAAATCCAGCCCTGGCCGCATTGTTGGCGGCGGTTGCGGCGCCTGCCTTTCGCGAATGGCTGCGTACTCCCGACAAGACGGTCTAATTTCGCTCGTCGATTGCTCTTCATGATAGACGCTGAATATCCAAAACATTTTGTTACATGCCCTGAGGATGCAGCCACGCGTCTCGACCAGTTTCTGACTGCAAAACTACCCGGAGCCAGCCGCGCCCGCGTGCAGCAGCTTATTTCTGACGGCAAAGTGCTGGTTAACGAGGCGGTTGCAAAAGCTTCTTATCGCCTGCGCGGCGATGAACTGGTACAGGTAACAGGCCAGAATGTCTTGCCTCCGCTGCGGGCCAAAGCCGAACCCATCGCGCTCGATATCGTCTATGAAGACGACGATCTGGCGGTCATCAACAAGCCCGCAGGAATGATGGTGCATGCGGGAGCAGGAGCAACCGACGATGCCCGCAACCGCGGCACGCTGGTCAATGCATTGCTGCACCATTTCCAGCAGCTCTCGGGCATCAGCGGGGAATTACGGCCGGGGATCGTGCACCGGCTGGATAAAGAAACCAGTGGCCTCATCATCGTTGCCAAGAAAGATGAAATCCACCGCAAGCTGGCAACTCTTTTCGCCAAGCGACAGGTCAAGAAAACGTATATAGCTCTGGTGCACGGCACCGTCAAGCAAGACAAGGGAACGATCAGCAGCAGCATCAGCCGCGATTCCGTGCGGCGGGTCCGTATGACCACGCGGCGCTCCGGTGGGCGGGAAGCGATTTCTCATTACAAAGTGCAACGGCGGATTGATTCGAAATATGGCAAATTCACCATGCTGGAAGTGCGCATTGATACCGGTCGCACTCATCAGATCCGCGTCCACCTTTCATCCCTGGGGCACCCTGTAGTGGGAGATGCACTCTATGGCGCGCCACGCGAGGTACGCGGAAAAAACACAAAAACGATTTCGTTGTCCAGAAACTTTCTCCACGCAGCCGCCCTGGAGTTCCAGCATCCAGGTACAGGGGACGTGATTCAGCTGCAACGCGACCTTCCCCCCGAGTTGTGTGCGTTCACCGCCAGCCTCGCCGGGCCCTAACTCCAATGCTGTAAGCAATAATTCCGCTGGGGACTGGTTTGCATCTAAATTTCAAATAGGCTGCACCAGGGGCGAGTCTTTTTTCTAAGTCCAGGGTTTATCGGTTTGGTAGCTTTTGTCTTTAGTGTTTGCGCCGTTCGTCATGATTTCTGCGTTTCCCAGGAGGAAGACATGTTGAGAATGCAGAGTAAAGTTCTTGCCGCGGCAGTATTGATCGCCGGAACACTGGTACTTGCGGGATGCCCGCAGCGGACCACGATTGGGAGAATTAATGGTGATCCCTACCGCTTTGCCGGAAAAGAAGTCACCATTGCCGGTCGTGTGACCAACTCATTCGGCGGACTGGGCACAGGGGTCTTCGAATTACAGGACGAAACCGGGCGCATGTGGGTTTTCAGCGAGAAATTTGGGGTTCCGGGACGCGATGCCCGGATCGCCGTGACTGGACGCATTCAGCAGGGGTTCACCTTCGGCGGAAAAAACTTTGCCGTCATTCTGCGCGAGACCAAACGCAGGCATTGAGGAGCGCCCAACCATTCCAACTATTGCTTGGTGTCCGTAGCTGAGGCGGAGCTGACGTTAAACGTCAGCTTCGATCTGGCGGGCACGATCACCTGCATACTCCTGCTGCTGGGTGATCCGGACCCCACGCTTACATCGGTGCCGGGAATCGTGGTGGCAACTCCTCCGCGGTCCATGCCGGGCAGAGTGCCAATCGTGGCCCGCGCAATATCTCCCTTGCGCGAGCTGGGGTTGGTGGGCCGTCCGGTGCGCGGATCAATCGTGCCAGGCTTCCCGTGCAGCACGATCATGTTTGTCTCCAGCAGGTAAAGTTTGCCGCGCGAGCGTATCGAAGTTAATTCGAGGTCCAGTTCTCCAGGGTAGCGGTAGTTGTAGGTAGGCTCTGCCAGTTTGACCACTCCTTCGACCATCGCTCCTTTTTCAAAAACGACTGCCTCTCCGGCAGAAACACTCTTGTTGAGTGTAGCGGTGAATCGCTGCCCGGTCGCTGAACCATCGGATGTAAGGCTTTCCTCCATCCGTACTTCCAACTTGATGTTCCTGGGCAGATCGCCAGCCGCAACCGGTAATACCGCTAACAAGGTAAAAATGAGGGCACAAGAATAGTTAGAAATCATAAACGTCCCTACGCGTCAGCCGGAGAAATTATGCTCTTATTTCTTACCCGCAGCAATGGGAATGGCCATTTGGTAGTGGGTCAGTTTGTTTTCTCCGCGACCTTTGCGGCAGTTCTCTGCGTACTTCGCGGTTAAGGTTTGGGTTTTTCTGGAGAGCTCAAAGTTGAATTTATTTGTTTTCGTTCTTCAACACACGCTCTTGCAGCGCCTTGGTCACAACTCGCAGCATCTCATCCCAGGGCGCGGGCTTTCCCGTCCAGATTTCGAACTGTCGCGCAGCCTGATGAACGAACATTTCAAATCCCGGAATCACTTCCGCCCCGCGCGCCTTGGCCAGTTTGAGCAAGCGTGTTTCGATGGGGTCGTACACCATATCGAAAACAAAGCGGGCCTTGATTTCTTCTTCCTTCAGCGGAGTTTCTCGCGTGTTCCCCAACCCCAGCGGCGTCGCGTTGATGATCACATCAAAAGCCAGCTTTTTAAGATCGGCACGCTTGATGCTGCGAGCATGCGCCTGGCGCGCCAGTTTCTGTGCCGGGCCTTTGCTGCGGTTCAGAATGTAAATTTCCGCCCCACGTTCCTTGAGCCCGAAAACCGCCGCCCGCGCCGCCCCACCCGCCCCGAGTACCAGCACTTTGGCGTTCTCCAGGGGAAGGCGCCGTTCCAGCGGACGTACCACACCTGCCGTATCCGTGTTGAAGCCGTATAACTTTCCGTCCTGTGCACGCACCACAGTGTTGCACGCCCCGATTTTTGTGGTATGAGCGTCGGTGTTATCGAGGTGTTCGATAATCGATTGCTTGTATGGCATGGTGACCGAAAGGCCGTGGATCGGAATATCACGCAAGCACAGCATTAAATCTTTGAGGGTTTTGGCGTGCAGCGCCACATAAACGGCGTTCACGTTTTCCCGCCGCATGGCCGCATTCATGATGGCCGGCGAAAGTGAGTGGGACACCGGATCTCCCACCACCCCATACACGCGTGTGGCCGCATCCACTTGATCGATACGATAGGTGTTGCGCAATTCCTGCGACGTCACCTGGCCGGGAGCTGTTTTTTCCTCGTCGCTGACCGAAGCAAAAGTAAAAGCGCTGCCTGCCCGCACGCCGATCACGCGGCTGATGATGCCTTGCTCCCCCATGCACATGCCCACCAGCGACTGCTTGTCACCTTGCTTCTCCAGAAACTTCATCATGGTGACGTTGTCGTACAGCGTCGTGGCCGTACTGACGACCTTGTAATAGTCGGCGGGAATGCTCGTCATCTTCGCTAAAGTTTCATCGAGCTTTTTGGTGGCCCGGAAGTCGTGGAAGGAAAGAACCAGTGCCGCGTGCGACCGCAGCTTTCCAATCTGTGCCGGCTTGCACTTCACCGCGCTTTGCAACTCCAGGTCAATTAACTGGCAACCCGCGGCTGTGGCTTTGCTCAAAATATCCAACTGCGACGCGATGGAGCCTTTAAACTTGCCTCCGCCGCTCGTACGCCGGCAAGTGGCAATCACGGCTACATGAGGATGATATTCGGTGAACCGCTTTATCTTCGGCAGGGCCAGCGCCGGACGGGGAAGATAATCAAGCCGGAATTCCAGAAAAGTATTGTCCCGCACCAAAGACTCCGCTTTTTCAATGAGTTCCGTCGGATCCGACCCCGTGACGGCAACGCATACCCGAGGCAGTCGGAGCGGGATCAGGCGTGATATAAGAACGTTGGGTGCGGTGCTCATTCTTGCGAGAGTGTCGGCGGACGATATTACAGGCCCGTAATTGCAGATGCAACAAGGGATTAACAATCCTGAATCAGCTCTCCAAACTTTTTAACGTAGTCTGGATGACACCGCCGTAACCTTGACCACCCCTTACCCGCTTGTTACCTTCCGGTCTGTACCCCTTTAGTTTCCATGCATTTAGCGGGTAACGGGCCATTGGTCCGGCGACGACTCGGAGGTAACATGAAGAAAACAGGTATTTTACTGGTGCTGTTGATGGCGGTTGCCGCATACGCCCAGCAAACTGAATCTATGGCGGCCATGGACGGCCCCTCGGGCACCGCCCCAACGTCGGTGACTTTCCCCTTCGAGCGCGTACAAACCCCGACGCACGCCGACCTTTATTGCGCAGGCTTCATTAACCAGAGCCCGCTCCCCAATGTCAATTTCGTTGCCGGCGGTCTTCAGACGCCCAATGAAACTCGCTATAGCGCAGGTGAATTGGTCTACCTGGCGGGCAGTGGATACCAGGTTGGGCAGGAATACAGTGTCCTGCGCGAGACCCGCAACCCCAGCAAGCATGAAATCTTTGCCGGGCAAGACCACATGATCAAAGCACTGGGTCAGCCCTACGCCGATCAGGGATTGGTCAAGATCGTGGATACGCGCCAGAAGATGGCTGTGGCCCAAGTGGAATACAGTTGCGATGCGATTGTTCCCGGCGACATCGTGGTTCCTTATGCGGAAAGGCCAACCATTTCGTTTCATCCTCCAGTACGCTTTGACCGATTTGCTCCTGCTGGCGCCAAAACCAGTGGACGCATCGTGATGGCCCGTGATTTTGACGGCTTTGTAGGGACCGGCGGCAAAGTTTACCTGAATGTAGGCTCCAACCAGGGGGTGAAGCCAGGCGACTATTTCCGCGCCGTGCGTCTGTATAGTGCGGACAAGCGCGATGAAGTGGATTCACTTTCGTTTGCTGCCGACGCCATGGAAGATACCCAGAAAAATCCACCGGCCATTGATCCCAATTTTCTGAACCGGACCAAGGGCGGCGCGATTCATACCGCGAACTTGCCGCGTCGCGCAGTCGGAGAAATCGTAGTCCTGAGCGCGACTCCGACCACTGCCACCGGAATGGTTGTCTACGCACTGGAAGACATACACGCGGGCGATGGAGTGGAATTGGACGAACAACCGCAGTAAGCAAACCAAGCAAGGAATCAGGCCGGAGAAGAGTCCTTCTCCGGCTTTTATTTTTCAAGCCAGTTATGTCAGATTTTCATCGCCGAAAATCTCTGCGGTAAAGCCCTCAATCAAAGCCCCATTCTGCCACGCGTCCAACGCCAGGCCGGCTTTACGGCAGGTTTGTTCCAGGAAGGTAACGCGGTCCCATCCGTGTTCCAGCGGGACCTGGGGAAGGAGCAGGCCGCGCCGTCCTGCCTGACTCACAATCAGCCCGTGAAGTCCAACTTCTACTTGTTCGGCGAGGATGGGCTGGGGCTTGGTGAGAATGCTCAGCGAGGCTTGAAGATCTGCAAGCTCCTCGCGCGTGACCGGCCAGAATCGGCTGTCTTCAAAGGCCGCGGCACGGGCGGTTTCGATGATCGTCCGGTATAACGACGCCACGGCTTCAATGTAACCAACACAACCCCGCAAGTTTCCGCGCCAGTAAAGAGTTGTGAACGCGCCACGGGGCTCCGCCAGGTGAGCCGAGGGGGGATCCATTGGGACTTCGGAGCCATCCAACTCTGAGGCAATGGCTTGATGAGCAAGCTTAAGCAGGAGACTGCGTTCTTCCTGGGAGAATTCCTGGGGCCGAGCCGGAACTTCAGGCTCAGGTTGCGGGGACATCATTCTTCGCGGAAACATTGTTCTTCCTCCGCCGGCTCAGGACGAAGGCCCGCCGGCGGCTTCTCACGACTCGCCGGTCAATCTTGGACCAGAATGCCTTGAAGTAATCGAAGGCGGAAACCAGAGATAGCGCAACCATGAACCAGATGGCAAACAAGGCGATCCAATGGACCGGAAAAACATAGTTGCCGTAGACCGGCCATTCCTTCCAGCGATGGTCGAGTATCACCGCCACAACGGAAACGATCTGCACCACCATCTTGAACTTGCCCAGCTCGCTGGCTTCGATGGTGAACCCCTCTGACGCGGCGATCGAACGCAACCCGCTGACCAGAAACTCGCGTCCAATAATAACCACCGCCATCCAGGCCGGTACCAGGCTGGGATTGAACTGGACCAGGGCGATAAAAGCGGCGGCAATCAAGAGCTTGTCCGCCAGGGGATCGAGCAGCATGCCTATAGTGGTAATCTGTCCGCGTTTGCGGGCGAGATAACCGTCAATTCCGTCAGTGATCGAAGCTGCGATAAACAAGACCGAGGCCAAAAGCTCTTTGTGCCCGTCTAAACTGCTGAAGCGGCTGGAAGATAGGATCCAGATCAGCAGCGGGATGCTGAAGATGCGGGTCAGCGTGATGGAATTGGGCAGGTTCACAGCGACGCCAAATTATCCTCCACTACACAAGGGGAAAGCAATGGAGGAAGTTGAGAACATAATCGGAAGATATGTCTATAATTGGATTTAGGTTATGAAGATCAGCTGTATTGGGCTTGTGGTTCTATTGGGGGTGGCGGGCACCGCAGTTTTGGCCCAGGACTCCGCGAAAGAGTTGCCTTCGGCTCCGTCCGCCACCATGCAACCTCAAAGTCCGCCTCCACCAGCCGCGCCGCCTGCGACCTCGGCGGGGACAACTGCCACGGAACCACCCGCGCCAGCCCGGCCGGATATTACGACGACACAAACTCCTCAACAAACTAGCACCGCAGCCGGTGGCTCGATTCTCGAAACCCCGAACAATAACAACACTTCTCCTCCTGATGAAACCATCATCCTCCATGTCAATGAAGTGAACGTTGTTTTCACGGTTTCCGACCGCCATGGCAAACTGATCACAAACCTGAGGAAGGACGACTTCCGAGTTCTCGATGATGGCAGACCTAACACCAACATCCGCAGTTTCCAGCGGCAAACCGACTTGCCGCTTCGGGTCGGCCTCCTGGTCGATGCCAGCAATTCCGTACGTGATCGCTTCAAATTCGAACAGGAGTCCGCAATCGAGTTTCTGAGTCAAACCATCCGTCCAAAATTTGACAAGGGATTTGTCGTGGGTTTTGACGCTACTCCCGAAGTGACCCAGGATTTCACCGACAGTACCGAAGCGTTGGCCAGGGGAGTCCGGATGTTGCGTCCCGGCGGCGGTACGGCAATGTATGACGCGATCTATTTTGCCTGCCGCGACAAGCTGGCCAAACAGCCGCGCACCGGGCCCATGCGCTACGCCTTGATCGTGCTCAGCGACGGCGAAGACAATCAGAGTCACGTGACTCGCGAAGAAGCCATCGAAATGGCCCAGCGCGCTGAAGTCATCATTTATACGATCAGCACAAACGTAACCGGGTCGAAGAACGACGGAGACAAGATTCTTAAGTACATCTCCGAAACCACCGGCGGCCGGGCCTTCTTTCCCTTTCAGATCACTGACGTGGCCAATGCTTTCGCCGAGATTCAGGAAGAACTGCGCAGCCAGTATGCCCTGTCCTATCACCCCGCCGGATTCTCCGCAGACGGCCGCTACCACACTATTCAAATCCTGGCGCAAAACCACAAACACCTGAAAGTCCGCGCCCGCCGCGGGTACTACGCGCCCTCACGCTAGCCTGACGTCGGCACGTTGGAGAGTTATACTTCCACCGCTAAGATGTGGGCACCCGCCCAATTTACCTGTCGATCTTGAACGTGACAAACGTCCAAACCGTGGCAGGACACAAGGAGAGATACTGTGCCAATGAACCGGCGTGAGTTTCTGGCGGCTTCGGTGGCAGGCGCCGCCATGTTGCAGCAGGGAGTGGCGTTCGCGGCTCCAACCGGGAAGATCCAAGTGGCAATTGATGCCGCCAAAAGTGGCGGGCCGGTAGCTCCGCAGATTTTCGGAGGATACATGGAGCCGGCCACCACCCGCGTGTGGGCCGAGATGTTGACTGACAGAAAGTTTGCCAACCCGGTTACGAGCGCGAAGTCTCCGCCAACCAATCCATTCTTCCGCCGTTTTTTTGGCGAGCCGTTTAAGCCGTTGGGTCCCGACGGAACAGTCGAAATGGACCCGGTACGGCCCTTTGTCGGCAAGCACAGCCCGCGGGTGAAGCTTGCCGGTTCCGGGCCGCGCGGCATACAGCAGTCCAAACTGCGCTTGGGCCGCGGACGGAGTTATGTCGGACGGGTTCATCTTGCTGGCGATCCCAGCGTCAAGGGTGAGATCCGTTTGGTGTGGGGAACTGGCGCCGACGATTCGCAAACCATCGCAATCCCCTCCTTGTCGAACGAATACAACCAGTTTCCGTTACAGTTCACTGCGGGCGCCGACTCCGAGGATGCGCGGCTGGAAATTCTTGGCACCGGCAGCGGCACATTCCACGTCGGTGCGGTGTCCCTTATGCCTGCCGACAATGTGCAGGGATTTCACGCGGGAATGGTCCGCCTCTACAAGGAAGCCGGTTTCAAAATGGCCAAGTGGCCCGGAGGCAACTTTGTCTCCGCTTATGACTGGTACGACGGGATTGGCGATTCGGATAAGCGCCCGCCCCGCCTGCAACCCATGTGGTCTGACCGGGTAGAGTCAAACGACGTGGGCCTGCATGAATTTGTTGCCTTCTGCCGATTGCTCGGAGCGGATCCCTATCTAACCATCAACAGCGGATTCGGTGAAGCCCGAGTCGCCGCCGAAGAAGTGGAATACTGCAACGGTTCCACCGACACGCGCCTGGGCAAGCTGCGCGCGGAGAACGGTCATCCCGAGCCCTTCAACATTCGCCTCTGGTGCATCGGCAATGAAATGTACGGGCCCTGGCAGTTTGGCCACATGCCGCTGAGCCAGTATTGGGTGAAGCACAACTACATCGTCGAGGCCATGAAGAAAGTGGACCCGAGCATCAAGGTGACCGTGTCGGGGGCCAGTATCGCCGAGAAGTCCCTGGGCGGCGCAGAAAAGAAGAACGAGTTCTTCCCCGACATCTGGGCGCCGCTGGTACAGGAGAAACTGCCCTACGAGTTCGGAAGCCTGAATGACTGGGACGGATGGATGCTCGCCAAGTGCGCCGACAACATTGACTATCTTTCGGAGCACACCTACGCCTATCCGGACCTGGCGTTCGACGCAGAGAAGCAGCTCTTTGTGGATGTTCAGGACCCGCTTCAGTTCCGCACCCGGCGGATGGCCAACCGCATCGGCGAAGCCTTCGAGGCGTGGCAAAAGTATCTGGAAAGAATGCCGTCGCTGAAAGAGAAGAACATCAAATTCATCTTCGATGAATGGGGAATTCGCAACCGGTCCGCGGATGGAAAATCGCATCCCCCAACCGGAATGGTGGGGCCGTTGTCGTACGCGCTCTTTCTGCACGAATTGTTCCGCCACTCCGACATGGTGGCGGCGAGCTGCCCGACGGGAGGACTGTTCACGGTGTTGATTGACAACACCGGCGAGGCGGTCGGTTTCTCAGCCGAGGGGCTGGTGATGAAGCTCATGGCGAACCACTTCACTGGTGCTCTCCCAGTGGAGGTGAGCGGGAACTCGCCTCAACAGGGAATGAGCGGAACGCCGATGGTCGATATGGGTTCCAAGCCAACTGGAAGCGCCACGTATCCTCTCGACGTGGTTGCTGCGCTCTCCGGCAATAAGAAGAAGTTTCTTGTCTCTGTGGTCAACCCGACGGAAGAAGCGCACGAATTTTCACCCCAGACTGCTGGAGTGAAACTACGCGGGCCCGGCAAGTTGTGGCAGATCGCGGCTCCCAACGTGAACGCTGCGAATGAGCCAGGTAAGAAGCCCGCCGTGGAAATCCTCGAATACCCGCAGAAGGCGCTTGCGGAAAGCGTGCAGGTTCCAGCGATCAGCGTCAACGTTTATGAATTCGAGGTTGCGTGAGAGGGAAGGGATCGCTGTCCAGGTTCCCCTGTTATTTTTCATTCCGACGAAGAGCGCAGCGACAAGGAGGAATCTGCGTTCTTCCGCACTGATTCTAAAGTCATGATTCTGCGATCATGAAAGTATCAGCTAACCTAAAAGTCGGACTAATCGGCTTCGGCCTGGCAGGACAATCCTTCCACGCCCCCATCATCAGGGGCACACCGGGCCTGGAGTTGGCATGCATCTTCGCGCGCAGCGGAACCCTGGCGCAAGAGCGTTATGCCGATGTGCGCATTGTCCGCACCCTGGATGAACTGTTAGCGGACGAGCAAATCCGCCTCTGCGTGGTAGCCACTCCCAATACCAGCCACTTTGAACTGACGCGGCGTTGCCTCTTGGCAGGCCGCGACGTAATCGTGGACAAGCCCTTCACCACAACTCTGCGCGAAGCGGAGGAGTTAGTTACCCTGGCAGCACAGCAAAATCGCGTGCTCACCGTCTACCAAAGCCGCCGCTGGGACGGAGATTTTCAAACCGTAAAGAAAATCGTGAACGCCGGTACGTTAGGCGAGATTACCGAGTATGAAGCCCGCTACGACCGCTTCCGCCCGCAATCCAAGCCCGGCACCTGGAGAGAGCGCCCCGAGCCGGGAGCGGGAATTTTGTTCGACCTTGGGCCGCATCTGTTGGATCAGGCGCTGCTGCTGTTTGGCACTCCGCAGGCACTGAGTGCGCGATTGCTGTATCAGCGTGGCGGAGTAGTGGATGATGGCTTCGATGTCGCGCTGGAGTATCCCAAGTTTCGCGCTCTGCTGCGCGCCCGCATGCTGGCCTATAAGCCCGTACATCATTTTTTGATTCATGGAAACAAGGGATCATTTGTGAAGTATGGGATGGATCCGCAGGAGGACATCCTGCGCAGTGACAAGCGGCCGGCTGGAACTGACTGGGGCGCAGATTGGGGAGTGGATCCGGAAGCAAACTGGGGAACCTTGAGTTTGGCAGATGGCGGCGTGCAGAAAATCAAGACCGAAGTAGGTGACTACAGGAACTACTATGCCAATGTGCGCGATGCGATTTTAGGGATGGCACAGCTTGATGTGCAGCCGCAGCAGGCATTGAACACGATGCAGGTTTTGGAGTTGGCGCAGAAGAGCCATCGGGATCGGCGTTCGATTGGATGGGACGAGTCAGGAAATTGATTCCACTCCATCTTGAGCTATTTAAGTCTGTACCAATCCTTCCAGGGCAGATTTGTTGAGGATCACCAGATCAGAGCCCCTCGACTGGATGAATCGCCTCATTTTGAAGTCGGCAAACAGGCGGCTGACGGTTTCGCGGGTAGTGCCGATCATCTCCGCGATTTCCTGGTGCGTCAAAACCAAACGCAGCTGTAGAGAATGGTCTGAGTCCCGCTCCACGGACCAGCCGAGCAGCAGTTTGGCGAACCTTTGCCCCGGGGAGCTGGTTAGTCCCAGAGTGCGGATTTCCTCATAGGCCGTATAGTAGTTGCGGCTCAGTTGCTGTGCCACCCGTAGCGCAACTTCCCCATAGTCGTGAAGAAATTGCCGCAAGGCATCCGCGGCAATGAAGTTCGCCTGCCCGGGCTCCACCATTTCTGCTGTGACCTCGTAGGGGCGGGCAGAAATCGTCGCGTTCAGTCCCAGCACGTCTCCGTGCTCGGAGATATTAGTGATGATGGTCTTGCCTTCGCGGGAAGTGGTGGACAGTTTCGCCTTGCCGGTGCAAAGCACAAATACCCCACGTCCCAGTTGGCCCTCAATGAACAGCGTGGCGGCGCGGGGATAGACCGCGGGGGATGTGATGTCATTCAGTCGCTGTACCGCCAATGGGGAAAGATTGCAGAAAAGATGCTGCTCCCGCACGGGACAAACGGTGCAGTCGTCGAGGATGTTCAGACCATAGGGCAACTTCATGGACGTTCCTCATCTGCTTGAGAAACCACAGGGCCTCTAACGGAGTCCCGTTAGCCATGATCTTTGGGAGCTACAAATACTGCGTACCCCACTACCTTTGAGATTGATCGTAGGGCTGGTAGCCACGGTCCGACTGTTCAAAATTGCTCATTTTCAGAAATTAGGGTAGGGATCCTCAGAGGTTAAGCCAAGCCATTCTGGGCAGTTTCAACGCAGGCCTGAAGGCGCTCCTCCACCCCCGCAAGGCTATCTTCACACTCGCGATCTGGGCGACCCTGGGGGACAGCCAGCAGGAGACCAGCCCTACTCTTACATAGTCGTTACTCCGCCGCAGGCGCAAAATATCCGCTCCGCGCCTGCACTTTGTAATCCCCCTTGGCCTTGATCTCCAGTTTCCGGAAAGCTCCGTTGTGCGTCAGGTTGGTTGGCGTATATCCAATACTGTACTGGCTGCGCAGTTCCCGCGAGATCTGGTCGAAAGCATCTCTCAGCTTGTCAACTTTGTTTCCAATCTCAATCATCCGGCCGCCGGTTTCTTTGGTGAGCTTGTTCATGTCCCCCGCGCCGGAGTAGCCTCCGCCGTAAAAGTCACGATCCGCCAATAGCAGCACATAGCAGATGGAATCCGACTTCTGCGCCGCCTCGATGGCATCACGAAGACGCGTCTGGCTTCCCTGGTCTTCGCCGTCGGTCAGCAGGATCATGGCTTTGCGTCCCACCTGCTGCGCCAGCTCATCATGCGAAGCTAGATAAACCGCGTCGTAAAGCAAGGTCCCACGCGGGACGCTCGATGTAGGAATCGGCCCTTGGCCAATGCCAGGAATACCTCCATACACTCCGCCGCCGCTGTTGATCTTGGCGCGGTTCAGCGCAGCTTTCAGGTCGTGCGCTGAACTGGTGAAGTCCTGCAACAACTCCACATTCACATCAAAGCTCAGCACAAACGCCAGATCTTTCGCCCGCAGCACGTTTTGCAGGAATGTTCCTCCCACTTCTTTTTCCGATTGCAGCACGCGGGTCTGGCTGGCGCTGGCATCAATCAAAATCCCCAAAGTCAAGGGCAGGTCGGAGTTGGCGCTGAAATATTTGATGGTTTGTGGCTTGCCATCCTCAAGGACCTCAAAATCGTCCTTGGTCAGGTTCGGAATCAACCCTCCCTTGTGGTCTTTCACGTTGAAAAAGGTCTGCACCAGGTCGGTCCGGGTCTTGAAGACCGCGGTCGGTTCCTCGCTCGGGGTCGTGTCCTGTTGAGTCTGGCTCTCCGAACCCGGCGGAGGCTGCGGCATGCGGGGAGGCGGCATAGGGACTACTGGGGGTTGCTGCCCCGCTGCCAGCAGAACAACCATCCCGACCGTCAAAAGCAAAAAAGCGATACGCACTTTGGACATTGAGTGATCCCAGGAATTCTTTGCTAGTCTATTCTTTCAGAAAGTTAGATGCACCGAAGGGGAGTCTCCAAGCATCCCAAGCAGTGAAGGTTTCATACGCATTACAATGAGAGGGTGAGTCCTTGGCGCTGAAAATGACTGGGATGCGACGTAAAGTATTTAGTTTGATGGCGATACTTTTGCTTACACCGGGCTTGGTGATCTCGGCCCAGGACAATAAGCAGGACATTCCTGATGCCCCCTCGGCCGCGCAGCCGCCACAGTCATTTCCGCAGGATGCACCGCCCGCGCCGAAAGAACAACCTCAGACCAGTGAACAGCCCAAGGAAGCCACCCCCGGGGTAGTTCAACCTCCGTTGCCGTTTCCAGGAGACGAGCCCGCGAAACCATCCCCGGAAGTAAAAACCATGCCGCCAGGGACTCCGAGAGGCGATGGCAGTAATACCCGCGAAGATCTCTACACATTCAGAACTACAACCAATTTCGTGCAAGTGCCTGTGACCGTGAAAGACCAGGATGGCCGCCTGGTGAATGGTTTAGTCCCCAAAGATTTTCAGGTCCTGGAAAACGGCGAACAGCAGAAGATGACTTTTTTCACCAGCGATCCATTTCCGCTCTCCGCGGCGGTGATTTTTGATCTGGGGATGCCCGACAGCGTGGTGCAGAAAGTAAACCGGACATTCCCCGCGCTCGAAGGCGCATTCAGCCAGTTCGATGAAGTCTCGCTCTACGTGTACAGCGGAACCGTCTCCCGCGTTACCGACTACAGCGCGGTCAGCGCACAGTTGACCGACACATTGAACGAACTCAAAACCAAGCGCGGAAGAAACGATGGAGTTCCCGTGACCGGCGGCCCCTTCGGACCGCAGGGGCCAGTGATCAATGGAGTGCCTGCGGGACAGGCCGTTCCTGTGCTGATTACGCCGCCAAAAGAGTCGCACGTTATCAATGACGCCATTCTTGCCGCAGCGCTTGATCTCAGCAAGCGCGAACGCGACCGCCGCAAGATTATTTTTGTGATCAGCGATGGCCGCGAACTCGGCAGCACAGCCAGCTACCGTGATGTACTAAAAGTGCTCTTGACCAACGGAATCGTGGTGTACGGAGTCGGAGTTGGTAGCTCGGCATACCCCGTCTACGGCAAGCTGCAAAAGTTCCACATCCCCCGCCTGGGTACCGGGGATATCCTCCCCAAGTACGCCTCGGCCACGGGTGGCGAGCTGTTCACCGAAATGTCCAAGGACGACATTGACGCGGTTTACGCCCGGGCCATCGGGGACGCCCGCAACCAGTACACCCTGGG
This sequence comes from uncultured Acidobacteriota bacterium, assembly GCA_963837365.1. Lineage (GTDB taxonomy): Bacteria > Acidobacteriota > Terriglobia > Terriglobales > Acidobacteriaceae > CAWBXL01. The sequence goes on from CAWIMW010000007.1 coordinate 99,790, forward strand.
CTACGTGACCAAAACCGCTCCGGGAGGCGGCTATCGTGAGATTGAGGTACGAGTGGCCCGTCCGGATTGCTCCCGCTACTCGGGGTCCTGTGTCCGGACGTATGCCAAGGCCGGGTACTACCCTACACCCCCGCCGGTCCGCTAGCCGTTGTTGGCCAAGACTTTAGCTTAGGGATTTCTCATCTAGTAACGTGGGTAATCTGTGGTAACTGCCGCCGCTGTGGTATAAAACGGAACAGTATCTAAACCCAAAATTTGATGAGGGATAGCTCCGGTTGGCAGTATTCCCTCCAGGTGTCCGAGGAAAGTCTTGAGTTTCATCAACTTTGCAGCCCGCGAAATCAACTGCAAGATCGTGTATTACGGCGCCGGGTTAGGCGGCAAGACCACGAACTTGCAGCACATTTACAAGACCACTGCCGAACAGCAGAAGGGCAAGATGATTTCGCTGGCCACCGAGACCGAGCGTACGTTGTTCTTCGACTTCCTGCCTTTGGATTTGGGCTCAGTCCGCGGCTTCAAGACCCGCATACACCTCTACACCGTCCCCGGCCAGGTCTTCTACGACGCCAGCCGCAAGCTGATCCTGCGCGGGGTTGATGGCATCGTGTTCGTCGCCGACTCCCAGCAGGAACGCATGGACGCCAACATAGAGGCCCTGGACAACCTCATGGCCAACCTCAAAGAGCACGGCTACGACTTCAACAAAATTCCCTACGTCCTGCAACTCAACAAGCGCGACTTGCCCAACGTGCTTCCGGTGGAATCGTTAAGCAAGGAGCTGAAGCGTAAGAATGAGCCCATTATTGAAGCAGTGGCTTTTCAGGGAACTGGGGTGTTTGACACCTTGAAAGAGATCGCCCGGCAGGTGCTGGTGGAGTTGAAGCAGGGCGGGTAGAAGCAAAAGTGGCTAGTGACTAGCCAAAACCTGGCCCTCAAAGAATTCTTTACTAGCCACTAACCACTAGTCACTATTCTAGCTGCAACGACTTCAGCATCTGCTCAAACGTCGGACGCACGGCGCTGAAATCTTTGTCGGGTGAGATGAAGACCAGATAAAGCAACGACCCGTCGCTGCGTTTCACCGTCACCAGCCAATCCCGCTCCTTGATCGCTGTCCCCTGTTGGTCTTTTATCGGCGAACTCCCAATCAGATCCAGTGATTTCCCCGCGATTCCGTTTATGCGTATGTCTTCGTCATTGCCAATCGCGCGCAAGTCCGCGTTCGATTGCCGCAGAGAGTTCAGCAGTTCATGCGTCGCCTGGTCCAGGCTGGCATTGGACTCCTCCGGCTGATAGGCATTGATCATCACTCCGTTAGCGATGGCGTTCTCCGAGACTCCGCTTGGAGGAGCGATGGTGACGGAAGAATTCTGGTCGCCATACACTTGCCAATTGTCCGGATAGGAAATCTTGTAGTTATTATGGGAGAAAGTTTTCGTACTGCTGCTGGGAGCGTTGGTCTGCGTCTGGCCGGCTTGGGCTTTCTGCATGTCAGCAATTTGCTGCGCCGTCAGAGGTTGCATGCCTGCTACGCGCTTCTTAATGCCGGCGAAGTTACTGCTACTCGCCACATACTGCTTTCGGGGCAGGGTCGCAACTTCCTGGGATACCGCTGCCGCACGATTCCCCGGATTTGGATGGTCACTGAAAAATTGCTGCACATTCGTGCTGCTCCCCATTTCCTTTTCCAGTTTGGAAAAGAAGTCGGCCATGGCATGGGGGTCGTAGCCACTGTCATACATGATGTCAGTTCCGAGCAGGTCCGCTTCCGACTCGGCTTTGCGGGAATTCTTGAGGAAATAAGACCCGACTCCGAAAGAAATTCCCATCTGGGCCATCTGAGAAAGGGCGCCCTTGCCCATGACCCCGCCCAAAATCGCCAGCGGGAGCTGCGCCGCCATCTGCTTGGTCGCCGCGCGCGTGCCATGGCGCTGCACCACGTGGGAAATTTCGTGCGCCATCACTCCCGCCAGTTGGGCCTCGTTGTCCGCAGCTTGAATCGTCCCCAGGTTCACAAAGATCGGGCCGCCCGGCAAAGCGAACGCATTGATCTCCTTTTGATTCACCACATGAAATTCATAGGGCCACTTCTCCCCCGGCGCATGCGACGCCAGCTTCTGCCCCAGCTTCTGCACATATTTGGTGACGGGATCAGAATCCGGCAGCAGTGGAAGTTGTTTCTTTACCTCAGCAGCAGCTTGCTGTCCCGCCTGGACTTCCTCCTGCGCCGAAAACATATCAAACCCGCTGGAAGGTTTGACGCGAGCTTGGAGAAGGCCAGGGCTAACCGCCCATAATGCCATCCACACCAAAAATCCACCGGTAGCAAGATATTTCTCTCTCATAAAATCCTCTGTCTGTCAGATGCCGGTTCCAGTACGCCGTTTTCCTTAGAGCGCCGCCACCATCCAATTACGCGTAATGGGAATTCTAATTCCACCTGAACCTCGCCGCCTATCTGCTCAAGCCCGGGCAAATCCGCACCGTTCTACGAGCCCAACAAATCGAGCATCCGTCCGGAACTCGTCCCACTTGGGGTCAATCGGCAGGAAGATCAGATGCACGTCCCGGACTTGGAACGCGCGCTCGAGACAGTTGAGGGCCAAGTCGCGTTGGTCGAGCCCGGCATGAATCAGGGCCGCCGCATAAGGAGGGACATAGCGATCATGCGCAATGGCCTCCAACGTATCCAGAACCTCCATGGCTTCATCCTTGCGTCCCAGCTTCGCGAGCAAATAGCCACGAAGAGAAAACGCCTTACTGTTACCACCACTAAGGCGTGCCGAAGTGTTGAGAGATTCCAACGCCAATTCAACCTTGCCCAATTGCACGTAAGCCTGGGCGAGCTGAAAATGGCCAATCCAGAATTCCGGATCCACAACGATTGCCTGCCTGGCAAACTGCACTGCCGCGGCATAGTCGCGCGCAGCAAAGGCGGCTTGGGCCGAGAGTGCCTGGTGCATGGCGAGTACTGGATCAAGTTCGCGCGCGCGGTTGAGCGCTTGCTGTGCTTCCTCATGCATGCCGAGATGCGACAGTAGAATCCCAAGCATACGGTGCGCGAGGGGGTAGCTGGGATCAAGTTCAATTGCCTTCCGGTAGGCCGTCTCCGCCTCTGCCCAGTCCCAATCGAGCCAGAACTTCAAGAATCCCAGAGAAGTTTGCGCCTCAGCAAGTTGTGGCTCAGAGCTGACGGCACGGGTAGCAGCTTCACGGGCGCGCGGCCATACCTCAAGTGGAGACGCGTCCCCGTTCATGGGGCTTGCGGCGTAACGCGTCAGCGATTCCAGACCAGGCGAGCGCATAGGCCCGATCCAGTTCGGTAGCACGGGCATAGCACTCGATCGCGCGCTTGGTTGTCGGCGGTTTGTTTTGGTGCCAGAAATAACGGCCGCGTAAATACAAATCGTAGGCCTCAGCATTCCGCGTCTGCCGGCGGCCCAGCGCGTTCAAACGCTGGGGAGAAAGCTGGAGCCGTATCTGCTCGGCAAGAGCAGCGCCCAACTCACACTGCAAAGCCAGCATGCTCACCGGTTCGCTGTCGTACGACGAGGACCACATCTGGACTTGGTCGCCCGCGCGAATCAACTTGGATGTGATCCGCAGTCGTCCGCCCTCGGCACGAATGGAGCTTTCCACCAGGTACGCGGCGCCCAACTCGCGGCCAATCTCTGCCAGGGTTTTTGCGGTTCGCTTGTACGCCATCACCGAGGTGCGGCCAATCACGCTCAAGTGGTCCGGATCAATCTGGCCGAGCGAGGTGATGGTTTCCTCGGTAAGTCCATCGCTGAGGTATTCCTTCTCCGCGTCAGTGCTTAGATTCTCAAACGGCAGGACGGCCAGCGTCACCCGCGATGACGCCTCCTGAGGCACTGCCTGGGCGGATTCCACAGCCGCGGTAAAACGGTATCCTTTGCCCGGGATGGTGGCGATGTAGCGGTTCTCGCCCCGGCTTTCCCCCAGCACGCGCCGCAAAGTTGAAATGTTCTGATTGAGGTTGTTTTCTTCGACCGCCGTATCCGGCCACACGGCTTGCATCAACTCTTCCTTGTCTACAACGTTTCCGGTTCGCCGCACCAGATGGAGCAAGGTGTCGAACACCTTGGGCGTAAGTGGCACTGAGACGCCATTGCGCAACAGCAGACGCTTGTCTACTTCGATACGAAAGCCTTCGAATTCGTAAGTCTTGGGGTTCGAACTCATAAGGGCCGAAACTTCAGAAAACTTCAGAAAGATTCATATGATTCTAAAGATTTTCCCATCTGCTAGCGAGGATTATGTGGGTCGAAACCGCCGGACAAGATCCGGGAGACATGGCAATGAGGAGAATTCGATATGAAGTTTAAGGTTGGGAAAACACTGTACTTACTGGGGGTGGCAGGGTTTGCGGGGTGTTTGCTGCTGTTGTCGGCACCGCATGCGAATGCCGGAGAGCCGTTCCACGGAAAAACAATCGTAGGGACTTGGCACGTGGATGTCCAACTACACACCTGTGACGCATCCGCAGCGCCTATGGGTAAGCCGTTCGCGGCGCTGTTGACCTTCGCAAGCGGTGGCACCATGAGCGGGAGCACCTCAAACTCCGCCTTCGCTGTCGGCCAGCGCAGTTCGGACCAGGGCATCTGGAGCTTCAGGGGTTGGCGCAAATACCAGGCCAAGCAAGCGGCGTTCATTTTCTATACAACGCCGCCCATCCCCCCTGTCACCATGGGAGGCCCTCCGGTCTCTCCCGGTTTCAACGCCGGCGTGCAAACCATCTCGCAGGACATTGAATTCAAAAACGGTCCTGACGAGTTCAACAGCGAAGCACAGATTGATTTTGCCGACGAGACCGGCGCTGTCTACCGGCACGCCTGCGCCACAGCGGTAGCCCAACGATTCGAGTAATGCACCTCGGGGTTCAAGATTTCCGCAGGGGCGACCGTCAAAGTGGACCTGAGGGTGATGAAGGAACTTGCCGGGCAGTACGAGTGCCGGCTTGGAGCCATACAGCGGAGTGATCGTCACCACAGCGTGATTTCTAGCGGTGGTTACAAATCGTTGGACAAGGCCAACCCCGGCGTGTGCGAAACATGGTCGTGCTGCGCAAAGAATCCCCATACCCGTGGCCAGAATTCCTGTGGCGCTTTCCCTGCGGCTCCACAATGCGCAGCCCCAGGCACAAGCCAGAACTGGGCTTTGGGGTTAGCTCGCGCCAGTACCCGCGATTGATCGGGAAGAATATTGATGTCGGCATCCCCATGAATCAACAGCACTGGGACGCTGGAATTTCTTAACGCATCTACCGGGTTGGCACGAAAAAGATCCACACCGTAACGCCATTTTGCATAACGCAGACCAACTTCAACCGGCAGCAGGCCGATGGTTCTGCCGAATAGCCGTTCCAGGCCGAAACGTCCGGCGCCAATGAAATATCCCTCCCGATCGTAAGCCACGCTGCGGAAGGTGGAGAATCCGGAATCTGCAACCACCGCGCAAAATCTGGGTTCGGAGCTGAGACTCTCCAGTACCAATGCCGCGCCCATCGACTCGCCCAAACCATCCACGCAGGTAGCTCCGCGGTCATAGAGCCACGAAACCCAGCGATGAATGTCATCGCTTTCCCGCACTCCGTAGGTGGCTAGATCACCGCCGGATTCTCCATGCGCCCGCGAATCCGGCAGCAGCACGCGATACCCATGTTGCAGGAACGTACGCCCGTAACCAGCCACTCCGCCGCGGTTGTCACCAATGCCATGCAGCAAAATGACCGCCCGCCCATTCTCGTGCTCCGGCACGCTGTACCACGCGCGCAGTTCGACTCCGTCAGCCGCATGAATGGAAACCGGCTCCAACTTTGCGCCGTACGGTGCATACATCGCGGCAATGGGGGCTTCATTAGGACGGGTACGCCCGGGGTGTAAGGTCATCTCCGCCAGCACAAACCCTGCAATTAGCGAAAGGACGACGTAGCTCGCTGCACACTTAAGCGCGATCCTGACCGGCCGGTATATGGGCATTCTTATGGACTAGTACGCCCCGGCGGGCGGTAATGTTTCCAAAATTTCACAAAACCCAGACTTAGTGATCCATCCTGCAAGTCCTAAAATCCGCAGGTCTTAGTTCCAGTATTTCCGCCACGGCGGCCATTCAACCACACACCGCGCAGCAGGCAGCCGATGGCAATTCCGTACAGCAAGCCAGTCTCTGCATCATTGATGCCGATGCGGTTTTCAAAATGCAGCGCAAGCATGGCCAGAATCAGGCACAGCGAACCTACGCGGATCATGGTTGACGGCGTATTGAAAATATTGCGAAATTTCATCTGCGATTCTCCTTCGGAGTTTAGTCAGTTAAGTAGTAGTAAGTCATGGCGGCCAACTTTACGCCCACAAAAGTAAGGCTGACGGCGAGCAAATCCCAACTCCAAACGTGGTTGATGTAAAAGCGATAAGCGAAAAGCAAAATTGCAGTTACGCCGCCAATCACTCCGGCCAAACTGGTGGAGCGCAGGCGATGGGTGAGAAAACGTTCGTCAACCAATTTGCTAAGGATGTTCATGAGTGGTTCTCCAGCTTGAAAATGTCATCCGTGGAACAGCCAAAAATCCGGGAAAACATCAACGCCAGCGGCAGGCTGGGGACATAGCGGTTGCGCTCGATGGAAATGATGCTTTGCCGCGTGACCCCTGCTTTGTCTGCCAGCTCCTCCTGGGTCCAGCCACGCTCGCTGCGGAGTTCTTTGACCCGGTTTTGGATGTTCGGCGCCATGTAAAGCTAACTGTACATCGCAAAGGTGGGCGTGTCAAGCGTACTTTACATTTGACCAAGCTGGTAAGCGGCACTGGGACTTCCAACCCCAGTCACTTGCTCACGTGATTCTGATCACTTCCTTCGCCGCCAAGCCGCTGAACAATAGGTGTTGCGTAAGGCGCATGTGCCCCGTCACGCGCGGTGCCCGTATTACATAGGCTCGTGAATCGGAGCGGAACCCCGAGGAGGAATGTATGCCGGTCACCAAGCAGCAAGTGCTGGACTATCACTTTGGAGCTCGTCCAGGAAAAATTGAAGTCTCCGCCACCAAGCCTTGTCGCACGCAACGCGATCTGAGTCTGGCCTACACCCCCGGAGTTGCCCATCCCTGCTTAGAGATCCAAAAAAATCCCCACGATGTTTTCAAATACACAGCCCGCGGCAATCTGGTGGCAGTAGTCACCAATGGCACCGCCGTCCTCGGCCTAGGTGATATCGGGGCGCTTGCCGGCAAGCCGGTGATGGAAGGCAAAGCCGTATTGTTCAAACGCTTCGCCGACGTGGATGTTTTTGACATCGAACTCAACACCCACGATCCCGACGAAATCATCAAGGTCTGCCAACTGCTGGAGCCCACCTTCGGCGGCATCAATCTGGAAGACATCAAAGCCCCCGAGTGTTTCTACATTGAAGAGATGCTCAGGAAGACCATGAAAATTCCCGTCTTCCACGACGACCAGCATGGCACGGCCATCATCTCCGGAGCAGCCTTGCTGAACGCGCTAGAAGTCGCAGGCAAGGACATCAGCCGAGTACGTGTGGTCTTCAACGGCGCCGGCGCGGCGGGCATTGCCTGCGCCCAGCATTATGTTCGCCTGGGTGTGAAGCGGGAGAACATCATTCTCTGCGACACCAAAGGTGTGATCTACAAAGGCCGCGAAGAAGGCATGAACCGCCACAAAGAGCACTTTGCCGTGGACACCAACTTGCGCACTCTGTCGGACGCGATGCAGGGAGCCGATGTATTCGTGGGCTGTTCCGTCAAGGGAGCGGTCACTGGCAAAATGGTGCAGTCCATGGCGGTTCGCCCCATCGTGTTCGCCATGGCTAATCCCGATCCGGAAATTACCTACGATGAAGCCAAGGCGAGCAGAAATGATGTCATCGCCGCCACCGGCCGCTCCGACTTTCCCAATCAGGTCAACAACATTCTTGGATTCCCCTTCATCTTCCGTGGAGCTCTCGACGTTCGCGCCACCGCCATCAACGAAGAAATGAAGCTAGCCGCGACTAAAGCTTTGGCCGCTCTGGCCAAAGAGGATGTGCCGGATTCCGTCTGCCGCGCTTACGGAGTCGATCGTTTCGGCTTCGGCGCCGACTATCTGATTCCTAAACCGTTCGATCCCCGCGTGCTGGTGTGGGAAGCCTCGGCGGTCGCGTTGGCCGCGATGAAGAGTGGAGTCGCGCAGGAGCCGGTTGACATCGACTCCTATTCCGAAGATCTGGAACGCCGCTTGGGCAAGGCGCACGAGATCTCGCGAGTCATGATTCACAAGGCGAAGGCCAAGCCAAAGCAGGTTGTTTTCCCCGAAGGAGACCACGACAAAATCCTGCGCGCGGCGCATTGCCTGATCGAAGAAGGAATTGCGATCCCAGTATTGCTAGGCGATCCCACCACTATTTACAACCGCGCCGCTGTGCTCGGCCTGACACTCGGCGAGCTGCGAATCATCAATCCCGCCACCACCCTGACTCGCGAAAATTACGTCCAGGAACTGTTTCGCTTACGGCAACGCCGGGGCGTGACCCTGTCCGAAGCGCGGATCCTGCTCAAAGATCGCAACATCTTCGCTTCCATGATGGTCCACATGGGCGACGCCGATGCGCTGGTTGCAGGCGTCACCCAGCATTTTCCCGAGACCATCCGTCCTGCCCTGCAAATCGTGCGCATGCGGGAAGGCCTGCACCGCGTTTCCGGCTGTTACCCCATCGTCACCCGTGCCGGCGATCTGTATTTCCTCGCAGACACCAGTGTGAACATTGATCCCACCGCCGAAGAGCTGGTGGAAATTGCCCTCTGCACCGCAGAAACCGCGCGCCGCTTCGACGTAGTACCGCGCGTGGCCATGCTCTCGTTCTCCAGCTTCGGCAGCGCACCGCATCCGGCCAGCGACAAGATCCGCAAAGCCGTAGATCTGCTGCACCAAGCTGACCCGACGCTGATCGTGGACGGCGAAATCATGGCCGACGCCGCCGTCTCTCCTGAGATGCTGGAGCAGTTGTACCCGTTCAGCACACTAAAGGGCGGAGCCAACGTGCTGATATTCCCCGATCTCAACTCGGCGAATATTGCCTGCAAGCTGCTATCGAAGATCGGGGGTACGGAAACCCTGGGGCCGATCCTGATGGGAATGAGCAAGCCCGTGCACCTGGTGTTGCGCAATTCTGAAGTAGAAGAGATCGTGAGCGCCGCCGCCATCGCGGTGGTAGACGCTCAAGAGTTGGAAGCCTCGGCGCCGCTGCCGACCAAAGAAGTGCGCGTCCCGCTGGCAGTAGAGCGCTAGCTGTGCACGTAAACTAGAGATATTCTCCACCCTGTTTCATTCAGGGCATATCGTAGTTCTGCGTGATCAAAGTCACCCAGCCTCCCGGTCCGGGGTGCATGTCTGCAATCACTCCGGCGCGTGACCCCAGACACAGCGCAAAAGTTCCCCAGGCGAAAGAATAACTTTCGTACGAGACGGCGTGTTAGGCCTCGGACACCGGTGGCAACAAAAGGCCTGAACGCGGGAGGTGAGGTATGACCGTCCCAATCCTTCTCGCTATTGCGGTTGTCGCAATCGCACTTGGACTGCTGGTATTTCGCTCCATCCCTATGCTGCGTGCGTATTTCACTTATCGCGGCAAGCGCCTGGTGACCTGTCCCGAGACCCACAAAACAGTGGCCGTCGACGTGGCCGCCAAAAAAGCAGCTCTGACCGCCTTCCTCGGCGATGAACAGTTACGCTTGGACCGCTGCTCAAGATGGCCGGAGCATGAAGACTGCGGCCAGGAGTGCTTGCAGCAGGTGGAAACCGATCCCGAAAATTGCCTGGTGTGGAAAATTGTTTCCGACTGGTACGACGGGAAAAACTGCGCCATCTGCCACAAACATTTCGGCCCCCTGAAGCACCTGGATCATGCACCCGCGCTGATGACTCCGGAGCACGTCACCACAGAGTGGGAAGATTTTCGTCCCGAACAGCTCCCCGAAGTTTTCGCCACTCACTCGCCGGTATGCTGGGACTGCCACGTCGCTGAAACCTTCCGCCGAGTTCATCCGGAACTGGTCGTATACAGGGGAAAAAGCGCGTAGCGGAATGTAGTCCGGCATGCGGTTTGTATCAGGGCATCGGCTTCAGCCATGCCCTTAAGATTCCAAAACGGAGTTCCGCGCCGGTACCGCGCAACTACCAATCGCCCGACACTTTTCTGACAGCTCTCGATCTATACACGGCATGGTCAAAAACCGATGCCCTGACCCAAATGACAAGAAAAAGGCGCCGGTCGCCCGGCGCCTGGTTCACCTACCAGCAACTTGTTATTTCTCTGGCTGCACCGCTCCAATTTCCTTGCGGCTGGGACCAGGGATGGGCCGCGCCGTTTTGGCCGCTAGTGGAGCCACGCCTACTGCCGCCGCTCCGTAGCGTTCCAACAGCGCTGGAACCATGGCGCCTTCTGCTTCCTTCACGAAGGTCACCTGGTCGGCCATATCCAGATCGACACGGATGAAGTCTCCGAGTTTCACCTGGTTCGTCGCCACCAAATTAGCCAGCGGGAAAACCAAGTGACGCTCGATGGCACGCTTCAAATGCCGCGCACCATACTTCGGGTCAGTTCCTTCTTCCAACAGAAAGTTCTTAACCTTGGCAGTGCAGCTGAACACGAACTGATTGGCGGCAGACGCCATCAGAATGCGCTGCTGCACCATGCCCAATTCAATTTCGAGAATCTGCCGTAGGTGCTCCGGACGCAGGGTCTTGAACACCACTGTCTTATCGATCCGGTTCATGAACTCCGGCGTGAACTTGCGGCGTGCCGCTTCAACCGCGGTGCGCCCGATCTTATCGTCCAGCGCAGCATCTACTTCCACCTTTTCCGGAGCGAATCCCAGCTTGCCATTCACCAGGTTGGTCATCTCGCCGGCGCCCAGGTTCGAAGTCATGATGATGATGCACTGCGACATATCCACGCGGCGGTTATCGCCCAAAGTCAGCGTGGCTTTGTCCAGGATGCCCAACAGCAACTGCCACAACGAATCCGACGCCTTTTCAATTTCGTCGAACAGCAGAATCGAGAGCTTCAGTTTTTCGGTGTGCCATTGATTGAGGGCCTCCTGCGTCAGTAGCGGATGCGTCTCGCGGTGTCCCAAATATCCCGGAGGCGACCCGATCAACTTCGCAATCTCATGCGAGTGCTGGAACTCAGCGCAGTCAATCTTGATGCAGGCGCGCGCGTCCCCAAACAGTGCTTCTGACATGGCCTCAACCACCCGGGTCTTGCCCGAGCCTGTAGGCCCGAGAAAAAGCAGGTTGCCCACCGGGCGTCCGGGAGCATTCAGCCCAGCCAGGAACATCTGGTAGATTTCCACGACTTTTTCGACCGCCGCATCCTGCCCGACAATCCTGCGGCGCAGGGCACTCTCGAACTCTTTGGCGTCGTTACTGCGAAGGGTGGGATCGAGCACCGTATTGAGAACTGGCTTCATATGAGCTGGCCCTTTACCTCGGGGCTTGGCCTCTTCCTGGGGGAATGGTGTCATCTACTCGTTTCAATTTGGGAGACATATTCTGTCATCCCGCAGTTCGTTTGGCTACGGTCTTTTGTGCAAACGACACGCCATCCCCGGTGTCCAGCCATGCCTTGCTTACTCAATAACTTAGATGCCCAAGCAGGGGCCAAGGAGCCAATGACGTTCCACACTCATGCGGCGGATAGGAAAACATTTGCGCATCTTGGGAGGGCAGCCCTGGCCCAACCCTCCCGAATTGGACACGGGTCGTTGTTCCGACGTAACTGGCGGGGAATATTACTGCCGGGTAGCATCCGGATGAGATATCGTATTCAAGGAGAACGACTTGCGCCACTCTCGTCCTACTCACACCGCGGCTCTTGTTTGCCTGGCTTGGGCTTCTTTTATTTACGCCGCGTTTGCTGTCGATCAGGCTGGGCAGACTGCACACACTGCACAAATAGTAAAAGTCACCAAGACCTCGACTGCAAAAGCGGAGGCTCCAGCAGCGCAGATTGCGCAGAAAGTTGCTCCGGCAGGAAGCGCAATGTACGTCGCGAAGCGTGGCGAGAGCGTGATTTCCGTGGCCCGGCAATTTCTTCCACGGACCTCGTATTTAACGTCCTCCGAAGTGGCCGATGCAATTCGCAGCGCCAACGACGATGTGCACGGGACTTTTCTCAAGCAGGGACAAAATGTGATCGTTCCCGGAATCTTGCCGGCGCCAATCGTGGAGAAAAGCATTCCGGTCTCCAAAGATTTTGAAGTGCGTGCAATCTATTTGACCGGATTCATGGCGGCCAGCGATCATGGCATCGCTACGGTAAAGCGCTGGCGCGAAGTGGGCGGCAACTCGGTGGTGTTCGATATTAAAGACAGCGATGGCAGCGTAAATATCCCGTTCGATCATCCGCTGTTGGGCAAACACAAGGTTGCTTTCCATGACCTGCCGAAATACATCCGCTTCCTGCATTCGCAAAACATGCATGCCATCGCCCGCATCGCGATTTTCCGTGATGAGCGCCTGGTCCAGGAACACCCGGAATTGGCCGTGCAGTCGCGCAAGAACAACATCGCGTGGCGCGAAAACGGAAAACTAGTTTGGACGGACCCATCGAACCCAAAAATTCAGGACTACAACATTGCCCTGGCGAAAGCCGCAGCCGCCGCCGGCGTGGACGAAGTGCAGTTCGATTACGTGCGCTTCCCCGCCGAAGGCGACCAGAAAGACGCAAAGTTCGTTTTCCAGGCCGAGCATCCCGCCTGGCAGCGTCCGGATGTGATTGCAGATTTTGTGAAGAAAGCGCATGAAGCTTTGCAGCCATCCGGCGTGCTGCTTTCACTCGATGTATTCGGGGTGATGGCGTGGCAGCGTTCGGTGGACCTGAATCACACCGGGCAGGACATCGTTCGCATGGCGAAATATTGCGATGTGCTTTCCCCCATGATCTATCCTTCGCATTTCTTCGGCATGGACAACATCGCCCGCCCCGGAGATGAACCGGAGCATTTCATCGGAATTTCCATGGACCGCTTCGAAAAAATCACCCAGGGCAGCGGAGTGGTAATTCGCCCTTGGCTGCAAGCCTTCCACTGGCGTACCAGGACCTATTCACCTGAATACATCAAGATTCAGGTCTTGACCGCCAAGAACAAAGGCGGGATCGGCTTCTTGTTCTGGAATGCGGCCAATAACTACAGCAAGCCGTATGCCGCCATGCCGGCGATGCGAGCAGACAAAGGTAAGTACTTTCGCGGCGATGAGCTTCCATCTGTAACCCAAGCCAGCCTAAGCGGTGGCACCAAATAAGCGTTCCGTCGCGCCTTTTGCCGTAACGTAGGAAAGAAATCCAGATTCAGACGGCAATAATCCGGCCGTGCGTCTCCCTCTGCCGCACGGCCGGATTCTCGAAAGACCTTCGCCCAATCGCTATTCGAAGAACACGCTCAACGGTGTATTCACTGTAATACGCTTTGCCTTGATCTCGCCGATGATGTGCGGCCCTATGTTTCCCGACGGATCCGTGGCATCGAGAATGAACGACCCCGAGTATTCGTTTCCATCCCGGCTCAAGGTGACGTTTTCCTGAATGTGTGTGGGACCGGCGGGATTGCCGATTCCTGAGGGAGCATTGCTGGGATCATTCCCCAAGGCGAAGTGATTCAGTTTGTATTTGTTGAAACCCACCCGCTCCCATACACCCAGGCAGAAGTTGCCGTCCTGCGCGGGACGGCCGGAGTTCATGATTTCCGTGCCATCCGCATGCCACTGCACGATCGCAGAATCAATCACAGCTCCGTCCGGCGGCGCGTCAGGGCCGGTATTGCCCTTGGCAAGGAACACCACCTTCCACATTCCAACGATGGGATCGTCAAAGGTGTAAGGATAGTGGGCCATCACCAGGGATCCAGCCCCGTAACCGTTTGAACCACTCCAGGACTGGCGATGCAAAGCGCCACGCCGGGCGGCTTGCGCGCTTCCGCATTCGGCGCTGGCACTGGTGGCCAACATGGTCCCGATCAGAATGATTCCCATTGCCGCGGCAAATCTCTTCAATGCTGTTTTCATGTATTTTTCCTCCCCCAAAATTTCGCACTTGCGGGCGCAATCCTGCCCTGCCGGTTACCTCCGCGCAATGAATGGGAGATAAAGCTTGGGTGAAGAATGGGTGAACCCGTAAGTTGTTGATGGGCCATGACGTTTGCCACAAGTCGCTGTCGGGGTGCTATAGTTTTGGCCCGGTTCGACTACGTGCTGTGATCGCTTCTCCCTACCAATTCGGTGAATTTGAGCTGGATTGCGCCCGCTATGAGCTGCGGCGTAACGGCCAGCCCCTCAAGCTTGAGCGCATCCCCATGGATTTGCTCATCCTGCTGATCGAGAAGGATGGCAACGTGGTGGCGCGGCAAGAGATCATCGAGCGGCTTTGGGGCAAAGATGTTTTTGTGGATACCGAGCACGGGATCAATACCGCGATCCGCAAGATCCGCATGGTATTGAAAGACGATCCCGAACAGCCACGTTACATTCAGACCGTAACCGGAAAAGGCTACCGGTTTGTCGCCGATCGCAAAAACGGGCAGCCTTCAGCTCACCCGGCAATACAAGCGGCGGCCACTCCCTCGGCGCAGGTTCCCATACCAGCCACGCCACGCCGCTGGTGGCCTGTAGCCTCCGCAGTTTTAGGACTAGGTCTGATTGCGGCTGCACTGTTGACCTTCAATGCAGGCGGACTTCGAATTCGCCTGTTTGAACACCCAGCGCAAATTCGCTCCATTGCGGTTCTCCCACTGAGCAATCTTTCCGGCGATCCCCAGCAGGACTACTTCGCCGATGGCATGACTGATGAACTCATCACCATGCTGGCCAAAAATACTTCTCTGCGCGTGGTCTCGCGCACTTCCGCCATGCGCTTTAAAGGTGTCCAGAAACCTGTGGGGGAGATTGCGCGCGAACTGGGGGTCGACGGCATCCTCGAAGGATCGGTGGAAAAATCCGGGAATCGCGTGCATATGACCGTGCAGCTGATCCATGCGCCCAGCGATACCCACATCTGGGCGGAGAGTTACGACCGCGATTTCACGGATGCCCTGTCCCTTCCGTCGGAATTGTCCCAGGCTGTGGCTAAACAAATTAATGCGGTTATCTCTCCCAGCCACCGCAAAATAGAAGTCAATGCCGGAGCTTACGACGCCTATTTGCGTGGACGATATTTCTGGTTCCAGAACAATTTGGACCGCAGCCTGGAAAATTTTCGGAAAGCCATCCAGATCCAGCCGAATTATGCTGCGGCCTGGAGCGGCCTCTGCGATGCTTACGTCGTAAAAGCGGTGGACATGGAAGCCCCGGCAAAAGATGTGATGGCACCGGCCGCTGAAGCCTGCCATAGAGGCGTAGAGCTGGATGATTCGTTGGCCGAGGCCCACAGTTCACTGGCGGGTTTGTACCTGTTTGGCGACTGGGACCCGAGGCGCGCGGATGAAGAGGTACTTCGCTCTCTTGCATTGGATCCCAATCGCGCCGAGACCCATCACCTGCGGGCGTACATCCTGTTGGCGCTCAATCGCGGGCAGGAGTCCATAGAGGAGCAAAAACGCTCCACCGAACTGGATCCGTTTGCACGCCCCTGGGCCCTCGGTAAGGTATACATGCAGCAACGCCAATTCGATGCGGCCCTGAGCGAATTACGTGTGCGCGCAGAAGCCCAGCCGCAAGATCTCATCACCCTTTACATGCTCTATCAGGCCTACGGTCATAAGGGAATGCCAAACCAAGAGCTACAGGTAATGAAACAGCTTTCGGCATTGATCGGCGGTACAAAAGGGGTGGATGAAGTGCAACGCGCTTTTGGCAAAGGCGGTCTGAAAGCTGTCGCCGATTTGAGGCTCAATAAGCTGAAGGCCCGTGCCCGTACCGCATACATTTCGCCGATGAACTTGGCGATGGTGAGCGCCGCGGCTGAGCGTAAAGAGGAGGCATTGAAATATCTTGAAGAGGCCTACGCAGAACGCTCCCCGTGGCTGATACTGGTGCAGGGAGAGCCGGGCTTTGACTTCCTGCATTCCGACGAGCGCTATCGGGTGCTTATCAGGAAAATAGGCTTGCCGGAGACCAACTGATTTGCCCCATTATTTCTGCGCGCTTTGCTCTTTTCTTTTCTTCGCCTCTTCCTCAAAGTATTTCTGAAACTTGTCCCAGGTAGGCTGGAGCTGCTGCGGATCGTGGACCAGCGAGGCGAAAAATGCGGTAGCGTCCACCTCTCCGGGCATACCGCCGATATTGCGCCAATTCGCCGGCTGCGGCGGTCCGCCCGGCGAGCCGGCAGGAGGAATGATTGACGGAAGTTGGAACGCATACATGCTCCCCCCAGCAAGGGGTTCATGCGGATACTGCAAAAGCCAGCCGCAATTGTGTGCGTCTAGAATGTAGCCCGCCGACACTACGACCCAACGGCCTCCATCGCTCACAGCCGGGTTCTGGCAGTTCCATGTTTCGGCCTGTTTCATGTACACGGTCGGATCGAAGAAACCGTATGCATCCAGCGGTACGCGTTGTAACCCGCGGGATCGGGCCCAATCTGCCACTTCAGGCAATGACTGGTTCCAGTCGAGATTGGAATCATTCACCAGCTCGTAGTTGGGCCGCCCCATGCTCAAAGTGTTGAGGAACGGCATGTAGTGGGGATAAATACGGATTGCCAGGACGATCAACACTGCTGCCAATGCTGCTGTGAGCCAGGCACTCGGGCGCGCACCTGGCCAACCTGAGTTACGCAACGCCTCCAGCATGCGCGGCAACGGCGCCAGCAGCAAAATGATGAGCGCCAGTGGCGTCAAAAAATGACGGATGCTGATGGTCAGCCGGCTGAGGACGCAGGCAGCAAAGAACATCAACAGAAACGTCCACACCGCGCGCCAGTGCAGTTCCATCCCGTCGCGCACCGGAGAAAGCCCGGTTTTCAAGCGTGATTTCGTCACCCGCCGGACAACCAACGCCAAGAGCAGCAGGCCAAGAAACGCCAGCGGCGATTTCAGCAAAAACAGTATTGGGAAGTAAAACCACTCTCCGTGGGGATAAGTGTGGCCAAGGATGAAAGTTGGCCGGCTGGCGGTGAACAGGAACGTGGCGAAACCTTGCAGGAAAATCCAAATGGGCATCAACGCACGCCGCAAAAATGGGGATGCGGGAAAGTGGGGAATGACCGAGAACGAAGCGGTCGGTTGTTCCCAGGAGCAGATCAAATACGTGAAATACACGACCAAGGCGGCCAGCACTGTGCCTTTGATTAACGCTCCCCAGCGTTTGCGGCGCCAGGCTCGTAACTCGGCCTTTTCGGATGGCATGCCCGGGAACGCGGCCGGATGCGCAGGCTGACGATGAACGCGACAAAACAGAAAAACAAAAGTCCGGCGGAAAACTTGGAGAGAATCGCAGCTCCCAGAGCAAAGCCGAACCTGAGCACATTTCCGCGGGAAGGCGTTTGCCACATGCCGGCAAAAGCCCACATGGTCAGCAGAGAAAAAAGCGTGACCACCGTGTCTGAGAGAACCAGCGGCCCAAACGCAATGAACGCCGGCATGGTGGCAAAGGCGCACAGAGAAAGCAGCCCGCCGGCTGGGCTCGTCAGTCGTTTACCATAGACGTAAAGTACCCATCCCAGCAGCAGGGTTACCAGCAGCATGGGAACGCGCGCCCACCACACGGTGCTGATGGGGTCATTCCAAGTGGCGATGAAGTAATGCCCGAACACCCATTGCCCGATGTATTGCTTGAAAAAGCCCTGGTCGCTGAATGTCCACGAGACATGCGTGTAGTCAGCTTTGGCGCCCCGCAAGGCGAGCGGGATTCCCGCCAGGATTTTGCTCAGCGGCGGGTGTTCCATGTTCAGTCGTAGATCGAGTTTTTGAACGTAGCTGGTCCCGGCTGCGATGTGGGAAAGTTCATCGAAAGTAACCGACTCCCGCCGCGCGGCGCCTCCGGCAAGTATGCCCATCAAGGCCACAAGAAGGACGGCTGCAGCGGTGATAACTTTCGATTGGAGCGTGCGTTCAGAGGTCATATCTGAGATACGAATCTACTGCGGCTCAAGTTCTGGACTGGCGGGAACGCCAAAAGTATATACGACCGGACATCCAGAAAATGCAGCTATACTTAGGCTTGGCGTGCAGGACGCCACCCGTCCGCGGACAGGACCGAGTCCACCTGAGTGAATTTGAAAATCAAGGTTCCTAACGAACCTCCTTTTCGCCCGTACCGGCGGACTCGGGCATGACCTGAAGGAGGTCCGTCATGGCTGATCGTCACTTTCCTGTCCGTCCTAACCTCGAACAACTCAAACACCAAGCCAAGGATTTACTGCGCGCTGTCAGGCGCGGGGATGCTTCGTCGGTCGCAGACTTCCAGAAACATCACGCGAAGCAAATTGACCCCGGCCAGGCGAAACTGGCCGATGCTCAATTCGCGCTGGCAAGAAGTTATGGACTGCCGAGTTGGCCTCGCTTGGTCGTTGCCTGCCGGATGACGAACGCGATCTGGGCCGGAGATATGGCCACGGTTCGTGAGTTGATCATGAAAGATCCAAAGCTACTGCACGAAGACGCTCGTGGCGTGAAAGGCAACTGGGGACCACCGATGTCCTACGCCGCGAACCTCGGCCGGGACGAAATCATTCAGATGCTTCACGAGTTCGGCGCAAAGGATCTCCAGCACGCTTTTTCCCGCGCCTGTCTTCAGGGAAGGATTGAAACCGCCAAGCGTCTTCATGCGATTGGCGGTCGACTCGCGCCCGGTGCAGTGATGGGGCCTTGCGAGACTTTGTCTGCGACGGGCCTGGAATTTCAGCTTCAACTCGGCGCTGAACTCGCCGATCAGCACGGCGATCCTCTGGCGCCCTGTGCTCTGGTTCTGCAAACGTACAGTCGCAATCCGAAAGGGAAACATCGCTGCCTGGAAGTCATGGCTCAACATGGGGTCCATCTTCCCGACACTCCGACAATGGCAATGCATCGCGGACGAAATGATTTGCTGGAAAAACATCTGCAACGCGACCTTCATTTGTTCAGCCGAACTTTCTCTCACCAAGAAATCTATCCACCAGAATTAGGCTGCCATACCGATCATTCTCTTGCGCTCCAAGGCACGCCACTTGCGGGGACAACGCTATTGCACCAGTGCGTAGATTTTGACGAGTTCGAGATTGCTCGTTGGATGCTCGAGCATGGGGCCGATGTAAACGCAAAGGCGGAAGTTGACGACGAAGGCTTCGGTGGCCATACGGCGCTATTCGGGTGTGTAGTCTCGCAGCCTTACCGCACCAATTTGCGGACCGACGACAGCTTTGCCCGCTTCCTCCTGGACCATGGGGCAGACCCGAATGTCCGTGCTTCGCTGCGAAAGCGCCTCCGCTTTGTGGAAGACGAGACGATGCACGAGTACCGCGATGTCACGCCGCTCTCCTGGGGGAAGCAATTTCACGATCAGGATTGGGTCAATAGAAGTGCGATGCGGTTGATTGCCGAGCGTGGCGTGAAATGACCGTAGGAGGCCAACGTTTTTACCCAGGGCGTAAATCAGTCCGAATAAGCCGCAAAGCGGCGAAAGATTGCAGCCCAGGGCGAAGGGCGTGGTGTTCGCCCTTCGCCCTGGGTCAGAAACAAACAAGTGGCAAGCCCCGAAGGGGCGAAAGAAACCCAAGCCCCGAATTTGAATCACCTGATGGCAATCCCAAGGCCCCTGGAGCGCGGAGTATAATTTAAGGACTGTTCGTCACGATTTAAGGAGCATTATGGCCCTCCAGAAGACGGAAAACATCTGGCACAACGGCAAATTGGTCCCCTGGGACAAAGCCACCATCCACGTCATGTCCCATGTGGTCCACTACGGATCGGCAGTATTTGAAGGTGTGCGTTGCTATGCCCCGCAGGGCAGCCCTGCCATTTTTCGCGCCCCGGAGCATATGCAGCGACTTCTGGATTCGGCCAAGGTTTACCGCATGGATGTGGATTACTCGGTGGACGAGCTGGTCTCCGCGACAAGCGAGTTGATCAAGGCAAACGGCGCATGGCCCTGCTACATTCGCCCAATTGTGTTGCGGGGATACGGCGAAATGGGCGTGAGCCCGCTGAACTGCCCGGTCGAGGTTTACATCGCGAATTATCCCTGGGGTAAGTACCTGGGCGGCGAAGGCAACGAAGGCGTGGATGTCTGCGTTTCCTCCTGGAACCGCCTGGCGCCGAACACATTGCCCGCGATGGCCAAAGCCGGCGCCAACTACATGAATTCCCAGCTCATCAAGATGGAAGCGGTGTTGAATGGTTATTCCGAAGGCGTAGCACTCGATACCAACGGATACGTAAGCGAAGGTTCCGGCGAAAATGTTTTTGTGGTCCGCAATGGCGTACTGCAAACCGCGCCTCTGGGGAACTCAGTGTTACCCGGTATCACCCGCGATTCGGTGCTGAAGATCGCCCGCGACCTGGGAATCACAGTGGTAGAAGCGGGTATCCCGCGTGAGATGCTCTACATCTCCGACGAAGTCTTCTTCACTGGCACCGCCGCCGAGGTCACGCCCATCCGTTCGGTGGACAAGATCAGCGTGGGCAAAGGCGTAGTCGGCCCGGTCACCAAGGCGGTGCAGAAGGAATTCTTCGCCATCGTCCGCGGTGAGAAGCCGGACCGTTACAAATGGCTCACCCCAGTGGCGGTCGGAAGCAAGCAACCAGTCGGAGTATAATCAGGCCCGTCAAATTTACAGAAGGGGCGCCCGGCGCTCCTTCTGTCCTCTTTTAAAGTAAAACCAACCGTTACCCATACGGAGGAATTATGTCTCAAGGCCTCACTCCCGATTTTGCCGAGGGCTATCGCTGGATGATGCTAGACGGCATCAAGCGCGAAGCCGAAATCACCAAAAAAGTATTCGCCGCAATTCCCGACGCCAAGTCCGATTACAAACCCGATCCCCACGCCCGCACGGCCTGGGAACTCGCCTGGCACGTGGCCAACACCGATGTCCAGTTTCTCGACGCCATCGCCGACCTGAAGTTCGATATGGAGGCCATGCAAACTCCTCGCGCCGACAAGCCTACCAACGTCAGCGAACTGGTCGCATGGTATGAAAAGCATATGCAGCGCGGAGCGACGCGGGTCGCAACCATGTCGACAGAACAGCTGCTTACTCCGGTTGAATTTGTTGGGGTGTTCAATTTTCCTGCGGTGTTTTACCTGGGATTCTTGAACAATCACAGCATCCATCATCGCGGCGAGCTGGCCACTTACCTGCGGCCGATGGGATCGAAGTGTCCTTCGATTTACGGCGGCAGTTACGATGAGCCGTTCCAGCCACCGGCCCGGCGGAGAACCCGGCAGCGTAAGGCTGCGAACTTTAGGAAATTGCCGACGAGCCGCCCACAAAGGGCGGCTCTTCGGCTTCAGCGCTACTTTCCCGCACCATACTACTTTTACCGGATATTTTTCGAAATCCCGGTCTGAGGTAAGAACGACCATTTCCTCGACCAACGCTTGGGCAATGATAAGGCGGTCAAAAGGGTCTTTATGGTGGAGCGGCAAGTCGAACACTTTAGCGCGTGATTTGGTTAGCGGCGAGCGGTTGAATATTTTGCTCCGCTAATCGTCTGGGGATGTAACTCGGAGGGGCCTCTGGCAGAACGTATTTTCCTAATTGTGTGCTTTGATGCAGATTTCCCAGGTACTGCCGATCGAAAGATAAACCTCCGCTGTTTCGTTGCTGAGGACCGCGCGCCCTGCGTCTCCAATATTCTCCGGCGCGAGCTTACACTCCATAGCCAGACCATCGTGTCGAGAAGATATTTCATTTGTCTTTTTTGGTGGGGCTCGACAACGGCAGGAAGCTCTCCCCCGTAAAACGCTTCGAGCAAATCATCCGGAAGGGTGTCGGAATCCTCGGCAATCCAGACTTTCCCGCGATCCATTCCGAGTGGGCGAGCTTTCCCTTTGGGTTGGAGAGGCGCCAGCCGGGCCACTGGCACTCCCGCCTTTGCGATGATGATCTCTTCCCCCCTTGACTAACTCGCTCAATCAGTTTGGAGAAGTGGGTTTTCGCTTCATGGATGTTAATTTCCATTCCTCTATTATAGACTAAGTCCATAGACTAAGTCTATTTAGATTACCGTCATTTTTCGATATTCACTTAACACTCATCAGTCCAATTACTTAGGTCATCTTGGGCTTGATGCCGATTGGGTAGATCATACGCATAGCAGTCTGCCCAATCCGCTGGGGGAAGAGTCTCGAATGAATATTGATGACCTGCTTCGTATCGCCATGGAACGGCGATCTTCCGATTTGCACCTGAAGGTCGGAAACTATCCCCACCTGCGCATTGACGGCGAACTGGTACCCCTGACCGATCAGCCGCGTGTCAGCGCCGAAGACATGCTGACCATGGCCTTCAGTATGATGTCCGCGCGCCAGAAGCAAAAATTCAAAGAGAACACCGAAATTGACATGGCCTACGGCGTCGCCGGACTAGGCCGCTTCCGTGTGAACGTATTTCAGCAGCGCGGCAACGTGGGATTGGTGCTGCGCGTCATCCCGACCAAGATCCGCGCTTTGGATGAACTCTATCTGCCCAAAATTGTCGAGCAGATTTGCGACCTGCCTCGCGGCTTGATCTTGGTCACCGGCGTCACCGGTTCCGGTAAGTCAACCACCCTGGCCGCCATGGTGGACCGCATCAACTCCACCCGAGCGGAACATATCATCACCATCGAAGACCCCATCGAATTCCTGCATCGCGACAAAAAGGGATACGTCAATCAGCGCGAAATCGAAGTAGACACGCCGACCTTTTCGGCGGCGCTTCGCGCTTCACTCCGGCAAGACCCTGACGTCATCCTGGTCGGCGAAATGCGTGACGTGGAAACCATCGGCACCGCTCTGCACGCCGCAGAAACCGGACACATGGTGTTCTCGACCTTGCATACTCTGGATGCGGTCGAAACCATCAACCGTATCATCGCCGTCTTCCCGCCGCCGGAGCAGAAGCAGATCCGCTTGCAGTTGGCTGCAATATTGCGGGCTGTGGTCAGCCAGCGGCTAGTCAAGCGCTGTGACTCCGAAGGCCGCGTGCCTGCTGTAGAAGTCATGATCAACACCGCATATATTCGCGAATGTATCCTGGTCCCGGAAAAAACCCGCGCGATCCGCGATGCTATTTCTGCCGGAACTTCGCAGTACGGCATGCAGACCTTCGACCAGTCGCTCTGGGACTTGTTCCAGGCTGGTCTGATCTCTTACGAAATCGCTTTGGAAAACGCCTCCAACGCCGACGACTTCAAGCTGCGTATGCAGGGGGTCTCTTCCTCCAGCGATCTGTCGCGCAACGAGATGCAGGCGGCAGGTTTCGGCGGCCGTTAACTTTCAACCTCTACCAGACTTTGGCAGCTTCCGCAGGAATGGGAAGATGCTTCTCTTTTGGGCGCAATCGGCGGCGGAACGGCTGTTCGATATACCAATAAACCACGATGGAAACTCCCACCATAATCGCGATTCCCACCAGAACACCAAGCAAACTTTGATGGTGCAGGTTCTGATAGGGATCAAAGTAGATTGCGATCATCCAGCTGTGCAGCAAATAGAGGCTGTAGCTGGCATCTCCCAGGAGTACGAGCGGTTTTATCTCAACAACCTTCGCCCACCTCGGTCGCAAGGCCAGTCCATAAATAACAATGGCAAACGCCGGCGTCAGCAGCGAATCATGCAGGATGGTGTAGGGAATCTTCGCACTAAAGGTGACGGCGGCAGCAGACATCAGCAGTCCGGCCAATATCAAAGGCGTCGCCCATTTGCGACCGATTGAATTCCGCAGAAAAAGAAAGCCCAGGCACATGCCGGCCAGAAACTCCGGCACACGGGCTAGAGGGTGAAATTTGACTGCGTCCAGCCAGAACAGATGCAGAGACTGATCATTCACCTGCATCACCCCGTCGGGTTTGAAAATCGCATATCCGGATGAGAGAACAAGACTAAAAAACCAGGCAAGAACAGCGATGATCGCCAGCTTACGTCCAGACTTCCGCGTCAGCCATACCACCAGCAAGGGGAAAGCCACATAAAAGAATGCTTCGTCGGAAAGACTCCACGCTGGAGAATTCCAGGCCAGTGAAGCCTGCGGCAGCCAGGACTGTAAAAGCAGTGGCGGCAAAGCCCATGACGCAAACATGTGCGACTTAAACCACGTAAATGCGGGAATATCTATATTCTTAAGAACAACGGTTGCATAGATAAACGAAGGAGCCGTAACCAGCAACGAGAAAAGATAAGCGGGATAGATTCGCGCCATGCGCGTCTGCCAAAACGTGCGCACAGTCCAAGCCCGCCCGGCATAGGTGTAAACCAGAATGAACCCGGACAGCACGAAGAACAGCCCCACCCCGACATACCCAATCGATGACAAATTCCGATACCACCCCGGGCCCGAAGTGACGTGCATGGAATAGAGATGGAAAATCACCACATGCAGTGCCGCAAAGAAACGCAACGAAGTAAGTGCCGGAAGGCGCGGTCGGTTGACTTCCAGGTCCATGGATGCCCCTATTGGAGTTTCATGAAGATAGTTCCGTTTACGGAATAGGGCAAGCCGCGCCTGCCGCAGGCATGTTTTTTCTGCTGATTTTGGAGTACCGTTTGGAAATATGGCATTCGCGCGGCCGCGAAAACTCTTTACTGAGCAAGAACTCTATGACTATGCCGTGGGCGCGCTAGGGCGTCGTATGCGTTCGGTGGCTGAGCTCAAGCGCCTGCTGCGCCCGCGGGTGGAAGCTGACACCGAGGTCGGCCAGACCCTGGTCGAACTCATAGTCCGGAAACTCAAAGACCAGGGATATCTCAATGACACCAGGTACGCGGAAGCCTATTCCTCGTACCGCAAGAACAATGAAAAGTTCGGACGCAGGCGCGTCATCACCGAACTTAAAATTAGAGGTGTACACGGCGAGGTGATCGACAAAGCCGTCGATGCGGCTTATGAAGAAACTAACGATGAGAAGCAGGCCCGGGCATATCTTCAGCGCAAGCGCTTGAAAAAGCCCATGAATCAAAAAGAGACGGCAAGAATTTTTCGTCAACTTGTCCGGGCGGGTTTTGCATCAAAGACCATATTCACCATTTTGAAAAAGTGGGATGTGGACGAAGAAACACTGAGCGCGTTGGATACAGAACTAGAGTAGGAACGATAAGGAGAAGTTTATGAAATTCAGATGGGTAATCATTTTAGCCGCAGCGCTGGCCGGGACCTTTGCCTATTCGCAAGGCGTCGGAGCCGATGTGAAAGACGCGGCCAAAGACACTGGCGACGCAACTAAAAAAGTCGCTCACAAAACCGCTACCGGCACCAAGAAGGCAGCCACGAAAACCGCCGACGTAAGCAAAGACGCCGCCAAAGATACCAGCAGCGCCACCAAAACCGCCGCCAAGCATACCGCCAAAGGCACCAAAAAAGCGGCCAGCAAAACCGAAAGCGCGACAAAAACCGCAACCGCCAAGACCAGCCGCGGCGTTTCCAAGGGAGCTAAGTCAGTGGGCCATGTATTCAAAAAGCCAAAAGACGACAAGCCCAAAGATCAACCTCAGGACATGCCCGTGCAGAAGTAGCCAGCAAAAACAGGCCACGGATTCACGCGGATTCTCGCAGATAAACCCAAGCCTGGATTTAGGTTGATCCGCGTGAATCCGCGAAGATCCGCGGCCAATGTTTTTCCGCCCCAATGCTAGAATCAAAGTAAATTCCCTATGCCAACTGGCTCCGAAATTCGCCGTAAGTTTCTGGATTTCTTCATCGAAAAGGGACACCGCGAGGTGCATTCGTCATCGTTAGTCCCGCATAACGATCCCACTTTGCTGTTCACCAACGCGGGCATGAATCAGTTCAAGGACGTCTTTCTTGGCCTGGAAAAGCGCGACTACAACCGCGCCACCACTTCGCAGAAATGCGTCCGAGCCGGCGGCAAGCACAACGATCTGGAAAACGTGGGCTTCACCAACCGCCACCACACCTTTTTCGAGATGCTGGGAAATTTTTCCTTCGGCGACTACTTCAAAAAAGACGCCATCGCTTACGCCTGGGAGCTGATTACATCGCCAAAGTGGTATGGAATTTCGAAAGAGAAGTTGTACGTCACTATTTTCAAAGGTGAGAGCGGCGTCCCGAGAGATGCCGAGGCTTACGATCTGTGGGCCGGCCAGGGAGTGCCGAAAGACCGTATCTTTGAGATCGGCATGAAGGACAACTTCTGGCAGATGGGCGACACCGGCCCCTGCGGCCCTTGCAGTGAGATTCACTATGACATGGGAGTGACGGCGTCCGATCAGGGACACACTGATTGTGAGTTCGGATGTGACTGCGGGCGGTATGTCGAGATTTGGAATCTGGTGTTCATGCAGTTTGACCGCGATGCGAGTGGAAAGCTGAATCCGCTGCCCAAGCCTTCGATTGACACGGGCATGGGACTGGAGCGGGTTGCGTCAGTGCTGCAAGGCGTGATTTCAAACTACGACACAGATCTATTTACTCCGCTAATCAAACGAGCAGCCGAGCTAACCAAAACTCCAGCCACAACCACAGGCCACGTGGGGACGGGCGTCTCGCCCGTCCATGCCGAGCAAGGCTCGGCAGCCACGCCAAGCGGAACTTCGAAATCAGCTGCATCCCTGCGCGTGATTGCGGACCACTCCCGCGCCGCGACGTTTCTGATTTCGGATGGAGTCCTGCCGTCGAATGAAGGGCGCGGGTATGTGCTTCGCAAGATTATTCGGCGGGCGATTACGCATGGGAGGCTGCTGGGACAAAAGAAACCCTTTTTCTATTGGATGGTGCCCGAGGTTGTGAGATTGATGACACAACCGGAGTACGGTGGCCCGTATCCAGAATTATTGGACACAGCCGAGCGAGCGCAGAAGGTCCTATACGAGGAGGAGAAGCGCTTCTTGCACACACTGGATGTTGGCCTCTCAAAGCTGGAAGAGGATCTGTCCACGCTTAGCGCCGAAAGGTATCTTGCAGAACACTCGCAAGAAACGTTGACCGAGTTGAAACGGATCTTTGGTAGCCACATTACCAGTGAAGACTGGGGCTCCATGCAGCCAAGGTTGCGGCCTGCGTATCGTGGCGACAAGGCTTTCAGGCTCTACGACACATTCGGATTGCCAATAGATTTTATTCAAGATGCCGTAAGAGATGGCGGATTCTTGTTCGATCAAAATGGGTTCGACCGGGCGATGAATGAACAGAAGTCCCGCGCCCGCGCCTCCTGGAAAGGCGCAGCCAAGCAGACCGCCAACCCCGCCTACCAGCAGCTCCCCAAATCCGAGTTCGAAGGCTACCGCCAAACGCGCTCCGAAAACTGCGAAGTCCTGGCCATCATCCACAACGGCCAAGGCGCAAAAGAACTAAAGCCCGGTGATGAAGGCGAGATCATCCTCGACCACACTCCGTTCTACGCCGAGTCCGGAGGCCAGGTCGGCGACCGCGGCGTTCTCTACAGCGACGAATTAAACACGGTAGTCGCCGACGTGAAAGGCTGCTACTACCCGGTCCAAGGCGTGCGCGCGCATCAAGTCACCGCCAAGCAGCCAATCCGCGTAGGCGACAAAGTGGATGCGGTAGTCAGCACCGAAACCCGCCAGGCCACCATGCGCAATCACACCGCCACGCATCTCCTCCAAGCCGGTCTAAGAGAAGTGTTGGGCAAGCACGTAAAGCAGGCAGGTTCACTGGTCGCGCCCAATCATCTGCGCTTCGACTTCTCCCACTTCACCGGAGTCCAGGATGAAGAACTGCAAGACATCGAAGACCTGATCAACAAAGAAGTCCTGCGCAACCAAAAAATCGAAGTCATCGAAAACGTCCCCATTGACGTGGCCATCAACCAATACAAAGCCATGGCCCTGTTCGGGGAAAAGTACGGAGACAAAGTCCGCGTCATCAAGATCGGCGATTTCTCCACCGAACTCTGCGGCGGCACCCACACCGCGCAGACCGGCGAAATCGGCCTGATCAAAATCCTGAAAGAAAGCAGCGTCTCTTCCGGCGTGCGGCGCGTGGAGGCCATCACCGGCGAAGGCTCGCTCCACCACTTCCGCAAAGATCATCAACTGGAAAATGTGGTCGCAGCTCTGGCTACACATTCCGACACCGTATCTCCGGCCGAGGCTTTGAAAGCTGAGTTGGAAAAGAAAGACGCTGAGATCAAACGCCTGGCCCGCGAACTTGACCAGGCCCGCATGAAGTCCGCTTCCGCCAGCAGTGCCAACCTCGGCGACAAGATTAAAGATGTCAAGGGAGTCAAAGTCCTCGCCCATCGGGTGGACAATCTTGAGCGTGCACAGATGCGTACTCTGGTGGACCAACTTCGCGACAAACTCGGCTCCGGCGTAGTTGTTTTGGGTTCCGCGGTAAATGGCAATGTTTCGCTAATTGTGGGCGTGACCAAAGACCTTACCAACCGCGTCCAGGCTGGCAAAGTGATCGCTCCGGTTGCGCAAAAAGTCGGCGGCAAAGGCGGAGGGCGGCCCGATTTGGCTGAAGCCGGCGGGAAAGATCCAGGCGCCCTGGACACCGCACTAAATGACGTTTATGGAGTTGTGGAATCGCTGTTAGGATAAGCGGACCAGATATCAGTTAGCAGTTCCCGGTTCTCAGTGGAACTTTTGCTCTCCGGGGGTAGCTATGGACGATCGTCTCCGGTTTATCCAACACCAAGACAAAACCATCCTGCTGATTGATATGACGGGAGCGAACAAGCAGGAGCAACTCAAACTGTTGTCCCGCATTAAGGCAACGGTTACGGAGCAGCCCCGCGACTCGGTTCTGGTGTTGGCTGATTTTACCGGGGTGCAGATCGATAAAGAGGTGGCCACGCGAATCAAGGAAGTTCTGGTGTTTGACCGTCCCTATGTGAAACGCGCGGCGTGGGTGGGGGCGAAGGACCTTCCCCAGGTTTTCTACGAGAATTTCAAATCCTTCTCCCGCCGGGACCTTCCCCTTTTTGATACCCGGGATGAAGCTATGGAGTGGCTCGTGGCCGCATAGCCTCACCAGCCCAAGACATACGCAAACATCAGCGGCGCCACAATGGTCGCATCGGATTCAATAATGAACCGCGGTGTATCCTTCCCCAGCTTTCCCCAGGTAATTTTCTCGTTCGGCACTGCACCCGAGTAAGAACCGTAGCTAGTGGTCGAGTCGCTGATCTGGCAGAAGTAGGCCCAGAGCGGCACATGTTCGCGACGTAGATCCTGGTGCAACATCGGCACCACGCAGATAGGAAAGTCTCCCGCGATGCCGCCGCCAATCTGGAAAAATCCAATCGGGGTTTTTGGCGCGGTCTTCGTATACCATTCCGCCAGTTCGATCATGTACTCGATCCCACTGCGCATGGTGGTTGCGTTTTTCACTCGCCCTTCAATCACGCTGGCAGCGAACATATTGCCCAGAGTTGAGTCCTCCCATCCGGGCACGAACATAGGCAGGTTCTTTTCAGCTGCCGCGATCATCCAGCTGTCCTTGGGGTCAATCTCGTAATGCTCTTCAAGTTTCTTCTCGCGCAGCAGCTTGAAAAGAAATTCATGGGGGAACATCCGCTTGCCCGCCTTGTCGGCGGCGACCCATTCCTTACCCACCACGCGTTCAATCCTTCGCATCGCTTCTTCTTCCGGAATGCAGGTGTCGGTCACCCGGTTCAGGTGATGGTTGAGCAGGTCGACTTCTTCATCAGGGCTGAGCTGGCGGTAGTGCGGCACCCTTTTGTAGTGATTGTGCGCGACCAGATTGAACACGTCTTCTTCCAGATTGGCGCCGGTGCAGCAAATGCCGTGGATCTTGTCCTGGCGAATCATCTCCGCCAGCGACAGGCCGAGTTCCCCCGTGCTCATGGCTCCGGCAATGGTGACCAGCATTTTCTTCCCCTCGGCGAGCAACTTTACGTAGGCTTCGCTGGCATCAATCAAAGTCGCAGCGTTGAAGTGCCGGTAGTGATGCTTGATGAATGAAGAAATGCTGCTGTGATCGCTGGCTTTCTGGGTCGGCATTTTGCTTTTCTCCTGCGTTGTTTTCTTCGGACACACCCGTAACGCGCTGAATGGCTATTGAGAATGAATGATTGCTTTAAAAGTAACTCGCCGTATAACTCAGAAGACGATACAGAGTCCATGGCTGGAGATGCGGACCCGACACAGGTTGCGAGCAAAATTTCACACAGATGGAATATCACAATCCGCGCGACTTTGCGAGAAAATTTCGCAATTTAGTTAGGTATTTTCCGCAGAAAAATTTCTAGAAATTAAAATGAATAACGCCCGTAGATGTATCTAGGCTCTCACTAGCTCCGCCACTTCAAGGTAACCGGTCCGCTCAGTGGATGCTGCGGTTCTCCGCCATTGCGTTTCGCTTCAAGATGCGCGGCCTTCAGCGCAAAATACCATTTCGCCGGACGGTCCGCGTCATCAATCAACATCAGGTGCGGATTGTATTTCAGGCCCTGGGCCTGTAATTCCATGGTGCGCCGGTCCTGTTCCACAAATTTTGCGAACACATATTTCAACAGCGACGGCCCGAACGGCACCCAGTTGAAAATATTCCAGCGGGCGACTACATCAATGCGGCATCGGTCATGAGCGATGGGAGTGACCGTAGTCAGACTGGAGAACCAATATTTCCCCGCGCGAATAGTTTCCGTGCGCATGTTGGGAAGAACGAAATCGATGGTGGTGGTAATTGAATCGGCAGCCGCATACATGCGCAGCAACTTGTAAGGCGCGCTGTTCGAACTGGGTGTGTGCGCGCTCATGCGGAAGCCGTTGGGGATCGGCTCAAAATCTTTCTTTTTTTCGTGGATGCTGTGGCGGCTGCGCCACCACCAGGCCTGATGGACGAATGGGCCGTGGGCGGGGTCCATCAACCCGATGATCCCATGGTCCACGCTCACCGGCATGTCGGCGGTGAGGTACGCAGTCTGGAACCGCTTGCTGAATTTTTCAATCTGCGGCGCAGGAGTTGCCGTCTCGGTACGTGTGAAACCCGCGCCCGGCGCAGGAGGCTCCGGTAAATACACCCAGATGTAACGGTCATGCTCTTCGCACGGATAGCTGCCGGCATAAATGCGATCAAGTTTGAGCTTCTGGTCCGCAGTAAGCGATGGAATCACGCGGCACTGCCCGCTCTGCGCATCGAATTTCCAGCCGTGGTAACTGCACTCCACCTGTTCCCCATCGAACCATCCGCAGGAAAGCGGCATGCCGCGGTGCGGACAGGCATCATTCATGGCAAACACGCGCCCTTGCAGATCGCGCCCAATGACCAGTGGCGTCCCAAGTATGTGGGCGCGTTGCAGTTCACTCGGGCCGACTTGCTCGCCTCGCAGTGCACGATACCAGAAGCCATACAGCCATTGCGAATCAGGCGCCTGCCGGTCGGGAAGTTGCTCCATGGTGCTCATGAAATCTAGTCAGCGTATATCATAACGGCGAATCTACCGCATGAGGGTAACGATGCAGAAACATTGGACGATCTTGGCGTTGATTTTTCTAAGCTGCGCGATATGTGCGGCGAAACAACCAGTGGTAGCGCACAACCAAGTCTCCACATTTTCCATCGTGGCCCGCGACCCCGCCACCGGACAGATGGGAATTGCCGTCGCCTCACGCTATTTCTCCGTCGGCTCGGTCGTCCCCTGGGCAGAAGCGGAAGTAGGAGCAGTTGCCACTCAGGCGGATGTCAACGTAGGGTACGGGCCAAAGGCCTTAGCGTTGCTACGTCAGGGGTTAACCGCCCAGCAAGTCGCGGACAAACTACTCGCCGAAGATACCTTCCCCGGAAAAGACGGGCGTCAGTTCGCGATCATAGACGCCAAGGGAAACGTTGTAACTTACACCGCGCCCAACGCACCCAACTGGGCGGGTGGACAAAAAGGTAGGACCTGGGCGGCGCAGGGAAACATTCTGGTCGGGCCACAGGTTCCTGAAGCGATGGGCAAAGCCTTTGAAGCCACCAAGGGGGAGCTGGCGGAGAAACTCTACACCGCTTTGAAAGCCGGTGATGCCGCGGGTGGAGACCAGCGTGGTCACCAGTCCGCCTCCATGCTGATCGTCTGCAAACAATGCGGACGCAACACCAACAACGACCGCTACCTCTATATCAATGTAGACGACAGCGCCGATCCTTTCACCGAGCTACGGCGTCTATTGGATACAGCATTGGCCTACAACTACGGAGACACCGCTTACAAGCTGCTCGAAGCCCACAAAATCAGTGAAGCCCGTCAGGCTGCAGAGACGGCTGTGCGCTACTCGCCCAACAATTCGGACAGCCACCTGGACCTGGGGTTTCTGAACTACTTGGCAGGCGATAAGCAATCTTCCCTGCGGGAGTTCCTCATGGCCAAGAAGCTCGACTCTAACTTTCGCAAACAGTGGGACGCCGAGGTGTCCTATGAAAAAGCCTTCGCCCCAATTTTGCAGGACAACGAGTTCCTCAAACAGGTCTTCCCTGAAGGAAGGTAATACCTCCAACAGGTGGTTACTACCACGTATGCTCCAGTTTTAGGACTTTTATAAGTTATTACTTATCTTGTAGTTACAAAGATTACTCCATTGGTTCAATGGCCCTTTGTCAGATTGCCCACCCCTCCCCCAGGCCCTATAATCAGGTCACTCTGGTAGGTTCTTGATCGTTCAGGCTCCCGGGTATTACAAGGCGAAGGTGACGTGTGCCTTCGCGCGGAGGATATTTTGTACCCGGCCATGCGAATTCGCCTGCACGCAGTCCTGATGGCAAGTACCGTAATCGCGACCTCTCTTTCCTTCACTACGCCATACGTGCAAGCACAAGCGCGCGCCGGAAGCATTGTCACTTCCACCGATGAAGACGGCCGCACAATCTTCGTCAACGATTCAATTTCTACTTCTTCAGCTTCCGCCGCTACCGCGGTCCGGAAGCAAGCGGCCCCGGCCAGCTCAGGTAAACGCCTGGTTTACTGGAGTCCGAAGGACAAGAAGTGGAAGACAGTGCCCAACGCCAACGTCCGTGCCGCCCGTTCGGCCGCCGCTGAGGTGGACGATTTTCGTAACCAGAACATCGGGTTCGCCAGCAAGCCGTACACGGAGAAAGAAATCGACGCAGCCATTGAACAGGCGGCGTCGCGGCATAACGTGGACCCCAACCTGGTCCGTTCGGTCATCAAGGTGGAGTCCAACTTCAACCCCAACGCCGTGTCCCGCAAGGGAGCGATGGGGCTGATGCAGCTTATGCCACAGACAGCACGGCAGTTACGGGTCAAAAATCCTTTTGATCCGGAGCAAAACGTGGATGCCGGGGTCCGCCATCTAAAGCAGTTGATGGAGAACTACGGCGGAGACGTCAAGCTGACGCTGGCGGCCTATAACGCTGGAGCCGGAGCGGTGAACCGCAGCGCCGGAATTCCGCATTACGCGGAAACCCGGAATTATGTGCGCCGGATTACCGATCTGTACTACGGCGGCAACGGGGTGAGCATCCTGGGGAACCCGGTGCACAATCCCATGCGGATCCAGCGCGACGCTCGCGGCGTGCTTTATATCAGCAACGTAGACTGACATTGGTCAGTCTAAGCAGTCATTAAGCGATTACGGTCGAGAACATTGAAGAATCCTGCTAGAAGCCTGCGCACTCTGCGCATGGGAGCTATTGCGCTCCTGCTTGCGCTGCCGTTTTTCTCCGCCCAGGCTCGTACCTTCAAGTCCGGAGACTGGGCCAGTTCACAGTTTGATACCGCCGAACGCATGCGCGAAGCCCTGAATGGGCGTCCCACTAAGGAGCGCTCACGCGCGGAATATCAGCGCGTAGTGAACGCTTACCGGCGGGTGTACTTCGGCGCGCCAACCGCGGGCAAAGCCTCACTCGCCGTGGTTGCCGAAGCCGAAGTCATGGTGGAGATGGGCCGCCAGTTCAATGACGCAAGAATTCTCACGCGGGCGGTCCACAAGTATGAATTTCTCCGCCGCGAGTACCCAGGCAGCAGTCAGCGCGTGGATGCACTGTTCACCATCGGCGAAATCTATAAAGATGACCTGAACGATGCCGATCAGGCGCGGGACACTTTCGCCGAGTTTTTACGCCGCTATCCCAAGAGTCGCCAGGCGGATGACGCGCGCAAAGCTCTGAATGGAATCGAACAAGCGGCCCTGAAAACCAAAGAAACGACCGCGACCAAGGGCGACGATAAGAAAACGGATACCCAGGCTAATAGCGACGATAAAAAAGATAATCCTGCACCCGAGGCAGATAATACCGAACTGGCGCGGGTCACCGGCATCCGCTACTGGTCCGCGCCGGACTATACCCGCATCGCGATTGATCTTGAACAGGACGTGAAGTTCGATTCCCAACGTATCGATAGCCCCGACCGGATCTACTTTGATTTAAAGGGTACGAAGTTGGCTTCGACCCTGGTGGGAAAAAGTTTCGATGTAAACGACGGATTTCTGAAACAAATCCGGATCGGGCAGTTCCAATCAGATTGCACCCGAGTGGTATTGGAAGTGGATAGCCTTTCCGACTATGACACCTTCCTGCTTTCCAATCCATCGCGCCTGGTGATTGACGTACACGGTAAGCAGCAGGCAAAGAAATCAGAGCCGGATAAGCCCGCAGCACCCGCAAAAGCGGAAGAAACGACGGCGGCAACCGCACGCCACAGCGGCCCGAAGAAAATCATAGTCGAAGCGGACCGCGATGATGACGCTCCGGCAAAAACCACGACAGTTGTTAAGGCAGACAGACCCGAGCCTAGCGTCCGCACGCCCAAAAATGCAAAGTCCGCATCCAGAAGAAGACGAAAAGCTCCGGTCGACGACGTCGCGGAAATTCACGAGTCCCAACCCACCGCCGATGGCGACCGTTCGCTCATCCGCGCGCTTGGCCTCAAGATTGGCAGGATCGTCATTGATCCCGGACACGGCGGCCATGACACCGGCACCATCGGCCCCAACGGTCTGGAGGAAAAGGACTTGGTTCTCGATGTAGGCAAGCGCCTGGGTAAGTTGCTCGAATCCCGCCTGGGAGCCGATGTGGTCTACACCCGCGATGACGACACCTTCATTCCGCTGGAGACCCGCACCGCCATTGCCAACCAGGATCAGGCGGACCTGTTCGTCTCCATCCACGCCAATTCCAGTAACGATCCGGATGCGCGCGGGGTAGAAACCTACTATCTGAATTTCACGTCTTCGCCCGAGGCCCTCGAGGTTGCAGCCCGCGAAAATGCGGTTTCTTCGAAATCTATTCATGAGCTTCAAGACCTGGTAAAGAAAATCGCTCTGAAAGAGAAGATTGAAGAGTCCAAGGAGTTTGCCTCTGACGTACAGACCGCCCTGCACAGTGGACTCTCAACCAAGAGTTCCAACATACGCAACCGGGGCGTAAAGAAAGCGCCGTTCATCGTGTTGATCGGCGCCAACATGCCTTCCATCCTGGCGGAAATCTCTTTTGTCAGTAACCCCGTCGACGCGCGGCGCCTGCGCACCCCTGAATACCGGCAGAAAATCGCCGAATCTCTCTATCGCGGCATCTCCAAGTATGTGAGCGGTTTGGGAGGAGTGAAGGTGGCGAGCAAGCTGGAAAAAGGCGAAGGCCAGTAGCCCCAAAACCTCTTTCGTGGAACCTTCCCAGCAGGTTTGTAGTCTAATGAGAGGCGGGCAGTCTCTTGCCTGCGAACTTTGCATGCGGCTTATCCGGACAATCCTGGCAGTAGCCTTGTTGGGCGCATTCTCCGCGTACGCGGCGGACCAGGCTACAACTGCATCACTTCTCCCCAAACAATTCGCCGGATGGCAACAATTCAATAAAGGGATTCACACCAGCCAAGACCCGGCTGTGGCCGATCCGGTCAATGCTGCGTTACTCAAGGAATACGGATTCACTGATTTCGCATCCGCGAACTACACTCGCGACGACGGCAGAAAATTAACGGTAAAAGCCATCCGTTTTGCTGATGCCAGCGGCGCATACGGAGCATTCACCTGCTACCGCTTGCCAGACATGCCGGAGGAGCAAATTGGAGACCTGGGCGCATCGCTGAATTACCGCGTGCTGTTCTACCGAGGCAGCGTACTAGTTGATGCAGTCTTCGATAAGACCAGCGCGATGTCGGCCGCGGAGTTGCGTGAACTTTCCCGCCTTCTGCCTCTGCCGGCAGGCGGTGCCCAGAACCTGGCCACGTTTCTTTCCTATCTCCCCCGCACTTCCGAGCAGAAAGCGCGGACAAAATACATTGTGGGGCCGGTGGGACTGCAAAAGATCAATTCGCCGATTCCCGCGCAACTTGTGGATTTCAGCACTGGCGCAGAAGTGGCATCCACTACCTACAGCGGCGCAGGCGGGGACTCCACATTGATGTTGATCTCCTATCCCACTCCGCAAATGGCCACGGCGCATCTGCATGCTATCGAGGAGGCAGTACAGCAAAATGCAAACTCGCCAGGCAGCGTGCCAGCTTTGGCGGCCGGACCAATTTTCAGCAAACGTACCGGTCCTCTACTTGTTGTGGTGGGTGGAACTACATCGCACGAGCAGGCGCAGGCGCTGCTGGCATCGGTCAACTACGAGGCAAGCGTCACCTGGAATGAAAAAAATCCCTTCGACAAGCGCGGCAACATCGGCACGATTGTGGTCAACGCATTGCTGCTTTCTGGAGTTGTGGCCATACTTGCTCTGATCGCCGGATTGGCTTTTGGAGGCGTCCGCGTCCTGGCAAGGAAGCTTTTCCCCAACAGTTCCTTAGGCCGTCCCGACGAGACCGAATTCATCTCTCTCCACCTGGAGGACGCCGTGGCCAAACCCTCCGATCTCAAGGTAAGTTAATCAATTAAAGCTAGTTACCCGGGAAACGCCTCATTTTTGCCCCAATTTGTGCCCCGGCAGGTAATGTTGACCATTTTCGTATCTTGTTGATAATAAAGATATTTATTTCACAAAAAAATCTTGACACCCCTCTTGGCGGCTCATAAGATTTTTTCCAGAAAGTTTTAACGGGCTCAATCTCGTTGGAACTATTCTCCCTAAAAGAAGAGGCCATCCACTGCCGGGTGGCCTTTTCGTTTTCGCCAGCCAATGTCATGGAATAAATCGGGAACAGGGACATCCGCTTCGCCGTATCCTTAAATAAGAAAAGTGAGGTAGACCATGTACTGCGATGCGTGCGGCACCGCGCTGCAAACCGGCCAAGGTTTCTGCGGCAAATGCGGAAAAGAAATTCGCGCGGGAATCTCAATCGCCTATCCACGCCCCAACCGCGTGCGGGAGCACGTCCGCTTGCTGGGAATTCTCTGGCTGGCATATTCGGCATTTCATGTTGTTGGCGCAATTGTTCTTTCCATATTGGCCAATAGCATTTTCGCGCGGCATGCGCAATTTGACGGCCCTGGGCCGGCTTTCCTTCATCCACTCTTCGTCATGCTCTCCTTTTTTCTGCTGGCAAAATCATTAGCGGGATTCGCCGGGGGATGGGGCCTGTTGCAGCGGGAACCTTGGGGCAGAACTCTTACACTGATCGTTGGTTTCATTGCCTTGCTGGACGTTCCTATCGGAACCGGGCTGGGAGTGTATACCCTGTGGGTCTTGCTACCCGCCGAGTCCGAGCAACAATATCAGCAGCAAACTGCCGAGTGGCGCGCTGCCTAGGCAGCGGAGCCCGAAGGCTTTGGTCCGAAGCGCGAGGTCAGACTGGCCACACAGCAAGCTGCAAAGATGCCTGTGATCACATCCATCGTGTAGTGCGCGCGTAGGACAAGCACAACACCCACTTCGAAGATAACCACGGCCGCGGCGATGGCGGTCAGCCACGGCCTTTTCAATCGCGCCAACTCCAGCCCGGCAAACACCGCAATTGCCGTGTGTCCGGAAAAGAAGAAATCGTTGGCCACACCGTAGGTCACCAACAAAGACGGAAATCCCGGATAGTGCCAGATCATCCCCGGTGGAGGAGGCAGAGCACACAGCGCCTGCGAAACCTGCCGCAGCCCCATAAGCACAATCAACCCAAGAAACGGCCGCACCGTCCCGCTGAAGATCCAGCGGCCCAGAAGAAACAGCCCCATCAGATCAATCAAAGCGGAGCTAAGCATCAATAGAAAATTCGCCGCCTGCGGATGCACCTGAAGCGCCTGGTTCCAGGGAGCGAACAAGCTATGCATGCCATCGCCAAGTCCAGAATCAGGCAGCGAGCGGTGCCCGATCAGAGATTGAGTCCAAAACCAAACCGCCAGAATCATCGCGGTAATAAAGATACGTTTGACCAGAGAAAATCCGGGATCTTTAGCGATATTCATAGTTGGAACAAGGTTTTCTCCGCGCCCTCTGCGGCCCTTCTCTGCGTCCTCTGCGGTGTAAAATTTTGTTTTGAAATCAAGCCTTCTCCGTATCCGTTCCAGCAAGCGATTGCGCTGTTTCCTTAATGCGACGCAGATCTAACTTTCCGGTTCCCAAATACGGCAAGGACTCCACATGCGCAAACTGATCAGCCTTAGGCTTCCACAAAGCCGGCAAATCGGACTGCGCGAGCTTCTCCAGGCAATCCTTAATTTTGTCCTCGGGCAGTGTATACAACACGAACAGCCGCTCCCCTTTCTTCTCATCAGGAACCCCGGTCACCGCGAAAGTCTGCTCGGTCGAACCGGCCACTTCATGCAGTTTGTCCTCTACCCGGATGTGCGGGACCATCTCGCCGCCGATCTTGCTGAACCGGCTAAGCCGGTCAGTGATGCGGATAAATCCATCTTCATCCAGCACCGCAATGTCGCCGGTGTTGTACCAGCCGTCTTTAAGAACTTCAGCAGTCTTCTCCGGGCGTCCCAGATACCCCTGCATCACATTCGGCCCCCGCACCAGCAGTAGGCCGGGCTTGCCGAACGGCGTGGGTTGGTTGGTCTCAGGATCGACGATCTTCACCGTAATTCCCGGCAGCGGATGCCCAATCGAACCGCGTTTCGCCCCCACCTGCCGGAACGATGCCGCGCGAAAATCACGACGATTCACCGAAACCACCGGCGCACACTCGGTGCAACCGTAGCCTTCCAAAGGCCGAAGCCCAAATTGATCCTCGAAAGCCTGGGAGATGCGGTCCGGCAGCTTTCTCCGCTCCAGCTACTACATATTGCAAGCTCCCGAAATCCTCCGCCGCACACCGCCGCGTGTACATTTGCAAAAAGGTCGGCGTGGCCAGCAGGAACGTGACTTCATATTTGCTGACTAACGCTCCAATTGCACGGGAATCGAGCGGATTAGGGTGATACACCACCCCCATGCCAACCGCCGCCGGCAGGCACAACGTCCCGGTAAATCCGAAGGAATGAAAAAACGGCAGAATTCCCAGGATACGGTCTTTGGCATCCAGCATGAAAATCTGTGCGATCTGGTCCACGTTTGCCGCAATATTGCCGTGGCTCAGGATCACTCCCTTGGGATCGCCGGTGCTGCCACTGGAAAAAATAATCGTGGCAGTATGGTCGAGCGTACTTTTGTGATCGGAGCCGCAGGCCCTCTCCAGCCAAGCAGCTGGTAAAAACCACGCAGCCAGCAGTGCCGTGAACTTCTGCCCACCTGAAATCGTCGGGGCCAAATCTTCGAGATAAATAGATTCCCCCGGCACTTCCAGCTTCACCTTCTCCAAGAACGCTCGAGAAGTAATCACGGTCCGTAGCTCGCACTGCTTGGCGCAGGATGCCAGCACTTCGGTCGAGGCCGTGTAGTTAAGATTGACTGGGACCCTGCCCTGAAGCAGCGCCGCGAAGTTGATTAGCGCCCCAGGCACTGACGGTGGCAACAGGATGCCGACCATAGGCTGGTCTTTCCATACTGTACGCAACCGTCGCCCCAGAGCCACCGCTCGCGTCAATGCCGATCCAAAATTGAGCCGTGGCGTATTCCCATCCGCCATGGCAAAGCGGAAAGGATGCCGTCGTGCCATTCCAATAAACGAGCGATGCAGGGTAAGCATCCGCTCCCGCCGATGCCGGTAAGCTTCAGCCCCCAAATCCTGAACCACTTTCCTTACCTCCACGGCAGTAGTCGTCGGAGGCATCGGCTTGCCGAAGCTCACGGTAACCGGATAAGGAATCGTTCGCGGCAGCTTCCACAGGAATTTCCCCCGCTCAAAACTGAAGATGCTTCCCCAAACTCCGTCCAGGTGCACCGGAATAATAGGAGCGTCCACCCCTTTCATGATCCGCTCCATGCCGCGCCGGAAGGGAAGCATCTGCCCAATACGCGTCATCTGTCCTTCTGGGAAGATGCCGACAATTTCACCTTCATTCACTGCGTTGGTAGCTTCGCGCAGAGAATGAATCAGGTCGCGCGGCCGCAAATCAGACGCGATCGGAATCACCCGCATAATCTTCGCGAACGGCTTCACCAGCCAATGCTCGTAAGATCCTTTGAACATCAGAAACCGAATCGGCCGGTCGGTAGCGGCAATAAGCAGGACCGCATCTACCATGGAGACATGGTTAGGGACCAGCAGGGCCCCGCCTTTGTCGGGAAAATTCTCCCGCCCTTCGACCCGTATGCGGTACAGCGTGTGCGTGAGCAGCCAGAGCACCAGTCGCAAGAAGGCGTCAGGCAGCAGCCACAGCAAGTAAGCGGTCGCCGCCACCGTGGCCACAGCTGAGATAAGAAAAATAGTCGCCGGGCCCCAGTGCAAATAGCGCGTCATCCCGAAGTACACTGCCGAAGCGGCAAAAATCCCAATAAACGAAAGCAGATTGGCAGCACCGATCACGCCGCCTTTCTTGTCCTCATCCGGCCGATGTTGAATCAGCGCATTCACCGGCACCGCAAAAAATCCCGCGAAGAAACCGAGCAGCGCCAGAAAAACCAGCACGGTGTTGAACGTGATGCCATGAATGGCCAGTACCGCGCCAAAGACCGTCATCCCGATTGAACCCATCGGGATCAGTCCGTATTCGATTTTGTTTCCCGAGAGATAACCGGCGACCAAGCTCCCCAGTCCGATCCCGATTGCGATTGCGGCCTGAAGCACGCCGTTGCGTCCCGAGGTTAGTTTCAGGACGTCGTTGCCATAGAAGACGATGTTGAATTGCAACAGAGCGGCCAGAAACCAGAAATAAGTATTGCCCGCCACCGCCAGCCAAAGCGGACGGTCCTGGTGGATCAAACCAACCTGCGTCCAAAGATCGCCAAAAATGTTCCAGCGGAACTGCTTGGTCGGGTTCGCCACCGGAACGCGGGTGATGCCGAGACTGCACAGCAAGCCCACAACTGCCAAACCAATCAGGATGGTGCCGGAGTATTGCTGATGTCCGTGAAACCCGTCCGCCATGAAAGCCGCAGCCACGGTCCCCGAAATCAGGGCCAGGAACGTAGTCAGCTCCAGCACGCCGTTCCCCCAGGAGAGCCGCTCCTGCGGGAGCACCTCGGGCAGCATTCCATATTTTGATGGACCGAAGATCGCCGCCTGCGTACTGGCCAGAAAAATGGCGGTCATCTCGATTGGAATGTTCTGCCGCGCCAGCCCGATCAGCGCCAGCACCATCACGCTCATCTCAAAAATTTTGGTGAAGATGGTGACCGAACGTTTGCTAAACCGGTCCGCCAGGAAGCCGCCGGTCATGGAAAATAAAATGAAGGGAGCGGAAAACAGGGTCCCGACCACCAGCACCAGCCGGTCGCGGTCGGCCTCACCAATCCCCATGCCGAGGATGATGAAGATGATGAGGTTCTTCAGCGCATTCTCATTAAACGCGCCCTGGAACTGAGTGGCGATCAGGCTCCAAAAACCGCGCTGCCATCCACGTTCTTCGCTGTGGGAATTCATTCGTACCTACCCCAAAGCCGCAGTGGCAAAGAGTGTACAGGATTGGCGAACCCGCAGTGCCAACTATTGTTTCCTGTCTATAGATAGGAACGCATGCGGGTACACTTCTTGCACTCGGATCGAGGTCCATCATGGCGTCAGTTATTTCCCATGCAGTGGCAGCGTTAAGCCTCGGAACTTGCTTTTACAAGCCCAAAATGCCGAGGCGAATTTGGGTTGCTGGTGTAGTGTGTTCCGTCATCCCAGATATTGACGTGGTCGGATTCCGGTTCGGCATTGCTTATGGAAATTTCTGGGGTCATCGCGGAGTCACGCACTCACTCCTGTTCGCCGCGCTTCTGTCTGCCCTGGTTGTGGTCGTTGGATTTCGGGAAAGAATAGTGAGAATTAGTCGCTTCTCTTTGGGCTTTTACTTGTTTTTGGCAACTGCCAGTCACGGCTTCCTCGATGCAATGACCAACGGCGGCATGGGAGTGGCATTTTTCTCTCCCTTCAATAATGATCGTTATTTCTTGCCATGGAGACCAATACTGGTTTCTCCGCTTTCGGCTGGCCGGTTCTTTAGCCACCGGGGATTTGTGATTTTGCGAAGCGAACTGCTGTGGATTTGGTTGCCTGCTGGTCTCCTGGCGGTACTAGTGTTCTTTCTCCGCCGCAAGACAATGCAAGCTTCTATCAGCCGTTAGTAAAACGCGCGTTATCATCCACACTTTCTCCCCAAGCTGTATTGCCAAAGTCTGGTTTAACATTTGACAAAGGGAGGGCTTGCAGCTCGGGGAGAAACTTGCTACAGAAACTAAGCCCGGATTGCAATCACTTCCAGATACTCCGCCGTCACCACAGTCATCTCATCTCCTCCACGATTGTGCGCGGTCCACAAGTCTTCAAGTTCTGCGCGAAGCTTGGCTGCGGCATTTTCGTCCAACGACGCGAACGCGCGATTTGTGGGCCCATAATATTGGCGGAAAAACTCGACGACATCCGCCGGAGGGAAGGGATAAGTAAACTGGTAATTGCGGCGCGTCATGGTCAAGCCAAAAACTCCGTGGCCCAACCTCTCGCGCACTACGCGCTCATCTCCCCACAACACCGGAGCCGGCATTCCGGTTGGCGCAATAAACTTGGCAAAGGTCTTGAACATCTGCCCCACAAATCCTCCGGACGTCCAATTCCCCATCGCGATCATGCCGCCGGGGCTGCAAACGCG
This sequence comes from uncultured Acidobacteriota bacterium, assembly GCA_963837365.1. Taxonomy (GTDB): domain Bacteria; phylum Acidobacteriota; class Terriglobia; order Terriglobales; family Acidobacteriaceae; genus CAWBXL01. The sequence continues at coordinate 142,841 of CAWIMW010000007.1, forward strand.
CAGCAGTTCGTTGGCCACCAATTCGGGCCGCGGGGCAAACATGGCTCCGAACAGGCTGACGACCACGTCGAAACTGGCGTCTTCAAAGGGAAGACCTTCGGCATCGCCTTCGATGAAGCGGGCGTTCAAGCCTTCCGCGGCCGCGCGTGTCTGAGCACGCGCGATCAGGTTTGGAGCAATATCCAGTCCTGTAACATGCACTCCATCCCGTGCTGCCCACAGAGCAACCTGACCCGAGCCGCAGGCCACATCCAACATCTGGCACCCGGCGGGGACCTCCACGTGCTCGTAAAAAGTCCGTGCATCCTGCTCCATGTAGCGCGAGAAGCGGTCATAATCCCCCGCCATCCAGGTGGTCTTCAGCCGCGCTTTTAGTGCGTCGGTCTCTGCTGTGATTGAAATGGTGCTCATTTTTCCTCCAATGCGGTTTTGCTTTCGTTTTTACGGCGCCAAAGACCGGTCAGGCGCTGGCCTGACCAGTCTTGCCCTGAAGGTCCGTAGAGCGAATCGTCTCCTACGGACGAGCTTCGTAAACGATGTTGAAAGGCGTCTCCGTAGCGCGCCGGAAGCGATTGAAACCGGCTGAGGTCACAATCTCGCGGATGCGGGCCTCCCCGGATTGCGCGCCCAGGCACAATCCCACTTCCTGCGACCGCGAACACGGTGTGCACAGTAGCGTCGAGAACCCGTAGTACACACGGCCCACAGGATTCAAGTTGTCCTTCAACTCATCATTGGCGAACGGTTCCACGATCATCCAGCTGCCGTCGTTCCTCAGTGAGTTGCGCACATGAGCGGCGGCGCCGGCGGGGTCCCCCATGTCGTGCAGGCAGTCGAAGACCGCAACCAGGTCGTAGTCCTTCCCGGGATACTCTTTCGCTTTGGTCACCTCGAAGGTGACACGATCAGAAACCCCAGCTCGTTGGGCTGACTCACGCGCCGCTTCGATCGATTTGTCATGGTAGTCAAACCCGAAGAAGCGGGACTTGGGATAAGCCTTCGCCATCAATATGGTTGAGGCGCCTTTCCCGCAGCCCACGTCGGCCACACGCCCGCCGGCTTCCAGCTTTTGCTTGGCACCGCTAAGCGAGGGAATCCAGGTGCTCACCAGATTGGCTGCGTAACCTGGACGGAAGAACTTTTCGCAACCGTGAAATACATCTTCATCGTGCTCGTTCCAACCCATTCCTGCTCCATTGCGGAAGGCATCGGTGATTCGTGGCACCGCCGCAAGTGAGCCCAGAGCCAACTGGAAGGCCCCCGGCAGATATGCGGGACTGTCCTCATTGGCCAACGCAAAGGCCTGTTCTTCGCTGAGACTGAACTGGTTGGTTTTTTCATCGTAAGTGATGTAGCCGCCTGCCGCCTGTGACGATAGCCATTCCCGCACATAGCGTTCATCCGTCACCGTCTTAGCCGCGAGTTCCGCCGATGTCATGGGGTGCGCAGCCAGCGCTTTGTACAGTCCAAGTTTTTCCCCAATCACTACCATCCCGGTATGGACCGCAGCGCCAAGGTCCCCAACGAATTGCCCGATAAACGAATTCAGCTTATCCATGTCGATTGCCATTGTTGCTCCTCCGATGAATGTCGAATTCCTAATTTTTCAAGCCCAACAATCTGTAAACTCGATACTCGTTTCTGTTGGTACGCGGTCGGCGAAGACTCTCACGCCCTGCTGTACTTGCATCTCCAGAAATTCAATCAAGAACTGGTGCCGCTCGGTCATTTCATGGTGCGGTAGAATGCAGCGGTCCGCGCTGCACGGTACGTTGCAAAGATCCAAACGCCTCTCCACGATTCGTTCCAGTTGTTCAATTTGTTGATCTAGCCAGGTCGCCATTTTGTTGGACCGTCCTTTCTGCCGTGATCTGCGCGTCCCGCCCGGCTGCGTCACCAAACCGCGTTCGCGCCAAAGGATTTACATCCCTGCAATCTGGTTCCGTTGCCCATTGCCACACCCGCCTGCCATCCTCTGTCAAAAAAGACCGCGCCTGGTCGTACTCCACCAAGCGGGTAAGCACGGTGGCGACCGAGGCAAATGGCTTTTTGTGCCGCTCCAGCACGCCCGGAAAATTCTTCCGCAGCAAATCACAAACGTCACGCGCCGATAAATACCCTGGCGATTCCATCAACACCGCCCGGCAAGCCCGAGTAAATCCAGGCTGCCGGACAGTGCTGCGGTCAAGCAGCTTCAGCAACCGATCGTTGAGTACGGCTGATCCGAACATATTGGCCAGGCCGGTCAGGGTCTGTTTGATGGAGCCAATACGCTTCATCAATTCCGCGCGCTGCTGCAATAAAACCAGCAACTCTTCTTCTGCTAAGCGGATTACATCCTGTACATGTAATTCCGACTTCGGCAGGTCACGATAGCTGATCTCGCTGGTCATGGATCCTCGCTACTTGCCTACATACGTCGCTGTGGTTGCCTGTGCTCCGCCAGGCTGGTTTTGCGCCAGGGCAGGGAGCCGATTGGATACGAACAACTTGTATCCCTCCATCCCGTCAGTCCAGACTTCACTGAGAACTGGGCGGCCGTCCTTGACCTCAAACCTCAGCTTGGCGCTATACTTCGGGTTCTGCGTGAGCATCGGTGCAGTCAGAACTACAGCCAGCACACCGTTGCTGCTGTTGCGCAGCGCCAAAATATGCGTCGCAACCTGCGCAACCTGGTACTCGCCCGCGGGAAAGGTTTTCTTTCCCACGCTGAATTCAAAGGGAACGTCGGCTTTGAGGATCGGTTGTTGTGAGTAACCGGCCGCCGTCAAGAAACAAACAAACGCCATCAGTGAAACTACTTTTGCGATAATTCTCTTCATATACTCTCCTTAGTTTTCGTCATGCATTGCATTGACTTCCTGACTATGGTGTAAGGCCTGGCTACGCACTTGTCTGTGCGTCCGGGTTTCTTGTTCGCAAAGCAGTTGCCCTGCGATGGCTTGCTCCAGAGTCCGAAAAGGTTTGCCGGAAGTTCAGCGACGGCCTGAATCCGCTATTGATTCCGCATGGGATCGTCGTGGCGAGTGCTACTTACAGATTCCGTTTCCATGATTTTGTCTCCGTCGCCATGCATCGAATGGAGGCATCATCGCTTGCGCCCGAGGTTCGTCCAATTGCAGGTGGATAAGTTTTGTGTATATTTGATATATCGTCGTAAGCTATTTAATTTAAATCCCTAATACAGGATTGCAAGAGGTGGGAAGCGCATTATCGCCAGTCAGGACAGATGGCGATTGACGCTTGTCGGACTCCAAACACGTGGCGTCCTCCGCGTCTTGTCCAGCGTTCTTCTTGGCAGCAAGGTATGATGGCCTTACTCGAGAACTGCGGAAGTTGCTAAAGAGCCGTGTGGGGGCTTTATGGATGTTCTTTCCGAAGTATTGAAGGTGGTCAGGCTCCAGGGAGCTCTGTTTTTTAACGGAGAATTCTCCTTGCCATGGAGCGTAACCGCCCTATCGTCACGTGTACTTGCGCGCTATGTCGCGCCCGATGCGGAACACGTCATCATCTACCACTTGCTTACCGATGGCCGGGCTTCAATCCGTATGGAAGACGGCACGCGGATAGTCCTGAACGCCGGTGACATCGTGATGATCCCTCACGGCGACCGGCACATCATGGAAAACGGGTCCTCCACAAAAACGATTGATGAGTCTGAGCAAGTCGAGCAGGTCCTCGCTCAAGGTCTGAAGGTGTGCCGCATTGGTGGAGGAGGAGAAGTCACGAGGGTGGTCTGCGGGTACATGGCCTGCGACCCGCAATTGAGCCAGATTTTCCTCAGCGGCCTGCCACAAATCTTCAAAGTGAGTATCCGCAACGATCCATCCGGTAAGTGGCTGGAAGATTCCATCCGCTTTTCTGTGGATCACGCAGATACCGACCGCGCCGGCGCCGAAGCTGTGCGCGCTAAATTGTCGGAAGTTTTGTTCGTCGAGATGCTGAGGGCTTACATAACCCAACTTCCGCCGGAGCAAATCGGTTGGTTGGCGGGGGCTCGCGATTCCCAAGTCGGTAAGACGCTCGCTCTTATGCACCGCAACCCTGCGCATCCGTGGACGCTGGCTGACTTGGCCAAGGAAGCTGGAGTTTCGCGTTCGGTGCTGGCGGAGCGGTTCCGTCACTATCTCAATGAAACCCCCATGGCCTACCTGACCCGCTGGCGCCTTCAGTTGGGCGCAGATATGCTCGGCTCCACCAGCTATTCGGTATCGCAGATTGCATCCGAGGTAGGCTACGAATCCGAAGCAGCATTCAACCGGGCGTTCAAGCGGGAGTTCACCGTTCCACCCGCGCGCTTCCGCACCCAATCCAGGACCAATCAAGCGAAGCCGATGCGTCGTTCGGCATAGAGCTGGGTGAAACTATTGTTTCGCCGGCTTCGTCCGGATGGCGTGCCGCTTGAGGGCCACTTCAATCGTCGACTGTAGCTCGCATCTGTGAAACGGTTTCAGAATGTAGCCATCATGCTCAGACCTCTTGGCCCGATCTACAGTCTGCTGATCGGAGTAGGCGGTCAGGTAGACAATAGGCACATCAACCTGCCGGCGTATCTCCTCTGCTGCTTGCACTCCGTCTTTCTCGCCTCTCAAGCGTATGTCCATCAGTACGAGGTCTGGCCGTTCTTGGATGGCGATGGCGATGCCCTCTTCCGCCGAATCCACGATGGCGATTGGAAAGAAACCCAGGTGGGTTAAACGTTCCCTCAACTCTTCGGCAATCAAAATCTCGTCTTCGACGATCAGGGCTCGTAGCCTGAAAGGAATCTGGTCAGCACGCATGATGGTCCACCCTGAAGTGCAAATGCGCAGAGGTTCCCGGATCAATTTTGACTAGCTCAAATGAACCGCGAATCTGTTGCGTCAAAGTTCGCACCAGCTTCAGCCCTAGCGATTTTCGTGGATTGACGTCCAGATCGTCGGGCATGCCCACCCCGTTGTCTTCGACACAAAGGCTACATTTTCCATCTTGGCCGTTGCGTAGCGTCAGCTTGATCTCGCCGCCAGCCCCATTCCGAAAGCCGTGCTTAAGGGCATTCGAAATCAGCTCATTGAGGATAAGGCCGCATGGGACGGCCAGATCAATGTTCATCACGACCGGTTCCAGATCGCTTATCAAGCGCAGGGAAACATTCGGGCTGCCGTGCGATGAAAGTATGTCTTTCGCCAGAGCTTGCGCGTACTCGGCGAAGTCAATGCGCGCCAGATTCTCTGAGCCGTAGAGGCTCTCATGCACCAGGGCCATCGAATGCACGCGGCTCTCCATCTCCTGAAAGATCGCAACGGTGTTCCTATCTTCTGTATGGGTGGACTGGAGATAGAAAAGACTACAGATTACCGCCAGGTTGTTCTTCACCCGGTGATGGACCTCTCTCAGGAGAGCTGCTTTTCGTTCCTCGCTGGCGCGCAGCTTGGCTGTCACTTGTTCGGATGCCTTGGCCCGTTTCGCGAGCGTGAGGATTCGCGGGACAGTGAAGGGAAGCACAACCGCCGTGGTAAGCGATACCGTGGCGGTGAGAATTTTGACCGCCGCAGAAAAAATATATACCGGCACCCAGATTGTGACCACTTCCACAAGGTGGGTCCCGCCGCACGCAATAATGAATAGCCCAAATGCCAGGAACATCCAGTGGAAGGGGATGTCGCGCCGCGCCTTATAAACCAGATATCCCAGGGTGACCGAAATCGCAAGATAAGCGATCCCTATGGTTGAATCCGCGATCACATGGGTCCATACCAGCCGCGAATTCCCCAGATAGCAGTACAGATGCGGCATGAAACTGGTCGACAGCAAACGCGCTGCCAGATGCGGCCAAATGACAAAAGGACCGATGGCCAGTATTGCGGCAATTCCGAGGGCATAAAGCGAACGCTTTGTGGGACGAAAGGGGTCGAAGAAGCCTGGATTCATGGTGGACGTCGACATAAGGCCTCCGTTCCAGGATGTTTGCCGAAGAAGTCTTGCCTCCCCGGCTGCTTCCAGATTTTCTATTTTGCCTGGGGCCGCAATCTTTGATGCCGCCGAACAGATTGGCTCTACCGGAACTGCGACGCCGAGGATCCCCGCAGCCAGAACCAGAAACACATCGCCGATGCAAAGAACACGAACGCGCGACCGGATGAGACTGCAATCATAACCGCATTTTTCCTTTTGGTGACAGGGATATTATTTACACGTCAAACTGGGCGTGGTTTCTATTTGCGGTTGACCGGGGTGGAAGAATGCCAACGCGACCCTCACAGCAGATCAACAGCAAATCGCTTCGGGAAAGAAGTCTACCTTCGCTTCAGCGCCTCTAACTCCTCCAAAGTCCGTGGCCAGTCTGATCCTAGCAGTCTCGACAGGCTCCGGTCTGCCAGGATCTTCCCGCCAGTCTGGCAGCGAGCACAATAGTTGGTCTCATTGTCCGCGTATCGGATGCGCTGAATCTTTTCGCCACATCGCGGGCAGGGTTCCCCGTATCGACCGTGTACTGCCATGCCTTCCCGAAATGCCGTTACCTTCTCAGGAAAACCGCTGGCTACATCTTTTTGAAAGCGATTGATCCAAATCGTCAGTGTCTCCTGCGTAGCAGCAAAAAGTCTTTCCCACTCCTGCGCGGTCAGCTTGTGCGTGTGGGTGATGGGCGAAAGCTGGGCTGCGTGCAGAATCTCATCCGAATACGCATTGCCGATGCCGCTGACAATCCGCGGATCGGTCAGTGCTCTTTTCAGGGTACGATTTTCTGCCGTAAGCGCAGCTCGAAACGAATCAAGATCACTGGCGAAGACGTCAATCCCTCCCGGGTCCATCGCCCGCAAAGCCTCCTCTCCCGAGACCACATGCAACGACGCCCGATGCTTCGCCCCGGCTTCAGTCAGCACCAGTGACCCGTTAGGAAAATCAAACGCCGCCAGATTCTGCCGTCCGCCGATCTTTGCTCCCGCAGCCCGCCAGTGTAATCGCCCCGCGATCATTAAATGCAGTACCAGCCAAAGCTCGCCTTCCACGCCAATCGCAATGCGCTTGCCAATGCGCCGCAGTTCGCGCACAACGCGTCCATGTGCACTCGTCAACGGCGGTTGTGCGGTACGCAACAGAAAGGGACTCGCCAGTCTTACTTGTTGGATGGGCTGGCCAACAATGCGACTTTCAAGCGCGGTGATGTAGGCGGCAATGTCCGGGAGTTCGGGCATGCCTACTAAGCTTGCAGGTCGCAGGCAAGGTTGGCAACAGGAGAACTAGATAGTTATTTGCCGGCCTACTTTCGTTGGGTTTCGCGAACGTCGTATCATAAGGAAGGACATGGCGTATCCCATCAAAACCTGTGTCGTCTGCCACGAAGAATTCGAGCTGAAGCCCGGCAAGCCTGGCTTTGCCAATCGTTGTCCCGACTGCACGGAAGCGGAAGCAACGGAGCCCAAGTCCGGCCGTCCGATGGACGGCGACGAGCGCCGAACCAACCGTGAAGCGAATGAAGCGCGCAAAGAAGCGATGCGCAACCTCCTCTACCGCAAGGATAGTTAAGCCCCGCTGGAAGTCGTCGGAGAGAAGTCAGCCGTTTCGGCCTCACGCCGTCTGCGTACGGCTTTGTCCTTGAACCAATACCTAAGCGCGACCAACTCTCCACCCACAAATAACGTACCAAATATGTCTTTGTTGTAACGTGCCAGCCAGTTTGGCAGATAGATATCAAAATTGTCTGCGCGGTCGCTGGTAAATTGCCAGGCTATGTCTGTCAGTGGGCACCGTCCGCCGTTCAGCGCCAGTACGATACATTCCGCCAGGACCAGAACACTCAGAATTACGACCCAGCGAAAGCGGCGGAACTTGGCTAGGAATGGAATGGACACAATGCTCCCCGCGAGCATTGCCCAGATCACCGTGTGCAGGAGTTTGATTGCCGTCACCATCGAATCTTGTCACCAAAATCATAGAGGTGGCACGATTTCAATGCTGTGATTCGAAACACAACACCATGACCCCACCGTCCAAAAGCGGACAGCCGATTATGAGAGCGGACAGCACTTGGCGGGTGCCTGTTCTTTCGAGGCGATGCTTTTTCAACGCTGAGAACAATTTGCAGCGGATGCCCTTCGCCAAGGCGGCGGCAGCCAAATTGCATTCTGCCAGCGGAGGCCTATCCATGGCGCATTTCGAACGCATTCGCGACGTAATCTCCGGCCCATTTGATTCCGAGATCATCCGCCAGCGCACGGCAACAGGGTGGAAGATGGTATCCATCGAGTGGCGGCGTGAGCTGCCCGAATCGGAATCTCCGACCCAGGGCGCCTACAACGAAGACATCCCCTACGGACTGCGCATCTCTGAGGATTGCCAGCGGTTGGAAGTCGACCCCATCGAGAACCGCACCTTAATGTTGATGATGGAGTTGCTGGTGCAGGACTTCCCCTACTCGGCCATCGTCAGTGACATGAACGAAAAAGGACTCCGCATGCGGAACGGCAAGCCCTGGACCCGTGTGGCGGTCTTCAACATGACGCCACGCCTCATCGAGGTTGGCCCACGCCTGTTTGAAACCGAAGAGTGGCAAGAGCTGCGGAAAAAGTTTTCTCTTTCGAGAGAGCTATAAAGCGTTCATGGATTCAGATCTGCCTACGATAGTGGCGCGCGCCCTACGCTTGCGCTTCAAGGGGGCGATGCCGCTCATCGAATCCCTTGACGATCAGCCACACCGCCAAAGCCACGTAAGCGGGAGCCAAGGGCATGGCCAGCCGCGTTTCCGGGGGATATCCCCAGAGACCCCGCAAGGTGACGCCGGCGATCTGAAGCAAGCTCCCCACCAGGCCGAACGCCGCCAACACGCGCGGAACCAGCCGGAAGCGGTACAGCAGAGCGCAGAGCAGGAAGATCCAACTACCGACGACCAGCAGAAAGGAATAATGCGACCACTTCCTTGCCGAGCCGGCCACGACGGCCAGCGCATTGAACAAGTCAGCGTTCCCGGCTCCTACCTTTACGTACTCCTGGCTCAGGGACAGCATGGACATGAGGTGTGCGTTGTCGACCGCTTGCAATGAAAAACTTGCAATCGCGAGCCCCAGAAGCCAGAGTGCCATCGCGGAGCTGTACTGACGAAAGACCGACCATGCGGCGCTGGCGACAGCGATCGCAATCGCGCTGCCCACGAACAAGAGAAGGACAGCCGCGCGCACCTGATTCGGACTGCCTGCCGCATTGGCCAGAAACCCGGGTGGCGCGATGACCGGATTCAGCAAGATGAAAGGCACCGTAAGTCCCGCCGCCAAATGTAGGAGCAACAGCACGCCGACGGTTCGGCCAACGCTCTTTGCTGAAGTTTCCTTTCCTGATGATGTGCTCATGATCATTCCTCCCTCCTCAGGAAGTGGAACAGGCGTGCATGCGAATCAGATCGGCCCTCGATAGCGGCGCAGCCGGACTGCCCCGAAGAGGAATGCAGCCGCGATTGCCAGGCCGATCCACAGGCCCGGGCTTATCAGGAAGTGAAGCGGAGAAATCATGGAGAGTGGCGCCATGGACTTACTGCCAGACATGTAGGCGTCACCCTCATTTCCGCCGCCTACGATATAACCAAGCATGTGGGCGAAGTGCCAGGAGTTGAATGCGATCTTCTCTCCAATGCTGATCACCAGGAACGGCAGGAAAGCCCACAGGAACGGAGTACGCCGTGCCCAGGCTGAGACCAGCAGCATCCACGCGTAGATGGGAGCCATCGAAAGCCCATGCATTGCAACAAGGTGGTAGAGCAGCATGGCAGTCATTTCCAGGAAATGGCGCCAGAGCATTCCTACGCTCATGCCGCTTCCGAGTAGCGCAAACGTACTCAGCAAGGCCATGATCAGTTGCATCGCGAAGCTGACGGCGAAAGTGACAAGCGGAATGAGGACGATGGCGACGGTTGCTTTGGCAAGCACGGCCGTGAGATCGGATACGGGCAACGACTTCCAGAACAGGATGCTGCGATCGCGGCGTTCCCCATGCAATGCGTCGAGGCAATAGAAAACGACAACGATAACCGACGCCAGCATGACCATGCCGGCAGCGAAAGTAGTCGGTTCTTCCAGCACCGCCTGTCGCCGGGCCAGATCCGGCGTTGCCAGTCCGCGGCCGATGGTGGCGATGAAGAAGCCCACCAATGCCACGCCGGCCACCGCCAGCGGCGCGAGATAGATCGAGCGGTACTCCCACAGTTCGCGACGCACCGACCAGTAGAACGGCCGCGTCACTGACAGAGTCACCGGAGCCGCTCTTTGCGATTCGAAAGACTCAGGGACTGCGCTCGATTGAGTGTTCATTGGACCACTCCTTGAGCCTGTCCCGCTTGATTGGTCATTACCGCGACGAATAAGTCCGCGATGCTGGGCGTACGCACCTCGCCAAATGCGGCGAGTTGCTGGCGATCTACGCGCTCGAACAGTAACATGCTCCGCCCGAACACCTGCCGCTCGTGGATGGGCCGAAGTGCTCGCGCTGCCACGAGCTGATCGGGATTCACCGTCACTTCCTGATAGCGCGACTCGAACTCCTCCATGCTGCAACTGAGCACAATACGGCCGCGATGGATGAACATCAGATCGGTGAGGACATGCTGTACTTCTTCCACCTGATGGGTGGTCAGCACGATGGTACGGCTGCGGTCGAAGTAATCGTTCAGCAGGGAATCGTAGAACTGCTTGCGATACAGGATATCGAGGCCCAGGGTGGGCTCATCGAGCACCAGCAGCCGCGCGTCAATGGCCATAATCAGCGCTAGGTGCAGCTGGGTCACCATCCCTTTCGACAGTTCCCGCACTTTGCTTTTGGACTTGATGGTCGTCTTGGCGAGAAAACCTTCAGCCTTGGCGCGGTCGAACCGCGGATGTACGCCGGCCATGTATTCAAGTGCCTGTGAAACCCGCAGCCAGCGGGGCAGTACAGCTACGTCCGCGATGAAGCACACATCGCACATGAGCTGGTCACGCTCGTTCCAGGGATTGCGTCCCAGCACCTTCAGTTCGCCTTCATAAGGAGTAAGGCCGAGAATTGCATTGAGCGCGGTTGTCTTACCCGCCCCGTTGGGACCAATGAGTCCGAGGATTCGGCCCTCCTCGACACGCAAATTGATGCCATCCACGGCGACTGTGGCTCCGAACGCTTTCCGAAGACCGCGAGCTTCTATGCACGCCATAGCTTCAGCGCTCCTCTTTCTTGGCTTTCGATTTCCGGGGAGTGGCGCCGTCCTCCAGCAGTTCTTCCGCTGTCAGGCCGAGCCGCTGAATGGTTTCGTAAATTCGCGGCCACTCTTCGGCCAGAAACTTCTGCCGTTCGCCCTTCAGCAACAGACTGCGGGCACCGTCCTTGACGAACATGCCGAGCCCCCGCCTGCTTTCGACTAGCTCTGCGTCCACCAATTGTTGATAGCCCTTCAGGACCGTGAGCGGATTCACTCGATACTCGGTCGCGACATTGCGCACCGAAGGCAAAGGATCGCCCTCCTTGAGCACGCCGTCGAGAATCATCGCAACCACACGGTCGCGCAGCTGGCGGTAAATCGGCTGATTGTCGTTCCATTCACGGTCCATCCTGTTTTCCAGATTGTTACCTTACCAGAGATACGTTCCCGTCAATTTGTCCGGTGTAGATCGAAGTGCGCGCGGACCGGCTTGTCCTTCACCATAAACGTCCATTCCTCGGTGTGATGGTTCGCGTCGATCATAGTGAAGACGGAATGGTGCATGTGGTACAGCGGGCTCCCGCTGATGTCCAGGAACTCGAACTCCAGTCTCTGGCCGTCCGGCGACATGGTGCCGACCATACGGGGCCGATTCCCCGCATCGCAGTAATGGGTCAGGAGCAAGCGGTCCCCGTCCAGGTAAAACATGGTGATGGGATCGTCGGGCCTTCCCGCCAGCCCCGTCATCTCATGCAGGACCGCGTTCCCAGTGGAGGTTACGCGCAGCGTCACATGCATCGTCTGGCCATCAGCCTCTGATCCAGTACCCGAGAGCACAGCGTCCCAGGGACCGGCCAGCGTTTTCAGTTTGTCAAAGGCCTTTTGCGCGTCGGATGGCGCGGCTGGCGTCGGGTCCGTTTGGCCGAAAACCATAGTCGAGAGCAACAACAGAACTAGTGGCAGCATAAAACGAAGCGATTTCATGGTTCATTCTCCTTAGAATCCGTTTTTCTCTACGTGCGGGCAGGGTGGCCAGCTGTGATGCGTCGTAGTGTTATACATAAGTATAACACTACTTACCGCTTGTCAAGAAGAATTTTGGGCCTACCTTGGGCTTGCGCAGGGGTATACGCAAGTGGGCGATAAGAGTAATGCCATTAGCAATTGGGAAATTGTGCTCGCGAATGTTCCGCGCAACACCAAGTCGGACATTCCGACCTATGCGACAACAGCACCTAGAAAGAGCCCAAATCCGCCTTGCATATCTATTCCGCCCTTAACGCTTCCACCGGATCCACGTTCGACGCACGCCGCGACGGCAAATAACAAGCCAGGAACGCTGTAGCCAGCAAACCAAGCGATACCGTCCCGTAGGTCAAGGGGTCGCCGGGGTTCACGTTGAACAGAAGGGAGGACATCAATCGCATCACGGCGAACGCTGCGCCGAGTCCAATCACCACTCCAATGACGGTCAACACCAACCCCTGGCGCACAAATAACGATGTAACTGTCTGTTGTTGCGCACCCAAGGCGATCCGAATGCCGATCTCACGCGTCCTCTGTGACACCGAATATGCAATCACGCTGTAAATTCCAATCACGCCCAGCAGTAACGCCATGCCACCGGCCACCGCGAGCATCACCAGGGTGAACGAGGTCCTTGCCATCGAGCGCGTTTGCAGCATTGCCAGTGTCTGCGGGTCTGCCAGCGGAAGGTTGGCGTTGACCGACCACACCGCGCTGCGTATGTCTTTCATCAAGCTTTCCGAACCAGCGCGCGAACTGCGGACCGCGTAGGTGATGCCGCGTTGCGTCCTGATGTCTGCCCCCTCGAAGTTCTTCAGCAATATCGGCCAATACACGGTGGACGGAGCGTCCTGGTTTGCTCCATCGTCGCGCACGTCACCCACCACTCCCACAATTTCTCGCCAGTCGTCGGTGTTTCCCGTGCGAATCCGCTTGCCGATTGCATTGGCCGGGCTTTGCCACAATTCTTTCGCCAGATTTTCAGAAACCATGGCCACGGGCGTCATTTTGTAAATCTCGTCCCAATTGAAGTCCCGCCCGGCAATCATCGGCGTCCGCAAGGTCGAAACAAATTCCGGTGTAACAAACTTGAAGCGCCGCAGCGGGGGCAGTTGTCCTTCCCGGTAGGTATGGTCCTGGGCGAAGATCGGATCGAACCTGCTATTTCCGTCCATCGGGATTCCGGTGCCAAAGCTCACCGTCGAAACTCCCGGGATCGCTCCCAGCTTTCTCAGAATCTGCTCTTCTACGCGCACCACTCTGTCGTCTTCCTTGATTTGCGCGTCGGGGATGGCGATGGAGAAAAGCTGCAACTCGGAGGCGCCACTGAAACCCGGGTCCACCCGGGTCAGGGCACGGAAGGTGCGGATCATGAGCCCCGAGCAAATCAGCAATACCAGCGCCAGCGCTACTTGCGCCACGACTAGCACGTTGCTGGCGCGATGTTGCTCTTTGCTCTGGCTCAGAGTGCGGCTTCCACCGCGCAGCGCCGTGTCTATTTTCGCCCCGGTGTATTTGAAAATTGGGATGCATCCCACCAGCACGCTGGAGAGCAAAGCGGCGCCCAGGGTAAAGAGAACGACATTGAAATCAATGCCGATTTCGTGCACCCGCGGCAATCCGGCGGGAGCAATCGCCGCCAGCCCTTGCAGAGCTGCAAAAGCCAGGCCCAAACCGAGCGCGCCTCCAGCCAGCCCTAACGCCACGCTTTCAAACATTAACTCCGCCGCGATCCTTCCCCGCCCCGCCCCCAGCGCCGAGCGAACCGCCAATTCCTGCCTCCTGCCCTCGACTCGCACCAGCAGGAGATTGGCCACGTTGGCGCAGGCGATCAGCAACACCAGCCCGAGCGAACCCATCAGCACCCACAAGGTCTTGCCCACATCTCCCACTACATAGGTTTTGAGCGGCGCCAGATTCGTGGTGAGTTTTGCGTCCTCGAACATTTTCAGGCTGAATCCTTCCGGCGCCGGGAAACTTTGCTCGACTACCGGAATCAAGCGGGCCAGGTCGCCACGCGCCTGCTCCACCGTTACGCCCGGTTTCAATCTTCCAATGCCCATGTAGCTGAAGTTGCCCAGCTTGGTTTTGGCGCGATCAAACTGGAAGGGAAGAATCACCGCCGGATCTTCAGCGTCCAGAAAATGAAATCTCTTCGGCATCACGCCGATAATTTCCCGCGGTTTTCCATCGATGGTAATGTTCCGGCCCACCACCCCCGGATCTCCTCCGAATTTTCTCTGCCAGTAGCCGTACATCAGGACGGCGGTGTCCGGTGTGCCGGGGGAATCATCCTGCTTGTTGAAAACGCGGCCAACCGTAGGGGGTACTCCCAGCATAGGCAGCAATCCATCCGTCACATCCAGGGCCGGCACTTGTTCGGGTTCGGAAACCCCGGTGATGCTCACAGAGTCGTGGTTGACCAGCGCGAGGTCCTGCAACGTCTTGTTTTGTTCCCGGTAAATGAAATAATTCGACGGCGCGGAGGGCAGTTGTTGGACGTTGATACCGGGCGCCGCATGCATTACGCTCACCAACTCTTCGGCATTGGGATAGGCCAGCGGCTTGAGCAAAATGCCTTCAATAACACTGAAGACAACGGTGTTGCCGCCGATTCCAGCGGCGAGAGTGATCAGCGTAACCATGGTAAACGCTGGCTTCCGCGTCAGTCTGCGTACAACCTGGCTTAATTGGCTGATCAGCTCTTGCATGATGGCCCCCTGAGATTTAGGACAGACGTTGGCTGCAAGGAAAAGATATGGTTCAGGCTGTGGTACGTTTAGAAAGCTTCGCATGGTTCCTGATACCCCTCGGGATAGTGGCAATTTATCTGCCAACATGTGCGTCCGCCGAATCTCAGGAAATGGTTCTGGGCTCTGAAAGAGTAAGAAGTTTTGGTGTTCCGGACTTGTTGGTCACTGTCCGCTTTCATGGATTGGCTGTCCATTTCTGGACACGCTCGGCGGGGTTTTACTTCGGCAATCCGTTCGGAACCATCGGCAACGAACGCAGCCAAATGCCGGTCGCGTTGAAGATCGCATTTCCGACGGCGGGCGCCAAGGCCATTAGCGGAGTCTCCCCTGCGCCCGCCGATGGAAGGTCTTTTCGGTCAACCAGCACGACGTCAATGTCCGGCAGATCGCTGAAACGCGGCACCCGATACTCCGCAAAATGCGGATTCAGAATGCGTCCATTTTCAAATTGAATCGCCTCGAAAAGCGCTCCGCCGATCCCTTGCACCAGCGCGCCTTCAATCTGGTTCTTCAGCCCGCCGGGGTTGACGATTGCGCCGCATTCAAATGCCGTCACCACCCGGCGAATTTTGATCGAGCCGCCGCCTGTTTCTACTTCAGCACACGTGGCGACATACCCACCTTTCTCCATGCCACACGCAATACCGAAGCCGCGGCCAGCGGAACCTTTCCGTTCCTGCCATGCAAATTTCACGGCGGCCGCCTCAAGCACTGCGCGTAGACGCGCATTGCTCAGGTTCTTAAGCCGGAACTGCAATGGATCCATTTCCAGCACATGTGCCAGTTCATCCATGTGCATTTCCCGCGCAAAGTGGTTCGCCGTGGCCGCCAGTCCGCGATAGGAACCTTGCCGCAGGGGTGAATCGGAAGGATGAAACTCGATTCGCCGGTTAGCGATGTCATACGGTGATCCGATGGCTGATGGCCCGGAGTTGTAGTTGTCAAACTCCCAGGCAGTAATCGTTCCATCGCTGCGGACCCCGCTCTTCACTTCAATCAAGCCCGCCGGGCGAAAGTATGCCCAGGTAAATTCTTCCTCGCGGCTCCAGACAACCTTCACCGGCTTGCCTGCGGCTTTCGCCAGCCGTGCGGCCTCGATGGCAACTTCGCCGGTGTGCTTGCCGCCATAAGCGGAGCCGGTGTCAGGAACCATCACCCGCACTTTGTCGTTGGGTAAGTGGAAAGTCTTGGTGAGCTCCTCGTGAACGCCAAACGGACGCTGGGTGCCGGTCCAGACGGTGAGCTTGCCGTCCGTCCACTCCGCCAGTGCGGCGCGCGGTTCAAGCGGCGCGTGCGCGATGTATGCCACCGTGTACTTCTGTTGCAGCACATGATCGGCGTTGGCAAATGCGCTTGTGGTGGAACCCACCGAGTCGTGCGATCTTCCACCAAAACCCTCCGCCTCTTGCGGATGGCTTTTCAGATATTCGAAAAGATCAGCATCCGATGGCTGCATCGGCGCCTTCCATTGGGCCTGCAAAGCGGCAAGCGCACGGGAGGCTGTGCCCTGATCAGCAGCCGCGACTCCCACGAAATCTCCATCGTGAACTACCGTAACTCCGGCAATCCTCTCCGCGGCACTCGAATCCAGCGAAGTCAAACTCGCCTGGAACGAACTCGGCCGCAAAATTCTGCCGTAGCGCATCCCAGGCGAACTCATGTCCGAGGTGTACTGGTGTTGTCCCGTAACAAACGTCCGGCCATCAACCTTGGCGGGAGAAGTTCCGGCAATCGTCCAGCTTTGAGGCGGCGTGACGGGTGGATGTTCGCTGATGACCTTCACCACCTTTTGGCCCTTGGTCAGCTCTCCATACGAAATCGATTTTTGGGTTTGGGGATGAACGACTTTCCCATTTGTGGCGACTAGTACCGCAGGATCAACGTGCCAGCTTTCCGCTGCCATCCCGATCAGAACTGACCGTGCGCTGGCAGCAACTTTGCGCAGCTGCGTCCCCATGACCGGCGTCGTGCGGCTGCCGAATGTGCCGGCATCGTAGGGCGTCAGGTCTGTGTCGCCCATGAGCATTTGCACCGATGAGAGCGGCACCCGCAGTTCCTCCGCCACCTGCTGGCTGAGTGAGGTGCGGATGTTCTGTCCCATCTCTACCTTGCCGGTGTAAATCGTGACCCCGCCATCTTCCGCAATGTGCAACCACGCGTCCAGGGAGCTGGGCATGTCCTCGCCCCAGTTTCGCGAACGCCCGCCGCCCGATTCTTGCGCAAACGTGGGCCTGGCGCTAAGGCAGATCAACACTCCTCCACCCAACACCTTGAAGAAGTCGCGGCGCTCCAGTTCGAAGCGGAAGTCCACGCGTTCGATAGTTTCCTGTTGCTGCTGTTCCAACAATTCTTCTGAGGAGTGAGGCTCAGCCATGTTTCACCTCGCGCATCTTCACGCTGGCTTCGTGGACCGCGGACAAGATTCGAGGATAGGTCCCACAACGGCAGATGTTTCCATTCATGTGCCGGACAATTTCTGCATGGTTGGGATTGGGCGTACGGTCAAGCAACGAGACCGCCTCCAGAATCATCCCCGAGGTGCAATAGCCGCACTGGAACGCTTCCGCATCGAGGAATGCCTGCTGCACTGGATGCAGGTTGCCGTTCCGCTCCAGCCCTTCGATGGTTGTGATCTTTCTGTTTTCCGCAGAACTCGCCGGCGTGATGCATGATCGCACCGCCTGCCCATCGAGGAGGACAGTGCAAGCCCCGCATTGCCCTTCGCCGCAGCCGTACTTGGTTCCGGTGAACCCAAGCCGGTCGCGCAGGACGACAAGAAGGCTTTCAGAAGCGGAAGTTTCGACGGAGTGTTCCGCGCCATTTACATGCAGGGTGAAAGACATTGGCTACCTCACTGACAAACATGTCTATTTTGAGCGCGGTTGCTCGAAAGTCAAGTCTGGGAATAGTACAACCAAAACGAGTCGCTCCAGTTATTCACACGACAATCACGGTTCGTACATCCACAAATCGTTGAGGTTCCCCGTTCCCCCGACAGTTTGACCGTAGCCGCCAAACAGCCATAGGTTCCCTTTTGCATCCACCCAGCGATTGAGAAAGAACCGGCTGCCGGGAGCGTTGCCCGGTGCGGGAGCCCCCTGGACTCCAAAGGTCGAATTCTGGTTTACAACGTTCGACCCACCCACCCAGGTCCACTGGCCGTTGCTGAATTTCCAGAGATCGTTCAGCCAGCCTGCATTCCCGGTGGAATCGAAACCATTTCCGCCAAAGAGCCAGAAATTTCCCGATGTATCCGTCCAGCTAGCTCCAAACCACCGGGCCCCAGGAATGTTAGCCGCCGCCGGTGTTCCCTGAGTACCGTATACTCCCGCCTGGTCTATTACATTCGATCCTGCTACCCAAGTCCATTGGCCCGTACCGTATTTCCAAAGATCATTGAGAATCAGTACTGAACCGTTAGAGTCAAATCCGTAGCCTCCGAACAGCCACAGAGTTCCGGAAGCATCAATCCAGTTAAAAGCTCCCCATCGCGCGCCGGGAGTATTGCCCGAGGCCGCGACACCTTTCGTTCCATATACGCCCGGTTGTTCCTTGATTTTGGGGCCGCTCATCCACGTCCACTGTCCGTTGCTTAACTTCCACAGGTCGTTGAGTTCGCCTACGATTGCGTTCGGTTCGTCATAGCCGATTCCACCGAATACCCAAATGTTGCCCGATGTGTCCATCCAAGTTGAGGCCCCATCTCGCCCGCCCGGAATGTTTCCTGAATCAGTGACGCCCTGCGTACCATAGATACCGTGCTGATACCCAACATTGGATCCGGCTATCCACGTCCATTGGCCGTTGCTGTATTTCCACAGATCGTTCATCGGCGTTTCATTTCCCACCGAGTCAAAACCGTTTCCTCCGAGCATCCAAAGATCGCCGGCGGCATCAGTCCAACTGGCGGGCTCGAATCGCGCGCCGGGAATATTCGTTGCCGAAGGCACGCCTAGAGTTCCGTAGTTGCCGTTCGCGCCGGCAAGTGTTGGGCCTCCCACCCACGTCCATTGACCGGCGCTAAACTTCCAGAGGTCGTTGAAAGGCAAAAGATTTCCGCCGGAATCGTACCCATATCCACCAAACAGCCACAGGTTCCCGGATTTATCCGTCCAGGTCGCTGGATATTGGCGTCCTCCGGGAGTGTTTCCCGCCGCCGCTGTGCCCAGCGTGCCATAGGTACCAATCTGGTTGATGGATTGCGATCCTGCGACCCAGGTCCATTCGTTGTGCGCGCAATCAACGGTAATGTTGGTGACGTTGCCCATTGCCGTGCCGCTGCCGTTGACCACTCCACAGGTCTGCTTAGGGCTGGATGGTTGCGCAGAAACGGTCACACTATAACTGACGCCGCTGGAGACCGTGGTGGCGAACTGGAAACTCCCGTTCCCATTGACTGGCAGGTTGTCTCTTCCATTGTCCTGTAAAACCAGACCGCCGCCACTTCCCGCTAGGTTGATCACGGTTCCTGCGATTGTGTAGGTCTGTGGCGGCCGAGATGATCCACTTCCTCCGCAAGCGTTAAGAAATAGCAGCGCTACAAACCAACTGAGGCAAAGGAGTTTTGTGGCCGACTTCATATGTAAGATCTCCTCAATTGTTTACACGCCATGCAGGCGGGTCAGGGGGTGGTGGTTAATGCGGGCCCGTTACAACTCAAGATTTATACACCTACGAACGCAAAGGAAATAGTTCCAAGAATGGTAGGAGCGCATGCCCACAGCGTTCCAGCATTATCATTACAAATTTCCTGAACATATTAAGTTTGAGAGTTGAACTATCTATGGGTTACGGGGTTATACTGCTGCCCGGCAAATTTCTTCGGAGGCAGACCGATGCGACAGCAAACTATGCTCCTTTTGAGATATGCAACCAGTCTTTTTGTTCCTGGGCTTTTGCTCGCGGCATCATTCGCAGCGTCTTCCATCCTGTTGCCCGCACAAACACAATCTTCCAGTGCGGCCAAGAGCACACACAAAGATTCGGTCATGCTCAACTCGTCAGGCACAATTCTTGTAAGTGCGGATGCGCCGGAACCAATCCAAAAATCGGCCGGCGATCTCGCCAACGATTTAGAAAAAGTGTTCGGCAAGAAACCCAAGATAATAACCAGCCCCGAGCAAGCGGGACCTCTGACCATCCTGATCGGCGAGCAGTCGCAGATTCCCGAAGCCATGCGCAACGCCGCGCTGACCGCCCCGGAGTCATTCTCAATTTCCGTGACCACCGCCGACTGGAGTTCGAAGCCGACCCACGTGATCCTGTTGACCGGCCCGGACATGCGCGGCACGATGTATGCGGTCTACGAATTTTCTCAGGAGTATCTCGATGTCGATCCTCTTTATTACTGGACCGACCACGAGCCCGCCCGCAAATTGTCGGTGGAAATTCCCGCCTCGCTGAACAAGCAGTTTCCCGCCCCACTATTCAAGTATCGCGGCTTCTTTATTAATGACGAAGACCTCCTGACCGGATGGGCGCCGGGCGAAGCAAAAGACAAAACCGGAATCTCACTTGCGGTCTGGGACAAAATCTATGAAACCACTCTGCGGCTGAAAGGAAATGTCGTCACGCCTGGGACGTGGATTTTCCCCGATGATCCGCAAGTAAAACTCGCGGCCACCAGAGGGCTAATCATAAGCCAGCACCATGCAATCCCTTTGGGGTTGAACGTGGCGCGCTGGCCCCAGGATGTCGAATACAACTACACAACCCATCCAGAGATTTTGGAGCGTGCCTGGAAGAACGCAGTCAATTCCTATCTCCCCAATCAGGAAGTTTTGTGGACGGTCGGCCTGCGCGGCTTGTCGGACGCCAGCTACGCCTCCAGGGATGAGAGTGTCCGCAACAACGATAAAGCCCTCGGAGAACTAATCACCAAAGCCATCGCGGACCAGATGAGCATCGTGCGCGCCGTACATCCGGAAGCGAAATTCATCACCAGCTTGTGGCAGGAAGGCGCGCGCCTGGTTCAGGCGGGTTATCTCAAGATTCCGCCGGAAGTCTCCACGGTCTGGGCGGACGACGGCTACGGTTACATTCAGGACAAGGGAGAAGTGGCGCAGCGGCCAGGGCACATACGATCACATCGCCATGATGAACGGCCGTGCCAACCAGCTCACCGAAATGGTCCCCATCGAACGCAGCTTTTCTGAGCTGCAACGCTACATCAATGCGGGAGCGACGGAATATTTCCTCGTGAATACCAGCGATATTCGTCCGGTGACGATGTCGGTCCGCGCGGTGATGGACGCAGTCTGGAAGGGCCTCCCGGCCGAAGGTGAAGCTGCGCAAGACAAGTTTTACCAGGAATGGTCAAAGCAGGAGTTCGGCGACAAACGCGGCCCCGCAAGTAGCTACTACTCTATAAGGACTACTTCAAAGCCCCAGCCCATCTTCCACAAACGCCGGAACGCGAATACGGCGACCAGCTCTATCACACCGAAGCCCGCCGCATGATGTTGAGCTACATGACGGATTGGCCTCTCTATGGAATCCCCAGCCAATCCCCCAAGTGGCAGCCGGTGCGTTCCTTCGGGCCAGGAGCGCCGGGGCCACAGCGTTTCTCAGGAAAAGATTGGCTAAAGGAAGCGACCGCCCGCGAAATCCAGCAATGCGGTGAAGCTCAGTCACGATGGGACGCGGTCTGGAAGCAGGCCGTGGCCGCCGAACCGCTGGTCTCCCCTGCGCGCCAGCTTTTCTATCGCTCCAGCGTGCTGACCATGATCAGCATCAACCGCGAAAGCAACCATGCCTTGTATCTGATCTCCAAAGCCATCGAGGATGCGCAAAACGGAAAAACCACTGAAGCTCACAGTGAGGCGGAACAGGCCTTGGCGGCGTTGGACGACATTCAGAAAGCTCAATCCTCCGCAGAATACGGCAAGTGGAAAAACTGGTATCGCGGCGACTGGCTCACCGGGGTCTACCGGACAAAGCAAATGACGCAGATCTTTGCCAATTTTCTGAACGATCCGCTCACTCACATCGCTCCGCCGGTGATATGGGACGGATGGGAAGCTTATTACCACATCATGCACTACGAGGGTGATCGCTCAGCCGATGTGAAGTGACAACGTGCGCTGTGGTCAAAGCTCCCTTCCGCAAAAGTATTGAATTCGGTTTGCGGTTGGCTTCATTCATGCGGCAAGTTTCTAGCGGGCCCGTGGTTGTCATCGCTCCACCCCCAAATTCGGGCCCGGTTCATCCACCCTAGGCAGCCTGTGGTCGGGAATTGTTGCCCCTCGTCGCAAAGGTGATGCCCTCACGCCTGCGCGGTGGCAGACTCCGCATTGAGAGGTATTACCAATGCGAACCAAAACTCCTTCAGCGGTCTTTACTGGACTTATCTTATGGGTCGTCTTCGGACTGCTCGGAACGTCCCTATATGTTCATTCCTTAGCTGCGCAATCTTTGCCAACTCCAACCGGGTCTGCGGAAACATGGACCCTGCCGCATGGAACGGCCGTGAAAGACAACGGCCCCCGCACCTACCGCTTCACCGTGGACTACAACATGGCCAACACCAAAGGCGAGATGGTGTTCCGTCAACATGTTGCGGGAGAATACACACGCGGACTGGCAGGTGGTGAGGTCATGTGGAAAAACGTGACCCAGGCCGATGTGGCCGGTCCGTCAGCTCCATTCCCGGCAGCGCAGAAGCAGGACTTTATGGAGGGATTTCGTTATCGCAACGATCTGGGCAATACGATGAAGCCGGACTTCTTCAAGGCATTTCCGCCCACGGCTGTGGTCGAGCGTAATCTGGTCTGGGACACGGGGATGATCGAGATGTTCGGCCAGAATTATTTCGATCACCTCAAGCTGAACGAACCCTATCACGCGATGTCTGAGCAGGATATCAACATGCCCGATGTGGGCACCTTTCACAACCGTGACGTCACCCTGGAGTGGGTGGGACGATCACAACGCAATGGGCAAGACTGCGCCCTGATTAAGTACCAGGCATTCTTCAATCCGGTGGAGATCGCCAACGGCGGCATGAGTTTGAAAGGCCGCAGCGACTACTGGGGAGAGATTTGGGTGTCGCTGACCACCAAGCAGATCGAATACGGCACACTCTATGAGGTCGTGATAGGGGAGCTGAAACTGCCCGGTCAGGACACGACGCAGAATATCAATGTCTTCCGCAGCGGCGTTTTTGAACCCGTGAGCGGAAAGTAGGTTAGCAATATGAAAGAGTTGAAGCAAAACTGGGCGTTTTCCCTGTTCTGGATCAATCTGGCGGTCGCAGTTGTATTTCTGATTCTGCTAATTACGCATCAGATCGCAAGCGTCCGCGATCTGATGCACTCGCTCGCCTTCTCACTCATTTACGCCAACCTGACTGGTGTGCTCGGCATGCTAATGATCGGCAGTCTCGCCGAGAAAATTGCCAGGCTCGCCGGGCAACTGGTGTCCCGCAAGCTCCCGCTGATGCCCTTTGTAGCCATTGGCATCCTCGTGTTTGTAGCTGTGGGTTGCTTGCTGGCGCAGACCTTGTTGATGGTGATTGGCTTCGTGGTCCCAAAGCAGTTCTGGCTGGAATACCTGCGCACGTTGCGTGTCGCCATGCCGCTGGCCATAGTGTTCGGCCTGGGCGCCTTGGTCCACGCATCGTTGCGGGGGCGAATGCAAATCATGGAGGAGAAGCTTCATGAAAAAGAGATAGCAGAGGAGCGGTCGCGGAAGCTGGTGGCAGAAGCGCGGCTGCGCTCGCTCGAATCGCGCATCCATCCCCACTTCCTGTTCAATACCTTGAACGCGATCAGCTCGCTCATAGCCGTGAATCCCACCCGCGCGGAACAGATTGTCGGCCGTTTGGCCGCGTTGTTGCGGGCGTCGCTCGACAATAGCGGTCACCCGCTGATTCCGTTACACCAGGAAATGGCGATGGTGGAAAGCTATATTGACATCGAACGGGCGCGCTTCGGCGACAAGCTGCGCGGTTCCGTGCAAGTGCCCGCCGAATTGCAAGACGCCCAGGTACCGCGCATGTCAGTGCAGTCGCTGGTGGAAAATGCCGTGAAGCACGGGATCACTCCGCAGAGCGGAGGAGGAGAGGTTCTGGTCACCGCGTCTGCGGAGAACGGCAACCTGCGCATCGAAGTTCGGGACACCGGGCCGGGTTTCGATCTGGCGGCTATTCCCGCCGATCATGGACTGGACAACTTGGTGGAACGCCTCAATGCCTTGTTCAGCGAAAAGGCGCGCCTTAACGTTGTCCGCCGGGACGGGTATTCTGTGGTGGAGATGGTTGTACCACGCGTATGAAACTCCGCGCATACCTGGTGGATGATGAACCGCTGGCGCTGCAACGCCTGCGCCGGTTGTTGGAGCGCACCGAACGCGTAGAAGTAATCGGCAGCACCACCGAGCCCGAAGAAGCGGTTGCTGCGTTGCGCGCCGATCCTCCGGATGTGTGCTTCCTGGATATTCAGATGCCGCGTCTCAGTGGCTTCGATGTTTTGGCACAATTGCCCAGCCAGCCCATCGTGATTTTCACCACGGCCCACGACCAGTACGCGCTGAAAGCTTTCGGAGTGAACTCGGTTGACTACCTGCTGAAGCCGATTGACCCTGAGTCCCTGGAACGCGCTCTTAAAAAAGTTGAGCGGCTGCGGGGCTCAGGTCAGCTTGCGCAGCCAGATTTGCAGGCACTGCTCAAGCAACTCACTGATTCACTTCGCGAGACCAGGCCAGAGTATCCCGGCCGGATCGCGTCGCGGCTGGGCGACCGGCTTTGGTTTCTCGATCTGGATCGCGTGACCCATTTCTATGCTGAGGACAAGCTGACCTACGCGGTCTCCGAGGGCAAGGCGTACTGCGTAGACCACGCCATCACTGAGTTGGAAAAGACACTAGATCCGAAAAAGTTCCTCCGCATCCACCGCAGCACAGTGGTCAACGTGGACTGGATCAAGGAAGTTGCGTCGCTGCCGGGAGGAGCTTTGAATGTTCGTCTCAAGGATGGCAAAGATACGAACTTGACCGTAGCCCGCGACCGGGCGAGAGAGTTCAAAGCGCGGGTGGGATGTTAGTGGCGCGTTCACAAAACTCAAATCTGCATGACTTTATTCAACTCCGCCGTAGTCACGCACCCATCAAGAAATCCAAACCGTCCGGCGTCCATTACCTCACGCGCAGCCTCAAGCAACCCAGTCATGGCCGCGCGATAGAGTGAGGTTGCCAGGCTGATGCGCCTGACGCCAGCTGCGGCGAGCTCGCCCACCGAAAATGACTTGGCTTTGATTCCCGCCATGAAGTTGACCGGCTTCGATACCGCCTCACAGACTGCCCGCACCGCGGCAAGATCAGGCAGGCCGGGGGCAAAAAGCACATCAGCGCCAGCTTTCTCATAAGCTTGCAGGCGGCGGATGGTCTCATCCAGACTCGGCGCAGCGAAGAGAAAATTGTGCGCTCGCGCCGTCAGTATGAAGGGAAACGATAGTGCCCGTGCCGCCTCGGCAGCAGCAGCGATGCGTTCGACAGCCACACCAGAATCATAAAGCGGACGGTTCGGGTCACCCGTCGCATCTTCGATGGTGCATCCCACTAATCCCACCTCAGCCGCAAGCCGGACCGTCTCCGCCACATCTGCCGGCGCGTCGCCAAACCCTTTTTCCAGGTCCGCAGAGACCGGCAAATCGGTCGCCTCAACGATCAACCGCGAATGTGCCATGGCCTCATTCCGCGTCAGCCCATGATCTCTTCGGCCAACCGCGGAAGCAGCCGCAGCGCTCGATGTGGCCAATGCCTGAAAACCAAGTCCGGCGAGAATGCGCGCGGAGCCAACATCCCATGGATTCGGAATTATGAAAGTGCCAGGCCCATCATGCAGCGCACGGAAGCAGGCCGCCTTTTCATTCTGAGTAATACTCATGGAGGTGTATCTCCCGATCAGAAGCTCACTCAGTAAGGATAACTGACACAATCAAGCGTTAGATTCATTGGCCTCAAGGAGTGAAAATAGCGATGTTACGCCAGCTATCCTGACATTCGAAGGTAGGTTTGCTGATGTCGCACGGGATATCCTGTTAGCCTGCTGTCCGGGAGAATGTCATGAAGATTGTGCCTGTGATCAAGTCTAGCGATTTGCAACGATCACTACTTTTCTACACCGAAGTTCTCGACTTCGAGCGCAGGTGGCCTGGACACGAAGACACTACCGGACAGGCTGAGAGTAACGAACTCCTGCGCCCGCCCCGGTACAGCGGCGGCGAAGAACAGGGCCAGCGTGATCAGCCCTTCGATAGCCATTCGGCTAACGCACCTTTTATCGGTAGTCGTCACCGCGCGATTATCGGTGAGGGGCAAGGGGCGGCAAAGTTACCCCAGTAATCGGCGGGTGGCCGATCTTCGAGTTTGCGCAACGGGTCGATATGCATCGGCAATTCTGCGAGCGGAGTCGAACGATCTCGCCGCCTTTGCCAGACCTGGGATTGCCTACATCCGCTGCCAGCAAAGCCGGTGGACTCCGTTAAATTGTCATATTGTGACTGCTAGCCCAGAGGAATCACAACGATTACTGCTTGTTCGGTTCAGGGGTGCTCGATGCAGCCGCAGGCTTTGCCGCCGGAGTAGCGATTCTGCTGTACACCAGCTTCTTCGTGCCGCCTTCGCAGCTTCCGACCACTTTTTGGGCGTCCTTGACCTTTTCGGCCGGCACAATTTCCAGCGAGTAGTTCTTTACGTTGTGTGCTTCCAGCTTTTTCACGATTTCGGCTTTCAGTTCCTCACACGGCTTGGCCGCCTGCGCATAACCCGCGAACATGGCAAACAACAATACAGTGACTGTTACCAACGATCTCATGGCGCGAACTCCTTCACGGGGACTGTCTTGTCCCACAATAACAATGATTGCATACCGGCTCCCGCACTAACCAGGTTACGAATGTATCGGCATTGAATTTGGAGTCCAACATCGAGTTTATGGGAGCCGGACAACGGGTTGTCCCGTCCTATTGCTTCGGTGAGCCTGAAGATTTGCCTCCCAGCGCTCCCGTAGCGGCGCTGCTCATGTTCGGATTTGCGAGCACTGCCTTCACTGGCTCAGACAACTTGTCGGCATTCGCCATCAGCAACGAAACCTGCCACATCTCCGTCGTAGAAAGCTGCTGGTTGAAGCCGGGCATGCCGGTAAGCCGTATGCCATTCGCGACTTTCCAATATGTCTCGCCGGGCTCATCGTCGGTCACGCCCTTACCTTTAAAGAGGTGCGGTGGGCGTGGAAATTCACCCTTGGCGATCGCTGTCTGCTCTTTCCCGGGAACTCCATGGCAAACGGCACAATGCTCCATATAAAGGTGAGCACCGGCAACCAGATTCGGCTCATCCGCCGAGACCGGTGTCTGGGTAGGGAGCTCCTTTTCCATCCGGGCATGCAGCGCCATACGAGCGAATGTCTTCTCAAACGGCATTGGGGCCGCCGAGGTTGCAACCGGCGCCATGCCCGTCGCGAAGTAAAAATACACGCCAACAGCAATCGCCCCAACGGTCACCACGATTCCAACCACAACTCCAATCGCAAAACGCTTCACAATTCCTCCAGTCATTTATGAGAGATTCGATTCCACATCTGCCCGAAGGCAGAGTCGAATTTCTATCCTCTTCTTCAGCAAAGTTCCAGGATCAGCTCGCGCATTTTCTGGTAGAACACTGTCAGGAGTAAACCATGAAGAAGAATGCGATTCTAGCGTCTTGTTTTGTGTTTCTGCTTTTCTCTGCACTTAGTCTCGCACAGTCGGGCCCCCAGATATACAAGCAGACGGCAAGGTTCGATGTCGGTGGTGAAGGCGGCTGGGACTACATCACTTACGACCCAACCTCGAATCGCCTGTTCATCGGACACAGTATGGA
This sequence comes from uncultured Acidobacteriota bacterium, assembly GCA_963837365.1. Lineage (GTDB taxonomy): Bacteria > Acidobacteriota > Terriglobia > Terriglobales > Acidobacteriaceae > CAWBXL01. The sequence goes on from CAWIMW010000007.1 coordinate 170,612, forward strand.
GATCACCGTCGTCGACGCAGGCACGGGCAAAAAGACCGGCAGTGTGCCCGCGAACGGCGCTCATGGCGTGGCGGTTATCCCTGATAAGAACCTCGGCTTCAGTACCAACGGACGCGCTGGGACAGTCACTGTTTTCGATCTGAAAACCCTTCAGCCGAAGCAGGAGATCAAGGCCGGCGAGAACCCGGACGCAATCATCTACGACCACTACTCGAACAAAGTGATTGTCATGAATGGCCGCAGCAAGGACCTAATGGCAATTGATCCCGACTCCCTGAAAGTCGTCGCCACCGTCCCCTTGGGCGGGAAATTGGAGTTTGCCGCCGCGGACCCATCTCATGTGTACGTCAACGTAGAAGATACAGGCGAAATCGCGGCCGTCGATACCAAGACCTGGAAGGCCGACAAACGCTGGAAATTGGAGGGATGCGAAGAACCATCCGGGCTGGCAATCGACGAGAAGACGAACCACCTTTTCAGCGTATGCGGCAACAAGAAAATGGTCGTGGTCGATATCAGAAACGGCAGCATCGTTGCTACCTTGGATACCGGAGAGGGAACGGACGGCGCCGCCTTCGATCCGGAGTTGGGTTTTGCTTTCGCCTCAAATGGGAGAGACGGAACCCTTACCGTCGTGAAGGCCACAAATGGGAAATATGAAGTTGCGGGTCAAGTCGCTACGCAGCTGGGAGCAAGGACTGTTGCTGTCGATCCCAAGTCGCACCGGGTATTCCTGCCGACAGCAGAACTTGGGCCACCCGCGGAAGGGCAGCGCTGGCCTTCGGTGAAGCCTGGCAGTTTCACCGTGCTGGTTTTCGAACCAGTCAAATAGTCAGCCGCCAAGTGACGACAAGCTGCTAACTCCACGGCTATGAAGCTGTCTCAAAGCGGGGCCGAACGGGACGCTCCCATCGAACTCACCGCTTGGCCATTCCCCTATGCTCCTGTACATTTGAACCCGCGATTTTGCAGAAGCGGAAAACCGGAGACGCCGATGCCAACCCAAACTGAAGCAGACGCCGTAACCACTACGCATCCCAGCCGCTGGTGGCGAGTGGTCGGCGGCCTTTCGATGAACATGGCCTTGGGCACGCTTTATGGATGGAGCGTCTTCGTTGCCCCACTGGAAAAAGAATTTCACTGGACGCGTTCGCAGACTTCAACCACATTCACCGTGGCGGTCACCGTGTTTGCGCTAAGCTTCATCCTCGCCGGCCGCCTGCAAGACAAACTGGGCCCGTTCTGGATCTCCATTACCGGAGGCATCCTGGTGAGCGCAGGATTTTTTCTCTGCGCCTACACCCAATCGCTAACCTGGCTTTACCTCTGCTTCGGAGTAATCGGGGGGCTGGGCAATGGATTCGGCTATGCGACCCCAATTCCAGTCATGGCCAAATGGTTTCCCGACAAGCGCGGACTGGCCGTAGGCCTGGCCGTCGGTGGATATGGAGCAGGTTCCGCTATATTCGGCCCACTCGCCAGCAAGACTTTGATCCCAACTTTCGGCTGGCGTGAAACGTTCATGGTCCTGGGCGGAATATTTTTTGTAATGACCATGATCGGTTCGTTCTTATTAAAGAATCCGCCGGCAGACTATCTCCCCGCAGGATGGACTCCGCCGGCCACAGCCGCAAAATCTGTCACCCAGGATTTCACTCCTGGAGAAGTACTGCGCACATCAAGTTTTTACTATCTGTGGCTGGCCTATGCGCTTGGGACTTCAGCCGGACTCATGGTAATCAGCCAGTTAGTTCCATTCGCCCGCAGCCAGGGAATTTCCAGCGACCTGCTGGCAACGATGACGCTGGTAGTGGCCGCCTTCGGCAACGCCGGAGGCCGCATCCTCTCCGGCTGGTTCTCCGACAGCATGGGACGGCTCAACGTTCTGCGCTTGATGATTGGCATTTCCATCGTCGCCATGCCCGCGCTTTACAAAGTCGGAGCCAGTATCGCCATGCTGTATGTGATGGTCTTCATCGTCTACTGGTGCTATGGCACCCAGCTGTCAGTGAATGCCAGCACGACCTCGGATTTCTGGGGTATCAAGAACGCCGGCGTCAATTACGGAATGCTGTTTACCGCCTGGGGAGTGGCCGGCATCATCGGCCCGTACATCGGCGGGCAGCTCTTCGATAAATTCAAAAACTACCAGGCGGCCTTCAATACAGGGGCGGTTCTTTCGGCGTTTGCGCTGGTGCTTGCGCTGCTGGCTAAGCGGCCGGCAGAAAAGCTATAGGTTTCACGAAGGTCGGGAGGTTGAACCCGGGCAAATCACCTATATTTCTGGTCCCTATATTTTCTGTCCTTAATATTTCCGGAATTATTCGTACCGCAAGGCCTCAATCGGATCGAGCCGTGATGCACGTATGGCTGGAATCATGCCGCTGACCAATCCCACCAGCGCCAGAATGCTGGTAGAAACCAGCACCGACACCGGTGAAATGATGAGTCGAATGTCGCCCATTTCTCCGTGCTTGGCCAGGGCACTGTAAAAAGTGAGGTCGCCTACCGATAAGGAAACGATGTAAGCGAGCACAATCCCGCACAGACCGCCTAAAAAAGTAATCGCCAGCGCTTCCGACAGGAACTGCATCAAGACATCCAAGCGGCGGGCGCCCAGCGCTTTCTCCACTCCGATTTCCCTGGTGCGCTGGGTCACGCTCACCAGCATGATGTTCATCAGCCCGACTCCGCCAATACCCAGAGTAAGGGCCCCAATAAAAGCAAGCAGCACTTGCAGCGCGATGGTAATCATGCGGAACTGCGAAAGCTGTTCCATCAGACTGAAAACGAACAGGGCCCGTTTATCGTCAGGACGGAAACCATGTTGTACGGCCAGCGTATTGCGAATCGACGTCTGGACGCTGCCATAGTCGTACCCGAGAAACTCCAGCCAGATCATGTCGACGTAATACGTATCGCGGAAGTCGCTCAGGGTGGTGAAGGGGATATGGACAACCCGGTTGATATCGTTGTCGTTGCCTTCCTGCGGCCTGGGCTTAAACACGCCAATCACTTCGTACGGGATGCCGGCGATACGGATCTTCTGTCCCAACGCAAAGCGGCCGGAAAACAGCTTTAGCTTCGCTTCCGATCCCAGCACACACACGTGCGCCCGCTGCTGCAAGTCTTCTGCGTTATAGAAACGCCCTAGCTCAATTTGCAGGTGCTGAATGTCCTGGAGCGCGGGATTACCGGCATGGACCGTCCAGGTGTAAGAACGCCCCTCGTAGCTGACTAGCCCGTTGTAAAACGATTCGGGGGTGATGCGGGTCACGTTCGGGACATTGGCTACGACCCTGTCAATGTCATCCCTGGTCAAGCGAATATTGACGCCGGCCTTGTTGCCTCCGGCTTGCATCGAGGTACGCCCGCCCGCAATGCCTATGGCCTGCATGCTGGCAAAACTCTTGAATATGTTGACGATCGCCTGTGAGAAACCGGTGCCATAGGCCAGCAGCAGCACCACCGTGGCGATCCCCCACGCCATACCCAGCATGGTGAGCACACTGCGCATGCGGTTGTACCGGAGCGCGCCATACGCTTGGGTGAGCACATCTTTTCCCCGAATCATTGGCTACTCCTGACGAAGGGCTTCCACCGGCTGGAGCAAGGCTGCTCGCCGCGCGGGATAGAGTCCAGCAATAATGCCAGCCAGGGCGAGACTTCCCATGGCAAGCGCCGCACTCCCTGGGTAGATGTGCGGCAGTTCGAATCCGCCCATCGGCGGCGCCAGTTCGAAAAGCTTGGTGACACCGTAGGCTCCGCCCACGCCGATGGCGCCGCTGATGGCGGTAAGCATCAGCCCTTCCACAAAGAACTGAAACAGGATGCTGCGGTGGGTCGCGCCCAAAGCCTTGCGCAGGCCAATCTCGCGGGTGCGCTCGCTTACCGATACCAGCATGATGTTGACCACTCCGATGGCCCCCAAGCCGAGAGTCACCAGACCGACGGCCCCCAGAAACGCATCCATGGCATCGGAGATTTTTCCGACCATTTCGGCGGTGTCGATGGAATCCCAGTCGTTAAACGCATCAGGCGTGTTGGGATCGAAATGATGGTTTCTGGCAACGATACTGTGGACGGCCTGCTTCGCTTCTGCGTGGCGCTCCCGCGTGATCGGCTGGTACGCCACATACTTGAGCGCCTTCGCATTGCCTTCCCCCGGCATCGGGAAATAGACCGCCATAGTAGTAAAAGGCATAATCAGGCGCATGTTCTGGTCGTTGTTGTTTCCGTGACCAATCTTCTCCATCGTCCCAATCACCCGGAACGGCACACCATTGATCAGGAGCGTGCTGCCTACGGCCGGGTGGCCGGGGAACAAGATGCGCACGAATTCACTTCCAATCACGCAGACATTGAGCCGCTGCCGTTCGTCGTTCCAACTCAGGTAGCGCCCCTGGTCGATGGGTTCATAGCGAATGCCCTGGAACTGCGGTTCGGAGCCATCCACGTAGCCGTTGCTGCTGCCATAGTCGCTCACCAGGCGAAGGTCGCCGCGGTAAATCACCGGCGTAGCATTACGGACCAGCTGCGAACTGCGGATATCCAGATAGTCCTGGTAGTTCAGATAGTACTGGCGAGACGACAGCTGGCTGCCTCCGACCGCGGGGACGCGGCCGTCGTAAATCTGCATGTAGTCTTCGCCGAAGCTGGCCAGGTTTTTCTTGGTTCCGGCGCGAAAACCCTCTCCGAGTCCGATCAGGAGCAGCAGCGAGCCCACCCCCCACGCAATGCCAAACATGGTGAGAAAAGAGCGAAGTTTGTGCGCCCAAATGGCGCTCAGGACCTGGCCGAGGCTGTCGACAAACCGCCGCATAGATCAATCTACGGATGCTAGGTGGACAAAGTTCCCATCCGGGCCAATGTTCGCTTACATCGTGACTCCTACTGTAAATGGGAAACTTATTGCACTCTGTGATACTGATCACGCTGTTTATCTGTGCTCTACGAGGGGTGCCGCCCGCAGCCATGATTTAGCCCGAACTGCCATCTCGACGGAGTGGAGCATGTCTAGCGACAAACACATTAAGGCGAAAGGCGGTTTACCGAAGTGGTTGAAACCAGGCCCGGCGTTGGCTCTGTTGGTCTTCGCGTCTAATGCGAGAGTTGTTTTTCCTGGTCGGTTGCAAGAACGGTTGTATACGAGTCTTTGTCCTTGACGGGACGCATCTTCTCGGTTTCGGCCGAGCCAATTTCCAGTGACACTCCGCGTAAAACAAAACGGACATGCCCAAAACGGCATTCCAACAGGAGATACGTTGTGCTGTTTGGTGTTACGTTCACTGTGATGGGGTCGCTGCTCGCTTTCAACATTCCGGGATATTGTTTTTCATTCGCCACGCAAACATGGGTTCCTGAGTCAGCGGAGAGGGTGGCTTTTCGCCTCTCTGCCATTTTCGCGACGTTGGTGCCATCACAAGCGACGGTAGGATGCACTCCTTGAGCGTAGTGCTCGAAACCGAAATTCGCGCCGCGCCTCCGGTAGATGACGATAGTTCCCGTCGGAGTCTCCGCGTAACCCTGTCCAACAACGAGTGACACGATTGTGACTGTAAGCAGGGCGCGTATCATGCCTCTCCCAAGACCGCAATCGTATAGCTGCTTGCGGGCCGCCCAATTTCCTGCGTGAAGTGTATCTAGGACGAGGAACGCCTTCTTGTGAGTCCGGGGCATTGCATCACCTGCTGCTAAGAAGGGCTGTAACCGAACAGCCTCAGACATTCCTGCCGCAGAAAACCGCCGGTGACGGGGATGTTGTGATTACCCCTCTCGAAGACGAGCCGGCAGGAGATAAGGCAAGCTCGCCACTTGTAGTCTTCCGTTCCGCGCTTACGGCCATAAGCGGCAATGTCTTCCTGCGAAACGCCGTACACCACCGCGCCAATTCTCGACCACACGCAGGCGCCGGCACACATGGCACAGGGCTCGTGTGTGGTGTAAAGAACGAAATCCGGCAGGTAGCGGCCATAACCGCTCGACACATATTTGAGCGTTTCCAGCTCCACATGCTTGATGCTTGATCCCGATGTCTTCACCCGGTTGCCGGCGTTGGCAATGACCACTTCGCTCTTGCCCGTGAGGCGCGTGATTACAGCGCCAATGGCATAGTCGCCGCGGTCGCGGGCGCGCTTGGCTTCCGCAATCGCCAGTTGCATGAACTTCTTTTTCGGTTTGTAGGAAGCGGGAATCATGTTGAGGGTGAAGTATAACTCCTCTAGGGAGGGGCGGGTGGTCACCTCGCGGATTTCCGTTTTTAACTCTCAATAGAAACGTTTCCACTCTGGAAATCCGTTCCTACTTTCCGGTGTTATAAACTCTCTCTCATGCCCACCCGCAAAGGCTCGATTCATCTCTTCCGCTTCGCCGGCGTAGATGTCTTCCTGCACTGGTGGTGGTTTCTGGTGGCGGTCTATGAAATCCAGGCCGGGACCAGCCGCTACTCTTCCATTGGCTGGAACATCGCCGAATATCTGGGACTGTTCGTCATCGTACTGCTGCACGAGTACGGTCACGCCCTGGCTTGCCGCCAGGTGGGTGGTATCGCCGACCGCATCGTGCTCTGGCCGCTGGGCGGGGTGGCGTATGTGAATCCACCGCCGCGTCCCGGGGCCACGCTTTGGAGCATCACCGCCGGGCCGCTGGTGAATGTTGCGCTCCTGCCGATTTTTACCGGACTCGGTATGCTGGGCCGCGCTACGGGATGGTCGGCCGCCAACCCCAACGCGCATCTTCTGCTGCGAAGCCTCTGGTGGATCGACCTTGTCCTGCTGGTCTTCAACATTCTTCCCATCTATCCCCTGGACGGCGGGCAGATTCTGCGCTCCCTGCTGTGGTTTGTAATGGGCCGCGCCCGCAGCCTGATGGTGGCCACCGTCATCGGCTTCATCGGCGCGATTGCACTTATCGGGTTGGCCCTATGGAAACAGTCGCTATGGACCGGCCTCATCGCCATTTATATGGTCACCAACTGCTGGGGAGGATGGCAGCACGCTCGCGCGCTGGCGCAATTCGCCAAGCTGCCCCGGCGCGATGAATTCCACTGCCCCAAGTGCCAGGCTTCTCCGCCCATTGGAGAGTTCTGGCAATGCACCCGCTGCGGCCAGGCCTTCGACACTTTTGCCAAGCAGGCAACCTGCCCGAATTGCGAAAATAAATTTCCCGTAACGCGCTGCCTGGAATGCAGCCAGCCGTCGCCGATCAGCGAGTGGAGCGGCAGTGTGGCGCGGGCGCCCTCGCCCGCAAACAATCTGGAGTCTGATATCGCTAAACTGGCGAGCAGTCCTTCCGAAATTCGCTGAGCCTACTGCTGAACTGATGAAAGGCGTACGAACTTTCAACTTGGGTCGCCTATGTTTGCCCGGTGTTGGCAAACAGCTTGCCGTGAGCGAACTCGAAGGGTCCCACAAAAGCGGTTCAGTGTCTCCCTAGGATAAACGCACACCGCGTCCTAGTACGCCAACAAAAATCGCGGCCGTGATAAAGGCGGCGATGATCCAACTCCAACTGCGCGGCAGATAAATAGGCTGGCTAGGAATTCTCGGGGCGAATCTGCTCCCTAAACATTGAGTCATCCATGCCATCCCAGATGTTCCGCCGAACGAGGCCGCTGCCGCAGAGATTCCCGCCAGGATCATGCCTACGGGATTAAACATGCCCGCCATTGTGTAGAGTAAGCCGCCGCTAACATAAGGAACAATCGTCAGATCTTTCGCTCCGCCACGTCTGCACTCGTGTTCCTCGAGGAGAGGGCGTAACTCCCGCAGTGCCAGCCACACCAGCACTCCATAAGACACCACGCCAGCCATGTAGGTTCGAGATCATGAATCACGTAGGCCCAGTCCCCGTATTTTCGTCGACGCTATGAGAATCCACCCGGCAAAGCGGCCTCAAGATTGATTGGTTCTCCGGTGATGGGGTGGTGGAATTTCAGAAATTGGGCGTGCAGGAAATATCCTCCATCGCCCGGAAGGCCGGGGAGATTTTCCAGAGGCTGGCCGGTGAAGCCGTACAAAGGATCGCCTACCAGGGGATGGCCGATGGATGCCAGATGGATTCTGATTTGATGAGGGCGGCCCGACTTTAGGCTTACCTCAAAGGTTGTGGTGCTGGCGTGCGTGCGATCACCTTCGCCAATGACTTTGACGGTTTGCCACTTGGGTTCGCGGCCCACACGGAACCGATGCGCGGGTGCGGTACAAGGCCGATGGGGGTGAGGATTTCGTAGGCGTCGTGCTGTGCAATGCCTTGAGCCAGCGCTCGGTAGATTTTTTGAATTCTGGGTGTGTTCCAGTTTGCGAATAGTTGAGAGGCCGCCTGCGGTGTTTTGGCGAACAGGACGATGCCGCTAGTGGCTCGGCCCAACCGGTGCACAGGGTTTGCGTTGGGGGTTTGCTTTTGCACCAGGCGCAGGAGGGTATTTTCCATGAAGCCGCCGCCGGGGAGGGTGGGCAGCCCGCTAGGTTTGTTGACGGCCAACAGATGGGGGTCATCAAACAGTACTTCGAAGTGCTGAGGAGAGTCTGGTTCGATCCAGGGTGGACGGTTCCAGACAAGGGTTTGGCCTGAAGTAAGCGATTCGCTTCCGGTGGCGATGACGTCGTTGACGGTGACTTCGCCGTTGTTCAGTTTTTCTTGCCAGGCTTGTGGGGCTGAGTGTGGATAAAGGCTTGCTAAGTGGGAGAGCAGGGTTCGCCCATGATATTTGCTGCTGATGATTGTGGTATAGGCATATCCCCGGTTGAGCATGTGGTTTGAGTGTAAGCGATGGGCGGCTGGAACTGGGCGGCGAGAGCGGCACGGACCGCCATCCCACTGTTTATCCTGGGACATACGTTGAGTACGTGCAGAAGCTTGGACCTCAGGCGCCTGGGATCTATTCGTAGGGCTTGTGCAACGGGGTACGTCCGTCTGTCCACGGATTTTCTCTTTAAACGCCTGCTCAGTCCCCCCAGGGATTGACCACACCCACGCCCGTTCGCTCGAAGTCGGCTACATTCCTGGTCGCGACGGTCAGACCGTGCACCAGGGCTGTGGCTGCGATGAGGGCGTCACGATCGGAGCGAGGGTTCGGTACGTGAAGCGTCGCGCATCGCTGGGCGACGGCGGTGTCAATCGCCAGGATGCGACTGGAGAATGTGGGCAATACGTGACCATCCATCCACGCGCGAAGGATCGCGCCTTGCTGTTTGTCGCGCCGGTTGACGAGAAGAATTCCGATCTCCAGTTCCAGTACTGAAATGACAGAGATATAGAGACTAGCCGAGGGTAAGGGTTCGGCCCATTTCTTGACGTTGGGATGCGTCTTCCTGGCTTTTCTTAATTCTGAAATTACATTGGTATCAAGGATGTACATTTAGGTCAGGTCGGCCGACTCGTGCAGGTTTCCCCGCAGACGAGGCGGCTCAAATTCAATTTCAGCCGCGGCTGGCATCGCCAGTAAGTCCAGAACGCTCTTTTGCCCTCCAGTGATCCTTTGATACTCCTCCACCGTGAGCAGCACGTGGGACGGACGGCCTCGATCCGTGATGAAAACGGGACCTCGCTTAGCCGCCCTCTTTGCCCTGCTCGTGTCCTGATTAAAGTCTCGACTCGACAGTTTTGTAATCGCCATGGGCTCTGTCCTTTAATGTAGCAACGTGGCTACATTGTAGCAGAAAAAACCGCAGACAACAAAACAATCGCACGACCGCATGTCCCTTCGCGGTCTCGGCTAACGTGTGCTGGAACTGGGCGGCGAGAGCGGCACGGACCGCCATCCCATTGTTTATCCCGGGCCACTCGTCCGTAGTCATCGCTTCTTTCCCCCGACGAAGGGCATGGTGGCGGCCTGCTTCATCCACGACGCCAATTGGCGCTCGTCGAAATCGTCAACCGATGCTAACTCGACTCCGCGGGTGGATTTGCCCATCCCGATCGGCGTCACCGGCGGTTCCGGCTTGATCTCCGTGCCGCGTATGAACATCAGTTTCACATGGCCGACGAAGGCGCCGGAAGCGAAGCACCAGCCCCCGTCGACCCCGTAATACGCCATGCCCCACTTCACCGCTCGCTGGATGTCCGGCAAACTTTTGGCCGCCAGGGCATCGATGCCCTCGGCGATGCCGCGCTGCGGCTGCGGCAAGCTAGCAATGTACGCGAACACGGGTTCGGCGCCTTTTGCGGTCTTCGCGGCGCTTGCCTTGCCAGTCATGGCGACCAGCAGCTTCGCCGGGGTCTTGCCTTGGGCGGTTTTCTTACCCTGGCGGCCAACCACGCGCTTCGTTGATGGATGGGTTGACCGCGTCATTTTGTCTCAGTGCTTGATCCCAGGCTGGCGAGAAGCTCGTCGAGTTGGTCGAGCGCCTCGGGCATCGCGTCCGCCGATCCGGAGTCAAGAGCTTCCTTCGAGGGATAGAGATCGTGCACGACCAACAACGTCTTGCCGGCGTTTTCATCGAAGGTCACCGTGGTGACGGTCTGGCCGTCGTCACCTTCCTCGTTGGTCCAAACCAGGCGCGAGTGCGGTGTCACTTCGAGGTACGTGCCGAAGAACTCCATCGTCGAATCTTCGTGGCGAAACACCAAACGATACTGCCCCCCAACGCGAACATCCATTTCGCAGGAAAGCAGGGTCAGCCCATACGATTTTGGTACCCACCACCTCCTGAATAGTTCTGCCTTGGTCCACGCCTCGAACACGAGGCGCGCAGGCGCGTTGACGGTGCGTGTGACGACGAGTTCGCGCTCGGACTTCCGCTCCACCACCGTGCGGTTCTTCGTGGGGGTGGCCTCACTTTCTCTTCTTACGTCCATTTGCTTTCTCCTTTCGTTTCAATTCTTCGACAACATTGTCCAACTCGTCGAAGCGCGCAGCCCAGAGCTGGCCGTACCTCTCGATCCATGCCGCCTCCTCTTGCAGTCCGCGCAGCCCGAGCTTGCAGGTCCGCACGCGCCCGACCTTCTCCGTGGTGACGAGCCCCGCTTGCTCCAAGACGCCTACATGCTTCTTCATGCCCGTGAGGGTCATGTGGAACTTCTCGGCAAGAACCGTGATCGAAGCGTCTGCACGCCCGAGCTGCTCCAGAACGCCGCGTCGGGTGGCGTCCGCGAGCGCGCCGAACGAGACATCGAAGCGGGTCTGGTAATACTGAACCATACGGTTCAGTATACAACACGGATTGACGGCATGCAATGTTAGGTTTGAGCGCGTCCTCATAGATGGCTAGTCTTGAACCTCATTGCCGCCATTAGGCAACGCCACTCACAAAATCCTGACGAACTCTATGACATGATCGAGCATTGCAGCCCCGATCCGTTTCTTGAGCTCTTTGCCCGCAATACGCGAAGAGGAAGGTGAGCGAAGGGAATATGGTGTCTGGGTAAGCAGTTCGGTCACCTGACCTTGGCGGCGACACCGAGAATCTGCTTTCCAATCGAATGCTTTAGTTCCTTGGGCATGGCGTCCGCATGTTCAAGGGTTTTCCAGGATTCAGCGGTGCGTTGTGCCATTTCGACCGCGACTTTCCAGAGGGGGCTTGCGGGAATGCGCGCCGTATCGGCAAAACGGCGCATTTGCTCGGGTGTGATTTCGGAAAGGCTGCGGCTGTCCCCGAAAGTCAGCGCCAAGGCGTCGTTGATAATATAAGGTCGAGTCGCCACGAAGTCGTAGCCGGGTGAGAGCACGGGCTTACGGCTGTCGGGATAAAGAAGCGACCAGTTCTTCAGATGCATATCGGCGTTGCCGATGACGACGGAAAATACCAGGCGGCGAACAAATTCGAGCAGGGCGTCCTCGCCGATTTCGGCCCATAGCACGGCAGCGATGTTGGCGTAGCTGTGGAACTTATATTTGTTGTTGGGGAACTCCCCGAAGACCTGAGCGAAATCCTCCATGTGAATGCGCTTCCCGTCCGGGTGGCGGTCGAACCTCTTTACGGCGAGCGCCTTGCTTTCTACGGTATGGGCCTGTTCGGGCAACCCTTTGATGCTCCCGACATCGACGAGTTTGTTTTCCGGCACGTCGATGCCAGCGCGCCGCGCCAGTTCCAGCATGGCGAACTCGTTCTCCGGAACGGCTTGGTAGCGTGCGGAGGGAAGCTTGACGATCCATGAGCCGCCGAGACCGCCCGCCGGAATGGTCAGACCGCCGGAGGCTTCCATGACAGCGGAGAATTTCAACTGCACGCCGGCGAGAGAAAAACGCAGCGGCTTTTGGCCATTGCCATGGTCGTGCTGGTCATTATCGCGATCGTGGTGGGATTCGGATGGCGACTGGTCGCCCTCGATCGGCGCGACGACAAGCGCGCCCGGCAGATCGGCGCCGAGGACGGCGAGGAGAAAAAATTCGCGCTCAGGATCTACGTCCGCGCGCTTGGCTAGATAGTCGCGCAGGTGGCCTTCGGGCAGGAGATTGGAAAAGAATGCCGGAACGCGGCGTCCCACCGGGCGGAAATTCGTTACCAGACCGCCCGTGCTGCCCTTGAACGAGAGACTCAAAGTGGGGCGGTGAGGATCGTCGATATAGTCCTGCTCGAATGCGAAAAGCTGCCGGTCACCCGCGAGACGGGTGATGACGCCGATCCGCTTTTCATGCAGGCGCACGGAAAGCGCATTGAGTTTCTTCGCATCAAACCTCATCGCGCGGTTCCTGAGAATTTTCTTCGTCGCGTTCGGCGGCATAAAGAGGCCGCTCCTCTCCTTCTCCGGGCTGGTCTTCGAGGTGGTCGCGTACGAGCGCCTGGACAAGGGGCACCAGGGCGCGAGGAACCATGATGAGGTCGCGGTCGAGCATGCGGACAATCTCAAGCAACGTGTCGTAGCGCGGCACGATTTTGCCCGACTCTATGCCAGAGATGTGCCTCTGGCCGATGCCAAGTCGGCCTGCTAGATCCCTCTGGCTCCAGCCCCGCTTTTCGCGAGCTTCGATAAGGGCGCGACGCAGCTCTTGAGGCAGTGCTTTCGGTCGTAGAGGTTTGATGATATTTATTACATCATTGACCATATTTGATACAACATAATACCTCAAAATAGAAAACAAGTGATACCTTAAAATTCATCACACTTAATGTATAGATGCACTATAAGGTATCACCAAATAGGATTTGGTTCAGGAATCAAAAAGATCGAACACTAGGCAAAAACAAAGGGACACAGCAAAGGACGCAGGCAACGAACACCAATAGTACTTAAGGATGGTTATTCCGGAGGCTGGCCCTCGATAAGAGCGAAGGCCACCCGTCCTCAAACCCTGTGAAGCATTTCGCGGGTTCAGCAAACATTTCTCAAAGCCAAACCAACTCAACCGGCAAGATCTTCTGATAACCCTCGCAGCGCCAGACCGTCCAAGACAGTTGCCCGACATGTTCGCTCTCACTATTTGGGACAAGACGTCTCATCTCGAGCGTGCGTGGGCCTGGCAGCGGAAACAAGGAGTTACAGCATGGGAAATATTAACCGTCGCGATTTTCTGGCTGTGGCCGCGGTGCTTGGTGCGGAAGCGGCTTGGGGTCGCTCATTCTCGGCTCCCTCGAAGATTTCCTGGCGCGAGCGTCGGGACCTTTTCCCGGAAGGGGTAGCCTCCGGCGATCCCGACAGCAACAGCGTATTGCTGTGGACCCGTCGCGCCCCACAGCCTGAACCGGCCCAGGAACTGACCGTCGAAGTGGCGCTCGACCCGGCCTTCCAGCGCGTGATCGCAACGCAGAAAGTGTCGATTTCGGCGGAGGCGGATTGGACCTGTCGTGTGCTGGTCGGAGGACTGAAGCCGGCCCAGGTCTATTGGTATCGCTTTACCGATCCTGAGGGTTCCGGCAGCCGCCTCGGCCGCACCATCACCGCGCCTGCCGATGATGATTCCCGGCCGGTACACTTCGCCTTCGTCAGTTGTCAGAACGCAAACCTCGGAGCGCAGAACGCGTACCGAAGAATGATCTTCGAGGATGAGCACGCTGCTGAGCAGGACCGCCTCAGTTTTGTTCTGCACCTGGGCGACTTCATCTACGAGCTGGTCTGGTATCCGGAGGACCGCGCCACTTATTACGACCGCAAGGTCAGGGAACTCGTTCGTTATCCGCAAGGCGAGAAAATTGACGACTTCCACATCCCGGTCAACGTGGATGACTATCGTGCTGTGTATCGCGCCTACCTGCATGATCCCGACCTTCAGGACGCTCGTGCCCGCTTTCCCTTTGTTCCCATGTGGGATAACCACGAGTACAGCTGGCAAGGATGGCAAGCCTTGCAAGTGTTCGACGGCAAAACGCGCCCCGGGCAGACACGCAAGGTGGCAGCCATGCAGGCATTGTTTGAGTATCAGCCCGCGCGTATGGTGAAGAGCGGTGGTCCCTCGTTAGAAAAGTTCAACCCGCCTAAGGTTCAGGATGCCCCGGTCACTGTTTTCGATGAGCATGGACTCGGGCAAGAGGCCAACAATCTTGCGGCGATCAATAGTCTGAAGGGATACCGGTCGCTGCGCTGGGGCCGGAACGTGGACCTTATTATTACCGACGAGCGAAGCTACCGATCGGAGGACCCCGGAACCAAGTTCGCTGACGCAGATTTCTTTAATAAGGACTACCCGGAGTTCTTGCCTGAGGAGGTGTTTGAGATACTCGACGGCGGCCGGGATTACAACGGAGGCAAACCGCCCGACACTATCCGTTTCGGGGACAAGCAAGTTCCGAACCTCCGCAAGGCGGACCCCGCACAGACCATCCTCGGAGCCGAGCAGAAAGCGTGGTTTCTGGAACAACTGCGGAATTCGAAAGCGACCTGGAAAATCTGGGGCAGCACAACTTCGACTCTGGATATGCGCGCCGACCCGCTGAACCTTCCTCCGGGAATGGTTGCAAGCGCCTGGCCCGGGGCCGGGTATGCCAGCTTTGGCGGCGGCATCACCGGTGCCTATCAGGAGCTCGGAGAGATCTACGATTTCATTCGCGAGCACGAAATCACCGGGCTCGCCACGGTGGCTGGCGACGCGCATAGCTTCTGGGCTGGTTTATCGGCGAAGTCTCTCCCGCCGAAATCCTTTGACCCCGTAGGTGTGGCATTCGTGGGGGGATCAATCTCCTCGCCCGGAATGGTGGAGTCACTGGAACATCAGATGCACAAAGACGCTCCGCTGCGGGCCCTGTTCCTCGGGCAAGGTCCTGGTGACAACCGTCCCCAACCCACGGTCAATATGCTGGTGCGTCACGGTGTTCGGTCATGCCTGGAATATGCGAAGAGTGGTGACGTGCAAAAGGCACGCCAGCTTTCCAACCGGGATTTGTCACCGCACCTGTCGTTTGTTGACATGGCCGGTCATGGCTATTCGGTAGTGCACGCAGCAGCCGACCGGCTGGAGACGGATTTCATCTGCCTGCCGCGTCCCATCGTTCGCCAGGACCAGCCGGATGGCGGACCTATTCTCTATCGGGTTCGACACGCTGCAAAGCTTTGGCGTAAACACGAACGTCCAAATCTCGAGCAGAAGGTGATCGAAGGCAATCCGGCGTTTTCGATTTAGGGATCGGGGAACAGGAAAATCGCTCCCACGTCGGGATATTCACTGCCCTAGAAAATTGTCGCTGAATAAGCGTCCCTCCCATTTGCCTATCTGTACCCTTTTAGGGTACACTTGACTCCGAAATGGGTACAGCCACGGTCCTCTCCGACACTCTGTTCGGGCGCACTCGTGGGGCCGTGCTGGCAATCCTATACGGCCACATTGGGGAGGGGTTTTATCTGCGCCAGCTAGCTCGCCGGGCCAATATAGCTCTGGGGCCTGTGCAACGCGAGATACGACAACTGGTTGACGCCGGCCTTGTGACCAGGAAGACGGTTGGCGCCCAAACGCTTTACAGTGCCAATCAGGAGAGCCCGGTCTTCGCAGAAATTAAGGGCCTGATAACCAAAACCGTAGGTATGCATGACGTCCTCTACGCTGCCCTTCATTCCTTGCGAAAGAAAATCAATCTCGCCTTCGTGTATGGCTCGATCGCAAGATCCGGTGAAACAGAACGCAGCGATGTTGACCTGATGGTTGTGGGAAGAGTCAGTTTCGATAACGTGGTCACAAAACTCACGGACGCGCAGAAGACTCTGAGTCGAGAGATCAACCCGACGGTGTATTCCGTGAGAGAATTCAGAATCAAGGCGCAAGGGACTTTCCTCAAGCACGTACTGGCGGACAAAAAACTATTCATCATTGGCGATGAAAATGTCCTTCGAGAGCTGGGTCAAAAATAATTGGCTGGAACAGCGAAACAGTGATACCGGGGAGATTGCCCGTCTGCTCGGCCTTGCCGATGGACGCCTTGAAGACTACCGCAAAGCGGTTGCAGGAAAACTATCCTCCGATGTGCAGCTGGGTTTGGCCTATGATGCAATCCGGATTTCTGCGACGGCTGCGCTGAGGGCAGCCGGATACCGAGTTGTTCGAGGAGGCAGCGAACACTACCGGACTATCGAGGCCCTGGAGTTTTCGATTGATCCGCAGAAGAAGATCATTCCTATGCTGGACAAGCTCCGAAAAAAGCGGAACGTGGGCTCGTATGACGATTATGGGCTGGTCGCGCAAAGCGAAGCAGATTACTGCGGGAAGATGGCGGTACGTGTTCGGCAGGAAGTCGAAGATTGGATTCGCGCGAACCACAAAGACAAGATGCCAGATTGACCCTCCAACCGGGATTTGTCACCGCACTTGTCGTTTGTTGACATGGGCGGCCATGGCTATTCGGTAGTGCACGCAGCAGCGGACCGGCTAGAGACGGATTTCATCTGCCTGCCGCGTCCCATCGTTCGCCAGGACCAGCCGGATGGCGGACCGATTCTCTATCGGGTTCGACACGCTGCAAAACTCTGGCGCAAGCACGAACGTCCGAATCTCGAGCAGAAGGTGATAGAAGGCAATCCGGCGTTTTCGATTTAGGGATCGGCTAACAGGAAAATCGCTCCCACGTCAGGATAGCCAATGCTCTAGAAAATTATCGCTGCGTTAAATCCTATCTCGGTCGCGTGGAGCTCGGCTCCCTTTGATCATCCCCGAGCTGATTTCACACCCTGCTTTTTGCTCGTTGTTGAATAACTCGGCGGCTGGCCCCGGCCCCCCCCCGAATTTCCCTGCGGCTCATTGTCACCCCTTTGTCATCTTTTGGACGTGTTAAGATTCGATTCGCACAATATCAAATCCTGTCTGTATTGGTGGCGTAGAAAATGAATCTACGGGCAATTGATCTTTTCTGTGGTGCTGGAGGCAGCAGCTGGGGGGCGCACAGAGCAGGCTTTCAGCTTGTGGCTGGATTTGATGCATGGGAAATCGCTGGTCAGGTCTACTCTGACAACTTTCCAGGTTCGAGCTTCTATCATTCGAAACTCGAAGAACTGAACGTGCGTGAGATTTCGAAGTCCGTTGGTCGTGTTGATCTTCTAATGGCCTCGCCAGAGTGTACAAACCACAGCCCCGCTAAGGGCAATCGACCACGTTGTGAACAAAGTAAAGAGACTGCATTTCAGGTAATACGCTTTGCTCGCGTCATAAGACCACGATGGATCGTTGTTGAGAATGTGGTCAGCATGCGCAACTGGACTCGTTATGATGATTTCATCTTTGAGTTGAAGCATATGGGTTATTCAGTCTGCCAGCAGGTGCTTAACGCCAAAGATTTCGGTGTTCCTCAGAGCCGCCGGAGGCTCTTCATCACCTGCGACCGAGAGGCAGAACCGAAGCCGATCACTCCAAAATCACGTGAACACAAAGGCGCAGTAAACATCATCGATCAAAACGGAACCTATCAGTACACTCCACTGCGGATTGAAACACGTGCAAAGGCGACCCTAGAGAGAGCGGATAGGGCAATTGCGGAACTTGGTTCGAAAAAGCCGTTTCTTATCGTTTACTACGGCTCTGATCATGCGGGCGGCTGGCAAAGAATAGATGCGCCCCTACGCACCATTACTACGCTTGACCGATTTGCATATGTGAAACCCTCCACATCAGGACACGTTATGCGTATGCTTCAGGTACCTGAACTGCAACTTGCCATGGGGATGCCTAAACGTTTTAAATTTCAACATGGTACAAGACGTGATCGAATTCGAATGATTGGCTTACTCGCCATTACGGTGATGGCAAAGGCGGAAACATCGAAATTAAACTTACGGAACTCAAACATGGCTTTCGCATACTCTTTGCAGACGACGGCCCCGGAATCCCTCCTGAGGACCGGGATCGCGTTTTTGATGCAGAATTCTCACGAAAGCCACATGGCATGGGTCTTGGCCTTTTTATTGCCCGAGAAGTCATAGAAATATACGGCAAGCTTGTCTATCGCGATGATGGTCCATTAAGTGGTGCATGCTTCGAGGCAAGCTTCGAACAAAGAGTCGGGCTTTAGGGAGTGACGGTATGACGCTACAAGTTCTCCTTGTCGAAGACGAGTCAACGGATCTGAAGGCCTATCAGAAGGACCTTCCCGAAACATTTCAGAAAAATAACGTCAGTGCAACCTACATTGTCACCTTTTCATGCATCCGGGGAAGGAAAAACCAAACGCAGACTACCATTAAGACTGTGAAGGTAACAGATGTCTTGGGAGAAAAACTTGCGAATGCAAAAAAAGATGAGAAAGGAGCACAGCACAAAAAGCTCGGAAAGTGGACCCGCTCACCAGCGCAAACCGACAGACAACCGGAGGGACGGCATTGGTATTTTCCTGCTTTTCTTGAAATCCCGCATCTCTACGTTGACTTGTTGCAGATGGAGAGCATTCCATATGGTCAAGTTGCCAATGATTTTGATGCTATAGCCACTCTTGTTGCTCCGTATGCTGAGGCTTTGCAGGCATGCTTTGTAAGTTTTTACGGCACTGTCGGTATTCCCAATCTTAAAATGGAAAGCATTGAAGACATGCTCGATTGACACTAGTGCAACCTTGTCGAATAGCCAAGCGCTTTAGTGCTGTAGGGAACGTACCACGCAGACATACGCTTGTCCCAACACCTCACCGCCAGGAATTGATCCCACGAGAACTGATGGATGGACCTGAGATCGTGGTCATCGCTCAGAGCTGCAATTATGAGGAATTCAAATAGCTGCTTGTCGGGCCGATCGCGATCAGGATACACCGTCCCCGTCTTCTTCGCATTAAGGACTGTCTTGATTGAGTAGCGATCACCGTCTCGTGAAAGAGCGTCCACGTTTTTTGTGCCGGGTGGAGCGGGTTGAAGCTTTGGAAGACCGGGCGTGGCATTGAAATGTGCAACAACAAGCCGTTCGCCAACATCACCAACCGTTAGCCTCAGACCGCGACGCCGTACCTCTTTCTCGATCCGGTGACGCAATTGAATAAGGTCGTGATCGAGTAACCGGGCAAGCTCAAATAGCACCTGTTGCGACATTTCTTGCGCCTTCATCGGCGGAATCTTATCATGCGATGGATGGCTGATGTATTGACAAAGGCTCAACGTAGTTTTTGTATGTCCCAGATACGGGGCAAACATACAACCCCGGAACTTGTGGTGCGGCGAGTAGTTCATTCTCTGGGGTATCGCTACCGTCTCCATGACCGCAATCTGCCGGGTTCTCCCGATCTAGTATTCACTTCACGTCGGAAAGTGATATTTGTGCACGGATGCTTTTGGCATCGACACCGCTGCAAATTGGGAAAGCCAACTCCCACTACTAGACGGAAGTTCTGGATCACTAAGTTGCTTAAGAACAAACAGCGCGACAAGATCATCCGGCGAAAACTTCGCGGAGAGAAGTGGGATGTGCTTGTTGTGTGGGAATGTCACACGCGAGACACGAGCAAAATGGTCAAGAAGCTAAAGCTATTTTTGGATGGCTCCTAAACGCAGAATCAAATAAAAACAACTTCCTCCAGTCGGGATGACAGGGGTGGTCTCCATCTCAGGAAAACTGGCGGACAGACGGGACGTTCCCACACTTTTAGTAAGACTGTTAAACCCGGTCTTTCCAATATCCAGGCTGCCGGTGTCCGTGGGCGATGGCCAAGATTCTAACCACTGATTTCCGTTCGCGGTAAATCACCGCATAAGGAAAACGGCGGAGAACAAACTTCCTGGTGTCGAGGTCACCCGCCCTCTTGTTTCGCCCCGGCCCTAAGTCAAAAATTTACGGAGTGTCCTAGATTACGGTAGTGACGTTTGGTAGACCGCTTTTGCCGTGACTGGGCGTCAAGTCAATAAAGTGATTGATTTAAAGGGTTTAATCCCATAATTTCCACAGCTTATCCACAAGTCCGTGGTATCCTTCGAGAGAGACATTATGCGTTTTGACGAGACAAAAGCTACGCAAGCAGCCGCGTACTTTCTGAAGCTCCGTGGTGGGCGTATGCACTACATAAAGCTCATCAAGTTGCTTTATCTCTCAGATAGAGAAGCGTTGCTGAGATGGGGGACCTTGGTCACGACCGATCACCATGTGTCCATGAAAAACGGCCCCGTCACGAGTAATATTCTGAACCTTATTATCGACGAGCAATCCAAACCAACTTGGGAGCAATACATATCTCCCCCGTTGGGTGATTACGAAGTGCAGCTTCTCAAAGAAGCTCCAGTTAACAAGTTGTCTCGCGCCGAAGAGAAGCTAATGACAGAAATCTTCGAGCAGTTTGGGCACCGTAATCGCTGGGACTTAATTGATAACGTCATGCACAAACTTCCAGAGTGGAAAGATCCCGGCACCTCGTCAATTCCGATTAGCGTGGAAGACATATTGATGGGTGAAGGGCATGATCAAGAGGAGATTAAAGCTGTACGGGCCGAATTGAATGCTTTTGAACGCGAAGAGGCCAAATTCCGGAAAGCCGCTCAAGTATAGGATACGGCGATACCTTCATGTTCGCCGATGATGAAGATGCAGTCGGCCATCTTCATATAATCATCACTCACCCCAACGAAAAGAACGAAGTCATTACGATTTCCGTAACCTCTTACCGCAAGGGGATGGATACTATGGTCACCCTCAATAAAGGCGACCACCCTAGAATCACTCATTTGTCGGTATTGGCATTCGCACATGCGTGTATACGAACAATCCCACAGATTGAAGCTTTAATGAAAAGCTACGACGCAACGAAAAAAGAGCCCGTAAGCGAAGAAATATTAGAGAGATGCAGAAAAGGCGTAGCGGAATCTGACGCGACAGTTAACGAGGTTCGAACATTTCTGGCATTTTTAAAGTCTTAATGTTCCGGTTCGGCGTCTGGGAATTCGGGGACAACGGAACGTTCCCAACTTCTTTGGTCCTCACCTACTCCTTGACATCCCAATCCGCTAGGAAACAAGAGCCCATGAGCGATCTTCGAAGCCAACGAGTGAATCTCTCCGCCGCGGAGAAAGTGGAACTGCTGGACGCGGTGTGGGAGAGCCTTGAAGCTGACGCGCAGTCACTGACCGAAACGCAGCGGGCGGAGTTGGACTCACGCCTGGCGCGGCACGAAAAAAATCCTTCCGATGTCATTCCCTGGGAAAAAGTCCGGGGGGGCTGGCCCACCTTTTGATTTTGATTTGTCCGCCCTCACTATGAGCGCGGCTGCCCCATCCTTTCCCGGTTTTGGAAAGAGCCTGCCCTGAGCTTGCCGAAGGGGTGGGATAAACTGCTCTCGACCTCTTGAGCTTTTGATTCAATCTTTGCCAGACTCTTGAGCCGGCAGTACAGATTCCCATCCTTTGAAAGTCGAAGGGATGGGGCAGCCAGCTCTAACATGAGGTAAGCAAAATCAAAAACCATATCCGTCTTCGTAACGGACGCGCATTTTGGCACTCCTAACCCAAGCTCGTAGGACGCGTCTTTTTGCTTGCATAATGTGCCTGCATTGCCTACAATAAGTGCATGCAATATACGGTCCGCAACATACCGAATTCCCTCGATGCCACTCTGCGTCAGCGCGCCCGCGAACAAGGAAAGAGCCTGAACGAGATCGCCATTGAGGCCCTTGCTCGTGGCGCCGGCGTCAGCGGAGAGCGCGGCCGGCAGCGCGACCTCCGCGACATTGCCGGCACCTGGCGCAAGGACCGTGCCTTCGAGCGCGCGCTGGCGGCGCAGGACACCATCGACAAGGAACTGTGGCGGTGAGACTCGCCCTGGATACGAACCGCTACACCGATCTATGCCGGGGAGTTGCGGAGGTCGTGGAGATTGTCGAGGCCGCGGATGAAGTCTGGCTTCCCTTCATCGTGCTGGGCGAGTTGCGTGCCGGGTTCGCCGTCGGCACTCAGGGACCGCGCAACGAAGCGGTCCTTCGGCGCCTCCTTCTCAAGCCGGGAGTGGATGTCGTGTACGCCGACGAGCAGACTACCCATCACTACGCAAGCGTATACCGGCAATTGCGAAGCCAGGGGACACCCATCCCCACCAACGACATGTGGATCGCGGCGCTGGCGCTCCAGCATTCGCTGACTTTGTGCGACCGCGACGCCCACTTCGATGTGCTTCCCCAACTGGCGCGGGTGTAGGGAGACTGGCCCAGCTCAGCCGCTGAGTCGGCCTGGCGCCGTCTCCGATGAATGCGCTTGCGAGTTCCGTCGGTGACTTGGCTAACCAAACGGGACGTTCCCAAACTTTTAGTAAGACTGTTAAACCCGCTCTTTCCAATATCCAGGCTGCCGGTGTCCGTGGGCGATGGCCAAGATTCTAACCACTGATTTCCTTTCGTGGTAAATCACCGCATAAGGAAAACGGCGGAGAACAAATTTCCTGGTGTCGAGCTCGCTCGTCGGCCAACGTCGGGGTGACGCTAGTACGAGGTCAATTGCTCTAGAAAATTATCGCTGCGTTAAATCCGATCTCGGTCGCGTGGAGCTCGGCTTAGGAAGAAGTGATCCCAGCTTCCGCGTGGCCGACGATCCGCGCCGAACTAACGGCGGGCTTCAACCCCTGACCAAGTCCACGCCTTCCAGATGATGACCGAAGTGCACACCGTTTCGATCGTCCCGAAGAAAATGTACGATGGAAACATTTGCTCGTGCCAGGCACCGGTGGCCAGAGGGAAAACGAATTGCATCGAAACCACGGCTGAAGTCTCAATGCCAGCCGCAGCGATATTCGCCAGCCGGTTCGCCTTAAACGGAAGCAGTCGAGACGCCAGGACCATGGCGATGGGTATTTCCATCAAGACCGCGGACCCCAGCAGAGCCCACTGTGGGAGATGTGGGGCTGGATCTTGCGAGCCAACAATAAAGAACAGGGCAAGCACGTCCGCGTACAGGTAGTTCAGTAGCGCGAAGAGCCACAATAGGGACAACCGCTCCTTTGTGTCATGCATGTCAACCTCCTATGGAAGAGCAAGGCAGGATCTGAGTTGCGCTCCTGCTCTCTGTACCGTGGATTTGGGCACTTTGAGAATACGGGCGAGAATGTTTCGATCCGGCAGGCCTGAAGGCGCTGCCCTGATACGAACCATTCTTTGCAAACTCCACCACTACCCGGTTTGCCTTGAGTGGGTTAGAGTGATCGTGTCGAAATCCGAAATGCCCCACTTACCGCCACTTAAATGTGTTCCAATACCGCAGCATATAAACAGGAAATACAATCAGCGTAGCCAAAAAAACATAATTCATAAGCGCCCACGGCATCGGAACTTTCGCACCTAATACCGCGCCATACACATAAACGGCCATAAACAAAATACCCGGCCAAAACAAATAAGAGTAGTGCCCATTTCTTGAGTTTTTGTAAACCGATCCCCGCAAGAAAACAATAGGCACACGAAATCAAGAAGAGAAAAGCGAGATTGGGTGCATTGTAAAGGAAGTGTGACCGAAGATTCCCCAGAAACAACAGCAGCAGTAAAGCGGCCATGAAGAGCAGGAAACGGGCACTAAGTAAACGTAGATAGTTTCCTGCATTTCTGCCCATTGTCCGTACTTCCCCTTATTTTGTATTCTGGCGGAGATGGGTGACCCATTCAAGCCCGATTTTGGCTGAGTGAGTATTCGCCCATCATATTATTCCGATGGAACCGAACTCTAACACCCTGGCACCCCTCTTTTAATAAGCATGCACGATCCAGGACATCCGAAGGAGTCTCACATCTCCGACCAGACCCTTCTCGTCCTCCTCGCCCAGACTGGCGACCGGACTGCCCTGGAACAACTCCTTCGTAGCTGCCACGCGCCATTGCGCCGCTACATTACCCGATTAGCCGGCGCCGATCTCGCCGACGACATTCTCCAGGAGACTTCAATCCAAATTTTCCGTAAGCTCCAGTTCTTGCGCGAGCCTGCTGTCTTCCATGCCTGGACTCTCCGTATCGCCTCGCGCATCGCTATCACCCACCTTAAACGCGCCCACCGCTGGCAAACCCTCGACGACGCTCCACTCGCAACCGTCACTCCCAGTTCCGACCTTGGTGAACCACCCGACGCCGCCTTCCTCTCACTTCTTGACCACGTCTCGCCCGCCAGCCGGGCTGTCCTTCTTCTTCATTACCAGCATGATCTTTCACTCGAAGAAACCGCAGCGGTTCTCGACGTTCCGGTCGGCACCGCCAAGTCACGTCTCCACTATGGAGTCGCGACCCTTCGTAAACATCTCACTTTCGAAAGGAAACCAGCATGAGCCCTGAATCCCAGCAGCCCAACTCCGAAAACACGAACGCCGAAATCGCTTTCGTCCAACAAGCCCTTGCAGCCGCAGACAGATCAGCACGCTTCACCCGAGTCATTGTCGTCGTGCTTGGCATTCTCGCCGTCGTCGCCTTCTTCTGGATGCACATCCACATGTTCCATGTAGATAGTCTCCACGGATTATTGCATTCGCTGCTTCGCGTCGATCTCTTCTTTCTCGTCGTTATTTTCGCCCTCACCATGTACGTTCGTCAGGCGATCAATCAAAGTACCCGCACCATCCTGCGAGCGCTTGCCAACACCCGCAACCCCTAACTATTCGTAGGGATTTGTACAACTGGGGCGTCCCGTCTGTCTGGTAAGGCGAGGGTTAGTGCTGGAGCCAGAACAATGGCGATGGAGCAGTTATCGCTGGTATAAATCAGGGGAAGCGGAGCGGTCGAGATCGGAGACGTGCCGGCACGACCTTTGGCGGCGTAGAGGGACATCCCCGGCCCACCCTCGGAAAAGTGGGCCACGCGCCGGACGCATATTCGTATGGCACAATGTAGCTCCATGAAAAGGAAAATGATTACTCCCTCTCGGTTCTGCTTTCTGATCTTGTTCGTGTCCTTCTTGGCCACTCTCGCTGTAAGCGAAGACCAGACTACATCCGACTGGCACATAAAAAGCATCTCTTTCCGTGTCCTGAACACTACCAGCAACAATTCTTCTTTGTGGGTCTGCGGCACAAATGAGGGGATAGCTGTGTCATCCGATGGGGGCGAACATTGGCAGGTGAAACACGAAACAATCGACGGTGCCGTATTACTGAATATTGGTTTTGCAAACGACAAGTTCGGGTATGTAGCCGGGACAGGGGGCCTCTTTCTTACGACTGAGGACGGAGGCGAAACTTGGGTACCCCACTCAGAGGGCAAAGACGCAATTTTGCAAATTTCTTTTGCGGACATAAAACATGGGCTGATTAGAACACCCAGTTCGTTGCTGTTTACCACGGATGGTGGTACTAGTTGGCCCGTCGTATCCGAAGGGCAAAACGCGGACAATATCAAGCGCCTTCCTTATACGTTTTCACTAGTCGCTTTGGACACTGCACACATGGCGATCATGATGAAGGCTGGGTCTGCCCAATATGAGGGGCAGGAGTTCTTAGTCACCGGGGATTCAGGCAAATCTTGGAAGTTTGTGGCAATACCGAACACAACTCTCTATAGTTTCCTGCGTGTGCAAGGCAAATACTGGACGATTGGCACTGAGGTAATCCACAAAGATCAGCCGGGCGGCGGGTATAGCGTTCCTGTGGCTTTTTATTCTTCTGACGGCGAAAAGTGGGACCGCTCCGATAATGAGCTATCTGCGTGCAAGCTGCATATGTGTGTGGGATGCACCGCTCAAGGCTGTTTTTCCGCACAGGGTGCGATTACTGACTTGTTTTCACATAAGACCAGTTACAAAGAGTTTTCACCAAAAGGAACAATGACCTCAAAATGGGCGGCAGCGGGCTCTGCTGTGTGTTTTGTGGGAAACAGTCTTCAATGTACTGACCTCAAAACGGTAATAAAGCCCGGTTCGAACGAAGGCCCATTGCCAGTTGCAGTGGCCCCTGGAGCATTGGGTGTTGCCGCTGCTCAACAACCTCAATGTATCGTTTGCACATTGGATCGGATTTTCA
>CAWIMW010000008.1:0-254236 GCA_963837365.1 uncultured Acidobacteriota bacterium
GATCTGCACCGTCTGCACGTTGGGATATTCGATGGCCTTGAGCGCCTCTTCCACCTTCTCCACGCTCACGCCGTAGTAGCGGACCTTCCCTGCTTTGACCAGATCGTCGAGCATGCCGAAAACTTCGGCGCGGTTGTAGAGTTCAGTCGGCGGGCAGTGCAGTTGCACCAGATCGAGGGTGTCGGTGGCAAGATTTTTCAGGCTGCGGTCGATCCATGCATTGAGATTTTCGCGGCTGTAGCCTTCGACGGTCTGGCTGGGCAGGCGGCGTCCGGCTTTGGTGGCGACGATGATTTCGTCTTTACGAGTCTTTTTGAGCTGAGCGATGAGGCGCTCGCTGCGTCCGTCACCGTAGACGTCGGCGGTGTCGATGAAGTTCACGCCGGAATCGATGGCCTGGTTCAGCGCGGCCAGAGATTCGTCGTCGGAGACATTACCCCACGCGCCGCCGATGGCCCACGCGCCAAAGCTGATGTCAGAAACTTTCCAGGGGGTGCGGCCTAGCTGGCGGTAGTTCATGGTTGTCTCCTAAATCGCAAACAATCTTACCCTTTGTCATTCCGACGAGGCGCGAAGCGCCAAGGAGGAATCTGCTGTTCCCGGACGGCTTCACCGACGCTGTCGGCAAACAGCAGATTCCTCCTCCGCGCTTGCGCGCATCGTCGGAATGACAAATTAAGGTTGATGAATCAAAAGGCCGCGAGTTGAATCGCGGCCTGTTCTTAATCAGCGAAAATCCGCGTTCATCTGCGGCGAAAAGGTTTTAGTGCCTTCCCCCGCCGTGACCACCGCCGTGTCCGCCACGCCCGCCGCCGCGAGGTCCGCCGCGTCCGCGGCCACCTCTGCCACCGCCGCCCGGGCGCCCACCGCGTCCGCCGCGGTCCCCACTACGAAACGGGGGACGCTCTCCACCTTGACCTTGCGGCGGAGCGTCGCGGTTGAAGTTTGGCTCATCATCGGGGAAATTCCCGCCACCCTCGATGGTGAGCGCAGGCGTTCCGGCGGGAGCACGCAAACCTTCTCCGCTGCCTTCGGCGGCCACCTCGGGTGCAACTTCCCCACCTTCAGGAGGAGGCGCACCACCCATCTTCGCGCGCTGCTCTTTCAGGATGGCTTTGCGCGAAAGCCGTATGCGGTTGCCTTCGACGGCCAGGACCTTCACCAGCACCTGGTCGCCCTCCTTCAGCTCGTCGCGGACATCTTTAATACGATGTTCCGCAACTTCGCTGATGTGCAGCAGGCCGTCGGTGCCGGGAATGATTTCGACAAACGCGCCGAACTCCGCCAGGCGAGTGACGGTGCCGAGGTAAGTCTTGCCTACTTCGGCGGTCGCGGTCAGGTCGCGGATGATCTGCAACGCCTTGTTGGCCGAGGTTTCGTCGTTCGAAGCTACGTTGACCTTGCCGGAATCTTCCACGTCGATCTTGACGCCGGTCTGCTCAATGATGGAACGAATCATTTTGCCGCCGGGTCCAATCACGTCGCGAATCTTGTCCACCGGAATCTGCAAGGTGTAAATTCGCGGCGCAAAGGTGGAAACTTTCTCGCGTGGGACTGACAGACCCTCGGACATTTTGTCGAGGATGTGCAGCCGTCCGCGTTGCGCCTGGGCCAGAGCTTCGCGCATGATCTGCGCCGTGATGCCGCCGACCTTGATGTCCATTTGCAGCGCGGTAATGCCTTCGCTGGTCCCAGCGACTTTGAAGTCCATATCACCATAGTGATCTTCCGCGCCGGCAATGTCGGTGAGGATGGCGTAGTCATCGCCTTCTTTCACCAATCCCATAGCAACTCCAGCTACAGGAGCTTTAAGCGGAACCCCAGCATCCATCAGCGAAAGCGACGCCCCGCAAATGCTGGCCATCGAAGACGAACCATTCGACTCCAAAATATCGGAGACGACGCGCATGGCATAAGGCCACTTGTCTTCCGTAGGAAGCACGGCAGAAACGGCGCGTTCAGCCAAAGCCCCATGCCCAATCTCACGTCGTCCAGCCCCCCGCAGGAACTGCACCTCCCCCACAGAAAACGGCGGAAAATTGTAGTGTAACATAAACCGTTTCTTTGCTTCGCCTTGGAAGGTTTCCAGGCGCTGCATGTCGTCGGTGGTGCCGAGGGTAGTCGTCACTAAGGCTTGGGTTTCACCTCTGGTGAAGATGGCGCTGCCGTGGGTTCTTGGCAGGACTCCTACTTCTACCCAGATGTCGCGGACCTGGTCGAAGTTGCGGCCGTCGGGGCGGCGCTTTTGGTTGATTACCGCTTCGCGGAAGATGCGCTCACGAAGGGTTTCGTAGTACGTTTTTAATTTTGCTGCGGCGTCTTTGTCTTCCTCGGGGATTTCGGCCTGGAGTTTTTTCTTGATGTCTCTGACCAGCGTGTAGCTTTCGGCCTTGGGATGCTTCTGGGTGTCGAGCGCATCGGTCAACTCTGCGCCTACTTTTTTCTTCAGGCTGTCGTAGTAGGCCTGATCAAACTCAGGAGCTACGGCTTCACGCTTTTTCTTTCCCGCCTTTTCACGCAGTTGGTTGATGGCGGCGCAGATTTTCTTGATTTCGGCATGGCCGAATTCGATGGCGTCAACTACCGTCTCTTCTTTTACTTCTTTGGCGCCGGACTCGATCATCACGATGCCTTCGGAGGTGCCGACTACCATGATGTTCAGCAGGCTCTCGGCCATCTCGGCATAAGTGGGATTGACCACGAAACTGCCGTTGACCAGGCCTACGCGGACTGCGCCGATTGGGCCTAAGAATGGAATGTCGGAAATGGTCAGCGCCGCGGAAGCGCCGTTGATGCCGACTACATCGGGATCATTTTCCCCGTCGGCGGAGAGAACAAACGCTATGACCTGAGTTTCGCACTTGAATCCTTCGGCAAACAGCGGGCGGACTGGCCGGTCGATCTGGCGGCTGGTTAAAATTTCACGCTCACTGGGACGGCCTTCGCGCTTGATGAAGCCGCCGGGAAAACGGCCGCCGGCGTAGGTGTATTCGCGGTAGTCAACCGTCAACGGAAAGAAATCTATTCCCTCACGGGGATCTGGGTTGGCGGTGGCCGTGGCTAAAACTACACTGTCGCCTAATCTGGCTACGACTGAGCCGTGGGCTTGCTTGGCTAACTTTCCAGTTTCAAAAGATAGGGTTTTACCACCGGCTAGGGTGACACTTACTTCTTGTTTCATGTTTCATTCCTTATGGACATGGGGGTGCACTTGCAGTCCGGGAGGGACTGCAATGGATGAGCTGCCAGTCGAGACTTCGGAGATGAGTGGGAAAACACGCTTCGCCGCTTTCCTCAAAATGGACTACTGCCTTTTCCGTTGCAGTAGATTTGCGATTCCTGGGCCGAAACTGCGGGACTGCTTACTTGCGCAGGCCGAGCTTGTGGACGACATTCTTATAACGCTCGGAATCGTATTTCTTGAGGTAGTCGAGCAGGCTGCGACGCTTGCTGACCATCATGAGAAGTCCGCGGCGCGAGCCGTGGTCCTTCTGGTGCGCTTTGAAGTGCTCCGTCAATTGGCCAATCCGCTCGCTTAACAGCGCGATCTGGACTTCCGGGCTACCCGTATCGGTGGGATGCGTGCGGTGAAGGTCAATGAGGCTCTGCTTTTGTGCTCTGGCTAACACTTACCTGATGCACTCCTGTCTTCTAGTTTTTCGATTTTTGTTTGTAACGTGTTTGAGAATAACACGTTAGGGTGGGGGTGTAAAGGTCGGGGCAAAAACCTGGCCGCAGATTTTCGCGGATGAACGCGGATCACAGGCCCAACCGAGATTTTAGGTTTTAATCCGCGCAGATCTGCGTAAATCCGCGGCTAGTCCCTTGTCTCTTCCAGCAAGTGCCAGGCTTCGCGGTATTTGCCGTAGAGGCCGGGGCCGCGTGGGTCGTCGCGGGAGCAGAACAGCAGGCTGGTTTTCTCCTCGGATATCTTCGATTGGGAGCAGGTACCAGGTGTCTTCGGGAATGATGTAGGCGACCAGGATGTCCACCTCGGCGGGGCTGTAGGGCAGGACGATTCCGCAGGCGCGGCGGTGGGAGTTCACGTGGTAGCGTCCGTTTAGCAGGGTGGTGGTGGACTTGATCTGCACGCGCCAGAGTTTGCTTCCGGAGTCGAGGATGAAGTCGTAACGTTCGCTGTCGCCGTAGGGTTTGGCGACGCCGAATCCCATGCGGGCGGCTTTGTAGGTGAAGGCAAGTTCAGACAGCTCTCCTCTGCGCTTGGTTTGGCGCTCTTTGGCCGCCCTCCTTTGGGAGGCGCGGGGGGAGTCGGATGGCATGGGGGGCAAAGAAAAAGGCGCAAGCCGGAGCTTGCGCCTTGTGATCTTAACTACATCTATTATACCAGATTCATGGGGGTAAATGGGACATAGGTGGAGAGTTTAATGTCGGTTTGGAATGAGGGAGTTAAGGGAAAAGGGGGAGGTTTGGGGGCTTGACAAGATTTGGGGGATTTCCAAAAAGTGTCTCATTCGTCACCCATTTTCAGAAACGCCACGACCGCAGTGCCGAAGGCACGGCATGTGAAAGCCCGGCACGGCAGTGCCGGGTAGCAAGAAAAAATCAGAGTCCCGTCGGGGACGAGACAAAATTGAGGCTGGCAAGCAGGTGCCGTCCCTGCGGGACTCGGGTCATGCTCAACCTTTCCCGGCACTACCGTGCCGGACTTTCACATTCCGTGCCTTCGGCACTGCTTTTACAGAGTCCCGTTTAGGGACGGCACATCCACATTTGTGACATCCGACACAGACAGCCTCCCTGCCCTTGTGGATATTGGCCCCATGGCGCACAAATATCCCAACATCCTTATTCATTATGTCTTCAGCACCAAAGAACGCCGAAATCTGATCCCCGACAACCTCATTCCCCGTCTCTGCAAATATTTCGCTGGTATCGGGAATAACCACGGAATCCCCGTGCTCGCCGCAGGAGGAATTTCCAATCATTCGCATTTGCTCATTGCCCTGCCCGCAAATATTTCGGCGGCGAAAGCAATCCAGGCCCTCAAGGCCAACTCCTCTCGCTGGCTCCGTGAACACGGAATTGATTTCGCGTGGCAGGAAGGTTATGGCGCATTCAGCGTCAGCAGTTCCAATCGTGACAAAGTGAAACATTACATCGAGCATCAGAAAGAACATCATCAGAAGCGTACGTTTGAACAAGAGTTTGAAACGTTGATCCGAAAATCAGGAATGGCGTTTGATGCAAAGGAAGCGTTTGAGTAAGACCATGATCAGCGGAAATTCAGCGTTGCAATATCCAACCGCCCGGAGCACCACAACCGCAGTGCCGAAGGCACGGAATGTGAAAGCCCGGCACGGCAGTGCCGGGTAGCAAGAAAACAAATCAGAGTCCCGTCAGGGACGCGACAGAATTGAAGGTGGCAAGGAAGTGCCGTCCCTGCGGGACTCGGTCTTCGGCAAGCTTTCCCGGCACTACCGTGCCGGGCTTTCACATTCCGTGCCTTCGGCACTGCTTTTATTTCTGTGCCTTCAGCGCTGTTTTCATCCCATGCTTTTTGATACGAATTCCTCTATGTGGAGTATACTGTGGAATTGGTTCCACATATGCAGATTGTTCAAATTGTCCTCGATAAAAAGCTATTGCGGGCGGCTGACCAGGCCGCGAAGCGCACTCGGCGGAACCGGTCCGCGCTGGTGCGTGACGCTTTGCGAGAACATCTCCAGCGGTTGGAACTGCGAGCCGCTGAAGAGCGGGACCGGCAGGGGTACTCGCGGCAGGCGCAAGCTGACGCTGAGGGTTGGGAATCGGAGGCTACGTGGCCACCCGAATAACCGGAGGAAGAATAGCCCGAGGCGAGGTTCGGCTCTATCAGTTTGGCGGAGAAGCACCTGATAAGAAACGGCCGGCCCTCGTGCTCACCCGCAATAGCGCCATTGCGTATTTATCGACCGTCACGGTTGCGCCTGTCACTTCTACCATTCGCGGCGTGCCATCGGAAGTCGTTCTGAATGAGGAAGACGGAATGAAGTCTCCGTGCGCGGTGAATCTGCACAATGCAGTTACGGTGTCGCAACAGCGCCTGGGGAAACGTGTGGCGCAGATTAGTTCCGCGCGAATGAATGAGGTGTGTGCTGCTCTGCGGTTTTCTCTGGGGTGCGATTCGAACTAGTTGTGGGGGAATGTTCGGTCTGTTCCCTATGTTCCATCACCGTACGGCTGCTTCAAAATCTTCGATGGACGGTACATCTAACTTGAACCAGTCATAGATAAAAACTCTTGACTGCATTGCGTGAACATCGAGTCTATCGCCGTATTCTCTTTTAGCTGCTTCCATAAAGCCCTCACCTGGAAGCCCTGTTTCCTCATTAACTACAAGAGAGGTTAGCCAAGGCAGTGGCGGTTTTTGCTTCCTGCAATAGTGGATTATCGGACCCAGACAGCCACCAATCCCTACCGTCGCTATACCCGTTAAATGATGCACAGTGGTATAGCTGAGAACTTGTTGATTTCGTGCGGCGAGTACGAGCAAAGACCATAACTGCACTGCTCGTTGCGATTCTTTCATTTGCGGACTTGGCATATTTAAACCCTAGGCGAGCATTTTACGGCATATTACTCGCGGTTAGTTTCACTTTTTCCCGCCACCCTCCCGTTCTTTGTCATATGCCTCTACTGAAACTTCCAACTGGCGAATGGATCTCAATTCAGCTGGAAGTTCTCCAAGAAATGAGTGTGGGACAGTGACAGGAAATTTGAAGCTGCGAGGGAATTTCTCTTTGTAATCACCGGGCGCAAAAGAGAGCCAGACGTTAGCGACAAACTCGAAATATCGCTGCAACTGAGTATTCATATCAATCGACTCCTTCGCTTCATACCCCTTGATTGTTGGTAAGAAATGCCGGATGAACTTGCCTCCCTTTGCTTCCCATGCGCAACCAATGATGGCTGGGATTTCGTGCCCTTTATTACGATAGGCACTAATTTCTTGGCGCAGCGAAGATTCCTCAATTTTTTTCAAGTCTTGTTCCCACTGCCAGAAATATTTCAGCTCACGATGCTCTTTCTGACCACGGGTTATAGCGGCGCGCAATGCTTCAAAAATATGATTTATCTGCCAAAAGAATGCCGCCAGATGAGTTCGGCAAATTACTACATCCGCTTGCATTTGATCGCGAACCAACTGTTCTTGGTCTTTTGCCTCATCAACATGGGTTTGAAGGGCAGCAGTCTGCAGATAGACTCGGACATATGCCAGGTGGTAAGCAGCATAGTTGATGCCGAACCAAATCTCGCATAGGGTGCCTACAAAGTCCGGGTCTGGAACATCCGGCATATCACTCTGACCTCTTGTTTTGTCGGTCATA
Source organism: uncultured Acidobacteriota bacterium (assembly GCA_963837365.1). GTDB lineage: Bacteria > Acidobacteriota > Terriglobia > Terriglobales > Acidobacteriaceae > CAWBXL01. The sequence continues at coordinate 7,329 of CAWIMW010000008.1, forward strand.
AACCACCTCCGCCATTCACGCGCTCAGTAGAAGTCGGGGCATAATTGGGGCTAGCCCACCCTTTGGTTTTGATTTTTGCGACCCAATTCTAAAATGAGGTTGCACACGTGGAACGCCGGTTTCGGCCCTCCACATAGACCTATTGAACCTTAAGATTTTCGTGCCCCATCTTTTCTGCCAGGCCAGAAAGATCCAAGGTTACGGTTCGCGCCGCTTTCTCGTAGTAACTAAATTCCAATACCAATTTTCTGTGCTCCATAAGTTGATTAAGAAATTGTTTTTCTCGTCCATATGGAAAAAGCGTCTCATGGCTATCAGAAATACCCCACGTCTGGCTGAAGGGTTTTTCTTCATCAAATTTCAACCGAACGGAAGTGCTATATTCTGCCTCATACCCTTTTGAAGCAAGCATCCCGTGCACGGTGATGCCTACACCGACGTGCTTTCCTACACAGAGCTTGCCGTTCTCGAAGCAGATACTCAATTCCGCATAATGCAGCTTACCGAAATCAATGCCGTCCGGATCGCTTGATTCCAATGAAAGAAACTCCGTCTTCGTCCCATCGATTGCGTTTGTTGAGACGCTAGAGCTTTCCCAGTGAGGTTTCCATCCACAATGAGGATCTGTATCGCGCAACGATTCACATGGATCGAAAGTCACCTCCGATTTTGTTTCTTTGTTCGAAATCTGCAGTGTGGTGGCCGCGAAATCCCGGACATACCATTGGTCACTTAATTGATTAAATTGCTCCATTTCTTTTTGCAAAACGGCGAGAATTCCACCTTCATACTCTGGGAAGGGTTTACTGCCATCCATCGCCGCAACGTGTGACGGAAATGTCCGAACTGTATAGACGGGGTTTTGCGCGCTGAATTCGTTCCCAAGTTCTTGAAAGTAATTGCCATCAAGAGTGAACTTGCTTCGCCCGCGAGTAGATAGGACTACCTTTGCGAAATGCCGATTCTTTAGAGCCTCTGAGTATTGCAGAAAGGCGCGAAATACATCGGCCCGTGTGGCATTTTCCGAAATTGCGGTGAGATCGAATATCAACGTGTTAGTGTCAATCCAATTGTCAAAGTGTGCATGCGCGGATAAAACGTGATTGCGCGGATCGGTCGTCAGAATCTGCTGCAACGGTCGGTCGACCCTTATATCGTTGAATAACCAGATTCCAAAGCCTCCCACAATTAACAAGACGCATGCACCGACAAGAACTATTCGTGACATCTTGGAATGTGTTTTTTCGACTTCCACAGATTCAACTTCTACCATATGTGAAACTCCGGCAGTAAAAAGTAGGCATCTCTCAAAACAACTACTTCTTCTCCAAAAATTCCTTGAAGTGCTTGGCCACAGCTTCCGCCATGGACTGCATATTCTTGCTTCCTCCACGCTGCTTGTTCACCGAGTAAGCCCACATCATCCTGGATGAATTGGTTTCGATCAGCTGGACGGAAACATTGCCTTTGTCCTCGATACCTGCGCAGTAGGCGAACAGGCAGCGGGCGACTTTGCCTCCGGTGGATTCCTGCTTGATCTCAATGGGGGCTGTTTTCAGGACATAGTTGGCTTTGGTTGGATCGGTCACCACGTCTACCGGGACGTTTTTCTTGGTGATGGCGGCGCTGATGTAGGTGTCGAATCCATCCTTGGCGTCGATGTAGACGGTTGGGTGGGCGATTTGCGCGGATGCCAGTGATGTTACGAACAGGAGCAATGAAAGACAGAGCTTTTTCATGTTGAGTCTCCGAGTTACCAAGTGCTTGGGAATTGGTGGTGCGGGGCCGGTGGGGGATTTCAAATTGGTTTTACGCTTTGGGGTGGGACTGGGCAAGTTACGACGGTAAGGATGGTTGGAGATGGTTGGAGTGCCGTCCCTGCGGGACTCGAGTCTTCTCCAAAGCTTTCCCGGCACTGCCGTGCCGGGCTTTCTTATTCCGTGCCTTCGGCACTGGGGTTGGCCATCGGCCTGAAAACCTTTTTGATCGGGATGGGGTTGCAAACACAAGGTCCCCTTCGACAAGCTCAGGGCAGGCTCTCCACTCCGCGAATCATCGCCTTCGCGATGATCTGCTGCGGTCGGGATGACAGGGTTGTGGAGGGGATCAAGCGCGGCTCGATTAGGGCCGTTGCGCCACACAAGAACATTCATGCAAAAGCCCACCCTGTTGCACAAGACGCGACAAGGGTGGGGGATCCTGGGGTTTCTTAATCGTCTAATTCTTGATTTGCTTTCGGCAGTGGCGGACAGGAGTGTCCGCCCTACATTTTTAATCCCGAAGTCTTTCTGTGAATTCCAGGCCGAAGTTGTAGCCGGTGCGGTTGCGGACTACGGCCTGGACGGTGCGGGGGAAAGGCAACTCGAATTCAACTTCCAGGAGATCCCCTGGCTTGAGCGCCATGCCGGCGTAGAGGGACATGCCGCCTTCGCTGAGTTCGGTGACTCGTCCGGGGACCAGGACTGATTCCGAACTTTGGTAAATTCCAATTTTTACGGGAAGATCGACGATCTGTCTTTCCCAGCGCCGGAGTGGGCTTTGGGGTGTCATGGGGGAGTTTCCATTATATTTTGTCTTCCGAACGCCGGAAGATTACAGCGGTCACCTCAGAGGTATGACCAAAGAGATCAGGTAATAGTTCAGCAAGAGATTACCTGGCTGATGGCCGGCAAACCTCAGGAATCAGGGTAAGCTGAATCTTTGCTCCCCGGCCAACCATGTACCCTCGGGGGTAATCTTAATGGCGTGGCCTAACCTAGTATTATTAATGATATGGAATCCGGGGGGATGATTCGCTGTACGCAGTGCGGGTATAAGAACAGCCCTGTTTATCATTATTGTGGGGTCTGCGGGGCGGTGCTTCAGGCTGCTGCCAAGGAAGAGGCGGCGAAACCTGTTGCTCCGGCTCCGGTGCCAACTGCTGCGCCCCCACCACCACCGCCTGCCCCACCTGCGCCTCCGCCATCCCGGCACGCGAAATCTGATCTGCCTGTGACTGCGGGAATGTCGTTTCTGGGGCTAAGCGATGCTCCTAGCAGCCGTTCTCCCAGCTATCTTCTGGATGACGAAGAGGACGGGGAACGGTCTGTTGCCTGGGGACGGATTTTTATCGTTCTAATTCTGCTGGCCGCTGCGGGCGGACTGGGATGGCAGTACTATCGCGGCGCATATCCGTTTGGCCCACGGGCTCAGGCTCCGGCAGCGGCTGCGCCAGCTACGACACCTGCGTCAGCTCCGGAAGAGTCTTCTACTTCAACGGCCGCTACATCTGCGCCCAAACCATCGTCTGAGACTCCGGTTCCGGAAGCGAGCACGACGCCTGCTGAACCTGCGGCGTCGGCTCCGGCTAGCACACCGGAATCAACTCCGCCGCCCGAAACCAAAGCGGAGACACCGGCGAAGGCTGAGCCTGCTGCTCCTGCTGAGACCGCGCAGCCTGCGCCCGAGAAAACTGCGGTGGCCAAGGTTGAGAAAACTCCGCCAGTACGCGCCAAAACTCCAGCGCCGGCGCCGGAACCTCCGGTCCCTCCAGGTGAGTCCCTGTACATACAGGGGCAGAGATATCTCTACGGCACGGGTGGAGTGAAGGCGAACTGCGATCTGGCGCTGAAGAGTCTGTTGTCGGCGGCATCGCGTTCTCATGCGCGGGCGCAGAGTACGCTGGGGACCATGTACTCGACCGGGCACTGCGTGACTCGGGATTTGCCGTCAGCGTACCGTTGGTTTGCCAAGGCGCTGCACTCGGACCCGAACAATACCCGGCTGGAGCAGGACCTCAGCGTGGTGTGGCGGCAGATGACGCCTGGGGAGAAGCAGTTGGCCACCAAGGCTGACTAGAAGCTGGCGCAACGCATAGAGCCGCCGAACTCATACATCCATGAAACTGCAAGCCGTTCTCTTCGACTACGGGATGGTGCTCAGCACTCCGCAAGTGGCCAGCGCTCATCAGAAGCTGGTTGATGGGTTTGCGGTAAGCGCTGATATTTTCGACCGCTGTTACTGGGCCAGCCGTCATGCCTATGACCAGGGACGCTACACTGGCCAGGAGTATTGGGATAGAGTTGCCGCCGACGCGGGTGCTTCACTCACTCCACGGCAAACTCAGGCCCTGATCGAAGCCGACATCGAGATGTGGAGTGGGATCAACCCTTCCATGCTGGAGTGGGCCAGAAGTGTGGGGCGAGCAGGCTTTCGAACTGGAATCCTTTCCAACATCGGCTTCGAACTGGCATCTGCGCTGGAGCGGCAATATGCCTGGACCAAAGAATTCCCTTACACCATCTGGTCCTGTCGCGTAGGTGCGGCCAAGCCTGAGGCGGAAATCTTCCAGCATGCGCGGGCGAAACTTGGCGTGGAGCCCGAGGCGGTCCTTTTTATTGATGATCGTCCGGAAAATGTTGATGGCGCACGCCGGACGGGATTCCGCGCGATCCTGTTCAAGAGCATCGACGACCTTGAACAAGAGCTCAGCGCGCAAGGGCTGGCGGAACAATTGCCGAAGCTGGCAGCAGTGCGCCGATAGCTTTCGTGAAGACTGGTTGCGAATGAAGGACGATGTAGCGGGCCAGCGGCAGAGGCGTCACTCTGGGACAGCCCCCTTTAGAATTGACTACAACAAGAATCAACACCAATACAATTTGACGGCAACATTCGGAGAGCGCCGGTCCGGCGTTCGCGCTTAATTTGGAAATGGAGATTTGCATGGATGCGAACGAGTTTCGCGATACTGGACACCGGGTGGTAGATTTTTTGGCTGATTATCTCGATCACATCGAGGAAAAGCGTGTCTTCCCTGATGTCGAGCCGCGGACGGTGAATGAGCTATTTGCTGAATCCTTGCCCCAGGACCCGAGTTCGTCCGAGCTTGTCTTTTCAGAACTTGAAAAGAAGCTTTTTCCCTACTGCACCAATGTTGGCCATCCCGGATACATGGGTCTGATTACTCCGTCGCCGAATCCGGTCGGCATCATTGCAGACTTCATTTGCTCGGCCATCAATCAGAACGTGGGAGCTTACTCGATCGGCCCATCCAGCGTGGCCATGGAACGCCGCGTCGTGCGTTGGCTCACGGACCTGTGCGGATACGATTCCCTAGCCGGCGGCAATCTTACAAGCGGCGGCATGATGGCCAATTTCATCGGGCTCAAGGTCGGGCGCGATGCGGTGACCGGTGACGTGGCGCAACACGACGGTGTGAGTACGGGTTGGGCGGTGTATGCCTCTGAAGAGCGCCATGTTTCGGTAGACAAGGCCGTCGATTGCATTGGTTTGGGCCGGAATGCGCTCCGCGCGCTGCCGACAGACTCAGATTTTCAAGTGCGGCTGGATGCTCTGGAAGAAGCGATCGCTCGCGACAAGAAGGCCGGTATTCACCCAATGTGCATTGTCGGCATCTTCGGAACTACTAATACCGGCGCAGTGGACGATATCCGCGCGATGCGACGCATCGCCGACCGGGAAGGCATGTGGCTGCATGTGGACGCGGCCTATGGTGGAGGAATGCTTCTGTCGCATCAATGGTCCATGCAGGACCGAGGCTTGCAGCTTGCCGATTCGATTACCATCGATCCTCACAAATGGTTCTATGCTCCGCTCGATGCAGGAGCCGTACTGGTGAAAGATCAGAAGCGGTTGACGGCATCGTTCGGAATCAAGCCTTCCTACCTCACGGACGAACTTGACCACTCCAACGAGCGCTATCAGTATTACGTGCATGGCTTCGAACAGTCGCGCCGCTTTCGTAGCCTGAAGGTGTGGATGAGCTTCAAACGCTACGGCGCGCGTCAGATTGGGGAGTGGATTGACAACAATGTACGCCAGGCAAAGCACCTCTATGCTCTGGCGGAGAAAGATCCTGAATTCGAACCCGCCAGCAGCCCGCCGATGTCGGCTATTTGCATTCGCTTCAAAGGGGGCAATTTGAGTGAGAGCGAGTCGAAAGAACTGCACGCGGAAGTCGCGCAGCGCGTCGAACAAAGCGGTCGCTTCTGGATGTCCACCACGGAGCTCAAAGGAAAGACGTGGTTTCGCATTAACCCGGTCAACTTCCGGACTCGCGAAGAACACATGGAGGAGTTATTTCAATTGCTTCGGCTGGAGTGCCATGGGGTTGCGGGATAAGAATGTGGCCAGCCGGGCGAATGATTGAGAATTGGGTGGTGACGAACAACATTAGAGCGTCCCTGAATGTCACGACCCCGATGTCTCTTCTGCTCCTTTCATCCAAGATGATGAACATGGAACATCCCACTTTGCAAAAGATAGGCGCGAGCGATTACGAACACGGCCTCCAGGAAACCCAGCCTCTGTTCATTTCCGGACAGTCGTAAGCACAAGCGAACAGATGAGTTTCCTTGGTGCCCATCTGGAATAGCTCAAACTCCAGTGTTTTCAGTGGCGCTCCAGCTCCGGCACATGGAAGCACACTTGCCACGGGAAAATAGGACTTAGCTCCAGCATTTCTCAACAGAGGTGTGGCTGAGCCGGAGGAGGCGGGCTTGAGCATACTGCAAGACTTTAAGTGCGGGGTGCGGGTACTGACTAAAAGCCCTGGGTTTGCCGCGCTAGCCATCGTCACCCTTGCCTTAGGAATCGGGGCCAACACTACTATCTTCAGTTGGATCAACTCAACGCTGTTGAATCCCGTACCTGGGCTTACCAAACCCAGTGAGGTTGTGGCCCTTACCTTGAACAAGCCCGGCGAGAACCCTTTCCCGTTTACCTATCCTGATGTGGAAGCGATGCGCGAGGGGCAGCAGAGTTTTACGGGGATTATCGCGTGCAACTTCGTTCAGATGAGTCTGACCGGCCAAGGGAAACCACAACGCCTCTCGGGCATGGTAGCTTCCGCGAATTATTTTGATGTACTTGGTGTGCAGCCATTTCTGGGGCGCGGTTTTCTTCCGGAGGAGGACGAAAAACCAGGCGGTGCGCCGGTGGCGGTAATCAGTTACCGCTTATGGCAGACGCATTTCGCAGCCAACCCGAACATCGTCGGCCAAACGGTTGAACTCAATCAGCACCCCTATTCCATCGTGGGGGTCACGCCGGCAGCGTTTCAGGGAAGCCAGACTGGCGTTCGGACTGACATTTGGGTCCCCATCATGATGGAAGCGCAACTCAATCCTTTGGGCGACCTGCTGCGGGACCATCACTACTTCTGGCTGTTTGCCTTTGGACGGCTGAAGCCCGGGGTTTCGCTGGCGCAGGCCCAGGAGGAAATGACGCGCCGGATGAAACCCGAGGTGGACAATTATCCGGAGGAGCACAAGGGACACACGGCGGTGAGTGTGTATCCGCTCTGGGAGAATCCATTCGGGGCGAATTTCTTTATGGCGAAGCTGCTGCCGATCCTCATGTGCATCGCGGGCCTAGTCCTGCTTCTGGCGTGCGCGAATGTCGCCAATCTCATGCTGGTCCGGTCGGTGGGGCGGCGGCGCGAGATCGCAATTCGCATTTCTTTAGGGGGGAACCGGTGGCGGCTGGTGCGGCAACTGTTGGTGGAAAGCCTCCTGCTTTCTCTGGCGGGAGGCGCGGTAGCATTTCTGTTAACGCTATGGACCAAGGGAACGTTGATGACGTTTCTTCCTGTGACCCCGGACATTCCGCTGTCACTCACAATCGAAGCCGACCGCACGGTGCTCCTGGCGACCTTGGTGATTTCGCTGTTGACCGGCGTGATTTTTGGTATTTTGCCGGCGGTGCGGTCCTCGGGCATCGCTCCCGCGGATGTACTGAAAGAAGAAAGTGGGAGTATGGCAGGAGGTCTGGGCAAGGCGCGCCTGGCCAGCGGGCTGGTGGTGGCGCAAATCTCGCTATCGTTGCTGCTACTGGTCTGCGCGGGATTGTTCATTCGCAGTTTCAGGAACGCGGGGGAAATTGATCCTGGATTCAATCCGCATAACGTGCTGATCGCCTCCTACGATTTGTTCACCGCCGGTTACAGCGATGCCACCGGGACTGAATTTCATCGCCAGCTTCTTGCCAAACTGGAAACTCTGCCGGGTGTCCAGTCGGCGGCCCTGTCAAGCCGCATACCACTCACCTTCGCCGGCGGCTCAACCGCGGTAAAACCTGAAGGCTATGTTTCTCCCGCGAACGAGTCCATGGAAACGCAGGTGGCGATCATCTCACCGAATTACTTTCATACCATGCAAATTCCCATCGCGAAAGGACGCGACTTCGCTGCACAAGACACCAAGAGTTCGCAACGGGTGGTGATCGTCAGTGAGGCATTTGCCAACCGGTACTGGCCGGGACAGGAAGCCTTGGGCAAGCAGGTCAATTCGGACCTGACGCACGAGTGGTTTACGGTGGTCGGCGTGGCGCGAGACTGCAAAGAAATCAGCCTGAACGAAAAACCAATGCCATTTCTGTATTTGCCGGTGTCCCAGGTTTACCGGCCGGGCATGATCATCAACGCGCGCGCGGCCGGCGACCCCTTGGCTCTGGCCCGATCGGTCGAGAATGCGGCCCATGAATTGAATCCCGACCTTGGGTTGTTCGATGAGACTACGGCTGAATTGCGCGGCCAGTTTTCCAGCTTCGGTCAGCGCGTCGCGGGAACGTTTGTTGGAGCATTCGGATTGCTGGCCCTGGCACTGGCAGCCATAGGAGTCTATGGCGTGACTGCCTATACCACACGTCAGCGAACCCAGGAGATTGGCATCCGCGTGACCCTCGGCGCCAGCAGGCAAGACGTGCTACGCATGGTGCTCGGCCAGGGGCTAAGGTTGGTGCTCATCGGGCTAGGTTTGGGACTGGTGTTGTCTTTCGCTCTGACGCGCTTCTTGACCACTTTGCTGCTCGGCGTCACCAGCACCGACGCTCTGACGTTTTCGACGGTTGCACTCCTGCTGTGTGCCGTGACTTTGTTCGCCTGCTTCATACCCGGGTTTTGGGCCATGCGAGTCGAGCCCATGATCGCCTTGCGGCAGAAATGAGTTAACGAAAGTCGTCTGTTAGGGACGACCGATCTTCAGTTCGCGATGGGCTGGACGGGAAAGCAGATTCCTCCTCTGCGCTACGCGCATTGTCGGAATGACAAAGGAGTGGGAGTGAGGATGACAGGGTTGGTGAGGTGCTAAGGCCGCTGGCCGCTGGATCAGGGATCACGACTTGCCGGCGTTGTTGCCGTATTCCCAATCGTAGGGGACACCCGTGTCACCCAGGATGAATTTGACCAGGTCGGCGAAGCCGGCTTCGGCGCGGACATCGTTTGACAGAATTACTACGCAGCGCTGGCTGGCTTCGATACAGACCATGGTGTTGGCGGTTGCGCTGTCATGTCCGCCTTTGTAGAAGCCACGGCCCTGCGGGCCGTTGAAGACAACCACTCCCAATCCTGCGAATAAATCTCGGCGCTGCTGGCTTGCCGGCAGGTCAGGGAGAAAGGTTGGGAACTGATGAGCGGTGGTGATGTGCAGTTGCGGCTTTAGCATCTCGGCGTGCGCGGATTTACTCAGGCCATCGCCCGTGACCAAGGCGGCGGCGAATTTCGCCATATCGGAAATTGTCGTGTCCATAGAACCGGAGGCGCGGACCTTGCTGCGCTGGTCATGCTCTTGCGGCTGGCCTTGATCGTTCCAGCCATCGGCTAGATGGCCGGCGAAATCATTGCGCCACGTCAGGCTGGTGCGGGTCATGCCGAGGCGGTCGAAATTGGTTTTGGTCAGATCGCCCACGGCCACGCCTAGTCCTTGCTGCTTGCGGCCGTGTTCGATGGCGAATTGCAGCAGCACCATGCCTTCGCCTGAATAGCTGTAACGCGTGCCGGGATCGTAGTGGATGTGCAGTTTGTGATCGGGTTCTATGAACGCGAAATTGGCGAAACCAGTGGAGTGAGTGAGGCACATGCGTGGGGTGATCTTCTCCCAACGCGGATCGCCAGCCAGGTCTTGGTATGGGCCGTATTTGTCCGGGAACACTGGGTCGGGGGCATAGGTTGGGAGCGGCCTGTCAAGATCGTCTTTGATGGGTGTGTCGAGCTTGAGCTTGCCTTGATCAACCAACTGCATCACGGTGTAAGCGAAGACCGTTTTTGTCAGTGATGCGCCGTACATCACCGTATCCGTGGTCAGCGGACCACCTTTCGCGTTGCGCACGCCGTAGGCTTTCACATAGCTGACTTTGCCGTGATCGATGATCGCAACCGCCATTCCCTTGGCATGGGTGTCGGTCATGGTCTTTTGTACCTCGCCATCGATGGCGGCGGTGTTGGGAATTGTTTGCGCTACTGCCACGAGGGAAAAACAGAACGCGACCAAGCCCATCAGTAAGGCATGTATGACGATTGCCGGAGATTGGTTGTGTTGTCGGCTCATTACCCCTCCCAGAGAAACTACGCTAGTGGGATCAGAATAGTTCCGTGGCATGAGTATGAGGAAAGTAAATCCGCTCGAGTTGCATTCAGGAAGTTCAGCCGTTTGGGATATTACCGCAGGAAATCTCAAAATATTTGCTAGCCAAAAACGGGCCGGCTACGTCTATCCTTACTTACGATTTCAGGAGGATACGCCCGTATGAAAGCTTGCCTTGCCTTAGTTGTTCTGTCCCTCTCGCTAGCCGCCTTCGCGCAAAGCCCCCAACCCGTAACTCTGCGGAGCATTTTGCTGGAGCAGTTGAAGACTACCCACAACGTCAAAGACTGGTTTGTGCCTATCAGCGTGGCGGTGGACGGGCTTACTCCCGAGCAGGTCAATTGGAAAGATGGCAAAGGAAACCACTCGGTTGGGCAGCTGACCTATCACTTGCTGTTCTGGAACCAGCGCGAGCTGGCCAAGTTTAAGGGCGAGCCTGAGGAAAAATTCAGCGGGAACAACGACGAGACCTTTGACAACTTTGACAGCAAGAAATGGGCGGATACGGTCAAGCAATTGGACCAGGTGATGGCGGACCTGGAGAAGTTTGTGGAAACCGCGGATGACAAGAAACTGGAGGCCGACGCTTCCGAAATCGCTCACATTGGGACGCACAATGCGTATCACATCGGGCAGATGATTTTTGTGCGCAAGCTGCAAGGGGCCTGGGACCCGGATAAGGGCGTGAAGTAACGCGGACCGTGTTGTGGTGGCGAGAGAAAGCAGATTCCTCCTCTTCGCTGCGCTCATTGCCGGAATGACAAAAGATTTGTTAGCGGACGATTTTGCTCCGGTCGTGATGACAGGGTGTTTTAGGTTTATTCAGTACGCAGGGCGTTCATTGGCTCGATGCTTGAAGCTCGCCTGGCGGGGACAAATCCGGCGATTGCGGCACAGGCTGCCAGAACTACAACTGCTGACGCCAGAGTGAATGGATCATACTTACTGACTCCGTAGAGCTGACTGGACATTAGATGTCCGCCCAGCAGGGCCACCGGGATTCCGATGGCTAGTCCTATGGCGATTTGTAGCAACGCGCCTCGCATTACCAACCCCAACACATTTCTGCGGTCGGCCCCCATTGCCATACGGACACCGATTTCGCTGGTGCGACGGGCTACCGAGTATGCGGTCAGGCCGTAGAGACCTACCGATGCCAGGACCAGCGCCAATATTCCAAACAGCATGGCCAGGCGGGCCAGCAGACGCTCTTGGGTAAAGTTGTCCGCCACCTGGTAATCGAGGCTTTGAAAATTGTAGATGGTCAGGTCAGGATTGATGTTTGCCAGGGTGCGACGGGCCATGGATTCCAGGTCCTGTGGGTTTCCCGCAAAACGCACGGTAATGGAATTGATAAATAAAGAACGCGATTCAGCGAACTTCGCGTCTGGATCATTCATCAATGCGGCATTCAACTGACTGAGGGGACGAAAATACATGGAGCGGACCGCCCCGCGGACATCGGTATATTTCGCATCGGCGATCACGCCTACAATTTCGTAGCTTTCAGCGTACTTCTGATCGAACGTGCCGAAGTGCCGGCCGATCGGATCTTGGTTGGGGAAAAACTTCTTGACGAAGGTTTGATTCACCACTGCGACCTGACGCGAGGTGGCAGTGTCCTGATCGGTGATTCCGCGGCCACGAACAACAGGCTGGCCGATGGTTTCGAAGAAATGCGGGCTGACCCTGTCCCAGGACGAATTGTTATGGTCCTGCGCGCTGGGAGCAGGCCTACCTTCGATAAAGATGCCTTCTCCCCAGTTGTTGCCTTCGAGCGTGCTGTAGAGGGCCAGGCCTACACTTTGGACGCCGGGAAGCGCGGCGAACTGGCGCTCCATTTCCTCATTCAGCCTGCCGATTCTGGCAACGTCGTAACCTGCGCCAGCCGGATCGAGATGGATTACGTACCGGTTGGCAGTGGCGATGCCAAAGTTCTGGTGCTCCAAATTCTGTAAAGTCTTGGTCAAAAGCCCAGCAGCCATCAGCAGCACCAGCGACAAAGCTGCCTGGCAGATGATCAGGCCTTTTTGGGGAAGAGAAGAGCGGTCACGAGTGGAGCGGTTCACTCCACGCAGGGCCTCGGCCGGGTTGGAATGAGAGCTGATCCAGGCAGGCACGATGCCGAAAACGACTCCTGTGAGCAGGGATAGAAGGAAGGCAAAACCTAAAACGATCAGCGATGGGTGAGTATCAATCGCCAGATTTTTTGCATTGGGAAAAGCCAATGCCAGGATCATTTGCACGCCAGCGTACGCTACCGCCAAACCTGCCAGTCCGCCGATACAACCCAGAATCACACTTTCCGTGAGCATTTGGCGGATCAGGCGCGCGCGGGCCGCGCCAAGCGCCACTCGCACCGAGATTTCTGAGCGGCGTGTGGTGGCCCTGGCCAGCATGAGGTTGGCGATATTGGCGCACGCTACCAGCAGCACCAAGCCGGAGATGATCATCAACAGGCGCAACCCGCTGCCGGTTTCCTGCTGCATATTTTCGACGCCCGAGCCGCCACGGGTCAGGATCACATGCTGCTTGGGGATTTCTGAGTTCCCCCCGTTGCGAGTGTATTCGTCGCGGGTAGACAACCAGCTGCGGAGGCTTGCCGAGGTCTTGGCTTGCAGCGCGGCGATATTCACTCCTGGTTTGACTCGTCCAATGGCGTAGAGCCAGTTGGCAGCGGCCCGGTCCAGGATTGTGTTTTCCCCTTCAATTACGGGCTCTGCCGAAAGAGGAATCCATATCTGCGGTGGGTCACTATCAACGCGGTCGCCGAAAAACTTGGGGGGAGCGATACCGATTACCGTGATGGGTTTGCTTTGGATGTACAGCGTCGCGCCCACTATGTTTGGGTCGGCGGCATAATCGGTTTGCCAGACTTGATAGCTGAGGACCCCCACCGGGGCTGCGCCCAACACGTCGTCGGTGGGTAGGATTGTGCGCCCTGCGTAGGGTCCTACGCCGAAAGTGGTGAAGTAATTTCCGGAGACATACTCCGCGCGCTCGGCTTTGGCGGTTCCGCCGGCGGGGCGAACACTCATGCTGCTGTGCCCGGCCTGGAAGGCGGCCAGTTGCTCGAACTCGGGGGTGTTGTCACGGAAATGGCGGTAGAGTTCGTAGGAAAACAAATCAAAATCGCCGTCATCGTTCATGAATCCACCGTTGACGCAGCAGTCGTCGAGGTCGCCGATGCGGTACAGAGTCGAGGGATCAGCCACCGGCAGCGAACTGAGCAGTACCGCATGAACCAGGGTGAAGATGGCGGTGTTGGCGCCAATTCCCAGGGCCAGGGTCAGGACCACCGTGATGGTGAAGCCGGGAAACTTGCGCAGTTGGCGGAGGGCGAATTTGAATTCTTGCATAAGGGTATTGCCTTTGTCTGGCAAGATGATTGCCAATGGTGCCGGGGTTAAGCCCTCGATTTTGCTATCAGTTAAAAACTCTTCCTGCGGTTAGACGTGTTCGTCGGTGGATTGTAATGACCGAAAATGGACAGTGCTTGGTAGTGGACAGACTTAGCTACTCGGCGCGCGGAACTCAAGGTCTCTCCACTCCGCCCAACCATCCGCTTCGCGGATGGTTGGGCTCCGGTCGAGATGACAGAGCTGTGGAGTATACGGATTCAGGTATTATTGGCGGCGATCTGGGGAGGCAGGCATGTTGCTGGACGGGCGCAGTGCGGTGGTCACTGGGGCAAGTCGGGGTATCGGGAAAGAGATTGCGCTGGAGTTGGGGCGGTCGGGATGCAAGCAGATTGCGGTGAACTATTTTGGCGATCCTCAGGCCATGGTTGATGCTACCGTCTCCGAGATTCGTTCGCTCGGGCTGGATGTGCTGCCGATCCAAGCGGACATTCGCGATCGCGCGCAGGTCGCCGGCATGTTCGAACAAGTGATGGCCCGCTTTGGCAAGCTCGACATTCTGGTGAACAATGCCGGGGTGCAGACCTTCAAGCCTCTGCTGGATGTGACGGAAGAAGAGTGGGACCTGGTGGTGGATACGAATCTGAAAGGATGTTTTCTGTGCACGCAGCAGGCGGCCAGGTTCATGAAGAAAGATGGTGGCGCTATTGTGAACCTGGGCTCCGGGTGCAACAAGCTGGCGTTTCCGCGGCTCGTCGCCTATACCGCCAGCAAAGGTGGAATTGAAATGTTCACCAAGGAATCGGCGGTGGAATTGGGGCCCTTGGGGATTCGGGTGAATTGTGTGGCGCCGGGGGCGATTGAGTCGGAACGGACGCGGCAGGAAGATCCGGATTATGCGGGGACCTGGGCAAAGCTTACTCCTCTGCGACGGGTGGGGACATTTGCGGACATTGCTCCGGTGGTGGCGTTTTTGTGCAGTGATGGGGCCCGCTTTGTGAGTGGACAGACCATTGGGATTGATGGGGGGCTCTTCATTCAGGCGCAGTGGCCTTACAGAACATAGTGTTCGGCTGCTTCTCTGACATTTACGCAGCTTTACAGTTGTTCACAAAACTTCAATTTTCCTCTCCTCAGAATCAAGCGGATGGACGCATCCGACTAATTGCACTTTCAAACTAAATGCCGGTTTAGACCGGTTGATTGAGGAGAGTCTTCATGTTGCGTCGTGTCAGTGTGGTTGGGGTTTGCTTGCTGGTTGCGGTGACGATCGCCGCCGGGCAAGAGGGTCGGGCCGATGTTGCGGTCAGCGGAATGGCGGTGTTTTCCAAGAATACCTCTGGGAATGGCTTGGACCAGGCGGTGACCAACTCGGGCGGGGTTTTGGCCAGCTTCCGCTATGCAGTTCGCGACCACTCCGGCCTGGAGTTGAACTATGGATACACCCGCAATTCGCAAGTCTACAGCAATAATGCCACCTTTACTTTTCAAGAACAGCAGGCCGGCGTTCATGAACTCACGGGCGCGTATGTATATCAGATGGACCGCAAGAAAAAACTGAATCCCTTTGTGCTGGGAGGGGGCGGCATGCTGATATTCAGGCCGATCAGGGTTTCGACTTTCAGTATTCCCGGCGCCAGTACGGATACGAAAGGCACATTCCTTTATGGTGCCGGAACAAACTACAGGCTGACGGACGCGCTCGGGCTGCGTTTGCAGTTTCGTGGACTGATCTATAAGTCGCCAGACTTTGGGGTTTCGGCTTCATCTACCGGCAGTTGGGCGCATACGGCCGAACCCTCGGTGGGCATCACTCTGCGTTTCTAGTTTCTACAAGGAACATCCGACCGGCTTTGCTGTTACGTTCTGTTCAAGTGGTGGGAAAAAAGATTGCCACAAATGCCATCACCATATTGACAGCACCGAGGGCGAAGCCGGTTTTAGCGTAAGGATCGTCACGCAACTCTTCCGAAGGCGCCCGGGCTATGGTGAGCGCCAAAGCGATTACAAACCACAATGCCCAGAAATAGGGAGAAAGCATGGGCCATCGGAATCCGCGCGGATGAGGCAGTAACGAATGGCTAGGTCACTGCACTATCTATGGTGAAGAGATGCGGTGCTGGATCGTTTTGGGCTGCCAGATTTATTGGGACATTAATTTCTGGCAAAAAATCGGATTTTAGCAATCCAGTATTCCAGTATTAATGATGGACTCGTACAGTTTTGCATGTAGCGCAAGAAACTTTTGCTGGGGAAGAGCATCCTATGTTGCATGGGAAGTTTTAAGGAGGATTGGGCCATGAATTCAACTTATGTATTCCTTTGTGGGGTGGCATGGTGCCAGTTTGGGGAAGAGGCCGCCGGAAGCGAGCTAATCCGCGCGCTGAGTTCTGCCGATAAGAAGATTCGAGTGCTGGCCCGGGCCATGCTGGGGAAAGCCGGGTTGCGGTCGAAGGCCCTAATCGGCGAGGCGATGGCGCGGCAGGAAGTTTCTACCATTCAGGCCAGTCTTTGCATGTATGAACAGGAACAGATGGCTAGTTTGCCGATGTTGGGGCGTACAGCCTTTGGAGCGCCGGCTTCGGCGTAAATGGGGAATTTATGCGGACGGTTTTGATGAATGCGGTGCAACAGTTGTTCTGGTCGGTTTATACACTCAGTGTGGGGATTGCCACTCCGGACCGGTTGCGGCGGGCGGGGTTGATTTAGCTAGTCGTTACTCTTGAGCTCGGATCCGATTCTGCCAGTGGGACCAGACAAACCAGGCAATTCCTGCCACTAAAACTACACCAATCACCGCGTCGAATTGATGAAAGTACTTTCCCAGCTCCCGCCAGTTCTGGCCCAGCTTCAATCCCAGCCAAGCCAGCCCGAAACACCAGGGCCACGATCCCAGGAATGTATAGATGTGAAAGCGTCCACGAGGCATGCGCGCGATTCCAGCGGGGAGCGCAATGAACGTACGGATCACCGGCAGCAGGCGGGCGATGAAGACTGCAAGATATCCCCAGCGCAGAAAGAAATGATCGGCCCAGTCGAGTTCGCGGCGCCCCATCAGAATCCAGCGGCCGTATTTTTCCACTAGTGGTCGTCCACCGTAGTAGCCCAGTTCGTAGGCCACCAGCGATCCCAAATTGCAGCCGATGGCGCCGGCGGTCGCGACCCAGATCAGCTTCATACTGCCTTCAAAAACCAGGTATCCCGCAAAGGGCATGATTAGTTCCGAGGGCAGCGGGATGCAGGCGGATTCGATCGCCATGAGTAGGGCGATGCCGCCGTAGCCAGTCACTCCGATGACCGATTTGATGAAGACGAAGATGACGGCGAGGATACGTTCAGTCATGAATCAGAAACGGGAGTTCTAGATTAGAACGAACTTTCCTGGGTAAAGGTGTATCCCGGAAGCGAGAATCCATCGGCGCCTTTCATGGCTTTCACCCGGATCGTCGCCACATTGGGGGCATTGGTTTCCGCCAGACGCAGGACTGCGATTTGGCTGAAGACTTCGCTGTAGACCTTGGTGACCAGGTAGTCCTGGCCGCTTACATCCTGACGCCAGACTTGACCGAGTTGAATGGACTTAACTGCCAAGAGGATACCTCCACTGATGTTCAAGACTAACTAGGGGATCAGGGCGGCGTCAATTGCGGAACGGGTTACGTACGTGCCGGTGGTGCATGTTCTAACGCCGCGAGTCTTTACGCCTCCTTTGCGGTAGAGGTTGCAAAGCAAAGCCGCAAAGGACGCAGAGAACTACGAGCAAGGCTTAGAGCCGGTTTTATTGACATAATGACTGGATGGAAGTACGCTTTGCCGACCCAGAAACAAGCCTTTCTCCCCTATTTCTCCTGGGCACGACTGGAGGATTTATGGCTGCGAAAGCTTATACCGTCCTGGTTGGTCTGCTGTTGCTGGTGGTTGGAGTGTTGGGGCTACTCGGCAGAATTCCTCTGCCCATCCACCATAGCTGGTTTCACATCGTAAGTGGAGTCATTGCTTTGGGTGTGGCAATCGGAGCCTCGGCCCACGCCCGTACCTTTGCTCGGATCTTTGGTGGAATTTACGTTTTGCTGGCCGTGTTGGGTTTCGCGGGAGTGGCGAACCTTGGGCCGCTACATCTAGTCCTGAATGCTGTGCCAGTGCTTTATTTGCACAGTGCCGTGGGAATCGCCGGACTGCTGGCGGGTTTCCTGGGCAGGAAAAAGATTGAGCCCGTTCCGATGAAAAAGGCAGCCTAGCCCTGGACGGGCGTGGCCTGCCTTGAGCGAAGCGAAAGGACGCCCGCCCTTTCATCTGCTCCCTTATTTATTGAATTGACGCTGAATCTACTGCGCCATCGGTGACGACGTAGGTATCTACGCGCAGGCCCACCGGGAGTTGCATGCCTTTATCCAACTCCACCAAGGTTTCGAGGATTTTTACATCCACACGCTCCGTGGGCTCGTCGGTGCGGACATTCTTCGGGCCTAGTTGTTCGCCCACGCGCACTACTCTTCCCCAGAATTTTTGTTTACCGTAGGCATCGGCAGTTACATAGGCTTTCTGGCCTACGTGGACTCTATCTACGTCGGTTTCATCTACGTCCATGCGGACACGGAGAACTTCTTTGTCGCCGATGGTCAGGATTGGATCGGGGACGGTGGAGGAATTAGAGACGCTCTCGCCGCTGCGATGATGCTTGCGCAGTACCGTACCGTCGATCGGCGACTTGATCAGGGTCTTCTCGTACTTGGCGCGGGCTTCCTGCAATTGGGCCTGTGCCAGCTGCAAATCTGCCTGGGCGAAGGCCTGATCTTCATGCCGGGCGTGATCGTCCACCAGCGAGTGGTGCTCTACCGACTCCTGATACTGGGCTTTGGCCACATTGTATTCGCGGGCGTAGCGCTCGGATTCTTCGCGGGAGACTACTCCGGCGGTGAAGAGTTTCTGGTAGCGATCTTTTTGGGCCTCGGCATTTTCCATGACTGCTTGGGCGGCCCGCACCGTGGATAACGCTTCGGAACGCTCCTGCGCCCGGGCGCCGTTCAATACTTTTTCCAGCGTTGCTGCTTTGGCGCGGACTTCGGCTTCGGCGGAAAGGACCTGGGCGCGGTAGTCATCGTTCTGTAGGATCGCCAGCACCTGGCCGCGATAGATATGGTCTCCTTCTTCCACGTTCACTGACTTGAGCTTGCCGCTTAGCTCGGAGCCTAGTTTGATGTCCTCCGAGACGGGCTCAACCCGGCCGGGGCCGGCGATCAGCCGTGGTTGAGAACTCGGCTGGGCAGATGAAGCCGCCTGTACCGCACTAGCCGAGTGCGAACGGACCAAGCGCAGGGTTAGAACAACGGTTGTCAGGAATGCCACCGCGCCAACTAAAATGAGCGTTTTGTTCTTCATAAAATTCTCCATCCAGCTTCAAACTGCTCGCCAACATCGAAAGTTCCAGTCAATTGCCGTCCGGCAAGAAGTTCCATTGGAACTACTGCTTCCTCAGGAGATGGCACTACCAATCCGTCTTCGATCCTGATGGTGCGGTCGGCAAATTCGGCTACGCGGGGATCGTGGGTCACGATCACTACCGCCCGGTCACGCTGGTGCGCCAGGTCTTTCATCATTTGCATGACGTTGCGTCCGGTGTGGGAATCGAGCGCGGCGGTGGGTTCGTCGGCCAGAATGATTTTCGGGTCACCGGCTAACGCACGGGCGATGGCTACACGCTGCTTCTGTCCGCCGCTCAGGTCGTTGGGGAAGCTGTTGTACTTCTCTCCCAATCCCACTTGCTCCAGCAATTCCTGGCTGCGCTTCTTGGCTAAAGTTCCACGTACGCCTTTCAGGTCCAGCATTAATTCGACGTTCTCTCCGGCGGTCAAGGTAGGAAATAGATTGAAACCTTGAAACACAAAACCGATGTGTTCCAGGCGGATGCCGGGAAGTTGCTTTTGCGGCAGCCCAGCCACCTCTTTGCCTGACAGGCGCACGCTGCCTGAGGTTGCGGACAGGATGCAGCCCATGATCGAGAGCAGAGTGGTTTTGCCGCTGCCGGAAGGGCCCATGAGCATGACCATCTCCCCAGGGTGGACGTCGAGGTCAACGCCACGGAGAGCGACTACGCTGGCTTCTCCTTCGGAGTAGGTTTTGGTTAGCTCACGGACTGCGATTGCGGGTTGCATCTTAGCTTCCCTTTCTTTCGCCCCTTCAGGGCTTGGTTACTATCCTCACTGTGACCCAGGGCGAAGGGCGAAATCCACGCCCTTCGCCCTGGGCTGTAATCTTTCGCCGCTTCGCGGCTAGCCCTTGAACACCATTGCCGGGTCCAGGCTGGTCACTTTGCTGATTGAAACCAGCGCTGCGCCTACACACATGGCCAGCGTCAAAAAAAACATCCCGACTGCCATGGGCCACGGGAGGAGGATTGCTGCTCCGCCGCTTTGGCTGGCCCGTACTACGAATGCGCTCACGATCATGCCCAGCACGTATCCTATGATTGCGCTCATGGCGGCTTGCTTGATGATGACCTTGTACACATAGCTATTAGGCGCGCCCATCGCTTTTAATGTTCCGTACTCACGCAGGTGGTCCATGGTGGTCGCGTAAATCGTTTGCGCCACCACTACGAAACCAACCACCAACCCGAGAAGAGCAGCCAGTAATACGGCTACTCCTGCCCCGGTGGTGAACATCCAGTAGAACTGCGTCATACGGCTGAATTCGTGGCTGGTGAAAACTTCTACGTTTTGCACGCTACCCAGAATCGCCTGCCGCACCTGCTCAACGTTGGCATCCGGAGCAAGCTTCACCAGGATAAAAATCGTTTGGTCCTCCGGGAGATTGATGTACTCCTGGGCGCGCTTGAACGTGGTGAACACATAGGGCGAAGTTGTGAAGGAGCGAATTCCATGGGTGAAACCGACAATACGGGCGCGGCGGCCGTTGATCTCGAAGACCTCGCCGAGGTGATGGACGGCGAGCTTGTCCTTGTACATATCGTCCATGATTACAGCGTCGGGATGTTTGAGGTCCTGAACACTACCCTGCACCAGGTTCCAGGGTTGTTCCATGGTTGAGTCTGGATTCACGCCGACAATCTGGACTGACTCTTCCCTGCCATCGGCGCGCTTCCATTGCCCCCACCGGGTAACTACTTTCTGGGCTTCTTCTACTCCGGGAACAGCCCGCACCTGATAGACCTTGCGCTCGCTGAATGGGACTCCAAGTTCGACGTAGGGAACGTGCTTGGAAGTCACCCAGAGATCGGCTTTCGAGTGGTCCACCAGGCCAGATGTCGTGACGGTAAAACCTACGAACAATCCCAGCTCGACTACGATCAGCACCACCGCGAAGACAATACCGGTAAGGGTGACGGTGAGACGAATTTTGTCGTGGAAGAGATTGCGTTGCGCTAAAGGAGGCATTATTTTGACTCCTTCAATAGGCCACGCAGAACTGCGTCCGTCATGGTCTGGATTCTCTCTTCCAGAGGGCTCCAATTCACCCAGGCATCGTTGCATTTGGCGATTTGCAGAGAGATTACGCCATGCACTGCTGCCCATAAGGTTTGCGCGATCAGTTCTGCATCTCTTAATTCGTCACGAAAAATACCCGCGGCCAACGCTTGCCTTACGGTCATCATCAGGAAGGCGTAAGAATCTTTTTCCGGATTGCCCAGGACCTCGTGATCACGCTGCTTCAGCGGAGTGGGCGGATGCGGGGTCATGAACATCAGCTTGAAGTGGTTGGGATAACGAATGCCAAATTCAATGTAAATACGGCCAATTTGGCGAATCTGCTCGGCTGGATCGGTGGGCAAGCTACGGCTCTGAAATTCTGCGGCCAGGCGCGCGAAGTCACAATGGCAGAGCTCGTGGAACAGGTCTTCTTTGTCCTTGAAGTGCACGTAGATGGCGGTGGGGGAGTACTCAATTTTTTCCGCCACCTTGCGCATCGACACGCCTTCGTAGCCCTCGGCGGCAAACAGCTCACGGGCTGCGTCCAGGATGATTTCCCGGGTCTCGGTCTTTTCTCGTTCTCTGCGCTCTTTGACGCCCATAACGACTCTCATTTACTTTACAGTGTTAACTTAACAACGTTAACTTATAATTCGTCGTTCCATTTGTCAAGCAGAAAATGAATTTGTAAGCGAGCGATTTTCCCTGCCTAAAAGCTCACTGCTAAGCCGCCTGAAAACAATAGGTTGTGCTGAAATCCGGCTGCGACCGCGAGGTTGTAGTTGGGCTGGCCAGAATAGAAGTCGCGGATTTCCACACGCAGTTTGATGGGAAACAGCACCTTGATCGGCGTGCGGAAGTCTATTCCGCCGCCGAACTCAACAGCCCCACGATTGGCGCCGATGCGGCCTGGATTTGGGCTTCCGTTTTGCAGTTCCGCGCTTTCGTGAAAACGGGCATAGCCTCCGCCAAGCGCCAGCCAGGGAGCTACTTTCGCGTTTGGATGAAGCTTCAGCCGCAGTCCGGGAGTGATGAACAACGACGCATAACTGGCGGGCACTGACGAGTTGCTCGTGGAAATATCAATGTTCGGTGCGGCCGCGAACGGGACTTCAAAATACACTGCGGCCCCCGGCAGAGCGACCAGGCGGTGAGCGTAGGTAGCCTGAAACGTTAGGCCAGACCCGAAACTGACTTTGCCGGTCTGGTTTGAGATGTTCAGTGCGGGCGTGAACGTTGCGCCTAGAAGCAAACCCAGCTCGTTTTTTGCTTCATTCTGAGCGCTGGCGTGGCTGACGCCGATGCTTATTGCCAAAAGTGCTAAAGCCAATTTTTTGAACATATTACGACCTGTCTTACGGGATTTGGATATGATTCCAGTGGATGCCCTAAGTTACAGACGAGAACGAACCGCGGGCAGGGCTGAAACTTCCTGGAGGGTAGCGAATCTTAGACTGCATGACGGCTTCGAATAGCTGGGCTTTGTGATATAAATCGAACCCGTCCACCACCTGTTGGAGGCTGAAACGACCGTGTCCGTCCGTGTGATTGAACTCGACTGCGTGGAAGTCTGGCGGCATCTGTCCGACTACGTCGATAACGACGTGGACCCGGAATTGAAACAGAACATGTCGGCCCACTTCCAGAATTGCGACCATTGCACCGCGATTTTGGATGGGACACGGAATGTGGTGGCGCTGGTGGGGGATGGGAAATCGTTTCCGTTACCCGCTCGAGTGAGTCAGCGGTTTTACGGCAAGCTCAATGAATATCTGGAAAGTCGGAAATCCAAGTAACAATTCTTCCTGTCTGTATCTCTAGTGTCCTAACTCAGGTTGTTTCTTCTTTGCGTCCTTTGCGCCCTGGAAGAAAAACAAAAGACTTTTGCCGCAGAGGACGCGGAGAAAACCAGATGAAACACAATCCCCTACCAGGGGCGGACTTTTTGGTATTCCTTGCCTTTTTTCCAGGCGCCATCAAAGCCTGGGGCCAGCGCGTCACGCAGGATCAGGCGGGCGCGGAGCAGGCGGGTTTTTACCGCGGCTTCGCTGATGCCCAAGACTTCTGCCGTTTCGGAAATATTCATGTGTTCGACATCGCGCAGAATTACTACCTGACGGTACTTGGGCGAGAGCGAATCCAGGGCCTTCTTCAGGGCCGCACGCAGTTGGTTATTGTGATGGGTTTCGGATGGAATGGGTCGCCAGTCGGCGAAATCGCGCGGCAAGTAATCTCCTTCTTCGTCACCTTTTAACGGCTCGTCGATTGATTCATACAGGTGCTTGCGGTCTTTGCGGATGCGCATGCGCGCTTCATTGATGGCGATCTGAATGATCCACGTACTGAACTTGGATTCTCCACGGAAAGTGTTAATGGCCTTGAAGGCTTTCAGGATGGCTTCCTGCACGGCGTCTTCGGCATCGGCCTGGTTGTTGACGATGGCCAGGGCCGAGAGAAAAAGCCCGCGCTCGCGGGGACGGACGAGTTCGTAAAACGCGTCCACATCTCCGGCTTTGACCCGCTCGATCAGCGCAGCTTCGTGCTGGTCCGGCGAAGCGGTCTCGCGGGACACAACCGAGCCCTGCACCACATCGGGTGGATTGGAATCGAGCTTACTGATCATTGGAGTTTCGAATGCGGCTTAGACTTCCCCCTGGATTAGACGAAACTATAGCAAATCAATGGCCCTGGTCATACCGGGTCACCTCCGATCAATACACGGTAGCCAAGCGAGTTAATGCTAGCGGGTCAACTTGTCGTAAAATTCTGGGCAGCCAATTCAGGAGACTACAATGCGAAGACTGCTACATGTTCTTGGGGTTTTGTGCCTCGCTTCCCTGCCAATGTGGTCGCAAGCCGCGCCTGCCAAACCATCGACTCCAGCGGCTCATGCCGTCCGGCCAACCGGGCCGATTGCGATCATTGACACGTCTGTCGGCAAGATGAAGTGTGAACTGTTTCCCAACGTAGCTCCGATTGGAGTGGCCAACTTCATTGGATTGGCCAATGGAACCAAGGACTGGGTCAGTCCGGCCACCCATAATAAGAAGCACGGAGTTCCTCTCTACGACGGAACCATCTTTCACCGCGTGATTCCTGAGTTCATGATTCAAGGCGGCGACCCGGCGGGGACGGGCGCGGGCGATCCGGGTTATGTATTCAAAAATGAGACATCGCCGACGTTGAAGTTTGATCGCCCGGGACGGCTGGCTTACGCCAATGCCGGGCCGGGGACTAACGGCTCGCAGTTCTTTATTACAGAGGTTCCGTATGCGAGCCTGAATGGCGGCTACACCATTTTTGGACAGTGCGATGAAGCTGCGGTGGCACTGGTAAAGCAAATCGCGCGCATGGGAAAAGATGCAAATGACCGGCCGTATCGTCCGGTGCGGATCAATCACATTACCGTAACCCAGTCGATTGCCGCCGCCAAGCCCGCCACGGCAAAGAAACCAGCCGGAGTGGTCCACAAAGCCCCGGTGAAGCCCGCAACAATCCCGAAATAGCTTTCGTATACGAAAATAAATACGCACTTGAAAGGACTCCATGAGCCGCCCAGCAGGAACTTACGCAGTTTTCAATACTTCTGAAGGAACCATAGTCTGCCGCCTGTTTGAAAAAGAAGCGCCCAAGACCGTCGCCAATTTTGTGGACCTGGCCGAGGGGAAGCGGGAGTGGACACATCCGGTGAGCCGCAAGAAGAGCAAGGATCATTTATATGACGGCACGATTTTTCACCGGGTGATCCCCAACTTCATGATTCAGGGCGGCGACCCCGCCGGCACCGGGATGGGCGGGCCCGGTTATCAGTTTGAGGATGAAACCAAGGGATCTCCGCACAAGTTCGACAAGCCGGGAAAGCTGGCGATGGCCAATGCCGGGCCGAATACCAATGGCTCGCAGTTTTTTATTACGGTTGCGCCGACTACCTGGCTTACCGGGAACCATACGATTTTCGGTGAAGTGGTTGAGGGGTATGAGGTGGCGGAGAAGATTGTAGGGGTTCCGCGGAGCCGGCAGGATAAGCCGAATAAGGATGTGGTGGTGACGGCGGTGGTGATTGAGCGGGTGTAGAGCAGGATTCCCGCTAATTCTCCAAGACTGAAATTTCTTTGGTGCGAAGCAGATTGCGATCCGAAGTGACCAGCGTCAATCCGTACGCCTTAGCAGATCCGGCCAGGAATAAATCGGCAGGATCTGCGTGGGGTAGGTTGATTGTGGAAAGTACTTGTGAGACCTCGAATGTGAATGTGGCTTCATGGAATGAGGTGATCGTGAGCGCCTTCGTGAGCCACGTGGAAAACCCCTCCGGAACTTCGAGACGTCCTTTGCGGTGGAGCAGCATTGCTTCCCAAATGCTGACGGGAGACAACCAAAGCTGGTTGCCAGCGCGATCCAATTCCCGCGCCACGCGCCGGGACAGTTTCTCCCGCTCGCTGACACTCCAGACCCAGATGTGGGTATCCAGAAGCAGCTTCATTTGCGAAAGGCTTCCCAGTCCTCAAAGCTTCCGGTAGGGCCAACGATATCGCCAACAATTTTTACTGACCCCGCCATACTGCCCAGCCAGCTCTTGCGGCGGGGCTTCGGCGTGGGCGGCACGATTTCAGCCACCGGCTCGCCGAAGCGCGTCACGCGGATGGGCTTGCGGGTTTTGCGGACTTCCTCCAGCATGCCGAGGCATTTGGCTTTGAATTCGGAGATGGCTACTTCCTTCATGCTTCTCATTATAGACCATAGTCAACGACTATGGTCTATTTGATTGGAGATGAACCGGGGGAGGCTCTGAATTCGCAGTTTCAAATATGTTTGCAGTCATGGGCAGAATTCCCAGGTCTCGCAACTACAGCGAGACTGGGGCCCCCGGCTGGCCGGTTCATTCCGCTTCTATGCCGCCAATTGTTGAAACTCACCGATTGCTCCCCAGACGCCGAGACCAAAACCTTTGGACATCTGCGCCATGCTAGCAACACTGGTCGCCAGAAAAATCAGCACCGATCCGATTTTTGGGTCGGCCTCCCACCACGCACCATACGCGCCTGGCCAGCTGACTGTCCCTGGATTGCCGCGCCGCAGCCAGTCAGATTTGTCAGTCTCCAACACCACCGAAACGCCTAGACCGAACCCGCGCCCTACGGCGAAGGATTTCTGTCCAAGAAGCGTGAAGTTCGCGCGTTGCTGGTCTGTCAGCTGGTTGCTGGCCATCATGGCAAGGGTCGCCGGAGACAGCAGTCGAACGCCATCCACTTCTCCGCCACTCACGAACAAACGTGCGAACTTCAAGTAGTCGTCCACCGTTGACCATAAGCCTGTGCCACCGGACTCGTAGGTCATGTCATCAGGCCGCTCGGCCACCCACACTTTCCCCCATTCCGGGACTTTCACCAACCCACCGGCATTGTCGAAGCCATAAGCTGAGGCGCGGCGATGGCGGTTCTCATGAGGAACGAGAAAGCCTGTATCTTTCATGCCCAGAGGATCGAAGATGAGACGCTTCAGCACGACGCCTAGTGGCATGCCTTCGATTCTCGCTATTAGAAAACCAAGAAGGTCGGGCGCGCAGCTGTAGGTCATACCCACGCCTGGCTGTCCGATTAAAGGCAACTTCGCCAGCCTTGCCATCCATTCATCGGGTGTCAGATGGTTGTCGATCTCGCCGCCGAGGGTCTGACGGTACGCCGGAGTAATCGGGCCATTCACGAGTTCTGCGTAGGTCAGTCCGGCGCGATGTGTTAGTAGATCCTCAAATGTGATCTGACGTTCGGCCGCAACTGTGTCGTTCAGTGGGCCCGCTGGAGATCGCAATACCCGCATCTCTGAGAATTCAGGAGCGTACCGGGAGATGGGATCGGTTAACGCAAACCGGCCTTGTTCGACCAGCATTAATGCCGCAACCGAAGTGATCGGCTTGGTCATCGAGGCAAGCCGGAAAATCGTGTTGCGCTCGATGGGAAGATTGGCTTCTTTGTCCCGCCAGCCAGCGCACGCTGTCTGGATATCGCCGTTGCGCCATGCCAGAGTCGCTGCCCCGGCAAAATCTCCCGCATTGACTGCTTTTTGCAAAGCCTGCTGGACTGGACTGTCTGCATTCATAACTACTCCTGTCTCTCTACGAATCTAAAATATAATTAAATTATAAAATAATGTAATTATATAATCAAGGCATGAGCTCAAAGACAACCGGCAAGGACGGCCGCCGGGGGAAACCAAAAGGCGACAAGCGCGATCGGACTCGCGCAAAACTTCTCGAAACAGCCCGCATGCTGATCCGGGAAAAAGGCCACGAGCACACAACTCTGGAGGACATTGCGGAAAAGGCGGGCATGACAACCGGGGCGATCTACGGAAATTTCAAAAACCGCAATGATTTATTTATCGCTCTTGCCGAAACCTATTGGGCGCCGATTAAACCGAAGGTCAAACCCGGTTCCAGCTTCGCACAAGTGATGCGCGCGATTGCGGAAGCCACCATTGCGGTAATTCCGGACCGCGAAGCTGCGGGCTTCGGCCGCATGTCCGGGATTGCCTACGCGCTCGCGAACAAAGAGCTGCACGCACGGGTGAAAGAGGTCACCGCGCAAAATTATGCTTTCGGCGCCGAGTGGCTTCGCAGCGTGACTAAGAAAGGTGAGCTTCCCATGCCGGCGGAAAGACTGATCCCCATTGTGCACGCTCTGAGCGAAGGGCTGGTGATACAGAGACTGATGACTCCTGAACTTATTACGGATGATGTCATTCGGGCGGCGTTTAAGGCGCTGGCGGCGAAGGCCTAGGAGTGTGCCTAAATTTTTCGTTGCCACGGGTGCCCCATGTCTCGCTGGTTTTGCGAGACATGGGAGAGACAAGTTCACTTTCATGATCATTTCGTGGACCAATTCTATTCTCAGGCTGCAACGGGCAGGCGACCGATAAGGATGTGGTCCGGTGATTGAGCGGGTGTGAGAATACCTTGGTCAGTTCTCCAGGAGAGAGATTCCCTCAGTAGCAAGCAGATTGCGATCCGAGGTAACGAAGGGTCAGCCCGAAATGTTTTAGCTGATGCGGCGAGGAACAAATCGGGCAGGATCGGAATGCGGCAATCGGATCGTGGGTGAGAAATAGCCGTAACATCGAAGGTTAAAGGAGCTTCCTTGAAAGACGCTCCTGTGAGGGCCCGCGTAACCCATGTGGAGAAACCCTGCAGGAATTTTCAAACGCCCTTTACGGTGCAGCAGCATTGCCTCCCAGATGCTAATCTGCGGGCGCGGGGGAAAACCGAAGTGCAAGATCTCGCGTTGAATAAGGGAGTGCAGCGGAAGCGCAAGCTGTGGTCGCAAGCCGGACAGCAGCTGTTGCGCGAGTTGCCGCTGAAGCCATGGGCATCACGCCGCAGAGAAGACCTGCTGCATTCGCTTGAGATGTTCCACGAGCAAATTGCTCCACTGGATGCAGCGGTGAATGCCGAAGAAGAGAGTGATTCGCAAGCCCGACTGCTGATGACGCAACCAGGCGTGGGCCCGATTACTTCATCGGACTACGTGCTGACCATGGACGATGTCGCCGACTATTGCCGCGGCAAGCAGATGGCCGGCTATATAGGCCTGATTCCAAGCGAGCTTTCATCGGGCGCTCCGCAGGAGCTGGGGGGGATTTCGAAGCAAGGCAACCGCATGCTGCGCATGATGCGGGTGGAAGCGGATGGGCATTGCAGTGCGTTACGATCTGGAGTTTCGCAAAGAGTATCAGCATGCGCAGGCACTTGGCCTTGAAAGCGGAGATGGCTACTTCCTTCATGGATATATCGTACTATGGTCAATGACTATGGTCAAACTAGGTGCCAAGCGGTAATTCAAACGAGAGGCGCTTCGTGCGAGCCTTATGATCGAGAATGACAAATCCAGAAATAGACTTAAAATCCCACGAAGAGAATGGGATGTTCGCATAGAAGAATCATGGCCGCTGTAGTGGTCGAATCGATGGTTGGTGGAACGGCGAGTTCTGCCGTCTTTTGATACTTGGTGAGATTTAGAGTCTTAGCCCTCAGGAAGCTCTGGAAAACCAACCGGTGCTCAAGCACCGGCCACGACCATTATGCCTTGACAACGCCTCCGTTCTTATCGAGGGGCACCCGGTTCAGGTTGGCTTACATATTCCAAGAGTCGTTTGAACATCTGATTGAGCCTGCCGTTCCACTGGTTCCAATCGTGGCCTCCAGGCCCTACGTGAAATTCATATTGAAAATGGCGCTGTCCCAGTACTCCGCCGCGAACTTTGCGATTTGCCGGCAGTAGACCTTCTTGTTCGCCACAGGTTAGATAGAGATAAGGTGTTCGAGCCGGATCGGCAGACCGCGCGAACACAAAGGGATCGTTGTCGCGGCGGGTCTGGCTTCCCCATGGCCCGAAGATCGCGGCGTGTCCGCGATATTGACCGATCCGCTTGAATGAGAACGGACGGCTGGGGACGTCGATGGCCGAACTAATGCCTGCGGCAAAGACAAACAGATCCGGATGCTTCAGCGCCAGATTTACCGCGCCGAAACCTCCCATGGAAACTCCCACGACGGCCCGGTGCGAACGGTCGGGTGATACCGGAAATTTGCTTTCCACATCGGAGATCAGATCCTTCGCGATGTAGTCTTCGTAGCGGTCATTCGGGCGATCCACGGCGTTTGTGTAATAGGAGTTGTTGCCTTCCGGCATGACTAGAATCAGGCCACGCTCGGCGAAGCGTGCAACGTCCGAATAGTTCGACCAGTCACGGAAGTTGCCGCCACCTCCATGCAGGAGATAGACAGCAGGAAGTTTTTGGGAAGCTGCAATCGTGGCGGGAACAATCACGCGATAGGTCATCTCCCGGCCGAGGGCAGCGCTCTGGAACGTGACATCGTGCATGATCACGTTCGGGGTGAGGCGGGGATGATCGGGTTTGGGTTCGGCTTTCTTGTGACAGGCCGAGAGGGCCAGACAACATAGTGCGGCTAGAATGCGCGGGATTCTTGCGGTTTTCACAGCGTGAGGTAATTCTGACTACTGCCTCGTGCCCATGGACAGCATTCTTACCTATGATAGTCGAACGTAAGGCTGGGTCGGAATACTGGTCCAATTGTTTCATAAAGCCAAGGATGGAATCTCCCGCGGAGATGCCGTTTTCGAACTGCTTACGTACCTTGTGAATGGGAAGACACCGTTAGAATCATCAAAGAAAACGCCCCACTCCCCGTCGTGTTCCCGCCATGTCCCACCATAAGCGTGAATAACGCACTCACCTAAGAAAGAACCGATGACTTGAACTAGGGTCTCGGGAATCTTAGAACTTGAATTCCTCGTGTTCCGCTCACGTTCA
Organism: uncultured Acidobacteriota bacterium; assembly: GCA_963837365.1. Classification (GTDB taxonomy): domain Bacteria; phylum Acidobacteriota; class Terriglobia; order Terriglobales; family Acidobacteriaceae; genus CAWBXL01. The sequence goes on from CAWIMW010000008.1 coordinate 37,797, forward strand.
ACGAATCCTTCGATCCATTCTAGAGAATCTCGGTTATAACCAAAATGATCCCCCAAACCGCTCAAGGAGCGACACTTTTCAACGACTAAACGTGCATTTGCACGAATGGCTTCTTCAGGCGTCATTCGACTCCTCAAAAATAACCTACACTCCGATCACTCCCACCAATTCTTTCACTGCCGCTGCGCTCTTATCAAGCGCTGCTTTTTCCTCCGCCGTCAGTTTGATTTCAATAATCTGCTCAATCCCCTTTGCCCCTAGTTTGCAAGGCACGCCGACGTAGAGTCCGGTGATTCCATATTCGCCTTGCAGATATGCGGCGCAGGGAAGAATTTTTTTCTTATCTTTCAGGATTGCCTCGACCATCTCCGTCGTCGCGGCTGAAGGCGCGTAATAAGCTGAGCCCGTTTTGAGATGCTTTACGATTTCCGCGCCGCCGTCGCGGGTGCGTTGGACGATGGCTTCCAGGCGAGTTTTTTCGATCAGCTCGGTGATGGGAATGCCGGCGACTGTTGAATAACGTGGCAGGGGAACCATGGTGTCACCGTGGCCTCCCAGGACGAATGCGGTTACGTTTTCTACGCTTACTTTCAGTTCTTCTGCGATGAAGGCGCGGAAACGGGCTGAGTCGAGGACTCCCGCCATGCCGATCACTCGCTCTCTGGGGAAGCCGGCCATTTTGTAGGCGGCCTGGGCCATGGCGTCGAGCGGGTTGGAGACGATGATCAGGATGCAGTTGGGTGAGTGCTGCACGCACTTGCTGACTACGTCTTTCATGATCTTGTGGTTGGTGTTGAGCAGGTCGTCGCGGCTCATGCCCGGCTTGCGGGGGAGGCCGGCGGTGATGACTACGATGTCGGAGTTGGCGGTGTCGGCGTAGTCGTTGGTGCCGAGGATGTGGGAGTCGCGCTTTTCTATGGGCATGGCTTCCAGCAGATCGAGGCCTTTGCCTTGGGGGACGCCTTCAATGATGTCAATGAGGACTACGTCGGCTAGTTCTTTGGACGCGATCCAGTGGGCGGTGGTGGCGCCTACGTTTCCGGAACCTACTATGGTTACTTTTTTGCGCATTGAAACCCCTTTGGCCGCGGATTTTCGCGGATTCACGCGGATCAAAATATTTTTTAATCTGCGTTTATCCGCGTAATCTGCGGCAGAATTTTTTAAACCATATTTTTGATCATGTAACTTGCAAATTCGCTGGTCTTTACCTTGGTTGCGCCCTGCATCAGGCGTTCGAAGTCGTAGGTGACTGTCTTTTGTTCGATGGTGCGCTCCATGCTGCGTTCGATCAGGTCGGCGGCCTCGGTCCAGCCCAGGTGTCGGAACATCATTACGCCGGACAAGATGACCGAACCTGGGTTGATGACGTCTTTATCGGCGTACTTGGGAGCTGTGCCATGGGTCGCTTCGAAGATGGCGTAGCCGTCGCCTACGTTGGCTCCGGGAGCGATGCCCAACCCGCCTACCTGTGCGGCGCAGGCGTCGGAGATGTAGTCTCCGTTCAAGTTAGGTGTGGCCAGCACTTGGTACTCTCCTGGCCTGGTGACCACCTGCTGGAAGATGGAATCGGCAATGCGGTCGTTGATCATCAGCTTCGTCTTCCACGCGCCTTTGCCGTGGGTGGCGTAGATTTTGCCCAGGACGGTTTCTACTTCCTTGGCCACCGAGTTGCGGAAGTCTTCAGGTGCGAATTCAATGCCCGGTTCAACCAGGGCCGCATTCTGCTCTGCCGTCAGAGCTGGGTTCTTATCTTTGTTGTCGATGATCCAGCTTTCACGTTCGGTCACTACCTGATCGCGAAATTCTTCTGTGGCCAGTTCGTATCCCCACTTGCGGAATGCGCCTTCGGTGAATTTCTGGATGTTGCCCTTGTGCACCAGAGTCACGCTTTTTAGCTTCTTTTCCAATGCATGCTGGATGGCCATGCGCACCAGACGCTTTGTCCCGGTGATAGAAATCGGCTTGATGCCTACTCCGGAGTCGAGGCGGATTTGCTTCTTGCCGCTCTTCAACATGTCTTCGTTGAGGAACTTGATCAGCTTGGCGGCTTCAGGCGTGCCTTCTTCCCATTCGATACCGGCGTAAACGTCTTCGGTGTTTTCGCGGAAGATGACCAGGTCCATCATTTCTGGGTGCTTCACCGGGGACGGTGTGCCTTTGTAATACTTCACCGGGCGGATGCAGCCGTAGAGGTCAAGAATTTGGCGCAGTGCCACGTTCAGTGAGCGAATACCGCCGCCTACTGGCGTGGTCAGCGGGCCCTTGATGGCTACGCGATAGTCGCGAATCGCGTTGACCGTTTCATCGGGAAGCCAATTGTTGAATTTGTCTTTGGCTTTTTCTCCGGCGAAGACTTCGTACCAGATAACTTTGCGCTTGCCTTTGTAGGCTTTTTCGACGGCGGCGTTGAAGACGCGGGCTGATGCTTTCCAGATGTCGCGTCCGGTGCCGTCGCCTTCGATGAAAGGGATGATGGGATTGTCGGGAACCTGATATTTTCCGCCGCTGTAGCCGATGGCGGCGCCATCTTTGGGCACCGGCACACCGTTGTAGGAACCTGCCATTTACTGTCCTCCGCTGGGGTTGGGAAACTCATAATTATAAAGGGTAAATTTGCGGAGCGGCGTATTAGAAGCTGTTTAACAACAAATCCAGATTCGATTGAAGTTCCTCAGTGGCTAAAGCCCGTATAATTTTGACCCTGATGTCACGGCTGGGAAGCCGTGCCCTACCCAAACCCTGCGTCGAGTCGGCGTGCAGGGACTTGGTCCCGGAGAAACAAAAAATCATGTTAACCGCTGATGAAATTCGCAAGCATTTGAAGCTTCAGCCGCATCCGGCTGAGGGTGGTTATTTTGTGGAGACTTATCGGGCGGAGCACTGGTTAGCGCAGGACGCTTTGCCCGCGGGATATCCGGGGGCGCGGTCGGTTTCGACTGCGATTTATTACTTGCTGACTGCTGACAGTTTTTCTGCGATGCACCGGCTGCGGGGAGATGAGATTTTTCATTTTTATCTGGGTGATCCGGTGGAGTTGTTGCAGATCAATGCGAACGGTGCCGGCGAAGTGATTGTGCTTGGGCCGGACATTGTTGCCGGGATGCGTCCGCAGCATGTGGTGCCGGGAGGTGCGTGGCAGGGATCGCGATTACGGGCTGGCGGGAAGTATGCTTTGTTGGGAACGACCGTAGCTCCCGGATTTGATTATCAGGATTTTGAGATAGGGGAGCGGGAGGAGTTGACCTCGGAGTGTCCTCAGTTTGCCGAGAGGATTGCTGCCCTTACACGGTAGCCTTGTGGCCGGGGCACGGGGAAAATCATCAGTTGTCAGTTGCTGGTTCTCAGTTCTCAGACTATCTCGGTCAGGCTTTTTGGTAGACCGGGGACAGCTCTCTCAGGCGGGCCACGGTGGGAGGAATTAGTGACAGGGCAAATTCTATATCGCCGGTTGTGTTTTGCTTCCCCAGGCTGAAGCGCAGGCTGGCACGGGCTTGATCGGGGCGGAGGCCCATTGCTATTAAGACGTGGGAAGGTTCCAGCGCGCCGGATGAGCAGGCGGCTCCGGTTGAAACGGCAAGGCCCTTCAAGTCCAGAGCGATCACCAACGCTTCTCCTTCGATGTGGTCGAAGTGGATGTTGGTGGTGTTGGGGACGCGTGGGGCGCCTGCGCCGTTTACCCCGGTGGTGTCTACTTCACTAAGAATTGTGCGTTCGATCTCATCTCGCAAGGCTGCGATGCGTGCGACTTCTCCGTTTTCAAAACCTTGTCTGGCTAGTTCTGCGGCTTTGCCCAGGGCCACGATGCCGGGGACATTCTCTGTACCCGCGCGGCGGGAGCGCTCGTGGCGGCCCCCGTGGAACAAGGGCTGAAGCAGGGTTCCTTTGCGCACGTAGAGCGCGCCTACGCCTTGCGGGGCGTGCATTTTGTGTCCGGAGATGGAAAGCAGATCACAGCCGATCGTCTGTACATCAATCGGGATTTTCCCTGCTGCCTGTACCGCATCGGTATGGAAATAGACGTCGGCTGCGGCGGCGATTTTTCCGATTTCTGCCACCGGCTGCAGAACTCCGGTTTCGTTGTTGGCCATCATGATGGTGACCAGGCGCGTGCTAGGGCGCAGCGCCAGTCGGACATCGTCGGGATCGATCAGACCACGGCCATCCACCGGGATATAGGTGACATCAACACCCGCGGACTCCAGATGCTTGCAGGTGTTGAGAACTGCGTGGTGCTCGATGGTCGAAGTGATGACGTGATCGCCGGGGCGGGCCAAGCCGGAGATCGCCAGATTGTCGCCCTCTGTGCCTCCACTGGTGAAAACAATTTCGGAAGGACGGCATCCAACTAACTGAGCTACCGCTTCGCGGGCGCGCTCGACCGCGGCCCGAGTTTCCTGGCCGTGGTGGTGAATGGAAGAGGCGTTGCCAAAGTGCTCGGTGAAGTAGGGGCGCATGGCCTCATGAACTTCCGGCAGCATGGGCGTGGTGGCGTTATTGTCGAGATACACTCGGCGCATAAATCGTTGGCTTCATTTTACGCTTGCTTGAGTCATAACGATGTGTCCAGCACAGAGGTTCTACATTTGATATGGTCGGTTTCTTATGGCGACCGGGCTGTGTTTTTTCGACGGGTAGAACGACGGATTACCGTGCTGGGGGGTTTTTATTAAGGTAAGTCAGATAGAATACGAGACGTCTCATTGAGGAGGCACGATGTTCGAGGGAGCGTTTTCACCGTTGCATTGGGTGGTTGTCGTGGGAGTTGCTTTGCTGCTGTTTGGACCGAAGAAACTGCCCGAATTGGGGAAGAGCCTGGGAGAAGGAATTCGCGGCTTCAAGAACGCCCTGAAAGATGAAGAAAAACCGACTCCGACCAGCCCCGAATCCAAGGATTAATGGCACTTTAGTGGTGTAGGACTTGGTGCGGGTTGAGTGCAAAGCATTTCACATTACTCTCTGTGCAAGCCTCGTAAGTCGCCTATAATCAGTATCCTGCAATTGGATTTCTAATTGCTCTTATAGCTACGTCGTATAGCTGTATTCTGTCTTTCAAGGAGCGATTAGAGTGCGCCATTTCCGGCTAACACTATTACTAACAACCCTACTCCTGGCATTTGCTGGCTCGGCTCTGGCCGATACGGCAAGTATGACCTTTCTTGGGCCTGCCGGGAACAACTCGGGTGGGGTTTATACCTATCCGTATGAGTTTTCCGTCAATGGCAGCGGGCCAGTTGCACTGCTCTGCGACGCGTTCGACAACGAAGTCGTCAGCGGGGAAACCTGGACGGCCACAGTGACCAGTTTGCTCAGCGGTAGCCAGGCTGGTGGCGGTGGTTTGTTTGCCGGTCAGACTCAGAATTACAAGGCTGCCGGGCTGATCTTCGAAGGCATTTTGAATGGCACCATCAATGCCAACATCGGCAACTGGGCGATCTGGGGTTTGTTCTCCGCAGATGCCCAAACCAACGCGTTCTTCACGAGCAACAACCTGCTCGCGTTTGAACAGTTCTATCTTGGGTTGGCGGCAATTGCTCCAGACAGCTGGTTCCAGGGATTGGTGCTCTATACACCAGTTGCAGGAACTCAGAGCTGGGCGGGCAGCCTTCCGCAGGAATATATCGGCTATGTAAGCGTGCCGGAGCCGGCGGAAATTGCGTTGATCCTGATGATGGTTATCGGCAGCATGCTGGGCTTTGCATTCCGTCAGCGGTTAGGATTAAAGCTGGCGATTGCGCAGCAGGCATAACCAGTAACTTGGTTAGACAATCCAAGGCCTACACTCGCATGAGTGTAGGCCTAGATTTTTGCATGGTCTCGGTTAGTTCGCGGTAGCACCTTGCGCCTGTTCCTGACCACCGCGTTGCTTGAGCAGTTCAGCCTGAAATTTATCTGTCGACAATGCTGCCTTGGCGCGAAACAGTTCGAGCAAAGGATCTTGCAACGGAACATCCCCCTGAGAGGGTGCATCCATCGGTTCCAATCCCTCCGGCTCCACCAGGAGTTCGGGAATGCTCGTTCCACTGTTCATTAGAGTTTGCAGGAAGGTTTCCACCTGATGACATTGTTCATCCGTTTTGCGAGCAAACTCAACCCCCATGCCCACATCCTGGTGGGCAACTCGCACCACACCCTCAACTTGAAGTTTGGCTCCTGCCACGCTCATGGAAAGGATCACACGGGCGCGAAGAGGAAATGGCACTGCCACCTCCATGTAGCATCCACCCAGGCTCAGGTCGGTGAGCTTGCATGGCACCGGGGGATCATTTTCCTCGAATTCGGGAGAATGCCGAGCTAACCATTCCTTGATCTGACGCTGAGTTTCGGGCATGATCTCGGTAAAGCGGATGCCTGCCTGGCGACCGGCATTTTGCCAGGCAATTTCTCCCGCGACCTGGGCTTCGTGGTCAGTCCCGGGCAATGTGAAGTGTACTTTCAAAGGGCCTGATTGATCATTTCTCTTGGAGTGATGAACTGCCATTCCACCGGCACTGAAATCAGTGGTATTGGTTTTCAGACGTTCACCGTTGCCGAATACCAGGGCGACGGGAATCTCCACAGGGATACGGATATTACGGCGGCGTTCACACTTCATCAGGGCGCGGGCGGCGCGGAAGCTGGTTTTGGCCCGCTCCATGGAAATCGGTTTGTAGAGGACGAAGTGGGCGCCGAGTTCAAAGGCACTGCGGACGACCTGGGCACCGTCAAGAATGGCAACCGCCACGGCGCGCTTGTTGCAGAGAGCATTGCGGGCGCTGCGCAGGACGTGTGCAGCCGTCTCCTCGCGATGGCAATCCACGATGACCGCTTCAAAGCGTTCGCGGGTCAACTTGCGGATTGCTGCCTCGGCCTCGGTGACGTGGGTGACGTCAATATCGAGGTCACTGAGGACCCGGCGTAGTACGCGCAGGATCTTGTCATCCGAGGAGAGAATTAGCGACTGTAGCTTCATGGTCAACTGGCAGCCAACCCATGGCCCCATATTGCACTTTAGGGAGCTATGCGTCACCCAGTCAACGTATGCGGGCCAGTACGGATTACTGGAGTAACCCATCATTTTTGAATAGGATCGCAGGAAATGAATCAGGTGAATCTGACCTTGGGACATAACACGGGACATCGTACTAATCGCGAAAAACCGCAGGGGGTGCCTGAGTCAACATTGACTTTGGCCGTAATTACCCATAGAATCATAAACTTCCAGTAGGTTCAACGTACGCTGTGGGCCTTCCACGAAAAGTACACGAACTTTGGGAAGCGATGAATCCGTATGTCCGTTAGGTGAATCTAACTGGTTGATTGCGGGTGATTTTGTAAGAATCACGCGACGAAGAGTTGCGAGGAAAAAAACTATTCTCCATGGCCAAGCGACGCGGAAATCCTAACTGGGGCAAGCCCGAGCCGATCGGGCCCATTGTCCCGACGGTTACTGAGTTTGAGCAAGTGGTAAAGGAATACAAGCTGACTCCGGACCAATACTTGCGTTCCACCCGGCTGCGCGAATGGGCGCGCCGTAACAAGAATTCGAAGTACATCCCTGAGCCATTGCTGGAAGCTTGGGGCTTCGAGATTGAATCGACGCTGTAACGCTTCTCCCTATTCAAAAGGCCGCCCTACCAGGCGGCCTTTGATTTTGCTGCGCAAATGAAAACATCAGCCATTTCAGCTTTTAGCGCCGCAGTTAGTCTCGACACCATGGGAATCCAAACTGGGAAAACATTGCCGCTGCGCAGGCTAGTTTCCCCATTCTGAGGACCTCTGGGGTTGGCGGATGATGGGTTAGAGTCGATAAGCGTCTGGAAGTAGGGCTTTAACCGCGGGAAAGAGCCCGATACTATGGGTAAACCGGGTTGACTGGGTTTACCCTGTCCCTTAGGCTTCTGGGGTGACCAAAGTCACTCATTCTTAGGGCAGTAAGAATAGAGTTAAATGCAACGTAAAGAAACGTATACCGCATCTCACTGGATGCGGTCGAGAAGGTAAATTTGGCGACCGCGAGAAAACTACAGGGCGGCGAGCTCAGCGAGGCAGACGCGATTGAGCGCGCAAAGATGGGAAATGCAGATGCGTTTGAAGCACTGTACGACCTGCATAAACGCCGGGTGTATTCCTTGTGTTTGAGAATGACGGCCAACGCGGCGGAAGCCGAAGACCTGACACAGGAAGCCTTCCTGCAGTTGTTTCGGAAAATTGGCACGTTTCGCGGGGAATCGGCATTTTCGACCTGGCTACACCGCATGGCGGTGAATGTCGTGCTGATGCGCCTGCGAAAGAAGAACCTCCCCGTGGTTCCCTTGGACGACCCTTTAGAAAGCGAAGAGGAGACCTCCAAGAAGGAATTGGGAGCGGCGGACCCGAAGCTGACGGGCTCGGTGGACCGCATGCAGATTCAGCGGGCGGTCGAGGCTTTACCGCCAGGGTATCGAACGATCTTTGTGCTGCACGATGTGGAAGGGTACGAGCACAATGAAATTGCGAACATCGTGGGATGTTCGATTGGGAACAGCAAGTCCCAGTTACATAAGGCACGCATGAAATTGCGCGACCTCCTCAAAACTAGCAGAGCCGCAAAGGCCGAAACGCATTGAGGAGTCGAGAGTGATATCGGGGAGAGCGGAAGTATGAATTGCAAAGAATTTCAAGAGATCCTGCCGGAGATTATGGACGGCGGTCAGACACTCGAGCAGGAAATGCACTGGAAGTCCTGTGGCGAGTGTTCGAACCTGGTGGCCGACCTGACTTTGATCTCCCATGAAGCCATGCAGCTGCGGGCAGCGGATACACCCAGCCCGCGGGTATGGAATTCCATAGAAATTGCGCTGCGGGAGGAGGGGTTGATTCGCCAAGGCAGTGGATTGGCGGTTGTCCCCTCATCCGGTCGCCGCTGGTCCATCCGCTGGATGTTGCCTGTGGCGGCCATGTTTCTGTTGAGCTTCGGCGTAGCCGACTACTACATGACCTCAAGGCAGGCCCCACCCACAGTCGCGGTAGGGCAACAGCCCGCGAGCGCTGCCGATGCGGTAGACGCGGACGATTCCCAATTGCTCGAAGCTGTGGGCCTGAGCGCGCCTTCCATGCGGGCCACTTACGAGGCTAATTTAAGGGACGTGAATGCCTACATTCGCGACGCGAAAGATACAGTCCAGAAGAATCCTGGCGATGAAGATGCGCAGCAGCTATTGATGGAAGCGTACGCACAAAAGAACATGATTTACGAGATGGCTACAGACCGTTCTCTGCGATAATGGGAGAGCGGACCGGGCGGGAATGAAACCATGATAAGCAGAGAGCGCGTCGAAACGTTAATGCTGGTCGCGATCATCGTGGCCGGAACCGGGCTCGCTTCGGGCGAGACCCATAAAGAATTCCGCTTTGCCGTCCATCCCGGGTCGAATGTGTCGTTGACCAATCCTTACGGCGCCATTTCGGTCAAATCGGGCGCCGCCAACGCGGTCATAGTGACCGCCATTTTGCACTCCGACAAGGTGGAAATTGACCCGTCGCAGCATGGCAATCGCATTGATTTCACCTCCCACCTGCTTCCCGGCGCGGATTCCGAAAGTGGCCAGGTAGACTACGAAGTTTCGGTTCCGATGGACGCCAGCGTGAATCTGCACTCCTCGGCCGGCCCGCTAAAAGCAGAGAAGATGCGTGGGGACCTGACGTTGGAAGCCACCACCGGCAGCGTTGATGTGAAGGATGTCGCCAACGCTCACGTACACGTCCGGACATTGAGCGGCCCGGTGACCCTAACAAATATCAAGGGTGGTCATGTAGAGATCACCTCGGTGAGCGGCGATGTGACGCTAAACACCGTGACCGGACCTAACGTACAGGTCAGCTCTTCCAGCGGAAAAATTATCTACAACGGAGACTTTGGAATTGGCGGGGATTATTTGCTGACCAGCCACACCGGAGACATTGAAGCGACTGCGCCTGAGGCAGCTTCCATAGAGGTCGTTGCACAATCCGCCACGGGGAGTGTGGACAGCGATTTTTCGCTGGAACCGCGTCACACCTCATTCACGGCCAAGGCAGGGAGTGCCTTCGCAGGCACCATGAACAAGGCTTTGTCTATGGTCAGGCTCCGTTCCTTCAGTGGTAAAATCCACCTCAGAAAGCGCTAAATCCAAGCGCCGGCGGACAAAGCATTTCAGGCGATCCGACAAAAATGAATACTCGCGCGTGGGTGCGCGAACCTGCTCCCAGAACACGGGCTTTGTTTCTGGTTGGTTTCATGGGCGCGGGTAAAAGCAGCGTGGGCCGGAGTTTGGGTCACAAGCTGGGCTGGTCTTTTGAAGACCTGGACGAACGCATCCAACGGCGCGACGGCCGGAGCATCGAACGGATTTTCGCGGAATCGGGGGAGCCATTTTTCCGGCGGGTCGAGCACGAAGCCTTGCGCGAAGTGGTCTGCGAGCTAAATGATGCTCCGCGGGTTGTGGCCTTGGGGGGCGGAGCATTCGCGCAGCCCGGCAACATCACTCTGCTGAAAGAATCTCCTGCACTGACCGTATTTCTGGATGGCGCGGTGGATGAATTGTTCCAACGCTGCCTCAAGGAACAACGGGAGCGGCCGTTACTAAAGGATCTGGAGTTGTTTCGCAAATTGTATGAAGACCGGCGCGGCCACTATATGATGGCTTCGCTGCGTATAGACACCAGCGGCAGGGACGTTGAAAGCGTCGCGAGCGAGGTAGCGAAAGCATTGGGCCTGTGATGATCAATATGGGAAAAATCGCACATGGATTGGCATGGTTGCTGTTGTTATCGTGCGCCACTGATGGCCAAAGATTCCGGCAACCAGGTGGACGCCGGATCGTTCGGGATTTTTGTCAACGGACGCAGAGTGGCGACCGAGACCTTCACCATTCACCATGCCACTGGGGCCAGCACAATTTCGTCGCATATCAAAGATGGAGAAGGAACGTCCCTGCAAAGCAGTGAGCTGCAATTGACCTCATCCGGGGCCCTGGTGAAGTATGAATGGCATGAACTCTCGCCCGGCAAAAGCATGTTGACGGTGGTCCCGGACAATGAGTTTGTGCGGGAGACGATCACCGAAAAACCCGGGGACAAGCCTACCGAACAACCATTTCTATTGCCCAGCACTTCGCCGATTCTGGACAACAATTTCTTCATTCATCGGGAGATCCTGGCGTGGCGCTATATGGGATCCAGCTGCACACCGGAAGCCACGGGATTAAAATGCGGGCCGGGAGAGTTTGGGGTGCTGGTGCCGCAAGGACATTCTTCGTACCATTTGACCATCCAGCCGATCGGTGACGAGAAACTCCCGATTCACGGAGTGGAGCAAACGCTGTTGCGACTTAATCTTAAGGGCGACGACGGCGAGTGGTCGCTCTGGCTGGACACAAAAGATCACTATAAGCTGATGCGTGTAACCAAGGCTGGGGAACAGGTCGAAATCATTCGGGATTGAGTTTAGAGGCATGAAAGAACGGACGGGGCATGATGTCCCTGATTGATACACGTACAGCACGGGTTCTGTTGACAGTTTTACTCTTCGCATTAGTTCTGTGGTTTCTCTACATTGCGCGCGACACCCTCATCGCATTTCTGTTTGCCATTTTCTTTGCTTATCTGGTAGATCCAGCGGTTTCTCGTGTCCAGAAATGGACCCACCGCCGTGGGTGGGCCATAGCCGTGATTTATCTTCTACTGGTCGGGCTTCTGGTTACTTTTTTCTTCATTGTGGGACCGCGAATCGGGCGGCAGGCGCAGACCCTGAGTGAATCACTGCCGGCTTTGCTCGACAAAATATCGTCGGGACAAATTGCCGAGCAAATTGGGAAAGAACATCACTGGAGCGAGCCCACGAAGCGGCAGATCGAAACCTTCTTGTTAAGCCATCGCTCAGACATGCTCGAGATTGTGCAGCGGGTTGGAATTCGGGTGGCTGGGGTCGCCAAACAGGCGTGGCTGGTGATTCTGGTGCCGATACTGGCAGCGTTTTTTTTGCGCGAAGGCCAGGCATTCAGCGGGGTCTTAGTCTCCTTGATCAACGCCCGGCCCCAGCGTGAGTTCTTGGAGAACGTCTTGAAAGACCTCAACGACATGCTGGCACAGTTCATCCGGGCACAGTTGATTTTGGCCGGTTTGTCACTCGTGGCTTACAGTGCATTTCTGGGAGCGATGCGGGCGCCTTACTGGCTGGTGTTGGGAACGGCGGGGGGCATGCTGGAATTTATCCCTGTGCTGGGGCCGCTGATGGCGGCGGTTTTGATCATCCTTGTTTCTCTGCTGGCTGGGTACTCTCATTGGGTAGTGATAATCGCTTTCCTGGCAGTGTGGAGGCTGTTACAGGACTATGTAGTTTCGCCGCGGATCTTGGGCAAGAGCACGCAACTGCATCCGCTGGCCGCGATCTTCGGCGTGTTGGCGGGGGGAGAAATTGCCGGCATCCTGGGGATTTATCTTTCCATTCCTGTCATGGCGAGTTTGCGCATCGTGTGGCGGCGCTGGCGATTGTATGCCGAGAAACGCAAGTTCGGACCGCTGAGTGAATTTTCCTATGGGGCGGAAATCCAACCGCGCAGTTAGAATCTGTTATCTTGAAATCTTGCCGCAATAAAACCGATATCTCTGTGGCAAACCTCCGAACCCGCGCGTCCGAGGCTACCGATGATCGTGATGAAATTCGGCGGGACCTCGGTGCAGGATGCCAAGGCCATCGAGCGCGTCGCGGCGATTGTGGCTGGGAGGTTGGCGCAAAAACCGGTGGTGGTGGTCAGCGCCATGGCCAAGGTGACCGACCAGTTGCTGGCCATGGCCCGGGTGGCCGGGGATGGGGACCGGGAAAAAGCCATACAGCTCTGCCGTGCGCTCCAGGAACGTCACTATGACACCGCCGGCGAGCTTTTGGGAACGGGACGGTTTACTGCCTTCCACAGCGAATTGGCCGGCGAGTTCGAGGCGTTGGACGAACTGTTGCGCGGGATTGTGGCGGTAGGGGAGTTGACTCCGCGAACCACCGACAATGTGGCGTCTTACGGAGAGGTGCTTTCCAGCAAGCTGGTGACTGCCGCTTTTTCGGCGCGCGGTTTGGATGCCGAACTGGTAGATTCGCGCGAATGCGTGGTGACTGACGGCACGCACATGCGGGCCGCTCCGTTATTTGAAGAGACCAATAGGCGCTTGCAGGAGAAAGTTAAACCGCTGGTGGATGCGGGTCGAGTTCCGGTCATGGGCGGATTCATTGGGGCGACCAAGGCTGGAGTTACCACTACGATCGGGCGCGGGGGGAGCGATTTTTCCGCAGCTATTGTGGGCGCGGGGCTGGACGCCGAGCGTATTGAGATCTGGACGGATGTCGATGGAATGATGACCACCGACCCGAACCTGTGTCCGGAGGCGCGGCGGATCAAGACCATCAGTTTCGATGAGGCGGCGGAGCTGGCGTATTTCGGCGCCAAGGTGCTGCATCCGGCCACGGTATTACCGGCGGTGCAGAAGAATATTCCGGTGTACATTTTGAATTCGCAAAACCCTGCTTGCGAAGGAACACGCATCGCGGCGCGTGCGCCGCATACCCGAAGCTTCTTCAAAGCGATTGCTGCCAAAAAACGGATCACGATTGTGGATGTGGCTGCGCCACGCATGTTGCTGGCACATGGATTTCTGAAATCCATTTTTGATGCTTTTGACCGGCACCGGATACCGGTTGACGTGGTTTCTACTTCGGAAGTCAGCGTTTCGTTGACGGTGGATTCCAATGAGTCGATTCCCGCGCTGGCGGCGGATCTGGCCAAGCTGGCGGATGTGAAGTATGAAGGACGGAAGGCGATTGTCTGTCTGGTCGGGGAGAACCTGCGGGAGACGCCTGGACTTGCGGCGCGCGTGTTTGCCGAGCTTACCGATGTTAAGATTCGCATGATTTCGCAGGGGGCGTCGGAGATCAATTTGACGTTTGTGATTGAGGAAGATGCTGTGCCGGATGTGGTGCGGCGGTTGCACAAGGCGTTCTTTTCGGATTTGGATCCGGAGGTTTTTGCGTAAGTCAAAAGATTTTAACCGCAAAGGCCGCGAAGGTTGCGCAAAGTGCGCGAAGAACAACTATGAATCTATTGGTCCTTGGCCGCGGCAAGATGGGAACGATGATTGAGTCGCTTGCCGCGGCGCGTAAACATCAGCGTCCGCAGCATTGATATCGATGAAAATGCGCATGGCTCGGGGCTTACTCCGGAGAAACTGCGGGATGTGGACGTGGTGATTGATTTCACTACGCCTGACGCGGTGATGGAAAACATCGCCGGTTGCGCGCGCAGTGGCAAGAACCTTGTCGTCGGCACTACGGGTTGGTACGGAAAGATTCCGGAAGTCCGGCGGATGGTGGAGGAGTCGGGCATTGGTTTTGTCTATGCCGCTAATTTCTCGGTGGGCGTGAACCTGTTTTTTGAGATTGTAAAGACCGCAGCTGCGGCCCTGCGGTTTGATTATTCAGGACAGATCTCAGAAACCCATCATGTGCGCAAGCTGGACGCGCCCTCGGGGACGGCCGTCATGTTGCAGAAGGTAATCCAGGAGGCTGGATATCCAGCGCTTGAGATTTCGTCGTCTCGTGAAGGTGAAGTTGTCGGCGTGCATGAGCTGAAACTGGATTCGCTGAATGACACTATTGCTTTACGCCACGACGCCAAGTCGAGAAGAGGATTTGCCGAGGGCGCGGTAAGGGCCGCCGAATGGCTTCAAGGTAAGCAGGGTTTTTACGATTTTAAAGATGTCTGGCGGGAATTATGACTTTGGAACTCCTGCGGGCAGGCACGGCCAGAAGATAGACTCCAACCACCCAGTCGAAACCCACACAAAACCCCGGCCACCAGGAAGGCACGTAACCGGAAGGATGGGCGGCATGCCAGAAATCCCATCCCCCGTGGGCCAGCCAGCCTAACCCCAAAATCAGTGGCCAGCGGCGGACTCCGATCACACTGAGTAGGCCAAAAATCAACAAGCCGGACAGCTCAAGACCCAGATGAGTGGTGCCATGATTCAGCCCTGCGAATCCGACATAGATCAGGGCTGCGATCAGGAGGCCGGCTGCGAATAGCGGCTGGGCACGGCGTTCGTCTAACAAGCGCAGCAAGCCTGCATACACTGCTGCTGCGAGGACCCCTATAACAAACTGCCAGGTGAGGATCAAGGACACGGGGCATTCTCTCATGCTCATCGCGTGTCAGGTGGATAAATCATGAATCAACATTTTGCACGTTGGCCCATTCGCGCTATCTTTATGTCATGCAACTTCGTGGCTGCGGTACCGCGCTGGTAACTCCCTTCCATCAGGATGGCTCGATTGACGAAACAGCCTTCCGCAATCTGGTGGCTTGGCAGGTGGAGTCGGGCATTGATTTCCTGGTTCCTTGCGGAACCACGGGCGAGACTCCGACTCTTTCGCACGATGAGTGGCTGCATGTGGTTGATCTTGCGGTCGAGGTTGCTGCCGGGCGGGTGCCGATTTTGGCCGGGGCCACCTCAAACTCCACCAACGACGCGGTGGAGAAAGTGAAAGAACTGGCGGCGCGGCCGGGCGTGGATGCGATCCTCACTGCGAATCCTTATTACAACAAGCCTACGCAGGAGGGACAGTATCGGCACTTCCGCGCGATTGCCGAGGCGGTGGACAAGCCGATCGTTGTGTACAACGTTCCCGGACGTACGGGAGCCAACCTGGAGCCGGCTACCCTGTTACGGTTGACTGAGATCCCCAATATTGTGGCCGTTAAAGAAGCCAGCGGCAGTGTGAACCAGATTGCGGAAATCTGCGGGCTGGTGCCGGAGAGTTTCAAAGTGCTCTCGGGGGATGATGCAGTTACCTTGCCGGTGATTGCTTTGGGTGGAGTTGGGGTTATTTCTGTTGCATCGAACGAAATTCCGGCTGAGATGGCATCAATGGTGCGCGCGGCACTGGGCAACGACTGGGACACCGCGCGGAAGATCTGCCGCAAGTATTTGCCGCTGATGCAGGCCAACTTCATCGAGTCGAGCCCGCTGCCGGTGAAGGCGGTGCTGACCATGATGGGGAAGATTGAGGAAGTTTACCGGCTGCCCCTGGTCCCTATGCGGCGCGATACTCGCTCCAAGCTGCAAAGAGTGGCCAGTGAAGTAGGGTTGATTTCCAAAGCTGTAGCGCCGGCGGCGGAGGCACACGACTTCTTTGTATATGAGAATTGGTCGGCTGGGCCGCGCAAGATTGTGCTGCACCGCTCTTCGTGCGGACAGTGTAACCATGGCAAGGGACGGCCCTCGGGGCATGACGCGAATCACGCCAAGTGGCATGGACCCTACACTTCCCTTTCGGACGCGCGGCAGGCGGCACAGAGGATCGAGAATGTTTTGATTCGTAGCGAGTGCAAGTGTATTTAAGATTTTCTTCGCATTCTCTGCGGATTTCCTCTGCGAGCTCTGATTTAAGATGTTCGGCACCTCAAAACCTTATACCGCAGAGAGCGCTGAGAACGACTCACTGAGAACGAGGAGAAAAACCAGGCTTCCTTTATACTTCCTTGGATATGCAATCACTTCAGTCTGCTATTGAACACCTCGCTTCTGGCAGTGTGACCGGCAACTTGTCGGCGCGGCAGACTTTTCTGGAATTCCGCGACGCGCTTACCTCCGGCAAAATCCGCGCTGCGGAGAAGCTGGAGGGTAAATGGACGGTGAATGCCTGGGTCAAACAGGGCATCCTGCTGGGATTTAAGTTGGGTGAACTACAGGAGATGGGCGCGGAAGATGGTTTGTCCTTTGTCGACAAAGACACCTTCCCTGCCCGGCACTTTTCTGTGGCGGACCAGGTACGCATGGTGCCGGGAGGATCCTCAGTGCGAAGCGGGGCCTATGTTGCGCCATCGGTCATCTGTATGCCACCCATGTACATCAATGTGGGCGCTTATGTGGACGAAGGCTCACTGGTGGACTCGCATGCGCTGGTTGGTTCCTGCGCACAAATTGGCAAGCGCGTGCATCTGAGCGCAGCCGCCCAGATTGGCGGGGTGCTGGAACCGATCAATGCGGCTCCGGTCATTATTGAAGATGATGTACTGGTGGGCGGGAATTGCGGGGTTTATGAGGGGACTTTGGTGCGTACGCGGGCAGTTTTGGGCGCAGGGACAATTTTGACCCGTTCGACTCCGCTTTATGATTTGGTCAAGGGAGAGGTTTACCGGGCAACCGCGGAACAGCCTTTGGAAGTACCCGAGAATGCAGTCGTGGTGCCGGGATCGCGGGCGGTGAAAAAAGGGCCGGCAGGTTGGAATTTGTCTTTGTACACTCCGGTGATCGTGAAGTATCGCGATGAGAAGACCGACCGCGGGATTGAGTTGGAGGAATGGCTGCGGTAATGCCCCGCTAGGCTCGGGAGATGGGTCAGAGACCCGTCTCCACACGAACCATGACCTGGCCAGCGACGTAGCTGGCTGAGATGCCTTCTAACGTTTCTACTACCGCATCCGCCTCCGCTAGTTCGGAGGCAGGGTAGGTTGTTGCTAGCCCGATTACGCGCATACCTGCTTGCCGTCCGGCATGAATTCCATTTGGCGCATCTTCTACGACGATGCATTTTGCGGGATCTACCTTGAGAAGCTGTGCGCCTTTCAAATACGGCTCAGGATGAGGCTTGCCGTTGGTGACATCCTCGGCGGAAACAAGCACGGCAGGAACCGGTAGTTTTGCGTCCTTAAGCCTGACCTTGGCAAACTCTTTCAGTCCTGAAGTTACAACACACCAGCGATCATCGGGCAGAGAACGCAACAAACTGGCTGCGCCTGGGATTGCAACCGTGCCACCTTTCTTGTGGGTGATACCTGCTTCAATTTTCTCGGCTTCGGATCGCAGATCGAGATGCGGGGCGAGGATTTGCAGGGCTTCCATAGTGCGGCGGCCGTGGATGACGTGCAGCGTTCTGGCGGCTGGAATTCCGTTACGCTCAGACCATGCCGTCCAAACGGCGACGACAGATTTTGTGGAATCAACCAGGACTCCGTCGAGGTCAAACAGGATGGCTTCGCACTGGAATTCGTACATGTGGGTAGAAGTATTCAATCACAGATAGGCGTCTAAGACTGTAATCGAGCGGGTTCCGGGGAAGGCAGGGCTGGCACAGCTTCCATGCGGCGGCGGAATTCCAGATGTCTCTTACGGAAGTGGTCCTGCGCGCGGCGGCCCCAGGCGCGCACGAAATAATAGTTGAGCCCGCCGCCGATCACCGAACTGGCGATGGGAATCATTCTTCCTGCCCATTTTTCCACAACTTCGGTGCTGGCGCTGGCGGCGATGCGCTGGATGACTTTGGGGACAAATTTGTTGACAACTTCTTTTTCGATCAGCTCGCGGCTGATGTCCACACCGGCGGCGCTGGCAGCGGCGATCCACAACTCGGCAGTGTCTTCGTCAGTGTTGAACTCGAAGCCGTAAACCAAGCTCAGCTTCTGAATGGTGCGGAGAGTAATGGCAGACAGAATGCCGAGATCCGGGACGATGGTAAGCACTCCACCTAAACCAAAACCTGCACCCTCAGTGGCAGCCACTTTCATCCCACTGCGAACAATGCGAACAGCAACATCGTCCAGCTGCGCGATATCCACGGAGTAGACGCCATGGTAGGTATTGATGGGAAGGCCATAGGCGGCACGCAATTGCAACAGAAACCGCTGGGGATCAACCCGGACGGTTTCATAGGCCCGCAGGAACGAACGCCTTAGGGTATTTTCGACTTTACGGCGGAGCCACGACTTTGGCATCTGCTCTGGCATCTTGATCAACAGTAACGCAGGTAAGATGCAAAAGGCCAGCCTTGAGAACGCCTGAATCAAACTAGCGGGACGCTTTATGAAGGGGCAATATCCAGTTCTCCGTTCTCAGGTCCCAGTTCTCAGTGCTGGGAGCAATGAGTCGTGCTTAGCAAATAAATGACACCTACTACTTTCCCGAGTTGCGCTTGAAGTCCGTTCTGATACAACCCCAGCCCAAAAGTGTAAAGCTGGGGAAGCCGCCCTACCTAGCGTGTGCCAACCTGTAAACGGGAGCCCCGATGCTGCACAGTCTGCGCCCACAATACGCCAAAGTCTTCCGCTGTATTGAGGAGAACAAGTCCCAATACTGCGCGCCATTCCTGGAGAAACATCCGCACATACTGGAAAATTATCTTATTAACTATGTATTCCGTACCCGCTTCCCTTATGGTTTGGATACCCGCAGCAATACCAGCGATCCTCTCACCGAATTTCTCATGATGTGCGTTGTCTATAGCTTGACCAAAGAGCTGATGGTTGGCATCTCCGGGCAGCACCGGGAAAACTTCTGCGCCCAGCATGTGGTGAAAATCGTACAGAGCGTTGCCAAGTCGGTGGAACAATGCCCCAAGTTCCGCCTGGCTGACTATGCCTCACTCGCCAGCACCGATGGCATTGCCCTGCTGCTCAAAAGCAATTGCTGATCAAGCTGCCTGCCTTCTCTGTGCTAGCATCAAGAGTTCTCATGCCAACTGGAAAGCTGCAAATCGTGCCCTTGGGCGGTCTGGGCGAGTTCGGGATGAACTGCATGGCGGTGCGTTGGGGCGATGACATTCTAGTCATTGACGGCGGCCTGATGTTCCCGGAAGCCGAGTTATTGGGGGTGGATATTGTCGTGCCCGATATCTCCTATTTGGAAGAGAACCGTGAGCGGGTGCGCGGGATTGTTCTAACCCATGGGCATGAGGACCACATTGGCGCGCTGCCCTGGATTCTCTCGGAGCTAAATGTGCCGGTTTGGGGGACCGAGTTCACCCTGGCCTACGTCGAAGATAAGCTGGATGAGCACGAACTGCTTGACGACGCCGACCTGCGAGAAATCAAGGCCAATGAGCGGTTCAAAGTTGGGCCTTTCACCATCCATCCGATTCAGGTGACACACAGCCTGGTGGATTGCGTGGCGCTGGCGATTCATACTCCGCTGGGAGTGATCATTCATACCGGCGATTTTAAGGTTGACCCGACCCCCACCGACAACAAGTTGTTCGACCTGCATTCTTTTGCGGAGTACGGCAAAGAGGGTGTGTTGCTGTTGTTGCAGGATTCGACCAACGTGGAGCGGCGCGGTTACACGCCCAGCGAGCGGGCGGTGCGGCAGAAGTTTGAGGAGATTTTTGCCGGGGCCAAGCAGCGGTTGTTTGTTTCCTGCTTTTCGTCGTCCATTCACCGCATCAAGCTTACGGTAGAAATGGCCTGGGAACATGGGCGCAAGGTTGCATTCGTAGGCCGCTCCATGAACAGTTCCGCGGAAATTGCGGAAGACCTGGGTTACATTGAAATTCCCGATGGCTTGCTCATACATCCGGGCGAGATCAAGAACTTCCCCGACAACAAAGTCTGCGTATTGATCAGCGGCACCCAGGGCGAGCCCATGTCGGCGCTGTCGCGGGCTGCGGTGGACAATCACAAACACGCCAAGATTGAGAAGGGTGACACGGTCATGCTGTCATCCCGCATCATTCCGGGGAATGAGAAGGCAATTTATCGGGTGATTGATCACCTGTTCCGCCGCCAGGCGCATGTGATCTACGACGACGGTTCGGTTCCGCCCATTCACGTCAGCGGACACGCCAGCCAGGAAGAATTGAAGCTGATTATCAACCTAGTGAAGCCGAAATATTTTGTGCCCATACACGGGGAGTACCGGCAGTTGAAGTTGCACTCAGAGCTGGCGGCGTCCATGCATGGCGCGGTGGGGAGCGTGATGCTGATTGAGAGTGGAGACATTCTGGAAATTGATGAGCTTGGGGCGCGCAAAGCAGGAAAGGTAAACGTGGGCCGGGTTTGTATTGACTCGGGTTCGCGTGTGGATGTGGTCGAAGATTTGATTGTCAAAGACCGGCGGCACTTGAGCGAAGACGGGATCGTGCTGCCGATTATTGCCATTCATAAACTCACTGGGCACGTAGGCCCGCCACCGGAGATTGTGACTCGCGGGTTTAATCCCGGCGACGATGGCCTGATGGATGGCGCTCGGCAGGTGGTGATACAGACGCTGGAACAGTCGAGTGACGAAGAACGAGCGGACTACGGCGTTATTAAAGAAAAGATTCGAGCGGATTTGAAGCGGTACATTTCGAAAGAGACGCAGAAGCGGCCGCTGATTATGCCGGTGATTCTGGAGATTTAGGTTCGTTGGTTTCGGTTTTCAGATCAAAGTACAAGGTAGTAGTTCCACTGACCGAGCGTTCCCTGAAAGGTCCCACTCAATATCCAGCCTCGCGTCCGTGGCGGACTGCCAGGATCACGATCTGTTTTCCGTCGTAATGATATAGGGCGACATAGGCCCCATGTCCGAAGTCGATCACCCACTCGCGAAACTGCGGCGACAACTCTTCAACAGGGCGGCCACTCTCAGGGTGCTTGCTGAGCGCTTTTATGCCGTGCCGGATTGCCTTAACGGCACGCTTGGCTGCATCACGGCTTTTCGGGGCTAGAAATGCGTGGAGACGGGCCACATCCAGCAGCGCTGGTTGCGACCACCTCAGTCGTGACATTTTGGGGGAGCGGCGTCCTTACCCGCTTCGAGCTTGGCCAGCCAGATGTCGGCTGCCTCGGCGGTGGCGTGTAGGCCGGTAGTCTGGTAATGGGTCCAGGCGGCTAGTGCGTCCTGCCGGAATTGCTCGCGCTTCTCTTCGCGTTCCACATACTGCTCGATGGCTTCGCGCATGACCCAGTGCGGCGACCGGCGACGGGCCGCGGCTAGACGCTGTATGCGGTCTTTTGTGTTGCTATCGAGCTTCAGGCTGGTTGCGGAAGGCGTCGGCATCTCTGGTGTTCCAAGGTACTACCTAGTGATACTTTAGCACTTTCGAGACATTCCGGGCAAGGCATCCAAACTGTCAATGCCCGGTTCTACGCAAAACTTCTGAGTTAGCTTCTCCCCTCCCGCTTTTGCGCAACCACCAAACCCCGCGGTGTGGACAACAAAACCACCGACAGCAATCCCTCTTGCTCCAACCTTAGTGCCGCTTCGCGCACGACTTTGAAATGGGAGCTGGCGTCGTGCACCAGAACCAATCCGCGGGCTTTGACTTGTGGCAGGAAACGGCGGATTTCTGCTTCGCGGATATTGGAGTCGCTGTCGCTGAACAGGATGTCGATGGCGCCGTCGATTTGGGTATCGAGGCTGGATGCATTGCGGTATTCAATCCAGCGCCCCAGGCCGGATGCATCAATGTTCTGCTTGGCTTTGGCGAAGACTGCGGAGTCGTATTCGACGGTAATGATTTTCCCGAATCCGTTGATCTTCATCGCTTCGGCCATTTTCATGGCGCTGTGACCGATAAACGTGCCGGTTTCTACGATCAGGTCTGGCTTCACGGTAACGACCAGGGACTTAAGAAAATCAAGCACTTCGATTTCTGCGCTTTGCGCGTCTACCATCTGCCAGCGTTCGGGATGGGGGCATTCAGGAGTGGAGACCGTGGCTTCGGTTTGGACAAATTCGCCCTGGGCGGCGACGCGATCCAGGATGCGGTGCTGTTCGTGGCCTTTCACAAATGGCGGGATGATGATGGCCAGCACGACTCCGCCGGCAAGGATGGGTACGATTGACATCAGGGCAAATGGAGTAACCGCGCCCGCGTCCAGGTGAAGCAGCGGAAATATGTGCCTTGCCAAGACCTGATACAAGCCGAATAGAATCGCCCACTCGGCGAAAACAATTCCGGATGGACGCTGGAGTTGAACCTGGCGGCGGCCTTCCGCCCAAATGAACAGTAGCGCAGCGATACTTGCAGTAATGCCTAGCGTGGCTGGCGATAACAGCGATCCGGATGCCGGCGGGAGTTTGGGTGAAACTATCAATAAGACGCTGGCTATGGCGACGGTTGCGGCTACGCTGAGAACGTCCAGGATCGTCATGCCGTCCCACCCGCCGGGTCGGGTGAGAGAGAGTTTTCTTCGGCGTATGTCGAAGCGCAGGGCAATGCAGAAACCGACGGCGGCAAAAAGAATGACGATAAAATTCATGAGGTGCAGTATAGACAGTTTCTGGATGAAAATGTGGAGACGGGACTTGCGCTGTCAGTCGCGGGGCAAGCCCCGTCTCCACACGAGCTACAATCAAGGTTAGGTTTATCATCCGCATGGTCACCCTCGACGATATCCGGGAAGCGCAGGGCCGACTCAAGGGGGTGGCGGTTCGCACCAAGTTGATTGAGTCGCATATCCATGATGTTGCAGGAACAAAGCAGCGGCTCTTTCTTAAACCTGAAAACCAGCAGCCGATTGGGGCTTTCAAGCTGCGTGGGGCGTATAACAAAGTGGCGTCGCTGCCTGAGCAGGAACGGCTGCGCGGGGTGATTACCTACTCCAGCGGCAATCACGCGCAGGGTGTGGCCTACGCGGCTCGGGCTATGGGAGTGAAGTGTGTCGTGGTGATGCCTAATAATGCACCGGCCACCAAATTGGCGGCTACCGCCACATTGGGCGCGGAAATTGTGATCGTTGGCCCAGGCAGTATCGAGCGGCAGAGTAAGGCTGAAGACCTGGCGGCACTACATGGATACGCCATCATTCCGCCTTACAACGATGAAAAAGTTATCGCCGGCCAAGGAACGACTGGGCTGGAGATCCTGGAAGATTTGCCGGAGGTGGAGTGCGTGCTGGTCCCGGTCAGCGGTGGTGGATTGCTCGGCGGCATTGCTACCGCTATCAAGTTAAGTAAGCCATCGGTAAAAGTAATCGGGGTCGAGCCGGGGTTGGCGCCGGATGCTCAAACCAGCTTTCGGGAGGGCAAAATTGTCGAGTTCCCGGCCGAGCAGGTTTCCCGGACCATGGCCGATGGGTTGCGTACCCAGAGCGTGGGGGCCATCAATTTTGAGCATATCCGGTGCTATGTGGACGACATTGTGACGGTTACGGAGGATGAAATCCTGGAGGCCACCCGATTACTTGCATCTAACCCTAAGACGGTGGCGGAACCCAGTGGGGCGGTGGCTACGGCGGGATTTCTTTTCCATCGGGACCAACTGCCTCAGACTAGAATGAATGTCGCGGTGATTAGCGGGGGCAACATCGAGCCGGAACTCCTGGCGCGGATTCGCTCGAAGGCCTCGTGACCTGCATGACGCTATGATTCGAAAATATCTCTTTCTTACTGCTGTATTTCTGCTTTTTGCTGCCTCAGCATCGGCAGCCGATTTCGTCCACGGCGCCTGTGTGCGGTCGGCGCCCATGTATCTTTCACCCAGCACCGATTCCGCGCGTCTCGGAGATGTGGGGCGGGGGCGCGAAGTGGTCATTCTGGAGAAGAGTCCGGGATGGCTGCATGTGCAGGCCAACGTCGCAACCAAACCCTATGAAGAACGCATCGTTTCGGGTTGGATTTTGGACAAGGGCATTGTGCTGCCAACCGATCCTGACGCGGCCAAGATCGTTTACGGCGAAGCAGTGGATTCCGAAGATCAAGCCAGCCGCCGGCGTGGGCGGCGTGGGGCCGATTTTGATGCCTTGCGGCTTTATTACCGCGTGTATGACATGTTCCCAACTTCTCCGCTCGCAGGGCAATCGCTGTATCGTGCCGCGGACATTCGCTGGCAACTGGAGAAAGCGGACATTATGACCAAGCCTTCGGCCCGGGAGGAGGATGCGTATCTGCGCGGGGAAATCGATCCCGAGTGGATGAAGCTGGTGATGAAGAAGTTTCCGGGGACGAAATGGGCCGAGTTGGCTGCTTTTACCGTTCTCGACAATAAGATGTGCGGGGAGTGGAAGGGTGAGTCGCGGTGCCCGGAGAAGGAGGCCGATATTTATGAGAAGTACGCCAACGATCATCCGCAATCTTCCAAGGCACCCGAAGCGCTGTATGACGCTGCCTGGCGCTATTCGGCGTTGATTCAGATTTACAAGTCCGAGGAGCAACCTAAGAAATCTGACGAGGCCAGAACCAAGGCGTTGAACCTGGCCCAGAAGATCGCGGCGCAGTTTCCCGACTCAGACTGGGGGGCGCGGGCTTTGCGGCTGGTGTTTTTGGTCCAGCAGGACGTACCTACGTACGGCAATGCTACCGAGTAGCCGCTTGCACTTGGTAGTGACTCAATTTGAACTGAGCCATTACCTTACACTTCGGTTTATCGTTCTATTCATGTTGTCGTGTTAGCTTTTGATGGGCGCGGTTTGCGGAGCTTTGCTCCGCGGCAGCCGAAGGCGGCTGCCACCACATGAGTTTGGAGGGGGCTTGCACGACTATCTGCTGTCGGTGATTTTGGGGATCATTGAAGGGCTTACGGAATTCTTGCCAGTCAGTTCTACCGCTCATTTACGAATTTCTGAGGCGCTGCTGCACATCAGCCTGACCGATGGCTACTGGAAGATGTACAGCATTGTGATTCAGTTGGGCGCGATTTTGTGCCTGCCGGTCTATTTTCGGGGGAGAATTGCCAAGTTTGTTTCGACCTTTCCGCGTGGAGAGAGTGGAGACCGCACTGCGCTTACGCATCCTCTGGGATTGACCATGATTGCGTTTGTGATCACAGCCATTCCCGCATTTTTTCTGAGCAAGATGATTGGCAAACATCTCGAGAGCCTGAGCATCATGGGAACATCATTGCTGGTGGGAGGAGTGGTGATGTGGATCGTGGACGCCATGAATGCGCGTGCGGAGGCAGCCGGGCCCGGGGTTTCCGTCAAGCCGCATTCATACCTGGAAGATGGAAACTATGAGCCTGGGGCAAGCGGTTTGGATCGGCGCTTGCCAGATTCTCTCGGCGGTGTTTCCCGGGACGTCACGGTCTATGGCGACCATTGCATCTGGACAGGTGGCGGGAATGTCACGGGCGTCGGCGTTGGAGTTTTCTTTCTTTTTGTCCATTCCGACGATGGCGGCGGCAACCGGGTATGATCTGCTGAAGTCGGTCATGGGTAAGGGGGAGAATCCTATTGGCGTGAGCCGGATTGATGGGCACGGGTGGGTGGTGTTGGCGATTGGATTTGTGGTTTCGTTTTTGGTGGCCTATGCGGCCGTGGCCTGGTTTATGGCTTGGGTGCGAAAACGGGGGTTTGTGCCGTTTGCGGTTTACCGGATGGTGGTGGGGGTTTTGGTGTTGGTGTATGCGGCGAAAATTGCCGGATAGGTTGTACCGTCCCTTCGGGACTCGGTTTGTTTTTGGTTTCACCCGGCACTTCCGTGCCGGGCTCTCACGTTCCGCCGCTAACGCGGCTGTTTTTCACAATTTCCAGAGCTGTTGCTATTCTCGAAAGCTTTGCATAGCTAACTCGATACTCCCGATTGAAGACGGCAGGGGTTTCTTGGCATAATTAAAAGGCTCTGGCGTAGTGGCGCCTGCGGGGATGGTGTCGCCTCAAAACGGGTGCAGGATACGCCTATGAATTATTTTTCACGGATTTTCGTTCCCACCAACAACCGGCGGCTCAATGAGCTGGTTGGGTTCCTGTTGTGCGTCTCCGCGCTCCTTCTTTTTCTCGCGCTGGCTTCGTATTCTCCGCTGGACCCTTCGTTTAATACCGAGTCATTTCTGACCAGTTCGCGGACCGCGCGGAATTGGGTCGGAATTGTTGGCGGTTATGGCGCGGACATGGTTTTTCAGTTGTGGGGGCTCGGTGCATTCCTTTTGCCGGTGTTGATTGCGACTTTGGGTACGCGCTGGTTCCGGTCGCGAAAGATCACTTCTCCCATAGCCAAGACGCTAGGTGCTTGCTGGCTGATGATTTTTGTTCCGGCTATGTTTGCGTTGACGCCTGGTCATCTGCGCTGGCTGCATGTGATCCCGATTGAAGGGCTGGTGGGGCGTGTGGTTGGAGATTTTCTGATTCACTACCTGAATATGGCGGGCGCCTATATTGTCTGCGCATCTGTGCTGGCGGTGGCCTTGTACCTTTGCACGACATTTTCTTTCGCGGCCCTACAGGTCTGGGCCCCTACACGGTTTGCCTTCGCGATCGCGCTGTGGGAACGCATCCAGGACTGGCGGTATGAGCGTGCGCGGCGGAAGATGCAGAAGGAAGTGGAGCAGCGCCGGGCGAACAAGCCGGTGGTTACCGCGCAGATGGTGCCCGCGCGTGCTTCTACACTGGCTTCGCAACCGTCGCAGAATTTGCGCGGCGTGGAGCCGGCGCGGACCGGGATTGAGCGGATGACCGCTCCGCTACCGATTGAACCAGCTACAGAAGAAGTTGTTGCTGAAGAACCTCAAAATCCGGACTCTGACGCGGGGGAGCCTGAGGTCACGGAGCGGGCAGACATAGGAGCTAAGCACAAGACCACCCTGCCCCGCATTGCTGGAGGCTACAAGCTACCTCCCAGCAGTCTGCTGCGGCGGGCGGATGAGCAACAGGCGGTAGATGCCGACGAACTGAAGCTGGTGGCGCAAGTGCTGGTGGAGAAGTACGCCGAGTTCGATGTACACGGACAGGTGACGCAGATCAACCCTGGCCCGGTCGTAACCACCTTCGAGTTGAAGCCGGAAGCAGGCATTAAGTACAGCAAGATCACCAATCTCACCGATGATCTTTGTCTGGCCCTGAAAGCTGAAAGCATTCTCATTGAGCGTATGCCGGGAAAATCCACGGTTGGCATTCAGGTGCCTAACCGGGAGCGGGAGATCATCTGGCTGCGGGAGAACATTGAATCGTCGGAGTTTATTGGCTCAAGATCCAAGCTGACTTTGGCATTGGGCAAGGACATCAATGGGCGGATCGTAACTGCCGATCTGTCTGGTATGCCTCATCTGCTGATTGCTGGATCAACCGGCGCGGGCAAGAGCGTGGCCATCAACGCCATGATCATGTCCATTTTGTATAAGGCTACGCCCGATCAGGTGCGATTGATTCTGGTGGATCCCAAGCGGCTGGAACTGGGTAACTATGAAGGCGTGCCGCATTTGTTTACGCCGATCATTACTGAGCCCAAGTTGGCCGCTAATGCCTTGCGCAATGCGGTGCGGGAAATGGAACGCCGGCTGAAGCTTTTGGCGGCAAAAGGGGTGCGCAATATTGACCAGTACAACCGGCTGTTTGATCAGGTTGGAACGCCCAGCTTGTTTGGCGATGACGAGGAAGACAAGCCGATTCCCTACATCGTCATCATTATCGATGAATTAGCGGACCTGATGATGCTGGATTCGGGCAACGTAGAAGAGTCGGTAACGCGGTTAGCGCAGATGGCGCGCGCGGTGGGTATCCACTTGGTGCTCGCCACGCAGCGGCCTTCGGTGGATGTGATCACTGGCTTAATCAAAGCCAACTTCCCTGCCCGCATTTCGTTCCGCGTAGCTACCAAAGTCGATTCGCGCACCATTCTTGACGCCAACGGCGCGGAGGCCCTGCTGGGGCGCGGCGACATGCTCTATCTGCCTTCCGGGTCGGCGCGGGTACACCGCCTGCATGCGCCGTTTGTTACGGAATCCGAAATATCGGCGGTGGTGGAGTTCTGGCGTTCGCAGGGTACCGCACAATATGAAGAGAAATTCCTGCAAGCTCCAAAGATTGCCGGGGAAGAGGGTGGAGCAGGAGCCGATGAAGACGGCGAGACGGAACACGATCCTTTGTATGAGGATGCGGTTCGCCTGGTAATTGAGTTTGGCAAAGCCTCTACTTCCCTGCTCCAGAGACGCTTGCGGATTGGTTATGGACGAGCGGCGCATCTGATTGACCTGATGGAGCGCGATGGTATTGTTGGCGCCGCAGACGGGCCTAAACCGCGGGAAGTGCTGAAGCGTCCGGACTGGATTTCAGAAGTAGAAGAATCTCTCCGTTAGCGATTCGGGACGACCGGTTTCGGGCATGAATCCTCTCTCCCGTGAGAGATCTACCCGAAAAAAGGGCGGCTGTCGCGGCCGCCCTTTTATTTTTTCTACACAATTAGAAGCGCAGAATTACGCCCGCCGAGTAGCGGATGTTGTTGTTGGAAGAGCCCCCGTTGGAACGCAATGACATCCAGTCGAACTGGCCTACGCGGATGGCCAGCTTGTCAGACATTCTGGCGTCTACTCCCCCACCAATCTGCATGGCAAAACCGTTGGCGGATGCGGACAGGCCAAGCGCGTCAACCGAAGTGTGGAAGCCGCCAAAGAGCGCGTGTGCAAACGGAATGAACGGCGCGTCCTTGCGCCCTGAGATGGTCGGACCGAAGGTATAAGTCAACGTTTTGGTGCTGGCCCCACCTTGGCTCTTGTAGGCACCGCTGAAGTCGGCAGTCACACCAAGATTTTCTGTGAAGTTGGCGGTCAGAGCACCATTCCAACCATTGAGATTGAGTCCCTCCAGCCGAGTGTACTGATAGCCTCCGAACACTTCTGTTTTAGGAGTTTCGGCCACCGCAGACAGGGATAAGAACAAGCAGGCAGTAAGCATAACCAAGCTACGTAGTTTCATTTTTCCTCCAAAGGATTCCGGACTTTATTCGGGCAGGTGTTGGTATGACTAGAAGCGAATCACGATTCCAGCCGAGCCACGAAAGTTTTTGTTGCTCTGGTTGGTGAAGTTTGAGAAGCGGGTGGCCACCCAATCGGCTTGGATTAGGCGGAATGCGAAAACCCCACCGCCGACGTCAACTCCACCGCCAACCATGCCGACTAAACCGTTAGCGCTAACACCCCCGCTTGACGAACGCGCACCGCCGATCAAGCCGTGAACGAATGGCTTAATCAAAGGCAGGTTGACCCTTAACTCAGGGCCGACAGCGATGGTGTGAAACTTAAGTCCAGAGTGATACGAGCCACTGCCGTCTACGGTGATTCCCAGCCATCCTTTGACATTGCCGGTGAAAGCCCCGTTCCATCCTTCCATGTTGAAGTTTGGATCAAGGTGGAGATATTGCCCGCCGCCGTAGATCTCAACGCGAGAGGCGCCTGCGGACGCCAATCCGGTGAACAGGCACAGAAAAAAGGCTAGGCTGAACAACTTGCGCATATCAACTCTCCTCGGGGACAGGACTATCTGGGTGCTATTGGAAATGAGCAGCGAGATCACGGCAAGTGACGGAAGGGAAAGGCCAAAAGCCACGTCTCAGTTTGAGATGCAAGACTAAAGTGTTTCCGCGTTCTTTTCTCAGTTGGGTGTAGAATCGCGCGACTTCGTTGTGTGGTCTTGTTCGTTGTGTGGTCTTGGCCGAGGGCCAGAAGGATATGGACGGTTTTGGTTTTCTTCTAGTCGGCGTCTTCATTCTGCTGGTGATGATCCTGGTGGATCGTTCCAAGCGGAACAAAGAGCGGGCTGAAGACCGGCAACTAATCCGCGACCTGACCACCCGCATTTACTTCCTGGAAGAATCGGTTACTAAACTCAAGCGCGAGGCGGATGCGGTCAAGGAACAGGTTACAGGAGCAGAGACTGAAGCCAAGACTGTAAGCCCACCAAAACCAAGTGCGCCGGTCCATTCCAGTTTCACTCCCACACCAGCACCAAAAGCACCGGAAGAAGTTGCAACCGCGTGGGTCAAGGCCACACCGCCACAGGCATCGTTGAAGGCACCCGCGACTGCTCCGCCGCCGCCGGTGAAACCCGTTACCCCACCGACTGTTCCTGCGATGCAGAAGCCGGTAGTTCCACCTCCGGTTGCGGTTCCAGTACATCCGCCTGCGTCCCTGACGCCTGTCGCTCCTGCTCCACGGTTTGAAAGCGTACTGAAAGAACCGGCCGTGCCGTTTTCCGACGCGGCTCAAATCTGCGCTTGATATCGAGGAAGTACTCGGCACCGATTGGCTGAACAAACTGGGGATCGGAATTCTAGTGCTGGGCATCGCGTTTTTCCTCGCTTATAAACTTCCAACGCTTTCGCCGCTCGGCAAAGTGTTGGTGGGATATGCGACTAGCGGAGCCATACTCGGCGGTGGGATTTGGTTGGAGCGCAAAGACCGTTATCGCATTCTGGCGCGCGCTGGAGTGGGTGGTGGCTGGGCGCTGCTGTTCTTCACCACGTACGCGTTGTATCACGTGCCCGCGGCGCAAGTGCTGCGGTCTCAAACCGTGGATTTGGTTCTCCTGCTGATTGTGGCAGCCGTGATGGTCTGGCATACGTTGCACTACCGGTCACAAGTGGTCACCGGATTGGCGTATCTGCTGGGCTTTCTTACCGTCTCCATCAGCCATTCCAATGTGTACAGCCTGACTGCGGGCGGATTGCTGGCAGCGGGGCTGGTGGTGATTGTCGGGCGATACCAGTGGTACGAGCTGGAAGTCTTCGGCATCCTGGCGAGTTATTTGAATCACTACTTTTGGCTGCGACCGATCATCGAGCCGATGCAGGGGCAGCATCTTCCCTTTCCTGAATTTCCTGCGAGCGCTGGCGTACTGGTGCTGTATTGGCTGATTTTCCGGACGTCGTATGTGTGGCGAGCCTTCGCACCAGGCCAAGGAGCGGATTTCTACCGTTTCTGCTCTGCTCAATCCCGCTTTATTGCTGACTCTGCTTAAGTATCAGTCGGTGCACAAAGAATGGGCGTTCTGGGGGCTGCTGGCGATTGGTGCGATTGAGACTCTTTTGGGGCAATTGCCCATTACGCGACGGCGCAGGACTGCGGTGATCGTGCTTTCCACGCTGGGCGTGGTGTTGCTGATTGCGGCATTTCCCTTCCGCTATTCCGGGGACGAACCTGTCGGTCTTGTGGCTGGTGGAAGCTGAGGCGCTGTTGCTGATTGGGGTTTGGACGGCAGGAGATTGTGTTTCGACGGCTGGGTTTGTTGGCCGCTCTGCTGGTTGCCGGACACATGGTGGTGGTGGACGCTTATGCCGTCTACTGCATCCGCGCTGAGAGAGTCGCGGGACCGGCAATTTTGCGCTGGCAGTTGTTTTTGCCGTGGCGGCGATTTTGTTTTACGGGAATGCTCACTGGGTATCACGGCGATGGGCCGGATTTATTCGTCCGGCAATTTGACCGCTTGCTCTTGCAAAGATTGTCTTACGTGGCAGCGCTGATGGTATTCATTGCAGCGTGGCTGGCGTTCCCTGAAGCATGGACGGCGGTGGCATGGTGCGCACTGGCGGCCGCGCTGGCTTGGGCTGGACGGCGATTTCGATCGGCGAGCTCTTTTATCAGGCCAACGTGTTGTCGGCGGCGGCCATTGGGCGTGTGCTGGTCATCAATCTTAATGAAACTGCGAGCTATGGCCAATTCAGTTTGCGGTTGGTGACCGTTGCTTTGGTGGCGGTATTGCTTTACCTGACTGCTCACTGGAGTTGGGAAACTGGAAGCCAGCACAGCCTTCGCTTTGGCGAAGAGTGGCGAATGCCGGGTATACGTGGACGGCATCATTTCTTCTGGCTTTGTTGGCATGGTACGAACTGCATGAGCACCACGCCGCCGTCGTAGCAGTGATTTGGACGTTGGCGGACTGGTGCTGGCATGGATTGGACGAAAACTTGTCAAGCAAGACCTGACCTATCAGGCCAACGCGGTTGCTGCTGTCGCCGTGGTTCGCGTGTGGTTGGTGAACTATGACGCAGCCGAGATCTACCACCATCTGAGCTTGCGCCTGATTACGGTAACCGCGGTTGCGGTGCTGCTGTATGTGAGTTCCCGATGGAGTTGGGCAGAACGAGCAAATGCGGTTACACAGCGACGCTGGGTGGCAGATATCTACACCTGGGCAGGATCAATCCTTCTAGCGGTCCTTGCGTGGTATGAGGTGCAGTTCGCCGCGGTGGCCGTGGTTTGGGCGCTGGGCGGACTGGTACTGGCGCTGCTTGGGCGATGGCTGGCCAATCGTGATCTGACGTATCAAGCAAATCTGCTGGCCTTGCGGCGTTCATTCGGAGCTATCTTCGTCAACTACCAAGCCACGGATTTATTTCATGGCTTCACTGAGCGACTGATCAGCGTGACCTTGACCGCAGTCTTGCTCTATGTGACTGCGCGTTGGAGTTGGGAGGAAGAATCGGGCGAGCGCGAGTTTATTGCCGGCTCTTATTCATTTCCCTTTAGCCACGTGGTAAGCGGGGCCTACATCTGGGCGGGATCGTTCTTAGTTTCGCTGCTTGCCTGGTATGAACTGCGTCCGGTAAGCGTGGCGGTGGCATGGATGGTGGGCGGACTGGTGCTGCTGGAGTTGGGATTAGTCCGCAAATCGCTTTCCCTGCGCGGTCAGGCTTATGTCGCCCTGATTTCCGCGTTCATGCGGATCTTCTTTGTGAATTTGAATGCTTCGGGGCGAAGGAATTAGTCCACGACTCTACACGGTTGTGCCAATTGCTTTGGCATTGTTCTATACCTACTGGAGATTGCTGGATTACCAGCCGCAGTTGCTGCACTGGAGAACGACGGATACAAATCGCCGAGTTCTTCTGCTGGCTGGGTACAGTCTCGCTTGTGGCGCTTTTGCGGTTTGAACTTCAAGCCCGACTGGGTAGCTACGGGATGGGCAGCACTTGCATTCATTCTGCTCGCGGTTGCATGGCTGGCCAAGCGCACATTCCTGCATCAGGCGTTGTTACTGAGTTTGGGCATTCTGTTCCGTACTGTGCTGCATAATTTTTATCAGCGCTCGTATTTTCCGCCCATCAATTTCTGGCAGAGCCGCTGGGTGCTGGTTGGATCTACCGTGGCTTTGATGTTCCTGGGATTACCCTTCCTGTTCCGGTTGAGAAAGAAGGAAGCGTGGCGAAGCAGCCTCCGGGATGATCCGGCGGGCGTTTGCCATCTTCGACCGGCACCCCGAACAGGTGTTCTTTTTTATCGCTGTCGGTCTGTTGACCACCATGCTGGCGTTGGAGATGCGCCATGGAATGGTGACACTGGCCTGGGGACTCGAAGGGTTGGCGATCTTTCTGCTGGCACTTCTGGCGGGAGAGCGCAGTTTCCGCCTGACAGGTTTGGGGTTGCTTCTGCTATGTGCAGCGAAGGTTTTATTCAAGGACGTGTGGCTACTCCAGCCCGGAGATCGCTACGTGACCTTCATTGTTCTGGGAGCGGCAATTTTGCTGGTTTCATTTCTCTACACCCGTTACCGGGAAAAGATTCTTCATTATCTATGACACGCTGGATAGCATTGATCGGGATTGCGCTGTGCGGCATCGGAGCCGTGTACGTCAGCGAGCACCACAAGGTGGATGTGCCTGCCAGTCCGGATGCGGTTCTGTATTTTGTCGCCGATACAGAGCGTGAACTGACTCGTATGCCCATGCAGTTGACTCGTATGTCGGATGAGGAAGAAATCCGCATTGGAGACGAATTGGCCCGTGAATATCAGGGGCAGAGCACTCTGGACACTGACGACTTGCGTGAGGAGCAATACATCCAACGGGTAGGTGCCCGCGTGGCGGCAATGCGAAACGGCGGCTGCCGTATCAATTTCACTACATTTCTAGCGCGGGTTTCGTAAACGCGTTTGCTGTCCCGGGTGGGCATGTGTTTATCGGTAAGGGGTTAGTTTCCCTGATGGACACAGAGGACGAACTGGCCGCGGTGCTGGGACATGAAGTCGAGCACATTGACCACTACCACTGCGCTGAACGCACGCAGCAGGAGCGGATTTTCCGCAAGATTCCACTGGGAGAGTTGGTGGCGTTACCGATCGAGGTTTTCGAAGCTGGTTATACGAAAGACCAGGAACTGGAAGCTGACCGCGAAGGCACACGGCTGGCGGTCGAGGCGGGATATTCGGCTTCCGGGGCGGTCCATATGTTTGAAGCCTTTGAACGGCTGGACAAGCGCTATCGAGAACGAGCGTCCTCTCCGGAGCAGGAGTTGTCGCAAGTCGCGCTGGAAACGATTGAAGGATATTTCCGCTCTCATCCTCGCCCTGAGGACCGGATCAAGCAATTGAATGAACTACATTTGCCGGACCGTCCGGAGCGGCCCTTGGTGGTACGTCCATCGGCGCCTCTGGCGCTTGGCAAAGATTAGGATCTGGCCACGGATTTTCACGGATTCACATGGATCGGGAAACAGAAGTGTTGATCGGTGTGAATGGGTAAAATTCGTGGCTGGCTTGGATTGGATCATCCGTTCTCTGTTCCTGGTTCTCTGTTCTCAGTAGAATCGAGCCATGAAAGTTCATACTGAATACCTCAAGTTTCACACTCACAATCATCGGGAATATGTTCATATCACTCCGCAGGTGGATGGCATCGTCAAAAAGAGCGGAGTCAAGGAAGGCATGGTGCTGGTGTCGGCCATGCACATCACGGCCGGCATTTATGTGAATGACAACGAATCGGGATTGATTGAAGACATTGATCAGTGGCTGGAGAAGCTGGCTCCTTTCCGCAAGGAGTACCAACATCACCAGACGGGCGAGGACAACGGTGATTCCCACCTCAAAGCGCTGTTGATTCATCATGAAGTGATTGTGCCCATCACGGCGGGCAAGCTCGACTTTGGAACCTGGCAGCGAATTTTTTATGCAGAGTTCGATGGTCAGCGGGACAAACGCGTGATTGTTAAAGTAATGGGTGAATAAACGGTCAGAGTGCTGGCAGAGGGTTCCAGTTCCGTTATGGGACCTTGGATCATCAGTGCCGATGCATCGGCAGGGTGACTGAGCGTCGGCTTGAGTTCTCGATTCAAGCCATTCAATCAAGATGCTAATTGCTTTATCTTGCTTGCAATTACAGGGAAAATTCAGCGTTTTACGCTAGGTATTCAACGTGCAGAGTGACAGGCAAGTTTCACGCCGCTTCGTGCGGCTGATCTCTCCAGGGAGCAGCCGATGTTATCTAAATGTGCAAATCCAGCCTGTGCACAACCATTTCGACGCCTGGATGAAGGCAAGCTATTCCAGGTAGAGACGGAGTATTTTCCTGCCTCTGATATCCGGCAAGCCCTCCCCACCAGAAGAGGCAGGACGCTCCGTCACCACATCGAGCGCTATTGGCTGTGCGATAGCTGCTCCTCAAGCTTCACCCTCACCTTCGAACAAGGTCGAGGAATCTCCACCATACCATTGCCCAATCAGGTCGAAGGCAATCGCTTGCCGCGAATTCCTATCAGTGGATTGAAAGCAGTCATGCGAGAACCCAGATGCCGTAGTGCAGCGATTGGCCGTTTGGCCTGAAAGGTACGTTCGATGATCGATGCTAGAAGCTATGCCTGCGCCATTTGCGGCGAGGCGAATTCAGATCCTACACAATGGTTTCTGGTCACGGAAAATCCGTGGGAAGACAAACTCAAGATTCTGGAATGGAACAGCCGCCTGGCTTGTCAGCAGGGCATGCATCTGGTTTGCAGCCCATCCCATGTCCAAGAGTTGGTCGTGCATTGGATGGCCACGGGAAGCGTGAGTTATCCATTCGCGCAAACTACGGCTGGGAATGCAACGCGGGGATTCAACTACTTCTCGCAAATTCGCGCGGGGGTCAGCACAAATGGAGTGCGGACGATTGGCGAACTCACCGTGCATCGGGAAAGCATGCGCCGGGTTTTGAGCGAGAATCCGGGATCGCTGAAGTGCATACTCGATGCACTTTATGGTGCGCTACAAGCAGACGATCCGGCTCATAACCAACCCGAGATGCCATGGGGGAGTCTGACGCAAGAAAGCTAGATCTCGCATTGCGACTATTCAGGACTTATATTCTCTGCGCCAAGTCTGCCAGTCTTCGGACACAGACTTGGCCATCTTCTTGGCCGAAGATGCCAGCCAATCACCGTGCAAGGATTTCAGGTGACGATGAACCTTCTTGATGGCTTTACGACTGCCCCAGTGAACATTTGCCACTTCCCATCCCATGGCATGCAGCATACGTAGCTCATCACGATGGTGCGGCAGATCGACGAGAGCGACACGGCAGCAGTGGGGTGACAGGCGGCGGATGATCCAACGGTTCCGCACTTGAAAGAAAGGGTCGCGACCGCGGACGGCACGGCTGGCAAGTAGCTGGCACAATATCTCTGGCGGAGGCCCGTTTTTTTGCCAACCAACCGAGGAAGGCACCAGCGCTTTTGCTTCGCGCGCAACAGTACCACCATTCCAATCTGCTAAAGCTACCAGGCGCACTCGGCCCAAGCTCCCCAGACCACTCACTCGGGTCACCACGCGGTAGTTCAAATCGCGGCTTGGCAAGAGATGTTCCAGAGCATTTCCAGCGCTTCGGGGTATCTCCCGGCGAAGCGGCTGAAGTGCGTTCATTTTCTTCCAGA
Source organism: uncultured Acidobacteriota bacterium (assembly GCA_963837365.1). Taxonomy (GTDB): domain Bacteria; phylum Acidobacteriota; class Terriglobia; order Terriglobales; family Acidobacteriaceae; genus CAWBXL01. The sequence goes on from CAWIMW010000008.1 coordinate 74,863, forward strand.
AATGCGCGGGGTCACGCAGTTGGCCATTGACGAGAGTTCGCAACCATTGGTGTTGTTCTTCCAGAACGAAAGGCTTCCCGCCGGCAGCTAGAGATGATTCATACCCATCCAAAATCGCCTCACATGCAGTCTTGGCTTTGAGCGCGAGCCTGCCTTCCTCGATTGCGAGAATTGCACTGGCAGCCAGGCGGACCAGGTCGTTGGTGTAGGGCATGGAGGCGGCTTCGTCGAAATCGTTCACTCCCCAGATCAGCCGGCCTTCAGCGTCGCGCCAAGTGCCAAAATTGTCTACGTGAAGATCACCTAGGGCGAGGACATGCGGGGCCTTGGGGAGTTCATCACAAATCTCAGGCCAAACCTGCACCCAACGGTAGAACGTCGCTCGAAAAAATGGGAAGGCCGCGCTGGCCATTTCTTTGTGCTTGAGACGCAGGTCTTTCTTCACGACGCGGGTATGCAGGCGGAGCCATTGTTCGAACTTGCGAGTGGCCTTCACGATATTCATGGTGCGCCCTCCGAGCGGCCAAGGTATCTGGGCAATCTGGCGGAGTCAACGAGCCTGTGACTGGATGGTCGGGGAAAGACTCAATCCGTTTCGTGGGGAGTGTGTCTGTTCTGACACGCTGCGGCCTGGCATCACGCATGATATTGAGCTATGCCATTCATATTCAATAACATAAATAATGGTGCGTGGGCTGCTTTATCCATGGCGTACCTCAAGGAGGTCGTTATGCAACTGGTGATTACAGCCCTCGCGGTCCTGGGTGGTTTGCTCTTTTCCTTCGCGGTTTCGTTGCTAGTCGAGGAACTGATTTTTGGCAAAATTTTTCGCCTCTTTTTTGCGCATGCCTCGGCCGTTTCGGCCAAGACAGCAGCGAAGCAATAAGCGCCGTACCGGGGTGGTGGAGTGGTGTCTGAATAAGTAGTAGCAGGACTCCAGGCAGTACAGAGCGCATGGTCGAGACCAGGCAGAGTGCAGTTTATAATTCGCGCATCTTCCACATGCTGACCACGCGGTCCAGTTCCCTGCGCGCAGCCTGCTCGACGCTTGCCGTTTTGCTTCTTTGTGGTCATGGCATCGCATGGGCTGGGGATTGGGACGCTACAGAACAACAGTTGGCGGCAAAGATTTTCACTGTCACCGGCACAGGGCCAGCAGCGATTGAAGTCAGTAACCGCTCATCGCTGGGACAAACCGATGTAGACGAAATCCGCCAGGGATTGATTAGCCAACTTTCCGCGCTGGGTTTGAAGTGGGACAGCGCAGATTCTGCTGTCAGTATCCAAGTCTCTCTGTCGGAAAATGTGCTGCACTACGTTTGGGTAGCACAGATCCGCCAGGGAACCAATGACCCGGCCGTGGTGATGGTTTCAAAATCACGCGCCAATCCTGGCGAACCGGCCCGCGAGACGCCTGCGATTACCTTGCGCAAAGCCCTCCTCTGGTCGAGTGACACACAGATTCTGGACGCCGCCGTCGTTAATGGAGCTTTGCCGCGTATGGCTGTGCTCTATCCCGGACAAATTCAGTTTTACCGCTTGCAGAGTGATCATTGGGTGGAGGACCGGGCTTTTGCCGTGGCCCACTCACATCCCTGGCCGCACGATCTGCGTGGGCGGCTGGTCCTTGGCAAAGACCGGTCGGTTGAGGCATATCTTCCGGGAGTGGTCTGCCAAAGTAGCGTCGTGGGTGCGGTTTCGGTGAGTTGCCGCGAAGAGGATCATCCCTGGGCGATTGGAACAGATCAATCTCCGTTGCAAGCTGTTTTTGCGGCATCACGGAATTTTTTTACCGGCGTGCTTTCCCCTGGCATTGGGAAACAATCCCAAGTTGCGCCGTTTTATTCGGCCGCCCCGATTGCGAACGATCGCGGTACGATCTGGTTGCTGGCGGCGCTCGATGGACGCATCCACTTGCTGGACGGCACCACGGATGTAATTGCCAGCAAACTTAACTGGGGTAGCGACCTTGCGGCTGTCCACAGTTCTTGCGGGTCACACTGGCAAATCCTAACGACTACCAGCGGAACCGGCCCGGAAGACGCGGTTCGGGCTTACGAGATGACTGGGCGCGAACCGGTCGCTGTTGGCCAGGCAGTGTCATTCCCCAGTCGTATCACCAGTTTGTGGACCGCTCCGGATAACAATGGGGCGGTGGCGGTGACGCACAATGCAGAGACAGGAAAGTATGAAGCCTACCTGCTTACGATGGCTTGCAGCCAGTAGCCTGCTGATCGCCACGCTCGGCGCGAACGCCGCCACGCGCCCGCGGTATGGCGGAACGCTGCGCGTCAGCACGGCGTCGGCATTCACGTCTCTTGATCCTGCGGAGCCGGGGCAACCTGATTCCATTGCGCGACGCAATATGGCACGGCTGCTTTTCGAGACCCTGGTTGTAGTTGATGACCGCGGGGCCACGCAACCGTCGCTGGCCGACTCGTGGGCATCGAGATCTGGCGGACAGGGATGGACATTCAATTTGCGTCGCGGGGTCACCTTCTCTGACGGTGCGCCGTTGACTGCGGATGCCGCTGCGGCATCGCTGCGCAAGGCGAATCCTGGGTGGAAAGTAGCGGCCCAAGGGGATGCGGTAAGCATCGAACTGGAAGCTCCCGTAACCAATTTCCCCGCCGAGCTTGCGCTTACTCATAACGCCATTGTCCGGCGCGGCGATAAGCTGCTGGGGACTGGGCCTTTCGTTGTCGATCAGTGGACCCCCGGACGCAGATTGGCGCTGGTTGCTCGCGATGATTATCGCGATGGCCGCGCGTTTCTGGATGCCATTGAATTCGACATGAACAAAACTTTGCGCGAGCAGAGTATTGCGTTTGACCTGGGACGCGCAGACGTAATCGAGATTGCGCCGGAGCAGTCGCGGCATGCAGCAACTGACGGGCGGAGGCTGGAGGCTTCGGCTCCGGTGGAGCTTATGGCACTGGTGTTTGCGCGTGATGCGCAATCTCCAGCAGAACAGAAACTGCGGGAAGCGCTTTCCTTGAGCATTGATCGCCCGCTGATGAATCGCGTTCTGTTGCAAAATGATGGCGAACCATCGGGAGGATTGTTGCCCACCTGGATGTCGGGATACGGTTTTGTATTTTCCACCGACTCCAATCAGGAACGAGCAAAACAATTACGGGCAGAAGCCGGGGCGACTCGCGGGTGGACGCTTGGATATGACAGTGGAGATGCACTTGCCCGGGTGGTGGCGGAGAGGGTTTCATTGAACGCGCGGGATGTGGGCATCAATATCCCGACGACCACTGCTGCTTCGGCGGATATTCGCCTGGTGCGTGTCCCACTGACGACTGCGAACGGGAGGATCGAACTCACCGAGCTGTGCTCGGATCTGGGAATTGCTCCTCCGACGTTCGGGGATTTATCGGTGGAAAGTGTTTACAACGCGGAAAACACCCTGTTGCAATTGCGGCGAGTGGTCCCGCTTTTCCATCTGCGCTACGTGTGGGGCGTCGGAACAAATGTCCAGAATTGGGCGTCAGGTCGGGATGGAAGTTGGGAGCTGCCGGACGTGTGGTTATCAGGAAAACCATGAGCTTCCGCCGCAAACTGATGGGAGTATTCGTGCTCACGGTCATAGTTTCCGTGGCCACGGTGGCATGGATTGTCTCATTAGTGGTTCGGCAATCGTTTGAAAAGGCGGATGACGAACGGACTGCGGCACTGGTGGCACAGTTCCGACGCGAATTCAGCCGACGCGGGCAAGAAGTTGCCCGCACCGTGGAAGCCATCGCAGCCAGTGATGTGGCAACTCGCATGGCGCTCGCCGCGAACCAGGGTTCGACAGATTATGGCGCCTATGTGAATGAGGCAAAAATCATCGCCGATAGCCAGCGTTTGGATTTCCTGGAATTTACCGACGATCAGGGAACCATCATTTCGTCGGCGCAGTGGCCGGCGAAATTCGGCTACAAAGATAGCCTGGTCCCGCCGCCCGCCGGCGCAGCCCAGAATGCGTTTCTGAAACAGGAGGAATTGCCAGACAGCATTGCGCTGGGGATCTTTGCGCTACGGCAAACCAAGGTTGGCGACAAACCCGTGTACATAATTGGGGGGCGTCAGTTGGACAAGGATTTTCTGGCCAGTATCGAGCTTCCCGCGGGCATGCGCACCATGCTGTACCAAATCCTTGGGAGTGGATTTTCTGCGCAATATCTGGTGGACCCGTCCGGCAGGTTGCAGCAGGCGGAGAAGCTTGCAGGATTAATCCAGCAAGTGCAACACCAGACCAAAGAAGCTGCGGCCATTATTCACTGGAGTTCATCCCCCGATGACGACGAGGTCATTCGTGCTATCCCGCTTACTGGAGCCGATCAGCGGTTGCTGGGAATCCTGCTGGTGGGTAATTCCCGGCGGGCTTATGTCGAACTGGGGCGGCATATCCGTTCGGCGGCATTTCTGGCGATGGGGGCGGGAATTGTGCTGGCCATCATTTGCAGTAGCTGGGCAGCCGCACGGGTGACGCGCCCGGTTGAACAGCTGGCGGATGCGGCCCGTGAAGTGGCTGCTGGAAATTGGAGCGCGCAAGCGCAGGTGACGTCAGCGGACGAACTGGGCGAGCTGGCCGCTTCGTTTAACCGGATGACGCACGAATTGCTGGAACAGAAAGAGCGGCTGGTGCAGACGGAGCGGGTAGCCGCGTGGCGTGAGTTGGCACGGCGGCTGGCGCATGAATTGAAGAACCCTCTGTTTCCCCTGCAATTGACCGTGGAGAACCTGATGCGGGCGCGCCAGCAGAGTCCTGAACAGTTTGAAGAAATGTTTCAGGAGAGCTCGGCGACGCTGCTGGCGGAAATCGCCAATTTGAAGACAATCATCGGGCGCTTCAGCGAGTTTTCCAAAATGCCCCACCCGCAGTGGCAGAAACTTGATTTGAATGAGATCGTACGCAACGTGGCGCGGCTCTTTCAGGCACAGCTGTGCGCGCCGGAGCGATCGGCGATCGAATGCAAAGTTGACCTGGCAGACAATCTCGGGCCGATCGCGGCCGATCCGGACTTGTTGCATCGCGCGCTCTCGAACCTGGTCCTGAATGCGATGGACGCTATGCCCCAAGGCGGCACTTTAAAGCTGCACACTCAGCGGGATGGCGCGAATGCACGCATCGAGGTATCGGATACCGGCAAGGGCTTGACAACGGAAGAGTGCGAGCGATTGTTCACGCCCTATTACACCAGCAAGGAACATGGGACCGGGCTTGGGCTGGCGATTGTGCAGTCCGTGATTAACGATCACGGCGGCAGGATCAGCGTGGATAGCACACAGGGACAAGGGACTACGTTTGTGATTGAACTGCCGGGTAATATGGAGAAGGTGCCGTAACGCTGCCGTCCGGGCGCTACTCTGAGACATATGCCACAAAAAGCACATTTACTGGTGGTCGACGATGAAGCGAACACGCTGGCTTCACTGTCGCGGGCTTTTCGTCTGGCGGGACACGAAGCGACGGTCTGCGACAACGCTGCAAAGGCGCTGGAGTTAGCCAAAGCGCAGAGCTTCGATCTGATTTTTTCCGACGTGGTGATGCCGGGGAAAGATGGGCTGGCACTATTGGAGGAAATGCGAGGCCAAGGGATCACGACGCCGGTTGTCATGATGTCGGGACAGGCGCACATAGAGATGGCCGTGCGTGCTACAAAACTCGGGGCCCTGGATTTTCTGGAAAAACCAGTTTCAACGGAAAAACTGCTGCTCACGGTTGACAACGTACTGAAGCTGCAACGACTGGAAGCTGAAAATCGCCAGCTGCGCCAGCGACTGGGGAAACACGAAATCGTGTGGAGCGGCGAGACCATGAAGAAAATCATGGCCCAGGTGGAACGTGTGGCCGCGAGTGAGACACGGGTCTGCATCCTGGGCGAGACCGGCACGGGAAAAGAACTGATCGCCCGTACCCTGCATGAGCGAAGTGCACGCGCGTCCGGGCCGTTTGTGACTTTGAACTGCGCGGCGGTCCCGGCGGAACTAATTGAGTCGGAGTTGTTCGGCCACGAAAAAGGCTCGTTCACCGGCGCAGCGGGTCGTCATGTGGGGAAGTTTGAGCAGGCGGAGGGCGGCACGATTTTTCTAGATGAGATCGGAGACATGCCCTTGGCGATGCAGGCCAAGCTTCTGCGTGTCCTGGAAGAGGGGGAAGTGGAACGTATTGGCGGTGACAAACCGGTGCGGGTGGATGTGCGTGTGGTAGTGGCCACGCATCGGAACCTGGAATCCCTGGTTCGGGACGGCAAGTTCCGCCAAGATTTGTTTCACCGTGTTTATGTCTTCCCAGTTATGCTGCCTCCATTACGCGAACGCCGGGACGACATTCCTGCCCTGGTGGAACATTTTGCGCGGCAGGTTTGTGGGCAAAACAATTGGAAACCGATTCCCTTCTCAGCGGAAGCAGTACAGGGGTTGCAGTCGTACGCGTGGCCAGGAAATGTGCGCGAGCTTCGCAATGTAGTGGAGCGCCTCATGCTGATGGCATCCGATGGAACCGTGACTGAGGAGACCGTCTACCTGACTTTGCCGCAGGCTTCGAATACCGGCAACACAGCGGCATTCAGCGGTTCGGGGCCGCTGGCGGATCGCGTACAGCAATACGAGCGCGAAGTAATTCTGGCTGAGCTCAAGCGCAACCATAATCACATCACCAATGCAGCCAAGGCGCTAGGGCTGGAACGCAGCCATCTATATAAGAAGGCAGAGCAACTGGGGATTGATTTGCGTGCGCTGCGGCAGGAATCGGGGGGTTAAAGCAGTGCAATGAGCAAGCAAATTTAGCCTTTCGCTGAGTTTTTCTGCTCTGGTTCGTGTTATATTCGCCATACTAGCGGGAGGTGGGGCTTCCCGCTAAAATCGGCCCTCTTCACCAGTAAACGATTTCTTATGTCTGGTCCTTTTAACAATGGCAAAGAACCTGGCGCCACGACGCTGAAGTCGGTGGCGCGCCACGTTGGACTGTCCGCCGGGACAGTTTCCAGCGTTCTGAATAATTCTCCCTCAGCCGCCCACATTCCCCAGGCCACGCGGGACCGCATTCATGCCGCGGCTCGGGAACTAAATTACCGTCCAAATTTGCTGGCCCGCTCCCTGCGCAAACAACGCACCCACACTTTAGGAATTATCGCTAACGATCTGGGGGATGCGTACACGTCATTGGTGATTGCCGGAATTGAAAAATTCCTGCGGCAAAACGATTATTTTTTTATCACCGGAGTCCACCACCACAAACGCGATTTGCTGGAAGCCTATTCCGACATGCTGGTGCAACGCGGCGTGGAAGGATTCATCACGGTAGACCTTAATTTTGAATATTCTCCCGCGCTGCCCACGGTCGCCGTCTCCGGGCACAGTCAGACCGAAGGGATCACCAATGTGGTCCTGAATCACCATGGCGCGGTTTTCGCGGCGCTGAAACATCTGTTAGACCTTGGGCACCGGGACATTGCTTTCATGCGGGGGCATCCTGCCAGCGCTGACTCGGAACCCCGGTGGCAAGCAATTTGTGAAATCGCGCCACAACTGGGAATTACCGTAAGGGATGAGTTGGTGATCCAATTCGATGTGGAAGAGTTTTCGCCGGAGCTGGGCTATCCCTTCGCCAAGCAACTGCTTGCCAGAAACAAACCTTTCACCGCGTTATTTGCTTACAACGATCTCTCGGCCATTGGCGCCATGCGTGCCTTTCAGGAATCCGGGCTGCGCATACCGCAGGACATTTCGGTTGTCGGATTTGACGACATCCCGGTGGCGGTCTATTACTACCCCAGCTTGACTACGCTGCGGCAGCCGCTGGTTGCCATGGGCGAGTTGGCAGCTAGGACTTTAGTTGAGAGAATCGAGGGTAAGAAAGACTCTCCGGCAGAAATTGCGGTCGAAGGGGAACTGGTGGTTCGGGAGTCTACTGGACCTGCGCCGACTGGACCTTCCAGCCGTAATATTGAATCAAACCTGGTAAAAGCTTAATTCCAGCCGAATTTTTCGCAGTGCCCCGATTTGGTTTCTACGCGTTTCTTGCGCCACGCTTTGCGGCTAACTTTTCGTTTACCGGAAGGAACGAACAAAAGATCTTAACCGCCGAGGACGCAGAGAAAATCCGCGGAGAACAGAGAGAACCGGTTTTCAGGACGCTGCCGAATACTCTAAGAAACGCGCTCGTGCGCGTAGCCTGCGGCAGCCAGGGCGGAGAGCAGCTCGGCAATATGATCGGGGCCGCGCGTTTCCATGGTGATGTCTATGGCTGTGTCCCCCAGGTTCACCCCGTAGTAAGCGCGATCATAGGCGGTTTCTACGATGTTGGCGCGGTGCTGTGCCAGGATTCCCGTGAGCTTGTTTAATGCACCTGGATAGTCAGGGAGATGAACCCGCAGGCGCACCAGACGTCCATCTTTTACCAAGCCGCGCTCGATGATGCGGGAGAGCAGGGTGACGTCAATATTTCCGCCAGATACCAGAACCACAACTTTTTTTCCCGCCAGTGGCAGTTTGTGATTCAGGACGGCGGCGATCGCGGCGGCGCCTGCGCCTTCCGCTAACGTTTTTTCGCGCTCCAACAAAAGAAGGATGGCGTTGGCGATTTCTTCTTCGGTGACGGTCACCACTTGATCTACATACTTTTTCACCAGAGGCAGGGTATTGTCGCCGGTTCGCAGGACTGCAATGCCATCGGCGATGGTGGCGGCTGGGCTTAACACCACCGGCTTGCCCGCAGCCAATGCAACCTCCATGGAGGGGAGCCGCGAAGGCTGTACGCCGTAGATCTGGATCTTCTTATTGGTCTCTTTCACCGCACAGGCAATCCCACTGATGAGCCCGCCGCCGCCGATGGGGACCACGATAGCTTCAACGTCGGGACACTGCTGTAGCATCTCCAGTCCAAGCGTGCCCTGACCGGCGATAACCGCTTCGTCATCGAAGGGGTGGATGAAAGTCAGGTGCTGGGCCTGGCTGCGGTGGATGGCTTCGGCACAAGCCTCATCGTAATTTGCGCCGTGTAAGATTACGTCCGCGCCATAGCCTTTGGTCGCTGAAACTTTAGTCAGCGGCGTGGTGAGGGGCATCAGAATTTGGGCGTGAATGCCGTGAAGTCCGGCATGGTAAGCAACGCCTTGGGCGTGGTTGCCGGCAGAGGCTGCGATGACTCCCCGGCCTCGATCTTCGGCGGACATGGTCAGAAGCTTGTTTAGTGCTCCGCGTTCCTTGAAGGCACCGGTGCGCTGGAGGTTGTCGAGCTTGAGGTACACGGAGTTGTTGGTGAGTTTAGAAAAGGTCTCCGACTTTGTGCAGGGGGAAAGATAGAGAGACTTCTTGATACGGGCTTGCGCCGCCTGGATGTCGGCAAGCGAAAGCGACGGGGCTTTCGGGCTGCTGATGGGAATGGCCATTGAGTTCGATCTACTATTTTAGTTTAGCCGGATTGTAGTTTTTACGTGTGAGGTTCCTGCGAAGAACCAATTTTGTCATGCCCTACAGGAAAGCAGATTCCTCCTCTTCGCTACGCTCATCGTCGGAATGACAAAGGACGGTTTAGGCTGTAGGTCTTACCTCTGCTGCGCGAGCAGTGTCAGCTAGAGTCACGGTGGATTCTTCTCTCAAGTAACGGTCCACACCTTCGGCAGCTTTGCGGCCCTCGGAAATCGCCCATACCACCAGCGATTGACCGCGACGCATGTCGCCTGCTGCAAACACGCCAGGGACGGATGACATGTAATCTCCATTGGTGGCTACGTTGCCGCGTTGGTCGAGTTCTACCCCGAGTTGCTCCAGCAAACCGTTGCGCACCGGGCCTAGAAAACCCATTGCCAGCAGGACCAAGTCTGCATCCATGGTGAACTCGCTGCCGGGGATGGCTTCAAATTTCGGCGGTGGACCGACGCGAATCGCGTGAAGCTGTTTCACGTTGCCGTTTGCGTCGCCGGTAAATTTCTGAGTGGCGATGCTCCAGTCGCGGATGCCGCCTTCTTCGTGCGCGCCTTCAATCCGCAGTTGCATGGGCCATAACGGCCATGGAGTTTGCGGTGCACGCTCGGCCGGTGGCATGGGCATGATTTCAAATTGATGGACGGAGAGCGGCTTTTGGCGATGCGTGGTGCCCAGGCAATCTGCTCCGGTGTCGCCGCCGCCGATGATGACTACATGTTTGCCGGTTGCGAGAATATCCAGGGTTGCGTCCAGTCCGTCACCGTGGCAGCGTTTGTTCTGCTGCGGCAAGAACTCCATGGCGTAGTGAATTCCCTTCAGTTCCCTCCCCGAGACCGTCAAGTCCCGGGGGTGCTCCGCGCCTCCAGCCAGCAGCATGGCATCGAACTCTCGCTGCAAATCCTCCACCGGCACGTTTTTACCGACGTGTGCGTTGGTTACGAACTGCACCCCTTCGCCTTTCATCTGTTCCATGCGGCGGTCGATGAGGTGCTTTTCCATCTTGAATTCGGGGATGCCGTAGCGCAGCAGGCCGCCGATGCGGTCCGCTTTTTCGTAGACCGTGACCCAGTGTCCAGCGCGATTAAGTTGTTGCGCGGCTGCAAGACCAGCAGGGCCGGAGCCGATGACGGCTACTTTTTTCCCGGTGCGGAACGGCGGCGGCTCGGGATGGACCCAGCCTTCTTTGAAGGCGCGGTCAATGATGTTCTTCTCAATCTGCTTGATGGTGACTGCTGGCTCATTGATTCCCAACACACAGGCGGCTTCGCAGGGGGCGGGACAAATCCGTCCGGTGAATTCCGGGAAGTTATTTGTCGCGTGCAACTGCCGGACCGCTTCTTTCCAGCGCCCGTGATACACCAGGTCGTTCCAGTCGGGGATGATGTTGTTGACCGGGCATCCGGTGTGACAGAAGGGGACACCGCAATCCATACATCGTGCGCCCTGAGCGCGAAGTTTTTCTTCAGGGAAATCCTGATAAATCTCAAACCAGTCGTTCACGCGCTCTAGTACCGGACGGCGGGTGGCGTGTTCGCGCGGGTACTCCATGAATCCGGTGTGCTTACCCATGGTGCACCTGCTCCTCTATCTGGACGGGAACTGGTAATGGCGCACCGGGTACGTAGGGTTGTCGAGAACGGCTGACCCCCAACACGCGTTTGAACTCGTGCGGGAAGACCTTAATGAAGCGCGGCAGGACTTCGAGCCAGTTGTCCAGAATACGCTTGGCCCGGAGACTGCCGGTCAGTTCGTGATGGCGGCTGATCAAGCCGTGCAGGAGTTCGACATCCTGGGGCTCGATGACCGGCTCCAAATCCACCATGGACAGATTGCAGCGTTCATCGGTGAACTCGCCTTTTTCGTCGAATACATAAGCGATGCCGCCGCTCATGCCGGCGGCGAAGTTGCGGCCACAGGAGCCCAGCACGACGATCAGGCCGTTGGTCATGTATTCGCAGCCGTGGTCACCAACGCCTTCGACCACCGCGGTTGCACCAGAGTTGCGGACGGCGAAACGCTCGCCGGCGACTCCGCTGAAAAATGCTTCCCCGCTGGTTGCGCCGTAGAGGACGACGTTGCCGATTACGATATTTTCATCCGCTGCGAAGGTGGATTTCCTGGGCGGAAACACAATCACGCGCCCGCCGGACAGGCCTTTGCCAACGTAGTCGTTGGCGTCGCCTTCCAGAGTTAGAGTCACACCTTTAGCAAGGAATGCGCCGAAACTTTGTCCGGCTGATCCGGTAAACGCCACCTTGATGGTGTCATCCGGCAAGCCCTCGGAGCCGTAGCGCTTGGCGATCTCTCCGCTTAGCATTGCGCCGACGGTGCGGTGCACGTTGCGGATCGGCAGATCAATCTCAACCGGCTCACGGTTCTCCAGCGCGGGCTGCGCGGCCTCGATGAGTTTGTGGTCGAGAGCAGCGTCGAGTCCATGGTCTTGCGCGATTTTGCAGTGACGCGCAACCCGGCTGGGCATCGGCGGATTGTAGAGAATCATCGATAAATCAATGCCGCGCGCTTTCCAGTGTTCGACTGCCGGCTGCACGTCGAGCATATCCACGCGCCCGACCATCTGGTCGAGCTTCTTGAAGCCCAACTCCGCCATGTATTGACGCACTTGCTCGGCGATAAAGAAGAAGAAGTTGATAACGTGCTCAGGTGTACCGGTAAACTTCTTACGCAGTTCGGGATCTTGAGTGGCGATGCCGACCGAACAAGTGTTGAGATGGCATTTGCGCAGCATGATGCAGCCCATGGTGATGAGCGGCACCGTGGCAAAACCGAACTCTTCTGCACCGAGAAGAGCCGCAATTGCGACATCTCTTCCGGTCATTAGCTTACCGTCGGTCTGTACACGGATGCGGCTGCGGAGGTCGTTCAGCAACAGTACCTGTTGGGTTTCCGCCAGGCCGAGCTCCCAGGGAACGCCCGCGTGTTTGATGGAACTGATGGGCGATGCGCCGGTGCCGCCGCTGTCTCCGCTGATGAGGACAACATCGGCGTGGGCCTTGGCCACTCCGGCAGCGACCGTTCCCACTCCCACTTCCGAAACTAACTTCACCGCAATGCGCGCCTGTGGATTTACGTTTTTGAGGTCGTAGATCAGCTGCGCCAAATCTTCGATGGAATAAATGTCGTGGTGGGGAGGCGGGGAAATCAAGCCTACCCCGGCAACTGAGTGCCGCAAGCGGGCGATGTACTCATCTACTTTGTGGCCGGGGAGTTGTCCGCCTTCTCCGGGCTTGGCGCCTTGCGCCATTTTGATTTGCAGCTCATCGGCGTTGATCAGGTAATTTGCGGTCACCCCGAAGCGCGCGGATGCAACCTGCTTGACGGCGCTGCGGCGCCAATCTCCGTTGGCATCGCGCTTGTAGCGTTCTTCGTCTTCCCCGCCCTCGCCGGTGTTCGACTTGCCGCCGATACGATTCATGGCGATGGCAAGGGTTTCGTGCGCTTCCTTGCTGATCGAGCCGAAGGACATTGCGCCCGTTGTGAAGCGCTTTACGATTTCTTTGGCCGGTTCGACCTGCTCGATCGGAATCGGCTTTTTGGCCTTCTTGATTTTCATCAGGCTGCGCAGCGTCGCCAGGTTGCGGCTCTGTTGATCGATGAGATCGGTGTATTCCTGGAAACTTTTGAAATTGTTGTCACGCACCGAGTGTTGCAGCTTGCTGATGGTCGCGGGATTCAGCAGATGATATTCACCGTTGACACGGAAGTGATACGAACCACCGACCGCTAGTTCGGTATCAAACTCGGTGATCGGCTGGAAGGCATACTTGTGCTTCATCAAGGCTTCACGGGCGAGCACATCGAGACCGACGCCTTCAACGCGAGAAGTAGTGCCGGAGAAATAGGCCTCCACCAACTCCTGATTCAGGCCAATGGCTTCGAACACCTGCGCGCCGCGATAGCTTTGCAGGGTGGAGATGCCCATCTTGGAGAACGTCTTCAACAGACCTTTGTTGATTCCCTTAATAAACTTTCCAACGGCAACCTCGGGGGTAATTCCATCGGACAGGTAGCCGCGCGTTAGCCAGGTCTTCCAGCGTTTCGAACGCCAGATAGGGATTGATCGCGCTTGCGCCGTAACCGATCAGTAGAGCGAAGTGCATGACCTCGCGCGGCTCGCCGGATTCGATGATCAGTGCGACTTGCGTGCGGGTCTCTTCGCGGACCAGCGAGATTATGCACCGCAGCCAACGCCAGCAAACTGGGAATTGGCGCGTAATCTTTATCTACGCCACGGTCGGACAGAATCAGCAGGGTGTAGCCGGACTTAACGGCCAATGAAGCGCGGCGGGCCAATTCATCCAGCGCCTGCTTGAAACCAGCTTCTCCATCCGCTACGCGGAACAGCGCGGGAAGCGTGATCGCCAGCAGATCACCCGTAGAAACGCGGCGCAGCTTTTCCAGATCGCGATTGGTGAGCAGCGGGTGCTCGATGCGCAGGGTGTGGCAGTTGATCGGCTTCTCGTCGAGAATGTTGCGCTCGGTGCCGATGTAGCTGATGAGCGACATCACCATCTCTTCGCGGATGGGATCAATCGGCGGATTGGTGACCTGTGCGAAAAGCTGTTTGAAATAACTGAACAACGGCTGGGGCTTGTCAGAGAGACATGCCAACGGTGTATCGGTACCCATCGAGCCGATCGGTTCCTCTCCCTGGCGGGCCATGGGTTCGAGAATCATCTTCAGATCTTCATCGGTGTAGCCGAATGCGCGCTGACGGCGGACGATGGTTGACTGGTCGGCGCCATGGACACGCGAAGGCTCCGGCAGTTGGTCCATGCGGATCTGGTTCTCTTTGAGCCATTGCTCGTAGGGCTGGCGCGAAGACAACTTCTTCTTAATTTCTTTGTCGCCGATGATGCGGCCTTCGACTGTATCTACCAGGAACATCTTGCCGGGTTGCAAGCGGCCCTTCGACTTCACCCGCTCTGGTTCGATGGCCAGCACGCCGGTCTCGGAGGAGAGCACGACCAGATCGTCATGCGTAACTACGTAGCGGCCGGGACGCAGGCCGTTGCGATCGAGAGTCGCACCGATTACTTTTCCATCGGTAAAAGCGATGGCTGCGGGGCCATCCCACGGCTCCATCAAGGATGCATGGTACTCGTAGAAGGAACGCTTCTCGGGCTTGATGTGGGGATTGCCGGCCCAGGCTTCCGGGATGAGCATGGCCATCACGTGGGGGATAGACCGTCCCGCCAGCGTTAGCAGCTCTACGGCATTGTCAAAGTTGGCGGAATCACTTCCACCCGGCGCGATGATGGGAAACAACTTCTTGATGTCGTCGCCGAACAGCGGACTTTCCAGGATGGACTGACGTGCGTGCATCCAGGCGACGTTCCCCTTAAGGGTGTTGATCTCGCCGTTGTGGGCAATGTAGCGGTACGGGTGCGCCAACTTCCAACTGGGGAACGTATTGGTTGAGAAACGCTGATGCACCAGGCACAGGGAACTCATTACGTCGGGATCGGAGAGTTCGCCGTAGAAGTTGGCAATCTGCGGGGCCAGCAGGAGTCCCTTATAAACGATGGTGCGCACCGATAAAGACGGGAGGTAGAAAAACTCCTTCCCTTCGATATCCGAAGCCAGGATTTCGTTCTGCACCCGCTTGCGTACGATATAGAGTTTGCGCTCGAAGGTGTCTTCGTCCACACAATCCGGACAACCTACGAAAATCTGCTGAATATAAGGTTGCGAGGCGCGGGCTACGCGGCCAATGGCGTCGCCGTCCACCGGCGTGTCCCGCCAGCCCAGGACGGTCAATCCTTCTTCGCGGATGACGCGTTCCAGGATTCCTTCCGTCTGTAAGCGAGGCTGCGTTTCCACAGGCAGGAAAGTCATGCCCACGCCGTACTTTCCCGGCTCGGGCAGTTCGAAGCCGAGAGAGGCACACTCACGCGCGAAAAACTTGTGGGGAATCTGAATCAGGATGCCGGCGCCGTCGCCGGTTTCCGGGTCGCAGCCGCAGGCCCCGCGGTGGGTGAGGTTAATGAGGACCTGGATGCCTTTGCGAATGATATCGTGGCTCTTATGCCCGCGGATGCTGGCGACGAAGCCCATGCCGCAGGCGTCGTGTTCGTTGGCAGGGTTGTACATCCCCTGCGCCGGGGGTAAACCATTGATCGTTTTGTACTGCTTATTCAACCTAAGTTATCTCCGTTTATTGCAAGGCACTAGCCGATAACGTCTTAATCGGCGGCTGGGCCCCGGAGCTGGAACCAGCCCTGAGGGGAGTATCTATATTATTCGTGGTATTGGGTTTATGAACAGAAAAGAGGTATGCGAAAATTTCGATGCTGAGGATGGATATTTCCAATCCCGTCGAGACTGTGGTCCGACGCAAGTAATCCAGCCTGGCGTGAATTCTTTGATAGTATGTTGCTTCTGGCCGCACGCCTGCCTAAGTTGCTGAGGCGCTCGCGTTTAAACGACCCACCGCCGGAATTCGAGGCGCGTGGGTTTTTACATGTCAGGCTTTTGGAAACCATGAAATCTGCAAAATCAAAGAATAATGTCGCGCCGGTTGTGATGAAGTTTGGCGGAACTTCGGTTGAGAATTCTGAAGCCATTCAACGAGTGGCTGAGATTGTGACCAGCCGCAAAGGACATGGGCGGGTGGTCGTGGTCAGCGCTCTGGCCAAGGTCACCGACCAATTGGTCGCCATGGGGCAGAAAGCGGCAGCCGGCGATTGCGATGCCAGTCTGGGCGTTTCCAAGGAGCAGCGCGAACGCCATCTGCGTACGGCGAAGTCACTGCTGGGATCGAAACTTTTCCCCGCGATCGAGCCGAAAATCGAAGCGGTGTTTGATCAGCTGGAAGATTTCCTGCGCGGGGTTGCGGCAGTTCGGGAACTGTCTCCGCGTAGCAGTGATTATCTGCTCTCTTTCGGCGAATTGATTTCGAGTGAGATTGTGACCGCGGCTTTCAATGCGCGAGGACTGGATGCGGTTTGGGTAGATTCGCGCAAGTGCGTGGTGACCAATGGCAATCACACGCGTGCGCTTCCTCTGCTCGATCAAACCCGGGAAAAGGCGCAGGCCATGATCGCTCCCATCGTTGCCAAAGGAAAGATTCCAGTCATGGGGGGATTCATCGCTTCAACTGCGGAGGGAGTCCCTACCACACTGGGGCGCGGCGGATCAGATTATTCTGCCGCGATCATCGGAGCAGTCCTGGATGCGGAGCGAATAGAGATCTGGACTGATGTCGAAGGCATGATGACGACCGATCCGCGACTCTGTCCGGGTGCACGGACGATTGGGCGGATCAGCTTCAATGAAGCCGCCGAGTTGGCTTATTTCGGCGCCAAGGTGTTGCATCCTGCCACCTTGCTTCCTGCCATCCAGCAGAACATTCCCGTTTATATATTGAACTCGCGGAATGTTAAGAGCACTGGAACCGAAATCACGGAGAAAGCACCTCCGGGGAAAGACACTTTCCGCGCGATCACAGCCAAAACTGGGGTGAGCATCGTGACCGTGGTTGCTTCTCGCGGAGTTATGGTCCATGGGTTTCTGCGCTCAGTGTTTGAGGCGCTGGACCAGCACGCTGCATCGGTGGACATTGTTGGCATCTCCGAAGTCAGCATGTCGTTCACCATGGAGACCAAGCGGCTGCCGCGCGCGCTATTGACTGATTTGGGGAAAATTGCCGAAGTGACTGCTGAAGATCAACAGGCGATCATCTGTCTGGTGGGAGACAACATTCACGGCAGGCCTGGAATCGCAGCCAACGTATTCAATACCGTGGCTGCGGCCGGGGTGAACATCCGCATGATTTCCCAGGGCGCTTCGGAAATTAATATCAGTTTTGTGATTAAGGAAAGCGACGTGCCGCATTGCGTGCGCCAGCTGCATGATCACTTTTTCGGCTCCGCGAAGAGAACCGGGAAAGCCAAGCCGGGCAAGAAAGTTGCGGCAGGCCGCTGAACCGTTCGCTTAAACCAGCCATGAAGAAGACGAAAACATCTGCGAAGCGCGGCCCCAGCGAAGCTTCAGCAAAGAAGACTCCCAAGCCATCCGCGTCCAAGCGCACATGCAAGGTTGCTGTTGTGGGCTTTGGGACGGTCGGAAGTTCTGTGGCACGGATATTGACAGAACGTGCGCTGGCCGGCCTGGAACTTACTTATATTTGCAATCGCAACGTCTCTCGAAAAAAGGTGAATTGGCTACCAGACTACATAAAGTGGACGGACGACTTTAACGACGTTCTCAGGTCCGATGCGGACATCGTGGTTGAAGTCATCGGTGGCCTGAAACCTGCGGGGGAGTGGATCCGCAAAGCGCTGGCGACCGGCAAATCCGTGGTCACGGCCAACAAGCAGTTGATCTCACGCAGCGGGCCGGAGCTCGAACAACTGGCGCGCGAGCATGATTGCCACATTGTGTTTGGCGCCTCGGTGGCCGGCGGAGTACCGGTCATCTCCGGGCTGGAAGAAGGGCTGGCGGGAGATGAGCTGTTTCGGATTTATGGAATTCTGAATGGTACGTGCAACTATATTCTCAGCCAGATTGAGAGTGCCGGAGTTTCATTCGAAGAAGCGCTTGGGGAGGCGCAGAAATTAGGATTTGCCGAAGCTGATCCGACCGAAGATGTCGACGGCCTGGACGCGCGCGCGAAGCTGGCCATTCTGGCGCGCATGGGCCTGCACAGCAGCGCCAGTCCGGAGCAAATTGTGGCGCGATCCATATCACCAATCACCGCACTGGATTTTAACTACGCGAAATACCTGGATTGCACCATCCGGCAAATTGCCTGGGCGCAACTGGAAAATGATCATTTATTTGCGGCGGTTCAACCCGCCCTCATCGGATTCTTATCGCCCCTTGCACGCGTAGAGGGCAGCCGCAATCTGGTGACTGCCACCGGCAAGTTCGGCGGAGAGACGGTGTTCGGCGGGCACGGGGCGGGTGGAAATCCGACGGCCGTCGCTGTGGTTTCTGACATTATCGCCATCGCGCGTTCGCAGCGAGGCGAGAGGACCGGGCTGGCCCATATTCCGGAAACAGCCCACCCGATTTCCGCTGATTTCACAACCCGTCACTACTTGAGGTTTATGGTGGATGACCGGCCGGGAATCATCGCGGCAATCGCCACGATTCTCTCCGAATACGCGATTAATATTGATTCGGTACTCCAGAAACCGGGCTTCTCCAAGACCAGCCTGCCTTTTGTGATCACGCTGGAATCCTGCAAGGCTTCTCTGGTGGACAAGGCGATTGAACGAATCGGCCAGCTCGATTTCCTGGTTGAGCCTTGCCTGCATTTGCCGATTCTGGAGGATTAAATCAGTTACCTTTTCTTAGCCGCTAGTTCCTGACGATTTTGAAATTGAAATCCCCCGTCTTGTACATCCCATAGAGCCGAATCCAGATGGGCAGCAGTTGTTCGGTGGCGCGGGCGTTGGTGATGTCCCCCATATCAATGATGGACTTCCATCCGAACTTTTGAAGCAATCCCTTAACTTGCGCCTTGGCATCGGCGTCGTTGCCGCAGATGAAGAGATCGTGATCGCCCTTCACCCGGGCCGGCTCAATCATGACCTGGCAGTTCACGGTATTGAGGGCTTTGACCACGCGAGTCTCCGGGAGCTCCCGCTGCAAGCTTTCGCCTAGTGAATCGGTATTACAGATGGAAAGCGTCGGCGGCATGCCGTGCGAGAAGTCGAGTGGATTGGAGACATCAATCAAGATCTTTCCGGCCAGATCTTTTCGCTCCACCGAGCGCAGGATGTCAAGCCCGACCGCACCCGAGGTGCAATTCAAGAGCACTTCGCCGAAGTGGACAGTGTCGCGGAAGGTTCCAATGTGGCCACTCGGACCTACACTTTCAAGCCACACCTTGGCTTCTTTGTTATCCGCGGACCGCGAGCCCATCATGACCTCATGGCCCATTGCCACCAGCTTTGTGGCCAGCGTCTTCCCCACCATTCCAGTGCCCATCACTCCATATTTCATATGCGTACTCTCCCTTGTCTTCATTCCTAACAGAATGCTTGTTGTGCAAGCAAGTACCGACAAAAAAGTCATATACTTACGTTTTTGAAAGTATGGAGCGACAGCAATGCGTGCGAACCAGCGTGTCTACTACTGTCCAGTTGAAGTGAGCCTCGACAAGATCGGCGGCAAGTGGAAGCCGCTGGTACTGTGGCATCTGCATAGCCGGACACGGCGGTTTGGTGAACTAAAACGTCTAATTCCCACCGTGACCGAAAAGATGTTGACTGAAACTTTGCGGCAGTTGGAGGGCGATGGAATCGTGCACCGTGAAGTCTATCGGCAAGTTCCCCCTAAAGTTGAATATTCACTGACGCGTAATGGCAAGGAATTGGAAGGCCTGCTCCAGCAACTATGTTCGTGGGGCAAGAAATACGCGGACCGAAATCACATTGAGATCAGGGTTCCGCAAAAATGATGCTGGCGCACGTGATTCATAAAAATAGGATTTCTAGACAAAAATACTAGTACCATTCCCTCGCGCGTGCCTTGCAGCTCGGGCATAGCTCGCCGCGCTTCAAGTCTATTAGCTCCACCGTGTGGGAAGAGGCCATGACACATTGATAATCCTCGCAATGGGTCAAACCGACCGTATGTCCCAACTCATGTAGTGTTTCCTTTAAGAGCCGGTCCCGTAGCAGGGAGTAGTCAGGAAGCAGGCCGTAGGATTCCTGCCTCAACCTGTGGTACGACACCAGCGCGCACGTGCCGCCCAACTGTGCTTCTCCGAACACGAATGTCAGAATCGGGATATAGAGATCAACCGAGGTGACTCCGAGCAAACGCCAGCAATCCCGCCCGACGGTTGCCTGCATCAACTCAAGCAGGTCCGACGAGTGGTACTGTTGGCGTTCACCATGGAACATGGGGGCCGGGTCCAATGGTTTTCGGAAGAATTTCACAACGGACCGGAACGACCTTAGGAATAGTGTCGGCCAGACTGCGCAGCAGTCCGGCATCGACGCTCCCTACCTCGAGCAATTGCACCAGCTTCATCGGCTTTCAACCGTCGTCCTGGTCCAACCATATTTTTTGAGCTTGTGATGGAGGGTGACCCGGTCAATGCCGAGCACGTCGGCGGCGCGGCTCTGGTTCTCCCCGCATTGTTCGAGCACGCGGAGGATGTGGACCCGTTCAATCTCCTCCAAGGTTTTGCCTGCGCCGTTGGCAACGGGTTGTGGCTTAAAAGAAAAATCCTGCTCCCGCAGTTCGGGTTCCTGGCCCATCACCATGGCGCGTTCAATTGCATTCTCCAGTTCACGTATGTTGCCCGGCCAGGATTGTTCCTGTAATTGATTCATGGCCGCGGCCGAAATACGGCTGATTTTCTTATTCATGGCTTGGGCGAAATTGTGTATGAAGTGGTCCACCAGGAGCGGAATGTCCTCGCGGCGCTCGCGCAAGGATGGAAGTTCCATGCGAAAGACGTTGAGGCGATAGAACAAGTCGGGACGAAACTTGCCTTCCTCAATCAGCTTTTCCAGATTCTTATTGGTAGCGGCAACGCAGCGGAAATCAACTTTGATGACCTGATTGCCGCCCACGCGCGTAATCTCGCGTTCCTGCAACACGCGCAGCAGATCGGTCTGGCTCTTCAGGCTGATATCGCCGATTTCATCGAGAAAGACGGTCCCGCCTTCGGCGATTTCAAACTTTCCCTTCTTGCGGTATAACGCGCCGGTAAATGCGCCTTTTTCATGGCCGAACAGCTCGCTCTCCAGAAGCGTTTCGGTCAAGGCACCGCAGTGGATCGGGACCAGGGGATGAAAGCGGCGCACACTGGCGGCGTGAATCGCCTGAGCAACCAATTCTTTGCCCGTCCCGCTCTCACCCGTGATCAATACGGTGGCGTCGGTTGGCCCGACGGTGTTGATGGCTTCGAAAACTTTTCTCATGGCGGGGCTTTGCCCTACCATGGCATCCGGGCGGGTGGCCTCTACGACCGTCTCGCGCAAGCGGATGTTTTCTAATTCGGTGCGGCGGTGAGCAATGGCCTTTTTGACCAGATGAGAGATTTCGTCAGGGTCCAGGGGCTTGCTTACGTAGTCATAGGCGCCATTCTTCAAAGCTGCAACCGCGGTTTCGACGGAGGCATAGCCGGTCATGATGATGACGGTCAGGTCGGGATCAATTTCGTGCAGACGCTTTTGCAATTCGATTCCGTCAGTGCCACGCATCTTAATATCGAGCAGCGCGAGGTCCCAGTGTCCCTCAGCCATGCGGGTAAGGGCCTCATTGGCATTCTCGGCCGCGCCGATTTCGTAACCTTCTTCACGAAACCATTTGCCCAGCGAATCGCGCACGCTTAATTCGTCGTCCACGATCAGCAGTCTTCCTTGGGTGCTCATTTCTTGACCTCCGCTCCGCTCGATGAGGTTGCGTTCTGTGGCGTGGTCGAAACCGCACCACCGTATGGCAAAACTATGGTGAAGGTCGTGCCTCGCCCGAACTCGGACTGAACATCAATGCGTCCCTGGTGACGCTCGATAATGCCGCGGGTTATGGCCAACCCCAGCCCTACCCCGTGCTCGCTCTCCTTGGTGGTCAGAAAAGGCTCGAAAATGCGAGGCAGGATGTCGGGAGCGATGCCGCTGCCGTCATCTTTCACGACTATGGAAGCCTCACCACACGATGGATCCAGCTTCGTGGTGAGCCACAAGTTGCCTCCGCGGGGCATGGCATCTTTTGCGTTCAGAATGAGCGCAATCAGGGATTGCTCAATCTGTGCGGCGTCGCAGGTTACGGTGACTGAAGGCTGCCCCAGTTGGGTGTGCACCTCGACACTTGAAATTTCCAGCTGGTGCTGCACCAGGCGCAGGGCCCGGTCTACGACCTGATTGAGGTCAACCGGCTTTAAATTCACCGGTACCGCACGGGAGAATGTAAGGAGGTTCTTCACCAGATCACCGCAACGGCGGCTCTCAGAAACAATTAGATTGAGACACTGCCTGGTCTCTTCGCGACGCTCGGGACTGATGTCGTCGCGCTCCAGCCATTTACTCACCAGTTTGGAGTAAGTGAGAATTCCGGAGAGCGGATTATTGATTTCATGCGCGAGCACCGCCGCCATCTTGCCGACTGACGCCAGCTTCTCTGCGTGGAGCATGTGCTCGTGCGCGCGCTTCAGTTCACTGGTTTTTTGCTCCACCTTGTCTTCCAGGGTGCGGGTCCAGGCCAGGACTTCCTGGTGCGCTGCGTGAAGCTCCACACTCATCTGGTTGAACGATTTGGCCAGGTCGCCGAGTTCATCATCGGAAACCACCGCAAGCTGGTAGCCAAGATCGCCTTCGGTCAGGCGTTCTGTCCCGTGGTGGAGTGCCTTCAGGGGCCGGTACACAATCCACCATACAAAGATTGCACTGAGCACCGAGATCACAACCATCGCCGCAGTGGTGTAGACCAGCATGTAACGGCTGCCTTGAGCCAGTTTCACATCGGCTGGCGCCAATGACAGGTTGGTATCCAATACGCCCAATACCTGCTGGCTGGCGGGATGAGCGTGGCAGGGCGCGCTGGAACACTCCAAGCGGTTCTCGATGGGGTTGATGATCCCCAGCACCCGCGAACCGCTGGCCTTGTAAATTCGAAAACGATCTGGACGATTTAATCGCGTGAGCGGCTGGGCTTGTGCGTGGCAGCCGTAACAGGCCTCGGCATTTTTATCCACATTGGTGCCGATTTCCTGAAGGTCGCTGGAAAAGCTGATCGTGCCTTCCTGATTGAAGACGCGCACGCGGACCACGCCGGGTTCACTGGCCATGGCATTAATGGCCGTGTGCAGGCCCTCGCGATCGTTGTGCAGCATGTAATAACTGGTGCTGCGCTTGATAACGTCGCTGACCCGCTCGGCGCTGGTGAGCGTGCTCTGCTCTAGATCCTGACGGTGCAGGCGTAGGTTGAGGTATCCCATCAGCCCGAAAACCGCGGTCAGACAGACCACGAGGAGAACGATCAGTTTTCCGCTTACGCTGTGCGCTTTATGGGTCCAGTGTCGTTTCGTGGGCGTATTGGCATCAATCGCCTGCATGGATCAGTTCGGGCACACCACTAACACGTGCTTCCACATGTGCTTCTTGTGTCTTGTGCGGAACGGGGACGGGAAAGATCGGCAGATATTTGGCGGCCAGCCAGAACAGCGAAAACGCCGATGCCACCAAGGTCAAAGTGATAGCGAATTCCGTCCACTTGGGAAAGTAGTAAGTTCCTGAGCTCGCCTGCATGCCAGTGATGGCGACATTCATGCGGTTGGTCACTAGGCCAAGCAACACCAATACCGACGAAAGATAGAGCCCAGTTTGACTGTTGTGAACGCGGCGCTGGAATAGCAGCACCATCGGGATGAACAACAAAGCACCTTCGAGCAGGAACATATAAGTTTCAGTTCGGGGTTCTTTTAGAAGAGGCAATACGCCGCGATGCAGCAGGTCCAGTGAGCGAACCGTCAGATACACCGACAGCATGACTGCCAAAACGCGTCCCAGACCAACGAGCAAGGGTAATTCCAGCTGTTTTCCGAAGGCTCTGTGACTATGCCAGGACTCGAAGATGGTCATGGCCAAACCGGCGCACAAGGCTGACATGAAAAAGAACACCGGCTCAAGCGGTGAGTACCACAGTGGATACAGCTTCTCCGGCACGATCAGATACATGCTGCCCAGCGATGACTGGTGCAAAGTGGAAAGAATCACCCCGGCAATCACAATGGGAATCATCACCGCATGCAGCCAGCGTAGCGGCCTCTGCCAATTCAGGCGTTCCAACACGGCGGGGATGAACTCCAGAAATAGAACTGCGGTATAGAGCATCACGCACCATGCAATCTCGAACATGACAGAATGCGTATTCCACATCACGATCGGATGCCAAACGCGATAAGGCCGGCCCAGGTCGACGATCAGTGACACGATAAACATTGAGTAACCGAGGAAAGCGGTCAGCACCATGGGCCGCAGTACCGGCCGGTAACGATCGATGTTGAAGATGTAGACCACGGCAGCCAGCGTGAATCCGCCGCCCGCCAGACAAACGGCGAAGAGCTTAAACCCAACCCAGAGTCCCCACGGGAATGCATCGCTAAGTGCAGTTGTAGCGCCGAGCCCTTGTACAAAGCGAACCGCCAAGGCGTAAAAACCCACAGGCAAGAGAATGCAAAGAACCGTTCTCCACAAAATGGACCGTATTTTAGACATGGTTTACTTCCCGCTCTTCTCTTCCGTCTTCAGGACGTTGTCGTGTTTCTCTGCTGCCTCTACTTCGGTACGGCGGTTGGTAATCCACCAGATGCCACCCAATAGGACCGTTCCCACAGTCACCAGATCTGGAATGTGGGAAAGCGCTCGATAGGTCAACATGGGCATAGGTTCAGTCGCCAAGGCGGGATAGCCGAACTCCTCAAATGGGGTAGAAGAGAGCAAAAACACCGAAGTCCCGCCGACTTCATTTAATCCGTAAATCCGATTGACGTAGTTGCCAGGATTTTCCCGCAGCCGCTTTTGCGCCTCTGCAATCAGCTCCTCGCGGTCGCCTGAGATAGTGGCACCGGTGGGGCAGGCTTCGCTACAAGCAGTGGGGCGTCCAGCCAGTACCCGATCCGGGCACATTGTGCACTTGCGGATTTTCGGAAGTGTCTTGCCCCACTCATATTTCGGTACATTAAAGGGGCAAGCGATCATGCAGTACCGGCAACCCATACAGCGTTCCGCCTCGTAGATCACCGGGCCTGCACTTGTCTTGCGCAGAGCGCCGACCGGACATACCGAGACACAACTTGGGTCCTCGCAGTTCATGCACAATCGCCGCATGAACTTATCGCTTTTAGTCAGCACGACGGTGTACTTGTGGTCCGATTGGACGGCCTCAGCGGCCGTCCTCTCGTCATAGACAAGTCCGTTCTGTTCTGCACACGCCTGCTCACACTGCTTGCAACCGATGCACAGAGTGGCATCGTATAGCAGCGCCCTGGACATGGAAACTCCTCTCTCCGGTTACTTTTGCAGAGTGCGGATATAGGAAACGAGCGCCTTTATCTGCTCTGGAGTAACTCCTTTTTTCGCGAACGAATGCATTGGTTTTTTATCCTTGCCGCCGTTAGCAATGGCGTCGGTGATTTCTTCGTCGGTAAGTTTCTTGGCTTCGGGAGAGATCAGGCTCGGCGCTTTCACTGCGGGTTTTCCGGCTGCATCCGCACCATGGCAAGCTGCGCACTTGGTCTTAAAGAGTGCTGCTCCGTCCTCCGCCCACGAGAAACTGGGCGAGAACATGAACAGCGCCAATGCCACTACGAGAATCGTGAGACCTGGTTTGCTGACGTTCATCGAAATTTGTCCTTTCCTCGACAAGACTGTGGCAAAGTGCCGCAGTTCTAGCTTTCTGTACGGATTGTCAACTCTTGATCTGATGATGACTGTGACCCAAATCACCGAACCTTGTGACCTGTGACAGCATGACGGTGAGTGCAGAATCAATGGATTGAACAATTTGGAACGTTGGCGGGATCTGCAACTGGGTGTGCTGTATTTCTCATCGGGGCTATTGCGAATTGCTACAAGCAGGATTCCACCGATACTTCATTGATTCAATGCGAGATGAAGTTTGCCATAAGACAGCACCGGTTGAATTCTCAATGCAGGTGTTGCGATCCGCAACGAATCATTTTTATTCGGCTTGCACTTTCCGCATCGCGGTTGATCACCGATGAGCCGTTATGTTCTTCATTGCCAGGCACCTACACCCGCATTCAACGAGACTGCCACATTCATACCGGGTTTGGCCCACTACATGCCTTATATAAAAGTGCAAAGCGGCTCAACCAAGCGCAGCTTCGCCCGAGGTGCTTTATGACAGTCATCCTGATGCTACTCATGTTCTCCATCTTCTTAGCAGTGGACTATTTCCTGAGACGTAAGCACGTTGTGCCGCAAGCAGTGGTGAGCGAGAGGCGGTTGCCTAGGATGATTCCGACCATAGTGGCAGGGTTCCAGGTGCCAGAAAACCTCAGCTATCATCCCGGCCACACCTGGGCGCTACGCGAAAGTTCCAATCTGGTGCGCGTCGGCATGGATGATTTTGCCGCGAAGCTTGCAGGAAAAATCGAGAGCATCACTCTGCCGCAACGCGGGCAGTGGATCCGTCAGGGACAAAAGCTTTTGACCATGTTGCACAATGGACAGCCGGCAGAGATGGTGTCGCCAATCGAAGGTACGGTTACAGCCATTAATGAAGCTGCACTCCAGAATCCAGAAGCAGTACGCCAGGATCCTTACGGAGAAGGCTGGTTGATTAAAGTAGATTCACCCGATGCCAAGACCAATTTCCGCAATCTGCTGCATGGCGTTGTGCTTCGTAGCTGGATGGAAGACACGGCACGCCGTTTCCGCCAGCTGATGACACCGATGGCCCCAGCACTGGCGCAGGATGGTGGCGTAGCGGTGGGCGACCTGAGCGCGCACCTCACCAACGAGCAGTGGAGCAAAGCGGCCAGGGAATTCTTCCTGGAGTAATCATTGCCGGGGTAAGCGGCAAAGGGCAAGCAAATCTGTACTGCGGTGCCTTACAAGGACGTGGGAAGGGCAGAGTCAATATTGAAGAAGTACGAAACTGAGCTTCAGCGCGAAGAGCACATGGCTGCCTGGGGGCATCTCAACTGGCAATTCCATTTCCTTCTTTACTGGCGTGCCAATCGCCCGCGTTTTCTATCCGTCATCCGCAATGTCAATAATAGCGGGGAGCGTTATACTCGCTTGCAACTGTACCTGACACATGGAATCAGCAGGGCAAACGAAGAACACCGTCAAATTATTGAGCTCTGCCGCCAAAGAGATGTGAACGCTGCTTGCAGGCTCCTGCGCCAGCATATTCAACATGCCGGCCTTTCTTTAAAACAGGCATTGCAGGACAGACGCAGGCCGTGAACGCGTTGCATTTTTCGGTAAACGCTTACCCGATTGCGGGCGTTATAATGCCTGCACCTTGCGCCTGACTTCGTCAGGCAAGACGAAGAGAGAGGCGCCTTGTTGCGTTGGAGAATCGCGGTCCTGGTCAGCGCGGCCATCGCAATCAGTTATCTGGATCGCCAAACGCTGCCGGTTGCGGTGAATGCCATTGCGAAAGACATCCCGCTTTCCAACGAGCAGTTCTCCATTCTGCAATCGGCTTTCCTGCTTGCCTACGCGTTCATGTATGCCGGTGGGGGTAAATTAGCGGATGTTCTCGGCACCCGCCGCGGTTTCACAGTAATCATGATTTTCTGGTCTTTAGCTTGCGCCAGCCACGCGGTGGCCGCGAGTTTTATCATGCTGGCAGGGAGCCGATTGCTGCTCGGGGCTGGCGAAGGTGGAGGGTTTCCAGTGGCAACGCGTGCGGTCGCAGAGTGGTTTCCCACTCAGGAGCGCGCGACCGCGATGGGCATCATCAATGCTGGTACCGCGGTTGGGGCAGTTGTGGCGCCTCCGTTGATCGCTTTGATTCTGAGTCGCTGGAGCTGGCGATGGATTTTTGTGATCTCCGGCGTAACTGGATTGATATGGACTTTGTGGTGGAGCAGGTCTTATTTTTCGCCGGAAGGCGGCGCAACTGGCTCGCTTGAGCATCGCGAAATGGATGAACCTGCTCAAGGCCTGCGCTGGATCGATTTGCTTAAGTTCCGCGAGTCCTGGGGAGTCGTCACGGCCAAATTCCTGAGCGATGCAGCCTGGTATTTTTATCTCTTCTGGCTGCCCAAATATCTGTACGACGCACGCGGATTCAATGTCAAAGCCGTAGGAATGTTTGCGTGGATTCCATACGCTGCCGCGGGGGTGGGTTGTCTTCTGGGTGGTTGGTTTTCGAGCTATCTGGTTCGACGCAAATTTTCATTGGGCGTTGCGCGAAAACTTGCTCTCGGATTAAGTGCGGTGGTCATGCCGTCTGTCTTGCTGGTACCGCACGTTCCTGTGTCATGGGCCATTGCAATATTTAGCTTGGCGTATTTCGGACAGCAATCCTGGTCAACATTAATAATGGTGCTTCCCACCGATTTGTTTCCCAAGAGCGTAGTTGGGTCGGTTGCAGGTCTGGTCGGGTTCGGCGGCGCCATGGGTGGAATCGCCTTTGGGCAGATCGTGGGGTATTTGTTAGATCATGGTTTTGGCTATGGCGTGGTTTTCAGCATTGCTGGAATGCTACACGTGGTGGCATTCATGGTCATTCTCACCACGATCCCAGTGATGAAACCGGTAATTCTGGAGCGGAAGTTGAGTTTCTCAGGAGCGCAATGAAAATCAAAGAAATCCGCACGCGGGTGGTGAGGTGGCAGGGTAAGACGGTGCCATTGCCGCCGCACTTCTGCACCAATCCCATGGACCTGTTGCAACTGCCAAAAGCTTCCATGCAAACTTTTACTTTTCACGAATGGCTCGTGGTCGAAGCATTCACCGATGATGGCTATGTGGGAATCGGCAATGCAGCACTATCTCCTCAAATCACTAAACAAGTGATTGATCTCTATCTGAAACCTCTTTTGCTGGGGCAGTCACCCTGGGATATCGAATTCCTATGGCAGCACATGTACCGCAAAACTATGGCATTCGGCCGTAAAGGCATTGGGATGACCGCCATTAGTGCGGTTGACATTGCTCTATGGGACCTGCTCGGGAAATCGTCGAAACAGCCCGTGTACCGGCTGCTGGGAGGCAGAACGAAGCCCTGTATTCCCGTCTATGCCAGCCGTCTTTATAGTGTGGAACTGAGCGAACTAGCGGTTGAGGCGCAGCGTTACAAGGATGAAGGCTACAAAGCCATGAAACTTCGCTTTGGCTGGGGGCCAAGCGATGGGGCCTCAGGTATGCAGCGCAATGTTGATTTGGTCCGCACTGTGCGCGCAACCGTGGGTGATGGCATCGATGTGATGGCGGATGCTTATATGGGCTGGACCCTCGATTATGCGAAACGAATGTTGCCATTGTTGGAGCCTTTCCATCTGCGCTGGCTCGAAGAACCGGTAATTCCTGATGACATTCATGGTTATGCCGAGTTGAAATCGTACGGCCGAATACCTATCGCGGGTGGCGAGCACGAGTTCACCGTTTACGGGTTTCGCGAACTGCTGGAAGCCCGTGCGGTGGATTACATTCAATTCGATACTAGTCGCGTGGGTGGTATAAGTCAGGCACGCAAAATCGCTGCGCTAGCCGAGGCACATTCTGTGCCTGTCATTCCGCACGCCGGCCAGATGCACAACTACCATATCGTCATGGCAAGCCTGAATTCTCCGATGGCGGAGTATTTTCCGATTGTAGATATTGAAGTCGGTAATGAGCTGTTTTGGCTGATATTTGACGGTGAACCTAGAGCGAAAGACGGCTTCATTGATCTCGACGAGAACATACCCGGCCTGGGCGTGACGATCAACGAAGAGGCATTGCAGAAGTTCCAAGTAATCGAATAGAACAAACCGCATCCAGTGACCCGGCTCATTCAAATCGCAAAAGAAGGTGTCCGGCGTGTAGCGCTGGTTGAAGAACCAAACCTTCGCCTGCTGGATGGATGCACCTCCATCTATGAACTGGCACACTGGGCCATCTCTTCCGGCATGAAATTCAGTCAGGCTGCGCAACAAAAGGCTTCGATCGGCCTGCTCAAATACGATCCCATCTATCGTGGGGAATCAGATTGGCGTGTTTTGCCCGCGATTGATCACCCAGAAGAACCGGCGCGTTGCTGCATATCCGGAACGGGCCTGACTCATCTAGGCAGTGCTCGCAACCGCCAAGCTATGCACGCTTCCGTCAGTGAAGAGTTGACTGACAGCATGAAAATGTTCCGCTGGGGGCTGGAAGGAGGACGCCCTGCTGCTGGATCGATTGGAACGTCGCCCGAGTGGTTTTATAAAGGTACGGGGACTTCGCTGCGCGCCAATGGAGAAGCGCTCGATGTTCCATGCTATGCAGAAGATGGTGGAGAAGAAGCAGAAATTGCAGGCATCTACCTGATTGCTCCCAATGGGCAGCCATATCGAATGGGAATGGCGCAAGGCAATGAATTTTCTGACCATCGCTTCGAAAAAAAGAATTACCTCTATCTGGCGAGCTCAAAACTTCGCACCTGCGCGCTTGGCCCGGAACTGGTGGTAGATGCGAAGTTTGATTCTGTGCCGGGCAAGGTCACTATCGAGCGGAAGGAAAATAAGCTTTGGGAGAAATGTTTCCGCACCGGCGAGAACGAGATGTGCCACAGCTTACACAACATCGAACATCATCACTTCAAGTTCGAGGCGCACCAGAGGCCCGGGGACGTCCACGTACATTTCTTTGGCACGGACTGCCTCAGCTTCAACGACGGAATTCAGATGGAAGATGGAGATATCATGCAGGTAGCGTGTGAAGGTTTCGGACGACCTCTACGCAGTTTGGTTCGCAAAGCTGGAAGCGTGCCAAAGCTTACCAGTGTGATTCCGTTAGAATAGTAGAGCAATGTCAAAACCACGGGTAGCACTGCTTGGACTAGGGACGATGGGTGCAGGAATGGCGGGGCGTTTGTTGTCCGCCAATTTCCCTCTAGCTGTTTACAACCGAAAACGGGAAAAAGCTTTGCCATTTGGTGAGGCTGGAGCATTGGTTGCAAGTTCCCCCCGAGAGGCCTCATCACGCGCCGAGATCATTCTTAGCATGGTTGCCGATGACGTGGCGTCACGAGGTATGTGGGTTGGGCCGGAAGGCGCACTGGCCGGAGCATCTGCGGGCTCAGTGCTCATCGAATGCAGTACGCTCACGGTGGAATGGGTCAAGGACCTGGCAGCATTGGCCGCCCAACACAAATGCGAGCTCCTGGACGCACCCGTCACCGGGACAAGACCACACGCAGCATCCGGCGAGTTGACATTTCTGGTCGGTGGTTCAACTTCAGCCCTCGCGCAGGCACAGCCGGTGTTCTCGGTTCTTGGCCGCGGCACGCTTCATCTCGGTCCCACTGGAAGTGGCGCAATCATGAAGCTGATCAACAATTTTCTGTGCGGTGTGCAGGCTGCATCGTTTGCAGAAGCAGAAGCTCTGGTGAAGGTAGCAGGTCTGGATCGTGATAAGGCGGTGTCGCTGCTCACCAGCGGAGCGCCGGGGAGTGGGTTGATTAAGAGGATCGCAGCGGGTGTGCCTGCCGACGATCCAACTCCGAACTTCTTATTGCGCCTAATGGCGAAAGATCTCGGCTATGCTATGAATTCTTCTTCAGCAAGAGGAATTACTCTTCAGACTGCTTCTTCCGCGCTCGAAGTATTCAAGCAGGCTATTGCCAAAGGCCACGGGGACGAGGACTTTTCAGCAGTGGTTAAGGCTTTCCAGTAACACTAGTGAACGGCCCGGTGAAATGCCATCGTATATTCAACGAAAAAAGTGGCTGCCCGCTTTCCATCTCCATCGATCCTGCTTTGTTCTGTCAGGTCTTTCATGCCATTTTTTAATCTTTGAAGCGGCAACCGCGCCCCGCTAACTTGTTGAAATTCCGTTTCGCGAACTTCATATTGATCGTAGGCGGTTTCGCAGTCATGAAATATGGCGAGCCGCGTTATACGAAGGATCTCGACGTGTGGGTGCCCAATTCTGCGCGGCAGGTCGGAGCGCTCAAGAAATTCGGCGCTCCCCCTGGAACATGATGGGATCACTGAGGAAACGTTCACCAGAGAAGCGGCTCGAGACCGAGAGAAATGTGGGTCGGTGGCGTCGAAAATATGGCCGGGGGGCTGTTTGGAAAAGGCAAGCGGCCAATGAACGGCACGCTGTGAGTATGGGTAGGGACGAATCAAACTGTCATGAGGTCTTTCTCTATTTGTTCCAAAGGAACACCCTTGGTTTCTGGGACCATGGTCATCACCCACAGGAGTTGCAGGCACATCATCCCGGCAAAAAAGGAAAAGACATAGCCGGGAGGAAGCGATGACACCATCCTGGGAAAGAAGGTGGTCAGCAATGCCGCGAAAATCCAATGGGTGAAGCTGCCGAGAGCTTGACCTTCGGCGCGATGGTGGTTGGGAAATATCTCCGAAATAAAAACCCAAATGACAGCACCCTGCCCAACCGCGTGGGCGGCGATGAACGCGAAAATGCAGATGGGAACGATCGCGTAGTGCTGTTGAAAAAATGCCCAGGCAACGGTGCTGAGCGACGCGATATAGCCAAATGAACCGATGTAGAGAAGGGTGCGACGTCCCAACCGATCAATGAGCCACAGGCCGACAAACGTGAATACCAGATTGGTGGCGCCGATCCCGACAGATTGCAGCAGCGCAGCCTTTGCACCGAGACCCGTAAGTTCAAAGATACGCGGTGCAAAATACAACACCGCGTTGATGCCGGACATTTGGTTAAAGAAGGCAATCAGTACCGCCAACAGAATGGGCCTTCGCAGTTGTCTGCTCCAGAAATGCCCGGCAGTAGTCTTTTCCGGTCTGGCAGCGGTGATCTCATCGGCTTCAGCGGCAATCTCGTCCTTTGACACCTCGGGCCGTATCCTCTGCAATACCGCCTGTGCCGCCTCCCGATCCCCCCTCCTGCTCAAAAGCCAGCGTGGGCTTTCCGGCAATACAAAGCAGCCTAGTACGTAGATCAGCGAAGGAAACGCAGCCACTCCCAGCATCCAGCGCCACGCGTTGGCGCCGACACCTGCAAGGAGTGCGTTGGAAACAAATGCGATCAGGATTCCGAATACGATGTTGAACTGGAACATGCCGGCAAGGCGTCCTCGCACCTTGGGAGGAGAGATCTCCGCGATGTACATGGGGGCAACGACCGTGGAGATACCGATGCCTAAACCCCCGATGACGCGCGCCGCGATAAACGTGCCAACATTTGTCGCTACGCCGGAGCCGACCGCGCCGACCAGATAAAAAACACCGATCCATAGCAGTGTCGCTTTCCGTCCAAAGCGGTCGGCCGGCCATCCGCCCAGCAACGATCCCGCTACGGTTCCATACAATGCCGATGCCATGGCGAAGCCATGCACTCCTGGGCTGAGGTTCCATAATGATTGGATGGTCTTCTCCGCTCCAGAAATAACCACGGTGTCAAAGCCGAACAAGAATCCGGCCAACGCCGCTGTGAGCGACCAGAAGAAGATGCGCAAATTGCCTGTCTCGTGCATTGCTTTCAAATGCCTCGCGATTGCGTTAAGGCCCCGTTTTGAAAAGTTTGGCCCCTGAGGTCAGACGGTCATTAGAAATTGGGGACAGTTCCCAGACGGTCATGGATCGCATGCGGGCCGTGCCACCCTTCGCAAACAGACCTATCCCAAGGCTTGCGGGATTTACCGGATAGATGCGGTCACTGAGTGAGGCCTTGCCGTTGGCAAATGTCTCGAGCACGGACGCATCGATGTAGATACGCAGCCTTAGAGGTTCCGTTCCCTCGAGCCGCAAAGCGCCTTTCTGAATTCCACGCCCAAGTAAGAAGGGAGGGCGTCCTTCGATTGCAGGGTCCTTGCTGGAGGCGGTCGTGTCACAGAACAGTTCTCGCGAATCGCGGTCATAGCCAATCAGGGTCTGCTCACTCCCGTCGACCGTTGAACGAACACGCACACCCGCCTGATGAGCACTCCCCAGTTCAATCTCCGCCTCGATCTCCGCACAATCACTTTCAATATCTTTCAGGAGAAGCGGGCCATCCGGTGAAATATTCATGCCCTGGATCTTTCTGGATTGCCGGCGAAGGATCTTCAGTTCAGGCATGGGTTCCACTGCCAATCTTCCATCACCGCGGAGCGTGAGCAATCTGGGCAAAGACATGACGCCAGCCCATCCCGCCGCCTGTTGCGCCTCTATGCTCCGGTTCTCGCGAAGCCAAGCCCACCAGATCCTTCGGCCTTTTTCGTCCTCCATAGTTTTCTGGGCATACGCTGCCATCCCGTAGTCAATCTGCCCTTCACCGGCCTGGTCAAATCGATGGTTCGCGTATGTTCCGGTCAGGTATTTATTACCGTTTGCAACCAGCAAGATCGGTTTGCCCTGGAGAAAGAAAAATTCAGGACACTCCCACATGGCATTCCATGGCCGGGTTGCGTCTTGCACACTGGGATCAGGCTTTGCCACTGCAAGCGGATGAAGGTATGTCCATCGTCTGAGGTCCGTCGAACTGTAGAGGAGAGCCATGCCTCCCTTGCCGATCTCGCCCGATCCAATCACCATGTACCAGGTGTCGCCTTCCGGCCAAAGAGCAGGATCTCTCCAGCCGACGACCTTCATGCCGGTAGGTGGCGCTCCCAAAACCGGATTATCGGCAATCTTAACCCACTTAATCAGGTCCGCGTCACTGGGATCTGCGGCAACCGCCACCATCTGGCGCTCCGGCACCAGACCTTTTTCCCGCTCCGCACGTTCACTCTCCGCAGACCAGGCTCCACCGGTGTAGATGAGTGTCGGCACTCCATGGTGGATGACGGCAGAACCCGACCAACAACCATTTTTGTCGGCTCCGCCCGGCGTCGGAGCCAGGGCGATGCCGAGATTCCTCCAGTGGACCAGATCGGTCGATACCGCATGACCCCAATACTTGGTGCCAAAGTTCGAGAGCACGGGGCTGTACTGATAGAAGAGGTGATAGCGCCCCTTCCAGTAAAGCGGCCCGTTCGGATCGTTGAGCCAGGCGGAAGGGGGCATGAGATGGAATCTCGGCCGGTGCCTGTCAGATGCAAGCGAGTTCGCGGGAGTTTGGCCGTAAACTGCAACCGACGCAAGTGTGGCGGAGGTCAGCGCGATAAACTTTCGTCGCGTGAGTTCGTTCGGAATTTCGGTCACCCGCTTGTTCATCTTTAATCTATGCCGTGAGAACCTACTTCATGGAGCCCACGCCACTGGTTGGAGCATCGCCCGGTTTGGTCTTGTCGGTTCAGCGCCGCGAATCGAAATAGGAATCGAGAACCTTGAGCCCGTCCTCGTTGACCAACGGACCTGCCTTCGTGCTTCCTGATTCGATGTGCAATACCTGCGGTTTGGCATCGTTATAGGCAGGCCACGTGGGCAGGCCGGTCCCGTTCGGGTCACCAGTTTTGGCAAAGTTCGTCCAATACGTGCGCATCATCTCGGACAGCGCTTCGTCCTTGGGAGTCGGAGCGGGGCGGCCGTGTTCTGTAAGCTGCCGGAACACATAAGGCAGCTCCGAAGCATGCCGCGCGCCGTAAGCGCCCGGCTCAGCTCCGGTGGGAATCTCCGCCTGTTCGTCAAAGTAGTATAGGAACACCTTCGACTTGCCGGTTTTCGTTTGCAGACGGGCCCACGTCCAGGCATTCCAGCCAAACACAGAGTCGCGCATCAGATTCCGCGCCGTCCACTTTTCAGCGGGTGTTTCGCCTCCCGGATAGGCAGCCAGGACCTTGTCCGCAAACTGCTGGTATCTGTCTCGGACACTTTGAACGTAGGCTTCCTGCGACTTGGGGCTTCCGAAGGTTGCACCTTCGTCGGAGTTGTAACCGGTCAGGACCGCCACATCGTTGTATTGTCGTCCTTGGTAAAGCTTGTATTGGTCTCCCGGAATCACCCAGCCGTCCATGTTGGGCCGGGCCCCACCAAATTGACGCGGGATCATCGTCTGCAACTTATCCGCTGGGATCTTCCGCAATTCTGCAATATTGGAAATGTGTGCGGACGACATCCACTCTACGGTTCTCTTCTCAGCGCTGGCCAACGGTTCTGATTCGCCGAATGTGGCATCAGCGCGCACTGGTCCGAACGATCCTCCGCTCTCAGCGATCGCGCCACGAAACAGACCCTTTGCCAGCGGCGATGCGCAGAGGATGCTTACCGCCGCCGCGCCAGCGGATTCACCCTGTATGGTTACCTTCTTGGGATCGCCGCCGAATGCGGAAATGTTTTTCTGGACCCACTGCAACCCCGCAATCATATCGAGAATGCCGTAGTTGCCGGATACGTGCTGGGAACTCTCGGCGCTGAGTTCAGGATGCGCCAGAAAACCGAATACGCCCAGGCGATAACCGATCGAAACCACGACGACACCTTTCTTGGCCAGCCATTCGCCGTGGTAAAGCTGCTCGGCCGGCGTGCCCGCAACGAAGCCGCCTCCGTGAATCCAAACCAGAACTGGCAGTTTCTCTCCAGCGCTCTTGGCGGGGGTCCAAACATTCAGGTAGAGGCAATCCTCGCTCGGGGCCGGCAGATTTGCGATCGCTGCGTTGGTCTGTACACAGGCTCGGCCAAACTCGTCCGCGGCGCGCACGCCCTCCCACTTCGGCGCGGGCTGGGGAGGCCGCCAGCGGAGATCGCCTACGGGCGGCGCGGCATAAGGAATGCCCCGATAAATTTGGAGCCCGTCTTCGACTGTTCCCTTGAGCAGACCATCTTCGACTTTGACCGTTTCCGCGAAAGCAGCCTTTCCCGGCAGCACCAGGAATGCCAGGCATAGTAATCCGGCTGCAACTTTGCACCGTGAGGAAACTACCATCTCGCTCTCCTTATTTATGCTTGCAAGAATCCGCGCAGACCCCCGTTCGCCATACTTCAGGGCAACAGGCCATCGAATTTCGGAATCAGATACTCCCGCGTAAAGCGGTCGTGGTCCTGCAGGGATTGCACGACCTTCTTTATATCTGCCTGCTTGACTGCGGCGTCGATCGCGTCCACGCCTTCTTTCGCCCAGGCGGCCCTTTGTTCGGCGGTCACCGCCTGCACGGGCGCGCCCGATTCGTCCTCAAATCCGAAGAACCCGACGGTGCCGTTTCGGGCGCCACCACTCACCTTGAGGGCTTGCAGCGTGCGGAGTCCCTGATCGGCTGCGTGCTTCGGAACCTCGGGCGTAAGATTCACCGGAATATCATCCAGCCGACCCACGATGGAGTACGCCCCAAAGAAGACTTTGTTCAGGTCCGCATTCACCTTCTGAAGCAAAACGTCGCCTTCGAGATAAAGCGCGGGTGTTCTCGATTTGTAGAAGAATTCGAAGGCGAGCGGGCTGACAGTTTCCGGGCCCGCCGCGTTGCCGACCGTAACGTAGATCTGGCGCTTGAAGCCCTGCCTCAGCAGAGAATGCGCAATGGGCTTGAGATAGGCGATGGCCTGGGCCGAACTGACCTGCACCGTGCCGCGCCCGATCATCCCATCCCCGGGATAGGTGAATTGCAGGTTGGGAAACACCAGGGCGTTGGTTTCTTCGGCCAGTTTGAGGGCCAGTGCTTCGGCCGCGACGTACTCGCAGTCAACCGGCAACACTCCATGAGCCTGGACGTTTCCAATGGGGATGAAGATGAGATCGTTGTACTGAAGGTATTTCTCCACTTCCACGTTGCTCAAGCTCGTAAAGTAGTGGGTCCGCACAGGCGGTGGAGGCGTCGGCTCAGGGGCGAGGAAGGGAGGTGTGATTGGGGGCGGAGCCAGAGGCGCAGCCGTCTGTGCGCTCACTTCTCCAGCAAGACTGAGCAACAAAAGCCCGGACGCAATCCACGCCCTAGTGCTGATGAATGTCATTTGATTTCCCCTCCCGATTGATTCGGGAACATCCAGCCATATTGCGGAATGATGTGCTCTTGCGTGAATTTGTCGTGGTCCCGCAAGGCTTGGAGGATGCTCTTGATATCAATACTTTTCACCGACTCATCAATCATCTCCGCGCCTTCCTTCCCCCACTGCGTGCGTTGTTCGGCAGTCACGGCTTTGGCAGGCCCGATATGATCGGTGTAGTGGCTCATATAAAAGCCGACGTCCCGCTTTGCGGGCCAACGGGAAACAGGTGGTTGATACCGGGATCGGCGGGATGTTCGGGCACCGGCTCGGACAAATTGACCGGAATATCCTCAAGCCTGCCGGCAATGGCGTAGGCGCCGTAAGTCATCTTGGCAAAATCTGCGAAATTTGGCGGTTTGGTATTGCTGCTCGGACGGTGAAACATCGCCGATTCCAGATAAAGAATGGGGACGTGAGTTTCGTCATAAAACTGCCTTACCAGCGGGCTCACGGTCTGCCAGGATGGAGCATGCCCGGTGATGTAAACCTGTCTGCGAAAACCCTGGCGCAGAAGTGAACGAGCAATGGTCAGCAAATATGCTGTCCCTTCTGAGGGTGTGACATGCACAGCGCCCCTGCCGACGATGGTTGCATCAGGAAAGAAGTAGGGCAGGCCGGGCAGCACCAGTCCGTCTCCCTCTTCAGCAAGTTTTATGGCGTAAGCCAGCGGGCCCACATACTCGGCATCGATCGGCATCTCCGCGTGGGGCTCAACCGTTCCCACGGGGACGAAGATCACGTCATTGCGTTTTAGATACTGCTCGATCTCCGTGTTGGTCATATGGGTCAGGATGCGCGTCCGCATTTTGGGAGGAGCTTGTCCCCAAACAGCTACACACAAAAAAAGCTTAATCAATAGAACGGCCACTTGACGCATGCAAACCTCCATCGTTTTGAAGACGTTGCCGTATTGAATCAATTCGCCCCGTGAGAGCGCAGGAAATCAAGCTGCGCCGCACGCGGATGTGGCCGCACGGCAGGACTCTTGTCGAAGACCATGACGGGACCATCCGATCCTTTGAACAGATCCCACGTCGGCAATCCGCCCCCATTCGGGTCCAGGTTCTTGGCGAAATTTGTCCAGTACTGCATGACAACGTTTTGCAGTTTGAGATCCTGTCCTGGGACAGCAGTTTTCCAGTGATTCAACAGGCCAAACACATATGGGAGTTCAGCGCCGTGGTCAGCCCCGAGGCGCAGGCCAAGGGTGGGAGGCTCGCTGTTGTAACCGCCCTCGTCCAGATAGTCGAAATAGTAGAGGTAAACCTTGGCCCCGCTACGCTCAATGTCGGTGGCCAGTTTCAGTTCACCAAAAGCCACACGGTCGGCGAACTGGCGCTGCTGGGAGATTTTGGCTGCCTCATCAGAGTCACTGGGATACAGAGTCAGGAACTTCGCCGCGTCAGCGCCATAGTTCTTGCGGGCCTCTGCCATGTAGTCGCTGGCAAACATTGCTGACCGAAGAAAATGCTGCCCTTCATCGGAGTTCGAGCCTACCAGCATGGCTACCTTATTCTGTTTTCCATCCTTAAATATGGAGACTGGGCTGGTGGGGAAAAACCATCCATCGACATTCGCCTGTGACATTCCATTCGTTTGCAGCAACTTTTCCGGCGGCAATGCCCGTAAGTCAGCCAACGAATGCGCACCGACCGATTCTGCAAACTGAACCCCGGCCTTTTCGGCATCTTGCAGCGACGCCAAATCTGTCCTCGCGAATCCAGTCCCAACTCCGCCGCTCTCGGCGATCCCGCGCGAAACAGTCCCTTCGACAGGGGACTCGCCACCTGCGCGTTGACCGAAAACGCGCCGCTGGATTGTCCAAAGATTGTGACCTTGTCGGGATCACCGCTAAAAGCGGCAATGTTGCGATGTACCATTGCAGCGCTGCGTTTTGATCGAGCAACCGTAATTGCTCGAGGCGTGGTGAGGAGATTCCTTGGTAAGTTCTGGGTGGGCAAAGAAGCTGAGGATTCCAGCTGGTAGTTCAGCGTGACGACGACAAGTCCCTTTTTAGCGAGTTCTACACCGTCGTAGAGAGCTTCCGCGCAGAGCTCACACGCAAGCCCCGCTGTGAATGTAGACCATGACGGGCAATGCGGCTTTGGCGGACCTGGATGGAGTCCAGACATTCAGGTAGAGGCAATCCTCACTCTAGGGAAAGTCGCTCTGAGGGAAAACTTGCGCGCAGCATCGCTGAAGTGGTCCGCTTTGCGTATGTCGTCCAGTGTCGAGGAGCATGCGGCACCTCCAACGCATATTCCACCGGAGGTTCTGCATAGGGAATGCCTTTGAAAGCGGTGATGCTGGAATCTCTCCACGGCACGCCGCTCACTAGACCGTTATCAATGCGAACAGGCTGCTAGATTTGCGAATAGCAGGTTGCCATCAACAGGACGGCTGCAAAATGACCCTACAATGCTACATTACGCCTCCTTGTCAATTGCTCAGGTGGGTAGACAGGCGCTCTCCGCCGTGAAATCTACAGTTGAAAACAACCCCGGCAAGAATGTTCTGCAATTGATTAGGAGTGATGGGCGGAGTCGCACCCCGCTGGGTTGCTACCCATGCTGCGAAACGGTTCGCAGCCTCGCTGGTCTCCTCCAGGGAACATCCTCTCCAGTAGTGATGTGCCAAACATGCAGTGAAGGCATCTCCAGCGCCCACAGCGTCCTCTACTTTCACGCGGAAACCCGCATGCTAGACCGTCTCTGTCTGCGAGACCAATACACTTCCGCGGTAGCCTCGAGTAATGCAAACCAGCCGCAAGTCGAATTCCGTCAGCAGCCGTTTGGCGAGGGCTTGCTCCCCACCATCGCCCAACCCCAGCAAGGACGCGACTCGTACCAATTCTTCTTCGTTGAGCTTCACAATGTCGGCATGCTGGAAGGAACGGCGGAGAACTTCCTTATCGTAGAAAGATTGGCGGAGATTCACATCGCAGATGCGCAGACTGGTTATAGAGCAGATATACAGGAAGTGTTAGATGGTAGAAGCAGACATCGGAGAACGCTGAGAGAGCGAACAGAAACAAATTACGTCGGCTCGGACAGACAACTCTTCACAGTAAGGTGACCATTGCAGGAAGTCACAGGCGACAGGCTCCTTGATCAGGAATGTGGGCTGTACATCCGACAAATAGTCACCACGCTGTACCTGTCTACTGATCATTGTACTGCTGAACGTACTTTATAGTCAGGCTCAGTTGTTGCATGACTTGCAGGCTTCACGGCAGAAGTAGTAAAGGCACACTAGGCTGGCCACGATTCTCTGGTCTCACAGGACATTAGTCATATAGGCAAAGTTCGCGGGCGCTCCACTCAGCACTCTTCCAGACGGCAGAATGTCACAAAGGACTTCGCCCATAAGATCATCACTGCCGGTCTATTAATGGCCTTGTTTTAACATTGCGCATGTTATTTATTGAAAAAGACTGGGCGCAAAATCAGCGAGATACTTGCGCCACACTGTCCATACGTGAGTTAAGGAGCTTTCAACACACACGTGCTTAATATAGGCCTTCTCCAGCACCTCGTGAGACTCTTTCACAGGGGTAAACAGAAAATAGTCGCTGCAGATTACAATACACAGCAGGTGAAGCTGCTGATTTACTTTCGCCGGATTCGCCAGGACGCGTGTAGTCTTTGTTAGTGTAGGTGATAGCAATGGCGGGACTGAATGCTACAATAGACGCAAACTGGTACAAATGATTCAGTCCGATGC
The DNA here is from genome assembly GCA_963837365.1 of uncultured Acidobacteriota bacterium. Classification (GTDB taxonomy): domain Bacteria; phylum Acidobacteriota; class Terriglobia; order Terriglobales; family Acidobacteriaceae; genus CAWBXL01. Next base: position 116,489 of record CAWIMW010000008.1, read on the forward strand.
GCAGTGCCTGGGCGCCGCCCATCGAAAGACCGGCCAATGCTCTGTGGTCGCGGTCTGGGATGGTGCGGAAGGCGTGTAGATAAATGGAATCAAGTCTTAGGAGATGATCTTGTAGACGGTTGCGTAGCGTTCATCCATGAAGAACCGCGAGATACCTCGTGAAGGCGGCGCGCTCGGAGTAGTTCAAGGCTTGGGCGGGGGCGGCGGTTGAAAGTGAACGCCAGCCATTACATTTTCATTCACAATGATCATTGGCTTGGCTTTGCAGGCCGCGATCAGATTGTAGAGAATGAAGTTCTCATGACTCTGGTCGCTCCAGCCAGCCTCGTACTCGCCGAGACAGTGTTGCAGGTACAAGACCGGATAGCGCGCGGTGCCTGGTCGTATCCCGGGGGCGTGTAGATAAAAATTCTTCTGGTCTCGCCTGTCGCTTTTAAGTAATACCACTCGGTGCGCACCGTTCAGTGCGGCACATCCTTGACCGCAAAGAATTCCGATTACGGGCAGAGGACTTACAGTACGCTCACTTACTTGCTGGCGGCAAAAAATGTTCTGATTAAAGGATAGTTGGCGACAAAACAGTCAACAGAGATTCCGTAGTAGTAGAAACGAGGAGATAGGGGCTTGGTAGTTCTCTAACAGAACGCATCTTTGTACTTCACTATGTCATAGGTGGACTGGCAGAATCACAGCGATATCTGGACTTTTTGCGCATGATAGGCTTGCACGAGAAAGGTGACACTCAGGTAGCGGTTGATTAGCGGGTACTCAGAGTCGCGGATATTGGTGGAAGCTGGACGCGCCTCACTTACTTGGCCACAGCAGGTGCACAGCGCAAGAATTATTGTGAAAACGAATTGTACTATTCTCCGCATACAAACTATTCTCGCCGGACGTACGATTACTTCTTCGCCGGCGGCCTTATTGCCCCTTAGGGCACAGAGATCAACCGCGTCGGCCATTGCTTTATAACCGGCCGTACTGGGATGAAGGTGGTCGCCGGAGTCGAATTGCTCAAGAAATTTAGCTGGATGTTACGGATCTCTCACGGCTGCATAGAAATCAAAAAAACAGTACAACTCGCCGCTGGTCCGAATACAGCGGTTCACTTACTGCAGCGTGGACTCTACATAGTCGCTGTAGTAGTAGGCACTCTCGTACGGAGTCAGCGTAGCGCAGAATACTCTGATTACATGCTGGTGCGCGCGATCAATGAGTTGCTCAAGCCACATGATAAGGTAATGGCACTCACCACCTGGTGAACAAAGGGCATTTCTCTGGGCTTCTCGCTATTAGGTGCTGGGCGCGGCTTCATGTGGGGCTATCAGATGTAGTTGATTCACTACAGCACAATCAGGCTAGCCACTAAAGGTTGCGCGAGGACATAGCGATCAAAGAGAGACAGCGCGTTGACGCTGGCACCGTCATACAGAATGCGATTTCCTCCAATGCCTTAGTTAACTACGGCCAAGGGCGCTGCTCGCTTTTCAGCTCACAGCGGATTGGCTAACGCATAAGGCTAATAGGTGTAATAGCTCTGTTTAGCTCAGACTACATAGGTAATGGAATAGCTAAACGAGACAGTGGCAGCAGTATGCGCGGAAGCTCAGACCTAGACATCAGACAGCTAGTACCAGGAAGATTTGGCGGTGGCGTTAGGGATATCTGCTTGGCAGTAAAATACATAGCCTCAGAAACATAGGTTTGGTGCTGTACAAAGAAATGTACGGTAGCAGCAGTTGTCTTCTCAGGCAGAAAGATGCTGACCACGATCTCCGAAAAAGCGGACACCTTCAGATCAACCGGGTGACTCAGAACCGGAGCACCGGGCGGGATGCTGACAGAAGGTCTTCCCCCGAACGTCAGAACATGATCGGATTCCGGCACGATGCTGGCGCCCTGCTGGGCAAGAGCAACATGCGCTGCGCCAATCGAAAGTGCGGTCGCCCCGAATGCATTGGAGAAACGGATTCGCACACGTTCTCCGCCAATGGTTGGCCGCACAACCATGCGAACGGTCTGATTCTCAAGAACTGGTGTCGGCGGAAGTCCCGGGAAAGGAAGCGGGGTGTGTACCGCGGTGCTCCAGGCACTCACCCAATGTCCTGCCGCCCTTTTGTCTTCGACCCCAGCCGTTGCGCTCAACGCAATCAGCAGAACCGCGAAAGTACAAACAACCAGCGATCTCAGTTTTGTCACGCTTCCTCTTTTTAAAAAGCTCATCTAATGCTAAGCCGGTATCCAGAACGGATCACCCGACGGAATAAACTTGATCGGCACCTCGGTTACAAATGCGCGCAGCCAACTGGCGCACTCGTCCATGCCGGCTCTTCCCGCCCTCGTGCGGAAGCTGTATGAGCGCCTTCTTTTGCCCGGACGCAACCGCGTCACGAACATATTCGGCGGCTTCCCACTCCCGCGATTCAAAGACAACTAAGACGTCCACGTTGGGCAAGATCGCCATGCACTGGCCGATGTAGTGTCAGCGTGACCAACCTTTGTAACCCGAAGCTTGGGATCGCCGACCAGCCGCATGCTGCGCACTTTCAATTTGGTTTGCAGCTCCCGCGCCAGCTCTTCAACACTTGTCTCCGGGATCTGGTAGCTGTGGGAAAACGGATTGGGGCTAGTCACCGCGTAGTTCTCCCACCCCATCGTTTTGTTCCAACCGGTGAAAATTCCGTCGGGCCGATGGGCATGCCAGTGATCGTGAAATCTCCATACGACCATTTTGTTTTTCTCGATGAAGTTCACCTTGTAGTCGTACATCGGATCGTCTCTTAGATCCGACACGACGTCGGCAGCGCTCCAGAAGGTAGGCTCATGTGAAATTACGAAGTTGTTCCCTGCCGCCACCGAGCGTTGCAGCAAGCCAAGCGTAGACATGAAAGTGGTGGTGATTCCCGTAATTGGCGCGTCCGGATCGCCGATTTTGAATTCATCGGCAGTCGGGGTACTACAGGGCACGCCGATATTTTTCTTGATCCTGTTGATCACTTCCCGCGCGGTCAGTTTGGAGGAAGATTGCGCACGCAGTAAAGCTGGCGCCAGCAAAAGCCCACCACCTGCGACTTGGCAAAAACGGCGCCGAGATAACGTTTTGTCGTTCACGACAGGCATTGTTCTCATTTCAGAGTCCAGAACGGCTCTCCAGCCGGGATCCACTCCACTGGAACTTCCGGGACAAATCCTTTCAGCCATGCGGCCACTTCGCCGCAGCCTGGTTCCTCCGAGGCTTCATGAGCAAGAAGCACCAACCTTTCACTTTTTGCGCGGCGGCCAGGTCTGAGAAATATGGACCGGCCTCCCATTCCACCGCGTCACCAGCCACTACTGCGTCTACGCCGGGTTCGCGGAGAATACGCTCGGCATCGGCCACCAGCAGGAGGCCGTGAACCAATGCCACCTTTGCAACGCTGGAGTTCGCATCCCCAATGACGCGGACTCCATGGATCTTCAGCTTTTCCCCGGCGCTCTGAGCGAGGCCCCCGAGAGACGTTTTCGGCAGACGGAAGAAAACCTCGCGCGGATCGTAGGCGTTCTCGCGGTGTGCCATCACAACGTGAAATCCATCCCACCCTAGCGCGCGTGACAGCCCTTGAAGTTGGCTGTCGCTCTTTCTGGCATCCCAGTTCTCCACCAGCCGGATGATCACCAGCTTGTTCTGGGAGATAAACTCCTGCTTGGCCCGGCAAACCGGGTCGTTTTCGATGACTTCTTTCGAAGGGGCCGGACCGTTCCTGAAAAACGGAGGAAAACGCTCACCGCGGCTATAGAAGGGATTCTCGCGGCAAATGACAGTGTTCTTGCCGGAAGCAACCGTTCGCTTGAGCACATCCAGCGTGGGGGTGTAGGTGGTCACGACCCCCGTGACTGGTGTTTCAGCACTTCCAAAGAGAATGCCATCGGAAAAGCCATCTGCCCGTTGGCTCTGCCATGGAACCGCGACGTTCTTCTGAATTCGATCCTGTAAATCCTGACTCGTGAACATGGATGAACTCGCTGCCTACTCCTGGCCTAGATGACGATCGAAAAACTTCACCATCACGTTGAACGCGTCCTTCGACTCCGGGACATCCGCGTTGTAGAAGAACCCGTGGAACAGCCCCTCCCATACATGGAGTTCTGCGTCCACGCCCGCTTTCACCAGTTGCTCATGGGTATAGAGCGCCGCGCTGATTTCAAAACCCCGCGTACCGGTGATCACGAGGGTCGGCGGGAACTTGGCGAGCACTTCTGGGAAGTTGACGGGCGAGACCAGCGGGTCCTTGGGATCGGTACCGCTGAAATAACCCAACGGAACCTTTGTGTGGGATTTGGCGGCATGGGCGGCGCCATCCGGGCTTCACCGAGTGGCATGGCGGTGTAGAGTGCGTCACCGCCAAAGACGCCGCCGGCGCCGCGCAGAAGATTCCAATTGCACCCGGTGCGGGAAGATTGTGGGCCTGGAACCAGGCAACCGATAGCGCGGTCTGCATGCCTCCCGCCGAGCACCCGAAGATGCCGATGTTCTTTGACTTGTAAGTTTTCAGGAGTTCCTGGTAGACGCTGGCAACATCCTCGCTGGCGGCGGGGAACTTGTAGTCGGGTTTCACGATAATCAACGCTGACGACCTTGATCTTCCTAAGGCGGACACGGGTATCGATTCAAGTTCCGCGCAACCCGGCCAGCAACCGGAGAAACCGCCGCCATGAAGATTTATCAGGACCCGGTCTTTGTTCTCGGCCGCAATACCCGATTTCGGGGTGTAGATGTATGCATGTACCCCGCCGACCTTTCCATCCTTCTTGTCGACGGCGAATAGTTCGTAGTCGCGGGCAAGATATCCCTTCATGAAACGGGGCACGCCATTGTCCTGCTTCAGGATTTCCGGGTCTTGCATGTCCTTCAGGTGTTGGGTGACGTAAGCTTTCGCTTCCGGACTAAGAAAACTGGACATGGGCACCACTTGCGCAGGAACTTCAACGGTGCCGTCGGCACGCACTACAACTTTCGCTGGCTCGGTTGTGGGGCGGTCTGAGAGAGAATTGCAACGGGGCATAGAGCTATGAAGGCTGAACACAATAAGAGCAGCAGACCACGGTTCGACATGATTGCGCGCCTCTGAACATCGTATGGGTATGATCGTGCGGTAGAACTGGCACCGCCCTTTTCTGGACGGTGCCGCATAACAGTTGTTAGAACCCGAGCCGCAGGCCAAATTGAATGGCACGCGGCGGGTTGGCCTGAGAGGTGATGGTACCGAATAAGCTGGGAGGGTCAGATAGGTTGTTGTCGGGAGCGCCAAAGCGCGTGTGGTTGAACGCATTGAAAAACTCCGCTGTGAACTGGAGATACACTCGGTCCGTAATGTCATTTCGTTTCGCGATCGATATATCCCAATTGTTCATGTGATCCATACGCACTCCGTCAAGGTTTCGCGGCTCGTTGCCAAACCTCACTTCGCCGCCGGTGTTCACGGGCGCAAAGCAGGCTTTATTGAACCACCCCGTGGCTGCTCTCTGTTGGCGAGATCCTGAAACTTTCAGATCGCATCCCGAGACGAAGTCTGGCCGCATCCAGAGGCCTTGCGCTCCGAAGTAACCCTGTCCGCCGCCCAGATTGCTAAGTGTTGACCCCAAGAAGATTTGGTACACGCTCATGGGTACACCGCTCCGGACCGTGGTGATGCCATTGACCCGCCACCCGCCAATCAAAGCGTTGACGGCTCCGTGAGCATCGCCCATGAAGTGCTTGCCACGACCGAAAGGCAAATCCACCCCGTAGCCAATGGAGAGGTTGTGAGGCACATCATAAGAGCTCACTGAGTATTCCTGTTCCGGATGGTTGTTGTCCTGAGCTGACCCGCCGAAGATGAACCCCTCATCCAGGAACGCGCTAGAGCTGTCGGTGTTCGACATCAGGCGCGACGAAGTGTAGGCAACACTCAGGATGCCATTGCCCCTAAACCGCTTCATGAACGACGTCTGTAGCGATTTGTAATTTGAAGAGCCGAGGTGAGGATCCAGTTCGAGCACGCGATTGTACTGGGGAAAGGGCCTTAACAACTGCCCACGTGTAATAGTCGGCGCCGATAAGTATGTTGGAGAATTCGGCAGAAGCGCAGCGAATGGATTCGGCAGCGCCTCGTTCAACTGCCCTGCACCGGTGCCCGTACCGAGCGAAAAGTACTGGTCCGGCAACTGATTCAGGCCAATATTCGAGACTGTGGCCCAACCCTGCATCAGCAGATGGGTTCCCTTTGATCCAGCATAGGCAACCGTCAGCGAGGCGTCCTTGCCGATTTGCCGTTCGACCGCGGCGTTCCACTGCTGCACATACGACATAGGCTGTCCGGGCACCCGCATCACAAATACACCCTGTCCATAGAAATCGTCCGGGCCTGCATTGCGGCGCAAAGGTGGGTTGATCCCCCCCGCGCCTGCGGGATATGGGTTCGAGACTGAGAGTCCCGGTGCATTGGCAGCGGTATAGAACGTCGGGGCGTTGTTTACCGGCGACAAGTTCGGCCCGTCTTGACTGAGCGTGGTGGGCGGATAAGAAATTCCATAACCAGCGCGTAGAACTGTCTTATCCGTGACTCGATAAGCCACACCAAGGCGGGGCGAAAACAACTTCCAATGCAAGTTGTCTTCCCGCTTCGACGGGTAATCGGATGAGTTCACAAGCGCAACCGTGCCCATCAGTTGCTGGGTTTGACCCGTTGCCGGATTGAGGATTGATCCCAGCGGACTTGGCTTGTTCGGCAAAAACACAGTATCGTTCCCACTTGCTTCTGCAAGCGCACCCGGCTGGTCCCAGCGGAGGCCGGCGCTGATCGTCAGCTTCCTCGTGGCCTGGAACGTATCATCCACAAAGAAGCCGTAGGAGTTGTAATAGACTCGCGATCCGCCGAGGAGTCCGGGGGCGAGCTGCGTGTCCAATGGGATTCCGAGCAATGCGGAAGCCAATGAACTCCCAGTGTTAGCGCCATTCGCGGTAGCGGCTGGGTTGAAGTCGAGCCTGAGCACGCCGTTCCCTGCGCCTTGCAGCATCTGGGCGTGACGGCCCGAGCCGCCAAACTTAATCTGATGACGACCTAAGATTTTGGTAAGGGTTCCCGACAACATATATACATTTTGCGTCCAGAAAAGCTGTGAGCCGATACCGTTGGACGCACTTATGCTCTGACCATCGCTTGCAAAGTTCATGGATGGCCAATTCGCTGGCGCTAGCAGCTGACTGTTAAGGGCTGCCCATCCAGGCCCAAGCTGCGACAGGTCAACACCGCTGCTGTCGGGAAACTCATGCTGAAAAACCCGCAGATAGGCCAGCCGCATGTCGAGAATCGTGGACGGGTTAAATGCATGTGTGTCTCCAACCACCGCCTCGTGCGTATAGAGACCCGTGTGGCCTTGCCCTTGGGTTTGGGTACCCCACGAATCGTAGGGATTGCTGTCCGCTTTCCAATACGTATACCGCGCAAATAAATTGTTACTGTCCGTAAGACGGTCGTCTACACGAATATTGTATTGATCGTTTTCTCCACCAATCTTCGTTTGAGTAACAAAATTCCGCGTCAAAGCCCCCGGGACGTTTGGACGCGGATAATTGAGCGTCATGATGTTGACTGCGGCCTGATCGAGGCGGTTCGACGGAATTACGTTACCCGAAAAGGGCAGTCCCGTGGTGGGGTCGTAAATTGTGGGCAAACCCGCCGCGCTAAAGTCGCCTGCCAATTGTGCGTTCGTGGGTACGGTAAAGAATTGCACCTGGGTTGCGCTTCTGATCGGCTCACGCTCAAAGGAACCGAAGAAGAAGGTCCGGTTCTTGACCAGCGGACCACCAAGCGTTGCGCCATACTGGTTCTGCACCAGTGCCGGCCGTGGCTTTCCTTGTTGCTTCGTGAAATAGTCATTCGCATTCAGAACCTTGTTACGGAAATACTCGTAAGCACTTCCATGAAACGTGTTGCTACCGGACTTGGTCGTCAGGTTGATCACGCCCCCGGCGTAGCTTCCGTACTCGGCGCTGACATTATTCGTGGCGACGCGGAATTCCTGCACGATGTCTTGTGATGGAATCAGTGCGTTCAGATTTCCAGCGACGGCGTTCGACGACACACCATCAACAAAGAAGGAACTCTGGTTCCCGAAACCACCCCCGATGGCGTAATTGCCAAAGCCAATCGCGTTTGTCCTGGCGCCATTTGCCTGGTTAGAGGCCGCGTTGCCGTACGTCCCGCCTTGGGCGACCACACCGGGCACCAGCGTCAACATGTTGTTAACGTTCCTGCCGCTTAGGGGAATGCTCTCCACCGCCGCCTGGGTGATGACCGTCCCCAACGAAGCACTATCCGTTTGCAACGGCGGGGCTTCGGTGGTCACGACGACCGTCTCAGATACGTTGCCAACCTGCAAAGTGGCATCCACCCGCGTGATCATGTCGACTTGTACTTCCACTTTATCCTGAGTGAAATGCTTGAATCCTGTGGTTTCAATGTCAACCCGATAGACGCCGGCGGTGAGGTTTGGGAAGGCATAGAGTCCGCCGCTTCCCGTCTGTATCGTACGGCTCTCGTTGGTGCCTAGATTGGTGAGCTTCACGTTGGCCGCGGAGACAGTCGCGCCGGTGGAATCTATCACCGCTCCCAAGACGGTTCCGAATCTTACTTGGGCAAATGCCAACGAAGACATCGCCAATGCAACGACGATGGTGAGAACAAATGTCGAGACTCTGGCGGCAAACCGTTTTGCGGGTGCTGTATCAGATTGGCCGGCTGAAGAATGAGTTTTGGGCAGGAGTAACTGCCGAATAACTCCAGAGAGAGAGAGGGAAACCGACGACCAGCGAATATTCATTTTTGTACCCCTTCAACGTGGAAGACAAGTGGTTTGATCTTGCAAGCCCATTCCGGGGAACTGGATCCGCCCCCCCTAGCCACCCGTGAAGGGGCGGCTAACGACCGCATCGTGCGCAATGGACCCAGATCACCAAGGGCAACTTGTATCGTTTAAGACTGAAAGTTGTCAATATAATTTGAAGACAACTTACATAAAGTTGTATGTACTAAAAAGCTGTATGTACAACCTCGAATTTCGAAAAGGGCCTCCACCAGATCCTGCGGGAAGGAGCACACTACGCCGGGCGGAGACCGTAGATTTCCATGTAAACAGGTGGGCGGATTCTTTAAGAATTGCGGGGCGTGCCGCAGGACTGCCGGACCATCAACTGACACCCCAACAAGACATCTCGCGGGGGCAAATCAGGGTTCGAAATTCTGTCGAGCATAACCGCCAACGCTACGCGACCAATGTCACGACAAGGCTGGTGTTGGGTGGTAAGAGGAACGGGCAACAAACGGGCATACTTGACATCGTCAATGCCAACGATCCGAATTTCGCGAGGAATATTCTCGCCCAGAGTTATCAGTGTCTGCATGAGGCCACCAGCCGTTAGATCATTGGCACAGAGAAACGCGTCCGGCCGGTCTTTTTTCAAGATCGCCTTGATAAACGTAGCATCCGAAGGATCGCCCAACCGAACCAAATCGCGCTCGCATTGTTGGGAGAGAGAGACGACGGCTTCGCGATAGCCGGCGATGCGCGCATCTACCGTCGGTGCAGAGTTTGGACGCGCAAAAAACGCGATGCGCTTGGCGCCTGCAGTGATCAGATGTTCCGTGGCGAGATAGGCGGTACGACGGTTATCAATTCCCACCAGGTCGTACTTACTACGCTTAGGATAGGGCTCAAGGCAACGGTCCAAAAGAACGATTGGAATGCGGGCCTTGTCCAGAGCAGCAACAATCCGATGATTGGCTTGATTTCTATGTGCGCTAAACTCCACCGGGGCAAAGAATACGCCCGCAACTTTTCTCGAGATATATTGCTGGCATAGTTGTTCCGCAGCTTCTTCTTTTTCGCTGTCTTTCGAGACCGAGTTTCCCCAAAGCAGGGAGTGGTGCGTGGCCTCGGGAGCCTCCATCATGCCCTTACAGATGGCCTCAAAAATTTCTGTCTGCCCCAGCTCCGGAATCAGCAGTCCGAAGACATAGCTTCCGGGATTCACCGCAGCGGAAACATAAGTGCCCGAGCCAACCCGGCGTGTCACAATACCGAGCGACTGTAGTTCCCGCATGGCCCGGAACACCGTCATCCGGGAAACCCCAAAACGCCTGACCAATTCAGCTTCACTGGGCAAGCGGCCTCCTGCCTTGTAACGACCGGAAGAGATATCGCCTTGCAGCTTTTCGAAGATTTCGCGGTACTTGTGATTTTCCACCGAGTTCGATCTCCCGCGGCAGAATATTACCATATACAACTTAAAGGTCAATCATTAGCAATTTGCTTGACATAGTAGAGTATCTGATTCTATGAAGGTTCGGGCGCTTGCTGATCGCTGAGAGAAATCGGTACGCAATCTAAAAAGGCTAGCCATCCTGTGAAGAACCAAGCCCAACTCGTGACTTACGCGGATCGTTTGTCGGGGAACATCAATTCCCTGAAGAACCTGCTCGATGGCCCCCTCAGCGGCATCTTCGGCGGCGTGCATTTGCTTCCATTCTTTTATCCCATCGATGGCGCCGATGCCGGGTTCGATCCTATTGATCACACCCAGGTGGATTCACGCATTGGCAATTGGAGCGATGTGCGTAGCTTGGCGGTGGACTATGATTTAGTGGCAGATCTCATCGTCAACCACGTATCCAGCGAATCGCCACAGTTCAAAGACTTTTCTCATAAGGGATCCGGCTCCCCTTTCGCCGGGATGTTTCTCACCTACGATCGCGTTTTCCCCTTAGGGGCAAGCGAAGAAGAGCTACTCCGCATCTATCGTCCCCGGCCTGGTTTGCCCTTTACAACTGCTGCTCTCGACACGGGGCAACAACGGCTTCTATGGACGACATTTACCCCACGGCAAATAGACATCGATGTAAGACATCCTCAAGGCGAGGCCTATCTCAAGGCAATTCTCGAACAATTTCGAGAGGCTGACATTCGCATGATCCGGCTTGATGCGATCGGCTACGCCATTAAGACACCCGGCACGAGCTGTTTCATGATCCCGGAGACGTTTCGCTTCATCGCGGCCCTCACCTCGCAGGCGCATGCTTTAGGGATGCAGGTCCTGGTCGAGATCCATAGTCACTACTTGCAGCAGATCCAGATCGCACGGCAAGTTGACTGGGTCTATGATTTCGCGCTTCCACCGCTAATCCTGCATTCGCTTTTCGCGCGCGATGCAAGGGCCCTGCAAAATTGGCTTTCCCTACGGCCGCAAAATGCGGTCACAGTCCTGGACACCCACGATGGCATTGGAGTCATTGACGCCGGCGCTGGGAGTAACGGCGAACCGGGCCTGCTTGCGCCGGACGAAATCGACCGGCTGGTGGAAACCATCCACGCGCGAAGTAACGGCCAAAGCCGGAAGGCCACCGGAGAGGCGGCCAACAATCTTGATTTGTATCAGGTCAATTGTACGTTCTATGACGCGCTGGGGCGTCGTGGAGATGAGTACCTCATCGCACGGGCAGTTCAGTTCTTTGTGCCCGGCATTCCACAGGTTTATTACGTGGGACTGCTTGCCGGGACCAATGACATGGAACTGTTGGCGCGCACGGAAGTGGGACGCGACATCAATCGCCACTACTACACCTCCACTGAGGTGACGGATGCTGTCCGGAACCCAGTTGTCCAAAGCCTGTTCGAGCTGATCCGCCTTCGCAATACTCATCCGGCTTTCGCGGGACAAGCACAAATCGAAACCGTCTCAGATCAACGCTTCACGATCACTTGGAAGAATAACTTGAACTGGGCAAAACTTGACGTGGATTTCGCGGAACCACGAGCTTCGGTCACCTATTCCGGGAGCAGCGCCGGAGACCAGCAGACCGCCGGACAATGGGATTCGAAAACCAGCGTCAGTTGTTCGGAGGTGGTTTGATCAAAGACACCAGCAAGCCCCAGGGAAGCTTGGCCGTCATCAAGTGGCTCACCTTTCTCATGTTCATGATGTTTGCCATGACGACCGACTCGGTCGGCGTCATCATCCCTGAAGTCATCAAAGAATTTCGGCTGAGCATGACCGTTGGCGGGGCGTTTCACTATGCCGCCATGTCCGGCATCGCATTCGCGGGCTTTTTCCTTGGCTATTTGGCCGATAAATTGGGCCGCAAGAAAACTATTATTTTGGGACTGGTTTTGTTCGCCTTGAATTCTTACTTGTTCGCGGTGGGCAAGTCGTTCGTGTTCTTTCTCGTTCTGCTGTTCGTCTCCGGAGCAGCCATCGGCATTTTCAAGACGGGCGCACTCGCCCTGATCGGTGATATCAGTAGATCGACCCATGAACATACCTCTACCATGAATACCGTGGAGGGCTTTTTCGCCGTCGGCGCGATCATTGGCCCCGCCATTGTGGCCCACTTTTTGGCAGTTGGCACTTCCTGGAAGTGGCTCTACGTAATTGCCGGGAGCATCTGCATCCTTCTCATTGTTACAGCTTCCTTCGTGACCTATCCGCAAACCGCAGCCACTACCGAATCGGTTGACCTCAAACGCACCATGGCGATGATGAAAAATCGTTACGCCCTCGGCTTTTCCGCAGCGATATTCCTCTATGTCGCGGTCGAGAGCGCGGTTTATGTATGGATGCCCACACTGCTTGCCGGTTACCACGGGTCCGCAGCCTGGATGGCGGTTTACGCGATTTCGATCTTCTTCGTGCTGCGCGCGGCGGGCCGATTCATTGGCTCATGGGTGCTCACCAAATTGAATTGGGCGGCAGTAGTGACGATATTCAGCTTCGCAATCCTGGCCTGCTTTATTGTGAGCATGATTGGTGGAGTCGGGATTGCCGTGTTTCTTCTTCCCTTCTCGGGCATCTTCATGTCCGTTATTTATCCGACCCTCAATTCCAAAGGCATCAGCTGCTTCCGAAAGGCAGAGCATGGCGCAGTATCTGGAGTAATTTTGTTCTTCACTTGCGTCTCAGCTGTGGTCGGACCGCTGGCCATGGGCGCGATCAGTGATTCCTTCGGCGATCCGAAATACGGCTTTGTTCTCGCCACGGGTTTTGCAGCCCTGCTCTTCGCCGGGCTGCTTCTGAATTGGATCTTCGATCCTACTCGGCAATTGCTGCGAAAACTCGACCAATCCGAGTACCATTTGCTCCAAGGGCAAGACCTTGATTTGCAAACGTAGCGTCGGCTGTCCCGCTACGGAAGCAATGAATACCGGAGGTTTCGCAGTGCCACACGAATGGTTTTCCCTAGCGATGATCAACGAAACGATCACAACGACATCACATTAGGAAAGCAGTAGTAGAAAAGCAGTCCAATGAGAATCAGGTAAACAAGCGTAATCAGTGTCCATCCCATGTTGTGCCTAATCACGGCGCCTTCGCTCCGCACAAGTTTGCTGGTTGAGACACCTACGCTGGCAGTTTGAGGCGCGATGGGCTTCCCCACCTCCGCGCCTACGGAATTGAAGGAGGGCAGCAATAACACAGGCAGGTTAAGCAGCTTTCCCACCATGGCCTGTACCGGACCAAACATCGCATTGGTGGCGGTATTGCTGCCGGAGAGAGCCACGCCGATCCAGCCAAGAATAGGGGCCAGGACAACAAAGAATACGCCGATCTTCGAGAGACCAAAGGCCAGCGAGTTCGCCATCCCGGAAAACACAAAAACGTATGCCAGAGCGAAAATAAAGAATGCGACAAGGAAAGCGCCCCACATTTGGTGCAAGGTCCGCGAGAAAACTTTCTTAATCAGGCGCATGCCAGGTCGCAGAATTGCGACGATGATCAGCCAAGAAACCATGATCGACGTTCCCGCCGCCAGAGGAGCGAAATTAAAAACTGAGGCCACGGGTTTCAAGGTAACGGATGATTGGGCGGAGACGGAGAGCTTCAACCAGTTGATTGCCGTCAGATGCAACCACGGTCCTGTCCATATCACAACCACTACCAGCAGCACGATGTAGGGCATCCAGGCGAGAAATGCCTTGCGTCCGGAGACCACCTCGGAATGATCAGGACTCTGCGCGGCCGGTTGCAGTACGACCCCGCCAAATCCGCGAATGTTTCTCGGACGCCAAATCTTTACGAACAGAAACAGAATCCAAAAGGAAACCAGCGCCCCGCTAAGATCGGGAAGGTACGGCCCAAGAAAATGCGCGACCGGCCATTGCCCGAGGATATAGGAGAGCGAGCCCACGATGGCTAGCGGCCACGCTTCGATCATGCCTTCCCACCCACTCACCAGATAGATCAATATAAATGGCGGCAGAAGCGCAAGAACGGCGACGATGTTCCCAATGGAACCGGACAAAGCCATCAACGGCAAGCCTGTGACCGCGGCGAGACCAAGGATCGGCGCTCCCAGTGCTCCGAAAGAAACTGGCGCATTATTCGCCAGCGCGGCAACCCGGATCGCGTCAATATCCACCACCCCCAAGCCGACCAGAATCGGCACCACGACTGCCCAGGGATAGCCGAAGCCCACTAATCCCTCAAGTAGAGCCCCAAAAGCCCACGCCAACATGATCGTCTGAATACGAATATCGAGCGTGGCATGGTGGACCAGCCAGTTCTTGAACCGTCCAAAATCGCCGGTCAGCTCCAATGTATTAAAAATGATTAAACCCCAGAACGTAATCCAATTGATCACCCAAACCCCGGTCAGGCCACCGTACAAAAATGACTTCAACAGGTCATGGATTGGCGCATGCCAGACCAGACCGGCAAGAGGAATCAGCAGCAGGCTCACGATCATGGTGGCAAGCCAAGCAGTCATGCGAAGGACTGCCAGCATAAATAAGAGTACGGCCAGAGGAAGCAGAGCAATGAGAACGCTGAACCAAACGTTCCCTGCGGGATCCAAAACCTGCTCGAACATTTACAGTTTTCCTTTCGTCCTCGACTGCCAGATGCTTTAGCTGGTGCGGTGCAGATAACACACCTTGCCGCGCCATTTACGGCGTACAGCAAAATCGCAGGATTATACCTGCGGTCCTCACTTTCGAAAAAGGAATTCCGCTGGGAGACCACGGATGGATGCGTCTAGAATCTGCACCAGATGAACGACTGGAATTTCGCTGCCTGCCGCCTTCAGCCCACTTTGCAGTTGTAATAGACAGCCGGGGTTCCCGGTTGCCACGATGGTAGGCGTAGATGCCAGAATGTGCCGTACCTTGCGGGTTCCCAATTCCTCGGCTGGCTCCGGCCGTATCAAGTTGTAGATGCCAGCCGATCCGCAACAAAGTGCCGGCTCCGACACTTCGAGCAACTCAAGACCCGGAATCGTGGCCAGCACTGCGCGAGGCTGAAGTTTGACCGACTGCGCATGCTGCAAGTGACAGGCGTCGTGATAAGCGACCCGCAGAGGGAGATGCCCACGTCGAGCGAGCGGCGGCAGCGAGGCCAGCACTTCCGAGACGTCGCGGCATTTCGCAGAGAACCTTCGGGCGCGCTCCGCGTACCGTGGGTCGTCGCGCAACAGATAACCGTAGTCTTTCAGATTGGAACCGCAACCAGCGGCATTACTCACGATCACATCCAACGGTTCTCGTTCGAAGACATCAATAATTCTTCGCGCATAGTCCAGCGCACGGTTTTGTTCTCCGGCATGGACCATCAGCGCGCCGCAGCATTCCTGATCGCGAGGGATGTATAGCTCGCAGCCTTCGCTCGCTAAGACCCTTACCGTGGCGGCGTTCACCTCCGGGAAAAACACGCTTTGCACACATCCGGTTAACACTCCAACCTTCAGACGTGGAGTTGCTTCAGCTGCAACATGCTCCGGCAATACATCGTGGTTGGCGGGCATTCTGGCCGGCATCAGTGCTTCCATCGCGCGCAGATTCTTTGGCAACAATTTCAGCCCACCGCTCTTTCTCACTAGCGTCTGTAGCCCGGAGCGCTGATAAATCTTCATCGGCAGGAGCAATTGACGCAGCCTCTCTCTGCTCGGAAAGACGTGGAAGATCATTTGGCGCAGCAGGCCAGCGGTGACCGGGCGCTCGTAGTTGCGCTCAATCTGGGCACGCGTGGCTTCGATCAACTTGTCGTACTTGACTCCGGAAGGACAGGCGGTCATGCAGGCCATACATCCCAGGCAATTGTCCATGTGGTGGACGAAGGTCTGGTCGAGCTGCACCTCCCCTTCCGAGACCAGCTTCATCAGATAAATTCGCCCGCGGGGAGAATCCATCTCATTGCCCCAAAGGGCGAACGTTGGACATGCCTTCAAACAGAATCCGCAATGCACGCACTCGTTGATGAGATCCGGAGCGGGCGGGTGGTGATCGTCGAAAGCACAAGCTTTGGGTTGGTTGGACGCGCCGGAGTGCTCCATCAGATGGCTCCCACGAAGCGGCCGGGATTCAGAATCCCGGCGGGATCGAACTGCGCCTTGATGCTCTTCATCAGCGCCAACGTGTCGCCGGGACTTCCCCAAACGTCGATACCATCCTTCAGTTCAAGAGGACAATCCAGAACCACCATTGATCCTGCTGTGGATTGGAGTTTCTCACGCAGATCAGCGATCACCCGGCAAAGCTGTAGGACCGAGTCCGCCTCCAGCCGCAACCAGCCGACTCCAACCGCCTGCGCAACCAGCGTCCATGAAAACTCCGCGGTTTGTGATTGGCGGCCGAGGTAGTCAGAAAAGCGTCCCAGTTCAGAGCGCAACAGCCCCACTTTGCAAACAACTGACATCCGCGAGTTCTCCTGCGGAGGCACGAACAGCAACTCACGAGCATTCCATGCGGAAGGGTCAGAGTCCTCCACAGCATGCGGGGCGACGAGCCGCGCCATCTCCTGCGCCTGGGCATCGCAGCTGGTCCGCGTGCCCTCCAGCAACACATCCACTACGGGAGCCGGCGAAGTTCCCGCGCACACCTGGACCGCCGCCGGCGTGAGCCGCGAATCCATAATCGCATTGACCGCAGCCATCATGTCCCGACTATCACACGGGACAAAACGCAGTGTCCTTGCGAACTTCGCTAGCGGATGAAGACGGAATATTGCCTGCGTAATCACGCCGAGGGTACCGAACGATCCGGTAATCAGCTTCGCGATGTCATAGCCCGCAACATTCTTTACCACTTTACCGCCGCTTTTTGCGAGCGTGCCATCGGGCAATGCTACCGTGACGCCGATAATAAGGTCGCGCAACGATCCGAATCGCGTACGTAAGGCCCCGCTGTCGTTGGTGGCCAGGATGCCGCCGACGGAAGACCGTTCCGGCCATAAGGGATCAAGCGCCAACCGCTGGCCGTGCTGGGCCAAGGCATTTTGCAAGTCGGCAAACACGCATCCGGCTTCCACCGTTGCAGTCATGTCACCCCAGGCATGTTCGAGCAAACGGTTGAGCTGCCGGGTGGAAAGCATGAGATGCACGGACTTCGGGGGATTTCCCCAACCCAGCTTGCTTCCGCCGCCGGTTGGGACGACACTGCGTGCCAAGTCCTTTGCGTGCTTAAGGACCGAAACCAGTTCGCTGGCGCTTTCCGGCTCAGCCACCTGCTGCGGCACCATACCGTCAATGGCAGACGCAAGCGGTGCGACGCGCCGATATTGTTCTCCAGGCAGATTCATCAATCCGGACCCCGGCGCATGTTGGGATGCTAGGGAATCAAAGCATCGGCCGGGGCCCCTCATTTATTTCAAAAGAATTGTGCGACCCCGGCTTGTTCCAACGGATGCGGCTCATACGGCCCGGTTTTTTCCCCGCATAGACGCGGGCGCGGGAAAACCTTGCCCGGATTCGATAGCTGCCCGGGATCGAAGGCGCATCGAACCAGGTGCATCGTCTGCAAGTCCGGCTCAGCGAACATCTCCGACATCATCATCTTCTTCTCTTCTCCGACTCCGTGCTCGCCGGTGATGGAGCCGCCGTGCTTCAAGCAGAGTCTGAGGATGTCCATGGACAGGGCCAGGGCGCGCTCTTCCTCGCCTTCATTTCTGCGATCATAGAGCACCAGCGGATGTAGATTGCCATCCCCGGCATGAAAAACATTGGCCACACGCAGTCCCACGTCCGTGCTCATCCGGTCAATCTCGGTCAAGACCTGCGGCAGCGCGGTACGCGGAATCACACCGTCCTGCACAATGTAATTGGGGGAGATTCTGCCCATGGCGGCAAATGCAGCCTTGCGTCCTTTCCATACCAGCACGCGCTCGGGCTCGGATTGGGCCAGACGAATCTCCCGGGCCCCGCACCGCCGGCAAATATCTTCCACTCCAGCCATCAGATCACCGACTTCAGCCGACACGCCATCCAGTTCAACCAGCAGCAAAGCTCCGCAGGACGGGTAACCGGCATGGACCGAAGCCTCTGCCGCCTGAATGGCCAGGCTATCCATGATCTCCAGTGCGGCAGGCAAAATACCGGCCGAGATAATCTCGCTCACGGCCGCGCCCGCTTCCGTTGTGGAATGAAAGGCTGCGAGCAGGACCTGAATCACCTCCGGCTTTTTGACAATTCGCAGCGTGATGCGCGTGGCAATCCCCAGCGTACCCTCCGAACCCACGAACACTCCGCACAAATCGTAGCCGGGATGGTCCGGAGTTTTGCCGCCCATGTGTACCAGCGATCCATCGGGCAAGACAACATCGAGTCCCAGAACGTGGGTGGTGGTGAAGCCGTACTTGAGGCAATGCGCGCCGCCGGAATTCTCCGCAACGTTTCCGCCGATGCTGCACACCGATTGCGACGAAGGATCAGGCGCGTAAAAATATCCGTATAGAGAGACCCGCTGGGTGATATCGGCATTGATCACACCTGGCTCGACCACGACCCTCGCGTTGACGGTATCGACTTCGAGGATCCGGTTCATACGGGTGAGACTGATCACGACACCGGAGGATTCCGGTAACGCACCGCCGCTCAGTCCGGTGCCGGAACCGCGGGCGACAAATGGAATTTTGTTTCGGCTACAAACTCGTACAACCGCCTGCACCTCCTCGGTAGAGGCAGGCAACAGGACCGCTTGTGGCAAGACGCGAAAATTAGTCAGCCCGTCGCATTCGTAGGTATGGAGCTGTGACTTATCGGTGATAAGTCCGCGGCCCAGGATTGCCCTGAATTCGTCGAGGATTCGCGATTCCATTGATTTTGCTTTGTCTCGAAGTGACCTATGGGCGAAAGCCCTCGGCAGCAAGGGCCTGCTTGAATTCACGCAGAAGGAAATCGACGTTTTCCTCGGTGGCCAGCGGTCCCATGATGCCAATGCGGAACACCTTCCCCGCCAGTGGGCCAAATCCGCCCAGGATCTCGATGCCCTGCGAATCCATCAACCTTTTGCGGACCTTCGCATCTTCCACTCCCTGCGGCACAACCACTGTATTCAAAGTGTGAATGCGCTGGCCTTCTGCGACGTGCATGCGCAGGCCCAGGGACTCGATGCAGCGCACGAACATCTCATGGCAGCGGCGATGGCGCGCCCACCTCTTCTCTGCCCCCTCTTCGTGGATTACAAGCAGGGCTTCGCGCAAAGCATAGAACATGGAAATCGGCGCGGTGTGGTGATAGCGATGCGAGATGGCGGCGTAGTCATGAATCAACTTGATGTCAAAGTACCAACTGTGAGGAGAAGTCCGCCGCAGCCCCAGCCAGTCCATCGCCCGTTTGGAGATCAACATCGGAGACAATCCCGGCGGGCAACTCAACCCTTTTTGCGTGCAGCTGTAGGCAATATCAATTCCGGTTTTATCCACCTCGATGGGAACACCGCCGAGCGAGGTCACACAATCAGCGATGACCAACGCATTCACCGCATGCGCCGCCTGGCAAATGGCATGCCCGCTTTGCAACGCGCCGGTAGAAGTTTCGGCGTGAACGTAAACCACCACCTGAGGTTTTTCGCGTGCGATAAAAGCCGAGGCCTCGTCATCGGCAAACGTCTCGCCCCACGCTTTTTCAAAACGCACCACGTTGGCGCCGTTGCGTTTTGCCATTTCCGTAATGCGGTCACAGAAATATCCGTTCGCAAACACCGCGAACTTTGCCCCGGGTTCGACGAAGTTGGAAACTGCGGCTTCCATGCCCCCGCTGCCCGTTCCAGAGATCGCCATGGTGACGCCCTCGGTCGTACCGAAAACGGGTTTCAGCAGTTGCTGGATGTCGCTCATCACTTCGATAAAATACGGATCGAGGTGCCCGACAACCGGCTGGGCCAGCGCGTCATAAACCCGAGGGTGCACCATACTGGGGCCTGGCCCGAAAAGGTATCGTTTCGGAGGACTAAGAGGAGCAAATATGGTCGCCGTTTCCTGATCTGCGGTACTCATAGTTCCTTTCCTGCTGCTATCCGTATTTCCAGCGCTTCTTCTTGAAACAGGGTGTACGCCAGCCCTCTAATTCTTGAAAATATCGCTGAACCCGAAACCATTCTACCCAACATTCGATTTGACATCTGGCTGCCCATGCCTGCGCAGTCATTTCGCTGCGCTCCAAAAGCGTTGGTGAACCGGCCAACGGGATCATACGGCATACACCACGTGCGTGCGGAATTTGTTGATGAATCGGCGCTAATCGAATCCCTGCGAGCGGGTTGTGAGCAATGTTTTGAGGCTCTGAGGAAGGCCACCCTAGCACTGACTCAAGACCTCCAAATGGACAAAGTCTTGGACACTCTCCTCCAGTCTCTCCCGGAACTTGTACATTACGAATCGGCGCAGATTTTACTTCTCGAATCGGACTCCCGTTTGTTCGTTGCGCGGGAAGCGCCGCTAACCGAAGCCACAAAAAGCAGGTTGCGAGCAACCCAGCGACTTTCAATGCGAGCGATTTTCCTCTTCTACAGCGAGTGCGGCTAATGGCGATCGTGAAAACCTGTGGATCGATTTGCCCGCTCATGCTAAGTTGACGCTATGAAGCGTCTGCTTCAGTTTCGATCGTCATTACGGCTCAGTCTATCCCGACTGAGTTATTAACTCCTGCACAATTTACAGCATTAGGCCCGTGGCGGAACTGGCATACGCAGCTGCCTCAAGAGCAGCCCATTTGTGGGTTCAACTCCCACCGGCACAGGCAATTCCCGGCCTAATCCAAGGCTTTGTGGAAGCGGAGCACGCTGAGCGTCAAAAGAAACGAGCCCAGCGCTGTCATGGCGATCATCTCCGGCCACAACACATGAAAACCGGTTCCCTTTAAATAGACCCCTCTCAGCACCACCAAAAAATAGCGCAAGGGATTGATGTAGGTCAGATATTGCAACCACTGCGGCATAGTGCTGATGGGAAAACCGAAGCCGGAAAAGATGATTGCGGGCATGATGAAGAAGAACGCAGTCACCATAGCCTGTTGCTGAGTGGAGGAAACCGTGGAGATGAGCAGTCCGGCACCCAACATGCACAGCAAGAAGAGTACCGTGCCGGCGAGCAGCACCACCAGTGAGCCGCGCAAGGGCACGCGAAACCACAGCGTGCCGACCGTGGCGATGAGAGAGACATCGAGCAGGCCGATCAGAAAGAAGGGCACCGTCTTGCCCAGAATGAATTCAAATGGGCGGATGGGCGTAACCATGATCTGCTCCAGCGTCCCGATCTCGCGCTCGCGCACCACGGCAAACGCCGTTAAGGTGGTAACCAGAACCAGGGTCAGGCTGCCGATCACTCCCGGCACAAAGAACCAGCGGCTTTTCAGGTTGATGTTGTACCAGGGACGGGGCTGGAGTTCGACCTGCGGAATATGACCGACCAGATAGGGTGAGATTCGACCCATGCGGTCTGTCTGGAAATCCCGGGCGAAGGTTTGCGCAATCTGGCTGACATATCCTGCGGCAATCAGCGCGGTATTTGAGTTGGTAGCGTCCACGATGACTTGCAGAGGGGCGGTCTGGCCCTTGCGCAGCGCTTCGGAAAAACCTGGATGAATCTGCAAGGCTACCGTTGCCTCTCCGCGATCGATCAAGTCGATCATCTCCTGCTGTTGCGCCAGCTGCCAATTGACCTGAAAGTATGGGCTGGAGGAAAAACGCGAGATCAGTTCGCGGCTTTCCTGCGTGTGATCGAGGTCGAGAACTGCCGTGGGAACATGCTGGATTTCGAAGGTAGCCGCATAGCCGAAGACCAACATCTGGATGATGGGAGGTACGAACAGAACGAAGCGCGTCCGCTTGTCGCGGAAAACCTGAATGAACTCCTTGATAAGCATCTGTTTGAGCCGCGAAAGCATGACCTCACACCAACCTTTTGTGGAAAACGCGCGTGGCCAGCACCGCCAGCGCCACAGCAAAAATTGCCAGCGGCACCAGTTGGCCGTACAGCATGCTGATAGGCGTTCCTTTGAGAAAAATCATCTTGAGCGAAGAAACGTAATAGCGCGCCGGGAGGATGCGGGTGACGAGCTGAACAAACTGTGGCATCTGCTCGATAGCGAAGAGAAACCCGGAGAGCAGAAAGGCCGGCATGAAGGTGGCTACCAGCGCAATCTGGCTCGCCGCCAACTGGTTCTTGGCCACCACCGAAATGAAATATCCCAGGCAAAGCAGGGCAACTAGGAACAAGGCCGAGCTGACAAGCAGTGCCAGCACCGTGCCACGAAACGGCACTTGAAACCAAAAGATGGCCAGCACTACGCAAACGCCGGCATCGAACAGGCCGATAACGAAGTAAGGCGCCAGTTTGCCCAGCATGATTTCGAGTGGAGTTACCGGAGTGGAAATCAACTGCTCCATGCTGCCTCGCTCCCACTCGCGGGCAACGGTCAGCGAAGTGAGAAAGGCTCCAATCACGGACATCACTACGGCGAGCACGCCGGGCACAATAAACGCGCTGCTCTCCAGATTTTCGTTGTACCAGGTGCGAGTCTCCACGCTGAGGGTTGGCGGTTGCAGTTGTTGGCCTCGACGTTGCAGCCACTCGGTCTGCACATCGTTGGAATATCCCTGCACCACCGCCTGCGCGTAGCCGGTCATGACGTTGGCGGTATTGTCGTCAGTCGCATCCACCAGGGCCTGCACGTTCACAACGCCACCAGCCCGCAGCCTTTTGGAAAAATCGTATGGAATAACCAGGGCCATCTTGGCGCGGCCATCGTCGAGAGCTTTGGCCACATCGGAATAATTGTTCACCGCGCGTACGATGTGGAAATACTCGCTCGACTGAAAACGCTTGAGCAGCGCCTGGCTCTGCTGGCTTCCTTCGCGGTCATACACGAACACTGGCAAATGCTTAAGATCGAGGCTCACTCCATAACCGAAAAATAGCACCAGGACCACGGGCATGATGATGACGATGCCTAAGCTGCGGGCATCGCGAACGATCTGGATGATCTCCTTTTTCGCAATCGCTTTAAGGCGCACCCAGCGCATGTTATGCCGTTTCCCTTCTGTCATCCCGCTGGCTGGTGAGAGCAACGAAGACGTCTTCCAGCGTGGGACGTATAGGCTCGATCTTGCTGACCTGCACGTTGCGCTGTGCGAGATAAGCCCGTAGCTGTTCCGTTGCCGTGGTCGCGTCGGGCACGAGCACGTGCAGGGCATTGCCGAAGACGGCTGCATCCAGCACTCCCTGCGCACCCTGCAAGGTCTCGACGGCGGTGCCCAGGGGTTCGCACTCGATCAGAAGTAGTTTCCCCGTAACGGATTTTTGCTTCAGCTCGCTCGGCGTACCCAGGGCCACCATTTTCCCGCGATAGATCATGGCCAGCCGGTTGCAGTACTCGGCCTCTTCCATGTAGTGCGTAGTGACGAAGACGGTCACACCTTCCCCCGACATCTGATTGATGAGGTCCCAGAACTGCCGCCGCGAGATGGGATCGACACCCGATGTAGGCTCGTCAAGAAAAATAATTGGGGGACGATGGAGCACGGCGCAACCCAAAGCCAGGCGCTGCTTCCAGCCGCCGGGCAAGGTGCCGGTGACCATGCCCTCCTGCCCTTTCAGGTCCGCGATTTCAAGTGCCCATGAAATGCGTTCCGCGGCCAGGTCACGCGCGACGTTGTAAAGGCCGGCAAACAGTCTTAGGTTCTCGATCACCTTCAGATCGTTATATAGCGAAAACTTCTGCGACATATAACCGATGTTCTGCCGCACCGCCTCTGGTTCGCGGGCCACGTCGAAGCCAGCGACGACCGCGCGGCCGGACGTGGGACGCAGCAAACCGCAGAGCATGCGAATGGTGGTGGACTTGCCCGCGCCGTTTGGCCCCAGAAAGCCGAAGATTTCTCCTTTACGCGTGTCCAGGCTGATGCGGTCCACCGCAGTGAAATCGCCAAAGCGCTTCACCAGACTCTCGAGCACGACCGAACGATCAGCGGCGTTCGTCTCTGGATTCATGCCCTGGCTCCCTCCGTGCTGCTTGAGACTGCATCCACAAAGAGATCTTCTATGGACGG
The DNA here is from genome assembly GCA_963837365.1 of uncultured Acidobacteriota bacterium. Classification (GTDB taxonomy): domain Bacteria; phylum Acidobacteriota; class Terriglobia; order Terriglobales; family Acidobacteriaceae; genus CAWBXL01. The sequence continues at coordinate 140,816 of CAWIMW010000008.1, forward strand.
AGTGACACGCTGGATCTGGTCGAACGGAACTCGTGTTTCTTTAAGCCGGGATTGAAATTCCGACTGGCGGCGTTGTGCGTCATCCACCACAACGTGAACTCCGTCTCCAGTCATGACGAGGCTGGAAATGCCCTCCGCGTTTTCGAGTTGCTTCCGAACGCGCCGCGGATCGGCTGAAATAATGGCCAGCACTCCCTTGCCGAGTCGCGCTTTCAGATTTGCCGGCGTGTCGCAGAAAAGCAGTTTGCCATGGTTCAAGAGCGCGACTCGATGGCAACGTTCGGCTTCATCCAGATAAGCGGTAGAAGTCAGCACCGCCACACCTTCGGCGGTGAGTTCGTAGAGAATTCGCCAGAAGTCGCGGCGTGAGACCGGGTCCACGCCGGTGGTCGGCTCGTCGAGGAGAATGACTTTGGGCCGGTGAATCAGCGCGCAGATCAGGCCCAGCTTCTGCTTCATTCCGCCGGAAAGTTTTCCCGCCAGTCGCCCGCGAAATTCGCCCATGCCAGCCGCGTGCAAAAGCTGTTCGGCGCGAGGCTCGCGCGCCGATTTCTTGACCCCGAACAAATCGGCGTAGAAGCGGATGTTCTCGTTCACGGTCAGGTCTTCATAGAGCCCGAAACGCTGCGGCATATAACTAAGGTGGTGCTTGGCGCCTTCGGGGTCGTGGCCAACGTCGCAGCCGGCGACGCTGGCGCTTCCTTCGTCGGGCGGCATAACGCCGGCCAGCATACGCAGCGTAGTGGTCTTGCCGGCGCCGTCCGGGCCAACCAGTCCGAAAATCTCTCCCGGATACACTTCAAAACTGAGATGGTCAACGGCGCGAACTCCGGGAAAACTCTTGCCGAGCCCAGAGAGCACGATAGCGGCCTGGCCCATAGAATTCATCGCGCAACACTCTGCGTGGCCGTGGCTAATTGGATCTCAGCATCGGCTGGCATTCCGGGCTTCAGTTCGTGGTTGGGATTCTCCAGGTTAATCTTGACCCGGTAAACCAGAGTGACTCGCTCCTGAAAAGTCTGCACGCTCTTGGGTGTGAACTCCGCCTTGGAAGAAATGAATGAAATATTCCCATGGTAGGTTTTGCCGGGATACGAATCGGTACGCACCATAACCGGTTGTCCCCAGTGGATACGCCCGAGGTCGGTTTCATTCACATAAGCGCGCAGCCAGACATGATCGAGATCGCCGAGTGTGACGATAGGCGTGTTGGGCGCGACTACTTCACCAAGTTCCGCATTGCGCACCAGAATTACTCCCGCTTTGGGGGCCCGTAGCGTGGTGTAGTCCAGATAAATGCGAGAGAGATGTGCCTTCTGCACTGCCTGCCCCAGTTGGGCGCGATCCACAGCCAGTTGTTCCTTGCGAGTGCCTTCGATCGCCTGGTCGTATTGTTCCTGGGCGCTCTTGGCGACGGTTTGCGCGCGCTTCAAATTGGTTTCGGCCTGGTCGCGCGCCACTTGCGAACCCACCCGGTCGCGGAAAAGAGTTTCGGCGCGAGTGTAGTCGATCTGCTTCTGGGCGAGATCGGCCTTAGCGTCGGTCAGAGCTTGCTGTGCAACCTCCAGCTGTTGCGGACGAGTTCCTGCCAGACCAAGATTCAGTTGGTCGCGCTGCACCCGCACGGCGGCCTCATCCATGGCTAACTGTTGGCGATAGTCGGCCGTATCTAACTGCGCAAGCAGCGTTCCCGACTCTACCCACTGGCCCTCTTCGATTGGCAGATCCACAATGCGTCCGGAAACTTTGAAGCCCACAATGCTCTCGTGCGCCTCGATGTTGCCGGAAAGCTTCAGAACGTTTGGCTGTGACTCACTGGCACTCCAGCGAGGACGGAGGTAGAAGAAGTAGGCACCGGCCGCAGCCACCGCAACCAAGACCAGGACAGCGATTCTGCCTTTCATGATAATTTCGCTCCTTTCCGTACTGGAAGGCTGATCCCTGACCAGTAAATTTCCAACATGTTGTCCAACTGCCTTTGCAGATTGGACGGTGGGCCAACGCTCCAGAGCAGCACCGTACCGATGAGCGACTCTTGCAGCGTACGCACCATTTCCTCGGGCACCAAGTCGCGCCGGACTTCTCCGCGCTCCTGTCCCAGCTTGAGGACCTCGCCCAGGATCTTCCGCCCGCGTCGCATGGTTTCCAGGTGCATTTCGCGGACGGCTTCGCTGGAAACCACCGTCGCCAGCAGCCCACGCGCCAGTTGCTGGTTCCGTCCCGGCTCTTCCGCAATCTGGTACACAAAGTCGCGCAGCAGATCGTGCAACGAGGACTTCCCACGCTGGGCCGCAGCCCGCGCGTCACTTACCTTCTTAATCTGGATGTCATACAGCACGCTGAAGACCTGCTCTTTGCTGGGAAAATAGTTGAAGAATGTCCCTTTTCCCACATCGGCAGCATCGGTGATGTCCTCCACCGTCGTACTGAAGAAACCCTGTTCTCCGAAGAGTTGCATGGCCGCGCGGAAAATGCGCTCCCGGGTTTCGAGGCGTTTGCGTTCCCGGCGGCCGGGAGGTGCGAGAGTAATCTGGCGACGCCTGGCAGATGTTGATCGATGTTTCATTGATTCAGACTATTAGTCATAAATGACTGTTAGTCATTATTAAACAATACAACTGGCCTGCTGTCAAGGCCCGCGATTGCCGGTAAAATGCGGGGGAAACTTGCGGAAAGCTTTCAGGAAAGCCGGAGGGCAGTGGTGCAATAACAAATGGTCTGGGTGGCGGGAGTCGAACTGCGTGGACATGTGCCCTGAGATAAATAGCAAAGACATGTGGGTGGCCGCTACCCTACACCCGGATGCTGGTGGCTCGGCACGGAATTGAACCGTATCCACTGGCTTTTCAGACCAGTGGCAGCTGCGATTTGGCGCAGAGTTTCTCTAGTCGCGGGATTGACTGAAATCACATTGCAGACTGCGACTTGAAGGTCGATTGCCATTCCACGAAAAATTCTGCGCGGAACGAGGCTCCCGCGCCAATTCTCCATTTGGAGTATGATCTCCTCGAAACTAAGTTCTGCCGAGCAATTCTGTGAAGACCCTCAATGAAGTTTATTCTTCCCTTTCCACTCGCCGGCGTTATGAAGTCTGGTTTTTACGTTTAGGTCTGGCCGACGGTAGCGGTGCGTGGTGGTTTCGCTATCTGTTGATGAACCCCAGACGCGACGGCTGCACCGGAAATCCGCGTGGTAGGCCTGTGCAGGTCTGGGCGACATGGTTTCCCGTCAACGGCCGGCCGCAAAGTTTTATTCAGGGATTCTCTCTGGAGGACCTTCAGCTCAGTGCTCGGGGACAGAATCCATTTCATTTTAAAATCAGCGAAAACCAAATCGAACAAAACTCCTGTCGCGGAGCATTGGAAGTTGACGGACACAAACTCTCATGGGACTTGGAGTATCGCTCCACATTTCGCGTCACTCTGAGCAATAAAGGATGGATCGGCTTCTCGCGCACTCCGCATTCCAATGCACGGTTTTCGGGAAAGATCACGCTGGATGGTCATACCGTTGAAGGCAATCCGCTGGGATTTGGCCTTCAGGGACACAATTGTGGATACCGTCATCGCGGTTTTTGGAACTGGGCGCACGCGTATTTCCCCCGGCCCGATGGCTCACCGACTACGCTGGAAGCTCTAGTTTATGACATGCCATTGGGATTGATCTTTCGCAAAGCGGTGTTGTGGCATGACGGACAACGATATGTGTTCCGCAATTTGCAGGACATTCGCAAAGACAAAGAGAATTTCGTCTGGGATTTTCGCTGCTCATCCAGCGATGGACTGCAATTGCAGGTTGAACTGGACGGTAGCGGACCGAGTGTTCATCGGTTGCCCTATGTGAAGACGGATTGTTCGGGAAGTTTTGAAGTGGCGAACAATAGCTTAGCGCGAGCTGTGGTGCGGTTGAAGAAAAGCGAGTCGGTCGAACAGTTAGAAACCACCAGCGGCGCAGTATTGGAGATGACAGGAATCTGATCAAAACGCGTAGGGGCGGACGCGCTTGGGCCTGCCCTGAGCGAAGTCGAAGGGTCTGCCCAGAAGCTTTAGCTCCTCACAAAATCCGCCGAGCTAAAGCGCGCAAATTCGCAAATCAATTTTCCGAATGGGTCATCGCCAGCCGCTCGGCGACAATCGAATAGGCCGCAGAATTAAAGGCCATTCCAATGTGAGTCCCTGAGATTTCAAAGTCACTTCCATCTTTCTTAGACATGCAGTAGTGCCAGTCTACGATGCCGTCGTGGCGAGTGTAGATGGCGGTCTGGAGCATGGCCCCGGGGACGTCGCGGCGCAGCGAGTTGACGAAGTTGCAGGTGCAGCGCCCGGTGTAGCACTTCGGCAGAACTCCGTTGCCATGCTCCTGAAGAATGCGCAGGCGGATGGCTTCGGCGGCGTGAATGATGGTCTTGTTGGCGACGGTGCCGCGAATGGGCGAAGCCAGCGTGGTAACCGAAGCGACATCCTTCGGCCGCGCGCCAGCGACGGAGCGGGCGATCACACCTCCCAGGCTGTGGCCGATCAAGTGAACTTTGCGCCCGGTTTCGTCGAGGGCCTTGTCTATGGTTGCGTTCAGATGGCGCTGGATCAGCAGGTTTGGGCAGTCCGCGTTGATACCGATGCCGGAAAAATACGGGCGGTAGCCGATGCGTCCCAGCCAGCCGTGGAGTTCGGTCAAATATAGATCGGTGCCGAGAAAACCGGGAATGATGACCACGGCGGAGTCGTCGCCACGCGGCACGCCGAAACCGTAGTAAACAGGAGTCGCGTGCAGCAGCAGGACTTCAGCTGCGAACAACGCTTCGGTCCAAAGAGAAGTCTCGGCTTCAGAATGAGGATGGGGTGATTGCCTGCGGGACTTCAACTTCGATGGCTGGGTTCCGTTTTTCCCTGTACGCAATTTTGTCCTAAGTCGTCCAGCGTCCGCGCACAATGACGCTAGCGTGCGCGTCGCGGCGTGTGTTTCCAGTTGGGATTATACCGCGAGGTCGGAATACGCTCCATAGCACGTTTGAGGCATGGGGCTGTAAAACAGATATTTCTGCCACTTATTGGTTCTTGTGTAATGGTGATTTTTCCTCATAAGTGACCTCAAACACCCAGTCACTCGCTTACCGATTATTCCTCACTCTCTTCCGCGATTTTCCCCGCACAGGCTTCTCCAACCGGGCCTCCAACTCCGCCACGCGCTTGCGCAGGGCATCGAGTTCTGGCTCGGCTTCTGCTCTCGGCGGTGGAGGTGGCGGCGTCCCGCCCAGAAACTTCTTCATCATGTCCACCGGCGACAGAATCGCGGACTGTACTTCTCCTAAGCGGCTCTGCACCGCGTCTTGCACTTTCTGATAGGTGTCGAACGCGGACTTCAGATACCACATGACGAACTCCTGCCGCACTTCGTCGGAGGCGACGATGAGCTGGCGCAGCAGTTCGAGTGGCAGGCCGGTGGGCTTGTCCTTGGCGTCTTCGGTGATGATTTGCGTCAGGGTGACGCGGGTCAGGTCCTGGTTGGTTTTCGCGTCCACGATTTTGACGTCCTTGCCTTCGCGGACGAGCGCGGCAATGTCGTCGAGGTTCACGTAACGGCTGCCGGCGGTGTCGTACAGGCGGCGGTTGCTGTATTTTTTGATGGTGACGGTGGAGGATTTCATTTTGGCTCGAAATTCCCTCTGTGCTCTCTGCTAAAAGAAAAGCTTAAACCACAGAGGACACAGAGGGGCACAGAGGAAAGCCCTGTGCAATTCCCTCTATGTTGCTCTGCACAAAGCAATAATAATTACTTGACACAAATCCTGTAAAGTCCTATATTTAGCTCGATGCTGCAATGCAGCAAAACAGCTTTGGAGGTTTACATATGCCAGTAGCCACTAAGACCGAGACCTCCCGGACTCATCCAAGGGATTCGTCTTTTATCTCTGTTCTTTCGGGTTGGACGCAACAAGGAGTGCAGACTTTCTTTGCCACGCAACGCATCATTCTGGACCTCGCGATGCGGCAGAATGCCAACATCATGCATGCTGTGCGTGAGCAGTTGACCGACCCACACCACTCTCCCACCGCCGTTCTTAGCGAGGTGGCCGGGGAGGGGGTGAACAACTTCATCGAAGGACAAAAAATTCTTCTCGATCTCGGCAAGAAGCAAAAGGAGATCCTGATCAATGGCGTGAAGGAGCGCATTGGGGACTATCCCGCGGCACATGCCATGACCGATCTGCTGGGCCGCAGCGTGGACACATTCATCCACATGCAGGAAGAGTTCCTGAAGATCGCGGGAAAGCAAGCTCACACCTGGGTAGAAGCGGCCAAGGCCGGCAAGCCCTTTGAAGCCGAGCATCTGGTCGATCTGGCACGCGAAGGTATGGAGAATTTCGCGAAAGCCCAGAAGCAGTTCCTGGATGTGATCGCCGATGAGACCGCGAAAGCCACCGGCGGAAAGAAAACTGAATACAAGAAAGTAAAACACACCGAGCTGTCAGAAATGGCGCGGGAAGTGAGCGAGTCGCTCATCGAAGCACAGAAGAAGCTGGTGGATGTTGCCGGCAAGCAAATGAACGCCAACGTGAAGACCGCAGGCAAGAGTCTGGAACTGCTGCGGCCATTCCCCTTTGTGCCTCTGGCGGAACTGACCCGCGAGGGCGTGAAGAGCTATGTGGACGCTCAGAAGGCGCTGATGGATGTAGTGGTAAAGCCCGTGGGCGAACACAAGCACCCGGGCAAACCGGTACATCATGCGAAGAAGGCGCGGCCAAAGAAGGCAGTCGCGGCCGTCGCCTGATCATGGACCTGGGAAGGGCACGGCTCCAGCCGTGCCACCAGAAGGGCGAAATCTCGTGGCTCCAGCCGTTGAGAGAACCGTCTCGCGGCAGAGCCACACTCCTGGGTATTCTGACGGCACGGCTGAAGCCGTGCCCTTCCCTCGCGGACTAAACCTAAAAACCGAAGTATTTTCTTTTCCGCGAGGCGCACATGAAAATTCCTCTTACTCCCATTCGGTTCCTGCGCTACGCGCGTGACCAATTTCCTAGTAAAGTTGGCGTGATTTGTGGTGACGTGCGGTTCACCTATACACAATTTGCCGAGCGCGCACACCGCCTGGCAGGAGCTCTAGTCGCCGGAGGAGCGAAACCGGGGGATCGCATCGCTTTCCTGAGTACCAACTGTCACCGATTGCTCGAGGCCTACTACGGCGTTCTCGAAGCTGGATGCATCCTGCTTCCGTTGAACGTCCGGCTCAGCCCACAGGAGTTGGCCTTCGTCCTCAACGATGCGCAGGCTAGATTCTTGTTTGTCGAGCAGTTCTTCTTACCCCTGGCGGAGCCGCTGCTCAGGGCTGTTCCTTCCATAGAGATGTCATTCCTCCTGGATGGCCAACCTCAGGCCCGCTGGCTGGCGGAGCAGAACTACGATGGCCTGCTGACGTCTTCCCCGCCCTTCGAATGCGACTTCACCCAGATTGACGAGGATTCGCCAGCTGAACTTTTCTACACTAGCGGTTCAAGCGATCGTCCCAAGGGTGTGGTGCTCACCCACCGCAATATCTATCTGCATGCCATGTCAGTCATCGCCGCCGGACAGACATCTCCGACAACGCTCGGCGAAATGTCGTGCACATCCGTGCTCCTCCACACCATTCCTTTGTTTCACGCCAACGGTTGGGGCACGGCACACACCATCACCATGGTGGGTGGAACTCACGTCATGATTCATCACTTCAATCCGGTGGAAGTGTTCCACCTGATTGCCCGGGAACGCGTGAGCACTTGCGCCATGGTCCCCACTATGGTCACCGCGCTAGTGCATTCTCCCGAACGGCTGAAGTACGACTTGAGCAGCCTGAAGATCGTCATCATTGGCGGCGCCGCTTCGTCTCCCGCATTGGTGAAAGAAGCGGAAGAAAAACTGGGCTGCACCTGTATTTCGGGATATGGACTGACCGAAACTTGTCCGGTGCTGGCGAAGTCTGCCATCAAGGCCCACATTCCCGCCGAAGGTGGACCGCGCTGGACACGCATGGCAATGACTGGATTTGCAATTCCTGGCGTCGAATTGAAAGTGCTTGCCCCGGACGGACAGGAGGTGCCGCACAACGGCACAGCCATCGGCGAAATTGTGGCACGGGGCGACAACGTAATGGATGGATACTGGCATCAACCGGAGGCCACCGCGGCAGCAATGGCTGATGGTTGGTTCCACACCGGAGACGTGGCCACCGTCGACAGCTACAACTACATTCAAATCGTTGACCGCAAAAAAGAGATCATCGTCAGCGGAGGCGAGAATATTTCTTCGTTGGAGGTGGAGAAGGTGCTCTCCGCACATCCCGCTGTTTATGAAGCGGCAGTGATTCCCGTCCCTGACCAGAAATGGGGAGAGATACCGAAGGCGCTCGTGGTTTTGAAACCCGGAATCAAGGCTACGGAAGAAGAACTGTTGGGTTTCTGCCGCACCCATCTCTCACACTACAAATGCCCGCGATCCATAGAGTTTATGGATGCACTGCCGAAAACCGGGACCGGCAAGGTGTTGAAACGTGAGTTGCGGCAAAAATATTGGGCCGTGCCAAACAGTGCGGTGTCCTAGCCCGCACGAGGAGAAGCGGCCATGGGAAGGGCACGGCTCCAGCCGTGCCACAACAGATGCGAATACCGGCTCCGGCAGCAGGTAACCGCCTCACGGTGCCGGAGCTCGAGCTCGGATACATCTTTGCCTGGCACGGCTGAAACCGTGCCCTTCCCGCGTAAGTGATGATTTCAACCAGATTTTGATTGAGGTGAACTATGGCCACGGTTACAACAATGCCTATGAACAAAATCTCCGGCGGTGGCTTTCTGATTGAAGAGCGCAGGCCGGAGGAGGTGTTTACTCCGGAAGATTTCAGTGAACAACACCAGCTGATCGCGCAAACGGCCGAAGAATTTGCCGCCAAGGAAATCGTTCCCAATATAGAAAGAATGGAGCACAAGGATTTCTCAGCCAACCGTGAGCTGCTGAAAAAAGCAGGTGAACTGGGCCTGAGCGGAGTGGATGTCCCCGAGCAGTACGGCGGCATGCAGCTGGATAAAGTTACATCTGCCATCATCGCCGACCGCATTGCCAAATACGGCGGCTTTAGCACCACATGGGGAGCACATACCTGTATCGGCACCTTGCCCATCGTGTATTTCGGCACGGATGCACAGAAAGAGAAATACTTGCCGGGACTGGCCAGCGGGACAACAGTCGGAGCCTATGCGCTTTCCGAATCGTCCTCCGGGTCCGATGCGCTCAATTGCCGGGCCAAGGCTACGCTGTCTGCCGATGGGAAATTCTATCGGCTGAACGGCGAAAAAATGTGGATCACCAACGCCGGCTTCGCCGACCTGTTCATAGTATTCGCCAAAGTAGACGGAGAAAAATTCACCGCATTCATCGTGGAGCGCAGTTTCCCCGGATTCTCCGTTGGCGCGGAAGAGCACAAGATGGGCATTCGCGGATCATCCACCTGCCCGCTCATTCTCAACGATTGCAAAGTGCCTGTGGAGAACGTGCTGGGCGAAATTGGCAAGGGACATCACATCGCCTTCAACGTGCTGAATGTGGGCCGCTTCAAGCTGGGGGCGGGGTGTATCGGCGGCGCACGCGTATCCATCGAAAACGCCATTGCCTACGCCAAGCAGCGCAAAGCGTTCGGCAAAGTGATTGCCGATTTCGGCCTGGTGCGCGAAAAGCTGGCCAACATGGCCGCCGGAATCTTCACCGGTGAAGCTATGGCTTATCGCACCGTCGGCATGATGGATACGGCCATAGAGCATCTGGGTGACGCCCATAGCGACATGGCCCAAGTCCGCAAGGTGATTGACGAGTATGCCGTCGAGTGCTCCATCCTGAAAGTCTGGGGCTCGGAGTTCTTAAACTATGCGGTAGACGAAACCGTGCAGATCTACGGCGGATACGGCTTTGTCGAAGAATATCCGGCAGAACGCGCATATCGTGATGCGCGTATCAACCGCATCTTCGAAGGGACAAACGAAATCAACCGCCTGGTCATCACCGGATTCCTGTTAAAACGCGCCATGACTGGGCAGCTTCCGCTAATGGCAGCCATCAAGAAACTGATGGATGAAGTGCTCTCGGGAACCAGAGAGGAGGGCGCGGAAGGTCTGCTGGCAGAAGAACGCAGGCTGGTCGCGGCAGCCAAAAAGGTCGGCTTGTTTGCTGCCGGGGTTGCCACCCAGAAATATATGCAGACCATTCAGGACCAGCAGGAAATCATGGGCGCGATCGCCAACATGACGATTGAAACCTACGCCATGGAATCCGCCGTTCTACGGGCGCAGAAACTCGCCGTTAAGCATGGCGAAGCAAGTGCAGCCAATGCCATTGCCATGGCCCGAGTCTATGCCGCCGGAGCGATGGAGAAGATTGAAAGTGCCGCCAAGACCGTAATCGCGGCTGTAGCCGAGGGTGACATGCTGCGTTCGCAGATGGCGATCCTGCGGCGGCTCACGAAATACGAGCCTTTCAACACGATTGCCCTCCGGGAAACGATCGCGCAGAAGGTGATCGAGACGGGCAAGTATCAGGTGATGTAAATCGCGGCGCGCGGCAAAGGAGGAATACCATGCCAGAACAACGTTTGTTGTGTGTTTCTTTCGACAAAGTAGTGTCAGATAGCCGTGCTGCCGCCTTCAGAGCAGCAGGATTTATTGTGACCGCTACCACACGCATCAAGGAGGCACTGGGGCTTCTGGCCAGTCATAACTTTGAACTCGTTGTCATCGGGCACCGGTTTTCCAGGGAAGATAGATATGTGCTCGCGGTCGAGGCCAAAGAGAAATCCGATGTCCCTGTCATTCTGGTGTGCGGCGCCTCACCGGACGCCGAGATACCGGCAACAACCCGGGTATATGCACTGGAAGGCAACGAAGGCTTGGTGGGAGCAGCTTTGGCGTTGGTTCCGGCGGAAGAAATCGCGCGCAAAGCTGCCTGATGGGTTTGTCCATCAGAGTCATCGCAGGGCCCACGGCAACGCTGGAACGGAAAGAAGGCAACCAGTCAACACGCCGTAAGTACCAGCGCTCACCGCACACCTGTGTTGCATGTGGCACGCGCCTGACTACGGTCGTCTCCCGCCCGTCGCTTACTCTGCACCCTATGTGTCAGGGCCAGACGATTGGCGATGATCATGTACACAGACGGATTAAAAACCAATCCAACATGCGTTCCTGAGACGGGAAAATCGGCTTCAGGGTTGTCGGTCTTGCAATGATGCCAGTCCACCATCCCGTCATCGGCGGTGTACACCGCAGTCTCCATCACCGCTGGAGGCACATCGCGCTCCAGAGAGTCCATAAAATCGCAGGTGCAATGTCCGGTATAGCAAGCGGGAAATACACCATCGCCGTGCTTTTTCAGGATGCGTTGGCGAACCGCCTCAGCCGCGCGCAGGATGCCGGCATGGGCCACGGCACCGCGAAAAGGAGCGCCCAGCGTGATGACCGAAGCAATGTCCCGCGGCCTTTGCCCCGCGATCGAACGGGCGATCACGCCTCCCAGACTATGGCCAATCAAATGGATCCTGCGGCCGGTCTTAGCCAGCGCTTTCTCAATAGTCTCGTTCAAACAGCGTTCAATCAGGAGATTGGGACATTCTGCGTTGACGCTGATCCCGGAAAAGAAAGCTTCGTATCCGATTCGTCCCAGCCATCCACGCAGAGGAAATAGATAATGATCGGGACAAAGGAAACCAGGGATGAGAACCACCGCAGAACCGTCCCCGCGAGGAGTCCCCATACCGTAGTAGATGGGCGCAGCATGCAGCAGAACCAACTCGGCCGCAAACAGTAACTCACTCAAAATGGGGAGGTTAGCTTCCTGGTAATCTCGAGTTCGGATATTGGGGCCGCGATCAGCAGATCGAACGTTCGTTCTTCTCATTAAGCGCCGTCTTAATGTACGCGTGATCCGCAAATTGCACAATAGATGAACGCGCCATTTGGCGCACAATGGTTACTGCGTGGCGGTTCAAGTAAGGATGCAGACACGCTCGGTGAATGGGTTGACACTATGGCGGAGACTGCGACTCCAGTACAGCTGAAGCCACAAACGCTCGAGGCGTTTAGCGCCTACATTCGTGATGCTGAAGCAGAAATGGAAAAGACTCTGAGCGGCAACGGGCCCTTCTTGTGGTCCGACGCGAGTGCGGAGCGGTCCCAGCGCGTCCGTGAGGGAAAAGTTGTAGCGGAATTCTGGTCGGGACACGGGCCGGTCAAGGTGCCGAGTGGTTTGATCCATGACTGGGTCGGCACTGCCTTGATTCCTGGTACGACCGCCAAGGACGTTCTGGCGCTAGTGCAGGACTACGATAACCATCAGAACATTTACAAGCCTGAAGTGATCGCCTCCAGGCTGATCAGCCATCACGACAACGATTTCCAAATCTATCTGCGTCTTCTCAAGAAGAAAATCCTTACGGTGGTCCTCGATACCGATCACGATGTGCACTATCGTGCCGTGGACCAAACCCACTGGACTTGCCGCTCGTACACGACACGGATTGCCGAAGTGGAGAACGCCGGAACTCCGAAGGAAAGGTTGTTGTCACCCGATACGGGCTATGGATTCTTATGGCGTTTGTATTCTTACTGGCGATTCGAGGAACGCGACTCCGGAGTCTACGTTGAATGCCGCGCCATCTCGCTGACACGCGACGTGCCCTATGGGCTTGGGTGGGTCATCGAACCGATCATCCAGAAGCTGCCTAAAGAATCGCTCATCCATACGCTTGATGCTACTCGCCAGGCGCTGCATACCAAAGTGAGGTAAACCTCCTCTCTGCTCCGGATGCTGGTGGCACCAAGGCTGGAGGAAAATCTTTCTCACTGAAGTTATTGCAAAGAGTGAACACCCCGTCCTCTACCACCGGGGATGGGATGTTCTGCAATTTGAATTGGCTTAACTCGCTGCTTTGATTAGCTCCGGGACCGAGCCGGTCTTGATTTCTACAGCCGCTTGCAGGTCGCGGACGTGCTCTTCTTCCATCACCAGAATATCCTGCAAGACTCTGGCTAGACCAAACTCGCTGATCTCCATCGCCGAGCGGATACGTTCCTTGTAATGCGCTACAGCTGCTTTCTCGCCAGCCAGGTCTTCGCGGAGCATCTCCTCAGAATCTGAGGAGGTCTTAATTTCCGCCACCCTAGTGGTCGGGCGTCCGCCTAAAAACGCCACCTGCTCAGCCAATGTCGTGGCATGTTGCATTTCTTCGGTAGCGTGTGTGAGCAACTCGGACTGGATGGCGACAAAACGCGCACCACTGATCAACGAAGCATGGTTAATGTATTGGATCGCGCTGGCAAATTCGTCAGCAATGTCTCGATTAAGTGCATCAATCAGCTCTGCTTTAGTCATGGTCGTTTCTCCTTGTGCGCGATGAGATAACGATTGCACTCACTGGCACAGTGACAGTAGTCACGGAGAAGCGTGGCCGTCATCACCTGTTGCGGAGTTTCATACCCTGTGCAAGATTTCTTTCAACAACAACCCCGCGGGCAGAAAAACCAGCAACATTGTGATTAGCATCACGCTTTCCACAGAGGTGACCGCAATCACTGTTATTGCTCCAAGTTCGTCCTATCCTTCTGTGCCGGAAGACCAGCACAGAAAGTGTAGAAAGGAGACTCCCATGTTCCGTCGATTTGTTGCTGGCAGTGCCATAGGCGCAGTCGTGATCGCAGTAGGCGCGCTGGCACTGGCGTGGTTTGGCCTGAATCTGCAAGGAACGCGGATTCTGACCATGGTCTGGTGCTTCGTTCCATTTGCCTGGGGCATCTGGGCCATGCTGACTCCAAAGGCTTGGATGCCAGAGCGCCTCCCCTATTGGGGCGCGTCCCTGGGATTTATTGGCGGGTTTACCAGCGCGTTCATTCTGAACCTGCCATCTCGTGTCTTTGAAATCGCTGTGCCTGTAGCCGGGCGCTTACTCGCGGTGGCGGCTGTTACCGTGCTTTACTACTTTTTGTGGATGTTAGTACGGGCCGCCTATCTCAATCTGGTACCAATCAAGCCTCGCGCAGAGGAGGCTTCGATCAACCCGCAACTTAAGAAAGTCGCCTAACCAGCCTTCTTCATTGCGGAAGAATCTGGCACTCGCCATAACACAGGGCACGGACAGTTTGATGGGTCCGTGCCCTTCTTCTTGAGCTGGACAAATGCCTCGACCTTGACTCCTGTGACTATACTCACAACCTGCCGTGACACGCAGTACGGATTCAGCAGGCAACCGATGGTCTATTAGGAGTGGCAATCTCCGTTCGGCCGCACAGTGAGGCAATCATATGGATGTTCGCGAGTGGTCGCAGTCTGAAGTCGAGTACGGCCGAAAGGTTCTGGATTCTGGGCTGGAGGGAGCTCGTTCCGCCCGGGAAGCATTTTTAGATGGTAGACCTCTTACTCCGTTTCTTAGCGAGTCATTTAGAAAAGCATTAAAACCTGCTGCCCTGGGAGCTTTGCTTGGAGTTGTGAGCAGTTGCCCCGGAAGCCGACGCAGATCGGCTGGCAGTGTGTTGGCGCTTGGTTTGCTCGGTGGCACAATTGGATTTGGGGCGGGAATGATTTGGCACCTTCGCCACCTGACAGGGAGCATTGCATCCGGTGCTTTGAAAAACATTGACAAGGTGCGTGATGAGCACTGGCTGGAAAGGCATCCCATCGACTACGCATAGAAACGAAACAAGTATGGCAGTGCCCGGCGGTTTATCCCACCTCGTGATTGTGAGAGCCGGGAACATCAAGAGTGATCATGCTTCTCGTAGGTAACGGGCCCTCAAGCTACACAGGGGGCAACGATGATCGCGAGCCAAGCAGTGCAGGAGCGGGTACAGATCCCGCAGTCTAAGGAAAGCCTCAGTAAAGAGCGCATTGCCTATTTGGAAAACCTGGTCGCCCAAGCCAGGATAGCTGCCGCCGTCTTCACTCAATTCACGCAGGAAGACGTTGACCGTATCGTGAAGCCAATGGTCTTGGCTGGACTGGAGCAGGCCCAGTACCTTGCCCGCCTTGCCGTCGAAGAAACCAAACTCGGAGTGATGGAAGACAAAGTCCTAAAGAACATGGTGGCGACCGAGTTCGCCTACAACTACATCAAGGACAAACGTACTGTCGGCATCATTCACGAGTTTCCGGAACAAAATTTGGTCGAGATGGCTGAGCCGATTGGAGTCATCTTCTCGCTCCTGCCCATCACGAACCCCACTTCGACCGTGCTCTTCAAATGCATCATGGCCATCAAGACTCGGAACGCGGTCATTTTTAGTCCGCACCCAAAGGCGTGGCGCTGCTGCTCTGAAGCAGTAAAGATCATGTATGAAACCGCGCTGAAGCACGGTGCGCCCGAAGGAGTTTTTACCTGCCTGGAATCGCACACACTACAGGACAACGCTTACCTTATGCGGCACAAAGATGTGGCCCTGATTGATGCCACGGGCGGGCCGGGCGCAGTCAAAGCGGCTTATAGCTCGGGCAAACCCGCACTGGGTGTGGGCCCGGGGAACACACCGGTTTATCTGGAAAAAACCGCGGACCTAAATACGGCTGTCGTGGACATCATTATCTCCAAGACCTTCGACAATGGAACGATTTGCGCCTCTGAACAGACGCTGGTGATTGACGACGAAATCTACGACGTCGTACTGAAGAAGTTTGCCGACCTGGGCGCGCACATCTGCAATGAAAAAGAGACGGAGCTGCTGGGGCGCACAGTGATTGATCCGGAGACTGGGTTCATGCAGCCCATGGCGATTGGGCAGAAGGCCACCGATATCGCCCGCTTCGTCGGACTTTCCGTAAAGCCGGACACCAAACTGTTGATTGCGCCAATTCAAGGCGTGGGCCGCGAATATCCCTTGTCAGTGGAGAAGCTGTTCCCGCTGCTGGCGGTCTATCGGGCGAAGTCCGTGGATGAAGCGCTCAAGGTTTGCGTGGACGTGAACCATGCCGGCGGTCTTGGCCATACGGCGGTCATCTTCTCGCGCAACGATGAAATCATCCGCAAGTTCGGCGATGTAATGAATGCGGGACGGATCATTGTGAATTCACCAGGATCAGTCGGCGCCTTAGGCGGCGTTTACAACGACATGGTGCCCACCTTCTCCTTCGGATGCGGGACCGGCGGGGGCAACAGCACCACCGACAACACCAATATCTATCACTACCTCAACATCAAACGCGTGGCTCGGAGGACACAAGCCCATATGTGGTTCCGGGTTCCCAATCAGATTTATTTCAACCTGAACGCGGTGGAGAACCTGCGTGATTTCCCGTCGCGCTGCACCATCATTGTGACCAACCAGGCGCTGGAGAAATTCGGCCACGTGGACATTGTCCGGCGCTACATTCCCGCGGACACTCACGTTCATGTGCAGGTCATCCCCGATGCGGAGCCTGAGGTCAAAGTGGTCGCGCAGGGAGTAGAGACGCTGAATTTCTACAAGGCAGACCAGATCATCGCGCTGGGCGGCGGGTCGGTAATTGATGCGGCCAAGATCATGAAGCTCAAGTACGAGTCGCCCGAGGCTGACTTGGCAGAACTGGCCGCGCCATTTCTGGACTTGCGCAAGCGAGTGGTCAAGTATCCCAACCGAAAAGGTCAACCGCGCACGCTTGGTCGCCATTCCTACTACCAGCGGAACCGGCAGCGAGATCACAGCGTTTGCTGTCCTTACGGACAAAGAGCACGGACGCAAAGTGACGCTTGCCGACTACTCGCTAACTCCGGATGTGGCCATCGTTGATCCGCAGTTCGTCATGTCCATGCCGAAGGGCCTGACTGCCGATACCGGCATTGATTGCCTGACCCACGCCCTGGAAGCGGGAGTTTCCAGCTACGCATCGCCCTACACCGATTGCAACGCCATGCAGGCGATCCGGATGGTGTTCAAGTACTTGCCCATCGCGTATGAAAATCCCCGCGATGAAGAAGCGCGCAGCATGATGCACAATGCCGCCGCCATCGCGGCAATGGCGTTCTCCAACGCATCGGTAGGTGTGAACCACGCACTCGCTCATGCATTTGGTGCGCGCTTCCATGTGGCACACGGCCGGGCCAATGCGCTCATGCTGCCGCACGCGATTGCGTATAACGCAGCAGTGCCCAGCAAGTTTGTGCCGTCGCCCTACCAGCAGGGGCATGTCGCACACAAGAAGTACGCGACCGTCGCCGATCTGCTGGGCCTGGGCGGTCATACCGTTGAGGAGAAGGTAAAGAACCTGATCACGGCGGTGGAACAGTTACTCGATCAATTGGAATTTCCGCGCTCGATCGCCGAGCTGGGAATCTCGAAGGAAGAGTTCGAGCGGGCGATGCCCGAGTTGACCAAGCTCGCCTTTGACGATCCTTCCGGGCGGTCAAATCCTCGCATGCCGTTGATGAGCGAATTGGCCGATCTGTTCTGGAAAGCTTACGAAGGTCGTGGTCTGACCAAGGCGAATGCGTCGCAGCAGAAAACCGCGTAGCGGATGGGAGTGCGTATGGCAATGATTGCTGTGTTGCTGAAGATTGATGAAGAGCACGTTGCGCAAGCGTTGCAAGAGGCCGGAGAAAAGCTGGACGGCACTGAGGGCGAAGTGGTTTTGGATTTTTCTTCCGTGCGCAGGATCGATCCGAGTGCTCTTAAAGCGATGGAAGAATTCGTGGGCAAGGCCGACGACAAATCCATCAAGGCCGTTTTACGCGGTGTCAATGTTGACGTTTACAAGGTGCTGACGCTGGTGAAGCTGGTGTCGCGGTTTTCGTTCGTGAACTGAGATGCGCACGCGCAAGGTTGAATAAGGAGAGTTGCCATGCAGAACATTCCGCAAAGTGACCGCCTATCCTGGGGTGACACGGTCTTCCTGCATCTGGAACGTGAAGGCATGCCGCTCAATGTGGCCAGTGTCAGCATATTGGAGGGCAATATCCCGTTCGAGGATTGCCTCCAGCTCATCGAGTCGAAGCTACCAGCGTTTCCCCGCTACATGAAGCGGGTGGTGGCCCCGCCGCTCAATATTGGCCTTCCCAGTTGGGAATACGATCCCGACTTCGATATTCGCAATCATGTGCGCGAAGTCACGCTCAAGCACGGAACGGATACCGAATTGAAGGCGCTGGCGGGAAAAATGTTCGGCACCGTGATGGACCGGCGGCATCCGCTCTGGGACATCACTATGGTCCGCGGCCTGAAAGGCAATTGCAGCGGGCTTATCCTCCGCCTGCACCACTGCCTGGCCGATGGCATAGCCGGAGTGGGACTCGTCAGTAATCTCTTAGACGCGAATCCAGAGGCAGCGCCTTTGCCCAAGAAGAAGGTTCGCCTCGTCGTGCCAAAGCCTCCGGACGCTATTAGTTCTTTGATGGACGGAGTAGTGAATTCCTATGCCGATTTCGTCAAACGCATTCTGTCTGGCTGGACGGACCTTTTGAACATGGCAGAGCGCGTGGCCGCAAATGGTGGCAACGTGGCCACGGACGAGTTCTCCCAGCTGCTTCCGGAAATCACCGCGTTCACCGAACGGCTACGGTTCAACGTTCTCTACCGCGGCCCGCAAAAGTTTGCCTGGGCCGACCTGCCACTGGCGGAAATTAAAGCCATACGGCAAATCTGCAACGCCAGCGTAAATGATGTGATTCTCGCGCTGGTGACGGCGACCATCCGCCGCTATCTGGAACTGCATGGCGACCGGGTCAAAGGACGGCTACTTCGCATGATGGTTCCAGTCAACTTGCGTGGCAGCGAGAGTACGGGCGAACTGGGGAACCGCATCACGATTGTTCCTGTCACCGTTCCGCTGGACATCCGCAATCCGCGAAAGCTGCTGGCCGCTGTCCATAAAAGGACCGAGTTCCTCAAGCGCTCGCACGCTGCGGAGTTAGTCAGCTTGACGGGTGGTTTGATCGGCATGTTCCCGACCGCACTGCAAGCGCTCGCGGGACCTATGGTGAGCCAGGTGCCCTTCACGCCGTTCAATCTGGTTTGCACCAACGTGCCTGGGCCGCAATACCCGCTCTACCTGCTCGGCCACAAGATGCTGCGCTGGTACCCGTATGTGCCCGTGGGCGGCGAGATGGCAGTCAACTGCGCCATCCTGAGCTACAACGGCACAGCGTATTTCGGCTTCAGTGGAGATGTGCATGCGGCGCCTGATCTCCGGCGCTTGGAAGAATTTCTGAAAGTTAGTTTTGCGGAGTTACGGGAAGCGGCAGGGTTGAAGCCGCAAACCAAGAAAGCGCCGCCGGCGAAAAAGGCACGCGCAAAGACGCAGGCACAGTCCAAGCCTGCTCCTGAACCCGCAACCACAGTTCGATGTTTCCATCCCCCTGACAGTTCCCTCCCCTTCGGCGCCACCGGTGCAAGCCACCGCGCCGAGCCACTGGAGAGGAAGAAAAACTCGACACAGTTGATCGCGTAGAGCAAGGGACTCCGGGGCAGCAAGGCACGAACGTCAATTCTTCTAGGAAGTGTTGAGCACCATGGCGCAGCATCAAGCCGCTTGCGCAACTAATCTACTGGTTGGCCCAGGGCCGGGCACTCTTCTTGTTCATCCATGTCCTGGGAATCGCGGGCGTTCGGCTACATCATTGCCAGACGTATGGTGCCGTTGCTGCGGGCGGAGCGCGATCTTCGCTTTGACCGTCCACTAGCGCGGATTCGGCAAGTCTTCAAGTACTGGTTCGGACAGTGGAAACATCCACGGTATCGGACTGCCGGAGTAATGCATATCCTCATTTTTGCCGGCTTCATTTTGCTGGCCATGCGTGCCTTTACAGTATTGATTGTTGGTGTGTCGTACAACTTCGTGATGCCAGGCCTGTCGGGAGGGGCAGGCCGCATCTACGAAGTCGCCACCGACTACGCTGCCACGGTGGTGTTCCTGTGCATGATCTTCGCGATTGTGCGTCGCTCGGTTTTCAAGCCGGCAAGATACGAAGTGCCGGCAAAGTTCGGCAAATCCCACAAGGCAGACGCGATTTTTCTCTTGGTGCTGATCGCGGTTCTGATGCTGGCGGACAGTTTATTCGAAGCTGCAAGAGCCGCCGGACAGTTGCAAGCCGGACAGGCAGTTGAGTTTTCTGCGTTCTTGTCACTTCCCTGGCTACTAAAAACCATTTTGGCTTCAGCCTCCTTGCCTACGCTCGGGGGTCTCTACTTCACCGGCTACCTTGCCCATGAAATCGCGTTTTACTTCCTGCTCTGTTACCGGCCATTCGGAATCCAGTTTCACGTAGAAACATCGCTGTTCAACGTTTATTTCTCCAAGCTGGATAGAGGCACGCTGAAGCCGGTGCGCTGGGGGGTGAGCGACGAGCATCTTGACCAGGTCAAATCATTCGGAGTGAAGACCTTTGAAGACTTCACCTGGAAGCACATGCTCGACTTCTATTCCTGCGCCGACTGCGGACGCTGCTCGGACAACTGCCCGGCCAACACGGTAGGTAGGCCACTGTCGCCACGGTTTCTCAGCATCAAGGCGCGTGACTACGCTTTCCAGCACTACCCCATGTTTGGCCGCGCGGGTAATGGCAAGGCGCTAATCGGAAACATCTATTCAGATGACGAAATCTGGTCCTGCACTACGTGCGGTGCGTGTGAAGAAGAATGCCCGTTGCTGGTCGAGTACATCGACAAGATTGTTGATCTCAGGCGCGGGTTGGTAGATGACGGCAATGTACCTCAGTCGCTGCAAAAGCCACTGAAGGCACTGGAGAGCCGTGGCAATCCCTACGGCAAGATGGAAAAGAAAAGGGCCGAGTGGATCACGGCCAAAGATTTCCAGCAAGCCTGCCCGGTCAAGACACTCGACAAGAAGAACGGCGCAGACACTCTCTATTTCGTCGACAGCATCACTTCCTACGACGACCGCATGCAGTCCATTGGCCGAGCTACAGCCAAGCTCCTTGACCAGATCGGTGAGAACTTCGGGATCCTGGGTGCCGTCGGAAAAAGACAGCGGCCACGAAGTCCGCCGCTTTGGCGAAGAGACGTTGTTCATGGCATTGCGTGATCACAACACCGAGGCCATCAAAGCATCAGGCGTAACCCGCATCGTTACTGCCGACCCACACGCCTACAACGCGCTGAAGCACGACTACAAAGATGTGCCGCCGGTTGAGCACATCAGCCAGGTAATGGCCACGTGAAGTGAAGTCCGGAAAGATCAAGTTCAATCCAGTAGAAGACGCGGACAAGGTTTTCACCTATCACGACCCCTGCTACCTGGGACGGCACAATCAGGTTTATGACGAGCCACGCGCTGTGCTCGATGCCATCCCCGGCCTGAAGCGAGTGGAGATGACCCGCTCGCGCGACCGCTCTTTCTGCTGCGGCGGCGGTGGACTGATGCTGTTCTACGAACCGAAAGAAGAGCAACGCATCGGCGTGAAGCGGGTGCAGATGGCGGCGGAAGCCGGGGCCAATGTGATTGTCACAGCCTGCCCCTTCTGCATGGTGAATATAGAAGATGCGATCAAGGTCGCGGGGTTGGAAGGAAAGATGACCGCCATCGACCTGGCCGAGTTGGCCGAGCAGCAGATCGTGCATGAGAGTCCAGTAGTTGCCCCAGTTTCTGAAATCCAAGAATGCGTCACCGGGAGGTAAACGTGGAAATTCTAGTCTGCGCAAGAAGAGTGCCCGACACCTCAGAAAACGAAATTGCGCTCAACAGCGCCGGGACCGACATCGAACGCGACGAGTTGGTCTATTCCATCAACGAACCCGACAACTACGCAGTGGAAGAGGCCTTGCAGATCGTCGCCAAGGTTGGCGGAAACGTGAGCGTGGTCACGGTGGGCAGCGAGGATGACGAAGAAATCCTCCGCCGCGAGATGGCTATGGGCGCAAACCACGGCATTCTATTGACCGATGACGCGTTCAACGGATCGGACGGGCGTGGCATCGCGGCCATCCTCAAAGCCTTCGTCCAGAAAGGCAACTACGATCTCATCCTCACCGGAGTCCAAGCCGAAGACGGCAGCGCACAGGTCGGCGGAATGCTGGCGGCGATGCTCGACTATCCGTTTGCTTCGCTGGTCAACTCCATCGAAGTGCTGGGTGAAAAGAAGTTAAAGATCAGCCGGGAAATCGAAGGCGGCAATAGGGAGATGAGTGAGATTGATCTCCCCTGTGTGCTCTCCATCCAGACTGGTATCAATGAGCCGCGCTATGTCGGCATGCGCGGCATTCGTGCGGTGGCCTCCTTGCCGGTTCCCACGTACGGCGTGTCAGACCTCGGAATAGAGGCAGGCACCGTCGGCGCACCCGCAGCAAAAGTGAAACGCGTGGACTACTTCGTGCCCGCACTTGGCAATGGCGCGGAAATGCTCAACGGCACCCGTGAAGACAACGTGGAAAAAGTTCTTGAGTTAGTTGCAGCCAAAGGAGGGTTGAAATAATGCCTCGAATTTTCGCTTATATCGTGCATAGAAATGGCGTGGCCGACGACACAGCCGCTGAGCTGGCGGCCGCGGCGAAAAAGATTGATATGGCTGCAACGTTAACTGCGATCGTCACCGGCTGGGGTCCGGAATTTGATGACGTCTGCGTATCTCTCCGTAACCAGTACGCAGAAGTGTGGAAGCTCGCAAATGAAGCTTTGGTTTATCCCAATGCCGAGCTTGTGCGGAAAGCTTTAGTCAACACGCTGCCCAGCGGCAGTATCGTGCTGGCGGCACACGAACACTTTGGAATTGATCTCGCGCCCGGCCTTTCCATCAAGCTGAACGCAGCCTTCGTCTCCGATGTAACAGGTATTGATGGAGTAGAAGGAACATCTATCAAAGTAGTACGTCAGGAATTTGGCGGCCAGGTCAGCACTCACATGAAGTGCGACGCCTCCTCAGGCGCGGTGATTACGGTGCGCCCGGGCGCATTCAAGGCCGCGGAAAGTTCTCCGACTCTTGGGCTGGTGGTTGACCGATCACTCGATGTCGGCAAGCTAACCGCCGGCCGGCGCTATCTCCAAACCGTCGCCGCGGAAGCTGGCGCGGTGGATATCACCAAATATGCGGTTCTGGTTTCTGTTGGGCGCGGTATTCAGGAAAAGGACAACCTCGGCATCGCGCAAGAACTGGCCGATGCCATGGGTGCGGCAGTCTCTTGCTCACGTCCAGTGGTGGATGCCAAGTGGCTGGAGAAATCCCGCCAGGTGGGCTCCTCCGGAAAGACGGTAAAACCGAAGGTCTATCTGGCTTGCGGCATCAGCGGCGCATTCCAACATCTTGCAGGAATCAAAGGCAATCCGTTCATCATCGCGATCAACAAAAACCCAAAGGCACCGATCTTCCAGGTGGCCGACGTCGGAATCGTGGACGATCTCTTGGAATTTCTGCCCGAACTGACCAACAAAGTTCGCGAAACGCACAGCGTCGCAGCAAAGTGAGGCACAACCATGATCACCAGCAAAACCCTGAAGCTGAGCCTGAAGTCTCTGCGGGAATTCGCCAAAAAGCGCCTGCCCGACGAAACCCTGATTGAACTCGACGAACGCGACGAGTGCCCGCTCGACATTGTGCGGCACATGTGCAGCCCGGACAAGCTGGGGATCCAACTGCTCTTCATTCCCGAAGAGTACGGCGGTATGGGTGGCAATACTTTCGATGTGTACTGCGTCTGCGAAGAGATGGCTCGCGTTGATCTGGGCATCGCCACGTCGGTACTGGCGACATTCCTGGGCAGCGACCCCATCACCGTCGGCGCTACTCCGGAACAAAAAAAGATCTGGCTGTCGCGCATTGCCGATGAAGGATTGCTCTTCGCCTACGGCGCGACCGAGCCGGAGGCTGGTAGCGATCTCGGCTCGCTCCGCACCACGGCGGAACAGGTGCTCGAAGGGGGCAAAGTTGTCGGCTACAAGATCACAGGTAATAAGCAGTGGATCAGCAACGGCGGTATTGCCGGCGCGTACACGGTCCTTGCCAACACGCCTGCCGGCCCGAGCTGGTTCATCGTAGACCAGGGTACGAAAGGTTTCAC
Source organism: uncultured Acidobacteriota bacterium (assembly GCA_963837365.1). Taxonomy (GTDB): domain Bacteria; phylum Acidobacteriota; class Terriglobia; order Terriglobales; family Acidobacteriaceae; genus CAWBXL01. Next base: position 164,790 of record CAWIMW010000008.1, read on the forward strand.
GCACGATGAGCCTGAAGATAAGCACGGCATCCGCCTGAGCAATACTGCGGCGCTTGCGCTCGACAACGTTTACGTTCCTGCCGATCGACTAGTCGGCGGAGTCGAAGGCCAGGGCCTCCTTCAGGCGCAGGCTGTGTTCGGCTACACGCGCCTGATGGTCGCAGCTTTCGGCCTGGGCGCAGGATGGTCCGCGCTCGACCGCGCCATTCCGTACTCCACAACACGCATTCAGGCAGGGGCGCCACTTTCAGAAAAGCAGGGCTACACCCACAAGCTGATTATCCCCAACGTAGCTCGACTTGAAGCTGCACGCGCCTACATCGAAGAAACTGCGGAGCGGATTGACACCGGAACCGAGGGCAGCCTGAACACCGAGGGCGCAATCGCCAAGTACATGGCGACTGAAGCCGGCAACGCCGCTGCCGACGCCAGCATTCAGGCGCTCGGCGGCTACGGGTACACGCACGAGTACATGGTGGAGAAGATTAAGCGCGATGTCCGTATCACCACCATCTACGAAGGCACCTCCGAGATCATGGAGATGACCATCAGCCGTGATCGCTGGCAGATCCACCTGAAGACGCGCGGTCAGCACTATCACGAGCAAGCGAAGAAATTCGAAGACCTGCATGCTCGCCACCCGGATGTTGGTGCTGACAATGCCGCCTTGGCCTTGCACGCGCTGGCCGAAATAATGGAGAAGGCCCGCGTCGCACGCTTGACCCGCTATCAACATATTCTGCTGCGACTCGGCGAACTGATCGCCTACGCAGAATCAGCAGGCAGCTTGGCGCGTCGGGCTGCGCTATTGGCAGAAAACAAACTCAACGAAAAAGCCAATCGCCGTTTCGATGCGACCACGCTGGCGGCAATCAGCCGGATCTTTGCACGGGAAGCGGCGCTCAAGGTCGCCGAAGACGGCTTGCGCTGGGTCATTGGAGCAGGAGGGGTGCCGGACGCTGAACTACCGGAATTTGAAGCAAGTTTGAGTTTCACTGCGATTCATAAAGCACAGGCAAATCTGATTTCCGACATGGATTTTGTAGCTGACGTACTGTACGGCCGTGCCGCCAAGCGTGAACTTGCGGCCTGATTAGAAGGTTCCCTCTGTGTTCCCTCTGGTTAGAAAAAGCTTTAACCACAGAGGCACAGAGGGCACAGAGTCAGAATCTCCTCCTAAATAGGAGCACTGTCATGGAAAACACTTCACATCGAGCCATAGCAATCGTCGGCGCAGGCGCAGTCCTGCCCGATGCCCCCAACGTCCCCGCCTTCTGGGAGAACATCAAGAACAGCCGCTACAGCGTCACCGAGGTGGATCCTCATCGTTGGGACCCCGCGCTCTATTACGACTCCGACCACGCTGCGCCGGACAAGACGTATTCCAAGATTGGCGGCTGGGTACGCGAGTATCCGTGGGAGCCGATGAAGTGGCATCTGCCCATCCCTCCACGAGTGGCCGATGCTATGGATGTGTCGCAAAAATGGGCGATCGCCTGCACCCGCGAGGCCCTGGAAGACTACGGTTACCCCAAGCGGCCTCTGGATCCGGACCGTATCGCTGTGATCCTTGGCAATGCCTTGGGCGGAGAGAAGCACTATTTCACGGCGTTGCGCGTGTATTTTCCCGAATACGCACACGAACTGGCCGAAAGCACCACTTTCGCCGCGCTGCCGGAAGCGCTGCGCCGCGACATTACCCACGAACTGCGCGAGCGGATGGGCAAACATTTCCCGGAAGTTACCGAGGACAGTATGCCTGGCGAACTGGCCAACTGCATTGCCGGCCGGGTTGCGAATATTTACAACTTTCACGGCCCGAACTACGTTTGTGATGCTGCGTGCGCATCGGCGATGGCGGCGATCAGTTCCGCGTCCGAGGGATTGATCCAAGGTGACTATGATCTGGCGGTGACTGGCGGTATCGATCGCAATATGGGCGCCTCTAGTTTCGTGAAGTTCTGCAAAATCGGAGCGCTCTCCGCGACCGGAACTCGTCCCTACGCTGAAGGAGCGGACGGGTTCGTCATGGGTGAGGGCGCAGCGATCTTCCTGCTCAAGCGCCTGGCGGATGCGGAACGTGATGGCGACAAGATCTACGCCGTGCTCCGCGGCATGGGCGGGTCAAGCGATGGAAAGGGAAAGGGCATCACCGCGCCCAACCCGATTGGTCAAAAGTTTGCCATCGAACGCGCCTGGGAGAATGCAGGGATTTCCCTTGCTGAGGCCACTTACATTGAAGGCCACGGCACTTCCACCGCGGTGGGAGACCTGGTTGAAGCAAAAAGCATGGCGGATGCGCTTAGCAGTTTTCATCTTCCATCGCACTCCGTGGCACTGGGCTCGGTCAAATCGAATTTTGGACATCTCAAAGGAGCGGCCGGGGCTGCGGGATTCTTGAAAACCGCACTAGCGCTACGCGATAAGGTCCTGCCCCCCAGCGTGCATTGCGAGCATCCCATTCCGGAGATCGATTTCCTTCACTCTCCACTTTATGTAAACACCGGATTGAAGCCTTGGGCGATGCCCCCAGATGGCGTGCGGCGGGCCGGTCTGAGCGCCTTTGGATTTGGCGGCACAAACTTCCATGCTGTGCTCGAAGAATATATCCCGCACAGACTGAACGGAAACGGCAAGAAATCAATCGCTGTAAACACAGTTCCTCCGAAAATGACGGAGACTCCTATGTCGGCAACAAATACCTCCTCTATTTCTGCATCTCCTTATAAAGCGCCATTGCGCGGCGCGCTGGTCATTGGCGCCGCTTCCGAAGCAGCATTGGTCGAACGCCTGCGTGCGGTCGAGAAAAATGCAAAGGCCGGCAAGGTGCCGGCTCCTTCCGCTCCCGCGGAATCTGATTTGCGTGCGATCGAGCGTCTGGCGATCGATTACGCCAATGCCTCCGAATTGGCAGACAAAGCCGGCAGTACGCTCAAAGCTTTCGCGGCCAATCAGCCGGCAATGTGGAAGGCACTCCGCGCTCAAGGCATCTACCGCGGACACGGCCCTGCACCGAAAGTCGCATTCCTCTATCCCGGACAAGGTTCGCAGTACGTGAATATGCTGAAGCCGCTTCGTGCAGCAGAGCCGATCGTGGCCGAGACCTTTGCCGAAGCGGATCGGGTGATGACGCCTCTGCTGGGCAAGCCGCTCAGTGAATTCATCTTCGTGGATAAAGCCGATCCCGAGGCGGTCGCCAAGGCCGAAGACGATCTGCGCCAAACTGCAATCACCCAGCCCGCAGTGCTGGCCACCGATCTGGCGCTTACCCGCCTGCTGGCAGCGTATGGCATTGCACCTGACTTCACCATGGGACACAGCCTGGGCGAATACGGCGCGCTGCTGGCCGCCGACGCCATTCCCTTTGCCGACGCGCTTGAAGCTGTCAGCGCCCGTGGCCGCGAGATGACCCGATTTGCGCCTGAAGACAAGGGCCGGATGGCAGCTGTGTTTGCTCCGCTGGGGGAAATCGAGCGGATTCTGAAGACCGTGGATGGCTATGTTGTGATCGCTAACGTCAACAGCAATCATCAAGCGGTTATTGGTGGCGCAAGCAAACCGGTCGAGCAGGCAATGGAGGCTTTTCAGAAAGCCGGCTACGACGTGTCTGCCTTATCGGTCAGCCACGCTTTCCACACCACCATCGTGGCTGCCGCCAGCGATCCTTTACGGCAAGTGTTGCAGCGCCTGCACCTGTCATCTCCGCGGCTGCCCATTGTTGCCAATACTAACGGTGAGTTTTATCCCATCGGGCCAGACGTAGTGCCGCGGATGCTCGACATTCTGGCGCAGCAGGTGGCTGCTCCGGTGCAGTTCGTGAAGGGCCTGCGCACGTTGTACGAAGCTGGCGCGCGGGTTTTCGTGGAAGTTGGCCCCAAGAAAGCGTTGCAGGGATTTGCTGAAGACGTACTCGGCAGCCACGGCGACGTTATCTCACTTTTCACCAATCATCCGAAAAACGGAGATGTTCCGGCGTTCAACCAGGCACTGTGCTGCCTTTATGCAGCGGGGCTGGGCCGTGGGATTCCGGAAACAAAGACGGCGTCTGTACCGGCAGTCAAGGCTTCACTCGAGGTTGTTCAACCAATCACCGCGCTGAAACCTGCTGCGAGTGCCGCTCCCACACCGTCATTCCCGGTCAACAGCGATCACTACGTCGAACTAGGCCGGATGTTCGCCGATGTTCTTGAGCGCGGATGGGAAATCCACCACGGAGAAAAGCAGCCTCCAACCCGAGAACCGGTTGCAATCACAGGAGCAGCTCTGGGACTACCCGGGACTGAGCACATCTTCGACGACACCAACATCGCTCGCCTGCTGCGTGGCGAACAGTTTATTGATGTCATCCCCACTCGTTTTCGCCATGCCATGCTCGACAAGCACATTACGCGACTGGTGAAAACCGAGAACGGCGGTAACTTCGAAACCATCAATAACGTCGCCGACGTCATCAAGCTGGCGGGACGCGGCGGCGCTTTCGATCTGGAAAAGGAATTTGGCGTCTCAGCCGACCGCCAGGCCGCTCTCGACCGCGACACACAACTTGCCATCGCAGTGGGCCTCGACGCCTTGCGCGATGCCGGCATCCCACTGGTCCTGCATTACAAGACCACCAGTAAAGGCACACAGCTACCCGACCGCTGGATGCTGCCCGATGCCCTGCGTGACAACACCGGCGTAATTTTTGCTTCGGCCTTTCCAGGCTTGGATTCGTTTGCCGATGAAATGACTCGTTACTTTGCCGATCATTCCCGCCGCAAACAGCTGGCCACACTGCAAAGCCTGCGCGCCTGGATGAACGGATCGAATGGGAATTCAATTCTGGCAATGGAGCTTGACCGCCGCATCGAAGAGTTGTGCGACGCCATTGAGAAAGAACCTTATGTCTTCGACCGGCGCTTCCTTTTCCGCGTGCTGCCCATGGGGCATTCTCAATTCGCCGAGTTCATCGGTGCGCGCGGTCCAAACACGGCGGTCAATTCCGCTTGTGCCAGCACTGCGCAAGCGGTGGCGCTGGCCGAAGACTGGATTCGTGAAGGCAGATGCCGCCGCGTGGTCGTGGTCTCCGCCGACGACATCACCAGCGACCACCTGATTGACTGGATGGGCCCCGGTTTCCTGGCCACAGGAGCGGCAGCCACCGACGACGTAGTTGAAGAAACTGCCATCCCATTCGACCGCCGCCGCCACGGCATGATCATCGGCATGGGCGCGGCCGGCCTGGTCGTCGAGAGCGCGGAAGCCGCGCGCGAACGCGGCCTCCAGCCGATTTGCGAAGTGCTGAGCGCAGTTACTGCCAACAGCGCGTTCCACGGCACGCGCCTCGATGTGCAACACATCGGCCAGGTGATGGAAGACCTGGTTTCCAAAGCGGAGGCACGCAGCGGCATACAACGTCACCAGATTGCCCCGCACATGGTCTTTGTTTCCCACGAAACTTATACGCCTGCCCGCGGCGGCAGCGCCGCAGCGGAAATCTATGCCCTGCGCCGCGTGTTTGGCGATAGCGCGGACCAGATCGTAATCGCCAACACCAAGGGTTACACCGGACATGCCATGGGCGCCGGAATTGAAGACGTGCTGGCGGTAAAAACGCTGGAGACTGGAATTGTGCCACCAGTTGCCAACTTCAAGGAAGTCGACCCTGAGCTTGGCACCCTGAATCTGTCGAAAGGCGGAGTGTATCCCATCGAATACGCATTACGCCTGGGCGCGGGATTTGGATCGCAAATCAGCATGACGCTATTGCGCTGGGTGGCGACAAAGGACGGTGCTCGCAAGAGTCCCAATGCGCTTGGCTACTCTTATCGCATCGCTGATACCGCAGCGTGGACGGCATGGCTCAGCAAGTTGACGGGCCGTCCGGCAGCAGAAATAGAAGTGGTGCACCGCACGCTGCGTGTGCGCGACCAGAAACCGGGACTGCACAGCGTCGAGACACTGCCGGCATTGAAGGTTGCAGCAAGACCGGAACCAGTGGCGGAAATGCAGCCGCCTGCACCGGTAGCTAAGCCGGAAATCGCGGTTCCGACACTGGCTGTGCCTGCACCGATGCCAATCGTTGCAAGGGAAGAAAGTAAACCCAAACTTGCGTCACCTGTACTGGCGACCACTCCTCCTATTAATAAAGATACCGGCAGAGGCTCCGTCAAGGAGCGCATCCTGGCTCTGGTTGTGGAAAAGACCGGCTATCCCAAAGATATGCTCGATCTCGACCTCGACCTTGAAGCCGATCTCGGTGTTGACACGGTCAAGCAGGCAGAAATGTTTGCCGCCATCCGCGAGATTTACAGCATCCCCCGCGATGAGAACCGGAAACTCCGTGATTATCCGACACTGGCGCATGTGATCCGCTTCGTGTTTGAGAAGCGGCCGGATTTAGCCGGCACTGTTTCTACTCCCGCTCCAGCAGTGGTCCCACCAAAAGAAGACCCCAAGCCTGTTGCAGTGGCGACGGTCGTCGTTCCTGCGAAAGACAGCGCCGATTCGGTGAAGGAGCGCATTCTCGCGTTAGTGGTAGAAAAAACTGGTTACCCGAAAGACATGCTCGATCTCGACCTCGACCTTGAGGCCGATCTTGGCGTGGACACCGTCAAGCAGGCAGAAATGTTCGCCGCCATCCGCGAGATTTACAGCATCCCGCGCGATGAAAACCGGAAACTGCGCGACTATCCGACTCTTGCACACGTCATCCGCTTCGTGTTCGAAAAACGGCCTGACCTGGCAGAGGTGGCTCCGCCTTCGCCGGTGACACAAGAAAAGCAGGCCATTGCAGAAGTAGTAAAAGAAGAAGGCAAATCTCTCGTACCTACAGCTGCGATTGCTACGCAAACCGGTGACGATGTGAAAGAGCGCATTCTGGCTCTGGTCGTGGAAAAGACCGGCTACCCCAAAGACATGCTGGATTTAGACCTCGACCTTGAGGCCGACCTCGGCGTGGACACGGTCAAGCAAGCAGAAATGTTCGCCGCCATCCGCGAGATTTACAGCATCCCGCGCGATGCGAACCGCAAGTTGCGTGACTACCCCACACTGGGGCACGTGATTCACTTCGTCTATGAGAAACGGCCCGACCTGGAGAAGTCGGCGCAAACTTCACCAACAACGTCCGTGGCCGCCGCTCCTGAGACAAGCCCCACCCCGGCCCAAACTTCCTCAGTCGACGCCATCAAGGAAAAAGTTCTGGACATCGTCGCCGAAAAGACCGGGTACCCGAAGGACATGCTGGACTTGGACCTCGATCTCGAAGCCGACCTCGGCATTGATACGGTGAAGCAGGCGGAGATGTTTGTCGCCATCCGGGGAGCCTACAACATTCCACGAGACGAGAATCTCAAGCTGCGGGACTTCCCGACCCTCGCGCTTGTAATCAAGTTCGCACAAGACCGTTCAGGATTGATGGCCGCAGTCCCGCAACCCGAAACACCAGAGAAGGTGGCAAAGACGGAAGTACCTGCAAAAATTCATTCAGTACTCGCCAGCCTCGATGCAGCGAACAGCATTCCTCGCCGAGTCCCGCTGCCGTTGCTGCGCCCGCCGCTCAACCTATGCAAACCAACAGGAGTCCCCCTTGAATCAGGGCGGCGCGTCGTGATCATGCCCGACAAAAATGGAGTCGCCGATGAGTTGACGAGACTGCTACAAGCCAAAGGCGTCGAGGTGCTACGCACAGAGGGTGCACCGGATGCCGAAGCACTTACGAATCAACTGAAGAACTGGACGTCTGCGGGAGCAATCCACGGTGTCTACTGGCTCCCTGCCTTGGACAACGAAGGCCCTATCAGCGACATGGACCTCGCCACATGGCGTGAAGCAGTACGAGTACGCATCAAGTCGTTCTATACCAGCATGCGTAATCTCTACGAGCAAATTGCCAAGCCGGGCACATTTTTGGTGTCTGCCACACGGCTCGGCGGACAACATGGATACGACGAAGCCGGAGCCGTCGCCCCATTGGGCGGCGCAGTCACCGGCTTCACCAAAACCTACAAACGCGAGCGGCCCGATGCGCATGTCAAAGCGGTTGATTTCGATTCGGAGCGCAAGCCATCAGAAATTGCGGAGCTCCTGATTGAAGAAACTCTGCGCGACCCAGGCGCAATCGAGATCGGCTACAAGAATGATCTGCGCTGGACAGTCGGCCTGCAAGAACAACCTGCGGACGACGGGCAGCCCGGCATGATTCTGGATGAGAATACGGTATTCGTGATCACCGGCGCAGCTGGCAGTATTGTGTCTGCCATCACCGCCGATTTGGCAGCGGCATCGGGCGGGACGTTCTATCTGCTCGACCTGGTGCCGGAACCATCTCCGGACAATCCCGACCTCAAGCGTTTCGTGAGCGACAAAGAAGGTCTAAAGCGTGACTTGTTCGCCCGCATTCAGGCGCGCGGTGAACGGGCCACTCCGGCATTGGTCGAAAAAGATTTGGCTGCGTTGGAGCGGGCGCAAGCCGCGTGCCATGCGATTGATGCGGTACGCGTTGCCGGCGGTACGCCTCATTACTTCAGCGTCAACCTCACCGATGCCGACGCAGTAGCCAGAATCGTAGAACAAATCCGCCAGCGCAGCGGACGCATCGACGTCCTGCTGCATGCGGCCGGCCTCGACCGCAGCCGCGCTCTGTCGGAGAAAGACCCGCGCGAGTTCGACCTGGTCTTCGACGTCAAGAGCGACGGCTTCTTCAACCTGCTGCATAACATCGGCGACATGCCTCTCGGTGCGACGGTGGTATTCAGCTCGATTGCCGGACGCTTCGGCAACCCCGGACAAACCGATTACAGCTCGGCCAACGATCTACTTTGCAAGATCACATCCAATTTCCGTACCACACGTCCCAGCACGCGCGGCATCGCCATTGACTGGACGGCGTGGGGCGGAATCGGAATGGCGACCCGCGGCTCCATCCCCAAAGTGATGGAGATGGCCGGCATCGACATGCTTCCGCCGGAAGCGGGCGTGCCGCTGATTCGTCGCGAACTGACCGCGGGAGCAACTCGTGGCGAAATCGTCATCGGCCAACGTCTGGGCGTCCTGCTCAAGGAATGGGATGAAACCGGCGGTCTGGATATTTCAGCCGCCGCGCAGCCTCGTGGTCCGATGCTCGGCAAGATTGTCGGCTCCGGTCTTTTCAGCCCACTGAAGATCGAGACGACGCTCGATCCCAGGGTTCAACCGTTCCTATACGACCATCAGATTGACGGCACACCGATCCTGCCCGGGGTCATGGGAGTCGAGGCCTTCGCCGAAGCGGCGACCTGCTTGCTTCCCGGCTGGCATGTTGAATCGGTCGAAGAAGTAAGCTTCCTTGCGCCGTTCAAGTTTTACCGTAATGAGCCGCGCACATTGACCGTGGAAGCAGCAATCCATCCTAATGGTGATGGACTAGTCGCAGACTGCCATTTGGTCGGCATCAGGTTGCTGCCCAACCAGAGCGAACCGCAAATGACTACGCATTTCGCGGCACGTGTTCACTTAACGAAACAAGCACCGGCGATAAACGTATCCACGCTGGGCACACCGGTCGGGCACATCATCGAAGCATCCGATATCTACCGGCTGTACTTCCACGGGCCTGCGTATCAGGTAGTGGAAAAGGCCTGGTGGGACGGAAACCAAATTGTGGGCCTGATGGCAAAGGACCTGCCGGAAAATCATCACCCATCGGACCTGCCTACTATCGTCTCCCCACGCCTGATCGAGCTGTGCTTTCAGACCGCCGGCGTCTGGGAGATGGGCATCGAGGAACGCATGGGCCTGCCGCAACACATTGATCGCGTTTCCTTGTTCAGTGTCCCCAATCCCTGCGACGAGCGCCTGTATGCAGTGGTCACTCCCAACCCCAGCCAAGGCAGCTTCGAGGCTGAGGTTCTGGATGCAAAAGGAAACTGCTATCTGCGGCTTAGCCGTTACCGCACGATAGCCATTCCTAACGCCATGGATGCAGAGCACCTGAAGAAACTGCATGCAGCCATGACACTGGAACCAGTAGCGGCGTGATTTTGCAGTGCCAAGATCCACGCCGATCGAGGCCTCTATGAACTACGACTTTGAACGGGTAGCCATCGTCAACCGCGGCGAATCCGCTATGCGCTTTATCCATGCGGCCCGCGAGTTCAATCAGGAACACCACACCGCACTCCGCAGCATCGCGCTGTTCACTGAACCGGATCGCCATGCCATGTTCGTGCGGGAGGCAGACGAAGCAGTGTGTCTTGGCCCGGCCCAAGTACTCGATGCGAATACGCAACAGCCAAAGAGCAGCTACGTAGACTACGGGCGTCTTGAACACGCACTGGCCGCCGCACGCGCGGAAGCTGTGTGGGTAGGATGGGGCTTTGTCGCCGAGCACGCGGCCTTCGCCGATCTCTGCCGCGAGATGGGCATTCTATTCATCGGCCCCGATGGCGATGTAATGCGGCGCGTGGGTGACAAAATCGCCTCGAAAGTGTTGGCTGAACAGGCGAACATCCCCGTGGCTCCGTGGAGTGGAGGCCCGGTGGAAACACTCAACGACGCACTCCACCATGCCGGACGCCTGGGTTATCCGCTCCTTATTAAAGCGACAGCCGGCGGAGGAGGCCACGGGATCCGCCGGGTGCGCTCCGAAAGCCAACTGGCAGAAGCGTTCGAGTCCGCCCGCGCCGAAGCCTTCAAAGCCTTTGGCGACCCGACGGTTTTCCTTGAGCAACTAGTTCAAGGCGCACGCCACGTGGAAGTCCAAATTATTGCCGACAATTTCGGCACCACCTGGGCCGCAGGCGTGCGCGACTGTACCATCCAGCGCCGTCATCAGAAAGTTCTTGAGGAAGCCCCTTCTCCGGCATTGTCTCTCGAACAAGATCAGATGATACGCGCTGCGGCGATCCGCCTCAGCCAGGCGGCCGGCTATCGCAACGCCGGCACGGTGGAGTTCCTGTATCAGCCAGAGAACCAAACCTTGGCTTTCATGGAAATGAATACCCGGCTGCAAGTCGAGCATCCGGTCACCGAATGCACCACTGGTCTCGACCTGGTGAAACTGCAATTGCATGTTGCCCGCAACGGCCGTCTGGAAGGAGAACCGCCGCGCACGACCGGTCATGCCATCGAAGTTCGTCTGAACGCCGAGGATGCGGACAACGGCTTCGCTCCCGCGCCCGGAGTGATCGAGCGATTCCGGATTCTCACCGGCCCCGGCGTGCGGATCGACACCGGAGTCGCGGAAGGCGATTCCGTGCCCGCCGATTTTGATTCGATGATTGCCAAGATCATCGCTTACGGCAGAGACCGCAACGAAGCGCTCGCACGCTTGCAGCGGGCTTTGCGCGAGAGTGTGGTCGTCATCAAAGGCGGATCAAGCAACAAGGCGTTCTTGCTGGAGTTGCTGAATCGCGATGAAGTGAAGCGCGGCAATGTCCACATTGGATGGTTGGACCACCTGGCGGCAACCGGCGAGCATCTTTCGCGGCAGTATGCGGATGCAGCATTGGTGCAGGCAGCCATCGAATCCTACGATGCGCATTTGGCCATAGAGCAGGCGCTGTTTTACGCATCTGCTGTGCGCGGGCGGCCACAGGTACGCAGTGAAATTGGGCGTACCACCGAACTCCGCTATCGCGGCCATTCTTATTCACCCACAACCTACCGCATCGGCCCGCACCAGTATCGGGTTCAAATCAACGGTTCCCGCATTGATGCGCAGATCGAACGGCTCGGACAATTCGAGTACTGGCTCACCGCCTTCGGCCGCCGCTTTCACGTTGTCTCCGTTGCTCAAGGCTTGAGCTATCGGATCGAAGTAAACGGAGTCGCGCACCAGATTGACCGTGACGATGGCGGCATCGTTCACGCTCCTGCACCCGCGGTCGTAGTATCTCTCGCGGTCAAACCGGGCGACACGGTGGCCGCAGGAGACCGTCTGGCCGTGCTCGAAGCCATGAAGATGGAAATGCAGGTGGTCGCTCCGTTCTCGGGAAAAGTACGCCAAGTGATGGTCATCCCCAATGTGCAGGTAGATACGGGAGCACCGCTGTTACAAATCGATCCTGAAGCTGGAGACGGTGCCGCAGCAGCGACCGAGCGCGTGGTCTTCGGTGTATCACGTCCAACGGCTGGGAATGCCGAAGTCGTCCCATCGGATTGCGGCCAGAGTCTGGATGAACTTCGCCAGCTCATGCTGGGCTTCGACGTCGACCCCAAACACACTGCCCAGCTACTCACTGAATGGAACGCGAGCTGCCCGGTGGATGGTTATGAGATACGCGAGGCTGAAGACGAAATTCTCAACATCTTCGTAGACATCTGCTCTCTGTTCCAGCGGGAACCGGAGGTCAACCATCGGGCTACCGGCGAAGAACCCAGCGCCGAAGCATACCTCTTCTCTTATTTGCGCATGTTGGAAACCGGTGGCGAAGGCCTGCCGTCGGAGTTTGTCGCTGCTCTTCGCCGTGCCTTGGCCCACTATGGCGTGCCGGGCCTCGACAATACGCCCGAGTTGCAAGAAAGCCTGCTCTGGATCTACAAATCGCATCAACGGGTAGAGCAACAGATCACGCCGGTCCTGGGAGTACTGGAACGCCGCTTGCAGCATATGGAAGCACTGGCGCCGCACGCTGAAGAATCTCTCCGCACACTGCTGGACCGGATGATTGCCATGAGCAATGGGCGGTTCCCTGCCATCAGCGATCTCGCGCGCGAGGTACGGTACCGCTACTTTGACCAGCCGCTGTTCGAACAGGCGCGCAAGCACGTGTACGAACAAGTGGAATCGCAGCTTGCTTATATGGCTGCCAATCCGGATGCCACAGACCGCCACGAGCGTGTACGGGCGCTGGTGGAGTGCCCGCAACCGCTGGTCGGTTTGCTCTCCAGCCGTTTCGCCTCCGCAGATGATGCGATGCGCAAGCTGATGTTGGAGGCCATCACCTGGCGTTATTACCGTATTCGTACCCTGAAGAACTTCAAGTCTTTCGATGCGAACGGGCATTGCTATGCCTCGGCTGAATATGAACATGAGGGAAAGCGCATCCACGCCTTCACCACTCACAGTGAATATTCCAAACTGGCTGAAGCAATGGGCGCGATTCATTCCCTGATGGTGGAAGTGCCCGCAGATCACGACGTCGTCATGGACTTCTACGTTTGGCATCCCGGCATACTCGGCGATCCCGAAGCCACGCAAAAAGAAATTCAGTTATTGCTCAACCAGGCGGGCTTTCCTCGTCCGGTCCGGCGAATTGTCGTGGAAGTGGCCAACTTCTCTGGCAGTGCGGGCGCGGGCGGCATGCAGCATTTCACTTATCGCCCTAACGGCAACGTATACGAAGAAGAGAAACTCTATCGCGGCCTGCATCCCATGATGGGGAAACGTCTGCACCTGTGGCGGCTCAGCAATTTCAACATCGAACGCCTGCCATCGGTCGAAGATGTTTATCTACTCTATTGTGTGGCCCGGGAGAACCCGAAGGATGAGCGCCTGATCGCGTGCGCGGAAGTGCGCGACGTTACGCCCATCCGCGATGAATCCGGACGCATCACGGCACTGCCTCATCTCGAACGCATGTTGACCGAAGCCATCGCCGGTATCCGCTTATTCCAGTCACGCCGACCCGCCAACAAGCGCCTTTACTGGAACCGGATCTTCCTCTACATCTGGCAACCACTCGCGCTGGAGCGTGAAGAATTTCGAGAAATCGTCCGTAGACTGGCCCCAGCGACCGAGGGTCTGGGATTGGAGCAGGTTGTCATCCGCGCGCGTATCCCCAGCCCCGCGACGGGTGAGTTACGCGACATGGTGGTGCGTGTGTCGAGTCCCGGTGGCAGCGGTATGCTCATTACCTTCCGGCCTGCCGACAAACTGCAACCCATCAAGCCGTTGGCAGAGTACGAACAGAAAGTTGTCCGCATGCGCCAGCGCGGCATGATCTATCCCTACGAGATCGTCAAAATGTTGACCCCATCCCCCAAGGGGACGCGGGCTGATTTCCCCGTGGGTGATTTTGTTGAGCACGATCTCGATCCCGACGGCCGTCTAGTTCCGGTCCATCGCCCCTACGGACAGAACAAAACCAATATCATCGCCGGAGTCATCCGCAACTTCACCACCCGGTATCCCGAAGGGATGACACGCGTGATGCTCCTGGGCGATCCCAGCAAAGACCTGGGGGCGCTAGCCGAACCTGAGTGCAAGTACATCATCGCAGCCCTCGATCTGGCGCAAGAGATGAACGTACCGCTGGAATGGTTCCCGGTCTCCGCCGGCGCCAAGATTTCCATGGAAAGCGGCGTTGAGAATATGGACTGGATTGCGCGCGTGCTGCGCCGCCTGATCGAGTTCACCCAAGCAGGGGGCGAAGTCAACCTCCTTATTAATGGCATCAATGTCGGCGCCCAGCCGTACTGGAACGCCGAGGCCACCATGCTCATGCACACGCGCGGCATTCTGGTGATGACGCCAAAAGCTGCGATGGTACTTACGGGCAAACGCGCCCTCGACTACTCGGGCAGCATCTCCGCCGAGGACAATCAGGGCATCGGCGGCTACGACCGTATCATGGGTATCAACGGTCAGGCACAATACTGGGCCCGCGACATTGACGAAGCCTGCCATATTCTCTTCCGCCACTACGATCACACCTACATCGCGCCGGGAGAGCGCTTCCCCAGAAGGGCCGAAACGACTGACCCGATCACGCGCGATGTGCGGACTCATCCTCACGGTAATAGCGAGGAAGGTTTCATACGGGTGGGGGATATCCTGTCGGATGAAACCAACCCCGGGCGCAAAAAGTCATTCGACATCCGCAAAGTTATGATGGCTGCGGCTGATCAAGACCACCCGCCATTGGAACGCTGGGCCGGTATGCGTGCCGCAGAAACAGCCGTTATCTGGGACGCGCACCTGGGCGGCTACCCTGTTTGCCTGATTGGAATTGAATCTCGCCAACTGCCTCGGCTGGGGTTTGTCCCTGCCGATGGGCCCGATCAATGGACCTCCGGTACGCTCTTCCCACAATCATCGAAAAAAGTCGCACGCTCCATCAATGCGGCGAGCAACAACCGGCCGGTGGTGTTACTTGCCAACCTGTCCGGTTTCGATGGATCACCGGAATCCATGCGCCGTCTGCAACTCGAGTACGGCGCTGAGATCGGGCGGGCGGTGGTGAACTTCAAAGGTCCGATGGTCTTCTGTGTGATCTCGCGCTATCACGGCGGGGCCTACGTGGTCTTTTCGCGGGCCTTGAACGAAAATCTTGAAGTCGCGGCATTAGAGGGAACCTATGCCTCGGTCATCGGCGGCGCACCGGCTGCGGCAGTGGTCTTTGCCGGTGAGGTCGAAGCTAGGGCCAAGAAAGACCCTCGCCTGCAAGAACTGTCCCAGTCAATAACCAAGGCCGAAGGCGCGGAGAAGGTCCGCCTGCGCGCCCAATGGAACGAGTTGTTCAAGATCGTGCACTCGGAAAAGCTCGGGGAAATGGCGGCAGAGTTCGATCACGTCCACAGCGTGCAACGGGCGCTCGACGTAGGCGCGCTGAATTGCATCATTCCGCCCGCAACCCTGCGCCCGTATCTCATCGACGCAATCGAGCGCGGCATTGCGAGGGAGGAGAAAGCCGAAGCCGAACGGTCGGAGATTCAGGTGGTCGAAGCCGCTTAACGAAGAGAGGTCAGATGAACGTATATTGGCTGGAGCAGACCGAAGCGGATGTTCCAGCAGAAAACGGCTGGCTCAGCGCCAACGAACTGCTCCACTTTGATGCCCTGCGCTTCCCCAAACGCCGCGCGGACTGGCGTCTGGGACGCTGGACGGCGAAGCGTGCTGTGGCCGCGTATCAGGACCTTCCGCTGCATTCGCGGGTGCTGGAGAAGATTGAAGTGCGTCCGGCGCCTTCAGGTGCGCCGGAAGTTTTTTTGGATGGCGCACCGGCCCCAGCCACTATCTCGCTCACTCACCGCTCCGGCAGAGCAATGTGCGCAGTCGCGCAGCCGGAGGTCAAGCTGGGTTGCGATCTTGAGGTGATCGAACCACGCAGCGACGCCTTCGTCGGCGACTACTTCACTGCCGAGGAGCAACAACTGGTTGCACAAACAACGGCGACAGACCGCGCCCGCCTTTTGGCTCTGCTATGGAGTGGAAAAGAAAGCGCGCTCAAGGCATTGCACGAAGGGCTCCGCCTGGATACTCGCTGCGTAATCGTCAATCGTGACGGCGGCTCTTGCGACCATCACGGCTGGAGCCGCCTGCATGTTCTCTATACCGGAGGTTGTACTTTTCATGGTTGGTGGCGTCACTCAAACGGCTTGTTGCGGACACTGGTTGCAGATCCATCTCCAGATCCGCCCATCCGCCTACAGGCTCCTGCGTACTGCCCTGACCACATGACTTTATGTGCATGAAAGGTCGGCGACGATCATGATTTCCCGTATCGATTTCCGTGGGCCTTATCAACTCCGCTGCGCGGCCGAACTCACACAGTCAGTACTCGAAATTTCCGCCCGCCGCATGCTCAAGGGCCCTCGCCGTCCAGCTTGGAATTGGTTCGTGGAAGTAACCACGCGAATGCTGCAAAAGCAGGTGGTCTCCGCTTTCAAATTCACCGATCTCGAACAATCGCGCCAATACCTCGATTCGGTGGTGATCAGTTCCCCGGCACTGTCCGCGGTAAGTATCAGGCAAGTTGCCCATGAGAAATTCAAGGGAAGCTGGTTCTCTGCCAAAGACACCGAGCCTCCAGTCACCCTTCTGTATTTTCACGGGGGAGGATATTCGTTCTACCCTAAGGCGTACGCGAATTTCATTGCCCAGATCACGCTGGCAGCGAAGGCCCGGACTTTTGCTCTCGACTATCGCCTTACTCCTGAGAATCGCTTCCCGGCACAACTCAACGATGCCCTGGACGCTTACCAATGGTTGCTCAAGCACGGCACGGAGCCTGAACACTTGGTCGTCGCCGGCGACTCCGCTGGTGGCAACCTGACCCTGGCTTTGCTTTTGGCCGCGCGCGAGGCGAAGCTGCCGCTCCCCGCTTTGGCATTTGCGATTTCACCTCCAACCGACTTCGAAAGCGAACTTCTTGGCGGTGACGAATTCGACTGGATCAGCAAAGCTGCGCTGTTTCGCTGGAGAGACTGGTTCTGCGATCCGGCCCAGCGTTGCAATCCCTTGGTCTCGCCCGTCAAAGCTGATATGCGTGGACTTCCTCCTATTTATATTCAGGCCGGGCGTGCCGAGGTCCTCTACCCCAGCATTCAATCGTTTGCTCGCCATGCGGAGGCCCTGGGGGCCAACGTCACTTTGGAAACTTGGGAGGATATGACCCACAACTTTCCAGTCTTCGGACCGGATGCACCGCAAAGCGCGGAAGCCCTAAAGCGGATCGGAGAGGTCATTGCCCGGTGTGTGGGGCAAGGAAGAAACACCGTACCCGTGGCATGCTGAACGGAGTCAGGATGTGGATAGCCGAGGCCCTGCGTTACCGGCCCTTCAATTCATAGGGGCTTTAAGCCCCCGAGGTACATGATTCTGTGACCCGCAACGGCAAATTCGATTTCGACTTCATCGTCATCGGCTCCGGTTTCGGCGGCAGTGTCTCCGCTCATCGCCTCACAGAAAAGGGTTACAAAATCGCCGTCATAGAAATGGGCCGCCGCTGGACACCCGAAAACTTGCCGCGTACCAGTTG
This sequence comes from uncultured Acidobacteriota bacterium, assembly GCA_963837365.1. GTDB lineage: Bacteria > Acidobacteriota > Terriglobia > Terriglobales > Acidobacteriaceae > CAWBXL01. The sequence continues at coordinate 182,453 of CAWIMW010000008.1, forward strand.
GTCGCTCCGTCGCTGGCTCTGGCGTCCAAAACTCGGCCTGCACGGTTTCTTCGACATGCGCTTCTTCCGGCATGCGACGATCTTCCACGGTTGCGCGGTGGGCGGAGGATCCATCACTTACGCCAGTACTTTGCTTTCGCCTCCGGAGAAAGTTTGGGAGTCAGGCTCGTGGACGCGGTTGGCCGATTGGAAAGCGGAGATGCCACGGCACTATGAAACCGCCTCCCGCATGCTGGGCGTGACCGAAAACAAGATCCTCGGACCGGCCGACCTTCTGCTCCAGAAAACTGCTGACGTCACGGAGTGCGGCCACACCTTCTATCGCACCCACGTGGGTATCTTCCAAGCCACAAATGGAGACGCGGGTCAGACCTTCCCTGATCCATTCTTCGGAGGAGAAGGGCCCGCGCGAACTACTTGCATCGGGTGCGGCGGCTGCATGATGGGTTGCCGGTTCGGCGCGAAAAATACCCTGGACCTTAACTACCTATACCTGGCCGAAAAGCACGGAGCACAGGTGTTTCCGGAAACCAAGGTGGTGGACGTCGCGCCGCTCGATGGCGCGAGCGATGGCAGCGCTGGATACGAAGTGCGCACCGTGAGATCCACAGCGTGGATTCGCCGCCAACCTCAGCGGTTCACCTGCCGAGGCGTGGTCTTCTCCGCATCCTCGTTGGGCACGATGGAGCTGCTGTTTCAGCTCAAGGACAAAGGCTCATTGCCAGCCATCAGCCGGCGGCTGGGCAAACATGTACGCACCAACTCGGAATCGCTGATCGGGGCGCGCATGCCGGGGTGGCATGACGATCTGTCGCAAGGCATCGCGATCGGCTCTGGAATTTATATTGACGAACACACCCACATTGAAGCCGTCCGCTACCCCAGCGGCTCCGACGCCATGGGCTTTCTGACCACAATTTTGACCAATGGGCGCCCCGGCCCGCGGCGGATTGTACTGTGGCTGAAGAACATCATGGTTTCTCTGCTGCGCCACCCTATTAAGACTGTACGCGTGTTGCAACCACGGGGCTGGGCGCGGGAGTTTGTGATTTTGCTCTGCATGCAGGCGCTGGAGGGCCAGATCCAGATGCGCTGGCAGCGTCCATGGTTCTGGCCGTTCCGCAAATTTCTGGTCAGCCGGGGCAAGAAGGTACCCACTTACATTCCCAAAGCTAACCAGTTCGCAGAGAAATTCGCGCAGCTTACCGGAGGATTTCCCATGAGCATGTTGCCGGAGATTCTCTTTGACGTTCCCGGCACGGCACACTGTATCGGAGGCTGCGTGATCGCCGATTCTCCCGAGCACGGCGTGGTGGACTCGCGACACCGCGTCTTCGGATACAAGAATATGTACATTTGCGATGGGTCGGTGGTGGCGGCCAACCTTGGAGTTAATCCCAGTTTGACGATCACGGCGCTGGCGGAGCGGGCTATGAGTTTTATTCCACCAGTGGAGCCTTACGGTTCGTATCAGGGCATGCCTTCAGGCGTGCCACAAAAAGCGGAATAATAGAACGCCTTTAGGCGCTGCGGTCACCGGCTGAAGCCGGGATATAAAAGTATCCCTTTCGATATGGCTAAAGCCATATCCTGATACAAATCCCATTCATAGGCTCACGCAGTCATTTCTGCTGCCGTGCACGCTGGCAGCCAGCGGTCCAGTAACGCCTGTTCCCCTTTCACCCACAAGCGGCTGCCATACAGCAACGCGCTGCACTGGAGCGTGATCCAGTCGCGGGTCAATAGCGGCGAGCGGAACTCTTTGCGATTGCTGATCCAGCGCTGGGCAACGTGGCGCGCGATGGTGAAGCCCATGCCAGCGCTGGAGCCTCCGACGTCGCCCAAGATCCCATCCAGCGTGAACAGCACCTTGGAGAGCATGATCAGCGCTCCGGGGAATTTGACGCCTTCCAACGCAACCCGCTCCAGCAACTGCATCGCGTCCACGCCGTTGGGCAGGCGTTTCACCGGCAATTCGTCGAGCAAGCGTGCGACCAACTCGCTTATCATCTTCCCTCGCGGTGAGTCACTGCGGATGCGTTGCTGGCTGAGCGCCAGGACTTCATTGCAGGTGCCCACCGGGTCGCGCAAGCTCACCATCAGAAATAGGAGCGCGAGATGACGGCGCTGCTCGCGGCTCAACCGCTCCCTGAGCGCCCAATCAATGATAGTCAGTTCTCCGCTGCGGTTGTTGTAGAGAAGATTGCCGGCATGGGGATCGCCGTGAAAAATGGCTTCTTCCTGAGATGACAACAGTGGAACTGCCACCAGCGCTTCCAGCAGTTGCTCGGCAAGCTTCCTGCGTCGTTCCATGGGCAGGCGGGCGGCTGCGTTGGTCACCTTGATTCCACGCTCTTCGGTGAGCGCCGTGATTCTGGGAGTGCACAGGGGCCGAATCACGCGGGGAACGCGAACTCCAGACATGTTGCGATAGAGATTCCAAGCTTCTTCCAGCGTCTTCTGCTCACGGACAAAGTTGACCTCGTGCTGTAGCAAGCGTCGAACTTTCTTGAAGGTGTCAGGAATCAGGTGCGCGGGAAATCCGTAGGTGTGGTGCCGGTCGCCGAAGTGCTGAGCGAGTCCCGCCAGGTAGTCCATGTCTTCGGCGAAGTATTCAGGGATATGAGGCTTCAGCACTTTGAAGACGCCGCGCTCGCGCTTTCCGTTCTCAGGGTTGCGCCATGTAAAGCGGACTACGGCACTGACGCTCGCCTCTTTTAAGATGACCGGGGCAACCTTGACTGCGTAGGTTTCGAGCCGCGGCCCCAATTCCCGTTGAATGATGACGCGCACGTCCTCTGGCTTGACGTCACGAATTCCATTTTCCAAGCGTGCGAGCGCGTTGCGCAGAGCCGGACGAAGGTTTTGATTGCGGGCGATGACTTGTCCCAACTTTTGCAGACCGGGCACTTTTGCGATGAGCCGCAGCAGCCGCTCCTCCGCCGATGTTTTTTCCGGTAGATCCAATTGCTCGACAAGTTTGGGAGCAAGACGCGCAGGAGAAAGACGCGCCACCACAAACATCATGGAATCCCGCACCGGTGGCCGCCACTTCAAGTAAGCCTCAGGAACCAACCGTTCGACCGGGACGATTTCGTCCACGATCCATCGCGCCATCGTGTCGCGCATAGATTGGCCCAATGGGCTGCGCAGCCCGGCTTCAACGGCGGCGGCCCGTTGTACAGCCGTAGTGTTCTTAGGAAGGAAATCGGTGAGGGCAGCGCGCAGTTGTTCGGAGGCCAACTGGCCAACACCTGCTGCGCTGACAGAGGCATCGAGCATGGACAAAGCGCCTTATTTGATACTACTTTATAAGTTGATGCCGCGCTGTGACTGGCGTCACCGATCATCAAAAAGTAGCTGGTTATTCAGCAAGCAATGCTTCCAACAACTCATGCGTGGGTTGCGCAAATGGATTCACGATCGTGATACCGTTCCAGGTAAATCCATCCTGCATGTCTTCGGACAAGAACAGACGACATCCCGCCGCCATAGCTGCGGAGACAACCACCGCATCCCAAATTTGAAAGTGATGATGAACTGACAAGTCCGTTGCGGCCAGCATCACTGCCGGCGAAGTTTCGACTAGTGGAAATACGTCCTGCCAGTTGAGGACAGCTGCGCGTGCCCGCTCGGGAGAGCGCCCAGCCTTGCGGACAAGTAAATGGAAAAGCTCGCCCAGTGCCTGAACGGGCAAGAACGTGGAGTCTTTCGGCAGCTTGGCAAGAAGTTCTAAAGCAATCTTCTTCATCGCCGGGCCATTGACGCCCTCGGCGTATGCGAGAACATTGGTATCGACGCCAAGCCTCATTCTTTCCTATTCGTACAATTCATCTCTCGTCCACTTGCCGATGTTCACCACTCGCTCCGAACGCAAACGGCGGGAGAGCGCAGCCCACGCGCGCTCCCTGGCAGGACGTTCTTCTTTGATCGGCGCGATGCGCGCCACGGGCTTCCCGTGGCTGGTAACCACGTAACTCTGGCCTTCCCGGACCTCGCGCAGCAGACGGGAGAATTTGCGGTTGGCATTGGCCGCTGAGATGGCCTTTTCCATGATGTAGTTATATTACCTACTTTTAGACTACTCGTCAACGCCGTTAAAGGTTACTGAGTGCTCAATTCATATTCTCAAAAATCCCCGCCGCCCCCATGCCGCCGCCAACGCACATGGTCACCATGCCATAGCGCCCATTGCGGCGCTTCAGTTCGCGAATGACTGTCGCCGTCAGCTTCGCGCCTGTGCAACCGAGTGGATGTCCAAGCGCAATCGCTCCGCCGTTAGGGTTGACACGCGCAGGGTCAAGGCCACCTTCTTTGATTACGGCCAGTGCCTGCGCGGCGAAGGCTTCGTTCAGTTCGATCACGTCAATATCACTAAGTTTCAAGCCCGCTAGCTTGAGGGCTTTAGGGATCGCAAACACCGGTCCCAGTCCCATTTCTTCCGGCTTGTACCCAGCGGTGGCGAAGGAAACATAGCGCACCAGAGGCTTGATCCCCAGCGCTTTCGCCTTGTCGGCAGACATCACAACCGCCGCAGCAGCACCGTCGGACATCTGCGAAGAGTTCCCTGCCGTCACTGTGCCCTTGGCATGAAATGCCGGCTTAAGCGACAGTAAAACTTCAAGCGAAGTGTCAGCGCGCGGGCCTTCGTCAATCTTGAAAACAATTTCGTGCTTCTTCGGCTTCGAGCCGTTGGGAGTTGTGAAGCTAACAGGCACCGGAACAACTTCATCCTGAAACTTGCCCGCTTGAATGGCTGCAAGCGCCTTCTGATGGCTTTGCAGCGAAAACTCATCGGCCTGTTCGCGCGTGATGCCGAAGCGCTGTCCCACCCGCTCAGCCGTTAGGCCCATAGAAAGAAACGCATCGGGATAGTTGTCCACTAACCAGGGATTGAGAGAAACCTTATGCCCGCCCATCGGCACCATGGACATGGATTCGGTGCCGCCGGCAACTATGACTTCAGCCGCGCCGCTGCCAATCCGCTCCGCTGCCATGGCAATCGACTGCAAGCCCGAAGAGCAGAAGCGATTGATCGTCATCGCCGATATTTCAACTGGCAACCCGGCGCGCAGCGACGCGGTTCGGGCCACGTTCATCCCCTGCTCGGCTTCAGGCATGGCACAACCGAGAATGACATCTTCAATTTCTTTTGGATCAAGTTGCGGCACGCGATCCAGCGCACCCTTGATCGCAATCGCAGCCAGATCATCTGGACGGGTCGCTCGCAGCGTACCTTTATAAGCGCGCCCTACCGGCGTGCGCACGGAGGAAACCAGCACGACTTCACGCATATACACCTCCACTTGCAGTTAAGACTATTATGAACCTGAAAAGCACGGCTAGTGAGCAAAGTCACTGCCTGCGGTGCGCCGGGTCACGGTAAGCCGAAAGTATCGGACGAACACTCAAACTGCTGTATTTGTCTTTTCCGCCTAACCCAGGTGTGTTGATACTCGCCGCGCGGAAGTCAGTCCATTCCCCATGACCCAACTTTGCAGTATCGTGGTCTGAGCCCTGAGAGAGGACCTCGTCATGAAGCGCATTCATAAAGTTGCAGTATTAGGCGCCGGCACTATGGGCGCACGCATCGCCGCTCATTTTGCCAACGCAGGCGTGCCCAGCTTCCTATTTGATATCGTTCCGCCCGATGCGGATGCACCCATGCGCAACAAAATTGCCGCGGCAGGACTCGATGCCGCGAAAAAGGCCAAGCCTGCGGCATTTTTCGAGCATTCTCTGGCCCAGTTGGTGACGATCGGCAACTTTGAAGATGATTTGAAAAAGCTGGCTGAGGTGGATTGGATCATCGAAGCAGTGGTCGAGAATCTTGAAATCAAGCGCGATCTACTGCGGAAAGTCGAGGCCGTCCGCCGCCCGGGGACGATCATTACCACCAACACCAGCGGCCTTCCCGTGGCGCAAATCGCCGAAGGCTTCTCCGAAGATTTCCGCCGCTGCTGGTTTGGTACGCACTTTTTCAATCCCCCGCGTTACATGCGGCTGCTGGAAATGATTCCAGGTCCTGATACTGACCGTACGTTAATGGAAGCGGTCGCATGGTTCGCTGACGTTCGCCTGGGCAAGGGCGTGGTGTTCGCCAAGGACACTCCCAACTTCATTGCCAACCGCATTGGTACCTACTCGGTTGTGAATGTCATGCGCTTGATGCAGGAGATGGGATTCTCGATCGAAGAAGTGGACGCGCTCACTGGCCAGGCCGTCGGCTGGCCGAAGTCCGCGACGTTCCGCACCATTGATTTGGTGGGGCTGGATATTCTGGGACATGTCGTCGCCAACATGGAAAAAGGTAGCGGGCACGAAGCCCACTCCAACCCGCTGCCTGACTTTGTCAAGCAGATGATTTCCCGCAAATGGCTAGGAGACAAAACCAAAGGCGGCTTCTATAAAAAAGTTAAAAGCGGCGACGGCCACGAAGACCAGCGTCTGGCGCTGGATTGGAAGACGCTGGAATATCATCCGAAGCAGAAGCCCAAGTTTCCAACGCTCGATATGGCCAAGAACCTTGAGGAACTTGGCCCACGGGTGCGCATGTTGCTGGGCCTGGACGGCGGAGGCCCGCAAAAGGGCGATAAAGCTGGTGCGTTCTTGTGGTCTGCGCTCACTGATCTATGGAACTATTCCGCCAATCGCGTGCCGGAAATTTCCGACTCCATTGTGGAAATTGACCGCGCCATGCGCATGGGCTTCAATTGGGAACTGGGGCCGTTTGAGCTGTGGGATGCGGTTGGCGTTGAGGCCACCGTCGCCCGCATGAAAAAAGAAGGACGCGCAGTCGCTGCAAATGCCGAGAAGTTGCTGGCCTCAGGCAAAAAGTCCTGGTACGCCGACGACCCTGAAATTCCCTCCGGCCGCCTCCACTGGGAACCGAGAACTGGCAACTATGAACCGGTTTTAGTCCCAACCGGCGTCTGGTCGGTGACAGTCGCCAAGAAATCCAACGGCGTAGTAAAGAAAAATTCCGGCGCGTCGCTGGTTGACCTGGGAGAAGGCGTGGGCTGCATCGAGTTCCACTCCAAGATGAACTCACTGGGCGCGGACATTATTTCGCTCATCACGCAGACCTTGAAGCCGCATGGGCCGGGTGACCACTTCGACGCCTTCGTTATCACCAACGACGCCGGCAATTTTTCCGTCGGCGCGAACCTCATGCTGCTGCTGATGTCGGTGCAGGAAGAGGAGTGGGATGAAGTGGATCTCGCCATCCGCCAGTTCCAAGGGATGACGCAGGCCATCAAGTTCTCACCAAAACCGGTGGTGATTGCGCCGTTCGGTATGACGCTGGGCGGGGGTGCGGAGATCACGCTGCACGCACCCGCGCGCCAGCCGCACGCCGAGCTGTATATCGGACTGGTTGAGATCGGCGTCGGCCTGCTCCCCGGCGGCGGCGGTTGCAAAGAAATGCTGCTGCGCGCCGTGGATGGTGCGACGGCCCTCCGCCAAGGCACGCGCCCGTCACCCGGCAACATCGCCGACTCAGTCGAGCTGATGGAGACCATGAAAAAGGCCTTCGAAACCATTGCAACGGCTAAGGTTGCCACTTCAGCACACGAAGCCCGCGGCCTGGGATTTTTGTCAAACAGCGACGCCATCACCATGAACCGCGAGCGTGTACTGGCCGACGCCAAGGCGCGTGCCCTGGAAATGGTGCGCGCCAGCTACGAGCCTCCCGTGCCGCGCACTCACATCCCCGCACCGGGAGAGAGCATTCTGGCCACACTCAAAATGGGCGTGCACCTCATGCATCAAGGCGAGTACATCTCCGACTACGAAGTGAAGCTGGGACACAAAATCGCGGAAGTACTCTGCGGTGGGAACGTCACTCCGGGCACGCCGATCAGCGAGCAGTACCTTTTGGATTTAGAGCGGGAGGCATTCAAATCTCTTTGCGGCGAGAAGAAAACGCAGGAGCGGATTCAGTTCACACTGAAGACGGGGAAGACGCTGAGGAATTAATGATCTAGCATTTCGAGGCACGTCATCTTTCCGCCGACAGATTATTAGAAAATTGGCGACGGCTGTGTCCCGAAAGCTTGCGACTTGTTGCGATCAACGCTTTTGGCGATCTCTTTTTTGAAAATAACAAGGCTCTGTTCTCATGTGTGTAAACCCACAAATGTAATTGGAATCCTAACCTAGAAAAGAACTGTGCGGAGGGTCACCCGAGGGTGTGAGGAAAATCTCAACCACGGATTTATGCGGATTCTCACGATCAACGCTCTGGATCAATCCGTGTGTATCGGTGAAAATCCGTGGCGCCTTGTTTTATTTACCTTGCGGCCTGCGCCTGCCCACGCGGTTGAGGATGCGGCGGACCTTCTTCGGCGACATAGACAGCCGTGTGGCCACTCGTGACACCTTTCGGCCTTCCCGCTCCCAGACTTTGGGCACAATCAGCTCAGCAAATTCTTCGCTGATCTGCTGAAACGTCTTGTCGCCGACCGACCCTTCCGACCACGCGCGCAGCGTCGGATTCACGCTCCCACCGCGAAGAACTTTGGCCTTCAGGCTCTGCAAATCTTCCCAGGCGCTATCGGCGTGGTTATCTTTGCTGATGGTGATGACCTGGTCGTAACAACGGCGCGCGGCATCCGTGTCGTCGAAGAACCGGTTCGCGTGGGTCAGCCCTTGCCAAATATAAGTGTGCGCGAGGAGTCGGCGGTTTTGCGTGTGCTTGGCCAGTTCGATGGCCTCATGTGCATAGTCCTGCGCCAGGCGCGCATGATTTCCCGGCTCGGTACTTTCGCCGATGCCTTCTTCCACCCTCCCGTTCTCGATCATGCAGAGCAGTAAGCGCGCCCGCGCCATCAGGATGTGGTCGCGCTTTGTATCACCGAAGTGATAAGCGGTTTTGGCAGACGCTTCGGCGTGCTCTAGATCGCCGTTGTCCAAATGAAGGTAAGCATAATTAAGGTTCACACTCCCCAAGCCGTGATGGTTCTCATACTGCTGATAGATGGTGGCTGCTTCGGCCAGCTCCGCCAACGCCTCTTGCCGCAGTTGTTCGAAGCGATTGCGATAGTGGGGCTTGCCTTGGCCATTGCCCGAGTGTCCACGCGCAGCCGCCTTGCGGCGGCGGGCCGCCTCGGCATCAATTTTGCGGCGCAGTTGAAGAGCGATGAGTCGTTTGACATAGGCCATGTTGTTGAGTGAACGCGCCACATTGCGGTGCTGCGAGTCGCGCTTCTTGTACAACGCAATGGCCTCTGTAAAGCCGTCGATCGCGTGCTGATACCGTCCCTGCCTGCGCGCAATCCGTCCGTAAGAAGAATGAATATTGCCCAGCGTGAGGTAGTCGTCGGTCTTACACAGTACCGCCTCAGCCTCTTGCAGAATTTCGACGGCCTGCTTGGCGTCTCCTTTCTGAAAGAACAGCCAGCTTTCAAGCACTCGCATGACGGCAGCCATCGGCTGGTGGCCAAGTTCTGTGGCGAGTTCCCTGCCCTTCACGGCGGAAGCCAGCGCCTGGGTGTACTCTCCCTTCATGCGCAGGCAGCGGCCTTTCCAGAAATGCGCGATGGCGAGGAGTTCCCTGTCATCCGTCTCGTCGGCCAAACCCAGAACAAAATCAATGTGGCGCAAGGCCTCGTCTTTTGCTTCCTCAGCCATCGCGGCCATGCCCTCCGCCATGCGCAGATGCAGATAGTCATGCAAAGGCAGGCATGCGCGAGTGGCTTTTGAGAAGCAAGCGACAATTTCCCTGACCAGTAGGGGACGTTGAAAGCCGATGTCCACCCACTGCGCCAGGTATCCGGCGAACAGCGCGGCGTTTTTCTTTTCGGGATCGAATGCGGTGAGCAGATGGCGGCGCTCTTCCAGGCTCGCCATGCCGTGGCCGACACGGCGGCAGACCAGATCTTCTTTGAGCTGGGCCAGGAACTCATCCGAGATCTCGGTAGAGTCAGGACTCATGGTTCGAGCAGGTGTCCCAGGCAGTTCTGCTCGCCCTAATCATATTCCAATGTGACGGCAGTGTCTTGCCATCCGCGTCTTTCACCATGAATGTAACGGTTATGTAATGCGCGTCCCTAATCACAATCAATATTTCTGATCGGGACTGTTATGAAAACATGCAGGCACATTCCAAGAAACATCGGGCGCGAGTGTTACTGAGCTCGGTTTTCGGCCCCTATTCCCAGGATGACGAATTGGCAGCCGTTTGAACATCACACGCCCTCTCGATTGGGCATTCTGGCGGGATTTCGAGCGCAACGGGCCAAGCCCTTACCAAATGTGCCAGACCCTGTTTCAGGGATGGCAGCGCTATAACGATTATCTCAATGCAAGAGTCCGCGAACGATTCGCCCGAGAGATGAAGAAATTAAGCCAACGACTGTCGGCAGGACAGACTTACGAACCAGCAATGATTTTACAACGGAGCAACTGGGGCGGCGAGTGGATAAGACGGATCCCACAGCGAAAACGTTTGTCATTCCGACGATGCGCCCAGCGCAGAGGAGGAATCTGCTTTCCGTTGACAGTCTTAAAACAGATTCCTAGCGCCACCAAAGTTAGTGGATGTACTTGTACGCCACCAGCGTCAGAAATTCCGCGAAGTCCGGACTGAGAATCATGTGCTCATAGATCTGGGCCGCTTCGGTCATTCGACTCCCTCTCAGCTTGGTCTTCTGCTCGCCGATCACGGCACGGACCATTTCTTCCGTCACAGGGCGGCCGTCGCTAAGCTTGGCTCCATGCTTCACCCATTGCCACACCTGGGCGCGGCAGATTTCCGCAGTGGCCGCATCTTCCATAAGGTTGTAGATGGGAACACAGCCCGAGCCCCGTAGCCACGACTCCAGATACTGCAAGCCCACATCAATGTTCCAGCGCAGGCCTTCTTCGCTGATCCTGCCTTCGGGGACGGCCAGCAAGTCCTTGGCAGTGACATGCATTGGTTCACGGCGACGGCTGATCTGGTTCGGCTCCTTCATGTGCTCATCGAAGATTTCTTTGACGATTGGCACCAGCCCAGGGTGCGCAACCCATGTGCCATCGTGCCCGGCATGGACTTCGCGCAGCTTGTCCTGGCGCACTTTTTCCAGCGCCTTCTCGTTGGCATCCGGATCATTCTTGATAGGAATCTGTGCCGCCATTCCACCCATGGCATGAATGCCGCGGCGGTGGCAGGTTTGGATCAGCAAGTCCACATAGGACTTCAGGAAATGCTTGTCCATAGTGACAATCGAGCGATCGGGCAACACGAAGTCGGGGCGGTTGCGAAATTTCTTGATGAAGCTAAAGATGTAGTCCCAACGGCCGCAGTTCAATCCCGCAGAGTGTTCTCGCAGTTCGTAGAGAATCTCGTCCATTTCGAAAGCTGCCAGGATCGTTTCGATTAAGACAGTGGCGCGAATCGTGCCGTGGGATACGTGCAGCTCATCCTGGGCAAAACAGAACACATCGTTCCACAACCGAGCTTCCAGATGGCTCTCCAGTTTCGGCAAATAAAAGTACGGCCCCGTCCCTTTGGCCATTAGGTGTTTCGCGTTGTGAAAGACGTAGAGTCCAAAATCAAACAGGGATCCAGAGACTGGCTTGCGATCCACCGTGAAATGCCGTTCCTCCAGGTGCCAGCCACGAGGCCGCACCATGAGGGTAGCCACACTCGGATTAAGTTGATAGCGTTTGCCTTCGGGGCTGACATAACTAATGGTACCTTTGACCGCGTCTCGCAGATTCGCCTGGCCTTCGAGGTTGTTCTGCCACGTAGGCGAATTCGAATCTTCAAAATCCGCCATAAAAATGCTCGCGCCTGAATTCAGCGCATTGATGATCATTTTTCGCTCCACCGGGCCGGTGATTTCTACACGGCGATCGAGCAGGTCATGAGGTATCGGCGCAACCGTCCATTCTTTTTCACGAATCGGTGCAGTCTGGGGCAGAAAGTCGGGTAGCTGCCCGGCGTCTATCTGCTGCTGGCGCACGCGGCGGCGGGCCAGAAGCTCCTGGCGGCGCGGCTCAAACTTGCGCGCCAGCCGGGTCAGAAACATGGCTGCTTCCGGAGTAAGAATTTCGGTTTCAACTTCGTTGCGGAGAATGGCTGTGGTTGTCATGGGAAACATCCTATGCGCTCCGGAAAGAGCGCGCCGTCCCACTAGGTCAAAACGGACTACCGGAACAACACGGACGACCGAGGTTGGAGCCACCGTGCAAATGCGGTCTACTGCTCGCGTACCGGGACACCGGAAAGGAAAACCGAATCATGCACCCTTTAAGCGCAGCAGAAATGACCAAGGAATGGCACACTAATCCCCGCTGGACGGGCACTAAACGCCCCTACACCAGCCAGCAAGTCACCAAGCTGCGAGGATCCATTCAAGTTGAACACACCCTGGCACGCCTGGGAGCGGAGCGGCTGTGGCTGCTGCTGCACCGTGAAGACTATGTTCCAGCATTAGGTGCGTTGACCGGAAATCAGGCAGTGCAGCAAGTGCGCGCCGGATTGAAAGCCATTTACCTGAGTGGCTGGCAGGTCGCGGCGGACGCCAATAACGCAGGGCATATGTATCCCGACCAAAGCTTGTACCCAGCGGACAGCGTTCCCAATGTCATTCGCCGCATCAATAACTCCCTGATGCGCGCCGACCAAATCCACCACATGGACGGAAAAAACGGCGTCTATTGGATGGCCCCCATCGTGGCTGATGCCGAGGCGGGATTCGGCGGAACGTTGAATGCCCACGAACTCATGAAGATGATGATCGAAGCTGGGGCAGCCTGCGTGCATTTTGAAGATCAGCTCTCGTCCGCAAAAAAATGCGGACACATGGGCGGGAAAGTTCTGGTGCCGACTTCCGAAGCAATTCAAAAGCTGGTCGCCGCCCGCTTGGCCGCCGACGTTCTGGGCGTACCGACGTTAATCATGGCGCGCACGGATGCGAACAGCGCTCACCTGCTGACCAGCGACATCGATCCGCGCGACCGCGAGTTCGTCACCGGGGAGCGGACCCCAGAAGGTTTCTTCCACATTCGCGGAGGTCTGGATTCCGCTATCGCACGCGGGCTGGCCTACGCACCGTATGCCGACTTGATCTGGTGCGAGACGTCAGAACCAAACGTCGAAGAGGCACGCCGCTTCGCGAAGGCAATCCATGCCAAGTATCCCGGCAAAATGCTGGCTTACAACTGCTCGCCTTCATTCAACTGGAAAAAGAAGCTCGACGACACCACCATCGCCAACTTCCAACCGGAACTGGCCAAGATGGGATATAAGTTCCAGTTCGTGACGCTGGCTGGGTTTCATGCTCTCAACCTGAGCATGTTCGAATTGGCACGCGGCTACAAGGACACCGGCATGACCGCATACTCACGCCTACAGGAAAAGGAATTCAGCCGTGAAGCCGAATATGGCTACGAAGCGGTGAAGCACCAACGCTTCGTGGGCACCGGATACTTCGACGCCCTAACCCAAGTGATCGCCGGAGGAGTGGCTTCCACTACCGCTCTCAACGGTTCAACCGAACAGGAACAATTTGCGGAAGTGCAACCGCTGGTACACACCAAGCACGGCCCTGACGCGGCCTGTCAGCCGATTCTGGGCGACTGTCCCTCTGCACACATGGTGACGGAAATTATTCCCGCACATCATGAAGAATTACTGCCTTCGGGAGACTAATCAAGCGCGCCACGGGAGACAGCAATCAAGCTCCCGTGGCGCTCGGATGGCCAACGAAAACCCGACGTGGGGGGCAGGGCAGCGTAGCCTCAGAGCGTGTTCTTCCTGGTGCCGCCCGGACGTGGAAAACTTGTTGAAGTGGCTGGAGGCCCAACAGTCACTTGCGAGCATCTAGGGCGAGGTTCAGTTCAAGAACGTTCACTCGTGGCTCTCCGAGGAATCCGATCTGCCGGGGCTGGATGTGAGCGCGGACGAGCGCCATCATTTCGTCTTGTCTCAGGTGGCGCTCGCGGGCGACTCGAGGTACCTGAAAGTAGGCGGCGGCGGGCGTAATATCCGGATCAAGGCCCGAGGCAGAGGTCGTAACCAGATCAATCGGTACGGGCTTACCTGAATTTTCCGCCTGAAGAGCGGCCGCATCCTGGTTCACTCTATCGGCCAGTTTCTGATTGGTCGGGGCCAGATTTGTGCCGCCTGAATTCGTGGCGTCATACCCGCTTCCTGCCGCGGACGGACGCGAATGAAAGTACCCGGGCCCCGTGAAAGGCTGGCCGATGATTCGCGAACCCATCACCTGTCTGTTACGAACGACTAATTGTCCGTTTGCCTTGTCGGGAAACAGAACTTGCGCGACCACCGTCATCGCCAGCGGATAAATGAGCCCGAGCAAAACCGTCGTGACCAGCGTCATTAAGATGGAGATAGTGAGATTTTTCTTCATAACTTTTTCCTTAGGCAAGGCGCATGGTCGTGATCAGCATGTCTATGAGCTTGATCCCAACGAATGGCACCACGATGCCTCCTAACCCGTAAATCAGCAGATTGCGCCGGAGCAGTGCAGCCGCGTTCATAGGGCGATACTTGATTCCGCGAAGCGCCAGGGGAATCAGGGCGATGATGACGACGGCGTTAAAGATGACCGCCGACAGCACCGCTGACTGAGGCGTTCTCAAGTGCATGATGTTGAGTGTGTTCAGCACCGGGAAGGTGGCGGCGAACATGGCTGGAATAATCGCGAAATACTTGGCGACGTCATTGGCGATCGAGAAGGTTGTGAGCGCACCTCGCGTCATCAACAGTTGCTTGCCGATCTCCACCACCTCGATGAGTTTGGTGGGATTGGAATCCAGGTCCACCATGTTACCGGCCTCTTTAGCGGCCTGCGTTCCGGTATTCATGGCCACGCCGACATCGGCTTGCGCCAGTGCGGGGGCATCGTTCGTGCCATCGCCCGTCATGGCGACCAACTTACCGTCGCTTTGTTCCCGGCGGATCAGGTCCATTTTGTCTTTCGGAGTCGCTTGAGCAAGAAAATCATCGACGCCCGCTTCGCGCGCGATGACGGCGGCCGTGAGCGGATTATCACCCGTGATCATCACCGTGCGGATGCCCATGGCGCGAAGCTGTTCGAACCGTTCGCGCATCCCGCCCTTCACAATGTCCTTGAGTTCAATCACACCCAGAGCGCCGCGCTCGCGCTCGGCCACCACTAGGGGCGTACCGCCGGAACGGGCAATCTGATCAACACTGGCTCGCACTTCGTCCGGCAGCGGTTTGCCGTTCTCGCGCAAATAGCGCTCGACCGCCTCGGCCGCACCTTTGCGGATCTCGAATCCGTTCATATTTATGCCCGACATCCGAGTCTGGGCAGAAAACGGCACAAACTGCGCCTGGTGCGACGCAAATTCTCTTCCGCGCAGTTCGTATTTTTCCTTTGCCAGCACGACGATGGATCGGCCCTCGGGAGTTTCGTCAGCCAGAGACGAAAGCTGGGCCGCGTCGGCGAGTTCTGATTCATTGACGCCGGGTGCAGGTACGAAGCGCGAAGCTTGTCGATTGCCGAGAGTGATGGTGCCGGTTTTATCGAGCAGCAAGGTGTTGACGTCACCGGCTGCCTCGACCGCCCGCCCGGACATGGCAAGCACGTTGTGCTGAACCAGGCGATCCATGCCCGCAATACCAATCGCGGATAGTAGTCCACCAATGGTGGTGGGAATCAGGCAAACAAGGAGCGACACCAGAACGAATATGGTTTGTGGCGATCCGGAGTAAATGGCGAACGGCTGTAGGGTGACAACCGCCAGCAGGAAGATGATGGTCAATCCCGCGAGCAGGATGTTGAGTGCGATTTCGTTCGGAGTCTTCTGCCGCTCCGCGCCTTCTACCAGCGCAATCATGCGATCGAGGAACGTTTCGCCGGGGTTGGAGGTGATTTTCACCTTGATTTGGTCCGACAGCACACGCGTGCCGCCCGTCACGGCCGAGCGGTCTCCGCCACATTCCCGAATCACGGGAGCGGATTCGCCAGTGATGGCCGACTCATCCACCGATGCGACACCCTCGATGATTTCTCCGTCTCCGGGAATGAACTCTCCGGCTGAGGCGAGCACGACATCGCCGGTGCGGAGTTGCGAGCTCGGGACCTTCTCCATTGATCCGTTGGCCAGAAGGCGAATAGCGACAGTCTCTGAGCGGGCCTTCCGGAGCGTTTCGGCCTGGGCTTTACCTCGGCCTTCGGCCATTGCCTCTGCGAAGTTGGCGAACAGCACCGTGAACCACAGCCACAGAGTGATCTGCAAATTGAAGCCAAACGCCTGATGTGGGTTCTGAATCAGCAGCACGGTCGTAATCACACTGCCGACTTCCACGACGAACATGACCGGATTCCGCATCATGGTACGAGGATCCAGCTTGACGACGGCGTCGAGCAGCGCCCGGCGGACGATCTTCGAGTTCCAGACCGATTTGTGTGATGGTTTAGTGGCCATAAATCCTCAAAATGTCTTTCCCGCACGCATGAGCAAATGCTCGAGAATGGGGCCCAGGCTGAGCGCTGGAAAAAAGGTCAGCGCACCAACGATCAGAATGACCCCGATCAACAGCATCGTAAACAGCGGCGTGGTCACGGGGAATGTCCCAAGCGATGGCGGAACGTATTTCTTTTGCGCCAGGTTTCCGGCAATTGCCAGCATGGGAATGATCATCAGGAAGCGGCCCGCCAGCATGGTGATCCCGATGGTTGTGTTGTACCAGAGTGTGTTGACCGCCAGACCTCCGAAAGCCGAGCCGTTGTTGCCGGCGCCGGAAGTGAACGCGTACAAGATTTCGCTCAGCCCATGGGGGCCAGGATTGAGAATGGCGGAGGCCCCATAGGGCTTCACCGTGGAGATTGCTGAGAACGCGAGTATGAGCAGCGGGAAAATCAAAGCGACCAACATGGCCATTTTCACGTCGTACGCCTCGATCTTCTTGCCGAGGTACTCGGGGGTGCGGCCGACCATCAGTCCAGCGATGAATACCGCCAGGACAATGTAGATCAACATTCCATACATGCCCGCGCCCACACCTCCGAAAATCACCTCGCTGAGCATGATGTTGATGAGCGGTACCATCCCACCGAGCGGCGTGAAGGAATCGTGCCAGCCGTTGATGGCGCCGCAACTCGCATCCGTTGTGGCAGTGGCCCAGAGCGCGGTGTTCGCAATTCCAAACCGGACTTCCTTGCCTTCCATGTTTCCGCCCGCCTGAAGTGCGGTGGCCCGCTGGTCCACGTGTGCAAGCAGAGGATTGCCCTGTGCCTCCGCCCAATAGACAGTGCTCACGCCGGCCAGGAAGAGAATCGCCATCGCCGACCAGACCGCCCAGCCATGCTTTTGCGAGCCGGTCATGCGTCCTAGCGTGTAGGTCAGTCCCGACGAGACTGCGAATATTCCAAACATCTCGATCAAGTTCGATAGCGGCGTCGGATTTTCGAAGGGATGAGCGCTATTCGCGTTAAAAAAACCGCCACCGTTTGTGCCCCATTCCTTTATGAACTCCTGTGACGCAACCGGCCCCTGCGCAATCGTCTGTTCCGTAACGGTATCCATCACCGGCTTGCCCGCTGCATCCACCATCGGCTTACCGTCGGATCCGTTTCTTTGTACTTGCTGAGGTTCGACAAGCTTCACAGTGTCATAAGGCCGGAGGTTCTGCACCACACCCTGGGATACCAGCGCGAGCGTGCCAACCACACAAAATGGCAACAGTACCCAGAGGGAGGCGCGCACCATGTCCACCCAAAAGTTGCCGATGGTTTGCATTTGCTTTCGTGCGACACCCCGGATGAACGCGATTGCCAGTGCGATTCCAACTGCTGCGGACACAAAGTTGTGATATGCCAAGCCGGCCATCTGGGTGAAATAACTCATCGTTGTTTCGCCTGAGTACGCCTGCCAGTTTGTATTCGTGGTAAAGGATGCGGCAGTATTGAAGGCTAGGTGCTCCGGTGCGACACCCGCGAACTTCTGCGGATTAAACGGCAAATATGCCTGAAGCCGCAGCATGGCGTACAGAACCAGCATGGACACAGCACTGAAGAACAGCATTGCTATGGCGTATTCCGTCCAATGCATCTCGTGATTTTCGTCCACTCCCGTGAGGCGATAGATCAGCCGCTCGATGGGACGTAATACGGGATCGAGAAAGGTCCGCTCCCGGCTGAATACGCGCGCCATAAACACGCCCAACGGTTTTGTGACTGCAAGAATCAGCGCGAGGTACAAGGCGATTTGAAGCCAGCCATTCGTAGTCATCTAGAACTTCTCCGGGCGCAGCAACGCGTACAACAGATACAGGGTCAAACCGATGCTCGCAGCGAGAATTAGAACGGTTTCGAGAGTCATGTTTACCTCAGCCGATCGCACCAACGAACATAACCAATCGCCAGAACAAAGAAGGCGACGGTGAGTGCGACAAAGATCAAATCCCACATGGTTAGTCTGTCTCCTTCCCGTGCGCATCGCTCTTGAAGATGTCACGGAGGTCGTCAATCGCACTAAGAATGAAGACCACTGCGGAACCCAGAATTCCCAGGACGAAGATCGCTTCGAGGACCCGAATTCCGGCAATCACGAAGAATTGCTTGAATGCGTCCATACAGGTGATTGGAATTCGCGACGGCTAAAGGTTGGATAGAAAGTGCGTTAAAAGTGCGTAAATGGCTATTCGCCGGGTTCGAAGCGGTAGCCCACCCAAGGATCGGTGAGGATGTAGCGGGGGTTCTCTGGATCGAGTTCCAATTTCTTCCGCAGGTGATTCACGAACACCCGAACATATTCGGGCTGTTCGGTGCTGTTGGCGCCCCAGACGGCCCCAAGCAGCTTACGCGTGGTGATCACTTTCCTGGGATGCTGCGCGAGATAAACGAGGAGGTCAAACTCCTTCGGCGTGAGTCGAACCTCGCGGCCAGACACCGCAACACTGTGAGCGTCGAGATCGATGCGAAACTGACCATCTTCGATGAGGGATTGAGTGGTAGAAACTTCCTTCAAACGGCGCAAGTTCGCTCTGACACGCGCCAACAATTCATCCACCGAAAAGGGCTTGGTGACGTAATCGTCAGCGCCTGCATCCAAGGCTTCGATTTTGGTTTTCTCCTGATCGCGTACCGACAAAACGATGATGGGAGTCTCCGATACCTGCCGTATCCGGCGGCACAACTCAACCCCGTCAACATTCGGCATGGCAAGGTCGGTTACGACCAAGTCGGCGCGCCAATCTTTCATCAACTCCAGCGCGCTCTCCCCATCATGGGCGACGCGCACATCGTATTCGTGCGCCGTCAATGCAGTACGCAACACGCGAGTAATTTGCGGCTCATCATCAACCACCAGAATGTGGCGGCGATCTATCATTTGGTTTGGGTCACGATGTGGACATCCACGGATGGCGCGTTGCGCAGGAACTTGTGCACGGCGGACATATAAAGATAGCGCCGCCAGCCGCTGGTTGCCGAATGCCCAAAAACAACCTGGGTCACGTGCTTCTCACGCACGTAGCCGGCAACCGTCTCGGCCACCTTTTCTCCCTTGAGCTTCACTACCTCGGCCTTAAGATTTTCCGCGAACTCGATATTACGCTGCAAGGTGCGCTGGTCCTGCGGATTGTCGTCCACCCCGGTGTCCACGTACACGACAATGAGGTCCCCTTTGATGGCTTGCGCCATTCGCCAGCCGCGCGCGATCAGGTATTGCGCAGCGGGGTTCGAACTGATGCAGACAGCGATGCGCTCGTGCATGCCCGGCTGGTCAATGTGTTCTTTGTCGAGGTACGACTCCAGGCTTCGATCGACGACCTGGGTGGCCTGACGTAACGCCAACTCGCGAAGCGCGATGAGATTGCCGGGCCGAAAGAAATGTCCAAGAGCACGATCCGCACGTTCGAGTGGATAGATGTCGCCGCGCTCCATGCGGTGACGGAGCGCCTCGGGAGTGAGGTCGGCCAGGACGATTTCATTGACCCGTTGCATGACCCAATCGGGTACCGTCTCGCGTACCGTCACACCTGTGATGTTGTGGACCATCGGAGTCATGCTTTCGATGTGTTGGACGTTCATGGTGGTGAGCACATCAATTCCCGCATCGAGCAAATCCATTACATCTTCGTATCTCTTGCCGTGCTTACTGCCCTCGACATTGGTATGGGCAAGTTCGTCGACGACCACCACTTTGGGCTTCCGCCCAATGATCGCATCTACATCCATCTCCTCGAAGGTGGCCCCTTTGTAATCAAGCTCCCGGCGCGGAACGTCCGGCAATTTTGCCGCGAATTCAACGATCGGCTTGCGACCGTGCGTTTCCACAATACCCACGACGACATCTTCCCCACGGCTGTGCCTGCGAATCGCCTCGCTGAGCATGCTGTAGGTTTTGCCCACCCCGGGGGCATAGCCGAGAAACAACTTAAGCAGCGCCTCCTTCTTAGGAGACGCTTCTTCCAACCACTGCTCTGGCGTCTTGCTGCCCACGATGCTATTGTCAACGAACTACACCGGTTTGCAGCATCGTTTATGCAGTTTTTATAACTTTCGACAACAGTAGAGGTACGGTCGGCATCTTCCTCGAATAGAATTTGGACGTGCCGCGCTCCCTTCAGCGCCTATTGGTTCGGTTCGCCATTTGCTCGGCGGTAGTGGCTGCAATCACTGCACTGTACACCCGTTCCTTACATGTCAACCCAACCACGGTGGCGCTCACGCTCCTGGTAGCGGTTCTCGTGATTGCGGCTGCCTGGGGGTTGAGGTACTCGGTGTTCACGTCACTGATTGCTACAGCTTGTTTTAACTTCTTCTTTCTTCCCCCGGTACGGACGTGGACTATTGCCGATCCGCAGAATTGGGTTGCCCTCGCCGTCTTTCTGATCACCGCCATGATCGCCAGCCACCTGTCGGATAAGGCCAGGCGCCAAGCCAAGTCAGCCGAAAGCCGCCGCCACGAGATCGAACGGCTTTACTCCTTCAGCCAGCAACTGCTCATTAAGGAGAATGTGTTTGAATTGCTGAACGAACTGCCGAAGCAGATCGTCGATGAGTTTTCCGTTGCCGCTGCGGCGATCTTCCTGACTTCTGGTCAGAAGATCTACTACTCTGACGTAGAGGCCCACTCCCAGCTCTCAGGGGAGGAGTTGAAAGCAGTCAGCCTGCGTGGCGAAGCCACCACCCACCCGGAGCGTGGCGTGATGTTCGTCCCCCTGCGAATTGGCGTCAGAAATGTCGGCAGCCTGGCGGTGATTGGCAATCTCTCCCGCCAAACGTTAGAGGCCATCGGCAGCCTGGTCGCGATTGCAACCGAACGCGCAGGGGCAGTGGAGAAGCTCTCGCACGCAGAGGCGGCACGGGAAAACGAGCGTTTGCGCTCGGCGCTGCTGGACGCCGTAGCCCACGAGTTCCGCACCCCACTCACCAGTATCAAAGCAGCAGCCTCAACTCTTTCTTCTGGGGTTCGTCTGGACGACGCGGCGCGGCGCGATCTGGTGACAGTGGTGGAGGAGGAAGCGGACCGGTTGAACCGCCTCGTCGGCGAGGCAGCGGAGATGGCCCAGCTCGACGCGCATCAGGTACATCTTGAGTTCGAAGTCCTGGACATCCGGGGTGTGGTCGATGCCGTGTTGAAAGAACCTTGGTTAGTGCCGGGACATCACGAAATCGACCGGATGGTTCCAGCCGATCTTCCTCGCGTGCGGATCGACAAGCAGCGAATCGCCGAGGTCATTCGTCATCTACTGGAAAACGCCGTGAAATACTCGCCGGTTGGCACTCCTATCCGTCTAATCGTCGAGCGCGCAGGGGAGTGTGTCCGGGTTAGTGTTGCGGACCAGGGTCCAGGAATCGACGATTTCGAGCAGTCGCTGATCTTCGAGAAGTTCTACCGCGGCCGCGGCCAGCGCGGTATTCAAGGAACAGGCATGGGGTTACCGATCGCAAAAGCAATCATCGAAGCCCATGGCGGCACAATCGGGGTAACCAGCCAACTCGGCCGGGGATCGGTATTTCAATTCAGCCTGCCGGCGTTGGCAGACTGATTGCCGGTCTGGCGTGATCCGACGTTGCCACGATCAGCTGGGACGATTAGGGGAGATGAGCGTTTCCTCTCTTCTTCAAAGGAATGGTCGGCACAGTCTCCGGCCAAACGGTTACTGAACCGTAAGATGGACCGTGGATGTGTGATGCAACGCACCCGAGGTTGCGGTTACGACAATCGCCGCAGTTCCACCTTTCGCCTGACTCTTGCTGCCACCGCCGCAGCCAGTCGAAGCGAACAGAGCTCCCGCGATGAACGCAGTTGCGAACCCGGCACATAGCAGGGAATGCACGCCTCGGCGAGATCGGCCTGCTCCAGCAAAGAAACAGCCAAACATGACCGCACCGGCAAATAACGTGCCCAGCACATTGAGCCCGCCTGATTGAAGCGAAGTCGTCGCCGTCAGCGTGCTGGTGGCTGCCCCTGGGCCCGGAGTAACAGTCCCCGGATTGAACGTACAAGTCACGCCGGCCGGAGCTGCGCACGACAAATCAACCGTGCCGGTAAATCCATTTGCTGGCGTTATGGTGAGCGCGAAGTTCGCCGAGCCCCCGGCCGCAACCGTTGCATTCTGCGGACTCGCTGTCAGCGAATAGTCGGCTGTGGGCGCTGCCGCCGTGATCGCGCCGAACAAGCCGTGGCCCTCGTCCGCGAGGCCGGCGGTGAAGTAGAGCGTATTCGAATCGCCCGTGCCACCGGCGCCGAACACCAGTCCCCACAACGAAGCGTTCGTAATGGGTGCCCCGGTCTGGTCGTTCAATTGACCCTGGAAGGTTCCGTTCGCGGGATCGAATGCGTTGATTGTTCCGTCTCCGAAATTGCCGATCAGGATGTCATTGCTGAACTTGCCGAAGTTGGCGCTGGCCTGCGCGACGCCCCAGGGGGAATTCAGCATACCGTTGGAGGCGAATCGCTTCACGAAGTTGCCCTCTAGATCGAAGATGTCAACGATCCCATTGCCGGCTGCGTTCACGGGGTCGTGCTTGGCGTGGTCCTGCACTGCGTACATCACAAATATCTGACTTCGCACCTGCTGAATGTTGAACGGCGCATAGCCCGCCGGAAGGTTGGGGTCAGTGAACGAACCGGGAGGCGCTAGTGGTATGAAGGCCTGGGTGTACGGTTCGATCAACCCGCTGTGAAAATTCGCGACAACAAGATACGTCGCACAACAGGCCGGGCTCAGCACAGCCAGTCCTTTGTACACGGCGCCGGAGGTTGAATGATCGATGGCCAGAATTGCATTGCCCGAGCCGTTCCAGCCCGAGACGGTTCCGTCTTCCGTCACAAAGAGAAATTTGCTGTCAGCGCCGCCGAGCACGAATTCCCCATCCTCGGCAACGGCCGTTCCGGTAGGCGTGGCGGACGAAGTATCGTTTGCTGGAGCAGGAATCAGGAAATCGCCCTGCGAGACGCCGTCGGCACCGTAGCTAGTCGAAGACCCACTCCTGTTATTGGCAACGACGAAGGCTTGACCGGGCGCAAATGCGAGTCCCCATGGATTGATCAACTTGGGGTCGGTATGCGCAGCCGCTCCGGCGAGGTCTGAGACTAAATTGGTTTGTTGGTATGAGTTGGCCTGCGCCACGGCACTCACCGTGCCGAGCAATAGGGCCGATCCGCAAATAGTTGCGAAGAACAAGATCTGGCGTTTCAAAATTCCTCCTTTCCTGGCTTCTAACTTCGACGCATGCTGCGGGGCATTTGACATGGGATCTCCAGTTGGCTACTGCGTTGCCCGGACGCACGAACGCTGACCAGCGAAGTACCCGCTCAGGCGTTCTCGCAACTCCAGGCGGGCCCGCCACAGTCGCGCCTTGACTGCCGACTGCGTTAACCCGAGCACTTCTGCTGTTTCCTCCGTCGAGAACCCCTCCACATCGCGTAGGACGAAAACAACTCTTATTGCGGGCTGCAATTCCTGGAGTGCACTCCTTAAGAGGTTGCGGAACTCAGATTCCCGGTGCAGTTCCTCGGGGTTTTGCTTCGGATCCACAAACTCGAAGGGAGGGCCCGCCTCTTCCGCTTGAAAATCTGCGTCCATGGACACTTCTTTGGCGGACCGCAGCTTTCGCAGTTTCATCAGGGACTCATTGATCGTGATGCGAATCAGCCAGGTCGAGAACTTTGATTTCTCCTCGAATTGAGCCAGCTTGCGAAACACCTTGAGAAATGCCTCCTGTACCACCTCCTGCGCGTCTTCCATATTGTGGGTGATGTGTTGGGCGATGCGCAGGAGCCTGCGGTCGTAACGCTTTACAAGTTGTTCGAAAGCGGCAGCGTCCCCGTTCTTACAGGCTTGGACCAGTACCATGTCGTCATGGATCGAGACCGGCCCGCGATCCGGGTAAGGGCGAACGGCTGCGCCCTCACCCGAAGGCAAGTCGATTAGTGCGGGTGTCATTGCCCCTGCTCCATTGCGGAGGCTGTGCATTGCCCAAGATCCTTATTCATTTTGTGGACCTCGAACATCAGCTCACCCAAGTCAGTTTTGGCCTTCTTGCCCAGTAGTTCGAAACGTTCTCCGGGTTTCAGCGTCTCGTTCTGCTGGTTGGTGAGACTGTAGGTTTTCTTGTCCTTGTCATTGACCAGCTTGTCTCCACTACCGGCCACGCAACCCTGGAGAGTGGCTCGATGATGGAGCTTCCAATAAAGCAAGCCCGCGCCCGCAGCCGCTCCTGCTACGACTCCGCCGACCACTGCGCCTTTTGACCCGTAGCTCGGAGTGGCTCCGGGGCCGCCATACTGGGCGAGCGCGGCAGTCGAAGCTGAAGCCATTAAAACCAGCGCCAGAATGGCGCGTCCCGGGTTTTTGCAACGAAATACGCGTGCTGACATTGTGGGGACGATCAGGTTCCTCATTGCGAAATTCTCCTTTTCTTGTTTCATGATGTATTGGCCGTTGCCGGCCGGGGCGTGTACGCGAAGAGCCCCAACCGGCGGCTGCTTCGCGTACACAACCAAACGTAGGACAGCAGGTTACTTCTCTGTTCCTTCCACCGACGGGATTCCGGCGGCGAACCAAACTCCGCCTACATTCCGGATTAACAGCACCGGACTGGTACAGGGGACCGGCGGAGCGGGCGTCAGGAAATCGTTAATTCTGAAATCCCCGTCGGCCGCAAGGGCTACCCCGGTGAGAGTTGAGTCGTGGGCGGTAGCGGATGCCGACGGTCCACAGAAGAGAGTGGCGTGCACGCTCTGTCCGCCGTTGGTCCCGATGCCATTACCCGCGGCCAGAAGCAGGCCGCGTCCCACAACTCGGATATGCCCGTCGGGCCGCACCGTGGCATCGAGGGTCGCGATCCTCCACGGCCCGGCGGGGGAAACACCTCGAACAACGTTGAGATTGACTGCCCCGTTAGCCGCCACACCGGTGACAGGGATGACCCCGATTCCGCCCTCGAATTGCAGGGTGTTGTCCCAATTGTTTTGAGCCGAAGCGATGCCAGAAATGGTGAGTGCTACGAGCGCTACAGCCAGTCCGCGGATGACGCTCCCCGCCCTGCCATCAAAAAACTTTCCACTGCGATTGCGATTCACTTTTTTCTCCTTGTTGTATTTGGCCCTCGAAGGGCCTGGTTTTGATTGATCGACTGCAAAATCTGCGGCGGCCAATTGTTTCCGCCGGAATCTTGCCAGTGACGGCCGGATCGTCAGGCCCATGTGCAAGCTAGGCGGTGCCGCCCCATACCGTCCTTAAAGGCTGGCAAAGAAATTCCAAAGAAAATCCAAGTCCAGTTGCTCTATTTGTCCTGGTGAAAAAAGTAGTAGTCGGCGGTGTACGGCACGAGCTGAGTCTGCCCCACCGAGCACGCGGTTGGGGGGACAGCTCCTCCCTTGGTATTTAGGCGTTGAATGAACGTGGCTTTGGCCAGAAGGTTGCCGCCCGTAGGTCCCTTGAGGTTCCCGACTGACTGCAACAACAGGCATTGAATCGAGCCGGTATTTGGGCAACTCTCGGTGTCAGCGTTGGGGTCGATTCCCTTCACCTTCACCATCCACACCCTGCT
The DNA here is from genome assembly GCA_963837365.1 of uncultured Acidobacteriota bacterium. Lineage (GTDB taxonomy): Bacteria > Acidobacteriota > Terriglobia > Terriglobales > Acidobacteriaceae > CAWBXL01. Next base: position 208,444 of record CAWIMW010000008.1, read on the forward strand.
GCTATCGAGGGAACTCTGCCAGGTCGCGTTCCCACTGAGGGGGACGGTAACGTCCGGCTTGGGGTTCGCATTGATGCTCTGGAAGTGAGTGATGATCTGGAACTGCTGCCCGAAGAAATCTGTAAAGAGGGTGGCTTCGGGGCGTGCGGTGGGATTCCAGGCTGCGCCACCGGTGCTCGTCGGCAGGCAAGTATAGCCCTGGCTGCCAAAGGCGTGGCCGACCAAATATGCAGAGTTACCCTCGGGTGGCGTGATATCGATGGGCGTAGTTGGAGGCGTGACTCTTTGCGCCGCCGCATGGGTGACGGTAGCAAATGCACATCCGAGTGCGAGAACTGCCATGAGTAAACGATGAACTCGTGCAGTCGTTTTTGAAGGTTGTCTGAGGTTGTAATTCATTTTGTTTCTTCTCCATTTCTCTGTGTTGTTTCTGGTTACCAACGGTTAAGGTTGTTGAGACACACGGCCGGCCCGAAGGCTTCACCGCCGCGGTTACGCGCCGATCGAAAGGTCCCTATGTCGTTGACGAGTTGTTAGTGCACCCTGCTGGACACTTGCCCGGGGGCTTAGTTGACCTCACTTAGGCAGGACGAGATCTCCGGGGAATTTGCTTTTTGTGGGGGCTGCCCTTGGTAATCGAACGCAGCCAAGGATTTGTTATTCTCTCCGCTCTCCAACCCGACGTTTTCTGCCGGCTGATTCTTGCAGATCATATTTCGCGCTTCGCCGATAAGAATTCTCAACAGCCAGGCGCGGAAAGCGCTTTCAGATTCAAACCGCGGCGGATTGCGCGAGGCCTTGAGCCAGCAGTTTCGCAGCGTCACTTCCAGCCCTTCATTCCCGCCCAGCACGCAGCAGGCTATGAAAGAGAGCAGTTCGCGTGAACGAGCGAAGCGAGCATCGAAAACGGCCGGGTCTTCTTGCCTGTTCGAGATCGGGATGGTATTGCGCACGTTCTTCCTCCTGGTTGATGAAAAGCCGCAATCGGCCTCACTAGATATGACGAGATCGGAAACGATTTTGCTTTTCGGCAAAGATTTGTTCGTGATGGGGGCGCGAGGTGCCCTCAGTGATCGAGGGCAACGAAGAAATTGGGGCGTGGAGACTGCATCCAGCTACTTCAGGCCACCACAATCCAGCAATTACGATTGGACTATAAGGTGTTGGACGATTGTTGCGGTAAAGGAGATGGCGCGCGACTCAGGTCGCGGTCTCGCATGGCGGAATGGCAAACCATGCAGGATCGTTGCGTGCTATTTCCTTCCTCGGAAACCAGGGCATAAGTCAGGCCGTGGAGTGACCAGGTAACGACCTTATAGCCCTCGACAGTGGAATAGTGGAAACTCACTTTCTTGAAATCCACTTCGACTCCTCCCGATGCGAGGGCCGCCGAATCCGGGGTTACCATCAAGCTTGCAGCGGCCGTCTTCAGCTGGGCCGTCTGCGTGTGGTAAGCAATGAAAGCGGCGGTCTTGTCGCCGACTTGCACCAGCCGCGCTCCCTCCAGGCGGTAAGGCCGCTCCTCGCCAGGAGCTGCGGGCGACGCCGGCAGAGCCAGAGAAAACGGTGCCTTCGCTTTGAACCATTGATTCAGCGTTTGCTGCGAGGCCGCGCTAACTTCAAGCGGAAGTTGTCCTCGTGCGTGCTGCCGGTGAGTCCTGACCGCCAGTTCGGCGAACTGAGGCCCAGAGAGCGGCGCCGCTGATGACCACGGCCTGGCAATCAACACCCCGGCAAGCACCATCATGGCTAAGGCTGGCACCAGCCACCTCATCAACGGCCAACGTGATGAGGGACGCGGCGCAGATGGGGAAATAAGATCGGGCCGCGACGGCGCTCTCAATTCGGCTAGCAGCATTGCTTCGTCGGGAGTCGGGTCGGCGGACGCGGCAGCGCGCAGTCGCGGTCCGCAGTGCGCGCAGAGCGCGGCATGCATGATCAACTGCCTGGCCTTGATCTCGGGCCAAAGCCCGGCGGCCACTTCATGCCAGTCAACATCACTATCTTTTGGACAGTTAGCCCGGTATGGCGCCGCCGATGTCAAGACCGTCTCTGTCCCGTCCACCAGCCACTTGTATTTCGCCACCTTCGCGCCGCAATCTACGCAGGTAGCGATGTGCGCCGCTGCTTCGCGAACGATTTCCGGGGACAGCTTGTGCGGCTCGTGCCCACTCTCTGAAGCCGTGGGCACAAGAGCATCGAGTTCCTGGTTATCAATGTGCTTACCGATTGGCCGTCCCAAATCCTGGCACTCCTACCTATTTGATACGAGTTCCTGAGGGATTTTGCTTTCGTCCCGACCCTCGTCATCGCCGGTAGCCGAATGGGGCCCAAGGATCTGGTCCCGAATGGAACGCTTCAGCCGTTCAATGACACTTCCAACTCCCTTGGTACCCAGTCCAATAGCCGGCAGGGAGGCAATTTCCTTGGTGCTCATTCCTTGCCGGAAGTAAAGCCAGAAAATCATACGGTCGCGCTCCTGATCAGGGCCAGTCAGGCCACGCCTCAGGTGTTCATCAATCTCATTTAAAAAGACTTCGAAGGCAATTCTTTCCTGGCTACCATGCACCTCGATTCCCGCCTCAGGGTCAACATCGGCGGTGGAAATGTGGGGCTGGTCACCGCCGGAGGATTGACTGTGGCCGTGCTTGAAGTAGTCGTGAGTGGCATTGGCGGCGGTCCTCTTGAGATAGCCCAAAATGGCCTCGGGGCGCTGGAGGGCGAAGTCGCGCAGCAATCTTCGCCCTCCTTCCCAGAGTTTTAAGTAGGTTACCTGGATCAGGTCTTCCACCAGGGACCGAGAAGGCTTTCCCCACATGGAGGCGGTACGCATAATAATCAGGCCGAGGGGCCTTGCAACCCGGGAAACAAACTCCTCCCACGCCTCGTCGTCACAAGGTCCGGCGCACAAACAGACCACGTCTTTCAGGGACAAAGACGAATATCGCGTCGTTCTCTGGGTGTTCGGCATTGTTATTTCCGGTCAGAGTCGGCCACTCGGCAGAGGCCAAAGTACAGGCGGCGAAAAGAGGTGTGCCGTTTCTGCGAATTTCAGTTCGTACACAAATCCCAGCGCCTGCGGATTAGATGATGTTGAGTCCCTTCGGCTTGCAAAACTCTTGTCATCACTTTGTCAACAGGATGTATGTTTGCACCCGATCTCTTGCCGCTATCACGGATAAACTTTGATCTTGCTGGTGACCCTTGTGGCATCCGACCCCTTCTACTAGAATCTTGCGTAATTGCTGGATCCTGGGCCCAAGCACAAGGTAGGGTTGACGCTCAAGATCGTCCTTAGCGGCTGGCCGCCTCACAGAACACGAAGACGATCTCGTTGGGCCAGACTCTGCAAAAAGTCGAGGCAATTCTCGGGCAACCAGAAAGAGTTGTGAACCTGGGGCCAAAAGTTACATACATCTACAAAGACATGAAAGTGATTTTCCAGGATGGATAAGGTGGCGGATGTAGAGTGAGCGGCGATGATTGTTGCATGGTGAACCCAACGATCCTAACATTCGCTCAATGAAAATCATGCGAAGGCGTCGTCGCAGCACTGATTGCCAGGGGCTTGATACTTCGCGCCTTCAGGTGCACAACATCATCTTGGTTCTGCACCAGTCCGGAAACCAAAACGAACCTTTCATTCAGCACGGCCATGCGATTCTTGTCGTAGAAGTCGGGGCTGATAATCACCCGCGAAGTTCCGGTTTCGTCTTCCAGCGTCATAAAGATGATCCCCTTGGCCGTTCCCGGTCTCTGGCGGGTAATCACACAACCGGCAACCGTAGCTTCTTTCCCGTGGGGAATATCTCTCAACTCCAGCGCGGACTTGACGCCTCGCGCCCGCAGAACCTCTCTCCGATACGCCATCGGGTGTGGCCCAGTGGTCAATCCAATTCCGTGGTAGTCCGCGACCAGCCTCTCTTCGATATCCATGCGGCGCAACGGCGATGTCGAATCCGCCTCCACAATGCCTTCGAGCAAAGGCCCATTCTTTCTCACGGCCTTCTCCACTTGCCATAACGCATCGCGTCGATGCAGCTTTGCATCGGGATACAGATTATTCAGCGCGCCGATTTTCGCCAGCATGGCAAGATGATCGCGACTCAATTGAGGCACGCGACGAGCCAACTCTTCCACGGACGCAAACGGACCATCTCCACGCTGGCTTACAAGGGTTTCGCCTGCGATTTGGGACAAACCGCGCACATAACGGAACCCGAGGCGAAGGCCAAGCTGGCCTTCGTTGTCGGATTCCACAGTGCAGTTCCACTGCGAACATGTCACATCTACAGGCCTTACTCGTAGTCCATGGCGCTGCGCGTCTTTCACAATCGTGGCCGGATGGTAGAAGCCCATCGGCCAATTGTTCAGCAAGGCCGCTGTAAAGGCCGCGAGATAGCGGACCTTCAAGAACGCGCTGGCATAAGCGATAAGAGCAAAACTGGCCGCGTGAGATTCGGGGAAACCGTAAAGTGCAAAAGAACTGATGAATTTCACAATCTGATCCTGGGTCTTCCCGGGAAAACCGTTTGTCGTCATCCCGGCGCGAAGTTTGGCTTCGATCTCCCGCATGCGTTGTTGGGAACGCTTACTGCCCAATGCGCGACGCAACTCTTCCGCCTCGCCTCCGGTGAAGTTGGCGCAGATCATGGCCAGTTTGAGGAGCTGTTCCTGAAATAAGGGAACACCTAGCGTCCGCTTCAATGCCGGGATGAGCGACTCGTGAGGATAGGTGACAGGCTCTTTCCCCTGACGCCGCTTCAAATACGGGCTAGTCATCTCGCCAGTAATCGGGCCAGGACGAATCAAAGCGACTTGCGTGACCAAATCGTAGAAACGGGTGGGGTTGTTGCGCGGCAAGGACGCCATCTGAGCGCAACTCTCGATCTGAAACATGCCGATGGTGTCGGCTTTGCGGATCGTATCGTAAACATCGGGGCAATCCTGCGGCAAATGCGCGAGGTCTATTTCTTCACCGTAGTGATCGCGAATCAGGCTAATGCTGTCTTTGACCACCGCCATCATTCCCAAACCGAGCAGGTCCACTTTAATCAGTCCGAGATCGGCACAATCGTCTTTGTCCCATTGCACCACCACCCTTCCTGGCATAGTGGCGGGTTCTAGTGGAACCACCGAATCCAACTGCCCCTGGCAAATGACCATGCCGCCCGAGTGCTGGCTGAGATGACGCGGCAAGTCCTGCACCCGCTGGCACAGACTGAGGTACACGGCAATCTGCGGATGGCTGAGATCGAGGCCAGTGTTAGTGAATTGTTTTTCCATCGTGTCATTCGGGTCTCGCCATTCCCATGTCCCCACAATTGCCGATAGCCGGGCCAGGGTGTCTTCGTCGAAACCGAGCACCTTGCCCATCTCGCGCGCCGCCGAACGCCCACGGTAGGTGCAAACATTCGCCGTCATGGCCGCGCCACGTTTGCCATAACGCTCGTAGACATACTGAATTACTTTTTCGCGCTCATCCCCGCTTGGCAGATCGAGATCAATGTCTGGCCACTCTCCCCGTTCCTCCGAAAGAAAACGCTCAAATAACAAATCCATGCCGATGGGATCAATGGCCGTAATGCCCAGCGAATAGCACACGGCGCTGTTGGCGGCTGAACCGCGCCCCTGCACCAAAATGCCGTTCTGTTCGCAGAAACAAATCAGGTCCCAAACAATGAGGAAGTAGCCTGCCAGCTTGAGCTTTTCGATCAGAGCCAGCTCCTTTTCAAGCTGGGTTCGCACTCGTGCGCTAACCGGCCGATAACGGCAACGTGCTCCCTCCCATGTTCGTTTATGCAGAAAGGAATCCATGGTCTCGCCTTCCGGCACTGGATATCGTGGGAACTCATATCCCAATTTCTCCAAAGTGAATTCCAGGCGAGAAGACAACTCGCTGGTGTTAGCAATCGCTTCTGGAATGTCGGAAAAGAGTTCGCTCATCTCCTCCGCACCGCGTACATGGCGTTGAGAATTTCGCGCAAGCAGCCGGCCAGCCGTCTCCAGCCGCCGCTTGTTCTTGATGCAGGTGAATACATCAGCGATCTGCCGTTCCGCCGGGGTTGCGTAGCAGACGCCATTCGTCGCCAACAGCGGGAGACCACGCTCCCGCGCCAAACTGACGGCAGCCTGGTTCCGCGCTTCCTGAAAACGGTCGGCGTGCCTTTGTAATTCCACGTACACATTCTGAGATCCAAAGATGGAAATGAGCTGCCGTAGCAAATGGCGGCCCCCCGCCATTCCATCTCTTGCCAAAGCATGTGCCAGTGGTCCGTTCTCATCGCCGGTCAAACAAATCAACCCTTCCGTGTGGCCCTGCAATTCCGCGAGTCCTACGGTCGCGACGGTTTTCTTATTGGTACGTAACTTCGCAGTCGTAATCAGGCGACAGAGGTTCTGATAACCAGTTCGAGATTCGACCAGGAGTGGATAGTTCCCACCTTCTGCGATGCTGACCTCAGCGCCGACGTGGGCTTTGATTCCGCGTTGTTTTGCTGCCATGTGAAGACGTGGCGCCCCGTAAAAACCATGCCGATCGAGGAGAGCCATCGCAGGCAGGTTCTGTTCCGCGCAACGAGCGACAAGCGACTCCGGCAGGGATGCGCCTTCAAGAAAAGTAAAAGCGGAACGGGCGTGTAGTTCGACGTAGGGCATGAACGTTAATCAAAAACGCCTTCCACAAACCACTGCTTCCGGATTCGATCCAGATAAATCCGATAGTAGCCAACGCCTTCGAAAGTTTTGAGGGCAACGTCCCATTCTTCCCGGGCCCACGGCGTGGTTTTGTTCCACCAATTGCCACAGCTCGACCACGGCCCGGATGCAGCCAGCACGCGGCGATGCTTCTTCCACAACCGAACCAGGTGGGGTGTCTCTCCGGTAAGCTCGACAGAGGTTTCTAATGCGGGACGGAAAACTCGCAAAGCGATAGTAGGAACAACCGCAGATAGAACTCCATGTTTCCGAATCGCTTGAAAAGGATTGAACAGCAAAAGCACCGGGCTGGTGAGTATCGAGAATCTTCGCAGAACCGACACAACTGATGCCCTCTGCGTCTACGCTGCCGACCACTCCACGAATCCGCGCCAAGGTAATTTCCAATTTCTCAGTTTCGGGGGACGGCGGCGCGAAGAGATTGCCCTGGGCCATCCGCGGCTTTACCGGTACAGCTTCAACAATCACTTTCTTGATGGGTGCCGAAAATGTGTTTCGTTCTAGATCAAGCCGCAGAAGAGTGAAGATCATATGCCGGTCTTGCGTAGGCACCGGCAACATCCAATCATGTTTGTACTGTTCGCCGTCCTTTCCCTCCTGAATTTGTCGTACTTCAAGGTCCAGCGTCAGTCGCAGTTCGTTGGTGGCAAACGACTGCGCGATCAGGCGGTCGCAAATCTCTTGCAGAACACGGTTCAAGACAAAAGCCAGCGACTCCAAGCTCTCCACCGCGTCTTCAAACTCGTAGCTTTCAATAAAATCCGGCGCAGGTTCGACGGGCAGCAATGGCCGGTTGATCCGCCCTTGGGCGAGTTTTTGCAGCATGAGACCCGGTTGGCCTAATCGTTCGACCAGTGCGATAGCCGGCAAGGCGGCAAGGGCTTGGAAGGTGTGGATTCCCCAACCGTCGAGAACTTCCAACAGTTGCGGCGTGACCGGCAGTATATCGACACGGTAATGGCGCGAGAGTTTTGGCTTCGTCACCTGCTGGAATCACCGTAATCCCGGCAAAGCCGCGAGCTGCATACATCGCGGTATCTGGATTGGCGGCAATCGCGATTCGCAAATGGAAACCCATGTGTCTGGCACTCACGGTGATTTTGCAGGCTGTCGTTTCCGGCGACCCAAACAGCTTTTCCGTCCCCGACAGATCGAGGATCACGGTTCCGGGACAGGTGGATTCAACCCGCGGAGAAAACCGGTTGGCACATTCCAGCAATGCGGCTTGCGCAGAGTCTTCGTGATCCGCGGATCGTTTTCTTAACAACACTCCGCCACAAGTTTCGACTTGCAGTTTGGTCATGCCCACATGAATGCCTGTATTCCTGGCGGCATCGTTCAGGGCCAGCACTTTAGGCAGATCAGAAGGACCGTCCAGAACTGCGATGGGAGATCGTCTTAAACTCTCTCTCGTATCCTTGGGCTCCCATAGCAGAGCCGCCTGTACGGGAAAATCGGGAACGAGTAAACACGCAAACATGAGTCAGGCCCATTGTGCTTTCATCAAAAAATCTTGGGTTGCCGATTGAACGCCCTTTTTCTCGCGGGTACGGATCACGTCGGCATTCAGCGTGAAGTTTGTGAATAATTTTCCAGAAAACGTTCCCCGCGCAGCCTTGAGTTGCACCACCATTCCCGCGCAACTCGTCGCATGAGATCGTTGAGCAAGGAAGACAAGGGCCGTAGCCCGATTCTCCACGACACGGCTGAAGCGAAACCATGAACTGGGCGGCACCTTATGAACGACCTTTTCCGCGATGTCGCTGAGATCCACCACGATGAGGCCGAAGCCGCCGCTCTGCAAAAGCATGTCAGCGGCCTTGAATGCCTGTTCCAGCGGCGGCAATTTTTGTCTGGTCTTGCCACAACGCACCCACAGCAGGCGGGACAAATCCGCTCCCGCTGCTTGTGCCGTGGCAGGATCGAAGGCGTCCCGCGCATCCACTAGGGCGCAGTAGTGTTCGTGGGACGCACGCGCCAACAGAGAAAGCAGGACGGAGGTTTTGCCCGTTCCGCAGATCTCCGTCAGGGCGTGCATGGGAACCCCACGGGCCAAATCGTCGATCTGGGGAATGCCGGTCAAAATGGTCTGCACTTCGGGCCGTCGATACGTCACAAAGGCAGATGGGAAGCGAGTTTCAATCTGGGCGCGGAGTGATAGGGCAGACATCATGGCTGGTGGCTTTATTCGCCTTTTGTTCGCTACAGAGGTAAGATTCTGCACCTGCCCAAAAGAGTTGTCAAGACGGGCTATGATGGTGCTGAAAGGATTGGATTTAGACAGGGGTTCTTATGTGTGGCAGATTCAGACAGACGCGCTCCCAGAAGCAATTAGAGGAACGCTTTTAAGCTGAGGGTGAGTGGAGCAATACCGGACCAGAACTGCAGCGCTGCATCAGGTCGAAGTTCTCAGAGCCAATGTCAACCGGTCGAAAATGTCGGCCTCAACTAATGTCACGGAGTGGACGTTTCCAGATTGTTCTTTTCCTGTCATAGAGCCTCTCCTGATCCAACTCATCGCGAATTTCAGCCGATTCGGTCTAACAACCGTATAACTGTATGCTGACACAACCCATTTTGAGTGGGGAGCCGCGAGGAAACCAATTCGCATCGCGGGTTCCATCCTGTCTCGATTCGGACCGCGCCCCTCATGGGGCCGAAGGTCTGACGCTGGTTGCCATCTGGTCCGCGACCGGCTTCAGATCTTTCAAGTCAGCCTTATGAGGCACGTCAATGTATGCGGTACAGATGAAGAGTGTACCCACCATTGAGACAAAATAATGCAGCCCTCCGTCGGGTTTCGAATACTGTAGCCACAGCCGATCGGCGCTGTCCGCCAGTATTTTCGTGGCATGGAGCTGCTGCTTCTTCTGCTTCTTATATTTGTCCCAATCGCCGGTAAACCCGACGCCCTGCAGCGATGCTTTCCCGCTGCCTTCTCCATTTCTGAGCGAGTCAATGTTGTGCTGGACGAAGTACCACCCGCCTGGAACCGCCCACTGACAACCGTTGCCATCTTCTGTCACGGCCCACCCGGACGGTAGCCTGGTGGAAGGTACCCTAACCTGGGGATGATCACCCGTTCCATCACCGGGATATTTCTGGGGCAAGCCCTCGCCGGTTGGATTCCCAGGCTGCACCGTTTGTGCAAAGGCGTATGGTCCGCAAGAAAATATCCAAATCGCGATCATTAGTAACAATAACAGCCTGCTGCTTCTGCCCGCCTTCATGATTCGCCCCCGTTGCGTTAGATAGTTTAGGTTTCAATAGGTGCTGCCTGCAGAAAGGTACTCATCCTTACGCGGCCCGGGGCAAACTTGGGGTTAGCTTTAGCTCCGCGCGTGAGCGCAGTATTTGCAACACGTGAGCACGGGACACAATACCTTCGACGCGGCCGTCCGACATAACCGGCAGTTGATTGACGTCTTCGCGCCCCATGATCTCCAGGGCCTCCAACGCTGGCATCTCGCGTGAAACGAAATGGACCTTATCTGCAGGCCGCATCACGTTACGCACCGCAGTGTATGACCAGGTTTGCGGCTCGACTGCGCGAACTTCGTTGGCAGTTATCAGGCCAAGCAGGCGCCCATCCTTGACCACCAGGAAGCAGCGCCGACCGGTGCGGAGCAATTGTTCATGCACGAACTCCTGCAAGGAAAGGTCTGGATCTACCGTGTAGTGGTCTGTTGACATCACATCTTTCACGCGCAGCCCGCGGAGAAGTCTACCCACTTGAACCTGCATGTAGGTGGCACCGGCGGCTTGCAGAAGGAACCAACCGATAAACGCAATCCAGAGCCCTCCAAGCCCTGCTCCCTGAAAGAACCGGAGAATTCCAAAGGCAATGAACAGGACGGCGATGAGTTGCCCGACGCGGGCCGCTGCGCGCGTTGCGCGTTCAGCGTCGTCCATCGCCCACCACAAAATGGCGCGTAGCACGCGCCCGCCATCGAGCGGAAAGCCCGGAATCATATTGAACGCACCCAGGGCAAGATTGATGTATCCAAGCCACACCAAGAGAGCAATTCCCGGCGTTGCAGGCGAGGTCTGCGGAACCCAGCCGGAAACCCAGGCCAAGGCGAGCAGGACGAGCCCAAGGACTCCACTGGTGATGGGGCCAACAATGGCCATCCAAAACTCAGTTTTCGGGTTCGAAGCTTCCTTCTCGATTTGGGCAACACCACCAAGCAAGAACAGGGTGATCTTGTGAACCGGAATTCCGCGGGCTTTAGCAACCACCGCGTGAGACAACTCGTGGGCGAACAAGCAGGCAAAGAAAAGTACACCTGTGAGGATGGCTGTGCTCCACACGAGCGCTTCGCTCCAATTGTGGTTGACAGCATGGAATTGTGCGCCTAAAGAGAAAGTAATCAGCAGCGCTATGACTAGCCAGCTGTAGTGCAGTCCCAGCTCGACTCCGAAGACTGTGCCCAGCTTGATCTGCGATTTCATGGTTTGTCCCCAATCTTTCCGCTTAGACACTAACCTCGAACTCTCAATGCGTCGCGGCGAACGTCTCCGCAAAAAGACCTACCACACGAACAAGCGGGCACCGGCACCGGGCGTGCGGACCCTCCCCGCTTGGACAGAGCTATCGCGACCGGAGGGCATACCGTCGTGGTCGGTGCCTGGGAGGTGAGGTTCCGAGGCGTTGAGCTCTTCGATCTCTACAGCGCCACGGCGGTTCATGATCTCAGCGGCGGCGTCCGCCTTCTCGCCCGACCCGGTTGCGAAAACCATGACTCCTCCACGCCTTACTCCTTGGACGTATGCTTCAGCGTCCGCTTCGGCGGCCCCGATCGTCCGAAGCTCCCGCATCAAGTCCACTTCAAAATCAACATGCGGGATACTCATCATTCCACTACCCGCCATCTCCCGTGGTTCGCCTAAAACACGAACGTCATTCCGAGGAAAACCGTTGGCCTGGAGATCGCGAACGACCTCTTCGACCGATTCCGGGCTCTCAAATAAACCCACTGCCGTTTTTGCCATATTGGCCTCCGCTAATTCACTTGCAATTCCTCGTTGAAAGATTCCAGGGCCGGCAATCGCTCCGTTCACTTCTGATAAACGAAGTGGGCCCTCCGGTTCTGTTGCCAGCATGCTTCGTTGTGCTCCGTGCAAAACGGCTTTTCTTTTCCGTAACTGACAGTGTGGATAGCGTCGGCTCCCACCCCAGCCGTCACCAAAGCCTGTTTCGCCGAATTGGCGCGACTGTCCCCCAGGGCCACGTTGTAATCAATGGAGCCACGCTCGTCGCCGTGCCCCTCAATGGTGAAATGAATGCCGGGGTGCTGCTTCAGGAAGTCGGCATCGGCCTGCAGCGAACTCTGCTGATCGGCGCGAATAGCGGCCTTGTCATAGTCGAAGTAGATGTCCTTCACGTTCTGCGAGAACAATTCTTCTTCGGTCGGTCCTGGCGGTGGTGGAGGAGGCGGTGGTGGAGGCATGGTCACGGTCACCCGTGCCGTGGCGGTCTGCGTTCCTCCCAGTCCCTTGGCCGTCAATGTGTAGTTGGTCGACTCTGTTGGGGTCGCCTGCTGAGAGCCGCTGGCCTGGACCGTTCCAATTCCGTCGATGCTGACATCGGTCGCGTTGGCAGTCTGCCAGGTCAGCGTGGTGGACTGGCCTTTTTCGACGGTGTCCGGGCTTGCGTTGAGCGATGCGGTGGGCGCGGCCGGCGGCGGAGGCGGTGGCGGCGGTGCCGGAGCTACTTTTTTCTTGCAGGCACCCAGCATCAGAACAACCATAAGCGCCACCACGAGGGCGACCCACTTCAGCTTCCTTTGATTCATGTTCCTTTTTCCTCGGGAAAGATTTCCTCTTCAATACGCGCTCAACGTGTTCGCGCAGCTCCTACTTCGCGGCAGTCACCGCCTCTACCGTAATGGTGTCCCCGTCGGCCGTGCCCGTGACTTTGGCCTGCTCCCAAGCCAGCTTGTTGAGCTTGTCCAGCGTGGCTTGATCCGCGGTATCAAGGGCATAGACCTTGTCCCCGACTACCAAAGCGTACTTGGCGCCTTTCTGCACGCAGGCACGAACACAAGCTGCAGGGTCGACTCCCTCCCTGTGCTTGGCGCCGCACATGGCGTCGCTGACCTTTCCTGTAAAGGTCTGGCTGCTGCCCGCGGCCACAGCGGGCACAGCAATCAATCCGGCGCTCAGCACCACCGTCGCTATCCAAACCTGCAACATCCGCAAACGGGACATAAATTCTCCTCCTCAGTGCGCTTTCTGCTATCGCATGCGTCGATACCCGGAACCTGTCTGCATTCCCTCTTATGCCGCTTTGGCTGCGACCGGGGGTTTCTTGCTGGGGCCCGCCTTTGGGAGCACGACTTCAAGCATCCCGTCATGGATCGCGACTCTCACTTTGTCGGAGTCAACTTCCTCTGAGAGATCAAGCACGCGGCAGACTTCATCGGTTCTCCTCTCGCTATAAAGAGTCTTCTGTTTTCTTTGATCACGGATTTGTTCGCGTTTTCCGCTGATGATGAGACGATGAGGTTCAACTCGTACCGCAATGTCCTTCTCCCGGAAGCCCGGCACATCAGCTCGTACGATCAGTTGGTCGTCGGCCTCGCTGATCTCCACCGGCATCGGGTTCAGCAACTCGGACTCCGCTCGGAACCAGTCTTCCAGATCGTTGCCGTGCTGACGTCCACGGCCCTCGAACAATTCGTAGGCGCGGTGGGCGAGGGTGTCATAAATCTCTCCCATCCGCTGCAAAATCGGGTCGCCGTCCATCAGCTTGAGACTTGTGGGTTGGTTTGAGCTTTTTGATTTTGATGTTAAGTCAGTGGTCATTGTCTTTGCTCCTTATCTTAAGTATGTTCAAATACCGCGAGGCCCGGGGGCTGTGTCCGTGAGCGTGACGGCGCTCAAGACGCTCGCCGTAGACACAGGTCCCGCTCCTCTCTATTCCACTGCTCCGGATCATATGGCGAAGGCGACGCTATAACCTCGCTGCCCTCTACTCTGAGCGTTATGACTTGTGAGCATGGATCGCAGAGCCAGAACCATTCACTAAGCCCAATCGAGTCTCGACCGTTGGGTCGTACCGGTTCCAGCCGAAACAAGTTCCCCTGGTGAAAGTAACGAAAAAGCGCCGTGCAGGAAGGATTGGCGCACTTCGCCAACATATAGGTTTTCCTTTTCTGGTAGTGCTCCAAAGTAATTGGCCGAGGAAGTATCCCGGACGACCGTTTTCCTACGAAACACCCCGGGCATTGTCTAAACAAGCCGAGAAGCTGATTACGAACCCATGCTAGTGAAGCAAAATAAGGAAGTCATAAAGAAGCGGCCAATATTGCTTTGCTGCGCTCCAATTGTGGGTAAGGCTGAACGAACGGTCGCCCTGTGCTGTGCTCTATCTTGCGATTGACCTACTCCCTATCGCGCTCGGTTGTCGACTCTCCGCAGGGTCCACTTCCAATTGCGAACCTCCGGCAAATCTTCGCCGTTCTTGTCGATGTATTGCTTGTGCTCGATCAGCTTGTCTTTAAGCTGCTGCTTTAGGTAGACGCCCTTGTCGCCGGTCTGCGGCAGGCGGTCGATGGTGTCCATCACCAGATGGAAGCGGTCCAGATCGTTCAGCACTGTCATGTCAAAGGGCGTGGTGATGGTGCCCTCTTCTTTGTAGCCGCGGACATGGATGTTGTCGTGGTTAGTACGCCTATAGGTCAGCCGGTGGATCAGCCACGGGTAGGCATGGAAGGCGAAGATGACCGGCTTGTCCTTGGTGAAGAGATCGTCAAAATCCACGTCGCTCAACCCATGCGGATGCTCGCTTTGCGGCTGTAGCTTCATAAGGTCAACGACGTTGACCACCCGGATCTTCAGGTCGGGCAGACGCTCGCGCAGAATGGAGACAGCGGCGAGCGTCTCCAGCGTGGGCACGTCGCCACAGCAGGCCATGACCACATCGGGCGCAACGCCCTGATCGTTACTCGCCCACTGCCAGATGCCGATGCCCTCAGTGCAGTGTTTGATGGCAGCGTCCATCGTCAGCCACTGTGGCGCCGGGTGTTTGCCCGCGATCACGAGATTGACGTAGTGGCGGCTTCGCAGGCAGTGGTCCATCACCGACAACAGGCAGTTTGCATCCGGCGGAAAGTAAATCCGCACGACTTCGGCTTTCTTGTTCACGACATGGTCGACGAAGCCGGGATCCTGGTGCGTGAAGCCGTTGTGGTCCTGGCGCCAGACGTGCGAAGCCAGCAGGTAGTTTAAGGACGAAATCTTCCGCCGCCACGGGAGGCCAGCGGTGACCTTCAACCACTTGGCATGCTGGTTGAACATCGAATCGACGATGTGAATGAAAGCCTCGTAGCAGTTGAAGAGTCCATGCCGCCCGGTGAGCAGGTAGCCTTCGAGCCAGCCCTCGCATTGGTGCTCGCTGAGCATTTCCATCACCCGTCCCGAAGGCGCGAGAAATTCATCGTTGGGCACTGTCGCGCCTTCCCACTGTCGTTTGGTCGCTTCAAAGAGCGCCTCCAGACCGTTGGAGAGCGACTCGTCGGGACCAAAGACCCGGAAATTCCGCTGCTCACTGTTTAGCTTCATCACATCCCGCAGGAATGGCCCGAGCACGTGCGTGTCGCCAATGCCGCGCACGCCCGGCGAGGGCACGTCAACGGCGTAGTCACAGAAATCCGGCATCCGCAGGTCGCGGAGCAGCATGCCGCCGTTGGCGTGAGGATTCGCGCCCATGCGTCGTTCGCCCTTGGGAGCGAGTTCAGCCAGTTCTGGTTTCAACCGGCCCTGCTCATCGAAGAGTTCCTGCGGACGGTAACTCCGCAGCCAGTCTTCTAACAGCTTGAGGTGTTCGGGATGTGTGGCCGGATCAGAAAGCGGCACCTGATGCGCATGGAAAGTACCTTCAATCTGCACGCCATCCACTACCTTCGGCCCCGTCCAACCCTTGGGTGAATTGAGGACGATCATTGGCCAGCGCGGACGCGCCAAATTGCCGTGAACGCGGGCGTCTTTCTGGATCTTCTTGATCTGCTCCACCGCCGTGTCGAGCGTCGCAGCCATCGCCTCATGCATCAGCGCGGGTTCGTGACCCTCGACGAAGTACGGCGTCCAGCCATAACCGCGGAGCAGTTGTTCCAATTCTTCGCGGGTGATGCGGGCAAGGATAGTCGGATTGGCAATCTTGTAGCCATTGAGATGCAGGATCGGCAGCACTGCCCCATCGGTGGCTGGATCGAGAAATTTGTTGGAATGCCACGCTGTGGCCAGCGGTCCTGTTTCTGCTTCGCCATCGCCGACCACGCAGGCGACGACGAGATCGGGATTGTCGAACACCGCCCCAAACGAATGGCTGAGCGAATAGCCGAGTTCGCCGCCCTCGTGGATCGAGCCCGGACACTCCGGCGATGCGTGGCTGGGAATTCCTCCGGGAAACGAAAACTGAATGAATAGCTTCCGCAAGCCGGCCTCATCCTGGCTGATGTTGGGATAAATCTCGCTGTAAGTGCCCTCGAGGTAAGTGTTGGCCACGACGGCCGGGCCACCGTGGCCGGGGCCGGAGACGTAAATCATATCGAGGTCGTACTTCTTGATGACCCGGTTCAAGTGCGCATAAATAAAATTCTGCCCAGGAGTCGTGCCCCAATGTCCCAGCAGCATGTGCTTCACGTCGGGGAGCGTCAGCGGCCGCTTCAAGAGCGGATTGTCGTAAAGATAAATCTGGCCAACCGACAGGTAGTTGGCGGCGCGCCAGTAGGCATCCATTTTGTCGAGCAATTCGGAGGAGAGAGTTTTTGTCTTCATGGTCTAATTCTCCTGCTTTTTGGCCAAGGCCGGGGACTGTTGATCAATCGCATTTGCCGTTCTCGCTTTAGCCGCCTTGCACAGACAGCAATGCTTGTACTTCTTCCCGCTCCCGCATGGGCATGGGGCATTCCGGCCGTATCTGGGGTGGCTCGGGAAAGGTTTCATCAGGGATGCGGTGTCCTGATGGAACACCTTCTGCAACATCGCATACAACTGAGGGTCTTTCGTTTTGAGTAACTCCGGCGACTTGAAGAAATACTCCGCCAGCACCGCAAAGAATTCACGGTCGTTGGTGTAAGCGTAATCGCGGATGTAGAAACGATGGCTGGAAGGATGAGAGAGTTCGCGCGCGACGTAGTTCACCCATTGATTTACCGCTTGCCAGGGGACCTCGGGGGGCAGACCGTTTTCGGCGCCTCCCAACTCCACCAGATGGGCGAACTCATGAATACCAACATTGTCCCCGGCGGATGGAGTATCGAAGCCCGCAAGTAGAGACGGCTTGGACAGGATCATCACGCCACGGAGTTGCTGCAGCCCGACCATGCCAAGAGTGTTCTCGTCGGCACCCCCGGTGGTTTGATACTTCTCTCCGAAAGACTGGGGGTAAACGAGGACTTCACCCAGGCGACGGTATTCCCAGTCGCGGAATCCGAATATGGGGATCGCCGCACTGGCGGCAACCAAGACCCGAGTGGTGTCGTCAATCTCGGTTTGGATGCCGGTGATGCGGACCTCATCCAGGAAAACTTTGATCAACTGGCGAAATCGTTCTTTGTCAGGCGCTCGTAACGCGCGGAAAAAGACGACGTGTGACTGTAACGCCTGTTCCCACGAAGCCGGGAACGGTTGCTTCATGATCCGCAACCGCCGTACGCATTGCCGCCGAAGCAACCAATAGATCACCGGAGAAAGACCGAGAGCGAGAAGAATAGGATGGAAGAACCAGCCCGCAACCGCGGACGCCATCGCCGCCGCGCCAGCAAATGCGAGGGCGTGATTGCGGTTGCGTCGGTTGCTCTCGGGGGTTACCAGCATGATTGTCTGCTCCGGGCGAGAATGACTGCTCCGCCTTCTACAAATGGATCGTTCAAGTCGGCGGCCGTTTCAGACAAGGCCAAGAACCCGGCAAACCGTCTTGGCGATAATTTGTTCTTCGTCCGTGCGAATGACGCGGACCGCAACCCGGCTGGCCGCAGAGGAAATCACACCTTCATTCGCCGCATTCTGTCTCTCTTCGAGTTCGATGCCAAGGAATCCCAGCCCGTCGCAAATCCGCGCGCGCACCGTGGGCGCGTTCTCTCCGATGCCGCCAGCGAACACAAGTGTGTCCAGTCCGCCCAAAGCCGCCGCGAATGCACCGATCCATTTCTTGACCTGATAGCAAAACAGCGCCACCGCTTCCGCCGCCCGCACATCCTGCGCCTCATGGGCAAGCAAGTCGCGCATTTCGGAACTGGTCTCGGAAATGCCGAGCAGCCCCGACTCGAAATTGACCATCTCGTTGAATTGCTTTGCGCTCATTTTTTCGGCGCGAGTCAGATACCAAACCAGCCCGGGATCGAGATCACCCGACCGAGTGCTCATCGGCACTCCGGCGGTCGGGGTGAAACTCATGCTTGTGTCCACGGACTTGCCTTCACGTACCGCAGCCAGGCTCGCGCCATTGCCGAGGTGGGCGAGAATGACCCGGCCTCGTGCCGCTTCCGGTCCGGCCACGCAAGCGAGTTCTTCTATTAGAAACGCATACGACAATCCATGAAACCCGTACCGGCGCACTCCCCGCGCCTCGTAACGGCGCGGGATCGGCAGCAACTGCGCCACGCGTGGCAGATCATGGTGAAAGGCCGTGTCAAAGCACGCCACTTGAGGTAGGTCAGGAAACCGATGATGAAACGCCTCAGTCAGCATGATCTCTTCCGGCAGATGGTCAGGATCGAATGGACTGAGCCGGTGCAACTCCGCAACCATTTCCGGTGTGACGCGCTGCGGCTCGCTATACTTCGGGCCGCCGTGTACCACGCGATGTCCCACTGCGGCGAGCACATCACGTCCGATGCGTTCCTCGATCCAATCCATCATAGCGCCCACTGCCGCGGTTTGGTCCGGCGCGTTTATCGCCCGCGAAAAGTTGTCCGCATGGTCCAAACCATTCACCCGCAAGCGGGCCTCCGGCAGTCCAATCCGTTCAACTGCACCATGCAGAATCCGTGGGAGCGAGTTGCCAGCCTCGAACAGCGCGAACTTGATGCTCGACGAGCCGCCATTGATGGTCAGGATGCGCGGATTAGCTTTCTTACTCGATGAGATCATCGCTGCCACAAGGTTCGCGCGTCTTCAAGTGGAATTGCAACGCCGTCGCAGCGCGGTATCACTCGCGCTGTAAAATCGGTTGCTGGACGTGCATTGGACACCGTCGCGCTATAGATGCACCCGCGGGATCCAGCCGGGAACGGTCGTGAACACTTCATTTCTACTCGCACCGGTTGTAGATGGGGTGGCTGACTCGGGTTTGGTCACTCATGATTTCTCCGTCGGAGCGGACGCCGCCAGCGCATCGCTGACAATCGCCAGCGATTCCTCGAGAATGCTGCGCAAATGATCCTTCCGCGAAAGCTTTCCCCCTAAATCTTATAGATGTCCTGGGTTCCTGATGGGCGCGCCGCAAACCATCCGCTTTCCGCCACCACCTTCAACCCGCCGATGGGCGCGGCGTTGCCGGGGGCGCGGGCAGGGATGGCTTGGATTTTTTTCCCCGCCAGATCTGTGGATCGGACCTGCTGCGGCGAAAGCTTCTGTAGAGTCTCCTTTTGTTCAGGGGTAGCGCGCGCTTCCACGCGATCATAAACAGGCTCTCCGAACTCGTTCGTGAGATCGCGATAGATCTCGCCGGGGTCGCGGCCCAACAGAAGAGCGCCACCCCACGACAGCCCGCCAGCAAAAGCCATTGATTTCGCGGAGAGTTTCATTGTGCTTCCTCCTTCACTTATGCAAGAATTTGATCCGGATATTTCCGGCCAGGCCGAGGTTTCCGATTTGACTCTCTTGACTCGGCGCCTGGGCTCGATTTTGGCTTTCTCGCCGCGGCTGCCCGAACCCAAGCAAGCGAGGTCACTCAAATATGGACTGCAAGCACCGGACTAGGTCCTAGCTGGATTACCCGGTAAGTTGTGGAACCAAACAGTGCCGTGTCCAACGCCCCGCGACCACGCACTCCCATGATCACCATGTCGATTTGCGCTTCAAGGGCGAGTTCAATGATCTGCTGGTATGCCTTGCCGGTCCGCACCATCGCTTTGAGCATGCCAGCGTCGCGCGTTTTGGGTACAACGGATTCTTCCAGTTGTTTCATCACTTTCGCCCTTGCGCCCTGAAGGTCGGCCGCCCCTTGAACATCTTCCAGCACGTGCAGCAGCGTAAGTTCGGCGCCGTATTCCTTAGCCATCGAGAGGGCGTACGTCAAGGCATGATGGGCATGGTCTGAGAAATCCGTACAAAGAAGCAGTTTTTTCAGGGGAACAGGCTCCGGATCGTCGGCAGACCTTGCGACATGATGTGCAGGCTTGCGAACCGCCAACACCGGACACCGCGCCCGTCGCAGCACGCTTTCTGTAACGGATCCCAGCATCAGCCGATCCACTCCTCTCAACCCGTGAGTCCCCATCACGATCAGATTTGCTGCCTGCGATTCAGCCAGAGAGAGGATCAGATCCGTTACGGAGCCATCCTGCGCGAAGCATTGGGTCCGAATCTCGGTCCGCGCATGGCGTTTGGCAAAGTCCTGAAGCTGCTGCTCAATATCGGCGCGACGTTTCCGGCAGCTCTCTTCATAAGAATCCGGATAAATGTTCCACCAATCCATGGGCTTCATTGAGTACAAAACGTGTTGCAGGAGCAGCTTCGCCTTGTAGTGCCATGCGAGCGACTGCGCGTATTCGTAGGCATTGACTGAAAACTCCGAAAAATCGACGGGACAGAGAATGGATTTGATTTGCGGCATGAAATGGGTTCCCCGGGCGATCTCGTCAACTGCACAAACTCGCGCTTCGCTCCCTACGAAATAGCGCTGGCCTCATGTTTCGCCAACATGCCAACTCTTCCGAGCAAGCCCTTTCCCTGAGGATCAAACACCCGGTAGGCCACCAGCTTGATGCGATCGTTCACCAGGAACCAAGCCAGAGCATATCCCCACACGAAAAGCGCCCACCGCCATCCGATCGGGGACATGAAAATCCCGTAGACGGCAATGAGCGTCGCGACCAGTTGAGTACCGAAGACAGCCACCAGCAGGACCGTCGCCGGACGGATTGACCAGAAGGCCCTTCTCGTTCGTGTGACGAAGATCGTAAGATGACCGGCAACGGACAGCTTGAGGTACATGAACGACTGGATGACTTCCCGGTTGAGATGGAAAACCCGTTCCCCGAGGTAGAAAAGTCCAAAGGATGCGACCACGCCCGCGATGCCCAAGGTTGTGGCGATGCCGAGCACCACCGGCATATTCCAGGCCTCGGGACGATTGGCATACTCCACCCGGTCATAGGCAATGGAAAGAATCGCTCCATCGTTGAGAATCGCCAGCAGGACGATCATCACCGCGGTAACTGGATAAAAGTTGAACACGAGAATGGACAGCGTCATGAACAGAAGCACGCGGATCGTTTCAGCAATCCGGTAAATCGCATAACTGTTCATGCGTTGGAACATCTTCCGGCTCTCTTTGATGGCATCCACGATCACTGACAGCCCGGCATTGAGCAGTGCGATGTCGGCTGCGGCGCGCGCCGCATCGGTGGCGCCGGAAACTGCAATTCCGGCGTCTGCCAGCTTGAGTGCCGGAGCATCGTTTACCCCGTCCCCGGTCATGCCTACGATGTGCTTCTCCTTCTGAAGCACTCCGACAATGTGAAACTTGTGCTCCGGAAAGACTTGAGCAAAGCCGTCGGCCTGTTCGATGGCTTGTTCCAGTTGGCCAACCTCGTAGTGCTTGCCCTCCTCGAGGATGGAGGCGTCTATGATGTTCTGTCCCAAGCCCAGCTGGCGTGCCATCTCTTTGGCAATGGCGATCTGGTCGCCAGTCACCATCTTCACCTTCACGCCCATTTGTGAAGCGGTCGCAATCGTGCTTTTCGAATCTTCCCGCGGAGGATCGAACAACGGCAGAACACCCAAGAATCGCCAATGGTCCTTGTCGTCGGTGCGGGCCACCCCCAAAGATCGAAAGCCCCGGACCGCGAACGCATTGACTGCTTTCTCGGCCTCTCCTCGTACCTCCGGGGCATCGGCAGCCATGTCGAGAACCACTTGGGGCGCGCCCTTTGTGACCCGAAACTGGACTTTCTCCGGCCCTCTTACAGTAGACTCCGTGCGTTTGTGTACCGGATCGAATGGCTGGAAGTGGGTTATCTGGTAATTATCCAGAGCATGCGTGTCTTTGAGACCGCTTAGGACAGCTAGGTCAATGGGGTCTTGGTTCTCGGCACGGGAGGCGAGCGACGCGGCCAGGACCACTTCTTCAGGCCGAATGCCGCTCGCGCAGAACGGATCGCCCAAGGTCAACTTGTTCTGCGTCAACGTGCCGGTTTTGTCCGAACAGAGAACATCCACCCCCGCCAACTCTTCCATCGCGGCCAAACGTGTAACAATGGCCTTCTTGCGGGCAAGCGTTCGCGCTCCGACAGCCATCGTCACCGAGAGCACAGCCGGCATCGCCACCGGAACCGCGGCGATCGTCAGGACTAGGGCGAACTGCAAGGTGGTAAGCATTCGGTCGCCGCGGAACAAAGCCACTGCGAGAATCAGAGTCACTAGAGCGACCGCAATGACGATGAGGTAGTCGCCAATCTTCAGGACAGCTTTTTGGAAATGGCTGACGGTGTGCGCCGTCTCGACCAGGTGCGCCGTCTTGCCAAAATAGGTGTTCTGGCCGGTGGCGTAGACCAGGGCATCGATCTCTCCCTGCTTGAGAATCGAGCCGGAGTACACAGCCTCGCCCGAATTGCGCGTGACCGGCAAGGATTCTCCGGTCAGGGCAGATTGATCTACCTGAACGGGGTCGCCTTCCAGCAGACGGGCATCGGCAGGAATAATGTCGCCGATCCGAATGCGCATCAAATCGCCCGGCACGATCTCGCGTGCGGGGACCGTAGTCCAGGTCCTATCGCGTTTGACCCGCGCCTGCAACGCGAGCGTCGCCTTGAGCGCGGCGATGGCGTTGCCCGCCTGGAATTCCTCCCAGAAACCCACGCCGGCATTCATCAGAAGCAGGGCCAGAATGATGCCGAAATCTTCCCAGTGGTGTACCACTGCGGACAGAATGGCAGCCACTTCGATCATCCACGGGATCGGGCCCCAAAAATAAGAAAGAAATTTCAGTAGAGGATTGACTTTTTCTTCGGGCAACTCATTGAAACCGTATTGGCCCAGTCGGGCCGTCGCTTCGGTATGACTAAGACCATCGCTGGAAAATCCCAACTGTGATTTCACTGCTTCGAGCGGCATAGTTAGCAAATCGCCGCCAAGGTCCTTCTGTGCCGGAACTCTTTGCGCGTGGGCCATTAGACTTTCTCCTCCCAAGTCCACCGCAGTAATCTCTTTGCAAGAAGTAAATCAAGAACCCTAGCAACGTAAAATAAGGAAGTCATAAAGATGAGCTGGCCATGGTGCTCGGGGTGCGCGGCACGCCCTATCCGCGAGTCGCAGCTCATCTACCCGGACCGACAGCCTACGACGTAGTATCACACGCGCGCTGCCCCGTGCTAGTCATACGGGGAGGATCTCGTTGGGAATGCCGTTGTCGGGGGTGCTTATGATTTCCTGGAAGACCCGAGTCGCATTCTGAATTCGGCTCAGGTCTTCATCACGATCTGAAGCCGAAACGAGCACTGCACTCAAAGACAAAAACAGCAGCGAAATCAACCAAAGAGCTTTTGTCATATCCTTTCACGCCTCCTGACTTAACTTCAGGTTCTCTGCGAGTCCTCTGAAGATCGCCTGGTGATGACTTCATGCCGGTCCCGAGTTAGCGCATCGATGTGCGCGAGCAGCTCTTCAATGCGGAACGGTTTCGTGACGTAATCGTCTGCGCCCGCCTCCCGCGCCGCAGATTTGTCTCCTTCGGAATCTCTGATGGACACCACCACAATCGGCACCTGGGAACTTGCGCGAATCGCACGACAAGTCGCAATCCCGTCCAGGCCGGGGAGATTGAGATCGAGAAGTATGCAGTCAAAGTGCTCAGGGACCCTCCTCAGTGCTTCCTCGCCGCTGGCGGCCTCAACCACTTCATAGCCTTGTGCACTCAGGCTGACACGCAGCACACGTCTCATCTGCGCCTCGTCATCGACGATTAACACCTTTTGCGACTTCATGCGCATCTCCGGACACGAACGGGAAGCGAACTCTGAGGAGAGAATACCCACGGAAGGTAAGGAAGTCATAAAGTGTGAAACGAGCGGGTCATTCTTCCCCCCTTGGGTCAGCATCAGGACTGGGGCGAAACCCGTCATTAGTCTATGCAGCCTGGGTGATCCCTTCGCGCTGTACCGACACGATGGAAATCGCCACCTTGTCTCCCACTACCCATCCGTGCTTGTTTGGAAGTCGCAATTCGGACCACAAAGGCTCTGCGCCGGACACGGAGAAGGTCACGCGTTCTTCTTGATCGAAGTGGAGTTCCGGTCGAGAAACCTCAGTGACGGTACCGTTCAGGACTAGTTCTTTGGCGTTCACAGCAAGCCTCCGAGAAGCCGATCCATAATCAGGATATGGCCACAGCTCTAAGGTTTCGCCCTAGAGCCGGGTTGTGAAGTTCATCGTAGTAATGGGAAGTAAGGAAGTCATAAAGAGGAGACCAGCATTCAGTTAATGGGAGGGGCCTGGCGGAGGTGCGAAGCGGTAGCCTACCCAAGGTTCCGTCAAGAGGTATTTAGGATTGTGGGGATCGCGTTCGATCTTTCTGCGAAGCTGGTTGACGAAAACCCGAAGGTACTCGATCTCGCCACTATAGTCCGGGCCCCAGACCGCTTGTAGCAAGCGAAGATGCGGAATGATCTGGCCGGAGTGGGACACCATATACTGGAGCAACTCGAATTCCTTCGGAGTAAGATGCTCTTCGCGGTTTGCCGTCGTGACTTTGTGCGTCTCAAAGTCGATCCTCACGCCGTCCAGAACCAACACACTTGACCGTTCACGTATGACCGGCTTCCTTCTGGCCACCGCTTCAACTCGAGCGAGCAATTCCTGGAGACGGTACGGCTTCGTAATATAGTCATCCGCGCCGGCTTTCAGTGCCGCCACTTTGTCCTGCTCGGAATCTCTGATGGACACAACCATGATAGGCACCTCGGAAAAGCTCCGGATCGCCCGGCACGTCGCCATCCCCCCTACGCCGGGCATATTCAGATCGAGCAGGACAAAGTCACAGGGCTCGGCGTCTACCTTGCGCAATGCCTCTTCGCCGGATGCCGCTTCGACCACTTGGTGGCCGTGCGCGATCAGACTTGCCCGCAATGCGCGCCGCATCTGCCGCTCGTTATCGACAATCAGAATCTTCTCCACGCTCATGCAGCCTCCCGATGAAACGCAGGAAGCGAGAAGCGAAAGACCGATCCTCCGCCCGGGCGACTCTCGACCCCAATCCGCCCGCCGTGCGCCTCCACGATGGTTTTGGCGATGGCCAGCCCAAGCCCCGTGCCTGGAACTCGGGCTGTGCCACGATAGTGTTTCTCGAAGATGCGGCTCTCATCTTCCGGCCGAACTCCAATCCCGGAGTCCGCCACACTGGTGACGACCTCGTCGCCCGCTTGTTGTACTGAAATACTCAGGGGCGAACCGGAAGGGGAATACTTCAGAGCATTCGTCAACAATTCCTTCAATACTCCCTTGATCATGTGGATATCGCAGTCCGCCGGCGGCACATAGTCCGAAATCTCGACCTGGACGGACCTCGTCCCCAGAAGAACCTTCAGCTCAGCTAGTGTTTCGCCCACCAAAAGCCGAATGTCTTGAGAACCTTTGCCGGACCGCAGCGTACTAGCGTCCACGCGTGCCGTCCAAAGGACCTCATTGATCGAAGCATTCAGGCGATTTGCTTCCTCACTGATTACCGCCAACAGTTCACTCCGGATTGCCGGATCGGAATCCTTGGATTGCAGGGACGACGCAGCGGTTGTAATGACACTGAGGGGAGTCTTGATTTCGTGAGCCAGGGAATCCAGCAGCGCCGTCTTCAGGGCCTGGTTCCTATGGGCGTCTTCCGCCTGTCTTAGTTCTTCGCGAACCCGGACTTTCGCCAATCGGGCTTCGATGCGATCCACGATCGTTCGGAGGGTGATCTCCGGCACATGGGCGCCACAAACTGCCAAGCTTCCCACAACTTCTTCACCGGAATGGAGGGGGACGAACGAGGTCGCAGTTGCGCCGTCTGTGAGCCGAGCGGAGCGGACAATCGCTTGGTGAAGCAGTTCGGCGGAAATTGTACCTGCATGGGGTCCCGAGCGAGTGATTGCGCCAGTCTTGGCATCGCAGAAGGCGGCGGCATCGAGCTCGAAAAAGCGCACCAGGGATTCGACAGACGCGGCGACGATGGAGCCAGGACTGCCTTCTATTAGCAGGTGCTGTGCGAAAGCATTGAGCCTCTCGAGTTCGCGGCGGCGCGCCTCCGCCTCTCCCACTTGACGCCTCGCTCGTACTGCGAAATGACTTGCCAGAAGGGCGACGATCAGGAACGTGAAGAAGACCATCCAGTGTTCAGCGGATTCGACACCCCAGCCCTGTGGAGGAAGGAAGAAATAATCCAGGGCCAAGGCTCCCGCCCCGGTAGCGGCAGCCGCCTCAACAAAGCCCCATCGATTGGCAATGATCAAGACCGCGAGGAGCAAGAGCAGAACTGCGGTGGCAGCACGGAGGTGTTGAATAGAAGCGGACGCCGCGGCGATGGCAGCGATAACGCCAAGAGAAACAACGATGCGCAGTACGCGGCTGGCTACACTTACCCCATGGCTGGCCTCGAATGACCACTAATGATGAACGGAATTGTAGAACCCACTCTGCCGGGTTGGCAAGGCGAGCAGTTCTTGCTGGAGATGGAGAACCTCTTCCTTAGGTATCCGGTTCACTCGACAGAGTATTGCCTTGAACACGACGGCTATGCGCTCGAACGATCGGGTCGCTGTTTCGCGATTTCCACAGGAGCAAAGTGTTCTGCGATTCGGCTTCGTGCCTTGCTTGAGCCAATGATAAGCAGGCGATCGTTCTCCTGAAGCAGAGTCTCTCCCTGGGGCAGGAGCACTTCTCCGTTGCGCAGGATCGCGATAACGCCGAAAGAAGCTCCCGCCGTGGCTTCGTAACAGGACTGAACGGTTTTTCCGACAAACGAACTCTCGGGCCGTAGAACACCGACATGCAACTCCTTGCGGCCTGGCATCTTCACCGGCAGCCCGGAGTCCAGCAGAGTCACCAGATCTAAATGGCCGATCTTGGCGGCGTTCGGAATCTGCCGAGTGCCGAGAAGTTGAAGCGCCAATTGAACGCTCTCGACGTAGCGGGCAGGAGACTGGGCGCGGCCCGGAACCTGCGCCTCGTACAAACTCGTGTACTTCAGATGCGCCGACAATTGGTTCTGGACCAGATAGCTGAGCAGGACAGCGAACGCGGCAGGAGCAAGCAAGCGATATCCTCCAGTCATCTCGGTCACCATCAACAGGGACGCGATGGGCACGCGGGCGGCTGCTCCGAATACGGTCATCATTCCCAGAACCACGAACATTGCGGTGGGCAAGTGGGCCACGGCGGCGACGCTTCCCCCCAACATCGCACCAACAAACAGAGTGGGCGCGAAGACTCCACCGGATCCGCCGGAAGAAACGGTCAAAGCAAATGCAACAATTTTCAGAAAAAGAAGCACCAAGAGAAGCTTGAGCGCGAGCCGGTCATCGATGGCTTCCTGGATCCAACCATAGCCGCCGACCCTGGTGGACAACGACCGGGTACTCGCGATCAGCTTCCGGGGATGACCGCAAGAACGCCGAGATGTACCACAACACGGCGTTCCCGAAGCTGGTGGAGAAACTGAATTCGCTAATTCAGGGAGCTCCGAGAGTCGAGACCTATGAGGTCGCCACATCCACGCTGGCAGTGGCAGCTTAGTTCTTCATTTCTTCCGATGGCAGAGTAAAAAGGCCCCGCCCGGGGCCTTTTCCTTTTGTGGAACTGCGCTACGGCAATCGCCCCTTTGTGCTCGAGACTCGCCACTATACGGAAGCGTTGCGGGCATTGATTTCAGAAAAAAAAGACCGCCGGAACGCGCTTCTAATTTTCTTTGAACTATCTCGCGGCTCGATGTTTTGCATCTTTTAGAAAAAGCTCTCGTATCTAAGCCGTTACCGCAGGGTCGGCTTTGGCTAACCCTCCGATGATCGAATCCCTTACCCTCAATATACCTTCAAGATTCTGCTTCAACGAAAACGTCTGCAGCCTGGGTTCGTGAAGGCTCGCAGATCTGTGAAGAATTTGGACGCGGTTTCGGAAGCAACGGCAAAGTTGCTCTTTTCAACTTCTGTATAAAGCAGGGCCGCTCGATTTCTGAAAACATTGACGGCTGTGGAATCGCTCGATGTGCAAATGGACTACTTTTTTTTACCGATCTGGGTGGATCGTACAGATAGTGCGAACGACGATTGTGCAGTCGATTGACCAGGGTTTTCAATGAACTCTATCGATCCCCAGATTCGAACCTCAAGATCTTGGGACCTGTCGTGGGGTTCATGGAAAACATCCAGCTGCCGGGGTTGGCTTTCCCTAGCCGAGCCTGGCGGGCTCTCGGTAGCCACAGGAACGCCCCCTTCATCATCCATTCGGGACACGGCTTCTTCGTCAAAGTGCCGCCGAGTGTACTGAAAGGATTCCGGGGTGTCACTCTTCTGTCTTCGCCAAGAGATCGTCAGCAGTATGGAGCTCTCTTCCAGCGCTTTGACGTCGTGTAATACACCGGCAGTCCAGCACCAACAAATGGCCGGTCCACAAGGTCCACCTTTCGATCGGCCAAATGGATACGCTGGCTTCCACCACGGCATAACGTACGATATGGTGCGTTTTCTGAAGCGACCCCACTCAAGCCCTGCGGGCCCCGCTGTAGGCTACGCCAAGCCTGAACACCGCCCACATCACTCCTGTCACTGCGCTCGCGACCATCGTCAGCGCCAGATCAGGCTGGAAGAGACGCAAAGTCCCCATCGATGCGCCAAAAAGCTTTGGAATAAGGTAGAAGAAAAGCCAGGCCATCACGAGCGTCGTGAGCAGGGGGAACCACAGGCTGAACAAGCCGAATGCGCCGGATTTGGCACGCAGTGCATCACGATCAAACCATGCCCAGATCATGCTGGATAAGAACACCAGGGGCAGGAGAGTGAGTCCGACAAACAATGCCTTTTGTTGCCAGCGACTCCCTTCGCCTGCGTAATCCAGGCCGAGTGCTCTGGCGCTGATGCCGTTGCGGAGCTCCATGGTTTCGCCAAACCCAATTCCACTCCCCGCATTGACCAGGACGACAACGCCCTTCTTCTCTGCCGGAACCATGGTCGCGAGCGTTTCGATTCCGGGGGTGGTGCCAGAGTGGAACAAGGTTCCCTTTTCGGCATCGATAAACCAGCCGAAGCCATAAAACGGTGACGCCGCGCTGGCCGGGCGCATCATGGCGGCCTTTGCCCTTGCGCTGATGATGTCGTCCTTGCCATTCATCATGATTGCCAAATATCGAGCCAGGTCGCGGGCGCTTGCGATGACGCCGCCTTGCGGAGCAGTTGCACGATCGGTGTTGCTCCCTTTGATGGGGCGCTTGGAGCCAAACCAGGGCCGATGCCCTGTCGCCATTTCGTCATGGCTTTGTCCGTCGGCGACGAAGCTGTGCTCCATGCCGATAGGTTCGAGAATCTTTGTCTCGATGTAGCTCGCATAATCCATGCCGCCGACAGCCTCAATGAGGGCGCCGAGAATTTGGTAGTTTGCGTTTGAATACTCCCATTTGTCGCCGGGTTCGTAGGCAGGAGTCCATTGCGCAATCCGTTTCACCTGGCGCGATAGCGCGTCCTTGCTTTGGGTCAGGTCGGTCGGGGTTTGGTTGCCCTGCAGTGTTGAATAGCCGCTCGTGTGGCTCAGCAGTTGGCGGATCGTGATTGCGCCGGACGGGCGGCCTGAAAACACATCCAGATAATGCGAAATCCCGGTATCCAGGTCGACCTTGCCCGCCTCCATTAGTTGCATCACCGCCATTGCTGTGAAGCTCTTGGAGATTGAGCCAAGCACGAAAGGAGTATCTGGCGTTAGCTTCCTGCCGCTTCCGATCAGCATCTCGCCACGTGCATCTGAATGAATCTCATCGTCTTCGACGACCGCATAGGCGAGGCCCGGAGTTCCAGAGATCGGCATCTCGGTAGTGATGAAGTCATCGATCGATCCGGATGGCACGCTTGCCTGTAGTGCAGTGGCAATTCCCAATGCAAGCAACGCCAAGATATACCGCATACCGCCGCCTCCCTTCATGCGCCACTGCCTGGCATGGATCGATGACCCCCAAATGAACGGCGGTTTTGCTACGATCAAGCCGCCCAGGAGGCCGAAGAATAGAGTGAGATCCATCGTGGTTTAGGACCGTCCCTGCAAACTAGGGAACATACTGGGGATCAATTCCTCCCTTTCCTTCGGCGAATTCAACGTTTAAGCGCGGAATGTTGACCAACTCGAAGGTTGCGGAAGCAAGCCGAATTTTGTTATTGGATTTGTCCACTTCTTCCAGAATCCGGGTGAAAAGACCGTCTTTCACGAACCGCCGTTTCCGATAGTCTACTATGTAGCGCGCCGTGAATTCGATCCAGTTATCATTGGCTGCGAGCGTGATCATCGGTTCAATGCGGGCTGGTTCGAGCCGGTATTTGTTGACGGCGCGCTCCCAAGCTTCCCGCGATTCCACCGCGTAATCGCGGCATACTTCATTGACGATGGCCTCCAGATTATTTCTTGTGTACTCCCAGTCCGAGCCATATCGGACGGGCACGGTAATCTCGTCCCACAGGAACGGGAAGTCAGCCGAGTAATTAAAGACCGGATCCTTGAAGATGACACTGTTCGCGATGCGTACAATCCGGCCATTGTAGAGATCGCCGTTCACCCACTGGCCTACTTCCATCAGCGTCGTGCGTAACACACCAATATCGATAACATCGCCGCGGACTCCCCCCATTTGCACCCGGCGCCGGGGTGGCATTTGCGCTGCAAGAAGTCATCGTCAGTGTCGCCGGATGGTGGGTGGCCATCTCGTTTGGAAATTTTTATTCTCCGGCGGTTTTCCGTCCAGGATTCCAACGTCAAGACGCTCCCGCCGACTGAGAAGTTGGCGGCGTGAACGACAACACCCATTCTGATTGGCTAGGCCGTCACAAGTGTGATTTATGTCTCTATCGACAAAGCGACTCACGTGGTGGGACAGAGAGATTGATGACGCCGGCAGGCCGATCCGGCCCGATGTGCGATCATCTGCCCAAGAAATCTGGCACGAGGCTTGCCGGAGAACGCAGGCCGTACTTGCCGACAATGCAGCCGCAGCTGAACTGATGGAATATTCAGTTGCCCAGGTGTCCCGGTATTTGGATAGGCATGCTGCTCCCTCATGCGAACGCAACATGAACGGACTCCTCTTGCTGGCCTTCTCCCGAGCACTCAAGAGGCGTGCAGGCAAGGTCAATCGGATTGAATCGATTGGTGGATCAAGCGACCTTGCCAATCACACGGCTGACGACAGTTGGAGCCGTCAAGTTGATGCGCGGCTTGATCTGGAGAGGATCGTACGCCATCTCAGTGATAGGAGCAGCACAGTATTGGCGCTCAGATGGGCCGGCTTCGACTGAAAAGAGATAGCCCAACTCCTCGGAACATCGGTGACGATGGTTCGCAACGGATTCTGGCGAGAGATCAAGCAAGCGAGATGGCGGACGGACGGACCGCCTTCAGCGATTTCAGAGAGAGAAGCCCAGCTTAAGTGAGACACGACGGCACCTTTTTAGTCTGAGGAGTCATGCCATCGTTGTGATTTATATATCATATATATCGAAATATTATATATTTTGTGATATAAACATCACATGCAAACCCTCGCTGAACTTGGACTAGCCGTCGCCCGTTCCCGCCGGGAGCGGGGACTCACTCAAGCGATGCTGGCTAGCCCAGGCCGGCCTCAGTCGGGAAACGCTGGCTCGCTTCGAGCGAGGGCAACTGAGCGAATTCGGCTCGCGTAAGCTTTTGGCTCTGTTGGCCGTGCTTGGCGCGGAACTCTCCTTTACGGTGACTGGGTCTTCGGGATCGCTTGATGAACTGCGCCGTGAGCGGGGTGGATCATGAAACTCGCCGTCCATGTTTTGGGACGCGAAATAGGCAGGCTCGAGCCAGTGGGGGATTTCAAGAGCGTCTTCACCTACTATCCCGAAGTCGCCCCGGATGATTTTGTCTCTCTCACCATGCCGGTGCGGACCGAATCCTACGCCTGGGATGAACCGCTCCATCCCATCTTTCAGATGAATCTGCCCGAAGGCTACCTGCTGCAGGTACTCCAGGAGGAATTCGGGCCGCTTATCGGCGCCGATCCGACCGCGTTACTGGCCGTAGTCGGCCGAAACATGATTGGACGGCTGCAAGTGGCCGCCCCCGGTGCCGAACTCTCCCAACCCCCGCAGCCGGTTGAAGTGGCGGAGATCCTGGCTGGAGATAACTCCGAACAGGCCTTCGCGGAATTGGTACGGCAGCACGCAACCAGCGGCGTTTCCGGAATCTTGCCCAAGTTTCTCGATAACGAAACCGCGGTTGATCCTGAGCAAGAGGCGTCGGCAGATTTAGGACAACACCAAAAAGCGACCTTGCTGACCCACCGCCACATCATCAAAGGTTCCTCGCGCCGCGTGCCCTTTGCTCCGCTCAACGAACATCTCTGCATGCAAGTAGCCTCCCAGGTTCTACCGAGCGCCAAGACCCGCCTCTCAAAAGACGGGAAAGTGATCGTTGTCGAACGCTTCGATGTGGACGAGAAAGGACAACCCCACTTGGGGATGGAGGACTTCTGCGTTTTGTTAGGGCTCCGTCCTGCCGCTAAGTACGAGACCACATGGGAACGCATCGCCAAGGCCATTCGTGATCATGTTCCCGGTGACAACCAGTACCAGACATTTCGCCGGCTGACGGTCCTGTTACTGCTCACCTACGCCTTACGCAATGCCGATGCCCACGCCAAAAACATCGCTCTGGTCTACACCTCAAGGAGAGATGTCCAACTCGCGCCGGCTTATGACTTCCTCACTACCTCGGTCTACGCCGGTTATCAGGACAATCCACCGGGGATCAGCTTCATGGGTAAGCGGACCTGGAGCCCGGGGAAGAATCTGAGCAAGTTCGCTGCAGCGACGTTCGGCATTCCGCCGAGAGAGCAGAGCTTGATTCTAGAGTCAATCAGTGACGCCGTATCGACCACCGCACCCGCGGTGCGGGAAATGATGGACCGTTATCCAGACTTTCGCGACCTGGGCAAGCGCATACTGTTTACATGGCAGGAGGGGGTCTCCGGACTGCGCAGTGAACACGGATACTCGCTGGGTGTTTGGAAGTCGGGCGATGCGTTCCTTGGCTTTTCCGATCCTCCTCGCCTGCCAAGTCCTCGCCGGGTCATAGGCCGTTCTCCGCTTCTGGGCCGCCGCTCGCGTCCTTCGGAGTGAGGAACGGTTGCAGGGGCCTTTGACGAAGAGAGTCCCCGTTTACGGTAAGCCCGCGCGGGTCTGGTGCTTTGGGCAAAGGCATCTCCCTTCCACTTGGTGGGATTTTCAGGCGCTTATGTCCCAATCATCGTGATCATCAGCATCTGCGATGCCCGGTGAGATCGTAGATTCCCTTTTCATCTGTTCTTCGTATGCCGCCCGTTCCTTCTTACTTTCCCGCACAGGCAAGAGTTCCATATGGCTGGGTGGGAACACAAACGTTTGCACAAAGCTGAGCCGATCGGCATTCAGCCTTCGACCGAGTATCTCTGATCGGTGTTGCTTGCAAAACGCGCAGAAATCGTCTGCCTCAATAATCTGCCTTGTGAGCCGGCCCGTCTGAACAGTCCGGCATTGCAGCCAGCCGCGGTCAATCCATTTCTGCACATCTTCAGCGCGGACATGCAGAGCTTCCGCCAGGGTGTACTTCGTGGACCAGTCCTGCCCCATCTTGGCTGTCGCCCCCAATCGCTCGAGCATGGAGCGTACTGAGGCCGGCGAGCGGCGAAGCATGAGCGTGACTTCATGCACAGGGTGGATCGCAATCAAGTCGAGGAGTTTCTGCTGCTCTTTTCTTGTCCAGGGCCGGTACGCCTGTTTTGTCGCAATACCGGCTTGGCGTGCGAACCTCCAACATGCGTCTCTGGGATTTCCAGAAACCTGCACTAGTCTCCCAACGAGCCACTTTAAGTCCACCCTGAATGCCTTCTCCCGCAGCCTTGGCTTCAGACAGATACGCCCGGACAATCTCCCTGGCCTCTCCGGGCCAACGGAATGCGCGGCGGGTTGTGGCACACTCGGGCTCTGGCATCTGCAAATGCAGCCTGTTTTGGCAGTCCCCACAGAGTTCTTCTACCTATAAATGGCGCCGAAACGAAATTGTATCTCAGAGATTTTTCAAAAATTGTTTGGCACGGGAGGAGATCAAGAACAGCCCTAAAGTTGTTGCCGCCATCCGTGACAGCATTTGGCTAGCCGAAAGGATCTGGAAGCGAATAGACGATGAGCGGCACTAGCCCTACTCACCGAAGAGTTTCGGCACTGCTCAAAGGCCCTCGTGCGAGGTCTTTCCCCTCCTGGAACGTGCTATACTTAGCTCGAAATGACGATTGGGATCAAATCCATGATGAGACGGCGCGTCAATCGCGCTGGGCCCTCGGGATTGGTCTGATTATTCGTTAGATTTCCAAGTTCAGATTCGATTTCCGAGGCTCCGACAAAAGTCGGGGCCTTTTGCTTTTTACAGATGTTTTCTTGGCCGGTAGCCAAGCTGGAAAGGCACGTGACTGTTACTCACGCCATGCGCAGGTTCGAATCCTGCCCGGCCAGCCAATTTCGAGGGAATAAACGGCTCGCTAGTTCAGTACGAAGAACGCGGCTCTCATAAAGCCGTCGCGGATGGTTCGAATCCATCGCGAGCCACCAGTGGAGGGGCCTCCGGCGAGGGGCAGGCCGGGGTCCCCATCACGCCCGGTTTTGGCGTTATGGGGTGAGTGGCTTATACCCACTTCGGCGCCAGATTAGCGCGGCCAGGCAGGTTCGACTCCTGCACCCTCTACCAAAGTTTGCGCCGGTAGTTCAACGGACCAGAATAGTCGGCCTACACCCGACAGATGCGGGTTCAACTCCCGAACGGCGCACCATAGCTTGCCCTGAGCACTGAGGAAGGAGTAGTCGAACGGGCAGGATTAGCTCGAAGGTCGAGCCCGCGGTCGATAACCGCGAGGCGTTGGTTCGATTCCAACATCCTGCACCATTTTGCTTGTTGTGAAGCGTGGGTGACTGGCAGAGATGGCTGATGCACTCGCCTCTTAAGCGAGACCAGGCTGGTTCGATTCCAGCGTCACCCACCAGATTCGCGGGATTGGCAGATATGGATATGCACTCGCCTTTTAAGCGAGACGAAGTGGGTTCGATTCCCACATCCCGCACCAAGAGCAGCAAAGAGGCGGCATAGCATAACGGATCAATGCTCCGAGCTTCTACCTCGTGGTTTTACCTAAGACGACGAGAGTTCCGGTCTCTCTGCCGCCTCCAACGTGGGGATGTGGTCCAACGGATGAGGGCGCAAGGCTACGAACTGGTTTACGAAATATGAGATCAGAGTTCAATTCTCTGCATCCCCTCCACATTAACTAGGCTCGCGTGGTCTAAGGCATGATGACGCTTCGGTCCTAACGAAGAGATCCGAGTTGGATTCCCGGCGCGAGTTCCAGAAGGGTGGGTAGTGTAACCGAACAACACGGCAGCGTCCGAAGCTGCAAATCCGGGTTTGACTCCCGGCCGGCCCACCACCATCCCTGCAGAATCTTTGTTCCCAATGACAGGTGATTTTTCAATCGCCTGTCAACTTGACCTTGAACTAGAATTGGATCCAATGTCAGTCCTGCAGGATATCCGGCTTGCCTTACGTCTTTTCTGGCGTGCACCCTTCCCGACAGGTGTCGCGCTGCTTTCAATCGCACTGAGCGTTGGGGCGACCGCAGTGGTTTTCACCGCAATAAAGTCGGTGCTGATAGATCCCCTCCCGTATGCACGTCCAGGCGAACTCGTCCAAATCAGGACAGATTTCATCAACGCCGAGCCATCGCATGGCGACTGGGTCTTGCGTCGTGATGCTCAACAGATTATTCGACGGTCAACCACACTGGAATCTGCAGGTATCTATGGCAACGCACTTTTTAATCTCGCAGGTGACGCATCGTCACCACCGGAAGCACTGTATGGGTTGCGAGTATCCGCGAGCCTGTTCCCGACACTCGGAGTTACGCCGATGTTGGGGCGGAATATTCTTCCTGACGAAGACCAACCCGGCCGCGCAAACGAAATGATCTTGAGTTACGGACTGTGGATGCGACGATTCAACAAAGATCGAAATGTAATTGGCCGCAATGTTCAAATCGATGGCCACGGCTGCCAGGTGATCGGAGTGATGCCACCGGAGTTCAACTTCCCGATGCGCAGAGGAGCAGCGCATACGCCTTCTCCGTATGTAGAATTTTGGGCGCCGATGCGTGCCGATCCCGCAACCGCAGCCCAAGACCCCGGTGCCATTGGTATGGTGGGAAGACTACGACGAGAAGTGCCGCTCGCCGAGGCACAGCAGGAAATTGCTTCAATCGGCAATGCACTCAGTAGCGAGTACCCCGCCACGAATCGCGATCATAGCCTTCGGCTTGGATCTTTGCGCGACCGGACTGTGGGAAGCGCGGAAAAGTCTCTGTGGCTGCTGATGGCTGCCACAATCATGTTTTTGCTAATCGGCTGTGCGAATGTCGCCAACCTCCTCATGACGCGGGGACTGGCGCGACAACGTGAGATTGCTATAAGGATCGCCATTGGGGCGGGACCAACCCGCATCGTCCGTCAACTTCTGACTGAAAGTTGCTTGTTGGCTGTGCTTGGCGGCCTGTGCGGTTACGTATTGACCGTTGCCGCATGGAGGATTTTGCCGGCAATCGCCCCCGTAAACATCCCTCGTCTCGCAACCGCACGGGCCGATTGGTCAATTTTGGTCTTCGCCCTTGTCGTCGCTCTCATCAACGGAGCTTTGTTCGGGATGGCACCTGCGTTTCGCGCCATCCGCGGGAGAGTTACGGCTCATGACTTCGGCGCTCAGGGCAGTGCAGGCGGCAGTCGAGACCGGCTTCGCGGTGCGCTTGTGATTGCTGAAGTGGCCGTAACTGTAGCCTTGGTAATCGTTGGTGGGCAGCTTCTAGGAAGATTTGTCGAGTTGGTTCGCACCGATCCAGGATTCGATGCCGACCACCTTCTAGCATCCGTTGTGATTCCGGCGCCTGATCGCTACAAGACTCCGGAAGAACGGGGAATACTTTACGGGAAGTTCCTCGATGCAGTTCGCGCCCTTCCCGGAGTCGAGAGTGCGGGTACGGTGGATGCGTTACCGTTCAGTGGCGAAAATCACGGCGGATACGTCACCAACAGCAAAACTGGAGTGACCGAACCTAATTCTCAAACGGTAGCCGAAGTAGATATCGTGAGTGCGGACTACTTACAGACGATGGGGGTGCGTTTGATCGAGGGCCGTTGGTTTCGTGAAGGAGAGATGAAAGCGTCGAACGACACTGCCATCGTTAACGACGTACTCGGCGCGCGCATGTGGCCAGGAACGAGCCCAATTGATAAGCAAATATGTGTGTACTGTACGCCGGAAAAACCAAACAACTGGAAGCGCGTGGTCGGAGTTGTATCTAACGTTCGTCACGCCGCGATGGATGCAGCCGAGCAACCAAACGTGTACCTTTCCGCGGGAGCTCTCGAGGAGTCGGATTTTCTAGTCGTCAGAACCAATCGCCCAACCAAAGATTTAGAAAGCGGCATCCGGCGGGCAATTGCTGGCGTTGACCCCGATCAGCCGGTTTTTCTCAGTGCATCCATGCGGAGTCTTGTCGCAGACTCCCTCGCGAGTAGGCGATTCATAATGAGCTTACTTGCGATCACAGCGTGCATCGCACTTGCGATGTCGGTAGCCGGTGTTTACGGCGTAACGTCCTACACTGCGTCCCGCAGAACACAGGAGATCGGCGTTCGCATGGCACTCGGTGCTACTCCTGGTAACGTTCAACTCTTGGTATTTCGCCAAGGGTTCTTGACGACAACAATCGGGCTGGCGATTGGTCTCGGTGCGACACTGGCCGTTATGCGGGTGCTTCGTGGAATGCTGGTGGGACTTGAAGCTGAAAAGTTGGGTGAAATGTTGATCGCGATAGGGTTGGTCTCAGTGACGGCCGCGCTCGCTTGTTGGGTTCCCGCGCGGCGTGCGTCGAGAATCGATCCGATGGCTGCGCTGCGGCACGATTAATCTAGAAACTCGAACGAGCTGAACTACTACCGACCATGCGGCTTCCAACACTCTTGGGGTATTGACGAATTCAGGGAGTCATGCCAAAGTGATAACTGAGTTCCAGCAATGATGCGCAAACCCCATACCGATTGCTTCCCGACACCAGCCACCTTTACGTGGCAAGGAGCGGGCAAAGGTACGTTCATGTAACGGGGGCACATCAGCAACGCATAGTCTTTCTGAGCCTCCGATACAAATCGGGGGCTTTTGGTTTTTTAGGGTATGTTTTCGCGAATGCGCAGATAGGAGGCGGCGTCGTCTAACGGCCAGGATGCGGCTCTTTCAAGGCTGAGATGGGAGTTCGATTCTCCTCGCCGCTGCCAAAGTCATGAGCACACAAGTGATTGAACTCGAAGGCTTTGAAATCGAGCTTGCATCGGAGCTCTATTGCGACCGCGGACTAGACCACCGCGACTAGTGGATCGCGCACGCACGGATCGCAGGAGACTGGGACACAACGTCGATGATTCAGCGGTGCTATGCGTGAGGTGCATGAATGCAATACCGCTGAAAGCGTAATGCCGGGTCGTCTAGTGGCAGGACCCTGGACTTTGAATCCGGGTACGGGCGTTCGAATCGCTCCCCGGCAGCCAGTTCTTTGACAATTTGAAATCCCCTCTTCGTCCAATGGCAGGACGCTGCGCTCTGAACGCGGAAATCGTGGTTCAAGTCCACGGGAGGGAGCCGGAGCTATGGTCTATCGGCAGGATGGCTGACCGTCTATCAGCAGGGACGGGTTCAATTCCCGTTAGCTCCGCCACACGTTTGCGGGAGATTCGTCCAGCGGCTAGGACACTGGCCTCCAGATCCAGGTACGAGGGTTCGAGTCCTTCATCTCCCGCCAAGAGCGGGCGTGGTATAGCGGCTGGTGCCTCGGGCCTCCAACCCGATGACGCGAGTTCGACTCTCGCTGCTCGCTCCAAGTTCGAGGCGGTGTAGCCAAGACAGCAAGGCATCTCCCTGCAAAGGAGATCATCGGGAGTGCAATTCTCCCCACCGCCTCCAGAAATGTTGTGCTGGTGTAGCTCAGTGGGAAGAGCACGGGCCTCGTAAGTCCGTGATCGGCGTTCGAATCGCCGCGCCAGCTCCGCCGGTATAGCTCAACGGGAAGAGCAGGCGCATGGTAAGCGCCCGACCGCAGTTCGAGGCTGCGTGCCAGCTCCACAGTTTTGCTGGTCTAGCACAGTGGGAGTGCAGAGAGCTTGTACCTCTCCGACGAGTGTTCGATTCACTCGACCAGCTCCAAGTTTTATGGCGGGATTGGCCGAATGGCTTAGGCGCTGGATTGTGGATCCAGTCACGAGAGTTCGATTCTCTCATCTCGCCCCAAATGGGCGGTTCGTATAACGGGATTACTCACGGCCTGCAACCGTGAAATGCGAGTTCAATTCTCGCACCGTCCACCAAAGTTGAGCCGTTTTGCGGGCGTGAGCGAAGCGGGAGCCCGCAGGCGAAATCCTGAGCCGCGCACTTTGCGGCGAAGGATCTGGCTCGGGAACTCGACGGCAGAGTGGCCTGAAAAAGCCAGTGGATACGGTTCAATTCCGTGC
The DNA here is from genome assembly GCA_963837365.1 of uncultured Acidobacteriota bacterium. Taxonomy (GTDB): domain Bacteria; phylum Acidobacteriota; class Terriglobia; order Terriglobales; family Acidobacteriaceae; genus CAWBXL01. Next base: position 248,148 of record CAWIMW010000008.1, read on the forward strand.
CGAGCCACCAGTCGGCGGATAGTTCGGATTCCTATTGAGAATCTGTCATGTATTGACGACCAAAGCGCACTCCAACCCAGATGAGCCCTAGCCCCCAAAGAAGCACCGCTACGATAAACCAGTAAGGACGAATGTTTGGCAACCAGTAGCCATATGCTTTCAATGGGATGAAATCTCTCAATACCAAGTAGCACCGCAGACATCCATATAAAATGCAAGCAACTGCCAGCACGACCTTGCTGGGGGAGGCATGCCTATCCTGCATGGGGCTGAGCCCAGCAATCTTCTTATCCAACCCGAATCCTAGTAGGTACCACATCACAACCAGGGCAATGAAGTAGCGTAAATCTCGACCCGTCCAGTACGTGCTTGGTGACCAACGCATCTCCCGATTCTCCATCAAGATTGCCCAAGCGGGAGCGTTGATGGCGTAGTCAATGTATTTCGCAGACGCAGCGTTAAGAGGCATGCCTTCAAAAGATCCCCCATTCGTTGTCTTTAGCGTTTCCCGAACTTGCCTGTCGCCCGCATAAAATAACAATGCGCTCAGAAGAACACTTACAACAGGGAATACAATTCGAAAGCGCATTTGTCCTGATCTCCTTAAGGAAGTGGTGCGATGATGTTGTCTTCGATCCAGTCCGTGATTCTCTCGGTTTTACTCCAGCTGTAGTGCACCCCTGCAAACTAGACAGCTGGGGCCGTGTTTGAAGTCCATCGGCATCGGCGCGTCGTGGGGATCGTCCGGCGCGACCCACATGAGGTTCTCGACTCGGCGCCGACGAGGGTTCGTCGCGTACCGGATGGCGTAGAGCTCGTAGACGTCGTCGCTCATCGCTGGTCCCCTCCGGGCCCTTGGGTGTCACCGAGGTCGATCCACACGCTCTTGGTCTGGAGGTACTCGCGGATGGCGTCGACACCGCTCTCCCGGCCCAGGCCCGAAGCCTTGTAGCCGCCGAACGGCGACTGCGGCGCGGTGTAGCGGTAGCCGTTCACCCACACGGTCCCCGCTTGCACCCGGCGGCTGACCCGGTGGGCCCGGCTGAGGTCGCTGGTCCAGACGCCGGCGGCCAGGCCGTAGGCGACTCCATTGGCGAGCGCCACCGCCTCCGCTTCGGTGTCGAACGCCGTCACGGCCAGGACCGGACCGAAGACCTCCTCCTGGAACAGCTCGCTGGCGGGATCGACGTCGGTGAACACCGTCGGCGCGACGAAGCGCCGGCACCCGGCCGCCTCGACCGCGCGCCCGCCGGTGACGAGCGTGGACCCCGAGGCGCAGGCTCGGTCGATGAAGCCGAGGATGTGGTCGAACTGCTTCTCGGTCGCCACCGGCCCGACGTCGGTGTCGGGGTCGGAGGGATCACCGAATCGAACCCGTTCGGCGATGGCGACCACCTGTTCGACCAGCTCGTCGTGCACCGACCGCTCGACGATGAGTCGTGATCCGGCGAGGCACGTCTGACCGCCGGAGGAGAAGACCCCCGCGGCGACACCGGCCGCCGCACGCCGTCGATCGGCATCGGCGAAGACCAGATGCGGAGACTTCCCGCCGAGCTCGAGCGTGACCGGCTTGCCGGCGCGAGCGGCGAGCTCGGCCACGACGGCGCCGGCGACCGCACCGCCCGTGAACGAGACTCGGCGGACGAGCGGATGCTCCACCAGCGGCGGCACCACATCGGGACCGAACCCGGTCACGACGTTCACGACGCCGTCCGGCACGCCCGCCTCGGCGAGCAGGTCCATCATCGTGACGATCGACGTCGACGTGTGCTCCGAGGGCTTCACGACGACCGTGTTGCCCGCGGCCAGGGCCGGCGCAAGCTTCCACGAGGCCAGCCGCAGCGGCGAGTTCCACGGGAGGATGGCGGCCACCACGCCGTACGGCTCGTGCAGCGTGTAGTTCAGCGCGTCCGCCCGGTCGACCGGGATGACGTCACCTTGGATCTTGTCGGCGAGGCCGCCGTAGTAGTGGTACCAGCCGGCCATCGTCCGCAGCGCGGCGCGTAGCTCGGCGTAGGACTTGCCGTTGTCGCGGCTCTCGGCCGCGACCAGCTCTTCGAGGTGGTCGAGCACGAGGTCACCGAGTCGATGCAGGAGGCGACCCCGTGCCGTTGCGGTCAGCTCGGACCACGGGCCGTCCGCGAAGGCGGCGTGCGCGCTCGCGACCGCCCGCTCGACGTCGCGGGTGTCGCCCCGGGCCACCTCGGCCCACACCTGGCCGGTGAACGGGTCGACGGTGTCGAACCACTGGCCGCCGACGGCCGCCACCTCCTTGCCGCCGATGTGCATTCCGATCTGCCGACTCATGGCCCCCACCATGGCCCGACCGCGATGTCCGGTGCCTTTCCATCGTGCGTGGCGATTGAGCCACGTCCGACCTGCTGCTTATGGTCGCCGGTAGGTCGAATCGATCCCACCTGCGCCACGGCGTCCTTCGCTTCGTTGCAGCTGGTGAACCGGAGGAACGTCAACGTTGGGTGTGTCGAGCGGTGAGCGATCGTCGAGCTTCACGGTGACCGGCGTGGATGAGCCACGGCGCGACCTGCGCCGCAACCTCACCCGGATGTTGTCGCCCAAGACGGTCGCCGTCGTTGGCGCGAACGATCAGTCGCCGATGTCGAACAACGTCATCCTGCCGATGCTGGAAGCGGGCCATGACGTCGTCCTGGTCAACCCCCGACGCGACGAGGCCTACGGGCGCCCGGTCGTGGTCGACCTCGCCTCGGCGGGGCGGCCGATCGACGCCGTGCTGTCGATCGTCAACGCCGAGGCCTCCCTCACCGTCGTGGAGGAGGCTGCCGCGCTGGGATGCGGCGGCGTGGTCGTGGTCGCATCCGGTTTCGCGGAGACGGGCCCGGATGGTGTCGAGGCCCAGGAGCGGCTGGTGGCCATCGCCGACCGGACGTCCCTCGCCGTCGTCGGTCCGAACTGCGCCGGGTTCCGCAACGTCGCCCTCGGCGTGAGCCTCTTCACCGGTGGGCGGCTCGACTTGCCGGTTGCCGGCGCCGCGACGGTTGGCGGCGTGAGCATCGTCTCCCAGAGCGGGTTCCTCGCCCGGGCCACGGCTGCGGCCGCCCGGGAACGAGCGCTCGGCGTGTCGATCGTGGTCTCGTCCGGCAACGAGGCCGTCTGCGACCTGGCCGACTTCGTCGCCGTCGCGGCGGCCGATCCGTTCACCTCGGTCATCTGCGTCGTCGTCGAGACCCTCCGGCGTCCTGCGGACTTCTTCGCCAGCGTCGGCGTCGCCCGCGACGCCGGCAAGCCCGTCATCGCGCTCAAGCTCGGCCGGTCGGCGCGGGCACGCACGATCATGCAGTCGCACACGGGTGCGATCGCCGACGAAGGTTGGGTCTACGACCTCGCGTTTCGCGAGCACGGGGTCATCGACGCGACCGACGTCGACGATCTGCTCGACCGCGCGCAGCTGTTCGCCCAGCTCCCGCGGGAGAGGCATCGGCCGATCCGCAGCATCGGCGTGATCGCGGCGTCGGGTGGCGTCGCCGCCTTGGCGGCCGACATCGCCGATGCGAGCGGCGCCCCGGTTCCACCACTCGACGAGATCGCCGAGTGGGTTCGTGAGCGCGTCCCGGGTGACACCGTGAACCCACTCGACCTCACCGGCTTCGTGTTCTCGCGCGCCGACCTGATGCAGGAGGTGTTCGTCAAGTACGCGAGCGTCGTCGACCTGCTGGTGCTCGGATGGTGGGCTGGCGACGGCGACGCCGATTGGAGCAGCAGGATGCTCGAACCGCTCGCGCTCGCCGCCGCTGACGTCGACACACCTGTGGTCGTCAGCCCAGTGGAGGCGACATCGATCGGCGCATGGGTCACCTCGTGGCGCGACCGCGGCGTGTTGTTCGGACGCGGCATCGAATCGGTCTTCCACGCCGCCGACGCCCTCGACCGGTTCGTCGCCGGACCGCTCGCCACGCTCGCCTCGGCAGGCGACGACGAGGGCGACGAGCCCGCGCCCGGCGCGGCGCCGGAGCTGATCGCCACTGCCGCCGGCCCGATGGTGCCCTTCGCCGAAGCGATGGCGCTGCTCACGAGCGCCGGTATTCCCGTCGCGCCCTGGGAGGCGGTCGCCCCGGACGCTCCGGCCGCCGACGTGGCGCGGGTGGCGTCGCGCGTCGGCTCCCGACTCGTCGTCAAGCTGGCGAACGTCCCGCATCGCACCGAGCTCGACGCCGTCCGGGTCGACGTCGCCGTCGAGGAGGTCGAGCACGCAATCGCCGAGCTGCGCGCCATCGCCGGTGCTCACCAGGTCGATGCCACCGTCGCGATCCAGGCGATGGTCAGCGGCCACGCCGAGGCGTTCGCCGGCGTGCACTGCGGGACCGGGCTGGGCGACGTGCTCCTGTTCGGCCGCGGTGGTGTGCTCGTCGAGCTGACCGACGGCGTCGCCGGTCGCTTCCTGCCGGTCGACGCGCAACGCGCCACCGAGTTGGCACGCGAAGTCGCCGGACCCGAGGTCATCGCCGGCATTCGCGGGCAGCGACCATGGCCGCTCGCGTCGGCGGCCGACGTGATCTGCGGTCTCGACCGCCTCTGGCGAACGCACCGGCACTGGATGAGCTCGCTGGACGTGAACCCGTTGATCGTCACCGAGGACGGGCTCGTCGCCGTCGACGCGCTGTTCCTGGGGGATCGCCCGAAGGACGTGATCTGATGACGGATGACCTGGCTGCCGACGTCGTCGTGGTCGGCGGCGGCAACGCCGCCATGTGTGCCGCGCTGGCCGCCCGCGAGCGCGGTGCCGAGGTGCTCGTGCTGGAGCGGGCGCCCGAACAGGAGCGGGGCGGGGACACCGCGTTCACGGCCGGCGCCATGCGGGTCGTCTACGACTCGGTCGATCACCTGCGAGAGCTCGTGCGCGACCTGAGCGACGCCGAGCTCGCCACCACGGACTTCGGCGTCTACCCGGCGTCGGCGTTCTACGACGACATGGCGCGCGTCACCCAGTACCGGGCGGACCCGGACCTCGTCGAAGCGCTGGTGGAACGCAGCCATGCCACCCTCCGATGGATGGCTGATCTCGGCATCCGGTTCGTCCCCGCCTACGGGCGGCAGGCGTTCAAGGTGGGCGACATGTTGCGCTTCTGGGGTGGGCTCACGATCGACGCCTCGGGCGGCGGGCCGGGGCTCGTCGAGGCGGAGCACACCCTGGCGGCCAAGGCGGGCATCCAGATCCGCTACGGCGCGCCGGCGCGGCATCTGCTCGCCGACGGTGACGGCGTCCGCGGTGTGACGGCAATGATCGACGGGCGGATGGTCGACGTGCCGGCCACCGCTGTCGTGCTCGCGTGCGGCGGGTTCCAGGCGAACGTCGAGTGGCGCACGCGGTACCTCGGACCTGGTTGGGACCTGGCCCGGGTGCGGGGCACGCGGTTCAACACCGGCGAGGGGCACCGCATGGCCTTCGAGATGGGAGCGTCGCCGGCCGGCCACTGGTCCGGCTGCCACGCCGTGGGCTGGGATCGCAACGCCCCCGAGTTCGGCGACCTCGCGGTCGGGGACGGCTTCCAGAAGCACAGCTATCCGCTCGGGATCATGGTCAATGCCGAGGGCCGCCGTTTCGTCGACGAGGGCGAGGACTTCCGCAACTACACCTACGCCAAGTACGGCAGCCGGATCCTGGCCCAGCCGGCACAGTTCGCGTGGCAGGTCTTCGACAGCAAGGTGGTGGATCTCCTGCGGGACGAGTACCGGATCCGGCAGGTGACCAAGGTGCAGGCGGACACCCTCGAGGAGCTCGCCGTCAAGCTGGAGGGCGTCGACCCCGAGGCGTTCCTCGCCCACGTCGCGGAGTACAACGCGGCGGTGATGACCGAGGTGCCGTTCGACCCGTCCGTGAAAGACGGGAGGGGGACCCGCGGACTGGCGGTGCGGAAGTCGAACTGGGCCAACCGCCTCGACGAACCGCCGTACGTGGCCTTCCAGGTGACCTGCGGCATCACGTTCACCTTCGGCGGCCTGCGGATCACGCCCGACAAGGCGGAAGTGGTGTCGAACGAGGGCCGACCGATCCGCGGGCTGTACGCAGCGGGGGAGATCATCGGTGGGTTGTTCTTCCACAACTATCCCGGCGG
>CAWIMW010000009.1:0-20174 GCA_963837365.1 uncultured Acidobacteriota bacterium
ACTTGCAGTGGACCTATTCAAAAAAACCCTTGTGCGAGTTCGCCGGCATGTCGGATTATTGTCATCCCCGCTACTACAAGGGCCTACCGAATCAGTTGTTCCTAAACAACGGAGATGGGACCTTTCGCGATGCCTCCAAACAGTGGGGCCTTCGTGATCACGTCGGCAAGGCGATGGGTGTCGGATTGGCTGACTACGATAATGATGGCCGTCCTGACCTCTTTGTGACCAACGACGCTTCCTATAACTCCCTTTTTCACAATCTAGGCGACCATTTTGAGGAAGTCGCGTTTGAGGCGGGAGTTGCTCTCCCCGAGGACGGCGCGTTTATCTCAGGAATGGGCCTGGACTTTCGTGACTACGACAATGACGGATATCCCGACATTGCATTTGTGGCGCTACCCAATCAGACATTCCCGATATTTCAGAATACCGGCAAGGGAACTTTCAAAGAGGTCACAAGTCCAAGTGGAATGCGGCAAGTGAGCCTGGTCATGTCAGGGTTTGGCGTGGCCTTTTACGACTTCGACAATGACGGCTGGAAAGACTTGTTCGTAAGTGGCGGACATGTACAAGCCCATTCCATGCCCGGCCAACCCGTGGCTTACTACAACACGGTCTTCCACAATCTGGGCAGCAGCGGCAAGTGGCTGCCTTTCACAGAAGAAGCCGGCTTTGAGGCTGCCCCAAAGGGACGCCACCGCGGCTGTGCTTTTGGTGACTTCGACGGTGATGGGCGCATCGATATTGTGGTTTTGGCGATTGGTAGCGATGCGGAAATTTGGATGAATCGGTCTCCAGGTCCCAGTCATTGGCTCGACGTGGCTCTGCGGGGCACCAAAAGCAACCGCGACGGCATCGGCGCAAGGATCAAGGTAGTCAGCAAGACAGTGGGCCCACAGTACAATCACATGACCACGAGCGCGGGTTATGCCTCGTCCAGCTACGGGCCGGTCCATTTCGGTCTGGGTTCGGATACGCAGGCTGACTTGCTCGAGATACGCTGGCCATCCGGCATTGTACAGAAGCTAGAAAATGTCCCGGTTGATCAAGTCCTTACCGTCACTGAACCTGCACGCTAGTCAGTGGAATAAGGGAGTGCTTGCGCCCAGAACGGTCTATGGATAGGGCCATGTGGTCCTTTTCGCCGTTCTAGCGATTCGCAAAATCAATAACTTCGCGCTGTCAACACGCCGAATCGTCCGACTCCTGCCGCCTCCACCATATAATCCACTCACAATGAAAGTTCATCTGCTCGATGGGACCTATGAACTATTTCGCCACTATTTCGCCGTCCCGTCCGCCAGCGATGTAACGGGCCAGGAAATCGCCGCGGTGCGCGGGGTCCTCAATTCTGTCTTGTCCATGATCGAAGATGGCGTGACCCATTTGGGGGTCGCGACGGACCATGTTGTGGAATCATTCCGCAACGATCTTTATCCCGGGTACAAAACCAGCGAAGGCGTTGCGCCGGAGTTGCTTTCACAATTCCCTGTTCTGGAGGAAGGTCTTCAAGCAATGGGTGTGGCCGTCTGGCCGATGGTGGAGTTTGAGGCGGATGACGCGCTCGCGTCCGGGGCTACGAAAGCTTCACTGGACAAGCGGGTGGAACAAGTATTGATCTGTACACCCGATAAAGATCTTGCTCAGACAGTGATGGGATCACGAATCGTGCAGCTCGACCGCAGAAGAAATATTCTGCGCGATGAAGCGGGAGTGGTTGCGAAGTTCGGCGTTCTGCCACAATCCATCCCCGATTATTTGGCCGTGGTTGGCGACAGCGCCGATGGCTACCCGGGAATATCCGGATGGGGAGAAAAGGCTGCCGGCGCGGTGTTCTCGCAGTATCCGCATCTTGAGGACATTCCTAAAGAGTGGCAGATGTGGGCACCATCGATCAAGCGGGCACGCCCACTTTCGCAATCGCTATTTGCAGCCTGGGATGAAGCGCTACTATTTCGTACTCTTTCGACCTTACGCACCGATGCACCTGTTTTCGACGAGGTTCAAGATCTACAGTGGCGGGGACCATGTTTGGAGTTTGAGAGATATTGCCGACGTTTACAATCGGACACCTTGCTGAAGCGAGCCTCAACGGCAACACCCAAATAATGGCAGGGCTTATCTTATATGGGAACCTTCAGGGACAGACAACGTTGGAGCATTCTAGGAATTGGCACTGTTGGCCAAGGTAATCGGAACTTGGTTACTTCCCAAAGTAACCATAGTCATCTTGTCGGGTCGACGATCCTGGTTCACTCTTGTGAAGCAGGGTGCTGCCCGCAAATCCAGGGGTGCGCCCGGAGTCCCTATCCGTCATGAGCGCAGCCAAGACATTAGCTACCGGTGCAGATTGGACCCAGTTGTTGGCCGACCCTGATTTGGTCAGCCATCTGGGAAAGTTGTTGAGAGTCTGCCGTGAAGCCACTCCTGATAATCGCGAAAAGGCGTTATTTGAGGCTATCCGCGAGATTAAGCAGGGTGCCTCCTCGAAATCCAAGAAGGATGAGGGCAGCGTTGCTGTGGCTGAAGAGCCGGCTGAACAACCTACGTCTATGGCGACCGAAACTGCGCCACCATTTGAGCCAGATATCTTCACCCCGTCCTGGGGGCAGGACCGGCGGGTGTATCCGCGAATGAAGTGTTTTGTCGCGGTCGAAGTTCGGGTCGAAGGCTCGGATGCACCCATCTGGGGCAATCTATCGAACACCAGCCTGGGTGGATGTTTGGTCACGACTTCCACAATGGTGGACCCCGGCAGGAAAATCGAAATTGGATTGTGGGTGGCGAATGGCAAGCTGTGGGTAAAAGGCGTCATCCTTAATGGAGTGGTCACTGGCATCAAGCCCAGCGAAGGCATTCGCATTAAGTTCGCCGATATGGAACCGGGCGAACGCGAGACGCTTCGCCACTTCCTCAAATTTGTAGAAAGCACCACCAAGAGTTATCACCAGACCAATGGATACCTGGCGCAGATGAAGCGCTAAGCCGCACAAGATTTCACAAAACTTAGGATTTCCACATTTCCTGCGTGCGTTGGACATGTCTGTCCATCCCATTAAATTCACATCCCTCAAAGGCGCGTGTCTTCAGAACTTGGTAAACTGCCAGGATAGCGACCATTCTGAAGGAGACAGCCTCTTATGGCGGTAAGCGAACAGACGCTGACCAGCAAGCAGATTGAAACCCTGTGCATCAACACCATCCGCACTTTGTCCATTGATGGGGTACAGAAAGCGAATTCCGGGCACCCCGGCGCCCCGATGGGGCTGGCGCCGACGGCATACACCCTATACCAACGGTTCATGCGCTACGACCCCAAGGGTCCGCTTTGGCCTAACCGAGACCGCTTTGTGCTTTCGGCGGGACATGCTTCGATGCTGCTGTACTCCGTCCTTTATTTGATCGGGGTGAAGGCTGTGGATGCGGCGGAAGAGAAGGTCCTCGACCAGCCTGCGGTGTCACTCGATGACATCAAGCAGTTCCGTCAACTGGACAGCAAGACGCCCGGGCATCCGGAGTACAGAATCACCGCCGGTGTCGAGACTACGACTGGCCCTTTGGGCCAGGGAGTAGGGACCAGCGTCGGTATGGCGATCGCTGGGCAATGGTTGGCCGCTCGCTATAACAAGCCTGGATACCAGGTTTTTGACTACAACGTTTACGCCATCTGCTCTGATGGCGACATGATGGAAGGTATCGGCAGCGAAGCTGCTTCGCTCGCGGGACATTTGAAATTATCCAATCTCTGCTGGCTCTACGACAACAATCGAATCACCCTCGATGGCCCGGCGGACTGGTCCTATGGCGAGGACACGGAAGCCCGCTTCAAGGCTTACGGGTGGAATGTCGCGCATGTGACGGACGCCAATGACGTTGAGATGCTTTCAAAGGCGCTCAACTCTTTTCAGCACACCAATGACCGCCCCACTCTGATCATCGTGAACAGTCACATTGGATACGGATCTCCTAACAAGCAGGACAAGAATGCGTCGCACGGTGAACCGCTGGGTGCAGAGGAAGTAAAACTCACCAAAAGAAACTACGGTTGGCCGGAAGATGCCCAGTTCCTGGTTCCGGATGGCGTGCTTGAGCACTTCCAGGATGGAATCGGAAAGCGCGGCGCTGGTTTGCACCAGGCTTGGGAAAAGATGTTTGGAGAGTATGCCAAGGCGTTTCCAGCCCTGGCTGATCAACTGAAACGAATGCAGCAGCATAAACTTCCCGATGGATGGGACAAGAACTTGCCGGTGTTCCCTGCCGATGCCAAAGGCGTCGCCACTCGCGAAAGTGGAGGCAAAGTCCTCAATGCGATTGCACAGAACGTGCCCTGGCTAATCGGCGGCTCAGCGGACCTGGCGACATCCAACAAGACTACGTTGAAGTTCGACGGCGCGGACGGTGATTTCAAGCCCGGCAACTTCGGCGGGCGCAACTTTCATTTCGGCGTCCGCGAACATGCCATGGCGGCTGCCGTAAACGGAATGACTCTCTCCAACGTCCGCGCCTTCGGCGCGACGTTTTTCAACTTTGTGGATTATATGAAGCCGAGCGTGCGACTGGCTGCCATCATGGAAATTCCAGTCATCTACGTTTATACGCATGATTCGATCGGTTTGGGCGAAGACGGCCCTACCCACCAACCCATTGAACAACTGGCAATGCTGCGGGCCATGCCGGGATTTGCTTTATTCCGGCCCGGAGATGCCAATGAAGTAGTAGAAGCGTGGAAAGTGGTCATGCAGCTCACGAAAGAGCCGGCCGCACTTGTGCTCTCGCGACAAGCGATGCCCACTCTGGACCGCACAAAATATGCTTCAGCGGCAGGAGTTGCAAAAGGCGCCTATGTTCTCGCCGACGCGTCCGATGGCAAGCCGGAAGTGATTTTAATCGGAACTGGAAGCGAGGTGTCCCTGTGCGTAGCTGCTTACGAGCAGTTAACCAAAGAAGGGGTGAAGGCGCGAGTCGTCAGCATGCCGTCATGGGATTTGTTCGAGAAGCAGAGCGAAAGCTATCAGAATGAAGTCCTTCCACCCGCTGTGGGTGCTCGGGTAGCGGTGGAACAGGGTTCCGCCTTCGGTTGGCCCCGTTATACCGGGCCGACGGGTAGCATCGTGGCCATGAGGACGTTTGGCGCTTCCGCTCCTATCAAGGATTTGCAGAAGAAATTCGGATTTACAGTAGAAAATGTAGTGGCGGCTGCACGCCAAACCATGCAGCGCCAGCCAAAGAAATGAAACGTAGGCTAACCTCAATGCATCACAAACGTAGGAGGCGGTGAATGAATCCAGTGGAAGTCCTTGAGACTGCGAAGGCAACCAATCCATTAAAAGATCTGCTGAAATTTGGCCAGTCGGTGTGGCTGGACTATATCCGCCGCGACCTGTTTACCAGCGGCGAACTGAAGCGCCTGATCGCTGAAGACGGCCTGCGGGGAATGACCTCGAATCCCGCCATCTTTGAAAAAGCCATTTCCGATAGCAAGCTCTACGACGATGTGCTGCACTCGCTGGCCGGCAAAAACCTGAGCGCAACCGCTAAATTTGAATCCCTCGCCATTCGCGACATCCAGGATGCCGCCGACGCTCTGCGGCCGGTGTATGAAAGCAGCCAGGGGCGCGACGGATACGTGAGCCTGGAAGTTTCTCCTTACCTCGCACGCGACACCAAGGCAACCCTCGAAGAAGCACGCAGGCTATGGAAAGCAGTCGGCAAGCCGAACGTGATGATTAAAGTCCCCGGCACGGTCGAGGGCATTCCGGCATTTCAGCAACTAACCAGCGAGGGCATCAACATCAACGTGACGCTCCTGTTCTCGCAGCAGGTGTACGAACAAGTGGCCGAGGCTTACGTCGCAGGACTGGAGCAGCTCGCGGCGCGCGGAGGCGATGTCAGTGAGATTGCCAGCGTGGCCAGCTTCTTCATCAGCCGCATTGATTCGGCGATCGACAAGATTGTGGAAGCACATTTGAAGGCTTCGAAAGACTCTTCCGAGCAGTCGCTGCTGAAGAGCGTCCAGGGTAAAGTCGCCATCGCCAACGGAAAGCTGGCTTACCAAAGCTATCTGGAAATCTTTGGCACCGACCGCTGGAAGAAACTTGCCGCCAAGGGCGCGAAGACGCAGCGCGTGCTCTGGGCCAGCACCAGCACAAAAAACCCTGCCTACAGCGATGTCATGTACGTAGAAGAATTAGTCGGACCGGACACGGTAAATACCATTCCTCCTGCGACATTCGACGCTTATCGTGATCATGGACATCCACGGCAAACGCTGACGGAAAATATCGATCAAGCCAAACAAGTAATGGACACTCTGCCCAAGCTTGGCATTTCCATGAAAGAAGTCACCGATAAACTGACAGACGACGGCGTCAAGCTCTTCTCCGAGGCGTTTGACAAGCTGTTGCAAGCGATTGAGAAGAATGCCAAGTGAACTGAATCCTCAAACTTACAAATTACCGGATGGCTTGGCTTCAGCAGTCAAGTCTGCGATCAGCGAGTGGCAGAGTTCAGGCAAAATCCAGCGCCTATGGAGGGGCGATGCCAGCTTGTGGACAGGGGCCGACGAAGCCCAGTGGCTCGGCTGGCTGGGAATTACCGATCAGCAATTAGCTAACTTGTCTGCTTTCCGGCGGGTTGCCGACGACGCCAAAAATGGCGGATTCACCAGCATCCTCCTGCTGGGCATGGGCGGATCGAGTCTCTGCCCGGAGGTTCTGGAAAAGACCTTCGGGCACATTGCCGGATTCCCCAGACTGCATGTGCTGGATTCCACCGACCCCGCCCAGATCAAATCGTTCGACCACAAAGTTGATCTAACGAAAACTTTATTTGTGGTCTCAAGCAAATCGGGCAGCACGCTTGAGCCCAACATCTACAAGCAATATTTTTTTCACCGGGTAAAACAGGCGGTGGGTGCGGATAAAGTTGGCAGCCACTTCATCGCCATCACTGATCCCGGATCTAAAATGCAAAAAGTCGCTGAAGGGGACCACTTCCGGCATATTTTCTACGGGGTCCCCAGCATTGGCGGGCGCTACTCGGCTCTGTCGAACTTCGGCATGATTCCTGGGTCGCTGATGGGAATAGATACTGCCAAATTTCTTGAGCGGACGAAGAGAATGGTGCATGCCAGTTCCGCTAGTGTTCCCGTTGAAAATAACGCAGCAGTGGTTCTGGGACTGATTCTGGGGACTGCTGCCAAACAAGGACGCGACAAGATCACCATCATCACTTCTCCGGGAATTTATGACCTGGGCGCGTGGTTGGAACAACTGATCGCTGAATCCACGGGCAAAGTAGGCAAAGGAATCATTCCCGTGGACCGCGAAGCAATAGGCGCGCCTTCGGTGTATGGAACCGACCGGGTTTTCGCCTATTTGCGGCATGAATCATCCGCAAACAAAGAACAGGACGCGGGAGTCGCTGCTTTGGAGCAGGCGGGCCATCCGGTGGTGCGGATTGCGCTCGACGACATCTACAATCTGGGCCAGGAATTTTTCCGCTGGGAAATTGCGACCGCAGTGGCTGGCGCTGCTATCGGCATCAACGCCTTCAATCAGCCCGATGTCGAAGCCAGCAAGATCGTGACTCGCGACCTTACTTCTGCGTACGAAAAGGCAGGTTCCCTGCCCTCCGAAGACCCAGTGGTTACGGATGGAACTTTCAAGCTATTTACCGATCCCAGGAATGCCGACGCACTGGCCGGGGATCGCCGGCAGTGACAAAACTCTAAGTGGATATTTGCGTGCCCATCTCGGACGGATTGGCGCAGGCGATTACTTCGCCCTGCTCGGTTACATCGAAATGAACGATGCTCATGAAGTCAGCGTTGCAGAAAATGCGCCATGCGGTACGCGACAAAAAGAAAGTAGCCACTTGTCTGGGTTTTGGGCCGCGCTTCCTGCATTCCACCGGACAGGCCTACAAAGGCGGGCCAAATAGTGGGGTGTTTTTGCAAGTGACTTGTGATGATGTAGCCGATTTGCCAGTGCCGGAGCAAAAGTATACCTTCGGAACCGTCAAAGCCGCGCAGGCCCGTGGGGATTTCCAGGTGTTGGCTGACCGGGGACGGCGGGCACTGCGGGTTCATATCGGTGGGGATTTGCAATCGGGATTGGCGAAGCTTAACGAGTGCTCTACTCCAGGCGCTCAACTAAGTTCCAGTACAGGACCAACAACTAGGAGCAACAGATGCGATTAGGAATGGTCGGCCTCGGCCGTATGGGCGCGAATATGACGCGCCGTCTGATGCGCGGCGGTCACGAAGTGGTAGTCACTGATCTCAGCGCCGACAACATCAAGAAAATCTCCGGCGAAGGCGCTGTTGCTACGTCCTCACTTGATGATTTTGCCGGCAAGCTGGGCAAGCCGAAAATCGCCTGGATGATGGTCCCCGCCGGTGGCCCAACCGAACAAACGGTCCATGCTCTCGCGCAACGCTTCTCGGCTGGCGACATCCTGATTGACGGCGGAAACTCCTATTTCAAAGACGACGTCCGCCGCGCCAAAGAACTCAAGGACAAAGGCATCCATTACGTGGATGTGGGCACCAGTGGCGGCGTCTGGGGCCTTGAGCGCGGATACTGCATGATGATCGGTGGCCCCAGGGAAGTCGTGCAACAGCTTGACCCGATTTTTAAGACGCTTGCCCCCGGGCGTGGTGACATCCCACGAACTCCTGGGCGCGAAAAACTTCCGGGAACAGCCGAGGACGGGTACATCTACTGCGGTCCCGCCGGCGCAGGTCACTTCGTGAAGATGGTGCACAACGGCATTGAGTACGGTCTGATGCAGGCCTACGCCGAGGGCTTTGACATCTTCCGCAACGCCACCAGCAAGGAGGTGGCAGAAGAATATCGCTATGACCTGAATCTCGCGGACATTGCCGAGGTTTGGCGGCGCGGCAGTGTGGTCAGTTCATGGCTGCTCGATCTTACGGCAATGGCTTTAGCAGAGAACCCCACGCTCGCGGAATACTCCGGCTTTGTGCAGGATTCCGGCGAAGGCCGCTGGACCATCCAGGCAGCGATTGACGAAGCGGTTCCCGTCGATGTGCTTTCCGCCGCGCTTTACACCCGTTTCCGCTCGCGGCAGGAGCACACGTTTGCGGAAAAAATGCTTTCCGCCATGCGCCAGAAATTCGGCGGACACGTGGAGCCAACGGCTCCCAAGAAGACTGCATAATCGAACTGGCAAAAGGCCGCAGAATGGCAAGAACAGAAAATCAAAACTCTACCGCTCGTCCCGGAAGGACCGCCGATCCTTGCATCATGGTGATCTTTGGGGTCACCGGCGATCTGGCCAAGCGCAAGCTGTTCCCTGCTCTCTACAACCTGGCAAAGCAGGAGCTGCTTTCGCGCGAATTTGCGGTGGTGGGCGTGGCCCGCAGCCCCATGTCCAATGAAGAGTTCCGCAAGCGAATTTCCGCCGACATGAAGGAGTTTGCCACCGAAGAACTCGATCAGGACCTGTGGGAGTGGTTCATTCGCCGCCTGCATTATGTGGATGGCGAGTTTCCCGATAAGAACCTCTATTCCAAAGCTGGCTGACACCCTCAAGAAAGTTGACCAGGACCACTCCACTCACGGTAACTACTTCTTCTACATGGCCACTGCGCCTGATTTTTTCGGCACCATTGCAGAGAACCTGGCGGGCGCTGGGCTCTTACAGGAGAACCAACATTGGCGCCGCATTGTCATCGAAAAACCTTTTGGTCACGATCTGGATACCGCCAGAGCGCTAAACAAGTGCCTGTTACAGGTGGCCGATGAGAAGCAGATTTACCGCATCGATCACTACCTGGGAAAAGAAACCGTTCAGAACATCCTGGCCCTTCGCTTTGCCAATGGAATTTTCGAACCGGTGTGGAACCGGCGCTATATCGATCATGTACAGATTTCGGTGGCGGAAACGGTAGGGGTCGAACAACGTGGTGGGTATTACGACCAGTCCGGGGCGCTGCGCGACATGGTTCCCAACCACATCATGCAGTTGATCAGCCTGACTGCCATGGAACCGCCGATTTCATTTCGCGCCAATGCCGTCCGCGATGAACAGGCGAAGATCCTGCACGCGATCCAGCCTATGTCCTCCGAAGAAGTGCTGCAACGGACGGTGCGCGGACAGTACGGCGAAAGCACGATTGCCGGACAGAGAGCGACGGCCTATCGCAGCGAGGAGAAGGTGCCCCCGGACTCCAGGACTGAAACCTTCGTCGCCATGAAGCTGCTGATTGATAACTGGCGCTGGGCCGATGTTCCCTTCTATCTGCGTACGGGCAAGCGGCTTCCGGGGCGGAATACCCACGTCATCATTCAATTCCGCCAGGCCCCGTTTATGTTGTTCCGCGACACTCCAGTTGAGAACCTGATGCCGAACCAGTTAGTCCTGCACATTCAGCCGGAGGAAGGCATCTCGCTGCGCTTTGCGGCCAAAAAACCAGGGCCAGCGATGCGGCTGGGCGCCGTGGACATGGATTTTGAATACAAAGATTACTTTGGCACTCAGCCTAGCACCGGCTACGAACGCCTGCTGCATGACTGCATGATCGGCGATCAAACCCTGTTTCAACGCGCCGACATGGTGGAAGCCGGATGGTGCGTGGTCAACCCGGTGCTGGATGTCTGGAAGGCGTTACCGCCGCGCAATTTCCCCAACTATGCGGCTGGCACGTGGGGGCCGAAGGAGTCCGACGATCTGCTGCAACGCGATGGGCGCGAGTGGAGAAACATCGAGAAATGAAACCTCGGGTTTTCGACACTCCGGCAGACCTGTTTCGGGCTGCCGCTGAAGAATTTTCCCATCGGGCGTCGCAGTCGATCAAAGACCACGCACGATTTTGCGTCGCACTTTCCGGCGGATCGACCCCTAGAAGCCTGTTCGCGTTGTTGGCAAGCGGAAGGTTTCCGGAGCTTCCCTGGGACAAGATATATCTGTTCTGGGGCGATGAGCGCTACGTCCCGGCAGACGCCGCCGAAAGCAATTTCCGCATGACCAGAGAGACCCTTCTCTCCAAGGTCCCGATCCCTGGCCGCAATGTATTCCGAATCAAAACAGAAATCAGCCCGGCAGATGCCGCTGCTTCAGACTACGAACAGACTCTGAAAACCTTCTTTGGTTTGAAAACAAGAGAGCTTCCGCGCTTTGATTTGACCTTAAACGGAATCGGCCCTGAAGGGCACACCGCCTCCCTGTTCCCCGATGCCCCGGCGTTGGAAGAAAAGGTGCGGCTGGTTGTTGCACCCTGGATCGAGAAGTTCAAGATGTTTCGCGTGAGCCTGACGCTGCCGGTTTTTAACCACGCGGCATGTGTGCTATTTCTTGCTGCTGGAAAAGAGAAGGCTGCGGTAGTTCAGGAAGTGTTCGAGGGCCCCAGTAGCAAATTACCCGCTCAACGGATACATCCAGCCAACGGAGAGTTGTTGTGGTTTATTGACCGGGCGGCTGCCGGCAGCTTGAAAGCAGCCTAAAATGTCGGCACCAGATTATGCTTCTTCTGGTACATCTTGCGGTCTACAGCTCGCAATACATCCTCAACTCCAGTACCTGTAACATAGGCAGCCACGCCCCAGCTGAATGATAGCTCGTATTCTTTCTTGCTGTTCTGGTTCCAGTCCGCCACCATGCGTAGCAGGCGCTGCAAAGGACTGTCCGCCTGATCTTCTGTTGTATCCGGCATCAAAATTAGAAATTCATCCCCGCCCTGGCGGAATACCATGTCTCCACCGCGAAAAATCAGCTTCAGCATTTTTCCGAAGTCAGTGAGGAGCATATCGCCCTCCAGTGAGCCGAATTTCGTATTAATCGCGCGGAATCGATCGACATCCAGGGTCAGAAAGGTCAGCCCTGCGCCCAGGCGGTTGGCACGCGCCACTTCGCGAGGAATGAATTCGTTCATCGCGCGGCGGTTCAACAACTGGGTGAGCGGGTCAATCAGTGAAAGGCTCTCCAGCCGCTCATTCAAGACCAGTTCACGAATGAGGGCGCGGCGCGTGGTATTCAGGGTAAATTTCTGCCCTAGGAGATAAATATTTACCAGCAGAACCAGCGAGATCAGTCCGAAGAAAAGTTGCGGTAAATAAGACAGGTCAATATGCATGACCCGCTGTGACCACACCATGTTAGGCAAAATTAAGGCCAACATTCCCGCGGTCACGACCAGCATAATGAGAATGCCGATCGACCACAGCTGCCAGTCGCGTCCGGAAATATGCTGGATCTGCTGCTGGATTTCCTCCGCGCGTTCCAACATTGAGGGTTGGTCGGGCTTTCCCTCCGCGACTTGCGACATGTAGCCGCCTCCATTCCGCACACCGGCGGGAATAAAAAATAGTCCTGTGAAGATTTTCGCTTAGTTATAGGGAACGCGAACCCGCAAACCGCGCTTCGCGATTACCATGGTAATTTCTGCAATGAATCGGATTGGGAATGAAATTTGACGACTATGCGAAGTTTACATTGACCAGCACGTTGTAGCCGGTCTGTTTCCGCATGGTCACTTCCACCTTTTGCCCGATGGGCAGCGCGTTGCGCAGGTCGCCTTCAAACACCAGCGTCACCGGAGATTTTCGGCCGGCCAGTGTCACAATGGATTTATTGGGTTGCCCAACACTGGATTCAAAAAACTCCACACTCTGCACTTTGCCCCTCTGCACCAGGCCCGAGGAAGAGCCGCCCCCGGTTCCACCACTTCCCGTAGCTGACCCTGCCCCGCTGCTGCTCTTGTGCCCCTTGAATATTTCGAAAAGGCAGGTGGTGCCGCAGATCCCGGAAATGGTCAGCAGGATCAGGCTCATGAACAGCCCATCTACGGTGAAGATCAATCCATGGATAGCAATCCAGGCAATGCCCAGAAGAGGAACAAGCGCGAATAGGAAGGTTGTGATCAGGCCCATAGTGTGTCCGCCTGAAAAAGTACCTCAAAAGCCTCACGATGCGCAAATCTGCGGACTGAGAGTTTTACGCGCACTCACGCCAGTTGCCGATCTCCTTAAGACCATCGGCGCGGGTGTGCTCAAACAGGCGGACGCGGTGGCGGGTGTGTTCGAATTCGTGGATGTCGGCCCAGACCTCGGCTTGCCAGGGTTCGTCGTGAATGGCGGATTCCCCGCAGCTGGCACAGCGCGTGTGCAGCCTACGCACCAGTTGAAACTGATTGGGAATTTCGGGAAGCTCCACAAACACGCAGCGGACTTCTTTGATATCGTCGTCTTCCCCGATGATGTGCTCGTAACGTAACAGATAGCCAAAGCCCAGCCTACGGGCTTCGCGTTCCGCTTCGCCCCGAGTCTGAAAGGGGCCGTATTCGGCCCGCAGTTGCTCGGTCGAATCACAGGCCATCCAGAAGATCTCTTTGTGTTCCATTCTTTCCGTCATTTATTTTCCCGACTAGGGGCGTGCAATCTTCCGGCCCATCGCGATCGACATAAGTCCTTTTGAACTAATAATTTGAGCCAGCAAAGTGAAACCCTTTGCTGGCCTATACTGCAATCTGTTGCGTGTTTTTCCTATATGCACTAGTGCCACCCTTCCCTTTCGAGTCAAGCTGGATACTTGGCAGGTTCTTGAAGGATCAATTAGCATCAATTTTTCCCTCCTGAATGTATGGGTAAACGTCGCGAGCCACGCCACCCGATCCGGATTCCCGTTCGGATCTTTGGCACTGATGCCGAAGGACAGATCTTTTCCGAAAACGTCTTCAGTTTTGATATCAGCCATACGGGCGCTCGTCTCGATGGTGTTAAAACCCGCCTTAAGCCCGGTGAAGTCGTTGGGGTCAGCCAGGGACAAAAGAAAAGTCGCTTTTGTATCCAGTGGGTGGGCCAGCCCGGCACGATTACAGCCGAGCAAGTCGGCTTGGTCAGTGTGGCTCCTGACAAAAACATTTGGGATGCCCCCCTGGCAGCGATGGGGCCGGATCCGTTCGTGGAGTCCTCGCCAGCCAACCAACGGCGTAAAACACCCGACCGCCGTCAGGCTAGCGACCGTCGTGGAACCGGCCGGCTCAAGTGCATGATTTCCGTGCAAATTCATCCCTCCGGTCAATCCGCCCCTATTTGGGGAAAAGCGGTGGACATCAGCATTGGAGGCTGCTTCATCGAAATGCCCATCCCCCTGCAAAAGGGCACAAAACTGAGCATTGGTATCTGGATCAAAGAGAACAAAATCCAGGCTATGGGCCGGGTCGTCAACAGCCGGCCCGGATTTGGCATCGGCGTGCAATTCGCGGAAATGTCCGAACTGGACATCGCCCAGTTAAAAGATTTCTTGAAAAGCATCACGCAGATTTCGTACTAGCCGGTAGCGGCCAGCGGCGAATCTTCTGAAAAGCCCAGTTCCTCTTTCCAGCCCGCCCCGCCATGGCTGGCTACGTAAAGCGCAAGTTCCAGGCGGCTCCACACCCCCAGTTTGTCAAAGGTATTTCGCAAGTAGTTTTTTACTACCTGCTCGGTAGTTTCCAGGCGGGAGGCAATATCACGGTTCGTGAGCCCCTCCCACACCAAAAGCGCGACCTGCACTTCTTTCAGGGTTAACTGTTGACGCGGTTGCATGCTTCCATCTGCTCCTTCTGGAATATGGCCGTGGCGAGTTTTACCCGCTTGCGGCCGTCCCGAATCCCGGCTCTCAAAAACATGGTGCGCAAGTGTTGTTTCACGGTGCGCGGACTGATCTTTAACTGGCTGGCAATTTCCTTGTTGCTGCATCCCTGTACCAGCAGCCTGAGGACTTCCGCATCGCGAACGGTGATCTTGATTTCTCGAATGTCTCTCACATGGACCTCGGAATCGCGCCGTTTTGTACAGCGAGCGCGAGTGCATTTTCAGAAAAGCAACTGTTTCGCCAAATCTTCACCCTGGCAAAAAAAGGGGCGCACCCCTTTGAATACAGCGGTTTGCTGACGGGAGGGATGGGCCTAGCGATTTTCTCCGTCACTTCCACCGCCCGGAATTGGGACTTTCCGGCCTACAATGGAACTGCAAAACCGCTTGCATCCGCAGGAAGAATCGTGCAAACTTTTGCGCAGTCTGGCCTGCAAGCTGAGCCTAGTTGCAGACTTTTGCAATTAAGACGATTGGAATGAGCTAATTACAGACCGCCTATTGAGCAAGTTGGACAACCAATTGCACTTGCTAATGGGAGCACATAGCAAGCAGGCACCAGCCAACGTGAAACCACCGTCGAGGCGCGAATCCGGTCCCGTAGTCGATGAGACAGCTTTCCAGCAGCTGCTCTCCGCCGCCTATGTGATGCAGGAACACAACAGCCGCCTGAAAAAAGCCCCTAAGCCGGCAGCCCAGGCCGCGGCCCCGGTTCCAGCCAAGCCAACGATTGCTGTTCCAACCGCGCCTCCATCCACCCAGCCCATTCCATTCCTTTTGGCTCCGCCGCAAGCGGGCGCGAGCAACCTGTGCAAGGAATGCGGAGCGATTCTTGCGGCGAATGAATTCTTTTGTGAACATTGCGGAGCGCCCGTAGAACGAACCGGGAGTACAACCCAAAAAAACTGGGCCTCACTCTGGGAAATGCATCATGCTTCCGAGCCTGGGGCCAAGGTTACGCGCGAGGAAAACCAATCTTCTTTCGCGGCCACCAAAGCAATCCATTCCGCAAACGCAACCGATGAAGAGATTGATCTATTCCCCGCTGAACTCGAAGAAATCGTAGGAAAGTTCCCAGAACCGGAAGCTGAAGAGGAACCGGACACCTCTGGGCCAGAGCAAGGCGATCAAGGCTTGACCCTGGTTACCGCAACTGCACAGCCTACAGCCTCAACCAACAGCAACCCGATCGAGCACACCACAGCGACCTGGACTTCAGCCACCAAAGCGCGTGCCTGGCTTGATTCTCTGAAAGCCCAACAACCTAACAAGGACTGGTTCCGGGAAGAGTGGACCATCCATCGTGGCGCCATCTACATCGCGCTGGCCGCTGCCGTGCTTTTGGCAGTGGTTTTCCAGTCGTCTTCCCCGCCGGCGATAAGCCCCGGTCAGCCGCGTCAGCTCTCAGCGTTTGAACAAGTGCTGGTGAGTCTGGGTCTTGCCGAGGCGCCGCCTCCTCCGGCTCTAACGGTACCCGGAAATCCGACGACCAAAGTGTGGGTGGATGTGCACACTGCGCTTTACTACTGCCCCGGCGCCGACCTCTACGGTAAAACTGTCGATGGAAGATACGCCACGCAATTAGACGCACAGCGCGATCACTTCCAGCCTTCCACGCTCAAGGCTTGCGATTAGAGGCCGCTTAACCTACAACCGCATTTTTCTCGACAGGCAAAATAAAGCGGGCCTCCGCTTGCCGCGGAGGCCCGGTTTTTCCTGATTCAGTCTGCCGAACCGACCGTTAATCCCAGCTGGCTGCTGCCCGCTGGAGAGTATGCGGCCGTGCTTTCGTTAGGGGAGGGCCTTCATTCCATTCGACTGCCTGATCAGGCTTGGGCTGCGCTTTCATATTTTCGGGCTTCGTACCAGAGGGCAAGTTCGACCCGGTTCCAAAGTCCGAGTTTGTCGTAGATGCTGCGTAAGTAGTTTTTGATAACGTGTTCAGTGGTTCCGATGGCATCTGCGACTTCTTTGTTTTTGAGTCCCTGGGCGACAAGTTCGATGACAAGCTGCTCTCGTTCACTGGGGGTACGTTTACCGTAGCGTTCGCTTCCGAACATAGTTGCCTCCGATATAAAAGAGTTGCTAATTTAACGCGTTTGATTCCGCCATGAATGCCAAACCGCAGAAACAGACGGTTGAAATGTGCCTTGACCGTCCGCCGGGCCATTTTGAGTTGCTTTGCGATATCCGAGTTGTCGCAGCCCTGTAAGAGCAATTCCACGATCTGTTGCTCCCGTGGGGCCAGTCGAACCAACTTCTCTGTCATGCCAACATCTCCCTCTGGATAGTTACCGCCCCGGCTGAACAGCCAAATCCAAGCAGGGACGTGCCTACCCCTGAGTACTTCGCCAAAACATCACTTGGCAGGTGGATAATACGTAAATCTGTAGCACACACCCTGCCATGTCACATCTGGACGGGTTTACAACCCTGCCCGAATTTCCACAGGAAGGCTCGGGCACTCTTGGGAAATCCGCCGAAGCAGTAAATTTTCCCTGCTGAATCGGTCGATCTTTTCTTTGTTCAAGGCTGGGAGAAATACGTCGAAAGCCGCTCCAGACTTGGGTTTCAGCCTGCACCCGATTTTCCGATTAGGGCTGTGCCAAGCGGCGCCTGTCGTCAGGCCTGGTGGCCTGAACAGCCTCGTACGCTGCATCCCAGGCGATGCAGGGAATGCAGGCAGCTCATCTGCTATCCGATATGCCGGAATACTCCTAAGGGAAAAACCTTAGAATAAAATTCATTCATTTTGAGATGTCTTGGAAGAATTACACTTACACGAGAGCTTATGACCCGTGGTCGTAGGTGTCTGACCTGATATCTTACTTACTATTATAACAATTTGACCAGGTAAATTGGGACATGCCGCGCAACTATATATTTCCAACCGCATCAATCATTTGGCGGCAAATCGTCGATTTTGGGGGCTTGACAAGAAAAATCCCAAATCGGCTTTGACTAACATTAGACCCCTCAAACAAATACTGCCGCTAGGGGTGGAACTTGCATTAGACTGGCTGGAAAGTGCCATGAAACTGTCGGTCGTCATCCCGGTCTACAACGAGCGTCGTACGCTGCGGCAGCTGGTGCAGCGAGTGGCGGAGGCCCCGTTTGAAACCGAAATCCTTTGCGTGGATGACGGATCAACGGATGGCTCCGGGAATTCCTCGCCGAACTTCAAACCAAATACCCACAACTAAAATTTCTTCAGCCCGTGAATAACGGCAAAGGAGCCTCTTTGCGGCGTGGAATCCAGGAGGCCAGCGGGGATTTCGTCATCATTCAGGACGCAGACCTGGAATACGACCCCACCGACTATCCGCTTTGCTGGGACCTTTACTCGAAGGCAAAGCCGATGTGGTTTACGGTTCCCGTTTTCTCGGCAGCGGCCCGCATCGCGTGCTTTATTTTTGGCATTCAGTGGCCAACTGGGTCCTCACTTTGGTCTCCAATTGCCTGACCAATATCAACCTCTCCGACATGGAGACCTGCTACAAAGTCTTCCGGCGGGAGATCATCCAAGCCATTCCTCTCGAAGAAGACCGCTTCGGATTGAGCCGGAAATCACGGTAAAAGTCGCCAAGCGCAAGCTGCGGATTTATGAAGTAGGCATCAGCTACGCCGGCCGCACTTATGAAGAAGGCAAGAAGATCGGCTGGAAAGATGGGGTGTGGGCGCTGTGGTGCTTGCTGAAGTACTGATCCAAGAACCCGTCACGGTTGCCAAATCGGCGGATTCTGAGACGCACTGTCCTCCCCGACTCAACATCGGGAAGGTAGCTAACCCTTGTAGCTGCGCCGCCTATGGCGTTGTGTCATCCGTAGAAGAGTCCCAATTCTTGCTTCGAAAGCAGGAGCCAATCTTCCGCGGCTTGATCGCGGCAGTCCTGCGCCGAGGACAAGGGCATCGTATTTACAGGAAATCATCCAGACTTAAAGATATAATTCTCGGCATACACAAAAAAGCGTTCGGGAGTTGATGTCCCGAACGCTCGGTGGAATGAACCGGGTTAGAAGGTAAGTTTGTCGGGCAATAGTGTCGCGGCGGCGGAAGGGGCGCCTGCTACCAGGAATACATCGTAGTCGCGCCGGCTCACTTGGTCGCGCCTGCCCCTTGGATTCACGATTGATGTGTATCGAAACTGATTGCCATACTGGTCTACGCGAGGAGACGACCGATACCGCAGCCCAAGCGAATAAATCCCCAGTGATGGCAGGGCAAACAATTCGTCCGGCTGGAGATGCCATCGTCGTTCGCATCGATCCATAGCCGCAGCTTGCTGAAGACATCGTCGCGTGAATCAATGATGCCATCGCCGTTTCCGCTTTCTGCTTTGTCGAATTCGGCGAGCGCCAGATAGCCATTCGGGGTTGAGGAAGCAGGCTGATCGGTAAAATTTCCGAATAGCTCTTTTCCATCGTGGATTGCGCCGTTGTTGTTTCTATCCAAGGCCAGGAACCCGTCCTCGAGCCGGGGGCCGTCCATGCAATTTGAACTGGTTGCCCGCTGCCCGAAATGTCGAATCGAACACCTGAGGTCACAGAGGTCGAATGGAAACCCTCACCGGCAGGATCAATCACAATTGGGGAGTTCCCACAACGCCGTTTGGGCACGGCACCCAGACCATCCACATGAGTTGGTGTCCCATGCTTGGTACATGCTCCCTGTGGGCTGGGCGGGCGAACCAGTGGGTGTGCAGACGGGTGGAGGTGGGGGTGGTGGTGGCGGGTTGCCGCCGTAGGGATCATCGTACGTACTGATCAGCTCGTTTCGCCCGTTGCAGTCACCTTCTCGTACCTCAGTGAAAATAGTTCGATGATCGAATCCAAGAGCAGTGGAGTGAGCGTAGACGTGCTCGGTGATACTGTTTGTTTGACCAATCGTAACGTAGTTGTCAACTGGCTGATTTGGGCAGGTATTGTTGGCCGCTCCTGCTATGACAAATCCGGGGATCGGTCCCCGGAGGCTCTGTGCAGTACGCATGGACTTCACAGATGGCTTCCGCATCGACTTCTGTCATCTGTACAACTCGTACCGAAGCCTGCACCTGTAGAACTAAACCACCCTCCGTCCCAAATTTGAGCGTGTAGCACCGAGCAGCAAACAACAGGAGCGCAGCGAAATTTGCGCTATGGCTTTGGACATTCAGTTCCCTCCTGTCTTGTAGTGAACATTAGGTGTGGTCGTATATTTGAGCTGGCGAAGCCTGCGAATGGCGACTTCGTCCCCGACCTTTGCGCTTTCGGTTTCGGAAAGCTGGTTCAGATAATGTTTCCGAACCACGGGATACACCTTGTCCAGGTTGCTCGCTGTGAGACTTTGTACCTCATTTTCGGAAACGCCTTCGACGGAGGAGCTCTGTTGTAGATCCTGTAAGACGCTATGCAGGTCTTCTCCCTGAGAAAGGCGCTTTGATATTTCTTCCATCAGGTCTTGCTGCGCGCTGATGTGTAGCTTCAGCCTCTTAACTACATTTATTTGATCTTGGCCAATCGCCTCGCCGTCATCAAAGACGACAGAATCAAGTTCTACGTTGGTGATCGTCCAAGGCACAGCGGTCCGATAACTCGT
>CAWIMW010000010.1:0-146972 GCA_963837365.1 uncultured Acidobacteriota bacterium
TCGGCGGTCGCTACCCAATTAAGCTCGAAGGATCTTGACGAAGAAAACTCGTTGGCCGAGCCGGCGCGGATCGCTCCCATGGAACGCCAGATGCCGAATGTTGGCAGCAGATTCCAATTCGAGGCAGAAGGCAACTCGTTTACGGTACTCAAACTTACGCCGGAGCGAAAATAGATGAAGGCAAGCCCACACCGGTCTCGGGACAAGCTAGTTGTCCACCGGCATCTTGATCTCCGGTCGGATCGATGTTGCAGCCTCCGTAGGGAAGTCTGGCGGCACAGGAACGGTAATGGGGCGCTTGGCCAGCCATTGCAGTGTACGTAGCAACACGGTTTGTTCTCCTGCACAGCGCATGCTTAGTGGCTGAACGTCGCCTTTCCACACATGCCCAAAGGTAGAACTGTAGATCCGTCCCCGGCCAAAACGGACTCTCCATTCCAGCGGCCAATTCATGCCGGTGTGTTTGTCATACCCGTAGGAGAGCACGCGCAGGTTCTTCGCCGGGCCCCGGGCATAGTAATAAATCTCGAGGGTGGGGGTTTTCCATGCGCGCGGCATGCCGTGATGGATGGGATCATCCCCCAGGCGATGCACCACCACATCGGATCGTCCGTCGTGTCCCGTATCTTTTCCCTGCCCGGAGGGGATGCGCACAACTTTTTCGTGCTGATCAATGGTAAGCGCATCTCCCTGGTCCTTTTTCCTCCAGCCGAGCCCGATCATCCGGTTGTACGCGGCCCAGTCGGGGAATGCGTTGTTACCGGAGTGAAACACCAACGCGCCGCCGCCATTGCGCACGAACTTCTCAAAAGCAATCTGCACTTCGCGCGGCCAGGAAGGTCCGCTCCCGATGTCGTTGCAGGTTTGGATGACCACGTCGTAATCGCTGAACTTCGGTCTCCACTGCTCCCAGCCCGGGGATGCGGCAGTAGCGGGCGCGGTTGAAACGGAAACTGTGAACAGTCCGGATGGTTCCAGAATGCCGCGCAGCAGTGCCGTAGTCAGGCGCCAGTCGTGATTGCTGAAGCCATCCACGATAAGGACTCTAATTTTGGCCTGGCTCCGGGTTGCAGCCGCAGGCTGAACCAGGAGAAAAAATAGTGAAGCGACGGCGAGCCCAGCGGCGGTGCGGGCCTTTCCAAGAGATGCCATCTGGGATTTCATCGAATGAACCCCGGCGGCCGCGATCGGCGAGGGTCACCGGCGGGAAGCTGGTAAGGCTCGAGGATGGATGTGAATCTCTCCAGCATGGTGCGCAAGGCCGGCGTGTCCGTCGCCCCACTGCGCAAGAGGTCGACTTGCCGGGTGGGGGGATCGCGCATGGCGACCAGTTGCGCAGCCTCCAGCAGGTTTGCTGAGACCTCGGCAAGGTCCAGTCCAGTCTGCCAATCGGCGTTTGGCTCTGCCAGCCACTTCTTGTTGTTGGCTACCGCCTCCGTCAAATGATTCTCGCGGTCAGGGACCTCCTCCACGACATTCTTTCCGCGGTTGCGGAACATGCCAAGAAGTGCGGCGACGATCGTAGGATCGCGGACGGTACCGTCGGGATAGAAGACGCCGTGCACCGTGCCCCAGTTGCCGGTGATCATCAATTCCCAGATGTACCACCCGACGTGGGCCTGCATGTGCTCCTGGAGCGTGACGTCGTATGGATTGGCGCGCGCGATACATCCGATCTCACTGTTGACCAGCGGTTTTCCGGTCTTGGCTGCATACTGCTTGGCTTTCTCGATGCTGGCACGAATCTGGGCGCGGGTGGGACTGTAATTGTGAAACGAAAGCACATCCACGGCGTCGCCCATTTCGATCATGTTTTCCGCAAAGGTCGCGCCGATCGTTACCGGCGTTACAGGATCAAGTTGGTGGAACATCTTGGCCATGTACACGGCATGTTCCATGCGCAGGCGATTCGCGGGGGTGGGAGGCAGGAAGCAACATTCCGGCTCATTCTCCACGTCCCAGATTTCGAGGCCAGGCTCCTTCCCGATGGTTGCCACAAGGTCGGCGACGAACTCCCGCGAGTTGGGCCACGCCGCCTTGTCTTTCCATTCTCCGAACTTGTATTGCATGGTAGGCATGACGCCGATGCCACGCTCATGAGCAGCGCGCACAAAATGGAGGATGTTCTTGCGGAACGCTTCCTTATCGCTCTCCCAAGCCACGTAGGGGAGAAACACGCGAACCTGATTCAGCTGAAGCCGCTTCGCGTTGTCGAGGTCACGCTCTGTAACCGCAGGGCTGTATTGCAACCAGTGTTCGGCATGTCCGATGGCTTCAGCGGCCTGATAATTGAACCCTCTTACCCCGCTCAGATCCTTCGGGACACGACGCTGCGCCGCTACTGGCAGAGCAAGCGTAATAAGAATGAGCACTGCTATTACACACTTATGAGTTCGCACGGGGAGGCCTCCCTGATGGTTCTATCACGGTTTCGTGCATTCGGTGCCGGATCCCCAGTGCCTTCTTGGGCTATGATTCTGCACGCGTGTGCGGCAGCGCCGCAACCCGAGAGGTTTGCATCACCAGTCTAGAGAGAGGTATAGGTCATCATCAATGTTCGCTAAATACACACTAATTGGGTTATTGCTTGGTGGAGCGGTCTTGTCCGCACAACAGAAAGTGCGCATTGATCTTGGACGCTTGCAGTCGGGCGCGACGGTTTCGTTTGCGCGGTCTTCATCCGGCGAGTGGGGCCTTGATGTCGTGGGCGGACCGGCTCCGCGCGTTTCACAGCCCACGCCGGTGAAGCTCGAAATCTTTCGCACGGAAGAAGACATTCGTCAGCTTGCAGCCGGGTACAACGCTGTCCAGAAATCTGCGGCAGGAATCGACGCCCGGGCCGAAATCGTATACGGCGACAACGTCATCTTTCACGTGCAAGACCACTGGAGCCTGAGCGGAGCCGTGCTTTCGCTACGCCGGAAAGTGGAGGTGAGGGGAAATGCGCCGGGCGGTTTCGACTCCTCAGTTGTGCTCACAGCCGATCCTTCCTTAGGCTGGTCCGACGTGAACTATCTGGCTCCGGGCGCGCTGTATGGTGACCCCACCCACAATGGCGACCGCTCACCTGGCGGCACCCTGAACTATGCCGACAAGCGTTTCCTCATGCGCGAGGATATTCTCCCGGCACCCTTGTTCGCGCTCTCGTTTCACAACGGCAGCTCTGTGGCTGTACTGGATCCGTCGCCGCGCGGCGACTCGACCGTGGAGGAGACGAAGCTCACTCACGCAGTGATGACGGATGCGAGATTCCAGTTCGGTGCGCTTGGAGCATGGCAGTCCGGCGATGGGCCAATTGAGTTTGGCTTCTGGTTTCCCGCGACAGTGCGAACTTATGCGCCGGGCCCGGATTCAAAGCCACGATGGATACGGCGCTATCACCCGATTGCTCAAGGTGTCGCCCACAGTTATCAGGTGAGTTTTCGCTTCGGGCAAAACGAATCATTCGGCGACATGACGCGAGACACATGGCGATGGGCATGGGACACCCTGAAGCCTCCCGTCTACTACATCGATGTCGAGCAGATGCGACGCGTTCTGATCGACCATATGGAAGCTCAAGCCGCCACTATCGACGGCCGCACCGCTATTCCCTTCGTCCTGTCCACCGTTACCGACAAACTGCAATGGAATTGGACCATGGCGGCGATGGGTTTTGTAGGCAAGAACCTCGAATGTGCGGACCAGTTGTTGCGCGAGGGCGATCGCGACCCGACGGAGCGCGGGCAAAAGATGCGCCAGACCGGCCTGGCCGTCATTGCGTCCATGATCCAAGCTCTTCCGACGGTGCCGCTTCAGGCGACGGGTTACGATCTTGCAACCGGCAAGCCGTACGATCACATCTGGCTTGCTCCCTGGTTACGAAACGCCACGGAAGATATGCGCGTGCTGATGCGGGCGTACCGGCGCGAGCGCGCCCTCGGACGACAGCATCCGGAATGGTTCAACTGGGTGAAGACTTACGTGGACTGGCTCGTCGTCCAGCAACGAGAGGACGGATCTTTTCCGCGAAGATGGAAACCCGGAAGCAACGAGGTCGCGGAACCCACGGGAACAGCCAGCTACAATCCAGTGCCGCTGCTCGTCATCATGAGCGAAGAAACGGGCGATCCTAAGTATAAGGAGGCGGCAATCCGCGCGGCCGAGTACGTCTGGGCGAATTGGGGAAGCCGTGGACTCTTCGTCGGAGGCGCAAGCGACAATCCGAACATTACCGATAAAGAAGCCGGGATGCTTAGCATGGAAGCTTTCCTGAGTCTGTACGATTCGACCAAGGAACCCAAGTGGCTGGAACGCGCCAAGGCGGCAGCGGACTTCGCCGAAAGCTGGATCTGGATCTGGAACCTGCCCATGCCGCTCGATGCAGACGACGCGCAACTCTACTGGAAGAAGGGTGTACCGACCGTTGGCGTGCAGGGCATAACTGCTCGTGTTGCGGGCAGCGTTGACGAGTATTTGGACTGGGCCGTTCCCTCGTATGCGAAGCTCTATAACTACACCAAGGACGAGCATTACCTTGATGTGGCGCGCGTGTTGCTGCACGACACCAAGTCGATGGTCGCTCTTCCGGGCCGCCAGTACGATATGAAGGGTATTGGATGGCAGCAGGAGGGCTGGCGCATGGGACCGGGAGGTCCTGGGCGCGGCGTCGGAGGTCACCGGTTTTGGCTGCCGTGGATTTCTGCCAACCACCTCTACGGAATAACCGGCTTAGAGGAGTATGACCCGGCTCTATTTAAGAAGCTATCTACCAAGCCCGGCACCAGGCATTCACAGACGAAGTAAACAATGAGGTGATATCGTGTCGAAATTCCGCTGTTCATTTCTATTCCTGATTGCGGTTCTACTCGCCGCAACAATCCTCGCCACCGGGCAGACCGGAATCAAACAAAAAAAGCCGGTGTTCCGCGGAGCGTGCAAATTATGCCCGTGGGGGGCGATGGCTGAGGTGGTGAAGGAAGCGATGAAACCATACGGCTATGACGTGCAGATTTGCTACAACTGCAACGCCGTCGACGCTCCGCGCATCGTCAGTGAAGCGCGGACGCCGCCCTCGTATAAACCGGACCCTGCGGTGCCCGAGATTCTCGCGCCGCGAAATGTGCCTGGGCTGGGCGCCGTCGACTTCGGCGCGGTCGCCATCCAGTTTCTGCGGAACGCTTACCGGGGAACAGGGTTTTACGCCAAGGAGAAACCTAGAACCAATCTGCGTCTGATTGCCAACATTCAGGATCCCAGTTACGTTCTGGTCGCTGCCCGGGCCGAGTTGGGCATTACCGACCCTTCGCAGATACGGCAAAAGCGTTGGCCCGTCCGCATACTGCTGGCTGGACTCGGCGGTGACTCTTCGCGCATCCTGGCTCACTATGGCCTCTCGAAAGAAGTAGTCGAGGCCGCCGGCGGCCACATCGGCAATTCGCACGAGGACCGGGAGAACTTCGATGTTGCCATCGGTGGGGGCGGCGTGATGACGACCGCGCCGGAGTGGAGAGTATGGACGGAGATCAGCCAGAAATTCGATCTCAATTTCATTCAGTTGCCGGATGATCTGCTGGGCAAGATGGCGCGTGACGGTGACGCGGAGCTTGGCGCGATTCCGGCGGGTCTATATCGCGGCGTGGTGGGGCCGGTTCCCACGGTCGTGCGAACGGGCACCGCGATCTACGGCCGTGCCGATATGCCGGACGACTTCGCGTATCTCGTCGCCAAAGCGATGGATGAACAACAGCAACTGCTGCAATGGAGACATTTGAATTTCTCGTACAACATCCACACGGTGTGGAACGGCTTCGAGGTCCCGCTGCATCCCGGCGCAGCACGTTACTATAAAGAGAAGGGTTACATGAAGTAGCCTGCACCAAGCCATGAACGAAAACTTCAATCGACGGCAGTTCCTTCGGACGGCGGCCGGTGCAGCGGCTATTGCGGCGACCGGAGTGGCCGGTGCGGCGGACAAGACGCGGAGTGTCGCTATCATAGTCGATCCCGCGGATGCGGTGGCATCTTCGGCTGCGGCGCAATGGGCCGCTGGGGAGCTGGTGGCAGCGCTCACGGAACGCGGCGTCTCTGCCCGCATTTACGAAAATGCCGCACAGACTCCTGCGGCCCAGCTTCGAATTATGGCGGCTGGAATGACTTTGCCCGGCGCTGTTGCGGCGCTCAAGATCGCGGACGCGCATCCAGAAGCCGTGCCCGAAGCGCTCGCGCTGTGCCAGGGAAGGGATGGCGTGTGGGCATGTGGGCACGACGCGCGGGGCCTGACCTATGCACTGCTTGAACTGGCCGACCGGGTGCGCCACGCCGACCACCCGCTGGCGGCGCTGGCCGTCCCGAAGCCGGTGACCGAGCGCCCGGCCAATACCGTTCGTAGCATCACGCGGCTTTTCACCAGCGACGTCGAAGACAAGCCCTGGTACAACGACCGCGAGATGTGGCCGGCGTATCTCTCCATGCTGGCCGCACAGCGATTCAACCGCTTCAATCTTGCCCTTGGCATCGGCTACGACTTCTTGAATAACGTTACCGACGCCTACTTCGTGTTCTCTTACCCATTTCTGCTGTCGGTGCCCGGATACAACGTGCGGGTGCCCCAGTTGCCGGATGCGGAGCGCGATCACAATCTGGAGATGCTGCGCTTCATCAGCGAGCAGACAGTAGCGCGCGGTATGGAGTTCCAGCTCGGCATGTGGATGCATGCCTATCAGTGGAACAACAGCTTGAACGCAAACTACACCATCGAAGGTCTCACGCCCGAAACCCACGGGTCTTACTGTCACGATGCCGTGCGGGCTTTGCTCCAGGCAGTTCCGAAGATCAGCGGAATCACCTTCCGCGTGCATGGCGAGAGCGGAGTAGCGGAGGGGAACTATCAATTCTGGAAGGCCGTGTTCGACGGCGTAGGGAGTTGCGGCCGCAAGGTTGAGATTGACATGCACGCCAAGGGCATGGACCAGGGCATGATCGATACTGCATTGAGTTCCGGCCAGCCGGTGAAGATTTCGCCCAAGTACTGGGCCGAGCATCTCGGCATGCCGTACCACCAGGCGGACATCCGCGAGCAGGAACGTCCGCGCCCGGGGAAAGAAGCGTCGGGCCTCATGAAGCTTAGCGCCGGTTCGCGCAGCTTCCTGCGTTACGGCTATGGCGACCTGCTGCGTGAAGACCGCCAGTGGGGCGTGTTGCATCGCATCTGGCCCGGCACCCAGCGCCTGCTGATCTGGGGAGACCCGGTCACTGCCGCGGGGTATTCACACGCCTTCTCCTTCTGTGGCAGTGCCGGCGTGGAGATCATGGAGCCGCTTTCGTTCAAAGGACGGCGCGGTTCCGGCATTGCAGGCGGGCGTTGCGCCTACGCCGACAAGTCGCTGAATCCGCGCTGGGACTGGCAGAAGTACGAATACAGCTATCGCGTTTGGGGACGGCTGGTCTATAACCCGGATGCCGATGCGGACGTGTGGCAGCGCGCCATGCGCCATGAATTCGGCGCCGCGGGCGCGGATTTTGAAACCGCGCTGGCAAATTCCAGCCGCATTCTGCCCATCATAACTACCGCGCACGCGCCATCGGCCGGCAACAATACTTACTGGCCGGAGATCTATCTGAATCACTCTCTGGTCGATGCCGCGCATCCGGGTCCTTATACAGACAGTCCATCACCGAAAGTGTTCGGGACCGTGAGCCCGCTCGATCCGCAGTTGTTTTACAGCATGAATGACTTTGCCGACGACTTGCTCAAGGGTGAGCGCAATGGCAAGTACACGCCTATCGAGATCGCGCAGTGGATCGAGGGTTGCGCCGCCACGGCGACGGCGTCGTTGCAACGCGGTGAAGGTCGATCTTTACGGAAGGATCGCGCCGAGTATCGGCGGTTGACCACCGATATCGCTGTGAGCGCGGACCTGGGCCGATTCTTCGGCGCCAAGTTCCGTGCTGGAGTTCTGTACCGAATCTTTGAAAAGACCGGCGATAGCATTGCGCTTGAGCAGGCGCTGAAGGCGTACCGCGCGGCGCGTGAAACCTGGGCCGGAATGGCTGCCCGCACCAAAGGCGTTTACATGGCCGACATCACGGTCGGCGAATCGCGTCAGTTGCGTGGTCACTGGGCCGACCGTTTGGCAGGTATCGACACTGATATTGCCGCTGTGGCGGCGAAGCTGGACTCCGCCCAACCCACGGAGAAAAATGCTGCGACGACCCGAGCGATCGCTGAAGCCCTCGGCCGGCCGCAAAGAGTCGCTGTCGCCGGACGCCACACGCCGCCAGCCAAGTTTCAACCGGGAAGCACGTTGCCTTTGGAATTCGCCGCCGAAAAGGACTACGCTTCCGTGCGGCTACACTACCGTCACGTGAATCAGGCCGAACGTTGGCAGAGCGAACTCATGCAATCGGACGTCCGTCGCTGGCGCGTCACGATTCCATCGGAATACACTCAGAGCCCGTACTTGCTTCAGTATTACTTCGAAATGAAAGACGCGCCGGAATCCGCAACGCTATACCCAGGTTTCAGCGAGCAACTTACCGGGCAGCCATACTTCGTCGTTCGAAAAGGATAATCACGGCCGATTGCCCGATACAGCATCAGCCAGAAACAGGGATCATCTTGCACGCCAAATGTTGGACGAATTTATCTTGCCGGCGACCCCAGTGCTCAAGTTGAGGTCCGCTTGGTTTGGGGAGCAGGCGCGAGTGATTCGCATAATTCTTTCCGCGGCCTACACGAAGTTTTGACTGCTGCATGCCGCGAGGCGCGGAACCATCTACCTCC
The DNA here is from genome assembly GCA_963837365.1 of uncultured Acidobacteriota bacterium. Taxonomy (GTDB): domain Bacteria; phylum Acidobacteriota; class Terriglobia; order Terriglobales; family Acidobacteriaceae; genus CAWBXL01. The sequence goes on from CAWIMW010000010.1 coordinate 8,765, forward strand.
ACGCGCGGGCTGTGTTTGCCCACAAACGGCCGTACAGAATCCATTTCAACCGTTCCGTCAGGCCCAACCGGCTTAAATGGCTCACCGGCAAAGCGGCGGAAGAAGGAATTCGTTGGCGCGGGCGCGGCGTTCGTAATCGGGTTGGCAAACTTTCTGTCAGCCAACATCTCGGCCCACACTCGCGTGGTAGCCGGCTCCATGTACCCTCCGAAAATCAACGGAGTGATCGGCTCCCCACTCTTGGCAGCATCGATTGCCACTTGGAGATTTCCGGCCGGAGTTGCGAACGCGGACACCCCTTGCTGCAACATGGCAGCGCTTACCACCGAAGCTGCTAGAAACTCGCGTCGGTTCATTGGCACGTCATCTCTCCTTGCGTCTTGCGTGGCAAGGTCGATCTACGGAAAAGGCGATGTCCCCATATTTTCTGCGAGTTGAGTAGAAGCTTCGGAAACTCTCCGTCCGTCCAGATCCGCTGAATGAAGCATCTCACGCGGCGTGCTGCTTACACGAGTCATAGATTTGTGCAATCAGTTCCATATCGCGCAGGCCTTCTTCTCCGGGGGCCTTGCTTTGCTTGTTCTGCTGGATGCATTCCGCGAAGTGGTCGGCTTCGGCGACGAAATGGGAGGGGTCGCGCTCGGGGGACTGCATCGCAATCGGCGCTTCTCCGCTGATGTCTGCGCGTAAAACAAGCCCATCATAACTGAAGGCGTTTTCGACATTCAGCACGCCCTTGCTGCCGTGCACACGAAAATACCCGGACATGTTGGCGCCGTAGGTGGAGTTGCAACTGGCCACGACGCCGGAAGGGAACCTCATCGTCCAGGAAATGTTTTCTTCAATGTCGGTGAAACGGCCGTCCTGGTCGATCACCGAAGAGTAGGCTGAAATCGCGGACGGTTCTTCATTGGTGAGATAGCGGCAGGCGTTCAGCGAGTAAATTCCTACATCCATCAAGGGGCCGCCGCCGGCCATTTTGCGTTGGGTGCGCCATTCTCCTTTGGCGATGTTGAATCCGAATGCACTTTCGATGGCCTGGACCTTACCGAGTTTGCCGTCGCGGATCAGTTGTACGGCGCGCTGGTTGACGGGCTCGAGGTGGCAGCGGTAGCCGATCATCAATTTTTTGTTGGCGCTTTTCGAAGCGGCGATCATGTCACGCGCGTCCTCGACTGAGGTGCACATGGGTTTTTCGCACAGCACGTGTTTGCCGGCCTTGGCGGCGCGGATGGAGTATTCCGCGTGCATGCTGTTGGGCAGCGCGATGTAGACAGCATCGATCTCGGGATTATTGGCGATAGCGTCGTAGTTGTCGTAGCTGTAGATGCTGCTGGTGGGGACTCCGTACTCGGCGGCCATGCGCTCGGCCTTGTCGCGGTGTCCGCTGACCAGCGCGGTGACGCGCGACAATTTGCAGGAGTTCTTGATGGCCGGCATGAAGTGCTGCATGGAAATGCGTCCCAGGCCGACAATGCCATACCGGACTTTGGGTGGTTCCGCTTGTGCATAGAGTTTAGGAATAAACTGCGCGCCGAGTCCTACTGCCATCAGTCGGTTGAAGTCACGCCGCGTAAATTTCATGGATGGATTCCACCTCGAAGATATCTTGCAAACGCCGATCGTCTCACCAGCGATTCATGGCGGCATCAGTCTACTACTGCTCAAAGCAAGGTATGCCACCCCGTTTGGAAATATGGGGACAGAAAATGCGCGCGAAAACGCGCGGATCGAGACGGTTGCCCACTCAAGCCCGGTTTTGACTTGAGCGGGGCAGTTTCCATTGCTGGACAAGGTGTCCGGCTCGTCTACCACCCTCAATGAGGCCTCCGGTAGTAGTGGTTGGGCGCACCCGGTGTGGCAACGCTGCCGGCGACCTGCGCTTCGCTGGCATGCTCTCGGATCAAAGCGGTGTTGAGCGTAATGCCGGTGCCGGAGAGCTGTACACCGGCTGCGTGCGCAAGCGTGAGCGGCGCAGTGACCGTGATTGAAGTAGCGCCAAACCTGGCGATGGAGGCGATAACCGCCGTCTCCGAATTTGTGCCACTGTCAATGGTGACGGTCTGACCGTTGCTGAAACCTGTCGCACTGGCAACAGGAATAACGGTTGCGCCAACAGTGGTCGCAGTGCCCATTGTGGTGGCGCCTGCCGTGCCGACGGTGGCGACGACTCCGGTCTCGAGGTTCGCACCCGAATCAATCCTGATGGTCTGGCCGTTGTTGAAACCTGCCACACTGGCGACTTTGATGTTAGCCGCGCCTGCGGCAGAAGCGGCTGACAACGCAGTGGCGGGCTCGGTCAGGAAATCGGTGCAGTTGCTGTCCGTGTCGGCTCCGTCAGGGAAGCGACCCGAACTGGTATTGGAAGCTGTAATGGTCGCGGCGAACCGTCCAGTCGCTGGGCCGGGCGCAGCCACGTAGCAGCCACTCTGCTCTGATCCGGATGTGGCTTGATATCCCTCTGCGGCCCATGGGTCGACGACTCCGCCGTAGTTGAGGCTGTCAACAACTACGCCAGAAGCGTCACGCAGCACCATGTTGCCTTCTCGAATGGGGATAATTCTGCCGAAGAAATCTACATTGGTGGTGAACTCGGGACCGCCGAACCACTGGTTCGGCACCGGCGTCCCCTGGTAGCCCGCAGTTGTAACCGCTGCATCATGCACAACGGCGTTGATGGCGTGCTCCTTTGTTATAGGGCTGTCGAGCTTGACACCGCTACCGAGCGCCTGGACGGGTTCGTTGCTCAAGTGAGGAAACGCTGTCGCTGGCTGAAACGTAATCCCCGTTCCCCGATTGGCAAAGGGAAGATTGGCCGCATGGTTAAACTTCAGCGGTGCTTCCAAATCGAGGCCCGCACCCGGAACGACCACAATCTCGCTGTTGATACGCGCTTTGTCGAGAGCTGGCGTAAACTCCATGCCAGTGCCGTTCGGTCCCGCGCTGCCGACTGCGCTGATGGTTACTGTTTGTTGGGTTGGCGGGAGGCCGATGGTCAGCTTGTCGCCTACAGCGAAACCACTCACGTTGCGGACCTTCATATTGGACGCGCCAGCGTTTGCATTTGCTGAGAGATTCGTGTGACTCGCCTGCGTACCAACGCGCGTGACAGTAACGGTTTCGATTCCATGGCCGACGCTGTCGATGTCCAATCTGATCTTGTCACCGACAGAAATGTTGCCGACGGACGTCACCTTGATGTTGTTCTCACCAGCATGCGCGTCCGTCGCCAGATAGGCTTGTGTGCCCGGCTTGCCAACCGAGGTAACCGTGGCTACTTCGTAACGCTCCATGCCTTTTGCAACGGCAGGATAAGTGGCGCCGTAGCCGAGAGCGATCTTCTCGCCCACCATGAAGCCGGCCGCGCTCGTGACCGGTACGTTGGTTGAGCCAACGGGGATGGTGATTACCGGACCGTCGGGAAGAGGCTGCCACAGCGTCGTACTGCTGCTGGCCGCGGTTCCAACGCTTGCGATCTTGCGCGTTTCTGCGTTGGATCCACTGTCAATGCTGATCGTATCGCCGACAGATATGCCGGTCGTGCTCCTGACGTTGATGGTGCTATCGCCTGCGCGCGCGGGGACCGCCAATCCGGAGTTGGAGAGGCCGAGCAAATAGAAACCGCTGGCCGCGAGCTTTGTCCCAGCCGGGATCTTCACCGTCGAGAAGGTGGCTTGTTGTGTCGGATGCTCGGTCAAAGTCCAGTTGGAAATGTCAATGGCACGCGTGCCGGCGTTGTAGAGCTCAATGAACGAGTCCGTCGAGTTGGTGGGAGGACCGGCGCTAATGCGGAACTCGTTGATCTTAATCGGGCTGCCATTGCGCACTTTCCCGGTGGTGGTCTCCACTTGCTTACCGCTGCCGTTCGTCCAGCGGGCGTTGCCGATCAGGTCGCCGTTAAACGCCGCTGGGCCGGAAGTGACTCTAAAAGTTGCGCTCACGCTCGCACCCGGCGCAACCGGATCAGTGAATGTCTTCGATGTATCTTTTGTGTCTGCAACGAAAGAGGTCCACTGTTTGGGCGATGAAATGCTCAATTGGACTCCAGCCGCAGGTGTCCCGGTGGTATTCGTGAATGTCACCGTGGTGTCCTGCGAAGATCCCGGGGAGAAAGTCTGGAGTCCGGGTGGAGTCGCAGTTGCTGATGCCTGCACGAGACTCAGTCGCGGCACGTCATACTTTGCAGCTACAACGTTCGCTTGCACCAACTGGTCGGTGGCGTCTGTCGGGAAAGTCCCCGCGGCCGTCATAGCTCCTTCATAGAAAGTCCCCTGCGAGCCGACACTGTTGTCGCCACCATTTCCCAGCAGAATTGCTCCCTGCTTGCGCATGGGATCATAGGTGGCGTTGACGCGCGATCCGTTGAACATAACCGACAGCGCGCCCTGTTGCGCATCGCCGCCCATCGAGGTCCAGTGGTGCGGTTCCCCCTTGGCCATCGCAGTCACAAATCGCGAGGTGCTCGTTGGCAAGTTTGGGCAGAACTTCGATCCATCAGGATTGACACAACCGACGAGGTTGTTCTCTTGGTCGGTCATGACCCACGGGCCCGGAGGAATTCCGTGATACCACGGCGTCGCGTTGCCGTAGTAGGTTGTTTCCATGGTGCCATTGTCATCGTCACGGCTGTCGATCTCAGCATTGCCGTAATCGAAGCAACAGCCGGAGTTGTAGTGGAGCCCGTTAATGACCCAGTACTGTCCTTCCGCCTGATCGTCGACCGCAGTGCCCTTCACGTCGTTTTGGCGGAGGCCCATGCCCGGCTCGATGAAGACACCGTAAGCCTTGTGGCCCATGATCGTGATCGGCGCCATGTCGGCGATCGGGAGGTTGTTAAACCCGCCCATGGCCGGCCCGCTGAATCCGCCGCGGGGCGGCTGAACCAGGTCGTTGTGTTTGGGAGATTGGTCGTAGATCTTGGTGATCCAGCAATAGGTGTTGGCGCAGAATGCGTCCTGCGCGGCGGCGTCAGCATATCCGCCCGAATCCGACGCCGCTGGCTGCACAACGCCGATATCTAATATCTTGCCGTCCGACTGGCGCAGGACCTGGTAGAGCGGGCCGTTGTAGGAGGAGTACAGGGCCCGCGTGGTGCTGTGGGCAGCCACGCAAGAATCGCCGGCAGTGGCGTAAATGTCACACGGACCTTGTGGCCTCGACAGAGGAGCATTGGCCCCGGCCTGTTGCGCCATTATCGGCGTGGTACCACCCAGCGTGAACGTCAGTGCGACTATAAGCGCAAGATTGATTCTTGTTTTCATGTTTATCTTTAATCCTGTCTGCCCTGCTGAATTTATTCCGGCATCGAAAAGGTACGGATTTTTCTCTCTGTCTCAAGCTGTTCTACTTCTTCAAAAATTTCGTTCAGGAATAGGTATACCACTAACTCTTGGCAGGTGGCCTTGCCCACCCTTATTTCCACCTTTGCCGGCTCGGGCCGTGAAATGCGCAGTGCCGGTCCCGCTATTTCCAGTCCCCACGCGCCGGCCTTGGAACGCGTAAAGGTCACAGACGTCCCCGTCCGCAACGGTCCGAGCTCAAGGCGGCCGCGTTCGAACAGCACTTGATGGATTCGCATCGGGGGAAGGCTTCTACAGAGAAGAGTGGAGCGAGGGAGCTAACCGCCCCCTCGCCCCACTCCCCACTCCCCGGGTTACAATCCTTTTCGTCAGATCCCTGTCCCTAATTACTTTGTCTCAGGTCAGGGGTGCACTTCAGAGGCCTTCTAGAGCGGCCATGTCTCCCTTCTGCGCGGCAGCGATAAAAGCCCCCAGAAAGCGCCGCTGCTCCTTCGGACTGACTGGCGTGCGCCGGTTATCGGCGAGATGTTTGCGGGCACGGGAGACAAGTTGGCGGGTGCTTGCTTGCTCGATTTGCAGGATGTCCGCGATATGGCGGTAGGGGTAATCGAACGCTTCACGCAGAACATATGCGGCACGTTCTGTGGGCGAGAGTTTCTCAAGGAGCACCAGAATCGCGAGCTTCAATGCCTCTCCGCGCTCCGCGCCTATTCCGGGATCGCTGCTGGTGTCCACTGGTTCGGGAAGCCACGTACCGACGCAAGTTTCGCGGCGCGTGTGGGCAGACTGGACGGCGTTGATACACACTCGCGTGGTTGTCTTCGCCAGATATGCCGGTGGGTTCTCAACTGCATTCCGATTCGTAGACTGCCACCGCAACCAGACGTCCTGCACGATATCCTCGGCTTCCGTTGCACTCCCGAGCATGCGGTATGCAATGCCAAAGAGACGCGGCCGCACCGGGACAAAAGCTGAAAGGCCGTCGTCTTGCTCGCTCGTCGCCATGTCCAAGGGAGCGGACGTAGCGGTTTGGGGCAGAGGTTTTCCTACAGTCGCCATAATTAAGCTCCTCCTGAAATCATCCGTTGATGGGTGTTCAGCTTTCTCCCGATTTGGCCTGCCAGATTTTCACAGGCCGTTTACAATTTCGGATAAGAACCACGTCCTGCGTTCCGCCTGGTCAATCCAGCCCTCAATCAGACCTGTAGTGGCGAAATCATTGTGCCGGTCGCAGACTTCGTGCGTGGCACGCAGGAATCGCGTCAGTTGCAGGTTGTCCGCACCCAGCTCCAGGAGCATTTCCTTAGATGCGACTCCTTCGCTAGTGTTGTCCTTAAGGCGTTGGTGCCGCGCGATATCGCTGATCGACCGAAGCGTTGCGCCCCCGATTTTGCGCGCGCGTTCAGCGATAGCGTCCGTCATCGCAAAAATCTGCTCGGCGTGTTCATCGAGTAGCAGGTGATAGTCGCGAAAATGGACGCCCGTCATGTGCCAGTGAAAGCTTTTCGTCTTCAGATAGAGAACGAAAACGTCGGCAAGCAGCAACCGTAAGGTGCCGCAAATCTCGACTGCGCCGGCGCGCGATAAATCGATTTGGGAACCAGTGGAACTCATGCTCTCTGCGTTTACTGTTGGTTTCTTTCTCATCACCTTGGCAAGGCATTTGGCGTGCCAAAATGACCCTGCTTCAAACCGCTGAAACTAGGCTAGGAAGACTCCGTAACCCTACAAGTTCGTGGTCGCGCAACGACGAACCGTTGTTGGGAAGCGTAAACCGGTATAGCCTAGGGCACGTGGATTTAGAGCTCCTCCAGGCAATCTCCCTGGCCGTAAGTCAGGCGCGGACTGTGGATTCTGTCCTCAAGATGATCGTGGACGGGCTCGTCGGGAAGGCTGGCTTGGCGCTGGCCCGTATCTGGTTGATGGGACCGGGCGACATTTGCGCGACCTGTCCCATGGGTGGGGCCGCCGAGATCCTGGGTATGCGCCCCACGACTCTAACCTCAAAAATCGCCGCGCTGCAGATCAAACGTCGATAGGAACGAGGTCTTTGCGAATGGCACCGCAAACGGTAAGGTATATCTGTTGAGCATTGAAAATTACGCCCGTTTGAAAAAGCCCACCAACCATTGTTTGTTTTGACGCCTCTTCGTTGCGATTCGAGGCATTTTAGGCGGCTGCCGGTCCTGGTGCGTGAGCGTCGCCCAATCCTTGCCCTGACTTGGAGATCGCAGACAGCTTGCTTGGTCTCAGGAACCACATGATCTCATTGATGCCTTGTGCGGAGGCGTCAATCGTTAATCCAATGGGCACGCCGTCGCGCAATATGAGAACAGATGTTTGTCCATTGGTCTCGACCCAGTCCAGCGTCACGCCCTTCCAGCACCATGTGGAGACAGCGGCAATGAACGTTGCTACACGCTTGCGACCTGAAACCGGGACTCCCGCTGCGCGCACAAGCCCGCCGCCATCTGAGTAAGAAACAACATCCTCTGCAAAGAGGCCTTCCAGGGCCCCCATGTCCCCCTTTTGCGCGGCAGCGATAAAGGCCTCCAGAAAACGACGCTGCTCGTCCGAACTGACGGAGGCGCGGCGGCCATCTGCGATGTGTTTGCGTGCGCGGGATACAAGCTGGCGGACGTTTGCTTCCTCCATTTGCAAGATGGACGCGATCTGGTCGTAGGAGTAATCGAAGGCCTCGCGCAGAACATAGGCGGCGCGTTCTGTGGGGGAGAGTTTCTCAAGGAGCAGCAGCACTGCAAGCCTGAGTGCTTCGCCGCGTTCCGCACCGATTCCGGGATCGGCGCTGGTGTCTATCGGTTCTGGAAGCCATGTCCCGACGTAGCTTTCGCGGCGCGATTGGGCAGACTGAGCTTGGTTGATACACAGTCGTGTGGTTGTCGTCGCCAGGAATGCGGGCGGGTTCTCAACCACGTTTCGATTGGTGGACTGCCACCGCATCCAAACGTCTTGCACGACATCCTCAGCTTCCGCCGTACTTCCGAGCATGCGGTAGGCGATGCCAAACAGACGCGGACGGACGGGGGCAAAAGCCGAAAGGCCGTCGTCGCGTTCGCCGGTTTCTACTTCAAAACCAGGCCCCGTGGGTATTTGCGATAGCGAATCGTCTGCCATTGCGAATTACAACAGTTTACCCTCGGTCTATGAAGATATTGTTAAAAAAATTAACATAGCAGCCTCTGGCGTCTCAGTTTGAAACACGTTCGTCCAGCATCCCCACCACTGTTTCTTCGCTGAGCGGAGGATCATCAGCATCGCCGGTGATGAGTTCTTCGGCGGCTTGATCTGGCAGGTCCTCAACCTCTCCCGTTGGACAGGGACTATCAAAGATCAGTATCGCGCGTACCTCCTCCTCTGTTTCCTCCAGATAAATCTCCTCCTGACTGGCGACCCTCTCGTAGCAAGCCTCTAGATCAGCGGGGATGTTTTTGTCATTACCCATATTGATTGTCATGTGTTGTTCCTCTCTCAATAGTTTTTGCTCAGTGTGCGTTCCCGGTGGGATTACGCTCTGCTTGCTCGACGATCAGGCGCAACGTATTCGAAGGTTGGCCCTGCGGTTGTGACTCCGTCTTCGTTTAGCATTTGCATTAATGCTTGGGCCTGAGTCTTCAGCGTGTACATTGTTCCAATCGCCGAGCCCAGCGTCTGTGGCGCGCCGCCAAATGCCTGTTCGAGGAGTTGCAGAAGCGCGTAGTAACACTGGTTGAATTTCTCCTGGGCAAAGCGAATCGGATTTCCTGAGGGATGGTCGCAAATCCGCGGGTTCGGTGCCATCGGCCGTACAGCATTCCAGTCAATCGAAATCGAATCCCCGGCGGGGCCGGACCGTGGTGTGTCTCCCCGACGATACCGCCGGCCAAGTTTGAGCTCTTGGAAGCGGTAGTAATGTGCGACCTGATCGCGATCCGGATGAAACACGTCGCTATCGCCATCCCAAACCTGTGAGCGGCCCGCGCCCTCGCCTTGTTCCACGATCTCATCCAGCGCCGCGAGCGCAGAATTAAGGCTGCTGACCTCGATGATGTGCCCGCCTCCGGTGTAAATGTGTTCGTCGGTAACCTGCCGTGCCGGATCACCGCAGAAAACCTTCGCTTCGCCCAAGGTCAACGAGTGGTAGCGCACCCCCTGCCTGATTGCTTCGTAGAATTGGCCGATGGTCTCGTAACTATCGCCCTCGGGAGGTGCGGCCGGCAGAGAAGGTCGCTCAATTTTCAGGAAGGTCTCGATTGCCTGACGGCTAAAACGAAATAGAGAGACCTCGAACGAGCGGTCGCCATGAGGCAGCGGGCGCGGATAACCGGGAAGCATCTTCGGGATAGCGAGTTGCGGCCGGCCACCAACGGCATTCAAAAGATTGGCCGCAAGCGTCATGTGCAACATCTCTTCCAGAACAACGCTAGTGATCAGCTCGACGGCTTCAAGATTGCAGCCTGGTTGAATCGAGTAAAGCGCGCAGAGATAGGGAGGGATCGTCGAGTGCTCCAACTCGATCGCCCACTGTAGATGCTCCCGCAGGCTTTCCATGGAACGGATAGTTCCGGCCAAGGGAGCGCCTATTTGCACAGCAGCCTGATAGAGCGCAGATTCGCTTTCCGTAACAACGGGAGATGTCGAGTCGAACTTGTTCATGGCAGGGCCCATTGCAACCGATGCCCTAGAGACAATCTGCTGCCTCGAATTGTGACAGTTCGTCGTGAAATTTATCGCGAATACTTCTCTTGTCACATTTGGGGGCGTTACCTTGTCATAGAAATAACGAGATGAAATCTGTTTCCTGTGATGCTCGCCTCACATGGACGACCGACTAAGTCGCGCCACCAGATGAGATGGGTTGTCACAATCCTTTTGCAATACGAATGGCGGCATCGGACACCTCAATCAAAAACTGAAAGGGAAATTATGCAGACCAATACGCAGGCAAACAGTACAGACTCGGCTGGGAAATCAGGAGTCCTCAAAGATAACCAATTTCGTATAGATGCCGTGCCGCCCGGTTCAGCGTTACTGGTCGGCGATGCGGCGGTGTTCAATGTCGCGGGAAACTTCTGCGCCACGCAGGCCAAATGTACCCATCGCGGAGGTCCATTAAGCGAAGGCAAGCTAGATGGATCTACTCTGACTTGCCCATGGCACGGCGCCCAATTCAACGTCTGCACGGGGGCTGTGTTACGTGGCCCGGCCGTGAATCCGATCAAGACCTACCGCGTAGTTGTAGAAGGTGAAATGGGACGGGTTGAAAGCCAATGACAATGGAGACTAACGATAAGATTCGCCGCTATGCGGATGATGGCATCGAAATTACTTACGATGCGCCGCCGCTGCATCGCCGCGGCGGAATGTATAAGCGGGTTGCCTGCGGTGTTCGACAACACACGCCGCCCGTGGATTGCGCCCGCGAACGCCAGTGCTGACGAGATTGCCAAGGTGATCGTACGGTGCCCGAGCGGCGCATTGCATTTCACCCGGCGCGATGCCGGCCAAGCTGAAACGCCGCAGGAACCCACTAGCATCCAGCCGACGAGTGGTGGACCTTATTATGTGCGCGGGTTTGTCCAACTACGCTCGGCCGATGGTAAGTCGATGATTGAAGACATAAGGATGGCGTTGTGCCGCTGCGGCCAATCGAAGAACAAGCCATTTTGCGACAACAGCCACTTCTCTGCCGGCTTTGACGATCCTGGCGCAGTCCCTGAAACGGGAGCGTAGATGACCAAAGGACGCATGGAGGCATTCAGCGACGGAGTCATCGCCATCATCATCACGATCATGGTCTTGGAGATGAAGGTGCCGCACGGTGGTGGTCTCAAAGATCTCGCGCCGCTGCTGCCGGTGTTTCTCAGCTACGTGTTGAGTTTTCTCTATGTAGGCATTTACTGGAACAATCACCATCATATGTTGCACGCCTGCACCACGGTGACGGGCGCAGTGCTCTGGGCCAATCTGCACCTGTTGTTCTGGCTCTCGTTATTTCCGTTTACCGCAGGGTGGATGGGTGAAAATCATTTCACCGCGGTGCCCACGGCGCTGTACGGCGTGGTGCTGCTGATGGCGGCGATTGCGTATTTAGTGCTCCAGTTGGCGATCATTCGCGCGCAAGGGGCAGACTCAATCCTGAAGAAGGCGATAGGGCGCGATTGGAAGGGCAAGCTATCAACGATGCTTTATATCGTAGCGATCATTGCCACACTCCGTTTCCCCTGGATCGCTCAGGCGGTTTTCTTGATCGCTGCGCTGATCTGGCTGATTCCGGACCGGCGCATCGAAAGACGTCTTGCTGCATAGCGCGGATCTATGAGCCAGGCGATCGCCTCAGTTCGAAGTCACTGCCTGTCGCCGGCACGAGCCGGAGTGGCCGTCAAATGCGCCCTTCGGCCTTGCAAGCCATGTGCTGGCGTAGCCAATAAACTCATTGAGTTCGTGCTTTCCTAGTCTGTGTGATATCCCTTCATTCGTTCTTCCCGCGAATGAAATTCAACGTCCGCGCGCAGCTCATTCTTCCTTAGCGGCTTTCTTCGCTGCCATGCAGTGTGAATCACGATTGACGAATATCACTGAGTGACCGTCCCGCAATTTCTTCCAGAACAATTTTCAAACAGGGAGTCACAAAATTCCATGCTGTTCTGTCATAGCAAGTGCAAGAGATCGATGGCCCTTAAATAAATCGGTCAATCATGAAAGGGGAAAGTATGAAACACCAGGCAACCGGCGCATTACCCAATTCCGGCGTCAAAACCATCGCCAGCAAGGGGCTGGCAGAAGTACCGGCCATTACAGAGCGCGAAGCAGCGCAGATCGAACGAGCGAACGCCTCGAACGCCACACCCGTTGTCTTCGTGCACGGGCTCTGGCTGCTGCCCTCGAGCTGGGACCGCTGGGTGGCGCTGTTCGAGGAGGCCGGCTACGTGGGTTTGACACCGGGCTGGCCTGACGATCCCGACACGGTTGCTGAGGCTAGGGAGCATCCTGAGGTGTTTGCGGGCAAGGGGATCGGCGAGGTTGCCGACTATCAGGAGGCAATCATCCGCCGCCTGAATAGGAAGCCCGTGATCATCGGCCACTCCTTCGGCGGTTTGCTCACTATGATTCTCGCGGGGCGTGGGCTTGCCGCCGCGTCGGTGCCGATTAGCCCTGCTCCGTTCCGCGGGGTGCTCCCGCTGCCGATCTCGGCGTTGCGCACAGCCGGCGTCGCCCTGCGCAACCCCGCGAACTGGAACCGCGCGGTCCCGCTCACCTACGAGCAATTCCGCTACAGCTTCGCGAACGCGGTCGGCGAGGACGAAGCGAAGGAGTTGTACCTTGGTTACTCCGTCCCCACGCCCGGGGAGCCACTCTTCCAGGCGGCGTCCGCGAACTTGAATCCGTGGTCAGAGGCCAAGGTCAACTCGACGAACCTGGAGCGAGGCCCGATGTTGATCATCTCAGCCGACTCGGACCATGCAGTCCCCTGGGCAATCGCGAACGCGTCCTACAAAAATCAGAAGCAAAACAAGAGCGTGACGGAGATCATCAAGATGCCGGGCCGCGGGCACTCGCTAACCATCGACGCCGGATGGCGAGAGGTCGCTGAGAAAGCGATCGAGTTCGTCAATCGGTTCACATTGATCCCGGCGAAGACAGCGTGAAGCAGAGGAGGATTCCGATGAATAATGAAGCGCTCAGCTACCAGCAGGACACCATTGCGCCAGTAAAGACGTTCGTCGATCCGGGCGCGTCGCGGACTCGACTGATTGCAGGCGTCGGCGTCCCCGACGGTCCGCTCATCCCCGCTGTGATCGAGTATGCGCAACGACTCTCCGAACCGTATCTGTTCAATCACGCCATGCGCTCGTGGCTGTTCGCTGAAGCGATTGGCCGCATGAAAGGAATCGACTACGACCGCGAAGTCGTGGCTATTGGCACGGTACTCCACGACATCGGCCTCACTGCCAGTGTGTCAGGGCCCAACCGCTTCGAAGTGAATGGCGCCGACGCCGCACTGTCGTTCATCAAAGGCAAGGGTCTATCGGACCGTCGGGCACAACTGATCTGGGACCTGGTTGCGCTTAACTCGACGCCATCGCTGGCGCTTCACAAGGAGCCGGAAGTGGCGGTCGGAACGATGGGCATTGGACTCGATTACGGCGGCTTCGGCGTTGAGGCACTTCCGACAGCCGATGTCGAGCGCGTCCTTAGCGCTTTTCCTCGTCTGAAGATGAAGCAACAATTTGCCGAGTCGTGCTGTCGGATCGTCACCGCCAAGCCGGAGACGAGCCACGACAACTTCCTGCGCGACTTCGGTGAGCGATTCGTGCCTGGCTACAAAGCTATGTCAACGGTCGACCTATTGATGAACGCTCCGTTCGATGAATAGAGGCGAACTTTTTGCGATGGAGATGGTGTCACAAAACTCCGGGATGTCCTGTCTTAGCGAATACAAATTAAGGAGACAATTATGAAAATCGTAGTGATCGGCGGTACCGGACTCATTGGATCAAAGCTCATCAACAAACTGCGTGAGCAAGGACACGAAGCAGTAGCCGCGGCACCCAACACAGGGGTCAACACTCTGACGGGCGAGGGGCTGGCCGAAGCGCTGAAAGGCGCCTCGGTAGTCGTTGACGTATCAAACTCTCCTTCGTGGGAAGACGCAGCAGTGCTGAACTTCTTCGAGACATCAACTCGTAATCTCCTGGCGCAGGAAGCCGTGTCGGGCGTAAAACATCACGTTGCATTGTCAGTGGTGGGCACCGAACAGTTGTCCGAAAGCGGTTACTTCCGCGCGAAGATTGCCCAGGAGAAACTGATCACGGGATCCCCAGTCCCCTACACCATCATTCACGCCACGCAGTTCTTCGAATTCCTCAAGGGCCTGGCGGACATTTCCATGGTCGGCGGCAAGGTGCATTTGCCTCCTGTGCTTTTCCAGCCGATGGCGGCCGACGATGTCGCGACGGCTGTGGGCAAGATTGCAGTAAGTCAGCCGGCAAACGGTATCGTCGAAATTGGAGGGCCGGAACAGTTTCGCGTGGATGAACTGGTCCGGCGGCGTTTGGCATTACTGAAGGACCCTCGCGAAGTCATCGCCGATCCAAACGCCCGTTACTCGGGCGCGACAATTACCGACAAAACGTTGGTTCCGGGCAATAACGCGCGACTCGGGGATACGCGTTTCGAAACTTGGCTCACCCAAACCGCAGCATAAATTTCGAGCGGTGCCAAACCACGCCATGGTCGTCGCGGCGCAGGTGAGCGGCTAGCGCAAACTCAAGCAGGGGGACGAGTCTGAGGGACCAGTCTGCCTGCCAAGTGATCAAGAGAAAAAACGAGGAGGAAGTGCCATGAGTAGAGAATCTGCCATCGCCATAGAACACGCCATCGGCCCGACTGGAATGGGAATGTACACCGGTCGTCGTCTGTACCCTACGCACGACGAGATTGCCCAACTTGCCTACAGCCTGTACGAGTCGCGTGGACAGGAACGCGGCCACGAACTCGAAGATTGGTTACGCGCCGAGCAGGAACTCGTGCGGCACTACGCGTAACCCACAACTACATACGGCGCCTTGAATGGTGCAGGTCAAGCGAAAGGACAAGTTATGACGCTCACAAAAATAGTTTTGCTGCTGGCGTGTCTCATGTCCAGCACGCTACTCGCTGAGGAGGCCAAGGTAACGCAACTGCTGTCCAAAGACCTTACAGACATTCCCGGCAAAGAGGGCTTGATGATCACCGTGGAGTACCCCCCGGGTAGTGCGGACCCCATCCATCGCCATAACGCCCACGCGTTTGTTTATGTGCTGGAAGGGACGATCGTAATGCAAGTGAGGGGTAGGAAAGAAGTCACTTTGACGGCAGGTCAGACCTTCTATGAAGGCCCGAATGATGTTCACGTGGTTGGTCGGAACGCAAGCAAAACCAAGCCAGCGAAATTCGTCGTGTTCCTGGTGAAGGACAAAGGCGCTCCAGTGCTGGTGCCCGCGAACTAGATCAAAACTACAAATGTTTCTGTCTCACAAAAACACTCAAGGAGAAAATTGTATGAGCACAATTACAGTAAAAGATGGCACGACAATCTACTACAAAGACTGGGGCAAAGGCCCGGTGGTCACGTTCTCCCACGGATGGCCGCTCTGTTCCGACGCGTGGGACGGACAAATGCTTTACCTCGCCCAGAACGGTTTCCGCGTGGTTGCGCACGACCGGCGAGGCCATGGCCGGTCCAGCCAAGCCTCGTCCGGGAACGACATGAATGGGTACGCCGATGATCTGGCGGCGGTCATTGAGACGCTTGATCTCAAGGATGCCATCCTGGTGGGGCACTCCACAGGAGGAGGCGAGGTTGCGCGCTACATCGGACGGCACGGCACCAAGCGGGTGGCCGCAGCCGTTCTGATCGCTGCCGTCCCGCCGATCCTGCTGAAATCCGATTCCAACCCGGAAGGTATCCCGATCGAAGTGTTCGATGGACTGCGGAGCGGCCTCGCCAAAGATCGTTCACAGTTCTACAAAGACTTTGCCGTAATGTTCTATGGCGCCAATCGGGCGGGTGCGATCGTCTCGCAGGGGATGCTGGACCAGTTCTGGCTGTGGAGCATGCAGAGCGGTCTCAAGAACAGTTACGACAGCATCAAGGCATTTTCCGAAACCGACTTCACCGAAGATCTCAAGAAGTTTGATGTGCCCACGCTGGTCATGCATGGTGAGGACGACCAGGTCGTGCCGATCAAAGATTCAGCAAAGAAATCGGCCAGGCTAATCAAGGGATCCCAGGAAATTTACTATCCGGGCAGGCCGCACGGCCTCACGGCTACACACCAGGATGAAGTCAACGCCGACCTGCTGAAATTCCTTCAGTCGCTTCAGCAGACCCGCAAGGCAGCCTGAGCCTTTGTGCCGGGTGAGATTGCATTCTGTTTTCAGAGCGTCGAATCGGACGAGCACATAGTAAAGCCAGTTTTATTTGGACCTTATGTGCGGGTCAGATGTAGGACACGCAGGGGAGCGGAGTTTTCGCGATTTCTTCCGCTTGCCACCGACGAAGGAGAATCGCAGACAGTTGGTGGACTCTGCGTGTGGCGCATATATAGATAGATTTGCGTAATCGATGGATTGCCAAGCGGCATGGTGACCTCGTGCAAGGGGTAGGTTCCGGGTCGTGTCGGTAAACTGAGGTTTTCCATCTCGAAATCAATGAAACCAGAGTCGTTGTGTGAGTTCGCGAATCAGGCGGAGTCAGCGAAGTCTACGATCATTAACGGTTAACCCCGACCACAGGTCTACGGTGGCTCAGCGGGATGGCACTACAAACCAATTTACTCGAACAAAGTGATACCATCCCCAGCAGAAATACTCTTCTGCGATGCTCTTCTGCGGTGAGGCAATCGCGCAAAGTAAGAGTTCCATCAGCCTGGACGCCACATAACCATCTGTGGTCGTCTCTTCTTCCAGCATGATGAAAGGCTCTATCCAGAAAGCCCACACTGAGAGTCGCGTTCATCAGCTTGCGCGACAATCTGGACTTGAGTACGCCTTCCGGCCGGCTGATGTTCCAGATCATCGGCACGATGGCTGAACTTGAACGGGCACTCATCCAAGAGAGAGTCCGCGCCGGCTTGCGGAATGCCCGTGCGAAGGGGAGGCGACTGGGAAGACCGCGCGTGATTGTAGACGCCTCTAGGATTGCCCTGGTGCGCACGCAGGGACGCTCTTGGGCCCAGATTGTTGCAGAAACCGGGGCTAGCAAAGGTACCGCCCAGCGTGCAATTTTAGGCTTGCCCAAATTCGTGACGGCACATACCAAGGACCGTACTATCGTCTCAGCCTGCATCCGCGAAATAACAACAATCGACACCAACAGCTTCGACAGCACGTTGCCACAAATCCCCACACGTACTATGTCGCGCCTGAGTTCAACAATGTGGAGGACTTTAACACGTCATTTCTCGCCCACCAGATTACGGAGCGCTGCCGACTGATCGCGCTAGCTGATTGCGATGATGTCACAGATGGTAATCAGCACTACATTACTTTCCAGGCTGGCAACCCTGGCTGGATTCAGCACTCGGAGCCTAAACGACATCACACATCGCGGATAGGAAAAGAATTGCCCAATCTCTATCGCGAAACGGCAAAGGAATGGAGGCCAATTGATCGTCAATTTGCAGAGAACCTGCTCGAAAAGACGCGAGTGTCAGTTTTACGAGTGACCGATGAAGAAATCTTACTGCCTGCTCAGCGTCCACCTATTACGCTTCTGGACCAAGGAATTGCCCAAGCAGAACGAGGTGAAATATTGCAGAGAACCTCAGAACTCGTATCCCCGGTATTCGGCTTAACCCTTGTTCTGGTCGGTACTCCGTGACTTGCAGTTTGCCGACTCGACATTGTCGGCGGCCATGTTATCGGTCCTTGAGTCTGAGCTTCGGCTTGTTATCTTCAAGAAAAACACGGAGACCTTCCGCCGTGTCAAGTAGGCGTATCCATTGCTCAAAATAGAGCGTTATAGGGAAACGGTTGAGCCCGTAAACGCTCACACCGCCTTTCGGCCCGACCCTGAATTGCAAGTTTTCGATATTGCCTTCTTTGCCAATGATGGCGTGCAACAGGACCGTGCCCTGAATGCGTGCCGTTCTTGCCAGAGCAGGGTATCTTAGGCGCGGTGCTGACAGTCCCTGGCGGAACATTTGCCGCTGTTCGACAAGATCGAAAAATGTGACCAGATGTCGGCGACTACTGGCAAGGCCTCTTTCCCTGGTTGAATGATGCCATTTCCTGCAAGGAAAGACCTGGTCGGAAGGTGGCGTAGGACACCGAAAACACTTCATCCCCATCGCCGCGACTGCTGGTGATCGTGACTTCTTTCGTGCCGTCTTGGTTGAAAAACGTGTTCTGGCTTCGGCCATCAGTGTTTGCGTTATATGCGTGGAAACTCTTGAGGTGTTTCGTGTACCACGCAGCGACTAGCTTGACCTTTTCTCCTTTGCCGCTCATCACAATATAGAAACTGCCCTCCATTTGCTTTCCACAAAAGGTCGCCTTGGGAAGGGGTTCAGGAGAACCAATGCCTGGATAGACGGGAAGACCAGTGACTGAGTCATTTGCATAACCGGCGGCCGGCACGGTGAAGCAAATGGCGAGGACCAGGATCCATTGTGACAATCTCCGCATGTGTACTCTTATTTGCAGGACGCGTGCGTAGGACTGAATGCCGCCATCTCGTGTTCTGTCAGTCCTGGTTGAATGCTGAGATACGAGATTGAAAGTATTTTGTCGTCGTTGGAATTTCCGACAATGTTGACACCCTTCGTGCCGTCGGGACTGTAGAAGAGCTCCTGGGGATGGCCGATCCATATCTGATGAAAATAGTGGTAACCGGGGAGGTAAGCCTTATACCAGGCGGCGCTTTTTGCTGAGGTGTCATTTAACCCAAACGAAACATAGTATTGCCTGATGTTTGCCTGCTTCTTACAGATAGTTGCTTTGATCGGGTGCTCACCAGCGATCAGGCCCGGTGCAAGGGGAAGCCCATTTCCGGGATCCTTCGCGGAGTCGGCAGCTTGTGCGATGAGTGGTAGCGCAAGACCGGCAACCAGCGTGGCTAACAATAAGGATTTTGCGACCATGTGTTGCCTCGACATGTTTTGTTCCTCCGTATTTTGCAAACCGCAAGTCTGCAAGACAAGCCTCTGCGCGGGACCAGCCATCAATCGAGGGTCAATACCACTCGACGATTACGCGCCCTGCCTTCCAAAGTGTCATTCGTGTCTACGGGATCATGGTCGCCGTCACCGCCAGTCGAAAGCCGATTAGGATTAACGTGATAACGCTCTACGAGCGCGCTTTTCACTGCCGCCGCCCTGCGCTGGGAAAGTGCAAAGTTGTATTTATCGCCGCCAATGCTGTCGGTATGCCCGGTGATGGTCAGTTTCCAATCGGGTTTGTCGGCCATAGCCTGGGCAATTTCTTTTAAAATCGGCTCCGAGACCGGCGTAATGACCGAGCTGTTGTAGTCGAAGTTGATGCCGTAAGTGATGGCTTTCCGTTGCTTGGCGAGCTGCTGTGCGATGGTCGGCTTGTCGCCATAGCGGACGCGGATGTAGCGCACCTGAAAGGCATCGTCCTGCTTGAGGTCTTTGCCGAACAGCCAATAGAGCACCATCGGCGCGTTGGGATCATCGAGGATATATGCTTCCGCTGGTTGATCGTGCGAGCCGAACCTCCCGGCGGTCTCCAGCACCTTCATCTGACCTTTGACATGGATGGTTGGAACATTCACTGGTTGATCGTCGATGATCAGAGGAAAGGCGACGTCGTCCGGTTCGATTCGAGTGAGAGTGCCCTTCCACGCGAGAAGTTCCCATTCGGTCAGCGTATCCATGTATTCGTACCAGCCAAATACGAAGGGTACGGAACCACTGGACTTTAACGCAGCAAATTTCTGCGCGGGCAAGAGCAGACGTGATAAACCGGGATAGAGGCCGGGCGCGGTCAGTTTGTGGAATCCCCATCCCGTGGAAAAAGCCTCTCCGTGCAGCAAATCTTTACTGCATACCGTGTTGTTGAGCTTCGTATGCTGCGCATCGCTCATGTCAGGCGCGCTGGCCACGACGCCGTTGTATTCAAATCCGAAGACTGCTGGAGAAACGGACTGTATGATTTCGTCGCTCTCGGCATCGCCCTTTGGCAGCGACCATGAACTGGTGAGAATTGTCCCCGGTTTGAAGTGGATCGAGGCGTTCGCCAACTTCCCAGGATCGAGCTCCGGGCCGACGGGGCAAGGCAGCGGAGTCTTTAGGGCTGAATAAGGAATATTACGGACCAGATCTTTGGGCATTCCCGGGTTTTTGGCTCCTAGATCTTCGAGAATGTCGGTAGCCATATTTCCCGTGGACGAAGTTTGATCGCCGCCCTGCAATTTGCCGAGCACGGACGAGAGCGGATTGTCTTTACTGTCGTCCCCACCTGAATTGTCGTCGCTCTTGTCGCCAGAGTTACTGGAATTCTTGTCTACGGAATCATCGGAGGTTCCCTTGTGGTCGTTAGCGCCGGGTTGGTCGCTGCCTTTCCCTTCAAGCTTGTTCAATGCAGCGCTGGCTTTCTGTTTGACCTTGTAGGCGATGTAAATGCCTCCACCGACGACGGCCGCGCCCCCCAGCAAAACAATGACAAGAACAGCAATCAGGATTTTCTTGCCTGAACTGCTCGCCGGCGGCGGAGTTTGCGCGTTAAGCGCCGCGAGCTTTTGCAGCGACGCCTCAGCATTTGTCTGCGGCCCGGCATCCCCGGAAGGCTTTGATAGTTGTGCCGGAGTGTCCGCCATCGGCGCATGCGCCGATGGCGTCACCGGTTCTTGCCCTCCCTCGGCGGCGGCAGTGCCCCCCAGCACTCCCGCGCCACAGCCTGGGCAGAAGCTTTGAGCTTGCTGAAGTTCGGTTCCGCAATTGGCGCAATAGCTCATGGCGTCAACTTCCTCCCTTGGGCGTCGCGCAAGCCGCTGGAATTTGCGTATCTCCGTGGTACAGCCGGTCCGCCGGCCCTTTCAAGATCGTCCCCACGCGATCCATTTGATATTTTGTAAAAAGGCTCAAGATGTCGTTGATCACATCCACGACAAAGCCAGGCAGGGAGTAGCCGACCCCCGAATCCATAAACACCTCAATCGTCGCCTGCCGGCAGGGAAGAGCTATATCGGGTGCCCGAAGCAGGGTTCCGTCGAAGCGCATTCCGATATACACGCCGGTGTTGAATCCGAAAGCGCCGATGCCCACCATGGCGCGAATGGAGGCCGCCAGCACCAGCGAATTGATTCCGACCGAGACACCTTGAATGGAGCGCCCCATGTCAGTTCGCGCTTGCACATCAGAAACGGGGTTAAATTGCCATCCGCCTACCTTCTTGTAGCCCGCCCAGAGTCCGCCGGTGTAGGTGTAGTCGCCTTCCGCGACAAGTTTGGATTGTTTGGCGCTGAAGCCACTGTTGATGCTCAGCATCATGTTGAACGTCACGCTGAAGGGAATACCGGTCACGTTCCCGAGGCCGATCGGAATCGTCAGATCGATCGGCACCCACCACTTCTTATGGAGATTGACCTGGAACTCTTTGGTGCTGTAGGAGTCCATGTGCAAGGTCACTCCGAGAGCGCCACCCAGGTCCAGACCGCAGGTCACGATCTCCCTGTCTACAATGTCGAGGGTGAAATGCAGATGGACCTTGTTCACATCCATCAGGGCTTCGGCAAATACTCCGAGTCCGCCTGGTTCGTTCTTCGTATAGAACTGAACCCCGATGTAGCGGGGATTCATTACCGCCTCCGTCCGCATGTCGCCTACATCCACAGTCGGCGGTGTACCGGCGGTCTTAGCCGGAGCCTGCGGCACAAAGGGCATCTGAGGGAACTGCGGGTACTGCATCCCCGGCACGCCCGGCACTGCCTGGAAAGCGGCAAGGTGCAGAGAGTGCTTGAATGAGTTCACCTGAAGAGACGGATCCATATCCGCCTCCACCAGGTGCGTCGTTGCCCACCGGTTACCTACTTTTTGAAAAGTGTCGCGACGGCCATCTGAGTAGGTCTCTGCCACCGACATCGGGGTCCAGACCGCACCTTGCACCCGCGACACCACCACGGCCCGCTCGATCTGCGGCCCATGGCTTGAGTTCCTGGAAGTCTTCTTGTTCTCCGGCTGCGCATCCGGTTCCTGCGGAAAATCCGGGGCAACGTAGGAAATCACGTTGTCCACGGAGATCGGCGAGTCCATCTTGAACTTACCGTTCTTGATGACATCGGTGAGCTGAATCGGCCCCAGTATGGCCTTTACCGAATCGCCCTCTCTTTTGAGGCTTACAATGCGGCCCACGGCGCGGCCCGTGGCGAAAACGATCTTCCCTTCCTGGAATTCGCTAACGTGTTCGGCATTGGCGTCGAACTCCCATTCCATGCCGTTACCGGAGATGGAGCGTATCGCCTTGTCCCCGTGTTCCATCACGATCACGTCCGGTTGATATTCAACGGCGCTCGATCGCTTGGGCGCGATCCCGTATTTCATCTCGGTGTCGGATAGGGACTTGAGATCAACCGGCTGGAGCGTCGTGGCCCCGGGCACGGCCTCGGGTCCGAAGATATCCTGCGGCAGGTAAGAGCCACCAGCCGAGGCACTGTGCGATTCATTCGCAGATATCGGTTGCGATGGCGACTCCTCCTTCTTTTTGCAGGAGGTGGCCAAAGTCAAAGTGAAAATCAAAAACACCGATAGTGCCCGCCGGGCGAGCGGCAGAATACAGTCAGCTTTTCGGGATAGTGGTCTCGGGTTACGCATTTCTTTCCTCACGCCGGTCTACAGCGCGTCTGCGATCTTTTTAGCAAGCGGTTTGACCGCTTCGGTGCCGCAAGGACATGTCAAGAACATGATCCGGACAAGCTTGTTGCCTTTGCGCACCATGATCATGCCGTCGGCGGAGACGAACGCTTGATCGCCAATGCCGGGAAGGCCTTCGGTGTCTCCCATGATTCCCAGCATTTTCGCGTTCATGCGCATTTGTTCCTCAGCGGCGTTTTCGTCGATGGAGAAGTTGAAGACGGCGATTTCCCCTGTATCTGGGGTCCTGTCTTTGTCCTCACTCTGAAAGACCTTGAACGCCCCTCCAGCAAACTGCTGGATCATCTGTTGCGTCTTTTTGTCGGCGCCGCGGGACGCCATCATGGCAGTCGTGTGTTTGGCCATCATGTCGGCCTGGGTCCCCTTGGCGATGTACGAACAGCCGTTATTGTCGAGAGTCTGTGTGCGGATGATTTCGACGCCGATCGCCCGGCTGACATCCTCCTTGCTCAAGAAGCGGCAGACGTCGCCCATGGTGTTATTCGCAGCGCCCGAGCCATCGCCGCCGGGACTGCTGCTGTCGGAACTCGGTTTTGATCCAAGAATGCTCCCTGCTTCCTCATGAATCTTTTGACTGAAGCGGTGGGCGACATAATAAACACCTCCGGCCGCCAGCGCGCCACCGACAAAAATGATCACGACGGCAGCGATCCCCAGCTTGGCCAGCGGACTCATCTTCTTATTAGGGGTAGGCGCGGGCGAAACGGCAGTGGAGGACGGGGTGGCTGGAACTGTTTCAGGAGCTGCGCCTTCCGCATGTTGCTGTGTCGGTTGCGGTGTCGTGGGATTCACTGATTCACGCATGTCGGCGCCGCACTTCACGCAGAAGACCCCGGTCAGCACCGCCCCGCATTTTGTACAAAACTTGGCCATATTCAACCTCCTTGTCGTCGGATCTTGCAGAGAAATGTTGGGCGATGCTTCCGCTCACATCGGCGGTTTCACATTGCTGTACTCGTAGCGTGCCGAAAGGTGGCTCTTCCCCATTGCCCCGCGGTCCACATCAACTTCATTCCGTAACGCACGGCCGGTCACCCTGGAAATCCACATCTGCCCGTCTTCCTTTCCAGTCTCGGTCTCGCGACGGAGCGAATAGACCGCCGCGGGTTCGCCGTTGACGGATTCATTCCGCAAGAATTGGCAAGTGGCTTTACTGTTTGCCCGGTTCTCCTTCTCTTGTTCCAAAATGTCATCCGGAGTTACCGGTCTAAGCATCCACTTGCCCCTCACGATCATGTACGTTTTGTTCTGGACATAGATGGTCTCAGTGCTGAGTGGCTTACCACTCACAAGGCCTGTGGAATAGCTATGGCTGGGGGTCGTGACGATTTTTGTGAGCGCATCGAATACCGGCTGGCAGGAGTCAGCCGCAGCCGATGGAGCAGCAAAGCCGATCACAAGCACCGATAAAACGAAAGGCAATGCGAAAACACGATCGTTGATCATTTCAATCCCCTTTTGACTTTCATTAGATTTTTGGCGCCTGAACATTCGCGTACTCAAAACGCATTGACATATGTGTGGACTTTTGCTGCCCACCGGCACTGATGTCCATTTCTTCACGCAGAACCAAGCCGCTGCTCTTTGAAATCCAGAGTTGAGCTTGCGCCTCGCCACTTTGACTGCGTTCGCTGTAGACAGCGGCCGTTTCTCCACCAATCGATTCATCCTTTACGTAGTGGCAAGAGCCGTTCTTTTGTTTGTCCTGGTCCTGGGCGACCAGTTCCTGCGGCGTCAAATTCGTGCGCATCCAGTTGCCGCCCACCTTCCCATAAACCGCACCCTTGGCATAGATCATCTCGGTGCTTGTAGGTTTTTTGTCAGCGCCATTTAGAGTTGTCGCGTATATATGGGTCGGCGTCGTGGCCAGCTTCTCAACGGCGTTCGCCAATGGCTGGCAGGAGTCAGCCGCAGCTGACGGAACACTAAACCCGACCACCATCAGTGACGAAAAGAGAGAGAATGCGAAGAGGCTATTGCGAATCATCTTTGGTCTCCTTGAATTTCGTCATTTCTTAAATGTAAAAACGATCGACTGGCGCCCTTTGCCTTTCGCCCTCATGTCCACTTCCACGTCCTGCCGCAACGTCGCTCCAGTCTTTTTGGAAATCCACACCACTCCAGTAGCGTCCCCGGCTTTACTGGTAAAGTTGTCGCTGTACACGGAGGCGGCTTCTCCATTCAGCGATTCGTCGCGAGCGTATTTGCAGGTCTCTTCGTAATCTTGCGCGGTGATCTCGCCTAAAGCCTCGGTGACATTCATCGTCCCCGAGTTTTTTATGTTGCTGCTGCCCTTCAGCTGAAACATCTCGTTGTAGGCAGCATGAACTGGCGCGCAGGAATCGGCGGCCTGTGCGAAAATTCCCGTGCACAAAAAGAAGGCAATGGATAGAACGAATGCAGTTTTACCAGGACGGAACATTTTTCCTCCAGTAAGAGTTTGTGTTCGCTAAATAGCGTTACGGCTCGACTCTGTACATCGCCACCATCCCCGCATCCATGTGATCGTCAATGTGGCAATGGAACATCCAGGTCCCGGGGTTGTCGGGGACCATGTCTACGGTCACCATCTGCGCGGGCATCAGTGAGACCACGTCGGTGCGTTTTCCGTCTTGCAGCACTACGTTGCCGTGCCAATGTGGACTGTGCATGCTGAAAAACTCTCCGATCGAAACCAGGTACCACCGGACGCGTTCACCTTTCTTCATGGTCATCAGAGGTCCAGTCCCATAGATGTAGCCATTGATGGAACTCTTGCCGTTGGCAGCCACAAAACCGGAGCCGCTAGGGGAAAAGTTGCCGGCGCCGTCGGTAGGCGCAAACTCCAGCTTGTTCACACCCTTGGGGTCGCTGGCGTAGGTCTGGATGTTGTGATCGAGATACCAACTGCTGTTCTCGTCAAAGAACATGAACAGGCAGACAAATTCGCGGTCCACATCTTTGGGTTTGCCATAGGCGTCGGCCATGCCGCGGCGGGTGATGATCATGTCGCCGATCAGTCCGGTCTCAACATCTTTCAACTCGCTGGTGTGGGAGTGATAGAGCCATACGATCGAGCTGGGATCATTTGGGCCCGGGCCGGCCCGCTCAGGCACTTTCCAGGTGTAGATGTGGGTTTTACCGGGAGGGACGGCGTCGTCTTCTTTATCGGTGCCGGAGGTGCCGTCGTCGTATGGAGCACCCTCGGAGTCCTTATCGTAGAACACGCCGTGCGGATGCATGCTGTAAGGGCGGGTGGCGTTGTTCTTGAAGACGACCTTGATGGTGTCACCGACTTCGGCGCGGAGGATGGGGCCGAGGATGCCGGTGTGCTCCCATTCGGGGGCACGGGGCTTGAGATGGGTGAAGGTGTCGTCGGTGTATTCGCGGTAGAGCGCCTTGCGGTACACGGTGCCGATGCGGTGCGGGCCGCGTTCGGTGAAAATCGTGGCGTAGCCTTCGAACTTCTTGCCCATCATTTTGTTGACGCCGCCGGGGGCGTAGTCCCAGTCCACTTCATCGGCGGCGATGTAGTAGGCGCGGACTTTGGGCATTCCGTTGGGATCTGGCATTTGAGACGCATTCCCAACCGGACACATCATCGCGAGGCAAATCAGGCACGCCGCTGTAACGATGAACCGAGTCTTACGCGTTGTGATCATTGTCTTCTCTCCTTAGTGGTCTAGGGTTCCGGCGGTTTACGAGCCACACTTGATCTCAACCCGCAGGAGGGGTGGATCGGTGGACGCTCGTCCCGGTCTGTCAACGACCTGAATCGCGTGCATCGGCTCTGGCTTCATCCATCCGACTGCCCACTTGCCGGGATGTACGGGCTCGCTCACGCTCGGCTGGTCCTGCACGCTGCCATTCGGGCGAAGGTAACGAACATGCGGTGCCTTGCCGCCCATATCCCAGGTCAAGAAAAAACTTGGCCAACGGTGGTGATGCATCGGCTCGGTGGTGCCCGGCGGAGGCACGGTGACCTCCAGCACGCGCACCAATGAGTTTTCGAAGAGCACCTTGTGACTGCGCGGTGCTGCTTCCACGGCGTCGTAGCCATCGGGGAAGCCGGATTTTGCTTGCGCCTTGGTAATACGAGGGCAAGCGATAAGCATGGGCAAAACGCTGCCGATCGCGAGAAGCGATCTACGTCGAGTTACGGTTCCCGAGCTACTTGTCTGCATCTTTGATCCTCCCAGCCTGCATCGTGAAAAACCTCGTCGTGGCTCCGCCCGGTACCTCGCTATCTCCAGTCTGTGTAAATGAGGTCGCGGTGATGTCGGACCAGACCTCGTGCCACAACGTCTTCTTGCCTTC
Source organism: uncultured Acidobacteriota bacterium (assembly GCA_963837365.1). Lineage (GTDB taxonomy): Bacteria > Acidobacteriota > Terriglobia > Terriglobales > Acidobacteriaceae > CAWBXL01. Next base: position 35,736 of record CAWIMW010000010.1, read on the forward strand.
ATGGGTCTCCCACTCATTGATGACGAATTGCTTCCCATCCCAGCTCACGGTTACGTCGTTGAGGCTGCCTTTGAGGTCACAGGTGTAGGGAAGCTGGTTGTTACATTCCATTCCGTGAAGACTCTTGGTCTGCTGGTCCCACCAAATGATGCCCAGCAGATACATCTCGCCTGCGGGAGAGGGAAAATGTTCGTCCTCGAGGAATGTGAATCCGCCGGGACCGGAACGCCACGTTTCCTCACCCGTGCCCGCGAAACCGTTGGGCATGGCGGCATTTGGCTCGAACTTTACGCTAACCGACCAATGGCCGGAGAGCGCCTTGATCAGGCTTTGCAACTGCACGCTGGCTTGGTCAGTTGGACGGCCTTGCGATTTCTCGGCGAGGTTTTCCAGGTGCTGCGGAACCTCCGACTTGGGCTTTCCAGCTCCCTGGGCACTCGCCAAAGTGCAGCACAGCACAATGAAGAAGATTGACCTGTAGGAAACCTCTGGCAGTCTGGCTCTTCTGGGCATGTTATTTTTCCCCCCGCACTCAACGCGACCGAATGTGGAGGAATCTTGCTCAGCAAGCAAGCCAACTCTGCGCAAACTATGAGCTAACGACTAAGTGTTGTTCTTACAATCGCTTGTGCACTCGGATTAACTCATTTTCCGCACGAAACGGCACGTGATAGACTTCCGTCCACCGCTGCACCGCCTCGGTTGTCGCCATGGGGAACGCCGCTGACTTCGCTTTGCCGAACGTCGTCTACCGCTTCGGGCTCTTCGTACTCGACGCGGGCGCCGGGACCCTGATGCGGAATGGGGCCAGAGTCAAGCTCCAGGACCAGCCCTTCAGGCTTCTCACTCTCCTCGCTCAGAAGCCCGGCCAGATCGTTTCACGGGAAGAGATCCAGCGCAGCCTTTGGCCGGAAAACACGTTCGTCGAATTCGACAAGAGCTTAGGCGTAGCTGTAGTCAAGGTTCGGGAAGCGTTAGCAGACGATGCCGCGAATCCGCGGTTCATCGAGACCATACCCCGCCGCGGGTACCGTTTTATCGCTCCCATTGCCGTCACGGATGCGGCGCGCGCGCCGCTGCCGGGAGGGGAGCAAAACGGAGCCGGGTCACGTCCCGTACTGGCAAATGGGAGCGCAATCTCGGAATCCAATCCGCCCCGAAGCCGATGGGTTTGGCAGATTCCCTCATTATTATTAGCCGTCGCTCTTGTGGGATTTGGAATTTACGAATTTCACTCCCGCCGTCATTCTGCGGCCGAAGCCAGCGTAACCGCGGTGCCAGTTGCGAAGGTGCATTTGCGCCGCTCGGTTGCGGTCCTGGGTTTCCGCAATTTACCCGGGCGCGCACAAGAAGAATGGCTTTCGACAGCCTTCTCGGAAATGCTGAGTACCGAGCTGGCGGCAGGCGGGGAACTTCGCCTGGTTTCGGGAGAAGATGTGGCGCGGGCCAAGCGCGAACTCTCTCTTGCCGAGGAAGACACGCTTGCCAAGCCGACGCTGCAACGTTTGCATACCAACCCGGGCGCTGATCTCGTGGTGCTGGGTTCCTATACATTGTTGCCGCGCGACGGAAAAAACCGCATTCGCCTGGATGTTCGCCTGCAAGATACGGGCAGCGGAGAAACCATCGCGGAAGAAGCGTTCACCGGAAACGAAGACAATCTTTTCGAACTTGCCTCGCAGGCTGGCGTCCGTTTGCGTGAGAACCTGGGACTGAGCCTGAGCTTGGCGACCGCGACGGGAACCACACGGGTGACTCTTCCCGCCAATCAGCTCGCCGTCCGTCTTTACACCGAAGGCCGTGACAAATTGTGGTCATTCGATCCGGTCGCCGCCCACAATCTGCTGGCGAAAGCGGTGGCCGCTGATCCAAACTATCCGCTGGCACATTCCGATCTGTCTCGCGCCTGGTCGCTTCTCGGTTACGAGGCTAACGCCCGCAAAGAAGCCAAACGTGCTCTGGATTTATCACAGCAACTGCCGCAAGAAGATGCGCTGATCATCCAAGGGTGGTATTACCAAAGCATCCACGAAAACGCGAAAGCGGTGGAAGCCTACCAGGTGCTTTTCAACATGTTCCCCGACAGTCTTGATTACGGATTGCGGCTGGCAGGCGTGCAGCTAAACGTGAAGCCAACCGACGCTTTGCGCACGCTGGCCATCTTGAAAAATCTGCCATCGCCGTTGGGAGAGGATCCCCGTATCGACTTGATCGAAGCCTCAGCATGGGTCGACCAGGACTTGCAAAAAGCGCGGGCGGCGGCGGAGCGAGCCATCAGTAAGGGAAACGCGGAAGGGTCGCCTCTGATCGTGGCCCGGGGCTACGGTTTTTTGTGCCAGCAGGGATCTACCTACGGCGCATCATTCGACCGGGCTATTCGCGAATGTGAAAAGGCGCGAAGCAGCTATATCGCGGCGGGAGACAAGAATAACGCCGCTCGAACCCTCAACGATTTTGCCGGTCTCTACTACCAGCAGGGTGATTTGGCCAAAGCGGAATCCATGTGGAGCGAAGCCATCACAGACTTTCGCCGGGTGGGGGACTCCGAAGGCCTGGCCGCGGCGGCCAACAATCTCGGAGACAGTTTTATTCTGCAAGGCAAGCTGAATGAAGCCAGGAAATTGTTACAGCAAGCCATGTCGGGCTACCAGGCGATTGACGACAAGGATGGAGTAGCCCGCGCATTGGTCGACCTCGCCGAAATTTCAAAGCAACAAGGAGACTTGATGGCCGCCGAAGACAAGTACAAAAGAGCTGTGGCCGTGGCCTCTGAATTCGACGATAAGAGCGCATCTGCCTATGCCCTGGCGGGTTTGGGTGATGTCTTGACGGACCAGGGCGACTTGGCCGCGGCACGCAAGTTCTATAACGAAGCCCTCGAGCTGCGTAAGCAAGTCGGCGAGAACCAGACCATTGCGGAGACACAGATGGCTCTCGCTGAACTGTCCATCGACGAAGGTCATGGCGCGGAGGTGGAAGGCGAAATCCGGCAATGTAAGGAGCGCTTCCACCAGCAGCAGCAACTGGATGACGAGTTGGCAGCAAGCGTGGTGCTGAGTGAGGTCCTAAGGGCGCAATCCAAACAGACTGAATCACAAACAGAATTGGCCGAGAGTCGATCGTTGGTGGAGAAAACCCAAAATCGTTTATTAGGCATGCGATACCGGTTGGAATCGGTGCGCGCTCTTCTCAGCACGAACCAAGCGGAATCGTTGCGGTATCCGCTGGAGCAAATATTGCAAGAGTCAAGCAGGCTCGGGTTCGCCGAATTGAAACTGGAAACCATGTTTACACACGCCGAGTTGGAGAAAAGAACTGGGCATGACGGTGCGGCACGCGCCCAACTGGCGGCGTTGCGAATTGCTGCGCGCAGCAAAGGCTTCGTATTGATTGCCAACAAAACAATGGCCGTTACCACACTTCCATCGACCGATTGACTGCGATTCAAATGGCGAGGTCTGATCGTACCGGCTAAGAGCTTTGGGCTCTGCGACAGAACTGCCGGGTCCTTCCATGCTGAGAACGTACTTGCTTCCGCCAGGGTGAGCTCTTGAAGATCCGCACATGTCTTAACTCGATCTATAAGAAAATCAAAAAACAATTTCCGAGCATATGGATTTGCAGCAACATCGAGGTGTCTGCCAGGCAGAATTCTGGCGCTATTTGGACGGCAAGGGCCCTCGCTGATTGACTCGCACACGGAAGTTCAAGAGAAAGAGGTCCACTTCACACAGTAGTCGGGTCTAGCAGTGTGACAGGTGACACCGAGAGAGAGGCTGATCTCTCGCTTCGGGAGTCCAAACTCGGGGAATCGGGTCTTAGCTAGACCCAGTGCATCTCTTGGCCCATACTGTCGATCATCGGATCGAAACCAAAATATTTCTTGATCGATTCTCGCCAACTCAATCGTTGCGGACCGGGTCGCCTCCGCTGCCCCAAAAGGAGGAATAGGCCAGCAAAGAGTTTGTTCTTTACGCGGGGGGCCAGAAGCCCAAAATAGCGAATCGCATGGCGGTAGTGGTCTGGCACGTGCACGGCGAGGAGGCACACAAACCGGTCGAGCGTGCACCAAGTCCGGACCATTCTCTCGTTCTTGGTGTCTTTGGCGACGAACTGAACCATCCCGTCAATAACTTCAAGAACCCTCCACATCGCAATCGGTGGTCGGCACACGTACCGAGCCGCGTAGCGTAGGAAATGTGCTTTGGACACGATGTCGTCCCAGAGAATCCCCCAGCGAGGGTGCCTTTCACTGGAGTAAGCAGTTGAAAGTAGGCGTCGAATGCCCTCCATGCTTAGCGCGGATTTAAGCACGCCGGCTTTGAGAGCACGCCGGAATCCGGAGAATCCAAGACAAAGCAGGAAGCAGAAAGCAATCCACCTTGCTCTGGGGTGCCGCATGTTCCACCTCCTTCCCGGTGAGTGTTCGTCGCGGCGTCACACAATTCCCCATTTTCAATCACAACTTCTGTGAAGGAACGTGCGCAGTGTCCGGGATCACCGATGGTTGTAGGCGTGGCCACGCCGTGAGAAATCGCTCACGGCTGGACCAATCACTGGTGATTGGGATTAAGAATGAACTGATCACGCAGGCGCCACCTGATTGAGGCTAGCGAAAAGCCAAAATGGAGATCGCGGATGCCACCGCCATTGCGGCCAGCCAGGCCGGCAGCAGCCAGCGAAATCTGCCTTTTCCAATTACCGCACCCAGCATAAGTTTAAGAACGGTGTTGGAGAGTACTCCGACCGCGATGGCTGTGGCGGCGATCGTAACCGGAATCTGTTGTTGCGCGCCTTTCGCCATGGAAATGGTGAGGGCATCTACGTCCGTCAAACCCAATACGGCCCCTGACCAGAGCATGCCGGTCTGCCCCCAATGGGCGCGTACCAGATAAACCGCGAAGAGGACGACCTGAAAAAGCACTGTCATTTCCAGTGCCGAGATGATCTGGAGGGGATTGTGCGATTCCTCCGCTGGAGTCCCTTCTCGGCCGCGCTTCCATCCAATCAAGAATATGAGGGCGCCGATCAGAAATGGGGCCGCGAGATAAGGCACAAGCGCCAAAGCGAGACTTGGTCTAAGCACGAGAGATGCCAGCAGCACTCTCAAATTCATGAGCGTGCACGCGCCCACCACTCCGACCGCAAGGGGAAAGGAAAAGCCTGTCTCACGGCGGCTGGTGCGGGAAAATGTGAATGCAACCGCAGTCGAAGAGACTAGTCCTCCTAGCAGGCCGGCGAGGGCGTAACCGCGGCCGGCCCCCGCGATGCGCCTGGCAACGTAGCCGACAAAGCTGATACCCGAAAACAACAGGACGAAGAGCCAGAGTTGGCGCGGCTTGATGCCGCCGAGGGGGCCGAATGGACCTTCCGGCAAGAGGGGCAGGACGACCACCGCCATGACAGCAAAGCGGATGCCAGCGCGCAGTCCTGTGTCATCAATGCGGGCGATGGTTGCATGCAAGCGCGATTTTTCGATGAGGAGCAAGGTAGTGAGGGCAATCACGGCGCTGCTCAACACCAGCGAACCGGTTCCCGCGAGAACACCCGCGGCGAGCACTACCAGAGCGGCAACTTCGGTAGTGCCATCCACGTGACGCCGGCTGGCGGCAACGTAGGCCACGACGACAAGAGCAGTTGCGCCTGCCAGAAGCACAATGGCCAGCGGCTGAAAAGAGAGCGCCCATAACCAGCCCGCAAGGCCTGCCATGCCGCCCAACAATGTGAAGGTGCGAAAGCCGGCGAAGTGGGCTTCGGGACCGCTGGCGTGTCCCGACCACTCGCGTTCCAACCCCACTGCGGCTCCTCCGAGAGCAGCGATCGCGATTCCGAGAATATTTGGTTGATCGAGCATCATGAAAGAAGCGTGACGGTGTGGCTAGCGAGTTCTCCAAGCATCGCGAGGAGAACCCTAATACATATCCATCCGCAGCGTCAAAACCGGGCAGATCGCATGGGCCAACACCTGGTGAATTGTGGTTGAATTCGAGTGCGACATGAGCGATGGGTGGTGCGGGTGCCGTGCGCCCAGCACGATCAAATCGGCGCGTCTCGATCCAGCAGCGTTCAAAATCTGCCCGCTCCACGCCTGGAAAGTGGACCTTGAGTCCGGAGCTGTCGTAAGGCCCGCCGACAGCGGCAGATGTGTGCGCTCCTTCCAGACCCGGGTGGAGGATGGAGTTGTGCAGATGAATATTGCAGGTCTCGAAGTAGAAAGCGATTGCAATCCAGATCAGCAACAACTTGACGTCCAGCAAAGTACAATGCAGGAACCGATGACTCCGATTGCGTAGTCGAGTTCCCGCAGCCTCGCACTAAGCCCCAAAAAACTACTAAAGAGAGATGCAATGAAATCTTCAACCGACGCTCTATCACCCATCTCAGGACGGGACACCGAGGGCAAAGCAACCAGGGTCCGTCTGCTGGATTTCAGCAGCGCTCCCATGCGCGCATTCCACTTGTCATGGGTCGCGTTCTTTCTTTGCTTCGTTGCCTGGTTCGGGATCGCTCCGCTGATGGCAGTGGTGCGCGACGACCTGAAGCTGACCAAAGCACAGATCGGCAACACCGTGATTGCGTCGGTGGCGATTACGATTCTGGCACGCCTTGTCATCGGCTGGGTGTGTGACCGTTTTGGGCCCCGGCTGACCTACACCGTACTCCTAGTTCTTGGGGCGTTGCCGGTGATGGGAATCGGGCTGGCGCACAGCTATCAGTCGTTTCTTCTTTTTCGCCTTGCCATCGGCGCGATCGGAGCATCTTTCGTCATCACCCAATACCACACCTCCATCATGTTTGCTCCGCGGGTAGTGGGAACCGCGAACGCATTCACCGCCGGTTGGGGGAACCTGGGCGGCGGCGTAACCCAGTGGCTGATGCCGTTGCTGTTTGGAGCGATTGTGGGTTTGGGAGCGGACCGTTTCCTGAGTTGGCGGCTGGCGATGATCATACCCGGCGCCCTTATGCTGCTGACCGGCATCCTCTACTACCGCTTCACCGAGGACACGCCGGACGGACGGCCTTTCTCCCGAAGGACAGGGGGACAGGCATTCTGGGAAGCGGCGGGAGACTATCGTGTGTGGCTTCTGTTTGTTCTCTATGCGGCTTGCTTCGGAGTCGAAATCACGGTGGATAACGTTGCCGCGCTCTACTTTAAGGATTCCTTTGCCGTCAGCTTGAAGATGGCGGGATTGCTGGCGAGCCTCATCGGCATGATGAATCTGTTCGCCCGTGCACTAGGCGGGATTGCCGGCGACTGGGCCGGCAGCAAGTGGGGTCTGCGCGGACGTTCGTTATTGCTGGGTGTTGTGATCTTTGCTGAAGGGCTGGCGCTCGTAGTGTTCTCCCTAAGAACGGGGCTGGGGCCGGCAATTGCTTCCTTTTTGGTCTTCGGCCTTCTGGTCTGCATGGCCTGCGGAGTGACCTATGCGGTTGTGCCGCTGGTACGGCCGCGCGCGATTGGGTCGGTATCGGGAATCGTTGGCGCTGGAGGTAACGCGGGCGCAGTTTTTGCCAGCCTGTTGTTCAAATCCGAAAGTATTTCTGGAGCTCAAGCGTTTCTTTATCTCGGGTTGGCGGTCGCGGTCACTGCGTTCTTTGCTCTTTTCCTGCGCTTTCGCGAAGCCGAGGCTCCGCTCACCGCAACGGTGGGGAGTGCGCAGCCGGCACTCGCGGAATCTGGCGACTAAGGTTCGACCAATCACTACTTTCGGAGGTTTATAGGGGATGAAATATCGGTTATCAAGCCGGCTGAAGTTCATGTTTCAAGGGCAGGATGCGCACGCGACCGGGAAGAATATTGTCCCGGTAAGTTCTCCTTTCCAGGACACAATGGACTTGCGAATGGCCTATGTCGAGTTTGGCGATGCGGAAAAGAGAACTTTCGCACTGGCGGAGGACTCGGCCATATTTTCACCTGCACGTTCCTGAACCACGCCACACCGGGAGTGGATTACAACTTCCCCTATGCCATGTTGAACTATAAGTTCTAGACGATGTCGTAGTGCCGCTGTGATTTAGCGTACGCCGCATTAAATGAACGCAACCAAGCGGTTAGCAATCCTACGAACACTAGCTGTCTTTGAATTTTCATGTCAGACGCTCTCCTTGAGGTAGCCAGTCTTGAAACCGCCCGCGGACTACCTCTGAGAATAAGGGCTCGCTAAAGCTGATTTAATATAGGGATTTTTGGTGAGACTAGTGTCGCTGATTCTTAAGCTCTTCCTCGGTGAAATGCATCCTTCTGTGATCTACAGGGCGGCGCTGATGCTGGTTCCGGCTGCCGCGAACACTTGGGTACATTCCTGTTCTGCGATGGGAATAAATGTTTCTACTACCCGAGCATCGAACTGGGTTCCACTTGCGGCCAGGAGCCGCCGGATGGCCTCCTCGTGGGGCAGGCCTTTTCGATAGCACCGGCTGGAAACCATGGCGTCATAGGCATCGATGACGCACACGATTCGCGAAGGAAGAGGTATGTCACTGCCCTTCAGCCTGGCCGGGTACCCGGCCCCATCCACGCTCTCGTGGTGATGCAAGGCGTAGAGACTCGCCTGCTCCAGTCCCGAGAGCAAACGTAGGATAGACCAGCTGTATTCCGGATGGCGGTTGATCACCGCGCGCTCTTCGGGCGTAAGGGGCGCGGCCTTCTTGAGAATCGCGTCTGGAACGCCGATCTTGCCCACATCGTGCAGCAAGGCGGCAACTTCCACCTGGTATAAATCCTTCTCTCGAATATCAAGTTTGCGTGCCACCCGCAACGCCCACTCCGCTAAGCGAGTGCTATGAACGCCTGTGTTGATGTCCTTCAAGTCAAGCAACTGATTGAAGGCACAGATCACCGAGTCGCGGAATGAGGATTGCTGCTCTTCCAGTTCCTTGATCCGCATCAACAGCAATGATTGCTCAATTTCAACTATGGCGGCGCTCATATTTTCTTTGCAAGGCCCAGCATCAGTAACGGTGACAGGCTTGCACGGCGTCGTACGCATTAAGCCGTCCAAAACCCAGGTCAAGGTCGTAAATCCAGTCGGCCCTCGCTAGTCCCCCCGGCACCAATCTCGCTTGACAATTGCCATGTGCACCCATCATCAATGCAGCCGTGCCCGTGACCAGCGGCGTGCTGAATGATGTCCCCCAGGCGGCAGCATAGGTGTTCCACGGATAGGTGGTGACCACGGCTTCTCCTGGCGCTGCCAGCCACACCGGGGGCGCGCCATAATTGGTGAAGTCCGATTGAACGTCATTGTTGTCCGTGGAAGCTACATCAACCACACCGAAAAAGCCGCCCGGATAGGTGACCGTTCTCTGGCCATCGTTGCCAGCCGAAGCCACCATGACGACGCCCTTCCCATTGGCGTAACGGATCGCTTTTGCCAGCTCCGGCGAGTGAGTCGTGTAGTTGAAGCTCATGTTCATGACATCCGCGCCATTTTGCACAGCGTAGTAAATCGCGCGCAGAATGTCGGAGCTATAAGCCGTACCATCGGCATGGAACGCCTTCAAAGGCATGATCTTTGCCTGCGGTGCAACCAGGTGGACCAAACCTGCGGTCATGGTTCCATGGCCGAACGCCGAGTACTTCTCGCCATCGAGCACAGCTACAGTCCGCTGGTCGAGAACGGCGACGGTCCGCTGATTGACGGATGCCGCAGAGGCCGAGCCGGAATCCGGCGCAGCACCACTCACATCAGCTTTCTCCGAAGCGCCATTCTGGTTGCGGGTAAAGTCGTATCCGGGAAGCAGCACTCCCTTCAATACGGGATGCGTGGGATCCACACCGGTATCTATGACCGCGACGATGACACCTGCACCGGCCACGTTAAAGGCGGAATGCGTATCGTCAATGCGTATCAATTCAGCCGCCGGTTGCGCGACATAGCCGTGCCAGACCGTGGTCCCGTAATAGTACGTTGGCGTTTTGTCGGTTAAGTACGACGGGGCCGAGCCCGCGTAGGCAGACTGTGCATGGACCGTCTGATCGATCTCCACGCTCGCAATCCCCAGGCTGAGTTGTAGGCGCAACAGAGAGGTCACCGGATTGAGGATCGAGGGGAAGGTCACAACGAAGAGCTGGCCGTCAGGATCGCCGATGTTTTGCAGAACTTGGCAGCCCAGCAGTCTACACGTCAAATTGATGCCGGGAAGTCCCAGCGAATCGCGCACTACCAGGCGCGTTTGCGCGTCAGAAGCCGGCGCGGACGCCAAGCTGAACAGAACCACAGCCAAAATCAAGGCAAAGCGCTTCAGAACTGTATTCGGATATTGTTGGAAACTCATGCTTTCCCGTCCCCCGCCGGGTCCGCGCTTCTTGTCGCGCGGAGTGTTACAAAATTCTAAGGTTGTGAACCGATTCCGGCCAATTACACCCGTAATTAGCACGTAATCGCCTGAAGGTAATCGCCCAGTTTCACCTAAGTAACTGTGCTTGTCCCATCAGAAGTTAAGTTGATCGGGGGAATACGAATGGGCTTGCATCCGGCAATCTCAACCGACAAACGTAGCCGGTCCTGTGCGGCAAATTCCAGCTGGAATTCGCCGAATTCATTGGCCGTCGTTTCGACCAATGGCTTGCCTGTTTCCGCCCACAAAATGATCGACACTTTGCGTGGCGCGACTTTCGCGCCGCGCTTGTCTACGACTTGCCCAACAATTGTGATGGTACGGGCCTGTGGGCAGGCATCGAGAACCAGATCCACCATGGTTCCTTCGGCATCGAACATGAGTTGTCTGGATGCCGAGGCCCCGGAGCGCACTCCGGCCGTAATTGGCTGGTGAAAGCTGTCAAACACAAGACGGGCTATCATCCAGGAACTTTCCCTGGGCACGTCTGTGACCAATGCAAGCTTTACCGTGCGAACCATGCCGTCTGGCGGAGTGAGGCTTGCCTCAGCACCAGCAATGGAACCGACTTTCTTCCATAATTCAACAGCACCGGCACAATCGGGACAGCTCGCAATGTGAGTGCCAAGTTGCTGATTGCTTCCAGCTGTTCCAAGACCGCGTACAAAATCGGCCCAAACTTTGTCTGAAAAGTGCTTCACGCCTGTCCTCAATTCGGGGGAATTGCTTCTGAACAATAAGGGGGACGAGCCAAACGAAAAATATAGGTACGAACATGAAAAATGTGGCGCCCCGTTACCCCTTTCCTATCAAGGAGAAAGGAGCCCAATAATAAGGGTGCGGATGGCTGCGGCGGACTTCGGCCATCGCCCCACGCATTGCTTCAGGCTTAGCCTCGCCCTGTACCAGGCGGGAATAGAAGGCAATCATGAAGTCCCTCGTGCTGGCATCGTGAACGTCCCACAGGCTGAGCATCAAGGACTGGGCCCCAGCTTGCAGAAGACCGCGAACCAGTCCCATGAGTTCATCGCCGGGTGAGACCGTGTTGCGGCCGGTGGCGCATCCGCTGAGAACAATCAATTCGGCAGGAAGCTTGAAATGATACAGGTCATACAGGCTCAAGTACGAAGTGCCCAGACGAATCGAGGAGAACATGGGATTGTCCTGCCGAAAGTAGCCGTGCGTGGCGATATGCACAATCCGGCTGGAGGGCCCGTGCTGCTTCAGAACAGTCTCGCCGGCGGAATCCCCGGTGAACAATTGGGCTCCAGGGAGAATTCGTGCCAGGGCTTCGACCTCTTCCTGAATCAACGGGGCCTGAGCATCCGGGATACCTAAGATCAACGAGTCTCCTGTGGAATTACACGTCTTCTCGCAACAGCGCGCATAAACACTGGCGCTAGGCGCGTATGAGACAGAAAACTTGTCGAGGACGTATGCCTCGCCGTCGAAGAGCGCGTGGAAGGGTACGTGATGCAGCAATCCGTGAGGAGCAAAAATCACATGTTTGGCGGACGCGAGCAAGCCGGCAATGGGAGCAATCAGCTCCTGATAAAGCGTTGCCAGGTGGGTTTGTGTGGTCGTAAGCAGCGCTTCCTGGAAGGCAGTTACATACTCGGGGTCAAGGCGGAATTTCGCCAGCTGGAATTGGAACAACTGAAGTGTCTTGCGGACTCTGGCTTCGACGGTAACCGGGCAAATTTGCAAACCGTTTCCGCTAAGCACACAGGCGACCTCGCGGTCTTGTATGCGGAAATACTCGACCAGGGCAGTCTCGGCCGGCAAGAACGATTGGATTTTCTCCAGGGGCACGGCACCGGACACCTGGACTCCGGCCTGCTCGGCTTCGTCGAGGGTCGCTTCGCGAAGGGCACGCATTAATTCGTCTTCGTGTGACCGGGCCTGCTGCTCCAATTTCTTTATGCGTTCGACAGAATGCTCTTCCGGCTTCAGTTGCTCCCGCTCAATCAGGTTGTAGTACCAATTCAATTCCTCGCGAAGATTACGAATGGAACGCACCAGTTCGCTCTGTCCGCGGTCGGCTTCCGATGCGACATGCACGGGCTGCGCGAGACGGTCCAAGAGGCTGCGGGACTTGGCAAGCTGAATGTAACTGAATGCTTCTTCGGGCCGGCGGGCGCCCGACAGACAAAGCGCCACTAAGTTTTCGTATACCTCCAGCTTGTTCTGGAAGAATGCAATCTTAAGTTCCTCGCCGCGCAGATTGCCGCGCAACATCTCGAGCGCCGCGCTGGCCCGGCGGTAACACTCATAGGCAACCTCGGCTTCGTTGGCAGTCTGCTCGACTTCGCCCATCAGGAACTCCGCTTGATAGGTCAGCATCGGAGACTCGGTCTTGCTGACTTGCGCGAGGGCGGTCTGGCAGTGTACGCGGGCCGCGGTGCGATCATCCATGCAGAGCGCTATTCGGGCCAGCAAGAGTTCTGCCAGCACCGCTTTACTTTTCATGGGAGAGGCAGCAAAAAACTCGTGGGCCGCCTGGCAAGCTCGCCGGGCTTCAAACAAACGTCCTTCGTTGAACAACACCAGCGCTTCGTAGAGGTCAATGAGCGACGGCCACACGTGGTTCTTATCGCGGACGAACAGGTCCCTGGCGGTGGAAAACAGCTTGATACTCTCAAAGGCCTGCCCTTGGCGGCTGGCCGCAACCGCCGCAAAAACGAGCGCTTTGGCGGCTTCGTATCCAAAGCCGAGCCGCTGGAAGTGTTCATGAGCTTCGCGGGCAAGTTGAGACGCCTCAGGAATGAGATTCGCATCAATGTAGATTTCAGACAGGTCCAGGCTGCACAGCGCGATCTGATAAGCGTCGTTGGCCTTCTTGCCGCTCTGGGAGGCTTCGCGCAGCATCTGGATCGCGCGCCCGTATTCGCCGCGGAGAAAGTAGAGATACGCGATGTTGTAATCCGCGTATGCCACCAGGATCGGCATATCTCTTTTCTGGCAGTGTTCACGGGCTTTCTGGTACATCTCCAGCGCACGGGAGAACTCGTTGAGGTGCATGTAGCAGAGCGGGAGATTGCTCATAACAGCGGCCATGCCTTCGGCGTCGTCATTTGCCGCCACATCGGGATAAGCGCGCTCGTAGCACGCCAGGGCATCGGCAAAACGGTCTTGACGGTGATAGATGTTGCCGATATTAATGTCGAGCCGTGCCAGCCGAAAGGTGTTGCCCTGCGTGGCGAAGAGCTCGCGAGCGCGATCTGCGGCGGCCAGGGCCTGGTCATAATGCCCAAGCAGAAGCAGCGGTTGAATGGATCCGCTCAGGGTACGTGCCAATTCTTCTTCGTCGCCTTCCTGTTCGAAGATCGCGGCGGCCCGCCGGTGCAGATCAATGGCGGCAGCGTGCTGGTCCAGGGCGTAAAGCGCATTTGCCTTGGCGCGCAGGCTCTTGGCAAGAGTGATCGGTTTGCCGATCGTTTCGGCGACGGCCACAGCCAGGTCGGCCAGCTGGTCGGCACGGGCGGTATCAACTCGCACCTCTTCCCGGACCCGGTCGGTTAACGTCGCCACAACCTCCGGCCAATTGTTTGCTGGATGCTGGGTTACATACTCCCGGCGAGCAGCGTCGTCGAGCCGGAACAGCCGGTTTAACCTAGCCTCAAACTCAGTTTGCTGGGCGGCCTTGACGCTCACTGGAATCCCATTTTCTCGAGCTGCTTCCTCAGTCGCGTGAGGCAACGTCCGCGAATGAACCCGATCGATCCCGTAGCAATTCCGAGTTCCTGCGCGACCTGCTGATAAGGCCGGGGAGGAGTCTCATAGAACAACATCCGGACCATCCGCCCGCAGCGGTCCGGCAATACGGCGACGACATCCCGGACGATCTGTTCGCGTTGCAATTGAGCGAGCATCTCCTCAGGAAGAGGAGAACCAGCTCCGTCTGGAATTTTCTCGGCGTCTTCTTCCTCGAGCGGGACCTGTTTCTTGGCGCGTGCCCGGTGCTCAAGGCACTTGTGATAGCTCACCTGCATGAGCCACTTCGGCAATGCTTTCGGTTCGAGCAATTTGGGAAGATCAGATAGCAGGTCTAGGCACACTGACTGGAAAATATCCGCCGCGTCGTCGTACATCCCAAACTTGATGGGAACCGAATAGATGAGGTTCTTGTACTTGTCAACCAGGTCAGCCCAAGCCTCCTGGTCGCCCTTGAGGCACAACGCTACCAACCGCTCGTCGGACCGCCGCTTCCTCGGTTCCAGTTGCGCTTGGGCCGCCGTTTTCATCGCAGTCCCGCGCTCTCCGAGTTGCGAAGATACAACTGGTCGGCGTTCCAGAGGGTGTAGTGGTCCAACAATGCGGGCTGGAAGTTGCCGACTTCAGCCTTGGCTGCTGCCAGAATGTTCGGCGTCGCCAGGAATATGAAGGGCATTTGTTGCGAGATGATCAGCTGTACACGGTCATATAGCTTCTTGCGCTTCTGATAGTCGAGAGTGACCATCTGCTCGTTCATGAGCTGGTCAATCTCGCGTTCCCACGCGGTTGCCGGCTGGCTCTCATCCATATGCCAGAGATGCGTGCCCCCGTTGGAAAGCCACACATTCATTTCTGGATTTGGATCGGCATCGCCTCCACCTAGTCCCATAATGGCGGCCTCGTAGTCGAAGCTCTGGAACACGCGGTCAATCATGGCGCGGAACTCCAGTGGCACGACGTGGACCTGCATGCCGAGCTGCCAGAGATCGTCTTGCAGAAGGGTGGTCATCTTCATGCGCTGTGCATTGGAAGAGCTGGTGACAATTGAAAATTCAACCGGCTGTCCAGTGCGGTCGAGAAGTTGCCCCGATCCGTTCCACGCGAAACCCGCTGACTTCAGTAGTTCCCGCGCTCGCTCCAAAGAGCGTGACGGATGTGGAAGAGACGAATTGACCCACATCTTGTTTCCAGGGCCAACATTTCCCCACAAAGGAGCTCCCCGGGCGCCGTACACGAGCTTCACAATCGAATCGCGGTCTATGGCTGCTGATACGGCCTGCCGGAAGCCGAGGTCCTGAAACCACAACTGCTTGCGGGCGATGCTATCGAGTTTTTTACCCGAGAGATCGTTGAGGTTGAAAAGCAGGAAGTTGTATTCCAGGCTAGGCCCAAGGTCGACAAGCTGCGTCTCGGTGCGCGCTCGTTCCCTGGACAGCAGTGCGTAGTTCTCGGAGCTGAGACGATTGATGACGTCAGTTTCACCCGCCTCGAAGCGCATGACTTGAGCGTCTTCGCTGCCAACAAAAAGGAAAGCAAGTTCGTCGAGGTAGGGCAGGCGGTGATTCTCGCGATCAGTCTTCCAGTAGTATGGATTTCGCTCCAATAGAATCCTCTGGCCCGGCCAATACTGCTTCACGCGAAACGGTCCAAGCCCCACGATTTCCGCCGGTGGCGTATTAAGTGACCATGTTTGCCCAAATTTGCCTTCGCGATAAGGCTTCTCAAGTATGTGTCGCGGCAGAATGGCGAAACCGTCAAAAAGCCTTTCCGCTGCCGCATATGGGCGCGGGAGCACCATCCGGACAGTGTAAGCATCGAGCTTGGTGATGAGAGGCGGCTTGCCGTCAATCATGAGAAGGTCGCGCTGCGGGGAACCCACGGATTCATCCAGGTAGACGGCGAAGGAGAAGATTACGTCGTCGGCGTCGAAGGGATGCCCGTCGGAAAAGCGGACGCCCTTGCGAAGCTTGAGTGTGTAGGTACGTCCGTCCCGCGAGATCTGCCACGACTTGGCAAGCGCCGGCTCGGTCTTCTGCGTAGCGCGGTTGATTTCAATGAGGTCGGCGTTCAATCGTTCGATGACTTCGCGGGAAACCGCATCGGTCGCGGTCACGGGATTGAGCGTCTTCGGCTCCGAACGTTGGCCGACCACCAAGCGGCCGCCATAGTGCCCGGTAACAGCTTCGACCCGCGCAAGTTCTTCATTTCCGCTGACCGGCTGAGGCGCGGGAGCGGCAGCCCACAACGTGGCCGCGCATAGAGACACTCCGAGGGTTAGGCGAGCTATGCCTTTCATGATCACCCCACCCCACAGAACTCAGACAGACTCTGATCAGATTTTACTTATGATCGGCGTGCATGAAGGGTATCTGCGAGCATCCCATAGATTACCGACGTAACGACCAATGCCCCCGCTGGGGCCAACATCCAGCCGTAGGAAACCAGGACGCTGTAGTGTTGCAGTGCGGCCAGCATATTTCCCCAACTCGCGACCGGCTCGCTTATTCCCAGCCCAAAAAACGACAGCGTGGCCTCGGCTGCGATATACAGAGGAACCAGCAACGCGGCCTGCGTTAGAAGGACACCGAACGTAGCCGGCAAAACATGGCGCCATAGCACATAGAAGTCGGAACCGCCGAAGCCACGCGCCGCGGTGATGTAGGTACTGCTCCGTACGCTCAGTACTTCAGCTCGAACCAGCCTTGCCGGACGCGCCCACCCGATCAGTCCGATCACTCCGATCAAAAGCAGGAACGCTTCTACAGGACCGATGTGAAGCGGAAGAAACGCGCGCACCCCAATCAGGAAATACAGCCATGGGAGGGCCAAAAAAAGTTCGGAAACACCCATGAGCCCCTCGTCAATCCAGCCACCGTAGAATCCCGAGACGGCTCCCACGATTCCTGCCGTGGTGAGCGTTATCAAAGTTGCGAGCAGGCCCGCGCCCAGCGAGATTTGCCCGCCGAACAGGAGCCTGGAGAATTCGTCGCGCCCGAAAGCATCCGTGCCGAGCAATGCGATGCGGGCGGGGCGATCCACGCCGAATAGATGACGATCCCAGTTGAGTGTGCCGAAGATGGCGTATGACGGCCCCATGACAAAAAAGCGGACCGGGTATTCCTGCCCTCGGTCCTCGCGACATCCATCAAAGTCACACGCAGCCGCGTAGACGAAGGGTCTCATTCGGAAGCCGGACCGGCCTATAAAGTGTAGTTTCGTAGGAGGCGCGTAGGCTGAGATGCGGTCTTGTTCTTTCGCTCCGTAGGGCGCGACAAAGCCGGCGAACACCACCAAGACGTGGAGAGCGACCAGTAGGACGAGCAGAAATCGCAAGCGCGCGTTATTCCGCATCGAGGCCGCCTTTGCGGATGCGAGGGTCTGACACCCACAACATCAGATCTGCGGCGATGTTGCCGCCAACCAGGAATAAGGCCGAGAACAATATTCCTCCGATCACCAGATACAGGTCGCGTGCCAGCGTGGCCTCCAGCAACAAGGGCCCGAGCCCGGGCCATCCGGTAGCCACTTCCACGAGCATCGAACCGCTGAGCAACGAGGCGATTGACAACCCGAACAGTGACGTCGCGGGACCCGCAGCCACGGGAAGAACATGACGAAAAAGCAAACGGCCCCTGCCGATGCCCAAGCTGCGACTGGCTCGGACATGAGGCGCCTCGAGTACCTCAACAACACTCGCGCGCACGTGCCGGACAACGATGGATATGCCAGCCAACACGAGAATCGCCACCGGCAATAGCAGATGACGGGCAACATCTTCCATCTTCCCCCAAGTGGAAAGATCATCGTGGTCGAGCGAAAGCATTCCTCCGACCGGAACCAGCCGCCATCGCACGGCCACCGCCAGCAGCCCGAGAGCGATCACGATTTCTGGGATGGCGATGAGTACAGCATTGCCGGCCTCGACGGCCCGGCCCAGCCAACGTCCCCGACAGGCCGCGCTCCAGACTCCCAATGGAACCCCAATGAGCCAGGTGAAAGTCATCGCTGTGACTGCAAGAAGTAGTGTGTTTCGTGCCCGGTTCCACAGCAATGGCGCAACCGGAGCGTTATAAGCGATGGAGAATCCGAGGTCGCCGCGTGCCACCGACGTCAGCCAGCGGGCATATCTCACGACCAGTGGCCGGTCCAAACCGTAATGGATGCGGAGGGCAGTAACGGTATCTGGAGAAATCTGCGGGTTCAGCCGCATCTCGTCAAAAAAGCTGCCTGGGGCCATTTCGGTGAACAGAAAACAAAGCACCGATACTCCAAACAACAAGGCCACTACCCGCAATCCGCGCCGCAGGGCGTACTTCATAGCCCAACCCCGAGGGCCGCGAGATTCGCCTGCGCTGCTCGCGTCGAGGCGAGCAAAGCGCGTGTCTCAGCATGCCCGTTACCCGCTATGATGTCGGCCGTCGGTCCTTGTTCCACGATCTGGCCGTGCGCCATGACCGCAATTCTGTCCGCGAGGCGAGCCACCAGCGATATATCGTGCGAGATAAGCAGGTAGGAAAGCGAAAGGGATTGCTGGAGATCGAGAAGCAGGTTTACGATTTGCGCTTCAGTGGAAAGGTCCAATCCGGAGAGCGCCTCATCCAAAACCAGCAGCTTGGGCTGCAACGCGAGCGCGCGAGCAATCGCTAATCTTTGCTGTTGACCACCGCTAAAATCCGAGGCCCTGCGATCGGCCCATTCGGGCATTAATCCGACTTCTCGCATCAGTTCGATGGCGCGCATGCGGCGGGCGGAATTGTCGCCTGCGCGTTGAATCAACAAAGGCTCCTCGATGACCTGGGCGGCGGTAAACCGTGGACTCATGGAAGCAGCGGCGTCCTGAAATATCATCTGACATCGCGCACGAACCGTTCGAAGATCCCGCCAGCGCAGCCTCCCTATCTCTGCGCCTTCCAGCCATATCTCCCCGGTATCCGGTTTTTCCAACCGCGCTACGCAGCGGGCAACGGTGGATTTTCCGGACCCCGAACTCCCTACCAACGCGAAAGTCTCCCCGGCGGCGATGTCGAATGCAATGTTCTGAGCGCCCACAATTTTCTCGCTTTGGCGCCACCTAAAGCGCGTGCGGACATAAGTCTTGCTGAGACCACTTACGCGCAATACTGGGGGCTCAGACGGCTGTGCGGCCGTGAAGTAGTTAGTCATACTTGAAGCAACTCACGCGATGGGATGGACGTGCCGTGGTTTCCTGTGGATCACGCTCCGTGCACACCTGCATTCTCTCGGGGCACCGTGATGCAAACGAGCACCCTTTTTCCGAGTTCGCGAACTCAGGAAGCGCACTTTGGACTATCGGCCAACGCTCGCGCGTGGGCGCGCTCGCCAAATATCTTCCCGAAAGTTTTATTAACGCCTGCGTGTACGGGTGAAGCGGATGGCTGAAGATGTCTCGCACGGACCCATCCTCGATAACGCGCCCTGCGTACATCACCGCGATGCGATCTGCGAATCCTGCCAGCACCGTAGGATCATGGGTGATCAGGACAAAGGCCGTGTTGTATCGCTGGCCGATCTCCTGGATGAGGGCCAAAATGTCCGCCTTCAGAGAAGCATCCAGCTTGCTCGTTGGTTCGTCGGCAATCACCAGGTTCGGACAACAGGCGACTGCTTGGGCGATGACGACTCGTTGCCGCTGTCCCCCGCTCAATTCGTGCGGATACGAACCATAGATTTGATAGGGATGATCGAAACCGACTTCAGAAAGCAGCTCTTCAACTCGCGTTCGCCGTTGATTGCGTGCCATCCGAAGATGCGCGCGCAGCACTTCGGCGATCTGATCGCCAACCGAGATCACTGGATTTAGAGCTTGCGAGGGATCCTGGGGAATCAGAGCAATCTCTTTTCCGCGAATCCGCCGCAGCTGAGTCTCGGGTAGAGCGAGCAGGTCAACGGCCTGGAAACGAACCGACCCGCCGTCGTAGCGTGCATGGGGTGGAAGGAGCCGCATGACAGCGGCAGCGAGTGTGCTCTTGCCCGAACCAGACTCCCCAAGAATGCCGATTCGCTCACCGCGAGCTATGGCGAGGGTTGCCTGACTTAGTGCGCGGACCGGTTGCTCGTTCGGGACGCGGTAAGTCACCGACAATCCAGAGACGACAGCGATGGGTTCGGACACGATGGCCATAAGGTGTCACAGTCAGTTGACCACAAAGGCAGGCAACCAGAGGCAGATTACGGAGGTAACGTTGGGAAGGGTGCAAGGAAGGCGATAGACGTATCAAAACGCCTTTTTACGTTGCTTTTCGGGCGACGCTATCTGGTGCTCCAGGTGGAAAGATATTAAAGGTGACAGTCAGGACCGGGCGGTCCCAATCTTCCGCATAACAAAATTTCGGTGGCCTACCTTTGCTGCTTTTGCAACGGTGGGGAGTCCAGAAAAAATCCAGGCCGCTTCGGATTGAGGAGGAACGCTACGTACCGCCACGGATTATTGCAATCGCCGCTCTGATATAGGCGCCACGGCGTGCTTTGTTGAACCGTTACTTCAAGGAAAAATGGTGGAGAGTGGGGGGGGTGCGGACTTGAGATCTTGCACGATACTTCAACTTATTTGAGGTATTGCGCGAACGTCTTTTTCTCGATAGCTGCTGGGTACTGTCTGTGCTGTTCGACGAGATCGAAAAAAATGTGACCTATGTCGGCGGCTACTGGCAAGGCCTCTTTCCCTGGTTGAATGACGCCATTTCCTGCAAGGAAAGACCTGGTCGGAAGATGGCATGGGAAACCGAAAACACTTCATCTCATTGCCGCGACTGTTGGTGATCGTGACTTCTTTCGCGCCGTCTTTGTTGAAAAACGTGTCCTGGCTTCGGCCATCAGTGTTTGCGTGATATGCGTGGAAGCCTGTTCGGTGTTTCGCGTACCACGCAGCGACTAGCTTGACCTTTTCTCTTTTGCCATTCATCACAATATGAAAACTATTTGCTTCCCACAAAAGGTCGCCTTGGGAAGAGGCTCCGGCGAATGCCCGGATAGACGGGAAGGCCTATACGCGAGTCGGTACTTAGTGAAGATTAGCTCCGAGATGCCGCGCGCGTAAGCGCAGTGGGATGATTGTTCTGTCCCTTTAGCTCGATTTTTTTCTGCGTGGTGAAAAGATTATGCAGCGTCTGTCCTAATTCCTCAATCGTGTCGGGCTTGAGCATCAAGTCGGGGAGGCCTAACTGGCGCACGCATTCATTGTCCTGCGGCCGGATGTATCCGGAGGCGATCACGATGGGCATGCCGGGACGGATTTGCAGAAGTTCGCGGGCCAGGTCGGTGCCCGACATTCCGGGCATGGAGAGGTCGCTCACCACCGCGTCAAAGCCGCCGGGGTTGGAGCGGAAAAGCTCCAAAGCTTTCCGCGGATCGGTGCAGCCGGTCACCTGGTAGCCCAGGCGTTTTAGCATGCGGGTGGTCAGAAAGACGAGCGGTTCCTCATCATCTATATAGAGGATTCTTTCCCCTCTGCCCTGGGAAATTTCAGCTGGCAAGGCTTGCCGTTTGACTGTGCGGGTCTCAACCGCTGCCGGCAAATAAACCTGGAAACTCGTACCTTTGCCCACACTGCTTTCCACGGTGATCACGCCGCCATGATTGTGCACGATGCCATGTACCACCGAGAGTCCCAGCCCGGTGCCATGCCCGAGCGGCTTAGTGGTAAAGAACGGATCAAAAATGCGACTGGCGGTACGCTCGTCCATGCCGCAACCGTTGTCCACAATGGAAAGTTGAACGTAGGGGCCTGGGTGAAATCCGGGATGCGCCGCTGCCATGGCTGTGTCCACTTGCACGGCCCGCAGCAGTATCTTCAGGACACCCTGCTTGTCCGCGATGGCGTCGGAGGCGTTGGTGGCGAGGTTCATCACGATCTGGTGGATCTGGGTCGAATCCGCCGAGACTGGAGCAATGTCCACTGCGTAGTCGGTCTCCACGGAAACATTGGCGCGCAGGGCCGCCCGAAGCAAGCGCAGCGATTCGTCCACTACCGCGGAAAGTTGGATGACTTCGCGCTTGGATGGGTCCTGGCGGCTGAAAGAGAGAATCTGCCGCACCAGTTTGGTGGCCCGCGAAGCCGCTTTGCCAATTTCTTCCAAGTACTGGTGGACGGTATGGCCTTTCGGCACATCGCCCAGCGCGAGTTTGGTGTTGCCGGAGATGGCGGTCAAGATGTTGTTGAAGTCGTGCGCGATTCCCGCTGCTAGTTGTCCTACCGCCTCCAGGCGCTGAGCGACGCGGAGCTGGTCTTGCAGCTTCTTGCGCTCGGTGATGTCCACGATGGTGCTGGAAATCAGGGGCTGCTCGGTCCCGGTGAGCGGACCCAGGCTGACTTCTACAGGAAAGGTGGTCCCATCCTTTCGCCGGGCATGGAATTCACCCCCCCTCCCCATGGGCCGGGTCTGAGGATGCTCTGCATACTTCGAGCGATGATTCGCATGGGCTGAGCGTAAACTCTCCGGCACCAGCATCTCGACCGGGCTGCCCACCATCTCCACCCGGCTGTAGCCAAACATTTTCTCGAGTTGAGGGTTGGCCTCGGTAATGTGGCCGGTGGCATCGCACAGCAATATTCCCATGGGCGAGGTTTCCACCAGCAGGCGGAAGCGGTCTTCGGCCTGCTGGCGGCGTGCGCTCTCGCGCTCCAGTTGCACCATCTGGTCTTTCAAGCTGTATTCACGCAGTAAGTTCTCGTAGCCAATGGCCACACGGGCCCCAATCGTCCTCAGCAGGTGCTCATCCTGGTGGGTGAATTCTCCGCCTCCCAGCTTGTCGGCGACATAGATCACGCCATAGATGTGGTCGGGGGTTTGGATGGGAATCCCTAAAAAACTGTGCACTGGGCGATGGAACTCCGGCAGCAAAAGTGGGCACGGCTTGCCATCCGTGCTAAAGATACGCAGGACTCTGCGCTCGGCGGCAATCTGATGCAGCGTGGCGGCGTCGTAGTTTCGTATTCCAGCCACCACGGCTGGTTCCAGGCCGGCGATGCGGAAGCAACAGAACTCCAGCTTGTCATGGCTGAGCATTCCCGCCCCTGCAAGATTGGCCCCGATCACTTTGCGGGCCGCTTTGAGAGCTGTTTCCAGCAGCGGCTCCGGCGTCGCCAGTTGGGAAATATTAATGCCAAATTCCACCAGCGCGGCCAGGCGCAGGCTTACGTCATCTAATTCTTTGTCCTTGTCGTAGAACGCGTCCACCAGCATGGAAACCGGGTCGGTGCGGGGCTCCTGCTCCGGCAGCGTACCCGGCTGAAAGGCGGGCAGTCCCAGAGTACGATTCACGGTCTCCAGAATTTTCTCCGGATCGCACGGCTTGCTCAGGTACTCCTGCACTCCACAGTCCCTGCCCAAGGTGCGGCTCTCGTGGTCGAGGAAACTGGCGCTCTGAAAAATCACGCGGGTGTTCTTCAGACCGGGTAATTTCCGCAACGAGGAGACGAACTCGTACCCGTTCATGGTGGGCATGAGGATGTCGGAGACAATCAAATCGGGCTTCCGGGCTTGCGCCACGGTCAGGCCCTCGCGCCCATCACCAGCCTGGAGGACTTGGTGGCCGAATGGGGGCAGAAGCGCCGAGTAGAGCTGGCAGGTGTTGGGATCGTCGTCAACAACAAGAATAGTTGCCATAGTGTGCGGACTTGTTTGCGCGATCCAGACCCTCCTGCCGGGTCGCCTCCTCGTCCTAAGGAAACTTTGATTAAGTTCAACTTCTGTTATCTCGAGCGCTTCTGCCCAGCCGAGAGACCCGCTTTTCTGCGGCTGGAGCTTAATCAAATCCTCCCTAAAGCTTGCCGGATCGCACCCAGCAAGTCTTTCGTGATTGCCGGCCATGAAGACAGGCCGCCGCTCCTAACTTATAGTTGCCTGTAACGGTATCCCCAGGACTCACTGCGATGATCTTGGCGCGGCCTGTCAAAAATGACGCTTCTAAGAAAAAAGAACCCTCTATCGCCGCGTCATACTGACATGATCGGCGTGGGGCGCCATTACGGTAGCCAGAAGGCAGGTTCGGTCGGCGGGTGCGTTCCCGAAACGAAACCAGAAAAGGCACAAACCCGAAAATTCACGGAGATTTTCGCGGCGGCAGGCAAGCCTCCAACTCGCCCAGCAGCTGCTGTGGTTCGATGGGCCGGATCAGCAGCTTCCGCGCCCCGTGCGCCAGCGCCCGCTCCAGCTCCTGGTCCGAGCGCACCGAGGAAGATAGGAAGACGAAGGGTATACGGCAAAGTTCCGGGTCGGCCTGCACCTGATGGACGAAGTCGTATCCATCCTGCTGCGGCATGTGAATATCGGAGACGATCAAGTCGGGCCGGCTGCGCCGCGCCAACTCCATGCCCTCCTGCACGCTGCCGGCGCTGATGACTGCGTAGCCATGGGGAACCAGGATGCTGCGCGCCAGTTGCAGGTTGGTTGGGGAATTGTCCACGAACAGCAGGACTGCGCGTTTTGCCTGCGGCGGGGCCAGGGCTGGTTCCGCAGGCGGGCAGACCGGCGATTCAGCGGTGGATTCTCCGCTCGATGGGGGAGCCAGGAATTCCTGCACCTTACCGGGAAATGTCTCCGGATCGATGGGCTTGGAAATGTAGCCGTTGAAGCCGGACGCCAGCAGTTTTTCCTTGTCACCCACCATGGCCAGCGCGGTCACGGCGATAATCGGAGTATGCAGGCACTGGGGGTCCTCGCGTAGCCGGCCGGCGACTTCGTAGCCATCCATCCGGGGCATGTGGATGTCCAGCAGCACCAGGTCAGGCCGGTGCTGACGCGCCATTGCAATGCCTTCAGCGCCCTCTTTGGTGGCAATGGCTTGGTGTCCAAAGGCCTCCAATAGATACACCACCAATTGCAGATTGGTGGGGTTGTCTTCAATGACCAGAACGCGTGCCGTAATGCATCCTTTCTAAGGGTTTTCTCGGCGATCTCTGGGCAACCTCCGCAGAGGTCGCGGAGAAAATCAAGGCGCTCCCCCTGCCTGGGCTTTCTTGACTGCCACGAAATCCTGGCTCAGCGGCAGCGAAACCGTAAACTTGCTGCCCTTCCCGTACTCGCTCTCAAACCAAATCCGCCCTCCGATCATGGACGCCAGCTTCTGGCTCACGTGCAGCCCCAGCCCGGTGCCTTCGTAAGCACGGGTCGAGGAGCTGTCCACCTGCATGAAGGCCTGGAACAATCTCGGCTGGTCTTCCTTGCGGATGCCGAGGCCAGTGTCGGTCACGGAAATCTCCGCGGTGGAATCGCCGTTTTGCTGCCGCTCCTGCAACTCCAGCCGCACCGTGCCCCTCTCCGTAAACTTGATGGCGTTGTTGGCCAGGTTGATGAGGATTTGCGTGAGCGAGCGGCGGTCGGTGCGTACGCTGATTTCCTGGTCAGGGAGCGCGATCTCAAAGCGCAGTTGCTTGCTTTCGGCCAGTGTGCGCAGGGTTGTGCTGACCTCTTCCATGATGGACTGGCAAGAAACCGGTTCTAATTTCAGTTCCACATTGCCCGACTCGATTTTGGCCAGGTCGAGCAAGTCGTTGATGAGCGAAAGCAGATGGCGGCTGCTGGCCTGGATGGTGCGCAGTTGCTTCTCCTGTTCCGCGGTGAGAGGTCCGGGCAGCTTCATCAGCAGCGTGCCGGTAAAGCCGATGACGGCGTTGAGCGGGGTGCGCAGTTCGTGGCTCATGCTGGCCAGGAAACGGTCCTTGGCCAGGCTGGCGTTTTCCAGTTCGACATTTTTCTCCTGGAGGGTCTGCTCGAAGCGCTTGCGCTCGGTCACGTCGCGGGCGGCGGCAAACACGCCTTGCAGCTTGCCCGCCTGGTCGTTGAAGGTGGTGGCGTTGTAACTGACCACAGTCTCGCGCCCGGTCTTCGAACGTGCGGTCAGCTCGTAGTTGGTGACCCGGCCATCGCGCAGCACCACGCGAATGCCATCCTCGGCGCGCCGCGGATCGGTGAAGTAAGTTTTGAAAGCCGTGCCGATCAGTTCCTCGCGGGTGCCGCCGGTAAGCGCCTCCATCTGCTGGTTCACATCGGTGATGATGCCCAACGGGTCGGTGGTCATTAGCGCGTCGATGTTCGATTCAATCAGCGACCTGGTGTAAAACTGCGAATCTCGTAGCTGCTTTTCCAGTCCTTTCTGCGCGGTGATGTCGCGGGCCCCGGCCAGGATGCCGAGCGCGGTGCCGGCGGCGTCGGTAAACACTCCGGCATTGAAGCTGACCGTGATCTTGCGACCATAGCGCGTGATCAGGGTCAACTCGTAGCTGATGACGCGTTTCTCCGCCAGCGTCTGTTGCACGCCAGCGCGAGCACGGTCGGGTTCGGTGAAAAATTCCAAGAAGCGGGAGTTGACCAGATGCTTGCGCGAGTAGCCGGTGAGCCGGGTGGCCTCTTCGTTGACGTCGGTGATGGTGCCGTCGGGGGCGATGGCGAACAGGGCGTCGGCGGAGGCTTCGATGAGAGACCGGTTGTAGGCCTGTTGCTCGGCCAGTTGCAGTTGCAGCCGCGCCTGCTCGGAGATATCGCGCGCCGAGGCAAAAATGCCCTGCACCTGCCCGTCGGGCGTCTTGAAAATCGAGGCGTTGAACGAAACCGTGGCCTTGCGTCCGACTTTGGACTTCAGCACCAACTCATAGTTGGTGACCGTGCCTTCGATTAAAGTCCGTTTCACGCCCAGGTCGGCCTGGTCGGGTTCGGTAAAGTATTGCTTAAAGATGGAGCCGATCAGTTCCTCGCGGGAGTATCCCGACATGCGGCACATCTGGTCGTTCACGTCGGTAATGAAGCCGGTAGGATCGACGGTGACCAGTCCGTCCACCGAACTCTCGATGAGGCCGCGCAGATAGTTCTGCTGCTCGCGCAGGCGCTCTTCCAGACGGACGCGGTCGGTGACGTCGCGGGCGGAAGCGAAGATGCCGCGTACGCTGCCCAGCGGATCGCGAAACACGGACGCGTTGAAGGAAACTTGCAGCAGCCGCCGGGTGCGCGAGATGAGGGTGAGCGCATACTCGGTGACCACGCCAGTTTCGAACGTCTGCTTGACGCCGGCGGTGGCCCGCTCCGGCTCGGTGAAGTAGCCGGCGAAGGGGCTGCCGATCAGCTCGATGCGTCCGTAACCGGTCATGCGACACATCTGCTCGTTCACGTCGGAGATGGTGCCCAAGGGGTCGACCGTGATCAATCCGTCCACCGAGCTTTCAATCAAACCGCGATTGTAGGACTGCTGCTCGCGCAACTGCTCTTCCAGTTTTTTCTGCTCGGTGATGTCTCGGGCGGCGGCAAACACTCCCTGGAGTTTGCCGGCTTGGTCATTAAAGGTGGTGGCGTTGTAGCTGACCACCATCTCGCGGCCACTCTTGGCGCGCGCCGTCAGTTCGTAGTTGGTGACTTTCCCTTGCTGCAAAACCTGGCGAATGCCTTCTTCCGCACGCCCCGGGTCGGTGAAGTGGTCTTTGAAGGGTTTCCCAATCAGTTCTTCGCGGGTGCGCCCGGTCAGCGCCTCCATCTGCTGGTTGACGTCGGTGATGATGCCCAGAGAATCGGTGGTCATCAGTGCGTCAATGTTCGATTCGATGAGCGAGCGGGTATAGAACTGCGAAGCCTGAAGCTGGCTCTCTAACTGCTTCTGCGCGGTGATGTCGCGGGCGGAAGCGAAAATGCCGCGAATGTTTCCCTGCGGATCGCGGAACACGGCTGCGTTGAACGATACGGGAATCTGTTTGTCGCCGCCGGCCTGCAAGGTAAGAACATAGTTGGTGACCGAGCCTTCCTTGAAGGTAAGGCGCACGCCTTCCGCCGCCAGCTCCCGCTCCACGAAATATTCAGGAAAGGACGAGCCGATGAGCTGGCTGCGCGACTTGGCCGCCATCTGGCTCATAGTCTCGTTCACGTCGGTGATCAGCATCTTTTCATCGACGGTGACCAGCCCGTCCACCGAGGCTTCAATCAATCCCCGGTTGTAGGCGCGCTCTTCGGCCAGCTGGCTCTGCAACTTCGCCTGATCGGTGATGTCGCGGGCAGAAGCGAAAATGCCGCGCACTTTACCGTCCGCATCTTTAAAGATGGCCGCATTGAAGGAGACCAATAAATCCACACCCTCTTTGCGGTGTAACGTGAGTTCGTAGTTGGTGACCGCGCCCTTGTCGAGGGTCTGGCGAACGCCATCGGCGGCGCCCTTGGGATCGGTGAAGTACTGCTGGAAGGGCGTGCCGATGAGTTCGGTGCGGGCGTAGCCCGACATGCGGCACATGGTCTCATTGACGTCAGTAATGCTGAGCACAGGGTCAACGGTGATGAGACCGTCGAGCGAAGCTTCAATCAGGCCGCGGTTGTAGGTCCGCTCTTCGCCAAGTTGCGATTGCAGGCGCGACTGCTCGGTAATGTCGCGGGCCGAGGCGAAGATGCCGCGCACGTCTCCGGATGCGTCTTTGAATACGGAAGCATTGAACGAAACCCGCAACGGCGACCCACCGCGCCGCGCCAGAGTGAGAACGTAGTTGGTAACTACGCCCTTCTCAAAGGTTTCTTTGACTCCGGCCGTGGCCCGCTCCGCGTCTTGAAAGTAGTCCGAGAAGGGCGTGCCCGTAAGCTCTTCGCGCGAGTACCCCGACATGCGGCACATCTGCTCGTTGACGTCGGAAATGCCACCGGAGGGGTCGACCGTGATCAGGCCATCCACGGAAGCTTCAATCAGGCCGCGGTTATAAGACTGCGATTCCCGCAGTTGCTGTTCGAGCTTCTTCTGTTCGGTAATGTCGCGGGCGGCGGCGAACACGCCTTGCAGCTTGCCGGCGGCGTCGCGGAACGTCGAAGCGTTGTAGGAGACAACGGTGGAGCGCCTGTCTTTCGATTTCGCAGTGAGTTCGTAGTTGGTAACTCGCCCCTCGCGCAACACCAGTCGGATGCCTTCTTCGGCGCGCGCCGGGTCAGTGAAAAAGTCCTTGAAAGGCAGGCCGATGAGGTCTTCCCGCAAATATCCAGTCAGAGCGACCATCTGCTGGTTCACATCGGTGATGATGCCCAAGGGATCGGTGGTCATCAAGGCATCGATGTTCGATTCGATCAACGAACGGGTGTAAAACTGGGTCGCCTTCAGCTCCTCGGTAAGCCGGATTTCATCCGAGATGTCTTTCGAAATGAGAAGAAAGCCAATGGCCTTGCGCGCGGAATCCCGGCGCGGAGTGATGACCACGCGAGCGGTAAACTGCTCGCCGTTTTTCCGCTGGCGGCAGATGGTGCCTTCCCATTTCCCGTCGCGCAGCGCCGCATCCAGCAGTTCACGAGGTTTGCCGCTGGCCACGTCTTCGGGCGCATGCAGAATGGACGAGTTGGCCTTGCCCACGACTTCCGACGGTTCATATCCGTAGAGGCGGCGCGCGCCCTCGTTCCACAGCAGGATTTTTCCATCCAGATCCTTGCCGATAATGGAGTACTCGGTGGACGACTCCAGAATGTTGGCAATGAAGTCCACCGCCTCTTGCGCATTGCCGACGATGGCATCGTCGAAAAGTTTGGCCTTGCGCGTTTCCTGGGTGAAACGCATCTCATGGGAAATGTCCTTGGAGATGAGCAGGAACCCAATCGGCTTGCCCTGACTGTCGCGCCGCGGCGTGATAACCACGCGCGCGCTGATACGCCGCCCATCCTTGCGCAGCCTCCCAAGCACTCCTTCCCACTTGCCGTCCCGCAGGGCGGCGTCCATGATCTCTCGCGGCTTGCCGGCGGCCACGTCCTCCGGAGTATGCAACACCTCGGAGTTCATCTTGCTGACCACTTCCTCCGGCTCGTACCCATACATGCGGCGCGCGCCTTCGTTCCACAGCAGGATGTTGCCGTTGAGGTCTTTGCCGATGACCGAATATTCGGTGGAGGATTCGAGAATGTTGCTGACAAACTCCACCGCTTGCTGCGCGGTGGCCAGGATGGAGCTGTCGAATAAACGGGCTTTCATTGGCAACCTTGGCGCAAGAAATTACTCCGCGATCACATAAGTGACGGTCGGAGAGGTTCGAGCAACCTTCTCAGCTTGGGAGAAGGGGCTCTACCATTCCGGGGGGTGAAGAGGCCGGATCGGCTTACATTGTCAAGTTCGCTCCATGAGACGACGGAGTCAACCATGGCAAGAGAACGATCTCAGCACGAAAGGAGTAAGGATTCCCGGCTGGCAGTATTCTTCCCTGATCGGGAATGAAGTTCGGATTTGTCCTTGCTCGATCATGGGAGGAGTTGGCAAAGACCGCTAACCGGGGCCAGCACGGCGGGCACTTGCGGCCTCATTGCCGGAAACTGGCAAGCGGCCCGTCAGGGAATCGGAATGCTTGGGCAGTCTGCGAGTCGTGCAACCGTCCGTGCCGTACGCGGGCTTTCTGGAATTTGCGCCTTGGTTTGGGCGCAAGCGGAAGCTGTCGTCGCCATGGCTCGACAGCCATCGGCTTGAATCCGTCCAAGGGATAATCAGCAGGTGCAACACTGGTTCCGCAGCGGCAGACACACTTGCACGAGATAGCGATGGGCTTGTTCTTGGCTGCAGCGTTTTCACCTTGGCGCCAGCCTTTCCCCAGCCAGTCTTGTGCCGTACCAAACAAGCGTCCCACCCGGCCTTTGGCCTGCGAGGAGTGGGCGGCGATCCACTCGATGTGTCGAGTTCCTGGAGCGCCTGGCCGATCTGCATAGGCTGCTTGCTGGGCGTTTGCCGATGATGCACTCCCTTAGGCGCAGTAGTATGAAACAGACTGGCCTTATCGGTGCAGACCGCCCGCGGCCGCCCATGGGTTTGTACATAGCGACCCGGGGTCCAGGAGCGACCGCTGTGGCAGGCCACCCGCAGTTAAAGGCTAGTTCATCGCTGGGCCGGGGAACTGGGAAATGGGTCCCCTTTCCCTCTCCCCTTCCCCAAAAATCAAATCCAAACTTAAACTCCGAAGGCGGAAATTTCTACTTGGCCTTGACAAACCCGTGAACGCAAATTGTAGGCAAGATGGATCGCAAATCTTGTAAGCCAAACTGACATTGCTCAACACCCCTGCTAGCAAGTAAATTGCTTCGGGGGGGCACTTCATGGCGGACCTGTCCGCACAACAGATTTCATCAATGCCTACATCCAGGCTGGAGCTTCCGCAGACTGTGAATGGTGTGTTTTTTTCTGTCGTTGATCGTGATCTCTCCTGTGTTATGCAGTACCGCAGCAATGATTCCTGGAGCACCATTTCAGCGCGTGAACTTTACCAAGACGTCGTCGGCGTGGCACGCGCGCTGCAACATTGGGGAATCGGCAATGGGGACCGGGTTGCCATTCTGAGCGAGAACCGTCCGGAATGGACAATTGCAGATTTTGCTTCCCTGTTGCTCGGCGCAATTACGGTGCCTCTCTATCCCACGCTTACCGGCGAACAGATCGCGTATATGCTCAGGGATTCCGGAGCGCGGGTGGTTTTTCTATCTTCAGAAACGCAACTTCAGAAAGTTCTAACGATCCGGAAACAAACTGAGGTTGAGCATGTTGTAATCATGGACACGACCCATTCCGCGGCGGAACTCATGGCCCCGATCATGCGCAATGGCCCACAAGAACGGGATGCCGCATTTGATGCGGCTGCCAATCATGTAAAGAGCGGCGACATCGCAACCTTGATCTACACTTCCGGGACAACCGGCGTTCCCAAGGGAGTGTTGCTCACCCACGGCAATCTGACCTCAAATCTGACCTGCTCTCTGGGCGGATTTAATCTTGGCGAAGGGGATATCAGCATTTCGTTCCTGCCGCTTTCTCACATCACTGCACGTCACGTGGATTTTGCCGTTCTGTTTCGCGGGGCCAGCCTGGCATATGTCGGATTTGTGGAGCAGCTTACCCAGGCACTTAAAGAAGTGCGCCCAACTTTTTTTGTGGGGGTACCACGGGTGTATGAAAAGGTGTACGCCCAGGTAGAACAGAAGGCTACACACTTCCCTGCCGGTTGGATCTACCGATGGGCCCTGCGCGTGGGAGAGACGCATCTGGAACAAACACTCGCAGGGAACATGCCTCACTCATTTTCCTGGTACCTTGCCAACAAACTTGTCTACTCGAAGATCCGCGAAGGTATGGGTGGCCGAGTGCGAGTTTTTATTTCCGGAGGCGCGCCGTTGGGGAAGGACTTGGCACGATGGTATGCGCTCATGGGCATTCGTCTGCATGAAGGTTATGGACTGACGGAGACTTCTCCGGTAATTGCGGTCAACACTCCCGGGGCACACAAATTGGGGACGGTCGGCAAGCCTCTGCCCAACCTTCAAGTACGCATTGCCGAGGATGGCGAAATATTGGTGCGAGGCCCATCGGTGTTTAAAGGTTATTGGAAAAACCCTGAGGAAACTGAGAAGGTATTTACGGATGGCTGGTTCAAAACAGGAGACATCGGCAGTTTGGATGGAGACGGATTTCTCAGCGTCACCGACCGCAAGAAAGACCTGATCAAAACTTCGGGAGGGAAATTCATCGCACCCCAGCCTTTAGAGAATGCTCTGAAACACAATGCGCTGATCACTGAGGCAGTGGTGATTGGCGAGAAGCGCAAATTCCCTGCCGTTATGATCGTTCCTTATTTCCCGCTGCTTGAAGATTGGGCCAACGCTAACCAAATCTCATTCTCCGGCCGTACCGAGTTGGTTTCGCATTCCAAGGTGCATGCTTTATATGAGGGCATCGTAGAAGATCTGAATCGCCATCTGGCGCGTTTTGAAAGGCTTAAGAAAATTATTCTTCTTCCCGAGGAGTTTACGGTGGCCGACGGAGCGCTCACGGCGAGCATGAAACTACGGCGGCGGGTGGTCGAAGACCGTTATCGTGAGCAGATTGACGCCATGTATAGCGAGGCGGAAAAACTCCCACACCCACCTCTCGAAGTGCAGTAATTAAAAAAGAGGATCAACTTTTCGACGAAGCAGAAGACGCGCGCTCTGAGTCGGGAGCAGGAGCAGAAATCTTTCCCAATTTTTCTAGAGTGGAGGGTTCGGTTGGGGCAGGATCCATCCGCGAGAATGCACGATCCACCATGCTTTCGAAGACCGGGATCAGAGAATCGGGGGATTCCGGATGCTGTATATCACCAAGACTGCGGTCCCAGCGCTGAGAAGCCAGCAGGGTATTGACCGCTTCACGTGCTGGACTCTTCATGATGCAATAAGCCAACCAAACCAGCACACAGAGGTTGTAAGCCGCCATGTTGGTAATATCTCCGGTCGTCTGCGAGACGCGGTCACTGGCATGCAGAGCTACCACCAACAATTCAACCAGGGCAAAAGTGCCGAAACCTAGGGAAACTCCAAAACTGAATTGCCGCCAGGAAACCCCCACATATTTTGAGAACACCAGCAGCAGCAAGATCAAACCGACCTGAATCACACGCACGCAACGTTGTACAGTAAGCACCGATTCGACCAGCGGTCCCTGCGCAGAAACCGAACTGGCGGCCGCAACCACCATTGCGACCAGCACCATCACTAAGGCGGCCCATTTGAAAAGGACGGAACCCAGGTCCTTGAGGGCGTGATAGGGGCGGAACACATCCAGAAAAATTTCGTGGATGACCTTGAAGCCTATGATCAGGCTGATGATGGAACAGATCCAGTAGCCGTAAAAATACTGGGAGTAGCTCCCCCACGTATACCCTGCATAAACCACTCCAAAGACCAAAACTTGAGAAATAAGGTAGGCGAAAAAGATTGGGAACTTGCGGTAAAGTTTGCGCCAGATCATCACTCCGGCGGCTGCCGATTGCAGCACCGGATGGGCAAACCAAAGCATCTGAAATGTAGACTGCAGGTGCATTGCTACCGGGCCCTCCGGTTGCAGATCCGGCCCCCGTTGCCGGTCAGAACGCGGAACTAACCGATTCAACCTAGGTCAAACCATAGCATCTCTGAAGAGATGGTCAATAGACTAAAGTAACGTCAAACCCACCGGAAACTGCCGAATATGAACTACTCAGCCGTTGACACTGGAGAGGTCCGGGGAAATCGCCTGCTTATTTCGTATCCTCCAGATCAAACATGTCCAGAATATGGCGGTTGGCGTCAACCAGCAGCACATGGCCTGCGTAAATTACCCGCTCCTGGTTGGCAGGCAGGGTAGGCAGCTGCTCCACACACGACAGCGGTAACGAATGGAGCTGTGACGCAAGTGACGAAGGAACCGTACCATCCCTGTGTAGACTACGTTCCTCCCCGGAAGGAAGTTCCGCGCGGTGTGTCACGTTTTCCGGAAATTCTGAGGCGTGGTCGGCCACGCAACTCCGGATCACCCGGCGGTCGCGCAGGGTAAAAAGGCCAGCCTCGCTGGGGGAGTCTGTGCTGGCTGGGCTGGATGGCGTAGTTTCACTCGCGGGAGTTCCGCCAGATACGTCGGCCGCTGTGGAAGTGACGAAAGTAAGAACCGTTTCTGAGGGAATTTCGATCTCTCGTTTACCGGTTGCGGCGGCCGCCCCTGTGCCCGCAGCCCCACCTGCCACTGTGCCCACTGCCGCCCCTTTCCCTCCCCCGGCAATGGCGCCAATGATCGCCCCTAAGGCTGCGCCACCTCCGATTTTGGTCGCATTGCTTTTGCCGTGCGATTCGCCTTTCATCACCAACGGTTCAACCCGCAGAGATGAGGTTTTCGCACCAGAACTCACGGTGTTCAAAACCAAGTCCAGTTCGCCGGGTTCGCTAAGCCGGCCGGATGCGTGAACATCCACGACCCGGCCGGTGACGTCGGCCCCGCGCGGGTAAAGCTCCTTGTCGTTGGCCGTGATCGGCTCTTCAAGCGTAGCGTGGAAGTTGTCTCCAACCCGGGCTTCAGCACTATTCATCCGGTCAATGGTGCGGACCTTAATCGTAGTGCCAGCAGGAATTTCCGGGGCCTTCTGGGCCAACGTAAATGAGGACAGCAAAACAACGTAACCAAAAGCAGCCGTTAAACAGTATTTACGGTTCATAAGAAACACCTTCCATAGTCTTTGGTTATTTCGTGAGCTAGTTTATGGGATGCTCTTCCCCAGACTGGGGCTGCATCTAAGCGTGACCTCATACTACTCCGTGACTGTGTTGGTCCTTAACTCACTGGGGCCTTTTCCGATCCGAGGAACACAAAATAGGAACTGGCCCACAAAGAGGTTGGGATGGTACCTCGCGACCGCGTTGTCAGAATGATGTTGTAATCGCCGGAGATCGGCAGGTTGTCGATCGGCGAGGGTGATGTACCTGGATTCACTTCGGCGAGATAGGCCAGAAATTCGTAGATCTGCTGTCCCCCTCTGTACTCCTGCGAAAGAAAAGAAAGCTGCGTATTCCCGGCAGCAAAATGCCATCCCAAGGATGCGGCCAGCCTGACCGCATTCTCGTAAGCTTTTTCAGATAAGGCGCCGCTTGGCGGGTTGTCAAATACGATGCGCAGCCTGCGCTCATCCTCCCGGCTAAACTCGCGTACTTTTAGTGATCCGGATTTCGCCGTGGCTTTCCAATCCACATGGCGAGCCGAGTCTTCAGGCAGATACTCGCGAATAAGGTAAAGATCGTTGCCGCGCCCGCGCACATAGCTTTCAAACTCTCCGCTGATAAGCGGGAGTACTTCGAAGAACTCGTCGGGCGGTTCAACTGAGGGATATACGATGATTTCCCGCGGCAGAGTGATGTGCCGCGTCTTGGTCAGAAAGGCGAAGGGAAACCTTGTCGCCAGGCCAAAACTCTTTTCCAGATAACGTCCGCGGCGCTCAAAATAAAGAGTCAATTCGGCAGAGCTTTGGCTCCCGGCAGGCACATAGGGAAAGTATGCAGTTCCTTCAAAAATACCTGGCGGCGCAGGAACACTTTCAATATAGCGAAGACGGCGGTCCGGAAGCCGGACCCACTGTTTTCCCGGAGGCCGTTGAGGTGGAAAATTGAATGTTGCAGGCACCCAACGCCAGTGCCGCCCGATTTTTTCCCGAATCGGAACCAGACTCACTGAGAATGACGGTAAATATCGGCGAAAGTTGCGGAGCAGTACTTTTCCCGCCACCGTTTGACCGGCGAAAACATGTTCCGGCAACCTGACATCCAACTCCAGTGCGCGTAATACTGCGGCGGATGCAACGCCTGAAACCAGGATCGCCGCCAGCAAGGTGGCGACAATGATGTAGAGAAGATTGTTACCGGTATTCAGGGCGGCGATCGCCACCAGTACCACTCCGACGATGTAAATGATTCCAGCCCGGGTCACCTCATAGTCGAAGACATCCTTGAACTGCTCGACAGCAACGCGTCGTGCCAGGTATGGGACTGTGGTCAACCCCACCACCACGGCCAGGATGAGTGCCACCGACGACAGGATCAGAGTGGCCCAGAGGTTTCCGGATTCACGCGAAACGGTAGAGAAAAGTGCCGCTGCGAAAGCCAGGACCAGTCCCACAATAGCAATCAGAAAACGAACCCAGATTTCAGGGATTTGCAGATGAGGAATGCGTGCCCCTCCCCTGGGTTCAGTTGAAACAGCGGGTTGCCGGGAGGCAGACATTGAGAGGAGCGGCTCATTCGAGGTTAGCACCGCCCCTGCGGCCCTTCAATCGGTGCGGGGGTGACCAGCAAGACGCCGCATCCAGGCTTTCGCCTTTTCCGCGGCTTCATCGGCAACGTGGCCCAGCCTGGGGAACCGTTCCTTGATTCGCTTTAACAAATGATGCGCCCACACATATTCGGAAGACAGAATAATCAGGCCGATCAGAATGAACAGGATGCCTTGCAGTATAGGCAGGAACAGACCGGCAATTCCCAGCAGGATGAAAATCCATCCAGCGATTAAAATAAGGATGCGCTTGGCGTGCCGGTTTATTTGAATGACTTCCTCCCTGCCTCAATCATCGGCAGCTGGTGCGCTTGCATCAATAGCTGGTTGGACGCTCACCAGAAAATCCATCACCGCGCGATTGAACTCATCCGGCACCTCTTCATAAGGCAAGTGTCCCACGCCCTCGAGCATTCGTACCCGGCAATCTTGGAATTGCCGGTTTAGTTTCGGCGCGGATGCGGGATCTACGGCGTTGTCCATGCTCCCCCAAATAATGAGGGTGGGGATGTGAGCAATGCGCGGCAGGACAGACTCCAACTGCTGTAAATCCTGACTCCAGCTGCGCAAGACGGAAATCCCATAGTTGAACGCCCCCGGCATGGCGAATGGAGCGGAATAGCCTTTCAACGTGCCCGGGCGAATGCGGCTGGCATCGCCATACAAACGGCGGAGCAGGTAGCCATGAATCATTCTTAGCAATGGAGCAAAGCTAAGGAAAACCGGAGAGACGAAGCGATGGCTCAGAAATGCAGCCGTAGGTGCCCCAAACAGAGACCAGGGATTCACCGGTGCAACCAGAATCAGACGTCGAACCCGCTCCGGCGCCAGCGACGCCGCCATCATGGAGACCGCTCCACCGTGAGAGGTTCCTAACAAGTCGCAGGAATCGATGGCCGCCGCATCCAGAAAGCGCAGCAGCCGTTCCGCACTGGCTTGCAAGCAGCAGTCGAGCCCCGCCGGCCGATCGGAAAACCCGACGCCAAGCATGTCCACCGCATGAACGGTTGCCCGTTCCGCAAATACGGGAATGGCATATCTCCACGAGAACGAGTAGCCGAGCAACCCGTGTACCAGGACCAGGGCGGGGCCACGCCCGTCGCGAAGATACCGCATACGGGCGCCGTCCAGGGTGATCCAGTGGTCCTGGATCGAATATTGCGCTGGCGCCGGTACTTCGATATCGAGTACAGATTTCACGATTTGGCTTTCAAGTTAATTTGCAGGCAACTTGGGTGCAAGAATCGAACTCTATGTAATTGATATCGCCTCTGTCGCTTTGCTGGGGAGCTTCGGCTCCCCTTTTTTGCCGACGGCCTGGTTGCTCAAACCGAGTTGATTGTAATTGGACGCGAGATACGTTGGGTTGCGAAGCAGTGTGTTTGGAGATGCCGCTTCGCAAAATTGGAGGGGTTCAAATCTAGCTCAGATTGCATCATTCTCCGATAATCGATTTGGGTTAGATCAGTAACCCCATGTTGGCCAATCGGTTACCAAATCTCACAGAATCATTCCCAAAAACCGTAGCCAGCTGATTCTGATCCCTCTATACTTGCATAAGTCTTTTTTGCATAATGAGTTAGATACAGGAGCCTGTGCATTCTCATGGCATCGAACGTGCAGAACTATCTTGGGGCTACTGCAACCATCCCCCAAGGGTTGCCGTCGAGACGTATGAAGAGTGACTTTCAAATCCGGTTTACCGCCGGGCTTCTGATCCTGCTCACCACGGCCGCGGTGGTTCTTGGGGTAATTAATTTCCAGAAAGAACGAGAGTACCAGGTTCCCTATGACGGGATTTGGTGTGTAGAAAAAAACGGGCTTCTAACCGTTATACGCATTGATCCTGATGGGCCGGGCGCAAAAGTGGGTATCGAGATCGGCGACCAGCTCACCGCCATCAATCACCGCGAAGTGAAGAACACCACCGCGATGGTGCGTCAGCTTTACCGGACCGGACCGTGGTCCAAGGCTACCTACACATTTGTTCACCAGTCAGTACCGGTGGATACCTCGATCATTCTGGTTCCCGCCGACAAATCCTTGTTCCAATGGCAGCGCCTGATTGCGCTGATTTATCTGGGTATTGGGTTGTACGTTCTGCTGCGCCGCTGGACTGCTCCCGCATCTACTCACTTTTACATTTTTTGCCTGGTTTCATTCATTCTCTATTCCTTCCACTACACCGGCAAGTTGAATCAATTTGATTTGACGGTTTTGTGGTGCAACATCGTGGCGTGGCTGCTCCAGCCTGCGCTTTTTTTGCATTTCGTTCTGGTCTTTCCTGAAAAATTGGAAGTGGCGCGGAAACATCGTTGGGCGCTGGCCCTGGTGTACATTCCCGGAGCTGTGCTGCTGAGCTTCCGTTTACTTGCTTTCCGGTTTGCGCAAGCGACGGAGCATTTGCGTTGGAACCTGGATCGTCTGGACATGGCATATCAGGCGGTCTTCTTCATCGCGGCTGCGGGGGTTTTGTGGTACAGCTACCAGCGCGCGAGCAATCCGGTCCTGCGCCAGCAGTTGAAGTGGGTAACCCGCGGAACCATCCTGGCGTTCACCCCTTACACCCTGTTTTATGTAGTTCCTTACCTGACCGGCGCATTACCAACCGTCGCCATGAAGGTTTCGGTACTGTCGCTGGGGCTGCTGCCGCTCACCTTCGGCTACGCCATCTTCCGTTACCGGCTGATGGATGTAGACCTCATTTTCAAGCGGGGCATGGTTTATTTCCTGGCGGCCGCTGCAATCGTCGGGCTGTACTTCGCGGTGGTGGCCGGCATTGTGGAGTTGGTCCGCACTCACGTACCCAGCTTTGGGTCAGCCGGGCAGATTCTCACCATCGTGGTAACGGCCCTGCTGTTTGACCCTGTACGCAAATGGATCCAGGAACATATTGACCAGTTTTTCTACCGCACTCGTTACGATTACCGTCGCACCCTGATTGAGTTTGGGCGCGAATTGAGCGCGGAAACCGATCTGAGCAAGATGCTGGATTCGGTAGAGAACCGGCTTTCGCGTACTTTGCTGGTCGACCGGTTGGCCATTTTTCTCGCAGGAACCGATCCCGGGCAATCCATGACTCTGGCCAAGTCTTTTGGCATTAGCCAAACCGGAGGGTTGGATTTGAGTTTCCTAAATGCGCCACGCCCGGAAATGGAAGCCGGGCACTTGTTCTTCGAGAACACCCATCTGGTCCCGCGGGAATCAGCCGGCGCGCAGCAAACCATCGCCAAACTGGATTTGAATTATTACATTCCCTGCCGTGCACAGCAGCGGACCATCGCATTCCTGGGATTGGGTAAGACGGTTCAAGGTGACTTCCTTACCAGCGAAGACATTGAACTGCTGGAGACCCTCGCAGGCTATATCGGAATCGCAATTCAGAACGCGCGTCTCTATGCTTCACTCGAACAGAAAGTCTTGGAGTACGAGCGGCTGAAGGACTTTAACGAGAACATCGTTGAATCCATCAACGTAGGCGTGCTGGCGGTTGATCTGGAAGACCGCATCGAGTCCTGGAACTCGCAGATGGAAGTGATGTACGCGCTGCCTCGCGTGCAGGCGCTCACCCGGTCTTTGGGAGAGGTATTCCCGGAAGCGTTCACAGAAGAGTTTTACCGCGTCCGCAAGAACCCCGGCATTCACAATCTCTACAAGTTCCGCTTGATCACTCCAGCGGGTGAGACCCGCGTACTGAACATCGCCATTGCCCCTCTCGTGACCCGTAAGTTCAACGTGATTGGCCGTCTTATCATCATGGATGACATCACCGAGCGGGTGGAACTCGAGTCACAACTCTCCCAGGCTGACAAGTTGTCCTCTATCGGCCTGCTGGCGGCGGGCGTGGCCCATGAAGTGAATACCCCGCTGGCGGTGATTTCTTCCTATGCTCAGATGCTTTCCAAGCAGCTACAGGGAGACACGCAGCGGGGCGCGCTGTTAGAGAAGATCACACGGCAAACCTTCCGCGCATCGGAGATTGTCAATAACCTGCTGAATTTCTCCCGCACCAGCGGTACCGAGTTCTCGGAAGTCAACGTGAACAAAATCATTCTGGATACGCTGGCCTTGATGGAACACCAGTTCAAGACTTCGGGAATTCGGGTGGAAGATGAGTTGACTTCGCATCTGCCCGCCATACAGGGCAATGCCGGGCGCTTGCAGCAGGTGTTCCTCAACCTGTTCCTCAACGCAAAAGACGCGATGGCCAGCGGGGGTACGCTAAGGATTTCGACCCTGAATGGTGACGCGGTGAGCGTGGTTGTGTCCGATACCGGCGCCGGCATTGCGCAGGAACACATACAACGCATCTACGACCCATTCTTCACCACCAAGGCTGCGACCCAAGAAGGACAACGGAAAGGCACCGGGCTGGGCCTTTCGGTCACTTACGGAATTATTCAGGAACACGCCGGAAAGATCCGCGTGGAGAGCCACCCTGGTGAGGGCACAACTTTTTATCTTGACTTCCCATTGACGAGGAAAACAGTCAATGTCTGAAGCCGCCGTCATCCCGCGACGCAGCGCCAACGATGCTTCGGCAGCACCCGCCGGGCTTGTGCTGATCATTGACGACGAAGCGGAGATTCGCGAGTCGCTTCAGACACTGCTCGAACTTGAGGGATATGAAGTAGAAACCGCAGCCACCGGCAATGATGGCCTGGCCCTCGCCGGAGATCGTCCGTTTGATCTTGTCCTGCTCGACCTCGCTTTACCTGATAAAAACGGCCTCAAGGTGCTGGCTGAACTGCATGAACGGGATTCGCAACTGCCGGTCATTGTGATCACTGCATACGGCACAGTAGACAATGCGGTGAGGGCCACTCAGGCGGGCGCCGCCAACTTCATTCAAAAGCCCTGGGACAATGACAAGCTGCTGGCCGATATTCGCGCTGCGGTGGCACGGCACCGTGCCGAAGAAGAAAACGTTCAACTGAAGCGCGCCCTGCGCCAGCGCTACAACTTTGACAACATCGTCGGCAAGAGTGAGGCGATGTTGAAAATTTTCGATCTGGTCGCCCAGGTCGCGCCCAGCCGCTCTACGATCCTGCTGCAAGGGGAAAGTGGAACCGGTAAGGAACTGATCGCCAAAGCGCTGCACTTGAATTCACCGCGCCGTGATCGCCCCTTCGTTCCGGTGAATACCGGCTCCATGCCTCCCGATTTGCTTGAGTCCACACTTTTCGGACATGTCAAGGGAGCATTCACCAGTGCGATCGCTTCCAAGAAGGGTTTGTTCGAGGTAGCCGACCGCGGCACCCTGTTCTTGGACGAGATCGGTTCCATGACCATGGACACGCAGGCCAAGATCCTCCGCGTGCTCCAGGACAGAAAATTCATGCATCTGGGCGGCGTACAGGAGATACAGGTGGATGTGCGCATCATCGCGGCCACCAACGTTGATCTCAAGCAACTGGTCAAAGAGGGAAGGTTTCGCGACGATCTCTACTACCGCCTGAACGTCATCACCGTTGATCTTCCTTCTTTGCGGCAGCGCAAGGAGGATATCCCCTTGCTGGCGGACTTCTTCCTGCAACGATATTCCGAAGAAAACGGCCGCCCGCAACGCCGTATGACGCCTGAGGCCCTCCGCCCCTTGATGACCTACTCCTGGCCTGGGAATGTCCGCGAACTGGAGAACGTTATTGAACGCGCCGTGGTCTTGTCCTCGAGCACGGAAATCGGCGTTGATTTGATCTCCGACAACATTACCAATCGTGGTGGTTCGTTCCCCACGCTGGAGCATCGAACGGATGCTTCCCTGTTCGAAATCATGGAAGATTGCGAACGCCAGATCATCACCGGCATGCTGGAAAAATGCGGCTGGAACCAGACTGAGGCTGCCGAACGCTTTCGCATTCCTCTTTCCACCCTAAACCAGAAAATCAAGCGGCTCAACATCGAGATCAGGAAAAAAGGCCGGGATTAACAGCATTAGCTTTCAGCCCTTTAGCCTACGCTCTATAGGATGGGCTGAGTGCTGACGGCTGAATGCTGAGTGCTGTTTTTCCGATTCGCTCTGCTATAGTTCCTGAAATGGCGTCCGGCGACTTTCTGAGCGGCGTTGAGCTGATTTCTCCTACAGAATTTGCCAAGGGCAAGATTCTGGCGGTGCAGAATTACGCCCTATTGTGTGCCCAGGCCATCGGCAATCTCTTCCGCCGTCCTCTTTACGTTGCCGACATCGTTCAACAG
Organism: uncultured Acidobacteriota bacterium; assembly: GCA_963837365.1. Taxonomy (GTDB): domain Bacteria; phylum Acidobacteriota; class Terriglobia; order Terriglobales; family Acidobacteriaceae; genus CAWBXL01. The sequence continues at coordinate 78,519 of CAWIMW010000010.1, forward strand.
GCTGATTTCATCGGTTGGGGTTCGATTTCGATTGTCGTTCTGGCGGGTTTCTTCACCGGCGCCGTGCTGGCACAAAACAGCGCCAGCACACTGGAGCGATTTGGCTCGGTTTCGTTAATTGGACAGCTGGTTTCGGTCGGCATGGTGCGGCAATTGGGCCCCGTCATCACCGGACTGATGGTTGCCGGACGCAACGCCTCCGGTATCGCCAGCGAACTGGGGTCGATGAAGGTGACTGAGCAGATTGATGCCATGCGCGCTCTCGGCACCGACCCGACGAAGAAACTGGTCACGCCGCGAGTGGTGGCGACTGTCTTCATGCTTTTTTTCCTGACCGTCATTGCCGACCTGTTCGGGATTGTGGGCGGCAGCATGGTGGCCATTCTGATGCTGGGTTTGGATTCACACCAGTACTGGACTTCGTCGTGGCAAGTGCTGGAAAACGCAGATGTGATCACCGGGTTGATCCAGCCAGTTTTCTATGGATTCGTCATTGCGACGATTGGCTGCTATTACGGCATGAACGCGAAAGGCGGGACCCAGGGTGTTGGCCGCGGAACTACCCAGGCAGTGGTCGTGTCATCCGTGCTGATTGTAGTGATTGATTTTTTCCTGACCCGAGTTCTGAGCATCGTGCTGGTTTATCGCTAATCGTGCCTACTCTTTCCATCGCAATACCGGCCAGCGAAGACACCGGGACCTCCGCTCCAGTTGTCGTTTTTGACCAGGTTGTGCTGGCGTTTGAGGACAAACCAGTGCTGGATGGAGTTTCTTTTTCTCTGGCGCGCGGAGAAACCAAGGCACTTTTTGGCGTCGCCGGTTCGGGAAAGAGCTCCATCCTGAAACTGGCATTGGGCTTGATCAAGCCTGACGCCGGCCGTATCCATGTGTTGGGACACGACATCACAGAAATGAACGAAGACGACCTGCTTGGGTTACGCGACCGGATTGGGATGATCTTTCAGGAGAGCGCACTCTTTGACTCATTGACCGTGCGGGACAATGTCGCGTTTCGTCTAATCGAGGAAGGCAAAATTGGCGAGGCGGAAATTGAGCAGCGTGTGCGCGAGGCACTGAGTTTTGTAGAACTCGAACAGGCCATCGACCGCAAGCCTTCCGAGCTTTCGGGTGGAATGCGGCGGCGCGTTGCCATCGCGCGGGCCATCATTACTCAACCCGAATTATTGCTCTATGACTCGCCCACAGGCGGGTTGGATCCAGTGACTTCCACCACGATTGTGGAACTGATCATCAAGCAGCGGGATGTCTACCAGACCAGTTCGCTGCTGGTATCGCATCGCTTGCAGGATGCGTTCACCATGGCCACCCATTATTTTGACCGTCAGACCAACAAAATGAGATCGCTTCCCCTTGGTTCGGACCGCGAGTTGCCGGTCAAATTTCTTATGATTCGTGACGGAAATGTGATCTTCGACGGGGACGCTCGAGAATTGGCCAATTCAAAAGACGAGTATATTCGCGAATACATCTCGTAGCGAGCCTGCCGGCGGCAGACTCGCCACGATGGAAAGTAACTACTTCTTGGCAGTTACGGTCTCACCAAACGCTGCAACCCGTTTTACCACGTTCTCCAGCCGGGTCTTCCCTGCTTTGGTATGGGTGGCAAGTTGTTCGATGTGCTTCCAGGCATCGGGCTGTCCGGATTTTTCCCGGTAAGCCTTCCGATTCGGATACAGTTTGGCAAAACTAAACCACATCTCCGCCGAGGCGGCGAAAAAAAGCTCTTCATTCAGCGCACCCTGAAGCACCAGAATGGCAGCCATGTCCCAATAAGTGATCACCTGGCGAAACCAGGCATTTTGCGGCAGTCCGAAATTGGATGTGACCGCCAAAATGTCGTCTACAGTTTTGGGCCAGAACTCTCCGTTGAACCAGTTTCTGGCTTTGCGCATTTCCGCCTCGCGGCGGAAGTCATAAAGTTGAAGGATGATTTGGGCGTCAGCAGTAGTGGGCTTCTTGGGCATGCAAAACCTCCGCGAGATTAACAGCTTGGAAATGGATGCTATTGGAAATGAACCGGCTTCAAAAATTGTCAGGCACTGGGCGATGCACCCGCTTCAGATTCTCCCGTCGCGGACGGCGGCATCGACCGCTCATAATCGCACTCTTTGTTGGGGCAAGCAATTGAATCACCCGATTTCAGATGTTTTTCCACCAGGAACGCATTGCCGCAGTCCGGGCACTTCTCCGCAATCGGCTTGTTGGCCGAAGTGAACTTGCACCTGGGATAATTGCCGCACCCATAGAACGTGTTTCCCTTGCGGGCACGCTTCTCCACAATTTCGCCATCCTCGCACAGCGGGCACTTCACCCCGATAAAGTTCTGCTTCACATATTTGCAGTCGGGATAGCCGCTGCATGACGTGAACTCGCCGTAGCGGCCGTGGCGGATGATAAGGTTGCGATCACATTTGGGGCATTTCTCATCCAGGGGAATATCAGGAACGCGTTTCCCCTGATCGAGCCGCCGCGTGGTCTTGCAGTCGGGATATCCGGTGCAGGCCATGAACTGTCCGAAGCGCCCGCGCTTGAGCACCATGACCCGGCCGCAGTTTTCGCAATATTCTTCCTGCGTGGTCTCCTGAATATCGGCCGAGTCGAGGTCGGGCAGATTGATGGGATTTTCCTTGGTAAACGTGCAGCTTTCCGGATTTTCCTTGTCGTAGGAACTGCATGCATAGAACGAGCCATGCTTGCCCCACTTGATGACCAGAGGCGACCCGCAACGCTCGCACTTCTCGTCGGTGGGCTTCTCCATACGCTTGATGTTCTCCATGTGTTTGGAGGCGTATTTGAGGTCCTTCTCGAATTTCTTGTAGAAGTCGGCCAGCGCCTGGGTCCAGGTCTCTTTGCCTTCTTCGATTTCGTCCAACTCTTCTTCGAGGCGCGCGGTGTATTGGATATCGAAGATGTCGGGAAAATTTTCCACCAGCAAGTCGGTCACAACCAGGCCGATTTCTGTAGGCGTAAATTTCCCGCCGATCTTTTGCGCATACTGCCGTTCCTGAATTGTGGTGAGAATGGCCGCGTACGTAGACGGACGCCCAATGCCGCGTTCTTCCAGTTCTTTCACTAACGAAGCTTCGTTGTAGCGGGGCGGCGGTTCGGTAAAGTGCTGCTCCGGCTTCAGTTCTTTCAAGGTCAGTTCCTGACCCGGATCGAGCGCAGGCAATTTGTGCTTCAATTCCTCGTCGTCTTCGTCCTTGCCCTCTTTGGACTCTTCATAGACCTTCAGGAAGCCGTCGAACTTGAGCACCGATCCGGTCACGCGGAACCAAAAAGTCTCCTTGGCGGACTTGGCGTCGATGTCCACCGTGGTCTGGTCGAACACGGCAGGCATGATTTGCGAGGCCACGAAGCGCTGCCAGATCAGCTTATAAACTTTGTATTCATCTTCCTTTAAATACTGTTTGATCTTGTCCGGATGGTTCGCCACGGAAGTGGGGCGAATCGCCTCGTGGGCGGCCTGGGCTTCTTTCTTTTCTTTATAGGCATTCGGCTGGCCCGGAAGATATTGCGGACCGTATTCACGGCCGATGTACTCGCGCACTTCATGAATTGCGTCTGGCGAAACCCGGGTCGAATCGGTACGCATATAAGTAATAAGGCCGACCGAGCCTTCCTCGCCCATTTCCACGCCTTCATAGAGGCGCTGCGCGATCATCATGGTGCGCTTCACGCTGAAGCGCAGCTTGCGGGAGGAATCCTGTTGCAGTTTGCTGGTGGTAAACGGCGGAGTCGCATTGCGGCGGCGTTCTTTCTTATCCACCGTGCGAACGAGCCAGTCGGCTTTTTCCAGCGCGGCACGGATTTTTTCTGCGTCCTCGCCGTTTGTGACTTCAACTTTTTCTTCCCCTTTGCCCACAAACCGGGCGTCAAAAGTCGGCGGTTTGGAGGCTGCGAGGTGCGCGTCAATCGTCCAGTATTCCTTCTTCTCGAAGGCCTTGATTTCGCGCTCGCGCTCGACGATGAGCCGCAATGCAACCGTCTGCACTCGCCCAGCGGAGAGTCCGCGGCGCACTTTATCCCAGAGAAGTGGGGAGACTTGATACCCGACCAGCCGGTCGAGCACACGACGCGTCTGCTGGGCGTCCACCAGATTGCGATCAATGTCCCGCGGATGCTCGAAGGCTTCCTGGACCGCGCGCTTGGTAATTTCATTAAAGGTAACGCGGCGGATGCGTTGGTCCTCTTCTTCACCCTTCTTTTTCTTCTTCTTTTTCTTTTTGTCGCCGTCGCCCAGCTCATCGGCCAAATGGGCGGCAATGGCCTCGCCTTCGCGGTCCGGGTCAGGCGCCAGATAGATGGTGTCCATTCCCAAGGCCAGCTTCTTTAGTTTTGCCAGGACCTTTTCTTTGCCGGGAATGACGACATAGTCGGTTTCAAAATCATTCTCGACATCCACACCCAGAGTGCTTTTAGGCAGGTCTTTGACGTGGCCGAGCGAAGCTTCGACCGTGAAGCCTTTCCCCAAATACTTCTGAATGGTTTTCGCCTTAGCCGGCGATTCGACGATGACTAAACCTTTGGACAATGTTCCCTCAATGGTATGGTTACTGTTTGTGAAGCTAGCACGAATGGGAGGAAGTCAACAAGTTCGTGAACCAAGCTTCTAGCTACTAGCTGCTAGCTCCTAGCCAAATCGGGCACTGTCATCCGCAGCCGTTTTCCTAGGGCAGCCAGCATACGTTGGACTTCCTGCACCCTGGCGTCGAACGCTGCAAACTCCTTTATTTCGATAAATTTCAAGTCTTTTGCGAGTAAGAGGTGATATTCAAGTTCATTTGCCGATCCTCGAGCGATATTGAGAAAGCGTCTTAGCTCGGCATCAGATCCACGCCCACATCCTTCAGCAATATTCGCTCCGATAGATGCAGCTGCACGACGCATTTGACTGGTTAATCCGTAAATCTCGTCGCGCGGGAAACCACGAGTTATCTCATAGATTGCGATGGTGAGTTCGTGGGCCTTCACCCAAACTTTAAAATCCTTGAAATCTTCCATACTGATCGCCTGTTTTAGCTAGCGGCTAGAAGCTAGGAGCTAGAAGCTCTTCACAAAATTCTTCCCCGGCAACTGCTTCACTTTCCCCGCCAATTCAAGCTCAAACATGGCCGCAAATATCTCCGACGACGATAGTTGCGGTTCCAGGCTTTCGATGATTTCATCCAGCTGCATCGCTTCATCTGACTTCAGTACCGCCAGAATCTTTTTCTCATGCGGCCCCAGCTTGTCGTCCTCGAATAGAGATGCAGTCTGGTTCGCATTCGATTCATCAGGAGATTTCGGTTCGAGCGTAAGTCGCACTTCCACAGGGAGTTCCTCCCAAACGTCCTCCCACGTGGCCACCAGCTTTGCACCCTGTTTGATGAGAGTGTTCGGCCCCCAGGAATTCTTGTTGGTAACATTGCCGGGCACGGCAAAGACCTCGCGGTTCTGCTCTAAGGCACAGCGAGAAGTGATGCGGGTACCGCTGTATTCGGCAGCTTCGATCACCAGTACGCCAATGGAAATTCCACTAATGATGCGGTTGCGGATGGGAAAATTCTGGGGTGTGGGGGAAGTACCCAGAGGAAACTCGGAGATTACGGCCCCGCCCAGCGATAGTAGTTGTTCGACCAGACGCCGGTTTTCCTTGGGATACACCACATCGGCTCCGGTTCCGAACACGGCAACCGTCTTTCCCTTCGCGGCAATTGCCCCGCGATGCGCAGCCGAGTCAACGCCCCTCGCCAATCCACTAAAAACCACTAGCCCGCGCGCGGCAAGATCACAAGCCAGCCGTTCTGCCATGCCGGTTCCATACGGGGTGGGATGGCGCGTCCCTACCACCGCGACCCCTGGCCGCGACAAGGCTTCGACCGAACCTTGTATATAAAGGATGAGCGGCGGATCGTAGATCTGTCGAAGGGTAGCCGGATAGGCCGGATCGTCGAGTGCGACAAGGTGGATTCCGGTCGAAGACGCTCGGGCCTGTTCCTCATGGGCGAGTTCCAGCGAACGCCCGGTGCCCAGCGATTGCGCCGAAACCGCCGGAATGCCTGTGGCCTCGAGTTCCGTCAGCGTTGCGCGAAAGACCGCTTCGATCCCGCCCAAAAGCTCGACCAGGCGCCGTGACCGAGTAGGCCCCAAACCAGGAGTCAGGGTAATCGCAAGCCATTCCGCAGTATGCCCGCTGATATTGAATGATGGGATGACCGCAACGTCCGCCACAAACACCTCCGGCTGTCTATCGGCGGACTGTATACATGGGAGGAAAGCCCCGTCAAGGTTACATGTCACAAGCTGTTAAAATTCTGGTTAGCTTACTTCCATAATGAGACAGCTACGAATCTCCGCCATTTCGTACCTCAATACCGCACCTCTTATGTGGGATTTTGAGCATGGGGATGCAGGCAGGGATTTCGATATTTCCTACACAGTCCCATCTGCGTGCGCGGCGGATTTGCAAAATGGGATTGCGGATATCGGGATCATCCCCGCAGCCGCCTATACCACCGTTCCTAACTTGGTGATCCTTCCCGGCGTGGCCATCGCGTCACGTCGCGCGGTACGTTCCATTTTGCTGGTTAGCAAAGTTCCGATTGAGAACATCCAGAACGTGGCTCTAGATACTTCTTCGCTCACATCGGTGGCGCTGGTCAAAGTTCTGTTTGCCAAATGGTGGGGTGGAGAAAGAGCGTACACGCCGATGCAGCCAAGTCTCGAGCAAATGTTGGAAAAGCATGAAGCTGCGTTATTGATCGGAGACCCGGCACTCAAGGTCGACCGCTCGCGATATTTCACCTTCGACTTGGCGGAAGAATGGCAGCGATTTACAGGTAAGCCTTTTGTTTTCGCGTTTTGGGCGGTACGGCAGGAAGCCTTGAAACAAGCTGCTCCGGGTTTAGATTTGACCGCAATTTTTCAGAAATCGCGGGACCGCGGCCTTACCTCTGAAGCTCTCGGAACGATCTCCAGGGAATGGGCTCCGAAGGTAGGCCTGAGCCCAGAAGATGTCCGCAGCTATCTGACAGAAAACATCCACTACCATCTCGATTCCGCAAGCATTGACGGGCTTCAGCTCTTTTACCGTTACGCCCACGCATGCGGGGCCTTGCCGATGGCGCCTGCCCTGGATTTTATGGATGTATCCAAGCCCGCGCTGATCTAGAGTTGAGAGAAAGTCAAAAGCATTCACCACAGAGGGCACAGGGGAACCACAGGGTAGTGGTGCAGTTTGAACGAACAACCCTTTTGTCATTTCGACGATTCGCGAAGCGAAGAGGAGGAATCTGCTTTTGGCCGGCAGCTCTTGTGCCCTGTCCAGGAAAACAGATTCCTCCGCGTCGCTCCGCGACTTGTCGGAATGACAAAAAGGACCAGCGTAGTCAAACTGGAACACTACCCGATCTAGCGCCCACTCCTGAGATTGCGCGATACTGATGTATCATCGAGTGATCTTCTGGCCTCCGCATTGTGGGCTAAAAAAAATGAAAACTCCCTGGCTTACGCGCTTCTTCTTTGCGCTGTTTATCCCCGCGTTTTCGCTTCTCCTGCACAGTCAAACCGAGCAACATCTGCTCTATGTCGCCAGTCCGGGAATCCGCAACTACACAGAGTACGGTGGAGTCGGGATTCTGGTCTTCGATATTGACCACGGCTACAAATTCGTCCGCCGGATTCCGACCTGGAATGTCCCGAATGATGACAAGCCGGAAAATGTCAAAGGCATCGCGGCCAGCGCCAAAACCGGTTTGGTATACGTAACGGAGTTAGAGCGCACGATTGCGATTGATGCGGTTACAGGAAAAGTGATCTGGGACAAAGCTTTTCAGGGGGGTTGCGACCGGCTGGCCATTTCGCCGGATGGCAAGCTGTTGTACATCCCTCAATTTGAGGGCGGCATCTGGCATGTAGTGGATGCGAAAACTGGAGACGTGATCAGCTCAATCACCACCGACTCCGGCTCGCACAATACGATTTATTCCGCCGATGGCCGGTATGTGTATCTGGCTGGCCTGAGGTCACCGATCCTTTCCGTTGTGAATGCCACGACTAAGACCGTGCAGAGTCACGTTGGCCCATTCTCTGACTCAATTCGTCCGTTTACGGTGAACGGGAAAAACTCGCTGGCTTTCGTCAATGTGAATGGCCTGCTGGGCTTCGAAGTGGGAAACCTTAAGACTGGGAAGAAGCTATATCGGGTTGAAGTTGAGGGCTACCAGCCCGGCAAGGTCAAACGCCATGGCTGCCCGAGCCATGGTATTGCCCTGACGCCGGATGAGAAGGAACTTTGGGTGGCGGACTGCGCAAATGAGGCGATCCACGTGTTCGACGCTACCGTGATGCCACCGAAGCAGAAAACCAGCATCAAGCTGCGGGATTGTGTGGGCTGGATCAGCTTCAGTATGGACGGCAAGACTGGGTATTCTTCCACCGGCGAGATTGTGGATGTGGCAAGCAAGAAAATTATCGCCAGTCTGCAAGATGAGGACGGCCGCCAAGTCCAGAGTGAGAAGTTGTTGGATTTGACCATTGCGCACGGGAAAGTGGTAAAGGCGGGGAACCAGTTTGGAGCGGGAGCTAGGTAGCGAACTACACTCTTAGTCATTCCGACAAGGAGCGTAGCGACAAGGAGGAATCTGCTGTGTGCGGACAGCGTTTGTAGTGCAGTCCAGGAAAGCAGATTCCTCCTCTTCGCTCCGCGAATCGTCGGAATGACAAAGGCTTGAGCCGTCCGTTAAAATTGTCAGTGACGCTAATGTCCCTGACCAAAGCACAAGCCCTTGAACTGTTCCAATCCGACGACCTTATTGGCATCGGCATGGAAGCCGATGCGGTGCGCCGAAAGCTGCATCCTGAGGGCGTGGCTACGTACGTCATCGACCGCAACATCAATTACACGAATTTCTGCACTGAGTATTGCACCTTCTGCGCCTTCTATCGTCCGCTGAAAGGCCCTGCCGCTAAAGAAGGGTACATTCTCGACTTCGACACCATCTACGACAAGATTCGCGAGACTGTTGAAATGGGCGGCACGGGGGTATTAATGCAGGGCGGCCTGCATCCTGACCTCAAAATCGATTGGCACGAGCAGATGCTGCGCGGCATCAAGCAGCGGTTTCCGCAGGTCCATCTGCATTGCTACTCTGCATCGGAAATCATCGCCATCGCCGAATACAGCGGGCTGACCATTCGCGACACGATCTCCAAGCTGCGCGATGCGGGTCTCGACTCAATTCCCGGTGGAGGAGCCGAGATTCTTGACGATGAAGTGCGCTACAAAATTGCTCGATTGAAGTGTTTGACTGAAGATTGGCTCAACGTCCACCGCACGGCCCATCAACTCGGCATGCGCACCACTGCCACCATGATGTTTGGCGTGGGCGAAAATCATGAGAACCGCATCAACCACTTTCAAAAGCTCTACGAATTGCAGGAGGAAACCGGAGGATTCACCGCGTTCATCCCCTGGAGCTTTCAACCGCAGAACACGGCTTTAGGCGGACGGCACTGGGAAGAGGCCACGGCGGTCGAGTATCTGAAAGTGTTGGCCATTTCCCGACTGTATCTTTCCAACTTCCTCAACGTCCAGTCCAGCTGGGTTACACAAGGGCTGAAGGTCTGCCAGATGGGATTGCGTTTCGGCGGAAATGATGTCGGTTCGGTCATGCTGGAGGAAAACGTTGTTCGTGCTGCAGGGGTCACCAACTGCACAACAGAAGAGGAATTGCGGCGAATCATCCGTGATGCCGGTTTCAAACCAGCCCAACGCGATACCTTGTATCGCACCTATTTTCTCAATTGACCGTTCCCGCTACAACAATCGTAACTAACTGAAATAAAAACCTTTTATCAGCTACAGGCATCCAAATATAGTCCAGATCAGGTAGAATGTTGGCCTCCTTAAGGTTGCAGCCCGCAGAAAGGGTACCCTCTGCTTAGCACTTTGAATGCGTTTCCCGTTTTGGCAATGTTTCTTGCCAACCATGGGCTTGGCCAGTACATCCGCCAGCATTTTTTTGACCGGACATTCCAGGGGCTTTACCAGGTCAATGCGTTTGACCTGATGCTGCTGATTCCCTACTTCGTCGTTCTTGTGCTGCTTGCGTCCTATGGAGTCCATCGTTACGTTCTGGTCTACCTCTATTACAAGCACAAGAAGAACCGCACCACGGAACCGCCAAGCCGGTTTGCCGAGTTGCCCCGAGTTACGGTGCAGCTGCCGATTTTCAATGAGCAATTCGTGGTCGAGCGGCTCTTGGATTCGATCTGCCGCCTGGATTATCCCTTGGACAAACTCGATATCCAGGTGCTGGATGATTCGACGGATGAGACTCAGGCGGTGGCCCGCGGACTGGTGGAGCACTATGCCGCAAAAGGGCTCCCTATTTTTTACCTGCATCGCATCAATCGCGAAGGGTTCAAGGCAGGCGCACTGGCTGAGGGCCTGAAGACAGCCAAGGGCGAATTCGTCGCCATCTTCGATGCGGATTTTGTGCCGCCGAAAGACTTTCTGTTGCGGACCATCGACCAATTCACCAATCCCCAAATCGGAATGGTGCAGACCCGCTGGACACATATCAACCGTCATTACTCCTTTTTGACGGAAGTAGAAGCCATCCTGCTGGACGGCCATTTTGTGCTTGAGCACTCCGGCCGTGCGGGACACAAGGTATTTTTTAATTTCAACGGGACTGCGGGAGTGTGGCGGCGTCAGGCCATTGAAGACGCGGGCGGATGGGAACACGACACACTCACCGAAGATACTGACCTTTCCTATCGCGCACAGCTGGCGGGATGGAAGTTTGTTTATCTACAGGACGTGGAGTGCCCGGCTGAGCTGCCCGTAGAAATGACGGCGTTCAAGACGCAGCAAGCCCGCTGGGCCAAGGGCCTGATCCAGACGGCGAAGAAAATCCTTCCCCGGGTTTTGAAGAGCGATCAGCCATTCCGGGTGAAGGCAGAGGCGTGGTATCACCTGACCGCCAACCTGAGCTATCCGCTGATGATTGTGCTGTCCGTGCTGCTGCTGCCGGCCATGATCATCCGTTTTTATCAGGGCTGGTTTCAGATGCTCTACATTGACCTGCCGCTGTTTATGGCCTCAACGTTGTCTATTTCCAGTTTTTACTTGGTGTCGCAAAGAGAATTGTTCCCTCGGACCTGGCCGCGGGCGTTGCTTTATCTTCCTTTCTTGATGGCGCTGGGGATCGGCCTGACCATCACCAATACCCGAGCGGTCCTGGAAGCCTTAATTGGCAAACAAACGGCGTTTGCGCGCACGCCCAAGTATCGCGTAGAAACAAAAATGGACAAGGCGATGGCCAGGAAGTATCGCCGCCGCCTGGGCTGGGTGCCGTGGGTCGAGTTGCTGATTGGATCGTATTTCGCGCTGGCGATCTACTACGCCGTGGACAATGACAATCTGTTGACGGTGCCCTTTCTTGCGCTGTTTGTGATCGGATACTGGTATACGGGTCTGATGTCGCTGTTTCAGGGACGGTTCTCAGGGTTCTCGCTTACTGGGGACCATACCAAGCCGTTTCCGGTGGGGGTCTAACATCGAAAGCCGCGAAGCGGCGTAAGAATGTAGCCCAGGGCGCAAGCCCTGGGTTCGCCGAAAAATCGTTAGCCCTGTAAGGGCGACGGAGACTCAAGGACGGACTCACATGAAATCTTCATTTTCTTTCGCGCCTTCGGCGCTTGGTCGGTCGTTCGCTTACCCAGGGCTCACGCCCTGGGCTGCATTCTTACGCCGCTTCGCGGCTTTTCGCATGCATTCAGATCTCAAAGCGGGAATCGCCCTGGCAATTCTTGTTTGGACTTTGCCCCTGACGGCCCTCGAACGGCAGCCCAATCCCGACTACCACGCCCGGCGCGAGGCCCTGGCTGCCAAGACCGATGGCGCTGCTGTTCTCCTGTTTGCAGCGCCCGAAGGCGAAGGCCCCAATGACATTTATGGATACCGGCCTGACAATAATTTCTTCTATCTCACAGGTTGGAGCGAGCCCGGCGGAGCGCTATTAATCGTGCCTGCGACCGAAGCCAAAGGCGATTCGCCAGCCCATCCTTACACCGAAATTTTCTTTCTTCCCAATCACAACTACGCACAGGAGAAATGGACTGGGCCAAAGCTTGGCCCGGAAAACCCTGATGCGCCAAAAATCACCGGCTTCGACCATGTAGAAGCGATCGACAACCTGCGCGCAGAACTGGTCCGCCTGCTGCCCTCTCCGCGAGCCACGCTCTACACCGATGTTGTAGGGCCGGGCGAGGAATCGATTTCGGCCACATCCATCGATTGGCTGAGGCGTGCCAACGCATTTCCTGTCTCAGTTGGGCTGTTCGATGTCAGGCCACTGATTGCCGCGCTGCGGGTGACGAAAGACGATCGCGAGATTGAGCTGATTCGCAAAGCTACGAATGCGTCCATTGCCGCGCACTATGCGGCGATGCACGCCATGAAGCCGGGAATCACGGAACGGGAAATTTCCGCGCTCATGCAATATGAGTGGGGCAAGCGCGGATGTGAACGCCCGGCTTATTCACCGATTGTGGGCTCAGGGTTTTATTCCACGGTTCTGCATTACTCGGAGGACTCGCAGACCATACAGAACGGCGACGTCGTGGTGATCGATGCGGCAGGAGAATACTCGATGTACGCCTCCGACATCACCCGTACCTTGCCCGCAAATGGGAAATTCACCCCCCGGCAGCGGGAGATTTACAACATTGTGCTCGGCGCGCAACAGGCGGCCATCGCGGCGTTTCAGTCGGGTAAATCGTCGCTCAAGCGTGGCGCTGCCAATTCCCTGTTTCAGGTGGCCTACGATTACATCAATTCACACGGCAAAGACCTTCACGGCGAACCGTTGGGCAAATATTTTATTCATGGCCTAAGCCACTACGTGGGTCTTGCAGTGCACGATGAAGGCAGCTACGACATTCCTCTCGCCCCCGGGATGGTATTCACCATCGAACCGGGAATTTATATTCCCGAAGAGAAATTAGGTGTCCGCATTGAGGACACCTTCTACGTGGACAAAAACGGAAAACTTATCGATCTGGTCGCCGACCTGCCCCATACCGCCGAGGACGTGGAGCGGGAGATGTCGAAGAAGTGACCGCGATCTGCGCGGTTTTGGTATGCTAATGCATCGTGCGAATGCTGTGGTGGTTCATCATCTTGGCGGTTAGCACGGGAGCGGTAGCACTTGTGGCCATAAGCGTATACGTACGTGTGCGCAGCCACATGAAGAAGGCTGCAAAGGAAACGTCGACCAAGGAATAGGGAAAAAGTCATGGCGAAATCAGAGATTCAGGCATTAACAGCGCCGTCGCGGACGATGGAGTGGGGGACCCAGGCCATCATCGTCATTTCGGCCAGCGTGTTTGTCGCGTTGTGCGCGCATGTTACGGCGCCCCTTCCCACTCCAGTCCCGTTGACCATGCAGAATTTTGGCGTACTGCTGGTAGGAATGCTGCTGGGCCGCAAGCGAGGCTTTGCTGCTCTTGCGCTGTATCTGGCCGAGGGAGCCGCAGGTCTGCCGGTATTCAACCCTCTGGCTGGTCCCAGCGGAGTGGCCCAGATTTTCGGGCTCACCGGCGGATATCTCATGGCCTACCCATTCGTGGCGTGGGTTGCAGGTTACGTTGTGGAGCGTGGAGAGAAGACCTTCCTGCGTGCACTGACCGCAGGTTTCCTGGCTGAAATCGTCCTGTTCACAGGTGGCTTGAGCTGGCTCTATGTGTACACCCACTCGCTGGCGCGCGCGGCGCAGGTTGGCTTGTATTGGTTTGTTCTCGCCGAAATCTTCAAGACGGTTTCGGCAGCAGGGATTGTGGCAGGTTGGAGACGAGTCTCCATGAAGCGGTAATCACAAATTGCCTATCGGAGATATCGCCAAAGTTATGAGTACCGCAGCTGTCGAGACCCGCGAAATCACCATCGCCCACAGTCCGGATTCGGACGATGCCTTCATGTTTTACGGGCTGGCGACCAACAAAGTCCGCGTGCCCGGGCTGCGTTTTACTCACACCCTTTGCGACATTGAGACCCTGAACCGCGCCGCCATGGGCGGCGATGGGCTCTACGATGTCACCGCAATTTCTTTCCACGCCTATCCCTACATTCAGGACCATTACGCTCTGCTTTCCAGCGGCGGGAGTGTTGGCGATGGCTACGGGCCGATGATCGTGGCCCCGAAAGCTTATTCCGAGAGCGGAATCAAACGGAAAGTGATAGCGGTACCCGGCAAGCTAACAACGGCTTATTTGGCTTTGAATCTGTTTGCGCCGGGGATTGACACTGAAGTAGTTCCTTTCGATCAGATCATCCCGCAGGTGCTTGCAGGCAAATACGAAGCCGGGCTGATCATTCACGAAGGCCAGTTGAGCTATGTGAAAGCAGGACTGCATCGCATCGTGGATTTGGGCGCGTGGTGGCAGAAGGTTACTGGTTTGCCCTTGCCTCTCGGGGGCAACGCCATTCGCCGCAGTTTGGGACGCGAGTTAATGTCCAGTGTTTCGACTGCCATTCGTGACAGCATTCAGTACGCGCTGGATCATCGTGAGGAAGCATTGGCATACGCCATGCAATTTGCCCGGGATTTGGACCCGCACTTGGCGGACCAATTTGTCGGCATGTACGTCAACGAGCGCACCGTGGATTACGGATTGGATGGGCGCGAGGCGGTGCGGCGGTTGTTGGACATGGGCCACAAGGCGGGGATTATTCCGTATGAGGCGAAAGTGGAGTTTGTGGCCTAAAACCTAATCACTCTCGATTTTGCTTTATGGAAACGGTAGAGAATCCCACCTTCTCGCAGGCCTGCGACAAATTCAGGAAATTTCTTGCAGATAACGGACGACCAGAACAAATTGTCTGGCTCAGACCTATGGATGTAATTCTCACCGGAAGCACACTTCCAGTTGACCTAATATTTACCGTCCAAGAAATTAAGAATTCTCTCCAGTGGAAATATCTGCAAATTCGGTACAAATCGAAGCAACAATTAAAAGCATCCCTATTCGATTACTAGAACTTTCCTACTCCAGCTTTTCCTTAAACGCAAACACCGGATCCACATCCACCGGCACACTCGCCCCTAACTTCAGCGTCGCTTTCAACTCCGCCGGCATCACGTCGTATTTCTTGAACCAATTCTCGGCGTGCTCGCGGTCGCCTGTAGCTTCGATTTCCAGCAGCACTTTTGTCAGGTTGGCGAGGGCGTCCGGCATTTTTTCGTAGATGACTTCATACTTCCCCGAGGCCAACCGCTTCACTGCTCCGTGCTCGACCAGATAATTGAACTCCATCATCTCCGCCTGGCCATGGGCTTCGCCGGTTCCAAAGCGAAGCGTGCGGAAGTTCCCGGCGACATACGAAGCGTAATACTCTTCCAACTTTTCTTTCGGCAGCGCTCCGTGGTCCACCAGCCATTTCAATCCAAACATGCCGCAGACGTCCGCCTTAGCTTCTTCCAGGCCTCCGTATTGCGGGCCGATGGCTTCACGAATATCCACTTTTCCGGCCTTGGTGCGGGCAAACGCCGGGCCTAGCCCGTGGCACATTTCGTGCATGATGGTGCCGTAGAGATACCCTTCGCCACTGACCTTTTCCGCCTGGTCGGCGCGCATCACGCGCTTGGCCAGCGGCAGAATGATGTAGTTCACCCGCGCATCCATAAAGTTCTTGAAGAAAATTTTCTTGCTGCCTTTCTGCTCGTGGATGCGGGGATCGTTGGGCAAATTGTCCGCTACGGCTTGATAGCCGTGGCGCAAATCGGCAGCGCGGTAGGGCGCGTCCATCACTTCCATGGGAGTTTGCAGGCCGCGTTTCGAAGGGAGGTCTTCTTTTGAAAGCGGCAGCGCTTCCTGAATATCGGGAACATATTTCTGGAACACGGCCAGCTTCTTGCTCTCCTCATCATTACGAATCAGCACCGCGGCGCCGTAAGAGGTCTTCACGCCCAGCAGATCATCCAGATAGGTTTCGTAGGGAGCAAAGATCACGTCAACTTTCGGATCTTTCAAATCCATCCAGGCAAGGTCGCTTTTGAAATAGTCGTCGTTCAGAAGAGCATCGGCACGCAGGCGCAGGAAGTTGGCAAAGGCCGCGTCGGGGCTCAGCTTCGCGGCATCCCGCAGGTCTTGCGCGGCCGGCTCCAGGAATGAACGATAAGCTACGTGATACGGAACTCCACGGAGCTCATCGCTGTGCCAACGAACCACGCTATATGGGCTGTAGATCTCAGCTTTTTTATCGGGATGGGCTTTTACGTATTGCTCGACCTGATTGCGGGTCAATCCTTTGGGATAAAAACCGCGGCCCGGCGGCAACGGTTCGGTGCCCACGAATGGCTTGTTCTCATCAATCAGATCGAAGCGAGAGGCATTGATCCACAGAAAATGCCGGAGCTTTTTGGTTTGCAGGCTCTGGCTTCCTCCCAGCGATTGATAGAGATCAAGGCCGTCGGGATCGCTCTGCCGCCAAAAGATATCTTCCAGATAGCGGGAGGCATCCACCAACTTATCAACCATTTTTCTTTCGTTGGCAGTCAGGCCCGCCGAGTGGTACGGCATTTGAATCAGACGGTACTTGGCTAGACGCTGGTCGAGGTCGGGGGTGATGTGCAGATTTGCAGTTTCCTCATTTTTCCCAGACGGTTCAGTCTTGCTTTCTTTCTGTTGTGCCATTGAGATGCAGCTCGCTAAGAAAATTAGTAAGAGGAGGAGTGACTGGATTCGCCGGTTCATCGCTATGAATTCTAGCAGCTTGCCACCCAGCGGGTGCGTTCATAAGCAATGAATCAGCGGTTTGGTTTTCTCTGCGTCCTTTGCCGCCTTTCTCGGCGGCCACTGCGGTCTAAGAGTTTGCTTGGCTGTCTCGGAAATTAGAAGCTTGAACCGCGGAGGTCGCCAAGGTTGCGCGGAGGTCGCAGCGAACACCGAACCCAGAATCCGGAGCGTATTAGTTGAGTTCATCGGATATGATGAACCAATGTCCCAGACCCTGCTCATTGACGCGGACGACACGCTCTGGGAAAACAATATCTACTTCGAACGCGCGATCGCCAACTTCATCTCATTCCTGAACCATCAGGAATATTCCCCAGCCCAAGTACGCGAGGTGATC
This sequence comes from uncultured Acidobacteriota bacterium, assembly GCA_963837365.1. Classification (GTDB taxonomy): domain Bacteria; phylum Acidobacteriota; class Terriglobia; order Terriglobales; family Acidobacteriaceae; genus CAWBXL01. The sequence continues at coordinate 95,662 of CAWIMW010000010.1, forward strand.
AACGACGTGGAGCGCGATTGCATCATCAGTCACGGCTACGGACTCCACAGCTTCGCCCACGCGCTAGCTAAGACATTCGAACGTCTTGCGGTCGAACCTATTACGCCATCGCTGCACGAAGCCATCACCGCCATTACCCGCACCATCGCCGAGCATCCGATGGAGATTCGTTCCGGCGTGCCCGAAACCCTGGACTATCTCTCCGGACGCCATCATCTGATCCTCATGACCAAAGGTGCCTTGGCAGAACAGTCAGGCAAGGTTGATCGATCCGGCCTGAAGCAATACTTTGCGGCAGTTGAAATTGTTGCTGAGAAGGATGAACCTACCTACCGCTCGGTGGTTGCCAAGCATCGTCTGGCCGAAGACGTTACCTGGATGGTCGGCAACAGCCCGAAGTCCGACATCAATCCCGCGCTGGCTGCGGGTTTGAACGCGGTCTTTGTTCCGCACGATAAGACCTGGGTCTTAGAACACGAAGAAGTCGCGCAGGCGATCCCGCCGCGCCAGCTGATGGTGGTCAAAACTTTCGCCCGACTCAGAGACCATTTTTAATCGCTTACGACCGTCCTAAGCTGTCCCATACCGCACCAAACTAACCAACAACCCCTTTCATCACAATACTTTCCGGCGTGGTACTCTCAAGATGCTCTGGGTTCTGCGCACCACTTCGTTGGCCGTGCAGAAAGACAATTTGCGGCGCTTGTTGCGCACTGTGGAGGCCCTCTCTGATCTCGGTCCCGAGATGACGGCGGAGCACGACTTCCCGCAGCGGGCACGCTCCATGGTCTCGGCGCTGCTACAGGCCGCGGGCGCGCGCGAAGGTGTGCTGTTTACTTTCAGCGATAAACCTTCCCTGCTCACTTCTATCGCCTCTGAAGGCTTCGCCCTGATGCCGGAGCCGGCGGTCATCCCACTTCTACCTAAACATGTACATGCGCTGCTGACCACGCGCGGATCGGTCATACTCACATCGAACTCCTATGAGAACTATCTCAGCTCGAACGGCAACGTCGCACCGGAACTATTCAAATGCTTTTCGCCTTTGAAAGTAGGAGCAAAATTAGTTGGGCTTGTAGCGTTAGGACGCCGCGAGGGCGATGCGATTTACGACGAAGATGAACTGGGAGCGCTTGACCTGCTGTGCAACTACGTAGCGCTGGCGGTACAGAACCATACTCTCTCCCAAACGCTTTCTCAGCGAGTATCAGAGAACCTGCGCCTGATGGCTTCATTGCATGGGTTTTATGACCACACCCTGGAAGCTTTTGCCGCCGCCATCGATGTAAAGCATGTCAACATCCACGGACACTCTCTAAGAGTTGGGCGTTACTCTGCGGCGATCGGCGAAGCCATGGGCATGGGGCCAACCGAAGTTGCGGGGCTACGCTCGGCGGGCTATCTGCATGATATCGGCAAAGTCGCGGTAGACAAAAGACTGTTCGGCAAACCGACCGCGCTTGATCCGGAAGAATTTCGTGAGATGGCAGACCACACGGTCGTGGGTCATCAGATTGTGACCGGCATTGAATTTCCCTGGGCCAGCATCCCAGAGATTGTCCGCTGGCACCATGAACGTTCCGATGGGTCAGGCTATCCGGACGGCCTTTATATGAATGATGTCAGCCTGCCAGTGCGCATTGTCGGCCTGGCAGATACCTTCGATGCCATGACCAGTGAGCGGCCATATCGGGAACCCATGTCCCTGGGCGGAACCTTGAATGAAATCGTCCGCATGGCCCCCCAGAAGTTTGATCCCAACGTCGTCCAAGGGCTGCTGATACAGGTCCGCCGCGACGCTGTTGGCAGTAATCGCATACCTTTCATGGAAAACCAAGCATCCGCCCACATATCCCCTACCGATGTGGACCACCTCGCTGCCGCGTTGCAGCACAAAATTTCCCAGAACAAAATGTACCTTCCGTAACAACTTTTCAGAGGGTAATGGGTTCATAATCAGCAGGACTCTTCCGTCCATCGGGGAAGCATGCGTCTGAATCTACGGGTTGCTTTGGTCGCTCTTGCAGCGGTCTGTATTGCTATTCCCGCCCAATTGGCTCTGGGTAAAAAGAAAGACGCGAAGCTTGCCCACGAAATGGAGGACCGGAAGCGGGCTTTACACGCGCTCAACCGGCTCACTTTCGGCCCAAGGCCCGGCGATATTGACCACGTCATGGCAATAGGCGTGGACAAATGGATTGATCAGCAGCTACACCCCGAAAAAATTGACAACAGCGTGCTGGAGGCCCGGCTGGCTCCGTTACGCACTCTAAAGATGGACACCCGCCAGATCGTCGAGAACTTCCCTCCGCCGCAGATGATTAAGGCCGTCGCTGAAGGAAAGCAGAGGATGCCGTCTGATCCGGCAAAGAAAGCCGTATACGAAGCACAGCTGGCACGCTACCAGGCACGGCAGGAGAAAAAAGAACAGGCTGGAAATGCCCCGGCGAATACTGCCCCGTCGGCGACGACGGACGCAATGAGCGACGAAGAGCGTGCCCGCCGCCGGGAAGAACGCATGGATCTGGAGCAAAAGACCCAGGCGATTCTGGATTTGCCGTCCGACCAGCGCATCCAGGAAATCGCGAAGCTTTCGCCCGAGCAGCAACGGATGCTGGCGTTTGGTCTCAGAGACCGGCGCGACGAAGTCATGGAGGGAATGACGCCCAAGCAGCGCGAGACGGTGATGGCACTGAATAACCCCCAACTGGTGGTCACGACTGAACTGGCTGAGGGGAAACTGCTGCGAGCGATTTACAGTGAACGCCAGCTTGAAGAAGTGATGACCGACTTCTGGTTCAATCACTTCAATGTATTCAACGGCAAGGGCCCCGACCGGTATTTGATCACCAGCTACGAACGCGATGTGATTCGTCCTCATGCGTTAGGCAAGTTTGAGGACTTGCTCGTGGCGACTGCCCAAAGTCCGGCCATGCTGTTCTACCTGGACAATTGGCTAAGCGTAGGGCCAGATTCAGATGCAGCAAAAGGAATCTTTCGAGAGCCTGCATGGGGGCGCAGACGGCAGCGCTTCCCCCGGCCCCAGCGTCCACAGGCAAAAGGAAAACGCAATAGCGGCCTCAATGAGAACTACGGCCGCGAGTTGATGGAGTTGCACACGGTCGGCGTCAACAGCGGTTATACCCAGAAAGATGTCACCGAAGCTGCAAGAATTCTCACCGGGTGGACGCTGCGTGAGCCCCGTAAAGGCGGGGACTTTGCGTTTGTCGAGCGCACGCACGAGCCAGGCGACAAAGTCGTCATGGGGCATCGCTTCAAATCCAACGGAGAGAAGGAAGGCCTGGAGCTGCTGCACTTCCTTGCTCATAACCCTTCGACTGCAAAATTCATAAGCACCAAGCTGGCGATGCGTTTTGTGTCAGACGATCCTCCGCCAGCGCTGGTTGACCGTATGGCTCAAACTTTCCTTAAGAAGAACGGCGATATCCGTGAGGTCCTGAAGACCATGCTGGATTCGCCCGAATTCTGGGCCTCCGAGGCGTATCGGGCCAAGGTAAAAACTCCGCTTGAGTTTGTGGCTTCGGCTGTGCGCGCCACCGGCGCTGAGGTCACCGACGCCACGCCCCTGATTCGCCAGCTTCAGACCATGGGAATGCCGCTGTACGGGATGCAACCGCCTACGGGCTATTCCATGAAGGCCGAGACCTGGGTCAACTCGTCCGCCCTGCTGGGGCGCATGAATTTCTCACTGGCGCTGGCGAACGGCAGGTTGAGAGGCGTCCAGGTGGATCCGGAGCATTTGTTACCGGCGAACGACGCGACCGCAGACGCGCCGAAGGTGCTAAATGACCTGGAGGGCACGCTGCTGGCGGGTGATGTCTCCAAGCAGACGCACGACACGATTGCATCGCGCCTGCAAGACCCAAAGATCGCGGAGCGCAGGCTGGATGACCCGGCACGCGCCCCCAACATAGCGATGATCGAAGGGCTGCTGCTGGGTTCGCCGGAGTTTCAGAGAAGGTAGCGCAGCAGCGAAGCTGCGAAAGAGTGCAGCCCAGGGCGGAAGCGGGTGCAGGACCTGCACCCGCGCGCCCTGGGTCAAGAAAAGGAAAGACAGAAGCCCTGAGAGGGCGAAAGAGATTGGCATGCGCGCATCGCTCCCGACTTTCTGTCGCCCATACAGGTCTGACATCGGAGACACTGACCCAGGGCTCACGCCCTGGGCTGCAATCTTGCGCCGCTTCGCGGCTGTTGGTTTTGAATTTAGGAGCTCTGAATGATTACTCGCCGGGTTTTTCTTCGCAATAGCGCTCTGGCCGTAGTGGGCACATCGGCGGTTCCCAGCTTTCTCACCCACGCTGCTTTTGGTGCCGTCGAGGCAGGATCGAGCAACAAGCGGCTGGTCGTGATTTTCCAACGCGGCGCGGCGGATGGACTGAATATCGTGGTTCCACACGGCGAACGTGATTACTACGCCATGCGGCCTTCGATCAATATTCCTCGCAAAGAAGTTATTGATCTCGACGGGTTCTTCGGGCTGCATCCATCACTGTCATCGTTCAAACCGATCTGGGACCAGGGACATCTCGCCATCGTGCACGCCGCGGGTTCTCCTGATACGACTCGATCCCACTTCGACGCTCAGGATTACATGGAGTCCGGCACTCCGGGCGTGAAAGCCACTGAAGATGGCTGGTTAAACCGCACTTTGCACTCCTTGCCTGCACGGGCCAATAAATCTGCTTTCCGCGCCATTGCTATGGGGCCGTCTTTGCCGCGCATTCTCTCGGGCAGCGAGCCTGCCATCGCCATCAACAACATCAACGACTTTGGTGTCGGGGGACGCAATCCCAATTCTCCGGTGGCCAATACTTTCGAAGCGATGTACGCCGGCTCGGTAGATTCTGTTTTACACGGTACGGGGCAGGAAACTTTTGAGGCGGTGAAAATGCTGAAAGCAGCTGATCCTTCGAAATACACTCCGGCTCCCGGGGCCAACTATCCCCGCGGACGCTTTGGCGACAGCCTGCGGCAGCTGGCGCAACTCATCAAAGCCAACCTCGGAGTGCAGGTGGCGTTTGCCGATATTGGCGGATGGGACCATCACGTCAACGAAGGCAGCACTCAGGGTCAGTTGGCCAATGTGCTGGGCGATTTTTCGCAGTCGCTGGCCTCGTTCTGGACTGACTTGGGAGATTTGGGTGAAGACACAGTGGTCGTGACCATGTCCGAATTCGGGCGGACAGCTCGGGAGAATGGCAATCGTGGGACAGATCACGGGCACGCCAATGTGATGTTTGTGATGGGCGGCCCGGTCAAAGGCGGCAAGGTCTACGGACGCTGGCCGGGGCTGGAGCAGTCACAGCTTTATGAAGGGCGCGATTTGGCGGTGACTACAGATTTCCGGCAGGTGCTGGCAGAGGCCGTCATACGGCATCTTGGCAATAGCAACTTGGGTCAAGTGTTTCCAGGATTTGAGGATCAACGAAAGTCTTTGCGATATTTAGGCTAACCATTGCTCCTTGAATCCGGGGCTGAGTGCCGCGTTGGCCGCGGACGAACCCCTTAATCAGCGTTTCGCCTTGAGCTTTCGGTAGACGGACACGCAAACGATTCCGATTCCCAGAACAATTAGAACCAGCGCCTTGTTTAGAAAAACTCCGTCAAGGTTCATGAAAAGAAGCATATCAAAGCAGATGCACTAGGCACACCGGCGTCGATTCAGCTAACATTTGCATTACACACGCTACATGTCAAGCTTCAATCATCACATCGCCATTCTCAACCTTGATCGGATAGACGACAACCTTTGCGTTGGGATTGTGCGCGGCCTCGCCCGTCTTACTATCAAACGACCAGCCGTGCCAGGGACAGACAACCTTGCTTCCTTCAATCACGCCTTGACCCAGCGGGCCGCCACGATGTAGGCAGACGTTATCCATGGCAGTGTTCGTGCCGTTCACATTAGCTACGCAGATTGTTTTCTTTCCGCAGGGAAATTCTTTGGCTTCGTTGTTGGCGGGGAGTTCGGATTGGGTGGTGAGTTTTGTAAACAAAGCTCTTAGCCTTTAGCTAGATCTCATAGTCTCCGGGTTTGGAAGGCCCTTAGCAATCGAAACAAGCTAAGAGCCAATGGCTAAGAGCTAATAGCTACGCTTTCGGCTGCAACGTCTGCGCAATCATCACTTGCCGTTTGAAGTTCTCCACCATATTGGGATCCAGCCGCACTTCAGTGGGCTTCTTCGCCAGCGACATCTGATCAATTTTGTCTTGCAACTTCAGCAGCGCGTAGAACAGGTTCTCCGGGCGAGGCGGGCAGCCGATTACGTACACATCCGTTGGCACGATTTTGTCCACACCTTGCAGCACCGCATAGGTATTGAACGGGCCACCGACCGACGAGCACGCTCCCATGGAGATCACCCATTTGGGATCGGGCATCTGCTCGTAGATTCTTTTCACCACCGGCGCCATCTTCAGCGTGACCGTCCCTGCCACAATCATCAGGTCGCTTTGCCTAGGGCTGGGGCGGAAAACTTCGGAACCGAAGCGGGCGATGTCGAAACGCGCCGTGGACGAAGCAATCATTTCAATGGCGCAACAGGCCAGCCCAAACGTCATGGGCCACACCGCCGACTTGCGGGCCCAGTTGAAGACGTAATCTACCGTCGTGATCAGGAAGTTCTTTTCAAACTTGTTTTGTAGCCAAGCCATGCGTGTCCTTTGGTCGTTCCAGTTACAATAGCCGCTTCCGGTCGCATAGAGCGGAACGCATCAGTCTAGGTGGGGGCGGGAACAGTGTCAATCCAGATCGAGATCGTCAACGGCGACATTACAAACCAGCCAGGTCTGGACGCCATCGTCAACGCCGCCAATACTGAGTTGATTCTAGGCTCAGGCGTGGCTGGTGCAATTTACCGGCGAGGCGGGGCGGAGATCGACCGCGAAGGTCAGACCAAGGCCCCAATCAAGCTGGGAGAAGCCGCTGTCACCAGCGCGGGACGCCTGCCCAACCAATACGTGATCCATGCGGCGGCTATGGGCTATCGGTCGGAAGATGCGCGAGTTCCCAAGCGCGAGGGTTCGCTTTCGAGTGCCGCGATCATCGCCGACGCCACGCGGAACAGCCTGCTGCGTGCGGAAGAACTGAAGCTGGCAAGCATTGCCTTCCCTGCCCTGGCAACCGGTGTCGCGGCATTTCCCATGGAAGAATGTGCTGATGTAATGATCAGCGCGGTGCAGGAGTACGCGCGCGAACATTCCGCAAGCAGCGTGAAGCTGGTGCGGTTTGTGCTGTTCGACGACGCGGATTTTCGGACCTTTCAAAATGCTCTGCAAATGACTGGAGCCCATGGCTGAAAGCAAGCCCACTCCCCGCGAGCCGTATTTTTGGATTTTTGTGATCGCCCTGGTGCTGCGGGTGGTCTTGATCTTCTTTGGCCACACCTACAAGTTTTACGATCACAACCACAACTTCAGCTTTGGCTGGGAGATGGGCAGCGTTGGCCGCTCTTTGGCTGCGGGAGAAGGCTTCAGCAGCCCCTTTGGCCAAGCGACTGGGCCGACCGCATGGGAGCCGCCGCTTTATCCATATCTGATTGCCGGGGTGTTCAAGGTTTTTGGGATTTATTCTTTGGCCTCGGCGGTAGTTTTACTCGTCATCAACAGCATCTTTTCCGCGCTGACCTGCATACCGATCTTCTTAATCGCGCAGCGTTGTTTCAATGAAAGAGTTGCTCTGTGGACTTGCTGGCTCTGGGCCCTGCTCCCTCCGGTGATGGCCTGGGCGACACGTTGGGTTTGGGAGACCAGCTTGGCGGCTTTTTTGCTGACTCTGCTGTTTTGGCTCACGCTGGTGATGGAAGAGAGAGACGGCTGGCTGCCCTGGCTTGAGTTTGGCCTGCTCTGGGGCGTGGCGGCGCTGGTGAATACTTCCCTACTTTCATTCCTTCCATTCTCCGGCCTGTGGATTTGCTGGCGGCGCTGGAAGCTTGGCAAGCAGTTCCTCACCGGGGCAATCCTTGCTTCCCTGGTTTTTCTTGCCTGTGTCATTCCCTGGACAGTGCGCAACTATCGCACGTTCGGAACCTTGTTCTTCATCCGCTCGAATTTCGGGGCTGAATTAAGGCTAGGCAACGGCCCGGGGGCTAACGGAACTTGGATGCAACAACTTCATCCCACTCAGAATCCTTACGAGATGAGTCGCTATAGGGGCATGGGTGAAATGGCCTATGTTGCCATGCGCAAGCAGGAAGCTGTGTCTTACATTCAAGACAACTATGGCCGGTTCGTATTTCTGTGCATAAAGAAGTTTTTCTATTACTGGGCGGGCGTTCCACACGCGCATGAGACGCTGGCGCGAAGAATCTTGAGAAACTCCCTGTATTGCTTGTCCTCAGTGCTGGCGTTGTCGGGACTCGTCATGGCTCTGAGAAAGCGTGCCCCCGGCGCCTGGCTATTTCTCTGGCTGTTCCTGGCGTACCCGGCGGTCTACTACGTGGTTTTTCCCCATCCTCGCTATCGCCATCCCATCGAGCCCGAGATAGGAATACTGATGGTGTATGGGCTTTCCCGGAGCGAGGAGAGAAACGTGACTGCCCAGGCATAAGGGTCGTGGTGCAGTTTGAAAATAAGGTTCGTATCAGGGCATGGCCTTGGCCGTGCCGCTCGGCCAGGCAAAAATTGAGGTCGGCGCCGATACGGCGCAACTATCCATAAAACTCGTTGGCGATGTGGCAGTTGCGCCCCATGGGCGCGTGAGCCGAAATGGCAGCGAAAGCGGCACGGCTGAAAAGCTTGCCCTGCGCGAAGTCGAAGGGCCGATACCCTGATACGAATCTTTCTCAAACTTCACTACTACGAATAACCTGAAACTTGCTCGTTCAGCGATCATTCATCTGCTTTGATGTCCACCACGTGAATGGTTCTGGTCTTCGCATCGAGAGTGCCCGTAACTTTCACTTTCAATCCTGCAAACGCAGCCGGCTTTTCTTGATCGTCGAGGTGATAGACCAGATCGCCATTGGCCAGGACAAAATCACCACCCAGGTATTTAATGCAGTAGTTGGTGCAGTTGGCCGGGGTCCCGCCCATGTTCTTGTTCTTCATCATCTCGGTATGGGAACGGGTCAGGGAGTGGACGTTCATCGAGCACTGACTGTCGGCGATTTCGCCGGTGAAGGTGCGCGTTTTTTCTTCGGCGCCGGCCAATAAGATCGCCGCCAGTGCCAGGATTCCCGCGAAGACTGCCTTCTTGCTCATCACACACTCCTTATATCGTTTAGGGGACAACTACCAATTTCATATTCATGCCCTCGTGATTTTCGCTGCAAATCACGGTGCACACCACCACATAGTCACCCGGCTCCGACGGGGCTGTGAGATGAAACTCCTGGGTTCCCGGCAAAAGGGCCAAGTTCCATCCCGGCACCTTAGTCCGATTGCCCGCCCGCAGGAGTGTGAAACCATGAATCGTGCCGTCACGGTTCCAGGTCTTTCCCTTGTTGGCGGTGATTCGCAATGTCACCTGCTCTCCGGCCTTCAAGGTAATCTCCGGATGGGACAGGCCAGCAATTTTGTAGCGGCTGTCCTTGTCGGCCACTACCTCAATTACACGAGTTTGAGCATGGGCCAAAGCTGCTGCCATCAGCACACCAACCACACACGCAATCCAGCGCATAGACATTCTGTTCATAGTGATTTCGCAATCCGTAAATGGTTACTGGGTCATGTAAGCCAGGATGTAGCGCATGTCTGCATCCGTGATTGTGGCCCGCACCCGCATGTGGCGGACGATGGTAGCCATCATGCGTGGCGGAAATTTGTGCGGCGCAGCGTGACAGCGGCTGCAATTGGCGCGAAACCTCTTCTCGCCTTCCACACGTACGGTGTCGGCGTCTTCGCGGTTGCGCTCAGCGGAGGCGCGGTTGCTGGTGATCACGGCTGGATCCGCGGTCGACTTTGAGGTTTTTGGCGGGTCAGCGGCAAAAACTGCCGAAACCAACGCCAGGGTGCCGAACAAAATTGCGATTCGGATCTTCATTTTGCTCCTGTCGGCCCCAGCGGCAGGGCAAAACGATAGGCGATTCCCATAGTCCACACGTTCCAATTTCTATTACCCAACCAGCGGCCGTAACTGGCGGTGGCTTTCAGCCCATCTGCCAGGTAGTAGTTCAAACCGAAATCGGGCTGGCGCACGTTGCCACGGGGCAATCCGTATTCGCTAAGCGCAGCGGGATCGGTTTCTTCGCCGCTGAAAAACTGCTGCATGCGGGCCACAAATTCAGTGCGGCGCATGGCGGTTTGCCAAAACGGCACCTGACTGAAGCGGTAAGCACCTTCTACCCAGTAGCCGCTGCCGTCGTGTGACCGGGCATACTCGGAGCGCAGGTTCAGCGGTAGGCGCGTGGGCTGCCACGCAAAATGAAATCCGAATGCGTTGGTGCGTTCTTCCTGAAGTTCTTTTTGGAAAGAACCGCCAATCTCAATTCGTGGTCCGGGGAAGAAAACTCCGACACGCCCTCCGGCCAGTCGATCTGATTCAAATTTGTTGACTGAGCTGTTGGTGGAAAAATAGGCCGCATAGTTCAGGTTCGCCTTGGTACTGACAGCGAATCCTCCGCGGAGCATCGCTCCATCGCTCGACCCGGTGCCCAACGGAAAAATCAGTGGCACTTCATGGAGGCTACGTATCCAGATGGGATACAACCGCTCGTTATAGATGCCAAATGGTGTCAGGAACCTTCCCGCGGTAACGGTCACGTAGCGGTTTACGATGTAGTCCGCCTGGAGATAATCAATGTCCTTGCCAACCACGCCCTTGTAAGGCCCCGTGCCATTTTCACGCTGGAACTCTCCTTCAAATGCGGCACGGGCTTCGACCAGCCAATGATTTCCCAAGGGGACAAGGAGCACCGGAGTGATTTCCGGCGCAAGTTCGGCCTGCCCTCGATCTACATTAGTGAAGTAACCGGCGTTGCCTGTAAGAATGGGAATGGGCCGTTCATCGTAGGAGGTTTGCGCGAACAGGAAAGATGGTGCCGCGAAGAGTACTGCGGACACCCAGATAGTTGCGGAAAAGGCTTTGAGCCTTTTGGCGTAGCATCTAACTTCGAACAACAGATACGTCAAAACAGAACTCCACCCTCACGTCTCGCCCCTACGCAGGATTGTCGCGTACGAAGGTAAATTGTTGAAAGATAACCTTGGTAACGTCGCAGGGTTCTATTTCCGGACAGCCCAGTCCGGCCCTGAGGGCTCACAAATCACACACCTGCGCGTCTAAGCTACGGCTGGATAAGGAGAAAAGCTATGACATTGCATATTCGGCGGTCACTTATTCTGTCGGCATGCCTTGCCGCTCTGCTGTTCACGGTTCAAGCCTACGCCGGAGACCATTCCGGCGAGCTGACTGCGGAATTTCACCAAACTTATCCCCTGGCGGCGGATGGACGCGTGTCATTGAGCAATATCAATGGCCCAGCCCACATCGTGGGGTGGGACCGCAATGAAGTGAAAGTTGACGCCGTTAAGTTCGCGCGCAATAAACAGCGGCTGGATGAAGCGAAAATCGTGGTCGATGCCAGCAGCAGCCGGGTCTCCATTAAGACCCAATACCCCGAGAACGACCATAACTGGAATTGGAACAGAGAGGACAACCCAGCCAGCGTGGAATACACCCTTACGGTCCCGCGTGGTGCACGCCTGGGCAAGATTGAACTGATCAACGGTGGGCTGGATATTAAAGGCGTCACGGGCGAAATTCAGGCCTCATGTATCAATGGTTCACTGGTCGCGACCGAGTTGGGTGGGCGCGCAGAACTCTCCACTATCAACGGCCCTCTGAAAGCACAACTGGACAAGTTGAGCAGCTCTCCCATGGAATTGTCCTCGGTGAACGGTAGTGTTTCGTTAACGCTGCCCTCAGACGCCCAGGCTGAATTGGAAGCCTCCACCGTGCATGGCGGCATCAGCAATGACTTTGGGTTCAATGTGGACCACCATCAGTGGGTGGGACATGATCTCCACGGCAAACTCGGCGATGGACGGACGCATATCAAATTGAATAATGTAAATGGGGCAATCCAAATTCAGCGTGCCAAGGATGGACATGCCTTGAGCCCGGCAAAAAACCTCAATTCTGAGGACGCCGACAAAATCTAAACTGGGTTTCTGATCGAGGGGCGGACCCGGAGTTCAGCGTTCAAGCGGCCCGCCTCGTACCCCACCGTACTCTTCCCTAATCGTCCCAATTGGCGAACAATATGTGTGTTCCGTGTCCGCAATCGGCTCACAACCCGTTCACCGCTCGTTGAACCAGGCAATTCCACGCTATTTTGAAATAGCGCTTTACCTGCTGGTGTTGACCGGATTTGTAACCCTGGCTTCGACCAAGGGACTGGATACTCCTTCCACCTTGTTTGTAGCGGTGGCACTTCTCCTTCGCGGTTACGTACTCGCCATCAATCGTACGCTGCTGATCCCAGAGCCCTGGACCACCGGCCTGACCATCGCCTACGTTGCGTTCTACGTATTCGATTACTTCCTATTATCACAGGAGTTCGTCTCGACAACCGTCCACCTGGTTTTGTTTCTGACGGTAATGCGGTTGTTCTCTGCACGCCGTGACCGGGACCATTATTTTCTGGCAGTCATCGCTTTCCTGATGGTGTTGGCATCGGCAGTTTTGACAGTAGACAGTACTTTCTTGTTTGCGTTCGCGGTTTTCATGCTGTTTGCCATCGCTACTTTCATTTTGCTGGAGATGAAGCGGACCTCCGCCAATTCCACGACAAGCGCCAGGGAACCTGATATCGGCCAGAGCGACCGGAGGCTGGCGATTTCCTTGGCGGGAGCAGCTCCCGTGATTCTGTTGCTGATTTTGCTTACAGGTGCCGCCATCTTCTTTGTTCTACCCCGTCTCTCGACCGGCTACTTGAGCGCATTTTCTTCCCGCGGGGGCCTCTCGACTGGCTTCAGCGACCACGTCGAGTTGGGCAGCATCGGGGAAATTCAGCAATCCAATGCGGTCGTCATGCACATCGAAATCAGCGGTGACCCGCGCGGCGCCTACACCCAGAGATGGCGAGGAAATGCGCTAAGTTTGTTTGACGGCAGCAGTTGGTCGAATCCATATCGTCCATTCCCCATGCGCCCAGGGATCAACCAGCAGTTCGATTTGCGTTCACGCAATGCCAGGTTCACTGCTCCACTCGCGCTTGGAGTCTCGGCACAGATCCACTACCACGTTTTGATGGAGCCGGTGGGGATCAATATCTTTTTCCTTGCGCCTCAACCGCAAGCATTACAAGGGAAATATCGCGAGATCGCCACCGACCGCGGAGGGGCGGTATTCAATTTGGATGCGGACCATCCTATCGGCATCTACGATGGCTGGTCGTTGCGGAACACTCCCACCCTGCCTTTCCCAGAAAGGGGTTACAGCGTTGAGGAACTTTCTGATTACTTGCAGCTACCCAAACTCGATCCGCGAGTTCCTGAGCTGGCCGCGCAGGTAACGGACCCCGCGCTCAGTGATTACGACAAGGCTGCGGCGATTGAAAAATATTTGCAGACAACCTTCAGCTACACGCTGCAACTGCCGCCCACCCACCAAGCCGATCCGCTGGCCCATTTTCTTTTCGAGCGTAAGCAGGGTCATTGCGAGTACTTCGCCTCGGCAATGGCTGTGATGTTGCGCACTCTCAAGATTCCCTCGCGCGTGGTGACCGGCTTCAAAACCAACGAATTCAATGACGTCACCTCGCAGTACGTCATCCGTGCCAGTGATGCGCACGCCTGGGTCGAGGCTTATTTTCCCGAGCGCGGATGGATAACGTTCGATCCCACCCCTGCTTCCGACGCTTACGCGCACCAGGGATGGAGCAGGCTAGCGATGTACACCGACGCCATGGCCTCTTTCTGGCGGGAATGGGTAGTAAATTACGATGTCGCTCACCAGTACACTCTGGGCCGGCAAACCGCGCAAACGGGACGGGGATTGATCCATCAAGCCAGCCGTTGGAGCCGGATGCATTATCTGAGCCTTCTGGCGGGTGCTCGTCGCATGGCCCACAAAATATCCCTTGCGCCGGGCCAGTGGAGTGTGCGGACATTGCTGATTGTCATCCCGATTCTTCTACTACTGAATCTGGGGCATCTATGGCAGGCCGTTCAAAAACTTATGCTTACCCAACATCCGGATCGGTCCCCACAAATGGCAGCCAGCCTTTGGTACGAAAAAATGATTCGGAAAGTAGGGCGAAAGGGATGGAACAAATCTGTAACGCAAACCCCTACTGAGTTTGCCGATTCAATTCAAGAAGAGCGGCTGCGGCAGAACGTGCTGGAATTCACCCGCCACTATGAAAGGGCCCGCTTTGGAGAATCAGCCGAAGATGCGCGGCAACTGCCTGAACTCTATAAAGAAGTTGTCGGTACGCCACGGTAAAGATGCCTCATCAAAAACAGATACTATCTAGAAGCTAAAGACAACGCCTCCGCCGACAAAATAATTGTGCTGACGACTCTTCCCAGTATTGGCGTTTAATTGCGGTACGCCCGAATTGAAGTCGCGGACCTCGCCGCGGAGCTTCAGCGTAGAAATGATCCGCACATCAAGTCCGAAGCCCGCCTGAAATACTCCGGTCGTAGTGCCGGTTTTCCCCGGGTTGGTTCCACCAAACTCAAGCTGCGAACTCTCGCTGAAATGTCCAAAACCGCCGCCGATACTCACCCATGGTGAAAAGCCGGTGGTCGGAAACAGATTTACGCGCGCTGCCGGCGTAACGAAGTAAGAACGAAAACTCTTAGGAACAATGTTTTGTCCAAAATTCAACTTTGCAGTTGGTGTGAAGACAAAAGGAACTTCCACGTTGACGCTGAGCAATCCAATACTCAGGAAGCGCCGGGCGTAGTTCGCTTCATAAGTAAGGCCGTCGCCGAAATGAATATTGGGATTGGCCGGGTTTGCGCCAAGCACCCCCTGGTCGCTAATGAACATGCGACCCATTGAACCTGAAATTTCGTTTCTCTGGGCTGCGGCGTTCCCTGCCAGGAACGCTATCGCGATCAGTACTGCAGTACCAAACCATTTACGCGCCATCTTTCCTCCAGTGCGAAGGGGCCTTTTACTTGGATGCTGTTAGGTTAGCACGCTTGCCGCTGAGCGGCTCACGCAAGTGATGCATCATTTGATGCGCCCAGCGTACCGTTAGTAACCCAGGTTGGAAGCAGCTGAGGCACGTGTCTGGAATGTTAGAATTGAGGATTACATGCCGAGCAAAACTCCATCTGTGCTGGTCGCCGATGAAGCGGAGCCCAGTCCGCGCACCGCTCAAACCGCCCCAAAAGTCGGGTTTGTAAGCCTGGGATGTCCGAAAAACCTTGTGGATAGCGAGGTCATGATGGGCATGCTGGCAAACTCGGGCGCAGAGTTGGTGAGACGGGCGGAGGACGCCGACATCATCGTGGTAAATACTTGTTCATTCATCGAAAGCGCCCAACAGGAATCGGTAAACACGATCCTGGAGATGGCCCGCCACAAAACCGATGGCAAGGCGCGCAAGCTGGTGGTGGCCGGGTGTCTGGTTGAACGCTTTCGCAACGACATCCGTAAAAACATCCCGGAAGTAGACGCAGTAGTCGGTACAGGTGAATTGGAAAACATTCTGGCGGCTGCCGGAATCGCTCCTCAGATCCCTGCGGATTCCCCGTTTCGTATCCTGACTTCTCGGCCTGAAGGGGATGCGCGGGCCGCACAAGGGCGATTCTCACGGGAATCCTGGGATGGAACGGTCTCTGATCTGCCCAATTATCTTTACGATGAAGCGACACCTCGCATTCTGGCCACTCCCGGCTACACCGCCTACATCAAGATCGCCGAGGGCTGTGATCATCCCTGCACCTTCTGCATCATCCCGCAATTACGTGGACAGTTCCGCTCGCGACGTTTTGCATCCGTGGTTGCCGAGGCCGAGCGCCTGGCACAAACTGGAGTGCGTGAGATCACCTTGATCGGCCAGGACACGACCTGCTATGGCGAGGATTTCGATCTAAAAGATGGCCTGGCGCTCTTGCTGGAAAAACTTGCCGCCATTGATGGCTTGCGCTGGGTCCGCTTTCTGTACGCATACCCCAACAAGATCACCGGACGTTTGCTGGAAGCCATCGCATCGCACGACAATATTTGCTCTTACATGGATGTGCCTTTACAGCATGCCTCGGCCACAGTTTTGAAACGCATGAAGCGCGGCGGAGGGGCTGAGATCTTTCTACGTTCCGTGGAAAAAATGCGGCGCATGGTTCCGGGCGTGACCCTGCGCACATCGTTCATCGTTGGCTTTCCCGGCGAAACCGAAAAAGAGTTTGAGGAACTTTGCGAGTTTGTTCGGGAAGCAAAGTTCGACTGGATGGGAGCGTTCAGCTACTCCGATCAGGAGGGTGCTGGCGCATTTGCGTTGGGGAAAAAGCTTTCAGATCGAGAAATTGAGCGGCGACGGAAACATCTGATGCAGATTCAGCGTGGGATCAGTCGCAAAAGCAAGAAATCCTTAGTCGGCAAAGAGTTCGATCTGCTTCTGCAAGGTCCTTCGGAAGAGAGCGATCTCCTGTACGAAGGCCGTACCGAAATGCATGCTCCGGAAATCGATGGCAAAGTGTTCGTAAACGATTTTCCTGAAGACCGCGAACCCAAAGCCGGCGAATTCTACCGCTGTCAGATCACCGAAGCCCATGACTACGACCTTGTAGCTAGGATTCTCTGAGCGCCCTCTATGCCTCGCAAACGCACCCTCAAACTGAAGTGTCCGACTTGCCAGAAACCTGTCTCTAAAGAAAATCTTGATTTTCCCTTTTGCTGCGATCGCTGTAGGCTGATCGACCTCGGGAAATGGGCCAGTGGGGCTTATGTGATTTCGTCTCCGGTGACTGACATTAGTGACGAAGTTGACTTGAGAAAACCTATCGATTCGGACAAGAAAATATGACGAATGCGGAAGGCCACGGTAAAGCTCCTCTGTGGGCATCACTCACTGCAACCTTCTTTGGGATGGGCCACCTCCGACCTGGCCCAGGCACCTGGGGATCAGCCGCTACGGTCTTATGCTGGTGGGCAATTGCGCTTTGGATCAAGCCGGATACCCAGGCGATAGTCGTAGCCTTGATTGTCACATTCGTCGTTCTGATCGGCATTCCGGCCGCCACACAAGTCTCCCGGGCTTACGCAGCTAAAGACCCCCAATTTGTCGTAATTGACGAGGTAGCCGGACAGCTCATAGCCCTGATCGCGGTTCCGGTCACGTGGAAATCTCTGCTGGCGGGCTTTATACTTTTTCGTGGGTTTGACATCGTCAAGCCGCCGCCGGTCCGCCAGTTAGAGCGTCTCCCCGAAGGGGCCGGCATTGTGCTCGATGATGTAGGCGCTGGTCTTTATGCACTGGCCGTCATGCAACTTTTACTGCATTTCGGCCTTCTACCACGATAGCGAGAATTCGTTCATGGGAATGTCTGACCGCCTTCAAGGCAAAAAGAACGTGGACGGGGACCCTCGCATTGAGGCAGTCCACCCACCTGCGGCTCTGCCCGGCGGCGAGATCCGCATCACCGGCCACGCCTTGCGCCCCGTTGAACTGCGCCGGCCCAGTGTGAAGTTTGGGGAAATTGAAGGCGCTGTAATCATCAGCGCCGATGATTTTCTGGTTGCACGTGTACCCTCGGGGGCGGCCTCGGGCCCGATTGTGGTTTCTACCAACGGACATTCCAGCAACTCTCAGCAATTCCAGGTTGCCGGCCTCATCGCCGAGAACCTTCATCCCGTGACCAATCCCGCACTGGATGCCGAAGGCAATATCTACGCAACCTTCTCCGGCACGCGTGGACAAAAAGTTCCAGTCTCGATTTTCAAAATTGACACCAGCTATGAGACCCATCCTTTCATGGCTGAGATCATGAATCCCACGGCCATCGCCTTTGACCGCGCCGGACAGATGTATGTTTCTTCGCGTCATGATGAAAAGGTCTATCGTGTGGCGCAAAATGGAACCATATCCACTCATGCCGAGGGGATGGGCGTGGCGACAGGGATCGCCTTCGACAAGAGCGAAAATCTCTACGTTGGCGACCGCAACGGAACCATTTTCAAGGTGGCTCCCGACCGCCAGATCTTTGTGTTCGCAACCCTCGAGCCCAGCGTTTCCGCATACCACATGGCCTTCGGGCCCAGCGGCGACCTGTTCGTGACCGGGCCGACCACATCCAGTTTCGATGCGGTTTACAAAATTGATGGCCACGGCTCGGTTTCGACCTTTTATCGTGGATTGGGTCGGCCGCAAGGCTTGGCGTTCGATGTTGACGGCAATCTCTACCTTGCTGCATCACTGTCGGGTAAGCGTGGGATCGTAAAGATCACTCCTGACGCCGGGGCTTCACTCGAAGTGGCTGGCAGTGGCCTTGTCGGCCTGGCATTTGCTCCTGGCCGATCGGTAGTTTTAGCTACAACCAACGCCATTCACCGCCTGTCCTGGAACATCCAAGGGCTGCCATTGCTGCCCGAGTAACGTCCCGAACTCAACATCGTTTACACTTCCCTTGTGCGCGCTGAAATCATTGCTATTGGTTCTGAACTACTTACCCCTTTCCGTCAAGACACGAACTCTCTTTTCCTCACGGGAAAACTGAATGAGCTTGGAGTCGAAGTCATCTTCAAAACCATTGTGGGGGATTCCCGTAATCATCTGGTTCAGGCAGCGGCCATCGCTCTTTCGCGCGCGGACATGGTTATTTTCATGGGCGGGCTCGGCCCCACCGAAGACGACCTTACGCGCGAAGCCGTAGCGGAAACGTTGAAGGTCGATCTGCGCCGCGATCCGGAAGTTCTTCAGGCCCTGGAGCGTCGCTTTGCATCCCGCAATTGGAAGATCACGCCCAATAACTACAAGCAGGCGGACGTGATCGGCAGCGCCACGATTCTGCTTAATCCAAATGGCAGCGCCCCCGGCCAGTGGATCACTCCCCAGTATGAAGGCCACGACAAGATCGTGATTTTGCTCCCCGGGCCTCCTCACGAACTGATGGCCATGTTTGAAGACCAGTGCGTCCATCGCCTGCGTGAGAGGGTCCCGCAGCAATTCATTGCCACGCGTGTCCTCAAAATTGCCATGATGGGAGAATCCGCCTGCGATGCTCGTGTAGCCCCGATCTACAAGCGATATCAGGACGTGCAAACCACGATTCTAGCTGGCGCCGGAGAAATTCAACTTCATTTGAAAACATCGGCTAGCTCGCTGGCTGAAGCGCAAGCGCGGGTGGACCACCTGATGGCCGATATCGAAGAAGAATTAGGAGACGCTGTGTTTTCCGACAACGGCGATTCGCTGGAGCAGATCGTCGGCTACTACCTGCAAATGCGGAACGCCACGCTGGCGGTGGCGGAGTCTTGTACCGGTGGGTTGTTGGCGGAGCGGATCACCTCGATAGGTGGCAGTTCACGCTATTTTCTCGGCGGCGCAGTGGTCTACTCCGATCAATTGAAGACTGGGTTTGCCGATGTGTCGGCCGGGTTGATTAAGAAACACGGTGCGGTCAGCCGTGAAGTGGCGGCTGCTTTGGCCGAGGGGATACGCAAACGCTGTGGGGCAAACTGGGGAGTGGGGATCACTGGAGTGGCTGGTCCATCTGGCGGGACGCCAGAAAAGCCCGTCGGCCTGGTATTTCACGCGCTGGCAGGAGAGTCCGAGACCGAAGTATCGGAACGAAATTTTCCCGGAGACCGCAAGCGAGTGCGGAGTTACGCAACCCAGCAAGCTTTGGATATGGTCCGGCGAAGGCTGATGTAGTCATGCGCCTATTTGTGGCACTCGACATTGACCAAAGCATCCGCGAAAAGATTGACCGATTCATCGAAGGCGTGCGCGAATTTGCACGGGATGTCCGCTGGGTCCGGTCTGAATCGTTGCATGTGACGCTGAAGTTCATCGGTGAACGACCTGACGTAGAAGAAATCAGGAGTGCGCTGTCACTCGTTCACCTCGAACCGATGGAGATGGTTTTCCGCGGCCACGGATTTTTCCCAACCCCCAAATCGGCCCGGGTGTTTTGGATCGGCATAGATTCCGGAGCGGCACTTTCCGGTCTCGCCAAAACTGTGGATGAGGCCCTCATTCCATTGGGAATTGCCAAAGAAACCCATGCCTTCAGCCCGCATCTGACTCTTGCTCGAACTGGGTCAGGTAGGCCCAGCCATAGAAAAGAAGACAGCAGCAACCGCAATTTTCAACCCTTGCAAGAAAAGCTTGCAGCGCTTCCTGTACCCGAGTTTGGTACCATGACCGCCCGTGAGTTCTTTCTTTATCAAAGCCGGCTCAGTCCGAAGGGCTCGCGTTATACCAAGATTGCCGGCTTTGGCTTGCGTTAGCTTCTACTAAGCCCGTAACTCATGCTTACTCTCCCGATCATCGTGATTTTCAGCTATCTGGTCGGGTCAATTCCCTTTGGCTACATTCTGGTGCGTGTTTTTCAGGGGAAGGATGTGCGGGAAAGCGGCAGCGGCAACATTGGCGCTACCAATGTGGCACGGTCTTCGCCCGTGCTAGGAATATTCACTCTCCTGCTCGATGCCGGAAAGGGAGCGACGGCGGTACTGGTTGCAGTCCAAATAAGCGGATTTTGGAACCTGGTACCAGAATCGGACACCGCACTTCGTGTAGCATTCGCTGCATTCCTGGCCGTGCTTGGGCACATGTTCCCTATCTGGTTGAAGTTCAAGGGGGGCAAAGGGGTGGCCACAGGTTTGGGTTCATTTATGCTGATCGCTCCCAAAGCCACGCTAATCATGATCGCTATCTTTGCCGTGACGCTGCTGGTATTTCGCTATGTGTCGTTCGCCTCAATCTTTTCCGTGGCCTTGTTTCCTTTGCCAGTCTGGCTCCTGCACGAATATCATGATGAACCTTTTGTTCTTGCGCTGATCTCAGCCTCCGCAATCATGATTGTTTTAAAACATCATGCAAATATCCGGCGGCTCATGCTTGGAACTGAACCACGTCTTCAACTGAGGCGTGGATGAGTACCATTGCCATCATCGGAGCGGGAGCATGGGGCACTGGCCTTTCTATCGTTCTGGGGCGCAAAGGAACTCATGCTGTCCGGCTCTGGGCGCGCGAGCCGGAGGTACGCGAGGCAATTTCGTCCAGGCGCGTAAATCACGTCTTTCTGCCCGGACAATTGGTTTCGGAAAACCTTTCTGTCACAGGAGTTCTATCTGAGGCCCTCGATGATGCAGACATCGTTGTAAGCGTAATGCCTTCCCAGCATTGCCGTGATTTGTTCCGGCAAATGGCGCCGCACTTGAAACCGGGCATGTTGATCGTGAGCGCAACCAAAGGTTTGGAAGAAACCACTCTGCTGCGTATGACAGAGGTAATCTCTCAGACGCTGGAAGCAACCAGCAGCTTCAGGCCGCGACTGGGTGCGCTGAGTGGGCCTTCATTCGCAACCGAGGTGACTCGCGGCGATCCGACTGCTGTGGCAATTGCCTCCGGGGACAGTGAATTGGCGGAGAGGATTCAGCGAGAGTTCAGCGATCCTCGCTTCCGGGTGTATCGCAATGAGGACGTCGTCGGCGTGGAGCTAGGCGGGGCGTTGAAGAACGTGATCGCCATCGCGGCGGGGGTCTGCCATGGATTGGATTTCGGCCACAACTCCATCGCAGCACTGATCACACGCGGACTCGCGGAAATGACCCGGCTGGTTGTGGCCTGCGGCGGGCGGCAAGAGACTATGGCGGGACTGGCGGGACTCGGTGATTTGGTTCTGACGTGTACCGGAGATTTATCCCGCAACCGCAGCGTCGGGGTTGAACTTGGCCGCGGCCGAAAGCTTGCGGAAATTATTGCCGGAATGCACGGCTCGGTGGCCGAAGGCATCTTTACTACCAACGCCGCAATTGGGCTTGCCCGGGCCCGATCCGTGGAAATGCCTATCACCGAACAGATGCACGCTATCCTGCACGATGACAAATCCCCTCGCGATGCTATCCATGAGCTGATGACGCGGAGCGCCAAGAGTGAAAGTTGACGGCGGGACCTTGTCTTGCATCACCAAGGCGGGGCAAATATCAGTTGCCAGTTCTTGGTTCTGCTCAAACACCGCCTCTTTGCCAGGCAGAACTACGAATTCCCACATTACTAAAATCGCCACCCATCTTGTTTATTACCAGTCACTTATTCTTCTTCTCCTCTACAAATATGGCGCGGTGATTAACACCTTCGTAACCGGGCACATCGTCCATTTCACCGTAAAATTCTAAGGAAGCAACATCTGCGCGACCCTGACTTGGGACGCGACAGGGCCACTTTGTCATTGAAACCAGCTGCCCCAACCCGGCGCATACGGATTCTCTACCTGATCCTCAGCGTGCTTTTGCTGATCAGCGTTGTGCCTATTTATTTCTACTCGTCGCAGGTGGAAAAGACTAATCGGGACCAGTTGATCACGAATGAAAGAGTCTTACAGAACACCGTCGCCCGCTCGCTCGCCGACGAGATTGCTCAGCACCAGAATTCTTCACGCATGATGATGGCGAATCTGTCCTCCGCCCTTCAGGTCGCCAGCGCCGGCGATATCACCGGAGAACGGGTGCAAACCCCGGAGTTGCGTACGCTCCTCGAAAATTATGTTTCGGCCTCCAACGACGTCGCCTATGCGACTCTATTGAATTCTGAAGGCAAGGGAATTTTGGCCGGGCGAATTGTCCCAGATGCGTTCTTGCAACGCGAGTTAGAGCGCGCCTATGCCGCCGCTCGCGAGGGGCGCGGTTACAGCGGCGATCCCCTGCTTGTGGGAAGCGGAAAAGAGTCGCGCACGGTTGTGGTCGTCAGCGTTCCTGTGATGGATTCGGGAAATTTTCTTGGCATGCTTGGCTCGGTGATCGATCTGCAATTCCTTATCCGTCGCCTACAGGAAGTCAGCCGTGGCGGGCTTACGCCCTATGTTGTGGATTCAGCCGGCCGGTTCGTCGCGGGAGCAACCGCCGATTACGCAACCGGACAGGACATGAAGAATCTAGAGATCGTGCGAAACTTTGTAGACCAGGGCGGCAAGGCACAGTTCGTGGCGGCGACCAATGAATTCAACGTTGGCAAGGGCAAAAACGTCGTAAAGATGCTGGGCACCTATAGTCCCGTATCGAACATGGAGTGGGCTGTGGTTGTACAAAAGCCAAGCAAGGAAGCCTATCGCGAAGTTTACGAGATGCAACGCAATGCCCGGATTGGGGCGGTCATTGCTGCCCTGCTAAGCGTATTGATCAGCATCTTTGCTGCGCGTACCATTACCAATCCTCTGCAAGTCTTAACTGAGTCCAGCCGCGCCATTGCTCAGGGAGATTTTTCTCAGCGTGTCCGCCTGAAGAGCCGCACCGAGTTCGGAGAATTGGCTGCAACCTTCAATACCATGTCCGAAGAATTGGAACAGTTTGTTTACGACCTGAAGCGTGCAGCCAACGAGAACCGTGATTTGTTTTTGGCTTCCATTCAGATGCTCGCTGGAGCGGTCGACGAAAAGGACCCGTACACTCGCGGTCACTCTGACCGGGTCACGCGCTACTCCATGATGATTGCCAAAGAAATGGGGCTGCCCGAGAGCGAAATCGAAGTGGTGCGGATCTCCGCCCAACTGCATGACGTGGGAAAAATTGGTATCGAAGACCGCATCCTGAAAAAGCCCGGCGCTCTGACCGAAGAAGAATTTGAAGTCATGAAGACCCACACCACCAAAGGGGCCAACATTCTGCGGCCTGTCCTGCAACTGAGGGAAATGCTGCCGGGCATTGAGTTGCACCACGAGTCTCTCGATGGCCGTGGATATCCTCACGGGTTGAAGGGAGACCAGATCCCCCAGTTGGCGCGCATGATCGCGGTGGCGGATACATTCGATGCCCTCACCACCAACCGCCCCTATCAGCAGGCACGTGATGCACAAGCCGCGCTGAAAGTAATTCATTCGCTTTCGGGGAAACGTTTGGATCCTACCGCGGTCGCAGCCCTCCAAGCCATTCATGACAGAGGGGAGATCAAAGTTCCGCGGCAGCCCGTCAAAATACCTCTCGTAGCAGTTCCGCCACAGCCTGTACCGCAAGCACAACCTGCAACTTTAGCGCAGCCGTCGGTTACGGAAGCCAGCACTCCTGTTTCAGTCGAAACCACGCAAGTCTAGCCAGGTTAAAGAGCTACTCCACTCGCGACTCGGCGGCTCAACTCATCCACCGCTATAATTGCTGGGAAACGCAATTATCGTCATGATTCAGACTCTTTTTGGAAGTACGGAAGAAAAGCCCGGCTTTTTTGACCGCATGAAAGAAGCGGTCACGCGCACCCGGGAGAACCTTGCGGCGCGGATCGAGGATGTGGTTTCCATCGGCAAGGAGATCGATCGTGCCACGCTGGATGATCTGGAAGCCATATTGATCGGCGCGGATCTGGGGACAGTCACCACCCAGCAAGTCCTGGGAAACCTGCGCGAGAAGGCGGATCGAAAGCAAATCAAAGACGTTGCTGAACTAAAACGGCTGCTGCAAGAAGAGCTGCTGGCGATTTTGAACGTAACCGATAGACAGCCCATACAAAAAGTGAATGGGACACCGGAAGTGATTCTTGTAGTAGGTGTCAATGGCGCGGGCAAAACCACTACCATCGGCAAGCTTGCACAAAATTTCCGTTCTCAGGGCAAGACGGTTTTGCTGTGTGCGGCGGACACGTTCCGGGCCGCCGCCATCGAGCAACTGGAAATCTGGGGGCAGCGCACGGGAACTGAAGTCATTCGCACCCGCGCTGGCGGCGACCCTTCCGCGGTCCTCTTCGATGCATTGCAGGCAGCCAGTGTCCGCAAAACTGACTACGTCATCGTGGACACAGCCGGCCGTCTGCATACCAAGACCAGTTTGATGGCTGAACTAGAAAAAATGCGGCGGACTGCGCAGCGCGTCATCCCCGGCTCGCCGCATGAGACGTTACTGGTGATGGATGGCACCACCGGCCAGAACGGATTGCAGCAGGCGCGTTTATTTACGCAATCAGCAGGCGTCACCGGCATTGTGCTCACCAAACTCGATGGCACTGCCAAGGGAGGTGTCGTGGTCGCCATTTCCCGGGAATTGGGCCTTCCCGTGCGGTACGTTGGTGTAGGCGAAAAAGCCGGTGATTTGTTGCCCTTCAACCCCAAGGAATTTGTAGAATCGCTGTTTACATAGTTTCTACACAGGTCCATCTATGGATGAGCCAAAGAAACACAATTCCGGAAGAAGATTCGTTTGACTCTTATCCACCCAGAAGATCATGAGCAGAGAAAACCTGCATAAGTGCTTGGCGTGAGCCCATCCCATGCCTGATCGCCAAACTGACGAGCGGTTTCTTCGTCGCGCCCTGGATCTGGCGCGAAATGGGATCGGTCTGACTTCACCGAACCCATGCGTTGGCGCAGTGATCGTAGATGAGCGAGGCAACATCGCTGGTGAAGGGTTTCATACTTATGAAGGTGTAAAGCACGCAGAAGTTCTGGCCATCGAGCACGCGGGAGAGAGGGCCCAGCGCGGAACGCTATATCTCAATCTGGAGCCTTGTTCGCACGAGGGACGTACCGGTCCATGCGCGGAAGCGGTGATTGCGGCTGGAATCCGCCGGGTCGTCGCGTGCATGCAAGATCCAAACCCAGCCGTGTGTGGACAGGGCTTCGACAAACTGAAAGCCGCCGGTATCGCTGTGAAATCGGGGATTTTCGAGGATGAAGCCCAAACCCTGAATGAATCGTTCGCCAAATACATTCGCCATCACGAGCCGCTGGTCACACTAAAAGCGGCCATGACGCTCGATGGGAAAATCGCTCCTCCGCCTGCGGAGAAGGCCGCATCCATCAGTGGGCCTACCGGCGGTTGGATCACCAGCAACGAGGCCCGCGCCCATGTCCATGAGCTTCGCCATCAGCATGATGGCATCATGGTGGGAGTGGGCACCATCATTGCAGATGACCCGCTGCTTACAGACCGCAGCCATCGTGCCCGCCGCCGGCCATTCCTGCGCGTTATCGTGGACTCGCGGCTTAGGTTGCCATTGGATTCCCGGGTCGTCAAAACGGCGCAAAACGATGTCCTGGTTCTTTGTTCGTTCGCCGAGGAAAAGAAGAAACAGCAGTTGCTGGACCGCGGCATACGCGTCGAACAGATTGCAACCATGACCGCGGATGGTCGCCCGGACATGGCCGGTATCTCCCGCCGTATGGGAGAACTTGAAGTTATCAGCCTGCTGATCGAAGGGGGCGCCATGATTAATTGGGCAGCGCTGGCCTCGGGCATTGTGGACAAGGTCTTTCTCTACTACGCGCCTAAAATCCTGGCCGGAACCGGTTCCGTGCCCTTCGCTGCCGGATATGGCTTCCGGCACATGAGTGACGCAGCGTATGTGAAATCCATTAAGTTGCACCGCTTTGGAGAAGATTTTGCCGTGGAAGGTTATCTAAAAAATCCTTATAGCGAGTGAAAATCATGTTCACTGGAATCGTTGAAGAAGTTGGCAGAGTCACAAAGATCGAGCAGCGTGGAGAAAATCGCCGCATCACCATCGAAGCGGAGAACACTCCCAAAGAACTTGCAACCGGGCACAGTGTGGCCGTAAGCGGCGTTTGCCTCACCGCCCTGGATATGCGGGCAAAGTCCTTTTGTGCGGACCTCGCGCCTGAGACTTGGGCGCGCACTTCATTTTCCCGCATTCATGAGGGTGCGCTGATCAACCTTGAGCTGCCGATGAAAGCCGACGGCCGGTTCGGAGGGCATGTAGTACAGGGCCACGTGGATGGTGTCGGCAAATTTCTGGCCCTCGATCGCATCGCCGATTCTGAAAACTGGTGGCTGCATATTGAATTGCCGCCCGAAGTGGAAAAATACACGGTCTACAAGGGCTCGATCTCGATTGAAGGTATCAGCCTCACCGTCGCCAAGCTGGAGGGCATGCGCTGCACCGTGGCCATCATTCCCCACACGGTGGAAGTGACAAACCTGAAATCCCTTAAGCCCGGTGATCCTGTCAACCTCGAAGCCGATCTGATTGCCAAGTATGTGGAGAAGATGATGAAAGGTGAGCCGTCGAGCGCAATCACCGTGGAAAGTCTGGTGCGGCAGGGATTCTAGTTCCCAGTTCTCAGGTGCCAGTTCTCAGTCTGGGAACTGAGAACCGGGAACTGACAACTGATTCACACTCCCACTTTCAATTCATCTAACTCCAGAAATTCTTTGACAATGGGTTCAGCCGATCTTTCCATCTCATCCGAAGTACCGAAAAAGATCACTCTTGCTTCATGCAAAAACACAATGCGGTCGGCCAATTTCTTGGCCAATCTCATGTCGTGGGTGACGACTACGCTGGTCAAGTGAAGTTGAATCTTCAATCGTTTAATCAAGTCGCCCAGCAGTTGGGCCATCAGCGGATCCACCATGGTGGTAGGTTCGTCGTATAACACGCACTCTGGCTGGGCGGCCAGTGCGCGTGCGATGGCCACCGAGCGCTTCATGCCAGTGGACAAGTCCGAAGGCAACAGGTCGCGCATCTCCCCGACACCCACCATTTGCAGCAGGCCGTCCACAATCTGAAGAATTTGTTTTTCTTGCATCCCGGGACGTTCGCGCAGTGGGAAAGCCACATTTTCGCCGACGGTCAAAGAGTCGAATAACGCGCCGTTCTGGAAGACCATCGTTACTTTCTTGCGGATGCGCTCCATCTCTTCCTCACCGTAATCGGTGATGTCCTCATGGGCCACGATCACTCTGCCGGAGTCCGGCTTCAGAAAACCCATGATGTGATGCAGGGACACCGACTTGCCCACGCCGCTACGCCCGAGGATGCACACAGTCTCGCCGGGCATCACATCAAAGCTGACGTGATCGAGAACGCAGTTGTCACCAAACGACTTCGAGACATCTTTGAACTCGATGTATGGCCCGGATTGTGCGGGAGAACTCATACTTAAATCTTAGTCTCTCACGAATCACTTTCTTGAAATGCCTGTTCTGCTCGGGAAAATTCTTCCGGTGTGTTTAGATTTCTAAACATCTGCGGGGAGAATCCCATACGCGTCATCTCCGGTTCGCTGATCAACCGTGTTTCTACGCTGGCAAACAAAGCGTCGATCTTGTTCTTCTTCCTCTTGAGAGCTCTCTCGGCCGCTTCGCGGAAGTCACGACGATATACAGCGCACAACGGCTGAAAACCTTTATCGGCCTGGGGAACTGTAACCAAAGCCGAAACCTGGCTTGCCTGGGCGACCAGGTAGGAGAGAAATTCTGGTTCCACAAACGGCAGGTCCACAGCAAGAATCAGATTTAGTTCGGTGGTTGTGCACATAAGGGCAGCATGAATTCCTGCCAATGGTCCGCAATTGGGGAATACATCATCGATGGTGCGCGCTACGGTGAGGAACTTCTCCTGCGGCGCGACCACGCGGACCGTCGAAGCTACCGAGCCGGCAAGTTCCATAGCGCGGCTGAGCAGAGTACGGCCTCCCAGCTCGAGCAAGGCTTTGTCCTGCCCCATGCGCCGGCTCCGCCCACCCGCCAGAATGAACGCGGTTAGATCGCCCACGCGCTGATGATACACATCTGTGGTGGATCTCAGCGATTTCCTTAGCGCAAGTTGCACACTCCCTTAGGGTTGCTGGAGTCGCGCCGGCAGTGCGAACGGCAAGGAGGCGCCTACGAACTATTCGCTTATCTTTCGCTTGTGGCCGCCCACAGCCTTTCGTAATGGTAAAATTCTAGTTGTCCAATGGTAGTCTCCAAGGTTAGATTTAGTGGGTTGTATGGGTAGCCCCTCGGTCATTACTCCCCTTATATTTGGAAACAAGGTGACATGAAGAAACACGGTGAGCTGGTACTGCCATCCAAAGGGGCGGTTCAGTTTCGTCTCCTAAACACGAGTGGCGACGTAACCACTGTGGAAATGGGGATTGACTACAACAAAGCTGAAGTTCCAGAGCGTGCCTACTATGCTGACTACTCCGACATCGTGAAGGGCAGGTTTGGGTATACGTTCATTTTTGGGAAGTTAATTCCCGGAAAACCAAAGCTTCGGACCAAGATCGAAATAGCATTTCCAGAAGAAATGTTCATTCGCCAGTTGCTGGCTAGTTCTCGGGAATTTTCTAAGACGGTGAAGAAAATTGCCGAAAAACTGAAAACTGAACCCATCGGGGAAGTCGAGGACACTGACAAGGTACAGACATTTCGGTCGAACAACGTATTTATGGGCGTGTGGAGTGATGAGGCGATTATGGACTTTTATTACCTTTCGCCGAAGGATATGAATATGCTCACTCGCAACCCTCAGTTACAGATTGAACCCGAACCAATCGTTAGGGTCGCGATGGGTGTCGGTTTAATTTATGAATTTCTTGACAAAAGCGCCGCAATAGCAGGAGAAGCGCACGTGGAACATTCGGAGAACTCCCTATGAGAACCTGGGACATTATTGACAAAATAGAGCCGAATACACAGATCACCGTCCCGAACAAGACTCGGCAGAAATTCGTAGGTGGGGTGTCCTCACTTGCGAAAGTTGCATTGATCTTGACAGTCGGGTTTGGTGCGTCCAGGGCTGTGGTTCTTGGACGTTCGACAGTTGCAACATCGGATGTGGTTGTCAGCTCGAAAAAAGGCGGTCAATCAATTTCGTCCGGAGCGCCGCGAGGTCTGGCACGGGATACAGACACGCAATATGGACAATCAAGTCCAAAGTTGGCGCGGACGTTCTCTGCTTTTTTTCAGCCTGCGTCAGACGAAGCACAGCACGACGACGACGATTACAGCTTTGCTTGATGAGAAAGTGGAATTTTGTCGCTAGAACTGTACGAACTTCCAAAACAGGAAATCAGCCAAGGCGACATCCTCGATATCGCTCCCAATATTTCTCTCGATCCTCCCCTCCGGGCGCTCCAACTTGGGGAGGATGGTCATCACCGAGAAGAATCAGAGCCTTTCTCTAGTTTCAATGACCACGATGGACAAAATATTATCGCTCGATGTAAGAGGGCCAGAGCCATGGTTATCACACCCGATTGCGAAATAGACAAGAAAATCGCCTACTGGCACATTTGCCCCGTTGTACCGCTTTCTAAACTCAAGGGCAGTGTTCAGGGTGATGTAAAACGTAACCGTGTCTATTCCAGGTTCTTCCTACCGCAATATCAGGATGTCCTTCCTGACAGCTTTGTAGACTTCAACCATCTGTCCACCATTAAGGCAGATTTTGTCCAAACAGGTCGGCGGGTTTTGTCGCTCAGCGATCTAGGACGACACGGCTTATATGCCCAATTCGTCCGCTGGTTAACGCGCTGGGAATTGAAGAACATTGACTGTCCAAATTGCGCGACGACGTTCAACCCCCTAGCTTCCCTGCCAGTGCGAAGCCAATAGTCGCCCCCTATTTCTTGCTAATCCACTGTGCTACAAAATCAAAAAACGCAACGGTAAAAGCGTTGGCCTTGACCTTGACGGATTGCAAGTCCAGCTAAGTAATTGGGATATACGGCTAGACACGAAGGTAACCTACCCAAATTCCCATTCTCAAGGCATGATGCAGTTTCCGGAGTTCTCCCCGGACTTACTCTCATGGCTCAGAAGTTGATGGATGTTTTACGTCTCGGGCGCTGCTCCCACGAGTTCTCCTGGCCGCGGCGTCAAGATGATGGCGATTACTACCAGGTTTGCCTGCTTTGCGCGGCGGAGTACAAGTATGACTGGAAGAGCATGCGCCGCACCGAGCGTCTGGAGCGCCCGGCCGCGGACAGTGCTCGCGCCAAACGCCGCAGCCATTCAGTAAAGCCTGTCTGGGTGCCACGCGCACGCAGGTTGAAGCTGAGTACCCCGGTGCGCTACAGGGTGAAGAACCTGGTCGGCTGGTATGCAGGAATGACGGAAAATCTCAGCCAGTCTGGCGTGCTTTTCCACGGTACCAAGGCCTTGCCGCAAAACACTTTGGTAGAAATGCGCTTCGAAATGCCAGAGGAGATCTCCGGCCAGAGGCATAGTACCGTACTTTGCCAGGGGCGGATCGTCCGCCTCAAAGACCGGCGGGCTACCGAAAGCACCGAGGAAAGTGCATTGTTGGCGGCCTACATCCTGGATTACAAGTTCATCCACTAGGACAAGCCATAAGCCCCAAAACGGGTTGTACTTGCGACCCGTTGCCAAATGGGCTTCCTTGAGCGAATTTGTAATAATTCACCTCGATACCGCATCTAAACTACGTATACAGGGTTTACAACGCTAGGAGATCCTTATGCATACCAAAGCCTATCTCCGTCTGATAGTTGCGATGTTGATCGTCGGACTTGGCCTTACCGTCGGCTGCACGAAACCGCCCAGCGACGCGCAAGTCACCAGTGATATTCAGAACAAGTTGAGCGCCGATTCCGGCTTGCAGGGAAAGCAGTTGGCAGTTGATGCCGCCAACGGAACCGTCACTCTTTCCGGCACGGTGGACGATGAGGCTCAACGCGATGCTGCCGCAAAATACGCCGCCTCTGTCCCCGGAGTCAAACAAGTTGTGAATAACCTGACGGTTGCCGCTGCTCCAATGCCGGAGCCTGCTCCTGAGGAGACTGCGCCGGCCCGGGCGGAAAAGCCTCGCCCCATCGCTCCGCGCCATCGAGCCATGCCGTCTTCAGCGAAGAAAATGGAGCCTGCCTCGGAATCTAGTTCCAGCATGGCATCAGCCGCGCCGGCAGAGACTCCGGAACCTGCGCCTACACCGGCTGTGACCGCACCGCCGCCTCCACCGCCTCCACAGAAGGTAACCATCCCTTCCGGCACTACAATCGCGGTCCGACTGGTGGACACAATTGACAGCGAGACGGCCACCGCAGGGCAAACCTTCCACGCCACTTTGGACTCTCCGCTGTCGGTCGACGGCGATGTCGTGATTCCATCGGGTTATGACGTTGAAGGCCATGTGGTGGACGTACAAAGCGCCGGCAAATTCGCAGGCAAGTCACTGCTCAAGTTGCAACTCGACCGTATCGCGGTCGGAAAGAAGTACTACAGCATCCAGACGGATGAATACTCCCGCGCCGGCTCATCGCGCGGCAAGAACACGGCGGCCAAGGTTGGGGCCGGAGCTGCAATTGGCGCCATCATTGGCGGAATCGCCGGGGGCGGCAAGGGAGCAGGCATCGGAGCAGCTGCCGGGGGAGGACTAGGTGGCGGGGTTCAAGCGGCTACCAAGGGCCAGCAGATCAAACTGCCGTCGGAAACCGTGCTGAACTTCACCCTACAGTCTTCGGTAAGTGTGCTTCCCACAACCCGGGGACCGCGTGAGGCCAGAAACAACGAGTAGGCTACTGGGATTCTTATCAAGGCGCACTTCAAGTGCGCCTTTTTTTTCAGCGGTTATGGCGTAACTTAAGACGGTGTAGAGACATACACAGAAAATCGTCCACTCGGACAGTGACTTTGGTACCGCAGTGTCTCTCCGCGAACCGCCATATAATCAAGGGCATATCGGCACTCGTCTGTCTGAAGGGGCGCGTTGGATCCATTTTTGGCAATTTCGTTTTCCGCGTTTGGGCTGATTTTCGGCAGCTTTCTGAACGTGTGTATTTACCGCTTGCCACGGGACCTCTCCGTGGTCTCGCCTCGCTCCGCCTGCCCGAATTGTAAGCAAGAGATTCCGCTGTATCTCAACGTCCCGGTATTCAGCTGGCTGATGCTTGGGGGACGTTGCCGCAATTGCAAAGTACGGATTTCACCCCGCTATGCGGTGGTGGAAATACTGACTGGCGTGTTGTTCCTGGCTTGCTACGCGTACTTCGGCCTCACTCTTGCGGCGCTCAAATATTGTGTTTTGGGATTTCTGTTGCTCGGTTTGATCTTCACCGATGCAGAAACATTTCTTCTTCCGGACAAGATGACGCTCACCGGACTGGGAATTGGAATCATCTTCAGTCTCATCGTTCCCGTGAATGATCTGGCCTCGCAGTTATTGAGCGGCACGGTTTCACTTCCGCTGAGTTCCGATGTTTCCTGGCGGCTGTTTTCTTTGTTCGACGCAACCGCGGGAGCGATTGTGGGAGCGTCGTTCATCTACGGCGCTGGCGCCATCTATCTGCGGGCGCGGGGCGTCGAAGGCATGGGCTTTGGCGACGTAAAACTCATGGCCATGGTGGGCGCGTTTTTGGGAGTGAAGCTGACGATTTTCACTCTCTTCGCTGCTTCCTTGGCCGGCTCGCTGTTCGGCGTATGGACTGTACTTGCAGTCTGGTTGAAGCGCACTCGCCGCCGCATTGTGCGCCATCATGAAAATTCCGGTGAAGCCCGCAAGCATGCCTGGGCTTCCGCTGTAATCGCGTTGCGCCGCCACCAGATGCCTTTCGGCGTATTTCTCGGCAGCATGGCGATGGTGGCTTTTTTCTTCGGCAACCGCTTCCTGGGTTGGTATTGGAGGTTGCTGTGAAACTCCTGACCAATCCGATCGTTTTGCGCATGGCCCTCGTTTTCATCGCCGCCGTTTTTGCCTTCGCCATCGGCGTGGTTGTGATCCGTCGCATGCGCCGCAATCTTAGTGAGCAATCCCTCGACAGTACTGAACCAGCCTCACTGGAGAGCCTGCCCCTACACACCTATCACGCGGTCATCCAGCAGTTAAAGCAGCAGAAGCATGAACTGCAAAGCTCGCAGCAAGTAGAACGCCGCCGTGCCCGGACGTCGGAAAATATCAGCGCAGCTGTGTTGTCCCATCTTTCCAGCGGAGTGATGTTTATCGATTGCAATGGACTGGTGCGCCAGGCGAATACAGCAGCACGGCAGATATTAGGAATTGCTTCCCCGGTTGGTATGGGTCTGAAAGAGGTCTTCCGCGAAGCTGCTTTAGATGAGATGCCGGGCCCGACGAAGACCTTAGCCGAGATAATACAGCACAACTTGCGCGACAAAACTTCGTCCTTTCAGTTGGACGTGCACTATTTGAGGCCTTCTGGAGAAGAGCGTGCGCTGGCAGTAACCGTCACACCCGTGCAGGCCCCCAGTGGCGACACCATCGGAGTGGCATGCCTCATCCACGACCAGACAGAGTTGGCGCGTGTGCGCCGGCAGCAGGTTGTGCGCGGAGAAATGTCCGCCGAAATGGCGCTGCAACTGCGCAGTTCACTGGCGACGATTGCGGATTGCGCCAAACGGCTATCCGATAAGTCCGATGAGCAATCGGTTGAGCGCCTGGCATCGGACATCGCTTCGGAAGTGGCCCACCTGGAACGTACGATTGGCAGCTTCCTGGCGGCGCCAAAGGTGGCGCAGGCTGCGGCAGGCAATTAGGTTTGAGCAGGACAATTTGAATTGCCTCAGGACTGAGGCAAGAGAAAACAAATGGAGCGACTATGAAACAGACAACATACATTTGGCTGGCGGGGATGATGCTCGCACTGACAGCGTTTTGCAGCGCCCAGTCGGGCTCACTGGGTGACTATGCTCGTGCCGCCCGCAAGGAAAACAAGCCTGCGGCTACCAAAGTCTTTGATAACGACAATCTGCCGCGAGAGAGCACTCTCAGCGTTGTGGGAAATACTCCGGAGGATTCGAGCACGGCACAAGCCAATGCGGCCAGTGCGCGTGCGAACTCTCCGGCAAAGGACGCGAACGCTAACAAAGCCAGCGCGGATGCCCTAAAAGTGAGAGTCGAACAGCAGAAAAGCAAGATTGACCTGCTGTCAAGAGAACTGGATGTAAACCAAAGAGAATACCGCCTGCGCGCAGCCTCCTTTTACGCAGATGCCGGGGACCGCCTGCGGAATGCCGCTGCCTGGGACAAGGAAGATGCGGACTATAAGAAAAAGATCGCCGATCAGCAAAAAAGCCTGGATGACGCCAAGAAAGAGCTGTCTGATTTGCAGGAGGAGCAACGTAAAGCTGGCGTCCGGTAACCGCCGTCAGATCTGAATTCAAGCCTCCGGCGAGCCGGAGGCCTTTTTTTCGCCGCTGTATTTTCTCCGCAGCTCTAGAATCTGCCGCACATGGTGCCGGCCGTGGACCCAATGAAACTTCCGCCACTGCGCTCCAGTCAACGCCCCCAGCACCGGATGATTCAACAACTTCGCGTTTCTTCCGTGACGCATTTCGCAGCGCGTAATCAATTCATCCATAACCGCAACTCGATTCCCGATATCTGAGACCACCTGTTCAACTGGCGTCCCCTTGGGAACGACCTGTGCCGGAGCTTTGACTCCCCTGCGAGGGAAATATCCCAATGTCACGATCGCGAAAGTCTTCATCCACTGCTCCAGTGTTTGCGGTGTGACCGAGGGGCCTTCTGCCGCCAGGCGGCGCTCGCAGCCCCTCACGGTGCCCGTGTAGCTGAGATACAGATGTTCCAGTATTTCTCCCGTGCTCCACTTTCCTTCCGGGTGCAGGAGCATCTCTTCACGGCCCATGCCACGGATCGAAGAGGCGATGGCCTCCTGTAACCTTGGTATGTATTCACTCATGCGCTGCGGCTCCGCTACTATCTTATAGAATTAATGCGGCGTGGATCTTTTCAGCAAACTCCTGGTGACTGAAAGAAGAATGAATATGAAAAGGCTGATTGTACTGATAGCGGCGTTGACATTGCTGGCTGGATGCGAATCTTCGAAACCCGTGGAAACCGAAAAGCCCAAGCCGAAACCAGTCGAGTTGCTGACCGGACGCTTTGCTTTCTACAAGCTGCTCGTCCCTGCCCACGGATGGACCCGCGATGCGCAGCCCTTTTCGCTCGAATCGGTGGTCAACAGCGACTCCACCGGCAAAGATGGCAAGGCCGCCATCTGGCGCGCGGGATTCGCCTCGCCGGCCGGGCGTGGCTTAAAACCCTACACCTGGTCGGGTACGGATGCTCAGGATGCACCGGCCCGCGGCGTTGGCTTCGGAACCGAGGACAACTACAATCCCAACAATTCCAGCACGCAAATCTTTGATCCTGCGTTCTTGAAAATCGATACCGACCAGGTATTTGAAACTGCACAGAAACATGGCGGAGAGAAAATCCTTGCCGCTGCGCCTGACACTCCCATCACGTACCGCTTAGCTTGGGACCGGAACGCCGCCAAGCTCATCTGGCGCGTGACCTACGGCAGCGAAGGAAAATTGGGTGTGGACGTGGATGCTACGACCGGTGGTTTCCTCCGCGTTCAAAAGTAGCTCGCGCTACTTAGGCGGCGGTTTTTCCGGTCCTTGGCTGGCTTGCGTCTTGCCCAGTTTCTCCAGCGCCTTGTGGGCATCCGGAGCCAGGGCGCCTTGCGGCAGGATCTTCAGATATTCCTGATAGTGCTTGGCGGCCTGGTCGGGTTCGTCGAGTTTCTCATAACACTCGGCGAGGCGGAAGTTGGTTTCTGCGTCGTTGGGTTTGAACTCCAGCGCCTCCTGGAAACGGTTCAACGCAGCTCGGTAGTTTTTCCGCTTGAAATAGAACAGCCCGACTTCGTTGTCTTTGGCAGCCCGGTGCGGGTCCCAGGGATGCATCTCCTGCACATCGCTATTGTCGCTTTCCCCATCCATGATCGCGGAACCGCTGTCCGGGTGGTTCTTGGCATCATCCGACGGCGGACTTATGTCGATTTGCGTGTTCTTGCTGGAACTCATCCCCGTTTCTTTGCTCGCCTCTTTGTCGGTGTCCGAACGTGGCGGGGCCTGGCTTTTGGGCGGGGTTTTCCCAGGTTGCGGCAGTTGCTCAACTTGAGCCAGGGCATTCCCGGCGATCAACAGGAAAGCGCAGGCGGCGAGTAACAGACGGTGCATGTTCATATTTTAGCGCCTGGGGCAGGCCTGAACCAGTGTGGAGCGGGCACTCCTGCCCGCCCCGCGCAAAGTGCAACTGCTTCGTGGCCATCGTTCTGCTGACGCCAGGCCAGTCCATAAGCTGCCAAGCTTCGGCGTACAGAAGTGTCCGCGCCACAGTTATGGTTGGATGCAAAAAAAACCAAGCCACCTTTGGAAAAAAGGTGGCTTGGGTTGGCGAAGTCCTCCGGGGAGGAGGGAAAACTTAGTTGGCGCCACTCGGCGTCGCCGGGGTTGCGGCCGTCGGTGTAGCCTCGGTGCTGTTGGTCATTAAGCGCACATCCACGCGGCGGTTCTTGGCGCGTCCAGCGCTAGTCTTGTTGGTCTCGACCGGCTTGTCCTTACCCAATCCGATCACATATATCTTGTGGGCAGGAATACTGTGCTTAGAAGCCAGATACTGGATCACCGAGTTGGCACGGCGTTCGCTGAGATCGTAGTTATAATCCGCGTTGCCGATGGCATCCGTCCCGCCTTCCAGCGCGATGATGTAGCCCTTGGTGTTGGGAACTGCCGCAGCCAGCTCATCCAAAGCGGCTTTCGCACTCTTGGTCAGGTTGTCTTTGTCGAAACCAAACTGCACCGAGGTTTCGTTCACGACATGGTAGTTATCGAGGTTCGCAACTGTGTTTTGCAGAGTATCAACACGGTTGACTGCGTTGTCGGCAAGGGTCTGGGCCTGCGCCGCCTGCTGGCCGGCCGCCAGGGCTTTTTGGTCTACTTCGGCGGCTTTGGCTTGAACTTGTTGAATTCCGGCCTGGGCGCGGGCGTCAACGTCTTTAATGGCGTTGGTATTCTTCGCGGTCAGGTCGTCCAGCTCATTGGTCTTGTTGATGAGCGGGGTGGTTTGCTGGCGGACATAGTTCTTGCTGGAGCAACCTACCGTTGCCAGCATCGCCGCCGCCATTCCAATCACTAACGAAGTGCGGTTCATCGAAAGGCTCCTTTTCAAACGTCTAATCTTTATGGTACTCGCTTTGCGAGACCGTTACTTGTAATGCACAACTCAGAACCTGGGAGCGCGGAACCGATTCGGGGGAGGGTTTTCCGCGTCACTCGGTCTAAGTTAAAGCACGGTTGATGCCAAGTTCCAGCAAGTACAGTTAAATACGATGTAACCTGCTGTTAATAAAGGACTAAATGCGAATTTACCGCTGCCACTTGTCGCACTCAAGAACACCGTCCATTGAGCAAACCGCAGCCTGATGATGGAAAATTTATACGGTCGAAAACAGCTTCCTCCCTAGCCCCTCAGGCAAACAATGTAGATGTATTTTCAATAGAATGGAGCTATCCGCCTTACATGGATTTACAGCAAAAAATCCGCACCATTCCCACCGAGCCCGGAGTGTACCTCTACAAGAACGCCGAAGGACAGGTCATCTACGTCGGAAAGGCAAAAAACCTGCGCAGCCGGGTGGCTTCTTACTTTCACGAAGGCCGCTGGGAGGACGCCAAAACCGGCACGCTGGTGCGCGAGGCGGCGGACGTGGAGTACATCGTCGTCGCCAATAACAAAGAAGCTCTGGCCCTGGAGAATAACCTCATCAAGCAGCGCAAGCCGCGTTTCAACATTCTGCTGCGCGATGACAAGACTTATCCCTACGTGAAGTTGACCCTGGGAGAGCGCTTTCCCCGGGTTTACGTGACCCGGCGGTTGCGGAAAGACGGCAGCGCGTACTACGGTCCTTACTTCCCTGCCAACCTCGCCTACCGGATTGTGGATTTGATCCACCGAAATTTTCTGGTTCCGTCCTGCAAGGTGGACCTGACGCGCTACCACCCCCGCCCCTGTCTTCAGTACTACATCAAGCGCTGTCTGGGACCATGTGTTCAGGAACTCACAACCCCTGAGATTTACCAGGAAGCAGTGCGCGATACCAAATTATTCCTGGAAGGACGTCAAACCGATCTTTCGCATTCTCTACGGGAGCGCATGGAGCAAGCCGCGGGAGCTGAAGAATTTGAGCGTGCCGCCCGATACCGCGACTTGATTTCTACCGTCGAGCAGCTCCAGGAAAAACAACGGATGGCGGCGGTGGAAGGCGATGACGCCGACGTTTTTGGGTACCACTATGAAGCCGGAATGCTGGCGGTGAATCTGTTCCACATGCGCGGCGGAAAGGTTCTGGATCGCCGGGAATTTTTCTGGGAGGAATTGCCGGAGTTGGAATTTGTTGATGATGGAGGGACGGGCGTCCCCGTGCCTCCACCCCAGACGCCGCATCTTAGAACGGGCGGTGACACCCGTCCCTCCATCGATTCGTTTTTGCCCGGCCAGTTTTTCTCTGCCTTCCTTAAGCAGCTTTACATCGGCCAACCCTACGTCCCACGGAACATCTACGTTCCCGTCGAATTCGAGGACCGTGAAGCATTAGAAGACTTGTTGTCCGAGCAAGTAGGGGACGGCAGGGTACGCGCCACGCGGGTAAGCATCCTCGTCCCTCAGCGGGGAGAGAAACGATCGTTGCTCGATCTCGCCGGAAACAATGCCAAACAGTCTTTTGACCAGCGCTTCCGGGTGATGAAGCCGAATATGAAGGCCATCCAGGAAGCCTTGCAGGACACGCTGGGGTTGCCCGATTTACCGGAGCGAATTGAATGCTTCGATATCTCCCACATTCAAGGCGCCGAGACCGTAGCATCCATGGTGGTTTGGGAAGACGGCCGGATGAAGAAATCCGACTATCGTAAGTTCATCATCAAGACGGTGGAAGGCGTGGACGATTTCGCCTCGATGCGGGAAGTTGTCACCCGCCGCTACAAACGCCTTCAGGAAGAAAAGAAAAAGATGCCCAGCCTGGTACTGATTGACGGAGGCCTGGGCCAGCTGCACGCCGCGTCTGACGCGCTGGAATCGCTTGAGATCATCAATCAGCCACTGGCCTCCATTGCCAAGCGGGAAGAAATTATCTACGTGTACGGACAGGAAAATGAGCCAATCGCGCTCGACCACCATTCGCCGGTGTTGCATCTGGTCCAGTTGGTCCGCGATGAGGCCCACCGCTTTGCCGTGACCTTCCACCGCAAACGGCGGCAGATGCGCGACCGCTCGACTGAACTACGCGAGATTCCAGGAGTGGGAGAAAGTACCACCAGGAGACTGCTCCAGCATTTTGGCAGCGTTCAAGCGGTAAAACAGGCCGATGTGGCGGCGCTCTCTGCGGTCGTCACTCGCAATCAAGCCGAGGCCATACTTAATCACTTTCGCAGATAACCAGGAAAGGGCTAAGGTTGGACTGCTTGTCTTTCCCGTGCAGACGAATCGGTCATTAACGCGCTCTTCACCAGCCAAGCCACAATGCCCAGCATCCCGATCCAGCCAATAAGCCGGACCACGGCCGCAATCTTGGTGTCATAAGCCAAGACCCCGAGGTGCGAAAAAATCGTATTCCAATCGTGCTCAACGTAATCGGAGTCTCCCGTGGTCACCAAGGGCAGCACCATGGCGCGCGCGTCCGCCATGTAGGTTGCGGTATACAGCCAGTTCTCGAAGAAGAAAAACGTGCAGAAGACGAAAGCAGAGGTCTGTCTCTGAAACAGAAAATAAACGGCGAGCAAAAACGGGACCAGCCATTGCAGCAGAGTCCCGCCCCACAACCCAAGAGTAGGGCCGAACCAACCGAAAAGGAGATGACCGCCTTCGTGGACGACTAGGTTCGCCAGATCAATAAACAAAAACTCGCCGTGCTTGGAGAACGCATAGACCAGAAATACTACGTAGAACCCGGCCCACATCGCCGCAGCCCAACGCGGGACAGGACGCCAGGGTTGATCGAGCATCTCGCGCAACATTTCCAGCATGATTGGATTTTGATTGCGTCGCATCATTTGGGCAAATTACGGTAGTGTTTGGTGGAAACCGATTGGGAAGGCACG
Source organism: uncultured Acidobacteriota bacterium (assembly GCA_963837365.1). Taxonomy (GTDB): domain Bacteria; phylum Acidobacteriota; class Terriglobia; order Terriglobales; family Acidobacteriaceae; genus CAWBXL01. The sequence continues at coordinate 136,337 of CAWIMW010000010.1, forward strand.
ACCTCAGTCGTGCCGTAAGAAAATGCTTGTTAATGGGCTTTAGCCTCTGGGGAACGCAGACCGCAGCGGCCAAAGCCGGGATCGCGCCCGAAAACCTATGGCGCGGCGCTAACAGCTTTACCGAAATACAGTGATTTTGGGTGGAGCAGGGCCTTTGGCCCTGCGTTAGGAGCCTTGTGGCAACCGGCTTCAGCCGCTGAGGTACATGTGCTTCGTCCTTCAGCAAACTGTTAAACCATGCCCTCGCTTGACTTTCTCATTACCTTAACTCAACCCCTTTAGCAAATACTCCCTAATGTTTGCCGGAAGACGGGAGCCGTGGAGAATTTCCCGCACCACCGCCGCAGGCAATGACCGCGCGAATTCGACGGCGCGTGCCATGGGAGTGTGCGGATTGCGCAACAGGGCAATGCGGACTTCACGCCGCAAACACCATTTGGCATGATGGCAAACCGCGTTCACCAATACTGGGGACGCATCCGAGCGCATCACGGCCTTTACCACTTGCGCCTCTGTAAGCCGCGAATTTTCCAGCGCGGCGTGTATCACGCGCGGCTCCGAGTCGGATAGCAGTTCGGTGGCAACCCGCCCCGAGGCTCGATGTGCCAGCGTCAGCCTTTCGCCAGAAGAAATCGTCTCAGTCCGGTTGCAGATTGCTTCATCGGCCGCAGCTTTGACATCGGCCGGAACGGCAGGGGAAAGCGCCACTCGCATCAGGTCAAACGTAAACAGGTGCCGCACCATCGGCAGCGATACGTGACGAGGCGTCCTGGGATGCTCCACCAGGGCCAGCTTCACCTTGCGGCTCTTCATGGCCGATGCGTTCTTGCTCAACCGCTCCAGAACTTCGCCCGGCAAATCGCTTCGCTTAAGCAGCGTAAGCGCGAAGTCTTCATTCAGTGCCGGATTTGACGCGGCGGCGGCAAGAACCTCGAGCGAACTGCTATGGACAGCTTCTTCCAGCGGGGGCGCCGCAATCTCTGCGTGCGTAACCTCAGGCGAACTGGGTTGACTGTTCGACATCTGCGTTAGCGGGCATGTTTTCGTGCCCTCTGGAGTGCTCCCTGCACTGGTTCGACTACATCCTCAATGAGCCGGACCTGGGGATACTCCTTGCTTAAGCGATTGTAAAAAACTTCCCGCACTTGCGCGCTATGAGCAAATACACCTCCGGACATGGCCACAGGGACAGCGTGGGCAGCGGGGAACAAGCGGTCAATTACGTCCTCGCCCAGCCCTACCAGTTCTTTGGCAGCCTGGGTTAAAACCTCACGCGCCTGCTTATTCTGTTTTTCCGCCGCTGTATGCACGATTGGAAACAGCGCCGCAAAATCGGGTGCAGGAGTGCTATTCGCTTTCATCACTACTTGCTGGTGCGTAGTAACCCCCCAAGACTTGGCGATGGCCTTGAACAGACATGTGTCTTTGGCATCTTCACCTTCGTTCACGGCCGCCGCGACCGCACGCCGCCCAATCCAGTAGCCCGAGCCTTCATCGGAGATAGCAAATCCCCAGCCTCCGGCGCGGGCGGTTTGTTTTTGTGGGTTACGCCCATAAGCGATGGAACCGGTACCCGCGATCACGATCACGCCGGGGCCATCGCCAAATGCCGCTTCCATGGCGATTTCCATGTCACCGGTGATTTCGATCTCGCCAGGGATAATTTCAGCAATGATGCGGCGGGCCACATCTCGGACCTCCGGCCGCGCGGCACCGGCCAGACCGGCACAAGCCCGCTGAATCTGTGCAGGCTTAACCCTCGCCGAAGAACAGGCTTGGCGAATCGCTTCATGCAGCGCCAGCCGGGCGGACTCTTCTCCAACCCGAATCACATTGCTGCCACCGCCCATACCACGGCCAAGCACGGATGTTTCATCGCCAATGAGGCAGGAGGTCTTGCTGCCGCCGCCGTCGATGCCCAGAAACATGGCCACGCGGTTGTTCTATCACAAGGGATTAACTTTGCAGGTGCAGAGACAGGTTCGTAACCGGTTTATCCGCGATAATTGCGCGAGTGGCGGGGCAAGCCTGCCTGAACGCAGAATCTGCAACCTATGGGCCTGAACAAGATTGATTTCGCCATTATCGCGATTTACCTGGCGGGCATTACCTTGTTCGGCCTGCGCTTCCGCAAGCGCCAACGCACGCTTCGCGATTACTTTCTCGCCGACCGCAGCATTCCCTGGTGGGCCATCGCACTGTCTATCGTGGCGGCGGAAACCAGTACGCTGACCATCATCAGTATCCCCGGCCTTGCGTATGACACCAACCTCACGTTCTTGCAGGTCGTGCTGGGGTACCTGGTCGGGCGCATCATCATCAGTTTCGTTCTATTGCCGCATTATTTCCGGGGCGAACTCTATACCGCTTATGAATTGATCGAACGTAGATTTGGGCGCAGCCTGCGCTCGCTCACCGCTGGGCTATTCCTCATCACTCGCGCTGCCGCTGAGGGGGTCCGTGTTTACGCGGTGTCTATTGTGGTGGCAATCGCACTGGGAACAGGAGAAGTCGCATCCATCGCGATCATTACTGCCCTCACACTTGTTTACACCTTCGAAGGCGGATTAGCGGCGGTGATCTGGACTGACGTCGTGCAGACGGTGATTTACGTAGGCGGAACCATCGTGGGAGTATTCACCATCTTGCACCTGGTCCCGGGGGGATGGCAGGCCATACACAGTGTGGCCGCGGGTGCAGGAAAACTGCAAGTATTCAATTTCACACCAAACTTCTGGCTGCCCTACACATTCTGGGCCGGCGTTCTTGGCGGAGCGTTCCTGACAACTGCCAGCCACGGTACCGATCAACTTATCGTGCAGCGTCTGCTGGCGGCGCGAAACCAGAAACAGTCGGTAACGGCTTTGCTAACCAGCGGAGTGGCGATCTTCTTTCAGTTTGCTCTGTTCCTGATGGTGGGCGTGATGTTGTTTGTTTACTATCGGGTTCCATCAGCAAACTTCGAAAAAGCCGACCGCATTTATCCAACGTTCATCGTTAACCAGATGCCCCACGGAATTTCCGGACTACTGATCGCCGCCATTCTGGCTGCCGCCATGTCCAACCTGAGCGCCGCGCTCAACTCGCTGTCATCCACTTCCATGTTGGATTTTTATCTGCGCGGGAATCCGCAGGTGGATGAACAGCGTAAGCTGCGCTTGTCGCGGATTTCTACTTTGATTTGGGCGATTATTCTCTTTGGTTTAGCTGTCCTTTCGCTCCACAAGGTTTCCCGTGTGATTGAAGTCGGGTTGTCGATCGCTTCGGTGGCGTATGGTGCTCTGCTCGGAGTGTTTCTCCTGGGAGTACTCACGCGGAAAGCTAACGAGAATGGGGCTGTGGTTGGCATGGGTGTTGGCTTCGCCGTGTCACTGTTCATTTGGTTGAAGACACCTGTCCCTTGGACTTGGTACGTGGCGATTGGGACTGCGGTGACGTTCGCGGTGGGATACCTCACCAGCCTGCTTCCTAAACATCGAACACTTTAACCGCAAAGCACGCCAAGGATATGCGAAAGGTCGCCAAGAAGAGCTCCGGGCATAATCAATTCCCAATTTGGATCATTCTTAGTTTTTCTTTGCGTACTTCGTGCAATCTTCGCGCACTTTGCGGTTAGAGTGTTTTGGACTCATGCGAAGCCACGATCTCACGCCAGAAATAATCGGCGCAGCCATCAAGATTCACCGCGAGCTAGGACCTGGACTACTGGAATCCGCTTACGTCTCATGCCTCGCGTATGAACTGGAGAAATTGGGGCTGGCAGTCGAACGGGAAAGACCTGTGCCGCTCATTTACGAAAGCATAAAACTGGCATGCGGGTTTCGTGCCGATCTTGTCGTCGACAATCGGGTTGTCATCGAAGCCAAATGCAAGGAAGCAATTCACCCAGTCGATGAAGCACAGCTTCTGTCTCATCTCCGATTGTTGAATATCCCAGTTGGTCTGTTGATCAACTTCCACGTGGTGTTGCTAAAAAATGGCATCAAGCGCATGGTAAACAACTATCGCACACCTGTTGATCTGGCCAGTTAGTCTTCATATACTTCTTCCTCTTAATGAGGAACTCCGCCGAACTCTCCCGCGATCTCGGCCCCAGCCACGCTACGGCCATCGTAATCGGCACAATCATCGGCAGCGGGATTTTTCTTGTCCCGGCAGAGATGACCCAGGCCGTGGGCTCCGCCAAGCTTGTATTTTTGGCGTGGATCGTGGGCGGGTTGCTCTCATTTTTCGGCGCATACACCTACGCAGAACTGGGCGCGATGCGTCCGCAAGCTGGAGGGGAATATGTCTACGTCCGCGACGCCTACGGGCCACTGCCCGCCTTTTTGTATGCATGGACATGGTTTCTCATCGCCAAACCGGCTTCCATCGCCAGCGTGACCACAGGCTTGGTCCGGATCCTTGGGACTTTCCCGGCGCTGGCATTTTTCTCTTCCCCGATTTTGCACTCCAAAATCAACTACGGTCAGTTGATCGCTATTGCCGCGACTATCCTTATCTCCCTTCTCAACTACATCGGGATCAGGAAAGCGGGGGACTTCCAGTTATTTTTCACTGTGTTGAAGATTGCCATCGTCCTCGGCATCGTCGCCGTGGGATTCAGCTACGTTCATGGAACGTGGAGCAACTTCACCAGTACATACGCAGGAGCGAAAGGCGGATTTACAGGGTTCATGGCGGCTTTGGTTGCCGCTCTCTGGGCGTACGACGGTTGGAACGACCTGAACATGGTGGCAGGGGAAGTGCGCAAGCCTGAGCGCAGTATTCCCCTGGCACTCATTTTCGGAGTGGCGACTGTGGGACTCCTCTACATCCTCATGAATGCAGCTGTGCAATATGCCATGCCTGCCAGTGCCATCGCGGCGTCGCCGCGGCCGGCATCTGAAACTGCCAGACTCATGTTCGGCGCGCTCGGGGCTGCGGTAGTCTCAGCAGGCATGGCGTTGTCTATGCTGGTCACGCTTAATGGCACAACCATGAGTGGAGCGCGCGTTCCCTTTGCCGTAGCACGTGACGGTTATTTCTTCTCCGCGTTGGCCAAGGTTCACCCCCGGTTTCACACACCATCCGCCGCCATCGTTGTACAGGCAATTCTTTCCATTCTTCTGCTGTTGCTGGGGGGCAGCTTTAAGAAGCTTTTCTCTCTCGCTATTTTTTCCGAGTGGTTGTTTTATATGATCGCAGGAAGCACCATCTTCATTTTTCGGCGGCAGGAATCCCGCGTTGAGAGTCCCTTTCGCATCTGGGGATATCCGATTTTGCCAGCGCTCTTTGTTGCAGCTTCCGCGGTACTGCTTTACTACACTTTTACCGACAATTTGGTGTATTCCACCGCTGGATTACTGGTGATTTTGGCGGGCATACCGGTTTTCTATGGGTTCTCCAGCGTGCGCTCCGCATAGTCACTAAATTCACCGTCATTTGCCCCTCTCTTGTCCTCTAAGTGGCAAGCATTACCAGCGGTTACCAAAGACCAACAGCGCCAGACACGTTTACCCTGCGGCCTGCCTCTCGTACCTTAGAAACTCCAACACCCGTGCACACCCCCGGGCCCGGGTCCCCTAGTGTTTTTGGAGAAAGATTGAATGGCCACGGCTTATAGCTATCAACTCGGAATCCTGCCAGAGCGCAAGATCAGCTGGAAGACCCTTGTCAGCAGCTATGGTTTGTTGATCTTGTTCATCCTGGCCCTCCTGAGCATTGGCCTGATTTGGCCTGACCGCCTGGAGATGAAAAAGGCTTTCCATCTTACCGAATTGATCCCTGTACCCATCACGAGCCAGCCAAAACCTGTAGCTGCGAAAGCGCCCAAAGTCGTTGCCAAGTTATTGCCCAAAGCACCCGTATTTGAAACCCCAAAATTGGTCATGCCGCGTCAGATTCGTGCTCCCAGAGAGCAACAGCCGGCAGAAGCGCCCAAGGTTGTGATGAACAATTTTCAGGCTGCCAATCTGGTACAAACCGCAGGCGGGGCGCGCATGGCGCGTGTGATTCACACCGGAGAGTTCGGTAGTTCGGCAACCCCGACTGTGAATGCTCCCATTCAAAAAGTTCAGACCGGCGGATTCGGCGATCCCAACGGACTGCCGGGAACCGGAAAAGAAGGCGCACACCTGCAAGCCGCCAAGCTCGGTTCATTTGATCTTCCGCAAGGCCCGGGAACAGGCAACGGAACCGGCGGTGCAAACGGTATTAAGGGAACTATCGCCAGCGCGGGATTTGGAAACGGAATCGCGCAACCCGGACAGGGCGATGGCCGCAGCAACGGACGCGGAGTCGCGACCGGCGGATTTGGCACGCAGGAAGTCGCCAAGGGCGGCCCGGCGGCGCGCGCGGTGGAGACCGGCCCAGCTACTACTTCAGTGGAAGTGACATTCAAGCCCAATCCCGTCTACACGGATGAGGCTCGTAAGCTCAGGTTGCAGGGTGAAGTTCTGTTGGACGTAATGTTCAGCGCAAACGGCCAGTTGCACGTGAATCGCATAGTTCGCGGCCTAGGACACGGTTTGGATGAAGCAGCCGTAGCCGCAGCCAACAAGATGCGGTTCAAACCGGCCATGCGCAGTGGAGTTCCCGTGGACTCAACGGCAGTAGTCCATGTGGTGTTTCAGTTGGCGTACTAAGTTAACAACGTATTCGGAGAATAGAGAGGATTCGAGTCATGCGTACCTGGAAACTAACGTTTACCGCTTGCCTGCTGATTTCGCTGAGCGCCATGGCACAGCAGACGCAGCAGCCGTCGACCCCGCAAAACGCGGCGCCGCAAGCTACGGCGACTGAGGCAGCTCAGCCCGCATCTGCACCGCCGCAAGCGCAAACCAGTTCACCGGCACCCGCCAGCACGCCTGCGCCCGCGCAGCCCAGTACCAGCGCTCAAGCACCGCCCACTACGCTGGATCAGGTTGTGGACCGCGCCCTCGAGCGCGAACAGGCGCTGATCAAGTTGCTGGAGGCCCGTACGCCTCTGATCGAGACTTATCTTCAGAACCTGAAGCCTGATCCGCAACTTGGGCCGGTTCCCATGGAAGACCACTACTTTTTGGGCCGTCTCGATTTGCAGGGCGATAAGGGCCCCAGCCGCCGCGACTATCTCGATACCGACAAGAGTCTCCAGGCAAAGTTACTGGGCGGCGTGAAGGGCAATGTAAACAAGCTTTTCAAGATGGAGTACAACCCCATGGGTTTCTCCTGGATGGTCTTCGCAGATCGCGATGCCTTCGACCGGGAGCACTACGAATTTCACTACGCCCACCGCGAATTTTTGGGCGACGTCCGCACTATTGTGTTTGACGTCACTCCCAAGAAGGGTGCCGGCAAGGGCCGCTTCCAGGGCCGTATCTGGGTGGAAGACCAGGACTACAACATCGTGCGCCTGAACGGAACCTATGTTCCGCGTCCGCGCAACGCTTTCTTCTTCCACATGGATAGCTGGCGCTTGAACCTGGTACCGGGATACTGGGTGCCTGCCTACATCTACAGCGAAGAAGGCGACTTCAGCTACGGTTCCAAAGACAAGCTGGCATTCAAGGCCCAGAGCCGCATCTGGGGTTATGACCTGAAGAACAACGACAAGGAAGATGAGCTGACGCAGGTTCTGGTCGACTCCAGCGTGAAAGACGAGAGCGCTGCGGCCGGCGACGCTTCCCCCTTGCAGGCCCAACGTGAGTGGCAGCAGCAAGCGGAAGACAACGTTATTGACCGCTTACAGCGTTGCGGACTCTTGGCTCCGCGCGGCGAGGTGGACAAAGTTCTCGACACCGTCATCACCAACCTCGAAGTCACTAACAACATTTCTTTGCCCCGCCCCATTCGCGCCCGTGTCATGATCACTTCGCCGCTGGAAACCTTCAGCGTAGGAAACACCATCATCGTGAGCCGTGGCTTGATTGACGTTCTACCCGACGAAGCCAGCCTGGCCATGGTGTTGTCGCACGAACTGGCGCACATCGTCCTCGGACACAATCTGGGCAGCAAGTATGCCTTCAACGACCGCATGCTCTTCTCGGACGAGGCCACATACAACAACCTGGGCTTCAAACACGTTCCCGAAGAAGAGGCAGCGGCCGACGTCAAGGCGCTCGATCTCCTGAAGAACTCGCCGTACGCGCAGAAGCTGCAAACTGCGGGATTGTTCCTCCGCCAGTTGCAGGCCCGCGGACCGGCACTTGCAGCCCTGCTCACAGCGCATCTGGGCAACAGCTTCGTCAATAAAGAAGGCCAGGTCGACCGCCTCGCCGCGGTAATGAATGATGCCCCGGCGCTGGAAGTGGACAAGCTCGATCAGATCGCCGCTCTGCCTTTGGGCGGACGCGTGAAGATCAATGCCTGGGATGATGCTGCCGAGTTGGTGAAAACTGCTCCGGTTGCAATCACCTCAGCCCGCGACAAGATGCCGCTGGAAGTGACTCCATTCTTCCCCCGGCTTACGCGCCTAACCAGTGGCGGGGAGGCTCCAATATCTGCCCCGACTACGGCATCCACGGCGACTCCTGCTAGCACGAACTAGCACAAGCTGCCGGACCTCAAGTTGAAGCAAGCGCAGGCCGGAACCAGAAGAGATTCTGGTGTCCGGCCTGTGTATTTTGTGCAGGCAAAGAGCAAGCCGCGGATTACGCGGATTTTCGCAGATTCTTATTTTATCTGCGCACATCTGCGTAAATCAGCGGCTAGAAGGTTTGGGGTTGGTCTGTACTATCTGGGCGTTGCGTTTGCCGGGCAATCCCACCGGATTTTCATGAGTGCGCTCGCGGAAACCAGCCTTCATACCTCTCGCCAAACTGACACTCGATTCCCCGAATTTATCGCGCAAACGGTCCGCCGCGGACAACGCTTTCTGCCAGCGCTGGCGGCGGTCGTCTTCCAACAAATCCCCCTGCTGGGCCTGCGATTCAAATGAGGACGCGTGGACGCCCAGCAGCCGGACCGTCTGGTTCCGCTTCCAGTTCTTGCGGAACAGCTGCCTGACTTGTTCGAAAATCTCCGTATCAAGTTGTGTGGGGGTGGCAAGCGAATGCGCCCGCGTGATAGTAGTAAAGTCTTTGTAACGAAGCTTCAGTTGGATGGTCCGGGCGTGCAGGCTTGCTTCCCGCAAACGGCGGCCTACCATTTCAGAGAGACGCATCAGTGTGGATTCGATCTGCTCCTGATTGGCGGTGTCTTCGTTGTAGGTGTGCTCATGGCTGATGGACTTGGCATTTGCTCCTTCCCCTACCTCCGTGTCGAACCATCCACCTGCGTCTTCGCCACGGGCTTTGCCTGCTAAAGCCAGGCCCCATTTTCCGAAGTGCTCTTCCAGGTAGGCATCAGTGAACCGGGTCAGGTCGCCCACTTTGCGAATGCCAAGGGCTTGTAAATTTTTCTCCGTAACCTTCCCTACCCCGGGAATTTCCCGCACATCCAGCGGTGCCAAAAACTTGGCTTCTTGACCGGGCGTAATAAACAGCACGCCGTTCGGCTTAGCCTGGGCTGAGGACACTTTGGCGATCAGCCGCGACGCGCCGATCCCGATGGAACAATTCAGCTGTGTTTCCGCCTTCATTTTCTGGTGCAGGTTGTGGGCGGCGCGCATCGGCGGGCCGTGCAGACGTTCTGTGCCGGTCATATCCAGATAGGCTTCATCAATGGAGGCCATTTCCACCAAAGGAGAAAACGAGGTCAGTATGTTGTGGACTTTCTCGGAACACTCCCGATAGCGGTCCGGATGACCGTTTACGAAAATAGCCTGTGGGCAAAGTTTCGCGGCAGTCCGCAAGGGCATCGCTGAGTGCACGCCAAATTTCCGCGCCTCGTAGGAAGCTGCAGAAACCACTCCACGTTCGTGCCGTTGACCGCCAACTACAACCGGCTTGCCCTTGAGGCTCGGGTCGGACAGTTCTTCCACGGACACAAAGAAAGCGTCCATATCCACATGGAAGATGATGCGCTGCATGGATTGATTCTAGTGAAAGTGACCCACGTAGGGACAACTATTCATTCGACTTCGCTCAGGTAGAGCGTGGGAAAAGCTTGCAGTCTGGTTCCGGTCATACACGCTGGCAAAACCCACCGGTGCTCGCATCGGCCAGCCCAACTATGCCTTGACAACGCCTTCGCTCTTATCGAGGGGCAACCCAAATTGAAACTGAGTGTTCATTTTGAGAGTTACTTCACGCGGAAAGATGGGCCTCGTAGCCTGACCCAATCCGGCGTCTCTTTTCCGCCTTACTCCATAGAACGGCAAGAAACGGAGCCGGACAGGAGTTAGGCGATCCATCATCACTTACTTGAAGTCGCATCCCATCAAGGCAGCCCTGTTTGCGGGGTTTCTGCTGGCTGGGATGGTTGTCATTGGGTGGGAGATCAGCGTGATTTCGCACAAGCTGACCCAGTTGGCGCAAGGCGGCGATGAATCGAGTCCGGTTGGTCCTACCGGGGCCGCGAATGTATCTTTCAATGTGGGCGCCACCAAGGATCCCAGGGTCAATAAACTCATGACCCAATTCCACCTGACTCGCCAGGCAGCCACATACATAGCGCAGGCCAAGACTGAGCTGGTCAGCCAAAGTGATACGTCGGTCCACTTCATCCAGACATTTTCCGACGACTTCAAAGCTGACACCACGATCACCATCAGCCCCGACCAACACTACACCCC
>CAWIMW010000011.1:0-171817 GCA_963837365.1 uncultured Acidobacteriota bacterium
TATAGCGCTGGGGGAGAACGTCCCGGCTGTCCCCTACTTTAAAGCTGCGGGTACGGCCTGCCAATCATGCGTCTTAAATACATGTTTAACACGCTCGGATCGATAAAAATATCCGATCCACAATAGATTTGGCACGAAAGAAAGCAAGCCAAGTGCGATATTGTCAGGAAAGTATTTTGCGTCAATCACTAAACCCACAGCCTGAGCCACTACCGAGGCAATAAGCACCCTTCTCAATAACAAGACCATGTCCCATGTTCTTAAGGCTAACAAATAAGACGCAGTAGCTACTTCAAAGAACAGTAACACTAGACCGGGAACTGCCGATAACAGAAACAGGTAAAACCGGTTTAATTGGCCAGTGAAATTTTCAGGCACGTAGCTGTGAATGTTGAGTCCAGCTAGCGTCGCTATCGCGACGATTGCTCCAAGATAAAGCTGGTAATAATAATAGGCTAGCCAACCGCCGATGGGTTCTTTCTTCCTTCTCGCGCAAAGCCACCACATAATTAGCCAGCCTAACGGAAGACCTGGCGTAGGAGGGTGCTGATCCGAAGCGAATATGATTAATGCGTAAGCAATGTGCATACTTCCCCCCTCAAATGAAACGACACGGTTTATTTCTTATCCAATTTGTCTTCTTCTTGAGCAATGGGAACCAATTCCCCTAGCCAGACAGCGCGTTGTTCTTCAGGCTCCATCGTTTTTACTCTTTTGGCCACAGCAATCTCTTTTGTTAGCAAAGCCATTCGGCGTTGAGTGATGGTGACGTTCTCCATGCTCCTTGCGGTTTGCGCATGGTACTCTGGGAACTCTTTGTCGTAGTCTCCTAACTCTAGAATCAGACGTGAATTGCACGTCTGTAACGCTACGACGTCCGGCTCAATCATTTCGTACATCCGAACATAATCGGCGATGGTGTCGCCTGCTTTGTTGCGCGCCTGCGAAATATTTTCCCCAATCGCCGCGTATTTAGCGAGATCCACGTCCAATGCTCGTAGTTGTTTCCTACTAATGCCTATCAGCCATCCAAGTAGGATGGCGGTGCAAATAAGCAGAATTCCGATTGTGGTAGTCGTGGTAGTGATGCGTCGCATGTTTCGCGTTGATGTTTCTAGAGAAATTAACGGCGCGACGTTCCTCGCCCACATTCTTCGGCTGGCAAATGAGAGTCCCGTGGCGATGAGCCCAATCAATGCGGGCCTAACAAATTTGTCGAGGGTTCCTTCTTGAGTTATCCACTGACAGATATCGAAGATAGCAACAGCTATCATAAACATGCTCGACATCAGGCAAAATACTACACCGGAATAAGTTGGAACAGGTGCTTGTGTCGCGTCGATCACATTTGGCGGGGGTAAAGTCGACTGAGTTGCGCCACACGAATAACAGAACTGCGCATGCCCTGGATTCGTAGCTCCACAGGCATGGCATGTAGCGAATGATTTATTGCTTGTGTCGACGGGCATTGGCTCACTCACCGCGAACCTCCAAGACTTTGTAGTTCCAAGTCCAGCCTGGTGATTCTCTGAGCCCGCAGGCGCTAGTATTGAAGCTCCGCGTCTCTCCGGGTGGAACTTCAACGGATGCATACGCATCTGCGCCATCGATTGGCCCTGTTGAGTCGGAAAGTGTTATGCGGACCTTGATGGACTTCACTGCTTTGTCCGACTGATTCCGTACTCTACCGGTTACCTCACCGCAGTAGGAACCAAGAGACATTTTTGTATCGAACAAGATTATCGAATCCGGTGAAATATCGGAGAGATGGTCGCGATTGCGAGGAAAGTAAATAATGGATGCCACACAGAGAGTAGAGAGTGCAAGAGGTCCGATAACCCAGATGGCAACTACTTGTTTCCGTACATTAGGTTGCTGGGATAGAGTGAAAACAGCCATTCCAGTAAATACAATAACCGCCAAGAATGCTCCAACTGTGCTTGAGCCGGAGATTATAGCCACAACGACGCATGCCAAGGCACCGTACCATAGGACGATCATTTGTTTGGTGTTAATTCCACGATGGAGTATGGTCGGCGCTGGCTGCTCAGTGGGCGGACTTTCGGGAACTGTTGGTTCAGTGTTCAATGCCGAAGAATGTTCTTGAGGTACTGATTCAACAACACCAATGAATAATTCACGACCACACCGTGTACATTGCGTGTCTGCTTTAGGGTTTTCCGATCCGCAAAAGACACAAAAAACCTGGTTGCTGTTTGACGATGACGAAGTAGGCTGACTCACGCGCGTAAGAATAATCCTAACTAACATGAAATGAAAGCACTTAAGTCGGAAATTAGGGGCCAGACGGAACTGACCCTAATTCACGATTCGCCAAAACCCCAGGTCCCTCCACTCCGCAGATCATCGCTTACGCGATGATCTGCTCCGGCCGGGAAGACAGAGTGGGGGAGGGTTACCGCAGGGCTAAAGCCTTGGACCACCCGTCCTTTCCTGGCTGACAACCTCCACTTACTGTCGTTCAAATACAAAGATGTTCGGGTGCAGCTGGCCGACTGGGCGCACGGTCCTGGTCAATGTCTTAAGATCGGGGGAAAGCTCGTCCTGCTCGGTCCTTATGATCTTGCCCTGGATCTTTTCAGTGAGTTCCAGAGTGTGCTCGTCCACCCGGCGCCCCGATAACGTCAAGCCTTCGGGCAGACGGGGGCCGGCATTCGGATAATCCTTGCCGTCGAACTTCACGTTCCGGGTAACTCCCTGGGAGGAACTGATAAACGAAAGCCCGTCTATTTCATAGGGACGGACTTGAAGCACAGACGCCGAGTTCATCGGCATCGGGCTTTCCCACGTCCCGGCAAAACCTTGCCCGGCTGCCATTCGCTTGTACAGGTAGTTGACCGTGGAGGGAGACCCATCCGGAGCGAATTCTGTGTAGTTGTCGCTGAGCGTGTTGCCGTCCGGGGAAAGCTTCCAAGTCGCAGTGAGCAGCATGCGGCCGTCTTTCTTGCGCACCACCTTCCAGGTGTCAGCTCCCTCAACGCTCACAGACAGCATGGTTCCGCGATTTGCCTGCTGGTCCGTAGCATCGACCGTAATCCTCTCCGGACCGCCGCCGAAATCAAAGTCGTACTTGTTGCCGCCCAGGCTGTCAACTTTCATCTGGTCGATAAGTTGGCTTTTCGACGGGATGAATTTCCATTCACCCACAAACGGATCTTGCGCCGCCCATACCGCGCCTGTAACCGTGCAGGCCAGCAACAGCAACAGAAAATAGCGCTTCGATAGGAAGGTTGACATGGACGCTCCTTGAATGAATGGTCCTGGGTGGTTCTACCCGGTGCTGCGTCAAATTCTACTCCGCGGGTTGGCCTATTACCGATTTAGGATCGGGGCAGGCAAATCTTTTCAAGAGGAGGAAAGTAGGTTTTGCGCGTTTTTTGGGTTTCTTGTTTTAAGGTTTCGAAGCCTTATGGGTACAAAGGGGCGGAGCTTCGTTCCTGGATCCTTCGGCTTCGCTCAGGGATAGAGCAAGCAGCGCTGATACTCCGACAGTTGGCGGATTGAATGGGCCAATTCCCGGCTGGGTAAAGTCGCCACAGTCCTGACTTGCGGAATCTGCGGCACAGGCTAGATGCGCTGAACTTCGCAAAGTTTGCAGTATCTTCTTCTGTTCCATGAGGCGTAAATAATATTCATTGCAATTGACGCCATATTGAGTGGCGGTAGATGCCTCTTGCACGCATTGGCGGCCATCCCAGCGAAACCCACTCGTACAGTCCTGAGAAGAATTTAAGGGAGGATTTGGATTAGGCGCAGGACCAGCTACGCATCCGCGGTGGGCGGGCACCGTTCCGGTCGGGCACATGGCAAAGCATTCTTTTCCTTTACACCTTTTTCTATCGGCCTCTAGCCGGTAGTCCGAAGCCAATTTCCGCTGATCATTGATAAGTTTTGCGCGCTTTTCGTCCAACTTGGCTTTCCTGCGGGTAAACTCTCCAACATTCCCGGCAAGTTTGTACTTGGTGTAGAGTTTGGCGCTCTCCCGATCCCATTTGGACTGTTTTTCCAGTAAGTTCAATTCCTTGTTGGCGTATTTCGTTTTACGTTTAGAAACGCAAGGTTGCTCCACCCCGCAGGTACATCGACTTTCGCTCGTACTTGACATTCGGCCGTCGGCTCCGGCGGCTTCTCGAAGATTCAAGCCATCCATGTTTCCGCGGGTGTTCCCGGAAGGCGACGCGGTGGAAGAATTGGCGTCACGCATTCCTTCTCTGTGCGCAGGCACCGAGTTATTGCGCGAGTTGTGGATATTGGAGCCGGCTGTTCCCGACGTATTGTTTGCTGCTCCTGAACGAACGTTTGGAGAGCTGGACGATCCGCTGCTTGAGTTGCGTGAGCTGGGTTCAGGAGAACTGCTGCGCGAAGGGGAGCTTCCCCGATCCGATGAGGAGGAAGACGAACTTCTTGAGCCAGAGTCGGAACTGCGAGAACTGTTACTCGAACTTCCCGAATTGCTACTGGAAGACGGAGGAGTGTAGCTCGGGCTGCTGGATGATGGTTGCGAATAGGAGCCACTGCCGCTGGACGGCGGCGGTGAATACGAACCGCCGGATGATGATGCTCGGTGGAGAGGAACAGCGGTTGCGAGGGAGGAACTGAAGAGTGTTATGTGTTGGGTCGCCGAGCGCATTGAGAGAATCAGGAAAGTAGCTAGAGCAAGAAGTGGGCGCATGATGAGCTCCAGAGAGCGGACGGAGTATCGGGCCTGATTCGTAAACTACTCCCACGGCCTGGTGCAGGCAAGAAGATACTGGTAAATGACTGCCTAGATTTGTAAAGAATTAGCGAAATCAAATGGCGAAACGGGCTGAATGATTTTTTGCTCAAAGCAAAAGCCCCTCGGTTTCACCGAGGGGCCAAAGCCTAATCAACTTGCTTATCTACCGCCGGAAATACCGGGGGCCATGGTGCGGATGGTATGCATACGGCCTCGGATATACGCGTCCGCGATAGTAATACCTGGGAGCGGGACGAACATACGCGGGAACAACCACAACCGGCCGCGGATACGGGCGGTAGGCATAGGGGTAATACGGGCGCGGCGCAACTACCACATACGCAGGCCGCGGGACCACTCGTCCAATGCGCACTCCCACCACAATCTCAGCCGCATTTGCCCTCGGAGTCGCCACCAAAGTCATCGCCATTGCCAAACCAAATATTGCGAATCTTGTCCACTTTTTCATGTCTGCCAACCTCCCTGCTCACCGAGTAAAAACACAGGGCAGACTAGAAAGTTGTGGCGGTGTAAGGGATTGGATTTCGTAGGGATACAGGCTCGCCCTCCAGAATGCCAGGCTGCGATTCTTAATCGCCGGACTGCACCGACATAGTCTCATCAATCCACATTTTCGCCGGAGACCCGGGAGTGCTCCGCGTTGCCGTCACCTGGAATCCGCTCGAGGTGGTCGAGATGTCATACGAAAATGGAGGCCGCTCCCGCTGCACCGTGACATATTTCTCGGAAACCAAATCATCCAGCGAAGCGTATTTTCCGTTCGAGGCGAAATAATTCCGCTCGGCATTGGCCAGGCTGATCAAGTCGCTCTTCACTCCTGTAATATTCACTGCGCCCGTAGGCGTAGTTGCACCGCCCACTGACATAGCACTCTTCGCCTGGCTGGTATAGATATACATCCCAACCGCAAGCACCACCACGGTACCGACAAATCCAAATAAACGTCCCATAGCCCCTCCCCCAAACCTCAATTTCATCGCGAAAAACCTAGGGAAACAAGTAACCATAGTGTCGGAGAGCGCTGTCCTCCAAGGGGGTGCTCCACCAGAAAATGCCTGTTTTCAATTGCTTGAAACCATTATGAAATCTTTATGGAGTACTTATGCACTCCTTACGGCACACGCCGTTGAATAAGAAGCATGGACGCCTTAATCACAGTCTTGGTTCGTATCCTCGAAGTGGGGTTCATGGTCGGCCTTATAGGTTCAGCCATAGTGCTTCTGCTTACCCTGGTCGAAGACGCCAAGTCTCTGTTGCCTGGGGAGAAAAAAGAAAGCGAGACAGCCAAGCTGTCCCGCCCCGCCCGGCCGCAGCTTCATGCCAGCGGCCCGGTCGCGTAGTCTTCCCACCCGCTTCCCATAGATCTGCTCGATGCCCAGAGCCGGACGTGCTACGCTTACCCCATGAGCGACCGCAGCCACGCCGCCACCGCAGGCATCGGTTTTGGATCAGCGCTGGCCATGATCCTTTCCTTCCAACTGAACCACTCCATTCTTTGGGCCATCGTGCACGGCATCTGCTCGTGGTTTTACGTTGCCTACCGCGCGTGGAAGGGAAACTACTGATCGCTAAATTGAAGGGAACAATCCTCCTCCGGGTCGCGTATCTATAGCCAGACCCGCATGGAGGCGCCCGTATGCGATCGCTAGCCCTGGTTTTTATCTTGTTGTGCTCCGTAATCTCGGCGGCGCAATCCATGCGCACCGCCAAACAGTTGGACAATCACTACGAACTGGATTTCCGCCACCACGGCGAAATACGCATGCGCATCCAGCCTTCCGCCTTGCAGATCACCGGCGGGGACGAAGACAAAATCAAAGTGTATTGCTGGTCCGACCGCGACGATACATCCGACGTGAAGGTCCGGCTGGAGGCCAACGGCAATACTGCAAACGTGTTCGTCGGCGAGGGCCCGCACAACGATTTCCATGTAGAGATTCAAGTCCCAAAGAAGTCGGACCTCTATCTCCGCATCACCGCGGGAAAAGTGGACGTGAATAATGTCACTGGAGATAAAAACATCGAACTAAGCGCCGGAGATTTGACCGTTCAGGTAGGCGATGCCCGCGACTACGGCGAGGTTCAGGCCTCGGTTTATACCGGCGATTTGAACGCCTCCGCTTTCGGCGTGAACAAAGGCGGGCTGTTCCGCTCCTTCCACAAGCAAGGCCCCGGCGAGTACCGCCTGTATGCGCACGTGGGAGCCGGACAAATTACGCTAGTGCCGTAGGACTGCTTTCGTCCTATCGCAAAGCCTGACACCTGCTCATGTAGGGCGGACGCCCCCGTCCGCCGCTTTTGACGTTGAATTTGGTTTTGATCATGTGGGGACGGGCGCCCTCGCCCGTCCAGGAGCGAAGCTCCGCAAGCGATGATCTGCGGAGTGGAGGGATCTGCTGTTCGGCGCACCTATCCAACCTATGCGGTTCGCCTCGCGCAGGTTCTCTATCCGTTTACGCTATACTGGACGCGCCCAGGACAAAGTCAAAATCTCAAGAGGTTGAGAGCATCGTCTCCCACCCTTGAAAATCACAAGGGTGGGGCAGCCGTATTTAGAAATAGGTCGAGAAAAGTCAAAACCGAAGGCTGGGCCAGCCCCCCCGGGATAGAGCAAAAGACAAACTGCTTGGGGCCGTATCGGAATGAAAATTAACGTGATCCGCCCGTTTGATAGGAGAATCTTGCCCCTTCCCTCGACGAAATCATGCTCAGCTTCGTGGGGAAGGACGGGATCAGGTTACCGGCTCGAAGTACAAATCTTTCCTGATGTATTCGGCGTACACAGTTGTGAACCTGGATGGGCCCTACATCTCGAACCCCGCGAGATGTAGGCCACCCCATGGGATTTATTTTCTTTTCAGATGTGGCCCACCCGCCAGGACACGATGCTCGGGGACTACGATTTCATGTTCAGTCGCTACAACCCGGTTCAGGGCCATTGGATGTCGCCAGACCCCGCGGACTGGCAGGAGATTGGGCTCACGAACCCGCAGATAAGGAACCGTATTCGGAGTTGCTGGCAAACCGTTGAACTATGAGGACCGGCTAGGCTTCATGACGAGGTGTGATCCGACGTCACTATTGATTCCGAGAGGCACGTTTATCCAATCTATGGTGCACAGGGCAAGATGCGAGTGGTCGATGTGGGAATCAAGAGGTGAGCGGAACGCAACAAACCGCCTAACAGACGGATTCTAGCGGCTCCATGCATTCCCACCGTACAGTCCGGCAGGAATAATACGACATCAGCGACTATGGTATTACAGGTATCAACCTGACAACTGAGGCTGGGACCACAAGTACTAGGCAGTAGCGGATGCTTTGGGTCCAGTCGTAGTCGGAACTCCTCAAGAGCTGGTAACGTAATGAGCAATGCTGAAAGTTGTGAAACGTTTTGGTCATGCCAATAGCCAGATTTGATCTGAAGGAGCAGGTATGAATTCGGATCAATTAAAGCTTTCTTAAGACCGGCTCCACATGTTGACAGGCACAGACAAACAGGAGTAAATACTCAATGGCAAGAAATCTGCGACAGAAGACTCTTTCAGTTTACGGTGCACTTGTTTTTGATCGCGCTCATATGTGCAAGCTATCTTGACTTGTTGGAAATACGGGCCCGGAGCGTTGGTAGAGGAAACGGATGGCAGTCAAGTGTTAGTGGCGGGGACGAATTACGGAGTCATGGGAATTTATATTAGAGAAGCTGGGCAGAAGTCATTTAGGCCAGAAGATGTTGTTTTCGCCGTGAGGCGCACTGAGCGATTATGCTTCATGGTAGCCAATGAACTTGTCGAGCGTTATATTCATCGTGGCGCTGCAATCACAAAAAAATGTTGACCTTATCATTCAATATTGTACACGAATGATTGAACTAAGAAGACCGTGATCGGACTTGTCGCCGCCCTGCTTTCGCTGCCACATCAATAAACGGTTTCTATGAGTCTTGCCCCACGGTCAGCATTAATCGATTGGCTTTCCAGAGGGCAGTATATAACGGTTCCCTTATCGGCGAGTTTATGTAACTGGGACCAAGTGGAACATTGCAGGATGTACTCGCTACTACGCGCTGGCGATGTGAACAGAATCGCAGTTGTGCTATAAGATCGTTTGCAGTTCCGTTGGGGCACAGTACGCTGATGAACCAACACTCCTAAGACAGTGAGCCTCCCGAACTGCGACAAAGTCTGACTAGGACTAGGTAGTGTAGTGCACCCCTGCAAACTAGACAGCTGGGGCCGTGTTTGAAGTGATGGTTGGAACGAAGGCCGCACGAGCATCGTGCGGGGTTCGTCCGTGGAGTCCGCGATGCGGACGGTCGTGATTGTACTCCTCGATCCAGCGCGCGATGCTCAACTTCGCCTGGGCAAAGTTCTGATACTCATTGAGCCACACCTCCTCTTCTTTTAAGCTGCGATGAAACCGTTCGATGTAACTGTTGCCCTCAGGATGGTTGTAAGCTGTGCGCCGGTGCGTGATGCCCAGCCGATTCAAAGTTTCGACATAGCGCGCCGACGTGAACTGCGTGCCGTTGTCGGTAGTCAAAGTCAAACCCATTCCACGAGAACCGAAAGGCAAAACCTCCAGCACGGCACGGTTGAGCGCCGCCAGAGCTTCTTCGGTGCGGCAGCGCAGACTCAAGTCCCAGCCCACGATGTCGCGGGTGCAGCAGTCGATCACCGACACCAGATACGCCCAACCCACATTCGGCCCGGCCCAGACCTTGGTCATGTCCGACTGCCAAACGTGATTGGGAAGCGGCGCTTCCACCTTGCCCCAGTCCTTTCGGCGAGAGACTTGAAAGCGGCGCTGACGCACTAACAATCCCCGTTCTCGCATGACACGCAATGCCCGCTTGCCATTGATCACCAACCCGTGATGCCGCCCCAACCACCAGACCACGCGACGATAACCGTAGGCTGGCTTCTCGCCGCAAGCCAGGACGATGTCCTGGTCGCGCGAACGATCCGCGTGGCTGGCGTGCGGTTGCCGCCGATAGTAGAGGCTGGAGCGGCTGATCTCCAGTGTCTCCGCTACCAACTTCGCTTCGTTCCCTTGGGCCACCAGTTCCCGTGCCGACGAATGGGCTGGCCCGCAGCTCACTCGCCCAGCACGTTTTTTAAGATCTCGATCTGCAAATGGGATCGGCCCAGTGCTCGCTCCAGCTGTTTGATCCGTTTCTCCTGCTCGGCATCGGGCTGCGCGGCTGCGCTTCTCCCCCCAAGCGCAGCCTTGGCTCCTGCTTCCACTTCGTCCTTCCAGCGGTAATAGAGATTGGGAGCGATCTCGTACTTGCGGCAGGTCTCAGCCACGTTGCCGCTCTTCAGTCCTTCCAACACAATCTGCCACTTCTCTTCCGGGGTTCTCTGCACTCTCGGCTTTCTCGACATTCTCGCCTCCTGGCGGAGGCCCCAAGCCTAACTAACTTCTGTGTCCAGTTCTAGCGGGGTGCACTACAAGTGTATCGGGATTTCATACCTTGACGGAAACTACGGCGAAACAGTGGCCCGCGACAGCGACGCCTAATTCATCAGAGTATCCGAAATGGCTCTGTGAGCACTTTGGTATTCCATAGTGGGCTGGTGATTGTCAGCTCGCGAAGAAAACGCATCGATCAGGGAATCCGAGGCTATATGTCAACTATCCGCAATCTACTCATCACCTTTGGGGCATTCTGGGTTTCACTCCAGACTGTTGGTTGGCTTGCATGGCTTTTTGGCAAACTTGGCCAGGGGATTGTATATCGCGACGGTATCACGGACGCGATCGCAATGGGTTTTATGACGTCACTTGGTCGCACTATCGCTGCGATTCTCGCGACAGCACTCGTTATGTTATTCACGACCAGTCACAAGCCTGAACGTTGGGCTTTCGTGGCAGCTCTGTTGTACATGATCGACGCGCCAGTGGTTCATCATTGGGTATTGCCTCCGACGGTATGGGATCGCCTCTGGCAGGGTGCTGACCTTCTCTGGCCAGCTATTGCATGTGTTGTTACAGGATTTGTCGTGGGTCACTTGCAGCGTAGGAGAAATCGGATTGGAGGCGGTCAGACTCCCAAGACGCTGCAACCATGACACCCAATACGCCTACGACACCGAGAACAACCTGACCTCGATCACCGACGCCAACGGACATACCACGTCGTTCACCTACGATGCCTTTGGCCGGGTGACGCAGACCACCTTCCCCTCGTCGCTGGCCGAAACCTATGCCTACGATGCCATCGGCAACCTGATTTCCAAGACCGACCGCAAGGGACAGACCATTACCTATCTCTACGACGCGTTGAACCGGCTGATGCAGAAGACCTACCCGGATACGTCCAGCGTGGAGTACGTCTACGACCTGGTGGGCAAAGTCATGCAGGTGAACGATCCGACCGGGACTTACGGCTTTGCTTACGACAACATGGGGCGGCTGATCGGGACTGTCACTGAATATTCGTTCCTGACGGGGCACACGTTCACGAACAGCTACACCTACGATGCGGCTTCGAACCGGACGGGATTCACGGCCCCAGATGGCAGCACCAATACGTACAGTTATGACATTTTGAACCTACTGAGCAATCTGACGAACTCGCTAACGGGATCGTTTGGGTTCAGCTACGACCAGTTAAGTCGGCGAACGCAGCTGACGCGGCCTAACGGGGTGAACAGTAACTACTCATATGACAATTTGTCGCGGCTGTTGAGGGTGCTGGCGGGTGGGCCACATCTCCGACCGGAAGTATCATTTTTAAGACGAGAATTCATTTTCTATCTTGGGGTGCCCATGTTTGCCTGGGTTTGGCAAACGTGGGGCCTCGCTCGCAGGACGAGACGTTGCGCTCTTTCGGTCGAAAACCTTCGGCCATGGCCGGGCCCCGCATCTCGAAAAACCGCGAGATTACGGGGCACCTCTAGAATTTACTTTTGTTACTTTGATCGAGGTCAGATGTGCGCCACCCGCCGCAGTGCCATGCGGCGCTCACTCACAGATATTCGGCTTCGCGGGGTTGTGCACCTTGGCCTTGAACGATCCTTCCAGTTTGCGGCCGCCGGGCATCTGGAAGGAGAAGTTGCCTTCGGCGGCGCTGAAGATTCGTCGGCCAAAGCGGAACGAGAACTTGCGGGAGATGCGTTGCACCTGGATGCTGGCATGGGAGGCATCCGCGCACGGGCCGGTGGGGGCACACTCCATGGCATGCACGTCAAACCATTTCCCGGAGTCGGCCAAAAAGACGAGGTCCCACGGCACCTTGAGGATGACCACCTTTTCCAGCTTCTGCCCTTTCCAGTTTTCCAGGTGCAGATCACCCATACCGAGGGGAGGGCATCCCGGAGCCTGAGTGAATCCGGTGGCATCCGCCGCCGAGGCCGGCAGGGCGAATAAGAGTAAACACAAAAGCCAGCGAGACATGGAATTGCAGATATTGTGCCATGGATTAGCAAAGGCAGTGGCGAAGGCACGGAATGGGAAAGCCCGGCACGGTAGTGCCGGGAAAAGTGTAAGAAGAGATGAGTCCCGAAGGGACGGCACCCTCTCGCCATCGGCAACCATGTGCCGTCCCTGCGGGACTCGGTGATTTTGTTTGCCTGCCCGGCACTGCCGTGCCGGGCTTTCGCATTCCGTGCCTTCGGCACTGGATTTCCCTGGCACTGTCTTCCCCTAATCGAACGCTTCCTTCGGATCGAACACCAATCCCGATTTTCGCACCAGGCTTTCGAATTCTGCCTCGTATGTTCGTTTGCGATGATGCTCGGCTTGGTGCTCGATGTAATGTTTCACGGCATCGCGGTTGGAGCTGCTAACGCTGAATGCGCCGTATCCTTCTTGCCATGCGAACTCTATGCCGTGTTCGCGTAGCCAGCGGGAGGAGTTGGCTTTTAGGACCTGGATTGCTTTTGCCACCGCAACGTTTGCCGGTAAAGCCACGAGCAGATGGGAGTGGTTGGAGATTCCTCCCGCGGCGAGTACGGGGATTTCATGGTTGCGTCCGATGCCGGCGAAATACTTGCAGAGACCAGGGATTAGGTTATCCGGGATGAGATTTTTGCGCTCTTTTGTGCTGAAGACATAATGAATAAGGATGTTCGGGTATTTGTGTGCCATGTGATCAATGTGCACAATGGCGCCAGCCGTGTCTGTGTTGGATGTCACAAATTAGGGGTGCCGTCCCTAAACGGGACTCGATCATGTGTTACGTCTACCCGGCACTGCCGTGCCGGGCTTTCCCATTCCGTGCCTTCGGCACTGCTATACATACGCTGCGGGCGACTGTTATAGGAAGACGGTGACAAACAAAAAGCCCCGCTTGCGCGGGGCTTTTCGGTTCAAGCTAAAAGCTAAGAGCTAAGAGCTAAAAGCTGCGTTTAGTACATCCCTTCCATACCGCCGCCGTGTCCACCGCCCATCGGAGCGCCCTTTTTCTCTTCCGGGATCTCCGCGACCAGTGCTTCGGTGGTCAGCATCAAGGACGCGATCGAGCCGGCATTCTGCAACGCCGTCCGCACGACTTTGGTGGGATCAAGCACGCCGGCCTTTACCAGGTCTTCGTACTCGTTCGAGAAAGCGTTGTAGCCGAAGTTGGTGTCCTTCGAGTCCAGCACCTTGCCCAGAACGATTGCGCCTTCTTCGCCGGCGTTCTCGGCGATCATGCGCAGCGGTTCCTGGATGGCGCGTCTCACGATGTTGACACCGATCTGCTCATCGCCTTCCAGCTTCAGCTTGTCGAGAGCTGCTGCGGAACGGGCCAGAGCTACACCACCTCCGGGGACAATACCTTCCTCGACGGCAGCGCGGGTGGCGTGCATGGCATCTTCCACGCGGGCTTTCTTTTCCTTCATTTCGGTTTCGGTTGCGGCGCCGACTTTGATTACGGCTACGCCACCGACCAGCTTCGCCAACCGCTCCTGCAACTTCTCGCGGTCGTAGTCGCTGGTGGTCTTTTCCACCTGGCTGCGGATTTCTTTTACGCGGCCTTCGATTTCCGAGTGCTTGCCTTTGCCTTCGACGATGGTGGTGTTGTCTTTGTCGATGGTGATCTTCTTGGCCTGGCCGAGGTCAGCGATCTGAACGTTCTCGAGCTTAATGCCGAGATCTTCAGTGATGGCCTTGCCGCCGGTGAGGATGGCAATGTCCTGCAACATAGCCTTGCGGCGATCGCCGAAGCCCGGGGCCTTCACGGCCGCGACTTGGAGAGTGCCACGCAGCTTGTTGACCACCAGGGTCGCGAGCGCTTCGCCGTCTACATCTTCCGCGATGATGACGAGGGCCTTGCCGACCTTCGCGATCTGCTCGAGCAACGGGAGCAGGTCCTTCATCGAGCTGATCTTCTTTTCGTTGATCAGAATGTAGGCGTTCTCAAGAGCAACTTCCATCCGCTCCGGATCAGTAACGAAATACGGAGAGAGGTAGCCGCGATCAAACTGCATTCCTTCGACAACGTCGAGTTGCGTTTCCAGAGTCTTCGACTCTTCAACGGTGATGACGCCGTCTTTTCCAACCTTCTTCATAGCCTCAGCAATAATCCGCCCAATAGTTTCGTCATTGTTTGCGGAAATTGTGCCTACCTGGGCGATGTGGTCGCCTTGGACTGGCTTGGACAGTTTGTCCAGTTCGCCTTTGCCGCGCTCGCCGGTTTTTTTGTCGATTTCGCCGCAAACGATGGAAACTGCTCTTTCGATGCCGCGCTTCAGGGCCATGGGATTGGCTCCGGCAGCTACGGTTTTTACGCCTTCGCGGTAGATGGCCTGGGCGAGGACGGTGGCGGTGGTGGTGCCGTCGCCGGCTACGTCGCTGGTCTTGCTGGCGACTTCACGGACCATCTGGGCGCCCATGTTTTCCAGGGCATCCTTGAGTTCGATTTCTTTGGCTACGGTGACGCCGTCTTTGGTGATGGTCGGCGAACCGAATTTCTTTTCGATTACTACGTTGCGGCCCTTGGGGCCGAGGGTAACCTTCACTGCATCGGCGAGAAGGTTGACGCCGCGGAGGATCGCTTGACGCGACTCTTCTCCATGAACAATCTGCTTTGCCATACTCTTATTCTCCTAATCTGTTTTTGCAGGCTGGCCTGCGGTGGATATTCAGTTCTCAGATCTCTGTTCTCGGTTCTCAGTTACAGATCCTTCGCTCGGCAAAAAGCGCCTCGCTCAGGATGACGCCAGCGGGCTCGAACGCCCGCTAAACGGGGTCACTTGCGTGAGCCGGCCAGCTTTGCTGCGGGTGCGCCGGTGATTACGCCCAGCACTTCTTCTTCACGCATGATGATGAAATCTTCACCATCCAGCTTGATTTCGGTGCCGGAGTACTTGCCGAACAGAATGCGGTCGCCTTCTTTCACATCGAGGGGACGAACCTTGCCCTCTTCGCTGATCTTGCCTTTGCCGGCGGAGATGACTTCTCCCTCCTGCGGCTTATCTTTAGCGGAATCCGGAATGATGATGCCGCCACGGGTGGTGCCTTCCTCTTCCGTGCGACGTACCAGGATGCGGTCGTGCAGGGGAGTAAACTTCGTAGCCATACTTGCGACTCCTTTCAAAACGGTTAAGTAGGTGTTGTTTGTTGCCGGGAAACTGCCTTGTTAGCACTAGATGCTAACGAGTGCTAATTCTATAAGTATGGTAAGTGGATGTCAAGCAGGCGGGTTGCTTATTCTTTGTTAACAAGCTTTTTAATCAATGACTTAGGAGTTAAATCTCAAGGCGATCTATTATCCGCAAAACAGATTACCGGAATCGAGCATGTAACTCTACGTGACATGTGGCCCGTGTTCTGCTTAGAATTGCGGACATGAGGAAGTACATGTTTGCCGCATGCCTGCTTGCCCTCCTGGGAACAGCATTGGCCCAGGACGAAGATCTTTCCAAGATGAAGTTTCTGGTGGTTAAAGATTACAACGGCAAACCCATCCGGAACGCCAGTGTTGTGCTGCATCCGGTGGCTAAGAATGGAAAGCAGGAGAGAGGGGGCATCGAACTGAAGTGCGACGCCAACGGTAAAGCGAGCTATGACGGCGTGCCTTACGGCAAGTTGCGGGTGCAAGTCCTGAATCCGGGGTTCCAGACCTTCGGGGAGGATTATGAAGTGGACCAGCCGGAGATGGAAATTGTGATTAAGCTGAAACGACCGGTAGGGCAGTACTCAATTTACACCGACAAGAAGAATGATGTAAAAGGAGAGCCTGCTCCGGAAACCAAGAAAAAAGAAGATCCGCAGCCAAGTCAGGACAAGCCGCAGTAGTCTCCATCCCTATGGATTACCTGCTCAAGACAGAACCCACAGCGTATTCATTCGCCGACCTTCAGCGCGACAAGAGCACTGTGTGGGATGGAGTATCCAATCCTGTGGCAGTCAAGCATCTGCGCGGCATGAAGGCTGGGGAGCGGTTGGTCATTTATGAGACCGGCGACCATAAGAGCGCAATAGGCACGGCCACGGTGGTTTCGGTGGATGCATCTGATCCTAAGAATCCCAAGGTGACAATCAAGTGCGGGAAGGCTTTGCCGAAACCGGTGACGTTGGCGGAAATTAAGGCCCGCAAGCTTTTTGCGGATTCGCCGTTGGTCCGGCAGGGAAGGCTCAGTGTGGTACCGCTCAACCAAGCACAATTCTCGTTTCTGGCTGGATCGTAGTTTACTAAGTGTGACTCTCCACAAATTGTTTCATAGCTGCGGCCAGGTCATTTGACTGCTGGTTCAGGGTCTGGGACGTGTCTTTGAGTTCGCCGATGGATTGAGTCAGAGACTTTAATAGTTGAGAAGTCAGGTCGGCAGTGTCACGGACAGCCTCGATTTCTTTGTTAATTTCTGCGGTCGCACCAGTAGTTTGCTCGGACAATTTCTTGACTTCTGAGGCTACGACTGCGAAGCCACGGCCAGAATCACCGGCGCGGGCGGCTTCGATTGCAGCATTCAAAGCCAAAAGATTCGTGCGGTCCGCGATGTCCGAAATCAAGTCCACTACGCCGCCAATTCTTTGTGAGGCCTGATTCAACCCGGCGACAGCATACTGGAGGTTCCGCTGGGCGGCGGATTTTGCGCTTGGCGGTTGAGTATTTGCCGATTCAGTTTCTTTGCCGACCATCTCCGTGAGGGCCTGCGCTGTGCCTTTCATTCTGGTGGCCGTGCCCGTCAATCCATCCACAACATTTCTTACTGTTCCGGACATAGCCTTGCGAGTTTGATCGAGTTTTACGAGTTCGGCAGCGTCGTTGGCGAGCTGTTGAGTTGCATCGTTGATTTGTTGCGAGGCGCGGCGGAATGCGCCGCGCATACCACGCAGGAGGACGCGGCGGTAGAACTTCTTTTGTGCGGCGTGGTCTAGCGCGGCCCCAACTTCCCGCAGAAAGCCGTCGCTCATGTCCAAGAGATGGTTGATGGCGAATACTACGCGGGCCAAGTCTGGATCTTCGGGGCAGCGGAGCAAACGGGGTTCCAGATCGCCATGCGCCGCACGTTCGCAGACTTCAGCGACGTTGTGAATGAACTCGCGATAGAGCGAAAGTTCATTTTCGTCGCTGAACGGAGCAAGTTGGGCAGACGGCACCTCAATTAAGGTTTGAGGTGCAGCGGATTTGGAGAAGGGCCATGAACTGCGCATTCGAGCCATCAAACCCGGTGAGTAATTGGGACTCGCCATCGGCTGCGTACTCCTCAGACGGAAAATACAAATTCTTCGTAACTGACGTTCCTGCTGGCGAGCAGTTCCGATAACACCCGACCAGCCGATTCCATACCGACGCGCCAGTCATGATGGCGCTGCTCTTCCGTGCGCAACTTGCCATAAATATCAGCGAAGACTTTTATCTGGGGCCGGTCGGGTACACGACGGCTGGAGTGGTAGCCAACGATTCTCTGTGAATCATCGAAAGTAGGAGTGACATGGGCGAAGACCCAATAGTGATCGCCGTTCTTGCACATGTTGTTTACGTAAGCAAAAATTTCCTGCCCATGCTCCAGGGTGTCCCATAAGAGCTTAAATACGCACTGCGGCATGTCAGGATGGCGGATGATGTTGTGCGGCTGTCCAAGCAACTCTTCTTCAGAGTAACCGGAGACCTCCATAAAAGTTTGGTTGGCATAGGTGATGATGCCTTTCAGGTCGGTCTTGCTGACGATGATGTCGTTTTCGTGAAAGGTCTTCTCGCGCCCAGTCGGGGGGACGGTGAAATGCCTCATACCAGCCTCTTGATGACAATATCGGCAATCGGAATACAAACTTTAAGGGAAGTTACGGGTCGTAAACGGTGCTGCCAAAGCCAGCCTTGCGGGCGGCTTCCTGCATGGCTTGCAGTTTCTTTTGCGTTTCATCCAGTTGTTTTTGCATACGGTCTACTTCTTGCTGTTTCCGCTGCTGGTATTGGTTATATTGAACTCCGTTGGAATAGCGGTTGGCCTCCACATAGTGGACTGAGGCGCGCAGTTTTTCGAGTTGGGCCTTGAAGTCCGCGATCTGCTTTTTAGCTGAGACAAACGTGGCTTTGACTTG
Source organism: uncultured Acidobacteriota bacterium (assembly GCA_963837365.1). GTDB lineage: Bacteria > Acidobacteriota > Terriglobia > Terriglobales > Acidobacteriaceae > CAWBXL01. The sequence continues at coordinate 18,233 of CAWIMW010000011.1, forward strand.
CTCCGCGTTGGCCGTGGAGTTGATCGGCGGGTCCGGTGTTTCCGCCAGATCATTCTTTGACGCGGGACCACTCGATTCCGCGGTATGGGCTGGAAGATCATCGTCGGTCACGACTTTGTGCTGGGCAGAGGGCCGCTTTTCCACCTGCTTCTGACGCTGCTGACGGGCCACATCGCCAAGAGATTGTCCATTGGCGTGAGCAAGCCACAGGAGTGCGGCGGCCATAAAAAAGAAGATGGTTTTGAGGTTGCGCATTGCGGCTCCTACGGGTACACCTATCGGGCCTGATCGATAGTAGTGGGGGAATGGCGAGCTTGCAGGTTACGGTCGTCTCGGGAAGGGGAGTACTACTGGGGGTTTGGGGTGGCTCAATGTGAATCCTTTGAACTCTATCCATTTTGAGCGCAAGAATCGGAGTTTGCAGCGAGATTGGCCCGGCTAAAATATTGCGTATGGTTGTCGTGAGGATTAACGAATGAACGCCTTAATAGGCAGCTTGCCTTGCGCAGACGACATCGTGGAACGCGTCAGCCAATTTCGTTGGGCACGTATTGTGGAAGAACTAGATTCTGGAGGCAGTGCCGTATTGGAGCGCATGCTTACACCGGTTGAGTGCCGAGAGCTCTCCAGGCTGTATGCGCAAGATCATCTCTTTCGTAGTCATGTGATCATGGCACGACATGGCTTTGGACGTGGCGAATATAAATATTTCAATTATCCGTTGCCGGATATTGTTAAAGAAATCCGGGCTGCTATTTATCCGAGCCTCGTTCCGGTTGCAAACCACTGGAATTCGGTGATGGGCGTTGACGTTCGCTATCCGGAACATCACGACGACTTCCTGAAACGGTGTCATGATGCCGGGCAGCTTCGTCCGACGCCACTGCTGCTGCAATATGGCGAAGGGGACTACAACTGCCTGCATCAGGACCTCTATGGGGAGCATGTATTCCCGATCCAGGTAGCGATCTTATTGTCCGAGCCGGGGCGGGACTTTACCGGCGGGGAGTTTGTTCTCACTGAACAACGTCCGCGCATGCAGTCGCGTGCCGAAGTGATTCCGATGCGGCAAGGAGACGGGGTGGCTTTTGCGGTGCATCATCGTCCGGTGCAGGGGAAGCGCGGGGCTTATCGTGTCAACATGAGGCATGGCGTCAGCCGGTTACGTTCCGGACATCGGCATACGTTGGGGATTATTTTTCATGACGCAAAATGAGGTTGGTTTGTGACATTGGATTTGTTCGAACGCGTAAGCACTGAACCGCGAATAGGAACCATTGCTACAGGTGCGTTCCTGTTGGGTGGGTTTGCGTTGCCATATGAGACCGCGATTCACGACGCTCTAAAAAAAGTGACGGCGAAGGCGCCGTTTCGCCACATGGTGACACCCGGCGGATTTCGCATGTCCGTGGCGATGACCAATTGCGGCACGCTGGGGTGGATTACGGACCGCAGCGGTTATCGCTACGATGCGATTGATCCGGAGAGTGGCAAGAAATGGCCTGCCATGCCGGATTCGTTTTTAACGCTGGCGAAAGATGCTGCGGTGGAAGCTGGGTTCGAGGATTTTGTACCGGATGCATGCCTGATTAATCGCTACGAACCGGGAGCCAGGCTCTCGTTGCATCAGGACAAGAACGAGGTGGATTATGGTGCTCCGATTGTTTCGGTGTCCCTGGGAGTTCCGGCGGTGTTTTTGTTTGGTGGATTGAAACGGGCCGACAAAACCCAGCGCGTGCCTGTGGAGCACGGCGATGTGATTGTTTGGGGAGGGCCGGCGCGGCTGCGTTATCACGGAGTTCTGGCACTCAAGGATAACCACCATCCTTTATTAGGTAGATACCGTGTGAACCTTACTTTCCGCAAAGCGGCGTAGGATGGTGGCATACGGGGGAAACACTAATTGCCACTGACTAAGATGTGGCTTGGGTACTGCTTGGTCTTTCTGTTGTTGATTTCTCACGCAATTCCTTTCAGCGCACAAGATTTGCCTGTTCGTATTCCCAAAGTTCTGTACTCCTGCGATACCGCCGGCGTCCTGGGTTGTTTTCCGCTGATTCGCAATGGTGATAAGTCTTATGAATTGGGGAATACATCTAAGGCCACTTTGGTTGGGGAAGAAGCAACGGTTGCCGTAGACCAGTTCAGCGCGGAAAAGATTGTCATTCACTATAAGGATGCAGAGAAAACAGCGATTTTTACTGGCCGGTTGCTGGGGGCCCTGGTGCAAGGGACGGTTACCAGTACTACCCGGGCAGGGGGAAAGACAATTCAACTGGATGGTAAATGGACGGCGCTAGTAGTCGGAGAGGCCGCCGATTTTGCTCAGGTGTCCTCCCGGATGCCGGCGGTGATGAATGTTTGCCAGACCAACGATGATGACCGCGGTTTGCCGAGGGAAGACTGCTTTACCTGGTCCTGGGATGCGAAGAGTCCCGCATTTGCAGGGAACTTTTTGACGGTAGAGCGGTTCGATCAGGGAGGTGTGCGCATCATGGGATCGAGTCAGCACGGAACAGCAGTGCTGGCGGCATATTCAGGAAAGATGGAAGGTAGCCGGATTCAGGGCACGATCGAATATTTTTCCGGGGACGGACACAACTGGAGTGGAACGTGGACGGCCTCATTAACACCGGCCGGCAAGACGCAGGGCAGCGGCATAGACGCGAAGTTTTAGTAGTTAGTCGAGTAATATTTTGGCGAAGGTTTCGTGATCTACGTTGCCTCCGCTGGCAACTACCCCTACGCATGTTCCTCCAAGAGACGGCTTCTGTTTGAGGGCTGCTGCCAGTGCGGCGGCTCCTGCGCCCTCGACCACGTTATGAGTATCGGTGAAAAAGATTTTCATTGCTTGGCGGACTTCGTCGTCGCTGACGCAGACCATGTGGTCCAGGTTGTTCAACATGATTTCCAATGGTTCATCATCGGGCACGCGGCAGGCCATGCCGTCGGCGATTTGCGTGGTGACTGGTGCTTCGATTTTGCGGGCTGCTGCAAAAGATAGAGCGTAGGCGGGCGCGCCTTGGGAGACCACGCCGATAATTTTCGTCTTCAAGTTCATGGCGTTGCGGACGGCGACTGCGGAGCAGATGCCGGAACCTTGTCCGACAGGGACATACACAACGTCGAGATGCGGCACCGCGGTAAAGAATTCAAGCCAGTAGGTGGCTACGCCCTTCACGATGTTGTAGTGAAAGGCTGGGACGATATGTAAGCCTTGTTGTTGAGCAACTTTTATGGCGTGCTCGCGGGACTCCTGGAAATCGTTGCCGAACTCGATCAGGGTTGCGCCTTGGGCCTGCATGGCGGCATTCTTGGCTTGGCTGTTGCCATGGGGCACGACGATGGTGCAAGAGGCTTTGAATCTTTGGGCTGCTAAGGCGACCGACTGGCCGTGGTTGCCGCGGGTGGCGGTGATGAGTCCTTTGATATGGCTTCCGTTCTTGAATAACTCTGCTGCATAGACAATCGTGGTGCGGGCTTTGAATGCGCCGATCGGGGTGTGGTTTTCGTGCTTGACCCAGACTTCGGTTTCCAGGCGTTTGCAGAGCAGTGGCCAGGAAAATTGCGGGGTCGGTGGCATGACCGAGTACACGAGTTGCTGGGCTTGCCTGATTTCGTCGAGCGATGGTAAGGACACGGCCATAGGCGATTCTTTATGGTAATTGAAGATTTGCCGGCAGACGGGAGTTTATGTATGAACCAGCGCTTCGTAGCTTCTGGGTTTTCTCCGCGTTCTTTGCCGTTAACGTCGGTTGATTTGCGGTAAAGGAAGGCAAAAGACTTTAAGCGCGAAGGACGCAGATAAAACCCGCAGAGGTCGCGAAAAAAACCACATTAGAGCACTACTTTGGGTTTAGTTGTTGGCGCAGTTCTCTACGCAGGAGTTTACCGGAGGCGGTTTTGGGGACGGCATCAATGAAGTGGATTTCGCGGGGTTGTTTATAGCTGGTCAGGCGTTCGCCAACAAAAGCGCACAGATCGTCTTTCATTTTTTGCGAGGCGGTGAAGCTATCACGTAGGGCTATGAACGCCACCGGAATTTCGCCAGCGGCTGAGTCTGGTCTGCCAACCACTGCACATTCTTTTACGGCTGGGTGCTCCAGGAGTAAGGCTTCGACCTCCGCGGGCGCTACCGGGAACCCCTTGTACTTGATCATTTCTTTTAAGCGGTCGCGGACGAAATAGAAGTCGTCGGCGCCGCGGGTCACTAAATCGCCCGACCAGTACCAGCCGTCGCGCAATGCGGCGGCTGTGGCTTGAGGTTCTTTCCAGTAGCCGAGCATGAATTGCGGGCCGCGCATCACCAGTTGGCCGGGCTCATCGGCAGAGACCTCCGCGTCGTTTTCGCCGAGGACGCGACACTCAGTCCGGGCCACTGGCTGGCCGATGGATGCAGGACGGTAGAGGGGGGGATCCAGATATCCGAGATGAGTCAGCGGAGAAGCTTCGGTCATGCCGTAGCCTTGGCAGACCTTGATTCCGGTTAGCGTAGTGAAGCGTTGTGCTAGTTCCGGGGACAACGGTGCGGCCCCGGATTTTGCCCAGCGGACTTTGTGATCTCTGGGGAATTGTCCGGTTTCGGCGGCCTGGCACAGGGCGTTCAGGGCGGGCGGGACGGTGGGCATCATGGTGACTTGTTCTTCGATCAGCAAGCGGAAGAAATCGGTGGGATGAAAGCGCGGCATGAGGACCAGAGTTGCTCCCAGCGTAAGCGAGGGGTTCAGCATCACATTCAGACCGTAGATATGATAGAGCGGCAAGAAGCATAGGATCACATCGTTGCCGCATAACGGAGTGCAGTGTGGGCCGATGCACTGGAATACGTTTGATATCAGGTTGTAATGAGAGAGCATGACACCTTTGGGGAGTCCGGTAGTTCCACTGGAGTAGGGAAGCGCGGCCAGGATTTGGTTAGACGGCTGGCTGGGCTGGGGACATGAAGCTGTGCTTGGTTGCAGCAGGTTGGGGAGTGCTTCCGCTCCACTTAGCGGTTGGCGGGTTGTGTATATGCGGCGGAGATTTGGCAGACTGCCTAGATTGACTCCTGCCAAATTTTCGCCATCGCTGATCAGGAATGTTGCGCCGGAATTTTCCAGCTGATAGCGGACTTCACGCTCGCGATAGCTGGGATTGAGGAGGGTGGGAATACCGCCTGCCAGCGTGGCGGCGTGATAGGCGGCAGCGAACTCCCAGGAGTTGGCCAGATAGATGGCGATTACCTCGCCTGGCATCAGGCCTGCCGAGATAAAGCCTCGGGCCAGTGATTCGACGATCTCTCCGTATTCCGAGTAGGTGATGCGGCGGTTAGCGGAGGAATCTACAATGGCGGTCCTATTAGGGAAACGGTGACAGCTTTGCAGGATTACATCGTGAACAAAAAGGCCCTGGGGATCAGCGAAGAGACGAGTGCGTAACATGCGCGGGTGATTGTAGCTGAAATACCACGGGGCCAACCAGTTTGCTGAAAAACTCGATGTAGGTACCCCAGCGGTTAAAGGCGGTGTTCATTGCAAAACTTCGAACGCAGGGCCAACGGCGCTGGGCCAGCCAAAATTCCTGTTTGGGAAGAAACGCTAGCTGGCCAGTTTGCGCAGAAATTCATGCTCATCCATGTGGTACTTGAAGGCTTTGCGGCCGTTGACGAAGACTACGGGGACTTCATCGTTATAGAGGCGGCGGAGATGGTCGTCGGAATCTACATCAATTTCCTGCCATTTGAAACCGGCGTGGCGCTCAAGCTTGCCCAGGCTTTCTTTGACGATTTCGCACAGGTGGCATCCCTTGCGCGAGTAAACGACGACCTGTCCCGGCTGGTCCATTATGGCGAATTGTAACCCCAACCCGACGCGGTTTCCAGAGGGTAACCATAAAGAAAATCTGAAACGATTTAGATCAGTTCCGGAATGAGATTGTTAAGGCAGGGAACGGGGTGCATTCCCAAGATACAATCAAAATCATGGCAAAATCGCTGCAAGGGAAGACCGCGCTCATCACCGGAGGCGCACGCCGGCTAGGGCGGGCGATTGCTTTGAAGCTGGCGGAGGAAGGGTCGGATGTGGCGATCACCTTCCGCAATTCGGCGCGCGAGGCGCAGGCTACCGTGATTGATTTGAGTGGCTTCGGGGTGCGCGCCGTGGCATTGCGCTGTGACATTACCGATGAAAAAAGTGTGCGCGGGACAATGAGGGAAGTTGCCCGCGAGCTGGGCGGGTTGGACATCCTGGTCAATAACGCCGCGAATTATGAAACCGCGGAGTTTGAGAAGCTAACCGTCCAACAATGGGACGCGATGTTCGCTTCGAACACGCGCGGGCCGTTTCTGGTGTCGCGCGAGGCGCTGAAGCTTTTGCGGCGGCGGAAGGGCAAGATCATCAATATGGGATCGCTGGGAGGATTGCAGGCCTGGAGTACGCATGCACATTACTGTTCGTCCAAAGCAGCGGTACACATGCTGACCAAGGTGATGGCCAAGGCGCTAGCACCGGAGATTGCCGTGAATTGCGTCGCGCCCGGCATGATTGATCTGGGGGAAAAAGCAGCGAAGGCTTTTATGCGGCGGATGGCCAAACAAACACCCATGCTGCGGAATGGCCACGGAGAGGAAATTGCTGAGGCGGTGTATTTCTTCGCCACCGCGCCGCACTTTATTACGGGACAGATTCTGGCAGTGGACGGCGGGCTCAGCCTGTAACATAGTCGCGACCGATCTACTCCGCGGTGGTCGGATCGATCATGGTCTTCACTTCGGAAATCCTGTTAGCTGGGAAGCCGCCTTGCTTGGCGTGTTCTTTCACCATCTCTTCATTCGGGGCAATGTAGATGCAGTAGATTTTGTTGTCGGTCACGTAGCTGTGGATCCATTGGATTTGTGGGCCGAGATTGCTTAGAACGCCGCAAGATTTCTGTGAGATGGCTTGCAGTTGGTCGGGTGGGATCTGTCCGGCACCTGGGATCTCACGTTCAATCACGTATTTAGGCATGGGTTCTCCGTTTCAGTATGACAGCGGGCATATTCTATAACTTTTGGGGCTGAATTTTATGCGATTTGTCAGGCCGCCTTGGTTTCTTGTATCGTGCAAATTCGGTACTTTCTCGTTCTTGGCATGAAAATTACCCTACTCACCATTATTCTTTTGACTACCGGTTTTGCGTTCGCGCAGGAACGGCCGGGGGACGGCAGCCGCGAAGTGCAGGTCTGGACTGGAGGCGGGCATTCGGTGCCCGGCGGAACGAATAAGACCAGTGTCTGGAACCTTGGCCTACGCTATGGATGGATTCTGACGCGTCCGCATGGGCCGGGGTTTTTGAAGGGACGATTCGAGTACGCGGTGGATGCGGTACCGGCGTTTGTGGTGTTTCAGCCCGGCAATACGGCGTTTGGCGCGGGCATCAACCCGTTGAATCTGAAGTGGAACTTTGCCACGCGGGGAAGCGTGGTGCCTTACTTCGAACTCAGCGGAGGCACCTTATTTACCAACCATGATGTGCCCAACTTTACTGCGCGGGTGAATTTCACTTCGAGTGCGGCTTTGGGTTTTCACTTCCTGGGTGAACATCATGCTCTGAGTCTGGAAGCCCGCTACATGCATATTTCAAATGCGGGGTTGGGGGACCTGAATCCGGGAATCAATACCGTGCAGGTGCGCTTGGGGATTGGAAAATTCTTTGGCAAACATTAGCGCTGGGCTCGGCTGACAGACGGGACAAGTCGCGTCTCCACACTACCAAATTTACTTGCATGCCTTCCGTTCTGCCGGTTCGAAGTGGTCGTCGAGTGCATCCTGCTGGCGCGCGAATTTACCCTTGCCTGTTTTGCCATACAGTGGTGTGCCGGGACAATAATAGAGCGCGGTGTGGAGATCAATCCAGACCTTGGTGTCCGGATTGCCGCCGGGATATTCCTGGGGTGGCACCGATTTGATGCCGGTTTGCACCAGGAACTGGCGCAGAAATGGAACGTTTTCTTCGATGATGTCGCTGTAGTTCATCCAGATAAACGCGCCCGCGGTTATGACTATCAACACGGTAATCAAGGTTTTCATGGAACGTGGCATGCCGCGGGACTGGCGCAGCTTTGCCGTGCCCATGGCTGTAGCTGCTTCGCGGGCCAGTAACTTTACGGCTATACGATCACGCTCGGAGCGGATGGTCGGCGGTATCTCCTGTTTCGGGCCGATCTGGAAGTAACTGTGGAGTATGTTTTCTGCGATACGCGGGGTGAAGAAAGTCTGGCCGTTCATCAGGGAACGGACAGCTGTGGCCAGATCGCGCGCGGCATTGGCCTTCAGGACGTAACCCAGCGCGCCGGATTCAAAGGCTTTTCTGGCTGTAACTTCGTCATCAATCGTGCCTAACATGACAAGAGGTTGTGCGGGGTCGCGCTGAATGATCAGACGGGTGGTGTCCAATCCTGAGGGATTCGTAAGACCGATATCCATCAGGACCAGGTCCGGTTTTAGATTGGCGATTTTATTTATGGCCTCAGTGCCGGTGGAGGCTTCTCCGCAGATCCGCCAGCCATCACGGGTAAGGACGGCAGTCATGACATTGCGGACTACTTCGTCATGATCAGCTAAGAAGATACGAAACGGTGGCATACACTCACCCAGACCTCGGGGTGAGGGGCATTATATTGGATCGCAAGGAAGACCGCTTGACTTTGGGTCATTTGGCAGGATAATGGCCACAACCAGTCCGCCACGGAGTCCGCCCAACGTGCCTTACCGCTTCGACCTCGATCCGGTCAACAGGATTTTGCGGGTCAGGTATGTCGGTCAGATTGGCGATGAATTAATCAAGGAGTGTTACCAAGCTACTCCGCAAGCTGTAACTCGGACAAACCCCCGTGCCGTGATTATTGATTTGTCTGAAGCGACGGCGTTTGATGTTTCTCCGCAGACAATTCACGAGTTGGCGAGGTTCAAGCCGACGGTGAAAGACCCATCCGTACCACGCATTATTGTGGCGCCTACGGCGTATATGTTTGGCATGGCCCGCATGTTCCAGATCATGGGAGGGCAAACGCGGCCGATGTTGCAGGTCATGAAGTCTGCCGACGAAGCCTATGCGCTGCTGGATGTGGCAAAGGTGAAATTTGAGCCGTTAGCGAAAGAATGAAGCGCAATGACAACGAATTCCGTTGGTAACGATTGCTGTTCGCCCACGGTTGCAGCGTACTCATGCCAACTATATCCTTCTTGTTGAATGTCCACTCTAGTTGAATGCGTCCCCAATTTTTCTGAAGGGCGCGACAAAGGCAAAGTTGACGCCATTGTCGAGGCCATGAAGATGGATGGTGTCTATCTATTGGACCGGGAGATGGACTCCGACCATAACCGTTGTGTGATCACGCTGGTGGGTGAGCGTGCGGCGATACAGGAGGCGGCGATTCGCGGCGTAGGCAAGGCTGCGGAGCTAATTGACCTAACCCAGCATCAGGGGGCGCATCCGCGGATGGGGGCGGCGGATGTGGTGCCGTTCATTCCCATTGAAGGCGTGACGATTGAGGACTGCGTCGCCATGGCCCGGCATGTGGGCGAGCAGATATGGAAGCGGCATCAGATACCGGTCTATTTATATGAGGCGGCTGCGACCACGCAGGAGCGGCAGAACCTGGAAAATATCAGGCGCGGGCAGTTTGAGGGAATTCGCGCGGAGATTGCTACAAATCCTGCAAGAAAGCCGGACTTCGGCGATCCTCGAGTACATCCGACAGCGGGGGCTACGGTTGTGGGCGCGCGGAAGTTTCTGATCGCGTACAACGTTTTCCTGAATACGCCGGAAGTGGAGATTGCCAAGAAGATTGCCAAGGCGGTGCGGTTTTCCAGCGGCGGATTGCGCTTTGTAAAAGGAGCGGGATTTCTGGTGCGCGGGCTGGCACAGGTTTCCATGAACCTGACTGATTTTGAGCAGACGCCGGTGCATCGGGTGTTTGAGATGGTGAAGACAGAAGCTGCGCGATACGGAGTGATGCCGGTCAGCAGCGAGATTGTCGGGTTGATTCCGAAGAAGGCGCTGGAGTCGGCGGCGGAGTGGTTTTTGCAGGTGGAAAATTTCGATTCTTCGCTGATATTGGAAAACCGTCTGGCGGCGGTCGTGGGCGGGAAGATGGCTGTTGGCGGATTGCGCGCCGGGGTTGAACCTTTTGTGGAACAACTGGCGGCGCCTACGGCGACTCCTGGCGGCGGGAGTGCGGCGGCTGCGGCGGGAGCGATGGCAGCGGGGCTGGCCTCCATGGTGTCTTCGATGTCTCGCGGCAAGAAGGCCTATCTGCAATACGAAAGCGATTTGAGCGCGGCCATTGGGCGATTGTCACAGCTTGGTGAGGAATTGAAGGCCGCGATTGATGCGGACGCGGATGCTTACAATTCCGTGATGAAGGCCTACAAGCAGGCCAGGGAGTCGGCCAACGCGGATGGATTGATTGACTCTGCACTGAAGCAGGCCACGAGCGTGCCTCTCGGAGTCGCCGAACGGGCTGCGGAAGTGGCCAAGATCGTGGAGAAGTTGAAGCCGATTACTAATCCGAATATGAAGTCCGATCTCACCACTGCATTGGCCTTGGCAGAGGCCGCGATTCAAGGGGCGCTAGCCAATGTGGAGATCAACCTGGAATCATTAAAGGACGCTGGCTTTGCAACGCAAACACGCCAAAGGGTGGCGGCGTTGAAATGAATCGTACCGGTTACTCGGAGAGGGAATTCGAACACGGCGACAAGCTGGGAAGTAGCACTTTCCGAATCGTACCTCGGTGACTATTGCCGAGGTAGTCCATTGGCATAGAATTACATTACTTGAAGGTTACTGTCCGGTAGCAATCTGCATCGAACTTCAAAGTAGCTGAGGTTTTTATGAATCGAGTGAAAGTTATTATTTTTGTTTTGATTATGGCAAGTTCCGCGTGGGCGCTGCCTTTGGGGAGTGCGGCGCGGGTGGTGATCCCGTCGGATATCCAGCAGATTATTTCCGTGGACTACCGGACGATGAAGGACTCGAATACGGCCATGGCGCTGAAGGCGCAGGTGCTTCCGGAGAACCTGAAGCAGTTTGAAACGGCGTTGAAGGGTACAGGGATTGATCCCGAACGGGATGTTGACCAGCTTACTTTTGTGTCCTATCGCATGAAAAAAGGTGTGCGCGTGATGGGCGTTGCCCAGGGGTCTTTTTCTGGAAGGGCGGTTGTCAAGAAATTAACCCTGCGCAAGATCAAGCCGATTAAGTATCGCACGGCCGAGATTTATCCCATGAGCAATGGGATGGAAATGTCGTTTCTGGAAGAGGATACATTGCTGTTCGGTGACCATACGGCCATCAAAGATGCTTTGGATGCGCGCGATGGGTACATCTCCACGCTCGATTCCAACAACCAGATTGTGGACATGATCGGTTCGGTGGATTCGGGGACGGTTTGGAGTGTGCTCGACCAACAGGGGACGCAGAACATGATGCGCTCGGCACTGGGAGATGCTTCGAAACTTGGGGATTACGAGACCATCAAGAACCGCCTGCTGGGGTCTCGCTACGCCATGAATTTTGATAATGGCGTGAAGTTCGATCTGGACGTGGTGACGTCGGACTCGGTGACCGCGGCAACCCTTTCAACTCTGGTGCAGGCGGGGATGCTGTATCGCAAGATGTCAGCTTCGCCTACCGAGAAAGTTGCGCTGGAGAATGTGAAGGTGAACTCGGACAGTTCGAACATCCAATTTCACTTTAAGACCGATGACAAGCAGTTCCAGGCGCTGCTGCATTCGGATTTGTTTGCCGCGGTTTCGAAGTAACGGCTTCAGGCAGCGCAGGCGGAAAGCAGATTCCTCCTCGTCGCTTCGCGACTTGTCGGAATGACAAATCTGCTTGATTGGTTATTTCTTGCGCGCCAGGAAGCGCAGGCGCATATAGTCAGCAGTCCAGCGGCCCTGCTGGTCACAGAGTACGGGCCGCAACATTGTGGTGACCTCGTCCAGGAAACTTCCTCTATCTTCTTTTGGGAGTACCGCGCAGAAAGGGTTGGCAAACGTTTCGAGCCAGCCGCGCATGCCTGTGGATAACGGCGTTGGGCGGGGGATCAGTTGAACGCTTTCCGCGACAAATCCGACGCGCTCCAGGCGGGCGGTGTAGTCATCCACGGTGGGAAAATACCAGGGACAAACGGCGGCGGCATTTTTAATCCCACGCTTTTCCAGCCCCATCATGAGGGCCAGATTGACGGCCGCTACGCAGCCGTGGCCACCCAATTCGCCTACAAAGCGACCCGGTCGCCGCAGGGCCCGGTAAGCGGAGGCGATGGCAGCATCGGGATCATCTTTCACCCAATGCAAGACCGCGTTGGAAAAGACGGCGTCAAATTCGTTTTCAAAGGTGAGGGCGGTTGCATCCATCAGCCGAGCGTCGAGGCCGCGCTTCCTGGCAGCGGCGACCATCCCCGGAGAGCTATCTACGCCCACAACTTCGACTCCCAGTTCCGCCAGCTTGAGAGTGAGAGTGCCATCACCGCAGCCCAGGTCCAGGATTCTTTCGCCCGGTTTGGGCTGGAGCAAGTCAAGCACGGGCCGGCCTAATGCAGGGACAAAGCCGGCGTGGGTTGCATAAGCAGATGGGTTCCAGGTTTGTGCGGGCATGACTTCATTTTAAGTGATCTGGCTCACGGAGAACCGGGAACGGTAACCGGGAACCGAGGTTGCGGCCAAATATCAGTTGCCAGTTCCTAGTTCTCAGTTCTCAGTTTTGTTACTGGACGGTTTTCTAGAGGGATTTTGCTACACTTTCCCTATGACGCACCAGCCTTTTACCGACGTACCTACGGCAATTGAAGAAATCCGAGCCGGGCGGATGATAGTAGTGGTGGATGACGAAGATCGCGAAAATGAAGGCGATCTGACCCTGGCTGCCGAAAAAGTCACTCCTGAGATCATCAACTTCATGGCGAAGTATGGGCGCGGGCTGATTTGCCTGACCATGACGGAGGAGCGGCTGGATCATCTGCGCATTGGGCCGATGAGCGCGGAGAACACTTCCAATTACGGAACGGCTTTTTGTGAGGCGATTGATGCGCGGCAGGGAGTGACGACCGGAATTTCCGCATACGACCGGTCGCACACTATCAAGGTTGCGATTGATCCGGCCACGCGGCCTTCTGATCTGGCACGGCCCGGGCATGTGTTCCCCCTGCGGGCGCGGAAGGGCGGAGTATTGGTGCGGGCCGGGCAGACCGAAGCTTCTGTGGATCTGGCGCGGTTGGCTGGGTTAATTCCGGCGGGAATCATCTGCGAGATCATGAAGGATGATGGCAGCATGGCGCGCATTCCTGACCTTATTGAATTTTGCCGGGAACACGATTTGAAGATGGTGACGGTGGCCGAAGTGATCCGCTACCGCATGCAGAATGAGCGCTATGTGCATCGGGTAGGAGAATCGCTGATTGCCACTCCGCATGGGGAATTCCGCTTGATCGCTTACGAGAGCGAAGTGGAGGGCGGGGAAACGCACCTGGCTCTGGTGCGTGGCGATATTGAATCTGCTTCCGGACCGGTGCTGGTGCGCATGCATGCGCACTGCATGATCGGCGATATTTTTGGGTCTACCTTTTGCGATTGCCGCGACATGATTGAGGGCTCCATGCGTGAGATCGCGCAGGAAGGACGCGGGGCGCTGATTTACCTGCATCAGGGATCTAGGGGGTTCTCCACCGAGAAAGTTGGAGACCGCACACTGCTCTCGTTTCACCGCGACAAGATTTCGCCGGCGCTGCCGGAGAGCCAGCGCAAGACGCAGCGCGAAATCGGCCTGGGAGCGCAGATTTTGGCCGATCTCAATTTGCGCAGCATTCGACTGCTGACCAACCATCCCCGCAAGGTGGTGGCGCTTGAGGGGTTTGGGATTGAAATTGTGGAGCAAGTTCCGGTCACACTGGCGCGTGCCCGAGTGAAGTAGGCTGGCGACCCAGGGCTACGGGATCCATCGGGCCTAAGCTTCCGTTTGGCACGAATGCGAATCAGCCGTTTTTTTCTTCCAGCTCAGCCCAGCGGGCGTAGATGATTTCTAAATTCTCTTGTGCTGCCTCGAGTTCCGCCTGTGCGGTAACCAGCCGGGATGCATCAGTGGCAATGGCCGGGTCTTCGAGTTGGGCTTGCTTGGCCTTTAACGACTGTTCTGCTTCGGCGATGCGTTGTTCCATGCCGGCAAATTCGCGGGCTTCGAGATAGGACAATTTCTTTTTGGCCGGCGCCGTCGATGACTTAGGAGAGGCGGGGCGCCTGCTGTCTGGTTTCAGCGACTTGGTTGCCCGTTCGCGTTCCAACTGCCACGTTTCCCATTGGGAGTAATCGCCAAAACTATCCGCGCCGCCTTGCCCATCCAGTCCGATTACGATATTTGAGACGCGGTCGAGCATGTAGCGGTCGTGGGTCACCAGCACTAGTGATCCACGAAACTCGAGCAGGCTTTCTTCCAGAATTTCCAGCGTGGGGATGTCGAGGTCGTTGGTGGGTTCGTCCAATAGAAGAACGTCAGCCGGCTGAAGCATCAGCTGTGCGATCAGCACACGGGCCCGCTCTCCTCCGGAAAGCCGCTCTACCGGTTGGTTGAGCTGTTCGCCGGTGAACAAAAATCTTGCGGCCCACGAAGCTACGTGAATCGGCCGGTCCTGGTAAATTACCGAATCTCCTTCGGGAGCCAATGCTCGACGTAGAGTGATGTTGGTGTCGAGTTCCCGGCTCTGGTCGAAATAGACAATGCGCAACCATTCAGCACGGTGGATGTTTCCACCGGTGGCATTCAATTCACCCCGCAAGAGTCGCAGCAGGGTAGTCTTGCCACTGCCGTTTGGTCCTACCAGGCCCACGCGCATGCCGGCGGTCAGGATGAAGTTGAAATTGGCAAAGAGTGCGCGGTCCCCGATTTCGTAGGTGAGGTCTTCCAGTTCGACCAACCTCTTGGTCTTACGATCGGAAGCAGTGAAATCAATTTGGGCCGCGCCGGTACGCGTCCGCATATTCAGGTCGGCCAGTTCGCCCATTAACTCGTGGGCTTTACCGATGCGGGCTTTGGATTTTCTGGTGCGGGCTTTGGCCCCACGGCGCAGCCACTCGATTTCGTTATGCACCAGGTTTTCCAGGGCTTCCTGGCGCTTGGACTGGGCGTGCAGAAATTCTTCCTTCTTCTCCAGGAATGTACTGTAAGGGCCGCGAACCCGCAGCGATCCGTCGGGATAGATGCGGCTGAGTTCCACCATATCGGTGGCGACGTTTTCCAGAAAATAGCGGTCGTGGCTCACGATCACGCTGGCGAAAGACGCTTGCTCTAACAACGCTTCAAGCCACTCGATCCCCGCCAGGTCGAGGTGGTTGGTAGGCTCATCCAACAGGAGAACGTCGGGTCCCTGCACTAAGGCTTCGACAATGGCCAGGCGTTTTTGCCAGCCTCCGGAGAGGGAGGTGGCTTCGGCTTCGGGATCGGTGAAACCGGCACGGCCGAGGGTTTCGGCGAAACGCGCGTCATGTTCCGTACTCGCTACGGCGGCGCGCGTTAGCGCGGCTTCAACCACGGATCGTATCGTATCTCCCGACTCGAACCTGGACTCTTGTTGTACGAAACTGACGCGGACGCGTTTGCGAAAGGATATCTCCCCTTCGTCGGGACCTACTTCGCCCGCCAGCATGCGCAGCAGGGTGGATTTGCCCGAGCCGTTGGGGCCGATGAGGCCAATGCGGTTGCCCTCGGATACGGTAAAGGAAACGTTTTGAAAAAGCGGATTGGCTCCGAAAGCCTTTGAAATTTCTTGTGCGTTGATGATTGGCGGCAATGAGCGGCGGTCTCCTGAAGATTCAAGCTGAGGCTTAAGCCTCGATCTCACCAGCCTCAATCTCGTCTGCATAGCACCAGACCCAGGATTCGCCAGGCTCGATGGAGCGCATCAGGGGATGCTTGGTTTTGTGGAAGTGCTTGGTGGCATGTTTGTTCTTGGAGGAGTCGCAACAACCCACGTTGCCGCAGATCAGGCACATGCGCAAGTGGACCCAGGTGTCACCCATCTTCACGCACTCATCGCATTGGCGCTTGCTGGTTTCGCGAAACTTGATTTGATCGAGATGAGTGCATTTTTTGGACATGGCGGGCCGCTCCAATTCCCTTGTATCACAGAGCAACGGTTTTGTGGGGCGGGCTAATTCGCAGCCAGCTTGTTCTCCAGGCGGCCAATCCAGCCTGCTTGAAATTCCGGGGCGATGGTTTTTGCCAGCATCAGGGCTTTTTCATAAGCCTGCTTTGCTTCCTGTGGGCGTTGCAGGGCCATGAGGGCATCCCCCAATATTGCGTTTGCGGCCACGGATTCAGGGGCGACACCTACGGCTTGCTGGGATTCGTTTAGCGCTTCCGGCAATTGCTTTGCGGCCAGATATTCCCTGGCATTTTGTATATGACTCAGAGCTGCCGCTTTGGGGATTTCGAAATGTCCCTGGAAAACGAGCACTCCGTAGTCAATGGTGGCAACGGGGTCGATGTGGCGGAATTGTTCGTAAGGATTCAGCGGCGGAGCTCCGAACTCGAACCCGGAAAGATCGCCGGCGCTGATCAGCACCGTGCCGTCAATGACCGGAGGCGCTTCGATTTTGGCAGTCGCCCACAGCGAGTCGTTGGTTGGCAGAGGCTTGCAAGGGATGCCGTAGTCGCGGAAATCTACCACGCCCTGGGCAAAGTATACGAACCAGCAATCTTTGATTCCGTGTTGGTCGAGGTAACGTTTTACGGATTTGAGCTGCTGCCCCCAGTCCGCGTTAGAGTCGGTCAGGTATTTGTAGGTCTGCGACGGGCCTCCCCAAAGTTCATTGGCGTAGGCCATGTAAGCGGGATAGGTGCGCGCTCCGGAGATGGCCTGAAACAACAACAGCCCCACAACTGCATAGAGCCAGCGGCGGTCTTTCTGGATAAATTTCCAGGCTACGCCGGCGAGCAGAACAAACAGAAACATGTACATCGGCAGAATGTGGCGGAGGCCGATGTTCATTCTCGACCAGATGGCCACCAGCAGGTAAAAAATCGGAGGAATGGAAAGGAACAGAATCTCGCGCCACGCGGTAAACCGCCGGGTGAAGATTGCCCATTTGGTCAACACGAGCAAGAGCAGGAGGGTAAGCGTGGATTTGATCAGGAATGCGACGGGGAAGTAGTACCAGACTCCGTGCAGGTAAGTCGTCCCAAAAATAAAGCTGGTGTAGTAATCGGACATGATGCGGACATCCGCCAGGCCGTAGAGATAGGACTCCGGCAGAAGATGCCAGTGCGCCACCCAGGAAAGCAGGCGAATTTCATGAGGGCGGGAGAGGCCCTGCACGAACTGGCTGAAGGGAGGATTCAACTGCAAGCCAGCTTCTCGTGCCGGGTAGCGGAAAGCATAGAAGGCCCAGAGGACGGTAAGCGCAATTGCACCTATCCCCACGAGTGCAAGGGCCAGACGAACTGAGTATTTACTCCGGGAGAGCGGTTGATCGGATGCGTCTTTAGCGCGCATGACTTCGCAAAGCGATAGCAAGAACAGCATGGGGAAGACCAGGATGGCAGTGTGCTTGGTAGTGAGTGCCAATCCAGCCGCGAGGCCAACGATAGCCATGCGCCCAAGCGAAGGGGCTTTTACGTAACGATAAAAGGCGTAGACGGAAGCGAACATGAAGCAGGAAAGCCCCATGTCGGTGCCGACCACCGCGCCATGGGCGAGGATGTTGGGATCGAAAACCATCAATCCCAGCGCAATGAAGCCAGCGCCGGTGCCAAACATTTCCCTGGCAGCAAGAAAGACCAGTGTGGCGAGCAGCAGCGTCAACAAGGACGCAGCCATGCGGGCTCTCCAAATGATCTGGTTGAAATCGTTGTTGAAGATAAAATCTTTGCCGCCGAGGAACGCGTCGAGCTTGAAAAATCGCCCCTTAAGCTCCGGCATCTTCAAATCCATTGAGAGAAGAGGGATGGCGGCAAGCATTTTTACCAGAGGTGGATGCTCTGGGTTTAGCCCGAAATCAGCGTGTTTTAGCGACATGTAGCCGGCGAAGATGTGATCATCTTCGTCCCAGGTGATGGAGTTGCGGTTGGCTACGAATGCCAGTTGAAGGAATAAAACGGTTAGTAGAAGTGCGACTCCAGCTACGACCCAGGTGCGCTTACGGCTGTCAGGTAGAGTGATGGGAGTTCTCCGGCGCGAAAGTGATTAGAACGCGGCCCAATTGGGCCGGGCAAAGTATAAATCACAGGGAAAATAGAAGATCGAAAATTTTGTTGCGATAGCAGGCGGAGCCTTAGTTCATTTTCTTTTGACATCGTCTGGCAGTTTGCCGGATTGAGTCAGGTCTTTGAGGTTGATTCTTTGCACTTGTTTGGAAATGTAAAAAGCCGGGTCGGGGGTGGGCCTCCCCAAGAGGTATCCCTGTACCTCATTGGCGCCAAGATTACGGATCAATTCCAATTGCTTGGGAGTCTCGACGCCTTCGACGATGACCTGCATGTCGAAGTTGTGGGCAAGGGCCACCAGGGAATTGATCATGCCCTTGGTTTCCGGCCTGATTTCCAGCTCGTTAACAAAAGAGCGATCTACCTTCAGGGCATTGAAGGGCAATCTGGGAAGATAGCTCAGGCAGGAATATCCGGTGCCGAAGTCGTCGATAGCCAGGGTGATTCCGAGAGCACGAAGCTGTTTCATGGTATTGGAAGCACGTTCAGCGCCGTTCAGAGTGACCGATTCTGTAAGCTCGATTTGCAGCAGATTGGGTTTGAGGCCGGTGCGTTGCAATACTTCGGTAACTTCTGAGACGAAAGTCTCGCGTGCAAACTGGAGACTGGAAACGTTGACCGCGACCTGGATGGGGTCATCGGCCATGGCTTGCCATTTGACCGCTTCCCGGCAGGCCTTTTCCAGAACATAAACGCCGAGAGGGACAATCAGCCCGCTTTCTTCGGCGATGGGTATGAACTTGGCGGGAGAGATTGCACCAAGAGTGCAATGGTTCCAACGTGCCAGGGCCTCGAAGCGCACCAGGCGTTCCGTGTGGACATTGAATTCAGGCTGGTAATGAACCTCAATTTCGCCGCGTGTTACAGCGCCGCGCAGTTGATGCTCCAGGTTGATCCGCTCGCGAACCGACGAGCCAAGTTCCGGAGTAAAGTACATCAATTGATTCTTGCCATTGTGCTTGGCGGCATACATCGCACTGTCGGCCTGTTGGAGAAGGCTGGTCCCATCGGTCCCATTGTGGGGGAATAAACTGATGCCGATGCTGGCACTGATGGTGATTTCGTGGGTGGCGATCAAGAACGGTGTGGTGATCGCCTGGAGCAAGTTTTTTCCCACCAATCCCGCGTCTTCTTTCGTGTTTAGTTTGCTTAATATTACTGTGAACTCGTCGCCCCCGATGCGTGCCAGAGTGTCCGACTGGCGGACCCGTGATCCTAAGCGTTCTGAAACCTGCGAGAGCAGAGTGTCTCCTGTGGTGTGTCCAAAACTGTCGTTGACCAACTTGAAGCCGTCAAGGTCGACATACAGCACCGCCACCATGTGCTTCTCTCGTCCTGCCAAGGCCAGAGTTTGCGCAAGACGGTCTGCCAGCAGCCTGCGATTGGGCAATCCCGTAAGTTCGTCGGTCAGTGCCTGATATTCCAACTTGGCTTCCGCTTCACACTTGGCCCGATCGCGCTGCTCGAGTTGAGACAGCATCTTGTTGAAGCCAATACCGAGTTGGGCAATATCGTCTGCTCCGCGGACCGGCACCCGGGCGCGGAAATCTTTATTCAGAGTTACTTCCTGCATGGCATTTGCCAGGTCGCGGACCGCCATTTCTTTTTGGGTGGCTGTTCTTAAGGCTTCGGTTTGCATGTGGACCCGGCGGCGAAGGTGCGTCCCCCAAATCAGTACGACAAACATTATCGCCAACACCATGCCGAGAACGGTAAGCGCATGTTGGACGGTCCACCACGAAGGGGGCTCCAAGACTTGTACATCTTGCCGCGAACGCAGCAGAAGGGTGAAGCCCACGGGATCCTGTAGCACCAGCAGGTAAAGCTTGCCGGGATCCACTTGAGCGGAACACACGCCGGTCAGCTGTACAAAACTGCCTTCCTGCAACTCGGGAACCGGCCCGGAAGAGTCGGGAGCTTCGAGCCTGGCGTTGAACGTGACCGCCCCCGACTGTAAGATCAGGATTTTTCCATCGAGCGTGTCCACAACACTTAGGACGTGGCCAGCGATGGAGACCAGTTGTGAATCAAACTGGCCGCGCGATAGATGCTGCGGCGTCGCGGTTTTCGCCTGAACGGCGGCATTATGCCTGACTACGCGAACCGTTGCATCCGTCAGGATTGGCGAGTAGCTACCGCTGACGGTGGCGTAACCCAAGGCTTCGACAGAGTCCGCGAGTTGGAATTCATGCGTGTCACCCTGGACTTTCACTCCACCGCTGTCGTCCTGAAGATAAAAGAACCCCCGACCGATCATGGTGACCGAGCCCTGCACCTTAACCCGATGGCTGAAATCGGCATTGGGTGAAAAGCGAAGGAGATTGATGACAGGAAGCGCGGTTCTGCCGAAAGGATCCCGCGGAGCGGCCTCCAGTATCTGAAGATCCTGTGTGGATGAAACCGACAGGTTGTTGCCGACTAATTGGCGGCGTGAATTGAATACGGTTGCCAGTACGCCGCGGATACGAACCCTGGCATCTTCCAGAGTGTGCAGATATGGCGCGTCTGCGAATTTAGGGCCGGTGTATACGTGGACCTGTCCAAATGAGGTATACAGTTCGAAGGTCAGATGATTGGTTTCTTCGCCCAGCCTCATGGGGTGAATGACCCCTTCGATTTCCACATACTGCGAATCAAGAATTCCGGATGCGGCATCCCTGGGCATCAGGGCGATGGGGCGAGGCAGCTTGCCAGTCCCCAAAGCAAAGAACTTGGGCGCTACGATCACAGGTGCGAAGTCGCCTGGGTTGGTGATGCCGATGATGGTAATTTTCTGGCCCTTGGTAAGCGAGATCCGGCTTCCGGAATACTTCACATAAATGCCGCCGCTGGCGTCCTGGAAAAACAAGTGGCGCCACTCGGGGTCATTGTAGGTGACCACCCCCGTGACCCTTACCGGTAGCGCAGCACTGGCCTGGGCGGGATTGAGTCCGCGTATGGCAGCGACAGAGGTCAGTTCGCGTATGGTGTCGCCGGCATCTACCGGAGAATGGATTTCCTGGTCGTCAATCTGCGTTACCAGGGAATGCCCGAGGTCGATGCGCAAACCATCGATGTTGGGGAAACCACTGATCTCGACGGCGGTCCCTACCGCGGGAAGAGACGGTTCCGCAAGTTCACAACGGATCGCACCCCATTTGTCTTCCAGTAAAACTGACGTTGGGTCGAGTCGCGCCGCGATGAGGCCGCGAATGCGGATGCGGTGTCCGGCTCGAACACTCGCATCCCGGTATAGACCTCGGATTGAATACAACGGAGAAGTTTGCGGGGCCTTCTCTTCAAGTTGAATATCGTGGCTACTCTGCACCCACAGATGTTGTCCCAGAAGGCCACCGTTCGCGTTAAACGAGGATTCACCAATCCCAATGATGCGTACTCTTGCATCTAACCATTGGGGGCCGGCACCTTTCGATTCGGATAATGTGATTGGGACCTCGCGTCCAGCGTCTGCGAAGGCGAGCTGTACTCGCCCCAGCTCGTCCCGCGTGATTTCACGTACTATCCCGGTGATCTGGATACGAAGGCCAGATTGTTCTTTCTCCGGAAGCGTTCGCAGTGTTGCCACCACCGGAGAGGCCGGATTAGGGGGTGTGGTGCCTAGGGCAATTTTCAGGTTCTTCAGTCCCACGCTGGAGATACCTCGCAGGGGATCAAAGGGACGCGTCTTGACACCTTCGACCTCAACTACCTGCCCGGCGCGGACTCCATAGTTGCCGGGATCCTGGTTAATGGCCACTGCTCCGGTAGCATCCTGGATCCAAAACCGTTTTCCTGGGGAATCCGCGTACGTTACAACGGCACGCAAGTGGACAACGGCGCCGGTTGGCAGGCTGGTGAGCTCGCGAATAGTATTAGCGTTTGATGAGAAGTTCGGCCATGAAAATAGACCGGATGCAAATAAGGCGACACCTGCCAAGGAGATGGCAAACGCGACAATGCGAGGGCGGATTGACACAATTCCTTATCGGCAAGAGCATTGCAAATCTTTAATGGGATCGTGCTTGGTGGGTTAGTTCTGGTGAAGGGTTGATTAATGCACTCGCCCCATTTTTTCGAAGGGCCAGTATCCAAATACAGCTTTGCCGTAGATAAAGCCTTCATTGACTGGGCCGAAGTTGCGGCTGTCTTTTGACATATTGCGGTGGTCCCCCAATAGAAAATAGGTGTGGGGAGGAACCACAATCTCGGGATAGGAGCGATCATCAGCGTAATTGCTGGCAACGTAATCTTCGATCAACGGTTTATCGTTCACGAAGACCTGGCCGGACTCAATACGTACGCGATCACCGGCAACCCCGATAACTCGCTTGATATAGCTAATGCTGGTGTCGTGGGGATAGTGGAACACCACTACATCACCCGGCTCGATAGATTCAATGCGGTAAACAAACTTGTTGATGAAGATACGCTCTTGATCATCGAGTGAGGGCATCATGCTGGTCCCCTCAACTTTCACCGGCTGGTAAAGAAAAAAAATGATGAACGCGGCGATGGCCAGAGCAATGCCCAAGTCGCGCAGCCAAGTGGTGATGAACTTGGAGGATCGAGAAGAGAGTGGTCCTGGTGCTCGCGGCGTTTCTGGCGCCGCTGGCGTAGTCGGGCTGGGAATATCTGCCACTGGATTTATTTTAAACGGATCAAGGGCGAACTGAACTCAGGTGTGAACCAGTATGGCACTGCGGTAACCATATTGCACGCCAGCCAAGGTACAATATTAGCGAGGCTCACATATATGTGGATGCGTGCAACGGTGTTGGCCAGTCTTTTTCTCGTAGTTTTTTCCCTGTCTTCTCCGTGGGCCGTTTCCCAGCAAGGGTCTGTGCCGGCTTACAATGCGGCGCCGCCGGCGAAAGGGAAGGTGTTGCCACCGATCCTTGAGAAGGAACAACTTTGGGGAGACAACGCTCGCTACGATTTTCAAACCCATGCGTACGAACTGGCCAAGAAGATTCCCGCGGTACTGCACCAACAGCCTTGCTACTGCTATTGTGACCGTACGGGGCACAACAGCCTGCATAGTTGTTTTGAAAACACGCACGGCGCGCAGTGCGATATTTGCCTGAAAGAACTGTATTACGCCTATTCTATGAACAAGAAGGGCAAGACGGCGCGGCAAATCCGGCAGGGTATTATCAATGGCGAGTGGCGACCGGTGGATCTTCAAAGCTCGGCCAAGTTAGACTAAAATTCACGACCGGTACGTCTTGATGGTATCCAGCCTCAGTTGACGGCTGACCTATAGCGCGTATAACCTTGCACCGCAAGGCAATAAGGCTAAAATTGGGTTTTCCACAAGCGGTTTTTCACACCCAGTGACTGGTGGTCACGGAAGATTTTGGGGCAGGCGACACCAAGGCTGTGAACCAGCTTGATGGGTTCATTACAAATTCAATAAAGAGAGACACTTACGAAGAATCGAGGACAAGTTCTCCAGATGGCTCAGAAGACGCCGGCTAAGAAGACTCATGCCGAAGATCCTCATTATTCACAGGCTGTGCAAAACTATGAGGCCGGTCTGCGCGCGCTTCAGGACCGCAAATTCGACAAAGCGCGTACCCATTTGCAGAAGGTTCTCGAAGGGCCCAAGGAGTTGGCGGACCGCGCGGCGGTGCATCTCAACATCTGCAATCAGCATGCAGAAAAGGCCGCTAATCAGTTCAAGACTCCTGAGGAACACTACGATTTCGCCGTCTCCTTGATGAATGTCGGCGATTACGTTAGTGCGCGTGAACACCTGGAAAAACTGTCCAAACAAGTTCCCAAAGCCGATTATGTAGCGTACGGTTTGGCGGCCCTGGACTGCCTCACGGGTCACGTGGAGGATTCCTTGCGTCATCTTGACCAGGCGGTGAAGCTGAATCCGGTGTTGCGTTTTCAGGCGCGCAACGATTCAGACTTTCAGAACCTGGCCGAGGACCCCCGCTTCACCGAGCTACTTTATCCCGATCCCGGAGGGGAGTTGCCTCCGATGACGGATATATCCGGGGAATAAGCTTCAGGACTCGCCTATGGCGAATGGTTCGCCACGAACTTCACAACCGTTTCAGGACCTGCCTGGCGACGGCCGAGAATTACGTGTTGTTTCCATCGGCGGCGGGACTGGTTTGGCCACACTCCTCCGCGGACTGAAGGGTTACGTCAAAACTGCAAGCGAACTGGCCTCTCCGCATTACTTCGTAAATCCAGATCAACCGGCGATCAGTAATCTCAGCGCCATCGTTGCGGTGAGCGACGATGGTGGTTCGAGCGGCCGGTTGCGCAAAGAACTGGGCATGTTGCCGCCGGGGGATGTGCGCAACTGCATTGTGGCGTTGTCCGAGGACGAAACTCTGATGGCGCAGTTGTTTCAGCATCGTTTTGAAAAGGGATCGGGGCTGGAAGGGCATAGCTTCGGCAATTTGTTTTTAGCGGCGCTCACTTCGATCACCAAGGATTTCGGCGAGGCGGTCCGGCTGTCGTCGGATATTCTGGCGACCCGCGGGCACATTTATCCGGCAACGGCGGCGGACATCCAGCTCGAAGCTTTGATGGATGATGGCCGGAAGGTACGGGGCGAAACCAAGATTACCGCCAGCCATGGGAGGATCAGGGAACTGGTGCTGATTCCTTCCGATGTGAATCCTTTGCCACAAACCCTTGCTGCCATCGAACGTGCCGATTTGATTACGGTGGGGCCGGGGTCGTTGTTTACCAGCCTTATCCCGAATGTGCTGGTGCGCGGTATTGCGCAGGCGATTGTGAATTCGCCAGCAAAGAAAGCATACGTTTGTAACCTAATGACGCAGGCCAATGAAAGTTTGGGGTTGACTGCGGCGGACCACATCCGGGCGCTGAATCGGCATGCGCAGGCAAAGAGATTGTTTGATTATGCACTGATCAACTGGGCCCCGGCTTCTGACAGAATGAAGGCGAAGTATGCGCTGGAAGGTGCGAACCAGATCGTCGCAGATATTGACGCGATTGAAGAGATGGGTGTGATTCCGGTGCAGGGAGATTATTTGATTGAGGACACCGTGGTCCGCCATGCTACGGACCGGGTGGCGGAGGACCTGTTGGGATTGGTCTTCTCGCCAGGGAAGCATCCCGAGATTGCTCAGGGGCGTTCGACGATTGCATAAATCCCGGTTGGTTAAATGATGTAACACTTAATATTCCCGGAT
This sequence comes from uncultured Acidobacteriota bacterium, assembly GCA_963837365.1. Taxonomy (GTDB): domain Bacteria; phylum Acidobacteriota; class Terriglobia; order Terriglobales; family Acidobacteriaceae; genus CAWBXL01. The sequence continues at coordinate 43,609 of CAWIMW010000011.1, forward strand.
TCTAAACCTTAACCACAGAGGGCACAGAGTTACACAGAGAAAATCCACAGAGTTATTGCTCCCGTGCGGCACGTTCTAACCTTGCCCGATGCACAATCTTGATCTGTTTGCGCTCTATTTCGATAATTCCCGCTTTCCTCAATTCACCCAATGCAGCCGTCGCGGATTCTCGATACACATGCAAGTGCTGGGCGATTTCCTGATGGCTCATATCGTGAACAAAGCCACCTTCCGCTTTTTCCAAAAGCAGGTTGGCGAGGCGGGGAATGAGTTGCCGGAATGAGGTTGCGTCCAGGTCCATGAGCACATGGACGAAGCGTTGGCTTACCAGGTCGAGCAGACGCCGCGTGATAACGGGATATTGTTCAAGAATGGCATCGAGCTGTGCGCGCGAAATTGTGCGAATGCGGGAGGGCTCGGTGGCCTGTGCGTTGCAGTGATACAGATACTGTCCGACGCACCCCATTTCTCCGAAGACTGCCGGCGGTGTCAACTCAGCGATGATCAGCTTCTTCTTGCCGGAGGTGCGATAGGTTTGTACCGCGCCGGTTTCGAGCAAGAACAACAACTCGCCACTTTGTCCGGACTGGAAGAACACATGTCCTGCGCGGAAGTCCTGAACTTTGCTGCTTTCTTTAATTGCTTTCAAACACTCAGCAGGCAGTCCTTTGAACAAGTCCGAAGCAGAAAAGGAAGCCGCTTCCACAAGACTGTCGGCTCGCACAGGTGGTTTCCTGTTCGCGGGAGTTTTCATCAACGCTTCACAATCGTGGAAACTGCATCCATGCACCGCACTGTGTAAGCCAGATTACACCTTATTTCGGCACCCTATGTCCGGCAACCTAATCTTAGGGAGTGATCCGGAACTTGAGTTCACGGTCAAATTGCAGCGGTTGTAAAGGAGACCTTATGAAGGTGCAAAATATCTCAGGGAGTGCGGTTCAGCATGGCACTCTGGCCGTGGATGGCTTGAACATAGCCTACCGAGAGGCGGGTGATCCCACGGCGCCCAAACTGGTGTTGTTACACGGCTTCCCGGCGTCGTCACACCAGTACCGCAACCTTATTCCAGCATTGGCTGATCGCTTCCACGTCATCGCCCCGGACTACCCTGGGTTCGGAAACAGCGATATGCCCGACCCGGCCACATTCCCTTATACCTTCGATAAACTTTCTGAGGTGACGGAACACTTCCTGGGGAAGAAGGGGTTTGAACGCTACGGCCTGTTTGTCCAGGACTACGGTGGCCCGGTTGGTTTCCGGGTTGCCATGCGGAATCCGCAAGAGCTGGAGTGGCTGATCATCCAAAACACCAACGCCTATGAGGTTGGTTTCACCGCGGCCTGGGATGCGATCCGGCATGCGCTTTGGGTAAAACGTGGCGCTGAAACCGAAGCCCCGTTGCTGCCGTTTCTTTCGCTGGATGGGATCAAGATGGTTTACACCAGCGGACACAAGCGCGCTGAACTGATCAGCCCCGACAACTGGAACATGGACTTCCGCTTCATGGAGCGTCCGAATGCCCGCCGCATTCAGTTGGATTTGTTCTACGATTACAGGAGCAATGTGGATTTGTATCCTGCATGGCAGAAATTTCTGCGTGAACAGCAGCCGAGCACTCTGATTTTCTGGGGGCAAAACGACATCTTCTTCACTGCGGAAGGCGGCGAAGCCTACCTGCAAGACCTGCCGCACGCAGAAATGCACCGGCTGGATTCCGGCCACTTTGCGGTGGAGGACAGCCTGGATGTGATCGCTGGAAATATGCGGCGGTTTTATGAGGAGAAGGTAGTAGTCCAGAAGCGGAAAGCCGGGTAGGTGTGCTTGTGTGGCGGCGGGGCTTGCCCCGCCAGACGGAGCAAGCTCCGTCTCCACACATGGAGAATGGCCCCGATGCACGTAGCCGAGCTTTGGCGGTATCCCGTGAAGTCTATGGCGGGAGAAAAACTGAAATGTGCCACGCTCGGTCCTCTAGGTATCGAAGGGGACCGGGTTGTGCACGTTGAAGATGCCCACGGACGATTTATCACGTCGAGGACCCATCCGCGGTTGCTTGGGCACCATGCCAGGCTGGATTCCTCAGGCGAGCCGCTGGTGGATGACTTGCTTTGGAATGAGCCGAGAGTGCGGCAACAGATAACGAGTATCGTAGGCCAGGGCGCAAATTTGGTACGGGATGACTCTGCCCAACGCTTCGACATACTGCCCCTACTGGTAGCAACCGATGGCTCGATTGCCGCTTTCGGCCGCGATGGACGGCGGCTTCGTCCCAACATTGTGGTTGGCGGAGTGGAGGGACTGGCGGAACGCTCCTGGGAAGGGAAGTGCCTGCGCATTGGCAGGGTGCTGGTTGGGATCGAAGACCTTCGAATGCGCTGTGTGATGACGACGTATGATCCCGACACGCAAAAGCAGGACAGGGAAGTGCTCAGGGACATCGTCCGCCGCTTCGAAGGCAAACTAGCTTTGAATTGCCGGGTGGTACAAGGTGGCGAGATTTGTGTGGGGGAGCGGGTTGAGCTGGTCGAAAATTGTGAACAGGAAAAGGCGATTGCCGCCGGTCGGTAGACTCGCGCTCAGCAGAGAGCGGCTGCGGAGGCGATACCGTCCGGAGCGGGTGCGGGTATTGTTTATTGGTGAATCGCCGCCGGCTTCGGGGAGATTTTTCTATCAGAAGGATTCCGGACTTTATCGCGCGCTCCGGGCGACATTCCTAAGTGCCTTTCCTGATCTGTGCGAGGAAGATTTCCTGGAATCGTTTCGCGGCCTTGGCTGCTATCTGGTTGATCTGTGCGGAAGGCCGGTCGATCGCCTGAGCAATAAGCAACGCAGGAAAGTTTGCATGGATGGTGAAGCTCGGCTTAGCCGGACCATTCGGCAACTAGAACCAAAAATTGTGATCACAATTGTTCGTTCGATTGCTCCGAATGTCAGGCGCGCGCAATCGCGAGCGAATTGGAATGGACAGCATTTGGAGATGCCCTATCCCGGGCGCTGGTGGCATCACCGGATGAATTTTGAGAAGCAGCTAATTCCTGTACTGCGAAAGCTGGCACACAACCGCTGTTGAAACTGCGGTTTTGCAGCTATTTCTTTGGCGGAGGATTGTTCGCGGTCATTCCTGCGGCGAATAACGGGTCCATCATCGCCAGATCCAAACGAAAGCTCACGGTTTTTGCGCTGGGGAAAGTTGCCGGTACTTTCTGGGTTACTTTTCCCGTTGCAGCCCACTCAGTTCCTCGTTGGAAGGTTGTTATAAAACCTACACACGCCAGCGCCAATCCATCGTGACCCATGGGAGTGTGGAAGACTCGGCCTTTGCCGTAGTTGAGGACGATCAACATCGGCTCGTCGTGTCCGGTGCCATGATTTTTAGGATCGGAGTAGGCGGTGGCGAGCACCGTCATGTTTTCTCCGGGGCCGCGCAGCGCGGCGTAAAGCTCGTCGGAGGCGTGCATCCAGGTTGAGGGCAGGCCTTTCACGATGGGATGCTGCGGCTGTCGCACAGCCACCAGGAACGGTAAACGCGCGCCGTGCTGGCCGGCGTTGCCCGGCGTCGAATCAGAAATTACCTTGCCGTCTTTGTAGTACCACATGGGGCCGGCGGCTTCGTTGCGCTTTCTCCAGCCGCCAACGCCGGTCATCAGATTGAATGCGCGCCAGTCGGGAAAGGCGTTGTCCGCCGCGTGAACTACTACCAGGCCTCCGCCATTTTTTACATATTCATCGAGTTCAGTTTTCAGGTTTTCCGGCCAGTCGGGCGCATCGAGGTTCCAGACGATGGCTTTGTATTGGCTGAACTCCGGCTTGAAGTTGCTGAAGTCGCCGTCGTGGAGCGGAGCCGTGGCTACCGTTACCTGAAAGATTCCCGCATCCTCCAGTTCTTTTTTCAGGATCGGCGTGGTGATTTGCCAGTTGTGATAGATGGTGCTCTCGCCATCAACCAGCAGGACTGGGATTTTGTTGGCAGCTGAAACCATGGTGGACATGAAAAATACGGTGGCGAGTACTGCCAAAACGATTCTCCTCACGTTGCTGATCTCCTTCGGGTGGGCAAGACGGTTTCGATGGAAACGTTGGCTCAAAATTTATCGCTGCTAAGGTACCAAAAAAAAGCTGCGAACAGGTACAATTTCTCGCGCATTGTTATGCCCCGAGGAACCCGAGAATGAAAGTTGGCGTATTCACTCCACTATTGTCGCAATTGCCCCTGGATGCCGTGTTGCAGAAGTTGAAGGCACTTCACATTAACACCGTTGAGTTAAGTACGGGAAATTATCCGGGCGACGCGCATTGTAAATTGTCCATGCTGAGCAACCCTGGCGAGCTGGCTGAGTTCAAGGGCAAGTTGGACAAGTACGAGATGACCGTCAGCGCGCTCAGTTGCCACGGCAACCCGCTGCATCCGGACACGAAAATTGCGCAGCAACACCTTGATGTGAGCCGCAAAACAATTTTGCTGGCGGAAAAGCTAGGGGTGCCGGTGGTCGTAGATTTTTCCGGGTGTCCGGGTGACTCGCCGGCGGCGAAATATCCCAACTGGGTCACTTGCCCGTGGCCCCCGGATTATCTGGAGATTTTGAAGTGGCAGTGGGATGACGTGGTAACACCCTTCTGGAAAGAACATGGCAAGTTTGCCGCGGACCACGGAGTGAAGGTCGCGATCGAAATGCATCCGGGATTTGTTGTCTATAGCCCGGAGACTCTACTCAAGCTACGTGCAATTGTCGGCCCGATGGTTGGCTGTAACTACGATCCGAGCCACATGTTCTGGCAGAACATTGATCCCATCGCGGCGATTCGGGTGTTGCGCGACGCGATTTTCCACGTTCACGCCAAAGATACGCAGATTTATTCTGCCAACCTGCCAAAGACCGGAGTGCTTGATACCAAGCCCTACACGGACGAGCGCAACCGCAGTTGGATCTTCCGCACCTGCGGATACGGTCATGGGGCGGAGTGGTGGAAGGAGTTTGTTTCCACGCTGAGAATGTATGGCTACGATTATGTGCTTTCCATTGAGCATGAGGACAGCTTGCTTTCACCGGAGGAAGGATTGACCAAGGCTGCGCAGTTCCTAAACGAGGTTGTGATTCGAGAGCAGCCCACCGCGGCGTGGTGGGTTTAGCTAATTCCAAGGACGGACCATGGCGAAACGGGTTAAGACGGCAGTGATTGGCACCGGATTTATGGGGCGCGTGCATCTGGAGATGTTGCGGCGGGTTGAGTACGTGGATGTAGTGGCGGTGGCAGGGCGGCAACTTGAGGCGGCGAAAAAGCTGGCTGATGGTTTTGGGATTGAGGCGACAGATGACTACCGCAAGCTGTTGCTGGGATCCACCGTCGATGCGGTGCATATCTGTACTCCGAATGCTTCGCACTACCAGATGGTGAAGGATGCTTTTCAAGCAGGGAAGCATGTGCTGTGCGAGAAACCGGTCACCATTTCCGTGGATGAGGCCAAGGAATTGTTAGCGCTGGCAGGCAAAACCGGATTGCGGAATTGCGTCTGCCACAATCTGCGCTACTACCCCATGGTGCAGCAAATGCGCCGCATGATTGAAGCTGGGGAGATCGGCGAAGTGCTGGTGGCGCAGGGAACCTATTCACAGGACTGGATGCTCTATCCCACAGATTGGAACTGGCGCGTGGATGCGAAGGTCAGCGGGCAATCGCGGGTGATGGCTGATATTGGTTCGCATTGGTTTGACATGATTGAGCACCTGACTGGGTTGCGAGTGAAATCCCTGTGCGCGGATTTGCAGATTTTCTATCCCACCCGTAAGCGTCCCAAGCGAAGCGTGGAAACATTTACCGGAAAACTTCCCCGTGCTGAGGATGTGGAAGACGCATCGGTTACGACAGAAGATTTTGGCACCGCGATTTTTCGCCTGGGCGACAAGGCCCGCGGCTGTATGACGGCGAGCCAGGTGTCTGCGGGAAGAAAGAATGGTTTCACGTTTGAGATCTTCGGAAGCGAATCCGGCGTTTCATGGAACCAGGAGCGGCCGGACGAGCTATGGATTGGGCATCGCAATGATCCTAACCAGATCATTGTCAAAGACCCTTCCTTGCTGAAGGACGGCGCCCGATCTTACGCCGACTTACCGGGCGGGCACAGCGAAGGGTACGACGATACTTTTAAACAAGTATTCCGGCGTTTCTACCGCTCGATTCTCGATCCGGGTGTGCCCGCTGAATATCCGCAGATTTCCGATGGCTTGCGGCAGATGAACATACTGCAAGCTGAGTTGGAGAGCCATCGCGAGCGCCGGTGGGTGGATGTGCCGGCCAGTTAGGGCGCCAGACGGATTGAATACAGGGAACTGCGCGCGCCGATGAACAAGGTCTTCCGGTCGGTGCCACCGAACGCCAGGCTGCTTGGGCGCTCCGGTACCTCTGGGATTCCAATCTGTTTGCCCTCGTGGTTGTAAATGTATACCTGTCCACTGGGCACCGGTGTCCTTTCTGATTAGTGCTATTCTGCTGCGCTGGTCAGTTATTGGGAGCAATTAGATGAAAACATCGCGGCGGAACTTTATGAAAGCGTCGGCGGTCGGGCTGGCTGGACAGGCAATCAGTTCGTTCTCCTCCTCGCAGAAGTTGTTTTCTGCGACTGCTTCAGGTCAGATTTCCGCTTGGGTCACAAATGGCAAGCTGCGGTTTACGGCTGTTCCCGCGCTTGCCTGGACGCCGGCTTCGGGGAGCGGCTCCGAAGAAATTATCACACTCGATCCCAGCACAAAATTCCAGGAAGTCCTCGGCTTCGGGGCGGCCATGACCGACGCATCCTGCTACGTCTTCAATCAGCTTGCCGGTCCGGCTCGGGAAAAACTGTTTCACGAGTTGTTTCATCCATCGCAAATGGCCTTCAATGTCTGCCGCACTTGTATTGGATCAAGTGACTATTCGACAGAAGTATACAGCTTTGACGAAGGCGATCCTGATCCAGAGCTGAAACGATTTTCCATCGAGCATGATCGCGCATACATCCTTCCTATGCTGCGGGAAGCGAGAAAAGCCAATCCACAGTTGTTTTTGTTTTCTTCTCCGTGGAGTCCGCCGGGATGGATGAAAGGCAACAAGTCCATGCTGGGTGGGGCCATGCAGCGGAAATACATGCCATCGTATGCCAATTACTTTGTGAAGTTCTTGCAGGGTTATGAAGCAGAGGGCGTGCCCGTACAGGCCATCACGGTGCAAAACGAAGTGGACACCGAACAGGATGGACGCATGCCAGCATGCACCTGGCCGCAGGAGTATGAAGCAGATTTTGTGCGACAGCATCTGGGGCCATTGTTTGAGAGCAAGGGCATTCAGACGAAAATCTGGCTGATTGATCATAACTACAACCTATGGGGCCGTGCTTTGGGCGAACTGGAGACGCCGGATGTCCACAAATATGCCAACGCGATTGCATGGCATGGCTATGTGGGGAAGGTGGAATGGATCGACCGGGTTCACGAGAAATATCCAGAGGTGGAGATGTATTGGACAGAAGGGGGGCCGGAGTATACCGACCCACATTACGCGACTGATTGGACAAACTGGAGCACGACGTTCACGGGGATTCTCCAACACGGGTGCCGCTCCATCACGGCGTGGAACTTTGCTTTGGATGAACAGGGAAAACCAAACATTGGGCCTTTTTCCTGCGGGGGGTTGGTGACGATCCACTCCGAAACAAAAGAAGTCACGCGCAGCGGACAATACTGGGCTTTCGCCCATTTCTCGAAGATGATCCGGCGGGGCGCCCGACGCTTTGAGTCAAGCAGTCAAAATACAGGAGTTCAGCATGTTGGGTTCGAGAATCCGGACGGCGGCCGGGTGTTGGTCCTGACGAATGCGGGAGCGGCTAGAAAGATTGTGCTGCGGATGGAGGATGTGGCGGCAGACGTTGTCTTGGATGCTAATTCGATCACGACCATGGCCTGGTAACGAGGTGGATTGGAAGCGCCGCGAAGCGAAAACTTCTTGACGAACAAGGCGGGCGTACTACTATAGCGGAGTCAGTCTACTTTCCTGGTCCAGCGGGCAGGTGTTCCATGAAGCTAGCCGATACGGTTGAATTAGTCCTGGTGCGGAAGGCAAGCAGTTCTGTCTGGTCCATAACCCCCGAGCAGTCGGTATTCGAAGCCATTGAGAAGATGGCGGAAAAGGGTGTTGGGGCCTTGCTGGTAATGTCCGCAGGCAAGTTGGTGGGCATTCTCTCGGAGCGCGACTACGCGCGAAAAGTCATTCTCAAGGAACGTTCTTCAAAGCAGACCCCGGTAGGGGAGATCATGAGCAGCCCGGTGATCCTTGCTCATCCGCGCCAGACCATTGACGAGTGTTTGGCCATCATGACGCAACACCGTATCCGCCATCTTCCAGTGGTGGAAGGCGAGAATGTGGTTGGCGTGGTGTCGATTGGAGACCTGGTGAAGGCGATCGTTTCTGGGCAGGAGCAGATTATTCAGCAGATGGAGAGTTACATCAGTGGAAGATATCCGGCTTAATGCGGTGTCTCTAACTCACTTCGCCTTCTGTATTCCACAGAGGTTTGCCACCGAGCGAGTGGTAGAAGCCCCATCCCGCCAGGGCCAACACACTCAGCAGCGCGAAGAATGAAGTACTGATATACCAAGCCGACAAGTCCGTGGTCAAAGGCACATTGGCCAGCATATCCACGGTGAAGATCGCACACGCCAGCGGCACCAAGCCGTAGCGATACACAATAAGGACAGCGATGGCATAGATGACAACGTAAGTAGGAAGCTCAATTGCCGGATGCGGGCTCCCGGAGCGCAGTCCGGTAAAGATGGCGATGAATGCAATGGCCGCGATCCAGTCTTTCCGCAGCAATAACTTCAGTGCCAGTATCAAAAAGAAGAACTCTAATGCAGCCGTAATCGAAGCAGGTATTTGCAGCAGCCACGCTCCCAGGGCGTGACGTCCACCCATGAGATATTCGGTGTCATAAAGTCCTGGCACCGCACCCGCACGAATCCTGGCAATGCCGTGAATCTGGATGACAAGTATCCACACCACGCCTAAAGCCACACCGAACAGAAGGTCCCGTCCCACCAGAGAATCCCGCATCTGCCCGGAAAGCAGGCGGCTCCAGGAGATGATGGATTGCGGCCATTTGCGTCGCACCCAGGGCTCGACGGCGACATAGAGTATCCAGGTGATTCCCGATACAAAAAGCGCAGTACTGACGGTGAGCAACAGTAGGTACAGGGTTTCAAATCCAGGGACCAGATGGCTGCGGCACAGCCACAACGCAATTTCCAGGACAAACATGACGATAGCCAGGCGTGTGGCGCCTTCGTAGTCACTGCGCCCCAGGCGGTAATTGCGGCGGGCCAGGAAAAGGGCCCCGAACAATATGCTGAGAAGCAGAATCATGCCCAGGACATCGCGGATTTTTTCCCCGCGTGTACGTTCATCCCCCTTGGCGCGCTGCGGTTTTGTCCATTCTCCAATCAGAGAGAAAAAAACTGGCTGGCCTCTCCACGATGCCGCCTCGACGCGCAAGGGCCAAGAGGTCCCGGGCCACTTTCCTGTCCATGCCACCCGCGTGTCAGCCCCGCCTAGCGAGTTCCAGATTGGCTGCGCGGTTTCAAACTGTGATGGATCGAGTCCAGCCGCGGCGAACAAGGTGCTCCAGTCATAGGGTGTGGTCGGCGCCTTGGCAGGGCTTTCCAATTGCGGAGGAATTGCCTCGAGATAAATCAACCGGCCCTGGGGATCAAGTTCCACGTGCACCATTCCGGAAATGATCTGCGCTGGATCGTAGCTTTGGATAATTCCCGGAGTCAGCATGACGTCGTGCAACTCAGACGGCACCATGAACTTCGGGCTCTGCCGGTACCAATACTGAAGCAGGGAAGAGCGCCCAGGAAGAATACGGTTCCAATCCGGGCGCGGCTTATCAGTTTTATCGATGTACTCAATGACATCGCCATTGGTATACATGCCGTAGGCGCTGTCGGCTGGACGTTTGTCGTATCCCAGTTGAGTCACGATCTGGCGGGCTTTTTGCGTGAGGACCTCGGGCGACTGGTCCAACCCCATCTTCTCGTACGCACTGGTGTGGATTCCCAGATAGACCACCAACGCCAGCCCGACCAGCACGCCAGCCAGCCAAGTCATGGCAGTCTTGGAAGAAAGCCCGGCGGTTTGTCCCGAAGCAGCGACCAGTTCTGGAGAAGGTGTTTCCCCCGCGGCCAGCGCGGCGGCCAGAGGGTCACCACCCGGCAGCGCTGCCGCAACGCTAAGCACATTCACAGGACGCGCGGCAGGATCAGCTTCCAGGCAACGCAGGATTGCCCGTTCCACCACAGGATCAAGGTCCTTTACAACAGACGAAGGCCGGCTGAGCAATCGATCTGCTTTCCCGCTTTTGTGGGTATCGCCCGGCACATCCGCAAAAGGTCGCTTGCCGGTGAAAATTTCATACAAGACCAGACCGAGAGCATAGATGTCGCTGCGTGCGGTGACTTCCTTGCCCGCCAGTTGCTCTGGAGCCATATACGCGGGAGTACCACTACGTACTTCGATCCCCTGAATCTGGCCGGCAACTCCGGCTAATCCGAAATCTGTAATCACTACCTGTCCGCGCCCGTCCAGCATGATGTTTGCCGGTTTCATATCACGATGGAGGACGCCTTTGGCATGGGCCGCCGCCAGGCCTGCACACAACTGGCGGGCGATATCGAGGGCCTTGTCCGGAGGGAGGCGACCGATGCGGCGAAGAAGGGAAGCAAGGTCTTCACCATCCACATACTCCATGGTGAAGAAGTTGTGGCCATCCACTTCGCCGATGTCATACACCCGGCAGACATTGGGATGAGAAACTCGCCGGGCAGTACGGACCTCACCATGCAAACGCCCCAGCAAGCCTTCATCCTGGGCGGCTTGTTCGGGAAGAAACTTCAGGGCCACCGGTTGACCCAACGTCAAATCGTCCGCGCGGTAGACCTCGCCCATGCCACCCCGGCCCAGCAAGGCGATGATGCGGTAGCGTCCGCAGAGAAGGACTCCCGGCAGGAAAAGGCCATCACTCCCAGAAGACGGCGCGGAGCCTGAGGATTTTGGGCCGGAACCGGACGATGGTCGGGGAGGAGTTGGGCTGCCGAAGTCGAGCGTGGCCCCGTCGCCACTGTCCGGCACGGGGGTTCCACAGGCTGCGCAGAAACGTCCGGGAGGGGGAATTTGTGTGCCGCAGGCCGAGCAGTGGGACATAGATTTCCGATACAGTCTAGCGCGTTCGCCGTCCATCCCGAGACAACAATGCGAGAGATGTTTTAGTCTAGATGCGAGCCCATGTTGCTACAAGGTATTTTCCCTCCCATTACAACGCCGTTTTATGCGGACGGCAGTGTTTATTTCAAGAAGCTGGAGCACAATGTCGAGCGCTATTCGCGGACTCCGGTTGCCGGGATCGTTGTGCTCGGCTCGACGGGCGAGGCGGTTATGCTCTCCGACCAGGAGCAGCGCGATGTGCTCAAGACTGCGCGGGAGAGCGTTGCCCCTAATAAAGTATTGATTGCGGGTACGGGGCGCGAGTCGGCGAGCGAAACCTTGAAGCTGACTGAGTATGTGGCGGAACTGGGCTATGACCTGGCTTTGATCCGCACGCCGCATTTTTACCGGTCGCAGATGCAGCCGGCGAATCTGCTGGCGTTTTACCGGATGGTGGCGGACCGATCTCCGTTGCCGGTTCTCATTTATAACGTGCCGCCGTTTACGGCTTACAACATGCCAGCCGAGATCGTCATTGAGTTGGCGGACCATCCCAATATCTTCGGTATCAAGGAATCGAGTGGAGATGTGGAGAAGATCCGCCTGATGGTGGAACGCACACGCCATATCAAGCACTCCGCCACCGTTACCGAAACGTTCGAGGCGGTGACGCCTCGCATGTTGAAGACATCTGTGAAGAACAGCGAACCGGACGGGGAATTGGTCTCAGTTGCGTCCCTCACCGGCGGCACCAAACCTTCTTCTGCTGCGGTGAGCGTGGTTGCCGGGATCAAGACCCGGCAAAAGGAAGTAGGCTTTCAAGTTTTGGCCGGGGCGGCGCAAAAATTCGCGGCGTCGTTAGATGCGGGGGCCTCTGGCGGTGTCCTAGCCTTTGCTACAGCCGCTCCAACCGCATGTTACGAAATCCATGCTGCCTGGAAGGAAGGCGACCACGAACTGGCGCGGCTGAAGCAGGAACGGATTGTGAAAGCTGCCCAGCGGATCGGGAGCGAACTCAGCATCCCCGGAATTAAGTATGGGTTGGATCTAAACGGCTACTACGGGGGGCCGGCGCGGTTGCCACTGCTGCCGCTGACGGCTGAGATCAAGGCGGAAGTTGAGACGTTGTTGGCTGATATCCGGAACTAGTTTCGAATTATTGGCAACAGGAAGTGGTGGTGCAGTTTGAGAATAAGGTTCGTTTCGGGGCATGGCCTTTGGTTGGGCCGCTAGGAAGGTAAAAATTAAGATCGGTGCCGGTACGGTGCAACTATCGAGAAACCCGTTGGCACTGTGGCCATTGCGCCCCATGGGCGCGTGGGCCGAAATGGAGGCGAAAACGGCACGGCTGAAAGCCGATGCCCTGATACGAATCATTTTTTCCAACTGCACCACTACCCAACGGGTACTCTCCTTGCAGCTTGCCTATCTCCAGCCGTAAGATCGGCATGGGAGTTCAACGCATGGCGACAACAATGCAGCCGGTCACTGGGGAAACCTCCAAACAACTTATCAATTACAAAGTTGATGGCGGAGTTGCGGTCATTGAGATGTGCGATCCGCCGGCCAACACCTACACCTATGAGATGAACCGTCAGCTCGACGACGCCATTCTCAAGGCGCGTATGGACAATGAAGCTCATGTCATTGTGCTGACGGGCGCGGGGGACAAGTTCTTTTCCGCGGGCGCGAACATCAAGATGCTGGCCAGCGTTGATCCGACGTTTAAGTATTATTTCTGCCTGCATGCCAATGAAATGCTACTTCGCCTGGAACACACTCCCAAGCTGGTGATTGCGGCGCTGAATGGACACTGTGTGGGCGGAGGGCTGGAAATCGCCATGGCTGCCGATCTACGCATCGCCAGAAAAGATGCGGGGAAAATTGGATTGCCGGAAGTGAATCTTGGCGTGCTTCCCGGAACGGGCGGGACCCAGCGTTTGTCCCGGCTGGTGGGGAAGAGCAAGGCCATCGAACTGATGGTTACGGGGAATACCTATTCGTTCGAGGAAGCTTTGGAGTTTGGCATCATCAATGATATCTACGAGCGCGACGGCTTCATGGAAAACATCATGGAGTATGCGCGACAGTTCTGCCCTCCCAACAAAGCTGCGAAGGCCGTGGGACGAATCAAGCGTGCGGTGCAGACTGGGTGGGAGATTCCGCTGGAGGCGGCTCTGGCGGTGGAGCGGGAGAACCAGCAGTTGTTGTTCCAGAGTGAGGATGCGAAGGAAGGGCTGGCCGCGTACGTGGAGAAGCGGCCCGCGGAGTTTAAGGGGAAATAGCTTTCCACCACGGAGACACGGAGATATTGAAATGAAGTTTTTTCTCCGTGTCTCGGTGTCTCCGTGGTGAAGGGAATTCTGGGGATGCCTGGCAAAGTAGCCAAAATCGGGACCTTCAGCGAGTGGGTCGGAATGTTCAACGACTGGCGCAAGGAGATTGGCGTCAATCATGGTGAAATCGCCAGTTTCCACTTCGATACTCTCTACGGCGCCATCGAAACCGAAGAAATTCAATTCGGCCACTACAAGGGCCGCCGCAAGTGGGAGAACCTGCGACAGATCCCTACGCAGCAGATGCGCGATGCCCTGATGAACATGATTGTGTATCAGGGCGACACTGAGTTCGCCAGCTGTGAACAGCAGAGGCATCTGTTCGAGACTGCCCCTACCGATTGGGACCGCAAGGCCATTACCCGCGTGATGATTGAAGAGATGCGCCATGGCTGGCAGATGTGTGCTCTGCTGATGGACCACTTCGGCTACTCGGGCAAAGTGGAGGCGCAGAAGATGCTGGAGCGCCGGGCGTTTGAAAACCAGCGCCTGCTGGGGGCTTTTAACGTCGATGTGGATAACTGGATGGATTTTTTCACATACACAGATTTTGTAGATCGAGACGGAAAATTCCAGTTGCAGATGCTGAAATATTCCGCGTTTGCTCCTCTCGGGCGCTCGATGTCCTACATGTTGCGTGAAGAAGCTTTCCATATGGGCACGGGCAACGATGGCTTGCGGCGCATTGTGGAAGCGGGAGTGATTCCCGGCTGGCTGATCCAGAAGTATCTGAACAAGTGGATTTCCAGTTCTTACGATCTGTTCGGGACCGACCATTCTTCCTCGGCGCATTGGGCCTATGTTTGGGGAATCAAGGGCCGCTACGATGAGCCGCAAAATACTCAGGGCGCGGATCTCGACGATCTGAACGACTACAACCGCAATTTGTATCGCGACGAGGTTGCAGGCCTGATCGATCGTTTCAACCATGTGCTGAAGCCGGGCCAGCCCAAGCTGTATGCGCCCGATATCAAGTTCAACCGCATGATCGGAAAATGGGCCGGGCAGAAATTCCACGCTCAGACCGGTGAACCGCTGGACGATGCGGCTTATGAGCAGCATCTGCGTGAATACATGCCGAGCGCGGAAGATAAGAAGCTGCTTTTGGAAATCATTGCCAGCGAGAAGAAGTGGATTGTGCCCAAGGAAGGCGGGCGCGATCCACTGGAAACCATCGCCGAACCCAGAAAATCAGCGATTAATCTGTAACCATGAAAAAAGCTGCGTTCCTCGCATTTCTGATGCTTTTTCTAGGCCAAAGTCTCATCGCACAAGACGTTCCCTGCGATTCTAAGGTGGCATTTGTTGACAAGAACATGATCGACTACACCATTAGTGTTCGTTCCTTAGATGGAAAAATTACGGATTCGAGTGGTGTAGCTGTTCCGAGTGACTGTGTAGCGCTGTTCACCCCTGACCGTTCCAAACTTGTGCAAGCGATTAAAGCAAGCGAAAACGGGGAATTCTCGATTCGAGCAAAAGATGGTGACTACTGGCTTGTGGTACAGGATCCACAAAGGGCATTTTGTCCCGCAGTAGCCAAAGTCAAGCTGCGGAAGTCCGCACGCAAGAAGAATATTGCCGTGCATATGAAAGCCAGAGGCATTGACGACTGCAGCTACTGTGAAGCACGTTGACTGTTGCTACACACTTGTCCGCGTGAAATGACAAGCAAAACAATGTCTCGCATTTCAATAGACGTAAGAACGTCGGTGGCGCACATTGCCTTAAACCACCCTCCGCTGAACATCATCGACTTCACCATGATGGAAGAACTGACCCAATCGTTGGTGGATGTGAACGAACATTCCGAAATCTCCGTTCTGTTAATCCGCGGAGAAGGGAAAACATTCTCCGCCGGCGTGGACGTCGCCGCACACACTCCTGACAAAGTGGAATTGATGCTGACAAAATTCCACGCGGTGATTCGTGCGCTGGTTGCCAGCAAGAAAGTTACCGTGGCTGCGGTCCAGGGAAATTGCCTGGGCGGGGGAGCGGAACTCGCGATGGTTTGCGATCTAGTTTACACCACCGAGTCTGCACAGTGGGGATTTCCAGAGATAAGCCTGGGGTGCTTTCCGCCGGTGGCTTGTACGGCCTTGGCAGCTTTGATCGGGCAGAAGCGAGCCGCGGAATTGATTCTGACTGGGCGCACCATTACCGGCAGAGAGGCTGCTGATATCGGACTTGCCACGCACGCTGTCGCGGAAGAAAAACTACAGTCGGCAACTGAGGCGACCATTGGTCAATTTTCCAGACTTAGCAGTGCATCTTTGGCGCTGACTAAGAAAGCCATCTACGCATGGGACTCCATGCATTTTGATAAGGGATTGGCCCGTGCAGAAAGAATCTATCTGGAAGAGTTGATAAAAAGCACTGATACGCAAGAAGGGACTAGTGCATTTTTGCAGAAGCGTGAGCCGCGTTGGAAAGGTCAGTAGATGGAAAAACCAAGCATTGCAAAAACACGCCTAGTTCTGGACACGGATTGGATTTCCGCCGTTATGGCGATTGGTGGTTTTGTAATATGCGGATTCTTGGCAGCGCTGAATT
Source organism: uncultured Acidobacteriota bacterium (assembly GCA_963837365.1). Taxonomy (GTDB): domain Bacteria; phylum Acidobacteriota; class Terriglobia; order Terriglobales; family Acidobacteriaceae; genus CAWBXL01. The sequence goes on from CAWIMW010000011.1 coordinate 59,727, forward strand.
TTACAAGAATTGCACACGGGATACCTGCTTCTATTCGCGTCACTTGGGAAACATGGACACTGCCCGCTTTTGGCGTCTGGTTTTTCCTTGCAACAAAGGATCGACGCATACGAACTGTGGTGGCATTACTCACGCTCGAAGTGGTTTCGAAAATCGTATTTTGGATGTCGAGAGCATCCGCGACGGTGCAACTCACGAATGCAGCGATTATCCGCATCGTCGATACGATCCTTTTTGTTGTCGCATGCCTATATGCAGTTTGGTGGCTTTACTCCAAAGTGCGCTACCTTTAGGGCAAAGTGGTTTTAACTAATAAGGTGAGATGAGATTGCGGTGAATCTCTATGACAGTAAATGCCCAAGCTTTTCCTTCTTGGTCTTCAGATACTCTTCGGCATGGCTGCTGGCTTTGACTTCGCAGGGGAGACGCTCGCTGACACGAATGCCAGCCCGTTCCAGAGATGCCACTTTGTCCGGATTGTTGGAAAGCAGGCGGACCGCCTTGATGCGGAGGGCTTTCAAAATCTGCGCTGGCAGCGCGAACTCCCGCTGGTCAGCTTTGAACCCGAGGCGCTCATTGGCTTCTACGGTGTCGAGGCCAGAGTCTTGCAGTTCATACGCCTGCAACTTGGCCATCAGGCCGATGCCGCGTCCTTCCTGCTGCTCGTAGATCAAGACCCCGGCTTGCTGCTCGGCGATCATGGCCAGGGCCATTTCCAGTTGCTGGCGGCAATCGCAGCGGAGCGAACCGAAAACGTCTCCGGTCAGGCATTGCGAGTGTATGCGAACCAGAGCCGGGGTTGAATGCACATCGCCCATGACCAGGGCGACGGCTTCTTCCACACGCGGCTGTCCATTATTTGTGAACTGGCCACGAAAGCCGTAGATGCGGAATTGTCCCCAGCGGGTGGGGAAGTCTGCGGAAGCAATCTGCTGTACAGCGTCAGAACTCACGCACCCATTATAGCGATACGCCGTCTGGCGCCCGCGTACTCTGTTATTTTGGCGTTGTGGGCTGACCGGGCGCAGTTGCAGGCTTTTCGAACTTTGAATCATCGATGCTTGGGTTCTGCTCCACCTGCTCAATTTTGATGGTCATTCGCCGCGATGGCCTTGCCGTGACCCGCGTGAAGGGGACTTTTATTCCGTTGACCTCACGATAATCGGAAAAGTCGGTTTGCACGGGGAGCATGCCAACCGGGGTTTCGTCGAACCGCAGCAGCCTGACAAGCAAGCCTGATTCGAGATCGAAGTAGAGTTTTACCGGAGGTCTTTTTTCCCACCTGGCAATGACAACGTACACCGCTTGACCAGCCACTTTGTCGGCTGCAACGGTCTTGAATTCGCTGAAAAGTTGCTTAATGTGAAGAGGAAAATAGAAAGTGGAGTCGAGCTTAGCCGCGGTGAGCTCCGCCTCCGACATGTCATGCAGAGGCCGTCCGGGAGTAATTTGCCAGCCGCCTTGTTGGTTAGAGCCGATCACAAAATCTCCATCCTGCATGTGGATGGTTGAGATAGCATCATCTGAACCTTTATAGGCGGATTCAATGGGAAACTCCCTGCCTGGAAGGATTACGGCCTTGCCCTTTTCGGTTCGGCTGGAAAGCTTTTGCAGGTCGTTTGGGCCACCCAGGGCATGGAGATATTTGTCTACCAGCGTTTCGCCGTTGGGAAGGTTCGAGGGCGGAGCTTCCGGGCCGGGCATCATGGGCGGAACATCTTGTTCCAGCACTGCCGGGAGCGAAACTGGATGAGTCTCGCCATGGTGGCAGGAATAGCAAGTGACTACGAGATGCCCGTCGAAATTGTTCTGGTTGATGGCGGCCATCATCTGCATCATCTTGCGTGCGGTTTTCTTGGGATCCTTGTCGTCCTTATCAAAAGCTCCGCGCACATGGCAGTGGTCGCAGCCCACGCCTAACGACCCGCTGATGAATTGCATGGCTGGGATCAGTTGCTCGGCTGGTGTGTCTTTCAGAATCTGGATATTCTTGTAAGCCTCGGCGGCAGTCTTTGGAGCAGGGTTCGGTGTCGTGGATTGCGCCAATCCCGTTGCCCCAATCAGCGCCAGCGAGCATGAACTCAACGACACCATGGTGAAAAGCTTACGAGTATCCATGATTTCTCCGTAAATTAAGAAGGCAGAGTTTAGCAGAGGTAGACGATGGTTAGCGCGCGTTTATATAAATTTACAAATGAGGTTGCGAGTAAGGAACCGGCTCGCGTTTGGTGTGCAGGATGAAGCTTGGTAAAATAGGTTTCGTACTCACCACTTGTGGGGCTATAGCTCAGCTGGGAGAGCGCATCGTTCGCAACGATGAGGTCGTCGGTTCGATCCCGACTAGCTCCACCAAATTCCGGCTCAATGTTTGCAATCGCTTCGGTGCGGCTGCGTCCTACCGCCGAGCTTGCGGTACGAAAGAGAAATTTGACAGCTCAACTTCGTCACTCCCAGGCAGTAAAAACCCAAATTGGCCTTCTGTGAAACTGCTTGTTTTTCCCTGGTATAAGGTGGGCTTAGCTGCCGATTTGTCCCAGTTGTCTAAAACGTGCCAGGTATTGTCTTGCAGACTGTAACGCTGCAAAAGGGCAGTGGGAGAAACCTGAATATTTAGATTCACGAACTGAGCACTACTCGGGATACTGTGCCGGTTGCGCTGTACCGGTTGTTTGTTCCCATCGACTACTTCGGTGCGATACAAATATTTATTGTCGAGTTCGTAGAGTACATAATTCTTATCATCCACAAAATTGACAACCCATCTAAGGCGTTGCGCACTGGAAAAAATATGCCCGTGCGGTATCTTGACCGTGAACATAACCGTCCCCGAGAGATGTTGCGCCTTGTAGAGAACGAACCCTCCACCTTTGCATAGGAACCACTGGTCTTGTTGGGTCCACTTTCCCGTCCATTGCTCCATGGCGTTTGAGTTGGAGGAGGTTCTCAGATCAAACGGCCGGGTTTCTCCGGCGGTGACGGTTACCGTCTGCGTGGTTTCGCTGCCATTCGGGTTGCGCACGATTACCGCATAGGTCCCTTCATCGAGGGAAATTTTGCCTGATGCGGTCAAATGCCCGACCGACTGGTTACCTCGCATCACCGTGACCGCCATGTTGGCGCCAAGGGTGATATCTAGAGAGGCCTGCGCACGCTTGAAGGAAATGTCTGCATCAGAAAATTTTTGTGTCTCACCGGCCGAGAACTTTCTTGAGATGCGAACTGGCGGGACCCCTGCCTGGGTAAACTGCAACAGGTGGTCGCCCGGAGCGATTCCCGTGTGGGAGAACATCCCGTTAGGACTGACCGTTCCAATCGGCGTACCATCCAGCGAAACCTGCACTCCCGCCGGCACGCGCTCCAGTTCGAGTGCCGCGAATTGCGGAATTTGGACAAGAGTAAATTGGACTTTGGCTTCCTGTCCTTTCACGATCTCGATCGTTTGCGCATCCGTTGCCTTGAATCCGTCTTTCACCACCCGAACCTTATGAGAGGTCGTGGTCAGGTTCGGAATACGCAATTGGCCATGCTCGCTGTGCTGCTTTAACAGTTTGTTGTCGAGATATACTTCCGCGTCGTCCTCGCCGGTTAGCACCAGCATGCTGCCCACTGCGCGATCGGAGTAAACAATTGCGTCCAGGGCCGGGCCTTGGCCGATTTCAAAAGACATCTTTCTCAGGTCGCGTCCTTGCCCCAGGGCCAACTCATGCACGCCGGGTTGAAGGTCGTTGATGTCCAAACTGCCTGCGGTCAGTTGTCCATAGGACTTTCCATCTACCGCGATGTCCGCCTCACCCAGACTGCTGACGATGCGGACCGCGCCCGGCTTGCTGCTCACCAGGACGGCTTGCATCTGGTGGGTTTCTGGCGCAGACGGAATTACCGGCATAGAGTTAGAAGCGATTTGGAACGTGATGCTGGCACTTTCTTTGGCCGGCTTGGGAGTAGCAATTTTCAATACGTGCTGGCCGTTCACCAAATTGGATAAGGTGAGGCTGCCGCTCTCCAGGGTGCCGGCAGAATTGTCGTCCAGCGATACTGCTCCGTTCGCCAGATCGGGCGTGGTTATCCGCACATCCTGGGTTACAGGCTGCAATGCGACAGGCATGTCTAAGGTTTGACCGGCTTGCACCGAGATGTGCTTGGTGACGGTTTCGTATCCTGGCAGGGAGACTGCGACATCGTATTCGCCGGGTTCCAGGGCAAGTCCCTGAGCATACGGGCCACTCTCTTTATTGTTGATTCTTACGGTTGCCCCACCCGGCGTCGTGTGGATTTGGACCGTGCCGGTGGCCGGGGGTAACACCACATGTTTTGGCCAGAAAAGCCAGGCCGCAAATGCCAGTACTAATATTCCAATGGTTCCAGCGGCATAGTACATCTTGGGCGGGGCCAGCAACTTCGCCACCATTTCGCTGAGCTGCTGGCCGAAGCCCGGCCCGGAAGGTTTGGCGGTTTGCTTTTTGGGCTTGGGGGTAGGCGCGTTTCCACCCCGTGCTCTCACGATGCGCTGTACTTCGCGCGCGACCGATTGCACGTCCGCTTCTGCGGGGTAACGTTCGGCAACTACGCGGCTACGCTCCCAGATCGTCTGCAACTCGCCACTTTTTGCGTCGCCCGCTTTTTGTTGAAGGGTCTTAAGCTCGTCGAGATCGCTGAGGCGCGCCTGTTTTTGTTGGGTCTGGCGCAATTCTTTGGTGAGCGTCTCGTGAATTCCGGTAAGCCTGCCTTCTGACGGATACACCGCCAACCCCCGGTCGACTTCCGCCGCGGCTGCCTTGATGTCACCTTCGGTTTGCAGTCTTCGCGCCTGGGAAACGCACTGTTCGACGAATGCATCACGTTTGCGGTCAAAGGCCAAAGCCCGCAAACTTTTCGCCTCGGGATGGTTGGGGTCCAACTCCAGTGCTTCCTGGGCCAGAGTTTCCGAAGCTTCCAGGTCTGTGTTATGCAGAGTGCGGGCGCGCTCGACCAGTACATCCCGCAAGGTGGTACGAATCTCGGGACTGCGATCATCTAGCTTGTAGGACTGGCGGAGCAGTTGCAGCCCCTGATCGAACTCTCCGCTCTGGTACAGGTCCTGGCCTTCGGTTAGAAAGTGCTGCGCTTCGCGGGCGCGCTCGAAACTCCGCTGCGCCAGTTTCTGTACCTCAAGCAGTTCCGCGTCGTTGGGGAATTCGGCCTGCGCTTTCTGCACCAGGTCGAGAGCACGCGTGTACTCGCCGATTCCAAGTTGACGATCAATCTGCTCAACCCACCCTGCCTTTGCGGTATCGCGGGCCTGCTGTTCCCGGCGCTTTTCCAGACGTTCAACCTCATACTGGAGGCCGGGATAGGGACTGTAGATCGTCCGCAAAATTTCCATGTCCGCCAGCGCTTCATTGATCTGGCCGCGCTCTTCGTGCGATCTTGCCCGCACAACGATAGAGCTCACCAGGTCGCGCTTATCGCTGACCAGCTTCAACGACTTTTCGAAGTGCGGTTCCTTGGGATACTCGGCGAGAGCTTCCCGCAGCAGGTTGACCTTGGCATCCAGATCCAGCTCCGCTTCAAGGCGCTTGTCCACGTCGGCGATGAACGATGAGAGTTGCTGCCGTTGCTGCTCAACGATATCGAACTTGAGCGCCTGAAAAAGTGCCTGGCCGGGGTAGCGGGAAAGAATGTCATCGCAAACCTTGAGCGCTTTGGGGAATTCACGTTCGGCCAGATGCCTGCGGGCTTCTGCGTACCCGTTGTTGATGTTGTCATGCTCGGAACGGACCTTGTTGTAAAAGCTCTGGTAGGTCCCGCTCAGTTCCGGCGAGGCGGTGTCGGGCGCTTTGCGGTCCAGGTCCAATACCAGATTCATTTGGCTCAGGGCCACGCTGACGTCGCCGTTTTTCCAGGCGTTGAGCGCGTTCTGATAAATGTCAGATTTTTGCCGGCGAAGCTTTAGATATTGTTCTTCTTCGCTCTCGATGTCGGCCATCAGCCGGGTGGCTCGAGTTTCCTTCGGGCGCAATTGCAGCACATTTTGCAGCGCCTGGCGCGCGGGACCATAGGCGTGGTTCTCAACATGCTGGCTGGCCAGCTTGAACCACTTTTCAATCTGTTTTTCGCTGCGGCGTTCGTCAATTTTGGCTTTGAGGCCCAGCGCCGCCATGTGATTGGGGTCCAGTTGCAGAATTTCCTGGATTTTCTGCAAAGCCAGCGGGTCTTCGTCTTCCTCAAACCGGGCGCGGGCGCTTTCCAGAAGCTGGGAAATGGTCCGCTGGCGCACCACCTGGTCAATCTGGGTGCGCAATATGGTGAGCTGCGGATCAATATTGCCTTCCGCTTCCAGTTCGGTAACGATCTCGCCGGCAAACTGGTAGTCGCCGCCTTCAAACGCTTTGTTGGCGCGCTCAATGCGCGGCTGGATTCGCGCCGGGTCGAACATTTCAATCGGCTGGTTGCGCAATGCCTTGCGCAGGGTCTCGCCAAACTCACGGGCATTGTCAAAGCGGTTCCAGGGTTGCTTGGCCATCGCCTTGTGCACGACCCGGCTGATGACTTGGCTTACGGCTGGATTGATTTCTGAGGCGGGTGGAGGAATGGTTTTGAGGATCGCATTCACCACCTCTTCCTCGGTCGTGCCGCGGAACGGCTGCCGCCGGGTGAGTGCCTCGTAGCAGACCACGCCTAAAGAAAAGATGTCGGACTGCGGAGACACCGGCTTGTACAGGACTTGCTCCGGGGCCATGTACAGCAAGGTCCCTTTCTGAAAACCGCTGGAACGAGAGTGTGAATCCACAGTGTGGGCGACGCCGAAGTCGATGATCTTTACCGAGTCATCCTCCATTACAAAAATGTTGCTCGGTTTCAAATCGCGGTGAATCAGTCCGCTCTCGTGTGCGGTGTAAAGCCCGCGGCAAGTTTGCGCAATGATGTCCACGACTCGTTCGACGGTCAGCCGGTGGCTGTCATTGCGGATCAACTCATCCAGGGTCCGCCCCGGCAGCAGGGGCATGACAAAGAATGGTTTCTTGTGCCCGGTTTCGTCCTGGAACTCTCCGATGTCGAAAATTTCAATGATGTTGGGGTGCGCCATGGACTTCAACACCTCGCACTCCTTGTAGAAAAGCTGGAGGGAAGTCTTGTCCGGGAATTCCAACAGGGTTTTCAGGGCAACGTCGCGGTTCATCGGCGGGGGGTCGTAGCAGCGATACACAATCCCCATGCCGCCCTCGCCGAGCTTGGTTTTGATCTCGTAGCGGTTTTTGATTTTCTTAACAGCTGCCATGCTTAATCCAACATTTCCAGGGGAGGATTGCGAATTTTGTTAAGTACCGGACGCTTGGCGCCCACGATTTCCCATTTGCTCATTCCTAATAGTCGCGATCACCCGGCGGACGTTTCTGCAAACGGCTCTTGGAAAAATCCAAATCAGGCCGAATTACGGTGCGATCTGAGGGCGCGCGTGGCGCCTGCGGGCCTCCACCTTTCCGCGTTTGAAATCCGGGAGGCGCCTGATGGGAGCGGCCCCGCTCTTCGTCGGGCGCTCGGCGGGCACGCGACATGCTTGCCCAACGCATGCCACCGCTGTCACCCCTGGTGGGAAATGTGCCGATGTACTGCTCGGGCCACACCAGCCTCGGCACCCAGAACCAGAGAATCAACAACGTTGTCCCCAGTCCAATAAATACCAGGACCGGCCGCAAGGTGGAGAGCAAGCTGGTGGAAGCAGGGACAACCGGTAGCGCCGCCTTCAGTTCCGCCGTCTCACACTTGCCGTCGAACGTGGGAATCCCCATTTGCGGAGCGGCCCACGTGCGCTCTTCGCTTGCAAATTGCTTTCCTCCCGGCAGGGTCAAAATGCCTTTGACCTGAAGGGTCTTGCCCCCCAATGAAGCGCGGTCGTCCCAGGGAGAAGCAAACGTTGCAACCAGCCGATTTGTGAGCAGGGTGCGCGCGAAGGTAAACGCCTGAGTCAGCTTCTCCAGGTCGTCTGCCATATAGGATTTCGTGCTGACCGCGCGCAGGGCGGATTCGTCAATGGACTGCGGATCGCCAAAACCAACCGCAATTACCTGCACGCCCGAAGTTCGGACCGCGTTGCCTGCTTGCTGTTGCCCGGCGAAGCCATCCAGCAGGCCAAAGTCATCTCCCTTGAGGACCTCATTTTTCCCATCGGTCATGACTACCAGGAGCGACTCGGGCGCGCTCGCGCTAGAAGCTGACGCGGTCGCAGTCTGGTCCGCCAGAACTTGCAGGCCATCCACAACCGCTGAATATAGAGCCGTGTTGTTCGTGAGGCCGGGTGCGGGCAAGGCCTCGATCTGTTCCAGGGCTTGGGCGCTAGTGGTGGCGAATTGTGCGGAACGGATTCGCGACTCCACATCGTGGCTTTCGAAAGGAACGATGGCGATGCGGTCCACCGAGCTATCGAATCCCTGCAAGAACTGCGTCAGGGCCGCCTTGGCGGTTTCAAAGCGGGTAAGGCCGGTGGGCAACTTGTGATTCATGCTGCCGCTGATGTCCACCAGGATCAGGGCAATGCGGCCGCGGACTGTTTGCTTATCGCGGCTTTGAGAAACTGCATAGAAAGGATCGATTTCCTGATTGTCGAGATAAACCTTCAACTTCCCGCGCAAATCTTTATTGGGAGGGAGATCAACATTGAGCGGAGCGCCTTGCGCATCCACCACATTGAATTTCACGCGGAAGCAAGGCTTGGGAGTCGAAGGATCGCAGTTCACCAGCCTGACCTTGTCGGCGAAATCGAGATGGCCGGACTGCGCCGTGGCCGCGCCCCAGGCAAGGCATATCCCCAGAAGAGGGAGCAACATTCTCGCCGATGCGATGAACTTGCGCATTCGCCTGCTAGCTTTCCTTTCGTGAAACAAACTTCAATGCGGTACGCCCGACCAGGATATCGTCGGAATCCCGTAACTCCTGCGACGAAACGACCGTCTTGCCTCTGACCCGCAATTGAAATCGCGCCATCGCAGCCTGATCGCTGGCGTCGGGATGACGCGCAACAAAAAATCTTCCGCCCTTGCCGAACAAAATCGCGTGGCGCGGGGCAATGCCGGTATCCGGAATGAAGACGTCAATCTCGGGCCGATAGCGGCTGCGGCTCAGGTCCTGGCTCTGGCTGCCGACCACGTAGGAGTCACCTTGCTGGATCTCCCACTCCTTGTGGCTGCGGCCAAACTTGCTTTGCGCGCGTGCGTCTCCGCTGCTGACAAATTGAAGCAAACCGTCGCGAAGCAGGATTGGAGCCAGGGTTATTCCGAAACAGATTCCCACGCCGACCGAAACGAAACCCAGAGCCTGAGAAAGGTCCGGCACCGCAGAGCCCAATCCAACAAAGATCAGGCCACCCAACAAGCCGCCGAGCAACCCACCGGCAAAGGCGTGTGCAACCCGGGCCCGGTTCACCTGTACCCAGCGCAGCCCCAGGCCGAAACCGATGAATGATCCAGCCAGCATCCAGGCGATCAGGTGGGTCAGCACCGGCGCGCGCTCGGACAGATTCTTTGTGATCGGAATCTGCGCCAGACCTGCCAGCAACCCCGCGACGATTCCAATCAATGTGCCGGACACCACCCAGCGGGGCATGATCCGGCTCCCAGACCAGCGGTCGGAATACGCCACCGTAAGGCCGCCAATGAAAGCGCCTAGGATAGTGGCCGAGATCAAGTCGGATGCCCATGGGTTCTGCTGGTTAGCAAAGGCTGCTGTAACCAAAGCCGTCAGGACCCAGGAGAACAGGCCTGCCATCCCGCCAACTAAACACATGAAGTACAGGGTCTTATACAGACTCATAAGGTGTTCGATTACCAAGGAGCGCAAAAACCGACAGCCCTCAATTCGGTGCAAAAGTATAGCCTATAATTGCAATTCGTGTACTCGACCACTTCACCTGCCGACTACTCCCGGTTAGCAGGAACTCCTTTCAATTCCAAGCGTCTCCGTCAATTGACTGCCATCGTGGTCGGTGCGGGAGCGCTGGGCAACGAAGTAGCACGCATCCTGGGATTGCTGGGCACTGGCCACGTGAAAGTTGTTGACCCGGACATCGTACAGCCCTCAAACCTGCCCCGGTCGCTGTTTTTCTGGGACCGGGATGTGATTGGCCAGGGGAAAGCCGTCGCGCTTACAAAAGCTGCCGCCGCTTGGTTTTCCGATACCGACTGGGTCGCGATCGGCGCTGAAATCGCCGATGTGGGTTTCCAGAAAATCCTGGGCGCTGACCTCATATTCAGCTGCGTTGACAGCGACTTGGCCAGACTTGAAATTGCTTATATCTCCACCAAACTTGGCATACCCGGAATGGACGCAGGTCTCGGTAGGCAAAACTTTGCACATGGGAGAGTCACCTACTTCCCTGGGAAAAGGGAAACAGCCTGCTATGGCTGTCTACTTAGCCCGCGAAAGCGGCGGGAACTGCTGGAAATCTGGACAGCCACCCTGCGTCCCTGCACGCCAGCAACCGAAACAGGGGAAACGGAGTTGGTCAGCACCCCCACCATGGCCTCGGTTGTTGGGGCCCTGCAAGTGGAATTCGGATTGCGTAACCTGTTCCAGCAGCAGGAGAAAGTGCCCGTGACCACGCATACGCTGGAGATTCGGCTGGATCCGGAAAAGCGGCTGACGGAGTTCACCACCGCAGTCAGTTCCGACTGCCCTTTTCACGAGCAGAACAGGGAAACGATGCTTCCGCTGCCAAACCCGGCTTGCACGGTTAAGGAGTTTCTTGATAGTGCCGGAGCCGATCATTTGATTCTCGACTGGCCCATGTGTATGGAAGCCAAGTGCCTGTCATGCGAACACAAATGGAAACCGAAATTGCGGTTGGCAGCGTTGCGGCGCCATGGTGCCTGTCCCGCCTGCGGGTCAAAGAGCATTCTGGAAACTGAAACTGTCCGTACCATAGGACACAACTCGGCGCTGCTGAATCATCCGGTTGCAGCTTTACAATTACCTCTGGACCATCTGTACACAGTGCAGCGTCGCGCTGACAAACTATGAAAACCAAGGGATTGGCCTCAATACTGGCGTGCAGTTTCTTTCTGGTGTTGGTCCAGCTTTTGGCGGCTTTCATCAATTCCTATGTGGGAGCAGTTTGCGGCCTGGTGCTTCCATTTTTAGCTCTGGGGCTGCTGTGGTTTTTTCAGATTGAGTTACAGCAGATTTGGGCAGCGATAGTTCTCCCTACCGCCGCCAGCGTAATTGGTATAGCCTTGGCTTTTTTCAGCCAGGCGAATGCGACGCAAATTCTCTGGCTGGCGCCCTTGCTAGCGTGTGCAGCATCGGCCGCGATTGTAGGTGTTCAAAGGTTGCAGTCGCGGCGGTGCGGGTTATGCAATCGCAGGCTGGGCAGCGGCGTTACCTTTGCCTGCCCGCGATGCGAACTGCTGGTTTGCGATTCGTGCTGGGTGTTCGAGCGCACGCGCTGCCAGTTGTGCGAGCAGAACCATGTCCCGATTTTTACTCCGGATGGAAGATGGTGGGACAAGCAACTTGGGCCGCGCACGCCGCACGGCCGCTGCCAGCTTTGCATGAGACCGGCGGAAGAAGCGGATTTACGCGCCTGCCGCCACTGTGGGCGTCCGCAATGCCGCGACTGCTGGGATGCCAACAACGGCCAGTGCAGCCGCTGTCAGTGGACCATGGAAGATTTACCGGAAACACTGAAGGCTTACGTTATTACGGCAACCGCGCCTGCAAAGGATGCACGCGTACGGGCCAGGGGGTGAAGGAGAATCATGTCCAAGTATCAGATCTATTTCGACACTATTACCGGGGAAACTAAGTACAACGTCGATATCGACGATGAGGAAGTGCTGGACACGGTGCTGGATGAGATTCTTTACGATCTTCGCGAGCGGGGTGAGATTCTTCGCGGAGATGGAGAGCCGCAAGTAGTGTGGAATGGACAGTCACTGGATTTCGCGGAGCCTCTGCCGCATCAAGGGGTCCATCCCAATGACGTGTTGCGGGTTTCGACTCTTGCCACCAACGGGTAATGACTACTCTTTATCAGCGGCGGGTTGAGCAAGAGTGGCGACTGCTGCAACTTCTAGCTGAATCGAACTCAACCATTCTCGCAAACCTGACGCGCAAACATGGAGCACAAGGCGAGATTCTAAGTTTCATCCTGCACCAGACTTCAAGCATGATAGGCAAGCCCGGTAGGTTCGAGAGCGTGATCACCCACGAAGTCCACCTGCACTTCCCGAAATTCTTTCCTTCTACCCCCATTGAAGCCAGCCTGACCCGTCCCGTCTTCCACCCCAACATCCACCCGGAAAACGGCTTCGTCTGCCTGTGGAACAGGTTCTCCGCAGGCGACACCGTCATGGAGGCCATCAGCCAACTCCAGCAGGTCATAACCTGGAAGCTGGTAAATCAGGAAACCGACCACCTCATGCAGCCGGACGCGCTCGCGTGGTACCGAGACCCGTCTCGGGGAACCGAACTGCCCCTCCCGTACCAGCCCATTTCCAAGCCGCTGAACTTCCAGCAGGAGCGCACCTACGCCGTCCGCCCTCCAAGTTCCTACCGGCGCCGCCTGGAATAGACGGGTAAAACCTGTGGAAAACCAGCCCCTAAATCCTAGTTTTCACAGTAATTCCTTTCTTCAAGTGTGCAAGAAGTTGTAACTTTACCGTGCTTGGATAGAGTCCAATTCCCACAAACCTATTGACAAAATTGGACTTTGGGAATATTTTGCGAGGGCGTCAAGTTGCGTCTGACCCATGGGGTGGGAATTGCACCTCAGTAGGTCAGTAGGGGTGGTTAACCTTACGTCCAACTTGATCCACGCCTTTCCCCTTTTAGTGGCTCCGCCGGATCATGTGGGCTTGCTTTCGCTGAACTTCCAGGGGCGATAGCAAAGACGCCGGGGTCACCCGCAGGAGAATACACATGCCGCTGGTAAAGGTAATCCGCAAGGGGGTCACTCCCTCTGTCCGTAAGGTTCCGACGTCCACTGCTGCGGTCATGATGCCTATGACCCTCGACCGGGTGGGCAAGGAAGCCGCCTCGGAAAACGAAGAGCCGACAAAAGTTGAAGACGTTCAGGATGCCTTCAACAAATTCAAGCCGGCCCTGGCATTTAAGGGCAACGCGGGCCCTGAGGAGACCGAATTCCAGGCCGATTTTCGTTTCCGCAGCGTCAAGGACTTCGATCCGGAGAACCTGCAAAAGCGCCAGGAAATCAAAGGCGAGGACGGGGAAACCATCTACCTCCGGAACGACATCGCAGATCTTAAGAACAAGATTGACTTGCTCTACCGCCTCAAAGACCGCTGGAAGCTGCCAACCGTCCGCCGGGCCTGGGGCAGTGAACAACAGCGCAAAGAAATCATCAAGGCGTTGGAGCGTCTGCGCGGTGAGTTGGTAAGAGTAGCCGGTCAAGGGGAGGGCAGGTCGAATGGCTGAGTCACTTACGAAAACAGCGACTACTTCGGAGATTCTGGGGGAGAGTCCAGCACGGGACCTTTTACAGGACATTTTTGCCGATCTGCATCCGGCGTTTATTGACGAGAGCCGCGATCTTACCAGCATCTTCACGCCCCAGTCGGCGGGCGAATTCCTTTCTCAGCTCACCAACTTCGAGCAGCTCCTGGCTGATACTGACAGTTACGAGACCACCCTCAAGAAGATGCAGGCACAGATAGATCAGGCGGAAGGGATCCGCGATCAATTGCTTGCCCAGGTGTTCGAGAGGATACGTCCGATCGAACGCAGCTACCGGCAACTGATGCTGTTCTTTGAGAACTCCAAAGTGCCGGATGGCAAAGTGCGCAAGCCGGTTGAGTTGTACATGATGAATGCTGACCCCAAGGCCATGAAAGACGTGTTCAGCATGAGCGTTGCCGCCATGGAAAACTTTGTGCGGAAACGCAACGATAACTTCAACTTCCGCGATGACATCTGCAACCTGGTGATTCCCGGGTTCGTTCCGCAGGCGGTGCGGGAAAAGTTTGAAGACATCGCGAATGCCTGGGGAATGTTGTTGGTCGGCGATCTGGACGACGAAAAGACCTTCAAGAATGTGGAGCGCAATTTCCTTCCCGGCGGAAAATATGAGTTCATGAAACGTCCGGAAGACCGAGCTGCTGCTGATGTCGTGACCATGGGTTATTTGCAGCTGCGTCCAAAACATTGGTTCGAAAAGAATGTGGATGGAGGCGACGACCTATATGGGCCCGCTTCGGTGGTGTTTGCCGGAGCCATTGCTCGGGCGGACGATGCACAAGGCATCGCCCAAGGCCCGATCGGTTCGCGATTCGGCCAGGTCGCCGGTTCGGAAAAGTGCCGGGTGGAGCCGCTGATCGGTGAGATGGAACACCTGAGTATGGAGCGGCAGTTGATCCCGATCATCCGCGATGCCGACAACCACCTGTGCTTCTTTGGTTGCCGCACCCAGGCGGAAGATCCCTATGGCGTCCTGAAATTTTTTACGTCCTACCGGATTCTGCGCTACCTCGAGCGCTGCTGCCGGCACTATTTGTTACAGGTGGCGGGGCAGGTGTTAACGCGGGATTTCATGGACGACAACATCGAGAAGCCCCTGCGCCGCCTGCTGGATGAGCAAGTCACGCAGGGAACGATCCTGGGTTATGACTTGACCGTGGACAAAGATTCGAACAAACGTATGCAGGGTATTTGCGACATCACCTTGAGCGTGATGCCGACCGGGCCGGCTGAGACATTTGTGATGAAGATTGATGTGCCGGAATTCAAAGCTTCCGGTGCAAACGCGGACAGCAATTAACAGTTTGGGGACCCTGCGACTGGGTCCCCCTTGATTTAGGCTGCTACGAAGTCAGCAGTACCCCCAGCGAGCCCCAGAGTTTAGGAAATTGAAACTTTAGGAGGTTGTATGGCTTCTCCGTTTCGCTGCACCGTTACTATCGATGGCACGAAATTTGACGCTGTCGGTACAAGCGTAAAGTTCAACACCGAAAAAGACCGTGCAGGCATGGCGCAAATGGGCAGTCTGAAAACCAGCATTCGGGTTTGGGCTGATTTCCATGACGATACCAACCTGCCTCACGCCGCTGTCAAAAAACTTTTCAACCTTGCCAACGTAGTCACGCGCGACAAGATCAAGGACATGAAGATCGAGTACTGGAAGGATGATTCCCGCCAGGACGCGCTAGCCAGCTACAGCTTCAAAGGCTGGATCAGCCGTTTCGAGACTTCCAATCCTCACGAGCTCGTGTCCTTCAGCAACGGTGATGGACATCCTGCGCCGCCCTCCGACCTGAACCACATGCTGGTGCTTGATCTGGAGCCGGCTTTGAACCAACAGAACTTCAACGAAATCAAGATGAGCAATTAGCCAGGAGACAAATACATGCCATCACCGACTCGCAGCACTGTTACCGTGGACGGGACCAAGTTTGACGCCATCTCGACCGAGGTCACGTTCAAGACTGAGAAGGACCGCGCCGGCATGCCGCAGATGGGCAGCTTGCAGACAGAGATCAAGATCTGGGTTGATTTCCACGACGATACCAATCTTCCCCACTCGTCTCTGAAGAAACTGTTTGAGCTGGCCAACGTGGTTACCCGCGACAAGATCAAGGACATCAAGATCGAATTCTGGAAAGACGATGCCCATCAGGACGCGCTTTGCAGCTACACCTTCAAAGGATGGGTAAGCGGTTTCCAGACCTGCAATCCGGCGACCGGCGAAGTCTCGGGGAACGGCAATGGTTTGGGCGGTATTAACCATCTGCTGGTACTGGAACTGGAGCCGGCGCTGAACCAGGCGAATTTCAAAGATGTCCAGATGAGCAACTGACCAGGAGGCTGGTATTTCGTTTATCTCTTTCCCTCTCCGCTTCCGGCAAGGCTTTTTACGCAGATGCGATGAGCCGGAAGCGGTTTTGTCTCTATTGCGGATCATGGCCAATACCCCGCACCAATCGTGGGCGGGAAGCCGGCATTTTGGGCTGCGTGAACTGCTGGAGCAAAGCCGGGCCAAACCGGAGCGAGTGCAGTTTGCGCTTGAGGAGATGAACCGCGCGCTGGAGAGCCTGGGGGTCACGAATTATCGCGTGGAGAAAATCGCGTCTGAGTCGTTGCCCGGTGAAGAAGCCAGCCGCTGGGTTGTAACCCTGGTTTCTACCGTTGATCAGGGGAAAACCTATTCTCTTGAATGGAGCGGCAAAGCTGCATAGAAATGCCCCGGTTATAGAACTCAAATGCCCTACGGCAATACCAGCGCCCTCGAAATTGACAAGAAACTGCGCGAAGATTTTCGCCGCCGTCTGAAGGACTATGGTGTTTCTGCCGAACTGACGGACCCCATCCTTGGAGTTTTGTTTCGTACCTTCGCTCAACAACTGGAAGTTCTTTACGGGGAAACCGACAGAATTCGCCTGGCGTTGCTGGATGAACTAATCGCCAACCTGGGCATTGAACCGCGCATGGCGCGGCCTGCGCAGACGGTGGTGAGGTTTCTGCTCGACAAAGGCTCCCAGATCATGGCCGCCGGCACCGAGCTGATTGGCGAGGCGGAAACGGGCGAGCGCTTAACTTTTACTACGGACGCCACCTTTAGCGTTTCCGATGCACGCTTTGCTTTTGCCGCCACCTACCAGGACGGCGTAATGCAATTATTGTCCAGCGTGGAAATGCCGGAGGCGCTGCAAGCCGTGCGGCCTTCGCTGGAGCCGGTGCGGGTAAATCTTGGGCCGAATCCGGCACTGTTCCTCGCTATCGAGAAACTACCTGCCAGCCATCTGAGCCAACAAACGTTCTTTTTTGAGCTGGGGCCGGATGCTCAAGCCGTGCAGCGCGCTCTCGAAACTGAAACCTGGTGCCTGATAGGGCCGGACGGAGAGTTGGGAGCTAAAGGCATTTTGCGTCCGCGATCCATTAATGGAGGAATACGGGCGCTGGATTGGTTACTCCCTGATGCGGATTCCTCGGCGGATGAGAAAATTGACGTTGAAGCGCCGGGCTTGTCATCCGGGTTCTACGG
Organism: uncultured Acidobacteriota bacterium; assembly: GCA_963837365.1. Lineage (GTDB taxonomy): Bacteria > Acidobacteriota > Terriglobia > Terriglobales > Acidobacteriaceae > CAWBXL01. Next base: position 76,693 of record CAWIMW010000011.1, read on the forward strand.
GCCGAGATTATTTCTATTTCCGCCGGTCCCGCCCAGCCGCCGCTTTCTCTGCAAAATTCCTCGCGGCATGGACTCGGCTCTCGCCAAGATGTTTGGCCGTGAATCGCAGAAACTGTTTTCTGAAGAGAGGGTATGGATCCGGATTTCCTTGCCGCGCCAGGTTCCGGCACTGCAAAGTGCAGTCGGCAGCATCGCGCTGCATGCCATTACCGCTTCCAACGTGGAGTGTTTTAACCAGACGATTTCGTTTGAAAAGCAGGGAACGTGCATTCCCATTATCCGGGAAGAAGGCGGCGCCGCCAGTCATCTGGTCGCCCCGCTTTCGATATTCGGGGAAACCGGCACGCCTTATCTGCCGCAAATGGAGCCCAGCGCGGATGCCAGCGTCGGGCGCTACACCATTCGCAACGGCCGGGTTGAGTTGAAGCCTGCACAGCGCCCGGACGCGCGCCCTGAATCTTATGCCAACGTCCGGTTGTGGGTCACCAACGGAAGCCTTGGCAACAAAGTCGGGCCCGGCCAGGTGACTGGGTTTCTCAAGAAAAATACGATCGCAGGACTTCGCCTGACCAATCCAACCTCAGCTGCCGGCGGAACCGATCAGGAAGTATTGAGCACCGCCCAGACGCGTTTTGCGGAAGCGCTCATGTCGCGCGACCGGGTGGTGACCCGGAAAGATTTGTTGAACGTTGTCCGTTCCTTTGACGCTCGCATCCTGAACGCAGATGTGTCCCCCGGAGTTCAGCGGACGCAACGAGGTTTACAGCGGGTCGAGCGCATCACCGTGCGGGTCAATAAAGACGACTTTGTTGAGCCGGGAACCGAGCTCCAAGTCCTTAAAGATGATCTGGCGCGGCATCTGGCTGACCGGTTTCCCATGGGCACACAGCTTTTCGTCGAGGTGGCGGCATGATAGACCAGAATTCACCGGTCATGCCGTGCCTGGAATCTGGATTCTTCGGATTTCATCATACCGTCGATTCGGCACTGAAAATTCTTTCGGAGATGGGAGTCTCCGCGTCGCGAATCACTCTACGCATGGATGGCCGCGGGCTTCCTTCGCGCTGGGTGGTCGCGCAAGATCCGCTCCCCGGGAGTGAACTGGGGCCGGGAGTAAACGTGACGCTGTCCGTCGCCGGGCTGGGATATTTTCATGCGCTGCCGGTCGGCATGTGGGACAAGGGCGGCGAGGATGGGCCCGGGACCCGCGAAATCATGGAGCTGCTGGATGACCCTCTCCAGAAAGCGACGCATTGGATCCGCGAAGGCGCACGTTTATTCGACATTCAGCCTGATAATCTGGCGGCGTGTTCGCGTTGGATTTCTCTATTCGGCCTGGTGCCTGAAGAATGGCCGCCGGACACCTGGTACAACCTGTCGTTGGTACTGCCCAGCTTGCAGCAGCTGGCGGCGACGGAGCGTGGGATTAGTCTGATCTTCCGGCTTTTGTTGCAACTCCCGGTCAAAGAGGTGCGCTACTTTCCTTCATTCCGGAAGTTGCCAAAAAACGATTGGAGCCTTTTGGGCGATGAGTCATGCCGCCTGGGAGTGGATTGCATCGTCGGCAATCATGTGGATGATTTGGCCGGTGTCTCACTGGGGGTAGGACCAGTTTCGCTGGATACTTACTACGAATATCAGAAAGAAGAAAAGATACGCCTTTTCCGGGCAGTCCTCGATTTATCTATGAGCTGCCAGCGCGCGTGCCGGGTGTCATGGTCTGTACTCGATGCGAAAAAAGCGCCACGCCTGGGTTATGAGGCGGAAAATTCCCGGCTGGGTATCAACTCTCATCTGGGACGGTTGGCGGTAGCGGTTTAGGGAAAACAATTATGAAGCAGGATGACGTCAAACTCAGCTCGGTGAATTGGGAACACGGAATGTTGCTCACCCCGGAGCACTTTCTGCGCCAGGAAAAATACATTGATTCTGCGCTGCTCTGGGTGCTTCGCTACGCCAGCAACGCCTATGGCCTGGTCGGCGGCGGCCCGCGCCTTGAGGAAAGCGAGCGCGGAGCCGTGCGCCATGATCCCATTGTGGTGGTTGACGAAGACCCTGATTCGCTGCGGCTTTCGGTTACACAATGCCGGGGATTAACACCTGCCGGATGCATTGTCGAGATTGATCCCGAACATCCACTGCATAGCCAGATTCCCAAAGCAAACCTGGAAGGGGTCTCCGAGAGCGCCATTTATGTGGTTTGCGATCCTGACGAAAAACAAGTAGTCGACGGGCAGGTTGACCCATTCAATCCGGAGTTGCAGACCGAGCGGCGTCCCGCTTACAGGATTGAACTCCAGTTGCAGGCGGACATCGTCCCCTACAGCGTAGTTGTAGGCCGTCTGCGCCGGCAGAAATACGGCGCTGGATATGAGAAAGACGCGGAGTTCATTCCAGCCTGCACCTCGATGTCGAGCTACAGCGAACTGACCAGCTCCTGGCGCAAGATTGTGGACAGCGTACGCCTGCTGGCCGAGCGCTATACCGCGCTCCATCAGGCCATGCGCGAATTTCTGGTTCTATTTACCGAACGGGGAATCGAAACCGCGGTGGACGTGGAAACCATGCGCTTCGTAGACCGCATGGTGGCGGCGCTTCACGACTGCATCTACGACATCATCGACCCGGTACAGGCGCCGCAGAGATTTTTCAGTTTCCTGCGCCGTTTCTTTCACACTTCGGCTGTTTATCTGGATCTCACTCCAGCCGTGCAGCAGTATTTCGATACTCTGAAAGAAACCGGCGAAACCGAATTCATCATCCCGCTCGAACAGCAGAAACAGATTCTGGCGACTTCGGCGAAGTGGGAAGTGCATCACGACCTGGGTGTAGAAGTGCGCTCCGCGCTTCAGTCATTGAATGCGCTGCACCGCCTGGAACGGGCTCTGGAAGGGAAGTACATTGATTTCCGCATCAGCCCCTCGCTCGAAGCGATGAACTTCATCTTCGACCGTGGCGGCAAGGTGCTGTTCAAGCTGGCCGCAAAACCGGCGCGGGTGCAGGGAGTTGCCGACGAACTCACGGTTTTCTTCTCACAACTGCGTTTGGAAGGCAGAGACAAATACCGGCTCATCCTGGTGGGCGAGCAGGACGCCACTTTTGAGAAAGGGACCAAGATCACGGTCGAGATCCGCATCAACGAAGGCAGCGGCTTCCGCCGGCAGCCGGTGATTCTCTCCTGCGAAGTGAAGAACAGCGACCAAATCAATTTTGAATTCGACTTCGACGCGCCGGATGTGCCGACGATCACCGATCTGAAGGTAAGTCTCCAGGCCCATCTGCCGATTCGCACTGCGCTGCTATTTACCCGCCACCGTTTTTACTCTGGCATGACTACCGCTGAGCCGGCAAGAGCAGTGGAGCCGATTCGCCCGGTGAGTGAGCCACCAGTTTCCAGAATGCCTGCCCCCCCACAGGATTATCCGCCGCAGCGCGCACCGCGCGTGGAGCCACCGGCGCGGGGAGGCTCACGTCTGGAGCCTCCTGCCGAACCGCGGCCGGAACCGCGGACCGATGACAATCGGGCCCCGTGGGAAACACCTCCGGCGCCGCGCCGCAGGCGTTTGGAATAGCTAACGTAAGACAGGGAGGACCGCATGGCGATTGATCTCGACAAAATATCAAGTGAATTGGAAGACGCGCTGGAGCAGGCCCGCGTCATCGCAGAGCAGCGCAAGCACTCCATGATTGTTCCCGCGCACATGCTCTACGTGCTGCTGGATAAGGAAAGCCCGCTGGCCGCCATGCTGGAAAAATCGGGAGTGGCCTGCGGCCCGCTGCTGGATGCGCTCTCCACCCGCCTCAATAAAGGTGAAGGAACCGGGAAACTCGAGGCAGGGAAACGACCTACTGCTTCGAAGGCTTTGCGGGATTTGATTGAGAAGTCATTTGAAAAGATGTCCGCGCGCGGTGCGGAGCGTGCTGAGCCGGTGGACTTTCTTCTGGCTGCGGTCGAATCCGGGGATAGCGGACTGAAAGATGATCTCCGCCAGGCTGGGGTGACCACCGCAACTCTGGACAAGGCATCGGCCAGCCGCGCCGCCACCAGTGAAGCGCTGGGTGAAGCAAAACCCTCAGCGGGAGCGGCACGTGGCGGCACAAAGCTTTTGGAGAAATTCAGCCGTGACTTGACCGCTGCGGCTGCCGCGGGAGAACTAATGCCGGTGGTCGGTCGTGATGAGGAAATACGCCGCTTAATCCAAACACTCCTGCGTAAGAGCAAAAATAATCCAGTCCTGGTAGGTGACCCAGGTACAGGGAAAACCGCGATCGCTGAAGGTCTTGCCCTGCGTATCGCAGCGGGTGATGTTCCCGAATCGCTCAAGAAGTGCAAACTCTTCGCACTAGACCTCACCTCCATGGTGGCGGGGGCCAAATATCGCGGCGAATTTGAGGAGAGAATTAAAGGTGTAGTGGATGAGGTCCGCGCGCGCAAGGGTGAAATCATCCTCTTCCTCGACGAACTGCACACGCTGGTCGGCGCAGGTGGCACTGAAGGCGGCATGGATGCCGCCAATATCCTCAAGCCGGCCCTGGCCCGCGGAGAACTCCGCTGTATCGGTGCGACCACATTCGACGAATATCGAGAGAAGATTGAAAAAGATGGCGCACTAGCCCGCCGTTTTGACGTGGTCACCGTTAAAGAGCCGACCGACGAATCCATGATGACCATGTTGCGGGGCATCCGCACCCGCTTTGAAAGCTTCCATGGCGTGCGGCTTTCTGACGAATCGCTGCACACATCAATCAAACTCTCTCGCCGCTATATTCGTGACCGCTTCCTGCCGGACAAGGCCATCGACATTATTGATGAGGCAACCGCCCGCATCCGCATGCAGAAAGAGTCCAAACCCACGCATATTGATCAGCAACAGCGTGCCCTCATGCGCAAGCAGATGGAGCTTGAGGCCTTGCAGGGTAGCGCGGCCAGTGCTGCACAAAAGAAAGCCATGGCCACGCTGCAAACTGAAGTTAAAGAATTCAAGCAGAAGGTGGATGCCATCGTTGGCGAGTGGCAGAAGCAAAAAGATGTTTCCGACAACCTGCAAAAGACCAAACGTGCCATCGAAGAACAGACCGCCGCACTGAGTGTGGCCGAGTCCAAGGGAGATGTCACCAAAGCCGCAGAAATCCGTTACGGCTCCCTGAAATATCTGGAGCAGCAGCGGGACGACCTGGAAAAAGAAGTGCAGAAGGTGACCGGCGGCAAAGCGCTGGTGCCGGATGAAGTTCTGTCCGAGCACATTGCGGAGGTGATCGCCGACCGGGTGGGAATTCCCATCCACCGCATGTTGGAGAGTGAACGCGACCGGCTGCTGAAGATGGAAGAACGTATCGGCGAACGCGTGTATGGTCAGGACGACGCAGTGAAAGCAGTTTCCGAAGCGGCCCGTCGCATGCGCACGGACTTGCAGACCGGCCGCAAGCCAAATTCGTTCCTTTTTGCCGGCCCGACTGGAGTGGGAAAAACCGAATTGGCAAAGGCCCTGGCCGAAGCTCTGTTCGATGATGACACCGCTCTCATTCGCATTGATATGGGCGAATACAAAGACAAGTCGTCCGTAGCCGGACTCATCGGTTCACGCCCTGGGTTGGTCGGTTCCGACGAGGGTGGGTTCCTTACCGAGCAGGTGCGCCGGTCTCCATACTCAATCGTCTTGTTTGACGAAGTGGAAAAGGGGCATCCGGAAATTCTCGACATCCTGCTTGGAGTTTTGGATGAAGGACGCCTCACGGATGCCAAAGGCCGCTTTTGCGATTTCTCCAATACTATTATTCTTTTCACTTCCAACCTGGGTGTGCGTGAGGCAATGGAAGCCACGGACGACCTGGAGAAGCGCAAGGAAATTATCTTTGAAGTGGTGAAAGCCAGTTTGCGCCCCGAGCTGTATAACCGAATCTCACAGGTAGTTACTTTCAATTCCCTGACGGACAAGGAATTGGAGCGGATTGTGGGCACGCAGATCAACGCTCTGCGCAAGAAACTGGCGGAAGACCGCGAAATCACGCTGGAGATCACTCCCGCCGCGCTTGCGTATCTGGCGAAGGAGTCCTACGATCCCGCCTATGGCGCGCGCCCCGTCGGCCGCACCATGCAGCAACTGGTCCTCTCACCTCTTGCTACGGCCATCCTCGCGGGCGAAGTCACACCGAAACAAGTTCTGCAAATCGACTACATCGAAGGGGAAGGCTTAAACTTTGGTGTGCAAGAAAGCGTGATCGCTGCGGACTGACTATGAAGAAGCTGCTTTGTCTTCTGCTCGTGGCCGCGTCACTGTGGGCCAAAGACAATTCGGTTTCCAAGCCCGAAGCCGATGACGGGTGGATCTTGCTATTTGACGGCCAGTCTCTGTTTGGCTGGACGCCACAGGCTGGCGGAAGATGGCAAGTGATTGGCGGTACGCTGGTGCCGGCCGCGGACAGCGGCTACCTACAGACCAACAGTGCGTTTACCGATTTCACGCTTAAGCTGGATTATCACAACGCTCCCGATAGCGATTGCAGTGTATTCCTCCGTGCTGCCGCCGACGGTGATCCCAGGGAAACCTCCTATCCGCTACAAATAGGTGATACCAAGCCGCAGTGGCCTACAGGCAGCGTCGTCGACTACTTCAAGGCTGACGCAACCCATCCTGCTTCCAGCCAGTGGCACACGGTTGAAGCTACGCTTTCCGGGGAACACATCTCCGTTAAAGTGGATGGGCGTCAGGTGGCGGAGGGAAAGAATTCTCGCGCCCGCGGGGGAGTGATTGGACTGAGTTGCAATAAGGCAAACCGGGCCCAGTTCCGTAACATCATGCTGCGGCCGTTGGGGATGAACTCCTTGTTCAACGGCAGCGATCTCTCCAACTGGAAGGCGGTCGGTCCGCCACCGCCCAAAAAGGCCGGCATGTTCAAAAAGATGATGGGAGGAGGAGGCAAGGCCAAAGAAGCTGAATGGTCGGTTGCGAACGGCATGATCCACGGCCAAGCCGGCACGGGGCAGTTGGAAACCACCGCGATGTACGACGATTTCGTTTTTCAGGCTGCGATCCGGGTCAACTCCAGGGACAAGAATAACCACCCCAAAACCGCAGTATTCTTCCGTGGAGATCCGGGACAGATCTTCACCGGGTACGCGATGGACGTCATGAATGAGTACAAGAACGGCCAGCCATTACCAGACAGCACGGGAGCAATCCAGGGCCTATCTGCTCCGCGAAAATCGCCCGCGGCGGACAATCAGTTCGTCACCACTACCATTGCGGCGCGAGGACGTCATATACAGGTTTGGGTGGATGGTTACCCGGTCAGCGACTTCCAGGACACGCGCGCTGAAGGCACCGCACCGCAAAAAGACGCGCGCACCACTGCCGGCACCATCAGTCTGCAATCGCCGGACGAAAAGGCAAACTTGGATTTCCGGCGTATCCAGATTGCGCAATTGCCGAAGACGCTGGGTAAGGGACCGGCGCAGGCGACCGCCATCCCCGCTCCGACTCTAGCGCCGGTGGCTCCTGCGGCGGGCCAGCCTGCCTTCCAACTCCCTCCTCCCGATCCCAACAAGCCTAGAATTGCGCAGCTGATGTCACAGGCCCTGGCGACAAGCGATCCGCATCAGCAAGTGGAGCTTTATGCTGAGATTCTTCGCTTGGATCCGAGCAATCAGGCCGCATTTACCGGCCATCAGCAGGCGCAGCAGAAGATTGATGAGGAACGCGCCAAGCAACAGCAAGAAGAACAGCAAAGCGAACAGGCAAACCAGAGTGAAGCTGAGAAGCAGGTCAAGGGTGAGGAAGCCAGGCAACGGGCAGAATCAGCGTTCCTGGCCGGCGATCTGAAGACCGCCCACACGCAGATCGCTGTTGCCGATACATTACTTTCCGGCAACCTAGCTGTCCAACAACTGCGCAGCCGCATAGACGCGGCAATCCAGGCCCGCGACCGCATACGTTATATTGGCGCCGGAGTCGGTGTGGTTGCTATCGCGGGACTCATCGTATTGTTCTTGCGCAACCGCGGTCAAAAACAGGCTTACCTTGAAGTAATCGAAGGACTGGACAAAGGCAAGCGCTACAACCTGGACCAGGACATAAGTCACATCGGGGCGGTTGCCGAGGATGGGGGCAACAAGAATGAGATTGTGCTTCGCGATGTGGAACGAATGATCTCCCGCTTTCATTGCGAGATCCACAAGCAAAATGGGAAATTCTTCCTGATTGATTGCGGCAGTGCGAACGGCACCTCAGTGGACCGTAAGCGGGTGCGGGCCGGACAGCCGATACGATTGAAAGCTGGATCGCGAGTAGAGTTAGGCGGGACCTGTGCCCTGAGAATCGGACTGGAAAGGCAAAAATGAAGCTGAACCGCCCAGCTTCAAAGAAAGACTACGGCTTACCTCGAGGTTGCCCAAGGAAATCGTTGATCGCATCCACCGCGCCAAATTGTCCGCCTTGATCGGTGAAATTTCCCAGGCGAATCGTACCTCCACTCTTCAGAACCACGGTTACCACCCGTGCGCCCATAAAGTTTTCCACAGTTGCGTACTTAATTTGGTCCAGGGGAACCTCAACCCTACCACGTGGAATTCCAACCACCAGGCGGCGCACGGACATCTTTCCCGCGTCTTTTGAGAAGGTAATGTATGACCTCGAGAGGAGCAGGCCCACCGCGATCAGGGCAAAAAAGATAATGAGGGTTGGGATGAACCACCGGATCCGCATCATCGCGTAAATCTTTGTTCTTGTGAGGATGAAGAAGCCAATGCCGCTGACCGCGCAAAGAAGCAGGAAATTGAATGCCAGGCTGTAGTACGGCGGATCGAGAATAACCAGCCTCGTGGAAGAGTTTTCGATCACCCGAATTGCCGATGGAGGTAGCATGGTTCAGTTTCCAAACTGCCAGACTTGGTCCTGGCTGTTGTTCATTCTGCCGCCCAAAGTCTCGAAGATGCGGGCCAGCGAGTGAGTTGAACAGATAATGATCTCATTTTCGTCAGGGTTTTCACGTATGTATACTTCGCTTCCGCAACACCAAAGTGCAAGTTGGTCCTGGGTGGCGGCGAGCAGGGACTTAGAACTAAAGAGAGGCACATAAAGAGAAAAACTCTTGAATGGACGGTTCACCAGGGCCGGCTGGAGAACGCTCTTCGTCTTGTCAAGAAATGGTCCGCCGTCGGCGCTCACCAAAGCCATGATAAGCGAGCCTGCGCCGAACATCGCCCTCCAGGCGTCGTCCTTGGCTTGGGGAGATCCACCTAAATACAAGACGGTTTCCATGAAATTCCTAGGCTTTTCTCCTGGAGGAGTGCTGGCCATCTCGTCCTTGGTCCAGCGGGAAGGGGAAGGCCGGTCGGGCCAAACCCCAAGCCCAAGGCGGGGCTGCCACTCCCGGCCATGTTCTGCCACTTGTGATCCAGCACCGTCATGGCGGCACTCAGAGACTTTTAGGAACACTTCTGTAGCCAGCTGCTTGCTCTTGCGCAGTTCGTCGGTCAGGGACGAAATGAAGGCGAGGATGGCCGTGGCCTGCGGCTTTGCAATGGGAAACTCGCTGACCGGGATCGAGTACAGTTCACGCCCCGGCAATGGCGTCGCCTTAACCGCTAAAGAAAAAGGATGAGGGTGAGAGGTAGCCATGTTTTATCGTTCCGGGTAGGCAGACCCTGCCTCCACCATTTCCTTTACTTGTTTTGCCATCATCTCGTCCAGGTCACGGCCCGACGCCAGGATAATTCCCTTGTCCTCCGGGCTCTCGTTGACATAGATGGTAAACAACTCGAACCATTTTTTTACATCCTCTGCGGGAGAACGAAAAAAATCCGCAGTGGCGAGAAGGGGGACGATATATTTCAGCGCTTTGTATTGCGAGTCCTGCATCAGGCCCTTTCCAAAAAGTTCCTTGCTTTCGTTGAGGAACCCGTCTTGGAGGGAATTCGCCCAGTTGAGCATCCTGGAGAACCCCATCTGCTGGGCGATCGGTTGTTTGAGAAATCCCGCCGGCAATGGAGGATAGGCCGGCTTGCCCGGGTTCTGCGGAAGAAAAAGGGTGGTGGTTCCGCCGTTTCCGAAAAATATCTCACGTTGACGCGTCCCAGCCTTTTCCAAAAACCAATAACAGTAGTCCGCGACGTGATCGTTCACGTTGAACTTGCTGATGTCTTTGGAAAACTGCTGTAGGTCGTCCATGGTCACCGTGGGAGGGATCGCTTTCCCGGGATGACGTCCCAATCCAATAATGGGATTGAACTGGGGGGCCGTTTCAATGAAGGCTTTTTTCGTCTCCTCCGGTTGAAGTGTCTTCACCTGCACAAACACTTCGCCGCGCAGGCCCATTTGCTTTGCGCCATTGGCCTCCAATCCGTCAAGGAACTGAAGAAGCCATGTCCGCTGGCGGGCCGGCACCGGGAACGAATTGACAGGGACCCAGTAGAGAAAGCAACGGTCGAGAGATTCCGCCCGCCGCCACGGCAGGAAGTCTTTGGTGCGCTGGATCGGTTCTAGTCGACCGGTGATCTGATTTGTCATAGTGCTCTCAGCAGTGCCGCTTGATGACTCCTACATGCAAACCGAGTTTGCCGCCACCACCAGACCCGCATATAGGTTGATCACCGGGCCGGTGCGTATGGCTTTGACCTTGGTGTCGAGCGCGCCAATGTGGCTTTCCATGGCCTTGATTTCGGATTCGAGCCCATGGATTTCATTGTCGAATCCAGATACTCCCAGCTTCACACCCAAGCCCTCCATCAAGAGCCCCACACCCTCAACCTTCACGAGATGAACTGCACCCAACATTCCTATGGCCTCGGCTTTTCCGACCGCGACCTCTACGATCCACTGCTTAAGTACAATTTCAGTGTTCCAGTGGGTTTCGAGGGTCTCATTTACCTTTTCTTTCATGTTGGCGTTCATATGGACTTCGGTCTTCTCCCCGACATTGAGCGTCATATGCTCGCCGGTGACGGTTTCGTTGAAATCACCGATGATCGTAAATGTTTCGTCCTCGCCAATGGTCGTTTCACGGTTTTCCATGACGTGGCGGGTTTCGTCCTTCGTGACTACCACCTTCTTCTCGCCGGCAACATCTTCCCAGAAATCGCCGTGAATGAGTTTGCAATCCACACCTGTCGCTCCGGCAACCTTGCCGTCCACTCCCTTGAAGGCATCCTTTTCACCAATCTTGGACCAGTCCAGGCTCCCGCTCGGAGGCAACGCATTATCGGTTTGTGGGTCCTTCGTCTTCCGATCCAATTTGATTTCATTGTTGAATACGTTCATGATGCCCTCCTAAAGTCGTTGTGGTGCAAGCTGCCAATTCGTTATTATTCGTCGCCGATCTCACGCGAAAAGAATTTGCTGTGCAGATGAATCCTGCCTTCCGGAGCGCTGAGCACAATGTCGCCTTTCTCGGAATGAAGCGTAATCATGGGACGTTTGGTCTGGTCGGTGTTCTCAATCAGAGAAATCTTCAGGAAATGAGGCGTAGCGATCGAGATGGACTCCTTGCCCTGCTTATCCACGAACTGAATTCGATGGCCGCTCTTGGTGACGATTCGCTTGACGTCGTTATTCTCCAGCTCTCCACCCCAGAACTCCTGACGCGGCGCCTGATCGACTCCATTCCAGAGCGCCCCGATGACATAGGGACGTTCAATGTCTCCCTCTTCGAAACCGACCAGGACTTCATCACCCTCCTCGGGCATGAACATGAAGCCGCGGTCTGCCCCGGCATGTGGGCTAATCATTCTTGCCCAATGTGAAGTGCTGTCCTCCTGCCAGAAATATTGCACTTTAATCCGCCCCATCTTGCTTGGGTCGTTGTGGTCCACAACCCGGGCCGGCACCAGGCCATACAAGGGTTTAAGCGCAGGCGGATGCGGATCGGTGTAGTTTTTCCACGGGGTGCAGGTGAAATGGTTGCTGTATCCGCTGGGGTCCCAGTTGTGCGACACCTGGGTCACTCCATATTTGCCATCAGCATCTGGCGTGCCTTGCAACTCTACTTCGTTCCCCGGCAGCATCTGGTGATTTTGACTCTCTCCAGAACCGGTGACCCTCGACCCAACCGAGCGCACGCTCTCCTTTTTTAATAGAGCCTCATAGTCCTGTAAGGTAACGACCCGGCTCCGGCCTTGAAGATAGGCGGAGGGGATGGCCTTTTCGGAACCATTTTTCGCCGCATCGACGAGGTGCGCGGCCGATTCATAGAACTGCGGCTGGTCCTTCACGTCCTTATAAGTCTGGCTCTTCATCTCATGGAAGTGATAATGAGCTCCGTCGAACGCGGTTGGGGATAATGTGCCTTTGAGAGAGAAATTCGTTAAGTGGTCCGGGGCCTGAATGTTTTGCCATTGCAGGCTCGCCCCCGGCTGGAAGCTGTCGTATATCTCGATGCCGTCCTTGCTGGGCCGCATCCAGGCGCCATAGTCATCAACCACGCGGCGCAGGAACTCGAAATCAGATTCGCCCCACTGCACATAGTTCAACGGCTTTCGGTCGGCGCACTTTACATTGGCCTTCAATTCAACATTCTGGGCGAGCTTCTGGGCGAGATCAGCCAGCTTCATCTCCGAGTAGTAGGCGTGGCGCTCGGTGACACCCATCTTGTAGGACTTCGTTACCCCCTGGATCATGACCGAATACGCGCCAGAGCGCTCGTAGAGAAGTTCGACGTCAAACACAAAGCCATCAAAGATGGTGACGCCGCTCTCGATCGCAGTTACTTGCAGGTCTTTCCCCAGCCATTGCTCAACCCGCATGGCTGACTGGCCGCCAAGTCCAAATCGCTGGTCTCCCAGATGCCGGCATTGAACCTGGCACCACCAGTGGCGGTTCAGTTCCTGGGTCACAGACACGTTGCCAGGTATGACATCAACAACCGATTGCCCATCAATTTTAAGATCTAAATAGCTCGTCGGCATGGGGCCTCCCCGCAACCCAGGATTTGTCGCCCGAACAAATCCGCAGCGCTTAAGTTTAACCGTGTCCGGCTCACTTTTTGCATCGTGTGTGTGGCCCTAAGGCCCGATACCCGTTAACCAAGGCCCTTTCATGACGAAGGAACCTACAGCCAGTGTCAGCCCAATACAACTTCTATGCGTCCCATTCGGGCCACGTCAATAAAAACAGGGAGACCGGAATCCCTTACATTACAACTCCCCGGGCAGACGTGGGAGTAATAATAACAATGCCCCGATTTAAAGAGGGCTTTAATTATGCGCTAGAAATTGCGCAAATTGCACAGAACTATGTAGGGAAGGCACATAAGCCTCGCCCAGAGATTCGGTTCGATTCGACTCCAAGGGGCACCCAGTTCTGGGGACGCTAATGTTCTGCCTGGGAGACTTGGATAGGCATCGAGACGGAACGCAAGTGCAGGTCGCGCTGCGGGAAGGGAATTTCGACACCCTCCTGCTTGAACAAGCTGAAAATTGCGAAGTAGAGGTCGCTTTTCAGGATCTGCGGTGTACGCACCTGGCTGGTTGTCCACACTCGGAGTTCGAAATCGAGTGAGCTGTCTCCAAAAGCTGTAAACACTACATCGGAAGCGGGGTCGGTCAAAACATCAGGGTGTTCGCCAGCGACCTTCAGGAGCAAGCGTTTTACTTTTTGTGGATCGCTTGAGTAAGAGGTGCCAACTTCCAGGGTGATCCTCACGCTGCGATCATTGGCGGTCCAATTGGTGACTCTTTGGGAAGTGAATTCTGAATTGGGCACGATGATTACGACGTTGTCGTTGGTGCGTACCCATGTACTGCGCGCGGCTATTTTGACCACGTCTCCCGCCAACTTTTCAATCTCGACGCGGTCGCCCACTTTAATTGGCCTCTCCACCAGAAGAATCAACCCAGAGACGAAGTTGTTGACGATCGGTTGGAGTCCGACGCCGATTCCAATCCCGATCGCACCCCCCAGAAATGCCACGCTTGACAGGTCCAGCCCGAGCGATTGCAGCCCGATGGTGAGGCCGATAAAGAAGATCAGGTAACCTGTGCCCACGGACAATGCATACTGCAAACCCAGGTCCATGGACGTTCGGGCAAGAATCCGTTCACGCACCAACTTCCGCACCAAATGTGCGCCCAAGCTGAGTACGAACAGGAAGACGATGGCCTTTAACAAAAACAAAGGCGTAACCGAGAGATTGCCCAGTCTGAAATAGGAAGCGTGAATGATTCGTTCCGAGAGCTTCGTCAGCGTACCGAGAAATGCCGGCGAAGAACTGCTCCACACCCACATCATGGCAAGCACCGCCACTAGTATGCCGCCGGAGATTGCGGTGGTCTTAATTTTCATTTCGAGGTTTCGCACCATTCATCATCTTTTGTCCGCGGCTTGCAGGGAACATGAACAAGCGATGGAGTGTAACGATGTTTCGCATGTAACAAGATTCCGTAACTTTTCCGAAAATTTGTGACAATCACTTCAAGATGTACACATCGTATACCGAGCTAGCGTCTTTTCTTGAAGGAGTTCGTGTAATTTTGTTCAAAAAACAGGCCGATATTGGTATTCTAAAAGGAGTGGCACATCACTCAAGCGATTGTAAGAGCGTTCCGGGACAATAATCAGTTCTGTCCATCGAGACTTAGCGCGGCTTCTCCTCAAGCCGCTGATCTCTGCCATCTTGTGGATGGCGTTGCACAACGATTTGTATTCCAAGCAGGCAGGCGAAGCCACAAACGAAAAATTGAAAGGAGGGAATGTGAGGCAAGCGGAACTGACCGACTTCGATCGTCATCTTATCTCCGAAGGAACGCACTACCGCGGCCATGAAAAGCTGGGCGCGCACCTCACGGTAAGGGATGGAAGTCCGGGCACATCTTTTGCGGTGTGGGCCCCGGAAGCGGCCCGCGTCTCCGTGATCGGCGATTTCAATCAATGGGACCCGGAGGCTTGCTTCATGAGTCAAGCTTCCAGCAGCGGTATTTGGGAAGCGTTTGTGCCTGAAGTCGGTGCGGGCGCGCTCTACAAGTATCACGTGGTTTCAAAACACAACGGATACTCGGCGGACAAGGCGGATCCCTACGCCTTCGCAGCCGAAGTCAGGCCACTGACGGCGTCCAAGGTTTGGGACCTCTCCGGGTACGAGTGGGGTGATGCGGACTGGATGGCGACACGCTATCAACGGAACGCCCTCGATTCGCCGGTTTCGATTTATGAAGTGCATCTTGGTTCCTGGAGGCGCGCCGATAACAACCGGTGGCTTACTTACCGCGAAGCCGCGGACCAGCTTGCGGAGTATTGCACCCACGTGGGGTTTACCCACGTGGAGTTTTTGCCACTGGCCGAGCATCCGTTCGACGGGTCATGGGGATACCAGGTCATCAGCTACTTTGCTCCTACCAGCCGCTTCGGTACGCCCCAAGACCTGATGTACCTCATTGATACGCTGCACCAGCACGGTATCGGTGTCATTCTCGACTGGGTACCGGCGCACTTTCCCCACGATGTTCACGGGCTTGGTTACTTCGACGGCTCGCATCTCTACGAGCATGCCGATCCCCGCCAGGGCACACATCCTCAGTGGGACACTTTTGTATTTAATTACGGCCGGAGAGAAGTGCAGAGCTTTCTGTTAAGCAACGCGCTTTTCTGGCTGGAGCACTACCACATTGATGGATTGCGGGTTGATGCGGTGGCATCCATGCTGTACCTGGACTACGGACGGTCATCGGGAGACTGGATCCCCAACCGCTTCGGCGGGCACGAGAACCTGGAAGCCATTGAATTTCTGCGCCGCTTCAACGAGCTTGTGTACCGTGAACATCCCGACACCATGACGATGGCCGAAGAATCCACCGCCTGGCCGATGGTATCGCGTCCTCTCTACGTTGGTGGACTGGGATTTGGCCTGAAATGGAACATGGGTTGGATGCACGACATACTCGACTACATGGCGCTCGATCCGATCTATCGTGGCTATCATCAAAATCGCCTTACCTTCAGCCTGCACTACGCTTTCCAGGAGAATTTCGAGCTGCCTTTGTCGCATGACGAAGTCGTCTACGGTAAGGGCTCGATGATCGCCAAGATGCCGGGCGACGATTGGCAAAAGTTCGCCAATCTCCGTCTGCTGTACGGTTTTATGTTCGGCCATCCCGGAAAGAAATTGCTTTTCATGGGGAACGAGTTCGGCCAGTGGCGGGAGTGGAACCACGATTCCAGCCTTGACTGGCATCTGCTACAGAACCGGAACCATGAAGGACTCCAGAGGTGGGTGCGGGATCTGAATACTTTTTATCGAGCGGAAGCGGCCATGTATCAAGTCGACTTTTCTCCTGAAGGGTTCAGGTGGATCGATTGCAATGACAAAGACCTCAGCATCATCAGCTTTCTCCGCTATGGGCGTGATCCGCAAAAAGACCGCTTGGCGTTTGTCTGCAACTTTACGCCAGTGCCGCGATACAACTACCGCGTAGGCGTGCCTGAAGACGGGCATTGGGTCGAGGCGCTCAACAGTGACGCTCCACTGTATGGCGGAAGCGGGCAGGGAAACCTGGGGGGAGTCAGCGCTTCGCCGGTTTCTCATCACGGCCAGCCTTACTCGATCAACCTCACCGTGCCACCTCTGGCTACACTGATTTTCAAGCCACGGGTGAGTAGTAGTATGGGATAAGAATCTTTTCTGACGGTTTGGGTAAAAATAAATAGGGCGAGTGAAACATATAAGCCTGAATTTTTGTGGGCAGTAAATCTGGAGGCCGGCGCCGTTGCCACCAAAGTACACTCTGCAAACCGGAGGTTTTGAGGACTGATGGCGAGCAAAACAAAAGAGACTCGCACACCGCTTCGACTCACACGCGTGGTTATAGAGAAGGTACGCCCAGAGATTGACTGCGGGCGATTTCCCATCAAGCGTGTAATCGGCGAACGGGTGGAGGTGACAGCAGACATTCATGCCGACGGTCACGATGTTCTCTTTGCCGTCCTTCAGTACCGCGCGCCATCACAGGCGCAATGGCAAGAAGTGAAGATGAAGCCTCTGGGGAATGATCGCTGGACGGCTGGATTCGCTGTCTCCGAGCAAGGCCGCTATCTTTACACTGTGCTGGCATGGACTGACCGATTCACTTCCTGGAGTCGTGATCTGCGGAAGAAGTTCGACGCCGGGCAGGATATTGCGCTGGATGTCCTGGTTGGCGTGAACCTGATTACGGAAGCTGCTGAACGGGCCTCTGGGCCGGATGGAAAACAGTTGTCAACCTGGGCGGAGGAGCTGAGCGCCGCGCCACAGAAAAATCCGCAACTGGCAGTGGACGCGGTGCAGAAGGCAAACCTGGTCGAGTTAATGCAACAATACGCCGACCGTCGCCGAGCCACTGCTTACAATAAGGAGCTGGCGGTTGTGGTTGACCGGGAGAAAGCGCGCTTCAGCACGTGGTACGAGATGTTTCCGAGGTCCTGTGCCGACCAGCCTAAGCGACATGGAACTTTTCGTGATTGCGAGAAAAAGCTGCCTTACATCGCGGAAATGGGATTCGATGTTCTCTATTTTCCGCCAATCCATCCGATTGGCGTGACCAACCGCAAAGGGAAGAACAACTCCGAACAATGCGGCAAAGATGATGTCGGCAGCCCCTGGGCAATCGGCGCACAGGAAGGCGGCCATGACACGATACTTTCTCAACTGGGTACACTGGCTGACTTCAAAAGTTTGCAAACCAAGGCTAAGCAACACGGCCTTGAGATTGCACTGGATTTGGCGTTCCAGTGCACGCCGGACCATCCTTATGTGAAAGAGCACAAAGAGTGGTTCCGGGTACGGCCCGACGGAAGCGTGCAATATGCGGAAAACCCGCCCAAGAAATATCAGGACATCTTTCCGCTCGAGTTTGAAACCGACCACGCTGAAGAGTTGTACCAGGAATTGAAGAGGGTCGTCCTGTATTGGATCGATGAGGGGATACGGATTTTCCGAGTTGATAACCCGCACACCAAACCCTACGAATTTTGGGAGTGGCTTATCAGCGAAATCAAAAGCCAGCACCCAGACGTTTTATTCCTGGCGGAGGCTTTCACGCGGCCCAAGGTGATGTATCGTCTGGCCAAGCTGGGGTTTACCCAGTCCTATACCTACTTCGCCTGGCGGAATACAAAAGCGGAACTGACGGAATATTTCACCGAACTCACCAAGACAAGTGTGCGCGAGTACTTCCGGCCAAACCTGTGGCCCAATACTCCCGACATTCTGACGGAGTTTTTGCAGTTCGGCGGACGCCCGGCCTTCATGATCCGATTACTGCTGGCTGCCACGCTAGGGGCCAGCTATGGAATTTACGGCCCGGCCTTCGAAGTTTGCGAGAACCGCCCGTTGAAGCCCGGCAGCGAGGAGTACCTGGACTCGGAAAAATACCAGCTTCGCCATTGGAACACGGACAGCGCCCTTAGCCTGAAGACTCTGATTGCGCGCGTCAACCACATTCGCAAAGAAAATCCTGCACTTCAGGCGGATTGGAGCGTCCGCTTCCATGGCTCCGACAATGATCAACTGATCGTTTATAGCAAGAGCAACGAAGATCTGTCTGACGTGCTCGTAGTTGTTGTCAACCTGGACCCTTACCATACCCAGTCGGGCTGGGTGGACCTTGCTTTGGATGTGCTCGGACTCGATCCGGCGCAGCCTTATCAGATGCACGATCTCTTAAGTGATGCCCGATATCTCTGGCACGGTCCGCACAACTATGTGCAACTGGACTCTCAAACCATGCCAGCCCACATTTTTCGCGTCCGGCGACGGGTGCGAACAGAGCGTGATTTCGATTATTTCCTTTGATGGCGGTGGAAGCCCCGTCAGAGTGAAGGAGACGACAGCCCTTTGCCCCCGACAGCGGATGCACAGTGGTACAAGGACGCGATCATCTATCAGGTGCATGTCCGTGCTTTTCAGGACAGCAACGGTGACGGGATCGGGGATTTTACCGGACTCGCACAGAGATTGGATTATCTCCAGAGACTTGGCGTGAATGCTCTCTGGCTGATGCCGTTTTTCCCATCGCCGCTGCGCGACGATGGCTACGACATTTCTGACTATTATTCCGTCCATCCGAATTACGGCAGCCTGGATGACTTCAAGGGTTTTCTAGGCGCCGCGCACCAGCGCGGTATCCGCGTCATTATTGAGATGGTGCTGAACCACACCTCGGACCAGCACCCGTGGTTTCAGGAATCGCGCAAGTCAGTGGAGAACCCGCACCGTGACTGGTATGTGTGGAGTGACACCGATACACGCTACCAGGGAGTCAGAATCATCTTCGTGGATACGGAGCTCTCCAACTGGGCGTGGGACCCGGTTTCCAAGTCCTACTACTGGCATCGTTTCTTCAGCCACCAACCCGATTTGAATTTCGATAATCCCGCAGTGCGCGAGGAAGTTTGGAACGTGATGAAGTTCTGGCTGGAGATGGGCGTGGATGGGTTCCGGCTGGATGCCGTGCCTTACCTGATAGAGCGGGAAGGCACGTCGTGCGAGAACCTGCCTGAGACCCATCAAGTCATCAAGGAATTGAGGGCCAAGATTGACCAGCATTTCCCTGGCCGGATGTTGTTGGCCGAGGCCAATCAATGGCCGGCGGACCTGGGGCCCTACTTCGGTGACAGCGATGAGTTTCATATGGCCTTTCATTTTCCGCTCATGCCCCGAATGTTCATGGCGCTGAAGCTGGAAGACCGTAAGCCCATCACCGAAATTTTGAAACAAACACCGAAAATTCCCGACATTTGCCAGTGGTGCCTGTTCCTGCGGAATCATGATGAACTGACCCTGGAGATGGTCACGGACATGGAGCGCGACTACATGTATGACGAGTACGCGCGGGACCGGTCGACCCGCATCAATGTCGGCATTCGCCGCCGGCTGGCCCCGTTATTGGACAATGACCGTCGCAAGATCGAACTGATGAATGGATTGCTGATGTCGCTCCCGGGTACGCCGATTGTCTATTACGGAGATGAGATTGGGATGGGCGACAACGTTCGCCTCGGCGACCGCAACGGTGTGCGCACGCCCATGCAATGGGACGGTGGCTGGAATGCCGGTTTTTCTTCGGCGGACCCGGAAACGCTGTATTCGATGACGATTCTGAACCCGCTTTACGGGTATCAATCGGTCAATGTGGATGCGCAAAAACGTTCTGCTCATTCGCTGCTCTCCTGGATGCGACGCATCATTGAAGTGCGCAAATCGACTCCGGTTTTTGGACGCGGAACCATTGAGTTTCTCTATCCCAATAACCACCGGGTATTGGCCTATGTGAGGCAGCTTGGCCGTGAGACGGTTTTAGTGGTGAATAATTTGTCCGATTCCGCACAAGCTGTGGAATTGGACCTGGCGCAGTACAAAGGCAGTATTTTGGTCGAGATGTTCGGCAGGAATTTATTTCCGCGCATCGGCGACCTGCCGTACTTACTGACCCTGGCCCCGTACCAATTTTTTTGGTTTCGCTTACGCAAGCTCTAAAGAAGGGCACGAAATTGAATTTGCCGGAGGAAAAACGGCTTGGCTGAAGAAAGCATTTTGTCGGATGATCTGCTCCGCCAATTGATCAGTGTTGGCGAAGTCGACATTCTTGTGGGTTTGCCTACCCACAACCATGCCAAGACGGTGGGCCATACGGCGCAAATGATCCGGGCCGGGCTGCTCAAATATTTTCCGCGCGAGCGCACCGCCATCCTGAATGCAGACACCGGGTCGAAGGACGGAACTTCCGATATAGTGAAAGCCGCGTCCATCAGCGACGCCAGAGAACCTTCGGCACTGCAATCACTGCGGACCCTGCACTGTATCAGCGCGCGGCTGGCCGGAAGCCCAAACAAGGGAACCGCCTTGCAGGCGATTGTTGCCGCAGCGGACCTGCTGCGCGCCAGAGTCTGTGTCGTAATCACTCCGGAGACGACTAGTATGACTCCGGAGTGGATTGACCGGCTCGTGAGGCCTGTCTATCGGGACGAATTCGATCTGGTTACGCCGGTATACAGCCGCCACGCCTTTGATGGAATTTTGATCACTAATTTGCTTTATCCGGTGACCCGCGCGTTGTACGGAAAACGAGTACGGGAACCTAATCCAGCGGATTTCGCTTTCTCGGCGCGGCTGGGCGGGCACCTCATGGGGCAGGAAGTATGGCACCAGGAGTTGGGGCAGTCGGGCGCGGAGTTCTGCTTTACCGCCGCAGCCATGGCGGGTGGGTATCGTTTGGAACAGTCTTTCCTTGGCGCGAAGGACCGGGTTGAAAATCAATCGACAGATTTGGTCCTTGCCATGCGGCAGATACTAAGCGCACTTTTTTGGTCGTTGAATGAGTATTTCACCGCTTGGAACAGTGTTACCGAGTCCCAGGCCGTACCTACTCTCGGGGCAGAGTACGAAATAACCCTAGAGTCCGTACGAGTCAATCGAAAGCGTTTGTATGAGATGTTTCGCTCCGGAGTCGCCGACCTGGAGCCGGTGCTGGCTTCAATTCTTACGGCTCCGACATTGGAAGAACTCAAACGTTGCGCCAATACGGAAGAAGCGACGATTCCGTATTCGGACGAGCTTTGGGCAAAGACGGTCTATGAATTTGCGGCGTCGTATCACCGGACGGTGATCAGCCGCGACCATATTATCCAGGCGCTGGTGCCTCTTTATCGCGGCAGAGTGCACACCTTTCTGGAGCAAAGCCGCGGCGCCTCTGCGCAAAAAGTGGAACAGAACATTGAGACTCTCTGCCAAACATTCGAACGGCTGAAACCCAATTTGCTTGCCATTTGGGCGAAGCAAGAAGGAGGTTCATGATGCGGGACATGATTGTCAGTGAACTGAGCCAGGCATCGCAAGAATTTGCGCGCGGGGTTGCACATTTCCTTCCACGCTTGCTGGTAATGCTCATCATCGCCCTGTTGGGATGGGTGGTTGCCTACCTGGTAAAGGCGATTTTGCGCAGGATCTTACGCCTGGTGAAGTTCGACCGGCTTTCGGAAAATGCCGGTGCTGCGCATTTGTTGAACCAGGCAGCCTTGCCTTCTTCCACTGAGCTCTTGTGCCGCCTGGTTTTTTGGGTGACCTGGTTCGGGTTCATCTTGGCGGGACTTAGCGCGCTGGGCATTGTCGGGCTGCAAGAACATATTTCCCGCTTCCTGCTGTTCCTGCCACGGCTATTTGCCGCGGTTTTGATCTTCTTTATCGGCATGATAGCTGCCAGCTTCTTGTCGCGTGCAGCCTTGCTGGCGGCAGTGAATGCGAATTTACCGTCGGCCCGAGTCCTGAGCTATTCCATCCGGGTCATCATTCTGCTGCTCACCGTGTCCATGGCCTTTGAGGAAATCGGAATCGCAGAACACACGATCCTAGTGGCATTTTCCATCCTGTTTGGCGCGGTGATGTTGGGCCTTGCCATTGCTTTCGGACTGGGCGGCCAAGGCCTGGCACGGCAGGCATTGGAAGGGAGGTTTTCTGGCGAGCGACGAAAAGACGCGAAGGAAGATGAACTGTCAGCGCTGTGAGGTTAGGACGCTGGCGCGTTGCGGGTGTTGCGACAAGTTTGCGAAGGATGGGAGGGCGATAATCGGCTATGAGCAGGGCCATCCTGCAATCACAGTTTCTGCCACGCCTAAGTGAACGCCTCCCTGAGGCGATGGCAGATTTCCTTGTCCACCGGCGCTGGTTCGGCGGCAAGGCAAGGCAGATTCGCGCGGTGAATATCCAGGACATCATTCCTCTGGACATCGGGACTTTCGCCGTCCTTCTTACTTTTGTCACCGTCGAGTATGCCAGCGGGCCGAGTGAAACTTACAGCGTGCCGCTGATTCAGGTAGTAAGCAACCCACCAACCCAATCCGAGGTGCCGACGCTGACCGTGCTCGTTGAAGGTGAACGGGAACCAGTCGTACTGCATGATGCGCTTTCCAACGAGTCATTTTTGACTTTTTTGTTGGATTCAATTGCAAGTGAAAGTTCATTTCCGGGGGCGCAGGGAATCATACGGGCGGTCCCTACCAGTGCATTGCCTTCCCTGTGGCAGCCATCGCAGGGACAGTTGCAGCCGTCTCTGATGAAAGCTGAGCAAAGTAATAGCTCGGTTGTCTATGGCAAGAAGCTGGTGTTGAAGTTGTTCCGGCGCTTGGAGGAAGGGATCAACCCAGATCTGGAAATCGGCAGATTTCTGACGGAGAAGGTTTCCTTCCCCAATACGCCCGCCGTCGCCGGTTATCTGGAATATGTGAGCCATGATGGACGTCTGCATAGTCTTGGTATCTTGCAGGCGTTCGCACAAAACCGTGGAGATGCCTGGCAGTTTACGCTGGATGCTCTCACGGACTACTACAGACGGGCCGAGCAAGCGGGCACCGAAGCACCCGAAGTGGCCAGCGGAAGCCTACTGTCTTTAGTCGAAGCAGAGTTTTCTGCACAGACACAAGGGGAAGTCGGTACCTACTTGGATTCGGCGAAATTGCTGGGGCAGAGGACGGCCGAGTTGCATTTGGCCTTGAACTCCGTCCAGGGCGATCCCGATTTTTCACCAGCACCGTTTCGTCTATCCGACCAGGAGAAGTTATGTGATTCTGCACTCGAGCAGCTGTCACGTACATTCGAATTGTTCCGGAAGAAACAGCACGCTCTGCCTTCCCACATCCAAAGGGCAGCTCAACTCGTCCTCGATTCTGAAGATCACGTCAAGAAATACTTTCGTTCCATTCCGGAATTAAGATTTTCCGGGATGCGGAGCCGGATCCACGGTGACTATCATCTAGGGCAAGTCTTGTTTACCGGTGATGACTTCGTAATCATAGATTTTGAAGGGGAACCGGCTCGTCCGCTCAGTGAACGGCGTGGCAAAAGCTCACCTTTGCAGGACGTTGCAGGTATGCTACGGTCTTTTCACTACGCGGCGTATGCTCCTTTGCTGACGCAAACGCACGATGAAGGAAAACTCCAGCGGCTTGCGCCATGGGCGCGGTATTGGCAGCGATGGGTATCTGCGGCATTCTTGAAAAGCTATATGAAGACTTCCGAGGCTGCCCCGTACATTCCGGGGACCCGAAGTGAAAGTGAAGTTCTACTGAATGCATATATGCTGGACAAGGCGATTTATGAGCTTGGCTATGAATTAAATAACCGTCCCCAATGGGTTGCGATCCCGCTGGAAGGGATTTCTGATTTACTGGGACTGAATGAAGAGCCTGAGCGCAATTTTGGTCCGAGTACATAGCAGGATCTCAAGTTTGAGAAAGCCACGTGGATCCGGCGCGATCAGTTAAAAACTAAGGAGAACCAATCAATTGCCCTGGCCCGAAAGTCGAGCCGACGAAACCATGACGAAGATGCGCCCCGGAGTCCCCTATCCGCTTGGGGCCACCTGGGACGGCGCTGGGGTCAACTTCGCCATTTTCTCCGAGCATGCCACCAAGGTTGAATTGTGCCTTTTCGATTCGGCCGACGATCCAGTGGAATCTTCACGTCTGCTTTTACCGGAGCAGACCGATATGGTTTGGCATGGTTATCTTCCTTGGGTTTTGCCAGGGCAGGTTTATGGCTACCGTGTGCACGGACCCTATGAACCTGTGGCCGGGCATCGCTTCAATGCGCACAAGATTGTCCTCGACCCCTATGCAAAGGCAATTGCACGCACGGTTAGCTGGGCACCTGCGATGTACGGTTATCGTCAGAACGGAGAAGATGCAGACCTGACAATGGATGATCGCGACAACGCCTCTTTTGCGCCACTCGCGGCGGTGGTGGACAGTGCTTTCACGTGGGGGAACGATCGCGCACCGGGCACTCCCTGGCATAGGACTGTCATTTATGAGGTCCACGTCAAGGGATTTTCCGAACTGCGAACAGATCTTCCCGAAAAGTTTCGTGGAACGTACACCGGTCTTGCGTCTGAACCCATGATCCGCTACCTGCAAGACCTGGGAGTGACCGCGGTTGAGCTGATGCCAGTGCATCATCACGCCTTTGACCACCACCTGGTGGACCGCGGCCTGACGAACTACTGGGGATATAGCACCCTGGCTTATTTTGCTCCCGAGGTGCGCTACTCGATGGCAGCGAGTGCGTTGGAGTCGGTAAGGGCATTCAAGACGATGGTCAAGAACCTGCACTCCGCGGGCTTGGAAGTAATTCTTGATGTGGTCTACAACCATACGGCGGAAGGGAACCACTTGGGGCCAACGTTATCTTTGCGGGGTATTGACAATGCGGCTTACTACCGGCTCTTGCAGGACAATCCCCGCTACTACATGGACTACACGGGGTGCGGGAACACGCTGAATGTCTGCCATCCCCGGGTTCTGCAACTGATCATGGACAGCCTTCGCTACTGGGTGCTGGATATGCATGTGGATGGGTTCCGCTTCGATCTGGCCAGCACGCTGGCCCGTGAACTTCATGAAGTGGACAAGCTGGGAGCGTTCTTCGACATCATCCATCAAGACCCGGTGCTCTCGCAGGTCAAGCTCATTGCCGAACCCTGGGACCTGGGTGAGGGTGGATATCAAGTGGGAAATTTTCCGGTTGGGTGGACGGAGTGGAATGGAAAATATCGGGACACCGTCCGCCGTTTCTGGAAAGGGGATGGTGGAATCGTCTCCGAGCTGGCGACACGGCTGGCGGGAAGCAGCGACCTGTACAGCCAGAGCGGCCGCCGCCCTTACGCCAGCGTAAATTTCGTGACCAGCCATGACGGATTCACGTTGAATGATCTGGTCAGTTATAACGAGAAGCACAACGGAGCCAATCTCGAAGACAACCGCGATGGCGACAACAACAATCTAAGCTGGAACTGCGGAATTGAAGGCCCCACGGATGACCCCGCGATCGTCGCACTGCGCGAACAACAGAAGCGCAATTTTCTGACGACACTGTTTTTGTCCCAGGGAGTGCCCATGCTTTGCGCAGGCGATGAGTGCGGCCGTACGCAGCTGGGCAACAACAACGCCTACTGCCAGGACAATGCTCTGAGCTGGCTGCATTGGGACTGGTCTACGGCGCAGGAAAATCTAGCGGACTTCACGCGCTACCTGATCGGTCTGCGAAAGGAACATCCGGTGTTGCATCGAAGGCGGTTCTTTCAGGGGCGGAGCATCCGCGGCGCTGATGTCAAGGACATTACCTGGTACGAACCCCGGGGCAGTGAGATGACCGACAAAGTCTGGGACGATCCTGCGGCCCGTTGTTTAGGGGTGATGCTCTACGGCGAAATGCTCGACGACATTGACGAGCATGGCGTCCCGGTGGTGGGTGATACTCTCTTTCTCATGTTCAATGCGCACCACAGCTCGAGTCTTTTCCGCCTTCCCCCCAAACAGGAGGGCGTGCGCTGGGAGCGCCTTTTGGATACTGCTGCTCCGCTGGTGCGGGGCGGATCCTTTCTGCGCGACCATACATATCGGTTACAAGGCCACTCAGTAACGATGCTGCGCCTGAAGCGGCAAGTTCGAGCTAAGGCTGAATCCAAAGTTACGGATCAGGCAACTCTATAACGCAGGCTGGAGATTCTGGTTTGGTTGCAGCCAAATGTGCTCCGCAATCCAGCCTGCAAATCAATCAATGGAGGTTGAAGTCTGGTGCAGTGGCAGCCCTTTTTCGGCGGATTGTGGCAGCAAGGGAAGGCGTCCTTTCGCGTGTGGGCCCCTCAAGCTGAGCAGGTCCAGCTGGTGCTGGAACCCAAGGAGGGAAGCCACGATAAGTTTGCCATGATCCAAGAAGCAGAAGGATTTTTCAGCCTTGAGTTGGAGAACATTCGCCCCGGTGATCTCTACCGCTATCGCAAGGATGCCAACGACGCCTGGCCGGACCCGGCCTCGCGCTTCCAGCCGCAAGGCGTTCACGGGCCTTCCCAGTTGATTGATCCGTGCATGTTCGCCTGGTCGGATGGAAACTGGAAAGGAGTGGGCCGTGAAGGGCTCGTGCTTTATGAGTTACACGTTGGAACATTCACCCCGGAAGGGAGGTTCGCATCGGCAACCAAGAAACTGGCGTTTCTTCGCGACCTGGGCGTGACTGCGGTAGAGCTAATGCCTGTAGCGGATTTTCCCGGGTCAAGAAATTGGGGTTATGACGGCGTGGCCTTGTTTGCTCCAGCGCGTTGCTACGGTACGCCGGACGATCTCCGCCAGTTGGTGAACACTGCCCACCAACTAGGTCTCGCGGTCCATCTGGATGTGGTGTACAACCATCTGGGGCCGGACGGCGCGTATCTTGCAGGGTACAGTCCGTTCGTATTCTCAGAGCGCCATCGCAGTCCATGGGGCGCAGGCCTTAACTTCGACGGGCCGCACAGCGAAGTGCTCCGACGGTTCTTCATCGAAAGCGCGCTGCACTGGATTCATGAATACCATCTCGACGGGTTGCGCCTGGATGCGACCCACGCAATTGTGGACGACAGCCCGGAGTATTTTCTCGCCGAACTGAGCGAGGCGGTTGAGAAATCCATGCCAGGAGAAACCCGCAAAGTGCTGGTGATTGCGGAAGACGACCGGAATCTCGCGCGGATTGCGACGCCTCGCAATAAGGACGGCTGGGGGCTGGACGGGATCTGGGCCGATGATCTGCACCATGAGATTCATCGTTGCCTCACAGGGCAGAGCGACGGGTACTTTGCGGACTTTTCAGGTACCACGTCCGACATCAGTACCACCGTGCGTAAGGGCTGGTTTTACTGTGGGCAGCATGCTGCGTACTTCGGAAAGGACCGTGGCTCGGATCCCTGTGATTTGCCTCCATCAGCGTTCGTGGTTTGTCTACAGAACCACGACCAGGTTGGGAACCGCGCGATGGGTGAGCGCCTAAATCATCTGGTTGACCTGGCATCTTATCGCGCCGCGAGTGTTCTTCTGCTACTTGCGCCCGAGACTCCACTTTTGTTCATGGGACAGGAATGGGCTTGTACGTCTCCCTTTCAATATTTCACTGACCACAATCCCGACTTGGGCCGGAAGGTGACCGAGGGCAGGCGTCGTGAGTTTGCTCGTTTCGCGAGTTTCAGCGATCCTGCCGCGAGGGAGCGGATTCCCGATCCGCAGGAGCAGTCTACCTTTAGCCGCAGCAAACTGAGGTGGGATGAAACCGAGGCAGAGCCTTACGCGAGCGTGCTGCGTCTGTACCGAGCGTTGTTGCGTCTGCGTGCTCAGCATCCGGCGATGAACGACTTTTCCCGCTCCGGCTTCGAAACTACTCCACTCGGGGAGGATAGTCTGCTGCTGCGGCGCGAGGCTAGTGCTGCTGGCTTACTGGCCGTTGTCCAACTTCAAGGGGCTGGAGTTCATGATCTGCGAAGCCAAGCACTGGCAGCGCTTCCGCACGGCGTACAGTGGAAGCCTGTTTTGACCACCGAAGACCCATCGTTCGCCGTTGACCCGGCCACCATCGAGTTTGTTCCCGAGGCAGCGGAAGTAAGATTTGCGAGACCGGGTGCGATCATTCTGGCGGCGATGCCAATATTCCCGGAAGGAGGTGAGCAAATTTGATTGGCAGGCCCGAACATATTCCGGCAAGCACCTATCGGCTGCAACTCAACCCCAGTTTCGGTTTCCGCGAGGCGCGGGAAGTTGTTCCCTACCTCTCCGCTCTGGGAATTACCGACTGTTACGTTTCCCCGATTCTTGCTCCCCGTCCCGGCAGCACCCACGGCTACGACGTCTGCGATCACAATCGCCTCAATCCGGAGCTGGGAACGCGGGAGGATTTTCAGGCGTTTTGCGACGTGCTGCAAGAGCATTCCATGGGGCTGGTGCTGGATTTCGTGCCCAACCATATGGGGATTGATCCGCAGGCCAACCTGCAATGGCGCAGCGTTTTGGAAAATGGTCCATCTTCTCGGTTCGCCGGTTTTTTTGATATTGACTGGAACCCGGTAAAAGACGAATTAAAAGACAAAGTCCTACTGCCTGTACTGGACGATCAGTATGGCAACGTTCTGGAAGCGGGCCGGCTGCAAATCCGTTTTGACAATGGGAGTTTTTCTCTCCAGTACGCGGACCATAACTTTCCACTGAACCCGCGGCAAACGCGCCAAGTACTCAGTCACAAGCTGGACAGCCTGCGAGGTCAATTGGGTGAAGACCATGCCGATGTGCGGGAACTGCTCAGCATTGTCTTTCACCTGGAGCACATTCCCGCCTTCGTGGAAACTGCGCCTGAAATGGTGACAGAGAGGGACCGGGAGAAAGGGGTTGCTTCACAACGCTTGGCGGCTCTTGCTGCGAACAGCCCTAGTATCCGCGAGTTTATCGAGAAAAATGTCCAAGAGTTCAACGGGACGGCAGGGTTGGCGCGTAGCTTTGATCTGCTTCACCAGCTTCTCGATATGCAACCCTATCGCCTCTCCTATTGGACAACTGCGGTCCACGAAATCAACTATCGCCGTTTTTTTGACATCAATGAATTGGCGGGCATCCGGATGGAGGACCCCGCCGTGTTTCAGGCTACACATACTCTACTGAGTGAACTGACCCGGCAGAAGCTGGTCACAGGGCTGCGCCTTGACCATGTTGACGGACTGTTCAACCCGAGACAGTATTTCAGGGACCTCCAGAAACAATGTGCTCCCGACGGTGCGCCGGTGTACGTGTTAGTAGAAAAGATACTCTCGCGCGGAGAAAGCCTGCGCTCCGACTGGGACATTCACGGCACCACCGGCTACGAGTTCCTGAACGATGTTGCGGGACTGTTTGTGGATCCGGCGCACGCCGCTGCGCTGCACAAGCTGTACGCCCGTTTCACGGGACGAAGCGGCCGTTTTGCCGACTTGGTCTATGAGAGCAAGAAGCTCATTGTCGCCACTTCCATGTCCAGCGAACTGAACGTTCTGGCGCACGAGCTCAACCGTATTTCCGAGTCCGACCGGCGTTACCGCGACTTTACTCTGGACAGCTTGCAGGAAGGTCTCCGGGAAGTAGTCGCGTGTTTCCCCGTATACCGTAGTTATGCCACGGCGGAAGGCCACGATAGTTATGACGAACGCGCGGTTGATGCGGCCGTAACGAATGCTCTGCGGCGCAACCCGGTGCTGGAGCCCTCGATGTTTGCCTTCATTCGCGAGATGCTCCTTCCCCAGAAGACGCCGGGGTTATCGGACGCAGATTACGAGCGGCGCGTCAGGTTCGCCATGAAGTTTCAGCAGTACACCGGGCCAGTGCAGGCAAAAGGCGTCGAGGACACTGCGTTCTATCGCTATGCGCCACTGGCGTCGTTGAATGAAGTGGGGGGAGATCCTGCGCGATTCGGGCGCAGCGTGGCTGAATTCCACAAGGTCAATAGCCAACGCAGCGAACACTGGCCGCTTTCCATGCTGAGCACTTCTACCCATGACACCAAACGGGGCGAAGACGCACGCTGCCGCATTGCCGTTTTGTCGGAAATTCCCGAAGAATTCCGAGGCATGCTGTCCCGCTGGTCCCGCACCAATGCCGGTCTTAAGAAATTGGTGGAGGGAGAACCGGCCCCCGATAGTGCCGATGAGTACCTGTACTATCAGGCTTTACTGGGTGCCTGGCCAGCGGATGTGGCTGACGCGCCTCCTGCCCAATTTGTCGAACGCATGCAGAATTACATGCTTAAGGCGATCAAGGAGGAAAAGGTCCATTCCAGCTGGATCCATCCCAGCCAGCAGTATGACGACGCTGTCCGCGAATTCGTCCGCCGGACGCTCGCCGGTGTCGAAGGCAAACGCTTCCTGCGGACGTTCCTGCCCTTCCAGCGGCGGGTGGCTTTGGCAGGACTGGTGAACTCGCTCGCCCAGTTGGTCTTGAAAGTGGTGAGTCCGGGAGTGCCGGATTTCTATCAGGGAACAGAATTCTGGGACTTGAGCCTGGTGGATCCGGACAATCGCGGGGCCGTGGACTACGGAACAAGAACTTTATTTCTTCAGCATATCGGGCCGCTGCTGGAGGGGAATTACACCATCGAAGAATGGAAAAGAGAGTTGCTAGCGATGACGGGCAGTTGGGCGAACGGGCAGCTCAAGTTGTTCTGCACCGCCGTGGCCTTGAACCTGCGCCGCCGTCACAAAGATCTATTCCTATTCGGCGATTATGTTCCTTTCACCGTCCAAGGCGAACGAAGCGACCGTGTGGTTGCTCTGGGACGGCAGCATGGCCGGGAAGTGGTCATTGCAATCGTACCCCGCCTTTGCGCCAGGCTGGTTACACCGAGTAGTTTGTTTCCGGTTGGTCAGAATTGTTGGCGGGACACGGCAGTTGCCTTGAGTCCTCCGTTCCACGAGCGGCGCTACCGCAATCTATTCACGGGAGGAAGTTTTTGGGCAAGCGAGTCTATCGCGCTGAACAAAGAGTTAGAGACTTTGCCGGTTTCGCTCCTGGTTGCGCAAGGTTAGATGGCTGGCCAAGGAATGCCGTCGATTTTCCTACAGTTGTTATTCATGGCATTCCCGATATTTGAGGTTCGTGGCGCCAGTTGCTCCGCTGCAAAATCATGGGCGGTTCGTAGGTGCGACCAGATGCCAGCCGTTTTTCCTCTCGCCGCGCAGACCACAGCAACACCGGCCCAAGCGCGTTCGCGGTTAGACGTGCCACCAGCGGAAACTCCTTTTCGACATCTCGTCGCAGCCGGTGAATCTGCTCGCTGACTGATTGGTTCACTCTCCTGAACTCCCGCTCCATGGCCCAGAGTGCGCCGTTGTAAGCATGGCTCAGTTTCTTCATCTCTCTCGCGAAGCGTTCGCGGACGCGGCCATCGGGATAATCCTTGTAGCGCTGCCAGCCCATGAGCATGGTCTGGCACATCCGGTAGAGACTGGGGCCGTTGCGCTCGAAATCGCGCCAGAAAGCCCAGTCGAGAAAT
Source organism: uncultured Acidobacteriota bacterium (assembly GCA_963837365.1). GTDB lineage: Bacteria > Acidobacteriota > Terriglobia > Terriglobales > Acidobacteriaceae > CAWBXL01. Next base: position 108,454 of record CAWIMW010000011.1, read on the forward strand.
TTCTTGGAATCGTCGCGGGAAATGGCCGCGTGCCGGAAGTTGAATTTAAACTGTCCGTGGATGTCGGCCGGGTCAATGTCCAGCAGGCGGCCTTGTTCGGCCATCTCTTTATGCAGTGGCGTGCCGGGTACCGGCGTGTAGAGCATGAATTGATGGAAGTCAGTCTGGTAGCTGATGGCGCGTTCAATCTCTCCGACAATGTTGTCGGGGGTGTGGTGTTCCAGCCCGATAATGGTCGAGCCCTGCACGCGAATGCCATTTTCACGCAGTTCGCGCGTGAGTTGCTCGATATCCGTGCCATGCAGCTTGCCATAGCTGGAGTTGGGAGATTCCAGTCCCATCCATACCCAGGAGACGCCCAGTTCAACCAGTTCCTGCATGGTGTATTTCTGAATGGCATTGGCGGACGCAAATACCGAAAGCTCCCAGCTCTTGCCCGCTTCCTTCATGCGCTCCAGCAAGCGCATGGCACGCTGCCGGTAGAGCAGGAAGTTCTCATCCATGACGAAAAACGATTGGACTTCAAGTTCCCGCTCGATTTGGCACATGACTTCGAACAGCTCGTCTCCATTCTCATAAAAGTTGACGAACTTTCCCTTGCCGCCAAAAAAGGCAGAGGTGGTACAGAAATTACACCCCATGGGACAGCCCACAGAGGGAATGATCGTGGCGGCCGTGCCGCCTTTCCGCTGCGGCAGGCGGACACCCATTACGCGGGTTTGCAGGCCGGAGACGATAGCGGGATGGCGGATGGGCGCGTGTTCGTCTTCTCCCAGATAGCGCCGCATCCAGGAGATGCCTTCCCCGCGCACGATGTGGTCGGCGTCGATCATGGTTTCAATCTCTGGAATTGCGGCCACATGTCCGCCGACTACGATCACCGAATCCGGAGAGAGTTCCCGCACCATCCGGCACATTTCCTTGACCTTGCCTACATTCACGATGATGGAGGAAATGCCAACGATATCGTAGGGGTGACTGGTCAACTCGCGGGCAAAGGCCTCACGCGTGGGAAAATCCAGCACGGCACAGGGCGCGGAGATGTTGGACTGAATCATCATAATGCCCCAGGAACGATGGAACATGCGCAGCGAAAAACTGCCTTGTGCCCGTGTGACCTGATTGTGATAAAGCTCCATGGGGTTGATGGCGCGGCTGCCGAATTCGTCATCCTGGGCGTAGGGGCCAAAGACGGAAGTTAGTAACACGCGGGCGTGATTTTTCTTGGGGTGCGTCTGCATGTGTTCATGACAACCCCGGTAGAAACTCCCGGCTGTGATTGTGGACACACATTACAGAACTATTACATTCTTTGGTGAATGACCGGATGGCGAGACCCTGCCGCTGCGGTGGCAGATCATCAGCCCGAGCAGACTTGCCTGGAAAACCTACTCGAAAAGCAGCCGCAGATTTACGCAGATTTCGCGGATCGCGACTGTTTTGCTAATCGGTGTAAATCCGCGAGAATCTGCGGCTGAGATTTTCCTCACACTCTGTTGTGATCCTCCGCACAGTTTTCTGCTCTAGGCCAGGAATCCAATGAAGTGTTTGGATTGATGCAGGCGTAAAACTCTGCCTGCGAAGGAGAGCACTCATGAGCACTCTGGTGTTAGATAAAAAAGCCGACCTTGCGGGGCCGGGGATTGGTGATTACAACCAGTTGGAAAAGATTCTGCCGCAGAATTATCGGTCTTTGCTTACAGCTCGAGAAACCCAGCATGCCATCTTTCATGTGAAGCGCTATATCGAAGACCATCTCTGCCAGGAACTTAGCCTGATGATGGTGGAAGTGCCGCTGATTGTGGATGCGGAGAGCGGCGTCAACGACATGCTGGACCGCGATGGCTCGCGCACGCCCATCCAGTTTCATATTTCCAATGACCGCAACCTCCATCCCGTTGACGCGCAGGTGGTGCAGGCCGCGACCAAGTGGAAGAGAATCGCTCTGAAACAGTTTGATTGCGCTCCCGGTCACGGTATCTGCACCGATATGCGCGCTGTACGCAAGGATTATTTTCTGGACCATGACCACTCGGCGTATGTAGACCAGTGGGATTGGGAGCGTGTGGTCACTCCGGAACAACGCAATCTGGATTTTCTCAAATTGATCGTCGGGAAGATATGGAACGTGCTGGTTGGCGCGGAACGCTTTGCGCAACAACTATTCCCTCAGTTGCGCGATCCACGCTATCCGAACCTGCCGACTGAACTCGCTTTCTTCCACGCTGAAGAAATTCTTGCCATGTATCCCGATCTGCCGCGCAAACAACGGGAGACCGAGCTGCTGCAAAAATATCCGGCAGTCTTCATCATCGGAATTGGCTGGCCGTTGAAGGATGGTTATCCGCATGAGAACCGCGCCGCCGACTACGATGACTGGGTCACCGACACCGGCAAAGAAACCGGCAAAGATACGCACGGCCTGAACGGCGACATCCTGGTCTGGAACCCTGTGACCAAACGGCGTCATGAGTTGAGTTCAATGGGCATACGCGTAAACGCGGAGACCCTGCGACGGCAGCTGGAGATGGCGGGACTGCTCGACAACCTGAAGTTCCCGTATCACCAGGCCATCACTAAGAATGAATTGCCGCTCTCCATTGGCGGTGGAATTGGACAGTCACGGACGCTCATGCTGCTGCTGCGGAAGGCGCATCTGGGTGAGGTTAGCGTGACGGTATGGCCGAAGGTGCTGAAGGAGATGTGTGCGAAGAAGAATATCTTTGTACTGGAGTAGACGGAATGCATGGCAAGTTTTGTGCAATTGCCGGCAGCTACCGCCGCATTCCCAATTGGAGCAGAATTGCATTTTCAACGGCGACGATGTCCGAGGATGATAGCTCGCCCATCTTCGAGCGTAGACGTGTTTTCGACGCTGTCGTGAGTTGATCGGCCATGGTTTTTCGCATTTTTCCGTTGAGCTTCACCATGGCCTGCCCGGATAAAGTTTGCGGTCTGAGTGGTCAGTGGGACCACAATCAGGCGATTCAGGGCGATGTTCGCGGCATTGTTGCTGACCACCGGAAGGAGTTGTCTGACCCTTTGATCGCGAAGGCTGCTGGCAGTAGAGATCGAGGAGACAATGTCGCCGGTGGCGATGGAGAAAATCGCCGGTTGGAGTAAGGGCAGGTAATCAGTTCTCCCATTGCCCTAAAACCATAGTTACGGATCGGCCACTTCCCGCGCCCAACATGTACTTCCGACGCATTGACTTCGTTCCAATCTGAAACTAGAGTCTCTCTAATATTTTTTCGCTTTCCAGTTCGGGTTCGAGAAATTTGAGACAAAGGGTTTGAGGTCCTGGGGACACCGCCACGTTCCCAGCCAAATGGGGCAGCTCCGACTCGCGGCAGTGCGCACTGATTGAATCCCGTGTGCCTGATCTCGCCTGACGGTTCTAATTCGCGCCGCTCCTGAAAAACAAAAATCCATGATTTCGCAGAGGTGTGCCTCTGCGTGCATACGGAGGTGTGTGCAATGAAGTATCGCAATTGCTTGAGTGTATCTGTGTGGTTCGCGCTGCTGGTCATCGCGCCGATAGCGTTGCAAGCGCAACATGACCCTGGTCCGCGTAGCGGTGCGGCCGGAGCTGGCGGCGCATTTCCCTTATTGAACTCCAATGAACAAGCCGCCTTCGGTGGAAGCATGGAGACCTTCATGGAAGTGGATTCGGTTTCCGGAGCCATTACTGGGGAAGAAGGCAGCGGCTTAGGGCCGACCTTCAACGGCAATGGCTGTGCCATGTGTCATGCGCAGCCTGCCGTAGGTGGCAGCAGCCCCGGCCTCAGCAGTCCACAAAACTCAATTCCAAATCCGCAAGTGGCGCTGGCCACACTGGATGGTGCAAAGAACAGCGTTCCATCGTTCATTACCGCCAGCGGCCCAGTGCGGGAGGCCCGTTTTATCCACAATCGGGATGGCTCGCCGGATGGAGGTGTGCATGGCCTCTACACGATTGCCGGCCGCACGGACGCTCCTGGTTGCAATCTCGCGCAACCTGATTTCTCGGGAAATCTGGCCCATAACAACGTGATCTTTCGCATTCCAACCCCGATTTTCGGGCTCGGTCTGGTAGAAGCCACGCCGGATTCCACTCTACAGGACAACCTGTCTGCGAACTCCGGCCAGAAGAGGCAGCTAGGCATCTCAGGAGTCTTGAATACCACCGGCAATGACGGCACAGTGACCCGGTTCGGCTGGAAAGCGCAGAACAAGTCACTGATGGTGTTTGCGGGAGAAGCCTACAACGTGGAGCAAGGCGTGGCCAATGAAGCATTCCCCAACGAGCGAGCGGCAATTCCGGGTTGTGTGTTCAATGGATCGCCGGAAGACGCAACCAATTTAGTGGGCAGTGGGACCGCAGCGGAGACGTCCTCCGATTTAGTGATCTTCTCCATGTTCTCGCGCTTGTCCGCTCCGCCAATGCCGGGTCCACCAACCGCATCGGCCCAGAACGGCTCCAATCTGTTTGTCAACGTAGGGTGTGCACTTTGTCACACAGCGTCGCTGACCACGGGGTCCTCGAGAATCACGGGCATGTCCAACTACACTTACCATCCCTACTCCGACTTTGCGGTCCACCATATGGGATCGAGATTGTCGGATGGGGTAAGCCAGGGAGCCGCGGGTCCGGACCAGTTCCGCACCGCTCCATTGTGGGGAGTGGGCCAGAGGCTGTTCTTCCTGCACGATGGCCGCACCTCAGACCTGTTGCAGGCTATCCAGGCGCACGCCAGCCCGAGCGACTGTAGATGGGCTCGCTTTAACCATCAGAACTGCAACTCGGAAGCCGATGCGGTAGTGCGGAGATTCAATTCACTTAACAAATCGCAGATGCAGGATATTCTGAACTTCCTGCGTTCGCTATAGGCCAGGGTGTATTGGATTGCGGAGGGCTGGAAGGTCCTCCGCTGTCTGTTCGGATCACACAGCTTACGTTTCCTGGCGCAGCAAATCTGCAACCGTCTCGCGCCTGCGAATCACCTTGGCGCGTGAGCCATCAACCAGCACTTCGGCCGGATTTGGGCGCGTATTGTAGTTTGAGGCCAAAACCATTCCATAGGCTCCAGCATCGAGCAGGGCGAGGAGCGCGCCTTCCTCCACCATCGGGAGCTCCCGGTCGCGGGCAAAGAAGTCGCCAGTTTCGCAGATGGGGCCAACCACGTCCGTGATTTCCATATTCGCAGGAGTGACGCAAACTGGAACAATCTCGTGATACGCCTGATAGAGTGAGGGCCGGATCAGATCGTTCATGGCTGCATCCACAATGAGAAACCTTTTGCCATTGTTGGTTTTTCGGTAGAGCACCCGGGTGAGCAATGCCCCTGCCGGCGCAACGATAGAACGGCCTGGTTCAAGTAAAAGATGAAGTTTTAAATCCTTCAAAGGCGCAATAAGTGCCTCTGCATAAGCCGCGGCCTGAGCGGGTAGCGCTGGTAGATTTTCATCGCGATAAGCGATGCCCAAACCTCCACCCGCGTCAACGTACTTGATCGGATGGCCTTGGGCGCGCAATTCGCGGATCAAATCCGCGACTCGTGCCATGGCTTCGGCGAAGGGGGCAACATCTGTGATCTGTGAGCCGATATGCACGCTGACCCCGGCAGTTTGCAAATACTTTACCTTGGCCGCAACCGCATACAAGCCTAGCGCCTGCTGGATCGGCACACCGAATTTATGTTTGTGCAGGCCGGTGGAAATATAGGGATGCGTTTCGGCGGAAACGTCCGGGTTCACACGCAAAGCTACCCGTGCAGTCTTCTTCAAGCGGGCCGCCGATTCCGCCAATAATGTAAATTCCGACTCACTCTCTACATTGAAGAGCAGAATGCCGGCTTTGAGTGCCGCCCGCATCTCCTCCGCAGTCTTGCCCACACCGGAGAAAACCACTTTCTTAACCGCACGCCGGTCAGCATGCAGCACCCGTTCCAGTTCGCCACCGGAGACAACATCAAAGCCGCAACCCAGCTTTGCCAGCAGGCGCAGAATGCTCAGATTGGAATTGGCTTTGACCGAGTAGCAAACGGTATGGGGAACTCTTCCAAAAGCCTTATCGAACGCTTTCAACCGCTCCCGAATGGTGTTTGCCGAATAGACGTAAAGCGGCGTGCCCATCTTCTTCGCGAGTTGCGTCAATGGCACACCTTCGCAATGCAGTTCGGGACTGCGCTGGCCTTTGCCATTGCGATACACAAATGCCGGTGGGCGGCCTGTTAGGGGATGAGGGTTCACCTGCGTTTTCCGGAATGGCCTTTCACTCGGATGGCTAAGATGGTTTGATCATCAAACGTCTCGACTCCGGCGGAGTGTTCTTCCACCGCTTTGAAAAGGGTATCCACGACAGACTGCGCCGAAAGCCTGCAACACTCTTTCACCACTTCTTCCGCCCGGCGGCGGCCGAACAAATCTCCCTTGAGGTTGGTGGCGTCAAGAATTCCGTCGCTGAAGAACACGAACAAATCTCCGGTGTTGGCCTGGTAACTGAATTCGTCGTATTCCGCATCGTCGAACAGTCCCAGAGGCAAGCCTGTGGCATCGACGATTTCGATATCTCCATCATGGCAATAGATGGGGCGCGGCAGTCCGGAGTTTGACACCTGCAATGTGCGGTGCGCGTCATCCCACACTGCGTAGACAAGAGACACAAACTGTCCGTCAATCCTGCGCTCGCCAAGTGAGAAATTCACCGCGGAAAGCATTTCCGCTGGGGAAGGTTCAATGGGCGCGTGGGAACGCAAGATCCCGCTGACCAAAGCGGCATAGATGGCCGCGGGAGCGCCTTTGCCGCTGACGTCGCCGACGACGATGGCGGTTCGGTCGAGCGAGTAATTCACGATATCGTACAAGTCGCCACCGATTGCCCTGGCCGGTGCAAATTTGGCGGCGATTTCCAAATTCCTCAATTGCGGCAAAGATTGCGGCAGCAGCCGGAACTGCAACTCCCGCGCCAGCGCAAGATCGCGCTCCAATCGTTTCTCCTGGCGTGCGATTTCCTCGTAGAGCCGGGCATTTTCCAGGGCAATGGCAATCTGCGCAGCCAGAGTGGTGACTGTCTTCTTGTGGTCTTCGGTAAAGAAGCCGCGCTTGGTGTGCTCGAGATCTAGTACGCCGATTACGTTGTCCTTGTAGATCAAGGGAACGGCAAGCTCCGAGCGGGTCTCCTGGTTCAGCTTGATGTAACGAGTGTCCTTGCTTACATCGGAGACCAGCACAGCCACTTTGTGCTGCGCCGCGTAGCCCACTAGCCCGTGCCCAATCGGGATGTCCTGCTTGAGATGAATATTTTCCTGAAAGCGCAGGGAAAAGCGATGTTGCAGCAGTTCCTTGCCGGCATCGAGCATCAGGATGCTGAACATCTGGAAATCAATCAGGCGGCTCAATAGTTCCCCGACGTGCTTGAGCAACTCATCCACGTTCAGGATGGAGGTCAGCTCGCGAGAAATCTCATTCAGCAATTGCAAAGTGCGCGCCTGCCGCGTAGTACGGGTGTGCAGGCGGGCATTTTCAATCCCCACCGCCATGCGCGAGGCGATCAGGGTGAGCAGTCGTTTGTGATCTTCGCGGAAGAAATCCCGCTCTTCGGCATCAATGTTGATTACGCCGATTACCTTATTTTTTACGATCAGCGGGACGGCCAGTTCCGAGCTAACATTCGGCACTTTGGCGATATAACGCGGATCGCGACTAACATCATTCACCAGAACCGCTTCGCGGGTCTCCGCGGCAACTCCGGTAAGCCCCTGGCCCAGCTTGAGGCGCACACGGTCGGCCACCTCTTTGGGATAGCCAATCTGAAAACGGATGCTCAACTCCTGCGTTCGTTCATTCAGCAGAAGAATGGCAAATATTTTGTAATCAATGACTTTGCGCACCAGTTCCGCCACGCGCCGCAGGGTGGTGTTGAGGTCGAGGGTGGAGTTGACCACATCGGCCACTTCCAGAAGAAGCGGTTCGACCTTGAGGCTGATGTCGTTCTGGGTCGCTGTGGTCATGCCAAACTTCTATGATAACAGTCGCTCTGGAGGCTCACTCACGGGGAATTACACAGATATCCGGAAGGTTACGGTGCATTTCAGCGTAGTCCAGGCCATAGCCGACGACAAATTCATCAGGGATGGTGAAGCCGATGTAATCGCCCTGTATTTCGAGTTTTCTCCGCGACGGTTTGTCGAGTAGAGCGGCGATGCGAAAAGCCTTAGGCTCCCGATCTGTCAACAACTTCTTAAGAAAAGTTAAAGTAAGACCTGTATCCAGAATGTCCTCAACCAAAATGACATTTTTCCCGGCAATCGATTGATCCAGGTCTTTGGTAAGCCGCACCTCGCCGGTTGAGTCCCAGCCTTGTTTCAACTCTTGGTCGGGAGTGGGTCGCGCGCCGTAGCTGGAAACTCCGATAAAGTCGAAAGTAGCGTCGAGTTGTACCGCGCGTGCCAAGTCAGCCAGAAAAATTGCTGCACCCTTTAGAACAGCAACAAAGACGACCGGCTCGTCGCGGAAGGCACGCGTGATCGCGGTGCCCAACTCGGCAACTCGCTGCGCGATCTGCTGGCGCGATATCAGGACTTTCAACTCGGTCACGGCGCTTCATATTAAACTAGCAGTTGGCAATTAGCATCTGATTGTTGAGGCGCAATTATGAAACTCGACGGCATAAAACTTACCTGGCTGGGTCACGCGACCTTTCGCATCGAAACTCCGGAGGGAAAGACCGTTCTGGTTGATCCATGGGTCATGGGAAATCCAATGTGTCCGGAGAAGGAAAAGAACATCAAGAAAATCGACATAATGCTGTGCACTCACGGCCACTTCGATCACATCGGCGATGCCGTGGAACTGGCCAAGAAACACAATCCTACGGTCGTGTGTATTGCCGACATGGGCCATTGGTTTGAACGTAAGGGCGTGAAGAATGTTTCCAGCATGAACAAAGGCGGTACGCAGACGGTAGGAGATATCAAAGTCACCATGGTGCACGCCGACCACTCCTGCGGAATCAAAGATGGTGACCAGATCATCTATGGTGGGGAAGCGGCGGGCTACGTCATTCAGTTCAGCAACGGCATTAAGATTTATCACGCTGGCGATACCAACGTATTTGGTGACATGGCCATCATCCGCGATCTGTATTCCCCGGAGATTGTCATGCTCCCGATAGGGGACCACTACACCATGTCGCCGCGAGAAGCGGCCTATGCGGTGAATTTGCTTAAGCCGATGGCGGTAATTCCCATGCACTTCGGGACGTTCCCCATACTGGTCGGTAAGCCAAGCGAATTGCAGAAACTGGTTCCCAGTGTAGAAGTGGTAGAAATGAAGCCGGGGGTTACGGTTTCCTAGAAATCATAAACAGCTCATGTGGTGACAGCCGCCTCGGCTGTCACGCGAGCAAAGCGAGGCAAGACCATGTCTACTCAACCACTGCCTGAATGGCGCGAAGAAGGCATCACCTTTCCCGCCGTCGACGACTACCTCTACTCCATGCTTCCGCCACGCGACCCGGTGCTTGCGGAGATGGAGGACCAAGCCACCCAGCGGAAGATTCCAATCGTGGGTCCCGCAGTGGGGAGCATCCTTCATCAGCTTGCCCTCATGATCAATGCCAAGAATGTCTTTGAGCTAGGCTCGGCAATTGGTTATTCGACGATCTGGTGGGCACGCGCGGTGGGAGAAAGCGGCCGAGTGATTTACACCGACGGGGACCGCAAGAAGGCCGACGAAGCACGGCGCTACTTCGACCGCGCTGGCGTGAACAAGCAGATCACAATCAAGACCGGGGACGCCCTGGAACTGCTATCCGAGGAAAAGCAGCAGTTCGACATCATTTTTAACGACGTGGACAAAGACTCTTACCCTCGCGTTTTCAAGCTGGCGGTGCCGCGCTTGCGCAAGGGCGGACTATTTGTGACCGACAACGTGCTGTGGGGTGGCAAGGTCGCCGACAAGGATTCCTCCGACCTAAAAACCAAGGCGATTGTGGAATTTAACCAATTGTTATACGCGTCGAAGGACCTATTCACGACGATCCTTCCTATTCGAGATGGTGTGGCGGTAGCGATGAAGAAATAATCAACTGACAACCGGGAACTGCAATCTGAGAACTGGCATTTCTGCCGCATTGGAAGGGAGATATTTCAGTTCCCGGTTCTCAGTTCTCAGTTCTCGGTTCTCAGTTCACTGTTCTCGGTGCGAGCGCTAGATAGATTTGACCGGCAGCGCGGTCAAATCTTCAACCAGCCCCACTTCCTTTTGCAAGAACGGCTCCGCGTAAGTAACGCCGCCAAGCATTCCATAAAACCGAGCCATGGCTTCAATACGTAAGCGGATTTCGGCTTGTGCGGGAAAGATATCGTGTCCTGCCTCCTGATCGCTGAACTGGGACTTGTAAGCCATCAAGGACTGAAAGCGCGCCTCGAACTGTTCGGTGATGTCCACCACAAATGTGGGGCGCACGTCGTAGTAGAGCGTCGCATAGATCATCTTGAAGGGACGATGCGGCCCCGGTTCAGCAGCTTCAAGCGCCGCTTGTAGATGGGTGGGCCGGTCAATCCGGCTGACGTTGGGTGCAGCGGTGTCCAGCTTGGCCAAGCCAGCCAGGAAACACGCCTCATATCCCAGGGTGGAAGCTGTGTAGTGGTCAGGATGGCGTCCCTGCCAATAGGGAAGTATCACCACCCGCGGGCGCTGCTCGCGGATCACGCGGGCCACTTTGAGGCGGTTCTCCCAGGTGTTTTCGACCCGTCCATCGGGAATGTCGAGCGCGTCGCGCCAGGAAACCTGCAAGATCTCGGCGGCTTTGATGGCTTCCTGCTCGCGATCTTCGGCGGTTCCGCGGGTCCCCATCTCGCCGCGAGTCAAGTCGAGGATGCCAGTTTTGTAGCCCTGTTGCGCCATCTTGAGCATGGTGCCGCCACAGGTTTGTTCCACGTCGTCACGGTGGGCGGCTATGGCCAGGATGTCGAGGGAACGATCGGACATATTATTCCAGGTTTCCTTGTTCCAGTACCACATTCTCCCGAACAATCAGCCGATGCGCTGCCATCTCTTTCAACGTCGGCAGGACCCGGTTCACATGTTCGTCGGTATCCACAAAAATGATGATCACCGGCAGCTTGCCGCCAACGTCCACCAGGTGCGCGGTCTCTACTTTGTGCCGTCCCAGGAATCCGGCAACCGCATGGATAGCGGTGGCAGCGTAAACATTTTCCCTGCGCAGATAGTTGAGGATTTCCATGTGCAGCGGCTTGTGGTGCCACTGGTCGGCGTCGTTGAGGTAGATGGTGACTTGTACTGCCATCGTCGTTGGCATTTTACAGCACCCTCGCCAGCGCCATGCCCGCCAGTGCGGCAACCAGGCACAGTAAGTTATTGCTGACAAAGTTGGTGAACAGCAGCAGCCATTGTCCTTGCTCGAAGTACGTCATGGTTTCGAAGGCATAGCTGGAAAAAGTCGTGAACGCGCCGCAGAAGCCGACAACCGCCAGTAGACGCCAGCGTGGGTCAAGCAACACGCGTTCCGCAGCCCAAATCATGAAAAATCCAACGATGAGGCTTCCGGTGACGTTAACGAGCAGCGTGCCGTAGGGAAAGACTGGCCCCATAAGCTTGGCCGCGTAGCGGCTGAGAAAATAACGTGCATTGGCGCCGAAGATTGCGCCTAGGGATATAGCGAGGACGTCGCGCACGATGGAGTTCTCCTGTTAAGTTCTGGTAGGAGTTATCAGCCCACGAGCGGGCGGTTACTGGCGAACTCCATCGCCATAGATCATTATTACCACAATTTAGCCACGGATTTTCACGGATAAACCATTCTTAGGGTTGATCCGTGAAAATCCGTGGCTACCAGGTTCCGTACCTGCGCCGCTGCGCCCGCTCGGGAAAGATTCTTATCAATATGACTCCCGCGATAAACCCGCCTACATGTGCCCAAAACGCGATTCCCGGCCCGCGCTGGCTGGCGGATAAGATGGAAGTCGCGGTCCCGCTCAAAAATTGCAGGACGAACCAGTAACCCAGCATGACCCAGGCTGGTACATAGAAAACCAGCACAAACAGCCAGGTGAGCACCTTGGCCCGTGGATATAGGATCAGGTACGCCCCCATGACGCCGGCAATTGCGCCGCTGGCCCCAATCGTGGGTGCGCGCAGATTGGGGGTCAGAATATATTGGGTGATCGCCGCTACGAGTCCGCACAGAATGTAAAACGTGATGTACTTGAAGTGCCCCAAATAATCTTCGATGTTGTCGCCAAAGATCCACAAAAACCACATATTGCCGATGACGTGCGACCACGAGCCATGCAGGAACATGGAAGTAAAGAAAGGAAACGTCAAGGCAACCAGGTTGATGCCGTGTCCGCTTGTCAGCAGGTGGGTCACATATGCCGGGACCATCCCGAACTGATAGAGCAGTACGTCGAGGCTTCTCGGATTGAGAACAAATTCGAACAGGAAAATCAGCAGGTTCAGCGCAATCAGGAAATAAGTAAGATAAGGCGTGCTGTAGCGCGGCTGGTCGTCACGAATGGGAAACATGCGAGGTTTGGTACCTTAAGAAATCGCCTATTAAATATCTCATGAACGGTGTTCTGGTAATTGACAAACCGGCTGGCTTGACTTCGCACGATGTGGTGAATCGTTTGCGCCGCATTTTGCAGGAACGATCAGTCGGACATCTGGGGACGCTTGATCCATCCGCAACCGGCGTGTTGCCCATGGTGGTAGGCAATCTAACCCGGTTGGCCCAGTTCTATCTCAAGGTGGAAAAGGTTTATGAAGGGGTAATTCGCTTTGGTTTTGCGACTGACACCTATGATGCAGAAGGTGAAGCGACCAGCCCGGTACAAGCCGTAGCGCTGTCCTTGGCTGGGGTGAGGGAACTCGCAAGTAAGTTTACCGGCCCGATCGAACAAATCCCACCGCCGTTTTCTGCCAAGAAAATTCAGGGTGTACCGGCATACAAACTGGCGCGCAAGAAAAAGGACGTTTCGCTACCGCCAGTTCAAGTGGAAGTCAAAGAATTTGATATCTTGCAGGTTGACGGTGATCGGGCCGCATTCCGCGTTCGTGTCGCCTCGGGGACCTACGTTCGCTCCCTGGCACACGACATGGGGATAGCACTGGGTTGCGGCGCGCATCTGGAATCGCTTCGTCGCACTGCTGTGGGGGAACTTACCCTTACGGACGCGCACACTCTTGAGGAGTTGGACAATGCGGTAAAAGCTGGAGAAGATGAGCGCATGTTTATCCATCCTCGAAAGCTCTTGCCCCAGTTTCCCTGCGTGACCACGAATGAGGAAACGGCCGCCCTGATCCGCTCCGGGCGAACTGTGAACCTGCCGGAGTTTTCCAGCGCCCGGCAAGTTAAAGTTTTTCTTGGGCAGCAAGAGATCATCGCCATCGCTACCCGGATTGCAGGCACTCTGTTCCATCCCAAAATTGTGCTGTCCTCTGCCCCCAGCCTGCAAGCCAGCTAGCCCACTTGACTGTTGCCCTGCTGGTGTAGGATATGCGCCAAGGTGTAACCCATGCTTGGTCGCGGATGGTTGTGTTTATTGCTGCTGTTCGGTTCAACGGTGTCATTATTTGCTGCCGCACCCCAGTGGGTCGAAGTCCGTTCCCCAAACTTTTCCGTAATCACAGATGCCGGAGATAAACGCGGCCGTCAGGCGGCCTTGCGCTTTGAGCAGATGCGTATGGCCTTTGGCACGCTCCTGAACCAAAGCAGAGTCAGCACTCCAGTCCCGCTTCAGATCATAGCGTTTCGGAACACCAAGGAAATGCGTCAGTTTGTCCCTCTGTGGAAAGGTAAGCCAATTGAACTTTCAGGGCTGTTCCAGGGAGGCGAAGACCGATGCTTCATACTGCTGGATATGTCGGTGGAAGACCCGTGGCGAGTTGTGTTTCACGAATACGGCCATCAGTTGCTGAATGGAAATATCAGCTTCCGCGCCCAACCCTGGTTTGATGAAGGCTTCGCGGAATTCTTTTCCACCATTCAGGCGAACGGCAACAAGGTGGATGTCGGCAGGCCATCCAGCAGCAATGCCATGCTGTTGCAGCAAAACCGGCTGATGAAGACAACAGACTTGTTTCAAGTACAGCAGCAATCAAGTACCTATAACGAGAGCGGCGACCGGCGCTCCATTTTTTATGCCGAATCCTGGTTGGTTGTGCACTATATCTTTGATCAGCACCTGATGCCGAAGCTGGCGCAATATTTTGATTTGGCACTCAATCAGCACAAGCCGGTGGACCAGGCCATCGAGACAGCTTTCGGCATGCCCCCGTCGGCCTTTGATAAGGCGATTGATCGCTATCTGCACGCGGATAGTTATATGTATTATCCAGTTCCTGTTCCCGCGAATTTTGATGGCTCCAGCTATACGGTGAAGCCCGTGACGGCGCTGGACGTCAGCGCCGTATTAGCCGATGTGCATTTGCATTCTCCCGATCATGCGGATGCCGCCATGCAGGAGTTCCAGGACATTCTCAAACAGCAACCCGATAATCAAGCGGCCCTTCGCGGCCTGGGGTATGCATATCTGCGGAAGCATGATCTGAAGCAAGCGGGCGAGTATTTCGACCAGGCGGTTCAGGCTGACAGCAATGATGCGCGAGTCCTCTACTATTCTGCGGTGCTGGCGCGGCAGGAAGGCGGATTGAATTCCGACCCCGAAAAGGCAGCGAAATTGCAGAAGCAATTGGAGAAGGCCATTACGCTCAATCCCGACTTTGCGGATTCGTATAGTGTGCTGGCATTCATTCTGATGTCGGAAGGGAAGGCGGATGATGCCGTGCCGGTCATGCGCAAGGCGATCGCGCTGGATCCGCGGAATGAAAGCTATTTTATGAATCTGGCACAGCTGTATATGATGCAGCGGAAATACGACGACGCCACAACGCTTTTGCAGCGGCTGTCCAAAAGCGCGCAACCGATGGTGGCAGTGGCGGCGGCACAGAATCTGGAAAGCGTGCGCGTGATGAAGGAAATGTCGGCGTCCAACCGGGTGGTGCAATTCGGCACGCGGCCGGGTTCATCTTCAGAATCGAAAGAACCGATGACCAGTGCGCCGATTGCTCCAAGACCGGCGGTCCCAGTCACGTTCATGAAGGGGAAATTGGTGTCCGTGGATTGCTCCGATCCCAAAGCTGCGGAACTGACTATGGCCATCGGCGCGAAGACCTGGAAATTACACGTCAGTGACCGTACTCACGCGTTGCTCATCGGCGCAGACTCTTTCTCGTGTGCTTGGACCAACCAGAAAATTGCTGTGAACTATCGTAAGACAGGCGAAGCCAGTGGGGAGATTGTTTCCATCGAAGTACAGTGAATCGGTTGGCTGTAGCCCCGAAATTTCTCGACTGGAGTTTCGTTATGAAAGCCGTTCGCATTCACCAATTCGGTGGCCCCGAGGTGCTCCGTTATGAAGAGGCTCCTGACCCTATACTTCGCAAAGACCAGGTCCTGATTCGAGTCCGCGCCTGCGCCCTGAACCATTTGGATCTCTGGATTCGCAAAGGACTGCCCGGAATCACGCTACCGCACATCCTGGGCAGCGATATAGCTGGAGAGATTGTTGAAGCAGGCGAGTATGTCACCGGATTCACCCCCGGCCAGCGTGTGTTGCTCGCACCTATGGTGTTCTGCAATCACTGCGCGAAATGCGGAGCCGGATTACAGAACCAGTGCCCCGAATTCTCGGTGCTGGGGAATCGCGTGGATGGCGGCTATTGTGAATTGATCGCGGTGCCGGCGGTCAATGTTATTCCCATCCCTGATTCTCTGGAATTCAATCAGGCTGCCAGCGTGCCGCTGGTCTTTACCACAGCATGGCACATGCTGGTGGGGAGGGCCGATATAAAGCCGGGTCAAACCGTGCTCGTGCTGGGAGCAAATTCCGGAGTGGGAATTGCCGCCATTCAAGTCGCAAAATTGTTTGGTGCAACGGTTATCACGACTGCCGGCAGCGAACAAAAAATGGAAAAAGCTCGTGCTCTGGGAGCAGACTACGTCGTTGATCACTATCAGCAGAAAATATCGTCGGAAGTCCGCAAGATCACTAATAAAGAAGGCGTGGACATCGTAGTCGAACATGTAGGTGCAGCCACTTGGGAAGAAAGCGTGAAATGCTTGAAGCCTGCCGGAACGCTGGTTACCTGCGGAGCAACGACGGGGTATCAGGCAGGCATTGACCTGCGCTTCTTATTCTCACGCCAGTTAACTTTGCTCGGTTCGTACATGGGAGCCATGGGAGAGCTTCATGAAGTGATGAAGCATGTTTTTAGCGGAAAGCTGAAGCCTGTGCTGGACAAGGTTTTTCCGTTGCAGGAGGCGCGGGCAGCACACGAGTATCTCCAGAACAGTCAGATGTTCGGCAAGGTTGTGTTGGTTCCGTGACGCCCTACTGAGCGACGTCATCCTTGAGCAACAAATAGCAGTTGTTCACGCACTTGTAGGTTTGCACCTCAAGCTCGGCTTTCTTATGGTTCTTCAGCGGCAGGTCAGGCAGGACCAGCAGTGATTGCGGGCCGTCGGCAATGTTAAAGGTGCAATCGAACTCGAGCGCTTGCACGCCGCGCTGCTTGCAGGCGGTTTGTGAGAGCACGGCATTGAGCGTATCCGGCCGGTCGTATACCTGGTCTGCAATCGCGGAAGGCACAACCGCCAGCGTCATGGGAACCTGGGCTTTGATTTTTACCCACAACTTCTGTCCATCATTGACCGGGGTGGCCAATCCATAAAGCTTGGGATTCGCAGTCACCTCATATTTCTCCTTGGAGAGCCGTACCCACTGGAACTCCGGCTCCAGGCAGTTGGCCACGCAGGACCAGCTATGGTAGGTAACCTGCACATTGTTGGGCGAGGCAAATTTGCGCACCACTCCCTTATCAATGATTACGCCAATTCCCTGCATGATGGCGTGGTCACGACGGCGCTCGTCATACATCACCAGCACCATATGCTGGTTTGGGGGTAAGTGGCACTCATAGGTGGTGCTGGTAATGTGTTCGCGCATGCAGTGGTAGTCCAGTTGAGTTTCAGATGTGGGGTGCTGCCTGGCGAAGGTCCACTGCTCCGCAGGAACCATGGCGACGGTTATGGGAAGCCGGGCCTGGATGATGATGTGCATGTTGCCGCCGTCCGGTCCGGGACGGTACACACGACCGGAGAAGTAGTCTCCGGGATCAAGCTGCACCATTTCGTCGCTGGCGCGCACCCAGCCGAATGTTTTGCCCGTATCCTGTGCCCACAGGGTCACGCTCAACGCAGCAACCAAACAAGTGATAGCGGTCAATGTTTTCATGGTCTTTGGCTCGCAAGCGGGGATCAGCCTATTGTCCCAAGCCTGAAAGTTCCTCCCAAGTTGATTCAAAGGGTTGAGGTTACGCGAGTAATGACGGCGCATCTCGTGGTCGAAGCAATGGGCTTTGTGGTTTAATAAATGGGGATGGCCACAGATCTCAATTTCGGTCCCTATGTCACGGTCGAAGACGGGAAAAAGGTCGTCAAAGACCTTACCTACGGCAACCCCACACCGGAAGGGGTGGTGCTCACTACTCTCGACAACGCCGTGAACTGGATGCGCAAGAACTCCATCTGGCCGATGACGTTTGGACTAGCCTGCTGTGCCATTGAAATGATGTCCATGGGTGCCTCGCGCTTTGATATCGCCCGGTTTGGCGCCGAGGTATTCCGGCCGTCTCCCCGGCAGTCGGACCTGATGATCATCGCCGGCCGGGTTTCCAACAAGATGGCCCCGGTCATTCGCCAGCTTTGGGAGCAGATGCCAGAGCCGAAATGGGTGATCTCCATGGGTGCATGCGCTACCTCAGGTGGTGTTTTCCAAAACTACGCCCTGGTTCAAAGCGTAAACCAGGTTATCCCGGTGGATGTGTATGTCCCCGGCTGCCCGCCCCGCCCCGAGCAGTTGATCTATGCCATTACCCTGCTCCAGGAGAAAATCCAGAAAGAACGCGGCACCATTCGGCGGGCACTGAATCTCTCGGAAAATTCCTAAATCGGCCTGAGCGAGAACCCCCTTTCCGCTTGCGGTCTCCTCGATGACTAATCGCGTCCTACCGCGATTTCTTGTTTGCAAAAGCCGCCGGCAACGAGGCTATAATCGCCTTAACAGCCTGGAGTATTTCTCATGCGGCCTCGGTCTCTTCCGGCTTTCCTGTTAAGCGTAGCGTTGC
Source organism: uncultured Acidobacteriota bacterium (assembly GCA_963837365.1). Lineage (GTDB taxonomy): Bacteria > Acidobacteriota > Terriglobia > Terriglobales > Acidobacteriaceae > CAWBXL01. The sequence continues at coordinate 126,649 of CAWIMW010000011.1, forward strand.
TTTCTGCCTGGGGTTTTTCCGACGACAAACCCAAACTTCCTCCCATGTCGCAGCAAACCAAGCTGGAATTGGTGCGGGCATTTACCGCCGAACTGGTCTACGCACACACCACTTTTCCCATCGGGAAAAAGGGACTGACACTGAAAGACGGAAAAATCACGCCCAGCGGTAAAGACCTCGATCAACTGCTCGCCATGTGGGGTCCGGCGGTAAAGCCCGGTGAGCAGATGATGATCACCAACATACGGATCAAAGACAACCGTATTCACTTCGATATAAACGGCGGCTCGATCAAGAAGAAGAAGTGGTATCAGCACATACAGATTGGTATGAACAACAACACCATGGAAACCCCGGAGGACCCAAAGGTCAATCCGCGGGGGTCCTCGGTGGAATTGGTTTTCGACAAGTACATTCCGGACATGGATGCGCAGCAGTTCAAGGACATGCTGCGGCCGGTATTCGATTTCAACGCCAAATCCAGAGTGGAAGCTTATCTGGAGACGGTTCCTCCCAAAGTGAAGACAGCCATTGAGAACCACGATGTTTTAGTAGGTATGAATCGTGAGATGGTGACCTACTCTTTAGGCCGCCCACCAAGAAAAATACGCGAGAAGGACAAAGATGACGTTGAATACGAAGAGTGGATCTACGGGGAACCGCCGAAAGACGTGCACTTTATCCGCCTGGTTGGAGATGAAGTGGTCCGTGTGGAAGTAATGAAAGTAGACGGCGAAAAAATTGTCCGCACCGAAAAAGAAGTGGATCTGGGGAACGGACCTACCCTTGCCAAGACCAGCAAGGATGAACCCGAGTTGCGTCCCGCGAGTGCGCCAACCTTGCGCCGTCCGGGGGAAGATGCCGATCACGACCCGCGCTCGGATGACAGTGTCAATCCCAATCGCTCCGCACGCGATCCGACGACTCCTACTTCACCGGGCCAAACGATCCCACCCCCGCACTTTAGCTGGCAATAGTGTGCCCGAGTTGGCGACTTTTCCCGTTCACCTTTAGACTGAAGATGTGAAGATCGCGCTCGGGCAAATTAACCCTACCGTCGGAGATTTCTCCGGCAATGCGGCGCGCATTATTGATTTTTCCCGGCGCGCGCAATTGGCTGGCGCCGACCTTGTTATGTTCCCGGAGCTTTCGGTCTGCGGGTATCCACCACGCGATCTGGTTGAGCGCAGTTCCTTCGTAGAGAACAATCGCAAAGCGGTGGAAAGTATTGCCGCTGAGACGCGCGGCGTCGCTGTCATCTGCGGCGTGGTTACACCTGCCCAAGCGGAAACCGGCAAGTCAGTGATGAATTCCGCCGTCTGGTTGATGGATGGCAAGGTGGCTTTGCAACAGTCCAAGATGTTGTTGCCTACCTACGACGTGTTCGATGAAATGAGGAACTTTGCTCCTGCCAAGAGCCAGTCCATCTTTTTGTTTGGCGGGAAAAAGATGGGGCTGACGATCTGCGAGGATGCGTGGAACGACAAACGGTTCTGGAACAAGCGCCTGTATACCGCGGATCCGGTCGAACTTCTCATGGGCGCGGGTGGCGATTTCCTGCTGAACATTTCAGCGTCGCCGTTTTGGATCGGCAAACGCGAGTTGCGCCGCGAAATGCTGGCCGCTATCGCACGGCATCACAAGGTTCCGGTCGTGATGGTGAACCAGGTGGGAGGTAATGACAGCCTTGTCTTCGACGGCTCAAGTCTCGTGCTTGATTCTGCGGGCAATGTGGTCGCACAAGCTAAGTCATTTGAAGAAGACCTGGTTCTGTTCGAGACGGACCCGCTTACTGGTGAGATGCACGAACAGGTGCCTGGCGAAGAGGGAAGCGCTTACTCCGCATTGGTGCTGGGGGCACGCGACTATGTTCGCAAATGCGGATTTGAGCGGGCCATTATCGGCTTAAGCGGCGGGATTGATTCCGCCCTGACTGCGGCCATTGCGGTGGATGCTCTGGGCGCGAAGAACGTGATTGGAGTGGGGATGCCGGGACCGTACTCGTCGCAGGGTTCGATAGATGATGCGCGCGAACTGGCCCATAACCTGGGAATTCGCTTTGAGTTGCTAAGCATCACCGATGTTTTCGAAAGCTACCGGAAAACCTTGCGCGGTGTGTTTGCCGGAAAAGCGGAAGATGTCACCGAAGAAAACCTGCAATCGCGGGCGCGTGGCGGCTTATTGATGGCGCTTTCCAATAAATTCGGCGCTCTGGTATTGAGTACCGGGAACAAGAGTGAGTTGGGCGTAGGCTATTGCACCTTATATGGAGATATGGTGGGAGGGCTGGCGGTCATCTCGGATGTTCCGAAAACTCTGGTGTATCGTCTGGCCCATTATGTGAACTCCAAACGTCCGGTAATTCCCCAAGCCAGCCTGGAGAAACCGCCTTCCGCCGAACTGCGCCTCGACCAGAAAGACAGCGATTCTCTCCCACCCTACGAAGTTCTGGATGCTATCCTCGAAGATTACGTCGAGGACTCCCATCCGGCAGAGCAGATTGCCCAAGAGCGCGGGTTTGATCTTGCTCTGGTTAAGCGAGTTGTGCGCATGGTGGATCTCGCCGAATATAAACGGCAGCAGGCCGCTCCTGGGTTGAAAATTTCCGCCAAGGCGTTCGGGTATGGACGCCGTTTTCCTATCGCCGCCAAATCATGAATACTCTGATCATCAGAAAGGACCGCATGTTCCGAGCGCTCTGCCTCGCCGCCACGCTGTTTACGGTTACCCTAACCTTTGCACAACAGAGGCACGTTACTCCCCCGAAGTCAGCCCCGAAGAAGCCGGCGGTTGCCGCCACGAAACCTCCAGCAGCCTCCGCAGCAGGTTTGCCAACGGAAGAAACCGTAAATGGTTTCTTGCAGTCCACCTTCGGATATCAGCCCGACTTGAGATGGAAGATTGCCGATATACGTCCTTCAAAAGCACAAGGCCTTGCCCAAGTGACAGTCATCCTAAGCAGTCCGAAGGGGCAGCAGCAACAACAGTTCTATGTCACCCCGGACGGAACACATGCGGTTCTGGGCGAAATCATTCCCTTTGGCGAGCATCCGTTTGAGGCGGACAAGAAAGAATTGAAGTTGAAAGCAAAAGGGCCCACACGAGGGCCGGCGGACGCGCTGGTAACCATCGTAGAATTCGGTGACATGCAGTGTCCCCATTGCAAAGTAGCCCAACCGACGATTGAGAAATTACTGGCTGACGAGCCGAATGTAAGACTGGTATTTGAAAACTTTCCCCTGCCCATGCACGACTGGGCCAATAAGGCCGCGGCATACAACGACTGCATCGGCAGACAGTCCAAGGATGCCTTCTGGAAATTTATGGCCAGCGTGTACGATTCGCAGGCCGAGATCACGGCGGCGACTGCGGATGAGAAACTCTCCGCCCTGGCGGATAAAGCAGGGGTCAAAGGTTCGGAAATGGCAGCCTGCGCCGCGCAGGGTGAGACCCTGGCGCGGGTGCAAAGCGAAGTCCTGCTTGGCCAATCGGTGGAAGTGACTGGAACTCCCACGCTCTTCATCAACGGCCGCCGCATCGCAGATGTGGGCGACTTGCCCTATGAAATCCTCAAGGAGTTGGTCGAGTTTGCCGCTAAGGGTGGGATGTAGGGTTATCGGCTACTGCTTGAGCCAGATCTGCGTGGATTGTTCGGAAGCGTGACGGTCCACCACGTAGGGCGTAACCACCATCATTAGCTCATCGTCATTTTCTTGTTTGCTATTACTGGTGACGATCTTATTCAATCCAGGCACCGAACCCAGCCCCGGAATCCCCGTCATACTCCGAGAATCGGTCCGCGAGATCGACCCTACCAGCACGCTGGATTCACCTTCCTTCAGAATGGTGGTGCCCTTGTATTCCCGATTCGAGATGACAGGAACTCCATTGAAAGATTGTCCCAGCAGGGTACGGAATTGCATCTCCAGAGTCAGGGTTACGTCCGAATTTCCGCTAACGATCGGCTTGGCTTTCAAGTTCAACCCCAAGTCCTCATAGTTGAATGAAGGGAAAGGCGCCTGGAACGAGCCATTCTGAAGCACCTGAGAAACCGCGGAACTGTTGGAAATAGGAGCAAACGTGGCGTTGAGAATCGGGTAGCGCGTTCCAATCCGAAAAACAGCGTCGTCTCCCTGGGAGGTGCGCAAGTACGCATGCTCCAGCGTCTTCACCCAGCTCTCATTGGTAGAGAGTTGGGCGCCTGCCGTTCCTAGCGACAATCCCATTAAGGTCAGGCCGTTTCCAAACGTAACTATCGGCTGGCTGAAAAGCGAACTCTGCTGGTTTTGCAATTGTTGCAGGAGTGCGGCAATCGCAGAGGAGTTGGCCTGATTGATGCCTCCGCTGGCGATCAACTGGTTGATCAGGTCTTGAATATTCTGCCCGCCCAAGGCAGCCAGTGCGCCCACAGGAATATTGAACATCTGAAATTGATTAGGCAGGTGCAGTCCCATGTCACGCGCAAAAGTGTGACTGATTTCGTAGACCCGTATATCCAGCATGACCTGCGGCTTACCGTTATCGAGGCTAGTAAGAAATTCCGTGGCCGCATCCAGAGTGTGCTGCGGGGCCCGTACCACCAAGGTGCCTGACTGTGCCTGGACCATCACAAAGCGGATCTCAAACAGGCTGCGCAGCAGGTTGGCCAGTTCGTTGGCATCCTTGGGACTGTTGATACCAGGTATATAGAACGTTCGCAATACCATGCGGTCAAAATTGCGATGGTTTTCAATATTATCTGCGGCCAGCAGAACTTTATTTTCCGACAGTGGAGTCCAAAAGGATTTAGTCACGGCACAAGCAGCCTGCATGGCCGTGTAAAAATCTACGTCGGTAATGTCGAATCGCACCGGTCGGGAAAGCATTGAATCGTCAAATACCACAGTGATTCCATAGGCTTTTCCGATTTGCGTGATCAATCCCCGAGGATCGCCGCGGTAATGAAAGTCACCGCGCACTGGATTGGGTTTTACATGCAGTTCGCCGGAATTGGCGAGGACACGTGTCAGTGCAGGCTTCTCCCCCGGACTTCCCGTGACATCATGCAGACGCTGTTGTGTGTAGGCGTTTATTGGATCCAGAGCAAGTGCACCACGGAAATCAGCCATGGCCTCTACTTGGCGTCCATCGCGCAGGCTGGCATTCCCCTTCTCCACGCGTTCGAACACCAACTGCTGGCGCAGCATTTCACGCGCGGTCAGATATTGGGTGTTTTGCGGGGCAAGCTCGGCCGCATGATTGAATTCCTCCAGTGCCTCGACCAGGTGCCTGGAGTTTTGCAGTTTCGTTCCCTTGGCAAAGGCGGACTTGGCTTGCTTTAGATCTTCTTTCGAAGGTGGGGACGGCTTGGGCTGGTCGGCGCAGAAAGCCCCCACTGCCAGGGACACCACCGCCACTATGTACCACCCAAAACGCATCCTCCGATTGTACGCGCGAGGGGGGCTATAGATGGACTGCCGGAAGGGGCATGTACTTCTGGACGATGAGAATCCTCCAATCTGCTTTGCGGCACAGTGTATTGGCCGTGAGGGCTGCCCAGAGACATCAATCCTTTATTTTTGCCGTTCTTTCATAGCGGGGTAGTTGGAAACGCGGCCCACTTTGGCGTATAAAAGTTATTTGCGGTCGGTGGAGTTCCGCGTTACCAAGAATCCAATTCAGGAGCCCGAGCAAGTCATGTCCAGCGCAACCATCACCCAACCTCCCAAAGGTTTAGAGGGAGTTGTCGCTACAACTTCCAGGATTTGTTTCATTGATGGGGAGCGCGGCGTACTGGCGTACAGCGGCATTGATATTCATGAATTGGCCGACCACTCAACCTTTGAAGAGATCTGTTACCTGCTGTGGTTTGGACGCCTGCCCAAGGCGGACGAGCTGAGAGACCTGCATCAACGCCTGGCTGGGGAGCGGAATCTTAATTCTGGAATCATTGATCTGCTGCGGAACGCGCCCAAGCATGTGACGCCCATGGAGGTACTGCGCACAGCGGTTTCGGCGCTGTCATTTTACGATCCCGATGGCAAGAATGGTGATCACGAAGGCAATGTCCGTAAGGCGATCCGCCTGACCTCACAAATCGCCATGATTGTTGCGGCTTATGACCGCATTCGCAAAGGGAAGGACATCGTTACCCCGGACCGTGCACTCTCGCACGCGGCGAATTTCTTGTTGTTGTTAAACGGGGAGAGGCCTTCCAAAACCGCAGAACGTGCCCTCGATATCGCCTTAATCCTCCATGCGGACCACGAATTGAATGCTTCCACGTTTGCTGCGCGCGTGACCGCCGCCACATTGTCGGACATGCATTCCTCGGTTACTTCCGCGATCGGAGCGTTGAAAGGCCCGTTGCATGGCGGTGCCAACGAAGCAGTGATGCGTTTGTTAAAAGAAATTGACTCTACTAAGTCCGATCCGGTGGAATATGTGCGCGGCCTGTTGGGCCACAAGATCAAGATTTCCGGTTTTGGGCATCGCGTCTATCACACCGAAGATCCGCGGGCGACGCATCTGCGCAAGATGTCCCATGATCTGGGTGTATCCAGCGGCCAACCCAAGTGGTATGAAATGTCGCGGCAAATTGAGGAATTTGTAAATGCAGAGAAGAAGCTAAACGCCAACGTCGATTTCTACTCCGCATCCACCTACCACGTACTGGGCATTGACATAGATTTATTCACACCCATTTTCGCGGTTTCACGAATTAGTGGCTGGACGGCCCACGTCATCGAACAGCTCGACAACAACCGCCTCATACGGCCCCGCGCCGAATACCTTGGCCCGGTTTATCCCCAGCATTGGGTCCCGTTAGAAAAAAGGTAGATTAGAACTGGCTTGGGGTTTTAGATCTGCCCCCGAGCCTTACAAAATCCGGGTTGAATGAATCACCGCTTGGAGCGTCTTAATCCGACGGACTTTGTCGCAAACGCTCTCGAGTGAAACCTCAACGTCTCCCCAAGATGTTCCAGGAAATACGACGCACTGTGATTGCCGGGATAGAGATGGAACTCATGCTTAATGGCTTCGGCCTGCAACTGGCGGTGGAGCTCTTCCGCTCCCTTTTCAAATCCGAATTCGTCCATATCGCCGCAGTTGAAATAGATCGCCAGCCCTGACAGCTGCACCCGGTTCAGCCTTGCGAGTACAAAAGGACTGTTCCGGTTCCAGTGGGGAACATCAATGGGCATACCGAACACCGCGCCCAGCAACCCGGTGAGCGGCGTCCCTGAATGCGCGGCAGCAGAGATGTCCCGCGGCGAGTCGGTAATGAGCGCGGCACTTTGCGCGCTGACCGAGGAAAACAGCTCCGGATGGGCGAAAGCAAACCGCAGTGCGCCGTACCCTCCCATGGAGATGCCTCCGACAGCCCGCGCCGACCGCACACGCCGAATTGAGTAATGGGTCTCGATGTAGGGAATGAATTCACGGAGAAAAAAGTCGCTGTAACGCACACGCCCGTCGGCGGAGTTGATAAAGAAGCTTCTCTTTCCTTCCGGCGCGACGATCAGGAAATCGCTGATCTTTTTCTGCTGGCGCAGGTCTTCAATAAGAGCCCATCCGCCTGTTTTGAACAAAGTCTGTTCGTTGTCGCCGAGTCCGTGAAGGAAATAGAGCACGGGGTAACGCTTCGGTGGATGCGCAGCGATGGCGGCGTCGTAGCCGGGAGGCAGCATCACGCAGTAGTGGACAGTTTCGCCAAGCACACGGCTTTTTAGCGCGTTGCAGTCGATGCGGCCCTGGGCATGGGCTTGGGAGAGAAGAAGCAGCACAAAAATCAGCGTGAGCCAGCATAAAAATAAATATGACCGCATGCGATTAGTGTACTAATCCTTTTTTGTCATTCCGACGAGGAGCGCAGCGACAAGGAGGAATCCGCTGTTTCGCTGTCCAGCGAAACAGCGGATTCCTCCTTGTCGCTGCGCTCCTCGTCGGAATGACAAAGGATGGCGGTTAAGCACGTTATTCGTATCGCAAAGCCTGCACCGGATCAAGTCGTGCTGCCCGAGATGCCGGATAAAGTCCCGACAGCAAGCTCACGACGATAGAGAACGCAATTGCTACCAGGGCCAGCCACGCCGGCATCGCCCAAATCTGTGCCGGAGCAATTTGATGGCGCACCAGATAAATATTCATTCCAAAATTAATGAGGCGTCCAATCGTCCAACCGAGGCCGACTCCAATCCCGCCACCAGCCAGGCCCATGGCGCCGGCCTCGGCAAAAAACAGGCCGCGCACATCTGCATCACTGGCGCCCAGAGCTTTCATGATGCCAATTTCGCGCCGCCGTTCGAGAATTGCCATCACCAGCGTATTCACGATGCCGATGGAAGCCACCGCCAGGGCCAGACTCCCGAAGATTCCCAGGAACACATCGAGCACGGAAAAAAACTGCCGCATGCTGCGGGCGGCATCCACGATGGAAAAAGCGTTGAATCCCATTTTCTTGATCGCATCTTCCACCGCCAGCACTTGATTCGGATCTTTCACCCGCACGCTGAGCGCGGAGTAGGTCGGAGTTCCGCTGAACGAAGTCTCCCGCAGATCAGACGGCTGCATCACGTGGAGATCCTGAGCCAGCTTAAGCGGAAGGAAGATGCGGGCTCGCGTGGGCCCGCGCATGGTCTCCGGATCAAGGTCCGTTACCCCAACAATTTTCAGCATCTTCTGATGGGAGGTGACCGAGTATGCGGCGTTGTCGACGCTTCCCCCGGCTGAAGGAGTCACGGTGCGCTCGGCATAGCGCATGGTCACCTCTTTGCCAAGCAAAGGCTTGGCCAACTCGGCAACATTGGTGGTGTCCTCGCCGGGCTTGGGCGTCTTGCCCAGAAGTTCCTCGGCAAACGGTTTTTGCAGAATGACTTCCGCCGCAGTTTCGGACGAAAAAAAGGTGCCTTGCATTCCGTCGAAAGCGTCCGTATTCCTGGCCGAAGATGGAAGGCCAGCCACCACGGTGAGATGGGGTTTGTCCTCGAAGCGTATTTCGGTGGTGAAACGAATGTCAGGGTAAGCTTCGGCAACACCCGGGATGTGCTCGATTTTCTGCCGCGCTGGTTCATCCAGTTCAGGACTCTCCGCTGGAGCGGGGGCATTTTGCCGCGATTCACCGAAGTTACGGAGGTTCCGCCGGGAAGTGGCTACAACCGTGTTAAACAATCCGGACTTTTGCAGCCGGCTCAGCGCGAGCTGCTGTAGCCCGATGCCCAACGAAAGCATGGCGACCAACGAAGCGACTCCCACGGAGATGCCGATGGTCGTCAGCGAATTGCGGAAGATGGACTCGCGCAGATTGCGCACCGCCAGATCGGTGACATCGTAGAACTTCACGATGCACCTCCCGCCGGCACGTTGGGCCGGTCGTCGAGCAACTTGCCGTCCGCCAGGTGCAACATCCTTCCGGCATATTTTTCCGCCAGGGCTTGCTCGTGCGTGACCATCAACACGGTCATCCCCAATGATTGATTGAAGCCGCGAATCAGTTCCATGATTTCGGTTCCCGTGCGGCTGTCCAGGTTGCCGGTGGGCTCATCTGCCAGCAGAAGCCGGGGCCGATTGATCAGCGCGCGTGCCAGCGAAGCGCGTTGCTGCTCTCCACCCGAGAGTTCGGCAGGCCTGTGGGTAAGCCGCGCGGTCAACCCCACGCGTTCGAGCGACTGCCGGGCCAGGGCCGAGCGCTCGCGGCGATCAATCTCCGCAAAACGCATGGGCAATTCAACGTTCTCCAATAGGGTCATGCTGGGGATCAAATTGAACGATTGGAAAACCATGCCCACGGTGTGCAGCCGGTACTTAGCCAGTTCCTCGCGGGAAAGCGCAGCCAGATCTTTTTCATCGACAACCACCGAGCCAGAGGTCGGGCGATCCAGTCCGGCCACGAGGTTCAGCAGGGAAGACTTTCCGGAGCCGGAGGCTCCCAGCAAGGCCACAAATTCTCCAGCGCGGATATCTACCGAAATTCCGTCCACCGCGCGAACTGATGACTCGCCCATCTGGTAATGACGGCATAGGTTCTCGGTATGCACCGCGAGGAGGTTATCGCCGGGACTCGGCAGGCTTGCGGATTTTTCCAAAGCAGGCAACTTGGTTGGTGCCCGGGACCGGAATTGAACCGGTACGTCCCGTTAGGGACCCGGGATTTTAAGTCCCGTGCGTCTGCCAGTTTCGCCACCCGGGCGGGGTGAGCCAGCACTCTGATTCTACAGGACTGGAATCGGAACGGGTGTCAGGGCTAGGCAACACTGACTTCAATCTTCTTAGCTGCTGGATCCAGCTTCGTAATGCGAAAACCGCGGACCTGCCCAGTCCGGATTTCTTCCGGCTTAGAGGCTTCGGCAACTGGGCCGTTTTTCCAGCGCGCTTGCAACATTGAGGTTAGTGACGACAAGTCAGCCTTCCCCGCGGCGGGCTGATCAGCGGCGACGTCTTCTTTCTTCTCGAAGGAGGTTCGGCAAACTGCAACAATCCCCTGTCCCAGTTCCACATTCGCCGAGCCTGCGGAAACCTCAATCACCCGCCCGGTGACAGCGTCTCCTACGTGGTGTTCAACCACGTATTCATCAATACTGGTGGGAACCAATTGTTTGATACCGAGCTTGAGTCTGCGCTTCTCTACATCGAGTTCGAGCACCTGTGCCTTCACGGTCTGCCCAACGCGCAGTACATCCTGCGGGTGGTTGATACGCTTTTCGGCGCTGATGTCGCTGACGTGAATCATGCCTTCGATGCCTTCGGCTACCTGCACGAACGCGCCGAACTTGGTGAGATTGGTAATCGGCCCCTCAACCGTTGATGCAATGGGGAACTTCTGGACCGCATCAGCCCACGGGTCACCCAGCGCCTGCTTCAAACCCAGCGATATGCGCCGCTCCCCTGCATTCACGCCGAGGATCACCGCTTCCACCGTCTCCCCAGGCTTCACCAGATCGCTGGGCTTGCGTACTTTCTTCACCCACGACATTTCCGAAACATGGATCAGCCCTTCAACCCCGGGTTCTATCTCGACAAACGCCCCGAAATCAGTCACACGCGTCACTGTACCGTGGATACGCTCTCCCACTTTCAAGGTACCGCCAACCGAATCCCAGGGATGAGGCTGTAACTGCTTCATACCAATTGCAACCCGCCGCTTCTCGGGATCAATTTTCAGAATCCTGACTTCGATCTGTTGGCCTTCGGAGAGTACGTCGGATGATTTACTAATACGGCCCCAGGAAATATCGCCGATATGCAGCAAGGCATCCACGCCACCGATATCAACGAAGGCGCCGTAATCGGTCAGGCTGCGGACGGTGCCGCTTACCCCATCTCCTTCTTTCAATTCCGTGTAGCGCCGGCCCTTCGCCGCCAGCGCTTCTTCTTCCGCAACTGCCCGCCGGTCCACCACCACGTCTTCATCGGCGGCGTCGAGCTTGATGATCCGGCAGCGAATCTCCTGCTCTACCAACTTTTCCATCTCGGATGCATCGCGTGCGCCGCTGCGCGAGGCAGGCATAAATGCGCGCACTCCCACATCCACGCTCAACCCGCCTTTTACGACACCCGTGACCGTCCCGATAATCGTGGCTTTGTCAGCAAAAGCTTTTTCCAGCGCAGCCCAATCGGTCGGCCGCGAGACTTTACCGCGGGTTAATTGGTAATAACCCTCGGGATCGCGGCCCTTGATGGTGACTTGCAGCTTGTCCCCCGGCTTTACGGTGTCGCGGTCTTTCCCCAGCTCCGCGATGGGTAAAACGCCCTCTGTCTTGAATCCGATGTCGAGCACAACCGAATCGGCGGAGATGGAAATCACGGTGGCTTCGCGGCTGCCTTCGACCTGTTTCGTCGTATGGCTCCGCTCGAATTGCGAAAGGATGTTGGCGAAAGACTCAGTTGCTTCCGGAGTAGCCGGCGATTCTGGGAGGTTTGGATTGGACATGTCTTGGTTACGGCCTTGTAGGTGTGTGACACTTCAAGAATAACATCGTGCTGACCCCAACCGTCCTCAGGCAGGACGTCTCGGGCACCCCTGGGGCCGTACCGGCTTGGGACAACTCATTTATCGCGCCCCCTTGCGATTTTTCGGCTGACCCACTAGGCTGCTTGGTCACTGGGTTGTGGCATCACAAGCTGTTTATTCCTTGGGCACGGCAGGATTGATGAGTCGTTTGTCTCCACCATCTGCAAGGCATATTGCCATTGACCTGACGCGCGTAATTGCAATCCTATTCATGATCCAGGGCCACACTTTGGACGTGCTCCTGGCCCCCGAACTACGCCAGGGTTTTGTGTTTGACAAGTGGCTGTTCTTCCGGGGCCTGACCGCGCCGACGTTTTTCATGCTCTCGGGAGTGTCGTTCTTTCTGGCCACGACTCGTAAGTGGGAAGCCTATGCGAGCCTTTCGCCGGTCTTCTACCGCAGGCTTCGCAAGTTCGGCTTTTTCGTTCTGCTCGGCTACCTCATGCATTTCCCGGTTCGCTCCTTCCATGATTTTCGTTGGCTGGACGCGAGCGGATGGGAAAGCTGGTACCAGGTAGATGTGCTGCAATGTATCGGCCTGACCCTGGCGGCGCTGCAAATTCTGGTGCTGTTCGCGAAAACACCGGAACGCTTTGCCAGGATTGCGACAGGCGCGGCCGCGTTGGTGGTCCTTCTCACTCCGCTGTTATGGCAAACCAGTCTAGCCTTCGTCCCACCCCCACTGACTGCCTATCTGAATGGGTTGCGCGGCTCTCTGTTTCCCCTGTTTCCCTGGTCCGGCTATGTTTTGTTCGGTGTTGGCGTTGGCTATTTTTGCAAAAGGTGGGAAAGCAGCCGCGGCGTCTTTCCGTTTGTTCAACTGGGAGGAGGAGGTCTGTTACTGGCTCTGGCAGGCACCACCTTACAACGAGTTCCATTAACCGTGTATGCCAATGCTGACTACTGGCACACCAGCCCCAATCTTTTTCTTGTACGAATCGGCTGCGTATGCAGCTTGCTGTCAGGGGTTGCATTCCTGGCCAAGCGCATGACCCTTCCGGAAACTGCGATTCGCTCGCTTGCCCAGGAATCTCTGGTCATTTATTTCATTCACGTGGCGGTACTCTATGGCTCTCTGTGGAATACCGGGTCTGAAACAGGTCATCGGCCCCACTCTTGCCTCCGCCCACCTTGGGCTGGATCGGCCTCATGTTGATTTCGATGACGGCCCTGGGCTGGAGTTGGAATTGGGCCAAGCGGAATGCCACCGGAAGTACTCGCATGTTCCGCTACGCGATGGTCCTGGTGGCTGCCTACTCGCTGATCTGAGCGAGCCCGCTGTGAAATTTTCTCCTTTGCGATAGTCGCCGGACTGGAATCATGGAGATAGAGAGGGAAGTGACGGCAACTTCTTGAGATGATTGTGGCGGGTGGGCCACATCTGAACCGAAAAGTAAATCCCTTGGGGTGGCTTACATCTCGCGGGGTTCGAGATGCAGGGCCCATCCAGGCTCACAACTTTCGGCAGCAGCTGCGCAACGTGTATCTTCTAAAGACGCGGGGTACCACGCTACATTCGAGGGACCGTATGGAGACGTGATCAAACTGGACACGCGGACTGGAACTCTCGAAACACCACGCTCACGAGGTACTGGGCTCCAAGATTGCAGCGACAAATTCCAAGTGTGCCTGACCGATCACCGTGGATTTTCGTTCGCTTACTTTCGAAAGTGCAACGATGCGGAGCTAAGAAATTATACGAGCCTCAGGTTTCGCCCAAAAGTCGTATCAGTGCTGCACAACACCGACGTATGGATGGTTTTCGACGCTGCCCCCAACTATTTGTTCCGCTATGCCTATTCTAAGGGCATTGTTGGAATTTATGTTGGGCCGACAGCTTCATTCGATTTTCGTATTGCTTTACATGATCGGAGTTTTCAGTTGTCTAGCCTTGCGGAATTTCGCATTACCGGTTCTGACACCGTGGCTGCGTGCGGCGAGTGACTCATTTCACCGGCAAAGAACGCGATACAGAATCCGGCCTGGACGAGTTTGGTGCTCGGTACTATGCTTCCTCGCTCGGGCGCTTCATGATCCCCGACTGGGCTGCCAGAGCAACGGCAGTCCCGTACGCTGAGTTCGGCGATCCCCAAACTTTGAATTTGTACGCGTACGTTCGGAACAACCCGCTGTCTAAGGCCGACGCCGACGGACATGGCGACGCGGGAACCTTCTGCAACACGGGGGGCTGGCCCACCCTCAGGTCGTCTTTACCTTGCCGACCATAGGAGCCTTAACCTATTCCTTAGGCACTTTAGTTTCGGTCAGATTAGCGCGACTGCGACAGCGGCGGGGGGCTGGCTGTGATTGACCTGATCCCCTCTTTCGGAACAAGTCCGAGTATGATTTCGGACGAAGTGATCGGCGGGTGGGCCACATCTGAAAAAGAAAACTCAATCCCATGGGGTGGCCTACATCTCGCGGGGTTGGAGATGTAGGGCCCATCCAGGTTCACAACTGTGTACGCCGAATACATCAGGAAAGATTTGTACTTCGAGCCGGGTCCCAGCTTTCGAACACCGCGAAAGCTGGGGCACCCCAAGATTGAAGTTGGTTGATCCTTTCCAGAGTCATACTTTCCGCAAGATGTGGCCCACCCGGCGATGATCGGCTCCGCTTCGTGATCACCTAAGTCCGCTTGATCACAAACGCCGTCTTATCATCAATTCGGTCCTCTTCCCCAATCCCCCGCAGATAGTCGTCCTGCTTCACCGCGTACTGGAGAATGGCGTTACAAATCTCTCTGGCGGACTCGCCTTTGTGTTCACGGATCAATCGTTCCAGCTGGAGCCGTTCTTCTTCGTCGCTACCGTCGTAGACTCCATCGGAATAGAGGAAAAGAATGTCGCCCGGGCTCATGAGGGTGAGTTCGGCCACATCGGAGGAGTTCATCTGCCTTTGGCGGAGCTTCATGGACAAATATTTGCTGCGGTCGGGATGGTCTTCGGGGATTTCCAGACCCAGCGCCAGAAACTGCACCATGTGGTCGTTGTCCACTTCGGCGAACTTTCCGTACTCGGCGGAGAACACCAGCGGCGGCGGGTGGCCGAAGTTTACGAAGCGGAAATGTCCGCTGGGGCGTATTTCGCCGTACAGCATAGTCGCAATTTCGCGCGCATTGTCATCGGGATTACGTCCCAGGGCGTTGCGTGCGGTCACCGACTCGGCCAGCCGGAGGTTGATGTTCTCGAAGAACTCCGGGGTGACCTTCCCGTTTTGATCGAGTTCAGAAAGGATGAAGGCGTGGAAAGTGTCATGCACGGTTGAAGCGATTTTTGCCGAGATGACTCCGTGCCCTTGCGCATCCACAATCAAGACGCCGGCGGTGGTGTAGAGCTGGTGCAGAACTTCGGCCACCCTCAGCTGTTCGGAGCTTTTCGCCTCTCGATATTCCAATCCCTGGGCGGGATCGTAGCCCGCGCGTGACTCCAGCCAGCGCACGTGATCATCCACCGGGTTGCGCGGAGTCTCGCCGGGATGGAGGGGTTGCAAATATTCCTGGGACAGGCGCAGAGCGTGGGCGATGCGGGCGTCAATGTTGTAACGCTGCTGAAAGTTGAGGTATTCAAAGAGATCGCCACCGACCGTGCCGACGGGGATGGAATTGCCGTACATCTCGATCCCGGCCAGATGGGGAATGGCTCCCTCAACCGGCATCAGCCGCTGGCGCAGGTACTCGTCAATACCGGAATCTACTTGCGAGCTTGTCATAGGGTGGAAGTCGGTAAGCAATGAATCAACACAATCAAATTATACGGACACTCAGCATCTGTTTTCCTGGGGTGTAAGCAAATGGTAAACTTCGCTTATGGCCAAGAAGAAAGCTAAGAAGAAAGTGAAATCGAAGAAGAAGACTGCCAGCAGCAGGACCGTGGCAATGAAGAAATCAGCGAAGAAAAAGCTGTCCAGAAAGAAGGGAACTGCCAAGGGAAAGTTGGCTAGGAAGAAGCCAGTCCAGAAGAACAAGCGGAAAGCGCCAAAGAAACGGGCGCGGGCAAGAGAACAGGTTGAAAATAGGGTTGTCTCCGCCACTGCACAGCATGCGAGCTACGGCAGGCAATCGGGTGACTTGCAGGGAATTTCAACCCGCCATGGCGCCGATTCAGAAAGCGTAGACGAGCTACTGGAGGAAGGAAACACCTTCGAGGCCGGCGTAATTACCGGCGTGGAAGAAGCCGGGGATGATCAGACCAGGGAAGTTCATACACACGAGGTGCTGGAGGACGATGTTCCCACGGAGTACCTGGACGAAGACTAGCCGTTACTTGTTGGCGGTTGCCGCTTGCCTGAGCAGGGCCATCTGTCTCAGCGACTCGCCGGCTTGTTCGGGGTTAAGGGGTTGAGAGAAAAAGAAGCCTTGCCCAAATTCGCAACCGAGTTTTTTCAAGAGATCCAGTTGCCCGATATTTTCTACGCCTTCACCAACCACTCTCAATTTAAAATTCTGCCCCAACCCAACGATCAGCCGCACAATGTCACAGCTCGCGCGGTCCGCAGAGATAGTGCTGATCAGTGAACGATCGATCTTTAACTCATCCAGCGGACAGCGTCGCAACCAGCCGATCGAGGAGAGCTTCACCCCGAAGTCGCCAATGCTGATGCGCACTCCCAACTGTTTGAGTTGGTGAATCACTTCCGCCGCCAACTTAAGATCAGCCATGACGGCATTCTCGTTAATTTCCAATTGCAGGCGTGCCGGCTCAATCCTGGTTTCCTTGAGAACCGCCTTCATATCGGCCACAAAATTAGCCTGGGAAAGTTGCCGGGCGGAGATATTCACCGTCATATTTAAACGCTCTGGTAAGGTGTAGGAGGATTCCCAGACATGCAATTGCCGGCATGCCTCGCGGACCACCCATTTCCCGATGGTAACCAGCAGGCCGAAGTTCTCCGCGGTTTCGATAAATTTGTGGGGAGCAATCAGGCCTTGCTCCGGATGCTGCCAACGAAGCAATGCTTCAAAGCCGGTGGTTTGATTGGTCTCCAGGTGGACGAGGGGTTGATAGCAGAGCCGGAATTGTCCCTCATCAAGTCCCGTCTGAAGCTCTGCTTCGAGCGTGAGGCGGCGCAGCGCTTGTTTATGCATGGCCTCATCGAAGACGTCGCAGCGTGCACCTCCGCGGGCCTTGGCGCGGCGCATGGCGACATCGGCGTCTTGCAGCAGGTCTCCGGCTTTTTCATGGGGAGTTGTGCTCAAGGCGATTCCGATGCTGGCCGAGGTCCGCACCTGTTTTTGTTCGGCGACAAAAGGCGCCGCCACTGCGGCTTGGATTCGCCTTGCAACCCGCACCGCGTCGCTGGGATCGATAATCCCTTCCAGGAGCAAAGTGAATTCATCGCCGCCCAAGCGGGACAACATATCTTCGATGGGGAGTTTGCCCTGAGGGCGTGCCACCGTGTCATCATTTCGCAGACATGCAGCCAGGCGGCGACCCATCTCCGAGATCATCATGTCCCCGACGGCCGTTCCCATGGATTCGTTGAAACCTTTGAACCCATCAATATCCACAAGCAGCACTGCGTACTTGTAGTCAGGGGTACGCTTGGCGCGTGCGAAGGAGCGCTCCAACCGGTCCAGAAACAGCCGCCGGTTGGGCAGCCCGGTCAGATAGTCTTCAAAGGAATTTTGCTCCAGCTGAGCTTCGGCAGCCTTCCGGGCAGTAATGTCACGATTAATGATGACCAGCTTTTCTACCTCTCCGTCGCTGTTCTTGATGGCGCTGGCGATTGATTCCAGGACCTTCCAGGAACCGTTCTTGTGCTTAATGCGGTATTCAAGTTTCTCGCCCACTCCGGTGCGTCGGGCTTCGCGGGAAGCCTCGAGTACCTTCATTCGGTCTTCGGGATGAATCTGCTCAAACGCCGAGGTCTTGGCTAATTCCTCCGAGGTGTATCCCAACATCTTTTCGTATGCCGGGCTGTTGTAAAGCCGGCGTCCCTTCACATCGACCAAAGCAATCATGTCTCCGGCATTTTCGGCCACTACGCGGAAGAGTTCTTCACGTTTGACTGCATTCTTACGCAACTGGACTACCCGCCACTGTTGATAGCCAAGAAGAATTA
Organism: uncultured Acidobacteriota bacterium; assembly: GCA_963837365.1. Taxonomy (GTDB): domain Bacteria; phylum Acidobacteriota; class Terriglobia; order Terriglobales; family Acidobacteriaceae; genus CAWBXL01. Next base: position 144,701 of record CAWIMW010000011.1, read on the forward strand.
TCAGCACGACGACCAGATAGAGATTCCAAGAGTCAAGGCTGGCCGGGGACAAGAATGCCAGAGTTGTCGGTATCAGGCGGAAGGAGCCTGGCGAACTTAAAAGGCTAGGGACCATGGACGCACAAACTACCAAGCGAATCTATCGGCAGGCTTAGGGGTAAAACTTGAATAGATGCAAGCACTTTGGTGCTCCGCTTGGAGCTGCGCCGGGGGCGGAAGACATTCATGCACAAATTGAGGAGAAGGAGTCCGAGCGTGGCCGCGCATTAAGTGAAGCTGGGATGGCAGCGTTTTTCAAACAGCGTGGCCGGGCGGCGCGGTGGCCAACCGCTATTTGCCACAACAATATGTAATTGGCCCAGTGTTATTTCCCATCCATTCTGCGTTTGGCAGAGTGATCTGATGTAGGCCCTTTTGTCCACCGAAAGTGCCATGTTATCCCACGAAAGTAACGGGACGGCAGTCACCATCCTGACTCTCGAAAGTTTTGGTTCATTGTACTGAAATCACATTCCACTACTGGCCGAAGACCCTTATAGTTGCCATGCCGGACATGGGAGTGAAAACTCCCCTTTAGAGCATCCTAGGGATTCGGCCAGAAATGTTCTAGAGGACTTTCATCGAAGTGGCGGTCATGTCCGGCGTGATCATCATGCCAAAGCGCTGCTCGCTCAAGAATGGCCCTCTGGTGGGGGAAGTAGTTACGAAGGCAACACTTTGTGGTTAACGAAGTAACCCGCAGATGGTGACTTTTGAGCAGTTTTGAGCGGGCTAAACCTCATGCCAGGCTGAGAGTGGCAGCCTGCCTGTCGCCATTCCTCTTGCGTATGCCTTTCTCAGGGGTTTCACCCGGTCAATCGAGTTTGACCCGGTGGAGGGGTAGTGGCAAGATAGCCGCTTACGTAACGGGCTGCCAGCCCAAGTGAGCGCAGGCAGGGGCGGATGCATCTCACGCATGGATCAGCGTTTTTGAACCAGATTTCGGATGGATTGACTTCGACCCCACCAACGGCGTGATGCCCTGCGATTCTCACGTCACCGTCGCGTGGGGACGTGATTACGACGATCTTGGCCCAGTCAAAGGAATCTTGGTAGGCGGACGAGGCCAGCGGCTTCGCGTTTCAGTGGACGTGGCCCCAGCCGTGGCTCTTGATTGAGTTATAGGCGATTTGAACCCCTCCGTTTATCCTTTTATCCTTACCTAGAGTATTGGTGGCCGCCAAGAACCTACAATGTCCTAGCATCCCGGTGTTGTGATTTTCAATATCCGTGTTGTGATTTAAATCACATTTACCCGTGATCCTCCTCCTTACGCAATTCTTTGCACTCTTGCGAAACTAACCACGAGGTTGGGGTATATGGCTGAAAGCAACGAGATCCTGGATCTCCTCCGCTTCGAGTTGAAATTCTTAGAAGATGGAGGTTATGGGCGGTCTCCGCGTACGCCTTGGCGGCCCTCCCTGGTGTTTGAGGATTCTCCGACCTGCCTGAACTTCGATGATGCCGCGCGTGCACGCCCCTGTGGCGAGTGCTTCTTGATGCAGTTTGTGCCGAAGGACAAACAACAAGAAGGTATCCCATGCCGGTTCATTCCCTTAACCGAAAAGGGAGAAACCGTTGATGACTTTTACCGCTGGGGAACGCAAATCGAGATGGAAGAAGCCTTGAAGAACTGGTTAAGGCAAGAGATTCACCAGATAGAAGAGCAGCGAATGTTTTCCAGCAGTGAAAGAACAAAGCAAGGCGCAGGTCAAGCCTAAGCAATAGGGGCGGATCTTGGCAGGAGGACGCGAATTGTCTTCCCGATTTCGGGCAGTGCCAAAACGGAAGCGGTGCTATGTCCGCCGGAATGACATTTGCAAAGCATCCGCTGGAGCAGACTATCTGACCGGGGTTGGTAGGAAGGGTGCACCGAAGATAAAAGTCTCGGTGCTTATGATCGTGTAGTTTATGCTGAGCCTAACGCTACTTCCATCCCGGCGGTTTAGGAGAAAGTCACCTTCCTTTTTTTGTGGAGGGTCAGAACCCCTCATGCTTCCCGTAGTAAACCAAGGATGGGTCAAGCTTTGCGACTGTTCCGCCGATGGAACATTTTTGATAATGGGAATAGCCGAGCCCAGAGATGTGCTAGGGTTCCCAAATCAGAGGCAAATGTGCGGTACGTTTATGTAAGCAGCACATACTTTCAGTCTTAAGTGTGTGAATAATTGTAGTATCAGGTCAACGGTAGGTTTTGTCGTCAGGATGCGGGAGACCGCATCTGTCGAGTTCGAGATGGCGCCCCCGCTTTGTGATGCGGACCGGCTCCCAGGGAGGATATATGGTGAAGATTCACAGCATCGTGGTACTGGCAATGCTGGTGGCCTGTTCGATGGCCACGGCCCAGGAAAAGAAAATTGAGCATGTTAAAGCACGCCACACTTCAGCAGCGTCCGGCCAGGAAATGTATATGAGTTACTGTGCTGTATGCCATGGCAAAGACGCGAAGGGCGGCGGACCGGCAGCCGAAGCGCTGAAAGTCGCGCCCGCAGATCTCACCTCGCTTGCCCAGAAGAATGGTGGAAAGTACCCCTTCGACCGCGTTACTAGTGTGTTACGTGGACAAGCCAACCTGGCTGCGCACGGAAATGAAGACATGCCAGTATGGGGCCCGATATTTTGGAAGATGAGCGGCGGCCACGAAGGCGAAGTAGCGCTGCGGGTGACCAACCTGAATAAATATCTGGAGTCCTTACAGGCGAAATGACAACAGGCCGTAGCAGGGCAAAATGTTTTTGCGAGAAGGAGAACGGATGATGCGCAGACTGGTGTTTACGCTAATTCTCATTGCAGGGGCAGTCGGGATTCCAAGCATCGCCTCGAGCCAGACCAGCGCGGAGGAGAAACCCTCGGGCGCGCAAGCATCCCAGCCTGCTCCATCCGCGGAAAAACCCAGTGGCGACTACGTTGGTTCTGACGTGTGCGTGACCTGCCACGAAGAGCAACAGAAGAGTTTCATCCACACCATCATGGGCAATGCAATGTCCCATCCCAAGGCGGGGGAAGAAGCTCAGGGCTGCGAATCGTGTCACGGTCCGGGCAAGGCCCATGTCGAGGCTGGCGGCGGCAAGGACACGATTCCGGTCCGCTTCACGGCCGATTCGCACAACACGGTGGAGGAAAAGAACGCGGCTTGCCTGTCCTGCCACAACAAAGGCAATCAGATGTTCTGGCGCGGCAGTCCTCACGAGTCACGAGCCATGGCCTGCGTGGATTGCCACAATGTTCACTACGGGAGCCAAGCTGAGCGGTACGCGCTGTTGTCCAAAGAATCGCGTTACGGCGCGCCGCTTACTGAACATGTCGGCACCAAGAAGCCGCAGCCTGAGCTTTGCCTCAGTTGTCACCAGATGCGGCGGGCGCAATTGCAGCGTTCTTCGCACATGCCATACCGCGAAGGGAAAGTGACCTGCACCAGCTGCCACAATCCGCATGGCAGCCCGAATCCGAGCCAGCTTCTACAGGCATCGGTCAATGAAAACTGCTACAGCTGCCATACCGAACGCAGAGGGCCGTTCCTTTGGGAGCATCCCCCGGTCATGGAAAACTGCGCCAACTGCCACGAGCCGCACGGCAGCAGCAATCCGCAGCTGTTGAAGGTGCGCATGCCGCGGGTATGCGACTCCTGCCACGACTCAAGCCGCCACCCCACGCAGCCGCAACCTCTCGGCTCGATCAAGAATTTCAACCGGGGTTGCACCAACTGCCACTCAATGATTCACGGATCCAATAGTCCGTCAGGAAACGCGTTTTTGCGCTAGGAGGAAGGGCAATGGAAAACGTAAAGCCAAAGGCCGCTTTGATACTGCTAATGCTCCTGGTAGTGCCGGCTCTTTTGTTTAGCCAGGACAAGCCTCCCGAGCGCGGGATGGTTGAAGCCGGCAGCCGCTGGAGCTGGGGCGACGTGTATGGCCGTCCGGATTTGCCCTTTACACCTTTGCTCAAGAACTCGAAGTATGAGGAGTACCGCGATCTGCGCGATGGATTTTTCATCCGCCGTTTTCGGCTCAACATGGACAGCCTGATGGGGTCGAAATACTACTTCGACCTGCAATCGGACAAATCGATCTACCGCGACCAGAGCTATCTCGGTACCTTTGGTCAGTGGAGCCGATTCAAGTTTCAATTCCGTTATGATGAGATCCCGCATACCTATTCAAGCACGGCCCGCACCATTTATACGCAGACCGGCAATGGCGTCCTGACTATTCCCTTATTGACTCGTACCACGCTCCAGGGACTTGCGGCGTCGGACCCGAATTCTTTGCCTAGCACCATTCAAACCCAACTGGTTCCGAGCATGAACTTCTTTGTCCCGGCCCAGGAACGCCGGAAGGGAACAATTCTATTTGCCTATAACATCACTCCGGCTTGGGACATCAGCGCTTCGTTTTCTCGAGAGCATGACAGCGGCACACGGCCCATCGGCATGGTTTTTAACAGCAGCCCCAGCGCCTCACTGACCGGCGGCTATGGAGTCGAAGTTCCCGAACCGATCAACTACTTCACCAACACGGTGAACGTCATGACCGAACACGCCAAGCAGAACTGGGGCGTGCAGGTCGGCTACGCCGGTTCGTTCTTCCAGAACCATACGGGCACGCTGACCTTCGACAACCCATTTCGTACTACCGATTGCGTGTCCCCGACCAATTGCACAAACGCGACCCAGGGGCCGGCCACCGGGGTGGCGGATCTCTATCCTGACAACCACGCAAACTACATGAATTTTGCCGGAACTGTTCCGCTGCCGTTGAAGCTGCGGCTACTGGCCAGTATCACCGCTGGCTGGCTGCGGCAGGATGATCCCTTTGTTCCCTACACGTCGAACTCCCTGTTAGAAGCGCAGACGGCGGCGCTTCCGGCGTCGAGTCTGCACGGGCAAAAGCAGACCTTGGCGATGAATTACAAGCTGATTGAGCGCATCGCCAAGAAGTTCGAAATCAAAGCTGCCTATCGGCAATACGACTACAACAACAACACTCCCGTGCTCAGTCTCACCCCGGTTCAGGGTGATATTGGCGCCCCCGGCGCGGATGACAACACACCGTTTGGTTATAACAAGAAGAACATTGAGGTGACGGGCAACTGGTACTTTGCCAAGAAAAGCTCATTCAAACTCGGCTATGAAGGCGAGATTATGGACCGTTCGCACCGCGACGTCGAACATTCCACCGAGAATGGACTGGTCACGGCCGTGGACGCAACCTTGCGTAAGGACCTTTCCTTCCGCGTGTCCTATCGCCATTCCAGCCGCAATCCGGAAGTCTATGAGGACGAGGAAGCGATTGCCACCGGCGGCGGTATCAGCAACGACCAGATTTTCAGCCGCCGTTTTGATGAAGCCATGCGGACCCGCAACCGTGGCGACGCGCAACTCATCTACAGCCCAACCGACCGGCTGAGTTTTTCCGGATTCGGAGGGACTCTGCAAGACAACTACAACCATCGCGGCGGAGTGAATAGTGCCTCGGCGCTGAATTTCGTTCCGGGCACGGCACCAGACTACTTTTCCTATGGGGTTTTGAAAGACCTCTCTTACAATGCTGGCTTCGACGCGGATGTCACCATAACGAACGCTATCTCGATGTTTGCGGAATATTCCTGGGAACGCTACGACAAATCCATGGTGTCCCGTTACCGCGTGCCAGGCGGGGCGACGCCCACGCCGCTGGATTGCAGTGTTTCAGGACGCGGTTGCGATAGCGCCAACAACGACTGGGGCAGCAGGGCCCGTGAGTTCGTGCACATCAGCACTGTGGGCTTCGACCTGCATCCTGGGAAGAAGGTGTATATCAACACCTATTATTCGCTGTCAGCGTCCAAAGGGAATGTCAGCAGCCGGCCGTTTGGCGATCCCACTCTTGCCACCGGACCGGACAAGTTCCTCTTGACCGGCACCAACGCGGCAGTGGACTATCCCGAGACGGTGAGCCGCAACCATGAGGCAGTGGTAGTCTTCAAGTACAAGCTGACTGCAAATCTGATGCCGAAAATCGAGTATCGCTATCAGCAGTTTGATTCCCATGATTACCAGACTTCGGCAATGACTCCGTATATGGGTTGCGTGAGTCCGCTGCCGCCAGGTGCCGCTGTACCGGGATGCACCGACCCGCTGCTCGGTACACCCAGTTCGTTCTATCCGTTCTTTGTCGTGGGCGATACCAGCGCGACCCGCTATATCTTCATGGGAACGGACCAGCCTTCGTACAAGGCGCACTATTTGGCAGCGTCGTTTGAGTACCACTTTTAGATGAGGAGAAGGAGAAAGAAACATGATCAAGGGAGTCTCTTGGTTTCGTGGTTTGCTGTTGGTAGTTGTGGCCTGTGGACTGGCACTGTGGAGCAGTCCGGCTGCGGCCGATGCTGCCGCTAACTACAAAGCGAAGTGCGCAATGTGCCATGGCGCAGACGGCAAAGGCGACACGCCGGTGGGCAAGAAGATGGGGGTCCACGATTTTGCTTCGCCGGAGGTTGCCAAGGCCAGTGATGCCGAACTGATCACGATTGTGACCAAAGGCAAGAACAAGATGCCGGCGTACAGCGGGAAGCTCAGCGACGCGGACATCAAGGACTTAATCGGATACATCCGCCAGCTTGCCAAAGGGAAATAAACGCCCACGATGAAAGCCGCCGCGGCTGCCGCAGCATTGTGTATCGCTCTGCTGATCAGTATCAGTGCGTCCGCTGCGCAACCACCCACTAATGATGACTGCCTGGCTTGCCATGGAGACGCCAGTCTCACCAAGGACGTCAATGGCAAGCCAGTCAGCCTGCACGTTGATCCTGACAAATTTAAGGACTCTCTGCATGGCGGAATGTTTTCGTGTGTGGATTGCCACACCGACGTAAAATCGTCGCCCCACGAGAACACGCCGGCTAGAGTCTCGTGCGGCACCTGCCATGCCGATGAACAGGCCGCTTGGGAACGCAGCTACCACGCAAAATCAAACCACAATGGGGGCATGGGAGCGACTTGCACGGACTGTCACGGCAGTCCGCATGAGCTGCTTAGTTCCAGTGATCCGAAGTCGCGGACGCATCATGCCAACATTCCCGCCACGTGCGGTTCATGTCACAATCTAAAATTTGTGATGGAAGTGACCGGCGGTGCGCAGCCTTTTGCCGCCTACGAGGCGAGCGTACACGGGCGCGCTGTGGCCAACGGAATGGAGAAAGCTGCGGTGTGCACCGATTGTCACAGTGCGCATGCCATTCTTCCTCCCTCCGATCCCAAGTCTCCGATTTTCAAGTTCAATGTCCCAGATACCTGCGGGAAGTGTCATGGGCCAATCGAGAAGGAGTTCAATCAGAGCATCCATGGCCAAGCCATCGCGCGTGGCGAATGGCAAGCCCCGGTTTGCACCGACTGCCATGGGATCCATTCCATCAAGTCCCACACCGATCCCAGTTCCCCGGTGTCTGCGCAGAACCTGGCGCAAAACACCTGTGCACGCTGTCATGAAGGCGTACGGCTGTCCCAGGAATTCGGGTTCGCGGGTACGCGCGTCTCAACCTATCTGGCGAGTTATCACGGATTGGCCTCGCAGCGCGGGTCCACCATTGTGGCCAACTGCGCCAGTTGTCATGGCTCGCATAGCATATTCCCGTCGAGCGATCCCCGGTCAAGTATCAACCCGGCCAACCTGGTGAAGACCTGCGGACAGTGCCACCGCGGGATCACCGCCAATTTCGTCACCGCCAAAGTTCATGTGAACGCACCCACATCGAACGACGCCGGAAGCATCGTAGTGCGCTTTGTGCGCAAGTTTTACGTGTTGCTGATCGTCGTGGTAATCGGTGCAATGTTGGCCCACAACTTCATCATCTGGAGGTTCAAGGCCATACAGCTGCGCCGGCGGCATACCGGCCGCATGGTGACGCGCATGACCAGCCTCCAGCGCATGCAGCATATGGCCCTGTTTGTCAGCTTTATCGTGCTGGTATTGACCGGCTTTGCCCTTAGATTTCCCGAGTCCATATTTTTCCGTACGCTGGTGTTGGGCGTGAGCGAAAACCTGCGCGGTTTAATCCACCGCGTGGCCGGTTTGGTACTCATCGGAGTTGGTTCTTATCATTTGTTCTACTTAATCTTCCGCAGCGAAGGCCGGAAAATGGTCCGCGATATGTGGCCGAGCTGGAGTGATGCGCGTGATACCTGGGACAATCTCACGTATCATCTTGGGTTTGGCGACAACAAGCCGCGCTTTGGGAGGTTCACTTACGCAGAGAAGGCGGAATACTGGGCGCTGGTCTGGGGCACGATCGTGATGGCCGCGACGGGGATTATGCTTTGGGCCAAGGTCGTGGTTGGGAACCATCTGCCCCGCTGGTGGATTGACGTGGCCACTGCAATTCATTTTTATGAGGCAATACTGGCAACGTTAGCAATCGTGATCTGGCACTTTTATCAAGTGTTTTTCGATCCCGATTCCTACCCCATGAACTGGGCATGGTGGGACGGCAAAGTGTCTCTAGAGCATTACCGTGCCGAGCATCCACTAGATATCGAAGCGGTCGCGGAGTCCGAACACAAGAAAGCTGAAGAGAAGCCTGCGGTCAAAGAGCCATTTTCGGAAGAAACAGGGAGCACCGGTAAAGAACAAAACTCCGATACGAAGGACGAATCTTGATAACGAAGCACGATAGTTGGCATAGATTCAAAATTGTTCAGATTCGCTTGTGGTCAGTGCAGGGTAGAGGAATACAATCGAAGGCGATTTTTGTCTGACAGATTCAGCAGGCACGGGAGGGAATCATGATTGGTGAAAGAAAGTATGCACTGTTTCTTCTTTTAGCGGCAATCACAGTCGTTGCTGTTCTTCTATCGAGTACGCCACTGATGGCGCAAGACGGCGCAACTCTCTATAAGGCAAAGTGCGCTATGTGCCATGGCCCTGACGGCAAGGGGGAAACTCCAATGGGCAAGAGATTGACCGTCCGCGATCTGGGCTCACCGGATGTGCAGAAACAGACCGATGCAGAACTAAACACGATTATCACCAAAGGCAAAAATAAGATGCCGGTCTTTGGCGGCAAACTGACGGCCGAGCAGATTGGGCAGTTGGTGGCACACATCCGCGATCTGGGCAAGAAGAAGTAGAAAATTACTGAGACAGGAGGAGCGAAATGGACAACTCATCTGTCCCCAGCGGAAAGCCCACGCGGCGGCGTGTGGTCGAGTATTTCCTGGGTGGCGGTTTGTTCGCTTCTCTGGTCTCATTCGCGTATCCGGTGTTGCGCTATCTGGTACCACCGCAGGTTGCGGACTTAGGCGGAGACGAGGTGATCGCTGCCAAAGTGGGAGATCTTAAGCCAAATAGTGGCAAGATATTTCGCTTCGGCAGCCGGCCCGGCCTACTGCTTGACCTCGGGCAAGGAGAGTATCGGGCATTTTCCGCAACCTGTACGCATTTGAGCTGCACCGTTCAATACCGCACCGACCTGCATGAGATTTGGTGTGCATGCCATAACGGAATGTACGACCTCAATGGGCGCAATGTCTCGGGCCCCCCGCCTCGACCCCTGGAAATGTATCGGGTCCATGTCCGTGGGGAAGACATTGTGGTCAGCCGGAAGCGGGAGGCTTAAACGTGCTGACGAGAGTTCGTGATTGGCTGGATGCGCGTTTTGACTGGGCGGCACTGACCGCGCCGCTGAAGAAGAAGACTGTCCCCGTACACGATCGTACGTACTGGTATTTCCTCGGGGGCATTACGCTCTTCCTGTTTGGCATCCAGGTTTGCACCGGGATTCTTCTACTCCTCTACTACCGCCCCAGTTCGAACGAAGCTTTCGAAAGCGTGCAGTACATAATGACTCGGGTGCAGTTCGGATGGCTGGTGCGTTCCATCCACTCCTGGGCCGCGAACCTGATGATCTTCACCGCCTTTTGCCACATGTTCAGCGTGTTGTTTCTGCGTGCGTACCGCAAACCGCGGGAACTCACCTGGGTCAGCGGGATGATCCTGCTCTTCCTGGCGATGGGCTTCGGCTTCAGTGGATATCTTCTCCCCTGGAATACCTTGGCATTTTTTGCCACTAAAGTCGGGACGGACATCGCCGGTCAAGTGCCGATCATCGGGCATCCGTTGATGGTCTTTCTGCGCGGCGGCGAAGAAGTCACCGGCGCCACGCTGACCCGCTTCTTTGGGTTCCACGTGGCAGTTCTGCCCGGCATTACGACCTTGCTGTTGCTGGTTCATATCGCGCTCATTCAACGGTTGGGCATGAGCGTCCCGCCTGCCGTGGAAGCCGAGTGGAAAGCCCATCCCGAGAAATCGCGGGAGATGCACTTCTTTCCGAATTTCCTGTTGCGTGAACTGATGGCTTGGTACATCGCATTGGGCGTGCTCGGCGCATTGGCCGCACTCTCTCCGTGGGGACTTGGTACCAAGGCCGATCCATTTGCTCCAGCCCCGGCAGGAATCCGGCCGGAGTGGTACTTCATGTTCATGTTCCAGACCTTGAAACTCATTCCTGCCAAAATCTGGCGGCTGGACGGGGAATTGATCGGCATTCTTGCATTTGGTGCGGCGGGGTTGATTTGGACTTTGTTTCCCTTCCTGGAACGGAACGGCAAGGGCCGGGGACAGCGCTGGATTTTGGGTGCGGGTATTTTTGCTTTGGCCTATATGGCATCGATGACCGTCTATGGATACCTTGCGAAATAGGCGTGTGACAAGACGACTACTGCCGGTCCTGGCGGCGCTGTGTTTCGGCGTTGCCGGCCTGGCCCAGACCGTCAACACCTGTGTGGATTGCCATGCTGTGTTGGATCCGCCTTATCAAGTCACTGCGGAACAATTCTCCCAGGACATTCACGCGCAGAAGGGCCTGACGTGTGCCAGTTGTCACGGCGGCGACCCGACAAAAGATGATCAGGATGCGATGAGCAAGAAAGCGGGCTTCCGCGGCAAGATCGCGCGGAAGGATGTTCCGGCATTGTGCGGGCGGTGCCATTCCGATGGCGCGTACATGCGACAGTACAATCCGTCGCTGCGTACCGATCAATATGCTCAATACCTGACCAGCGTTCACGGTAAGCGTCGAGCGCAAGGGGATGACAAGGTCGCGATCTGCACCGATTGCCACGGGGTTCATGATCTGCGTCCGGCGAGCGATACGCGTTCCAAGGTGCATCCTACGAACATTGCGCAGACGTGTGCCCGGTGCCACGCCGATGCTGCCTACATGAAGGGCTACTCCATTCCCACCGACCAGTTTGCCGGATACAGTGCCAGTGTCCACCACGAAGCTCTGACGGTGCGGGGGGACCTCAGCGCGCCCACCTGCACGACTTGCCACGGCAATCATGGCGCCGCGCCGCCGGGTGTCGCCACCGTGCAAAATGTTTGCGCCACATGCCATGTTTTTCAGGCGCAGTTGTTTGAATCCAGTCCGCACCAGGCCGCCTTTGCCGCCGCGGCGCTTCCGGGATGCGTGACCTGCCACAGCAACCACCGTATTCTTCATCCCACGGACGCCATGCTGGGTACCGGGCCACAGTCGGTTTGCACCAACTGCCACGTAGACGGTGATGCCGGTTACCAGGCGGCCGGCCAGATTGCGCAAGAGATCGAACATCTGGATACCTCAGTGAAGAGTGCGTCCGAAATTCTGGACCGGGCCGAGGCGGCGGGCATGGAAGTCAGCGCGGCACAGCTGGAGCAGGACCAGGCCCGCGACGCGCTTACCAAAGCACGGGTGACGATCCACAGCTTCAATCCAGAACGTGTACAACAGGACATCGCGGCAGGCATAAAGATCACGGCGCAAACCCAGGCGGCAGGAGCGGGAGCTCTTAGTGAAAGGGACTATCGCCGCAAGGGTCTGGCGCTTTCACTGTTGGCAATCGTGGCCGTGCTGCTCGGGCTGTTTTTCTATGTCCGCAAAATCGAAGGGCATCAAAGCTGATGTGTGGGGCGCTCTAAAAATCAAGTTACTTGATTCATAGTTTTTCCTGCATGAACATTGGTTAACCCATTTGGAAAGGAACAATTGTGGCTGGAAACCCGACAACCCATCCCAGAGAACACTACAGAAAGCTGCGGATGCTGTTGCAGAACCCCATCAGCCAGGCAGGCACGGCGCTTGCCCTGGTCAGTCTGGGCAACATTTTTTTGTTCTCTCTGATTACGTTCATTGCGGCTAGACCCAAGCCGTACGTCGGCATTCTGGCATTCATGATATCGCCTGCGTTCCTGATTTGCGGGTTTGCGCTGATGGCAGTTGGAGCATGGCGCGAGCGGCGGAGACGGGCCAGCCAAAAAGAGGGCGAAGTGCTGCTTTATCCCCGGATTGATCTCAACGATCCCGGGCAGCGTAGCGCAGTCATGTCGTTCGGCGCCTTTGTGTTGGTATTTCTAATGCTCAGCGGAGCAGGCAGCTATAAGGCTTATGAATTTACGGACTCGGTGCAATTCTGCGGACAAACCTGCCACACGGTGATGCATCCCGAGTTCACCGCGTATCAACTCTCTCCGCACGCGCGGGTGGGCTGCGTGGAATGTCATGTGGGTTCAGGAGCAACCTGGTATGTAAAGTCCAAGCTGTCGGGAACCCGGCAGGTGTTTGCGGCGATGTTCAATACCTATCCGCGGCCCATTCCTACTCCGGTACATGACCTGCGCCCGGCGCAGGAAACCTGTGAAGCATGCCATTGGCCGAAGAAGTTTTACGGAGCGCAACTCAAGGTCTTCACCCATTACGCGAGCGACGAAAAGAACACTCCCCGGCAAATCCGGCTTTTGATCAAGACCGGAGGCGGAGACCCAGCCACGGGCTCGCCGGAAGGCATCCACTGGCACATGAACATTGCCAATGAAATTGACTATGTGGCGGCGGATGATAAGCGGCAAGTGATCCCCTACATCCACGTCAAGGACATGCAGGGGCGGGTGACCGAGTACTTCGCGCAGGATTCCACGATGAAGAAAGAGGACATCGACAAAGCTCCACGGCATCGTATGGACTGCGTGGACTGCCACAACCGGCCGACTCACATCTATGTGCCGCCCGACTTGGCTGTGGACCAGTCCCTGACCACGCGCCGCCTGGATATTACTCTCCCATTTATCAAACAGCAGGCGGTTTCTGCCTTGACCGGCAAGTACGATACCACCGAACAAGCTTTGGCGGGTATCGCCAAAGAGATGCACGAATTCTACGACACCAAGTATCCCGAATTGGCCAAGACCAAGCAGCTGGAAATCCGCAATGCGATTGATGAAGTACAGCAGATCTTCCAGCGGACGACCTTCCCGGAGATGAAGTTAAACTGGGAGACCCATCCCAATAATCTGGGACACTTTTACTTCAACGGTTGCTTCCGCTGCCACGATGGTCAGCACGTGAGTGCGGATGGCAAAGTGATAAGCAAGGATTGCAACACCTGCCATACGGTCCTGGGGCAGGAAGAAAGCGGAGTCAGCATCACCGCCGCGCCGAAGTTAAGTTTCCAGCATCCGGTGGATTTGGGTGATATGACGCAGGTAAATTGCAGTGATTGCCACACGGGAGGAGTGGGGCCATAGCCAACTTATCATTACGATTGCAGCATTCGTTCCAGGGCACCTTTGTTGCGAATGGTAAGCATCGCTCCCTTGACCTGGAGCAACTGTTTCTTCTTGAACTCTGAAAACAGGCGGCTGACCGTCTCTCGGGTGGTGCCGATCATTTCCGCGATTTCTTCGTGAGTGAGCGTCAGCCGGACTTGGGAGCCATTGCCCGTGGTGTCTTTCTCCGTGGACCAAGACAGTAGGAGTTTGGCAAATTTTTCCGCAGGAGAACTGGTCAATCCCAGGGTCCGTATTTCTTCATAGGCAGTGTAGTAGTTGCGGCTGAGTTGTTCCGCCACATTCACCGCCACGTCCCCGTGTTCACGGAGGAATTGCAGGAATGCGTCCCGGGCAATGAAATTTGCCTGGCCGGGCTCCACCATTTCCGCAGTGACTTCGTAGGGACGGTTCGAAATCGTAGCGTTAAGCCCAAGCACATCTCCCGGTCCCGAAAGCTTCGTAATGATGGTTTTGCCTTCCCGCGAAGAGGTGGAGAGTTTCACTTTCCCTGCACACAGCACAAAAACCCCACGCGGCTGCTGGCCTTCAATAAAAAGCATCGCAGACTTGGGATAGACCGCGGTGGATTTGATTTCGTTGAGTTTTTGCAGCGTAGGTACGGCAAGGTTGCAGAACAAGTGGTCTTCGCGGACCGGGCAATTCACGCAATCGTCAATGATGTTAAGCCCGTATGGAGCGCGCATAAGTTCTACCTTACCAAAATTGTAGCATCCTCTGTGATTGTAATCACGAAAACCCGTGCGTTACGGCACGGTGGGGGGGGCTAAAGTGGCGAAAAATGATGTTGCAGAAGGCGGAAAGCGGGTAGCCCGGAGAGGGGAGCCGGTGGTAGAAACCAGGATATTTGCGGCCTTCAAGCTCGCGAAGTAAGCGTCTTCACCATTGCAAATTGGAGTACCAAATGGAAAAAGAACATACGTATCACGTCACTGCCTGGTGGGCATCAGGTCAAACTGGCATCACGAAATCTGATTCCGCACCAAACGCTGTGCATTTTGCCGCGCCTCCTCAGTTCGGTGGCCTGGAAGGAAGATGGACACCGGAAGACATGTTGCTGAGTGCGGTTGCCAGCTGTTTTACGACTACCTTTCAAGCAATTGCCGGTTACTCAAAATTTGAATTTCTTGATCTCGAGGTCCAGGTGGAAGGTACCGTTGCCAAGACCAGCAGCGGATATGCCTTTACCGGGATTTTCATTCGCCCCAAACTTACCGTCTCCGACGAGAACGCCCAGACTCGCGGGCTTGAATTGCTAAAGAAGGCAAAAGGCTTGTGTTTGGTTTCCCGGGCCTTGGGGATTGCGCAGGGGTTCGATGCGCAGATCGAAGTCGGCCACGCTGTGACGACTGGATGACGCAATCAAAGCTAGTTGGGTTGATTGAGGAACAGTGTGACGAATCTCGCACACTTTACCCCCACACGTCTGCAACAAGGGTTGGAACTGTGCAGCAGTGACGGTGCACGGACGATCACAAATATACAATGCATCAACCAGCAACCTACGGGAGAATTAACTTATGATTTCAACGGTAGTCGCCGGGCAGGAAAGGACGGAACCGGGAATGGCAGAACGTGTAACAAAAAAGCAAAGTCTGGACGCAATGTTTCACCCCGATTCCGTAGCCGTAATCGGAGCTACAGAACGTGCCGGCACGGTTGGGCGGACGGTTTTGCACAATCTTCTGAACCCTGCCTTTAAGGGGAAAGTCTATCCGGTCAATCCGCAGCGTCCCGAAGTTCTGGGGGCCAAAGCCTACAAGAGTGTGCGTGACATACCAGGGACTATCGACCTGGCGATACTGGCGACTCCCGCAGCCACCATTCCTGGATTAATTGGCGAGTGTATTGACGCAGGCGTCCTGTCAGCGGTTGTGATTTCCGCAGGCTTCCGCGAGCACGGCGCGGTCGGCGCAGCATTGGAAAAGCAGGTCCAGGAACAGCTCCAGCGCAGCACCATGCGTTTGGTTGGCCCCAATTGCCTGGGAATCATGACTCCCGTGATTGGGTTGAATGCCACTTTCGGCAAGGATGTGCCCAAGGCCGGTACCGTTGCTTTCCTAAGCCAGAGCGGCGCGCTGCTTACAGCCATTCTGGATTGGAGCGAGAAAGAGCATGTCGGCTTCAGCGCGATTGTTTCCACCGGTTCCATGCTCGACGTGAACTGGGGCGATTTGATCTCCCACTTCGGCGATGACCCCCACACCAAGAGCATTCTGCTTTACATGGAGTCGGTCGGCGACGCGCGGTCGTTCATTTCAGCCGCGCGCGAGGTTGCGCTGACAAAACCGATCATCGTCATCAAAGCCGGCAGGTCGGATGCTGCGTCCAAAGCGGCGGCGTCTCACACCGGCGCTCTTACGGGCAGTGACGACGTGCTTGATGCTGCATTCCACCGTTGCGGAGTACTGCGCGTGCAGAATATCTCTGACTTGTTCTACATGGCTGAGGTATTAGGCAAGCAGCCGCGCCCCAAAGGACCGAGGCTCACGATTCTTACCAACGCCGGCGGGCCGGGAGTGCTGGCCATCGACTCCCTGGTTGCCAACGGCGGCGAACCGGCGAAGCTCTCAGAGCCGACCCTAAATGCCTTAAATGAGTTTCTGCCGCCGCACTGGAGCCATGGCAATCCCATTGACGTTCTCGGCGATGCGGACTCGGAGCGTTATGCCAAGGCCATTGAAATCGCCGCCAAGGATCCTAACAGCGACGGGCTTCTGGCCGTACTTACTCCGCAAGGGATGACGGATCCCACGGACATCGCGGAACATTTAAAGCCTTACGCAACCGGTCTGGGCAAGCCGCTGCTTGCCAGCTGGATGGGTGGAACCAGCATCGAATCTGCGGATGCGATCCTGGGCAGTGCCGGCATTCCTACCTTTCCTTATCCCGATACCGCAGCCCGGGCGTTCATGTACATGTGGCGCTACAGCGACAATCTGCGCATGTTATATGAGACCCCGAGTTTGACCGAGGGCCCGGAGCTGGGCAACCAAGCCCGCGAAAATGTCCGCACGATCATCAACCGCTCGCTCAGTGCAGGACGAACACTGCTGAACGAGTTTGACTCGAAACAGTTGCTCGCGCAGTATGGCATTCCGACCGTGGAGACGCGCATTGCCCGCAGTGAAGACGAAGCTGTCAAACATGCGCGCGAAATCGGGTATCCGATTGTTCTGAAACTGTTCTCCGACACCATTACCCACAAGACCGATGTTGGCGGTGTAAAGCTGAACCTGGAGAATGAAGATGCGGTCAAAAACGCCTATCGGGCGATTCAGACATCAGTCGCAGAAAAAGCTGGCGCGGACAATTTTGGCGGAGTCACCGTCCAGCCCATGGCGAAACTCGATGGCTATGAACTCATCCTGGGCAGCAGCGTGGACCCGCAATTCGGGCCTGTGCTGCTTTTCGGTTCCGGCGGACAATTGGTCGAAGTTTACAAAGACAGCGCTTTGGCCCTGCCTCCGCTGAATACAACCCTGGCGCAACGCCTGATGGAGCAGACCCAAATTTATAAGGCGCTGAAGGGAGTGCGCGGACGCAAACCGGTGGACTTGAAAGCGCTCGAAGGCTTGCTGGTTCGCTTCAGCCAGTTGGTCGCGGAGCAGCCGTGGATCAAGGAAATTGACATCAATCCACTGCTGGCTTCCTCTGATCGCTTGCTGGCACTGGATGCCCGTGTCGTGTTGCAAGACCCGGCAACCAAGCCGGAAGATCTGCCCAAGACCGCAATTCGTCCATACCCATCGCAGTACGTTTCAGAGTGGAAGGACAAACAAGGCCTGTCGTATATCATCCGCCCCATTCGCGCGGAAGACGAGCCGCTGATGGTGAATTTTCACCACACGCTATCCGACCGCACCGTGTACCTGAGATATTTCGCTACCCTCAGCCTTAGCTCACGCATCGCCCATGAGCGCTTGCTGCGCATTTGTTTTGGCGACTATGAAAGAGAAATGGTGTTGGTCGCGGAACAACGCAAGGACGGCAAACCCAGAATCGTGGGTGTAGGGCGGCTCAACAAGTTACGTGGACGCAAGGAGGCGGAAGTCGCCGTCCTGGTTTCTGACGAGCTACAGGGGCACGGCCTCGGGTCCGAATTGCTACGGCGAGTGATCGAGGTCGCGCGTGCCGAGAAGCTGACCCGCGTGCGTTCCGAGATGCTGCATGACAACATTGCCATGCAAGCCATTTCGAAGCGGCTGGGATTCAAGATGCAAAAGTACCAAGACCCAGGCTCAGTTTCTGCTGTGCTGGACCTGTAATCCGGTGGCAATCCCGGTAAAATCCTTTAAAGAGCTCGCTCATGGACGCTTTACTGCTGCACCGAATTCATTTTGGGTTTACTGTCACTTTCCATTACTTATTCCCCCAGTTGACCATGGGGCTGGCGTTGCTGATCGTTGTCCTCAAGACGGTCGCAATCCGCAGTAAGAACGAACGCTACAACGAGGCTGCGAGGTTTTGGGCAAAAATCTTCGCGGTGAACTTCCTGCTCGGCGTGGTGACGGGGATTCCTATGGAATTCCAGTTCGGCACCAACTGGTCGCAATTTGCCCGAACCACGGGCGGAGTCATCGGCCAGCCTCTGGCCATGGAAGGCGTATTTTCCTTTTTCCTGGAGTCGGCATTCCTCGGGCTCTTCCTGTTCGGCGAGAAGCGTTTGTCGGCTTGGGGACACTGGGCGTCAGCCTTTCTGGTCTTTGTGGGTTCGTGGATATCCGGGTTCTTCATCATCGTGACCAACGCCTGGATGCAGCACCCGGTTGCCTACCGGGTGTTGCCGAATGGCGTGTATGAGGTCACCAGCTTCTGGGGACTGCTGACCAATCCCTGGGCCCTGCTGCAATACGCGCACAACATGTCCGGCGCGGTGATTACTGGAGCATTTGTGATGTCGGCGGTGGGTGCGTTTTTCCTCCTCGAGAACCGCTTCCCGGAGCACGGCAGAATTTTCGTGAAAGTCGGCGTGATTGCGGGAGCCATTTCCTGTGTGACGCAGATTTTCCCCACCGGCGATTTGCACGGACGTTATATGGCAAAGCACCAGCCGGCAGCCGTGGCCGCGATGGAAGGGCTCTTCACCACGCAGAAGGGCGCGCCCATCGTGCTCATGGGACAGCCGGATGAAGTGAATCAGAAAATTGATAATCCGCTGGTGGTGAACGATGTTTTAAGTTTTCTGATCTACGGAACCACTCGCGCCGAAGTCGCAGGGCTGGACCAAATTCCGCGCGACCAGTGGCCTTCTCCCCTGCCACTGCTTTTTTACAGTTATCACATCATGGCAGGACTGGGGACGTATTTCGTCGTTCTGATGCTTGCCGCAGTTTTTGCTCTCTGGCGCGGCAAGCTGTTTCACACGCGCTGGCTGTTGTGGCCGCTCATGCTCAGCTTTCCACTTCCATACATCGCCAATACTGCCGGATGGATGACGGCGGAGATTGGCCGCCAGCCATGGGTGGTATACGGACTGATTCGCACCACGCAGGGCTATTCAAAATACGTTTCCGCCGGCAACGGACTTTTTACGCTGCTGGGTTTTATGGGCATGTACACCGTGCTCTCGGTTCTCTTTATTGTTCTGGTGTATCGAATCATCAGCAAAGGCCCGGTGATTCAAGCGGTGACTGCCCCCGAAGGCACGCCGATGACGATGGCTTGAGGAGCAAGGATGGGATTCATCTGGTTCTGGATTGTCGCAGTCATGATGGTTGCGTACGTCGTGTTCGATGGCTTCGACCTGGGTGTGGGCATTCTGCATCTGTTCCTGGCGAAAACCGAGCAGGAAAAACAACTCATGCTGCGTACCATCGGGCCGGTATGGGATGGGAATGAAGTCTGGCTACTGGCTGGCGGCGGAACTCTTTACTTTGCGTTCCCTCTGCTTTATGCCTCAGCCTTCAGCGGGTTTTATCTTGCACTGATGATCGTTCTCTGGCTGCTGATCGGGCGCGGTGTAGCCGTCGAACTGCGGATGCAGATCCCCATGGGAGTGTGGAAGACATTTTTCGACGGAGTTTTCTTCATCTCCAGCGCGTTGCTGGCGATTTTCTATGGCGCGGCTCTGGCCAACGTCATTCGCGGCGTCCCGCTCAACGCCGAGGGCTATTTCTTCCTGCCGCTGTGGACCAACTGGCGCGTCGGCCCGCAGCCCGGCATTTTGGATTGGTACACAGTCATCGGCGGACTGATGGCGCTGGTTGCGCTCGGCGTCCACGGAGCGCTCTATCTCGCGGTGAAGACCGAAGCGGAGTTGCAGCAACGCGCTCGCAAGGCATTTCGCTATCTTTGGATAGTGCTCCTGCCATTGACCATGGTCAGCCTGCCCGCCTCGGTTATCGCACGCGCTGACACGCTGGTGAACTACCGCAACTACCCGCTGACCTACGCGGTGCCGTTCGCGGTTGTGTTCTCTCTTCTGGGGATGATGTACTTCAACCGCAACTCTGATGACAAAAAAGCCTTCGCCTGTTCGTGCGCGTTTCTAACCGTTATGCTGGTCGGCGCAGCGATTGGCCTGTATCCGCGTCTGCTCCCCGCCACGACCGGATCGTCCCATGACATCACCATCGTCAATGCGCTCTCCGGCCCGCACACCCTGCATGTGGGATTGATCTGGTGGTCTCTGGGGATGGTGCTGGCCACCGGATATTTCATTTTTGTGTATCGCATGTTCCGCGGGAAGGTTTCGCTGGAGGGCGGAGGGTACGAGCACTGACGAAGCTTGCAGTGCCAGCAATCGCATCTCTGTTCCGCGATCTCTCCAAAGTCCAACCTCCAGCAAATGTGTGGGACGCCAACCCGTGCGCGCGGTTGACGCACTTGCAGGCACATCATAAGATTCTCTCTCCTAATGGACATGGCATCGTGACCGGAGAGATCGTTTCCTACTACGGCATTCTGGAAAAGCTCGGCGCCGGAGGCATGGGCGAGGTCTATAAGGCTGAGGACACGCGCCTCAAGCGGTTCGTGGCGCTCAAATTCCTCCCCTCCGAGTTGGCTCGGGACGCGCAATCGCTGGAACGCTTTGAGCGTGAAGCGCAGGCAGCTTCCGGCCTGAATCATCCCAATATCTGCACCATCTACGATATCGGCGAACACTAGGGCCGGAATTTTATCGTGATGGAGTGCCTGGAAGGCGAAACGCTGAAGCACGCTATCGCTGCCGGCAGGTTGGAGATCGTGAAGATGCTCGATCTTGCCATCGAGATCGCCGATGCGCTCGACGCCGCGCACCAGAAAGGCATCATTCATCGCGATATCAAACCGGCAAACATTTTCGTCACCACGCGCGGCCAGGCCAAGATTCTCGATTTCGGTTTGGCGAAATTGTCTATAGCTAGCGGCCGCGGGGCGGGTGAAACGTCGCTGCAATCGAACGACGCCGGAACCATTGCCGCCACAGCCGGTGATCTCACCAGTCCGGGCCTCGCGGTGGGCACGGCCGCGTATATGTCTCCCGAACAGGCGCGTGGGGAGAATGTGGATGCCCGCAGCGACCTCTTCAGCTTCGGCGTGGTTTTATACGAGATGGCGACCAGGCGGCAGCCCTTTTCCGGCACGACCACGGCGGTAATGTTCCACAAGATTCTGGGAGAAAATCCCACTCCCCCGGCGCAGCTTGATCCCACCCTACCACCCGAGTTCGACCGAATCGTCAGCAAGTGCCTAGAAAAGGACCGCGATCTTCGCTATCAGGTCGCGTCTGAAGTTCGCGCTGATCTCAAGCGCCTGAAACGCGACACGAGTTCCGGGCGTATGGGAGCACTCCAGGAATCGCGCGGCACGCTGGATGCTTCCGCGACGGACGTCTCTGACCGCACAGCGATGAAGACACCGCCTGAAGCGAGCGCCGCGCGGGACACCTCCGATTCCCAAATGGTCGCCACCTTGGCCCGCCGCCATAAGAAAACCTTGTTCGCGGTGGGCGGAGCTGGGGTAATCGTCCTGGCGGTGCTCGCTTACCTGTTCCGGCCCACGCTGCCGTCGCCGTCGGTTTCCGGTTATACGCAGCTTACGAGTGATGCATCTCCCAAAGTTTTGTTTGGCACGGATGGCGCCAGGCTGTATCTCACCGGAGGCGGCGCCATCGGCGAGCCGGCGCAAATCTCGATCCATGGAGGAACCCTGGCGCCGGTCTCCATCAGTTCGCAAGGCACAACATACGGAATCTCAAGTGTCTCGCCGGACGGATCAAAACTGCTGGCTAGGGTGATGAGCGGCCTCAGCGCCGATTCCTCGCCTTTGTGGGCTGTGCCCACACTGGGAGGCTCGCCGACTCCCCTGGCGGATATCCAGGGCGCCGAGGGCGCGTGGTCGCCCGACGGCCAGAAGTTGGTTTACTTAAACGGCGATTCGCTCTACCTTGCCAACGCAGACGGAACGGGCTCGCGCGCACTGGTGAGATTGCCGGGTGTGCCCGCGATTGGCCCGAATATTACTACGGGCCCCGCATGGTCGCCGAACGGACAGGAACTCTCGCTCACCCTCACCGACCCCAAAACGCAAATCAACCATCTATGGGGGCTCCTGGCAGATGGCACCAACCTCCACCAGATGTTTCCCGGCTGGCATGAAACCACGGGCGAGTGCTGCGGCACCTGGACGGCGGATGGCCAATATTTTGTTTTTGAGTCGCAAGGGCAGGTTTGGGCCCAGCGCCAGACGAGCAGCTTTCTATACAAAGTGAGCCGCGAGCCGGTGCAACTTACCGCTGGGACGTCTTCGTATCGCTACCCTGTGCCGGGGAAGGATGGCAAGACGATTTTTGCCGTGGCCGGTTTGCGCCGCGGAGAACTTCAAAGCTACGACGCCAGGAGCAAAACCCTCCAATCTTTTCTGGGAGGCATTTCCGCGCAGGACGTCGCCTTCTCGAAAGACGGAGAGTGGGTTGCCTACGTTTCTTTTCCCGAGGGAACGCTCTGGCGAAGCAAACTGGACGGAACGGAAAAGCTACAGCTCAGCTCTCCACCGACTTACGCGATACTGCCCGGGTGGTCTCCCGACGGGAAGCAAATTGTGTTTTACGACCGGCAACTGAGCGCCCCGAGCCGGATTTATACAGTTTCACCCACGGGCGGCTCGCCGCAACTCTTGATGCCCAACCAGAGCGGCTCGCAAGCCGACCCGGTGTGGTCTCCCGATGGCAGTTTGTTGGCTTTCGGCGGAGCTGGGAATGAATCGGATGCTGCAATTCACGTCTTGAACATGAAGACTCGTGGGATCACGACACTGCCGGAGTCGCGGGGACTCTTTTCTCCTCGCTGGTCGCCGGACGGGCGATACATCGCTGCCTTGCAGATCGACTCTAGTGGACTCATGCTCTTCGATTTCAAAACCCAGAAGTGGACGATGCTGGGCAAGGGTTTGCTCGGCTATCCCAACTGGTCGCATGACGGACGTTTCGTTTATTTCTTGCGGTTCTCCCCCAGCTCGGAGGTGGAGCGGGTATCCGTGCCCGGCGGAAACATCGAGCAGGTCGCGGACTTGAGCAAAGTTCAGGTGACAGGAGTCTTCAACTTCTGGTTCGGCCTCACTCCAGACGATGTGCCGCTGGTGCTCAAAGACATCGGCAGCCAGGAAATCGTCAGCATGGAGTGGCACCAACCGTAGAGGTGCCGAAGGAATCGTACGACAGCGCTGAAGGGCATGCCCGGATGCGAAAACCGGAGGCATTGGGCTAGGACGCACGCTGTTTTAGCTTGGTTCAGGAACTGGGGAACGTCCCGACTCTTCGCACAGTTTCGGTGTCTAAGTTTTCCTCCATCCCGAAGTTCCTGTCCGTTCACAGGTTGTAACGGTGATTCGTATCAGGGCATCGGCTTCAGCCGTGCCGAAGAGTCCGGCACAGATTTGTCTCGCGCCCACGGGGCGCAACTACCACGGGTGCGACGTCCTCCACAGTTCCGCCCTTTGGGCGCGAACCCAACTGACCGTTGACTCTGACAGCAGCGCTGAAGCGCATGCCCTGATACGAAACTAAGAACAAACAATCTCTCCGCCTGAGAATATGTCGCGGCGAGCTACGCATTCACAAACGGGACTTGGCCTGCTGGTCGAGAGGATTACTGGAGAGTGTAGTTTTTACGAAGCGGTCCTTTTCGATTTCGAAACCGCACATCACTTTGCGCGAATCCGAGGTCCGCTGGGCGTCCCTCCGGCGGACGCAATTCACCTGGCCTGCGCCGTCCGCGCCGGCACGGATTTGTTCTTGACGAACGACAAGAGACCGGTCGGCAAGTTTGTGCCGGGAATTCAGTTCATTTTGGGGCGTTGGATACGCAGTTGTTCTGTACTGTTAGCCACGCGGGCGTGGGGCTATCTTACATTCTTAAGATACAGACGTGACCTACAGTCCATACAACCGCCAACCGCGCCGGGACCTTGCGAGCTGGGTATTTCCGCGTCAAAAACCACATGCGCGTCGTAGTCTTCGCGCCAGGCATCGATTGGGAAAACGGCAACCATACCCTTTCCTTCGCCGGTAAATCCAAGCAGGTTTTTGTATTCCTGTGTCGCTTCGGTCACACTAATGGGATGCACCGCTTGAGCTGCGTCCTTGCTGTTATGCGGCAACAAGACGATCGTTTGAACATTTGAGATATTCGTGCCTTGAAGCGCGTGTGACGGTATGAAGACCTGAATTTCAGGCTTGAGCATGTCTGGGGTGACGTCAGTTTCGGCAAACGCCTTGTACTGCTTCTTGGCTGTATTGGCCGCGAGCGCGACCCTCAGGAAAGGTGTCGTATAAACCGCGAGCAAGGGAGGCCAACTCAAGCGTGCCTTCTCTTGAATTGTATATACCCATACATTCTTAGCCTTGCTGCCTACGGCTATGGCCTCGCGAATTCGTTCTGGGGACATGTCACGAATAATTTGTGCACGCGCGTCGGCTGCAATCAGCACGGTGACAACAAACATCAATGCTGACATTCGCCATATCATACCAATTCTCCTCGAACGGTCTCGCGAGACAATTGAAAAAACCTGGAAAGCTCCTCGAAACCGGAAATCTTCAGAATCTCAAGTCCTCTAATTGCAAGATAATTTTCTCAAGCCTTCTCTGGCGAAACACTTTGTCCTTAACAAATGCCCGTGCCTTCTTCTTGTTGTACGGTGGCAATTCGTAATAGAGGTCCCGAAATGCCTGGAGTAAGCCAGACTCCAAGTGGAGCCATGTCTTCATCGCCTTTCGCCCGCGCGAGGTCGCGATAAACACTCCGATTCTCTTAACGCCATGCAGCTTTTTGAAAGCCAAGCTGGCCTTATTGATAGCTGAGGTCGCAGGTCTTTCCCCACCGCCGCCAGTAGTACCTATGTAAATTATGTGCGAGCGTCGACCGCTTCGGTACTTATAAGATTTGTTGGCGACGAGAATATAAACCATTCTCCGTCTCCACTGTCTACTTCGCGTAATGGTCAAAAGCGACACAGGGGAACACTTCACCTTGAGCTTGCGCATAACTACCTCTTTTACTTTTGGGGGAGGGTGAGATATTGCCACAGGCGGGAGAACAATTCAATGCGTAGTCGGGTGCTGGGGCCTATCCAATCATTTCTTCTCATCCCCATACCCCCACCAAACATATTCCAGCGCCTCCCCCAGCGTCTGCTGCCTCACCCCGCGGTCCACATGCGCGGCATTGCGCGCGAACACAAACTGATAGTGATACCCCTTCTCCGCCAGCACGCGAGCCATGTTCTCGTTGGCTAGGACCCAGTCGTGCATGTTGTCACGCATCACGTTCGGATTGAGCAGGTCGCGGTCGCCCACTTCCATCCAGATTCGTATCGGCTTGGCGGGGCTGTCGGGGATCAGGTGCTCGTGGAATTCCCAGGCGCCGTGCGGGGTTTCCGAGTTCGGCGGCCACTGCTGGTTGATGAACGTCCCGGAGTACGTCAGCACGCGGTGATAAAGCTCCGGGTGATACCACGCCATAATCAGCGCGCAGGAGCCTCCTGAACTGCCGCCCATGGTGGCGCGTGCGTCGGGATCTTTGGAGAGCTTCACGTGCGCCTCGGCCTCGACTCGGGGCAGAACTTCCTGCTCGACAAATTCTGCGTAGCGGCCGGACATGGTGTCATACTCCAGCCCGCGCTGGCTGCCCTGCGCGTCTCCGCTGCCGTTGCCGATGGAAATGGCAATCATCACCGGCAGCTTGCGTTGCGCGATCAGGCTGTCCAAGGTCGAAAACAGCAGCCAGTCAGGCCCGTCGGCCCCAACGATAAATGGCGCAACGCTCCCGGCCACGTACTGCTTCGGGACATACACCGCCACCTTGCGCGTGTACGGAGCAGGATGGCTGGTCGTGACCACCAGTTTCGCCGGGTCTGCCGGATCTGGTGTGCCGAAGGTACCCGCATCGCGCGCGATGCCGGGATAAATTTTGCTGTCCGCCGAGTTCATGGTGAACTCAATCACCGTTCCATTAGCTGGGTTCTGGCCGGAGTTTTCGGCAACGGCAGGATGAGCAGGCCCGAGAATGAAATTGCCGTCCTCGTTTGCCGAAGGGATCGCGCCGTCTGGCAACTCCTTCGCCGTGACGTAGCCGGGCGTGTGCGGGTCGCGAGTGGGGGGAGTGGGACGGGCTGGGGGCTTTGGTGGAGATTGGGCGAAGGCTAGCGCGGCGAGCGCGACTAGGGTGAGCAGGAGGGCAATGGTGAGCGAACGGCGGACTGGAGTCATGTTGTTTTGTGCCATTTTTGGGCCGGACAGCATGGTAACCGCTATGGGGAATCTTCGCTAGCGTCGCCGTGGGCCGCAGAGAAATCTTCCCTTGCGAGCATGTATCCAATTGGATACAATGGAAAGTGCTTTGAATACCTTGCTGCGGTCGTCCGATTTCGATGTGTGGCTGTCTAATCTGCCTGACCTAAAAGCGAAGGCAAGAATCCTGGGCGCGCCTTACCAGCGCGATATTTGGAAATTTCGGCGACTGCTGGCCGGTCGGCGAAGGCGTTTCTGAGATGCGTATTCATACGGGACCAGGGTATCGGGTCTATTACACGCGAGCCGGCTCGACCATCTATGTTTTTCTGGCTGGCGGCGTAAAGGCCTCGCAAACGAAAGACATTGCGAAAGCGAAGAAAATGGCTCGCGAACTCAAAAGGACGAAACAATGAAGAAAAAGAAGACAACTTACAGACCATTCGACGCTGCGGCCTATCTCGATAACGATGTGGTCATCGCCGAATATCTTTCTGCGGCGGCCGAAGACCCGAACCCCGCAGTATTCGTGGCCGCGCTCGGCGAGGTGGCCAAAGCACGCGGCATGGCGCAGATCGCGAAAGACGCAGGACTGGGCAGGGAGAGCCTGTACAAAACCCTGAGCGCAAGCGCGCACCCTCGCTTTGAAACTATCAGCGCTGTATTGCGCGCCCTCGGGGTGAAGTTCGCCGTCATGGCCGAAGGCGAGAGTTAGGACGCGCGCACCGGCGCATCATTCCCCGCTTTGCAGGCACCGATGTGTTTGACGTTGAACTGACCGACTATCTA
>CAWIMW010000012.1:0-274305 GCA_963837365.1 uncultured Acidobacteriota bacterium
CTATTTCAAAGACGATGTTCGCCGCGCCAAAGTGCTCAAAGACAAAGGCATCCATTACGTGGATGTTGGCACCAGTGGCGGCGTCTGGGGCCTTGAGCGCGGATACTGCATGATGATCGGTGGCCCCAAGGAAGTCGTACAACAGCTTGACCCGATTTTCAAGACGCTTGCCCCCGGGCGTGGTGACATCCCACGAACTCCTGGGCGCGAAAAACTTCCGGGAACAGCCGAGGACGGGTACATCTACTGCGGTCCCGCCGGCGCAGGTCACTTCGTGAAGATGGTGCACAACGGCATTGAGTACGGTCTGATGCAGGCCTACGCCGAGGGCTTTGACATCTTCCGCAACGCCACCAGCAAGGAGGTGGCAGAAGAATATCGCTATGACCTGAATCTCGCGGACATTGCCGAGGTTTGGCGGCGCGGCAGTGTGGTCAGTTCATGGCTGCTCGATCTTACGGCAATGGCTTTAGCAGAGAACCCCACGCTCGCGGAATACTCCGGCTTTGTGCAGGATTCCGGCGAAGGCCGCTGGACCATCCAGGCAGCGATTGACGAAGCGGTTCCCGTCGATGTGCTTTCCGCCGCGCTTTACACCCGTTTCCGCTCGCGGCAGGAGCACACGTTTGCGGAAAAAATGCTTTCCGCCATGCGCCAGAAATTCGGCGGACACGTGGAGCCAACGGCTCCCAAGAAGACTGCATAATCGAACTGGCAAAAGGCCGCAGAATGGCAAGAACAGAAAATCAAAACTCTACCGCTCGTCCCGGAAGGACCGCCGATCCTTGCGTCATGGTGATCTTCGGGGTCACCGGCGATCTGGCCAAGCGCAAGCTGTTCCCTGCTCTCTACAACCTGGCAAAGCAGGAGCTGCTTTCGCGCGAATTCGCGGTGGTGGGCGTGGCCCGCAGCCCCATGTCGAACGAAGACTTCCGCAAGCGAGTTTCTGCCGATATGAAGGAATTTGCCACCGAGGAACTTGATCAGGACCTGTGGGAGTGGTTCATTCGCCGCCTGCATTATGTGGATGGAGAGTTCCCCGACAAGAATCTCTACTCCAAACTGGCCGACACCCTCAAGAAAGTTGACCAGGACCACGCCACTCATGGCAACTACTTCTTCTACATGGCCACCGCCCCGGATTTCTTCGGCACCATCGCAGAGAACCTGGCAGGCACTGGACTCTTACAGGAGAACCAGCATTGGCGCCGCATCGTAATAGAAAAACCTTTTGGTCATGATCTGGATACCGCCAGAGCGCTAAATAAGTGCCTGTTGCAGGTGGCGGATGAGAAGCAGATTTACCGCATCGATCACTACCTGGGAAAAGAAACCGTCCAGAACATTTTGGCCCTGCGCTTTGCCAATGGAATTTTCGAGCCGGTATGGAACCGGCGCTACATTGATCACGTGCAGATTTCGGTGGCGGAGACTGTCGGCGTGGAACAACGCGGAGGCTATTACGACCAGTCCGGGGCGCTGCGCGACATGGTCCCCAACCACATCATGCAGTTGATCAGCCTGACTGCCATGGAACCGCCGATTTCATTTCGCGCCAATGCCGTCCGCGATGAACAAGCGAAGATCCTGCACGCGATCCAGCCTATGTCCTCCGAAGAAGTGCTGCAACGGACGGTGCGCGGACAGTACGGCGAAAGCACGATTGCCGGACAGAGGGCGACGGCCTATCGCAGCGAGGAGAAGGTGCCCCCGGACTCCAGGACTGAAACCTTCGTCGCCATGAAGCTGCTGATTGATAACTGGCGCTGGGCCGATGTTCCCTTCTATCTGCGTACGGGCAAGCGGCTTCCGGGGCGGAATACCCACGTCATCATTCAATTCCGCCAGGCCCCGTTTATGTTGTTCCGCGACACTCCAGTTGAGAACCTGATGCCGAACCAGTTAGTCCTGCACATTCAGCCGGAGGAAGGCATCTCGCTGCGCTTTGCGGCCAAAAAACCAGGGCCAGCGATGCGGCTGGGCGCCGTGGACATGGATTTTGAATACAAAGATTACTTTGGCACTCAGCCTAGCACCGGCTACGAACGCCTGCTGCATGACTGCATGATCGGCGATCAAACCCTGTTTCAACGCGCCGACATGGTGGAAGCCGGATGGTGCGTGGTCAACCCGGTGCTGGATGTCTGGAAGGCGTTACCGCCGCGCAATTTCCCCAACTATGCGGCTGGCACGTGGGGGCCGAAGGAGTCCGACGATCTGCTGCAACGCGATGGGCGCGAGTGGAGAAACATCGAGAAATGAAACCTCGGGTTTTCGACACTCCGGGAGACCTGTTTCGGGCTGCCGCTGAAGAATTTTCCCATCGGGCGTCGCAGTCGATCAAAGACCACGCACGATTTTGCGTCGCACTTTCCGGCGGATCGACCCCTAGAAGCCTGTTCGCGTTGTTGGCAGGCGGAAGGTTTCCGGAGCTTCCCTGGGACAAGATATATCTGTTCTGGGGCGATGAGCGCTACGTCCCGGCAGACGCCGCCGAAAGCAATTTCCGCATGACCAGAGAGACCCTTCTCTCCAAGGTCCCGATCCCTGGCCGCAATGTATTCCGAATCAAAACAGAAATCAGCCCGGCAGATGCCGCTGCTTCAGACTACGAACAGACTCTGAAAACCTTCTTTGGTTTGAAAACAAGAGAGCTTCCGCGCTTTGATTTGACCTTAAACGGAATCGGCCCTGAAGGGCACACCGCCTCCCTGTTCCCCGATGCCCCGGCGTTGGAAGAAAAGGTGCGGCTGGTTGTTGCACCCTGGATCGAGAAGTTCAAGATGTTTCGCGTGAGCCTGACGCTGCCGGTTTTTAACCACGCGGCATGTGTGCTATTTCTTGCTGCTGGAAAAGAGAAGGCTGCGGTAGTTCAGGAAGTGTTCGAGGGCCCCAGTAGCAAATTACCCGCTCAACGGATACATCCAGCCAACGGAGAGTTGTTGTGGTTTATTGACCGGGCGGCTGCCGGCAGCTTGAAAGCAGCCTAAAATGTCGGCACCAGATTATGCTTCTTCTGGTACATCTTGCGGTCTACAGCTCGCAATACATCCTCAACTCCAGTACCTGTAACATAGGCAGCCACGCCCCAGCTGAATGATAGCTCGTATTCTTTCTTGCTGTTCTGGTTCCAGTCCGCCACCATGCGTAGCAGGCGCTGCAAAGGACTGTCCGCCTGATCTTCTGTTGTATCCGGCATCAAAATTAGAAATTCATCCCCGCCCTGGCGGAATACCATGTCTCCACCGCGAAAAATCAGCTTCAGCATTTTTCCGAAGTCAGTGAGGAGCATATCGCCCTCCAGTGAGCCGAATTTCGTATTAATCGCGCGGAATCGATCGACATCCAGGGTCAGAAAGGTCAGCCCTGCGCCCAGGCGGTTGGCACGCGCCACTTCGCGAGGAATGAATTCGTTCATCGCGCGGCGGTTCAACAACTGGGTGAGCGGGTCAATCAGTGAAAGGCTCTCCAGCCGCTCATTTAAGACCAGTTCACGAATGAGGGCGCGGCGCGTGGTATTCAGGGTAAATTTCTGCCCTAGGAGATAAATATTTACCAGCAGAACCAGCGAGATCAGTCCGAAGAAAAGTTGCGGTAAATAAGACAGGTCAATATGCATGACCCGCTGTGACCACACCATGTTAGGCAAAATTAAGGCCAACATTCCCGCGGTCACGACCAGCATAATGAGAATGCCGATCGACCACAGCTGCCAGTCGCGTCCGGAAATATGCTGGATCTGCTGCTGGATTTCCTCCGCGCGTTCCAACATTGAGGGTTGGTCGGGCTTTCCCTCCGCGACTTGCGACATGTAGCCGCCTCCATTCCGCACACCGGCGGGAATAAAAAATAGTCCTGTGAAGATTTTCGCTTAGTTATAGGGAACGCGAACCCGCAAACCGCGCTTCGCGATTACCATGGTAATTTCTGCAATGAATCGGATTGGGAATGAAATTTGACGACTATGCGAAGTTTACATTGACCAGCACGTTGTAGCCGGTCTGTTTCCGCATGGTCACTTCCACCTTTTGCCCGATGGGCAGCGCGTTGCGCAGGTCGCCTTCAAACACCAGCGTCACCGGAGATTTTCGGCCGGCCAGTGTCACAATGGATTTATTGGGTTGCCCAACACTGGATTCAAAAAACTCCACACTCTGCACTTTGCCCTTCTGCACCAGGCCCGAGGAAGAGCCGCCCCCGGTTCCACCACTTCCCGTAGCTGACCCTGCCCCGCTGCTGCTCTTGTGCCCCTTGAATATTTCGAAAAGGCAGGTGGTGCCGCAGATCCCGGAAATGGTCAGCAGGATCAGGCTCATGAACAGCCCATCTACGGTGAAGATCAATCCATGGATAGCAATCCAGGCAATGCCCAGAAGAGGAACAAGCGCGAATAAGAAGGTTGTGATCAGGCCCATAGTGTGTCCGCCTGAAAAAGTACCTCAAAAGCCTCACGATGCGCAAATCTGCGGACTGAGAGTTTTATGCGCACTCACGCCAGTTGC
Organism: uncultured Acidobacteriota bacterium; assembly: GCA_963837365.1. Taxonomy (GTDB): domain Bacteria; phylum Acidobacteriota; class Terriglobia; order Terriglobales; family Acidobacteriaceae; genus CAWBXL01. The sequence goes on from CAWIMW010000012.1 coordinate 4,503, forward strand.
CGATCTCCTTAAGACCATCGGCGCGGGTGTGCTCAAACAGGCGGACGCGGTGGCGGGTGTGTTCGAATTCGTGGATGTCGGCCCAGACCTCGGCTTGCCAGGGTTCGTCGTGAATGGCGGATTCCCCGCAGCTGGCACAGCGCGTGTGCAGCCTACGCACCAGTTGAAACTGATTGGGAATTTCGGGAAGCTCCACAAACACGCAGCGGACTTCTTTGATATCGTCGTCTTCCCCGATGATGTGCTCGTAACGTAACAGATAGCCAAAGCCCAGCCTACGGGCTTCGCGTTCCGCTTCGCCCCGAGTCTGAAAGGGGCCGTATTCGGCCCGCAGTTGCTCGGTCGAATCACAGGCCATCCAGAAGATCTCTTTGTGTTCCATTCTTTCCGTCATTTATTTTCCCGACTAGGGGCGTGCAATCTTCCGGCCCATCGCGATCGACATAAGTCCTTTTGAACTAATAATTTGAGCCAGCAAAGTGAAACCCTTTGCTGGCCTATACTGCAATCTGTTGCGTGTTTTTCCTATATGCACTAGTGCCACCCTTCCCTTTCGAGTCAAGCTGGATACTTGGCAGGTTCTTGAAGGATCAATTAGCATCAATTTTTCCCTCCTGAATGTATGGGTAAACGTCGCGAGCCACGCCACCCGATCCGGATTCCCGTTCGGATCTTTGGCACTGATGCCGAAGGACAGATCTTTTCCGAAAACGTCTTCAGTTTTGATATCAGCCATACGGGCGCTCGTCTCGATGGTGTTAAAACCCGCCTTAAGCCCGGTGAAGTCGTTGGGGTCAGCCAGGGACAAAAGAAAAGTCGCTTTTGTATCCAGTGGGTGGGCCAGCCCGGCACGATTACAGCCGAGCAAGTCGGCTTGGTCAGTGTGGCTCCTGACAAAAACATTTGGGATGCCCCCCTGGCAGCGATGGGGCCGGATCCGTTCGTGGAGTCCTCGCCAGCCAACCAACGGCGTAAAACACCCGACCGCCGTCAGGCTAGCGACCGTCGTGGAACCGGCCGGCTCAAGTGCATGATTTCCGTGCAAATTCATCCCTCCGGTCAATCCGCCCCTATTTGGGGAAAAGCGGTGGACATCAGCATTGGAGGCTGCTTCATCGAAATGCCCATCCCCCTGCAAAAGGGCACAAAACTGAGCATTGGTATCTGGATCAAAGAGAACAAAATCCAGGCTATGGGCCGGGTCGTCAACAGCCGGCCCGGATTTGGCATCGGCGTGCAATTCGCGGAAATGTCCGAACTGGACATCGCCCAGTTAAAAGATTTCTTGAAAAGCATCACGCAGATTTCGTACTAGCCGGTAGCGGCCAGCGGCGAATCTTCTGAAAAGCCCAGTTCCTCTTTCCAGCCCGCCCCGCCATGGCTGGCTACGTAAAGCGCAAGTTCCAGGCGGCTCCACACCCCCAGTTTGTCAAAGGTATTTCGCAAGTAGTTTTTTACTACCTGCTCGGTAGTTTCCAGGCGGGAGGCAATATCACGGTTCGTGAGCCCCTCCCACACCAAAAGCGCGACCTGCACTTCTTTCAGGGTTAACTGTTGACGCGGTTGCATGCTTCCATCTGCTCCTTCTGGAATATGGCCGTGGCGAGTTTTACCCGCTTGCGGCCGTCCCGAATCCCGGCTCTCAAAAACATGGTGCGCAAGTGTTGTTTCACGGTGCGCGGACTGATCTTTAACTGGCTGGCAATTTCCTTGTTGCTGCATCCCTGTACCAGCAGCCTGAGGACTTCCGCATCGCGAACGGTGATCTTGATTTCTCGAATGTCTCTCACATGGACCTCGGAATCGCGCCGTTTTGTACAGCGAGCGCGAGTGCATTTTCAGAAAAGCAACTGTTTCGCCAAATCTTCACCCTGGCAAAAAAAGGGGCGCACCCCTTTGAATACAGCGGTTTGCTGACGGGAGGGATGGGCCTAGCGATTTTCTCCGTCACTTCCACCGCCCGGAATTGGGACTTTCCGGCCTACAATGGAACTGCAAAACCGCTTGCATCCGCAGGAAGAATCGTGCAAACTTTTGCGCAGTCTGGCCTGCAAGCTGAGCCTAGTTGCAGACTTTTGCAATTAAGACGATTGGAATGAGCTAATTACAGACCGCCTATTGAGCAAGTTGGACAACCAATTGCACTTGCTAATGGGAGCACATAGCAAGCAGGCACCAGCCAACGTGAAACCACAGTCGAGGCGCGAATCCGGTCCCGTAGTCGATGAGACAGCTTTCCAGCAGCTGCTCTCCGCCGCCTATGTGATGCAGGAACACAACAGCCGCCTGAAAAAAGCCCCTAAGCCGGCAGCCCAGGCCGCGGCCCCGGTTCCAGCCAAGCCAACGATTGCTGTTCCAACCGCGCCTCCATCCACCCAGCCCATTCCATTCCTTTTGGCTCCGCCGCAAGCGGGCGCGAGCAACCTGTGCAAGGAATGCGGAGCGATTCTTGCGGCGAATGAATTCTTTTGTGAACATTGCGGAGCGCCCGTAGAACGAACCGGGAGTACAACCCAAAAAAACTGGGCCTCACTCTGGGAAATGCATCATGCTTCCGAGCCTGGGGCCAAGGTTACGCGCGAGGAAAACCAATCTTCTTTCGCGGCCACCAAAGCAATCCATTCCGCAAACGCAACCGATGAAGAGATTGATCTATTCCCCGCTGAACTCGAAGAAATCGTAGGAAAGTTCCCAGAACCGGAAGCTGAAGAGGAACCGGACACCTCTGGGCCAGAGCAAGGCGATCAAGGCTTGACCCTGGTTACCGCAACTGCACAGCCTACAGCCTCAACCAACAGCAACCCGATCGAGCACACCACAGCGACCTGGACTTCAGCCACCAAAGCGCGTGCCTGGCTTGATTCTCTGAAAGCCCAACAACCTAACAAGGACTGGTTCCGGGAAGAGTGGACCATCCATCGTGGCGCCATCTACATCGCGCTGGCCGCTGCCGTGCTTTTGGCAGTGGTTTTCCAGTCGTCTTCCCCGCCGGCGATAAGCCCCGGTCAGCCGCGTCAGCTCTCAGCGTTTGAACAAGTGCTGGTGAGTCTGGGTCTTGCCGAGGCGCCGCCTCCTCCGGCTCTAACGGTACCCGGAAATCCGACGACCAAAGTGTGGGTGGATGTGCACACTGCGCTTTACTACTGCCCCGGCGCCGACCTCTACGGTAAAACTGTCGATGGAAGATACGCCACGCAATTAGACGCACAGCGCGATCACTTCCAGCCTTCCACGCTCAAGGCTTGCGATTAGAGGCCGCTTAACCTACAACCGCATTTTTCTCGACAGGCAAAATAAAGCGGGCCTCCGCTTGCCGCGGAGGCCCGGTTTTTCCTGATTCAGTCTGCCGAACCGACCGTTAATCCCAGCTGGCTGCTGCCCGCTGGAGAGTATGCGGCCGTGCTTTCGTTAGGGGAGGGCCTTCATTCCATTCGACTGCCTGATCAGGCTTGGGCTGCGCTTTCATATTTTCGGGCTTCGTACCAGAGGGCAAGTTCGACCCGGTTCCAAAGTCCGAGTTTGTCGTAGATGCTGCGTAAGTAGTTTTTGATAACGTGTTCAGTGGTTCCGATGGCATCTGCGACTTCTTTGTTTTTGAGTCCCTGGGCGACAAGTTCGATGACAAGCTGCTCTCGTTCACTGGGGGTACGTTTACCGTAGCGTTCGCTTCCGAACATAGTTGCCTCCGATATAAAAGAGTTGCTAATTTAACGCGTTTGATTCCGCCATGAATGCCAAACCGCAGAAACAGACGGTTGAAATGTGCCTTGACCGTCCGCCGGGCCATTTTGAGTTGCTTTGCGATATCCGAGTTGTCGCAGCCCTGTAAGAGCAATTCCACGATCTGTTGCTCCCGTGGGGCCAGTCGAACCAACTTCTCTGTCATGCCAACATCTCCCTCTGGATAGTTACCGCCCCGGCTGAACAGCCAAATCCAAGCAGGGACGTGCCTACCCCTGAGTACTTCGCCAAAACATCACTTGGCAGGTGGATAATACGTAAATCTGTAGCACACACCCTGCCATGTCACATCTGGACGGGTTTACAACCCTGCCCGAATTTCCACAGGAAGGCTCGGGCACTCTTGGGAAATCCGCCGAAGCAGTAAATTTTCCCTGCTGAATCGGTCGATCTTTTCTTTGTTCAAGGCTGGGAGAAATACGTCGAAAGCCGCTCCAGACTTGGGTTTCAGCCTGCACCCGATTTTCCGATTAGGGCTGTGCCAAGCGGCGCCTGTCGTCAGGCCTGGTGGCCTGAAACAGCCTCGTACGCTGCATCCCAGGCGATGCAGGGAATGCAGGCAGCTCATCTGCTATCCGATATGCCGGAATACTCCTAAGGGAAAAACCTTAGAATAAAATTCATTCATTTTGAGATTGTCTTGGAAGAATTACACTTACACGAGAGCTTATGACCCGTGGTCGTAGGTGTCTGACCTGATATCTTACTTACTATTATAACAATTTGACCAGGTAAATTGGGACATGCCGCGCAACTATATATTTCCAACCGCATCAATCATTTGGCGGCAAATCGTCGATTTTGGGGGCTTGACAAGAAAAATCCCAAATCGGCTTTGACTAACATTAGACCCCTCAAACAAATACGGCCTTCTAGGGGTGGAACTTGCATTAGACTGGCTGGAAAGTGCCATGAAACTGTCGGTCGTCATCCCGGTCTACAACGAGCGTCGTACGCTGCGGCAGCTGGTGCAGCGAGTGGCGGAGGCCCCGTTTGAAACCGAAATCCTTTGCGTGGATGACGGATCAACGGATGGCTCCCGGGAGATCCTCGCCGAACTTCAAACCAAATACCCACAACTAAAGATATTTCTTCAGCCCGTGAATAACGGCAAAGGAGCCTCTTTGCGGCGTGGAATCCAGGAGGCCAGCGGGGATTTCGTCATCATTCAGGACGCAGACCTGGAATACGACCCCACCGACTATCCCGCTTTGCTGGGACCTTTACTCGAAGGCAAAGCCGATGTGGTTTACGGTTCCCGTTTTCTCGGCAGCGGCCCGCATCGCGTGCTTTATTTTTGGCATTCAGTGGCCAACTGGGTCCTCACTTTGGTCTCCAATTGCCTGACCAATATCAACCTCTCCGACATGGAGACCTGCTACAAAGTCTTCCGGCGGGAGATCATTCAAGCCATTCCTCTCGAAGAAGACCGCTTCGGATTCGAGCCGGAAATCACGGTAAAAGTCGCCAAGCGCAAGCTGCGGATTTATGAAGTAGGCATCAGCTACGCCGGCCGCACTTATGAAGAAGGCAAGAAGATCGGCTGGAAAGATGGGGTGTGGGCGCTGTGGTGCTTGCTGAAGTACTCGATCCAAGAACCCGTCACGGTTGCCAAATCGGCGGATTCTGAGAACGCACTGTCCTCCCCGACTCAACATCGGGAAGGTAGCTAACCCTTGTAGCTGCGCCGCCTATGGCGTTGTGTCATCCGTAGAAGAGTCCCAATTCTTGCTTCGAAAGCAGGAGCCAATCTTCCGCGGCTTGATCGCGGCAGTCCTGCGCCGAGGACAAGGGCATCGTATTTACAGGAAATCATCCAGACTTAAAGATATAGTTTCTCGGCATACACAAAAAAGCGTTCGGGAGTTGATGTCCCGAACGCTTGGTGGAATGAACCGGGTTAGAAGGTAAGTTTGTCGGGCAATAGTGTCGCGGCGGCGGAAGGGGCGCCTGCTACCAGGAATACATCGTAGTCGCGCCGGCTCACTTGGTCGCGCCTGCCCCTTGGATTCACGATTGATGTGTATCGAAACTGATTGCCATACTGGTCTACGCGAGGAGACGACCGATACCGCAGCCCAAGCGAATAAATCCCCAGTGATGGCAGGGCAAACAATTCGTCCGGCTGCGAGATGCCATCGTGGTTGGCATCGATCCATAGCCGCAGCTTGCTGAAGACATCGTCGCGTGAATCAATGATGCCATCGCCGTTTCCGCCGTTTTCTGCTTTGTCGAATTCGGCGAGCGCCAGATAGCCATTCGGGGTTGAGGAAGCAGGCTGATCGGTAAAATTTCCGAATAGCTCTTTTCCATCGTCGATTGCGCCGTTGTTGTTTCTATCCAAGGCCAGGAACCCGTCCTTCGAGCCGGGGGCCGTCCATGCAATTTGAACTGGTTGCCCGCTGCCCGAAATGTCGAATCGAACACCTGAGGTCACAGAGGTCAAATGGAAACCCTCACCGGCAGGATCAATCACAATTGGGGAGTTTCCACAGACGCCGTTTGGACACGGCACCCAGACCCATCCACATGAGTTGGTGTCCCATGCTTGGTACATGCTCCCTGTGGGCTGGGCGGGCGAACCAGTGGGTGTGCAGACGGGTGGAGGTGGGGGTGGTGGTGGCGGGTTGCAGCCGTAGGGATCATAGTACGTACTGATCAGCTCGTTTCGCCCGTTGCAGTCACCTTCTCGTACCTCAGTGAAAATAGTTCGATGATCGAATCCAAGAGCAGTGGAGTGAGCGTAGACGTGCTCGGTGATACTGTTTGTTTGACCAATCGTAACGTAGTTGTCAACTGGCTGATTTGGGCAGGTATTGTTGGCCGCTCCTGCTATGACAAATCCGGGGATCGGATCCGGAGGCTCTGTGCAGTACGCATGGACTTCACAGATGGCTTCCGCATCGACTCTGTCATCTGTACAACTCGTACCGAAGCCTGCACCTGTAGAACTAAACCACCCTCCGTCCCAAATTTGAGCGTGTAGCACCGAGCAGCAAACGAACAGGAGCGCAGCGAAATTTCCTATGGCTTTGGACATTCAGTTCCCTCCTGTCTTGTAGTGAACGTTCGGTCTGGTCGTATATTTGAGCTGGCGAAGCCTGCGAATGGCGACTTCGTCCCCAACCTTCGCTTCGGTTTCGGAAAGCTCGTTCAGATAATGTTTCCGAACCACGGGATACACCTTGTCCAGGTTGCTCGCTGTGAGACTTTGTACCTCATTTTCGGAAACGCCTTCGACGGAGGAGCTCTGTTGTAGATCCTGTAAGACGCTATGCAGGTCTTCTCCCTGAGAAAGGCGCTTTGATATTTCTTCCATCAGGTCTTGCTGCGCGCTGATGTGTAGCTTCAGCCTCTTAACTACATTTATTTGATCTTGGCCAATCGCCTCGCCGTCATCAAAGACGACAGAATCAAGTTCTACGTTGGTGATCGTCCAAGGCACAGCGGTCCGATAACTCGTACCGCTCTTTGTGCCTGGATTGATCCTTCCGTCCGGGGTAAAGAGCTGTGCGGTTCCGGGCATAACCAGCCCTTCTGGAGGATGGTCGTAGCGATTTGGCTGCCCCACATCGAGGAGAGCGGAAGGTTGACTAGACGCGATATCGGAAGTCGCAACGTGTCCATTGGTATACCGTTTTATGAAACGTAGCCCGAGAGCCACGATGCTCCTACGTGATGTATTCTTCACCACTATTGAGTAGGGAGAAGGATTCACCGAAAATCCCAACTTTTGAAGTTCGTCGGCAAATCCGGGGTCGCTGGGAAGGACAATTGAAACGCCTTGCTGGGCAAAATCTTGTTTTACCATTGTGATCTGGCCTAGGCTTAGAGTGTGGAGGATGAGAAAGCACAGGGGTGAGAATACTACCTTCCTGATCACCACTTTGAACTCCTTAATTGATTTTCTTAGAGCTGGGGCCGATTACCCGAGGGGAAACAACATCGCCAATTTATTACCTGCGGACAAAATCCGAAACGCTGTGCTCTTCGCTTGAGCGCGGAAGCGCGTGATCCACCGAGTAAGGGAGACCTGTCGCAAAGTGCATCCCTTGGGGACTTGGTCACCGGACAAGATTCACTCCTGATTCACAAACCGGACATCGGTGGCTGACCTACTTGGCATAAACCGGATTTTTGGTACAATAACCGAACCATGTCAGCTGCCCACCAGCGATGTCACTGTTGTTGTCCCCGATGCTGTTGTTGTCTCTAAAGTAATGTTCTGGCCACGACCGTGGCGGGTTTCGAGTCTCTTCTCAGTTCTAAAAGACGTTTTCAGCCTACCCGGCCAGAAGCTCCACATCACATTCAAAATCTTTGGAGGAATTAGGAATTGACTGCGTCCACAAGCCATTTGGTCCCGCCCCACGGCGGAGAATTAGTAAACCTGATTGTCCAGCCCGAACCGGGCGAAGAACTGAAAGCGCACTCGCGTGAGTGGCCATCCTGGGACCTGACTCCCCGCCAGCTTTGCGATCTGGAGCTGCTGTTGAGCGGCGGCTTCTCTCCCTTGCACGGTTTCATGAACAAGGCGGACTACGAAGGCGTCAGCCACAACATGAAACTCGCCAGCGGGCTTCTGTGGCCGATTCCCATCACGCTCGATGTCACCGAAGATTTCGCCAAGAAGCTGGCTTCCGGCTCTAGCAAGGTTGCGCTGCGCGATCCCGAAGGCGTAATGCTCGCGGTACTGCATGTGGAAGATATCTGGCAACCCGACCGCGCCGCTGAAGCGAAAGCGGTGTTCGGAACCAACAGTAAACTGCATCCCGGCGCGGACTACGCGCAGAATAAAGCGAATCCTTGGTATGTCGGGGGAAAACTGGAAGGGCTGCAACACCCCTCTCACTATGATTTTCGCTCCATCCGCCTGACTCCGGCCGAATTACGCAATGAGTTTGCCCGCCTGGGCTGGCGCAAAGTCGTCGCCTTCCAGACTCGCAATCCCATGCACCGCGCCCATGCCGAGTTGGCGCTGCGTGCGGGAAAAACGGTCGAAGCCAACCTGTTAATCCATCCGGTAGTTGGCATGACCAAACCGGGCGATGTGGATTACTTCACCCGCGTGCGCTGCTATCAGCTGCTGCTGCCGAAATTCCCCGCCGGAACCGCCAAGCTGTCTCTGTTGCCGCTGGCTATGCGCATGGGCGGCCCGCGCGAAGCCATCTGGCACGCGCTCATCCGCAAGAACCACGGATGCAGCCACCTGATCGTGGGACGCGACCATGCCGGCCCCGGCAAGGACGAAAGCGGCAAGCCGTTCTACGGCCCTTACGACGCCCAGGAAATTTTCAAGAAGCACGAAAAAGATATTGGCGTCACCATGGTTCCCTTCAGCATGATGGTTTACCTGGAGGATAAGGACCAGTACGTGCCCGACACCGAAGTACCGAAAGACGCCAAGGTGCTCAATATTTCGGGCACGGAACTGCGTGACCGTCTTAATGGAGGCCGCGAAATCCCCTCCTGGTTTACTTATCCCGAGGTCGTGAAAGAATTACGCAGAAGCTATCCGCCGCGCCACAAGCAGGGGGTCACCATCTTTTTCACTGGACTCTCGGGGTCGGGTAAGTCCACGATTGCCAATATCCTGATGACCAAATTCCTGGAAACCGGCGGACGCCCGGTCACCATCCTCGATGGAGACCTGGTACGGAAAAATCTTTCCTCGGAGTTGGGATTCTCCAAGGAGCATCGCGACATAAACATCCGCCGCATCGGCTACGTTGCATCAGAGATCACCAAGAACGGCGGCATCGCCATTTGCGCTCCGATTGCGCCCTATGAGGCAGTCCGCAAGCAGGTGCGGCAGATGATTGAGCCCCATGGCGGATTCATTCTGGTGCATATTGCCACCCCGATTGAAGTCTGTGAACAGCGTGACCGCAAGGGGCTATACGCGAAAGCGCGCGCCGGGATCGTGAAAGAGTTCACCGGTGTCTCCGATCCTTATGAAGCACCAACCGATGCAGAAGTTACCATCAACACCGCAGAGCTGACCCAGGAAGAAGCCGCGCAGGAAATTATTCTGCATCTGGAACGCGAGGGCTTCATCGGAGTCAACGGAGACTCAGTTTAAACAGGCACTATGGATTTCGGTCTAAAAGTCGTGATCGGTTTTGTAGTTGGCGTTCTGATCGGCATGACCGGACTGGGTGGCGGGGTGTTGCTGCTGCCCATGCTGATCTTCGGACTCAGAGTGCCACCGATCATTGCGGTCGGGTCCGACGCCCTGTTTAACTTCGTCACCAAAATCGGCTCCGGCTGGATGCACTTAAGCCACGGCACGGTACGCCGTCGCGTGGTTGTGGCATTGGCAGTTGGCAGTATTCCAGGATCAATCCTCGGCGTCAGCTTTTTGGTGCACCTGCGAAATCTATATGGTGCGGGGGTCAATCATTTCATCACCATTGCTGTAGGAATTTTGCTGATTGCGGTCCCCATTCTTCTTTTCTTTCAGAAGCAGATTGAAGACCACGTGGCCAACCGGCCTCCGACCATGAAGTCGTTCGTGGGAATGTCGGCCATCGGGCTGCTTGCCGGTTGTCTGGTAGGAATGACTTCGGTCGGGTCCGGCAGCATTATCATGATGCTCCTGCTGCTGTTTTACAGCTATTCACCGAGAATCATGGTGGGTACTGATATTGTTCATGCAGTGGTCTTGACTGGCGTGACCAGCTTGTTGCATTTCCGCGCCGGCAACGTTGATTTCCCGCTGGTCGGCGCTTTGCTGGTCGGCTCCATACCCGGCGCCCTGATGGGATCACACCTTAGTACGCGGGTCCCCGTCTCCTGGCTGCGGCGCATGCTTTGTACTGTGCTGCTCGCCACCGGTGCTTTCATGTTGCGGGGCGCACTTGTCCCATGACCAACCAGGCTGGGATTCTGGAGCGTATTCAATCTGCGATTGACGCCGCCCGAAACGTTTTCGCCCACTTCACTCCGGGCGAGATCGCGGCCGAGTACAAAGCTGGGCATGACCCCGTCACCGAAGCCGACAAGGAGTTAGATGCAGTGTTGCGCAAAGAACTGTTGCGTGAAGGCGAAGGCTGGCTGTCGGAAGAGAGCGCGGATGATCTAACGCGTTTAGAAAAGAAGCAGGTTTGGATCGTCGATCCGCTGGATGGGACAAGAGAATTCGTTGCCGGCATCCATGAGTTCTGCGTTTCCATTGCCTTTGTGGAAGATGGTCGCGCAGTGGCGGGAGGAATCTGCAACCCTGCAACCAACGAAATATTTCTCGGTTCCCGCGCAACAGGGGTTACCTACAACGGGCGGCCAGCTCACACCAGTCGGACCAACGGCCTGAAAGGCGCGGTCATCCTGGCCAGCCGAAGCGAAACTAAGCGCGGAGAATGGGCGCATTTTCAGAATGCAGAATTCGTCGTGCGCCCCATGGGATCGGTTGCGTACAAGCTGGCCCTGGTTTCCGCGGGTTTGGCAGACGCCACTTTTACGCTGACACCCAAGCACGAGTGGGACGTCGCGGCAGGTGCTGCACTAGTGGAAAGCGCGGGCGGATTTGTTTCGACTCTGCACCATACCCCGTTACGCTGCAACAACAAATCTCCCAGGATTTCCGGTTTGATAGCCGGAGGCCGCTTTCTGCAAGACGACCTGACTGCCTTGATTCGTCGCACCCAGAATCCTTCTCCATCCGCTACACTGCGATAAGCAAGAGTCCACGTCCTTTTGGAGCACGTGGGTAACTTCTCTGCCACCGCTTATTCCCGTAACTTGGGATAGGGGCGCAATTTGAATTTCTTCGCGTCCTTGACGGAAGTTCTTTTGCGGTCTTGCGGTTACGGTCTTTTAATTTTAGGTAGTGAAGGGAAAGATCTTGACCGCAAAGGTCGCTAAGAAAAGCCGCTAAGAACGCGAAGAAAACAAACTGCGTCACAACTAACCTGGATATGGGTTATACAGCCCGGCCATCAGTATTAAGGAGATTGCAAAACAATGCGGCGTTTTTATGTTGTGCGTTTGGTTTTACTAATCGGAACAATTGCACTCTTATTTTCTGCCTGCCACCGCGATCCCAATGTACGCAAACAAAAATACTTCAAGAGCGGCCAGCAATATTTTCAACAGGGCAAGTACCGGGAAGCCGCGATTGAATTCCAGAATGCTGCCCAGATTGATCCGCATTACGCCGCGGCACACTATGCGCTGGCGCAATCGTACGTCAAACTCCAGCAATGGACGGCCGCATTCAATGAGCTCAGCCGGACCATCGACATCGAACCCAACAACTTCGCGGCCCATTTGGAAATCGCCAACATGCTGATCGCCGCCAACCAGCTTAAGCGGGCGCACGAACACATTGATTTACTCTTGGAACAGCAGCCCAATGATTTCAAGGTGCACAACGCTGCGGCAACTCTGCTGGGCGCCGAAGGCAATTTACAGGGTGGCCTTCAGGAGGCCGAGAAAGCAGTTGCGCTGGCACCGCAAGAATACCAGTCCTATCTCACATTGGCCCTGTTGCAACTTCGACTCGGTCAAGCAGACGCGGCCGGACAGAACCTGAAGAAAGCCGCAGATTTAGCGCCTACTTCCTCTCAGGCGCAACTGGCATTGGCGAGTTTCTATCAGTCGCGGGGGCAGTTCGCTGAGTCAGAGCAGCAGCTCAAGCAAGCCATCGCCGTCAGCCCGAAAAACCCCGAGTTGCGCGCTGCACTCGTCAAACTGTATGCCGGTCAAGGGAAAAAAGCTGAGGCCGAACAGGTCACGCAGGAGGCTAAGCGTGACCTGGCCGACGTCTCCTCCGGCTATCGCATGCCGGGTGACTATTACTTTGCTACCGGCGATATTGACCGGGCCACCACCGAGTACGCCTCCCTGTACCGTGACCATCCTCAAGACGTGCAGGTGAAAAAGAACTACATCCAGTTACTCATCCTGAAAAATCAACTCGATGAGGCCGGGAAACTCAACGACGAAATCCTGAAGGTGAACGCCAACGATCCCGAAGCGCTGGTCTATCGCGGACAAATCCTGTTACGTCAGGAAAAGCCAAACGAGGCGGTCAATGTATTGCAGAATGCCATTAAGAATGACCCTACCAACGGTATCGCGCACTATCACTTGGGGGTTGCATTCAGTCAACAAGGCAATTTGCTGCAAGCGGAAAACGAATGGCGCGAAGCCATACGCCTGCGTCCTGACATGGTCGAAGCGCATCGTGCCCTGGCTGAGTCTTCCCTGCGCCGGCGTGATATGGCGGCGCTGGAGCAGAGCGCCAATCAAATCATTAATCTACGCTCGGCTTCTCCTGACGGCTATCTGCTCCGCGCGGCGTCCTATATGAATCGCCGTCAGTATTCCAGGGCGGAGAAAGATATTCGCCAAGCCATGGCAGTGGCCCCCCAAAGCCCGGCCCCACTGGTACAGATGGGGAATCTGAACCTGATACAAAAAAACTACGCAGAGGCGGGTATGTGGTACCAGCAAGGATTGGAGCATGATTCACACTCGCTCGAAGCGCTTAGTGGCCTGATGAATACCTATCTTGCCCAGAAACAACCAGACAAGGCGATTGCCGTCGCCAATGCGCAGATTGCTAAGGTCCAGGACAGCAGTTCGTTCTACGATCTGCTGGGGACCGCATTGTTCAACAACAAGAAAGACACCGCAGCCGCAGAAGCCGCATTCAAGAGGTCGCTTGAACTGGACCAGAATAACGCGGATGCGCTGGTCAAGCTTGGGCAGCTTCTAGTCAGTAAGGGATCTACGGACGAAGCCATGGCCCGCTATCAGCGGGCTGCGCAGCAAAATCCTAAACAAGCCGGCTTCTATATCTTGATGGGACAGCTCTACGAAACCAAGCAGGATTGGGCCAATGCTAAACAGATGTACCAGAAGGCCCTGGAGATCAGTCCCAACAGCGCGCTTGCAGCCAACAATCTCGCGTACCTGATGGTGCAAACCCGCGACAATCTCGACACCGCACTCTCGCTGGCACAAACCGCCCGGCGGACGATGTCCGAATCTCCCAATGCCGCGGATACACTCGGTTGGGTGTATTACCAGAAGGGCATTTACCGCTCGGCAGTCGATCTTTTCGAGGAGTCGCTCCGGCTAGCCCAAAAAGCAGGACAACCTGATAATCCCACGGTGCACTACCATCTCGGGCTGGCGTACAACAAGACCGGGGAGTTTGATCTAGCCAAGCAGCATTTACAACGAGTACTGAAGATCAACCCTCAATACCGGGAGGCCGCAGAGATAAAAAAGTTACTGGCCCAGATAGGATAATTTGAATCTCCTGCCGTCGTCCGTTGTGAGACGGCAGGAGGATTCGCAGGAAACAGTGCTTTAGTCGTTCCGTTCCAGGTTACGCAAATCGCTGTTTTCGATACTTGCGCCTTATCGCTCCCATCAATCCAATCAAACCTGCACCCATAAAAGCTATGGAGCCAGGTTCGGGAACTGATATAGCCGTCACGTTGATGGGAACCCCGGTAAGGGAACTGGGTTGCAATGTAGGGTTGCTCTGAAAGGCCTTCCCGTCAACTGTGAACGTAATCTGGAGTACCGCTGACCTGCCATCGCCGAGTGCGCCAATGGCGATCCCGGTGAATGTGTACAGGGTACTGCCACCCGAGGTGGACACAGTCCAAGTCGAATTCCCACTGAAAGCTCCCGAGAACAGTGCTCCACCATCGCTTCCCGTGATCGTAACCACGCCTGGCGAAGGACGGAAGGTCGCACCATGGAGCACGCTGCCCGGTGCATTCATCAGACCGGTTGAAAATGCCAGTGTCCCCAAATCGGCGCCGTTAACACCGTTGACATTGACCAAGGTGGCATCGCTGACCCTCAATCCAGTACTGTCAGCCCAGAGATACCCCCCGTTGCTTGTAAAGCTGATGTCGTCCGCGTAGGCTGCCATAGGCAAAACTAGCGCGAGAGCTAACATCAGCAGTAATTTCTTGCCCATATACTTACTGCCTCCTGCGTAGAACTATTGTGATTTCAGCAATGCTCTTGGGGAGGGCATTACTTACCACACTGGTAAGTAAGCATGCGGCATGCCAAAGGTAACCGCTGGTAATACTGTTTATAAATCAAGCACATCTGGATTTGCCATAGCACGAATGGGGGAGAACCCTATCTGCAACCCAATGCACAAGATGGCAGCAACTGGGAAAATCCCGCACTGCCATACTTCTGCCAAGCTTGTTTTGAAGATATCAATGCGGCGGTGTTTATCAGTCAGCAGCGGGGTGGCTTTCGGCCACCAGCACGGGTTGTGGCGGTTTGCGTGAGCGATTGGGAGGCAATCCAGCTTCGCGAATTTTGTATAACAAAGCACGGTAACTGATGCCGAGTGTGCGTGCAGCCTGCTTGCGGTTCCAATGATGGTTTTGCAGGACCTTCAAAATTACTTTCTTCTCCAGTTCATGTACCGCTTGGCGAGTAATTTTCTTTAAAGAAATCGGACCATCGAAATTGATTTCTGGACTTAAGTACTGCGGTTCGCGTGCGACTAAATCACTGGTGATCGCGTCTTCGTTGCCCAAAATCACGTACCGTTTGACCAGGTTTTCCAGTTCGCGAATATTGCCCGGCCAGTGATATTTCTCCAGCACGTTTGTCAACTCAGGAGAGAAGGCCTTGGCGCGGCAGTTGTATTTACGGTTATAGAAATCAAGGAAATAGTTCGCAAGATCAGGGATGTCGGCGCGGCGTTCCCGCAACGGAGGCAGAGAAACATTGACGACGTTGATCCGGTAAAACAAATCCTGGCGGAAAGTTCCGTTCTCAATTTCTTCTTCCAGCCGGCGATTGGTAGCGCAGACTACACGCACTTCAACTTTCTTATCTTCCTGGGCGCCAATGCGGCAGAACTGCCCGTCCTGCAAAAGTTGCAGCAACTTGGATTGCAGCGCGGAGTCCAACTCAGAAATCTCGTCCAAGAAAAGTGTACCCCGGTGTGCCATTTCGACCCGGCCAGGCTTCATTCCGTAAGCTCCGGTAAAGGCGCCTTTTTCGTAGCCAAACAGTTCGCTTTCCAGCAGCGTTCCGGGAATGGCTGGACAATTTACTTTCACGTAGGGTCCGGTTTTCCACGGAGACAAGCCATGAACCATCCTGGCAATGATGTCCTTGCCGGTGCCGCTCTCGCCCTGGATGAGTACGGGGACGTTGGCGCTGGCAACCTTGGTCAAACGGTCGCGTACTGCACGCATAGCATCGGAACGCCCGAAAACTATGTTCTCAGGCGGAATATCCCCGAGCGATTGGACTAAAGCACTGACCGGATTGGCGGTTAAGGTTGGCATGAAAGTAAACTAACTCCTGTGTATGCACTGTTTTTATCTGCACCCGGCAAGCCAAATGGGGAAGGTCGATTTCGTGAATGCACATATTGCAGCTAAATATCGCAGCTACAATAGATTAGACCGGTGCCCAAGGCGGAACAATGGCACTTCCGTGGGATGGATTTTAGCCCTCAGATTGACATTTCTTGTAGGAAAAACTTTTCACATTGTGGCAGGGTCTTTCCGTCGCCTGGAAGACCCATTGGCTGCATGTTTCGATAGCGGCTTGGTAAACCGCAGCCCCACCAATTGGTAGCCATCGGCATGCTCCACACGAACTGCGCGTGCCCGCATGTTTTTCGCAGTCTGCGCCTGGCCTTTGGCGGCGAGAAATGGGGCTGTAGGAATTTCGAGCGAAACCTGCGTGGAATGCGGCAATGAGCGTCTTACCGCAACCAACGCTCCACCTGCGGAAACATTCATGGCAGTAGCGAACTCGAGAAAATCCTTCCCTTTCTCGTCTTTACTGCGAACGAAAATTGGAATTGCCAGGGGCAATCGTGGCCACTGACGACGTTCTTGTGCATTCTGTTCGGTCAAGGATCTTATCCTCACCAGGGGAGTAACAACGCGGCTATCTCTCGCACCTTAGGGGCCAAACGGCAGTATATAGGCATGAAGCGGCCGGGCAACAACCCGTAACACCGATAAGAAACACGGTAAAACCCAGCAAAAAACAGGCATTAGCCCACGACTGACCACAGACAAAGTTCGTCGGTATCACGACAATATTCCCATGTATATCAGAGGGTTACAAGTGCAATCTTTTTCCTATCTTTGACAAAGCCATGGCTTTTTCGTTGACAGTAAGGAAATGAATAGCATACGATTCGTTAGCGCTACTTACCATTTTGGATCGATTGTTCCCTCCCCTTTGTTGGACCCTGAAAGCGGGTTTTCCCAAGCTATGGCTTCAAACCCAGAAGGCGTTTACATGTCTAAGGCAGCAGAGGCTGAACCGACGACTAGCTCGGTAAAAGCCGGTGACACTCCTTCGGAGGGCGTGGATGTAGTTGATCAATACACACGGCTGCGCGATCGTTTCCAACGGACCACCACCGCGCTAAGCTCGGCGGCCCACGACCTCAAAACACCGCTTGCCATTCTTAACGGGTACATCGAACTGCTGCGCAGTGAAAAGCTGGGTGGCCTCAACGAACGGCAGCGGGAAATTCTGCGCGATATGCACTCGAGCGGCCGGCGGCTTGACCATTTTATTCAGGACTTTCTCACCTTCAGCGTTCTGGAGACAGGTGAGATGAAGATGCGGTTTACCGAGAACGACATGAATGCCAGTCTCTCGGAAGTGTGCCAACTCTGGTCCAACCGCTTCCAGGAAAAAGGGCTTGCCCTCTACTTTCTAGGAAATGAAAAACTGACTCCGTTCCCCTTCGATTCGGCAAAGGTGCAGCGTGTGATTTCAAACTTGCTGGAGAATGCCTCCAAGTACACACCCGCCGGCGGCACTGTCTGGCTACATGCAGAACCTTACATGTGGGAGCGCCGTGGTGGCGATGCGCAGAGCGTTTCCGCAGAACGCCGCAAGCGCAGTTTGACTGTACCCAATGCAGTGAAAGTCAGCGTCGCCGATACCGGCCCGGGAATTCCTGCGGAGTATCACCTGGAAGTTTTCGACGATTTCTTCCGCCTCCCGGACGCCGAGGATCAGGCCGAAGGCATGGGTCTTGGTCTCGCCATCGTCCGCCGGCTGGTCACCGCCATGGGAGGAAAGATCTGGATCGAAAGCGACCAGGGCGCGGGTTCAAAGTTTTCTTTCATCATCCCCCTGATACCGCCAACCACAAGCACCGGACAGGAAAAACCGAATGCCTGAGACTTCCAAGATACTTCTGGTGGACGACGAGCCGGGAATGCTCCGCTATATCAAGACCCTGCTCGAGGTGGACGACTACAAGGTCCAGACCGCGACCACCGGTGAAGAAGCGCTGGCTTTGGTGAATAAAGGCCTGCGCCCCGATCTGGTTTTGATGGACCTGCTGATGCCAGGGATCGATGGCTTGCAGACATTGGAGCAACTGCGGCAGCTTCAGCCGGGCGTGAAAGTAGTCATGCTGTCGTGCGTCGGCGACACGAAAAAGGTGGTTCAGGCCATGCGTCTGGGCGCGCAGGATTACATCACCAAGCCCTTCCAAAAAGCTGAATTGGACGCGGTGATTGATACCTGCCTGGGTAAGAACCAGCAGAATTATCCCGGCGAAGTGGAAGAACTCAGTGACGAAAATTTTTTCATCGCCGCCAGCCCCAGCATGCGCAAGATCCGCTCGCAGGTGGCGTTAGTTGCCAACGTCGACATCCCGGTACTGATGTTGGGCGAGAGCGGGACGGGAAAAGAAGTGATTTCGCGGCTCATCCATAAGCTGTCTCCACGCGCACATCGGACTTTCCTCAAAGTGAATTGCGCGGCCGTACCCGCTGATTTGCTGGAAAGCGAATTGTTCGGTTACGAAGCCGGCGCTTTTACCGGCGCCAATCATGCCAAGCCCGGCAAGTTCGAGTTGTGTAACAAAGGCACGATCCTGCTTGACGAAATCGGCGAAATGCCTCCGGGGTTGCAGGCGAAGTTGCTGCACGTGCTTCAAGATCAACAGTTTTCGCGCCTGGGCAGCCGCTCGGTAATCAAAGTGGACGTCCGCATTCTGGCGGCCACAAATATCAACATTCCGGAAGCACTTGCCAACAAGCGCCTGCGCGAAGACCTCTATTACCGGTTGAATGCATTCACGGTACAAGTTCCGCCGCTACGCGAGCGCAAAGAAGAAATTCCAATTCTGCTGAAGCATTTCATGACGCACATGGCGGAGCACTATGCCCGCCCGCCGTTGCCGCTTACTCCGAATTTGTTACAGGCCTGCGCGAACTACTCGTGGCCGGGCAACATCCGCGAGTTGAACAACTTTGTGAAGCGCTACCTGGTTCTGGGCGATGAAAGCCTCGCCATCAGCGAACTCCATCCCAAGAGCGACGGTAATGGCGCGCAATTCGATCCGGCGGCCCCGCAGAACCCATCGGACGCAACCGGTGGCCTCAAATCCCTGGGAAGAAGCGCCAAAGACGAAGCTGAGGCGGAAGCCATCCGCAAAGCTCTGGACGAAACCAACTGGAACCGGAAACAGGCGGCTGCGCTGCTACAGATCAGCTACAAGGCACTGCTCTACAAGATCAAGCAGTATGGCTTAGCGCAGACTAAGGCAGGCCATCACAAACTTTCCGCGGGCGCGTAGATGAGTCTATCCTGCTGGTAGTGGTGAGTTTGAATTTCCACAGGTCTAGCAATTAGATAGCGCCTGTGGGAAACTGTTGCCATGCCAAAGGATCGCAAAACGACGTTTTCGGATCGCCAAGCACAAGCTTCTCGCGACAAGAAACAGCAGCAAAAGAAAAAAGCCGCACCTAAAGAGAACTTGCCCAAAGCTGCCGATCGCACCGCGAGAAAAGTTACCGAGAGTCACTAATCGGTTGGTAGTGAGATATCCTATTTTTTTAGAGAATGGCTGGGACGAAGACTCATTACAAGCCGACTCAAATGCGTGGCAAGCGCGTGATATATGCCACTATAGACCCAGTCGAACGCAAGAAACAGACCTCATCCGCTAAATTTCAAACTGAGGCACTACCAGTCGGTTCCCTCCCTTTACTAAATTCTCCCCACCATTGAGAATGGAGTTTCGCCCAGATCGTCTTGGGCCATAGGAGCGCGCATGGCAACCACCGGAGAGCTGATCCGCCTGATGAACTATGTCGATGACATCACCACCACCCTGCGTCGCATTAACGCCTTCGTCCCCACGCTGGAACCCGAAGAGCGCAAGCGCCTCGCCGATGCCATACGTGCCGCCGACAGCAACCTGAACGACGTACTGACCCAACTGGACAAAAAGTAGGAGTGGCGGAAATCAAGACCATCGCCGTCATCGGCGCCGGGACCATGGGCCGAGGCATAGCGCACGTCGCCGCCCTGGGCGGATACCGCACCATTCTCGAAGATCTCCTGCCGAACGCATTGCGGCGTGCGGAATCCGAAATTCGCACCAACCTTGATAAAGCCGTCGAGCTCGGCAAGGTTTCTTCCGGCGATGCGCAAGCCGCAGTGGGACGGTTGGAATACGCGGGATCGGTTGAAGGCGCAGCCCGCGAAGCGGATCTAGTCATTGAGGCCGTTCCGGAAGAACTAGAATCCAAGATCGAAATTTTTACTCTGCTCGATAAAATTTGCCGGCCCGGTACCATCCTGGCTTCAAACACTTCCTCCTTGAGCATCAGCGAAATTGCTGGCGTCACCTACCGGGCCAGCAAGTGCGTGGGGATGCACTTTTTCAATCCGGTCCACAAAATGAAGTTGATTGAAATCGTGCGTGCGGCGCAGACCGATGACGAAACCATCTCGGCTGCGGTGGAAGTCGGCAAGCGTATGGGCAAAGAGATCGTGGTGATCAAAGAGTCGCCCGGCTTCATCACCAGCCGCATGAATGCCATGATCGGCAATGAAGCGTTCTACATGTTGGGGGAGGGCATCGCGTCCGCCGAAGACATTGACAAAGCGCTTAAGCTTGGCCTGAACCATCCTATGGGGCCATTCGAACTGGTCGATTTGGTCGGACTGGATACGCGCCTGCACATCCTCAACTATCTGCACCAGACGTTAGGAGAGAAGTATCGGCCGGCGCCATTGCTGGTGGAGTATGTTCAGGCGGGGCGGCTGGGCAGGAAAGCAGGAAAAGGTGTGTACGACTACCCAGAGAAATCCAAGTAATTTGTCATTCCGACGAGGAGCGAAGCGACAAAGAGGAATCTGCTTTTGGCTGACGCATTCGTGACGCCGCCCAGCAAAAGCAGATTCCTCCTCTGCGCTACGCGCCTTGTCGGAATGACAAATTTTGATTATTTGTTGATGTCGTCCTTCGCGTCCAGACGCTTCACGAAAATCCGCAAGAACGCCTGGTTCGGCTCCGGAGCGCCCGCCAACGCAATCCGCATCTCTTTCGCGGCGTTTGCGTAATCTCCCTGGGCTGAGTACATACGGCCCAACCCCATGTGGACAATCCAGGCATCGGGGTTCTTCTTCGCATTCTCCCGATAGATAGCAAACGCCTTTTCCGTCTGGCCATCAATCTGTAGTTGTCGCGCGTAGGAGTGCATCTGCAACGCATTGGCCTTGGCCAGGGCCGCACTCAGGGTCTTGTCCGCTTCATCTTTACGGCCCATGGCCATGAGCACTTTGGATTTGGTAAAAAGATTATCGAAACGTTCTTCCACCTGAATGGAACGATCACAATAGTTCAACGCATCGTCCATATTCAATTTGTGGGCCAGCAAATAGTTGGCTGCATCATCCCATCCGTCCCAGGTATATTGCGCAAATCCGCGGAGCTGTTTGTGTAAACTTGCCTGGACCAGCTGCTCCGTATTGACCCCGATTTTTACCGGAACAACCAGCTTCTCCCAGCGCATGGTCAGTGTGCTTGAGTCTTCCTTCACATCCTCAAAGCTATATTCCAGTGCTTCCAGGAACTCCGCAGGCTGTGGCTTTACGGTTACTCTCAACGCATCTTCATCCTGCTTGTAGGTAAACGCTCCCCAAGAGGTGTAGTTCTTGGAAAAAATGACGGTCCACTCAGTTTGCCCCGGAATCATGTGCAGGCCATACGTTCCGGCGTCCAGCGGCTTGCCTTCGATGCTCACCGGGTCAGAGAAGGAAATAGTCGTGTTTTCATTCGCACCCGCCCGCCACACTGCGTCATAGGGGACAAGCTTTCCCCAGATCTGCCGTCCCTTTACCAAAGGACGGTGGTAGTTGACCTTAATGTCTGTTATTCCAACCTTCTGGAGTACGGTGGCATGTTGACTATCGCGGGGGATATCCAGCAATGCGGACTGCGCCACGCCGGAGGTCGAAACAAACAATAACGCGATCACAACAAATAACAGCGGCAGCAAGTTTCGCTTCACGGGTCTTTTCTCCTAGAATTGATCTAACCAAACTGTCCGGCCAGATGGACGCCTAAAACACAATGACCGCTTAGACGCCACCGAACGATTGTCGGTTAGCGGTTTGCTTGGAAATCTCGGGCGTATCCTTCCCGCTATCATTTCGGCCGGCCAGCAGGTCTAACCACATGCGGGGGTGTGAACTTTTCTGCGGGTGGGTGCGTATTCAAGGTGAGTAGCTAGGGCGGGCCCTAGACCACCCGCTCGAACTCCAACTCCCTGCTGTCTCCCCGGCAGCAGGGGGACAATTCCGATGCAGATGCTTCTGGATATCGTGCGGCAATCGCTGTCCACTTTGTGGGCGCACAAGCTGCGTTCGTTTCTCACCATGTTTGGAATCGCCTGGGGCGTCGGTTCCCTGCTTTTGCTGGTCGGACTGGGGGAAGGCTTCCGCAGCGGGCAAAAAAAGAATATGGCTAACCTGGGGCAGGACATCATGTTCATCTTCCCCGGCCGCATTGCCGGAGTGGAAGGCAGCACGCTATCCGGCAGACCTTACAACTTTACTTATGGCGATTACGTTGCCATCCGGGATGAAACTACATCCCTGCGTTGTATTTCAGCTGTCCTGAATCGAGAGGACATTCGTGCCGTCAGTGATTATGGCAGCACCAATGGCCAGGTGTTCGGCGTGGCACCGTCCTATGATCAGATCCGTACCGTACCCATCGGCACCGGCCGCTGGCTGAACGAAGCAGATAGTGCTCAGCACCGCCGTGTGGCCGTCGTCGGTTGGGAACTGCTTAAAAACATATTCCCCGGAACACCTGCCGTCGGCTCTAATATCCTGCTCAACGGAATGCGCTTCGACGTCATCGGCGTGGTGGCCAAGATTGGACGTGAAGGTAACAACGGCACCAACGGCCGGATTTTCATTCCGATCGAAACTATGCGGATGCTGTTCCCGCTGAAAAACCAAATCGGTGAGGACGCAGTTTCCTTCATCAATTACCGGCCTATCACGCGCGATGACAACTTGCGCGCCAAGCGGGATGTTCACGAAATCATCGCCCGCCGCCACGGGTTTGACTTCAAACTGGAGGATGCCTTCGAAGATTGGGACACCATCGAGAATTCAAAGCGGGTGGCCAAGATTTTCGACGCTATGGACTGGTTCCTGGGCGTGGTGGGCCTTGTGACTTTGGGGCTGGGCGCGATCGGTATCATCAACATCATGCTGGTATCGGTGACCGAGCGCACCAAAGAAATTGGCTTACGCAAAGCGTTGGGGGCCACCCATCGCAGTATTCTCACGCAATTCTTCATCGAAGGCGCATTTCTGACCGCATTGAGTGGAGGCATCGGCCTAACCATCTGCACGGTATTCGTAACTTTGCTGGCACAGTTGCCGTCGCCCCAGGGCTTTGACACTCCGCGGATTGTGCCGGCATCGGCAGCCATCGCCATTATTTCGCTAACCATTGCCGGCGTAGTAGCTGGGCTCTATCCCGCACGAAAGGCTGCATTGCTTTCTCCAGTAGAAGCCATGCGGCAGGAGTAACCGTAACTATGATCGGCGAACTGGGAAAACAAGCCTACGGAGCGCTCAAACACAACCGTCGCCGCAGCCTTCTCACCATGCTGGGAATGGCATGGGGAATCGCGACGGTGGTCCTGCTGTTGGCGTATGGCGCAGGTTTTGAGCGCGGGTTGATGGTCGCATTCACCACCTTTGGCGGGAACTCTGATCGCCGTCTTTCCGGGGCGCACTTCGCAGCAGGCTGGAGGCACAAAGGCCGGCGAAGAGGTCAGGTTGACCATGCAAGATCTGGATTACCTGCGCGCAGAGGTCCCGTTTCTCAAGCGGTCTTCTCCCGAGGTCAACAAACAAAGCACGGTGGCCTACGGCACACGCAATGGCCGCTACAACATTCGCGGCGCCTATGCGAGCTACCAACAAATCAGGCATGTGGACGTGGCTGAGGGCAGTTTCATCACCGATCAGGAGGACTTCACCCATAGCCGCGTGGCCGTGATTGGCTACGATGTCAAGAAGAAGCTGTTTTCAGGACAAAACGCTCTGGGCGAAGGTGTGCGCGTCGACGGCATTTCATACCAGGTTATTGGTGTGCTCAAGCGCATGATTCAGGATGGTGACGACAACATGAACGCTATGGTGTACGTCCCCTTCAGCGCCATGGGTGATCTGACCAACACTTATTACCTCAATGCGATCGTTCTAGAGTACGAAGGCGAGCACGAAAAAGTGGTGAAGGCCGTGCGCGACTCGATGGCGTATCACCACGGCTTCGATCCCAAGGACAAACGCGCCGTGTTTGTCTTCGACAGCAAAGGGGAGCTGGTCGAACTGCAAATTATCACCACCGGAATCAAAGTCCTGCTCGGCTTCATTGGCCTCCTGACATTGGGCATCGGAGGCGTCGGATTAATGAACATCATGCTGGTCTCGGTGACCCAGCGCACCCGCGAGATTGGGGTAGAGAAAGCTCTTGGAGCACGGCGCTGGCATATTCTGTTTCAGTTCTTGGCCGAAGCCTTGGCGATTACGTTTCTCGGTGGTTTGGCTGGAGTGGCCTTAGCCTACTTGATTTCGTGGTCGGTTGGTTCGTTGACGCTTTGGAGCGCGTTCATCGAGGACGCCAGCGAAGGTGACATCCACTTGAAAATTAACGCCGGGATTTTGTTGTGGTCTACCGGGATTCTAAGTTTCGTCGGCATCATCAGCGGCATGCTGCCGGCTTTTAAAGCTTCGCGGTTGGATCCGATTGAGGCGTTGCGGTACGAATAATATTTGTCATTCCGTCGAGGCACGAAGTGCAGAGGAGGAATCTGCTGTTGCCTGAGTGGATAGGAACAGCAGATTCCTCCTCTTCGCTGCGCTCATCGTCGGAATGACAAAATGGAGTGTTACTCCACTGGCCGCTGGTATTCCACCGCGCTGCTGTGAATCCCATCCGAGAACTGCACTTCCAAATCATCCGGCGCATCCTCAATGGTGGCGCATTCCCCCACGCAGGAACCCGCGTACTTCCCCGGTCTTGGCGTCGCGTAACATCACCATCGGAGACTGGGCTGCATCCCAGGAAAACTGCATCTTGTGATTGGACAAATACTGCTGTCTTACAACCGCACGCGCCCCAAGCATCGGAGTCGCACCTGAGGTAGCCGTCACCCGGGTAAGTTCCTTTCCGTCTTTCGAGAGATGGATGCTGGCAATCCTGCTCATCGTGTCAGCCGGCATGGGTACGACGAACGAGAACATGCGTAACGAAGTATCCGGCAGATCGGCAACTTCGGGAGCATCAAACGGCAGTGTCATCAGGACCTGACCCAGAGCATCCTTGGCCTGCCAGACATAGGGCCCAGTCTGTGGGGCAATCCCGGTTGCTGCCACCTTGAACGCGGGCTCCAAGATCACGTTGCCGTTCTCAATACGTCCCCAAACTAGCAAAGCATCTTGCGAATTCGTGCCGTTGACAGCATCGGCGGATACGACATCGAACGATAGACCCGCTCGATAATTCAACTCCGACGTGTAGACGTAGTCGCTGATCCACTGGTTCGAGCAGTAGCCCATGATGTCAGTAAATGCGGATTGATCTTTGAGATTGTTGCTGGAGGCAAACGCATCCCATCCCGGCACGCCGATGATTCCATCCTTGGCATAGCCCAATGCGATGGTGTAGGGATAGCTGGGATCGGGACTGCCCGCGCCGCCGCAGGGGCTATGCGGACGATTGAAGTTGTGGCCTTCTTCGTGGGCGAAAACACCCGGTGCGCTGCTTTGATAGTCCCAACCCATGGCGGCAGGAAAGCCTATATAACCCAGACCAGCGACGCCGCTGGAATATCCGACTTTCACCACACCAAAGTAGTAACGACCTGAGGCGGCTGCTCCATCCGCAGATCGTTTAGCGCTGATTTCGGTGAGTACGGTGTTCCAATTAGTTCCGTCGCTAAGTAGAACCGTCGTAGAAGGTGGGGTGGTTGTCGGTATCGTGGCGCTGGAATTGAGAGTACTGGCGACTGTCACATCAATCGCATCTGGGACCGGATGTAGCTTCTTCGCGAAATCAACCCAACTGTTGCGGGTAAAGCTCCCACTCTCCACCACACCAGTCTTGCCGTCCATGGTGTGCACGGGAATCAGCGTCACCTTCCAGGGATGCAAGGTACGTACATCCAGATTATTCTCCGTGAATTGATTGTTCGTCTCATCCGCTTCGGCAACCAGGTTCGAAGGATCGACCGTAGCCACCACATTCGTCCCCGCCTGTATCCACGAGGAAGGAACCGCCGCATTCCAGGAAGCATTTGTGTTGGGATCAATCGTCGTTGGGACTGAAACGCCCGGGGCGTTAATGGTCAGAGTATTTGTGGTGCTTCCGTTGATGAAATCCACTTTCACCTGAGGTGTAGCCGTGTTCGTGGCATTGGCCTTTACGAACACGCGCACCCATCCGCTGCGATCCTTGACCAACGGAACCGTGGGATTGGGATAATCCTGCGTGGCCTGCGTGACATAAAGCCCGTCAATGGCCAGATCCAGCGTCGAGGATGACGTACTCACCGTGAACGTGTTCGCCGATGTTGCGCTTCCACCCGGAGTAGTCACTGAGAATTTCCCCGTCGTAGCTCCGGCCGGCACTGGCGTCGTGATCTGGGTCGCGCTGTTTACAGTGAATGTCGCGCTGGTTCCGTTTAACTTGACGGATGTAGCGCCGGTCAAATTTGTCCCAGTAATGATTAGGGGAGTTGCAACGGGCCCGCTGGTCGGATTAAAGCTGGTAATGGTCGGAGCGGACACTGGCACCGTCACTGTGAAATTGCCAGTTGAACTTACGCTCCCACCAGGAGTCGTCACCGACACCTTGCCCGTCGTGGCGCCGGTGGGAACTGCGGCAGTAATCTGGGTCGCGCTGTTCACGTTGAATGTTGCTGTCTTTCCATTGAACGCTATTGCCGAAGCCCCGGTTAAATTCGTTCCCGAAACCACGACCGATGTCCCGACTGGACCGGTCGAGGGCTGGAGCGCAGAAATGGTAGGCGCGGCAGGAACATTGGGAGATCCCGAGCCTGAACCGCTCCCGCCGCCGCACGCTGTAAAGGCGAAGATCAATGCGACTAGCGTGACGGCACTCAAAACCTGTTGAATACTGCGAGTCCCCATTGCGTGTCTCTCTTTTCTAGAGATGCTAATTCTGCTCCAAGCAGACATCCGATCATTCTTGTCTCTTATGGAGCCTTCGGCAAGATTCGGGAGTATTAGCCCTAGCGTGGCCATCTGGGCATGGCTATAGGCTTGAAAGTAAAAGCATAAGCAGTCATGGGACCAAGGGGAGACTGGACTTTGCGGTTAGGGCCAAACCCTTCAACCGCGGAGTTCGCAGAGAAAGGCCGCAGAGGACGCAAAAAAATCTTCAGCGAGGCGCGCGGATCAGCATCTCCATAGACAAAATCATGCCATTTACTGCTGTTGCTGTTGCTCCTGATCGATCCGCACGCTACGGGAGGGAACGATTCGTGGCTGCAAGATGATGCTGGGCATTAATTCTTCGGGAAGGGGCCGATCCGATGGACTTACCGTGACCGAAACACTGAGTTCGCTGGTGGCTTCGCCCTTATATACACCGCGGTTAGGCGGAACGTCCGCATAGTCACGCCCAATCGCGACCCGAATATGGCGATCATCGGCAAACAAGCTGTTGGTCGGGTCAAACGCTACCCAGCCCAGCTTTGGCACCAATGCTTCCACCCACGCATGCGAGGCGCCGTCGGTTGAGCGGTCATGACTCTCGGGCTGGTGAAACAGATATCCACTGACATAGCGCGCCGGGACTTTCAATTCACGCAATAGAGCAATCATGATATGGGCAAAGTCCTGGCAAACACCCTGGCGGTTGGTTAAAGCTTCATCGATGGGAGAATCCACTTTGGTGCTCTTGGGCACATACTCAAAAGCGTCATAGATGGAATGGTTCAGCTCGGTAAGAAACTGGAAAAGATTGCCACGCCGCTCACAGCCAATTTCTTTTGCCAGTTTCGCCAATTCTCCGGTCGGCTCGGTAAATGTGCTGGGAAGCATCATCTCCCAATGATTTTCTGCCGCGGTCAAGGCATCGAGTTCGTCCCAGTTGCCCGCAAGGGTTGGATTAGGCAGGTCTGCCGCTTCCACTTCCACCAACGCCTGGGCCGTGACTTTGACCCGGGTATGGCTACCGGCAATATCAAAGTGATGCACGGTGTTGCCCATGAAATCGCGGTATTGCATGATGTTCGCCGTGGGATCCACGTGCAGTTGAAAATTCAGACAGCGTTGCCGGCCCTCGCTGCGCGGCTGCATGCGCACCTCCATGAGGCTTTCGCGCACCGCGGGCTCGTAGGTAAACATGGTGACGTGGCGGACCGAGTAGATCATTAGGAGACCATGGCCGTATCCACCAGGTAGTCGAAATAGACCTGGTGGATCGCGGAGTGAATTTGTGCGCACTGCGAACGAATGTTGTCGAGATAAGCGGCCGCGCCGCTCAGCAGAATTTCGTCAATCTGGGTAAAGCTGAGCGTCGCCCGCAAGCGTCCGGCGAGCCGCAGCGGCTGCTCGGCTTTGCGTTCGGTAAATTCTCCCAGAGCGCGCAGGGCAACATGCACCATGTCCACCGAAAAACGCACCGAGTGGGGAAACTCCGAGTTGAGCAACAAAAATTCCGCCACCCGCAGTGGGCGCAATTCTGCGGTATAGGTTTTGCAGTAGGGCAGGAATGCGGTGCAGGATTTCAGCAGGGCCACCCATTCCAGATATTCTTCGCTCTCGACGGACTGGTCCAGCGCATGGGGAAAGCGGCGGAAGTGGCTGCCGATAAGCCCGGCAAGAACATCGGTGCGCTCCACATACCGCCCGAGCTGGATGTAATGCCAGCCTTCGCTGTGGGTCATGGTGGAGTCGGTGATTCCGTGAAACAAATTTGCCCCATCCTGCACCGAGCGGTAAAACTGATGGGACTGCGCCAGCCAGGATTCTTCCAGAGTCGTGCTCCGCATTTGCAGATAGAGCCGGTTGAGTTGCTCCCACATCTCCGTGCTGCACTGCTCGCGAACGTGACGGAGATTTTCGCGGGCTGCTGCGATACAGGAAACAATCGAGGAAGAATTCGTGCGGTCGAAGGTCAGGGTATGCGCCAGGGAATGAGCATAGGGCACATCCATGGGAGGCACTGGGATTTGCAGAGTTTCATGCAGACGCGTCCAGCGCACGGTGGAGGAATCCGGAGACTGATCGAGACGCAGTTGAACATCCACGTCAATCAGACGCGCAGTGTGCTCCGCCCGCTCCAGGTAGCGGCTCATCCAGTACAAGCAATCGGCGACTCTGGAGAGCATGGTGGCTTCCCTCATCATCATGCGCGCAAAACCCACGTATCTTTGCTGCCTCCGCCCTGGGACGAATTCACCACCAGAGAACCGCGGCGCAGCGCGACACGCGTAAGCCCTCCGGGCACCAGGGTGACGTTTTCACCATAAAGAATGTAAGGGCGAAGGTCCACATGGCGCGCCTGCACCTCGCCATCGAGGAAACATGGCGCGCGCGACAGGCTCAGGGTCGGTTGCGCGATGTAGTTGCGGGGATCGGCCTGGATTCGTTCCGCAAATTCCTGCTGTT
The DNA here is from genome assembly GCA_963837365.1 of uncultured Acidobacteriota bacterium. GTDB lineage: Bacteria > Acidobacteriota > Terriglobia > Terriglobales > Acidobacteriaceae > CAWBXL01. The sequence continues at coordinate 34,197 of CAWIMW010000012.1, forward strand.
GGGACGCGGTACTGTGGGGACCGATCAGCATGCCGTACCCGCCGGACTCGCCCACCGCTTTCACGACCAGTTCATCGAGATGTTCGAGGACATACTGGCGCTGGGAATCATCCGTCAAAAGATAGGTTGGGACGTTGGGGATGATTGCATCCTCGCCAAGGTAGTAGCGGATGATCGCCGGCACGTAAGCGTACATGGCTTTATCATCGGCAACTCCGGTGCCAATTGCGTTGGCCAGAGTTACATTGCCGGCGCGATACGCGTTGAACAATCCTGGAACACCCAGGTTTGAATCTCGGCGGAAAATCAGCGGATCCATAAAATCGTCGTCCACCCGGCGGTAGATGACGTCTACCCGCCGCAGTCCGGCCGTCGTCCGCATGTAAACCACGTTGTCGTGGACCAGCAGATCACGGCCCTCAACCAGCTCAATCCCCATTTGTTGGGCGAGATAGGTGTGTTCAAAATAGGCCGAGTTGAAGACACCCGGCGTCAGCAATACCACTGTCGGCTGGTTCCGGCCCGTCCAGTTGACCGGAGCTAACGTGCCTAGAGTCGAATGCAAGGCCTGCGTATAGTGATCAATCGGGCAGACCCCGTAATCGCGGAACATCGTCGGGAAGACGCGCTTTAGAACCTTGCGGTTCGCGAGCATGTAAGAAACTCCGCTGGGCACCCTAAGGTTATCTTCAAGCACGGCAAAATCACCATTCGGCATGCGCACTAAGTCCGTGCCGCAAATGCTTACGTAGGTCCCGCGCGGTACATTCAGCCCGCGCATCTCCCGCCGGAAGTGCTTACAGCTATAGACCAGATCACGGGGCACGACGCCCTCCGCGAGAATCTTCCCCTCGTGGTAAATATCCTCAAGGAACAGGTTCAGCGCCGTGATCCGCTGGGTTAGCCCACGCTCAATTTTCAGCCATTCGTCATTGGGAATGATCCGCGGCAAGAGATCGTTGGGGAAAACCCGCTCCGTCCCCTCATCATCGCCGTACACGGTGAAGGTAATTCCCTGATGCAAGAATGAGAGGTCGGCAGCCTGCTGGATCTTATGCAGTTCTTCCGCAGGCAGGTCCAGCAGGGTCTGAAACAAATTTTTGTAGTGATCGCGCGGCTCCCCAGCAGCGTAAAACATCTCATCGTAGGCTTGGTCGAATTCGTAATTGCGCAGGGGTGGCCTTAGCAGTCCCATAGCAGTGTCAGGTGTGTCCGCCATCCGCCGGAGACCGGCACGGGTTCGAGTGCGGCTTTGGGGCATCGTAAGGACTCTAGGCTTAGCTTAGGGCCTCGTCCAATCAAAATTGTTTATTGTATCTATTTGACGTTTTGGCTATGAGTTAGCGTCAATCTGGGACGTTGCTTGCGACCCCTCGCCTTGGGTTGGCATCTATAAAGTCTACCCTAGGGTAATGTAGAAAGGATCGCGATCCACCAATCCGCATGAACGCAACCGGTCCACAAAAGTTCTTGATACAAAAATATTTGCCAATCTTCCCACTATCGTTCCTAGTTGTCTTGTTCCTCTGTTCCGCGAATGCCGTAAGCCAGACTTCGAACTCGAACTACCCTGAAGCGCCGTCTTCGTCGCGATCGACACCGCAAGTGAGTGCCCCCAGCTCGCTCCCATCCGGCCAAAATCCGTTTGCCGGGAGCCTTCCCCAAGGCAATGTTAGTCCAGAACCAATGCCGCTTTCGTTTTTGCAGGCTATCAATCTTGGATTGAAAAACAACTTGGGCTTGCTGTTGCAAAGCAATGCCACATTAACGGCCCGGGCACAAAGATGGAGGGAGTTGAGTGACCTTCTGCCAAATCTCACTGGACAGATAAGTGCGAACGTGGCGCAAGACAATTTGGCCGCCCGCGGCTTACGGTTTCCCGGATTTCCAACCATTGTGGGCCCCTACGGGTATTTCGACGCGCGTGTGTATCTCAAGCAGTCGGTGCTCGACTTCTCGGTTCTGGAACGAGTAAAAGCGGCAGCGGCTAAAGAACAGGCCGCACAGTACGACTACAAAGACGCACGCGAACTGGTCGTGCTGGCCACGGGCAATGCTTATCTTCAGGCCTTGGCAGGTGCTGCGCGTGTCGAGACTGCTACAGCCCAGGTGGAAACTGCCCAAGCACTCTTCGACAAAGCACAGGACCAGCAACACGCCGGAGTGATTCCCGCGATCAACGTTTTACGTGCCCATGTGGAACTGCAAAGCCGTCAGCAGCAGGCAATTGTCGCCCGAAATGAGTACGCCAAACAAAAACTGACTTTGGGGCGCATTATCGGGTTGCCGGGCGGGCAGGACATCAAGCTTACGGACAAAGCCCCTTATGAACCGTTGACGACTCTCGGGTTGCAGGACGATTTGCAGCGCGCATACCTGATGCGCTCGGACTACCTGGCGGCGGCTGCGCAACTGCACGCTGCTGAATACTCCCACCGTGCCGCAAAGGCGTCATATTTCCCGAGTGCATCCATAACCGCCAACTACGGCGATCTGGGAATCACTCCCGGACAGTCGCACGGAACGTTTGCCGCCGCGGCGAACTTGAACATCCCCATCTTTCAAGGCAAAAACCACGCCGACGTCCTTGAGGCAGAAGCTGACCTGCGCAATCGCCGGCAGGAACTGGAAAACTTGCGAGCACAAATCGAGTACGAGGTGCGGGTGGCGTTGCTCGATCTCTCCGCCGCAGCAGAACAAGTAGGCGTGGCGAAAAGCTCGGTTGAGCTGGCCAACCAGACTCTACTACAGGCCCGCGATCGCTTCTCCGCCGGAGTGGTAGATAACCTGGAAGTAATCCAGGCTCAAGAGGCGCTGGCCGCCGCCAACGAAAGCTACATTTCGAGCCTGTACGCACATAATATCGCCAAGGTTGAACTAGCCCACTCTCTTGGTTTTGCCGAAGAAGGCGTCAAGCAATATTTGAAGGGTAAATAAAACATGGAAACCACCGCCACCGAGAAGCCCGCGACCGAAGGCCCAGCATCTGTGGGACAAACCCATGCACCCCTGCCTGCCGGGGAACGCGATTTGCGCTGGCGCTCGTTGCAATCCAGCGGCCGGGGGTTCCGGATCGCAGTGCTGGCAGGTGCGATTGTAGTTTTGGTCGCTGGATTCTTCCTGTGGCGCTATTTTTCCAGCTACGAATCCACCGACGATGCTCAAGTGGACGGCCACCTGATTTCCATCAGCGCCCGGGTTTCCGGACACGTGGCCAAGCGGTTGGTGGACGACAATCAGTTTGTTCAAGCCGGCACGCCGCTCATTCAGATAGATCCCAGCGACTATCAGGTGGCGCTGGATCGGGCCCGAGCCGCATACCAGGATGCGCTGGCCACGGCACAGGCAGCTCAGGTGAATGTGCCAATCACGTCGGTTGATACCTCCAGCCAACTTACCTCGGCAGAAAGTGATGTGCAGAACGCAACCGCCGGCATCTCCTGGGCCAGGCAGCAATTGGATGCCGCGCGCGCCCAAGTCGAAGAGGCCGAAGCCAACAATACCAAGGCCCAGGACGACTTGGCGCGGTATCAGCAACTGGTTGAAAAGCAGGAAATTTCACGGCAACAGTACGATCAGGCGGTCGCTGCCGCAAAAGCGAGTGCAGCCACGCTTGCCGCATCGCGGGCCTCTGCTGCGGGGGCTGAACAGACGATCCGCCAATGGCAGTCGAAACTGGCCCAGGCCGGGGCCAATCTGAAATCCGCCGGAACTGCCCCACAACAATTGGTGGTCATCCGGGCGCGGGCGCAATCTGCGCAAGCGCAGGCCGCCCTAAAGAAGGCCGAACTCGACCAGGCGCAGTTGAACCTCCAGTACACGACCATCACAGCACCGGTCAGTGGGGTAGTCAGCAACCGTACGGTTGAAGTGGGCCAGAACGTGCAGGTCGGGCAGGAGTTGATGAAGGTTGTGGACCTCGACAATGTCTGGGTCACGGCAAACTTCAAGGAAACGCAGTTGCGTTATATGCGGCCCGGCCAGTCAGCAACCATCTCTGTGGATGCTTTTGGCAGAGAGTACAAGGGACACGTCCAGAGTATCGCAGGAGCCAGCGGCGCAGCCTCCAGCCTTTTGCCTCCGGAAAATGCAACCGGCAACTACGTAAAAGTCGTGCAGCGGATTCCGGTAAAGATCACCTTCGATCCCGGTGGGACGCGCGAGCATATTCTTCGTCCAGGTATGTCGGTCGAGGCCAAGGTCCGGATCAAGTGAGCACTGCGGCACTGACTCTGGATGGCGCACCGGAAACGCGCCCAGCGATCAATCCATGGATCATCGCGCTCGCGGTGACGCTCGCGACGTTCATGGAGGTGCTGGACACCAGCATCGCCAATGTAGCCCTTCCGCACATCGCGGGAAGCCTTTCCGCCGGGACCGATGAGAGTACCTGGATCCTCACTTCCTACCTAGTCTCAAATGCGATTGTTCTGCCGCTGAGCGGATGGCTTTCTTCGATCCTGGGCCGCAAACGCTTCTATATGGGCTGCGTCGCGTTGTTCACGATTAGCTCTTTTCTGTGCGGCCTGGCGCCGAACTTGCCGCTGCTGATCTTTTTCCGCGTGCTACAAGGCGCGGGCGGCGGCGGGCTCCAGCCCAGCGAACAAGCCATTCTGGCGGACACATTTCCTCCCGCAAAACGTGGGATGGCATTTGCGGTTTATGGAGTGGCAGTGGTGATGGCTCCGGCGATTGGTCCCACGCTGGGCGGATTCATTACCGACAACTATACCTGGCGCTGGATATTCTTCGTAAACATCCCGGTAGGGATACTCTCCCTGCTACTCACTTCCCGGCTGATCCAGGACCCTCCCGATTTTCGCCGCAGAAAAATCTCGGAGGTGAAAATTGACTATATCGGGTTGAGCTTTGTCGCGCTCGGGCTGGGCACACTCCAAGTAGTTCTCGACAAGGGCCAGAGAGATGATTGGCTCGATTCGAATTTTATTCTGACTCTCACCATCATTTCGATCGCGTCGTTGATCTTTGTCGGCATCTGGGAGTGGTACCACAAAGATCCGGTAGTGGATTTACATCTGTTTCGAGAGCGCACCTTTGCCGCCGCCAACCTGTTGATGTTCATGCTGGGGTTCGCCTTGCTGGGCAGCACGCTGCTTCTGCCGCTTTTCATGCAGACCCTGCTCGGTTATACGGCGGAGCGTGCCGGCATGGCGATTTCCCCTGGCGGATTCGCCATCATGCTGCTGATGCCGCTGGTGGGATTTCTCCTGTCGCGCGTGGATGCACGGCGGCTGATGGTGATTGGCCTGATTACTTTGTCTTTTTCCCTGTTTCACATGACAAATTTCGATCTCGGTGTGGACTTTCGCACCGTCATGCTGGCGCGTGTGCTTCAGGCCGCCGGCTTGGCGTTTCTGTTTGTCCCTATCAATACGTCGGCGTACGCATACTTGCCGCGGAACAAAAATAACGCAGCTTCAGGACTGATGAACCTGGCGCGAAATATCGGGGGCAGCGTGGGAATTTCGTTTGTCACCACCATGCTGGCACGGCGGGCGCAGTTTCACCAGGCCATATTGTCAGAGCAACTTTCGGCGGGAAATCTGGCCCTGCAAAAGATTTTCCACGGCTCGGTTGTGGTAGGTGGCGATCTCAAGAATTGGGCCCGTATTCAAGCCCTGATTGTGCGGCAGTCCAACATGCTGGCCTACATCGACTGTTTTTGGCTCCTGGGCGTTGCCATCCTGGTGATTATCCCCCTGGTATTCCTGATGAAGAAAACGAAACCCGGGACCGAGATGGCGGTACACTAAAACCAGGCGATGTTTAAAGTCATTACGATCGAGCGGGAGTATGGATGTGGTGGGGCGGAGATTGCCTCATCCCTGGCCCAGCAACTCGGCTGGAAGCTGTGGGACCACGAGCTCACGGAAGAAATTGCCAAGCTGGCACATGTGGATCCTTCAGCGGTAGCACGATGCGATGAGCATATGGACAGTAGTTTTCATCGATTGGCCAAGATCTTCTGGCGTGGCAGTTATGAACGCAGTATGCCTTTAGGGGCCACTGAGCCGTTCGATACCGATCGCTTCGTGACCATCGGCAAACAGGTCACGGAAAAAGCCGCCCATGAAGGAGATTGCGTAATCGTCGGCAGAGGGGCCCCCTACTTCCTGCGGGAGTTTCCGGATGTATTTCACATTTTTCTTTATGCTCCACGCGCGGAAAAGTTGCGGCGTCTTCAGGCAGCCGGCCAGAGCGCAGAGGAGGCCACGGAACTCGTCGACACCGTAGACCGCGACCGGATGGAATTTGTGAAGCATTATTTCAATGCCGACTGGCCCACACGCTGCCTGTATCACCTGATGATCAACACCGCCGTCGGCAACGAAAGCGTCGTCTCCACCATCCTGAAGACCAGGCAAATATTGGAGTCTCAACTAGTAAATGCCTGACGCTTAACCCGCATTGCAAGCGCCCTCCCCCTGTGTTAGCTTCATGATTTAGAAGAGGTTAGCGTGCGAACTACGGTTCCCGCCGGCTTGGATCGCAAAGAAGCTGAGGTTTACCAGCGGCTTGATCCTGACCGGCTCCCAAAACACATCGCCATCATCATGGACGGCAACGGCCGCTGGGCGCGCAAGCGCCATCTGCCGCGCATCGCTGGGCACCGCGCCGGAGTGGCGTCGGTGCGCTCGACTGTTGAGACGGCAGCGCGGATTGGTATCCCTTCGTTAACGCTCTACGCGTTTTCCGAAGAAAACTGGAAGAAGCGTCCCAAGGGCGAAGTTGGCTTTCTGATGGGTCTGCTTTGCCGCTACCTGAAGCAGGAAGTGCCCACGCTAAACAACAACAATATCCGGCTGGAATACATCGGGCGGCAACAGGAGCTCCCTACCGATGTACAGGAAAAAATGGGATGGGCCCGCGATGCCACGCGGCACAACACGGGCATGGTGCTTACACTGGCCCTGAACTACAGTGCGCGTTCGGAGATCGTGGATGCCTTCCGCTCGATTGTAGATGTGGCGGCGTCAAACGGTGGATTGCAGCACTTGAAAATTGATGAAGATATGGTCTCGCGGCATCTCTATACGCGGCACTTGCCTGACCCCGATCTGGTGATTCGCACCAGCGGCGAGATGCGGCTGAGCAATTTTCTGCTGTGGCAACTTGCGTATGCAGAGATTCATGTGACCCAAACCCTATGGCCGGAGTTCCGCGGCGTGCACTTGCTGGAAAGCATCGCTGAATACCAGAAGCGTGAGCGGCGTTACGGCGGCCTGACCGATACCCCGGTGACGCATCCTCCCAAGGCCGGGCGGAGCTAGAATAGATTGCAACTCCTCAAAAGAGTTCTCACCGCAGTTATTCTAATACCAATCGTCCTGCTGCTGGTGCTGCACGTGCACATCATTGTGCTTGAGTGCGTGGCGGCGCTGGTAGCAATTTTGTCTGCGCATGAGTTGCTCAAGCTTAGCGAGGGCTATGGGATCAAGCCATTCCGCCTCCCGACATTTGTTTTCATCCTGGCCATCTTCGTTGTGTTCGCGGCAGGTTTTGCCAACAAAACGCCTCTGCTTGCGACGGGGAATCTGGTAGCCCTTGCCGCATTCTCAGCTTCAATGGTTACCTTTCTATTTCTGGCTCTTGGCATGCGGCGAACCGAGCTTAGCAGTTCGTTTCCCGCAGCCATGGTTTCGGCATTCGCCTTCTCTTACATCGCCCTGCCGATGATCTTTCTTGTTCAACTGCGGCTTCAGCCGTCGGGGGCCATCTGGCTGACCTATCTGCTGCTACTGGTTTGGGCAGGAGATATCTTTGCTTATTTCGCGGGCAAGTCCATTGGCCGGCATCTCATGTCTCCGCGCATCAGCCCGAAAAAGACTTGGGAAGGAGCTGGCGCTTCCCTGCTGGCCAGCCTTGGGATCGGGTTTCTACTCTATCAATACGGGCTGCCCATCAGTATGGCTTTGCTGAACGCACACATAATTGAGCGGCAAGACGGCTTCTTTGCCCTGCAAGGGCCGCGATTATTTCCTATTCTGTTGCTATCAGCAGTACTCAACGTGGCAGCGCAATTGGGAGACCTGGTGGAGTCTTTGATCAAGCGCGGCGCCGGAGTAAAAGATTCGGGAGCAATATTGCCGGGACACGGGGGCATGCTTGACCGCATAGACGCACTGCTGTTTGCCGCTCCGGTGCTTTGGTACTACGTGGCCTGGCGTGTTTTGCAGTAGCGATGGCCTAAGCACGATACAATCTTTTTGGGCACTTCATGAAGCGCATTGCCATTCTGGGTTCGACCGGTTCCATAGGGCGCAGCACCCTGAGCGTGGTCGAATCCTACCCAGATCGCTTTGCGGTTGTCTCTCTTGCGGCCGGACGCAATGTCGAGGCCGCTCTCGAACAGGCAGTCCGTTGGACGCCGCGCATGGTTTCGGTCGCGGATGAAAAAGACGCAGAAGCACTTCGCCGCGGTTTAAAAAACACGGGTCTGGGTTCGATTGAAGTCGTGTATGGACCGTCTGGCACCGTCCAGGTCGCAACTCATCCGGAGGCCGATTTCGTCGTCAGTGCCATCGTCGGCGTCGCCGGACTTGAAGCCACCTACGAAGCCGTAAAAGCCGGCAAGTCCATAGGCCTGGCAAACAAAGAATGCATGGTCGCGGCGGGAGAGATCATTACCGCCGAGGCGCGAAAACAAGGCAAGCCCATCCTTCCCATCGACAGCGAACACAACGCCGTCCACCAGTGCCTGCGCGGAGGACGGATGGAAGAAGTCCGCCGCATCTGGCTCACAGCGTCCGGTGGGCCTTTCCGTAACACTCCAAAATCACAGTTTTCGTCCATCACAGTCGAGCAGGCTCTGAACCACCCCACCTGGCGCATGGGCAAACGCATTACGATTGATTCAGCAACTCTAATGAACAAAGGCTTCGAAGTCATTGAGGCCTGCCGTTTGTTCAACTTACCTCCTTCCCAGATTGAAGTCATTGTGCATCCGCAGTCCACGATTCATTCCATGGTCGAATTTGTAGATGGCAGCATACTTGCTCAGTTCTCGGTGACCGACATGCGCTTGCCGATCCTGTATGCTTTAACTTATCCAGAGCGCATCGAATCGGATATGCGCTTCCCGGTCATGGACTTACGGCACCTCGATTTCCAGCCTCCGGACATGGAAAAATTCCCTTGTCTACGGCTGGCATACCAGGCTGCTGAGGCCGGTGGTGTGCAACCGGTTGCACTTAACGCTGCGGATGAAGTGGCCGTAGCGGCGTTTCTAGAGGAAAAGATTGGTTTTGACGAGATTCCCAGAGTGATTGAGCAGGTGCTTTCTGCAACAAAATCAAGAGTTTTAGCGTCTATATCTGAGGTGCTGGACGTGGACTCCCAGGCCCGAAACCTGGCCCAGGAGATAGTCCGCACCATGGCTCATAGCGCCGCCTCGTTGCGGCCGGTTTAAGGGGACTTAATACATCATCATGGCGGACTTCCTAATTGCGGTTCTTGCTGTCGTCGTAATTCTCGGCTTCATGATCTTGATCCACGAGTTTGGCCACTACGCTGTAGCCAAACTCCTAGGCGTGCGGGTGGAGGTTTTCTCCATCGGCTTCGGTAAGCGGCTGCTTGGCTTCCGTAAAGGTGAAACCGACTACCGAATCGCGGCCATCCCCCTCGGCGGCTACGTCAAGATGAGCGGCGAGAACCCCATGGATGAGCGCACCGGCGACCCGCGCGAATTCATGTCGCACCCGCGCTGGCATCGTTTCTTGATCGCGATTGCAGGGCCGGTCATGAACATTGCTCTTTCCATCGGGCTACTGGCTTTTGTCTACTCGGTTCACTACGAATACCCGATATTTCTGGATCAACCGGCAGTGATTTCCTGGGTAAAGAAAGATTCAGCCGCCGAGCAAGCCAAGTTACAGGCCGGCGACCGCATTGTTCGTCTCGATGGCATGGAAAATCCAACCTGGGAGCAAGTCGAACCGCACGTCATGCTCAGCCCCAACCAGCCCATGGATGTGACCATCCAACGCGGCGACAAGACTTTTAGCGCCACCATCACGCCAAAGCCGATCACGTCTTCGAAGATTGGGTCCGCCGGTTGGTTCCCGAAAGAGAGCGTAGTGGTCGGTGATCTTGAGCCGGACAAGCCTGCCGCACAAGCGGGCATAAAGGAAGAGGACAAGATTGTCGCCATGGATGGAGTACCCCTGCCCTCCATTGACGCCATGATTGAAAATCTTCAGGAAACAAAAGACAAGCCGGTTGATTTGACGGTGATACGCAACGGCAAAACCCTGATGTTCCATGTGAAGCCAGTGCTGGCGTCCACCGAAGACCCGGCGGAGAAACGTTACCGCATCGGGTTTATCCCTGAACACGAAATGAAAGTGGGGCACTTGTCGGTTGCAGCCGCATTTAACAAGTCGGTGCAAGAGAACAAGAAAACATCTCTACTGATTCTGGAACTTGTCAAAAAGTTGGTGCAAGGCAAGATTTCTCCGCGCACCATCGAAGGCCCCATCGGAATTGGCCGTGCTGCGGGAGCCGCAGCCACCGAAAAAGGATGGACCCCGCTGCTAGGCCTCACCGCTGCCATCAGCTTGAACCTCGGCATCTTCAATCTGCTGCCGATTCCAATTCTGGACGGCGGCGTAATCATGCTGCTGATCGTCGAGGGTCTGATGCGGCGCGACATCAGCCTGCAACTCAAAGAACGCATTTACCAGGCGGCATTTGTTTTCCTGGTCCTGTTCGCGGTCATGGTGATCTATAACGATCTGGCCAAGACCATACCGGGCATGATGCACCGCATGCCGTAAAGCTTGCTGAGAACCGAGGGCTGGGAACCGGGAACTGAAATCCCAGCCCTGTTTTTCCCTTACCTGGCTTTCGCGCTCCACTCCCGAATCGATTTAACCTCCTTCTCCGGAATATGCAGATATTTCAAAAACTCCTCATGCTCTTCAGGAGACGAACGCTCAAACGTCCGGTGCCAGCGTTGCATGTCGGCTTCGCTGAAACCGGCATCTTTCATGATGGAAACCCACTTCTCTTTAGTCATTGGCTTGGTCCTTCCGATGTCCTTCCTGCGGAGTAGTTTCAGAATGAGCAACTGGTGCGCGCGCAGCTGCCCGATTTCCGCTTCCAGTTCGCGCAGGCGCCGTTTGAGCAGCGCCGTGGGCTTGGATTGCGGCGTGACCAGCATGCGCGCAATGTCCCGCACGCTCACTCCGATTGAGCGATAGAGACAGATTTGCTCCAGCCGCCGGGCCTCCCGCTCGCCGTACAGGCGATAGCCGGCCGCGCTCCGCAAGGCTGGGCGCAACAGGCCGCATCTCTCGTAGTAGAGGATTGCGGTCCGGCTCAGACGGTAACGGTGGGCAATTTGCGAGACGCTCAGCATGTTCAGACCTCAGTGTGGACCCTATACCAATAGACAGGTCAAGAGGTAATTATCGCGATTCTGTGCAAAGTGGGGACCTTAGCGGTAAGACATTCGCAGAATCGCTTCCGGCAGCCGCTCGCCCTGAATCGGAATATTGGCCGCTGCCGTATTGATCTCCTTAAGATCCTCCGCCGTCAGGTCGACCGATGCGGAGCCAATGTTTTCTTCCAGCCGATGTATCTTCGTCGTTCCGGGAATCGGAACGATCCAGGGTTTCTGCGCGAGCAGCCACGCGAGGGCGATTTGTGCGGGAGTTGCTTGCTTCCTCGCAGCGATCTGATGCAGAAGATCCACCACCGCCTGGTTTGCTTTACGAGCAGTCTCGGTGAAGCGAGGAAATACTGCTCGGAAGTCCGCGCTGTCGAACTTGGTTGAAGCATCAATCTTCCCCGTCAAAAAGCCTTGGCCCAGCGGGCTCCAGGGAACGAAACCGATGCCCAATTCCTCGCAGATGGGAAGCACTTCTGGTTCGGGATCTCTGGTCCATATCGAATACTCGCTCTGGACTGCGGCGACTGGCTGGACCAGGTGGGCGCGGCGAATGGTGTTGGCACTCGCCTCAGAAAGGCCGAAGTGCTTGACCTTGCCGGCCTGAATCAGGTCCTTGACAGCGCCGGCGACATCTTCGATCGGCACGTCCGGATCGACGCGATGCTGATAGAAGATATCGATTAAACCAGTCTTGAGGCGTTTGAGTGACGCTTCCGCCACCTGCTTGATATGCTCCGGCCGGCTGTTGAGCCCGCCCCGCCGCTGGCCGTCGGGAGCGATATCGAAACCGAACTTGGTGGCAATCACGACCTGTTCGCGATGCGGGGCGAGTGCCTCGCCTACCAGTTCTTCATTCACGAATGGACCGTAAGCTTCCGCAGTGTCGAAGAATGTCACGCCATGTTCGACGGCGGCTCGGATCACATTGATGGCTTGCTGCTTATCGGTGGCCGGACCGTAGCCGTAGCTCAGTCCCATGCATCCGAAGCCGAGGGCCGATACTTCAAGGTTGCCGAGTCTGCGCTTCTTCATTTGATTCCGTTTGCTAAGCTATTTGACGAAGCATTCCACGGAGCAAGAAACCCCTGCTTTACAAGAGCGCCGAATTTTGCGACAGATTCCGTCTCTCTACCTGTGTCGTTAATTATTATTGTTATTCTTTAATTGGCCTAAGCAGATGCGAGAACGTGAGTTGGGCGAGCTTCCACTTGCCGTTTTCCTTGATATAAACCTCAGTCACCATAAAAGGATTGGTGACTTCGTGCTCACCGACTGCTGCCTGCAAATCAATGTCCTCTAGCAGGATGGCTGTGTTACCAAATATGCGAGCGTCAACTGCGTAAACTACAGCTTTTTTGTACCAGATGCCACCGCTTTTAATGGTAGCTAGTTCTTGGGTTTTTCCCCAGGTCCCTCCCATGTGAGTGAACATGGCTTTGTCATCAAATAGTGTCTCTAAGGAATCGACCTTCTTGTCTGCCATCCAATCCCATTTCTTTTTTGAAAGGTTGATGATTTCTTGTTGTTCAGGTGTTTGACTCGTAGCAGTTTGAATTGTTTCCGTTGGCGGCTGTGGCGACTGTTGCGCGTAGGACGATTGCGCAATCAGTGTGGATAGAAACAGACCTATAGCTAAGGTTTTCAAGATTTTCATGCTCTCTCCGAGGGTGCGCGTCTTCATTATTGTTTTCCTTGCATCCTCCAAATTTATGGGTCAAGGACCGTCAAGTGGTAGCCCAATCCTGCCAACTTATTGCCTATTTCTCTTGCCAGGCGAACAATCAATAGCATCCATACGAGTGGAGGAGCTATCTTAAGGATCGGACGGCGCGGATCAAAAAATATGAAAAACACAAAAGAAAAAGCCACTCTGAAAGCGGACCCAGCCTGCGGGTCGCAGGCAGAACTCGCGCAGAAGATTGCCTCCTTCTTGGGCAAGGAAGAGAATCTGACAACTGAGATTCCAGGCGTGAGCCTTCACCAGCGGACTGCGCCTACCCCGCCGTGCCGGATGACCTACCATCCGGGAGTCATCGTGGTCGCACAGGGCAGCAAGCAGGTAAACCTTGGCCGGGCCAGCTTTATCTACGACGAGTCGCGCTTCGTCGTCACTGCGGTCGATTTGCCGATCGTGAGCTGGGTGGCCGAAGCGACCGAGAAGGTTCCCTGTCTCGCACTGTCAATCATGTTGGATATGTCCATGGTGCGGGAGTTGCTCAGCCGTGAGGAAATTCATGTCGTCGAGGCTCCCTCCAACAGTCCCGCGATGTCGATCGGCGAGACCACACCAGAGTTCCTGAACGCTTGCAACCGCCTGCTCGATCTGCTGGACCGCCCGCAGGATATTCCCTTTCTAAGCGGCCTGATTCAGCGCGAGATCATCTACCGGATTCTGCGGGGACGAGTGGGAGCGCGTTTGCGAGCAGTAGCAACCCTCGGAGACCAGAGCCACCGGACGGCAAAAGCGATTGCGTGGATCGCCGCGAACTACGCCAAGCCTCTCCGCGTGGAAGAACTCGCAGAGCTTGCCAGTATGGGTGTGTCGACACTACATCATCATTTCCGGATGCTGACGGCGATGAGCCCGCTTCAGTATCAAAAGCAACTTCGGCTCCAGTCAGCGCGGAGCCTGATGCTTAACAACGGTCTCGACGCCGCCAGCGCGGCGTATGAGGTCGGCTACGAAAGCGCCACGCAATTCAGTCGCGAGTACAGCCGCTTCTTCGGCCAACCACCTATGCGTGACGTTCGAGCGCTTCTTTCTCCGGGTGGCGCGAAACTCGAACTGGTCGGCAGCCTCTGATTCAGCGTGCAGAGCCCTGCGGAACGGCCCCCTAGACAGCAGCCCTCGGTGCCCTCATCCAGCATGTTAAACTGCAGCATCCCTATGCCAAATCCATCGTAGAAAAGGAGTTGGGGGTTGACCCACCGTGGGTTTTGACTTCCTCGTCCTCAATCCAAAAGCGTGTCACGGTCGAGGGCTGCCAAGCGTGGGCCAGGCCGCCTGAGAAACGACCCGGTCGGCAATCAGGAAAATCGAAGGCCAACGTAGCACGCAAGGGCACGCGTCCCACGCTGGCCTTCTCGTCAGTTTCGAGCTTCGAACACCAGATTGAATGGTGTTTCAGCAGCCCGGCGGAACTTGCTGAATCCTGCGCCCGTGACGATGGCGCGAAGGCGTGCCTCTCCAGCCTGCGCTCCGAGAGCCATTCCTCCTTCCTGTGAAAGCGAGCACGGTGTGCACAGCAGAGTCGACGCGGCAAAGTAGGCCCGCCCAACCGGGTTGAAGTTCGCTTCCAGCCGGTCGTCGGCATACGGCTCCACGATCATCCACGCACCGCCCGGCTTCAGAACCGAGCGGATGTGCGCAGCCGCGCCAACCGGATCACCGAGATCATGCAGCGCATCGAAGATCGTAGCCAGGTCGTAGTCTTTTCTAGGAAAGTCCTTCGCCGTGCCCACGGTGAAATGGACCCGCCCGGAGAGACCTGCGGCTGCGGCCCGCTCCCGCGCAGCTTCAATCGAGGCAGGGTGGGAGTCAAATCCGAAGAACTGGGTCTTGGGAAATGCCTGGGCCATCAGGATCGTCGAAGCTCCGTAACCACATCCTACGTCGGCCACCCGCCCCCCGGCGGTGAGCGTCTCGTGTGCTCCGGTGACTGCTGGAATCCAGTTCGAAACCAGATTCGCCACATATCCGGACTTGTAGAAGCGTTCCGTCCCATGGAACACCTGATGGTCGTGCTCGTGCCATCCCACGCCTTCTCCAGTACGGAAGGCCGATTCGAGCACTGGCAGGATCGCCCCCGCGCCCATGGCGGATTGGAATGCGCCCACGATGAATGCCGGCCCGCCTTCATCGGCGAACAGCATGGCCTGCTCGCGGGACATGGAGTATTCGCCCGTCTGGGGGTCGTAATCCACATACCCGGCAGCAGCATGCGCGTTTAGCCACTCGCGGACGTAGCGTTCGGCGGTGCCGGTCCGCTCCGCGAGTGCGGCCGGAGTGACGGGCCTGCCATCACCGATTGCGCGATAGAGCCCCAGTCGGTCGCCGATCAGTACCAGCGGCGCATGGAACACCGCGCCGAAGTCGGAAACGGCCTTACCGAGTAGTGAGTAGAGTCGTTGTTGGTCGAAGTTCATGACATCACCTCCAGAATTTTGATCAGTCTCAGTAACCACCCGGACCCTTCCGGCCCGCGGGCAACAATCGTTCAACCGTTCTTCCGATGCTCCTGCCCTGACGATGACCGTCTCGCACCGCGTGCAGGAAGTGGATTCCGGAAAAGACGCGGGAATCGTCGTTTTCATTGGCCGCTTCGGAAAAGCTTCGAAAGCTGCGGGTTGCGCCGGGCAGCGTGAGGCTGGTTGTGGAGAAGCGAACCCGATCGCCGAACAGCTCGATCAACACCTCAGCGGCGGCCCCGCCAACCAGCGCGTGGGTCGAAGGGTAATCCGGCACTGGCGGAGTGACGAGGAATGGCTGCCACCCGGGATCCGCCTCGGTCC
This sequence comes from uncultured Acidobacteriota bacterium, assembly GCA_963837365.1. Classification (GTDB taxonomy): domain Bacteria; phylum Acidobacteriota; class Terriglobia; order Terriglobales; family Acidobacteriaceae; genus CAWBXL01. Next base: position 50,122 of record CAWIMW010000012.1, read on the forward strand.
AGCTATTGCCATCCGAGTCTGCCTGTTGGATGGCGGTGATCGGGCGCCAGAAACGATAGTGGTACTTCTCCGCGAATCCAGCAATATATGCATCAGCCATGGCGAAGTTCACCAGGGCGAAGGCTCGCGCGGTTGCCCAAGCGTCCAGGCGTTCCTGGCGAACTACTGTGTTCGTGATTCGATTCCATCCCAAAGGCGAGTCTTCGTACCAGAACTGCGCAATCTGCGACTGCTCCGCAGTACGCGTCCGGCTGTCGATCCTGCCGATTTCCTTTATCAGGGCAAGGTCGCGAGCGTACGCGGCGCTGTCCAACGGCAACGGGCCATCGAGCTCGTGGTCATGCAATTTGATCGCGAAGGTATCAACCCGGCCCCACCCCGGGAACACCGCAAAGTTGAATGGCGGAGTGAACTGGTACTCACCTGGACCCGACTGTGGAACGAACACCGGTTCGGCGGCCCGGTCGGCTCCGTCATTTTGGCGGCGGCGAAGAGTGTTCCAGGCAGCGGCCTGGCCCACGGAGATACCGCGACCTTTCGCTGGTCCATCCGGAATGGTGGCAAGCGCGTTGGCATATGCCGCGTTGATCGCGGTGCGCTGATCTGGGACGAGTTCCGTAAGAACTGTTACGGAAGCGGCGGCGACGGCAGCGTCCGGGGAAGCTCCCGGCTCCGGCGCGAGCCCCGGCGTGTACGGCTGGTAGCGGGCGTCTATGGCGTTGAGGGCGTCATGAATCGCCGCATGCAGAATCGCGAAGGCCCTGGACTGGCCAACGGGATTGGTGCCCTGGGTCGGCGCAAAGGCTTCGGCTGCGATTTGGTTCCACCGAGTGACTGTGTTGCCGGCCGACGTCGGAACAGACTGGGCATACACCGACGCTACGGCCAGAACTACGAGCGCGGCTCGGTAGAGGCACGGCTGAATTGAATCCTTTAAACTTTTAAACATCATATTCCTCCAAATGGTTTATGGTCTGTGAGAGGCGGCGCGAGGCGATCCGCTTTCAAGTACACTTTGCGCTAGTCTTCCGCGGTCGTCATGAGAACGGCATGAGATCGGAATGAGAACTGAAGGCCCGGCTAACCGGCGGTATTTTCAAGGAGTTGTGGTGCCATGAGTACGATCCGAGAGAACGTCCAGCGTTCGCAGGCCGCGGCTTTCGTCGGGCGGGACCGGGAACTTGCACGGCTGCAATCGATGTTCGAACCGGACGGACCTGTAGTAGCCCTTCTCCATGGTGTGGGAGGGATTGGAAAGACCAGCCTGCTTCAGGCATTTGAGCGCGACGCGATTGCACACGGCCGGCAGGTCAGGCGTCTGGATTGCCGCAATATCGAGCCGATTGCCGATGGCCTGCTTGACGCGATCGGTGCTTCATTAGGCTGCGAGATAAGAACTCTGCACCAGGCTGCCCACGCGATCGCGTCCCTAGGCCAGCCCATCGTTTTCGCTCTCGACAACTACGACGCCTTGCGTCTGCTGGACGGCTGGTTGCGGACGGAGTTTCTTCCCTCGCTTCCGTCTTCGGCCAGGTTCGTCATTGTAGGACGGTCGCTGCCAACCGCGCCATGGATCTCCGAACCCGGCTGGGCGGACCTGGTGCTGAATCTGCGCCTGAATTCGCTGCCCGAGAACGATATCGCTCGATTTCTCGAGAGCCGCGGTTTTCCGGAGGCTGCAAGGGCGCGCGTTGCCCGATTCTCGAAGGGGAATCCGCTCGCACTGCAACTCTGCACCGCAACCCTTGCGGCGCAAACGGACGGGCTGACCGGGGACCTCGATCTCAGCCAAGTGATCGATCACCTCGCGCTCACTTGCGTAGATGAGATTGAGGATGGTGAGTTAAAGGAAGCGATCGAGGTTTCCTCGCTCGTGCGGCGGGTGACCAGACCCATACTGGAAGCCTTGCTGCCGGATCGCAATTCGGATCGTCTGTTGCGCACGCTGAGCCAGTTGTCGTTTGTCGAAACGCTGCCGGATGGAGTCGCCTTCCACGAGTCGTTCCGGCAAGCCATCGAGAGCCGCTTTTCGGCTCTGGATCCTGCCCGCGCCCAAGCCGTGAAGCGGGCTGCGTGGCGGAGTCTGCGCGAGCAACTTCGGACTGCGTCAAAAGCAGACACGTGGCGTCACACGGTAGACCTGCTTTTCCTGCTGCGGCGGCCGGTCATCCGCGAGGCCTTTTTCCCTTCGGATTCAGTGTTGCCGGTGGAACGGGCGAAGCCGCGCGATCGCGACTCCATTCTGGAAATCGCGTTGCTTCGCGACGGTCGGGAGGGCGCGGACATGATGTCCGCCTGGTGGGAGCAGGCCGCTTCGTGCTTCTCGGTGGTGCGCGGCAGTGCGGGCGAGGTAACCGCATTCTATGTGGTGACGCGGGCTGAGGACATACCGAAAGAGTTGGAAAGAATCGATCCGGTAGTTCGGAAGTTTCTGGATTCGATTGCCGCGCCGGCGTTGGACCCGCGTCGTCCCGTTCTCTTGGTCCGAAACCTGCTCACTAAGGGACCCTGTGACGTGCCGAGTCCGGAGTGGGCCGCTTGCGTCCTGGACGCCAAGAGAGCCTATTTGGAGAATCCGACCGCGACAGCTGTCTTCACTGTCGCCCACAACCCAGCGACCATGCCGGCGGCCGTGCGTGACCTCGGCTTTCAACTGCGTCCTGAACTGACCACGTCACTGGGCGATCGTCCGGTCCACATCGCGTCCTTGGACTTCGGAGCGAATGGCCCCATGGGCTGGATTCTGGAATTTGTCGGCCGTGACTTGCAGGAGCCTGCCCCCGCCGACGCCGCAGAAGTCAAACTCGATGTATCGAGGCGGGAGCTGATTGTGAAGGGCGGAAGACGATACGGCCTGACGAAACTGGAGTTCGATCTGATGCTCTATCTCTCCCAGCGTGCGGGATTGGTCGTCACTCGCGACGAGTTGCTAAAGGAGGTCTGGAAACAGTCATTCGGAGGCAGCAACGTTGTCGATGTTGTGGTTCGAGCCATTCGCAAGAAACTCGGTGCGAGTGCCTGGGTCATCAGTACCGTAAAGGGCCATGGTTATCGATTTGTGAATATGGAATCGTAGAAAAGACCCAAGACGCTGGTGATCCTAGCCCCCACCCCGCATGTTAAACTGAAGCTTCCCATATGGCAGAAATCCGTCGTAGAAAAGCGGTTGCCGGCACAATTGGCGGCGTAAAGATCGGCGGAACTGCACCAGTTGTGGTGCAGTCGATGACCAACACCGACACGGCCGACATCCCCGCCACAGTCCAGCAGGTCGCCGCGCTGGCGCGGGCAGGTTCTGAGCTGGTACGGGTCACCGTCAACAACGAAGAAGCCGCCGCCGCAGTCGCGCCCATCGTGGAGCAGCTTGATAAGCAAGGCATCCGCGTCCCCATCATCGGCGACTTCCACTACAACGGACACATTCTGCTCAAGAAATTCCCCGACTGCGCCCGTGCGCTGGCCAAGTACCGCATCAATCCCGGCAACGTCAGCGTGGGCCGCAAGAATGATGACAATTTCCGCACCATGATTGAAGTTGCCGTGGAGAACCAGAAGCCGGTGCGCATAGGAGTGAACTGGGGATCACTCGACTCAGCGTTGCTCACCAAGATGATGGACGAGAATTCCCTGCTTCCCGAGCCAAAAGACGCTCGCGAAGTCACCATGGAAGCCATGGTAGTGAGCGCGTTGAATTCCGCCGCGCTCGCTGAGAAATACGGATTGCGGCCGGACCAGATCATCCTCAGCGCGAAGGTCAGCGGAGTACAGGACTTGATTGACGTGTACCGCTCGCTGGCGGCGCGCTGCAATTATCCGTTGCACCTGGGATTGACCGAAGCCGGCATGGGCGCAAAAGGGATTGTGGCGTCCAGTGCGGCTTTAGGCGTGCTTCTACAAGAAGGCATCGGCGACACCATCCGCGTGTCTCTCACTCCCGCCCCCGGCGGCGACCGCACCGAAGAAGTCCGGGTGGCGCAGCAGATTCTTCAATCTCTCAGCATTCGCAGCTTTACTCCTCAGGTCACGGCCTGTCCCGGTTGCGGCCGAACCACCAGTACGTTCTTCCAGGAAATGGCGGAGCAGATTCAGACTTACCTCCGCGAACAGATGCCTTCGTGGAAGGGACACTACATTGGCGTCGAAGAGATGAAGGTCGCGGTCATGGGTTGTGTGGTTAACGGCCCCGGCGAATCCAAGCACGCCAATCTTGGGATTTCTTTGCCCGGAACTTTTGAGGAGCCTAAAGCTCCCGTTTATGTGGATGGACGACTATTCACTACTCTCAAAGGCGACAAGATCGTTGCCGAGTTCCGGAAGATTCTAGATGATTACGTCGAGTCCCACTACGCGACGAAAGAAGAAGTTGCCCTCAAAGCTTGACTCTTAACTGCAAGCCTCCTCTGTGAAACTCTGTGTTCTCTGTGGTTCAAGCTTTTAAAACCATTAACCACAGAGGACACAGAGTTTCACAGAGAAAGTCTACTAAGAAGGACACGGCACCACCCAATAGTGCGTTGCAGACCAACTGTGCTTGGCTTCTGACCGTGTAGCTTCTAGAATCCGAAGTAGCATAATAACTATGTTGAATGAACAGTGGATCATCGCAGGTTCCGGCGCACTTTTCGGGACACTGGTTGCCTGGCTGGCTCTACGTTCGCGGGCCGCCAGCCTGAAAGCCCGTTTGTCCCTGGTGGAGAACGATTTGACCGTCGCACGTGCACAATTGACAGCCAACCAGGAAACCACCGCCAAATTACGGGAAACTGCGGCTGGGTTGGAAGCAACCCTTTCTTACGAGAGAAAAGCTAGCCAGGAAAAATTGGCGTTAGTTGACCGGGCCACCAAAGAGATGCGCGAAGCTTTTCAGGCCTTGGCTGCGGACGCGCTGAAGAGCAACAACCAGTCGTTTCTGGAATTGGCCAAGACCAACCTGGAAAAATTCCAGAGCGAGGCCGAGGGGGATTTGGCTGCCCGGCAGAAGGCTGTCGAAGGACTTGTAGCCCCAATCAACGAGTCTCTCACCAAAGTTGATGAGAAAATCCGCCAGATTGAAAAAGATCGCAACCAAGCTTACGGCGCTTTAATGGAGCAAGTACAGTCGCTGGCCTCAACCGAGAAAGCGCTGCAACAGCAAACCGGAAATCTGGTGACGGCCTTGCGCGCTCCTCATGTTCGCGGTCGATGGGGAGAGATCCAATTGCGGCGCGTGGTTGAGATTGCCGGCATGCTTCCCTACTGTGACTTTTCCGAGCAGGAAACGGTTTATTCGCCGGAAGGCCGTTTGCGGCCTGACCTGATCGTAAAGTTGCCCGGTGGGAAAAACGTCGTCGTAGATGCCAAGACGCCGCTGCAAGCCTACCTGGAAGCAATCGAAGCCACGGATGATGAAGTACGCCGCAGTAAGATGGCCGACCACGCCCGCCAGGTCGCCATCCACATGGAGCGTCTCAGCTCTAAGTCCTATTGGGAACAGTTTGAAGCGTCTCCGGAATTTGTGGTCATGTTTCTTCCCGGCGAAACTTTCTTCAGCGCCGCGCTCGAGCAGGACCCCGGACTGATCGAAACAGGCGTCAACCAGCGAGTGATTCCCTCCTCACCCACTACGCTCATCGCATTGCTTAAGGCGGTGGCCTACGGCTGGAACCAGGAAAAGCTGGCCCGCAATGCGCACGAGATCAGCATGTTGGGCAAAGAGCTGCACGACCGTTTATGTAGTCTCGCCGGACACATGGAAGCTGTCGGCAAAGGGCTCGATCGCGCCGTGGAGAGCTACAACAAAGCTGTGGGGTCGCTCGAAAGCCGGGTCATGGTCTCGGCAAGAAAGTTTGCCGAACTGGGCGCGCCGGTGTCGGAGGCAATCCCTGAGGTCCCGCAGATTGAGACCACCACACGAACTCTGGCTCTGGAATGGGAAGACGAGCCTGCGCTGGAATTATTGCGGGAACACAAGACGACCGGGACGGAGGGCTAGAAGCATTCTAAATCGAGAGCGAAAGTCCTTCACGACCCTTGCGTTTCGTTCTTGCGCTATTTGCGGTCTACGATTTGCCATTCTCTGATTGCCAAGACAACTCTTAGATCGCAAAAGAAAGATATTTAGGCGACGTGCTCAGCCGTATTCAGTTCCAGCGAATGAACTCCATCGAAGTTCACGAAAAAGCATTCGACCGAAAGCTCAGGAAAATCAGACCGCAACAACTCTGCTGCCCGTTTTAGTTCTTCCTTATGGTGCTTGGCTTCCACTTCCTGGTCGTTGCCAAAGGCCGCCAGACCGCCGTAGGTTGCACAGTCGGAATGACTCATCAGGTAAGCCTTGGTGGTTTTATGCAACTGGATGGAGAGCCGGAACTGCTCGACAATAAAGTCGCGCTCAAAATCATTTCGGGGAGAAGCCAGCGTCTTGGCGCCACCGGCGATAACTACCATGTCGGGCTTCCTGATCCCCCGTTTATCCAGGAACTTTCTGACTGCCAGCCGGATGCGCTGGTCAAAACAGCAGAGCACGGCAGCATCCGCCACATAGGCATCCGGCGGTGAATCGAAATGGAATACTTTCTTCATAGCGTCCATTCAATTGGCCCCTTATTGTAAATGAATTAGGCATTTTTCTTGGGTTTCTCTGCGTCCTCGGCGATCTCTGCGGTTCAAACCGTGATCTTGCTGGATAATAAGTCGGAACCTTACCGCCGAGGTGGCGGAGAACGCAGAGAAAACCAAACGAAAGATATTTAAAATCAAAAGTGTGCCTACATCTGACAAATTCGGCCACCTGCGCGTGGTCCTGGTAAATCCACGCAACCCGCTCAATATCGGCGCCGCCGCTCGCGCCATGAGCAATTTTGGATTCTCCCAGCTTCGCTTGGTGAACCCATACTATGTGGCCTTTCGTCAGGCCACCTCCGCGGTAGGCGCTGAGGATTTGCTGGCTAATGCGGTTGAATACAAAAGCGTCGCCGAGGCAATTGCTGATTGTTCTCTGGTAGTGGGGACCACCGCCGTCGGCAAGCGCCACTTGCTTCAGCCGCTGCGAAGGCTGGAGCAGGGCGGACGCCTGATCCGCAAACAGCTCCACTCAGGCAATGTGGCGATTTTGTTCGGCTCAGAGAAGCGCGGCCTCCGCAATGAGGACTTCAGCCACTGCAACTGGCTCATGCGCATTCCCACAGGTGAAGGAAATAGATCCATGAATCTGGGGCAGGCGGTCGCAGTTTGTCTCTACGAATTAGCGCGCGATGCTAAAACAAAAACCAGCAAGAAAACTGAATATGACCTTCCCGCAAGCTCGGCCGAACTCGAACAGATTACCGGGCTGCTGCTCGACTCTCTCCACGCCAGCGGCTACATCAAGCCCGGCTCTGCCGCCAATACCGATGAAAAAGTGCGCAGGTTAATTCGGCGCCTAAACATCCCCGCCCAGGACGCCGTGGTTTGGCTCGGCATCTTCCGGCAGATTTTGTGGAAAGTGAACCTGGGAGAGAAACCGAGACGCTAGCGCTGTCCCCATTTCAGTTTGCTGTGCAGTACGTCGAAAAACGTTCCCTTGATGCGTAGCAGCTTCACCTGATAGTCCGACTTGCGGCACAGAACGCGGTCGCCATCAACCACCGGCATTCCCACCTGGCCGTCAATGCTTAAATAAGCTTCGTCGTCACCAGTCTTGGCGATGATTTCAATTCTTGCCGAGTCACGCACCACCAGGGGGCGGTGGCTCAATGAGTGCGCGGAAACCGGCGTAATCAGAAAACCTTCCACAGTTGGCATCAGGATCGGCCCGCCAGCCGCAAGAGAATACGCTGTCGAGCCAGTCGGCGTGGAGACAATGATGCTGTCGGCCTGGTAGCTGGAGACAAATTCACCATCCACCAACACATCGCAATGGTTCAGACGGGCGATGGTGCCTTTACCCACGACAACATCGTTAAGCGCGTCGAATGTGCCCACGCATTTGCCTTGCCGCATGACATCGCAATGCACCATGGCGCGTACCTCCGGGTTGCAGCAGCTCGCTTCGATGCCTTGCAACGTGGGAAATAATTCCTCTCGAGGGACCTCAGTCAGAAAGCCCAGAGTCCCCAGGTTGACGCCAAGAATAGGAATATCGGCTTTTGCGACCGCCCGGGCAGCAGCCAGTAATGTGCCGTCCCCGCCAAGCACGACCACAAAGTTCAAAGGCCTTGCGGCCATTTGCTCGCGTTCGATTACTTCCACTCCCGATACATGGGGAGCTGTAGAAGGATCCACGACAACCTGATACTTGTTCTCACGCAACCAGGCAACTAACTGCTGAACGATGGGCGCCAGCTCATTCTTGTTGGGCTTGGAGATAATTCCTGCGGCTTTGGGTTTGGATGACAGCTTGCTCTCGGGCATGGGTGAAGATGAATTGTACAGAAAAGCTGAATGAAAGATTGGGCCCAGGGTCAAAACACGGCGTACAGCAGGAACTCGCGGTTGCCCTCTGCGCCTAGAATGGGGGAGTCGATCACCTCGGTGGATGCTGCGCCAAGACTGATCAGCGATTGGCGAACTTTTTCAACAGATGCGAGTTGCGCCGCCTCATCCCGCACGATGCCGCCTTTGCCCACGTGTTCCCGTCCTACCTCAAATTGTGGCTTGACCAGCACGATAACCTGGCGTCCGCGCCGTTCCTCGGGAGATTGCGGAAATGCCGCCACGACCACAGCGGGCAGAACCAGGGTGGCGGAAATGAAAGAAACATCCATGGCAATCAAGTCCACCAACTCCCCCAGCTGTTCTTGGGTAAGGTAGCGGGCATTGGTCTTTTCTAAAAGCCGGACGCGGCCGTCCTGCCGCAATCGAAAAGCAATCTGCCCCTGCCCAGTATCGACCGCCATGACTCTGGCGGCGCCATTTTGTAGAAGACAGTCGGTGAAGCCTCCGGTTGACGCACCGACGTCAAGAAAAGTTTTGCCGCCGACATCAATCTTCCAGTGCGTAATGGCCCGTTCCAGCTTGAGCCCGCCGCGGCTTACGTACTTAAGATCTTCGCCCAGCAAGCGAATTTCGGATTGAAGATCAACATTGGTACCGGATTTTTCGATCTTCTGGCCGTTGACCAGAACTTTCCCGGCGAGAATCAGCGACTGCGCCCGCTCCCGTGAGTTCGCAAGGCCGCGTTCGAAGAGTAGTTTATCCAATCGCGTCTTCATCGCTGCTATATGGAACTTTCGTGCCAGCACTCGCATGTGTGCAAAATGTAAAAGTGATTCTTAGCAAAACACTTACCGCAATAGTTTCTGATTTTTCCACAACGTTTTCCACCGAAGTGTTGAAAACGTTTTAGCTCGCGATTCCAATTACGGCCAACATCGTCATTCCGACGATGGGCGAAGCCCAGAGGAGGAATCTGCTTTCTGTGCTGGCTGCGTAGAGCAGATTCCTCTTTGTCGCTGCGCTCCTCGTCGGAATCACAAAAATGAGTTGTGTTTAGAAAAGAAAAGCCGCCTCGAAGGCGGCTCGAAGTAAAAGCAACAAGCTTATCCTGCCACTTCCTCCAGCAACTTCTGATCAATGTCAAAGTTGGAGTGCACATTCTGCACGTCGTCGTGCTCTTCCAAGGCTTCCATCAGGCGGATCATGGTATTGGCGGCTGCGCCTTCCAGCTTGATGTAGTTTTGCGGAATCATGGCCACGCTCGAAGACGAGGGTTCGATTCCGGCCTTCTTTACAGCGTCCAAAACCGCTTCATACGCCGAAGGCTCGCACAGCACTTCCCAGTTGTCGCCGTCATCGCGCAAGTCTTCCGCTCCGGCTTCCAGGATGATGCCCATCAGGTCATCTTCTTTCGCAGCTGACTTGGGAACCACGATGTCGCCCTTCTTGTGGAACATCCAGGAGACGGCACCAGCCTCGGCCATGTTGCCGCCGTTCTTGCCGAAGACGTGGCGGATTTCGCTTACCGTGCGGTTGCGGTTGTCAGTATTGATATCGAGCAACACCGCCACCCCACCGGGGCCGTAGCCTTCCAGGCTGAACTCTTCGTAGTTTACCCCCGGTAATTCTCCGGTACCGCGCTGGATGGCCCGCTTGATATTGTCGGCCGGCATGTTCTCGGATTTGGCGGCGAGGATGGCGGTGCGCAGGCGCGGGTTGGTGTCAGGATCGCCGCCATTCTTGGCGGCGATGGAAATTTCCTTGATCAGACGGGTAAAAATCTTGCCCCGCTTGGCGTCGAGGGCGCCCTTCTTGTGCTTAATGGTGGCCCATTTTGAGTGGCCGGACATGGAAATACCTCGTTATCTAAGATCTAAATTGCGCAGGAATCGCCCGAAGAGGAGATCATCGGATAGCCTCGAAACTTAAGCAGGCGAACGTAAAATTATAGCATGGTCAATTGGGCCGACTTCGCAGAATCGGCCTTACAATTGCGTACTGCAGAACCAAGAACAATATCCCCGAATACACGCCAAATAGCGCTAGCATCGCAGTATCTACACGAAATCCAGTTAGGCTCATGAGAAAGTGCAAGACCCATGGCAAAATCCGATTCCTCCAAGGCGGAGGTTCCGCTGGGGCAAGCCCAATATAGGAAACACTATGAAAAACCATGTAAAGAGCGATCCAAATCGAAATAGCGATTTGAATTAAAACAATCAGTACAGCTTGAATTCTCATGATGCTTTGCTTAACCATGTTGCTGATGAAACGCCTCCAGGCACTTCTTGGCTGTCTCGAACTCTGAGAATCGGCTGCCCTCTTGCTCGACCAAGTAATATTCGACGGCCCCTACACTCTCAGCCGCCGCAAAAATTCCCTTCCAATCGGCGGTGCCCTCGCCGAACAAGACCCGGTATCCCTTTGCCGGATCAGGCGACCAGTCTTTGCAATGAATCGAATGAATGCGCCCGGGGTTCGCTTTGATCCAAGCCACAGGGTCGCCGCCTGACTCGAGGCAAGTACCAACATCCAACTGCAACATCACTGATGGCTTTGTGTTCTTGGCGAGGACTTCCAACGGAAACGTCCCATCAATTTTGACCCATTCCGGTTGATGGTTGTGATACCCAGGCTTTAGCCCGCTGGGTTCAAGAGTTTCTGCCGCAGAGTTCAACGTGTCAGCCAGCTTCTTCCAGCCATCAACGGTCGGGTCAACCTTGGCGCTGGACATGACCACATACTTACAACCCAGGATCAGGTTCATATCGCGGGCCCGGCCAATATTGTCGCCGCTGAAGTTCTTATAGTCGTTGTGGGTGGAGTAGCACTTGATGCCAAGATCATCCAGCAACTTTCTGTATTGCTTGGTTTGCGCCTCGGTCCATTCGAAGTAAGGCCCATAGAACTCAACACATTGATATCCCATCTGGGCCACGGCACGCACCGTGCCCTCCAGATCCTGTTTTAATCCATTACGTACGGAGTAAAGTTCAAGTCCTACTGGAATTGGGTTGGAAGTTGCAAAGGCCTTGAGGGCCAAGGGCACCATGGCCGACATCGCAAGAAACGACCGCCGGGTAGTAGACATGGCGAAAATCCTACTCGAAGATAAGGCAAACTTCACGGCAAAGTTTTAAAGTCTTTCTCCATAAACCTGGCACGATAGGCATAGACGACCGCCAAGATGGGCGGTGCCAGTAGGACTCCCCAGAACGAAAAGATCAAACCCATCACAATGGGAACAAGAATGGACGCCCAAATAGGCACCTTGGCGGTGCGCTTCATGAGATAAGGCTGGAGTAAGAATCCATCCACCACTGCGATCCCGGCATACAGGATCAAGACATATAGGGGATGCTTCCAGTCCCTCCAAGTGACCACAGCAGTTAAAGTAGGCCCGATCACACCCAGAACCAACCCCAGGTGTGGAATGACTTGCAGAAGCCCAGCGAGCACCGCCCAAAACAGCGCCCAAGGTACTCCTATGATGTACAACCCGACCCACCAGAGGATGGCGACCGCCAGGCAATCCTGGGACTGAGCAACGATCCAATTCTTCAGCGCTCCACCACTTAAGCGCAGGTGTTCAGCCATATCCATGATCGTTCTGATGCCCTTGGCCGGGAAAATGCCGGCTCCAGGCAAATTGTACCGGGCGGTAAACCTCGACGCATCAAACTCGTCTGTAGAGGTGGCAGCGGGAACTCGTGGACACTGCACTGGCCACAACTTTGAACGCGTCTATCGAACGAACCCAAGAGGCAGCCTCACCCGGGTCGTTCGAAGCCGTTGTTCGCCAGTATCAAAAGCGGGTGCATCGTTTCGTTCTACTGATGGTCAAGGACGACGATGTCGCTGACACCATCACCCAGGAGTGCTTCCTGCGGGCGTACCGGAGCATGGCCAGTTTTCGCGGTGAGTGCCGGATGGATACATGGCTGTTGCGCATTGCGGTCAACCTGGTCAGGGACCACGTCAAAAACCGTCGAGTTTCGTTCTGGCGGAGATTGGTTGGCTTTGGCAACGACGACGGTCCGGAATTCCAGGTTCACAGTCCTGATCCTTCTCCCGAGCGTGCACTGCTGGCCCGCGCCGAGGTGAAAGCAGTGTGGGCCGGTGTGGGCCTTTTGCCCAGACAGCAGCGGGAGGTTTTCCTGCTGCGGTTCGTCGAAGAAATGTCATTGCTAGAGATCTCGGAAGTCCTTGGACTTCAAGTCGGCAGTGTCAAAGCACATCTATTTCGAGCCTTAGGAAACATTCGCAAACACTTGAAGGAAAAGCAATGGAGATAACACCACATCTGAGCGATGCCGAACTGGTAGAATTCGTTTCCGACCCGACACGGGGGTTGGGTACGCACTTGGAGTTTTGCGATTCCTGCCTCACCGAAATTGCACGGTTACGTAAGACCGTTACGGACCTGAAGAAAGCTGCCGACAAGCCACAAGAGTTTTGGGACCATCAATGCACGGCGGTTCGGACGCAGATCGCGGCTGCCCCCTCATTCGGTACGCCCGCTTTTCAACGCCTGGCGTGGGTACCGGCACTGGTGGTGATTTTGCTCGCAGGCTTGCTCCTCAGCGGAGGTATTCCTCCCGCAGCACCGGTCGAAACCAGGGTAGTCGAAGATCCTGACCATGCGTTGCTCGTCGCAGTCGAACAAGTCATGCAGAGCAACGGCCCGGAGGCGCTCGAACCGGCAACTTATTTTGTTCAGGAAATCAGGTTAGAAACCCGCCAGAATTCAAGGTCCACTTCCCAGAAGGAGATTACACATGAAAATTAAGATCGCGCTACTCATCGTTGTTTTTTCCATACCTCTCTGCGCCCAAAACACAGCGCCCGCGCCGCCTATGATGGCTGGGCCTGGGAAGCGGGTGTTCGTCTACCACAACGAGCTTGGCAAGTGGTGGCAGAACGCCGATATCGTAAAGAAGCTTCAACTGACCGACGCTCAGGTCTCCCAGCTCGATCAAATTTTCGTGGACCACCGCCTGCGCCTAATTGACTACGGCGCTGACATGGAAAAGCAGGACCTCAAGCTACAGACCTTGTTGGATGCTGATGTGCCGAATGAAGCCCAAATCAACAGCCAGGTGGACCAGTTATTGGACGCGCGCGGCAAGCTGGAACGCGAGTTTACATCGATGAACCTTGATCTCCGCAAGGTGCTTTCTCTTCCCCAATGGAGGCAGCTAAAGTCGATCCGCGGAGACGCCGGCGGGTTCGGAGATAAAATCTTCTTCCGCAAGGCGCTTCCACCACCGCCGCCCGGAGCTCCGGGCATGATGGCGCTGCCTTCTGAGGATGCCGCTCCCCTGCCTGAACCCCAGCCTTTCTAAGAACGAGACCTCCCACGCCGCCTGCATCGCCTCCGATGCGGGCGGTTTTTTGTCCGTGCTAAACTCAATTTAGATTCCCGTAAGGACACTAAAATGAAATTTGGCGTCATCATCTTCCCCGGATCAAACTGCGACCATGACGCATATTGGACCGTTCAGCAGGTTGCCAAACAACCGGTCACATTCCTGTGGCACGACTCGGCAGATCTGCAAAATTGCGATGCCATAATTGTGCCCGGCGGGTTCGCTTATGGTGACTACCTCCGTACGGGGGCCATCGCCAAGTTTTCTCCTGTCATGGAATCCGTGCGCAAGTTCGCCGCCGGAGGTGGGCTGGTGCTCGGCATTTGCAATGGATTTCAAATCCTCTGCGAGTCCGGACTGCTGCCGGGCGCTCTCATACGAAACACCGGACTGAAGTACGTGTGCAAGCCAGTCCATGTGAGAGTGGAAAGTGTGGACACAGCGTTTACCAACGCCTGTAAGCCAGGGGAAATACTGACCATTCCCATCGGCCACATGGAAGGCAATTACTTCTGCGACGACGCCACACTGGCAGAGCTTAAGCGCGATCAGCGCATCGTGTTTCGTTACTCCTCTCCCAAAGGAGAAATCACCGCCGAAGCCAACCCAAACGGCTCGCTGGAAAACATCGCCGGCATCTGTAGCCCTGGGCGCAACGTACTTGGCATGATGCCTCATCCTGAGCGGGCCAGTGAGCCGGAGCTAGGCTGGGTTGACGGATTCAAGGTTTTTGAATCTATTGTTGGTGCAATGGCGACCAGGTAGGTTTTTCTGCCCAGCTACTGCCGTGCGGAAGCTAATTAGTCACCTCTCCGTTAGTTATTAAATTGTTATCTTGAGATAACCCCATTCGTGTATTCGGACTGCTGGCGCCAATTTTGTATCCCCCAACGGGAGGTGCCACTTCAATGAATACCAACGAGAGGCTTGATGTTCTCTCCGACGTTCTGCTGGAAGATGAGCGGATCGTCAGCCTAGACGAGCGCGAGTTTCTGGCCGATCTCCTTCGTCACTCCGAAAACGACCCTAACAAATCCAATCCAGAAATCACCCAAGCAATTGCACGAATTGCCGGTGAAATTGTCATGCAGCGGGCCGGTACATTGGTGGGAGATTGTATTCGGCGCAGGTTTACCACCAAGAAACTCACTTCACAGGATCAGTTGGGACCAGAAAGAATACCGTCTTCCTAAAAATCCGGGATCAGCAACCTCCGGTGGTCCAAGACCGCCAACTCCCACTCCACCAGCACCTGGGCCGGCACCTGGAATGCCTGTGGCCTTCGATTCGAAAAGCCGCATGGTCAGTCTTCCGGGTCCGCGACCGCCGATCCCAACCCCTCCGTCCCCTGGTCCTGGCCCGGGCATGTACTACGCACCCTGCCCGAAAGGCGTTCTGAACCCGGACATGGTTGGAAACGAGCTTTCGCCTCCAAAGTGCGTTGTCCTGGAAGAGTTTCTCTCGCCGGCTGAACTCAACGATCTGCTGTCTTATACTCTGGCTCACCAAGAGCACTTTGTAGTGAGTGAGGTCATTTCGCCCGGAGTGAACAGGGGCAGCGCGGCGGATTTTGAATATCGCCGTTCCCACGTGCTGATGGATCTAGGCGTACATCAGGAAAGACTGATGAATCGTATACATTCAACTCTGCCATGGGTCCTGCCCAGGCTGGACATTGAACCATTTCCTGTTTCCCGGATCGACGCACAAATCACTTCCAGCCAGGACGGAGACTTTTTCCGTTGGCACAGTGACAACGGTCAGGATGAGGTCGCCGCACGGCAAGTCACCTTCGTGTATTTCTTTCATCGCGAGCCCAAGGCATTTGAAGGGGGAGAATTGCATATTCAAGGCTCCTCTTGCAACAGCGCCACCCATCAACCGACTAACTATCACACGATCGTCCCTGAACAGAACCAGCTTGTCCTGTTCGATAGTTCCCTGACCCATGAAATTGCGCCGGTGAAATGTCTATCGGGTAAGTTTGCGGACAGCCGTTTCACGGTAAATGGATGGTTGAGTCGTTAATACCAGCTGTGGTTGGGCAAAGAGAACCGAACATGAATCACTCTTCAGCTTTTTCATGTAGCTTGGATGGTCAGCCAGATCACCTCACTCCAGAGCGCCAAATACACAATTACTGGAATGAGGAACTGGCAGGCCACCCGCTTTTTCTTAATCGGAGTTGCCAACTCACACGTGCGGGCGAATTGCCTCGTGGGCTTTCGCTTGATCCGCGGCTCACTGAAGGCTTCGCTCCTATGGAAGATATGGCATGGATCCGCAATTCAGCGACTAGAGCTTGGGAGCCATTTTGGCTCGAACCGGACACGCAAACCGCACTGGCGAACATGCATGATGAACAACCAGTTGCATCATTGCCTAAGCATTACGAACGCTCGCTGGCAATGGCAGGTGTGCTCACGAATCAACATGGCCAGACCCTTCAGCGCCGGAATCCGGCGGCCAAGATTGCCCGCTGCGCCGATCAATTCCAGCAACAGGGGTATGCGGCCATCGCGGGCCTGGTGCATCCCTTCCACATTTCCGCCTTGCGCCGTTACTACCGCAATCTGGTGCGGACAGGTAAGTTGCCCTTCGGCGACAGCCAAAGTTCGCGTCGCTATCACGCCCACAACGAAAGCGTCGCACGCTTCTTCCACGTTCAATTGACCGGAGCCATGAGCAAAATCGTAGGTGAAACGGTAAAACCCTCGTATGTTTATTTCGCGGCTTATCAGGGCGGCGCATTTTTGGAAAAGCACACAGACCGGATCCAGTGTGAGTTCAGCGTAACTTTATGCCTGGATTACTCTCCGGAACCTCAGGCGGCGACTCCCTGGCCACTTCAGTTACACACCTCCAAAGGCACAACCATGGTTTATCAATCCATCGGAGATGGATTGGTGTATCGCGGGTGCGAGGTGCCCCATTCTCGAGCTGTTCTTCCTTATGGGCACTCTTCATCCTCGATTTTTTTTCATTACGTGCGGGAGAATTTTTGTGGAACGTTGGATTAAAGAATTCAATACCGCAGTCTGGAGGTCGGGCAACAACTATCGCAAACCGGTCACTACCCACATTACCGACAGAGTGTGATAGTAACTGTACGCGCACCCAGTTGCCGTGGAGTTACACACCACGGGGCCAATTGACACTACGCCACCCCGATCAGCAGGCCTTACCTCACGCACTGTCGTAATTTTTCCCGTGGCTATCTCCAAACTGGAAATAGTGATCGGAGTTTCTGCCGGTTTATAGACATAGAGGTTCTTACTGTCTGCTGACCATCCCATAACAGCAAAAGTGGGCGCAGTCACCGGAAGCGCGGCTGACGGTCCGCCATCCAGCCTAAATAATGTGAGCTTGCGCTGGCGATCCGGTTGAAGCGGTCCAGCACCGGCGAGATACTTTCCATCCGGAGATGGAAAAATGGCAATTTCGGTCTCTGGAGTAACCGGCTTTGGAGGTTGCGTTCCGGAGATGGTTACCAGGTAGGACCGAACCGCATGCCCTGCCTCAGCTCCATCCAGAACAATGTGTTCTCCGTCCGGCAGGAATCTTGCTGCCCCGCTTTCTACGTAGTTCAAGTTAGGCAAAGAAACTTCGCGTGGTTGTCCCGGCCCGGTAGGCAGCAAGGTAAGGTGTGGAGGTGGGCCGGGTATTACCGCTATTGCCCACTTGCCATCTGCCGACAGCCCGCCGGCGGTTCCCTCTCCTAGTTGGATCGGAGGGTCGCCATTTATCTTGCGGATCGCGACGGCATAATTTGCGCCTACCGGTTCACTGCCTTCTTCAAACAAAACCCTTTGCCCATCCCGGGAAACATCTTTTGCAATGCTCCAGTCATACCAGGAGAGGTCTTGCAGCTGACGGGTCCTGGTATCGGACCATTCCATCGCCAGCCGCTCGGTCTCCGCCGTGATCAACACTCGCCCGTCACTGGAAATGTCTTGCAATGTCATTCCTCCCAGAGTGCCCCACACTCTGCGGAGTTTCCCGGAGAGACTCACGGCCCACAATTCCCGATTGCTATCACTTCTTAGGGCTGCCGTGAACCATATTTCATCGCCATTTGGGGACCATGCTACTCCCGCCACCGACTCCCATTTGGAGGACAACGTCGTCTTTTTTCCGGAAAGGTCAACAACACAGACCGTCCCGCTGTCATCGAAGGCCAACGGGTGGTCCAGGAACGCAATGCGGTCGCCTTTGGGCGAAAAACGTATGTGGCTGATCGTGCCACTCGTCTGGTAGAGAACATCCCCAATGGGAAATTCTAAACTTGTGTGTCCGGGCCGGTGATGAACTACAGCCAAACGACCATCTGGACTCCAATCGGCCCAGCGCACATCTTCCAGGATTTCCCGCGGTGTGCCGCCAGCCAAGGGCTCCTGCGCTAATACTCCATCCATCACATCCAGTTTTACACCATGGTTCCAACGCAATGACACCGCCAACTCGTTTTCGCGTGAGACTCCCATCAGGTACTGCGATTTCATTCCCAAGGGCTGGGCTTGGGGCAAATCTCCAACCGTGGAGTAAATCTCCATGGGCTGGCCGTTCCATGCAGCCGAGTAGAGGATGCTGCGGCCGTCTGGACGGAAACGAGCCGAATAGATCGTACCGCGCTCAAATGTAATGCGTTTGGACTCTGCAATCGCATGACGACTCAAAACAATTTGCAAGATCATCCCAACTATTAGGAGCGCCACAACAGCAACTGCCCAAGGAACATGTCTGCGGATTTTTGCCCAACTTGTCCTGGCAACAAGAATCTGCCTACTACTCGTAGTTCCAGAAACCGTACCCAACGCGAATGCCAGATCACGTGCGGTTTGGAACCGATTCTCTGGGTCCTTTTCCAGGCAACGTTGCACAACCTGTTCAAAAACGACGGGGATGTTTTCCCGGGTCGCAGTCAGTTCCTTGGGATCAGCGTTTAATACCGCCATCATGGTGTCTACTTCGGTCTCACCACGGAAAGCGCGTACCCCGGACAACATCTCGTACAAAATGGCACCCAGGCTGAAAATATCGCTACGGTGGTCTACCGGCTTCCCGCGAAGCTGCTCAGGGGACATGTAACCGACCGTGCCCAATACCGTGCCCACCTTGGTCTGGGTGGTCATGGAGACCAGATCGGAATTGTCTTCAGCTTCTTGGGCGGTAAGCTTGGCGATTCCAAAATCGAGAATTTTTACTTGGCCGTCACGAGTGATAAAAAGGTTCTCAGGTTTGAGATCTCGATGAATAATACGTTTTTCGTGCGCGGCGACCAGTCCATTGGCGATCTGACGCCCGTAATCAGTGCACGCTCGCACCGAAAGTGGACCGGCAATCAGTTTTTGCCTTAGTGTTTCCCCCTCCAACATCTCGGAAACAATGTACTGCGAGCCTTCGTGGATCCCAATGTCGTAAATGGCGACAATGTTGGGGTGAGTTAACGCTGCGGCGGCGCGTGCTTCCTGCTCAAAGCGCCGCAATCGGTCTGGATCACTGGCAGACGCAGGCCGGAGAATCTTGATCGCAACGTCGCGATCCAGGCGACTATCGCGCGCGCGATACACATCCCCCATGCCCCCGGAGCCAATTTTTTGGAGGATTCGGTAGTGACCTAGGACTTGCTCAATCATCACGCACGAAGATACAAGTTGCGACGGAATGGTAGATGTGCCGTCGCCCCAAGTCAATGGCGCAAATAGGCGACTTGGCCTCCGCGCTTCACAACATGTATCCTGCTTCTCCGTGTTCAATTGGCTGGAAAAAATCTTTGGCATTCAAAAGGCGGGCAGCACAGTCCGCCGTGAGTTCGTCGCTGGACTCACCACCTTTGTCACCATGTCTTACATCGTGGCGGTAAATCCAGCAATTCTGAAGTCCGCAGGGATTCCAGTCGGTCCCTCCATGGTAGCCACGATCCTCACCACAATTTTCGGCACGCTAATTATGGGTCTTTATGCCAACCGCCCATTCGCTATCGCGCCCTACATGGGAGAAAACGCCTTCATTGCCTTCACGGTCGTGCTGTCGCTGGGATATTCCTGGCACGCAGCCTTAGCGGCGGTATTTTTGGCGGGGGTGGTGTTCCTCTTGCTGACTGTGCTTCGGCTTCGCCAGTGGCTGGTGGATGCCATCCCCAATGGCCTTCGCCACAGCTTTGCGGTGGGGATTGGTTTGTTCCTGACATTTGTAGGGTTGAATGAAACTGGAATTGTCCGTCCCGCTTCTGGAGGGGCACCGTTACAACCCGGCCACCTAACCTCGGGGCCAGTGCTATTGGCGATTGGAGGATTTCTGCTGATGGCGATCCTCATGATTCGCCGCTTCCCTGCCGCCATCCTGATCGGAATTCTCGTTACCACCGTGGTCGCATTTGTCACCGGAATTGCAGCTCACCCTTCGAAATGGATGAGCCTTCCCCCCAGTCTCGACCCTATTGCCTTCAACCTCGATTTTTCTCAGGCGCTGAGCTGGAAGTTTTTCCCGATCGTATTGACTATCTTCGTCATGGCATTCGTGGACACAATGGGAACATTAATCGGCGTTTCTGCGCGAGCGGGGTTCCTGGACAAACATGGCAACCTGCCGGAAATTGAACGTCCCATGCTGGCCGATGCACTTTCTACCATCTTTGCTTCGTTGTCCGGCACTTCCACCGCAGGAGCGTTTATCGAGTCCGCAACGGGAGTCGAGGCAGGGGGGAGAACCGGATTGACATCGGTTGTAGTAGCCGTTTGCTTCGCTGGAACCTTGTTATTTTCGCCCTTGATTGCAGCCATTCCGGCCCAGGCATACGGCCCGGCCCTGATCGTTGTTGGCCTCCTCATGCTGGCGCCAATCACCAAGATACGGTTCGACGACTATACCGAATTGGTTCCGGCCTTCGCTGTGGTAGCGTTAATGAGTTTCACCTATAACATTGGGATCGGGATCACCGCCGGATTTGTCCTGTATCCTCTATGTAAAGCAGCCGGCGGACGCTGGGCCGAGGTCAAGCCCGGTCTATGGCTGCTGGCGGGTTTGTCGCTTTTGTTCTTTGTCTTTTATCCTTATGCATGATCAGGTTTGCAGCATCTAAGAAAACAAAGCTTTTGCGCGTTTGCGCCCAGACAACTCAACTACCGATGACGACACAAACAAGCGGTATTCCTTCTGCACGCAATTGGCTGATCATGCTGGTTCTGCTGGCAACATTCTTTGTGATCTCGCCCAGCCCTCTCTCCGCCGCCGAAGCCCCCAGAATTCAGGTTTTTGGCGGCTATACCCGCTTACAGTTCGACAGCAAAGCGCTGGGCTTCACCAGCAACACCGGCCTTAACGGGGGTACTGCTTCAGCCGCGTTCAACCTTTCACCCTACTTTGGCGCGGTGGGTGAATTTAGCATCGAATCCGGCCCCAACATAAGGTCGCGGGACTGGCTGCTTGGTCCACAGGTAATGTACAGCAAATGGAAAATTCTATTTTTTGGCCATGCACTTTTCGGAAAAGCAGAGACTCGTGTAACCACTTCGGTAGTTGCCGAAGAGAACGCCAAAGCAAGTGTATTCGGTGGTGGGTTTGACGTCCCCATCGCCAACCGCTTTTCAGTGCGCGTGATTCAGGTTGACTACCTCAGGACACACCAATTTAATGTGGACCAAAACGATGTGAAATTTTCCACCGGCGTGGTATTTCACCTCGGGAATCTTAGCACCAGGCCGAAACATAAGTTGTAAACATGTTCTGACTCTAAAAACGAATCTGATGGATGAGGTCTTGAGAATGTCCAAGATAGGTCCGGGGTTGGCCGCAATTGCTTTGCTACTAGCGATATCGGTGGCGTGCGGCGGTGGAAGCAGTAATTCTGGAGGCGGAGGAGGCAACAATCCTCTCACGACCGCGTACGTGTCACTGCCTTCATCCGATCACATGGCTGTGTATCGCGTGGATAGTTCGAACCACTTCACCAGCATCATCGGCTCCCCTTTTACCGCGGGCACCACACCCACGTCCGTGTTGGTCCACCCCAGCAACAAATTCATTTATGTCTTGAATCAGGGATCCAGCAACGTCTCCCTGTTCACGCCTGACAACCGTACGGGGGTTCTGACCGAAGTCATGCCCAGGACCTCGACCGAGATTAGTCCGGTTTCCATGCTCATGAACAAAGCCGGAAGCCTGATTTTTGTGCTGAACCAGGCAGCCCACGATATTTCCGTCTACTCGGTAAATTCGTCTTCCGGCGCGCTGACAGAAGTTAGCGGTTCGCCTTTTACAACCACGTCCCACCCCGCCGCATTTGCCCTTTCACAAGCTGAGAATTTTCTTTATGTGGCAAACGTGAATTTGAATTCCGTGTCGGCGTTTTCCGTTGCAGCCGACGGAAGCTTGCAGGCAGTTGTCGGATCGCCTTTCCCAGTGGCCGGGACGGGACCTTCGGCACTGGCCGCGGGCGCATCGGACCACTTCCTATACGTGGTCAATCAGCTGAGTTCTAACATTTCCATCATGACCATCGACGGCACGACCGGGGCCCTGAGCGAGATTGTTGGCTCGCCGTTTACAATTTCGGGCGGCACGTCAGGCACAACCACAGGTACAACGCCAAATTTTGTGCTGCTGGACTCAACCGGTAGCTTTCTATACGTAACCTGCTCGGGAACTAACAATCTGTTCGGATTTTCCGTCGATGCCAACCTTGGCAAGCTTAACGCTCTGACTAATTCCCCGTACACCGCAGGCACAGGACCTGCGTCCGCTGTAATGAGTGCGAGTGGTACTACGTTGTTCGTGGTGAACCCGGGCAGTAAGGACATTTCCCACTTCACAATTAATAGCGATGGCACTCTGACCTCGGTCACCGAAACCCTGCCCACCCCCACCGGAGCTTCTTCGCTGGCCTTTGCCCATTAGGAGAACGATGGTCCGCTTCGGCATTGTTGGCTTTGGACTGCACGCGGAAAAACGGATGATGACCGCATTCTCCCTGGCCAAGAACTGTACGGCTACCGCGCTGTCACGCCGCACCATGGAGAAAGCGCGAGAGTCATCGAAAAAATGGAACATCCCGCTGGCGTTCGATTCGGCCGCAGCCCTGGCCCGTTCTCCGGAGGTCGATGCGGTCTTTGTCACAACTCCGAACAACTGCCACTTGGTGGATGTGTTAGCGGCGGTCGCGGCGGGCAAACCAGTCCTTTGCGAGAAACCACTGGCGATGAATGCCGCCGAGTGCCGGCAAATGGTGGAGGCTGCCCGCAAGGCGAATGTGCCATTCGGTGTAGCTCATGTATTCCGATTCGAAGACAGTGTGGAGAAAATACGCAAAAGAGTGGCTTCCGGACAAATCGGGACACCAATCTTTGCGCGTTCGGAGTTTTCCTTTCCCGGTGGCCCAGACCACCCGCGCACCTGGCTCTATGACATGGATGTCGCTGGCGGCGGACCGATTGCCGACATCGGAGTCCACTGCATTGACACTCTTCGTTACATACTTCAGGATGATGTAAAGAGAGTCAGTGCCAGCGGGATTCATGACAAACTCTCCGGACGCATGGAAGCCGCCGCCGCGCTTACGCTCGAATTCTCCAAGGGCACGCTGGGGTCTTGTTTGGTTTCTTATCGAACGGCATACCGTACTCCGCTGGAGATCGTTGGGACCGACGGTGTTCTGATTGCCGACCATGGCCTCAATGTTGAGCAGCCTATCGAGATTCAATTACGTCGCGGTCAAACAGTAGTGGAGTCTGAAACCGTATCCAACAATTCTGCTTACGCGATCATGATGGATTCTTTTTCAGACGCATTGGAAGGAAAAGGGAAATTCCCTGTTCCCGGGGACGAAGGCTGGCAGAACCAGGAAATACTGGATGCGTCTTACCGCAGCATGAAAAGCGGCAAAACAGAAAGTGTCCCGAAAGTGTCATGACGAACGTAAATTTGTGGGACACGCCGGAACACGCGCTCGATTATGTTCAGCACCGCGAGAATTCACTTCCTCACCGTGCGGAAGGAGAATCTGTTCTGTTCGAACAACTGCCGCCTTCAGCCTCCCGCATTCTTGATCTAGGAACCGGTGCGGGGCGCCTTCTTGCCATGGCCAAGGAACGTTGGCCGGGGGCAAAGGCTGTGGGTATTGATTTCTCGCCAACCATGCTCGAACTGGTACAGGCACGATTTGCGAACGATCCTTCGGTCACCATTGTGGAACATAACCTCGACGGCCCGCTGCCCGATCTAGGTGTCTTCGACGTTGTATTGTCCAGCTTCGCGATTCACCATGTCGTACATGAGCGCAAGCGCGCGCTCTATTCGGAAATCTACGGTCTGCTGGCGCCGGGAGGCGTCTTCTGTAACCTGGAACACGTCGCCTCGCCCACGCCGGAATTGCATGCGGGGTTTCTGCACTGTCTCGATATCACCGCAGAAACTGAAGATCCTTCAAACAAGCTTCTGGATATGGAAACTCAGCTACGCTGGCTACGGGAAATCGGATTTACGGATGTAGATTGCTTGTGGAAGTGGCGGGAGCTTGCGCTGCTATCGGGACGGCGGGAAACGTAACTGGAGTTGTAGCTTCAGGAGCAGCCGCAGGTTCTGTCGCCGCAGGCGGATCAGCAGGAACACCCTTTGCTTCCACAATCGCCCAGTGCCACTCCTGGTCCGGCCCTGGCTCAGTCGTCAATTCGGCGGTAAATACAGTCGTGGTCCGCGGGGCAGCACTCCCGCGCAGGTGATAAATTACCGTCTGGTCGGGACGTTTTTCTGTGGTCTCAACAACCGTTTCAGCCGCAGGTTTCACCATGAACGGACCATAAGAGGTAGGACGTGGCCTCCGTAAGGTGGTTAAACCCACAATCAATTCCTTGATGTTCCAATCCGAACCATTGTAAACAGAAATTTGCAGGATATTGTCCTGGATCTCCGCCGGCCCATCGAGCTTTGCAATCTCAGCGCCCGGTACTTTGCGCGGCATGAACGGATCAGTCAGTAAAGAAGTCGTCTTCGCATTGAACGAAAGATTACAGCTTACGTCAGGCGCGGAGACTTTGAAGTCCTTGCCCTCGCCATCAATCGAAAATAGCAGACTGGTGCTACTGAATCTCTTCCTTTGCAGTTCATTCATCAACTGATCGAGGTTTTCGTTGTCAATGACTCTGCGTTCGGGTACCTGCTTGTCCTTCTCTTCTTTTTCCCGTCGCAGAGTGCGCGCGATATCTCCCAGCGGAACGTTGTTTTCATCCGCAGCCAGACACACAGGGACCACCAGAAGCAAAAGGACAATCAAAATGAAACAGCGTCGCAGCATCGAAAGGAAACCCTTAACCGTTCAAATCAAACTATCGCGATCAATCTATATTGACCCGCTCCAGGCATGGCGCGGGTAAACCAAAGTAATCCAGGCATTCAATTGTTTACGGGCGCAAGTTCGTCCCAAAGGAAAATTCTAACGACAGCCGGATGGAATCTGACGCAAATGCAGCAAACCGAAGTCGTAGACCTACAGGAAAAGGAAAAACAGGAAGCGAAAAGGATTGGGCGTGCGGCCTCGAAGCGGCACGCAACGGGGCGCCGCACGCCCATCCTCCAGTACTGGTTTACAGCAAGCCAGAGGTGCGAAAACGCGAAACTGGGTCAGCCACCGGCATTGGTTCCCGCTTGAAAATCCAACGGGCTACCGCGAAGCCCAACGCCGCATAGCAAAGATGCATGAACTTCATAGCCAACCCCTCATCCACTTAGATGCCTACCAGCACCAGGGGAGTGAGCTTTGTCGCCGCATGCTCAAAGTAGCAATCGCAACACGGAAGGTCAATGAACCAAAAGTGCCATGCAATGCCCTTGAGTAACAGGTGACTCTCTCAGAAGTAACGTCGGCAGGGGGTTACTGGAACTTGAGGTGGTTTTATCACTCTGAGTTACCGGCGGAAAAGAGCAGGAGAGCCCCATGGGGAGGGCACGCCTTAACCGTTCCCTCCCCATGGAAATTGCAGATCTCAGTGACGGGTGGCCATCGATTCCTTGGGGTTGTGAACCGACGCGGCCCCTTCCAGCGCGTGGGGTTTCCCACCATGGAAAAAGATCAGGTGAACAAGGAACATGACCACCAGAACCCCGCCAAACGTGCACACAATGGTCGCCCCCGTAGGCAGATCAAGTAAAACTGAGAAATATACTCCCAACGCAGAAACCAACGTGCCCATGGTCCAGCCGATCGCCAGCCGACGGCCCACTTTGTCCGCAAAGAGCATGGCGCCGACCGAGGGCACGATCAGATAGCAAAACACTAACAACACTCCGGCGATGGCAACCGAGGAAGTCACCACGAAACCGAAGGACGCATAAAACAGAAAATCCCAGAAGCGGACGCTCAGTCCTTTGGCTTCGGCAGCTGCGGGATCGGTCGAGATCAAAAGGAACTTGTGGCGGAAGACGTAATGGAAAATGCCAACCGCTCCATAAAGAATGGCCGTCTTGATCACTTCATGGCGATTTACCGCCAAAATGTTCCCCACCAGCATGTCCTTAAGGTGCTCGGTCTCGCCGGTGGCCTTGCTCATGGCCAGAATGGCAGCAGCCGAAGCGACCGCATAGGCGATGCCGATGAACGCTTCCTGGGGATATTCCGCGCCGGGTGCGGGCAAAGGCGAAGATCGCCGCGCCAATGAAGGTAAAAGTCAGGCTAAGCCAGTAAGCCCCCTGGCCATGGGGGTCCATGCCAACTAGAATGGCAATGGTCGCGCCCAGCGCAGCAATCTGCGCCAGTGCCAGATCCACAAAAATAACCCCGCGTTCGACCACGTGGACGCCAAGGTAGGCGTGGATTCCAGTCAGAATCAGACTGGCCACAAACGGCCAGATCAAAAAAGGGGAGAATCTCCATGGTTCCTCTTTCGTACTATTGAGTCGCCTGAAATGCCTTGGTCAACAAGTCAATATCGTAATCGAACAGCTTAAAGTAATCCGTGACATCTTTCTCGCCACCTACTGATGGCAAATACTGGACTACCTTTGAACCTGTCTGCTCGGCGATGGATCTTGGAGTTTTGAGATCGAAATAAGGCTCGACCAGAATGACCCTGCAATTTTCTCGTTTCATCAAGCCCATCAACTCTATGGTGTGGCTGGGGGTGGGGGGAATACCGGGCCGCGGCTCCACATATCCGACGACGAGAATCCCAAAATGCTTTCCGAAGTTCGTGAATGAGTTGTGATAAGTGACAACTTTCCGCCCGCGATACGGCTTAAGGGCCGCTCCCACTTCTGCTCGGCGGCAGTGAGGCGCTTGTCGAAATCTTGAAAGCGCTCCTGAAAGTACGCAGAGTCTGCCGGATCGGCCTCACCGAATTTCTCAGCAAACCCTTTAGCAAGTCGCCGCCCATTATCGGGGTCCAGCCAGTAGTGCGGATTGCCCAGCGGATGCACATCCCCCATAGCGCGGGTGATCGGCCCGGTGGGGATGTCGAGAATTTCGGCAAACTGCGATGCATCCAGATAACCGTTGGCGCCCTGCTGAATCCGAGGATTGCCACTCTGCGTAATAAGAGGAGGCAGCCAACCAATCTCTAACTGGAGTCCTACCACGATCAGCAAATCGGCGTGCCTCAGTTTCAGCAGAAAGCTGGGCTTGGCCTCGACAAAGTGCGGGTCCTGATAGCCGCGCGCAATGGACTCGACTGTCACTTTATCGCCGCCAACTTCCTGCGCAAGTGCCGCCATGTCCGTTGTAGCGGTCACGATATTCAGCTTCTTGGCCTCAGCGGCAGAAGGAAACCAGACTGCCGCCAATCCAACCAGCACAAAAGCCACTAGATTGCGAAAACGCATTTTCTCTCCTTGTAACGCCGATGCGTAGCGCCGCCGTCGCGGGGGCGTCTCGCCCGCGCATGCTCCCTGCAAAATTCGCCGCCGAGACGGCGGCGCTACCTAAAATGGATGCGCTCCATGCGCCCCAAGCGAAAACAACAACTGAAACAATACCTCATTCGCGTCTCTGCCCTCAGCGTAGCTGGTGTGCCGATACTGCCCGCGCACCTGGCTGAACTCGCTCGGCCAGTACGTCAACACCACGGAACCGCCTTTGTCCGTCAAGTTCGCAAACCGCGCCCGGTCCGACTGGTCGTAGCGCCCACCCAGGAACCACCGCCGTCCCAACTGGTAGTCGCCTGAAGCGTAAAACCCAAACGACTTCTGCTCTGCCAGTTCTTCATGGCGTTGGCTCCAGATAAACTCGCTGCGGCCCACAAACGAATGGTAGATGGAGCGCCGCAGAGGCTTCCAGCGAAGCGTGGCATCAATTCCGTAAAGATTTGTCAAAAAATCGCTGCCGAGATCATTGTGTCCGCGCGCATACGAAAGGCCGATATCAAGATTGGTCGACTCAGAAATGTCCTTATAGGTGCGCAGATGCTCCACCGTACTCACATCGCTGGAACGCGACGAGTGAAACACCGGACTCACATCATCCCCGGAATCGCCGCGGAAAACCTGCCCCGTAGCTTCCATGAATATCCCTTTCGGCATGGGGATAATGCGCTGGACCGAGAGCCCCGCATCGTCAATGCCGTCTTCTCCGCCGACCAGATTGGTTGTAACCAGGGGACGATCGATCCACGGCAAAACGTGATTGTGAAGTATATTCGATTTGCCGAAGGCAGAGCGCATCTTCCCGCCTTTGACTACGAAACTGTCAGGCAATGCGGTGAACGTAATGTAGCCCTCCTCCAGATTTACACCTTCCTCTCCGAAGGAGATGAAGAAATCGCCGCGCGCATAAGGATCAATAATGGCCTGGAACCCGACTTCCGACTCATGCATTTGAAACGAAGGGAATGGCTGCAAGGAAGCCAGCGGCGGAGCTGAGTTTGCCCCTGCCGAGGCGATGAAGTCTCCAATCACGCTGATATCCGGGTTCAGGGCCTTGCTGGCCGAGCCGCCGGCGCCGCCATAGCTGGGAGGAGGCGTTGGCGCAGCCGTTACCTGTTGAGCCGACGCGGCTGGGGCCGCCTGGGAACTCTCCAGCATGCGTACCTTCCCTTCCAGCTGGATAATGCGTTCTTCCATCTCTTTCATCCGCTGTTCCATGACGGCAAGGTCAGGAGAGGATGACGCACTATCGCTTTGTTGGGCCAAACCTGGAATCCCCGCGAAAACCAGGGCAGCTGCAAGCAGGATTTTCTTGTCCATATGACTCCTCATGATTCCTCTTTGGAGAGCATGTTCAGGCTTAACCCGAAAGTAAAATGGCGCATGCACGATGGAAAAATCAGCATGCGCAACAGCTCAGAAGCAGACCGGCGGAGGACGCACCGACAACGGGAAAGAAGTTGGGAGCTCGATAAAGCGGTACGGCAGGAACGTCACGGAAAATTCACGCCGTAACGACGGTGAAAAGATAATGATAGAAATCAGCGCCACGGTGGCTGAGTGAATCGCCAGGCAAATCGGGCAAAAAGAACCCGTCGAGGCCGTTTCCCCGTCCTGATTGTCGACGGCTATCGAAAATGCTTGTAGCTTGCAAACGTGGATTGCCTGGACCGTGCTGATCGTTAATAGTGCGATCAAACACACATATAAGGTGGTACGGCTCGATTTTCGATTCAGGAAAGCCACGCGTTTTGTACGTTTAGATGCAGGATATCGGGTATAGCTGCACCCTGCGTATATTCGCATGATTCTACACCCAACCCGCGTAACTCCTTTACTTCTTGTTACCTTCGAGTACGCGGCGGGCAGATTGTAGTTCCTCGCGCTTCTCGTTATCCACTTCCGGATACGTAAGGTTGAGTCGGTCCAAGGTGTCCACGATCGCCGCCGAGACCACCAGACGCGTAAACCACTTGTGGTCCGCTGGGACTACATACCAGGGTGAATCCTCGGTGGCAGTGTTCTGAATCATCTCCTCATACGCCTTCATGTAGTCGTCCCAGTACTCACGCTCATGAATGTCGGCGGCGGAGAATTTCCAGTTTTTCTCAGGTTCATCGAGCCGGTCGAGAAAACGCTGCTTCTGTTCTTTCTTGGAAACGTTGAGAAAGAACTTCCGCACCACCACGCCATTGCGTGACAGATACCTCTCAAAAGCATGGATGTCCTGATAGCGCTGTTCCCAAATTTCCTTGGTGATCAGACGCTCTGGAATTTGCTGCTTCTTCAGTATGTCGGGATGGACTCGAACTACCAGAACTTCCTCGTAATACGAGCGATTGAAGATTCCGATCCGTCCCCGTTCCGGCATGCAGCGGGAGGTCCGCCAGAGATAATCATGATCAAGTTCTTCTGCTGAAGGCGCCTTAAAGGAAAAGACCTGGCATCCTTGAGG
The DNA here is from genome assembly GCA_963837365.1 of uncultured Acidobacteriota bacterium. Classification (GTDB taxonomy): domain Bacteria; phylum Acidobacteriota; class Terriglobia; order Terriglobales; family Acidobacteriaceae; genus CAWBXL01. Next base: position 80,185 of record CAWIMW010000012.1, read on the forward strand.
ATTGACCCCAGACATCACATGACTGATCGCGCCATCTTTTCCGGCTGCATCCATCGCCTGAAAAATAAGCAGCAGTGCCCATCGGTCTTGTGCGTAAAGCTTCGCCTGCAAGTCGGCCATGTGGCGGACACTCTTGTTGAGCATCTCAGCCCCTTCGCTTTTGTCGACCTCCATGCCGTTTGTATCAGCCGGGTCATAATCTTTCAGGCGAAAATGTTTCCCATCTTTTATGCGATACGGCTTGGAGAGTTTGCGGGCCCAGCTCATCGTGTCCTTGTGTTCTCCTTATGAGTCTAAGCAGCCTTCGAGACCGGTGTTTCAGATTTGCTCACGCCCGCCAAGGGTTGTCCAATCTGCCTGAGGGCATCGTAAACCGCTTCCATCTTGAGAGCGTCGGCCCGTATGAAGTCGCTTAAGGAAAGCATACCCTGTAGTTCCATTCGATCATTGACGACCGGAAGACGCCGCACCTGTTTATCTCTCATGAGTTCGAGGGCGTTTTCCGCGCTGTCTTCCGGGCGGCAGCACGCTGGGTTGGAAGTCATGCACTCTTTGACCCAGGTATGTGCCGGATAAAGCCCCGGTCCCACGACCCTCACACAGAGATCGCGATCAGTAACAACGCCGACGAGCCTGCGGCTGAGGACATCCTGCACTACCGGCAAAATACCCGTCCCTGCGTGATCCATCAACGAAGCGACAGCCTCAACCGTCCAGTATAGTTCGCAATAGCTTGGTTTCGAAATCATGAAGTCCTTGACCTGCATAAATCACCTCGTTTTCTGATTCGTTTGACCCGATGAGTGGGATCAGGAGATTTGCAATTTGCGATGAATCGCCCTGCCCGGCGTCATACGTTGCCCGGAGACATGCGTTGTGATGCGTTGTACCACATCTTCGATTGCCGGCTTCAATTCTGGTGAGATACGGTAGCCGTGCTTGAATTGTTTGCCTTCGATCCCATAGACAACCAGCCTTGGCGGAAGCTTTCCCAAAATCCAGGCCAACTCGACGGCTTCAGCGACGCCGAAACCGTGGGTGGAGGACGGACTTCCCGCCAGAGACAGCAAATGCGGGTTGTCCCACATATGGATGGTTCCGGGAGGCGCTCCCGTCACAACCGCGTCCACAACGATGACGTCATCCTCGCCCTTCCAGGACTCGATCAGCGCCAGCGCCTCTCCACTCTCGACAGCGGCATTTATGCCGGCACCGCGCAAGCGCTCCGCAACCAAGACTCCGACGCCATCGTCCATGCGCGCGCGATTTCCGCACCCAATAATGCGCATATGAAATGCACCCTTGTTGTTATTCCCGCTCTATTGTCAGTTTCAGGAAATGCGTGGCGCAGGAGATACATGGATCGTAATTGCGAATCGCCTGCTCACATTTCCAGGTGGCTTCATCGAGCGGCCAAGCCACTAACCGGCCCGCATATTCGCGGAGATCGTCCTCAATTCGCTTCTGGTTCTGCGATGTCGGAGGAACGATCTTGGCAGTGACAACCAATCCTTTTTCGTCCAGTGCATAACGGTGATAAAGAATGCCGCGCGGCGCTTCGGTGATCGCATGACCCACACCATTGCGGTTGGGCGCCTCGACCCGTGGCGCCGGTGGCGGCTCATATTCCCGGATGATTCGTAACGCTTCGGCGCAGGCAAAGACCACTTCGATAGCACGCACCGTAATGCTACGAAATGGGTTCTTTACCGGGGTAGTAAGTTTGACGTCGCGCGCCACCTGCTGCGCAACCTCGGGTAGCTTGTCAAAGTTCAAGTTGAAACGCGCCAGCGGACCTACCAGGTACGAGCCGCGGCCGCGTATTACAGAATGCAGCGCATTGGAATGTTTCACGTGCTGCTCGACGAAATGATCCTCATACTCGGCAGCATCGATATCCAGACCTCGGTTGGAAATGAGACGGCCTTCGTTGAACGGATACTCGTCGGGATGGCGGAGTGCGACAAATTCATAGTCTTGCTCAAAATTGGGGAACTCCAGAGTGGCTGTCCAGCGGGCGGTCTCAAGCGAAGCATCGAGCGCCCATTGCAGGTCGTCCTCAAGTTCTCGCAACTGGGACTTGGCCGGCACTTTGTAAAAGCCACCAACCGCGGCGGAAATGGGGTGGATCTCGCGGCCACCCATCAAAGTCACGATGCGGTTTCCAATCTTCTTCATCCGCAATGCCCGCTCCACGATGGGCTTGTGGTCCTTGGCCATGCCGATCACGTCCTGGAAACCCAGGAAATCGGGCGCGTGCAGCATATAGAGGTGCAGCACGTGGCTCTCGATCCACTCGCCGCAATAGAACAACCGGCGGAGCAGCCGTACGGCAGGATCTATGCGGATCCCGAGAGCGCGTTCGATGGCATGGATAGCACTCATCTGGTAAGCAATCGGGCAAATGCCGCAGATGCGCGCGGTGATGTCCGGCACTTCAGAAAAGTGGCGGCCACGCAGAAATGCCTCGAAGAAGCGTGGCGGCTCGAATATCTTAAGCTTTACGTCGGCGACACGTTCTCCTGCCAGCTTGATGTAGAGTCCGCCCTCGCCTTCTACCCGCGCCAGCGTTTCAACTTTTATGGTTCTTGTGCGCCCGCTCATTTGTGTTCGTACTCCTCACTCGTTTTACGGAATTGCCAAGACCAGGCGTTAAATCCCCGGAAAGCTCGGGTGATCTCTGCGTCCGACTGGCCGAGAATTTGAAATTGACCGGCCAGCGACGCGGTATTCGGAGTCTCCATCGGCCCGTAGCAACCATAGCAACCGCGATCAAAACTGGGACAGAGCGCCCCGCAACCCGCTTGGGTAACCGGGCCAAGGCAGGCGACCCCTTGGGCCACGGCAATGCACACGTTGGCTTTGCGCTTGCACTCCACGCAAACGCTGTAGGAAGGGATGGTCGGCTTGCGCCCTACAAGTGTGGCTGTGATCAGTTCGATCAGGTGATATTTGTTGATCGGGCACCCGCGCAGTTCAAAATCCACCGGAACATGCTCGGCAATCGGGGTGGAGAGCTTCAGCGTGCTGATGAACTGTGGCGTGGCATACACCACGCGGATGAATTCATCCACATCTTTCCAGTTGCGTAGCGCCTGGATGCCTCCGGCAGTTGCGCACGCACCGATGGTGACCAGTGTTTTGCAACGCCGCCGTATCTCCTGAATGCGTTGCGCATCGTGGTGGGTGGTGACCGATCCCTCCACCAGGCCGATGTCATACGGCCCTTTGAGCACCGCCCGCGTAGCTTCAGGAAAGTAGGCAATCTCAATCTCCCCGACCACGCTCAATAGTTCGTCCTCAGCATCCAGGAGACTCAACTGACAGCCGTCGCAGGAAGCGAACTTGAAGACAGCTACTTTCGGCTTGTGCTTTCCTTTAGATCTCATATTTTTCCAGTAGCGGCCGGATGGTCTCATACGGGAAAACCGGCCCGTCTTTACAAATAAAGTGCGGTCCGTACTGGCAGTGTCCACAGAAGCCGACCGCGCACTTCATGTTGCGTTCCATGGAAAGGTAGATATCCTTGCGATTGAGTCCGTGGGTCTCCAACTCGCGGGTGACAAAGCGCATCATGATCTCGGGACCGCAGATCATCGCGACCGAACGCGAGGGCTGCAAGCGCGCGTACTTGAACAAGGTTGTGACTACACCCACGTGTCCGTGCCAGCCAATGCCACCGTAGTCCACCGTGACCAAGACTTGGGTGTCCGGCTGGCGGGCCCAGCTTGCCAACTCTTTCCGATAGATAAGATCGCGCGGGCTGCGCGCCCCGTAGAGCACGACCAAGCGTCCATATTGCTTGCGATTGCGCAGGACGTGATAAATCACAGGACGGAGCGGCGCGAGTCCAATCCCGCCCGCAACCACAATCACATCCCGTCCCAGAGCTGGCTCGACCGGCCAGCCCATGCCGAACGGCCCGCGCACCCCGATTCCGCCACCAGCCTTCTGGCTCACCAGCGCGTGAGTTGCCTTTCCCACCGAGCGCACGGTGTAGGTGAGACGGCCATGATCGGCTGGATCGCCGCTGATCGAGATGGGCAGTTCACCCACCCCAAAGACCCACAACATGCTGAACTGCCCCGGCAGAAACCGGTTTCCATCCACTCCCTTGGGTGGCTCCAGGGTAAGCGTGAAGGTGTCGGAGGTTTCCTTGACCACCTGCCGCACCACATAAGGTTGCGGCATCATTGGATCGAAATTGGGATCGAGCTTGGCGGCGGTTGCCATAGTCATTATTTCGCGGCGTACACATCCAGCAATTGGAAGCGTGTGGCTTCCAGGCGCTGAGCAATGATCTGTGAAAAGCGCTTCAGCAATTCGTATCCCAGATCGTGGTTTTGTTCGCATTTCGTCCGCAGGCACTTGCCGTCAAGCGCTATGGCAAGAGTATCTTCCGTCGCATGCGAGTGGAATTTCCAGTAATAGGGAGGCACCAGCCAGGACCACCCCAAAATGTCGCCCTCGCCAAGTGAATCCACCACGATCGGCTGACGCTGGGGAGCGTAAATTTCCAACGCTACCCTTCCGGAGCGAACCAGATAGAATTCGTTGGCCTCAGTCCCTGCCTTGAAGATGTATTCGCCGGTTTTGAACCGCCGGTTGGCGGCGCAACCGACAACCAGCTCCATATACGGAGGCTCCAAGTCGGCGAAGAACGAATGCTGTGCAATGATGCGCTCAAGTGTTTCCATGATTTGCTGTCTCCCTTATGGCGCGGGCTTCCTCGGTGATATCAATGCCCACGGGACACCAAGTGATGCAGCGCCCGCAGCCCACACAGCCTGAACCGCCGAACTGGTCAATCCACGAGGCCAATTTATGCGTAACCCACTGCCGGTAGCGGGCCTTGGCGGAGGAGCGCACGCTCCCTCCGTGAATGTAAGAAAAGTTCAAAGTGAAACATGAATCCCAGCGACGCCAGCGCTCGGCGTGTTCTCCCGTCACATCACTGGTATCTTCGACCGTGGTACAGAAGCAAGTCGGACACACCATGGTGCAGTTGGCGCAAGTCAGGCAGCGTTTTGCAACTTCGTCCCAGCGGGGGTGTTCGAAATTCTGATAAAGAATTTCTTTGAGTTTAGTGCGTTCGATGCTGCGGACCTGTTGACGCGCTTTGTCAACTGCCGCTTCGGCCTGCTGAAGATCGCCTTGCAGGGCGGGACTGGTTTTGAGCGCCGCCAGCACTTCGGCCCCACGTTCACTGCCCGCTTTCACTACGAATCGGTGATTGCCGCCCGCATCCAGTTCGGTGAGCAACAGATCGAATCCGTCGCGCACGTCCGGGCCAGTCCCCATCGAAGTACAGAAACAAGTTGGCGCAGATTGGGTGCACTGCACCGCAATGATGAATGCACCTTTCCGGAGTCCACCGTAGACTGGGTCATGATATTTGTCTTGCATGAGGACACGATCCTGCACTTGGATGGCTGCCAACTCGCAAGCACGAACACCCAGGAACGCATAAGGCCGCTTTGACCGGTTTTCGTTGTTCAGGATGCGAAAAGTCCCGCCCTGGTGCTCCGCTGACCATAACCGGACCTCGGCAGGATGTAGATATTTCTTCCAGCTTTGCGGGCCCACCACATAACCAAACAGTGCATGGTCCTCACGCCGCTTTAGGCGATAGTGACCGGGGGACTGTTCATCAGTCCAACCCGCTGGCAGTTCTACGGCAGATTCGAAATGGTCATACACAATCGCTCCATCCCGCACAGTCGGCCCGATGACTTGGTAGCCCTTCTCCCTCAGCACGTCAAGCATCGTTCCCAATTGTTGCGGTTGCAGTATTACCTGGTGTTCTCGAGAAACGACTTTCTTCCCTTTTGTCTGGGGACTATCAATGCGCTCAGAAACCGGGACCATGGGACCTTCTGTTACTTCTGGCTTAGTACGTCAAGTTGTTGGACCGCCGTAGCCGGGTCGGGCACGGCGGATTCGTGCGCCACGATGAGCCACTTGCCGGAGATTTTGTTGAGCACGACAATATTGACGCCGAATGCTTTCTGTTCGCCATTGGTGGATTCGTACCGCGTCACGCTGTAGGCGAAATCGCCGGAACACGACAAAGTGAGAGTTTGAATGGAGTCAATGTGGTACTTCGCATCAACTCCGCGCTGAACGTAGGCCTGGATGGCAGCACGTCCGTGCACGATGCCAGTGGCGAAGTGTTGGGTCAGGTAATACGCATCTTCGCTGTAAAGCGAAGCGACCTTGGCCGCTTGGCCGCTGTTGTAACCCTCTTTCCATTGCTCGGAAATTTGCCGGATTGCCGTTTCATCTGCGGGAACGCTACAGTGGTTTTCTGGCGCGGCACTTTCTGTTGTGTTAGCAGGGTTGCCTTGTGCTGCCACAAAACCCGAAAGAACCACATACGAGGAATAGCTGCCGCATTTTCATTTTCAGTTCTCTTACAGCGTTGATCTAAGCAAATCCATCAGGCTGGCTCACAGGACCGAGGTTCTCCTGATGATCAACAAAGTCCCGGCCCGCATCGATGGCCCGGAAATCAATCTCCAGCAAAGTACGGTTCTTGACCTTGGCTTCCAGCAATTGAGCGGCGGTGGTGGGAGACAGGCAGCGGGTCTCTTCGAGTAACGCCCCCATCATCACCACGTTGGCCACTTTGGCCGAACCGAGCTTGTCGGCAATTTCTGAAGCAGGAATACAAAGCAACTCCGCATCGGGCACACCCAAGTCAGCCGGCACAGAGGGCCCGTTGTATAGCACCAGCCCTCCAGACGGTACTTGTGAGGCAAACTTGCGCAATGAGATTTCATTCATCGCGATCAATACATCTGGCCGATCCGTCAACGGTGTGCCAATGCGGTCTTTTGAGAGCGACACATAACAGTGGGCGCTGCCGGAGCGCATCTCCGGCCCGTAAGAAGGCAGCCAACTCACTTCAAGGCCCTCGCGCATGCCCATCTCGGCGAGCAGTTGTCCGAGCAGTAGCACGCCTTGTCCGCCGAAACCAGCGACGTTGACCGTCAAGTTCTTGCGAAGCTGCGCGGGCTTTGGTCCAACTTGGTTTGCATCTGCTTCCCGCTTGATCCCCAAAACTTCAGCCACCGCCCTTTGCGTTGGCACGTTGTTTGCGGGTAATGGTTCCTTACGCTCACGGAACACGGAAAGTGGAAATACCGGAACCATCTTTTCCAAAATCCATTTGCGGGCATCCACTGGCTCTTTGGCCCAAATGGTGGGACACGGCGATAGAATCTCCACGAAGGAGAAGCCCAAGCCATCGCGCTGAACTTCGAGAGCATGGCGCACCGCCCGTCGTGCCCGCATGATGTTCTTGTTGTCACAAAGCGCTACGCGCTCGATGTAGGCCGGCGCTTCCAGCGTGGCCAGCATTTCGGACATGTGGAGCGGGAAGCCTTCGTTGCCGGGACGCCTGCCAAACGGAGAAGTGGTACTTTTTTCTCCAACCAGTGTGGTAGGTGCCATCTGGCCGCCGGTCATGCCATAGATCCCGTTGTTGATGAAAAATACCGTGATCTTTTCGCCCCGATTGGCCGCGTGGACAATTTCCGCCGTTCCGATCGCCGCCAAGTCACCGTCGCCCTGATACGAGATGACTAATTTGTCCGGATGCTCACGTTTAATTCCAGTTGCCGCGGCTGGAGCACGGCCATGCGCCACCTGCACGTTCCCAACATCAAAATAATAGTAGGCAAACACAGAACAGCCGACCGGGCTGACAAAGATCGTGTTGTCCTGCATGCCCATGTCTTCCAAGGCTTCAGCAATCAGCTTGTGCGCGATGCCATGCCCGCATCCGGGGCAATAATGGGTCTGCTGTTTGAGATCGGACTTGCGGTCATACAGATCGTAGAAGACTGCGGGTTTGGAGTGGATCGCACTATACTCGCCGGTTTCGCTTTCCATCAGCCCGACTTTGTTGTCATCCGCCATGGCGCCTCCAGCCTGCTCAGTCGTTTCTCAGGGCAAACACATCAACCCGGTTCGACATATGCGCTTCCACCTGCTCACGCAATTCCTCAACCGACGGAACGTTGCCGCCGACGCGTCCGTAGAAATCAACTCGCTTGCTCCCGTTCAGCGTTAAGCGGACGTCTTCAAGCATCTGCCCGTTGCTCAATTCGACCACCAGTACGTTCGACGCGCGGGCCGCGGCGTAAGCCAGCGCTTCCGATGGAAATGGCCACAGAGTGATGGGACGAAAGAGTCCGACCGGCAATCCATCCGCCCGGGCCTTCTCGACCATGGAACGAAGCACACGCGAGACTATGCCGTATCCCACGACCAATATTTCTGCGTCTTCCGCTCTGAAGAGTTCAAATCGCGGCTCAGCACTTTGCGCGCGAATGTATTTCGCTTCCAGGCGCCGCTCATGCGCTTCAAGATCGTCCGGTTCCAAATAGATTGAACTCACCAGATTGGCACGAGTCTCAGGTGTTCCCTTGACCGCCCACGGTTTTTCCGGAACAGTGATCTCGCGATACTTCAGGTCCAGCGGTTCCATCATTTGGCCGGTGAAGCCATCCGCCAAAACGATTGCCGGGTTGCGGTATTTGTCGGCCAGATCGAAGGCCAGCATGGTGAGTTCGGCCATCTCCTGCACAGAAGACGGTGCAAGCACGAGGTTGCGATAGTTGCCGTGGCCTCCGCCCTTCACGGTGGCGAAATAATCACTCTGCTCGGGGGCAATGTTGCCTAGTCCAGGCCCGCCGCGCATCACATCCACAATCACGCAAGGAAGCTCCGCGCCCGCGAGGTACGAAATGCCTTCCTGCATCAAGCTGAGGCCGGGGCCGGAGGAAGCGGTCAGGACGCGGGCCCCGGCCGCAGCTGCGCCGTACACCATGTTGATGGCGGCGACTTCGCTCTCCGCCTGCACGAAGGTTCCGCCGACCTGCGGCAGGTACAACGCCGCAGCCTCGGCAATTTCGCTGGCTGGAGTAATGGGATATCCGTAGTAGGCGCGGCATCCGGCAAGCAGCGCGCCCTTCACAACTGCGACATTGCCCTTACATAGCTGCCGCATGTTCGACTCCCGGTGAAGTGACAATCGGTTTAACTGGGGTTATACGTCGGTAGACAATAATGGCGCCCGGTTCCGGGCAGCAGTAAAAACAGATTCCACATCCGGTACAATCCTGCCCGGTGTAACGTGCTGGATGGACACCGTATGCGCTCAACTCTGGAGCCAGTACCAGACATTTTGGCGGGCATGATTCAATGCAAAGCCCACAGCCCTTACACTCCGTATCGCTGATCGTGACTCGGCCTCTCGCCTGTGCTGCCATAGCTCACCTCGATCCAACCACCTCCGACGCCTGGGGGCGTTGCAACCATTTCGTCTTCTCGCAGTATTCGTACAACTCATTGCGAAACTGGGGATGTGCAATTTCAATCAGCGCTTTCGCCCGTTCGCGAATGGACTTACCGTGCAAATAAGCGACTCCGAACTCTGTTACTACATAGCGAACCAAACCGCGTGAAGTAACTACCCCCGCACCCGGACTGAGCATGGGAACGATCCGCGAGATCGTGCCATTCTTGGCGGTTGCAGAAAGGGCAATGATTGGTTTTCCGCCTTTGGAGTAGGTCGCCCCTCGCAGAAAATCTACCTGGCCGCCAATGCCGCTGTAGAACTGGTTGCCGATTGAATCCGAACAGACTTGTCCGGTCAGATCAATCTGCAAGGCTGAATTGATCGCCACCATGTTGTCGTTGCGGCCGATCGATGCTGGATGGTTGGTGTACGCAGTGGGATGAAATTCAAAGAGCGGGTTGTTGTCCACAAACTCAAACAGTTTTTCTGTGCCCAACGCGAAACCTACGATGATCTTGCGGGGCTTGAAGTTTTTACGCGCGCCGGTGATGATCCCGGCTTCGATGAGCGGAATCACTCCATCGGAAACCAACTCGCTGTGTACTCCCAGGTCCTTGCGGTCCATAAGAAACGGCAGCACCGAGTCAGGAATCCCGCCAATACCGGTCTGCAACACAGCGCCATCCTCGATCAAGCCGGAAATGTGCTTGGCGATGGCCACGTGCACATCGGAGGTCTGATGCGGCTTGGCCTCACACAGAGGACGCGATGATTCGACGATCGCATCCAGTTCATTTACATGAATAAAACTGTCGCCGTAGGTGCGCGGCATCTGGTCGTTGATCTGCGCAACTACATACCGCGCGCACCGGGCAGCAGTAAGAGAAGTATCCACACCCACGCCGAAGCTGCAAAAACCGTGCGAGTCGGGAGGAGAGAGTTCCAGCAAGGCCACATCAATCGGCATGGCTCCGTTCTCGAACAGTGCTTCAATTTCTCCCAGATAGATGGGCGTGTAGTCGGCGCGCCCTTCATTGATGGCGTCGCGCACATTGGGACCAATGAACATGGCGTTGTGGCGGAAGTGCCCAGTCATTTCCGGTGATACATACGGCGCGCACCCCATGGTCATCATGTGCACAATTTCCACGTCGTACACATAGGGTCCGCGCCGCATCAAGGCCTCCACCAGCGTCTCCGGCTCGGCGCAGCCGGGTTGAATGTAAACCCGCATTCCCGACTTCACGCATTGCAGCGCATCATCGGCTATGCGCAATTTACTTTTGTATTCATTTTCCCAGGACATCTTGTAACACCTCGTTATCCCGCCTTGTGCATTGCGTGCTGGGTTTTAGCGCTTTCCTCCGCTGCCCACTCGTAACCAATCGCGGCAGCATGGATCGCGCAATCAAAAAAGTGGTTGAGCAACTGCAACAATTCTTGTTTCCCAAAAAGCTCCACCGGACGGTCCGGAGCAACCTCATTGAGGATGAAGTCCCAGAGGTTGTCTTTGGTCAGGACGATGGCCCAGATCACCTGGCTTAAAGGCACTCCCTGTTGGGCGCGGCGGACACCAATCAGGGTGTAGCGCCGCTCGATATCGGTATCACTTTTCCCGAGCAGCCACTCTCCCAAATGTAGGTAGATGTCACGCACGCGCTCTTTGAGTTCATCCAGCGGCACATTACTGTAGGCTTCCGTACGTTCTGATTTCTGGACCTTGTGCAGAAGACTGCTGGCGAGAGCGTCCGAATGGGTCTCGATGAGACGGACAAGCCTGTAGGTAAGTATCATGGCCGCCTCCCTTCCCGTTACAGTTCATTGTCAGTCTGGCGAGTAAATTCAGGCCATGACCTGAGACACCCGCAGATGTGACCTGAATCACACAGGGGCAGGTAACCAACGTTCTAATGGATAGATAGGATTAGAGCCGGTTGATCTCGTCCTGGACGGCGCATCGAATATTGTGATTCGGTCCAGCAATTTACCTGCTGCCTGGAAATGCCGCCAAGCGATGCTTGTGAAATTCTGTGATGTCGAAATCGTCGCTGGCGAGAGCAGCTTCCTCTTCGGCCCACTCCTGAGACTCGGCCCGCGCCAGTTTCTTCAGCAGCCTGCCGGCACACGCCGTACAGCAGAACCCTGTGGCTTTTTGAGACTGGCGTTTCCCGGCAAGCGTACGGTAATCAAAAGTGAAAACCGGCGGGTGCGACGAGCACAGCGTGCACTTTTCCGGGACTTCGTGTAAGGGATCAAATCCAGCGAAGAACAGGCTGTCCATCATGACGCACCTCCCACAACAGTTCATTAGACTAATGGCCGACCTTAGTGACCGTGATCGAAGCTACGCGGGAGAGTGAGTGTCATCACACCACTCTCCGGTAGTTAAGTACTCGTGCATAGACTTAGCCGCACGGCGCCCGGCACCCATTGCCAGAATCACCGTGGCGCTTCCGGTCACGATGTCGCCTCCGGCAAATACTCCCTTGCGGGAAGTACGCTGGGTTGAAGGATCAGCTTGAATGTACCCGCGCTTGTCCGTACCCAGACCTGGCGTGGTGCTTTGCACAATTGGATTGGCACTGGTACCAATGGCAATCACCGCGACCGACAGTGGTATCTCAAATTCCGAGCCTGCAACCGGGACTGGACGCCGCCGTCCTGAGGTGTCCGGTTCGCCGAGTTCCATGCGCGCGCAGCGGACAGCGCCCAGCCAGCCCGCGCCGTCCGGCAGGAACTCTACCGGATTGGTCAACATGTGGAACTCAATCCCTTCTTCCCGTGCGTGCTTCGCTTCCTCTGCGCGCGCCGGCATTTCGGCTTCGCTGCGCCGGTAAATTACGCAGGCTTTGCGCGCGCCTAGACGCAGTGCGGAGCGAATGGAATCCAGAGCAGTATTTCCGCCGCCGATCACGGCAACATCTCTTCCACGCAAATCGAACATCGGTTCGTCATAGGCCGGAAATTTATAGGCCTTCATTAAGTTAATGCGAGTGAGAAATTCATTGGCCGAGTAGACGCCGTTCAGGTGCTCGCCGGGAATGTTCATAAAAACCGGAAGGCCGGCTCCCGTGCCAATAAAAATCGCGTCGTATCCTTCTTCTTCGATGAGTTCATCAATGGTGACGGTGCGCCCCACGACTACATCAGTCTCGAACTCGACACCCATGTCCCGCATGTAATCCAGCTGTTCGCGGATGATTTGCTTGGGAAGCCGGAACTCGGGGATGCCATAAACCAACACGCCGCCCAGCTCATGCAATGCTTCAAACACGCGGACCTTGTGGCCCTTTTGTACAAGATCACCAGCAACAGTTAAGCCCGAGGGCCCACTGCCGACAACCGCAACCTTCTTCCCCGTGGACGGCACTTTCGGCAAACTGCGAAATCCCATGTGCTGTTCATAGTCAGCAACGAAGCGTTCAAGATAGCCGACGCCCAGCGGCTTTACTTTCTTGCCCATCAGGCATCCACCCTCGCAGTGGTCTTCCTGCGGACACACACGGCCAGTGATGGCGGGCAGCACGTTGTCTTCGCGAATCTTGGCTGCGGCCGCAAGATAATCGCCCGCTACAATCAACTGCACAAACTCATGGACTTTGACTCCTACGGGACAATCCTTTGTGCAAGCCGGCTTGGCGCATTCCAGGCAGCGTAGCGCTTCCTGACGCGCCAGCTCCGGACTGTACCCGAGATTCACCTCAGTAAAATTCGTGGCGCGTACTTCAGCCGGCTGCTCCGGCATCTGCTGCCGTGGCACTTTCATCCGCTCTTTCAACGGCAGAACATTCAGCGACGTTTTGGGAGGCGCTGTCACGGCCTTGCTCCTTCTGCTGCGCAGGCTTGTTTTTCCGTAGATCTAGCCTCTCTTTTGTGCTGAAACTCCTCCATAGACTGCCGCTCCTGGCTGCGATACGTCGTATTGCGCTGCACCAGAATGTCGAAGTTGACGCGATGCGCATCAAACTCTGGCCCATCCACGCAGGCAAACTCACTCTTGCCGTCAATCAGCACCCGGCAACCGCCACACATGCCGGTGCCATCGATCATGATGGGATTGAGACTGACGATGGTGCGAATGCGTTCCCCGCGCGTCATTTCGGCCACGGCTTTCATCATGGGGATCGGGCCGACCGCCAGCACCAGGTCAATGCGTACACCATTCTGAATCAACTGCCGGAGTTTGTCGGTAACAAACCCCCTATCCATATAGCTGCCGTCGTCGGTGGTGATCATCAGCGCGTCACTCACGGCACGCATCTCACGCTCAAAGATCACCAGTTGTTTGGTACGCGCTCCCACAATCGAAAGGATCCGGTTTCCCGCCTTCTTCAGAGCTGCCGCGGTGGGATAAGCCATCGCCGTGCCGACACCGCCGCTCATCACCACGACTGTGCCGAACTTTTCAATCTCCGAAGGTTTTCCCAGTGGGCCGACAACATCAAGAATGCTGTCTCCTGCATTCAGCGAATTGAGTAGATGGGTTGTCTTACCGAGGGACTGAACCACGATACTGATGGTTCCCTGCTGCGGATCGGAGCTTTCAATAGTGAGCGGAATACGCTCACCTTCTTCATAGATGCGAATAATTACGAATTGCCCCGCCTTCTGCTTATGCGCGATGCGGGGCGCATGTATAAGGAATCGCTTGATCCCCGGGGCAAGGAAGTCAGCGTGAAGTATCTTGAACAATAGTGCCTCGTATGAGTTACACACTATTGTTCAAAATCACGGGATGTTGGACTGTGACCAGAATCACTTCCCTCGTGACTCTGGTCACACAAGTAACTCCGTGCTTAACTCTTTCATGGACTAATGGCCAGATGAAGAAGACTGTTCCGCCAGCCATCGCTGATAAGCCTTCCAGCCCGGGCACCAGCCGGTGTGCCAACGCCAGAACTTCGCTGCAAGTGAATTCGGATGCTTATCGGCGTAGCGCCTGAGCCCGCAATTTTCGCATTTCTGCTGGGTGGAACTCATAAGGGATCCTCCTCTCGCACGACGACACCTTATCGCCAGGAAAATTCCAAAGCAGTGACCCTACTCACATTCCTTTCTTGTGCGACGGATCGAGTCGATCCCCTAAAACATTAGTGATAAGTGATCCGAGTCACTGCGCGGTCGGAACGGCACCAATATAAGAGGATTCAGGAGTATCTGTAGACCGCGAGCCATGAGTATGCCCCTCGGCCCATCTGCCAGGAAAGGAGTACTTCCATGTCGCTCATTACGCTCAAAGCATTTCTCGATAGCTACGAGATCCCATACATTGTCATATCTCACTCGGTCGGTTATACAGCGCAAGGTATTGCTGCGCTGTCACACGTCTCCGGCAAAGAACTTGCTAAAACTGTAATCGTCAAGTTGGACGGCAAGATGGTCATGGCCGTCCTTCCTGCGTCTTATCACGTTGATCTGGAGCGTCTGAAAGTGGCTGCCGGAGCCCACTCCGCAGAACTCGCTTCCGAAAGAGAATTCAGAGGACGTTTCGCCGACTGCGAAACTGGAGCCATGCCGCCGTTCGGAAATCTCTACGGGATGCCGGTGTTCGTGGATGAGACCCTGACCCGGGACAAGGAAATTGCATTCAACGCCGGCACGCATCGCGAGTTGGTCAGAATGGCATGGGACGACTATCGGAAACTGGTCGAGCCAAAAATCGTCCGCTTCGCAGCTGGTCAACTCGCCGACAAGGCTGCATAAGCCGGCGTCGAGTGTGGGCGGTCAACTATTACGAAGGGAAAGTCCTGCGCACATGCGACGCATGGCAGGAGGACGTGGTGGAATTGGCACTTAATTCGGAAGAAAAAAGACTCTTGATGGAGATCCTCGAAGAACGGCACCGTGAGTTTCTGCGTGAAGCCTCACGGGCCCACCATCATGAGTTTGGAATCGGGTTGCGAAACAACGAAAAACTACTGGAGTCATTACTCAACAAACTGAGGGCCAGCGAACTGGTTCATTCCAGATAACCAACGCATGCCGCTCTGGCGGTACGCCAACTTAATTAGTGACCCACTTCGAGAGGGATTGCCGCGTTCTTCGAACGCCATAGGTGATCTTTCACTGCAACCGAGAGTCTTCGTATACCTACCTGAATCTGCTCCACTGTGGGCTTGGAGAAATTCAGTCGCATGTGACGCCCGCCCTCTGGATCTCCGTTTGCATAGAACGAGTTGCCGGGGACAAACGCCACCTTCTCTTCGATTGCAGTCTTGAACAGCTCCTGGGAAACGACCCCTTCGGGCAAGGTTGCCCACAAGAACAAACCACCATCCGGACGAGTCCAGGTAACTTCCGGCGGAAAAGATTGCTGCATTGAATCCAGCATAGCATCGCGCCGCTCGCGATAGACGCGGCGAATGCGCTTGACGTGCTCATCGAGAAACCCGTCACGCGCGACTTCGTAAGCCACATATTGAATGAAACTGGAGGTATGCAGGTCGGCACCTTGCTTGAGCAGCACCAGCTTGCGGATTACGTCGGGTGGCGCGACGATCCACGCTAACCGAATGCCGGGCGCGAGCGTCTTCGAAAAAGTACTCAAGTAAATGACATTCCCGATTGAGTACCCGTTGTCGCGGCGCAGGTTCTCCCGGTCCACAACCACCAGTGGCGGCAGATGCTCGCCTTCAAAACGCAGCTGGCCATAGGGATCGTCCTCGATGATCGGGACGCCATACTTGTCCGCCAAAAGAATCAACTGGTGACGCCTGCCTTCTGACAGAGTAACTCCCGCCGGATTCTGAAAATTCGGCAGCACATACATGAACTTCGGCCCCGCGCGCAAAGCGTGTTCCAACAACTCGGTGCGCAGCCCATCGTGATCAATGGGAACCGGCGCGTATTGCGCGCCATATACGTTGAATGCCTGCAATGCTCCCAAATAGGTCGGCGCTTCGACCAGTATGCGGTCGCCGCGGTTGATCAGCAATTTCCCGACTAAATCCAGCGCCTGCTGCGACCCCGAGGTGATCAAAACATTTTCCATCTGGGCGCGAATGCCATAGCGCGCCATGTTGCGTGCCAGCATTTCCCGCAGCGGTTCATAGCCCTCAGTGAGTCCGTATTGCAAGGCAGAGGCGCCATTTTCCAGCAGCACTTTGTGGCAGGCTTCTTCGAAACGCTCCACGGGAAAAACATCGGGTGAAGGCAGGCCTCCCGCGAACGAGATAACGTCGGGCCGTTCCGACAGCTTCAACAACTCACGGATAGCAGAACTCTTGACGCCGTTGGTGCGCGACGCATAACGAGAGATCCAAACCGTGGACATAGTCAAGTCCTCCACAAACGACAAAACTCAGAGAGATTATGGCTTGGGGGCAGTAGACAAAATGTCACGCAACGACCGCCATGCCGTTGACGGTCACCGCCGGCTCCAAGGTTGGATGAACGGCCAATGCGCGAGAAACCTCGCACTCGGCAAGTGTCTTGCTCAGTAATTTCGTCGCAAGATCGTGATTGTCGCCGCTGGGAAGAGCCAGTTGCGCGCGAACCACGACATGCTCCAAGCAAGGCAGTGCGTCCACGGTGTGTACGACGCCCTGAGCTTCCACTTGTAGGCGGGTGTAGGCCAAGTGTGACTCGGCTGCGAAGCTGCGGAATGTAGTCGCGAAGCAACTGGCCAGTGAGGCCAACAACAGTTCTTCTGGCGCCCATCGGCCTTCCAGTCCGCCATTTTTGATCGGCGCGGTGAAGTGTATGGAGTTGGGCGCAGAATCGGATTTCGTGATGCCGGTTGACCCCGAGCACCACCATGCCACGACTCGAGACTTGTGTTCCTGATCCATGGATTGGGCTCCTCAGCGGCGGGCTTTGTAGAGCAATGGATCTGGCTGCAAAACGGAAAGGAGAGGGATACACAAATTCCCTGCCCTCGGCCTTTCGTCTCACTGTCACTCGCGATTGTTACCGATGCGAATTGGGGCCGCCGTGCCCCAACGCACGGTTTCAGGTGATCTCCATCACGGGGCAAGTCGAATTCCGCTAATCGGTTCAGTTGATGGGGTTTGGTACCAAGATCGGGGAGAACTAGAGTTTCTTATTAAACAGGATGCCAAAAGAGCGGGCGCCTCCTTGCAGCCGTTGCCAAATGCCATGGGCGAATTGCAGATCCAGCAGGGCCACCATTTGACGGGTAAACGTGGCGCCATATGAATACCACCACACTTTCTTTATACCGGGTAGCCGGTCCGAGGCCACATATTTGATGCGCACCATTTCTTCCAGGCCGAATCGCCCATGAGTACGGCCAATGCCGCTGGCTTTGACTCCTCCGTGCGGCGCTTCGCTGATGCCGAAGCAGGAGACCACATCATTCACCAGCACCGTACCTGCGTTGATGCGATGCGCAAGAGCCTCACCCCGCGCACGGTCGCGTGTCCAGACGCTCGCGGCCAAGCCGTACTCAGAATCGTTGGCCAAGCGGACAGCCTCATCCTCGTTGTCGAACGCCATGATGGGCAGCACCGGTCCGAATGTTTCCTCGCGCATGACTTGCATATCATGAGTGACGTCGGCCAGCACGGTAGGTGCATAGAAATTCGGGCCGAGTTCTGACAACCGGGTTCCGCCCGCTAGCACACGGGCTCCACGATCCTTCGCGTCTTGAACTTGTTGCTCCACGATGCGGAGCTGGCGCTCGTTAATCATCGGCCCCATGTCGGTCTCTGGATTCATGCCGTCGCCTGCGCGCAGCTGTTTAGTTTTTCTGACACACGCCTCCAGAAATGGCTCGTACACTTTTCGCTGCACATAGCATCGCTCTACCGAGAGGCACGTCTGTCCGGCATTCACGAAGGCTCCCCAAACGGCGCCGCTGGAGGCAACGTCGACATCCGCATCCTCCAAAACCAGCATGGGATCTTTGCCGCCTAATTCGAGAACAACTGGAAGCAACCGCGCCGCCGCAGCCTGCGCGATGCGCTTGCCGGTGGGTACGCTTCCAGTGAAAACCAGTTTGTCGATTTCGCCGTTCAGCAGTGCCGCGCCGGTGGCGCCATCGCCTACGACGACTTGGAAAATGTCTTTCGGAACTCCTGCCTCGTGAAACAAAGATGCCAGTTCTAGTACCACCAGCGAGGTGAGTTCTGAGGGCTTCACCACTACCGCATTGCCCGCGACCAGTGCAGCTAGAGTCTCCGTGGCGGGGATTGAAAATGGGTAATTCCATGGCGAAATAATGCCGATCACACCGTAAGGTTCGCGCAGAATCCGGCCGGCTTTGGTTTTCATGGCAAGATTCCCGTGTTGCACCCGTTCGTCTCTTAGCAGCTGATAAGCATTCTCGATGTAGAAGCGGGCTGCATCGAGCACTACGATCACTTCGGTCGTGAGCGCCTCCGCATAGGGTTTGCCGGCTTCGCATGAGATCAACCGCGCGACTTCTGATTTTCTTTCATGCAACAGGCGCTGAAACTTCTTAAGCAACGCGACACGTCGTGCGACTCCAAGCTTGAACCAGGCCGGTTGAGCAGCCCGCGTACCCGCGACTGCCGCCTGCACTTCCTTCTCCGTGGCAGCTGCGATTTCGCGCAGAGTTTCTCCGGTCGCGGGGTTGACTGAAATCACTTTGCGGGCTGCAACTTGAAGGTCGATTGCCATTCCAGGAAAATTCTACGCGGGGCGCGGTTGCCGCGCCAATTTTCCATTTGGAGTATGATCTCCGCGACATGCCACTTCTCCCCGCGCGAAATCTTAAGGACTAATCACAAGTAAGCGATGGCTTCCGAATCGCCCGACTATTGTTCGAATGATAATCAGAAAAGTTCCGCAAGTGATACTACCCACTGCGTTCTAAAGAAGATAGCCTGAGCCAAATCTCTCGACTGGTCATACAGGAGGGCCCGTGATTCGTCGATTTGTGTGCCTCGTCGCGCTTTGCACTGTTTCACTTGCGGCGGATGATCCTTCTCAACCTTCGCTTACCATCTACAACCAAAACTTTGCTGTCGTCCGCCAGGAGCTGCCGCTGGATCTGAAGGCCGGCGTGAACAGCCTCCATGTGACCGATATCACCATGCACCTGGAACCGGATTCTGTCATCCTGCGTGACCCTACCGGAAAACAACCGATTCAGGTGCTCGAGCAGAACTACCGGGCCGATCCGATTTCAGAACCGCTGCTGCTCTCGCTCTTTGAGGGAAAGACGATTGATTTTCTGGTACAGCGCGATAACAAGCAGGAAGTTGTCTCCGGCAAAATCATTCGCAGCGGCTATGTTCCTCACAATTCCATGGCAATGAGCCGTTACGGTACTCAGTACTATCAGTCTCAGATGGCTTATGTGCAGAGCGGCTCGCAGCAGCCCATCATTGAGCTCGACGGTAAGTTGCGATTCGGTCTGCCCGGAACACCGCTGTTTCCTGCTCTCGGGGATGACACCGTGCTCAAGCCCACCCTACAGTGGCTGCTTTCTGTGGAGAAACCTGGCCCGCTTCGGGCCGAGTTTTCATATGTAACAGGCGGCCTCACCTGGGAAGCTGACTACAACATTGTGGCTCCGGAAAAAGGCGACGCTGTAGACATCGTCGGCTGGGTCACCATGGACAATCAAAGCGGCAAAGACTTCCAAAACGCGCGCGTCAAGCTTATGGCAGGAGATGTGAATAAGATTCAGCCGGGGCAAATGTATGACCGCTCAGAGATGATATCCAATGACGGACCGGTAAGTGCATTCAGGACTCCGCCGGTGACCGAAAGAACCTTCGACGAATATCACCTCTACAGCCTCGCTCGCCTCACCACCTTGCACGACCGCGAAACCAAGCAGGTCGAATTCATCCGCGCTTCCAATGTCTCTACGAAACAAATCTATATCTACGATGGGCTTAAACTTGATCCCAACCGCTACAACGGCTGGAACTGGGAAAGTATCCGCAATGATTTCTCCTACGGAACGGAATCCAATCCGAAGATTTGGGTGATGCGTGAGTTCAACAACTCGGAAGCCAATCACCTCGGCATGCCCCTACCCAAAGGGCGGGTGCGCTTTTATCGGCGAAATGATGATGGCCAGATTGAATTCACCGGCGAGAATGTGATTGATCACACTCCACGCGACGAAAGGGTACGCGTGTATACCGGCAACGCCTTCGACCTGACCGGCGAACGCCGCCGCACGGACTACAGGCTGGAGACCAACCGGCAAATGCTCGATGAGTCATTCGAAATCAAGGTCCGCAATCACAAAAAAGAAGCGGTTGACGTCCGCGTTGTCGAGCACCTGTACCGTTGGAGTACTTGGGACATCTCCGCAAAGTCTGACCCCTATCGAAAGACCGACAGCAAGACGATCGAGTTCGCAGTGACGATTCCGCCGGATGGAGAGAAGACAATTACGTATACCGCGCTCTACACATGGTGAAAGGTCGCCCATGCGGAAAACCTTGCGACGTCCTTGCCTTTGCGAACCAGCGCGGCAGTGCCCGGTTCTCACGCAACATATTGCTAGCGCTTATCTTCAATGGCCCGCTTCAGTGTGGCCAACTGATCGCGATAGCGCACCCGCAGGGAGCGGAGCAGCCAGGGGAGAGCGAGCCACATCGAGCCATGAGGCCGGATATCGCCGATGAACGATACCGTTGTCCCGGTCTCGTCCGCTTCGAGGCGGTACTCAAAAGTCCCTGTGACGCCGTTAGCAGTGTTGGTATTGCCGCATCTGTGGGGTGGCTCATAGAGCCAGATTTCCGATGGCACCTGTATCGTTTTTCCCGAAGCATCCAGCGTCAAAAGGATCGTCGAACCCTTCTGAAGCGGCCCGCCGCCAACAATTTCCATGCGGCGCACCAGGTTGCGCCAGCGCGGCGCCGTGCTGAAGTCCATCATGTAAGCGAACACTTCTTCTCGCGTCCGGTCGATGTGTTGGGTGTAGCGGAAGGCGCGCATCAGTCGTTCTCCTCCAATTCAAAGATGTCATCTACTTTCTGATCGAAGGCCCGCGCGATTTTCATGGCCAGCGGCAGGCCGGGATCGTACTTGCCGGTTTCGATGGCATTGATGGCTTGGCGCGTGACTCCTACGCGCATGCCCAGCTCAGCCTGCGACCAGTTCTGCTCCGCTCGTAACACCCGCAAACGGTTTTTCATCGGTAGTACCATGCCGTGATCATGATCGCCAGCCACCAGATGAGCATCATGCCGAACCAAATGAGCATCAACGGCACGTAATCAATGAAACCAGCGAACTGGAGCAGGTTGGCGGCAAACACCAGCAGATTCGTGACCGCGAAGGCGACGGCCAGCGCTACCAGATGAATGCGCAGAGTAAATTCGTCCTGTTTGCGAATGACCTTGGCAGTGGCAAGTTGCCAGGGCACGAAACCGATCAGTCCGATGGCGACTGCCGCTATGCGAATGGTTAAACTTTTCGGGTGATGGCGCAGAGTTCCAAAGGCAATCGCCTCAGCTACGCCCCACAGGGCGATGGATCCGAAAACTTGTCCGAGTATGCGGAGGCCGGGGTCACGCTTTTCGTCTTGAGGCATATTGTGTCCTCTATACAGGACACAATGTAATGTTTAAATTACTTAATGTCAACTAAAACTTACGTCGTATGCTGTGTAAAAATACAAAAAGGCGATTCGCCAAGCGAATCGCCTCTCTGCAAAAGTTCTCCGACTTAGAGCGGTTTGACGTTCTCCGCTTGCCAGCCCTTGGGTCCCTTGGTTACGTCGAATTGCACGGTCTGGCCTTCTTGCAGGCTCTTGAAGCCGCCGGCTTGAATGGCTGAGAAATGCACGAAAACATCTTCGCCCGACTGGCGGCTGATAAAGCCGTAGCCCTTGGCATCGTTAAACCACTTTACTGTTCCTTGTTCCATGTTCTTTTTGTTCCTTAATTTTTGTAATTTACGCTGGAGGGAGTCGGAAACTTGCGCAGGTTACTAGCTGTTGAAGCAAGAACTGCTCACGACCGATTCGGTCAACGTACACCATGATGCTACGTGTACGGCGCAAGATTAGCAAGCAAATTGCTGTAAGGAACCCTAACTTGTTTGTTTTCAATCTGCTTATCAATCGCCTGAATTACAAAAGGGGCGCGGGGCACCGCGAAAAATTAGCGGTTTCAGGAAATACTAGGGTAGTATGGAAGCAGCAGTAGAAATGGAGCCGTCATGCCCCAGGAGTCTATTGAGCCCAGGCAGGACTTTGCTGCCGCTGTAGTTGACAAACGTGACCCGCAGAAAATCACCGATCTCATCGCACAGCTCGACCGCGATCTGGTAGAAACGCACAAAAACACTTCCAAGCGGCGTTAAACGTCGTTGCCTGGCGGCGTACACCTTAAACTCTTGACCTCGAAGACCCAGTACAAACGCCTTCGCGATTGAGAAATTCAACCCGAAAGGCGAGCCTCCGTGTGTCCTTTGACCAACGCGGAATTTCGTCTGCCGTCAGTCCATCGCCGCACGCAAGCCCCCGGCTAGCCAGCAAACGCTGCAATCCAACGAAGGAGTGAATATGTCCGGAATTAATGGCGACAAAGCCAGGTTTCACCGGCGACGCAAGAAGAAGATCCAGCGCCGCGTTCGGCAACGGGAGATGTTCGGGTATCTACCCAAGCAAGTGGCGGGGACGCGCTCAGGCCCTAAACCAAAGGAGAAATCGGCATGACCACATCTTTCCTTACGTTGCCGCTTTCCAGCCCGATACCCAGTCCCCTCAAGAAAAAGCGCGTGCTCCTGGTGGACACATCGAGCGCAAAGCGCGAGTTGCGGGCTGAAGCCATGCGGAAGTTAGGCATGGACGTGGACTGTGCCTGCGACATCAGTGAAGCGCGCTCCTGGTGGCGGGCTGATCTCTATAACCTGGTTCTCGTGAACATGGATGACGCATTGGAGCATCGCGACAAATTCTGTGACGACATACGCGGTGCTAAACCGCCGCAGCAGTTGGCATTCCTTGTAGGCAAGCCTGCGTACCTTGCCGATTTGCCGAATGCGGATCACGTGACATCCAATCGAACGGAGGCCGACTCGTCGCCAAACGGGAGTGCGGACCAACCCGCCGATACGCCCGACAATTTATCTGTGCGCTGGGGAATTATGGAAGCTTCCCGGCGGATCTCAGAAGTCCGGTCTGTGTCCGTCGCCCGCACCACCGCCAGGCGAAACCGCCCCACGCCGCCGCGTGATCTTGAAGTGCGGGAGTCCCGGCGCGGCGACGTTATTTCTCAACTTGCTTTCGGACCACGGAGAGAGGACCTGCTATGAAGAATGTTTACGTTGGCAATCTACCCCACAGCACCACGGAAGATGAATTACGCAATCTGTTCCAGGCGCACGGAGCCATCGAAAAGGTCAGCATGGTGACCGACCGCGAAACCGGCCGATCGCGTGGATTTGCCTTCGTGGAGATGACCGATGCCGGAGAAGCGGAAAAAGCCATCGCCGCCTTGAACGGCACCGACCTGGGAGGTCGCACCTTGACCGTCAACGAGGCAAAACCGAAGACCGACCGGCCACGTGGCGGCGGAGGTGGACAGCGTTTTGGTGGCGGCGGAGGGGGCCGCGGCCGTGACGATTATCGCGGACAGTCCCGCCAGAAACGCGAACCGCGCTGGTAGAATATTAGGAAACCAAGATACAGGAGAAATTGTGAATGCCAAGAGGCCGATCGACATTCCATAAGCGTCAGAAAGAGCAGGCACGCCAACAAAAACAACGAGACAAAGCCGAGCGCCGGGTACAGCGTAAATCAGAAGACCCGCAAACCGCGGCGGTGGACGAAATGGCTGAGTTACGTCGTCTCGCGGAAGAACAGGCAGCGCTGTTTCGCATTGGGTCGGATGATTCAAGCGCGGAGCCATCGGTGGGGAATGACAATCATAGGGAGTGAGTCGGCTGTAGTTTTGCGAAGCAAGACTCATATGGAGTCGAAGGCCCCCTGCATTACTGCAATCCAGTGAGATTCGTGTCAGGATATGGCTTCAGCCATATCGTTTGAGCAAAATATCAGATGGGCTTCAGCCTTGCCACGGGGTGCCCTCACCTCCGCTGCGCCGCAAAAAATACCTATGGACAGGTGCGCCCGTTTTCATAGAAGGATGACAAGGGGAGGGGCGAGCTGAGTGAAAGGCGCTTTGCGGCTGTCAGTAAGTAGTCGAGGTACGGCGTTCGATAGCGCTGATGACAACATGCTGGCATTCGGGAACAAGCTCGAACAATATCCGCCAACTACCAACACGCCGCCGAAAACCCGGCAAGCCTTGCAGTTTGCGGATGTCGCCTTGAAACGGATTTCTCTGCATCTCGTCCAGCACGGCTAAGATGCGTTTCCGGTCGCCAGCCGGGACGTGCTTAAGAGACTTTCTTGCGGGCCCGGCGAGGACGACGGTCCATTCCATCGATGTACTCTCCGAGAGTTACATAATCTCCACGTTTGTATGCGGCCATTCCGCTGCGGTAGGCGCGTGCTTCGGCAGCCGTTGGACTCTCTACTGGGATTACTCGCGCCGACAAATAAACCCTCAGCGCCTCGCGTATCAACTCGGAACGTGTGCGGTGCTCCGCTTTCATGGCTTGCTCTACTTGCTTTGCCATCGCTGGCGGCAGGGAGATCGTGACGGTAGTGGTCTCGCGCATGAGCGTTACTTTGTCATACTTAGTGTTGGAAGTCAAAAGTCCAATCTGGGACTACGGGGTTGCATAGCTCCGAAGCGCATATACCCTTCTGAACTTAATTCGATACACAATCTTGCGAATTAGCATCGCCACACTTACGCTCCGCTCCTCGCCTTCAACTCCACCAGCAACTGCTCAATCTTGTCTTCCTTCTCCAGCGCAGCCAGCCGGTCTTCCACATCATCCGCAGCGACCTCCGACTTGGCCTGGCTGAGCGCGGACTCCTGCGCTACTTTGCGCTTCATGCGGTCAAAGGCGCCGGAGCTGGATCCATTTCCTCCGGCCATTTTGGCGTCGCTGGCTTTGCCGACGGCGCGCGCACGGCGGTGTTGGGCGATCAGCAGGTCGGCTTTTCCCTGGGCTTCGGCCAGTTTCGCTCC
Organism: uncultured Acidobacteriota bacterium; assembly: GCA_963837365.1. Taxonomy (GTDB): domain Bacteria; phylum Acidobacteriota; class Terriglobia; order Terriglobales; family Acidobacteriaceae; genus CAWBXL01. The sequence continues at coordinate 105,493 of CAWIMW010000012.1, forward strand.
CAGTTGGCGCAGTGCGGTCTTCAGGTTTTCGACCTGGGCCTTCTGGTCAACCACCTGCTCTCCGAAACTTCCCGCCAATTCACGATAGCTTTCCACGCGCTGCAAGGCGGCGCGGGCCAGGTCGTCGTCTTTTTTGCCGACGGCAAGTTCGGCTTTGCGCATCCATTCCGTCACTTTGTCCTCGTTTTCTTTCTGCTTTTTTTCCAGCAGATGCTGGTCGGCGATGGCGATGGCCACCTGCGTCTTCACTTGCAGCAGCTGGTTCTCCATGTCGAGGATGACTTGCTTGATCATTTTTTCCGGGTGCTCGGCCTTGTCGATCAGATCGTTGAGGTTCGCCCGGACTAATGTGGATACTCGCTCTAGTAATGCCATGATGGACTCCTTTTGTTTAGCTGCTAGCTGCTAGCTTCTAGCTTCTAGCTTTTCGTCGTGCTTGTTAGATTTGCGGGACATCGAGATTCCTACGGCTACGCCGATGGCGATGCCGACTGCCAGCCACAAGCCTCCGCTGCCCAGGATGATGGCGACGCCTGCGCCGATGCCGATCCCCAGCACGATGCCCAGGCCGATTTGCATAGATGGTCGCTTCATGTTCGTCCCTTTTGGGTGGTGCAGGCCTTTTAGGCCTGCGATGTAAGCCACCCTCTTCGTTGGGCTTTAGCCTCTGGGGTACCTCAGCGGCTGAAGCCGGTCTGTTTTCAATTTGGTATCGGCACGACTGGAAGTCGTGCCCTACCCAAAACCCTCGCTTCGCTCGCGGGGGCGGGCAAGAGTGCCCGACCTACACAGGCGGGGCAAGTCCCGCCTCAACACGAGCAGTTACTTTGTCTTGCCGTTGTCCGGCTTCGGTGTCTTGTCCCCTAGCTGGCGGACTTTGCCTAGCAACTCGCTCATCGGCATGCCGGACAGAGTTTCAAACAGCGCCGGAACCTGGGCCGCCATTTTGGTGATGTCGCCGGTGATCTTGTTCATGCCGGAGGCGTCACCGTTGCCGGTGGAGACGATGGTGATCTTGTCCACGTTGGCCAGCGGACCGGCCAACGCTTTCACTACCTCAGGCATGGTGGCAAACAACTTGTCGATCACCGCCGCCTGGTTGTACTCCTGGAAAGCTTCGGCTTTCACGTTCATGGCTTTGGCTTCGGCTTCACCTTTCTTAAAGATGATTTCAGCCTCGGCCTCGCCCTGTGCACGAATGGACGCCGCACGGCCTTCGGCTTCTGACATGAGACGCTGCCTTTCGGCTGACGCCAAAGTCTCGATACGTTGACGCTCGATTTCAGCCTGCTTCAACACGGTCGCGATCAGTTCCTTCTCGCGGCGGTTGATTTCAGCTTCCTGCACTTTGACCTGCTGTTCTTTCTCGATCTGCTGCACCTTCACCTGCTCGGCAATTACCTGCTGCTGCATGATGTTGGTCTGAATGTCATAGGCTTTGTCAGCCTGAGCCTGCTGCCGTTTGGTGACCTCGACATATTGGGCCCTCTTGACTTCAAGATCACGGGTTGCTTCGGCCTGCTTGGCCTGCGAAAGCGTCTCCGCCAGAACTCGTTCCTGATCGGCTTGCGCTTTGGCGACTGCGGATTCGCGTTGTGCGACGGCCCGCTTGATCGCAGTATCACGATCGGCTTCGGCGGTGGCTACATCGGCGTCGCGTTTAATGCGGGCGATGTCCGGACGGCCCATATTGATGATGTATTCGTTCTTGTCGCGCACTTCCTTGATGGTGAACGAAATTACTTCCAGGCCCATCTTGCTCATGTCGTCGGCACAGGTAGCCCGCATGCGGTCGCCGACCATTTCCGGCTGCTTCACGATTTCTTCCACCGTGAGCTGGCCGATGATGCCGCGGAGGTGGCCTTCCATCACCAGCTTGATGAGGCTCTCTCGTTCCTGAGCGGATTTGGTCAGGAATTGCTCCGACGCCGTCCAAATGGATTCCGTGTCGGATTTGACCTTGATTTGCGCAACTGCCTCGACCGTCACCGCTACACCTTGTTTGGTGTAAAGGTCCTGCTGCGGCGCCACATCGAATGACATTAGTTCGAGTGACAAGCCATGGCAATTCTCCAGCATGGGGAGCACAATCGTTCCACGGCCTGAAATTACACGCTTGCTGCGGAACCCGTAGACCACCAGCGCTTCATGTGGCCCCACTTTGCGATACAGCCTGGCCATGGCGCTCACCAGAAGAAAAAGCGCCATGAGACCAACACCGACAATGATCCAAATTTCTATACCCTTTGGTAGTAAATCCGACATATCGCCTCCTCCTTCAAATGCGGACAAACCCAGTTCTTAGTTAGCGGGCAAGAGTGCCCGCCCCACACTGCTTAACTGCATCCAGATCGTGAACGATCTGATCTGGATTTTTGTGCCCCAGAAAAACTTCGCCATCGCTGGTCTTGATGCGCACGCCGCGATTGCCCCAGACATAGGCCCGACGTTCGCCCAGACCACGAATGCCATAGCCGCCGGCAATGCTCCAGCGGTCTGGAGCGTACTCTCGTATCTGCCCGGCCGGAATCGAGCGCAGGCGGAAACCCAGAGTGCGGACCTCTACGCCATTGCTGGTAAATAAATAAGTGAACCCGCTCCATGCCATCCAACCTGCGGCAAACAGAACCACGGCTATTAGACCGAGCGTTATTCGCAATCCAGTGTTTGGGATTGCGTAGATTATCGCGAGCTCCATGGCAGCTGGGAGAAGCAAAACGAGTGCGAACGGGCGCCCGGCATGAACTTCTTCGGCAAGGACCGTGCCCGTTGGCAAGCTCTTCCCACGCTTGCCAGTGAACGTAACGATGATGGCTACAAAAATCGCGGCAAATACCGGGGCGATGATGGGCAGTAACCGGACTGGTGCGCCCGTCAGGTTGTACGCCAACACAGACTCGTTGCCGTAACAGAGCACGCCGAGAATTACATAGAACAAACCCATCACGGCCCACGCCGCCACGTCGGGGACGCGTACCTTTTGGAAGACAGTTACGATCACGGTAAAAAGTGTGACCAGGCACATATAGAGCCCCAGAATGAAATACATGGAGCCTTCGCGCGTCATCCAGCCGTTCGTCTGATTGGCCGCGTTAAAGTGCGTGGCCATGCGGGCGGGGAGGCGGTCCCAGACCATCCAATAGCGGAATGCGATCAGGGGCAGTCCCAACCAGAGGCCCCCGATGCCGATTTTCCACCATGTGCGGTTCATTGTTGAATCCTCGTTTTCTACCCAACACAAAGCCAATGGTTAGTGGTTAGTGGTTAGTGACTAGTGGTTAGTGATCAGATTTACTCGTCACGATCCACTAACCACTAGCCACTGCCTTCCTGAGCCGCGTGCTCTTCTCCCGCCATCTCTGACCACAGGCGTACGTAGGCAATTCCCTTTTCGTAGCGGGTCACGACTACTTCGGTTCCCTTGGTGATGGCATGACCGTCCTCGGCCCGCACCCCGCATGCGCGGCGCGTTCCGGCCTGCGAGTAGATGAGTTCGCCGGTTCCACCCTCGCGGACGGGATTCGAAATGCGCCCCAGCACGCCGACCATCTCAAAGTCCGCGGGATCCAGCTCTTCCTCTTCCGAACTCAGCACCTTGGCCACGAACCAGAACACGATTGCAGCAGCAACTAATCCAGCCAGCACTGACAGACCCAATGCTGCAAAGAATGCCAGCCCGGAAAAACGGGTCAACAAGTAACCCATGCCGCCAAACCAGGCCAGGAATGCAGCCAGCGTGACCGGGTTGATAAATGAACCCACGGAATGGCCCTGGCCGTGACCGCCGGCATGTCCGGCGTGGGTCCCGGTATGGACCACCGGGCCTCCACCATGAAAGTGAAAATGAAACGGCAAGGGCCAGTGATGCCCACCCAAAAGAAACGAAAACACGCTAAAAGCGCACCCCACGGCAAAACAGATGAGATAGAAATCGGCCCAGGTCATAGAGACCGCCTCCCTTCTCTACCTTTCGGACCCTTTTCGCGCTCCGGCTGGAGCGCTTCCAACAAGCGGTCTGCCAGGCCGGTCGTGTCCAGGATCGCGCCCAACAGCACGAAACAACTACGCGTATCTTTCTGGCGCGCGACTTTAATCAAGACATCGCTCACTTCCGGATCGCTGGCGAATCGCTCTGCACCTTGTAGCAGCCAGACATCAAGCTTCCCTTCCGTGGTACGCAGGTCGGAGACCAGCTCTGTGTGATATCCCTCGGGATCGTCCACGAGAAATCCCGGATGCACCTTGAAAAACTTCGCCAGCAACGAGCGGGAAGACTGCGTCATGTGCGGGCGCGAGCCGTTTTCGATCTGCGAGATATAGGACTGGCTGATCTTCTTGCGCAGTTCCTTGGCCACGGCCAGCACCAGTTCCTGCTGGGTCATGGGCCGGTCCAGGCCACGCAGGGAGCCTTCCACCTCGCGCAGATAACGGATCTTGTCTCCCAGTTTCATATTGCAATATGCAATATATACATTACGATATGTAATATTGTCAAGAAATGTATTTGTCCTGTTCTCAAGGGCATGGAGGCCAGTAAAAGCCCATTAACTACCTGATTGGGGGAGCATTCGTGCAGTTCGAGAAAGATTCGTATCAGGGCATGGCCGGCCGTGCCGCTTGCAGAGGCAAAAATTGCCAGGCCACGCGCCGTACGGCGCAACTAACGAAAAGCCCGTTGTCTATTTGGCGGTTGCGCCCCATGGGCGCCTCGCATCGAAATTCGCGGAAACGGCACGGCTGAAAGCCGATGCCCTGATACGACCCATTTCCTCAAACTGCACACCACTACCAGTTTTTGCAACGATCTGGACAGAGCACTCGTGGAGACAGGGCTTCGAAATGGGTCACTTTAGACAGATTTAGATGTCGTGACAAATATGCCGCAAAAGAAAAGCCCCTGCTTTGCAGGGGCCTTTCAGACGGCAACTTCTTACCGATGCTGCGCGTCGTGCTTCTGGCGATAGATGGCTTTGGAGGTGCGGTTCTGCTGACGCGAGATCTTGGCCTTTTCAGCCGGCGTCAGGGTACCGCCGTTGGCGGCTTTCATACGCCGGGTCTCGCGGTTAATGTGTGCTTCGCGATGTTCGAGGTGCGCCGTTTCTTTCGGAGTCAGTTGACCGCTTTTGACGCCCTGGGCAATGCGCTTCTGCTGGTTGACCTTGCGATGACGAATGACCGGTGTGCTCTTTGCCGGGGCCGTGGTCGCAGTCTGCGCGGCCGCGGGCAGCACTAAGGCTACCGATGCCACGCTCAATAGAATGGTCCTCAGATTGATCTTCATGATTCTCCTCTGCCGCGTTGATGCGGGGTGCCGCTTCGATTGCGCCGTGGACTTGCTTGTTCCCGGCTTTCAGTGCGTACAAACACAACGCATCAGGAAATGTTGCGCCTAGGAATTTCTCTGGGCAAGTTATTGTCGTCCTTGAACCAAGGTGCTGGAGGTGACTTAAGTAACCAGGCTATAGGCCGGCTTCCATGCGGGAACGAGGATCGAGAAAGTCGCGCAGGGCATCGCCGATGAAATTAAAAGACAGTACTGCCAGCATGACTGCCAAGGCGGGAAAAAGAACCAGATGCGGCGCGTCGAAAAGGTGGGAACGGCCGTCGTTCAGCATGGCCCCCCAGCTGGCCGTGGGTGGCGGGACGCCGAGCCCGAGGAAGCTCATGGTAGCTTCGGCCAGAATGGCGCCGGCCATGCCGATGGCCGCCTGCACGATGACCGGCTGAATAATGTTAGGCAGAATGTGGCGGACGATTACACGAAAATCGCTTGCGCCGAGAGCGCGGGCGGCTTCCACAAACTCACGCTCGCGCGCAGCCAGAACCTGGCCTCGAACCAGGCGGGCATAGCCGACCCAGCCTCCTAGAGAAAGAGCCAGCACGAGGTTGAAAATTCCCGGCCCCCGGAAGGCTACGAATGCAATTGCAAGGAGGATTCCGGGAAAGGACAAAAAAGCATTCATCACCACCACGTTGATGAAGCGGTCAATACGCCCGCCATAATAACCAGCGATGGAGCCAATCAGAAGGCCTAGAAAAAGGGATACAGCAACCACGCTGCTGCCGACCAGCATGGAAATGCGTGAACCGTAGATGGAGCGCGATAGAATGTCGCGTCCTAATTCATCGGTGCCGAACCAGTGAGCGGAAGACGGGGGCGATAGACGATTGGTAAATTTATATAAGCCGGGTCTTGTGGGGCAATCCAGGGAGCGAGTACCGCACACAGCACAAAGGCTGTGACTAAGAATACGCCCGACGCCGCCAAAGGGTTGCGGGTTGCGGTGCGGCGTAGCGAGATGGCTGTGGCAGACATGCTTTGATTTACATTCATCCCTTTTGCCGGCACCAACGACCCCACACTACCAGGCATCGAACTGAAGCTTCACCTGCCGGGCGATCAGTTCAAAATTCGCGCGGTTGGAAGTGATCAGCCGCGCGCCATGAGAACGGGCGGTAAGGGCAATCAATACGTCAAAGTGCAGGTCCTGCAACTTGTCGGGACTGACTCGTTTGGTTTCCTGGAGCTTGGCGAGAATCTGCCCTGACTCCAGCCAATTTCCCTGGCTGGGAGTTACGATGGGATGGTTTCGCGCCAGAGTGCGCAAGAACTCCCTCTCAGTTGCTTTGGTTGCGCCACGCCAGAGTTCCGCCAGGACTACCGAGCAGGTGCGGACCAGGCCGGAGACTGTATCGATACGCGGCTGGTGACAACCGGTGCGGAGGTTGTCAATAAAAATTGACGTGTCGAAGATAATGAGATCACTCATCGTGGCCAGAGAATGGCAGTTTGCCGGCGTGGCGCTTCATCAGGTCTTTGAACCGCTTCAGTGAGACAATTTCGCGCAACGCCACGTGCACGGCCTCGGTGCGGCTCTTAACTCCCAAAACTTTCGCGGCTTCATCCACCAGATGGGTATCGAGTCGGATTGAAGTCATGCCACGGCCAGAGCGACTCCGAAGTGGTACATGATAGCTTGTTATTCCGCAACGATGCCGATTGGAATGTATCTTTTATGATACACTATGATTCATACGCTGATCATCGCCAGAAGGAGTTGGAACGATGAGTAAGAAAAACCTGGGTTCAAGCATTGATGACTTCCTGAAAAAAGAAAACATCTCCGAGGAACCGCAGGCCCAAGCCATCAAGGAAGTAGTAGCCTGGCAGCTTGCCAAAGCGATGAAGAAGAAAAGGCTCTCCAAGTCGCGCATGGCGTCCCTGCTCAAAACCAGCCGTGCCCAGGTAGATCGAATCCTCGATCCCAGGCGCGACATTACCCTGTCGAGTTTGCAGCGGGCGGCGGCGTTGGTGGGGCAGCGAGTGGTGATTGAATTGGTTTAGGCTGGAAATGTAGTCATCATCAATCTGACGTACCAAAAGCGAAAGTCTCACAATGGAGCCGAGACGGCGAGGAGATAACTACTTGTAGTCGCGTACTTCCTGTGAATCAAGTGTAGTGCACCCCTGTAGAACTGGACACAGAAGTTAGTTAGGCTTGGGGCCTCCGCCAGGAGGCGAGAATGTCGAGAAAGCCGAGAGTCCAGAGAACCCCGGAAGAGAAGTGGCAGATTGTGTTGGAAGCTCTGAAGAGCGGCAACGTGGCCGAGACGTGCCGCAAGTATGAGATCGCTCCGAATCTCTATTACCGCTGGAAGGATGAAGTGGAAGCCGGAGCCAAGGCTGCGCTTGGGGGGAGAAGCGCAGCCGCGCAGCCCGATGCCGAGCAGGAGAAACGGATCAAACAGCTGGAGCGAGCACTGGGCCGATCCCATTTGCAGATCGAGATCTTAAAAAACGTGCTGGGCGAGTGAGCTGCGGGCAAGCCCATTCGTCGGCACGGGAACTGGTGGCCCAAGGGAACGAAGCGAAGTTGGTAGCGGAGACACTGGAGATCAGCCGCTCCAGCCTCTACTATCGGCGGCAACCGCACGCCAGCCACGCGGATCGTTCGCGCGACCAGGACATCGTCCTGGCTTGCGGCGAGAAGCCAGCCTACGGTTATCGTCGCGTGGTCTGGTGGTTGGGGCGGCATCACGGGTTGGTGATCAATGGCAAGCGGGCATTGCGTGTCATGCGAGAACGGGGATTGTTAGTGCGTCAGCGCCGCTTTCAAGTCTCTCGCCGAAAGGACTGGGGCAAGGTGGAAGCGCCGCTTCCCAATCACGTTTGGCAGTCGGACATGACCAAGGTCTGGGCCGGGCCGAATGTGGGTTGGGCGTATCTGGTGTCGGTGATCGACTGCTGCACCCGCGACATCGTGGGCTGGGACTTGAGTCTGCGCTGCCGCACCGAAGAAGCTCTGGCGGCGCTCAACCGTGCCGTGCTGGAGGTTTTGCCTTTCGGTTCTCGTGGAATGGGTTTGACTTTGACTACCGACAACGGCACGCAGTTCACGTCGGCGCGCTATGTCGAAACTTTGAATCGGCTGGGCATCACGCACCGGCGCACAGCTTACAACCATCCTGAGGGCAACAGTTACATCGAACGGTTTCATCGCAGCTTAAAAGAAGAGGAGGTGTGGCTCAATGAGTATCAGAACTTTGCCCAGGCGAAGTTGAGCATCGCGCGCTGGATCGAGGAGTACAATCACGACCGTCCGCATCGCGGACTCCACGGACGAACCCCGCACGATGCTCGTGCGGCCTTCGTTCCAACCATCACTTCAAACACGGCCCCAGCTGTCTAGTTTGCAGGGGTGCACTACACCGGAACGTATTTCGTAGCGCACTTTGTCCGACTGCACTTCCGCATTACAGCCTTCCCCCACACTTTTGACCTTAATAACGCGAACTGTGAATTTCTCTTTCTCATTGATTTTGGCCCGGGAAGGAACAGGACAAAATAATAGAAGACAGAGTGCCAACAACATTGCTTTCTTTGCAGGCAAACAGAGTCTCCTCATATTTTTATTTAGGCGATTGCGGTTGCGATTCAACCGGCTCTGGCCCAAAGAACACACGCCCAGAAATCGGGCCACATACAGGGCATTGAGTTGCATAGTTTGCGTGCTCCCCAAACAATTCAATAGCTAAAGTCGTTTTGCAATAGGGACATGGAATATTCACTTTCATGGTTTCCCTCCGCTTTTTAATTGTACTCCCGCGTGCTGTTTCGGCAGACGGCAGCCTTGTCCGAACTTCTTTTACCCATTTTTGGCTATCAAGGCAAAGCACGATCAAGAGCAAATAAATTAAGCGCTTGCAGACATGATTGGCAGCCCTGAGGTGATGAGGATCTTTTGTCCAAGCTACTGTCTAATCAGGTTCGTGATCAAATACGGCAAGTCCGTCAGGAAGTCCACGGCAACCTAGCTAGACGCCCACACGACAGCCGCCGAGACGGCGGCGCTACGCTCGTATCCTCGGATTTGCCACTGAATAAAACAAATCGGTCAGGAAATTTACCGCCACATACGTTAATCCGATCGCCAGAATGCAGCCCTCGACCAAATAATAATCGCGGTTCCCGATCGCCTGAATCGTCAACCGTCCAATCCCAGGCCAGGAAAAAATTGTCTCGGTGACAATTGCTCCCGCCAGCAAAGCGCCGAATTGTAAACCCAATACTGTAATCACCGGAATCATTGCGTTGCGCAGAGCGTGGCGATAAACCACAACCGTTTCCGACAGTCCTTTGGCCCGTGCGGTGCGAATGTAGTCCTGGCCGAGTTCTTCGAGCATGGATGTCCTGACCATCCGCGTAAGGATCGCCGCCAGTGCTCCACCCATAGTGATCGCGGGCAGCACTAAATGGGCAACCGTTCCCGAGCCGGACACCGGCAGCAGGCCCAGCTTGATGGAGAACAACAAAATCAGGATCGGTCCCAGCGCAAAATTTGGAAACGAAAGTCCGAACAGGCTGATCACGCTCAGGGCGCGGTCATCCCACAAATTTCTGCGTCGGGCAGAACGCACTCCTGCCGGGATGGAGAGCACGACCGCAACTAACAATGCAGCCAGGGTCAACTGCAAAGTGTATGGATACCGCTGCACAATCAGCGAACTGACGCCTTGATTGAAACGAAGTGATGGCCCGAGGTCTCCGTGCAGCACTCCCTTCCAGTAGTTGAGATACTGGCGGCCTAGTGGGAGATCGAGTCCGTAGGCATGTCGAGCGGCCTGCAAGTCTGCCGCCGGCGCACCTTCTCCCAACATCTGGACTATGGGATCTCCGGGGACTAAGTGGATAAGCAGAAATACCAGCGACACTACCAGCCAGATTACCGGGAGTGTGTACAGCACTCGTGCGGAGAGGTAGCGGATCATCAGTTCTCGGATTCCAGTTCCCGGTTCTCAGTTTCGACCACTACGTGGCAAAATCAGCTACATCAATTCCGATATGCTGTAAATGGTGCAGCATGTGCTGAATGTAGTCTTCGAAGACGAATTGCAATGTCATTGGTTCCGAACCGCCGACCGTGCAGGTGTGCTTCCAGGCAGCGTCAGGTACAGATTGTGCGGCAGAGAGAAGATGTTGGTTCAGCACAGTCCACAGAGTGATTAACTCACCCCATTCTCGTTGCTGGTAGCGATTCGCTTTTACCCATTTCTCTTGCTGATAACCCGGCATGGCCAACTTGTCTTCCATTTGCACACGGACCATCCGCTGGTGATTGTTAACGGCAGAGTCCAGTAAGTGCCCTAACTCTTCTTTCGGAGACCACTTGCCAGGCTCGGGTTTGGCCGCAGCTTTTTCGACACCAAGTTTTTGCAAACGCCCAGGAACTTTGTGGATGATGTTTAGAGGATTTTCCTGACTTTTCATATTCCCGTATTCCTAGGCACGTACAGGGCCAGCGTGGACCTGTTCAAGCTTCTCCACTCGCACCCTGGCGATGCGGTGCCCTTCCATCTCTTCGACAGTATAGCGGTGGCCTTCGTAGTCAAAACCATTGCCTACTTTGGGAATTTTTTGCAGGCGCGCGAGCACAAATCCGGCTAGGGTCTCAAATCCTCCATCCCGCGGCAGGTTGAGCTGATACTGAGAATCAAGATCCCGAATTCCCTCAGAACCCTCCAACAGCAGCGCGATTTTCCCTTCTTCCAGCACCGGCTGTTCCGGCGGAGAAACATCGAATTCGTCTTCGATATCGCCGACAATCTGTTCCAGGATGTCTTCCACGGTAACCACACCCGCAGTCGAACCAAACTCGTCTACAACCACAGCCAGGTGCCGTTTGCGGTCGCGGAATTCTTCGAGAAGATCGGTGAGCACCTTGGTCTCCGGGACCACCAGCACATCACGCATGATGCGGCTAATTTGCATGCCGGCGATGCGATTGGCAATCGGCTCGACCGGATTCACGGTAAGCCGGAGACGCGTCCACCGCATAAGGTCTTTGGCGTAGAGGACGCCAATAATATGTTCCGGGCCGCGTTGATGGTCATACACTGGGATACGCGAGTGCTGTTCTTCCACCACACGGGCCAGGGCTTCATCTAAAGTGAGATTACTGGGCAGGGAAAAAATATCGGGGCGCGGCACCATGACGGCGCGTACTGCGACATCATCCAGTTCCAGCGCATGATGAATCATTTCTTCCTGCATGGGTGGAATCTGCCCCAGTTGACGGCTGGCGGTGACAATCAGCTTCAGCTCATCCGGAGAGTGAACCGGCCCCTGACGCAGTTTGCGCGAACCGAATATGCGCAGGACCGATCCTGCCGCACGGCCCATCAAAAAGATAAATGGCCGCATCAAAGTTAGGAAAATATCCATGGGGGCGGCCACCGCCAGCGCCACTTGCTCTGCCCGCTGGAGGGCGAGAGACTTGGGGACTAGTTCTCCTAAGATGACGTGCAGGCAGGTGATCAGCGTGAAAGCCAGGACGATCGCGATGCCGTGCCCATAGACCCGGGCATGCGGGATATTGGCCAGGGGCCCTTCGACCATGCTGGCAAGAACGGGTTCACCGACCCATCCCAAGGTCAAGCTGACGATGGTGATGCCTAGCTGAACGCCGTTGACCAGTTCGTCCAAGTTGCGGTGGAGTTTCTGGACGATGCGCGCGCCAATGCGGCGGGCTTCGATAAGCTGCTGGATACGGGTGTCCCGCACACTCACGAGCGCGAATTCAGCCGCGGCAAAGAAAGCGTTGGCCGCTACCAGGAGCAAGATGACAAACACCCGGAGCAGCACAAAAGCTACCATGGAGTGCTAATTCTAACATTTCAAAGAGGTAACGCTTCGGCCCTGGGCTTGATAAGATTGTAGGTGCAACAATTTCAAGGGCTTCCAGATTCCACCGGACCCTTTGTTCTTGATTACATTTCCCGCGCTGTGCTGTCTAACCTCGTGTAGCCAGAAATCGCAGGAACTTAACCCCAAACAGGTGCGTATCACTCATTGAGACTGAATCCAGGTCAGCGGCGGGAGGCAAATTGTGAACGGCAACGGCAATAATAAGAAAAAGCGGAAAAGATGGATTATTTATATCAGCATCGGCGTGGGATTGGTGCTGTTGATCACTGTCGGCCTGATTGCCGCGACCAGCGGTGGTAACAAAATTGATCCTTCCAAGCTGGCGAAGGTGGAGAAACACGACCTGGCCAAGAGCGTGGTGGCTACGGGAAAGGTCGAGCCCATCACCAAGGTTGAGATCAAGTCCAAGGCGAGCGGCATTGTGAAAAAGCTATACGTGGATGCCAGCGACAAGATTAAGAAGGGACAACTGCTCGCACAACTGGACAAAGAGGAAATTGAAGCTCAGGTGGAGCAGTCTCGCGCGGCGTTGGCTGCCTCAGAAGCCAGTGAGAAGGGGGCAGAAGCCGACTACCAGCGCGCCAAGGTGGATGCCGAAGGACCAGATGTCCCCCTGCTCAAGCGTGCCTATGATCGCGCGACGGGGATGGCAAACGACGGAGTCGTCTCCACCTCAGCCCTGGAGGATGCCCAGAAAAACTACGAACTGGCGCTCAACAAACAAAATGTCGCCAAAGCGCAGTTGGTCGTGCTGAAGGCGCGGATCGCCCAGTCGCAGGCCCAGGTAGCTCGGGACCAGGCGAACCTCAAGCAGTTGGAGGAGCAGCTCAGCTACACGGACATCATCGCTCCCATTGACGGCCTCTTGTTGTCACGCGATGTAGAAATCGGTGATGCAGTCAGCTCCATCCTGGTATTGGGATCCTCCGCCACGCTGGTTATGACGCTTGGCGATGTCAGCGAAGTTTACGTGAAAGGCAAAGTAGATGAGAGTGACATCGGCAAGGTGTACCTGGGACAGCCCGCCCGCATTAAGGTGGAATCGTTCAAGGACAAGACCTTCTACGGCAAGGTGACGAAAATTTCCCCACTCGGCGTGGAGAAAGACAACGTCACCACGTTTGAGGTGCGGGTTTCCATCAATAACCCCGGCGGTGAATTGAAAGCCGCCATGACTGCCAACGCGGAAATTATTCTGGAAGAGCACAAGAATGTGCTCCAGATCCCGGAAGGCGCGATTATCTACGACAAGGACAAAAAAGCGTCCGTCGAAGTGCCCGATCCCAAGGGTAAAGACGGAAAGCGCAAAGTGGCCGTCAACATCGGTATCTCGAATGGAGCCAAGACCGAAGTTCTCAGCGGTCTGAAGGAAAACGACCAAGTCGTTCTACAGTAGCTTCCGCATTGGAAGTTGGTCGTTAGTCCCTCGCCCATTCGTTTTGGCAAACGACTAGCGGCCAACGACCAAAGGCAGCTTTATGAACCTCTCCGACATCCTGCGCCAGACCTTTGCCACTTTCCGGGCGCACAAGATGCGGTCCTTCCTGACGATGTTTGGCATTGTCTGGGGGATTGCGTCCGTGATCCTGCTGGTGGGCCTGGGCCGCGGGTTCAGCGTAGATCAGAAAAAACGCATGAAGACCCTGGGCAAAGATTTAGTCATTGTCTGGGGAGGGCGCACCAGCTCACAAATCGGTGGATTGGCCGCGGGACGCGAAATTCATCTCACCATTGACGATGCACGCGTGGTGCGTGAGCAGTGCTACCAGGTTAAGAATGTAAGCCCCGAACTGCGGCGCGATCTGCCTGAGGTCAGCCAGTTCAATTCCGCCAATCGCGGCGTGGTGGGGTTGTGGCCCTCGTATCAGGATTTCCGCTCTCTGCTGCTGGCAGAAGGCAGGCTGATCACCGACGAAGACGAACAGGAATCACGCCGGGTAATCATTTTGGGAGATTCCGCGAACAAGCAGCTTTTCCCTGGGCAACCAGCGGTGGGAACGTCTCTTTTGATCAAGGGGGTTCCCTACACCGTCATTGGCGTACTGCAAGAGAAAAAGCAAAACTCAAACTATAGCGGTCCTGATAACGACTATTTGTACGCCCCGTATTCAGCAATCGCACGGGATTTTCCTCCCGTGAAAAAGCCCGGGGTAGTGCGCGGTTCCCTCGACAATATTGTTTTTGAAGTTGCCAACCCCGAGGAGCACGATGCAGCCGTACGGCAGGTAAGGAGCGCTCTGGGGCGAGTCCATCACTTTGATCCGGCCGACAAAGACGCTCTCTTTATCTGGGACACCATGGAAGGCGCTAAGCTGGTGGAGAACATTTTCAATGTCATCACCATCTTTTTTGGTTGCGTAGCCACGATTACGCTATGCCTCGGTGGAATTGGTGTGATGAACATCATGCTGGTCTCCGTCACGGAACGCACTCGTGAGATTGGAGTGCGCAAGGCCATAGGCGCCACCCGCCACGACATCCTGAAACAGTTCTTTGCAGAGTCAGCGATCCTGACTATTCTGAGCGGAGGGCTGGGGCTTTTCTTTGGCGTCGGAATCTGCGTGGCTTTGGCAGTGCTTCCGCTACCCGACTTTGTCCCTCATCCCATCGTCTCCACGGTTTCAATCATTCTTTCAGTTTTGACCCTGTCGTTGATCACCCTCACGGCGGGAATGTATCCCGCGCAACGGGCCGCCGAAATGGCCCCAATTGAATCACTACGCTACGAGTAAGGAGAGATCCATGAAGCTTCATAAAATCGGTTTGACAATGTGCGGTATCGCCCTGGTCGGCCTACTGACAGCGACTGCATCAGCCAGCGCAGAAGGCAGTTTCCAGCGCACCTTGAAAGTTAACGGCACCGTGGACCTGGAAGTCGAGACGGGCTCGGGCAATATCGAAATACGTACGGGACCGTCCGACCAGGTACAAGTGACCGCTCACATCCGGACCAATAACTGGTTCGGGAGCGGTAACGCGGCGGAAAAAGTAAAACGGATCGAGGACAACCCGCCGATCCAGCAGAGTGGGAACGATATACGGATCGGCCACATTGATGATCCGTCGCTCAAGCGCAATATTTCGATCAGCTACGAATTAGTCGTTCCTGCGGAAACGCGGGTGCGTTCGCGTACCGGCTCTGGGAATCAGAATGCCATGGGGCTGCGCGGGGCGGTCGATCTGCAAACCGGATCGGGAAATGTGGTCTTCTCAAACATTGGAAATACGGTTCGCGCTGAGTCAGGCTCGGGAAATATTCAGGCGGACCACGTAAATGGTAACGTCCGCGCGAAATCCGGTAGCGGGGATATCCGCATCAGCGATTTGTCCGGGGGCCTGGAAGCCGAGTCAGGCAGCGGCAACATCACCATGGCGCAAGCCTCTGCGGGATCAGTGCGCGCCCAAACCGGATCGGGCGATGTTGAGCTGCGCGGGGTAAAGGGTTCGCTTGAGGCAACCACCGGCAGCGGGACTCTGCGTGCAGAAGGTGACCCCAAGGGCGCATGGAGGCTGCACACCGGCTCCGGTTCCGTGCATGTGCGCTTCCCGGCCCAGGCTTCCTACGATCTCTACGCTCACACCGGCTCCGGTGGCATTACAGTCGGCCCTCCAATCACAGTTCAAGGCACTGTGAACAAGCACGAGATGCGGGGAAGAGTCGGCGGTGGCGGCGTCCCGGTGGAACTGGAAACGGGATCGGGAGAAATTGAAATCCAATAGTAAACCTTTGTTGGTCGTTGGTCGTTGGCCTTTGGCCAACGACCAACGACCAAAGACCAAAGACCAAGGATCATGTTCCTAAAAGAGCTCATCTCGCAGAGCTGGCAGGCACTGATGCGCAACCGTCTGCGCTCGGTGCTTACCATGCTGGGGATTGTCTGGGGGCTGGCGTCGGTGGTCATTCTGCTGGCCTACGGGCAGGGACTCGGCGGCAGCGTTCTGCATGCTTTCATGAACATGGGTAACAACGTAATCGTCATGTGGCCGGGGCAAACCAGTTTGCAAGCCGGGGGCCAGCGTGCAGGCAAGCCGGTGAACTACGAATATGAAGATGTGGAGGCCATTCGTGAAGAAGTGCCGATCGTTCGCGCAGTCAGCGCTGAGGTGGACCGTGATTTCGGGTTTAAGGTTGGTACGCGTGTCGTTTCCCTCGGCGTGCGTGGAGTTGAGATGCCCTACGGGCAAATGCGAAATCTGACGATTGAGGACGGCCGCTACTTCAACGAATCCGACTTCATTGATCACCGGCGAGTGGTCATTCTTGGGTACAACGCGAACAAGAAAGTATTTCAAGGCGCCCCTTCCGTCGGGCAAAGTGTGACGGTTGGAGGCTTGAGCTTTGAAGTAGTCGGCGTTCTCCGCAACAAGATTCAGGATTCGATGTATAACGGCCCTGACAACGAAAACGCATTTATTCCTTTCGGCGTCTTTCGCGATCTCAAGAACATACGCGATCCCGACATGATCATTTTTCAGCCGATTGCGGCGCAGATGAACACCAAAGCCCTCGCCGCGGTGCGCGAAGTGCTGGCGCGGCGGCACCACTTTGATCCCAAAGACGAGAAGGCAGCAGTAGCCTGGGACACCATTGAGAGCCGCCAGATGATAAATGCGTTTTCGCTAGGCCTGCAAGCAGTGCTGGGGCTGATTGGGGCGGTCACGCTGTGCGTCGGCGGCGTAGGCGTGATGAACATCATGCTGGTATCGGTGACCGAGCGTACGCGGGAGATCGGCCTGCGCAAAGCCCTTGGTGCGCGGCGCCGGCATGTGCTGGTGCAGTTCCTGCTGGAAGCACTGGTTCTGACCTTTACAGGTGGGGTGATTGGCATGGTGGTGGCGGTATTTCTCACCTGGGTCATTCCGCCCATGCCGCTCTATAGCAGCCTTTACAAGACCGCTAATCACGAAGGCGACATCTTTCTGCGGGCTTCGACGGCGGTCATGATGGTTTCTTTCATTATTCTTTCGATGGTCGGCGTGATTTCGGGGTTCTTCCCTGCGTTAAAGGCCTCTCGGATGGACCCCGTGGAAGCCCTTCGCTATGAATAACAAGCAGATCAAGTCCAAGCGTCTGGTCGCGTCCACTCTGGTAGGCGGATTATTCGCCATGGCAGGCGCGTGGATAGGATGGAGCGAAGGAAGCTCGACAACCGCTTTCATTTTATGGCTGGCAATTGTGGGTGCTTGTGTCGGAGCATGCACCGGTTTGGTAGTTGGTTTGTTGGTTGTACGGTCTTACAAAGGCAGTACCTGTAAAGCATAAAGGCTTAAGGGACTATTCGTTATTACCTCCGTGCCTTGACCCATTCGCATCGAATTGTTACTTTCGAGTTTTGCCTAGGGATTCGGCATTTCCAAGCGAGGACCCATTGCCACGTAAGCCCATTGTCACCTTGACCACTGATTTCGGATTAAACGACCACTTTGTGGGAGCTGTCAAAGGGGTGATTCTGGACATTTGTCCAGACGCGACCATTGTGGATATTTCCCACGCGGTACAAGCCTTTGACATTCTGGATGGGGCTTTGGCCATCGCGCAGACCTACAACTACTTCCCTACCGGAACGGTGCACATGGTGGTGGTTGATCCCGGTGTGGGGTCGGCGCGGCGGCCAATCATTGCCAGCTCGGACCGGCACCACTTTGTGGCCCCGGACAATGGCGTGCTTTCGCTCATCTACGCTCGTGAGGAGCGCATGCATGTGCGTGATATTGCTTCCGACCACTATTTCTTGCAACCGATCTCCAACACGTTCCACGCCCGTGACATCTTTGCCCCTGTGGCTGCTTATCTCGCCAAGGGAGTGGACACGCAGAAGTTTGGCGATGAGGTTGAAGATTTTGTCCGCTTCAACGCGCCGCGTCCCAAACCTACGGACGGGACCTCCTTCCGCGGTGTGGTATTGAAAGTGGACCGCTTCGGCAATCTGATTACCAACTTCACAGCTCAGGACGTGCCTGCGCTATTTGCGGAACAGGTTCCCCCGTTCAAGGTCGTCGTGGGCAAGAGTGAAGTCACTGCGATGAAAAACTCTTACTCTGAAGGCGCTCCCGGAGAGCTTTTCGCCATTCAGGGGAGCATGGGTTACCTGGAACTTGCCTCCAATCGTGGTTCCGCTTCGCAGATTGCCGGAATCGGCAAAGGCGCGGAAGTGAATCTGGCGCTGGAAGGCACAGCGGCGGCGGCCAACGGGTAAATTCAGGTGCTCTTTATCTTGGGATGGGCGTAGCGGTCCATTTCCGAGGTCCACTTCAAGAAATGCCAGAGGTTCCGGCGCTCGTGCCACATAAATTCCCAGAATTCCAGAAACCCGATCTGGGTCATTTTCACGCCGCAATAAGTCTCAATCCGCCACAGTAGATAAGGGCTGCGCCATGGGGCCAGACGGTGGCCGCGAGTGGCATTCCACAGGAATCGAAGGATGTAACGCATCTCAAACCATGATACCTAGAAACAACATGAGCGTACACCATCGAGTAAGCTGAAAATACGTCACTTTCGTTGTTGTTCTCACCGAAAGATGGATCACGAACGCATGCTAGAATCCAGTCTCTGCACCCGAGGATCCGCCATCGATGACCGATGAAAAAATTCGCCAGCAGGCTGAGGAGCACTACTATGCCGCGCTGGACTTGGTCTCTGAGGGGGAGCAGGAACGCGCGCTAGCGGAATATGAAAAATCCCTCGCGGTGGACCCTGCTTTTACCGAAGCCATGCACGGGATGGCACGGTGCCTACAGGATCTGAACCGCCTGGACGAGGCCATTTCCGTCGCCAATCGCATCGCAGAGCTTGATCCCGACGACATTCTTGCTCATACCAGTTTATCGGTGCTCTACCAGAAGAAGGGAATGGTCCCAGAGGCTGAGGCAGAAGGGAATAAAGCCAGAATCCTGGGATGGAAACAACAGCTCAAGAAAAGCTAGCCACGGATCGGCACGGATTCTCACGGATGAATCCTAAAAATGAGTCGTATGATCGGTGTAATCCATGATAATCCGTGGCTGATTTTACAGGTCGTACTTCTTCATCAAATGACGGAATGAGCGGTAGGAAATTTTCAGCAGGTCGGCGGCGCGGGTTTGCACTCCATTCGATTGTGTCAAGGCTGATTGCAAAAGAGTACGTTCGATATCAGCAACGTACTTTTCCATATCCACCCCGTCCGGCAAGACCGATCCGGCAGATATCCCACCGCCCATACCCACCCCGGCTGCGGCAGCTCGGGCTTTTGATTTTTCTACTGGCAGTTCGACCCGCAACTCCTCGCCGGTCTCAAGCGCGACCGCCCGTTCAACCGTGTTCTCCAGTTGGCGGACGTTCCCCGGCCAGTCATACCCGCACAGCAATTCCAGGGATGCCGGACTCACGCGTACAATTTTTCTTCCCGCAGCAGTGGCGTATTTCTTAAGAAAATGATTCACAAGCAGCGGAATGTCTTCGCGCCGGTCCCGCAGCGGAGGGACCGTAACCGGGATCACGTTCAAGCGATAGTAGAGATCTTCGCGGAAGGTATTCTCTGCTACGGATTTGTCCAAATCGCGATTCGTCGCGGCGATTACCCGCACATCAATGGCGATTTCATCGCTTCCACCAATCGGACGCACACAGCGCTCCTGTAACACACGAAGCAGTTTGACCTGCATGGTCAGGGTCATCTCACTGATTTCATCGAGGAAAATCGTGCCCTCGTGGGCCACTTCGAATAATCCCCGTTTGTTCTGGTTGGCACCGGTAAAGGCCCCTTTTACGTAGCCAAACAATTCACTTTCCAGCAAGGTTTCGGGAAAGGCCCCGCAGTTGATGGACACAAACGGCTCGGTAGCGCGTGGTGAGCATACATGCACAGCGCGAGCGACCAATTCTTTACCGGTACCGCTTTCCCCATAAACCAGAATGGTGCTTTGGGTTGAAGCGACAGTGCGAATTGTCTGTTTCAGCTTTTCCATCGCGGAACTGACGCCAACGATGTTGTCCAATGAGTTGCGGGTGGCGGCATCACGCTTGAAAGCAAAGTTCTGCCGGCTCAGGGAAAGCTTGTCCAATGCCCGTTTGATGGCCAGACGAATTTCGTCTACCAGGGCCGGGGACTTGCGGATGTAGTCGGCTGCACCACCGGCCTTGACCGCCTGTACTGCGGCTTCGTAATCATCCACCGCCGTCATCAGGATTACCGCTGTTTCAGGCGACATCTGGTGCGCGTAACGGAGAACCTCAATCCCATCGGTCTTCGGCATTTTGATGTCGGTGACGATAACGTCGAAGATGGCTCCCTCGAGTTTCTTTTTCGCCGCGTCTCCGCCATTGACGATTTCAATCTTGTGGCCGTCGCGTCGCAAGGCAATTTCCAGCATTTCGCAGATGGAGCGTTCGTCGTCGCAAACGAGGATGTTACCCACGCGCCCCTCCGGTCGCCGCTATCGCGGCCTCCACTGGCCTTTCCCTGTCCGTCACAGGGCTTGCTTCCTCAACTCCGGCACGGTGCAAGCGAAGGATAAACTCGCTTCCCTGACCGAGCTTCGATCGCGCCCATACTTTGCCGTCATGGGCCTGCACAATCTGGTACACAATGGCCAGCCCAAGACCGGTGCCACCCTCAAACTGCGATTGGAACGGTTCGAATATCTTGTCTACAATCTGCGGACTGATGCCTGGACCAGTGTCAGCGAAGCTAATATTCCAGTCCGGGCCGACTACGTTCACTGAGATCGTCAGCGCTCCTCCTTCTTTCATGGCGCGCACAGCGTTTTCGCAGAAGTTCCAAAAAACCTGTTTGATCTTGTCTCCGTCAGCCAGGGCCCTGGCTTCGGAGACAGAAAACTCTCGCTCGATCCGAATGCCCGTGTTCTCCGCCAGCAATCGATGTTCAAGCAGGGTGAGGGTATCTTCCAGCAGCGGCAATAAATCCACTTCCACAAGTTTGTATTGCCGGTTTCGCGAATAAGCCAAGAAATCGGTGATAATGCCATTCAGGCGCTCGGATTCGCGGGTGATAATTTGCAGAAGTTGACGCCGTTCTTCGTTGAGACTAGGCATGCCGGCAAGCATGCTGGCCGATCCGGCAATTGATGTCAGCGGATTACGGATTTCGTGGGCAATGGCTGCGGCCAGGCGGCCCACGGCAGCAAGACGGTCCTGCATGCGTACTTCGCGCTCCAGACGCCGAATCTCGGTCAGGTCATCCAAAGCATAGACATATCCGAGAGTACCGCGCTCCTGGACCGTCAACGCAGAAACACGGACACGAAATGTCTTTTTGAAGCCATTCTGTAAGTTGTAGCGAACTTCTGCGTGAATACGGTCTGATTCCACTTGCGGCAATGGATCGAGAAACAATTCGTGGACCGGCTTACCCCAAAGCTCTTGTTCTGAAAGTTCGAGTACAGTCTGTGCGGCGGCATTGGCCAGCGTGATGTGTCCATCAAGACCGGTTGTGATCAATCCGCCGCTGATTGATTGCACGATGTTTTCATGCAGGGCCTGGAGATCTTCCAGCGCACCGCTGGCGTGCTTCAGCTTTACGTTCGCCTGCCGCAGCTTCGCCGCCAGCAATCCCGCCAGATACGCCACCGCCAAAAACGCGCACAGGTTCATCAGAATGATGGCCTGTAATGCGGAAGCAGGAGGATGTGTAGTTGAATAGGATGGAATCGACTCGTAATAAGTCAGCTCCAACACTGCCCCATACAGGACCGAAGCGAGGGCCGCCGCGATATAAGTCCACGTCCGTGACAGCAAGACACTGGCGACGATGATGACCAGTGGAAAGAGAAAATTCAGGGAACTATCCACCCCACCGGTCACATACACAACCAATGTCACCAACACTAGATCAGTGAATACCTGGAGCAGCGATTGAATGCGGTGCTCTTCCCAGAAAGAAAGCAAAAGCAAATAGAACCCAGAGAGGGCGAACCACAGCAGTACGATCCCGACGAAGAGTCCAATTGGCAGGGTAGTGTTAGCGAGCCGAGCAATGCTCAACTCAATACCCAGCAGTAAAGTTAGGATAATGATGCGGACTTTGACAAGCCACGCCAGCCAGTTCCGCTCATCCAACGGAGATTGCATGCCTGATTTGTGCTCCCGCCAGTTCTGCTCCTTCTTTGGGAACGTAGTAAACGGAGCAACTTGCGATCAGAAGGAAAACATGTATACGGAAGGAGGCCCCAAAAGGCCCCCATCCAGCAAAGCTACTATCCAGCCAATTTCGCGATCATTGCGAACAGAGGCATATAGAGCGAAATAACTATGCCGCCGACGGCGAAACCCAGCATGCCGATGATGGCTGGTTCCAAAAGAGCCATCATGTCCTTGGTGGCGCCATCGACTTCGTCCTCGTAGAAGTCAGCGATCTTTTGCAACATAGAATCCATGGCGCCGGTGGCTTCGCCAACGCCAATCATCTGCGTAACCATATTAGGAAATACGCCGCACTCCTTAAGGGGATCGACGATGGTGCGGCCTTCTTCAATGGCCTTGCGCACTTTCATCAGGGCCTCTTCCAGTACGGCATTGCCGGAAGTGCGGGCAGTAATAGCCAAGCCCTCCAGAATCGGCACGCCTGAGGTAATCAGTGTACCCAGCGTCCGGGTAAAGCGTGCAACGGCGATCTTGCGCAGGAGCATGCCGAGGACAGGCAGCTTCAATAAGAACAGGTCGAAGTAGTAACGTCCCTTGGGATCTTTGCGGATCCATTTCAATCCAAACACGATGCCACCAAGGGCAACGAAGAAGAACCACCAAAATTGACCAACGAATGCGCTCAAACCCATGACGATCCGGGTGGGAAGAGGCAGGTCCACACCGAGCCCATTGAACAAGTTGGCGAAAATGGGAACAACCCACTTCAACAGCGCACCCACGATCAGACCAGCCAACGTCACAACCGAAACCGGGTAGATCAGGGCAGACTTGACTGCGGAGCGCAGTTTAACGGCCTTTTCCACGTAGATGGCCAATCTCTGAAGGATGATATCCAAAATACCGCCGGTTTCGCCGGCTTCAATCATGTTGGTGGTGAGATCGTCAAACACATTCGGATACTGACGCATGGCATTGGCCAAGGTGGCGCCGCCTTCGACGGTGGTCCGTACTCCGGTGAGGGTCTTTTGGAAGGTCTGGTTTTCCTGGTTCGCAGCCAGAATTTCAAGACATTGAACCAACGGCAGACCAGCATCAATCATGACCGAGAATTGCCGGAAAAATATGGCAATGTCCTTGGTCGAGACTTTTCCCGAGCCAAAGGTCGGCATGGAAAATTCTTTGCCCTTCTGGCGTACTGGGCCGGGCGTAATACGCTCCCGACGCAATTGGGCAACTAACGCTTGTTTACTGGCCGCCGTGCGCTCTCCGCTGATTTTTTCACCGGTCGCGCTTTTCCCTGAAAATGTAAAAACTGGCATGGTTCGCCTCTCCTTACTGCTCTACTTTCTGTTCCGGACACGCTTTAATTTCCGCTTCCGGCATTGCACCTTCTAAAAACTTCTACCGCTTCGCTGGCGCCGCACCCTTGGCCATCACGGTTTGGTTCCGGTTCAAAAGGCTGGCCCCACGGTTGATCATTTCCTGCAATTCGTCCACATTGCTTGACCGGGCCAAAGCCGTTTCCAGGGTGATTTGCTTCTGGAAGTACGACGTCGCCAGAGCCTGATTGAAGGTCTGCATACCAAATTTTTCCTGGCCGGACTGCATGGCTGAATAAATCTGGTGGATTTTGTCTTCACGAATCAGGTTTCGGACTGCGGCATTGGGCACCATGATTTCCATGATCATGGCCCGGCCTTTATTGTCCGATTTGGGTAACAGACTTTGGCACAAAATTCCTTCCAGCACCATGGAGAGCTGCGCGCGAATCTGCGGCTGCTGGTGGGCTGGGAATACGTCAATGATTCGGTTGATAGTGGAGGACGCTGAGTTGGTATGCAAAGTGCCGAACGTCAAGTGTCCGGTCTCTGCGATACGCAACGCGGATTCGATGGTTTCCAGATCGCGCATTTCGCCGATCAGCACCACGTCCGGGTCTTCACGGAGTGCGGCCCGCAAGGCATCAGTAAAGCTCTTAGTGTCAGCATGCAGCTCACGCTGATTGACCACGCAATTCTTGTTCATATGCACGAATTCGATCGGGTCTTCGATGGTAAGAATGTGGTCGTGCCGCTCAGTGTTGATCTTGTCGATCATGGCGGCAAGAGTTGTGGATTTGCCAGACCCGGTCGGTCCAGTTACTAGAACTAGTCCGCGTGGCTTATCGCAAAGTTTGCTGACTACGGCCGGCAGTCCCAGCTGGTTGAACGATTTGATTTCGAAAGGAATGACACGGAACACTGCGGATGTGGCACCGCGTTGATTGAAAACGTTGGCACGAAAACGCGCCAAACCCTTTAAGCCGAAAGAGAAGTCAAGCTCAAAGCTTTCCTCGAAGCGGTGCTTTTGCGCGTCGGTCATGACGCTATAGGCCAACTGTTTGGTTTCCGCCGGAGTCAGCTGCGGCAGGTCCAGTGGACACAAGTGGCCGTGCACACGAACTTGTGGCGGAGAATTGGTGGTGATGTGAAGATCGCTGCCGGACATTTCCAGCATTCGCTTCAGCAGATCGCTTAAAGAAAGCGCCATATTTATGCAGTCCTTCCCTTTCTAACTTAGTGAATGGTCTCGCGTGCCACTTCTTCGAGCGTTGTCATACCCGCCGCCACTTTAATCAATCCGCTCCGCCGCAGCGTAATCATTCCCCGCTCAATCGCTTTCTTTTTCAACTCGACCGCCGAGGCACCCACAAGAACCAGTTCCCTGATCTCATCGTCCACTTCCATGACTTCATAGAGTCCGCAACGGCCCTTGTAACCAGTGTTGTTACAGACCCCGCAACCTTTGCCTTTTTGGATCTTTACTGTCTTGGCCTCCTCCGGAGTAAAACCTTCTTCGATCAAAGCCTGGTACGGAACATCGACGATCTCGGCACAATCTTTGCAAACGCGGCGCACTAGGCGCTGCGCGCATATCAGGTGGACTGAGGTTGCAACCAGGAAGGGCTCGATTCCCATATTCATGAGCCGCGTAATGGTCTCCGGTGCACCATTGGTGTGCAGCGTCGAAAGAACCAAGTGACCTGTCAATGCTGCCTTGATTGCGATTTCTGCCGTTTCGAAGTCTCGAATTTCGCCGACCAGAATAATGTTGGGGTCTTGCCGTAGAAAGGAGCGCAGTGCAGCCGCAAAGTTCAGGCCGATCTGCTCTTTCATTTGGACCTGGTTCACGCCTCCCAACTGGAATTCGACCGGGTCTTCCGCGGTCATGATGTTGGTGTCCGGCTGGTTGAGGCGGGAAATTGAGGAGTACAGCGTATTGGTCTTACCAGACCCTGTCGGGCCGGTGACCAGCACCATGCCGTAGGGCTTCAAAATCGCTTTCTCGAACTTGACCAGAGACTCCGGTTCGAAGCCAAGTTTGGTCATGTCGAGGCGCAGGTTCTCTTTGTCCAGCAACCGCATTACGATCTTTTCGCCCCACAAAGTAGGGAGAGTGCTGACACGGAAGTCGAGCTGTTTTTTCTTTCCGCCCAGATTCATCTTCAGCATGATGCGGCCGTCTTGTGGCAGGCGCTTTTCACTGATGTCCAACTTGGCCATGATTTTCAAACGGGAAGTAATGGCGTCTTTCAATTTGAGCGGAGGGGACATGATGCTCTGCAATATGCCATCAATACGGAAACGCACGCGGAACTCTTTTTCGTAGGGCTCCATGTGGATGTCGCTGGCCCCGCGCTTGACCGAATCCGTCAGCACCAGATTGACTAGCTTTACGATTGGCGCCTCATCGGCCGCCTTCTCCAGCTCGGAAAGGCCAATCTCTTCCTCTTCGGCCTGCAGTTCGACATCGGCGTCGCCGATCTCCGCCATCGTCTGCATGACTTGCTCGAGGTCTTCCTCCTGGGTGGTGCCGTAGGCTTTGTCAATCCCGGCTAGAATTGAGCTTTCAGCAGCCACGACTGGCTCGATATTGAAACCAGTCATGAACTTGATGTCGTCCATCGCGAATACGTTGGTGGGGTCCACCATGGCGATGGTTAGGGAGGCGCCGACCCGGCTCAGTGGAAGGATCTGATACCGCTTGGCGGTTTCGAACGGAATCAGCTTCACGACCGCTGGGTCAATTTCAAAATAGGACAGGTTAATGGCGGGCACGCCATATTGACGCGAGAGGAAGTTGGTGACGTCCTCGTCCGAGAGGAAGCCGAGCTTCACCAGGGCAGAGCCCAGACGGCAGCTCTGTTCCTTCTGGGCCTTCGTCGCCTGTTCCAACTGCTCTGGGGTGATGACCTTCTCTTTAACCAGAAGATCGCCCAGCCGTTGAGACATACCTGATCTCCTATCCTTATGAAGGATTGCAGCGGAGTCGCTTGCACCACGCAAAACGCCAGCGCAGTCGGGGAGACACCGGCGGCATATTTGCGTTGACACAAATTGTCACCGCAGACGGGTTACTTCACCAGTAACTTTGGTACTTGTACTGCGCGGCAGAGACCGCGCAACTGATTGAGAGTGGCGGAATCCGCGTCAAACCTGAGGTTTGCGAGGGGGAGCCAATCGAGACTTTCCAGGGGTCATGGCCTTCGGTAAGGTAAGGGGTAACCGGTACTCAACTTTTGGCAGTCTGTGCATTGGCCTGTATGTATTTTCGATATCTGCATTTCCTTGCTGCGCTACTTTTGGTTGTTGCTGTTCATTCCGCTGCTGAATCTCTCCGCCAGCAAGCAGCCAAAGCAGACATTCTTATTGGCGCCGCCGTCAATGTTCACTACCTTTCTGAGGCCGCCTACACCTCTACGCTGGCACGTGAATTCAATATGGTGGAACCCGAAGACGCAATGAAGTGGGAGCTTCTGCGGCCCGATGAAGAGACTTTCGATTTCGCTGCTGCGGACTGCATGGTTGCGTTCGCCCGCACTCATGGGATGAAGGTCCGCGGGCACAATTTGGTATGGGGGACACATAACCCCGAATGGTTAATGCGTGGCAGTTATGAACCCCACGAATTGTCCGCAGTGCTGCGTGATCATATTCGGCGTGTCGTCAGCCATTTTCGCGGCAAGGTCTTCGCTTGGGATGTGGTGAACGAGGCCTTTGACGAAAGGGGCCAGCTACGCGATTCGATTTGGTATAACCATCCCGGAATCAGGAGGCGAGAAGGTACCGATTACATCGCACAGGCGTTTCGCTGGGCGCATGAGGCAGATCCTGATGCTCTTCTTTTCTACAATGAGGCGGAAGCCGAAGAAATCAATCTGAAATCAGATGCAATCTACGCAATGGTGAAGGATTTCCGCCACCGTGGCGTACCCATTGATGGAATTGGGTTTCAAATGCACATCTTCAACCTCGCCCCCAATTTTACCGCCATAGCCGATAACTTCTCGCGATTCAATAAGCTTGGGGTTCAGATACACATCACGGAGATGGACGTGGCTCTACCTGTCGATGAAAATGGAAGGCTACGCAACGCAGCCGATCTGGAGCGGCAGGCAGATATCTATCGAAAGATTGCCCAGATCTGTTTGCAAACTCGTAGTTGTACGGCTATCCAAACCTGGGGGATGACCGATAAATATTCGTGGCTGGGATGGGCCACCCATAAGACCAAAGGCGCCGGGTTACTGTTTGACCGACAATTTAAACCGAAACCTGCCTACCATGCGCTCATGCAAGTTTTGACAAAATCTCCGGGCAAGATTGATCGGCCTTGACTCCCGCTCAAGAGACTCAGGAATATAATGCGAAGAGGCTTGCTTACGTCTCAAGATTCCGTAACTAGCCAGTGTGAACTGTGGTAGTTCCTCACATAAAGCGCCCGGCCGATGAAGTTTCGAAACGACGGAAAGCCATTTATCTGCTCGCCGCCGGAGTGACCCTACTGTTTGCGATGATTGTTTCGCAGACTTCCTTTGATCTCAACTTCCTGAATCCGGATTCGAACCAGCAAATTGCGGTCTTCGCCGGCCTATCGGCGCTGATATTCTTGCTGTTCGTTGCCCTCACCTTTGTTCTTGCCAGAAATCTAATCAAGCTTTTTGCCGAGCGCCGACTTGGCGTACTGGGATCCAAGTTCCGCACGCGGATTGTAGTTGCAGGGCTGTTGTTATCGTTTCTTCCCGTCATCTTCATGTTCTGGTTCGCATATGGGTTGATGAACCGTTCCATTGATAAATGGTTTTCCCGCCCCGTAGAGGAAGTGCGTGAAGACACGAATGCCATGGCAGCCCTGCTTTCCGAGTACGCCGGACAAAATGCACGCGCCGAGGCCAGATCCATAGCCGCATCGCCGGAAACGCAGTACGCGTTCGAAGGACACAGTTTCTCCGGAGTGGCGACCGAGTTTCATCAACATACCGCCACTTTGCAGGGCGGATTCGTAGTTGCGTTGTTGGACGGGAATGCGGAAGCCAGTTTTGGCGCCCCAGCACCGTGGCCTTTGCTGAAACCATCTCTCTCGGGTCCAGTTACGCCCGATAGCGATCGGGTACGATTTTCCTGGCAGGGAACCGACTACTTGTTGGGCAGTGCCGGCGTGGGAAAAAACGGCATGATTGTGGTTGGTATGCCGCTGCCAGACAAGTTTTCTGCTACCTTCCGGCAAATTGAGGCCAGCCAGAAACGCTACTTTGCACTGGCTGCACAACGCCGGCTGGTCCGTCGTACTTACATGGATTTGCTCCTCCTGCTCACGGTACTGGTGCTTTTCACCACCATGTGGCTGGCTTTGTTCTTGTCAAAATTGGTCATGCGCCCCATCGCCGCCCTGGCAGAAGCAACCCAAGAGATTTCGCGTGGACGACTCGACTACCGGGTCGAGGTCACAGCGGCGGACGAAATCGGTGATCTGGTGCGGTCTTTCAACCGCATGGCGGAGGAACTGGAATCGAGCCGCCATCAGATCGAAACTTCCCGGCGCGAGCTTGCCGAAGCCAACGCCAGTATTGAGCAACGCCGCCAACATATGGAAACCATTCTCGAGAGCATTCCGACCGGAGTGCTTTCGGTGGATTCCAACCGGCGGATCACCCATGCCAACCAGGCACTGATGCGGTTGTTCCGGCCAAAAGGTGGAGACGATGGAACCAAAGTTCTAATCGGCGCAGCGCTTACAGATGTGTTCCCTCGGGAAGTAATCGAGGACATGGAACCGCTGTTGCGGCGCGCTGATCGCATGGGCACGACGACCACGCAACTGGAGATGGACCTTCCCTTGAGCCAACTTAATGTAGCCGTAACCGTGGCCACGCTTCGCCATCGCGGACAGGGGCTTGGGTACGTGTTGGTCTTCGAGGATTTGTCCGATGTGCTGAAAGCACAGAAACAGGCGGCGTGGCGAGAGGTGGCACGGCGGGTGGCGCATGAGATCAAGAACCCGCTTACCCCAATTTCTCTTTCGGCGGAGCGGATTGTTCGCCATCTCGACCGCAAAGGCGCACCCGATGCGGCTTCATTAAACGTAATGCACGATTGTGCGGAAACTATCAGCAGAGCGGTTGAGACGGTCCGCACTCTCGTCAATGAGTTTGCCGCCTTGGCGAGCTTTCCGACTGCTCAGCCTGAGCCCACCGACATCAATTCCATTATCGAGAGTTCTCTCACATTGTTTAATGGCCGGCTCGACGGAATTCAAGTTCGCACCAGTCTGGCTGACAATTTGCCGAAAGTGATGGCCGAT
Source organism: uncultured Acidobacteriota bacterium (assembly GCA_963837365.1). Classification (GTDB taxonomy): domain Bacteria; phylum Acidobacteriota; class Terriglobia; order Terriglobales; family Acidobacteriaceae; genus CAWBXL01. The sequence goes on from CAWIMW010000012.1 coordinate 135,405, forward strand.
ACCGAGGCCATTCGCCGGGCCTTTGCCAATTTAGTGGACAACGCGGCCGAAGCCATGCAAGACGCGGCGCTGCGAGAAATTAGCATTTCGACTTCGCTGGTCACCAGCCGTGACGCGGTAGAAATCACCGTCGCAGACACCGGCCCGGGAGTCACTCAAGAATTGAAAGAGAAACTATTTCTTCCATATTTTTCCACCAAAAAACGCGGCACCGGCCTCGGGTTGGCCATCGTAAGCCGTATCATTGATGAGCATCACGGGTCCATACGGGTCGAGGAGAACCGTCCCGTCGGCGCGTGTTTCGTAGTAGAGTTGCCGGTGGCCGTCGAGGCCGCACAGCCGCTGATCAGTCAGCATGCCTAACATTCTTATCGTTGACGACGAATCCGGGATACGCGAGTCGTTGCAGGGCATCCTGGAGGAAGAAGGCTATACCGCCGCCATCGCTGAAACCGGCGAGGCCTGCCTGAATGAGCTGCACAAGCGCAGTTTTGACGCAGTGCTGCTGGACGTGTGGCTACCCAAGATGGACGGCCTGGAAACACTCACCCAGATCCGCGAGATGGAAAATGCGCCGGAAGTAATCATGATATCCGGCCATGGCACGATTGAGACGGCCGTGCGCGCCACCAAGCTGGGAGCTTATGACTTTCTGGAAAAACCTCTTTCCATTGATAAGACGCTGAGCCTGCTCAAGCACGCGGTAGAAGCCAAACGTTTACGCATTGAAAACCGCGAACTTAAGAAGCAACTCACGCCAAAAAGTGCGATCGTCGGTGCGAGCATCCCCATGAAGGCTTTGCGGCAGCAGATCCAGCTCATGGCGCCGACCAACGGGCGGGTGCTGATCATAGGAGAGTCCGGAACGGGGAAAGAGTTGGCCGCACAGGCGATCCTCGCACAAAGCCTGCGCAAGGACGAAATGTTTGTCGAAGTAAACTGCGCTGCCATACCCGAAGACTTGATTGAGAGCGAACTTTTCGGCCATACCAAGGGGGCCTTTCCGGGAGCCCTGGCAAATAAAGAAGGCAAGTTTCAGCGGGCCAACGGGGGAACGCTTTTTCTGGATGAAGTCGGCGACATGAGCCTCAAGACCCAGTCCAAAGTATTGCGCACACTGGATGAGCAGCGCTTTACTCCCGTGGGCAGCAGTGAAGCGGTAACCGTCGACGTAAGGGTGATTGCTTCGACCAACAAAGATTTGGAAGAAGAGATTTCGAAGGGAAACTTCCGGGAAGACCTATTTTATCGGCTCAATGTGATTCCCTTCTTTGTTCCGCCCCTGCGGGAACGCCAGGAAGATATTCCCTTGCTGACGCGGCATTTTTTGAAAGAATTTTCGGCTGCTTATGGGCGGCGTCCGCGCGAGATTACTGATGGTGCAGTCGAGACTCTCATGCGTTATTCATGGCCAGGCAATGTGCGCGAGCTCCGCAATGTGATCGAACGCATTGTGATCATGAATCCGACTACGACTCGATTCGATCGCAAGCATTTGCCGCCCTTGGTGCACCGGGATGGCAATCGCCACAATACAGGCGGGGACTTTTCCACCTTGCACCAGGCAAGGGCCGCCTATGAGCGCGATTACATTCTCAAGAAACTGGATGAAAATCACGGAAATATCAGCCGTGCAGCTGAAGTGCTGGGCCTTGAGCGCAGTCACTTGTATCGGAAGATGAAAACTCTAGGAATTGCAGCCAAGGAATGACCTGCGGTGGACCGGGTGGGGCCGCCCGTCCCTCCATCAGAAGCTACCGTTTGATCATCCGGATCTCTGTGCCGTTTTTAAGAAACTTCACTTCATCCATGAGCTGATTGATCAGATAAATTCCGCGGCCATGCTCGGAATAAACGTTTTGACCAACTACCGGACTTGGGATCGAGGCTGGATCAAAACCTTTTCCGGGGTCGCGGACGACAATCAGCATTCCCCGAGTTTCATCGCAGGCCACGTCACACTCTATGGACTTCGAAGGGTCCGCCTTGGCGCCGTGGACCACTGCGTTGGCCAACGCTTCATGGAGCGCCAGCTGGACCGCTTCTTCCTTCCCCGCAGCACAGCGCATTTGCTTGACCAGTTGCATAATGCCTTGCACTACCGGATCCACACAATCCGTGTCAGCCGCCACAGTGACGCTTAGCTTCAAGATCAACTTGTCAGCCTCGAAGTCGCAAGATGGAAAATTTTCGACCGCCACAACTCCACCAAAACCTATCCGTTAAGAATTGTACCGGGAGTCAGGCGGGTGGGGAAGGTTGGGGAATGCGCCATGTAGTGCAATACGTAACTATGGTTTTCCAGTCCCTGCTAAGCGCTCCAGCTGGCGGCGCCAGTCTAACCCCTCTACAAATTCTCTCGACTCACGCCAGCCGGGCTGGACTTTCACGAACAATTCGAGGAATACGCGAGTGCCTACCATTTTCTCAATTTGCATCCTGGCTGCGGTACCGACCTTTTTTAGCATCTGGCCGCGCTTACCGATCAGAATTGCCTTCTGCCCTTCGCGCTCGCAATAGATTGTGGCTGCGATCCGGGTCAGCTTCGCGCCCTCTTCAAATTCATCAATCATTACGGTGACGGAGTAGGGTATTTCCTCGCTGGTTTCCAGCAAAATCTGCTCGCGGATCGTCTCGGCCGCCATGAACCGCGCGGGCTGGTCGGTCACTTGGTCGTCGGGGAAATAGCGGGAGCCTTCCGGCAGGGATTCAATCAGCTTGTGCAATAAGAGATCGAGTCCATCCCGCTTTCTGGCCGAAATCGGAATGACTGCCTGGAAATCATGCAGCCGGGAAAATTCCTGGATGAGCGGCAGTAATTCCTGCTTCTTGCCCCGCAACATATCAATTTTGTTCAGGATAAGGAAAATTGGGGTGCGCGATTTTTTTGCCAGATCCAGAATAAACTCATCATTGGAATCACGCCGATGCGCGGCATCCACGATCAACAAAATCAGGTTGCAGCCCTCCAGCGCCTCCCGCACTTCGCTCATCATCTTGCGCCCCAGAGAACTATCGGGACGATGGACGCCCGGAGTGTCAAGGAAAATGACTTGCCCCGCAGAGCGGCCTTTTTGTTTTTTAATGTGCAAAATTCCGAGAATGCGGTTGCGGGTGGTCTGTGGTTTGGGACTGATGATTGCCAGCTTCTCGCCGACCAGAGCATTCAGCAAAGTAGATTTGCCCGCGTTGGGGCGGCCGAGGATACAGACAAAACCTGAGCGAAAGGGCATAGGGAACTTATCAGCTTACTTGCTTTGCTTCTGCGGTGGAGATGCGTACGCGTTCCACCCGCCGCTCGGTGGAATCCAATACTTCGAAGCGCAATCCTTCTTCTTCCAGCACCTCTCCTTTTTGAGGAATCCGCCCGGCGAGTTCAGTGACCAATCCGGCCACGGTCGCCGACTCCTTACCTTCAGGCCGCACTCCAAATAGCTCGGCCAGACGATCTATGTCCACATTGCCTGCGACGATGTAGGAACGGTCGTTTTCCCGAACCACTTCAGCTTTTTCATGTTCATCACGAATTTCGCCCACGATTTCTTCTACGAGGTCCTCGATAGTCACCAAGCCGGCCACACCACCGTACTCATCGACTACGACGGCCATGCGCACGTTGTTCTTCCGCATTTCCCGCAGGAGATCGCTGCCCAACTTGCTCTCTGGAACAAAATAGACATCGGTGCGCATGACCGTGTCAACGGTGCGGGTACGGGCTTCAGAATCCGCAACCTGTAGGACATCCTGAGTGTGCACGATGCCGACGATATTGTGGATTGTCCCCTGAAACACGGGCACCCGCGAATATGGGCGCTCGCGCATGAGTTCGACAAATTGTTCTACGGTCGTGTTGGTGGGCACGGCAACAATCTCCGGCCGGGGCTTCATGGCTTCGCGCACGGTCTTTTCGCCGAACTGCACCACCGAGTGAATCAGCTCGCGATTGCTTTCGTCGAGAATTCCTTCTTCTTCCCCAGCCTCAATCAGCGCTTCCACGCCCTCGCTGGTGCTTTCGGGGCTTTCATCCACATGCTCGCGGGTCAGCGCGGTAACCGACTGAAGGAAACCTAACACCAGGGTCACGGGAAGGGCCAGATAGATCAGAATGCGCAGCAGCAACACCCAACGCGTGAGCCAGCGCCCCTGCGTCCGTGAAAAGAAAAGGAAGGGCAGGAACCGATGAAAAATAACCACAATCAGAATAAGGCTCAGCGTAGCCTGTAGAACTTCATACACATGCCAGCCCTGATCGCGGAACACGGCAAAGGCCACCAGCATAGCGATGGCCGCCATGACCAACTGCGTTAGGACCGCCATGGACAGCGCAGCCCGATGGCGTCCGACACCCAATCTCGGTTCGACAATCTGTTCGAAAGCTTCGATATTGTTCTGGAATTCGCGGGAGAGGAACTTGCCGATCTCCGCGTAGACGCGATCCACGTAGGAGACCAGTGTGAACAGGCCCAACAGCAGCAGCAGTGCAACTGCGATGGCGTAGTTCATCGTCGTTTAGCGGACACTTTGCCGCTTCGTTCAATCAATCCTACGGGCAACCCCAACTGCCGGCGCAGCTTATTTTCTGCGCGAGCCATCTTACCGCCGTCCTCCTCGTGGTCGTAGCCTGCCAAATGAAGCACCCCGTGCAGCACCAGGATTTTTACCTCTTCGGCTGGAGCATGACCCAGGACATGGGCATTCCTGCCGGCGATATCGGCAGAGATCGCTACATCGCCGGCAAGGCCGTCCGCGAAATCAGCGATCGGCGGAAACGAAAGGACGTCAGTTGGTTTGTCCTTCCCCCGAAAACGGCGATTGAGGGAACGCATTTCCCGGCTACTGGTGACCATGACGTTGACGTTTCCCCGCAGCTTCACGGCCCGGCAGGCCCGCGCCACAAAGCGCGCCAGCGTAGTCTCATTCAACCGTGCCACGGGCTTGCGAAGGAGGACCAAATCTTCCTCATAGAAATTGAAAGCAGAAATAAGACAGGAGGGCTTCGGACGGCCCTCCCTGCTTATTTTAACGCTTTATTACTTGGTTGCCGTGCCGTCTGTGGATGCGTTCGCTCCCGGCGTAACTGGTTCTGCTGTATGGGCTTTGCCGTTTTTTGATTCCAACAGCGACATTTGTTCTTCCGCCATACGGTTCTTGTGGTCGTCGTATGCCCGGATGATGCGCTGCACCAGATGATGCCGTACTACGTCACACTCATCGAAGTAAACAAACGTCAGCCCTTCAACCTTATTCAGCACGTCCACCGCTTCCAGCAAGCCACTGCGACGGGCTGTGGGCAAGTCAATTTGAGTTACATCTCCAGTGATCACAGCTTTGGAGTTGAAGCCCAACCGGGTGACGAACATCTTCATCTGCTCGGACGTTGTATTCTGGGCTTCATCCAGGATTACAAAAGAATCATTCAGAGTACGTCCGCGCATGAACGCAATAGGCGCGATCTCGATCACGTTCTTTTCCAAGTAACGATCAACCCGCTCGGGATCGAGCATGTCGTAGAGCGCGTCGTACAAGGGGCGGAGATAGGGATCTATTTTCTCCTGTAAGGTTCCAGGCAAAAAGCCGAGGCGCTCCCCTGCTTCCACGGCCGGCCGGGCCAGAATGATCCGGTTCACACGCTTGGCGACCAGTGCAGAAATCGCCATGGCGACTGCCAGGTAAGTCTTCCCGGTTCCAGCCGGGCCAATGCCGAACACCATGTCATGACTCTCGATGGCATCCATATAGCGGCGCTGGTTCGCAGTCTTCGGCTGTACGACACGTCTCCCCAGAGAACGCTGCCGTCCTGTTTCTGCCAATCCTCGCAGGCTCGCCTTAGAATCTTCGACCAACACGCGCAGCATGCTGTTCAGATCGCCATTGTTGAAGCTGAAGCCGGAACGTTGAAGATACTGATAGTCGGCAAAGACCTGCTCGGCACGCGACACATCCCGCGGCTCACCTTCCAGATCAATTGAATTGGAACGCAGGTCTATGGAGATATTGAAGCCGTCTTCCAATACGTGCAGATTTTCGTCGCGGGTGCCGAACAGGGTCTCGATGTTGGGGCTGATCTCTATACTTTTCTTCATTTAGAACTGGCCATTGCCTCCCACGCAAACACGGACACAAATGCCTTTGTTTTCCGGCACAAGGATTCTTCTCTCAATGAGGTAAAGCAGACGGGATGCTGGCCTGACCAGGCAACTACCATTGGGCTAAGAGTACCCCCGGCCCCAGAGGCTCGTCAATGGGCGTAAATTCACAATCAGGCAGTTTCACCGCGAGCGTCAGGGGTTGACGCAGGCACTGCTCGTTCTCGGGCCCAGGACCGTAACTGTTGAATCTCCTCAGCCCGGGTGGTGGAAAGAGGTACGGTTGCTTTTAGGGCCTGTAACAGGTGATCTGCGTTTACCTCTTGCTTGCTGGAAAACGCGGCGTACAGCGCGGTCTGGACCGCAGCGTCAATTTCCGCACCGGAAAAACCCCGGGCAGTAGATGCCACTCGATCCAAATCGAAGTCTGCGGGATTGCGTTTGCGCCGTTTCAGTTGGATGGAGAAGATTTGCTTCCGCTCCGCCTGGTTCGGCAGGTCCACAAAAAACAACTCATCGAAGCGGCCCTTGCGAATTAGTTCCGGTGGCAAGACGGTCACATTGTTGCAGGTAGCCGCAACAAACACCGGAGCCTTGCGGTCCTGCATCCACGAAAGAAATGCAGCGAGGATGCGCGAGGAAACTCCTGCATCAGCCGAGGCCGAGTCCGGCCCACTGCCGGCGAATACTTTTTCCAATTCGTCGATCCACAGCACACACGGTGCCAGGCCCTCGGCGACTCGAAATACTTTTTGGATGCGCTTTTCCGTCTCTCCAATGTATTTGTCAAAAATTGCCGCAGTATCCAACTTCACCAAAGGAATCTTCCAGTCGCCAGCAATGGCGCGTGCGCAAAGCGATTTTCCACAACCTTGCACGCCCAGGATAATGACCCCTTTGGGTGGCTCCAGCCCGAATTGCCGCGCGGAACTCTCCCATGCGCCCCGGCGTATTCCCAGCCATTGCTTGAGGTTCTCCAAGCCCCCCACGTCAGCCAGATTTTGTGAAGCATCGACGAATTCCAACATGCCGGAGTGTCGCAACAGGTCCTTCTTGGCCTCAAGCACGTCGGTCACAGTTTCAGGACACAGGGCATAGCGCGAGACCAAGGCTTGCGAGATGGCCCGCTCGGATTCTTCTTCGGTCAAGCCGCGCAAGTTGGCAGCGATGGCATCCATACCCGTGGCATCAAGCTTCTGCTGGAAGCTGTGTGTCTTGCAGAGGCGCTGGAAGGTTTCGTCCACAATCTGCCGCAGCCTTGGCTGGTCAGGAAGCGGTAAATCCAGATATTCCACCAGGCTGGCAAGCTCCGACGGCATTTCGATGGCCGGGGCTGTCAAAATCAAAGTCCGCCGGTTGGCGGAAAACTTTTGCCCGACATCGCGCAAGCGCCGCACTACAACCGGACTGTCCATGTGGCGATGAAAATCCTTGAGAATGAAGACCGCTTCCAGGGTGATGCTCTCCAGGTTGGCCAGGGCCTGCACCGGGTCAGTGGTGTTATAGATTGCGGCCTTGGCAGCCTCCGGCACTTCGAGATCAACTCCACGTTTTGCCGCGTTCAGGCGCGCCTGAAGGGCCGCGGACGGCACAGCGGGAGTGTGGCTCCCAGAACGCATCAGCCCGTCGGCTATGGTCCACTCGAAAACCGCCATGTTCAGTTCGGCACATGCATCGCGAACCAGTCCAACCGCACGCATCTCCTCGACGGTCTCCATCACCACGATGGGAGTGGAAGAGTTGATGAGGATTTTCAGGCGCTCGAGGGTGTCTGCCATGTGTTTGACCAGCCGGGACTTACTCTCGTAAAATAGCCTATTCCGTACCCACCCGGAAACTTTCCTAGAAAACGAAGGTAATGAACTTACATGGCAAACCATTTTTCGGCGCTCAAGCGCGCCCGTCAGACTGAACGCCGTACCGCCCGCAACCGGGCCAATGCCTCAAGCCTGCGCACCGCCCTGCGCGATTTTCGCGAGATCCTAGCCAAAGGCGACAAAGAAGCGGCCAACAAGGCCTTCCCAAAGACTGTGTCGCTGCTGGATAAGGCTATCCAGAAGGGTACTTTGCACGAGAATACCGCTGCGCGGTACAAGTCACGTCTTAGCGCCCGCCTGACCGCGCTGAAGTAGTCCTGTCTCCGGCCGTCAAATACTTTTCCTCGCTCCGTTAACGTGATCCGCGTCACATCACGCCGCCCCTGCTCCGGGGTACCGTGAACGAGTGCAGTTAGCTGAGAACCCGACTTTAGCCGACGAGCTGCGCCAGACGCGCTTTGCCATGCGCCTGTCGCTGATTTTCGGTTTCCTCATGCTCCTCGGCAAGGGCACGGCCTACCTGCTCACCGGTTCCGCCGCCATCCTGTCCGATGCTGCGGAGTCGGTGATCCACGTGATTGCCGTATCGTTTGCGGCGTTCGCCTTGTGGCTGAGTACCCGGCCTGCCAACCAGCGCTACCTGTACGGATATGAACGGGTCACTTTTTTCTCCGCCGGATTCGAAGGAGCGATGATCATCCTGGCGGCCATCGCTATCATTTACGCGGCAATTCAAAAATGGCTGACAGGATTGCAACTTCAGAACCTGGGTATGGGGACGCTCTTCGTACTGGCGGCGTCCGTGATCAATGCCGGCCTGGGTTGGTATCTGTTAAGGACGGGCCGCCGTAACCGTTCGCTCATCCTTGAAGCCAACGGAAAGCATGTTCTTACCGACAGCTGGACCAGTTTTGGCGTGGTGGGTGGCCTCGGATTGGTATTGTTGACCGGTTGGAAGCCGTTCGACCCGCTATGCGCCATCGCGGTCGCGTTGAACATCCTATGGTCGGGCGGGCATCTGATCTGGCGCTCGGTACGTGGGCTGTTGGACTACTCAGATCCTGAAGTGGCGCGCGACCTGCGGGAGAAGCTGGATGCACTTTGCACTGAACTTCAACTCCAGTACCATGGCGTACGATTTCGTACCACCGGCCAGCGCCTGATGGTGGAACTGCATCTGCTGTTCCCCTGTGATTGCGCGGTGGGAGATGCTCATCAACGGGCCACTGAACTGGAAGAACGCCTCCCCGGAGTCTTAGGCATGGCGATGGAAGTAATCACCCACCTGGAAGCACTGGAAGACCACAGCAAAGTGCACCACAACGAGCATTACATGGGGCGGCCGGAGTAGATTTAGACGGGCAATTCTTCCTGCGACCAACCGGGCACTTCCAGCTTCGGTTCGGCGGTGAGATCCAGCACCAGCTTCTCCAACACCAATCGCTTGCTAGGTGGATTGGAACGCAAGGCGAGGTCCGTCCTCGCCACCAGGCGGATGGCCCGGGTCAGTTCCCGTTTGGATTTGTAGCGGCGGGCCTGTTTGATGATGTCATCAGCTGCAAATGGCGGGACTCGGAACCCTTGCCACAACGCTGCCCACAGCATCCTCTGGTCGCGCACGTTGCGCTCTAGAATTACCAGCATCTGGCGGAAGGTTTTGGCCAACATGTAGAGATGGCCGATCGCAGCATCATCGCCGTCCCCAGTTGTCAGGATTGCGTCCAGCATTTCCAGCGCTTTGACCCGGTCTTTGGAGGAAATTGCATCGGTCAGTTCGTAGAGCGAACGCTGTTTGGCGGCAAGTACCATGGTTTCAACATCGCCCAGCGTAATGCGCTTCTTGTCGCCGACATAGAGAATCAGCTTCTCCAGCTCGTTGGAGACCATCATCATGTCGCCGCCCAGCGCATCCACCAACTCCCGAGCGGCATCGGCATCCATCTTCACGTCGCGAGTCACGCAATAGTCGGCGATCCAGCGGACCGCCTCGCCCTCTTCCACCCGTGCCAGTTCGACGATGGCGCAATATTGCCCCATCGTCTCCCGGATGCGTTCGTAGCGCTCCTTGTCCTGCATGTCCATGCGGCGGGCATCGGCAGGGATGCTGATGTGGTCGGCAACAAAAATGATGACAGCATCTGGGTTTGGATCTTTGCAGTACTGCTCGATGGCAGAAAGTTTGTCCTGGTTCGATCCCCGGCCAAACATCGTCTTCACGCCTTTGACAAAGAAAACCTGGAAGGGCGCCATCAGGGAAGGCGTACGGGCGCGGTCAAGAACTTCGGCCAAGTCAGTTTCAGAAAGATCAAAATCAAACAGGCTAAAGTCGCGCAGTTCCGAGGGAACCAGGTGCTCGAGGATGGCTTCACGGCAGCGCTTGCGGAAGAAGACTTCATCTCCGACAAACACGTACGCCGGACGCAGCTTGCGCGACTGTACTTCGCTCAGGAAGCGGTCGGCTTGGGCGAAGGCCCGCATCAGAAACCCTCCAGGATGTTCGAGACCAGGGTGCGGGCAAACTCCTGGGACAGCCGTTGCAATGCCGGGGAGTCTTCTTCGAAAAAGCTGGCCAGTTCCCGCGAGACTTGGTACTGCTCGCGGAACACGTAGGACGGGTTCTGGTAGAGCACTTTGCCCTGTTTGTCCGTAAGCGCAACCTTCATACTGACAGTCACCAACACGCTGGCCGCGCGGCCGGTCTGTGAATCATAAGTCAGTGGCGCGGTATTGGTTGAAAGCACGGTCCCATTCAGGGTAGCATCTGCCGAATCTGTGGATGAATTCACGATGCGGTAGTGAGTGCGGCTGACCATCTCACGCACTACAGCCGCCGTTAAAGTCTGTTCAATCTTATAGGTCTGAGTTTGATTGACGAATGCCGGAATGGCAATGGTCTGGACATTGGTTGGGATCGTGGTGACGTGTCCAGCGGTGTGATAGCCGCAACTGGAAAAAACAAACACGAGAAGCGCGACTCCCGGCAGAAGCATTCTCATTGGATCTTGCCTCGCGGACGTGTCGCCGCCATAGACTCTGCGCACTCAACCGCCGTGGTTGCCGCAATGCGGAGGTTATCTGCGGCCGCCCACAACCAGACTCCATTGGGATCATTCGGATCAGGCTTCACGCCGAGCAGGATGTTGCCTTGTCCCGCCACGCTCACGTTGCTGGGAGCATCCTCGGCGGGTTGCGTGATACTCACATGTTCGCCAGATAAGGCCTGAGAAAACTGCTCTAGGTCTACGACCTGCTCCATCCGCAGGTGAATTGCAAACGCATATCCATGGAAAATCGGCGCCTGCAACAACAACAATGAAGGTAAGGGGGCACTGCTCCCGCCAATATGCTGATAGTGTTTAAGAATTCGCTGCTCCACACTGGCCAGCGGCGGGTTCGCGTGCTCTCCATACCGGCTGATCATGTTGAATGCAAGCTGGGTATCGAAGATATTCTTGGGTAACTGCTGGAACGAGAGCAGGTTCACCGTCTGCTCATGCAGTTCATCCATGCCCTTCTGCCCGTGTTCCGAAGCGGGCTCGAAGACCGTAGCAACGGCATTCTTGATTGAGGAAACCTTCTGGGCGCGCAGCAGGAGTAACGCCAGAACCACTGCCGCGGGATGCGCTACCACCGCAGGGTGAGGCTGCAAATCGAGGGGCAAGGCTTGCCCGAGCTGGCGCTCAATCCATGGAGAACGCACCAACGCACCGGTTTCATTTTCCAGCGCATAGGACAAATCCACGATCGCAGAGCCGGCATCGCGAACATTCTTCCAATTCCTGCGGGTACAATCCTGATCACAAGCAAAGAATGTGAAGTCCACCTTGTCAAACTGCTGGGAGCGGACGCTTTGAATAAAGCTGACTTCGTCCCCGATGGCCTCCAACTGGCCCAGGGATTCGTCATCATCCAGCAGTTTGGTATCAATCGCCGGGAAATTGCGGTCGCTAAGAACTTCAGCGACCTCTTTCCCCTTCAGGTTGGCTGCACCTATGATCGCCAAGCGATAGAGATTTCCCGTCCTGACTGCGTCGGGCGGAGCAGTTGCGGTCTTGGAGTGAGTGCTCACGAGGTCTGCGATGCTTCCTTATAGGTCGGCGGAGGTGGATTGCTCTTGCGGCGCAGCAGCCACTTCAAGCGCCAGAAAACACCCGAAAATGTGTACAGCAAAGCGATAACAAACAACACGGTGTGCGAGTAAAAGCGGATTGCAGCGAACAGCAGGCCGAAAAGCACAATCAGCCGGAACGGTTGGCGGGCACGCAAATCAATATCTTTGAAACTGTAGAACCTCCACGTGCTCACCATTAGATACGCCACTGCGACCAGCAGCAATGCCCAGGTTAACGCTGTGTACCATGAGGTAATCGGTTCACCATAAGAAAAGTGGACTACGGCAGCGATGACGCCGGCGGCCGCTGGAATCGGCATTCCTACGAAATATTTCTTCCCCGGCCGCCCCGGATTAGAGGGCTCAGGATTGGAAGTAATGTTGAACCGCGCCAAACGGCTGGCGCCTGCCATCAAAAAGAAAAAACTGGCAATCGCTCCAAACTGGCCAAGGCGGGCTAATATCCCCATCCCGGCAAGATCAAGCTGACGAAATCCCCAGCTCCACGCCAGCAGCGCAGGCGCAACGCCAAAAGTGATGACATCAGCCAGGGAGTCAAGTTCACGCCCGAAGTCGCTGCTGGTACCGGTCATACGCGCAATACGCCCATCCAGACCGTCAAATAGAACCGCAAAACCAATTGCCTTGGCAGCATTATCAAAATGCCAGGCGTCGGTTACGCTTCCATGGAACACTTGCAGAATAGCGTAGAATCCCAGCCCGATGTTCGCTGTGGTAAACAATGAAGGCAGAATGTACATGCCTTTATTCAGGCGCCGCCGTGCGCGTTTCTTGTCTGGCCGGGGTATTACCGGAACTTCGGGATCTTCCATCAATGTGCCCCCTGTTCCTTGCGACCCTCACCAGCCATAGCCAGCTCTTTTGGATTGAGGTTGGCAAGCACAGTGGAGCCGCCTTTTACCTTGTCTCCTACTTTGATCTGCACCTTTGCGTCGGGATCGAGAAACACATCCACCCGCGAGCCGAACTTGATGAGTCCGATTCGTTCTCCTCGCTCAACTAGATCGCCAATCTTTCTGTTGAAGACGATCCGCCGGGCTAACAGACCGGCAATCTGTTTGAATATGACGACTGTTCCATCCCCTTCAACGGTGACAGTGTTGTGCTCATTCTGATCGGCCGAGGCTTGGTTCATGGCATTCATGAACTTGCCTTTCTGGTATTTCACGTCAGAGATGGTCCCGGCGATCGGCGACCGGTTCACGTGCACATTAAACACGTTGAGGAAGATGCTGATTCGCGTCTGCTGACGTCCATTCATAACCGCCGACGAAACATCCGTGACCTTGCCATCCGCCGGAGAAACCACCGCCCCGGCAGCATCGGGGATGATCCGCTCAGGATCACGGAAAAACCAGAGAAAAAAGAATGCCAGCAACAAAGCAGGCACCGCCCACAGCGGCGCGGTGAGCCATCCAATGAATATTCCAGCCCCCACGAGCGGGAGCGCGTAATAGTAGCCGTCAGGAACCATTAGGAGGTAAAAGGAATTATAGTGCAGCCGGGAAGAATCGCTCTTGTTATGTTAAATGCTGATAAAAGCGGGGTTAGAGAAAGGCCCCCATCGCGCGCAGAGTACCTGCGGCGGCGAAAGCCGCGTCCCATTGGTCAAGAATCTTATGCCACTTGCACTTGCTGCTTAAACTGCCGCTCAATGGATTCCATCTGGTCCTTAAGCCGCAGCTTCAGTTTTTTCAGCCGGGTTTCTTCCAGCTGTTCATCTTCGCTGAGATAACGTTTTTGGGTGAGTGACTCTAGACGTTGTTGATACTGCGTGTGTTCCATCGCCAGCTTGCGAAACTCCTCATGACTGGCGAAGAGCTGGTCTCTCGGAGTGAGCATCCAGTAAGACCTCCCTACGCAATTTTCGTCCCTAAGGTACCACGGGGCATACCCCGGTTCAATCCCAATTTTACAGTAGGGTTAATTTTTCGTAATCCGGGCAATGTGACCGATGGTTGCACTGGGAGTAGGGCAACTCTTAAGAGAGGGTTAGGCGATACACCACGGCGTCTTCTTCAGGATGATTGTAGTAATTAATGCGGCAGCCAGTCTTCTCAAAAGCCCATTTTTCATAAAACGCGCGGGCGGCTTGGTTGGATTCCCGTACCTCCAGAAATAAAGCGGTGACCTGCTCGCGCCGGGCCATCCCTAGAAATTCGCTCAGGATGCGAGAGCCGAGGCCACGACGGCGCTCGTCATGAGCTACCACAATATTTTCAAGTTCCCACGTATCACCCACCGTTCTGGCGACCAGAAAAGCCAGGATCGTAGTTTTTTCTTCAAGAACCAGTATTACGCGCCGAGGCTGTGGAGCGTGGATAGCTTGCTCGTAGTGTTCCTTGGGCCATTGTGCGGCGGTGGACGATTGAGATGCCAAGGACATCAGTGCCGGGATGTCAGCGGTGGTGGCGGGTCGGATAAGCAATATCCTTATTTTGCCGAAAAAATCTCCGCGTCGGAGCGGCGAATGTAATTGGCTTCCAGGGCCTCCGCGGAGACTGTCTTGCCTTCCTCCAGTTTGCGCCATGCCAATCGCGCGATAACGTCGCTCTTCGGGCGCTCGATCTGGGCAACTTGGATACCGGCATCGCGCACAAACTGCGCAATGCCGGCATCGGGTGTAACGAGTCTATGGTGGTTGGCTGAAGCGAGTATTTCCGAGCGCGTCAACAGCCGCTCGTTATGCATCACCGTCGTTGCGCCGACTTCATACTCGCCAACATAAGCTTCCCCGCGTCCGGCATCCAGAGCAGCCAGAATTTTCCCGGAATCCGACGCCATTATGGCGACCGCCTCCAGCAAGGAGACTGCAACAATCGGCTTGCCTAAGATTTCAGCCAGCGCCTTGATCGCCGCCAACCCCACACGTAATCCAGTAAAAGATCCCGGTCCAGAGGCCACTGCAAACGCACCCAAATCCTGCTTACTCAATCCGTGCTTGCCGAGAAGCGATGCGATTTGGGGAACAAGTTGCGCGGAAAATGTTCCACCTTCCAGCGGAATCACTTCAAGAACTTTACAAGCGTCTCCGGGACCGCATTGGGCCAGAGTAATGCTGCCGAATTTTCCCGAAGTATCAGCGGCTAAAAGAAGCATGGAAACCTAAGAATTGATCTGTGCCAATCCGCGCAAATCTGCGGCCAATTTAGTTTTTACTGCCCTTCAACTAATTCCAGCAGCACCCCACCCGCGCTCGAAGGATGCACAAACACATAGCGATGGCCGCCGGCACCCACCTTGATTTCGTCCGAAACCAGGCGCACGCCATCTTGCTTTAGCTTTGCAACCGAAGCGGCCAAATCCGGCACTCGCAGCGAAACGTGGTGTAACCCTTCGCCCCGCTTGGCCAGAAATCTTGCGACGGTTGAATTGTCTGAAGTTGGCTCCAGCAATTCCAAACGACTCTCGCCAACTGGGACCATGACTACTCTTACCTGCTCGTCCGCAACGATTTCTTCAGCCGACACAGTCAGCCCCAGCTTTTGGTAAATCCCTTTGGCGGCCGCCAACGACTTTACTGCGATGCCGAGATGATCAATCTTGAACATAGATTGGCGGGCGAGTCGCCCGTCACCACGCAGTCACGGCTTGATATCAGGCGTATCGGCTATTTCCTCTACCAGTGTATATGGATCGCGTTTGTGTTCGGCAATCTCAGTGGCATACTGGGCAAGCTGTCCGTCTCTCATGCGGGCTTTCGCTTTCTCCAGCATGGCATCGCGCAGCATCTCCAATAACCGCTCCTGCCAATTGTGAACGCTGCGTTTGAGGGCCAGGTTTTCTTTCTTTAGATGGTCTTCAAACTGGTGAAGGGCATTGGCCAGTTCTTCAATTCCCTTCCCTTCGCTGGCTACGGTTTTCACAATGGGAGGAACCCAGTTGTCATTTCGCGCGGCCAAGGATTGCAGCGTCTTTATCTCTCGTTCCACCCGTTCCGCGCCGTCGTGATCGCTTTTGTTAATCACAAAGATATCGGCAATCTCCATGATTCCGGCCTTGATGGATTGCACATCGTCGCCCATGCCGGGGACCAGAAT
The DNA here is from genome assembly GCA_963837365.1 of uncultured Acidobacteriota bacterium. Taxonomy (GTDB): domain Bacteria; phylum Acidobacteriota; class Terriglobia; order Terriglobales; family Acidobacteriaceae; genus CAWBXL01. The sequence goes on from CAWIMW010000012.1 coordinate 151,480, forward strand.
CACAACGGTGATATCGGCCAGGCGCACAATGTCTACTTCGTCCTGGCCCACTCCGACGGTTTCAATCAACACCATATCTCGGCCTGAAGCATCGAGCACGGTGGCCACATCGGCTGTTGTACGTGCCAATCCACCGAGCGAGCCTCGTGTCGCCATGCTGCGGATGTAGATCCCTGGATCAGAAAAGTGCGCCTGCATGCGGATGCGGTCACCCAGAATGGCGCCGCCGGTGTAGGGGCTGGAGGGATCAACCGCGATAATGCCAATGGTCCGGTCTTCTTTACGGTAGAAGCGCGCGAGTTGATCTACCAGTGTGCTCTTGCCCGCGCCGGGAGCGCCGGTCAGACCGATGACACGGGTCTTTCCCGTGTAGATAAACAGTGCCTTGAGTAATTCAGACCAACCGGGTGAGCGGTCCTCGACGGCACTGATAGCGCGGGCAACGGCGCGAGGGTCTCCCGCACGCAGGGATTCGATCCAGGGTTGAATTTCCGTGTTCAAGTCAACCAGTCTAATGCACGGCGTGCTGGACCGTGACGCAGAGAGATCCATCACGCGTCCAAAGCCGTACCCCCCGGGCCAATCTTCAGAATTCTCCGGGAGAGGCGTCCCAATAGCGGGTACTCAGCCCATTCTCCACGGCCCGCTTTTATGCCATAGATAATCGCCACCGCCAGAATGACGATCCAAAGACCGAAAGCCGCGAGCCATATCAGGGGAAACAGAAAAAAGATACCCATTGGAAGCTGATTATTGTGAGAGCCATGCAGAACGGAGGCAAAAATAATGGTAAACCAGCCCATCATGATCACCATCCATACCAGAAGATGCACAATCTGCAAAAGCAGGACTTGCAGGGCGTGGAAGGACACGAAGCGAGATTCGCGCTTGATCAAAAGGATAATCAGCGGCGCTATCCATCCTCCGACTAATTGCAGCACCTGGGCCAAAGTCGCCATAGAGCGCTCATCCGAGGTGGTCTCCTGGCCCGTGGTGGCGACAGATTCTGCCATTTTCTCTCCTTGATCCGACATTCACACAGGTCGCACTAGCGCGGCCACAGCCAGCCGAACGTCCCTGCGGTCAACAAACCGTAGACCAGCCCATCAATGGCTTCCTTAATCGTCATGGACCAGGGCTGGCCTTTCCAGATGCCGTTGCTCAACGTTCCCAAACCATAGGACATGAATGCGGCAGTTCCCGCGACACGAAACACGGCCAGATAATGCGCGCCCTGGGCAACCGTGTGTCCGGTGAGATAGGCGACAACGAAGCTGATCAGCAGGCAGTAGAGAAACCACTGAATTAAATACTTGGGCATGGCCGGTGGCCCATTGGGAATGATGGTCATGTGGCCAACCGGGCCTTGTTTATATTTTTCGATCGAGGCCGGCTCCTTCATGTTTTTAGGCAGACAGTAAGGAAAAACATAGAGCCCGGGCTTTAAGTTGGCGCCGCGCAACACGGGCAGCAATTTGTCCTCATCGGGAAGCTGGGTGTAATCATTGCGATGGTAAGGCAGCAACATGTGCATGATCGAACTGGCTACGAAAACGATGACCGCCGACAACACAATGGGGAGCCACAGGGTAGCAAGGAACGCCATAAGCATCCTCCTTGGAGCACTGCGAATTTTGCAGCGAGGCTATCCGCTTGCGAAGCGCAGGTCAAGGGTTTAGAAATGCGGGGTAGAAGCTGCTTGCTTATTTTGACTTTATATTATAAAGTTCTTTTCCATGAACGAACCTGACCCATTTGCCGATCCAATCAAGAAACGCTGGATTCCCAAAGAAATGGCCATAGCCCCCAGACTCGACGCGAAATGGCCTGCTACTCCGATCCAATCGCGGTACGCGCTGCTGATCAATCCTTTCTATCCGAAGGATGCCAATGCCAGCTTCGGGAAGCATGTGTTGACGCCGACCCTGGCGCTCAGCAGCTTTGCCGCGACTACTCCGGACCATTGGCGGGTCGAGTATTGGGATGAGAATCTACTGCATGGCAGACCGCCGTACGATCCCCTTCCTGAAGTGGTTGGCATCACCGTACACCTGACGTTCTCACGCCGGGCTTATGAATTGGCGGATTGGTACCGCACCCGTGGATGCAAAGTGATTCTGGGAGGCCTGCACGTGTTGTCGTGTCCAGATGAATGCGCTCCACACGCCGACGCGCTGGCGCTGGGAGATGGGGTGCAGCTATGGCCCAGAATCTTGCGAGATGTGGAGGCGGACTGCTTACAATCCCGTTATGTCGCGACCTACGAAAATGACTACTGTGATGACCCTTCCCCGCGCCGCTCCGTCCTTCCCCGGGCTGGTTTCCTAACTACGACCAGTTTGATCGCCACCCGCGGTTGTCACAATCGCTGCGGCTTTTGTTATCTGGCCACTGATGGGCTGCGGATGCCGTACCGTATGCGCCGCCCCGAGCAGGTAGCAGCCGAGTTTGCTGCCGACAATCAGCCTTATGCAGTGTTCATTGACAACAACCTGGGCTCGCGCCGCGATTATCTACATGCGCTTTGTTCCGCGCTTCGGCCCTTGAACAAGATCTGGTCAGCAGCCGTCACCATTGATGTGACCGACGATCCCAGTCTCATTCGTAATATGGCCTTGGCAGGATGTACGGGAGTCTTCATCGGCTTTGAATCGCTTTCTGACGAGAACTTGTCTGACTCGCATAAGAAGACACCCAAGACTTCCGACTACGCACGCCGTATTGGCATTCTGCATGACTATGGAATTCAGGTGAACGGGTCGTTCGTACTCGGGTTTGATCACGATCGTAAAGATATGTTTGCGCGGACCGCAGAATGGATTGAAGAAAACCGGTTGGAGTGCGCTACTTTCCACATTCTTACGCCGTATCCCGCCACGCCCCTATATCGTCAGATGGAAGAACAGGGCCGAATACTTCACAGAGACTGGTCGTTGTACGATACGGGCCACGCGGTGTTCAAGCCCAGGCACATGACACCCGAGGAACTGGAACACGGCTATGCCTGGATTTATCAGCGGCTGTTCTCGCATGCCTCCATCTGGCGCCGGCGTCCGCAGGACTGGCAGGCTGTTCCGCTGTATCTGGCGATGTCGTATCTATACAAGCGCTCAAACCGCTTCTGGCACCAATTGATCAAGCATGACCTGGTGCACACGGTCTGGCATCCGCTGGTGGAGATGACGCGCTGGCGGCATGTCATGTACCGGCGCAGTTTGGCACGGGAAGATGCGCACATCTCAGCATCCGGGCAGGTTGTTTCCGCAGGCGTTTAGCGTCTATCGCAGTGCCTTTGCCGCTTCGATGATCTGCTCTGGCCTTGCCCGCACGCGGAAATCTTCCGTCAGATTCACCCAACGGACCGCACCCGAAGAATCCAGCAGAAATTCTGCCGGGCGAGCGATGTCCTGGCCATTGATTCCCGCGCCGGGATGAAGCAGATCATAACGGCGAATGACTTCAGCTTTCGGATCAGAGAGAAAGGTGTATGTGTAGCCCGCCTTCTTACACAAGTCACGCGACATTTCCGGCGTGTCAACGCTGATAGCGACGACGCGAATCCCCAATCCTTCAAGTTCGGACAGATGTTTTTCTATACCCCGTAACTCGGAGTTGCAGAACGGTCACCAATAGCCTCGATAGAACACCAGCACCACGCCCCTGGGAGGGGTTTGCCTGCCTGCGAGCGGAGTAGAAAGCAAACTGGACAAGGAAACCGGAGTGTTATTCGTGTCCGGTAACACAAACTCCGGGGCCTTTTGTCCAATCCGGGGAGCACCGGCAGACGCAGGTAGTTCCCGAGTCAAATGAAAAACCATAAAACTGAAAAGACCTATGATCAGGACGCTGAGAATGCCCAGTATCGGCCCAAAGATTTTTCCCCGGTATTCCAGCGACTGCTGGAAGGAACGCCTTAGCCCGACGACCAGGAACACAACCCCGGCGCCGAACATCAGGAAGGTCACCCATGGGATATCACGCGTGACCGGATACTTATCGAAGATGAGGAAATAACCGGGGACTGCGAGCAGGCAAAGCAGGAATCCGGCCCATAAGGGCCAGTTCCATCGGCGTTTGGTCATGGCTAGCTCCGCCACCACATACTACTATTCCGCCATCAGATTTGGGCTCATATTTCTTGAATTTGAAAGCGACGAAACCAACGAAACGAAAGAATCATTGTGCCGGTCGGGAGAGCCCTGTAGATTGGCCTTAGTTACAGGCTCTCGTGCAATCGGAATCCAGAGTCAGCCTAGAAGCCGCACCGCAGATTAACCCTCAACCAACTGCCTGGATTGGTTGGGCGCCATTCGTTGTCCTTCCCTCGGTCGTCATCGCGCTCCGCCTACGATTTCCTCCGTGGGCATTCATGTGGCTACTGGCGGTTGTTATCTTTGCCGGCTTGAAGTGGGCAACCTGGTGGAGAACGCGGATAGTTGTACCCCACACATTCTGGCGGTCCCTTGCGTACCTGTTTGCATGGCCGGGAATGGATGCGGAGATTTTCCTCGATCCCCGACAGCAGGCGACGAAACCACGGCTACAGGAATGGCTCTTGGCGTCGGCCAAAACAACGGTTGGGATCATATTGCTTTGGGTGCTTGCACGCCATTCTGTCGTACCTCTCCTGCAAGGTTGGATTGGCCTCCTCGGGTTGGTTTTGCTACTGCATTTCGGCAGTTTTCATCTGCTTGCTCTTTTCTGGCAGGCATGTGGCATTGCTGCGCAGCCCATCATGGCCAAACCTATCCTCTCAAAAACACTGAGCGAGTTCTGGGGAAAACGCTGGAACCTGGGATTTCGCCAGCTCGCTTATGACTTGATCTTTCGCCCTCTGCATCGCCGCATCGGCGTTGCTGCTGCCGGTTTGCTCGTGTTTCTATTTTCGGGGGTGATTCACGATCTGGTCATTTCTCTGCCCGCACGCGGCGGATACGGATTGCCTACCGGCTACTTCGTTCTGCAAGGGCTGGGCGTCACTTTGGAGCGCTCTTCTGTGGGCAGGAGATTAGGGCTGCAACATGGCTTCACTGGATGGGTTTTCATGCTTGTGTTTACTGCTGGACCCGCATTCTGGCTGTTTCATCCCTTCTTTGTTACGCGCGTGATTTTGCCGTTCATGCATACGATCGGAGCGCTATGAATCTCGTCGAACGATTCTTCAATTTCGACCTGTGGCTGGTTGGCGTAGGGCACTTTGTCATCTTGTTTGCCAGCGCCCAGGTTCCGTCACGATTGAAATGGAAAGAAGACCTGGCCCAACTTTTGCCGTTCAACCGCAAGCTGCTTTGGGTACAGAGCGGCTTCACGGTGCTAACGATCATTGCGTTTGGGACGCTAACACTCGTCTTGCATCGAGAACTGCTAGTGGGTGATCGGGCGGCTTTGGGGTTGGCTTGCTTTATTGGAACTTATTGGACAGCGCGAATCCTGGTGGATGCGTTCTATTTTTCACATGAGGACTGGCCGAGGGGGAGGCTGTTTATGGTCGGGCACTTTCTGCTGACATCACTTTTCCTGTTTCTCGCGTCGAGCTGTTGGGGGCTATTCGTCTGGCAAATATTGAAAAGCTAAATTTCGCTAAGCGGAGTTCCATTCTGGGAACGACCCGTCGTATTTGTGGCATCCGTCACATCTTCACAACCATAGGCATTCGAAAATGACGTTTGACACTACCGTGGAAGCCCCGGCTTCCAGCCGGGGGACGAGAGAACGAAAGGAAGAAGGCGGCTTTCAGCCGCTGTGGCATGGACTTTCCTGAGCGCATATTCTTCATCACGACGGTCACCGCCCAACGGAAACCGCTGTTCCGCTATGAGCGCTCCGCAAAACTATTTCTTGACACGCTATTCGGCTATCGCGATCGCGGCATCTTCCAGCTCTACGAATTTGTGGTCATGCCCGACCATCTTCATTTGATCCTTGCTCCCAAACCGACCGCTTCTCTGGAACGCGCTATACAGTTCATCAAGGGCGGATATTCTCATCGCTATATGAAGGAGACGGGATCAAGAATAGAAATTTGGAAACGCAGCTTCACCAACCATCGCATACGTGATTGGGATGATTACGAAAAGCATCGGGGCTATATCCATCTGAATCCGGTGCGGGCGGGATTGTGTCAAACCCCGCAGGTATCCCTATAGTTCCGCATGCTCAGGATTTCCCCTCGACGCTGCGCCACAGCGGCTGAAGCCGGTGGCATGAACATATCCATGTCGTGGCGCTGGAAGCGCCACGCTTCCACGGTAGCGCAAGCGGCATGTCGCAGCCCGCCGGTGCGGTCGCGCTGGCAGCACCGTGGAAGCGTCCGGCTTCCAGCCGGACGAACAGTGGTTAAGACGGGAAGGCGGCTTTCAGCAGCTGTGGCACGGCCTCAATCTCTCAACAACTGCCTGGCAATCACCAGCCGCTGCACTTCGCTAGTCCCTTCGCCAATCGTGCACAGCTTCACGTCACGATAAAACTTCTCTGCTGGATAGTCTTTGATGAAGCCATAGCCGCCGTGGATTTGCACGCCTTCATTGGCGCACCTCACGGCAACCTCGCTGGCAAACAGTTTGGCCATGGAAGATTCTAAAGTGGTTTTCATTCCGGCATCCTTCATGGATGCCGAACGCATAGTAAGTAACCGGGCTGCTTCAATCTCCGTTGCCATGTCGGCCAGTTTCCACTGGATGGCCTGGAAATCGCTGATTGGTTTACCAAACTGTTTGCGCTGCTTGGAATACTTGAGTGCGGCCTCGTAGGCTCCCTGGGCCATGCCGAGTGATAACGCGGCAATCGAAATGCGTCCTCCATCGAGTACGCGCATGGCGTCGATGAAACCGTCGCCTTCTTTGCCTACCAGAGCTTCGGCGGGCAGGACGCAGTCTTCAAAAATCAACTCAGATGTGTCACTGGCTCTCAGCCCGAGTTTGTTTTCCTTCTTGCCGGGACGAAAACCTTTGGTTCCCTTTTCGACGATAAATGCGGAAAGACCATGAGTATGAGCGGCGCGGTCGCTGACTGCGATTACGACCAACGCGTCGGCATAGTGGCCATTGGTGATGAATGTCTTGGTGCCGTTCAATACCCAGTTATTCCCTTTGCGGACGGCGGTCATGCGGGCACTGCCCGCGTCGGAACCGGACGAAGGCTCAGTCAATCCCCAGGCGCCGATGTACTCGCCCGTGGCCAGTTTGCTGACATACTTCTTCTTTTGTTCTTCATTGCCGGCCAAGAAAATATGGTTTGAGCAAAGGGACGTGTGTGCTGCCACGATGATTCCTACGGAGCCGTCCACCCGCGAGAGTTCATCAATCGCGGTGACATACTCGACATAACCCATGCCCGCCCCGCCATATTCCTGCGGAAAGATGATGCCTAGCAGTCCCAATTTGCCTAATTCCTTGATCGTGGCCAGCGGGAATTCACTGGCCTCGTCCCACTTCATGACGCTGGGAGCAATTTCGCGCTCGGCAAATTCACGCACCGATTTTTTAAGTTGAAGTTGTTCTTCGTTGAGTTGGAAGTCCATAAGGCACCTCCGTAGCCGCTGATCGCGGCGTAACAGACAACACTATTAGAGCACAGTCAAAACCCAGCAGAGAAAACCCGGTCACATGAAACTACTAGTGGCGTAGAAGACAGCGCAAGCTCCAACTCGCTCCCCACCAGAACATGGGCAAACCGAATAGCACCAAGACAAGCACAGCTATCACGCTAAGTACTATTTTCGACCTGCGAACAACTTGTCTCTGCGTTTCCAGCGCCTGCTGTTGGTTTGCCAGGGCTTGTTGTTGTCCGGTGATGACCTGCTTGTAGTTCTCGAGTTGCTGCTTTTGCAGGTCGCGAATTTCTTCCAGTAAGCGGACTATTTGATCGTCAGCCATAGGTCTGCCTGGACCTTATGACATATCAGGAAAGGCGCTCAGTGAAAGAGGACCAAAGTAACCGGACCTAAGCCTGCTTCTTCTCGTGGATTCCAAACAGCTTCCGGGCCAGCCATACCGGGGCGACAAACACGTGTACCGGATTGGTAAGGAACGCAGGCTTGTTGCCTTCGATCAGATGGCCAAGCCATGCCAACGCAAAAGCCGCCGGAATCAGAAGCAAGCCGATAATCCAGTGAAACCAGACCACAATGATGGATGAAAAACCAACCGGAATCGCGATCACGTGTAGGGCGCGATTGACGGAATGTGTGTGCGAATCGTCGTAGTGAGAGTAGAGACCCATGGGAACCTCGCGCGTGGAGAGTGTACTGGGACTAGGCGGGTACAGTAATGAATTTTTCAAAGACTTCATTGGACAGAAGGCGGCCACGAGGAGTCAGGCGCACCACGTCGTCGATGCGTTCCAGTAGAGCGTTGTCCACCATATCCGTCAGAGTTGGAGAGAGAGACTCGACCGAACTCTGGCCGAACCTCTGTGCAATATGCCGCAGATTGAGCCCGCGATGCAGACGCAGGCCGAGGAAAAAAGACTCCTCTAATGCGGCTTGTTGGGAAATCAGGGTTGGCTGCGGCGCAGATCCCGTTAAATAGGTTTCGAGTGAATCCGAAGTTGCGAAACGCACGCCGCAGGGGCTAAAGCCCGGATCAGGGATGGGCCTTACGGCACGGCTGAAGCCGTGCCCTTCCCAGCCGTGCCCTCTTCCGTCCGGTACTTCCCACTTCAGCATGGAATGCGCATCGACGCCAAAACCGAGGTACGGTTGGCGCGTCCAGTATTTGAGATTATGACGCGACTCGAACCCGTCACGCGCGAAGTTTGAGATTTCATACTGCATGATGCCCGCCGACTCCAGGCGTCCACAAGCGGAGATATACAAATCTGCGGTCAGGTCTTCATCCGGCACAAAATGCGCGTGATATTTAGTGCCACCTGCCATTAACTCACGTCCCAGGCGCGAGTCTTCGTCGACTTCCAGCATATAGACGCTTACATGAGGGGCGCCGGTTGCGATGACTTCACCCACGGAAAACTCCCAGCTTTGAACCGACTGGTGCGGAAGGCCAGCAATCAGATCAACATTGATATTCGTAATGCCAGCCTTTCGTAAACGAGCAATATCATCCAGCGTAGTCGTTCGAGTATGCAAGCGCCCCACCGAGCGGGCTTCCTCATCCACAAACGACTGTATGCCTAAACTCACACGATTCACCCGGAACCGTTTGAAACTCTCCAGGATGGCCGGGGTCAAAGTTCCCGGAGCGCACTCCACCGTGATTTCAGCGCACGGCCCGACCTCAAAATTTTGCGAAATGGTGACAAACAGCCGCTCCAGATGGGTAATATCGAGTATGGTGGGAGTGCCGCCACCCAGGTAGATCGAGTCCACGGCCCGCTCGAAGTGCCCGCCCATCTGTTCGGCGGTTTGCACAGCATTCGTGATGTCGGAACACACGCGCTCGATGTAACGCTGATATGCGGCGCGGGAAAAGACATCCGAAGCAAAGTTGCAATAGGTACACTTGGTGCGGCAGAACGGAACCGATATGTACAGACCGAGAGGCATTCTGTAGGATTATCGCACTTTGGCGTAGACGTTCAGTTCCTACAAGGCATCCGAAACCAACATGGTTCCTCGCGTTGTGATCACTGGAATGGGCATTGTCAGCCCCAACGGCATCGGCAAACAAGCTTTTTGCCGGGCCATTCTTGCGGGTAAATCCGGAGTGAAGCGCATTTCCCGCTTCGATCCCTCCGCACTGCCGGTTCACATCGCAGGAGAAATCCCTGAGTTCGATGAACTAGCATGGGTGGAGGCGCGCGAACGCAAACATGTTTCGCGTGTTGTCCCCCTTTCCATCGCTGCGTCGACGGAGGCGATTCAAGACTCCGGTATTGATTTCAATTCCATGTCGCCGGAAGCAAAACGCGACATCGGGGTGATTCTCGGCACCGGTGGCGGCGCGCAGGAATTCTCCGAGGAGCAATACCGGCTCTGGCACTCCGGCCAGGAAAAGAAGGCGAGCCTGTTCTGTGTACCCAGCGGGACCATGGGAACGATCTCCAGCGAAATCAGCATGCGGTTCGGGTTTCGCGGATACAGCCACGTGGTGACCGCGGGCTGCACTTCGTCCACTGACGCAATTGGCTACGCATATCAACATATTCAGGCTGGTGTGCAGCCGATGTTCCTGGTGGGTGGTGTGGATTCGGCAATCACGCCAGGGATCATCAAGGGCTATTCGCTACTGCGGGCGTTGACCCAATCCTGGAATCACGAGCCGGAGCGCGCATCACGTCCGTTTTCCGCGGACCGCGATGGGTTCGTAATTGCTGAAGGATCATGGATGTTCTTGCTGGAGGAGTACGAGCATGCCCGTTCACGTGGTGCTCGAATCTATGCGGAGATTGCCGGCTACGGTGCCACCTGCGAGGCATTCCATCGGGTGCGCATGAGTGAGTCTCCCGAAGAGCCGGCACGTGCCATTACACTGGCGCTGGAAGAAGCTCACCTCGCCCCGGAAGATATTCAGTATGTAAACCTGCACGGCACTTCCACCGAGATGAATGACCGGGTGGAGACTCGTGCCCTGAAACTGGCCCTTGGAGAGCGGGCCAGGAAGATTCCAATGTCCGGGCTGAAATCCCAGATTGGCCATGCGCAGGGGGCGTGTGGGTCAGCGAGTGTGGCAGCGACCCTAATCGCCATGGAACACAGTAAGATTCCACCGACGATCAATCTGGATACGCCTGATAGTGAGTGCGATCTGGATTATGTTCCGGATGTGGGCCGGCAAACCGGGATCGAACACGCCATCTGCAACTGCGTTGGGTTCGGCTCCAAGAACTCCGCGTTGGTATTGAAAAAACTCGCGTAGGGGCGGCCGCCCTCGGCTGCCCAGCGGGTATGGCCCGCAATCCGCCGAGTTGAAGCTCGTACCCGGGCCGAGGCGGCAGGGACCACGTGTATCTTTTATGACTCCATTAACAACCTTTTACATCCTGCCTTAGCTACGGCCCATCTATTTAAGGTAATCTTTTAGCTAGTCTCCGGATGGCCATCCAAGAAGAAGAGGTATTGGGCAAAGCGTACGACAGCCGGTTGATGCGGCGGCTGCTGACTTACCTGCGCCCCTATCGCTGGCAGGTGATCATTTCCATCGCGTCCATCCTTCTAAAAGCCGCGGCCGACGTCACCCAGCCAATTTTAGTCATGATCGCGGTGGACAAGTATTTGGCACCGGTAGCGCACCTGCATACTTTCCTTGATTCTTTTCTCAGCAATAATCCTTATACAGGTGTCGCCCAGGTAGGCGGCTTGTATGTTGGGCTCCTCACCTTCAGTTTCATCCTCGAATATTTACAGACGTACTTCATGCAGTGGACCGGGCAAAAGGTGATGTTCGACCTGCGCAGCCAGATCTTTCGCCATCTGCAACACATGCACATTGCCTACTACGACAAGAACCCGGTTGGACGCCTGGTCACGCGAGTCACCAGCGACGTGGACGCGTTGAATGACATGTTCACTTCCGGCGTAGTCTCGCTTTTTGAAGATGTATTTGTCCTGGTCGGCATTGTGGCGATCATGCTCTGCAAAAATTGGAAGCTGGCGCTTATCACTCTGGCCGTACTGCCATTGATTGCCATAGCGACCAGAATCTTCCGTGATAAAGTGCGCGACTCCTATCGGCGTATCCGCGTCGCAATCGCGCGCATCAACGCCCATCTTCAGGAACATGTCAGTGGAATGGTGGTGCTTCAACTTTTTAATCGGGAGAAACGGGCCTTCAGAAAATTTTCTGAAGTAAACGCACAACACATGGATGCGTTCATGGATGCCATCATGGCGCACGCAATTTATTACCCGGTCGTAGAATTTCTTTCCGCTGTGGCCATTGCCTGTGTGATCTGGTTTGGCGGCAACGATGTGATTCAACAAACCGCAACGGTCCAGGTCACGGTTGAGTTCACACGGAATGGCTTCATTTCATTTCACTTCATTCCCGCGATCGTAAGTATCGGCCTGCTCATTGCTTTCATACAGTATGCACAGCGCTTTTTCCGCCCCATCCAGGACTTCAGCGAAAAATATAACCTCTTACAAGCGGCGATGGCAGCGAGTGAACGTATTTTTAGATTACTGGATACACCGGTTGAGATCACCTCGCCTGCCTTAACCAAGACTCCAAACGGCCCGGGCCGAATTGAGTTTGATCACGTGTGGTTTGCCTATCATGACATCGAACCCGGGGTGCAGCCCGACTGGATTCTTCGCGATGTTTCCTTCGTGATTGAGCCGGGAGAAACCGTGGCGATTGTCGGCCACACCGGCGCAGGCAAGACGACCATCATCTCCTTGCTCATGCGATTCTATGATGTCCAGAAGGGCGCGATCAGAATTGATGGAGTAGACATCAAAGACATGGATACGGCGGACCTGCGCCATCGCTACGGCGTGGTGTTGCAGGATCCGTTCTTATTTACCGGCACCGTGGAAGGCAATATCCGGCTGGGAACAATCGCAATTCAGGATGCTGACATCGAGAAGGCTGCGGAAGACGTAAACCTGGCGGACTTCATCCGCACTCTGCCGAAGGGTTTCAAAGAGTATGTGCACGAGCGGGGAGCAACATTATCCACTGGCCAAAAACAGCTCATCTCGTTTGCGCGTGCGCTGGCCCATGATCCCAGGATTCTGATTCTCGACGAAGCCACCTCCAGCGTGGACACCGAGACTGAGTTCCGGGTGCGCGAGGCCCTTAACCGTATGGTCGAGGGGCGGACGTCGGTGATTATCGCCCACCGGCTTTCGACGATCCAGCGGGCGGACAAAATCATCGTCATGCACAAAGGGCAAGTACGCGAGATTGGGAACCACCAACAGTTGCTGGCGCAGCATGGTATTTATTACAAGTTGTATCAACTGCAATATAAGGACCAGGAGATCACGGCGCCTTCCCTTTCCCGCCCCGAGGTTACAGCAAACGCTGATGATTAGCCACTGCGTGGCATGTTTTATTGCATTCGCCGCTTTGCCGTACTAGCATGGCCGGGAGGTGTTAGCCATCTTCCGTACCCTCCTGCTTGCCACGCTCGTTTCCTTTGTAGGACTCATTTCGTTTGCCTCTAACAGACTTGCATCTGTCTATCAGAAATGGCTGGACGAAGACGTTCATTTCATCATTACGAATTCCGAACGTACCCAATTCAACACTCTCCAAAGTGACATACAACGAGACCGCTTCATTGAGGAATTTTGGTCGCGCCGTAATCCCACTCCCGGCACTCCGGAGAACGAATTCAAAGAGGAACACTACCGTCGCCTGGCATTTGCCAACCAGCATTTTGCCGCTGGAGTTCCGGGATGGAGAACAGATCGTGGTCGCGTCTATGTGCTTTACGGTCCGCCCGACGAGATCGAAAAGCGAGTTGCGGAAACGGCAACCAGGCCAATTGAAAGGTATATTGTCGCGGCTCCGATCGTGCCTTACGAAATCTGGCGCTATCACCACATCACGGGCGCGCATCGAGATGTAACTGTAAAGTTTGTGGACACGTGCAAATGCGGCGACTTTGTTCGGGAAAAGGATCCTGCTACTGACCAGGACCTACCGTAGCGCCGGATTATTCAGGGGCCTGGAAGCGGTAGCCGACCCACGGCTCAGTCATGATGTAGCGCGGCGAGGATGCATCGGGCCTTAGTTTCTTGCGCAATTGCCCTACGAAAACGCGCAGGTACTCAACCTGCTCGGTACTGTCGCCGCCCCAGATCGCACCCAGCAAAGCGCGGTGAGAAACGACCTTTCCGGGACGTTGCGCCAGATACACGAGCAGATCAAATTCCTTGGGAGTAAGGTGTACCTCCCGTTCCCGAACGGTTACTTGATGCGCCGTGAGATCAATTCTTAAATCACCGGCTTCAATACTCTTCGGTTCGTCGCTGTCGGCTACGGTTGTCCGCCGCAGGTTTGCGCGGACGCGCGCAAGCAATTCTTCCATGCCAAATGGTTTGGTGACATAATCGTCGGCGCCTACATCGAGTGCCCGCACTTTGGTTTTCTCTTCCCCGCGAACGGATAGTACGACGATGGGGATTTGCGTAGAGGCCCTTAATCTCCGGCAAAGTTCCAGCCCATCCATATTGGGCATCGCCAGATCGGTGATGACCATGTCGGGCGTCCAGTCCTTCATGATTTCCAATGCGGTTTCGCCGTCGTTGGCCACACGAATGTCATAACCTTGACTGGAAAGAGACGTGCGTAGGACTCTCGTGATTTGAGGCTCGTCATCTACCACTAGAATGCGCTTGGGTTCGATCATTCTCAGCGACCACTTCGCTTAACCACTGCTTAAGGAACCTTTCGACATTGGCTATTGTCCCCGAACAAACCGGTCTTGTCGATGTCGGGTACAATCGCCTCGTGAAATCTCGCCATGGAACGCTCGCCGGCTATATTTTTGCGGCGTTCTTTGTTTGCGGGATTTCCTTTCTTCACCGTAGTTTGTTCCACGTAAACCCAACCACGGTTGCGTTAAGTTTCCTGCTGGGGGTTTTGGCAATCTCCGCCATCTGGGGAATGCAACATGCTGTAGTCACGGCGATTGTCGCGGCCCTGGCATTCAATTATTTCTTTCTTTTTCCGGTCGGAACCTTCAGCATCGCCGATCCCCAGAACTGGGTAGCCTTAGGCGCATTTCTGGTGACGGCGGTGGTTGCCAGCCAGTTATCGGAGCGTGCCCGCCGGGAAGCAATCAACGCAAACGAGCGGCGACGCGAAGTGGAACGACTCTACGCATTCAGCCAGCAGTTGCTCTCCAGCGAAAATATGGCTGAAGTTCTTAACCTGATTCCGCAGTATGTGGTGGAATGTTTCGATGTACGGTCGGCTGCCATTTCCTTGTCGAATCGCCCGGATGTCCACCGCTCTGGAGTTGAGTCGGATGGTCTTGATCTGCACGATCTGCGTTTGACGTGCATGCGCAGTGAACCGAAGGTTGACATTCAAAACAAGCGTGCCTTCGTGCCCCTTAGGATCGGCGCGCGCGTCGTCGGGAGCTTCGGGGTTTCGGGTGCGATTCCTTCACGCCAGACGCTTGACGCCCTGGGCAGCCTGATTGCAGTTGCCATCGAACGGGTCGGCACCATAGAAAAGCTGGCCCGCGCGGAAATAGCCCGCGAAAGCCAGCAGCTCCGCTCCGCGCTGCTGGATTCACTGACACATGAATTTCGCACGCCTTTGACCGCAGTCAAAGCATCGGTCACTTCATTACTCAGTAATGCTCCGATGGACAATGTGCAACGCCGGGAATTATTGACGGTCATCAACGAAGAGAGTGACCGGTTGAATCGCCTGGTAGGAGAGGCGGCGGAGATGGCGCAGCTTGATGCCCACAGCGTTCAGCTCAACCTGCGCTCTCATCCCATAAGGGAAGCAGTGGATGACGCCATCGAGCAATCGAAACAGGCACTTCGGCATCATCCTGTCGCCATCAATCTCCCGCATGATTTGCCGCCGGTCCGCATGGACCTGGCAAGAATCGCGGAAGTTCTGATGCAATTGCTGGAGAATGCGGCCAAATATTCTCCGCAGGAAACGCAAATTCAGATCACCGCGGAAGTAACAGAACAGATGTTAACGACCTACGTCGCCGATCACGGGCCGGGGATCGACGACTTCGAGCAGTCATTCATCTTTGAAAAGTTTTACCGGGGCCGCAACCAGCGTTTGCAGATACAAGGTACTGGCATGGGCCTGGCCATTGTGAAAGCGGTTGTAGAAGCCCATGGTGGATCCGTCGGTGTGAGCAGCCAAATGGGGAATGGATCGGTATTCTATTTCTCGCTTCCGGTAAGCTAACTTTAGCCAGCGGGTGCCGGGTTTTTTCCTCGGAGATCGCTCACTAACTTGAACACGACACCCGCGGCCGCACCCAATGCACCTACATAAGCGACGATCAAATTGAAAAATTGCTGCTGCGAGTAGAGCAACCACGCGGCCCCGGCCACGGCCAGAATTCCCAGGGACAGTTTCAGGAACCGCCATACGCTTTGGTCGCCCTCGCGCTCCCAGGCTTCGATTTCGTCACGCTGCTGCGAAATGCGAATGAACTGCCGGAAACTTTCATTCATAATCCGTATCCCGATCGGCCCCTTCAGGGTAGACAACGCGGAATTACCGGCCCATGGGTTCCTGGCGCTTACCTGGGCAGGGACCACAATGAGTTTCCTCCGCTGTAGATGCTGGATCGCGAATGTATTTTTAAGGTTCGCCCATCCGTCCCGCGCCAGTTGATATAGTACGAGCCGTTCATCCTGTGTGCATGTAGACCACAGGACGCGATAGTAAGAATCGGCGCGGTCCAACAGTTCCTGAATCAGCTGCTCTTTTGACAAGCCTTCGTCTTTCCGGTAAGCGCGAAGGATGGCTGCTCCCATTTTCCGCAGTTGCGCAGTGTGATCGCATTCTTCCACAACAAGATCGATGAATTTGTGGAACTCGAGGTCCTCTCGCTTATTCCGCAACTGCTGCGCCACGCGATAGAAACCTTGAATGGTGATGTCTTCGATGGTCACTTTGCGGAAGGGTGTGAGAACGACCGCCCAGCGGTCGAGAATATCAATCGCCGCGGCGATGCTCTTATTGTCGCCGGGAACTACGACGTCAGGACAACCGGCGTTCAGATAGTACAAAGGGTCAATGGTTGAAAGTAGAATGATGCGCCTGTGCCGCACATGGATCAGCTCTTCTAAAGTGCGCAGCTTTTTCATGTTGAGCTCAGCATCATCAATGCCAAATTCAAAGTGATTCAGGGCGACAACTTTGGGGCAATCGGCAGGAAGGTCCCACTTGCCGGTCGTGGCCATCTCTGCAAAGTCGAGCAGGTGAGCATGATGGAATTTTTTTATGGTCAGGCCTTTCCCGGATTTGGGGTGGCCAAGCAACAGAATGTTTTGCGGCAGATGGGGTACCAGTCCCTTTTCTTGAGGTTTCCACTCGTCCAGAGGAGGCAAACTTTCGAGATCAAGCAGGAACAGCCGTCTCGGCACAAAATGAATCCAGCCCGCCAATCCGGCAATCGCAGCCATCAGCCACAGTCGCACTCGCCAATCCAGTGCCGGCCAGATCGGAACTGGGGTAAAGATCGCCTCCCCGAGATCTCCGTGTCCACCTGGATCTGAAGGTGCGAGGCGCATGCCACTGGCGGCCAATACTCGCGGATGGCACGTGCGCTGGCCGAAGACATCCGTGTCTACAACCTGCCATTTATGGCCGGGGATATCTTTTCGCGTACGTGCCAGCGCCTCCAGCTGCGCGGCAAACGGATTCAGCGGGAAATAGCTGGTCAGGTCAAGAATTCCCCGTTCCACAAAACTCGAGGATACGTCCCTGGGGGAATCCTGACCAATGACCGGACAATTCAGAAACAGTTTGTCGTACCGGTCCATTTCCTCAAGCTGCCGTTTTCGTTCAAACGAGGGATTGGCGCTGAGGTGTGCGTAGAAATCTCCAATATATTGACGACGTTGCTCCAGCCGTTCCGCCAGATCTAGCTGCCGGGATTGGACGAAGAGCTTGTGTACGAAGTCGTAGGAAACTTTGAAAAACCCTGCGCCGGGAACCACGACCAAAATCATCAGAAGCGAAGCTGCGGCGAAAGTGTAGGTGAGCTTCAGTGAAAACCGCCCCAGCAGCCACCGGTCAATTGCCTCTCTAAGGCTTGTATAAAAAGCATACACGGCGAAGAGAACTGCAATCCCGAGGACCCAACTAAGGCCGCTCGCCACAACCACGGCAATTACCACCAGAACGTTTGCCAGAGTTCGCAGATATTTCCGGCATTCCAGAAACGGGTACAGGGCCGCGACCAATGCGACCGCAAGAACGGTAATGAGCGCGCGCGTCAATCCGTAGAAGACATAGCGCTGGAAATATGCGGCACTGAGCACGATATTGGCAACTACCAAGTGGAGGTAGTGCGATCTACGCGAGCAATTCGGCCAGATCGCCTCCAGCGGATACTCTTTGCGCCGCACTACGTGCACCAGGACCACCAAGAAAACAGGCAGGATTGCATAGCACATCACCAACACGGAAAAGACGACTACAACTGCCATATTCATGGTTGTAGTGTCGGAAACGTCTTTGAAAACCACCAGGGTTAGCCGCGGGTGAATCGCCGCCTGGAGTGGCGTAATCCACATCTTTTTCTTTGTGCCCAGATAGTTGATATCCAAAACACCGGTGCTGCCTTGTGCCAGCAGTGCCTGAAGTGAAACGTCTCCGCGAGCTTCCTTGATGAAATCCTCGTTCAGGTTGCGAACAGCAGAACTGTGGAATAAAACTTTCCCATCGGGGGCCACTACGGCAAAACCAAAGCCCGTAGGTAAAACTGGCTTGACCAGGGATTCGACTTTGATGGCCAGTACTTTGATGACCGGGTTTTTCGTTTTGGGATATGCGACCGTGGCCCTGTTCCTCTGTTGTGGCGCGGCATCTGCACCTGACCACGGAGCTGCCAGAGTTACCAGAAACTCTCCCGTGTTAGGAGAAAATAGAGGGTCCATTCGTAACTGCCGAGTACCGTCGAGCAGCTGAAATTGATCGAGGTCGCCATCCATCACGGGATGAAAAAATGGCTCCTCCTTGACGTTGGTCCACGGCGTGGATTCGTGGTTCACCGTATACTTCACGATTTGCGAGCCGTCTTTGCTGGCCAAGAAGAAGAAACGGAAGTACGGATACGAGAGCTGGCAATCTTTGCACAATTCGCCCTGATGCTCGAGAAAGTCTGCTCTGTTTCCGTTGGCGTCATCTCCAACCAACTTGAGTACGGATGGATTGACGGAAAGTGTATCCAGCGTGTTCATGGCGCTGGATAGTTCCTGGGTAAAATTGGTGTTGATTTGCCGGGCCAGCCGGATCAGTTCTCGCCGCGACATATCGTCGCTGGTCAGCTGGTATGAGGCATTCAGCGCAATCAATGTCACTAGCGCTGTAGCCAACAAAATGGATGCCAGCAGATAAAGAATTTGCCGCGATTGCAGCCTCTCCTTGGGACTCATGTAATAGAACTTGAGCACCGGCCATCCCAGGGCAAAGATCGTCAGTAGTATGAGGACGCTCCAAAGCAGATAGGTGTAGGGCAGCACCAGGGTCTGCGCATGGGCATGTTTCTCGGTTCTAAGTCCGCACAGAACTAACCTTCGCTCCTGTTCGCCCTGTTTGAGCGATACAGACAGAGGCTGGAAGAACAGGGCATATTCAGAGCCGGCCAGTTGGATGGTCGCCTGGCCGCTGGTCTGGATCAAAGATGCGAATGAATGAGGGGTATTCGCCCCTGTGGCTGCGGACGACGAAGCATTCAATTTGAGTAGCGAACTCCCCGAGCCGGCATTGTCCAGGGAAAACTGAAGTCCGCTGATGTTCTGGATCCTGATTCCCTGAGAAGATTCCTGATAAAGCACATTCCCCTCGGAATCGGCCACCAGCACATCATCGAAGAAGCCTTCCTCGAGATCATGGAAGGACGGGCGAATCAACGGATCAAAGTTGATGGCTGCGCATAGACTGATGTCGGCACGCGCCCCGCCACATGGTTTGTCAGGAGCTGCGATTTCTTTTGTCTCCTCCGCGTCACCTGGGTTAGCAAACATCTCCCGGTAGTCGGCACGAACCCGGAAACTGTTTGCCGATTCAGGCATGAAGAGCGTGAGGGTCCCCTGGCGGCTCGGCTTGACCGAGGAATCGGCTTTATGCCAATTGGTGATGGTGTAGTCATGGTCCTGGATTTTCCCGTGCAGGGCCGTATGGATATAGTCATTGGCGGTATTGGCATCCGGAAAGCTGGCCGAGGCTCTGAGAACATTGCCGGCGATTCGCACCTGTAGGGAAAACCTGTCGGCCATCGAAGACAGCAGGCGGAATGCCCTTTCGTTGTAGTAGGTCTGTTGGGAAGATACGTACACCGAGTAGTAGAAAGTGAACAAAACAGCGGCGACGACGATAGTGCCAAGCACCCAATAGAACCGCTTGAAACGTGCGGCTTTCTCTTTTGCACGTGCCGTCCCGTTTTTTTCCGTTGTCGCCATAACAATTGTTGCTCGTCGTGAGTACGATAAGCTTGCTCACCGCCAGCGGGGGATGCGGGCAGCACTAAGTGATTTTAGGGCACAGCACTAATGAATCACCGGCAGTGCCAGGGGATCGTATTCGCGTTGTACGAACTGCGCTGTGAATGCGATGTAGCGCATTTGTGCCTGCAACTTGAGCTGGGGATTATCGGTCCCGCTGACTGAGAACGACCCTAGTAGCGTGGCAATGTTTCTCAGTGCTGCAAGGTTCTCAAAGGTGCGGAACTTCAGAAGTGACACGCCCAGTTCAGTAAGAGCACCGCCATCACTACGGTAGATATGGCAGTAGAGTGTCGTGTAATCGTAGAGCAGCTCTTGCGCTCCTCCAGGACCGACCGGGCCGTCTTTCTGTAAATACTTTTTACCTTCTAAAATATAGCGTTTGCCCTTATCGCTGGTGAACTCGATGTGGTAGTGCATCTCCGCTTCCGCGGTTTTCGGATTCACGATCAGATAATTAAAGGTGCTGGCTGATTCGTCAATCGGGAAGGTGACGCCCGCTTCGCCTTGCAGAGATGCAAAAGATATGGTGCCTTTCAAACCAGCTTCGTGGGCAAGGCCGTCAATAAATTCGTTGATATCACGAATTTGAATTCGCACAGTGAAGCTGCATGGGACGCCACCTTGCGGATCGCCCGCCGCAGGGACGAGCTTCGCAATGGTCAGGTCCGCATCTCGACCTGGCCCAGCGGTCTTCTTGCCTTCGAAGTACCAGCCTTCCATGGTTTCGTCGAAGCCCAGGCCGATCCCATCGGGTAGATGGGCATCGAGAAATGGACGCAGCAAAAGCGTTGTCGGCAGTTCCTTCCCAGCTCTGGTGAGGGTGTAGTAGAAGCCAAAGTCCTTTGATCCGGTTGGGTTGTGGAGGACCCCCAAATCCCGCCCGCGAAACAGTGCGGCAACATCGGGAAGCTGCCCGGTAATGTAGCGCCCTACCAGGAAGGTTTCGTCTACCTTACGAATTTCATCGTGGAAGGGAGTGAAATCATTCAACTGAAAATGGTCCTGGACAAAACTTGGCACAACTAAACCTTCCATAAGCCCCATCAGGTGATAACGAGCCTCCATGCGGCCATCCGGCTTCAGGTCGAATTGCAGATAAGCTGCCGAGCCCAGATGGTTGTTGTTACTGACCACATCCATACGCCAAACACCGTTCAAGTCTTCCTTCGTGGGAACCGTCCCTGCCGCGAACAGGGCCTCATGGTCGGCTACCGTCATTTCGTTGAAGCTGTAGCGGCGCGTCATCGGGAATGTGAAGGTCCGAATGCCGTTGGGGAAATCACCCATATATACGCGGCCGATCATCAGATCGTCATTGATCAGCTTGAAGATGTCGTAGAAGCCCTGCCACGGCGCATCCAGATAACGCAGCAAAATGTATTTGCCGGGTTCGAGCGTGCCAGATTGATGATCAATGGTGACTTCCTCCAGAGAATTGCGCGCGGGGATTTGCCCATCGGTGCTGCTGGTGAGCCCGAAATATTTGTTGCCATCTTTCCAGAACTTCTTCTTGAAACCGGTGAAAAGGGCCGCGGACAGCGGAGTCAGAATAAAACCCTTGGGGAAAAATCCCTTCCAGTAAACGTCGTTGCGTACTTCCTGTTTGGCGATATCAATTTGCGGCGCGGCGGCTTTGTTTACGACGCCGGCGATGGGCAGGGTCACGGAACGGCGGAAGAGTTTTTCTAATTCGGCTTCATCCCAGCTCAAAACGTCCAATGAGCTGATCGGCACAGCCACAGCCGGATTGGGCTTTGGATATGCTTCCCCATTCATTTCGTGGATCTTGCGCTCCGCGATTCGCTCAGTAAGAGCAGAAATTGTAAGGAACGGATTCACTCCAAGAGCTGAGGGAACAATCGAGCCGTCGGCAACGAACAGCCCGTCGTGAATGCTGCCATCGCCGGCGAATACGCGGCCGAACTGGTCAACTGCGCCGTGCAGATGATCTTCCCCGGCAGGGCATCCTCCCAGCGGATGCGCGGTCACTAAATGTCCGGAGTTGAATACGCTCCAAGTCGGATTGGAGATAAACGATGCCCCCAGGGCGCGCGCATGCCGGCGGAGTTCTTCATTCATCCGAGTGAAGACGGTCTGCTGCCCAACTCCGTCCCACTCGATGGTCATGCGCCCGTCTGGCTCAAACCAGGGAGCATCGAAGTTCATGGTTCCGCGAGAATTATCCTGTCCCATCACCAGGTAAAGCATGGTGTGGTTCAAAGCGCCGTTGCGGGAGTATGCGGCAGCCGGATCAAGGTTGAAGTCATTTTGGATCCGCTGGCGTTCCTGCGCCTCATTGCCGACCTTGGTGGGATCGCCGTGTATGGCGGCGAAGACTGCCTTCGCCGCCTGCACGTAAGCGCTGGGGAATGAAAAGTCTTCCACGGTGATTCGCTGTTCCAGCGGAGCATTTCCGTTGTACCGGACCACTCCGACAATGGATGGCCCCGGCGGACCGGCTTCATTCGGCTTTGCTGCGCGATTGCCATAGCCAAGAACATCTGTCGGATCGTCGCCGTTGTAGGCCAATCCAAAGAAGTCGCCATTTCCGCTGAATCCTGTGCCCACGGCGGGAGAAACTTTCAAACCGTGCATTTCCGAGCGTAAAAGTAGTTCAGTGGAATTCAGCGATCCGGCGGAGAGAACTACGTTCTGCGCGTCCAAAGTAAATGACTCTTGCTTGGCATCGTCGTAATGCTTGCCGTGTACACGCCAACCTCCGCCGTTGAGCTTTTCCACCCACTCGACTTTTACCTGGGTGAAGATATCCGTACCATTTTTCGCCGCGAATGGCAGGTAGTTCATGTACAACGTGTTCTTCGCGTGGAAGTTGCAGCCGCTGACGCAGTCTCCACATTTGTTGCATGGGTGTTGCTCGACTCCGTGAGGATTCAATCCGTCAATGGTCTGATTGACTGCCAGGTTCAGCGCCTCGGCGTGCTTTCCTAACTGCACCGCACGTTTCTCCAGCGCTTTGACCTTGAGAAGATCAGCTGCCTTCGGGACCGGCACCGCCGCCAGCATGGCGCGTGCGCGGTCGTAGTACTGCTGCATGTCTTGATATTTGATCCCCTTAGGCCAACCGGTTCGCTCGAAGACTTCTTCGTCAGGAACCAACGCCACGTTCGCATTGATGAGCGATGTGCCACCCAACCCGGAGCCTTTGATGACCGAGATATCCCGGTAGTTCAGAAACTCATAGAGACCCAGGGGATTGGCATCGCCGCGGGTGTTCTGGAGAATTCCCGGCAGATCGTTGGGAAATGTCCCGACCGCCCATTCCTTGCCGCGTTCGAGGATGCACACCGAGTGCGGCTCTTGTAAAGCCGCAGAGAGGCGCGCCGCCATGATGGACCCGCCGTAGCCCGATCCCACAATCAGAAACTTGTAGCTCTTTTTCCTCTGTTGCCACGGCATGGATAGCATAAGGCCTCCTATTAACTGCGGCTCACAGCATTAGTTCTTGCAGCGCAGCAAGCGGCGAACAAATCCGATGGGAACGTCACACTTAAATTCGCTGAACAAGTCGCCGACGAAGTATCCGGCGCTGTTCGTTCCCGCCCTCTGCAATGACGCAGACCAGGTCCGCTGTTCGCTGGGTTGGTATGCGCTGGAAAGTCCCGCGGATGCGAAAGATGCTGGCAGCCCTGACCAGTTGAAAGATTTATGCCCGGCCTGCGGGTCGACGAAGACGGAATGGCCGGCGGCGTTCATGAATCGGCCAAAAAAGCTCCCGCTTCCCTTCGGCTCATACTTATCCACATGCTTGGAAGCCGCAGCGAAGACAAGCTTGCGCATAAATTTCCCGTTGACGTTATCGGCCAAGGCCACCCCATAGTGATAACCAAAACCCTCGCCGCCAGTGCCGAATCCAGCCGGCTTGGTGACCCAGTTTGAAAACGCCGCGGTAAAAGCAGGTTGGATGTATGTCCCAGGGTTCTTGAACGAGTCGTCCATGAAACTTTTGAAGTATTGGTTGTCTTCGGCTTGCATTACCGAACCAAGACAGATGACTGCTGCGATCAAAGCAATGTGTTGCGACAGCCGGTGGACCATTTTGCTCTCCTGCATAAATCAAACTTTCAGCTAAAGCGTCTTTAGATATTCGATCAACGCCCGCTTGTCCTCATCCGACAACTGCGAGCCGAATGTGTGTCCTTTGTCTTCAATGAAATCAGGGGCCAAGTTTCTGGGCAGCAGCGATTCCCACAGCAGCTTCCCGCCGAATATGTCGCCGAAGAAGCGCGTCACCCAGTTGCCGCCTTCGCCATGAATAGGGAGTTCATTGGGATCCAGGTTCGCTATCAGCTTGACGGGAATGCCCATGGGAACATCCAATTCGCTGCCGTCGCGCCCTACGACCTTGCTTTTCTGCGTGGTCACCAGAATCGACTGCACACCCAGCCGTTTTTCCGGCCACAACATTTTTTCCATGGCATCTTCGAAGGCCAGCATGCGGCCGGATACGGATGGGTCCTTGATAAATATTCCCAGCGAGTTGTTGTGAAAGTAGGGAGCGGTTGCCCAAATGCTGATCAGAGTCGGTGTGCGGTAGTAGCCGCGGCCGCCCCCGGGTATATGGAAAGTAATTGGCTGCGTCGGATCGATCGGGTTGTACAGGTTGTCGGTCTTTCCTACTGACGGAAGATTTTTATAGGTTTCCGACGAGAAGTTGTCCCAGATGTGCCCTCTGACTGCATTCGACCCGACTGCGCGGGCAAAGTTGGTCCCGATTTCGGTTACCGGGTGGCGGTCGTCATCGGACAAGAAATTGTGCTCGAGAAAATCGTCAGCTAGGACTGATTGACGGTACCACTCCAAAGTCTTGGCGGCGTCGTCCGCGATTTCTTTTGGCGGACGCTTGCTGGAGTGGCAACGGGCACATTGCTCAGCAAAGACGGTCTTGCCACGTTTGAGCACGTCCGGATCTTTGGTGATATACCGATCCCCGCCCGGAGCATCTTTCAGGTACATGGGCTGAATCGTCTTGAGAAAAGCTTCCGCCGCGGGCATGCGTTCTTCGGTGGCACGATAATCGGCGCAATCCTTGCGGGCTTTGTCGATCAAGAACGGTTTCTGATCGCCGATCCCTTCAACCGCATCGTGCAAAGTGAGCCAGTAGTTCGAGCACATCCCAATATTGACATACACGCGTAGTGAAGCACCGGCTACGCCAATGGAATCTGCTCCGTCCTTCAGAATGTGGTGGACAGCCAGGGTTGATCCATCGCGCATCTTTTCATCGTGAAAGGGACGGTCCGCCAGGTTGAAAATTGTGTTGATCGCATTGGGATTGAAGATGTGGTCGGTAGCGACACGCGACGTGTCCGAGGTCCCCGCCGGCTGGCGGTTGGCGACGTGCCAGCGGAAATCATCCGGTTTCATATTCAACGAGAACAACTTCCCTTCCTCGAGATACTGATTTCCCAGCGCGGGGACAATATTTTTCCAGCGCGGATGTTCCGGATCTTCCGGCGGATTCAGTGGATTGAATGCATTGTGGCAATAACCACACGCCATGCCGATTAGATAGGGCGGCTCGACGTTTTTTGGATTCTGAAGATACTTCTCCAGCGACCATTTGGATTTATCGAAGTTGGGGTTGGGGAACTTGCGCAGGCCCATAACCCCCGTAGGCTCGCCGGGAATGTCTTTGACACCTTCGCTGGGACAGTTGTCGAACCATAGACCGTATTCATCCGGAGCCGTCGCTTTGGTGCAGCCGGGCTCGGTGAGTACGCCAAGATCGCGGAAACGAGTCCCATTACGGCGGGAATCCACGTATTGAATTAGGTCGGTGTCGCCGTTGGTAATGATGGCAATCTGCCGCCAGAGGCGCTGGTCTCCGGCCGCCCACAGATACCAAGTGTCTCGTCCCTTGCGCTCCAGCGGAGTGAGCTTCGATCCCGCGTAGTTGTAGGTATCGTACTCCGCGGGATCTTGTCCCCAGGTGGACACAACCAACGCGAGGATCGCAAAAACAACGAAAGGTTTGATTGTCCGTTTCATGTCTTTACCCCACCAAAAGCTAACCAGATTCTTTACGGAAAAATGTAGCTGTCCCAAAGTGATCCCATGAAAAACCTGAGATATTTGCTGACGCCACGGGCAGTATCGAATGGAGACTTGGCGTTCAACACCTTCATGTTGTGCACCAGCTCAGCAATTGCTGCCGGGCCGAGAATGATGATTCCCGCACCAACGATGGGACCGCTGTCATCGTCGCCGTCGTGCAGCACGCTATAGAGTGTTGTGGTCTCTTTCAGAACTTCCGGCCCATGCTCGTGGCGAACGAATTTTTTCCCCGCAAAGTAGTAGCTCTTGCCTCCGCGAGAAATGCGGGTCTCGTAGATCATGGTCCGCTCTTTCCTTGCCGGGCCGGGATTCAAGAGATTGAGCTTGCTGTGGTCGCCAGGGATGGCGGCGCCCCAGGGCGTGAACTCAACACTGGCATCGAGCTTTCCAGCGTGCTGATCGTCGCCGATAAAGGCATCAAGGTTATCAATGGAGCAGGTTGCATTGAGAGTTAACGTCGTTTTTTCCTTCTTGCCCCGGTCCGCCCCGGCCTGGGGATCAGTTTCTCCGAGTGAAAATGCTCCTGACATCTTTTCGCTGAATATCAAACCCAAATAATCGCCTGGCATTCGGCCTCCGATTTGGAAAGTGAATTGGCAGTAATCCGGCTTAGTCAACCTGGCCAGATCCACCAAAGATGCGTCGAACATCCGACATGCTGGGGGAAGTTTTAGCGTCTGCCTCGCCATCACCCGGCAGATGTTTGCTTTCCCTCAGAGTATGGTGTGGTTGAGAGGCGTAACGTATCACAAAATAGCAGTGCACTTACAGACAAAATTGGTTCACTGGCATAGATTGTCCGTAAATCTTCTTGACAGTGCCGGAAAACGTAGTAAGCTGCGGTCTCCCTCCAAAACTCTGGCCCCCAATACAGCACTAGGACAAAACTTATGTACGACGTCATCGTGATCGGAAGCGGATTTGGCGGTGCAATCACCGGTTGTCGTTTAGCGGAAAAGGGATTGAAGGTGCTGATCCTCGAGCGGGGACAGTGGTGGGACAAGAACAACTACCCGCGCAAGCCGGGTGATGCCTGGATCTGGAACAACAGCAATCCAGAGAAGATGCATGGCTGGCTGGACATGCGGCGCTTCCCTCACATGGCGGTAGCACAAGGAGCTGGCGTAGGCGGGGGATCCCTGATCTACGCCAGCATTTCCTGCAATGCGCCGAAGAACGCCTTCGATCAAGGTTGGCCCGCAGCCATCACTTACGACGTGCTGGCGCCGTACTACGATCGCGTGGCCAAGTTCATGAACGTGCAGCAGGTCCCTGCAAATCAGTGGAACCCGCGCATGAAGCTGATGCAGGAGGGTGCGAAAAAGGCAGGATTCGGTGACAGATTCGGTCAGTTGGAACTGGCAGTCAGTTTCGACAAGAACTTTGTTTTCAACCCTGACAATAAGCCCGATCCGGCCACCAGCAAGGAATTTGAGAATGATCAAAAGGTGAAACAGGGTTATTGCGCCCACCTGGGACAGTGCGACATCGGTTGCCCGGTTTATGCCAAAAACACTCTAGATAAGAATTACATTCCCTGGGCCATGAAGCACGGTGCTGAGGTACGCGAGCTCAGCCTGGTGGGCAACCTTGAGCTCATCGCCGGCGGTTATAAGGTGTACTACAGCGACCTGAAAGCCGGGTCCATGGACCGCACCGAAACTGCCAAGCGGGTCATTGTTGCGTCCGGGTCACTGGGGTCCACCGAACTGCTGTTGCGTTGCAAAAACACTACCAAGACTCTGCCTAATATCAGCGCGCAGTTGGGACAAGGTTGGAGCAGCAACGGCGACTTCCTGACCCCGGCCTTTTACGTTGGAAAAAACATTTATCCAGACCGCGGCCCCACGATTTCGACCAGCATCAATTTCCTGGATGGCAGCCAGAACGGACAGAAGTTCTGGATCGAGGATGGTGGCATTCCCAATCTGTTCAGCGGGTACTACAAGGACATTTCCGCGCGTCTGTCCGCTGATCCCAGCCAGCACCACCTATTTGAAGGACTACAGGCAGCTAACATCATTCAGCATCTGATAAGCCTTTCGACGAGTTTTGACGTGTTCAAGTGGATCATGCCGTGGTTTGCCCAGGGTGTGGATGCCAGTGATGGACAACTGCTGCTCGACAAGAACGGCCAACTCGACATGAAGTGGGACATCACCAAATCTCTCCCCATGTTCGAAGAGATTCATTCTATGCACAAGAAGCTGTCCGCCGCGACGGGCGGAAACCCCATACCCAACCCCACATGGGAGCATGGTCACGACCTGATCACACCGCATCCGTTAGGCGGTTGCCGTATGGCAGATTCTGCGGCCGATGGAGTGGTGAACGATAAAGGCGAGGTGTTCGGCTACAAGAATCTCTTTGTGGTTGACGGCGCCATCATCCCCCATGCCCTGGGAGTCAATCCCTCACGCACCATTGGCGCGCTGGCGGAGAGAAGCGCTGAACTGATGCAACCGTAAAGTGGCCGTTTCTTCGAGCCTGGGAACCTATATGCCTCCGGTAAAGAAAAAAATGCGCACAGCATCGTCGAATCGTCCCGTATTTAAAGATTTTGTGGTCGCACCGCCTGTCCGGAAGTTAATGGATGATGCGAAAAAGGGCGGCGGACCCGCCTCGCCGATTCCTGTGATCATTAGTCTGTGTGAATCAAAGAAGGAACCACAAAAAGGAATTGGGCCGTCCAAAGATGTCGTACGTGGATTCCTCAAGGACATTAAGCGGGATTGGCGCGAAAGCGAATATTACATCTTTGTCAGCCTGCTACCGGCAGAGATTGAGAAACTGGAACAGCTTCCCGAATTTGTCCACCAGATTTGGACAGATGAAAAATGTGATGCGCATCTCCTTTCCTCGGTTGACACGGTAAAGGCCAGTGCTGGTTGGAGAACATTCGAAGCCCGTGGCAAAGGCATTACCTGGGCGGTCCTCGATACCGGAATCCAGCCTGACCATCCGCACTTCAAATTACATGACAACGTTGATCGTGCACTCAGCAAGAATTTTACGAACAATAGTGCGGACCCGGACGATCATTTCGATGATGAAAATGGCCATGGAACCCATGTCGCCGGGATTATTGCCGGAGAATACAAGCCGGAAAAGGAAGGTGATTTCCCTTCTGCCGCCAGCGAAGTGGAAAACAAGCAGGGGCTGCAAATTGATAAGTTGGATGGAAATCCCACGGGAATTGCACCCAAGGCAAAGCTTGTGGCGGTCAAAGTATTGGATGAAAACGCAAGCGGGTCGGTCTCGAACATCATTCGCGCTCTGGAATACATTCGCAAACTCAATGATGTCGGCCGCTCCCCAAAAATCGACGGGGCCAACGTCAGCCTTGGATATGACTTCGATCCCAAGTGGTATGGCTGCGGACATAGCCCACTATGCCAGGAAGTCACTCGTGCCGTGCGCTCCGGCTTGGTAGTTGTAATCTCCACAGGCAACTCTGGGTATGGCACGACGACGTTGGATACCGGCGCACAAGTTCCTATCTGGAACGATCTTTCAATCGCAGACCCGGCTAACACAGAGGAGGCCATCGCAGTCGGCTCGGTGCATAAGAGTTCTCCCCATACCTACGGTGTTTCTTACTTCTCGTCCAAAGGCCCGACTGGCGACGGCCGTATGAAACCGGATCTGGTAGCACCCGGCGAAAAAGTGATTTCGTGCGCGCTGTATAAACCGGGAGATCCGGCGGCCTACAAGGAAGACAGCGGCACCAGCATGGCCGCGCCGCATGTTTCGGGAGCAATTGCCGCATTTCTTTCGGTGCGTTCGGAGTTTCGCGGGGAACCCCGATTGGTCAAAGAAATCTTTTTGAAATCGGCGATGGATCTGGGCCGGGAAAAGGCTTTTCAAGGGGCGGGCTTGGTGGATTTGATGAAAGCGCTAATGTCGGTCTAAGTGAGGTCTCGATATGCCGGACAAGATGCAAGTGCGTGATCCGTATCTCTCGATTTGGCAATCTGCGGTAGATGAGATTGCCGCCAAAAGAACTGCGTCCACCAATGTATTGTCCGTAGGGAGCGCGCCACGCCGCATACGCCGCCCCGATATGAGCAACCCGATGATGCGGACAGCCACGCAGATTGCCTTGGCGGCTGACCAGCAAGCTTCCGGTAGAAAATCACCCGGCGTTCAGAGTGTCCCGGCGCCACCCACAGGGGTCAACGTCCAGACTCTGGGTGTGCAGGAAGTGATCAACCATTGTGGGTCGCTCGCCGCCAATGAATTGAAGGGTATTGCAGACCTGTTTAAGTCGGGAGACACCAAGAAAGTTACGGATTACTGGAACGCTTTGCACGCAAAAATGAGTTCCTGCGATCCTGGCTGGACCGAAGCACTGGCAAAATATTTCGAATATTACAAGCTGTCCCACGGCACAATTCCCTACCGCAATTATCAAGCCTTGGATTGGTTTATCTATGACCGCCTGCCACAAGACCGCGATACCGCGCGCATTGCGATTATCGGTGACTGGGGCACGGGGCAGCCTGAAGCGATCAATATCCTTAAACAGATTGCGCGCAAGTCTCCAGACTGCGTAATCCATCTCGGTGACATTTATTATTCGGGCACTGATTTCGAGATGCAGAATTATTTTTACAACTACTGGTCTGACATCCTCGATCTCCACAATCATCCGCAGCGGTCGACTTTCACTTTGGCGGGCAATCACGATATGTACTCCGGGGGCGGGCCCTACTACCATGTGCTCGATCAATTGGGTCAGGGCGCAAGCTATTTTTGCCTGCGCAACAAGAATTGGCAGTTTCTGGGAATGGATACCGGCCTTCACGATCACGACCTAACGGGAAAAATACCTCCGACTTATTTGGAAGACACCGAGGTCAAATGGCTGGAACACAAAGTGCAGAATGCCCAGGGAAGAAAAACAGTATTGCTTTCGCATCATCAGCTTTTCTCCGCTTTTGAAGGATTCGAGGGTGGCCCGGTCAACAAACCCTTGGCGGACAACTTAATGAACGTGTTGCCCTCGACCACCATCTGGTTCTGGGGGCACGAGCACAACCAAGTCCTCTTCGAAAAATATCAGGGCGTGACTGGCCGTTGCATTGGGCACGGCGCAGTGCCGGTTGGTAGTGATGAAAATCTGAAGGTATCGTTCAAGGATGTCCCGCTTAAGCAGGTCACCCTGGGAAAAACGGGCCTTTTCTATAATCACGGCTACGTAATGATGGATTTGAATGGCCCCGAGGCGCTGATCTCTTATTATCAGGACACAGACGAAAACAAGCCGATGTTCAAGGAAAAGATTGCGGCGGATGGTTCAATTTCCGATGCCGCGTAGAATATTCAGGCTAGTGGACTTCCTGGCTGGGAACAAGTTTCGGAGCACGTCTAAGCTTGTTAACCCACAACCGAAAACGATCCAAATAAATGTAAACCACCGGAGTAGTAAAAAGCGTAAGTGCCTGGCTGACGATAAGGCCGCCGACAATCGTGATCCCGAGCGGCCGTCTCAGCTCGGAGCCAGTTCCGGTACTAAGAGCGAGAGGCAAAGCACCCAAGAGCGCGGCCATCGTGGTCATCATGATGGGGCGGAAGCGGAGAATGCAAGCCTCATAAATCGAATCCCGGGAATTTTTCCCGGTGGTGCGCTCGGTCTCCAGCGCAAAATCAATCATCATGATCGCGTTTTTCTTCACCAGCCCAATTAACAGAATAATTCCAATCAGGCCGATTACGTTCAGCTCGTCGCGCACCATCAACAACGCTAAAAGCGCTCCCACGCCAGCCGACGGTATGGTTGAAAGAATGGTGATGGGATGGATGTAACTCTCGTACAGAACCCCGAGCACGATGTAAACCGCAGCCAGTGCCGCCACGATGAGCAGCCACATGTTGGCCTGTGAACTCTGGAATGCCGCGGCAGTCCCCTGGAAACTTCCATTGATCGTTGAGGGCAGGCCAATCGAGCGTTCCGCCTGATCAATCACCGTCGTGGCCTCACCCAAGGACATGCCGGGGGCGAGATTGAACGATAATGTCACCGAAGGATATTGCCCTTGATGACTGACCGCCAATGGCGTGTTGGAGGGCCCAAAGTGCGCAAACGCGG
The DNA here is from genome assembly GCA_963837365.1 of uncultured Acidobacteriota bacterium. Taxonomy (GTDB): domain Bacteria; phylum Acidobacteriota; class Terriglobia; order Terriglobales; family Acidobacteriaceae; genus CAWBXL01. The sequence goes on from CAWIMW010000012.1 coordinate 183,720, forward strand.
CCAGGGGCACGGCAGTTCCGCCGGAGGAGCGCACATAAATATTCTGAAGAGAGTCGGGGCTTCTGGAAAATTGAGGGGCCACCTCCATCACCACGTGATACTGGTTCAGTTGACGGTACATGATGGAGACCTGTCGCTGGCCGAAAGCATCGTAGAGTGCATTATCGATGGCCGCTGTGGGCACACCCAATCGTGAGGCAGTGTCACGGTCGATGACTACGGTCGCCTGCAAGCCTTTGTCTTGCTGGTCTGTGTTCACATCCCGGAGTTGCGGGAGGGCCCGCAACTTTTGCAACAACCTCGGAGACCAGTCGTTTAACTCGTCGAGGTCCGCTCCTTGCAGTGTGTACTGGAATTGCGCCTGGCTTGAGCGACCGCCAGTGGTAAGGTCCTGGGCCGATTGCATGTATAACGTTGCACCCGGCACAACGGCCAGTTTTCTTCGCAAACGTCCGATGACCTGGTCTGCGGTAATCTTGCGTTCCTCAATGGGCTTAAGAGTAATGAACATTCGCCCCTGATTGGAAGAGGTATTGCCGCCGGCAAAGCCAACGATGGTCTGGACCGCGTCGTCCTTCATGACCAGATTCACAAACTGCTTCATCTTATCCTTCATGGCATCGAAGGAAATGTCCTGCGCAGCTTGCACGGACCCGAAGACACGTCCCGTATCCTGCTGAGGGAAAAAACCTTTAGGCACGATAAAGAAGAGACCAATACTAAGACCCGCTGTCAATATCGTGACTACCAGGACCAGCGGCTGATAGCGAAGCACCCACCGCAGACTGTGCCCGTATATATTGAGAATTCCATCAAAAATCTTTTCGCTAAAGTGATAGAGCCGTCCGTGCTTCTCTTCATCCAGCGGCCGCAAGAACTTGGCGCACATCATCGGAGTTGTTGTCAGTGAAACCAGCAGGGACACGGTGACGGCAATGCTCAGCGTGACCGCAAACTCGCGGAACAACCGGCCCACAATTCCGCCCATCAACAAAATAGGAATGAAGACTGCAATCAGCGAGGTGCTCATGGAAAGGACAGTGAATCCGATCTCGCGCGCGCCACGAAACGCCGCTTCCACCGGGCCGACTCTCTTTTCCAGATAGCGGGTGATGTTTTCCAGCACCACGATGGCATCGTCCACGACAAATCCGGTTGAAATGGCCAGCGCCATCAGCGAGAGATTGTCCAGGCTGTAGCCCAACAGATACATGACTCCAAACGTTCCAACCAGGGAAAGCGGCACAGAAACACTGGGAATCAGCGTGGCACGAAAGGTGCGTAAAAACATAAACACCACGAAAATAACCAGAACAACAGAAATGAGGAGGGTGATCTCAATGTCATGAACGGAGGCGCGAATCGTGGTAGTGCGGTCCATGACGACGTTGACATCAATGGCCGGCGAAATGGATGATTTCAGCAGCGGGAGTTCGGCGCGCACGTGGTCCACAGTCGCGATAATGTTGGCCCCGGGCTGGCGGAACACGATAATAAGAACTGCCGGTTTGCCCTGGGCTAATCCAATGACCCGCGTGTCTTCGACCGAGTCCTGCACATCTGCGACATCACCTAACCGAACTACCGCGCCGTTGTTTTGCGCGATGATCAATTTCCGATATTGCTCGGCCAGGAAAAGTTGGTCGTTGGCATCAATCGTCCATGAATGAGTGGCGTCGGACAATTCGCCTTTCGGACGGTTCGCATTGGCGGCGCTTAACGCCAAGCGCACCGTGTCGAGCCCCACACCCAATTTGTTCAGCAGAGTCGGATTGAGCTCCGCGCGCACTGCCGGGTGTGCCGCGCCTCCGACGAACACCTGACCGACGCCGTCGACCTGGGACAGCTTCTGCGCCAGGATGGAATCCGCCGCGTCGTACATGTTCGGGACAGTAATGAGGTTGGAGGTCAACGCAAGAATCAGAATCGGTGCGTCCGCCGGATTCACTTTGCGGTAGCGCGGATTACTGGGGAGGTTGGCCGGTAACTGGCTGCGAGCGGCGTTGATGGCCGCCTGTACGTCGCGCCCGGCAGCGTCAATGTTGCGATTGAGATCGAACTGCAAGGTAATCCCGGTCGAACCCATCTGACTGCTCGAGGTCATCTGGTTGACGCCTGCGATGCGGCCAAACTGCCGCTCCAGTGGAGTTGCCACCGCCGAGGCCATCGTTTCCGGGCTCGCCCCAGGCAAGCCTGCCTGAACTAGAATCACCGGAAATTCAACCTGAGGTAGCGGCGCAACCGGAAGAAAATTGAAAGCAAGGGCACCTGCCATCAATACGGCAATCGCCAGCAACGAGGTACCGATCGGCCGCCGGATGAATGGTGCAGAGATATTCATGGTCAGTCTGCGGAGGCGTTCCCTTCCGCTGGAAACTCTATGCGATTGCCGATCCGGAAACGTTCGAAGCGTTCTGCCAAACGGTCAAACCACAGGTAAACAACCGGAGTGGTGTAGAGAGTCAACAGTTGGCTAACCAAAAGACCGCCAACAATCGTGATACCCAAGGGATGCCGCAGCTCCGACCCTGTGCCTGTACCCAAAGCCAGAGGTAAACCGCCTAGCAACGCAGCCATGGTGGTCATCATGATAGGACGGAAGCGGAGCAGACAGGCTTGGAAGATAGCTTCCTCTGGTTCCTTGTGTTCTATCCGCTCGGCTTCGAGCGCGAAGTCAATCATCATGATGGCGTTCTTCTTCACGATTCCGATCAGCAAAATGATTCCGATCAGGGCAACCACACCGAGATCATTTCCTGTGATCAGCAGTGCGAGAATTGCGCCCACACCCGCAGAAGGAAGGGTGGAAAGAATCGTGACAGGATGGATATAGCTCTCGTACAAAACACCCAATACGATGTAAACCGTGATGATCGCAGCGAGAATCAGCCACGGTTCCGACGAAAGAGATTTGCGGAATGCCGCGGCCGTTCCTTGAAAGCTGGTGTGCACGCTTGGCGGAAGATGGATGTCCTGCTCCGCCTGGTCAATGGCCTTGGTCGCGTCGCCCAACGAAGCCCCGGGCGCCAGATTGAATGACAATGTGACTACCGGGAACTGTCCCTGGTGGTTGATCGCAAGCGCAGTATTGGTGGATTCGAAATGACTGAATGCAGAAAGGGGCACCTGCATGCCCGTGTTCGACTTCACGTAAATGCTCTTCAGTGCGTCCGGTCCCTGGCGAAACTGCGGATCCACTTCGAGCACGACATGATACTGATTGAGCTGGGTAAATATGGTGGAGACCTGACGCTGCCCAAAGGCGTCGTATAGCGTGTCATCGATCGCCTGAGGAAGAATCCCCAATCGGGATGCGGTATCGCGATCGATTACCAGATTGGCTTCCAACCCGTTGGTTTGCTGGTCGCTGGCTACGTCGCGCATTTGCGGCAGGGCTTGTAGTTTCTCGACCAGCTTTGGGGCAATCGCGGCCAACTCTTGTGCGTCCGCATCTTCCATTGAGTATTGATACTGGGTACGACTGACGCGATCTTCTACCGTCAAATCCTGGACCGGCTGCAAATACAAAGTGATCCCGGCAACCTTGGCCACCTCCGGTTGCAATCGCCGGATAATCTCGCTTGCTGTGAATGCGCGTTCATCACGCGGCTTAAGGTTGATCTGGATGCGACCGCTATTGGGGGTCGTGTTGGTACCGTCAACGCCGATGAAAGACGACAGGCTCTCCACATCTTTATCTTTGAGAATGGCCTCCGCCAATTCCAGTTGGCGATGCGACATCGCGGTAAACGAAGCGCTCTGCGGCGCTTCGGATACGCCGAGAATGACTCCCGTGTCCTGCACCGGGAAGAAGCCCTTGGGCACGACAACGTACAGGTACAGAGTCAACACCAGCGTCCCAAAGGTGATCAACAAAGTTGTTGTCTGATGCCGCAAAACGAATTTCAGGGTGCGACCGTAAAACTCTATGACGCGGTTGTAGAAATTTTCGGACGATTTATAAAAACGCGACTGGTGCTCTGGATCATGCCGCTTCAGCAGCTTGGCGCACATCATCGGCGTCAACGTCAGGGAAACAAGTGCGGACACCAGAATCGTGACCGCCAGCGTCACAGCAAACTCGCGGAACAGGCGGCCTACGATGTCTCCCATAAACAGCAGCGGGATGAGCACCGCAATCAGCGAGACGGTAAGAGAAACGATGGTGAAGCCAATTTGCCCGGCGCCTTTGAGAGCAGCTTGCAGCGGCGACTCTCCTTGTTCGAGAAAACGTTCGATGTTCTCGATCATGACGATGGCATCGTCCACCACAAAGCCTGTCGAGATGGTCAGTGCCATCAGCGTCAGGTTGTTGAGGCTATATCCCAGCAGATACATCACGCCAAATGTACCGATCAGCGAAAGCGGCACCGCAATGCTGGGAATTACCGTGGCGGAGAGGTTCCGCAGAAACAAAAACATGACCATCACCACCAGGCAGATGGTGAGCATCATCTCAAATTGAACGTCTTTCACGGATGCACGAATCGTTTGCGTGCGGTCGGTAAGAATTTGAACTTTGATGGACGCCGGCAAAGAAGACTGAAGCATAGGCAGCAACTGCTTCACCCGGTCGGCCACGCTGATAATGTTGGCCCCCGGCTGCCGCTGAATATTGACGATGACCGCCGGGGTGGTGTTCATCCACGCCGCCTGCTTGACATTCTCCGCGCTGTCTACGGTGGTGGCCACATCGGAGAGCCGTACCGGAGCGCCATTCCGGTAAGCGATGATCACTTCGCTGTATTGCTTGCTGGAGGTGAGCTGATCGTTAGCTCCGATGGTGAACGATTGTCGCGGGCCATCCAGTACACCCTTGGCTTGATTGACATTGGCGGTACCGAGCACGGTCCGCACGTCTTCAAGACTCAATCCGTAGGACGCCAGCGCTGTAGGGTTGGCTTGAATGCGTACTGCCGGCTTCTGCCCGCCGCTGATAGAAACCAGGCCAACGCCCGGGAGTTGGGAAATTTTTTGCGCGAGCGCAGTATCAGCCGTATCCTGCACCTTGGAGAGCGGCAAAGTCTCGGAAGTCAGAGCCAGCGTGAGAATCGGCGCGTCGGCAGGATTGACCTTGCTGTAGATCGGAGGATTAGGCAGGTCCCGCGGCAGATAGGTAGTTCCCGCATTGATTGCCGCCTGAACCTGCTGCTCGGCCACATCAATGTTCTGTTCCAGACCAAATTGCAGCGTGATGATCGAACTGCCCAGAGAACTGGTGGAGGTCATCTGACTCAGCCCCGGTACCTGGCCAAACTGGCGCTCCAGGGGAGCCGTAACCGATGATGCCATCACATCCGGATTTGCGCCCGGATAAAACGTCACCACCTGAATTGTCGGATAGTCCACTTCAGGAAGAGCGGAAACAGGGAGTTCCCGGTAAGCGACCAATCCCACCAAGGTAAGACCGATCATCAACAAAGTCGTGGCTACCGGGCGAAGAATGAAAAGCCGCGACGGACTCATGGCGCGCCTGGAGTGGGGGCCGCACCTTGGGAGTTTCTATTTCCGCTGGGAGCGGTGCCCCGGGGCTCAACTTTCATTTTTGGCTGGAGCTTGTCCTGGCCGTCAGTCACCACTACTTCTCCCGGCACCAGGCCGCTGCTGATGACGACCAAATTATTTTGTGCAAGAGCAATCGTGACCGGGCGCACTTCCACGGTCTTGTCCGGCTTCACCGCAAACACGTAAGTTCCCTGCGGCCCACGCTGAATTGCAACCGCAGGAATTACCGTGCTGTTCTTCCGTGTCTCCAGCAACAAGCGAACATTCACGAACTGGTTCGGCCAGAGAGACTGGTCTTTGTTTTCAAATACCGATTTCAACCGGCCCGTTCCGGTAGATTGGTCAATCTGGTTGTCAATGGTCACCAGCTTGCCGGCGGCGATTTTCGTTTGATCATCGCGGCTATAGGCATCTACTTCTAACGTTACCCCGCGCATGTGTTGCGCGACCGTAGGAAGCTGGTCTTCCGGCAACGTGAACAGCACCGAAATCGGCTGCAACTGCGTGATGACTAACAGTGGATTGGCATCGTTCGCATGGACCATATTGCCCTTATCGACCAGGCGCAAGCCGACGCGTCCGCTGATCGGAGCGGTAACACGGCAGTAGATGAGATTCAGTTTGGCATTATCAATTGCAGCCTGATCCGAGCGCACTACGCCTTCAAGCTGATCGGCACTGGCGCGCTGGCTGTCCACCTGTTGTTGCGAAATTGCGCCGGACTGCTGAAGCAAATCTTTGAAACGTTGATAGTTCAATTGCGCATCTCGCAGTTGGGCCTGGTCGCGGAACAATGCAGCCTGGGCCTGACTGAGCGCGACTTCATAGGGCCGCGGGTCAATGACAACCAAAAGGTCCCCTTGATTTACGTGCTCGCCTTCTTTGAAATTGACTTCGAGCAACTGGCCATCCACCCGCGGCCGAAGGCTGACTGTGTTATATGCGGTCACCGATCCCAAACCCGAGAGGTAAACCGGCATATCGCGCTTTTCGACGGTCGCGACTCCTACCGGCAAACCTTGCTGACCAGTTGAAGCGCGCGCCGTGGGCGGATCAGAACGCGAACAATTCAGCAGAGAAATGCAGAACGCCAATACGAATGAGATTTGTACGGATTTTGAATTAAATCTTCGCCCCGGTTTCGCTGCTGAAATGACGGCAGGCATAGAATCGGTCAACCTCAAGCCTTGGTGGATTCCCATGAAAATCTCGCACTTTATTTGAACATAGTTTTGCTGTTCTCGGGAACCTTCGCTACCACTCATCTCACTTCTTTACAATAATTTACAGAAGCTACGAACTATTTCACTTGAGCCAACCCGTGAATGAAAAAACATCCTGCATGCATGCACGGTAAAGAATCGATTTTGTGGTCAAGATTGCCCATCAGCAATTTCTTTATCACTGCGAACATTGCTTGCTTTGGGCTTTTGGTTCACGGCGAATGCCAAAATCGATGCGCATAGTATATAGACCAAGATGGAATGCGATACGCTGCGTATCGCATCTATTTTTGTTGATATAAAGTATTGTCATGCGCAAATCTTTGAGCACTAGCAGGATCCAGACACGGGGACCCGGCCGACCGCGCAGCGAAAAGGCCCGCAAGGCGGTGATTCGCGCCACCCTGAAACTGCTAGAGCGCGTAGGATTCAATGAACTTAGCATTGAAGCGGTAGCCGCTCGGGCAGGCGTGGGCAAAGCGACCGTGTACCGCTGGTGGGCCAACAAAGCCGAACTGGTAATCTCCGCTTTCGCTTCCGCCGTGGACAAAGAGTTGCGCTTCCCCTCCGCAGGCCCAGTCCTGGAATCAATTCATGAACAAATGAAAAGGTGGGTGGTGATATTTCAGAGCCCGCTCGGCCAGATTGTTGCGACTGTAATTGGCGCGGGCCAGTCCGATCCAGAAATCCTCAAGGCATTCAGGACTTATTGGGTTGAGCCTCGCCGAATCGAAGTGCGCAATTCGTTGAAGCAAGCGGTGAAGAATGGAGAGATCCGCGCGGACCTCGACCCCGATCTCATGCTCGATTTGTTTTACGGGCCACTCTATCTACGATTGCTGCTCCAACATGCTTTGTTGGACGAGAATTTTGTCAACACCGTATTTGGCATTGTTAGTCCTACCCTTCTGGTCTCGGCACGATGACCCGGCACAGTCCCAGAAACAGCGGTTTAGGACGATGCACCTCCGTTCTCTTTGACACAATCCGATAAGCACGTATTCTCTTAATAAATATCCGCTTCTCTTTTTTTGTGCGAATCTGCGACAGGTAGTGAAATCTGGCCTTGGATTAGAAAAAAGGACGGTACATTGCCATCGGCAAGTTAGTCTCATCACTCATGCGCCGCACGGTGCTGGCTTCGGCCATGCTGTTTCTGTTGGGATATGCCTCAGCACAGATTTCTCCCGGCCCGCTTGCCCGGCCACACCAGTCTCTTGATGGCGCCACGCAGTGCGCGAGTTGCCACAAGTTCGGTGGAGGTGAGGCGGCTTTCAAGTGCCTGGACTGCCACACTGAAATTGCCGAGCGCTTGGCAGCGCGTCGCGGGCTGCACGCCACTTTTGGAATTCAGCCAGGATTGAGCAAGCAGTGCATTCGCTGCCACTCAGACCACAATGGCCGGGATTTTCCTCTTATCAAGTTCGATCTGAAGAGTTTTGATCATAAGCAGACGGGATACACCCTTGAAGGCAAGCACGCCGGACTGACCTGCAACCGCTGTCACTCCCCGGAGAAAATTACGACGGCCCAAAAGCAATCTATCAAGGTCCGCGACCTGAGCAAGACGTTTCTCGGCCTCAGTTCCGCTTGTACAACCTGCCACCAGGATGCACACAAAGGACGCCTGGGGAACAACTGCGCACAATGCCACAACAGTACTGACTGGAAAAATACTTCCGGAAAATTTGATCACTCCAAAACCCAGTTCCCTCTGACCGGATTGCATGCTCAGGTGAAATGTGAACAGTGCCACACCTCCGGCCCGGACAACCAACCGCGTTTCAAGGGACTACCTTTTAGCAAGTGCTCCGATTGTCACACTGACCCGCACAAGGGCAGTTTCGCCCAGACCTGTGAGTCCTGCCACAACACCAGCGGATGGAAGCGGATTTCAAGTTCAGCGCTGAGCAAGAATTTCGATCACTCAAAGACCAAGTACCCATTGCTCGGAAAACACCTTCAGGTTGACTGCACTTCATGCCATCGCAAGGGCAATTTCAAGCAGCCCGTTGCCTTTGCCAAATGCACCGATTGCCACGCCGACGAGCATCAGGGACAATTCGCAAAACGGGCAGGTGGAATCGAGTGTTCTTCCTGCCACACCGTGGAAGGATTCAAGCCGACTACATTCGGTCTGAAAGAGCACCAATCCACGGCATATCCTCTGCAAGGCAAGCACGCCACGCTGGAGTGCGCACAATGCCACATTCCCAAGGGGAAAGAAACCGTATTCAAGCTCAAATTTGAGCGCTGCCTCGAGTGCCATAAGGACGAGCATCAAGGACAATTCGCGGCTGCGCCTTATCTGAACCGCTGCGAACAGTGCCACACGCTGGATGGCTACAAGCCCTCGACATTTGGGCTGGCTAGGCATAAGGAAGCACGCTTCGTTCTGACTGGGGCCCATGTAGCGGTAACTTGTGTGGAATGTCACAAGGCGCCCGCAGGCACGTCAGCTCAAGTCAAGACAGCAGCGATTTATCACTTCCATGACATGTCCTGCACGACATGCCACCAGGACCCGCATCGGGGACAGTTCCGCGAGCGCATGCAACGCCCGATGAACGGAAAACCTGGCGGATGCGAAACCTGCCACACCACCAAGACCTGGAAAGAACTCGTCCACTTCGATCACTCGCAGACGGAATTCCCGCTGATGGGTGCGCACCGGGCGGTGGCCTGCATAGATTGTCATAGGCCGCCTAATATGGAAACCAAGCTCATGAATGTGGACTTCCACGCCGCTCCCAAGCTGTGCCAGGACTGCCACGAGGACATTCACGGCGCTCAATTTGCCAAAGCGGGCGGGGTTACCGCCTGTGCTGACTGCCACAACAGTGGACGCTGGAAACCGTCCCTGTTCGACCATGACAAGAGGACTACCTTCTCGCTCCAAGGGGCGCACCGCAACGTCCGTTGCGGCGATTGCCACAAAACTACCCGTGTAATAAATGGAAAAGCGATACTTTTTTACAAGCCGACGCCGAAAGAATGCTCCGATTGTCACGGGGCGAACGTTCCCACTGGCAAGGGAGGTACGGCGTTACGTGGACCGGCACAGTGGAAAGTGTTTAATTTTTTAACAGGCGATCTCCGGTAATTATTCCCGGTATAGTCTCCAATCGCGCCATTGGCCATTTTCCTCCCAGCCTAGTGACACCTCTGTAATGTTCCCCCAACCCGGAAGTACCGATACCCTCCTTATTGGATATCTAGGTGCTGTTGAAAACATGGGGCTTTTGCGTTTTCGCGACGCGTCGGTAATAGCCGTTTCATCACTCAATGGGGTGGGGAAGACTTGGTCTCAGCCTTGGTTTTGCAAGTTCTGTTTTGGTTCATGGTGCCCTTGCCGGCGGCAAGCCAGGGGGCTGCCTCTGTCGGCACGCGCAGCCCGCACGGCCCGCTAAGCATTGCCTGCCAGAACTGCCACACCATGAGCGGGTGGAAGCCCATCCGCGCCGTCCCTGAATTCAACCACAATCAGACCCGCTTTCCTCTGCGTGGAATGCACCAGGGCGTGGCCTGCACTCAGTGCCACACCAAACCGGTATTCACTAATGTTGGCCAGAAATGCGCCGACTGCCACGCTGACATTCACAAGCGGCAATTTGGGGCGTCTTGTGAGCAGTGCCATACGGTGAAGGGATGGCAAGTGTCTGTACAGCAGATCAAGCAGCACCAGAACCGTTTTCCATTGATGGGAGCGCACGCCGCGCTCGATTGCACCGCCTGCCATACCGGGGCCGCGGTCGGCCAGTTCCAAGGATTGGCGACTCAATGTTATGCGTGCCACGCCAAGGATTATCAGTCGGCCCAACCCAGCCATGTGGCCAGCGGATTCCCGACCACGTGTGAGAATTGTCACAGCATGAATAGTTGGCTGGGGGCAAAGTTTGACCATCTGTCTACAGGTTTCGCTTTGACCGGGGCGCACGCGACACTGGATTGCACCGCCTGCCATATCGGAGGAAAGTTTAAAGGAACACCTGCGACGTGTTCGGGTTGCCACCTGCCGGATTTCCAGAAAACCACGAACCCGAACCACGTGGCCGGCAATTTCCCGCAAACCTGCCAAACCTGCCATACGACGGTCGCTTGGCAGCCGGCTACGTTTGATCACTCACTGGTGGGGTTCCCGCTGACCGGCGCACATGCGACGTTGCAATGCACGCAGTGCCACACCAATGGAAATTACAACCTCAGCAGTACCGATTGCGCTTCATGTCACATGAAGGATTACCAGGGGACGACAAACCCCAACCATGCGCAGGCGGGAATTCCGACGACTTGCGCGACTTGCCACAACACGACTTCTTGGGGAAATGCGACTTTCAATCACTCCAGCACTGGCTTCCCGCTAACCGGTGTACACGTGACGACGCCGTGCGCGCAGTGCCACGTCAATGGAAATTACAACTTGACTGACACGTCATGCGTATCGTGCCACCTGAAAGATTTCCAGGGAACGAGCAATCCGAACCACGTGCAGGCGGGCTTCCCGCAGACCTGCCAGACCTGTCATACGACGGCATCCTGGAACACAACTTTCGATCACACCACCACTGGATTCGCGCTGACCGGCGCGCATGTCCCCTTGCAATGTTCGCAATGCCACGTGAATGGAAACTATGGTCTGACCACGGGTGTCTGCTCGTCCTGCCACATGAAGGATTTCCAGACCACGACCGACCCCAATCACGTACAGGCCAGTTTCCCCACGACTTGTGATTCCTGCCATACCACAGCGACATGGGCGGGGGCAACCTTCAATCACAATTCAACTGGATTCCCGCTGACCGGCGCGCACACCAACTTGCAGTGCGTGCAGTGCCACGTGAATGGCAACTACAACCTGACCAGTACGGCCTGTGTTTCGTGCCATTTGACTAACTTCAACACCACGACGAACCCGAACCATGTGACCTCAGGCTTCCCGCAACAATGCGAAGTCTGCCATAACACAACCGCGTGGCAACCGTCTTCTTTCAACCACAACAACACCATATTCCCGCTCACGGGTGCGCATACCACCGTGGCTTGCGCCAATTGCCACGTGAACAACAACTACACTACAGTGCCGACGGATTGCTATTCCTGCCACAAGGCTGATTACCAGACGACGACTAACCCGAACCACGCAGCAGCGGGATTCCCGACTACCTGTCAGACTTGTCACACGACGGCTTCCTGGCAAGGGGCGACCTTCAACCACACCTGGTTCCCCACCAGCCACGGCGGGGCAAATGGTGTGTGCGCCACATGTCATACCAATTCGTCCGATTATGCCGTTTTCCAGTGCACAAATTGCCATGCTCAATCACAAACCGATTCCAACCATCGCGGTGTACGGAATTACGTGTACAGCAGCCCCAGTTGCTATTCATGCCATCCCTCAGGGCGATCGTGATGATAGCAACGACACGGAGCAAGCACCGCGATTGATATCCCCCGATGAGGTCGGAACTAATACAACTCGGTTTGCTGGTCCTGCTGGCATCTTCTGCCCTGGCACAGGCCGCGCCCGCAACTTTGGACGAAGTGAAAGCGGTACGTTCGGGAAACTCTGTTCAAATCGAAGTGGCTCTGTCCACACCGGTAAAACCGACTGTGACCGTCACCAGTGACCCGGCCCGGTTAATCCTGGATTTTCCCGGCGTCACTACTGCCACCACCCAGCAGCATGTCGCCGTCAATGGAAACGGCGTCCGCCAGGTCCGCTATGCGCTTTACAAGTCCGATCCTCCGATTACCCGAGTAGTCGTGGATTTGGATCGTCCGTACCCGTATGAAGTGCATAGCGATGGCAACCACATCACATTGACCGTGCAGGGATCGGTCACGGCTCGGGCGACCAAACGACAGGTCCCGGCAGCGGCGGCTTCGGGAGGGCTGTTCGAAATCTTCCGGCGGCGCGGTCCGTCCTCGCCTCAGTACAGTAGCAATGAAGAGGACTTGAAACGCCCCATTCCCGGCTCAACTCCAAGCGCGGCCCACCCTAACGTCGGCAGCCTACAGCAGGGGACGGTGTTTCCTGGCTTGGGCGCTCCTGGGGCGGGAAATGTTCCAGCAAGAAATGGTGGTGCATCTACGCCTGCACCAACGACAACTGCCAGCGTTCCCACAACCAGTACTCCGAACAAGCCGGCAGTGACAGTCACGGCGAGTACGCCTGCACCTCCTGCACCTGTTCCAACGACGAACACTGTTACTCCCCCTACGGCACAAGTGGAGTCACCAAAGACGGATTCTCAGCCTGCGGTCGTGGCACTGCCTGCCAGTCAACCAGCTCCGACCGAAGTGCAGAAGGCTCAACCAGTTGTAGCCGCAGTCATACCGCCGACTCACCCGATACCGACGAATCCTGTTAACACCACGAATCCGTTGCCACCTCCGCAATCAGTTACACCAGCTTTCGCCGAAGAGAAACCGTCGGAGGAGAAGCCCGCTGAGGCTCAGAACGATAGCGGATCTCCGTCAGAACTGGCCATCGCGGCTATTTCGCCGACCACCCCGGCAACTCAGAAAGCGAGCGCTGAGCCTACGCCCGCCATGCCCGCGCTCGATCCAAACCTCAAAACAGTTTTCCGCGTGAAATACGTCGCCGAAGGAGTGGCGTATCTGGACGGCGGGAGCAGTGCGGGATTGACCGAAGGCATGAAGTTGGAGATCAAAGAAACTGATCTCGCAGTGAAACAAGGGAGCACGGCTGACGCCAATGACCCACGAGTTGTAGCCGAGTTGGTAGTCGCCGCTGTCGCTGATACTTCCGCCGTAACTGATATCCATACCCCCAAACGCCCAGTCAAAGTGGGCGATCTGGCGTACCTCTCATCCGGCGACGCGCAAGCTTTGGTACAGCAAAGGGCCCTCAGTGCAACTCGCAAATATCCCATCGCGGTCACCTTTACTGAAGATGATCCCCAGGACGAAGAAGCGCGAGCCGAAGTGCCGCGGCCTCCGCAACCATCGGTAAACCGCGCGCGCGGATGGATCGGCCTCGATCACATGGGCACGGTCACGCACGGAAGTGCGCCCATGAAGAGCGATGACCTTGGCGTGGTGTTACGGGCTGACTTTACTCGAATTGGTGGTACATATTGGAACCTGACCGGCTACTGGCGTGGGCGTTTGAGTTCGCGCTCCACCACCACACAGCCAACGCTACAAGACCTTATCAATCGTACGTATCACCTGGGGATGACATATGAAAATCCCAATTCACGCTTTGTGGCCGGCGTGGGCCGTCTCTATTTGCCCTGGGCCCCCAGCCTGAACACGATTGATGGCGGCTACTTCGGAATGCGCTTCGGGCATGGTGGGACGGTTGGGCTGTTTGCTGGTTCTACTCCAGATCCCACTTCGTGGAACTACAATCCTGACCAGCGGCTGGGCGGCGCTTTCGTTAATTTTCAGGGTGGATCCTACGACAATTTCTTCTACACCAGCACCTCCGGTGTTGGCGCCAGCCTGTTGAAGTGGCAAATGGACCGGCCCTTCGTTTTCTTCGAAAATACGCTAGCTTATAAACGAAACATCTCCATTTACGATTCGTTGCAGGCAGACAGCCCGCGAGGCAACGCTGCCGTTCCTGCGCCAGGCGCTGGCCTGAGCCGGAATTTTCTGACCGTGCGCTTGCAGGTGCATCCCCGGCTGGAACTCGATTTCAATCACAACTACTTCCGCGACATTCCAACATTTGACCCAACGCTCATTGGCACGGGACTGCTCGATAAATATCTGTTCACCGGCTTTAGTGTGGGAGCACGCGCGGAAATTGTGAAGCAAGTCTTCTTGTATGGCGACGTGGGTCGCAGCAATCGCAGCGGCGATACCAAGAATTCCTGGAACCAGATGGTCGGTCTCAGCTTTAACCACCTGCCATGGTTTGGGCTTCGCGCCGACGCGCACTACTCGCGCTTCAACAGCTCGTTTGGCGATGGCTCCTACGAATCGGTTTCAGTTTCGCGCGACATAACCGATACGCTGCGTCTCAGCGTACTCGGCGGGACCCAGAACTACAGTTCTACTCTGGCCAGCAACAATCGCTCCCGTTTCGTGAATAGCAACGTGGAGTGGTCATTCGGGACCCACTATTTCACTCAAGGTGGCTTCACCATCAATCGCGGGGGCAGCCTGAGCTATGACCAATGGCTGTTCACCGTGGGCTACCGCTTCGATTCGAAAGCGAGGCATAAATGACGAAGACCATTTGCTCCCGAAACTTTCTTCGCTTGGCATTGTGCGTCGGATTCTGCCTGCTGAGTATCACCGCCCGGGCCGCTGACGACCTGGAGCAACTTCTGGCGCGTACTTCCGCCCGGGTGGCGGATTCACTGGAAAAATTCTCCGAAGTGAAATGCACCGAGAAGGTGAAGCAGGAGAAACTCTCGCCAAACGGAAAGGTAGAGCGCGATATTGAATCTACTTACGATTACCTAGTGATCTTCAGCGATGCCGATGGCGACCTGAACCTCAATGAGTCCCGGCTTCCATTGGGTGCAGCGAAGACAGATAAGAAGAACACACCGCTGCTGGTGACCAATGGTTTCGCGACTCTTTTTCTGGTTTTCCACCCTTACTATGCGGGAAGCTTCCAATTCACCGCCTTGGAAGATGACACCATCGCAGGTCAAAAGGTGAAGAAGGTCGGATTCCATTATGTCCCCGGCAGCCGTTCTCCGGCGGCGCTGGCATTGCGTGGACGCGAATATCCGCTTCAACTTTCCGGCACTGCATGGATTGAGCCTGAAACCGGAGCAATCCTCAAGATTGACGCTGACATCGGGAACACCATGGAGGACGTGGGACTGAAAACTCTCCACTCTGAGGTGGAGTATAGCCCGGTTCCCTTCCATGAGTTGAAAACTTCGTATTGGTTCCCCGTGCAGGCCAACGTGGAGGTCGAGACCCCGCGCCAGCACTGGCGTAATACACATTCATTTACCGATTACCAGAGGTTCTCAGTAAGCACAGAAGAAAAGGTGGCAAGCAAATGAGCGCTACAACCAGCGTCGCAACTCGAATGATGGCTGCTCGGGACGCCGAACGGTCCCATCGCATTCGTATGGTCGTCCTTTATGTGCTGGCGATCGCCCTTATCGTGGGGCTGGCGGTATATGGCTTTGAATATTACACCCTCGGCGCGGCCGACCGTCCTTTTTCTGCAAAACACGCACTGCTCAAACCGAGCGGAACGATCGGATTGCGGCTTGGGTTTCTTGGCTTAGCCATGTTTTTCACGATCTTTCTCTATCCGTTGCGCAAGCGCTGGACATGGCTTTCGCGGCAGGGATCTTCGAAACACTGGCTGGACATTCACGTTCTGCTGGGGATTTCCGCTCCGTTCATCATCGCTTTTCACTCCTCTTTTAAGTTCCAGGGATTCGCCGGAATGGCTTTCTGGATTATGGTGGCAGTGTCGCTAAGCGGAATCATTGGAAGATATGTGTATGCTCAGATCCCGCGTAATTTGAATACCGCGGAACTTTCGTTAAAGGAATTGCAGGAACTCCAGGACCGGCTCTCGCAAAACCTGGTCGAGCAAAAACTGCTTCCCGCCGGCGGCTTGCGTTCCTTGCTCAGCTTCCCCAGTCCACAAAAAGTCCAGCAGATGTTCATTGTGAACGCCCTGGTGTACATGATTTCACTGGATGTTATGCGCCCCTTTCGAATCGCCGCCATTCGCCGCGGTGCTCTCGGTTGGGGAGAAAAGTTCTCCACCTTCGGCGGTTTGCTGCGGACGCGAAACTACGCCCTGGAAAACGCCATTTCCACCGCACGAGAAGAGGCTTCACTGTCCAAGCGCATCCTCTTCCTCTCTCGTTCGCAACAGGTGTTTCACCTTTGGCACGTGATACACAAACCTTTTAGTTACTCTTTTGCACTTTTGGCCATCATTCATATTGTCGTAGTTTCAATGATGGGATATTTCTAAGACCATGCAAACTCTGATCGCCTTTGCCGTCGCAGCAGCCTTCAGTGCGTTCTTCCTGCGCGGCTACCTGAAGGGCCTGAAAAAGAAAGAGAAGAAAGCGCGTGAGGCGCTGGAACAGGGCAAAATCTATTCCAGCGGGCCCAGGGCGCAGCATCCGCATATTGATACCAACTACTGCATCGGCTGCGCGACCTGCACCAGCGTATGTCCGGAAGGCGATGTGCTCGCCATGCTCGGGGGCAAAGCGGTCATCGTCAACGGACATAAATGCGTTGGCCACAGCCTTTGCGCGGAAGCGTGCCCGGTTGG
This sequence comes from uncultured Acidobacteriota bacterium, assembly GCA_963837365.1. Taxonomy (GTDB): domain Bacteria; phylum Acidobacteriota; class Terriglobia; order Terriglobales; family Acidobacteriaceae; genus CAWBXL01. Next base: position 200,694 of record CAWIMW010000012.1, read on the forward strand.
CGCGATCACTATGGTCATGGCCAGCCCCACCATGGGCGCGGACATGCCGTACATCACGCCCGAGTTTGAGACCAGCATTCCCAACCTGTTTATCGTGGGAGAACTTGGTGGGCTGGCATTGATCAAGAACGCGGTCAACCAGGGGCGCGATTGCGTAGACACGATTGCCAGAAGGTTCGCGCAAAACAAACCCGCCGTTCAGCAAGGCGTTCACGATGTTCTTATCATCGGCGCTGGCCCGGCGGGAATCAGCGCTTCCCTCCGCTGCATTGAAAATAAGCTTAACTACATCACCCTGGAGCAGGACGAGGTGGGCGGCACGGTAGCGAAATTTCCCCGCCAGAAACTGGTGATGACCAGCCCCGTGCAATTTCCCATGTACGGGAAATTCAAGAAGATGGAGCTTTCCAAGGAACATCTTCTGGCGTTCTGGGACATGGTGCTGAATCGGTCAGATTTCAACGTTCGCACGGGGGAAAAAGTAGATGAAATCAAACGTGGTGAAGACGGCATCTTTTCCGTCAAAACTGCCAGCAATCAATATCACGCGCGGGCGGTAGTGCTGGCGCTGGGCCGTACCGGTACTCCGCGTAAGCTGGGCGTCAAGGGAGAGGAATTGCCCAAGGTGATGTACCGCCTCATCGAAACCGATCACTACATCAATAAGAAACTGCTGATCGTCGGAGGCGGCGATAGTGCAGTTGAAGCGGCCTTAGGTCTGGCCAACCAAAAAGGCAACCAGGTCACGCTTTCCTACCGGCAGGACCGATTCAGCCGGATCAAAGATCGCAACGCAAAACGCATTGAAGAAAGCATTAGCTCCGGCAAGATCAAAGTGCTCTTCAATTCTCAACCCATTGAGTTCAAACCGCAGAGCGCGGTCCTACAGGTAAATGGCGCCCAGCCGCAGGAAATTCCCAACGACTTCGTCTGGATCTTTGCCGGAGGAACTCCGCCCTATGATTTCCTCAAGAAGATTGGCGTCAGGTTTGGGATGCACGATATGACCGTCGAAGCCAGCACGGAAGCGAAAAAAGCAGCCGAGGAAAAGAAGCAATTGGCCCAGGCCGCGGGCAGCGTTGCCAGATAAGTAAGCGTCAGACGTCTCAGTTCTGCTTTAACATCCCCTGGATACCCAGCCAGTCAAGGAATGTCTGTATCCAGCCGGAAACCGGCGGCAGATTGCTTGTCCGCAATCCAAAACCGTGGCCGGTGCGGGCGTAGACGTGCAGTTCCGCTGAGACCCCTGCACCCTTCAGCGCAAGATAAAGCTCTGGAACTCCCTGAGAAATTCTTGGATCGTCATCTTCCCCGCAGGCCAGAAATGCTGGCGGCGTCTGCTTGGAGAAGTTCATATCGTGGTGTGATCCCGGATAAATCAGGGCCTGAAAATTCGGCCTGGAGCTTTCGCGCTCCATTGGGTCTGCGGACGCCGGCGTACCTGCATCGAAACGCGTGCTGGCAAGTGCCGCCAGTTCTCCTCCGGCGGAAAATCCCATCACTCCGATTCGGTCCGGGGCGACTCCCCATTCCCGGGCATGGTTGCGCACCAGGCGAATCGCGTGCTGGACATCTTTGAGTTCGGTCTCCTCGATGGTGTACGTCGAGCCTTCTTCGTTTGCCAGGCGATATTTTAAGATGAACGCCGCCACACCGTGGTCACTCAGCCATTGCGCGACGTTGTAGCCTTCGTGGTCCATCCATAATTCACGGTGTCCACCGCCGGGTATTACGACCACTCCCGCCCCGGTTGCCTTGTCTTTTGCGGGAAGATACAGAGTGATGGAAGGATGATGGACGCCGGATACGATATGCTCGCCGTTCTTGTAGATTCGTACCTTTTCTTCGCCAGTCTTACCCTCCGAGCCGGGGGCGCCATTCGGCCAAAGAAGGACGGTTTGTTTCTGAGCAGCTGCACAGGAAACAAACACCAGAACAAGGACGGGTAGACAGATCCTAGCTCCGGCGGATTTCGAAATATGCATCTTCACCGTGCTCCGGTAAACCACCGACCCTGATTCAAGCTGCTGCCGGTTTTGTACTCGTGGCCTCATGCGCGACCCGCAGGGCCATCTCTCGTGCGGCGCGAAGTTTGCCGACGGGATCACTCGTTGGCAGAAATTCCATGGCAACCATACCCGTGTAGTGCAGTTCGGCCAATTTTCGAAGGATGTTTTCGTAATTGATTTCACCGGTGCCCGGCTCGTGCCGGCCGGGCACGTCGGCAACATGCACCAGCGCAAGATGCGGAAGGGCCTTTTCCAGCTTCGCAATGAGATTTCCAGCGGCAATCTGCTCATGGAAGAAGTCGTAGAGCAGTTTGACTTGTGGATGATTGACCGCCTCGACAATTTCCAGTGCCTCATCAATATGGGTCAAGTAAACTTTTGGATTTTCCAGCGGGTCAATCGTTTCTAGCAACAGGCTGACCGGCTGACCATTAATCTTCTTGCCTTCCGCAACGGCAACGGCTGCTTTCAGTCCATCAATGCAACTCTGGTGATGGGCTTCCGGCGACAATCCCGGGACCTTATTTCCCGAAAGCACGATCATCGTCGGACAATCAATTTTTTCCATGACTGGCAAGGTGTTACGGAATCCCTCGACAAAAGCCGCGCGCTCGTCCGGGTTACACAGTGCGTGTTTTAAACCTGCGGTACAGTCGAAGGTGATTCCAAGTTGCTTGCGTTTGGCATTAATGCGGCGGAAGTCATCTTCGCTCCAATCGCTGTATTCACCAACCAATTCCACATTGTGAAATCCCGCCTCCGCCATCTTTTCCAGCCGCTGCTCAAAAGGCAGGTCCCGGAAAACGGTCCAGAGCATGACGGAAAGTCCGAAGGATGTTTCTGATGCAGTTGATTTCATTGCGGGTGATTCTTCGCTTAGCAGAAGTGGTTGATTCGCCAAGCCACAAGCAGCGGCAACAGTTCCTGCCATATTGCGAGCAAAAGTTCTTCGGTTCATGGTTGCACCCTTAGCTAAAGATTTCTTAAAGATACATAACTAGCCAAACGTTACACCCGCTCAACTAACGCACGCACGGCGCCAGTTGAGATTCCACCATCTACCAGCAGTGTTTGGCCGGTTACATACCGGCTTGACTCTGCCGCCAGGAAAACAACCGCGGCATCAAGGTCCCGAAGTTCCCCGGGCCGCTTAATAGGAATTCTGTCGGTCAGATATTCCACCCATTCCTTGTTCTCATACAAAACCCGGTTCTGGTCCGTGCAAAACCAGCCCGGCGCAAGACAATTCACGGTGATGCCGTACTTGCCCCAATCATCGGCGAGACTCATGGTCAGTTGCTTGATGCCACCACGGCTGGCCCCATAAGGGCCAAGGCCGGCATAACCGGCTACGCTGGTGACCGATCCAATATTAATGATGCGACCATATTTACGCGGAACCATGCGGCGCGCGACTTCTTGCGCCACGAAAAAACTGCCTCGCAGATTCGTGTCAAGGATCAGGTTCCAATCATCCCAAGAGACATCGAGCGCGGGCTTGCGCACGTTACATCCGGCATTATTCACAAGGATGTCAAGGCGTCCGTAAAACTTCTCTGCGGCGGCTGCCATGTTTTGAATACTTTTGAGATCACGGACATCAAGCTCCACCGTAAGGGCTCGCCTGCCCATGGCTTTGATCTCTGCTTCAAATGGGGCCAGAGTGCTCGAATCGCGGCTGGTTATCACCAAATCAGCGCCGACTTTAGCTAGAGCACGGGCCATGTGCTGTCCCAGTCCCCGGCTGGTTCCGGTCACGATGGCCACCCGACCGCTGAGGTCAAAAAGTTCAGTGGTCATGATGTGGATTCATTCGCGTTGGGAGTGAGCACTACTTTCATCAAGTTTGGTTCGCGGGAGTAGAGCCGTTCGAACCAGTGCGGCCCATCCTCAAGTGGTGCTATGGCGCTGATGAGAGGCTTCACCTTAATTCGCCCGCCGGACACAAGCTCGATCGCCCGTGGATAGTCTCCCGCTGATGCGCAAGAACCTTGCATACGTATCTGACGAGTTACAACTTTTTGCAGGGGCAGCGTCACTTCTGGGGAAATATTGCCGATCAGCGTGACCGTCCCGCCTTTGCGAACGCAATCTACCGCAGCGCCTACCGTAGCGTTGATTCCGACTGCTTCCAGCGCCACATCAACCCCGCGTCCCTGAGTGAAACCGGAAATTTGTGCGGCCAACTCGGTCCCGGTCGCCAGTAAAACTGCGGTGGCCCCCAGGCTGGTGGCTAGTTTGAGCCGGGAGGCATCAACATCAGCGATATAAACGCGTGAGCAACCGGCGACCTGGAGAGCTTGCAGTGTAAGAAGTCCAATCATTCCCGCGCCGAGAACGAGCGCGGTTTGTCCGGGAGCCGCTTGTGAAAGCGCAACGGCATGAAGTGCCACAGATACAGCCTCCAGCATTGCCGCTTCTGGAAAAGCCAAACTTTCAGGCAAGCGGTGAACGATACGTTCGGGGACCGTCACAAACTCCGCGAACGCTCCGGCGCGGCGGTAATCCCCGCAGGAAACGCCCAGCACTTTGCGGTTATCGCAGAGATTGATTTCCCCGCGACGGCAATAGTCGCAAGCGCCACAAGAGACTGTCGAATCGAAAGTGACCCGATCGCCTTGGGAGACTCTGCTTACTGCCGCACCAACAGCCGCTACAAATCCCGCCGCCTCATGCCCCATCACAATCGGGGGGATGCGGCGCCCTGACGACCCATCGTATCCGTGCACATCACTACCGCAGATTCCGCAGGCTGAGACTCGAATCAGCACTTCATCCGCGGCCGGGGCCGGCTCCGGCACATCGGCGATTTCAAGATTACGGTAGCTTGAGAGCAAAAGAGCTTTCATGTAGCTGTTGTCCTGCGCCACGCAGTATAGCGCGTAAACAAAGTACAAACCCCTGAAAACTGCGGGAGTAGTTTCATTTGATCAAGGCCACGACTACTGCATGAGTTCCAATTTACCTTTCAGACGAATGTCTCTCGACGACGCACCGATCCAAACGTCAAACTGTCCCGGCTCGGCGGTCCAATCCTTCTTTGCAGTGCTGAAGTAAGCCAGTGCGCTCTTATCGACGGTGAAATCGATTGTTTGTGATTCACCAGCTTTCAACTCAACTCGGCGAAAACCTTTCAGCTCTTTGACCGGACGGTCCACGCTGGCGTGCCCGTCATGAATGTACAGTTGCACGACTTCCGCGCCTGCGCGTTTTCCGCGGTTCCGGACTCTCAAACTGACTTCCACTGTTTGGCCACTGGACATTCTCGTGGGAGTGATCTTCAGGTCGCTGTACTCGAAACTGGTGTAAGAGAGGCCGTAACCGAAGGGAAATTGCGGCGCAATGTCGTGCTTGTCGAAATAACGGTAGCCGACATAAATGCCTTCCGCATATTTGACGTGGAGATCTTCGCCAGGATAGTTGCCATAGGCTGGCGAGTCTTTGAAATCATTGATAAAGGAGAACGGCAATTTGCCCGAGGGATTGACGTCGCCAAACAAGACATCCGCGATGCCATGCCCTCCTTCCTGGCCGCCAAACCAAGCGTGTAAAAGCACCGGTACATCTTTAATCCACCGGCTTACGTTGACCGCGCTTCCAGCGTTGATCACCACGATCGTATTCTGGTTGACCTTTGCGACTTCCTGAATCAGTTCGTCCTGCCCATCAGGCAAGTCCAGTGTCTTGCGATCAAAACCTTCGGATTCGACCGCGGATGAATCGCCCATAAGCAGAATGGCCACATCTGCCTTTGCTGCGATGGCGACAGCCTCTTTGCGAAGTTGTGCGCGGGCTTCAGGCGTGTTCTTTTCAGTGTCTTCCTTCACCATTGGCACGCCGAGTGCGTAGTCCACCTGGATGCGGGTGCCAGCTTTTTCTTTAATTCCGTCCAATGGCGTGACCACATAACTGGAATGCACCAGTGAACTACCGCCGCCACCAGTTCGGGCAACCGCGGCATTCGGTCCGATCACCGCCAAGGTGTGAACTTTCGACGCATCCAGTGGAAGAACGTTCTTGTCGTTCTTTAGAAGGACGATACTTTCCCCAGCAACCTGCCGTGCCAGCATTCGTTGCGCGGGGGTATCAATTTCGCCAGCCGCCGTGTGCGGTTGATCGAACTGTCCACTGAGAAACAGGACGCGCAGGATTCGCCCTGCGTTGTCGTCAATGGCCGCCGCTGAAATGCTGCCCGCCGAGACTTCTGCCAGCACCTTCTCTTTCGCCAGCCAGTCGCCGCCATTCCCGGACTTCTTGGCAGAATCGAGCGCGAGCCAATTTCGTGCTGCGTCTCCTCCCGGCATCTCCACATCCATACCGGCGTTTACGGTTCCTGCTGTGCTGTAAGTGCTTCCCCAATCTGAAACGACGAATCCCTTAAAGCCCCAGCTCTTTTTTAAAACATCTTTGAGCAGATATTCATTTTCTGCGCAGTAGGTGCCATTCACCTTGTTGTAGGCAGACATCACCGCCCAGACGCCGCCTTCCTGGACAGCCGCCTTGAACGCGGGGAAATAAATTTCCTGTAGCGCCCGCTCGTCGATGGCTTCATCAATGCGATGGCGCTCGAACTCCTGATTGTTAGCGACGAAGTGTTTTACCGAGGGAATGACGCCTTCACTCTGCACTCCTTTGATATAGGCGACGCCCATGCGGGCGGCGAGGTACGGGTCTTCTCCATAGCCCTCAAAGTTTCTACCCCAAAGCGGCATTCTTTGAATATTTACCGTCGGCCCCAAAATCATGTCGCGGCCGATGGCTTTCATCTCCTGTCCGATCGTCTGTCCTACGCGCTGGGTGAGGGCAGTGTCCCAGGTTGCCGCAATCGCAATTCCCGCAGGAAAAGCTGTGCTGGTGAAGGTCTGCCTTGCACCAAGAGCATTGGTGACTGCCGAACGCCCCAGCCAGGACCGGATTCCCATGGGCCCATCGGCCATTTTGATGGACGGAATGCCTAAGCGCTCAATCGGAACAGTCTCCATCCATCCCGCGCCGCTCAACATGCTGGCTTTCTCTTCCATGGTCATACGACCCAGCAGATCTTGTACTCGCTGTTCAACTGGAAGATTACGATTTTTGTATGGCTGGACATCCTGAGCGGCGGAAATTTGCGCCGCCAAAACAGAGAGAAGTAATAGAATGACTGCTCGGTTTAACTTGCTTAGAAATTCCAATGTGCCTCCATTGCCTCAACGGCCCACACAAGATTACCCCACGAATGGATACGTCATCCAAAGTTCTTCATCTAAAACACAACAGAGTGGCCAGCCGATGATTTGCTTTTCCATGGAAGCGCGCGATGCCAATTGCCGGGAAGGGCATGGCTGTCCTGCAACCTGGAGAATCCGATTATCTGGAAGGCCCGCTTGGAATTGGGTCCCCGGAAACACACAAACGCTAACTTCAAGATGTAAAACATCGTCCATTTTTATTGCCCTCACACTGGAAAATCGGCCGGGGAGAGGACTAGGATTAGCAAATACGAATCAAGCATGAGAGGTGACCTGGCATGGCAGACGACCTCATTCAAGTCATCGCCGAGCAGCCCAAGGGAGTTACCCGGCGCAATTTCATAAAAGGCGTCATCACCAGCGGAGTTGCAGTTTCGTCGGCGAATTATCTGTTTCGCGCCTCCAATGTTTTCGGCCAAGCTACAGGCAACCTTAGCGAACGGCTGATCACACTCAACGTCAATGGGCAACCAAGGCGGGTGGATGTGATGAAACAGGAGACCCTGGCCTGGACGCTGCGCTATAAGCTTGGCCTTACCGGAACCAAACTGGGCTGTGACCGCGCAGAGTGCGGCTCCTGCACCGTACTCATCGATGACGTCCCGCATTACTCCTGCTCGGTGCTCACACATACCGTCCGCAATAGAAAGGTTTTGTCCATCGAAGGATTGGCCAATCCTGACGGCACCTTGCATCCCGTGCAACAAGGCGTGATTGATGAACAAGGCTTCCAATGCGCGTTTTGCACCTCCGGGTTCATCATGTCGACGGTCGGATATTTGAAGACCAACCCCCATCCCACACGGGCCGAGCTGGCACAGGGCATCTCCGGCAACCTGTGCCGCTGCCAGGACTACGACAAGATCCTCACCGCCATGATGCGCGGCGCAGAGAACATGAGGAAGGTGCACCTTGCCTAATCAAGAGTGGAAACCCAATCAACAGAAATTCAGTCCCAAGTCCAAACTGATCGGCAAAGATTACCCCACGCCTGACCTTTATGCGAAGGTGACCGGCAAAGCCAAGTACGCCGAAGATTTTCGCGTGGATGGCATGTTGTTCTGCAAGTTGCTGCTCAGCCCGGTGCCGCATGGGCGAGTCAAACACCTTGATCTGAGCAAGGCCCTGGCGATGCCTGGAGTCAAAGCCATCCTGACGCAGGATGATCTCCCCGCTCCAGCGGACAGCGTGACCGATCTGGGAGCGGTGATTAAAGCCAATACGCGCGGCGAAAAAGCGCTCACCATGGAGCCGCATTATCACGGCGAACCAATTCTTGCGGTGGCTGCCGTGGATGAACTGACCGCTGCTGAAGCCATCGAGAAAATTGACATTGAATTTGAGCATCTCCCCTTTGTGATTGATCCACTCGACAGCCTGCGTCCGGGCGGGCCCAATCCGCGAACGGAAGGCAACATTTGGGTCAGGCCGCAGGTGCCGCCTGTCAAACCGGGAGAGAAACCCGCCCCCATTCTCCCGTTAGAGATTGGAGAACTCAAATGGACTGATGCAGATTTCTCCGAACTCAAACAAGGGCGCCTGCCTATGGGCAAGCCACAAGATGAGTGGTCGTATGGTGATGTCGAGGCTGGATTTAAAAACGCCGCGCTAACACTGGATGAAACTTTTGTGACTCCGGACACCAGCCATCAGACCCTCGAGCCCCGCACGGCACTGTCCTATTGGCAAAACGGCAAAGTCTTCGTGCATATGGGGACACAGAGTACCGTGCAAACGCTGGCCAGCCTGGGCCGGTGGCTCAACATGGATACCAATCAAATCGTGTTGATCAGCGAATACACCGGCGGCGGCTTCGGCAGTAAGGCAACCGGATACATCTTTGCGATTATCCCCGCGCTGCTGGCAAAGAAGGCCAATGCCCCCGTCATGATGCGCATCAGCCGCGAAGAAGAACACTTCATCGGCCGCGCGCGGCCTGGCTTCCAGGGAAGAATGAAGGTAGGCTTCGCCAAAGACGGGCGCATCACGGCGCTGGATTCCTTTGTCATCTCGAACACAGGGCCGTACGACGCCGCCGGCGATGCCGGGACCTCCGGCTTCATTGTTTCATTGCTATACCAGCCCCCGGCGATGCGGCACCGCATGGTTACTCTACTGACCAACACGCCTCCGCGTGGGGCGCAAAGCTCTCCGGGCGGCATGCAGGGGATCGTCATCATGGAGCCGATCCTGGCGAAAGCCGCGCGCAAGTTAGGCCTCGACCAGGTGGCCATCCGCCGGATCAATTGTCCAGAGGGAAAAGCGCCTGTGGGGCCGGTGCGCAACGGCAATCGCGGCCACGCCACCAGCTGTTTCCTCAAGGTTGCGCTGGATCGTGGCGCAGAGCAGTTTCGGTGGAAAGAACGAATATCTCAACCGAAGCGAAGTGGCACAAAAGCTCGCGGAGTCGGTGTTTCGCTTAGTGCTTTCGTGGGCGGGTCGGTCGGATTCGACGGTTTGTTTGTGATTAGACCGGATGGCAGGATCGCAATCCAGTCGGGTATCGGTAACCTTGGGACAGAATCGGTCAGCGACGTCCATCGCGTGGTGGCGGAGGTCCTTGGTGTTCCATGGGAGAAATGCGATCTTACATGGGGAAACACGGCCAAAAATCTTCCCTGGACCTGCGTTTCCGGTGGAAGCCAAACCACCCATGCCATGACCCGCGCCGCCCACGCAGCTGCCATGGACGCAAAGCAGAAGCTCCAGGAAATCGCTGCCAAGAGTCTTGGCGGCAGGCCCGAGCAATATGACGTCGGCAATGAACGCGTCTATCACAAGGGTGGCGGCAGGAGCATGACGCTCGCACAGGCGGCCCAGCAAGCCATCAAACTGGGCGGCAAGTACGACGGTCACGAACCTCCAGAAGATATTAACAAGCTTACAAAAGCTTCGATGGCAGGGTTGGCAGGCCAGGGACTGGTTGCCGCAGCCAAGGACAAATATCCGCGCGACGGCCAGTCATTTTCTTTCGTGGCGTGTTTTGCCGAGGTGGAAGTGGATGTCGAGACCGGCGCCTACAACATTCTGGACTACCTTGCGGTCGCAGACATCGGCACGGTAATCCACCCCAAAGCAGCGGGTGGACAGATTCTTGGGCAGATCGGTCCTGGGCATGGGCCACGCCCTCGGTCAGAAGTGGGTGTTCGATCCGCAATATGGACACACGCTTTCGCGGCGCTTCTATCAAAGCAAGCCGCCTACGATTCTTGATGTGCCCTCGAATATGCAGTGGGCCGCGCTGGACATTCCCGATCCGGAAACTCCAGTGGGAGCGCGCGGGATTGGCGAGCCCCCTGTGGGCGGCGGATGCGGAGCAATTTTGAACGCACTTTCGGATGCGCTGGGAGATGAAATCTACCGCCGCGCTCCGGTGAACCTGGATACGATTCTCACTTCGCTCGAAGCAGGGCGGCCGATGCAGGACCCGCTGACCGCACACATTTAGTCGAAACGGAGAGGACTATGGCTGTAATACGAGATGTCATGCCGGCGTTCCAGTTGTTCCAGCCGACTTCCGTCACTGATGCGCAGAAGCTTCTCGAGCAGCATGGCGAGGATGCCTGGGTGATGGCAGGCGGGCTCGACAGCTTTGACTGGCTGAAAGACCGCATCAAGAAGCCCAAAGCATTAGTGGATTTGAGCGGAGTCGAGGAACTCAAAGGGATTCGTACAACTGGGGATGGGATCGAAATTGGTGCGATGACCACACTGACCGAGATCGTGCAGCACCCGGTCGTGAAGGAAAAGTACAGTCTGCTGGCACAGTCCGCGGAATTGGTGGCGTCGCCACAAATCCGCAACCAGGGCACACTCGGCGGTAATATTTCGCAGGATACGCGTTGCTGGTATTACCGCGCAGGTTGGCCCTGTTATCGCGCCGGCGGCAATATTTGCTATGCCGACACTCCGGTTGGCCGGAACCGCGAACATGCTATTTTGCACGCGGAACGCTGCGTGGCCGTGAATCCTTCCGACACTGCACCTGCATTGATCGCACTCGATGCAAAGTTTGTGATTCAGACACCCAAAGGCCAGAAGGTCGTCGATGCGGAGGATTATTTCCTGGGGCCCGAGATCGACATCACCCGCATGAATATCCTGCAACCTGGGCACCTGTTGACCACCATCCGCATTCCTTCGACTTGGGCTGGGGCCCACTTCTATTTTGAAAAAGTGCGTGATCGCAATGTATGGGACTTCCCGCTTATGAACGTCGCCTCAGCCATGCAGTTGTCAGGAGAGACGATCCAGAACCTCCGTATAGCGGTGAATGCGGCTGCCGCCCGGCCATTGCGGCTCAAGGCCGTGGAAGACTCCGTGCGCGGCAAGCAACGTAGCGCAGCCAATGGCGAAGCGGCGGGGAAGGTCGCCGTCCAAGGCGCAGTTCCTTTGCAGTTCAATGCCTACAAAATCCCGCTGCTGCGCAACCTGGTAAAGCGCGCCATCAGCGGAGTGCAGGAGGCAGCATGGGCATCATAGAGTGGGCCACAAGTCCGCTGGGGCAAAGCGTCCCAATCCATATTGCGTGGTTCCTGATCTGGGTGGCGTTGATCGCAGGCCTGGCATTTCTGATTGTGCACGCCATTTACGTCCGTTACTTTGCCAAAGAAAAGGAATTCGTAGCCGATACATCTGCTGCTGTCACTGCCCAGTTGCCAAAGCGCATTCCGCGCCACTCATTGGCTGCGCGGCTGTTTCACTGGATCATGGCTGCGGCCATGTTCGTTCTGCTATTCACAGCATTTTTGCCGAAGGTTGGCGTTCAATTCGATTGGGTGGCGTATCACTGGATCGCGGGAACGGTGTTGACCATCTCAGTGATCTTTCACATCATCCATGCCACCTTCTACATGGATTTCTGGTCCATCTGGCCGGACAAGGCCGATCGTGAAGATGCATGGAGGCGCGTGCAGCGGTTCATGGGGAAGTCAGCGGCACCACCTCGGAAATTCGCCAAGTACCCACTGGAAAACAAGCTCTATCATAGCGTCATTACGCTGACTGGCCTTGCGGTGATTCTGACCGGCGTGTTCATGATGTTTCGCGTGCGCACAATCTTCTTTCCGCGCAACCCTTATTTGTTTAGCGACATGACCTGGGGCCTGATGTATGTGCTGCATGGCCTGGCCGGTGTAGGACTTATCACCTTGGTGATCGTGCACGTTTATTTCGCCATCCGGCCGGAGAAGCTTCCCATCACTGCATCCATGATTGTGGGCTCCATGGACCGCGAATTTTACTTGAAGGAGCACGATCCCCAGCGGTGGGTAGTCAAGCCACAACAAGGAATGGCTGATGGTGATTGATTTTCTGGAGCGCTGCGAGGCCATCGAAGAGTGCTATGAGTTCATGCTGGCTTATGCCGGTCAAGGTCTACCCTCGGACGTGGGGAGCGAGTCCGGCTCACAGGTGCGCCAGTTCCTACAGCATTCTGTTGATGCGCTGACCGGCTTAGCGGAAAGTTGCGCTACCGCGACAACAGAACTTGGCCTTGAACCCACCAGCAAATATCAGAATTTCTTTACCGTTCTCGACCGTGATGCGCAGGACTCGCTGGCAGCGGTCGAACTTGTCCTGGCCCAACCCGCAATCAGCTCCCAACTGATAGACAACCTGAATGCATCCATTCATCTTCGTGCCTTGCTCACGGACTTATTTTTGATTGGCGAGGTCCTGCGCTCACAAAACAAGCCGGCTGCGGCTATTTCGGCAGAGTAGAGGTCTGGTTCACTAAAGAAAGAGGAGAACATGAACATTTGCAGAGAATCGGTTGGAGCAGTTGTGGTTGCTGGTGTGATTTTATTGGCCGCAGGCGTCTGTGACGCGCAAACTCCAACGTCAGATAAAGCTCCAGTAGTGCAATTCGATGCCGCCAAGGTGATGGCTTCGTTCGAAAAAGGATCGCCGCTGGTCGCAGCGACTCCCAATGGCCATTACTCGATTCTCACCGCTCGCCGCGAGAAACCCGGTCAGTCGGAACTGCACGCAAAAGACACCGATGTCGTCTACGTGGTTGAAGGAACAGCCACATTTGTCACTGGCGGAGAAATCGTTGAGGGCAAGACCACCGCACCGGATGAAGTTCGCGGTGCGAGCATTAAAGATGGAACGAGCCACAAGCTGGCCAAAGGGGATGTGATTGTTGTCCCCAGCAATACGCCTCATCAATTTGTGGAAGTTAGCAATCCGTTCTTGTATTTTGTGGTGAAGGTGAGGTAGTCACCCGCAGGAAAATCAATCCATTGACATGGAGGGGATTCGAGTCCTGAATTCCCTTTCGGTTTCCCCCTTCGCTCATCTGAGTTCCTACCAAATCCAACCGCCCCTACTGCGCAATCCAGAACGGGAAACTCTCAGCCATCATGATTTTCATTCAACATTGTGATGGAAATCACACATGTTTAGCCTGACCGTAACAATTAGCACACAAGTGAGTTTAATAACTGTAGAGGGAACAAAGAATGAACCGCCTATAAAGTGCAAGCGCGGAGTTCAGAAAGGTAAGGTGAAACAATCATGCACAAATGGCTAGTCTCAGTTGCAGTTGGAGTGGCCCTGACTGCCCCGTTGGTAGTTGCTCAGGGGCGGCAAGGCCCGGGCACGCAGGGTCAACGACGTACCGGAACCATGGGCCAGCCTGGCCAAAGCGGGGCAAGAGGCATGGGAAGCCAGATGGGTCAGCAAGACCGTCAACGTATGCAGATCCATGCCACACAACAACAGCGTAATCAGTATCAGCAGTGCACACAATCCATGGAGCGTGTTCGGAACCGGGTACGGGAAATGCGGAAGGCTGCTAATGGACAATCACTAGATAAGCAAAAGGTCCAACAGATGCGGGACCGGTTGCACACCGAGATGCAAACCATGCAGCAGGAACGTGAACGCCTGTCCGCCAGCCTGAACGATGAACAGAAAGCGACAGCCCACAACCAACTGGCGGAAATGGCACGCAATCAACAACAGCTCGAAGACTTTTCCGATTCGCTCGGTCTTGAGCTGGACCAGGCCGATCTGGATCGCGACCGGGTTCAAGATAAATTACGGGACATGGACAAAACATCCAAAAGATTGCAGGACCAGCAACAGCTTTTGGGTGCAAACCTGGCGGTGGATTAACCAGCAATCATTAATGGAGGCAATCATGAATAGTGGAGTAAGTCGAGTTCTGGGAGCTGTTACTCTTGTCTTCCTCGCGGTCGCAACCATTTTGGCCCAAGGGCCTGGCCCTAGGAAAGGCATGCGGAACTACAATCCCAGTACCGAAATCACGGTCAAAGGGACTATCGAGGAGGTCCAGCAACTTCAGGGAAGGCATGGGTGGAGTGGAACACACCTGGTTCTAAAGACCGAAGCAGAGAACCTGGAAGTACATGTTGGCCCGTCTTCCTACATCGCGGAAAAACAGTTCTCCTTCGCGAAGGGTGACCAGCTTGAAGTAGTGGGGTCAAAGGTGAAGGTCGGAACCAAGGATGTATTAATTGCGCGAGAAATCACCAAGGAGGGAAACAAGTTAGTCCTGCGCAACCCTCAAGGTATTCCTATGTGGTCCGGAGGCCGCCGCGCCAATTGATCTCTACCCAAAAGCAACGCGGGAGTACTGAACAAGTGCTCCCGCAATGACATTTCTATTCTTGCTTCGGCGCTCGGACTGGCAAGCAACTGACATTCTTGCGAATACTCTGGGGGGGCAAGAGTTCGACTATGCGCTGGGCAGCGAGCGTACAACGGTCGCCCTATAGTCGGCCTCTCATGACAAGGCCTACACTGTGCTCTTCAACGCCGCGATAAGAGCCACACCCGCGACGACAAGAACAAACTGCTCGATGCCGGAGGCCGGACGCGTATCACGATGCAGGCTGGGGATCAGATCGGCGGCCCCGATGTAGATAAAACTGGCGGCGGATATGGCCAGGATATAGGGCACCATCTGCTGTACCTGGACGACGGCAATGTAAGCCACGCCGGCCCCGGCCAGAGTGGTTGTAGCCGAGAGCGAATTGTAGAGGAATGCTCTGGCGCGGGTGTAGCCGCTGTTCAACAGAATCGCGAAATCTCCGACCTCTTGCGGGACTTCGTGTGCGATCACGGCCAGCGTGGTCGAAAGTCCAAGCGGGGCCGATTGCAGGAATGCGGCGGCGATGACTGCCCCGTCCACGAAGTTGTGAAAGGCATCGCCCACCAGGATCAGCGTGCCTGAGGCGGTGTGTACTTCGCAATCGGCACGATGACAGTGGCGCCAGATCAGCATTTTCTCCAGCAAGAAGAAGACTAAGATGCCGACCAAAGTTGTGAGCAGGACGGGAGGCGCCTTTGCATCCGCCAGAGCGCCAGGGAGCAGTCCAAGAAAAGCGGCTCCTAGCAGAGTCCCAACCGCAAAGCTGACCAAGCGAGGCACCAGGCGCTGGCAGAGCTGCTGACCAACCAGTAACAACGATGCAGAAGCAGTGACGACACCCAGGCTGGCGGCGAAGGCAGCAACGAAGATCATCCATCCGATGCGCATAATTGGGGCTCGCGTAAGCTATCGGTTGCGATAGAGGTCGCCGCCGGTTCGGGAGTCGTCAGAAATCTCGCCCAGGCGTGCGCAAGTTCTTGACCCGTCTCCGTGGCCAGCAGCGCTTCCGCCAGGATTCTGCGCTTGCGCCGGCTTATGATCCAGCCGCGAACCTGCAAGGAGTCGCCGGGCAACACTCGACTGCGAAAGCGCACTCTGAGTTCGGCGGTCAGCGCCTGCCAATCGCGCGCAAGGATCGCTTTTGACATCGCCTCATCCAGCACGGCGGTGACGATGCCGCCATGAATAACGCCCCGAAAACTCTCCCAACCTTCGGCCGGGATCCAGTTGGCGCGCACTCCATCGGAGTCGTGCACAAACTTGAGGTGAAGGCCGTTTGGATTCTGCGTGCCACAAACCACACAAGCTGGATTCAGCCGCGCCTGATTCTGTTTGTCCATTTCAATCTTGTCTGGATCTCGGCTCGATTGGCCACACACAGCCACGACTGCCCGGTGATCCAGTTCCTGGAAGGGAGTCTGCCCCTTATGGAGTTCGGGGCAGACCTCTCGTTGCGCTCGATTCATCAACCAGTTCCTCAATAGTCGAGCGTCTTGTCGGAAGCGAGAATCACGTCCGCAAGCTCGCCCATGTCCTTACCCATGCGGGCGCCGGAACGCAGGTTCTGGGCGGTGAGTCCCGCGGCCTGCGCACAGTGCGGGCACACCAGGACCTTGCCGCCCGCCTTTACAAAACCATCATAGTAGGTCGAGATTTCTGCATTTATTCCTGTGTCGGGGTTCTGGACCTGACGCTGATCTGCAAGCTTCGCGCCTTCCACGTCGAGCATCAGGGTCACGTTAGACCCGTGCTCCTGCAGGTACTGAGCAAAATGGACCGCCATCAATGCTGAATGCGAGTTTTCTGAATAGTGCGAAAGGTGAATTACCACCTTTTGCTTCGCCTTTGCTTGAACGCTGGCCGGATTAGAGCTCGAGAGAGCGATCATGCCAACTACCGCGATAATGACTGCAATCGCGGCCAAACCAGCTTTGTTCTTTGCCGTCATGGATTTGTCCTCCTAATTATTAGTTCATGAAACGTTCTTGTGTGTTAACGCGGTCAGGCGGTCCAGGACGAATCGCCTGCGCTGGCGGTGTAGTTGTTGCCAGATTCCATGTCTGACGCAGATCGATTCCCGCCACTATTGTGATCACAGAGATAGCGGCCAGCGATCCGATGCAAAGCAGACACCACATAGCGAGGATATAGGCCTCGACATAGGCGAGATAGAGCGCGAATGCCAGGCCGATGAGGGAAGCGACGAACCGGGTGCTCGCCAGCAGCCGGCTCGTGCCTAACGACAGTGCGAACAGGAGAAGGTAGCCGATCACTCCGACGAGGGCAACCGGCACGCCACTTAAGGACGCGTAGGAGCTGCGATTGACCAGATCGCAATTAAAGGTGGCGCTCAAGTCACAATACCCAGTCGTAGAAGTGCTGTAATGATTGTGGAGAGAGAGGGCCGACAGAATTCCACCCAGCAGGCAGCATCCGAGCAAGAGGTAGTGAGCGGTTCGCTTTTTTTTCATGGCAACGGGCACCCGGTTTTCTCGCTCAAGCTCTTCAGCGATTGGAGTCCGACAAGGCGTTCACCATCCTCGAAGATCCAGGTGGGGGTGTAGCGGATTTGCGCTGCGATGCAGGGAAACGTCATTTGACGCCTGCCGCGCACCGAGCACTCGACGTACGGGACATACTGGAATGACTTGCCAAACAGATTCTTTTGATCGTCACAGTGCGGGCACAGAAAGCTGCCGTACATGGCCGCTTTCTTCTCCGCTAGACACTTCGCGAAAGCGTCCAGCTTCCCCGGCTCCGCGGAACCGGCGGTTGCCCGGAACGCAAATAACGTGAACACGATGAAAAGGGCCGTTGCCGCCCCGCGACCTCGCAACAGTTGCCCATGACATTGATTCATGGCCTCAGTACCAGTTATTTCAACCAATCTTTCTAAGGTGTAGTATACACCTATATGCTGACTACAACGCTGCGATCGCCAAAACGATATGGGGAGCGGAAGCCTTACGCGAAGAACAGATGCCCTCGCCACGAGTATCCCTGCACCTGCGCTATGGGACATCTGTATCGGTTCGTCGAACCAGTATTGCTGCTAATGCTCAAGGAGAATGGTCGCTCTTCCGGGTACGACCTGATCGCAAATGTGACGCGCCATGCGTTTACCGACGCGGAGATCGAAAAAGCAGTCCTCTACCGCACACTCCGGCGTCTGGAGCAGCACGGTTATGTAACCTCGGCTTGGGACACCGTAAAACCGGGACCTGCGCGCAGGGTCTACACCTTGACAAAAAGGGGTGAGGGACACCTACGAGAGTGGGGGCAGGTCTTGAACAAGGTGGCGGCGTCGATGATGCGATTCGTGCGGCGCGCATCTTCCCACAGATCGCCGAACTGAAGAAGAAGCTGCACCGTCCCAGTCCTGCGCGGAGAAGTTAACCGCAGGAGTGCGGCGGATAATACCCGCGTTATTGACCAGAATGTCGAGGGAACCCAGCTCACGAACAGTTACCTCGACGATTTGTTCGCACACCTTGGCATCGGCGACGTTGCCCGCAACTGCAATCGCGGTCGAACCAGCCTCGCGTACCGCATCCATCACCAGCCGGGATTCGCCGGATCTCCCGTGCACGGCCACATTGGCGCAGGCCTGAGCAAGTGCCATCGCGATGGCGGCACCGAGTCCTCTATGAGATCCGGTGACTAAAGCGTTCTTGCCTGTGAGTTGGAAGGCATCGAGCATCTTGCGCTGGTTCACTTGCGACTGGCTTCTAACCCTGATCCGCCTTGGCTGAAATCCGGCTGAACGTTGACCACGCCAAACTGCCGGTCTTCTTTTTCGCGATGCGCTGCCATGGCCCACAGAAATCCGATGGTATGTCCGGGCACGGAAACGTTCGGATGGTAACCGCTCGGCATGAGCACCGCGTCCCCGTCGCGTACGGGGACCACCAGTTCCGGATATTCCTGGTCGTTGTAAACCAGCTGTAAACCAAAGGCGGGCGCAGGCATGTTGAAGTACACATACATTTCCTCCAACATTTTGGCGTGCTCGTGCGGAGGCCAACTGGTCCAGTTTCCCGGTTCGGAAAAAGTGAAGCCCGCAACCAGACGTCCTGCCTGCACATTTTTGCCCAGGCAAATACTCAGATGGCGCTGCTGGCCTGGTATTCCCGTGGTGAACTTGAGCGAGGGGTCTTTCGATATCTGCTCGTAGCGCACGAATTGCAGCGGGTATACATTCTCCACATCGGCGGAGAATTCAGCGAAATCCACGCCGGGGGTCGCGGTGATCTCAATCGCACTGCCGCGAGGAATGTAGAACGAATCATATTGGGTACAGTTGAATGTCTGGTTCGCAACCTTGACTGTCGCCGCACCGGCAAGGCAGATTAAACCGGTTTCCTGATTGCCATTGCCAAACGCAACTGTTGGCAAGGAGGAGTCAAGAATCACGCGTCCGTAGGACAAGTGCTGATTCGTGCTATTAGCTGGTGTTACGGACACTCGGCGGCCTTTGTGCTGGTTGGTCTTTCGAAAGACCATCTTGTCAACTGCTGGCTTTGTCTGTGTGCTCATGATCGTCGCTCCCAAAGTTTGTCTGCAAATTCTACCTTGGCCTGGGTCATTATAAGGATGTGTGGTCTGGAATTTTCAAGACCTAATGGCCCTGTCATAACGAAGATGTCTTAAAGCCGTTCCAGGACAGGCACTTGGGGAGATCACACTAGGCACTCCCGTACTCACAATCATTTGTGATTGCCATCACATAGCTACCAAAGCAGGCAAGCCATAATAGTTCACGGGAACCGAGTTCCGCCTCACGCTATATAAACGGCTCTCCAGATATTACGGCCCTTCAAAAAAGGAGGAGGCCATGAGGATTGGAAGCATTCTGATATCGGTGATTTTGTTCCTTGCCTTTGCGCAGTTCGCCCCAGGGCAAACACCGCCCGCAAACGCGACCGCCCCCAAGTATGACCCCGCCACTGAAGTCACATTGAAAGGCACGATCGCGGAAATCTCGGAGAGACACTGCCCGGTAAGTGGCTCGATGGGCTTTCATTTCATCCTCAAGATGCAAGATGAAAAGACCATTGAGGTCCACGTCGCCACCAGCAAATTTGTTAAGGACTATGAGATCGCACTTAACAAAGACGATCAGGTAGAGGTCATCGGCTCCAAGGTAAAATTCGAAGGCGGGGATACGATCCTGGCCCGGCAGATTACCCGCGGCGACGATGTATTTGTGTTCCGCTTCAAGGACGGCAAACCCGCCTGGTAATTCTGCCTGCTGGGGAGCGTAGAACGTGCGGGTTCCGCGCTCCTCTACGTTTTGCTGTGCTCTATTTCTCTACGGCGCTGACATTAAAGCCGTCGAGCACAATAGCTGGGCGTTCACCGCGCGTGTCCGCATCGTCAAGTTCGGTTTGGATGATCCGTGTTTCTCCGGGCATCAGAGCTACGTAGTTGTCGCTGTAGATCGCCGGTAAGATGCGGTCCCCACTCTTTTCCCTCACAGCTTTTACGCGGACCATTAACGCTGGCTGACGGGAAATATTATTCAGTGTAGTGATGAGCTGCCAGATACTTCCCTGCTTTGCCACCTGGGTTTTTGCTTCTACTTTTACTTTGGGCAGCTCGCGTATGGCGCGGTAGTTCCCTTCTTCGGTCCCTCGCAAGTAGAAGTTCTTCG
This sequence comes from uncultured Acidobacteriota bacterium, assembly GCA_963837365.1. Taxonomy (GTDB): domain Bacteria; phylum Acidobacteriota; class Terriglobia; order Terriglobales; family Acidobacteriaceae; genus CAWBXL01. The sequence continues at coordinate 221,208 of CAWIMW010000012.1, forward strand.
AGATAGTGTCAGCACCACGCGTCAGCTTTAATCGTATGAAATGCACGGCGCTTAAGCTCGAAGGGTATTCAATTTTGATCGGCGACTCGACGCTGTCATCTTTACTGTCGAGAGTCGCGGATTTATGCCATTGCACCGTGCCATCCATGTTGCGGATTTCTACTTGTGCGGTGAGTCCTGTAACGTCGCCTCCACTGTAGTTCACCACTTCGACGCTGTCGGTCAGCGGGTCCCACTGAATGTGCAGCGGCTCGGATGCCTTTTTTGCGCCGAAATATGCTGCGGTCGGTTCGAAGTAGTAATCGTAGGTTTGCCACACGAAGGATGGCCAGGTGGGGTGACTCATCCACAGTAAAGCTCCCATACGGTTTTTACTCTGGGCTTCAAACATGGCGCGATAGCCGTCATAGTTTTCAAACTGAGCCAGTTCTGTCCACTCGGCAGCACTACGGGCTGGACCATAACTTTTTTCCAACATCTCCCGGTAGTTGAGTCCGTTCTGCGCGCCATCAAGAGTAAAGTCGTGCATGCCCCAAATGTCGTTCTGCGGCCAGATCGCGGATTCATGCATCATTTGCTTCAGACTGTCCAGGGTGACGATGTTGGGCATACCAAGTTCGCTGTGCAATTTTTCCGTCGCCCGCTGTTCGAAATAGAACTTAGGCGTCTTGGCCTGATACGGACCACCGCCACTCACCGTGTCCCATGCAGAATTGGGGATGTAGTGCAAGCCGGGGTGCTCCGTGGAAATCAGCTTGACTAAGCCATCATTCAATGGCTTGGGGGGATAGCCCTCGTTACGTCCGCAGTAAAGTCCCACGGATGGATGATTGCGGATACGCTCGACCAAGTCAGTGGCGTTTTGCATGAACATGGCGTTGTCGTCGGGATCAGGGCCGTCCCACGGGTTGGCCAGCCAGAAATCCTGCCAGATCACGATGCCATGTTTATCGGCGGCGTCATAAAGTGCATCTTCACCATTCTGCCCGACCCAGTTGCGAATCATCGTGAAATTCATTTCCTGGTGATAGCGCATAGCGACGTCGTATTCGCGTGAGCGGTAGCGCAACATGGACTCGGGGAATCCCCAGTTACCGCCGCGGGCAATGAAACGACGGCCATTGATCCAGATCCTTAACGCACCACCTTCTTCGCTATAAGAAAACTCACGCACCCCGGTTTGCAATGACTTTGCATCTGAGATTGCGCCTGGGGCAGTTTCGAAGGAAAGTTTCACTTTGTACAGATTCTGTGCGCCGTATCCCGCAGGCCACCAAAGTTTCGGGTTCTGGAGGTGCAATGCTGAAAAGCTATTACGGTCGAATCGAACTAAGGCAGTCGAGACCGCGGGAATCGTAACTGGTTTGGCAAACTGCACCGTACCAAAGCTGCCACGCAGTGTGCCGGTAACCGCTTTCTGACCATGGTTGCGCAGCGTTGCCTCCACGGTCACATCCGCACTTGAAGTATCTGGCAAGGGTAAGGTGCTGTAGACCAGCGGTTTTTCGATAGTGACTGCTCCGCTGCGGGTCAGATAAACACTGTTCCAGATGCCGGTGTTGCGTCCGCGAATTGTGGGAATCCAATCCCAACCAATCGATGCATGGTAGGTCGGATTGTCGGCCCCCAGCACGCCACCGTTAGAATCAGTTTTCGCCAGGGTCTTCTCTTTAATGCTCCCAGGAGAGGCATTTTTGTGAATCAGGACGGCAAGAGCGTTCTTGGCTCCTCCACGAACCAGATGAGTGACATCAAACTGGGCGCGGGCAAAAGCTCCATCAATGTGTCCTACCTCTTCTCCGTTGAAGAAGACATCTGCCTTCCAGTTGATTCCGTCAAAATTGAGCCATGTGTGATGGCCCACCGACGGCGGAAGAATCACGAATTGATTGCGATACCAGAAATCAGCATAGAAAAACGAATCGGAGATGGTCAGCTGATTGTCACTGTAGTTTGGATCGGGAATTGCACTGTCGTCAAAATAGCTCGACAACACCGTACCCGGAACCGTTGCAGGGAGCCAGTCAGCATCGTTAAAGCCCGGCTTGGATAATGCAACCCCATCCGCCGTGACCAAAGAATCGCGCTGCAACCGCCATGCACCACTGGCTAGTTCCAGGCGTCCGTCGGATTGCATCGCCCGTGCTGGCTTCGGTTTTGGGACTGGGCCACCACGTCCGTAAACTTCAAATTCGCTCAGAATGTACCCGTCGGACGATTGCGCTCGCGCCAACTGCAACCGCACATAGCGTCCGTGAGCCGGCTCGGATAACCGCAAATCGTCAGTTGAACCGTGGGGAACAGGGAGAGGCTGGACGGTTGTCCAGCTCTTTGCGTCAGCGGAAACTTGCAACCAACCTTCCGAAGGACGCCGAATCCACGAAAGTACTACGTGATCAAAAGCGCAGGGTGCGCCTAAATCCACGTACACCCACTCTTCACCATCGCTTGCGCCCTTCCAGGCGCTGGTGAAATCAAAAGGGCCGCTGGCTTGCACCCGCTGACCGTTATTGAAAAATGCCATGTCGCCGAATCCCCATCGGCCTACGCCAGGTGCATCAAGGTGTATGCGGTAAAAACGGCTCTGGACAGGCGACGTGAGAGGCACAGACATCTTCACGAAATACGGCATGAACCAATTTTTCGTGCCCATGACCGCGGAGTTGGTGGCGCGGCCGCGCTCCGTCCAGGTTTGTCCATCGTCGGAGGTCAGCACAACCGAAGTCCAGGGCTGCGGTTGCAGGTTGCCGGATTGCGGACGCACAGCGACTTCAACGCTGTCCACCTCAGCCACGGACTCGCCGCCCTTGAGCTCCACCTGGACCCATCCTCCAGTTGCAGGAATGTTCACCATGGTGACGGGATTACTGTCGACCAAATGTTCCCGCTCAAACTTGGGCAAAACACCGTCCTGGCTGGTGGAACTTACAATCCAGCGTGGAAGCCTGGTATCGCGTATGCCATCCGTGACCAGCTGCGACGTCAGGTTATAGTCGTAGGCGCTGGACTGATATGCAGGACGATGCAAAGCGAGATTTCTGTAAGTGGTTGAGTCGATCATCATCTCCGGGCCGTGGTACTCCCTGGGATCGCCAGGGTAAAGCCCCACGCCGCGGGTGTACTGCTGGGCCGAGAGTGCAGATACTACAGCGAGTACAAATACAAAGATGATGAGACGTTTCAAGGTTTCCTCCAAGCGGAAGAATCTTACCACTCGGAGGGGATGCGGAAGTTGCCGCTATGGCAGAAGCAACAACTTCCCCGTCGTCTTGCGGCCTTCCAGATCACGGTGTGCCTGCTGGGCCTGTGCCAGTGGATAGGTATGCTCGATGCGGAGTTTTAGTTTTCCCGAGGCAATCATGGCAAAGACTGCATCCGCGCGGAACTCAAGTTCCTGGCGATTGGCAATGTAGTGACCGAGCGAAGGGCGCGTCAGGAAAAGAGATCCTTTGGATGTCAGCGCCAATGGATCAAAAGGAGGCACTGCGCCGCTGGAGCCTCCGAACAGGACCATCATGCCGCGAGGTTTTAGAACATTTAAACTTTTTTCAAAAGTAGTTTTCCCGACAGAGTCATATACCGCATTCACACCTTTGCCATCGGTCAGGCGCTTGGTCTCAGACTCGAAATCCGATTGCGTATAGAGAATGACTTCATCTGCTCCGGCTTCACGAGCTAACTTCGCCTTTTCCTCGGTGGACACCGTACCAAACACACGCGCCCCCAGGTTGTGACACATTTGCACCAGCAACAGCCCTACCCCTCCAGCTGCTGCATGGACCAGAATAGAATCACCCTTCTTCACGGGATAGGTGCTGTAACAAAGATAGTGGGCTGTCATCCCCTGCAACATGGCAGCAGCAGCTTCTTGCTCACTCACGCCCTGAGGAATCTTGACCAGCTTGTCGGCGGGGATGGCAGCCTGCTCGGTGTATCCGCCCTGGACCATTGTCCATGCCACCCGGTCACCAGGCTTTACGGATTTCACATCGGACCCAACCGCAGTCACAGTGCCCGCGCCCTCTTGTCCGGCAATAAACGGTAACGGCACTTTGTAACGTCCTTCACGCTGGTACACATCAATAAAGTTGACACCCGCGGCAACCAGTTTCAGTACCGCCTCATTGGGTTTAGGTTGCGGTAAAGGTAAATCAACCAATTCGAGGACTTCAGAACCACCGGAAGCTTTGACCTGGATGGCTTTCATAGAATTTTGGATAACCTCTAACCTACACTAGATTCAACAGTTTATCGAACTCCTAGAGAACGAGTCCAGCTTCCCCAAGGATGCTATTGACGGCGCGCGGTGTCCTTAGTACTTTGTCACGTTACATGCTGTTGGGCCCCTCGCACTACATATTCTCCCCCAGGTAAGACAGGAGGTCTCTTTTGCCCACCCGGAAGTGGTCCCATCTTTCTATCGTCACTCTCGCTGGCGTGTTGCTGTTCATCGTTGGGACAACCGCTCCAGCAACTGCCGATATCGGTTTCCAACCGGTTTCGCAAGATGAATTAAAGATGACTAGCGAACCGCAAGCCCCCGGAGCGCCAGCCATCATTTTGTTCCGGCAAGTGGACCGGGACGACCGAGGCATCTCCAGCCACGAAGATGACTATATTCGAGTCAAGATTCTGACCGAAGAAGGACGCAAATACGCAGACGTTGAACTTCCATTCAACCGGGACAGCGTGAATATCACAGGCATCAAGGCAAGAACCATCCGGCCGGATGGCACCATTGTCAACTTTGAGGGCAAAGCATTCGATAAAACCATCGCCAAGGCAAAGGGCATTAAATATCTGGCAAAAACTTTCACACTTCCCGATGTTCAAGTGGGTTCGGTGATCGAATACTCCTATTCTCTCGATTTTGCCGAATATTCCGCCCCTAATTCTCACTGGATCCTGAGCGACGAACTATTTACCAAGAATGCAAAGTTTTCCCTCAAGCCTTACGCTGGAGAGAACTGGAGTATCCGCTGGACCTGGCAGTTTCTTCCCTCGGGAGCCACCCCTCCAAAGCAAGGGAACGACAGCGTTATTCGCCTCGAAGCAGCAAATATCCCCGCCTTCAAAACAGAAGATTACATGCCACCGGAAAATGAACTTAAGTCGAGGGTGGATTTCATTTACAGCAGCGAATTTATCAAGGAACAAGACAAATACTGGGAAAGTAATGGCAAGAAGTGGAACAGTAACCTGGAAAGCTTTATCAACAAGCGCAAAGCGATGGAGCAGGCTGTAGCTGAGATCGTATCCCCAAACGATCCGCCGGAGGTAAAACTGCAAAAGATTTATGACCGGGTGCAACAACTCCGGAACACCTCGTATGAAGTCCAAAAGTCGGAGAAAGAGCAGAAGCGGGAAAAACAAAAACAGGCTGACAACGTAGAGCAGCTCTGGAAAGAAGGTTATGGCAACGGGACCGCATTGACCTGGCTCTTTCTCGCTTTGTCGCGAGCCGCTGGTTTCGACGCTTATGGGGTTTGGGTTTCCGACCGTAATAACTACTTTTTTCGTAAAGAAACAATGGATGGCAACCGGCTTGATGCCAACGTGGTTCTGGTGAAACTGAATGGCAAGGACCTTTATTTCGATCCCGGCGCGAAGTTTACATCCTTCGGACTTCTCCCCTGGGTAGAAACCGGCGTGCAAGGACTGAAGCTGGACAAGGATGGGGGAAGCTGGATCGTCACCACACTCCCGGAGAGCACAGTTTCACAGATTGATCGAACTGCCGATCTTAAGCTGGTTCCGGAGACCGGAAGCCTGGAAGGCAAATTGACGCTCACCTACACTGGGCTGGAAGCCATGCGTCGCAGGGTGGAAGAGCGCAATGAAGACGAAGCCGACCGCAAGAAGTTTCTGGAAGATGAAGTGAAAGATTATATTTCCGCAGCGATTGACGTGGAACTTACCAAACAACCAGATTGGAATTCCTCATCGAGCTCGCTGGTCGCGGAATTCGACCTGAAAATTCCGGGGTGGGTATCGGGCGCGGGACGCCGGGCGCTGTTACCGGTAGGACTGTTCGGGGCCACCGAGAAACATCTGTTTGACCATACCGAACGGGTTCATCCCGTCTATTTCCAATTTCCATCGCAAAAAGTGGACGATGTGATGATCGAGTTGCCAAGCGGATGGAAGGTCGCGACCATCCCGCAAGCACGCACGGTGGATGGACGAGTGATCACCTATTCCTCGCAGGTATCATTTGAGAACAACAAACTACATTTGAATCGCAAGCTGGATATAAATATTCTGCTCCTTGAACCAAGATTTTATACAGCACTACGAAATCTATTCATGTCGGTGAGGACAGGCGATGAAGAACAGGTTGTATTACAGCCGGGGGAATCGGTTGCGAGTAACTAGGCAAAGATGCTGGCTATCACAGACAATCGCCATCGCGTGCCTAATGATCGTTTCGTCGGTCGCGCAGGCTGGCGACGCCCCGCAATGGATGCACGCGCTGGTGAATGCACCTTTGCCTGCCCATGATGACAAAACCGACGCGGTGCTGATGTACTCAGAAAGAATTGTCTCAGTACAGTCTACGGACAAGATCAAAACCACTGTGCGCGAGGCCTACAAGATCCTGAGACCAGGTGGGCGGGATGAAGGCGTGGCGGCGGTTTCCTATAATGCCCACGAAAAAGTTACCAGTTTCCACGGCTGGTCTATTCCCGCCCAAGGAAAGGACTATGAAGTAAAAGACAAAGATGGGATTGAGGTCGCGCTACCCAAAGTTGAGGGGAGCGAACTGGTTACCGACGTAAGGACCAAGATCCTGAGTATCCCGGCCTCCGACGTTGGCAACATCGTTGGGTACGAATACGAAATAGAAGAACAGCCCATGGTCTTGCAGGACATTTGGGTATTTCAACAAGAAAACCCTGTGCGCGAGAGCCACTACTCCTTACAACTTCCTTCCGGATGGGAGTACAAAGCGTTCTGGATCAACTATCCAGAAGTCAAACCGGTAGCCGGCGCAGACGGTCAATGGCAATGGACCGTAAGCGACGTCAAAGAGATTCGCCCGGAAGATGAAATGCCGCCAATTGCCGGAGTCGCGGGAATGATGGTGGTATCGTTCTATCCACCCGGCGGGGCATCGGTGAATGGATTCTCCAGTTGGCAGCAGATGGGCAACTGGTACCGCAACCTGATCGCAGGGCGGCTTGAAGCTTCACCGGAAACAAAACAAAAGGTGGCCTCCCTCACGGCCTCGGCCACTACCCCGCTCGAGAAAATGAAGGCGCTGGCCGAGTTTGCTCAGAAGAACATTCGTTACGTAGCCATTGAACTAGGCATTGGCGGATGGCAACCTCACGCCGCGGCCGAGGTATTCGCTCACAAGTATGGCGACTGTAAAGACAAAGCTACACTGCTGAGTTCTATGCTGCACGAGGTGGGGATTGAGTCTTATTACGTCATCATCAATACAGAGAGGGGCGCAGTCACTCCAGAAACTCCGGCGTACGTCGGTGGATTTAACCATGCCATCCTCGCGATTAAGTTACCTTCCGGAGTAGATAGTTCGTCACTGGTCGCGACGATTCAGCATCCCCGCCTGGGAAAGATTTTGTTTTTCGATCCCACCAACGATTTGACTCCTTTTGGAGAAATCGGCGGTTACCTTCAAGCCAATTGGGGACTCATGGTAACGCCTGAAGGTGGAGAGCTGGTGGAATTGCCCAAACAGCCGCCTGCCATGAACAGCATTCAGCGTACAGCCAAGTTGACGCTGGATTCGTCAGGCATGTTGAAGGGCGATGTGCAGGAAGTCCGGCTTGGCGATCGCGCCTGGACGCAGCGAGGAAGGCTGCTTACTGTGGCCCAGGACAGTGATCGCGTCAAGCCGATTGAGACTTTACTGTCAGACTCACTGACGACTTTCCAGATCACCAAGGCATTAGTGGTTAATCTGCGTGAGACCGACCGGCCTTTCGGGTTTGAGTATTCATTTGTGGCCGAAAATTATGCCAAGCATGCGGGCGGGTTGCTGCTGGTCCGTCCACGCGTATTGGGGAGCAAAAGCAGCGGCATCATGGAAACAAAGGAGCCGCGAAAATTTCCTGTCGAGTTCGACGGGCCGGTACGAGATACCGATAGCTTCGAAATTACTCTTCCACCTGGCTATGAAGTAGACGACTTACCTCCACCTGTGGATGTGGATTATGGATACGCTGACTACCATTCCAAGACAGTGGTGGCAGGAAACGTAATTCGCTACAGCCGTACGTTTGAAGTGAAAGACCTGAGCGTGCCGGTCAGCAAGGCGGATGAACTCAAGAAGTTCTATCGCATCATCTCCAGCGATGAACGCAATACCGCGGTATTGAAGCCGGTGGCAAAGTAATTGCGTTAAGGCCTGGTTTCGTCGCGCACTTCGCGAACGATGGCAACGTACTTTTTTGCGGCCTCGGTAATCTCGCTGGTGTTTCCTGACTTGAGGGCCGAGGCGGAAACCAGTTCACCACCGATCCCTAAAGCAGCCGAGCCGGCGCGGAGAAAATCCGCTGCGGTTTCCAGATTCACTCCGCCAGTAGGGACCATTGGCACCTGCGGCAGTGGCGCCTTTAATGCTTTGATGTATTTCGCACCACCTACCGTCCCACAGGGGAACACTTTCACGAAGTCGCTGCCAGCTTTCCAGGCGGTGATGACTTCGGTCGGTGTCAGGGCGCCAGCCATGATGAGTTTTCCTACCCGATTCGCAAGCTGAACTGTGGCAAGATCAAAGCCCGGACTGACCAGAAATTCTGCGCCTGCGTCCAGACAACGCTGTGCGGTTTCCGCGTCCAGTACTGTGCCAGCACCGATCAGGACTTGCTTGGCTGAAGTTTTTGCAAGTTCTGCGATGACTTCGATCGCGCCTGGAACAGTCATCGTCACTTCTACAATAGGAATCCCTCCGGCGCAGACCGCTTCCGCAGCCAGCATGGCTTGCTTGCCTGAGGCGGCACGGACGACCGGGACGATTCCTACTTCAGTGATCTTTCTACGGACTTCTTCCTTAATCATGGTTTGATGTTCCTCTGTGAAACTCTGTCTCCTCTGTGGTAAATGCTATTAATACCTCTAACTACAGAGGCACAGAGTTTCACAGAGGGGCCCCCTCAGCGGGCAATCCTTGCTCCGCCGCCACCCATTACCTGTTTCACTTCCTTCAAAGTCGCCATCGTAGTATCACCTGGAGTCGTCATGGCCAATGCACCGTGGGCGGCACCGCAATCCACCGCCCATTGTGGACCTTGGCCGGTCAGGAATCCGTAGATTAAACCTGAGGCAAACGAATCGCCACCGCCAACCCGGTCAAAGATTTCCAGATTTTCCCGGTGCTTAGCCTCGTAGTAAGCGCCGCCAGCGTAGCAGATGGCCCCCCAGTCGTTCACGTGTAGCTGTCTTGGCTTTACGCAGTGTGGTCGCGACAACTTCGAAAGGAAAGTCTTTTACCACCGCGCCGATCATTTTCTTGAAGGCCTCGACTTCGATGTTGGAGATGTGTTCGTCCATACCGCCAACTTCGAAGCCCAGCGCGGCGGAAAAATCTTCCTCGTTGCCGATCATGACATCCACAAATGGGGCCAGTTGACGATTGACTTCCTGCGCGCGCTTCTTCCCGCCAATCGACTTCCACAATGATTCGCGGTAGTTCAGATCGTAAGAGACGACTGTCCCGTATTGCCGTGCAGCTTTTACCGCCTCGATCGCAACTTCAGGAGTCGTATCAGACAGCGCGCAGAAAATTCCCCCGGTGTGGAACCAGCGGGCGCCGTGCTTTCCGAAGATTTCGTCCCAGTTGATGTCGCCAGTTTTCAATTGCGAAGCCGCCGACAGCCCGCGATCCGAGCAACCCAAAGCCGGACGGACCCCAAATCCGCGCTCAGTAAAGTTCAGGCCGTTGCGCACAGTGCGGCCTACACCGTCAAACGTAACCCATCGGACCAACGATTGGTCAACTCCCCCTTGATAAATAAGGTCTTCCAGCAGGCGGCCTACGGGATTATCGGCGAATGCCGTGACAATTGCCGTATTCAAGCCGAAACAGCGCTTGAGCCCCCGCGCCACGTTGTACTCGCCTCCGCCTTCGGAGACTTCAAAACTACGGGTTGTCCAAACACGGCGGTCCCCGGGGTCTAATCTCAACATCACTTCGCCGAGACTGACCAAGTCCCAGCGGCATTGCTCTTTTGCTTTGATCTGTAGCGGCCATCGGTCTTCTACATTCCAGTTTATTGAGGAGCGCAAACATCCTGCTGCGTGCAGGCGGTGACCAGCTTGACCGCGGCACAAGCAACTAACGACCTCCCAAGGCAACAGACGTAAGCCGAGCGCTGCAGTACAGAAACATGATGAGGTTCGCATAGCTGCCGGTGAACCTTTAAGACGCTAGCCAGTGAGCCCACCGCGAGCTGGATGAGTACCCCACCCAACCGCCGGCCATTGCCTCCGATGCCGATGACGGAAGCCACGGCCTTCTTGGGAAACATGTCGGAAGACGAAGTGAACAAGTTGGCCGAAAACGCCTGATGTGCCGCAGCGCCAAGTACCGATGAAGCAAAACCACCTCCCAGTATAACGGCCAACCTTCCGAACTTTCCGGACGATAAAATATAGGGAGAAAGGCACGAAGCGCGCACAGTGCGATCAGAATCATCGCCGTCTTGCGCGCCTGTGTTGACGCTTCCATGCCGCGATTGAATCAGTGCATGAGGACAACTGCCCGCCGACCACGCTACCCGATCGGCGATACCGATAAACAATAAAGGTAGGCCAACGCACGTCCGCTGATCGCCATATTGCACTGCTCCGATGAGAAGTCGGGCAGCCAGAACAGATAGAACCACCAGATCCCGATCAGCTGAACGAACTTTGCCGGCAGCGAAACGACCAGGTCTGGCGATAGCGGAAGAGAGTCAACCAGCGGTACATTTTGCTGGCCACTGTTCTGCGCCCGACATCATCCATGTGGATATATTCATACTCGGCCTGGGCCAAACGGGCTGCTCTTCGGGCGTGCGATAGAACAACAACCAGAAAACCAGCCAGATAAAACCTGCGGCGCCCGATGACGAAGAATGACCAGCGCCAACCCCAGCGGATCGACGAAGAAAACCATGCACCACGGCAGAACAGGGCGGCGATCACCGCACCTACATTCGCGCCGCTATTGAAGATGCCGATGGCCAGAGCGCGTTCCTTCTTTGGGAACCACTCCGCGAGTGGCATTCGGCGCCGGGAAGTTCCCGCTTCGCCGACCGCGAAGGAGGCGCGGATAGCAACATGGCAACCGTCAGTGGCGACGATGAAGCGCATGTCAGAATGCCAGAACACCGGCCACAGGATGAGGGCCAAGGCCAGTCCGAGTTTGGTTCCAGATTTTGATCAATCAGCCGTCCGGCAAAGACTATCACCACCGCGTAAGACACCGGTAAAGGCTGAGGTGCGGTAGGAAATCCATTGTTGTTCCAGCCCAAATCCGCCGAGTGTTGCAGACCGGCAGAAGAATTCTTCAGCAGACTGATGACCTGGCGATCGACATAGTTAATCGTCGTGGCCAACAGCAGAAGTGCGCAGATGATCCAGCGAAAATATCCGGCTTTGGTCGTCTTGGTTTCTTCAGCCGATATGGTCGCTTGGTTTTCGCCGCCTGAAGATCCCGTGGGATTATTGGTTTACACCACTGGCGAGGAATCCGCCATCCACAGCCAACACATGTCCGGTCACAAACTGGCGGCGTCCGAAGCCAGGAACACCGCAGCACCCACCAGTTCATCCAGTTGCCCGAAACGGCGCATTGGAGTGCGGGTGAGGAACTCCTTGCCACGGAGAGTGCCATCGAGGAGTTGGCTGTTCAATTCAGTACGAAAGACTCCAGGAGCAATCGCATTCACGCAAACTCCCTGAGGCGCCCACTCGATAGCCAGACGACTTCGTCAAAGAGGCGACAGCGGCCTTGCTAGCTGAGTAAGCCGCCACTTCGTACAGAGGCCACAAATGATGAAAGTGACGCAATATTAATGATGCGCCCATATTTGCGTTCCAGCATTTTGCGGCCGAAGACCTGGCAGGCGCGCAGAGTACCCGTCAAGTTAGTTTCCATGATCTTGTTCCACTCGTCCTCGCTGAACATCGAGCGTGGGGGTGCGCTTGGTAAAGCCTGCGCAATTTATCAGAATATCCACTTTGCCGAACTCGGCGCAGGTGGCATTGAGCAATGCTTCGAGGCTGGAGCGATCCATCACGTCGGAAGCCACCGCCAGAGACTTGCTGCCCGCTTTCGTGATTTTCGCGACAGCGGCCTCAACCCGGTCGAGACGCCGGCTGCTCGGTACCACATTCGCCCCAGCCTGTGCGAGTCCGGTTGCGAGAGCTAAACCAATTCCAGAAGTTCCGCCGATGACTACTGCCGTTTTCGAAGCAAGATCCAGCGCGGGATGTCCCATTGAGATCAGGATGCCTTTAATGAAGAAGATTTCCTGGCCAACAAGTAACAGGATTCCGAATCAGGCCAGCGTTCGATGATACCAGTTTCAACCCGAGCGCCACGCCGCGCGGGTGAAATTATTCATGCGCAGTGGTTCTGAAGAATTCCGGGCGGTCCTGACAATTCTCAGGGCCGCCTGGATTTCACGAGTGATTAAAAGAACACGAACACTTTCTGCGATTGACTCGTGCTCGACCCTGCTGAATCGGTGGCCATCACGGTGATCGTGTAGATTCTCGGTCCACGGTCGAAGCGGTTATTTTCGGCGCGGAGCTTGACCAAATGTGGGTTGACGACAATCCAGTCAGGAGACGTTCTGTCTCCAAACCCGGTGACTGGCTCATTGCTGGAGACTGTGACCACTGGCGTAATGCCGGCGTCGCAGTTATCGCTGACATGGTAGAAGAGAAACACATTTTTGAATCGCCTGTTCGGCGGGAACAGAATGTGGTCACTCAACAATAAGTGATCGATACTCGGAGGCGGATTCGATACCGTCACGACTACCGAGGTTGTGTTGTTGGGCGCAAGGTTCGGATCGAGAGTGGTCGAACTGACCGCCGCAGAGTTGACGATCTGCGTTCCATTCGCCGTCGCGCAAGGCACACCGACGACGAGTGCAAACTGGGCCGTCTCCCCGTTGTCCATCGAAACAAGGCTACAGTTCACGTCGCCTCCGCTGCCAACCGCCGGCGTCGTGCAAGTCCAGTTGGCTGGAATAGTCAGTGACTGGAACACCGTACCCGGCGGCAGAGCATCCAGCAGGGCAACATTGTCAGCCGCGTCGTGTCCGTTGTTGGTGACTGTAGTGGTGTAGGTGATATAGCCACCGCTGAGCACGCTGGCAGCATCCGCAGTTTTGGTGATCGCCAGGTCCGCACCGGGCAGATCAAGAGGATGGACAATCGCCGTATAGGCCAGTTTGTGCTGCAACTGCGGATCGAAGAGCAATGGAGCGTTGACCCGCCCCGACTGGTTCAGCCAGGTGTTGTCGTCCGCCAGCCCCCAAAGCGAAACTGATGTTATCTTGCCTTTAAGCTGCTTGAAGGCGTTGAAGTAGTCGCGGTAGTGATAGGCCACCTTAACGTGCCGGTCGAATGGAATTTCATCGTAATTTGCAATGGACGTGTTGGCACTGCCGCTATAAATGTTGACATCCATCTCGGTGACGTGTTGAACGACACCGAGAGTGGCGAACTGGTTGACGGTGTCAATAAAGCCTTGCACCGGGGGAAACTCAAAGTTGTCGTGCATCTGGTGTCCGACGCCGTCCACCGGAATCCCGCGGGCCTTCAGGTCTTTCACCAGATTGAAATAGCAAGTGCGCTTGGGATCGAACGTACTGTTGTACTCGTTGATGAATAGCAGCGCATTCGGATCCACCTGACGCGCCGTCTGGAAAGCAATGTCGATGTACCCCGGCCCGATGATGTTGTACCACATGCTGCGCCGCAAACAATCCGGCTGACTTTCGTCGATCACCTCGTTGACTACGTCCCAGGCGTAAAGCTTGCCTGCGAAATGCCCCGCGACCCCTTGAATATGGTTCTTCAGTCTTTGAATCAGCAGAGCTTTGTTCGCGTCGTTAGGCACCATCGTGGTCCCGGTAGTCGGATCCGTGAAGACCCACGCCGGGATCTGGTTGTGCCAGAGCAGAGTATGCCCGCGCATCTGGATGCCGTTGGCTTGGGCAAAAGCCAGTTGGGCATCGGCGTTGGTGAAACGGAAGGTCCCTTCGCTTGGTTCCGTCGCATCCCACTTCATGTCGTTACCGGAGGTCATGCTGTTGAAATGTTTCTTCAACAGATCGCCGTGGACGCCGGAAATTTCCAGCGGAGTTATGCCTCCGGCACCGATCAGGAAATAGTCTTTCAAATTATCCTTGAGTGGCTCCAGGTCGGCTTCAATCACTGGTGGCGGAACATAGGTGATCTCGACATCGTCAATGTAGAACGACGCCAGTGAAGTTGACGACTCCACATACAGGGTCAATGAAGTGTTCGCAAGTGCGACGTCGTAGGTCGTGGTGAGCCGTACCCAGGCATCCGCCGTGACGTTTGTGTTTCCAACCACGGTGTGGAATGTAGTAATTGTTCCGGCGTTGCGTTGTAGACTGACACGCAATTGCGCCGGCTGCTCTCCTGGTGCGAGCTTTGCCCATACCGAAACTTTGTAACGCGATCCGTTGAACATGATGTTGGTCACATCGATTGCCGGGCCACGGAAAGCGGTGGTGCGGCCGGTGGTCAGCAGGCTGTTGGGTGCGCTGTGTGAATCGGCTGCGGTGACGGCAAGCGTTTCGTCGCCGATACGCGGCGTCCAGCCCTGCGTGGTGCCGTCGTCAAAGTTCGTGCTCCGGCCTGTGGTGTTCGGCGGCGGGCCGGGAGGATCGGAGATCTTCACGATGCTGAAGTCGTCGAGATAGTAAGACGCGGTTGCGTCGGAGGATTCGACATAGAGAATAAGCGCGCTGGGATCGTCGCCGGCAAAGGCATACAAGCCCGTGAGCTGCGTCCATTCGCTATCGGTGACACCAGTTGCGCTACTCGATGCCACGGTGTCGAACTGACTGCCGTTGGCAAGATTCCGCTGAACGGTGACACGCACTTGAGTAGCAGGAGTTCCGGTTGTCAGGCGGACCCAAGCTGTGACCTGATAGGTTGCGCCCTTGATTAGGGTCCCGAGTACATCCATGCTCGGGCCATGGAACCCTTGCGTGCGTCCGGCCGTCAGCAAGCTATGTGTGCCGCCGTGGGCGACGTCGGTGCTGTTCGTTAAAGTAACCGGGCCCCTGGGAACCCAGTTGCCGACGCCTCCGTCTTCAAAATCGTTACTGACGATGGTCTGGGCGGCGGCAGGAGGGGCCATCACGAACAAACAAATTACTGCAACAACAAGAAACCGCAAGCGGCTGGCTGGAAGCTGGTTTTGGGCTGGGGTGGAAGAAACAGCGTGAATAAAAGCTACCATACATATCTCCTGGTCGACGTGGACAAGTTAGGCTTTCACTGGCATTTCGCTTCGCGGCGCAATGCGCATTCCGCAACGTTGGGGCCCTAAACCGACAACAGGTGGTAAAACGCTGGCCGGGAGTATACACCCGCACAGCCTAGTTGGAAGTTCATAAACTACACTTTTCTGCAAAACGAAACGCACTGGCGCTACAGTCTGGAATGCTTTAGAACTCCATTTTGTTTGATGATAGTACTGATTACGATCGCTTAAATAACCTACCCTCACGAAACATCGCTTTCTCAATCCTGGGTTCATCGCGGCACACTATTAAGCGCGTGCCAAACGTCGTCCGGGCGGTTTGGGTTCGCCCTTCAATTCCCTTCCGGCTGGACCGAAATGCTTTTGCAGCACCAAAGCCACGGCGCCGCGTAGACGTGCCATTCTGGGTTCGGCAACCGCAGGCCTTATATGCGGAGCTTTCCCTACGAGCACGGCCGGGGCGACCTCGGCTTCAATCACGGGCCCCATGCGGTTCCACAGGCGGGTGAATTCAGCAGCTACCACGATTTCCTCGGGCGCCAATCCGGCAACGATTATTTTCAGACCGCGGCCAATCGCATGCGCCATTTTGTCGAGCGCCTTGAGGGCAAGTGCATCACCGGACTCACCAAGTGAAAGCAGTTCCTGAAACGTGAATCCCTCGGCTGAGGACCCGGATTCGTAGTAATAACGGAGCGCGGCGCGATTCGACGCGTACACCTCCCAGCATCCGCGCCGACCGCATGCACACAATGGACCATCTGCGTTTAGAGATACGTGTCCGAACTCACCTGCCATACCGTTGGCGCCGCGTACCAACTGGCCATTTGCGAAGACTCCCGTACCAACCCCTTCCGCGACAGTCAGTACCACCAAGTCGGGTACTTTTTCACCTGCGTGACCAAACCAGACTTCCGCTAAAACGCAGGCGTTGGCTGCGTTCTCAATTTCGACACGAATGCCTGTGGCCTCTTCAATCGGACCTTTGAGATCGCATTCCGCCAACTTAAGGTTCGGTGCGAAAATGATGCGCTGCGTGGACAAATCAAAGCGCCCAGATAAGCTGATACCGATTCCTTCAAAGTCCCGATCAGCATGCATGTTCATCTGGTGGCGGATTCGGGTAATCAGGTTTTTTACGGTGGCGCGCGGATCCCCTGGAGTTGGCATTGCTTCCTGGGAAAGGAATCTCCCGTTGACGTCTGCCACGGCGACCGTGGTCTGCACCGGCCGGAGGTCGGCAACTACGATTGCACGCTGCTCATTGAGTCGCAGAAAGGTAGGACGCCTTCCGCGTGGCAGTCGGCCCGTAGGGCCGTAAACCACCCAATTTTCGCGAATGAGCTGTTCCGTAATTAAAGAAACCGTACTGCGCTGCAACCCCGACACTCGCGCCAGATCCGCGCGCGAGATGGGCTGGCGACGGCGGATCAGATTAAGAACGACGCCACGGTTGATATCTCGAGCGGTTTCGCTGGAAGCAACTTGCGTGTTCGTAAAATCCAGTCTGCGCATTGAGTTTGCCCGGCAAAACTACATACAAGGAATGCATCGCACTCACTTGGCTTTCGGAGCTACTTAACAATCAAGCTGTCGGCGAAAACAGCATATGTTTGCGACATGAACTATATGAATCATTAGGAAGCATTGTCAAGGTTAGACAAAATGCATTCCAACCATCGCTTGTTAATCAGGGTCGACCTCCACATAATCCAACGGTGCCGGTTCCTTTCCATCGGGAATTCCCTCAATTCGGATTTCATCTCCCGGACGCAATGCCAGACCCTTGACCCTCCGGCGCGTCGATGAATCCCCGCCCATCTTCGTGGCAGGAAGATGGGCATCGGCCAGCCATTCGTCCACCAGTTGATCCCCCAGATAAACGCGGAACTTTGATAGGCCGTTGTTCTGATCAAAGTACTGAACATTCAGCGTGTACCACCCACCAGCCCGATCAAACTTGAAAGTGGCCGTGCAGCCCTTCGCCTCGGGGCACTGAATGCCTTTGCCACCTGAAGCATTCTCCCAGGGAATTACGTCCTCAGGTTGATATCCGCTGAGCTGCATCGCTTCTGCCTCAATACGGTTGGGGAAATGGCCCGCCCTTCCCTGCTTGTCTGCGATGCCGGACTCCTTGAGGAACCAGTTGCAAATGGCATCCCGCCAAACCATGGCGTGTCCGGCCTGGTATTCGAGTTTGTTCAAGATTTCCTGGTATCGCGCATCATCAATGTGACCACTGAGAGATTTCCACTCCTTCACAAATCCTGCTACTGCTTGCGCACCTTCGTAGTGGGAATCGTAGATGTACTGAATTACCGTCTTGCCGGAATGCAGCCGATACGTATATGGCACATGATGGAAAAACAAAAGCAGATCGTCCGGTGTCGTCTGGACTGACTCGTAGATTTTGGCTATAGCATCGGGATACTGTCCGGCATAACCGGTTCCGGTCGCGAGCGAGCGATCCATTCCGATGCCTTCGTGATCTGCGCGGTGCCATTGCCCCCAGCCGTTGTTTTCCGACGATTCAATTCCTGGTCCGTAGTGGCTGCCAAGAATGTCAGTCAGCGTCTGCACTCCCAAAGGTCCGGTGTAGTTTTCGTACACGTGCCAGGAAGCCATTTGTATGCCTGCAATTGTGGTCAGTACTTTGGGGGCATTTCCGAATGTCAGACGGGTCCACTCCTCAGCAATCGAAGTGACACTCTGATTCGGATTCCAGGCCAGCCGTGCATAGCCGTAAAGATTCGCCATGGCCATAGGATTTCCAAGCCAGCTTTCATCCGTGCCTACGTTGACTACTGCGACGTAACCGCCGAGCGGACGGTGGAAAGTTCTGCCGGCGAGAATGTCCTTGACCGGCGTGCTGGCGCCTTCGGCGTGCAGATCGAAATCAAGCACTTCTTTCCACATCGGGGGGAGAAAAACCACATGGTGCTGTTGGCCCGTGTACTCCTGCGTCACCTGCAATTCAATGGCTTCGCTGGTCTGTTTCAGTCCGGCAAACAGAGGCGACACCGGCTCGCGTGCCTGAAAATCTATGGGGCCATGTTTGATCTGAATGATGACGTTGTCGTCAAACTTTCCGTCGAGAGGATGAAAGATGTCATAGGCAGCGCGAGCGCGGTCGTTCTTGGGATTGTTCCAATCGAGATGGTGGTTGTAAACGAAAGCGCGGTAGAAGAGGACGCCACCATGAGGTTTCAGTGCGCGTGCGATTACATTGGCGGCATCGGCCGGTGTGCGTCCGTAGCTTGAGGGACCAGGCTGCCCTTCGGAATCCGCCTTCACTACAAAACCGGCGAAGTCAGGAATTTGCGCGTAGATTTCGTCAACCTTTTTCTTCCACCAGTCGGCAACTTGTGGATCAAGTGGGTCAAATGTTTCCAAGCCACCCACGAGTTTCGGACTGTTGACCCCCACGGAGACGGACAGTTTGACGCCCCACGGCCGGAAGACAGCGGCAATCCGCACGAGTTGCGGCAGGAAATCCGGATCAAGCACGCGGGGATTAGCATTCACATTGTTAACCGCGCAACCATTGATACCAACTGATGCCAGCAGCCGGGCGTACTCGCCCGCCCGTGTCAAGTCCGCTTGCACATTATCATCGGCGAAAAATATGGACGGGCCCCCATAGCCGCGTTCGATGGTACCGTTCAGGTTGTCCCATTGGTCCACCCAGCGAATCGGCGCGGAGGGTTGTTGAATTTCATCGAGTGTGGAGATACTCTCGTTGCGGGCGATCTTACTTAGAAATGCGAAAACTCCATAAAGCACGCCGCGGTCATTCGCAGCGGTGATGATCAGAACGTCATGTCCGCGCAACTTGGCGGTGGTGAGCCAGAAGCCGTCGTCGATCACCCGGCTCGATGAATGCAGGCTGGGAAGCGCGGCATGAATACTGTCGAGAGTCCCCAGTATGATGGCATTTTCCCGTGGCAGATCTTTCCCCTCTCGCAGCGTTCGTTCCAGCATCCCGCGGACGCCGCGGACCAATTCTTGTTGTGAAGTACGAATGATCTCGGAATCCCCCAAGGCAACTGCGCTGGCCGGCAATGATGCATACTTGGCGCGCGCAGCGTGATCCAGGGGAGCGTAACGCAACCACGCCGCACGTCCGGTTTCGGCTTGTAGCCGCTGGCATGTAATAGTCAGGCAAAGCAAGATTCCGGCGAGTAAAACTCCAAAACGATAATTCATAAATTCACCTCAAACCTGAGTGTGAGATATTAAGTGAGACGTCACGCTGGTCAAAGGAACTGCACCATGAAAATTGTGGACGCGAAAGTAATTGTCTGCTGCCCCGGTCGAAATTTTGTGACCCTGAAGCTGATTGGTGAAGACGGAATTTATGGGCTGGGCGATGCCACCCTGAACGGACGGGAACTCGCCGTCGCCAGTTACCTGGCCGACCATGTCCTTCCGCTGTTGATTGGGCGCGATGCGCGGCGCATCGAAGACATTTGGCAGTACCTCTATAAAGGCGCATATTGGCGGCGCGGACCGGTAACCATGTCAGCAATTGCCGCCGTGGACACGGCACTTTGGGACCTGAAGGCGAAAAGCCTGAATACTCCGCTCTATCAATTGCTAGGGGGCGCATCGCGTGACAACGTCCTGGTGTATGGCCACGCCAGCGGGGCTGATATTGAAGACACGGTAAAAGCTGTCGCGCATTACGTCGCGCTTGGTTACAAAGCAATCCGCGCGCAATCCGGAATTCCGGGCCTCGCCAGCACGTACGGCGTGGGCAAAGGTTCTCTGTTCTATGAACCTGCGGAGAAAAATGCTCCGCCGGAAAATCTGTGGTCAACCGAAAAATATATGAACTTTGTGCCGCAGCTATTTCTGCGGCTAAGGAAGGAATTTGGACCGGAGTTGCATTTGCTCCATGATGCGCATCATCGCTTGACTCCAATCGAGGCCGCGCGCGTAGGCAAAGAGCTTGAACCATATCATTTATTCTGGTTTGAAGATCCTACACCTGCCGAGTTGCAGGAAGGCTTCCGCCTGATCCGGCGTCACACCACTACTCCACTTGCTGTCGGCGAAGTTTTCAACGTCATCTACGATTGCCAGCAACTGATTCAGGAACAATTGATTGACTACATTCGAACCACGGTTGTCCATGCCGGGGGGATTACACACCTGAGAAGGATTGCCAACCTCGCAGAACTCTACCAAGTGCGCACCGGTTCGCATGGCGCGACGGACCTCAGCCCGGTATGCATGGCTGCGGCATTGCATTTTGACTTAAGTGTCCACAATTTTGGCATCCAGGAGTACATGCAGCACACCGATGAAACCAACAAAGTATTCCCCCACTCGTACTCATTTGAAAATGGGTTCATGCATCCGGGGGATGCGCCTGGGCTTGGTGTGAACATCGATGAAGCTCTGGCGGCAAAATATCCTTACCAGCGCGCTTATCTGCCGGTAAACCGCAAACTGGACGGAACGATGCACAGTTGGTGAGCGCTAGACGCTGGCTACAGGTTCCACACTACTTCTTTCTGAAGCGGGCGCTAGCTCAAGCCCCAGATACTGCTTGGCGTTTTCGAAGCAGATGTTTCGTATCATGCCTCCGATGAGCTGCTCGTCGTCGGGGAGTTCGCCTCGTTCCATCTCATTTCCAAGTAAATTGCACAACACTCGCCGAAAATATTCGTGACGGGGATATGACATAAACGAACGGGAATCTGTAAGCATTCCCACAAAGCGCGAAAGTAACCCGGTGTTGGAGAGTGCATTCAATTGCATCTCGATACCTTCTTTTTGATCGAGAAACCACCAGCCGCTTCCGAATTGAATCTTTCCTGCCGTTTCTCCGTCCTGAAAATTCCCGATGGTGGTGGCCATCATGTAGTTGTCAGCCGGGTTCAGGTTGTAGATCACGACCTTGGGTAGCGCATTCTCCTGATCCAGTTTGTCCAGGTAGGTGCAAAGATTCGCTGCTTGTGGCCAGTCACCGATGCTGTCAAAACCGACATTCGGCCCGAGCTGAAGCGTGCGCCGGGTGTTCGCACTACGCAACGCACCAAGATGCAATTGTTTCGTCCACCCTTTTTCGGCATCTAACCGGCCGAAAAATAGCATCATGAAACTTGCGAATTGTTCCTGCTCTTCCCCGGACGGCGTCGTACCCCCACGTACTTTGGCGAAGATTGCCGCGGCTTGGCGCTCGCTGCATGGAGCCGCATAGCAATACGTAAGACCGTGGTCTGAGATTCTGCCGCCCATCGCATGAAAATAGTCATGCCGTTTCTTCAGTGCATCGAGCAGGTTCGGGAAGGCAACGATACTGAGTTTGCTGGCAGCTTCCAACTGTGCGGTCCATGCGTTGAATGCGACCGGGTCTTGCGTGGCCAGCGCTTTGTCAGGGCGGAATGTAGGATAAACGCGAAAATCATTTTGCGAAGCATTAACCTTGCGATGTGCGCCAAGGTCCTCACAGGGATCGTCGCTGGTGCAAACTACCCGGACTTGAAACTTCCTGAGAATTCCCTGGGCGCTCAATTCACTGCTCCGCAGCATTGAATTTGCACAGTCCCACACCGATTTTGCGTTGTCCCCATTCAACCGCTCATTGATTCCGAAATACCGTTTCAATTCAAGATGAGTCCAGTGATAGAGCGGATTGCGCAAGCAAAACGGAACGGTGTGGGCCCAGGCCAGGAATTTTTCCTGCGGTGATGCGTCTCCAGTACAACAACGCTCTGGAATGCCATTGGCGCGCATGGCGCGCCATTTGTAATGGTCCCCTTCGAGCCAAATTTCAAACAGATCGCGGAAACGGCGGTCCCCGGCTATCTCCGTTGCTGGAAGGTGGGAGTGGTAATCGAGAATCGGCTGGTTTGCCGCGTAGCCGTGGTAAAGACGTCGCGCGGATTCACTCTGGAGCAGGAAATCATCGTGGATGAAATTCATCACAATTTTCTCGAGGGCGCTACTCAACACATTCTGCGCTCAGAACGTTGGCTCATAGATAGAAATCGACTCGATTTAGAGGCAAAGTTATTTTGACAGATACCGCGTTAGAGAAACAATACGCGTATTGAAGTTTACAAACCCTTACAAATAGAGGCCCGGGGCTATTTATTTATTTGTTCAAGCATCAAACTAAATATCACTTTCAGGCCCGTCGAGTCAATCTACATGCATTACTTCCTTGTCTGCAACGCTTAACGCTTCGTCAAATACGGCCACTGCCGTATCAATTTCCTCTTTGTTAATGATGAGCGGCGGAGCGATGACAAAATGACTCAGCCACGACTGAAGGTAAACCCCGTTCCCCATCATCCGGGCTGCAACACGATCCACAAGCAGCGGCTTGCCCGTGACTTTATCAACCCCCGTGTTGCAAGGTTCTTTCGTCTTCTGGTTCTTCACCAGTTCGACCGCCCAGAACATACCGATGCCACGGACTTCGCCGATTGAAGGATGCTTCGGTTGCAACTCATGCAGTTTCTGTCCAAGATAAGCTCCCATTTCCTGCGCCCGCGAAACGAGATTTAGACGTTTCATCTCTTGGATCGAAGCGATTGCCGGAGCCAGAGTCAGAGGATGGGCTTCATAGGTGTGACCATGGGAGAAAAAGTGGTCTTCAAAATATGAAGCAACTTTCGCACTGGTTGCGCACAGTCCCAATGGAATCGCGGCATTGGTGATTCCTTTCGCCGTGGTGAGTATGTCGGGAATAACCTTCCAGTGGTCCATGGCAAACCACTGTCCCGTGCGGCACCATCCGGACATCACTTCATCGGCAATCAGCAAAACTTGATTGGCATCGCAGATTTGCCGCAGACGTGGCATGTATTCCTTCGGGGGAATGAGCACGCCATTGGTTCCGACGACCGGCTCAACAATCACGGCGGCAACGTCGCTTTCATTCTTAATCATATGCTCGATGTACTCCGCACAGGCAATTCCGCAACCGGGATAGGTATGCAGCATCGGGCATTTGTAGCAGTTCACTTCCGGAGCAAAAATCACGCCAGGAATTTTCCCCGCGGGCTCCATGGCCCAGCGCCGCGGATCGCCGGTGGCGGCAATCGCTCCCATGGTTGATCCGTGATAAGAACGATAACGCGAGATTATTTTCGTTTTTCCCGTAACCATGCGAGCGATTTTGAAGGCTGCCTCATTCGCTTCGGTACCGGACGTGGTGAAGAAATATTTCTCCAATCCCTTAGGCAGAACCTCGATCAACAACTTGGTCAGAGCCGCCCTCACTTCTGTTGCATATCCCGGGCCGATAAATGCCAACTTCTCTGCCTGGTCCTGAATTGCCTTCACTACGGCGGCATTCTTGTGCCCCAGGGTCACACACATGAGTTGGGCGGAGAAATCCAGATATTTCTTGCCCTCGCCATCCATGAAGTAACATCCTTCGGCATCAGCGACATGGACCGGGTTCCAGCCTTTTTGAAAGCGCCAAGTGCCAAAGGTGTATTTGCTGGTAAGTTCGCGGACCTGTGATGTCGGGATGGCGGTACCAATCTTTGTGTCTCCCTTGGTTTCGACTGGCATGGTGATTTTCTGCCTTTCCGCTCCCCAGCATCTTAGCAAGGTTGCGCGGTGTTGTTACAATTTCGAGTTGCACTCAACCTGCCGAGGGATTGGACAGCCTTATATCCCGCAGGAGGCGGATCCATGACCCCAATCGCTCCCGATACTGTCGAGGCAAAGTCTCCCACTACCAAGGCGGATGTTGTACCCAATTACGTCAACGGGCAATGGTGCGCGGCCTCCACAAACGAATTTCAAGAAGTGCTCAATCCGGCGACACAACAGGTTTTGGCGCGGACACCATTGTCGAGTGCTGCCGATGTTGACGCAGCAGTGCAGGCCGCAGCTGCCGCTTGTCCGGAGTGGCGTCGAACGCCCGCCGAAGACCGCATCCAGCCGCTGTTCAAACTGAAGCAGCTGATGGAAGACCACATTGACGATTTTGGCCGTTTCATCACCCAAGAAAACGGAAAGACTTTTGCAGAGGCCAAAGGGGAAATGCGCCGCGCCATTGAGAACGTAGAGGTTGCGTGCGGAATTCCCACCATGATGCAGGGCTACAACCTGGAAGATGTGGCCCGCGGCATTGACGAAATCATGATCCGCCAGCCGCTGGGAGTGGTGGCCGCGATTACACCTTTTAATTTTCCGGGGATGATTCCCTTCTGGTTTCTGCCTTACGCAATTGCCTGCGGGAACACTTTTATCTTGAAGCCATCCGAGCGCGTCCCCTTGACTATGAAGTTCGCCTTCGAACTTCTGGAGAGGACCGGTTTACCGAAAGGGGTAGTGAATCTGGTCAACGGCGGAAAGACCGTGGTGGATGCTCTGCTTGATCACCCCAAAATTCGCGCGATCAGCTTTGTCGGCTCTACTCCGATCGCAAGGTATGTATACTCGCGCGCGGCCGCCAACGGCAAGCGGGCACAGTGTCAGGGCGGAGCGAAGAACCATGTCATTGTTCTTCCCGATGCAGATATGACCATGGCAACGCAAATTATCAGCGACAGCGCGTTTGGTTGCGCCGGGCAGCGCTGCCTGGCGGTCTCGGTTGCGGTAACGATTGGAGAAGCACAAAAAACATTCCGCGACTCAATCGCCGACGCTGCAACGAAACTTCGTGTTGGCAATGGGTTGGAAGAAGGCATCCAGATGGGACCGGTCGTCACGCCGCAAAGCCGGACGCGGATTGAGTCTTTGATCGGCGTCGGTGAAAAAGAAGGTGCAAAGGTCTTAGTGGATGGCCGTAACCCAAACATCCAGAAATACGAATCCGGGAACTTCCTGAAGCCAACAATCCTGGATGGTCTTCCTGCAAACAGCCAATTGGCTGACACCGAGATCTTCGGGCCAGTCCTGAGCTTAGTTCACGCCAACGACATGGAGGACGCTCTGGCCTTCCTCGATCGTAGCGCATACGGAAACCAGGCATCGCTGTTCACTTCCAGCGGATCTGCGGCGCGGCGCTTCCGCTATGAAGCTCCGGCCGGCAACATTGGCATCAACATTGGCGTGGCTGCGCCGATGGCCTACTTCCCTTTCAGCGGATGGAAAAATAGCTTTTTCGGAGATCTTCACGGCCAGGGACGGGACGGAGTTGAGTTCTATACTGATAAGAAAGTTGTGGTGGAACGCTGGGCGCGGGAGCACTCGCGCAAGTTTTAGACGGCGATTGAGTTCCCGGCTATTGAAAGCGGTAACCCGGCTTGAGTTCGCAACGAAAGATGTTGGTTTTCTCGCTGTCCGATCTTGAATTGCAATTTGCCCAACTCAGGGAAAGATCAGGGCCCAGCGGATAAATGATCGTTTCGCCGTCAGTATCTGCCTCCAGGCAGACCCCTTCCGCTTCTGCCGGCAAGGTGAAATTCATGGCCGAACAAAATATGCGCTTTCGCAGTGATTGTCGGGCTGGGCTGGGGGAAATCACCGGACTCAATTTCTTGTGAAAGGACACGGACCGGCAACGCAAGATACTCGCGCATTCTGAAATTCATTGGCTGTCCTTGCATCCAATGTGATCGAACCCGAAGCGGCTCTCCATTTTCCATCTGGTGAACAGGGAGGCTTGCCGCTGCACGGCACATTGCCCGTATTTTTCACTTCAAATGTCTTCGCCGCGGTCCCGACATTTATGGTCCGCTGTGCTTAGTTGGACGCCTGAGGTTGGTTTTCTCCCCTATCGCTGGGGCAACTACACCTGCCGCGGAAGGTGGCCGTCGCGTAATTAAATTCACTCGATTGCAACAGTGGACTATCGAAGTCCCGGCAACCATTTTCCCAAGCCCCATGTGATTAACGTCACACCCTGTCGTAATTCAACGCACTGAACGAAATCATAATTACAGACAAACTTAGCTCACGATATTCCCGCCCTCCCCCAAGAGCAGCGTGGATAGCGTTTATTTTTACCGTTGAAAAGGCACGAAAATTTAGAGAATGGCAGACTCCTATCAGCATCGAGTCGTTGCCTGGTGGTCTTCAGGCAGATCGGGGTTAGCAAAGGCTGATTCGGCGCCTAACTCCATCCATTTTGCGGCGCCGCCGCAATTCGGTGGCCTGGAAGGCCGATGGACTCCTGAAGATTTGCTACTTTGCGCCATTGCCAGTTGTTTTGTGACCACGTTTCGCGTACTGGCCGAATACGCAAAGTGGGAATATGCCGATCTCCAGGTGGAAGCGTCTGGGATTGTGAGCAAGGCTGGTTCTGGTTACAGCTTCCGCCAAATCACTCTACGGCCGCACCTCAAGGTCCTCGCAGAGGCAGAAATTGCCAAGGGACAACAACTTCTGCAAAAAGCACAAAATCTCTGCCTGGTTTCCCGTGCCATGTCCGTGACGCAGACTTTTGAGCCTGTAGTGGAACTCGCAGGCGCGACGTCAAAGATCACTCCCCTCGAGTCAACGCACTAGGCACGGCATAAGCTCGATGATGGATGAGCGTGCCCGGGATCTCGCAGCACCCCCCAATCCCATTTTCATTGACCGTAAATCGCATATTAATGAAAATTGAGGAAACGTTTTTGCCGCTCGTGCATTCTTACTAAATATGGATTGTAGTCTCTTGGGATGATCCGCTTGGGATATGCCTTACCGTTTCAATCTCGCTTTGATCTGCTTTGTTTTCTTTGGCCTAGGGCTAGTGACGGCTGCTGAAAATAGTCCAACGGCTATTTCCAACCAGTCGGTCAAGCCTGCTAAGGCGTATCACGATGGCAGCATCCGCGACATTGAGGCGATTGGCAACCGGAACGTGGGCTGTGGACGTGGGCTGGGCAACTGGTACAGCATTGAGTCGCAGATCAGGATGGGCAAGCAATACGCCATGCAGGTTGAGCAAACCTCGAAGCTCATCACCGATCCGGTGATCACTGAATACGTTAATCGCGTCGGGCAAAACTTGGTGCGGAATTCCGATGCCCAGGTTCCGTTCACCATTAAGGTAATTGATTCCGACGACATCAATGCTTTCGCCCTGCCGGGGGGCTTCTTCTTTGTGGATTCCGGATTGATCCTGGCCGCGGACAACGAAGCCGAGTTGGCCGGGGTGATGGCGCACGAAATCGGACATGTCGCCGCCTGTCATGCCGCCCGCCAGAATACACGCGGCCAACTGATGAATCTTGCCTCGCTCCCACTAATTTTTATTGGCGGGCCCGCCGCTTATGCCGGTTATGAGGCAGCAGGTCTGGCGCTTCCGCTGACGTTTCTGCACTTCTCCCGCGGGTTTGAGTCGCAGGCCGATTTTCTCGGCGTGGAATATATGTACAAGGCGGGCTATGACCCAGAGGCGCTGACGACTTTCTTTGAAAAGGTCGAAGCCCAAGAGAAGCGGAAGCCGGGAACCATCGTCAAAGCTTTCAGTACTCATCCCCAAACCCCTGACCGCATTGACAAAACCCAAGATGAGATCAATACCTTGCTTCCTGCCCGGGAGCAATACAAGGTGGACACCTCTGAGTTTCAAAATGTGAAGGCGCGGCTGGCGAAACTCGAGAACCGGCATCGTATAGACGACCACAAAGAAAACCGTCCTACATTGCGTCGTACCACGCATTCCAGCGATCATGGAAAGGGCGATGATCGCCCGACTTTGAAGCGTCGCCCCGAAAACGATTTTTCCTCCTCGGCAACCTCCTAAACAGCCTTAGGCCGATTATTCCGTCCAGTAAGGTTGCACCTGTAGTCACCTCTTGGATTGCAAAGCTTATTAGCGACTGCGACATGGGTCCGGCATTCTAAGGGATACCATTCTGATATCTTCCCGTTGCTCTGCGGCGGGTAAACGTTTACTATTTGGCACGCATATGGCTGGAAGGTTCTAAAGCCTTAGACGACTTTGCAGAGGAGGAAACATCAAAATGAATTCTAAGAGCCGCAGAGAATTTTTATCTCAAGTTGCCCATGCCGGTATGACCTGGGGAGCCAGCCTGGTTTGTGGCCGATTCTTGTCCGCGCAAACTCCTCCGTTGAATACCGATGCAGTCACTCATATCTATGTGGACTCCCGCCGCGTGATCGCACCTCTTGACCGCAATTTGTTCGGCTCGTTCCTTGAGCACCTCGGCCGTGCCATATACGAAGGCATTTATGATCCCGGCTCAAAGTTGTCGGACACGAACGGCTTTCGCAAAGATGTGATGGAGGAAATCCGGCAGTTGGGCGTTCCTATTATTCGCTATCCTGGCGGTAACTTTGTTTCGGGCTACAACTGGCTGGATGGCGTCGGCCCCAAAGAGAGTCGGCCCCACGTTCTGGACAAAGCATGGAACTCGCTCAACACTAATCAGTTTGGCACGAACGAGTTTATGGCGTGGTGCAAAATGGCCGGGACCGAGCCGCTGATGGGCTTAAACTTCGGCACCGGAACTGCCGAAGAAGCTGCGGCCTTGGTCGAGTACTGCAATGTCGAAAAGGGTACGAAGTGGAGCGAACTACGCCGCAAACACGGCTACACAAATCCCTATAACGTCCAGAGATGGTGCCTGGGCAATGAAATGGATGGCCCCTGGCAAATTGGGCACATGACCGCCACCGAGTACGGCATGAAAGCGCAGGACGCAGCGCGGCAAATGCGGGCCGTCGATCCCTCCCTCAAACTGATTGCCTGCGGGTCAAGCGGGCCAGGAATGCCCACCTACCTGGAATGGGACCGCGAAGTGCTCGAGCAGTGTTATGAGTATGTGGATGCACTCTCGCTGCATCGCTATATCGGGAACACGAAAGAGGAAACTGGTGGCGACAGTTCTAAGTTCCTGGCCATGAATCTGAGCCTGGAAAAGCAGATTATGGAAACCATCGCAGTCTGCGATCTGGTGCAAGGCCACAAGCGTTCGCCGAAGAAATTATGGCTCTCCTTTGATGAGTGGAACGTCTGGTACAGGGAACGCCAGGGGGATGCAGTCAATGGTCACGGCAAAGAGGCGCCGCACCTTTTGGAGGAGATCTACAACCTTGAAGACGCCCTGCTGGTCGGAGGGCTTCTCAACAGCCTGATGCGTCACGCCGACCGTGTGAAGCTCGCATGTCTGGCGCAGTTGGTGAACGTCATCGCGCCAATCATGACAAACGCGAATGGCCTGTTCCGTCAAACCATCTACTACCCTTATAGCTGGGCCCTGCAATTTGGCCGTGGAACGGTCCTTGACGTTCTCGTGCAATCCCCAACTTATGAAGTTGCGGACATGGGACAGGTGGGTTATCTGGACGTGGCCGCGACCACCGATCCCCAGGACGGCAAAACCAGCATGTTCATTCTGAATCGCGACCTGGCAAAAGCACATACCGTGGAAATCAACTGGGACAAAGCGCCGGGCAGCGTGCTGTCATCCATAGTACTGACGGGCAATGATTTGAAAGCGGTCAACGGGTTCGACGCGCCAAAGCGGGTTGCGCCACAAACGGCGGACAAACCTTCGACTTCCGGAAATCGCACCAAGTTTGAAGTCCCGGCCCGCTCATACAGCGTAATCCAGTGGGGTGCTTGATGATCGGGCGCCGCCGGTTTCTTCGCAATAGCATGATGGGGGCGGGGGCATTGGCTTTGGCGCGCTCCGCACCCTACATGTTTGGATTTGAGTCCCCGGGAGCTGATTCGCGGATAGAAATCCTGCTGAACGAACCTCTAGGCACAATTTCACCCGACATCTACGGGCATTTCACCGAGCACCTGGGCCGCGTAGTCTATGACGGAATTTGGGTCGGCGAAAATTCCAAAGTGCCAAACATTAATGGACTGCGGAAAGAGCTCGTGGAAGAGATGCGCAAGATTAAAGCACCCGTGGTCCGCTATCCGGGTGGGTGCTTTGCCGACAGCTATGACTGGCACGACGGCATTGGGCCGCTGGACAGGCGCCCCAGCCGCTCTAATTTCTGGTCGGGAAAGGAGACCAACCGTTTTGGGACAAATGAATTTGTGCAATTTTGCAAACTCATCGGCGCCCAACCCTATCTCGCAGCCAATGTTCGCAGCCTGACCGCGAAAGATTTCTATCGCTGGGTGGAGTATTGCAACTCGCCTGCCGGTATTACTTCGCTCGCTGACGAACGCGCAGCGGCGGGATTTCCGGAGCCGTTCCACGTGCATTATTGGGGGGTCGGAAATGAAGCCTGGGGTTGCGGCGGCAACTTCACTGCACAGGAATATGCAGTTGAGTTCCGCCGGTTCATCACCTGGGTGCCCGGCTTCGGGGAAAAGCTGGATTTTATCGCCGCAGGCCCGAGTGATTTCAGCTGGGATTGGACACGGGGTTTCCTGGAAGAAATTGTCCGCAAAAGTAAGGACCAGTTGAAATCAATCTATGGACTCGCTTTGCACTACTACACCTGGAACCTCAGCCGCGGCCGCACCAATGACTGGGACGAAGGCAAGGGTGATGCTCTCAAGTTCGATGTCGTGGACTGGTATGAGCTTTTGCGCCAAGGTGACGTGATGGAATCTCTCGTCACCGGCCATTGGCAAATCATGGGAGAGTACGATCGTGAGCATCATATAAAGTTGGTCGTGGATGAATGGGGCGCTTGGTATAAGCCTGGCAGCGAGATGACTCCCGGGGATGCACTCGAGCAGACTCCTACGCTGCGTGATGCACTGCTTGCCGGATTGACACTAGATACATTCAACCGGCATCCGGAAAAAGTGACGATGGCAAACTCCGCCCAGCTGATCAACTGCCTGAACAGTTTGTATCTCTCGCACGAAGACAAATTTTGCGTCACCCCCATTGGGCATGTGTTTGGCATGTATGCAGCACATCAGGGTGGAACGTCATTGCGTACGATTTTTTTGGCCCCGAATGTCAGCTATGACCGGGATGGTAAGCCGGCCTCTTTCTGGGGACTCAAGGGCTCCGCTTCCCTTCACGGCAAGGAACTGACTTTGACGGTGGTGAATCCTCACGCCAGTGAAGCTCGGGAAACGGAGATCGCCATTCGCGGAGCCAGTCTAAAGTCAGGGACGGCGACGGTACTTACAAATTTTGATATTCATGCGCACAACTCATTTGAGGATCGAGAGCTGGTAAAACCACAAACCAAAACACTTGAATTTAAAGGAGCGGTTCGATACACGTTTCCTCCTGCTTCCGTCACTAAACTGACATTGAGTTTGACTTGACCGCCACCCGTCGACTTGGTACAGCAAATGCGTTTCTACCCCGTCAATTGGACTCACAAGATTGCGGCTAGGTATTCCAAATGTTTGTTCCACAGATCAAAATACAGCTCTTGTCAGAAACCAGCGCCGCACTCCCCTTTTGGGATGATAGGCTGTCACTCATAGTTCCGAATTCACGAAGGTTGATGCCAAATGCGTAAAATCGCAACCATCTTGATTTGCATGGCTCTATTGCAGGTGGCAGGACAGACCCAGGCAAAGAGTCCCGTGGCGATCCATGTTGATCTGGCGGCCACAAAAGGGCCTTACAAGCCAATCTATAGCTGGTTTGGGTATGACGAGTCGAACTACACAACCATGAAATACGGTCGTCAACTGCTCACCGAGTTGCATGATCTAAGCCCAGCTCCGGTGTACATACGCGCCCATCATTTACTGACCACCGGCGATGGCATACCTGAACTGAAGTGGAGTTCGTCTAACGTCTTCTCGCTCGATGCACAGGGCAAGCCTGTGTACGATTTCACCATCACCGACCAGACATTCGACGCATGGCTGAAAGCGGGAGTACGTCCCATGGTCGAGTTCGGGTTTATGCCCAAGGATCTGGCCGCCACCCTTGCCGGTGTGGACACATATCAAGTCCATTTCCCGGGCAATGTTCTATCAGGATCAGTCAACAATCCACCCAAGGACTATGCGACGTGGGGTGAATTGGTCCGCAAATATACGGAACACCTGGTCCAAAGATATGGAAAAGAACGAGCCAGCACTTGGTACTGGGAGATTTGGAACGAACCGGACATCGCCTATTGGCATGGGACTCCTGAGGAGTACAACAAACTCTACGACTATGCGGTCGCGGGGATTCGAAAAGTGTTGCCCAATGCCATCGTAGGCGGCCCTGCAAGCACTGGGCCGGTATCGGAAAAAGCAGTTTTGTTTCTGAAGAATTTCCTGAAGCATGTCGCAAGTGACAAGAGCGCAGCAGACGGGAAAACAATTCCCCTGGATTTCATCTCATTCCACCCGAAGGGTTCACCTGTGATGGTGGATGGACATGTGAGAATGGGGTTGTCGCACGAACTGCACGCAGCCGAAACCGGATTTCAGACGGTCGCACAATTCCCTAGGTTCAAAAACACTCCAATCATTCTCAGCGAAGCAGACCCTGAAGGCTGCGCGGCATGCTCGGCAAAGGTCAATCCTGCTAACAATTATCGCAATGGCACACTTTATCCTGCTTATACGGCCGTAGCCTTCAAATCGCTTTTCGATTTGCAGGATCGCAATAAGGTCAACCTGATCTCCATGCTGACCTGGGCGTTTGAGTTTGAAGGCCACGATTATTTTGAAGGATTTCGCACACTGGCAACCAACGGCGTTGACAAGCCGGTATTGAACGTTTTCCGTATGGCCGGGCTGATGTCAGGTGACCGAGTAAGTACCACGAGCACGGCACAAGTCCCGTTAGAGGATATCCTGCAAAGCGGGGTCCGTGGGACACCGGACATTGACGCATTTGCCACAAAAGCAGCACATGAAGCGGCCGTCTTACTCTGGAATTACCATGATGACGATGTTCCCGCAGAAGGTGCGGAGGTTCACGTGACGGTGACTGGAATTCCGGCAGGTATCCGTCGGGTGCTGCTACTCCATTACCGTATCGACGAAAACCACAGCAATTCGTACACCGTGTGGAAGGCGATGGGCTCGCCGCAGAGCCCGACTGAAGAACAATACTCGAAATTGAGAGCTGCGGGACAACTGGAATTACTCGAATCTCCCCGTTGGTTGGATGTGAAAGACGGCAAAGCAACGGTTTCTACTGATCTTCCACGCCAGGCCACATCGCTCCTGCAATTGAAATGGTAGAACGTTCTACAAGTGAAAGATCGTATAACCAGACGCATGTAACAAGCTGAACGTCCCGCATAAATTACGACCGCCCGGCCGCTCATGAATCATCCAGATTTAAGACTCTGGAGTCGCTGCTGCTGCCGCCGTCAGCGCCGGTGCCGGCGAAGAAGTGTCCGTGCTTCTCCGGCCCCAGGTAGTTCCTGCCGGGTTCCGTTTCATCACTTCGGGGTACAGTTCCCTGGCCCGGTCCAGGGCGTCGGACACATTCAGACAGATGTTCTTCTCTGCCACATGCGGGTGAATTTCAGCCTCCTGGAGCCGTTTTGCCGGCTGTTCTCTTGCGCCGCAAAGAATGAGGTCTCTGCCTGATTCGTGCACGCGGTCGGCAAAATTCTCCAGCGCTTGCAGGCCGGTGGAATCGATGGCCGTCATATTGCGGAGCCTCAGAATAATGATAGGCGGCAGATCAGGCAGGCGATCGACGATCAGGTCGATCTTGTCGGTCGCCCCAAACAGGAAGGGGCCATGAATTCTGAAAATGCTGACATAAGCGGGAATTTCTTTGTGCTGCAAAATATGAACATGGCCCTCACGAATGTACTCGGCAGTCACCTCTGACACCGTGGTGGTCTGCGTGACTTTCCGAATAAATACCAGCACCGCCAAAATCATGCCGGCCTCCACGGCCACAGTCAGATCGGCAAAGACGGTCAGCAGAAACGTGACCAGCCAGGCGGCAATCTCAAATTTGGATTGTTTCAAAAGCTCGGGAATTTCCCGCCATTCACCCATGTTGTACGAGACCACCAACAGAATGGCCGCTAGAACGGACAGCGGAATAAACCGGGCCAGCGGTGCGGCAAAGAGAATGATGGCGAGAAGAGTAAGCGCATGGACCATTCCCGCCACCGGCGTTTTGCCGCCAGAGCGGATGTTAGTGGCGGTGCGGGCAATCGCCCCTGTGGCAGGTAGTCCGCCAAACAGGGGAGAAAGAATGTTGGCCACACCCTGGCCTACGAGTTCGACGTTCGGGTTGTGTTTGTCCCCGCTCATGCGATCTGACACCACTGCGGACATTAGTGACTCGATCGCACCCAGCATGGCGACCGTTATTGCCGGCGAGATGAGAGGCCGCAGCAAGTCCACGCGAAAGTGCGGGACCAAAAGCTTAGGAAAACCCGACGGGATTCCTCCAAAGCGGGTGCCAATCGTTTCCACGGGAAGTTTGAACATGACCACCGCTGCTGTCCCGACAAAGAGAGCAATAATGTAGCCGGGAACGCGTTTTACGAAGATCATGGAAAGAATGATCACGGCGAGCGCGCCAACTCCCAGGGTCGTCTCCAGCGGGGAGAGCGACGAAAAATTGTGCGCGTAGGTCAGAATTCGCGAGGCAAATTCACCCGGGACCTTGTCAATCTTCAGTCCGAAGAAATCCTTGATTTGAGTGCTGGCGATGATAACGGCAATCCCGTTGGTGAAACCCACGACCACAGGGCGGGGTATGAACTTGACCGCCGTTCCTAAGCCCGTGGCACCCAGGACCAGGAGTAGCACCCCAGCCATGAGTGTGCACATGAACAGCCCGTCAATGCCGTATTTCGCGACAATACCAAATACAACCACCACGAAGGCCCCGGTTGGGCCACCGATTTGGGTTGAAGATCCTCCCAAAGCGGAAATGGCGAAGCCTGCAACGATGGCGCAGTAGAGACCCGACTGCGGCGGCACGCCGGACGCAATGGCGAAGGCCATCGACAAAGGAAGAGCGACCAAACCAACGGTGATCCCGGCCAGCAGGTCCGACACGAACATTCGGCCCGTGTAGGACTTGAGACAAAGAATCGATTTCGGTAACCAATTACCCATATTTGTATTTGTTCCTTTGAAACCCGTCCGCGGCACTTCCTGCTAGAGATATCAGCGGCTAAGTTTCGATACCCTCTCTACCCAGAATCGTGTTGCAACTCTTATGAGCGCCGACATCAGCATAGCTGGATCGCCCACAACGTTTGCTTCCTAATGCATTCGTGATCTTCTCCGGAGTTCTGTTTTGGTCTTCCAGTCGAACCAGGGCCCAACTTGCCGTGTTCCGAAGAAAATCCCATTTCAGGCAGAGCATCCGTTAGAGGTACTACGATCCTTTGTGTGGGCACACCGTCTATTGGCCGACATGTACATGTTGACAAAAAGCCATTCATCGCCGTCTGACTACCACCAACTGTGACAGCAGGTCTTTCACATCGGTCAGGGAATTGTTGAAGATCTTCTTGGCAGCGTCCAACAAGACAAACAACTGAGGGTCCCGGACCGAGTAGTACACACTCTGGCCGTCTTTTCTAGTTGCGAGGATATTGCGGTTCCGGAGAATCGCCAACTGCTGGGAAAGATTGCTCTGCTCCACACCCAGGCGAGAGCACAGGTCGTTGACACCGACCTCACCTTTTCGGAGCTCATCTAATATTCGGATACGCAACGGGTGGGAGAGGGCTTTGAAGAACTCGGCCTTGAACTGGCTGATTTCAGTCATTGAATATTAATATATTCTCATATTATGTAGATACGATCAAGGAGGCTGGTATCTTGAAAAACCGGTGTTGCATGACCCGGACTTCGCGGTGCGTCAATTCGAGATATCTTGCTCTGTGCCTCTGCATTCAGAGTAGTGGTGTTTGCCGTCCATTGGACCGCCGAGCTGGGCAGACATCGCGATCTGTGCTCGGACTGATGCTGGATAGGTTTCCGTGCAGCTCCGCAAGTCTAACAAGACAACCATTGAACGTTTGGGAGTCAGGACTCATGCTTTCAGCCACACCAACACTTACTGGCTACCGCGACACGGCATATCCACTCCGGCAACCACCCGAGAGCAGTCTGGAGGCAAGGCTAAAAGGAACCATAGAGCATGCAGTGGGCAGAAGTCCGCTCATCTTGCCGTGCGTTCCTTGCCCCAGACACCCACAACCGCGTCGTAGCCCTTGAAATAGTGTGCGCTGCCAACCATGCGGCAAGTCAAAGTTAGACTGCTTCGGGCGGCACCGCGGCCAGTTCGAATTCCACTTGCCTCTTACCTAGCACGGGATGCACCGCCGTCAGCCGCACGGTTCCCGCTTGTTCTTTCGCGCGCAGCCAGATCGCACCAGTTCCACCCACCAAGGCGAATGGATTGTCGCCAATAAGTTCAGCCGGGCCTTCGACGGTGAACTGAATCGCGTCGTTGGCAAAAGGCCGGATCGCGCCAAATTCGTCGGTGACGCGTAATACTACACGGGTGGTATCAGCCCCATCAGCGATCAGCTTGGTGTCGTCCGGCAGAAGTGCGAACACCTGGTCAACGCCTTTGCCGGAATACCGCTTCGTGATTACCAGCTTGCCTCCGATGTAACCTTCGAGCTTCAGGTCTCCCCACTTGTGGAACAATTCCTTCAAGGAAATGACAAACGGCGCGTAACGAAGGTGAGCAAACTGCGTCCGGTCAGGGTCGGCTTCAGTTACCAACTGATCTGCTATGTAAAACTTCACATGGTCGCAGTTGGAGCAGATCACTGCTTTGGAAAATCCTATGGACTCGTCGCCTCGCGCCCAATGGAATGCAGGTTCCAACACGATTTCTTCCGCAGGATCGCACTGTGACTTGTAAAATCCCGCAGCCGGTTTTGGTTCGCGGAAGATGTCGGTGACGCCGTGATAGCAGATGCGGTCTCCAGAACCAAAGTCGCCGTGCGTATTGTAGTCAAAAGCACACCACCCAATACCACCCGCATATTGCGGATTGGAGGCAAGCTGGTCGTGGACACGAGCATGACGTATGGTGTGTTCGGTGAGGCGCTCCACGTTGTCAATCGTCTTAGTCGGATAGGTATGCCCTGCAAACTCGGTATTCAGGTAGCGGGGGTGGTTCGGTGGCCGGAGCGGCCAGCCAAAATCATTCATAGTAAAAACATCTTCGAGAAACTCGGAGTCATACAAATAGCGTATGCCACCGGTCTGACGTGTCGGATCAAGTTGATGGGAGAGCGCGTTCGTACGAGTGTAGAAATCGTGGTCGTCTTTGGACTCGTTGATGCGCACGCCCCAGAGAATGATGGACGGATGGTTCCAGTCGCGGCGGACCATTCTTCGGACATTGCCGATGGAAAGCTGCTTCCAGCTTTCGTCGCCGATGTGCTGCCAGCCGGGAATCTCTTCCAATACCAGAAGGCCAATTTCGTCACAGGCATCCAGAAAATGGCGGGACTGGGGATAGTGTGAGGTCCGCACGATGTTGCACTTGAGCTTGTCGCGCAAGATGTACGCATCACGCCGCTGGGCGCGCCCCGGCATGGCCTGGCCCACGAAGGGAAACGTCTGGTGACGGTCGAGGCCGCGCAGTTTGACCACTTTCCCATTCAACTCAAATCCATGATCGGTAAATTCAGCCTTGCGGAAGCCGAAACGGCGCGAATCTTCATCCGCCACCTGGGTCCCCCGCAACAAACGGACGCGGACCGAATAGAGGCTCCGTTCCTCAAAAGTCCACAATTTGATCCCACTCAGATTGTCGAAATGGACGGTATGCGCGACCGGCTCTGTAGCAGCGCCAGAGGCAGGGATTTTTTGCGAGGTCCGGGCTTTAAGGTTGTCACCTTCGAGCAGCTCAACTTCGATGGTAAGCGGGCTGCTAGACGCTTCCAGATGCTGGAGGTAGCACTCCACATCAAGGCCTGGTTTGGCGGTAAGTACATCCTTCGGTTTCGCGAAAATATTTTCGATAAACACACCGGGAACGATGCGCAGAGCAACCTCGCGGTACATGCCGCCAAAGGTCAGATAGTCAATTTCATATCCAAATGGAGGAATGTCCGCACGCTCGGTGGAGTCAACCGCGACGGCGAGAACATTTTCTTTGTCAAAATCCACATGCGGAGTCAGGTCGAACGAGAACGGAGTGTAGCCGCCTTTGTACTCTCCCAGACGAACGCCGTTGATCCACACAATGGATGCAGTCATCACCCCTTCAAAATCCACAAAGACATGTTTGCCACGGGCTTCGGGAGGCAGCTTGAAATGGCGGCGGTAGATGGAGACAAACTCGTAGGTCTTGTCGTCGAAGCCATGCCATGGGAGCCGGACATTGGTATGCGGGACGACTACTGTTTCGAACTTAGAATCGTCGAATTCTCTCGCTTGAGTACCTTCGGCGAAGGAGTGGCTGTAACGCCAGCTGCGGTTCATGGGGAGGACAACTCGTCCGTCCGCAGTAGACTGCGAGGAGGAACCTGCCATCTGGCCAAAGGTATTTTCTGCCAGCACTCCAGCTACAACTGCGGCACCGGTTTTCTTGATAAAGTCTCGTCTTTGCATAATAGTTAGGTCCGGGCTAAACCTGCCCCTTTCGTTTCGATTTTCCAGCCAATCCTTTGCAGTGCGTTAACAATCCAACTTCAAGTTCAAACCATCCATGAAAGCAACTGCTGCATATTGGTGGCTGCTGTGGATTCTGTTCCCCGCGGCATGGCCGGCGAAATGGCGACAGACTCACTATGGTCCTCGAACCAAACCAGAAAAGCCGACTGCTCGGCCCCAGTCAGGCGCTGCTGGTTGAGCCAGTTGTAATATGCTCCCATATCCGCATCCACCAGCGAACCTACAGGATCAAACTCAGCCTGCTCAGGCTTCGTGGACAGCAGCTCGTTCATGGTCTTTTGCCGTTGCCGCGGAGCAAAACGTACTAATAAGGTAAGCGGCTGTGCCCGCCGTAGGGCCTCGCGAGCTGCCCATTGGGCGAAGGTGGTGCTATAAATCTGCGTGCCAGACCCATCCGTCAGCAACCTGACGCGAAAGCGATCGAGGACCGCCTCCCCCTTCTCGCTCATACCGAGACCCACCGGACGAAGTTGCGCTAAGGTCGTACGCAGTGCCTCTGGCCCCATTCCTGGCTGCTCGATTTCCGACCGCATCTTCTTTAATAAGGCCGCACGCACGCCTTCCAGCGCTCCATAAGAAACGGAAGTCACTGCCGGATCGTGCTCAGCCTCCTGTCCGCCGTCGATGTACCAGTGTGCATAGGCGGCAGCGATTTGCTTTGGCTCTCTCGGCGACGGCGTTCAACAAGGTACTCAATCCATTCTCTGGCTTGACGTTTCTGAAATAAGCGCCATGCGGACGTAATTTGCGAAAGAGCTGCTCACTATATGAGGAGACCCCCTGGCCGATGACCGCAATTCCAAGCCGGGGCAATCGTGGAGCCTCTGGTGGAATGGCTGCATGTAGATGGTTGCCATACTGGGTTGCCACCGTGCGAAATGCATCCAGTTGGTGGGTGGTCCACAGGTGAGACGACAATTGTTCAACAAACTGTGCTGGTGCACCGACCCAATCAAGATTTTCCATCTCCGAAGAAAGATTGATTTTTGCGAATCCTTGAAACCAATCGTTAAATTGCTCTGGGGAAAGAGAGTTGATTTTCACCAGCTCATCCTCCAAAGCCGTGCATTCCGCCGGAAACTTGAAATCGTAATCAATCGCCTCCCGCAATAGACTTGGCAAAAAACTCAACGGCAGCCGTTGCAGCGTAGTTATGTTGGAGGTGACCAGCTTCCTCGCTTCGGGAGGATAACCGTTAAATCGCTCCGGTTTGAGATCGGCTGGCAACATAGTCTACAACAGTTCTGCTATCGGTCTGCCTTGCGCGAGCGAAGCTGAAAATCCCAACATCGCCCCAAGGTTGGCACCAAATCAATTGAATCCACCGAACGGTCGTAAATAACGCCCTCACGGACTCCGCCGCCTGTGGCCATCATCCAGGTGGTGCGGGAAAGCACGTCGCCGTGCGATGATGCTGAAACCCGTTGCCTCCGGCATCGTCATCCGAGTCACGGCCGAAATCCGGCAGAATGAACAAGGTCGTTTTGCCCGTAACGTGCCACTCCAGATGACGCTCCAGCCTCCCGCCAGTATGTTCGCGGCTTTCCCGGCGCTGGTCATGGATTTCTTCCCTTTGCCGAAGGGCAGCTCGTATCCACCGCTAATGTGGAATACGTTACGAACATCCGAATTGGATAGGGCGTAGTCCTTCCCGATTCCGAAGCCCGGAACGTCGGGAGCACGATAGCCCTGCGTGTTCCCTCCATTCAGCAAATCCACTGCGTCGCTAAGGCTCTTGGACCAAGTGTATGTGGCCAGGAAATTCACCCCGCTCCCAAAGCGCTTCTCGACTTTGGTCTGGAGGCCATGATAGACACTATTTCCAATGGTTTTCGCCTGAGTCGAACCTTGGGCGAAATCCGGGAATGGAACGGTGATAGCAGAACCAGGTGCCGTGATCACACTTACGTTGTTGCTGCCTAACCACGCCTCTCTGGAGATGGAGGCATCCCGCCCTACTTGAGACAAAAGTCGCAACTCCCAAAGCCGTATCGGAAGTCACGTTCGTGGATGTGGCCCGCGAAGCGGGCTTGACCGTTCCCAACGTATGGGGCGGCATTGACCACAAGCGTTACATCATCGAAGCCAAAGGAAGCGGGCTGGCTTTTTTTGACTATGACAACGACGGCTGGCTGGACATCTATTTGACCAATGGCACCCGCCTCGATGCTCATTGGCCGCCGGGAAAAGCACCGACCTCGCAGCTATACAAAAATAACCGTGACGGCACCTTTACCGATGTCACCGAAAAATCCGGACTGGGACGTACCGGCTGGCAGACGGGCGTATGCGTGGGCGACTACGACAACGACGAATGGGACGACATGTTCTGCTGCTTCTGGGGACACAACATCCTGTTTCACAACAACGGCGACGGAACTTTCACCGACGTCACCAAGAAAGCGGGGCTTTACTCTGAAGCCTATCGTTGGGGAGCGGGCTGCACCTGGCTCGACTACAACCGCGATGGCCACCTTGACCTTTTCGTATGCAATTACATCAAGCTCGATCCAAAACAAGCACCGGCGGCGGGCGATGCGCCCACCTGTCAATGGAAAGGTATGCCGGTCATGTGCGGGCCGCGCGGACTCCCCGCCGACACCAACATCCTTTACCGCAACAATGGAAACGGAACTTTCACCGATGTTTCGGAGAAGTCAGGCATCCTGAAACCCGGGCCGCGCTATTCCATCACCTCCGTTTCTTACGATTTCGATAATGACGGTTGGCCGGATATTTATGTGGCCGTGGATTCGCAACCCAGCATTCTCTACCACAACAATCACGATGGCACATTCACGGACATCGCAGTAATCGCCGGCTGCGCCTACAGCGAGAATGGCCACGAGCAGGCGGGGATGGGAATTGCAGTAGGGGACTACGATTGTGATGGATGGTTCGATATCTTCAAAACCAACTTCTCCGACGATACTTGCAACCTCTATCACAACAACGGGGACGGAACCTTCACCGATGTGACCTATTCATCGGGAATCGGCGTCAACAACCGTTACGTGGCGTGGGGCTGCGGCTTTGGCGATTTCGATAACGACGGCTGGCCCGACATCATGCAGATCAATGGACACGTCTATCCAGAGATTGATCAACAACAGACGGGCGAGATGTTCAAGAATCCGCGCCTGGTGTACAAAAACCTTGGCAATGGACGTTTTCAGGATGTTTCGGCACAAATGGGTCCGGGGATCAGCGAACGGTTTTCCAGCCGGGGTGCGGCGTTTGGCGACTACGACAATGATGGCGATATCGACGCGCTGGTGCTGAATATGAATGATGTCCCCTCACTGCTTCGCAACGACGGAGGTAACCAGCAGAATTGGATCAAGATCAAACTGATAGGTACACACTGCAATCGCACCGCCATCGGTGCCAGGGTGCGCGTGGTGACCGGCAAACATGCTCAGCTGGATGAGGTCCACAGTGGCACAAGCGTAATGTCGCAGGGCGATCTACGCTTGCACTTTGGGTTGGGAAAGGTTGCAACCGTGGACCTGATCGAAGTGAAATGGCCGACCACACAGAAGATTGAGAAATTCACTCAGGTGAAAGCCAACCAAATATTGACCATCCGCGAAGGGAGCGGCATTGTGAGCAAGAAATGATCGTCCGCACTTCACTAAACGCGAATCTGGTTGAAACTCCACAAACCCAAAATTGTTGTTAGACTACTTCGCGGCCTGCGGCACCTGGAATCAGTACAGGAGCGAAGCATGAAAAATTACCGGCTGTTTGCTGAGTTGATCGCCGAGTTTCTCGGGACCTTCGTTCTCATTTTATTTGGTACCGGCGTGGTCGCGATGGTCGTACTGTTTCCCACCAACACCCCGGGAGAGCTGATTCACGGCGGATACACCAACATCACTCTCGGCTGGGGACTCGGCGTAACCATGGGGATTTATGTGGCCGGAAAAATTTCCGGCGCGCATCTGAACCCCGCGGTCACCCTCGCAGTTGCCGTCTTTCGCGGTTTCCCCTGGAGAAAAGTTCTGCCGTATTCCATCGCTCAAACCGCGGGAGCGTTCGCGGCCGCAGCAGTTGTATATAAGAATTATCTACCGGCATTCCAGCAGGTTGACCCTCATCTGGAAAAGACAGCGGGAGTGTTCACAACCTTTCCAGCTTTTCCTTCGTTACCGCAAGCCGGGTTTCTAGACCAAGTCATAGGGACCGCCTTGCTGCTGTTGCTGATCTTCGCCATCACCGATGAGTTCAATGTGCCGCCGGGATCAAACCTGGCTCCTCTCATGATCGGCCTGGTGGTCGTGGCCATTGGCATGAGCTTCGGCGGCATGCATGGCTATGCCATCAACCCTGCCCGCGACTTCGGTCCGCGGTTATGGACGGTGGTGGCTGGGTTTCACAACAATGGACTGACCGATGGTGTCCGAGAATGGTGGGTGCCGGTCGTGGCGCCTCTTATCGGAGGCGTATTGGGAGCAGCGGTTGTACGACTTGGGGATTCGGAGTTTCCTACGCCGGTTTGCGGCTGGTTCGTCCACATCTTAAGTGCGGAGGATTACGTGGCATACATTCTGGCTCTGGATCAGGGAACGACCAGCTCGCGGGCAATCGTATTTGACCACACTGGGGCAATCAAAGCGGTTGCGCAAAAAGAATTTGAGCAGATATTTCTCCAACCCGGATGGGTCGAACACAATCCGGAAGAAATATGGACATCACAGATTGGCGTTGCAGTCGAAGCCTTGGGTAAAGTGGACCTGCGCCCGCGGGATATCGCCGCAATCGGAATCACCAACCAGCGCGAGACTGCAATCGTATGGGACCGCGAATC
The DNA here is from genome assembly GCA_963837365.1 of uncultured Acidobacteriota bacterium. Classification (GTDB taxonomy): domain Bacteria; phylum Acidobacteriota; class Terriglobia; order Terriglobales; family Acidobacteriaceae; genus CAWBXL01. Next base: position 264,897 of record CAWIMW010000012.1, read on the forward strand.
TGGCAAACCGGTTTATAACGCCATCGTCTGGCAAGACCGAAGGACAGCACAGTTTTGCGATGAGCTTAAAGCCCAGGGCCATGAAGGTCTGATTCAAGACCGTACCGGCCTTTTGATTGACGCATACTTTTCCGCCAGCAAGATTTCCTGGATCCTCAACCATGTGCCCGGCGCCCGGCAGCAGGCTGAAGCGGGAAAGCTTGCATTTGGTACCGTAGATAGCTGGTTAATCTGGAAGCTGACCAGCGGACGCGTTCATGCGACCGACATTACCAACGCTTCGCGGACCATGGTCTTCAATATTCACAGCGCACAATGGGACGAAGAGTTATTAAGTCTCTTGCAAATTCCTTCGTCCATGCCTCCCCAGAGTTGGCGCATCGAGTGAGAATATGCGGAAGTCACAACCACATTAGGATTGGGTGGCATCGCCATCGGCGGAATTGCCGGCGACCAGCAGTCTTCACTGTTCGGGCAAAGATGCTTTTCTCCGGGCCTCACCAAGAACACCTACGGCACCGGGTGCTTTCTGTTGCAGAACATCGGCACAAAGCCAATCAAGTCTTCCAACCGCCTGGTGACAACCGTGGCCTGGAAGGTTGGAAACTCCATCGAGTATGCGATCGAGGGCAGCGTGTTTGTCGGCGGAGCCGTGGTGCAGTGGCTGCGCGATGGATTAGGGTTGATCCGCAATTCTTCCGATGTGGAAGCTCTGGCTGCTTCAGTTCCCGATAATGGAGGCGTTTACTTCGTCCCGGCATTTGTGGGTCTCGGTGCGCCGCATTGGGACCAGTACGCGCGCGGCTCAATCTTGGGATTGACTCGAGGATCTAGCGCGGGACACATCGCACGCGCAGCTTTGGAAAGCATCGCCTATCAAGTGGCCGACCTGCTGCACGCTGCGCAGAAAGATTCCGGAACAACGTTGAGCGAATTGCGCGTAGATGGCGGCGCCACCGCCAACAACGCGCTCATGCAGTTTCAGGCCGATATTCTTGGAATTCCCGTCGTGCGCCCGGCAATGACGGAAAGCACCGCCCTCGGAGCCGCGTACCTGGCGGGCCTGAGCGTGGGAGTTTGGCACAACGTCAATGAGATCGCGGCGCTTCCTCTAAAAGAACAGCGATTCGAGCCGCGCATGAAACGCTCCGCAGCAGATGCCCTTCGAGCGCGCTGGAATGAAGCTCTGTCGCGGTCCCGAGGATGGGCGAAGGGCTAGGCAATGAATCGTCCGGAAATGATCGACCGCGCCCTGGGCCGCACAGAACCGTGGGACATGCTGATCATTGGCGGCGGCGCCACGGGAGCGGGCATCGCGGTAGATGCGTCTTCGCGCGGCTATCAGGTTTTGCTGCTCGAGCAAAGTGACTTCGGCAAGGGCACGTCAAGTCGCAGCACCAAACTGGTGCATGGCGGCGTCCGCTATCTGGAACAGGGCAATATCCCGCTCGTCATGGAGGCCCTGCGCGAACGCGGCATCCTGCGGCAGAACGCTCCTCATCTCGTCAGCGACCTGGCTTTCGTCGTGCCTCGTTACGATTGGTGGGAAGCCCCATTCTACGGGCTCGGGTTGAAAATGTATGACCTGCTGGCGGGGAAATACGGCTTCGGCTCATCGCGATTGCTGTCCATAGAGGAAACACTGGAGCGTCTTCCCACGATTAAGCAAGAAGGGTTGCGCGGTGGCATCATCTACTACGACGGCCAGTTTGACGACAGCCGTCTGCTCATCAATCTGCTGCAAACCGCTGCGGACCGTGGAGCCACTGCGCTCAACTATGTCCAGGTGACGGGAATCACCAGAGGTTTCGACGGCTTCGTTGATGGGGCCACCGCTCGCGATATCGAAACCGGCAACGAGTTTCGCGTTAAAGCCAATGTGGTGATCAATGCGACTGGCGCTTTTTCTGACGCCATCCGCAAAATGGCAGATCCATCGGTCACGCCAATGATCGCTCCCAGCCAGGGAATCCACCTTGTATTCGACGGCTCGTTTCTTGCCGGTAATAATGCCATCATGGTGCCGCATACTCCGGATGGGCGCGTGATGTTCGCCATTCCATGGCACGGACATACCGTGGTCGGAACCACTGATACTCCAATCAGTGACGTGTCATTGGAGCCGTTACCCCTGCCCGAAGAGGTTGACTTCATTCTCGAAACCGCCGCACGCTATCTTGACAAAGTTCCAACCCGCAACGATGTGCTGAGCGTGTTTGTCGGAATACGTCCGCTAGTAGGAAACGGGAACGCGAACAGCACAGCCGCGCTCTCTCGCGATCATACGATTCGCATCGACAACACTGGCTTGTTGAGCATTGCCGGCGGGAAGTGGACCACCTACCGCCACATGGCGGAAGATTGTGTAAACCAGGCTGCGACTCTAGCACGGCTACCCGAAAAGGCGGCTATCACTGAGAATCTAAAAATCCACGGATTTCACCTCAAGCCGAAGCAATTTGAAGATTTGGGAGTATATGGATCCGATGCATTTGCCATCGAAAGACTCATTCGCGAAGACTCACGCCTCGGCGAGCAATTGCATCCAGCGTTAAGTTATCGAGCAGCCGAGGTTGTGTGGGCAACCAGAAACGAAATGGCGCGCACGGTCGAGGATGTACTTGCCCGCCGGACCAGATCGCTGTTCCTGAATGCGCGGGCCGCAGCGGAAATGGCCGTAAAGACAGCTGACCTGATGGCCCGAGAACTTAAATACGACGACGCCTGGAAGGCAGCACAAATCCAAAGTTTCCAGGGACTCGCTCGACGGTACATGGTGCAGCCTGAGTAATAGAAGCAACAACTTTCTACAGAACGCGAGGATGCGGTGCAATGAAAATCTCTTGGAAACTGTGCTTCCCTTTTTTGTTCGCTCTGTTCGCTCTCAGCTCAACCTCGGCCCAGACCGGACAGGTCATACGCCTTGACGGCGGCAACTCCACCTATGCCTTCGGAGTAGATGAGCGCGGCGATTTGCAGTCGTTGTACTGGGGCGGCCGTCTCGGCGTGCATGACAACATTCCTCCCGCGCATTCGCTTCCTGAGATGGCTTCGTTCGATTCACCAGCTACAACCACGCCGCAGGAGTATGCCGGATGGGGTGCAGGACTGTTCACCGAGCCCGCGCTCAAAGTCACCTTTGCGGATGGCAATCGCGACCTGGTGCTGCATTGTGTACGGGCCACGCCCGACGGTTCTACTTCCGCGGAGGTGCTGCTTAAGGATATCTCTCGCGAGATCTATGTAACGCTGCACTACTCGATGGACCCGGAGAGCGGCATTCTGGCTCGTTCCGCGAGCATTGAAAACCGGGAAAAGCAGCCGGTAATGATCGAGCAGGCGGCGTTCGCGCAGTGGACGCTTCCGCCAGCCCGTTACACTCTGAACTATTTAACGGGACGCTGGGCCGGTGAGTGGACCTTGAATCAGGAACTGATCCAAGGCGCAGCGCGTGTCATCGAAAGCCGCCGCGGAAGCACCAGTCATCAGGCGAATCCGTGGTTTGCCATTTCCCGCGAAAGTGGCCGTGATACCGCCACTGCCAGCGATGAAGAACGTGGAGAAGTCTGGTTTGGCACGCTGGCGTGGTCGGGATCATGGCGGATCACAGTGGAGCGAACCCAATTTGACGCTGTGCGCGTGACCGGCGGATTCAACCCTTTTGATTTCGCTTACAAGCTGAAACCCGGCGAGCACCTGGAGACGCCTGTTTTCTACGGCGGATATTCCGCTCACGGCCTGGGTGGTGCTTCGCGCTTGCTGCATCATTTCGAAATTGCTCATATCCTGCCTCACGCTCCTGACCCCAAACCGCGTCCGGTGATTTACAACTCGTGGGAGGCAACGGAATTCAAAGTCGACGAGCCCGGTCAGATGGCGCTGGCGGAAAAAGCAGCATCCATTGGCGTGGACCGCTTTGTGATGGACGATGGCTGGTTTGGAAAGCGTAATAACGATCATGCCGGACTGGGAGACTGGTATGTGAATCCAGAAAAATTTCCCCACGGATTGAAGCCATTAATTGACAGAGTTCATGCTCTCGGTATGGATTTTGGTTTATGGGTCGAGCCGGAGATGGTCAACCCGGATTCGGACCTTTACCGCAAACATCCCGATTGGGTCTTGAATTTCCCTGGGCGTCCTCGTTCGGAATCACGCAATCAGCTTGTACTCAACCTTGCGCGCCCCGATGTTCGCGACTATGTAGAAGGGTTTCTCGACAAACTGCTGACGGAAAACGATATTGCCTTTCTCAAGTGGGACTACAACCGTAACTGGTCGGAGCCTGGTTGGGACCAGGTCCCGGTTGACGAGCAGCGTCAAGTGTACGTGGAGTTCGTCCGCAACCTCTATTCGGTCCTCGGGGATCTGCGCAAGAAACATCCCAAGATCGAGATTGAATCCTGTTCCGGCGGCGGCGGCCGTGTGGATTTGGGCATTCTGCATTACACCGATGAAGTTTGGACCTCGGATAACACCGACCCATTTGATCGAATATTGATGCAGGATGGCTTTAGCTATGCCTACACGCCGCAGATCATGATGGCTTGGGTCACAGACTCACCGCACTGGCTCAATGGGCGCTCCACTTCCCTTACCTACCGCATGCTCAGTTCGATGCAGGGTTCGTTGGGGATTGGCGCCAATCTGAATCACTGGACTGCGGAAGACTTTGACACTGCCAAGCGTCTGATTGCTGTTTATCACTCGGTGCAGCCAACCATTGTGCGTGGCGATTTGTACCGCCTTATCAGTCCGCGCGATAACAGTGAGATGTCTGCTACGGAAACAGTTTCAGGAGACAAGAGCCAGGCAGTGGTGTTCGCGTTTGTAAATGCTACTAACAAGGGCCGCGGATTTCCTTTGCTGCAATTGCAGGGTTTGCATCCCGATGCCGAATACACGCTGAGTTGGATCGAAGGCAAAGCCTTACCGGGAACGCCTGACACCGCTTCGGGCGCGTGGTGGATGCACCACGGCATCCAACTGATGCTGCGCGGAGATTATCAGGCGGCTGCTTTCAAGTTGGATCGCCAGCCGTAGTTCCAGCGACTAAATCCGCGTCCCAACTCCCGGTGAATTCTTGCGGCCAGCCTCGGATTAAGCATGGAGTACTCGAACCGCATACGCGTTTAGGTCGATTTTTTGACTGACCAAATCTCCAGTCAAAAGGTCTTGGAATGATCCCGGAATACTCACCGTCCGTAGTTCGGAGGTATGGTTCAAAAGCAGTATCCACCGCTGACCGCCTGATTTGCGGACTGTCATTTCGACACCTGCCGGAACCTCCGAAGGCTGCTTCACTCCTGCCGACACGGCGAGGGTTTGCAGCACTCGCGAGAGACTCGGCGAAGTAAGATCTGCGCCAATGTAGACCGCCTTGCCCTTGCCAAAACTGTTCACGGTGACAGCCGGTCGACCCGCGTATGAGCCAGACATGTACGTGCCGAGCACTTCCGCTCCGGAAGGTTGGAGGATATCTGCCCACAGCCCGCAGTCTCCATCCGGCCCGGAAAGCGACGATGAGAACTTCACACCCTGCTTGCCTGAGTAAATCGGAACGTAGTCCTCAACAGTTACGCCCATTACGTCGCGAAGAAGCCCCGGAAGCGGCGTGCGTACCATTTGACTGCTTTCCTTTTTGGCCCCGAGGCGGAAGTTGGTTACAAAAACCCCGCCGTTCTCCACGAAGCTTCTGATCCTGTTGGCCTGTGCCTCCGACAGTACATAGACCACAGGTGCGAATACGATTTTGTAAGGTGACAGGTCCTCTCCCGGAGCGATCACGTCAATTCCGGTATGACCGGGCGACATTGCACCGTACCACGACGTGATCTGATCCGCATAACTTAGCGCATAATGCCCCGGCTGAATCTTAAGTGCCCAACTGCAATCGTAGTCAAAGATCAGCGCAGCCTCCGCTGCGTATTGCGAGTTCAGCAATTCGGGCCCCAGCGCCTTAAGCTCCCGTACCGTCTGCCTGATCTCTTCAAAAGCCGGGCTCTTGGAGCGATCATGATTGAGCATGCCGTGCCAATATTCCTCCGCCCCGAAAGTGGCTGTATCCCAGCGGAAATAATTCACTCCATTTGCGCCATGAGCAACCGCCTGATAGGTCCAAAGGCGAACCTGCCCTTTCTCGGGTTGTGGGGAAAAAGTCGGCTGGCCCGCTTTCCCCGATTGCTCTTCCATGATCATGAATGGCTTGCCTCCCTTGATACTCCGGGCGAAGTCGTGCCCCAGGGCCACGGCTGTAGGGATAACCTCAGAAATAAGCGGACCAGTCTTGCCTTGCTGACGCAGGAACATTTCGAAAAAGCCCGGATAGTTGTCGAAGGCGACAAAATCGAGGCTTCGGTACAGACTACGCATATCGATCGTATCCAGCGGTAGTCCCACATTATTGGTTGTTACAAAGTGCTTCGGGCATAGTTTGCGAAGCGCATCCAACTGTTCTTCGAGGAATGAAGCGTTGGCAAAAGATTGATAGCGATCGTAATCAAGGGCCAATCCTGGATTTGGATCTGCGCCGGACGGCAAGGGTACGGGAATCTGATCAAAGTCCGTATAAATCTGGCTCCAGAATGCGGTACCCCAGGTGCGATTCAAATTGTCGAGACTGCCGTACTTGGAGCGGAGCCACGACTGAAAACCGCTCTGGCAGAAACCGCAATAGCATCGAGGCGATGAACCAAGGGTGAGTTCATTGTCGATCTGCCACCCGACCACTCCCGGTGTCGCAGCGAAGGTGCCGGCCATCTCCTGGGCGATCTTTAGCGAAAGCTGTCGATAGGTTTGATTGGTGGGACAAGTAAATCGCCGACCGCCGGGATGGAGACGTTGGCCTTGTGCATTCACTTCGACAATTTCTGGATAACTGGCACTGAGCCAGGGTGGCGGGGCCGCTGACGGAGTACCGAGAATGACGGAGAGATTGTGTTTGTGGAGTGTCTCAATAGCACGACGCAGCCAGGCAAAATCAAACTTTCCCTCGGATGGTTCCATAAGTGCCCAGGCGAACTCGGCGATCCTCACATTGTTGAAGCCGACGTTCTCCATCATCCGCGCGTCTTCTTCCCATAGATCTTCTGGCGTCTGATCCGGATAGTAATCAACCCCAAACAAAAGCTGGCCCTGGACACTTGACGCGGCTGCCTGCGCCCAAATCGGGGACTGAATCCCCAAAGCTCCCAACAAAGCGACCGAGCCGCCTATGAATTCACGCCTGTTGACGTGTGCCATGTTAGACCTTTCTCCCGCTGAATTTACGGATGGATTCTTGCTGCCCACCCACCACCAGGGGCAAGATGAACCTTCAGCTTGGTAGCTTTGCTCACCTGGCTAGTGGTCTTCTTGTAGTCGCTGGCGTAATGATCTGCGTTGACGCCATCCTGATAAGCATCAAGCGTGAAGCTCCCTTCAGGCAGGAAGGACAGATCAACATCCAGATCGCGAGCCGTCCAGTCGGTCATCGCTCCCACATACCAGTCACGCCCGTTTCTTCGCGCAACCAGCACATAGTCAGCAATCTTGGCGTCAAGCACCCTGGTTTCATCCCACTCGGTAGGGACCGCGGACAAAAACGCCATGGCTTCAGGCTCGCGTAGATAATTTGAAGGACTGTCCGCAAGCATCTGCAACGGCCCTTCATAAACCACGTACATGGCCAGCTGATGACAACGCGTGCCCAGGGCCATAGGTTGATGATGGATTGCTGCGAAAGTGGCTTTCGTAGCGTTGCGCATGGCGCCAGGCGTGTAGTCCAAAGGTCCCAGAAACATGCGCGTGAAGGGTAGTGTGACATTGTGTTCCGGTTCGGAGTCTGCGCTCCATTTGCTCCACTCCATGCCGCGCACACCTTCGGTATTGATCAAATTCGGCCAGGTACGCGTCATAGTCGCGGGTTTTTGCGCTCCGTGGAAATCAACCAGCATCTGGCGCTTTGCCGCCTCGCGGGAAACCTTATAGTAGTAATTGATCAGGACCTGATCGTTGCGCTGCATGAAATCTACTTTGATTCCCTTGATACCCCACTTTGCATACTGATCGAGAGCAGGAATCAGCTGGTCATCCAGCGAATTCCAAACCACCCAAAGTATGAGGCCGACATTTTTTTGTTTCGCATAGGCAGACAACTCCTCCATATTGATTTCCGGTACAACTTCAAGTACGTTCCCCAGCTTGTACCAGCCCTCGTCGAGGATGATGTACGGGAGACCGTACTTCGCAGCAAAATCAATGTAGTACTTGTACGTTTTCGTATTTATGCCGGCATGGAAGTCCACGCCAAAGAGGTTCCAGTCATTCCACCAATCCCAGGCCACCTTGCCGGGCTTGATCCATGATGTGTCCTGGAGTTGCGACGGCTTTTGCAACAGCCAAAGAATTTGATTGGTGAGCAGATCGCCATCTTTCTCGGCGATTCCCATCACTCGCCAGGGAAATGTGCGCGTGCCTGATGTGACTGCAATATAGTCCGCGCTCTCCACCACTCTGAGATCACGGTCGCGCTCGAGTTTCGTTTTGAGAGGATAAGGCTCGAACGTTGCTGCGAGGCCATTCCCGCCGGTGCCGCGCAACCAGAGGCCAGGATAGTCTTCGACGTCCGATTCCGCGATCGCGAGCTTGGCGCCACCTCCAACATCTGCGACGGCAGGCAGACTGGCGATGAATGCCGGGGCAATTTCGCTCAAATGCTGCGGTAAATATTTACGTTCGTTGTGCGAGAAGAAATTGTCCTCCTGCGGATAGTACACAACCACATCGCGAGGAAAGTTAAACCCAGATTCCTCTCCATAAACTTTCACCTGGGCCTGCGGAAGCGTAGTTTCGAAGCGGTAGGCGGCACCCTCGTTGTAGGCTCGGAAAACAACCGCATAGCCACCTTCCATGGTGAGGCGTAACTCGTTGTAATGATCGCGGATTTTTGCAAATTTCTGGCGAACCACCGGCACTTCAACCTGATCGTATGACCTTTCCTTGGCTCCCGTAACTTTCGGTGCGACGCCAAGCACTTGATGATCCACGTCTAGGGAAAGAGTGCAATCCTCCAGCAACACGTTACCCTTGAACAGAACGTCGTATCGAATCCGTTGCGCAGTACGGATTCTGATTTCAACCCGGTTGTCAGGTGAGCGCAAATCGTAACTGGATTGGGCCACGGCACTTCCACTCCACAGGACTATGAATGCAATCCACAGGAAACCATTGCCGGAAAATAATTTCATTGGATCTCCTTAAGCGCGAGTGCTGTTCTTTGATTCCAAAAATAGGCACCAGGAGTGTACTCGATATCTTCACGGATGGGCCAATGACCGGTCGCTCATTATTGAGGAGTCGCGGCCGGATGGTTTTTTAGAACGATCAGAAACTGCTGCACTTCCCGTCGCTGGCGTTCGATGGCAGCGGT
>CAWIMW010000013.1:0-11653 GCA_963837365.1 uncultured Acidobacteriota bacterium
TCTTGAATTCCACTCGCAGGCACTTCCAGGTTTCAAAGGCATGACGCAGCATTAGATACTTGGCCTCGGTATTCACCGCGGTGCGTTGCCACGCGGGAGCGATCCAGGTGGAGCCGATCTCCACGTGGCGGTTGACCACATCAATGCTCATGAAGCGGGTACTGCCGACCATTCGCCCGGAGTTGCGTTCCAGCGTGGCGAAGGGGACGGAAACTCCCCGCTGATGCTCGCCCAAGACCAGGCCGATGAAACGTGCAGAGTCTTCAGCTGTCCGCATGGGATAGGGGATCCAGCGGAAAAGTTCCGCGGCGTGGTCTTTCATAACGTCCCAGAGCAAGGGCGAATGTTCGCGTTGCAGGGGCGCCAGTTGCACAAAGCGGCCTTCCAGCGTCACATCTTGAATGGGATCAAAGCAAGAATCGGACATGGTTCTGGAGATTTTACACGGTACAAGTGTCTTGATGACTACTGCGATGGTTCAGTTTTTGCATCTCTAGTCAGGTTCTAGCATCTGAATATCGACCTGCCTGTAGAATTGAACGCCGTTGACTAATCAATGATCTGTTTCGTCCAACGATATCAGGAGGATTGCCGGTGAAGTCGCAGTGTCTCCCATTTAGTCAGATTCCGCACACTTCGCGGCTATTTCTGGATTTCCTGTCCGGCGCTCCCAACCTCCAGCCATTTTTTCCCCGCAGCCCGCATTTTTCTGAATGGGCAAGCGAGGAAGCAGCCAAGATCCAATACGACTCCGAACGCCGCCAGAAAGTTGCGGCGATTCTGGAACGGCAGAACAAGGAGTGGGGAGCTTCCGCACGGACCCTGGAGAACATTTCCCGCCTGAAATCCGGCGCTTATGCAATTGTGACTGGGCAGCAGGTTGGCCTGTTTGGTGGTCCGTTGTTTTCCCTGTTCAAAGCCCTTACTACGGTCAAATTGTCCGAAGAGGCCGGTAAAGCTGGAGTCGAATGCGTTCCCGTTTTCTGGCTCGCGACTCAGGACCATGACCTGGATGAAATACAAAGTGTCTCGCTGCCTGGGCCGGAGGCTTCCCTGCAACGGTTGACGGCCATGTCGCGCGGAGTGCCCGAGTCACCGGTTGGGACAATTCAACTGGGCCCGGAGATTGAAGACGTTATAAAAACAGCCGAGCAATTGCTCGGAGAGTCGGAAGTCACTGCTTTCCTACGAGAGGCCTATCGGCCGGTTGCGACTTATGGCGACGCGTTCGCCCGCCTGTTCACGCACTTGTTTGATCGGTGGGGAGTCATCCTGCTCGACGCATCAGACCCGGAACTCAATGCCCTGGCAGAGCCGATTTATCGTGGGGCCATCGAGCGTGCGGTGGAATTGGACGAAGCGCTCATGGCGCGCGACCAGGAGTTGGAAGCTGCGGGATACCATCAGCAGGTCAAGGTCACGGCCTCGTCCACCCTGCTCTTCACGCTCAGGGATGGCTCACGCGTTCCGATACACCGGGCCAAGCACTCAGCCGCGAATTTCTCGGTCGGCGATGAAAGGATATCTCCGGCAGAACTGTTGCGGAAGATCGCGTCTGAACCGCAACAGTTCAGCGCCAACGTGCTGCTGCGTCCGGTGGTTCAGGACTACCTTCTGCCCACCCTCGCCTACACCGGCGGATCAGCGGAAGTCGCGTACTTTGCCCAGGCGGCGGTGGTTTATCAAGCCCTATTGGGCCGGATAACCCCAATCATTCCGCGATTTTCTGCCACGGCGGTAGAAGTGAAAACTAATGGATTACTTCAACGGTACGGATTGGCTCTCACCGATTTATTTCAAACTCCGGAAAAAGTTCGAGAGCATCTGGCGGCACAAGCCCTTCCCCAGGAATTGCAGTCGGCCTTCGATACGGCAGCCAGTAGTCTTGAGAAATCCTTCGCCACGATCCGGGAATCGTTGTCCCGCTTGGACAAGACCTTAGTGGACGCGGCGGAAAATGCTGAGTCCAAAATTCGCCATCAGTTGGAGGGCCTCCAGGCAAAAGCCGCCCGGGCCGAATTGCGGCAGAGCGAGGTTCTGGATCGCCATGCAAAAGTGCTCAGCAATGCGCTCTACCCCAACAAAGTCCTTCAGGAACGCGAGATTGCCGGAATCTATTTTCTCGCCCGCTACGGCAAGGATTTCCTGCAAAATGTCTATGAGATGATACGTCCGGAGTGCTTTGATCACCAGATACTGACGCTCTAATGGAGCCTGCGTACCTTGCGCCGGCGCCGATCTTAATTTTTGCCTTTCCTGGCGGCACGGCCAAGGCCATGCCCTGATACGAAGCTGATTTTCAAACTGCACCACTACCGTGCCTTGTGTCACGTTGGCTCGAAGGAGTGAACAAGGTATGATCGTATGCGCCGCGCCATACCGTCAGTCCGGGCACGAAGCGGCGACAAACGCCATCCATGGGCCTATTCGCGACCTCAACCTTGTGCCGTCTGGCGCTTCCCACAGCCTGGAAGACTTGGTCCGTCCATCTTGCGTTGTCCATTTTGGTGGTTGAAGATGTCTCCCGGCGCTCCGACATTTACAACATCCTGTGGGTGCTGGTTTTTGGTTTTGCCACACTGAATATTTTGGGATTGGTTGCCCGCAAGTTCGAGCCGGAACGTTCTCGCCTTAGCTTCGGAGAATCATTGGCCATCATGGTGGTGGTGGTCTCGGTTTTGCTGCTGGGCTGGGAGATGCTGTATTTCTTCAAAGTACTGCCCATCAAACTGAATCCCTGATCCGATTGCGGTATCATTCGGGTATGGCAAAAAAGGGCCCAGCTTTCGAGGTCACTTGTCCATGCTGTAACGCGGTGCTAAAGGTGGACCCGGAAACCCAGGCAGTAATCGCTCATACTGCCGCCGTAAAGCCCAAAACCTTCAACGATATTGAAGAGGCTGCCCGCGCCATGAAGGAGCAGGACAACCGCCGCGACTCCATCTTCCGGCAGTCGGTCGAAGCCCAGAGAAATGCCTCAGACGTACTTGAGAAAAAGTTCCAGGAGGCAGTTCGCAAAGCCAAGGAATCACCTGATACGGGCAAACCGATCCGCGATTTCGACCTCGATTAGCCCAAAACGGGAGATGCCACCACAACTTCTGTTGCACGACGCAATAATTTCAGATTTGAACATTCTGGTTCGAGGATACAATGTGCGCCCATGGCCACGGCTCCTATCCTTCTGGGTCACCGCGGTGCGCGTGCAGTACGCTCGGTTCCCGAGAACACCATCGTTTCATTCGACCTCGCGCTGGAACACGGTTGCGACGGCGTGGAATTCGACTTGCGGCTGACCAGCTGCGGACGGGCTTTGATTTCTCATAACCCAAGGGTCGGCAAGATCACTGTCTCCCGTGCAACTGCCCGCCAATTGCTTCATCTTCCAAGGCTGGAAGATGTGCTACGGCACTATGGACATCGCATTTTTCTGGACATCGAATTGAAGGTAAAAGGCCTCGAGACCAAGGTTTTATCCGCATTGCGCGAACGCCCTACAAACGGCAATTATGTCGTCTCGTCTTTCATTCCGGAAGTAGTGATGGAACTGAGGGCGCGAAGTGCAACCGTTCCCACTGGAATCATCTGTCAAACTTCCAGCCAGTTGGTGCGTTGGCGGGAGTTGCCCGTTCAGTACGTTATGGTTCACCACTCTTTGCTGAATCGCCGCCTGATTGACCTGGTCCATAAAGCTGGACGGAAGGTTTTTGTCTGGACGGTGAACGACGCGAAGGCCATGGTCCGTCTGGCAAACTGGGGAGTGGACGGGATCATTTCTGACGATACGCAGTTGCTCGCCAAAACGCTCGGTGGTTGAGGGATGCATTTCTCCGCGATCTCTGCGGCCTTTCTCAGCGACCTTGGCGGTGTAAGATTTCTCCGGCCACCAGCAAAGTCATACACCGCAGAGGGCGCAAAGCAATCCCCTTCATGGCTCGCATATTTTGCCCGCCCGCTTCCTGCTGATTTACAGTGAATTCCTATGCCTACTACTGGAGAACGTTTCGAGCGCGCGGTATCCATCATGGCCAGGCTGCGCGCGCCCGGAGGCTGTCCCTGGGACCGCGAGCAGACCTTCGACACCATCAAGCGCTACACGCTTGAGGAAACCTACGAGGTTCTAGAAGCCATTGACAACCGCGACTGGGACGAACTGCCCGGTGAATTGGGAGATCTGCTGCTGCAAGTGCTGTTTTACTCCGAGATGGCCAAAGAACAAGGCACGTTTTCCATTGATGATGTGCTGGACCGGCTGTCCAGCAAACTGGTGGGCAGGCATCCGCATGTGTTTGGAGATTTGAAAGCGGAAACCTCGTCGGAAGTTCTTCGCAACTGGGAGGCACTTAAGGCCGAAGAGAAGAAGAAACGCGCCGAATCACAGGGAGCAAAAACATCACCGAAATCCACGCTTGATGGAGTCTCGTCGGCTATGCCTGCACTTCTGGAAGCCTACAAGCTCAGTGCAAAAGCCGCCAACGTTGGGTTTGACTGGCCCAACGTAGCCGGCTTGTTCGATAAATTGCAGGAGGAAGCAGAAGAGTTGAAGGAGGAGATTAGGCAAGTCCCTGCATCTACTTCGCGTGGGCATGGCATTGCCGGCGCTGAGGGACAAAGGATTTCCGCTGAGTTGCGTGACAAGCTTGAAGGTGAGCTTGGGGATTTGTTTTTTGTCCTGGTCAACCTGGCACGCCATTTGTCTCTGGACTCCGAATCCGCACTGAAGAAAACCAACCGCAAGTTCCGCCTCCGATTTCAGTGGATGGAGCAGCAACTTCAGGACGCGGGTAGATCCCCCGAACAGTCCACGATGGACGAGATGGAATCGCTATGGCAGCGTTCCAAAGAGTCGGAAACGTAAACTTCACATTTGTCATTCCGACGATGAGCGAAGCTCAGAGGAGGAATCTGCTTTTGCAGGCAGCGTTTGTGCCGCTGTTTAAAATGAGCAGATCCCTCGCGCGACAATATCTCATTTGGCTGTCTTTGCGTACTTTGCGGCGTTTCTTGGTGTTCTTTGCGGGCAAATTCTTTTGACTTACGCGGACGGCATGACGGCATAAAGATCTTGACCGCAAAGGTCGCAGAGAACACCGCGCCGAGGACGCAAAGATAACCAACTTAGGACGCCATCAAACTTCGGCCAAACGTGCACTCCGCCCGCAACCTGTGCAATACTCTCTGTTCCCCTCAGTGCTGTGGTATTGACTTATTGTTTCCATGAAAATCGAAGCTATCACCTTGCACGAACTCCAAATGCCGCTCGTCCATTTTTTTGAGACGAGCTTCGGCCGGACCTATAGCCGCCAGATCCTTCTCATCACTGTCCATTGCGAAGGCACGAAGGGCTGGGCCGAATCGGTTTCGAGCGAAGGCCCATTTTTCAGTTCGGAATGGATTGAGTCCAGCTGGGCCACGATCAAGTCTCACCTCGCCCCGACCCTGCTGGGAAAAACGGTGGCATCTGCTTCCGATAGTGCTGGTCTCATGGCTCATATCCGCGGGCACCGTATGGCGAAAGCCGGGCTGGAAAACGCCATCTGGGACGCGGAAGCCCAACAGAAACAACAACCGTTGAGCACGTTGCTGGGCGGGACATTGTCAGAGATCAACTGTGGGGTTTCTGTCGGGATACAGGACTCAATCGAGCAGTTGATGGAAAAGATTGAGACCGAGGTTGCTGCCGGATACCAGCGCATTAAATTGAAAGTCAAACCAGGCTGGGACATGAATATTCTGGAACGTGTCCGCTCACGCTGGCCCAACATTCTACTGAGCTGCGATGCCAACTCTGCATACACCCTGCAAGACCTCGAACATCTTCGCAAATTTGACCAATTCAACCTGCTGATGATTGAGCAGCCGCTGTGGCACGACGACTTTTACTATCACGCGCGCTTACAGCGCGAGCTAAAGACAGCCATCTGCCTGGATGAATCGATCCGCAATGCCAGAGATGCAGCCGCTGCCATCGAACTTGGAGCTTGCCGCATCATCAACGTCAAGGTTGGGCGCGTAGGCGGCTTCACCGAAGCCAAGAAGATTCACGATGTATGCCAGGCCAACTCCATTCCTGTGTGGTGCGGAGGAATGCTGGAGACAGGAATCGGCCGGGCCCATAACGTAGCTCTTTCTACCCTGGAAAATTTCCGCCTGCCCGGGGATGTTTCCGCTTCCAAGCGCTATTGGACGGAAGACATCATCGAGCCGGAAGTGGAAGTTTCGCCACGCGGAACCATATCGGTTCCACGCCAACCTGGGCGCGGCTATCGGATACGTGAAGATCTTATCGAAAAACTTACCGTCCGGCGCGAAACGCTAAACGCATAAGGGAAAATCGCCTTTTGTTCGTCTTGATCTTATTTGGGAGGATTGCACGGATTGGGGGATGCGGCCCCAACCCGCATCCCTTTCTTCAGTGTTCCTGAGCTGGAAGATTTTGACCGGTGAGTTTAGGCGCGTAGCACAATCATGGTGGCGTCATCCTGGAACTTACCGCCACAGTGGCTGGAGACTGCGTTCAATAGTTTGTTCTGCAAATCGGTTGCGCTGCCGTGAGTAGACTTACGCGTAAAATCCAGGAGTCTCGACTCTCCGAACAGTTCCCCGTTTTCGTCGCAAGCCTCCACTACTCCATCGGTAAAAAGAACCAGAGTGTCTCCGGAATGCAGGAGCAAGTCCTTCTCTCCGTAATGCCAGTTGGGAAATCGGCCCAGAATTGCGCCGGAGCTTTTCAGTTCTGTTGCTCTGCCATCGGGAAGAACCAGTAGGGGAGGGTTGTGGCCGGCATTGCAGTAGGTCAACCGATTGCTGCGACTTTCCAGCACACCATAGAAAAGCGAAATGAATTTGTTCTCCGGCATGATTTCACAAAGAATGCGATTCAGGCGACTGCACAGCTCACACGGCCCAATATCAGTGCGGATGAGCGGCTTCAGCGATGCCTGTAGGTTGGACATCAGCAAGGCCCCCGGCAGCCCCTTCCCTGCAACGTCGGCGATACAAAATGCTGTCTGCGTATCACTGAGCTTCACTACGTTGTAGTAATCGCCGCCCACGAAATGCACGGATTTCGTAATCGCGGAAATATCGTATCCCCAGATTTGTGGAATCGAACTCGGCAGAAGATTCCTTTGGATCTCACTGGCCTCTGACGATTCTTCTTCCTGCCGTCGCTGGAAACTTCGCAAGACACGGCAATGCTCCACTTGCTCCCGAACTTTCTCCAGGAGTTGGCGGTTGTTCCACGGCTTCTGCACAAAATCGGACGCACCGCGCCGCATGGCCTCAACCGCCAGATCCACATTTCCCCAGGCTGTCATCACCACCAGCGGGATGGTTTGATCAATTGCTCGGATCTGTGACACCAGCGCCAAACCTTCGGCGCCGCCTGTAGTGTCGCGGGTGTAATTGAGGTCCAGCAAAACCGTGTCGAAGTTCCCTTTCTGCAAGCAATCTAAGACCTCTGCCGGACTGGAAACCAGCTTCGTATGATAGCCATGCCCATCGAGCAGCATCTCCAGCGCAGTGAGGATGTGCGGTTGATCATCCGCCACAAGCAATCGGGCCAGGGATGGTTCAGTTGCCCTAACGGCCGACATGGTGAGAGTCTCCACGGACTCAGTCAAAGCAAACTGGAGACCATCGGCAAAACAAATCTAAGTTATTGATTCGGCAATGAGTGTGCCCCTTACCCATGCTCGGCCGGAAAATTTACTGTTCATTTGCATGAGGGCCTGTCCAAAATCGGACAGCTATTAGGCCGTGAGGTACACTCGCGTTTTTATTTGCATTTGTCGGGTCGCCGCCAGTTACGATCAATGGCATCAAGTGGCGGGTGTTAACAAATATCTCAGGAGATTTCTTCCCATGACTGCAATCGGTTTCTTGGAAAACATTGGGCAGGACGCGAAATATGCGCTGCGCGCTATGCGGAAAAATCCTGGGTTCACGACAGCCATCGTACTCACGATAGCTCTGGGTATCGGGGTAAATACCGCCATGTTTTCCGTGATCCATGCAGTTTTGCTCAAACCACTCGCTTATCGTGAACCGAACCGTGTGGTGATGCTCACAGGCGGAGCCACACCGACCCGCTATGACGAAATGAAGGCGGCCAGCCAGTCCTACACCGAACTGGGAGCGCACTCGATCTCCACGGAAGAGATGGCCTTGTCTGGCATCACTCCGGAAGTTTTGAATGGCGCACGAGTTTCCGCAAATTTTCTGCACATCTTGGGAATATCACCGCTGAAGGGCCGAGGCTTTCTACAAGAGGAGGATGTTCCTGGCGCTTCACCGGTAGCCATGATCAGCGCCGAATTGTGGCAGCGGCGCTTCGCTGGAGACCCACAGATTGTCGGCAAGACCATGATGCTGGCGGGCGAATCTTGCACCATTGTCGGCGTGCTACCTCCTGGTTTCCAATTTCCGTTTTCTGGTGTCGATGTTTGGATGACAAAACCATCTGAACGTGCGGGAATGTCGGCGCAGTCAAGGCCAATCAGTCCGATCCTGAATATTTTTGGACGCCTGAAGCCACAGGTCACACTTCAACAGGCTAACGCCGAACTGACTGCGTTGACCCGGGCCTACGCCACCGCGCATCCCGCCATGCTCGACGCCAAGCATGATCCTCCAGACACATTGCGTCCCTTGAGAGACGCCCTGGTCTCTGACATTCGTCCCAAACTGTGGATGCTGTTCGGGGCGGTGGGCTTTGTGCTGCTCATCGTGTGTGCGAATGTCGCCAGCCTGTTGCTGGCGCGCGCCACTTCGCGCTCACACGAGTTTGCCGTGCGTGCGGCGATCGGAGCTGGACGCAGACATGTCATCCGACAACTACTCGTTGAGAGCATTTTGCATGCATTTCTTGGCGGAATGTTGGGCGTGCTACTGGCTTTTATAAGTTTGAACAGTATAAGAAGCCTAACTTTCATTGATTTGCCGCGCGCGGGAGAAATCCGTATGGACGGCATGGTCCTCGGATTTGCAGCAGCGATTTCACTGGTCACAGGCTTGCTATTTGGGCTGGCTCCTTCTCTAGTGGCGTCGCGACCGGATCTAGCCAATGTATTAAGAGGGAATGGCGAGACGGTGAGCGGACGCGGATCGAAGTGGAAACTGCACTTCGGCCCACGCGGGTTGCTGGTGGTTGGGCAAGTGGCGCTATCGGTCATCCTGCTGATCGGCGCGACCCTGCTCATCAAGAGCCTGGCCCGTGTGTACCGTGTCGATCCGGGTTTCCGAAGTCCCAACCTGCTCACGATGAATATTTCGCTCCCGTCCGCCCGCTATGACACCGACCAGAAGAAAGCCAGGTTCTACGAAGAACTAGTGCAGCGCACGGAGGCACTACCTGGAGTCCGAAGTGCAGGTGTAACACTGACACTTCCGATGGTAGATGCCTGGATGGGCTCTCCCGTGCAGTTGGCGAGCAGCGCGCCGCTCAAACTAAACGAGCGCCCCATCACCATGATTCAGGCCATTACGCCAGACTATTTCCGCACCCTGCAAATTCCGCTGAGGCGTGGCAGGACTTTCACCGCGCACGACAACCAGCAGTCATCCCTGGTGGCTGTAGTCAATGAAACCCTGGCGCGCCGCTTTTGGCCGCAGTATCCAGATGGGCCGGATCCCATCGGCCAACGCCTCCTGGTTGGAATTAATCCGAATCCGGTAGAGATCGTTGGCATAGCCGCCAACATTCGTTATTCCGGCAGAGATGAGAATCCAATGCCAGCAACCTACTTACCCCGCGCCCAAAAGCCCCTTCCGTCAGCCATGCTGGCGGTGCGGACCGACGGCGATCCGCTGTCATTCGCCAATGCGGTTCGCGCACAAGTATTGGCGATTGATCCCGACCAACCGGTTTCAGCGGTATCCACGATGGAGGAGTTGGAGGAAGTTATGGAAGGACAGCTCCGGCTCATAATGAAGTTACTGGGAGTTTTCGCCGGCGCTGCGACATTGCTGACCGTGATTGGTCTCTACGGAGTTATTTCCTATTCGGTCGTGCAGCGGACAAAGGAAATAGGAATTCGCACTGCTTTGGGCGCACAACGGGGCCATGTTGTAACCCTGGTGGTAAGGCAAGGAATGTGGCTGGCGCTGAGTGGCGTAGTGGTTGGAGTATGCGGCGGATTGGTGGTGACTCGAATGATGGGCGATTTATTATTCCAGGTCAGCGCCACCGATCCGGCAACGTTCATCGCTGTATCCCTACTGTTTGTCATGGTGGCGCTGGTCGCGAGTTATATTCCAGCGCGGCGGGCGGCGGGGATCGATCCGTTGGTTACGCTGCGAATCTGAATCAAGGAGCGATTAGAAGAACTGTGTATCCAACGAGGCGATAAACTGAATCCCCGGCACAAACTTGCCGACCAGATTTTTGTCGTTGGTCAGGAATAGATCGGTATTCGCGGAAGCCGCACAGGCAAGATGAATGGCATCGGGGGAGGCTATGTTCGTGCTGCCCCGAATCCGTGCATAGTGGTCCGCTGTTTCAACGGTAAAGGGCACAACTTCCGACAGGAGGCTTAACAAAGCCGCACGTACCTCGTCTGCCCTTGACGCTGAACCCTTGCGGTATGCGCCCGCAAGCACCTCACCCAGCGTGACAGCGCTGGTGATGAGTTCGTCCTTGCGCTGTTGCATGCGGGTGTGGATGGAGGCAACCCGCTTGGCGAAAAGCGGGTTGTCATCCAGCCAGTAAATAAACAGCATGGAATCCCAGTAAATGCGGCTCATTTGCGCTCGTCGGCATCCCGGAACGAGGCCCGCTCAGCACGCAAGTAGGCTTCGCCTCCGCCATATTCGGCAAAAACATCTTTCAATGCCCCACGGAGACGCTCCCATGCATCCTGCCGGTCAGACTGTGGTTTGTCGAGAAACTCGTAGGTGTAGACCACAGTTGTGCTCTGGCCGGACTCAGGTCCGGCTTTTGAAATCAAGCGCAATGCATTCTTTTCGAGAAACTCCTTGGTCTTTAGTGCACTACAAACCGCAGGTGTGCGCCGGGCAATCAGTTTCATATCCCGTACGACATCCCCGGTTCTGATGGAGAACCGGTTTTCACGCTGCCCCCGTGCGGGAACCACATATTTATCCCTGACATAGCTACGAATTTTGTCGGCTTGCTTCATATTTGGCACCAATAGAATAATAAGAATACTATAGAATTCTATTTCGTTCTATAGCGAATCTCAGGATTGAGCAACATCATCCAATGATTTGACTTCTGGATTAACTGTTCCTAGTCTGGAAGCAGTTCTTTGCATGGTCCATCCCAAATGGGGGCGTCACGGCTTCGACGGAGATGCTTGCGGCCAAGAGGCATGCCGGGGTGCACACACCCGTAATCGTGAGCAAAATGATAATTGCCAATCAACAAATGGCATACGCAGCTTAATTAATTAAGCAGCCGCTCTCCACCGCTTCGCCCTTGGGCGGTGAGCGAGCGTCACACAGAGGGCTGCTCTTCTCTTCTACGTCTGGGGAGAGAGGTTAAGATTTCAGGCTAGCGGCACCCGTTTCTTGTCCGTTCTGAGCGGAGGCCGCGAACGTCCCAGGGTAATGCCTGGGGCATGAACGCGAATAAGCATGTAGTCTCTTGACCAGTAACATTTTCGGACGCGGGTTCGACTCCCGCCGCCTC